>OY763072.1:0-4528537 GCA_963666865.1 Dehalococcoidia bacterium
CAGTGGGCACTCTGCTGTTCGTAATCACATCCAATATACCGGGGTTGGCAGAACCGGCATAAGTTCCGCCGCCAGCGAACGTAAAATTGGCCCAGTAACGCTGACGGCCCCCAGGACCGGACAGGTCAAGTTCAACACCCCGTTGCCGCGCGAAGACCTTGGCCAAGATATTGACCAATGGAGATTGGCGTAGGAAAAAGAGCGACAATTTAGACGGCTCTTTGTGAACCGAGCCCCAGATACGCTCCATGGTCCTCGTGGGGTACACCGAACCGTCCGGCGTCACGAAACGAAACTGTGATATGAAGATGCCGTCGGCATCGTAGAAAACGCGTTCATTGGGCTGCAACGTCATGCTGTTTCCTCCTGGAAATTTAAGGTACATCCGGGTTTTGCCGGTTACGGCTGTTGACCGCCGGAACTGACGCGCTGTGCTACGCTCCTCATCTTGGCCCAGGCTGCGCCGATACGCGGGTTGCGAGCTTTGCTCACGCACCAGCTGACCGGCGCCGGAGCGCTGAGCAGCAGCGTTGCAGCGTAGCCCCACCGAACCGCCATTGCGTCGCCGGCAAGCACCGGCATCAGTAGCGCCGTAATGGTCAGCGTCCAGGCCGGCCATAACCCGCGTCCGCCGCCTAGCTTGATGTAGAGATGAATGGCGGACACCGGGATGATGATGGTGAGCATCGTCAACCCGATACCCCCTTCGGCATGGTGGTCCAGCTCGGACCACAGTGAGGCGAACAGACCGAAGGCGCTCACAGGCACGCTGTGGTCGTCAACAATCGCCCAGGGCAGCGCCAGCGATGCGATGAGCGCCACGCCGTGAGTGATTTGAAACCATCGTTGCCCGGTGATTTTCCCAATGTCGAAACCGCCGAGGTTCATGCCGTGGCTCAGGGCCGGGGCCTCAGCCGGCGGAGATTGCGGCGGAGAGCGCGTTGGTGCGGCTCTCGAAGGTGTCCAGGCTTTCCAGCAGCAGGGTCACCTGCAAGGACATCCCGATGGACTGTTCACCAATCACGGCACGGAAGTCGGCCCGGTTGCGCTGGAATTGGATAAGCCGGTCCATGTCGTGCAGCTTGGTCATGGCGGCGCTGGATTTGATCTCGACTTCCTCAGCGTTCTGGTTCCATTCCTCGAAGGCCGCGACGTCGGACTGCAGGTCCTGAAACATCCTGTTGCGGAGTTCCGGGTTCTGCATCTCTGAAACGAGCCGGGTCTGTTCCGCGCGGTACTCCTGCCATAGCCCGCGGGTCTCGCTGATCCGCAGTATCAGCGAGTTGTGCTCTTCGATGGCAGCCTCATACTGGGGCTGCCAGCTGTCCACCAGCCGCTGTGCGGCTTCCTGATGCGCGGTGAGCGGGGCGTCGCCCTGGATCTCACGGGCCTTCTCATTGAAGGTCAGCGTGGCCGGCGGGGCAGTGCGGTCGGCGCCTTGGTTGCCTTCCGCTTGGCCGTCGGTGACGGCGCCAATGATACTGGCGGCGACCTGTTCGCCGGCCGGCGCTCCCGGAACGGTGCCCGAAGCCGGATCCGGTTGTTGCCGGGGATCGGTCTGAACCTGCGTCCCGCCGCCGGATGTGGGTTCCTGCACAACCGCCGCCGGCGCCTGGGCTTCCAGGGCCAGGATTTGGATTTCTTGGAAGTCCTGCCGGGTGTCGTGGACCTGTTCGTTGACCCGTCCGGCGGACGCGGCGACCCGGCCACCCGCGGTGTCAGGGCGGTCGCTCAATGCGTAACCCACGATGATGGCCAGGAGCATCACGCCGGCCACGATGCCCATGCGCTTGAAGTTCAGGTGCCTGCGGAGTTTCCTGGCACGGCTCGGGGGGTTGCTCTGGTTCGTTCCGGGACTGTTCTGCCCACCACCCGGGTTTGTCCTGTTGTGGTTCAGCATATTGTAGTTTCGCATCGCCAATACCTTTCGTTGCGGTCGCCGCCGTTTGCCGGTATCCGCCGCGAGATCACGACTCCGGGTCCGCGAATTCCGCCGTGCCGCTGCCGACGACGAACTCGCCCTCAGCCTTCACCTTGCCGACGTCCAGTTCAAGGTCGAAACGAGCAAACATCTCTTCGAGCCAGTCGTCGACGGCAACGTCGCCTTCTGAAGCGGCGGCGGCTCGTTCTGAGCTGAACATGGCGGCGTACGATGCCGGGATGGAATCGCCGCCATCACTTTCGCCTACTGCGAGTGCAATCCCACGACAGCGTTCGATGGGGCAATCGTCACTGCCGATACCGGCAAACCGGAACCATCCGTCGCCGGTACGGGAAAGGATCTCCTTGATGTCGCTGTCATCGGCGTCCGCAAGTTTCTCGGGAGTACGGCTCTTGTATGTGAGCAGTTGCTCTACGGCGTCTGGTTCGCCAAGGACGAGATAGTCGTCTTTGGCAAATAACGCTACTGCTCCGCCGTCGGGGCATTCCCACAGCTCAAACCCGCGGTAATCGTCGTCCTCGCAATCCGCTCCGTCTTCCAGCTCCTCGCGGAGAACGTCAAATTCCGAATCGGCCTTCACAATTATCAAAGCGTCGAGGGATTGGTCACCCACAATGGCCAGGGTCGCAACGTCATCATCGTCAATGTCAACATCGGCTAAAGCATCCAGGAATTGAAACGGACCACCCGATTCATCGTCTTCCCAATACTCGATCAGGTCTTCCGGAGCGTTGCCGTTCGATATGGCCTGATAATCGAACATCATGATGAACTCGGCGTCCCCCGGAACGTAGGCCAGCACATCGTTGCCACCGGACGCCCCGCCGCTCCCGCCACCGCCAAACACGCCGGTCGTCAGCAGGACGACCACGATGACTACGATGAGGACCACGGCGCCGATACCGCCGCCGGCGATGCCCAGTGTCTTGCCGGAGATGGTAATCCCGCCCGGTTGGCCACCCTGGGGCGCGTCGTCGGATGGTTCTGGTGTTCCATTGGTTGCCATCGTGTTTAGCCCTCCGATATTGAGGTCGATCTGTTCGGCTTGCGGCGGGATGGCCGGCGCGCCAACGGCGGCCACAACCGTCAGCAGGCCGGCCAGAGGTTGGGAGAAGCCATTCCTACGGGCTGTTGTCAATGGTCTCCAGCGCGTTGCGCCGAAACTCCATTGGGTTGGAGATATAGAGAATGACTTGGCGCGTGCCGCGAGTCCGCCACATGGTGCCCGCTGTGTGGCAGATGGTCATCGGGGACGGACGAATGCACCAATGCGTCGTGGCCCGCCGGCAGCCGGCATGGTGGAAGGAGAGGGAAAGACCGACTCGGCGTTGCCGGACGGAACGGCCAAGTGGTAGCATGGACACAGTTCACCCCCCGCGGGTGTGCTACTGGTCGCCGACGCAGAGCCAAAAGCCCGGCGACCTTTCGCTTTTTTGGGAGGGGAACACGTCGCGGCTGGCGACGGTGGAACCTCCCCCACGATTCAGGATAAGGCTACTTGTTGGAGTCGCCGGCGTCCCGATTTAGCGTGAGCCTCGCAGGAGAGGCGCGAGGCCAATCCTGAAAAGGACTCACGCTGCGTGACGGGCTATCCGCCCGCGACTCCAACGCCGCCAATTTCCCACATCGGATGAATCCCGTCAAGTGGCTGTGCTCGTCCGGCACATATTGGGAAAACGGGGACCAGCGTCCAACTGCGATTGTGGCAACAGGCGCGCCGCCGGCAGCGCCGAGTAACTCCCGCCGCCGGTTCCACGATCTCCAGGTCCACTTCCTTCGGACGGTCGTACCGCGCCAGGGCAGAGATGATGCTGGTCCACCCAGAGGAGCAGGCGGCTGGAAGCGTCACCGTTTCTACGATCCGGCCGCTGAACTCGGCGATGATTTCACCGTCCGTCTGCGTCAACCGGACGCGCCGGGGGCCACGGGTCCTGCCCCGTTCCGGACCGGTTGATTGTCCGGCAGGCCGAACCCATGCCCGCCTGCGGCCTCTAGCCCGCGTCGCCATCACCCCCGTAGCGGCCGGCAACGCGCCGGGCCGCTACGGGGGTGATCCAGGCCAATTCCTTGCACCGTAACCCATTCGATACCAAGTACCGTTTCCCGCCCTTCAGACGTTGCCAGGAGACCGTACGCCATGCCGATACCCGAAAATGCCGAGCAGGTTTGCATCCCCTGCCGGAACTGCCCCAGGGAGCATTTCCTTTACGTTGACCACGACACTCGCCAAGTCCTGGCCTACCACGGGTCCGGCACCCTGGTCCTATCCGGCGAATCCCTGCCCGCCGCCTGCAACCGGCTTCTCAACGCGCCCTGCGACGAATGCCGTCGCGTCAGGAAACTTGGACCGGGATTTCATAGCCCGCTCCCTAGCCGACGTCCCCGACGAAACCGATGGCGAGCCAAGCCGGGAAGCGGACGCGGATCCGCCGCCGTGGAACTGAAACCGAATGCCCTGGGAAAGTCGGCAGAGCTTCGGAATGCCGCGAGCCGCGTGCGCCGCACCCGTCTCATTGCGCAGGCGTTGGCAGCCGTTGACGCCGCAACCCGACGGGCCGTCCGCTATCCGAAACCGACGTCGCAGCCCAGAAATTGCCGCCCAGCCTGATGCGCCGCCGCCATCACCGAGTAACTCCCGGCCGCCGGGTCCACCACCACGTCGCCGGCCTCGGTGACCGCCTCAATCAACGCGGCTTGCAGGTTCACCGGCTTGGGGTGAACCGCCCCGTTCCGGCTTACCCGCTCCGTCCACACGTCGGGGATGTCGCGCTTCTTCCAGCCCGCGTTCACCCGGAAGGGCGGCTGCTGGATGACCAGCAGGTATTCGACGCAGCGCCGCGTGCGGTAACCCATGCCCATACGCCCCTTGTTCCACGTCACCAGGTCCACGATCTCCAGACCCGTGCCTTCCAGCCAGTCTTCCACGCCGGAGCAGAGGTGATACTTGTCCACCCAGAGGAACAGATGACCGGAGGTCGTCAATACTCTGGCGATCCTGGCAATGAACTCGGCGATGACGTCGCCGTTCATCTGCGGCAATGCGCCGCGCTGGCGGCCACGGCGCTCGCCCTCGTTCCCGTACTTCATCTTGTCCAACACGCCCCGGTACTGAGGGTCAAAGATGCACAGGGGGACAGCGCCGAGCGGAATGCTCCTCAGCAGTTCCAAACCGTCAAAGCGGTTCCGCTGGTTCAGCGGCAACGGCCAAGTTGACGCCACCGGGTTTCCGGCATGAGCGGTTGTCATCAATCTCCTTTCCCCGCTGGGTATCCCACTCTGACCGCGTGGTCAACCCATGTTACAAGCTCGTGGGCGCCCGCTTCACCCTCGGCAGGAGCGAAACCAGGCCCGTGATGGCGCTGCTTTCGCCGGCGCGCGTCCGTTCTCCAGTGCAACTTTTCGCCATCAACCTTGCTTTGCGCCAAGTGCCGCACCACTGGCGACAACATCCACCAAAGGGTGCGGACGGGATGACCAACCGTGCCTCACGTTACCCAATGCCCGCCGTACACCGAGACAACCCGGAGGTAATTTTTTGATTTCACCCATCATCCATCGTTTGCAACCGGAGCTGGACGACCAGCAGCGGGCTGTGGTCGGCCACCTGGAAGGTCCCCTGCTGGTGGTCGCCGGCCCCGGCGCCGGCAAGACCCGCTGCGTCGTGTGGCGCGCCGTCAACTTGCTGCTGCTGGACCGGGTCAGCCCCGCCGAGCTGGTGATGTGCACCTTCTCCAAGCGCGCCGCCCACGAGCTGCGCCAGCGCTTCACCGCCGCCGCTCAGACCGCCGGCTGCGCCGACGACCTTTCCGCCGTGCGCGTCGCGACCGCGCATAGCCTTTGCTGGCGTATCCTGCGCAAACACGCAACCGGCGCCGGCCGCAAACCCGACTATCGCCTGCTCGACGAGTTCGCCCAACTGGACCTGATGAACGCTCACTTTCACCGCATCTTCGGTCCCGACCGGGACACTCTCTACCGCCACGGGTGGCGCGCCGACGAGTTCGCGCTGCGCCAGGCCCGCCGCTACTTCGAGCGTATCGCCGAGGAAGCCATCGACCTGGACGTGTTGGCGGACGCCGACGATCCATTCCACGCCGCCCTGGGCCGCTGCTGCCTGCGCTACGAAGCCATACTGGATGAGGCTAACGTCTTGGACCTCTCCCGGCTACAGACGAAAGCCGATCAACTGTTGCAGGATGATAGTATCGCCCAGCGCGTGGGCGCCGGCATCCGCCACCTGATGGTGGACGAGTACCAGGACACCGGCTGCGTTCAGGAACGCATCCTGCTGCGCCTGGCTGAGGTTCACGGCAATCCTTGCGTAGTTGGCGACGACGACCAGAGCATCTACCGCTTCCGCGGCGCCAGCGTCCGCAACCTGCTGGAGTTCCCGAAACGCTTTCCCGACGCCACCGTCCGCCGTCTCACCGTCAACTATCGCTCCCACTCCGGCATCGTGAGGGCCTTTGACCGCTGGATGGCATCCGCAGATTGGAGCAACCCGGAACCCGGCGGCACTCCCTTCCGCCACCACAAGACGATCAAGCCCCACAATGCCCATTGCCACGCCGATTACCCGTCGGTGATCGCCGTGTTGGGGAATGGCGCAACCGACGAGGCGCGCCGATTGGCGGAGTTTCTGCGGCTGCTCAGGACGCGCGGGGTCATCACCGACTACGCGCAGGCGGCGCTGCTGCTGCACAGCGTCAAGGAGCGGGCCTGCGGCCATTACCTCGGCGCCTTCGCCGACGCCGACGTTCCCTATCACCATGCCCCAGCCACTTCCCGCCGGCTGCAACCCGACTTCCCAAGTGGGCGGGTGTGCGTCACCACCATCCACCAGGCCAAGGGTCTGGAGTGGCCGGTGGTTGCGGTGGGTTCGTTGGACGGTTTCGGCGGCGATGATGAAGTGGGCTTTGACTTGGAATCTTACTTTCCCCGCCCGACTTTCGAGCCGCCGGAGCGCATCCCGGACTTCGACCGGATGCGCCAGCACTACGTGGCTTTCTCCCGGGCCAGGAACCTGCTGGTTCTCACCGCCGCCGCGCCGCCCGCTAATCATTTCGCCACCATCTGGGAAGGTCTGTCCCGCTGGCCCTGCCTGAACGCCGCCGCACGGGACCAACTGCTCCGACAGCGGTTTGCCACTGAGCAGCCATGCGGCACGTCGGCGCCAGCCATCAGCCTGGTCATCCCTAGCGTCAACCGGCTGAGCCTGCGGCCGGGCGGACGCCGGCCGGCCCGCGCCAAGCCCGGCTGATTTCTTCCGTTCACCCAATCAGCGCACTGTTAATCGCCGGCGCCGACGCAAGACCTAGATCGCCGGTACGGAAATAGGACGCCTTGTCGCCGCTGACCCAGCCAAACCATCCCCTTGACCGGCGATAACCGCCAACCCGCCGCCAGGGCTGACGGTATTGAAATGGACTGACAACGTTACTGCGGCGTCAGATCCCGTTGACTGAATTCAAACCACAGCACCCCGCCCTTGTCCACCAGCTCCTGCACTTCCCGGTCGTTCTGCCGGCTGGCGACCACCGCCACGGCAGCCACTCCCGTGAACCTGGTCAGGAACTCGGCGTTCCTCACCGCTCGTTCGACGTCCCTTTGGTCTGCGGTGTAGGACGCTTCCGCCGCCAGGTACAACTCGTTGCCTACCCGGTCCAGCGCCCGGCCCACCAAGTCCGCTTGGTAGAAGCTCCGCCTGGTTCCGGGGTCAATGTCCGATGGGCTATTCTGGCGCAGCATCCGCCTCAGGTCCTGGCCGTTCAACGCTTCCACCAGCTCGAAGCCCAGGCGTTCCGCGATGTCGTCGGCCATCTCCCGGGCGATGCGCCCGGCCACGTGCCCTTTCAGGTCGCCCAGATCGTCGGTGATCCGCTGCAGGCGCCGTTCCACCCTGGCGTTGGTTTCCTTCTGGTCCTCGATGAACTCGGCGACGCTGGCGTTGAAGGCCTTCTGGTCTTCGATGAAGTCGTTGACGTAAGCGGCGAACTGAGCAAAGCGCTCCGGCAGTTGCAGCAGTTCCTCGCCCAGCAGCAGGCTGCGGACTTCGTCGCGGAAGTCGGGGTCGCTGCGCAGGGTTTGCAGGAATCGGGCGCGGTCGGCGTCGTTCATCGTGGTGGTCATTACGGTGGCCTCGTCTCACGATTATACCAGCAAGTCCCGTTCCCAGGCGGGCTTGCGGTCCGCCGGCGTGGTTGGAGATTGAACAGGTGGAACGGGCCGGGCTGTAATCCCTCGATGGCAGCGGGCCGGCGCCCTACACAGCATTGGAGTAGTACTGCTGACAAGGGTAGCGGCATCCCCACCCATCGACCTGATCCGGGCGGCCAACGGTTGAACCGCTACTCGATTATCAAAGAGGACCACATGATCAGCTTCTGGATGCTGGCCACCTGCCAGTGCGGAGTGTTCGCCAGAGCCCACATCGAATTCTGCCGGTACTGCTTCGGCGGCGACGTTTTCGTCAACCACGGGGGATGCGGGCCCCAGCTCACGACTTATCACGAATACCGCTGTCCCCGGCGCGACTACGACTTGGACCCGCCTGCCGAAGCGCCCGGCGGAGACCGCTCCGGTGATCCCGACGGCGGTTGACGGAGCCGGCTGCCGGTCCGGTTGACCGAAAAACCGGCGAGCTCCAATGACGAGGTGAACCAGGTAGCGGCAGCGGTCGGTCACTTCCCGTCAAGTGTTGGGAAAAGCGTCATCTACGTTGATTTGGTTCAGGCAACCGTCGCCAACCGGAGCATTCCAGCCGGTAGCCGTCCCCGGCGCCGGCGGCACTGGCGCAGCCGCAGCAGCCCCGGCGGCCAGCGCCTCTGCCGGGTTCGGTCAGCAAGTAATTGACCGCGCGCTTTCTTTCGGGGGTAGTACGCCGCCTTTCGGGAGCGATTCAATTCCGCCACAATTCGTGGCGTAGCGCAGGATTTTAGCCGTGTCCGTATCGAGCGCCTTTTGGTCATCTGGGACGTTAGTTGGTTTGAGTAGGGAATGCACGCAGAGGGCGCCGGAGCGTCTCCGGCGGGCTTTGACGCCGGTTGACGTAAAATTTCCGGTCTGTCGGCTTGCCGGCCCTGGTGCGGCACTCTGTGGCGTTTTTCGCTTTTGGCCGGTCGCCGGGGCCGTTATTCCTTCGGGGAATCACCTTCGGTCGCTTTGGCAACGGGCGCGCCGTTTTGGGGCGTCGTCACGCAATGCCCGGCAGCCACGGATTTTCGGCGTCTTGCCGGGCTTTTGCGTCGGCGGCGGCAGCGATGCGTTGCTTGGCGTCGGCGACGCAGTCCTCGTCGATGTCATTGCCGACGAAGGCGCAGCCCAGGGCCATTGCGGCGACGCCGGTGGCGCCTTGGCCCATGAAGGGGTCGCAGACCGTCATGCCGGCGGTTGCGAACTTGGACAGGGCCAGCCGGATCGCGGCGGCGTGTTGTGGCTTGGGTTCCGGGCTGGCGATCAGGTCGTCCTGCCATTCGCCGGCGTAGTCGCCATTGGAGTAGCAGATAAGCGGTTGTTGCTTGGCGTGTATCTTGGCGTCCTTCAGGGTAGCGTTGGCGCTGGGCGCGTTGTAAACGAAGTGGTGCCGGTATTTCATGCCGTTTTGGGCATCCAGCCGCCGGTAGATCTCGGGCAGGTGCTGGCTGCCCGATAAGGTCAGCAGCAGGCCGCCGGGCTTGAGCGCCTTCAGCGCGAAGTACGCCAGGTCGGAGTAGAGCCACAGATGTTCTTCCCCGTAGGGCGGCTCGGTGAAGATGACGTCGATGGTCTGGGAGTTGATGCGCTTGAACAGGTCGGCGATGCTGAGGTTCAGCAGCTCGACGCCTTGCGGCGGCATCGTGTTCGTGGCTTGCTTGCGCCGTTCGGCGTCGGCGGCTTGCTGCTGTTCTTGTTGCTCGTTGCGCCGTTGTTCGCGTGATTCCTTCAGCAGGGCGCTGCGGGTCAGCGGCGGCGCCATCGGGTCGGTCAGCGTCTGCTTGACCTTGGCATCGAATTGCTCGTCGGTGATGCCGGCGTGGGCCTGCCTCATTTTCTGGACGGTAGTTGCGGCTACTGCGGGTACAGGGTTGGATTTGGGATCCAACCCTTTTCGTGCGCCGGCCTCAGCAGGCGAGGGCGCCGGGTTGGCCTTGGCGATGGCGCGCTCGGCGCGCTGCACCATCACGCTGGCCTGCTTGACGATGTCGTCCAGTTTCAGGACGCGCGCGGCGACCAGGGCGGCCTGCGCCTGATCGCGCACGTAGAGTCGCTCGTAGTCGTGGGTGGCGCGTGTCAGCATTTGGCTGGCCCGGTCCACCTTGTCGATGATGGCTTGCGCCTGTGGCGATATTGTCGCAGGTGCTGGCGTCGGCGCTGTTGTCGGCACCAGCAGGGTTTCTTGTTTTCGTTCTATGTATCCCAGCAGCGTCGGCTGTTCCTGGTTGAGTACCATCTTTCACCTCGCTGTAGTTCCGTTGTCGTTCCAGCCGTCCTTCGGTCAGCTGTGTCCTGCTCAGTCTCTTGCTTCCGGTTTTCGGTGGTCCCGCCAGGCGTTGCCGGGCCATGATGTCCTTTACGGTCACCAGGTTGCCAGGTGTAGCCGCGACCCGGTTCGCGCCTGGCGCGGCCCCGCCGGCAATGCGGTTGTCACGGACTGATGGGCCATGTTCTCGGCGACTCCGGGGCCGTGCCATCCTTCTGTGGCTGGGCCAGCAGTTCGGCGAGCGCGTCGACCGGGATCACGATGCGATGTCCGATACGGACGTGCCGCAGCCGCCCGGTGCGGCATTGCTCGCGAATCAGCCAGGGACTGACTCTCATCGCGCGCGCAGCCTCTGCCACCGTGTAGGCCATTCGATCGGTTGCTGCATGGATCCTCCTCAATCTCATTGGGGGTTGACGCGCCAGACGGCAGGTCCGTTGATGTGTATTGCATACGATCATAAAGAATTCGGCGCAGTACTCTGGCAGACAGCCGATTTCGCCCTGATCCACCGCCGCTTGACCATTCGTTGGGTGCGGGTTTTCGTGCTTGATATGCCCACAATCACCCCACCCAGGCGGCGCGCAAGCGGGTGCGACAATACGCCCCCAGCCGGGTCGGCTACCGGGCCACGGCACCGGGCAGGCTGCCCATCATGGAATGCGCCGGCCATCGCACACTGGACCTGACCTTCCCAGTTGACTGCCGACGATGATCCCAGCAATCCGCAATGAGGTTGCCAACGCCGGCATTGCCAGGCCCACCACGGCATATTGCTGAATAGACACGCCGGTTGCCGCGCCTGCCGTTGGCGCTACTGCCGGGTTCTGCATCTGACCGACCGGACAGCCGACCCCGACTTTTCGCTGTGGTCAGCATTGCTGGGCGGTGATTCCCGGTATCGCATTCGGATAGAACCGCATGATGCCGGAGTCGAGCACAAGGTCGGCGATTCCAATCCTCAGGGCCCGATGTTGAATTCCTCGCCGAGGGTCAGTGCAAAGCGACGCTCGGAGACAGCGTCAACACATTGATCCCGGACTCTGCCGAGGCGTCGCCTGGTATGGCGTCGCCTGGTATCAAGTATCCGGTGGTAATTGGGAGCGGCAACTGGCCCCCGAATCTGTCGCGCAACAGAAATCCCAACTGTCGCGTATCACCCCTGTGCCAAATGCCGCATCGGCTCCCGATGGCTGAGACTATGGTGGTTCTCAAATTGATTTCCAAGCCCTATTCGAACATCCGATGCTAAGCGATTTCCGGTACTTGGGCGCGTAGCGCAATTACATGGAGCAGACCTGGGCCTACCCAATCCTCGTTTCTCACGCCCGGAGTGCTCGTCGCTGAAGGCTATCTGTCTTTATTCCCGCATAACGCTTAGCGTTATTTTCCGATACCAATGATGACGAGCGTCAGAAATATGTCGTATATTGTCGGCGTTGTGGCGACGCCCCACGGCGTCCGCAAGAGTCACCGGACAGGATGCGTAAATGGCGAGACCGGGACGACCTTCCGACAAAGTCGCGCTGGACGATGTCCAGCGGAAAGAGCTTGAGCGCCTCAGTCGCCGGCGCAAGGCGCCGCGCCATTTGGCCCTTCGAGCGAAGATCGTCCTTGAGTGCGCTCAAGGCTTGTCGGACCGTGCCGCAGCGACCAAGCTTGGCGTGTCGGCGCAGACGGTAGCCAAGTGGCGTAAACGGTTTTTGAGCCGCGGTTTGGACGGGCTCTACGATGAGCCGCGAGCCGGGCGGCACCGGTCGGTGACCGACCAGGGCGAAGTCGCCATCATGGCGAAGACGCTGGCACCGCCGCCGAAGGGGGCGGCCCGGTGGACGGCGGCGGCCGTGGCCGCCGAGACTGGCTGTAGTGAGAGCACGGTCAGCCGTAGGTGGCGCCAGTGGAAAGTCCACCCGGAAAGGCTGGTCTGCGACCGGTTGAACCCGGATCTGGAGCGTTACGGAATTTGGTCGGTGGCCGGCGTGTATCGGGCCTCTGGACACCGGGCCGTCGCCATCATTGTCGACGCCCCGTGGAGAGACGAGGTTCCCCCGATTGTCTGGGGCCAGCGGAAGCAGTCTCGGCGGACGTCACCCGCGCCCAATCAACCTGACCAGAGTCCGGGCGGCGGGGCCGCCCAAGCGGCTTTCGAGGATTTCCTGGACGACGTCGCTCGGTGCGCGCGTGACGACCGGGAGCTGTTCCTGATTGTGGATGGCCCGCGCCTGCATGAAGTAGCCTTGCGGCATCAGCATCGAGCGGGACGGATGACGATGCACGTCAGTCACACCGTCAGTACCAAAGCGTGGCGCGACATCGTGAAACAGTTGGTTGACGTGATGGGCCGCCGGCAAGCGGGCTGCACGGCTCACGACGATTGCCACACCTTGGCTGCGGTACAGCGCAAAAGGCGCGTTGTCTGGCGGGATTCCCATGCTCGGGCTCAAGAGACGGGCGCCTGCCAATGCCGACATCGGCGTCCGAACCCCGGGCGTTCCATCCGGACGTGGCGAACCACGCCGGGTCAGTACCGCAAGTGCGAGTGCAATCGTCCCGACTGTCCCGACTGCTGCCTGCGCCGGTATTGGAACATCGTCGCCAGGTTGAGCCAAGACTGGGATGCGGCATTCGGCAGCGGTCCGGTGTTGTTCATCACGTTGACCTATCGCGCCTCGTCCGCCCTCACGCCCGCAGAGTGGCTGCGGCGGGCACGCCTGGATTTCAAAAACCTGCGGCGCCGGTGGAAGCGGAAACGTGGAGAAATGCCGCACTATCTGTGGTCCCTGGAGTTCACCGCATCCGGCACTCCCCATTTCCACGTCATGATCCCATGTGAGGGCGATCAGGATTTCCAGGAGTTGCGCCGCCAGTTGCCGAGTAGCTGGCGCAACATTGCCGCAGCCGGACCTAACCCGGGTCCGGGATCCCAATATTCGGCGCGCGTCGTGAAGCGAGAGAGCGCATTGGACGTCATCAGATACCTGCTGAAGTCGCTGCAAGTCCCGTTGTCGCACCGCCCGGCGCCGGCGGGCACGCCGCCATTTCGCCGTTGGGGACGTTCTCGCAACTGGGCTACGGTTCAACGCCCGCAGTAACTGAGGCAATCGGCAACGGTTGGCTGACGCTCATCAAATGTCCAGTGACCAAGCGGGAAAGACAGCCAACCCCATGGCGACACCGTAGGGAATGGGCTAAAAAGGCGCGTACGACGGCCCCGGACGGCCTTTGTCCACCTGACAGGCTAATTGCGCATCCGGGACGGTTCAGGCCGTCTCCGCCGCTCTAACGAAAGAATTTGCCCATCCTCATCTCGACAACACCCAAAGCATTGGCGTAAGCGCCCTCTGCGCCCCAATTGCATTCCGGAATTGCCTGTGGTCAAGGTAGGCGTAACCTGTTGAGGTGGTGACGGTCAGCCAAGGGGCGCTCTGCCAATATGGCTTGGCTACTTTCCGCCGCGCCCTTCCGGTTCACACGGTTGGCGCGTTAGGAATCTCCCACCCTGTTGCTGACCGTCGTCGCCGGCAACGACGCAGCCGGCTTTGACGACCACGGAACCAGGGCCGCCCAAGCAACACGGAGCCACATACTTTACGTCTTGATAGCCACCGGCCGCCGCTGAGGGTCCTGAGATACGTTGCTGGGATTACTGCGGCGTCAGATCCCGTTGGCTGAATTCAAACCAGAGCACGCCGCCATCCGCCACCAGCTGCTGCACCGCCCGACCGTTCTGCCGGCTGGCCACCACCGCCACCGCGGCGACTCCCGTGAACCGGGTCAGGAATTCGGCGTTCCATACCGCTCGGTCGGCGTCTCTTTGGTCCGCGGTGTAGAACGCTTCCGCCGCCATGAACAACTCGCTGCCGTCTTGATCCAGCACCTTGCCCACCAGGTCCGCCAGGTAGAAACTGCGCCTGGTTCCGGGGGCAATGTCCGATGGGTTATGCCGGCGCAGCATCCGCCTCAGGTCATCACCGCGCAGAGTTTCCACCACCACAAAGCCCAGGCGTTCCGCGATGTCGTCGGCCATCTCCCGGGCGATTCGCCCCGCCACGTGTCCTTTCAGGTCGCCCAGGTCGTCGGTGATCTGTTGCAGCCGCCGCTCCACCCTGGCGTTGGTTTCCGCCTGCCGGGCGTTGGTCTCCTACTGGCTTTCGATGAAGTCGCTAACGTAGGCCGCGAACACGGCGAAGCGCTCCGGCAGTTGCAGCGGTGTGGTGGTTATTGCGGTGGCCTCGTCCGGCGATTACACCAGCCAGTCCGGTTCGTAGGCCTGATTATGGCCCGCCGTCGGGGCCGGCGTTTGAGCCGGCAGATAGGTCGGCGGCGCGGCCAGGCGCTGACGGAACCCTGAACCCGCACCCTTGCTGGGACCGCCCAACAACAAGATTACCCCAGATACAGGAGATCACGAAATGAAGACAGTGCAGTGGCATTCCGGAAATGTGCCGGCCCGTCCCGAGTGCCTGGGCAAGCCGAAATCACAGCGCGAATCTAGGTTCGCGCTTTGCTACCAGTAAAAGGAGAACCTGATGAGAATCGACGCTATGCGATCAATAGCTATCCGTTACCAGCCCCGCATCTCCGATGCGCTGCACCGGTTTGCCGGCAGCGAACCAAGCTCGTCGGCGCGCATTGACGCCGCATCAGACTTGGACGCCGCGATAGCCGGCTTCGCCGCTGCGATGATCGTCGCGCAGGGCAACGTTCCAGAACCCTACCCCGTCGGCGCCTACTCGGTCGCCTGGGACCGGAACCGGGGCCTGTGGCAGGTCCTGGACTCCGACGGCAATGCGCGCAGCTGGGACGCAAGCCAGGAAGTCGTCGAACGCCAGGCCCTGGAAGCCACCGAGCGTCTGAAGGCCGGCGTCGCCGATTGCCCGGTAAGTGAACAACTGATGCCGCCCGGCGGCGCGGCCGTGGCAAAACCGGCGCCCCAGGGTTGGGTTCGCTGCGCTCCCGCCGACGCCGGCGCTCGCCATGATGACCGCATCGCCAAGCCGACGCCACAGTTGCAAAATCAGCAGCAAGGTTCGGGCGCGCCCGACCTGAATTGAGAGCAGGTCCTGGCCTGGATTCGGGAACACGGGCTGGCCGGCGCCGACCTGCAAGCCGTGGACTTGAATGGCGCCTACTTGCGGAACGCTGACCTGACCCGCGCCGACTTGGGGGACGCTCGCCTGCACTACGCCAGACTCAACGACGCCGACCTGACCGGCGCCGATTTCGCGGGCGCCATCTTCGATAACGCCGAGTTGCAGTACGCCGACCTGAGCCGGGCGGAATTGGACGACGGTACGTTGTCTGACGAAGAAATGGCGCGCTTCCTGGCGGCGCTGGATTATACCTCTGACGCGGATACGGAACCGCCGCCAGCCGGAGCAACGCAATGAACCTCTTGGGCGTCGTCCGCCAGAATCCCCGCCCACCGCGCCGCTCACCGAACCGCTGGTCCGGCTAACCCGCGTACCCATGAAGGCATCAATCAAACCGCCCATCGGTACCGCTCAGACGAGCTTGGCCGGGGGAGAGATCCCCAACGTGCTCATGCGGAAGGCTGCGTTTTCGGACTCGACCTGCGCTCCGATTGTGTGGCCGATTCGTTGGCTCGGTTTGAGCGCCATGGCGTGACTTTGCAGCGGATCATCGACACCGGATATGCGTGAACGCCGGCCGACCAAACCTGCCGAGACCGGACGGTTGGTCAACCCGGCTGGTTTTCGCCCGTCCGCCGCCGCGACGACGCCAGGCAGCCTTCCGGTTCACTGGACGGCGGCTTTTCAAATCATCCGATCAGCGCGGGTCCTGTGCCGCCGGTTTGGCTGCGGAGTCCCTGGCGGCCACCGGCGTTTGATGCCGTCGGGTTACGCCGCGCCAACGCTCTGCGCCCGCGCCACTCGCAATCAGTTGCCACCAAGCGGTGACGAGCCGGCGCGCTCGCTCAGTTCCCGGTCCGGTTGCCAAGTGAGGACATTGTGATTAGCTTTTGGTTATCGGCGCCCTGCAAATGCGGAGTGTTCGTCAGGGCACAGACCGCTTTCTGCCGCTACTGCGTCGGCGGGGACGTGCTCGTCCGTCACCAGGGATGCCGGCCGCATTTGACTTCTTATCATCACGACCACTGCCCGCAGCGCGACGATGACTTCAAGCCGCCGCCCGGGCGCCCCCGCGATGATAGCTCCGGCGGTCCCGCCGCCGCGTGAAGCGGCCGTATCCGGCAACGCTGGTTCCGAGACACCGACGGCGCCGGCATCGCCGCGCTGGCGGACCGGACCGCCCAGGACCTGACCCGCAAACCGTTGCGCCTTTGCCGCGGTCACTCACAGTCACCCCACGAATGCGCCGGCTGCGATGGCCTGCCTCCTATCCACGAGCAAGCCAAAACCGCACACCGCGTCTCCGGCCATCGCCCGTAAATCCGCCCGCCTGACGGCGAACCGCACACCCCGCCTACCCCCGCCACCAACCAACGCACAGCGTCGCCATACGCCGCTGGAAACCGCCCCCGGACGCCACGCACACCGCCGGCGACATCCCAAACCACCCCAAGCGTTTACAGCGACCTCGCAGCGCCCCGGAACACCCAAGGCAGCATCCCAACAGGACGGCGACAGCGCCGTCGTTACCAGCCTGCCGGCGACAGCAACTCAACCCGCAAGCATGCTGCCGCATCGCCCGTTACCAGCGGCATCCGCCACCCCCGGCAACGCCCACCAGCCCACCGCAAACCACCCGACCATCCGCCATAGCCACGGCCCCGCCTGCACCCGTTAGCGCCGCGCCAACCACCGCCCAACGCCGTTGCTGCACACGGCAAACCCGACCGGCGTCGCCACGCCACCCCAGCCGGCAACAGCCCTGCCAAAGCGCCTGCTACGCCGTCACGCTGGGCGTTCCGGCACACCAGCCGGATAGCCCACAGCAACACCTGCCAGGCATCCTGACCGGCATCCGCCGGAACCGCCAAAATGCGGCAAAATAGCCGATTTTTCGCCGCTCGGGAAGTTGTGCAAGATCTGCACAAACTGCCCGGGGCAATTGTCCCTTTTTTGTGCCTAAAATGACCTTATTTCCTATTACATCCCCCCGACTGTATTAGGGCACCCGCGAAACTGCACGCAATTGTCCCTGTTTCAAGTAGACATCCCAAGGGTTGGCGGCTTTACGCCCGCCAGCACCCCCCAAAACCGTTTTTTGGTATTTAATTGTCCCTTTTTCAAACTCAAAATGCCCCGAATATCGCATTTCCGGTCGCAGCTTTACCCCCAAATTAGCCCGTTTTTGACCCAAATTGCCCCGAATCAGGGGCCGACAGAAAGTCGGCAAGACGGCGCCAGCCGCCGCTGAGATCGCCACGGCTCAACGTCCTCAGGAACTACGTTCCGAGGACGAGGGCGGGTCGCTGGACGCGACCGCCAGGATTAAAGGACGAGGAGAGAAGAGGTAGTGAGAGGGAGTGGGAAGAGAGACGGAACTTTGGGAAAGGAGCGTGAGCGTATGGAACAACGGAAGAGACCGAAGAAGTGAATCCGGAGACGGGGACGGCAGCCGCCGTCCCGATGAGAATGCGGCGTGACCGCCGCCGGCAAAAGCCGAAAAAACCTGGACACAGGAAGGTAGAAGTGTTTGTCGGAAACACCAGCCGACTGCTGGCCCGCAGCGGCGCCAGTCAGGATAGCACGTCCGGCAACACCGGCCGCGGCGACTTGGCGCCCGGATGAGTGTGAGGCGCCGCCCTCAACGTTGATGGCTCCAGCCGCCGGGCGAATCGGAGTTCGATGACGACCGGCGAACCCAGGGCGCGCCGCAGGCTATCAGCGAGAAAAGTTGGGGCATCCTGGAAGGGCCGGCGACCTTCATTCAGGAAGCTGCCGACCGGCTCGCCGCCCTGTTCGCAGGGAGCCTCGTGGGAAAGCGAGAGCGTGGGACGCAGCCAGGGGCGGGAAGCCATCCTCGAATCCTTCCGCAGCAGATCCGAGCGTTTTGTTGCAGCTCTGCACTACTGCCTGAATCCACAGACCACGCCGATGCCGCCCATGCCAGGCGCAGTTGTCCCGCTGTTCCATCGGTTCAAATGGCAAGGGAGTTTGTCAGTCAGAGAGGTCCCGCTCCGCGTTCCGCTGGGCCCTTGGCTTGAGCGGCGAGCGAAGATATGCCGGATACGTACGATTGACTGAGCTGGGGGTTCCACCGGAAGCGGAACAGCGGGATTCGACCACCCAGGACCCATGGTCGGAGACCGCTGCCCCGAGGTGCGCAGCAAGGGTTCTGACACGGCGGCGCCCCCCAGCTTTGGGCAGCAGTTTGCGGGCTCCCCCAAGCCGCGGTGGCGTCGAGAAGTTCCCCGTGCGTCCGTCCGTAATATGCACTGAAATATTATTATGGCCCATCTTTGAGAGATTGTGCTGTCGCTGCTATGAGGACTACCCCGTGCCCTCTGCATCGGACCCGGGAGCGTCCTTGCAGGCCTCTATTATGATGCAGTATAATAATTTTATCGTGCATCTTTGAAATGGACGAAACCACTGCCGGAGAACTGGCCATGACGTCGTCGATCGACCCTGAGGGTTCCCAACACCTGCCTGCAAATCATACGATAACAAAGGTCGGTGGCCAGCGCGGAGTCAAGGCCTTGGAAGAAGCTTTGGCCGGCCGCGAGAACACCCTGAAGACCTACATCACCCGGTGGCGTTCGTTCGCCGGCTGGTGTGAGGCGATGGGTCTCATACCCTTGCCAGCCACCCCCGTTGCCGTCGTTGATTACCTGGCGAACCACGCCGATTCCCGCTTCAGCTTTGCGACCTTGCGCCACACTGCTTCCGCCATCACCAAGGTGCATGAATTGGCCGGGCATCCCTCGCCGTGCAAGGATCAGAGCGTGAGGAAAACCTTGAAACGACTACAGTTAGAGCTGTCCAAACCTCGGGCCGAGGTCGGGGCGCTCACCCCCGATAACTGCAACCAAATCTTTCGGCGGGCGGACTATCCTCGAAGCCGTGGTCGCGGCCAAGAAACGGAAGCGCACGCGGAGCAGCGGGGCAGGGTTGACGTTGCTCTGGTGTACTTGCTGTCCGAGGCTGGCCTGAGTGCTTTCGAGGCTTCGCAACTGACCTGGGGCGATGTCGAGCGTTGGAACGACGGCAGCGGACGCATCACCGTGCCCGGCTCACTTACCGACGACTGGACTCAGGAGCCCATCGTGGCCGTCACTGGTGCAACCATGGACTATCTGGACGCCATACGACCATCCGACGCAGCCGCTGATGTCAGGGTGTTTGGCCTTTCCGGATCGCAGGTCTTACGGCGGGTGAGGGCGGCCGCCGAGGCCGCCGGGATTGATAACTGGGAAGCCTTCAACGGAAGCAGTGGTCGCGTCGGCCTGGTTCGTCGCCTAGTCGCAAATGGCGCGCCCAATCATGTGGTCGAACGGCAGGCCCGCAAGATGCGACACAACGGGATTGCGGGCCGCTACACGTCTGGTGAATGCGCCGCGGAAGCCGTGCCGTACCTCTGATCGCAGCCACTGCGTTGTAAGAATTCTCGCCGCCGGCGGTGGCGGCGTCTGCCTCCTGATTGCAACGCGTCGCCATGCCCCGCTGCGCGCCTGCGACGGCGATGATTGTGGACAGCAAAGCCCATAGGAACAATAAAGCCACCAGGCGATCCGGATGCTGTCCCGGGCACTCGCGGGTCGATTCCGGTAGGGGCAGGATCGTACGCTCGGCCCGAAGCCACCGAGGGGCGCGTGGGGGCATTTCCTTATTGGGATGAAGGGCGAGGGTGAAATACTGTAGAGCCTCTGTGGCGCCGGCTTGGGCGGGGAGCAGGGTGTGGCAGTCCCTCAAAGGGGATGTTGTTGGTCCCAAGCGCTGGCGGAGCGTGGAGCCGCCGGGCGGATGGCTGTCGGAGACGCGCGGAGCCCAGCCTGACCCGGCCAGCCGCGCCAGGCTTTGGCTACGGAGCGTCGACAATTGCCGCCTGATACAGATTGACCAGCCGTCGCGCGGTCTTTTCGCTAACTCCAGTCAGTCCGCCAGCTGCGCGCTAGTTACGTTCGGGTAGTGAGCTGCCAGCAGGTGGCCGGCGACCGCCAGTTTCAGGTTGTTGACCTTGGTCTTGACCAGCATAGTTCCGGTGGTGCGAGAGAAGAACTTCCGGCAGCGGCGGCACTGGTAGGGCATCGGCACATCACCGTATCGGAAGGCAATGTGGAGATGATGCCCGGCGGCGTAGGATTGCTTCTGCCGCCGTTACTCTGGATCTGGATCCTGCTAGGCTTGGTTGCAGATTTCAGCGCGTCGGCCAGCAAGGGGTTTGTCAGTTCTCTTCGTGACAGCTTGGTTGCGCGATAGTCTGCATAGCGGACCTTCTCCGGCTTACCGTCAATGCGACGTAGACGGGCGGCGCTGCGATGTCCTTACTCACTCCGATAAGCGTGATCTCACTTCCTGCTTTTTCTGTTGCTTTGCCATTTCATTCACTCCGTTTGCTGATTGCCCAGTCTGGATGGAATCAATCGATCCAGGTACCCATCGGACATCATCTTTGCCTGCTCATCCAGCAGCGTTTCACCGGCGGCATGTTTCCGCCGTTAGTATTGTGAGCGCACTTCGGTGCTTTCTTCGGGCGCGTGGTACGGCGGATCGTCCATATCGTGGGCACCCGGTTCGCAGTCAACGCTTCCGCAGTAGTAGCAGCGGCCATCGGCGTAGTCCGGATAGCGCATTGCCCATGGCACGGGCGGCTGGTGATTGGCGGCCAGTTCGCCAATGATGTCCGTGACTTCGGGTGCCTGCGACTGGTTCCGGTCTGTGGCTTGGCAAACTTTACAGCCAATGTCGCCTTCGCAGGTACAGGTCGGCGGCTCCGGCGACTCTACCCCGTAACCTTCGAATTCCACGAAAGCGAAGGCGTCGCGCCATCCACGCAACCCACTTCGGTATCTCACAGTGTCCCAAATCAACTGTGCCGGCCCATCGTAGCCGGTCAATTCACGCAACTGCTGTCGGCTGCGCTTGGAGATGGCGTGCTTGTGACGGCGGATGGCCGGTGCTCGCATCAATTCCTGCGAGTATTCGGCCGGGATGGGTTTCACGCTTTGGCACCACAATTCTGCGTGGTAAATGGCCTGTTTCTCCGTGGAATTCTTCATGGCGGCCCTGTCCGCGTCATTGTCGGCAATCCAGCCGCCGGCCGGCACGCCCTGTTTTTCAGGGTCGGCTTTCCAACTGCGGGCCTGATACGGGCCATCGGAATCGGCGATGCTCACCCACCAGGCCGTTTCGCCAGACCCCCAACTGATGGCGTTCACATCACTGCCTTCATCGGACTTCCACCGCCCTGGCAATGCCCCGGCCAATTCAACGGACATCATCACGTCCGGCAACTCGTCCCAGGTGCCAAGCCGACGTCTCCGTTCCATCGCCTTCAGCGCCTGGACACGGCGGGATTCCGCCCTGGCGACGGCAGTATCCATGGCGGCCTGGCTGCGTTTGGTGGGCTTGCCCCATTCCAAACGCAGCCGATGCTGCTCGGTTTTGATGTGCGCAACACTGGCAGCCTGGGCTGCTGCGGCGTTTTTGGTGGATGCCACGGCGTCCAGACGGGCCATTTCAGAGGCGCCCGGCTGGCTGTCGCTGACGGTCACCAAAAACCATTCAGACATAAACTCCCCATAAATCCCTAAATACCAATCACCAGGGTCGTTGCTACTTAGAGTTTTTTGGAGAGTTGGTGCTCCAATCAATTGGATGGCCGCCGGCTCAGTGATGTGCCGGCGGAGTTCCCGGCGCGCTTCACGGGCTTCCGACAACGTGCCAAAACCGGCGACCCAGGCACACGTCTGGCCGTCCAGAATTCCGAGAGAAGTCCGCCGTCTGGCTACCCATCGGCGGTTGGCTTCGCAGCCTGGGCAATTGACGTTGCCACAGGTGTAGCTGCGCCAGATCAGTCCGTTGGGCGTGTCTCCCCTTAAGACGCACCAGTGTTCACAATCCGCGCGCTGGTCTTCGGGCGGCGTGCCGGCGATGCTCTGGTAGCGTTGGTTGCCTTGGTTGATAATCGACTCATCACCGGCTGGCCGGTTGATGGTGCCACGACCCATGACCGCTTCGATGGCGGTGTAGATGGCCCTAGGGCGGCAAATGCCGCTGTCGCAGCGCACGCCGACTCGTTCCTGGACGTAGAAGACCTGGCAGTTGTCGGTGGCGCAAACGGGGCATTTGATGGTGGCGCGGCGGGCGTGGGGCCGGCACTTCACACCGTAATGGGCGGCGATCTCATCTACCCGGATCAACACTTCACTGCCGATGTGCGGTTCCTGCCGCGGGCGTTCGTCCTGGGCCTGATGCTTGCGGCGTCCGGCGCCGGCTGGTTTCAGCATCGGATCGAGGGCTTCGTCCTGCGATTCACTGCGGGTCTTTGTATGCCAAGCGCTTGGCACACTGGCCTGCTTGTATTTTGAGCCAGCCTTCCGTGACCACTGATCGGCTGCGTCCAGCTCGGTGTCCGTGGGTGCTCCATAGACGCTTTCCCGCGGCTCATGGCGCGCCTTGGTGCGCTTCAGCACTTCCGGCGTATGCAGCCACTCGGTGACGGCGGCTGGAACGTCCGCATCCTGGAACGGCGCAGGATCGCGATTGATGTAGCCATCGCCGTCCCAGGCCGCGTAGGCAACATGGGTCGGGTCTATTGCGGACCGGTCAACGGCGTCCATCGGCAGCCCGATGGTGTGGCATATCACGGCGCTGATTAGATGCCAGCGCGGTTGATAGACAGCCCTGAGGGCGTCTGCGTCCGTGATTTCCGCCAATGCCAGGTCCGGACACCAGATGCCGAAGTGGACGCCCTGTCCACTGCCCGACAGCCTGGAAAAGATAACGTAGGGCAGCTTCGCAACGGCGTCGCGGGCGGCTTCGGCGGTGATGCCGGCGGCATCCAGCGCATTCCGGTCAATCTCCGTGAACAGCACTCCCGTCAACCCGGTGACGTTGTGATAGTTCCGGTTGGTGTAATCGTACGACGGCTTGCCGTTCTTTTCGCCGGAGACGGCCCACGTCTTGCCATCGGCCTTCTCTTGCCGAAGTGCGACGGCCCACACCAGGCTGCGCTGCTTGGCCTTCAGGGCGTTGCGCTTTTCTTTGTCGTGCTCGGCGCGGATGGCCAGCGTGAGAACCCGCAGGTCCGGATCGTGCTGGAAGATAGTCCAGCATCCCGCCGATGGTGGCACTGGCGTGGAAGTCGCTGCGAGTGGGCGCGGTTGCGCCGATGCCGTCGAGAGATGGTTCGGTGCCGCTCTGCGGTCTATAGTGCTTTCCAAGCATACAACTCTCCGGTTTTCCGGTAGAGTTGGTGCCCGCACGTGGAAATAGCGTAAAATTAAGTCAGATTGAGTTTCATGGGCATCAACCCTTTCAGAGCCCCGGCGGCTTACTGCCGGAGCTCGCCTTTTTTCGTTTTTTGGCTAGGGCATTGGCGGTCTCTCCTTTTCGCGGGCGTTACCGGACACGGCGGGGCGCTCGCATTCTGTTTAGTCGGTCGTCCGACCGCCTGAAGCAACCGGGCGGTCATGAAGCCAAGCCAGCAGGTCGCTTTCGCGCCAGCGAACGGCGCGCGGACCGATCTGCAACGGCTCCGGGAATAGGCCGGCTCGCATCAACCTGTAGATGGTGGACCGGCTAAGTTGCGTGGCGGTTTCGACTTCCGACCGGCGCAGCAGCCGCTCGGATTGAACTGTTGAAGGCATAAGCGTGTTCTCCTTTTTTGCGGGTGTTCTTTACCGGGCCTGCCGATACGCGGGCAAGGTAAACAAAAAGGGGCACTAAATGAGCCGCGACGGCTTCATCGCGGCTCGCAGTCTGCGGTAGGGGTTCGGCGATTCCGGGGCGGTGTTGCCCACGGGCAGCGGATACTCGGCGGTGGTGATGGATCCCACCAGCACCACGTCAACGTGGGCGGCAGTATCACCGCCGCCTGGGCGTCGTATGCGCAGGCAGGTCCAAGTCGGCGGCTCTGCTGTCGCATCATCCGACGGTTTCCACTCGCACGGGAGAAGTACCGTCGGGAACGGTGCGCCGCTTTCGGCGCTAGGCTGCAACCAGGTTGCTGATGTTAGGCAGCGTGTTTCTTCGTCCGGGCCGATAGCGCCGGGAACGTCCCATTCGGCAGGATTAGGCATAGCCGTTGCTCACCGTCAATGACGGAGAAACAGCTATGCAAGCAGGTGTTTTCGCCGTTCATTGTTGCTCACTCTCCCCAGTGTAGGGAAACTATTCCTAAACGTGCACGGGTAGGACGCGGAACCCTTCGCGGCGGTTCGAAACCGTTTGCTACACCGTCTACGCGGCAAACCGACTATCGCGGTTCACCGGCTCAATTAGCCGGCACGGTCATCACGACCGTTTGCAACGGCCCTATGTGGGCGTATGGAGATAGCCTAGCCTAAATTCAGGCGCATGGAAGTATGATACCATGAATGAGCGTTGTGGCAAACTGTATCCGCGAGTTGTTGCTCGACACAAGCTGGCGGCGGTGGAACTAGTGATCCCACCCAAAGAAAACCGTCGGCGAAGAAAACGGCAGACCATCAAAGTCGGCTGTTTTTGCTTGCTTTCACCATTTCGTGGCGGCGGGCGCATTCGCCTTTTCAGTCAGCCACCCTGCTATCCGGTCCTGGAGCCACCGTTGTTCCCGCCATGTCCACATCACCGGACGGTAGCACGAAGTCAGCCCACTGCTGCATCAATTCGCGGCGCCGCTCAAAGTAGTCGGTCCGTCGGTAGGCCAGCTCGCTGGCCGAACCTTCGACATGCCCTAAGGCGTGTTCGGCTATTTCCCTTGGTACGTTAGAGCACTCTGCAGCCCAGTCACGGAAGCTGCTGCGCATCCCGTGCGGAACGCAACCAAGGTTGTTCTCGCGCAGTAGTTTACTGATCGTGCTGTCCGTGAGAGCCTTCCCGCGTGGTGAAGGAAAGATCAGCCCTGAACCATCGTACATTTCATCACGGGCTAAGTCCAACACGGCCAAAGCCTGCTGCGATAGCGGTATGCGATGTTCCCGCCCCGCCTTCATGCGAAATTCCGGGATGGTCCAAGTTGCCGCCCCCAGGTCTATTTCATTCCAGTCCGCCAATCGGATTTCATTGCTCCGTGCGGCCGTCAACGTCAATAATTCAAAGGCCAGTTTCGTCGCCGGCCACGCGCTGCTATTTCTTATTGTGGCAATCGCCGCGCCCACTGCGGCAAACGGCAATGCCCGTTGGTGAGTAGTGACGTGACCGCCCCGAGGCAGGGCCGCAGTTATCGCGTCACCGGCCGGGTTGTCGTCGCGATGGCCCTCTGCGATGGCCCACTTCATCACCGCGGAAACACGGCGCCGCACTTTCATGGCCGTCGGCCGTTTGTGGGCCCAAATCGGCGCCAGCACCGCGAGCACATCGGCGCTGGTTATCTCCGACACCGACTTGTTTCCGACTTGTGATAGGGCGTAGGTTTCCAAGGAACGGCGCCATAAATTTTCGGTCTTGCCGCCGTCTTTCCAGTTTTCACGGTGTAAGCTGATCACCGATTCCAAGGCTTCGGCAAATGTTGGAACTGCAACCACGGGGGTCCGTGGGTCACCGCCTTCGGCAACCGTCCGAGCATTATTCAAAGCTTTTTCTCGGGCCGCCGATAGCGTGGTTATAGGGTACGAGCCCAGCCCAATGTCAAAAGGTTTCCCCTTTAGCCGCAGGCGCTGTGCCCAGCTCTTTGATAGTCGTCCCGTTGACGTGGGCTTGACCAACAGCGATAATCCGTTGCCACCGCGACCATCCCCGTACCGGCCAGGCTGGTTGACGGTTTTAACAAAGGTTGCCGACAATGTTTTGGGGCGTTTCACGTTACCACCTCGGTTACCACTTTATGAGTGATAATAGGCGGGAACCTACGAAACGTCAAGGAACGAAAATTTACGCCTATTCCTACTCAAATCAGGCGTCCCGTGCTACGTCTCGGGACTTTCCGGGCAGGCACAGGAACCTTGAATCTGCGTTTGCCTGGGACGCCATTTCATATCTAGGCTATGTTGATATTTCACCGTCATTCTCGCGAAAGCGGGAATCCAGTGACTGAAATCGTAAGCAATCTTTCCCGTTCCTATATATTACGGTTTCTAGATTCCGGCTTTCGCCGGAATGACGAATAAAATAAAAGGAATGACGAATAAAATGAAAGAGATGACGAATAAAATTCAAAATGTCAACAGAACCTGCTTTTTGAGTAGGAATTTTGCTTTGGGATAGTTCGACGGGCGAGGTGAAGCAAGATGCAACTGGAAGGTAAAGTCGCCCTGGTAACCGGAGGGGGCCGGGGACTGGGCCGCTCTATGGCTTTGGCCTATGCTCGCGAGGGAGCGGACGTCGCCATCGTGGCCCGCACGCCTGCAGAGCTGGACGCCGTCGGTTCGGAAATTCGCGCCCTGGGCCGCCGCGCCCACACGGTCAACGCCGAGCTGACCACCAGCGAGGGCGCCAACCGGGCGGCCCGGGAGACCATCAGCGAACTGGGCAAGATAGATATCCTGGTCAACAACGTCGGCGGATATCGCCTCTTCACCAATGACCTGACCCACGCGGTTACGGTCCTGGACATCACCGAAGAGGAGTGGCGGCGGGTGATGGAGTCGAACCTGACCACCACCTTCATGACCTGCAAGGCCGTCCTACCGCACATGATGGAACGTGGCAGCGGCGTCATAGTGAATCTGACTTCAATGAACGTGGCCCGCCGGGGCCGGGCCGGACAGGCGTCCTATGGAGCCGCCAAGGCCGCGGTGGAACGGCTGAGCGAGTCGCTGGCCGACGAAGTGAAGGACTTCGGCATCGCCGTCAACATCCTCGATCCCGGCTGGAACCTGACCCGGCCCAACGACGACTACGACGACGAAGTGCACAAGCGCATGAGGCTGCCCGACGACATTGGCGAAGTGGCCGTGTACCTGGCGCTGCAAACCCCGGCAACCATGACCGGCCGGTTGGTATCCGCGCCGGAATACGACGAAGAACATGGCATAACCCGGCTTTCGGCTTACGACCGGCTCCACGCTTAGCTGCCAGGGGAGCAGGGGAGGAGCCGAGAACCGGATCACAAAGGAGAAGTCATGAGCGCCAACGGGACACAGACCACGATAATCCGCAACGGCACACTCATCGACGGAACGAGTCAGCCGGCGTTCCAGAACGACGCGGTGGTGGTGCAGGGCAACCGCATCCTCAGCGTCGGGGCGGTGCCGCCGCAGATCAACGTCGAAGACCGGGAGCGCGTGGAGACCATCGACGCCACTGGCAAGTGGATCATGCCCGGCCTCATCGAAGGCCACTGTCATCTGTCCTTCGGCCAGCCGGCCATGCCCGGGCTGAACATCGCCCGGGGCACCACCAGCCCCGAGTTCTCCACCATCCGGGCCGCCCGGAACGCCCGGGCGGTGCTGCGGTCGGGCGTGACCAGCCTTTCCATCCCCGGCGGCACCTGGTTCATTGACGTGGCGCTGCGGGAGGCGATCAACGCCGGCCTGATCGAGGGGCCGCGCATCTACTGCGCCGGGCGGTTCATCGTCACCTACGGCAGCATCGCCGATAACGAACCGTCGTGGATGGGCACGCCGGAGCACGTCAACGGGGTGCTGGCCAACTCGGTGTCCGAGATGATTACCGAGGTGCGCCGTCAATGCAAGCACGGGGTCGATTTCATCAAGATGGCCGACAGTACCTGGGGAGACTTCCAGACTATTTCCAAGGAGGAGCTTGAGGCCGTGGTCGGCGAGGCCCACCGCCGCAACGCCCGCATCACCATCCATTCCCGGGGTTCCGACTCGACCCGCGCCGCCGCGGAAGCCGGCGTGGACTGGATCATGCACGCGGATCTCGCCACCGAGGCCGATCTGGAAGTGGTGGCGGAGAATGGTGTCCGCATCATGCCGACGATCACCTTCCTGAAGCACGCCGTGGAGGTAGGGCGGGAGTTTGGCCGGAGCGACCAGGAGGTTGACCAGATCAAGTACAACCTTGAGGGCGGCTACGGGATGCTGCAACAGGCCCGCGCCATGGGCGTGAAGGTGCTGTGCGGCACCGACAGCGGCAACTCGCCGCTGATGCCCTATGGTGAACTGCACGCCAACGAAATGGAAATCATGGTTAAGTACGGCGGCTACACGCCCATGGAGGCCATCGTCGCCAACACCCGCGACAATGCCTTTGCCGTGGGGTTGGAGGGAGAGTTGGGAACGATTGAGCCGGGTATGCTGGCCGATATGCTGATCCTGGACCAGGACCCGCTGGCCGACGTCAGCGTGCTGCAGCAGGGCCGGCACCTCAACACGGTCATCAAGGACGGCAAGAAGGTGAACCGGAACGGGCACGCCGACGACTACGTGTTGGCGTAGGCGCGCCCCTTGCCGCCGACCTGAAGGTGAGATGCGATATGACCACGCCCAAGCCCGACACCATCGCCAGGACCCGCCCGGTGCCGGGCCGTTTCCGGCTGCCCGACCCGCCCGAAGACCCGGAAGACAAGATGACCAGCTTCAACCACCTGACCATCACCGGCGCCGCCCACTACCTGGCACTGCACCTGATGGCCCAGAACCCGGACCGGCGAGACCGCATCCTGGTGGCGGGGGAACATTACACGGTGTCCCGGCCCACCCGCTACCTGGCGGGCAGCCGCTACCCGGACCTGCTGGTGGCCTTTGACGTGGACCCGGAGGCTTACGAAGCCAGCAATGGCTATATCATCTCGGAGCAGGGGAAGCCGCCGGACTTCGTGCTGGAGGTCGCGTCGCGGAGTAGCGGACGGGCGGACACCGGGCCGAAGCGGAGGGACTACGCGGCCATCGGGATACTGGAATACTGGCGGTTTGACCGGACGGGGGAGCATCACGGGGCGCGGCTGGCCGGGGAGCGGCTGGTGGATGGAGAGTACGTTGCTATCGATATAGCGGAACTGGGCGACGGGAGTTTGCAGGGCTACAGCGCGGTCTTGAACCTGTACCTGCGTTGGGAGGGTGGCGAGTTGGTGTTCTACGATCCGGCCACGGGCCGGCGCATCGCCACCCTGGAGGATGAACGGGCCCGGGCCGACAGCGAGCGGGAGGCCCGCGCTGCCGCCGAGGCCCGGGCTGACACCGCCGAGGCCCGCGTCCGCGAACTGGAGGCGCTGCTGCGCCAGCAGAATCCCTGACACCCGAGAAGGGGTCTGACTTTCCTTAGTAGGTGAGATGCAAGATGACCACACCCGACACCTTAGCCAAGACTTCCAGGGTCCAGCGTCCCTTCGTCTTCCCGGACCCGCCGGAAGACCCGGAAGACAAGATGACCAACCACCACCAGATGGCCACCACCGGCAACGCCCATTACCTGGCCGTTCACCTGGGGAACCCGGAGAGCACCCTGGTGGCCGGGGAACATTACCTGGCGGTAGCGCCCACCCGGAGCCTGGCCGGAGTGCGCTATCCCGACCTGCTGGTGGCCTTTGGCGCGGACCCGGCAGCATACTTCGCCAGCAACGCCTACGTAATATCGGAACAAGGGAAGCCGCCCGACTTCGTGCTGGAGATAGCATCCCGCAGCAGCGGGCAGGAGGACATTGGGCCGAAGCGGGAGGCTTACGCCGCCCTGCTCATACCGGAGTACTGGCGGTTTGACGAAACGGGCCGGTTTCACGGAGTCAAGCTGGCTGGCGACCGGCTGGTGGACGGGCAGTACGCGCCGATACCGGTTGACCAGTTGGACGACGGGAGTTGGCAGGGATACAGCGCAGCGCTGAACCTTAACCTGCGGTGGGAACCGTCAGCGTTTCCGCCATACCGGGAAGGTCCGGCGCGGGGACTGCCCCGCGGTCTGCTGGGCTGGTACGACCCGGCCACGGGCCGGCGCATCGCCACCCTGGAGGATGAGCGCGCCCGCGCGGACGCCGCCGAGGCCGAACTCGCCGCCAAGCGCGCCCGTGTCCGCGAACTAGAGGCGCTGCTGCGAGAGCGGGGGTAGTTCGCGCGCCGTGACACCGGAACGTTTCATCGGAACCTGGGCCAATACCGCCCTGAACGAGGAACAGGGCGCGCAGTCCTGGTTCAATGACCTCTGCGAACTCATCGGCCACGAAAAGCCGCGCGGCGAGTTGAACGGTCTGGTCTATGCCTTTGAGCATCGCATTGAAACCGGCAAGGCCGACGCCTACTACGAAAATCATTTCGGCTGGGAGTTCAAGGCTCACGAGGGGCAACTGGACGAGGCGATGCGCCAGGTGCTCGGCTATTCGATGTACCTGAAGACGCCGCCCCTGCTGGTGGTGTCCGCCTTCAACGTCATTCGCATCCGCACCAACTTTCCCGGCATGGAAAGCGTGCAGCGGGAAATACGCATCGCTGACCTGGCGCAGCCGGAAACCCGGGACGTCATCAAGCGGGTTTTCACCGACCCGGAGTGGTTCAACACCGGCAAGAGCCGCGACGACGTCACCAAAGAAACCGCCGCCCTGTTCCAGGCGGTGAGCAACGACATGGCCGGTTCGGGCTACGGCGCTGATCCGTCAAAAATCCGGGAACTGGCCCAGTACCTCAATCAGATTATCTTCTGCCTGTACGCCGAGGACGCCGGCCTGCTGCCGGAGGGCGCGTTCACCGGTCTGGTGGTGAACCAGCGGCGGGAACCGGAGCGCTTCAAGCGGGGCGCGCAAACGCTGTTCGCCGAAATGAACCACGGCGGCCTGTTCGGTCCCCAGACCATCGAGCATTTCAACGGCGAACTGTTCGCCCACGTTCCCGACGTGACGCTGAACACCGCCGCGCTGGAACGCCTGGCGGAAGCCGCGGCCCAGAACTGGAGCAACATCGAGCCGTCGATATTCGGCACTCTCTTCGAGCGCGCGCTGGGTCTCACCGAGGAACGCGCTCCGCTGGGCGCGCACTACACCAGCGAGGCGGACATCCGCCGGGTGGTTGAGCCAGTGGTGATGGCGCCCCTGCGCCGGGAGTGGGCCGCGGCCCGGGCGGAGATTGAGGGGCTGCTGGAGGAGGGTCCTTCGACAGGCTCAGGACGAGCGGGGTGTGCCGCTCATGGTGAGCTTGTCGAACCACAGGCTCAGGATGAGCGGGATGTAGGGGCGAATAATTATTCGCCCCTACGCGGTGACTCAACGGCGGATAGCGCGCGGCAACGGCTCGAATCCTTCCGCCGCCGCCTCGCCTCCGTAACCGTCCTCGACCCGGCCTGCGGCAGCGGCAACTTCCTGTACGTCGCCCTGCGCTCGCTGCTGGATTTGGAGCGGGAGGTAATCGACTACGCCGCCGCCCGGGGCTTCCGCCTGGGGCGGATGTCTCCTACGGTGCAGCCCGACCAGATGATGGGGCTGGAGGTCAACGAGTACGCGGCCCAACTGGCGAAGACCGCGCTGTGGATTGGCTATATCCAGTGGCACCAGGCCAACGGATTCGCCTACACCAACCGCCCCATCCTGGACAACATCGACGGGATTGAGCGCCGGGACGCCGCCATCGTCGTCAACGGCGACGGCGACGGCGCAGAGAAAGCGCAATGGCCGGCGGCGGACTACATCATCGGGAATCCGCCGTTTTTAGGGGCCAGCAATATGCTGACCGAGTTGGGGGGCGATTACACCGGCCGGCTGCGGCAGACCTATCGCAATGAGCTGGACGGCGCGGTTGACCTGTGCTGCTACTGGTTTGAGCAGGCGCGGGCGCAGATTGCGGAGGGTCGGGCGCAGCGAGCCGGCCTGCTGGCGACGCAGGCGATACGGTTCAGCAGCAACCGCCGCACGCTGGAGCGCATCAAGGAAACCGGCGACATTTTCGCCGCCTACGACGACCTGGAATGGAAACCGGAGGAACCCGGCTCCGCCGCCGTCCACGTGTCCATCGTCTGCTTTGACGACGGCAGCGAAACGACTAAAACGCTGAACGGCGCGCCGGCGTCGGACATTGACACGCGGCTCACCGATGCAATGCACCTAGACCAAGCGGTAATCCTGTCCCAAAACGCCGGCATTTGTTTCAAGGGACCAGATAAGGGCGGCCCATTCGACTTGACGCCGGAACAGGCGGCGATAATGCTGGCCGACAGCAACCCCAACGGCAAACCTAACAGCGATGTCGTCAAACGCTACATCATCGGCAGAGACTTGAACGGCCGGCCGCAAGAGCGTTGGATAATTGATTTTGGCGCGATGCCGGAACTTGACGCCCAACTGTACAGTTTGCCTTATCAACATTGCTTGCAAGTAGTTAAGCCTGCCAGGGCAAAGAACCGCGATAAACGTCTCCGAGAGCGGTGGTGGCAGCATCGCAGAAGTGGTGATGATGTCAAAGGAGCCATAGCTCCGCTAACCCGTTACATTGTCACTTGCCAAGTTTCCAAATATCGTTGCTTTCAGTACATAGATGCAGACACTATACCAGACAGCACGATAGTCGCCTTTTGTCGTGAGGATGATTACTTTCTGGGGATGCTGGAAAGCCGTTTTCATAAAGTATGGACTGCGGCCATCGGCACGCAGTTGCGGGAAAAGGAATCGGCCCGGCGTTACATAATCAGCGAGTGCTTTGAGAAGTTTCCCTTTCCGAGTCCGACGGGATCGCAGCGGCAGGCGGTGGCGCAGGCGGCGCGGAGACTAGACGAGCAGCGGCGCAACGTGTGCCGGCCCAACGGCAGCTACCGCCGCTCGATGACCGCTCTGTACAACGAAAACCCGCCGTGGCTGCGGACGGCCCACGCCGAGCTGGACGCGGCGGCCGCCGACGCCTACGGCTGGCCGGCCGATTTGCCGGATGAGGAGATACTGCGGCGGCTGGTGCGGCTGAACGTGAGTGGCGGGGCGGGGACGCCGTGAGGGGGATCGTCAGAATCAGGATTTACGGGATTATCGGATTTTCAAGATTGAGGTGGTTTTGGGCCTAGAGAGGTGCGGTCGGCACTCTTTACCTTGAGCCATTTGATCGCCTCGAAAGCGTCGAATATCTGGTGGTACCCGACTTCGTTTGGAACGACGGGAGGGTGGAACGGGTCGCTCCCCGGCAACAGCAGGTTGTATGCCCCGAATGCGTCGCGCACCTCTTTCTTTTCGTCAAACGTCAGGGTATCTGACCGACCTTCCAGCGTCTCCACGATTTCCCGGTACATATCGCCGAAGCACGCTCCGCGCACCATGTCGAGTGGAAGCTCTTTTCCTCGCAGTTCGCCGGGGAAGCCGTCGGGCACATCGTTGATTGGAACCGCTTTCGCGGACAGTATCCGTTCTCGAAACATTTCCACTGCTTGCCTGATGTGCCTGATTTGCCTGCGCCTTTTCATCCTGAAGTCAAAGATCCGCTTGGCTTCGACGAGGATGGCTAGGATGACACCGGCGGAAACGCCGGCAATGATGCCTGTAATTATGTTCTGCGCTATTGTGGATTCGTTCATTCCTATTCCCTAGTGCCATGTTTCGCCGGTGTGGCTAGGTGAATTTCGCTATTCAAAATGTCCTTAACAAGTGCAAACCAATCCTGAAAATCCAATAATCCTGCGAATCCTGATTCTGACAACTTCCCGGAAGCGGCTACGCATCAGCGTTTGATTATCTTGAAGCTACTACCCCCGATGCGATGCACCGCGTTGAATCCGACCCGCTCCCGCCAGATGAAGGCGTTGGGTTGGCGCGCGAGCAGGCCCACGGTGGCGTCAATGCCTTTGTCCGCGATTTCGTAATCGCCGCTGTGTACGTCGATGGCGACAATCTTGCCCCGGTACTCCGGGCCCAGGGTGTCGCGGATTTCTTCGTTATAGATGGCGCGGCCAATGGCGGCGGCGTCCTTGCTGTCAATCATAGTATGGCTCCGTTTCCCGGCCGTGGTTCAGGTGGGTTCGGGCTGGGTTTATTGTACATTGTATGCGGCGGCTGGCCCGGCCGGACGTGTGCGGTGGAGCCGGAACAGGGTCATTCGGTTTTCAAAACCCCCGTCATTCCCGGGAAAGCGGGAATCCAGAAACTCCTCGCTCAAGCATGGATATAATGGATGTAACGACATGACCACCGTAATCAACAACGCGACCATAGTTACCGGCGACGCGGGCCGCACCGTTTGGCACGACGCGGGCATCGCCATCTCGGAAGACCGGATTGCCGCCGTGGGACCGAGCGGGGAAGTCCGGCGGGCGTATCCCGACGCCGAGGTGGTGGACGGACGGGGCAAGGCGGTTTTTCCGGGCCTGGTCAACTGTCACACCCACCTGCTGGCCACCGGCGACCGGGGGATACTGGAGGACTTCGGCTTTCCGACCCGGCTGGCCTTTCCGGTCTCGGCCCGCTCGCTACTGAGCCGGGAGGAGCGCCGGACGCTGGCCCTGCTGGGCGTGCTGGAATCCATCCGCAGCGGCGTCACCGGCCTGCTGGAAATCTCGTCCAACGTGGCAGAGTACGCCCCCGACCTGGCGGCGACCGGGTTGCGGCTGGCGTTGGCGGAAAACATCAACGACGTGGACGAAGCTCAGGCCCGACAAGGGGACTACCGCTTCGACGAGGCCCGGGCCGACGCCGGGCTGCAACGGTGCGCCGATTTGGTGGAGACGTGGCACGGCAAGCAACAGGGACGGGTCAGCTGCTTCCTGGCGCCCCACGCTCCGGAGACCTGCTCGCCGGACCTGCTGCGCCGCAGCCGGGAGATGGCGGAACGGTACGGCGTGGGTTATACCATCCACCTGTCCCAGAGCCGTCAGGAGATCGAAGCGGTGATGCGAGTTCGAGGGGTATCCCCAACCCATTACCTCTTCGCCAACGACTTCCTGGGGCCGGACCTGGTGGTCGCCCACTGCCGGTACGTCAATGCCGCTGAGATCGCGCTGCTGGGACAGTGCGGGGTAAAGGTTTCCAACAACGCCGCCATCGCCGCCCGCCGGGGCGCGGCGGCGCCGGCGCGGGAATTGCAGGCGGCCGGATGCGTCATCGGCATGGGGTCGGACAACATGGCCGAGGACATGGTGGAGGTGATGCGGGCCGGCCTGTTCCTGGAACGGGTGCGCCGCAACGACGAAGTCTATCCCCAGCCCGAGGACGTGCTGGAATGGGCCACCGTCGGAGGGGCCAGAGCGTTGGGCATGGCAGACATTGCCGGCCGCCTGGAAGCGGGCAAGAAGGCCGACCTGTTCGTGGTGGACCTGCTGCGGCCCCACCTGGTGCCCACCCTGCGCGTGGTGTCGGCCTTTGTACACAATGGGCAGCCGGGCGATATAGAGTCGGTGATGGTGGACGGCCAGTGGGTCATGCGCGACGGCAAGGTGCTGACCATAGACGAAGCGGACGTAGTGCGCCGGGCGGAGGCGGTGGGCCATGCGGTGTGGCGCCGGCTGCTGGAACGCTACCCCAACGTGCCTTTCCCCATTGCCATCCCGCCGAGCACCGTCTGAACCGAGCCGCAGGACGTCCAGTAAACTACACACTGGAGTTTGACCCATGCCAAAAACGCTGCACCTCCAAACGAAGGTATTGCCGGGCGGCAAGATCGTGATCGTGGACCAAGATTTGGCCGAAGGTGAAATCGTAGAGGTATTAGTGACGTCGACCTCCTCAACGGAAAGACGGTCGGCTCTTGACATCCTCGCGGAATCCCCAGGCCATCGCCTTTTCAAGGACGCACAAGAAGTCAATGATTACCTGGAATCCGAGCGGGCATCGTGGGAGTGCTAACCCTGCGGCAGGGCAATCGCATCATCCCCGTCATTCCGGCGAAAGCCGGAATCCAGAGATCCGACCCATAAGCAAACGTGAACAAGGCAAGGATTTCCTGGATTCCGGCTCAAGGCCGGAATGACGAGTTTAAATGCACATATGACTCAACAAGTCTGAACCATTACACTCCAGTCTGCTTGTTGACAACCCGAAAGAAGGAATCTAGCCTAGCGTCAGTTCAGAATAGCCGCTGCGGGATACAGGTGAATTGTATGGAGATCAAAGACCTGATCATTGACGACCGGCAGAGGGGGATTTTCCGAGTCCACCGGTCGTCCATGACCTCTGACGACCTGTTCCGGCGGGAACGGGAACTGATTTTCAGCCGGTGCTGGATCTACCTGGGTCACGAGTCGGAAGTAGAGAACCCGGGTGACTACCGTCGCCGCACGGTGGCCGGCCGGCCGCTGTTCTTCGCCCGGGGCCGGGATGGGCAGGTGCGGGTGTTCCTCAATTCCTGTCCCCACCGGGGCGCTTTGATCTGCCGCCAGGACCAGGGCAGCGCCGAAGTCCTGCAATGCTTCTATCACGCCTGGTCGTTCAACACCAACGGCGAGCTGATCGGCGTCCCCGATCAGGAAGCCTACGGCCCCAACTTCGACCGGGGCGAGCTGGGCCTGAAGGAACCGCCGCGGGTCGAGAGCTACCGGGGCTTCTACTTCGTGAGCTTCAACCCCTACGTCGAGGACCTGGTCAGCTACCTGGCCGGCGCCAGGGAATATCTTGATCTCGTCATGGACCAGTCCGAGGAAGGGATGCGGGTGGTTCGCGGTTCCAACAAGTACACCATGAAGGCCAATTGGAAGCTGCTGGTGGAAAACAGCCTGGACGGATACCACCTGGTGCCGACCCACCAGACTTACCTGGACTACATCAGCAGCCTCGGTTCCGACGACAGCGGGCAGACGGCGGCGTCCCGCATCGTCGGCAAGGCGAGGGCCCTGGGCAACGGCCATTGCGTAATTGAATCCCCGGTGCGGAACGGACGGCCCATCGCCCACTGGCACCCGCTGTTCGGCGAGGAGGCCAGGGAACCCATCGCCCGGATCCGGCAGCGGCTGGTGGACAAATACGGCGAAGAGCGCACCTTCCGCATGGCCGACACCTCGCGGAACCTGATCATCTATCCCAACCTGGTCATCAACGACATCATGGCCATCACCATCCGGTACTTCGAGCCGCTGGCCCCGGACAACATGGAGGTCACGGCGTGGCACTTGGTGCCGAGGGAGGAATCGGACGCCATGCTGGCCACCCGGCTGGACAGCTTCCTGACCTTCCTGGGGCCGGGCGGGTTCGCCACCCCCGACGACGTGGAAGCCCTGGAGTCCTGCCAGATCGGCTTCCGCGCCACCGAAACCGAGTGGTCCGACATCTCCCGGGGAATGCTCCGGCCGGCCAAATCCACCGACGAGCTGCAGATGCGGGGGTTCTGGCGGCAATGGCACGCCAATATGCAGGGCCTCACTCACACCAACGTGCAGGACGCGCCGGTTGAGGAGCTGGAAGAAGCTCTGGCTTTGGTCTCGGACGACTAGGTTGTGTTGACATTACCGTCATTCCGGCGAAAGCCGGAATCCAGAAGTCATAAGGTGAACCAATCGAAAACGTGATTAACGAATTCGGTCACTGGATTCCCGCTTTCGCGGGAATGACAAATGTGGATCGCGGGAATGACGGGGTGAAATTTCGAAATGTCAACACGACCTAACCAACCCACGCTGCGGGAGCAGGTGGAGGACTTTCTGTTCCGAGAAGCGGCGCTGCTGGATGACTGGCGGCTGGACGACTGGGTTGACCTGTTCGCCGAGGATGGCCGCTACATCGTCCCTACCACCGACCTGCCGGACGGCGACCCCCAGCGCGACCTGGTGTTCATCGACGACGACATCCACCGTCTGCGCGCCCGGGCGGTTCGGTTGAACAGCCGCCACGCCCACCGGGAGTATCCGTGGTCGCGGACGCGCCGGTTTGTTTCCAACGTGCGGGTCGAGGAAACCGCCGCTGGCGAGCTGTCGGTCTCCTCGAACGTCCTGGTCTATCGGTTCCGCGCCGGCGAGGGCGCGCCCTACGTCGGCAGCATCGATTACGTCCTGCGGCGGAACGGCGGCGATTTTCAAATCGCCCACCGGCGGGCGGTGCTGGATTTGGAAGCCCTCTCGTGGCACGGCGCAGTGAGCATAATCTTCTGATCAAAATCACGCCGTCGTTCCTGCGAAAGCAGGAACCCAGAAAAGCATTAGCCACAGGAACGTTGGCCGGATTTTGGGCCGCTGGATTCCCGCTTTCGCGGGAATGACGGGTTAGGGCGGGAATGACGGTATGCGTCGAAACGTTCCCCGCAACGAGATTGCCACGCTTCGCTCGCAATGACAAAACTGGCAACTGAATAAATCCGAGTGGTGGAGGATAGCGCGTGAAACTGGAAGGCAAAACGGCGCTGGTTACGGGCACCAGCCCCAACATCATGGGCGGCATCGCCGAGGAGCTGGCCCGGGCCGGCGCCAACCTGGTGTGCGTTGATATTCGCGAAGAATATGCCGAGAAATCCGCCGCCGCCATCGTCGCCGAGGGACACGACGCCATGGGCGTGGTCTGCGACGTTACCGACGAGGACCAGGTGGTTGCCGCCGTCGGCCAGGCTACGGAACGGTTCGGCGGCGTGGACATTCTGGTGAACGGCGCGGCCCTGTTCAACTTCAAGGGCGTGCTGAATATGCCCCTGGACGAGTGGCGTCGCCAGACCGACATCATCCTGACCGGCGCGTTCCTGTTCACCAAGCACGTGGCCCATTTGATGATCGAGCAGGAACGCAAGGGCAATATCATCAACATCATCTCCACGGCGGGACACCAGGGCGAGCCGGGCAACGTGGGCTATGGCACCGCCAAGGGCGGCCTGCTCAACTTCACCCGGTCGGTGGCCATGGAGTTGTCTGGTTACGGCATCCGGGTCAACAGCCTGACGCCGACGGCCACCGATGCGTCGGAAGGGCGGGAGCGGGCCGCCCGGTGGGGCGTGGAATGGCCGCGGCCGCGCCTGGGAGAGCGGGCGGCGGGACTGCTGCCCGACGCCAGCCGGGGCGCGCCCCTGCTCAAGCTCCCCGTACCGTCAAACTACGGCAAGGCCGCCGTCTTCCTGGCGTCCGACGACGCCGAGATGATCACCGGCTTCGACCTGCGCGTGGACGCCGGCGCGGTTTCCCGGTATTGGATCTGGTCGCCGGGGGACGCTTAATCTTTCCGGCCTTCCGGTTGGTTAGGCACACCGAAATGTCGTTTTGGCGGGACGTAGGGGCGAATAATTATTCGCCCCTACGTGATCGGGGGTAATTCACCCCGGCGCCGTTGTTCGTGGATCGTAGGGGCGAGGCATGCCTCGTCCCTACGGCGGATATGCAGCCAACCTACCCAGCCACCGACTGCGAGACTTGGGCCAGCACGCCCAGAGTCCGCTCCAGCGAGGCGGCGCTGTCGTCGCCGGCGGTGACCGGAGAGGCCATGAGTTCTGTGGCTCCCATGGCCAGCATCTCCTGCAAGCCCTCGGCCACCTGGGACTCGTTGCCGCATATCGCCACGGCGTCCACCATGCCGTCGCTCCAGGCGCCCTCGGACACTTCGGGGAAGCCGGCGGCGATGAACATATTGACGTAGAAGGGCACGCGGGCGAACCCACGGAACTGCCGGGCCACGGCCTGCCGCGCCTCGGCCGGGTCGTCGTGGACGCACACCGGGACGTGGGCCACCAGGGGCGGCGTCTCCCGGCCGGCCCGCTCCGCGCCCCGCTGCATGGCGGGCAGGGCCACGTCCTGCAGGTAGGAACGGGGGCAGACCCAGCTGATCGCGCCGTCGGACTCCGCGCCGCAGATTTCGTAGGCCCGGACGCCCAGGGCGGCGGCCATCACCGGCACGTCCACCGGGGTCGGAATGCTGCTGTGGGCCTGGTAGAAGCGTCCGGAGTGGTCCACCGAACCCTCCTGGAGCAGCGCCTTGCAGATGCGGATATACTCGCGCAGGTGGGCCAACGGAGCGCGGAAGTTGGCCCCGATGGTCTGCTCCATTCCGGACTGCCCGCTGGTGCCCAGGCCCAGCCGGAACCGTCCGGGAGCGAACTGGGCCAGGGTCAATACCTGCTGGGCGGTGGCGACGGGATGACGGGGAAAGGTCTGGGTGATGGCCGTTCCCATCATGATGTCCTGGGTGCGCGTGCCAGCGGCGGCGAAAACGCTCAGGGCCTCGCCGCCCCCGGCGCTGCCGCTGGTCATCCAGGCGGCGGAGATGCCGCGCCGCTCCATATCCGCCACGGAAGCCAGGGCGGCGTTGCTGTCCGCCGCCGACACGACCACGCCAATCCTCTGCTGGGCCATAATATCCTCCTTTACAGTTTGCGCTCGTACCAGTGCAGTTCTCCGGTTTTGCGGAATCCAAATGACTGGTACAAGCGTATCGCCGGTACGTTGCTGCCGTCCACCTCAAGGCGAACGTAATCCGCTCCCGCCGACCGCAAATACTGCATACCGTCCGCCAGAATGATTTTGCTGATGCCTCTGCCCCTGAACTCCGGCGCCAGGCCGATGGACCCGATTACCCCTTGCCGGCGCCGACCGTCCGACATCAGCAAAGTCCAGTTGTACCCCGCCAGTTGCTCGCCATGGAACAACAGCCGGATTCCCTCATAGGAGGTATTGGCCATCCGGGCGCGATGGGCGGTTTGTTCCTCGGAATAGGGAGAGAAACCCCAGGAGCCGGCAAAGGAGGCGTTGTGCGCCCTGGTCAATTCGGCGATGTCGTCCGCCACGAAATGCCTGACCCAATAGTTATCCGGAAGTTCAACCTGGGCGATGCGCTCTTCTTCCCACGTCATGTCCCAATAGACCCGCGCCATCTGGAACCCTTCGCTTTCAAGATCCACGGCTCGGTCGTAAGGCGGCCACAGGGCGATGTGGGCCGCCGCCGCGCCCACTTCCCCGGTCCGTTCCAGGCCCGCACGAACCAGAGCGCGGTAGCCATCTTCGAGACCTTCACCCGGCGCTACATGGATATTCAGCACGCACCGCCCGGCCAGGGGTTCCGGGAAAACCAGGCAGAAGCCGCGCAGAGCCAATCGGCCGGTGGCATCCGTGTCAAACAGCAGCACGCAGTCCCGTTCCTGATCCCGGCCCGGCAAGCGCAGGATGTCGGCGAAAACGCTGCGGTGTACCGCGCTGTCGGCATCGCCCGCGCCCGCCCCGCGGGGAACTACGAAATCCAGGAGCGCCGGCAGGTCGTTCTCGGTGTAGCCGCGAATCGCAATTGTCATGTGAATTTTCCCGACAGGAAGGCGGCGTGGCCGCGTCAAATGGTCAGAATCAGGATAGGACTTACGCAGTTGGACAACATCATACCTGTCATTCCCGCGAAAGCGAGAATCCAGCGCTCGAAATTATTATCACCGTTCTAGATTCATTCATATTATGGTATCTGGATTCCGGCTTTCGCCGGAATGACGGGTGAGCGCCGATTGGCCCCGGCGTTGCCGGGCGCGCTGGCCGCATCTATAATCCGCGAAAGACTGGATTGCGCGACGCTGCCTATCAGGGAGGTGGGACTATGGCTACTGCGAAAGTGAACGGGGCCGAGCTTTATTACGAAGAGACCGGGAGCGGACCGCCGATCATTCTTTCGCCGGGTGGATTGCAGGGGGTTGCCAGCAGCTACCAGCCGGTGATTGAGGCGCTGTCCCAGGAGCACCGGGTGGTGGTGTACGACCGGCGCTTTGGCGGCCAGTCCCGCAGTCCGATGGTGGTGCAGACGTGGGATATGGTGTGCGATGACGTGTTCGGCCTGATGGATACGCTGGGCATCGAGCAGGCGTATCTGGGCGGCGGCTCCTTTGGGGCGGCGATTTCGTTGGGATGCGCCGTGCGCCGTCCCGAGCGGGTACGGGCCATCTTCCCGTCCAACATCGCCGGCGGCGTCATCTGCGACGCCTACCTGGCGGCCAAGCTGTTCAAGAGCATGGACATGGCGGAGAACCAGAGCATCGCCGCGGTGGTGGACGCCTTCGACCCCGACGACCGCTTCTCCCCCTTCAGCCCCGAGTTGGCCCAGACCGACGCCGACTACCGCAAGAACCTGGAGGCCATGAGCGACGAGGACTTCATCCAGGTGATGCGCGACACCATCTACGCCCTCTTCGATGGCCCCTATCTGACGCTGGGCATGACCGAAAAGGCGCTGAAAAGCGTCGTCGTCCCCGCCATGGTCATGCCGGGCAACAACGACGTGCATCCCCGAGGTTTGGCCGAGGCGGTGCATCGACTGGTGCCCAACTGCCGCTGGGCAGAGGTACGGCCCCACAGCGAGGAGCCGGAGAAGTACGTCAAGCGGGTGCTGGGCTTTTTGGCGGAGGTGGAAGGCTGAGCCACCCAAGCCGCTCCGATGCCCGCTGGCCGTACGGATTTGCCTCGGCATTCCCGGCCAGCGGGCGCTGTAATTACCCAGGGTGGTTACCCGAGAGGCCGTAGGTGTGGAGGATCCATTGACTGCGCCAACCAACATGGCGCGGAGTTGCCTTTGCGCTTTGTTGGCGGGAGTGCTGGTTATGTCCCTTGCCCTGGCGTGCTCGGGGCGAGCGGTTGCGCCGGCTGCTTCGCCAGTTCCTGCGGAAACGATTCCACCGTTGGTCGCAGTGACTCCAACGCCAAGCCCCACCGACACGCCCGTGCCCACTGCGACTGCCGCGCCAACGGTGCCTCCGACTCCAACGGCCACCTCCCCGCCAGCGGACACCCCAACGCCGGCGCCTACCGATACGCCGACACCTACGGATCCGCCGACTCCCACACCAACAGCCACACCCGAGCCTACGCCGGAACCCACTCCAACATTTACGCCCGAACCGACGCTAGAGCCTACCCCAACCCCGGTACCGACGCCTACGCCGCAACCGACAGCAACCGCGGTGCCGTACTACACCCAGTTTGCGGACGTGGCCGGCATCCAGATCAAGGCCTCCGCAGACGTTGACCCGGAGGCGGTGGATGTCGCCGCCGATGTCGTTGGCCTCATGCTGGCGCACCGACCGGACATCGCCCGACGGATGGCCGACGCCGGCGCCTCCCTGGCCATCATACCGAGGGATCGGTACATCACCGAGATACCGGAATTGAGTTACCTGCAAGGGCGAAAAGACCCCAACGGAAACCCATACGATTCGTTCATGGTTCGGGGAGCGGGCGGTATTCGGGGCCAGACCACCACCGTGACCTCCGAGGAAAATCTGCTGGGCCTGGACGAGGACCGGACACGCTTTTGGGCCGAGGACATCACCGTCCATGAGTGGGCACACGCCATAGAGAACCTGGGCTTCGACGGCGCGGCCAGGGGAGAGTGGCGTGAGTTGTTCAACCGCGCCCGTGATGCGGGGTTTTGGCCCGGCACCTTCGCCATGGCTGTTGACGGCGGCCGGGAATTCTTCGCGGAGTTGACCCAATCGTTCTTCGAGGTCAACAACGAGTTGGGAGGCCGCGACGAACTGGGCGAAAAGGTGAAGCAGGGCCTATTGGCCGAGATCTATGCGGCCCTGGAGGATGTTTACGGCTCGGCGGGCGTTGTGGAGCGTCGGTGAAATTAATGAGCGATTCGGTTCGCAAGTCATTGGAGCCTTATTTGCCTTGAGCAGGGTAACGGGCACCGAACCACGTTGCGGCTAATCGGACGCCAACAGAAGATGGCAGACTTCGGTTCAAACGGATGCGGCAGGTTTGTTGGACGTGTCCATCAGCTTTGCCGGCGCAATGCTTAGGTATCGTTACCGGGGACTGCTCTTTGGGAAAGGCTTAGGGCTCTGGTAACTGATTTGAAGCTGGGCGCAGGTCGAACAACGCAACGGCCGCGACGTCTATTTTTGCCCAATCGTCCAAGGCGACGAAAGCCCGGACGACGGTTTCTGCCCGGTCGATCCATTGCATTGCAAAGTCCCGTGTAAACGCGGTTGAGTCCGGGTTGTAATCGGCTTGCTCCCGGATTGCCTGAAGCTTGATGAACAGGTCAGTGAAATCTGCGACTGCGGCTGGGGCCGCTGGGATCTCGGTTCTCCTGAATCGATTGCTGGTTTCACGATGGTTGATGGCGCGGTAAAACCGGGTCCACGTATCGGCCAACACCGGTACGTCAGCAGCCCTGGTAAGGGCATCCGCGTTGGATTCTGCCAGGGCGTGGAAAACCGCGTATATGCGGTACTGACTGCTCGCCTAACTGCGGCTTCCGAACAGTCAGGGTCTTGTATCAACAGACGGCCTGCGATGATCAAATCTTCCCAGTTCACGGTTCGACCCGTTCACGTTCGGGAAAGATCACTTGGACATAACCGGGCATAGACGATGCATAGATATAGGAAATCGGAATGTGCGGATCCAGGCCGATACGTTCCAAATATGGCCCGATGATCCGGTCGAGCGCGATCAGGGTTCCCGGATCTAGCCGAGAGTAACTGCCTTCCAAGATGACGCGGAAATTGATGGTGTCGCCGGCAGCGGATGTGTCAACGTCGGCGACGACGCTCCGGGGTGTTGGTCCATTTGGCAAAAAATGCCGGACCTGTTGATTGATGTATGTGGCGGCCGTTTCCAGAAGTTCGTTGGTGACCGTCATGGCTAGCTCCAGAAAGTAGGTGGGGTTGTTTTCGAGACAGTGTGGGTGGCCATCAGGTTTAATTCCACCATGCCGGGACAAAGTTATGTTGAACCCATTGTACGGATGGCAGACTTGACCCTCAAGTCTGCCATTTGTCTTGGGGCCTATGCCTCGATTGCGTTGCGCCGACAGCGCGGAGTTGGGGCGGAACAACAGCGGGATGGCAGAGTCGCTAATGAAATGCGACATGGCCCGGTTGGAGGACGACTGGCTTTATCATCAATCGACCACCGGCCCATCCCGAAATACGCTCCTACCCCGCCACCAGCATCTCGTCCGTGCTCATCAGGGGCGACAGCAGCCGGGGGCCGTCGTTTTTGGTGACCAGCACCATATCCTGGAGGTGCCAGCAGGGGCCGATGTGGGGTTCCAGGGCCACTACCATGCCTTCTTCCAGGGTGCGGGTGCTGGATGGGACCATGTATGGTTCCTGCTGGTGCCACCAGGCGCCGACGCCGTGGCCGGCCAGGGCGACGTTGCCCTCGAACCCGGCCTCGTGGAAGGCATCGTTGGCGAAATGGTAGATGTCCGCCGTGCGCGCGCCGGGGATGCATTGGTCGATGGTGGCGCGGTAGATGTCGCGGACGATTTGGTAGATGCGTTTCTGTTCGTCCGAGGGCGGGCCGACGCAGACGGTGCGGGACTGGTGGCCGGGATAGCCGTTGAGGTAAGCGACGTAGTCGTTGCGGATGATGTCGCCGGCCGCGAAGGCCAGGTCGCTCTCGCCGCCGTAGCCCACGGTGTTGCGGCTGGAGTTCAGGATGCCGTGGGCCCAGTTGCAGCCCCGACGCAGGCAGCTCTCGATGATGCGGCTATGCACCAGCCGCTCCGTGTCGCCGGGCCGCACCGTGGGCAGCACCTCCAGGTAGGCTTCGTCCAGCAGTTGCGCCCCGGCTTCCAGGGCCGCCACCTCTTCGGGCGTCTTGATCCAGCGGACCCGGTCCATGAGCTCGGTACTATCGACGATGCGGGCATTGGGCAGCAGACGGCCGATTTCCTCCCAGCGGTTGGCGCTGACGTAGCTCTTCTCGAAGCCGATGGTCTCGTCGGCCAGCCCCAGCTGCCGGAGCACGTCGGCGGCCCGCTGGTAGGGCGATTCGGCGTAGTCGTCCACCACCTCGATGCGCTCCAGCCACGAGTCGCGGCGGGCCAGGGGCGCGGCGTAGGAGTTGAGCACCAGCACCGGCTCGCCCGCGCGGGGCCACACCAGCAGCACCTCCCGGGGCGAATCGGGAAACTCCAGGTGCCGGGCCAGGGTGCCGGGGTAGGCGAACCCGGCCAGGTAGGTGAAGTTCTTGCCGGAGCGGGCGACGATGGCGGACACGCCCTCCTCATCCATCAGCCGGTGCAACCGCTCCACGTTGGCGATAATCTTGCCGAATGCGTTGGCCATGACACTCTCCCTCGTTCCACGGCGGAACCCGTTTTGTGCTTCACACGCCGCTCCCCTCACCGATAATCTACCACCGCCACGCCTTCATGCGTACCTGCCCTTGCCAGTTAACGGCGGGCCGTTGGTTGCCCCATCCTGCGGTTTCAATTACGATAGATGGAGAAACCGGCCCGCTTGCGGCCCGGGTTAGAGGATGAATTTCATTGGCAGAAGTTACCAAGACCAAGGCGTTGGTAACCGGCGGGGCCGGTTTTATTGGATCGCACCTGGTCAACCGGCTGCTGGACGGCGGTTACGAGGTGGTGGTGGTGGACAACCTCACCACGGGCCAACTGCGCAATCTGAACCACCAGGCCACCTTTTACCACGTTGAACTGAACGACGCGCGGCTGGATCAGATCCTCCAGCGGGAGCGTCCGGAGATCGTGTTCCACTTGGCGGCCCAGAGCAGCGTGCGCCAATCGGCCATTGACCCGGTGGCCGACGCCGACGCCAACGTGGTGGGAACCATTCGGCTGCTGTCCGCGGCGGCTTCGGAGGGTGTGGAGAAGCTCATTTTCTCCTCCACCGGGGGAGCGATTTATGGCGAGCCGGACGACATCCCCTGTGACGAGGCTACGCCGGTGAATCCGTTGACCCCCTACGGCCTGTCCAAGCGCGTGGGCGAGCAGTACCTGGGACTGTTTCATGAAACCTACGGCCTGGATTACACGATACTGCGCTATGCCAACGTGTATGGTCCGGGACAGGATCCCAATGGCGAAGCGGGAGTCGTGGCTATTTTCGCCGGCATGATGCTGGAGGGGGAGCAGCCCCGCATCTACGGAGACGGCCGGCAGGAACGCGATTTCGTGTACGTTTCCGACGTTGTGGAAGCGAACCTGGCCGCCATCCGTCGCGGCGACGGCCAGACCTACAACATCGGCACCGGGGAGCCGGTTTCCATCGGACGGATATACTCCCTGCTGCAGGAAATCACCGGGTATGACCGGGAGCCTGATTACCGTCCCCGGCGGGCCGGTGAGGTCCTGAACATTGCTCTTGATTCCAGTCTGGCCCAGCGGGAACTGCGCTGGAAGCCGGAGGTGTCGCTGGAGGAGGGGCTGCGCCGGACCGTGGCACACATCCGGGCTGCGCAGTCCGAGCGCCCGTCGCGCTCCGGCGGCGGCTTGGAACGCCGTCGCCCTCAATCGCTGCCATCACCTTCCCCGGCCGGCGAACCCACCACATAAGAGGCGGAACCCACCACTCAACAGGAGGAACCAAGTCGATGGCAAAGGATTACGACGTTGTGATTCTCGGCGCCGGCGCCGCCGGTATGTCGGCCGGGCTATACTCCACCCGGGCCATGATGAGCACGCTGATGATCGAGAGCATCGGTCCGGGCGGGCAGCTCCTGATCACCGACGATATAGAGAATTATCCTGGGTTCAGGGAAGGCGTAAAGGGCATGGAGCTGGCCGACGAGATGTACAATCAAGCCGAGCGGTTCGGCGCGGAGATGGAGTTCGCCGAGATCGAGGCAGTGGACAATCTCTACGACGACCGCAAGCTGGTTCGGACCTCAGAGGGCGACTTCACGGCTCGGGCCCTCATCATCGCCACCGGCGGTTCCCACAACAAGCTGGGCGTGCCGGGCGAGGACGAGTTCAGCGGCCGGGGGGTGTCCTACTGCGCGGTATGCGACGGCAACTTCTTCCGGGGCCAGGACGTGGTGGTGGTTGGCGGTGGCGACTCGGCTATGGACGAGAGTTTTTACCTCACCGGCATCTGCAACTCCGTGACCATTATCCATCGCAGAGACGAATTGCGCGCCACCAAGGTGTTGCAGGACCGAGCCTTTGCCAACCCCAAGTACAAGTGGCTGTGGAGTCACGTTGTTGAGGAGTTCGTGGGCAACGACGTGCTGGAGGCCGCCCGCGTCAAGGACCTGAAGACCGGGGAGGTGTATGACTACCCCACCGCGGCCGCTTTCGTGTATGTAGGCTTCCACCCCAACACCGAGTACTTCAAGGACAAGCTGGATATGGACGAGCTGGGCCACATCCGCAGCGACATCCATATGCGGACCAACATCCCCCGGGTGTACGTCTGCGGCGACGCCCGGGCCGAATCGACCCGGCAGCTGGGCGCGGCGGTGGGCGACGGTATTACAGCGGCCCTGGCGGCGTTCCACGACCTTTCATCCTGACGGGCTTACGCCCCGGCTGCCGGCGCCAGTTCCCCAATATGCTCAGGGGAGGGTTCTGGCCGGTTCCGGATCACCAGCACCGGCGCGTTGGAGTGGCGCACCACCCGGTCGGTCACGCTGCCCATCAGCATACGACCGATACCGCTGCGGCCATGGGTGGTCATCACGACCAGGGTTTTATGGTCGGCGGCCTGGTCGATGATGGCCTGTGCGGGGCTCTCGTGGCGCAGATGCAGGATGTCGATCTCGCCGGCGTCGGGACGCTCAGCAGCCAGCCGGCGCTGCACCCCGACCAGGTAATCGGTCGCCGCTTCCGCGTCGGCCCGCATCAGGTCATTTACCCAACCGGCCGGGGAGGGTCCCATTGCGGCCCTTGGTCCGGTCAGGTGCCTGCGATAATAATCCTGGGTGTGGGTAACCCGAGCCAGCGCAACGGCGGCGTCCACGGCGGCGGCCAGGTTGACGGCGTGTTCCAGGGATGTCTCCGCCAGGTCGGAACCGTCCAGGGGAACCAGCACGGTCTCGATGGCAATCTCGGGTGACGCCGCCCCGGAGGCGCCGGAGCGGACGATGAGCATGGGATTGGGTACGGTATGGAGCACTTTGTCGGCAACGCTGCCCAGCGCCCAGCGGGAGAGGCCGCCCCGGCCGTGGGTGGACATCACGATCAGGGCATTGGGGTCGGCGTCGGCGCGGTCCACGATGGCCTGGTGCGGCGCGCCCGGCAGCGTTGCCGACGACGCGGCGTGGCCCGCCCTCCGCAGTGCCTCCTGAACCCGGGAGAGATAATGCTGGGACCGCTGCCGCGCCTCATCCAGCACCCGGTTCAGGGCATAAAACGACCCCTGGTTGGGGACCGCTGGCGGAATGACGTCAAAGGCTTCCACCAGTTCGATGGGGATTGACAGCCCTCGGGCCACCAACTGAGCGTAGGGCACGGCCTGCTCGGCAAGTTCCGAGCCATCCAGGGGAACGATCACTTTGGAGTACATGGCGGTCTCACCTTCCTGCTCTCTCTTGAATTCGTCAGAATATGGAACAACCTTTGGGCAGGAATCGCAACTGGGCAATACTGACCCTCGCATTGTTGCTGGGGTTGCCCAGCGTTGGGTTGATGCTTTCCGGGCCTTACGTTCATCCCCTGATGGCTACCTTCGTTTTCGGGGTGGGGATAATGGCCGGCGCGTTTCTGCTGTCGTGGGCTGCCGAGGTGGCCGAGCTTGATATTTCGGCGTCGCTGGCCATTGCCATCCTGGTGCTGCTGACGGTGCTGCCCGAGTACGCCGTCGAGGCGGCGCTGGCCTGGGACGCCGGCGCGTCCTTCGACACCGCGACCCGGGCGGTTACGCCGGAGACCCAGCGGGTGGCGGCCACCGTCACCGGGGCCAATCGAATGCTCATTGGAGTGGGCTGGTCGGCGGTGATCCTGGTGTACTGGTTCAACCGTCGTCGCCCCCTGGATCTGCGGGGCCAAATCGGTCCGGAGTTCACGTTCCTGACCATCGCTACGCTGCTCACCCTGGCGCTGTATTTCATGGAGGAAGTCCATTTCCTGATGGCGGCGGCGCTGGTCGCCGTGTATCTATTCTACCTGTGGGTCAGCATCCGGCGGCCGGCGCAGGAGCCGAATCTTACCGGCGTTGCCGCGCTGCTGGGATCATTGCCGGCCAGTGCGCGGAGGGTGACGGTGGCCGGGCTGTTTCTGTACGCCGCCGCCGTCATCCTAGTGGCGGCCGATCCCTTCGTCGAGGGGCTGGTCGAAACCGGGCAAGGTTTGGGCATTGATGATTTTATCCTCATCCAATGGGTTGCGCCCTTGGCCTCCGAAACGCCGGAGATGCTGGTGGCGGCGCTGTTTGCGTTGCGTTCCAACCCGGCGGCCGGGCTGGCGGTGCTGTTGTCCTCCGAGGTCAGCAAGTTCACGCTGCTGGTGGGCAGCATGGTTGGCGTGTTCAGCCTGGCGGCGGGCCAGTTGCTGACCTTCCCGCTGGACCACCGGCAGGCGGTAGAGTTCCTGTTGACCGCGGCGTTCTCGCTGTTCGGGCTGCTGCTGGTGGCCCGGCAGATCGTGGACTGGAAAGCGGGCGCGGCGTTGCTGGGAACCTTTGTCGCCCACTTGTTTTTCCCCCAGCCCGAGTATCGCTGGTGGATGGCGTTGGCTTTTTTCGGATTGGCGGCCCTGCTGGCGGTTTGGGACCGGCGGAGGCTGAAGCTGCTGTTTTGGAGCGCAACCGCTCCATGACCGGCGTTGCGGTGGCGAGGCCGGACCGGGGGCGGGGATGAACCCGCCCTCAGGTTTATGCGGACCGCGCATCGCGGCCATTAGCACGCGCCGGCGTCGGAGCCGCCGGAGATCTCCAACCGCCGGGTCTGGGCAGCTTTCGCGACGGGAACGGTCACGGTGAGCGCGCCGTGGTCCAGGGCGACGGCAGCGGCGTCCAGGTCCAGGTCGGTGGGCAGGCGAATGGCCCGGGAGAACGTGCCGGCGCGTCGTTCCCGCATCAGGTATTCCTCACCCTCCCGGCTGACCTCGGTTTGTCGCGCGGCTTTGACGGTGAGCACCCGGTCCGGGCTGACGGACACCTCCACGTCGGCGGCGGTGAAGCCCGGCAGCGACGCGGTTACGGTCAGCTCCTTGTCGTTGCGGTGCACGTCCATGGGGATGGACCAGGCTTCGCCGGCGGGGTCAACCTCGTCGTCCACGGGGTTGCCCCACCGCGGCGCGGCCCACATGGGACGGTTGAGCAGCCGGTTGAAGTGGCGCATTTCGCGGAAGGGGTCAAATCGCTGCATGGTCATAGGCGTTCCTCCTGGTTGTTCGGCTCGTTGGCCGAGGGTTGGCGTTCCGGTTTCCGTCCGGTGGTCTTAATTTACAAAGTTGATGGTATTTTGTCAAGTTATTGAATGTGATTTCATAATCTACTGTGTCGCACTTTGTATCAGTTTATATTCATCGAAACGCAGCATATCTGACTGGCGGCTACACCCTGGGACCTAAACCTGTCATTCCCGCGAAAGCGGGCATCCAGGAAGGCGCGTATTGGTCAACATGAGCATGAGGGGATTCCCCTACTCGGATTTCGACCGAGTAGGGGAATCCCCTGGCCTCACCAACTCTGAACTGTTACAACAAAACGCTTGTGATTTACAAGCGTCTTATTTCTGTTTATACTAGCCGACAATTTTAGTTAATCACAATGGTCTGTGAGGATACCATTGTCAATCACAAGGAAATCCGGATCTCCACCCAGCCTGTCGAGGGACGGATTCCAGACGCAAATGCCGCCCGGCGTGTGGGTCTGGGACGACGGTCTCAGTCAGGCCCTGCTGCCCCATTCCGCCCTAGCCATACAGGAGTACAGTTAAAATGAACGTGCGGATCCCCCACAGCATTACCAACCTGGTTCGCTCCAGCAGCCGTCCGCGGGTGCCGCTGCCCAGCCTGCGCCGGCCCCAGCTCTTTTCCGCAATCCGTTGGGCTTGTCCGCCCGCCCTGCTGCTGGCCTTGATTTTCGCCCTTTTCCTTTCACCCCTCCCCCAGACCCTGGAAGCTAATTCCCCGCCGGCCCGGCCCACCGGGTTGAACGCCACCGCCTCGGGTGACACCATCCTCCTGAAATGGGAGCAGGCCGGGAACGTCGACCGCTTCGAATATCAGGTCAACCACAATGACACCAGCACCGGCAGGCTGTCGGGCTGGAGCGCTTGGGCAAATCTCGCTGGTAGCAGCCAGAGTAACACCTCCTACACCTTCACCAACCTGGCCAAGGGCAAAGAGTACCGCTACAAAATCAGGGCAGTGGAAGGGCAGGGCCAAGATGCGTTATACAGCAAGCCGGCCCCCGCCGCCTCGCCCTGGTACGTCGTCGCTATCCTTGAGCCGCCGGCGCCCACCGGCCTGACCGCCACCGCCGGCGAATACAGCGTTACGCTGTCCTGGGACGCCGCCACCGTCGCCTCCGTTACCGGCTACGAATACCGGGTGAACCACAACGCCACCGCCACTGGCAATATGACGGGCTGGAGTGAATGGGCCGAAATCCCCAACAGCGACGTGTCCACCACGTCCCACACCTTCACCGGCCTCACCGTCGGCAAGGAATACCGCTATAAGATTCGTGCGGTCAATTCCAGCGGCGGCAGCAAACCCGCGCCCGCTGCGGCCCCCTGGTACGTGGCCGCCACTCCCTTGCTCCCGCCGGTCGGCAATCTCCGGGTGGAGCGCGTCTGCGACCATTACTTCAAGGTGAAGTGGGAGCGGGTGTCCGGGGCTACGGGCTATGACCTGAACATGAGCCTGACCAAGGGCAAGAGCTGGGAACGGAAGATGACCAACAAGAACTACAATGCTTGGCAGCTTTCCCAGTGGACCAAGAACAAGACCTTCCGGTTCGCCGTCCGCGCCGTCTACGCCAACGGAACCAGCCCGTGGCGCACCGTCGAGTCCCACGCCCCGCCCTGCGCCGTGGAGGGCTTGCAGGCCAGCCGAGCGGCCAACGGCGAAATCAGCGTCAGTTGGAATCCGGCCAAGCGGGCCGATGGCTACGACGTGAACTTCAGCGCCGACAACGGCCGCAGCTGGCAGCGGATGGAGAGCAACACCGCCGCCACTTCCGCCACCTTCACCAAGGACCCCGCCGCCCTGCCCTACAACCCCAACTTCCTGGTGGCGGTGCAGTCCCGCAAGGGGAACGAAACCGGCGGCTGGCGCAACGCGCCCATAGTCGGACTGACCGCCAGCAGCGTTGCCGGAACCACCGCCACGCTGAACCTGTGGAATCACTCCGGCAACTGGTACTACAAGGCCAGTGAACCGCCCGACGACACTCTCTGCAATGGCCCGGTCAGCGGCGCCGACAAGGACCTGACCGGCCTGCACCCCGGCACGGACTACCAATATACCGCTTATAGTGACAGCGGTTGCACCGACACTATCAGCAGCGTCACTTTCACCACCCCGGCTACCCTCACGGTGAGCAACGTAACGGTCGACGGCGCAACGCTGAACCTGGACGGACATGATTTGCAATGGTGGTACGACGCCGACACCGGCCCTCATACCACCTGCCAGGGGCCGGTCACGGCCGGAACGTCCACCGCCGACCTGACCGGGCTGACGGTGAACCAGCAGTACACCTACAAAGCCTACAACGCGGCCGGCTGCCACGACGGCGACCTGCTGGCCTCCGCCACCTTCACCTCCACCGGCGTCTCGGTCAGCAACCTGGGTGAGACTTCGTCGCAAGCGCCGTTTAACCTCGACGTGCTGTCGGCGGCCGCGGCCTTCACCACGGGGTCCAACAGCGGCGGATACACGCTGCAAAGCGTTACCGTCAAGACAGGAGATACCGTTGGAACGCCCACCGCAACCGTTGCAATCCACGCCTCATCCGGCGGAGACCCGGCGGCGTCCGCGACCTACACCTTGACCGGCCCAACAACGCCGCAGGAGTATTCCCAAAACACCTGGTCCTGCGTCGTCACTGCCGACGTCACTTGCAGCCTGGATGCCGACACCGACTACTTCCTGGTTCTCTCACCCGGCTCGGTAAGTCAATATTATGCGGTTGAAGTCACGGCTTCCGACGATGAGACCAACACGCCCGGCGACGCCGGCTGGTCAATCGCGGACGTGCATAAGCGCGGCCCCGGCCCCTGGGACGAGCCTAATCCACCTCATACACTCCAGTTCAAGGTGAATGCTGCGCTGAAGTAGCCCTGCCTGGCGCGCGCGCTTGGTCATTGCCGCCCCCGTATGGAGTATGGGGGCGGCAATTTTGTGGGGAAGGGGCGCGGCCGGCCGCGGCGATTCCGCTACTCGGATTTCGACCGAGTAGCGGAATCGCCTCGAGCATGATTTTCGTTGACACCATTTGGCATCGGTGGTAGCATATTCGACAGTAAATTTCGCGGTGAAGGGGAGTAGTAGGCGTGGACGGTCTGGTAGAGAGCCGGCGGTTGGTGAAAGTCGGTGGCCGGAACCGTTGAACTCGCCCCGGAGCGACTTGCCTGAAACAATGTCCCCCTGTACTTGATACGGGGATAAGTAGGGCGAGCGGGTCGGCTCCGATAGAGGCTGTGTACAGAGAGTTTCGCGCGACGCGTTCATAAACGTGATCAGAGCGCGGAAAAGAAGGGTGGTACCGCGGGTATCAAAACCCGTCCCTTCGGGGTCGGGGCTTTTTAATGCCCACTCACAAAGACCGAACTTGGTCAGACCCCGTATCAAGCACGGGGCGACGCAGGAGGCATAGCCGAAAATGGAAATGACTGGCGCGGAAATCATATGCGAAAGCCTTCTCCGCGAAGGCGTGGACACGATTTTCGGGTTGCCCGGCGGCGCGGTATTGCCCTTCTATGGCGCGCTATCCGGCTATCCCAAGCTGCGCCACATCCTGGTACGCCACGAGCAGGCCGCCGCCATGGCCGCCGACGGCTACGCCCGCGCCACCGGCAAGGTCGGCGTATGCTCCGCTACCTCCGGTCCCGGCGCCACCAACCTGGTGACCGGCCTCATGGCCGCGCAGATGGACTCCGTTCCCATCGTCTGCATCACCGGGCAGGTGCCCCGCGCCGCCATCGGCCGCGACGCCTTCCAGGAAACCGACATCACCGGCATCACCCTGCCCGTCACCAAGCACAACTACCTGGTGATGGACGTGCGGGACATCGCGCCGGCCATCAAGGAAGCTTTCTACATCGCCCGCACCGGACGGCCCGGCCCGGTCCTCATCGACGTGCCGAAGGACGTGCTGGCCGGCGAAAAGATCGAATTTGAATGGCCCGCAGAAGTGGACCTGCCGGGATACTACCCGCCCGGAGACCCGGACCCCCAGCAGGTGCGAGCCGCCGCCGATCTGATCAACCAGGCCGAGCGCCCCGTCATCCTGGCCGGCCACGGCGTGCTGATCTCCCGGGCCTGGGACGAGTTGCGCCAGTTGGCCGAAAAGACCCAGATCCCCGTCATCACCACGCTGCTGGGCATCGGCTCGTTGCCCACCGACCACGTGCTGCACATGGGAATGCCGGGGATGCACGGCATGGCCTACGCCAGCCTGGCCATCGACCGCTCCGACCTGGTTATCTCCCTGGGAGCGCGCTTCGACGACCGGGTGACCGGCCGGCTGTCCGACTTCGCGCCCAAGGCCAAGATCATCCACGTTGACGTTGACCCCACCGAGTTCAACAAGAACGTCATCGCCGACGCTCCCATCCTGGGCGACCTCAAAGCCACCCTGCGCGCCCTGATCCCCGCGGTGAACTCCACCGTCCACCTGGACTGGATCCGGGAAACCGACACCCTGCGCGCCGAGCATCCCTCCCTGTTCATCCGCAAGTCCGATGTGCTGCTGCCCCAGCAGGTGATGAAGCAGCTGTCCGACGAGACCGACGGCAACGCCATCATCGTGACCGGCGTGGGCCAGCATCAGATGTGGGCGGCGCAGCACTACGCCTACAAAGACCCCAACTCGCTGATTACCTCCGGCGGCAGCGGCGCCATGGGCTTCGAGGTTCCGGCGGCCCTGGGCGCCAAGGTGGGCCGACCCGAAAAGACCGTGTGGTCCATCGCCGGCGACGGCGGGTTCCAGATGACCCTGTGCGACCTGGCCACTGCCGTTGAGAACAACATCGACGTGAAGTACGCCATCCTGAACAACGGTTCCCTGGGGATGGTGCGCCAGTGGCAGGACTTCTTCTACGACAAGGACTTCTTCGCCACCATCTACAGCGGTAACCCGGACTTCGTGAAGCTGGCCGAGGCCTACGGCATCCGGGGCATACGGGTAACGAAACAGGAAGAGGTGGCCGGCGCCATCCAGGAGGCCATGGAAACCCCCGGCCCGGTGGTCGTGGACTTCGTGGTGAAAGAAGACGAATTCGTGTACCCGATGATCCCGGCTGGCGAGTCGGTCCACGAAATGCTGGAAGAGCCGGAGGCCGAGCCGATCCCATATCAAGGAGCGGGCTTTGAGCACATCTAACGCCGAACAACACACCATAATCGCGCTGGTGCAGGACCGGCCCGGTGTCCTGACCCGGGTGGCCGGCCTGTTCCGCCGGCGCGGGTTCAACATCGCCAGCCTGGCCGTGGGCGCCAGCGAGCGGAAGGGCCTCTCCCGCCTCACCTTCGTCGTAACCGGCGACCAATATACCGTGGAGCAGGCCACCCGCCACCTGGAGAAGCTCATCGACGTGGTGAAGGTGTCCAACATATCCGAAGAGGACGTGGTCGCCCGCGAACTGGCCCTCATCAAGGTGCGGGCCACGCCGTCCAACCGCAGCGAGATCCTGGAAATGGTCAACCTGTTCCGGGCCAAGGTGGTGGACGTGGGCGCCCGCTCGCTGGTGGTGGAAATCACCGGCGAGGAGGACAAGATCGACGCCCTCTACGATCTGTTGCAGCCTTTCGGAATCCTGGAACTGATGCGCACTGGGCGGGTTGCCATGGTGCGAGGGAAGTCCCTGGGTCGCGTCAGCGATGACGTCGGCTCGGAACCGCTGCTGGTGGGACGCAACGGCGCGTCGGCGGTAGCGGCGGCCGGCTCCACGCCGGGCCACTACGAGGGAGTCTAGCGAATACCCGACACGTAGGGGCGAATAATTATTCGCCCCTACACCCGACGAAGGACAAAACAGCATGGCAGTGAATATCTACACGGAAAAAGACGCCGATATGTCGTTCCTGGAAGGGAAGACCGTCGGCATGATCGGCTACGGCAGCCAGGGCCACGCCCACGCCCTGAACCTCCACGACAGCGGGGTCAAGGTCATGGTGGGCTTGTATGAGGGCAGCGCCAGCCGCCAGGTGGCCCGCGACGCCGGGCTGGAGGTGGGCAGCGTGGCCGAGGTCGCCCAGGTCGCCGACGTGATGATGGTGGCCATTCCCGATCACGTGCAGAAGGACGTGTACCGGGACGAGATTGAGCCCAACCTGGGGGCGGGCAAAGCCCTGATGTTCGCCCACGGCTTCACCATCCACTACCAGTTCGTGGTGCCCCCGCCCACGGTGGACGTGATGATGATTGCTCCCAAAGCTCCCGGCCACCGGATGCGTGAGCACTTCGTGGAGCAGGGCATCGGCGTCCCCTGCCTGCTGGCCATTCACCAGGACGCCACCGGCAACGCGAAGAACATCGGGCTGGCCTACGCCGCCGGCATCGGCTGCGCCCGCGCCGGCGTGCTGGAGACCACCTTCAAGGACGAGACCGAAAGCGACCTTTTCGGCGAACAGTCCGTGCTGTGCGGCGGCGTGACCTCGCTGATCAACCTGGCCTTCGAGACGCTGGTAGAGCGGGGTTATCCCCCTGAAATCGCCTACTTCGAGTGCCTGCACGAGCTGAAAATGATCGTTGACCTGATCCAGCAGGGCGGGTTCAACTACATGCGCTACTCCGTCAGCGACACCGCCGAGTACGGCGACCTGACCCGGGGCACCCGCGTGGTGGACGACCACGTCCGCGAGAACATGCACCGGGTGCTGGACGACATCCAGAGCGGCTCCTTCGCCCAGGAATGGATGTCCGAGTGCGACGAGGGCCGGCACAACTTCCTGCGCCTGCGCCAGGAAGCCCGCACCAGCCGCATCCACGAGGTGGGCCGGGGCCTGCGCGAGTTGATGCCGTGGCTGAACCCCCGGGAGATTGAGTGATCTGACACCGCGGCCCTGACCCGTAGGGGCGAATAATTATTCGCCCCTACCCACAGTCGCGGCGAATTACATGGAGGTGACACACATGGGCATGGAGGTACTGTGCAGAGCAGTTCACCATCGCAGTCTGGTCTTGGCGGGGCTGGCTGCGGTGGACTGCGTGGGCCTGCCCGACCTTTCCCCGAGCAACAGGATGTAACGGTTAATGCCAACGCGCCTCAGGGCGCCAACCCCATCGGGGCAATCGCACCTCAAATCCAAATGACCGTCACTCCTGCGAGAGCAGGAGTCCAGAAACCGGAAAGTGAACACAACCGGAACTAAGCCACCAATTATGGTCGCCGGATTCCCGCTTTCGCGGGAATGACGATAAAGACGCGGGGAATGACGGTAGATAACTCTTCCGAATGCGATTGCTCTGATAACCCCATGGAGGGAAAGGAAACAAAATGGCTGCTCAAGTAAAGTTCCTGGATACCACGCTGCGCGATGGCGAACAGTCCGCCGGCATCGGCATGACGGTGGACGAAAAGATGCAAATCGCCCGCCAGCTGGCCCGCCTGAAGGTGGACATCATCGAGGCCGGCTTTGCCGCGAGCTCGCCCGGCGACTTCCAGGCCGTCCAGCGCATTGCCGAGGACGTGGAAGGCCCCATCATCTGCTCGCTGTCCCGCGCCGTCCCCGGCGACGTTGACGCCGCCTGGAACGCCATCAAGAGCGCGGCCAAGCCCCGCATCCACGTGTTCCTGTCTTCCTCGGAAATCCACCAGATGCACCAGCTGCGGAAGGACCGGGAAGACGTGATGACCATGGCCGTGCAAATGGTCTCCCGCGCCAAGGGCTACTGCGACGACGTTGAGTTCTCGCCCATGGACGCCACCCGCACCAACCGCGAATATCTCTACCGGATGCTGGAAGAGGTCATCAAAGTCGGCGCCACCACCATCAACATCGCCGATACGGTGGGCTACGCCATACCGTCGGACTTCCAGACCATGCTGGTGGACATTCAACAGAACGTGCGCGGCATCGAGAACGTCACCCTGTCCGTCCACTGCCACAACGACCTGGGCCTGGCGGTGTCCAACAGCCTGGCCGCCATCGAGGTCGGCGCGAGGCAGGTAGAGGGCTGCATCAACGGCATCGGCGAGCGGGCCGGCAACGCCTCTCTCGAAGAGATCATCATGGCGCTGGACACCCGCAAGGACCTGTTCGGCGTCGATCTGAACGTGGATACCACGCAGATTTACCCCAGCAGCCGCCTGGTCAGCCGCATCACCGGCATGAACGTGCAGGCCAACAAGGCCATCGTCGGCGAGAACGCCTTCCGCCACGCCTCGGGCATCCACCAGGACGGCGTGCTGAAGGACCGTTCCACCTACGAGGTCATGCAGCCCGAGCGCGTCGGCCTGCCGCCGGACGTGCAGCTGGTGCTGGGCAAGCTCAGCGGACGGGCCGGCCTGCAGGCGCGGCTGGAAGCCCTGGGCTACTCGCTGGACCGGGAAGAAGTCACCAGCGTGTACGAGCGGTTCCTGGAACTGGCCGACAAGAAGAACGAGGTGACCGACCGGGACCTGGAAATCCTGATGGACGAGGAGAACCGCTCCGCCTACGAGCCCATCAGCTACGCCCTGGAGACGGTCCACTTCACCAGCGGAGACAAGGACATCCCCACGGCCACGGTGCGGCTGATCGGCCCCGACGGCAACGCCAAGACCGACGCCTCCACCGGCAACGGCCCGGTAGATGCCGTGTGCCGCGCCATCGACCGGGTGATTGGCACCACCGCCCGGATCTCCGACTTCCAGGTGCAGGCCGTGTCGGAAGGCCGGGACTCGGTGGGTTCGGTGTCTATCCGCATCGAAAACAGCGGCCGCGTGTTCTCCGGCCGCGGCGCCAACACCGATATCATCGTAGCCAGCGCGCAAGCCTACCTGAGCGCGATGAACCGGATGCTGGCCGCCGACGAAGCGGAGACCCTGCCCGCCGTGGGGACGACGCCGGACTAGGGGCATTGTACGGTCAAACAACTGTAGGGGCGAATGATTATTCGCCCCTACGCATTTGGGGCGCGCCCTGTTGTGTCACACTTAGGCGGCGAGTGCGAGTGGCATTTCATCCCAGGTTCTGCCGTCCAGTTCCCGGCCATTGCGCTTCTTGAACACGCCGCCCCATTGTTTGAAGTGGAAAGGCACGCCGGCGTCAATGCACTGGTCGCGGATGTCGCGCGCCCAGTCGGGTTGCATCGGACGAGCGCCGGGACCGGATTCCCCGCCCACGATAACCCAATCGATACCGGCGAGGTCCAGATTGGGCAAGGGCCCCAGCAGGGGTTCCAACGACAGGAACTTAACGGCAGCGTCGGTTTCGCGGAGGAGGTCGATCCGGTACGCGTAATCCGCGTTTTCAACACTGACGCCTTGCCAGATTTGGGCGGGCCAGGGCAGTCGCGAGTTGAGGCTGGCCACACGCTCCGGGCGCTTGGTGAGCACCTGGTAGCGATGCCAGTGAGCGCGGGTCATTACGTCAAAAACCTCCGCGATGAAATCGTCGGGTACTTCGGGATGGAACAGATCGCTCATGGAGTTGACGAAAATGGAACGCGGCTTGCGCCAGCGCAAGGGTATATCCAGCGTGTCAGGATGCAGGGTAACGGCAAAGCCGTTGCGGTATTTTGCCATTCCGGTGGCCTTGAGACGCTTGGAGAGACGCTCGGCATAGCACCGCTTGCAACCCGGGCTGATTTTGTTACAGCCCGTAACCGGGTTCCAGGTGGCATCGGTCCACTCGATTTTGGAGGCGGCCATGATTCACCAGTGTTCCAAAAGGTGATTGGCGATATTGAGGGCGATTTGCCCGCCTCTGGCGGGGTTTGCCGCCGCAAACATGAAGGCAAACAGAGGAGAACTGCGGGAATTATAAAACCGCTTGGGTGACGGCGATACCGCTGGGAAAACGGAGCGGAGTTTGTCCAGATATACCTCAACGATGGCGTCCTGTTCCTGACGTATAGTTTCCATTTCGTCGCCGAACAAGGTACGCTGGATTCTACTTTGGTACAAAGTACGCCATTCTTCGCCACCGTAAATACGGTCAAGGGTTGCCGCGTACGCTTCGTTGGGCTGTCGATTCCGCGGCAAAACCCTGGTGATAGCGGAAAGTGGGAACAGTATCCATAGGTCAATAGATTGGGTTCCGGCAATTGATGCAACAGTTTGCCACTCCACTTGCGTCGCGAATGGGTCCAGGAACACTACCGCTCGCTGACGACTTCCCGGCTTGTTCCAAGGAACGCCAAGCAGCCGATTCTGAACGTCGCACCACATCTGCAGGAAAGCGTTTGCGTCGGTCTGCTCAATCCTGATTTCTCGATCGGGAAACTCAAGCCGCATTCTGTGCAACGCTGTTGCGTACTCAGGGTTTTGTTCTACAAAGACGAAACTGCCAAAAGGTTTGTTATCAATCGCGATGGCCCGCCTTGTAGAACCTTGCAGAATGCCTCTGCTCATATCGTCCAGTTCGTCGCCCCAAATGGGTTGGCTTTGCATCGAATCAGGATTTACGTACCCGGTGCCGGCGAAGGCATCGACATACGTCAAATGGAAATTCTGATCTTTCAGTGCCGTAGTGTAGGCATTCAGATAGCCTTCCAGAATTCGCAACTTCCCCTCGGTCCAAGAGCCGCCAAACTGATTGATGCTACCGCTTGTCATTTCTGCAACCTTTAACAGAACTTATAATCTAATCGACATGATAGCAGACAATTTGCATCTACACAATCACAGCAACGGCATCTGAAACGCCTGGTCCGCCGCCGTGGCGCCCTTGCCCAGGTGGGTGGCGGCGTAGCCCATGCTTCGCAGGTGGGCGGCGAGGTCGGGGAAGCCGAAGATGGTGTACACCCGTTGGGGGTGGACGGCCTGGACGTAGGCCAGCAGGTCGTTGAAATCGGCGTGGTCGCTGTAGGGCAGGCTGGCGTCGCCGGGACGCCCCCTTCCCCAGGGCTTGACGCCGGAACCCGCAGCCCAGCCGGTCAGTTCCAGGTAGCGCACCGGCCGGTTGAGAGGCCGATGCTCACCGATCTGCTCCCTCGACTTCCGGCCCGGTGGGAACAGCAGCACTTCGTCATCGTGAATGTTGCCGTCGAAGACTCGGTATTCGCCGTTGAATACGACCCCGCCCGCTTCGTAGCTGCGGACAAGCTCATAGACGCTCTCCTCGCAGACGACGCTAAACCCGCCGGCCAGCAGGTGATGCAACGCCTCCTGCGCCTTCCCTAATCGCCAGCCCAGGACCACCGGGATCGCGCCCTGCTCCAGCCATTGGGCGATGACACGCAGGGCTGTGCCGATGGCCTCCTCCTGGGGCGGGAAAACGTAATCGGGTCGGCCGTAGGTGCTTTCGATTACCAGTACGTCGCAGGGCACGGGCTCGGCCGGTTCGTTGATTGGCGACGGCTGGGTCCGCAGGTCGCCGGTGTACAGCAGCCGCTCGCCCGTGCTGAGTCGAGTGACCAGCGTTTGCGCCGAACCCAGGCAATGGCCCGCCGGATGCAATGTGATGGTGTAGTCGACGGTTTCCAGAGGCTCGCCGTAGTCCAGCGCCACCGGCTCGGAACGCTTCAGGTAGTCGCCCAGAAGCAGGCGGGTGCCGTGGGTCAGCACCGGGCGGCGGTGGCGGGCGGTGTGGTCGGAGTGTGCGTGGGATATGACCGACGTATCCTGCTTGCGCAGGGCGTCCAGCCACAGGTCAAGTTCGGGGAGATAAATGCCTCTGTCAAATACCACTTCCACCGGAGCAACCCAAGCCGCCGGTCGCGGCGTCGGCGAGTATAGCACGGACGCCGGGTGACCCTGCGAAGGGGTACACTGGTGAACAGCCCGGCGCCAGCAGCGCTGGGATCGGAGTCTTCACCCATGGAGCGGATACCAATAAGCCCATCTTCATGGCGTTCAACCGTATTTAGAGCGCAGGGTTGCCGGTGTCTGTTCCTTGCGCTGGCGGCGGTCGTGCTGGTGACATCCTGCGCCCATGACCCCGGAGCCGCCACGCCAACGGCCGGCCCGCCGACGTCCACGCCGGAACCGGTCACAATCGTCCCAACACCGACTCATACCGTCTCCCCGACTGAGGCGAGGGAGAAGTTGGTGTTCCCCCGTCACGACGAGGCAATTCCCCCCAACCGTGGCGATAGATACGTTTATGGTGAACTGTCGGTGGTGGGCGACTGTCTGCGGATATCCTACGTTGACCAGGTTGACCGTGAGGGGACGCGCCACGGCCTGCTGATCGTGTGGCCGGCCGGGTTTGACTTTCGGACCGGGGACGATGATGAGGTGGAAGTGATCGGACTCGATGGGATCGTCACCGCCGCCGAAGGCCAAACGCTTCGGCTATCGGGCAGAAAGGTTTTGCGCCAGGCGGCGGCGATTGACCGGTGGGATTGGCGGGGCGGCGACGTGGGGCATTGCGCCGGCCCCTTCTGGTTGGTCGGAGATGAGGTTACCGCCATGACGTCGGGTACTTCAGGCGCCAAGCCGGCAGATGGCATTTTCTTCCCGCGCCTGAACCACCAACGCGGGCCCATCATATCCCCGCTGGCGGGTATGGAGGGACAGCTGACGTTGCGCGGCAACTGTCTTCGACTGGAGACGCCCTACCCGCCCGGGGCGTACCTCGTGGTCTGGCCGCCGGGTTTCAGCGTCGATAGGGCGAGGGATGACTTGGTCGTGATGAACGGTGGCGGCAGCGCCATCGCTGAGGTTGGCGATGACATCAGGCTGGGGGGACGCAGCGGCAAAGCCGGCTCCGATTATTCGGATGAGTGTCCGGGAGCGTATTTCCTGGCTTATTCGGTCCAACCGGCCGGTCAGTGACCGCGATGCCTCCGCTTTCCGCTTGCGGTATAATCCCTGCCATCCGCGCCGGCCCGGTGTCTGCCGCACCAACGCATCCGTCCGGCGCAAAACAGGAGATGCTTGATGCCAGGTCAAATTGGCGACGTTGCGCCAGATTTCACGCTGCCGTCACCCCATGACGGCGACATCACCCTCAGCAACTATCGCGGCAGCAATTCCGTCGTGCTGTCGTTCCACGTGCTCGACTTCACCAGTGGTTGAACGGACCAGGCGACCTCGTTCCGCCGTTTCAACGAGCGGTTCCAGGAGCTAAATGCCCAGGTGCTGGGCATCAGTTGCGACCACGTTGCCGCCCACCGGGCTTGGACCACCACCATGGGCGGCCTGCCCTATCCCGAGCTGTCCGACTGGCATCCCAAGGGACAGGTGACCACCGCCTACGACCTTTGGAACGAAGAGCGTGGCGCCGGAACCCGCGCCGTCATCATCGTGGACAAGGATGGCGTTATCCGGTACCGCGAGACGTACCAACCGGGTACGCTTCCCGATCCGGAAACGATTTTGCAAGTGGTGGCCGATCTGGGCTAGTGAACAAAAGGGGCGGGGATTTCAACCCGCCCCAATACATTAACGCTGGAGTTCGATCAAAGGACCGTTAACAATTCGAGGATCACCCCGTCGTTCCTGCGAAAGCAGGAACCCAGAAAATCTCCCGCGACAGGAGCGTTGGCCGGATTTTACGCTCGCTGGATTCCCGCTTTCGCGGGAATGACGGAGAAGACGCGGGGGCGGCAGCTCTTGTCCTCGCGCCCCAGGCTATCCGCCGATTCCTTCAATGCGATACTGAACCGCGCCCCGGGGCGTGTTGATGGTTACTTCTTCGCCGGCGCTGCGGCCCATCAAAGCTTCTCCGATGGGCGAAACCGTGGATATTTTGCCGGCCGACACGTCGGCTTCGCGCACATCCACCAACGTGAATACCCGCTCCTGTTGGGCAGTCAGATCGTGCAGGGTAACTCTTGACCCAATGACCACCCGCTCGGTGTTGGCGTTGGAAGCATCGACGATCTCGACGTTGGCCAGGTCGTTTTCCAACTGCCGGATGCGGCGTTCCGTCAACTGCTGCTGTTCGCGGGCGGCGTCCAGAGGAGCGTTTTCACGCACGTCGCCGTCGCTGCGGGCCAGCCGGATCGCTTCCCGTATCTGGGGGACTTCACCCCGCAGGCGTTGCAGTTCGGCCTGCAGCTCGGTATGCCGTTGCTGGCTGAGCCGGGCGCTGGGGGTGCCGGTGGTGGCGCCGTTTTGGTCGGCGTTCTGGAAGCGGCGACGGTTGCGGCGCGGCGCGGCGGCGTAACGAGCCAGGCTGTTCTCCGTCCAACCGCGACGGTTGGCGAAAGTCAGAAATTTCTTGACCGGGTCCAGACGTGAAGACGGGTCTTCCACGTTTTCCGTGGTCCACTTGGCATATTCGCCGACTTCAATGGCGTGGAGCGTCGAAATGAGCTTGTCCCGGCCAATTCTGGCCTGGAAGCGCAACAGCTCCTGCTGGCCCTGCAATGCCTGTTTGCTCTCTTTGAGGTGATCCACGAACAGATTAATTGCCTGTGAAATCGAGAGGGGCTGATTGTTGGTCAACTGTCCATCCTCCGGTTTAATCGCAGACTCAGGCTGCAAGGTGGCAATTATCATAGCATTTGCCCGTTCCCTGGGGCAAATCGCTGACACCGGCCGGTTGCGCCAAGTCAACCACCCTATGCTATGCTGCCGGCGCAGACCAAACGGAGCGGAGGAAGCGACCACCATGAAGGCGATGCAGATTACCGAATACGGCGGCCCGGAGGTGATGCAGTACGTTGACCTGCCGGACCCGACCGCCGGCCCCGACCAGGCGGTGGTGGATATCCAGGCCGTCGGCGTCAACTTCACCGACATCTACAGCCGCATGGGCGTCAACCCTCCGGGGCTGCCCTGGGTGGCCGGCGTTGAGGCGGCCGGCGTAGTGCGCGAGGTTGGTCCGGGCGTGGACCACGTGGCCGTGGGCGACACGGTTGCCTACTGCAGTCACCCCGGTTCCTACGCCGAGCAGGCTCTGGTGCCAGCCTGGCGTCTCATCAAGATGCCCAATGGCTTGTCCGCCCGCGACGGCGCGGCGGCCATGCTCCAGGGCATGACCGCTCACTATCTGTGCTACGACACCTACCGGGTTCAGCCCGGCGACCGGGTGCTGGTCCATTCCGGGGCCGGCGGCGTGGGGCTGCTGCTCATCCAGATGTGCAAGGCCCTGGGCGCATACGTCTATTCAACCGTGTCCACCGAGGCCAAGGCGGAACTGGCCCGGGGCGCCGGGGCGGATCACGTGATCCTGTACACCCAGCAGGACTTTGCCGACGAAATCAACCAGGCCACCGACGGCGCCGGCCTGCAGGCCGTGTACGACGCCGTGGGCAAGGACACCTTCGACAAGAGCATCGCCTGCCTCGCCCCGCGCGGCTACATGGTGCTGTACGGCCAGGCCAGCGGCCCAGTGGAAGCCATGGATCCCCGGGTGCTGGGCAACGGCTCCAAGTTCCTGACCCGGCCCGGCCTGGGTGATTACACCAGGAATCGGGAAGAGCTGGAACAACGGGCCGGAGCCGTCCTGGGATGGGTCCAGTCGGGCGAACTGAAACTGCGCGTCGAGCACCTGTTCCCGCTGTCCGAGGCCCCCGAAGCCCACCGCCAGCTGGCCGGCCGCGCCACTACGGGGAAGATTATCCTGACCCCATAGAGCGCGCCCAACACCCGATGCGTAGGGGCGAATAATTATTCGCCCCTACACCCAACGCGGGAGATGCTGATTTACCTGCCATGGTAGCAACACAACCGGAAACAACGTGGCCCGCGCCCCGGGGCATCGTGCTTAGCGACCTGGATTGGGTCGCCGATACGGCCCGGCGTTTTCAACTGGATGGGTTGGAGATACCCGCCGGGTCGGTGGTGCTGGAACGGATCTCCGCCACCGGAGGGCGCTGTTTCTGCTATCCCGACGGGTCGTGGCTGATTGGGTTGTCCCTGCCCCGGCTCCAGCGGAGCGGTCGGCGGGGGATGGAGGGCATACTGGCCCACGAACTGCTCCACGCGTGGTTGTGGTCGCTGCATCGGTACCAGGGACACGGGCCGGTTTTCGAGGGCCACGCGTCGGTTCGCGGCATTCCCCGGTGGTGTTCGGCATACGACGAAGTGCGCCGTCAGGGGCCGCAACAGTTGGCGCTGTTCGACGCTGCCTCACGAAATCCGGCGTCATCCCCATGACCTGAAACTGCCATCCCGGTTTTCGTACTTTGCCAATGCAATCGAAAACAATCGAGTCTATCAGGCAACGTCTGCGAAGCTAAAGCAAATAGCATTGCGACTTTTTTGAATTTATTCGCAAAAAACGCCTCAAATTTGACATTGGACCCAGGTCAGGCTAAACTGCCGCATAGTCAAACGCAGGTCTGCACAAACATCAACCTGCCCTTAAGCAAGGAGGCCATATGAGTGCAGCCGCGCTGATAGCGCAACAACAATCTTCGGAACCTGACTCTATGCGGTCCCGCCCGTCGCGGGACTGGCCTAGCGTCAATTTTATTTCTGGATGCGTTCGCCCCTTCGGGGTGTACCCCATCCGGGGTCGTGCGAAGCACCAGCTGCCCTGCGAGCCTTAGCTGCTCCCAGCGTAAATCGGGCGGCGGAAGTAGCGTTCCGCCATACGCCCTTCCCTTCGGGTTTCTGCCGCAACGCCGATTGTGGGAGAACACCGCCCCCGGTGTTTAACCCCAACGTGAGGATCCCGTTGTCCTTTGGCCGCGACGGCTAGCCGGGCCGCCTGCCGGCCCAAATCCACATTCCGCCAATCACCATTGGCCCCAACCAAACGAGGAGCGAATATGAGAGAAGTCTTGAAGTCAAAAATTCACCGCTGCTGGGTGACCAGCGCCAACCTGGGCTATGTGGGCAGCATCATCATTGACCGTGACCTGATGGACCAGACGGACATCGTCACCTACGAAAAAGTCCAGGTGCTGAACATCACCAACGGCCAGCGGTGGGAGACCTATGCCCTTCCCGGCGAGCGCGGCAGTGGCGCCGTTGCCGTTCAGGGCGCGGCGGCCCGTCTCTGCCAGCAGGGCGACTGCCTCATCATCCTCGCCTTCGACATTACCAACGAGCCGGCCGACCCGAAGATGGTCCTGGTTGACGAAAACAACAAGTTCCTGGAGTGGATCGAGGGGTCGATGTATGCCGAACCCCAGCCCGAACCGGTCGCGCTTTTCTGAGCAAGAAAGGGAACAATACTATGACACTGAGGATGCCCTCTACCGTTCCTTCCGGGACGTGGAGGGCAGCCTGCACTGGGGCATACATAAAGGAGCTGAACGAATATGGCAACCGGGCATCGGTTTTCAGAACAGGAGACCGAAGAGTACTACGACGCTGAGGACGTGATCTATCGCTCCGTATGGGATGCCGATGGCAGCGTCCACTGGGGTGTATTTGACGACAAGGTGAATGGCGACGCCAGCATACGCGAGCAGTTTCGAGCCGCCGGTATCCGCCTCAACGAGTTGATGGTGGAGTACGCGGGCATCGACGCAGGTTCCCGAGTGCTGGACGTGGGGTGCGGCAACGGCACCAATGTGATCTGGGTTAGCCGGAACACCGGCGCCAAAGCAACCGGCATCGACCTCAGCGGCGTCCGCATCGCCAACGCCGTCGCATCCCTGGAGCAGGTACCCGAACTTGCCGGCCGGCTCGCCTTCGAGAAGGGATCGGCCACCGACCTGCCTTTCGATGACGGCACGTTCACCCACGTTTGGAGCCAGGCCACCATCTATCATGTGCCGGACAAGGTGAAGGTTCTCGAGGAAGCGTACCGAGTCCTGGAACCGGGCGGGCAGTTCATCTTCGACGACCTGATCAAGCCCACGCCCAACATCAGCGCATCGGCCCGCAAGTTTGTGTACGACCGCCTGCTGTTCGACACTGATTTCAGCTTCTATTCCTACATGGCATCCCTGCGCGACACCGGCTTCAAGGTGCTGCAGGCCCGCGACCTGTCGTCCCATCTGGCCCGCAGCTACACCTACCTGTCGAACCTGGCTTCGGTCGCCGAGGGGCCGGAAGGCTACCAGGAGCGTTTCGACTATCTGACCGACGCCTACATGAAGACGGTGGACGCCATCAATAACGACGAACTGGGTTGGGCGCAGTACCTCTGCGTCAAGCAGTAGGCGTAACTGCCCAGGGCATTTTCAAAGTTAATTCGTCATTCCCGCTTCCGCAGGAATGACGGGTGATATACAACGGAGTAAAACGACAATGCCTGAATCAGGAAATATCAGTTCGGAAGACCGGGTTCAGTGGGTCTATTCGTCCACCACCAACGACGAGTTGGCCGAGCGGTACGACCAATGGGCCAAGGAATATGACGACGACCTGGAGAACACCTTCGTCTGGCTGGCCCCGCGTATGGGAGCCGAAACGCTGGCCGAGCACGTCGCCAAGGACGCCAAGATCCTGGACGCCGGCGCCGGCACCGGCCTGGTGGGCGTGGAGTTGGAGCGGCTGGGCTATGGCGACATCTGCGCCATGGATCTGTCCGAGGGTATGCTGGAAGAAGCCCGTGCCAAGGGTTGTTACAACGACTTCCGCCAGATGGCCTTGGGCGATCACCTCGACTTCGACACCGACGCCTACGACGCCGTCATCAGCATCGGCGTGTTCACTCCGGGCCATGCGCCGCCCAACTCCTTTGTGGAACTGTGCCGCGTCACCAGGCCCGGGGGCCACATCGTGTTTAGCATGCGCCCCGACACCCACGTCGAGCTGGGCTTCAAGGACCAGCAGGACGCCCTGGTGGAGAGCGGCGCCTGGTCCCTGGCGGCCGTCACCGAGCCGTTCCAGCCTCTGCCCAAAGGCGAGCCGGAGGTGACGCACCAGATCTGGGTGTACCGGGTGAACTGAAACCGGCGCTCACTCGCGGGTTTCCATGGGCAGGCCCTGGTCGTGGACTTCCATGATGCACTCCGGGCAGCGGTGGCCGGGGTCGTGGCCGGTGGCCGGCCAGATGTCCTCGCCCTTGAGGCCGCAGAGGAAGAAGGGTTCCACTTCCTCAATTCCCAGGCTTTCCAGGTAGTGAACGACGCCCTGCTTGCGGGGATTGTCGTACCACCACGGCGTCAGGCTGCGCGCCAGGGCATGGATGTTTTCCTTGAAATCGTCCGCATACTCTTCCGGGTCGTCAGGAATGTCAACCATCCAGCGGTTCCCGCTGGGTCCCCCTTCCCTGGTGGCCGGCAACTTACCGTCGCGGACGTTCTTGCGAATGACGTCCTGCGAGACGTTCAGGATCCGTGAAGCTTCCTGGATGGTAACCCGGGGCATGGCGCACCTCAATCAGCGGCGATAATCAAACGGTTGCCCTATTTTCTACCACTAACCCGGCGGGGCGGCAAGTCAATCATCTCTACTGTCATTCCGGCGCAAGCCGGAATCCAGGAAATCCTTACCCTATTCACGTTTGCAGACGCGAAGGCTTTCTGGATTCCCGCTTTCGCGGGAATGACGGTTGTAGAGGGCGACGTGACTGGGGTGGGAGGTTGGCGTCAGCGTGTGGCAGTCACGGTGCGTGGGTCCTCCAGCGTATCGGCCAGGGAGCCGCCGGGGGGGACCATGGGGAACACGTTGGTCTCTCGCTCCACCACGAACTCAATCAGGAACGGGCCTTCGTGCTCCTGGGCCTGGCGTAGCGCGTCGGCCACGTCTTCCTGGTGTTCCACCCGCAGCGCCGGGATGTCGTAGGCGTTGGCCAGCTTAACGTAGTCCGGGCCGGGCATGGGCACCTCTTTCAGATGCCCCTCGAAGAACATCTCCTGCCACTGGCGCACCATGCCCAGGTAGCCGTTGTTGAAAATGGCGATTTTGATGGGCAGTTTCTCCTGCACCGCCGTCACCAGTTCCTGCAAAGTCATCTGGAAGCCGCCGTCGCCGGCCACCGACCACACCGTGGCATCGGGCCGGCCCACCTGCGCGCCCAGGGCGGCGGGAACCTCGAAGCCCATTGCTCCCAGGCCGCCGGAGGTGACGAAGGAATTGGGCTGGTTCAGGAACAAGTACTGCGCCGCCCACATCTGATGCTGGCCGACGCCCGTAACCACGACGGCGTTGTCGTCCTGCTGGATCATCTCGTTCATTTCCACCAGCACTTGCTGGGGCAGCAGCGCCCGGTTGGACGAGGGATCCGGGGTGGGTATCACCAACGACGGGTGCTGGGCCTTCAGGCTGGCGATGGTCGTCATCCATTCGGGGCGTTCCGCCCACTCGACCAGCGGCGTCAGGGCTTGCAGCACGGGCCGGGCGTCGCCCACCAGAGGCACCTCCGCCGGCACGATGCGTCCCACCTGGGTGGCCTCAATATCCAGGTGGATGATGCGCGCGTGGGGCGCAAACCCGGACACGCGCCCGGTGACCCGGTCGTCGAAACGCATCCCCAGCCCGATGATGACGTCCGCCTGGTCAACCACCATGTTGCACCAGTACATGCCGTGCATCCCCAGCATCCCCAGGCTTTGCGGGTGGTTGCGGGGAAAGCCACTGATGCCGAGGAGGGTGTTGATGACCGGAATGCCGGAACCTTCCGCCAGGGCCAGCAGTTCATCAAAGGCGCGAGAGTTGACGATACCATGGCCGGCGATGATGACGGGCCGCTCCGCCTGGTTCATCAGCGTCGCCGCCTTGTGGATATTTTCCATCAACTCGTCGGACAGCGTCGGGTCGGTGGCCGCAGCCGGGGTCGGGTAGTCAAACTCCGCTTCCTCCAGCTGGACATCACGAGGCACGTCGATGAGGACAGGACCGGGCCGGCCCTCCTGGGCGACGCGGAACGCCTCCCGGACGGTGCGGGCCAGGTCGTTGGCCGACATGACCAGGAAGGTGCGCTTGGTGCAGACCGAAGCGATGCTGCAAATGTCGCATTCCTGGAAGGCTTCGGTGCCCATGGCGGCGCGGGCTACCTGCCCGGTGATGGCTACCAGGGGGATGCTGTCGGCCTTGGCGCCCATGATGCCGGTGATGAGGTTGGTCGCGCCGGGCCCCGAAGTGGCTACGCAGACGCCGGGCTTGCCGGTGATGCGGGCGTAGCCGTCGGCGGCGTGGGCGGCGGACTGCTCGTGCCTTACTAGAATATGCCGCAGCTGTGGGTAGGCCCACAGGGCATCGTAAAAGGGCAGTATCGCCCCGCCGGGATGACCGAACAGCACTTCAACCCCTTCGCGGAGCAGGCTTTCGCAGATGATTTCAGAGCCTTTGAGTTTCACGGCGTATCTCCGTATTCGGTTGTCGTTTTCCGCCTGCGGCGGACGAACCCGGCCCTGCCGACGGTACTCGGAAACGGGCATAAAAAAGGCCCGTCCCCATAGGGACGGGCATCGATCAGAAATCCGCATCGCCCGCGGTACCACCCTATTTGCTCGAAGCCCCCGTCCGCCTGTGGCGGACGGCGACGCCAAACCACTCTAGCAGGACACCATCATGCCCCGTTGCTGCTAACGGGCAACGAATCCGGCCTGAGCTTACTTGCCGCCAGTATCGGACAGCGGCTTTCAGCCGGCGGCTCCGGAGGGATTTTGGGCGGAGCAAGCGCGCCTGCTTGCACCAGACCAGGCTCGCTCAAGCGCTTGGAAACCGCTTACTCGTCTCCATCTCAGCTTTTCACCAAAAACTGTATCACGGCCCCGGCAACAGCGTCAATCGCGCCGCGGTCTCAGGTTAGGGCAATATACCCGCAGGGCAATCGCGTCTTATCCGAGGAGCACTTTGAGCAGGTAGTCCTCGTCCCATCCGGCGTTGAGGCGTTTGCCCTGGATGCCCACTTTCAGGGTTTTCTCGTTCTTCAACAGGTTGTGTCCGATCTGCCGCAGCGTGTTGATGTTCTGTGGGCCATTGTCCTTGCGCACTCGGCACTGATCTTCCCGAAAGGTCACGTCAAGGGTCCAGTGCAACGAGTTTTCGATGCTCCAGTGGCTTCTGATGGCAGCCAGCAGTTGTTCTGCCGAGGCCGCCAGACTGCTGATGTAGTAGCGGGGTTGGCTGGTTGATCCTTCTGTGGTTTGACGATGGCCCACCACCCTGACGGCGGCTTTCAGTTGCGGCCATTGCCCTTGGGGGTCCAGATAGTCCAGACAGTCTTGATCGGTGATGACCCAGCATTCCCGACGTTCCAGCCGTCCATGCCCTTTCTCCACGGTTTCCGTGTGGTCATAGGACACCCCGTCAAAACCCAGCGCCTCGGCCCCTTCGAACAGGTCGCGGATGCCCTCGTGCAGTTGCCCTTGGTTCTCCTTCACCGTCAGCACGTAGTCGGCGCCGCCCTGGGTGATTTGCTGGGCGATCTCCCGCTGGCAGCCCATAGCATCGATAGTTACGATGCAACCGTGCAACTCCAACATCTCCAACAGTTGGGGAATGGCGGTGATCTCGTTGGATTTCTCCTCGGTTTTGACCTGACCCAAGGTCAGGGCGTTCTGCGTGGCCCAAGCGCTGACCATGTGGATGGCGCCCTTATTCCCAGCGCGGTCGTAGGACCGTCGGGCTGTCTTACCGTCAATGGCCACTACCTCGCCGGGCAATAACTGGGCGATGGCCTGGGTCCAGGAGATGAAGCAGTCCTGCAACTGCACTGGGTCCAGCCGAGCGAAGACATCCCCGAAGGTATCATGGGACGGGATGCCGCCAGGCAGTTCCAAGAAGGATTGAAACCAGGCCAGCTTGCTCCTGCCGAAGAGCTCGATATGGACCCAAGAATCGGCGCCGCAGATGGTGGCGCAGATCGCAATAGCAATGATGTCCACCAGTTTATGGCGTCGGGTGCGTTCTACCCGTGGGTCGTCAAGGTCAGCGAAATGATCGAGAATAGTTGCCTTGGGTGGTTGCGCCATGTCCGCCTGCCTCCGCGACCCTCAATATATCCTCCGACATTAACACATTTCTAAAAATCTCATTAAGACGCGATTGCCCTGAATATACCCGTGGATCTGACCGCCTGCATAGGCGTGCTATAATATTGTCCCGCCCAAGCGTTGCAACTCCCGCGGAGAGGTGCCAGAGTGGACGAATGGGCGCGACTGGAAATCGCGTAGGGGTTAACGCCTCTCGCGGGTTCGAATCCCGCCCTCTCCGCCATTTTACATCGTGAATTGGCCCAATCAACGGCCGTTTTCTACTCAAATCAAGTAGAAAGCGACCCTTTTCATGTCCAGAGAAATCCTCCAAAACCGCGGGCATCCGCCAGGCGCGCTACTTCGGACGGGTCAAGACCAAGTTCCAACTGTACCTGGCGGCCACGGCGGTCAACTTGACCTTGCTGACGCTTCTGCCGGAATTGGGCTCGCTGGATCGCGAGCAGATCGCTTCCCTGGTCGGCGTGGCTCCTTACAACCGCGACAGTGGCACCCTGCGGGGCGGACGTTCCCGGGTGCGGGCCGTCCTCTACATGGGACGGTGAACAACCCCCAACGGTTGCGGACGGCAATCTCTACCGAATTTCATCCGGTTAGTCCTCCCGTTCGATCTCGGCGTACACCGCCCGCATGGAGGCGCCGGAGTCGTCCTCCACCTCGGTGAACCACTTGATCAGAGAACGTGTCAGCTGGTCAACCGACTCATCAACTGAGGCAGCCTCATAGCGCTGGCGCACCGTGGGCAGGGTTACGCGAGATTGGGCTTCGCGCATCCAGACGATCTTTTCCTTATCGGTCATGTCCGAGCCGGCCACGCGCAGCCGCTCGGCAAACATGGCGTCGTCCTTGTCCTCGGGGGCGCCGCCCAACTCACGAATGCGCCGGTCGAAGATGTCCCCGTGGCTGGTCTCGCGCTCGGCTACCATGGCAAGGCAGGCTTTCAGCCCCGGATGCTCGGTCTTATCGGCCCACGCTTTGAGGTAGACTCCAGCCCGGTGCTCCTGCAGGCGAATGTCGTTGAGCAGGTCTATGTATTCTGGCTTGTCCGGCATTGCGATACCTCACTATATTGAGCGTTTGGGAGGCGAAAGCGGACGCGGCTGCCGTCATTTCATAGTGAAACACTCGCCGATGATGGTCAGGCAGCGCGGTTGACGGCGAGTTTAGTGCGCCGCCCCTGGGGTGTCAAACCTGGCTGCGCCCGGCGCGTGATAAAATGCCGTCAAGAAGTCAGCCCGGTTTCAGGAGCGGTTTTGCCTCAATTGACTGAAGCGCAGCGCGGCATGGTCGCCACCATCAGAGAGTTTGTCCGCCGGGAAGTCCAACCGGTCGCCCAGGAAATGGAACACGCCGACGAGTACCCCTTCGAGCTGGTGGAGCGGATGAAGGAGTTGGGCCTGTTCGGCGCGGTGATCCCCGAGGAGTACGGCGGGCTTCAGCTGGACGTCACGTCCTACGCCCTGGTCATCGAGGAAATCTGCCGGGGATGGATGAGCCTGAGCGGGATACTGAACTCCCACCTCATCATGGCCTACATGGTCACTACCCACGGGACACTGGAGCAGAAGGAGCGATTCCTGCCCCTGATGGCGACCGGCGAGAAGCGAGGCGGCATCTGCATCACCGAGCCCAACGCGGGCAGCGACGTCCAGGCCATCGAGACTCGCGCCGTCCGCGAAGGCGACGAATACGTGGTCAACGGGGCCAAGAGCCTGATTACCAACGGGCGCCACGGCAACACCTTCGCCCTGGTCACCAAGACCGACCCAAACGCCGACCCGCCCCGGCGCGGCATCAGCATCTTCATCGCCGAGAAGGGGCCGGGCTTCAACGTGGTGCGGGACGTACCGAAGCTGGGCTACAAGGGCGTGGATACCTGCGAGCTGTCCTTCGAGGACTACCGCGTATCGGGCGGGAACTTGGTCAGCGGCGAGGAGGGCAGGGGGTTCTACCAGATAATGAGCGGGCTGGAGCTGGGCCGCATCAATGTTGCCGCCCGCTGCCTGGGTGTGGCGCGGGCCGCGCTGGAAGAATCCACGCACTACGCCAGGCAGCGCCAAACCTTCGGCAAGCCCATCGGAGAACACCAGAGCGTGCAGATAATGCTGGCCAACATGGTGACCCAGATCCAGGCGGCACACCTGATGGTGCTCCACGCCGCCGAGAAGAAGGACCGGGGCGAGCGCGCCGACATGGAGGCGGGAATGGCCAAGCTGTTCGCCAGCGAGATGTGTATGCAGGTCGCCATCGACGCCATGCGCATCCACGGCGGCTACGGCTACACCCAGGACCTGACGCTGGAGCGCCACTTCCGCGACGCCCCCCTGATGATGATCGGCGAGGGAACCAACGAGATTCAGCGCTTGGTCATCGCCCGCCATCTGCTCAATAACTACCCCACCGGCGACTTCCTGTACGAGTCGGGGCTGTAGGCGGGCTGGATTTGGCGAGTATGTTACCTTATTTCGAACTGGTCGGGCGTAGCTGTTCAGAATTGGTGGGAATATCGACCAGGAACTCGTCATTCCTGCGAAAGCAGGAATCCAGAAACGCGGCGCATCAGTCAACGTGAATAGGGCAAAGATTCCTGGATACCGGCTTTCGCCGGTATGACGGATTTGGAGTTACGACGGCACCGCAAGTCTGAACAGATACGGTCGGGCACGACGAACAGTATTTTGAGAACCGTCGTTGTAATACTTGATGGAGGTCCTCAGCCATGGTTCAGAACAATAACGAAACCGGCATGACCCGCGTCCTGGGCGGCTTCGCGCAGGCGCTCGAGTACGAGGATTTGTCGCCGGAGGTGATCGACTGGGCCAAGTACCTGTGCCTGGACTTCGCCGCAGTTACGCTCAACGGCTCCACCACCGGCTCGGCGCGCGCTGTCGTTGATGCGCTGCGGCGGCTGGACCGCTCCGGGCCGTCGGTGATCGTGGGTACGCCCTATCGAGTGCTGCCGGAATACGCTTCGATGGCCAACGGCACCGCCTTTCACAGCATAGAGATGGACGACGTGAACAACGAGGCGTCGCTGCATCCGGGCGTAGTGGCCTTTCCCACCGCCCTTTCCATGGCCGACCTGGCCCATGTGTCGGGCCAGGACTTCATCGCCGCAGTGGTTGCGGGGTACGACGTCATCGTGCGGCTGGGCCGCGCCTTGCAGCCGGCCGAGCATTACGGGCGAGGCTTCCATCCCACCGGCACCTGCGGGGCCTTCGGCGCGGCGGTGGTGGCCGGGCGGCTGCTGGGGCTGCCGGGCGACGACTTCATCCACGCCCTGGGCATCGCGGGCAGCCAGACCGCCGGCAGCATGGAATTCCTGGCCGAGGGGGCCTGGACCAAGCGATTGCATCCCGGCTGGGCGTCGCACAGCGGTTCCTGGGCAGCCCTGCTGGCCCGCTCCGGCTACACCGGCCCCACCACGATCTTCGAGGGGCGCGACGGCTTCCTGCAAGCCTATTCCGGCAACCCCGACACGTCGCTGGCGCTGCAGGACCTGGGGGACGAATATCTGATTGCTCGCACGGCAATCAAGCCCCATGCTTGCTGCCGTTACAAGCAGGGACCCATCGACTGCCTGATCGACATCCGCAACACCCATGGTCTGGAGGCCGATGACGTCGAGGAAGTGACCGTCGGAGTGCTCAGCGGCGGTTTCAAGGTGATAGCGTCTCCGGAAGAGGACAAGGCCAACCCCAAGTCAGTCGTGGATATGCAGTTCTCCATGCCCTTCGGCGCGGCGGTGGCCCTGGCCTATGGCCGCGCGTCGCTGGAGGAATACGCCGACGGGGTGCCTGACCGCCCGGAGATAAGCCGCATCCTGCCGCGGGTGAGGTGTGTGACCGACCCGGAGCTGGACGCCCACTTCCCCCGCGAGTGGCGCGCCTGGGCCGAGGTCACCACCGCCGACGGACGCCGCCTGCGCAGCGACATCCGATACCCCAAGGGCGACCCGGAGAATGCCCTGTCGTGGGCCGAAATGAAAGACAAGTTCGCCATCCTTACCGCAACGGTCATCAGCCCGGAACGCCAGCAACAAATCATCGCCGCCATAGAATCGCTGGACGAAATGGAGGACGTGCGAGAGCTGGCAGCCCTCCTCTCCACGGAATAGGCCACCAAGCAGTCAAGATGGGCAGAAGAATATGACCCCTCCGTTACAGGGTGTCCGCATCCTCGAAATGTCGCAGGCTATCGCCGGTCCGATGGCGGCGCGGACGCTGGGCGACCTGGGCGCTGAGATAATCAAGATCGAGCAGCCCGGCGTGGGGGATATGTCGCGGCGCATCGGCCCCCACTTCCTCGGCGGCGAGAGCGCCTATTACCTGAACTTCAACCGCAACAAGAAGAGCGTAACCATAGACCTGCGCACGCCGCAGGGGCGGGAAGTCTGCCGCCGCCTCGTAGCTGTGTCCGACGTGGTGTTGGACGCATTCCGGCCCTCGGCGCTGGAGCGCCTGGGACTGGACTACGCATCGTTGCAGGCAATCAACCCGTCCATCATTGCCTGCTCGCTGTCGGCCTTCGGGCAAGAGGGGCCGTACCGTGAGCGGCCCGGCTTCGACGGCATCGTGCAGGCCATGGGCGGCGGGATGAGCGTCACCGGCAACCCCGGCCAGCCGCCGATATTCATGGGCTTTCCGGTGGGCGACATGGTCGGCGGCTACGTGGCCGCCCTGAGCATCGCCTCCGCGTTGTACGGGCGGCGGTGCACCGGCGAGGGTCGCCGCCTGGACATCTCCCTGCTGGACGTTCAGATTGCCCTGCAAGCCCACCTGGGCCAGTTCTACCTCGTGTCCGGCGAGGTGCCGCAGCCCATCGGCTCCGGCCACCCGTCCAACCTGCCCGTGGGCGCCTACCAGTGCTCCGACGGCAAATACGTGCAGGTTCACTGCGCCAGCCAGGAATTCGCCATGAAGACCCTGCGCATGATGGCCGGCGAAATCGAAGCGCTGCGGGGCATGGATGAAGACCCACGCTTCACCACCGCCCCCTCCCGCATCGAGAACCGCGATGCGCTCGAAGCAGCCCTGACCGCCGGCTTTATGACCAAGCCGCGCCCCGAGTGGGAGCAACTGCTGCTGAAGTACGATGTGCCCGGCGGCCCGGTCAACAACATTGGCGAGGCCCTGGCCGACCCGCAGGTGCAGCTGCGCGACATGGTGGTGGAAATCGACCATCCCGTCGCCGGCGCCTACCGCACCGCCGGCAACCCCATCAAGACCGGCAGCCCCGATAACTTCGCGCCGCCGCCAACCCTGGGCCAGGATACCGAAGCCGTCCTGACCGAGCTGCTGGGATATAGCGGCGCGGAAGTGGCGGCGCTGCGCGAAGCGGGAGCGGTTTAGCCCCCATCCACTCCCAAGATCGGACGGCTGCTCTGACTTTCACCCGGCGTTTTCCTCTGAGTCATCCATGGCATTCTCGGCCACGGACAAATACGCTTTGTAAAGGTCAAAGCCATACTGCGCGACCAGACGATTCACTGTGATTCCGTTCATTCCCATAGTCATCGTTCGTTCCTCCTTGTGGTGTTGACGAATCCGCTGTGCACAGGCTCGCCGTAGCCGCGATGACGGCGCTGGCAATCCCGAAAATCCCATAATCTTGAAAATCCTGATTCTGACGATGCCGCCCGCCTACCGCGTCTCGCAGTGCCAGTGTTGGCCCTGCCCGCCGTCGGGCCAGCCGTGCCTGTGCTGCACCCGCGTGTTCCAGTCGCAGCCCGAAGTCGTCACGCCGAACGCAGCCAGGAACTGCCGCTTGTGGGTGTGGTTGTTGAAGTCGTTGGGGTTGTCGATGTCCCGGCAGTCGGCCGTGTTATAGCACTTGTCCCAATCGTTGATGTCGGACAGGGTGGTTACGTAAATGTCCTGGAAGTTGTCCGAGGAGTCGTTCCAGTTGCACGCGCTCGTCTTGAACAGGTCCACGCGGTACGCTCGTTCCGGCATCAGGTTGGTGATGGTGTGGCTGCCGCCGGCGGCGACCTGGGCGCAACTGGTCCAGCCGTCGTGGGCCTGGTACTTGTACCACCAGGGGCCGCTGGTCACGTTCACCGTGATGTAGTCCGCGCCGACCTTGTTACCGGTGTACTTGACCGGGGGCTGATCCACCTGGTCCGATTCCTTCCACGCGCCGTTGCCGGCGCCGGAGACCCCGCGCACGCGGAAGGTGTACTTCTCCAACCCGTCAGCGCTTTCATACGAGTACTCCCGGCTGTCGGTCGGTTTTGACGCAATATGCGTCGCCGCCCGAACCCAACTGCCGCTGTCCTTGCGGTATTCCACGTCGTAGCCGACGGTGGCCCGCGCCGACTCGGTCCAGGTGACCTTGATGGTTGTGGAATCGGGGTCGGCCACGCCGTTGGTCTGGCGCTCCGCCGTTACCTTTTCGATGTTGCCCGCCGCCATACCCGGCACGGTGTTGGAACTTCGCCAACTCCCCTCGAGCTTGGTGCCGCTGGTGAGGGTGGTGACCGCCTGCACCTGGAACACGTACCGGCTGCCGCCAAGGGCGGAGTCGAACGTGTAACTGGTGTCCTTCGAATTCGTCTCGGCAGGCGCGTCGGTCCAAGTGGTGGCGTTGTCCTGCTTGTACTGCACCTTGTAACTGGTCTGCCCGGTGGCGTTGCTCGGCGCCGTCCAGGTGATGTTAATCGTGGTGTCGAGGTTGGTATCGCGGGTTGCCCGCAGGCTGCCCACCTGGCCGGGCTTCGCCAGAGCCGGCTCCGTGCTTGACGTTCGCCAATTGCCGTTGACGTAGGCACCGCCGGATAGGGTAGCCGTGCGCACTCGGAAGCGGTAGCTGCTGTTCCCGGTGGCGGTGGTCAACCGGTACGTGAGTGGGGCGGTCACGAGTTGGCGGAGCGGAGCGTCGGGCGGCTTCGGCAGCCAGTTGCCGTTGCCGTCCACCTCGTACTGCACTTCGTAGTGCGTAGGCGTGGTGACGCTGCTGCTGGGAGCAACCCAGGTAACGTCAATGATGCGGTCGTCGTCCTTATTGCGGACCGCCCTCAGGTTCTGCACCAGGGCGGGGTTGTCGTAGGCCCGCACCACGCTGGAAGTCTTCCAACTGCCCATGATGGTATCGCCGCCGGTGACGGTCACCGTGCGCACGCGGAACTGGTAGCTCTTGGCCCCGGTGCGCCGGTCAAAGCGTAAGTGGTTCCCGTTTGCGTGGTCACCGGGTCCGGTTGCCAGGCATCCCACGCGCCGCTGTTGCCCGTGCGGGACTGGTATTGAACCTGATAGCCCGTGGGCGTCGTGCCGCTGCTCGGCGCCGTCCAACTGACTTCAATGGTGGTTCCGGCACTGTCGCGCGTCGCCTCCAGGTTGGATACTTGGTTCGGGTTGGACACCGGGCTTACCGTGTTGGACGTACTCCAGCCGCTGTAGTTGGTCTGGCCGCCGAAGACGTTCACGGCGCGCACCTGGAACTGGTAGCTCGTCCCGCCGCCGGCGTTGTGGAAGGTGAAGGTCGTGCCGCCCTGCTGGGTGGACAGGCCGGTCCAGTCGCCGTAGGAGCCGCTGCTGCCCAGGCGGGAGCGGTATTGCACGTTGTAGCCGGTTGCGCCGGTGCTGGGCGCGTTCCACTTGACCTCTATCGTGGTGGCGTCGTCCGACTTGCGGGCCGCCGTCAGGCTGACCACCGAACCGGGGGCGCGGGACGCCGGCGGCCCTTGCACGGCCCGCCCGGGTATCTGCGCCGTGGCGCCGGCCAGGTTGCTCATGGCGAAGGGCCGGCCGTCCTGGCGGGCGCGGATCAGATACTGCCGCTTCTGCCCCCGCTTCAGCCCGTCGTGGTAGTACGCCGTGGTGTCGGCGGGGACCACGGCGATCTGGTTCACCGTCAGCAGGAGGCCCAGGTTGTCGGTGGACGTGAGGTCGGCGGTGGATATGCTGTAAATGGCGTAGTCGTCGGCGCCGGCCTGCTTGGCCCACAGGAGGTCGATGCTGGTGCCGTCAACGCCCCGGGCGGTCAGCGTGAACCCGGCCGCGTCCGGCGTGAACGTTACCTCGTTGTTCTGCGGACGCCAGTCGTACCACTCCGTGGTGTGCCAGGTGCGGTTGGGGTTGGCGATGGTGGTGCAGGTGTTCTTATCGCTGATATGGTGGGGGTGGTGGGGGTCGTCGCCCACCGCGCTGGCGTCGGCCTTGATGCACCGCTGGTAGGCGCCCCAATGGTGGTTGGATGTCGTGCCGTCCTTCTTGAACTCGCAGGTCGCCCGGTCAACGGCGGCCCGGCCGTCCACCGTGGCTTGCGCCGCGCCGGCGTCGTTTTCGCACACTTCGGCGCTGTTGGTAATGGCGGCCTTGACGGAATTCACCGCGCTGGCGTCGGCCACCAGCGTCAGCGTGGCCCGGCCCTGGAAGCCGTCGGGCAGCGCCCACACCCCGGTGGTGGTGTCGTAGGCGCCGGCGGTGGCGCCGACCTGGGAGACGTTGGCGGCGGGAATGACCGCGTTGTTAGATGTTACCGTGACGGTGGGCCGCAGCGACTCCAGGTTGATCTTCTCGGGTTCGCCGTGGCCGTGGCCGCCGGAACTCTCCGCTGCAATCTCCGCCGTGGCTTCGCTTTCGGCCACGATGGTGAAGGCCCGCTTCCCCGACGCCACCGACGCGCTGGCCCCGCCTTCATGCACCGACAAGTCCGCTGCCGGCCCCACGTGGAACTTGTGGCGGCCCAAGGTCCGGCGGGTGCCGGCGGTGGGACGGCCTTCGATGATGATGTCGGCCTCGTGGGTGCCCAGGGTGCTGAACTCAAAGACTAAACCGAGAGCTTGCAAGCTGCTCCAGTTTACATCGAAGGTGGGCTGCGGCGTCTCTGCAATGTCGAAGACATTAAGGGTCCATGATTTCCAATATATCCCCCGTATCGGGCCCGGATTGGTGTCCGTCGCGTTCGAGTCGCATGGAGTTGTATTCGTGAGATCGGTAAGATAGTCGGCATTATGCTTGGGACAGATGGAGAAGTAGTACCTATTGTAATCGGCGCCCAGCCACCGGGTTTTGACCGACACGCCTTTCAGATTTAACGGCCCGAAGTCGTTGCCGTCATTAGGGTCGTCCGGGCGGTCATTGCCGGTGTGCCACGCCGGCCCTGCGGGATATCCGGTTTGGACGTTCTTTCGCGCCCTCCGGCCGCCGGCCGTGTCGAGGTCCCGCACGTGAGTCACTACGTCTCCGGGCCGGAAGGCGCTGTAAGGCGAGCCGGCGTTGGCGGCGGCAAGGCCGCTGTCAATATAGGCAAGATGGCTGCCATCGAAGACGTCGCTGGCCATGCGCACGTACTGGACCAGGTCGCCGGCCGATTTGCCGTCACAGGGAAAGCTCGTCCCGTCGGCGCATTTGTGCAGCGTCATCAGGTCGGCCCGGCCCTCCTGGAAGAGGACCGGCCGCTCCGGGTCCGGCGGGTCCAGCGGGTCCTGGGCCGGCGGCGCGCCTAGGCAGGCTTTCGCCGTGTTGTCCTGGGACTTTTCATAAGCGGTGGCAAGGTTATCGGTTGTCTCCGGGGGCAGGGCCCGCACGGTGGCCGTCAGGCAGCCCGACCCGGAAGCGGTCACCGTCACCGGAACCTTTACGGTGTAAGTCAGCGGCCAGGTACGGGTTTCGGTTAGTGGTGTGGGCCATTTGACCGCGCTGTTCCGTCGTCGCTCCGTGTTGCCGATGCGGAACAGGCCGCCCTCAAACTTGCCGTCGGCGTCGGAGCACTGGGGCCGGTGCCGGTTGCTCGCTACGTCCTCGTTATAGCCGTCGGAGTCGTACTCCAGCCGGCCGGCCCGGCGAAAGCCGTCGGAGTTGAGCGTCCCGTCTTCCTGATACTTCCCGTTGGGGCCGTCGTAAATCACCACGTCGTGATGGCCGTCCTCGTCGGCGTCCACCGGCTCCAGGCCGTCGAAGTCCAGGTTCACGCAGACCTGGAGCAGCTGGTCGCGAGTGGTGGCGTAGGCGGTGATGCTGAAGGTGGCGTATTCGCCGGCGCCGGGCAGCGGGTTATCCAACTGCGTCGAAACCCCGTACTCGGGGTTTGTGACGCCTTTTAGGACAACGCTCTCTGCTTTCCTCCACCACGACGGCTCGATGGCGGTTTCACAGAGGACGGCTGACGTGGCCGGGTTGACTAGCTGAACGACGCCGTTCATCTCCAGAAGTGGCGTATCGAAATAGGAAGGAGAAGTGTACGTTATCTGACCGGTGGCTCTCGGCTGCAATTCGGATATCGTCCCTGCGCCATGTTGCCGGCGAAATATGGGGTCAGCTTGGGCAGTACTAATATTCCCTACACTATAATAAGTGAGCGCTCTGACATCGTGAATCGCTTGGTCGGTATTATTCTTGACTTGGACATAGCGGCTCCAACGCTCACTGCTGGCGTTCCTTGTGACTCCGGCCGCAACGATGGACAGGCTGTCGCATTCCGTCATTTGCGCCGGCGTGGTAAAGGGGCTGGCTGTGGCCATTTCAAGGGTGCAGGCTGGGACGACGCTAGGATTCACGTATTTGTAGGCAGTAAAGGTGTACGTTGCCCCCGGGGTGAGGCCGGTCAGATATGCGATGTAGTTGTCGTAATCTTCACGCCCCGAAATGCAGCGGCCGGATTCATAGTCGTCGGCGGAAAAGTACCAGGGGTTGCCCCCGGTGCCGGAGACGGTCAGCTGGACCGTGGTCGGGCTCACGTGGCTCACCGTCAGCTCGTGAGTGGCGCCCGTCTCCATCGTGTAGAAGCCGACACGGCCCACTTGGGTAGCGCAGCTGCTGTCGCTGTACGCCCGATAGACATAGGACGTGCCGGCCGTCAACCCGGTCAGGTCCTTGGTGGCAGTGCCTGCCGTTACCGGGCCTTTGCAGGTGTTATCCGGGGTTTTATTCGCCTCGTAGTACCACGCCGCCGTATGCTCGCTGATTTTCAGCGTGGCCGTCGTATCCCCAAGTTTGCTCAGGGTCAACCCCGCCCCATACGTGGTGAACTTTATTTTGGCCAGTTCGGTGGCGCAACCGCTGTCTTCGTACACCCGGTAGGTGTAGTCCGTACCGGCCGTCAGCTCGGTCAGTTGCAGCAGGCCGTCGTCGTCAACGGCGCCGCTCCACTTGGTGCAGGTATTGTCCGGAGCCGCGTCGCCCTTGACGTGCGCCTTGGTAAGATTAAGGCCGCGCAGGGACAGGGCGGCCGTGTACCGGCTTTTCTCGACGAGCGTCAGTATCTGCTTTTTCGTGGCGAAGGTTACGGAACTGCCCACCTGGGTAGCGCAGGTATTGTCGCTGTACGCCGAGTAGGTATAGGACGTGTTGGCGGCCAACCCGGTCAGGTCCTTGGTGGTAGTGCCTACCGTTACCGGGCCCTGGCAGGTGTTGTCCGGGGCTTTATCGGCCTTGTAGTACCAAGCCGTGGCATGGCCGGAGATGTTCAACGTGGCCTTGACGTCATAGACGTTGCTGACGGTGAGCGTAACCGTCGATGCCGGGGTAACTCCGGCGGCCTGCGCGCCCGGTTCCTCTTCATCTAGCGCCTGGACCGCTCCTGATCCTGGCAGGGACAGCGTTAACGCTAACGCCAGTGCGACGGCAAAGGACAGACCGGTGGCGGCAATGAGGACACGGAAGGAGGGCATTTTTTTCTCCGGGACAATCAGCCGGCGCAGACGAGCTGCGCGGCAGGAAGTCGTCAGAAGCAGGATTTGCCAGATTTCAGGATTAGCCGGATTGGGTTGGCAGTGGCGAGGACGGCAACAATCCTGAAAATCCCCTAATCCCGTAAATCCTGCTTCTGAAGATTCACGAAAGGCGGTTTTCAACCGAGGTGGAGCGGTGCCGGCGGCAACGCCGGCGCCGCTCCGGGCGGGGCTAACTGCCGCCGCCGCCGTAGATGAGCAGTCCGAAGACCAGGGAGACGGCGAAAACTCCCAGTCCGATGACCAGGGCCTGCCGGACGGGAGGGTGGGTGAGGAGGGATCTTGCCATGTTTGTTCTCCTTTCCGCCGCCGGGAGGTTTGGTATTTTGGTGTGGTCCCGGCGGGCGATTGGATGAAGCCCATGCTATTCGGATGTACCCGGCGGCGGTTCGGGAAGAACCGGGGCCGCCCGGCGTCGCGTCGTGCCTCCCTCCTCGGCGACCGACGCGGCGGCGCGACTGACCGGATTTGCGGATTATCGCGCAACTCAACCGGTGGTTCACTGCGGCGAAACCGTCGGAATCGCAGCCAACGCTGGATACCATAAAGCAGACCTAAATCATCGTCAACCCCTATTCAGGGCGATTTAATAACGCAGTGCAAATTCTGAGCCTCACCGATTTATCATTTAGCATGATAAATTGATGATAATTATGGATGTGGCGGCGGGGTGGCCGCCAGGCGTAGGCAACTGCTCGGACATATCCAGGATCATGCAGGGGGAGCAGGGAGCGCTCACCAGCGACCCGGTCTTTTTGCTAGGGCGACGACTTCATCCACGCCCTGGGCATCGCGGGCAGCCAGACCGCCGGCAGCATGGAATTCCTGGCCGAGGGGGCCTGGACCAAGCGATTGCATCCCGGTTGGGCGTCGCACAGCTGTTCCTGGGCGGCCCTGCTGGCCCGCTCCGGCTACACCGGCCCCACCACCATCCTCGAAATGTCGCAGGCTATCGCCGGTCCGATGGCGGCGCGGACGCTGGGCGACCTGGGCGCTGAGATAATCAAGATCGAGCAGCCCGGCGTGGGGGATATGTCGCGGCGCATCGGCCCCCACTTCCTCGGCGGCGAGAGCGTTTTCCTGGATGCGCTCCGGGCGGGAGGTGGTGGGTATGGCCGAACTCACCCGTCGGTCAGAAATAACCCAGGCCAGCAGGGCCTGGGCCCAGGTGTTGATGCCGTAGTCCCGCAGCGGCGTTAGGTCCGGCTGCTGCTTCAGGTCCAGGACGTAGCGGCCCTTCTGCAACGGCTCCATCACCAGGACGCCGGTGCCCAGTTCCTCAGCCAGGGGCAGCAGTTCGTCCTCAACGTTCCGGTTCATCACGTTATAGGGGATCTGGACCGTGTCCACTCGACCCCGGCGCATCAGGTCCATGATGGTGGGGTAGGCATCAGGCACCATCGCAGACACGCCCAGCATACCGATCCTGCCCTCTCCCTTGAGCCGCTCCAGGGTGGGGAGGTGAGTCTGCCAGTCGATCATGTTGTGGACCTGGAAGAGGTCGATGTAATCGGTCTGGAGCAGTTCGAAGGAACGGGCAATCTGGGCTTCGCCAGCCTCCCTCCCCTCGGTGCGCACCTTGGTGGCGATGTAAAACCGGTCGCGACGGTCCTCAGTGATCTCGCCCAAGACCTGCTCCGCGCGGCCGTACCAGGCGGCGGTGTCGATCAGGTTTATGTCGCTGTCCAGGCAGTTGTCCACAATTTGTCTTCGGGCGGCGATCTCATTTTGATCGGTAACATCGAAAGTCCGTAAGGTTCCCAGGCCGATGACCGAGACGTCCAGGTTGCCAAGTTTGCGGTATTCCATCTTTGTTGACCTCGCCCAAGTGCCTGATGCAAACGTGTACATGAGGGATGCGCGTGATTTGTCCCCAGCGGTTGTACCACTTACCACGCCAGCCCGACCAGTCCCGTCCCAGCTCCCGGACACGGACAGACCTACATAGACAGTTTAATGGAAAGCGAGTACGCGTGAGCCATGACCGGCTCTGGACGGCCACGCGTCGGCGGAGTATCTTGCGACTTGGTACCCCCATGCTGAGGTTTCAGCAACATGACCCAGAACAACGACGAGGTTGAACCATGCCTGAACTCCACGAGCTTTCGGTGGCAGAAGCCGCCGCGCAGATTCGCGAAGGAACCCTGTCGCCGGTGGCGCTGGCGGAGGCGCTGCTGGCGCGCATCGACGCGCTGGACGGCGACCTGCGGGCCTGGGTCACCATCGACCGGGACGCCGTGCTATCGGCGGCGCAGCAACGGGAAGCGGAAGTCCAACGGGGCGGCCCGCTCGGACCGATCCACGGCGTCCCGGTGGGTCTGAAGGACATTTTCTACACCGAGGGAATGCTCACCGCCTGCGGATCGAAAGTGTACGCCGATTTCGTACCGGAATTCGATGCGACATCGGTGGCGAATATCAAGGCGGCCGGCGGGATCATCCTGGGCAAGGCGGTGACCACCGAATTCGCCTCCTCCGACCCCTCACCGACGCGCAACCCGTGGAACCTGGAGCATACTCCCGGCGGCTCCAGCAGCGGGTCATCCGCGGCGGTGGCGGCTCGCATGGTTCCGGCCGCCCTCGGCTCGCAGACCGGCGGGTCCACCTGTCGGCCAGCAGCCTACAACGGCATCGTCGGCGTGAAGGCCACCTACGGGCGCATCTCACGGTACGGGGTGGCCCCGTTAAGCTGGTCGCTGGACCACGTGGGCATCCTGACCCGCACCGTGGCCGACGCCGCGCTGATGCTGACCGTGCTGAGCGGCGCGGACGACAATGACCCCGGCAGCCTGCGCGAACCCGTGCCCGACTTCAGCGCGCAGATGGCCGAGCACGACCGGCCCCCGCGCATCGGGTTGGTGCGGCAGTACTTCCAGGACTATGCCACGCCGGAGATGTGGGCGCACACCGAGGCCGTGGCCAATCAACTGGCGGAAGCCGGGGCTGAAGTCGAGGAAATACCGCTGCCCGACAGCTTCGCCGTAATCCACAGCGCCCAGCGCATCGTGTCCAACGTCGAGTGCGCGGGAGTCCACGGGGCCAATCACCGCATCCGCGCCGGCGACTACGGATCGCGCATCCGCGCCGGCATGGAGATGGGCATGATCATGCCCACGCCGGCGTACCTGAAGGCCCAACGGCTGCGGCGACAGTTCCGCGCCGACTTGAGCGAGATGGTTGCCAGGGTGGACGTCGTGATGACGCCGGCCATGCCCGCGCCGGCTCCCCGGGACCTGAACACCACCGGCGACGCGGCGTTCCAGGCGCCGTGGTCGGCGGCAGGTTTGCCCACGGTGGTGGTCTCCACGGGCCTGAGCGAACTGGGGATGCCCATGGCGGTGCAGTTCGGCGGACCGTGGGCCCAGGAGGGCCGGGTCCTGGGCGCGGCGCAGTGGTGCGAGCGGATTGCCGGGTTGAACCAAGCGCCGCCGATCGGTTGACATCGTCAATTCTGGTTGGCCAAGGGGATGGTGCAGGTGACGCAAGCCTGGTCGCCGTGGGTAGCGGTGGTGTGGCCCTGGCCGGTGGTATCCTCCACCAGGCGGGCATCGCCGGGGCCGAAGACGTGCTTGGAGCCGTCGCCCAAGCCGATCTCCAGTTGTCCCGACAGGACTATGACAAACTGGCGGCGCGGCGCCGTGTGCCAGTCGGAGAAGCGGCCGGCCGGTGCTTCGCTGAAGCTGATGGTGGTGACATCCCGGGCGCTCTTCCAATCAGGCGTCCGGTCCAGGTCGATGGTCTCAATGTGGGACTGGCCGTCGTCGCCAGAGTAAAGTCTGAAGGTTCCCATCCTGTTCCTCCGTTTTGGTCTGTAGGGGATACGGTCAGGCCGCGGCTGAAGTCTGCCGGGCTTCGACCCTGGCGATGAACTCCAGCAGATGCGCGGCGTAGAAAGTGGACTTCATGTGGTAGCGGTTGGTGGCGGCGATGCCGGGGAAGGTGTTGTCGTGCTGACCGATGACCGCCCATTCCTCGTGGGTCCACGCCGACGGGAGCAGCTCCGCGTGGGGTACCAGTCGCTTCACGTTCTCCGCCGCAGATTTGTGGTGAACGTCGTCCGGCGTGTTGCCCTCGAAGGCCAGCACCGGGCATGTGATGGACTCCAGCTGCTCCTCAGTCAGGTCTCCCACCGGGTTGGGTTGAGAGAACTGATCCCGCCAGCGGCGCATGACGGAACAGAACTCCTCGGGGTCCATGGCAAGGAGCCGTTCCCGGTTGTCAGCGTTGTCCCGGATTCGCTGCTCGAAAAACTCGGTAGCGGCCACGGCGGCCATCCCGCCCCGCTCGGCGGCCTCGATGTACTGTCCGTAGTATCCGGGGGACATCAGTTCGGCGCTCCTCGGCCCGCCGGAGACTTCCCAGACAAATACACCCTTGACCACCTCCGGGTGCCGCACCGCCACCGTCAGGGAAGTGCGCGAGCCGGCGGACCCTCCCGCCAGGTACGCCGGGGCAGCGCCCAGGTATTTCAGCAGAGCCGCCATCTCCTCGGCCCAAAGGTGCTGCTCGGAAAGCTCGCCACCGATCACCACGTCGGACTTGCCGCAGTTGCGACGGTCGTGGATGATGACACGGCAATGGGTGGATAGCAGGGCCGCCATGGGACGCAGGCCGTTGTGGTCCACCCGTCCGCCCGGCGTCAGCATGACCGTGGGGCCGGCGCCGTACTCTTCGTAATACAGGTTGACTCCGTCTATGTTGGCGTAAGGCACTGCTCACTCCTTTCCTTTTGAATAGCGCGGTGCAGGTTGGGTTAGGATGGCACCGGCAGTTTAGCACCTTGGAACGGCTCATGGTGGCCTCGAAAGACTTCGAGCAGGCGAGGATAGGACAAGGGGTTGTGAAAGCGACGAGGTTGCGAGGAAAGGGCTGTGCGGTGCCACGGGCGTATAAACAGTAGCAACACGCCGCCCCGTCGTTCTCTGTGCCTGGCAGCGCAGAGTGATAAAATCAAAGCTGGACGCGGAGCAGAACCATGACGATGAGCCAACAGGAAAAAGAACGCCTCCTCCGGACACTGCAGGACGACCCGGTGTTCCTCTCCCAAATCCGCAGCCTGGTCCTCTCTGCAGAACTGGTGCAGTTGCCGGAACGCTTCGCCCAATTCGCCACCCATGTAACGGGGTTCATCGAGCGCCAGGAAGAGTTCAACGCCGATTTCCGGGCCTTCATCCAGCGGCAGGAGCAGGTTAACGCGCGGCAGGAAGAGTTCAACGCACGGCAGGAGCAGGTTAACGCGCGGCAGGAAGAGTTCAACGCGCGGCAGGAGCAGGTTAACGCGCGGCAGGAAGAGTTCAACGCGCGGCAGGAAGAGTTCAACACGCGGCAGGAAGAGTTCAACACGCGCACGGACGCATCCATCGCACGCCTGGAAGGATCCATCGCACGGCAGGATCAGTCCATCGCACGTCTGGAAGAATTCGCCGTACGGCAGGAAGAGTTCAACGCCCGGCAGGCGGACACCAACGCCAGCGTGGAGGCCCGCCTACAACGTATCACCGACGACCTGGGCGACCTCAAGGGCCACGTGGCTGGCCGCATCGCCCGCGAGATGGCCGACGATATCGCCGAGCAGTTGGGCTACGAAATCACCCAGCAGCTCAGCGGTAACGACCTGCGAGACATGCTGCGCGGGTCCACGGCCAATGACATTCCGGCCGGCGTCCGGCGCAGCTTCTACGTGGCTGACCTGGTCGCGAAAGTTCAAGACCATAACGGCAACCAACTGTTCATGGCCGTCGAGGCATCCTACACCGCCGACGAACGTGATACCCAGCGGGCTGTCCGGAACGCCGAACTCATCAGCCGGTTCACGGGCATGACCGCCGTGGCCGTAGTCGCAAGCCTCGAGAACGACCACGCCGTACAGCAACTGGTAGAAGACGGACACGTCCAGTGGTTCCAGTTCCAGTCGCGGGATCTGCAGCCGCAGTAACCCCGGGACGATCTGACGGCGAGAAAGGCTCCGCGCTCTTGCCCGCTCAGCAGGAAGTGGCTAAGGTCATCTCAATACCTTCGGCGCTGCGCCGGTCGGACAGGAAGATGGCCCCGGCATTGTTCAGCAGCACATCCAGATGGGGCAACAGTTCCATCGCTTCGGCGGCGACGCGACGCACCTCACGTTGGGACGAAAGGTCGGCCAAAAGGCACTCAACGGCCGGGTTGTCCGTATCGGCGATGATCCGCCGCACTGCGGCTTCAGTCTTGGCGGAGCTGCGGCCTATGATGACTACTCTGGCGCCGAGACGGGCCAGTTCGCGGGAGGCCGCGTAGCCGATGCCATCGCTGCCGCCGGTGATGAGACAGGTTTTGCCTTGCATCAGATTATTCACAGGAACAACATTGCCGACACGGCCAACCGAACCATAGTCGACACCGCCATGAACGGCCACCAGTTGGTGACCGCCGACCGCCGCATCCTGGATTGGACCGGCGGCCTACGATGCGTGGGCGCCGCCCATTGTGTCGGCGTCCACCAAGTCAGGTCAATGCTACTCAACAACGCGATGTGAAGGGCGACCCATGGTGAAAGCAGATCGATGACGGCGCCAGACAAGCGGTGTTTCCCTGCGGTTGATCTTAAAGTTCGGCGAATGTACATTATGTCCGCCCGCACGAGCGCTGTGGCAACACTCGCTGAAGATGGGATGTGCGTTCCGATATGACCCTCCGATTTATTCACGCCGCTGATCTCCACTTGGACAGTCCGTTTAGAGGTATCAGGGCAGCAGTGCCTGGGAATGTAGCCAGGGCGCTTTACTCGGCCACCTTCGATTCCTACCGAAACATCGTCGATCTCTGCATTTCCGAAAGCGTGGACGCTCTGCTGGTCGCCGGCGACATCTACGACGGCGCCGACCGCAGTCTGCGCGCCCAGCGTGCCTTCCTGGAAGGTTTGCGTCGCCTGGACGCCGCAGAGATACGCTCATTCGTGTGCCACGGCAATCACGACCCTCTTGACGGCTGGGAAGCGAGGTTGACGTATCCCGACAGTTGCCACCGGTTCGGCGCCGAATTCGAAGCGGTCCCGATCTTCCCGGATGCGCCGGAGCGGGGGTTGGTTTACGGCATCAGCTATCCCACCCGGGATGTGTATGAAAACCTCGTTGCCCGTCTGGGGCAGGTGGACGCCGGGGCATTCACCATCGGCCTGCTGCACGCCAACGTGGGCGGCAATCCCGACCACGACCTGTACGCTCCTTGCTCGCTGGACGACCTGGCGCAGTCCGGGATCTACTACTGGGCGCTGGGCCACGTTCACACCCGCCAGGTCCTGCGTGAGCGCGCTCCGACGGTGGTGTATCCCGGCAATCCGCAGGGTCGGCAACCCAACGAGCCGGGAGCGCGGGGAGTGTACCTGGTGGAAGTCGATGTCGACGGCAGCATCCGCCTGGATTTTCGCGCCACGGACACCGTGCGCTGGGAACAGGCGAGCATAGACATCAGCGCAATGGAAAACGAGCAGGACCTGATCGACGCCATCGACGATGCGATGCAAAGCCTGCTGGATGGCGCAGAAGGCAGATCGGTGGTGGTCCGCGTCACCTTTACCGGCCGGGGCGAGCTGAATAGGTTCCTTCGCCAACCCGGTGCGGTGGATGATCTTTTGGCCGGCGTCAACGACCAATGGGCTGAGCGGCTGCCGTTCGTGTGGTGCGAACGCATCCAAGACGAAACGGCGGCGGCCATTGACCACAACGCCCTGCGGTCCGGCGAGGACTTCTTGGCCGAGGTGCTGCGCACCGCCGATCAGATCAGGGAAGATCCCGCCACGCTCCAGGATGGCCTCGCCGATCTCTACCAGCACCGGAGATTCAGGCAGCATCTCGCCGTCCTGACCGAGCCGGAGATCGCGGCGCTGCTGAATGAGGCGGAGGCGCTGGCCGTGAACCTGCTTGCCGAGGACGACCGCTGATGAGGATAATCGGCCTGCACATCGACGGTTTTGGGCGGTTCTCCGACCGCGGTTTCCGCCCGTTGGAACGCCCGGTAACGGTCTTCTACGGCCCCAACGAAGCCGGCAAGAGCACGCTGCTGGAGTTCATCCGTCGGGTCCTGTTCGGGTTCCCGAACCGGCGCGGCGGCACAAACGAGTATCCGCCCCTGGCCGGCGGACGACACGGCGGCAGGGTCACCATCGCCACCGACGCCGGGGAAGTCATCACCATTGGCCGAACTCCGGGGCGGGGCGACGGGCCCGTTTCCCTCACCACCGACGCCGGTGAGACACTTCCGGCTGGCGAACTGTCGAGGTTGCTGGGGAACCATTCGCGGAGCGTGTTCCAGAACATCTTTGCTTTCACGCTGGACGAGTTGAACAGCGAAATCCTGCTGAACGACGACAGCGTCAACCTGCAGATCTACAGCGCCGGCATCGGGGCGATGAAGCTACCCGACGCCTTGGCGGCACTGGATCGCCAGAAAAGTGACATCTTTCGACCACAGGGGAGAAACCAACTCATCCCAAGTGTCGCCCAGGGCATAGAAAGCACGGATACCAAGCTGAGAGAGATCGCTGGCTACGCGACTGAGTATCGCCGCCAGTCGGACCGGCTGGCCGAGATCGAGCAGCAACTGGGCGACGTGGTCGCTCGACGCCTACGGATCGCGTCGGAACAGGACCGGCTCGAGAACCTTGAGCGCGCGTGGGACCACTGGAACGAGCTGATCAGTGCGGAACAGCGGCTGAAAGAGCTACCGGCGGTGGAGTCATTCCCTGAGAATGGCGTCATCCGCCTGGAAACGCTGGAGGCGCAGGCCGAAATTGCAGGTGAGCAACTGTCCGCCGCGGAAGAACGGGTCAAGCGTATCAGGGTGAGCGTTGACGGGGAAATCGAGAATCTGACGATACTGGAGCGCTCAAACGAGGTCCGCGCCTTGGAGCGTGCTCGCAGCGCGTTCGACCAGTCGGTGAAGGATCTGCCCGAGCGGGGCGCCGAACTCGCCAGCAAGCGCTCCGAGTTGGAAACCTCGCTGGCGAACCTCGGTCCCAACTGGGGCACGGAACGCCTCGACCGGTTCGATCTGTCCCTGGTGGTGCGCGAGGAGGTTGCTAACCATGGGGAACGCCTCAGGGACGCCCGGGCCGCCGTCGATAGGTCGCAGACCGCGTTGACGCAAGATGAGGCGACGCTGGCGGACGCCGTGGCAAGCGCGCAGCGGGCACAGTTGGAACACGATGCGGCCGCACCTCCCGAACTGGACGAAAACGGCATCCGTGACCGACGCCGGCGTATCCGTCAGTCCAGAACCACCCTGGATGAATTAGGCCGTGCCGAAGACCGGAGCCGGGACCTGCAAGCGCAGATCGCCGACGGACCCGAACCCGGCGCGGCCGGGTCACCGGCCGGCTGGCCCCGACTGCTGGCGGGCGCGTTGGGCGTGTTGGGCATCGTCCTGCTGGTGGCCGGCCTCTGGCTGGCAGCCGCCACCACCTTCGGAGCCGGTGCGATCCTGGCCGCAATCGGCGCGGTGCTGGCCACGGTGGCGGTCTTCTGGTTCATGCGGGGCCGTGCCGACGGGCAAGCCATGGCCTCGCCCACATCGGCGCGGGTGCGCGGACAAATTAGAGAGGTGGACGAGCAGTTAGCGGGAATACGGTCGCGTCTCCAGGCGGACGCCGACGCATTGGGCTTGGAGGCCATCGACGGGAACACACTGCCGGAAGCCGAGGAGGGTCTGGACGCAGCTGACGCTGGGCTCAGAGAGTGGCGACAGCTGGAAACCACGCTAGCCCAAGCGACCCAACTCGCCCAGCGCCAGGCGCAGCGGCGAGATGACGCACAGGAGGCCGTGCAGGATGCTGAGGCGGCGCTGGAGGCGGAGCAGCGGGCGTGGCAATCCTGGCTCCAGCAACGCGGGTTGCAGATTACCTTCTTGCCCGACAGCATCCAGGAACTGCGCACCCTGGTGGACCTGGCGCGAACCCACCGCCGGGATGTGGTGGAAATGGAGAACCGCATCGCTGCCATCCAGACGGACATCGATGAATTCGTCGCCATGACCCGTCCGCTGGCGGAAGACCACGACTTCGGGGTCGAGTGGGGCGACTACCACAGGGTCGCCGGCGTGGCCGACGACATCATCGACCTGCATCGCGACGTAACCGAGGCGGCTCGAACCCGCGCTGACGCTCAGAAGGAATTGGCGGAAGCCCAGCAGGACCTTGAGGAGCGGCACAAGGACCAACAAAAAGCCGCCGATCTGATCGAGGCTCTGCTGAAGTCCGGTGACGCGGAGGACGCGGAGTACTTCCGCACGCGCGGTCAGATTTTCCAGGAGCGAGGCGGCCTGAACGCAACAATCTCCAGCGCCGTAGAGCAGATGCAGCGCATCAGTGGGCCGGGTGACGCGCTGAACACGCTGCGGGACACACTGGCCAAAACCGACGTCCAATCCATCCGCGACGATATCCGGCAGTGCGAGACGGAACTGGAAGAGATCGACACGTTACGGTCTGAACTTGACACTGAGCGCGGTTCCATCCGAACCATGCTGGATGGACTCGCCAGCGAGGAGGATTCATCGCGGCTGCGGCTGGAGCGTCACCGGCTCTCCGAAGAGTTGCAGGGACACGCGCGGGACTGGGCGGTGCGCGCGATCGCCGAGAGCCTGATCCGGCAGGCGCAGAGCAAGTTCGAGCAGGAACGGCAGCCGGACGTGATCCGCCACGCCGAGCGCTTCTTCCACGACGTCACCGATGGCGCGTACCGGTCCGTCTTCTCGCCGTTGGGCAGCTCAGAAATCAACGTAGTGGACGCCGCCGGCAACGCCAGGACGCCCCAGCAGCTGAGCCGCGGCACCCGCGAGCAGCTGTTTCTGGCCCTGCGGTTCGGCCTGATCCTGGAAATGGGCCAGCACTCGGAACGCCTCCCGGTCGTCGTGGACGAAGCGCTGGTGAACTTCGACCCGACCAGGGGCACAAAGGCCGCCGGCTCCTTCATCAAACTGTCCGAAACCAACCAGGTGCTGGTATTCACCTGCCACCCGCAGATCGTGGACTGGTTCGTGGACGCGGCGGCGGCGCAACCGGGGGTTGTGGAGTCGGAGGTGGTGGAGATTTGAGGCCGCATGAGACTCGCCTGTAAATCTCATAGCCGTGCTGAAGAGCGGAAATAGATTATAATTTTATTCAATATGCGTCTTGAAGACTGGCAGAGTATGGGAAGAAGTGATCGATAAGTCCGTAGATTTAGGATTGAACTCCAGATGGCGTATGTGTCGTCATTCTGTCCTCCAGCGCCCACCGATCCGTTGGATGATGGCTTGTCGGTGCTTTGGCTGGGGACCACGAAGATCCTCCGGGAAACCATACCCCGAAAATTCGCCGTGATCGGCTCCTGATCCGATATCCCTTGGAGCATTGCCCTGACTTTTGGAGGGCGGTCGTAGCAATCTTGGCCTCCTGAAGTGCTGGTAAACCACGAGGCTTTGGCCTCGTTCCCAAAATGCGCAGAGTTCGTCCAGGTGGCGTACTTAGTACCACGCATGAGGGGTGTCGAACGGTCGTCTGGCCCACCGTCGAATTGCGAGCAGATTACGGTCGAGCGCTCGATGACCGCCCCCTCATCCGTCCGGCTGACAGTCAATTGAAGGAACTGAGTGACCATCTGCAATCTCGCGCGGCTCCAACTCGATATCGACGGCTTCACCAGGACGGAGTTCGTGGGTTTCGGCCGGGCAGTTATGGGGAGCGATCGTCACGGTGTGTTGACAAATCCCGTCATTCCCTCCCCCGCCATGTCATTCCCGCACTCAAACCGTCATTCCGGCGAAAGAACAGCCTGCCCCGTGCCTGCCTGACACGGGGTCACCCCATACTTGATACGGGGCCGGAATCCAGTGAGCGCAAAATCAGGCCAACTTTCTATTGGCAGCGATTTTCCCGCGTTCCTGCTTGCGCAGGAACGACGATATGATTCCCAAGCTGCTGGTGATGCTGTCCCGAGGCGGCGTGCTGCATCAACAGCAGGATACTGGCGAAAGCCACCGAATCCTCGTAGCAGTCGGCGGCGCATGGAACATCAAGGGACCAGTTCACGCCCTCAACCCGTATCACGCTCCCGCCGGAATGGGTCATGCTCCGCCACAGCAGCCACACCGCCAGGGCGATCAGTATCACCAGGATCGCCGCCATCGCGTGCAGGTTGATGACCGGTATGATCACGCTGGGCAGCCGGTCCACCAGCCAGTACGCCAGGACCAGGTAGGCCACCACCGCGCCGAGTACCAACACCGCCCACTGCAGCCAGGAGAGGCCGCGCCGCACGTCGTTGCGCACCCCGACGCCGCAAACCGACGCCATGGCGTACATCTGCGCCACCCGCGTCGAACCCTCCTCCACGACGCTGATAACCCGGCGGTTCGTGGCCGCCAGCAGCCGACCGGAACCAACCGGCTCGGCAATCAGCCCCTGCTCCGGGTGCAGGATCGCTTCAATCCGCTCTCCGGGCAGCAGCTCCACGCCGCGGATGCGTGACAGATATGACATTGCAGTTTGCATTGGCCCTGGATGATGGTATCGAGGATCTCCTCAGGAATCCTATCACAACCGCCCAATGCGAGAATCCGGTATCATGCAGAATGCCTTTGCAAAATTGCCGTCAGATAATACTTCGGGAGTGTTTCAGCAATGAGACTTTTAGTTGACAGCTGGCGCCGCATCGGGGCGCGATTATATCTGGCGCTGGGGATTGCCGTGCTGCTCACGCTGGTATCCAGCGCGGTGGGTGTGTATTACTTCGAGCGGAGCGGCGACCTCAGTTACCAGGTGCAATTGGAGTCGGTGCCGGTGCTGGAGGCCTCCTGGTCCGCCGCTCGCCAGGGTGAGCGAATGCAGGCCGTGGGGCTGGCCTTGCTGGCAGACCCGGACGCCGGATTCCACGACCTGGAGACCGAAGCGGTGGATGAGACCCTGACCAGACTGGAAACCGCGCTGGCCGGCGCCAGCCGAGCGCCGGAACTCGCGCCCCAGGCCGAAGCGGCGCAGGATGCCGCTTACGACCTGGCGGAAGTCATCGACGGATTGATCGTCAATCGGCAGGCCGAGCTGGCCGCCGCCGCATCGGCGACCGATTTACGGCGCCGCCTGAACGAATACTCGGTTGCCTCCGATTCAATCGCCACGGTGGCGGTGTTGCAGCGCGTGTTGCTGGCCGATAGTGAAGGTACCCTGGACACCCTGTGGAATGAGTTCGAGGCCGCATCCGCCGCCGGCGTTGACCCGGCGGTGGCGGCCCTGGGCGCGGCGGACGACGGCGTATTCGCGGTGCGCGGCCAGCAGCTGGCGGCCCAGGCCAGAAATGCGGAGCTGGCTGGCGACTTTCACCGAGCCGGCCAGTCACTGGATCAGGCCATGACCAGCCTGCTCGGCGCCGCCGGCGCCGCATCCTCGGGGGCTCTGGAGTCGTCCCTGGCCAGCTTCGACCAGGGCCGGGTCCTGCTGGCGGTGATCAGCGCCACCAGCGTGGTCGTCGCCATCCTCACCGCCTGGCTGTGGGTCGGCAACGGCGTGGTGCGCCGCCTTTCGCGCCTGTCGGAGCGGATGCGCGGCATGGCCGGCGGCGACCTGGTAACGCCGGTGCCGGAGGTCAGCCGGGACGAAATCGGCGAACTGGCCGGCGCGCTGGAGGTGTTCCGCCAACAGGCCCTCGAAGTGCAGCGGCTCAACTTGGTGGAGCAGCTCTACGAGGAGTTGCGGGTCGCCAACGAGGAACTGCAACGAATGCAGGACCGCCTGGTCGCCCAGGAAAAGCTGGCCGCCCTGGGCGAACTGGTGTCCGGCGTGGCCCACGAGATCAGCAACCCGCTGAACTTCGTCAAGAACTTCTGCGAAGCGTCCCAAGAGCTGTACACCGAGCTGGCCGAAACCCTGGAGAGTTACCGCACCGAGATGTCCGATGACGACGCGGCCCTGGTGGACGAGATAAGCGAAGAACTTACCGCCAGCCTGGGGCGAGTCCACGCCAACGGCGGACGCGCCCTAGCCATCGTGGAGCGGATGCGCGGGCTGGGCGTTGTCGGCGGTGAGCCGGCGCCGGCCGACTTGAACCCCGCGCTGCGCCAGGCCGTGCGGGCCGGCTGCAATGCTTTCCAGGCTGAGTGGGGCGACTTCTCCGTGGACCCGGTGTTCGACCTTGACGACGACGTGGGAGAGGCGCTGTTGGTGGAAGCTGACTTCGGCGAAGCAATGGTCAACCTGGTCCTCAATGCCTGCTACGCCATGCGCCTGAAGCAAGACGAAATTGGCGACGGTTACCAACCGCAACTGCTGGTCACCGCCCGCCGGGCCGGTAACATGGTGGAAGTCAAAGTACGGGACAACGGTACCGGCATCGCGAACGACGTGGTCGATCACATATTCAACCCGTTCTTCTCCACCCGCGACGGCGCGTCGGGGGCCGGCCTCGGCCTGCCCATCGCCGCCGACGTGGCCCGCCGCGTCGGTGGTGACCTGGTCGTGGACACGGTTCCCGGAGAGTACGCCGAGTTCACCTTCACCGCGCCCGTGGCCGCCCCGGCGGCGTCCCCGGTCTCCGTTGGGGATTAGCCAACAGCGACCGGGGATTGGCCAACGGCGTAGGGGCGAATAATCATTCGCCCCTACAAATCGCGACCACCCAAATCTCAAAACTACCGGCGCTGTGGCATAGGCTCTACCGCCGGCGCAGGATCAGGTAGGCGAATATGATGATGGCCAGCAGGCCAACGCCTATCAAAATCAGTATCAAAGTGATGCGCTGACGCGGTGTCGCGGTGATGTTCTCCAGCGCGCCGCGAATTCGGGGAATGGCGTCGCCGATAATTGGGATGGCCGGCCGTTCCAGGTCTTCCTGACCGTCCGTCGCGCTTGGGTCGGGAGTAGGTGTGGGCAACGGCGTAGGAGTTACGGCGGCAATCGGAGCGGGCGGGGTAGGTGTCGGAGTGGGCGTGGCTGTCGGCGGCGGTGCCGGCGTCAGCGTCGGCGTCAGCGTCGGCGTCGCGGTTGGAGTGGGGGTGGGCGTTGCCAACAGCGCAACGGCCGCGGTGGCGGTCGCCGAAATCTGAGCCGCCGTAAGCGTCGCTGTCGCGGTCGGAGTCGGCTGCATCAAAGCCACCGCAGCCGGCGAGAGCGTGGGCGTCGCGGGCGGTCTCCGGGTGGCGCGAGCCTCCAAGGTAGGCGGCGCGGTGGGAGGCGCCGTTGACCGTACGGTGGGCGGAATTGCGGGCTTGGCAACGGTGGGTACGGCCGTTGGAGGCGCAGAAGTGGGATTTCGTGGAACCGTGCCCCCACCCCCGCCGCCGCCAGCACCTCCTGCGCCGCCATTGCCATTCGGCGTCGGCGTGGGTGTGGCCGTGGCCGTCGGCGTGGGCGTGGCCGTCGGTGTGGCCGTGCCAGTCGGCGTGGGCGTGACCGTAGGCGTGGGTGTGATGGTAGGCGTGGGTGTGCCTGTGGGCGTCGGCGTGGGTGTGACCGTCGGCGTGGGTGTGACCGTCGGCGTGGGTGTGACCGTGCCTGTGGGCGTCGGCGTCGGTGTGGGCGTGACCGTCGGCGTGGGCGTGACCGTGGGCGTGGGCGTGACCGTGGGCGTGGGTGTGATCGTGGGCGTGGGTGTGATCGTCGGCGTGGGTGTGATCGTCGGCGTGGGTGTGATCGTCGGCGTGGGTGTGATCGTCGGCGTGGGTGTGGGTGTGCCTGTGGGCGTGGGCGTGGGTGTGGGTGTAGGCGTCGGCGTGTGCGTCGGTGTCGGCGTGTGCGTCGGCGTCGGAGTAGGTGTGGGCGTGGTAGTCTCCGGCGGTGGGCATATAAAATCCTCTCGCTTTTTCGTCCTTTCAATTGCATGCTTAGCTGCATGCTCGTCGGTGTAACCTATGGATTCGGGAGTGGGAGTCGGCGGGGGTGGGAAGTGTAGCCCGTGGTCGTAAGGAGGAGTTGGCGTACCCCACGCGTGGTGCGGCTCCGTCTCATGCCCGGTCCACATTCTTCGATTTACTTCTCCCTGATCTACACTGCAAACTGTTGCTTCAGAAAGGCAACTGGTGGTGCCCCAGAAACCGCTTGAGGTACCGTGCGAGTGACCGGCCCACTCATTTGGACCACATCGACATGGCCGCTGCGCTCTCTTCGCTTCATCAGTTTCCTTCTCCAGATCTGAACATAGGGGTATTTGCTGCGCTCGTGTAAATGACGGAACCGCTATCGCAACCGCGATCACTAGCAACGCCATTGAGAAGGCTCCCACCAGCAGCGCTATGCGAACCGACGGCTTGCTCACGGGTTCCTAGCTCCTTGCACTCCAACGACGGCCTTAACGGGGATCGTCAGGGCGATCCGCACAGTAGAAAGCACGCCGCTTTCCCCGTTGGCGACGTGCCGGCATCGCGTGTTTGCTGCAGCATCCAGCGTAAGAATTTCTTTCGTTTCTTGTATCTTCTGTGAGGACGACGTTATCCCGTCACCCTGACCTTTGATGCGCTGGTAATGACATTCCGCTCCTGGCAGGCAATGCTAATCGCCCCTGCCCAAATGATTCGACTGGCCGCCTCAATCGGATACCATTCGCGTGTCATGCCATCCGTGTGCGCAAACTCATTGTACCAGCAATCTTACGTAAAGTTGTGGCGCCGCGCGTCACAGGCCAAGACGATTGCAAAGTCCGCTTTTCATCCGCTCATGGTGAGCCTGTCGAACCATCAACCACTGCAACCGGCATCCTTCGACAAGCTCAGGATGAGCGGAAAAGGGTTACGCGGTGACTTTGCAATCGTCCTACGTCACAGGTTGGCATTGGGCCCTTTTGCTATACTGCGCCAACTCTCCACTCCAATCTCACATCGACGAAAGGACGTACCCAATGGCCACCGATACATTGCCCGCCACCATCGGCCAACTGCGCGAGAGCGGTTACCAGTCGGTTTCCGTGCGCCAGGAGATACGACGCAACCTGATTGCCAAGATCCGCGCTGAGGAGCCGGTCTTCCCCGGCATAATCGGCTTCGATCAGACCGTGATACCCCAGCTGGAAAACGCCATCCTGGCCGGGCAGGACATCATCCTGCTGGGCGAACGGGGGCAGGCCAAGACCCGCCTGATCCGCGAAATGGTCAACCTGCTGGACGAACAGCTCCCGGTCATCGCCGGCAGCGAGCTGAACGACGACCCCTACAACCCCCTCAGCCCCGACGCGAAGCAGATGGTGGCCGACCTGGGCGACGACACCCCCATCGCCTGGATCGGGCGGGATCTGCGCTACTCGGAAAAGCTGGCGACCCCCGACATCTCCATCGCCGACCTCATCGGCGAAATCGACCCCATCAAGGTGGCCGAGGGCCGGCATCTGTCCGACGAGACGGCCATCCACTACGGCCTGGTGCCCCGCACCAACCGGGGCATCTTCTGCATCAACGAGCTGCCCGACCTGGCCGAGCGCATCCAGGTGGGCCTGTTCAACCTCATGGAAGAGCGCGACGTCCAGATCAAGGGCTACCGTATCCGAATGCCCCTGGACGTCTTCGTGGTCGCCACCGCCAACCCCGAGGACTACACCAACCGGGGACGCATCGTAACGCCGCTGAAGGATCGCTACGGCGCGCAAATCCACACCCACTACCCGCGGGTCCTTGAGGAAGAAATCGCCATCATGGAGCAGGAGCGCAACCGCTTCCCCGATGAGGACAGCGTGTTCGTGCCCAGCTTCATGACCGAGATTATCGCCGAGGTCACCTCGCGGGCGCGGGCCAGCAACGAGATCAACCAGCGTTCCGGCGTCAGCGTGCGCGTCTCCATCTCCAACTACGAGACGCTCATCAGCAACGCCCTGCGCCGCAGCATCCGCCAGGGCGAAAGCGTCATCTGCCCGCGCATCAGCGACCTCCCCTATCTCGTCGCTTCCCTGGGCGGCAAAATCGAGATGGAGACCTTCGGCGAAGGCCGGGAGGACCGCCTGGTGGAAGACCTCACCAAGCGGGCCACACTGGCCATCTTCAGCCGCTACTGCAACGTGGACGATCTGGAAGACATCGTGATGGCCTTCGACCTGGGCAACGCGGTGGAAACGGGCAGCGACGTGCCCTCCAGCGCCTACGCCTCGGCGTTGAGCAACATCCCGGGCCTGTCATCCATCGTAGCCATCCTCACCGGCGACGACCAACGGCCCGAGGTCCAGGCCTCCGCGGTGGAGTTCGTCCTGGAAGGGCTGCACCTCAACCGCCGCCTCAACTGCGCCCGCACCCCGGCCGGCGGCTACCGCTACGCGCGGTAGCCCCGCAATTTTGCGAGGAGATATTGCCATGACTACCAGGAACGCAACCACCACCCGGCTGGTGACGTTGGAGGAGTTTGCCGCATTGCCGGAATTTCCTCGCTACGAATTAGTGAAAGGCGTGTTGGTTGAGAAAATGTACGCATCCAGAGAACACGAGCTGACCGTCATCCGAACCGGCAGCCGAATGAACATCCATGTCGAAGAGCACGATTTGGGCGAAGTCTATGGCAGCAACCGGCCTTTCGTAACCGGCCCGGAATCGCCAGCCTCATCTCGTTTGCCCGACGTGTCGTTCGTATCTAACGAACGACTCAATCAGCCCGAGCTGTTTGGCGCGCTGGTTGATGGCGCCCCCGACCTTGCGGTGGAGGTGCTATCCCCCGGCAACACCGCACGAGAGATAGCGCAGAAGGTTGCCGAGTATCTGGCGGCCGGGGGCAAGGCGGTTTGGGTTTTTGACCCCATCGAACGGACATTGACGGTACACAGACCCGGTGCGGCGCCACTGGTTTTGACCGACGGCGATACCGTTGACGGCGAAGATTATCTGCCTGGTTTTGCATGTACAGTGGCCGATATGCTGCCCCGGCTGCGCTCTTGACATTGCAGAATGATACCGGGGAGGTCTTGTTATGACGACGCAAAACCCCACCATCGCGCCGCCGGTTACGCTGGCGGAATTTGCCGCATTGCCGAAGTATCCGCGCTACGAACTGGTCAAAGGAGTCCTGATCGAACTGATGGTTGCGTCGGAAGAACACGAAGAAGCGGCGGCTCTAAATACCGCGAACTTGGTGCATCATGTCTATCCTAATCGCTTGGGCAAGGTGTACACCGGCAACCGAGGGTACGTTACCGGGCCGGATTCGCCGGCCACGTCGCGGATGCCCGACGTTTCGTTTGTGTCCAACGCACGGCTGGCGCAACCCGACCTGGCGGGAAAGTTCTACAACGGCGCGCCCGACCTGGCCGTGGAGATTCTCTCCGACAGCAACACCCCCGTCGAAATCGCGCAGAAGATTACCGAATACCTGAACGCCGGCGGCAAAGCCGTCTGGGTCATTGACATCGACGCCCGCACACTCACGGTGCATACGCTCGACGCACCGCCGCTCGCGCTCACCGACACGGATACCGTGGACGGCGCAGAATACCTGCCCGGCTTCGCCTCCGCCGTGGCCGACCTGCTGCCGGCCCCCGGATCTCGGACCAGCGAAGGCTAAACCAGCGAGGCCCGCCGGCCCAGGGTTATGCCGTCGGGCAGCGCGATGGTGGCCTTCAGGTTGCGGAACAGCAGAAACCGGCTCATCGACACCGACACCTGCTCCGCGTACTCGGCGATGCCGGGGGCCATGAACAGCTCAATGTCCCCGTGAGCGGCCGGCTCGTAGGACTCCAGGCTCCTGCGGCGGCGCACGTTGGTATCGACCGATACCTCAACGGACTCGCCGCTTCAACCCTTCCAGCAGATCAGGTCAATTACAGCCTGGCCGCCTTTGTTGCGGATGAACTGGGCGGCTTCGGGGGTTATTTGCAAGTCAGCGGGCATAAATCTCTTCACCAATCCAGTGGCTGTCCGTCCCAGGGGGCGTCGGGGTCAAGGTAGCGGCGGGGGATATCGCCGCGCAGGGCGGCGCGAAATTCGTCGGCGCTGTTCATCTTGAGTTGTTTGATTACGATGTCGCCCATCAAGTCAGCGTCAATCTCTTTGTCTCCGTGCGAGACCATCGCCGATATGTTCAGCCATTCGTGGTAGAAATAGACGTGATCCCGGTTGTGCCGAGTGAACCTCATACGACGCAGTAAGCGGATTAGCTCACGTGCTTTGACGTTGGCTATTCTGGGCATTGCTACGTAACCATAGCAATGCGATGGGGCGTAACCTGACGGAACCAGTGCTCAACGCCCTCGGCGGTCAGTTCTGCCACCAGCTCCGACATTTCGTCCTCAGCTACCTGGCCGGTCTTGAGCCTTTCAGGTATGTGCTCCAGGAAGCAAGCAATGCTGTCCGCAACTTCAACCAGTGCTTCCGCTTCGGTATCCCCTTGGCCGTTGGCGTGGTTCAGGGCGGGGAAAACTGCGGCGTAGCAGGTGGAACCGTCGGACAGTATGCCGCGCCAAACGACGACTTCGCACTCCATGATATGACCTCTTTGTTTGGGTAACGCGATTATACTCCCGGCGTTCCATCGCCTGCTAGCAACAAGGCGTTCCGCGCCTCTATCGCCGCCGGATGCACCGGCGATCCCTTGTCCAGCAAGCGGGCCACGTTTCGGGTCAGGAACATCGTCATGGCGGCGGGCAGGTCGTCTTCGGCCAGCTCCCGCAGTTCCCCCTGCCAGGGGTAACGCTTGACCTTGACCGGATCCAGCTTGTCGGCCAGGAAAACGATGTGGCCGATGGCGTCGCCCCCGGCTGGATTGCCCACGGTATGCCAGTAGATGGCGTCGTAGAGTTGGGGATGGCCCAGGCCGTCCTCCCGCTTGAGCAGTTCCGCGCCCACCATGCCGTGCAGGATGTCCGGGTTGCGCCGCTCGAACTCGGTCACGGGCGGCAGGTCGTACTCCTCCATGCGGAGCAGGTTTTCCACGCCGGAGAAGTGCTTGGTGGCGTCGTGGGCCAGAGCGGTCAGCCCGATAGCCTCAACGTCCTGCCCGTGTCGCTCGGCCAACTCGCGGGCGATCTGCTCCACCCGCTGGCAGTGCTCCAGCAGACCGGGAGGCAGCCGGCGCATCCGGCGCTGGATGCGGTCGAACACGCGGCCTGAGATTTCGATGGTGGTCATGAGGTTATCGCCCTCGCTTGTTCTGGCGTCGCACGTAGGGGCGAATGATCATTCGCCCCTACCGTTCCTGGGTTCCCGCTTTCGCGGGAAAGGTGACCGAGTGTTCTGGGAGAGGAAATTGCGTCACCCCATGTCGCCCAACTCGCGGCCGCCCAGCAGGTGCATATGAGGCCAGGCTATAGTCTGGCCGGCGTCGCCGCCGTTGTTGACCACCAGCCGGTAGCCGCTGATGGTCACGCCTTCACGCCGCGCCATCTCCGCGGCGACGACGAAGAGATGCCCCATGGTGGACTCCATAGCCGGACTGATGTAATCCAGCCCGTTGATGGGCATATTGGGGATGATGAGCAGATGCACCGGCGCCTTGGGGTTAATGTCGCGCACCACGAAGCACCGCTCGTCCCGGTAGATAACGTCGGGATGCAGCGGGTCGCGGGCCATGGCGGCGAAGGGAGAACTGCGGGCGGGGGTCATGGTCATTTGGGATCTCTCCTTGTTAGGTTAGGGCTCTATACACCTGATCAGCGCCGACTTTGCCAACCTCAAGTACTCATCTGAGATCTCTCCTCGATATCCAGTGAGACGCTCCTCTGTGGAAACGGATCTGACCTGGTACGTGATAGCGAACGCCGGTTGTTCCGGATACTCTAGCCTTATAGGGATGCTTTGCCTCGGATTGTTGCGCGGTCGTGGGTCTATCGCCAGGGCGGTTGCCATTCCGGTATCCCGGTTGGACGTAAGAATTAGGAGTTCACCCTCGTAGCTCGGTCCGCGAGCGTTTGGTATGGACGCCGACCATAAACTGCCCGGATATACCTCCTGCCCCAAAGCTGTGGCACGCTCATGTGTGTCGTATTGGAGTTCCCTCGCCAGCCCGTCTTTGATGCTGTCGATTTCATCGAGAGTAGCCGTGCCGAGGAATCCTCCGATTTTCGTAACATGAACCGACTTGACGTGGCGGACATAGGCATGTGGGTTCGTATCTTCAATCTCTACGGCCCAATGGACCGGGTGGTTGGGTCGGGCGCTGGTCAGCGGTATTACTATGGCAATGCGTTGGTTGTCGATCAGGCTTTGTCTGCCCACTATGATTACGGGATGATTTGCAGATAGCTCGTGCCCTTCTTGGCTGTGACCTTCGCATTCGTAGATGCGCCCGGTGGTCACTTGGGCCATCGGGCCACCTCGTCGGTATATCCGGCATCCGCTATGGCCTGGTCTCTCTCCATAGTGGCTGCGTCGGATGATTCCTCGGTGACGACCGGGGCCATACCTTCCACGATGGCCAAGTAGAGTGCGGTAGCCGCCATCTCATATATCTGGCAAGCCGCGTAGGTATTGGCGAGGCTGATTTGCTCGTCATTCAGGACGGCAAACTCGGAGCTCAAAAACTGGAAGTGTTGTGGTTCGGGCCACCTGTCCAAGAGGCTCTCAATGTCATTCCTGACCGCGGCACACTCGCGAGCAGCGGAACGGAGTGCCGGTTTGGCGGCTTTTCCGATGCTCTCAGCAATGGTTCGAGTTATCAGTTGAATCGTATCATCGTCGCAGCCGGCCGTTCCGAGATACTGGATCCTCCTGTCGTTGCTCATGGGCGCCATGAGCCTACAGTGCGCCTTGGAGCGGGCTGTCCAAGTGGGTTCCGCAACCGAATCCGTATGGTCGCTATGCCTCTGGACGATGCTGGCGGTAGTCTCGTATGTTATGGCCGGCGGCGACGTGATTGGGATGGTAGTCACGATGGTTCTCCCCGGTGTCTTGGAAATCCAGGGCGTATCGGGATTTGGTGAGGCGGTGGGCTACCCCGCCTCAATCTCCTGCAACGCCACTTCCTTGTGGTCGTGGACGCTGCCGTAGGATAGCTCTTGCACCTTGGCCCGGCGGGTGTACAGCTGGAGGTTGTGCTCCATCGTGAACCCAATGGCCCCGTGGCACTGGTGGCCCAGAGAGCAGACGCGCTGGTAGGCCCCGCTGCACCAGGCCTTGGCCATGGCGACCTCGCGGCGGGCCGATTCGCCTTCTGATAGGGCCCATGCCGCCTGGTAGGCGATGTGCCGCGCCCCCTCAACGTCGGTGGCCATGTTGGAGCAGTGGTGCTGCACCGCCTGGAAGCTGCCCACCGGACGGCCGAACTGGGCGCGTTGCTTGACGTATTCCACGGTCATGTCCAGCACGGCCTCGGCGCCGCCCACCATCTGCACGCAGTGCGCCGCCGTCGCCCGGGCCAGCGTCCGCTCGATAACGGGCCAGGCCTGTCCGACCTCGCCCAGCACGGACCCGGCGCCGACGGATACGTTGTTCAGCCGAATCTCGCAAAGCCGCTCGTTGCCGATGGTGCTGATCTGCTCGATCTCCACGCCGGCGGCGTTGGACGGCACCAGGAACAGGGTGATGCCCGGCTCAGCGTCGTCGCCGGCCGGCATGGTGCGGGCGGCCACGATGATGGTGTCGGCGGCGTGAGCGTCGGGCACGAAAAGCTTGGTGCCTGAGATAACGTAGCCGTCGCCGGACGCGCTGGCCTGGGTCTCAACCCCCCACGCCTCGGTGGTCGCCGACGGCTCGGTGAGCGCCAGGGTGAGGCGCACGGTGCCGGCGCAAACGCCGGTGAGCAGGTCGCGTTTCTGCTCGTCGCTGCCGGCTTCCAGCACGGTGAGGCCGCCCAGGACCACGGTGGCGAAGAACGGAGCCGGCAGCAGGGCGCGGCCCATCTCCTCAACCAGCACCGCCAGGTCCAGGAAGGAGCCGCCGGTGCCGCCGTACTGCTCGGGGAAGGGTATGCCCGTCCAGCCCAGGTTGACCACCTGGCGCCAGATGTCCTCGCTGAAACCCTGCGGGTCGTTCTCCAGTTCGCGCACCAATGTCAGCGGGCATTCCTGCGCCAGAAACTCCCGCGCCGAGTTCTTCAGCATCTGCTGAATCTCGCTCAGTCCCATGTCCATAAGTAGGCCCTCCCGGGCGATGATAGGGGAAAATCGCAGGGAGTATAGCGCACCACGCCGGGAGCGGCAAACCGGATGGAGTTCATAGCCCTGTGCAAAACTCGCTTGCCTTCAAATCGTCATTCCGGCGAAAGAACGTCACCCCGTACTTGATACGGGGCCGGAATCCAGCAGCATTTTCTGGACTCCGGCTTTCGCCGGAGTGACAAACTCGCTCTTTTGCACAAACCTGATTTCATCCGCCGGGGCGACCAGGTGCGGCCCGTCGGAACCGGCCCGGTTCACCGCCGTGGACACCGGCCGCGCGGTCATCTCCGGCCACTCCCGCGGCTGCAGCAGGGCATGTAGCGTCTTCGGATCCGCTTCCGGATCCAGCCAGTCGTCATACTCATCATCGTACAGCATCACCGGCATCCGGTTGTGGATGGGCGCCATCAGCGAGTTGGGGCCGCAGGTTATGACGGAGGCCGCCGGATCCGGCCTGGTGTTGTAGATGCCGGCCAGGGCGAAGGGGCGCTCATCCGCCCGGTGTATCCACAGGGGCGTTTTCCCGCCGCCCGGGTTGGCCCGCCACTCGTAGAACCCGTTGATGGGCACCAGGCACCGCCGCTGGGCAAACGCCGAGCGGAAGGCGGGACGCTCCCCAATAGTCTCGCTCCGGGCATTGAACAGCGGCCGCGACGACCCTGACTTCCCCTGCGGACGGTTGAAAGTGAACCCCCAACGCATCACGCCGCCCCGGCGCATATCTCCACCGGCGGTGATGGCCAGCACCGCAGCGGTGGGCGCGATGTTCCAGGAAACCCGGTAGGCGTCGCCAATATCGTCAGGAATGAACCGGAACTGGGACGCCAAATCGCCCAGCTCGGCAAACAGGCTGATTCTTCCGCACATGGAGCGCTCTCCGTGGGGTTAACCCGTTAGCATCAAAGCCGGGGTTCCCTCAGGGCTCGATGAAGATGATCTTCACCGGACACGATCTCCACACCGACGTCAGCCTCATCCTGCCGGTAGAAATACTCCAGTTTTGCCATGTCATAGAACATGGCAAAGTATTTGCCAAACTGGACTTCTACCAGCACCCGGTCGAGGAAGAAATCAACCTGCTTGTATCCAACATTGATTTCGTCCGTGTTCCAACCGGGCACGTTCGGCTCAACGTGTCTCCTTAGCTCCGCGAAACCACGCTGTTCGAACTCCCTCTTGAATGCCCGATTCATGGCTGAAGGATCGTACAGCATCTCGCCGGCGCGACCTCTTTCGCGGCTTTCCTTGGTCCGAAAATCGGCGCCCGTCGCCGCAATTGCTTCGTTAATGAGGCGATTAATCCGCGGGTATCTGACTTGCAGGATTTCCGCCCCGCCAAGATGCGAATGGGAGTGGACTATTCGCATATAGTGATTGCTCTTTCACCCGCGCCATCAGCTCGGTCAACTCGAAAGCATCGCCAAAGCAACATTGCGGGTTCAGTGCCCGCCGTTCGGTCTGGCCGGATCATAAATCGGCTTCCCCATGGGACGGGTGCGCAGCGTTCCTTTCTCCCATTGCTCGATACGTTCACGGGCGATAGCCACGTAATCAGGATCAGTGTCGCACCCATAGCCCTTGCGGTCGTGCATTATCGCGGCAATGACGGTGGAACCGACGCCCATGTAAGGATCCAGCACTGAATCCGATACGTCGGTCATGGACAAGACCAGTCGTTCGACCAGCTCAACCGGAAACTGACAGGGATGGATCGTCTTCTCCGGGTGGTTGTGCTTCACGTTGGGGATTTCCCATACGTCGGTGGGATTCTTGCCGTTGGGGTTGCCGGATAACTGGCCTGCGTTTGGCCCTTTGAAATGGCGTTTGTTCGGATATTTGGATGGCACCCTGATGGGGTCCAAGTTCCAAGTGTAATCGTCGCTTTTGGTCCACCAATTTATGGTTTCGTACCGGCCCGACAGCCTTTTCGAACAGTGCATACCGTGGCCGAAGTGCCATACAATCCGGTTTCGAAGTTTGAGCCCGAGTTTTTTGAATATGGGATAAAACAAAGCATCAAGCGGGAAGATTTCACCACGGTGGACGTAGTTGCCAACCTGCCAGCAGATTGACCCTTTCCGATGCAAGACCCTCACGCACTCCCGGATCACCTGTTCCTGCCATTCCAGGTAGTCGTCAATCGACATCCGGTTCTCTTTCGTCTTGCCCAAGTTGTAGGGCGGTGAGGTGACCACCAACTTTATCTGCCCGTCATCGAGATCGCCCATAAACTCAAGATTGTCCCGGCACTCGACCTGGTAGTAGCCATTACGAGACGTCAGACTGCACGCGTCATCGTTTTCGATCACTGAACCCGAACGATGGGCGCCATCCGACAAACCTGGGACGGCAGACCGATGTGAGAATAGATCGCGTATCAATTTACTGCTCCGCATGACACGCTGGATTTTGAGACCGGGTGGCCTGGCCGAATGGTATCATCGCCCCTTACCTCGATCAATGCTCCGCCTTTCGCGGAAATGGCGGTTAAATGTCAACGCGGCCTAGGGCGTGTCGTCAAATTGAGTTGCCCAGCGTCAAACCTTCCCATTTCCGTCATTCCCGCGAAAGCGGGAATCCAGAATCGCCTGCTGTCGCAGAACGGTTCGGTTATGGAAACGCCTGGATTCCTGCTTTCGCAGGAATGACGGAGTAATTTGACGACACGCCCTAACCCATTGGCGTCAATTGGTCTGGACTACGCAAACGCCGGCATCACCTCTTCCGCAAACAGCCGTATCGACTGCCGAGCGTGCTCCGGGTCAATGTAGCCAAACAGGTGCCGGGCGCAGAAAATGTCGTGGCCGATCAGGTCATGCTGTTCCTTCAGCCGTTTCGCCACCGTCTCCGGACTGCCCACCACCGCGATGCCGTGGTCAATCCAGAAGTCGTAGGACTGGGCCCGCTCGCGGAAAATCCGCCGCAACTCCGCCCGCTCCGGCGTGCCCGGGTCGCCGCCGCGCATACCGTCCGGGCCGTAGCCGATGCGGGTAGAACCGATGTAGTCATGCCCTTTGCCGGCCGGCACGGCTGACGGAAAGGCGGCGGTGGCCAGGTGCGGTTCCGCCTGCTCCCGGGCCTTTTCGTCCGTCTCGGCCACGTGAACGTGGCGCGTCAGGAAGGTCTTGGGCATGGGAGTGTCGTGGCCGGCCTCACGCCACAAGCCGCGCCAGGCCTCGAACTTGTCGGCGATCACCGGGTCGGTGTCGATGTTCTGGGAAACGTTGAAGTTCTTTTTGGCGGCGTACTCGAAGCTGGCCGCGCTGTGGGCGCCGAACCACACCGGCGGGTGGGGCTTTTGGAACGGCTCCGGCGTGCTCAGCGCCTCGTCGAACTGGAAATATTCCCCTTCGTAGGTCACGCTGCCCTCTTGCCACGCCATCAGGATGATGTCCAGGGCTTCCTGGCTGATGTCCCGCCGGCGGTCGAAGTCCACCTTCCAGCGCAGGAACTCGTGGCTGGTGACGCCGGTGCCGGCCCCGAACTCCACCCGTCCCCGGGACAGGTGATCCAGCATCGCCACCTCCTCGGCCAGCCGGACCGGATGGTGAAAGGGCAGTTGGTAGATCATCACGCCGAACCGCATCGCGCTGGTGGCCCGGGCCAACGCCGTCAGATAGACGCTGGGCGAGCTGAGGAAACTCACGTCGGAACTCTGGTGCTCGATGGAGAAGTAGTATTTGTACCCCATCTGCTCGGCTTCCTGCGCCCCGCGAATGTGCTCGTCATACACGTCCGCCGCCACCGGATGGGACTCCATCTGGGCCTGATCCAGCACGTCATAAAGCCCGATTTCCATCTTCACCATGCCCATACTCCTTCTGCGGTTTTCCGATCCAACCGTCATTCCCGCTTCTCAACCATCATTCCCGCTTCTCAACCGTCATTCCCGCTTCTCAACCGTCATTCCCGCGAAAGCGGGAATCCAGTGACCGAGATTATTTAGCTACGTCGTCGACCCGTTCATTTCATGGACTCTGGACTCCTGCTTTCGCAGGAGTGACGGTAACGTAGTTTCAACTGCATAACTTCTATGACAGTTCGGCTGTGGTCGGGGCTGTCATTATCCCGTAGTATAATCCCAATTATTCGCCGTGGAGGGCCTGCTATGACCACTGTTGACTATTCCGTGTTGGAGAACTCCCAGGGTTCGGGCCGTTCCTTCTACCCCCAACGCCACTGGACCAAGACCCCGGAGAGCGCGGTGGACTACGCGGTCAACGTGGCCGACGGCGTGCAGCTTTCGTGCCGGTTCCACGCGGTGGACCGGGCCTACCCCACCGTCCTGTTCTTCTACGGCAATGGTGAGACTGCCGCCGGCTACGATCACATCGCGCCCCACTACAACGAGATCGGCGCCAACTTCTTCGTCGCCGACTACCGGGGCTACGGAGCGTCTGGCGGCACTCCCACCTTCAACACCATGCTGGCCGACGCCCACGTGGTGCTGGAGGGGCTGCGCGAAGCCATGGCGGAACTCCAGTGCAACGGCCCGGTGTACGTCATGGGCCGCTCCATGGGCCGCCACGCCGCCGGCGAGCTGGCGGTCACCGAGTCCGACCGGCTCAACGGCGTCATCATAGAGAGCGGCCGCCCCAACCTGGGCCGGTTCGCTGACGGCCTCGCGCCCGACGTGATCAAGGCGCTGGAGGACGACTACCACGCCAAGTTCTACTCCATCGACATCCCCGCCCTGGTCATCCACGGCGAGTGGGACGAACTGGCCCCCGTCGCCGACGCCGTGGATATGCACGACAAGTTCAAGACCCAGGATAAACACCTGGAAATCATCCCCAACGCCGGCCACAACGACCTCATGTACGTCGGCTACCAGCAATACTTCAGCGCAATCCGGAACTTCATTGCCCGGTACACCCAGCGCGGCGCGGCTGCCGCCGCCGTTACCGATACAGAATAGGGAGGCCGGATATGGGCATCTTTTACGCGAAAGTAAGCGTCGCTAACCTGCACGGCGGCGACGCTCACGAAACGGAAGCACTGGTTGACACCGGCGCCACCGATTCGGCCTTCCCCGCCGTCCTGCTGGCGGAACTGGGCATTCGACCAGAGCAGCCAGCTACTTACGTTACGGCTGACGGCTCGGAAGTGGAGTGCGAGTACGGATATGCTCGATTTACTATCACACTGGACGACGGTCAAAGCGTGAGTGGCGTCGCCCCGGTGGCCTTCTGACCAGACGAGAGCGGAGAGTGCATCGGGGCGACTACCCTCCAATATCTGAGACTCGCGGTGGATATGCCCGAAGAAAGATTAGTTCACGTGCGGATGGGAAGGCGCGGCTGGGCGGGAAGGCTGGACCAAAACGGCGGTGCGAAAGGCTAGTCGGGCTGCAATTACATCCCGACACAGACCAAGAGAGGAGGGGCATCATGGCGACGCAGATTGCAGAACAGATTCGGGTCGGGAGCATTGACGAGCTGAAAACCGGCGGCTGCCGGGTGGTCACCGGCGGCGGCCACGCCATCGCTGTTTTCCACCACGACGGGCGGGTGTACGCCGTGGACAACCGCTGCCCCCACATGGGCTTTCCCCTGGACCGGGGCAGCGTCAAGGACGGCATCCTCACCTGCCACTGGCACAACGCCCGTTTCGACCTGGCCAGCGGCGGGACCTTCAACCCCTTCGCCGACGACGTGCGCAGCTTCCCCGTAACCGTCGTTGACGGGCAGGTCTGGGTGGACCCGCAGCCCGCCCAGCGCGACGAGACGCAGCACTGGTCCGCCCGTCTGCGCGACGGCATGGAGCACAACATCCGCCTGGTCACCGCCAAGTCGGTGCTGGGTCTCCACGCCGCCGGCGCCGACTACCGGACGCCGCTGCGCATCGGCGCGGACTTCGGCACCACCTACACCGCCGCCGGCTGGGGCGCGGCCATGACCATCCTCACCAGCACCGCCAACATCCTGCCCCGCCTGGATGCTGACGACCGCCCGGTGGCGCTGTACCAGGGGCTGCTCCACGTGGCCCGCGAGTGCGCCGGCCGCCCGCCCCGTTTCATAGTCGAACCTTTGCCCACGGGTGAAACCCGCCCGGAGGTCTTTAAGCAGTGGTTCCGCGACTTCATCGACGTGCGCGCCGAGGATGCCGCCGAGCGGTGCCTGCGTACGGCGGTCGAGCTGGGTCTGCCTCCAAACCACATCGCCGACATGATCTTCGCCGCGTCCACCGACCACATCTACCTGGACGCCGGCCACACGCTGGACTTCGCCAACAAAGCCTTCGAGCTGCTGGACCACATCGGCTGGGAGCGCTCCAGCCAGACGCTGACCAGCCTGGTTCACGGCATGGCCCGCGCCCGCCGCAGCCATGAACTCAGCGCGTGGCGGCACCCCATCGACCTGGCCTCCCTGGTGTGGCAGGCCCGCGACGAACTGCCCGCCCTGCTGGAACAGGGCCGCCACGCCGCCGGCTGGGACGACGAGGACGCCCTGGCCCGGGAGATGCTCGGCGAGTCCCCGTCCGACATCCTGGACGCCATCAAGACGGCCATAAAGTCCGGCGCCACCGCCGAACAGCTGGGCTCCGCAGTGGCCTACGCCGCCTTCCTGCGCATGGCCCACTTCCACATCTCCAACGAGTTCGGCGACTGGGACACCGTGCATAACACCCTGACCGCCGCCAACGCCCTGCACCGGGCCTTGCAGCGCGCCCCCTCTCCGGAACTGCTGCGGGGCGTGTTCGACGTCGCCATGAGCATCTACCTGGACCGTTTCCTCAATATGCCGGCCCAGCGCATCCCCGAGACCAACGGCGAGCCAGCGGACGGTATGCAACTACTGTCCAAAATCCGCGAGCGCATGGACATCCGCCAGCAGGTGGAGGAGGTATCCCACCTGGTGTCCCGCTACCTCACCGGCTCCTGCGAACCCGACGCCCTGGTGGCCGCCCTGGGACGGGCCATGCTGAACGAGGATGCCGGCTTCCACTCCTTCCAGATCGTTGACGCCGGCTTCAGCCAGTACCGGCAGCGGCGCGGCACCGAGTCGGGCCGCCACGTCCTCATCGGCATGGCCCGCTACCTGGCCGCCCACGCCCCCACCTCCCGCGCCGTGGGCCAGACCTACCAAATCGCCCTGCGCCTCCACCGGGGCGAGGAGATCTTCCGCGAGTAGCCGACTGCGGTAACATATACTCGCTCCCTCAAATTGTCATTGCGAGCGAAGCGTGGCAATCTCGTTGAGAGGTATGAGAGACATCATGACCGTACCCGCAACCATAATTCAGGCCGCCAAAGACAACATCAGCCGGCTCCTGGAAGAAGCTTTTCAGGGGACAATAACGTTTAATCCGATTACGGTCGAACCCATCGTCGATTACTACGGTGAGGACACCCTCAAAATCATCGTCGTCTATGATGGCGACTATGCGCTGCTGGACCCTCATAAGCTCAACAGAATTTCGACGGAACTGGGGGATGTCCTGTACAGTCTCGGATTCAACAATTTCCCAATGGAGTCCTACATGGCCAAGGACGAATACCCAGAGTGGCTCCGGATGTCCACCTCGGAGAGGCCCTGGGAGTACGATTAACCTTGGACTGGCAACATCTATTCGACGCGGCTTGACGCGGACTACAACCCTCGCAGCCTGTTTGCACGGAACGAAGTCGCCAATCTGATCGACCGCGCCGAAGCGGTAACGCAGGCTTTCGACAACCTGCCGGCCCGACCACGCCGGATGCTGGCGACTTATCTCCTCGTAGCCCGAACCCGCAACTGACTTTTGCCCATGTGGGCGCCGGCGGGAAATGCAACCCCCGCCGGCAATGTATAATCACCCCGTCCCAAACACCGCGACAACCCCGGAGGTGCGAATATGCCTGACCCGGCCGAGATGTCCCTTGACGAATTCCAGCAGCTGGCCGACCGCGCCGGCCTCGGCATGAGCCGGCAGGAGGTCGAAGAGCTCAAACCCATCTACGACCTCTACGCCGCCTACGCCCGCGATCTCCACGACATCGACTTCGGCGCCACCGAAATGATCGTGGAGTACCACCCCGACTGGCCCGAAGAATAGGCGATAGGTATCCATCACTGCCAGGAACGCCGCTCACACTGCCAGGAACGCCGCTCGTGGTGAGCCTGTCGAACCACGTGGCAGGGTCGCCGAAGGAGTTGACAACCGCATGGCTACAACCGACACCCAATTGCACTATCTGACCATCCACCAGGCCGGGGAGCTGATGCGGAAAGGCGAACTGTCCCCCGTGGAACTGACCCGCGCCTGCCTGGACCGCATCGCCGACACCGACGACCGCCTCCATTCTTTCATTCTGCTGCTGGCCGACGACGCCCTGGAGCAGGCCCGCGTCGCCGAGGCGGAAATTCTGCGCGGCGATTACCGCGGCCATATGCACGGCATCCCCTTCGCCCTGAAGGACCTCTACGATACGGCCGGCGTCCGCACCACCTCGGGATCCCGCGTTGACATCGACCGGGTGCCCGCCGAGGACGCCACCACCACCGCCCGCCTCAAGGCCGCCGGCGGCATCCTGCTGGGCAAGCTGGCCATGCACGAGTTCGCCCTGGGCGGCCCCGACTGGACCACTCCCTTCGAGCCGGCCTGCAACCCCTGGAACCTCGCCCACATCACCGGCGGCTCCAGCAGCGGCTCCGGTTCGTCGGTGGCTGCCGGCCAGGCCCTGGGCGCCCTGGGATCCTGCACCGGCGGCTCCATCCGTGGCCCGGCCTCCCTCTGCGGCATCGTGGGCCTCAAGCCCACCTACGGCCGCGTCAGCCGCGCCGGCGTCGTCACCCTCAGCTGGTCCCAGGACCATGCCGGGCCGATGACCTGGACGGTGGAAGACACCGCCTACATGCTCCAGGCCATCGCCGGCCACGATCCGAAAGACCCCACGTCCAGCCGCGCGCCGGTGCCCGACTACTCCCTGTCACTGCGGGAGGGCATCCGCGGCGTCAGGCTGGGCTTGCCCCGGCACTATTTCTTCGACCCGGATCCCAGCGTCAACCCCGAGGTCGTCGCCACCGTGGAGAAGGCCATCGGCGAGCTGGAGAGCCTGGGCGCCATCGTGGAGGAAGTCTCCCTGCCCAGCCTGGACCACGTCCGGGCCGCCAACTCCGTCATCATGGTCAGCGAGGCGTATGCCTACCACGAACCCAACCTGAAGGCCCGCCCCCAGGACTTCGGCGAAATCACCCGGGGCCGCTTCCGCATCGGCGCGCTGATGTCCGCCGCCGACTACCTGCAAGCCCAGCGGGTGCGCACCCTCGCCCGCCGCGAGTTCGCCGAGGTCATGCAAAAGGTCGATTTCCTGGTGACGCCCACCATGACCCAGCCGGCCGCCGCTTTCGAGGACTACGACCCTACCAGCACGGTGCGGGGCCGCAGCTTCACCGCTCCGTTCAACGTCACCGGCCTGCCCGCCATCTCGGTGCCCTGCGGCTTCACCGAAAGCGGCCTGCCCATCGGGATGCAGATCGCCGGCAAACCCTTCGACGAACCGGGGGTCATCCAGGCCGCCTACACCTACCAGCAGCACGCCGGCTGGTACCAAACCCGCCCGCCGCTGTAAGACGGCAACCGTGAAACGAACCTTAGCCCTCCGCCGCTGGTGGATTGCCGCAGCGACCGCCGCCTTGGTGGCGGTCCGCATCACCATCGCCGCCGCGTTCAGCCTGCTTGGCCGTGAGCCTGCCGACCTCGGCGGCGGCATCACAGCGGCGCTGACGGTTATCGACGTTCTGTGCCTGGCGCTGGCCGCCATGGCCATCGTCGCCTTCGTGCAGTACGGCCGGATCTACCGGACGCGGGTGCCCACCGAATGAGCGCAGAGCCGGTGTGGGCCGGCCCTATCTATCAGCCGGTGAACCCGGCCCACACCTCTGGCAGTCGGGCTACGGCCTCCGGCGCCAGCGGCCCCCTGGCGGCATATGCAACGGACTGTTCCAGGTGCTCCAGGCTCGAATAACCCACCAGCACACTGCTGACGCCGGGGTTGCCCAGGGCGAACCGCAGCGCAGCCTCCACCAGGCTGTCGGCGTATCCATCCTCCAGCAGAAACCGAAAACCCTCGCCCCGGGCCCGGTCCTGGTCGTAGTCCCGGCCCGAACCGATGGGCGCGACGCTGGGCACCGCGACGGGATGCCGCGCCGCCTCCCCGCTCAACGCGCCGGCCGCCAGAACCCGGATCACCAGCACTCCCATGCCGTTGGCGGCAGCCCGCTCGATCTGGTTGCCGTAGTCGGGCATATCAAATCCGGGCGATACGGAGGTTCCGGCGCTGGGATTGACCAGGTTGTACACCGACTGGATGGTGTTCAGCGTCCCCGCGTCGATCACCCGGTGCAGGGCAGCGGTCTCCCCCACCGCGGTCATCCCCCAGAACCTCACCTTGCCCTGATCCCGCAGTTCCCCCAGCGCGTCCACCACCTCGCCCAGCGTCTCCTCGGGAGAGACTGACCCGCCCTCCGCCACCGACGCAACGTGGTTGTGCATCTGGATCAGGTCAACCTGCTCCCGCTGCATCCGCGTCAGGCTCTCCTCCACTGCGGCGATGACGTTGCCCTTGATACGGCCCGGCTCGTGGGTGGTGACCCGGAACTTGGTGCCAACGTAAACGTCCGCCGACAACTCCTTCAACACCCGTCCCAGGTTGGTCTCCGAAACGCCGTCGCCATAGGAAGAAGCGGTATCGAAGTAGTTGATGCCCAGCTCCATGGCCCGGGCCACCGCCCTCACCTGCTCGCCGTGCTCGCCCCGAATCATCAAGCCACCCACGTTGCCGCAGCCAAACCCGATCTCGGACACGTTGATTCCAGTGCCGCCCAGAGGTCGATAGTCCATCACCTTTCTCCGCTGCATCTCAAGTGCGCCCTGATGATATGCCCCAATCCGCTCGGGGACAATCCGCCCGCCGACCCTCGGCAACATTCCGCATCAGGTGGTTTCCCACCGTAGGGGCGAATAATCATTCGCCCCCGGCCCTACCCATCCATCAATCCGGCAAATCCTGATTCTGACAGATAGCATTGCAATTTACTGATGCGTGAATTGAAAACTAAACCCCAGCACACCATCGTCATTCCTGCGAAAGCAGGAATCCAGAGTTCGCCGCTGCGAAGACGTTCTGGATTCCCGCTTGCGCGGGAATGACGGGGTTGTTTAGCTAATCGCTCACGCATCAATAGGTGGTTTCCCCATGTAGGGGCGACCGGCCGGTCGCCCCTACCCGCGCCAGCAACGGTGTCCGCCGAAATCAAACCGCCTAAAACGGAACGCTACCGACTGACACCCTCCCCAGGGCAATCGCATCATAACTCACGCAACCGTCACTCCGGCGAAAGCCGGAGTCCAGAGGCCGTAAATTGATAGAATCTGGAAAGTTGTTATCGTTTTCGGTTACTGGATTCCGGCTTCCGCCGGAATGACGGGGATGATGCGATTGCCCTGACACCTTCCCCCTTGACCACCAGCCATACGAACATATATCCTAATCATACCTAGGCAAAACAGCTGTTTCATCCCGATCTCCATGAAGGCAGGATTTCACTTCGACGGCCAACCCCGTCAGTTTCCAAATCGCAACCGGTCGCAATCGGCAAGGCTCAGTTAGACCCGACCACCTCAATCGGATTGCCGGCTGGACCACCGGGACTGTCCGTGCCCGCGCGCAGGTGCGCCTCTGGCGTGCTGAGTACACGAAAAAGTAGGGAAAAATAGTTGCGTACCCCAACCGGCCGTATGCTGACAACGAAGTGGAATCCTGCCTTCCCGATCCGAAACCAACCACCGCGCCCCAAAGGAGACATCGCCACTGCAAACGCCGCCCAACACCCCAACACAATAATCATCCGCCCCCGCAACCAACGCCAAAACCGGGAGAGCCGTCTAATCGCACATGGCGAACCATGGCATCGGCGCCCGCGCCGTCCGGTCGCGGACCAGCAGGGTCCCCACCGTTGCCGCGATTGACAGCGCCAGCATCAGCAGGAACGCCCGGTCGTAGCTGCCCCAGATGTCGAAGGCCAGCGCCCCCGCCAGCGCCCCCAGGCCCCCGCTGATCTGGTGGATGCCCGATATGGTCCCGCTGACCCGGCCCAATCGTCGCTGCCCGAAGATGTTGCCGGAAAACATCACCGTCAGCGGCGCGGTCATCAGGAAGGTGAAACCGTACAGCAGCGCGAAAATCATCACCGCCGGTATCGCCTGCGACAGAATGATCAGCGAGAATATCCCGATCCGCATCACGAAGCAGAGCAGGGTGGGACGGCCCGGCCCCATCAGGTCGGCCAGATACCCCGAGGCCAGCACTCCCAGCAGGCCCATCACGCCCATCAGCGCCAGCAGGTTCCCCGCCCACAGCGTGCCCATCCCCATGTCCAGGGAAAACGCCACCACGTGGGTTGCCACGAAGAAGTCCTGGAACCCGCAGATGGCGTAGATGCCCCCCAGCAGCCACAGCTGTCCCGACGTCAGCAGCGATCCCTCCGGTGTCGCCGCTGCCTCCGCCGCCGCCGGATTTTCCCGGGGCTGGTCGCTCCCGTCCGGCGGTGGCGACGGGGGCGGCGCGGCCCGCACTGCCGCCATCACGATGGGCGCGAGGATCACCAGGTTTGCCACCCCCAACCCCGCAAAGGACGCCCGCCAGCCGTATCGCACCAGCGACTGCGCCAGCGACCCCACGATCACCAGCTGCCCGATGGCGTTGCCCGACACCGCCACGCTGTTGGCCACGCCGCGCCGTTGCGGGAACCACCGCACGATCATCACGCTGACCACCGGGTTGGAAATGCCCGCGTTGCCCAGCGCGAAGACCACGCCGTACACCAGGTACAGCTGCCAGGGCGACGACACCACGCTCATCAGGCCGATGCCCAACGCGCCCACCGCCACCCCGATTCCCATAATCCAGCGCAGGTCGTAGCGGTCCGCCAGCCGCCCGACAAAGGGCATCGCCAGGGCGGAGATCAGCATGTACGCCGTGATGCCCGACGACAGCGCCGACCGGCTCCAGTCCAGGTCGTCGCCCATGGGCTTCAGCATCAGCCCCAGCGCGGAGCGAGACCCCCCGTTGAAAAAGAGGATCATGAACCCCGTGATCAGAATGACCCAGCGATAATCTATCCGGCGCATCGCAATACCGGTCCGTAAGGCTGGCCTACCCTAGCATCGGGATTTAACGGGAGTCAACGAGATTGCCACGCTTAGCCCTGTGCAAAACTCCCTTGCCCTTAAATCGTCATTCCGGCGCCCTTAATCGTCATTCCGGCGAAAGCCGGAATCCAGTAGATTTTTCTGGACTCCGGCTTTCGCCGGAGTGACGGACTTGCTGTTTAGCACAACCCCACACGTTGCGCTCGCAATGACATAGCCCCGCCGTTGACAGCGGCCGGGGCCGGGCATAATATCCGGCCCGTACCTGTGGCCGGATCCCTTGACCAATCACGACGTCATGCGACGATAGTCGCAACCCTCGGGGCGCAGCGGATGTTTGATACGGCGCTGAAAAAGAAGCGTGTCATCGGCATCGTGCTGCTGGCCGTCATCCTGGGCCTGTTCCTGGCCTTCAACCGTATCCCCAAGCTGGATACGGTGCAGGAAGACCTGGTCGCCGTCAACGCCCCCCAGACCGAGTGCTTCCAGGGCTTCTGCATCGACCGGGAACCTGAAACCGGGTTCTTCCAGCGCTGGTGGAACTTCTCCCTCAGCTACCTGAGACTGGTCAGCCTGGGGATGACTTTCGCCTTTCTTGCGGCGGGCATTACGGAAGTCTTCCTGTTTCCCAGAGGCGAAGGCTCGCGTTTCACCGGCGGGGGGCTGAAAGGGGTATTGCGGGGTTTCGCCGTCGGCTCCTCCATGAATCTGTGCTCCGCGTGTATTGTGCCCATCGCCTCGGCGTTCCGACGCCGGGGCGCGCCGGTGGAAACGGCCATCGCCATTACCCAGGGCTCTTCCACCCTGAACATACCCGCGCTGGTGATGGCCGCGCTGGTGTTCACTCCCATGCTGGCCAGCACGCGCATCGCGGTCAGCGTCGTGGGCGTGCTGCTGCTGGGGCCGCTGGTGGCCCTGCTCATCCGGCGTCGCGTTCCCATCGCCGATATATTCGGGTACGGAACCGCTGACGAAGAAACCGGAACGGCCGCCTGGCGGGAAACCTTGACCACGGGCGTGAAGGACTGGATCAAAGCCAGCCTGCGCTACCTGTGGCGTTTGGGACCGGCCATGATCCTGGCCGGCTTCGCCGGCGGCCTGGTCATCCAATGGCTGACGCCGGAAACCGTCGCCACTTACCTGGGAGACAATTTCTCCGGCATCGTCATTGCCGCCACCTTCGGCATCCTCATCAACGTGCCACTGCTCTTCGAGATACCCCTGGTGGCCGTGCTCCTGCTGGTTGGCATGGGGAGCGCGCCGGCGGCCGCGCTCCTCTTCGGCGCGGCCGCCGGCGGTCCGTTCACCTTCTGGGGGCTGGCCCGCGTCATGCCCAAAAAGGCGGTGGCCGCCTTCGCCGCCGGCACCTGGTCGTTGAGCATGATCGCCGGTGTGGGCCTGCTGTTCATCGGCCCTTTTTTCCTGGATGTCTCCGATTCCCGCATCGTTTTCCGCTCCGACCGGGACGGCGATTTTGACATCTACTCCATGAAGCCCGACGGTTCCGACCTGCGGCGGCTCACCAACAACATCGCCTACGACGACTTTCCCGTCTGGTCCCCCGACGGCAAAAAGATCGCCTTCGTATCCGACCGCCATGGCCAAACGGAAATAAACGTGATGAACGCCGACGGCTCCCGCCCGCGTCGCTTGACCACCGACAACGGCCCGGTCAACGCCTTTCCCGCCTGGTCTCCCGATGGCAAACGCATCGCCTATTCTTCCGACCGGGACGGCAACCGGGAGATCTACGTGATGGACGCCGACGGCTCCAACCCGGTCAACCTGACCAATGACCCCGGCTACGATGCGTCTCCGTCGTGGTCGCCCGACGGCAAGCGCATCCTTTTCAACTCGCGCCGCGACGGCAACCTGGAGCTTTACGTGATGAACGCCGACGGCTCCAACCAGACCCGCGTCACCAGGAACTACACCGCCGATGAGTTCCCGACGTGGTCGCCCGACGGTTCCAAAATCGCCTTCTCTTCCAACCGGACCGGCAATCGGTCCATTTATATTATGGACGCCGACGGTTCCAATCCGGTGCAGCTCACCGCCGATGCCTACAAGGACTACTGGCCTTCCTGGTCCCCGGACGGAGCCAGGATCGCCTTTACCACCAACCGCTACGGCAACGAAGAAATCATGGTGATGAACGCCGACGGGTCCCACCAGACCAACCTCAGCGCCGGTCCCGCCGCCGACGTGGGGCCAGCCTGGGGACCCGGCCAACTGCCGCCAGCCAAGTCCGGCGGGCCTTGGGTTTCGGCCCTGGACCCTCCCGCTGCCGCCACCTCGGGAGAGAGCCTGGTGACCATCACGGGCAGGGGCTTTTTGGAGGATAGCCAGGTTGCCATTGGCGGCGCCCAAGCACGGGTGGTCGAGTTCCTCGACTCGCATACCATGACCATCGCCGCGCCGCCCCACCCGGCCGGCGTGGCCGACCTGGTGGTCACCAATCCCGATGGCCGTTCCAGCACGGTGGCGGGCGGTTTCAGCTACCACCGGCCCTATTTTACCGACGTGTCCGAAACGGCCGGCGTTGACTTCCAACACTACCGGGACCCGACCGACCGGATACCCTTGGGGGCCGGCGTAGTCGTCTTCGATTACAACGGCGACGGCCGGCCCGACATCTTCGTGGCCCGCACCGAGGACACCAGCGACGTGGTCTCCGCTGCGGACGTGAACAACGCTCTGTACCGCAACAACGGCGACGGCACCTTCACCGACGTGGCCGCGGAAGCCGGCGTCGGCGACCTGGCGGGCAAGACCAACGGCGGGTGCGCCGCCGATTACGATAATGACGGCGACCGGGACCTCTTTGTAACGAATTGGGGCCACAGCAAGCTCTTTCGCAACGACGGCGCCGGAGCCTTCACGGACGTCACCGGCCCGGCCGGATTGGGAGACCCGGACGCCAGCTACCGCTCCATGGGCTGCGCCTGGGGCGACTATGACCGGGACGGCTTCCTGGACTTCGTGGTGGTACGCCACATGGCGGAGGACGACCCGGAAGCCTTCGACCTTCGCTTCTACGCCTATGCCGTGCGGCCCCTGGCGCTGTACCGCAACGACGGCTACGGCTCCTTCACCCAGGTTACACATCTGCTGGGCGACACCACCGCGCCCAGCGGAGCCCAGGGCGAGTACGGCAACCTGTGGGGCGCCGGCTTCCAGCCGGCCTGGGTGGACTTCGACAACGACGGCGATTCTGACCTTTACGTGATCAACGACTTCGGCAAGGATATCCAGCCCAACGTGCTGTGGCGTAACGATGGGCCGGGAGAAGACGGCGCCTGGCGCTTCGAGGATATTTCCCAACCCTCCGGGGCCGACGCGGCCATGTTCGGCATGGGGCTGGCCGTCGGCGACTACGACCGGGACGGAAACTTCGACCTCTACATCACCAATATCGAGGACAACGTACTGTTGCGCAACAACGGGGACGGGAGCGCCTTCACCGAAACCGCTGCCGACGCCGGAGCGGGCCAGGGGATGTTCCAGCAACGCCAGCGCGTGAGCTGGGGCACGGTATTTTTCGATTACGACAACGACGGCTGGGAGGACCTCTACGTAGCCAGCGGCTACCTGGATAGCGACCCCTTCACCAACCACCGTAACCAGCCCAACCTGCTGCTCCGCAACACCGGGCAGGCGACCTTCTCCGACGTGTCGTCGGTGAGCGGCGCCGACGACCGGGGCGTTGGCCGGGGGGTGGCCTACGCCGATTTCGATGACGACGGCTGCCTGGACCTGTACGTGGCCAACCTGGGCCTGGCCGGAGCTGGTCCCCAATCGGCGAAACTCTTCCGAAACAGCTGCGCCTGGAGCGGCAACTGGCTCGGCATCGCGACGCAGGGGACCGTCAGCAACCGTGACGGCATCGGGGCCAGAATCACCGTGACCGCCGGCGGAAGGACGCAGATCAGGGAGATCACCGCCGGCTCCAGCAACAAGGGCCAGAATATGCTGCCGGCCCATTTCGGGTTGGGCGCCGCCGACCAGGCGGACTTCATAGAAATCCGGTGGCCCAGTGGCGCCGTGCAAACCCTGGCAGACATTCCCGCCAATCAACGATTGACCGTTATCGAAAATCCGTGAGTTATTGCATTCCGTAAGGCCGAGTCGTATTTCGTCATACGATATTAAAAGCGCTACGTTATTCTTTTCATTTGTGCCTTTCGTATAACGCTATTGACACAAATTGCCCGCTGGTATAAAGTCCGGCAAACCTTTGGAATAACGGTTTTGCGGCCCGTCTATGGAGACGGCGCGTGACAATCAGCAGAGAAACGACCGCGTAATTTCATCACGCACCGCATCCGCCACAATTGCCGCCCGCTACGAGTCTCGTATCAACGGAACTCACATCAATAGTGGTGGGGCGTGCGGGTTCACGGTATCTAGTGGGAAAAACAGAGTCTGGAGGTCTGGTAATGAACCGTTACGGAATCAGGATTCCCCCGGCGTTGTTAGGGGTTCCAGCGCTTTTGGCGCTGGCATTTGTCGTGGCCTGCGGAGGCGCCGCCGAGACCCCGGCCGCTCCTGCCCAGCCCGCGCAACCGGCGCAGGATTCGCAGGCCGCTGCCGCGCCGGCGACGACCCAGCCTGCTGCGGCGGCGCAACCCGCAGCTACGGAAGCGCCCGCCGCGGATGCCATGGCCGATCAGGAGTTGCTGACGGACAAAATCATCCTGGGGTTGATTACACCCATTGACGACACCGTGGTGCCCTGGCTGGGCGGTGTTGACTTCGTGTACCAGCACAGCCCCTTCATAGAGTACCTGGTGCAGTTGGACCCCTACACCAGCGAATGGGTACCCATGCTGGCCAGGTCCTGGGAGATGAACGCCACCGGAGACGAGTGGTCCTTTGAGCTGCAGGAAGGCGTCCAGTTCCACCGCGGGTTCGGCGAGTTCACCGCCGAGGACGTGGCCCACAGCTTCAAGCTTACCTGCCAGAAGGGCACCCGCGCCAGCTACAAGGGCGGCATCTGCAACGTGGACCATGTGGATATCATCGATCCCTACAGCATCAAGGTCCATATGAAGAAGCCCTCGGCAGAGTACCTGTTCTACGCCGCCGAGTCCGCGGGCAACATGATCTACAGCAAGGCCCAGTGCGACCAGAACGGCGGGTTCGACGATGCCGAGAACGTCGCCAGCGAAGGCTGCACCAACGCGTACTACGAAAACCTGGCCGGCACCGGACCGTACCAGTACGAAGGCCGGGTCCCCGAAGTCCACGTGGACTACTCGCTGGCCTTCCCGGATGGGCACTGGCGTCATGATCCGGTCTATCCGGAAATGCGGAACACCTGGGTCCTGGAAGAGTCCACCCGTCTGGCCCAGTTCCGCGCCGGCGAGACCCACATGACCGAGGTCAACCGCGACCTGGGCGACCGGCTCACCGAGGAAGGGTTCTTGATCATCCCCAGCCGAGGCCCCGCCCAGCAGACGGCCTTCCGCTTCGGCGGCATGTTCTACGCCGACCCCGAAAACTATGACCCCAACTTCCCGGTGACTGCTCCCGGCGAAAGGGGTATCATGGTACGGAAGGCTCTGAACAAGGCCGTGGACCGCGAAACCTTCAAGGCCGAGCTGTACAAGGGCCGCGTCTGGGACTCGAAAGTCCATGCCTTCCATCCCACGCTGACGGCCTGGAGCTCCAAGTGGGACGATGACTGGGAGGCGGAGTACGGTTACGATCTGGAGGCGTCCAAGCAGCTACTGGCTGACGCCGGCTACCCCGACGGGTTCAAGATTACCGTTCCCATGTACCCCTTCCCCGGCGCTCCGGAACTCCCCCAGATTGCCCAGTTCATGCAGCTGGCTTGGGCTGAGATCGGAGTGGAGTTGGAACTGCGCGACGAGGACCGCGCGGCCGTGGTCGCCCGCCGCCGCCAGAAGGCCAACCACGAAACGGCCCTGGCCACCACCCCCTCCTTCAAAGCCGTGGAAGCCCAGATAATGCTGTTCAACACCCACCGGGATGACGGCGGCGTGGTCTGGATGTACGAGACCCAGGAGCTGCGGGACCTGTATCACAAGTTGCAGGTAACGGTGGACCCGGTCGAACGGGAAAAGGTGCTGATCCAGATCGGTGACATCAAGTTCTATGAGCACGAATGGATACCACTATTCTGGGTGCCCATCGAGACTATCGTTGACCCGAAGTTCATCTGCTCCTGGCCATTCCCCGGCTGGGAGGGCGGCGACCTGGGCAGCAACGAGTTGATCGAGGCTCCCCCCTGCGATCCGGATAATTCACCAAGGGGGATCCCCCAATAGAGGCGGCAACGAGTTGATCGAGGTTCCCCCCTGCTGATCCTCGTCGCAGCCACATCGGAAGCCGGTTTGAACGCACCGCGACTGCTGGGCAACCAACGGTCGCGGTGCCTGAATCGCCAATAGCAACGGTTTAGCCCCCGGCTAGGAGTTAGGGATGCAAAGGTACATCATTTTGCGTGTCCTCCAGGCGCTTCTGGTCCTGGTGGTGGTGAGCGTGGTGGCCTTCGCCCTGGGCCATGCCGGCGGAAACCCGCTGGACGCCATTCTGCCGGACGACGCCGACGCCACGGTCCGGGCCGACCTTGAAGAATTCTGGGGCATCAACAAGCCATTGCACGAACAGTACTTCACCTACGTGTGGAACGCTGTCCGGGGCGACTTTGGCAATTCCTTCAAATACCCCCAGTTCTCGGTGGCTCACCTCATCAAGGACCGCTTCGTCGCCACCATCCAGCTGGCCGGAGCGGGCATCCTGGTAGCCGTGGTTATCGGTCTGCCCGTCGGAGTGTTGACGGCCACCTACCGCGACAGCATCTTTGACTGGACCGGCAAGGTGGTCGCGCTGCTGGGACAGTCCCTGCCCGTCTTCTGGCTGGGCATCGTACTCATGTGGATTTTCGCGGTGCAGCTGGACTGGTTCCCCACCTCCGGCAAGGGCGGCATCAGGAATCTGATCCTGCCGGCCGTCGCCATCGGGTGGTTCCAGGTGGCCGCCATGCTCCGCCTCGTCCGCTCGTCCATGCTGGACGTGCTGGACAGCGAATACGTGAAGCTGGCCCGGATTAAGGGCCTGCCCGAGCGGAAGATAATCTGGAAGCATTGCCTGCGCAACGCCTCCATCGCGCCGCTGACCTACTTTGCCATCACGCTGGGATCGCTGATGGTCGGATCCGTTTCCATCGAAACGGTCTTCCAGTGGCCCGGCCTGGGGTTCCTCCTGTTCAACGCGGCCCGCTCCAGCGACTACGCGTTGCTCCAGGGGATCATGCTGACCTTCACCAGCATCTACATCATCGCCAATCTGCTGGTGGATATCGCCTATGCCTACCTCGACCCGCGCATACGGTACAACTGACGCCACCAGGTCTAAGCGAGGACAACAGCCATGGCCGTAGCACTACCAGAACTCAGCAGCCCACGTCCGCCGGCCCGAATCGGCCATTACGTGCGGGAAGCGTTCCGCTATCCGATTATTCCAGTGGCCGTCCTGGTGATAGTCCTGGTCATTCCGGCCCTAGCTGCCAATTGGCTTGCTCCCTACGACCCGCTGAAAGGCGATATGACGAATCGCTTCGCGGAACCGTCGGCGCAGCACTGGTTCGGCACGGACGACATCGGGCGGGACGTGCTCAGTCGGGTGATGCACGGCGCCCGCGTGTCGTTGCTGGTGGCCAGCGTGGCCATACTGATATCGGGATTAATTGGCACTTCCTTCGGCATCGTGTCCGCCTTTTACGGCGGGTGGGCCGACAACCTGATGATGCGCCTAGTGGACCTCTCCCTATCCTTGCCCATCATCGTGGTGGCAATCGTGGTGGCGGCCATGGCGGGGCCCAGCATGGAGATACTGATTGCCGTGCTGGTGTTGAGCCAGTGGTCTCGCTATGCTCGGCTGGTTCGCGGCGAAGCGCTGACCATCCGGGCGCAGGACTACATCTCCCGGGCTCGGGTGGCCGGAGCGTCCAACTTCCGAATTATGCTCCGCTATATATTCCCCAACATCTTCAACACCGTGGTGGTCCTCGCCACGTTGCAGGTGGGTTTCGTCATCGTGCTGGAGGCGACGCTGAGCTTCCTGGGAGCGGGCATCTCCCGGCCCACGCCGGCATGGGGCGTGATGGTGGCCGACGGACGGTCCTTCGTGACCGACGCCTGGTGGCTGTCCTTCTTCCCCGGCCTGGCCATCCTGCTCACCGTGCTGTCCATGAACCTGCTGGGCGACTGGCTGCGCGACAAGCTGGACCCCAAGCAGCGTAACCTGTAATACCCGATTGGCAGCAGCGCACGGTTTTCGGTTGTAGGGGCGAATAATTATTCGCCCCTACGCACACCTGCAAAAGGGCTTCCCGGAAACAATCACCTGGACTAGAGCGCTGTCCGTCGGCATCTCCATAATTGCCCCGCCCGCCAAAACCGGGTAATCTGCCACCGATGAACGACGCCACCCAATCCGAGACCAGGTCGAGCAACACCGCCGTTTGCGGCTGGTGCGGGGCTGAAGGCCAAACACCCGGGGAACCCTGCCGGGAATGCCAGCGCATCACCTCCAACATCCCCAGGTGGGCGCAACCACGACGCCGGGGCCGCCTTGCCTGGTTCACCAGGCGACGCATAATCCGCCTCGCGGTGGCGGCGGTGGTGCTGTCTTTCCTGGCCTGGCTGTACTACCCCTTCTTTCCCAACCCGATCACCCTCCTGCTCCGGTCGCCCAGCACCGAGGCCAGCTCGGACTCGCCGGACGGTCAATGGTCCATGACGGGCCGGGACTTGCGGCTGACCCGGCACATACCCGTGCCCCCCGTCCAGCCCGAGGGCCGGGTCGTCTGGTCGCGCAATCTGGGCACTCCCACCCGCGGCGCTCCAGTGGTGCACGAAGGCGTGGTGTACGTGGGGGGGTATTTTGAGGTGATCGCCCTGGATGCGACGACGGGGGACGAGCTCTGGCGATATGAGATCGCAACTCCGCTGGATCATTCGGTGGCGGTTGCCGGCGATTCCTTCTACCTGGGCTTGACCAACCACCGGGTGCAGGCCGTGGACCGCAACTCCCAGTATCTACAGTGGGAGTTCAAGACGGAAGGCCCTATATCCTCATCCCCGGTGGTGGCCGGCGGCATCGTGTACGTCGGCTCGTCCGACAGCTTCGTGTACGCTCTGGACGCGGCCACCGGCCGGCTGTTGTGGAAGGAACAGATCGTGGGCGAACTTCGCTCCGCGCCGGCGGTGAGCGACGGCCTGGTATATGCCGCGGGTAACCTGGGCGACCTGTACATATTTGACGCCCGTACCGGCCAGGACAAGCTGCGCTACCGCGCTACGGGAAACACCAAGGCATCCCCGGCAGTGGCCAACGGGCTGGCATACTTCCCCGCCGGCGGCCGGGTTTATGCCGTTGACGCCGACGCCCGGGAGATCGCCGGCGAGTACCAGTTCAATCGGCTCTGGGCTCAGTTCTACTATTGGCAGATCCCCGGAGTGCCTCGCCCTCCGGTGCAGAAGGGCGGACAATGGCTCTTCGACCCCGACTTCGATCCCAGGGAGCGGACCACCACCGGCCTGGTGGCAGCGCCGGCGGTGACGCCCGAAACTTTCTACGTAGGAAGCTTCAACGGGACCTTCTACGCCGCCGACGCTCACTCCGGCAAGGAAGTCTGGCGGTTCGCCGCAGACGGATCCATCTTCGAATCAGCGGTGGTAATGGGAGACCGGGTGTACTTTGGGGACAGCGCCGGATTCCTTTACGCTCTGCGCCGCTCCGACGGCGAGCAAATCTGGAAGCTCCCGTTGGACGCGCCCATCGAGATTGCGCCGGTGTTCGCTCAAGACCGTTTTTACGTCAGGACCACCGACGGCATCCTGCACGCCATCGAGTAGAGCGGCTGCGGAGCGTCAGTTGTCCGCCGGCGTATCCGCTCCCTGCGTAACCAGGCGGCGCACGTCGGCCTGCCGACGCTGGGACGGGGAAAGGCGCGGGTTGCCCAGGAACAGGAACATCAACGCTCCCACCGCGCTAACCGCAGCGATGGACGCCATGGGCACCGTGTAGCTGCCGGTGATGTACTCCTCCATCCACGCAACGTATGGCACCACCACGATGAACATGATGTTCATCGGTATCATCGAGATTCCGGTAATGCGGGCAAAGCTGCTGCGCCCGAAATATACGCCGCGAATAGCGGTGGTCAATGGCGTCCTGCCGCCAAAGCCGATTCCCATCACGATGGTGAACAAATAAAACATAGGCAGGGAGTCGGCCATCAGCAAAATGACCATGGCGAAGGATTGCAGGATGGAGAAACCGAAGATCGCCAGCCGAATGGGTATGCGGTCGCCGATGATACCGCCCACCACTATGAAGGCCGTCGATACGGCAGTCTGCACGGAAATCACCCCTCCGATTTGCTCCAGGGGGAAGCCGCGGTCTGCCATTATGAGACCCAAATAGAACATCACGCTGATGATGATGATGGATGAGCTGGCGTGGCCCATGGTTATCAGCCAGAACGACCGCGTGCGGACGGCCTCCTGCCAGCTGTAGTCCGGCGCGATTGCGCCGCCGTTGGCGGAGCGCCGCGGGCTGGCGGCCGAGACGGTTTCGGGATCCACCCCATCGGGATGCTGCCCGTAGTCCTCGGGACGGTTTCGCACCAGCAGGGCCAGGGGTACTGCCGAAACCAGACCGATAGCGCCGACCAACAGCGCAGTGTTCTGCCACCCCAGCCGGCCTGGTATCTCCACGCCGGCCTTGATATCCCATCCCATCGCCCACGCCATCAACGGCACGATGACGACGCCGCCCAGTCCGAAGCCCAGCATCGGTATGGACATGGCGGTGGAACGGCGCAGGCGAAACCAGTTGTTCAACGCGGTGTTCGCCGGGAGCCATGACCCCAGCCCGGCCCCCAGGCTCACTACCACGAAGGCCAGGTAGAACATCCACAGGTTATCCGTCCGGCTGAACAAAATGAAGCCGACGGCGAAAATCACCATCCCGATGACCACCATCTTGCGCGGCCCGAGCTTGTCCACTCCCCAGCCGGCGATGGGACCCATCACGGTGCCTTCCACCCGGGTCAGCGTGAACGCCCAGGACATTTGAAACGGCGTCCAGCCGAAGTTCTGCGACAACACCGGCAGCCACAAAGACAACGCCTGGAAAAGCGGGACCGTCCCGATCACCATGATGACCGCGCCGATAACCGCCAGCCACCAACCGTAGAACATCCCGCGCACCAGACGCACCGGATGGGCAAGTTCCCGCGCTTGCAACAAGTGACCGCTCCCTAGGATGCCGATAATCGCAAAAATTTAAGCCGATTCCGGCAGACAACGCCGGCCATTATACCCCAACGCCGCCCATTATCCGTATTACAAATATGTAAAACTTGCCCGTATCAAACTGCGGCGCCGGCCCCTCACGTCGGGAACCGGCGCCGGTTGGCGCGGGAGTCCGGCCCGCGTTGGTCAGCAGGCGTTGGCACCGCCGTCGTCGTACAGGTGGCACGCGGTGGCGTGGCCCGGCTGGTATTCCACCAATGCCGGCACATCCACTGAGCAACGCTCCATGACGAAGGGACAGCGAGGGTGAAAGGTGCAGCCCGCCGGCGGGTTCAGGGGCGAGGGGACTTCCCCCGTCAGCACCAGCTCCTCCCGTTGCCGCCGAGGATGAGCCGGCAACGATGCGGAGATAAGCGCCCGGGTGTACGGATGCTGGGGATTGGTGAAAATCTCGATGGGCGGCGCTTCTTCGACGATCTTGCCCAGGTACATGACGCCCACCGTGTGGCTCATGTATCGCACCGTCGCCAGGTTGTGGGCAATGAGCAGGTAGCTCAACTCGTAGGTCGATTGCAGTTCCTTCAGCAGATTGAGGATCTGGGCGCGGATCGATACGTCCAACGCCGAAACCGGCTCGTCCAGCACGATCAGCTTGGGTCGGGTGGAAAGGGCGCGGGCGATGGCGATGCGTTGACGCTGGCCGCCGCTGAACTCATGGGGATACCGCTCGGCATGGAAGGGGTGCAATCCCACCACCTGCAACAGCTCGTGGACCTGGGAACGCACCGCCGACCGGCTGAGGCGCTGGTGGGTAATCAGGGGCTCCGAAATGATCTGGTCAACACGCATCCGGGGGTTGAGGGAACTCCATGGGTCCTGGAACACGGCCTGTACGGAAGCGCGGAAGTTGCGCCGCTCGGCCCCGGAGAACTGGTTCATGGGGCGGTTATCGAAGTAAATGCTACCGTCGGTGGGACGGTCGGCCATCAGCAGCATCCGGCTGGTGGTGGTCTTGCCGCAACCCGATTCGCCAACCAGGCTGTAGGTCTGGCCGGACATTATGTTGATCGAGATGCCGTCAACGGCCTTTACCGTTCCAGTACGGCGTCTGAGCACGTTGCCACGAAATATCGGGAAATGGCGGCGGATGCCTTCCAGGCGCACCAGGGCCTGGTCACCGTCCCTCACGACGGTCTCGCCGGACGCAGTTGTCGTGGTAACCATTATTCCGCCCTCCAGCATCGGGAAGTGTGCCCCGCAGCGATGGTGAACTCGTCCGGGTATTCATCGCAGCGCTCCCACCGGTAAGGACAGCGCGGGGCAAAGGAGCACCCGGCCGGCAGAGCATCCAGCGACGGCGGCTGGCCCTCTATGGAAGGCAGCAAATCAACGTCGGTGTCCAGGTCGGGAACCGATTGCAGCAGAGCCTCGGTGTAGGGGTGGGCCGGGTTGTCGAACATGTCTTCCACGTCCGACTGCTCGACAATTCGCCCCGCGTACATCACGGCCACCCGGTCACACATCCGCGCCACGATGCCAAAGTCGTGGGTGATGAAGATGATGGCGGCCCCGGTCTGCTCCTGGATCTCTTTCAACAGGCGCAGGTATTGCAACTGAATGGTAGCGTCCAACGACGTGGTTGGCTCATCGGCAATGAGCAGGTTGGGCGCTCTGGAAATGGAGATCGCGCCCACCACCCGTTGCCGCATACCGCCGCTCATCTGGTGGGGAAAGTTGGTCAGCCGGTCTTCCGCGGCCGGTATTCTCACGTTGTCGAGCAATTGTATCGCCCGCTGACGTAGGGAGCGTCTCGGCTCCTGGTATTCCAGGCGCAGCGTTTCGACCAGTTGATCCCCCACCGTGAAAACCGGGTTCAGCGATGTGAGCGGGTCCTGCATCACCATGCAGATGCCGGAGCCGCGTATATCGCGCATTTCCCCACGGCTCTTCTCCAGCAGGTTTTCGCCCAGGTAATCGATGCTCCCGCCCACGATGCGCCCCGGGTGGGGCACCATGCCCAGGATCGACCAAGCGGTCATGCTTTTGCCGGAACCGGATTCTCCAACGATGCCCAGCGTCTCGCCCCGGCGCAGGTCGAAGCTGATGCCATCCACCGCCTTGACCACACCGGTGCGCGTGAAGAAGTGGGTCTGGAGATCTTGAACCCGCAGGATTACGTCGTCAGTCATTCTATTTCTCCGCGCAGCCGTTGCAACTCGGCTTGCAGGCGGGCTACCTCGGCCTCGGCGGCCAACCGGCCGGCCAGTTGTTCCAGCACGTTACCCAGCCACTGGCCCGAGGACGGATCATAAAACCAGAGCCGTCCCTCCGTGCAGCACAAATCCAGCGCCAACGTCGGACTGTGCGCCCACACCATGCCATCCGGCCCCGGATGCAGCTCAAACCGCCGGTACTCGCCGTCCTCCAGATACTCCCCCACCAGCGGCTCCCCGTAATGGTCTCCGCCGGTGGGGTCATAGCGCCAGTATTCGCCGATGCCGAGGCGGGCGTACAAATCACGCTTATACCCCAGGTCGTTCTGATAAGTACTCTTGGAGCCGATTTCCAGCACGAAGGCCGGCGGACGGCCAAAGTCCCAGACGCGGTAGGCGTAGGGGTCCCAAAGCCGGTCGGCTCCTTCGCCGAACACCACGTAGCAATCGGGCCGGACTACCGCGTCGGCGTTGCCCTCTTCGTAATAGACGCCGGTGTTGCCGGATACGAAGACATCGGGACGGCCTCCCCACCAAATTCTGATGGCGTCCATGATGTCATGGTAGTATTTTTCCTGCATCCCGGTGTCCGGCAGCGGCTCCCAAATTTCGGGGTAGGCGTCCAGCAACTCATCGTCCAGCGGAACGCCGCGATAGTACGCCACCTTGGGGCCGGGTTTAGTAGTCATGACAACCTCAAATCGAAGGGCGCCAAGCCCTCACCGTCATTGGCCGCTGGCCCATCGCGCTCAACGCAGTTTGGGGCCAATATAGTCACGCAGCCGGTCGCCGACCGTCCTTCGGCGACCATTATACCCCACGCCGACGCTCCGGGAGACAGCCCCAACGCCAGCGAATCCACACACTGGGAACCCCGCTCGAAAACGAGACCCGTAATTAACCGGCGCGTCGCAGCCTGGGATCGAGATAGTCGCGGAGCCAATCGCCGAAGAAGTTGAATGCCATTACGACGACGGTTATCACCAGACCGGGGAACAGCGCGATCCACCAGGCTTGCGTCAGGAACTCGCGGCCCTCTGCCACCAGGATGCCCCATGCCGGATCGCCGGGCGCAAGGCCCAGGCCAAGGAAGCTGAGGGAGGCCTCCAGCAGGATAACCTGGCCTACGCTCACGCTGGTGAGCACCATCAGGGTGTTGATGACGTTGGGGAACAGGTGGCGCCATACGATCATGCCGGGCGAGACGCCGTAGATCTGGGCCAGGATGACGAAATCGCGGTCACGAATCGCTAATACCTCGCCTCTTATCATCCTGGCAAACCGCGCCCATTGGGTTGCGGCAATGGCGATCATCACGTTCCAGACGCCGGTGCCCAAATAGGTCACGATGAGCAATGCCACCAGGATTGAGGGGAAACCAAGAACCGCGTCGGTGATCCGCATCAATATGGAGTCCACCCAACGGCCGGAATAACCGGATACCAGGCCGACCACGGTTCCCGCGAGGATGGCCACCACCATGGAGGGGGCGGTGACCTGGAGCATGGTACGGGAGCCGTAAATCAACCGGCTGAGCATATCCTTACCCAGGCGGTCGGTGCCCAGGATGTGCTCCGAACTGGTGAACGGCGCCTGCAGTTTGTTGCGGACGTCGTTCTTGCGCGGGTCGTGGGGCGAAATCAGGTTGGCAAAGACGGCGCAGAAGACAATGATGAGCAGGATGGCGATTGGGACCCAGGGCAGCCGGGCGTCCCTGATGCGCTGCCTCAAGCCGACCTGCCTGCGGTCGTCAATCACCAATGCGGGAGTTTCAGAAGCCAAAGTAGTACTCCTGGATTCCGGCTTTCGCCGGAATGACGGGGTGGCAGGGAATGACGAAGGTGCTTGCCCTAGTTCATGCGGACCCGCGGGTCGGCGTAACCGTACAGTATGTCAACAACCAGCGCCGTCAGGATGTAGGCGGCGCCGGAAACCATGATGGCGCCTTCAACCTGGGGGAAATTGTTGGATAGAACGCCCTCCAGCAGCATGAGCCCCACGCCGGGCCAAGCGAAAACCACTTCCACCACCACGGAGCCATTGAGCAGGCCGGCCAGGCTGATGCCGCCAAAAGTGATTACCGGGATGAGCGCGTTGCGAGCGGCGTGTTTCCAGATTACCACGCGATCACTCATGCCCTTCACCTGGGCGAATTTCACGTAATCGCTGTCCAGCACTTCCAGCATCGCGGAACGGGCCAGACGCATGATGGCGGCAATTATCGCCAGCGCCAGCACAAAGGCCGGCAAGATCAGGTGGGCCAGCATATTGGGAATCTGGGACCACGTGGGGAACCATCCCGTCATATCGCCGCGTCCAAAGGCCGGCAGCCAGCCCCAATAGCCGGCAAAGACTATGATCAACATTATGGCGACCCAGAATTGCGGGGCCGCCATGCCAAAAATAGCGAATGCCTTGCAGATCCGGTCCAGGAAGGTGTCGCGTTTTACCGCAGATATTATGCCCAGAGGCACCCCTATCCCAATAGCCAGGATCGTACCGGCTATGGCCAGATGGACGGTCGCCGGTATGCGCTCCAGCAGGATCTCCTGAACCGGACGTCGGGCCGTAAAGGAATCGCCGAAGTCCAGCCGAACCGCCTTGATCAGGAAGTTCCAGTACTGAACAATGAACGGCTTGTCCAATCCATAGGCGGCCTTCTGCGCCTCGTACACCGATTCGTCATGCTCGGCCGAGATGGGCAGCAGGAACCGGGCCGGGTCGCCGGTCAGGTGAACGCTGCCGAACACTACAAAGCTAAGGGCGATCAACGTGACCAGCCCTTCCCCGATGCGCCGTATGATGTATGTGGTCATAGCGTGTGATCCCGTAGGGGCGAATAATTATTCGCCCCTACATTAGTGGCCTGCCGTCGCCTACTTCAGCTTCAGCGTCCAGATGGCGGTGACGTAGGGCACCAGGCTCCAGGGTTCGTAGGAGGCCACGTCGGCGCCCAATCCCCACGGTACGTTGGTGTTGAAACCGTCGCCCCAGTGGGTCTGGTCCTGGAGGTAGTCGTACATCTCATTGTACGACGCGGCTCGGGTGTCGGCGTTGAGGTCGGACAGGCCCTTCTGTACCACCGGGGTGGAGGTGCTGGCCCAGGGCTCCTTCTGCCAGTCATCCACGGTCCGCCACGCGATCTGTTCGTTGATGTAGCCGCCCTGGGTGATGGAAGTGCCGTCGTAGCGCCCTTCGTTGGTGCGCACCAGGACGTCGCCGGGGAACTCGCGGTTGTTCCACTGCTGCCGGGTGGCGGCAGCGTCGCCCACCACTACGTCAACTTCCCAGCCCAGACCCTCGGTCCAGAAGTCCTTGTAAAGCTGGGCCAGGTCGGGCAGCAAGGGCAAGTCGCCGGCTTCCCAGGTGTAGATGGTGAAGGAAATCTGCTCGCCATTGGCGTCGGTGCCGTCGCTGCCGTCAGCGCCGCCGTAGCCGATGGACTTGAGCAATTCGTAAGACGTGTCTAGGTCAAAGGGGCGCGGCCTCAGGTTCTCGCCCCAGCCCAGGGAGTTGGGGGTCACGTGGGCCCAGCTGTCGGCGTTGACCGACTCCGGCGAGTACAGGCCGTTGACGATGGCGTCCTTGTCAATCGCGTGTTCGGCGGCCTGGCGGGCCTCCACGGGATAGCACCAGAGATCCTCGGTCCAGCAGTCCACGTACACCACCCAGTTGTAGGAGGATTCCTTCTGCCAGGCGATGGAAGCGCCGTCAATCCCGTTGATGTCGCCGATCATGTTGATGTTGGCTTCGATCAGCTGCGCGTCGCCGCTGCGCAGGGCCGCCAGGCGTCCCGCCGGCTCCGGCACCACCTCCATGGTCAGAGTGTCAAAGGTGACGCTGCGGTCCTCCGAGAAGCCGTTCTCCGTCGTCCAGAAGAAGTCCTCGAACCTCTCGAAGGAGTACTTCTGCTCCAAGACGAAATCGGTGACCCGCATCGAGCCGATGCCGATGGGGTCGCTTTCGTAGCCCTCAAACCCGGTGGCGCCGGCGCGTTCCCGCATCGTCGCTTCCGGGACGATCATGGGGCTCGCGCCCTGGGCGTTTTCCGACCAGTTGAACGAGAAGTCCAGGCGCACCGTGTTGAAGGTTACCTGCACCTGGTCATCAGCGGGACCCTTGGACACGCCGTCGATCAGCTTGGTCAACGCCACGTCGCGGGGCTCGTAGTAGCCGGTCCCCAGCAGTTCCGCCGCCTCTGCTCCAAGACGGGAGTCAAGGTTGAAGAAAACGTCGTCACGGGTGATGACGTTGCCGTCGTGGGCCTGGATGAAGCCGTCGTTGACGGTGAAGGTCCACACTTTGCCGTCCTCGCTCACCGACCAGTCCTTGGCGACGGCCGGGACCAGTTCGCTGCCCCCGCCGCCGCCCACCAGGGCAACGCCAAAGATACGCTGGAACTTGAGGTCTTCACCCTCGGTCAGCAGGGGGTCGAACTTGCCGTTGCCTATGTTGGTAACCAGCAGGTTGACGTGGCCGCCGGTGCTATCAGCCATGGCGGCCGGTTCGGTGGCCGCAGGCATGGCGGTGGGCGCGGCGGCGGCGCTACCCGAATCGGAACTGGCCGGGGCAGCGGCGGGAGCAGCCGGCGCGGCCGGAGCCTCGGACGCGCCACCGCAGGCCACCGCGGTGATCAGGCCAGCCGCCAGCCCAAAGGCCACCAGCAGCCGGACGTTCATAAACCGTTTCAATCCCATTGCATGAACACTCCTCTAATGTACTGCTATAACCGACGTCGACGGATCTCCCCGTCGGTTACGAATGCCGGACGATTAAACGGCGATTACCGTATTCTGTCAAGGGCGGATTACGAAAACGGTAGCGTTCCGTTTTAAATGGCTATCCATATGTGTAGGGGCGAATAATTATTCGCCCCTACAGCAGTGTTACCCAATGGCTCGGCTGCCTTACTTCAGTTTCAGCGTCCAGATGGCAGTCACGTATGGCACCAGGGTCCAGGGTTCGTAGCTGGCGACATCAGCGCCCAGGCCCCAGGGCAGATTGGTGTTGAACCCGTCGCCCCAGTGGGTCTGATCCTGGAGGTAGTCCCACATCTCATTGTAGGTTGCGGCACGGGTCTCCAGGTTCAGGTCGGAAATCCCCTTCTGGATGGCCGGCGTGGTGGTGCTGGCCCACGGTTCGTCCCGCCAGTCCCTCACGGCACGCCAAGCGATGGCCTCATTCAAGTACGCGCCTTGGGCGATGGAAGTGCCGTCATAGCGGCATTCGTTGGTTCGGACCAAGACGTCGCCGGGGAGTTCACGGTTGTTCCACTGCTGCCGGGTGGACGAGGCGTCGCCCACCACAACGTCCACGTCCCAGCCCAGTCCCTCGGTCCAGAAGTCTTTGTACAATTGGGCGAGGTCGGGTAGGCCGGGCAGGTCGCCGGCTTCCCAGGTGTAGATGGTGAAAGACACCTGCTCGCCGTTGGCATCGGTACCATCATCCCCATTAGCGCCGCCGAAACCCACGGACTTCAACAGTTCGTGCGACATTGCCAAGTCAAATGGACGCGCCACCAGGTTCTCTCCCCAGCCCAGAGAATTGGGAGTGACGTGGGACCAGCTGTTGGCGCTGACCGAATCGGGCGAGTACAGGCCGTTGACAATGGCGTCCTTATCGATGGCGTGTTCGGCGGCCTGCCGGACCTCTGTGGGGAAGCACCATTGATCCTCTTCCCAGCAGTCCACGTACACCACGAGGTTATAGGACGATTCCCGCTGCCAGGCGACGGATGCTCCGTCGATGCTCTCAATATCCCCGATCATGTTGATGTTGGCTTCAATAAGTTGGGCGTCGCCGCTGCGCAGGGCGGCCAGGCGACCGGCCGGCTCCGGCACTACCTCGATGGTCAGGGTGTCGAAGGTGACGCTGCGGTCTTCGGAGAAGCCGTTTTCGGTGGTCCAGAAGAAGTCTTCAAACTTCTCGAAGGAGTATTTCTGCTCCAGGACGAAGTCGGTGACGCGCATGGAACCAACGCCAATAGGGTCGGTTTCGTAGCCCTCGAACCCGGTGGCGCCGGCACGGGCGCGCATGGTGGCTTCGGGCACGATCATCGGGGCAGCCCCCTGGGCGTTTTCGGACCAGTTGAAGGAGAAGTCCAGGCGCACCGTGTTGAAGGTTACCTGCACCTGGTCATCGGCCGGTCCCTTGGTGACGCCATCGATCAGCTTGGTCAGGGCCACGTCACGGGGTTCGTAGTAGCCGGACGCCAGCAGTTCCTGCGCCTCCACTCCCAGACGAGAGTCCAGATTGAAGAACACGTCATCCCGGGTGATGACGTTGCCGTCATGGGATTTGATGAAGCCGTCATTGATGGTAAAGGTCCAGACCTTCCCATCCGCGCTGACCGACCAGTCCTTGGCCACCGCCGGAACCAGTTCGCTGCCACCGCCGCCGCCAACCATGGCGACCTGGAATATGCGCTGGAACTTCAGGTCTTCGCCTTCGGTCAGCAGGGGGTCAAACTTGCCGTTGCCGATGTTGGTCGTCAGCAGGTTGACGTGCCCACCGGTTTTTTCGGCCATGGCGGCCGGTTCGGTGGCTGCCGGCATCGCAGTGGGAGCCGCCGCGGCGCTGCCGGCGCCGGAACCGGCCGGGGCGGCAGCCGGAGCCGCCGGGGCGGCGGGAGCCTCGGCGCTCCCGCCACAAGCCACCGTGGCAACCAGGCTGATTGCCAATCCCAAGACCACCAGCAGTTTGACGTTGAGAATCCGTTGCAGTGCCATGAGCCGGACCTCCTGAAGTCAAGCCTCGCGCCGACATCGTAAAACCGTGATACGTACACCAGGATTAAACGGGCGGTATCGCCGCGCTGTCAAGCCTGACTTACGAAAATACACCATACTGTCAGATAAAATAAACGGTTTGGGGGCAAGCGAGTTTTGCACAGCCCCACACATAAATTGTGGATTGCAGGGCCGGACGTGTTAGGATTGCGTAGATACGCGACAACTTTCCCACCACTGATCGGAAATCCGGGTACGTTATGTTCACACCAACCCGACTTTTTTACATCATATGCGGAGCCGTGGGCGGAGCAGCCGCCGGCGGTTACGTCGCCTGGGCCATCGCTTCCCGATTCGCCCGCATTGCGGAGCTGAACGACCGAGCCATCGTTGAGCCGCACGTGCTGGTGGTGCTCTGCGTAGCCGGAGGCTTGATAGCCTTCCCGCTGGGAGCGGCCGCTGGGCTGATTATCGGTGCCATCGCAAATCGCATGATCGACTCGCTGCGACGCTCTCGGGGCGGCAACGAGTCCTCTTGGGTGACGCGGCGGCCGGCCGACGACAGCAGCCGGGAATAGGCGCGGTATAATTGCCGCCAAATGGAAATCTGCCTGGATTCCGGCTTCCGCCGGAATGACGGGTAAAGTTGGAAATGACGGTCAAGTTGTGAGGAGCTTTCTCATGCCCCAATTCGTGCGCGTCTATACCGGACCGGATGGTCAATCCCGCTTGGAACATTATGATCCGCCCTTCGAGGACTTCCTGGACACCGAGGGGGCTTACGGGCGAGGCACGCCCATGCAGGCCACCAGCGGCATGACCATCCGCATCTCTCCCCCGGACTACTTCCTGGACTTCCACTGCGCCCCGCGCCGGCAGTACACCGTGACGCTGGCCGGCCAGGCCGAAATCGGGTTGAGCGACGGCTCCACCCACCGCGTGGGACCCGGCGACGTGCTGTTGGCGGAAGACCTCACCGGGGAAGGCCACACGACGCGAGTGGTGGGCGGCGAAGAACGGGTGTATCTGGTCATACCGCTGGCGGACTAGGGCGTGTCGTCAAATTATTCCGTCATTCCTGCGAAAGCAGGAATCCAGGCATTTTCATAACCAAATCGTTCTGAAACAGCAGACGATTCTGGATTCCCGCTTTCGTGGGAATGACGAAGATGTACGCGGGAATGACGGCGATGTAAGCGGGAATGACGATTCACGGTGAGGGAGGTCTTCTACGGGTGGTGGGTACTCGGCGCGGCGGTTGGCCTGGGCTTCGTAGCGTTCGGGGTCGTCATCCCCGGGTATCTGGCGTTTTCAGTCCCCGTCCGAGCCGAGTTGGGTCTTTCATCGGGCCAATCGGCGTTTATCGTCGGCGCGGCGTGGGGCATCGGGGACATCACCTCGGTAGTCGCGGGGTGGCTGGCGGACCGGTACGGCGCGCGCCGGCTGGTGCTGGTCGGCGGCCTGCTCTGCGGCGCCGGGTTTGCGGCCCTCGCGCTGGCCAACTCGTTTCTGGGCATCCTGCTGGCGTACACGGTAGTCGCGTCGGTGGGGCGGGGCATGGGTATCTTTCCCACGCTGATGACCCTGGTCAACCAGTGGTTCGTGCGTCGAAAGGCGCTGGCGCTGGCAGTGGTGAACACGTCCACCGCCGGGGGAGCAGCCGCGCTGCTCCCCGCGTTGAGCCTGGGGGCGGGGCAGATTGGCTGGCGTCCAACCGCGTTGGTCGCCGGCTTGGTGGTATGCGCGTTGACGCTGCCGGCGGTAGCAATCATCCGCAGCCGGCCGGAGGATATGGGTCTCGAACCGGACGGCGGAATGCGCGGGGGCGCGTTGGCGGCCAGCGGATCCAGGGGCGGCGACGCCGCCAACCGAGGAGAACGGCGAGATTTCACGCTGGGTCAGGCGCTGGTGACGTTGACCTTCTGGGCGTTGTCGCTGGGAGCGGTGCTGCGTACCGTCACGTCGGACGTGCTGATAGTGAATCAGATACCCATACTGATATGGAAGGGTGTCGCCGAGACAAGAACGTCCGCCTATCTGTCTTTGACTTACTTCGCCACCATACCGGCGCGTTTTGGGATGGGACTGGCGGCGTTGTGGATCGCGCCGCGCTGGCTGTTGAGCGCGGCGATGGTGGTGGTGACCCTTTGCACCCTGGCGGCCCTGATGATGCAGGGCGACCGGGTGGCGTGGTTCCTGATCGTGGCGTCGGCGGCGGGGCAGGGAGTGAGTTCGATAGCGTGGATCACGGTGGGGGAGTATTTTGGCCGGCGCAGCTACGGAACGCTGGTCGGCGTGATGACGGTGTTCTACGGGACCAGCGGACTCATCATCCCAGCCGTCGCGGGATCGGTATTTGACCGGACGGGCAGCTTCGTGCCGGTGCTGGCGGTGGCGGCCGGTTTGCAGGCGGTGGCCGCAACATCGTTCCTGCTGGTAAAACGGCCGGCCGACGACATCGCAACCGATCCCCGATAGGGATGCCGGGGACGGGATGATCGACCGCACAAGGGGCCGGCGTCTGGCCGGGCAGGGAAGCATCTACTACGGTTGGTGGGTCATTCTTGCCGGCGGAACAGTGGGTTTCCTGGGGTTCGGCGCGATAATTCCCGGCTTCCTGGTGTTCGCGCCGTCTCTCCAGGAAGATTTGCATATTGCGTCGGCCCAATTCGCATTCGTAGTGGGAGCGGCATGGGCCGTGGGCAACGTGGCGTCGCTGGCCGCCGGATGGTTGGCGGACCGCTACGGGGGCCGGCGGCTGGTGCTCATCGGCGGGTTGGTCAGTTGCGCCGGGTTCGCTGCAGTTGCCGGGGTCAGCTCATATTGGCAACTGGTGCTGGCGTATTCGGGCATTTCCGCCATCGGCAGGGGTATCGGGATAGTGCCCAACCTGATGACGATTGCCAACCAGTGGTTCGTGCGGCGGAAGGCGCTGACGATGACGTTGCTGAACACAGCGTTCGCCGGGGGCGCGGCGGTGATGGTGCCGTTGCTGTCCTGGTGTCTGGGCGAGTTCGGCTGGCGAGCGACCATACTGGGAGCGGGGGCCATGGCCGCCACACTCACGATAGGAGCCGCTGTCGTCATAAGGAGCCGGCCCGAAGACATCGGATTGCTGCCTGACGGAGTTCGACCGGAGGGCGGGGCGGACGCAACGCGAGGGCGACGTATCGAGCCGACCTATTCGGCGTCCGACCTCACGGTTCGGCAGACGCTGGTCACGCCGGCCTTTTGGCTGCTGACGGTTGGCGTCACACTGCGCATTGCGGCTGCTGACGCGCTGGTGATCAACCAGATTCCCATGCTGGTGTGGAAAGGTATTCCGGAAGAGCAGGCGGCTTTCTACCTGTCGTCCACCTTCTTGGCGATAATTCCCCTGCGAATTGCCATGGGCGTGGCAGCGACGTGGATCCCCTCGCGGTGGCTCATCTTTGCCGGGATGAGCGTGGGAGCCGCCGGGACGGCGGCGTTTCTGGTGGGTACGGGTTACGTCGCCGCCGCGTTGTTCGTAGTGTCCATCGCCGCTACGGAGGGCATTGCCACGCTGGGCTGGCTGGCGGTGGGTGAGTATTTTGGGCGGCGCAGCTTCGGAACATTGGTGGGGGCGATGACGGTGTGTTTCGGGGCCGCATCCCTGCTGGCAGCGTGGTCGGCGGGTTGGATTTTTGACCAGACCGGGACCTATGCTGCCGCGCTGGTGGTGGCGGCGCCGGTGCAGTTGGCGTCGGGGCTGTGCTATCTGCTGGCGCGGCGGCCGGCGGTCGAGGAATAACGGCGAAGGTGGCTACGATCACAAGAAGCCGTTGATAAATATAGTAGGGGCGACCGGCCGGTCGCCCCTACATGGGTGAACTGCTGCTGTTAGCTAGTCCAGAGTGAAACCCTCGTAGCCGTTGGCCGCCACCTCGGCGCGTTTGGCGCGCATGGCGGGGGCGGTGTCGGGGGCGGTGAGGAGGACGCGGGCCTTGCCTGGGATGTTGGCGCCCACAAACCAGGAGTCGGCCTGGGTTCGCAGGATGTTCTCGCTGTCATCCTTCATGTGCTGCACCCACGCCTCCTCGGCCTCGGGGGTCGCCATGATGCGCTGGTGCCCGCTGTCCCGGACGTGGGCCATGGCGTCGGTGACCCACTCCACCAGCGGCTCCGCGGAACGGGGGAAGTTGCCCACGGAGGCGGCGTTGATGGTGAACAGGTTGGGGAAGTCGTAGCTGGACATTCCCATGTAGGTGCGCGGGCCGTTGGCGAACTTTTCCTTGAGCACCTCGCCGCCGATGCCCTCGATGTGAATCAGGTTGAGAGGGCCGGTGACGGCGTCGTAGCCGGTGGCGAAGATGATGACGTCCAGTTCGTGCTCGCTTCCGCTCTCCAGCTCAAGGCCGCGCGGGTTCAGGCGGGCAATGGGGTCCTCGCGCACGTCCACCAAGAGGACGTTGTCGCGGTTATAGACCTCGTAGTAGCCGGTCTCGCAGGGGAGACGCTTGGAGCCGAACATGTGGTTCTTGGGCACCAGCATCTCGGCGACCTCGGGGTCGTGGACGCGCTCGCGGATCTTGTTGCGTACGAACTCGGCATAGTCTTCGTTGGCCTCGCCGGGCATCATGATGTCGTAGAAGTTGGACAGCCATTTCTTGAAGCCGGGTTCGGCCCACAGCTTCTCGTATTGATCCAGCTTCTCTTCCTCGGACACGGCCAGGGCGGAGCGAGTGTCGAACTCGTGCATGAAGGAACCGGGGGTGGACAGGCACTGCTCGAAGATTTCGGGGTAGTGGTTCTTGATGTAGTCCTGGGTCTCCCGGTCGATGAGGGAGTTGCGCAGGGGGACGCAGTAGTTGGCGGTACGCTGGAAGACGGTGAGGTGGCCCACCTCGCCGGCGATTTCGGGGATGAGCTGGACGGCGGTGGCGCCGGTGCCGATGACGCCGACGCGCTTGCCGGCCAGATCCATGCCTTCCTTGGGCCAGCGGTTGGTGTGACACCAGCTGCCCTCGTAGCTCTCCAAGCCCTCGAACTCGGGAACGTAGCGGGCGGAGAGGATGCCGATAGCGGTGATGACGAACTGGGCGCGGGCCTGGTAACCGTCGTCGGTGGTGACCAGCCAGCGGTTGTCGTCTTCCTGGTACACCAGGGAGGCAACACGGGACTCAAAGCGGATGTCGCGGCGGAGGTCGAACTTGTCGGCCACATAGTTAAGGTAGAGCTCGTTCTCGGGCTGGCTGGAGTAGTGCTCCTTCCACTCCCATTCCTGCAGCAACTCCTCGGAGAAGGAGTAACCGTAGGTGTAGCTCTCGGAGTCGAAGCGCGCGCCCGGATAGCGGTTCCAGTACCAGGTGCCGCCCACGCCGGTGCCTTCCTCGAACCCCCGCACCGAAAAGCCCAGATTGCGCAGCCGGTAGATGGAGTAGAGACCGGTGACTCCGGCGCCGATGACGACGACATCGACGTCTTCGATCCCGCCCGTGGATTGCCCGTTCGCGGACGTTTGCTGTAACGACGTAGCCATGAAACCCTCCTTGTCTCCCTAGAGACATACGTCGGCCAAAAATGGAAACGGTGGGCCGATTATACACCCGCAGAAGGTCCATCAGAAGCAGGATTTGCCGGATTTGAAGGATTGTCAGGATTGGTTTTGTCGGTCGGTGATGGTGTTACGGTGGGTTTCGCTCCTTTTTGATTTGGGTGGCGGTGGGTTTGGGTCGATCCGTTGTGTAGTTGAAGGCAGGATTTCACTTCGTTGTCAGCATACGGCCGGGGGTACGCAACTATTTGTCCCTACTTTTTCGTGTACTCAGTGCGCCAGAGGCGCGCCTGCGCGCGGGCACGGACAGTCCCGGTGGTCCAGCCGGCAATCCGATTGAGGTGGTCGGGTCTAACTGAGCCTTGCCGAGTGCGACCGGTTGCGATTTGGTACTGACGGGGTTGGCCGTCGAAGTGAAATCCTGCCTTTTGGATCAGAGTGGGATGGAAACAGCTGTTTTGCCTTGGCTGTATTCAGGATATATGTTCGGGAACGGGGCGGTCAATGGGGAGGGTGTCAGTTGGTCAGAAGCAGGATTTTCGGGATTTGACGGATTGGAAGGATTAGGTGGGTGCGGGTAGGGGCGAATGATTATTCGCCCCTACGTTTTGTGGTCATGAGTTCGTCGATGCCCGGTGTTATACTACCGGATCATGCGACGATAAATCCGCGCCGAGGGCGCCGAAGGAACCGGAGATTTGCGATGGCGACGAAGACGAAAAGGAAGGGCGACGGGCTGCTGCTGGTGTACAGCGACGTGGCGCCGGAGAATGACGAGGAATACAACCGCTGGTACAACGAGGAGCACATTCCGGAGCGGTTGTCGATTCCGGGCGTATTGGATGCGGCGCGGTATGAGGCGGTGCAGGGCGGGCCGAAGTACCTGGCCTGCTATGAGCTGGACAGCCACGAAGCATGGTATTCCGACGAGTGGCAGAAGTGGCTGCGGGAGCCGACCGAGTGGTCGCGGCGGATGTCGCCCAGCGTGATCGGGACGGAATACATCCGCAACCTGTACCAGCGGGTGCATCCGGCTGAATTATCGGAGGATACGGCGCAGGCGGGTATGTCGCCGCTGATCCTGGTGGGGCGGATGTCGATTCCGGACCACCTGGAGGAGCGGTGGAACGACGCCTATAACAACGAGCGGCTGCCCATGGCCCTGGACGTGCCGGGCTACATCCGCGCCCGGCGGTTCCAAGCGGTGATGGGCGAACCCAAGTATGCGACGGTGCATGAGATGGAGTCGCTGGAAGTGGCCCAGAGCGAGGCCTGGCAGAACTGGAGCCGGATCGTAACGCCGGTGTGGACCCACGAGGTGCGGCCCCACATGGTGCACGGGCCCGGGTCGCCGGGGGTGTACCGGCGGATTTTTCCAGAGTAAGTGTCCTTCGACAAGCTCAGGATGAGCGGAGGGCGCGGATCGGGGGATTGATGGGTGGTTGGACAGGCTCAACGCCAGCCGACCGCCCTTTGCTTGGAGTTCCTGGATTCCCGCTTTCGCGGGAATGACGTGTCAAGGTTTCCGCATCAGGTGGGTAGCGTTGCAATTCAGGTGGTGTAATTCCCGGAATGACGGGCGCACCCGCACAGCCAGGGCAACCACAAGGGTTGCCCCTACGCCTGACCACCTAAAACGGAACGCTACCGCACCAGGTGTAGAGGGAGGCGCGGGTTTGGGCGCCCATGAGGACCTGGCCGGCGTACTCGTAGTTGGCGGGGAGGCCGGAGATGTGCTGGCCGCTGACGTGGAGGTCGCGGAAGAAGCGCTCCAGGCCGACGGAGCGGTGGATGGCGTTGGTGCCGGCCACGTTGAAAAGCTGGTCAACGACCTCGACGGAGCGACGGATGGCGTGGGTGATGGCGAGGCGGGCGCGGACGGCGCGATCCATCAGGTCGGGCTTGCTGTCCACTTGGGCCTCCCACAGGCGGCCCACGGCGTCGAGGACGTGGGTGCGAGCGGCGTCCAGGGTGGCTTCACATTCTCCGTAGGCGATCTGGACGTAGGCGCGGTCACGGAGGAGCATACGGGAGTCGGTGGTGCCGGCGCCCGTGGCCAGCTCTTTGAAGGCGTTCATCGCGCCGCGAGCCATGCCCAGGGCGTTGCCGGCGGCAAGGGTCCAGCTGATGAGGATGGAGGTCTGGGCCGGGTTGTACAGCGGGCCGGGGTGATGGGAAGGGTCGCCGCGCATATAGGTGTGGTGGGTCGGGATGAATACATCGGTGAATTCGCAGTCGTTGCTGGCGGTGCCGCGCATTCCCAGGGTGGTCCAGGTGTTGAGCACCGTGCCGGCGGCCACCGGAACCACGGCGACGCGGGTCGCTGGGCTGCCATCCTCGTCCAGCGCCGGGCTGCCGTCGTGGTTCAAGAGACGGCAGTTGAGGAACAGAGCGGTGGAGTGGTCGATGCCGCTGAGGTAGTTCCAGCGTCCGTTGATGAGATAGCCGCCCTCGGTGACGGTGGCGGTTCCTTCGGGGCGAGCGGAGCCGGAACCCAGGATTTCGGGCGGGTCACCGAAAATCTCCCGGGCGGCGGCCACAGTGAGGCGGGCGATGGCGGAGGTGACGGCGCTGCCGTTGAAAACGCACCAGCCGGCGGAACCGTCGGCTTTGGATATGGCCTCAACCACACGGAAGGCAGTCAGCGGATCCAACTCCGGGCCGCCCAACGCCTGCGGAGCGTAGAGGGAGAACAGACGATGCTCCGCCATGCGCGCCGCAAGTTCCGGGGGCAGTTGGCACTCGGCGTCGATGCGGTCGAGATTTGATAGAATCTCCGGGACCAGGCTTTCGGCGGTGCGGATGAGGTCAGCAGCCATGTGGGGACTCCGGGGATGAAATGGTTCGCGCCATTATAGCCGGGTGGATCAGGCCCCCTGAAATAATCTGGAAAGTCGTTGTTGTTTTCGGTTACTGGATTCCGGCCCCGTGTCAAGCACGTGGTGACGTTCTTTCGCCGGAATGACGGGGATGATGCGGAATGACGGGGATGATGCGGTTGCCCTGTCGCATTGAGGTTGAGAGTCGCAACGCTTAATGATAGGATAACGCTGGCGATTTGTTAGTTCAGATCGAGGAGGCTTGAATCGATGGCAGACCAAAACCATGACATTCCTTTGATGGCCCACCTGATGCGACGGGCCGGGTTCGGCGCCCAATACGCCGAGCTAGAAGCGCGCGCGGCCAAGGGTTACGACGCAACCGTTGAAGAGTTGCTCAACCCCCAGGACCATGACCACGGCATGGACCTGGACATGGCGGAGCGGTGCTTCATAGAGTGGAGCCACCACACGCGGGGACTGCCCGAGTACGTTGCGTTCCGCTTCATCAACTCGCGGAACCAGCTGGAAGAGAAGATGTGCCTGTTCTGGCACGGCATCCTGTGTACCGCCGACAGCAAGACCCAAAGCTATCCCACGTCATACGACGAGATCGAGATGTTCCGCGAGTACGGCATGGGCAGCTTCCGGGATCTGCTGGTGCAGATCTCCAGAGATCCGGCGATGATCTTCTTCCTGGACAACTGCCTGAGCCACAACGGCGCCATCAACGAGAACTACGGCCGGGAGCTGCTGGAACTGTTCTCCATGGGCGTGGGCATGGACGGCGAGTTCAACTACACCGAGGACGACGTGAAGGAATGCGCCCGCGCCTTCACCGGCTGGACCATCGCCAACAACATCCCCGGCCAGCCCTACGGACGCTACTCCGCCAAGTTCGTGTACAACCCGGACGACCACGACGAAGGTCAGAAGACTTTCCTGGGCGAGACTGGCAACTTCAACGGCGAGGACGTAATCGACATCATCGCGAAGCAGCCGGCCACCGCTCGCTTCATCTCCCGCCACCTGTACAGCTACTTCATATCCGATGAGGCCCAGGTGCCGGCGTGGATGGAAACTCCGCCGAAGGACATGGACACGATCAAGATGCTGGAGGACGAGTACTACCGCTCCGGCTACAACATCAAGTCCATGCTGCGGTTGCTGTTCCACTCCGACGCCTTCAAGAACGCCCGGTTCCAGCGGGTCAAGAGCCCCATTGAAACGGTCATCGGCACCCTGCGGCTGGTGGGCGACTGGACGGAACCCAAGCCCGGTTTCGAGTTCATCTTCGACGAGATGAAGCACATGGGCCAAGAGATCTTCAATCCGCCGTCGGTGGAAGGCTGGCACACCGGCCATGAATGGATTGACGGCGGCACGCTGGTGCATCGGATCAACTTCACCGCCGACTTCGTGGGCGACGTGAAGCAGCCCGGCGTGAAGAACATCATCGACCAGTTGGCCGACATCGGGCCGGTGATCTCGCCGGAGGAGATGGTGGACACCTGCACCCGCCTGATGGGCCACTACGAACTGGCCGACGAAACGCGGGAAATGCTGGCCGCCGGCGTCGCCAAGGGCGGCACCATCCACACGGACACCGCCGAGTTCGGCGGCCGCGTGGGCGAGCTCTTGCAGATGATCATCGCCACCAAGGAATATATCTACGCCTAGCCCCAACCACCCCCCTGGATTCCGGCACGCCAAAGGCGCATCTGCGACTTTCGCCGGAATGACGAAAAGAAAAACCGTGATGACGGAAATAAAACCGGAACGACGGAAAAAGAAAAGCCGGAGTGACGGCCCAACTTTGGAGGAAGCAATCGTGACCGCTACGAAGAAAGACCCGGTGCTGGTAGTCCTGCAGATGTCCGGCGCCTTTGACGCCCTGAACACCATCATCCCTTACAACGACCCCCTGTATAAGGACTACCGGCCTCACCTGAAGGTCGAGGTCGAGGAAGTCCTGGCCATCGACAACAACGTGGGCTTCCACCCGTCCATGGCCCCCATCAAGGACCTGTACGACGAGGGCAAGGTCGCGGTCATTCAGGGCATCGGGTATCCCAACCCCATCCGCTCGCACTTCCGCTCCATGGACATTTGGCACACCGCCGAACCCACCAAGATGTCCACCGAGGGCTGGCTGGGCCGCGCCATCCAGGATCTGGACCCCGACAAGGAAAACGTGCTGACCGCCGTGAACTTCGGCCGCGGCCTGCCCCGGGCGCTGGCCGCGCCGGGCGTGTCCGTCGCCTCCGTGGGCAACCTGGAGACCTACGGCGTGCTGACCGGCATCGACGGCGAGAGCCAGCGGGCCGAGGCGTTGGACATCTTCTCCCGGATGTACTCCCCCATGGTCGGCTCCGGCCCCATCAACGAGTACCTGTCCCAGACCGGCCTGGACGCCCTGAAGGGCGCGGACATCCTGCGCACCGCCCCGGAGATCTACTCGTCCAGCGTCGAGTACGGCGGCGATATGTTCTCCCAGTGGGTGAAGAACGTCGCCCAGGTGCATACGGCGGGCTTCGGCACCCGCGTGCTCTACACGGGCCTGAACCCCGGCGCCTTTGACACCCACGCCAACCAGCCCACCTCCTTCGCCAAGCTGTGGGGCGAGGTGTCCCGGGCGGTCAATGACCTGTACCAGGACCTGAAAGAGCACAACGCCAACGAAGAAGTGGTCATGCTCCTCTTCACCGAGTTCGGCCGCCGTGTGCAGGAAAACGGCTCCGGCACCGACCACGGTTCGGGCAGCGTGGCCTTCGTCATCGGCGACGGCGTCAAGGGCGGCCTGTACGGCGAGTATCCTTCCCTGGAGCCGGACAAGCTGGACGAGGGCGACCTGAAGTGGAACAACGACTTCCGCAACACCTACGCCACCATCCTGGACAAGTGGCTGCACCTGGATGACCAGGAAATCCTGAAGGGATCCTACGAGCAGTTCGACTTCATCAAGTAGCCGGCGGTAAGCCATTCGGTCATTCCGGCACCCGACCGTCATTCCCGCGAAAGCGGGAATCCAGAACGTCCTTGCCGTGCAGGGTGCTGGATTCCGGCTTACGCCGGAATGACGGATTTGCATTTGTTAGAAGGTGAAAATATGGTTACTGCGACTGAGATCGCGCCGGTAACGTTTCAATACAGCCATGTCATAGGCAGGCAGGAGGTTCGCAGCGGCAACGGGTTCTTCAACCCGGTGGCGATCACCCGCGACCCCAACGGTATGCTGTACGTGCTGAGCCGGGGCACCGAAACGCCGGCTTTCTTCCCCTGCAAGCGCGTCACCGTCTTCCATCCCGACGAGGAGGAAGTGGTGGCCGAGTTCGGCCAGAAGATCCCACCGGAAGACGCCGACGAAACGACGCCCAACGGCTCGTTCATGTGGCCGACTTCCGTGGCCCTGGACAGCCAGGGTATCGCCTACGTTTCCGACGAATGGCTGAACCGGATCTCCATTTACGACCAGGAACGCGGCAACTGGATCGGAATGTGGGGCATCCCCGGTTCCGGCGACGGCGAAATCAACCGGCCGGCCGGTCTGGCTTTCGACAAGGACGACAACCTCTACATGGTGGAGAGCCGGAACCACCGGGTTTCGGTATTCACCAAGGACGGGCAGTTCAAGTTCAACTGGGGCCGCCAGGGCGACGGCGACGGCGAGTTCGACCACCCCTGGGGCATCGAGATTGACCACAACGGCGACGTGTACGTAGCGGACTGGCGCAACGACCGCATCCAGAAGTTCGCCCCCGACGGCACCTTCCTGATGAAGTTCGGGACCTCCGGGGACGGCGAAGGCCAGTTCAACCGGCCCACCGGCGTGGCCGTGGACAAGGATGGGCACATCTTCGTCACCGACTACAAGAACGACCGCGTCCAGGTGTTCCGCGAAAACGGCGATTACATCACCACCATGCGCGGGCAGGCCGGCCTCTCCAAGTGGGGCGCCGAGCGGGTGTATCTCGATCCGACCATTGTGCGGGCACGGGAACGCGCACTGGATCTGTCCGAGCGGGAAGGCGCTTTCCAGGGTCCCATTGCCGTGGAAGTTGACGACGACGGGCGGGTCTTTGTGCTGGAGGCGCCACGCCACCGGGTGCAGGTTTTCAGCAAGCAGACCGCCATGTTCGCCGGGGAACTGTGATCAATCAAGCACAATAACGAAGCGAAAGGCCGCGGCTCTCTGGTCGCGGCCTTAATTTATTCCGATTGGCGGCGGTTGAGTTCGGATTCCAGTTCCCTGATGCGGGCTTCGGCAGACAGGCGAGCGGCTCGCTCGTCCTCCGCGCGGGTTTCGGCGACTTCGGCGCGCTGTTCCGCGCGTGTAGCCCGCCGTTCCGCATATCTTGCTCGCCGCTCCGTGTCGTAGAGTTGCGCCTTGGTCTCGGTAAGGTCGGGCAGGTATTCGCCGGTAGCCGGATTCCAGAAACGAAGCAGACCGAGATTCCAGTGCAGCTCCAGCTCGAGAGATGTACTGTAGCCACGTCTGATACCGTCGCTACCGGTTTCTACCGGAATCGGTTCGTAGATGTCACCAACCAGGCGGTCGCCGGCCAGGGCGGCGTCGTGATACCGCCCCCCGGTGTAGTCAAAACGCCAGTATTCCGCCACGCGGTAACCGGCGTAAATGGCGCGCTTGGCGATGTAGTCCCGCCGCCCGGTGGTCTTTGACGCCACTTCGAGCACAAAGTCCGGCGCCTTGCCGATTTCGCTGATGACGTAGCCGTTGGCGTTGGTGATTTCATCCGACGGGAAATTGACGCCGAAGGCTACCATGCAGTCGGGACGGGGGGCGTGGGCCACTTCACTGGCATATTGGCAGAGCCAGCCTTCGCTGCCGACGAAAACGTCGGGCCGGTGGAGATAATGATCTTCCAGGATAAGGTAGGCGCGGCTGACGTGGGGAATTTGCTCGAGCATATCAATGGGGTCGGACAGTCCAGGGAGCGAGGTAAGGCGTGGACGCTGGCCGGCCCGGGGTGGTTGGAATGCAGGTTTAGTAGTCATACGTCCACCTCCGCCGAGTGACGTCAGGCGCTCCCCAAGAATACCTGTGTCAGTATATCAGTGTCTCGGATGGACTGAGGAGTGCCGTTGTGTACGACGGCGCCCTTGTCGAGGACGTAGGCGCGGTCCACGATGTTGAGGACACCCTTGATGTTGTGCTCGACGACCATGATGGTGGTGTTGAGGCGGTCGCTGATTTCGGCCACTTTTTCGAATACCTCTTTCACGATGATAGGGGCCAGGCCCAGCGTCGGCTCGTCCAGCAGCAGCAACTCCGGCGAGGCCATCAGGCCACGCCCGAAGGCAAGCATCTGCTGCTGGCCGCCGGACATGGCGCTGGCCATATCCCCGCGCTTTTCGTACAGGACCGGAAACAGTTCCATCACCGAAGCGAGGCGGCGGGCTTTCTCGGCGCGGTCGTTGAGGTAGATACATCCCATCTCCAGGTTTTCGGCGATGGTGAGGTGGGTGAAGACGCGGCGGCCCTGGGGCACGAAGGCGATGCCTTCCTTGACTATCTCATGGGTCTCGGCAGCCAAGAGTTCCTGACGCCAGTACACCTGGCCGGCGACGACGGGGGCGAGGCCCATGATGGCCTTGAGGACGGTGGACTTGCCGGCCCCGTTGGGTCCCATCACGGCCACGACTTCGCCTTTGCGGATGCCCATGGATACGTCGTCGAGGGCGCGGACCGCGCCGTATTCGACTGATATGTCAACCAATTCCAGGAGGTTGGCGTCGGTATCGTGTTCGTTCACAGTGTTCATGTTTTTAATCGTCAGAATCAGGATTTCCGGGATTTGAGGATTTGCCGGATTGGGTGGTTTTTGACATGGATGGACCGGATTGGCAGCACTCCGTTTTAGTGGTCGAGGTTTGCCGACCGTTTCGACGCGCATAGAGTAGGGGCGAGGCATACCTCGCCCCTACTCAGGCTCTCCGCGTGAACAGCAGGTGCGTGGCGAACCATCTGCGCTCTTGGGATGGCGCTGCCAGGAACGTCTTTGCGGCGTCGCGAGCGCGTTGGATGTTCCGCGTGGTCTGCGTCCTGGTAAACGGTGTAGCAGGGTTGGGGTTGTAGTCGGCCTCGTGGCGCTGGACCTGTAGCGCGATGAAGGTCCTGGCGAAGTCCTGTATGTTGGCGGGGAATGTTGCCATCCGGCTCGCGTTGAGCATCTGACTCTTGGCCATCCCATGGTTGAGCGCGCGTTGGGTCGCGGTCCATTCTTCGCTTCTGCGAATGGCTGCTGCTGATCCGATCAACGTGTCTGCATTGCTGTTGGCGAGCGCGTGGAACATGGCGTAGTAGGCGGCGCTGTTCGCTTTTCTGAGGTGGGTCTGTTGGGGCCTGCCTCGACTCTCGCCATGCAGCGGCGCTCCAGCCAGCATTTCCGCCAGTTCGAGCAACTGCTCCCAGTTCATGCGTTACTACCCTCACAGAGCGCGACATTCGACAACTGGGACCACTCTCCGTATTCGACGTATGACTCTGTTGTGATGTGGACGTCCCATTTGGACAGTTCGTCTCGGTTCCGTCTCCAGAATCCATTCAACCACGCCGGGTCCAGGAGGTCGTCGTCCCCAGAGTATATGACAATGATGTGGTGATACGGATCTCCGTCTTGGTCCTCTCCAGGCACGACCCTGATCTCGTTGATCGAGATTCCCTTGTTGGTTATGGGTTCGAGGTCCTGCCGAACGATCCTGGCTACGTTTTGTTCGGCCTCGGGACTCAGTATTTGCGCTGTAGCCATGGGGCCTCCCGTTTCCTGGGGCGCACTAGCCAGAATGTCTGAGCAACCCTTAGCGGGCTACTCTCTTGGCTTGCGTTCCAAGCCTTGCCCGGCCAAGTGTTTGGGATTTTATCAGGGGGACGATGAACCGGGCAACGACAGGCGGGGCAAAGGTTTGGGCGGTCGGGGCAATTACTCGCCCAGGTACGCCTCGATTACCTCTTCGCTGGAGAGCACTTCTTCGACGTCGCCGGCGGCGAGCAGGGTACCGCTGTCCAGTACGATGATGCGGTCGGACAACTCGCGGACGATGTCCATGTTGTGGGAGACGAAGACGATGGTGTAGCCGTCGGCCCGCATCTGCTTCAGGATGGCTTTGACCTGCTCCAACATCTGGGGGAAGAGGCCGGCGAAGGGTTCATCAAACAGGTAGGTCTGGACGTCCATCGCCATGGCGCGGCCGATTTCCAGGAGCTTGCGCTGCCCGTAAGAGAGTTCGTTGGCGAGGGAATCGCGCTTTTCCCACATCCCCACCTGCTCCAGGATGCTTTGGGCTTTCCGGCGATTTGATGGCTTGGCACGCTCGAACAGAGCGGGGAATAAACGCCGTTCCGTCAGCACCACCATGATGTTGTCCCACACGGTGATCTGGTCGAAGAGGCGCACTTCCTGGAAGGTGCGGGTCAGTCCGTGGGCTGGCGTCTCGTAAGCCTTGACGACGCGGAGGCCCTGCCCGTCGATGATAACCATGCCGCCGTCAAGGGGGAGCACGCCGCTGAGCAGGTTGACCAGTGTCGATTTGCCGGAGCCGTTGGGACCGACGATGCTGGTGGTGCCCTGGCGGGGGATGGACAGGGTCAATTCGTCCACGGCCCGAACCGCCCCGAAGTGCTTCGAGATGGACTCCGTTTGGAGGGCGTAGTCGTCGTTACGCGCGGTATTGCGGGCAGTGGTCATAGTCGATACCTCCCGACGAGGCCCTGGGGCCGGAACAACATCAGCAACACCAGCAACAGGCCAAGAACCACCTGACGGGCCTGGCCGATGTACTCATCGGGCAGGAAGGGGATGAAACTCATTCCAACTTCCAGCAGCACGAAGGCCATAGCGCCCAACAGGGATCCCCAGATGGTCGCCAGACCGCCCAGGATCACGATGGATACCAGCAGCACGGACTCCAAGAGTATGAAGGAATTGGGGCCGACGAACATGGACCAACTGGCGAACAGTCCGCCGGCAAGTCCCGCCATCATCGCCGAGATCACCCACACGGCCAGCTTGTAGTGCGTGGCCTGATAACCGAATACCTCGATGGCCTGTTCGTCTTCACGAATGGCGGTCAGCACGCGCCCGAAGGACGAAGTGGTGATGAACCACGACAGCAGCATCACCAACGCGAGAAAGGCGAAGCACAGCAGCAAAAACTCCACGTCTCCATCGAATACCCAGTTGCCGACCCGCGGGCGCACTATCTCGTGGATGCCAAAAGCTCCCCGGGTGACGCTGCGGAGGTTGAGAAATACGCTGTAAGCAATGATGGCAAAGCCGAAGGACACCAGCACGAAAATATCGTCGCGGAAGCGGTTGAAAACCACGCCGACCAACACCGCCGCCACGCCGGCCAGGACGATGCACACCGGCAGCGCGGCGAAGAACGACCAGCCGAAGGTGGGGATAACGCCGGTACGAAGCTGCTCGTAGGGCGCATCGGAAGTCAGCACGGCCATGGTGTAGGCGCCGATACCGAAGAAACCGATGTGGCCCACGGACAGGAGACCGGTGAACCCAACGACGAGGTTCAGGCTGACGGCCAGAATTGCCCAGATAGCAAAGACCGTGAACACGATTACCGCGAAACCGACGCCCTGCACCAGCATGAACGCCACCGCGCATCCGATGATGAGCAGAGTGACCCAAAGCTGGATGTTGCTCCAAGCAAGGCGACCCAACTGACGCGGGTCTCCGGCAACACCAAGGAAGGATTGCCAGTTCGTCATGGCGGGGTCACTTCCTCGGCAGCAGGCCCTGGGGCCAGAAGGACAGGAAAAGGATGAGGAGGATGAAGGAAATGGCGTCCTTCCACTCGCCGGCCAGGTCCCAGATGCCGAACTGCTCCACCAGGCCCAGGACGAAACCGCCCACGATGGCGCCGTAGAGATTGCCGATGCCGCCCACCACGGAGGCGATCCAGCCTTTCAGCAGCAACAGCAGGCCCATGCGCGGCTGCAGCGCGGTGTCATGTCCGGTGAGAATGCCGGCCATGGCGGCGTAGATGGCCCCGATGAAGAAGACGGCGGATATGATGACCGTGGTGTTGATGCCCACGACTTTGGAGACTTCTTCATCGTCGCCGATGGCGCGGACGGCGCGGCCAAAGGACGTCTGCTTCAAAAGGAGCCACATACCGGCGAATCCCGCCAAGGCCACGCCGATGGCGAAGACGTTGAAACCCTTGATGCGGGCGCCGAGAATTTTCCACGGGGCGCTGCCGAAGGCATCTGGTAACGGACGGGGAGCACTCTCGAAAACGATGACGATGAATGCCGCGATGGCCAGCAGGATGCCCAGCGAAGCAACGAGCATGATCAGGGGCGAACGCGCCCGCTGCCGCATATAGACGTACAGGCCCCGGTACAGGGCCAGTCCCACGGTTCCCGCCAGCAGGCAGGACACCGCCCAACTGAGGTAGAGGCCCGCGCCGGGCGCGCCGGACAACAGGTAGCCGCACCATGCCCCGAGAATACCTGCCGGAATGGCTGCGACAGCGGAGAAGAGCGTCGGTCGGACGGCGGCGAGCAGGGGGTGGAACACCCGTAAGGCCGCGATCACGGCAGCGACAGCCGTGGCTGCGCCCACCGCCGGGCTGAGGGTCAAGTGGAGCAAATGGGGGTAGGACAGAACTATCCCTACGTATGCGCCGACGCCGGCGGCGAGAACCGCTACCGCCGCCTTGAACCCAGAGGGACCGAGTGCGGAACGGAAACGGGCGGCAAAGGCGGCGTGCAGCGTCCACGCGCACACCCCGGCAACCACCGCGGCGAATACCGCGTTGACGAAGACGCTGTTGATGTCGGCCCGAGAGCCGAGGGCGGTGGCGGTCCGCAGGTAGAAGACGCCGTAAGCGCCCAGGGCCGCCGCCGCGCCGTAGTAGAGGTCGAAGAACCAGACGGTGCTGTACACCAGGGTGAAACCCATGGCCAGCAGGGCGTACACGGCGCCTACCGCCAGACCGTTGAACGCGAACTGCAACGCCTGGGGCGGCGACTGGCCGATTTTCCAAGCGATGTAGCCCAGGGCCGCGGCAGTCAAGACGGCGGCCAGCAACCGGACGCCGGGAATGTTCAGCAACTGGGGCAGGCCGCGCGCGCTTTCCTGGTTACTTGCCAATGAGCACCCCGAAGTTCCGAATTTGTCAGAATCAGGATTTGCCGGACTTGGGGATTTTCAGGATTCATCCAATCCTGTCAATCCTATAATCCTGAAAATCCTGATTCTGATAATTGAGTCAGGAACCGAAAAACCGGCCCCTTCAGTTACCAGGGCAATCGCGTCGTAGTCCATACACTCGCCACTCCGGCTTTCGCCGGAGTCCAGAAGCTGCCAATTGAAAGAATAGTGAAAGTCATTACTAGCTTTCGGCGACTGGATTCCGGCTTTCGCCGGAATGACGGGGATGGTGCGATTGCCCTGCTTCAGTTGCGAGATGTGAAGAATTTACGGTATGGGCGCCGGTCCCAGGATGCGGTGGCCCTGGTTGTCATCGTTCCGCTCCGCCTCGGGGAGTATTTCGATGACCACGTTGGACAGGCCGGCCACGTCGCCGTTTTCGTCGAAGGTGTAGTTATCGCCGATGGCGCCGCTCCAAGCGAGGTTGTACAGACAATCGCGGATGCCTGCGGAATCCTGGTCGTCGCCGGTTTGCTTCAAGCACTCGGCGATGATGTACACGTCGTCATAGGCTGAACCCTGGAACCAGGGCAGGGTCGGAATGGAACCGAAGTGGGCTTCGTAATGCTCCAAGAAGTCTTTGCCGGTCTGCGTGTTCAAATCCGGGTTCGGCACGATGGCCTTCAACCCGGTGGCGGCGTCGCCGGCGATGCCCAGGGCTTCCGGTTGGGTGGGCACCACTTCCGAGTAGATGGGGCCTTCAAATCCCAAATCGCGCAGCTGCTTGATGATGGTGCCGCCGGAGAACTCGCCCTGGGCGGCCAGGAAGATGGCGTCCGGCTCGGCGTTGATGAGTTTGGTCAGCTGGGTGCGGAAATCGGTTACGTCGGAGGCGTAACTTTCCGACGCCACCACATGGCCGCCCAATTCCTCGAAGCGGGCGACGGTGGTGCGGCGGGCGCCCTCGGCGTAGTCGGTGGCCTCGGTGATGGTGGCCAGGTGGTGGATGCCGTCGGCATGAAGGGTGTTGCCGGTATCGGCGCCCAGCTGGAGGTCGTTGATGGCGGTACGGAAGATGTAGTCGCCGGCGCCGGCGATGTCGGGGCTGGTGGCGGAAGCGGAGAGCATGATCACGCCCTCTCGCTCGGCCAAAGGAGCCGCGCCCAGCATGGCGCCGCTGCAAGTGGTGCCGAGGATAATCTTCACGCCATCCACGTCGGTGAGCTTGTTGTAGGCGGTGATGGCATCCTGGGCGGCGCACTTGGAGTCTTCGGGGATGAGTTCGAGCATCCGCCCGTTGATGCCGCCGGCGTCGTTGATTTCCTCAACGGCCAGGAGCTTGGCGTTGAGGATGGGGTTGCCGTAGGACTCGCCGACGCCGGTGAGGGCGTCCATGGCGCCGATGCGGAAGGGCTCCTGGGATGACGGAGGGGCGGGCGGGGCAGGGGGCATGGCGGCGGCAGCCTCAGCGCCGGGGGCAGGTCCCAGGACACGGTAGCCCTGGTTGTCTGCAGTACGCTCGCCAATGGGCAATACCTCAACCACCACGTTGGCCAAGCCCTCCACCTCGCCCATGGCGTCGAAACTGTAACCCTCGCCGATGGCGCCGCTCCAGGTGACCTGGTACATGCAGTCACGGAACCCGGCGGCGTCCTGGTCATCGTTGGTCATCTTGAGACATTCGGCAGCGATGTACACGTCATCGTAGGCCGACCCCAGGTACCAGGGCAGGGTGACGTAATCGTAGCGAGCGCGGAAGTTGTTCAGGACTTCCTGGGCCTTGGGGTTGGCCGGGTCCAGCTCGGCGGTGATGGCCTTCAGCCCGGTGGCGTCGTCGCCGGCGACTTCCAGGGCCGTTGCGCCGACGGGCACGATTTCGGAGTACAGCGGCCCCTCGTATCCCAACTCGCGGATCTGCTTGACCACGGTGCCGCCGGAGAATTCCGCCTGCGCGGCGATGTGTATCGCGTCCGGGTTGGCGTTGATCAGCTTGGTCAACTGGCTGCGAAAGTCAGTGACGTCGGAGGCGTAGCGTTCCTCGCCGACCACCTGTCCGCCCAGTTTCACGAATTGATCCACCGTGGTGCGACGCACGCCCTCGGCGTAGTCGGTGGTTTCGGTGATGGTAGCCAGCGTGCGAACCCCGTCGGCCCAGAGGACGTTTCCGGTGTCAATGCCCAGTTGGAGGTCGCTCATTGACGTGCGGAAGATGTAGTCTCCCGCGTTGGCGATGTCGGGGTTGGTGGCCAGGCCCGAGAAGAGGATGACGCCGTCGGCCTCGGCCAAAGGCGCGGCGCCCAGCATCGCGCCGCTGCAGGAGGTTCCCAGAATGATCTTTACCCCGTCCACCTCCGTCAGCTTGTTGTAGGCGGTGATGGCGTCCTGGGCGGCGCACTTGGAGTCCTCGATAATCAGTTCCAGCATCCGCCCGTTGATGCCGCCGGCGGCGTTGATCTCGTCCACGGCCATCTGCTTGGCCTGCACGGCCACGTTGCCGTAGGTTTCGCCGGGTCCGGTGAGGGATTCCATTACGCCGATGCGGAAGGGCTCATCGGACGCCGGCATGGCGGTGGTGGGTTGTTGTTGCTCCGCCGGCGCGGCGGTCGGCGGCGGGGCAGCGCCGGAGCCAGCGGGAGCGGCGGCGCCCGTACCGGCGGCGGGAGCCGCAGCTGGCGCGGGAGGTTCCGGCGCGCTTCCCCCTCCGCACGCAACGGCGACCAGCGCCAGGGCCAGCAAGGCCACCAGAGATACCGTCCAATTCAATCGCAAAATACGCTTCATTATTCCTCCAAAGGGTAAATCTCCCGGCGTTTACTCAATGCGAAACACTGCGCCGTCCGTTGTTCTGACGATGAGGACCCCCTTGCTCATCACTGGCGGGATCCGAATCTTCGATCCCAGATTTATGCTCCAGGTCAATGTGCCATCGTCCCGGTTCAATGAATAGAGGTTGCCGTCGTCATCGCCGAAAATCAGCTGGTCTTTCACCACCAGCGGCGAGGCCCAGATATCGTTATCCGCTTTGAATGTCCATCGGAGCGAACCGTCCCGGGCGTCCAGAGCATACATGACGTGGTCATGGCTGCCTACGTAAACCGTCTCTTCATTTTCGTCGCTGGCCAGCGCGGGGCTGCTTTTCAATCCCTGCAAGGGATTTTCCGGAGTAAAACGCCACAGCCCGCCCTGTTGTCCCTTGGGGCGTGGGACGCCGGGGACTTGCCACCACCAGAGCTGCGCCCAGATCTGTTTGAACTGGTACAGACCCGGGATTTCCCGGACGCGGGCATCCACCGCGTACAACTGTCCACCGGAAGCAAAATAGGCTCGCTCACCGTCCACGGAAATTACCGGCGAACCATTGATGGCCCGAGGGGTTCGAAATCTAAACCATTCCTGGCCAGTTCGGGCCGAGAGGACGTAAAAAATCCCTTTGTCGTCGCCCACGTATAGCCGACCATCGTGGATGGCTACCGCATCGCTGGCGTTGCTCTCCAGCTGGGTGCGCCAGATTTCCGCGCCGGAACGGGCGTCAAGGGCGTACATCCAGCTTTCGCCGGAACCGATGTAAAGCAGGCCGTCGGCAACCATGGGCGGGACCTCTACCGTGTCCTCCGCCGGAAAACTCCAAAGCGCGTGTCCATCGTAAGCGTCCCAGGCGTTGACGGTGTGATCCGTGCTGCCAAAAAACAGATGCGCTTGCGCTTCCACCACCGCTGCCGACGCCGTGATACGTCCCGGCGTTTCCCCTTCCCACTTTTCCACCAGGGAAAGGTCATGGGGCGCAAGGGCATAGATGCCCTCGGACGAGCCAACATAGATATGGCCGTCTTGCGACACGGGTTCCGACGCAAGCGGCTCCCCCGGGATCGTATCATTCCATGCGCTGACTATTCCCGCCGGCGGCGGCGGCCCTACTTCCACAAAGCGACTGTGGCGCAGGTCTCGGCCGGCAGCCGCCCAGGAGCCGGGACCGCTGTCGATGGTCATCTGCGTCAGGGTCTTTTTAAACAACACCACCGGGTTGGGGGCGAATGGATAGTTGAGCCAGACGATAAAGACGATGAACAGCGCGACGATACACGCGGTGATAATGCGCCGCCAGGACAAGCGGCGGGCCAGCCAGTTCTGGCGCCGATGCTGGGCCCAGGGCGGAAGCCGGACGATGACCTGGCCACACCTGCCGTTAGCGCACCGGGAGCCGACCCGTTGGTCTTCAAACCCGCAGTACGGGCACGTGGCCAGCAAATGGTCATCGTGCAGAACGTCGTCTCCCGCGGTGATGGGAGGCGCGTCCGAGACCGCCACGCCGGGGGCGGAGCGTAGGGCGTCCACCGTTACGGGATCCGCCATCACGGCATCCGCAGCAGGGCCGCCTTCCGCATCAGGCGCGGAATAGGACCGAGATTCAAACTGACCGGGATTGGGAGGGGGAGTGGATTCCTCCGATCCGGACGGGCGGCGGGAAACCCTGCGGAACAGATCCCCGATTCCTGGCATAACTCAGTGTCACTCCAATCTATATCGGCTCGCGTCCGAGATCAGCCGGCGGGAACGGCACCGTTGATGAGCAGACCCCGCACGGCGGGGGTCAGCATACGGGCCCGTTCCAGCAGCCCGTCGGCGCCGGCGTTGGTGATGGGATGGGGACAAACGAGGTACGGGAAGTCGGGAACTCCCATCAGCCTGGTGTAGGCACGGGCGGTGTTCACGAAGACCGACGTGATGATCGTCGCCGCCGGGATGCCCTGCCGCTCCAAAGTAATTCCGTCGTGCAAACTGCCCGACGAGCAGCCCCCTCAATCCCCGACACCGGCGATAACGAAATCGGCGTTGCGGTGCAGGTCGGCCAGCACTTCGGGATGGGGCGGCAGCGAGGCGCTGTGCTTGCGGGCGTAAAAGATGTTCGAGAACTCGAACTCGGCGTCCAACTCCCGGGCGATGGCCCACAGGATCACGTCGGAATTGGCCTTGGAGTTGTCCAGCAACCCCAAGCGGGCGCCGCGCAGGTCGGCGGTCCGGGCCGCCATGGCCATGGCGGTCTCGCCCGGGTCGAACCCGGTGGGATCGATCAGTTGTACGGTCGCGGTGTTTCCGGTGGTCATCTCGCTCTCCTGCGCCCGCCGTCAGTGGCCGACGTCGATTGGGGTGGTAACTGCGGGTACGCCGTAGTAGTTCATGATGATTTCGCTGTAAATGCCGCTGTCGCCGCCGGCTTTGAGTATCAGGATGTCGTCGGGGCTGGCGACGGACATACGGCGTTCTTCGTCATCGCCCGGTTCAATCGGTCCGTTGACCATGCCCAGGCGCTTCAGCTCGCCCACCGAACGCCAGGCCCGCTGGTACAGGTATTCCTGCATATCCCGACGGCTCCAGCCCAGGCGGCTCAACAACTCCGAATGCCAGTGGCCCACCACCCAAACCCATTTGATTTCCCGCCCGAAATAGACGGCCATACCGTGGGACGACATTCCGTCGGCGATGGAATCCAGCAGGCTTTCGGCAGTGGTGCCATAGCGATTGGCGTGCATGGACGGGTCCTGGATCGTAGCCACCGTCACCGTGGATTGCTCCGCGGAGTATCCCAGGCTGACGTGGAGCGGCTCCCAGGGACTGTTTTCTTCGTCTTCACCGATGACCACGCCGTACTTGGTCAGGCTGCCCATGCAGCCCCGGTCTAAGAGACCGGGGCGCTGCTCAAAAACGTTGAGCAGGATCAACCGCAAAGCGCGGCCGATGGTGGAGTTGGCCCGATTGCCGGGGCTGAACAGGTTGTCGGTGCAGTTCAGGCCGATCTCGCGGCGGATGGGGCCATTTACGATGACCAAAACGCCGGTAGAGTTGGTGACCGCCGAAACCTCGTGGATGCAGTTGGGATCGTGCTCGAACAGTACGCGGAAGACGGCCAGGACGATGGGGAAATACTCGGGCCGGCAGCCGGCCATCACGGCGTTGGCCGCCGCCTGCTCCGCCGTCAGGGCCCGGCGCCGCACGGGAACCTCGCCCAGCACGTCACCGGGTTGCAGACCCACGGCGTCCAGCATGGCCTGGACCCGGTCGGACGTGGGCGGCACCACGGGCAGGCCGTCGGTCCAGCCACGCCGGTAGCATTCCTCGATGGCGTCCAGGGTATCGGGGTAGGGATGTACGGCAGCGCGTTGGGCAAGGTCAGACAAAATTAAGCCCCCAGGGAGCAGGATCCTATGGATTGGTTCAACATAGACTCCAACATTTTACCAACGGCAGGGCGACAATCTCAACTTGACGATTCGCTCATGCTTACCCGGTTTCCATAACCTGAGTAGTAGGATTGTTCAAGTAGGAGACTCGAAAATCGAGTTGCGGAGCCATGGACCCCTTGCCGTGTCAGCAGCCGTAGCCGTAGAATCAGCAATGTAAGGACACCAGCCATGACCACCAACATCACACGCGAGCAGTTCCTGCAAGCGCTCAGGGACCATCCCGACTGGCGGGAAGAAATCCGAGCCCAGATCCTGGGCGAGGAACTTATGCGCCTACCCGCCGCCTTCCAAGCGTTCGCAGTCGGACAGCAGAAGTTTAACGACGAGATGCGGGAATTTCGCGACGATATGCTGAGTTTTCGCGACGATATGCTGAGTTTTCGCGACGATACGCTGGGTTTTCGCGACGATATGCTGAGTTTTCGCGACGATATGCTGAGTTTTCGCCAGGAAGCACTGCGTCGGTTCGACAACATCGACCGACGCTTGGACCGTATGGAAAGCGACAGTTCATGGTTGAAGAACTTCTCCACCGAGTTCAGGGCCGAGCGCGACGCCTTGGCCATCTGCCTAGCCGCGGGCTGTGAACTCGTCCGCATCCTTACCACTGCGGAGGTGAACGCCATCGCTACAGGACTCTCCGGCGCCGAGGTCACCTCCGGGGACCGGATCAGCTTCGCCAGGGCCGACTTGATCATCGAAGCGGACCGAGCCGGCGAAACCACCTACCTGGCGGTGGAAATCTCCTACACCGCGGCCGAGCGCGACCAGCGCCGGGCCCAACGGAACGCGCAATATCTGTCCGAGCACACCGGATGCCCCAGCGTGCCGGTGGTGGCCGGGGTGCGTCATGACGATGAACTCCGACCAGCCATCGACCACGGACACATCATCTGGGTCGAACTCGAGGAACCGTGAGACGCGGCGGGCGCTGTCGACGAGATACAGATCAACGTCCGGCCATACCGAAGATATCCAGCAACTCGGCAAAGTCGCGGATCTCCCAGTGGGGCGCTATGCCGGTCTCGTTGGAGACGGCGTTGCGATTCAGCCATACGCTGAGCATACCGTGGTGGTTTGCCCCCTGGACGTCGCTCTCAAGGGAATCGCCGACGTGGGCAACGTGACGCGGCGCATCACCGAATTTCGCGAGTGCGTACTGGAAGATGCGCGGGTCCGGTTTGGGGAATCCGCAGTCGTGGGCGAATACGATGAAGTCAAAAACGTCGTCGAGTCCCACCGCTTGAGGCGTGTTGTTTCCGTTTGAGATTATTCCCAGCCGGTAACGGGTTTTTAGAGAGGCCAGCGCGCCGGGCACGTCGTCGAAGGGTTTTGCGCCGGCCAGCCGCGCCTCCATGTAGGTGCTGAACAGTTCGTCAGCGATCCCCCGGTCGGCGGAACCGAGCAATTCCAGGGTTTTGAGCATTGCGGCGTACCGGATTTCTTCCTGCCGCACCGTTCCCTCGCCCATTTCCAGGGCCACGCCATCGCGGATGTCCATCATCCGTTGTACGGTAAGCCGCGCCGTGCGCTCCCCCGGCAGGATGCTGCGAAGGCGTTCCAACGTGATGGACAAGGCGTATTCCATGGCCGACTGGAAATCCCACAGGGTGTCGTCCATGTCAAAGGTGATGGTTTTAATGTTTTGTAGATCAGCCATTGCATTCAACATCGCGGTCGCGTTCGTTTTGGTCGGGATAGTATAGGGTCGTGCAAAACAGGAAGTCCGTCACTCCGGCGAAAGCCGGAGTCCAGAAAACGCTACTGGATTCCGGCTTTCGCCGGAATGACGATTTAAGGGCAAGCGAGTTTTGCACAGGGCTAGATAGCAGCCGGGGGTAACCGCCTGGGCATATTGAGTTTTACCGAGGAGCCGGACGACAGCAGGGCGGAGGAGGGAGCGCCGGACATTATGCGGCCAAACTGAGGGCCGTACACCGAGACGGCGTCGCAGTCGATGCCCCACGCGCCGGCGGGCTGTATCGTCCAGGGCGGACGCGAGAGTGTGTACGCCAGGGTCCGGCCTCCCGGTTTGCCGTTGTAACCCCAATGGCGGGCGGTCAGAAACTCTTCCAGCGAACCCGGTCGGGCATACACCGGTTCGGCGTCGCTCTCCAGCCAGAAACTGTGTTGGCGGCCGACACTTTGCCAACCGTAGGCTACCCGGCGCTTCTCAGGGCAAGAAGCGGCCTCCGGCCCGCTGAAGCGGTGGCACATGGAGGCCGAGGAGAAGGGTTCCCGGTAGGCCAAACGGGCCACCCACGTCGTGACGCGGTGCGGGACCAACTGGCGTATGAACACTACGCCGGGCCCTCGGTCGTCGGCGTTGGGCGTGCCCCGGACGTAAAAGCGGAGGTTGATCTCTTCGTACCTCCGGGGCAGGGCGGGTATTCCGAAAACACGGACGTCGTCGAACCACAGACCCACCAGGCTGATGTAGGCGTTGCCGCTCCAACGGTCGATTTCCAGGCCCGTTGGGAGCAGGGGTTCCAGCAGCTCGTTGTCAACTTCCCACGACAGCAGGGCCACGTTGCGCCACCGGGCGGCGAGAAAACCGGGAGCACGGAACGGGATCAGCGGGTTCCTCACTGTCCCAGGTCGGCCAGTTTCAGCTCCAGCCGTCTTTGCTGCAACGATATGGTGAGATCACCCCGGGTGCGTTCCAGCACGCCACGCATGGCGTCGGTGCTGTGGCGCAGGCCGCCGGTTACGGCTTCGGGAAAGTCCACGGTGACCAGTATCCCGTAGATCTCGTCCATGAGTTCCATCAATTCTTCGCAGCGGCCGGTGTCGTCCCGGCGCAGGGCGTCGAGGATGTAGCGGCGCAGTTCGCCGATGACCTCGGCCATGCCGTTCAGATACGCCGGCGGGTCCATGTTCAACGTCTCGGCGTCGGGAATATCACCGCCGGAGATTACGGCCAGCGTTATGTTGGCCTCGGCGAATTCCTTGCGGGCGTCGGAGAGGAAGCCGGCGTAGTAGATTTCGGGGTTGGCCGTCCGTATAGGGCGGGTTTCCGACAATCGTTCCCCGGCCTCCGCGATGAGGCGGCGGGCCTCGTCGAAGTCGTTGCGATGGACGGCGCGGATGGCGTTGGCGGAATGGCGGATCACCTGGCGGGATACCGTCAACGCCTGTTCCCGCGCCCGATGGCGGCCGGTTAGTTCTTCAACTGCCTGGGCGGACAACGCGGCGAGGTGCGGGCCGTAGCGGGTGGGCATGACGACTCCTAGACCCGGCCGCCGGCGGCGCGGATGGCTTCGGTGAGGGCGGCGGCGGCGGCCTCCGGTTCCGGAGCGCTGCCGACGGCCGCGGTGACGCAGATGGCGTCGGCGCCGGCTTCCACCACCGGGGCCACGTTGTCGGCGGTGATGCCGCCGATGGCTACCAGCGGCACCTGGGCGGCGGCCCGGGCCTGCTTCAACCGCTCCGGTCCCTGGGGAGAGCGGGTGACCTGCTTGGTGGTGGTGGTGTACATGGCGCCAAAGGCCACGTGGTCGGCGCCCATCTGCTGGGATTCGATGATGAGATCAATCTCGCGGTTGGAACGGCCCAGCACCTGGCCCGGCGCGAGGATTTTACGGGCTTCTGCCACCGGGAGGTCGGTCTGTCCTACGTGCAGTCCCACGTTGTCGGGACCCAGCGCGGCGGCCAGGTCGGCGTGGTCGTTGATGATGAGCAAAGCGCCGTTGGCAGCGCACAGGTCGCGGAGGGCGGCGCCCAGGGGGAACTGTTCGCCCTTGTCGCGCAGCTTGTCGCGCAGTTGGAGCATACGCGCTCCGCCGTTGACGGCGGCCCGGGCGATGTCCAGGGGATCCCGACCGCCGGTCACTTCCGGGTCAATGATGACGTAGAGACCGTGAACGCGGGCCGCCTGTTGCCGGCGCAGGGCGGCGCCGATGCGACCCACGGCATCGTCCAGCGCGCGCCGCAGTTGCAACTCAGCGTCGGACCCGATCTGCCCAGCGTTGTGCATGGCGTGGAGCAGTCCGCCAGCGGCGTCGGCCAGGGAAAGCGCCTCACGCCGGTTGCGAGGCTGCCCGGCGTGCAGGGACGGCGGCGGGTTTTCGATGCTGACGTGGAGCCAACCGATTTCGCCGCGCATGAGACCTTCGGGCATTACGTCGGATGCCAGCAGGCTCTCCAGGCAGCCCAGCAATGCCGGCGTAAGGTCGTACTCCGCAGAGTATTGTTCGGATCCGTTGTGTTCCGTGGTCACAGGTCAAGTCCTTTTGGCGCTTCGCCGCTGCGGGCGGCGTCAATGGACTCCCGCACCGAGCTCGGCATATCCACGCCGTGCCGCGCAAAGGATTCCTCCACGTGGCGGCCAATGTTGCGGGGGTCGCTGTAGTAATCGCGGCTGCTGCCGCCCACGGGGTTGGCCTCGTGGACGGACGTGGTGGTTTTGCCCATGGCGAAAGTGGACATTCGCCGTTCCATTTGTTCGCTGCCGCAGCTCTGGCAATTTGCCGCGAAGGGGCTGTTGATGGAGCGGACGAAGAAGGACGACAGAGCTCCACACTGTTGGCAGCGGTATTCGTAGATGGGCATCAGCTCAGTCGTCCGGATGCGTGATCTCGTGCCGGTGCTCGTGGAAATCCGGCGTTACCAGCCCGCCCATGGCGTCGCCCATGCGACCCATGTGGGCGTCGATGCTGCCGATGTGGCTGTCGTCCAGGTCTCCGGCGGCGTTGTCGGGCATCCAGTTCAGGCTGTCGCCCCAGGAACGATGAAAGGAGAACCCGGATACCAGGCGGGTAAGGTCGGCGCCGGCGCAACTGCCGCAGGCCAAAGCGTCGGCCGGCGTCCAACTGTACACCAGGCGCGACTGGCGTTGTCCGCACTGGTTGCAACGGTATTCGTAGATGGGCATAACGCCCGGCATTGTAGCACAGCGGCGCTTCGCTTGACCTCCGTGCCCCCGATGTATCAGGGCAATCGCATCATCCCCGTCATTCCGGCGGAAGCCGGAATCCAGTAACTGAAAACGATAACAACTTTCCAGATTCTATCAATTTACGGCCTCTGGCCTCCGGCTTTCGCCGGAGTGACGGTTGCGTGAGTTTTGATGCGATTGCCCTGCCTGATGTATCAGGGCTTGTGCAAAGTCCCTCCACCCGCTCATGGTGAGCTTGTCGAACCACGACTCCAGCAGCGGCGGCATCCTTCGACAGGCTCAGGATGAGCGGAAACCAAAGAGGCCGATTACTTTGCACAAACCCTGCTGATGTATAATGCCGACACGGACCCACCGCCGCGGCGGAAACGCCGTAACCAGTCCTGCGGGAGTACGCTTATGGTCAGCGCCAGCCAAATGTCAATGCCCATGCCAACGGCGTCGGCGGGCCGAACTGCCCCGCTGCTGCTGATCATCGACGGCCACGCCATGGTGCACCGCTCGTTTCGGGCCATCAGCGTCAGCCGGAACCTGACCGTATCCACCACCGGCGAGGACGTGACCGGAGTTTATGGGTTCGCCAGCGTGTTCATGCGCGCCCTTAACGAATGGCAGCCTACTCACGTGGCGGTGGCCTTTGACACGCCGGCTCCGACCTTTCGCCACGAGCGATTCCCGGAGTACAAGGCCCAGCGCCCGCCGTCGCCTCCCGAGCTACGCGGGCAGTTCGACCGGGTGAAGGAATTAATGACCGCCTTCGCCGTTCCCATTTACGAACTGGCCGGGTTTGAGGCGGACGATCTCATCGGGACCCTGTGCCGCCAGGCGGAGGCTAACGACGTGGAAACCGTCATCCTCACTGGGGACCGGGACACCTTCCAGCTGATTTCGCCGTTGGTCCGCGTTGACCTGGCCAGCAGCGAGCGGGACCGGCGCATTGTCGATGAAACCGAGCTGGCCGAGCGTTACGGCGGCCTCACCGCACAGCAGCAGCCCGACTACAAGGCGCTGGTGGGCGACAAATCCGACAACATCCCCGGCGTCCCCGGCGTGGGCGACAAGACCGCGACCAACCTCCTCACCGACTACGGAACGCTGGAAGGCATCTACGAGCACATTGACAGCATCACGCAGAAGCGGGTTCACAACAATTTGGCGGCCAACCAGGAAGCCGCGTTTGAATACCGTTTCCTGACCACCATCAACTGCGAGGCGCCGGTAACGCTGGACCTGGACGCCTGCCGGTTCGGCAACTACGAACGGGCCGAGATTGTATCGTTGATGACCGCCCTGGAGTTCCACAGCATCGTGGGCCGCGTTCCCTCTCCCGACGCTCCCTGGGCTACCGCGACGGCAACCGCCGGCGGCCCCGGCGCTTCAGACGCGCGGGCGGCAACCGCGCCGGACGACACCGACTACCGCATCGTTGCAACATTGGACGACCTGGACGCGATGATTGCGGCCATACGCGCCGCCGGCTCGTTTGCTTTCGACACCGAGTCCAGCAGCACCGACCCGATGCGGGCCGACCTGGCCGGCCTCAGCTTCTCCATCGACGGCGGCGTGGCCTGGTATGTTCCCGTAGGACATACGGCGGGTGAGCAGTTGCCCCTGGAGGAAGTGATGGCCGCCGTGCGTCCGCTCTTCACCGATGAGGGCCTGCAACGGTGCGCGCACAACGCCAACTACGACCTGACGCTGCTGAGCAATTACGGAATTGACCCGTATCACGTCATTGACCACGACACGATGATTGCAGCGCATCTGCTGGGGAAAACCAGAAACCAGTTGGGTCTGAAGCCGCTGGCCCTGGAATTTCTGGGGCGGGAAATGACCGAAATCACCGAACTTATTGGCAAGGGAAGGAATCAGAAAACCTTTAACCAGGTGGATATTGCCGACGCCACGCCCTACGCCGCCGCGGACGCCGACTGCACTTTGCAGCTGCGGCAGCAGTTTGAGCCGTCGCTGGCCCAGCGGGATTTGACGGGTTTGCTGGCGGACGTGGAGCTGCCCCTGGTCCCGTTGCTGGTGGAGATGCAGCGGGCCGGCGTGCGGCTGGACGCCGGCGTGCTGCACGAAATGTCCCGGGACCTGAACGAGCAGCTGGCACAGATACAGGGGGAACTTTTTGCGGATATTGGGCACGAGGTCAACATCAACTCGCCCAAGCAGCTGAGTGACCTGCTGTTCGGCGAGCTGGGACTGCCGAAGACGCGGCGCACCAGGTCGGGGTATTCTACGGACGCCAACTCGCTGGAAACTCTGAAAGGTATGCACCCGGTGGTGGATAGAATCCTGGACTACCGGCAAGTTGCCAAGTTGAAGTCAACTTATGTTGACGCGCTGCCAGAGATGGTAAATGCGCGGACGGGGCGGATTCATACCTCATACCATCAAACCGGGGCGGAGACGGGCCGGCTGAGCAGCAGCGATCCCAACCTCCAGAACATTCCCATCCGCACCGAGCTGGGCCGGCAGGTGCGCCGGGCCTTCGTCGCTGACGCAGACTGCCAACTCCTCTCCGCCGATTACTCGCAGATTGAGCTGCGGGTGCTGGCCCATATGTCGCAGGACCCGTCGCTGCTGGAAGCCTTCCGCCGGGGCGAGGACATTCACGCCGCCACGGCCAGCCAGATGTTCAACGTACCCATCAACGAGGTTGACGCCGAGCAGCGTCGCATCGCCAAGGTGCTGAACTTCGGCGTGATCTACGGCCTGGGGCCATACGGCATATCCCAGCAGACCGGGTTCAGCCGGGAGCAAGGCCGTGAGTTCATCGACACCTATCTCTCGCGGTATCCCGGCATCAACGGCTACCTGGAGTCGGTCAAGGAAAATACGCGGGGCACGATGTACGCCGAAACCCTGCTGGGCCGGCGTCGATATTTGCCCGACATCCAGTCCACCAACCACAACACCCGGGCCGCCGCCGAGCGCATGGCCATCAATATGCCCATTCAGGGCACCGCCGCCGACATTATGAAGATCGCCATGATCAACGTCCGCGCCCGCATGATCGACGAACAGATGCGTTCCCAGATGATCCTGCAGGTGCATGACGAGCTGGTGTTCGAGGTTCCCGACGACGAGATGGACACCATGACGGCGCTGGTGCTGGACGAAATGCCGGCGGCCATGGACCTGGACGTCACGCTCAAGGTGGACGTGAAATCCGGCTACTCGTGGGGCGACTTCTAATCCCACCCCACCGTCATTCCGGCGAACGCCGGAATCCAGGGGTCATAATGTGAAAGAATAGGGAACATTACTAGGGGGTGTCTTCAAATTGAGTTGTCAAGCGTCTAACAATCCTATTTCCGTCATTCCCGCGAAAGCGGGAATCCAGAATCGTCTGCTGCCTCGGAACGATTTGGTTATGAAAATGCCTGGATTCCGGCTTTCGCCGGAATGACGAGATAACGGGAATGACGAAATAATTTGTGATATGCCCAAGGAGGTTTGATCCCTGTGGAATTGCTACGTAGCCTGGTATTTGTGCCCGGCAACCGTGCCAATATGCTGGAACGGGCGCTGGGGTTCGGCGCCGACATCGTAATGGTTGACTTGGAGGATTCGGTGCCGCCGGGCGAAAAGGCGGCGGCGTGCGAGCTGGCCGTGGAATGGGCGCCGCGATTGGCTGCCGCGGGCCGTCGCGTGATGGTGCGGGTCAACTCGCTGGATACCGGGCTGGCCGCCGACGAACTGGCCGCCGTGGTGGGCCCGGACTTGGCCGGCATCAGCATCGGCAAGGGCAACACCGCTTGGGATCTGGAGCAGGTTGACCGCCTGCTGGCTCCTTTGGAAGCCGGCGCGGGCATGGCCGCCGGCAGTATCAAGGTCGTTCCCTGGATTGAGACCGCCATGGCCATCGTCCACGTCTATGATATGGCCCGGGCGTCGCAGCGCATCGTGGGCATCGCCTTTGGGGCCGAGGATTACACCAACGACATGGGCGTGATCCGCAACGACTTCGGCGAGGAGTGCTACTACGCCCGCTCCGCCGTGGCCGTGGCCGCTCGCGCCGCCGGCGTCGGCGCGTTGGACGGCCCCTTCGTCGGTTTCCGCGATCCTGACGGGCTGCGCAAAGATGCCGGAACCGCCCGGCAGATGGGCTACACCGGCAAGTTCGCCATCCATCCCGCGCAAATCGACATCATCAACGAGACCTTTTCGCCCAATCCCGAAGACGTGGCCTACGCTCGCCGGGTGGTGGCCGCCTGGGATGAAGCCGAGGCGGCCGGCCGGGGTTCCCTGTCCATCGACGGGCGCATGGTGGATGTGCCGGTGGTCAAGCGGGCGCAGAACCTGCTGGCGCTGGTGGCCGAGATTGAGCGGCAGACGGCCGGGTAGATGGCAGGGCCTGTGCAAAGTCATTGTCAGAATCAGGATTCACCGGATTTTGAGATTTCCAGGACGTTCATAAATCCTGAAAATCCTCTAATCCTGGCAATCCTGATTCTGACAATCTGACCGGGATAATACGATGCCGTCCGACCGCATCATACTGACCGGGATGCAGTTCTATGGGTTCCATGGCGTCAACCCGGAGGAGCGCAGCTTGGGACAGCCCTTCATCGTTGATCTGGATGCTGAGCTGGACCTGAGCGCTGCTTCCGAATCCGACCGACTGCCCGACACCGTAAGCTACACCGCCCTGTACCGGATGGTCAAAAGCGTGATGGAGGGCGAACCGCGCAACCTGCTGGAAGCCGCCGCCGGGGCCATCGCGGGTCGGGTCTTGGAACAACACACCGCCGTTGTTGGCATCCGCATACGGGTACAAAAACCTCGGCCGCCGATCAAGGGTTCCGTCATCGAATCGGCCGCCGTGGAGATCTATCGGACACGCCGGGATTGAACCCCTTCGTACAAATACTCATAGGAGTTACGCACTTGAAATCACACGCCCGTCACTCCGGCGAAAGCCAGAGTCCAGGGGTCATGTGGTGAAAGAATGAGAAAGTTGGCTAACAATTTCGGGCACTGGATTCCGGCTTTCGCCGGAATGACGGTGATAACGGAACGATGGTCTTTCACCGGAATGACGGAGGTAAAGACACGCAACTGCGCAACTCCTAACTCAATGCCTTGAGGAACAACCGCCATGACCAGCACGCAGGAAACCGGAAACATCGGCGTTGCCCGCCAGTTCAATGATGCCACCAAGTTGCAGTACATCAACCTGGCCAACAAGCCGCCCCTTTATAAAATCTATCCCGGGCTGCGGGCCATTCCGCTGCCGGACGTTGCCGCCGGCCCCGCCATGCCCACGCTGGAGGCCATACGCGGCGGGGCGGGTGCGGAAGCCTCCGGCCCGGTGACGCTGGAGACACTGGCAAACCTGCTCTATCACGCCGCTGCCGTGATTCGCCGGCGCAACCTGCGCGACGGCGAGGTGCATTACCGGGCCGCCGCCTCGGCCGGCGCGCTGTATCCCACCGAGGTGTACGTCGTCTGCGGCGATCTGGAGGGGTTGCGGGCCGGGGTCTATCACTTCAACCCCCGGGACTTCACTCTGGCCCGGCTGCGCAACGGTGACCTGCGCCGCTGGCTGGGCGCGGCGGCGGTTGACCACGCCGCGTATCCGGTCACGCTGGTATTCACCACCGTCTTCTGGCGCAGCGCGTGGAAGTACCGGGAGCGGGGCTACCGCTACTGCTATTGGGACCTGGGCACCATCGGCGCCAATCTGCTGGCCGCCGGGAACGCGACTGAAACGGCGGTGAACCTCCGTTTCGGCTTCGTTGACCATCTGATCTGCGGGTTCCTGGGGCTCAACGTTGACGACGAAGCCCCCGGGCTGCTGGCCCACGTGGGAACTCCCGACGGAATGATGCCGCCCGGCTCCGGCGACGTGCCCGGGCTGCTGCCCCAGGAGAGCAACGACCTGCAAGCCGGCGCTATCGAATATCCACTGTCCCGGGAACTGCACCGGGCCTCGCTGCTACGGAGCGGGGATGATGCCGCCGCCTGGAACGACGCCGGCAATCGCGCCGGTTCGAACCGAGACGAGTTGGACGGCACAGGCGACAATTTCCGGCCGCTCAAGTCCGGCCCCGACGGAGCTTTTGACAGCACGTTGGACCTCGCGGCCAACTCGGCGACTTCCCTGGGCGACTGCATCCGATTCCGGGGTTCCACCCGCCGCTTCGCCACCGAGCCGATTTCGTGGGAAGCGTTTCGATCCATCGTTGACGCCGCCGGCGCGGGCATAAACTCCCCGCACTTTGCCGACGGGTTCTCGCCCTATCTGAGCCTGTACTTCATCGTGAACGACGTGGACGGACTGGCGCCAGGGGCCTACTACTACAACCGTTTCTACGGCGGCCTCCGGCTGCTCCAGGCCGGAGAGTTCAGGGAAACGGCCGGCCACCTGGGGTTTGAGCAAGCCCTGCCGGCCGACGCTTCAGCGGTGGCGTTCATCACCGCCGACCTGCCGCTGATGGAGCGGGAGTTCGGCCCGCGCGGTTATCGCATGGCGCAAACCATTGCCGGCATCATCGGGGGCCGCATCTACCTGGCCTCCCACGCGGCGGGACTGGGTGCGACAGGCTTGACCTTTTTTGACGACGCAGTGGCCGAATTCTTCTCGCCTCATGCCAACCGCCAGGAGGCCGTTTTCGTGGTTCCCATCGGCGTCCCCCACGCCGACAACCGGGTGCGTCCGTTCCGTTCGCGGCTGGCAGTCAGCCTGGACGCGCGAGCCCGGGGAGCCGGGCAAGGCGAGTAGGGCCGGCGCCGGCTACTCCCAGTCGTCTTCGCTGTTGGCAGCCGGCGTTGGCGTTACCGGCGTCCACCCGTCGGCATCCACGTCATCGTCCAGCACGGGCAGGTCCGAGTCGTCAGTGTCATCGGCCACTTCGTCGGCGAGGGCGATGACGCCGCTCTCGTCTGATGCGGCCGCTTCGTCAACAACGTCCCCGGGATCTTCGGAGATAGCCTCGGGCTCGTCATCGGTTTCTTCCAACGGGGGGTCGGCGATCAGCGGCGGTGGTTGGCGGGGGCCGCCCGGCGCGGAAGGGAACGATACCACGTGGCGCAGGGTGGGATGTTGTCGGGTTTCCCGTAGTATTATGGAGATGCCTTCGGCGTCGGTTCCCACCACCGCCGCCGCATACTGGTTACCCCCGGCCATCAGCTTGTGCAGCCGGCGGCCCAACCGCCGCTCGATGGTTCCGAGATAGCCGCCGTCCTGCGACGTCACGGCGACGCCCTCGCCACGGAGATTCAGCGCCACCACGTCCCCGGCGCTTACCGTTGCCATTGCCAACGCGCCGGCCGGCTTGCGCAGCACCGTGGTGCATGACTTTCCACTCTCGGCGATGAACATTCGGGGCAGCCCGTCATCGCCGGTAGCGGAGCGGCCCGCCACTGGCGGGTCGCCGCCACAAGTCTGCAACTGTTCCAGTCGGGCCAGGTTCTTGCGCGCAATGTTGTTGCCGGGCGCGCGAACACGCAGCGTTTCCAAGATCTGCCGGGCTTCAGTGTAATCACCGAGTTCCATCAGGGCCTTGGCCAGGCGGTTGGAGGCTTCGCAGTCGTTGGGATTGAGTTCCAGTACGGCCCGGTTCAGTTCAGCGGCTCTTTCCCATTCGCCCTTCAGGGCGGCCTTGACCGCTTCTTTACCTAGGTTGGTTTTCTTACGGTCGGCTCCCGGCCCGCCCATTGACGCGCCTCCGGGCCGGTATGCGGTGTTCTTCAGCATTATCCGTAGCCCTCCTTAACCACAGTCAGCGTAGCATCTTTCGGGCATTCACTAATAAAGCCTGATTTTCAAATTATGACTAATTTGGGACTGACCCCGATCCGGTAGATGCGCCGGTCAAGTTGGCGGGGAATACGATAAACTACGCAGCAACTTAGGTGGTTTCCCCAGGTAGGGGCGACCGGCCGGTCGCCCCTACCCACGCCAGCAACGGCGTACGAAGAATTAAAACCACCTAAAAGAGGAACGCTACCGCAGGAGACTACGACATGACGGAACCCATCGGTCCCGATCTATTTCGCCACCTTACCGCCGTGGGTGGCCCCACAATCGCGCTGGATGGGAAGCAGTGCGCCTACGTGCTGGCCTGGATAGACGCCGAGACTTCCGAACCTCGATCCCGGGTGTATCGCACCACGTTAGCGGGTGGCGACGAGATGGCGGAACCGAAACCATTTACTCAGGGCAACGCGGACGGGCACCCGCGTTACTCGCCCGACGGCGCAACGTTGGCATTTCTGCGCCCCGACGGAGCAGCCGCCGATGCTGCTGATGCCAAGCGCCAGGTCTGGCTGATGCCTTCGGACGGCGGCGAAGCGTGGCAACTGACCAAGTTGCCCAATGGCGTGCAGGAATTCGCGTGGGCGCCCGACTCCGCCCGCCTGGTGGCGGTGTCAGACGTTTGCCCGGATGACGAGTCCCAGGCCGACGATACGTCAAAGGACGAACCCAAGGTGCGCGAGGCCCGTCGCATCCGTTACCGCCACGACGCCATCGGGTGGCGCGGTGACTGCCATTTCCACCTGTTCGCGGTGGACGCGCGAACCGGCGAGGCCGTGCAACTGACGGATGGCGATTGGGACGACGCGGCCCCGGCCTGGTCCCCGGATGGGGAGCGGGTTGCCTTTATCTCCGGGCGGTCTGACCGACGTGACGTCACCGCTACCGCCGAAATCTACGTTGTTGACGTGCCCCAAACCCCTGCGGCGGAGGAGAGGCGGCCGGCACCGAAGCTGTGGTCGGAGGGATTGACGGACGCCGCGGCGGTAGCATGGTCTCCCGACGGGGAACGCTTGCTGGCGGCCGGCGCCGGCGGCGACGGCCTCATGGTCTTGTGGCAAGCCTACCTGTACGTGCTGGAACCGGGTCGTCCGCCCCGACGACTGACGGACGACCGCATCCGGCCCTGCCTGGGTTATCCCGGCATCTACCCGCCGCTGGAACTGCGCTGGCTGGCCGGGGACGATGGCAACGACGGCAGGATCATATTCCTGGGCGATGCCGGCGGGGAGACCAGATTGTATTCGCTGGACGTACCCGCCGGCGACGGCCGGAGCGAGCCGGTGGCGATGACCGAGGGCGGCGAGATGATCGCGGCCATGGCCGTGGATGGGGATGCCCGCAGTTTCGTGGTGGCAGCGTCGGGGCCGACCACGCCGTGGGACCTGCATATCATCGAGACCAACGGAGCCGGGGCCGCCCGGCGACGGCTGACGGCGCACAACGACGCATGGCTGACGGAGCACCCGGCGGTGGATCTGGAAAAATTCAGCGTCCGCCGCAACGGATGGGACATTGAGTGCCGGCTGTACCACCCGCCGGGGTTTGACGACGCCCAGAAGTATCCGCTGGTGCTGGAGATACACGGCGGACCGAATGGAGCTTTCTACGATTCTTTCGTGCCGTGGCACCAAGTGCTGGCGGGAGCCGGTTATGTAACGCTGGCGGTGAACCCGCGCGGTTCTTCCACCTACGGCGAGGAGTTCGTCAACGCGGTGCTGGGAGACTGGGGCGGCGAGGACTACCTGGATTTGATGGCGGCGGTGGACGCCGTGTGCCGGCGGGACTACGTGGACGCCGGACGGCTGGGCGTGCACGGGTACAGCTACGGCGGCTACATGACCACCTGGGCCATCGGACACACGGAGCGTTTCAAGGCGGCGGTGGCCGGCGCGCCGTGCATAGACCTGTGGAGCATGTACGGCACATCGGACATCGCGGCCAGCTTCGGAGAGGCGCAGTGGTCGGCCCGTCCGTCGGGAGGCGCGCCGGAGACGGTAGCTATGGTGAACGAACTGGCCGAAGGAGTGGACAGCCTGGCCTATCGCCTGCTGCAACGTTCGCCGATTACCTTCGCGCCGCAGGTCAGCGCTCCGGTACTGCTGATGCACGGCGAGGCCGACGCGCGGTGTCCCATCGGCCAGAGCGAGCAGTATTTCCAGGTGCTGAAGCGCCTGGGCAAGGAGGTCGAAATGGCGCGGTTCCCCGGCTGCTCCCACGGTTTCCTGCGGACGGGTCACGTGGCCCTGCGGGAAGCCTATCTGCAACGGATGGTGGACTGGTTCCAGCGGTGGCTGTAGGGGGTTGTATAATGACCGCAATCGATCCCATGGCATATCACGTTGAACGAAGCTGGCATTTTCTGGAGCTGGTAGATAGTGAACTGGCAAACGGCGAATTGGAAGAAGCAAGCAACAAACTTTGGGGAGCCGCCGCCCACGCTATCAAAGCCGTTGCGGAGAAGAAGGGTTGGCAGCACGGTTCCCATGCCATGCTGGAAGAAACGGTACTGCGCCTGATTGACGATGAAGGCGCTCCCCCAGGCCTGCTCAACTACTACCGGAGCGCAAACTGGTTTCATACCCGATTTTACAGCGGCCCACCGCGGCGCGAGCAAATCCTCGACGGCAAGCGAGAAATAGCCGAGTTTATTGAGCTGCTGGAAAGTCTCTGACCTAACCATAGTACGAAATCAGATAGGGCATATGCAGTTGGAGGCCATCTCATCCGCCATTCCCGCGAAAGCGGGAATCCAGTGACCGAAATCGTTAACACTGTTACAGATTCGTTCACCGTCAAGCTTCTGGATTCCTGCTTTCGCAGGAATGACGGGTTTGTAATTTCAAGTGCGTAACTCCTATCGGAATTGAAACCACAGGTGTATGGACAATGCCCACCGCAGATCTCTCTCATGAACAAGTGCGAATGCTCGCCGAGTTGGTGGGCATCTCCATCGACGACGCCGACTTGCCCGAAGTCGCCAATCGCTTCGCCAGCCTGATGCAGGAGTTGGACCGGCTCCGGGAGATGGACCTAGAGGGCGTGGAGCCGGTTGCCATTTTTCCAGACCCCGGCGAGTGACGGCTGATATTGCACGGCAACAACGCGGCACGGAGCCGAAAATGCCCCTGCGATTGGACGGTATGCGCGACGCAATTGCTTCCCTCGGTCTGGTTCTGGAACGGAGTGAGGACGAGGCGACGATGCAAACACTGGACGCAGTGTTGCAAACCGCGGTCAAGGCCGGTGTCATCAAGCATTTTGAGTTCACCTATGAACTCTCGTGGCTGTTTATCAAGCGGTGGTTAGAAGCTAATGTCAGCCCCAATACAGGAGATGGAGTCACCAGGCGCGAGCTGTTCAGACTCGGTGCAGAGAATCGCCTGATTGACGATGTTGACCGGTGGATGCGCTATCACCGGGCGCGTAACCGGACGTCACATACTTACCGGGAGAGAACCGCCAACGAAGTCTATGCCGTAATACCGGCTTTTCTGACCGATGCCCAATTGCTGCTGGCGGCACTGGAGGCCCGTAATGATTGACGTGAAACCGGAGCACATGAACGAAATCAGATGGATACTTGACAGACACGTGCCAGGGTGCGAGGTGCGCGCTTTTGGCTCGCGGGTTACGGGGAAGACCAAGCCCTGGTCGGACTTGGATCTGGCGGTGGTAGGACCATCCCCGATAGGATGGGAAAACGTCGAGCGGTTGATTGAGGCGTTTCAGGGATCAACACTGCCGTTCCGCGTTGACGTTCTGGACTGGCACGACGTTTCGCCTTCGTTTCAGGCCATCATTGACCAGCAGTACGCAGTGATCCAAACGGGTCAAACCGCCGGAGTTACCGAATGACCGCATCCAGCAACCACGATGAAATCGTCTTCCTGTCCGCCGAGGCGACTTCGGCGGCCATCCGCGCCGGGGAGTTCACGGCCACCGACGCGGTGAACGCCTACCTGCGGCGGATTGACGCCATTGACGGCGAGATCAAGTCCTATATCACGGTGTCCCGTGAGGAGGCGTTGGGAGCGGCGGCGGATGCCGACGAGGCAATGCGTCGGGGAGATGATGCGGTAGTCGGCGGGGCCTTGTTCGGGGCGCCGGTGGCAATCAAAGACCAGTTCAACACCGACGGGATCCTGACCAGCAACGGTTCGCGGGCCTACGCGGACAACGTGCCCGCTGAGGATGCCACGGTGGTGGCGCGGTTGAAGGCGGCGGGAGCGATCCTGCTGGGCAAGCTGAACCTGAGCGAACTGGCGATGGGCGGCACCGCCGACCCGCCCTACGGGACACCGCAGAACCCGTGGCGGCGGGAGCACACTCCGGGGGAATCCAGCAGCGGGTCCGGCGCGGCCCTAGCGGCGCATCTGTGCGCGGCGTCGGTGGGCGAGGACACCGGCGGCAGTGGACGCGGCCCGGCCTCGTACTGCAACGCCGTTGGGTTGCGGCCCACGTTCACCCGCATCAGCCGGCACGGCATCACGCCGATGTGCTGGTTCATGGACGCCGCTTCGCCCATGACCAAGACGGTGGAGGACTGCGCGCTGGTGCTGGGAGCGGTGGCCGGATACGACCCGTTGGACCCGACGACCAGCCGCCGGCCGGTACCGGATTACCGGGGGATGCTGGACGGGGATATTCGCGGGATGCGGGTGGGGCGGATGACCGAACTGTGTGATGCGCCGGATATGCACGCCGACGTGCGGCGGGCTACGGACGCGGCCCTGGAAACGCTGGCCGGGCTGGGCGCTGAGGTGATTGACGTATCGCTGCCGTTGACGGAAATTGCCGGGGCGATTTTCGTGGGCATCGCGGATACAGAAGGCGCCGGAGCGCGTGACGGGTTGATGCGGCGCGCGCCGGAGTTGCTGGACCGGGCATCCCGCACACGACTGCAATCTGCCGCGCTGGTTCCGGCCAAGGTGCAGAACCGGGCGATGAAAGCCCGGGTGCTGCTGAGGCGTCAGTTTGAGGAAGCCTTTGGGCAGGTGGACGTGCTGGTCTCGCCCACTGCGCCCTATCCCGCGCCGCGACACGACGCGCTGACCGCGCCTTTCGAGTCGGCGGACGACGTGCGCCAGCGGTTCTTTTTCCGGCGGTCTTATACCGGGTGCTACCCGCTGGCGGGAATGCCGGCGGTGTCCATACCCGGCGGGTTCACGGAAAACGGACTGCCCATCGGCTTGCAGCTGGGCGGCGGCCCGTTTGCGGAGGCAACGATCCTGCGCGCGGCGTATGCCTACCAGGAAGCGACGGACTGGCACACGCGGCGGGCGCCGGTGTAAGAGTGAAGGTACGAGGTGATAATCATGAGTTTGGAAGGCAAAGTTGCGTTGATTACCGGAGCCGGCGGAATGCGCGGCGTGGGACGGGCCACGGCCCTCAAACTGGCGTCGTTGGGCGCGGACGTGGCGATTACCGATGTCCGGCGCGCTGCGGAAGACCTGCCGCCGCAAGAGGTTCGCGCCGAGTGGCAGTCCATCGACAGCGTAGCCGAGGAGGTGCGCAGCTGGGCCGGCAGGCGCATCCCATCTACGCCGACCTGTCCAACAGCGATGATATCGAGGGCCTGGTGGCCGAGACCGTGAACCGCTACGGACGCCTGGACATCATGGTCAACAACGCCCGGGCCATCATCGGACGGGACAAGGTTCCGGTCACGGAGTTGGACGAAGACGTCTGGCAGCATTTCCTGGCCATCAACACCACCGCCGTTTTCCTGTGCACCAAGCACGCCGGGCGGGAGATGGTGCGGCTGGGCAACGGCGGGCGGGTGGTGAACATCGCCAGCAACGCCGGCAAGCAGGCCAGCGCCGACGGGGCCGCCTACTCGGCCAGCAAGTTCGCCGTCATCGGGCTGACCCAGGCTTCGGCCATGGACTTGGCGCCCCACGGCATAACGGTCAACGCCGTCTGCCCCGGCCCCATCAACACCGACCGGATGAGCTACTGGGAGCGGGACCAGGCCGCCCAACGGGGCATTACCCAGGAGGAGTTCCGGGCGCAGGTGGTGGCCTCCTCAGCGGACCGGACTCCGCTGGGACGTATCGCCGAGCCGGAGGACGTGGCCAACCTGGTGGCCTTCCTGGCCGGGCCGGACGCCAGCCTGATCACCGGACAGTCTTACAATGTGAACGGCGGCATTCTGTTTCACTGATGGCGGGCTGGCGGCAGTTATAGATTGCGGTGGGAGGTGATGGTAATGGCGACGCGATACGACAACCCGTTTCCGGGGATGAATCCTTATCTGGAAGAATCGCTCATCTGGCCCGGTTTTCACAATCGTCTGATTGCGAATATGGCGGATAACCTTGGTACGCGCGTGCCGGACAACTATCGAGTTGACATTCAGGAACGTACCGAAGTGGTTACGATTAGCGATCCATCATCGGAACCGACTTTCAGAATACCGGATGCGCGGGTAACGGACACGTCGGGTATATCGCAGTTCGAACTGGCGCCGGCCTATGCCGGCGCCGCCGCAACGGTCGTAGCTCCGCCCGAGAACGGGGTCGCAGTTAAAGTGGCAAGGCAGGAAGAAGCCAGGGTGACATATCTCTATGTCCAGCGGACGCCGGACTGGAAAGTGGTCACGGTAGTAGAAGTTTTGTCTCCGACTAACAAAACTCCCGGCGAGGGACGGATAAATTACCTTCACAAGCGGGAGGAGATTTTCGCGTCCGGCGTCAGCCTGGTGGAGATTGACCTGCTGCGGGGCGGGCCGCCAATGCCCCTGCAAACCGTGGTGTCGCCTAGCCATTACCGCATTCTGGTAAGCCGGGGATGGGAGCGGCCCGATGCGATTCTATACCCCTTCAGCGTGCAGCAGCCGGTCCCGAAGTTCACGCTGCCCCTGGGACCGGAAGATGATGAACCAGAGGTTGACTTGGGTCCAATCATCAACGAAATGCACATTCGGGCACGTTACTCCCAGATAGTCCGTTACCAGGAACCGCCGCCGGGGCCGGCACTGGCGGAGGATTTCCGGGAGTGGGTGGATGGGAGGCTGGCGACGTTCCGGCAGCCGGCTTGATGACGGGGGCGATGATGATGAACTACGACAACCCATTTCCGGGGATGAATCCGTACCTGGAGCAATCCAGGTTTTGGCCAGGCGTCCACAACGACTTGATTGCCCAAATGCGAACCAACCTGGGGCCGCAACTGCCGCCCCAATACCGCATGGAAATTAACGAGCGGCTTGAACTCGATGTTGCCCTGCCGGTTGACGATGAGGCGCCACGGGACATAATCCCAGACCTTTCGATAACCACAGAGCGTACCGACGCTGGTGGGGTTTTGGTCGCTGAGCCGCCCGTGCCAGAGGGCGGCGTTCTGGTGCAGACGCCGGCGCCGGTGCGGGTCACCTTTTTGGAAGTGCGGCAAGCTCCCGACGACCGTGTGGTGACGGTGGTGGAAATCCTGTCGCCCAGCAACAAGGCGCCGGGCAGTGGACGGACGGACTATATTCGCAAGCGCGAAGATACTCTGGCATCGCCCGTCAACCTGGTGGAGATTGACCTGCTGCGGGGCGGCGAACCGATGCCTTTGACGACACCCGTTCCCCCTTGCCATTACCGGATTTTAGTCAGCCGGGAACGGTGGCGGCCCTCCGCTCGCCTGTTTCCTTTTACGGTTAAGAACGCCATCCCTAAGTTTCCCCTGCCGTTGCTGGAAGGCGACGCCAAGATAGAGGCGGACATTGGCCCCTTGCTGGCGTCAATGCACCATACGGCCCGCTACAATCTGGCCGTCAACTATGACCGCCCACCGCCAGGGCCGGCCCTGGACGTGGAAACCCTGAAATGGGTGGAAGCACAGGTGGCGTCGTTTCGCACACCAGCGTAAGGTTCAGGATCACCGCAGCAAAAACGAGGTGTCAACAAATGCAGTACGGAATTACCCTGCCCGGGCGCGGCCCGCTTTCCACCCCGGACAATCTGGCTACCATCGCCCAAAAGGCCGAGTCTCTGGGCTTCGACTCCATCGCCCTCGGCGATCACATCCTGGTGCCGAAGAATATAGACTCCGACTATCCCTATACCGAAACCGGCGAGTTTCCCGGTTCAGCTTCCGGTCAAGCCATGGAGCAGATCACCGCATTGGCCTACATGGCCGGCTGCACTCAGAAAATCCGGTTGGCGACCTCGGTACTCATCGTGCCGCACCGGAACCCATTGGTGGCGGCCAAGGCGCTGGCCACGCTGGACGTGCTTTCCGGTGGTCGGCTCATCGTCGGCGTCGGCGTGGGCTGGTGCCGGGAGGAGTTTGACGCGGTGGGGTGCGAGCCATTCGACGAGCGCGGCGCGGTGACGGATGAGTACATCCGCGCTTTCAAGGAACTCTGGACGTCGGACGACCCCAAGTTCGAGGGGAAGTACGTCAGCTTCTCGGATATCTGGTTCCTGCCCAAGCCCGTGCAGAAACCGCACCCGCCCTTCTGGGTGGGCGGCGAAAGCCGGCCGGCCATCCGCCGCGCCGCCACCCTGTGCGACGGCTGGTATCCCATCGGCAACAATCCCGCCTTCCCGGTGGGAACGCCCGAAGCGTTGCAGGCCAGCATGGGCCGCCTGCGCGGCGTCGCGGAACGGGCCGGTCGCAACCCGGACGAAATCCAGATCATCTATCGCTCCCACGATTACCGCATCACCGGCGCCGACACCAGCGCCGACCGGACCAAGTTCACCGGCAGCGGCGAGCAGATCGCCGGCGACGTCCGCCAGTACGAAGAGATGGGCGTCAGCTACCTGGTGCTGGACATCGCCCGGCTCAGCGCGGACGGCAACCTGGAGGAAACCCTGGGCCATCTGGAAGACTTCACCACGCAGGTGGCGGCGAGAGTGTGATCGTTCCACGCATGGACTTCGCTCTGTCGGAATACAATGCGGTTGCCTATCTTGCTGACCGGGGGCTCATCGCTTCCGCCACAGCGGGGTTAGCGACCGCACGGTCTCTCGGCGGCGGCGTCTCCAATGTGGTAGTCCGGGTGGACGCGCCCGGGGAACCCGGCGGGTTGGTCTTGAAACAATCGCTGCTCCGGCTCCGGGTGGAACAAGAGTGGCTGGCCGACCGCGAGCGGATCTACCGCGAGGCGGCCAGCTTGCGATACCTGGCAGAGGTCTTGCCGGCGTCGGCGCTGCCCAAAGTGGTCCACGAAGACCGTGCCAACTACCTGTTCGTCATGACGGCAGCGCCGGCCGAGGGGGTGAACTGGAAGGATGCTTTACTCGCCGGCAACGTTGACCCTGCCGTGGCAAAACAGGTCGGCGCTTTGCTGGGCCGGATACATCAACATTCTGCCGTGACCGACGACCGGATACCGGAAGAATTGGAGGAGTTCGCCGACCAGTCCGCCCTCGGCGGATTTGTTCAGCTTCGCATTGACCCCTACCACCGGGCCACCGCCGCCGTCCATCCCGAACTTGCCGACGCCATAGAAATCGAAGCCCAACGTATGCTCAACCGGCGTCTCGTGCTGGTGCACGGCGATTACAGCCCCAAAAACGTAATCGTGGTTGGGTCGGGCGCCGCTGCTGAGGCGTTCCTGCTGGATTTTGAGGTGGCGCATCTGGGGAATCCCGTGTTTGACTTGGCTTTCATGCTGAATCATCTCACGCTGAAAGCGGTCCACCAGCCCCGGTTGGCCGGCGAATACAACGCGGCGGCCCGCTCTTTCTGGTCGGCCTACCTGGATAATGCCGGCACCCTCGCTGCCGATCTCGCGCGGTTTGAGCGCGAAACGGTCCGCCAGTTAGGGGTACTGCTGCTGGCGCGCATCGACGGCAAGTCTCCGGCGGAATACATAACCGGCGGCCATCAGAAACAACAAGCCAGAAACCTGGCAAAGGGCATACTGTCCGGAGAGATAACGCATCTACACCAACTGCATGACGCGCTGATGACTCCAGCATCGGCAAAGTAGTACACTTTGCCGGCGGGCTTCCGGCCGGTGGTCGGCCGCCCAGTTCCCGAGCAGAGGAGAAGAGAACGTGCCCCAAGAATTGAACGCGGGATTGGACGGAGCCGGCCTCCGAGTCGCCGTGGTCGCGGCCCGCTTCAACCACGTTGTTACCAAGAACCTGATGGAAGGCGCCGTTTCCACCCTGACCCAGTACGGCGTCCGAGATGGAGACATCGCCACTGCCTGGGTGCCCGGTTCTTTCGAGCTGCCGGTGGTCGCCAAGACGCTGGCGGCGTCCGGCAGGTACGACGCCGTGATCTGCCTGGGCGCGGTGATTCGCGGCGAGACCAGCCACTACGACATGGTCTGCAATCAGGCCGCTTCCGGGATCGCCGCAGTCAGCCGCGAGACGGGCATTCCCACCATGTTCGGCGTCCTCACCACCGAGAATATGGACCAGGCCATCAACCGGTCCGGCGGCAAAGTGGGCAACCTGGGCTCGGACTGCGCGGTGGGCGCCATCGAGTGCGCCCGGCTGCTCCAGGCCGTTAATACCGCCTGACGCGCGCCATAAGGAGGCCGGATGCGGACTACGGTTGAATTCAATCCCAGCTATTCGCTGCTCACCATTGATCTCGACGCCGGGGAATCCATCAAGGCGGAACCCGGGGCCATGGTGGCCCAGCAAGGCGTTGACATGAGGACCGGCATGGGCGGAGGCGGCGGCCTGTTCGGCGGCATCCGCCGGATGATGGGAGGCGAGTCTTTCTTCGTGAACACCTTCACCGCGGAAGGATCCGGCGGGTGGGTGAGCCTGGCTCCACCGGCCCCGGGGGACATCGGAGAGTTCGATCTGATGCCGGGGAGCAACCTGTTCATCCAGTCCAGTTCCTTCCTGGCCAGCACCGGCAATGTGCAGCTTGACTCTCAATTCCAGGGGTTCCGAGGCTTTTTCAGCGGCGAAAGCCTGTTTTTCCTCCGTGCCTTTGCCGAGCGGGGGGCGGGCACCGTTTACTACAACTCCTTCGGCGCCATCAAAGAGGTTCCGGTTGTGCCGGGCGAAGAGTTGGTGGTCGATACCGGCCACTTGGTTGCGTTCAGCGACGATGTTGATTACTCCATTGGGAAAGTAGGCGGCATTCGTTCCCTGATCGGCGGGGGCGAGGGACTGGTAATGAGGTTTCGCGGCAACGGCCAGGTGTGGGTGCAGACCCGCAACCTGGCGGCGCTGGCGGAAAAGCTGACGCCCTTCCTGCCCCAACCACGGGGGCAATAATCTGAGGCGCTGACACGTCGGCGGAGGAGCAGGCACATGGAGTTCGGCGTTACTATCCCCAACAACTGGGGCCTTGAGGATCCCCAGGCCGTCATCGGATTCGGCCCGTTGGCTGAGGAATTGGGCTACGACTCCGTGTGGACCATGGACCACCTGTTCAACAACGGGTACATCCGGGAGCGGCTGGACGACAAACCCTACTATCACCCGATGGCCACGTTGTCCCACATCTCGGCGCTGACGTCGCGGGTCAGGCTGGGCACGTCCGTCCTGGTGCTGCCCTATCACAACCCGGTGGAGTTGGCGAAGTATGCCGCCTCTCTGGATCAGATGTCCGGCGGCCGGGTCGTGCTGGGCGTCGGCGTCGGCGCGATGACACCGGAGTTTGAAGCCCTGGGCATTCCGATGAACCAGCGCGGTTCCCTCACCAACGAAGCCATGGACCTGATGCGGGAGCTGTGGTCCAACGAGGACCCGCGATTCAACAGCGACCGTTGGCAATTCAGCGACCTGAAGTTCTCTCCCAAGCCGCGGCAGACGACGGAAGGCTCTCCGCACGTTCCCCTGTGGGTGGGCGGCAGCAGCACCGGAGCGTTGCGACGCGCCGCTCGCCGGGGCGACGGCTGGCATCCATCCGGCGTCAGCGCTGAGGAGTTTGCCATCGGGCGGCAGCGGGTGCGGGAGTTGGCCGAAGCGGCGGGACGCAACCCCGACGACCTGGTGATGTCCGCCCGCGTAGAGGTGGAAGCTCACGGCGGGCCGTCCAGCCAGCGCGCCGCCGACCGTTCCCGGCTACCCGGCGATGATCCGGCCGGCATGATCGCCGGGATCGCCGCCTATGGCGACGCCGGAGTCCAGCACATCGTGTTGGCGCTCAATACGGGCGACGCGAGCCGCCTGCGGGAGCTGATGCAGGCAATCGCCGAGGATGTTATTCCCCAACTTCGCTAGGGTCCCTGGCCGCCTGAATTATTGTCCCGGTCCAGTCGGTCCAGGTCTTCCAAAAGGGCCGACATCGTGTCCGGGTCGGCTTCGTCCAGCCGTGGCCCGTAGTAATACCGCTCGAAACCGGCGACGATGCGACCTACCGGCGGATCGGGCAGCGTTTCCCGCACGTCCCGCCGGTGTTCCTGGGGGGTCTGCCAGCGGCGGCGGGGGAAACCCACCGCGCTGGCGACTTCCAGCATCCGGTGATACACCTCGCGGGGCGTGACCGGAGGGGGCCGGCGGCGGCGCAGGTTCGACGCCCAATTGGCCCAACCGGCCAGGGTATCGGAAACATCCTGCCCGGCGCCCTCCCAGCTGAAGATGGATTCGCGCATTTCGCCCTCGGCATAGTTGCCACCCACCAGCCGTCGGCGACGGAACATACGGAACAGGACCCAACCGGCCAGCGACAACGCCGCCAGGAACGCCAGCCACTTGATGACGGTCAATATCACGTTGGGCGGCCCTTCTCCTTCGACATCGCGCAGGCTTTCGTGAAACTCCTCGATCTGGAGCCGCGCCAACTCCAGCCCGCTCAGGTCGCCGCCGCCAAACAGACCGGACACCCAGTTGCCGATGGCAACCAATCCGGCGGCCAACAGTCCCAGCAGCAGCAGGACGGGGCGCAAAGTCCAGAGGCCCAGGAAAGCGACGCCGCGCACCAGGGCGCGGGCCGCGTCGTCCAACCCGCCGATCCCCAAAGCTCCCAGGATCACGGCCAGCAGCAGCACTCCAAATACGCTGAGGATGATGGCCGCCAGCCAACCCCGGTTCATGCGGCCGGCGCCTCCTTCCGCGGCGAACCGGCTCAGGGCCAATCCCGCCAATCCGACGGCGAAAAACACCAACAGCACGGGCAATCGCACGATTGCGACGGGCAGCAGCGCATCGGCGACTACGACCACGATGACGATGACCACTCCGCGCACGAAGGCGCTCCGCACCACGTCCAGCGTAACGTCGTCCCGGGCTATGGCGGTGCCTCGCCACCAGAGGAGGAGCATGAAAATACCGGTCACGGCCAATGCCGCCACGGTACGAAGGTCGCCGGACAATAGCTGGCCGAGGGGGAACCACCCGGCGCCCATGCTGGCGCCGGCCAGAACCAGCACCGAAACGGCGCTCAGCGCCAGGCCGATGACGCCCCGGAGGTTCAGGGAAAAGCGGATCGTCTGCACGTACCAGGAGAGCAGGAACGACCAACCCATGGCCAGGACAACGATGCCCAGGGGAATGGCCGCGTCGGGCAGCCGGATGACGTTGGCCACCAGACGGCAGCCCAGGTAGAGCGCAAAGCCCTCCAGGAAGAGGGCGATGCCGGTGATCAGCGCGCCGCGGGCGAAGCTACCCATGATTATTCCGGTCAGTTACTCCGAGTGGGCAGCAGAACATAGACGGCGAAGGCGCGGCGGTCTCGGGCCGGCGCTTGCTGGAAGCGACGAATGCCCTCCTCTGCAAAACCAATTAGCTGCATTGCATCAGCCTTAGAATAATCAGCGTCAGGGTCGTAGTCTGCGATGTGACGGAGCTGTTGCATATCGACAAAGACTTGTGCGAAATACTGAATTTCCATTGGGAAACTGGAAATACTGCGATTCTGGCAACGTTGCCGCGCAACCCTGTGCTGCAATCCTCGGTAAGCTTGGTTCCACGCTGATGAGCTGCGGTTAGACCCGGGGCCACCGACGAGCATATCGGCGCAACAATTTGCCAGACAATGGAACAGCGCATAGTAAGCTGTACTGACAGCACGGCGGAGGTTGCTTTGTCGTGGCCGTCCCCGGGCACTCAGCCCCACCAAATCCCGGGCCGTCGCGATAAGATCAAACGGATTCACGCATCATCCTCCGACGTTCTCGCTTTTCCAGCCACGGCCATTCTGATTTGGCAATCCAGGAGAAGTTGGGCCACTCCTCAATGTCCAGGTCAAGGAGCTCTTCACGAACGTGCATACCCAACTCACCGGTCCGGCGGACGTCGAGGTTTTTCTGGTCGCCGTCGAAGACGACGAGGATGCGGAGGTAGAGCTCGCCGGTGGCGTGGGGGCCCCATTCGTCGTAGGTTGGGATTACCACGATGGGGTTGAAGACGAACTCGTCCTCGGTGAACCGCTCGTCCAGGAACTTGCGGACAATGGCGATGACTTTTTCGTCCCGTTCGGGATTTATCCTGGGGTCTCTGTTCTTCATAGCCGCATCTCTTTTCTATGAATTATGAATACCGGGGTATATTTTACACTTGCTCGGGTTCCGGTTCGGTCTCGGGATCGCGCAGCCAATCGTCCCGCCAGGTTTCTTCCAACCCCGCCAGGCTGGCGCCGGCGAGAAACACCGGAACTTCCGGCGGCAGCTCCGCCGCGGCCGGGCCGGGCGTTGCGTCCCCGGCGTAGAAAATCACCACCCGATGACCCCGTTGCTTGATCTCGTCGGCTTCCTGCACCACGGCCCGGGTCAGAATGGCGGTAACCAGCACGACGGTGGCGCCGGTGGCCAGCGTATCGGTTTCGGTCCGCAGCACGGCCGACAGTTCCGCCACCCAGAAGGGGCCGGCCATGGCCAGAGACTCCAGGACGGCTTCCAATTGGAGACTGCCGCCGCCCGAAGGCACCGACATCCACTTGCTGGAGTACGACGCCACCGCGTTGCTCACCAATCCGAAGGTGAAACCCTCCCGTTCCGCAAATTCCGCCACCGACGCGGCGACCGTCACCGCCCGCTCGAATAACCGGCGGTTGCTGCCCTGCCAGGCGGCGTCTCCGGTGCGGGCATTGAGGGCGATGAGCATATGCCGGGTCGCGGCCGGCTCGAAAATCCGCGTCTCCAGTTTGCCGTGGCGAGCGGTGGCCTTCCAGTCGATGTGTTTCAGAGGATCGGAAGGGCGATAATCCCGCAAGCCGACGAACCGGCTGGGGTCGTCCTGGATCAGCCGACGGCCCCGGCTGGCGCCCAGGGGGCGTTCCCATAGCATCATCATCTCCCGCAGGTCAACGATGCGCGGATAGACCAGCAGGTACTCCACGGCGGACACCTGCTGCTCGGTGGCCGTGATGCCGAACATATCGCCGCTGCGCAGGCGGGCCGGCCCGATGCGGTGGTTGCCCCGGGCCCGGCAGCGCACCCGGTAGCGCCACGTGACGCGCTGGTACGGCAGCAGCGACGTGGTGATGCGATGGTCCAGTTCCGCCTCCGCGCCAACGCCCCTCTGGTGCGTTCCGCCGGTTTGCAGGCCGATGGGAAAGGCGTCGGAGATGTCCAGCCAGATCATGGGCAGCAGCTTGCCGTTGTCAACGGTGATGTAGTAGTCGATAACGTCGCCGATAAAGGCGCGATGCCGCTCCAGGCGACGGGTGTAGGTGAGCCGGCGAAAGGCGTAGCGCGGCCAGTGCTTGCCGGTTATCCAGATGAGCAGGACCAGGACCCCAACCACAATCAGCAGCAACTGGCTGGCCAGCAGGCCGGCCAGGATGAGCAGTGCGGCGGCGATTACCCACAGGTCGCTGAGCATGGCCGCAGGATAACCGATTTACGGCCCGGCGGTCACCCTGGGGACTCCTGGGCCGGGGGATACTGCCGCCGAAACCCTGTACATCCTACAGGGCGTGGCCGAGGCGTTTATACAATCCTATCTGGAGCAAGGAGACAAATTGCCGCCTGGAGTCGTGGCGACACCGGTAGAACCGGGCAAGGTTGATGAGGTAACGGTAATCGCGTGACCTACTGAGAATTTACGCGCAGGTTACGCCTGCTATTGGAACGAGCGGTTCGCCGTTGACTTCAACGTAATGGATTGGCAAAGGCAACCGCCCGGCGGCCCCAGGCCTCAAAGTGGCGAGCGTAAGCGTGCTTACGTCGGTTAACTTTATTTCCTTCCGGACCTGCGGAGCATAGGTGTCCAAGGGGTCGGCGAAGGAAACGGAGGCGTTAGCAGGTTGGTCGTAATCGTAACCAGGGGGCCACCAGCGTCCTCGCGTAGCGCCGAACATATCCCGCGACATATCCGAACACAGCGTCGAGGTTTCCGTGACGTTGAGATAAATCAGGTAGTTGTCGACTGTGAAGGACCCGTACAAGTCAAGGGCGAACCTCAGGTCAGCCGCATAGCGATTGCGCTGATTCCACCGGGACCCGGAACCGTCATCCAACGTGGGCAACGTATTTGACAGCGCCTGATGCCTGACGCAGGCGTCTTCGAACTTCCTGGCGTGACTGGACGTGCTGTACGGGGAGCAGTCGTCGCCATGCCAATCCATCCAGTCGTATCGTGTTGTTAAATTGGTCCGCTCGACCCGCCATTGCCCCAATGTCCTGGACAAGATGAGGCTATCTAGGCTCCCCAAACGCACCTCAGAAATTGTTGCATTGGGCCTGGCGGCGGCCTGGTCAGTCACTGAAAGTGAAGCTGCTACAGCACCAAGCGCGAGTATCGCCAAGATTGAGACTCTCGCCAGCCGTGAGGCCAGTCGAAGCGTGCGTAGCTGTTGTGTCATCAAAAATCTCCCGAAGAATGCGGAATGGACGAAGTGTGGCTACTGACGGAAACGAGGCGCGAACTGCGAAGGCCCAGCGGTAACCCGATATTCAGCCAGTCCGGTCAACGTCATTGCTTCCACAGGCGAGGGGTCCAACCCTGACAACCGGATTAGTTCGGCGACGAAGTTGCCGTGGAGGGCGGCGTAATATCCGGCTTTCTCGGCACAAAAGTGAATGCGGTCGGTATACTCAATGACCTTCTCCAACCTTTGGGAGTCGCGCTCGGCCCAAGCCCTGCGAAACGGGGGAAACGGAACAGTCATACCGTCAAGCCAGTACACTGTCCGGGAAGCGTTGAAGTCTATGTCCGGAAACTCTTTTTCCACGCCTTCCAGGCAGGTGTTTACTCGTTTCTCCGCTTGAACAACGGCGGCGTTCTGTTCCGCAACGGCCATTATCATTCGCTGGCTCGTGAACAGGCCCTCAATGACCGAAGTGGTCCTGTCCTGGTCGGCTCGTTTGCATTCAACGTACTCCTTTCGGTTGTTGTTTGCGTCCGCGAGACAATCATGTCCCAAGCTTATCCTGTGTATGTAGTCCCCGACTTGGGCATACTCCCGCTGCAAACAAACCTGCTTATCAGCGGTCACAAACTCACTGCTGTGCCATGCGGTTGCCGTGACGCCACAGGTTTCATGGGCCGTTTTTTCGTAGAGGTACAAGCAGCCCGGCTCATATTTGAAGAACTCCGGCCCGTCTTCCCAACGGTTAAGGCCGTAACAAAAATCGACACTGGTCGGAATCGGCGGCAGCAGGTCGGTTTCGCTGGGAGCGTCCGCCGGGTCGGTGGGAGCGGGGGTAGGTGTCGGCGGCGGCGGCGGCGTCGATGGTTCCTGTTCCTCGCGCTCCTCAGGGCTCATGGTGGGCGTCGGAGCCGGCGTGTTCGTGACCAAAGGCCGGGACTCACGCGTGGGCTTTGCGGTCGGGGACTCCGCTTCGGCCGTCGGCTTGGCGGTGGGAGTTGGAGACTGCTCCTGGGGCGCCGGCGTTGCCGGCCCGCAGGCCAGCGACAGTACGCCAAGATCGCCAGAACGCCCAACCAGAGTTTGAACCGATGCGTCGAGTTTTCCACGCCATAACCTCCTCGTTTGTGACAGGCCAGATGGAACCCGGTGACCAGGCCATCGACTCCAACCCCGTTCCCTCATAAAGCGACCGATGTCCCAACAAAAAGCCCCGCCGCGAGCGACAGGGCTGGACACGCAGGGAACACAGGGCTAACATTTAGCCCGATGGCGGAGCCGCATTCCCCATCAACCGCGGCCTCGGTGTTAGCAGCACCGGGGCCGTTTTGTTGGCGCACGTAGTCTAATCGGCAGTAAACGCCGATGTCAAATCACCCAGTATCGTTGCCAATCAACGAAAAACTGCGACATCAAACCCACTATACCGGAATATAACGACGAAATCAGTTGACCGATATGCCTAGACGTGGAGAAATCACACCATCCATCAACATATATGACGAAAGTAAAATCGGGCCATTATTGGTATTAATTGTTGTATGAAAGAGCCTGGGAACCCACCACCGCGATCTGCTCGATTACATCGGCACGCCCCAGGCCGGACCGCCCTACACACGGCGGCGGCCCAGTACGCCGGAATTGACAGAACTTCAGCACGGAAACCCTATTTACGGGTACGCCCTCTATTTGTCTATAAGCTCCAGTCATGGTCCGTCGTCCCGTACCCGCCTGTGGTATCCTTTCCGGCAGTCGCAGCGGGAGGGTATAGCCATGGCGCGAGTTCCTTATGTTTCTCGGGATGAGTTGGATGAGGCGGGGCAGACGATTTATGACCGCATACGCGAAGACCGGGGCGCGGCGGAGGTTGGTCTCCAGTTCCGGGCGTTGCTGCACAGTCCGCAGGCCGTCGGGTACCTGACCTCGTTGGGGGCTACGCTCCGGTTCCAGTCGGCAATGTCCGATGACCTGAAGGAGTTGGCCATCATCCTGGTGGCGCGGGAATGGGACTCCGGCATCGAGTGGACGGGCCACGCGGTGGCCGCCGCCAATGCCGGCGTGTCCGCCGCGGCCATCGAGGGCATCCGCACCTGGCAAGCCCCCGGTTGTCTGGAAGGAGAGCAAGCGGCCATTGCCCGTTTCGTGCAGCAGATGATACGGGAGAAGGACGTATCCGACGAGAATTTTCAGGCCGTCCACCAGTTCCTGGGAGACCGGGGAGTGGTTGACCTGACGATGACCGTCGCGTACTACTCCGCCCTGGCGCTGGCCCAAATTTCCCTGCGCCCGGAAATGGGAGACGGCAGAGTTTCCACGCTGTGATGCCTCTGGGCCGACGCGACAGCGGAGGCAACAGTTGACGATATGGACGATCCGATAGCGGACCAACTGCTCGGCCGGCTGGCCGGCCTGCTGGAGTTCCACGGCCTCGGTACGGCGACGCTCACGCCTCGCCCTCGCGGCGGGCGTCTGCTGGGCGAACTTGCCGACGAAGTGTCCGACCTGCTGGAGCGCCTGGCCAACGCCGATCCAGGGCTGCCCGAGGGCCGGCGCCCGCGCAGCCTCATCTACGGCAACGGGTGTTTCTCCATCGGACGGTATGCCGAAGCGCTGGCCGTGTATCAAGCCCTGATGGGCCGGCGCCCGTCTGACTTCGCGGTCCATTTCAACCTGGGCGTTACCTGCCTGCGGCGACGGATGCCCCGGGAAGCGGCGCGCGCGCTGTCCCGGGCGCTGGAACTGGACGCCCTCTCCGCGCCGGCATACTACCAACGGGGCAACGCCAGGGACGATTTGGGAGACCCGGCCGGGGCGCTGGAAGACTATGCCATGGCAATCAACCTGGATCCCCAGTACCTCCAGGCACACTATAATCGGGGCGTCGTGCTGAACAATCTGGGCCGATACGAGGAGGCGGTGAGAGCCTTTGACCAGGTGATTAGCCTGCGGCCCGACATATCCAACGCATACCTCAATCGGGGCGTGGCGCGCGATGAGTTAGGAGACGCCGCCGGGGCCGTGGCCGACTACGACGAAGCGCTGCTGTGCAGTCCCGACAACGCCAGCGCCCGGTTCAACAAGGCCCGGATCCTGTTCCGCCTGGGCCGTTACCGGGAGGCCGCCGCCGACTATACCGCCGCGATCCAGCTGAAACCGGACGACGTGGAAGCCATCAACAATCGCGGCCTGGCCCATGACGCGCTGGGAAACTACGCCGACGCCATCGCCGACTACGACGCGGCGCTGGTCTTGAAACCCGATTTCGCCGAGGTGCTCAGCAACCGGGGCGCGGCCCGGGAGAGCCTGGGCGACGCCGACGCTGCGCTGGACGACTATCTGGCGGCGCAACAGGCCGAGCCGGGGTTTGCCGCCGCCTACTACAACGCGGCGCGCCTTTACGCCGACCGGGGCGACATCAACAGTTGCGCTGAACAACTGGCGGAGGCGATACGTTTGCAGCCCGGCCTGTACGACGAAGCGGAATCGGACGAGGCGCTGGCGTGGGTGCTGGATTTGTCAAGACTGCGAGACGAGCGGCGGAACCACTAGGGAGGAGTGCCTGAACTGACGTTCATCAATCGCGCGAACGAAACCAATCCTTCAACCTGCCTACTACGACCGCCATCGCCCACCCGACAGCCCCCAGAGCTCCTACGATTCCCAGCACACGGTCTATCGTAAAGTGAGGCACCAAAGCTAGGACTATAACCAGACAACCGACTACGCCGACAACGGTAACTACCAATACCATCGTTAAAGCAATGGCTCTCCAAGCATTTCGGAAGAACATCTCCGGCTAGGTCTTGGTTTTAGTAGTCAGCACAAGAACAAAGCCGGAGACGCCGGTAGCCAAGCCGGTTACGCCCAGCAAAGCGGCGCCGGTCAAAGTCATCGGGTACAACTCGAAGATATGATGCCCCAAGAGGAACACTGCCAAACCTACAGAATATGCGGCCAGAGAGGCCGTAAATATCTTATCCCACATGATACTGCCTCCCTTTAGGACTGAGGATTATTGTAGCCGCAGTGATGGGTATCCGTCAAAAGCGGTTAGCTCCCCGTACCCGAGGGGTGCTGGGCCTCCTCTTCATCATCAGGTGGGATGACTTCCCGCAGGATGGCTTCTTCGCTGAGCCGGGCAGCTTCGCCGAGTATTTCAGGACGGTCTTCGATCAGCAATTCGTCGTCCGGTACCGCATCGGTTTCCGGGCGATGGTCGGCATGGGTCAGAATGTTGTGCGTGATAACCACCATCGCCAGGGCCGTGACGCCCAGCATCACGGACCAGTCTTCCCCGCGCAGCGTGTTCAAGGCCAGCATGGCGCCAAAGCCCAGAAATATGCCGATGGAAGAGCGGAATACGGAACGTCGGAACAGCAGCACCGCAACAAAGCCCACCACGATGCCCACCATGATGTACCAACTGAGATAGGCCAGAGACACACCGACCAGCACCACCATGCCGTCGCCGCCCTTGAAGCCGGTGAACAGGCTCTTCCAGTGCCCCGCGATGGCCGCGATGCCGGCCACCAGTCCCCACAGCTCGGGCACTCCGAGCATCCACGCGACGACCACCGCGATAGCGCCTTTGACCGCATCACAGGCGAACACCAGCATCCCGCGCCGTCGGCCCACGTGCCAGAACACGTTGGCGGTGCCGGCCCGCCGGCTGCCGGTGGCAAAAATGTCGATGCCCTTCAGCCGGGCCACCAGGTAGGCAAAGGGGATGCTGCCCAGCAGGTAACCGACGAGAGCGGCGGCCAGCACACGGGGAATCAGAGGGATTATTTCATCAAGCCACATGAAACGGCCAAAGGGTCATCGGGTCACAGGATGATAGCACACGGTCGGGGTTCAGACCGGGCTTCGGCCTACGTAGAGCCAGTACCCGATCTGTCCCCCTTTCACCAGACGCTCGACCCAATCCAACAAATCAGGCGCCGCCGCGGTCAGGTCAACATCCAGTTCCGTGTCGATTCGCCCCAATGACTGACCCAAAGCAAGCTTGACGCGCAGGTCCGCCAGCAGCGTCAGAACCTCCGCTGAAAGGTCTTCCGGTTCTTCGGTGCTGAACTCCGCCTGTTCCAGGAGATTGCGGTAGCCTTCAGCCGAAAGCGCATCGGTGAGACAGAGCATCATGCCGACCGTTCCATCCAACTCCGGCGGGAGACTGCCGGGCGCCACGGTTACGTCAGAAATGCCGAGGATTCCGCCGGGTTTCAGCAGGCGCCGGCATTCGGCCATGGCGGCAGCCTTGTCGGTGAACAGGCTGGTAGCGCACTCGATCAGCACGGCATCAAACGCGCCGTTACGGAAGGGCGGCAGCTCCGCATCACCGCGCACGAAATCAACGTTGGCCGGAATGGGCTGCTCCAGGGCGCGTCGTCGGGACGTGGCCGCCGCGTCCGCGCCCAACTCCAATCCGGTCACTCGACAACGGAACACGCGGGAAAGAGCCGTGGCGCTGGTCCCCATACCGCACGCCAGATCCAGCACGCGCCAGCCGGGTTGCAGGCCCATGACCCGGCCCAGTCGGTTGGTGGCACGCCGGCCGCCGGGGTGCAGGCTGTCGCCCAGGATGAGGCGGGCCAGTTCCGATGAATAAAGGTCGGCGCAGCAGATTTTGGCGGCGTAAGTGTCGAGCATGAGGGTGCTATCATCCCGGGGATCCTGGATTCCGGCTTTCGTCGGAATGACGACAATGAGGCGGGAATGACGAAGATGGGGCGGTAATGATGAATGTTCGGTGATGACGAACGTCAGGGATGGGAGAGGGAGCGGATTTTTTGTCTCCCCTGTTCCAGCGTCAGTTGCTCGCGGATTTGTTCACGGTAGCCTACGGAGTTGTAGGCGCAGAAGGGGATGGCGCGACCGTCGGGAGTGAGGATGCCGACGCAGCACTTCATCACCTGCTTGACGTTGAACGTCCAGGCATCCAGGAAATCCTTGATGGCGATTTGGAAAACGTGCTCTTTGAGGTGGTTGACTTCGTAGGGCAGGTCCAGGCCCGGGCCGCAGGCGCATTCGAACTGGCCGGCGGTCTTTTCGGTGCCGGCCACCGCGGACGCCGACCATAACCCTTCCAGCGCAGCCTGTATGTCGGCTCCATCGGGCGGCTTGGGGAGGGCTCGATTGGTTATGTAGTCCAGGTACTGGTCAATATCCAACAGGCGGGGCAGCGGCGTAACCGTGTCCCCATCCACGAAGACGTAGGAATTGACCTGGCAGGTGGGAAAACAGCAGGGGACTGGGACGAAATCTTCCAAGACGAAACGGCCGGCGGTCTGGTCAACGATGCCATGGATAATGTCGGGGATGGTGACGCGGGTCATGGGGTCAAAGGGGATGTGCCGGCCCACGTGGGTGACGGGTTGGAAAACCGCTCCGCGCACCGCCGGATGCTTCAGTCCGAACTCGACGATAGCGCCCACCTCGTCGGTATTCACGTCGCGCTCGATGGCGGCGACCAGCACGGCGGTCATGCCGGCGTCGGCCAGGCGGTCCAGGGCGCGCATTTTGGTATCCAGCAGCGGCTCGCCCCGGATGGTGCGGTAGGTCTCCTCGCGCAGGCCGTCGAACTGGAAATAGACCACCGGGTCCAAGGCGACCATCTGGGCAAGGAAGCGGTCGTCCCGGGCCAGGCGGACGCCGTTGGTGTTTATCATCACCTGGCGGATGCCCCGGTCTTTGGCGGCCTGGATCATCTCCGGCAGTTGGGGATGGATGGTCGGCTCGCCGCCGCTGAACTGCACTACCTCCGGGTCGCCCTCAATCTCGATAAAGCGGTCCAGCATGAATTCCACCTGCTCCAGGGTCAGGTTGTAACCCGCGCCGGCATCGGCGAAACAGACCGGGCAGTCCAGGTTGCAGGCGGTGTTGATCTCGATGAGGGCCAGGCAGATGTGCTGCTTGTGCTCCGGACACAGGCCGCAGTCCAGGGGACAGCCGTCCTTCACCTCGGTGCTGAAATCCAGCGGGATGGTGCCGGGCTTGTTGAACCGGATGCTGCCGACGTACATCTCGGCGTCGGAACTTATAATGCCCTCGAACCAGCCGTGTTCCGGGCAGCGTTTCCGCATATAGACCTTGTTGTCGCGGATGATTACCTGGGCGTCGATGACCGTCTTGCACTCGGGGCAGATGGAGCGGGTGAGTTCGTGGAAGATGAAATCGGCGTCCTGTTTGACGCGGTTGGCGGCGGTCAAGATGTTCTCCTGCATGCTCAAAATTGGACGAAGGTAGTTCCATACAAAGGCTCGGTCATGCCGTAGGAATCCTTGTACAGTTGGTGGCCCGCCAGCACTGGAACAGCGATGCCGGTCGCTTCTGGCGGCCCAAAACGCCGAAGCAAACCGTTCATAGCATCAGCTTGTGATAGCGCCCGTTTCACGTGAGCTTTGCAGATGGTGAAATCTGCCTCAACACGCACATAAACCACACTTCCGTCGTAATTACGACATCCACGAAATCGTGCGCTACCCGCCATAAGGTCAACGGCTGTGCTGTTGCTAATAGCCCCGCAGTCCACACCGTCGTTGACCAAGCGTAAGAGTTCAAAATAGCCGAGAGGCTCAACAAAGCTCAAATCCAGTGCTTTGGCGAACAGATCTGAGCGGCGTTCGCAAAGCTCCCTTATACGGTCAAAACGAACGTGGTCCGGGTCCATTATTTTGCCTAGAAACGGGTCATACACGGGGCTGGCTGTTTCCAACGCTGCCCGCAATTCTGCAAAGGTCATGGGTTCTGGTTCGCCATCTGAGTTCGTCGGGGTAGTCATGCGGTCTCCAGTTTCTAGCAAGATACCTTTTTAAGGTATCAGATTTGAGAAATCAACGATTGAAACTGCGCGAATCCCTGGGACAGCGTTCCGCCATAAGGACGTATCCAATCCGGCGGGCTAGTCGGGTTGACCGCAATCCAAGCGGTATCGCTGCCACCGGATCCGCCGTGTTGAGAGGTAATTTTACCTTCGTCCCACAACTCCATCACGTCACCTTTTGGAATCACCCAGCAATGAGCGTCGTATGGGCTGATACCCAAGCACAAGAGAATTCGATAGTTTTGGTTCCTGACTTGTTGAAACCTGTACGTACCGCCCTTCCACAAAGTGGAGCCTTTGATCTCTACTCGTAATCCGGCGATTATTCGATCAGCATCGCTATCCGGTGACTTGGTAACGTGTAGCCCTTTTGTGGCACACCACTCGGACACGAGTTCCTCAAAAACGACGCCCTTGCGCCTGGACGCCAATCCTCCCCTTATCCATTTGAACGGACTGCCGTCCCATGTATCTCTGTCATCAATGTAGCGATGTTCAAGCCTGTTAGCGATTTCGACAAGCCGTGTCACTTCGGGATCGTGAATTCGTGTAGTCATAAACCTTCCTATAGAAGCCTGGGAGACGTTTGTGGTTCATGGACTTGGTCAGAATCGGTAACCCCATGCACGACGATACCATAGTGCGCCAACCGCCGGCCCATCACGGCCACCGCCTCCGGGTTGTTGTCAATCAGTGTGAAATCCCGGCCCTCTCGATACGCCGCCTCGCCCAGCGTCCCGCTGCCGGCGAAGAAGTCGAGCAGGCGGTCGCCGGGGTTGGAGTGGACACGGACGATGCGGTTGATGATGGTCAGGGGTTTCTGGGTGGAGTAGCCAGTTTTTTCTTTGCCGGTCACTATGGTGTGCCACCAGACGTCGGTAGGCGTTTTGCCGCGAGCGGCCTTTTCGGGGCCGACCAGGCCGGGGGCCATGTAGGGGATGCGGTCCATGGCGTCGTAGTTGAAGGTGTAGTTATTGGGGTCTTTGGCGTACCAGAGTATGTTGTCGTGCTTGGCCGGCCAGCGGGTTTTGGGCCGGCCGCCGTAATCGTAGGCCCAGATGATTTCGTTGATGAAGGAATCTCGCCCGAAGATTTCGTCTAGCATGACTTTGCAGTAGTGGACTTCCCGGTAATCGACGTGGAAGAACAGGCTGCCGTGGTCGTCCAGGACCCGGTACGCCTCCGCCATGCGGGGGCGCAGGAAGCCGATGTAGTCGTCGAAAACGTCAGCGTACCGGCTGGCGCCGACGACCTGGGTTTTGTAGCGTTTGCCCTGGAACCCGGTGCGGTCGCCGTCAGGATCCGGCGTCACCTTGATGCGGGTGCGAGCCTGGGCCTTGCCGGTGTTGAAGGGCGGGTCAACGTAGATAAGCTGGAACGCCGCGTCGGGCAGCGTGCGCAGGACATCGAGATTGTCGCCGAGTATAATTTCGCCCATGGTGCGCCTCCAACTGCGCGGGCATTATACAGGTGATTGACATGACACAAAGCAACCAACCCACCGGCCCACTGGCCGGCGTCAAAGTTCTCGACCTTACGCAGATCATGGCCGGGCCGATGTGCACCATGCTGCTGGCCGACATGGGCGCCGACGTCATCAAGATTGAGCGGCCCGGCACCGGGGACGACACCCGGCGCATGGGCTCCCGATTGACGGAAGACATTGCCGGCGGTTTTCTCGCCCTCAACCGCAACAAGCGCAGCATCGCCATGGATCTGAGGTCGGATGAGGGCAAGGCGGTCTTCCGGCGCATGGCGGAGAGCGCCGACATCGTGGTGGAAAACTTCCGGCCCGGCGTGATGGACCGGCTGGGGCTGGGATACGAGGCGCTGGCGGAGATCAATCCCCGCCTCATCTATGCCAGCATCTCCGGCTTCGGCGGCACCGGGCCGTATCGCAACCGGGGCGGCTTCGACCTGGTGGCCCAGGGGATGAGCGGCCTGATGTCCATTACCGGCTTTCCCGGCGGGCCGCCGGCCAAGGTGGGCGTGCCCATCACCGACATCGGCGCTGGCAGCTTCACTGCCTTCGGTATCCTGGCCGCCTACATTCATGCCCAAAAGACGGGCCAGGGTCAGCAGGTTGACGGGTCTCTGCTGGAGGCCGGCATCGCCTTCACGGTTTGGGAATCCTCTGAATATTTCGCCAACGGGGAGATACCGGGTCCGCTGGGCTCGGCGCATCGGGTGAACGCCCCCTACCAGGCGCTGCGTACCAGCGACGGGTACATCAACATCGGCGCCGCCTCGCAACCGACGTGGGAGCAATTCTGCCGCGCCATTGGCCAAGAGGCGCTTATTGTGGATCCGCGCTACCTGGAACCCAACGACCGCAAGGCCCGGGAGGCCGAACTGGCGGAGTTGCTGGAGGGCATTCTGGCCGAGCACACCACCGACTACTGGATGGAGCAGCTGGAAGCGGCCGGCGTGGTGGCCGGGCCGATTTACGACATGGAGCAGGTGTACGCCGACGAACAGGTGCTGGCCCGCGAGATGAAGGTAACGCTGAAGGACGACGAGTTGGGCGACCTGCAAAACATCGGCGTGCCCGTGAAACTATCGGAAACGCCGGGCAGCATACGAAGCCGTGGTCCGGCGTTGGGGCAGCACAGCCGAGAGGTTTTGCGGGAGCATGGGTACACGGAGGCGGAGGTTGAAGGGCTGGTTGCGGCTGGCGTAGTATCCATCTCTTGACCAACTGAATGGAGACAATCGCAATTTTATGGACTTGATGGGAACGCAATCGATAGTTCGTTACGCGCTCCTGGCATCAGCGCTCGGAGCGGTCACGTCCGTCATTGTTGTAGGCGCGATTTTGTTAGCCACATATAATTTGCCAGAGCAAACGTCTAGCGTTAACTCAACAACTCGGATGATTGAAAGTATTGTGGTTTTGATCGCCGCACTGCTCGCTACCGCACCACTAATCGAGTGGTGGTATAATCATCTCAGTAGTTGGCTGGGAGTTCCACTGAGCGGCGCGGGAGGGAATCATGAAGGCCAAGATTAGCCCAAAATTAGTCATAATAGGAATATCTTATGCCATTGCCATCCCCATAGCCGTCGCGGTGATGGGTTCCATATCCGGTTGGTGGTAATCGCCTGAAAAATTCTGTTAGGGGTTCTTAGTCATCTCCTCCGGCCGGGCTGGCGGCGGTCACCGGACGGGCGGTGCCCCGGAAGTAGATGTCGCGCCAGAAGCCGCTGGCGACCACGGTGCCAACCACCACCAGGGTGAACGCCGCGCCGGCCACCGCCATGACGTTGCCGGCGGACCAGAAGTCGGCCAATCGACCGTACAGCAGGTTGGCGAAGGCCATGCTCCCGCCGATGTGCATGGAGTAGGCCGATGAGACCCGACCCCGGATCTCGTCCGGCACCACCGACTGGATTATGGTGTGGGTGATGGTCATGAAGCCGGAGGTGCCCAGGCCCATCATCACCGCCGCGATGACGGATATGCCGGTTTGGGACGACAACCCCATGCCGATGGGCGTCAGGCTGCTGGTGAAGCCCAGCAGCAGGAAGATCCGGCCGCGAGTCAGGTGGTTGACGATGCCGCCCACGAACAGCGAGGAGAACAAGGAGCCAATGCCCAGGGCGGCCATCAGCGCGTACACGTCGTTCTCGTTGAAGGTGATGCCGTCGGGCGACAGTTTCTCCAGCGCCAGGGGCGGCAGCATGGACTCGAAGGACATCACCAGCACGCAGTGGGCCAACGCGATCATCAGGATGCCGAAGACCAGGGGCGTGCTGTAGATGTAGGAGAATCCGGCGGCGGCGTTGGCCCAGAAACTGCGGCGACGGTCGATGACGCCCGTGGACACCATCCGGATGTTCAGCGCGGACGCCAGGGCCACCAGGTAGAAGGCGGCGCAGGCCCAGAACACGATGGCGGACGAGCCCAGGGTGATCGCCAGGTTTTGCAGGGAGAAGGAGAACCCGCCGCCTCCGAAGATGGCGCTGCTGCCCACCGTGACTGAGATCGCCAGCAGGATGGCCGGCCCCACGGCGCGGGAGCCCTGCTGCATCGCCTGGTTCAGGGCGACGGCGTTGGGCAGACGCTCCCGGTCCACCAGGTTGGGCGTCAGCGACTGGGCGGCGGTCATCTGGGTGGAGCGCAGCGTGCCGTTTATCACCGCCAGCAGCACCACGTACCACGGATTGCTGACGCCGGTCATCACCAGCAGGGCCATGACCGACGCCTGGACAATCTGCAGGACGTACACCCGCTGCAACAGGGTTTTGCGGGTCATCTTGTCGGCCAGGTAGCCGATGAACGGGGTGGCGAAGAAGCGCGGCGACATAGCCGCGAAGGTGATCAGGCCGACCCATAATCCCTGGGTGCCCTGCAACTCGGGGATGCTGTACACCCACGCGCCGCGCGCGACGATCAGCGCCCACGCGCCGCTGCTGCTGCACAGGGTGGAAAGGGCCAGGAAGCGGAAATCTCGAAACACCAGCGCCGCAAGGAACCGATGCGCCCGCTGCGCGAAAAAGTTGCGTTGCGGTACGGGAGTTGTGGTCATATCGAGGTTCCTGTTGTATCGGTTCAAGCGGCGGTCATTGGCGCATTGTAACGCAACAGTTCATAGGGTTGAGGCCGGCAGCCGGAGGGGCGAGGCCGGGAACCGTAGGGGCGAATGATTATTCGCCCCTACACCCATGCGGATTGCAACCCTACCGATCAGTTGGGCACCCACACCATTGCGCCCACTTCGGTGAACTCGCGGTTCACCTTGCTCCACGAGTCGCCGGCGTCGCTGGTGGAATACAGCTCACCCATCAGGCTGGACGCCAGGACGAAATCGGGGTCCGCCGGGTGGGTGGCGAAGGCCCAGATGTTGGAGTTGGGTTCCACGGGCAGGGGCCGCCGCTCCCAGGATTGGCCGCCGTCATTGGAGCGATGGATGGCTCCCGCGCCGCCGATGGCGGTGTCGCCTACGGCGGAGAACAGCACGTTGGGGTCGTCGGTCTTGACGGCGATGCCCCGGCTGTAGGGCAGGACGAATTTGTCAGTCGTTACGATGGACTGCCAGCTTTCGCCCATGTCGGTGGTGGAGTAGATCTCCCGGGGCGTGCTGGCGATGACCCGGTTGGGCTCGCCCGGGCTGATGGCCATGCCGTGGATGTCGGGATGCACGCCGCCTTCCACGTGGGTCCAGGTGTCGCCGCCGTCCAGGCTGCGGTACACCCCGTCCACTTCGACGCCGGCCCATACCGTGCGGTGGTCCTTGGGGTCAACCATCAGCATGGTCACCATGGGCGGCCCGATGTGGCATTCCTGGGCCATCTGGACGGACAGCTTGGTCCAGCTATCGCCGCCGTCGCGGGAGCGGAACAACGCCGCCGGCTTGATGCCGACGAAAATGGTGTCGGTGTCCTGCGGGTCGATGGCGATGGACCAGATGGGCACGCCATCCATGGGCGACCACAGTTTCTCCCAGGAGGCCCCTTTGTCCTCGCTGCGATAGATGCCGTTGTCCGCGCCGGCCAGGATGCGGTTGGGGTCGTCGGGATACACCGCCATCGCCCGGACCTGGCTGCCCAGGGGGAAGGGGTCCCGGATGCGGGTCCAGTTCTCTCCCCCGTCGGGGCTGTGCCACACGCCGCCGCCGAAGCCGGTGGCGCCCACGCAGATGCTGTAGTTCTTGCTCATAGTTGCAACCTCCTTTGAAGCGGGTAGGGGCGAATAATTATTCGCCCCTACAAAGGCGTTATCCCGGCAGTTCAGTGATAGTAATCCAACCCGGCCCTTCGCCCAGGGGATGCGATCCCAGACGGGTCAGCTCGCCGGAATCTCCCACGCCGAAGATGGCCATTTGGCCCGAATCCTGGCCCGCGGAGTAGGCGAACTTGTCCTGCAGGTCCAGGCACAGGGCGTTGGGTCTCGGCTCCGACTGAACAATGCCGTTGGATGCCAGCGCCCCCGTCGCCGCGTCCACCGTGTAGCAGGCGATGCTGTCGTGGCCCCGGTTGGGGGCGTACAGGAACCGGCCCGACGACGTTATCTGGATCTGGGAGCAGGTGTTCCGTTCGCTGAATCCCTCCGGCGGCAGGGTGGTCACCGTCTGGAACAGCGACAGCGTGCCATTGGAGGTGTCCAGGTTGTAGGCGCTGACGCTGCATCCCTGCTCGTTGGAGAAGTAGAGCACGTCCAATGACGGGTGGAAACAGAAGTGACGCGGCCCCAGGAACTCCTCCGGGTCCACCGTGGCCGGATTGTTGGGGGTGATGTGGCCGGTGTCCTCGTCGAAGCGGAACTGCCAGATGGAGTTGGGGCCGTTGCCGGCGATGTGCGGCACGAAGGCGTAGGCGTTGGTGGGGTCGGTCTGCATGGCGTGGGCGCCGGTGGCCGTCTCCAGCCATTCCACGGGTTCGCCGCCCACCGAGCCGTCAGCGGCGATGGGATGCACCCCCACCCGGGCGCCCTGGTAGTAGGACGACAGCACGAACCGGCCCCGCCGGTCCGTCGCAACGTACACCGGCCAGGCGTCCAGCGCGATGGAGCCGTTCTGCGTCAGGCCGCCGCTGGCCTGGTCAATCTCGAAGCTGACCAGCTGCGTAATCTCCCGGCAGCCCACGTAGAGGAACCGCCGGTCCGGGCTGATCGCCATGGTGAACGGCCCGCCGTCCACCGCGACATCAGATTGCAGCGTCAGCCCGCCGGTATCGGGGTCGATGGTGAAGACCGAGATCTTGTTGTCGCCCTGCACGGCAACGTACATGTAGTAGGGCATAGTTTTCTCCTGCACCCTTCCGGGCGTTTGGGGTAGGGGCGGGTTTGAAACCCACCCCTACGCGGTTGCGAGAACTGCGGCCTCAGCCCGTGGCCGGACCGAAGCCGGGATTCCTGGCCCAAACCATGCCGTCGGGGTCGTGGGCTACCTCAACCTTGTTGCCCTTGGAATCCCGCAGCCCCATCGGGTGCTGCACCAGTTCGATCATGTTGCCGTCGGGGTCCTTGATGTAGGTGGAATGAACATCGGCATACGCCCGGACGGAGGGCGGCGTGTACTCCACGCCCTGGGCGTCCAGGTTGGCGATCATTTCCTCCCAGTCGTGTATCTCCACGGCGAAGTGTCCCGACGGGTTGGGGTTGGGAGTGAAGGTGCTGTGGATCTCGCCGTTGCCGATGCGCAGCTGCAACTGCCGCGAGTTGAGTTCCGGCCCGCGATCCAGGAACTCTGCCCCAAACACCTTCTCGTACCAGTCCCGGCTCCGCTCCTTGTCGCTGATCTGGATGTTGATGTGCTGAATCATCGTAACTCTTGACATGACATCCTCCCTTTTCGCTGATGTGCTGCATCATGTTTGCGGATTTCACCCGGATAGCGTCATGGGCGCAAGTATAGCATTACGTCGCATGACCTGAACGGGGTGGGTAAAATGCAAGCGGCAATCCGTAGGGGCGAATAATTATTCGCCCCTACACTCAACGCCAAAACCGTGGGATGTCCTCCCCAACCAACCGAAGCACCCAATACCGGCCCTGTCGGAATCGACCGACACAGGAGGAACAACAATGGCTGAACAACCAATTCGAGTGGGTCTCATCGGCGCCGGCGGCAACGTGCGCAACCGGCATATTCCCGGATTCCAGGGCGTTGACGACTGCGAGATCGTGGCCGTCGCCAACCGCACCGTTCAGTCCGGCCGGGTGATCGCCGACCAGTTCAACATCCCCAAGGTGTACCGTCACTGGCGGGAGCTGCTGGAGGACGACGAGATCAACGCCGTCTGCATCGGCACCTGGCCCTATATGCACCGCACCATGACCCTGGCCGCCCTGGAGGCCGGCAAGCACGTGCTCACCGAGGCCCGCATGGCCAACGACGCGGCGGAGGCCCGGGATATGCTGGCCGCCTCACGGGCGTACCCGCACCTGGTCTGCCAGCTCACGCCGACCTCCACCAGCTACACCATCGACAACGTCATCAAGCGCCTGATCGACGAGGGTTACTTGGGCGAGCTGCTGTCGGTGGATTTCACGTCCCTGCAGAACAACTTCGCCGATTTCGACAGCCCGGTACACTGGCGGCAGGACCGCGCCCTCAGCGGCCACAACACCCTGAACATCGGCGCATCCTACGAGTCGATGATGCGCTGGCTGGGGCGCGGCAACCGGGTGATGGCCATGTCCAAGATAAACGTGCCCTATCGTCGGGACGACACCGGGCACCTCACGTCCGTGACCATACCGGACCACATCGACATCCTGTACGAGCTGGCCAACGGGGCGCAGGTGCATATGCAGATGAGCGCCACCTCCGGCCTGAATCGCGGCAGTCAAATCTGGATGTTCGGGACCGACGGGACGATCCACGTGGACTCCCAGCGCCGGGTGTGGGCCGGCAAGCGGGGCGACACGGAGCTGACCGAGGTTCCCAACCCGCCGGAAACCCAGGCCCGCTACCGCGTCGAGGAACAGTTCACCAACGCCATCCGGGGCACTGAGATTGTCGATATGGTGGCCTTCGAGACCGGCGTTCACTACATGGAGTGGACCGAGGCGGTGTATCGCAGCGCCATGACGGGGCAGGCCATTTATCTGCCGCTGTAATCTTGCGTGTCAACCGGCGACCTGCCCCAAGCCTCCGAAAAAGGCGGGGGGCGGCCCCCAGATGCTCAAAGCCATCTCCGAGCAACGGGGGTGGGAGCACGGCAAGCACCGTCATACCGGCGAAAGCCGGTATCCAGGAAATTCCTGCCCTACTCTCGTTTGATGGTGCGAAGGTTTTCTGGATTCCTGCTTTCGCAGGAATGACGAGTTTGGGACTGAATTGTCGCCTCAACTTTGAACAGTTGCGTGGAGACGGGCCTACGCGCCGGCCAGTTCCTCGTAGGGCGGTTCGGGCATACCCTCGACCCAGGTGGGGTCGCGCAGTTCCAGGCGGTTGCCGCTGGGGTCGAAGAAGTACAGTTCGCGGCCGCAGAACACGCCCCGCGCCCGGTAGGTCAGGTGCTCAATCCGGATGTTCCGCTCGCGGAAGACCTTGCAGGCAAGATCGAAGGTCTCGGGAGAAACGGTGAAAGAGTGGTGCGCGCCGCCGTTTTCCACCGCCTGGCCGTCCACCGGGCTCTGGCGTTCGCAGAGCAGGATGTTGTGGTCGCCCACGTTGAAGCAGGACATGACGCTGTTGCCCAGCCGTCCCACCGGGGCGAGGCCCAGCAACTCCCCGTAGAACTCCTCGGCTTCCGCCAGGTCGTTGACCGGTATGGACCAGTGGGTTACGCCTTCCACTTTCAATACTGACATGGTTCCCTCCCGTAAACTAATTCGTTGCCGCAAATCGGGTGGTGTTCGGTATAGGGCAGTTGATCCATTAACTGGTTTAGCGGTAGCGGGTAGGGGCGAATAATTATTCGCCCCTACGGATTACGACCGCCCAGATCACAACACTAGGGCAGCGCCCCTTCGGCGCGGAATACGTCGGCCAGTTTTTCGACGCCTTCCCAGATCTCGTCGTCGTTGGGCAGGGCGAAGCAGAGGCGGATGTAGCCGGCGGCGGCGTCCGGGTCTGCCGACCAGTCGGGGCCGGGGTTGAACGCGATGCCCTCCCGCAGCGCCGGGCCGACCAGATCGCGGGAGTCGACGCCCTCGGGCAATCTGACCCACAGGTACATCCCGCCCCGGGGCACGTAGAAATCGACGCTGGGGCCGAAGGACTCGCGCAAGGCGCTGCTGAGGGTGTCGCACTTGCGCTTCAGGGACGACCGCATCTCCAAGATGTGGTCTTCGTAGTGGTGGTTGAAGTAGTCGCCGACGATCATCTGGTCCATGACGCCGGTGCCGGCGTCGTTCTTGCGGGAGAGCAGGCGGCTCATCACGTCCCACGACGCGACGACGTAGCCGAGGCGGGTGCCCGGCCCCAGGGTCTTCGAAAATGAGCCGATGTGCAGCACCCGGTTAGTGTCGTCCAGGGAGCGGATGGCGTTCTCGTATTCGCCCTCGAAGATGAGGTCGGCGTAGCATTCGTCCTCGAATATGGGGACGCCGTATTCCTCGCTGAGTTCCAGCATCCGCTCCCGACGCGCCATGGTCATCACGGTGCCGGTGGGGTTCTGGAGGGTTGGGATGGTATAGACGTACTTGGGGCGCACGCCCCGGTTCCGTAGGTCTTCAAGCTCACGGGCCAGATGGTCCATGCTCATGCCGTCCTCGTCCACCTCGATGCCGACGATGTTGACCTTGCGGCGGCGCAGGTTGCCCAGGGCGCCGGAGAAGCTGAAGGCTTCGACGATGGCGGTATCACCCTCCTCCAGCAGGATCTCGTTAATCAGCTCGATGGCCAGGCCGGAGCCGGAGGTAATCAGGACTTCGTCGGTGGTCACGTTGATCCCGCGATGCTGGGCCAGCTTATCAACGACGAACTGGCGCAGGGGGATGATGCCCTGGGGTCCGCCGTCGAAGTTGTACATGGAGATATTGCGGGGGTCGCCGCGAAATACCCGGTTGGCCGACTCGATGAACCCCTCCATAGGGACCATATCGGGGTCGCTGTGGCCGCCGATAAAGTTGTACTTGGGGTGGCCTTCCCACGGCGCCGACGGGGGCGGCAGGTCCCGATTGAAGAGCGTGGAATAATCCAAGCCTGTCCCTGGCATGAGCTGATCCTCCGGTCTGGTCGGCGCGGTTCGGCCGGGTGGCGAAGCCGATTCCGGGAGCATACTAACACCGCCGGCAGGGAGCGTCGATGGCGGCGGCGCGGGAACATGGCCTGCGCAAAGTCCCTTTAGCCGCTCATGGTGAGCCTGTCGAACCATGGCTCCAGCAACGGTGGCATCCTTCGACAGGCTCAGGATGAGCGGAACCAAAGAGGCCGATTACTTTGCACAGGCCCGGCGCGGGAAGCGCCCTTTTTGGGTAGTCGATACGGATAACAGCGCTCTCCGGTTCGCGTAGGGGCGAATAATTATTCGCCCCTACAATGTTACGCGATACCCACCACTGCCTGTGCCGGGCCGTTGGTGGTATCCTTGATGTCGCGCGAGGTGAAACTTCTTGAACGACTGCCACAACCACAACATCCGCAACCTGGCCATCATCGCCCACGTTGACCACGGCAAGACCACGCTGGTCGATGCGCTGCTGAAACAGGGCCGGGTGTTCCGCGACCACCAGCAGGTGGGCGAACTGATCATGGACACCAATCCCTTGGAGCGGGAGCGGGGCATCACCATCTTGGCCAAGAACGCGTCGGTGTCCTATCGCGGCGTGAAAATCAACATCATCGACACGCCGGGCCACGCCGACTTCAGCGGCGAGGTGGAACGGGTGATGAACATGGCCGACGGCTGCCTGCTGCTGGTGGACGCCGTGGACGGCCCCATGCCCCAGACCACCTACGTGCTGCGCCAGGCCCTGCGGCAGAACGTCGCGCCCATCGTCGTCATCAACAAGATCGACCGCCCGGAGGCCCGCCCCCAGGAGGCGCTGGGGTTGGTGCAGGATTTGTTCCTGGACCTGGCGACGGACGCGGATCAGCTGGACTTTCCCGTGCTGTACACGTCGGCGCGGCAGGGCTACGCGACGGCCAATCCCGACCGGCCGGGCACAGATATGCAGCCCCTGTTTGACGCCATCCTGGACGCGGTGCCGCCGCCCGCCGGCGACCCCGACGCGCCGTTGCAGATGCTGGTCGCCGCGCTGGACTACGACAACTACCTGGGCCAGGTGGCCGTCGGCCGGGTCACCGACGGCGCCCTCCGAGCCAGAGATAGTGTCGCCCTGCTGGACCGATACGGCGAGGCTACCCAGCACAGCCTGGAGCATATCTTCGTGTTCCACGGCATGGAGCGCGTGGAGGTATCGGAGGCTCATGCCGGGGACATCGCGGCGGTGACCGGCCCCGAGGGCGTCGCCATCGGCGATACCATCGCCAGCCCGGAGGACCCGGAAGCCCTGCCGACCATAGACATCCAGGAACCCACCGTGCGGATGACCTTCGGCGTCAGCACCTCGCCGTTTGTGGGACGGGAGGGCGGACGCTGCACGTCGCGCAACCTCCACGAGCGGCTGATACGGGAGTTGCGCACCAACGTGAGCCTGCGGGTCGAGACCACCGAGAGTCCCGACGTTTTTGTGGTGGCCGGCCGGGGTGAGCTGCACCTGTCCATCCTGGTCGAGACCATGCGCCGCGAGGGGTACGAGTTCCAGGTTTCCCGGCCCGTGCCGGTGACCAAGCGGATCGACGGTCGGGTCCACGAGCCGTACGAAACGCTCAGCATCAGCACCCGCGAGGAGTATGTCGGCGTGTTGACCGAGTACCTGTCGGGGCACCTGGCCCAGATGCTCGATATGCGCTACGCCGAAAACGGCTACGTCCACATGGAGTACCGGATACCCACTCGCGGCCTGATTGGGTTCAACGCCTTCTTTCTTCGCACCACCCGGGGCGACGGCGTGAAAAACAGCAGCTTCGTCTCTTACGAACCGATGCAGGGCGAGATCAAGACGCAACGCGGCGGGGCGCTGGTGGCGTCGGAGGGCGGCCCGGCGGTGACCTACGGCCTGCTCAACGCCCAGCGTCGGGGCGACACCTTCATTGACCCAGGCACCCCGGTGTACGAGGGCATGGTGGTGGGCAGCCGCCGGCAGGAGGGGGATCTGGAAATCAACGTCTGCCGGGAGAAGAAGTTGACCAATATGCGCTCGTCAACGGCGGACGTCGCGGAACGGTTGAACGCCACGGTGCGGATGAGCCTGGAGGAAACCCTGGAGTTCATCACCGACGACGAGCTGGTGGAGGTTACGCCGGAGAACCTGCGCATCCGCAAGATGCTGCTCTCCGCCCACGACCGCAAGCGCCAACGGCGGGACGGAGCCAAGTCGCGGGGTTAATGGCAAGTCGGAGAATCGTTCGAGCCGGATGATGTCACCGTCGAACTCGGTTTGTCATAGGAGTTACGCACTTGAAATTACAAGCCCGTCATTCCTGCGAAAGCAGGAATCCAGAAGCTTCACGGTGAACGCATCTGGAACAGTATTAACGATTTCGGTTACTGGATTACCGCTTTCGCGGGAATGACGAGTTTAGAGTAATTCAACTGCGTAAGTCCTATGTCATTGCGAGGAGCGAAGCGACGTGGCAATCTCGTTGCCCAAGCGACGGCTACTACACCAACGGGATTGCCACGCTGCGCTCGCAATGACAGGTAAGCCATGCGTCAGCCCCCTACGAAGCGGTCGCCGAAGGTGGACGCCAGGTATTCGTCGCCGTCGGCCACCGACAGCCGGCCGGCTCCCACTGCCTGATCCGGCGTGAGACGGCCATACATCACCAGGACGCAGGTTTCTCCGTCGCATTGGAAGGTGACGGCGGCCGGCTCGGTTTCTGCGCCGGCCTCGTCCTCGACTATTTGGGCCACGTCGTCGCTGAGTACCAGGTCCAGCATCCGCCGGCTCGGTTGGGTTACGGTGAAACGGTAGCGCAGGGAGCGTCCCTGCAGCAGCGGGTCGGGACGGAAAGCGCGGCGGGCGGCGCGGTCCACCGTGTCCAGAAGGGCGGTCACGCTGCCGTCGGAAAGGTGGTAGTCGACCTCCAGCCGGGAGCGGATGTCCCAGCCGTGCATGGTCAGCTCGGCGATGCGTTGGGTCAGCAGAGTCCGGACGGGCATGGGGCCGGGCGGCCAATAGACCAGGTTGTCCCACTGATCGTCCCCCACCTGCCGGAACAGCGTTACAGTCTCGTTGATGCGCTGGGTGAAGTCGGCAAGCAGGCCGTCGCCCAACCGCTGGCTGGAGTCGATGGCCCGCTGGTAGATGCTCTTGGCAAAGGCGTCCTCGTCGTGCTGATCCGGCGCCGGCGAACCCTCCGGCGCGGAGTAATCTCCGTCCAGGCCCCGCACCAGTCGGTTGGACAGGTCAACGCTGGTGAGATGCCCGATCACGTCCGCCACGGTCCAACCCGCGCAGGCGCTGGGGGTTTGCCAGGCCTCGGCGGGCAGCCCTCGCAGGAAATCCAGGAGGTGTCCGGCTTCCCGTTCCAGGAGATCAATGCCTTCGAAAGTAGTTATCATAGCGTTATCCCGTGAAAACAATACCGTCGTGGTTCACTCGTACACAGTTTGGCGCAGCTTCTCATTTGTCTCATACGCATCCACTTTGCGCAACCTTTCTTTGCAAGCCGGTAGCGTTCCATTTTGGGTGGTTTTAATTCTGCGGACACCGTTGCTGGCGCGTGTAGGGGCGACCGGCCGGTCGCCCCTACACGGGAAACCCGCCTGAATTGCAACGCTACTGAAGACTACCGACGGTCGGGAGCGCTGCTGTCGTTTCCGCTATAATGCCCGGCAGAAATCAGTCTAATCCAGGGCAAAACGGCCCGTGGAGGATCCATGAAGTACGACGTTATTGTGGTCGGCGGCGGCGCGGCCGGTTCGACGCTGGCGGCCCGGCTGGCCGAAGACATCAACACCTCGGTGCTGCTGCTTGAGGCCGGCAACGACTACCCCGACCCGAATGTTCTGCCCGACGACATCAAGTTCGGCGGCACTCGGTACGCGGAGGCCCAGGATTCTATACACAACTGGGCGCTACGCGGCACCATCACCCCGGAGCAGGGCGAAATCCACGTCGCCCAGGGCAAGGTCATCGGCGGCGGGTCGTCCATCAACGGCCAGGCCATGCAGCGGGGCTTTCCCGAGGACTTCGACGACTGGGCCGCCCGGGGCAACGACGAGTGGTCCTACGCCAAGATCCTGCCCTTCTACCGGAAGATGGAGCGCGACCTGGACATCCAGGACGACTACCACGGCGCGGACGGCCCCATGCCGGTGCGCCGGCGTCAGTCCGGCACCTGGGCAGACATCCAGAAAGCCTTCTACGACGCCTGCCTGGCCGAAGGCTACGGCGCGGTGGAGGACACCAACGGGCCGAATCCCACCGGCGTCGGCGTGTCGCCCACCAACAACCTGGGCGGCATCCGCATGAGCGCGGCCCTGACGCACCTGGGACCCATGCGCCACCGGCTGAACCTCACCGTGCGGGGCAACGTGTACGTCCGCCGGGTGCTGTTCGAGGATGGTTCGACAGGCTCACCACGAGCGGTTGGTGTGGAGGCGGAGAGCGGCGGCGAGATTTTCACCGTGGAAGCCGATAGGGTCGTGCTGAGCAGCGGCGCCATACGGTCGCCCCAACTGCTGTTGCTGTCGGGCGTCGGCCCCAGGGACCACCTGCGACAGTTCGGGATACCCGTCATCCACGACAGCCCCGGCGTCGGCCAGGGACTGTGGAACCACCTCAGCGTACACGTCACCTACAAGGTGAAGGACGGCAAGACCCTGGTCGGCGACCTGGACGCGCCGCATTTCGGCCTGCACTACAGCGCCGAGGGGTCGGAATACACCAACGACATGGTGCTCCGCAGCAGCACGGTGGTTGACGAGCGCGAGGAGAAGGTCGCCGGCGTGCGAACCCGCTACAACACCGGCGACGTTCCGCCGGAACGGGCCGCGCGCATCTCCTGCACCCTGGGCCTGCCCGACGGGTCGGGCTTCGTGCAGCTGGCGTCTTCCGACCCCAGTGTCCAGCCCGAGTTCAACTACCGCTACCTGCATCATCCCAACGACGCCCGGCGCATCCGCGACGGACTGCGCAAGGGAGCGCGGCTGCTGGAGTCGGACGCCTTCAAGGACGTGTTCGACTTCCGCATCAACCCGCCGGATGAAATCCTCAACGACGACGACGCGCTGGACCTGTGGGCGCGGCAGACCGTGGGCACGGCCCGCCACGTTTCCGGCACCTGCCGCATGGGGCCGGACGGCGACGGCATGGCCGTGGTTGACCAGTATTGCCGCGTGCGCGGCGTGGAGGGCCTGTGGGTGGCCGACGCCTCAGTGATGCCCCGGGTCCCTCGCTCCGGCGGCATCCACCCCACCGTCATCATGGTGGCGGAGCGGGTGGTTGACTGGATCGCGGCGGGGTAAGGCGACCGATTCTGTCGTTGCGAAGTACGTAGGGGCGAATAATTATTCGCCCCTACACCAGACGCCAATCCAGAGTTCAGCAAAACCGCAGGTGCGATATGACCATCGCCAACACCGTCGGCAAAACGCCGCAGCAACCCGGACGTTACCGGCTACCCGACCCGCCGGAGCGCCATTCTGACGACATGGCCAGCTCCAAGCACCTGTCAGCCACCGGCAACCAGCACCATCTCGCTCAGCATCTGGGAAGCCCGGACACCACCATCGTCGCGGGCGAACGTTACGTGGTGGTGCGGCCCACCCGCAGTATGTCCGGCAGCCACTATCCGGACCTGCTGGTGGCATTTAACGCTGACCCGGCCGCCTACGAGGCCAGCAACGGCTACATCATCGAGGAGCAGGGCAAGCCGCCCGACTTCGTGCTGGAGATAGCGTCGCGGCATACCGGGCACATCGACGTGGGCGAGAAGCGGGACGACTACGCCACGCTGGAAATCCCGGAATACTGGCGTTTTGATGAGACCGGCCAATACCACGGCGCACGGCTGGCCGGCGACCAACTGGTCAACGGAGTGTACGTTCCAATCCTCATCGAGGAACTGCCCGACGGGAGCCTTCAGGGTTACAGCCCCGTCCTCAACCTCAACATCAGGTGGGAAAACGGCCAACTGGCCTGGTACGACCCCGAAACCGGTCGCCACATCCTGACCTACGAGGACCAACGGGAGCGCGCCGATGCCGCCGAGGCCCGCGTTCGCGAACTGGAAGCCGAAATCGAGCGCCTTCAGAACGGCTAGGGGGCGTTGACTTTTGGTAAACCAACCCGTCGTTCCTGCGAAAGCAGGAACCCAGAAAAGTCTCCAGGGCAGGAACGTTGACCGGGTTCTGCCCTTGCTGGATTCCCGCTTTCGCGGGAATGACGGGCATTTGTCAGCGCGCTTTGGAAAACCTCGCCGTGCCTATTCGTCGGGGTCGATCACTATATCAGGGTGGGTGTCCACGCCGTAGTTGGCAAAGACGGCGTCGATGGCTTCCAGGTCCGCGCCGGATAGCGCCCACTCCAGGCCGGCGACGTTGTCCTCCACCTCCTGAACGGTGCGCGTGCCGACCAGGGCGACGCTGACGGCGGGGTTGGACAGCACCCAGCGCAGTGCCAGGTGGGGCATCTTCCTGCCTCTTGCTTCGGCGATGGGCTTAAGGTCCTCGACGACCCGCAGGTTGCGCTGGAAATGCTCCTCGGCGAATACGCCCACGTTCCAGCCGGGCCGGCCGCCGGTGCTGCGCCAGTCGTTGCCGCCGAAGGTGGTGTCGGCGGACATCGTGCCGGTCAGCAGCCCAAAGGCCAGCGGGCCATAGACCATCACGCCGGCACCCCGCTCCAGACAATAGGGAAAGATTTCCTGCTCCATGCGCCGGTCGAACATATTGAGGCCATACTGAACGACGTCCACGCTGCGTACCGCCTCGCACTCTTTGATCTGCTCCAGGGTGAAGTTGGAGACGCCGACGGCGCGGACCTTGCCCTGGCGCACCAGTCCGTCCAGCGCGTGCATGGTCTCGTCGAAGGGGGTGTTGACGTCGGGCCAGTGGATGAGCAGCACGTCCAGGTAATCGGTGCCCAGGTTTTGCAGGCTTTGCTCCACGGAGGCGAGGATGGACACCGCCCGGCTGTCCCGGCCCTTGGGACGGTCGGAATAACCCACGCCGCACTTGGTGACGACGATCACGTCCTTGCGCCGACTGCCCAGGGCCTTGCCCAGCACCACCTCCGACTCGCCTCTGCCGTAGGCCGGCGCGGTATCGAAGCAGTTGATGCCCAGGTCGATGGCCCGGTTCACGGCGGCGTCCAGCTGGGAGCCGGACACGTCGCCATAGGTGCCGCCCATCTCCCAGCAGCCGAAGCCGAGGGCGGAAACCGTCATGTCAGTGGGGCCGAAACGTCGGTATTCCATGGGGTTTTACTCCAGGCTGGGCGAATTGCCTCGCAGAAGGCATAGCCCATTCCGAGCCAACTAGCTTCCGGGAGGGGGCTCGTTGAATTCGCGACCCTCGGCAGCCGCCCTCATGCGCGCTTCGTTCCACTGCCGCCACCGCTTGCGTTCTGCGTCGACCCCGGCAGCTTCGCCGGCGGCCATACCGGCAGTCATACCGGCGGCCATACCGGCAGCCTCGCCCGCCGCCATTCCCGCGGCCATTCCCGCGGCTTTTGCTTCGTCAAGCTCGCGCCTTCGCCTTTCTATGTCTCTCCCGATTAGCGACAACGTGTAAAACAATCTGAGACCTCCTTCCGCCAGCACCGCGATGACACCGTAGGAGATGGCGCCCAGGCTTGCCATCTCCGCGACCGTATCCCAATGCTCCCAAAATCGCGGCTGGCCGGTCCAGAACCACGTCATCAGCGCGGCGCCGAATGGCGAAGCCGCAAAATGCCTGACTTGCCACCCCTCCGGCTGTATCAGCCAATACCAGAGGTGGCGCGGTATTGACTTGATTCCATCGTAAATGCCGCGCCACATCGCAACCCGATTCTACCATTTCACCCTAAATCAGGCCACACGCCCCGGCTGGGGGAGACGCCCTCGTAGGCGTGGGCAATGCGGAAGAGGTTGCCCTCCTCCCAGGGTCGGGCGATGAACTGGAGGCCGATGGGCAGGCCCAGCTCGCTGAAGCCGCAGGGCACGGTGATGGCGGGAAAGCCGGTGGCGTTCATCGGGCTGGTGTTGCGGGAGACGTGGCCGGAGCCAGGGCCGCGCACCTTCTGGCGACGGCCCTCCGCCTCAAGAGTGTCCGCGTCGATGCGCGGGGCCGGCAGCGGCGTGGTCGGCGTCACCAGGAAGTCCACCTCCTGCAAAACGCGGGCGTGTTCCTCCTTGATGAGACGCTGCACCTTCATAGCCTTGGAGTAGTCGCGGCCCAGCACGAACTGGCCGGCCAGAGTGCGGTAGAGGGTGTCGGGGCCATAGTCCTCGCGGTTGGAGGTGATGTATGGCTCGTGGGTGACCACGCTGTCGGCCATGCTGGAGAAGCGCAGGGCGCCGGCGTACCGCATGGTGGGCACGCTGACCTCGCGGGTGGCGACGCCCAGCTCTTCCAGGGCGGCGATGGCCCGGCGCACGGCGACTTCCACCTCGGGATCCAGGTGGTCATAGTAGTAGTTGGACGGGATGCCCATGGTGAGGCCGCTGATGCCCCGCTCCAGGATGAGGGCGTAGTCATCCACGGGAACCGGCACGGTGCTGGGATCCAGTGGGTCATAGCCGGCGATGGCCTGCAACACCAGCGCGCTGTCGCGGACGGAGCGGGTCATAGGGCCGATGTGGTCGCCGTTGAAGCTGGTCACCAGCAGCCCGCGCTGGCTGACGCGCCCGAAGGTCTGCTTGAGGCCGACCACGCCGCAGAAAGCGCCGGGCAAGCGCACCGAGCCGCCCAGGTCGGTGCCCAGAGAGGCGAAGGTGACGCCGGCCGCCACGTTGGCCCCGCCGCCGCCGCTGGAACCGCCGGGGATGTGGTCCACGTTCCAGGGGTTGTGCACCGCGCCGTAATGGGGGTTGTTGGAGGTCGCGCCGGCGGCAAACTCCTCCAGGTTCTCCTTGCCGAGGATAATCGCGCCGGCTTCCTTGCAGCGGCGGACCACGTCGGCGTCCTCATCGGGCACGTGGTCGCTCAGCACCTTGGTCCCCAGGGTGGTTCGGATGCCGCCGGTGGCGATGTTGTCCTTGATGCCGATGGGTATGCCGTGAAGCGGCCCGCGGTACTCGCCGCGAGACAGGGCATCCTCGGCTTCCTCGGCCTGGGCCAGGGCCTGCTCGCGCATGATGGTGATGAAGGAGTTGAGGGTGGGCTGCTGCCGTTCGGCCTCGGCCAGCGCCGACTCGGTGAGGTCAACAGGAGATACCTCCCGCGCCTGGATCATGGGAGCGACTTCAGAAATGGTCAGCTTGAGCAGTTCGGAGCTAGGCATCGGCTTCTCCTCCTCCATCCGCCGGCCGGAGCAGGCGCGCGGACATTACGTCGGACAGGTCGAGATCGCGCAGGTTCTGCAACTCGGTCAGGTAGTTCTCCAACTCCGGCTTGACCAGCTCCAGCTCGGCATCGGACAGCTCGAACCCGCCGTATTCGGCAATAATGCGCTTCATGGTTTCGTCGGAAATCGGCATTCGCCACACCTCCCGGTACGGTGACGGTAGAGGTTACGTTAGGCGGGAGTGTACACGGCGAGGGCGGGGGATGCCAGACCCGGAACATCAGCCCGTACCAGAGACAGGATTTCCTTTACTGTAGCGCGTCGACCAATCTAGTTTCGCACCTAACTGTGCTCACCAACACTTCGTCTTCGCGAAACTTGACCCGCCGTGCGCGCAAGTCCCGAAATTCTTTGGGATGCAACTCTCTGCCATGCACTGCTATCGGACAAAACCTGACCTCAACATCAGGTGGAAGCAAACAATCCGCCAATTCGGCCCCGGATCGTAATTGGCGCAAAAATCTGTTTGCCCTCTTTCTACCACTGGTCAACTCGACCGGAACCACCCAAGGACCTCCTCCTTCCTGATCCTCCCCTCCGACGAACAAAAAATCACACTGGCCTACTGCTTTTGGGGCCATATCTTCAGCCTTAATCAGCAGATTCGGGTCTGGAGAGTCGTCTAATGACAGCGAACATCCATGGTCATAGCAATTCGCGGCCTGAAACTGAACATCAACATTCTTTCTGAGGTCGTCCACAACTGTTGACGGCATTACTTGCCTCTTTCAACCCGGTTAGAGATTTGTACCCAACGGTTATACAGTTTCTCGGTAATCAGCCCGAACCCCGACGGGAATGTTCCGGAATCAACATCTAATTGAATCTCCTGGACTTTAGAACCTGATCCTGCCTCTCCCCGCCTGAAAAACCAGGCACCAACCTCATCACGTGTGAGGGCCAAATCCGCGGCCTCAATCCCCTCACGGCGATCAGTAGGCAAGTCAGATAGTCGCACTAGGTTAGCCAATTCTTCCAAAACCCATTCGCTGTGGGTGGTGATAATGATGCGGATGCCTGCCTTCACCGCAGCGGCAAGCACACGGGTGAATTCTATCTGCGCCTGAGGGTGGAGATGGGATTCCGGTTCTTCAATGATTAGCGTGTCGCCCGGCTGAACGACGTGACGGAGATAGAGTACAACCGGGGCCAGTTCTGACACCATAGATGAAGCGTTCATTAGGGGAAGGTCATATTGCCAACCCTCTGGCCGATAGGCAAACGAAGGGTAATCGATTTGAGACCGTTCGACGCGCACAGCACCACCCAACAATGTTCGCTCCAGATGACGCGCTAGGTTGTCATCGTTTTGCGTGTCCAAACCAACTGGCCCCGACGCCAACGCAACGAGTTGCTCAAGGAAGTCTCCCAGCACACCAGATAAGACAGGCATCGGGGAATCTGGGCGCAGAACCATCCGGGAAGCGCTAGCAATCAAACCCCTCACCGCAACTTGGTGGGCGTGCATCACACCAGCCCGATCGGCGGGTAGATAATGCGCTGCTTGTCCGAGCGGGCCGACGCTATTGGACACTACCACGCCAGCGAGAGCACCGAGGTGCAAACGTGCATTTCCCTCCCTTTGATCGCTAATATCATCTGGTGACAGGAAAAACCAAGGGGTTTGGAGATTTTGCATTATGCGGATGGGCATAGGGTCCGGTAGCAAGGCTTTGATATTTGTGCCTTGCTTGGTTACCCCAATTTCGTACCTATAAACATCTCCATCATCCCATTCTTTTGAGACAGCGCTCCGCATCGAGTTAGCTGTACCGTTATCCCCGGCGTATCGAACCAAACTTTCAGTTTTTTCTATGCCGAAACATCTTACGATCTCAGCGTCGAATATGGTGCTAAGGGAGGCAAATTCACCGAGCGCACGGCGTACCAAGTCCGAAATCTCTGGAGGAATCTCTGAATCAATGGGCGATGCACTCACTTCTCCAGCAGATTGGATCTTAAACCGCTCGGCCTCCGTCCACGAATAAAGCCTGTCAACATCCTTTGCCGACAACCCGATGTTGGTGGCCGGGATCATCATGGGAGGTCGCCGGAGAAACATACGGTGGGCTACCCGCCTGTTGAGCGCAAATCCGGAATAAGACCCAAAGAACTGATGCAGCGCATAAATCAGGACGGCCAAGTATGACTTTCCCGTATTGCTGGGGCCAACGAAGACAGACATTGGGCGCAGATCTACGTTCGCTTCAGCGATAGGTCCAAAGTTGGAAACAGTGAGGCTGAGAGGTTTTGTTTCGGTCCGTGTCGTCATGATGAGTTTCCATGCTCCGTTGCTTACTCGGCAGTGAGTCCATTCTAGCATACCGGCTTGCTCACGCTCCGAGACCGCCACGCTGCGCTCGCAATGACGTTAAGCGGGCATCCCCGCTATGGCATCGGCGGGGCCGTTGGCGTTATAGTTAGCCAGCGTTTTACCACTGCGGATCCACCATTATGACCACCTCTTCGCAAGTTTATTACCGCAAGTGGCGGCCCGGTACGTTCAGCGACCTGGCCGGGCAGGAGCATGTGGGAAATACGCTGCGGCAGGCGGTGATGCAGGGTCGGGTCAGCCATAGCTACCTGTTCTGCGGGACGCGGGGCAGCGGCAAGACGACCACTGCCCGCGTGCTGGCCAAGGCCATCAATTGTCTGAACCCGCAGGACGGCGACCCCTGCGAGGAGTGCGCCATCTGCGTGTCCATCAACGAGGGGCGCAACCTGGACGTCATCGAGCTGGACGCCGCCAGCAACCGGGGCGTGGAGGAAATCCGCGAGATCCGCGACAAGGTGCATTTTCAGCCGGCTCAGAACCGGCGCAAAGTCTATATCATCGACGAAGCCCATATGCTGACGAGAGAGGCGTCCAACGCTTTCCTCAAGACGCTGGAGGAACCGCCGGCCCACGTCATCTTCATCCTCTGCACCACCGAGGCCGACCGCATCCTGCCGACTATCCTCTCCCGCTGCCAGCGTTACGACTTCCGCCGCCTGCCGGGGCAGACCATCTACGACCGGCTGGCCTACATCACCGACCGGGAGGGAGTGGCGATACAGCCCGACGCCCTGCGCATGGTGTCCCGCAACGCCGGCGGCTCCATGCGCGACGCCCTGAATATGCTGGAGCAGCTGGCAGTATCCGCCGACCGGGAGATCACGCTGCGGGACGTAGAGGACGCCCTGGGCATCGTGCGCAGCGACGCCTACCTGTCCCTGGCTCAGCAGATGCTGACCGGCGATACCTCGGGGTCGCTGGAGACCATCAACCAGGTGGTGTGGGAAGGCGGCGAGCCGCGCCAACTGCACCGGCAAACCCTGGACATCCTGCGGGCCATGCTGCTACTGGCCTGGGACGCCGGCGACACCCTGGACCTGCCGGACGATACCTTGGTCCGCCTGCGGCGGACGATGCAGAAGACCGACGCTGCCAGCATCCTGCGGGCGGTGCGCGTCTGGGGCGAGGCCAACCTCCGCTACGACGCGCCGTCATCGCTGCCCCTGGAAATCGCCGCCGCCGAGATCTGCCGGCCCGCGCCCTTGACCAATAACGCTGCGCCGGCGATGGAGCCGTCGGCGCAGCCTCAATCCGCCGGAGGCGGACGCGCCCCCCAGCCGCAACGGGGACGGGAGCCGGCCCGTCCGCCTCCGGCGGACCGTCCTCGCCAGCAGCGCCCGGCATCCGGGCCACCGCCGTCACGTCAGCCACCGCCCGGCAACGGCGGCGGCCCTGCTCCGGCCCGCTCATCCGCCTACGGCGGACCGGCAGCCGCGCCCGACAGCCTGCCGGGACGCTGGGGGGAAGTGGTACGGCGACTGGGTCGGGAAAAGGGCAGCAAGTACAACCTGGGCGCGCTGTTGCGGGATTGCCGCCCCGACAGCGTTCACCTGTCCGATGACAACGCGACGCTGGTGCTGCCCTTCAGCAACGCCGCGAACCTGGACCGGATGCAGGAAGAACTGACCGACCCCCGGGTTCGTGATACCATTGAGCAAGCGATTGAACAGGGTTTCGGCGAGCGTCATCCCTTCACGGTGACCCTGGCCGGCGCCGTTGGCGCCGGTGCTCGCCCCACCCGCAACTCCGTTCAGGACAGTCCACTGTACCGCACCGCCATCGGCCTGGGAGCGCGTCCCATCGAGGAAAACTGAGCCGCGCTGACATTTCTCGTCATTCCGGCGAAAGCCGGAATCCAGTGGCGTTTTCTGGACTCCGGCTCTCGCCGGAGTGACGGGTGAATTCCAGCGCAACCTACCAGGAGACAAAACCATGATGAACCGCAAGATGATGCGCCAGGCCCAGCAGTTGCAGAACCGTCTGGCCAAGGCTCAGCAGGAACTGGAAGAGATGAGCGTGGAGGGTTCCGCCGGCGGCGGCGTGGTCCGCGTCACCATGACCGGCAAGCAGGAGGTGACCGAGGTCATCATCGAGCCGGAAGCGGCAGAGGACATCGGCCTGCTGCAGGACCTGGTGGCCGCCGCCGTCAACGACGCCTTCGCCCGCACCCAGGAGCTGGCCGCCCAGAAGATGGGCGCCGTGACGGGCGGGTTGAATATTCCGGGGCTGTTTTAGGTCTGTTGCGCCGTCCGTGGTGTCGACGGGTAGGGGCGAATAATTATTCGCCCCTACGTATGCGGCATATGTCGGTCATAGCATCATGTCCAGCGAGGAAAGTGAACCTCAGCCTGGTGACAGACGCACACTACCGGAGACCATTACGGCCGGCGGCGTCACCAGGTGGCTGACCAGACATTTGCGTGAAGACCCTGGCGACGAGGTTACCGCTGACAGAATTCAGCACGCTCTTGAGAATTGGACTGTACGCGGCATCTGCACAGGTGAGAGCGGAAGAGAAACCATAACCTACTGGGGGTTTGTCCCCGGTCGTGCCGCGATGTTGCGCGTGCCCATTTCGCTGGATGACGCCGAGATCATAACGGCCCACTTCGACGAACACGCGGTTGAGCGGACTGTGGAGGAAGGTCGGCTCTGGTTTCAGCGACGCTGCCGAGAATTGGAGGTGCGAGATGCAGGTTAGCTACTACGCTGAAGACGACACTGTGATTTTAACCGCAATCCCGGGGGGACGTAGCGGCGCAGCTTTGCGGGATTACTTTGAGGTTATCCTTACCCTTGCGGACGAAGGTAGCGAGGACATAACCCGGCTGCGCGTGTTGCATATTAGCGACTTCCTGCCGCTTGACGCGGAGCGAGGCTACGATGCCGACACCGACACGCTGACGCTGGGCGATAAGTCCGATGCCGATTGCCGAGTGGTGGAAAATGGGGATTTTGCGGGGTATTGGCAGGAGTGTGACGGCGGGAGATATTGGGACGTTGTGGCGGTGGACTTGCGGCGGGCGTCGGTGCATCTGGCGCCAGTCATCGCCGCCCGGTCGCAGCCGGCGCCGGTCGGCAGGGGATAACCGGCAACGCAGGAGGCGACGCAAGCATCATGGTCAGCGAGTACAATCCGGGCACCGCTCGTTCCCTGGGCCGGCTCATTGAGGAGCTGCACCGGCTGCCCGGCATCGGGCCGAAGAGCGCCCAGCGCATCGCCGACCACATCGTTCAGATTCCGGCGGAAGAGGCGCGGTCGCTGGCCGATGCCATTGTTGCGGCAAAGGACGGCCTCCTGTTCTGCGACGAGTGCCGCAACCTGACCGATGCCTCGCCCTGCGAGATTTGCTCCAACCCTCAGCGCAACCGGGAACTGATCTGCGTCGTCGAGGAACGGCGCGACCTGGTAGCGCTGGAACGCACCCGCGCCTATCGCGGACTGTATCACGTCCTCCACGGCGTGCTGTCGCCGCTGAACGGCGTCGGGCCGGAGGACATTCACCTGCCCCAGCTCTTCGACCGCCTCCAGGGAACCGGCAGCCCGTTCCAGGAACTCATCGTCGCCACCAACCCCACGCTGGAAGGGGACGCTACCGCCGACTTCATCAACCGCCGCCTGGCCGACACGGGCCTACGGATCACCCGGTTGGCTCGCGGCCTGCCCGTGGGCGGTTCGCTGGAGTTCGCCGACGAGACCACCCTCAGCCGGGCGCTGGCGGGACGCAGCGCGCTGGAATGACACGCGATTACCACGTGGTTCGACAGGCTCACCACGAGCGGCGCTCCTCGCAATTACAATGACCCAGCCCCGAACCTACCGCACCGCCGGCCTTACCCTGCGGAAAACGCCCGTCGGCGAGGCCGATCTGGTGTCGGCCATCTACACCAGGGAGCACGGCAAGCTGGAATTGCTGGCCCGGGGGGCGCGACGGCTGACGAGCAAGCTGATGGGCCATTTTGAGCCGCTGACCCTGCTGCGGCTGTCCGTCGCCCGGGGCCGTTCCCTGGACATCGTGGCCGAAGCCGAGGTGGTCACCGCCTTCCCAGAGGTCAAGGCCGACTATGCCGTTACCGCTCGCGGCCTGTACGTGGCCGAGTTGGTGGATTCGTTCAGCGCTCTATCCGCCCCCAACCCGGAGCTGTTCGACCTGGCGGTGCAGACGCTGGAAGCGGTGGGCGACAACCCGACCGCCGAGCTGCCCCTGCGCTACTTCGACCTGCAACTGCTCGCGCTGTCCGGCTTCCTGCCGGAGCTGTATCATTGCGTGGAGTGCGGCGAGGAACTGGAACCGGAGCGGCACCGCTTTGCCGTCGGCGCCGGCGGGACGCTGTGCCTGGAATGCGGGCCGCCCGACGTGATTGTGCGCTCGCTGTCGCTGCCGGCCCTCAAAGTGCTGCGCCTGCTGCACCGCACGGAGTCGGCGCGGCTATTGCCCGAACTCAACGTACCGGCGACGGTGCGCGACGAAGTGCATGGCACGTTGACTGCCACGCTGCAATACTGGATGGACCGGCAGGTGCGGACGCAGGTTTTTCTGGATGCCGCAAAATTGCCCTGAAACTTGCGCTGACTGTTGTTGAATCGAAAGCAGGGATAGGCGTAAAAAGTCTGTCATTGTGAGACTGCACCGATACGCTTGGCCACGGCGTAGGGGCGAATAATTATTCGCCCCTACGGGCCGTTTCCGCGGGGTATAGCCATGTTTGAAAAGATACTGGTTGCCAACCGGGGCGAAATTGCCGCCCGCATTATTCGGACCTGCCAGCGCCTGGGCGTTGCCACTGTTGCCGTTTATTCGGAGGCCGACGCCGGCGCGGTGCATACGCAGATGGCCGACCAGTCGGTGTGCATCGGCGGTGCGGCGGCGGCGGATTCTTACCTCAACATCGACGCCATGCTGAACGCCTGCCGGGATACGGGCGCGCAGGCCATCCACCCTGGCTACGGGTTCCTGTCCGAGAACAGCGAGCTTGCCACTCGCTGCAAGGCCGCCGGCGTGGTGTTCATCGGCCCCGGCGAAGAAGTGCTGAACCAGATGGGGGACAAGCTCTCCGCCCGCCGGGTGGCCCGCAAGTCAGGGCTGCCGGTGATGCCGGGCACCGAGGAGCCGGTGAGCGACGAGGAGGCTATCGCCAAAGCGTGGGAGTTGGGGTTCCCCATGATGGTCAAGGCCACCGGCGGCGGCGGCGGCATCGGCATCCACGTGGTGCATTCCATGGCCGAGCTGGAGCCCATCATCGAGCGCACCCGCAAGACCGCTCAGGCCTTCTTCGCCAACTCCAGCCTCTTTTACGAGCGTTACCTGCAGGACGCATCCCATATTGAGGTACAGATCATCGCCGACCAGTACGGCAATGTCCTGCATCTTTATGAGCGGGACTGCTCCATCCAGCGACGCAACCAGAAGCTCATCGAGGAAACGCCCTCGTCAGCCAAGCTGCCCGACGAGGTGCGGGAGCAAGTGGGCCGCCTGGCCCGCCAGCTGGGCCGCGAGGTCGGCTACACTAACGCCGGCACCGTGGAGTTCCTGGTGACCGACGACGGTCATTTCTACTTCTTGGAGATGAACCCGCGCTTGCAGGTGGAGCACGGCGTGTCCGAACTGATCACCGGACAGGATATTGTAGAGCTGCAATTGCAGTCCGCCGCCGGCATTCCTTTCGACATCCGCCAGCGTAACATCCACGCCAATGGCCACGCCATTGAGGCCCGCGTGTATCCGGAAGATCCGGACACCTTCATGCCCAACGTGGGCGTCGTAACCGACCTCCATCTGCCCCAGGGTGACAACGTGCGCGTGGATACCGCGCTTTGCGTCGGCTACGAGGTTTCGCTACACTACGAGCCGTTGCTCGCCAAGGTCATGGCCTGGGGAACCGACCGCGATGACGCCATCGCCACGCTGGACGCGGCCCTGGCCGATTTCCGGCTGGAAGGCGTGAAAACCAACATCCCCCTGCTGCGGGACGTGCTGGTCAGCCCTGAGTTCACGTCGGGAGGTTACAACACCGGCAGCCTGGCCGGCATAATCGAGCGACGACTACAAGCCAAAGGCATGAAGAGCGGTATGAACGGGAATAGAACCAGCGTGAACGGACACGGGCCGGCCGCCGGCGACGGTTCCGCCCTCGACCCACGGGCGCTGGCTGCCGCCATCGGCGCCGCCGTCGTGGCCAGTCAGGCCGCCCATCAGGGAACGGCCGCCGTTTCCGACGGCGGCTCGCGCTGGCGCACCCAGGGACGCCGGGAACTCTTCCGCTCACGGCTGGGGAGCGCGTCCTGGTAGCTTGACCATAATTAGAGTACGCATCGGCGACCACTGGTACACCGTAGAAGTCGGCGACCTGAGCCAGTCGCCCGTCCAGGTCACCGTTGATGGCGAAACCTTTGAGGTGGATGTCGAGGCCCAGGCCGGTCCCGCGCCGCCGCGCCGGGGCCGCCCCGCCGGCGGCCTCTCCGTGCCCGACGCTCCGTCGGCGACGCAGCCGGGTTCCGCCGCGCCCGTTGATGATGACATCCTACGCTCGCCCATGCCGGGCCGGGTGATGTCGGTGATGGTGCGGCCCGGTGATGCCGTATCCGCCGGCGACGAAGTGTGCGTGGTGGAGGCCATGAAGATGGAGCAAAGCATCCTGGCCCACCGCGACGGCGTGATAAAAACCGTCTTTGTGCAGCCCCTGGACTCGGTGAACGCCAACGACCCTTTGGTAGAATTGGAATAGCCAATCGCCACAAAGGACGGCCCGCTATGACCGAGAAAAACGGGCGCTATCCCGTAGAACTGGTCGCCGAAGTAAAGTCTATGGAACTTAATCTGGACTACAGCGGCGCGTACAAGTTGCAACTGAAAGACGGCACCAACGTCCTGGCCGATTTCACCGCCGAGCAGCGGAGCATCCTCCAGAGCAAACACAAGCAGGGGCGATTCCCGCTCAATATCGTAGGCGAAGGCGATTTCGCCGACGGTCGATTGCAACGCATCGTTAACATTGACGCGCTAAAGACGGACCGGGTGATGCCTCCGGAAGATCCGGAGATGCCTACGCTGCTGCACAGGCTTGCCGAGATTCGCAAGTCCATGGATTGGTCTGACGTGCCCACTGATGGCGCCAAGAACTTGCATCACTATCTGTACGGGCGCGCCAAGGTGGACGATTGAACGACCACCACTTTGAACAGGCCGGTTTCACCACCCTCATGTGAGATAGTTATTTTATGCCGCAGGAAACCATCTACATCAAGGGCGCGCGCGAGCACAACCTCAAGAACATCGACGTAACCATCCCCCGGGACCGGCTGGTGGTGATTACCGGCGTTTCCGGGTCGGGCAAGAGCAGCCTGGCTTTCGACACAATCTATGCCGAGGGGCAGCGTCGCTATGTCGAGTCGCTGTCGGCCTATGCCCGGCAGTTCCTGGGGCGCATGGACAAGCCCGATGTGGACTATATCGAGGGACTGTCGCCGGCCATCTCCATCGACCAGAAGGGCGTCTCCCACAATCCGCGCTCCACCGTCGGCACCGTCACTGAAATTTACGACTACCTGCGCCTGCTGTTCGCCCGCGTCGGCAAGCCCCACTGTCCCAAGTGCGGCAACCCGGTGGCCCGCCAGACGGTACAGCAGATTGTCGATGCCATCCTGTCATTGCCCGAAGCGTCCCGCATCACCCTGCTGGCCCCGAAGATTCGCCGCAAGAAAGGGGAGCACCGGGAGGTGTTTGAGGCGGCCAAGCGCGGCGGGTTCGTCCGCGTCCGGGTCAACGGCGAGGTGATGCTGGTGGAGGACACCGACACCCTGGCCCTGGACAAGCAGAAGTGGCACTACATCGACATCGTGATTGACCGCCTGATAATCCGCGCCGACACCGAGCCGAGCCGGGTTACCGAGTCGGTGGAAACCGCCCTGCGCGAGGGCGAAGGCGTGCTGAACGTGGGCCGCGAGGGCGAGGACGACCTGGTGTTCAGCGAGCAGTTCGCCTGCGTCGCCTGCGGCATCAGCCTGCCCGAGATCGAGCCGCGCACCTTCAGCTTCAACACTCCCCACGGAGCCTGCTCCACCTGCACCGGCCTGGGCTACCAGCTGGAGGTTGACCCGTCGCTGGTCATCCAGAACCGTTCGCTGTCTCTGCTGGAAGGCGCCATCGTGCCGTGGGCGCGTTCCGGGGCTTCCAACGCGTGGTACGCCAGCATGATGGAGGCCGTGGCCCGGGAGTTCGACTTCTCGCCCAACGCTCCGGTGCGCGAACTGACCGACGAGCAACTGAACATCATCCTCTACGGAGCGGGCAAAAAGCAGGTGCAGGTGCGCCACCGCACCGGTCGGGGCCGCACCTATTCGTGGAACACCACCTACGAAGGCGTCATTCCCAACCTGCAACGCCGCTATCGTGACACTGAGTCCGACCACACCCGCAGCGAGATCGAGCGGTACATGGCGCAACGGGCCTGCCGGTCCTGCAGCGGTGAGCGTCTGCGTCCGGAGGCGTTGGCCGTGCTGGTCTGCGGCCAGAACATCATGCAAGTCACCGGCCTTACGATAGGCCGGGGCTTGGAATGGATCCGCAGCATCAAGCCGGTGGCCGACTCGCCGGATCAGACCCCCGCCAACGGACACAACGGCAGCGACCGGGTAGGGGCGGGTTTGAAACCCGCCCCTACGATGCCCGGCGACGAGACCATTCCCACGACCAACGGCGCCAAGAGCAACGGTCGGCGCACGCGCCGCAACGGACGTCGTTCCCCGGCTGCCGACGCTCCCAGCACGCTGACCGTGCGGGAAATGGTCATCGCCGACCAGATCCTCAAGGAGATCGAGGGTCGGCTGCACTTCCTGGACAGCATCGGTCTGGACTACGTGACCATGGGCCGGACCGCCCGCACGCTGTCCGGCGGCGAGGCCCAGCGCGTCCGGCTGGCGACGCAGATCGGCAGCGGGCTGACCGGCGTGCTCTACGTCTGCGACGAACCCACCGTTGGCCTGCATCCCCACGACGACCACCGGCTCATCGGCACCCTGACCCGTCTGCGCGATATGGGCAACACCGTCATCGTGGTGGAGCACGACGACGCCATGATGCGCGCCGCCGACCACATCGTTGACCTTGGTCCCGGCGCCGGCGAGCACGGCGGCCACATCGTTGCCACCGGCAACGTGTCCGAGGTGATGGCCAACGAGGCGTCGCTGACCGGCGCGTACCTCAGCGGGCGCAAGCGCATCCCGACGCCGGAGGAGCGGCGCCCCGGCAACGGCAAAGCCATTTCAGTCAAAGGCGCGCGGGAGAACAACCTGAAGGGTATCGACGTGGAGTTTCCCCTGGGCCTGCTCGGCTGCGTCACCGGCGTATCCGGCAGCGGCAAGAGCACCCTGGTGTACGACATCCTGTACAAGCGGCTGGCCCAGGCCGTCGCCCAGGGCCGCGACCGCCCCGGCGAGCACGATGAGGTCACCGGCATCGAGCACATCGACAAGGTGGTGAATATCGACCAGTCCCCCATCGGGCGGACGCCGCGCAGCAATCCGGCCACCTACACCGGCGCGTTCACCCCCATACGCGAGCTGTTCGCCACCCTGCCCGAGGCCCGCATCCGGGGCTACAAGCCGGGCCGTTTCTCCTTCAACGTCAAGGGCGGACGCTGCGAAGCCTGCCAGGGCGAGGGCTATATCCAGATCGAGATGCAGTTCCTGCCCGACGTCACGGTGCCCTGCGAGATCTGCCAGGGCCGCCGCTACAACCGGGAGGCGCTGGAAGTAACTCTGCGCGACCAGTCCATCGCCGACGTGCTGGCGATGACGGTGGAGACGGCGCTGGACTTCTTCTGGAACTACACCCGCATCCGCAGCAAGCTGGAAACGCTGCGCGACGTGGGCCTGGGCTACATCCGCCTGGGCCAGCCGGCGACGACGCTCTCCGGCGGCGAGGCCCAGCGAGTCAAGCTGGCAACGGAGCTTTCGCGCCGCGCCACCGGGCGGACCCTCTACCTGCTGGACGAGCCGACCACCGGCCTGTCCTTCGAGGACTGCGCGGCCCTGCTCCGGGTGTTGCACCGCCTGGTGGACCAGGGCAACTCCGTCCTGCTCATCGAACACAACCTGGACCTGATCAAGAACTCCGACTGGATAATAGACCTCGGCCCCGGCGCCGGCGACCAGGGCGGCAACCTGCTGGCCTGCGGCACGCCGGAAACGCTGGCCGAAATTGAGCAGAGCCACACGGGGCGGTATTTGCGGGAAACACTGCACCAGGCCGAACTGGCCGTCCCCGCCGACTAGACCGAGCCGCCCGGCAGCCAAGTGAACGCCATGCCCGACGCAACGCCAGATCAACCTCTGCACCTCCCCAGCCTGGTCATAAAAAACTTCCGCGGCATCGACGAACTGACGATACCGCGCCTGGGGCGGGTGACGCTGCTGGCCGGGAAGAACGGGGTGGGCAAGACGACGGTGCTGGACGCGGTGCGGATATGGGCTGACCGTGGCCTGACTAACGAGTTCGGTGAGGTGTTAATAGACAGGGGCGACGCATTCATTAGAAACGCAAATGGTCAAAATAGCGTGGTGGTTGACCGCACGACACTATTCACAAATCGACCGGTTTCGCCGGAGATAACCATTTCTGTTGGACCTGTCGACGGCGCGAATACACTTAAAATCCGGCAATTCTATTCCAAGGATAGGACCAGCCGGACAGTTCCGTTCCCAATGGACGTGTCCGAATATGTCCACCTTGAAATGCAGTTCGGAGGGAGCGGAACATGGCGTGAGGGGCTTCACTTTTTGCTTGATCACGTTCCGACAGCAATTGTCTGCAATACCTTGGGCCCCAATCGCCCGACCGATGAGACAGTCGTAGAATATTGGAACGAAGTAGCCCTAACTCCCCATGAGGACCGGGCTCTCGAAGCGCTGAACTTGATCACGGACATTGTAGTTGAGCGAGTCGCGGCACTGGAGCCATCCAACGGTACTGGACTAATTCAACCTCGCCGCATAATGGCGAAGGTACGAGGTACAGAATATCAAGTACCGTTGCGTAGCTTGGGAGATGGATCGTTCCGCGCCTACTCCGTCGCTCTTGCGATGGCCAAAAGCAGCGGCGGCTTCCTCCTCATCGACGAGGCCGAGAACGGCATCCACCATTCCATCCAAGCCAAGTTTTGGAAGATGGTGTTGCAGACCGCCCAGCGCAACAACGTGCAGGTGCTGGCAACGACCCACAGCTGGGATTGCGTAAAGGGCTTTGCAGACGCGTCCGCAGAACTGGAAGATGTCGAAGGAGTGCTCGTTCGACTGGAAAGGGTAGAAAATCAGTTGAGGGCCGTCGAGTATTCGGAACGCAACCTCAAAGCCGCCGCCAAGTATGGGATCGAGGTCAGATAACCCGAATGGCACGTATCCAATCCTCTCAACCTGAGTCCCATGTCCTATTGGTCGAAGGCCCAGACGACAAGCACGTAATCTGGCAGATTTGCAACCGAAGCCCCGAAACTCCCGATTTCTATATCCAGGACCGCGGAGGCATTGAGCCGTTGCTTGATGCAGTCGGACCCGAACTCATAGCCCCGGGCCGTCGGGTTCTGGGTATTCTCGCCGATGCAGACGACAATCTGTCCGGGCGCTGGGTCGCAATCGCCAATCGCCTCTCCGAAGAGGGGGTTCAAATTCCTTCTAATCCCGATGGAAATGGCGTGATTGTTGACACGATGGGCAAACCACGCGTCGGCATCTGGGTTATGCCCGATAACGTAAGGGAAGGGGAACTCGAAAACTTTGTCGCCGATATGATCCCAGACGACGATCCGGTTTGGCCAATATCACAGCAATACATCGACAGCATCCCTGCACCGCACAGAAAGTTCGCTTCCGGCAAAACCCTCCGCGCCCAGATTCATGCCTGGCTCGCCGCACGAGAGGATCCCAGACTGATGGGGCAGGCCATCGGCGTCGGCGACTTATCTGTTAGCAACACCCTCTCCCAGCGTTTCCTAACCTGGCTCACCCGCCTTTTCCGCTGAGCGCCCCGTATGCCCGCTCATGGTGAGCCTGTCGAACCACCCGTGTCGGTCTCAATCCCCTGCCCACTACCGGCCGCCTCCCGGCCCGGCCGCGTTGCCGTCAGCATCAGCAGCGATACCACCGCCAGGTTAACGCCGAAGGCGAGGAATGCTCCTTCGTAGCTGCCCACCCGGTCCACCGCTATGCCGGCCGCCAGCGGCCCCAGCGCCTGTCCGCCCACCTGCGCCGCCAGGCCCCATGACCTGATTACGCCCAGGTGCAATCGCCCGAAGTAGTCGGCCCAGGTGAGGCGGGCGATCATGTGCAGGCCGCCTACGCCGAACCCCAGGAAGAACGCTCCCAGCACCCCCACCGCGATGCCACTGGCGAAGGCCGTGGTTATCGCGCCGGCGGCCACCACCAACCCCGACGCCGGCATCACCAGTCGCGCCGCGAAACGCTGTGACAACTCCGACCAGAAGATGCTCGCCGGCACTTGGGATATGGCGAAGGTGCTGGCCGTCCACACCGCCACCGACGGCGGGACTCCCTGGTCAACGAAGTGGGGCACCTGGTGCAACGACACCCCCGCCTGCACGATGAACCCCGCAAAGGCAAACAGCATCATCAGCCAGAAGGCGCGGGTCCGTATTGCCTGGCCTTGGGTGAAGTTGATCTCGTCGGTGACGTTCTGGGGACGCCGCCCGGAGGTATTTCTCCGTCCCGCTGACGTGTTCCCGCCGCCGCCGTCGGGTTCCAGCCCCAGGTCCTCGGGTCGTCGCGCCATCAGCAGCATTGCCGGCACGACGCCCACGGCAATGGTCCAGACGCCCAGGGCGTACCACGCCGTTTCCCAGTTCCACACGCCGATGATGGCCTGGGCCACCAGCGGCATCACCGCCAGTCCCGACCCCTGGGAGACGTGGTTGAGAGCCAGCGCAAAGGGTCGGCGGCGAATGAACCAGTTGCTCACCGCCACCGACGTGCCCAGCTCCAGCGGGCTGGCGAACGTCGCCCGGCCCGGTACGTACACCAGGTAGAACAGCCAGATCTGGTTCACTGCGCCCAACGCCACTGCGCACAGACCGGCAATGCCCGACGATATGCCCACCACCATGCCGGCACCGTATCGGTCCAGCACCGGCCCCACCAGCGGCGCGGCCACCACCGCCATCACTCCGCCCAGGCTCACCGCCCCGGCCACCTGCGCCCGCGTCCAGCCGAACTGCTCGGACATGGGCACCACGAACACCGTCAGCACTGCCACCGACATCAGGGGACGGGACGAGCAGGACGCAATACCGGACAGGCCGAGGATGACCCACCCATAGTAGAAGGGTGTGGCTCGCGCCGTGCGGGTCTGCAACGCGCGCATCAGGCAGCGAGACGCCGGTAAGACGCAACGGCCTGCTTAAACCAGCGGCGGGATAAGATGAATAGGCGGTTCACAAGATCGCGTCGGCCCAATGGCCGGCGTCTCTGAACTCCGACCGTAATGCCCGCCGATTATAGCAGGAAGCACCGGACGAACCCGCCGCTCCTCAAATCAGCGTCAATACGACTGCGACGGCAGCGGCGACTGCCAGGCCGGCGAGCAGAATGCCCCCGGCCACGGCCATTCTGGTTCTGGAAAAAGGCAATCCTGCGGCTGCGTACTTCACGCCGTTGCCCGAGGAGATGCGATTCAGCCAGAATTCGGCATCCCTGAATGAGTAGCGATGCGAAAGCACGTCGTAAGAGTGGATGCTCTGGCGTTGCAAAACTATATCGCTTGTCGCGGGGGTCTGGAACTCCTGATTTATCAGATCCCCGGTGGGTGACTTGAAGTGTTTCTCGGCAAGACCGTTCTTGAACTCGTCGGCGGGCAATCCGGTCAGCTGGTGCGTCAGCGCGGTCGAGCGCTGGAATTTCCTGGTGATGATATTGGCCTCCACCAGTTCGCCGGCGCCGTCGCAATCGCTGCAAACCACATCACCGCTCCCCCTGCACCGGTCGCAGACTACGCGGCCCCTCCCGCCGCATCGGTCGCAGGTCACCTTGCCGCCCCTGCAACTTCCGCAGTTGGAACGACGTCTGCCGCTTCCTCTGCAAGATCGGCATTTTTCTGTGAAACGACCAAACCGGACTTCCCCCGCCCCACCACAGCCGCCGCAACGTACCTCATGGCGCCCACTTCCTCTACAGGAGCGGCAGTTCATCGTGGTGTCACAACGCACTTCTCCCAACCCGGAGCAGCGCCCACAGCCAACCTCTCCCAGACCAGAGCATCCGTAGCACCTGATGCGGGCGGCATCGGTGATGATTTTGAGAGTCTCGTTTTTGAACTCTTGCGGACGATAGTCTTCGTCAGTTGAGTATTTCCAGGCTTCCCTATCTTTGATGGTTTTATTCTCGATCTGGTCGCTCATAACCAGATATTCCATGGTGGTCTTCTGGCAGACCATATTTTCTTCTTCGATCTTGCTAACGTGTTCCAGGAAGTCACCGGGCAGAAACATTCGCTTCAGCCACGCTTTATCATGCCATTCGCTAATCAGCGCATCGGGAGTCGTACCGCTATTCTGACTTGTCATATCACATCCTCCTGCGGTTGCCGGCGCTAACCGCTGACGCCAGCCGGTGTCCAGAGAATGAAGCTTGCGATTCAGAGCCGAGGGGGAAGCGGATGGTTGAAACCTTAACCAAGTATCGATCTGCCGTCCATAGACTATCTGCTATGGGGTGATAAGCGGTCGCGACAAGCAGGACGCAATGCCCGACGGGCCGAGGATGACCAATCCGTAGTAGGAGGGAGCGGCCCGCGCGGTGCGGGTTTGCAATGCGCACATTGGGGCCGATTATAGCATCCACCACTGCCCCCGAACTGTTGTCCTATCCGTCTCAACCATCATCCCGGCACATTACCCGCTATTCCACCCTGCACATCAGTCATTATTGCCACATCTTCACCCGTCATTCCGGCGAAAGCCGGAATCCAGCTACCTTGCTACCAGCGCAATCCAACCTGCCGCACGTCGGCGATGCTGTGTCAACGCCGGGGAAGCTCCGCCTACGCACGGGCCAACCCACCAGCCGCCGGCCGGCGGGTTGCAAGTCTGAGGAATCTCCGCCTTCGCACGGGCCAACCCGGAGCGGCGGCGGAAACGCTGATCATCTCTACTTGCAAAGGCTCCGGCCCTGTTCTATCAGAGGTCCGATGCTGCGCCCCGTCACTTGGATCTCCCCAACATCCCGCAATATCAGATTGGGATGATGCCGGTTCAAATACGTTTTGCTGAACCCGGTCAGCGCATAATAATGATCGCCCGCGCTCATCCAGATCACCGGGGTTTGCTGATCGCCGATACAGTGGAGATTTGCCCGGTCCACGGTGAGCGGCCAGTCGTTTCCGTAGTCAGAGGCGACTGCCCTCGATGACGGCCCGCCGCAGGCGGTCGCCATCAGAAACCCCAGCACCGTCAGCGCAATCACCAGTCGCATAAATCCTCCTGTTCGGTCAAGCGATTTCCTCATCGTCGGGAACCTCCGCTTACGCATGGGCCAACCACCGCCAGGGCCGTCATGCGCCGCCAGTGCCAGGGAACCTCCGCCTACGCATGGGCCAACCCGAGGAGACCAAGCCATGACCCTATTCGACAGGGGAACCTCCGCCTACGCACGGGCCAACCATCCCCGCCGATATGATCGCCGCAAAGGACGGGGGAATCTCCGCCTACGCGCGGGCCAGCCTCCAAAGGACACCCATGCAAACACCAGATGCACGGAATCTCCGCCTACGCGCGGGCCAGCCCCTTGAGCCACAATAGTTGGCGTTGGTCAGGTAAAGCCCGGTAGCCGAGGCGCTGCAAGTAACGGAGCCCCGTCTTGCGTGACGGTGTTCTGTGCGCTTCTGCCCTTGCGGGCGGATGACGTTTTGCCGCGCACACCGGGAAGACGACCCTCTCGACTCGCCGATATTCCGCCCGGCTCGAAGCCCAGCAGCGCCAGGCCCCGATGCAAAACGTTGGTTGCGCCGACCAGGTCGGCATTGGCCGTATAGCCGCACTCAACGCAGATGAACTCTGCCTGTGTGCGCCGCGAGGCCCCATCTATGACGCCGCAAGCAGGGCAGGTGCCCGACGTGTTCTGTGGCGGGACTGGCACCACTCGCTTACCGGCGCTTTCAGCCTTGTAAGTGAGCATCTGCACGAACCTGCCCCAAGCCTGTTCTCCGATGCTCCGGTTCAGGCCTGCTTTCGCGGACACGTTGCGACCCGGCGCTTCCGCCGTTCCCTTTGCGCTGCGGCGCATATTGTCAATATTCAAGTCTTCAACGGCTATCAGGTCATACTCCTTCACCAGGGCCGTTGACGCCCGGTGCTGCCAGTTGGTATCGCTGTCGGTTACGCGCTGCCATTCCCGGGCAACGGCTTGCTGCGCCTTGCACCGGTTGTTGCTGCCGCGCTGGGCGCGGGATAAACGCTGCTGCAAACTCTCCAGGCGCGTCCGGTCGAGTCGCCGGCCCGGCTCAAAATGGCCGTCCGACAGGGCATAGCGCAGCGCAATGCCGGCGTCCATGCCAACGGAATGCAGCGGCTCAGTTGTCGGGGCTTCGGGAGCCTCGCCCAGGTTGTACACCAGCTGCACCTGCACCCGACGCGCTTTGCGGGTGATACGGATAAGCTTTGGTTGACAGTCCGGTATTTCTCTCCGTACATCAAATCTGATGGGCGGCAAGCCTTTGATATTGATCTTGGCTTTGGCGCCAAACGGTATATTGCTCTCTGGCAAGAGGTAGATTTTATCTTGTCGTTCCCCTATGGAGGACTGTTTTTCAGGTTTTCGCCACTTCTCACCAGGATCCCGGACCTGCATATACCGGTTAGCTACGGAGGTTATTTCCAGCGTTCGCCAGCGGTTCCGCCCTTTATGGCGAGGATAACCTACCTTGCGGCCGCTTTTTACGCCGTCAAAAAAGGCGGTGAATGCCTTGTCCAAACGATCAATTACTGTTGATACTTCCACACGTCGGTCGATACCGTTCAAGTCGCCATCGGTAGATCTAATCGCGGTTAATTGGTCGCTCAACGATGATTTGTCGTCCATCCGGTCAATAGCACCGTCCAATACCGGCCATTCATTACGGTGTCGCCAACGCGCCCACGCATACTGCTGTTGCAGGCTTTCCGCTTCGGCGTCGCTGGGCCATAGCACACGCCATAGGCGATAGGGGTAGTGCAACTGACGGGCTTGGGCTAGTTCCTTCCGCTCGTTGGGGTTTAGATACCGGCGGGCGCTGTGGGGAACGCTCTGCGGTTCCAACTCTGCTACGGTACAGCCATAACCTTCCGCGCGACGACGGCGTTGAGCCGGCCCCAGGCCAGTCATGGACATACCACCATAGGGGCGCGTGGGTTCAGAATCAACAAACACCACGCGGGCATCTGGCTCTGGTATGGTTGGCGCGTCGCCGGCAGCCCGCTTCTGCTTCACCGGCGCAGACTGGCCTATGCCCTTTACGGACACGCCCAAAGCGGCGTAGGCGGTCTTGCGCGCCGTCAAGAAATCGTTATAAAGCCGGCGGCACGTTTCCAGTACCTCATCCAGACGACGGTGGCCGCCCCTGGTAAGGTCTGCCGTGAACGTATATGTGCGTTGTATCTCAACCATCTGCCAAAAAGCCTACCACCGCTACCAAATCCTCCGCAACGGCCCCGGCGTCACAAAACCACCCCGCTAACGTCCGAAATCCGACCCCCGGCCTGCGCTATAATGGCCCCATGCAGCGCACCCTCCGGCTGGCCCTGGCCCAGTTCAACCCCACCGTCGGCGATATTCCCGGCAACACTGCCCGCATCATTGAGCAGATTGACGAGGCGCGGGCCGCTCACGCCGACCTGGTGGCCTTTCCCGAGTTGGCCGTCACCGGCTATCCCCCTGAAGACCTGCTGTTCAAGCCGTCCTTTCTGGCCGACAGCGTGGCCGCCGTGCAGCGCATCGCCGCCTCCACCCGGGGCATCGCCGCCATCGTGGGTTCCCCCGGCGTGCTGGTCGGACAGACCGGATCTTTGACCAAAGACGTCGCCAACGCCGCCGCCATCATCAACGACGGGCGCGTGCTGGACTGGTATCACAAGATGTACCTGCCCAACTACGGCGTGTTCGACGAGGACCGCTACTTCCGCCGGGGCGAGGAGTGCCCAGTGTACGTCATCAACGGCACCCCGGTGGGCGTGGGCATCTGCGAGGACGTCTGGTATCCCATCGGCCCCATCGCCGTGCAGCGGGACGCCGGGGCCGAGGTCATCGTCAACATCAACGCCTCGCCCTTCCACGCCGGCAAGGCCGGCCAGCGGGAGCGCATGATTTCCACCCGCGCCGCCGACCACGGCGTTTTCGTGGCTTATCTGAACACCGTGGGCGGGCAGGATGAGTTGGTCTTTGACGGGGCCAGCATCATCTGCTCTCCCGACGGGTCAATTATCGCCCGGGGGCCGGCCTTCGAGGACCGCCTCATCGTGGCCGACTTGGACGTGGACGCGGTGTTCCGCCAGCGTCTGCGGGATCCCCGCGCCCGCAAGGAGAACCCGCAGATTTTGAGTGAAGTCGGACCGGCCCGCATCACCAGGGTGTCCGACCATCGCCTGTCCGACCGGAAGCGGTCGGCGGCGCCGGCTCTCTGCCGCACCCTGGATGAAACCGAGGAGGTGTACCAGGCCCTGGTGGTGGGCACCCGCGATTACGTCCGCAAGTCCGGTTTCGGACGGACGCTGGTAGGGCTGTCCGGCGGCATCGACTCCGCCCTCACCGCCACCGTGGCCGTGGACGCCTTGGGCGCGGAGAACGTGGTGGGCGTCACCATGCCCTCCCGCTATTCCTCCGAGGGCAGCGTGGCGGATTCTCAAGAACTGGCCGACAACCTGGGCATCAGCCTGTGGCGCATTCCCATTGAGCCGGCACATATCGCATTCACCGAGATGCTGGCCGACCACTTCGCCGGCACGGAAGCCAACGTCGCTGAAGAAAACGTGCAGGCCCGCATCCGGGGCAACGTGCTGATGACCATTTCCAACAAGTTCGGCTGGCTGGTGCTGACCACCGGCAACAAGAGCGAGATGGCCATGGGCTACGCCACCTTGTACGGCGACATGGTGGGCGGTTTCGCCGTGCTGAAGGACGTGCCCAAAACGCTGGTGTACGAGCTGTGCCGCTGGCGCAACGCCCGCACTCACCCTGATTCGTCGGGAAATCGGCGTCCGCTCATCCCCCAGGCGGTGCTGGACAAGCCGCCCAGCGCCGAACTGCGCCCCAACCAGACCGACCAGGACACGCTGCCGCCCTACGACCTGCTGGATCCCATCATCAAGGCCTACGTGGAGGACGACTACGGCTACGCCGAGATGGTCGCCATGGGGCATCATCCCGACTGGGTGCGGCAGGTGATGGCCTTCGTGGATCGCAACGAGTACAAGCGCCGCCAGGCTCCGCCGGGCGTCAAGATAACGCCCCGCGCTTTCGGCAAGGACCGACGGCTGCCCATTGTCAACCGCTACCGACCGGCGTCAACATAGGGGCGAATAATTATTCGCCCCTACAAAATCTCGCGCACCGGGCAGCTGAACCCTGGCAGAACCTCACCGCCGTCCAAGGTGTCGTCCACGGTCAAGATAATTGTGGGCAGAGCCGGCTGCCGCACTTTTATGATCCGGGCTTCCGGGTCGATGACCAAGGCCATGCGTACACCGTAGCTCAGCCACATGGTGGATCGGGCGTCCACTTCTTCTAGAGCAGAGTAGAAGGGCACTACCTCAACCACCAGATCAGGGACTACTGGGCAGTAACCGTCCATATTAGCGTCCAGAGGGAGCTTTTCCGCGGAAACATATCCCAAGTCCGGCTCACGCACGGTATCCGGGTCCCGTTCCAACAGTACACCGGCATCCGTACCGAACAAATGCCCCAACCGGCGCGGATGGATGTATTCCCCGAGTGCGGTTGCCATGGCCATATTAATCATCCCTTGCTGCATCCCGGATGGGCGCGTTTCGTGTAGCACCCCCCGGATCAACTCGCCCCGCACGCCCTGGCTGTACAGGCGCAGCAGGTCATCGGCGGTAAGCAGTTTTGGCTTGGCCGCGGTCATCGCTATTCCACTCCGTCATCTTTACGCTATAGGCCGGTTTGACAAGTCCAACTGCAACGCATAACGCGCAGGTACCAATTCGTGGCCGGGCCGGGATGGCTCCCTGAACGTTATTGACTCGTAGAAATCGTCCAGCGGGACAAAGACGCCATTGGTTTCGGCCCACTCCCGCATCGCTCGCCGGCAGGAATGGAACCAGGATAAGACTTCTACCCTCCAACCTCGCCGGTGCATCCGCTCCAATGTACTGTGAAAGCCGCGACCCTCCTCATAGCCAGCCCCATCTCCCGTCAATAGCGCCACGATGCCAGGGTCACCATTGTAGTCCAGCGCGTCTTCCAGCATACGCAGCTGTAGCCATTGATCAGGAGTTTCCTGCTCACCTCGGTCACGCTCGCCCCGATCATACAAGTGTATTTCAATGCCGCTGTTTTCCAGCCGATTCCATAACTGTTGCATTGGCGGAGGAATGGAACCGGCGGCCAGGGCTTTGGTCAAAGGACGGTCAGCCTGCGCTAATCGCAACATATTGTCAAAGTGGATGCGGACCAGGTAACGGGCGCCCGGGGTGCCGTCCCGTTCCTCGGCGATGCGTTCCGCCTCGTGATAAATGTTGGAATTGTCCCAATAGACGAACACGCCGCTCATGGTGATACCTCTGCAAAATCTCCCTTCCAGTGTATCACTGCCCAGCGTCGTCTCCGCCGCCGGTCTCCTTGTAGGCGTACACGGCGAACAGCGGGTCGCCCGGCGGGGCCATGTCGGGGTTGGAGAGGCCGCCGCGCACGCCGTTGAAACCGCCGGCGTGGAGCATATACTGCCCCACCAACTCGATGTGGTCCTCGTCGTTGGTGGAACGCCAGACCTGCACCGCCTTGGTGGGGAAGCAGCGGTTGGAGAAGGTGACGATGAACACCCCGCCGGGGCGCAGGATGCGCGACACCTCGGAGAACACGATCACCGGCTGGGTCAGGTACTGCACCGACACGGTGATCACTACCGCGTCGAAGGACTCATCCTCGAAGGGGAGTGAAGGGTCAACGTTAATGTCCTTGAGCAGGTACTCGTTCAGCTGGGGGTTGTCGGCCATCTCCGCGGCGTTCATGCCCAGGCCAACGATACGCTGGCGTGGGTGCTCCTCCGGCCAGTGGGTGCGCCAACTGCTCATCAGGTCCAGCACCTCGGCGTTCTCCGGTATCAGTTGCCGGAACAGCCGTCCCACCGCGATGATGGCCCCGTCGTCAATATGTACGACGAGGCGGGGCATGGTGTAAAACTCGGCGTCGTTGCTTTCGTCCATCCGCTGGAAGAACTCCGGCGGAAAGCGCTGGGGGTCCATTGCCAAACCCAACCTCCTGATGAGCGCCACCTGGCCGGTTATAGGCTGGTAGCGCATTGTGACTAGCGGCTGGCGGCTACGCGTCTTCCAGCAGAGAGAGCATCCGGTTGACGAAGTAGTGCACCGCGGGGCGCTCGCTTTCAATCTCGTAATCTTCTAAGTGGTCGTGGAAAAAGTTCTCGTGAAACCGATTGGCGGCGGAGTATCCGCCGATAAGGAGCGGTTCATTGTATTCCCGCGACAGGGCGGTTACGGCCTGCTGCATCGCCCGGTGGCTTCTATAGCGCCAGCCTCGTTGTTGGCAAATGGCGATTATCGACTGCGTGGCCGCGCCGTAGAGCTTCTCTGAGCCTTGCAGGTGGTCGCCGGCAGCAAACTCCCGGTCGGAGGCCGCCAGAAAATCCCGGGCGGTTTCCGCGTGCTCCGCTGCATTCATTTCTTTGCTGGCCATGGTGCCTGTCCCCCGTCTAGCTTTCGGCCAACCGGTACGCCCGCGACGCGCAGCCGTGGAACATTTCGGACCGCTCCGACGCCGAGAAGTCTGCCGACATGCGCTTGAAGGCGTTCCACATCACTCCGTAGGAGAAGGACTCCTTGTCCACCGGGAAGTTGCTCTCGAACATGCACCGGCTGGGGCCGAATTGCTCGATGCAGTAGCGCATCACCGGGTCGATGGCCGCCGCCAGCTCCTCGGAACCGATTGGCGTCTGCCGGGTGTGGAAGTCGTAGCCCAGCCGGGGCATTCCGACGCCGCCCAGCTTCATCACCACGTTGGGAGCGGCGGCTGCGGCGTCGATGCCGCTGCGCCAGTTGTCCATCACCTCGTCAGGATTGTTGGCATACGGGCCGACGCGGATCAGCCCGCCGACGTGGTTGAGCACGATGGTCAGGTCGGGCACGGCCTGGGCGAAATCGGCCAGCTCCGGCAGCTGCGGGTGCAGCAGGGACACATCCAGGGACAAACCCATTTCCGCCAGCACTCGCGCTCCCGCCCGGTAGTCCTCACTGGCCAACTGGTTGGGCTGGGGATACGCGCCGGGATTGGGCACCTCGGGGTGGGGGTCCCAGCTCACGCCGTGGCGGATGCCGCTGAAGCGGTTGGGGCTGGCCGCCCGCAAGGCCTCCAGCACCGGGCGCACGTCTGCGCCCAGGTGCAGGTTGGCGTGACCTACGATGCCGTGGGCGGCGCGGGTGTCGCCGTACATCCCGCTGGCCGATTGGGCCGCGATGCCCTGCACGAACTCCACCTCGCCCACGGTGCGCATGGGGTTGTCCGGCTCGGGCCAGTACATGGAGCGGGCCTCCACGAACACGGTGGACACGATGTTGTGTCCGCTGCCCGTGTCGGCCATCAGCTCGTCCAGCATATAGCGCGGCTCCACCCGGTCGGCGCGCCCGTCCCACAGGTGATGATGGGGGTCGCAGATGGGTAGGTCCGGTTCCAGCGCCGGCTCCACAGTTTGAGCCAGCCAGTCATTGATCGGCGCCGCCATGATTCACGCTCCTTTCTATTCTGCCGCTCTGTCATCCGTTTCGCTTCACCGCGCCATTGTAAAGGGTCGGGGTAGCGGGCGATAGACCCGGAGTGCCCCCGGTCGGGTTCGTTTACAAATGGTTTGATCTTGCAGATGCCGTTCCTGGAGAACGTAGGGGCGAATAATTATTCGCCCCTACACACGGAAAGCATGTGGATTATGCGTAACCCGAAACAACTCATTGTTTGACAGGCCGATTCGATTTTTATACCCTCGGAGATAGATTCGGCCCTTGCCCAGGAGCTATTGCCCATGACCACCAGAGGATTTTTCGGGCGTCGTCGTGAAACGCCGCCCCGCCCCATACCGCCCGGCCAGTACCTGGAGCGAGGGTTTCCGGTATTGACCGCCGGACCCACCCAGCGGGTTCCCCTGGAACAATGGACCTTCACCCTGGTCGGCGTGGAGGGCGAGCCTTTGGCTCAATGGAGCTGGGAGCAGTTCCGCGCGCTGCCCGAAACTGAAATCCACACCGATATTCACTGTGTCACCAAGTGGAGCAAGCTGGATACTACCTGGAAGGGCGTTACCATCGACGACCTACTGGCCGCCGCCGGCGTCGCCGACCCGGCGCCCTACATCATGGCCTTTTCCTACGGCGGCTATACCACCAACCTGCCGACGTGGGACGTGGTGGACGGGCGCGGCATGGTGGCCTTTGAGTTCGACGGCAAGCCAATCGCTCCCGAACACGGCGGCCCGGCCCGGCTGGTGGTGCCTCATCTGTACTTCTGGAAGTCGGCCAAGTGGCTGCGGGGCATTCATTTCATGCCCGAAGATCGGCCCGGCTTCTGGGAGCAGTACGGCTACCATATGTACGGCGACCCGTGGAAGGAACAGCGGTATTGGGGAGATTAAAACCCTACTACCTATGTCATTCCGGCGAAAGAACGTCACCCCGTACTTGATACGGGGCCGGAATCCAGGAAATCCTTGCCTTATTCACGTTTACCGATGCGAAGGCTTTCTGGATTCCCGCTTTCGCGGGAATGACGGGGTGGATGCGGGAATGACGGTGAAATGTCAACAGAACCTAACCATGTAGGGGCGGGTTTGAAACCCGCCCCTACGCCGGATATGGCCTCCCCGACCCCCTGGCAGACTGCCATCGTTGAGCGGGTGGTCGTGGAGACCTACCGCGCCCGGACCTTCACCCTGCGCCTTGCGCAGCCGCGCCCCTTCCGCGCCGGACAGCACTACGACGTCCGGCTGACGGCTCCTGACGGCTACCAGGCCCAGCGTTCCTACTCGGTGGCGTCGCCGCCATCCGACGGGAACTGCATCGACCTCACGGTGGAACTGATCCCCGACGGCGAGGTATCGCCGTACTTCCACGAGGTAGTGCAGCCGGGGGACGAACTGGAGGCGCGCGGGCCCATCGGCGGGCCGTTCACCTGGGGGCCAGAGCTGGGCGGCCCGCTGCTGCTGCTGGCCGGCGGGTCGGGCATCGTACCCATCCGGTCCATATTGGCCCACCGGGAAACGGCAGCGTCGGACCTGCCGGCGTTGCTGCTGTACTCGGCGCGGTCTCTTGAGGACATCATCTACCGCGATTGGCTGGACGCCGCCGCAGAACGGTGTGATAGGGTAGCGGTCCAGTACGCCCTGACCCGCCGACAGCCGCCGGGCTGGACGGGCCACTCGCGCCGGCTGGACGCGGCGATGCTGCGCGACTGCATCACGGAGCTGGCGCGGCTCAATGGTAGCGGGAACGAGGCGCCCCTGTGCTACGCCTGCGGGCCGACCGGGTTCGTGGAGGCCGCCGCCGACGCCCTGCTTGAGGTCGGGATACCCGAAGCCGCCATACGCACGGAACGGTTCGGGCCAACGGCGTAGGGACGAATGATTATTCGCCCCTGCAATTTCGCTCCCGCTGAGTTTCAGTACCCGGTGGCCAAACCGGCCAGCCAGTTTGCCAGCGGCAGTATGGTCGCCCACAGGATGCCGGGCCGCAACACGTAATCCGATGCGACCAGCACGATCAGCAGCAGCGGGGCGAACCGCTGGAAACGCTGGTGCGTCTCCGCCGCCGCGGGCGGCAGCAGCGCCGCCAAAACCCGGTATCCGGCCAGCGGAGCCAGGGGCAGCAGGTGGAACGCCGCCTGCAACAGGTTGTAGATGACCAGCAAGCCCACCACGTCGGAGATGCCGGAGCGCAGGCCGCCGGTCATCACCAGGTTCAGGCCATCGGGAGATGGGTAGGTCCAGGTCAGCAGGCCGGCCTTGACGGGAGCGGCGAGGAGAAAGGCCACGGTAATATTCCCCAACGGGCCGGCGGCGGAGATCGCCACCGAGGGCCAACGTCCCTGGCGTCCGGGCGGGCCGGGTAGTGGTCGCCCCCAACCAAGGCCGGACACCACGGCCAGGATTGTTCCCACCGGGTCCAGATGGCGCAGGGGACTGCCAAACAACCGGCCCTGGGCCCGGGGCGCCGGGTCCCCGAAAACGGTCGCCAGCAACGCTTGAAACCATCCGTTGACGCTGATGGCTACGGTCGCGGATATGGCGCACAGCACCGCCAGCCGAACGAAAGCCGCCGTGTCGTCGGGGAGCAGGTTGGCAGAGGAGATGAGCATGGGCCGTAGTATAGGGGCGGGTTTTGGAACCCGCCCCTATACGTTTCGCGGCTGCCCGGGTACTTGCTACCGTCGGTAGTCGCCGCTGGCGCCGTTGCCGTATGTGTTGCCGAGCTGCTGCTCCGCGGTCGCCGCGCGGCTGCGTTCCCGCTCCAGCCGGATTTGCTGGCCGCGGGACACGTACCCGTACTGCGATGCGCCGTCGTGTCCGTTGACCGCCGGCATGAAGTAGCGGGAGCCGAAGCCGGCGTAGGTCAGATCTCCCGGCATCTGCATGGCCATGCTGTCCTCGCCCATGATGTCGGTGATGCTGGGGATGTTGACCGTCTGCAGCGGATAGAACAGTGAGACGTGCATATGGCGGTCGTCCGGCGACTGCTGGAAATTGGCGGACGCAAAAGACCACATCAGGTTGGGGTAGGCCACGTTGAACTCTTCGCGGGCCATCTGGTCCTGCACATCGGACTCAATATCCTTCAGGCCGGCGGGTTCCACGGGGAGGGTAATGACCATCCGCATCACGGAATCGCCTTCCACGAAGCCGTGCTTGGCCAGTTGCAGGTCGGACCGCTTGGGATCCACAATATCCCACATGGCGGACTTGATGGAGAAGGGCAACTGCTTGGCGTTATCGTTGACCACCACAATCTCCCGGCCGCGGAAAGGCCCGAACAACCGGGAACCTTGACGGGTGTCGGCGATGTCCACCCGGCGGTTCAGCACGCGCACTCCGAACCAGCCGTTGGAGTAGTCGCCGAAACTATTGACGGTTTCGGCCATGGAGCCGGCGTCAACCTGGTAACGCATACCGGCTTCCATGGAGGCAAGGGCGATGGCCAGCTTGTCGTCGAGCCGCTCGAAATTGAGCGACAGGCTGTTGTCGGTGATCAGGGCCGGGTGCCGCTGGATTTCCTCTCTACCCTGGCTGTCGCGCACCAAGCGGGTGCCGATGGTCTCTTCGTAGGCGCCCCAGGTTTCCCGGCGCATATTTTCCTTCAGCACCGCTTCGCTGGGGGTGAGCACGATGGGGAGGAACGTGGCCTCGGGGAAGCGGTCCTTGAGCATACCGTGCAGGACGCCGCCCAATTTGGCATGACCGCCGAATCCCAGCCATTCCAGGATAAGCTGCGGCGGCGAGCCCACTTCTTCCGACCGTCGGGCGATGGTATCGACCATGCGTTCCATGTCCCGGTGGATGAGGCCGTAAAAATCCTTATAGGCGTTGGGGTCGCGGAGAAAGCCGTCTACCTTGGGCAGGAAACCGGGCACGATGACCGGCAGCTGACCACCGCTGACCCGGCGCATCGCCCGGGTTTCCGCATCAATGGAGTCGATGGTGCCCTGATTGCAGTCATACATCATCAGGCTCTGCACTCGATCCAATACGCCGGCTTCACCCATACGCTTTGCCCACCGCCAGCTCCGTTTGTAGCCGGCAGTTCCCACCGCTACCGAAACAATGGGCGGCGGAGTGCCGTCTCGCAGATCGTCCTGGCTTCCCAATCGGTGTGGGTTGTTGCGGCGTATGTGAAAAGTGCGATTTTGATTTCTTGGTGGCATGGCTGTATCCGACCCCCTTAGTAGTCTGGGCGGAACTATTCCTATAGCGGTAGTCCGTTTCAGTCAGGGTGACCCAGTCTCCAGATTAGACAACGTTTGTTTCGTGAACGGTCTATGCTTGGTATATTATGTTAAACACACCGCGCGTCCTTCTTACACGGCGGTGTCACAGTCACATGGAATATACCAGATACGACCAACATACGTCAATTGAGTTCCCACATTGATGATTCCGAGAATCAGCACACCCGGGTCAGAAATATCGCACGTGTTGGCGCCAATCGTCTTCCTCTCCATTTCCATTCTCATCCTTATCCCCATCGTTCACCGGTGATGGTCGGAGCGCTGTTCCAGCGCCGGGCAGATGGTAGTACGAGCCGAACCCGGTCTCTACCGCTGCCGGCCGCGCTCTTTCTTCCGGGGGAACGTCGGCGCGCAGGATATCGGTGACCGGGGTCAGTTCACCCCGGATGGGATAGATGCGCGCTGCGTGCAGATAGGGTTCCTGGGTCAGCCCCTCATTGAATCGGGCGGTGGTGAACGCAATGTCCATATTGGGGAATCGCTCGAAGATGTTGCTGCGTTCGAGGACTTCGGCGGCATTGGAGGCCACGGGCTCCAACTCATCAGCGTGAACCGGCAGGGAAACCACCATCTCCTGGGGAACTTCGCCAGGGGCATACACGCCCTCGGCCAGCTGCGCCGCCGGGTCAAGGGTGGACCAGATGGCGTTCCCCAGGGACATGGACAGCTCGTCGTCCGGTCCCAGGGCGGCGTATTCTCGCCACCAGGGAGGGAACCGCAGCCATTTGAACTTTCGCGTCACCGGCATCCTGCGCTTCACGGTGGCCATTCCCAGCCAGCCGCCGGAAGCCGGCACCAGCCGGCGGAAGGTGACGCACAGCTGGCTATTGGTGGCGCCGTCGTCTTCTCCGAATTCAGCGACTTCGAAGCCTGCCAGACCGGTGGCCAGCCGGACGTCGGCATCTGCGGAACTCCCGGCCGACTGGGTGGTCACCAGACAATTGGCGCCGCCCAGCAGGTCTTCATATTGTTCCCACAGATAGCGTCGCGTCCACTCTTCGGAAGCATGGTCTTTGGGGAGCATCATGACGGGCAGCATGACGGCGGCGGGGAAAACGGTTTGCATCTTCTGGTAGAAGCGGGCGCCCAGAATGGCGTGGCCCGAGAAGCTCATGAACTCGATTACCATTTCCGGAGCCCGGCCGCAGCGTTCCGAGTGCAGCAGCACCTGGTTGACGATGGTGTCCATATCGCGCTCCAGGGGACCCTCATATTCCAGGAACTTTTTGGGGTCTCGCATGAACCCATTGGCCAGCGGGATGTAATTGGGGAACAGCAACTGAATCCCCACGCCGTCCCTGGTGGCGCCGAATAACTTCCGCATCCGTTTCTGGACGTGGGCTACGGTCACTTCATTGCAATCGTAGAACACGGCGGTCTGGATCCGGTCCGCCGCTGACAGCTCGGTCATGCGCTGGCAAAAGAGGAGAGAGCGCCTGACGCCAGCCGTGCCAACGCCGACTACGACCAGGGAAGGCGGGGCGCCATCCAGGGGTCGTTCGGCGGTGTGGAGCAGCCGGTGGCTACGGTGGCGCGCTCTGACGAAAATGGAAGACATGGTCTGTTGTGTGTTGACGCGAGATAATTCGACCGACGGCAGCCGGGATTGTGAATGCCGTCGGTCATAACCCTAGTCTCGCCCGCCAAAAACCACCAAGAGGCGCCGCGACGGGTTTGGGCAATTTTAAGCGTCAGGACTCTGGCTTCAGGAAGGCCAGCACCGCATCCACAAACCCTTCCGGGTCCTCAATCTGGGGAATGTGCCCGACGCCGGGCATGATGTGCTTGCGGGCGCGTACGATGTTGTTGTGCAGCAGTTCCTCGCCGTCGCGCAGGCGGTCAACCTCCCCGTAGAGCACCAGGGTTTCCCGGGCGTTGACGCGGGGCAGACGATTCATAATATCGTACCACGCCAGCGATTCGTGCAGTTTCTTGACCCAAGCGCCGGCCTGGGCGCGGGTCCCGTTGTTGGCGTCAATCCACTCCTGCCGGGGTTCGGCAAAGGTGGTCGATTCTTTCGCCTGCTCCATGGTGCGCGGAACGGGCAGGCCGTCGTCGTCATAGCCGGCGGCGGCTTCGGCGATCCGCTCCGGAGCCGTGCGGGCATCCCACACCGGCGCGCCCACCAGCACCAGCTTGTCCAGCCGGTCGGGGAAGGCAGAGGCCATCTCGGTAGCCAGCACCGCACCCACGGAGTTGCCCACGTAGTGCCCGCGGTGGATGTTCAAAATCTGGCAGGCATCGTCCAGGGCTTGGGCATAGTCGGGGATGTTGAAGTGACGGGTGGGCTTGTCGGACTCGCCGTGTCCCAGCATATCAAAGGCGTAGCAGGTGTAATGCTGGCTGAAGGCGTCGATGACGCTGCTCCATGCCCAGGTGGACGTACCCAGGGGATGGAGCATGACCAGCGGGTAGCCGGCGCCCTGCTTGACGAAGTGCATATTGCCTTCGCGGGTGGGAACGATGTCGGTAAGGTCGCGCCGCACGAACATAACGGTGGCCTCCTTGTTGGTTGCCATAGCTCAACGGAAGGGCAGCGCCGACCGACCGGGAATGGCCGGCGCGGTTGCAGCAATGCTACCGAATGGGGTCGGACAATGTCAATCTTGGCCCAGTCTTTCGCGCTTATCCTCCCTGGGCAGTGGTATCGTCAGAATCAGGATTTGCGGGATTTTAGGATTAGCAGGATTGAGTTGATTATCCCTATGGCCGCAGCATCCTGAAAATCCGATAATCCGGTAAATCCTGCTTCTGACAATTTCCGAAATCGGAGAGGCTTTTATGAGCGCAATTGAAACCTGGGGCGAAATGGTTCGGGTGGAACATGAGCAATCGGACCGGATGCGGGGAGTGCGGCCCACTGATACCTGGAACCAGTTGGCGGCGCAGTTCAAGGCCGACCCACACCGCACGGACGACGCGGTGGTCGAGGAACTGCGTTCGCGGATGGTGCCGGGCGAGACCCTGCTGGACGTGGGCGCCGGCGGCGGGCGGTTGGCCCTGCCCCTGGCGCTGACCTGCGCAACGGTGACGGCAGTGGAGCCGTCGCCCAGTATGTGCGCCGTGCTGCGGGAGACCGCCTAGGAATACGGCATCACCAGCGTTTCGATTGTCGAGGCGGGCTGGCTGGAAGCCTCGGTTGAACCTGCCGACGTGGTTCTGTGCAGCCATGTGGTCTATGTCATAGAGGACATCGGTGCATTTGTGCGCAAGATGGACCGCCACGCCCGGCGTCTCGTGCTGGCCGTTCTGTTCCAGTCGCCGCCGCTATCGCAAACCTACGGGCTATGGGAGCAGGTTCACGGCGAAAAACGCCACGCACTGCCGGCCCTGCCGGAGTTCCTGCCGGTTCTGGAGGAGTTGGGCATCAGCCCGGAGGTGACCGAGCTGGACGAACAGCCCCCGCTACGGTTCGACAGCTTCGACCAAGGGCGCGAAACCATCGCCCGCCGCATCTTTGTCAACCCGGGAACTGAGGCAATGGACCGGCTGGAGCGGGCGCTGAAGGAAACACTCTACGAAGAGGAGGGCATCTGGCGAATCAAGGGGACGCAACCCCTGCGCCCGTGCATCGTAGCCTGGGAAACCGGCGGAGGTTAGGCGGCCCAATCTCATGCCCAACGCCGTGTTATCATTGGGCTTCAGAGAGGGAACCCAGGCTCCGTTCCCCGTTTTCAGTAAGCCCCGTTTTCAGTAAGCAAGGAGGATACGGCAGATGGCGACGGCCACCCAAGCATGGACTGAAGAATTCGTAGAGGTCGCGGGAACCACTTTGCGGCTGGTCAAGGGTGGCAGCGGCGCCCCTCTGCTGCTGCTCCACGATGAGTTCGGGCACCAGGTCCAACTCCGTTACCACGACGCCCTGGCCGAGGATTACACCGTTCACATCCCCACCCATCCCGGCTTCAGCGAAACCGGGCGGCTGGACTGGATAATGAATATGCGCGACCTGGCCGGCTGGTATCTGGAGGCCTTGGACGACCTCGCATTGGGACAGATCAACATCATGGGGTTCTCCCTGGGCGGTTGGCTGGCCGCCGAGATGGCCGCCATGTCTCCCGACCAGTTCCGCAAGGTGGTGCTGGTCGCGCCGGCGGGCATCCGCCCTCCCTCCGGCGAGATCTTCGATATGTTCCTGGTGGTGTCCGAGGACTACCTCGCCACCAGCGTCCTTGATCCTGAGAACACTCCCGAGTTCCGCGCGCTCTGCCCCGAGGAACCCTCCGCCGAGCTGGCCGAAGCCTGGGCCGTAGCGCGGGAGGAAGCCTGCCGCCTCAGCTGGCGTCCCTATATGCACTACCTGGGCCTGCCCAACCTGGTCCACCGGCTCAAGCGCGTGCCCACCCAGATCATCTGGGGCCGACAGGACAGCATCGTTCCCGTCTCGGCGGGGCAGGCGTACCACGATGCCATCCCCGGCTCCCGCCTGGACATCCTGGACGGCTGCGGCCACCGCCCGGAGATCGAGAAGACCGACGAGTTCTTGAGCCTGGTCAAGGGGTTCCTGTCGTCCTGAACCGGGCGCTCAAAGGCAACCAGCCATGACGTCCCAGGAAATCACCGCCGACGCCCGCGCCATCGCAGTGGCTCACGCCATACACCGGATGGCCGACCCGGAGCAGACCATCCTGTTCGGCTCCCGGGCCAGGGGCGACCACCGGCCGGACTCGGACGTTGACGTCCTGATAATCAAGGACCCACAGCCGACCGAGGATTGGCTGGAAGAGCTGCGCGACCGGGCCAGGACGCTGCAAAAAGCGGAGTTGCCGGAGGCATCTGGTATCGACGTCATCTGCATGACAACGGAGGAGTTTGACGTTCGCCGACGCTTGCGAAACAACCTGGCCAACTGCATCGCCAAGCAGGGAGCGCCAATCATGCCTCAAGAAGACGCCGAGTTGCCCGAGGAATCGTTGGATTGGGACGATGTGGACGGCAAAATCAATGACGCTACGGATGCAGCCAGAGACCTGACTGCCATCGCCGAGGCTAGCATCATCGGCACGATGTCTGACAAACAAATAGGCCGCATAGCGCAAAACGCGCTAGAGAACGCTTATAAGGCCGTGCTGGCCGCCCACGGATTAGAAGACCCAACCAGCGGTCGCGACGGGCATAACTTACGGATCCTCGTCAATCGGGTCCGGGAAAATGTGATGCCCTCGCCCAACGAACCGGTGCCCGGCGAAGAGTATCGCTACCTCACCGAGTTCGGCGGCGCGGCGCTGTACAGCCACGAGCATCTGCCCCTGGACAAGGCCGGCATCGCCCGGGACGTGCCCGAGGCAGTAGCCAGGCTGCAAGCTACGGTGGAAGACGCAAAGCGCAACGACGCGAATACTTATTAGGGAAACTCGAGCCGGACAAATGCTGACTATTTGAAACACTCCCACTGAACCCGAACCAACGCAGGTGACGACTATGAACGACTGGAGCACATGCACAGCCATCGAGAGCAAACCCGGCAAGGTCAGCGGAGCGTGGGTATTCAAAGGAACCAGGGTTCCAGTCACCGCCCTATTCAGTAACCTGAAAGGGGGAGCCACCATAGATGAGTTCATGGAGTGGTTCCCCGGCGTAACGCGCCACCAGGTAGAAGCGGTTCTCACCCACCAGATCCAATCATTGGAGAACGCCGCCAACCATGAGGATATTGCTGGACCACAGCGTACCACGGCCTCTTAAGAATAATTTACCGGGACACGATACGGACACCGCTGCAGGAAGAGGATGGCACGAGCTGCACAATGACGTCAACCGAGCCGTCAACTCCATAGGATACAACCAGATAAGCGAACTTGACATCGGTTAGGCAGACCCACCCGTTGGCGCCAACGCAACTTCAACGTAAACATCCTCTGGCGCATCCCCCTATATGGTAATATCCGCGCGTACCCGGGACGCTGCGTAGAGTGATTGAGTTCGGCCGTCGGCAGCATAACCCCTCATCGCTGGAGGATCCGAAACGTGACCACCACTTCAATCCAGGACCGCGTGGACGAGCTTTTTGCCGACGCCCGCGAGATGTACGACCAAGCCATCGCACAACTAGACCACGGCGACCTCCGAGACGCAGCGGAGAAAGCCTGGTGCGCCACCAAGCGGGCCACCGACGCCCTCATCCTGGTCCGCACCGGCGAAGAGCCGGTGACCACCGCGCGCACCACCGATGAGCTTGACGCTCTCGTGGATCGGGAGCCAGCCGCGCAAAGCCTCCTGGGCCGCTACTTCAGCCGCCTGGGACAACTCCACGGCGCCTGCTTCTACGACAAACGCTGCAACCCGCAGACCGAGCGCCGCGTCAGAGAAACCGTCCAGTACATCGGCGACGCCGAAACTCTGGCAACCCGCTAACGCATCCCCCATTATGGTAAAATCCGCGCGTAGCCGGAGCCGCCCGTACCCGGTCCCTAAGGAGAAACAATCATGTTCATCGGATATTTCACGGAAAGGCCCTACCAGGACCCCAAGTCCGGGTACTTTGGCGCCACCGGCAAGTCCATCATGGACCTCAACGTCAGCAATGACATCTACGACGCTGAGTTGGGGGCAAGCCTTTACAACCGCTACCTGGACGAGAAACTCTACGCCGAGGAGATGGGCTTCGACGGCCTGATGCTCAACGAGCACCACAGCACGCCCTTCTGCATGGGCGGCGCGATGAACGTGGAGGCCTCCATTCTGGCCCGCATCACCGACCGCGCCAAGATTGTGCTGCTGGGCAACATCCTCCCGCTCTGGGACGATCCCTTGTGGCTGGTCGAGCAGTTGTCGATGATCGACATGATCTCCCACGGCCGGCTGGTATCCGGCTGGGTGCGCGGCACCGGCCGGGAGAGCGTGGCCCACAACATTGAACCCCACTACAACTGGGAGCGGTTCAAGGAGGCCCACGAACTCATCGTCAAGGCGTGGACCACCCCCGGCCCCTTCCGCTGGGAGGGCAAGCACTTCCACTTCCGCCACGTCAACCCCTGGGTTCGCCCCTACCAGAAGCCCCATCCGCCCATCTGGCTGCCGGGCGTGGTCTCCCGCGACTCCTTGATGTGGGCGGCGGAGCAGCGCATCCCCTACATCATGCTCGCCACCGAAATGGAGCCCACCAAGCAGGCGTTCCAGATCTACCACGACACCGCCGCCGAGCTGGGCTACGAGTCCGGCCCTCAGAACATCGGCTACCTGTGGAAGGTCCACGTTGACGAGACGGAGGAACTGGCCGAGGAGACGGGCCGCAAGTACGTGCAGGGGCCCAGCAACCCCTTCCTGGCCGGCAACGAAGGCACCACCAACCAGGCCCTGCTGCACCTGCCCGGCCTGACCTCCCGACGGCGGGTTTTGCCCACCACATCCGTCGCCACCGCCGCCCGCGGCGGCAGCGCCGGCCCCGGAGGCGTATTGTCCCGCCCCTACGAGCAGCAGATCAACGACTACACCATCATCTCCGGCACTCCGGACAGCGTGATTCCCAAGATCCGCCACGTGCTGGAGACCATCCGCCCTGGCAGCATCTTCTTCTGGGACGGCGACGGCGCGATGACCCACGACGACGCCATGCGCAGCCTGCGCCTGATGGGCCAGGAAGTGCTGCCCGCCGTCCGCGAGATGGCCAAGGAACTGGATCTGCCCGGCCCCTTCGAGGTCGATCCCGCCACCGGCAAGCCCTACGAGGCTGAATCATACGGCGCCGCAGGCGTCCCGGCGGAAGTCACGGCGGACGACTAACTCCGTTTTAGGTCTGTGCAAAGCAGCAAGTCCGTCACTCCGGCGAAAGAACGTCACCCCGTACTCGATACGGGGCCGGAGTCCAGAAAACCCGGCTGGATTCCGGCTTTCGCCGGAATGACGGTTTAAGAACAGCGGCCTCCCCCGGACTTCGGGAGAGGCCGTTTATTCTCAAGCAAGGACGATTCGCGTATGCCGATGCTGGACCTGAATGGCGACCGTTTCCACTATCACGTGGATGACTTCTCCGACCCCTGGCGTCCGGCTGCGCCGGCGCTGCTGCATCACGCCGCCGGGGGCAACCTGAACCGCTGGCGGGGCTGGGTGCCCACGCTGGCCCGATACGCGCCGGTGGTGCGCTTTGATATGCGGGGACACGCCGGCACTCCGCCGCCGGCGGAGATGCGTTTCGTGCTGACCGAACTGGCCGCCGACATCGCCCGGGTGATGGACGCCTTGAACATCGACAAAGTCCACCTGGTGGGCGCCTCCGCCGGCGGCATCGTCAGCCTCCGTTTCGCCCACGACTTCCCCGACCGGCTGAACTCGTTGACGCTGGTGGCGTCCACGCCCCGACTGGCACGAATGGGCGCCAGCATGGATACGGCGGCGTGGAGGCGCATACTTGCGGAAGAGGGCACGCGGGCCTGGCTGCTGGCCGACTCCGACAAGCGCTTCGGCCCCAACGCCAGCCGCGAGGTAATCGAGTGGTACGCCGACGAAGGGGCCAAGACGCCGGCTCCGGCGGTGATGGCCCTGCAAGCCTGCCTGCTGGCGGAGGACCTGTCGCCTCTGCTGCCGGACATCGCCGTCCCAACCTTGATACTGGCCTCGGCCCAGGACGACATCACCCCAATGGAATCCCAGCAGTTGATGGCTGAGCAGATGCCCAATGCCACGCTGGAAGTCATCCAAGGGGTGGGCCACAACATGAAGGTGGAGATACCCGATACTTTGGCGGGCAAAACGCTGGATTTCATCACAAGCCTCTGAGTTAATCCGTCATTCCCGCGAAATTGGGAATCCAGAAAAGCGACGCATCGGTCAATACGAACAGGGCAAAGATTCCTGGATACCGGCTTTCGCCGGTATGACGGATTTAGAATTGTGACAGCGCCACCAGACATGAACACCATGAATGACCTGCAAACCATTGCTGACTTAGTGCGCAACTACGTCCACCGGGGCAATTTTGAGCTGACCGAGGGACAGACCACCCACTGGTACATCGACGGGCGCGCCTTCCTGCTGTCGCCCAACGGCGCCGTCCTGGCCGGTCGGGGGCTTGCGAACCTGCTGGACGATGACGTGCGCTGCGTCGGCGGGCCGGTTACCGCCGCCATCTCGGTGGTGGCCGCCATCGTTCACCAGTCGCCCATACCGCGCTGCGGATTTTACGTCCGCCCGGAACCCAAGGGCCACGGCCTGCTCAACCGGATTGAGGGCAACCTGGAACGGGAGGTCGCCATCGTGGATGACACCTGCGCCACGGGCGGCTCGCTCATCAGGTGCATCGAGGCTGTAGAACGCGCCGGCAGCGTCGTCAGGCAGGTCGTCGCCGTGTTCGACCGTGATTACGGCGGCGAGCGGATCCGACAAATGGGCTACGATTACCGATACCTGCTCAGGGTCGTGGATGGGGAACCGCAGCTGCCGGATGCCGGCGCCAAAAGTTGAGATGCAGCGCAGTGCGATTGTCAGATTACGTGAGCGGGTACACATGACGGAGGTGGCATTGATGTCACGTATAACCAGATGGATTGTGGTCTGTGGGCTATTGGCGCTCCTGGTAGCGCTGCTGGGGTGCACCAGGGAGGTTGAGGTGGTTCGGGAGGTGGAAGTGATGCGGGATGTGGAGGTGGTGGTTACGGCTACACCGGGACCGGACTCCGGCCAAACGTCAGCGCCGGCCCAACCCCCGGCAGCCTCCTCCTCCGCCCAGCCGTCCGCACCGTCCCAACCAACCGCGGCTCCGCCGGCGCAGGCTCCCCAGCCAACGGCTGCCGGCCCTGCCGGCGGCCAGGGTGTAGAGTATGTGTACCAGTTGGGCATTTCGGCGGATCTGACCACCACCAACTACTGGGCCTACCTGGGGCCCGACGGGACCATCTGGAACCAGTATGTCCTGGGCGGAGGCGCGGCCTCGCTTTATAGCTACTCCGCCCAGCGGTTCGACTGGATCCCCTCCCTGGCCGCAGACTTCCCCACGGCGTTGCAGGAGGAAACCGTCGGCGGCGAAACCCTCTGGACCACCGAGGTTCCCTTGAAGCAGGGCGTCAATTGGAGCGACGGCAACGAAATCACCGCCGAGGACTTCGTTTTCACCGCCCACACCGTTATCGACCTGGAGCTCTCCGGCAATTGGCCCTCCATCGTGGACCAGGAGTTTTTTCACCACGCGGAGGCCCTGGATCCCCACCGCCTCAAGATTTTCTTCAAGCAGAAGCCCGGTCTGGCCCGCTGGCAGTTCGGCATAGCGTTCATGCCCATCCTGTCCAAAGCCTATTGGGAGCCGGTGGCAGCCGAGGCCAAGGCGGCCGGCGAAATCGTAGATCAGCAGAAAGCCCTCTACGCCCACGTTCCCGAAAACGAACCCACCGCCGGCGGCTACGGCTTCAACCGGTGGGAGCGGGGCGCGTTTGCGGAAAAAGCGCGCAATCCGGATTACTTCTTCAGCGACAGCATGGTCACCCAGTACGCCAACGGCGCCTACGCCGAGTCCAAGCCGGGGGCATATGAGTTCACCGCCTACGGCGAACCGGGCGGCGACAAGTCCCTGGAATACACCGTTGGCCCCTTCGCCGACAGCACCATCTACTCCATCTACGGCAGCCAGGACGCCACCGTGCTAGCCCTGAAAAAGGGCGACATCGACTTCATGCTCAACCCGCTGGGCCTGTCCCGGGGGTTGCAGGAGCAGCTGCAGGGCGAGGACGGGTTGACCGTCATCGAAAACCCGTCCGACGGTATGCGCTACCTGGGCTTCAACTTCCGCAAGGCGCCCATGGAAAGCAAGGCGTTCCGGCAGGCGGTGGCAACGCTAATCGACAAAGAGTTCATCACCAGCACCGTGCTGCAGGGCGTGGCCTTCCCCATGTACGCCACGGTGCCGGCGGGCAACGGGGCGTGGTACAACCCCGACGTTCCGCTCATCGGAAAGGACCTGAGCCGGGGCGAGCGCATCGCGCAGGCCGTGGAACTGCTCAAGGGCGCCGGCTTCACCTGGGAAACCGAGCCTCGGGTCAGCGAGGACGGCCGGTTTGTCGAGCAGCAGGGCGAGGGCCTCAGAATGCCCAACGGCGAGCCAATGCCGGAGATAACGGTGCTGGCGCCCAGCCCCGGCTACGACCCGTTGCGCTCCACCTTCGCCATCTGGATTGAGCGGTGGCTGAACGAGGTGGGCATCCCCCTGAGGGCCGACCTCACCGGCTTCAACCTCATCGTGGACAAGGTGTTCAACCGCCAGGAATTCGATATGTGGATCCTGGGCTGGGGCCTAAGCCTCTATCCCGATTACCTGGAGGCATTCTTCCACAGCCGCCACTCCGAGCTGGAAGGGCACAACGCCGGCGGCTACAACAACCCCGAGTTTGACAAACTGGCCGACGACCTGCTGGCAGAGACGGACGTGGAAGCGGCGCGGCAACTGGTCTTCGAGATGCAGGCGTTCCTCGCCGACGACCTCCCCTACGTGCCGCTGTTCGACACCCCCCTGGTGGAAGCCTACCGGAGCGACCGCATTGAATATCCCTATACCTACTCGCTGGGCGGGCTGCAGGACGCCGCCGGTTTGACGACGCTGGTGCAGTTCAAGTAGATGACCGGATACCTCGTCAAACGCGCCGGGCAGATGGTCCTGACCCTGTTCCTGATCGTCTCGCTGACGTTCTTCCTGGTGCAGGCCCAGCCGGGTGATTATGCCACCTTCTACGCGCTGAACCCCGACCTGCCGGCCGAGGTGCGGGCGCAGATCAAGGCGTCCTTCGGGTTGGACAAGCCGCTGTGGGAACAGTATCTCATCCACATGAAGAACACCTTCACCGGCAACTTCGGGGTCTCCTTCGGACACTTTCCCCGTCCAGTGATCGAGGTGCTTGCGGAGCGGATACCCCGGACGGCGGTGCTGTTCCTCACCGCCACTGCGACGTCCTTCTACATCGGCTTCTTCCTGGGCAAGGCCATCGCGTGGCGTCGGGGCGGCGTGCTGGAGTATGCCGCCACCATCTCCGGCGCGACCCTGTTCACCGCGTTCACGCCAGCCTTCGCCCTGATGATGATCTGGATCTTCGCCTTCAAGCTGGGCTGGCTGCCGGTGGGCAAGTTTCTGGATCCCCTGATCTGGCGCAGCGCGGACGTCACCGCCAACCACGTCTTCTCCTATATGCTGGTGACCGCCGCCGCGTTCATCGTATTCACGTTCCTCGCATTGTTCTTTTTCCGGCGGTCGGGACGCATCGGGCCGGCGCCGCTGGTGGCGCCGGTCATCGTGCTGGCGGCGCTGGCCATCCCGCTGGCGTGGGCCTTCTCTGGCATCGGCTATCTGGCGCTGGACATCCTGCGGCACATGATCCTGCCCATCGTCACCCTCACCCTCATATCCTTCGCCGGCACCATGCTGCTGACGCGGAACAGTATGCTGGAGACCATGCGGGAGGACTACGTGATGGCGGCCCGGGCCAAGGGGCTGCCCGAGAAACAGGTGCGGGACCGGCACGCCGCCCGCAACGCGCTGCTCCCGGTGGTCACCAGCCTGGTGTACAGCCTCATTTTCGCCATCGACGGCAGCGTGATCATCGAGGGGGTGTTCTCGTGGCCCGGCACCGGCCTGACCCTGCTGGAAGCGGTGCGCTCCGAAGACCTGCCATTGGTGATGGGGTCCATGGTGTTCATCGGCCTGTTCTCGCTGCTGGCCCACGTGATTGTAGATGTTCTCTACGTCTATCTTGACCCACGGATTCGTTACCAGTGATTGACCATGAAATTATCCACTCGTCATTCCGGCGAAAGCCGGAATCCAGAGGCCACAGTGTGAAAGTATCGGGAATGTTGTTAGCGATTTCGGGCACTGGATTCCCGCCCCGTATCAAGTACGGGGTGACGTCCTTTCGCGGGAATGACCGGCATGATGTTATCAAACGACGTAAGTCCTATTGAAATCGGCCGGGGCCGGTTGCCGATTGCCCTGGCGCGGACGCGGCTGGCGCTGCGGTCTTTCCGGAACGGCTGGGCGATATTCCTGGAGAGCCGCATCGGGGTACTGTCCCTGGCCACCATCGTCCTGTTCGCCCTCATGGCGGTATCCCACCCCATCCTCATGGCAACGGTGTGGGAAGCCGACGTTTATGACCCGGTCACCGGGTACGCCTTCGATAGTTTTGACCATCCGGCGCCGCCCAACTGGAGGCACCCGCTGGGCACCGACCCGCTGGGCCGGGACGTGCTGAGCCAGCTGCTCTCCAGCACCCGCTCCGAGTTCGTGCTGGGCATCACGGCCGCGCTGGTCACGGTGGGCATCGCCACCACCGTGGGCGCGGTGGCCGCCTACTACGGCGGGCTGGTGGACGTTTTGTTCATGCGGCTGGCGGACCTGATCATCGCGCTGCCGGGCATCTCGCTGCTCATCGTGCTGAGCGCGCTGTTCCACCTGAACCTCTTCTACCTGGCGCTGATCATCGGCCTGCTGGGCGGTTTTGGAGGCACGGCCATCATCCTGAAATCCCAGGCGCTGAGCATCCGGGTTAAGCCCTACATCGAGGCGGCGCGGGCGGCCGGCGGCGGCCATTTCCACATCATCTTCGTGCATATCATCCCCAACCTGCTGCCCCTGTCCCTGCTCTACATGATGTTCACCGTTACCGGGGCCATCTTCGCGGAGGCGGTGCTGTCCTACCTGGGCCTGCTGGACCTGCGCATGAGCTGGGGCATCATGATCCACACCGCCAACACTGGCGGCTACCTGCTGGGCGGCACCAAGTACTGGTGGCTGATCATACCCGCCGGCGCATCCATAACCTTCCTGTGCAGCGCGTTCTACCTGGTGGGTCGGGCGCTGGACGAGGTGGTGAACCCGAGGCTGCGGCGGCAGGATGGGTGATGATTCTCCAAAAATGGACATTGACCGTTGATATGTCCGTATTTTTTGAGTACAATCTATTCGTAAGAATAATTGGACATTGACCTATTCTATGTCCGTGTTGCGAGGCGCTCAGTGTGCCGAGTTGGGAAGTAAATTTTGACCTGCGTCTGGCGACCGGCGCACAGAACATTGTAGAGGATTTGGCTAAAATTCACGCCTTGGCAAGCGTGATCAGAGGCATTCCCATTCCGCCACCGGTCCAACAACGTTTAGACCGGCTCAACATCATGAGGGCAGTTCGCGGGACTACCGGGATCGAAGGTACTGAACTTTCCGAGGAAGAAGTCAGCCGGATTGTGGAGGCCCCTATCGACACCCCGGTACTCGGACCTGACCGTGAGCGCGAGGAACAGGAAACCCGCAACGCGAATGCGTTGATGCAGTTCGTTGCCGACTACATGAAGAAACACCCCGATGCTCTGCTGACAGAACCACTGTTGCTGAAATTCCACGAGGTCCTCACCGCTGGAATCAATTATCCGCACAACGAACCCGGCAGATACCGAAGTCACGCCGTGAACGTAGGTCCTTATCGGCCTCCCTCGACTCATGAGGAGGTGCGAGATCTGATGACGGCGTTCTTCACCTGGTTCAATACGGGGCTTCCGAGCGCCTGGGACCCGGTACTGAGAGCAATAATTGCGCATTTTTACGTAGTGAGCATCCATCCGTTTGGAGACGGCAACGGGCGTACATCGAGAGCCGTGGAAAGCTTTCTTCTTTAAAAAGCCGGCGTAAACGTTCGCGGATATTATTCACTCGCCAATTATTATTATCAGCACCGTGACGAGTACATATACTATTTGAACGAGATACAAATGCGGGGATGGTCAGATCTGACTCCATTCGCTTCATTTGCACTCAAGGGATTGGTGCAAGAGCTTGAGGCTGTTCATAACGAAGTGCTGGGAGAGGTTAGGGTACTGGCCTTCCGTGACTATGCCCGTCGCACCCTGGCCGACGCCGGCAAGCTGGGCAATCCGGCGGGTCAGAGGCAATTGCAATTACTTACCGAGTTGGCTGGCCGACCGGTCTCTGTGAAAGCGTTGCGTTCAGGATCGGACCCCCTCGCAAGGCTTTACAGGGGCGTCACCCAAAAAACCCTCGCACGCGACTTAAACTACCTGAAAGAACAGAACTTGGTGAACCAAGCGGGTGATGAACTACGAGCCCGCATAGATTTGATGACCCAATTCACAGCCTGATTTGCTGCGCTTAACGAGATTGCCACGCTGCGCTCGCAATGACACTTTGCGGCGGAAGCGCTGTGGCCAAGTTTGATGGCAACAACGAGCGCCAACCCCGTCCTACAGGTCATCGATCTCTCCCTGCGTTACCAGACGCGGCAGGGACCCGTTCAGGCGGTGCGGGGCGTCAGCTTCGAGTTGGCGCGGGGGCAGTCGTTGGGGCTGGTGGGGGAGTCGGGCTGCGGGAAGACATCGGTTGCCAACTGCCTGATGCGGCTGCTGCCCGACAACGCCCGGCTGACGGCGGGGCAGGTGCTGCTGGATGGCGTGGACCTGCTGCTGCTGTCGGAAGAGGATATGCGCCGCTGCCGCTGGAGCCGCATCGCCATGGTGTTCCAGGCAGCGATGAACTCCCTGGATCCGGTGTACAAGGTCGGGCAGCAGGTGATCGAGGCCATCGAAGCCCACGAAGTCGAGACCACCGTTGACGCCGCCCGGGAGCGGGTGGCCCGGCTGTTCCGCATGGTGGGCCTGGACCCGCAGCTGATGGAGCGGTATCCCCACGAGTTCAGCGGCGGAATGCGCCAGCGGGCCGTGATCGCCATGGCCCTGTCCTGCGACCCCGCCGTGATCATCGCCGACGAGCCGACCACTGCTCTGGACGTGATCGTGCAGGACCGCATCCTGCGGGAGCTGAAATCCGTACAGCAGGAACTGCGGATGGCGATGATCTACATCAGCCACGACATCGGCGTGGTGGCCGAGGTAACCGACCGCATGGGGGTGATGTACGCCGGCAACCTGGTGGAATTGGGCGACACCGACGACGTATTCGGCGCGCCGCTGCATCCCTACACGGCGGCGCTGATGTCGTCGTTCCCCAGCGTTACCGGCGAAAAGACGGCATTGGCGACGCTGCCGGGCGAGCCGCCCAATCTGATCGACCCGCCTGCGGGCTGCCCCTTCCATCCCCGCTGCGCCTACGCAACCGAGGAGTGCCGGCGGGAATATCCGCCCCAGGTGAGCCGGGGGAGCCAGTGGGCCGCGTGCTGGCACCCCCTGACTGGTATTTGCATGGATGAACATGATGAATAGGATAAAGTGGTCATCAAATCGCATCCTGTGTATCGATTTAAAATTAACCCCGCGGCAAACTGTTGGGAGTAGGCAGGGACGTGAGAAATCGGATGGGAGCGCAATAATGGGAACACAGAAGTACCGTGAAGATAGCCGTGCTCTGCTGGCACAGGCCCGTGCCGAACTGGCCAGCGGAGATATGCGTCAGGCGTCGGAAAAAGGTTGGGGCGCCACCGCCCTGATGCTGAAGGCGATTGCCGAACAGCGCGAATGGGACCATGAGCGCCACCGGCATTTTGCCAATGCGGCCGGGCGGTTGCGTTCGGAAATGGGCAACCGCGACATAGTACGGTTCTTCCAGGTTGCCGAATCCCTTCACGTCAACTTTTACGAGGACCAGATGCGCCTCGAGGACATCGCTGAATCCCTGAACGACGTGGGCCGGTTGCTGGACTTGCTGGAGCCGCTTGCTCAGTTGTGACGCCAGATTCGCCCGCGGAGGGTGGGACAGTGAGAAATCGAGACAGCGAGCCGCTGGTAGTGGTTGACGGGTTGACGAAGCGGTTCCCGGTAGGCGGCGGGCTGTTTCGGAAGGCGTCCAGCTTCATTCACGCCGTGGACAATGTGTCGTTCCGGCTGGAGTCGAGCGGCAGCCTGGGCCTGGTGGGCGAGTCGGGCTGCGGCAAGACCACCGTGGGCAAGCTGCTGGTCAAGTTATTAGACCCCACCGAGGGCGAGATATGGTTCGATTTTGGCGCATCGTCAACGGGCGACGACGCCAACGGCTCGGTGGATGCGTCCACCATCAGGGGCCGGCAGCTGCGGGCCTTCCGCCGGCAAGCCCAGATGATCTTCCAGGACCCCTACGAGTCGATGAACCCCCGGCGGACCATCTACGACACCATCGCCGAGCCGCTGGCGGTGCAGGGCATCGGGCACCTGCTGGACCGGGTGGACCGCGTCTCGGAAATACTTACCTTGGTGGGCCTTGCGCCGGCGTCGTCCTTCCTGTTCCGGCATCCCCACGAGCTGTCGGGCGGGCAGCGGCAGCGCGTGGCCATCGCTCGCGCCCTGGTCATCGGCCCGTCCTTCGTGGTGGCCGACGAGCCGACCTCCATGCTGGACGTGTCCAGCCGCACGGGCATCATGGCTTTGATGCAGGACCTGGCGCAGCGGCTGGGCATCGCCTACCTGTACATCACCCACGACCTGGCGGTGGCCCGCTATATGTGCGACCGCATCGCCGTGATGTACCTGGGCAAGATTGTGGAGCTGGCCGAGACCGAGGAACTGCTGCGCAACCCGCTGCACCCGTACACCCGCGCCCTGCTGTCGGCGGTGCCCGTCCCCGACCCGACGCACCGGCGCGAGCAGCCGGACATACGGGGAGACCTGACCCTGCCCATCGACCCGCCGCCCCGGTGTCGTTTCTACGACCGCTGTCCCATGGCTACCGACCACTGCCGGGACAACCCCCACCCGCCGGCGGAGGAGAAGGCGCCGGAGCATTGGGTGGCCTGCTACCAGGTGTGACGGGATAAAGCGCTGACGCCATCATTATTCACCCGCTCATGGTGAGCTTGCCGAACCATGCGGGCCGTCCTTCGACAGGCTCAGGGCGAGCGGGGCGGGTCAAACTATCCTTGCCCTGTACCCGGCCCCACCGTTACAATCTGCCCACCGCCATTCTTCGGTCGCGAGTCCGTGGCCAGCAGGAGGGCCTTTGCAAGCAGCCAAGCCGGTAGCGCCCGGTGCGCCGGGCATGAAGCAGAACCGGGTATTCATCCTGAGCAGCCTCTCCGTGGGACACGGCCTGTCCCATATGTTCGACCAGGGCTTTCCCCTGCTGGTCACCGAGATTGCCAAGGCCATGGGCCTGAGCACATTTCATACTGCGACACTGTTCGCGGTGCGGCAGGGCGGTTCCAGCGCCACCAGCCTGGGCGGCGGCCCGCTGATCGACTACCTGAAATCCTACTGGGGCTTGATACTGACGGCGTGCATGCTGGGTCATGCCATCACCTTTGCCGCCATCGGCGGCGCGCCCACCTTTGCCCTGGTGGTCGTGGTGGTGCTGTTCCTGTCCATCCCCGGCTCATTGTGGCATCTGCCGTCAGCGGCGGCCATCTCACAGCGTTTCCCCGACCGTCGCGGGTTCGCCATATCCATGCACGGATTCGGCTCCAACCTGGGCAACGTGAGCGGGCCGGTGATTGCGGGAGCGCTGCTGAGTGCGGGGTTCCTCATCTGGCGACACGTTTTCTTCATCTACGCCGGGCTGGCGCTGCTGATGACCGTGTTCGTGTGGTGGTCGCTGCGCGGCGTGGGCCAGGACGACTCTGGCGCAGGCGTGAGGAACCTGTCGGGGCAGTTCCAGAGTGCGCTGCGAATGTTGAAGAACCCCATCGTCATGGCGCTGATATTCGCCGCCCTGCTGCGGGGCATCGGCCTCAGCGCGTTGTTCAACTGGACGCCCTTCTACCTGCGGGAGACCCTGGAGATGAGCACCCTACAGGCCGGCGTGTATTACGCCCTGCTTACGGGCATGGGGATAATCTCGGCGCCGGCGCTGGGCTGGCTGTCGGACGCATGGGGCCGGAAGGCGGTGCTGGTGCCCGGGTTCATCATCGCCGGGCTGCTCTCCGTGGCGGTGGTGAGCGTGGGCGCGAGCCTGCTGCTCATTCCTATCATGGCCGGATTGGGCCTGTTCAGCTTCGCGCTGCACCAGATCATCCAGGCGTCGGTGCTGGACTATGTGGGCCAGGGCACGGAGGCCACGGCCATCGGCCTGCTCTTCGGCATCAACGGCGTCATTGGCATCGGTTCCCCGTTCCTGGCCTCGGCCATCATCGAATACTTCGACAACTACGGCGCAGTGTTCTACTACGCGGGCATCCTGACGCTGATCACGGCGTTCATCGTGATGGTGATACCCCTGCGCAACCCCGACAGCACAGGCGCCATCCAAGCCGGACGATGACGACACCCCGTCCGCCTGACACGGCTGCGGCGGCCGGACTCCAGGAACTGCCGCGCGGCTACCACATCGCACTGAGCCGCATCATCGTCCTGTCGGTGCTCAGCTACGGACTCTACTGGCTTTACTGGATGTACCGCACGTGGCGGCAGTACCGGGACCACACCGGCGAGGAGGCCTATCCGGTGTGTCACGCGCTGACCCAGTTCGTGCCAGTGTACGGCCTGTTCCGGCTGCATCACCACGCCACCGCCTACCGGGCGCTGATGGAAGAGCGGGGGATGACGACCAGCATCAAGATGGTCCCGATCATAATTCTGGCCGTACTGGGCGGCATCATAGCGGCCATCAACATCAGTCCCGGCGTGGCCATCACCGGCCTGAGCCACCCCGGTCTGGCGCTGACGCTGGACGTGTCAGCGTGGGTTGGGGTCGGGTTTGCGGTTGGCGTAATGTGCTGGATCCAATCCAACCTCAACCGCTACTGGGCGGAGTTTGAGAGCGGCCCACCGCCGCCGGCCCGGTTCGGCAGGGGCGAAAAGATCGTCACCACCCTGGGCGTGCTGCTCTGGATACTGAACATCGCCGGCTACGCGATCCCGCCGGCGGCCAGCTGAAAGGACGGGTTGATGCCATGCGCGCTCTGCTGGCCGGCATTTCCGGCGTCAACAAGGATATCGTCGTCGCCAACCTGCTGGCGCGCCTGCGCGCTCATGGGGAGGTCAATGCGCCCCCAGACCCGTCGGTGGACGCCACGACCCCGGGCGAATTGCTGGCGGCCAGCATAGAGGACACCTTGGCCGCCCAGGGTAATGAGTTGGCCGGCGTGCTGGCCGCCTTTCGTCCCGCCTACCAGTTGGCCGCGTGGCAGCGGGCCGGCGTGGCAATCGCCGAGCGGCTGGAGGCGGCGGACCCGCGCCACAGCCTCATCGCCGCCCATCTCACCTACTACACCAGCGGGCGGCAGTTCTCGCTGATCGACCTGCCCACCATCCGGCGCTGGCGGCCCGACTGCATCATCACCCTGGTTGACGATATGCTGGACATCCACAGCGCCCTGGCCCGGCGGGACGCGGAGCGGCACACCAACTTCCGGCTGCGCCTGCGGGAGATCCTGGCGTGGCGGTCAGCTGAAATCGCCATGGCCGACCTGCTGGCCCGCAATCTCTATCCGGAACGCGCCGTCCCCCACTATGTCGTCAGCGTCAAGCATCCCGCCGAGATGCTTTACCGCCTCATCTTTCGCCGGCGCGAGTACCCGCTGGTGTACGCCAGCTTTCCCATCACCGCGATACGCCACGACCCTGAAACGAGGGCCGGCATTGACCACATCCGCTCCGAGCTGCACCGCCGCTTCATCGTGTTCGACCCGCTCACCCTGGACGAAGGAACGCCCCGGGTTTTTGACAAAGCGCGGGCGGCGTGCATGGACTCTGTGCCGGAAATCACCATTTCCGCCGACGAGGCCCGCTGGCCCCTCGACACCGCCGGCGCCCTGACCGAAGGCCGGCAGGATCCCTATCCCATGAACCTGGATCCGCAGGAGGCGCTGGAGGTCTGGGACGACATGGAGAACCAGGTGCGTCACCGGGACCTGACCATGGTGGAGCAGGCCCAGTGCGTCGCCGCCTACCGCATCACCATGGGCGGCCGGCTGTCCACCGGGATGTACTCCGAGCTGATGTACGCCTCCCACACCGCCGAACCGGCCCGACCCGTCCTGATGTACGCCGACCCTGCCGACGGCGGCCTGGACCACCCCTTCCTGCGCAACTTCAACCATCGTATGTTTTATGACCCGGAAGAGTGGTTCGACGCCATCCGCCAAATCGCGCCCCACCCGGAGCCGGGGGCGCAACGGCCGTTGTTCTAAATCTGCGTTGTCACTTCCGTTGTGGTACATTAGAAAAGGCAGGTTCACGTGGAACCGAAAGGACTCAGCAATGGCCACCGAGAACGAACCTACCATCCAGAGCCTGGCCGAGGGACAGGAACGGCTTGCTTCACTGCTCACCGATTTCATTGAAGAGCAGCGAAGGGTCAACGAGGAGCAGCGAAGGGTCAACGAGGAGCAGCGCCAGTTCAACGAGGAGCAGCGCCAGTTCAACGAGGAGCAGCGCCAGTTCAACGAGGAGCAGCGCCAGTTCAACGAGGAGCAGCGCCAGTTCAACGAGCACACTGATGTCCGCCTCCTGGCGATTCAGAACGACATTGAGGAACAGCGCCGTTTCAACGAGGAACAACTCCGTTTCAACGAGCGCACCGACCGTCGCCTTCGAACAATCCAGGACGACATCGCCGAGGTAAAGGGCGGCCATGCCCGCACGGAAACCATCCGGCGCGCTGACATCATCGCATCGGCCATGAACTTGATCTACGAGCGGACGCTGTCCGCTGGCGAACTCGACGATATGGTCCGTGAGAATCCGGGCATCGATGTTGCCAGGAATGAGCTGCAGAGCTTCGCGAAAGCTGACTTGGTGATAAAGGCAAAGGACGGCTCTCGCCTCACCAATTACATCGCAGTGGAAATTTCATACACTGCCGACCAACGCGACACGGACCGGGCGGTCCGAAACGCGGACTTGTTGACCCGGTTCACCGGCCGACCGGCATACGCCGTAATTGCCAGCGTCAAAAATGACGACACGGTGAGCAGTCTTATTCGAGTCGGCTCTGTCCACTGGTACGAAATCCCGTTGCGGACCCTACAGGCCGAATAGCAGAGCATTCTTGATTGACGTCAACGTGCCAACTTGCGTACAATCAGCCCATCAGTTTCACCGACTTCCACCTTGGAGGTTAGAAAACCATGCCCATTACCCAGAACGGCGTCGAACTCACCGTAGAGATTTCGGAAAAGGCCGCCGAAAAGATCAAGTATTTCGCTGACAAAGAGGGGATCACGGACAATATTGGCCTGCGCGTCGCCGTGAAGGGCGGCGGCTGCTCCGGCCTCACCTACGACCTCACCATTACCGACCAGGAACGCGAGTCGGACAAGATCGTCGAGCAGTACGGCGTCAAGGTGATGGTGGACAAGAAGTCATACATCTACCTGGTTGGCACCCAGCTGGACTTCTCCGACGGCCTCAACGGAAAAGGCTTCGTCTTCGAGAACCCCAACGCCAAGAAAGCCTGCGGCTGCGGCACCTCCTTCGCGGTGTAGTTCTCCGGTCGCCCAGAGCGACCTTTGCATAGCAACCATAGGGGCGGGTTTGAAACCCGCCCCTATGGCTAAACGTGAGGTTCACCATGACTGCCTTTGCTACCGATTCCCACACTGCCGCCGAGTTCCAGGCCGCCGTGGAGCGCGCCGCCGTGTACCCCGACCACGCCGGCATCCTGCTGCTCACCGGCGAGGACGCCCGCGACCTCGTCAACCGCCTATCCACCAACCTGGTTGACCCGTCCAGCGATGCCGGCGAAGTCGCCGTCACCGTGCTCACCAGCGACCGGGGCCGCATCGTGGACCTGGTGTACGTCATCCATTGCGGCGACCACCAGGTCATGCTGACCAGCCCGGGCCAACAGCAGAACGTGATCGACTTCCTGGACAAGTACACCATCATGGAGGACCTGGAGGTTGAGGACATCTCGGACCAGACCTCCCTGCTGCGGCTGACCGGCCCACACGCTGCTGACATATTGGCCCGGGTTTCGGACGATGGTGTCCTCGTGGTGGAACCCCCGACGGACTCGGACGACCCGGATCTTCCGCCCACCCGCTACCTGCTGGCCGACGACCCCAAGGACGCCGCGCGCATCGCCGCCGACCTTGAATCGGCCGGCGCGGCGAGAATCAGCGCGGAGACCGCCGAAACCCTGCGCATCGCCCAGGGACGGCCGGCCCACGGCAGCGAGATGAGCGATACCTATAACCCCCTGGAAGCCGGCCTCATCGGCGCCATCGACTTCCACAAGGGCTGCTACATCGGCCAGGAGGTCATCGCCCGCCTCGATACTTACCAGAAGGTGCAGAAGTACCTGGTGTCCCTGAACTTTAATGCCGACCCGTCCCAAGCTAGCGACCTGCCGGGCGCGCGGCTGGTCAACGAGGAGGGCGCGGCCATGGGCCTGGTAACGTCGGCAACCGCGGTTCCCGGCGCGGACGGCGCCGGCGTGGTCGGCCTGGCCTACGTTCGCACCGCGGCGGTGCAAATCGGCGGCACATTGAAGGTGGCCGGCGATGACGACGGCGAGACGGGCATCACCGCCCGCATTACTGCCCAGCCGCTGCTGTTCGGTGGGGAGAAGCCGGGGCCGACGGGCTAATGGTGGTTGGCTATGGACTGGCAAGACCGAATCGTAAAAGACCCGTCGATCCTGGCTGGCAAACCCACGGTAAAAGGCACCCGCATTTCCGTGGAACTGGTCGTGGATTTGTTGGATGCCGGAGTGTGGAGCGAGGCCGACATACTGAGAAACTATCCTCGCCTCACATCCGAAGACTTGGAAGCCTGTCGGATGTACGCCGCTACCGGCGAACCACTGAGTTTCGTCACCTGGGAGGTGCTGGAAGCAATGCTGGACGAAGACGACCAGCGCGATGCCGAAAAGCGCTGGCCGTCCAAACAGTCGTAATGAGACGTGCTGCTGCTCTTTGATGAGAATATGCCCGCCGAGGCCGTAGCCGAGCTGCGAAGGGCAGGCCGCGACGTAGCCTTCGTCACCGAGGAGGATCCCAGCGCGGCCGACGCGGACCTGCTGGCTCGTGCAGTCCGCGAAGACCGCGTCCTGGTGTCCTTCGATAACGACTACGGTTCTCTAACCTACCGTGACCGGTTGCCGGCAACCTGCGGCGTAGTGACGTTTCGACTGCTGCCCAATATGGCAGCCGATGTCCAAGCGCGGTTCGTATTCGGAACTCTCACAGCTCACGACGATTGGAGCGGCTACTTTTGGGTAATTGGACTACGCCGCCGGCCATTGCCCGCGTGACAATTCTGTTCTACGCCGGCCGTATCCTCCCATCATCCCCCGCCGTCAACAGCGCGGCGAACCGATAACCCCGCTTCCGGATGGCGTCGCTGCCGCCCTCGTTGCGGTCCAGCACCGCCAACACCAGCCCCACTCGGCAGCCCGCTTCCTCGGCGGCGTCGATGGCGTGGAACAACGAGCCGCCGGTGGTGCAGGCATCGTCCACGATGGCGACGGTCGCTCCTGCCGGCAGCGGCCCCTCGATCAGCTGCGCCGTGCCATATCCCTTGGCTTCCTTGCGCACGATGAAGGCCGGCAGGGGACGTCCGCCTTCGGCGGATTGCCATGAAGCCATGGCCACCGCGGCCACGATGGGGTCGGCGCCCAGCGTCGGCCCACCTATCGCGGCAATGCCGGCGTCGCCCAGTCCGCCTATGGCGGACAGGAGCGCGTTCCCAATGAGATGTGCCCCCTCCGGGTCCAAGCTAAGCAGCCGGCCGTCGAAGTAGTAGGAACTCTTGCGCCCCGACGACAATGTGAAATCCCCGTACCGGATCGCTCCCCGTTCTTCCGCAATCTCCAGCAACCGTTTCGCCATGTTCCGTTGAGAAGTGGTCATCTCCGCTCCGTTAGTCATCAATCTGTTGCCCGATACAAACCATGCTCGGCTATGTATTCCGCCACCGTATCCGGGATCTGATACCGCGTAGATAAACCCGCCGCCAGGATGCGCCGCAGTTCCGACGCGCTGAAGTCCACCCTCGGCCCGGCTACCGATACCACCGCGCCCGAGGCCACCGCCTCCGGGAACCGCTCGGCCAGTGCTGCGATGCCGTTCTCAGGGCCGCCGGGGCGCTCGATCACGACCAGCCGGCACAGGTCGAGGATGGCATCAGGCTCCTTCCAACGATGGAACTGGACCAGTACATCGGACCCAACGATGAAGTACAACTCCGTTTCGGGACGGTAAGTACCGCGCAACTCGCGCAGCGTGTCCACAGTGTAAGAGGCCCCGCGGCGGCGCACCTCGCAGTCGGAAACACAGAAATCGGGATTGTCGGCGATGGCCAGCTGCACCATGCGCAGCCGGTGCGTCGCCGGCGTGATGCGCTGTCCGGATTTGAGCCACGGCTCGCCGGCCGGGACGAAGAGGACCAACTCCAGACCGAGGGCGATGCGGGCCGTCTCGGCAATCAGCAGGTGCCCCAGGTGTGGCGGGTCGAAGGTGCCGCCCAGGATACCGATACGGCGGCCAAGTGCCGGTCGGTCATCTGCTGAATCGCATTCATTTGCTCCTGGAGGTGCCATTCACCGTTTTACCCTCCTGTACGCTTCATGATAGACGTAGCCTTTTTCATCAATATACAAGTTGTAAAGATATTGGTACTTTTTCCCATTGATGAGATACGTTATACCTTCGCCTTCCGTTAAGTCACGCCGTGGTGCTTCCGACAGAGCATCCCATACCCATTCCGGCAAGCCTTGCCGTATTCTGCCGCTCCCTCCATGGTCGGTTGTTTCCCTATGTCCAGTGAGAACCCAGCTTTTATCAGCTTGGAAATTGCCGAAGTGCTCGGCATACAGCCAAACCCGTTTGCCGGATTTCGTTTGAAAAGCGAGTTGCCCGGATTTCACACGTCGCCCATTTTTGGATTGACGACGCTTCCGTTTCGGTCCATGAGATACCGGGCCCTTGGTATTCCCAGTGAATGCTGTCTTTAGCCATTGCATCGTTCGTGATCCTTTCCCATTTACGGGACTGCTAGAACCACTCCAGCTCGGCGTTGCCGATGCGGATGGTGTCGCCGGCCTCGATGCCGGCTTCCTCAAGACGCTGGGCGATGCCCAGACGGGTCATCTCACGCCACAGCTGCAGCAGGACCCGGTAGTCCCGCATATCGGCCCGGGCCGTGAGCCGCTCCAGCCGCTCCGATTCCACGACGTACACATCGCCGTCCAAGTAGAAGCCCAATGGACGCCTCTCCGCTGGAGCCCCAGTCGCACCTGCCAGCCCATCCTCATCCCATTCCGACTCGTCCAGGCCGGTGCGCGGCGCATCGGACAGGATACGGACTAACTCGCCCAACAGGCCGTCCACTCCGGCGCCCGAGACCGCCGATATGAAGTGGATCGGCGTTTCATCATCCAACGGGTCAAACCCCTCTTCGCTGACCATCGCCCGGCGCAGTTCTTCCTCGATGACGTCCCGCAACTCATAGGTTTCAGTGGTATCCAACTTGCTCACCGCCAACACCTGCGGCTTGGCAGCCAGCATGGGGCTGAACTCCCGCAGCTCCCGGTTCAGCATCAGGTAGTCGCCGGCCGGATCGTCGGACATCCCGTCAATCAGGTGCACGTAGGCCCGGGCCCGCTCGGCATGGCGGAGGAACTGGTGACCCAGGCCGATGCCGCGGTGCGCTCCCTCCAGCAGGCCGGGAATCTCCATCATCACGAAGTCCTGGCCGCCGTGGGTCACCACGCCGAGCACCGGCTCGACGGTGGTGAACGGGTAGTCGGCCACCTTGGGCCGGGCGGCGGAACAACGGGAGATCAGGGTCGATTTGCCGGCGTTGGGCTTGGCCAGCAGGCCCACGTCGGCCAGCAGTTTCATCTCCAGCCACAGCACCGAATACTCACCCTTGCTGCCGGATTGGGCCAGCATCGGCTCCTGGTTGGTGGAGGACACGAACCGGGCGTTGCCCCAACCGCCTTCGCCGCCCCTGGCGACCAGCACCGGATCATCCGACATTACATCAGCCAGGAAATCCTTGCTGCCGTCCGGGTGCATCCGCCAGACCACCGTACCCATGGGCACGCGGATCTGTGTGTCCTTGCCGTTGGCGCCGCGCTGGTTCTTGCCCTTGCCGTGGCTGCCCCGCTGTAGGTAGAAGGTGCTGTTGTACTTCAGATGCAGCAGCGTGTTGATGGAGGAGTCCCCAATGATGTAGGCGCTCCCGCCATCGCCGCCGTCCCCGCCATCGGGACCGCCCCGGGGCTGGTACTTCAGCCGGAGGAAACTGATGCAGCCGTCGCCCCCGTTTCCGGCTTTTACGTTAATTCTTACGGTATCAATCATAGTTTCTCACTTGTTTCATTTAAAGGTAATGATAGTATTAAGGGAGTTGACAGCGTTTATAACCAGCATCTGGAACAGCATATTACCGTCGATAACACGTTGATTGGTATTAGAGCACCATTGCGATGGCGTCGAAAACTGCCGCTGGCGGTGGAGCCCAATGAGATGTGTGGGTGAGGGCGTTAACCTAGTCAACGATTGTCCATGGGTTATGGACGGATTACCGTGGGATGGATCGGGGTTTGTCAACTATTTATCGACAGGTTATCGACACCACGGAGGTACTCGGCGAGGGTTATGATGCGAGTGTTGCCAATCCGGCCCAGGGCCAGCACGGCCCGGTCGCCAGTCACAATAACGTCGGCATCGGCGGCCAAGGCGCATTCCAGGATACGGTTGTCGGGTTCGTCAGCCAGTACAGCTAAAGTTTGAACCGGCGTGATTAGATGGCCAAATTCGATGATGAAACCCCTAACCTCCTCTAACTCTGCATTGGCGCGCCCAAACTTGTTGGCAAGTACCCGCAGCAACTCGTTGATGATGGGGTAGAAATGAACATCGAGTCGCGTTCCGATCTGATGTTGTGGAGGACCTGCCTGGCGCGTCCATTTGGGAAAACGAATGCTGATACCAGAATGTTGGTGTCAAATGTAAATCTCATGATTCCAAGTACCGGAAAATATCTTCTTCGCTGAACAATCCCAGTCGCATCATTCGGAGGTGCCAACCCTCGTGTATTTTCGCCAGGCGCTTGTCGAAATCGGCCTTCCGGGCCTCCCGCAGCACCTTGGCAACGAATTCATCCAACGTTTCCCCGTCTTGCTCCGCCATCCTCGCAGCAGCATCGGCCAACTCAGTCGGCAAAGAGACGGTAATGGTCTTCTCTGCATTTGAATTAACCACGGTCGCAACCTCCGTGTCAGAAAATTCGTTGCAAGTCCAGCATAGACACCAGCGTGCCAACTGACGACGTGTCGGTAGCTACTTGCCGCCTACCTGCCCATTGTACCAGTCCAGGATCCCGCTGCCCGTCCAGAAGGTGACGCCCTCCAGTTGGGTGACATACTCCAGCAACCGGCGGAAGTGGCCGATGCGGTGGGCCGCGCCGGTGATGTAGGGGTGCATGGATATGGCCATCACCCGGGCATTGTCATCGCCCTCGGCCAGCATCGTCTCCAGCGAGTCCTTGGCCCGACGGAACAGTTCCGGCGCGGAGTGGAATTGCACCAGGTAGATGGGGATGTCATTCAGCTCCACGGTGTAGGGCAATGCCACCAGCCGCCCTGATTTCACCTTCAGCTCATAGGGCTGGTCGTCATTAACCCAGTCGGCCACGTACTCGATGCCTTCCTCGGTGAGGATATCCGGCGTGTCGTAGGTCTCGGCGAGACCCGGCCCCATCCAGCCCCGCGGCGCGCTACCGCTGAACTCGCGGATCACCTCGATGGTCTTGCGGATGGTGGCCCGCTCGTCGGGTTCCCTGTGCAGCACCTGCTGGATGTAGCCGTGGCCCAGCAGCTCCCAGTCCAGGTCCAAGCAGGACTGCACCAGCTGGGGATACGCCTCGCACACCGCCGCGTTCAGGCTGATGGTGCAGGGGAGGCCGTAATCACTCAGCGCCTGCTGCATCCGCCAGAAGCCTACCCGCAGGCCGTAGTCGAACCACGAGTAGTTGGGGATGTCCGGCGACACCGCCGCGCCCTGGGGCGAGGGCAGCACCGTCCGCGCCATGGGCTGGGTGATGTCCCACTCCTCCACGTTGATGATGAACCATACGGCCACCTTGGCTCCATCGGGCAGGGTCAGCTTGGGCCGGTCGAAGATGGGCGAGAACTCAGCGCGGGGATTGGGCATGGGTGGGCCTCCGGGGGTACGTGGCGGTCTGCGTATTTGAAGGGGTGCTACAGAGTACGTAGATATTGCAGGAGTTGGTCGGCGTGGGGGCAGACTGCGGCGACTGTCGCCGGGTCGATCTCGGCCAGAAGACCGTAGGATCTCCTGCCTTTACTGTAATGGCGTCCGCATCTAAGGGTGGCTTGTTGCAGTGTGTTCAGCGCATCCCCTTTGAGGATGGTTTCCAGCGGCGGCAAACTCTGAAAGACACTTGTGTCGAGTGAGGAACCGAAGAAGCGTTGCAGAGCCGGTGGGTCGGCTACGAACCAAGTTTCCATAGCCTGAACCATCATAAATGCGCTGTGCTCGGTCGCATTTGTTGGCCTTTGAAACCTGTGCTGATGTCGCGTTTGCAGGTGGTCCCACACGGTGTGCCCATTTGCAACCGGTCCCTCGCTGTCAACGAGCAACAAGGGTTGTGGTTCGGTCTCTTCCTGTCCTGTATAACGACTGAGCTGACTGTTGAAAAGCGCGAAAGCCTCCTGTTGCCCGCGTCCAACGATAATCTCCAGCATTTGTCCATCCGCACCCGCTTTGTTGAAGAAACTTTGCCAGCCCCTGCGGAAGGCCTCGGCATTATCGTCAACCATGGCTGCCCGATTCAATTGCGCTGGGTCCGGATCTGCTCTCCCGCCGCCTTCTATGTACAGCCGGCATCTCACCACCGGTTGCCCCCCAACTCGCCGATGCTCCACAGGTAGCCCAGACTGTACTTTTCCAACCACTCGTCCAACCGCTCGGGGTCAAGCCGCTTCATCTCCGTTTTGCCGTTCCGCTTTGCGCAAACCACCACACTGGATGAGTAGTCCTCAAGCGCATTGATGAGCACACGGGAATGGGTGGTCACCACCAACTGCGTTCGCTCCGATGCGGTGATCAGCATCTCCCCGATGCCCAACACCACGTCCGGGTGCATCCCCAGTTCCGGTTCCTCAATCACCACCAGAGGCGGCGGATCCGGATCCAGTAAGATGGCTGCCAGCGCCATGTAGCGCAACGTTCCGTCAGAGAGTCGGGATGCCGGGATGTATCGCTCGCCTCTGCCCCGTTCCACGACGAACAGGTCGGCCCGTCCACCGCCGACCTCAACTTGGAAATCCTCAACGCCATCGTAGAGCTGTTGCAGCGATTTTACGAACTCCTGCCGGCTGTTGCCCCGCAGTTTGGACAACAGCAAGGCCAAGTTTTCCCCCCGTTCAGTCAAGAATGTACTGGGCTCGTCAGCCCGTGGGGACCGACGCAATCCAGCCTCCGGTCCAAACTCCCAATTCCGAAATAACCCGATTCGTCGGTATTGTGTTTGTAACCACCCCAGTTCTGGATAAAGTTCAGGATCTTCTCTTTGGGACAAGATGGACGCATCAAGAAGCACAGTATCACGGCCGAGGCTGCGCATTCTATCTTGACTGCCCGGCTCAGCGGCTAAGTTTTTGATTAAAGGAAGACCTCCTCTTACAAACCGGTAATGTACAAGGGGCCACGAATCGCCAGGGTTACAATATTCGTTCTCAATTCGTTCATCGTTGAAACGAAGATGCTCCCCCTCTCGACCTATTAACAACACGTGACGCAGTGGCGTGTCGCCATTCGGATAACTGACCACTGCATCTATTGACGCCACCCCGGAAGCACCCTCCCCTTTCCAAAGCCATTCTGCAATTCCTCCCATCCGACTGATTGGGGCAGCAATATCTCGCGGTGCCGCTTGCAACAATGCCAAGGCCTCGATGAAATTGGACTTGCCCGATCCGTTCGGCCCGATGAGCACGTTCAGCCGCTCCATGGGCAGGTCGATGCCCTTTGGACCGAAGGACAGCATGCCGCTGATCTTGATGCGCTGGATCAGCGGCTGGGCACGCGCCACTTCAAGGGCAGCGCTTATCGTGGACATTGCCGGGTCTCTCAGCAGCCGACATCCAGATGGTCAGGTTGTTACAGCCCCAGGGCCTGCAACCCCATCCGGGCCAGGTCCTCGTCCTCCTGGGCGCTGAGGCCGCTTACGCCGATGGCGCCCAGGACCAGGTCGGTTTCAGGGTCGCGGACGACCACGGCGCCCTGGACGGCGACCAGCTGGGGGTCGCCGAAGTCGGCGATGTTGCGGCCCTCGTTCTGGAGGCGCTGGGCGTAGGCGTTGGAGTCGGAGCCGGACATGGCCGAGGTGTAAGCCTTGCTCACGGCCATGCGCTGGGGCAGGGCGCGGCAGTTGTCCATGCGGGCGTAGCTGAGTAGCTTGGCGTCGGCGTCAACGATGGCGATGGCCAATGGCCGGTCGGGTTCCTGCTGGGCCTGGTCCAGCATGGCGTTCATGGCATTGCGAACCTGGCTCAGGCTCAAAGTGGGCCTCTGGTACATGGCGCAACCTCCGTGGGTGGCGATGGCGGTAATGAATCACGCCAGCATTTTACACGGGGCCTGCGCTTGCCAGCAATGAATACCGGCCGGCAGGGCTTGTGCAAAGTCCCTCCACCCGCTCATGGTGAGCTTGTCGAACCACGACTCCAGCAGCGGCGGCATCCTTCGACAGGCTCAGGATGAGCGGAAACCAAAGAGGCCGATTACTTTGCACAAGCCCTGCCTGGCAACCCCACGGCCACCGGGTTCCGGGGCGGCCAGTCAGCCGTTGCGCAGTCGTTGGAGTTCCGCTTCCAGCTCCCGCACCCGGGCTTCCGCGACGTCGGCCCGATCCCGCTCGCTCTCGAAGGTGGCGATGTGTTCTCCCGTAGTCGGGTCGCACCACCCCAGCCGACCGTTTTCCCACCGCAGGTTCAGGTTCAGCGCCGCGCTGTATCCCTGCAATATGCCCTCCGCCGACTCCTCAATGTGGATAGGTTCATACCGTCCGTCCACCAGGCGGTCGCCGGCCAGCCGCGTCCCGTGGTGCTCCCCCGCCAGTACTCCAGAATGCCCAACGCCGCGTAAGCAACCCGCCTTTCGCCCGCGTCAATATGCCCGGTGTGCCGGGGGCTATCTCCAGCACGAAGTCCGGCGGCTTGCCCTGCTCCTCAATGATGTAGCCGTTGCTGGCCTCATAGGCCGCCGGGTCCGCGTCAAAGGCCACCAGCAGGTCGGGTGTTCGCCGCCGGCGGATGCTCCGGGCGGGCCGAGCTACTATGTAACGCTCGCCGGTGACCAGGGTGGTATCGGGGTTGCCCAAGTCACGGCCAGGTGATGGGCGTGGCGGGTGGCGGACAGGTGTTTGGAGCTGGTCATCTTGTCGTCGGGATGCTCCGGCGGGTCGGGCAGGCGGAAACGGCCGCCCGGCGCTGGCGGCGTCTTGGCGTTGATGTCGGCGGTGGTCATGGCTGCTCTCCAGGGCGGATCAGGTTTGCATTGTACCATCCGCCAGCGGCGCGTAAGAAAAGGGCCGCTGCCTGGCAACGCAGCGGCCCCTGGATTCCGGCGTGGTGCGTGGGATTGCGGCTGAAGATGGCAGATTGGGCAGCGCCTCCCCGAGGCGCGTCCTACTCCGGCTCCAGGTCCCGGTCGCGTATCTCGTGCCAATAGACTTGCCCGCCGCCAATCAAGTCGGCGATTTCCGGGTCGTTGCGGATGCTGGCAACGGCGGCCCGGGCCGGTTGCCCGGTGAAACGGGTGAGGAACTCGGCGTTGCGCATCGCCCGGCCGGTGTCCCGTCGGTTGGCGGTATAGGATATTTCCACGGCGATATAGACAGTCTGCCCGTCTCCGTCGGTGGCTTCCATCACCAAGTCGGCGTCAACAAAGCTGTCGATGGCTTGCGGAGCGATACCGGAAGTGTCGGCAGCCGCTGTCAGATCCACCAAGTCGTCGCCGGTCAATGTCCGCGCTCTGCGCAAACCCATGCGACGGGCGATGACGTGGCCCCGTCGCATGGGTTCGCTGCGGGCGTGTCCGCCCTTGAGCTGGGCCAGGTCCTGGCGTGTTTCTTCCCGGAACTGGCGCATCTCATCGTTGAACCGAACCTGCTCTACGACGAAACGGTCCATCCGAGCGTTGAACCGCAGCTGCTCGGTATGGAACTGGCGCATCTCGTCGTTGAACTGCTGCTGCTCGTCGTTGAACTGCTGCTGCTCCTCGTTGAACTGCTGCTGCTCCTCGTTGAACCGCCGCTGCTCCTCGTTGAACCGCCGCTGCTCCTCGTTGACGCTCCGCTGGTCGTCGTTGAAGCGGGTTTGCTCTGCAACGAAGCGGTCGAACCGCTCCGGCAGGTTGAGCAGCGCCGGGCCAAGCACCCGGCGGCGCAGCTCTTCCAACTGCTCCGGGTCGTCGTCAAGGACACGGAACAGGTCCTCGATATATCGAATAGCCGTGGTCATAGTTCCTCTTTCGGCTCCGGCTTCCGTTCCCGACGCTGCTTTATCTCCACCGCCATGCGCTCCAGGTTCGGGAAGCTCTGGCCCTCCAACTCCGCAGGCATTTCGCCGTACTGAAAGAAGCGGCGCACCGCCTCCAGATAGCGCGGGTTGTTGACAACCAACCGGTACAGGTCTTCCGTGCTGATGTCCGCCATGGCAGCGCCACGCTCCCGAGATTTCAATTCATTGTACCCGCTCCGTGGCGGAACACGATAGGGCCGCTGCCTGACAACGCAGCGGCCCCCGGGTTCCGGGCGCAGACGGGATTAGCCGTCAGGGCCGGAAGTTGTTAAAGAAGGCTTCCCGCTCCCCGCTGTACGTTGCCAGGACGCCCTCACAGATGCCACTGTGGATTGCGAATCCGTAAGGTTTACTGGGGAATGACGAGGAAATGCTAAACATGGAGACAACGTTCTCGACGCAAAACTCCGCCTCAGTTCGCCGGCGATATTCCAAGCGGTAGTATTCCTGGCCGGACAAGTTCACTTTCGTCCGGGAAATCGGCTGGAAGAAGGTCCAGTTTTCCGCCGCAAACTCCGGCAGCCTAGTATCGGATCAAATCAGGAATTGCAGGGATAGAGGCGATGGAGTTTGGAGCGAGCATCCTGGGTGCTGAAACCCCAGTTGATGGTGGCCATGGCGACGTTGCGCCGGATCTGATACGCGTTGATGGCTCCAGCAAGTGCCACTTCGTCGCCGTGGCGTCTCCGGAGGCAGTCTCTGGTCAATACGCTGAACTCAATCTCCGCCATGTTGAGCCAACTGGCATGTTTGGGTGTGTGGTGAAACTCCAAGCGTTTCACGATGCGGCGGGCTTCGGCGGCGGGAAAGGTCTCGTAGAGAGAGGCCATGCGGTGGATGTTGAGATTGTCCAGGACCACTCGGATCACCGGGGCGTCGGGGTAGGCTTCGTCCGCCAGCCACTGCATCTGGTAGGCGAAGTCCTGCATGGTGCGGCGTTCGGTGATGGCGATATGCCGCCAGCCGGCCAACGGCTCACAGGCTAGGAAGAGGTTGCGGGTACCGGCGCGGCGATACTCATAGTCCTGCCGTCGTGGTCGCCCGGGTTGGGGAGGCAGCGGTCCCCGCACGTCGGCCAGCAGTTGGGTCGAGGTCTCGTCAAAACACACCACCGGACGGTCAGGGTCGTAGGGTTCGGCGTACAGGTCCAGCACGTCCTCCATTGCCGCCACAAATTCACCCCCTACTTTGGGAATGCACCACTGCTGCTTGCGCCACGGCTTGAGGACGTTTTTTTGAGTTTGAGGCGTACCGTCTCGTACGAGAGGCTCTCCACCACTCCCAACTCTACCATCTGGTCGGCCAGCAACTGCAAAGTCCAATGGTCGTGGCCCTCTGGGGCGTCGCTGCACGCCAGAGCAATCAGATGTGCCTCTCCCTTCTGGTCCAGTTTGCGGAAGCGGTTGGCCTGCACCCGGTCCCGCACCACGCCGTCCAAACCATCTGCGGCGTATCGCCGCTTGACCCGGTACACCGTGCCTTCGGACACGTCCAGAGCCGCCGCGATCTGTGGTACGTTCCAACCCTCATCTATCTTGATCAGGATGCGGGCTCGGGTGGTGATGCGCGCCGCGTGTTTGCCGCTCCGGATCAACCGGTTCAGTTCTTCTCGTTCCTCCTCAGTCAACTCTATGGTGTATCGCTTCCCGGACATGGCTGCTGCACCTCCCCGCAACCCGAATTTGCAGCCAGCATAAGGACTCCAACCGATCAGGTCCAAGACCTTCGATTATTGATTTGAACCAATACTAGTGTTCCAGTACCAGTTTGCCAGAGCAGAAAGCTCGCTGCTGCGGTCTGAGTGCGGCGCCCTGAATTCGAATGCTCTGATTATTATATCCCGATTGAAAATGCCGTATGGCACAAACCAGGAATGGGTTGGCTGCTCTTCATACGGATACCACCCTTTCGGGATGGTCATGCTGTAGCCGTAGTCGTACCGCAGGTTGCGGTAGGTGGCCTGCGCCGGCCCGCCGGCCGCCAGTGTGTTCAACCGGCTGCTCACCTCGTTGCTGGCGATGGCCAGGTAGATGCCGGGAATCGGGGTCGTGGTGCCGTCATCGTTGACACGCACCAGACCGGCGGTGTTGACCCCGACGACGCGCCCGAACCGGTCCACCACCGGGCCGCCGCTGCTGCCTCCGGCAATACTGGCGTCGGTCTGCAAGTACTTGGTGTCGTCAAAAATCCGGTTGGCGGAGGATACTATGCCTCGGGTCAGCGTGGGATCGTTCCCCAAGAAGGTGCCCAGCGGGTATCCCCACGCGGTTATCGCATCGCCCTGGGCTACGGCGTTGGAATCGCCCAGGGGCAGGGTGGGATAGGTTCGCCCGGCCGGCAGGCGTATCACCGCCAGGTCGGCCAGGATGCCTCGGCCCAGCACCTGGCCGGTCAAACTCACCGCCGGCCCTCCGGACGTCAGCATATTCACCGTCACGGTGGCGGCGTCATCAATCACGTGACGGTTGGTAATCATCAGCCCGTCGGAGCTTACGACGAAGCCGGTGCCGGCGTAAGTTTCCCCGTCGGAAGGTCTGGCGATGATCTGGCCCAGGGCGGGCCGGACGCGGCGGGCCAGTTCGGCGTTGGAGAGCGGCGTGTTGGCCGCGGGCCGCGTGGGCGTCGGTTGGGCAGTGGGACAGGCCCCGTGCTGGCCCGCCGTCGTTACCCCAGCCGACCAGTCTGACCAAGTCGCCGGGTCGCCGTCGAAACGGGCCGTCCGCGCTCCGATGATGGTCCAGTACTGTACGCCGGCCTTCAGGCCGCTCACCGTGTAGTCGGTATTGCTCGCCAGGACGGTAGCGTAATGGAACGCGCTCTGCCAGTCCCCCGCCGCTTGTGCCCGGTTGTAGTCGTCGCGGTTAATCCAGCCCACCGTGTAGAACCGCGCCCCGGACACCGATTGCCAGCTTACCCTGATTTCCCCAGGGTTGCCGGTGGCCGTGGCGGTGGGCGCGGCCGGCTTGGGCAGCGCGCTTTGCGCCCCGGCCGGGGGCGCACTGGCGATAACCACGCCAATCAGGGCAGTCAGGATAAGGGCAAGGAACGAAAGGGTCAGTGGACGAAGGGAGTTGGTCACGATGCGCTCTGGGGCCGGCGGCGGGATTAACGGGCTTCGGTTTCCTTGAGCAGTCCGATGTGGGGATCCCGGCCGTCGGGAGTGTCCAGGTGCGTCGGCTGGTATTGCAGCAGTTCGGGAGCTTCCGCTGTGCTGGGCCGGCGGTCGTACCAGTCCTGCACGGCGTCGGCTTCCGCCTGGGTCAGCACGTCTTTATACACCGCCTGGTACAGCAGCCAGTCCATGGTGTCCGCGTCGGCGGTCAAGGCGTCTTCCCGGGTGATGAAGCCCATCTTATCCGGCTGCTCGTCCAGCCATTGTTCAAGGGCATCGGAACTGCCCGTTCCCGGCACGACCTGGTTCACATCAGAGCCGGGTTCGTTTTGCGGCGGTTCGGCCAGGGCCGGCGGCGGAACCGGAAGACCGGTGGAAAGGCCGGGGTTGGTTGCTTCCCTGACCGATTGCTGACTCGTTGCCGGGAATTCGGGCTGCTGCCGCTCGTTGGCGGCGAACATGGTGCCTGCCGTCAGCGCGACTGCCACCAGCGCCAGCGCTGCCGCCAACGCGAGCCATCGCTTGCGGAGAGTTGCGATGCCGGTATTCATAGCTCAATCCTCCTCCATGCTGGAGTTTCCAGATTCAACAACACAACCGTACCACATCCGGCACTGGCGCGTACCTTGATTCTGACGCCCTAACGCCGCAAAACGTCTTCGCGCAAGCAGCCGGCGGCGGTCATTGTACGTCATCCAGGATGGCCAGCATGCGGGCGACGAACTGGTGAACCACCGGGCGTTCCCCTTCCACATCGTAGTCTTCCATGTTGTCGTGAAAGAAATTTGCGTGGAATCGTTCCGCAGTGGCGAACCCGGCGACAATGAAGGGGTCGTCATATTCCCGGCTCAGGTTGATTACGGCGTTTTTCATGGTCCGGTGGCTCTGGTAGCGCCAGCCCCGCTGCTGGCAGATGGCGATTATCGCCTGCGTGGCCGCGCCGTAGAGCTTTTCCGAGCCTTGCCGGTGGTCGCCGGCGGCAAACTCCCGGTCGGAAGCGACCAGGAAGTCACGGGCCGTTTGGGCGTGTTCGGCTGCGGTCATCTCTCGGGTGGTCATGGCTGTTGCGTCCCCTGCTAGACACGTTCCATTATACCGGCCTGGGGATTGCGCAACGCCGGCTAGGGGCGGAAGCTGTTGAGCATGGCGTCCCGTTCCGCGCCGTATTGGTTGAAGCTGTGTTCGCACACGCTTCCCAACATGGAATAACCGTAGGGTCGTGTGGGGTACGACGATGACAGGGTAATGATTTCAACGTCGTTTGAAATGCAGTACTGCGTCTCGGTCTGCCGGCGATATTCCAGCCGGTAATGCCGGCTGTTCCCTGACCCCACCGGCCGGACCGAAATCAGGTCGAACACAGTCCATCTTTTCTCTCTGGCCACTTCCGCCAAAACTCCCCGCCGCCATTCGGCAAGGGCAGCCAGCTTGTCGCTGCTGCCGGCGAATGAATCGGACAGGTTCCATGTCCTGGCGCGAGACCAGCCTTTCTTGTGATAGGTGTTGAATGACGTTCGGCTGCTATTCTCCCAGTTCAGATACCACCCCTTGGGAATGTTCACGCTATACCCGTAGCCGTAGCGCAGGTTGCGATAGGTCGCTTGGGTCGGGCCGCCGGCGGTCAGCGTGTCCAGCCGGCGGCTCACCTCGTTGCTGGCGATGGCAAAGCCCTGGCCTTCGACCTCCTCACTAACCGTCTTCAAGGTGTTGACACCGATGACCCGCCCGTAGCGGTCAATGAGGGGGCCGCCGCTGTTGCCGGGGTTGATAGCCGCGTCGGTTTGCAGCCAATTGAGGTCAGCATGGGTTCCCTTAGAAGATATGATTCCCTGCGTGATCGTTGGGTATATGCCCGAAATGCTGGTGCTGGGGTAGCCCCAGGCGGTCACTGCATCGGCGCCGGAAACGGCGTCGGAATCGCCCAGCGCCAGGGTGGCGTAGGTCCGGTCGGCCGGCAGCTGCACCACGGCCAGGTCGGCCAGGATGCCCCGGCCCAGGACGCGGCCGGTGAATCGCAGCGTCTGCCCGTCCAGGGTGTTCATCCACACGGTCACCATAGCGACGTCATCAACCACGTGGCGGTTGGTGACCAGCAGGCCGCTGGAGCGGACGACAAAACCGCTGCCCCACGAGGTTTCCCCGTCGGAGTTCGTGGCCTGAATGAGCGCCAGCGCCGGCTTGACTAGGCGCGTCAGTTGCGCGCTGGTCAGCGGCGTGTTGGCGGCCGGCGTGGGTGTCAGCGTCGGTCTGGGTGTGGGCGTCGGCTGAGCCGTTGGAGGCGCGGACGCCCCGACGTTGGACGTCGCCGAGAGGCTCGCCAGGTCGATGCGGTACAGGCCGATGGCGTCATCGTACGCTCCGATGAGCGCTTCCCGTGAGTTGTATCCGCTGATGCTGACGGCATAAACCGCCGTGGTCGCCGTAGCCGGCACGTTCCAGATCTGGCACCCGTGCCCGGTTGCGCCGGGGGCGATGCGCTGGTGGGTATCAACCACCGGAAAACCGGAACCGGTGTCGGAATCGATGATGGTGTCCCAGCCGGCATCCAGTCTGGTGTCGCTGCTGAAATCGTGCCTGAAGTTCCCGCACACCTCGACAAAACGTCGACCGGGGCGTGGGCCGTACAGCTGGTTCGGGTCATCGGCGTAGGGCAGCCGGATGCGTGTCGGCGCGGTGGCGGTGGTCAGCGTGAAGGAACCGGCGGGGCTTTGCGTCGTGCCGCCCACGCTCAGGTAGCCGCCGGGAGGTATGATCAGGCCGGTGATGGGACAGAAGCCGGCGCCGTGCTGTCCCGCCGTGGTCACCAGGGTTGACCACTCCGACCAGCTTGCCGGGTCGCCGTCGAAACGGGTCGTCCGCGCTCCCACGATGGTCCAGTACTGAGCGCCGGCCTGCAGTCCGCTGATCGTATAACTGGTGCGGGACGAGGGAACGGTGGCGTAGTGGAACGCGCTCTGCCAGTCCCCTGTGCTTCCGATGCGGTTGTAGTCGTCGCGGTTGATCCAGCCGACGACGTAGAACCGCGCCCCGGCCACAGGCTGCCAGCTCACGCTGATTTCCCCGGCGTTGCCGGTGGCCGCAGCGGTGGGCGCTCCCGGTTTGGGCAGCGCGCCCGGCATGGCAGCGAGGCCGGCAACCAACAGTAGCACCAGGAGCAACAGCAGGGGAGAGGTGAACCTGAGCGCTCTGCTCACGGATTTGCCTCCTCGCGTTCTCAATCCTGTCCAGGGCGTGTTAACAATCGGAAAATTGTCCCATCGTTCCCGGAAAAGCGGAACGATGGGATTTATCAACAGGCCCCGGGTAGCGACGGCTACCCCCGTCAGCTCTCGTCCACGCTGTACACTCGCACCGCCGTGTCGTGGAACATGGCGGCCCGCTCGGTGGGCGAGTATTCCCGGGACAGGCGCTTGACATGATTGCTACCCTCCACGCTGCGGCCGGTTATGACGTTCTGCACGTCGAGGCGGCCGCAGTTACTGTTCTCACTCACAGGATAAGGCATCTGTCAACAGACTATATAACAAGCGCCCGTAAGCCTGTGGGATTCGTACGTAAATCTTACATACGCAGGGGCAGCCATGGTGGTTTGCCAATCGGCGGATTGGTACGAGTTTGGACTATGCTGCCCAAATCATCACCACACGGCGCCGCAGATGTCGCGGCGCCGGCAGTCATTCACCGTTGAGCAGGGCCAGCATCTGGGCTACGAAGTGATGTACACCCGGCCGATTTGCCGCGACGTCGTAGTCTTCAAGGTGGTCGTGGAAAAAATTCTCGTGAAACCGGTTGGCTGAAGCATATCCGCTCAGCAGGGTTGGGTCACCGTGCTCTCGGGCCAAGACTTCCACGGCCTGCTGCATTGCCCGGTGGCTCTTGTAACGCCAACCCCGCTGCTGGCAGATGGCGATTATCGCCTGCGTGGCCGCCCCGTACAGCTTCTCGGAGCCTTGCAGATGGTCGCCGGCGGCGAACTCCTGATCCGAGGCGGCCAGAAAGTCACGGGCGGTTTGCGCGTGTTCTTCCGCTGTCATTTCTCGCGTAGTCATCGCTGTCTTCGTCAGCTTTCGTCCACGCTGTACACCCGCACCGCCGTATCGTGGAACATGGCGGCCCGCTCGGTGGGGGAGTATTCCCGGGACAAGCGCTTGAAGGCGTTGTACATCACGTTGTAGGAGTAGGACACCTTGTCCACCGGGAAGTTGCTCTCGAACATGCAGCGGTCGGGGCCGAACTGCTCGATGCAGTGGTTGACCAGGGGGGCCATGTCGTTGGCTAGTTCTTCGGAGCTGGCCGGGATGTCCCGCTCGTGCCAGTCGAAGCCGGTGCGGGGCATACCGATGCCGCCCAGCTTGATGACCACGTTGGGACACTCCGCCGCCGCCGCGATGCCCTGCCGCCAGGTCGCCAGCGTCTCGTTGCTGTTGGAGTAGGGACCGACGCGCAGCAGCCCGCCGATGTGGTTCAGGATGATGGTCAGGTCGGGCACGGCTTTGGCGAACTCGGCCAGCTCGAACATCTGGGGGAAGTACATCCAGCCTTCCAGGGTCAGGCCCATGCTGGCCAGAACGCGGGCGCCGGCGCGGAAGTTGTCGCTGGACATCTGGTTGGGCATATTGTGGGCGGCGGTGTTCTCCACCTCGGGATGGGGGTCCCAGGTCACCGAGTGGCGGATGCCGCGAAAACGGTTGGGGCTGGCTGCCTGCAAGGCTTCCAGCACGGGCTTGACGTTTTCGCCCAGGTTCAGGTTGGCGTGGCCGACGATGGACGCCGCGGCGCGGCCCGGGCCGTACAGCCCGCTGGCCGAGGCGGCCGCCAGGCCCTGCACGAACTCCACCTCGCCCACGGGCCGCATCTCCTCCGGCCCGGTGGTGCGGTACATGGAGCGGGCTTCGACGAAGACCGTGGACGTTACGTTGTGGCCGCTGTTCATGTCGGCGGCCAGTTCGTGGAGCAGGTAGCGTTGGTAGGGAATTCGCTCGGTGCGAAAGTCCCAGAAGTGGTGATGGGGGTCGCAGATGGGGATTTCCGGCTCCAGCGTCTCCTCCTGTCGGAGCGCGTGCCAGTCATTGCCTCCGAATGGCATAATCAAGCCTCCATAGTCCTGGTTGATGAGCGCCGGCCCCGCGCTGGGGATAACCCCAGCGGCCGGCCGGCGCAATCATAACATACGGCGCGGAGGCTGCTTTTCAGGCCGGGATGATCCGCTCCACGGGCAGGGCGATGTCGGGGAACGCCTGGGGCGAAATGGTGTCGCCAACCTCGAAGTGGCGGACGTTGGCGTATGCGCCGTCAATGGGTTCCGTGTAGGCTTCCACGCGCCGGTCGCGCAGGTTGACGATCCACACTTCCGGGATGCCGGCGCGGGCGTAGAGGGGCAGTTTCTCGTTGCGGTCAAAATCGATGGTGGTATCGCTTACTTCGATCAGCAGCAGCACATCCTCAGGGCCAGGATGGGCCGCGACGTAGAAATCTTCCCGCCGCCGCAATACGGCAATGTCCGGCTGCGGTTCACTGCCGTTATCCAACCGCACCGGATTCTGTATGCTGACGTTGGCCCGTCCGGTCAGGGTTGAAATCAAAGCTTCATTTGACCAGTTAACGCTGGAGGCGTGCCGGTTGCCGATTGGAGGCATTACGATTATCTCCCCGTCCAAAAGTTGAACCCGTTCCGTGTGGGCCAGAATGCCGGCGTCGGCCATGGCATAGTAATCGGCCACGGTGAAGCGGCGGCGCCGGGGGATCTGCGCCGTTTCTGCGGGTGGGGGCACTGTTTGCGTAGTCATGGTCGGAAAACCTCGCCTTTACTCTACTCCGGCGTGAAATTCGCCAGCAGGGCAACCCGGCTGGCGTGTTCGGTTGCGGCCACGATGTTGAAGAAGCGTGTATCCGCGGTCACCAACGTGCCGTTAATTTGGTAGGCCAACGCCAGATACACACAGTCGTACACCGGGTGGTTGAGAGCGACGGCGATGCGCAAGGCGTCGTTAGCTAACGTCTCGTCGTTAGCCCATTCCAGCTCCAAAACCAACGCGGCCTCCAGCGTCTCTGACACTTCATTTGGAGTCAGCAATCCGGAGCGGACCCTGCTCCATAAGGCGTTAGCCGGCTCCGCAGCAAGTACGCGTGGAACGTGCAGTTCATGTTCACCATTTAGCAGACGCCGGGCGGCCTCAGAGTCGTCTTCCGTAAGTACCGACTTAACCACCACGCTGGCGTCAGGGACCAGGATCATCTAGCCCCCATGGGTCATACAGTCGGCCGTGGTCGCTGTCGCGATCCTCTCGTATTATCAGCCAGGACGGCTTGTCTGCGATATTGCGCTCACGCTTCCGTTGCCTTTGCTTCTCCAGGAGTGGTTCGATTTTCTTGAAAAACTCCTTTGCCCGCGCGACTCGCTCTGCTTCGTCAGGCCCCACCGCCTGCTTGAGAATGTGGAGCGCTTCGTCCTCCACCGAGCGGTTGTTGGCGGCGGCTTTCCGCCCCAGACGCTCCACGAATTCGTCGGTCAAGCCCGTTACCGTGATGCTGGCCATGGTGCGCCTCCCGCTGGTCTGCACGGGTTATGATAGCATGGGCAAACGGCCCCGCCGTGCTCGTCGATTGGCCGCCATACCACGGGAGATCACTGCTGCCATGACCACCCCCGCCCCCCGCGCCGCCCACCCTTATCGTATGTACGATGCCATCGCCGCCCAGCCCGATGCCATTGCGTCGGTCATCGCGTCCCAGCGTGAGCCGTGCGCCGAGGTTGCGGAGACACTGGCCGGCAAGCGACGCATCTACGTCGTCGGCATCGGCACCTCGTGGCACGCGGCCCTGGTGGGCGCGGCTATCATGACCGACGGCCCGGAGGCGTTCGCATATAACTCCTTCGAGTTCTGCACCGCGACGCCGGCGGTTACGCCGGACGACGCCGTTATCGTCATCAGCCACCGGGGCACCAAGCGGTCATCGTATGATGCGCTGGACGTTGCGGTGGCCCGGGGCGCTTACACGGTGGCGATTACGTCCACCGACCCGGGGCCGCGCATCCGGGTTGCCGACGCCGGCATCCGCACCGTGGAGCAGGAAGTTTCGTCGGCTTTCACCATCAGCTACACCACCGCCCTCACCGCGCTGGCGATGCTGAACCTGGGCATGGCGGGACATCTCAACGACGGCGACAACGGGCTGGCGGAACTTCCGCAGCAGGTGGCGCAGATCATGGCCGCCGAGGACGACGTGAAAGCCGTCGTGGCCGACCACCACGAAAAACGGCGCTTCATCTCCGCCGGCTGGGGCGCGAACCAGGCCAACGCCTACGAGGTTGCCCTGAAAATCAAGGAGACCAGCCGCGCCGACTGTGAGGGGTTCCAGATTGAGCAGCTGCTCCATGGCCCCTTCTGCTCGCTGGATGCCGATTGCTTGCTGACCCTCATCGCGCCGGAAGGCGAAGACCGGGGCCGTGCGCTGGATCTGGCCCAGGCCGCCCGCGAGCTGGGTACGCCGGTATGGGCGTTGAGCAACCGCACCGACGGCGGGTTGGCCGAGGCCGGCGCGGGCATCTTCCCGCTGCCCGACTGCCCGCCGGGCCTGATGCCGATTGCAAGTGTCGTGCCATTGCAGCTGTTCACTTACCACCTGGCCCTGGCACGGGGTACGCATCCCGACCTGTTCCAGCAGGACGTTCCGGCGCAGGCGGCCGCCCGCGCTTACTACGACCTGTAACAAACACGGCGTAGGGGCGAATAATTATTCGCCCCTACATTATTATTCAGAGGAGATATGAACCATGTCCACCAACGAACAAGCGCAACGCCTGATTGAAGAGGCCGCCCAGACCCGGGGCTATACCCTGGAGATGCACCGCATCAACGCCCTGGCCGACCCGGAATGGACGCAGAAGTACGGCGAGTTCATCGAGGCCACCTACACCGGTCAGCGCCTGTTGGACCGCAAGACCAAGGAGCTGCTGCAAATCTGCGTGGAAACGGCCCTGCGGGCCGACCAGGAGCAGATCCAGGCCCACATCCGCGTCGCCCTGAACGAAGGGGCCACGCCCCGGGAGATACTGGAGGCCATGCAGGCCGTCATCGCTCCCATGGGCGCGCTGGCCTTCCGGCGCGGCGTGCAGGCGTGGGCCGCGGAGACGGGGTTTGAGTATTAGCGGCTTATACCGACGTGGCGTCGGGCGGGGCTGGGCCGCGCTCCAGTAGTTCCAACCAGTTGCCGTCGGGGTCCTGCATGTAGCAGCCTTTGCTGGCTGCCGGGTACACCGGGTTGGGGCGGGTGGCCGGCGGGTTGACGAAAACGGCGCCCTTCGCCGACAGTTCGCGGTAGAAGGCGTCCACGTCGTCCACGATTACGCCCAGGTGGGACGCGCCCACCTGGTGACGTTCGGGGAGCGCTACGATGTCACCAGGTGGGTTGAGGTATTGGATAAGCTCCACCGAGTGGCGCAGATCTCCCATGCCCAGGTACACGATGTGCAGCCGGGCGTCGGGGTAGCCCACCACTTCGGAGATGAAGTCTCCTTCCAGGATCTGGTCGCGCTCAACGCTCAGGCCCAGCAGGTCCCGGTAAAAGGTCAGCGAGCGTTCCATGTCGCTGACCACAAATCCGGTGTGGTTCATCCATTGGACTTCCATTGCTACGGACCTCCATTGTCTGAAGCAGGATTTTGAGGATTTGACGGATTGTCAGGATTGGGGTTGTTTGACCGGGGAGATCCACCCAACCCCGTGCATCCCATCAATCCGGTAAATCCTGCTTCTGACATTCCTACACCCGACAATAGGCTACCGCCCTTCCTTGATGAAGTCGGAGACCTTTTCGCCGATCATGATGGTGGTGGCGTTGGTGTTGGCGCGGATGCAGTCGGGCATCACCGATGCGTCGGCAACGCGAAGCCCTTCGACGCCCTTGACCTTGAGGTACTGGTCCACCACCGCCATGGGGTCGGAGTCGGGGCCCATCTTGCAGGTGCCCGAGACGTGGTGGGAGGTGCCGGAGTTCTTGCGCAGCCAGTCGTCCAGCAGTTCGTCGGAGGCCAGTTCCTCGTCGGTGGGCATGATCCGCTCCTGGACCAGGTCTGAGAACGGAGGCCGCTCGGCCATGCGCGCGCCCAGCCGTATCGCCTCGCGCATCCGGCGCAGGTCCTCCGGTTCCTGGTAGTAGTTGTAGTCCAGGAAGGGCTGCACGTGGGGGTCGGTGGACTGGAGCTTCAGTTCGCCCTTGCCCAGGGCCAATTGGAGGCTGGCGCCCATGCCGATGTAATTGAGGTCCTCGTCGATGGCGACGTGGGCCGGGCGGTGCTCGCTGGTCATCAGGTTGGGGCTGAGCTGCATATCGTTGCGCAGGTCGGAACCCTCGACGGTGTAGCGCAGGCCCACCTGGATCACCGGCGCCTGCACGTCGGGTTTCTCCCCCCTGGCGAGATACAGTACGGATGCGGCGGGATGGTCGCGGAGGTTCTGGCCCACGCCGGGCGAGTCGTGGACTACGGGGATGCCCATTTCGCGCAGGTGCTCCGCCGGCCCGACGCCGGAGAGCATGAGCAGTTGCGGGGATGCCACGGCGCCGCTGCTGACGATGACCAGATCGCCCTCGACGGTGAAAACCTCGCCGCCGCTCTCGGCCTCAACTCCCACCGCTCGCGGTGAGCTCGTCGAACCGGGTGAGCCTGTCGAACCGTCCTCGAACAGGATACGCCGGGCGGTGACGCCGCCCCGGATGGTCAGGTTCAGGCGGTGGCGGGCGATGTCCAGGTAGTTGATGGCCATGCTCATGCGCACGCCTTCGATGGTGTTGCGGGCCCGGGGCGAGACGCCGGTGGACTCGGGATGGTTCTGGTCCTCGTCCTGCGGAAATCCCTCGTCCAGGGCGGCCCGCTCGAAGGCGACGGCGTGGGGCAGCCACTCGCTGCGGGGCGCGCGGCGGACGGGCACCGGGCCTTCGGAGCCGTGGAAGTCGTCGCCGCCGAAGTCCAGGTCGGTCTCCAGCTTGTTGAAGTGGGGCAGGCACTTGGTGAAGCTCCACTCGTCGTTGCCCCACTCGGCCCAGCGGTCGTAGTCCTCGGGGATGCCGCGGTACAGCACCTGTCCGTTGACGGCGCTGGAGCCGCCGGTGGCCTTGCCGCGCGGGATGACCAGTTCGTTCTGCTCCTCGGTGATCTTGGCGGTGTAGCCCCAGTTGTGCGGGCCGTAGGCGGACAGCCAGACGTTGTTGCCCAGCTTCAGGTCGTCGGGCAGATGCTCGAACTCGGGGTAGTCCGGCCCGGCCTCCAACAGCAACACCGACCGGTCCGGGTCTTCGGACAGACGGCTGGCGATGGTGCAACCGGCGGAGCCGCCGCCGACCACGATTACGTCGTACTTCATGTTATACCTCCGCGGGATTAAGGAATCCGGGATGGATACCGTTAATCCGATGTCCAAATTCTTTAATGGTCTGGATTAGGAAACGGCCGCAGGTAACAGTTTGCATTCCTCGAGGTCAGTACCTACGAATTTCAATCAGGCGATCCTTCGGGATTTTTGGCGAAGCCAGTAGGACAGCTTTGGCGTAGGCGAGGATGTCCCGGTCCTTGGAAACCAGCAGGAAATTCGCGTGAGATCGGTACACGAAGCCGTGAATACCTTTTTCCTTGAACCAACGCAACCTCGCCTTGATCTGCTCTGTCGCAGATCCGGCGCATTTGGGATCATTGTTGATACTTTGGTCGAATACCAACGTAAGTTTATTTTTTGGCCGGTCATTGATAATAGTAACCAGTTCACTAGCTTTCAGAAACGCGGCAACCGGACTCTTTAGTTCGATCCGCGGATATCCTGTTGAGCTGTAAAACGGAAGGCCACTGTCCGGGTCGAGAAACAGATGATCTTGGCAGTCTCTAGCGGCCGAAAGCCCAGCGTCACGTCTCCGGCTGGATCCATCGAATGTTTCAGGGTTAACGATATGTACGCCGAAGAGCCTACGATAATCTCTCCGAAAAGTCTTATCGCCACATCCGGTACGCGCACATTCTCCGGCGAAACGCTGACACGGTTGTTTTTTTGCTTTGGGCTTAGGGTCAGTGAACATCGGGTGTACTGACCATTTCCCGCAAGGAGAAAGCCGTTGAAGTAGGTTCCGCTTTACTATGTCGTATGAGTCTCCAAAATGCTTACAGTTCATGATGGCGGTACCCCATGTCATTGCGATCCAAGCGTGGCAATCAGATGGCTGACAGGTTCTCGGCGTCGTCAATGTAGGCGGTGGTCTCCCGGATGCGTCGTCCGGCGTCGGGGCCGCAGATCCCGGAGTGGAAGCAGGTGCCGTGGAGGTAGCTGATCCTCGTGAAGTAGCGCCCGACCAGCGTTTCGTAGTTGTTCGACTGCCGGGTCATCGCCAGTAGGGCCTCGGTGGTGTCGTGGGTGCTGGGCGGTTCCTCTCCGGTGTGGGAGAGGACCAGGGCGTCGGTGGCCCGCTTGGTGGCCCACCATGCCTTTTCGGATGCGTCGCGGATGTCGCCCTGATGGAGCCGTTCCATGGCTTGCGCCTGCATGAAGCGGGCATCGGCAAAGATGTCCGCAACGCGGTCATGGGTCGTAGTGGTGGTCAAGTGGGTCTCCGTTTTAGTAACTGTTCAGAGTTGGTGGGTTTCTTTGTTGGGAACACGTCATTCCTGCGAAAGCAGGAATCCAGGAATCCTTCGCATCGGCAAACGTGTATAGGACAAGGGCTTCCTGGATACCGGCCCCGTATCAAGTACGGGGTGACGTTCTTTCGCCGGTATGACGGGTTTGTTGCCAAACGGGCGCCGCAAATCTGAACAGTTACCCTTTTGCGGCTATGCACCTATTCACCCGGCCGGCTTGAAGTAGGGGATGCTGATCTGCGGCGTGGCCGTCTGGAAGGTTACTTCCACGGGCATACCGATGTGGACGTCCCGGGGGTTGCAGTCCACGATGTTGGTGAACATCCGCACGCCTTCTTCCAGTTCCACCAAGGCCAGCACGTAGGGAACCATTTCGGCAAAGCCGGGGGTGCGGTTCTGGTAGGTTACGGTGTAGGTCCAGACGGTGCCGCGCCCGCTGGCCTGCACCCAGCGGACGCTTTCACCCCAGCAGTCGGCGCAGATGCCCCGGGGATACCATTGGTATTCGTCGCAGCCTTCGCAGTACTGGATGACCAGCTGGCCGCGGCGACAGGAGTCCCAGAAGGCCTTGGTTTCGCCGGAGACGGTGGGCAGGGGTTTGTTCCAGGGTGTGGTCATGGTCGTTCCTTGTGAGGATGGCGGTTATTTGTCAGAATCAGGATTTGCGGGATTTTAAGATTTTCAGGATTACGTTTCCCCAATCCAGCCAATCCTATAATCCTGAAAATCCTGATTCTGACGAAACGGGTCAGTCGCGGGCCAGGATGACGGTGCCGCCGCTGTGGCGGGAACCCAGGGCGCCGCCGGTGCCGTGGGCCAGGGCGAGCTGGCAGTTGGGTACCTGGCGTCCGGTGCCGTCGAATTCGTGGCGGAGCTGGCGGGTGGCTTCCAGGAGGAGGAACAGGCCGCGCATCCCCGGATGGTTGGAGGACAGGCCGCCGCCGTCGGTGTTGATGGGCAGGCCGCCGCCGACCTTGAGCCGGCCGTTGCTCACGAACTCGCCGCCCTCGCCCTTCTGGCAGAAGCCCAGGTCTTCCAGCGTCTCCACCACGGTGATGGTGAAGGAGTCGTACACCATGGCCATGTCGATGTCGTCGTGGGTGACGCCGGCCATCTCAAAGGCGCGGGGCGCGCTCTGGTGGGCGGCGATATAGATGAGGTCGCGCTTGCCGGCGCCCTGGTGGGCGATGGCCTCGCCGGTTCCCAGCACCCAGACGGGGGTGTGGCGGCAGTTGCGGGCGACCTCGGGAGAGGCGACCACCACCGCGCCGCCGCCGTCGGTGATGACGCAGCAGTCCATGAGGTGCAACGGGTCGGAGATGACGCGGGAGCCGACCACATCCTCGATGGTAATCGGGTCGCGGAACAGGGCCTCGGGGTTCATGGAGGCGTGGTGCCGCATCGCCACTGACACCTCGGCCAGCTGCTCGGAGGTAGTGCCGTAGAGGTGCATGTGCCGGCGGGCGATCATGGCGTACAGGCCGACGGTGGTGAGTCCGTAGAGTTCCTCGAAGCTGTCGGGAGACGGCTCCAGGATGGGATGGCCGAAGCGTCCCACGCCGCCGGTGCCCACGGACACGCCGCCGGACCGGGCCAGGCTGCTGTAGGTGATGACGGCCACGTTGATGCGGCCGGCCGCGATGGCGGTGAGGGCGTGGGAGAGGTGAAACTCGAAGGACCCGCCGCCGACAGTGGTGTTGTCCACGTAGCTGGGGTACAGGTTGAGGTAGTCGGCCAGGTTCATGCCGCTGTTGCGGGCGCTGCTGGAGGCGGTGAAGAGGCCGTCCACGTCGTCCTTGGTGAGGCCGGCGTCGGCCAGGGCGTTGATGACGCTTTCGCCTTGGATTTGCAGTTCGCTCTTGTCGGGAGCATAGCGGGTGACGTGCTCGTGGATGCCCACGATGGCGGCGGCGCGCCTGAGGTCAACCATGGGGGAAGCACCTCCGTTGGGATTGGTTTTGGAAGTCGGCCTATTATGCCACAAAATATATCCACGTTGATTGACATTATTTTGCGGGCTGTGCTGTACCGCATTAAGCCCGCAATTGAGGTGCCGTTATGGCGACAAAGAGGGAATTAACTCCAGCCCAGGAAGCCACTTGGGCCGCGTTGGAACGAATGGGCCTGAACCCGGAGGATTACTATGACTTTGACGCCGATGAAATCATAGACTTTCCTCCGATGCCGGACGGTTTGAGGGAGAAATTAACGGAAATCCGCTGCCGCACACGACAGGCGTTGGACAGATTGGAACGGATTTCTTTGATTCCAGCTTGATACCTCATTTGCAGCGCCATGACTATGAAGTGTTGTTGGATGCTCTGGACATCTTTGAGCAGCGTTACAATTCGTTTCAACAATACCGGGTACTCATCAGGGACGAAGTGGAACGTCTATATCGTATCCAGTTGGCGCTGCTTGGCTAATCCGAGTGCCTCTGGGCCAACAGGGGGCGAAGCTTGTCCAGCAGAGCCGCCACGTCGTTCAGGCCATCGGCGATGTCAGCGACCTCCATCTCGTTCTCGTAGAAGTTCTCGTGCAGCGCGCTGGCCGTGTTGAACAGGCGGCGGATGTCGCCGTCGCCGGTCTCGGCGCGCAGTCGGCTGACGATTCTAAGGTAGTGGCGGTGGCGGTCGTGTTCCCAGCCGCGTCGGTCGGCGATGGCCTCCAGCATCTGGGTGGCGGCGCCCCAGCCCTTTTCGGATGCCTGTTGCAGGTCGCCGGCGCTCAGTTCCGATCTGGCTTGGGTCAGGAACTGCTGGCTGGATTGCTGATACTTCTGGGTGGTCATGGTCAGGCTCCGGATGTCATCTCAGGTTAGCAAGTCTGGTATGCCGGTGCAATGCTTACCTGTCAACCGGAGCTTCGGCAACGCCAATTGGCTCACACGCGTCCGCAGGTATGTGCAAAGTTGCGGACGCAGAACGCGATAACAAACGGTTACGACGTAATTCGTCTATATTATAATAATATACGACGATAATTATGAATATCTATGTGTACAAGCCTTTGACATCGTGATATGGTAGGCGGGCAAATCCGAAATCCGCTTAATGAAGAGGTAGGGGTTATGTTTCGCTATGACGTTTTCAAGGGAAGTCGCTGGGCGATGGTTCTGGCGACATTGGCTCTGGCGGTCATAGTGGCCTGCGGAGGCGCGGCCCCGGCGCCGGAAGAAGCGGAGCAGGCCGCGCCGGCGGCGCCCCAGGCAGCGACCACCCAGCAGGAAGCTCCCACCGAAGCCGCCCAGGAGTCCGCGGCGGCGACGGCGCCGCCCCAGCAGGCCCAGGTTGCGCCTACCGCTGCGCCCGCAGCTACCGAGGCCGCGCCGCAGTCGATGGCCATTGAACCGGCGGGCAAGATAACCATGGGTCAGGAGGAGATTAACATCTTCAGCGGCCACCCGGCGCATTCGGTCAACCCGCAACTGTTCGTCATATCCACCGCCCCCGTGGTGGAGGGCCTGATGCAGTGGAACAGCAACCTGGAGGCGGAACCGCTGCTGACCGAGTCCTGGAGCATCTCCGACGATTTCGCGACCTGGACCTTCAACATCCGCAAGGGAGTGCAGTTCCACAAAGGATACGGTGAAATGACCGCGGAAGACGTGGTCTATTCCTATTCCCATTGGATTACCAACACCAAGCACGCCCGGGCCAGCGCCCTGCAACGGTTCTGGGACCACCCGGAGGGCAGCGTCGAGATTGTGGACAGCCACACCTTGATGGTCAACACCGGTGAGCCCATGCCCGACGTGATCATGTCCGAGTTCCACCGCGTCCCCTCGGGGATCGCCAGCTGGGTCGTCAGCAAGAAGCAGTCGGATGAAATTGGCATCGAAGCGGCGGACAAGGACATTGCCGCCACCGGTCCGTGGGAAATCGTCGAGCATCGTCCGGCCCAATACTGGCGGATGAAGGCAGTGGAAAACCACTGGCGCCAGACCCCCTTCTTCGCCGAGTTGGAATTCCAGGAAATCCCGGAACAGTCCACCCGACTGGCCGGATTCCAGACGGGCAATCTGGATACCTTCGTGATGGCCTTCGACTCCATCCCCCTGGTCCAGGCGATGGAAGGGGCCAAGCTGATGATAGTGCCCGACCAGGCGGCCGGCGAGATGCTGTTGCACTTCCACGGCGGACTCTACTTCAACGTGGACACCCCCGATCAGGAAGCCGCCTACGACCCAGACCTGCCCTGGGTTTCGTCCAACACGGAAATTGGCTCGCCGGAGTGGGAACAGGCCAAGAAAGTGCGCCAGGCCATGGTGAAAGCCATAGACACGCAGACCATTGTGGAAACTCTGCTGCAGGGCTACGCGCAGCGTTCTCCGGTGGGCGTTGGCGGCTATAGCTACTCGTCCCACCGGTTCCCGGACATTCCGATGCTGGAATACGACCTGGAGGGAGCCAAGGCGCTAATGGCCGAAACCGGCTACGGGGACGAAGGATTCAGCATCACGCTGGTGCCGGCCCTGCGCGGCGCGCCCGCCGAGGTCGAGGTGGCCGAGGCTATCGCGGTTATGTGGGAAGACATCGGAATCGACGTGAAGTTGCAGAATTTGCCCTATGGCACCTACCGACCCACGGTCATCGGGCGGACCTTTAACGGGGCCACTAACCACGCCACTTCCCCTTCCAACACCCCGGCCCGGCTCTACAACGCCCTGCAGAACCGGGGCAGTTTCGTCCGGCACACCCACCCCTTCCTGGACGACATCACCATCCGGGCCCAGAGCGCCGTTACCCTGGAAGACCGTACCCGGCTGGAGACCGAGGTGGGCAAGTTCATGTACGATGAGTCCATCTACGCTTCCCTCTATATGTGGAACGCGGTTTGGGCAGTGGGGCCCAACATTGATGACAAATCGTGGAGCGAAAACCTGTTCTACGGCGATATTCGCAACATCAACGGCTACGAGTGGATCGAGCCGCGAAGGTAGGCGAATACCGGCCTGCGCAGTGAAGGTGTCCCGTGCTCTTTCCCGACCCATCGACCGACCGGCTGCTGGCCAATCTTGACTCGGGCCAGCCGTCTCTGTGCGCGTATGTGTTCAGCCACCCGAACATGGTGGAAGTGGCTGGCCTGGCCGGCATGGACTGTTTCATGGCCGATATGATGTTCACCGCCCACGACTGGGACAACATCGCCCACCTGATACGGGCGGCCCGCGGCACCGGCATCTCGCCGATGATCCGGGTGCAGGCGTTTCCCTGGGCCACCGGCGCCGACCGGCGCACCGTTTCCGATGCGGCCCGCGCCCTAGCCCTGGGGGCCACCGCCGTCACGGTGTCGGTGGGGTCCAAGGAGGAGGTGCAAGAGCTGATGGGCCTGCGGGACGACTGGCACCGCCTCATCCACCTGCGCCGGTTCGACACCGCCGAGGACTTTCCCGAGTTCAACCGCAAAACCCGGGAAGGAACCCTGATCGTGCCAACGGTGGAGAGCGAGGGCGGCCTGCGGGACCTGGACGACATCCTGGCCATCGACGGCATCAGGCTGGTGTGGCTGGCCGCCGGGGACGTCACCAAGATCCTGGGCGTGCCCTTCAAATACGAAGACCCCAAGGTCATGCGGCTGCTGGAGAACGCGGTGAAGACGGCGGATAGCCACGGCGCGGCCATCATGTACAACATGGGGTTGGATTCGCCGGACTTCGAGGCAATGGCCGCGTCGGCCAAGCGCTACTTCGAGGTCGGGGTGCGGGTGGTTGGCCTGGGGGCGATGGAGTGGCATATGCAGATGGCGCTGCAGCAAATCCGCCGCGGCGCCATCGGGTAGCCAGCCAGTCGGCAACGTCGTGAGAAGCCGCGATAATCAAACCTCGCTCGCTGTCGGTCAGGCATCCAAACCGGCAACGTCTTTCTAGTCAGCGTCGGGTAGGCGGCGGAAGATGACGACCCGTAGGAAATCGTTGAGGCGGGATTTTTGCCAGTTGGGGTCGAGATGCCCGAAAAAATCAACGATGTCACTGTCGAGCACGACTTCCTCTCGTTTTTTGGTTACGGGCGGTCTGGGTGGCATTTTTATCTTGCCGGCGCGGTGAGCCGCTACGAATTCAGGGAAAACCTCCGCCATGGGTCGGGCTTGGGCAAATTCCTCATCAGTGGGGATGGCAGAGTCAGGGTCCTTGGCGATACCGACGTTGATGGCGGTTGCTTCATCATAGAGAGTTTCAACTTCCACAAAGGTCAAGTTGGTGACTTTTTCGTAAGGGGGCAAGGCCGCGAATTCTTCAACGGTAAGTCCATTGGGTTGGTAGCGTTCATCGACAGGTTCAGCCATATTCGCTTACCTCTTGAATTTTATCCGTCATTCCGGCGAAAGCCGGAATCCAGATGCTGTTAGGTGTCGGGTTTCTCAACCATAATTGCGGATTCTGGTACTGGATTCCCGCTTTTGCGGGAATGACGGTGAAATGTCAACGCGGCCTAGTCCAGCCCCATCATCCGCGCCAGCGTTGCCAGGTCGGGGACGGTGAGGTCGGGAACGGCGTCGGTGTGGCGGGTGCCGCCGCCCCGGTCGGCGCGGCTGACCCATACCGACGCGATGCCCAGGCGGTTGGCCGGGCCGATGTCGTGGTGCCGGCTCTCCGCGATATGCAGCCACTCCGTCTTTTCCACCACCATCCGCTCGGCGGCTAGGTCGAAATTGCGCCGGTTGGGCTTGTAGCTGCGGGCCTGCTGCGAGGTAATCACGGCGTCAAAGTTGATGCTCATCACATCGGCAGTCCTGGCGAACAGGTCGTCGTCCACGTTGGAGATGATCGCCAGCTTGTAGCGTGTCTGCATCGCATTCAGCGCGTCGGCAGCATCGGAGAACACTGGCCAATCGGGCAGGGTGTCAGCTAGGCAGCCCAGCTCGGACTCGGACAGTTGCAAGCCCAGCTCGGCTCCAATCATCGCCATCACCTCGCGCAGCACGCGGCGGTATTCCAGGTAGTCGGGCGAGCTTTGCACCCTCGGCTCCGCGTCGGCGAAAAGCCGGAGGATTTCGGCTTTGGTCTTGCTGATCCCGTGGGATCCCAGCGCCTCGGCAACGGCGGTGGAGATGCCGGTTTCCCAGTCAACCAGGGTGCCATAGCAGTCGAAGCTGAGCCATTGGAAACGGTTGAAGTCAAGCATGATGTTGCTCAATGCGCCATCCGATACGGAGAGGTTTGGCGAGGCTGCCCCGTCGGGAAAGTGCCTCATCTCATTGGAGTATATCGATTTCAGACGATTTTTTGGTGACATATTTCTGCGACATTTCACTGCTAACGTGAACCGTAGCAAAGGGTACTTCACGAAAAAAGGAGTGAAATGATGGCTGGCAAGAACAAGAAATTGATGAAGAGGACCTTCCTGACCGGGTCGGCCCTGGCGGCCCTGCTCAGCGCCGGAATACTGATCGGCTGCTCGGGGGACATCGGGATCGCGGACGCCCAGAACTCCGGCGGCGGCGCAAAGGCAAGCCGGGAGATTTCCGAGCGGGGCGGCGGTGAGCACAGCGGCGGCCAGTCCAGCGGCGAGCATGGCGGCGGCGCAAGCGGCGCGTCCGGCAATGAAGAGGCCAGCGGGGCCAACCTGTCTCCCAATGACACCTTCGACGCGGTTCGCGGCGGCGCTCGGCTCATCCTGAACTACGACGCGGCCAGCAATGCCTTCATCGGGACGGTGGAGAACACGACCAGCAACGTCCTGGACCAGGTCCGGATCGAAGTGCACCTGTCCAACGGAACGGAGCTGGGGCCGACGGCGCCGGTGAATATGGCGCCGGGCGAGACGCGGACGGTCATGCTGCCTTCGACGGCGGCATCCTTCACCGGCTGGATCGCCCACGCTGAGGTCGGCGGCGGAGCCGAGGGGAGCCAGTCGGGCGGCGAGTCCGGCGGCGGTGAAAGCGGCGGGGGCGAGAGCGGTCCGGATGGTCCCGAAGGCCCCGAGAGCGGCGGAGCCGGCAGTGAAGCCGCTATGGAAGCCGCCATGTCCAGCCCGATCATCCCTCTCGACCAGACCTGGAACGGCGTTCTCGGCGGACTGGCCGTTTCCGCGTGGTACGACGCGACAACCCAGACCGTCCACTCAACCGTCCAGAACACCCTCTCCCAGACGCAATGCTACGTGCAGGCCGAACCGCACCTGAAGTCAGGGAGCAGCACGGTCGGAGAACTTGGCCCCGACCAGTTGGGAGACTTGAACCCTGGACAGCAGGCGATCTCCAGCGTCTCAGTCGCCAGTGAACCGAGCCTCGCGGGAGTTGCCTTCGACGGGTACGTGGTGCATCTGGAAGTGTTCGACTGCGGCGGCCCCGGCCCGGCGCCTCACACCGGAGGTGAAGGCGGCGAGAGCAGCGGTGGCGAGGGAGCCGGCGGCGAGGGTCACGGCCCCGGCGGCGAAGGCTCCGGCAGTGAGAGCGGTGGCGAATCCGGCGGAGCCGGCAGTGAAGAAGGCAGCGGCGCCAACCTGGCTCCCGGCGACACCTTCGACGCGGTTCGCGGCGGCGCCCGGCTCATCCTGAACTACGACGCGGCAAGCAACTCCTTCACGGGGACGGTGGTGAATACGACCAACAACGTCCTGAACCAGGTCAGAGTCGAAGTGCACCTGTCCAACGGAACGGAGCTGGGGCCGACGACGCCGGTGAACATGGCGCCGGGCGCGGTGCTGGGGGTCAACCTGCCCGCGACAGGGGATTCCTTCACCGGCTGGATTGCCCACGCCGAGGTCGGCGGCGGCAGTGAAGGCGGCGGGGAACACGGCAGCGGCCAGGGCAGCCAGTCGGGCGGCGAGCACGGCGGCGGCAACCAGTCCGGCGGCGAACACGGCGGCAGCGGCGAGTCGGGCGGTGAACACGGTGGCCGCGGCGAGCGTCGGGGCGGCGGCTAGAGCCGACCGGAACCGGCCCGGGGAGGCTGCCGAAGCGGCAAAGAGTATAATCTGACGACGGGAGTATCCTGCGAAGACGCGGCGTCCAATCGAGGCGCCGCGTCCAAAACGGTTTTCAGGGGACTGCGATGAGCGGCACGGTATTGATTGTCGAAGACGATACGAGGATTGCCAACTGGGTCAAGTTGTACTTCGAGCGCGCCGGGTTCTCCGCTGAGGTCGCTCACGACGGCGAAGCCGGCCTGTCCCTGGCCCGTGATCTGGCTCCGGACCTGATAATCCTGGATCTGATGCTTCCCCGACTTGATGGCGTGGAGCTGTGCCGGATCCTGCGCCGGGAGTCGGACGTGCCCATCATCATGCTGACGGCCCGAGAAGCCCACGCCGAGCGCATCATCGGACTGGACAGCGGAGCGGACGATTACATCGTCAAGCCCTTCGATCCGGGGGAAGTCATTGCCCGGGCCGGAGCCGTGCTCCGCCGCGTCAAGGGCAAAGTCCAGCAGGTTCTGACCCGGGGCAACATCACGCTGAATGAAACCACCCGCCGCGTGACGGTCAATGAAGAACCCGTGACGCTGAGTCAGGCGCAAATTGCGCTGTTGTCAACGCTCATGCGTCATCCCAACCAGGTGCTCTCCCGCGATCAGCTGATCGCGTTGTCCTTCAACGACGAATTCGACGGGCTGGACCGGGCCATCGACAACCAGATTGCCCGCCTGCGCCGGCAGATTAGCCGGGACGGCAAACAGCCCATTCAGACGGTGTACGGCGCCGGTTACCGGTTCGTGGTGGAGGATGAATGATGTCGCTGCGCTGGCGAATCATGGGGGCGATTGTCTTTGTCATCGTTCTTACCGTCCTGATTAACATTGGCGTGGGCTATTACGCGACGCAGGCTCGCCTGGGTGCGTTCGTGGACCAGGTAGGCGACGATGAGGCGAAGCAGTTAGCCCGGAATCTCAGTCTTGAGTACACCGCCGCCGGCGGCTGGGCAATGGTGGACCGGTCGCTGGCCGAGGCCGGATACAGCTACTCGGGAGTTCGGCGGGAGGAGCGGGCCGAAGCCGGCGGGGGAGAACATGGCGGATCTTCAGAGGTCTTTCACAGAGACCCGGTGCGGGTGGTCATCGCCGACGTCGAGGGACGGGTGGTGAAGGACAATTCATCCGAGCTGTCGCCGGGAACCGCCGCGCCCGACCTGGGCGGGTATCGGGAAACGGTGTTCGATTTAACCGCGAACCGTCCCGTGGGCTACGTCTATGTGGACGTGAACCAGGAGTTCCTGTCGTCCGAGTCCCATGGGTTTCTCAGCGCGCTGCTGTACATCACCCTGATTGGCGGAGCGCTGACGGCCGGCGTCGCCATACTGCTGGCCGCCTGGTTGTCCAAACGGATTACCGCGCCGGTGACGGCCCTGACGGAGGCAACCCAGGCGATTGCTCAGGGGGATACGGCCCAACTGCCGGTCACGTCCTCCGATGAGTTGGGACGGATGAGCGCGGCCTTCAATGAGATGACCTCGGCTCTGGAAACCCAGCGGGAACTCCGCCGGCGGCTGATCAACGACGTTTCCCATGAGTTGAACACGCCCCTGAGCGTCATCCAACTGGAGGCGGCCGGACTGCGCGACGGGATGCAGACGCCCGAGAGCGCCTCCGGCCACATCATCCAGGAAGTGGACCGGCTGCGCGGCATCGTGACCGACCTGAACTGGCTGGCGGAAACCGACCATGGCGAGTTGAGGCTCTCCCGGGAAACGAGTTCGGTTTATGATCTGCTCGCGGAAGAGGCGGAGCGCTGGCAGCCGCAGTCCCAGGCCCGGCAGGTCAAATTGTCCCTGGAAGTGTCCGGCGACCTGCCGGACCTGGCCCTGGACCGGATGCGAATGAGCCAGGCGCTGGGAAACGTCGTGAGCAACGCCATTCGTTGCACCGGGGCCGGCGGTAATATCGTGATCAAGGCGGAGGCGGAAGGTGACGAGGCGCTGGCCGTCTCGATCATCGATGACGGTATCGGCATTGACGCCGCAGACCTCCCCCACGTCTTCGACCGTTTCTATCGCACCGACCAGTCGCGCAGCCGTGGGATAGGGGGCACGGGTCTGGGCTTGGCCATCACCCGGGCCATAATCGAAGCTCATGGGGGCACGATTGCCATAGCCAGCGGCGGGCCGGGACAAGGCGCCACCGTGGCTATTCGACTTCCCCGGGACGGGGGAGTATCCCCCTGACCGTACCCCGCCGAGATAACGGCGCCGCAGCGGTCGAGGAGTTATGAATACAGTACACCTAAGCTGGAAGTGGTGGGCCTGGATGGACTCGAACCAACGACCTCAGTCTTATCAGGACTGCGCTCTAACCGCCTGAGCTACAGGCCCACGGGGGATTCTCATCTTATACCAACGCCGGGGCGTAGCGCAATACTGCGGATCGCTCGTAGGCAGCGTTCCGTTTTAGGTGGTTTAGGATCCCAAACTGCCATTTTGGTCGTTGGGTGTAGGGGCGACCGGCCGGTCGCCCCTACCGCGCCGGATGTTGAACCACCTAAATTGCAACGCTACTGGCGTTCTCGGTAGCGTGCCGTTTCAGGAGGTTTGGCTGATAATTCGTCACTCTGGCGAAATCCGGAGTCCAGAAAACGCCATTGGATTCCGGCGAAAGCCGAAATGACGGGAAAACTAAACCACCTAAATTGCAATGCTATCATTCCCGCTTGCGCGGGAGTACGAACGGCCGCGGACGTATCGGTCTATCGGAGTTCCAACCGTGCTGATCATTGCCCTCGTGTTCATCATCCCCACCTGCGGGTCGCTGCTGTACCTGCTGACGCGCTCCAACCTAGTATTACAACGACGGGTTAGGGTGGTAGGATTGGGCTGAGCAATCGGAGGCTTCGGGAGGTGAGGCGGGGTGATGGACGCGGCAGCTTTGGAGAGGGTGAATGAGGCTTTCCAGGATTTTCACGCTTACTTCGGGTCGGTTTTCGGTCGCAAGCAGTGGCGGGAGCGTAGCGAGGAATACCTGCAAGCCCTGCTGGTGCAGTCCCAGGAGCGACGTAATGCGGAAAACCTGTCGGAGGCGGTTGCGGCGTCGCCGCGGGTGCTGCAGCGTTTTCTCACCGAGGCCCGCTGGGATGACGATGCGGTGATCGGCCGGTTGCAGGAGTATCTGGGACCCCGATTGGCGGATCCTTTGGGCGTGTGGGTGCTGGACGGCAGCGACTTTCCCAAGCAGGGGGTGAAGTCGGTGGGAGTAGCCCGGCAGTACTGTGGGACGTTGGGAAAGATCGCCAACTGTCAGGCTGGGGTGTTTCTCGCCCATGTGGGGCCCAAGGGCCGAGCGCTGGTGGACAAACGGCTGTATCTGCCGGAGGAATGGACTGGGGATGTGGAGCGCTGTGCGGCGGCGGGAGTGCCAGCGGAGCGTCGGCAGTACCGCAGCAAGACGGAGTTGGCGCTGGAGATGGTGGAGCGGGCCCAGGCCCGTGGGCGCCTCAGCGCCCAGTGGGTAGCTGGGGATAGCGCATTCGGAATGTCGCCGAACTTGCGGGACGGCCTGACGACGGCTGGAGCGCTCTACGTTTTGGACGTGCGTCCCGATATGACCGTATGGCCGCTGGAGCCCACCTGGACCAAGCCGCCGTATCAGGGTAACGGCCGTCCCCGCAAACCGAGACCTTCACGCGAGGAGCGGCAGACCATGGTCCAACGCAGTCTGGCGTTGCCCGAAGAAGCCTGGCGGGAGATCACAGTGGCCGAAGGCAGCCAGGGACCGCGCACCTACCGCTACAGCGCCCAACGGGTGCGGGTGACCCAACGGCGCAAGCCTGGCGAAATCCTCTGGGCAATCTATCGTCAGAACCTGGACGGCAGCGAGCCTCGCTACTACCTGTCCAACGCTCCCGAGGACACGCCCCTGGAAACCCTGGCTTATGTGGGCGGCTCCAGGTGGCGCATCGATCCGCCGGAGGCGGACGAGACTGAGAAGAGCGACGTGGGGCTGGACGAGTACGAGACCCGCACCTGGGCCGGTTGGCACCACCACATCACCATGTGCCTGCTGGCCGGGGCTTTCCTGCTGAGCCTGCAACAGGATTGGGGGGAAAAAGATGCCCCAGATCACTCGGCCCCAGGTGTACCGAGTGGTGCGTGAACTCTTGCCCAAAGAGCAGTTCGGGCCGCGAGAACTGCTGGGGTGGTTGGCAGATGTCCAGGAACGTAACGAACGGGCCCGACGCTCCCACGAGAAACGCCGCACTACTCTCCGTCGCGATGCTTCCGGCCTTCCTCCTTAACCCGTCGTTGTAATACTAGGCGGCCAGCAAAAATTCGTTACGTTGATGATAGCTTTGTTGATCGCCGTCACGGTTGGCGGCGCGGTTTTTCTGGTCTTCGCGTTTGCAGGGATCATACTCTTTTGGGAGAGCGAAATATCGGAAATTCTCTTCGCGGTGGTGTGGTTCTGTGTGCCGGTATCGGTGGCGGGGAACTCGACATTTACCCTGACCACCGCCGTTGTGGACAATCGGGAAGCGCGTAAAGCGGAAGAAGCCGGAGTGAAACCATTGAGGTGGTCGGACATCCGTTTGCTCGCGTTGCTGCTGGGCCTGGCGTTGACTATTTCAATCGTCCTGGCGCCGATGTACTTATTTTCCTGGTTTTCCCATTTTTCCAGTTTCAGTTGAAGGCCGCTACACAGGAAAGCGCAACAGGTGGGCGGATCTCGGGCTGCTCGCCATGGTTTTTCGTGCAGACGACGATTGTGCTGCGAATGCTGTTGAACATACCAACCTCTCCGCCCCGAAATCCGGCATTTGTCATATAATGATTGGCCGAAGCAGGGCAGCGAGGGCGGCCGCAGCCGTCGTTGCATCGTCCAGCCGTAGTTTCAGGACGGAGTTTTCAAGGAGCATTCCAATGGCCGACGAATTTGTCAAAGTAGCCTCTGTCAGCGACGTCCCGCCGGGCGACATGATGTCCGTGCGGGTGGGCACGGAGGAGATCCTGCTGGTCAACCTGGACGGGGACCTGCACGCGTGCGACGACATCTGCACCCACGCCTACGCCAATCTGTCCGAGGGAGACCTGGAGGAAGGCGAATTGGTCTGCCCGCTCCACGGGGCCGTTTTCGACGTGGTCAGCGGCCGTCCGGTCACCCCGCCGGCCACCGAGGCGCTGCGCAAGTTCGCCATACGGGTCGAGGGCGATGACGTCCTCGTCGGCCCGGTCATTGAAGCCGGATAAAAGCAAAGGCCCTACTTGGGAAACCCCCAGGCCGACCGGGGCCAGTAGATGGCCCACACCCGGCCGATGATGTGATCCTCCGGCAGCGGCCCCCAATGGCGGGAATCCCGGCTGCCGGTGCGGTTGTCTCCCAGGACGAAATACTCGCCGCCGGCCAGTTGCACCGCGTGCATATGGGTATGGCCGAGGAAGTCCAGGTACGGCTCGTCCAGCGTTTGGTTGTTGACGGTGACCTTGCCATCGGCGATGGCCACCAGGTCGCCGGGTTCGCCGATGACGCGTTTCACGAACTGGCGGTCCGGTTCCCGTGGGTAGTCAAAAACGATTACGTCGCCCCTTTGCGGCGGTCGGATGGCGTGGATCAGCTGCGGCTCTGCGGGATTCCAGAAGGGGATGATCTTCCCCAGCCGCTCAGTGTCCACCTGGTAGTACACCAACTTGTTGACCATCAGGTAATGGCCCGGCAACAGGGTGGGCCTCATGCTGGAGCCTTCCACGCGAAAATTTGCCACCGCCACCTGGATGGCGATGAAAACGAAGACGCCAATCAGGGCCGCCTCAAACAGTTCCCTGGTCCAGTTGGTCTGGTTCATCGTGATTCTTCCTGAATCCGAAAATCATTTTAGCAAAGGCCGTGCCAGCGCGCCGGCCCGTTGACTACTATCGGCTGCCCAATTACCATTACGTAGCCGACCGCCCCGCTGCATTTGCCGCCCTCCAAGCCGGCCATGCCGTCTCCAATGCTGCCATCCCGAAGGTGCTGTTATGCCCACGCTTGACGAACTGAAGGTATTTTCCGGCAACGCCCACCCCCGACTGGCCCAGGACGTGTGCAACTACCTGGGCATTCCAATGGGCGAGAGCGAGGCGTTCAAGTTCGCCAACGACAACACCTTCGTCCGCATCCACGAAAACATCCGCGAGCGCGACGTTTTCATCGTTCAGCCCACGGTTGCGCCCACCAACGACAACCTGATGGAACTGCTGATTATGATCGACGCCTGCAAGCGGGCCTCGGCCGGCCGGATCACCGCCGTGGTCTCCTACTACGGATACGGGCGAACCGACAAGAAAGACCAGCCCCGGGTTCCCATCACCGCGCGGTTGGTCGCCGACCTGCTCACCACTGCCGGGGCCGACCGGCTGCTGACCCTTGACCTCCACGCCGGACAGATCCAGGGATTCTTCAACATTCCGGTGGACGAGCTCACCGCCGAGCCCATCCTCTCCAACTACTTCGCCGAGAAGGGCCTGGAGGACCTGGTCCTGGTGGCCGTTGACTTCGGCATCAGCAAGCGGGCCCGGGACATGGCGGAACGGCTGGGCGTCCCGGTGGCCGTCATCGAAAAGCGACGGACCGCCAACGACGACCGCTCCGAGACCCTCAACGTCATCGGCGATGTCCGCGGCAAGCGCGCCCTCACTTTCGACGACGAGATTCTCACCGGCGGCACCATCGTCAACGCCGCCAACGCTCTGCTCGACGCCGGCGTGACCGAGGTATTCTGCTGCGCCACCCACCCGGTATTCGCTCCCGCCGCGCCCCGGCTGCTCAAGGAAAGCCCCTTCAAGGAGGTGGTGGTAACCGATTCGGTGCCCCTGGTGTCCGATCAGCGCGTCGGCAACCTTACCGTCCTGTCCGTCGCCCCCCTGCTGGGCGAGGCCATCCGCCGCATCCACGAAGGCCGCTCCGTGGGCGAGATGTTTCAATAGTTCGGCGCCAGCGTGTCGCGGGCCCGGCCCGCGTCAGCGCAATCGGACTACGCCCGTGGGGCGTTATAAGCGCCCTTCAGCCTGCTGATGGGCGCTTCGGCGTCCGGGAAACCTTCCCGGTCAAACACCAGCCGGAACACGCCTTTGGCTGGCCCGTCGTTCTCTGCAACAAGTATTTCGTATGACTTGCGCATACGATGATTGCGGTCGCTGGCCTCCAGGTCGAAGCGAATTTCGCCGTGGGCAAGTTTGGCGCGAAAGACTTGCTCGGCCAGTCGGTCCGACTCCTTCACCACGTGCTCCCGCAGCTGCGCGGCCAGGGCTGAACGTTGTCCATAAATGGCGTCGTCGCTAAAGTCGGCGTCTCGCATCTTACGAAGTCTTACCGTTGCTGCGAAACGCCGTTCCCCATGTCCCTCTCCCGGTCCACTTCTTCCAACCAAGCCGCAATTTCCGGCCTGTCGTCCACACGCGCTTTGGCTTGCATCTCAGCCAGCAACTCCGACCGGGCCGCGGCCCGCTGTGAGGGCTGTGCGCAGCGATTCCAGCGTGATGCCTTTCTCCCGCGCCTCTGCGGCTACGCGCGCCAGCCGCTCCTCGTATTGTTTTTTAGCTTCTGCCCGGCCTTCGGCCCGCATCTTTTCTCGGAACTTTGCCTGGCGCTCTTTGTGCTTCTCCCAAGCCCAGAACATAAGACTGCCTTCTTTTTCCACCAGTACGGCCAGCATGGCGTACAGTACGGCGCCATAATCCACCGCCGACAGCGCCAGTTACCAACTGGCTAGACCCTGCCATTGCCACTGCTCCAGGTAAAGCGTCAGCAACATCGTCGCAGCCAAAATCCCGAAGGGCGCAGCCGCAGCGTGACGACCTACCCATGGCCTTTGCCACCACGTTGCCATAGCGAGGTTATTCTACCATTACCCCACGCTGCCCCGGTTGTGCATCTCGTAGGGTATCTGGCAGAAGGTGATCCCAGGTCGGAGAGGAACCGTTGGCCCATGTACTTGTCGGCGGCGAACACTACCGCCTTTCTGCCGATACTCTGGATGCGCCGGGCCTGCTGTTCGTTCAGGATGGCGTCGTTGCTGCGCAGCCACTCAATGTCGGGGCGGTAGAGCAGGTAGTAGTCGGTGTCGCCGTTGCGGTAGAACAGGCCGTCATCGTTCTGCGCCGGCAACTGGCCGGCGGCGGACAGGCCGGACGCCGTGTGCAGCAGATATGCCGCCAGTTCGGAGTACTCCGGCAGGTTCTCAGATGAACTTGCGGTTGCCGCCGTCTTCCCGGTTCAGCGCGAGGACGGCGTGGGCGATGGTGCCGCTGCCGGAAAACGAGACTAAAACAATGCCATCATCGGGACAGCCTTGCAGGAGTATCCGTCGGATAAGTTCGACAGACTTGGGGAATTCAAAAATTCGTGAGTCGAAAACTTCCTCTATCTCCCGAGTTCCGTCCCTGGTGAACACACCATCGCCAACTATCGAAGAAAATCCGGTGAACTTGGTTTGTAATTCATTTAGAAAGACTTTGACCCTGGGCCGCCCTTCCGGTTTTTCAGGCCAGAGTATCTTGTCGTCAGCGATCAACTCTGCTATACGTCGCCGGTCATACCGCCAACCCCTGTCGGGGCAGCCGTAATTGATTCCTGTTGTAGGGTCGATGAGGTCAAAAAATCTCATCCATCATCATCCGCAGGTGGTGCTGCTCGTTGTCGTCAATGGACACGAAAATCACGCCATCATCCGACAGCAGTTCTTTGAGCAGGTGCAGGCGCGGCCACATCATGCACAGCCACTTGTCATGCCGTTCCAGGTCCTCGCCGTCCACCGGGCTGGCTCCTTTCAGCCCTTCCCGCATCAGCGGGCTGTTCACGTTGTCGTTATAGACCCAGCCCTCGTTGCCGGTGTTGTAGGGCGGGTCGATGTAGATGCACTTGACCTTGCCGGCGTAGCGGGGCAGCAGGGCTTTCAGCGCATGCAGGTTGTCGCCGTGGATGATGAGGTTGTCGTCGGCGTCGGCGGGGCCAAGCGACCGCCCGGCGTCGGGAACCAGCGGGCGGTAGGGGGCGGTGAGGTGGTGGGCGTAGATATGCTGTTTGCCCTTGAAATCCAGCGTGGGCATGATAGTTCCTCCTATGGAATCAGCAAACCCAAGTCCCTTGCTACCGTTTCCTGCTGTTCGTTCAGGGTAATGAACGCCAAATCCGCGCGCCGGTTGGTAAGAGACAATCGGTCCGCAAAATACACTGCGTTGGCCAGGTGCCACATACGAATGGGAGACAAACTGGCAAACGCCTGTATTCTATCCATTTCCGAACCAAGGCTGCCTCTCGGTTGAACCCACTCGATACCGGATAGCCAGTCAAGGTCGAAAAGTTGGCCCTCACGCTCGAACCTCCCCCGCAATTCCGCCTCAAGGAGGTTCGAGGACACCAGAACCGGGAAACGATTGAGCCGTTCCTGCGTGGTGGCTCCAACCGGCTCCTCCCCAAATACGATGGGGATTAGCGCGGTTGGGTCCAGGTATGCTATTCCCAGGCTTGATGGAGCCACCATCCCTCCCTAGCCTCGTTCATCTTGAAATCTTTTCAGCGCGCCGGGTCTGTACGCGACCGGTTTCATCGGCTTGCGAGGCCCGGCGGCTCCGGACAAAATCCCTTCAGCGCGTAATTCTTCAAGCCGTTCTTCCAGGCGACGCGTTTCGTCGGGCTCGGGCTCAGTCTGCTCGATTTCAACTTCGTCAAATTCTTCCCGATTTTCCTTGTTCATAATACTGCCTCCTGCTCGCGCGCCACTGTTTCCTGCTCTTCGTCCAGGGTGATGAAGGCCAAATCGCTTTGCAGCGTCGCTCTGAAGAATATAGCGGTAGCCAGGTGCCACATACGAATTGGCGCCAGATTGGCATACTCCAGTGCCGCCATCATTTCGGCATCCAGCCGGCGGTTGGGGGAAATCCAGTTGATGTTGGACAATACGGCATCATCGAATTCTCGATCTTCCAGCGCGAAGGCATGGCGCAATTCCGCCTCCATGAGGTTTGCAGACAACAGATATGAAAAAGCGCCGAGACGCCGATGAACGGCAGTCCCGGCCGGTTCCTCCCCAAGGATGATGGGCGACACCGCACTCGTATCGACATACGCTGCCACCGGGAGTTGCGGCGTCATCGGCCTTGGCTTCGGTTGCGCCGTTCAATAAGTCGGGCCGTAGCTCCAGGGACATGGGCAATGGCCCGCAGGCTCTCCCGGGACCCTTCGTCGCCGCCGATAATGCCCTGTTCGCGCAGTTCCGCTATTCGCCGCTCCACTTTTTCGAGTTCTGCGTCAGACGGAGCGGACGGAGGACTTTCGGCAGGGCGGCTTTCATTGCGGTCAGCATCATTCTGGGTACTCATAAGCTGCTCTCCCGTCAACGGCAGGCGCCTGGATTGTTGACCAAATTATACCAGCCAGCTTTGCGCCGCTGCGCCGCCGCGATAAACCTGTAATTCTGAACGGTGGCTTGCGTCGTCAACGCTGGACATACCAGACGCCGCTGGGTATCATTCCCGGACAGGCTGTAGCGCGGTGTCGCGCTGAGGTGTGGGCCGGCCGCGCCCGCATCTCGTCAGATCAGGAGGGCGCCTATGGTCGCGGTTGCCAGCGAGTCCACCGATCTCATCGCTCGCGTGTCCGAATACGTGGACGACGCGGCCCAACTTGACCGCATCAGTTCCGCCTATGATTTCGCGGAACGCTGCCACTACGGGCAGATGCGTCTCTCCGGCGATCCCTACATCGTGCATCCCCTGGCCGCCGCCACCATCCTGGCCGACCTGTATCTCGACCCGGACACCATAATTGCGGCGCTCCTCCACGACGTGATGGAGGACTGCGGTGTGGACATGGCGGACCTGGAGGGAAGATTCGGCCGTGACGTAGCCCGACTGGTGGACGGCGTTACCAAGCTGACCCGCGTCGATTACCGGCCCCCCGATTCCGAAGTCAACGGCGCTGCCCCCCTGGAAAACCTTTACGCCGAAAGCCTGCGCAAGATGCTGGTGGCCATGGCCGAGGACATCCGGGTGGTCCTCATCAAGCTGGCCGACCGCCTCCACAATATGCGGACCCTGGACCCGCTGCCCGAACACAAGCGCCAGCGCATCGCCCAGGAAACCCTGGACGTGTATTCTCCGCTGGCCCACCGCCTGGGCATCTGGGAACTGAAGTGGCAGCTGGACGACCTGGCCTTCCGCCACCTCAACGAGACCAAGTACCGGGAAATCTCCCGGATGCTGGCCGCCCGCCGCTCCCAGCGCGAAGCCTACGTGGCCGATGTTGCCGAGAGCCTGCGGCACGAGCTGGCTGAGAACGGCCTGCGCGCCGACGTGAACGGGCGCCCCAAGGGCATTTACTCCATTCACCGCAAGATGGAGAAATACGCCGCCGAGGGCAAGGAACTCAGCGACATCTATGACCTGTACGCCCTGCGGGTCGTCGTTGATGAGATCGCCGACTGCTACGCCGCCCTGGGGATCACCCACCGGCTGTGGAGCCCGATGCCGGGTCAGTTCGACGACTACATCGCCACGCCGAAGCAGAACATGTACCAGGCTCTGCACACCACCGTGGTGTGCGACGGCGGGCATCCTCTGGAGGTGCAGATCAAGACTCATGAGATGCACCAGGTTGCCGAGTACGGCGTGGCGGCCCACTGGCGCTACAAGGAGCGCGCCGGGTCCAACGGAAGCAGCGCCAGCTTTGAGCAACGCATGACGGGCTTGCGGCGACTGCTGGAATTGCAGCGGGAGACGCCTGACACGGACGAGTTCCTGGACCGGGTGCGGGAAGACCTCTTCCACGACCAGGTATTTGTCTATACCCCCAAGGGCGACATCGTGGAACTGGCCGCCGGGTCCACGCCCATCGACTTCGCCTACAAGATCCACACCGACCTGGGCCATCGCATCTCCGGCGCCAAGGTCAACGGCCGGCTGGTGTCGCTGGATACACCGCTGGAGAACGGCGACACCGTGGAGGTCGTCGCGGGCAAGACCGGCCGGGGCCCGTCGCCCGACTGGCTGAACCCGGCGCGGGGCTACGTCGCCACCAACAGCGCGCGGCAGAAGATCCGCTCCTGGTTCAACCGCCAGGCCCGCAGCGCCAACATTTCCCGGGGCCGCGACCTGCTGCGCCGGGAAATGCACCGCATGGGCGTCAAGATGTCCGACCGGGAAGTGCTGGAAGCCTGCCGCTACGACACCATGGAAGACCTCCTCGCCGCCATCGGCTCCGGCGAACTGAGCGACTCGGCGCTGGGCGCCCGGCTGACCCAGCATCGCCAGGAGGGTACAGAAGAAGCGGAGTGGATGCCCAAGCTCCGGGGCAATCTGCCCCTGTCCAGCCCCTCGTCGGGTATCTCGGTGCTGGGCGTGGGCGACCTGCTCACCAGCATCGCCCGGTGCTGCAACCCCATCCAAGGGGACCCTATCATCGGCTTCGTTACCCGCTCCCGGGGCGTCAGCGTGCATAAGGTCGGCTGCATCAACGTGCTGAACGAGGACGAAAAGGAGCGGCTGGTGCCGGTGTCCTGGGGGCAGAAGAGCGAGCTGCATCCGGTGCGCATCCGCATCGAGGCCATGGACCGCGTCGGCCTGCTGCGCGACGTGACCACCAAGGTATCGGACGACAAGATCAACATTGCCTGGGTGGTGACGCGGGAGAACGACGACGCTACGGTGAGCATGGAACTCACCATACACGTGAAGGACCTGGAAGAGCTGAACCGGGTGTTCTCGCGCATTGAGGGCATACGCGGCGTCACGTCGGTCAACCGGGTCACCAGCAGCCCGCTGCGCCAGACGGAACGATAGCGGAAAGCCCATACCTCCGTCATTCCTGCCATCCCACCGTCGCTCCTGCGAAAGCAGGAACCCAGGAAATCACTGCCGGCAGAAATTTGGCCTTATTTGTACTCGCTGGATTCCCGCTTTCGCGGGAATGACGAAGTTTGTAAACACGCCCTAGCATTTTCTGGACTCCGGCTTTTGCCGGAATGACGGGCCGGATTCCTCGATGCGTTAGCCTAGTCCTTGCCAAATGGCTAATCACAGCCTACCCACACCCTCTGCATTCGGGCCGGCCGTCTCCATCCCGGACGCCATCAAGGTCCTGGTATCGGTGGCGCTGTTCCTGGGCATCCTCCTGATGCCTACGCCCGACGGGCTGACCGAGGCAGGACAGCGGGCGCTGGCGGTCATGGTTTTCGCGGTGGCGCTGTGGGCCACCGAGGTTATACCCGTCGCCGTGGCCGGGATCAGCGGCGTGGTGCTGCTGGTATTGGTGGGCGCCGTGCCCGACGCCGGCGTTGCGGTGTACGGGTTCTCCCAGCCTGTCGCCTACTTCCTCATCGGCATCCTGACGTTGGGCCTGGCGGTGCAGCATTCCGGTTTGGCCGAGCGTTTGGCGACCTTTCTGATGCGCGGGGCGGCCGGCAGCCCGCGCTTGCTCTACGTCCAGATGCTCTTCTCCTTCGCCGCCCTCACCTTCGCCCTGCCGTCGGCGAGCACCCGTGGGGCCATCATGGTCCACGTGTACGAGCAGGTGCTCGCCCATTGGGACATACCCCAGGGTCACCCGTTCTACAAGGCGACGATGATGGCCATGGGCAGCCTCAATCGCCTGGGTTCCACCGCGCTGCTGGCCGGCGGCATCACCCCGGTGGTGGCCTCGGGCTTGCTGGGAGATTTTTCGTGGGGTCAGTGGTTCGTGCTGATGAGCGTGCCCTTCTACGCCAACCTGGTGGTCGGCGGGACTGCTCTGTTCCTGTTCTACCGGGCCGGTTTCCGTATCCAGGACGCCGTGGCGGCCCCGGTGTCCCTGGAACCAATGAAGGCGGTGGAGTGGCGTGCCGGCGTCATAGTCATGCTGACGGCGATGCTGTGGTTCACGGACTTTGCCCACGGCCTGCATCCAGCGGCGCCGGCGCTGTTGGCAATGTGTCTCATCCTGCTGCCCCGGGTGGGCATACTGTCGTGGGGCGAGTTCGAGCGCAACGTGGGGTGGTCCAACTTCTTCGTCATCGCCACGTCGCTGTCGCTGTCCCACGCGCTGGTGACCACCGGCGCGGCGGCCTGGTTCTCGGAAACGCTGGTCGGCGGCGTATCCGGGTTTGCCTCCGTTCCGCTGCTGGTGCTGCTGGCCCTGTGCGTGTGCTTCGCCGTGCTGCGGATGCTGCTGCCCAATATCGCCGGCTACCTGGCCCTGGTGATCCCGGTGACCATGGCCGCTGCCGAGTCCCTGGGCCTGGACCCGCTGGTGTGCGGCATGGCCGCCGTGGTGGTGGGCGATTCGGCGGTCTATTACGGAGCCGGCGGAACCTCGGCGGTGTTCGTGTTTCAGCGGGCCGGCATCGGTAACCCGGAGATTTTCCGCTTTGGCATCACCATGACTGTGCTGGTAATCGCGGTACTACTGCTGGCGATCATCCCCTACTGGGGATTGATAGGGCACCCGCTGGTTCCATAGGCAATGTTGCGAATCAGGTGTTCCAATTTGTAGGGGCGAATAATTATTCGCCCCTACGCGCACTACCACGGCAACGCGTCCATCAGCATCAACAGCGCTATCAGAATGGCCAGCGCGATGGCGGCCGCGCTCCACACCGACAGCCGCCGCACGCGACGCCGGCGCCTTCTCGCCCGCCGCATATCGGCGCGGTAGTCCCAGGGACGCTGGGAACGCCGGCCGTCTTTCCACACGCCGCGCCGGCGGGTTTTCGCTTCGACCTCCGCTTCGGGGAACCCCAGCTCCCGGCCCCCGTAGCGACGATACCACCAGGCCATGCCGGAGCGCACCATCGCCACGTTGACGCACTCGCGGCGGCGGGAGCCGGGATATACCAGCCCGACGGTGCGGCCATAGCGGTCCTTGGCGACCTCGTGGAGCCGTATGCCGCGCCCGCGCACCAGCGAGGTCAACTGATCCCGCGCCTCCGGGCCGAAGGGTTGCGCCAGTTCGGGCGCATCAATGCCGTAGAGCCGCACCTGAAAGGGACGACGCAGGAAGCTGAACAGCCCGGCGTATTTGACCTCCAGCGAATCGCCGTCGATTACCCGCCGTATCCTGACCTTGCGGGATTTTCGAGAGGCCATTGTTGCCAACGTGTAGGGGCGAGGCATGCCTCGCCCCTACGTTTATACCGTCAACGGCGTGTCGTCCCGGTTGGCCCACTCTCCCATGGAAGCGTCGTAGTTTTTGGCGTTCTCGAAACCGACGAGGCGGAGTACGAAGTTTCCGTGCGCCGCACGGATGCCGGCCTGTCAATAGGAGTATGCAGTCTTGTCCGGCGTGATGCCGTGCTCGGCGAGGATGCGACGGATTTCGTCGGCCGGCTTGAACTCGTGGGTGTTGCGGTCCATCAGGTGGAACCATTCCAGATGCGCCGCGCCGGGAACATGTCCCGCCCGCTGGTTAACGTAGTTCTCGGCGGTGCCGTCCCATTCGGCGTCGCTGCGCACGTCCCACACCACCACGTTGTCCCGGATCCCGCCTTCCAATGAGCAAGCCTCTTTCAGCTCGTCGCCGCTGGCGATGAACGACTCGTCGGCCCGTGGCGTGAAGGTGACTGCTCCCGGCGCCTTGGGCCGCCCGAAGTCGGTGGGCTGGCCGGCGTTGACCCAGGCCCGCCATCCGCCGTTGAGCACCATGACGTTGCGATGGCCGTAGTAGTTGAACACCCACCAGATCCGCGCGGCGGTGAGGCTCTGGGCGTGGTCGTAGGTGACCACGGTGGTATCGTCGCCGATGCCCAAGCCCTCGGCCATGGCCTTGAACTGCTCCGACGTCATGACGTGCTGCCCGCGAGTGCCGGGCCCGAGGGCGGTGTCCGGGTCTTTGGCCCAGTTGTCGGCGACGTGGGCCGCGCCGGGAATATGGCCGCGCTGCCAGGCGTCGGCGGTGTTGGCGCAGTCGAGGATGACCACGTTGGGGTCGTCCAGATGCGCGGCCACCCACGCGGGGTCGGTGAGGTATTCAGGATGAGCGTAGTTGTTGGCGGCGGTGGTCATGGGAAGCTCCTGGATATGGCGAGTTGGCCGGATTGTAGGTTGCCGCGCCCCGGTGGGTCAACGACCCCCGATACCCTTAACCACGATGTAAAATGGAACGCATCATCCGGTCCCGCCATGTCTCTCGTCACCGTCACCCAAATCGGCCAAGCTGCCCTATCGGCCCTCCCCGCCGCCGTTGAGGCCGCGCAGCAGGACGATCCCAACGATCCCTTCGCCCGCGTGGTCGTGGTAACCGCTCATCGCGACGTGGCCGCGTCAGTACGTCACCTGTTGGGCGCGCGCAACGCGCTCAACGTCACGGCACAGACCGGCGAGAGGTTGGCCGCCGAGTTGGCCCGACCCATCCTGCGCCCGGCGGGAGACGATGGCGGCAAGCCGCCGCGCCGGGCGCTGAACCGGCTGCACGAATCCCAGGCCGTGCGTCGGGTGGCCGACGAGTGGCTGGCGTCCAACAACCTCCCGTTCTCACTGGCGGGGCGACGCCGTCTGTACGCCGAACTGGCCGGCGCTTTCCGCCAGTGGGAGCAGCGGCCGGCCCTTGACGACGCCGACGCACCGCTCGTGGTGAGCTTGTCGAACCACGCCGGCCTCGATCTGCCCAGCTTGTACGGCAAATTCCGCGCGCTGCTGGACCGGGACGGCTACTACACCCGGTACGAACTGCCGTCGCTGGCGGCGCGGGCATTGACAGACCACTGGCCCCATGGCACGGAGCCGGCCGTCATCTACCATCTGCCCCGTCATCCCACCGCCGGCGAGCTGGAGTTGATGCAGATGCTGCTGGGACGTGGCAAGTGCCGGGTCATCATCGGATTGAACGGCGATGACGACGCCGACGGGCCGGCGCTGGCCTTGTCTGACCAGCTCACCGGCGGGGAAACCACGACAGATGGCGCAATGCCGTTGCAGCGGACGGTTGCCAGCAACGCCCTGTCCGTCACCGTCGCGCCTGACCCGGTAGAGGAGGTTCGGGCCGTGGTGCGGCGCATAATTGCGGTGGCCGACGATGTGCCTTTCCATCGCATCGCCGTGGTGCACCGGCAGGAATCTCCCTACGCCAGCCTGCTGCGGCAGGAACTGGATTTCGCCGGCATCCCCAGCTCCGGAGCGCCGCGACGCACGCTGGCCGACACCGGGGCCGGACGGTTCCTGCTGGGCGCGCTGGCGTTGCTGGCGTCAATGGACGGCGGCGCGGACGCCGAACCCACCATTGATCGGGAGCAGTTCATCGACCTGATCATGTCCTGCCCGGTGCGGTTCCCGCCGAATCCAAACGATAGCCGGCGCCGGCGGCCGGTCGAAGTTCCGGCCACTCAATGGGCCGACCTGGCCCGGGCGGCGCGAGCCAACGGAACGGTCCGGGAGTGGGCCGCCCGGCTCACCGCTCACGTCGAGCAGCAGGTCCGGCGGGAGCGGGAACGCTCCGGCGAGGTGGTCGGAACCGGGTCACCCGGGGCCGGCGTCCTCAGCGCTTTTATCCACCGACTGGCCCTCCGCCTGCGTCAGCTGCGCCGCCCGGACGAAACGGACTGGACGTGGCAGTCGGCGGCGGAGCAGCTCAAATCCCTGTTGACCGATTACAACCGGCGTACCGCGGAAGACGACGAGGACTACCGGCGCATCGAGGAAATCCTGGATGGTCTGACGGGGCTGGCGGATTGGGATATTGAGTACGACGCGGACGTTTTGCGTGAGACCATCGGCGACGAGTTGCAGAGTCCGGTGTCCCACCGGGGCAATCCCGTCGGGGCCGGCGTGTACGTTGGCCCTCCGGCCGGCGTCGTGGGCGCGCAGTACGACATGGTTTTTGCCGTGGGGATGGCGGAAGGCCAGTTCCCGCCGTCCCAACGCGCGTCCATCGTGGACGAATGGCGCGACGGCGCAGCGGCGGCCCGGACCCGGAGGTCGCTGGAACGCTACGAGTTCCTCGGCGCGGTGGCCTCTGCCGACCGGACCATGCTCAGCTACGCCGTGGCCGGCGCCAACCGCCGTATGGCCTACCCGTCGCCCTGGCTGCTGGAAGCCGCCAACCTGCTCCACGAGGCCATTGGCGCATCCGAACGTCTCACCTCCGAAAACCTGACTACCGACGCCGCCCGCAAGCCGTGGCTCACTGTTATCCCCTCACGAGAGGCCGGCCTGCGGCAGTTGGCCGCTTCTGTAAGCGATGCGACGCTCACCATCGCGCCGGCCGACCTGGCCGACTACAACCTGATGCACCTGCTGGCCCACGCCGGCGGACGGCTGGCGGCCCATCCCGCCTGGTCAACCGACGCCCGTATCCGCAACGCCCTGGCCGCCCTCGAAGCCCGGCTGGGCGCAAACCTCACCGAGTGGGATGGGCGTGTGGGCGCCGGCTCCCGTCGAATCACCGACATCGGTGTGCCGGACCGCCCGGTTTCTCCCAGCGCCCTGGAGACGTGGGCCGCCTGCCCCTACCGCTACTTCCTGAACCGCGTGCTGGTTATTTCGCCGCCGCCCGTCGCCGACGAGGAGGGCGAAATATCCGCGCTGGATCGCGGGGTGCTGGTGCATCGGATCCTGGAGGAGTTCGTCAATCGTAATCTGCAATCGGAAGATGAGCTGCTTGCGCTGGCCGATGCGGAATTCGCCGCCGCCGAGGGCATGGGCATCACCGGCTACCCCCTGCTCTGGGAGATGGAAAAAGAGACTATCCGGACCGGCCTACAGCGTTTCTTCATCGAGGACACCGAATGGCTGGGTGGGCCGCCGTTGGAATCCCGCTCCGAGCAGAACTTCGACGACGTGCGCATGGACGTGCCGGGCCTCGGCGCGATCCATTTTCGCGGCAAGATCGACCGGCTGGACGTGCTGGCCGACGAGGTGCGGGTGCGCGATTTCAAGACGGGCAACCCGCGGCGCTATCTGGCCGGCTCCCGAGGTGGGCAGCCCGATTACACCATCGCCAACGGGCGGGCGTTGCAGCTTCCGGTGTACGCGGCCGCTGCCCGCCAGCTCTACCCCGATGCCAGCATCACCGCATCCTACTGTTTCCCCCTGAGCGACGACAGTATCTTCGACCGCAGCCCGTACCACGACGCGGACGGTCTGGCCGGCTTCCACGACACGCTGCGCCGCATCCTGGGCACGGTCCGCGCCGGCATATTTCCCGCCACACCGGAGGAGGGGGATCGGGGCAACTGCCGCTACTGCGATTTCGACCGCCTCTGCCCGACCCGCCGGCGGCAGGTCTGGGAACGCAAAGGTCGCCACGACCCCGACGTACAACCCTTCAACGCCCTGGGCGGCCGGGCCGCCATCGATACTGATGACTAGGCCGTGTTGACATCTGACCGTCATTCCCGCGAAAGCGGGAATCCAGAGAGGGTACAATCAGGCCAATTTTCTTAAGGCAATGATTTCCTGGGTTCCTGCTTTCGCAGGAACGACGGGGTGATTTTGTAAATGTCAACACGGCCTAATCCCACTGACGACGCCAGCGCCGGCCGGCGCATCGTCCGCGACCTGGAGGCCAACCTCATCGTTGAGGCCGGGGCCGGCACGGGCAAGACCTACGCTTTGGTCAGCCGCGTGGTGGCGCTGGTGAAAGCCGGGATCAGGATGGAAAACATCGTCGCCATCACTTTCACCGAGATGGCGGCGGCGGAACTGTCGGAACGCATCCGCGCCCGCATGGACGATCTGCTGGATGACGCATACCGGGCCGGCTCGGATGATCCGCTGGTATTGGACGGCGATGAGCGAATTGCGTGGTCAGATGAGGAACTCCAGCGCATCAGCGACGCCAGCGCCGAGCTGGACCGGGCGTCCATCCAGACCATCCACAGCTTCGCCGCCCAGCTGCTCCGCCAGCGGCCCATGCAGGTCGGACTGCCCTACGGCTGGGCGCAGTGGGACGAACTGGACGCGGCCCAGGATTTCACGGAGAGGTGGGAAGAATGGTTGGAGTGGGCGCTGGGCAACGGCCCCGATGCGGACCCGGAGTTGCAACGAGTCCTGCGCCATCTGCTGGCTACCGGCATCGGGCTGGGACGCTGGCACGACCTGGCCGCCGCCTTGCGTCGGGCTTATCACAGCATCCCCGACGAGAACCGCCTGCCTTCCGTTGACCTGCCCGCCATCTGTCGGGACACATTGGACGCATTGCAATCGCTTGCCAACGAGTGCGGCGACGAATCCGATGTGCTGCTTCAGCAGTTGGGGGACGCAATCGCGACTGTCGAGACGGTGGCGGACGCCGCCGATGACCCGGTGACCGCCGCCGCAGCCCTGGCCGATGGCGCGAAGGTGGACTATTCGGGCAACGTCGGAACCCAACGCAACTGGAGCGTGCGTACCACCGAAGTCCGCGCACAGTTCCGCAATGCGGGCACAACGTTCCAGCAATCCGTGCGGTCGGCGGTCCTGTACCCGCTGCTCCTAAACCTCCACCGGCGTTTCGCGTTGGGCTACGCGGAGGCTCGCAAGGCCGACGGCGCGGCCACTTTCGATGACTTGCTGGTGTGGGCCCGGGACCTGCTGCTCGACGGTGACGCCCGCGGATACTTCCAGAGCCGCTACACCCGCATCCTCATTGACGAGTTCCAGGACACCGACCCGTTGCAGGCTGAGATCGGCTTCTACCTGGCCGCCACGGCCGACGCCCCGGTGGGTACGCAGCCCTGGCACACGCTGCCCCTGGCCCCGGGCCGGCTGTTCATCGTGGGCGATGCCAAGCAGTCCATCTACCGCTTTCGCGGCGCTGACCTGGGCGTCGTCCAGCAGGTGAAGCGGGACGGCCAGCTGGACGAACTCACCCTTTCCGAAAATCGTCGCTCGCAGCAGCCCGTTCTGGAGTGGGTCAACGCGGTTTTCGGGCAGGTGATGGGCGAGGACGATACCGGCTTGCAGGCGGAGTACGTCCCTCTGCTGCCTAACCCCGGGGTCCAGCAGGACGGTCTGGATGCCGGCGTAAGAGTATTCGGGGAACCCTCGGACGACCGGGCCGACGATGCTCGCCGCCGGGAGGCCGAGCAGATTGCGAACCTGATCACAGCCTACACCACGGACGACGCGGAACGGCTGAGCGTGTATGACAAGGATGCCGGCTGCGTGCGGCCAGCCCGGCTGGGCGACGTGTGCATCCTCATCCGCTCTCGCACCGGGCTGGGCATACTGGAGCGCGCCCTTGAGGACGCCGGCATACCCTATCGCATCGAGGGCGGCTCCTTGCTGTTTGACACCCAGGAAGTGCAGGACCTGCTCAACTGCTTGCGGGCCATCGACAATCCCGCCGACGCGGTGGCGGTGGTGGCCGCCCTGCGCTCGCCGGCCTTCGCCTGCTCCGACGTTGACCTGCTGAACTGGCGGGAGACCGGCGCAACGTGGAACTATCTGGACATGGCAGACGGCGTGGAGCCGTCCCCGGTGGGCGACGGGATGGCCCGTCTCCGCGAGTATCACCGGCGTCGCCACGACGTGCCGGTCTCCCGTCTCATCAGCGAGTTCGTGCGCGAGCATCGGCTGGAGGAGCTGGATCTGGTCGAATACCGCCCCCGGGAGATGTGGCGTCGCCGCCAGTTCCTGGTGGAGCAGGCCCGCATCCTGGAAACCGATGGCCCCACCGCCGGCGCGCCGGCGTCGTGGAACCTGCACCAGTTTATCCTGTGGGCCGAGCTGCAGCGGGATGACGCCAGCCGGATCAACGAACTGCCGGCGCCGGAGAGCGACGACGATGCCGTGCGCATCATGACCATGCACAGCGCCAAGGGCCTGGAGTTCCCCATCGTCATCCTGCGCGACCTCGATTATGCGCCCCGCACTGATGCCCCCGTCGTGCTGGCGCATCCCGACACCGGAATGGCGGCAGTGTCCATCGGCGCGGCCAGCGCGCGAATCCGCCCCCCCGAATACGCGGCGCTGGCCGAGGCGGAAGACGCCCATCGCGTCGCCGAGGAGGTCCGCCTGGCCTACGTGGCCGCGACGCGCGCCCGCGATCATCTATTGGTCAGCCGGCATTGCCGGCAATCCAATAGCGGAGCATTCCCCAACGCCGTTATCGAAACCATAGTGGAGCAATCGGAAGCCCTGCCCCAACGGGAGATTGAGACCATCCCGTTTGCGCCAACCCGCCCGCCGGCCGCAGGCACGGCCAACAGCCTGACCCCGCTGGCCTACGACAAAAAAACGTGGCAGGAGCAGCGAGCCGCCTCCATCGCCAACCGTAACCTCCAGCAGGCGGTCACCGCTACATGGGTGGCCCGTCAAGCCGCCGCGCATTCCGCCGCGCCGGAGGAAGCCGAGGCCGCCATCGAGGACAAGGACGCCGAACCGGATGAGGAACAGCCCTGGTTGGGCGGACGCGGCGGCACTGCTTTCGGCAGCGCGCTGCACGCCGTGCTGCAATACGCAATGGCCGAGATCCTGCCGCAACTGCCGGCTACGGACGATGTGTCACTAGCCCAACTGCAAGAGCAACTGGACGCGGCCATTGAGCGGCTGGCCGGGTGGCAGGCCAGAGAGGGCGGAGTCCACAGCAGCGCCGATGCTATCGCAAGGCTGTCCAAACGGGCGGTGCGCCACGAATCGGTCGTGGCCGCGCTCAAAGCGCCGAAACTGTGGCCGGAAATCCCGGTGGCCGCCCAACTGGACACGCCCGACGGCCCGGTGGTCATCGAGGGCATCATCGACCTGCTCTACCTGGACCACGACGACCGGCTGGTCATCGTGGACTACAAATCTGACGCAGTTGCCAATGACGCCGAGGAGCAGGCCAAGATGGAGCATTACCAATGGCAAGGCGCGTCCTACGCCGTCGCCGTGGAACGGGCCGCCGGCAAGAAGGTAAAGGACGTGCAATTTCTGTTCGTGCGGCGAGATCAGGCCCGGTCAATCCCCAATCTCCCGGAGTTACTGGAACGGCTGCCGCAGGTGGTTTCGGAACGTTCTCAGGGCCATCCCAAGTAGATCGCGCCACGGGTAGCGTGGCGATTTATGTGGTTTCCGTCCGTAGGGGCGAGGCATGCCTCGCCCCTACGGATGCCTGCCATACACTTTACCTGCCTCTATCAGCCTCTCGTGGGAGAGAGTTGGATGAGGGGTATCACCCTAAACCCGACGCAGCAGTTCCGCTTCCAGGCGGTCGGGGTCGAAGGCACCGCTGGCCTCAGCGACCTTGATGTCGCCCTCGCGGACCATGCGCTCGGCTTCGCTTTCCTCCATGACTTCCGGCAGGGCCTCTTCCCGTTCCCGCTGGCGGATCACGTCGCGGTTGTGGTCCACGAAGAGGCGACGCATGGCCACCACCACCGAGTCGGTGGAGGACAGGTACTCCGGCATGTTGTACTGGGTGTACTTCTCTGCGTCGTAGTCCTGGTTGCGGAAGTTGAAGTTGAGCTCCCAGTTGCGGTAGGGCCAGGTGACGCTTTTGACCATGCAGCGCAGGAAGCCCGGCTTGGTCTCGTACCGCTCCACGTTGAGATAGACCATGCGGGTCAGGTTTTCCTCCACGGGCACCGGCCAGCGGGTGCTGCGGAAGTAGCGGGCGTTGCCGCCGGTGCGGGACATGCCGGGCAGGCGGGTGCCGTTCCACTCGTTCACGTCGGGCGTGCTGGCGGATGCGCCCCGGCGGTAGTACGGGTCCTGCCCCCGGCGGCGGGCCTTCCAGTCGAAGAACCACGTCCAGGCCAGACGCCACCGGTGCAGCGGCCAGACGCCGTCCACGCCGGGGTAGTACATCTGATAGGGTATCTTGCCGTCCTCGTCGTAGTAGTATTGCTCCACCGAGGACTTGCCGCTCCCTGGTCGGTAGTGGACGTTCTTGTTGTTGACCAGGTTGACCCGGTAGCCCAGGGGCGTGCGGGGGCGTCCGCCGACCCGGCTGCCCAGGATGCGCAGGGCGTTGCGATGCACCATGAAGGCGTTGTGGGCGTCCATGGTGTTCTCCAGCACCAGCACCCAGTTGCAGTCGAACATACAGAAGGACGGCCGGCAGATGTTGTGCTCCTCAAACATCTCCGGTGGTATGTCTTCCTGGGGATCCACCGGCTCGCCCTCGCCCATCCAGACGAAGACCATGCCTTTCAGCGTCACGGTGGGGAACTTGCGGGCCTTCATTCCCGGCGCGCCGACCATCATGGAATCGGGGCCTTCGGTGAGGAACGCCACGCAGTTGCCGTCGCCGTCAAAGGTGGCGCCGTGGTACGGACAGGTCAGGAAACCCTCGAAATAGCAGCGGCCCATGGACAGATAGACGGCGCGGTGGGGACACCAGTCCAAAAGGGCCTGCACCTCGCCCTGCTTGTCCTTGAAGAAGACCACGTCGGTGCCCAGCATCCGCAGCATGGCCGGCTTGTTCTTCTTCACGTCCTTGGCCGGCAGGGCGGGATACCAGTATTCGCGGAAGCCCAGGGGTGGGATGCGGCTGCGGCGGTCCCGGGGGTTGCCCTCCGGCACCTTGAAGGGCGGCGTGGAGTCGAACCCCTGGAATCCGCGGCGCATTTTCTTGTAGCCGCCGGGATAGCCGGAAAGCGGTTTGAGCAAGAGGCGTTTCAGTCCCATATGCGCTGCTCCCGTCTCATAACATGATGGATTCCCGTCATATTAGCAGAACGGTCAAGGGAGAGGTTGCAATCCGACAATGGCGACAGGGGAATAGCATCATAGCCTACCCACTCGTCACTCCGGCGAAAGCCGGAGTCCAGAAGCTATCAATTGAAAGAATCGTGAAAGTGACAACTGGTTTGGGTTACTGGGTTCCGGCTTGCGCCGGAATGACGGGGATGGTGCGATTGCCCTGGCGATGGCGGACCGAAGTGCAACGGGCCAGCAGGAAGTCGGTCATTTGCCGCGTCATGGTGGCGTTTCAGCGCCGGTCGAACAAGGACTGCGCGGCGATGAGCCTGCGTTCTTCCTCTGATAGCTGGGCGAAATCCCTGATGGCGGTCTCAGCGCGAGATATGGCGTTGAGGGTGTGGGACTGGATGATCGGCGCGTTGGGGTTGTAGTCCGCCTCATCGCGCTGATCTTTCAGGTCGATGAAAATGCGGGCAAAGTTCTGTCCGTTTTGGGATAGCCGGTTGAGGATGCCGCGCAGGTTGTTCTGAGTTCTGCCATGGTCAAGACATCGATAGACCCGGTCCCACGCATAGGAGGGAATATCAGATTGCGGCTGGCCGGCAATCAAATCGGCATTGGACGCGGCGAGGGTGTGGAACAGCGCGTAGTAGGCGGTGCTGATTGCGCGGCGCAGATCCGCGTCGGATGGCTGCGCGGTTGCCGTCTGCGGCACGAGCTTGTAGCAGGCGTCGATAAGCTCCTGAGGATCTATCATGGCGCGGCTGCCGGAGGAACCGGCTTTTTGGGTGACCGCCACCTGGTAGGATCGTTGATTTCGACGTAGCGAATCATGGTGCGGGCAGTTACGCCGGCGGCGAGGATGGGCTCGTCGATGACTCTGAACAAAGTGTTCATCAGGCGGCCGTCAAGCACGGGGTTGGGGGCAGTGTACAGGAGTTCCACGTCGAGGAACTCCTCGTCGTAAGGGTCCAACCTGACGGTGACGTTGGCGTCGTGGAACTGGACGGGGGGTAGGAAGTGGGTTTTCGCTCCGTCCAGAATTATCGCCCTGACGCTTTCCATTTCTCGTTGGGTGATGGGCATTGGGGGCCTCGCTCAGAGGTAGTTGCGGTTGCGATGTGGGGGGTTCCGGCGCTACCGAGTTGATCTTGATTTGAGTGCGCTTCAGAAAAACACGCTGAGGTTCTTGGCCATGATGACGTTGGAATCCAGGACGATGGTGCGGCGCGCTATCTGCCAGCTTCCGTCCACCGGGCGCAGCACATCCTCGCGGTAGCCGGCGAAGATGTTTTCCTCGGTCTCGTGGTGGGAGCGGTACAGGATAAACGCCGTTTTCGCCCGCACCGCGCCGTCGGCCTGCGGTTCCACCACCAGGTTGCCCACGATGTGCCGGGTGCGGGACGGCGGGTCCTCGCCCCAGGCCATGCCCGTTTCCAGCCGTTCCACGCGCATGGTCAGATAGGTCTTGTCGTCCTCGAAAATGGCCAGGTCGCCGACGGGCGTGAGCTCCCGGTCCGTCTCGTGGCGATGGACGTTGAGGCGGCGGGGCATGAAATAGAACACGTCCTCGGTGAACAGGTCCAGCCACTCCCGGAAGCGCCTTTCGTCCAGCAGCCACGCCTCCCGGATGTAGAACTCCATCAGCTCATGCCAGAGTTCCATCCGCGAAGCAGCATTCATCCGTATCTCAGTAGCCATGACCCACCTTGTTTAGAACAATACCGTCGTTCCTGCGAAAGCAGGAACCCAGAAAAGGCTTTGTTATAGGCGCGTTGTCCGAATTTTGCGTTCGCTGGATTCCCGCGCAAGCGGGAATGACGGGTTGGTTTTCAGTTTGTCAATGGGATCTAACCGCGCAGCGTCGCCGTGCCCTCGTAGTCCATCGTCTTCGGTTCCAGGGGAATATCCTCCCAGTTGTCGGCGTTCATGAACTGTTGCCAACGCTGGTAGAAAAGGCGCTGGTTGCTTTCCGACGTGTACCGTTCCGCCACCACGCCCGGATAGTCGGGATGCCGCCGGTCGTGGCCGACGCCCATGGAGAGGTCCTGGGTGTACTTGCGTCCCATGCGGGTGAGGGCCGATTCCGTAACGCCGCGCCAGTTGTCCATGTCGTCCTGCTCGAAGATGCCGTTGACGCCGTTGTAGTTGGCGCTGCCCCGGCGCAGGGCCGTTTTCAGCTCGTCGGGCATATCCTTTTCCAGCACGACGAAGTGCCAGAACTCGGTTTGCAGCGGCCCTCGGGGATGCGCCAGCCGCAGGCCCAGCACGCCGTTGGGAAAGAGGCTGTGGTTGCCCAGGTGCAGCCGCCGGGCGCGGAGAGTTCCCAGCCGCCGCTCCGCTTCGGACAGCGTCGCGCGGTAGTATTCCTCGAAAGCCGCGCGGTTCTCGGCGGTTACGCCGTGGGACTGCCGCGCCTGGTCGGCCCGCTCCAGGAACCGCATGGTCAGCGAGTGGCCGTTGACGAACAGGTGCTTGTTCTCCGATTCGAACTGCTGCTCGTGGGTCAGCCGGGGGAGGCCCCGGTGTCGCCCCTGCACGATGATGGCGGACAGGTGTGTGGTGGGCACATGGTAGTTGTCGGAGCAGTTGTCCACCGCCGTCTTCCAGTTGAGCGGCTCGATCCACTTGATGGGGCCCATGGCCTCGGTGCCGTTGTCCAGCCGGTTGAAGCTGACGTCCAGGAGCCAGCGGGCGTCGCCCAGGTAGTCGTCCAGGCTGGGGGCGCTGCGGTCCCAGGTAGCGAACACGATGCCGGCGTAGGTGTCCACCCTGGCTTCCACCAGGCCGAGGCAGTCCCGGTCCAACGCCCCATAGTAGGCTTCCTCCTCGCCCGGCAAGTATTCCAGCTTGCCCTGGTTGGAGAAGGTCCAGCCGTGGTAGGCGCAGGCGAAGTTGCGGGCGTTGCCCATATCAGTGCGCACGATGCGGTTGCCCCGGTGTCGGCACATATTCAGGTAGGCCCGCAGGTTCCCCCGGCCGTCGCGGCACAGGATCACCGGCTCCTCGCCCATGTAGGTGTGGAAAAAGTCGTTGGTTTTGGGCACCAGCGACTCGTGGCCGATCATCAGCCAGGCCCGGCCAAACACCTTCTCCTGTTCCTCAGCATAGATGTCCGGGTCAACGAATATGCGCCGGTCCAGTTGTCCGGTTTCAAGGTCGATGATCTGGTGTTTGCGGCCAACGGCAACCATCGGGCACCCCCGGTGTGCGCAGGATGAAGGATATTGTCGGCAGTATCGGCCATACGGTGCATTCTGTCCATCCGTGCGATAAAGTACGGTAGCGTTGCAATTTAGGTGGTTTCCGTTTGTAGGGGTGACCGGCCGGTCGCCCCTACCCGCGCCGGCAACGGCCCTGCCCAAATGAACCACCTAAAACGGTAAAGTACGGGAAAGTCGCACGAAGCCTATAGGAGAGAAGCAGCAATGGCCACAGCCGCTTTTACCGAAGAATCCACCAGCAGAACGGTCATGGTGGGCGATATGCCCGTGCATTACCACGATGTCGGCGAGGGCGAGCCGGTGGTCATGCTGCACTCCTACGGCATAGGCACCACCGGCTGGATAACCTTTCACAAGGTGCTGCCCGCCTTCGCCGAGCATTACCGCTGTATCGTCATGGACCTGCCCAACTTCGGGCGCACCGGGCCGGTGGTGTACCACGAGCCGCTGCACAACCTGCAGGCCCGCACCGCCCTGGGGCTGATGGACGAGTTGGGCATCGAGAAGGCCCACCTGGTCGGCAACTCGCAGGGCGGGCAGTCGGCGATGGTGCTGGCGATGAAGGAGCCGCACCGGGTGGACAAGCTGGTCTTCGGCGCCTGCCACATCCGCACCGGCGGCGACCTGTACCTGATGGGCAACCGCCCGTCGGAAGGCAGCCTGATAACCCGCGAGACGCGCGACAATCCCACCCGCGACAACGTGTGCCGCTACCTGCAAACCCACATCGACGACAACGCCCTGGTCACGGATGAGCTGGTGGACTACATCCACGGCCACTATACCGGCAACCCCGACCACATCGAAGCCGACGCCAAGTCAGTGAGCGTCCCCTACGACCACGGCGTGGACCTGCCCAACATCACCGCGCCCAGCCTGATCATCTGGGGCCGCTACGACCGGATGTGCGTCTTCGAGATCGGCATCGCCGCCCTGAACAACCTGGCCGACTCCCGGCTGGTGGTCCTCAACAACTGCGGCCACTGGGTTCCCTTCGAGAAACCCGAGGAATATACGGCCCACGTGCTGAACTTCCTGCGGGGCTGGTAAGTTAGCGCCGCACAATTGTAGGGGCGAGGCATGCCTCGCCCCTACCGACGCCCGCGAAAGCGTCTGGTCAGAAGGGATACGGCTGCCCGCCGCCCACGGCCAGCACCTGACCAGTGATGTACGATGCGTCGTGGGAGGCCAGGAAAGCGATGGCCGCCGCCTGTTCGTCGGCCTCGCCGCGCCGGCCCATGGGGATTTCCGAGTTGCGTGTCGCCGAGCGGTACTCGTCCTGGTCGGCCCGCTCGCTGGCAGGCAGCTCCGGCGCCGCGACGTTCACGCCGTGGTCGCGGGGCGTTACCCGGTCGTCGGCCGCCGTGCCGCTGGGCGCGATGCAGTTGACCCGGATGCCCAGGTGAGCAACCTCACGGGCCAGCGAGGTGGTCAGGCCGATCTGACCGGCCTTGGCGGCGGCGTAGGGCACGCGGAACCGTCCGGTCACGGCGTGGGTGGCGATGTTGACGATTGATCCCGAACCCTGCTCAATCATGTGGGGGAGTGCCGCGCGACAGCACCACATGGCGGTCCAGAAACTGCGGTCCAGCTCCGCCTGGATCTGGTCGGGGGTGTAATACTGGAAGGACTGGAACCAGATGGTGCCGCCGGCGATGTTGGCCAGCACGTCGATCCTGCCGAAAGCATCCTGGGCCGTGGCCATCAGAGCCTCGGCGTTTTCCCATTTGGACAGGTCGCCCAGGGAGATTTCGCACTGCCCGCCGAATTCTCGTATCGCCGCCCGCACCCGTTCCGAGGTCTCGTCAACCATATCGCCGATGACGATGGACGCGCCCTCCTGGGCCAGCCGTCGGGCCGTGGCCGCGCCAATGCCCTGGCCACCGCCGGTGACTACGGCCACCTGGCCCTCAAAACGCCTGGCGCCGGACGCTTTGGGATCTAATATTCCTGACATCATTCACCTGCGGAGCCGTGCGTCGGGTTGGCTCCGTCCCCATTGCGCAGGCGCGCTACTTCCGCTTCGAGTTTCGCTATGCGCCGCTGCAACTGCCCAATGAGCGCAGATTGATCTGCCGGAGCGCTATGCCCGCTCCGCTCCAGCACAGCGGTCAACGTGGCCATCAACTCCTGATGCCGTCGTTCCGCTTCCGCCCGTTCTTCCCGGTGGGCCTGCTCCATCGCTACCTGGTCATCCCGGAGAGTTCCGTTGTTGCTTCCCAGATCCACCGTGGAGATGCGTCCGGATTCGGTGCAGTCTTCCGCCAAGGTGGTGCGGCGGTCGCTTTGGCCGCGGTAGCGAGCCAGCAAGTGCCTTACTCCCCGCACGGCATAAATGATGGCGTAGCCTGCCAGCCCCGGACTGTGGTGCCTACAATAAAGCATTACCCCTCGTTGCTCGCTACGTCGCCATTCCGAAGGCTCGCTATTTCCGCCTCAAGCTCCGCTATGCGCCGTTGCAACTGCTCTATAACTGCGGACTGGTCTGCCGAAGCATGACCGTTACGCTCCATAAGGGCGATCAGCGCGGTCATCATCTCCTGATGCCGCCGTTCCGCCGCCTCCCGTTCTTCCCGGCGGGCTTGCTCGACTGCTTCCCGCTCCTCACGACGTATCCGCTCCGCTGCTGCCAAGTCTTCCCGGCGGGTTTGCTCCGCCGCTTCCCGCTCCTCACGACGTATCCGCTCCGCTGCTGCCAAATCTTCGCGGCGGAGCCGTTCGGCTTCCGCCCGGTCGCGGCGACGGTCTCTGCGGTCAAAGTAGTAGGTCAGCAACTGCGGTCCTCCCAGGACGGCCAAAACAACGGCGATGTATGCTGCGCCCTCAAGATATTGTAGCGTAGTGCAGCAGGTTGCCGTCAAACCGGCGCTGAAATCAATCAGGGGTTGCATCGGCGCTGGAGAAGAATTCCTTTTCCAGATCGGGGTCGGCTGCGCCCAGCAGCCCGTTGGTGTAGAGGCGGCAGGCCCGCAACCACAGCACCAGTATCGCGTTGTTGACATACATTTGCGGGAGCTCGCGGCCGTGCGCCCGGCGAGCGTGGGCGCGAATTCCCGCTTCAAAAAACTGTTCCAGGAAGGGCGTCGGCTCGTTGTCCAGCGCGCACGCCTCCAGGATTTCCGGCGGAGCCTCCCGGCACAGCATCGCCGGAGACTCCTCCGCCAGCCGGATGTACTCGGGTTCTTGGGCCTGTGTAATCATCTGTATTCGCCAGGAGCCGGATAGCACGGTAGGGGCGAATAATTATTCGCCCCTACGCAATATTAGCGAGCGCAAACTCGCTTACAGGTTCATCTGCGGAACCAGGTAATCTTCCATCTTGTTGTAGATCTGCAGCCGGCTGCGCTGGGCGTCCAGCACCACCAGGCGGCCGCTTCCCTCGTCGAAATGGACGTCGGTGGGCAGCGCAAACCGCCATTCCGACTCGGTGGTGGGCACTTCCCGCCGCCGCTTCAGGTAGTCGGCGTTGGCGACCACGGTCATGTCCGCCCACTTGCTCAGCCACTGGGCGTCGCCGATGAGGGAGATAATGAAGTTGCCTTCTTTGTCGAAGACGTGGACACGGCCCGGGTGCATCCCGTTGTCGCTCCAGTCCGCAACGTACACGTCGCCTTGCGGGTCGATGGTCACCTGGACGGGGAGGTGCATCTGGCCGCGCTTGGCGCCCGGCTCGCCGAACTGCATCAACCACTGGCCGTCGGCGGTGAACTTCTGCACCCGGTGGTTGCGGTGGTCAGCCACGTACACCGAGCCGTCGTTCTGGTCCACCGTGATGCCCCAGGGGGAGTTGAACTCACCGTTGCCGTCGCCCGGGGAACCCCAACTGGTGATGTGCTCGCCGTCGGCGGTGAACTTGCGGACCTCGTGGCTGCGCCCGTCGGTGAGGTACAAGTTGCCGTCGGCGTCAACGGCCAGGCTGGAAGTGCCGTGTTCCTTGCCGTCGTCGTTGGGGACGGCAGACCACCGCTTGATGAAGGCGCCGTCCTTCTCGAACTCGGACACCGTGTTCATCCACTCGTCGGCCACGTAGATGTGGCCGTTGGGAGCCAGCACCATGCCGGAGGGCCAGATGAACTCGCCTTCCCGGTCGCCGTACTTGCCAAACTCGCCGGTGAATTCCTCGTCGCCTTCTTTATCGCCCAGGTCAATGATGCTGACCCGCGCGCCGTAGGCCAACCGGTTCCACGGCACGTTGGAGATGCCCTCAATGCCCCGATTCAACACGTACACCGTGTTGCCCTCAAAAGCCATGGCCGTCGGCTGGCTGAAGCCCATGCCGGAAGCGGCGCCCCGGCCCACCGAGTGGCTGTAGTCATACACTCGGCCCTTTGCGATTTGCGTAAGCATAGTTCTACCTGCTTGTTGCCTGTGTGTCTTGCCAAAACAATCCCGTTTTCGTCATTCCCGCGAAAGCGGGAATCCAGAAATCACAGTCATAGGCGCTTTTACCGTTTCTCTGTTTTCAGGTTTCCTGGACTCCGGCTTTCGCCGGAGTGACGAATATATGTCGCCGAAGTGACGGATATAGTGGGGTTGCTCCATAACTGCGGGGCCAGCAGATTTGCACCCACTGGCCCCGGCCGTTTCTGCCTGTCGGCGCGTCCCGTTGACCGGAACCGGTTGCCGGTTAGACGAAGGCGACCTTCTCGAACTGTCCATTGACGATGGGGTTGGCGTCCAGACCCATCCAGTCTTCCAGGATGGTGGAATAGACGCCGCGGAAGTCGGTGTTGGGAACCAGGTCCCCCTGTTCCAGATCCTCCGGCTTGGAGGACGGGTACTCGCCGTATTCGCCGCCCTTGATGGGATCGCCCATCATCAGCACGAGGCCGGCGGCGCCGTGGTCGGTGCCGCTGCCGTTGTCGTGGACGCGGCGGCCGAACTCGGAGAACATCAGCAGGATGACGTTGTCGGCGGCATCGTTCTCCCGCAGGTCGTCGAAGAAGCTGGACACGGCAGCGGAAACGTCCCGCCACAGGCCATCGTGCATCCCGACCTGGTTGGAGTGGCTGTCAAAGCTGCCGTGGTCACAGTAGAGCACACGGGTGCCCAGGTCAGCCTGATGCACCTGTGAGATGCCCTTGAGCTTGCGGGCGATGGGAGTGTCGGGGTATTCAACGGTGCTGCTGTACCGCCCCGGGGCCACGTTCAGGATGTCGGCGGCCTTCAGGCCGTCCAGGCCGGTCTGGCCCAGGTAGTCCATGACGAACCCGCTGCCGATGGTGGGCGAGTAGAGGCGGGTGAAGCGGTCGATGATCTTGTCCCGCTGCATCTCTTCCTGGATGCTGGTGAGCATCCCGAAGTTGTCCAGGTCATCTACACAGGCCACGGGTACGCCGGGGAGCGCCAGAGCCCGGGGCAGGCTCGGCCCGAAGCTGACGGCGGTGACCACGTTTTCCTTGTGGGGGTCGATGTCCCGGGTGGCGCGACCCAGCCAGCCCTCGGTTCCCAGGGAGTCCGGCTCACAGGTGTGCCAGATGTCCATGCTGCGGAAGTGGCTGCGTGGGCTGTTGGCGTAGCCGACGCCGTGGATGATGGCCATGTCGCCAGCGTCCCAGAAGCGGCGCAGCGGGGCCAGTTCGGGGTGGAAGCCGATGCTGTCGTTCAGCTTCAGGATCCGCTCGTCGGGCACGCCCACCACCGGCCGCTTCTCGCGGTACAGCGGTTCGGCGTGGGGGATCACGGTGTTCATGTAGTCGTTGCCGCCGGTGAGCTGCAACACCACCAGAACCGGGTCTTTCTTGGTAGAGGTCATTTTGCTTGCTCCTGTGGTTATTGGCGTTTCACTGCGAGACGGCTGTGGCGGCGACCTGGATTCCGGCGAAAGCCGGAATGACGATCGAAGAGGGCCGCCGCGCTGGCGTCAGGCGTACTGGTAATCGCGCAGCGAAACGATCAACTGCAGCATTTCGGAGATGCGCTCTTCGGAGGAGCTCACGTCGGCGTCGGTGGCCCAGGAAATGTTGCCGCTGAGCTGGGCGTGGGCTACCAGTTCCTGCCGGGTGTCCGCGTCCACTTCCAGCGGGCCCATGAGGTCCAGGCAATTGTCCACCATGTCGGCGGGGGTAAGGTCGCCCTGGGACTGCATCCGGCTGATCATGGAGCGGATGCCGGGGCGGTTCACGTCGCTGACCATGTCGGCGGTGAAGTTGATGCGGCGCATGAGGGAGCCGCTGTTGATCCACTCCACGCCGGTGTGCCAGCCTTCCACGCTGGGCGGGTTGAGCAGGTCCTGGCCCATGTAGGTGGGCTGGCGGGCCATTTCGCCCAGGCCGGGGCCGGGGAACTCGAAGCCGCCGACCAGCCGCAGGGTGCCCACCACCACTTCGGCGGGGCTCTTCAGGCGGGCGTAGCGGGCGTTCTTGAAGAAGTCGCTGTTGAACAGGACGCGCAGGACGGCGGTCATGTCGCAGCCGGAGTCAACAAAGGCGTCGGCCAGCAGGTCGATGGCGTCCTCGTCCTTGGGCGGAGTCACCTGCCAGGCTGGCACCTGGGCCTCGTCGGCGACGAAGAAGTTGTACAGGTGGCGCGCGATGAACGTCGCCGTGGCCGGATGCTCGCAGATGATGTTGATGATGTCTTCGCCGTTGAAGTTGCCCGTCTCGCCAAGGAAGGTCTTGTCCTCGTCGTCGTGGTCTTCAGGGAGGTACTGGAACTGCCAGTCGTGGCGTCCGATGGGGCCGCGGGGCAGCTTGGGCTCGAAGGTCCAGCCGGTGAAGGCGCGGGAGGCTTCGCGCACGTCAACCTCGGTGTAGGTGCCGACACCCATGCTGAACAGCTCCAGCAGTTCGCGGCCCCAGTTTTCGTTGACGGCGTCGGCGTGGTTCTCGAAGTTGTCCAGCCAGTAGATCATCGCCGGGTTCTTGGCGACTTCCAGCAGGAGGTCCTTGTAGTTGCCCATGCCCTTCTCGCGGAACAGGGCGACCATGCGGGTGATCTCGTCGTAGTGGTCAACCTTGGACACGCCGGTGGCGAAAATCTGATGCCAGAACAGCGCCATCTTCTCTTCCAGCGGCCGCTTGGTGTTGATCATGAAGTGCAGCCATTCGGCCGAACCCATGCCCTGGATTGTTCCGGGGCGCCAGCACCAGGGCTGGTAGCGGATCAGCTCGTAGCGGTCAATGGCCGGCTGTCTCTCGGGGTTCAGAAGCTCCTCAACGGTGGCTTCGTATCCCTGGGTGACGCGGGCCTCCAGCTCCTCGCGGGACGCCCCGAAACCGGCACGACGCATCAGATGGGCCATCAAGGCGATGTCCTGAGATGCCATCTTGTTGCCTCCTGTTAATGTGTTCACGGAATTGGCGAACATTATCTGCTATGCTTTATCTACCTGTCAACGACGCCCCAAGGCCTCGCCAGCGCGCGAACTGATTCCAGGAGGCCAACGACATGACCACCGTCAAACCGGCGGTCACCGCCAAGGTCAAAGCCGCCGTGACCAAAGTCCTGGCCGAGCAGTACGGCCCCGACAAGGTATTCGACCCCATCGTTGTAGTCCCGAGGGACGACGGCGACGGCGAGATTTATCTCCACGTGTATATGGTGTTCGACGAAGAGACCATCAAGATTGAGACCCGCAAGAGCGTCCAATTCTTGGGACTGCTGGCGGAAGAACTCGGGGAAGGCATGCCCCAGGACGTGCTTACTCACGCGTTTATCCCCAAGTCCGACTGGCCCGAATTTTCTCAGGATCCATACGTTGTCCCCCGATAACCTCATCGCCACGGCGCGGTTGCTGTTCACTGCCGCTTCAAATGAAATCGATCCTGACCAAGCCCGTACTCACCTGAAACGGGCCGTGAGCACCGCCTACTACGCTATGTTCCACGCCGTTTGTGCCAACACGGCCGATTTGTTGCCGGGCGTGGTTGGCGAACCGGCTACCTCCGCTGCTTGGCTACAAGCCTATCGAGGGCCGGAGCATACTCACGTCAGAAACCAGTGCCGGAACGCCGGACTGATGGCGCCGTTTCCACCGGAAATCAGGAACTTCGCCGAGACTTTTGTGCGAATGCAGAGCTATCGTAATCAAGCCGACTACAATCCATTCTCCAACTTCCGCCAAGCTGACGTATCTCAAATGATCAACGACGTAGAAGATGCAATCAATCTCTTGGAATCTACGCCGGCAACCATTCGCCGGGCCTTTGCTATAACGGTTTTGCTGCGAAACAGGGCAGACTGATCTACCTATGTCGTCACCCTTGCCAATAACGTCTCTACCCACGCCAGCCCGAGCGTCCGCCCCGCCCTCCCCGGGCTGGATGCTGTTGCTGGCAGCGGCGCTGTTCGCGTTGGCGCTGCCCATCGTAGGCCCTCTCGACGACCACCACTTCGCCGAGCGGACGCATACCCACGAGCACATCTACCTGAACGGGCGTCCCGTCCCCCACGGCCACGCTTACGAAAACGGCCTGCGCCACCTGCACCCGGCAGCGGCGAGAGCGGGCGATGATGGCGGCGCAAACCGCACCGACGGCGTCCTCTACCTCACGCCGGCCACCGCCGGGCTGATGCTCACCGTCCTGTCCGCCCCCTATCACACCCCACCGGACGCGCTGCGTCCTCCGCCGCCCAAAGCCCAAAACGCGAACCCGCTGACCCGGTACGCGGATCCGACACGCGGGCCGGACGGAGCCGACGTGCCGCCGCCGCTGCCGCCTCCCGTCGTCTGAAATCCTCCTGCGACTCTCACCGTTCCCGCTCGCTCCCGGCTGGCTGTGTGCCGGCTCGTTGAGCATCCCGAATCAGACGGAGGATTTCCCGATGCAGATTCTGCAACGAACCTTGCGCCGGCCGGCGTACATGCTGGTCGCCGCAATCGCCCTCGCCGCACTGCTGGCGGCGATAGCCTGCGGCTCGGCAGACCAACCCGAACCGACCCCCGCTCCCACCGAGGCGACGGAATCTTCGCACACCCATGCCGAAGGCCAGCAGCCACCGGGCACATCCGCTTCCGCTGACGCCGTGGTCATCAACATGGCAATAACTGCGCGGCAGAGCAGCCTGTCCCGTGACGACCTACAGGTCAAGAAGGGCGACAACGTCAGCATCAACTTCACCGCCGACGAGGCGGGCGAAATTCACCTGCACGGCTACGACCTCACCGCGCCCGTATCGCCCGACAGCCCCGGCACACTGAACTTCACCGCCGACACTGCCGGCGCCTTCGGCCTCAATTTTCATGCATTTGCCTCCGACAGCACGACGAGCGACGCCGGCGATAACGATCATCACGCCGTCGCTGTGCCGGAACCGGTAATTTCAGAAGCGCCGGTGAGCGTGAATATCTCAGCGGAACCGGACGCCGACGGCGGCGTCGACGTCCGGATCACGACCGAAGGCTTCCGGTTCGCGCCCGATCTGGTTGACCAGGATCACACCCCCGGAGCGGGCCACGCTCACATCCACCTGGATGGCGAAAAGCTCGGGCGGGTCTTCGAATCCGATTACCACATCGCCGTCGTGCCGCCAGGGGAGCACGAAATCCGAGTCTCACTGAACACAAACAACCACAGCGAACTGGTGTTTGACGGCGAGACAGTGGAAGCGGCGACCACGGTGAACGTTCCCGACGTGGGGCAAGGCCATGGTGACGGCGACCGCGATACCGGTCATGAGGGCGACGGCCATGACCATGACGGCCATGACCACGGCGAGCACGAAGTAGTCGCCGAAGTCCACTTGGGCAACCTGGAGGTGTATCCCTAAACAAATCACCCGGCGACAAAAACCGTAGGGGCGAATAATTATTCGCCCCTACACATTATTCGCTATACCGTCGCGCCCTAGCGCTGTTCGAGGGGCACATACTCCCGGTCCATGGGGCCGACGTAGTGCAGGCGGGGGCGGAGCAGGATGTTGTTCTCGTACTGCTCGATGCACTGGGCCGACCAGCCGGGCACGCGCCCCAGGGCGAATATGGGGATGAACAGGTCGGAGGGGATGCCCAGCAGGTGGTAGATGGAGCCGGCGTAGAAGTCCACGTTGACGTAGATGCCCCGGTCGCGGTAGGGGGCCATCACGTCCTCGGACAGATGGGTGAGGATCTGGAACCAGCGGGGGTCGCCGCGCTTTTCGCCCAGGGCCTGGGAGCGTTCCCGCAGGTGGCGGGCGCGAGGGTCCTCGGCCTTATAGACCCGGTGGCCGAAGCCCATGATGCGCTCGCGGTTGTTCAGCTTGTTGCGGGCGTACTCCTCGGCGTTCTCGGGGTTGCCGATTTCCAGCGACATCTTCATCACTTCTTCGGCGGCGCCGCCGTGGGCCGGGCCCTTCAGCGTGCCCACCGCGCCGGACACGGCGGCGTGCAACGTGGAGTTGGTGGAGGCGGACACCCGGGCCGCGAAGGACGAGGCGTTGACGCCATGCTCGGCGTGGATGATGAAGTCCACGTCCATCAGGGAGATGGTCTCGTCGTCGGGAACCGTATCAAACAGCATATAGAGGAAGTTACCGGCATGGTTGAGGTCCGGGTTGGGCGCTACCGGTTCCAGCCCGGTGCGGATGCGGTGATGGGCCGTGACGATGGTAGGAGCCTGGGCGGTGAGGCGCAGGGCCTTGCGGACGTTGGCCTCTTTGGAGTTGTCTTCGGACTCCTCGTCGAAGGCGGCCAGGCCGATCATCGCCGTCTGCAGGACATCCATGGGATGGGCAGACTTCACCGCGTCGATGACGGTGATGATTTCGTTGGGGATGCGCCGGTTGGCCCGCAGGTAGCCGTCCATTTCGGCCAGCTGCTCGCGGTTGGGCAGCTCGCCGTAGAGCACCAGGTGGATGATTTCCTCGAAGGTGGACTTCTCGGCCAGGTCGTGGATGTCGTAGCCACGATAAAGGAGTTTACCGATTTCGCCGTCGATGAAACTGGACTCCGTGGTGTCCATGTAAACGTTCATCAAACCGCGGTGAATTTCGGGCTGGTCGGCCATCAGTTTCCTCCTTGATTAGGGGCTTTCACCCCGCTAACGCCGGCAGGGTTCAACCCCGCAGCGGCGGTTGATTATGCTAGCATCGGGTTCGGCGGAGTGTCAACCGAAAACGGCCTCCGGCCAACTCCCACCAAAGCGGCGGTCACCATGCAATACGGCGTTATTCTGCCCAACGTCGGCCCCCTGGCCCACATCGATTCCCTGGCAACGATTGCTTTGCGGGCCGAGGAGTTGGGCTACGATGGTATCTTTCTCAGCGACCACATCGTCGTGCCCGACGGACTGCGCTCCGCCTATCCTTACCGCAGTGACGGCCGCTTTCCGCTGACCGCCGAAGACCGCATCCTGGAGCCGGTCGTCACGCTGTCCTACCTGGCCGCCGCGACCCAACGCATCCGGCTGGGTTTCAGCGTCCTGGTGCTGCCCTACCGCCATCCCGTGCTCAACGCGAAGATGCTGGGGACGCTGGACGTGGTGTCCGGCGGACGGCTCATTGCCGGCGTGGGCGTGGGCTGGATGGCCGAAGAGTTCGCTGCCCTGAACGCCGATTTCCCCGACCGCGGCGCTGTCACCGACGAGCACATCGCCATCCTGCGGGCCTTCTGGACCGGCGTGACCACGGAATTGCGCGACACGCGCTACAACGTCGCCGGCCGGCGCATGGAACCCGCGCCCATCCAACAGCCCCATCCGCCCATCTGGACGGGCGGAACCAGCCCGCCGGCCCTGCGCCGCGCCGCCCGGCTGGCCGATGGCTGGCACGGCGTCCGCCAGTCGCCCGATGACGTGGCCCGGGTCGTGGCCCGCATCGCCGAACTGCGCTCCGCCGCCGGCAACAGCATAGACGGCTTCACCATATCCCTCCGCGCCGGCCTGGACGTCACCGATGCAACTCTCGACGGCGCGGGACGAACCCCGCTGCGCGGTTCACCGGAGCAAATCGCCGCCGACCTGGAGGCCTACGCCCAAGCCGGCCTGGACTACCTGGTGGTCGAACCGCGGGCTGCGACGGCGGAGCAGTTGGTGGCGCAACTGGAACGGTTTGCCAAAATACGTAGGGGCGAATAATTATTCGCCCCTACTGCGCCGTCCAGCCTCCGTCCACCACCACCTCGCTGCCGGTGACGAAGGACGATTCGTCGGAGGCCAGGTAGAGTACCGCGTTGGCGACCTCCTGCGGCTCCCCGTAGCGGCCCATGGGGATGCGGGACAGCATCATTTCCAGCCAGTCGGGGTCGTCGCGCCTGGCCCGGGTCATATCCGTCGCGATTGGCCCGGGATGCACCGAGTTCACGCGAATGCCGCGCGGCGCGTACTGCAACGCTGCCGCCTTGGTGAAGATGCGCACGCCGCCCTTGGCGGTCTGATAGGCGGCCCCGCTGTAGTGCACGCCGACGATGCCGAGCTGAGACGATATGTTGATGATGGAGCCGCCGCCGGCGCCAATCATGGCGGGGATGGCGGTGCGGGTGCCCAGGAACACGCCCTTCAGGTTCACGTCCATGGTGCGGTCCCACTGGTCCACCGGCTCCTCGTGGATCTGGAACGTGCTGCTGCCGATGCCGGCGTTGTTGACCAGCACGTCCAGCGAACCGAACCGCGACACCGCCTCGGCCACGGCGGCCTGCCATTCCGCCTCATCGCGCACGTCCAGATGCACGTAGCGACACTGCCCGCCGGCCTCGTTGATGGATGCCGCCACCGCCGCACCCTCCGTATCCAAAATGTCCCCAATCACCACCGCCGCGCCCTCCTGGGCAAACAGCCGCGCCTCCGACTCACCCATCCCCCGCGCTCCGCCGCTGATCAAAGCAACCTTGCCGTCCAACCGTGCCATATTTGTCCACCTCGCTGAAAATGTTTGCACAAGACTACCGTCAATGATGCAGCTGCGCCAATATTTAACGCAAAGGCGCGAAGAGGCAGAGACGCGAAGGAAAATCTGGTAGTAGCGTTGCGATGTAGGTGGTTAACCCTGTAGGGGCGAATATTATTCGCCCCTACACCCAACGCCACTACAATGGTCTAACTTACCAAACACGGAAACGCCAAATTGCCTACCTCTGTCAGGCATTTGATGTGGGGTTGGCAATCTCGTCGCTGCCGGCAACCTTTCTTTGGGGAGCGAGATTACCGTCCGCCTGTGGCGGACTACGCTTCTCGCAATGACAACGGCGCTTCTAAAAGTTGTACGGCGTCCAGGGCTTGTAGGGCACTGCGAAGGCCCGGTCGGCTCGCTGCACTGCTCCCGGCGTGGCCTCATCCACCAGTCCAGCCTGCATCAGCGTGGCGAAGCTGGCCGCGCCCAGGTAGGCCGAGGCCAGCGCCGAAACGTTGATCGTCAGGTCTGCACCACCGGCCACGGGCCGGCAGTTGGCGCCTTCGGGGGACATTTCCAGCTCGAAGCAGCCCTTGTTCCACTCGCAGAAATCGTCGCGCACTTCCAGGGTCAGGCGGTCGCTGGCGGCGTAGCCACGCTGCTCCAGGGCGGCGCGCACGTCCACCACGCGCACCCACAGGCCGTCGCGGGTGGAACGCTGGAGACGGCGCGGGTCGGCCAGCATCCAGGGCATGGGGTCGTCCACCGGACGCTTGATGACCTCGGTGCGCTCGTACAGGTCCAGGTCGAAGCAGAACCGCCACAGGGCGGCGGATGCCTCGCGGGTGGCCGCCATCAGCTCGTTGACCAGCACCGTGGGCCGCTGGGTGCGGTAGTTCACGTAGCCGTCGATGCGCCCGTCCTCCACGTAGGCGGCGTAGAATACCCCGCCCTGGCCGCCCCCGGAGTGTATGGGATCCCGGGAGTCCCGCTCCCAGTGGTGGCTCGCGCGCTGGAACACGGCCGGGCGGCCTTCGGTGCTGCGGCGCATCACGTCGGGCAGTTCCCTGCCGATGTCCTTCGGGTCGATGAAGACGATGCGGCCCGGGCTGTCGTAACGGCGGGCGTAGGCGTTGTGGGATTTCTCAAGTATCCACTGCTCATGTACCGAACCGACGCCGTAGCCGAACCGTCCGTAGATGGCGCTTTCGGTGGCGAACAGGGCGGCCAGAGGTTCGCCCCGCTCGTGGATGCCGTCAAGCTGGTGGCGCATCATCCGGGTCATGATGCCCCGCCGCGTATGCGTCGGCTGCACCTCCACGTTGGACACGCCGGCCACGACGGAAGCGCCGCCCGGTATGGACATCTCCAGCAGGTGCGAATGCGCCCCGCCGACAATCTGCCCGTCCTCGATCACGGCAATGGACCGCCCTAAATCGAAATGCGGCCGCAGCGCCTCCGGGTCATGGTTGAAACGGTTCCCGTGGGCACGGGATTCCGTGCGCATCCACCGCTCAAACTCGTCGGGGGTGATGTTCCTCAGTTCCAGCATCGCAGATAGGCACTCGCATCGGATGAATGAAACGCGCCGCTCATTCTAACGGATTCAGCGTTGGAACGCCCGTCGGCTCGAAGTGACGGACGTTGCGGGTTACTACGATCAAGCCATTTTCCAGCGCGGTGGCAGCGATTAACAAGTCGGGGCCGCTGTGCCCTATGGTTGCGGACAACCGACCCCAACGGCGCGCCGTTGCCGTATCTACAGGGAGGACCCGGTTAGAGTACCAGGAGAGGACCCGTTCCAGCCAAAGCGCCAACTCCTCGGCGAAAGTCGGGTTCCGTCGCCGCTGCTGCGTGATGCCACGTTCCACCTCACCAACCGTAACCACGCTGATGTGCAGGTCCGAAGTCGGTTGTGCTTCCACCCAACGGACCAGCGCGGGATTCCGGTCACGTCTGCGGAGGGCAGACAGCACATCAGTGTCGAGAAGGAACACTATAGGTCCAGCGGCCGGTTGGACATCGGCAGGCGCTCGAATTCCTGATCATCCTGCGGGATTTCCAAGAGCAATTTCCCGAGGGTTGGGGCGTGAGACCTGTCCAGCCGACAGAGCCGGTCGTATTCCTCCGCCGCCAGGACGACCACTGCCGGCTGGCCCCGCCTCGTGACCCGCTGAGGCTCGCCGGCCAGCGCGGCGTTGACCAGCGCGCTGAATTTGTTCTTGGCATCCTGGATGGGCCACTCTGCCATAACGCCCTCCGGCTAGACTATCTGGCTAGATTGTACATTAATGGTTGGCCGTCGTTGTGTGGTGGGCAACTACGGCGTCCAGTTTCTCGGCAAGACGATCCGCGGCAGTCTCCAGATCATACTGGCTTTGCAATCCCATCCAGAACCCGGCGGAGTTCCCGAAGAAGCGCGAGAACAGCAGCGCCGTTTCTGCCGTGATGGACCGTTCCCCATGGACGATGGCGTGGATTCGCCGCGCGTCCACGCCGATGGCCTTGGCCAGACGGTACTGGGAGATATTCATCGGCCGGAGAAACTCTTCGTCAAGTATCTCCCCCGGGTGAATGGACGGCAGTTTTTGTGGGTTGGTTGCTGCCATGTTGTCCATTATCACGACGTGCCTTGTCCTCATATTGCTTGCCACAGACGCGTGGGCCCCCACCGCGCAAGGATTGCTTCTCTCGCTTGCTCCACGGCGTTGTGGTGCCTCTGGTGAACCACGAAATAGAACGCTAGTTCATGTGCGCGAAGAGCATACACGCTCGCGGTGGGGAGCCTTCCCCGCAGCTCTTCACTTCTCTTTGCGACCAGATCGTTCTTCTGATTCGTTCCTCCCTGCAGGAAGTTGAACACTATCACTGAGTGTCCTGCGCAAAATATGCGGGCGATTTCATCCCATAGCACGTACCCGTCCAAATCCGTAAGCACGGGCTTGTTCGGCTCCGGGCCGATGTCCGGGTCAAGGAATACGAGGCTGGTGCCTGACGCCTTGCGCAAGCAACCGTCAAAGTATGCCTTCCTGAAGGTAAAGTACTCCTCCCACCTTCGGGTCGAGCTCGGCGGAAAACGCTTCCAGTAGAAGCGACAGTCTTCTATAGGGCTTGCGCAATTTATTGAGTAGATGTACGGCACTCCACTGTTCATCTGCGCCAGAAGGTAGTCAAAGATGTCGGGATCATAGTCCCGCCATCCCCGCCTGTGGCGCTCTTTTATCTTCAGCCTACCCTGCTGTGTGTTATCGCATTGAGTCAACATCCAGCAGACCGTGCAACTAATTCCTTGGTTCAACAAGTTTCGAAGAATGCTGTACTTCACGCAGTCCCGCAGGTCTGCAAAATACTGCTGCTTCATCACAAACTCCTGTTCAACTCTCGGCCCGGTCCTTGGCATCTCATGGAACCGAGGCTACGTCCTCAACGGACGCCGTCCCTTTGGTGTCGTACACGTGGATATCCGGCGGCAGCGGACGCCCCTTGTCCTCGTAAATCTCCAAAACCACCGCAAAGGCATCCTCCACGTTGACCAGGCATTCGGAGATGGTGTCGCCCTCGGTAATCAGCTCCGGCAGCAGGGGAGAGGTAACGGTGTACCCTCCTTCGGGCTGTGGTTCCAGGATCAGGAGAATCCTCGCAATCATCGAATAACCCTTACAGCGTGTCAAAACCCTTCCAACCCGGTATTGCGGCCGCCTGCCGCACCCACTCCGCCAGCTGCTCCTCGTCCAGCGCACCCTCATAAATATCCACCCACCGCGAATCGGGGTCTTTGCCGGAGCCGGGCGGGACGGGGTCCAGCGACGCGCCGTTGAGGAAGGTCACCTTCACGTAGCGGGTGAAGACGTGGTAGCTGACGAACCAGCCTTCGCCCTCGATGCCGTACCAGGGGGAGTTCCACCGCACCGCCTTGCGGACGTCGGGCACGGTGCGCACAATGAGGTCGTCGATGCGCCGGCCCACGTCGCTCTTCCAGCCCGGCATGGCCGCGATGTACGCCTGCACCGGAGCGTCGCCGTCGGCCTTGGCAATCTGGGGGTTGCCGCCGGAAAGGAGGCGCACTTCGTCGCCAGTGTTCTCGGAAGCCTTTGCCGCATCCCTCGTTGACCGTCTGGGCGTCCTGCCTGCCATTGGGTTCACTCCAAACCGCGTCTCACGGCTGAATTGGTTGGGGGAAGAATACAAACTCGGGACTCTGGTGAGCCTAAATCGTACCGTATGGCGAACTTTCCGCTGGGAAATTTCAATTTGAGAAGATGGCCAACCGGACACGAGAAGCCTTTGACGGTGCGAGCATGAGCACCTTTACCGAACGGCGTTCACCTCGAGTTGAACACCCTCGTGTTGCTGAATGCAACTGATGACCTCAAATAGGTTCTGAGCGTAGGGGTTACCGGACGGCCCAAACATGCGCATCAGACTCTTGGGTGGTTTGTCGGTGAGGGAGCCGAGCTCCTCGAACCCGATGGTGGCGTTGATATAGTCGCGAAGCAAGATCTTGCCCGTCTCGACATCGCCGGCAAGCAGACATTCGACGCCTTCCTTCAGCAATCCTTCTCGAAACGCTGGGTCTCGCTCCGCGCGGGCTTGCACGGTCTCCTTGAAGTCACGGGTGAGCGGCATATGTCATACCTCCTGCTGCTTGCGACGTCGGTACTCTCGCCAGAGTTCGCGAGCATCCTCAATGTCCCACTGCTGGCGCGCCTTGATGCCGCCGCCAAGCAGGACTATCAGGGTGTCTCCGTCTCTGCCGAAATATACCCGGTACCCTGGGCCAACGTTGATACGGTACTCCAGCACACCGCTGCCAACACCTCTCACATTAGACAGGTTGCCAGCCTCCATGCGGGCTAGGGCGGTCCTGACCCGGGTCGCCGCCCCAGCGTCGAGAGCGTCAAACCAGCGACCGAAGGGGCTTCGGCCTCAATCATCAACGTATTCTCTGATATCGGCCATCTAGGATATGGTAACGTATTTGTTACCAAGATGCAATGCCGAGGAGCTCTTCTATCAGAAAATGGTGGGCCCGACAGGGTTCGAACCTGTGACCTGCCGATTATGAGTCGGATGCTCTTCCACTGAGCTACGGGCCCGGAACGGTTGGCGCGAGAGTGCATCCGCGCCAGTGTTCAGGTTAGACCCGGACAGCCCAAATCGTCAAATGCGCCTTCGGCACAAGATAGGTTTGCGATCCGTAGGGGCGAGGCATGCCTCGCCCCTACACGAGTACATCGACGAGATTGCCAGGCTGCGCTCGCAATGACAGATGGGGCGGCCCAGCCGTCAAATGCCCAAGCGCTCCCGGTAATCGGGGTCCCACTCGGCCAACTGGCGGCGTTCCACCAGTTCTTGCGGGTCCAGGGTGGGCGATGGTTCGCCGGTGGTAGGAACCTCGGTGATCACTGTGGCGTCGGCCCAGGCGGATACCTGCTCGGGCGGCTTGCCCAGCAGCGCCTCCAGCAGGTCCACGTTGTCCTGCCCGAACCGCGGCGCCGGCCCGCGCACCTCCAGTGGCGTCTTCGACAGCTTGTAGGGGCGGCCCATGATGATGCGCGTGTTCCCCATGCCCCGTTCCGGCGGATATTCCACCCGCTCCAGGAAGTTGCGGCTGCGATAGTGGGGGTCGAAATGCACTTCCTTGCCGTTGAGCACCGGCCCCGACGCGATGCCCTGGCCTTGCAGAGCGTGCATCAGGTCGTACTTATCATGCTGGCAGGTCCACTGGCCGATGGCCTCGTCAAGCTCGTCGTGGCCCTGCTGCCGTCCGGCCAGGGTGGCGAAACGTTGGTCCGACGCCAGGTCGTCCCGCTCCATCAGGCGGCATAGCGATTGCCACTGCTCGTTGTCGGCCACCGACAGGGTGATCCATTCGTCATCGCCGGCGGCGGGATAGGCTCCCTGGGGCGCGCGGTTGGGGTGGCGGTTGCCGATGCGCTCGCCCTCGCGCCCGTTGGCGATGGCGTCCATCAGGTACTCGGACAGGAACATCACGCCGGCCTGGTACATGCCGATGTCCACCCACTGCCCCTTGCCGGTGCGGTTGCGGTAGCGCAGCGCCGCCCCGATGGCGAACACCGCGCTCCAGGTGGACAGGAAATCCACGAAGGAACGGCCCGCCTTGGAAGGCTCGTCGCCGGGATAGCCGGTGATCCAGCAGTGGCCGTGGGTGCCTTCCTGCGTGGTGGCCTGGGCGGGATAGGACGAGTACGGCCCGTCGCCGTGGCCGTAGCCGGTGTTGGACACCATGATGATGTCGGGCCGCAATTTGCGCAGGTTGGGATAGTCCAGCCCCCAGCGGCGCATGACGCGGGGCGTGAAGTTCTCCATCACGATGTCGCTGACCTTGACCAGTTCCCGGAAGATTTCGCGCCCGTCCTCCTGGGCCATGTCCAGCACCATGGAGCGCTTGCCCCGGTTCAAAAGCTGGTAGGTGGAAGGGCGGTTCCACCAGTCCTCGCCGGGATCGTTGTCGGGAAAGGTGCCGTACAGCCCGCCGCCCCGGGTGATGTCCGGCCGGCCGGGCCCCTCAATCTTGATGACCTCCGCGCCCAGGTCCGCCAGCTGGCCGCCGGTGTAGGGCAGGGCGAAGACGTAGGTGGAATCCAGAACTCGTATTCCGTCCAGGGGCAATGCAGCCATAGTTCAGTATCTCCGCGGTATTGTCGGCTTTATCCGTCAGGACTGCTGCCGGCTCAACTGCTCTTCCAACTGGCGGACGCGCTCTTCGGCGGCCAGTCTGGCGCGTCGTTCCTCTGCCAGCGCCTCTTCCACCAGCACGTGGTCACACAGATAGCGGCCCGTCTTGCGGTCGTAGAACCGCAAATTGCTCTCATCGTCAACATCCCAATCCCACGCCGGATGCCAGCACAGGCACAGGTCAAGCGTCGGGCTGTAGCCCCATATCATCCCGTCCGGTTCCGTGGTCAGCGCGATTTCCTGGTAGGCGCCGTTCACCAACCGGTCACCGGCCAGGGCGTAGCCATAGAAGTCGCCGCCGGTGGGGTCAACCCGCCAGTACTCAACGATACCGTGCCTAGCGTACAGGTCGCGTTTGAACCCGGTATCCCGTTGGTGGGTGGACTCTGACGCTACTTCCATTACAAAATCCGGCGGTTTGCCCACTTCCCAGATGATGTAGCCGTTGCGCGGCAGGACGGACGCGGGTTCCACGCCGAAGGCCACCAGCAGGTCCGGCTCTACCCGGTTGTTCATGTTGGCAGGGTCAAAATTGAGCACGCAAGGCGCCCGCACCAGCGTGTCCGGCCGCCGGGAAAAATGATGGGCGACGAAGTAGCCGGACTTGTTGATGGTGGGGCTTTGTATCATGTCGCGGGGCTCCGGGTCGGGGCAAACGTAATCATCCGTGAATGGGACCGGGGGCAGCACAACGGGAACACGTGGGATTTGCGGTTTCGTAGCCATGTCAAACCTCCGCCATCAGCACAGCCTAGATTACGTCCAGCTGCCGCATCACCGACAGCGTGGCCCGGTCGTAGCCCAACCCGTCCACGTAGATCTCGTCGTTGTGCTGCCCCAGCAGCGGCGCGGCCATCCGCATCTGGTAGGGCGACGCCGACATCCGAAACAGCTCCGCCGGCACCTTGATGCGCCCGATGACCGGATGCTCCGTCTCCCGATAGAACTCGCGGGATTCCAGTTGTGGGCACTCGGCCAATTCCGTCGGTGTCTGCACCAGCCCAAAGAGCATCCGCTTCTCCGCCGCCTTGGGGAACAGTTCCCACTTCTCCCGGTCCTTGATGGCGTCCAGCACCACCTGGTCCATGGCCGGCCCGTTGCGCACCCGCTGGGCCCGGTCGGCGAACCGTTCCTCCAAAAGCTCGGGAGCCTGGAAGAAGTCGGCGATGTCCTCCCACGTCGCGCCGCCGCCGGCCTGGACGATGATCCAGCCGTCCTTGCAGGGCATGGGGTTTTCCCACATGGTGCCGTCGGCCCGCCGGATCTGCACCCCGCCGATGAACGGGTAGATCGTCTGCGTCGCCATCATCGTGGACGCTACGCACTCGGTGATGGACACGTCCACGTGCTGGCCCAGGCCGTGCCGGTCCTGGGCGAACAGCGCCATGGCCGTCGCGCCGGCCCCGAACAATCCGCCCTGGTACTGGGCCTGGAACCCGCCGTGCTTCAGCGGAGGCCGGCCCTGCACGCCGGATATTCCCATGACCATGCCCATGGCGTAGGACACGATCTCCTCGCCGGCATACTGGCGGTACGGCCCGGTCTGCCCAAAGGGCGTGATGGAGGTCATCACCAAACCGGGATTGACCGACGACAGCCCCTCGTACCCGATGCCCAGGTCGTCGAGGTGGCCGGGCCGGTAGCTCTCGATAACCAGGTCCACGTGGGGGACCAGCTCCCGGAGCAAGTTTCGGCCCGACGCGGTTTCCAGGTTGAGCGTTATCCCCTTCTTGTTCAGGTTCAGGATGAGGAAGAACAGGCTCTTCTCCGGGTGTGGGTCGTCGTGGTAGTACGGCCCCACCCGCCGCATGGCCGACCCGCCCGGCGGTTCCACCTTCAGCACGTCGGCCCCATAGTCGGCCAGCAGCCGAGCGCAAAAAGACCCAGCGATGTCCTCGCTTAGGTCCAGTACCTTCAGTCCGTCAAAAACTCCATTAGACATGGCCGCGATTTTATCCCAACTCAGCAGTGGCGGCAATTTGACCACAGCCTGCGATCGACTGTCTGAATGTGTAGGGGCGAGGCATGCCTCGCCCCTACAAGGCACAGCCTAACTGCTCCTCTCGGCGAACAACGTCTCTGCTATCATGTTTCGCACTCTCCCCAAGGAGCCTTCTCCCATGCAGGAAAACAAAGTCAGGCGCGCCCTGCGCGAAAACCGTCTCGCCCTGGGCACCTACGTTACCTTCGCCGATCCCCAGGTGGTGGAGATCATCGGGCTGGCCGGCTTCGACGCGGCCTTCATCGACATGGAGCACACCACCTTTGACCTGAGCCTGGTGAGCCAGATGATCGTCGCCGCCGACCTGGCCGGCGTCACCTCCATGATCCGCATCCCCGGCAACGACGAGAACCTGATCCTGCGCCTCCTCGACGCCGGCGCCCAGGGCATCATCATCCCCCACATCGACGGGCTGGAGGGCGCCAAGCGGGCCGTGGACGCCGTGCGCTACGCTCCCATGGGACACCGGGGCGGCGCCGGCGGCACCCGGGCCGCCCGTTTCGGCACCGTCAGCTGGGACGAACACACCCGCACCTCCAACGAGAACATCATCCTGTCCGTGATGACCGAGGATGAGCGGGGCATCAGCGAAATCGGGCAGATCGCCGCCCTGCCCGGCATCGACCTGGTATCCATCGGCCCCACCGACTTCTCCGAGTACATGGGCATCCGCGACCCCCAGAGTCCCGTTATCCGCGCCCGGCTGGAGGAACTGGCCGCTGAGGTCAAGGCCGCCGGGGGAGCCAAACTGTCCATGCCCATGAACCATCCCGCCTTTCCCCTGTCGGCATCCGAACTGCAGGCCATGGGCGTGGGCTACACCCACGTGGCGCCGCCCCCGACGGCCCTGCTGCTGCGCTCCCTCCAGCAGCGCGTCACCGACATTCGCGGCGAGCTGGGCTAGGTTCTGTTGGCATTCTGGAATTATTCGTCATTCCCGCGAAAGCGGGAATCCAGTGGTCGAAATCGTGAATGATCCTTCCCTTTTCTTCATTTCATAATCCCTGGATTCCGGCTTTCGCCGGAATGACGGGAAAAGTGGTCTCCAACCGTGTAAGTCCTATGTCATTGCGAGGAGCGTAGCGGCGTGGCAATCTCGCGACTGTGGATAGCAACGTGCCTGCTCCTCTTCACCCTCGCTTGCGCTACCGACTCGGCCCCAAGGGCCGAGTCGACTGCCACGGTTGCAGCCATCCCAACGACCGTTGCGCCGCCGCCAACCACTACGGTAACCCCGGCGCCGACCCAGTTGCCCACAACCGAGCCAACCAGATTTTTGAACAATCGCCTGCCCACCCTGGCTCCGACGGCTACTCATGCTCCAACCCCAACGCTGGAACCATCCCCGACGCCGGAGGCAACCCCGACGCCCAACGTCCCCCTGGTTCGCATCGGCAACACCGTGTATGTCGTTGACCTGGCCTTAACCCCCGGTGAGCGGGCGCAGGGGTTGTCGGGCCGTCCGTCCCTGGACACCGACCGGGCCATGCTCTTCGTCTATGAGCGGGACGGCCCGCTCTGGTTCTGGATGCCGGATATGCACTTCCCCCTGGATATGGTGTGGATAAGGGCGGACTGCACCGTGGCCGGCGTCACCGCCGACGTACCCAACCCGCCCCTGGACACGCCCCGGGACCAACTGCCGCGCTATCCAGCCAGCGAACCCGTCCGTTTTGTCCTCGAAATCAACGCCGGCCAGGCGGAAACCCAAGAAATCATTCCCGGCAGTCCCGTAGAATTCGCCGGAACAATCACCGGACAGTGGGGCTGCTGACCCACCTCGCACATCCCGTATTTTTCACAAATCGCCAAAGGAACCCGACAATGCAGATACTTGTCTCCGGCTCTCTCGCCATCGACCGCATAATGACCTTCAACGGGCGTTTCGGCGATCACATCGTTCCCGAGCGCGTCCACCAGATCAACCTCAGCTTCACGGTGGATGGCTTCAACGCTTACTTCGGCGGAACCGCCGGCAACATCGCCTACTCGCTGGCCATGTTAGGGCAACAGCCGCGCCTCATCGCCGCCATCGGTTCCGACTACCGGGACTACTTCACCTGGCTGGACGAGAACGGCATCGCCACCGACGACATCCGCGTCGTGGACGAGGAAGCCACCGCCTCCGCCTTCATCGTCACCGACCTGTCCGACAACCAGATTACCGGCTTCAACCCGGGGGCGATGAAGCACGCTGCCGGCTTTGACTTCAGCCAGCTTGACCCCGCCGACGCCATCAACATCGTGGGCCCCGGCAACCTCACCGACATGGCCAACTTCACCGCCGACGCGGTCCGGGCCGGCATCTACACCATCTTCGACCCCGGTCAGTCCCTGCCCATCTGGGACGCCGGCGGCCTGGCCGACTGCATCGCCAAAGCCCATCTGCTGGTCGCCAACGACTACGAAATGGCGCTGGTCGGCGAGAAAATCGGTCGGGATGAGGCGGGCCTGCTGGAACTGGCCGGCGCGTTGGTGATAACCCTGGGCGAGCGGGGCGTCCGCGTCATCACCGCCGAGGGCGAGAGGCTGGTGCCGCCGGTTCGCACCGACAACGTGGTTGATCCCACCGGCGCCGGCGACGCCTTCCGGGGCGGCATGATCCTGGGCCTGGTCCATCCGGTCACCGCCGCCCACGCCAACCCGGGCGGCTCCTTCAGCAGCATAACCCTGCGCCAGATGGAGCGCGCCGCGCAAATCGGCTCCGCCTGCGCCCACTTCGCCATCCGGCAACCCGGAACGCAGGAATACCGCTACACCCGGGAGGAGCTGGACGCGGTGCTGGAGCGGGCCTATGGGGGGTGATTGGCGGGCGAGTTGCCGGAGGGCAACTCGCCGAGCATCTTCCCGACGCTGCTACCCGCGTTGGCTTTGCAGTTCGGCGCGGAGCCGTTCCACTTCGGCCCGCAGCTGCTCGTTTTCGGAAAGGGCGGAGTCCCGTTGGGTTTCGGCTTCTGCCAAGGCGACGAGCGTTTCATCGTAATCGGGCAGGAACTCTCCGGTTGCCGGAATGCGGAACCGCAGTCTGCCGGCGTCCCAGCACAGGTCCAGTCCCAACGCCGGGCTGTGGCCCCACACCAGGCCGTCGGCGTCCTCGTGAATTTCAAAGGGTTCGTACTGACCATTAAGCAGATAACCGCCGGCTAGCTTCAGTCCGTAGTACTCGCTGTCGAGGGTGGCGTCATATAGCCAGTATTCACCGATGCCGATGCTGGCGTAAAGCGCCGGCTTGCCCCTCAGATCGTGCGCGGCGGTATTTTCGGAGGCAATTTCCAGAGCGAAATCCGGCGGCTTGCCCATCTCCCATACCCGGTAGGTGTTGCGGTAGAAAACATGGTCCACGTTCACGTCGAAAACGGCGTAGCAATCGGGCGATACAAATCGCCGGGGGTTGCCCTGCTCGTAGTAGATGAAAGTGTTGCCGCCCACGTGGGCGTTGGGCTGGGTGCGGCGGACATAGTGATGCAGGGGCGTAACCACGGCGCGAAAAATGACCCCCTGGTACTCGGCGTCGGGCATGGGCATACCGTCCTCGGAGGGGTAGAAAACGCCGTTTTCGTCGTAGAGGTGCGCCAGTCTGGGGTCAATGGCTGGCGCCGACTGGGTGGTCATGGAAAACCTCCGGGCCTGTCCCGCATCTCGCCGGCCAGTATAGCAGAGGCAATATGCCGGCCGGCCGGGGCAATGTCAGAATCAGGATATAATGCCCTACCGACCTTCAACCCCACGGAGTGCCCGTCATGCCCATTTCCCAATACGTCAGCCGTTCCATGGAAGAGGGCGGCTGGATCCGCCGGATGTTCGAGGTGGGCATCGCCCTCAAGGCCCAGTACGGCGACGACAACGTTTTCGACCTTTCGCTGGGCAACCCCATCATGGAGCCGCCGGAGGAGTTTCACGCCGAGCTGCTCCGCATCGCCCAGTCGCCGGCGCCGGGGATGCACCGCTACATGCCCAACGCCGGCTATCCTGAAACGCGCCAGGCCGTGGCCGACACCCTGTCCGCCGAGACCGGCCTGTCCTTCGGCGTCGGCGACATCCTGATGACCTGCGGCGCGGCCGGCGCGGCCAACGTGACCCTGCGCACCATCCTCAACGCCGGCGACGAGGTGATTATCCTGTCGCCCTTCTTCGGCGAGTACGTCTATTACATCCAGAACCACAACGGCGTGCCGGTCATCGTTCCCGCCAACGCCGAATTCGGCCTGGACCTGGACGCCATCGACGCCGCCATTACCCCGCGCACTCGCGCCGTGATGATCAACGCGCCCAACAACCCGTCGGGCGTGGTCTATCCCGACGCAGACATCGCCGCCCTGGCCGACCTGCTCACCCGGGCCGAGGCACGGCACGGCTCCGAAATCTTCATCATCAGCGACGAACCCTACCGCCGTATCATCTACGACGGGCTGGTCTATCCCCAGGTGTTTCCCCACTACGAGCGCACCATCGTCGTCAACTCCCACGCCAAAGACCTGGGCCTCCCCGGCGAGCGCATCGGCCACATCGCCATCCATCCCGACTATTCCGGCAAGGCCGAGCTGTTCGACGGCATGGTCTTCTGCAACCGGGTGCTGGGCTTCGTCAACGCTCCGGCCCTGATGCAGCACGTAGTGCGCGCCGTGCAGGACGCCTCCGTGGACGTGGGCGAGTACCAGCGCAAGCGCGATTTCCTCTACGACCGGCTCACCGGCATGGGCTACTCGGTGGTCAAGCCCCAGGGCGCTTTCTACCTGTTCCCGCAATCCCCGCTGCCCGACGACGAGGCGTTTGTGGCGGCTTTGCAGGAGTACAACGTGCTGGTGGTGCCGGGCAAGGGGTTCGGCACACCGGGTCACTTCCGCATCTCCTACTGCCTGGAGGATAAAGTCCTGGAGGGCGCAATGGACGGGTTTGCGCGGGCGGCGGAGCAGTACCTGCACTAACCGTCAGGCAAGGCAGCGCCACGGATCAAGGCGAATATCGGACCCAGGTCAATGGCGACGCCAGGCATCGCCTCTGACGTTAGAACATCCTCGGCGGCGTACACCTGGGCCAGCGTCATGGCGTGGCCGTCGCTGATATATTTGGACACCGTTTCGGCTGCGAGGTCGGCCATCCAGGCTTCGCGGACGCCGTTGCGCCCGTACACGGGCAGCTTGACGTTGAAGTCGCGCTGCCGCGTGGATTCGGACAGCACTTCCACTACAATATCCGGCGCGCCGGTGACGCCGCGACTGTGAATGATGTCCCGGCGCTCGGCGGACACGAACAGCAGGTCGGGCTGAAATGTGTTGTGCTCGTCAATGTAAACGTCGAACGGTGAGAGTCTGATCTCGAATCTGCCTGGTGCGCCAATCTGCAACCTGGCGGTAATGTACAACTCTCCGACGAACACTTGGTGCGGGTCGTTAAGGCCGGCCATTTTGACGAGTTTCCCCTCAATCAACTGATAGCGCACGCCGCGATGCGATGGCGGCGTCAGTCTCAGGTAGTCCGCCCCGGTCAACTTGCTGCGCGGTTTTGCTTGCGGTTGCGTCATAACGTCTGCCCCCTGGACGATGGGAATTGCGGTTTGGCTACCTGGTACGGCGCACGCGAGCGAAAAGCGGCGCCAGCTCAATGGCAACGCCGGGCATCGCGTCGGAAGTGAGAACGTCATCGGGGCTGTACACCATTGCCAACGTCATGGACTGTCCGTCGCCAACGTACTTGGCTATCGTTTCGGATTGGAGATCAACCGCCAGCATTTCGCGGACGCCATTGCGGGCGTACACGGGCAGTTTTACGTCCAAATCGCGCCGGCGTGTGGATTCTGAGAGGACTTCAACTACCACGTCGGGAGCGCCGGTGATGCCGTGGTCGTCTTCGGCAAAGATATGCCGACGCTCATTGGACACGAAGAGCACATCGGGTTGAAAAGTGTTGTGTTCGTCAATAGCCACGTCGTAAGGTGATATGCGGGTCTCTCCAATATCCAGGGCGTCAGTTTGCAGCGTCAACTGCATATAGAATCGTCCCGTAAAAACCTGATGCGCGTCGTTGGGGCCGGCCATTTCGATGAGTTCTCCCTCAATGAGCTGATAGCGCACCCCCCGATGCGATGGCGGCGTCAGCCTCAAGTAGTCCGCCCCGGTCAACTTGCTGCGCGGTTTTGCTTGCGGTTGCGTCATGATGAGCCTCCAAATCCGGCCTGTCCCTACGGCCAGCCCGCGTCGGCCTCCCGGGACGGCAGCCGCACCGTGGCGTCGCCCCGCGTCGTAACCTGCTGGCGCTGGTTCTCGCCCCAGATGTCCATGTCCACCAGGTATTCGCCGTCCTCAACCCGCTTGCCGGTAATCTTGCCCTTGCACCAGGTGGTGTCGCCCACCACGTTGAACCGCCGCAGCTCGACGTGCATCCGCTTCAGGAACCCGTCGTCGCCCATCCAGTTGGTCAGCAGGTTGCCCATCCAGCAGCACCGCTGGCAGCCGTAGTCATACGCCCCCGGCAGGCCGGCCGACTCCGCCGCCTCCTGGATATCGTGGACGCGGATGATGGCTTCCTGCGCCCCGGTGTTGGGGTCGGTGAAACCCCACGACGGATGCCGCAGCATTTCCCGCAGCTGGATGCCGTGGCTGATGCCGCCGATGCAGCCGGCTACGAAGGCGGTGATGTCGCCGTGGCTCAGCGGCCCCTTGACCACCGGCGTCAGCTCGTCACCCACCTGCACGTCCTCGAACCAGCGCGGGTTATTGCCGCGGATTTCCTCGTTCAGAACCGCTTCCTGGATGACCGCCAACTCGTCACGGGAGTACTGGTACGGCTCAAAGGTGTACTTCTGCCGCTCCCGGGCTGCGCTGCGCTCGGCGCGGATCTGCCAGCCCTTGGTCTTGGCGATGGTCTCCCCGCGCTGGTTGTAGTAGTGGGTCACGCTGGACTGGATGATGATGCGGCCGGCGAATTCGCTCTCCTTCTCCTCAAGGCCGGTGAACTGCTCCTGCACGCTGATCTCGTCGCCCAGGTAGATGGGGCGATACCACTCCCAGTCGTTGCCGGCGTGGAAGCCGTGGACGCCCGGCAGCCCGCCGGTGCGCCCGGAGCACCAATAGACGCTGTACAGGAAGCACGGCGGCGCGATGATGGCGCCGTACTTGCTGGCCTGGGCGTAGGAACGGTCCCAATACAGCGGGTTGGGGTCACCGATGCCCTGGCAGAAATGCCGGATGGCGCTGCGGGAAGCATCCTCGTTGAACAGCCCCACGCCATACTGCCGGGGCCGGTTGAACGATCCCACCCGGCTGCGCAGCCGCTCCAGTCCTTCCTCCGTAATCCGGCCCGATTCCAGCACCATGACGCCGTTCCCTCCAGTGGTATTGTAATGAAGCTGCCAGTTGGGGACGCATTATAGACCAGAACCTATTTCCTCCCTCCCCATCTCCGTCATTCCCGCGAAAGCGGGAATCCAGAATCGCTTGCTGTCGCAGAACGATTGGGGTTATGGAAACGCCTGGATTCCTGCTTTCGCAGGAATGACGGGATAAATTGACGACACGCGCTACGCCGTGGGCGGATTGCGCTGATACCAGTCCACGATCTCGGAGCCGGTGGCGGCCCACACTCCGCCCCGGCGCATGATGCGGCCCAAGGCCCGGTCCAGGTAGCCGATGCGGAAGGGCTGGCCGATGAGCCAGGGATGCAGGTTCAGGGCCATCAGGCGTCCGTTCTGCTGGCCGTCCTCGTACAGGGTTTCAAAGCTCTCTTCGATGAGCTGCTGGTATCGCCCTACGACCACCCGGCGATCCCAGAGGGCGGAAATATCATCCAGTTCCCACATCAACGGCAGGGTGAACATTTCGCCGTGGGGGCTGTGCAAAGGGTAGGGCTGCTCGTCGTTGACCCAGTCGCAGACGTAGCGCAGGCCGGCCTCGGACAACAGCTGGGGAGTGCGGGCGGACTCGCCGTATTCCGGCCCCAGCCAGCCGGCCGGGGCGGTGCCGGTGGCGCGGGTGAGGGCGGCCACCGATTCGCTGATGTACTCCCGCTCGGCATCCTCGGACATATTGCTGGTTATCATGCGCGACAGGGATACGCCGTGGCCGATGATTTCCGCGCCGGCGTCCTGGCAGTGTCGCACCAGGTAGGGATAGTTCTCGGCGGTTATGGCGTCCATGGCCACCGTGGCCTTGACGCCGTGCTTCTGCAGGGTGTCCAGCACGCGGAAGATGCCCACCCGATGCCCGTATTCCCGGTGGGACAGCCGGGCGTAATCCGGGAAGGGTCGGGCGGTCAAACCGCCGGCGAAGGGCGTGGTGAAGTTGTCGGCCGGCGGATCCCATTCCGGGTGTTCCAGATTGACGATGACGCACAGGGCAACCCGCGCGTCATCGGGCCAGCGCAGGATCCCACGCTTGTTGAAGGGGGACCAGTCGTAGTGCGGGTGGTCCATGCCAAAGCGCCGTTCTGCGGGCATGGTTTCATCTCCTCATTGTGGCGAGCGGGGTTTGTATCAGATGGTGTGCAGCGAATGTAGGGGCAACCCATGGGTTGCCCCTACGGGTTCATCGTAGGGGCGAATAATTATTCGCCCCTACCCGGCGGCGTTGTTCAGCCGCGCCGCGTGGGCCACCGCCTCGTCGTAGTGGTTGGCGATGTAGTATTCGGCGATGTCGTCCGCCGTGGTCTGCCAGACCCCATCGTGGGACATGATGTAGCCCAGTACATCGTCCAGATACCGGGCCCGGTGGGGCTGACCGATGAGATAGGGATGGAGGGCAATGCACATAACCCGTCCGCTGTGGGCGCCTTCCTGGTAGAGCTGGTCGAACTGGGCTTTGCAGATCTCGGCGAAGTAGTCGCCCTCGTAATGCTGCCGGAACAGGGGCGCATCGTTCAGCTCGATGGAGTAGGGCACCGACACCAGTTTGCCGCTTTTCACCCGAATGGGCACGGGCTGGTCGTCGTGCATCCAGTCGGTGTGGTAGATGAGGCCGGCCTCGGCCATCAGGTCGGGGGTGCGCTCGGTGCCGGAAATGGCCGGCCCCAGCATTCCCTTGAGCTGCTTGCCGGTGTGCCGTTTCAGGGTGTCGATGGTATCCCGGTAGAACTCCCGCTCCTGCTCCTCGGTGTAGTTGTTGAGGTAGCGGGTATTGTAGATGCCGTGGCTCATGAAGTCCCAGTTGCGCTGGACCATGGCCTCGCCAATTTCGGGGTAATGCTCCAGCACGGCCATGTTCAGGGACACGCAGCAGCGGATGTTGTGCTTGTCCAGCACGTCCGCCATGCGCCAGAAACCCACCCGGTTGCCGTAATCCCGGTAGGAGTATTGTTGAACGTCGGGATAGGGAGTGCGCGGCCAGGGATCTCGCTGGCCGTCGAATTCCGGTTCGTACTCGTAGTGCTCGACGTTGGGCGCGATCCACAACGCCACCCGGGCGTCGTTGGGCCACTTGATGACGGGTCGGTCGATAATGGGGCTGTAATCTACACGGTTCGGCGGCAAAGGCATGGCGAACACCTCCCTGTACTGTGGTCATCTACTATCGTCATCGGCTGGCGACGGCTGCAGCGGTCAACTCGCGAATGGCTTCCACCGTTTCCGGACCGGCCGGCTGGCCCATTGCCACGTCCCGAACCGCTTCGTAGGACCGGAGCACGTCCGCCATGACGTCCTCGTCCGACTGGTCAATGTCAATGGGAATGCCCACCTGGGCCCATGACGTATGGCCGGTCAGCCAAAATATTTCGGTGGGGTTGTTCTCCGGGTCCCGAAAGTAGCAGCCGATGGCGCTGGCGTGGGATACGATGCGGTCTATCTGGTAGCCCTTCTCGAGAATGCGTCTCTTGAAATCGCGCAGGTCATCGAGGGATTCCACGCGCATCGAAATCTGCTGGATCCATCGCGGGTCTTCCAGGGAATCCCGTCCGTTGATCAGCGCGATTTCGTGATCGCAAGCCTCCGGGTCCGCGCTGAAAAAAGCGCCCAGGGGGCCGACCTTGGTCAGTTTCATGCCCATAAAGTTCCCGTAGAAGTCCATCATGAGTTCAAGGTCACGAACGTAAAAACCAATATGGCCGAGTCCGGTTACCTTTGCTGACATCTTGACCTCCTGTGATTCCTGCGGTGCTGACCGCATCATGCGCTATTTGCGGGATTGTGGTTGTCGGGATTCTGCCGGCGCAGCAGCTCCTCCTCCAGCTCGCGGACGCGGGCGCGCTGGGCGGTGAGTTCGGCCTCGGCGCTGTCGGCGCGGGCCTGCTGGTCTTCATAGGTGAGGATGGGCCGGTTTGTAGCTGGGTCGTAGAACACCAACTCGCCACCCTCCCACCGGAGATACAGGTTGAGGGCCGGGCTGTATCCCTGGACCAGGTCCGCCGTGTCCACGTCCATCACTATGGGATGGTAACGGCCATCTTCCCCCAGGCGAAAGCCGGCCAGCCGGAAGCCGTAGTGCTCCCCGGTCCGGTCGAAAAGCCAGTATTCCAGCACGCCGACCGTCTCGTAGTAGTCCCGCTTCTCGTTCAGGTCGGCCGCCGCCGTGCTGGGAGAGGCCACTTCTATTATGAAGTCTGGCGGTTTGTCCTGCTCCGAGGCCACGTACCCGTTGTTCGCCGCGTAGATTTCCGGGTCCACGTCAAAGGCCACCAGCAGGTCGGGAACCCGGGCCCGGGCCTTGTTGAAACTCTGGTCCAGCACGACCCAGCGGTCGGCTTCCACCAGAGTGGTTTCCGGGTTGCCCAGATGCAGGGCCAGGTGGTAGGAGTTGCCGGTCTTGAACAGGTGGTCGAATTGTGTCACTTCGTCGGGGTCCCGCTCGGGCGGATCCGGCAACCGGAAGCGGCCCGGATCTCTGGCAGTCTTGGTGATAGTGTAGGGCCTGGTCATCTTGCTTCTCACCCCCTCTCAGCGCCCCGGAGCGGGGCCTAATCGTCCAGGTGGATGGTGGCGGTCACCCGGGGGACGTCGCTGACCACCCGGGTGGTGTGGCCGTGTCCGGTGAGGTCTTCGGCGAGGTTGACGTCTCCCGGTCCCAATCGGTGGACCGTGCCGTCGGCCAGCCCGATTTCCGCTTCGCCGGCGAGGGTGATGATGTACTGGCGGCGGGGCGCCACGTGCCAGTCGCTGAAATATCCCGGCGGCGAGGCGCGGAATATGATCCCCTTGGCGTTTTGCAACTGGCTCCACTCCGGATGGGAGGGCGGATCGATCTGTTCAATGTGGGAATGGCCGTCATCTCCAGTGTACAAGCGTATGGAACCCATGGTGCCTCCCGTTTGATTGAAGTGTAGCGGCGAATGCTAACACAAACGCGGTGTGGTGTCTTGTGTAAAGTTGGGTCTGGGCAGGGCAATCGCGTCTTAATGAGATTTTTAGAAATGTGTTAATGTCGGAGGATATATTGAGGGTCGCGGAGGCAGGCGGACATGGCGCAACCACCCAAGGCAACTATTCTCGATCATTTCGCTGACCTTGACGACCCACGGGTAGAACGCACCCGACGCCATAAACTGGTGGACATCATTGCTATTGCGATCTGCGCCACCATCTGCGGCGCCGATTCTTGGGTCCATATCGAGCTCTTCGGCAGGAGCAAGCTGGCCTGGTTTCAATCCTTCTTGGAACTGCCTGGCGGCATCCCGTCCCATGATACCTTCGGGGATGTCTTCGCTCGGCTGGACCCAGTGCAGTTGCAGGACTGCTTCATCTCCTGGACCCAGGCCATCGCCCAGTTATTGCCCGGCGAGGTAGTGGCCATTGACGGTAAGACAGCCCGACGGTCCTACGACCGCGCTGGGAATAAGGGCGCCATCCACATGGTCAGCGCTTGGGCCACGCAGAACGCCCTGACCTTGGGTCAGGTCAAAACCGAGGAGAAATCCAACGAGATCACCGCCATTCCCCAACTGTTGGAGATGTTGGAGTTGCACGGTTGCATCGTAACTATCGATGCTATGGGCTGCCAGCGGGAGATCGCCCAGCAAATCACCCAGGGCGGCGCCGACTACGTGCTGACGGTGAAGGAGAACCAAGGGCAACTGCACGAGGGCATCCGCGACCTGTTCGAAGGGGCCGAGGCGCTGGGTTTTGACGGGGTGTCCTATGACCACACGGAAACCGTGGAGAAAGGGCATGGACGGCTGGAACGTCGGGAATGCTGGGTCATCACCGATCAAGACTGTCTGGACTATCTGGACCCCCAAGGGCAATGGCCGCAACTGAAAGCCGCCGTCAGGGTGGTGGGCCATCGTCAAACCACAGAAGGATCAACCAGCCAACCCCGCTACTACATCAGCAGTCTGGCGGCCTCGGCAGAACAACTGCTGGCTGCCATCAGAAGCCACTGGAGCATCGAAAACTCGTTGCACTGGACCCTTGACGTGACCTTTCGGGAAGATCAGTGCCGAGTGCGCAAGGACAATGGCCCACAGAACATCAACACGCTGCGGCAGATCGGACACAACCTGTTGAAGAACGAGAAAACCCTGAAAGTGGGCATCCAGGGCAAACGCCTCAACGCCGGATGGGACGAGGACTACCTGCTCAAAGTGCTCCTCGGATAAGACGCGATTGCCCTGTTGGGTCTGGGCTAAGATACCCACAGAAACCCACAACCCGAAACCAAGGGAGGATAACCATGACAGTGCTGGCGGACTATGAGAACAAGTACGAGACGGTCAGCGTGCAACGGGAGGACGGGATACTCCAGGTGACGTTTCACAGCGGGGACGGCAGCCTGCTCTGGGGCGAGGCGTCGCACCGGGAGCTGGGTTACGCCTTCGCCGACATCGGGGCGGACCCGGAGAATAAGGTGGTCATCCTCACCGGAACCGGCGACGACTACTGCGCCAACTTCGAGCCCAACCGGCCCACCCGCCGGATGCCCCAGGACTGGGACAAGACCTACTGGGAGGGCAAGCGGCTGTTGACCAACCTGCTGGAGATCGAGGTTCCGGTCATCGGCGCGGTCAACGGGCCGGCGCACATCCACGCGGAGATACCGGTGATGTCCGACATCGTCCTGGCGTCGGAGACCGCAAGCTTCCAGGACGCGCCCCATTTCCCGCGCGGCGTGGTTCCCGGCGACGGCGTCCATGTGATCTGGCCCCTGGTGCTGGGGCAGAACCGGGGCCGGTACTTCCTGCTGACCGGGCAGATCCTGTCGGCCCGGGAGGCGCTGGACCTGGGCGTAGTGGCCGAAGTGCTGCCCCGGGATGAGCTGCTGCCCCGGGCCTGGGAACTGGCCCGGCAACTGGCGGAACGACCGCCGCTGACGCTGCGCTACACCCGCGTCGCTCTCACTCTGCAACTGAAGCGGCAGATGCAGGATATGCTGGGCTACGGGCTGGCCGTGGAGGGCCTGGCGGCGGTGGATGTGTCGCTGGCGCAGGGGTAGGGACGGGGTTGTCAGAAGCAGGATTTACCGGATTTACCATGATTGGCAGGATTGGGGCGGTGCATCCTGATAATCCCCCTAATCCTGAAAATCCTGCTTCTGACGATTTCCAAAATGGACCGTCGTTTCCCCAAACGGTATGGTCGGGTAGAATTGCCGCCGTAGCGCACGGCTTTCTCAGGAGAAATCGCCCATGACCACGCCCGATGAGTTGTCCCAGATAGCGCACGAGAAGATGGAACCATATCTGCCCGTCAACAGCAACATTTCGTCCATTGCGCCGGACTACTGGCGCATCCAGGAGCCGTTGATGTGGGGTGGGATCTGGCAGGCGCCGGGTCTGGATTTGAAGCTGCGGAGCTTCGCCACCATCTCCGCCCAGTGCGTCAACGGCTGGGATTTCGGGTTGCAGCACCAGATACGGGTCGGGCTGACCATGGGGATGACGCCCCGGCAGATCAAGGGGATATTCATTCAACTGCTGTTCTACGCCGGCATTCCGGCCACGGTCCACGGTCTGCTGCAGGCCCAGAGGGTGATCAACGAGCGGGACGAATGGAAGGCGTCGGACGTTCCGCTGGAAGCGGACTGGCTGGATACCCTGGAGGCCAAGCTGGCGCGGGGGAGCGAAATTCGCCGCGAACTCTGGGGCGAGGAAGCCAACCGGGAGGTTGAGCAGTCCTTGGCGCAGCGGCTGACGCCGGAAGCGTCGGACATAGTGGATGGGTACAACTACGGCGAGGTGTGGGCACGGGATGACCTGGGTCCCAAAGAGCGGATGGTATGCGTGCTGGCCGCGCTGATGGCTCGCGGGCACTGGAAACATCTGAGGCGGCACATCCGGTACGCCCTGAACATGGGGTTCGGCCAACGGGAGATCTGCGAGGTGTTCGCCCAGGCGGGTTGGTATCGAGGGTGGCCCCACGTGGAAGACGCTTTGGAGCAGGCGCGGGAAGTGTTTGCGGAAGAGCGAGCCTGATTTCAACGGCCAACCAGTCAGAGCATGAAGATTGCAAAGTCCCTGGAACCGCTCATGGTGAGCTTGTCGAACCACCGTCCTTCGACAGGCTCAGGACGAGCGGGTAAAGTCCATTCCCGAACTTTGCAATCGTCCTGTCAATCCGGGGGCAAAGTATGACAACGGTAGCAGAGCTTCAGGAAAAATCGGCGAAACTGCGGGCGTTTTTCGACCAGCACCTGCCCTACGCCCGGCCCACGCCGGTTTTGGCCGATTTCGTGCGGGTGCAGCACGAGCTGATGTGGGGCGGCGTGTGGCTGGCCGACGGGCTGGATTTGAAGCTGCGCAGTTTTGCCACCATCACCGCCCAGTGCGTCAACGGGTATGATTTCGGCGTGGAGCACCAGGTGCGCACCGGCCTCACCGTGGGCATCACCGCGCAGCAGATCAAGGGGATATTCATCGAGTTGATGTTCTATGCCGGAGTGCCGGCCACCGTCTTCGGCCTGCGCATCGCCCAGGGGGTCATCAACGAGCGGGAGGAATGGAAGGCGGGCGACGCGCCGCTGGATGCCGAATGGCTGGACTCCATCGACGCGATGCTGGCCCAGGGCAAGACTTTGCGCGTCAAGCATTGGGGCGAGGCCGGCGACGCGGAGATTGAAAACTCGCTGGCGCGGCAATTTGTGCCGGAATCGGCGGAATTGGTGGACGGCTACCACTTCGGCAAGGTTTGGCGGCGGGCCGACCTGAGCATCCAGGAACGTATGGTGTGCATCCTGGCGGCGCTGATGTGCCGGGGCCACATGAGGCAGCTGAAGCGGCACGTCGGGTACGCGCTGGACGCCGGGCTGAGCGAAAAGCAGATCTGCGAGGTGTTCGCCCAGGCCGGCTGGTATCGGGGCTGGCCGTGCGTGGAGGATGCGCTGGAGCAGGCCAAAGAGGTTTTTGAGTCGCGCGGGTAGGGGCGAATAATCATTCGCCCCTACGGAGAAACACTACCTCCATAAGACGCGACATTGGGAGAGAATCACATGGACACAGCCGCCGACCTGGCGCGGAAAGCCGCCAATCTGCACGCCTACATCGACCAGTATCTGCCCCAGGGCCGGCTGACCGGCGCCTTGCCGGACATCAGCACGGACTGCGTGAAGCTGCAGGAGGAGGTGATGTGGGGCGGCGTCTGGCAGGTGCCCGGCCTGGACGTGACGCTGTGCAGCATGGCGACCATCGCGGCCCAATGCTGCAACGGCTGGGAGTTCGGCCTCCAGCACCAGATCAGGGTCGGGCTGTCGCTGGGGATGTCGCCGCAGAAGATCAAGGGGATCTTCCTGCAGCTCATCTTCTACGCGGGGATACCGGCCACCGTATCTTCCCTGGCCCAGGCGCAACGGGTGATCAACGAGCGATCCGTGTGGCAGGCGGAGGATAGCGAACCGCTGCCGGCGGACTGGCTGGCGTCGGTGGAGGAGAAGCTGGAACGGGGACGGCAGATCCGCAGCCAAAGTTGGGGCCAGCAGGCCGGCGTGGACCTGGAAAACACGCTGTCGCATGAGCTGGCATCCGAAACCGCCATGCTGGTGGAAGCCTACAACTTCGGCGAGGTGTGGGCCCGGGGCGACCTGACGCCCAAGGAGCGGACGGTGTGCATCCTGGTGGCGCTGATGTGTCGGGGGCACATGAGGCAACTGCGCGAGCACATCGGCTACGCGCTGGAACTGGGCCTGTCCAAGCGGGAAATCTGCGAGGTATTTTCCCAGGCGGGATGGTATCGCGGCTGGCCCTACGTTGAGGACGCGCTGGAACAGGCCGACGCGGTTTTCGAGGAGCGGGGGACTTAGGGGTGGGTTGGATAACCCGGTCTATCGAGCCGCAACGAGGGACCTATGTAGGGGCGAGGCATGCCTCGCCCCTACGGGCCCCTGTACCGCTCCTTGTCCCAACATCGGCGGTCTGATATAAGGGGCCGGACTTATGGCGTCGTCTCTGGCGGCTCTCCTCGACTGGAGACCCAACACTCCCTTTTACTACGGCTGGCTGGTGCTCGGGCTTTCGGGCGCCGGGGCTTTTGTGGCCACGGCGGTGGCCGGCGTGGTGTTGGGCGGGGTGCAGAGCTACATCCTGGCGGACACCGACTGGTCGCGGACCAGCATCGGGCTAGCGTCCAGCTGCGGCGTGTGGATGTCCGGCTTCTTCGCGCCCTTCGCCGGACGGTTGGCGGACCGGTATGGGCCGCGCTGGCTGATGCCCGTTGGGGTGCTGGTGCTGGGCGTGTCGCTGGTGCTGCTCGGCGAGGTGCATACCGCCTGGCAGTTTTTCATCGCGGCAGTCATCGGGCGAGCGGTCAGCCAGCCCTTCCTCATCGGCGTGGTGCCGCGCACGATGGCGGTCAACTTCTTCAACCGCCGGCGCAACATCGCGCTGGCCTTCACCGGCATCTATCGTCCCATCAGCGGCGCGCTCATCATCCAGGCGTTTTCGGCCATCGCGCTGCTGTGGGACTGGCGGATGGCCTTCCGGCTGATCGGGTTCTTCAGCCTGTTCCTGGCCATTCCCATGGTGATCATCATGCGGCGGCGGCCCGAGGACATCGGCCTGTTGCCCGACGGGGCGCGACCGTCCCCCGCAACCCAGGCATCCGGCGCGGCGCCGGCGGGACGGGGCGGACAACGGGGTGGGACGGCGGCTCAAGCGAGCTGGACGTCCAAAGAGGCGATGCGGTCCCGGGCCTTCTGGCTGGTGTCGATGGTGGCCTTTCTCAACGTGACGGGCAGTTCCGGCCTGGGGTTCAGCCTGGTGCCCTACCTGCACGAGTTCGCGGGGCTGACCATCCCGCAGGCGGCATGGGTGCTGAGCATCAGCACCTTCCTGGCGCTGAGCAGCCTGGTGTGGGGACAGTTGGCGGGCCGGCTGACGCCGCGCTGGTGCGTCGTCGCGGCCATGGCGGTGTCAACGGTGGCGACGCTGGCGCTGCTGCAGGTCAACTCTCTGCCGGCGGCCTTGGCCTACGGGATATTCTGGGGCCTGTTCCACAGCGCGCTGGAAGTGCTGATGTACATGGTGCTGGCCGACTATTTCGGCCGCGACTCCTACGGAGCCATCGCCGGCGCCATGCGCCCCTTCGAGGCCGGCGGCCTGGGCCTGGGCCAGATCGTAGGCCCGGTGGTGTACGACCTCACCGGCAGCTACACCATCCTGATCCTGTTTTCGGCAACGGCGCAGGCGGCGGGAATGATCCTGATGGCGCTGGCGCGGAAGCCGGAACGGCGGACGGCGGCGGTGGGGGCGGAGGCGGTTTAGGCGGGCTGTGTCGGTGGGGGCTGCCCCGTCGGGCACCTTGTCCCGAGGTTCCTGCGACTAAAGAAAGGCGTTGACTCCGCACGTCAAACCGCCGTAACCTGCTGATACAGCCGGGGGACGCCTCTGCCCTGCCGAACTTTCCCAAGTGAAAGCTATGAAGGACCTGTTGTTTTACGTGTCGGCCTTCATCCTGGCAGCGGGCCTGCCCAGTTGGGCGGCGTTCATGGCGAGCAGGAAATACGAAGACCCGGCGGTCTTTTTCTATTCCAGCGTTGCTGTTTCCCTCTTTGTCGGGACCATCCTGGTCGTTAGCTACCTCCGTTCACGGAGGCTAAGTAAGAAGCATGGGCAATCCGAGCTCCGGTAATCATCAGTGGGGCGATAGCGATTGGGGCGTACTTCTCATGCTTGTTGGTAGGGATGCCATCATTGTACTCTCTTCTATTGAAGCGGTTTGCAGTTCCGGGGCGAGAAACACTTGCATTCTGCCAGGGCGTTCTCCGCGTCGTGGGCACTGATAATCCTGGTCCCGGATGGATCCCGCAGATAGATCATGGTCGCCACGTGTTGCAGGGCTGTCACCTTGCCCAGATCAGCCATATAAACGTACTCGTAGGCGATTTCTCGACATATGACATCCATCCCTTGCACCCGCACGGAGTAGGGGGCCGGCGCGTTCTTGGTTGCAGTTGCACTTTGCCGTGCCGCACGAGTGCGGTTCTCAATGGCGGCGTGGGCGGCCCTAGTATTCTCAACGGCTTTTGTTGCGGCTTCGATTTGCCGGGTGGGATAGGTCCGAGTTAGCTCGATGGCGCTTATCGTGCCCTGGATGCCCTCCGCTACGATGGTTTGGTGGACTTCTCTCAGGCCAAGATTCGCCTCGTCCTCGTCATCCTCATCGTCATAATCAGCAATGACCGCTCCAATTGCGACTGCTCCAACGATCAACGTCGCAACCACAGCCATCGCCCATGTTATGCGGCGTCCGCGTTTGGCACGGACTGCAAGACAACCGGAACAGGCAACATCCGTCCAAAGTGATGCCCAGTGGACGTTGCTGGTCGGCAACAGAACAAGGCCGCATTCAGTGGGTGTTGACCTTCGGCCATGCCGTGGCCTCGCATAGTGAACATCCTGCTCCCCATTCCAATTGTTCATAACACCCTCCCTGTGGATAATGAGTCCGCAGAGAGGGTTTTACCATAAGGGTGACGCTGGTAGGATTACCGATGGGTTTCAGGACCCTCTGGCTTTGTCCTCTCCGCAGGACTTGCCGGAGCGTCTCGCTGGCGGCTACCAGCGGGGCGATTCAATTGTTACAAAGCAGCAGGCCCCGACGTTCATCGGGGCCTGTTTCCATTAGAGGCAGCATCCTCTGGCACCGGGCGCAGCGGATAGCCGCGCCGCTTGTGCGACTTGAGCATCAAAATCCCTCTTACATCCTCTACCGCACATCCTGGCACCTCCCTTGCGGCCCTGGGGAAAGGCCACTTTGCTAGGGTTGCCGGGTTCCGTCATCGGTTCCGCAAGAGAGGCAAGTTTGCCTTTCGTGGGAATAAACCAATGACGTTGTGGGCAGCGGAAGTCCTGCCGCGACCCTCAACCCTAGCGCGGGCAGTGTGCGCCTGCGCCAACGCTTTGTCAACAGAACGCCAACAGGAGTACAGTGGCAGCGGAGGTACGCCATGCCCAAAGACAAGAACCGAAACCCCAATCCGCGCGGCCGGCCAAGTCCATGCCGGATCCCATCAACGCCACGCCCGAGGAGCTGGCCGAGGCGTTCCTGCGAGGGCCGCCGGATCATCAGTGGGACTATCTCAAAGACGACAAAAAAGGAGGAGCGGCCAAGTAGCCGCTCTCTCGCTTTGCGTAGTTAGGGATATAATTACCAAACAAATTGACCACAATCGTTGTCTGCGACGGCGGGGTGGCGACGCCTACGGGGTTTCTGCAATTATGTATGGCTGCTACACCATCCTGATCCTCTTCTCAGCAACGGCGCAGGCGTCGGGGATGATCCTGATGGCGCTGGCGCGACGGCCGGAGCGGCGGGCAGTGGGGATGGTGGAGGGAGGTTAGGAGGTTTATATCGGTCGGATCGCTGACCACACGACGGTCATTCCTGAGAGCAACTTCGCTCTCCCGTGGATGACCGTCAGCCTATTCCTAAGCTCTCGCGCAATTGTTTTATGGTCGCATCAACGTCCAGTGCCGAACGTCGTGCCATCGCATACAGGCTATCCAGTAACGTAATGCGTTCGAGATTTTCAGAGGAGTTAAGCACAACTGGGTCCAAAGACGGACTCGCTTCAATGGCCTCGACCGACCGCCCTCTGTCGTTTAGGATCTCAACCTGGTGTCTCCGCCCGGGTTGAAATGAGCTTGGCATCAGCGGCCGCACGATTACCGAAATCTCCCAATGGACGTCAAGAATTCGTCGTCTTCCGCTGATAGGGACCACTGTAATCTGCCGTCTGCGGTTCGCTTGACCAATTCCTCCAATATTTGGTCTAAATCGTTCATGTGGTATCCTCCGGAGGTCCGCCGAAGCCCATTGTGCTAGCTACTTCCTCTAAGTCGGTTTGGACGTCGTTTAAGCGTTCTTGGAGTCGGGATCGCATTTGATCGGAGAATGTGCCGTTGATCCTTCGCTGCACGGCGTCTTCTATCGTTCTAACCACTGTTCGCGCTGTAGTCAGCTTTTCCCGGAAATCGCGCCGCTCCGGAGGGAGACGGACGATTATGTCGGACATCATCGACCTTATCGCTTGATAGTGCTCTAGGGCAGAACCCCATTGTCCATGGTTTTGCAGGATTTTTACACGTTGGATCAGGCCAATAGCGCGTTCAAAATCTACTGCTTGCAGGTAATTGTTGATCCGGCCGATGGCTCGTTCCGATGCCTCTCGAGCTGCTTCGGAGGCAGATCTCGCGCGGTACGCTTGGTAGGCCGCGAAAAGAAGAGCAACCAATGAAGCCAGGCTGCCTAGAGCACCGATAAGGCCGCCCCACTGCGCGAAGAAGTTCATCATCTTTCGTTTGCATCTTTCGGCCGACCAGTGAACAACCCAAAATTGAACAGCCGGTTTAGCGTCCATTACCTACGGACCATAGACTGCCCATACTTAAACCCGCGACGCAGTTGCCCTTAATTGTGACGTACGAGCTCAATGGGAGGCGCGACTGGCTTTCCGTCTGGTAGATATATTATCGCAAGACCATCCGGGAAGCCAAACTTGTGGGATGTTTCGTCACCAAATCAAGATCTTTAACGCCAATAGTCGATGTAGGCCAAGGCCACTACCTCGCCACTCCTGGTCGCATTCACAAGCCATCGTTGCCGAGGCGAGAACGGCACTCACAGGTTCAGTTCCAAAATGTACAGCCCGCCCTGCAGCCGGTCCACCACGTACATAATCCCGTTTTCGTCCACGTGCACGTCATTGATGCCGTTGGCGTCGGCGTCTTCAGGGATTTGTGGGATATAGTAGGCGACTTCCTGGGGTTGGAAGGGGTTGGCGGTGTCGAAGACGCGGATGCCGCCGTTGAAGAAAGTGGCGTACACCAGGGTGTCGGATTGCAGGGACAGGGCGCCGGGGCGGTTTTCGTGGATGTTGTGCGCTCCGTAGCGGCCGGGGCGGTTGAAGAAGTCGTCGGTGTCCTGCATGGGCAGGGTGCTGATGATCACCGGGTTGGTCTCCAGGCGGTTGTCCATCAGCCAGACCAGCTTGGGATAGTCCGCGCCGCCCAGGGCGGTGGCCTCCTGGGTCACCACCAGCAGGTCGCGGCTGAACAGCGGCAGGACGGTGTGGGTGAACCCCGGGAAGGGCGGCGCGTAGTTCAGCTGGGAGACCATTTGCGGGCGGGATACGTCGGAGATGTCCAGGGTGATGACGCCGGAGTCCTTCCAGCCGCAGTAGGCGCGGTCGGGCCGGTTGGGATAGACGTTGGTGTTGTGGACGCTGTGGCCCACGTCCAGATAGGGATGCCGGTCCGGCGGCGGCGCGTCGTCGCCCTCCTGGGTGCCGGGGAGCCACCAGCGGCCGGCCTCCGTGGGATTGGCAGGATTCGACACGTCCATGATGACGTAGAACTGGTCGTCCTTGGGGTCGGTGGGCCGGGAATCGGGCGTTCCGGTGGCCAGGTGGGCGTAGTTGCCGTCAACCCACCAGAGGCAGTGGCAGCCCCGGGATCCCGGCCCCTGGGCGTCGTAGAAAGCGATGCGCCGGGGCGATTCGGGATCGCTGATGTTGTACACGCCCATGCCGGCGCCGGGCTGGCCGTGCTGTAGCGACTGGTAGGCCACCAGCATGGTGTCGCCAAGAATGGACAGGGAGTTGGAGCGCAGGTGGCCGTAGTCCAGGTCGGTCTGGGCCACCACCCTGGGGTTGGCCAGGTCGGTGACGTCAACGCTGGTGAAGTCCTTGGGCGCACTCTCGTGGGCCATGTAGAGGATGCGCCGCCCGCCGGCGGTCTGGTGCAGGTCCACCCCCTCGCCGATGTTGTTGTGGCCCTTGAGATCGACGTGGGCGATGAGCTTCATGTTCTTGCTTTCAGCGGTTCGGGTGGTCATGGGGCCTCCTCTCCGGCGTTGCAGCAACGCGACCGGCATGATCGGGTTCAAACTGTTCCTGGCGGCAGTTTATCACCTGTCCTTATTGAGACTCACCACCCGGAGCGTATTGACAGATATCGTCATTCCCGCGAAAGCGGGAATCCAGGAGCCGTAAAATCCGGCCAGCGTTGCCGGTGCTGGCGCTTTCTGGGTTCCTGCTTTCGCAGGAACGACGGTGGGATGTTCAGATTGCCAAAAGACGCCAGGGTGAACCGTATCACCCCATAACCCGCCTGAATAACGCCATCGCGTTGCCGCCGGCGATCTTTTTGACATCCTCGTCGGAGTAGCCGCGGGCGATGAGGCCGCGGATGATGTTCTTGCCGTCGGCGGGGGATTCGAGGCCGTCCATGTAGCGTGCCGGTGTGGGGCCGGGGCGGCCCATAACCGCCTCGCCTATACCGACGTTGTCGCCGATGCTGGTATCGGTGCCGATGGCGACGTGGTCCACGCCGACGAGGTTGACCATGTAATCGTAGTGGTCGAGGACACACTCGATGCTCTGCTCCGGGTCGTTGCTGAGGCGGTTGGGCACGGCGGTGATGCCGATAACGCCGCCTTTCCGGGCGCAGGCCAGCAGTTCCTCGTCCCGGCGCAGCCGGCGGGCCTGGAAGCTGTGGCTGGCCAGGGTGTAGGAACCGTCGTGGCTGAAGGTTACGGGCGTCTCCGACGCCTCGATGGCGTCCATGGCGGTGCGGAAGGAAGCGTGGGACACGTCCACGACCATGCCCAGCTCGTTCATCCGCTGGACGACCTCCAGGCCGAAGTCGCTGAGGCCGCCATCGTTGCGCTCGAAGATGCCGTCGCCGATGTACGCCTTGCGGCTGTAGGTCAGGCCGGCCAGGCGGACGCCCGCGTTGTAGAGCACGTCCACCAGGTTCAGCTCGTTGCCGATGGCAAGGTGTTCCACCGTGGGCAGGAAGCCGACCTTGTCCTGCCGCTTGGCCGATTCTATGTCGGCGGCGCTGCTGACCTGGAGCACGTCGTTATTCTGCGAGATGTCCGAAATCATCATGCTGATCTCTTCCAGCAGGTCGGAGAAACGGATGAAGGACATCTCGTTGGTGTGGAGCATCCCGCGAAAGACGTTGGCGGTTCCCACGGCGGTGAAGCCGCCGTGCCGCACCGCGTCATAGCCCCAAACGTAGCGGTCGCTGCGCAGGTACTCCCAATACTGGCTGAAGTCTTCGGGTATGACCATGGGATGCTGGTGGAGGTCGATCATTACCGACTCGTCCATCAGGCGTTGGAACCGGATTTCCTGCTGGGCGTCCAGCGGCACGGTCATGGAGGGAACGCGGCCCACCTGGGCGACGAGTTGGAAACGGCCTGGGGTCATGATGCAACTCCTTTAGTCGGATGGGCGCCCGCGATATCCGGCGTCACGCCTGCCGCAGCTTGGGCGCGACCGCCGCCAGCGCCAGGACCAGCGCGATGCCCGTGAACCCCACCACTTGCGCGGCTCCCGGCGCGCCCCAGACGCCGGCGATGGCCCCGGCGGCGACACTGCCGAAGCTGTAGGCCAGGATGGCGAAGGAGCGCAGGCCCATCACCCGGCCCCGGAACTCCTGTTGGGTGGCGCGCAGCAGCAGCGTGAGGATCAGCACCTGCGTGGAGGCGAAGGCCATGCCCACCAGCGCGAATATGCCCATGGACAGGTAGAAGGAGCGGGACAGGGAGAAGACTAGGATCATCGCGTGCCACATCATCACGGCGATGATGAGCAGTGTACCGGGACGGGGGAGGTTGGGAACCATAGCCAGCCCCAATGAGCCACTGAGCGCTCCGACGCCGAAGGCGAAGAGCAACAGGCCCAGGCCGGCCGAATCAGTGCCCAGCACGTCGCGGGCGAAGATGGGCGCCAGCCCGGTATGCACCGTCCAGCCGGCCAGGTTGATGATGATCGCCACCGTCAGTACAGCCCAGATCACCTGGTTGCCGACGGCGTAGCGCAGGCCGTCGGTGATGGTGCGCAGCACCGATTCGGGCCGGCGGCCGCTCTCGGAGCGTTCGAGCCTGATGCCCGAGGCGACCAAGCCGCTGCACAGGTACAGGCATGCAATAGCGAGGTAGGCCCCCTGGGGACCGAAACCCTTGAACAGCACGCCGCCGATGACCGGGCCGCACAGCATGGCGATGTTCATGGCGATGGTGTTGAAGGCCGCGCCGTTGTTCAGACGTTCCCGGGGCAGGGTGTCGCCCACCAGCGATTGCGCCACGGGCATCTGAAACAGGCGGATCACGCCCATGAAAAGGGTGATGGCGAAGATGTGCCAGACCTCCAGCAAGCCGGTCAGGATCAGCGCCAGCATCAGGATGCCCATGGAACCCATGATGAATTCCACCGACATGAGGAGCAGGTTGCGGGGCAGCCGGTCGGAGATGGCGCCGGCGAAAAGAGCCATGAAGTTCAGCGCCATCCGCGCCGCCGCGATGGAACCCACCAGGAAGGGGGAATCAGTGAGCGTCAGGACGAACCAGCCCAGCACCGCCGACTCCATCTGCGTGCCCATGCCCACCAGGGCGGTGGAACACCAGACGAAGGCGAAGTTGCGATGGCGGAAAATGCCCAGGGGCGTGGAAGCCCGGGCCAGCGTGGCGGTGAGTCTCATCCCGGACGTTGCCACAGTTCCCGCGTCGCCAGCCGCGCCCCTTCCGCCATTGAAGCCAGCTTGGCCCAGGCGATATTGGCCTCCACCTTGCGGCCCCAGACTGAGGTGCCGAAGCCGCAGTCGCTGCCGGTGGAGACTTCCCTGAGGTTGGCGATGTCCCGCTCCACGGCCGGACAGTCCTTCCACGCAACCGGCCCGGTGCAGGCCGGCTGAGGCATATTGCGGGAGGACATATGGGTTTGCGTGACGGCGTTCTGCTGGCGGTCGAGTATGTCGCCCATGGCGTCGCGGACGCTGGCGTGGAACGACGCCGCGTCGAAAGCCTGCTGATCCTCGCGGAGGCGCAGCAGTTCCTGCAGTTCGGGAGACCGGGGCAGGCTGCCGGTGTGGGTGGCGAGAATCCGGGACGCGCTGCGCTTCATGTTCCCTCCCGTGGCACGCGGATGATCTGGGACGCCGGCGGCAATTGTACTCCACGCGGCGGGCCGCAGTTCGCACGCCGGCGGTTATAGAGTAGAAAGGCCGTTGACGTTTGGCTCAATCGATTAGAGTGATGACCGTGACGTGGCTGTGGTGGGCGCGCTCGCGGTTGGCGTCGGAGATGGAGGTTCCGATCACGGCGGCGTGGGCCGTTGCGCCGCTGGCGTTGTGCAGGATACGCGCCCGTTGGCTGGCGCGATCAACGTCCGTTTCATCTATGGTGATGGAGACCTCGGCCACCACGTAAACGCCGTCACCATCCATTGAATTGCCCTGCAGGATGATGTCGGCGCGATCAAGGTCATCGGCATCATCCTCGGTTATGGTTCCGGCAGTGGCGGCGCTGTTGACCAAGTCCGTGATGGTTCTCCCGTTCTGGCGATTGATGGCTACCAGGACTTCTGCGTTCTGGACGCCCAGGTTTCTCCTGACGAGGCGGGGCGCTCTCCTGACCGCTCGGCGCTCGTAGTCGGTGCCGGTGATGTTGTTGAGCTGCCCCTGCATGGTGTCCTGCCTTGCAGTCATGTCGTCCAATCGGGCGTCGATACCGTCGAAGCGGGCGTCGATACCGTCGAAGCGGGCGTCCATACCGTCCAATCGAGTGTCGATACCGTCGAAGCGGGCGTCGATGCCATCGAAGCGGGCGTCGATGCTGTCGAAACGGGCGTCGGTGGCGTCTTGCCTTGCTTCGAGCGCAGTGAGTCTCTCTTCGAACACCCGGGCCATTTCGGCCACGGTGGCAGTGAGCTGCGCAATTTGCTCTGGTAGAGCCAACAACTCCCGGGTAAGAATGCGCTGCCGCAACGCCTCTTCAAGCTGGGGGTCGCTGTCCATGGCTTGCAGGATTGCGGTGATCGGGTTGGGGGTGGTCATGGTCGCGGACGCTCGTAGATGGTGGGATAATTTTATCTGTGGAATGGGGTTCTGCGTAGCGCTGCTTCGTCAGCCCAAGAGGGTCACGCAGCGGGCCGGGTCGGACTCGGACAGCGGTTGGGGCCGGTGCCCGGTGTGTAGGTAGTCGGCAATCAGCTTGCCGGCCATGGGGCCGCGACCGAAGCCGGATGACGCCAGGCCGCTGACGATGTACAGGTTGTCCAGCTGGGGTATCTTGCCGATTATGGGACGGCCGTCCAGGGAGAAGGGCATCAGGCCCGACCAGGTGCGGTCGATGGACAGCTGGCCCAGGAAGGGCAGGATTTCGACGGTATGAGAGAAGTTGACCTCCACGCCGCCGGCGTCCATTGTCCGGTCATAACCCACCGTCTGACGGTCGCCGCCGAAGATTATCTCGCCGTCGCGAGTCTGCCGCCCGTACAGATGCCTGGTGACCCGCCGGCTTCCGATGTGGGTCAGCTCAGGCGGCGTGTTGGCGTTGCCGCCGGGGTCGGCGCTCCAATGAGCATAGGATTCCACCGCCGACATTCCGTGAAACACTCGGGGCGGCATTGGCCGCGTCGCCCACATCTGTCCGCGCACCGGAACAATTGGTATGCTGATGCCCAGCATCGCGCCCAGCGGCCGGCACCACGCTCCCGCCGCGAGGATGATCATATCGGCGCGGTACTCCGCGTCGGAGCAGACAACCCGATAGTCCCCGTCGGCGGTGCCGGCGATGCCCGTGACCTCCCGTCCGGTCAAGATCCGCGCGCCCCGCGCCGCTGCGGCGGACGCGAAGGCGCGGGTGGCCTTCCGAGGGTCGGCCTGGCCGCGCAGTGGGAAAAACAACGCCCCCGCCAACTGTGGGTTCAACTCCGGCTCGATGCTCCGCGCCGCGTTGATGTCGAGCAACTCAGCCGTATAGCCGCGGGACTTTAACGCGAGCACGCGGTCCCTGGCGTATTCGTACTGCGCTCCCGGCGGTACAGCCTGGAGGCCGCCGGAAGCACGGAACTCGATATCGTAGCCCAGGTCCAGTTGCAGATGCCGGAAGATCTGCAGGCTGCCCATGGTGAGGTGCGCTTCCAGGTCGGGAACGTGGCACCAACCCAGGGCGCCGATGCCGCCGGCATTGACGCCCGACGCCTCCGACGCGATCTCGCCGCGTTCCAGCACGGTGACGCTGCGACCGTATTCGGCGAGGTGGTAGGCGGCGGAAGTGCCGGCGATGCCGCCCCCGATTACGATGACCTCGGAATGGGTCATACGTACCTCACTCTGCCGGCGGTACGTAATCGCTCATTAGGGCTTCGACGAAACGGTCCCGCAGGGGCGCGTCGTCGATGACATCGTAGAGGATCATTTGGACGATGGAGTCGGGCGCCAGACGCGAGCGGCGTTCGTCATAGGCCAGGTCCCGGACATCCGGGATGGTGCATAGGGAACGCATCAGGCTGAGGGCGTCCGGGTTTTCCTGCAGCTCGCGCAGGAACCGCCCCATATCGCCGGGAAACCGGTTGGGGTCGGGCAGGTTCACATCAGCTGGCATTAGCGTTCACGCAAGATTGCCGGGTCAGTCGGCCGGCAGGCCCATGGCCCGGTTGGCGCGGCGCTCGGCGCGTTCCAGATACCAGTCGTCCATGGTCATGGGGCTGCCCTTGCCGCCGCGACGGGCCATGATGACCTCGGACATGATGCTGACCGCCAGTTCTTCCGGTTCCAGCGCGCCGATGTCCAGACCAATGGGAGCGCGAACCTGGGCCAGCCTTTCGCGGGGCACGCCCTCCTGGAGCAGCCGTTGGTAAATCATCAGCGTCTTGCGCCGGCTGCCCAGCAGCCCGATGTAGCGGGCGCGGGTGGTCAACGCCGATTCCAGGGCCACGTCGTCGAACCAGTGGCCGCGAGACGCCACGACGATGAAGCTGTTGACGTTGATGTCCAGATGTTTAGCCCAGTCGGTGTAGGGCGTGACGATGGTCTCCTCGGCGTAGGGGAACCGCTCCGGGTTGGCGAAGTCCTCCCGGTCGTCCACGATATAGACCCGGTAGCCCAGGCGGTGGGCCAGGTCGGCGGTGGCCTTGCCGACGTGGCCGCCGCCCACCATCACCAGCGTGGGTGGTGTGGTGAAACCCTCTATGAAGAGTTCGGTGTCGGCGTCCAAGTCCACGGATTCGTTGGCTCCGATGGAGGCGACGCGACCGCAGGCTTCCAGCGCGACCTCGTCCAGTTCCGCCGTGCCGATGCCGCCGGCGATGGACCCGTCGGAGCGCAGCAGCAGCTTGGCGCCCAGGGCCGCGGTGTCGCCGTCGGAGCGGACGATGGTGGCCAGGGCGGCCGGCTCCGCGCCGTCGTAAGCGCCCAGCAACTCATGGCCGATGTCGAAGAAGTCGTCGGTTTCCCAGAAGGGTTCCAGGTAGAAGTACATGGTGCCGCCGCAAACCAGGCCGTCGCGGGCGGCGATGTCCTCGTTGAGGTAGTAGTCCTTGAACTCCGGGCCGCCGTGGTTGCGCAGGATTTCGCGGGCGGCAAACCAGATGTCGCCCTCCACGCAGCCGCCGCCCAGAGTGCCCACGGCGGAGCCGTTCTCCCGGACGAGGAGCATCGCGCCGGCCTTCTGCGGCGTGGATCCCTTGGTGCGGACCACCGTAGCCAGCACGCAGGGATTCCCGGATTCCAACTGATTGACCGCTTCCTGAATTACTTCGCGCACGCCAACACCTGCCTGATTGCCTGATTCCGGCGTATTTTGCCAATCCCGCGGGCGATGAGCCATCGCGAGGGATTGATGGACGTATTATAACTTAACGGCGGCGGTAGGTCTCATAAGGTGCCGGGCCCCTCGTTCACGCCTCCAGCGTGGCGACATCGTACCGCCGCACGGTGGCGTCCTCGGTCACCAATATCAGACCCTCGGCCTGCGCTTGCGCCACCAGCATACGGTCGAAAGGGTCCCGGTGAATGCGGGGGAGTTGAGCCGCCAGTTCCCCGTGAACGAACGTGACCGGTAGTTCCTTCAGACCCGCCAGCGCAATCTCCGCTATCAGGTTATCGGGGGTCTGTAGCCTTCCCAACGCGCGTTTGATGGCAATTTCCCAGAAGGTAGCTGCGCTGACAAAGACCTCGTTGTCGGGGTCCGCAATGGTCGCTCGAGTGGCGGCGGTCAGTCTGGCGTTATCGGCGAGCGCCCACAGCAGCACATGGGTGTCCAGTAGCAACCGGAGCATCATTCCTCGTCAGGAAATATCCGGCTGTTTTCAAATAGTTCAATAATCTCCTGGGGCGTTTCATCAAAATCCGGCGCAATCCAAATCTGCCCCTTGAGCCGCCCAAGTTGCCGCTCTTTCTTTGCTCCCGCCGGTTCTGCCCAGTACGGCGTCAAGGTCAGGTAGGGCTTGCCGTCCTTGGCAATTACGATTTCCTCGCCCTGCCAGGCCAGTTCGCCCAATTCGGCAAGGCGTTTCTCGGCTTCATTGATATTGATTTGCATGGCAAACATCCTCAACCCACATGGTAGCAAGTGTGGTTTCAAATTGTCGTTGGGCTGACCCTTTGCGGGCAACAGGAGACGGGAGGGTTGCCACGAGGATGATGATCCATCGGTGTTCGAGAGGCGCGTCGGACGACGCGGTTAGTTAGTCTAGCGTCGGCGGCGGAACAACTGCCAGACTGATACGCTGAAATCTGGCAAGAGATCGCCGCCGTCGAGGGTGTCATCCTCGTCCAATACCACCGGCGGCGCGCCGGGCCGGTATCGCGTGACGGTGACCGTTGCCGGGTTGGGAACCCAGACTTCCCGCGCGCCGAAGTTGAGCCACATCTGAGCCTTATCGGACAGCAGGCGGTCGGAGCGGGAGTTGCTGGGGGATTCAACTTCAACGCAGAGGTCGGGCGTCAGGTTGGGAAAGCCTATGGTTCCGGAAGGGATGCGTCCCGGCGCGAACCAGGCCACGTCTGGGCAACGCACAGTGTCAGGGTTGGATTCCAGCCGATAGCCGGGTTCGCCAACGCGAGTTTCGCCGTAATCGGTGGTCTCGGTGTAGAGATACAGCCGGCCATGGGTTTCGGATACGGTTATGGCATGAGGGTCGCCAGTGCCCACTTCTTTCTCCGTCAGGACGCCTCGGATTAGTTCGTAACGCTTGCCGGGAATCCGATCCATCTCCAGGAATTCGTCGGCAGTCATCAGGCGCGGTTTGATGGTGGTCATCTTTCGCCTCAGCATAGCGGGCAAAGCTGGCCCGGGTTTGGCTCATTATACGCCATGGGCCGGCGGCTGTTCCCTGCGCCGGGTGACGGTGGCAGCCCCATTCGGCAATCGTGTATCATTGCCCGGCATATACCAATTGGCTAACTCTTTCCGTTATTCCGCATTCCCCTGAACCCGAACGGCGGTGTGATGATGACTATGACCAGGCGACGAGTTACCAAGCCCGTGTACGTTGGCGGCGTGAAGGTCGGCGGCGATGCTGACATCACCGTCCAGTCCATGACCAAGACCGACACCCGCGACGTGAAGGCCACCGTGCGGCAGATCCATGAGCTGGAGGAGGCCGGCTGCGAGATAATCCGCTCCGCCGTGCCCGACATGGAAGCCGCCAAGGCCATGGCAGAGATCAAGAAGCAAATCCATATCCCCCTGGTGGCCGACATACACTTCCACTACCAGTTGGCGCTGGAGTGCGCCGACGGCGGGGTCGATTGCCTGCGTCTTAACCCCGGCAACCTGCGCAACGAGGACCAGGTGCGCCAGGTGGTGCAGGCGGCCAAGGAGCGGAACATTCCCATCCGCATCGGCGTCAACTTCGGCAGCCTACCGCCGGTGGGCGGCATCGGGCGCACCCGCGGCTTCTCCCGCCACATGGACCTGGTGAACCGGCTGCCCAAGGCCGGCGAGGCCCAGGCCGGCGACTACAGCGTGGTTGACCACATGGTCGCCACCGCCCTCTGGGAAATCAGCCTGCTGGAGGAGCAGGACTTTGACCAGATCAAGATTTCCATGAAGGCTTTTGACGTGCCCACCACCGTCGAAGCCTACCGCCGGCTGGGCGAGATGGTGCCCTACCCGCTGCACCTGGGCATCACGGAGGCCGGCACGGCCAAGTCCGGTTCCATCCGCACCGCCGTGGGCCTGGGGGTGCTGCTGTACGAGGGCATCGGCGACACCATCCGGGTGTCCTTGAGCGACGACAGCGTAGAGGAAGTCATCGCCGGCTATGAGATTCTCAAGTCGCTGAACCTGCGGGACAAGGGCACGACCATGGTGGCCTGCCCCAGCTGCGGCCGGGCCGACGTGGACATCCGCAAGTTGGCCAATGACGTGGACGCGCTGCTGAAGAAGACGGACAAAAACATCAAGGTGGCCGTGATGGGCTGCGAGGTGAACGGCCCCGGCGAGGCCAAGGACGCCGACGTGGGCATCGCGGCCGGCGCCGGCCGCGCCATCATCTTCCGCAAGGGCGAGAAGATCCGAGTGGTGCCGGAAGACGAAATGCTGACCGCGCTGATGGAGGAGATTGAGAAGACGCCGGTCAAAGCCTGATCACTCATGTATGAAATCCAGCAAACCCCAGAGTTCAGTAGGTGGCTGGGCAGGCTGGACTCCACGATTTCAGACCAGATTCTCCAAGTGCTTGACCGCATGGCGCGAGGCAATTGGGGAGATTATAAACCTGTCGCTGGCGCGCCAGGGGTATTTGAGCGGCGTTTGATGGGCACAGGTCCGGGCATCAGACTATATTTCTGCCGGCAGGGTAGGAAACTGGTGCTATTCCTGATTGGCGGAGACAAAGCATCCCAACAACGCTCGGACATTGGCCAAGCCCGCCATCTCCGGGAACGCTACTCATAGAGGAGAAAACAATGGCCCTCATCAGGCATGATGATTACGTCAGAGATCGGGCAAACCGAGATCCCGAGTTTGCCCGGTTGCGTCGTCAAACTGCAATGGATCTCCTGGACGGCAACGACGAGGACCGCAGGATTGCATTGCGCATACTCCGAGTCCAGCTTGGCCTCTCCGAGGATGAAATACAGGCCCTTCGGGCTGCCCAGGCGGACGCTCCGCGTGACGCGGCTTACTTCGTCAGATTCGGCAACTACAAACTGGATGCCTGCGATTACGCCGCCGCTATTGCCAACTACGACCGCGCTATTGCACTGGCCCCGGGTGACGCGGATGCCTATCACAGCCGGGGCATCGCCAAAGATGGACAGGAAGATTACGCCGGCGCCATCGCTGACTTTGACCGCGCCATTGCGCTGGCCCCGGATGACGCGGATGCCTATCACAGCCGGGGCATCGCCAAAAATGGACAGGGAGATTACGCCGGCGCCATCGCCGACTACGACCGCGTCATTGCGCTGGACCCGGACAACGTAGCAGTCTATGAGGACCGGGCCGCTGCCAAAGTTGCCCTGGCCGGTCACGCCGGCGCACTCGAACCCAAAGAGGCCGCCGTATGACCACGACCACCGTGCCCGCCGCTGAGGCAATCGCCCCCTTCGACGTAGCCGCCCTGGAAGACCTGGGCATCCCCGCGTTGCCCACCGAGCGGGAGGCGTTGCGCCGTCACCTGCTGGACGCCATCGCCCGCATCCGGCCCATCCTGGAGCCGACGCCGAGGCCAACGACGCCGGCGAGACGCTGGCCTGGTCGTCGGTGGTCGCGCTGTACCGGGAGGGTCTGATGTCGCTGAAAGTGCCCCGGGAGCTGGGCGGGCCGGAGTGCGACCCGCTGCTGTACCTGGAGCTGTGCGACGAACTTTGCTACATCAACCCGTCGGCCGGCTGGTGCGCGTTCATCAACAGCACCAGCGCTTCGTGGCTGGGAGCGTTTCTGCCCGACGCCGGCGTGGAGCGTATTTTTGGTGACCGATCTTTGACTAATCAGCCTTTGACCAGTCAACGGATGCCCATTGCTTCGGGCGCGATCATTCCCCGTGGCCTGGCGACGCCGGTTGACGGCGGCTGGCGGGTCAGCGGGCGGTGGCCCTTCGCCAGCGGCTCGGCCCATTCGTCCTGGCTGCTGGCCGGTTTCCGCATCGTGCGAGACGATCAGCCGGGGCCGGAGCACATGATTTTCGCCGCGCCCATCGAGGACGTGCAGTTCCTGGACAACTGGCAGGTGATGGGCTTGCAGGGCACGGGCAGCCGGGATTTTGTGTTCACCGACTATTTCGTGTCCGAGGATTTGGCCTTTGACCTGATGTCCACCGACCCGCGCAAGGGCGGCCCGCTGTTCTGGCTGGGACGGCCGGGTTTCGTTACGCCGGACCACGCTTCCTTTGCGTTGGGCGTAGCCCGCCGCGCTTTGGACGAGATCGCGTTGCAGGCCGGCTCCTACCAGCGTGGCTACCTGGCCTCGCCCATCGCCCAGCGGGGCGCGTTGCAGCATGACCTGGGCAAGTGTGACCAGCAGCTACGCGCCGCCCGCGCCCTGTGCCGCGAGGCGATAGAAGACGCCTGGGAGTTCTGCCGGCGCCACGAGCGTCCCGACCTGGAACGGCAGCTGCGCCTGCGCGGCGCGTGCGTCTATGCCACCGACGTAGCCTGCCAGGTAACCACCACCGCCTTCCGCTACGGCGGCGGCAACGCCATCTACAACGACCGCATCCTGCAACGCTGCCTGCGCGACATCAACGCCGCCGCCCAGCACTTCATGGTCAACACCAGCGCCTACGACAACCTGGGCCAGTTCCGACTGGGAATGACGGGCGTGAACCCGATGGGGTAGGAGTCCCATTCAGAATTGCCGTTGCCCTGATGAGTTTGCCACTATCGATGTGCCGATATAACTCCGCAGGCCAACAGAACCGAGCGAATATGTGAGGTCAATATGACAAGCCCAGATCAGTCCAATGCCCAACGAGAGGCAGTGACTTACTCCCGTTACGGGGCTGAAAGATCGAACGAAGGCGATTATGCCGAGGCTATCGCGGACTTGGACCGCGCCATCGCCCTCAATCCCGACTATCCGCCGGCTTATAGTAATCGTGGTTCTGCCAAACTGGACGCGGGTGATTATGACGGGGCTATCGCGGACTGCGATCGCGCCATCGCCCTCGACTCAAACTATGCGCTGGCTTACTACAATCGTGGCACTGCCAAACAACTGAAAGGCAATAACGATGAGGCAATAGCCGATTTGGACCGAGCTATCGATCTGAACCCAGACATCTCAGAGGCTTACGTCAGTCGGGGCAACGCTAAAGCAGACAGTGAGGATTATGATGGGGCCATTCTTGACTACGATCGGGCCCTCACCCTTAGACCACTCTATGCGTTGGCATACCACAACCGGGCCAACGCTAAAGCAGGCAATGGCGATTGTGATGGCGCTATCGCTGATTACGACCGTGTCATTGCCCTCACCCCCTACGACTGTGGCCCTTACCACGACCGCGCCAGCGCCAAACTAGAAAAAGGCGATTATGCAGCCGCTATTGCCGACTACGACCACGCTATCTCTCTCGATCCTGACTATGCGCTATGGTACTACGAGCAGGCGGTCTTTGTTCATCCCCGCGACGCATTGGCGTACCGGAACCGAGGCTTTGCCAAAGAGTGCAAAGGCGATAGTTTCTCCGCCATTACCGACTATGACTTGGCTATCGTCCTTGCCGAATATTACGAGAGCCATGGTATCACTTACCCCCTTGGAGCAACGATATTTTTAAACCGGGGCAATGCCAAAAGCCGGCAGCGCGACATCCCCGGTGCTATCGCCGACTTCAACCATGCCATCGTACTCGACCCGGACTACGTAGCTGCCTACAACAACCGGGGCATTGCCAAAAGCGCACAAGGCGACTATGCCGGAGCCATCGTTGATTATGACCGCGCCATCACATTAGACCCTAATGATGTGGGTGCTTACAGCAACCGTGGCCTTGACAAAAAGAACCAAGGTGACCTTCGCGGGGCCATTGCTGATTTCAACTGCGCCATCGCCCTGAACCCCGAATTTGCGATAGCCTACCACAACCGGGGTATCGCCAAAATGCAGATGGGTAACTACACCGGGGCAATTGCCGATTACGACCACGCCGTCTCTATCAATCCTGATGATGAGGACGCGTACTACAACCGGGGCCTCGTCAAAACGCAGATGAATAACTACACCGGAGCAATTGCCGATTACGACCGCGCTATTACCCTCAACCCTGAATTTGCTACAGCTTATAACAGCCGGGGCAGTGCCAAAAGCCACCAAGGCGACATCCCCGGAGCCATCGCTGATTACGACCATGCCATCGCGCTCGCCCCCCACTACGTAGATGCCTACAACAACCGGGGCAGTGCCAAAAGCCACCAAGGCGATATCCCCGGTGCCATCGCCGACTTTAACCAGGCCATCGCGCTCGACCCCGACAATGTAGATGCCTACTACAACCGGGGCATCGCCAAACGATGGCGGGACGACATCCCCGGCGCTATCGTCGATTACGACCAGGCCATCGCGCTCGACCCTGACAATGTGGATGCCTACATCAACCGGGGCATTGCCAAACAATGGTGGAACGACATCCCCGGCGCCATCGCCGATTACGACCACGCCATCGCCCTCAATCCCGACCTCCCTGCGGCCTACTACGGCCGGGGCATTGCTAAACGACGGAGGGGCGACATCCCCGGTGCCATCGCCGATTACGACCGTGCCATCGCGCTCGACCCCGACTACGCAGATGCCTACAACAACCGGGGCAGTGCCAAAAGCGACCAGGGCGACATCCCCGGCGCCATCGCCGATTACGACCATGCCATCGCCCTTGACCCTAGAAACCATGAATTGATTGCCCGGCGGAACAGCATCCGCCGCCAGATGCATCAACCATCTAGAAACCCGCTCAGCAGATTCTTCGGTCTTTTCAAGCGCTAAACGAAGTCTTAATCGCTTCGATGCAAGCACGGTGTTTGCGCTAAAATGATCCAACTCCTCGGACGGAGGTGGCGCGGTGGTCAGCATAAACCTGGACGACCTTGACCATATAACGGCGGTGCGCCTGCGCGCCCGGGCCGCCGGCAACGAATGTTCGTCAGAGGAAGAGGCGCTGAACCTCCTGCGATTTGCGCTGGTGGAGCGTGGGATCCGGTTGCCGCCGCCTGAAGACTGGGTTCTGGCCATCCGCGAGCGATTCAAACCCCTCGGCATCGTTGATATCATAATCCCGCCGCGGAGCACGGGCGAGCCAATGCAGTGGATTTTTGAGGAGGACGATGACGAATGGGAAAAGAATAATCCGATACCTACCCCTGACGAGGCACTGGCCGATGAGCTCCGCATCCGAGCTCTCGCCAACGATTGCTCGGTAGAAGAAGAGGCGCTGAACGTTCTGCGCTTTGCGCTGGAAAAGCCGGCCCGCCCTGCCCCAGCCGAAGCACTTGGACGTGGCCATCAGCGAGCTGTTCAAAGACCTCGGCTTCGGGATGGAAGTCCGCCCTCGCAGCGAGGATCCCGACCCTGTAGTCCGATACTATTGGCTTGACTAAGACGATAGTCGATAATGTTGTGAACGGAGGTGGCGCGATGGCCAGCATAAACTTGGATGACCTTGACGAGGAAACGGCGGTGCGCCTGCGCGCCCGCGCCGCTGGCAACGAGTGCTCCGTTGAGGAAGAGGCGCTGAACATTCTGCGCATTGCTCTGGACAAGCCGGGGGCGTTGCCCCAGCCCAAGCACTTGGGAATAGCCATCCATGAGCTGTTCAAGGACCTCGGTATTGTGGAAGTGGTTCATCCCCCTCGTAGTTCGGGAGAGCCGATACAGTTCATATGCAAGGACTCCGAAGACGATGGCGACGATTCTGGATACTAACGTCGTATCCGAACTAGTCCAGGAACGCCCGCATCCGGTGGTCTTGGACTGGTGGCATCGGCAGGTCTCCGGAGAGATGTTCACTACGGCCATTACCGAGGCGGAAATACGTTTTGGCATCGCCATTATGCCGCCCGGACGCCGGCGCAACCAGCGGGCCGGCAGGGCCGATTTTATGCTGCGCGTGTTTTTCCAAAACCGTATTCTCCCTTTCGACACCGCCGCCGCCCAAATTTATGCCGACATATCCTCTCACCGCCGCGCAGTTGGCCTTCATATTGACATCCCCGACGCCCAAATCGCCGCCATCGCCCGCGTCAATAACGCCATCGTAGCCACCCGCAACGTCAGCGATTTCACCGACTGCGGCGTGGAACTCATCAACCCCTGGTCAACCGAAGGAATGCCACTGTAATGCGTATCTCCCGACTCGTTACCCGCACCCTCCGCGACGACCCGCCGGAAGCCGAAACTGCCAGCCACCGGCTTATGCTGCGGGCGGGCCTCATCCAGCAGGTCGCCGCCGGCGTTTATGCCTACCTGCCGCTGGCCTGGCGGTCGTTGCAGAAGATTGAGCAGATTGTCCGCGAGGAAATGGACGCCGCCGGCAGCCAGGAGTTGCGGATGCCGGCCTTGCAGCCCATGGAACTGTGGGAGCAGACCGGACGTGCTGCCGCCTTTGGCGACAATATGTTCTCCCTGGAGGACCGGCGGGGACGTCCGCTGGCGTTGGCGCCCACCCATGAGGAAGTGGTCACCAACATCGTCAAGGGCAACGTGCAGAGCTACCGCGACCTGCCGGTCATCCTCTACCAGATGCAGACCAAGTTCCGCGACGAGCCGCGCCCTCGCGCCGGCCTGGTGCGCGTCCGCGAGTTCACCATGAAGGATGCCTATTCCTTCGACGCCGGCGAGGACGGCCTGGACGACTCCTACCAGGCCATGGCCCAGGCGTACCGCAACGTCTTCCGCCGGTGCAGCATTCCCGTGGTAATGGCCGAGGCCGACAGCGGGGCCATCGGCGGCAAGGATTCCCACGAGTTCCTGCTGCCCACCGATACCGGCGAGGATACCGTCATCACCTGCCGGTCCTGCGGCTATGCCGCCAACGCCGAGAAGGCCGCCGGCCTCTATCCCGACCAACCCGTGCCCGACCCGCTTCCCCTGGAACCGGTGGACACTCCCGGCATGAAGACCATCGCGGCCGTGTCGGAGTTCCTGGGAGTAGATGAAGCGCAGACGCTGAAGGCCGTCTTCTACGCCGCCGACGGCGAGGTGGTGTTCGTCACCATCCGGGGGGACCTGGAGGTCAACGAGGTCAAGCTGAAGAACGCGCTGCACTGCAACGAGCTACGCCTGGCCGATGACGACGAGATAGCGGAGAAAGGGCTGGTGGCAGGGTCAGCGTCGGCCATCGGCATAACCAACGTGCGCCGCGTCGCCGACGAGTCGGTATCCAACGGCGGCAACTTCGTGGTCGGCGCCAACCGGCCGGATACCCACTACCGCAACGCCAACTACCCCCGTGACTTCGACGCCGACCTGATTGCCGACATTGCCCTCACCGAGCCGGGGCACCGGTGCGTCCGCTGCGGCGCGCCGCTGGAATTCACCCGGGGCGTGGAGGTCGGCCACATCTTCAAGCTGGGCACCTTCTTCAGCGAGGCCCTGGGAGCGTATTACCTTGACCAGGACGGCCAGCAGCAGCCAATTACCATGGGCTGCTACGGCATCGGAGTCAGCCGCATCCTGGCCGCGTCCATCGAGCAGAACCACGATGAGCGCGGCATCGTCTTCCCGCCGCCCATCGCGCCCTACGACGTTCACCTGGTGGCGCTGAATATGTCCAACGATGCCGTGGCCCAAGCCGCCGGCGAGCTGTATGACCGCCTCTGGGCTGCCGGCGTCGAGGCGCTGTTCGACGACCGCACCGATGCCGCCGCCGGCGTGAAGTTCAACGACGCCGACCTCATCGGCCTGCCGGTGCGCCTGGTGGTCAGCCCCCGCAACCTGTCCGCCGCCGGCGGACCCGCCGTGGAGATGCGGGGCCGGACGGCTGAGGAGGCGGAAATGGTGGCGCTGGATGACGTGACCGGCGCAGTAAGGGAGTTGCTGGGAACGGGGTAGGCGTGCCTTCCGAGTCGCCGGGGCTGCGGCCCCTGACCGTGTGGGAACGGGGATTTACCACCATTTTCGGGGGCATTCCCGGCAGTTTCATGCTGTTCGCGCTGCGGGCGGTTTTCCTCCTCCTCAGCGGGCCGGACCTGAGTTGGTGGCACTTCGTCCGTTATACCTTCGGCTTTGACGCCGGTTTGGGCATCCACGTGGACATCGTGGACACTTACTACGTACCATACGTTATGGCCAACGGAATGTACGCCGTGTTCTATTTCACCTGGGGCCGCTCCCTGGGGCATATGGCGGCGGGCGCCCATATCGTTGATGCCCGAACCGGACGGCGGATGCGAAACTGGCAAAAGGTGGTGCGGAGCGTACTGCAAATCGCCAACGGCTACGTTGAATTCCTGCGCATACTGGACATAGTGTCCATTTTCATCGTCCTCATTGACCGGGGGCGTCGCCGTTCCATTTACGATATGGCGGCGCGCACCGTGGTGGTGGTCGGCGAGCCGGTGGAAGAGGAGCCGGAAACCGTCCGGCAGCGCAGTTGGGTGTCGGCGCTGTTCGGTCAACTGACCGGTCGGGAGCCGAGCGGATAACCCGTTCAATAACTTGCCCCCGTCGTTCCCGCTGCCTACCCCGTCATTCCTGCTGCCTACCCCGTCATTCCCGCGAAAGCGGGAATCCAGGAACCCCGGCATCAGCGTGGTTCACCTTAAACCAGATCTTCTTCACCAGAGATCTTCATACAGGTCCCGCCACCCTGGGTTGTCACGTTCAATCAACTCCAACTTCCAATCTCTCCGCCATTTTTTGAGTGCTTTCTCCCGTGCAATAGCGCTCTCCATTGTGTCATGGCTTTCATACCAAACCAGGGTATGTACGCCATATTGCTTGGAGAAGCTCTCCACCAGGTTGTTTTTGTGCTGCCAGATCCGCGTAACCAGGTCGGAGGTCACGCCGATATACAGTGTGCCATTGCGTTTGCTGGTGAGGATGTACACGCAGGGCAGTTTCATATCGCTATGTTCCTGGATTCCCGCTTTCGCGGGAATGACAGGTGAAGGGCGGGAATGACCAGATAGGGCGGGAATGACCAGGTAGGCCGCGAGGCTGCTTCACGGCTCCAGCAGCAGCTTGCCGAAGAAGTTGGTGGCTTCCATGTCCCGGTGCGCGTCCGCCGCGTTCTCCAGGGGATAGGTTTGGTGAATGGCCGGCTTGATGACGCCCCGGTTGAGGCTGGCGACGATCTGGCGCATATCCTCGCGGGAACCCATGTAGCCCCCGTAGATCTCGATCTGCCGGCTGAACAGCAGGCCCAGGTGCAGCTCCGCCCGCAGGCCGCTGGTGGCTCCGCAGATGCAGTACCGGCCGCCGGGACGCAGGGCGCGGAACCCGTGGCTCCACACGTCGGCGCCCACGTGGTCCACCAGCAGGTCCACGCCGGCCCCGCCGGTGATCTCCCGCACCCGCTGGGTGATGTCCTCCTCGTTGTAGTTGATCACGTGGTCCGCGCCCAGGCTCCGGGCCAGTTCCGCCTTTTCCGGCGTGCTGGTGGTGGTGATGACCGTTGCCCCGACCACGTTCTTGAACACCTGGATCGCCGCCGCGCCCACGCCGGCCGACGCCGAGAACACCAGCGCCGTCTCCCAGGGCTGCAACGCCGCCCGACGCACCGCCATGTTCCACACCGGCAGGTAGGTGGTGGGGATGGCGGCGGCGTCCGCGAAGGAAACGTCGCTCTCCAGCTTGTAGGCGTTGACCTCCGGCACGGCGACTAACTCCGCGTAGCTGCCGTCCCGCGCGGTGCCCAGGAACCGGCTGCGGCGGCACAGTTCGTCCCGGCCCGCGCCGCACCACTGGCACACGCCGCAGGCCAGGCGGGGGTTGACCACCACCCGGTCGCCGACGCTCAGGGAGCTCACGGCGTCGCCGGCGGCCACCACCTCGCCGGCGGTGTCGCCGCCCAGGATCAGGGGCGGCGGGAACTCCCGCTCCAGCCCGCGCTGCCCCTCGCGGGTGAAGATGTCCAGGCGGTTCAGCGCGCTGGCGCCCACCCGGACCACCACGTCGTTGGGTCCGGGCGACGGGTCGGGCTGGTCTCCGTACTGCAAAACGTCCACGGTGCCGTGGGCTTCGATAAAGACCGCTTTCATCGGTTTTCTTTGCTCCTTTGTAACCTGCCCTGTCATTCCGGCGAAAGCCGGAATCCAATCGTCTTCTGCTGGGCAGGATACTGGATTCCCGCTTTCGCGGGAATGACGGGGGGTGTGCGGGAACGACGGAGGGTGTTAGGTTAGGATGCGGCCGGCCGCCGGTTGTCGTAGCAGTCGCGGCACAGGAACACTATGGCGAGGGTTTCGTCGTGACTGGCGACCCGCCCGCAGCGGGGGGCGTCGCTGTCCGGAGACCAGGGTTGGTGAAACGGCCCGCCGCACATCTGGCAGGTGGAACGATGGGGGCCTTCCAGTTCATCATTGCAGACCACGCAGAATACCGGACCGGATACTTGAAACAGGGTTGCCACTGCACTACCTCACAGCCGCCCGCCGGAGGCGGACGTCAACATAGGATTGGAGTTGTTTCTTGCGCCCATTGCCGGGCAATGCCCTCTTCATCCTTTCGGCTGTCGGTCTCGCCGTCCAGCCGGGCCTTGCGCAAAGCCCGCAGCGCCTCGCCCACCGCCGGGCCGGCCGGCACGCCCAATTCCAGCAGGTCAGAGCCGCGCAGCCGGGGGGCCACCGACCACCACTCGGCCAAATAGCGGCGAGCGCGCGCCGCTACCACCGGGGACGGCATCAGCGCAGCAGCGGCGATGGTGTCCGGGGACAGGCCGTCCAGCAGGGCGCAAACTTCCGATGGCCTCAATCCGGGCCGGGCCAGTTGCCGCTGCCGCGCCACCAGCGCCGTGGTGTCGTCAATCACCCTGACCCAATTGGCCGGCGCGTTGATGCGGGCGGCCAATGCAGTTGCGGCGCGGGGAGACATGGGCCAGACCAGGGCGGCCAGCCAGGTCAAGGGTGAAGACGGCGTTGCGGACAGATAGCGCAAGTGGGCGGCGGTGAGCGACGAGTTAATGGCATCCAGCACACCGATGAAATCGGCGTACTGCAAGGCGGGCAACGGGTTGGCTTCCTTCAGGATGCGCTCCAGCTCGTGGCGAATCCGGTCGGCGGACAGGGTTGATATTGCCTTGCCATCAAGGGCAGCCTGTAGTTCCGCCAGGGTTGCGTCGTCCATGCGGAACCCAAACCGGGCGGCGTAGCGGACGGCCCGCAGGATGCGCGTCGGGTCGTCGCGGAAGCTCTGCCGGTGCAGGACGCGGATGACGCCGGCGCACAGGTCGGCGCGGCCGCCGTGGGGGTCCACCAACTCCGCGGACTCACCGGCGATGGGGATGGCCATGGCGTTGATGGTGAAGTCGCGGCGGGCCAGGTCGTCGGCGAGATCGCCGGCGGACACGTCGGGCAGCGCCCCGGGACGGCGGTAGGTCTCGCGGCGGGCCGTCACCAGGTCAACGGCGCAGTCCGACGTGGCGACGCTCGCGGTGCCGAAGCGTTGGTGAACAGTCAACTTTCCGCCCGTGGCGTCCGCCAATTGGGCGGCCAGGGCCGGCGCGTCGCCGACTACGCAGATGTCCAGGTCTTTCACCGGGACAGACAGCAGATAGTCGCGGACTGGGCCACCTACCAAATATGCCGAGACATCTGCAACATCGGCCAACCCACGAACGGCGTCCAGGACACTCCGGAAATTGCCAACGTCGATATGGTCGGCAAGTAGGCCCGATGTGGTGTCGTCGGTGATCGTAGGCATCGCGAATCGCAGGCGGGGCGTGAGGGCTTGGAAAAGTGTAGCGCACGCGCCCCGGCCCGGCAACCGAGAGGTGCGCTATACTTCCTGCCGTCAAACTGAACTTGGAGCGAGTGAGCATTATGGAAACCGTAGGATTCATCGGCCTGGGCAACATGGGCGGCGGCATGTCCGCCAACATCCAGCGGGCCGGCTACCCCATGATCGTCTATGACCTGCGCGAGGAGGCGGCCCTGCCCCTTCTGGAAGGCGGCGCGCGTCTGGCCAACACTCCGTCGGAAGTGGCCGCCGCCAGCGACATCACCTTCACCTCCCTGCCCGGCCCCTACGAGGTGGAGGCAGTATCCACGGGCGCCGACGGCGTGCTGGAAGGCATCCGACCGGGCAGCGTGTATATCGACCTGTCCTCCAGTCGGCCCACGCTGATCCGGGAGATTGAGCCCAAGTTCCGGGCCAAGGGCTGCTACGTGCTGGACGCGCCGGTGAGCGGGGGCAAGACGGGCGCGGCGTCGGGGAACCTGGCGGTGATGGTGGGCGGCGACCGGGAGGTGTTCGAGCGGGTGAAGCCGGTTTTGGACTCATTTGGGGACAAGGTGTTCTACGCCGGTGAGATCGGCGCGGGCAGCGTGGCGAAGTTAGTCCACAACATGATCGGCCACAGCGTGCGGCAGGCCATCGCGGAGGGCCTGACCCTGGGCGTCAAGGCCGGCGTGGAGCCGGAGGCTCTGTGGGAGTGTATCCGACGTGGTTCGCTGGGCCGGATGCGGGTGCTGCACGAGGGGCTGGTGCGGACGATGTTCCGGGGTGAGTTCGAGCCGGCCAGTTTCGCCCTGAACCTGGCCTTCAAGGACATCTCGCTGGCGACGGAGTTGGCCCGGGAGTACGACGTGCCCATGCCCATGTCCACGCTGGCGGAGCAGATCGCCATGCAGTCCATGAACCGGGGCTGGGGCGACGCCGACAGCAGCATCACCGTGCTTTTGCAGGAAGAGCAGTCCGGCGTGGAAGTCCGCGCCCCGCACATCGACCCGTCCCGCGCCGGGCGGTTCATCACCACCCACCCGGACGACGAGTAGAAGCGGATGAGATTCGCGCTCGCGCGCACCCCTGATCGGGCCGGATGGGAGATGATTTGATGCCCTCTTTCGACGATTACGTCATTGTCAGCCAGTTCCCGGAGCAGCCGGCGGAGCTCATGGTGGTCGCCTTTCGCGGCTGGCCCGATGCGGGCGACGCCGCCACGGCCACGCTGAATTACATGATGAACGCCCTGGGAGCGGTGAAATTCGCCGAGATCGACCCGGAAGAGTTTTTCAACTTCGCCCAGGAGCGTCCCCGTTCCACTCGCAGCAAGGACGGCGCCCGGCATCTGCAATGGCCGGCCAACGAGTTCTACCTGTGGCCGGGAAGCGATACGGCGCCGCCGGCCGTTTTCTACCTGGGCACCGAGCCACACCTGCGCTGGCGCACCTTCTCGTCGCTGGTGGGCGATCTGGCCAAGCGTTGCGGCGTGAAGTCGGCGGTGCATATCGGCGCGCTGCTGGATGCGGTGCCGCACACCCGGCCGGTCAAGTACAGCGGCTCCTCCACCAACCGGCAGATACAGGCGGCTTTCGACGGCAACAACGTGCGCACTTCCAATTACCAGGGGCCGTCCGGCATCACCGTGCCCGTCTCCGAGTCCCTGGCGGCCCGGGGCATCGGCTACACCTCCCTGTGGGGACACGTTTCCCACTACCTGCGGGCGACGCCCAACTTCCGGGTCGGCCTGGGACTGGCCCGAAACCTGAAGGATATGCTGCAACTGCCCGTTGACCTGGCCCAACTGTCAGTGATGGCCGAAGCCTTCGACAAGGAAGTGGAAAAGGTGATTGCTGAGGATGAGCAATTGGGCAAATACATCGCTACGCTGGAAGAACGCTACGACGCGGCCGTCGACGCCGCCGAGATGCCCGACCCCGACGATCTGGTACGTGAGCTGGAGCGATTCCTGCGAGCGGAGCGGATGGGCGGCGACGGGGGCTAGAGCGCCAAGGCGACTGGTCCATGCGCGGCTTTGCCGGGCTTTATCAAAGCCGTATGATACTATTGGTGTGGGTAGGGGCGACCAGCCAGTCGCCCCTACCCACACCAGCAAGCAACGGTGTCCGCAGAATTAAAACCACCTGAAGAGAACGCTACTGCAACGCCCGGACTTTTTGACCTATGACCACCAAGCCACACCCCAAGCGGACGGCCGCTGAGCTGATCGCCCTCTACCCGCCCAACGAGGAACCGCTGCCCGACGCCATGATCCAGGAACCCTATATCACCGACAGCCTGTATCTGGCCCGGGACCATCTCCGGGACCGCGCCGACGTGTTGATGAGTTCCAATACCTTCATCTACTACGAAGAAGGGAACCGCCGGGCCTGCGTCGCGCCCGACTGGTACGTGGTCTTCGGGGTTGACCCGGCGGCGATACGGGAAGTGGAATCGTATCTCCTGTGGGAAGTGGGCAAGCCGCCGGACTTTGTGCTGGAGATAGCCTCGCCATCAACCTGGGCCAACGACTTAGGCTGGAAGCGGGACCTGTACGCCCGCATCGGGGTGCGAGAGTACTGGCGGTACGACCCGAAAGGCGGGGAGTTGTACGGTGAGCCGCTGGTGGGAGAGGAGTTGGTGGATGGATCTTATCGCCGGCTGGGGATGGGCCGCACGGAGGCGGGTGTGGCTTGGGGGCGGAGCGCCGTGCTGGGTCTGGACATCCATTGGGGCGCGGTGCAGGTGGAGTTTGTTGACGCGACGACGGGGGAACCCTTGCGGCGCATCCACCAGGAGCGGCTGGCCCGGGAAGCCGCCGAAGCCCGCGCCGACAACGCTGAAGCCCGGGCCGACACCGAGCAAGCCCGGGCCGACGCTGCCGAAGCCGAGCTCGCCAGCCTTAGAGCGCAGCTCCGCCGGCAGGAACCGTAGCCGCAGGGCCTTGCGGTTTTCATAAGATCCACGCTGTCATTCCCGCGAAAGCGGGAATCCAGGAAATCTCCGCAGCAACGGCCACTGGATTCCGGCTTTCGCCGGAATGACGGGGATGGTGCGATTACTCTGTTGGGGAGACGTCGGCTTGCCGCGTAACGGGATGGGCGGTATAGTCAAGCCCGCCACCCACTCTGAATTTGCGAGGGCATCCCTGATGATATTCGATTGGCCGGCCCGTATGCAGCAGATGGCCGACTTCGTAGGTTTTACGGAGGATGACCTGGCATTGGTACGCTCCAGCGGCCCGATCCTGCTGGCCCACGCCGAAGAGCTCACCACCGCCGTGTACGACCACTTTCTTGAGTTCCCGCCGACGGCGCGGTTCTTCCTGACGCCCGAGGGCGAGATTGACCGGACGCGGCTGGATAGGCGCAAGCACAGCCTGGCCCGCTGGCTGCGGAACAGCATCGACTTCCAGCTGGACGAGCAGTTTCCCGTCTTCCTGCTGGCCATGGGCGTGGTCCACAGCAACCCATCGCTGGAACGGGGCTACCTGGGCTCGGTGCCGGCCCGCTTCATGATCGGCACCATGTCTTTCGCGCAGACGGCCATCGCGGCCACGCTGGAGGCGGACATGGCCGACCCGGCGCAGGCGCTGCGAACATCCATGGCGTGGAACAAGCTGCTGATGCTGCAACTGGACGTGCTGCTGGCCGGCTACGTAACCGAAACCCCAACGCCAGCGACGGCGCCACCGCCTCCGGCCGACGAGGAAGAGGACGGACCCGAACCCGAGGGTATGCGCCGCGTCCTCACCAACATATTGGACGGAAATCGGCTGGACGGCAACCGGACCAACGGCGCGCCGCACGAACCTCAAGGAGAATGACCATGACCAAGGTGCTGGTAATCCAGGGCGCCGGAATGAATATGCGCGGCAAGGTGCAGGTCGAAATCTTCGGCCCCAACACCCTGGATCAGATCAACGAGCAGATCCGCGGCTATGGCGAAAGCCTGGGCATCGACGTTAAGATCGTCCACTCCAACGTGGAGGGCGAGGTGACCAACGCCCTGTATGACGCCTGGGAGGAGGGCTACGACGCCTGCCTGATCAACCCGGCGGGATTTACCACCGTAAACGGCCCGCTGCGGGGCGCCATCGCCCAGGTGCCCATGCCGGTGATCGAAGTGCACGCCAGCAACCCCACCGCCCGGGGCACCGTCTCGGCGGTGCTGCCGGTGAGCAAGGGCTGCGTCTATGGCTTCGGCGTGTACGGGTACTACTTGGCCCTGGAGGCGGTGAAGCACACGGCGGGGTAGGTCGAGTTTGCGCGGTTGACTGTCGTGTAGGGGCGAGGCATGCCTCGCCCCTACGGTAGGTTTCCACTCCCGTCAGCCCACGAGGGGGGAGGAGTTCCCGAGTGTTGCGGGCTACTCGCAGCGCAGGCAGCGCACGTCCTTGAACACGGTGTCGTGGATGCCGGGGTTGACGATGAGGTAGTCCATGATGATGCGGACAACCTTGCCCTCGTCGGCGATGTTGTACTTTTCCTTGGACGAGTTGATGAGGCCGATGTGCTCGGCGTTGACGTCAACGGATAGTGCGGTCTTGGTGCCGGCCATTTTGCTTCGCTCCTGAAAGGTGATGGGATGGTAGGTTTTGCTGGCCGGCAAGCTGCCGGCGGCGTCGGCATAGCATAGCCGCCCGGAATGGGATTGTTCAACCGCGATTCGTTATACTGGAATGGCGGAGATTGTCAGGAAAGGAGGGAAAGCCATGGTGCATTTGGGTAAGCTGGAGCATCCACTGATCGACCAGATGAACACTTATGACGAAATGCGGGAGGAACTTGAGAGCAACTACTTCGGGCGATGGGTGGTCATTGACGACGGGAAACTAGTGGGAGATTACGAGACTTTTCATCAAGCTGACGCAGACGCGCAAGAGCGCGGCTTGAATCCGTTTCACTACCTTGTCCAACAGGTTGGGATAGAGCCGGCGATAATCATTTCTTACGGTGAGTGACAAAATTGGCCGCAACCGTGGAATATTTTCTCCCCTCGACGGATATCCTGAGGAGAGGCCCGCACATTCCCGTGACCATCAATGGAGAGGAAGGTCTGGCGTTGCTTGACACCGGAGCGTCCCGGTCATACATCGACATTGCGATGGCACGATTTATGCAGTTCGTTGAGGACGAAACAACGCATCGCGTGGCCGGGGCCACGGGCCAAGGTACGTACCCTCGATTTCTGGGCAATTTGCATATCCCTGCGTTGGGGCTAGCTGTCCGTTCCCCGATCCCGGGTTTGCCCCTCCGGGAACAGCGCCTCCCATGGGTTGCCATCATCGGCAGAGATGTGATCTGCCAATACGAATTTACCGTCAACGGGCAAACAGGACTGATTCGCTTCGTGAGTACGTAAAATATACACCTGCCTGCTGGATAGGCGGGCTGCGCCAGACGAAAAGGAGAATAACAATGGCCACCACCGGAATTACCTACGTGTGTGCCAAGTGCCAGCACACGGAATTTGAGACGGACGAGTTTCGCGCCACCGGCGGCAACTTCGCCAAATTCTTTGACGTTCAGAACAAGAAGTTCACCACCGTATCCTGCAAGCAGTGCGGCTACACCGAGATCTACAAGGGCAGCACGTCCACCCTCGGCAACATCTTCGACTTCTTCGCCGGCGGTTAGGCGTACCCAATTGCCACGATGTAGGGGCGACGCATGCGTCGCCCCTACGGGTTGCGTTGATAGCGTAGAAATAGCCCCCGCGAGAACGCGGAGGGCCGTTTTATTTGTTGGTACCCCGGATGGGCTTCGATCCCATGATCTCCACCTTGAAAGGGTGGCGTCCTTGACCAGGCTAGACGACCGGGGCATTGGGCGCTGCGAATGCGACGCCCAAATAGTGTACCACAGGACCTGAGATTACAGGTTGGATCATCCTCAACATAACTGTTCAGATTCGTTGAGTTTATCCACGCATCCGATCCGTCATTCCGGCCTTGAGCCGGAATCCAGAAAATCCTCGCCCTAACAACCTTTGCCTGTGCTCAAGGTCCCTGGATTCCCGCTTTCGCGGGAATGACGGGATGGTGGTTGCGTGATTACGGGTACACGGCTAGGGCTTCCAGCGACATCTCCTCCGGGTAACCGCACATCAGGTTCATGTTCTGCACGGCCTGGCCGGCGGCGCCTTTCACCAGGTTGTCCAGGCAGCTGATGACGATGAGCCGGTTGGTGCGCGGGTCCACCACCGGGTAGAGCAGGCACTGGTTGTTGCCCAGGGTCTGCTTGGTCTGCGGCGGCGCGTTGGTCACCTGGACGAAGGCGTCGTCGGCGTAGAAGTCCTGGTACAGTTGGCGGATGCGCTGGTTGGCTTCCGGATCCTGGGCGATGTCTCCCGACAGCGGCGCGTAGCACGAGCTGAGGATGCCCCGGGTCATGGGGATGAGATGGGTCAGGAAGGTCAGGTTCACCGGCGCATCGCCATAATTGTCCAACTCTTGGCTGATCTCGGGCAGGTGGCGGTGGCCGTTGACCGAGTAGGCCATCACGTTCTCGTTGACTTCGGAGAAGTGGGTAGTCATGCTCAGCGAGCGGCCGGCGCCGGAAACGCCGGATTTGCTGTCCACGATGATGTCGCTGCCAATCAACCCGTGCTTGATGGCCGGCGCCAGGGCCAGGATGGCGCTGCTGGGATAGCAGCCCGGGTTGGCGACCAGGCGAGCGTCAGCGACGGCTTCCCGGTTCAGCTCGGTGAGGCCGTACACCGCCTCTTCCAGGTAGGTCGGATCGGGGTGCTCCACGCCGTACCACTGGCTGTACACGTCGGCCTGCTTGAGGCGGAAGTCCGCCGATATGTCCACCACCTTGACGCCCTGCTCCAGCAGGGGGATGCAGGCTTCGGCGCTGGCCTTGTGGGGCAGGGCCGAGAACACCAGGTCCAGCTCGTCGCACAGGTCGGCGGTGATGTCCAGTTCCATGTTGTCCAGGTGGGGAAACACCTGGCCGAGCGGCTGGCCGGCGGCGCTCCGCCCGGTGACGGAGGCGATCTCCACTTCGGGGTGATGGCGCAGGATGCGGACCAGTTCGCACCCGGCGTATCCGGTTACATTGATAATTCCGATTTTCACGGTTGCAGCTCCTTGACGACTTGGGTGTGGGGGACGGGAGTGGCGGCTTCGCCACGTCGTCGCCTGCGTCCGGGAGCCTGGCCGTCGGGGCGGTTGGTGTCGGCAGAGTCGTCGCCGGTTGCCTCGGATTCTTGACCGGCCGCTGCCGCCGCTTCCTGCATGGCGGCCTCATCACGGGAGGGACACCCGTAGTTGACCACGCACGCGCCGCAGAGAGGCCGCTGGGCCTTGCATACCTGCCGGCCGTGGGTGATAAAGGCCGCGTGGAAGGGATAAACGTCCTCGGGAGGCATGGCGGCCTCCAGCACCTCGTGAGCCTTCTCTGCGCTAACCTTGGGGCCGATGATGCCCAGGCGCTTGCTCACCCGGTAGATGTGTGTATCCACGGCCATAGCCGGCATTCCCAGGGAAAAGCTCAGGATGATCCCGGCGGACTTGGGGCCGATGCCGGGCAGTTGCCGCAGCCAGGCCCGCGCTTCGTCCATGGGCATTTCGGCCAGGAAATGCAGATCCAGAGAGCCGTCGTTCAGTTCGAGGATTTGATTGAGAACGGTCTTGATACGGGGCGCCTTGACCTTGGCCAGACCGCCGCCGGCGATGGCGGCTTCGATGGCGTCAACATCAGCGTCGGCCACGGCTTCCAGCGTCCCAAAGGTGTTCATCAGGCTGCGGAACGCACGCTCCGAGTTGCGGTCGGACGTATGCTGAGACAGGATGGTGAAGGTCAGCTCGTGGGCCGGGTCCAGGCGCGGCTCATTCTCAAACGGCCCGTACTCCTCGGTGAGCAGCCGGATGGCGTCCGATATGGCAACGCTCGGCTTCTTCCTGGAGCGGCGGGGACGGCGTGTCTTGGCGGCAGCTTTGGGAGGCATATGGAAAATCCCGTAGGCAACAACCGGATTTTAGCACAGGGCGTCGGGCTGTGCGTATCACGACGCTTCAGTTTGCGGCCTCGCCACGGTCTGCGGTGGAGGATCCGACGGCCGGGTTATCAGCGGCGTCAGGAACAGGGCCGGCAGGGAGATGGCGATGCAGGCCAGCGCGTTCACCGTTATGGACTGCTGGATGCCGATGACGTCGCCTAGCCAGCCCATTAGCAACACGCCCGGCGGCGTCCCGATGCCGATGCACAGGCTCTGCAAACCCACCATGCGGCCCCGCATCTCGGGCGGAGCCGACCGCATGGTGATGGCGCCCTGCATTGTCCCAAAACAGGATATGCCGATCCCGCTCAGTACCAGGATGGCGAAAGTTACTCCATACCACGGCGACCACACGAAAACCGTTGACAACACCATCACGGTGAACGCGCCGGCGGCGAAAATCCGCCCGTGATAACGCACCGTTCCCACCGAAGCCAGGATAACCGCCGTCACCAGCTGGCCCACGGATTCCGCCGCCGCCAGGATGCCCACCAGCGTTTCCCCGATGCCCAGGTGGTCCCGGCCGATGGCCGGCACGAATTGACGGGCCGGGAAGGCCAGGCCGTTGATCATTATGGTGATGAACAGCATCCCCAGCAGTTGCCGGTGGCTGAACGCTGCCCGGAACGCGTCGCCCAGGCTATTCCAGATGGGCTCCACCCGCCATTCTCGCTCCACTCTGGGGATACGCACTCGGATCGCCAGGGCCATGGACGCCATGTGCATCGCGACGACTAGGGCATAGGCCCAAGTGTAGCCGGCGTAGTGGGGCCAGAGGTATCCCATGTGCTCGATGACAAAGCCGCCGACCGCGGGGCCAATCATGCGCCCAACCGTCCCGCTCATGGAGTCGATGGACAGGGCATTGACCACCCGCCGCTCGCCCACGATGTCGAAAATGGCCGTCCGCCGGGCCGGATCCTCCAGGGCGCGGCTAATGCCCTGCAGCAGCATGGCGGCGAAAATGTGCCACGGCGCGATCTGACCGGTGAGCAGCAGGACGAACAGCGCGATGCCGGCCCCGGCCTTGATGGCCAGCGAACTGAACCAGATCTTCTTGCGGTCAAAGCGGTCGGCGAGGATGCCGGTGAAGGGCGAGAAAATGGGCCGGGGCAGATTCTCGAAGCCCAGCACCAGCCCCAGCATCAGGGCGGAGTCGGTCAGCGAATAGACCAGCACGCTGGTGACCAGCAGCTCCATCCAGCGCGTCAGTTCGGCGACGTTGACGACGTACCAGATCGCCCGAAAACGTGGGTTCCCCAGAACCTCCAGCATTGGGGATGTCGAGCGGACGCCGATTCTTGCCATGTAAGTCACATTCCGCGCCGGCGGTATCCGCAAACGCAAGGGGGATTGTACACTCTCAACTCCCGGTAGTGCGTCTGCGCAGCGGGACGGCGGAACGCGAGATTGGCGCGGCGACGCCCCTTTGGGCCAACGGCTTCCGCTGGCTATAATGTTCTGCCAGCGTGCCCACCGCACGCGCAGTTTCACCCGGAGCCAGCTGTGATGCCGTTAGCCCTGACCAATGCCAACCTGATTGACTGCGTGAACCCCGGCGTCACCGCTGACGCCACTGTGGTTATCGAGGACGGCCGCATTATCGAAGTCGGCGCCGGTCGGGTCAGCGAAGGCGCCGGTATGCGTGTCATCGACCTGGCCGGCGCATACCTGCTGCCCGGCCTCTGGGACGTGCATATCCACCCCGACTATCCCGTGCCTCCCGGCACCACGCCGGCCCAGGAAACGGCCAACTTTGGCCGGCAGCTGTCCCTGGCGTTGACCGAGGCCGGCGTAACCGGCGTGCGCTGCGGCGGCGCGGCCCACTTCATGGACGTGGCGTGGAAACGGGCCTTCGACGCCGGCGGCGTGGTGGGTCCGCGCGTTTTTGCATCCGGCTACTTCCTCACCACTACCGGCGGCCACTTTCTCACCTCCGGGCAGGCCCGGGAGTGCGACGGCCCCTACGGGTTCGTGCAGGCCATCCGCGAGCAGATGAAGAACGGCGTTGACCACATCAAGCTGAACCTCACCGGCGGCATCATGGGGCCGGACTGGGACCGGCACTGGCATTCCTTCCTGCTGGAGGACGAGCTGTCCGCCGCCTTCGCCATCTGCCGTCAGCGCGAGTTTCCCGTCATGGCCCACGCCGCCAATCCGGACGCGGTCAAGTCGGCGTTGCGGCTGGGCGCGCACACCGTGGAGCATGGCTACATCATGGACGAGCAGTGCATCGCCACGCTGGCCGAATCGCCGACATGGTATGTGCCCACCTTAGCCATCTCCCATCTCACCGAGGGACAGGCGCAGAACGAATACGAAAAGCGGTGGCTGGAGCAGCGCAATATCGCCGCCGAGTTGCAATGCCGGGCGGACGCCGCCTCGGACGAGCACGCCCACTGGTTCAAGCGTGCCCTGGACGCTGGCGTAAAGATGGCCCTGGGTTCCGACATACGCCCGCTGCGGGAGGCCGCCCTGCTGGAAATGGGCCTGTGGGTCCGCGACGGGGCGACGCCCTGGCAGACGCTACAGGCCGCCACGCGCAACGCCGCCGAGCTATGCGGCGTGGGCGATCAGCTGGGCACCGTGGAAGCCGGCAAAATCGCCGACCTGATAGCGGTCGCCGCCAACCCGCTGGACGACATCAACAACCTGCGCCAGTTGCAGCTGGTGATCAAGGACGGGCGGGTGGTTTCGGACAAGCGGGGATAAACACCCCTATCTACCTCGGGGGAGGGGAGTTAGGAGGATGATTCTACCTTGATCGGATGCCCACTGGCTTCCCGGTAAGCATTGCGGATAGCGGCCATGATCGCTTCCCAGTCGTATTTCTTGCCGGATAACCTGCGATAGCGAACTCCATCTTTTGACGTAGGTTCACCAATCAACTGGTCAAATCTGCGTAGAGACTCAGAAGCCAAGTCACCCTCTGGAGGCCAAAACTTTATTTCGCCTCCACGCTCCTTACCGGTCCTTAGATCGTTTCTGAACGACGCCAGCAGTTGGCCCCTGCCAGGAACCAGCAAATTGATGCTGTAGCGGTCGCCTTTGCCACTGATACGTGTTGACAATTCGGCTATGTTTTCTTGCTCCATCGCCATTGCTGCATCATAGAGCCAGTTCAGGCCCGTCCGAAATTTTTCCGGCGAGCGCTCGATACTTTCCTTGAAAGCGTCAGCCCCTTGAATGATTTGTACCTTCCCTGAACTCTCCGACCTGGTTTCCTGCTCCCGTTGCTTGAGTTGTGTTTGGTAACCGGATGCCTCAGGAAGCGGTATTACCACGCTTGCTTCGATCAGGATCTCGTCACCGTTACGATGCGGCTGCAGCCGGACGCATTTGATTTCTTGGCCCGCCTCCCTGAGCCAAGAATCGTTAAGCCACATCACGCAAGTAGTGAGTTCCTTGCTGAAGTCCTCCGAAGCCAAAATTATTCGAGGAACCTCGGTATGAATCGCTGGGTCATCTTGGTCCTTACTCGCCAATCGTTCCCGGAGACGGATTTCAGCGTCGTCTGACCCATCGTCACCGCTTTCTTTACTGGCCCGTTTGTCCAGGTAGGCTTGATAGGTGTCCACGGTCTGCTGGAAGGTCATATTTGCGACCATCGCGGCGTACCGGATGGCCTGCAAGTCCATGTATCTGCCGGTCTCGCCCCGCTTCAACTCCACCACCACCAAGCGACCTTCGGCGTCCAATCCCAACAAGTCGATCCTTCGGTTGGAATCCTGCCAATTGCCAAATTCCTCGGATATTATCAGCAGCCCGTCCTCCAGCACTTCTGGCCGGTCGCGCAGCATACGTTGCAAGTCTGATCGTTCCAACACGCCCTGTTGGCCGAACGATGTTGGAGCAACCTCTACCAGTTCCTCCTTATTTCCTACCATTTTGTAGATAGCCACACTAATCCCCTTGTGTCATCCGGTCGACTCCGGCGCCGCCCGTGTCGCCCGCCGCTCTGATCCATTCCTGGAAGGCTGCCAGGGTTCCACCACCGGCGTAACGTCCACCGGCTCCAGGCGATAAACCTTGCCATACTGGGCGGCGGTTTCCAGGTCTCCGGCCTCCAGAGCGGCACGGGCAGCGTCGAGGCGGTCGCAGTCAGGAAGGGATACGCTCGCAGCCCACGGCGAACCGATGCCCTTGAGCTCGGTCTGCATCTCTACGGCGTAGCCGTTTGCCTCGCGCATCCGGGTGCGGTATCGGTCATAGCGCGGGGCGGTTTCGCCTCCTTTGGGCGCGATGTCCAGGTGGATCACCCGATACAAGTCGCCATGGGAAGCGGCCACGTCCAGGTAGCCGCGGTCGATGGCATCCCGAAAGTCCTCAACCCTATCCAAGTCAAATATCAAAATATATGGAAATGGGCACTCGTTAGGGTCGGGGATGCGCATTTCCATACGCACGGCATAGCCGCGGTGGTAGATCATGCGGGAAAAATATTCAAAGGTCGTAAAGTTCATCTTTGCCTCCTGGTCATCAAGTCAGGCTCCCAGCGGTCGAGCCCCGGGTAATACGCAGTGATTACGAGCGCGTCGCCGGTGTCGGGGTGGATGCCCCAAACTACGTGAAGTGACGTACCGCTGCGGTCATGCTGCAATAATAACACTGCGGGTCGTTCACCAGGGTCATTGTACAATTCCACTACTATCGCCTGGTCAAGTCCGTGAACCAGATCGGCGTTTTGGATCCCACGCTGGTCGCGTCGCATTCGCCCATGCCCACTGGGATCCCAGCGGCCGGCGGCGACCAACGCCTGGATTTGCTCCAGCAAAGTAGGCATGGCCGCCGCCGGGACCCGATCTACAGTATCGCCACCGGGTTCACCGGGGAGCCGGTGCCTCCCACGACGCGCAGGGGGTTGATGGTGAGCATGAACTCCCAGCGGCCCTCCTCGGCGCAGGCTTCGGCCAGGGGTTGCAGCAGGGCGTTGTCCAGCAGGCCGATGCCGTAGGCGAAGATGCTGCCGTGCACCGACCAGGGCAGGTCATAGCCGTTGGGGGTGTGGTCCATCATGTCCCACACCAGGACGCAGCAATCGCTCTGGCGGATGAACTTGAGGCAGGAGGCGTGCAGGCCGGGCCGCTGCGTCGCGTCGCTGCCCCAGATGGCGTTGCCGTCGGCGTTCCACTTCTCCCGGCCGCCGTACACCACCAGGGCGTCGCCCGGCTCCATCTGCACGCCCTGGGCGTCGCAGATGTCCTGCAGCTCCCAGCCGTGGATGGGGGTTTCCTGGGTCACGTAGTCGGTGCCCCGATGCCTCGGCACGTCCAGCAGCACGCCCCGGGTGATGATGCCCTCCTTCCAGTGCTCCACCGAGCCGTACTTGGCACCGTCGAACTGGATCATTTCGTTGGGGTCCTTGCCGTTCCACATCCCATTGTGGTCCCAGACGTGGCACAGGGCGTCCAGGTGGGTGGTGGCGGTGCCGTGATAGGAGATGCCGTAGTAGTCGGTGGACATTCCGCCGCCCGGCTCGCGGGGCCCCTTCCGCATATAGTGGATGGCCGGCGTCGGGTTGTTGGGCGCCGGCGTGACCGGAAACTCCCGGCTGAGCGACACGGCGCGGCCGCTCTTGACCAGGCCGGCGGCGCGGAGACGCTTGGCGTCGTCCACCATGTTGACCGCGCCCTTCTGGTCGTCGGGACCCCAGCGGCCCCAGTTCACGTCGTCTTTCAGGTAGCCGAGGACTTCCTCTTTGCTGGGCACTTGTCGGCCGTACTCTGATTGATTAGTGGTCATGGTCATTCCCTCCGTAACGGCGCCTATTGAGACGCGCCGGTTGCGCTGGCGGCAAGGTTGCCACTACGCGGCGGGAATGGCAAGGGGCGGGCGCTTTACAGGCGGGGCCTTTCGGATAGTGCTCTGCAACCACCAATATCCGTCATTCCGGCGAAAGCCGGAATCCAGAAACGGTTAGTGACCAGCGATGTCGCCACATTCATAGATCTCTGGATTCCGGATCAAAGCCTGCCCCGTACCAGATACGGGGTCCGGAATGACGGGAATAATCGAAAGGACCTGGCTTTACAGACGACCCGTTAGGTGGCGGTCAGTTGGCGTCGGGCAACAGGCCGTGGCGGCGGAGCTGCTCCTCGAGGATCCTGGCCCGGGTTTCGGCCTCATTCCGGGCAGCCTCGGCCTCATTCCGGGCGGCCTCGGCTTCATCCCGGGCGGCTTCAGCGGCCTGGCGGGCGGCTACTTCCTCGGCCAGATAGCTGAGCCAGGTTTGCGTCTCCGGGTCATACATCCGCAGGTCGCCGTCGGGACGCTGGCATACGTCCAGCCCCAGCACTTCGCTGTAGCCGCGCAGCATTCCGTCGTCGTCCATCCCGATTTCGATGGGTTCGTATTCCCCATCCTCGGCCAGACGCTCGCCCACCAGAGCCGGGGTGAACAGCTGACCGGTGGGGTCGAAGCGCCAGTATTCGGTGACGCCGAAGGCAGCGTACAGGGCGCGCTTTTCGGTCATGTCGCGCACGTAGGTGCCGGGCGAGGCGATTTCCAGGACGAAATCGGGCGTTTTCCCTCCCTCCCGCCAGATGATGTAAGAGCTGCGCAGGTGGTCCTCCACGCCGAACACCACGAACACGTCCAGCGCCAGGCGAACCGTGTTGTCGTTCATCCGGTAATAAACCAGGAGGTCCCCGGAGACATAGACATCATCCCGGTCGGCATAACGCTGACGCAGGGCGAGCACGGTTTCGGTCAACGGGTAAAACTGGGCGTCGGTTTCTGCCATGGGTTGTCCGTCCGATTCAGGGTAGTAGATGTCCGGGTCGTCCTCGGACAACGGGCGATCCAACCCCTGCCGGACGAACCGGTTGACCAGTTCCTGAACCTTGAGACGCGGACGGGTTTTCTCCCCGGCGGCGGTAGCGGTAGTCATAGTGGTTTCACTCCCCGATCCGGCGGCGATTAAACGCCTTCCACAATCATCACGTTGGAGATGGTGGACGCGATGCGGAGTTCCTTGGGGCCGGCGTAGTCGTCGGAGTAGTACCAGCCGTTGGCCTTTTCGAGGCTGTCGAACTCCAGGACCACGGTGCGGCGGGCCGGCTGGTCGCCCTCCACCACGGTCACGTCGCCGCCGCGCACCAGGTAGCGGCCGCCGTGCTTCTCGATGGTGGCGGGAACCTGCCCGCGATAGACTTCAAACTTCTCCGGGTCGGTAACTTCAAGCGTCGCAATAACATAAGCGGCCATTGGGTTTCTCCTTTGCAATGCTGTTCTGGCGTCGGTCAATGGACCGGACGGCGTTAATTCTAACCCCATGGCGTCATGCTGTGCCACGCCCTGGTGATGGCAGGCGGAGGTTCCTGATGGTGTGGGTAGGGGCGAATAATTATTCGCCCCTACATTGCACCGTTACCGTCCCCTGCCGCCGCCGCTTGCCGTCGGTTGCGCCGGGTAGTATTCTGCATTGCACTTGCAAGAACGTCACCCCGTACTCGATACGGGGCCGCCGCAGGCGGAAGGACACAGGAGCCTCAGCCACGATGCCCACCACCGAAGTTCGCACGCACAATAACTTTATCGCCGGCCAGTGGACGCCCTCCGACTCTGGCCGCACCTATTCCACCTACAATCCGGCCCACAAGGAAGAGCTGCTGGGGCACTTCCAGCTGTCCAACCCGGAGGACACCCTGCGGGCCGTGGCCGCCGCCGCCGAGGCCGCGCCCGGCTGGGCCGACACACCGGCTCCGGTGCGCGCCCAGGTTCTCTTCCGCGCCCTGGAGATTATGGACCGGCGCGCCGAGGAGATAGCCCGCACCATCACCGAGGAGGAGGGCAAGCCCCTGCCCGATGCTCGCGGCGAGGTCAAGCGGGCCATGAACATCATCGAGTACGCTGCCGGCGAAGGCCGCAGGATGTTCGGCTACACCACGCCGTCGGAGCTGCCCAACACCGTGGCCTACACCGTGCGCCGGCCCCTGGGCGTGGTGGGCATCATCACGCCGTGGAACTTTCCCATCGCCATCCCGGCCTGGAAGATGGCGCCGGCCCTCATCTGCGGCAACGCCATCATCTTCAAACCGGCCTCCGGTACGCCGCTGTGCGCGGTGAAATTGACCGAAGTATTCGAGGAGGCTGGTGTGCCGCCCGGCGTGCTGAACCTGATCACCGGCCCCGGCGGCAGCGTGGGCAACGCCCTGGTGGAGTCGCCCGACGTGGCGGGCATATCCTTCACCGGCAGCACCGAGATCGGCACCGACCTGTACACTCGCGGCGCGTCCCTGCTGAAGAAGGTGCAGGCTGAGATGGGCGGCAAGAACGCCGTTATCCTCCTGGCCGACGCCGACCTGGACAAGGCCCTGGGCGGCATCGTGCAGGGCGCCTTCGGTTCCACCGGCCAGCGCTGCACCGCCACCAGCCGCGTCATCGTGGAAGACGGCGTGTACGACGAGTTCATGGAGCAGCTGATCGAGCGCACTTCCAAACTGACCATCGGCGACGGCATTGAGGACGGCATCGACGTCAGTCCGCTGTCCAGCGAATCCCAGCAGCGCACGGTGTCGGACTACATCGCCGTAGGGCGGGACGAGGGCGCGACGGTGGCTTTCGGCGGGCGGACGCTCACCGGAGGCATCTACGACGAGGGTTGGTACGTGGAACCGACCATCTTCACCGACGTGACGCCCGATATGCGCATCGCCGAGGAGGAGATCTTCGGGCCGGTGCTGACGGTGTTCCGCGCCCGGGACCTGGAACACGCGGTGGAGATCTCCAACAACGTGAAGTTCGGCCTGTCGTCTTCGGTGTACACCCGGGACATCCCCCGCGCCTTCCGGTACATCAACACCGTGGACGCCGGCATGGTCCACGTCAACGCGCCGACGCTGGGCGGCGAGGTGCATCTGCCCTTCGGCGGCCTGAAGGCGTCCGGCGTGGGCCAGCGCGAGCAGGGCGTAGAGGCGGTGGACTTCTTCAGCGAGGTCATCACCGTCTATATCGACTACGCCGACGAGGCGCGGGCGCAGGCGCGGTTTATCTAAAGTCGCCTCTCCTTTGACGGGAGAAGGTTAGGGTGAGGGTGACAGTAAAGACCTCCTTCCCGTCATTCCGCCCCTTCTCTCGTCATTCCGGCGAAAGCCGGAATCCAGCGTCTGCCTGGTAGTAGGGGCGAATAATTATTCGCCCCTACGGTTCGGTTGTGAACCCCTATGCGAGTATTGGCGACGGCCCTGCTGATCCTGACCGCCCTCGCCTGCACCCCCACAGACGCCGAGCTGGAGGCGCGGATTGCGCGGGCGGTGGACGTTGCCATCACCGACGATGCTCCGGCTGACCTGAACCGGGTTTATCGGCAAGTCTGGCCGGCCGTGTTCTACATCGAACCGGAGGATGGTCAGCACGGCACCGGCTGGCTGCTGGAACCTGGTTTCATCGTAACGGCGGCGCACGTGGTGGCCGACGACGAGGAGGTGGTGATCCGACAAGCCGCGGCGCCTCCCTTTACCGCTGCCGTCGCCGGACTGGACCGGCGCCGGGACGTGGCCCTGCTGCGCTACGGAGTGGCCGAGGTACGACTGGGAGAAGGCGCAACCCAGCTGCCTCTGGGCGACGCGGACATCAACGACATTGCAAAGGACCTGCTGGCCCTGGGCTACTCCGGAAGCGGCGTCAAGCTGGACGGTGAGGTGGGTTCGCCCAAAGCCAACGCCGGCATCCTGTCTCAGATCACCAACTTCGGCCCCTACAGCTACGGCCGCAACCTGGAGATGGACGTTCCCATTGACCCCGGCGACAGCGGCGGCCCGGTGTTGAATTCGGCCGGCGCAGTGGTAGGCATGGCGCGCGCCGCCGCGCGCCGGACGCCCGGGGGCGGGCAGGTAGTGGGCACCTTCTACGCCATCCACGCCGACGAGATCCGGGCGGCGCTGGCGGAGATTGGAGGGCGTTAGAACCGGTGTCTTGTAGAATATGGCGGTACTACTCAGAGGTCATGCAATGCCTGTACAGTTGATTTGGCACAAGCTGAAGGAGCAGTTCGTCGGCAACCCGTTGCTCATGGTATTGGTTGCTTTTCTGATGGCCGTCGTGCTGTATGGCTTGGTCTCGTTCCTGACGTGGCTGCTATACCGCACTCCCGGATTGGCCGAAATTCTGGCGCAGATGTCCGGACGGTTTGGCGTTGAAACCTCCCAGCTTTTGGAATTTCAGGCGCTGATCGTTGGTGGTATATTTATTGCAGTTCAACTTTGGGTTACCTACCGCCGCGTCAGCGCCGCCGAAAGCACGGCAGAAGCGGCAATCCGTACCGCCGAGTCGACTGTGCGCAGCAACGCAGCCCAACTGTTCAAAAACGCGGTTGAATTGCTGGGTAACGATGTGCCAATTGTGCAAATTGGAGGTATTCAAGCGTTGGGATTCCTGGCGAGGGACTATCCGGAATATCAGGAAGCGGTGGCGGCTATAATTGACAACTACACGCAGCAGCCCGGCGCCAACCGACAGAGCGAGGATGATGGACTATGAGCAAACTGCCATTCGAGAAGCAGGTCGCCATGGAAGTCCTTTTCAAGGGCCATGGCCCTACAACGTTCAAAGGAATCGTACACAACCTCAGTCGGTCGGAACTGCCCGAGCTGATGCTGGAAAATGCCGAAATGCCCGGCGTCATACTGGACGGCGCGGATTTACAGAAAGCTTGGCTCAAGGATTCGAACCTCCGGGGCTCCAGGTTCGTGCTGGCTGACTTGCACGAAGCTAATTTGAGCGGAGCTGACCTGCGCGATTGCCTGATGGTTCAAACTAATTTGATGAACGCTACTCTCAGGGGAGCTGACCTCCGCGGCGCAGACCTAACGCGAGCTAAGTTGCAAGGCGCGCAAATGGACGACATCCAAATTGACGGAGTCGATCAGTTGGCCTACGTTGCATCCTTGTACCAAACCATAGGGTTGACGGATGCCATGACGTCTGCCCTTAAACAACGCAACCCCGGACTGTTCAGGAAACCATCGAAACCGGAGGATGACCCGGATAACTTCTAACGGCGCCCACCCCAGCAGGCAACCGCATCATCAGTTCTTATTGCGCACGTGTAGAAGGGGCCGGCGCTGATTGCAGTAAAAGACCCTGATGGGGCTGCCAGTTTTCCGTCTTCGTTATCACCCCAACATTCAATGGATTCATCCGTTCTGATGCCACAATTGTGACGTACTCCAGCGGTAATCGCAATGAAACGCCCATTGGGAGAAGCGGTCTGTCCGTCCTCACTATATCCCCAACAGGCAACGGTACTATCAACGCGAATGCCGCAAGCATGGCGCTTTCCCATACTTACGGATATAAACTTTCCGTCGGGCGGAGAAGATTGCCCGTAATCATTGTTGCCCCAACGGTTGCCGCCCCAACGGTGAGATCGATGAAGCCATAATGTTGCTTGCGGAGAATCTTCCCCGTAATCATTGTGACTCCAACAGTCAACGGTATCGTCAGCCCGTATCCCGCACATCGTGCCTTCGTAGTCGCTCAGCGACTTGAACGCCCCGGCTCCTGAAATGGCTTGCGGCGCCACACCCTCCAACCAATGCAATCCGTCTCTCCAGCAAATAACGGTTCCGTCAAATTTCAGCGCGCATCCCAAAGGCACGCCTGGATTGTCACCAACTACCACTTGCTTGAAAGAACCTGGCGGAGGCGAAAAGCCGTCGGAGGCATAATCGTACCCTTTGTGCCACCAGCAGCTGATCGAACCGTCTTGTCTGATGCCGCACGTTCTATGATCTCCGGTTTCGACGGACTTGAAGCGGCCATTGGGGATTTGTCCCCACATACCCTTGAACCCGTCTAATTCCCCCCAGCATTGGACGGTGTCGTCTGAACGCACGCCACAAGCGGAACCCCATGCCGCGCTGACGGATTTGAACGGACCATCAGGCGGTTTGGTGGGGCTTGTTTTATGGCCGACGATGGCAATTGCTATTAGACCAAAGCCGATGACTACGCCAATCAGGATTCCGATAGCGAGTAAAGCCGCGCGTCTATTCATAGGTTCATCTCATAAATATGGTGGGCACCTTCTACGCCATCCACGCCGACGAGATCCGGGCGGCGCTGGAGGAGATCAGAAATCGCGAAAGTCCGGCTCCTCAGCAATAGCGTTGAGGATGCCCTGGGCGACGTACACTTGCGTGGCGCCCCTTCGTTCTACCTCAGTCAGAATGCCCATATCTACCAGGCGGGCGATGTGGCTTCGCGCTGATTGATGGGAGCTTCCCAGCAATCTTTGAGCACGCCGCCCGGTAATGTAGGGCAGTTCAAACAGAGCGTCAATTAACTGAAATGCAGAGCCGGCGGTTCTATGTCCGCTTACTTTCTGCTGAAAATCCGAGCGGATTGCCAGCAACTTCTCCACACGGCCAAGAGCGTCATCGGCAACAGTAGCGATGGCTGCCAGAAAAAATTGCAGCCACTGGTCCCACTCGCCGCGCAGACTAACGCTCAACAGCAGGTCCAAATACTCCTGACGGTATGCAAAGAAATAGTCGCTTAGGTATAGCCAGGGATGCCTTAAATATCCCCTCTCACACAGCAGCAGGGTTATCAGCAACCGCCCGGTCCGCCCGTTGCCGTCTTCAAAAGGGTGAATAGCCTCGAACTGGTAGTGAATCAAGGCCAGTTGCGCCAGCAGGGGAATATTACAGTTGGAATGTAAAAACTGTTCAAATTCGTACAGCGCTGGCAGCATCTCAGCGGGAGGAGGCGGAACGTAACGCGCGTATTGAATGCCACGCCGGCCGCTGCCGATGATGACCTGGTTGGTGCGGAATTCTCCCGGCCGGCGTTCACTGCCGCGCACACCGGACATCAGCACTTGATGCACTTCGCGGAGCAGCCGCAAGCTCATCGGCAACTGCCCCAATCGCTCCAGACCAAACTGCAATGCCCGGACGTGATTGTCCACTTCCTCGGCGTCGTCCCGGTCTCTGGCTACGCCGTCGAGCTGGTACTGGTAAAGCTCGGCGATGGTGGAGGTTGTGCCTTCAATGCCGCTTGACGCCACCGCCTCACGGGTGGCCATGGGGCGAATTAGCAGGTAAGGATTGGGCAAAGCGGCGGCGCGTCCGTTCAGCTCGCTCAACGCCCGGTCGGCTTCGGAGAGCAGGGCGACGGTCTCGCCATTCCAGGCGATGGCCGGCGGCAACGGGTTTGGCACAAAAGCCGGCCAGTATTTCCCGTCCAGCGTATCGGCGGCAACCAGCCGGCCGGGACTGGCTTCGGTAAAGTCCCTTTCCTGCACGGTTGCCGGTCCTCGTGTCCTCTAAATCACGCCGCTCTGACTCTGATGTAAAGAATGTTACATCTATCCTGCAACGATGTAAATAAACTCCCAAATCATTACATAGCGCCGAGGGTAATGCAAGTTTCCTTACATTATCGTTGGGTAAATGTAATGTTCTGCCTTTATCTTTACATCAGTCCGTGGTATGCAACCGCCGCCGCCTCTAAAACCCCACCATCCACCTGGCGAACCTGCCCAGCAGATCGCCCGATCCCGTTGTCGGCAATCGCCCGGCGGCTACTGCCGCGTCCAGGTCCAGGCGCCCGTAGGCCAGCAACAGGTAGGTGTTGGCGTCGCAGTCCACCGTCAGGTCAATGGGACCGTCGTGCCGGCCGATGCCCACTTGCGCGCCGTCTGATGGGGACACCAGCACGTCCATTGGAGCGGCGTCGGTGAGGGCGAAACGGTAGCGCACTGGGTCCGTTGGCGGGTCGTCGCCGGGGTTGTAGGCGGCGCGGAGCCAGCGGGCGGACATCCCCAGCAGCACGGGCACGGCGTCGGGATGCAGGGCGGCGTTGGCATCGAAGGCGCTGCGGATGTCCCAGTCGTGGACGGCCAGTTCCTGGATGCGCTGGCTCACGTATTCGCGGGCGGTCATGGCGCCGCGGCGAGGATGCCAGCAGGCGCAGTTCCAGTCGTCGCCGCTGAACCCGTCCAGCAGTTGGTGCAGTTCCCGGTAGTGCCGCCCGAAGGTCATCAGCAGGTCGGCGCCCAGGGATTGGGCATAGGCTATGTCGGCGTCGGCGTTGGCGGCGGACATGGCCATATTGTCCGTGGGCGGGGTGAAGCCGGCCGGCGGGGCAGAGTCGCCGTTGCGTCCTCGCGTCATGCTGGCGATCTGCCGCTCGGCGCGGTTGGTCAGATGGCCGGCCACGTCGCGCACCGTCCAGGCATCGCAGGCCGATTGCCGGGCCATATCATCGTTGGACAAGTTGCTCAAGAACTCGTACAACCCTCTGGCCAACGTGCCGATGACGGCGATTTCATTGCGGATGGCGGTTTCGTCTATGATGGTCATGGCATCTCATACCGGAGGGAGTGGATTCCGGCTTTCGCCGGAATGACGAGGATTGCTACAGTCCGCCGAACCAGCGGCCCAGGTTGCGGAGGCTGACGTGGGCGATGGTGTCGGGAGTTTGGGAGACACGGATGCGTCCGGCCCGCTTGGCCACGTTCCAGTCCACCCGGTTGTACAGGCAGAGCAGGTAGGCGTTGGCGTCGGCGCGGACGGTAAGCTCGGGTTGCCGATCCGGGGAGCATTCGGATACGGTGTAGGCGTCGCCCGTCACCACCACGTCATGCCGCAGCGTCGCTCCCTCCGGACCGCCGCCAATATCGAAGCGGTACACCGCCGGCGTGGTCAACGGCGCGGAGGGCCGGAAGCAGAGCTGGTACCACATCTCCGACGCCGGCAGCAGGGCGACGATCCCCTCCGGATCCAGATCGCCCTGACCCGTGTCGCCGGCGCGCATGTCCCAGTCGTGGATGACCAGTTCCTGGATGCGCAGGTCAACGTAGCTGCTGGCGGAAATGGTGCCCCGGCGACGGTGCCAGCAGCCGACGGACCAGTCGGTCCACCCCTGCAACATCTCGTCCAGTTCCTCGTACCAGTCCTTGAGGTTGTCCAGCAGGTCGTCGCCCCACTCGTTGCGCGTCTGCACGTTGCTGGTGGCGTTGGCCTGCTGCACCTGGTCCGGTGATGCCACGAGAGTTTCTCCCTCGGGCGGGCCGCCCTCACCGGCCAGGCCGCGCAGCATGGCCTCCCGCTGGCGCACGGCGCCGCCGGCCAGGTGGGCGGCGACCGTTCCCACGTCCCACTCGGAGCAGGCGGACGGGGCGTTCAGGGCTTCGGCAGGGCTTTCGGAAAGGCGGCGGTGAATATCTCCGGCCAGCCGTTTGATGAGGGCGACTCTGGCAGCTACGTCCATGGGGTTTTGCCTCCGGGAAAAAGGAATAGAGCAACAAAGCGGGGGTAGTGTACCACTTCCGGGAATCGTCAGAATCAGGATTGACCGGATTGAAGGATTTTCAGGATTGGATATTCTTCTCCGGCGAGTGGCTCCAATCCTGTAAATCCTCTAATCCCGAAAATCCTGATTCTGACAAAATGAGAACAGCGCGGCGGGGTTGCCACGCTGCGAAGGCGATGAATGGTGTAGCCGGTGGTTTACCAGGTCATACGCCGGCGGTGCATCAGGATCGACCCGCCGATGACCGCCAGCAGGATGCCAGCCACGATGGTCAGGCCGGGCAGGACCGGCACGCCGCCGTAGGCCCAGGAGTTGACATACCCCCGCGGGGAATGCGCCGGCGTCAGTCCCAGCCGGTCCGCATCGGGAACGGTAAGGTCGGTGGTAACCGTATCGTGGTCGGTGGCGGCGGTAGTGACAGTGTCCCGGGAAGGGACGGGCAGCTTGGCGAAACTGAGGTGCAACTGGCTCGTCTGGCCGTCGCCGCTGAAAAGCGCCCACTGGATGGCCTGCACATTGCCGTCGTGTCCCAAAAGCCAAAATGTGATGACGTCGGCGTCGGGAAGCGCGCTGAGATTCCCCTGGCGGGGAGCCACTTTGAGGCCGCTGTAACGGCCGTCCGGCCCGATGGATACGGGGTCGCTGACGTAGCCCCGCTCACAGCCGGCTAGGCAGGCCACCAGGGACACCCCCTCCGGAACGATGCGGCTGTTGGCGAAAGCGTGTCCCTCGAAGGCTTGCCAATTGCTTCCTACGTTGGATGCGGCGGGCTCGTCGGGACCCGCGCCCAGGGCCGCCAGCATGGTGGCGAGCAACAGGACAACGGCGGTCAGCGTCAGGGCCGTCCGTGGGGTGGGGCGACGCGAGGAGGTGCGATTCATGGCCGTGCTCCCAAATCGATAGTGCTTCCAGTGCAAGGAATCCTATCCCACCCCGGTGTGTGTCGGCATTGGGAAGGGAGTGCGGGTTTGGCGTATTTTGGGCATGAAGAGGCCCCCGCCGGACGAACCGGCGGGGGCCTTTCGTAGGGGCGAATCCGCCTCAGGCGGATTCGCCCCTACCCTTGCGGTTCACCCGCGCTTATTATGCGGTGCGGCGGCCCATGATGATGGCTACCACCCCGATGACCGCGGCCACGATGGCCACGATGAGGGCGATGATGCCCATGGAACCACCACCGCCGGCAGCGGCGGGGCCAGGCTGACCCTGCGGACCCGGAGGGCCCTGGGGGCCTTGCGGGCCTTCGGGACCCTGCGCGCCCTGGGCGCCGTCAGCGCCGGCGGGGCCAGCGGGGCCTTGCGAGCCGGCGGGACCCGGTTCGCCCATGGCGCCGTCAGCGCCGGCGGGACCGGGGACGCCCGGAGAGCCGGCGGGACCGGCGGGACCCATTTCGCCTCTCATGCCTTCCGCCCCTTCGGGAGCCAGGTCGGCGTTGAGGACCAGGATCTGACGCGCACCGCTCATCAGCTCCACCTCGGACCCCATTCCTTCGATCTCCGCCATGCGGGAACCGATCATGAAGGTGACCGTTGCGCTTTCGGCAAGCCCCAGTTGGAGGTTCCGAAACTCGCCGCCTCCCATAACCTCGGCGGAACCAAGCTTCTGGTCACCGGCCATGGCGACCACCATGGTTCCCTCGGGAACGGGCAGGCCGTCGGCCATGGCAGTACCGTGGATGATAGCGGGTGGCACGTTGACGCTGGTTTCGCCGCCTTGCGCGGCGACCAAGCCCAGGGGCAAGGCCAGCAGCAGGGCCACTAAAGCCACCGCCGCCATTGCTCCAAATCTCTTCATCACTTTTGCTCCTGCTTTGTCGGGTTAGGTTGTCTGGTAGGGGCGACCGGCCGGTCGCCCCTACGGGTTATGACCGGACGCCCCTACGGGTTGGCGTTTGCGCTCCGACTACCAGACTTCCAGGTTCCAGCAGTTGTCGCCGGAGCAGGTGAGACTGCGGAGCCGGCCGTTCAGCACCACGTCGTCCTGGGTTTCCTTGACGAGGATCCAGTACGCCTGGCCGCTGACCAGTTCTTCCAGGGTGTTCAGGTCAACCCATTCGGGGCGCGGGTCAAACACCTGCCACGACTTGGTAGCGTCGTTGAAGTAGAACACCGCTTCCAGGTTGTCGCCGACCCCTTCCACCGCGTCGGGCAGCGCCTGCGGGACGCCGGCGGCGGTGTCGTCCATCACCGTCAGCTCGCCGATGGTGACCGTATCGCCGACGTTCACCTGCACGGTGTACAGGGCCGGGTCCAGGGACGGGACCAGCACTTCCAGCCCGTCGATGGCGCCGTCGCCGTCGGTGTGCGCGCTGGCCGGCACGTTGACCGTCAGGCTGCCGATCTTGACCGTGATGTCCGACTCGAACAGGGAGAAGCCGGTGGCGGACAGGGAGATGGTGTCGCCGGGGACGGCGCGCATGGGCTCAACCGTCAGGTCGGCGGCCGGCACGCTGAAGGAGCCGACGCGAACGATCTCGCTGCCCGATCCGTAAGAAGCCTTGACCGGAATCGTGGACGGAATGACCACGCCGCCGTCCACCCGGTAGGTCACGGACCAGCGGCCGCTGGCGTCCGGGTCGGCGTCTTCGTCGTCGTCAACGCCGCTTTCGTCGATGTTGATCTTCACCTCGTCGATGTCCCCGCCGTCTTCGTTCTCCACGGGCCAGTTCTCACCGGAGATGGTGATGTAGTCCCGGGGGCCGGCCACGTCGGGGGTGACCATCAGGGTGGGTTCCTTGATGATGATGGTGGCGTTGCCGGTGAAGCCCTCGTCGTCCCTCACCTCGATGGTGTGGGTGCCGGGGGTCAGCGCCGGGTTGTTGCCGCTGCCTTCGGCCCAGATGGCCACGGTGGCGGCGAACTGGCCGGCGGAGGACACTTCAACGTCAATGCCGTCGCAGTTGCCGATGTCGTCGTCGCTGACCAGCAGCAGCGGCGCGCCGCTGATGGTAGCGGACGTCAGACAGCCGGCGCCGTCGCCGAAGCCGCTGCCCCGGATGGTGACGCTCTCGTTGGCCGACACTTCGCTCTTGCTCAGGGTCAGCTGCGAGCCGGCGATGGTGATCTTGGCGTCCTCGCCCACCGTGCCCCACTTGGCGTCGATGCGCACCGTGCCTTCCAGGGCGTTGCCGGATATGCTGCCCGGCAACTCGAAGGACAGCGTAGCGGAGCCGTCGGCGCCGATGCCGTCAACGCTGCCCAGAGTGATCGCGTTGGCTCCCGCCGCGCTGGGCGGGTACACCACCTGGTTGGCGATCTTCAGCTCGGTCAGAGCCGCGCCGGTGTTGGGGAAGTCCTGGGCGAACACGTTGATGGTGTCGCCGGCGTTGGCCATGGCCGGCACTACCCGCAGGGAGTCCTGCAACTCGAACTGCTCAACGTCGTCAATGGACATACGGCCTTCGCCGTCCACCATGCAGACGTAGTTGTTCTTGCCGGCCCCGAAGGTGGGCACGGTAACCTCGAAGGTCACCGCTGCCTTGTCGTCGCTGTCCACGGTGGCGATGCCGGCGCGGGCGCCCTGGCCAAGAACCTCTTGGCACGTGGGCCAAGTGCTCTCGTCGTCAGGGGTGGCGCTGGCGTCGTGATAAACGTGAACGGCGGCGGAAGTGCCGTTGTTGAAGCCGGAGCCGGTGACGGTCATCTCGTAGCCCCGGTCGTTGTCCTCGTCGGACAGGGCGATCCGGGCCTTGACGATGAGGTCGTCCACGGTGGTGTCCGCAGGAGCGTCGGGAACGCTGTCCCTGGGGCCGAGCACCGTGTAGGCGGCCTTGTAGCCGGCGGCGTAGGTGTTGTTGCTGTCGTGGGCTTCGGAGGGATTCATGATGCCGGCGGCCTTGGTGAAGACCAGGGAGAGGGTGTCACCCATGGCCGGGCCGTTGTAGCCGGTGTCCTCGGCATCGTTCATGTCGGGAATGAACACCTGGATGTCCCAGTCGTCATCGCCGGCGAAGTGGTCGTCGTCGCTGATTTCGATGGGGTCGGTGACATAGACCCGGCCGCCGCCGTTGACGTCGGCGTCGCTGCGGTTGTCCACCGTAAAGTACACCGTGCTCCGGTCAATGGAGTCGGGCACCTTGTAATCGTCTTCCAGGTACAGGACGACGGAGCTGCCGGCCACCGCGCCCTCGGGCAGGCTGCCGATCCTCAGCGTAAGCTTCACGCCGGCGCTGGCCGAGACGCTGCTGCTGGTGATGTCGTCCTCAACGGGCGCTTTGGGAGGCGCCGGCGGCTCCGGCGGCTCGGCGCCCGTCGGGGGTGTTCCGCCGGAGCCCGGAGGCGGCGGCGGCGCCGGCGGGCCGCCCTGCGCCGAGGACACTCCCGGCAAAGCTGCCAACGCCACAAAAGCAGCCAGCATGCCGACGACGGCAATCATCATCGCCAGCGACACCGGCCAGCTGTGCTTTCTGGTTGTGCCTTTCATTTGCTGTAATCTCCTTGTGAGATTGTCTTGGTTGACCGCCCGGCCCGGCGTTAGGCGCCGGTTGGGGGCGCCTTGGCGGCGCCGGGCAGTCTTTTCGGCGTATGGCTGCTTTTACTGGATGTCGGTCAGAGCAGACCAGCCGCTCCAGTTGCCCCACCGGGTCTGGTCACCTTCACCGCTGCCGCCGAGGGCGATAAACCAGTAGCTCATGCCGCTGGTCAGGCCGGTCATCGTCACCGAGGTGGCGTTGCCGGCAACCGCGTCGGAGTACATGCCCTGGGAGCCGTCAACCGGCGCCGCCCAGACGTACTGTACGGTGGCGTTGGTCGCCGGGGTCAGCATGATGGTGGCCGAGCCGGCAGCATTGCTGGAAACTCCGGTGACGACCGGCGCTCCCACGGGTGGCGGCGGCGCCGCCGCTTCCGTCGTCGCCGTGGCGGAGTCTGACGGCTCGCTAACTTCATCTTCATTCATCGCCCGGACCCGGTAGGTGTACTCGGTGCCGGGATCCAAGTCGGTGACGGTGTAAGCAATGGCAGTGGTAGTCGCCACCTCACGCCAACCGCCGGTGACTGCGACCTCGATCTGGTACTCGGTGATTTCGCTGCTGCCGGTGAAGACAGGCTCCGTCCAGGACAGGTTGATCGTCGAAGAGCTAGCCGCCGTGGCCATTAGGTTGTCCGGCGGGTTCGGTTCAGCCTGGAACTGCACTTCACGGGCGGTCACCACCCATTCCGACCGGTCGCACGCGCTCAATTGGGCGGACACGCGGTACTTGTACGAGCCCGTGTCCGGCCTGTCGCGGTATTCCTGGGTCTGCACGTTGTCAATGGCTTCTGCAGCTGGCACGTCGGGGAGGTACTGGTGCTCTTGGGTAGCCAGCGTTTGCCAGTCGTCCGGGGGGCCCTCCATGTCCAGCCGCTGGATGATGTAAACCATGGATTCGCTCAGGTTGCCGTAATCAGCCACACCGTCATCGTCAACGTCAACGTCAACGTCTTCCTCGGTACGCCAGTCGGCGGTGCCGGCGGCGGTGCCGGGCGGGTCCCAGGTGAACAGCACGTGGGCAGGCTCGTCTTTAGTGGCATCGATGGGGTCGGCGTCGGGAGAGGTCGGCACCTGCGCTTCCGGCGGCGTCTCCACGGTGATCTCCATCACCTCGGAAGGATCACTGTACCGGCTGGCGTTGTTCATCGCCGTGATGCGGTATTTATACAGCGTGTTGGCGTTGCGGCCTTTATCGGTGTAGGACGTGCCGGAAACATTGGCGTCCAGCGTCATCCACGGCCCGGGGCCGGTTTTCGGATCGACGGTCATCCGCTCGACCTTGTAGCCGGTGATGACGGCCATGCCAGGCTGCACCTCAATGCCGGCGTCATCGCCGCCAATATGGATGGGCGTCTGGTTCCTGCAGGTGGCGCAGCCCGGGAAATCGGCCGGAACCCTGCCGGGATCGGCCGGGGGATCCCAGGTCACCATGATGTCGAAGGTCTGTTTGCGAATATCGGCGCAGGTCTCGCTCGCCATCACGTTCCGCGGCGGGCTGGGCGGGGCGATCAGCGCGTCCAGGAGACCGCCGGAAATGGCGGTTTCGATGGTGCGCATGTAGCTCAGCTCGCCCATGTTGTAGCCCATGGCGTCATAGGTTCGCTTCACCACTGTCTTCGCGGCGGCAGACAGCCCGGCGTACATCGCGCAGTAGGGCGAGGACGCGTTGTCCGGACCGATGGCCGGTCCGTCCAGGACGTGGCCTTCCACCACGTCGTTCATCTTGCGGCAGTCCAGCATGTTCCACCACTCGGCCACGGCGGCGGAGTAGTGGCTGCTGGCCATACTGTGCCGCACGAGGGCCTGCACCTGGTAGGTGTACACAGTATTGTAGGCCAGGCCCCGGTCGCTGTGGGAGGCCGCCAGGACGTTGGCCGGGTAGATGTTGAAGGCGCGGTCGCCGTGCCTGTTGATGGGATGGTTTGGGTTGGGGTTCCAGGCATCCCGGTGGATACGGTAGCCGATGACGGAGGCGCCGGCAGCGATATCCTTCGGCTTTGCCCAACTCAGCCGGGCCCCGTTGTCCAGCCCCTCGAGCCAGAACTGCTGAGGGTACGAGGCGTGCATGACGTCGCCCGGCGGCATCATGGTGGGGGTGGGCTCATGAGTGTGCGGGTTGACTGCTTCCCTAGCCTCGCACTCGACCACGGCATCGATACTGGCAAGCCCGTCGCACGGGTCATGTGCCTGGACGGTTGGCGAGCCGGCCGCGGCCAATGCCACGAAAGCGGCCAACACTCCAACCAGGGCCAGAGACATCACCAGCGATGCCGGCCACAGGTACTTTCTGGTTGTTTTAGTCATTTCGTGAAATCTCCTTTGAGATTGTGTTCACGTGCTGTCCCGGGTCGGTCGGTCGGTGCAATCCGCCGAGCGGCCGACCCGAGATTGTCATGCTCCACTTTCGTGGCCCTATTGCACTGTTATGGTCGCGGCGGTCTCGTACTCAAACGTGCCGTCTGACTGCACCGCGATCACGATGCCCAGGTACGAGCTGCCGGAGTTCAGGCCGGTGACGTTGCCCGTGCGGGCCGCGCCGTCGTTGATCCGCGACCGGTCACGGTCAAGGCTGCCGGTGCCAACCGAGGCTAGGTCAACCGCGATGAGGATGTAGAAGTCGGCGTTCTCCCCGCCTTCCCAGGTGAGCGTCAGCTCGCCCGTCGCGGTGGAGGTCGCCATGACGTTGGTCGGCGCCTTCAGCGTGGTGTCCGGCGGTATCACTGGGCCGGCAGCGGTGGTAGCCGTGGCGTGTTCCGACTCCTCGCTCTTCACCAGCATACCGACCTCGGGCATATTCTCGGCCCGGACCCGGTACGTGCGCGTGGTTTCGGGCATCAGACCGGTGTCGATGTACATGGTGCGGACCTTGCCGTTGGCGTTGTCCTCAGCGTCGGCCTCGGTAATCCGGGCCAACTGCTTCCACTGGCCGCCATCCTGATACTCGATGATGTAGGCCAGGATGGACGCCGCGGGCGGAGTCCGGGACTGGACGTTCCAGTACAGTTTGATGGCGTTGGCGCCCATGGCTTCCGCGACCAGACCCTCCGGCTTGTCCGGCTTGGTGGACTTCTCGGTAGTCTGGGTGGCGCTGTCGGACCAGTCGCTCATCTTCTGACGCGGACCCTGGTTGACCGTGGCCACGCGGTAGCGCACCGTCTGGCCGGGATCCAGTCCCGCATGGGTGTACCCGGTCCCACTCGTTTCAGCCAGGTTTTCCCAAGTCTCGCCGCCGTCGTCAGACTTCTCGATGACGTACGTGACCAGCGTGCCGTATCCGAGGCCCATTCCGCCGCCGTCGGCGTCCATGGCCGGCGCCGTCCACTTCAGGTCAATCTCGGTGTGACCGTTGGAAATGGACTTGCTTGCCGTCAGGCCAGTGGGCCGACCGGGCTTTTCGGCCTGCGACGTGGTCGCCGCGCCGCGCTGCCACCAGCCGAACACCGTGCCGACCCCACCGATATGGACATTGGCGCGAGCGCCAGCGGCGTTCATCGGGAAGACCCGGTAGGTGTACGTCGTCCCCGCTGTCAAATTCATGTGCGGCCACTTACACGTATCGGCTCCAGTGGGGTCGCAGCCGACCTGGAGAGCCGTGAAGTCTCCGAGAATATTCCAGGCGCTGGCGTCGGGGTTGGTTGACCATTGGATGCGATATTTCTCGGCGTACTGCCTGGTGCCCGGAGTGCTTTCGTGCGAGTAAGTGCGCGGCCACGACAGGTCAATCTTGGTGCGCCCGCCGTTGGTGTCGTCGTCTTTGACTGCCGTTACGCTGGCGATCCGCATTTGCAGATTGACCCGCTCGGGAGCTATGTCGGTTACGACGCCTTCATCGAGCTCGTTGAGGCTCACCACCATGGTCTTGGACCGGTTGTCATTGACCGGACTGTCGTCGGTCAAAACATCATCCATCCCCCCCTGAACATTGGCTAAGGTCGCCTCGAAAGCAAGCGTGGCGTCGTACTTATCGGGATTGGCCCGCACCATGCGCTTCCAGACGGAGTTGATCGCGAAAATCCGGAACTCCCACTCCAGGTTGCTGAAGTACTCGTCGAAGTTTCCAACATCGTCCAGGTCCCCGCCGCCAGCGAGCCGATCGTCATCCTGCCATGCGGCCAGGGCCGCGCCACGGAGCTCCGCGGCGGTGAGCAGCAGGTCGGAGGTCGGACGGTTATGGAAGATCCGCGCGTTCCTGGCATTGTTGCCCCATGCCACCTGGTCATCGTTGTTCGGGTTGTTATTCGCGTTGTCGGCGTCCGTCCTGTCGGTCACCGGGCGTCCCTGGATGAGGTAGTCGGTGACCGGGGCGCCGGGTCTGTCTGTCGGCGGGTCCCAGTACAGCCAGATCGCGGGCGAGCTTTTGTTCACCGCTGCCCATACTTTCTGCGGCTCATCAAGCAGTTCGCCCGCAGCCGTCCTTTGCGACACGCTGTCGGAAGGGGAGCTGGTGCCAACCAGTCCCATTGCGTCCTGGTTCATGGCGTACACCTGGTAGTGCCAGGTCTCGTACTCCAGCAGATCGGTAAAGGTGTAGGCGCAGGTGGGGTTGCAATAGACCTGGGTTGCCGCTCCTGTTGGGACCAGAGAAACGTCCAGATCCCGCGTCTGATTCAAGCTCAGGTCGGCAGGGTTCTGGGCGTAGGCGATCCGGTAGCGGTGGATCGTCGTCCCAGCCGGCGGGGCCGGCGGGGTCCACTGAACGATAATCTGAGTTTGCGGTTGAGCCCCCATCGTCGCCGACACTTCCGTAGGATTGTCGGGCGCGGTGGAGTCATTCGTGGTCACGGCGGCCGGACTCGACATCGCCACCGGGCCTATATTCCGGCCACCCGCGTTGTGGGCGAAGATGCGGTAATGCATCTTCTGCCGCGCCATCAGGCCCACGTGGTCGTACTCGTCGTCCTGACCGGGGATGCTCTCCTCGAGCAGCTCCCACGTCAGGCCGTCGGCGGACATGTCAATGCGGTAGCCCGTGGCCCTTGCGTCGTTGGCGGTGGGGGCGGGCGCCGTCCAGGTCAGCCGGATGGTGTCCGGACCGGTGGCCGTCGCCGCAAAGTCCAGCACCATTCCGGGAGCATTGACGGCGACTCCGCTGCCGCTGCCGGATTGGGTGCCGTCGTTCCCGTTCTGGCCGCCGTTGCCACCGTTGCCGCCGGTGCCACCGTTGCCGCCGGTGCCACCGTTGCCGCCGGTGCCACCGTTGCCACCGTTGCCGCCGAGCGGCATTTCGTCGGGCTTGTGATCGGTATGCTGACCGCCGCAAGCCGGGTCAAGGTCCGCCACACCCGAATGGCAGATATTCGGATCTTCCAGAACCCCGCCGGGCCCGTGCGCCGACGCCGGCCCCGGCTGCTGCACAGCCAGCACCGTCAACGCCGCCACGACACCGACCACAGCTAACGACAGGGCGATAGCCGCCGGCCAGAGGCGCTTTCTCGTTTTATTCGTCATTTGACTGAATCTCCTTGTGAGATTGTCTCCGTTTTTCGCTGACGCCGGGCGGTCGGGTTGGCGGCGAACGGAAAACTCCGCGTCGCCTCCCGGCCGGCCCTACGAAAGCCCTACGGTACGTCCACCTCTTGGAAGTCTGCGAAATCGTACCCGAGCTCAATGCCGTCATCGCCGATGCGCCAGGAGATTACCCCCACCTGGTAGGTGCCGCTGGACACGTTCGAGAACTTGTAGCTCCCAACGTCACTGCCCACGGACGCCAGGTCTTCGACCAGGTAGCTGTAGTCTTCGCTCAGCAGCGCGACGTAATGTCCCTCGGCGTTGGCGCCCGGGGTCCAGGTCACCTGGATGTCGCTGGCGCCGAGCAACGATAGATACGCGGCCTTCACGTCGCCGGGCTTGCCCAGGTCCAAGGTCGGCGCCGCATCCGTCGTCGCCATGGCCGTGCCGTCGCTGGCGGCGCTGCTGCCGGCGGAGTTCATGGCGGTGACCCGGTAGTAGTACGTGGTCTCGGCCATCAGGTCGTTGGACGCGTGCTGCGTCCCGGTGATAGACGCGGCAATGGTCGTCCACGTCATCATGCCGGCGTCGTCCATCATGCCCTGCTCCACCTGGTAGGAGGTGGCGCCGTCAACGGCGTCCCAGGTCACGACGATTTGAGTGTCGCTGTTCGCCATGGCCGAAACGTTCATCGGCGTGGCGGGGACGGTGGCCATCTCGCCGGCGGTCACCATCACTTCAACCTGCATCGTGCCGCTGCCGACGTAGATGGTGAAGTTCTCGCCCTGTTTCGCGTCGCGCGGCAGGGTGTAGTTGAAGGTGCCCTCGCCGGTGTTCAAATCCAGCGTGAGGACGTCATTGCCGTCCACATTGGCGCCGCGCACGTCGCCGTAGGTGGCGTCGATCTGCACCGTGTTGTTGGTCTCGTCCTTGTCAGTAGTAGCGGGATCGTCCGCTGTGAGGGCGGGCAGGTTGCCGTTCTCGTCGAGAGCCGTGACGGTGAAGGTGCCGCGAGTTTGCAGGGGGATGTGGGTCGTCATGGGATCGACCGTGTAGCTGTCCGGCGGGCCGGCGATGGTAACGGGCAGGACCACGTCATCCACGTCCGTCTCAGTGGTGGACAGCGTGATGTCGTGTTCGCCCAACGTAGCGTCGTCTTCCACCGTGTACAGCCAGACCAGGGCGCCGTTGGAGTGCGTCCCGGACGCTGCCGTCACAGGATCGCCATCATTGTCGGCGTCAAGCGGCTTGTCCATGTCTTCCAGATCAATGGTCGGTTGGCCGGTGACGGCGACGGCGTTGCCCAGAGCGTCTTCATGATGGGCCGCGACGATGAACATACCTTCCCGGGCGAACCGGTCGACCGTGGCGCAGCCTTTGTTATCCATGTCAAAGGTGTCGTCAGCGTAGTTCCTCGGACTCTCGGTATCGTCGTCGTTGATGAGGCACATCAGGTTGTAGGTGTCGGCCACGATTGTCGCGGCGTCGCCGGCGCGGGTGATGATGACCTTGCCCAGGTCCAGGTTGCCGGTCCCGCCTTTGAACATGATGGCAACCTCAACGCGGTATGCCTCGTCGGTGGGCAGGCCGTCCACTATGTGCGTGGCTTGCCCGGTCGCGTTGGTGTCCCGGATTCGCGTTGCGGCCGCTATGCTCGTCGGATTGCTGGTCACGGTGAACGTGACTTCGCCGTCCAGGGGATTCGTCGCCGCGTCTTGAACCGTGGCCGTGACGGTCACTTGGACCTGATCGTCAGCAGTGAGGGCGAGCTCGGGATGCGAAGCGGCCTTGCCGTCGGTGTTGGTGCCCGTGACTGTGCTACTACCATCGCTGGTAGCGCTCACCTGAGACCGTATTTCGGTAGTTATACCAGTTAACGGGCAACCTTCAGGATTACTGGCAGGTGCGGGGGCGTTACCGTTGTTATCGACAGTTTTATCCGTGTCGCACGCGCTATCTACCCCGAAGACCGGCTTGCCGACGAACTTCACCCTGATGACGACGTCGGCATCGCCCGCAAGCGAGGTGGAAGCAGCGGCGAGAGTGCCGTTGGAACTGTCGGTGTTAGCCGAATAGACGAACAAATACACCTCGCCTTCGCCGTCCGCCATGCTGCGGGTTACCGTGAACTTCTGCTCCTGCCGCTTGGCGAAGGTAGTCGCTTCGAATTCCACTTCGTGCTGGTCAACACCCATTTTGCCAAGTCGGTTGGCAGCAGCAACAGTTTGGCTATTGTCGGAATGGTTGGTAGCCGTGCTCGCCCAGACTTTGGGGAACTCGGTGCCACCGGTTACATAGACCCTGTACCCTGCAGCACCATTGGTGTTGTCGGTAGGGTTGGCCTGCCGGAACACAGTTACATCCAGCTGGTCGGCGGTGGTGTTGCACGGGCCGTCGTTTACGCCATCATCGCCGGTAAGAACACTGGCTTCACACTTCTTGCCGGCCAATGGGGTGGTATCCTCCGTGAACCCCTGGGCTTCCGCCGTGGGCACGCCGTTGGGCGTGGTGGGCGTCAGCGTCAGCAGTCCGACGGAAAGGAAGGCGGCGAGCGCGAGGGCGGCCACCGCCACGATTGGCACGGGGCCAATCCGTTTTCCAATCTTTGTTCTCATTTGGTGTTTTCTCCTTGTCGCCGGGTTCGGGGCGCGGGGCACCGGGCCGGCCGGTACAAGCAGTTGGTTGTTCTTGTTCTTTCAGTGGTTCACGGGTCGTCGTTTCGTTGGCTGCGCCCTCGGCCCGGCGTGGCGTTGCATAGCGTAGCGCGGGCTGGTAGGTATTGCCCGCAGACGGGCGTGGGGCGACTTTTGACAGCTATGAGCTATATCACCTCCCGATGCTTGAGGCCGTCACGGTAGGCCGGGTCCTTCGATACTCCGCACTCCGTAGGCGTACCTACGGCAGGCTCAGGATGATGGTTCGACAAGCTCACCATGAGCGGGCGAAACCACAAAGCTCGCCATGAGCGGGCGGAGGGGCCGGCCGTGGGCAACGGCGGGATAGATTTCCAGACTTGCCCGCCAATTGTAGCGGGGTCAATATTACCGGAGTATTACAAAAAAGGGGCGGTTTTGGGCGATTTTTTGGGAAATTACGGACGGGGCGTCCCCGGGCGGGCCGGTGGGCCGGTCGGTAGGGGCGTCGCGTGGCCATGGGTGGGGGCGTCGCAGGTAGGGGCGACCGGCCGGTCGCCCCTACGGGTTCCGGTGGGGGCGGCCCTTGCCAGGCCGCCGGCAGGGTGCCAGAATGGTCATGCACCCACCGGAACGGAGGCAATCAATAACATGGCTGCATACGACGATAGCCCGGCGACCAAAGGGGATATTAACGCTCTGCGCGACGAAATCCGGCAGTACTACGCCACCAAGGCGGACCTGGCGCAAATGGAAACGCGGCTGCTGATACGGTTGGCCGGGATTATAATAGCCGTCGGCGCGGCGGTGGTTTTGCTGGACCGCTTTCTGGGGTGACGGGAATGAACAGTTACGGCCTTTCCATGACCGTAATGGCCATGTTGCTTGCCCTGGCGCTGCTCGGCAGCGGCGTGATGGCGTGGCAGGCGTGGGTGGCCGGGCCGGAGCTCACGCCGGCCCAAGACGCGCTCACCAAGTTGGCGGACGGCACGGTGAAAGTGGCGGTGGGCGCGCTGCTGGGGTTCGCCGGCGGGATCGGTCTGACCCGGCGGCAGGGGCGATGACCGAGGAGCGGCTAGTCGGCCACGGGTTCGGGGCTGGGTTCGGTGGGGGTGAGGACGACGCTGCCGGTGTCGGCGTCGTGACGGTGGCGCATCACCAGGTCGATGCGCCGGTGGAGGTGGCGGAGTTCACCTTGAATGTTGGAGACCTGCTCTTGCAGGCGGTCGATGCGGGCGGTGAATTCGACCCGCAGGCCGTTAATCTGCTCCTGTAGTCCGGCAATCAGGACGTGAATGCCCCTGACTTCGCCCTCCAGCCGGCCCACCAGGAACATGAGCCGGAGCACGGCGCCCAGCAGGACCGTCGTGAGCAGGGCGTTGAAGCCCAGTATGGAGTAGATGATGTAAGGGTTCAGGGTGGCGGCAGATTCGCCCATGGCGCGCCTCGGCTGGGGTGGTGGCGGGCAGTATAACACGGCGGCGGCGACGCTTGCCCCCGGCGGCGAATGGGGGTAATATACCCCCTGCTGCCATACACGCCGGATGGCGTCCGGGCGGAGGGTCCGGCGTCGTTTCAGTCGGCGGCTTGGCGCTGGGAGACTGAACCGCAAGGTCGCCGACCATCAGGAGGAGGTAACAAACGGATATGTTCGACAAGGATTCGCTGGACCGGCTGTTTGAAGAGTTGCGCGACGAGTTCGAGCTGGAAACCGACTGGGAGGACATCCAGCACGACGCCCACCTGGCCGTCGCCTACGCTGACGCCGGCGTTCTGGATGACCAAGTGGGGAGCCTGGACTCGCGCATCGTGGATATCGTGCAGCGGCACAATCCGGGCTAGGCTGCGCCGCCGCTGCGCCGCGCAACACAACACTACGCATAGCCCCCCGCCGGTTCAGATCGGCGGGGATTTTTGTTGTGCCCCGCCCCCGCCGCCAACCCGTAGGGGCGACCGGCCGGTCGCCCCTACACCCGTCGGCGACAACCCACCCCGTAGGGGCGAATAATTATTCGCCCCTACACCCGTCGGCAACAACCAACCCGTAGGGGCGACCGGCCGGTCGCCCCTACACCTGTCGGCAACAACCCACCCCGTAGGGGCGACGCATGCGTCGCCCCTACACTGACACCCGCCCATTGACTGACGAACATACGTTCTTATAACGTATTAACCAGGGCGGATGCGATAGACCAGACCGACCAACACCGCAAACCCGAAACCGCCCGCATACAGAGAGGTAAGAACGTGTTGAACTGTCGTCGCTGCAACTCCGACCGACTGCTGGAACTGGCCCGGCTGGATGAGGGAGACCATTGGGTGTACCGCTGCCGGGACTGCGGGTTGCTGTTCAGTCCGCCGGAAGGCCACGTGGCCGGCGAGAACGTGATACCCGCGCCCACCCCCGACGGCCCCGAAGCGGCCCGCCGTCGCCTGGCCCAGGTGGCCGCGGTGCGCAGCCGGCCGGGACCGGGACCGAGACCGGCAAACGCGGCCGGCCGGGCCCGGTAGGTGGGGCGGGATGGGACGGACGCCCGTGGGCGCGGTAGGGGCGAGGCGCCATATAGGACGGACGCCCGCAGGCGCGGTAGGGGCGAGGCGCCATGTAGGACGGACGCCCGTGGGCGCGGTAGGGGCGAGGCGCCATATAGGACGGACGCCCGTGGGCGTGGTAGGGGCGAGGCATGCCTCGCCCCTACGGATGGTGCGGATCCCGATCCCGATGCATCGGAGGCCGACCCGGTACGGTTCGCGTCGGACATCCTGGGGGTGACGCTGTGGGCCAAGCAGCGGGAGGTGCTGGAGGCGGTGCGCGACCAGCGGCGGGTGGCGGTGAAGTCGGGCAACGGATTGGGCAAGGACTTCACCGCCGCCGTGGCCGTGCTGTGGTATCTGCAATGCCACGACCCGGCCATCGTCCTCAGCACCGCGCCGACGTTTCGGCAGGTGCGCCACGTCCTCTGGCGTCAGATCCACAGCCTCTACCGCCGCGCTTCGGATACGCTGGGCCGCCGTATGCTGGACACCCGCTGGGAGCTGGCCGAGGACCGCTACGCCATGGGCCTGTCGGCCAGCGACGCCGACCAGTTCCAGGGCTTTCACAGTGAAAACGTCTTCGTGGTGGTGGACGAGGCCGAGGGCGTGGACGAAGAGATCTACGAGGCGGTGGAGGCGGTGATGACCTCGGCCAACCCCCGGCTGCTGCTCATCGGCAACCCGACGACCACCTCCGGCGGGTTCCACCGGGCCTTTCACCGGGAAAGCGGCATCTACCGCACCATCACCATCTCGGCCCTGGACTCGCCCAACGTGGCGCAGGGGAGCATCGACATCCCCGGCCTGACCACGGCGGCCTGGGTGGAGGAACGCCGGGCCATGTGGGGCGAGGACAGCCCGCTGTTCCGCGCCCGGGTGCTGGGCGAGTTTCCCGAGCGTGGCGACGACAACCTCATCGCCGTGCCGGATATTGAGGCGGCCTGTCTCACGTCCCATCCCGACCCCGTAGGGGCGACCGGCCGGTCGCCCCTACACAACGCCGATGGTGGGCCGCTGGTCATCGGCGTGGACGTGGCGCGGTTCGGCCCCGACCGCAGCGTGGTGCTGGTGCGCCGGGGCAACGTGGTGGAAGACATCCGGACCCACTACCAGATCGACACCGCCGACCTGGCCGGCCGGGTGGCCAACGCCTACCACGAGCTGCATCCCGACCGGATCAACGTGGACGAGGTGGGCATGGGCGTGAGCGTGGTGGACCACCTGCGAGCCCAGGGCATACCGGTGCGGGGCATCAACGGAGCGTCCGAGCCCATGCGGGACCGGGCCTGCGCCAACCTGCGGGCCGAGGGCTTCTGGACGCTGTCCCGGCGCTTCAAGACGCGCAACATCCGCATCCCCCACGACGCGGAGCTGATGGCCGAGCTGGCCGACCTGCGCTACCGCTTCAACAGCCGGGGCAAGGTCCTCATGGAGAGCAAGCAGGACATGAAGCGCCGCGGCCTGCCCTCCCCCGACAAGGCCGACGCCCTCATGCTGGCCTTCCTGGGCGACGACCCCTTCAGCGGCGAACAGCGGTGGATGCGGGATTTGTTCATTTAATAATAAGGAGAGAAATCGCTTATGGTGAAATTGGGCAAGTTGCTGCGGGACACCTTCGTGCCTCGCAGGGTAGGGGCGAGGCATGCCTCGCCCCTACGGGTTGGTGGACAAGGAACGGTCCAGCGGGCCAATCGGGCCGCCGCCGCGAATAGACCGCCCGGCGAGGACAACCTGTCGGCGCTGACCGGGCAGCCGGGCCAGGGCTGGGCGCGGTCGGAATACGGACGGTATATGGCCACGTCGCCGTCGGTGTACGCGGCGGTCAAGCTGCGGGCCGACGCGCTGACCCGGCCGCCGCTGCGGGTGTATCGCCAGGACTCTTCACCAAGCGGCGCCGGCAGTGACCGACGCGCCACGGTGTCGCCGTCGCATCCGGTGGCGCGGGTGCTGGAGCGGGTGAACCCGTGGCATACGCGGACCGACCTGTGGCGGGCGACGGAGACTCACCTGTGCCTGTGGGGCGCGGCCTTCTGGGCCATCGAGCGGGGCGAGGACGGCGAGCCGGAACTGTGGCCCCTGCGTCCCGACCGGATGGTGGTAATACCGGACCGTAGGCAGTACGTGCGGGGGTTCGTCTATCGCGGAGTGGCCGAGCCGGTGGCCTACACGCCGGACGAAATCGTGTGGCTGCGCTACTTCAACCCGCTGGAGGAGCTGGCCGGCCTGTCGCCCCTGGCGCCGGCCCGCCTCTCCGCCGACATGGGCCACGAGGGACTGTCCTTCAACCGCCACCTGCTCCGCAACTCGGCCCGCCCCGACTTCCTGCTGCTCACCAACCACGAGCTGAACGAGACGGAGCTGGAGGAGTTCTACGCCCGCTGGGAGACGCGCTACCAGGGTCCCGGCAACGCCCACCGTCCGGCGGTGGCGTCGGCGGTCCGCGACGTGAAGACGCTGGGCTTGTCCCACCGGGACATCGACTTCATCCAGGGCCTCCGCTGGAGCCTGGAGGAGGTCAGCCGCGCCTACGGCGTCCCCAAGCTGCTGCTGGGCGACTTCGAGCGCGCCACCTACGCCAACGTGCAGGCGTCGGAGCGAATGTTCTGGCGCAACACCATAGTCCCGGAGGTGAAGTTCCTGGAAGAGCAGCTGAACCGGATGCTGCTGCCCCGCCTGGGCTACCCCAACCTGTGCGTGGAGTTCGACCTGTCGGTGATTGAGGCGCTGCAGGAGGACGAAAACAACCGCGTCCAACGGGAAACGGCGTTGCTGGACCGGGGCGTCCTCACCATCAACGAGGTGCGCCGGGAACGCAACCTGCCGGAGGTGCCGTGGGGCGACGGGCCGGGCGGCGGCCAATAGACAACGCGCCGGCGGCTGCGCTATTCTTGGCCTACCGGGGAAGATTTCTATGGCCATGCAACCTGAACTTCGAGACTTTGCCGACGCCGCCAATGTCGCGGCTCCGGCGGATGACGCGCCAACCGCGCCGGACGAGGTCGGCGACGCGGATCTCATCCGGGCCGACGCTTTCGAGTGGTTGGCGACCATGGAGCCGGCATCCATCCACGCCGTCGTGACCGACCCGCCGTATGGACTGGTTGAATACCGGCCGGACCAATTGGACAAGCGGAAGAACGGATCCGGCGGCGTCTGGCGCATCCCGCCGAGCTTCGACGGCGCCCAGCGCAGCCCGGTGCCACGCTTCACGGTGCTGACGCCGGCGGAAGAGGCCGGCCTGCAACGGTTCTTCAGCCGATTGGCGCCGTTGCTCATCCGCGTTCTGGTTCCCGGCGCGCACGTTTTCATCGCCACCAACCCGCTGCTGTCGCACCACGTGTACGGCCCGATGCTGGCGGCCGGCTTTGAAAAGCGCGGTGAGATTGTCCGCATCGTCAAAACCCTGCGCGGCGGCGACCGGCCCAAGGGTGCCCATGAGGAGTTTCCCGACGTGTCGGTGATGCCGCGCTCAGGTTGGGAACCCTGGGGCCTGTTCCGCAAGCCTGTCGAGGGCCGCGTCCAGGACAACCTGCGGCGCTGGGGCGTGGGCGGCCTGCGACGCATCTCCGACGAACAGCCCTTCTGGGACGTTATCGTCTGCCCGCCGGCGTCGAAATCGGAGCGCGCCATCGCTCCGCACCCGTCGCTGAAACCACAGCGACTGATGCGTCAACTGACGCGAGCCGCGCTGCCGTTGGGCACTGGCACTATCCTGGACCCGTTTATGGGTTCGGGTTCCACCGTCGCGGCCGCCCGGGCGAATGGGCTGCGGGCCATAGGTATCGAGGCGTCGCCGGAATATTACGAAATGGCGCGGCGGGCGGTGCCGTTGCTGGCGCAACTCCAAGATGACTGATCCAAACGCCCGAGACAGTTGGTTGGATAATAGTGTGGCCCTGCCACCCGGCCTGACCATCGGCCAACTGGGGCGGGTTGTTGCGTCCGTGGAAAATGAAGTTGAGCAGTTTGTCGACGTCTATTTCGAGCAGGCCAACGTATTCAGCGCTCTGGTGGGCATTTTCGCGGCAAGGGCTTTCTCGGCTCTGACGGTATATGAAAAGCCAAGACACAGCGATTTGGCGCAACAGCGCTTTCCCGATCTGAAACGTCGCGGTTCGGCAGACCCACCATCGGCTCACGACTCCCTGGAGGTCAAAGCCAGCCTGCGTCCCTGGGCGGTGCAGGCCCACTACGACCATTCGGGTTGGTACTGCATCATTCGCTATCTGGTTGACCCCACTGGAACGATTGAACCCGGCCGACATCTGGTAGTTTGGCGAGTTCACGTTGCGTTTCTGGAACAGCTCGACTGGAAGTATGAAGGGAGCAGCGCCGGCGCGGGCGGCGGAGGCCGTACCCATACCTTTGGAGTAATCAGACCGGCCACAAGGTTCAGAGAATCGGCCGCGTTCAGCAGACCCGACATCGTGATTAGAAGCGGCAAGCCAGTACCACGAAACGGGGATTGATTTTCCGGCGCGATGCTGTCATTGGTGAGAGGTTTTCATGATTGAAGTCCTGGGCGGCATCCTGGGCGGCGTCGGGCTGCTCTTCTTCGGGATGTGGCTGCTTTCCGAGAACCTGAAGACTGTGGTCGGGCCCCGGCTGCGGATGCTGGCGAGCCGGCTGGCCGACAACCGTTTTGCCGCCTTCGGCTGGGGCACGCTGGCGGGTGCTATTACCCAGAGTTCGCCGGCGGTCACCTTCATCACCATCAGTATGCTGCGGTCGGGACTGATCTCGGCCAAGCAGGGCTATCCTATCGCCCTGGGCGCGCAGATGGGCGTGGGCCTTATCCTATTCATAGTGACCGTGGACATCCGGGTGGCCGCGCTTTACGGCATCGGCGTGGGCGGGCTGGCCGTGACCCGGATCCAGCGGGGCAACTACCGGGAGGCCGGCGCCATGCTCTTCGGCGTGGCGGCGTTGCTCTTCGGGCTGGTGTTAATTAAGGAGTCGGCGGAGCCGCTGGCCGGACAGCCGTGGTTCCAGGCCGGGCTGGAGTTGTCGGCGGGTTCCATCCTGCTGTCGTTCATCCTGGGGGCGTTGCTCACGTTCATCGTGCAGGCGCTGGTGCCGGTGGTGGCCTTCGGCATCGGCCTGGCCGCCGCCGAGCTGGTGGGCGTGGAGCAGGTGCTGATGTACATCTACGGCTCCTATGTGGGCCTGGCCGTCAGCGTGACGGTGGTGTCCTATGGCCTCACCGGAACCGCCCGCCAGTTGGGCATGTTCTGGGCGGTGCAGGTTTTCTTCTCCGCCGCCATACTGGTGATACTCCTTTATATAGAAGTGTACGCGGGGGCGCCGCTGGTCAAGGCGCTGGTGACCTGGCCGGAGATCGGCCTGGGCCCGCAGATGGCCCTGGCCGTCATTGTGTTCGGGATGCCGTCGCGTTTTGTGGTGCTGTCCGCGCCGGACTGGACGATGAGAATGTTCGCCCGCATCTGGCCGGCCAGCGCCGAGGAAGAACGCTCACGGCCCCAATACATCCACGACCAGGCCATCGACGACGTCGCGACGGCATTAGACCTGGCTCACCTGGAACAGCAACGAGTGCTGGGCCGGTTCTCGGAATACCTGGAACAGGCCCGCATGGGTCAACCCCTGGGTGCGGTGCGCCAGTCCACGCTGGCGGTGAACGGTCGCATTGACGAGTTTCTGAGCGAGCTGGGCGAGCGCAACCCCGGACAGGACAGCGAGCGACGCAACGCCGTCCTGAGCCGGCAGAAGCTGATCACCTGGCTGGAGGAGCAGTTCTCCACCCTGCCGGACCTGCTGCGAGAGTTGCCCGAGGATGATCTCGCGCTGGAGACCTTCCAGATCAGCGTGGTGGAAGGCACCGACGCCGCGCTGCTCATCTTCCTGGACGCCCTGGAAGAAAACGAGGCCGACTCGTGGGCCTTCGTGCAGCAGGTGATGGGCGACCGCCGCAGCCTGATGCAGGACGTCCGCGCCCGCTACCTGGCCATGGCGGCTCCCGAAGAAGACGACGGCCGCCAGCGCATCATAGTCGATGCCACCAACGCCGTGGAAAACATCTTCTTCCTGTTGGCCCAACTGACGCGAGACTTCCAGGCGGAGAGCGGCCGGCCGGCGGCGGTTGCGGCGTAAGCTCGTCGATACCACCTTGGTGTTTGTCAAGGGAGTTTGCTAAGCAGTTGACGTTTAGTACCATTATTGATATCGTTAATCAGTATGCGCTAAAGGAGAAGGAGAATGGACTGGCAGCACATCATAAAATCAACAGGAATTGGTTATGAACTTGCTTTCTGTTATCCAAACGCTCCAGCGGAACCCCGCAGGGGTCCGGTTCCAACAATTGGTTAGGATCTGCGATTACTTCTTTGGAGAACCCCGCCGACGTGGCACGAGCCACTTGGTCTATCGGACACCGTGGCCGGGTGATCCCAGGGTCAACATACAGAACGACCGGGGGATGGCGAAACCGTACCAAGTACGCCAAGTCATCAGGGCACTTGAAAAGCTGCGGAATGAAAGCTGACCACTATACCTACCGGATCACATGGTCCGCCGAGGATGGAGAATACGTCGGCCTATGCGCCGAGTTCCCTTCGCTGAGTTGGCTGGAGCTAACCCAGGATGGAGCCTTCGCCGGCATCCGACAGTTGGTGGCCGACTGCATTGAGGATATGCAGGCCAACGACGAGACGCCCCCGGAGCCACTGGCCGAACGCACCTACAGCGGGCGATTCCTGGTGCGCGTACCGCCCGAAACACACCGCGCCCTCGCCATCAGGGCTGCCGAGGAAGGCATCAGCCTGAACCGTCTGGTCAGCGCAAGACTTGCCAACGACCTAGCACGGTGAGGACCCGGCGCGGAGACTTTCTTTGCAATGCGCCCTACTTCGCCTTTGTACAGAGCAACGCGGCAGTATGGTTTCTCGTGAAGTTTAGCGCAGAGGAGAAACGATGCGTGAAGTTGAGGATTACGACGCCAAATTCATCCTGTTCGAACTGCTGGAAGCGGCAAAACAAGGTGAAACGGTGGTGATAACGCACCACGGCAAGCCGGTCGCCCATCTCTGCCCGGCGCCTCTTACCCCGCCGACTTTGGAATCGAATTGGAACCTTTCAGAGGCGGAAAAAACAGTGGGCGACGAAAGTAGTAACCATTGGTGCTAGTAAGTGTCAGAGGATGAAGTGAGCGATGGAGCGATGGATGCGTCCCTGGGCGTCCGGTTCCAACCCATTCCATTGGGTCAGTATATCGAATGCGGCGATGGCGTAAGCCAAGTGGGCCTCAAAGCCATTCCACGCCCGATGGCGCATTTCTTTACTGCCCCACACCACTGACATCATGGCGAAAGTGGTCTCCACCGCCATGCGCACGTTCCACTGTCCCCGACGACAGATCTTGACGTTGGCCGGGTCGCCTTTGGCGCGGTGAAAGCCGGTGTCGGCCAGCACAATCATCTGTCCGTCGTATTGAGCGAGCAAGGGCAGGAAGGTCTGGTCGTGGACATTGGCTCCGGCGCAGTCCCAATCGGTAATCAGGCCCCACTGGTTCTGTACGATGCAGAGTTTACCTCCCACGATCCAGCGATGGTTGGACTTGCCTTTCTTGCCGATTTGGTTAGCCCGTCGCCCTTCGCGTATGGGATGACGCAATTCTACTCCGTAGCTGTCGGCCACCCCCAGGACGGTGGGCCCGGCCAGGAAGTAGCCGGTCCAGTCCCGTTGCGCCCGCAACCGGCGGTTCAGACGGGTGCGGCTGGGCAGTTGGGGAAAGAGGTGGCCATAGTTGTCTTTGAGCCAATGGTAGAAGGCCCGTTGCGTAACCTGCTTCATGGCTTGCAGCACGCCGATGGTAATCAGTTCGCTGAGGGAGAGGATGGCCTGACTGTGCTGGGGAACGTCGGGCAGCGCGTCATCTATCTGGCAGTACAGTTCAGTGATAAAATCGGCGATGTTCACGAGGTTCCTCCGCTGTAGTGTAAGCAACTCACAGCATAGTGGAACTTCGTGGCATTTTCAAAATCAACTCAAACTAGCACCAATGGTTAGTAGTGGGTTGTCGGAGCCATGGGAGACTGTCTCCGACAGCTTGCGGGACATCCTGGATTGGCGACGCTACGGACGCCGTTGATGAATACTTTAGCGTTGGATACGTCCGTTGCAGCGGCATGGGTTCTTGACGATGAAAACGAACCTTATGCTATCGCAGCGTTCTCCTCACCCATGGTTGACGGCCGGCTGGTTCCGCAATTCTGGCACGTTGAGGTGCGCAATGTTCTGCTGACTGCCGAGAGGCGAAATCGGCTGTCCTCGGTCCGGGCCGGGCAGCAAGATGCTGCCCTGGGCGCTTTGCCGATTGACACGGATAACGATACTGACCTCGATTCTACCTATGAACTAGCCAAGACGCACCGGCTGTCGATTTACGACGCCGTGTACTTGGAACTGGCGCGACGACGCAATGTGATGTTGGCTACGCTGGACAACGCGCTACGCAGGGCGGCCAGAGCAGAAGAATTGCTCTGGAGTCCATAACACGAGGGCGGGTTTGAAACCCGCCCCAGAAGATTCGGGCTACATGAGCCGACTGCCGCTACCCCTCAAAGTCCACGCCGACGCCGACGATTTCCACCTGCATGGCGCGCAGGTCGGGCGCTCCCTCGTCGAAGGTCACGCAGACCACCACGTTGATGCCACGATCAACCTCGGGCGCGCCCGGGATTTCAAACTTGGCGTCCAGGTTGTCGCCCTTCATGGCCATGCCCAGGTGTTCGGCGATGATCTTCTCGCCGTCGTACACCAACACCTCGGCCACGTTGGCGTGAGAGCGGGCTCGGAAGGCCACCGATACCGACTCCGCCTTGGTGCGGTTGCCATTCTGGACGGTTGGGGTGGGTATGGCGAAGTGCATCCAGGCGTTCTGCCCCTCATTGCCCTCGATGCGGGCGAAAGGCCCGCAGTGGCGTACGGCGGTGATGCGGCTGAGATACTCTCCCGTCATCGCGGAGCCGTGTACCCAGGATGTGAATTTCTGCCCTGCCATCGTTGGAACCTCCTGCCGGCGGCGTGGTCGGATCGGTTGTGCAGTTGAGTTGACGCGGGTGAGCGAAAGGCGCGAGACGCCTGGGTCAAGCATACCCAACGCGGCGGCTGTCGGCAAGAACGCTCGCGTCCTCACGGCGGCAAAGTTGGTACGCAGGGACTGCCACGCCGTTTGCCGCTGTTTGCTGCCCTGTGCTATACTTGCGCGGATTCAGCGCCAACCGGAAAACGAGGCAGGAAAGCTTATGGTACAAGCCCCCGAACGCCCGGCGGAGACGGCTGCAACGACGGCGGCTCCCGCCCTTGAACCGATTACGATGAAGTCGCTGCTGGAGGCCGGCGTGCATTTCGGCCACCAGACTCGCCGGTGGAACCCCCGGATGCGACGCTACATATTCACGCAGCGCAACGGCATCCACATCATCGACCTGCAACAGACCATGGGGCTGATCGGTGATGCCTACCGGGCCATGGTGGAATTGGCGGCCAGCGGCGGCAAGGTCCTGTTCGTGGGCACCAAGAAGCAGGCCCAGGACGTCATCGCGTCGGAGGCGGAACGCACCGGCCAATGGTACGTCAACCAGCGGTGGCTGGGGGGAACCCTGACCAACTTCCAGACCATCAAAGGGCGCATTGATCACATGAAGCGCCTGCAGGAACAGCGGGAAACGGGTTATCTGGCTCGCCTGCCCAAGAAGGAAACCGTCCGCCTGACGCACACGCTGGACAAGCTGGAGAAGTACTTCACCGGCCTGCGCAACATGGACCGGCTGCCGGCCGCGCTGTTTGTCATCGACATCGGCAAAGAGGACATCTGCATCGCCGAGGCGCGACGCCTCAACATCCCCATCTTTGCCATCGTGGACACCGATTGCGACCCGGGTCTGGTCACTCACGCGGTGCCGGGCAACGACGACGCCGTGCGCTCCATCCGGCTGATCACCGGTCGCATGGCCGCCGCCATCGAAGAAGGCCAGGCCCAGCGGGAAGCCCTGCTGGTGGCCCAGGCCGAGTCCGACGCGCCGGAAGACGATGAAATGGACGAGGAGCGGCGCCCCTTCAGCAACACCGTCACCCTGGAAGAACTGGGCCAGATGTTGTCGTCCCGCCCTCTGGAACCGTAGCCTGCCCAGACACCATAGGGCCTGTTGACAATATGGAAGCGGCGACGACGTTCCTGCGAAAGCAGGAACCTAGGAAATCTTTTGCGACAGGAATGTTGACCGAGTTTACGCTCACTGGATTTCCGCTTTCGCGGGAATGACGGGAAAGTGCGCGGGAATGACCGTATTTATCAACACTTTCTACATCAGACTATTGATTACCAGGAGGCTCCCAAGTTGCCTGCAGTTACCGTTGAACTAATCAAAAACCTGCGCGAGCAGACCGGAGCCGGCATCAGCGATTGCAAGAAAGCGCTGGAGGATAACGACGGGGATTTGGAAAAAGCCGTGGCGGCCCTGCGGCAGAAGGGCTTTGAGCAGGCCGCCCGCCGGGCCGACCGTGAGACCTCCCAGGGGTTGGTTGAAGCCTACATTCACACTGGCGGCCGGGTCGGCGCGTTGGTGCAGTTGGGTTGCGAGACTGACTTTGTGGCCCGCACCGACCAGTTCCGCGCGCTGGCTCACGACATCGCCATGCAGGTGGCGGCCATGTCTCCCGTCTATCTCAGCGAGGAGGACAAGGAGGATGGGGACGACCGGCCGGCGGCGCAGGTGTGTCTGCTCCAACAGCCGTTCATCAAGGATGGCTCCCGCACCCTGGCCGACCTGGTGCGCGAAACCGCAGCGCAAACCGGAGAGAACGTCCGCATCGTACACTTCAGCCGCCTTGCTTTGGGCGAGTAACCCGGAGCAGGCGACGGCGACGGCCCAGCGCGGCCGCTCCCATCTCAGGTCAGTAAGATGGAAAACGGCACCGTCAAGGGTGAACCAATCTACCGCCGCGTCCTGCTCAAGGTCAGCGGCGAATCTTTACAGGGCGCCGGGACCGACGCCATCGACCCGGAAGCCGTGTCCTACGTCGCCGACCAGATAATCGACACGCACTCCCGTGGCGTCGAGGTGGCCGTTGTAGTCGGTGGCGGCAACATCTGGCGCGGCTCGTCCGCCGAGCGCCGGGGGATGGAACGCTCCACCGCTGATTACGCCGGCATGGTGGCCACTCTGATCAATGGGCTGGCCCTGCAGGACGCGCTGGAACGCCGAGGCACCATCACCCGAACCCAGTCGGCCTTGCCGATACAGGCCGTGGCCGAGCCATACATTCGCCGCCGAGCCATCAGACACCTGGAAAAGGGCCGCGTGGTACTGTTCTGCGCCGGGGCGGGCAACCCCTATATGTCCACCGATACGGCGTCGGCGCTGCGGGCGCTGGAGGTCGGAGCCGAAGTGCTGCTGATGGCCAAGAACGGAGTGGACGGCGTGTACGATTCGGACCCGCGCACCAACCCCGAAGCCGTGAGATTCGGCAACTTGGAATATCTCGACGCGGTAAATCGTCGCCTGGAGGTTATGGACTCCACGGCCATGACCCTGTGTATGGATAACCAGATGCCCATCATAGTGTTTGATATATTTGAGCATGGCGCCATGGGCCGTATCCTTCGCGGTGACGCGGTGGGCACCACCATCAGCGACGGGAAGCAACCGTACGTCACGCAAAACGGTAAAGGAGGGGACTAAAATGACAATGCGCCGAGGCAGGGACAACAGCGACCAGGACGAGCGTACCATCGAGGATGTGCTGGCCGACGTCGAACACAGAATGGGCCAGTCCATCGAGGCCATGCGCCGTGACATCAGCACCCTCCGTACCGGGCGAGCGACTCCGTCGTTGATCGAGGACCTGGCGGTCGATTACTACGGAACGCCCACGCCTCTGAAACAGATTGCGTCCATATCGGCCCCCGACGCCCGGGCCATCATGGTACAGCCGTGGGACCGGCAGTCCCTCCGGGACATTGAGCGCAGCCTGACCCAATCGGATCTGGGGTTCAACCCGTCCAACGACGGCAACGTGATCACCGTGCCCATTCCGCCGCTGACCCAGGAACGCCGGCGCGAAATGGTGCGCCTGCTCAAGCGCAAGGCGGAGGATAGCAAGGTCGCCGTGCGCAACGTGCGCCGCGACGGCGTGGACTCCCTGCGCAAGATGGAGCGAGACAAATCGATTTCCCAGGACGAGAACCGCCGCAGTCAGGATACCCTGCAGAAGACCACCGACGCGCACATCAAGTCCATCGATGAAGTGGCCGCCGCCAAAGAGGCGGAGATTATGGAGGTCTAGCGTTTCGACGCATGGCTCCGATTCGCCCGATTGAGATCCGAAATGGCTACCCTCCAACCTTCTGCCAACCCTTCGCCGGCCGGGCGCGTCACCCCGCTGCACGAACTTGCTCCGCCGCAGGAGCCGTTTGAGCCTTGGCTTGATCCCATGTATGAGGATCCTGACGTGCCGCTGCCCGATCCGCCGAAAAGGGGCGATATGCAAGACTATCTTCGCCTGCACCGGCCGGGCGTCGGCACCTCCCTGGAACTCTATCTGGCCCGAAGCCACTACCCCATTCTGGTCGTCGGAGGCGCGTACCTCTGCTTCGACACCAGGGAACGCCGGCCCTGGCGAGTGCCTGATTTGATGGTGGCCTTGGACGTCGATCCGGCCCCTATCATTGCTCGCAACGGCTACGTCATTCACGAGCATGGGAAGCCGCCCGATCTGGTGATCGAAATCGCTTCGTCCACCACCGGGACAACCGACTACACTGCCAAACGGCTGGATTACGCGCGGTTCGGGGTGCAGGAGTACTGGCGGTTCGACCACACCGGAGGCGAATATCACGACGTGGCGTTGGCCGGCGACCGGCTGGTTGACGGCGAATACCAACCTGTTCCGATAACTGTCAACGAAGAAGGCATAGCCTCGGGGTACAGCCAGGTCCTGGGTCTGGACGTCCGCTGGGACAATGGTACGTTGCGGTTCTGCGACCCGATCACCGGCGACTGTCTGCCCACCTGGGATGAAATGCAGGCCGAACTGGCGGCCACGACCGCCGAACGCGACGCCGTAACCGTTGAGCGCGACGCCGTAACCGCCGAACGTGACGCCGTAACCGTTGAGCGCGACGCTGTAACCGCCGAACGTGACGCAGCGTTGGAGCGGGTTAGACAGTTGGAGGAACAACTGGGTTCCCAGCAATCGGAATAGTCAGCCCTCGGATTTCAGAGAAAACCTCCCCGCATAACCGTCCCTTGCCCACCGCCGATAGCGTCCACCATAGCGCCGGGTCAAACCACGACACCGGCCCATTGCCCCACCATGTCGCCATCATCATGGACGGCAACGGTCGTTGGGCCGCTCGCCGGGATTTGCCCCGACGGGCCGGGCACCAGCAGGGCGTGGCCAACATCCGCCGCGTGGTGCGCGCTCTGTCCGAACGCGGGGTGTCGGTGGTAACTCTCTACGCTTTCTCCACGGAGAACTGGCGCCGCCCCACCGAGGAAGTGGACGGGCTGCTGACGATCCTGGCCGAAGAGATCGAGCCGCAAACCCGGGAACTGCACGAGGCCGGCGTGCGGCTGGTGCATCTGGGCGACCCTGAGCCGTTGGACGCGGCTTTGCAGGACGCCATCGCCCGGGCCCAGCAAGTCACCAAGCATAACACCGGCGTTGTACTGAACATCGCGTTCAACTACGGCGGACGCGGCGAGATCCTCCAGGCGGTACGACGCATCCTGGCCGATGGCGTGGCTCCGGACCTGGTGGACGAGGCCCTGTTCAGCCGCTACCTGTACACCGACGGCTGCCCTGACCCTGACCTGATCATCCGCACCGGCGGCGAGCAGCGTCTCAGCAACTTCCTCCTCTGGCAGGCCGCCTACAGCGAGTATTACCACACCCCGGTGCTCTGGCCCGATCTGGATGCGGACGAACTGGACCGCGCGCTGGACGACTACCGGCGCCGACGCCGGCGTTTCGGCGCTCTGGATGGGCAGGACCAGCCCGGTAAGGGATAGCGCGCGTGCTGTTCCACCGGGTCCTGACCGCCCTGGTGGGCGTTCCCGTCGTCCTGGCCGCCATCTGGTTCGGGCCGCCCTGGCTGACCATTATTGCCGCCACGGCGGCGGTTATCGGGGTATGGGAAGCCTACCGGCTGTATCCACCCATCAGTTCGGCGGACCCGGACTCCCCGCCGACGCCATTGCCCATCCTGCTGGGTGGCGCCTGGGCCGTGGCGCTGGTGCTGGCAGGCGAGCTTGCCGTCAAGCCACAGGATTTCGGATTGGCGGCGGCCGCCATCTGCGTGGTGGGCTGCATCATCGGCGGGTTGTGGATGATTGCGGCGTGGCGTGGCCGGCGGCCGGTCGTCGCTGTCATCTACCTGGCGATGCCGCCCACGTACATCGGCGGCGCTTTGGCCTGCGCCGTCGCGCTGCGTAGCGTCATCGGAGAGCGCATCGTGCTGCCTCTGGAGAGCAGCGTAGATGTTACCGCGTTTTCGCCACCGCCAGCCATTGAGGAAAACGGGGTTGGCGAACCGCTGGAGATACCGCCGGAGGCGGCGACGGAATCTATCGGCTCGTGGCTTCTTCCTGACATCGCCGGCGTCGAGTTCGCGCAAAGCGTCGCCAACCTCACCGACCTGGGCTGCTGGCTGCTGCTGTTGACCATTCTCACCGTGTATGCCGCCGATACCGGGGCCTACGCCGTGGGCCGGCTCATCGGACGGCATCGGATGGCTCCCGGCATCAGCCCGAGCAAGACCTGGGAGGGCACGGCCGGCGGAATGGCGGCGTCAATCGTAGCGGCGGTCGCGCTGGGTGTCCTGTTTCCCTTGCAGATTCAGATTTGGCAAGCGGCGCTGATTGGTGTTATTTTAGGCGTGGTTTCGCCGGCCGGCGATCTGTTGGAGTCAAAAGCCAAGCGCTTGGCCGACGCCAAGGATTCCGGCAACCTTTTCCCCGGGCACGGCGGGATGCTGGACCGTCTCGACAGTCTGCTCCCTTCCGTAGCAATCGTGTACATCCTAGCGGTAACGATTACCGTCGCCACCTGACCCTCACACCATCCCATGCGACGCATCGTAATACTCGGTTCCACCGGCTCCATCGGGCGACAGACCCTGGACATCGTGCGGGCCTTCCGCCACGAGTTTGAGGTGGTAGGTTTGGCTGCCGGTAACAACGCCTCCCGGTTGCTGGAACAGGTTGCGGAGTTTAACCCCCGCTACATCTGGTGCACCACGCCGCCCGCGCCGTTGCCGGAGGGTACGACGCTGCTGCCCATGGACGAGATGGCGGCGCTGCCCGAGGTGGACCAGGTTATGGTCGCGCTGATGGGCGCGGTCGGGCTGTCACCCACCATGAACGCTCTGCGTGCCGGCAAGCAGGTGGCCCTGTCCAACAAGGAACCCATCGTAATGGCCGGGCAGACACTGAAGGAGACTGAGGCCAAGCATGGCGGCGTCATCCTGCCCGTGGACAGCGAACCCAGCGCCATCTGGCAGTGCCTCCAGGGTGAGGACAACCACATCCGCCGGCTGATGATAACCGCCAGCGGCGGTCCCTTCCGTCGCACTCCCCTGGAAGAACTGGAGAAGGTTACTCCGGAGCAGGCCCTGCAACACCCTACCTGGCGCATGGGCGACAAGATCACCATTGATTCAGCCACGCTGATGAACAAGGCGTTTGAGGTGATTGAATCCCACTGGCTGTTCTCGGTGCCGTGGGAGGACATCGCCGTGGTGGTGCATCCCCAGAGCACCATCCACTCCATGGTGGAATTCGATGACGGCTCGGTGAAGGCCCAACTGGGGCCGCCCAGTATGCGACTGCCCATCCAGTATGCGCTGTTCTACCCGCAGCGGTTCGCCAACGACGAGATCCCGCGCTTGGACATCACCGCGCCGTGGTCCCTCGACTTTGAGCCACTGCAGCCGGAACGTTATCCCTGCTTTGGACTGGCCGTAGCGGCCGGAAAGGCCGGCGGTACGACGCCCACCGTGCTCAGCGCAGCCGACGAGGTGGCGGTGCAGGCTTTCCTGCAGGGCAGCATCGGGTTCACCGACATCTACCGGGTGGTAGAGCAGGTGCTGGGCGAGCATCATTCACAGCCTTCCCCTGACTTGGGTGCTATTGTGGAGGCAGACCGTTGGGCCAACGCGAGGGCTGCTGAGATAGCCGGCAACCGTTCCAGTTAGCATTGCGCTTCTCTTTGATACAATAACAGCATGGCGCGACGCAGATGGCTGCACTGGCGATGGCGGCTACGGCGCTGGGCGAGAAGATTTTCCTACAATTGGCAACTGCTCCACTTTGCGGCTACGCCCTTTGGCATTGCCCTGACAACAATAATAACTACGCATTTGCGCTTCCCAACAATACGTCCGGCGATAGCCAACTTTGACAGCATGGCAACGCTGGTCAGCATCAGCGCAGTGTATTACGGTATGATAGCGGTTGCAGCGGAATTAGGAGGCAGGACGGTGTTCTGGGCATTGGCACAGTGGCAAAAAGACCGGGAGGCCGCAAGAAGGGAGCGCCGGCGTCGCAGCGCCAGGGACAGGGCCGCAGGCATTGCGGAAGGCCGTGCAGAAGGCCGTGCAGAAGGCCGTGCAGAAGGTCAACGCGACATCATTGCCACCATGTGGGGATCTGCGCAGTCTGACGAGGAACGGGCTCGCATCCAGCGCATCGCCGAAGAGCGCGGCATCGCTTTGCCGGCTCAGGGGGAATAGGGCCGGCGGCGTATTCGTTTGATCGACCGCGCGGATTGTGACTATGGATTCTTGGCTGATCGCGCTGGCATCGTTCATACCGATGCTGCTGTTGTTGGTGGTGGTGCACGAGCTGGGGCACTTCTGGTCGGCCAAAGCCTTCGGCGTCAAGGTTCTGGAGTTCGGCGTAGGCTACCCGCCCCGCGCCTTCGGCGTCTATACCGGGCGTACCGAGGCGCTGCTGGCGCCGACCACAGTCTGTCTCAACGGAACGCTGGCTCACATCCAACCGGGGCAGGTGGTGCGCGTCCTGTCCGGCGAGACCGCTGATGGGGAATTGGTGGCCCGGTACGTCGAATTGCGTAATGGAGGGCAGCGTGGCGGCTTGCTGGGATCGCTGGCCAGTTTGGCCGGGTTCGGCGGTGAGTCCCGGCAGGACGAAGTTGTGGAACGTCCCAACAGTCGCCGGCTGGCGGACGTGGAGAGCGATGAGTACCTGCGGCACGAGGGCCGCGTCCGCGAGGTTCAATCTGACCGCATTGTTCTGGCCGACATGATCTACTCGGTCAACTGGCTGCCCCTGGGCGGGTTCGTGCGGTTGTCGGGCGAGAACAATCCGGCGGCTCCGCGCAGCCTGGCCCGGCGTGGATTGGGGCAGCGGGCAGTGGTGCTGGCGGCCGGCTCGGCGATGAACGCCATATTCCCCATCGTGGCCTTCGCCATCATGTTCATGATCCCCCACACCGAGTTGGTGGGCGGCACGGTGGAAATCACCCAGGTCGCGCCGGGTTCGCCGGCGGAAACGGCGGGCCTGCAAGCCGGCGACCGGGTGGTCCAGATTGGCGATGCGCCGCTGGCATCGCCCCAGGACCTGCCCCAGGAGGTGCGGCTATCCGCCGGGTCCGAGATGGTATGGGTGATCGAGCGCGACGGGCAGCAGCGGGCGGCCCAGGTTACGCCCCGGGTCGATCCGCCGGCGGGCCAGGGCGCGGTCGGCATTGCCTTTACGATAGTGGACCAGCAGGAAGAGCGGCGGGTGGAACCACCGTGGACTGCGGCCAGAATGGGGGTGGCCAGAACCTGGGACACCCTGGAACTGATGGGTCAGGAGATACGCGGCTGGTTCGGCGGGGGGCGTGGGCCGGAGTTGAGCGGGCCAATCGGCATCGCCCAGATCACCGGAGAAATCACCCGTCAGGGCGGATTGCAGGGCTGGGTGCTGGTGGCCATCCTGCTAAGCATCAATTTGGCCATACTGAACATACTGCCCATCCCCATGCTGGACGGCGGCCGGCTGCTGTTCGTCTTCATCGAGTGGATCCGGGGCGGCAAGCGGGTCCCGTCGGAGAAAGAGGGCCTGGTGCACCTGATCGGGTTTGTGGCCCTGCTGGCTCTCGTAATCGCCATCTCCGCCAACGACATCCTCCGCCTGATACGTGGGATCAGCCCGTTGGGTGGGTGATCATGATATGCATACAGAGGGGAAGTATCGCCTAAATGCTCCGAATTTGGTGACGCTGACGGTGGCGGTGGTAATGATTTTGGGCGTATCCGTCTTCCTCGGAGTCTGCGGCTACACAGTTTATGATAGCTTCCGCTCCCGGCTACACTGGCAGATAGAACCCGTCATAATTCATGGTTACCTAATCGCCGCCGGAAGGGTTGAAATGGACCAAAAACGCGAGGACCTCAGCGAATTTGGCATATCGGTCAAAGCTTTTTGCCCGCGGGCCGCGGTCTTTGGGCCAATTGCAAGAGTTGAAGCGTATTCGCAGGATGAGGTCCCCACATTAGCAATCAGCCAATTTCGACTTGATGGCTACCACTTCAGCGTCGTAACTTCCCTGGACACGGAATGGAGCGACTACGCGCGCCAGTGCGTTCTTCAAATGGACGTTTTTGGAGGCGCACCGCGGGCTTATAGTTATGGGTCTTTCGGTTGGAGGGGAATTAGGGTAATGTCCCTCGAGGCAGCAACGGAGAGATAACTATAGGGTTGGTAAATTGCGGCCGGCAAAAAGCCCCGCGCACGGTGGGTTGGAGTGGGGCCTGGGTCGTCTGCGGTGAAGCGCCGGCCCGTAGGCTAGTCGTTGCTGAGGGTGACGGCCCCGGTGCGTCCATCGTAGGACAGCCGAAAATGACGCAGGAAATCCCGGCCGATGATTGCCAAATAGGGTCGCCCACCGGCGGAAAGGTGAGCCCCGACAAAGGCTCCGGAGAATGCGACGTCCAATTCTGGTACGTAGATACGAGCAAGGTGGAAGTTTGCCACTCCGCTGCCCAAGACACCGGATACAGTTTCCTGGTTAACCACCGGCAACCCCAAGGACGACGCGAGATCAGAGTCAATACAGGTAGTATCTGCGCCCGTGTCCACCAAGGCCGGCAACAGTTCTTGCGAAAGGTCAGGGCGGATGAGCACGCCCATGGCGAAATCGGAGTTGCGGCTGATCTGAACCGACAGGAACGGACCGCGGTATTCCAATAGGTCGGGTTGGCCGGGTGTACCGCATTCAACCGTTGACATTTCGCGTCCGGTAAGGCACGTAGGGTGGCAACGTCAGAGGCGGAGCGCCTACCTGTCTAATCAGACAAGGGCCGTGCTTGATGCGGACCATCGCATCTTCGGCAGCCTCTTCAGATGTTTCGTAGCTTGCCACAAGCTTTTCGTTATGAAAAATTACCCACTTGCCGAAGTAATCCAGTTCCAGATCATCTTGCATCGCTTCATAAGCCGCTATGTTCTCTTTCAGCGTGCTCATTTGTGAGCCTCCTGCGGCGTTGCCAACGAGCTAACCGGGACCATAAGCGTATGCTAACGGCCCCCCTGCCGACGGGCAAGGGGGCCATCATACGAGCCGATGTGCGGCGGAGAGTTACGCCAGGTGCTCGGCAAAGAAGGCCAGGGTGCGGGCTTGGGCGTCCTCGGCGGCGGCCTGGTTGTAGCTGTCCCGGTCGTCGCAGTTGAAGCCGTGGCCGGCGCCGGGGTACATCTTGAAGTCATAGGACTTGCCGGCGCCGTCTAGGGCAGCCTCGATTTGGGTTACGTCGGCGGGCGTCGGATTACCGTCGGTTTCGCCAAAGTTGCCCATCAGCGGGATGCTGATTCTGGCGGTGCCGTCAATCGGAGTCACGCCGTCGCTGTAGGGAGCCAGGATGGCGCCTCCGTAGTAGCAAACGCCGGCGGCGAGGCCGTCACACGCGCTGGCCGCCAGATACACCACCCGGCCACCCATGCAGTATCCGACGATGCCGATCTTCTGCCCGCGGGTGCGCGGATAGGTGCGCTGCAGGTAGTCAACGGTGGCGTTGATGTCGGCGATGATGCCCTGGCCGGTCAGCTCGGGCATGTAGGTGTTGATGGCGGCGTCGAAGTCCTCAGGGGTGTAGCCCAGCGTGGGGTTGGGGTTGCGGTCGTTGCGGTGGAACAGGGCCGGGGCCACGGCGACGTAACCCGCAGCGGCGAACTGGTCGGCCACTCGCTGGATGTGCCGGTTGACTCCGAAAGCTTCCTGGACCACGATGATGGCCGGCAGGCTGGTGCCGGCGCTGGGCGCAGGGAAGCTGACGTAGGCGGCCATATCGCCGGCCTCGGCGATGTTGGCGCCGGACTCGCGATCTTCCATTGGGTCGGGCATTCGGATGTTTTCCCAGAACGACGGCATAGTTATTCCTCCTCCATTGGTTGCGCGAATGACCATAGTACCAGGGCGTGGCGGGACAACGCGCGGCTGTCCGCCGTTAGTACCTTTCGTGCGCGGGAATTGTAACAAAGGATTGCCGGCCAAACAAGCGGGACATCAAAGCCTCGCTGCCACCGTCCCGGTTCTGCGACCAGGAATGTACCCTGCTCAAATGGAGCTCTCTGCCGAATGGCCGGTATGGTCAGGTTGGTCGGAAAGCTGGGCCGGCCGGCGCGTCAGGAGTTCGTTGTCGGTTGATTGAGGGTCGGGACGGTGTCGGTATCGCCCGCATTGCAAACACTGCCAGTCGTCCCTTCGATAATATTGCTCGTTAACATACAGGTCGCCGCCACATCGCGGGCAGCCGCGCATAATATAGCGAGTCACTGCAAACTCCTGGGGCGCCCGCTGTGGCCGCCCGTTTCCGAAATCGTAGGTTAGGTGAGAATGTCCAACCCTCCAATCGGTTTGGAAGCCGCAAAGCCATTATAAAACAAATGTTCTGATTATGCAACGCGAACCGAACCTCGCAGTGTGCCTACTTTGGGTAGCGGTATCGTCAGAAGCAGGATTTGCTGGATTTGGAGATTAGCAGGATTGGATTGGTTGAGGCTTTGGCGGCGGCATCCTGAAAATCCTATAATTCTGTGAATCCTGCTTCTGACGATTTCCCAAAAGCGGGTACGGATGATATAATGACCAGCGGTTATTCCGGGATGGGGAAATCAGTACAGATATGTTCGCCATGAATACCGACGCTCTGGCAACGCAACCGCAGGAATTCAACAGCCGCCGGCGACGGCTGATGCAATCGCTCTCTGGCGGCGCTATCGTACTGGCCGCCGGTCACGACGCTTCCCGCAACAACGACGTTGACCACGAGTACCGTCAGCCCTCGTCATTCTGGTATATGACCGGGTTCGACGAGCCCGACGCCGTTGCCGTTCTGCGCCCCGGGTCGGATACCCCCTACACCCTTTTTGTCCGGCCTTACGATCCCACCTTTGAGATCTGGGTCGGCTATCGCGCCGGAGTGCGCGGCGCCGTTGGCTGGCTGGGCGCGAACGCCGCCTATCCCCTGGAGGAGCTGGACGCCCAATTGCCCAAGATGCTGGCCGACTATGATACCGTCTATTACGCTCTGGGCAGCGACGACCGGCTGGACGGCATTATCTCCAACCTGGTCAAGCGTCGCCGCAGCATGGCCCAGCGCGGCGCGAAAAGCCTGCGGCGCATCGAGGACCCGACGCCCCAGGTCGATCTGATGCGCCAGATCAAGACCGACGAGGAAATCGCGCTCCTCCAGCGTGCCATCGACATCACCGCCCACGGGTTCGACGCGGCCATGCGAACGGCCGCCCCCGGCGTCCACGAGTACGAAGTCCAGGCCGCCTTGGAAGGCCCCTTCCGGCAGCTGGGTTCGCCCCGCAACGGCTACCCGTCCATCGTGGCCGGCGGCGCCAACGCCTGCGTGCTGCACTACATCCGCAACCGGGACGCCCTCGGCCCGGACGACCTGCTGCTGATCGACGCCGGCGCCGAGTACGGCTACTACACCGCCGACGTCACCCGCACCTGGCCAGTGTCCGGCAAATTCACCGAGCCGCAGCGGGCCATTTACGAATTGACGCTGGAATCCCAGCGTCAGGCCATCGCCGCCGTCAAGCCCGGCGTGGGCTTCGACGACGTGCACCGGGTCGCCGCCCGCGCGCTGGTCCAGGGCCTCATCGACCTGTCCATTATGAGCGGCAGCGTTGACGAGATCATGGAGCAGCAGACCTATCGGGACTACTATATGCACGCCACCTCCCACTGGCTGGGGCTGGACGTGCATGACTGCGGTCCCTATCGGGATGACAAGGGCCAGGTCCGCCTGCGCCCGGGCATGGTGCTCACCATCGAGCCAGGCCTGTACTTCGGCCCCCAGGCCAAGAATGCCCCGGACATCTACAAGGGCATCGGTATCCGCATTGAAGATGACGTGCTGGTTACCGAAGACGGCTGCCGGGTGCTGTCCGAAGCCATACCCAAGGCCCCGGACGAACTGGAAGCCATCGTTGCGGACGGACGGTAATCCATGGTTGAACCGGCGACAACGGCGATTATCTCCACTCCGGTGGGCAAATTGCCAATAGTGGAGCGGTTGCCCGCCATTCCGGCAGCGGCGGGAGTGGCGCCAGTGAACGTCGCACCTGCCGCATTTGAACCGACCGCAGCGTCACCAATCCGTGTTACGGGGGATTCGTCCCCCGTTATTTTTGGCCCCAACGCGGGCCGGGCCGTCGCCGTCTATAAACCGCGCAAAGGTGGCGCTATTCCAACCGCGCCCGCCGCACTTGCAGCGGCGGGATTCACATCCGGTTATCACAAGCGAATTCTTTTGAGTTCGCTTTATTTTTGCCACAGTGGCCAAGGCAATCACATTGGGAGTTGAGCACATTCGTCATTCCCGCGAAAGCGGGAATCCAGTGACCATAATGGGTAGATTCATTACAGATGCGCTTGCTTTTGGGCTTCTGGACTCCTGCTTTCGCAGGAGTGACGGGTGTGCCGGTTTGAAATGCGATTGCCCTGCCACAGCGACCGACAGGAGGGATGTTTATTGGAACACTGCGTTGCCCCAACTCGAAAATCGTCATTTCCCAACCGAACCTAACCAGAACAGCGATCCCTAGGAGGAATCGATGAGTTCCGCCAAATTGGAAACTCTGAAAAACCTACCGTTCCGTTTGTTGCTGACCGCCGCCGCTACGGCCTGCGCAACCATCCTCATGGCCGCCGCCTGCGGCCCCTCTGCCGAGACACCCACCGCGCCGGCTGCTCCCGGCACAAACGGCGGTGCTGGAACTGCCGCTCAGACCACCAGTTCCGGCAGCCAGTCGGGAACCACCACTACCGCTACCGCCACGTCTTCCGAGCCGGCCAAGCAGGCCGACCCCAGCAGGTACGCCAGCCTGTCGGGCGACATTCCCATTGACGGTTCGTCCACCGTGTTCCCCATCACCGAGGCCGTGGCCGAAGCGTTCGGCGGCCTCACCGACGGCAACGTCCGCGTGGTGGTGGGCATCTCCGGCACCGGCGGTGGCTTCAAGAAGTTCTGCGCCAACGAGACCGTCATCTCCGACGCCTCCCGACCCATCAAGCAGAAGGAAGTTGACCTGTGCGCCGCGGCCGGCTTGGAATACATCGAGCTGCCCGTGGCCATCGATGGCCTGTCCGTGGTGGTGAACCCGGACAACGACTTCGTTACCTGCCTGACGGTTGACCAGCTGAACATGATCTGGAAGCCGGAGTCCGAGGGCGTAGTCACCCACTGGAACCAGGTTGACCCGTCCTGGCCGGCCGAAGAGATCAAGATGTACGCGCCGGGCGTTGACTCCGGGACCTTTGACTACTTCACCGAAGCCATCAACGGCGACGGCGGGGTGTCTCGGGGCGACTTCGTGGCCTCCGAGGACGACAACGTGCTGGTGCAGGGGGTGTCGGGAGACAAGTACAGCATCGGGTACTTCGGCTACGCCTACTACGTGGAGAACCAGGACAAGGTGAAGGTGGTCGCCATTGACGGCGGCAACGGCTGTGTGGCTCCCACGGACGAGGCGATCAACAACGGGACTTATGCTCCCTTGAGCCGACCGCTGTTCATTTACGTGCGGGCTGATGCTGCCGAGCAGGCCCACGTCTCCGAGTTCGTGCGGTACTACCTGAGCCACGAAGGTCAGGAATTGGCCGCGTCGGTGGGCTACATCCCGTTCCCCGGTGAGGTGTATGACCTCAGCCTGGCGAAGTTCAATGCCGGGACTGTTGGCACCGTTTTTGGCGGCGACAACGCCTTCAAGGGCCCCGTCGCCGAGGGCCTGGGCGGCGGGACCATGGTGGAAGACAAGATGACCCACATGGTTGACTACGCCAGTCTGTCGGGCGACATTCCCATTGACGGTTCGTCCACCGTGTTCCCCATCACCGAGGCGGTGGCCGAAGCGTTCGGCGGCCTCACCGACGGCAACGTCCGCGTGGTGGTGGGCATCTCCGGCACTGGCGGTGGCTTCAAGAAGTTCTGCGCCAACGAGACCGTCATCTCCGACGCCTCCCGACCCATCAAGCAGAAGGAAGTTGACCTGTGCGCCGCCGCCGGCGTGGAATACATCGAGCTGCCCGTGGCCATCGATGGCCTGTCCGTGGTGGTGAACCCGGACAACGACTTCGTTACCTGCCTGACGGTTGACCAGCTCAACATGATCTGGAAGCCGGAGTCCGAGGGCGTAGTCACCCACTGGAACCAGGTTGACCCGTCCTGGCCGGCCGAAGAGATCAAGATGTACGCGCCGGGCGTTGACTCCGGGACCTTTGACTACTTCACCGAAGCCATCAACGGCGACGGCGGGGTGTCTCGGGGCGACTTCGTGGCCTCCGAGGACGACAACGTGCTGGTGCAGGGGGTGTCGGGAGACAAGTACAGCATCGGGTACTTCGGCTACGCCTACTACGTGGAGAACCAGGACAAGGTGAAGGTGGTCGCCATTGACGGCGGGAACGGCTGCGTCGCTCCCACGGACGCGGTGATCAACAATGGTACGTATGCTCCGCTGAGCCGGCCGTTGTTCATTTACGTGCGGGCTGATGCTGCCGAGCAGGCCCACGTCTCCGAGTTCGTGCGGTACTACCTGAGCCACGAAGGTCAGGAATTGGCCGCGTCGGTGGGCTACATCCCGTTCCCCGGTGAGGTGTATGACCTCAGCCTGGCGAAGTTCAATGCCGGGACTGTTGGCACCGTTTTTGGCGGCGACAACGCCTTCAAGGGCCCCATTGCCGACGGCTTGATGCGCTAACCCGCAGGAACATCCGATCTCGCCAAACGTAGGGGCGAATGATTATTCGCCCCTACATCGTTACCGGCCTGCTCTCGTACCCATCAATCCCGCTCCAGAAACTCCCGCACCTGCTGCATCAGCGGCTCCCGGTCGTAGATGCCCAACAGGAGGGCAGCGTTGCGCATCCAGTCGCCCTGGAAGTAGCGTTCGTAAAGGACCTGCCGGCCACCGAAGGCGCTGCACGCCGCGTCCCAGGCCAGGCGGAACAGGCGCACCCGCTCCCGGGCCGATGCCGTGTCGGTGTCCAGGTAGGCGTCCAGCACCTCCGCCATCGGCCCGCTGAAGTCCTTTTCGGAAGGCAGCGCCATCAGGCTGCTGGAACCGAGGAGTTGGATGATCTCCGCCATGCGGGGGTACATTTTGATGAACAGGTTGCGCGCCACGTTCAGCGGCACCCGGTCGGGCAGCATCACGCCCCATTCGTCGATGGAGGCGTTGACCTCCGATTGGGTCAGCAGGGCTTTGGTTATCTCCAGGTTTTCCACCAGCTCGGCGATCAGCCCCTGCACCTGAGGGATGTCGCCGCTACCGAGAGTTTTGACCATCAGGCTGGCGATGCCGGCGATGAACTCACACTTGGCGACGTTCTTGGTCACCACCTGGTGCCCGGTGTGGACGTACTGGCCAGTGGCGTTGGACATATTGTTGCACTTGTGCCGGTCGCCGTACATGAACACCCGCTCCCAGGGCACCAGCACGTCGTCGAAGAAAACGATAGCGTCCATCTCTTCGAACCGGGAACCCAGGGGATGATCGAAATGGGACTTGCCCAGGTCGAAGCTCTCCCGGCAGATGAACTTGAGGCCGTCGATGCCGCAGGGCACGGCGAAGGCGAAAGCGTACTTGTGCGCGTCCTCGTCCCGGGCCAGCAGTGACGAGCGGGTGGGATAGACCATGATCTCGTCGGACAGCGGCCCCAGGGTCGCCAGCACGCGAGGGCCGCGAATAATCAGGCCGGCGTCGGTTTCCCGGACCACGTGCAGCGCAACGTCGGTGGCGTAGTCCATGGACGTGGCCGACGGGGCGCGGTTGCGCTGGAGGTTGACCAGCGTGTGGGTCATGCAGATGTCGTTTTCACGGGTGTATTCGTAGTAATTGATGACGTTCTGCTTGAACTCGGGCCGGTTGTCGCCGAAGAAATCCCCGGCGGCGGCCATGGCCATGATGGTGAGGTTGAGAAAGTCCGGCGTCCGCCCCATCATGCCGTAGCCGGCGTGGGCCCAGCGGGACATCATCTCCCTACGCCGCGCCAGATCGTCAGCGGATTTGGGGATGATGAAGGACAGGCCCACCGGGTCGCCGGTGGAGGGCGACAGGTAGGTCATGGCGGCGCCGTCGCCGTCGCGCTGCATATCGTACAGTGATGCTATGGATCCGGCCCCGTTGGCCAGGCCGGGGAACTCGGTAACGTCGTCGATGCGCCGGCCGTCCAGCCAGATTTCCCGGGGCTGTTCCTTAAGACCGGCCAGGTATTGAGCGCCGGTTCGTGCTGGCATGGTTCTATCTCCTTTGTTATTGTCAGAATCAAGATTATCAGGATTTTGGGATTTACCGGATTGAAGCCATTTGCAGTGAGACAGTCCCAATCCTGTAAATCCACAAATCCCGTAAATCCTGATTCTGACAAATTCGGGAAAGCGAGTACGGGTGAGATTGTTAAGGGTTGGGCCGGTGCGTTTCCCAGGGGCGGAGGCCGTCGGGGTACACGTCCGTGGCGTCGGTTCCGCTGAGGCGGTATATGTGTTCCAGCAGAGCGGCCACGAAGGGGTTAACCAGGCGGTGGAGTTCCAGTTTTTCCTCGCGGGTCATGCGGTGGGCAGTGCCGGCGTAACGGTACAGGGCGGCATAATGCGTTAACCAGTCCCTCGGCTCGTCGGGGTTTACCGGGTCACGGTACTCGGTATGGATGAACAAGCGCCATCCAGTTTCGGTTATTTCCGAGGTTTCCTCTCGGTAAAGCTGGCCCAGTATCTCCAGTTCATACCAGAGGTCTCTGAGTATGTGGGAGTAGGTGGCGGTTCGGTTCAAGCAGGACAACCACCCTTTGAGCGCGTTCTCCACGGCCTGTTGGGCGGCGAAACCCGTTTCTTCCTGGAACCAATAATCGGATGCCACGCTGTCGTTGTAGGATTGGAGCCATTGTTCAGTCGCTCGAATACGGCGCACGGTCTCGGGCCAGTGGTCAGGATAGGTGTCCTCACGTTCGCAGTCGGGTTCCAGGGGGTCGTCGTTCATCACCACTCCGTAGGTGTCGGCCTGGCCGGCGACGTGCTGCTTGGCCAGCCGGTTCCGGTTGAATTCCTTCCGGGTCATCGGGATGATGTCATAGTGGAGGTTGAAGCCGGTGCGCTTGCGATAGGCCCGGACACCGGAGGACGCGGCAAAATAGCCTTTCCGCGCGTCCTCCCCGTCGGAAATTACCAGCAGGTCAACGTCGGAGTTCTCCCGGTGGTCGCCGCGGGCCCGGGAGCCGAACAGGATTACCACCGCCGGGTGGGCCGCTTCCTGCGCCGCCCGCGCGACGGCCAGGCCCAGCGGGTCGGGTTTGCCGCGTTTCGCGGGCATGATTGACACTTCAGAGGAATGACCCTCGGTAGGGGCGAATAATTATTCGCCCCTACACGTTGTGCTCTGATACCTACGTCCCCAGGTACCGCTTCAGCCAGTTCATGGCGTGTACGTTGAAGTCGGTGCAGGGGCTGTGGGTCAGGTCGGGATAGACCAGCAGGGACTTGTGCGCCCGGATTCGCTCGAACACCGGCATGATGGTGTCGTAGGGGCAGGTGGTGTCGGCCATGCCGATGTTGACCAGGATGGGGCACCGGATGGCGTCGGCCAGGGTGAGTGTGTCGAAGTAGCGCAGGGTGTCCAGCATGGCCGGCCGCTCTTCGGGATGCTCCTGCACGTAGTTGCGCAGTTCGTGGTAGGGCCGCGTGTCGATGTCGATGGCCACCGGATAGTTGCACATGAAAGGCTCTTCGGCCACCGCAGCGGCGAGCCGGTGGTCCAGCGCCGCCGTGGCCAGAGTGAACCCGCCGCCCTGGCTGCGGCTCCACATCCCGATGCGGGCCGCGTCCACCTCGTCCCGTTCGGCCAGGAAGTCAACGCCGCGTACGCAGTCCATGTAGCCGGCCCGGTAGTAGTAGCTGTCCCGGTCGGTGACGTTGTAGGTCAGTTTGTTGGCGCCTTGCGGAAGGTCCCACTCCGGGATGCTTTCGCCCTGAGCGCGGGGGAACAGCGTCAGCACGGCGAACCCGTGCATCGCCACGTGGTAGGGAATGTCCTTGGCGCCGCCGTAGCCGGGCACCGCCAGCAGGGCCGGGAACCGTCCCGACGCCGGCGTATCCCGGGGCACGGTGTAGAAGCCCCGCAGCCGCTGGCCGCCGTAGCTGCGCAGGACGACGTTCCAAGTCTCGTACTCCCGGCCGCTGCGCTCCGGGCACTCGGTGAGCGCGGCGTCCACCGGCGTTTCGTTCAGAATGGCGCGGGTGGCTTCCCAAAAATCAGTTACAGCCTGGTCCATTTCCGGCCTCCACGTGGCTTAAGTTGTCAGAACAACTAAATGTTATCACGGTCGCCGCCGTCGGGCGGGGCTGACGGCGCCATGAACTCATACCCATAGCGAGAAACCAGGAAGGGAACGTAGTCATTAACCAGCCGAATTACCCGGTCATTGACATTGGAGGGGTTCTTCTGGAAATCGGCTATGGAATCGACATATTCCGCCAGGCGCGGCGCAAACGCGTCGTAACCGTCCAATCCCAGCCCTTCGTAAATCAAGTGGATTTGCTCCATCTTGTCCTGTTCCAACTCTTCATATCGAATTTCCACCAGCCGACCGTCCGGTATCAGTTCTTTCTGCTCCAGGTAGGTTTCGGCCATCTGCCGGTAGATTTGCACCTGCCGCATCAGCAGTTCGTCGAAGTCGATGCTCTGGAGCGCGTGCCAGTCGTTCATCAGGCGCAGCAGGTGAATGTACGAGCGCAGCGTTTCGTAGGGGTTGCGCTGGATATAGACGAACCGCGCCTCGGGAAACATCTCCAGCAGCGCCGTGATACGGCTGGTGTTGGACGGCGATTTCAGCAGCAGCGGCTTGCCGCCCATGTGGTAGCTGGCCGCCTGGAGCAGCCTGGCGTATTCCGACCGCCAGCGTTCCCGCTCGTCCCGGTTTAGCCGGCCGTCCATGAACAAGTAATCCAGCGTCTTGCCGCCGCTGTTGGGGAAGAGGAGAGAGACGTAGGGGCTGAGGCCGTTGGCGCACATCATCGCGATTTCCTCTTCCTGGGGCATCGCGAAATCCACCGGGATGTTGTCCACGCCCCGGTTGGGCGGCAGTTTGGCCTCGATCATCCGCCGCACCCGGCGCTGGCCGGCCAGGAACAGGTCTGGCATGGCGGCCTGGTAGGTGTTGACGAAGCCCCACTGCGGGTCCATGGATAACAGGTTGTGCAGCAGCGTGGTGCCGGAGCGCCAGAACCCCAGCAGGAACAACGGCCGGGGGTGCAGTTCCGCCCGCCGGATGCGGCCGCCGTAAGCCACGCTCTGCCAGAACCGCAGCGGCGCGAAGATGGCATCGGTGGTCAGGATGCCCAGATAACGGGGGATAAACCGTCGCTCCACGCCGTAGCGCCGGCCCAATCGCAGCGCCAGCGACAGCCGGCCGGTGGAAATAAAACTGTTGAACCCGGAGCTGAAAGACCCGGCGCTGCCAGAGGCCCCCGGCGTATATCCGCGCCGCGCCGCGCCGCTGCTCCTCCCCGCTGGGTTGTCAGTCAATTGTGGGCTGGCCATGTCAGGAGTTTACGCCGTTGCAGAAAGGCCATCAATTCCATGCCGGACTCAGCGACGGTGCGGTCGGCGGTTGTAATGGTTATTTCAGGATTGGCGGGTATTTCGTAAGGGGAATCAATGCCGGTGAAATCGGTTATCTTGCCCAGCCGGGCGCGGCGGTACAGCCCCTTGGTGTCCCGTTCCTCGCACAATGCCAGCGGCGTGTCAACAAATACTTCCACGAATTTGTCCGGGCCAACCAACGACCGGGCGAAATCCCGCTCGGACTGGAAGGGCGAGATGCACGCCACCATTGTAATCAGCCCCGCTTCGTACATCAGGCTGGCGACGTGGGCCAGGCGGCGCACGTTTTCCCGTCGGTCCGCGACGCCGAACCCCAAATCGTCGTTCAGGCCGTGGCGCAGATTGTCGCCGTCCAGGACGTAGGTGAGCCACCCCCCATCATGGAGCCGGCGGGACAGCCAGCCGGACAATGCGCTCTTGCCGGCGCCGGACAGCCCGGTGAACCACAGTACAAAAGGCTGCTGACGGAGCAATACGGCGCGCTCGGACGGCGATACGGCAACAGCCGGCCGTATCGCTCCCGAAGGCCTATGTTCCTCGGCCTCTGCCATAATGTCTCCCCGCAGCCTGGGCCGCAGTAAAAATCGTCGGGCATTATAACGCAGGCGGCGGTGCCTTGCCGGCGGGTGCAGATGCTTGAACATGACACCGTCGTTCCTGCGAAAGCAGGAACCCAGAAAAACTTTGCAACAGCAATGTTCCCCTTATTTGCTACTCTCTGGATTCCGGCCCCGTATCGAGTACGGGGTGCCGTTCTTTCGCCGGAATGACGGGAAAACTAAACCACCCAAAATTGGAACGCTGCCGAGAAATGCCGCGGCATGATCCGTAATCTGTCGCCATCAAAAAGGAAGGCTCCGGGGCCGTTGGTCAGCCCCGGAGCCTTTGGTCCGGCGGGGGTTCGGTTGGGCGGATCAGGATCAGCCGACCAGCGCGGCATCGTGGCGGGATGCCGCCGCCGGGGCGAACTCTCGATCCTCCCGGAACTCCCCGGCCGGCCCCTCAACCGGCATTGGACCGCGGATCAGCAAAGTCGGCGACCCGGAGTGGCGCACGATACGGTCGGCGATGCTGCCGAACAGGGCGCGACCCATCGCCCGACGGCCGTGGGTGGCCATCACCACCAGGGCGTTGTCCATCTGGTCAGTCAACCTCAGGATCGCCTCGGGCGGATTATCCAGGGATTGCTGGACCGTGACGTCGAATATGGGGAACTTGGCCTGCAGCGCGTCCGCCTTGCGCCACAGATATTCCTTGGACGCCTCAGCCAGACTGGCGGCAAGTTCATAGGGCTGAGTGTATCCAAATCCCGGCCCGCCATAATTGTGGGACCAGTCGGTGCGGGCGCGGAATTGCGCTGCCTGGGGCGTGGCGCGGAACAGGGTAATGCCTGCGCCGAACGCAGCGGCCAGCTCCCCAGCGTAGTCCAGCGCGTTCTCGGAGAAGCTGGAGCCATCCAGGGGGACTAGGATGTTGTCGAAGCGCTGGGGCACCACCGGGCAGTCGCCCTTGTTGCAGCGCACGATGAGCGTCGGGTTGCTGACGGCCCGCACCACCCTGGCGGTCACGCTGCCCGTGAGCATACGGGAGAGGCCGCCGCGCCCGTGGGTTGACATCACGATCATGGCGTGGGGGTCACGGTCGGCTAGGCTGATGATTGCCTCGTGGGCCGGCCCCTCGTGGGCCTCGACGAATATCGGTGGCTCGACGCCCCAATGCTTCATGCGCCGCTTGATGCCGGCCAGATCGGCCAGGGTGCGGTCGCGCTCGCCGGCGGCCATGGCGGCGCTGAAACGTCCGCGCTCGGTGTCGGCGTACCAGTGGGGGAGCCGCCCGAAAGACCGCACCAGGGTGACCGGCGCGTGGGTGGCGTTGGCCATCAGCCGGGCCGCCGGCAGCGCCTGGGCCGACAATTTCGACCCGTCCAGGGGAACGATTATGTTGTTGCACAGTGCCATGATGCTACCTCCTATCCGTCGCATGAATGTGGCCGGTCTGCTGTATTTGTGAACCCCCCCTCATGTCTTCAAAACGAATACTATTTATTGCTTATAACGATAATACCATCCCGCGTCGGCGATTGCAATAGGTTCACTTCCTTGTGCGCGAGAGAGCGTCGGTAGCGTTGCAATTTAGGTGGTTTCCGTTCGTAGGGGCGACCGGCCGGTCGCCCCTACCCGCGCCGGCAACGGTGTCCGCAGAATTAAAACCACCTAAAACGGAACGCTGCCAGAGCGTCATGCCCGTTGCCTTTTGACGGAAAGGATGCTAGGCTGATATCCACAATCGAATAGCAACCCCCCAGCGCTTGAGACAGCGGGTACCCATAGGGAATAATGGCGGTCATGCGCCGCCCGCCGAGGCGAAACCCGCCGGACACGTCCGGCGGCAGAAAGGTACACTGACGCCGGCGTTTACTCCGTCGGGTTATGTCACCCAGCCCGCGCCTATCGTCTCGAAGCGCGGGTAGTTTTTTGCCTCACGGCAAATCAGGAGTGAAATCTTGCCAACTCAGGAAAAAGTGGACCGGGTGGCCGAGCTGAAGGACAAGCTGGAACGCAGCTCCATCGTCGTCTCCACCGGCTACACCGGCATGAACGCCAACCAGATGGTGGACCTGCGCCGTCGGATGCGGGACGGCGGCGTTGAGTTCGTCGTCATCAAGAACAACCTGCTCCACCTGGCCGCCGATGCTGCCGAGGTGCCGCAGCTCAAGGACATCATCACCGGTCAGACGGCCATTGCAGTGGGTTACGACGACGCGGCGCTCATCGCCAAGGCGGTGAACGACGCGGCCAACGCCAGCGCCGGCGGGCTGTCCATTCAAGGCGCCGTGATCGGCCAGGGCGACGCGATGCAGCCGGCCGAAGTATCCCGCCTGGCCGCGCTGCCGCCGCGCCCGGTGCTGGTGGCCCAGCTGCTGGGCAATATGCAGTCGCCGCTGTACGGCCTGATGAGCGTGCTCAACGGCACCATCCGCAGCCTGGCCTATGTGCTGCAAGCACGCATGGAGCAGATGCAGCCGGCGGAAGCGGCAGAGTAGGGGCAATCCGCCTCCGGCGGATGGTTGCCCTAGTCCAAACCAACGAAACCGAAACAGCGACTTTCGCAACAAAACAGGAGGCTTAATCATGGCAGTGAATCAGGAAGTACTGGACGCAATCAAGGACATGAGCGTGATGGACCTGGCCGACCTGGTCAAGGCCATTGAGGAAGAGTTCGGCATCTCCGCCGCCGCTCCCATGGCGGTTGCCGCCGCCCCGGCGGCCGGCGTGGTCACCGACGACGCTCCCTCCGCGGCCGCCGACGAGCAGACCGAGTTCGACGTCACCCTGGCCGACTTCGGCGCCAACAAGATCAATGTCATCAAGGCGGTGCGCGAGGTTACCGACCTGGGCCTGCGCGAGGCCAAGGAGCTGGTGGAATCGGCCCCGGCCCGCGTCCGCGAGGGCGTCAACAAGGAAGAGGCCGATACCATCAAGGGCAAGCTGGAAGAGGCCGGCGCGACCGTGCAGGTTGCATAGTCGCCGTTTGACATCGGCCATGTCACCGTAGGGGCGAATAATTATTCGCCCCTACAAACATTTCGGCGTGTGGGTCTTGGGTGTTGTACAATGCCGTCAATTTGAGCGGGAGGCTTTCCGCGTATGGATTTGCAACTTGACGGCAAGACCGCAATTGTAACCGGCGGCAGCCGGGGCATCGGCAAGGCGGTGGCAAAGGTGCTGGCGGCGGACGGATGCAGCGTGGTGATCACCGGGCGTTATGCCGACACGCTTTCGGAATCGGCGGAAGATGTGGCCGGCGCCACCGGCGGGTCGGTCACCCCCATCGTCTGCGACATGACCAGCACCGAGCAGGTCAACGCCATGGTGGCTCAGGCTGCCGAAACCCTGGGCGGGCGCATCGACATCCTGGTGAACAACGCCGCCGCGCCGGGTGGACTGGCCCGCGGGTCGCTGGACGAGATCCGCGACGAGGACGTGATGCTGGACCTGGACACCAAGGTAATGGGCTACTTGCGCTGCGCCCGGGCCGTCGCGCCCTATATGCAGCAGCAGGGTTGGGGCCGCATCGTCAACGTCGGCGGCCTGTCGGCCCGGCGGGCGGCGGGCAACCTTAGCGCCGGCGTCCGCAACTCCGGCCTGTCCAACCTGACCAAGTACCTGGCCGAAGAGCTGGGCGGCCACGGCGTCTGCGTCAACCTGGTGCATCCCGGCACCACGCGCACCGAGCGCAGCGGCCCGATGTACGCCGAACAGGCGGCCCGTGAGGGCGTAACCGTGGAGGAAATCGAGCGTCGCGCCGCCGCCGGCAACTCCACCCGGCGCATCGTCGATGCCGAAGAGCTGGCCTGGGTGGTGGCCTTCTTCGCGTCGCCCCGCAGCATCGCCATCAGCGGCGAGACCATCGCGGCCGGCGGCGGAGCTGGGGCCAACGTTTACCATTAATTAGCGCCAAACCCGTAGGGGCGAATAATTATTCGCCCCTACACTCAAGGAGCAACAACGATGATTAAAGTAACCGTTTTCTACGACAACGAAGAAGGGAAGTCCTTCGACTTCGACTACTACGTCAACACGCATATGCCGCTGGTGCAGGAACGCCTCACCACCTTCGGGATGCGGTACTACAACGTGGAGAAGGGCATCTCCGACACCGACCCCAACGCGCCGCCCATGTACACCGCCGTCGGCTACCTCTTCTTCAACGACGTGGACGGCGTGCACGAGGGCTTCAAGACCCACGGCCGCGAGCTGGTGGGCGACGTGAAAAACTTCACGGACATTGATCCCAAGTTTTTGATTAGCGAGCTGATTGCGTGACGGCATCTTGGTGATGCGATGGTGGGGGCGGCCAGTTGGTCGCCCCCATTTTCATAGGGCGAAACCGGCGGGATTTGGTGACGGCAGGCCGTTGGCAAGCCGTCGCACGCGGTGTTAACCTTCATTCAACCCGTTCCTTGGGCCGCAGGCAACCATGCCCATCATAGAAAATCAGCTCAACGGTCGCATCGCAACCCTGCTCGGCAATTTGGACCGCCGTTGGACGGCGCGGGGTGAAAATACCGGCGCGTTCGCTGGAACCACGGCCACGCCCGACATACTGATTACCCAGCAGAGGGCGCCGCCGCTGGTCATCGAGAACGAATATCTGCCGGCCTATACAGTGGAGAGCGAAGCCGCGGCGCGGCTGGGAGCAACGCTGGATTACGCCGTAATCAGCGCGTCGGGCGAGGTCAATTCGGTCATCGCTCTCCGGTCGCCGACGGACTTGCGCGAATGCGATACCCTCGATCAAGTTGATGAACTGTTACGCGGCAACATCCGGTTGGAGTACGCTCTGCTGACCGGCGCGGATAGCGAGAGTTACGAAAGGTTCCCGGAAGCGGGCTTCATTCCAGGCACTTTGCGGGATTTAGCGGCATTTGTTGAACAAGCGGCAGTACCGGCCGACGCGGTGGAGCAAGCGGTCAACGACCTACAGGCCGGTGTGCGGGTAGTGGCCGGCATATTGATGGAAGCGGTAGCGCTGACGCAAGGCACAGACGAGTCAATCGCGGAGACACTCAAGCAGGATTTTGACGAACAGACGGCGCGCATCGCTGCCACCATAATGATCAACGCGGTGGTATTTCACCAGAACTTGGCCGGACAGCACGGGATACGGAGCCTTGCCCAGATAATGGCGCAGCGAGATGGATCGCAGCTGACGATGGTGCAGGAGTGGGACAGGATATTGGACGTCAATTACTGGTCAATTTTCCACGTAGCCCGTGAACTGCTGATCAACATCAACCCGCCGTTCTACGCGGGGGATATGTTGAGGATAATGGTCGAAGTTGCCAACAGGCTGCGGGATGTGGCGCAGTCCCACGACCTGGCGGGCACGGTGTTTCAAAAGCTCATCGCCGACCGCAAGTTTCTGGCGACTTATTACACCCGTCCGGAGACGGCGGCCCTGCTGGCGAACCTGGCGATTCCCAACCACGAACGCTGGTTCGACCCGGAGCAAACGCGGGATTTTCGTGTTGCCGACTACGCCTGCGGCACTGGCACGCTGTTGCACGCCGCCTACCGTCGCATCAACCAGCTGCACCGGCTGGCCGGGGGCGACCCAGAACAACTGCACGGCTATATGATGGGGAATTCTCTCACCGCCTGCGACGTGCTCCCGTCAGCGGCGCATCTAACCGCTTCGATGCTTTCGTCGTCCCATCCGGGGCGGGTCTATGACAACACACGCACGATAGTCACCGAATACGGCGAAACCGAGGACGGCGGCATTTCCGTGGGTTCCCTGGACTTGCTGAACGGACGGACGGCCATAAGGGCGCTGCTTTCCGTGACCAGCGGCTCGGTAGCAACCGGCGCCGGAGAGGCTCCCGCGCAGATTAATGTTGATATGCCCGTAGCCAGCCAGGATTTGGTCATTATGAACCCACCATTCACCCGGGCGGGTTCCGACTGGGAAGGAGACGAAAGAGCGTCTGACTACGTAAAGCCATTTCGGGGACTCAGTAACGCCCCGGAGACCCAAAGCAGGATGTCGGCTACAGCACGACGCTACGCCCAAGGGACCTGCGCCCATGGTTACGCCGGCCTGGCTTCTTATTTCGTGGCCCTGGCCGACAAGATGGTGAGCCACGATGGAACTCTCGCGCTGGTGCTGCCGCTTACGGCGATGCAAGGCACGAGTTGGGCCAAAGCTCGCGAATTGATCAGGCGGAATTACGGTGACGCCATGGTCATTACCATCGCTGCTGGGGCGGACGGCGAGCGTTCCTTTTCCGCAGACACCGGCATGGCGGAGGCTTTGCTGATATGCTGCAAATCGCCGAAGGCGTTTCGCGGACGCGGACGATTTATATCCCTGCGCCGGCGCCCACGCAGCGAAATGGAGGCCAGTGAAATCGCCAGGGCAATAACCCAGCTGGCTGCCGGTACGGAAATCAGAAGGCTGGAGGACGGTCCTTATGGCGGCAATCCGTTGGTCATTGGAAGGTCGGAACTTGGCGAGGTCATTGACGCTCCCTTAGATGATGTACCGTGGTCGGTAGCGGGGGTCTCCGATTACACCGTAGCCCAGACCGCTTATCAATTGAGTCGTGGAGAAGTCCGGTTGGCGTCAATGCCGTTGCAGGATGCGCCAAACATCTCTGTCAGCACGGTTGGACAAATCTGCCAGGTTGGATTGCACGACGCGAACATAGTAGGACGCGGCGGACAGGCCGCTTTCACCCGAAGTCAGCACTCCATCGCTTCCACTTATCCTATGCTGTGGGGACACGATGCCGGCCGCGAGCGAAGCTTGATAGTATCCCCGGACAGCCAGGGGCGCGTACAAATCGGTAAGGAAGAGCGGGCTGAAGCAATTTGGGAAACCCGCAGCCACGCTCATCACAACCGTGATTTCCGGTTTAACTCCCAGCCGTTGGCGGTAGCGTTCACCGAGCGTCAAACCATCGGCGGTACGTCGTGGCCCAACGTCCGCTTTGACAGCCGGGCCCACGAAATCGCCTATACCTTGTGGGGCAATACCACGTTGGGACTGCTCTGCTACTGGTGGCATTCCAGCCGTCAGCAGGCTGGGCGTGGGCGTATGCCGATTACCGCCATACGCACCATGCCCACGTTGGACGTTACGCAGTTATTGGCTGAGCAGTTGTCGGTGGCCGAAGCCATCTTTGAGGATATGAGGGACGCTACATTTCTGCCGGCCAACGAGGCTTATCGGGATGACAGCCGCAAGGAATTGGACCGCCGCGTGCTTACGGAAATGTTGGGGTTGCCGGAGAGCATCCTGGTCCCGCTGGATTTATTACGCCTCAAGTGGTGCTCCGAGCCCAGCGTCCACGGCGGCAAGAATACCCGGCCGCCGGGCAGTTGAGGATATGGAGGTCGTCATCAGGAAGGTATGCCATGAGCCAAGCTGTTGACGTCCCGGCGAAACGCGCTGCTCGCTGGCGCGGTTTTCGCATTGTCCGCGGCATGGCATGGCGTGGCGTATAATGAGCGCCGTCGCCTGGCGCTGCGGCATACCCTCTCTAGCCGCGCCCACTTTTGCGCCCGGAGCGGATTGATGACTACGCCTGCAACTGCCAAATCTCCGCCGCTACGTCCACCGGAGCCTGATGACGGCCTTGATTACCCCTACGCTCCCGACGTTCTGCCGCCAGAGTCAATGTTTCACTTTGTCCCCCAAGCCTATATGCGGGGCGCGCTGGAAACCTGGCTGGACGACCCCGCGACTCTGGTCGCCAGCCATATGTTTATCTACTATGAGCCGGGCAACACCCGGGCCAGCGTGGCCCCGGACGTGTACATCATCCCCAACGTGGGCAGCGCGTTGCGCCGTTCTTACTTTTTATGGCTGGAGCATGAAGTCCCGACCTTTGCCATGGAGATAGCGTCCAGCAGCACTTACCGGAATGACGGCGGGTTCAAGTACCGGCTGTACGAAAGCTGGGGCGTGCAGGAATACTGGCGCTACGACCCGGAGGGCGGATTGTTTACGCCGCTGTTGCAGGGGTATCGGCTGGTGGACGGACAGTATGAGCCCATCGCGGTTACGGTGGACGTTGAGCGTGGGGAGTGCCGGGGATTCAGCCCGCTGCTGAGGCTGGAACTGCACGGCCGGCTGGGGTGGTTCCGGTTTTTGGATCCGGCGACCGGGCAATTTCTGCCTAACCGTCAGGAGCTGATGCAGGAGCGTCAGGAACTGGTACAGGAACGGCAGGAGCTGGCGCAGGAACGGGATGCTGAACGAGCGGCGCGCATTGCCGCCGAAGCCCGCATCCGTCAACTGGAAGCGCAATTGGAAAATCGGCAAGACTCCTAGGCACGTTGGCATTTCACCGTCATTCCCGCGAAAGCGGGAATCCAGTGGTCGAAATCGTAAGCAATCCTTCCCGTTTCTTCGTATCGCAATCTCTGGATTCCTGCTTTCGCAGGAATGACAGGATGATTTGAAGACACGCCCTGGCAAGGGGGCAAATTGCCATGAACCAAGCCGTTGACGCCCTGGCGGAACGGGCGATTATGGAACATTGGGACTTCCTGCCCACCAGCGGCAGCCGCATCGGTCGGCATGAGTACGACGGGCGTCTGCCGGACTTCTCCGCCGGGCGGGTGCGGCGGCGGACCGAGGAGTTGCACCAATCGCTGGCGCAACTGTCGGCCCTGCCGTCGGATGATGAGTCCGCGTCCGGCGCAAATGGCGACGATGGGCGCATGGAGCGCCTCTCCCGCCGGTTGCTGGAGATGTTCCTGCGCCGGGAGCTGTTCAACCTGGAGGAGATGCGGACGCTGCACCACAACCCGCAGCGGCAGGTGGGCTACCTGGGCGTCGGCGGCTACGTGCAGCGGGACTACGCGCCCCTGCCGGAGCGGCTGCGGGCGGCGACGTCGGTACTGCGACAGGCTCCCGACTTCCTGGCGACGCTGGACGGCCTCACCGAGCCGGAGCTGGGGGAGCCGATCCGGGACATGGCGGTGGAGGCTTACCGGGGCATGGCGTCCTTCTATCGCACCGGCCTGGCGGCGGCCTCCGCCGAGTGCGCCGGAATCGCGCCCGACGTGGCCGCCGAGTTCGACGCCGCTCGGGAGACCGCCGCCGTCGCCGTCGCAGAGTTTGCAGAACGGTTGCAGGCGCGGCAGACCCGCCCCGACTTCGCCATCGGGTCGGAATTGTACCGGCGGATTCTGGAGGTTGGCGAAGGGGTGAACACGCCGCTGCTGGACGTGCTGTCCATCGGGCAGGTCAACCTGGAGCAGAACCTGCGGCGATTGGACGAGGCGGCAGCGCTGGTGGCTCCGGGCAAGTCAGTGCGGGAGGCCGTGGCTCTGGTGGGGGCCAACCATCCCACCGCCGAGGGGTTGATACCGGACACGCGGGACCTGCTGGAGGACATCCGGCAGGCGTTGATCGACCACGACATCATTGGACTGCCCTCGGAGGAACGCTGCCAGGTTACGGAAACGCCGTCCTATATGCGCTACGCCTTCGCCGCCATGGACTCGCCCGGCGGATTGGAGGCGGCGGCGACGGAGGCGTTCTACTACGTGACGCCGGTGGAGCCGGACTGGACGCCGCGACAGCAGGAGGAATGGCTGTCCAACTTCAACTACCACACGCTGAAAATCATCAGCATCCACGAGGTCTATCCCGGCCACTACGTCCACAACCTGCACAACCGTTATGGGCGGGCCGGCCAGTCGCAGGGACTGTCGCTGATCAACCGGGTGGCGACGTCCTACGCCTTCACCGAGGGCTGGGCGCACTACGCCGAGGAGATGATGCTGGAAACGGAGTATGGGCGCGACGAGCCGGCCCTGTGGCTGACGCAACTGCTGGAGGCGTTGGTCCGCAACTGCCGCTACCTGTGCTCCCTGGGGATGCACACCCAGGGGATGACGGTGGACGAGGCGACGCAGTTCTTCCAGGCCCACGCCTACATGGAAGAACACCCGGCCCGCCGCGAGGCCCTGCGCGGAACCTTCGATCCCGGCTACCTCAACTACACCCTGGGCAAGTTGATGCTGCTGAAACTGCGCCAGGACTGGCGACGGCAGGAAGGCCCAGCCTACAGCCTGCGCCGTTTCCACGACGCCGCCCTATCCTGGGGCGCGCCGCCGGTGCCCCTGTTGCGGGAGGTGATGCTGGCGGACGGCGGCGGGGAGATCCTATAATTGCGCCCGGAGAGGTCTGTCCATGACTACGGCGAGAAGACTGATAACAGCCGACGAGTTGCTGGGTATGCCGGACGACGGCTACCAGTATGAACTCGTCCGGGGAGCGCTGATCAAGACGCCGCCGCCGGGTTTCACGCACACCGTTGTCACCGGCCGGATTGGTCGCCGGATGGGGAACTTCGTTGAAGAGCGTGGCTTAGGTTTCATCGGCGGGCCGCAGGCTCGGCATACCTGGAACAAAATCCTGATACCGTGCGCGCCGCAGACTACGCGCTCATCCCCCGCGATCAAATGCCGGACCCGCCGCCGGCCCGAGGCTACATACCTGGAATGGTTCCGGCCCTGGTGGTGGAGGTCACTTCACCGGACGGCGGGGAAGCCGCAGCGGCCCGGAGGGCCCGGATGTGGCTGGACGCCGGCGTCCGGTTGGTGCTGGTAGCGTATATTGCGACGCATGAAATTGTTGCTCACTATGCCGATGGCACGATGCAGCGTTTCAGGATGTAGGATCCCCTGACTTGCGAGCCGGTCCTGCCCGGCTTTGCCTGTCCGGTGGCCGATATTTTCGCCTGGTGACCATCAGGTTGATGCTGCTCGCCGCAGTTTTCATGACAAACCCACAGTTTGACCGGCCAATACGCTCTGCTCATTTGCGTTCAAGCGGGATGAACTGCAAACAGATCAGGAAAACTCCGAACGCCATTGGAGCTAGCGGGCCGATTAGCGCTACATCATACCCTTCCACCCATTTCTCCACCAACGAGAGCAACAACCAAATGATTCCACCAGCGGCAATAAAAAACCCAACAAACGCCATGAAATTAACCACAGCAAATATCCAGTTATACGGATCCACATGAGAACAAAAAACGCTACCAATACGAACCGAACTATGATTAGTACAATTGCCAAGCCATGAACATATCAATACACGCCACAATCCCGTACAGATGACGCAAAACCCGAATATGCCCGAGTAAGATGCCACTTCACCTTTTTCGATTGCTTGGAGCCATGCCGGATTTTCGTAAAAGTCCAGGAAGAACCAGTCGCCAGTCAGCGCCACTCCGAGTTCCTGAACTGTTTCGAAGATGAATAAACCGACGGTAATGCTCAGTATCGCCACCAGAAATGACAGCAGCGCCAGCCAGTTGGCCCAGGCCATGCTGACCGACCCGTATCGCAGTTTGCCCCACGCTATCCGGTTAATCCAGCCGAACACCGCGGACCGCCGGCTAGGCCCATTGACGGCGATGACGACAAGCCCACCAACCGCGATCATACCGCTGGCATATGCGATTTTGTCTAATGCCACAATTGGCCAGAATAGCCATGTGAATTCCGCATCTAGCCCCGTTACTCCCGATCCTCTGCGATAATCTATGCCAAATTCTCCGGCGATGGCCGGCAGCGTGCTACCGCAGAAAAAGGACAGAGACGCCCCCATCAGCAGTATGAGCAGTCCGGCTTGGTCAGTTCGGCCAAGGCGGTCGATATCTAACAGCGTGAGGGTTCCGGGGGACGGCGTCGGCCGGCTGATTAATCCCAAGCACCTGAGAGCCACGCCAATACTAGTAATGATGACCCCGACTTGAACGAACAGGCCGCCGAATATCCCTAGCAATCTTTTTCCCTCGTCGGCTCGCAACAACGAAAGGATTTTAGCTCTATCGGCGTCGATGGTAGTGTCATAAGTGCGCGTTCGGCCTCTGGAAAAGTCGCGCATTATTTCGCCTTCTCTGGCAACCATGGCCGCGTGCAGATTCGGATTAATACCCGTATAGGGCGGAATATCGATATGTTCAGGATCGAACCAAAACTCGCGCTCCATCCGGTCAGTAAAGGGGTTCAGGACGAGCAGGCCCGATCTATAGAATAGTCCCCCCAGGAACAAGGTGGACACGGCACAAATTATGCCCAGAAGCAGGAGTCCGGCTCCGAGCCAGGCAAATATCCGATTGCTGGTCAGCGCTAGCATATCCAGCCAGGGCAATATCCAGCTGGCTGTCATTTCCCAATTCCTCAGCTGACCAACCAGCACTGGTCGCTGCGGTTTGCCCTCAAGTTCAGATCAGCGGCCAACCCGTAGCCGGGTGATTAGCGCATTTTGCGCCATCGTAATTTCCTCAAGCGTAGGTTGTCCATAGACTATATGCTTGGTGTCGGCGCTCGTTGCAGGCAGCATGCGCCTTACCGGGCGATGCCAACCACGACCGTGCCGGATTACCGACGAATTTCCGCCGCGGTGGGTCGGAGTATGATCAGGGTTCGGTGTCGTATTCGATCTTGCCGTCTCGCCAAGTGGCGATGTAGCCGTCGAACTCAATGGCTTGTCGGCGGGCCTTTTTGGCAGCACGTTGCAGGGCGGTCAGGGAATCGTCACAGAAGGGACTACTAGGGTGCGGCACCGGCTGTTGATCTTCTCCAGTTGGAGCTATCGGCTTGGCGGCATTACTGCTCCCCAGCCAGCCGGTATCTAATGCAGCAACCAGCGCGGTTACTGAAATCGCAGCTTGTATCACCCGGTGCAAGGCATCGCCGACCGAAGCCGCATCCGTTACGGCAACAAGAGCATCGCCGTACAAGCTGACGCCGTACCTTTCGGCGATGCGCTCAATGCTGTCCAGCGCCGGCCGGGAAAATGGCAGGCCGTTCAAGTAGAGATACCCGAAACTGCCGCCTTTATCGCTGATGCGTACGCGGCCGTCCTGCAATGTCAGCACGTCCATTCCGATGGGTTTGCCATCAGGGCGGGTGAATGGCGTAATCACAAGGGAACCATTCTCAGATGGTGTGATGACCACATCTTCGGCCAGCCGGCTCATGTACGCACCGACCAACTCATCACCAATACCACGGTTCGTCATGATGAAAATGTCCTTCAGTGTCCCTCTCCCGTCGCTGGGCTTATCCGTCCGCACTCGTGGCCGATCCCCGCAGGTTCAGCGGCGCGATGGGGTTCGCCGCCTCGGGCGGCAGCGCCAGCTCACGACTGCGGCCCTGCCAGCCCTGGAGGTGGGGCCAGAACTGCCAGTTGGCGCGGGGCGGCTCGGTGTAATCCGGCAGCGACTCGCCCGTAAGCGCGTCCTGGTCGTCGTCCGGGTTGTCGGCGTCGGGACGCCAGGGCCAGGGAAGATGGCGACGCCAGGGGTCGGCGTCGGCGTAGCCGTTGGCCTCGGCCACCACCGCCATGACCTGGTGAGGGCGATGCAGGCGGTATTCCGGCTGCTGGGCCAGCAGGGCGTCGCGGTCGATGGTGGCCCACATGGCGGCGGCGGAGACGACCCCGACGCGGTGAGCGCAGATCACGTCCTGGGGGCCGTCGCCCACGTACATGACGTCTTCTGGGGCCAGGTTCATGGCGCTCAGGACGCGGAGCAGGCCGTCGGGAGCCGGCTTGTAGGGTCGGTCGTCGGTTTTGAAGTCAGCGTACTCGACCAGCGGGGCCAGGCCCGATTGAACCAGTTCCTCGTCGCCGAAGTAGGGTATCTTGTCGGACAGGACGCCGATACGGATGCCCCGGCGATGCAGCCCCCGCAGCAAACTGGCCGCGCCGGGAAAGAGATAGTTGCGCCGGCCGACGTTGCCGTGATAGTGGCCGAGGTACGACTCCAGGATGGCGTCCAGCTCATCCTCGGCGTCGAGACGGCTGCCGAAGAACCAGAGCAGGTGCTGGCGGAAGGGACGGTGAAACTCGGCGGCGACCTGCCCGGCGGTGGGCGGCGTCAGGCCCAGATCGGCGGCGGTGCGCTCCATCAGCATGAGGTGAATGCCCCAGCTGTTCCAGAGGGTGAGGTCCCAATCGAAGATTACGGCGCGCACGATGCGGTACGCTGGCAGCAGCGGATTTACCCGGGCAGGAAGTCGCTCACCGCCAGCGTCACGTCGGGAAAGGCGCGGGGGCTGATGGTGGCGCCAGCATGGACAATCAGCACGTTCCGGTACGCGCCGTCCACCGGACCGGTATGGACTTCGACCTGCCGGTTCACCAGGTTGGCAATCCACACCTCTGGAATGCCGGCGGCAGCATATCTGGGCAGCTTGGTATTGCGGTCAAACTCCAGGGAACTGTCGGCGACTTCAACCAGGAAATAGATTTCCTCCGGCGTTACCGTGACGAGGTCATTAATCGAGCGGAAGCTAATGACGGCGATGTCCGGCTCCGGGGCCGTGTCGTCATTCAGCACTATGGTCATTTGTACCTGCACCATTGCCCGACGCCCCAATGCGGGAATGAGCAGGCGGCCGAGCCAGTTGACGGATTGGCGGTGCGGTTCTCCCTTAGGGGCCATGACAATTACTTCCCCATCAATCAACTCGACGCGCTCATCTTCGTGCAGGATTCCGGCTTCCGCCAGGGCAAAGTATTCGTCCACCGTGAACCGGCGGCGTGTAGGGAGTGTCTGAGGTGGGACAGTAACACTCATTTCAGAAACTCATAGGCAGTAGGGGCGAATAATTATTCGCCCCTACACGTGGCGGCGTCAGCAGTGACCCGGGTGGTTGTGGCCGCCGCCCTGGTAGTCGATGGCGCTGGGCATGACGGTGGTGCCGGGATGGTCGGCGCGGCCCAGCTTGACGGTTACCGCCCCGCTGGCGTAGTGCAGTACCCCGCTGATCTCCAGGGTGGGCGATTCGGCCAGGTAGGTTATGTCGCCGTTGGCCTCGATGCGGAAGGGCCGGTCGTGGCCGGGGTATATGGTGTTGGCAGCGGCGACGATTTTCCGGATGCTGGCGCGGGCGTCGGCCTCGCTCCAGAAGATGATGGCCGGAGCGCCGCGACCGATGGCGCCGGCGTCGGACATGGCATCACCCCCGACGCAGACCGTGCCGGCTTCGGTTTCCACCACGACGCTGATGTGGCCCCGGGTGTGGCCGGGGGTTTCGATGAGGCGGACGCCGGGTTCCAGCTCGGTCTCGCCCTTCACGGTGTTGACCTTCTGCTGCATGAAGGTGTCGGCGAAGTAGCGGGCGGTGGCCAGGTCGCCCTCCCGGGGGTTGCGGCTGTACTCCAGTTCGTCGGCGTGGATGACGATTTCGGCGTTGGGGAACAGGTCGGTATTCTGGGAATGGTCCCAATGGGCGTGGGTGAGGATGACGCGGCCGATGTCGTCGGTGGAGATGCCGTGGGCGGCCAGCTCATCAACCAGCATATTGCGCCGGCCAAAGTGGGCCACATCGACAATGGACAGCACCTCGCCGCGAATGAGCGTGACGGTACACAGGCCCAGACGGGTCTGGTCGGTGTTGATGGAATAGCCGCCCATGATGATTTCCAGTTCCGGCATGACGTTCCCTCCGAAAGCCGATGTCAATAATGGTTTGTTCAGACCTCCACGGGCTGGTCGCTGTCCATCCATTCGGCGTAGGAGCCGTCGTAGAGGCGGACGTCGTAGCCGGCCTGCCGCAGGGCCAGCCAAGCTACGGAGGCGCGAACCCCGCTGCGGCAGTAGGCTATGACCGCATCATTGTTGGCGACGCCGGCGTAGCCCAGCCGGTCGCGCAGCTCGAACTCGTCAATGAGCAGATTGCCGTCGCTGCCGGCCGTTTCCAGGTGAGGCACGTGGATGGCGCCAGGGATATGGCCGGGGCGGTGGTCCATCTCCGCCTCGCCGTTGAACTCCTCGGCGGTGCGGGTGTCCAGCAGGACGGCGTTCCCCGGGTTGGCGGCGTCTTCGAGAGTCGCCCGCAGCGTTGGGTTGAGCCGGACGGTGAAGGCGTTGGCCTCGGTGGGAACGGGACGATACAGCACCTCGCGGCCCTGCTCCTTCCAGGCGTCGTAGAGCAGGTCCATGATGTGAACGTCGTCTCGGCCCAGGTACTCCAGCACCCAGGCGGCCATGGCGGCGTTGCGCCCGTCCTGGTGGTCGTAGAGGACCGGGGTTACGTCGTCTCCCAGACCGGCGTCGCCGAAGGCAGCGGCCAGCTGCTCGGGCGGGCCGAGGCGTCCGTCGGGGCCCTGGAGTTTCTTGAAGGGTATGCTGACCGCGCCGCGCAGGTGGCCCATCAGGTAGCGCATGGCCGACCGGGGATCGATGATCAGATACTTCGGGTCTCGCTCATCCTGAGCCTGTCGAAGGATGTGATCCTCGACCCAGTCGGCGGAAACTATGGTCGCCATCAGCCCACCATCTCGAAGTCGGTTTCCACCGAGGTGCGGTTGACCACCGACTGAGTGACGGGAGAGCCTTCCACGGCGAGCCGCCAGATTTCCTTCAGGGTGTCCTCGTCGGCGTCGGCGCGGACGAAGCACTTGGCAGAGACGCGGCCGTAGCCGGGGTTGCCCTCGTCCTCCACGCCGGCCCACTTGCGGATGTTGTCGAAATAGCCTTCCACCGCGATTTCCAGGTCGTGGATGCGGACGCCCTGCTTGGTGGCGTTGACCACGAAGCCGACGGTCATGCAGCTGCCGATGGCGGAGAGCAGTTGCTCGTGGGCGCTGGCGGCCACGTCGGTGGCGGTCAGGTCGCCCGGTTCGTCCATGTCCACCTGGTGGTTCCGCATATACGCGCGGGCGCGCATCCCGTCCTGCCAGACGACGCGGGACTTCCAGGGACCGGTAACTGCGTTGAAAACGTCCGGGTCCCGGAAGGAGTCCAGCACCTCGGCGAGTTTCTCCCGGGGCAGACCGTTGAGGTTTTCTTGTTGCTGCGCCATGTTGAGCTCCTTGTTGTAATGGGGTGATAGCGCGGTTAATTATTGCCGGCGCTCAAAGCTTGGGGCATCGCCGCGATTACCGGCGCCAGATGCTTTGACGCATTGCGCAGGTCAACCGCGATGGGCGACAAATCATCGGGATCATATTCATCAGGGGCCCAGTACGCAACCAGGTCGCCGTTTTCAGCAACGACGGTTGCGGTTTCCTTGTCACGGCCAATGGTGAGCGTGTCCGTTTCCGCGCAGTAGCCACACTTGCCCAGAGGCAGCCAGTCGCTAATGCCGATGACTTCCAGCGCAGCCGCACAGCGGCTCTCATCTTCAGGAACGTGCAATATGATCGACCAATTCTCTGCCACCTCGTAGCCGCCGCACGTTGGCTGATCGTAGTGCAAGCTTATCGCATCGATATCCGGATCATAGTGCGCGATCAGGTTCATCTCGCACCTCCAATCTTTCGTAATTTCGTTGGAAGTAGTCTATGTCGCCGCTGTTCAATTTCTCGGTCGCGGTCGTGTCCAGGAAAGCCGATATTATCCTCCGGTCGTCAATTGAGACGGCTACTCGCATCAGACGCCGGCCTCCTCCATATTCAACCCAGCCCAGAGAGGCGATACTTTGCCTACCGCGACAGTCGTTCCTGATACCTCGGACGACCCAATTGTTCAGCACGTTGATCAATCGTTCCAGGGTAATCTCGTTGTGTATCGACACCGCTTGCTGCCGCAAGTGAGCAGTTATTTCCCGTTGCTTTCCGCCTGCCGTCAGGGTTGGCGGCAATCTTGGCGCGTCAGGACTACGCATACTCCGCCCGCAGCATCTTGGCGGCGTCCGTGATTACCTGCATCTTTTTGGCGGCCATGTCATGGGTGTTGACGTTGCGCTCGGCGAAGGTGCCGAAGCCGCAGTCGGGGTTGAGGTAGATCTTGTCGGGGTCGAAGTACTGGAGCAGTTCCTTCACCCGCTCCACGATTTGCTCGGGCGGCTCGATATCGTCGGTGCGGGGGTTGACCACGCCCAGGCCGATTTCCTTCTCGTTGGCGTATTCCTGGAACACTGCCATTTCTCCGGCGCGAGGGGTGGCGCATTCCAGTACCAACCGGTCGATGTTCATCTGGGTCAGGTAGGGCAGCATGGGGCCGTAATTGCCCCGCAGCAGGACTTCTTCTTTCCTGCTCCAGTTGCCCCGGCAGACGTGTACGCCGGTCTTGATACCGTCGATGCCCTCCAGGGTCTCGTTCATAAGCCGAACGGCCATTTCCAGCTCGTCAGTGGGGTCGCGGCGGTTGGGCAGGGCGGCGCACATAAAGGTCTCGGTGGTTTCCTCGCCGAACACCACCTGGGAAAGGGTGGGTTCATCCAGCTGGATGAAGTCGCAGCCGTGGTCGCGCAGGGCAATAATCTCCTCACGCAGTATCTCCACCACGTCCCTGGCCAGGTCGTCGGGGGAGGGATAGGCTTTATCGGACAAGCCCTCGAACCAGCCGGAGCGAGTGAGCATATAGGGGCCGGGAATAGGGACCATGATGGCCCGGTCGGTGTGCTCGCGCATGAAGGCCAACTCGTCCAGGGCCAGCCCGTGCCGCTTGCTGATGGTGTCGATTACGATGGGGCTTTTGATGGCGAAGGACGGCACGTCCAGGGCGCGCAGCACTTCCTCCATGCGGGCGCGGTCGGTGGAATAGTCCAGCAACTCCGACACCTTCATCAGCTGCATTCCGTTGAGCTTGTCCACGGCGAAAGAGTAGAAGTTGTCGCGGCGCTGCTCGCCGTCGCTGATGATATCTACTCCGGCCTGTTCCTGGGCGCGGATGCAGTCCAGCACCTCCCCATCGGCCACTTCGTTGAACTCGGCCAGCGTGATCTCGCCGGCCTCCTTGCGGCGCAGGGCGCGGATCAGCTCGGCGGACCGCGGCCAACTGCCGACTACGGTAACGGGAAACAGGGGAGCGTCCGGCATTTAGATTCCCTCCGTGGATTGTTTACTGCGTAGGCCATTCGCGGGGCCGCAGATAATCTACACTAGAATCAACAGTAGGGACAAATTAACGCTGCTCCTACGCCGCTCACTATGAGCAGTGGAATCGTCAGAAGCAGGATGCACCGGATTTCCGGATTTTCGGGATGACGTTCTCCCAATCTTGGCAATCCTATAATCTTGAAAATCCTGATTCTGACAGATGGCGGCGCCCGTTAGATTGAAGCGCCCCTCAAGCGAGAGGGGCGCTCCGGTGCGGAACTCGATTGCCGGCGGCTACCACCGGGAACGAATCTAGCGATCCATCACCGCTACGGTGCCCTTTTCGGGGTCGTACTGGTAGCGGGTGATGCGGTCCAGCTTCTGGGATTCGAGGCGGACCACCACGGCGCGATCGCCGGTCACGTTGAGGGTGTTGTGGATTTCGCCCGGCAGGAAGAAGGCCACCTTGCCATCCTTCTGGACGAAGTCGCCGGTCTCCTGGATCTGCACCGAGTCCACGCCCTCGCCGGGGTAGAACCAGCGCCACTTGGTCTGCTTGATGGCGCCGTCATAGACGCCGTACACCACCCACGCCGCGCCGTGGTCGTGGGGCAGGTTGTCCTGGTCGGGCCGCTGCACCGACGCCATCAGCCAGAAGCCGCCGCCGGGATGTCCATAGTCCTCGTCCAAGTGGAGGTCATAGCGTCCGAACCCGCCCTCGTCGGGGAGTTCCAGCCGTTCCTCCAGCCAGCCGGGGGTGGCCAGCAGGCGCTCCATGTGCGAGGCCACGCCCGAGGCCTGGGCCAGCGGGTCCTGCGTGGAATCGAAAATCTCCCGCACGTCGTCGATGAACGCGTCCACCGAGTAGGCTGTGGTTTGCGTCATATCAATCCTCCTCTCGATCTCGGAAACCGTTTCGTCCATTCTGGATAGGATGCGGCGGCGTGTCAACTTGCCGGTGTTGCTCGCCGCGCCGCCCTAATGCTGCCCAATGAACTCCAGCACCATCCCGTTCCAGACTTGCGGGCGTTCCCAATGGCCGGCGTGGCCGGCGTCGGGGAGCGATACGAAGCGGGAGGTTGGGATATTCGCCGCCTGCATCCGCATCAGGGCCGGCGGAGAGAGGATGTCGGCGTTGCCGGAGAGCACCAGCGTGGGTACGCGCATGGTGGCCAGTCGGGCGTAGGTGATGGGTTCGCTCACGGGTTGGGTGGGGATACGACCGTAGGGCCGGCTGGCGATCTCGATTTCCAGCCAACGGGCCGCGCCTTCCGGGTCGGTGCCGCGATAGGACGGGCCGAGCTCGCGCAGTTCCACCGGGAGGTTCTGGATTTCCGGCGGACGCAGACGGTGCTGGACTTCCAGGTATTCCGGGTCCTGGATGCCGGCGATGGTGTTGGCGATCACCAGGCTGCGCACCCGCTCCGGATGGGCCAGCGCGTAGCCGATGCCGGTGATGCCGCCGGCAGCGGTGCCGATCAGGTGGAACCGATCCAGTCCCAGGCGCTCGACCAGCCCGTGCAGATCTGCGTCCTGATGGCCGGGCTGCTGGGCCCCGTCTTTTGAAGGATCCGTGGTGTTGCGGGAGCGGCCCCAGGTGCGACGGTCGTAGGTGATGCAACGGTAGCCGGCGGTGGTGAAAGCCGGCAGCTGGTGTACCCAGGCGTCGCAGGTGCCGGAAGCGGCGTGGCAGAAGACCACCGGAATGGCGTCGCCGCCGGTGTCCTCGTACCACAGGTCAACGCCGGGGAGATTTACGTAGGGCATTGCGCCGCCTCCAATCCTTTGCCAATTATGGGTTTTGCAGCCGGCGGATTTGCTCTTGCAGCCGCGCCACCTCGGCTTCGGCGGCCAACGCTTCTTCGTAGGTCGGCAGGTAGCGCCGGCCTACCGGGTCATAGAATCGCAGCAGACCGTCTTCCCAGCAGATGTCCAGGTTCAGTACCGCGCTATGTCCCCAATAACTGTTGTCATCCGTCCGGTGGATGGTTATTTCCTGGTAGGCGTCGTTGACCAGCCGGTCTCCGGTCAGGGCCGCCGGGTACAGCGTGCCGCCGGTGTGGTCAAAGCGCCAGTACTCGGGCACGCGGAAAGCGGCGTAGCCCACCCGCTTGGCCATGTAGTCATTCTCGGCGTTGTTGTACGAGGCGACTTCCAGCACAAAGTCCGGCGGTTTGCCCCACTCGTCAATGGAATAGCCTCTCTGGGCCACGATGGCAGCCCGGTCAATGTTGAAAGCCACCAGCAGATCCGGCTTGAGCAGGCCCGATTGTTGCCGGTGATTCCAGCCCACGGGAACTTCGCTGAGCACAATGGTGGTGGCCGGCGCGCCCAGGTGCAGACGCAAGGCGGGCTGATGCCCCTGGTCGTGCAGGTAGAGAGGGTTGTTCATGTCTTCACGCGGCGGCAATTCGGGGAACTGCCTGGGATGTCTGGCGGGCTGGCCCGCCGGTACAACAGGTTTGGTAGTCATGGCAAGTCTCCGGGCGACTAATTGCGAGACGGTTGCCAGTGGGGCGGCAGGCTGGGCTGGGCCATGCCGAACTGGCGGGACAGCCATTCCTCAGCATACCGGCCGTCCCGGTAGCCGGAATGCTCGGCCTTGTGGACGGTGGTTTCGCCCCGGATGGCCTGCGTCAGCGGTTCCAAAGCGGTGGCGTCCAGGGCTGCGCCATCGGCGCCGGCCATCATCAGCGTGGCCGCGCTGATCCGTGGGCCGAACCAGCGCAGGTCGAAGTAGGACAGCGTGTGATGCGCCGCCTCGCGGCGGGTGGGATGCAGACGTAGGTAGTCGTTGATTTCCTCCAGCGGGTAGGCGCTGGTGCGCTGGGCCAGGTCGGCGGTAGCGTAGAGCAGGGTCGGGGTGCATATGAGATGCGTAACCTGGGGGCACAGGGCCGCCGTGGTCACGGCCAGGTCGGTGCCGATGGCCGCGATGCGCGTTTCGTCCACCTCGGGAAGACTGGCCAGGTATTGTAGCCCCCGCACGCAGTCGGCCACCATGCCCCGGTACACATAGGTCGCCGGGTCGTCGATGCCGTCGGTGAGTTGGCCGGGGAAGGCGGCGGCGTAGGGCTGATCGGCGAGACGTTGCCCGCGTACGCAGATGGCGAAGGTGACGTGTTCCCGGCGTTGACCGTTGGCCTGTCCCTGTGGCACCAGGTCTTGCACGCTGCCGTAGCGGGGCAGGTGATACCGCGCCGGAAAAGGGCCGCTACTGGTCAGGAGATCCGGATTGGGGATGCTCAGGTAGCCGTAAAGGCGGTAGGGGCCGATGGAGGTCAGCCGCACGCCGTAAGCGGTGGCGAAGTCGGTGGAACGCAGGGGGATCTCCTGCACCTCCGGCGCGGCCGGGAATCGGGCCAGTTCCGCCAGCACGTCGTGCCAGTAGGTGTCGAAGTCATGGGGCTTTGCGCTGGTGAGTGTGGTCATGCAGTTCAGTCCGCCGGGGTTTGTGGTTGCAGGGAAGTATATCGCACATCGCCTGCTCGGAGTTTCTGTTGAAAACGGTTAGCAAAAGACCTGGGTCAGGTACACCGCCTTGTAACCTTGCCATCTGCCATAGGAAGCGCCGATCCCCGTACGGTCGTACTGCCGGCCCAACAGATTGGTTCGGTGGCCGGGACTGTTCATCCAACTGCCCACTGCATCGGCTGCAATACTTTCCAGATTGCCAGATGCCAGCTCAACGGCGATGTTTTCGGCGACCCCGTAATGGGTGCCTTTCCAGCAACTGTAACCTGACCGGTCAATGCGCTCCGATGGTCCCAGACCCTCCGGCGTGTCGTGGCTGAAGTAGCCACGGTTGGTCATGTCGTCGCTATGTGCACGGGCCACTGCGGCCAGCCTGTCGTCCCACTTCAGGAGCGCGCCTCCGTTTTTGGCGCGTTCCGCGTTGATGCCGGCGTGGACCTTGAGCTCCAGTTCCGATACTCTGTTGGCTGCTTCCATCTTGGCCCTAGCGCGACGCTCCTCCTGGGAACCGCTGTTTGTCTGCGGAATCAATTGTCGGAGTTGGCGAGGCAGCCCAGATTCCGGCGGAGGGTCGCTTGGCTTGGCCAATACAGCAGGGACCGGAGTGCTAGTCGCCTCGATTGCTGCGAAGGATTCGGGAACCCCTTGTTCCGACCCCAGTTGCATAAGCCGGTCCGCAATGCCTTCGGGGAGTTTCCATTCCGCATTGGGGTTGAGATACCAGTATGCTCCGACGGCAACAGCGAGGCCGACCAGCACGGCAACCGTCACCGGAATAGCCCGTCCGCTTCTTCTCCGACGCCTTCTTCGTGACATGCGTTCCGCCCAACCGCTCTCCGGTCAATGCCGGTTCCGACGCAATTCCCATGTCACCTTTCGGTCCAGCGGTAGTGGCCCATGCCGGTTACTACCGCCAGCGTCCGGTAAACCTTGGGCAATTTCATGTTGCGTCGCAAGGCGACTTGAACGCGTATCGCAACTTGATGCAGTGTTAGCAGAATTGAAATCGCCATCACTACGATGAGGCCGATTTCCATGTCACTCACCAAGTCTGTGGCGCCGTATGCAATGGCTGCGGCTACCGCCAGCATCGCCAACGGTGCCCAGTAAATCGACCTGCGCCGTTGGTAGTTGTAGCTGATTATTATGGCCAACCATCCCACCAGAATCGGCCCTATGGTCACTATCGCGGCCTGGAGAGGAGACACGGTGTACAGGTAATCCCGCATGGGCGATGCCAGCAGGGCAATGGAGTCGATACCGCTGACCCGCGTTCCTACGCCATCCAGTGCGACCCACGGCAGCGCCAGCGCTCCCAGGGTTATCAGCGTCGCCACGAAAGCCGACAGCCGCATAACCAGCGTAGCCAGTTCTCGGTTCCTGGTCTGATCGCGACCGCCGAGCTGTCTTGTCCGACTCGTTTCTCGCATCTCTACTTGACCTCAAAAGGAGATCCCGTGGTGGCCCTGATTGTCTCGCTGGCAACCCGAAAATCGCTCAGTTCTTGGTTCAGCTCATGTATCGCCGCAGGTACTTCCTGGAAGGATGTAGCGTCGAAAACGAAATCGGCCCTCAGTTGGAGCTTCCTCAGGCTCGCATCCATGTCGTCCAGCCGCACTCCAATGGCTTGGGCCTTGTCCAGGGTAGAGTCTGCCTGAGACTCCCATTGGCGGTACAAGGTCAAGTCTCGTTCGTCATCCTGGCGGGCCTGGGCAAGGATGGCCGGATCGCTGATGCGCTCGGTCAGAGCCTGTTGGGTTGCGAAATAGGCCGCGGCGCTGCCCTTCGCATTGTCAATGGCCGCTTCGAACTTTACGTAGGCCAACTTCGCGCTGTCGTAACGAGGCTCCCACTGGTCCATTAGTGTGTCGATATTGGTGATCTTGGCAATACGGGACACCCCCGGCTGAGGCTGAGTCTCTGAGGTGTTCCTGACCGGCTCACTTAGCGTAAAGTCACTTACGTCTCGCAGAGCGCTATTCATATTTTCAGCCTGGTTCTGGGCTAATTGCACTGAACCGGATAACCGGGCCGCCTCGGTTTGGGTCACTTCGCCGTACACCGTCAGCCCTGCGTAAGCGATAATGGCGGCTACCATCGCAATCAGGGAGTATTTCAAAATCCCGCCAATCATGAGGCTTTCCCTCTACAGTGGTTATGCAGTTCAGTCCCTGGAGGTCAGTGATGTTGACGTGGTTCTATGCCTGTGCGCGGACTACCCGGGCTCGTTCGATGATGAGCTCAGCGTCGGCTACGGTGCGTGACAGGTAGTCCGGTTGGTTGGTGAGCATCATCGGCGCGGGGGGTCTGACGTAAGCGTGTCGTCCTGCGTAATGGCTGTAGATGTCCGGATCGATGGACAAGCGAAATTCCGCCATTTGTGGATCAGCGCGGCGGATGTTGCCCAGGAGTTCGCTGATTTCGTGAGTAAATCGGTATTCGGCACGGTGGGCTTCCAGCAGCGCTTTCATTCCGTGTTCCAGCGTCCCCTGCGCGTGGAGGCCTATTATCTGATCGCCGAGTCCCTGCTCAACCAGTCGCCTGAACGCTTCCAAATGGTCTGAAGCGTCTTCCAGGCGGTTCTCATACGTTGACCAGTCGTATTCGTACTCGGTTTCCGCGTCCTCGCAGTGGGACGAGTCGTACTGTTCGGGGTCTTTGGGCATAACGATTCCGTCTCGCACAGCGTTGGTTTCGAGACTGTTGGTGTAGCGGCGATTGTGGCGGAAGGTTTCAAGGGTGCACCACACCAGTTGCACGGGTACATGATGCCCGTAGTTGGCGGATACCACGGCCCTGGCTGCTTCCACCGCCTGTTCCCTTTCGGCCGCGTCGGCTTCGCGGTCCGTGACCAGCATGATGTCAATGTCGGACCAGTCCGCGTCGTGATCGCCACGGGAGCGGGAGCCGAAAAGGATAGTCAACTCGGGCTGCTCGCGCCGTTGCACCGCTTGGGCCACCTGCAAAGCTTTTGCGTCATACTTTGGCATGAGCTGTTTCCCTGTGCCGGAGGACGCTCGTTAGGATTGCAGGTGCTTTGCCATGAAGGCGTCCACGATGGCGGCGTGTTCATGGTTGTTGGCGTCGTGGCCGTGGCCGTCGTAGGCGTACATCTGCTTGTCGTCGCTGGCGATGTTGTTGAACATGGCAAAGCCTGTCTCCGGCGGGCAGGTGCTGTCCTGGAGGCCGACGCTGACGATGATGGGGCAGGTGATGCGGTGGGCCAGGTTGATGCCGTCGAAGTAGGCCAGCGTGTTCTCCACCTGCTCCCGGCGGTCGGGATACAACCTCAGGTAGTCGGCAATCTCCTGGTAGGGATAGGCGTCGGTCAGGTCGATGGAGTCCATGTAGCCGCACAGGTAGGGCGCGCCGGCGGCGGCCGCCTTGATTTCGGGACGCAGCGCCGCCGTGGAGACGGTCAGGCCACCGCCCTGGCTGTGCCCGGTGACGCCGATGCGGTCGCCGTCAACCTCGCTCCGGCCCAGCAGGAACTCCACGGCGCGGCAGGCGTCCATGTAGAAGCCGCGATAGGAGTAGGTGTTGCGGTCCACCATGCCGTAGGTGAGCAGGCCGGGGTAGCCGGGGTTGAACTGGCGGTTGCTGCGCAGCTTGCCGCGCGGGGCGACGCTGAAAGCGGCGTAGCCTTTGGCCGCCCAGGGTTTGGGCACCGGAGGCTCCATGTTGTAGCCCGGCACTTGGAGCAGGCCCGGAAGCTTGCCCTCGCGCTCCCGGGGCACGGCGTACCAGCCGGCGATGCGCACCCGGTCCAGGCTGGTGAAGAACACCTCGTACACGTCGATGCTGGCAGTGGACCGGAGGGTGTCGTACACCACCTCCGGATCCAGGGGGATTTGGGCGGTTTCCGCGAGGACATCATCCCAGAACCGGTCGATGTCCTCCGGCTTGCGGACTATGGTCTGGTACTGGTCGGCGGGTGTTCTGGGCATAGCGCTATCCTGCTCTCTTTATGACCGTCTGGCCCGAGACGTGAGGTAGGTGATGAACAGCCTGATTTCGTCCGGCGGGGCGCTGTTAAAACCTGTTACCGCATCTTCGGCATCATCTATGATTTGGGCAACTTGGGTTTGGGTGAAGGTCACTCCGGGATCGTAATCAGCCTCGTGGCGGTATCGTTGCAGGTCCACGAGCCTGACTGCGAATTTCCTAATGTCCTGATTGAACCTTCTCATGCTGCCGGCGTCGTTGCGTTTGCCTCTGGCCGGCCCGTGATCGATGGTGCGGTACGCCATGTTCCAAAGTTCCTGTTCCAGTTGACTGCCGGCACGTGGGCCTACCATTACGTCAGCGTAGGCCCGGCACAAGGTATGGAAGATGGCGTAGTAAGCGCAACTGACCGCTTTGCGCAGCTCGGTGTCGGTGGCTCCGTGGCGGTTGCTGGCGTTACCGCCGGTGGCCAACGTCCTGGCGACGGCGATCAGATCATTTGGTTCTAACGCCGGATTTTCTCCTTTACGATCTCCCAATCCTCTTTGCTGAAGAACGAATTGCTGGGGACGTATTCGATCCCCAGGTCAACCAGTTGCGGAAGCAGGCGCGGTATCAGGCCGCTGGTCCATTTCGCGTCCAGTTTGCCCTGATCGCCATCGAACACGATGCGGATGTGCAGATATGGGTCTCCGTACTGGTCGATTTCCTGTTGGATGTCGATGGGGCCGAATTCAATCTCCCCTTTGAATCGGCCGGTCAGGTCTTCATATACCATCTTGACAATGGCGTCATGCACATCCTGGGTTATCATCATGGCGGCGTCTCCTTACACGTCCTCCACCGGCCTGGTGGCGATGCCGTAGGTGCCGTAGAAGAAGTTGGCGTAATGGGTGGAGCCGCCGGTTACGAACAGCAGGTACTGTTCGGGGTCTTCCAGCGCCGGGATGGTGGCGTCCGGATCGATCTTTGACAAATCCGGGGCCAGATGCTGGAGTTCCGGGTGGTGGAGCCACTTGCCGTTGGCGTCGGTAGGCATACCGGCGGCGCCGATAGCGTCGCGCAGAGAGGCGCGGCAGCGCTCGTGCAGCCATTCCTGAGCATCTCGCTTGCTGAACCCGGCCTCGGCCAGTATGACGGCGCGGGACGGGCTGAGCATGATGGGATGGTAGGGGCCCTGGTACTCGACGCGCTGGTTGGTGTGCCCTACCTGGGCCGACTGGCGGCCCTTGATCCAGCTGCCCCCGCCGGCGTGGCGGTAGAACATCATGGAGGCGATGTTGTTCAGCGTGTCCAGGTGATTGCGTGAGGCGTTGTCGAGGATGTCGGTGGGCCCGGTTACCGTTATCACGGTGACGGCGCTCTCGTCGGGACGGAAGCCCTGGTCCACGTGATAAGGCTGCCAGGGGCTGACCTCCTCGTTCTCGGCGATGCACATGCCGAACTTGGTGGGCAGGCCGATGAAGTTGGGGTCACCGGCGCCGGCCTTGCAGTAGCCGATGTTGATGAGGCACAGGCGCAGGGCGCGCCCGATGGCGGTGTTGGCCTTGTTGATAACGCCGGGGCCCATGGCCGAGGTGCCGTAGTTGATGCCGGCCCGGGCCGCGGCGGGGCCGTTGACCAGGATCAGCGGGGCCTCGGTGTGGCCGGACACCTGCATGTCCCGGTGGTTCATCTCCGGCTGGGCGATGCACTCGATGGCGGCCAGCAGGATGGGCAATTGCTCGGGCTGGCAGCCGGCCATCACCGCGTTGATGGCGATTTTCTCCACCGTGGCGAGGCCGAAGCCCGGCTCCATGACCATGACCACGTCCTGCGGGTCGCGCCGGGTGCCCTTGAGCATGGCCTCCACCGCCGCCGGCGTGGGCGGAACAATTGGCATACCGTCGCTCCAGTCCCGTTCCTCCATGAAGCGGTTCACGGCGTCCAGGCCCCATGGGGAGTCGTCCAGGGTGACGGTGAACACGTCGGTCTCGCTGTGGCCGTTGGCCGCGCCGGAAAGGTCCGCCGACGCCGACATACGGGTGAGGCCGAGGATAATGTTGTCGATCTGCTCGTCCACCATCTTGTGGATGTAGTCAGGCTGCTGCCCGGTGCAGGCGTGGGGTATGGTGACAAAGGCGGTGGCGGGCTGCCCCCAGCCGTCCACGCAGGACTGCCAGGCGCGGGCGAAGCTGCGGGCGGCGATGCCAACGGAGGGGATGCCGGCCTTTTCCAGGGCTACCATGTCGTGGGCAAGCCACGACGTGCAGCCCCCTCAATGCGCCGCCGCGCCCACCATGGCGTCAACCTCGGTGGCGATGATGGCGGCCTCGTCCTCGTCGATATGCACTCCGCGGCTCAGGGAGGGCCGGCCGGAACGCAGATTGCCGCCGTAGCTCTCGAACCTGACGTTGGCGAAGCGGCGGCCCAGGTGCTCGGCGACGCGGTTCACGGCCACGTCGGCGCCGCCGGTCATGTTGCTGTACAGGCCGATGGTCTTGCCGGCCAGGGTTTCCAGGCGGGGGGCCGGCGGCACCTTGAAATCGACGCGGGACGCGGCGGGGGACATGATCTGCAACTGCATTGCCGTACTCCTGTTGCCCGAGGCTCGGGGGTGTTAAGTTGGGGCAAGTCTATGTTGCGCCGGCGGCGCCGTCAACGGGCGTGATGGTCAGACCGGGATCTCAGTCCGCTCGACCGGCGGCCCCGGCGGTGCCGGTCTCCGGCCCGAGCCCTTGACCAATAGCGGCGGCTTCCCGGGCCGCCTCGCGTTCCCGCTGGGCCTGGAGGCGTTGGGGCAGGCGCGGGAAGGGCAGGAACCAGTAGCCGATGGCGGCGCAGACATACAGAGCCACCAGGGGGAACAGCGCCCAGTAGAAGCTGCCGGTGTGGTCGTAGATGGCGCCCATCCACATGGCGGTCCACATCGACGCCAGTTGGTCGGGCAGGTGCTGCCAGCCGCGCAGGGTGGCGTAGGCGCGCCGGCCGAAGAAGTCGCCCATGATCGCCCAGTTGAGGGGATTGGCGCTTTCGGCGAAGGCCATCATGCCCACGAACAGGACCAACAGCCAGACGTGGCCGCTTTGGGTGACCAACAAAGCCAATGCGGCCGCGCCGGCGACCATGCAGATTGCGCTGAGTTTGCGGCGGTCAACCTTGTCGCCCAGCCAGCCCATGCCGGGGTTGAAGACCATGTTGGTGAAAGAGAACGCGCCGACGAGGGCAGCGGCGATGATGGAATATCTGCCGTCCACGTCGGGGCCGCCGCCTTCCAGGAACCAGACCATCAGGGGCGCCAGGAGGAAGGACGCGCCGGCGTGGACGATGTTGCGGAAGCCGGTGGACATGACCAGCAGCCAGTAGGATGGGGTCCGCATGGCCTCGCCCACCGTGAAGTCCATCTCGCCGAATTGCATCTGGCGACGTTGGATTGGCGAGGTTTGATCCTGTTGCGCTGCTGACCGGGCTGCGGCGACTTCCGGGGTGTCGCCGTCGGGGAGCTGCCCCATCTCTTCCGGAGAGCGGCGCAGGAACCAGGACAGGGGTATCACCACGGCGATGATGGCAAATCCCAGAACCATGCAGGCGTCGCGCCAGCCCACGGTGAAGATCAACAGGCCAACGAGGGGAGCAGTGGCGCCGCCCAGTCCGTTGCCCATGCTGACCACGGACATGGCCAGCCCGCGACGGCGGCGGAACCAGTTGTTGACCGCCATGATGGAGGCATTGTTGTAGCCGGAGCGGAATCCCACCGAGAGGAAGCCGACGAAAATCACCAGGAAAAACCAGTAGCTGCCGGTGCGCGCCAGCAGGATAAAGCCCAAACCGGACATCAATCCGCCGAAGGCCAGCATGATCCGGGGACCGAAGCGATCGGTGCAGTAGCCCATTATCGGCCCCTGTATTCCGCCCATCATGCGCCCCAGCCCCTCAGCCAACCCCAGCATGGTTCTGGTGAACCCCAGATCCTGCTCGATGGGGATGTACATTACGGTGAAGCCACGGTTGAAGCTGCCGTGCTTCATCCCGTCGGCGAGGAGGCTGACGAGGACAATCCACCAGCCGTAGAAGATTTTGGGCCGGCGCATTATGGGCCGGCCTGTCGCATAATGGGTCGCCGGGCGGCCGGCAGTGGGGTATTGATGTTGCTCAGCATCGGCAGCGGCGCGGGGCAATGTTACGGGGGCGCAGGTATATCCCACGCCCACCGTATATCGGCGGATTGTACCACAGGCCGATGTTACTGTTTGAAGCGCTGTTCCTTCTCGCCAGGGGATTTCGCTGCTCGGCGGGGCAGAGTGGCCGATACTACGTCTGGTCCAGCAAGGGTAGGAGCTTGTCCCGCAGGGCCTCGACATCGTCCAGGCTTTCCGCGACCTCGAAAGCCTGCATCGTGTTCTCGTAGAAGTTCTCGTGGAGATCGCTGGCGGCGCGGAACAGGCGGCGGATGTCGCCGTCGCCGGTCTCAGACCTGAGCCGGCTGACCGTAACGAGGTGGTGTCGGTGCCGGCTGTGTTCCCAGCCGCGCTGTTCGGCGACAGCCTTGAGGATTTGGACAGTAGCGCCCCAGCCCTTCTCAGACGCCTGTGGCAGATCGCCGTCGGTCAGTTCCCGTCTGGCCTGCGTCAGGAAATGTGCGCTGGCTTGTTTATATTGCTCGGTCGTCACTTGTGGCTTCTCCTGCTGCTCTTACAGGTTAGCGTCTCAAACCTATCGGGTAATGTTGCCGGCGCGCTCAAGAGTACCCACTTTTCCCAAAGCTGTCATTGCGAGCGCAGCGCGGCAATCTCGCTGCCACAATGAGATTGCCACGTCGCTACGCTCCTCGCAATGACAACCGGAGATTCCTGTGCCTACCCCCGGTAGTGTATCCGTTTGAAATTCACGGGTTTGACCGGGGTGTGCTAAACTCTGTTTCAAAATAGCCGAAGGGGTTTTGAAACAATCCCGGTGCAAGGAGAAGCCCATGCCCATAGGACCGAAAGGAGAGCGCCGGCCCGCCAACCCGATTGAGGCTGGCATTATGGTGGCCCGCATTGCGGTGGGCGACATTGAGGAAGAATACGAAGAACAGCCGACGCCCACGCCGAACCGAGCCAAAGGTGGCAGGAAGGGCGGCAAGGCCAGGGCAGATGCTCTGACGCCGGAACGCCGCTCAGAGATTGCGGCCCAGGGCGCTGCTGCCCGCTGGAGCAATCAAGACGAGAAACCAGAGGCAGCATAATCTCCGCTGACCTGCACGAGATCACCCCCCGTCGTAAGAAGCCACGACGGGGGGTTTTACGTGGTATAGTGCCCCTGCCACAGCCGACGCCCAAGCCCCTACAAGGGTAGGGTCAAGCATGAACGTATTCGTATGGAGCGGCACGCTCGTGCCTCCTCGCGGCGTTCATGCTTGGGTATCGGCGGCTGTGGCAAGTTGCCAATCCATCGGTCGCGAGGGGGTTCCATAGGCACAGGGCTGCCGATCCCCCTTCCGCGCTGACAAAAAGTTGGTCGCCGGACCTGTTTGCATCATTCCGGCGACCAGCAGTACACCCGGCGGGGGTGAACTGTGTCTATTCTACCACTTGGCCGTCCGGTCAATGGGCGGTATATAGGGCCTGATTGCCGCGCTTTGTACCCGCGTGGCCCGCCGGTTTGTTCTCCACCTCTTCTCGCTACTCACCCAATGGAGAACCAACCATGTTGAAATCAATCGGTCTCTCAACCTTGCCTGCCCTCATCGCCGTTCTCATGGTAGCGTCAGTCGCCGCAATGCCAAATGCGCCGGCCCGCCCCAACCCGCCGACCGCCGCCGCGACCAGCAACGCTGGCGAACTTCAAGTAACCTGGAACGCCGCTTCCGGCGCACGGTTCTATACCGTTGGATGGATCAACCGGGACGACTTCAATACAATGCAGGCAACCGGCCGTGATTGGCTGGATGCCTTTCACTACGCCACCATCCCCGCCAGATACACGACTCACACGGTCAGCGGGTTGCGTGCAAGCGGTGACTACTACACCATCGTCGGAGCTCGCACTTCCCGCTTTGGCGGCGAACAGCCCGTATGGTCAAGTTGGTCCGCTCAAGTCACGACTTCGGGGCAGCACGGAGCGGGGTTTTGCCCGATTACAGGGTTGCCCATACCGTCCGGCGGGTATTTGAATGTCGGCAACTACATTCGGTGGAACAATGCGCAATTTACTCTCACCAGCGCGTCAGTGGTGCCTTCACGAACCGTTGCCGGTGAGGAGTTCGTAGCTGTCGCAGGCGGCAAGCTCCTGAAACTGTGTGCAAGGTTCACGAACAACACCGGCGGCAATTGGTGGCTGATCGCAGGAGAAGACAACAATTTGTCCACGGACACAGGTATCGGTTTTTACGCCAGTGGCGACGGCGACTGGCTGGATGTGGGCATTATTCCCAACGGTCAGACCCGCTCAGCCTGTGACGTTTGGTTGATTCCATCCACGGCCACTACCGCCGTTTATGCCGTCCACGGCGGGGATGTCGGCGCCCCGCACCTCTACCTGATCAATGTTGGGAATTGATGGGTCTCCTCGTTCCATGTTAGAAAACCGCTCTCAAAAGTTCCGGCAACATTGTCATCAGAACCGAGAACCCTGCAAGGAGGATGGCCGCGAGGAGCACATAAACAACAATTCTTTGGACCAGTTCAAAGACCATGACAACCTCGGTTGGATGCGCCAACCGGGGTTGCGGCCACTGACGCGCCGATGATAAACTGACACCACGTCAGCGCCGACGGCCCCGGTTAGGGGCGCAAGGTTTTCCGGTCCAGTTAAGCCCTGGGCCGGTTTTTATATGGTATCACCCCGGTTGCGGGCCGGGAACCGGGCATTTGATACGGATATAATGCTTGACATTGTAGCCGTGCTTCAGTACAATCCGGGCATGGCTAATCGCATATCGCCAGACAAGCAGGCCCGTATCCTCAATATGCTGGTGGAAGGCTCTTCGATGCGCTCAATCACCAGGATTGAGCAGTGCGGCATCAACACCGTGAAGCGGTTGGTGGTGGAGGCCGGCAAAGCCTGTATGGAGTACCATGACCAGCACGTCCGCGAGGTTCCGGCCCAAGTCGTTCAGTGCGACGAGATATGGGCGTTCCTGTACGCCAAGCGCAAGAACGTGGACTACGCAGTGGCCGCCCCCGAAGAAGCCGGCGACGTGTGGACCTGGACGGCCATAGACTCCGATTCCAAACTGCTCATATCGTGGATGGTCAGCAATGCCAGAGACGGCGCGACCGCCCTTGAGCTGATGGACGACCTGCGGGCGCGGACGACGGGCCGGTTCCAACTGACGACGGACGGCCTGAACGCTTACCCCGAAGCCGTTGAGGGAGCCTTTGGCGGGGACGTGGACTTTGCCCAGCTCATCAAGGTGTACGCTTCCGCACCGCCGGAAGAGGCCCGACGTTATTCGCCGGCGGAATGCATTGACACGCGGAAGGAAGTCGTCGTTGGTGATCCCGACGAAAGGCTAATCAGCACGTCCTATGTGGAGCGGCACAACCTGACGATGCGGATGAGTATGCGCCGGTTCACGCGGTTGACCAATGCGTTCAGCAAGAAGTTTGAGAACCACTGCTACGCCCAGGCCCTGTACTTCACCTACTACAACTTTTGCCGGCCCCACACGACCTTGACCAAGGCGGCCGGCGGGTACAGGACGACGCCGGCGATGGCGGCGGGGCTGGCGGACCGGGCGCACGATATTCGCTGGCTGTCGGAGATGATTGCCGAGCGTATGCCGAAGCCTGGCAAACGCGGCCCCTACAAGCCCCGGTCAAACCCGTGAATTTCAAACGGATACACTACCCTACCCCCGGCCCATTTGTAGAATCCCGCCCGTTTGGTTAGAATCTCCGCGATTCCCCCGCAGCCTATAAGGAGCCGTTTGATGCCCGACAGCCTGATTACCGATGAGATTAGGGCCCTGATTGGGCTGGAAAGCGAGCCGGAGCGCAACCGGTTCCCCATCAGCGCGGAGATGGCCTACGACGTGGCCGACGCCATCGAGGACTACAACCCGCTGTACGTTGACCCCGACTACGCCGCGGCCAGCCGCTTCGGCAGCCTGCTCTGCCCGCCGCTAGCCGCGTGGAAGGACATCGCGCCGCCCATCGGCTACTTCGGCGCCGGGCAGGAGTGGCACTTTGAGGTGCCACTGCCCTTCAACAGCTACGGCCTGAATGGGGGCAGCGACTGGCAGTTTCTCGCGCCGATCCGGGTGGGAACCTGGATCACGCGGCAGTTCCGCATCCTGGACATATTTGAGAAGCAGGGGCGCTCCGGCCCGCTGGTGTTCATTGTCCGCCAGGAGATCCAGACCGACCAGCAGAGCCAGGAACTCAGCCGCGCCCGCCGCGTGAGCATCCACCGCGCTCTCCCAGCGGGCGAGCAGCCCACCGACGTGGCCCAGGTCGCGGAAGACCTATCCACCGTGGCCGTCGCGCCGCCCAACCCCGAGGTCATCCTGCCCAAGCCGGAACCGGAACCCAACGCCCAGCGGTACTTCGAGGACGTATCCGTGGGCGACGACCTGCCGCCGGTGCTGAAGGGGCCGATGACGACGACGCACCTAATCCGCTGGGCCGCCGCCAACGGCAACTACGCTCGCATCCACTGGGACCTGCCCTTCGCCCAGCTGACCCAGGGCCTGCCCAACGTGGTGGTCAATGGCTCGCTGAAGAACCAGTACCTGGGACAACTGCTGCTGGACTTCGCCGGCGACAGCGGCTGGTTCAAGCGGTTCTACGTGGAGCACCGGGGCATGGACTTCCCCGGCGACACCCTCACGGCCAGCGGCATCATCACTGACAAGCGCGAGGAGGGCGATTTCGGCCTGGTGGACTGCGCGGTGAACCTCAAAAACGACCGGGGCGGCCAGACCGCTTCCGGCACGGCCACGGTGGTTCTGCCCAAGCGGGGCCAGACGCTGCCTCTGGTGTGGGAAGGGGAGCCCTGGTAATGGCCGGAATACTGGAAGGCGTGCGTGTGCTGGAGCTGGGCGGCCACGTTTCCGCCCCCTTCTGCGCCCGGCTGATGGCCGACTACGGCGCGGACGTCATCAAGATTGAGCCGCCGGGCACGGGGGACGAAGCGCGGCGGATGGGGCCTTTCGCCGGCGACGACCCGCATCCCGACAAGAGCATCCCCTTCCTGTACCTCAACACCAACAAGCGCGGCATCACCCTTGACCCTGCCACCATCGCCGGGGCGAATCTGCTGGGTGAGTTGCTGGCGACCGCCGACGTGCTGGTGGAGAACTACCCGCCCGACGACAGGCCGGCGTCATGCCCGGGAATTGACCAGCTGACCGAGAAATACCCGCACCTGATTGTTACGTCGATCACTCCCTTCGGACAGACCGGATCGTACCGGGATTTCGCGGCCACCGACATCGTCACCACCGCCATCAGTGGGTTGATGTACCACTCCGGCGACTCCGACCAGGCGCCGCTGCGCAACGCGCTGAACCAATCCTTCTACGTCGCCGGCATCAACGGCGCGGTGGCGACCACGGCGGCCCTGTTCCAGCGTATGTTCACGGGAATGGGCCAGAGCATCGACGTATCGACGGTGGAATGCCTGGCGTCCCACCTGGTGCAGGCGGTGCCGTACTACAGCTATATGGGGGCCATCAAGGGACGCCGGCCGGTGCGCGGTTCCGGTTTCGAGGAGCTGATGCCGGCCCGCGACGGCTACGTGATACCGTCGGTGCAGGGTTCCCAGCCCTGGAGCACGGTGGCGGATCTGATCGGCGTGCCGGAGTTGCAGGACGAGCGGTTCGCCTCCGGTTCGGGACGCATCGAGTTCGGCGAAGAGATCCACGACCTGCTCATCAAAGGGCTGGCGCAATGGGACCGCAAGGCGCTGCACCAGGCCTCGGGCGAGCGCCGGCTGGTCTTCGGCATGGCTCAGGACGCCGGCGACCTGCACGAATGCCCCCACCTGCGGGAGCGCGACTTCTTCCGCATGGTGGACCACCCGGTAGCCGGCGCGGCGTACTATCCCGGCATGGGGCCGCAACTGTCGGGCATGGATTACGAGATGCGTCGGCCGGCCCCGCTGCTGGGGCAGCACAACGGGGAGATTTACGGCGACGAGCTGGGGCGTTCCCCCGGCGAGCTGGCGCAACTGCGGGCGCTGGGAGCGATATGAGGGCGGCCCACGCATACCCCCTTGGACTGAAGCGTTGATTAGGCGGCTGGGTTGAATGAAGACATTGACAGTCCAGTGAGAAACAACATGAACGCAGGTCAGTTCTGCGAGGCCATCGCGAGTCTCGGTCCGGTTAGCAGGCCAACCAACCCTCCAAACGACAACGTGACGCAGTGCCACAGAACGCCGATCGACTCTTCAACGGCCCCTCCGGGTTTGCCGAACGAGTCGAGATACAAGGACAATGCTATCGCCAACACAGCGAATAAGACGGTAAGAAAGGAAACCCAGCGCACCGCTCCAAGGTATGGGGCTCTCAGCGAGAGTTCCTTTGGTCCGTTATCCACTGTCTAACCAAACGTCGCCAGTGCGGTAATCAACCTTGATCGGCTTAGCGCCATGCCGTAGGGAAAGGAGAACAATGCGACCGGATGCCAGAGCCAAAGCTACGACAGGATGCTTGGCAGTGCCGATTGGACGCTCGGCGACTACAGAGTTATCGCGTTCCATCGTTGACACCTCCTTGTCGTGGCCTAATTATCACGGTCGTGGCCTGATTATCACGATTGTTGCCGGCCCGACAACCCCTACACTGTACTATACCACGACGGCATCTGAGTATGGGATCAAATCGTTCAAATGTCGAAGTCAACGAATAGAGCCGCTAACGGATACTGCCTAGGATTAGAACCCGGCCTTTTGGTTACTTTGGGATATGATTTTCTGTCCACAGCAATGTCAGGTCTGAATTTGTCCAACCGCTCAACTCCTATGACATTTTCAACGCTGGTGAGCACATGAGTACATCGCTGCCGTTGGAAGGCATCCGCGTGGTGGACCTGAGCCGGGTTTTCGCCATGCCTTACTGTGGGGCCTACCTGGCTGACCTGGGGGCCGAGGTCATCAAGGTGGACACCCACCACAACCAGTTTGTGGATACCACCCGCACCCTCAACGGCCCGTATCCCGACAACGAGGCGGGCGAACTCTACTGGGAACAGGGGGGAACCTTCCACACGCTCAACCGCAGCAAGCTGAGCGTGACGCTGGACTTGCGCTCGGCGGACGCGCTGGCGGTGCTGAAGCAACTGGTGTCAATATCCGACGTGGTTCTGGAGAACTTCACGCCCCGCGTCATGCGGCGGTTCAACCTGGACTACCCCAACCTGAAAGCCGTCCGGCCCGACCTGATTATGGTGTCCAACACCGGCTACGGACACTCCGGCCCGTGGACGGACTTCGGCGCCATGGCGACGGCATTGGAACCGACCCACGGCACCGGGGCGTTCACCGGCTACCTGGACGTGGACGCCGACGGTCGCACGTCGCCGGGCACGGTGCCCAACAAGATCGCCAATTCCTACACCGACTTTCTGGCCAGCTGGACGGCGCAGCTGGCGGTGCTGGCCTGCCTGTTCCACCGGGCCAAAACCGGGCGCGGGATGTGGATTGACCTGGCGATGTACCAGGTGGGCACGTCGTTCATGGGCGAAGGTCTTCTGGATTTCGCCTTCAACGGACGCCGTACCCGCCGGATGGGCAACCGGCACGAAACCCGGTCGCCCCACGGCTGCTACCCCTGCCAGGGCAACGACCAGTGGGCCGTCATAGCAGTGCGCGACGATGCCGACTGGCAAGCCTTTTGCGCTGCCCTGGATATGCCCGAGCTGGCCGATGATCCTCGGTTCGCCGATCCGGTGACACGGCACGGCAACCAGGACGAGCTGGACGCCATCATCGCGGAATGGACCGCATCGCGCAGCAAGTACCAGGTTATGAATATCCTGCAAGCCGCCGGCGTCCCCGCCGGCCCGGTGCTGGACGGCCGGGATCTGCTGAACGATCCCCACTTCCGCGACCGTAGGTACTTTGAGACAGTGGAGCATCCGGCCAAAAGCGGGTTAGGACGCCGGGAGTACGTCAGCCGGGGTTGGCGGATGTCGGGCAACGACGTGCGGATACGGAAGGCGTCGCCGCTGCTGGGCGAGGACAACGAGTGGGGGCTGTCCCACCTGCTGGGCCTCAGCGCGTCGCAGATTGCGGAACTGACGGCGCAGGATGCGGTGGGCCAGACCCTGACCGGTGCGCGGACGCCGTCGTCGGTTCCGCTGGACCGGCAAGTGGAGCTGGGCTGGACGGTGGACTACGACGAGGGGTACAAGGGACTGCTGACGTGATTTCGTCAGAATCAGGATTTGCCGGATTGAAAGATATTCAGGATTAGGTGTTCTCCTCCACCAGACGGCTCCAATCCTGTCAATCCTCTAATCCTGAAAATCCTGGTTCTGACAACACTGGCGAGACGGCTAATCGTCGGCGGCCACGGCGGCCGGTTCCGGCTCGGCCAAACGGTTGTCCACCAGATCCGTGCTGCACGCGGCGCCGTCCAGCAGGCCCCAGCGCACCATCCAGTGGTAGGTGTCCTCGACTATCTCGTCGGTGTAGGGGGTGTTGTAGGAGTAGCGCAGGCGGGGGAGGTGGAAGTCCTCGGGGGTGATGCCGCCGTGCTGAGCCGCCACTGCGGCGAAGCGAGGTTCCTCGATGAGGTAGCGGACATACTTCCGCTTGTCGTCGTTGATGCGGTTCACGGCCTTGACGATGGCCCGGTTGATGGCGGCGAAGGTCTCCTCGTCCATGTTGTCGCTGGCATTCTCCGCGCCCAGGTAGTGGCCCTCGCAGACAGCGCGGCAGCCCAGCTTTTCGGCCAGGGTAATCCAGGGTTCCATCAGGGCGGCGGCTTCAACCTCGCCGTTCATCATGGCCTCGAACCGGAACTGAGGCGAACCGTAGTGGACCAGCTTCAGCTTTTCCTCGGGCAGGTAGCCCGACAGCAGCCGCAGGGCGACGTAATGGGACCCAGCGTGGAACTGCACCGCCACCGGCTTGTTGCCCAAAGTGCCGGGGTAGTAGTGGGTGGAATCGGGACGCACCATGATGGCTTGCGTGGCGACGGCGGAACGGAGGGCGATGATGCGGGCGCCCTGTTTGCTTTCATAGGCCCGACGGACCTGACCTTCCTCTCAAGCGCGGTAGATTGCTACCTGCGCCTCCTCGAAGGCCACGTGGCCCAGGATGGGATTCACGTCCTCCGGGTTCTCGGTGGGCGTGACCCTGCCGCTGTTGAGGGCCTGGACAAATTCCATGTCGATGCCCTCGGCTTCAAACAGTCCCTCGTCTTTTGCAACCAGCCAGGGCAGGCTGAAAACCACGCCGCTGATTTCGCTGACCACTTTCTTCATTGCTGACGCCTCTCTACGCTGAGAATAGTGCGCAGCAGTTTAGCAAGGCCTGGGAGCGGCGTCCATCAAGGCAGGCATTTCGCAGGCGCGTGTAGGGGCGAATGATTATTCGCCCCTACGAAATTCGCCACACCTTGCCCGTTGTTGCCGGCTACCAGTCGCGGCCGTGGTAGCAGGCTTCCCAGAACTGGAACTCGTAGCGCAGGGTGGTGCGGAAGATGCGCTCCAGGTTGGCGGCCTTGGTCGCGCTGGCCCGCTCGCCGGCGTCGTTGAGACGCTCCGTGAACCAGGCCACTACGTCGGCCAGCACGTCGGGACTGTGGATGTCGATCCAGCCCTGATAGACGGCGTTGTTGGGCCGGGCGCCGGCGTTGATGAGGCGGGCCGCCCAGTCCAGGTAGGTGCCCTCGGTAACGTAGAACAGTGCGGTGAGGTCGTCGAAGTCGCCCTCCAGGGCAGTGCGCACCATGAAGTCGCCGAAGCCTTGGGTGACGGGGTTGGCCTCGGTCTCCAGGTACTGCTCCGCCGTGACGCCCAGGTCGTGGAAACCGTTGAGGAACAGGTCGTTCTCGGCGGACAGGAAATTGCCGAGGAAGCCGGCCAGTATCTTGCCGGCGTCGTAGTCGGGCGCGGCCTTGGCGATGGCGATGGAGGTGAGCTTGACCAGATCCTTGCAGAACACGTAGTCCTGCCGGAAGTAGTTGCGGAACTTGGCAATGTCCAGGCTGCCGTCGCCCATTTCCAGCACGAAGGGATGGTTGACCATGGCTTCCCACTGGTCATGATACTTGGCGCGGAGATCATCTACGAACGGCATAATCGCTCCTTACGCCGATTCGGCCAGGCAGCCGAAGAAGCGGTCCATCATACCTTTGGCCACCGAACCCATCATACGCTGTCCGACGCGGGCGACGGAGCCGCCCACCTGGCTGTCGGCGTCCACGTGGACATTGGTTCCGCCGTCGTCGGCAGGCGTCAGCGTGACGGTGGACACGCCATTGGCGAAGCCCAGGTTGCCGGAGCCTTCGATAGCCATTTTGTAGGAATGGGGCGGGTCCAGGTCGGACAGGGCCACCGTGGCGGTGAAATTGCCGCTGATGGGCCCGACGCGGACGGTAGCAGCGGCGCGGTAGCGGTTCGGGCCGTCCGGCTCAATGCCGCGGCAGCCGGGAATGCAGCCGGCCAGCACGTCGGGGTTCATCAGCGCGTCCCAAACGGCCTGGGGCGGCTTGTCGAAATGGTAATCGGCGGAAAGTTCCATGATGTGGAGGATTATAGCAGGGATGGTCAGAAGCGGGATTACCGGATTTACGGGATGAAAATGTTGGCTGATATAATTGGGCCTGAAGATAGCAAACAGGTAGGCGCCGAGCCACGGCGCTGATACCAGAACGACTGATGACTACGCCGATTTTTGACATCACGCCGTTCCTTGACCAGGACGAAGGCCAGCACTTCGAGCGCAAATCGCTGTTCGAGGGGCCGGAAGGCGCCAAGAAGTCGCGCTCTCGCCCCGCCATCCGCGACGATGTTGCGGAGAACGTGGCCGCTTTCGCCAACGCCGAAGGGCGGCATACTTGTCCTGGGCATTGAAGACGAAGACCTCACCGTTACCGGCCACAAGCTGCCAAAACGAGCGGTGAACGCCATCCTGGCAACGCCGCGCAACCGCCTCATCCCTCCCCAACCCGAGGGTTTTGTAGTCACAGTCGGCGACCACGAGCTGATTGTCTTTGACGTGCCGATGGAGGATATCCCCGTGCGCGTGGATGGCGGCGGCTTTCCGCTTCGCATGGGCGATCAGACGGTTAAATCCAGCGAAAGCCAAATCAACGCGCTCAAATTTGAGGGGATGAGGGCCAGTTGGGAAAGTCGACCGTAGTCCGCTACTCTGGATGACCTGGATGATGAGCTACTAGAGTTGGCACGGCAGAACGCAGGCCTGTCCAATTTGACCGACGAAGCCTACTTGCTCAAGCGCAAACTGGCCGACCGCCGCGGGCATAACATCGTATTGCGCAACGCCGCCGAGTTGCTGTTCGCTCTTTACGGCCCGGAGCATCCCAATGCCGGCGTCCGCTTGTTTCGCGTTATTGGCACGGAACGTCATGCTGGAGCCAGGTACAATGTTGAAGAGCGTCCGCGCATCGAAGGCAACCTGCCCTCGGTTATCACAGAAATCAGCAATGCCATCAGCAGCTTACTGCGGCGCCCGTCGCGGCTGGTGGGCAATCAGTTCCGTGAAGAACCTGAGTACCCTGATTTTGCCTGGCTGGAGGCCCTGCTCAACGCTATCGCTCACCGTGACTATGGAATTGAGGGAACCGGCACGGAAGTCCATCTATTCGATGACCGTATGGAAGTAACCAGTCCCGGCAATCTGGTTGGCGACCTGACGCTAGAACAACTGCTCCGGCTGGAACGTGTTCACCGCAGTCGTAACCCACGCATCATCCGGGTACTGGTTGACCTGGGCTTGGCCAGGGATCAAGGCGAGGGTATTCCGCGTATGTTTGCGGAAATGGCGGATGCCTTCTTACCTCCACCCGCCATCACTTCCGCCGACCTCGGTGTCAAGGTCACCCTCCGCAACACCCTTACGCTTAACTCCGTGGACCACGATTTCTTGTCACGCCTCGGCGGTTTACAGATAGACAATACCGAAGTCCGAGCTCTTCTGTACGCTCATCGCAATGGCAGCATTGACAATGCCGCCCTGCGCAGTTTATCCGGTCTCGACACGCTAAGCGCCAGCCGACTGCTGCGCGGTCTTTGCGACAAAAACTTGTTGGAACTCCATCCCCATGGTTCTAACAGCTACTACACCCTGACTTCCTCTCTTATGACGCCGGTCAGCGCGAAAGTTCGGGAGTTCGAACCCGAAGTTCGGGAGCTCGGGCCGGAAGTTCGGGAGTCTGAACCCGAAGTTGGGGAGCTCGGGCCGGAAGTTCGGGAGCTTTCCGCCCATCTCCAAGAGAGGATTGGCCAACTTGGTCAATATCCACGCCGTGAACGCGTACAAGTTATCATACACGAGATATGTTCACAGGAAAGATGGATAACTTCTTCGGAGATTGCACGGTACCTCAATTTCCAACAGGGGAACCTGACTAGGAATTATCTTTCTCCGATGGTAGAAAGTGGCCTGCTTGAACGACGCTTCCCGGAAAACCTCAATCATCCTCACCAAGCCTATCGAGCCGTTTCGTCCCAGCTTACGCTTCCGCTGACGTAGCATTCCTCACAATCACCCTTCCCGCGCTCGCTCCAAATTCAGCGCCAGCAACCGCTCCAGTATCTCCCCGTCCGCCAGGTCCGCCGGCCACCCGTAGGCGTCGGCCACCGCCGCGTCCAGACGGGCGTGGACGTTATCCAGCCACGTCGGCCGCTGGTTGTACAGGTTGGTCAGCGTCCGCCGCCGTCCGCCGAGGCGGACCGCGCTCAACCCCTCTGGATTCAGCCAGCCCTCCCGCAACCGGTCCAACTCGGCGGCGGCAGCGGCGATGGCCTCCCGCTGGGCGTCGGTGGGATGCGGAAACGGGAAGGTTTCAAAGCAGGTGGTCGGCGTGTAACGCGGGCGCGTCTCCAACTGCGTGCCCATCGCCAAACCCCAAACCTCGTGAAAACGAGAGTGCAGAACCCCGAAGGTATAATCATCGTCGCCAGCGATAACGATCAAAGCGTGGTCGGCCAAAATCTCTTCTGATAACCAAACAAATAAACGATACTTGGCGGTCGTCGGGGTAGCGATATAACGGTCGAGTCCTTGTAGTGCTTGCCTCATACCAGGCCTCGGCTCCATATGCCAACAACTGGTGGTGGCATACAATGGGCGTCTGTTGTTAGCCCGCATGGGTCTCACGTAGGTACTCACATACTCGAATGGAGCTTCATATAGTGCGGCTTGTTCCATTGGCATATCGCCAAAGTCGATTATCCACATTCCTCGGCGCCGGTCGGTAATGTCCCGGCCATTCACCCAGGGCCGCACTACTTCCGCATTACTCTTGTTATGCGGGTTCGGGCTGTTGAGTATCTCTTGCGCCAACTCGTCGGGAATGTCAAACGGCCCGCCCTTGGTGTCGCCCATAAACGCGATGCCCAGATTTTCGCTCAGACGCCTTGCTCTCGTCAGGTCAATCCCCACCGTCAGATTGGCGTTTATCGACGCCACCGGATGCCCGTCCAGTTCCCGGTCAGGCTCGGATCCGTCATCAAAACCAACAATGGAAATATGCACCGCCGCGCCTTCCAGCACCCAGGGATGGTCCGACCACGCCATGAAAATGTCGCCGGTTTCCTTGATGCGCTGCAACACTCGCCGGTTCGCGCCGCCTCGTATCCCCTGCGTCGCCAGCAGGCCCGCCCGTTTCACTGTGCCCGCCGCAATCGCCCGCTGCGCCTTGTCGAACCAGTAGCACACCAGATCCGCCTCGGCCGGCACCCTGCCGTCGTACTGTTTGAACATCGCATCCACGTACTCGTCGCTCAGTCCGGCGCGCAGCAGCTTGCCGCCCAGAAACGGCGGGTTGCCCACGATGAACTCCGCCGCCGGCCATTCCGGCTCCGTCGGATGCTCCGAGCCGGAAAGGTCCAGTATTGCGTCCGTCTGCCGTATAGTATCAAGAGGCGTGAGGATAGGACGCTGGGTGTAGGGGAAGCCGTTGGCCTGGTGCCACTGGATGTAGCCAATCCACAGGGCCGTCCGCGCCAGTTCCGCTGCGTAGTGGTTGATTTCCAGCCCCAGCATCCGGTCGGGCTGGACCGTGGGCGTCATCTGCCTGAGGCGGAGCCCTTGGGCGGCGGCGAAGTCAATCACCTCCCGCTCCAAATCCAGCAGCGACCGCAGGGCGATGTAAAGAAAGTTGCCGCTGCCGCAGGCCGGGTCCAGCACCGTAACCGAGGCCAGGCGTTGGCGGAAGGATTCCAAGCGTTGCCTGGCCACATCGTCGTCCCCTTGTAGGGGCGACGCATGCGTCGCCCCTACACTCTGTTCAATCTCCGCCCGCGCCGCCGCCCATTCCCGACGCAGGGGCGTCATAACCACCGGCTCTACCACCAGCGTCCGCCGTAGGCGGATCGTCCGCGCCAGTGTAGTGCGCTCCCGCCTGCGCCCGCTTGGAGGCGTCCAAGGCCCGCTCGAACAGCGTGCCGAAAATGGACGGCTCAATGTCCCGCCAGTTCTTTTCGCACGCTTCGCCCAGCCGTTGCAGCGCCACCGTGCTCAATTCCACTGTGTCGCCGGATCCTTGACCAAATCCTTTGAACAGGTCGCCGTTGAAGTGGGCGATTTCGTCCGCGCCGGAGAAACCGCCGGTGGCCATCTGCGCGAACAGGCTTTGTATTGCCCGGTCAAAGGTGGCCGGATTGCGGTAATGCTGCCCCACGATGCGGGTGAATAGTCCATCGGGGAGTAGGCCAGCGTCTTCAGAGTACAGACAGAATACAAGCTGATTGAGATAGCGGGCCAGCCGTTCCGGGTCCTCATGGCGCGTTTCCATGTCCTCCACGATGGACTGGAACAGCGCCGCCGTCTCCTGCGTAACGGCGTCCACCGAACGCAATCGTTCCCGGAAGCGGTGCGGCGCGAAGAACGCATCCCGCACCAGGCCCAGCCGCTCCGGTTGTTCCAGCTCGCCAACGCCGATGTCGTAACGGGCGGTTTCCATGCCGGGGAAGTTGGTCTGGATCCGCAGCGTCTGGAAGGACGACACGATGAGCAGGGGCGGCGTTTTCAGATGCACCTGGTAGCGCAGCAGTTGGTCGAAAGCCCCATCCAGCTGGGCGTCCTGGCCCTTGAACTCCCAGCCGAAATGCTCCTCAAAGTAGGCGTCGGCGAACCCGCCGGGCACCGCCTTCTCAAAGGTGAACGCTTCGGGATCACCGAAGGCCGCCGGCGTGGGATGGCCCACCAGGGCGCACAGGTCGTTGAAAAAGGACTGCGCCCCCTGCCGCTCGCCAAAGCCGGCGTCGTGCCAGCGGGCGATGAACTCCGGCGGCGTTATGGTCGGCAGTTGCGGCGTCACGGCCCGGTGGATCCTGCTTCTGACGACTATCTTTCCTGGGCGCTGGCGACGCCGGTTGCCTCTTCGCGTTTCTTGCTCGGAAAGATGCCCCTGAATATCCCGAAGACGAGCCGGAGGGCAAATTCCAGAGCAACCAGGAACAGCCAGTAGTAGATGATGGTTCCCCACTGGCTGCTGACCTCCCGCAGAACGTCCAGCGAAGCGCCCACGTCCAGGGGCGACCCGCTGACCAGCAGGAAGGACAGCACCGCGAAGGGCAGTATCTTCGCCAGATCCCGGGACAGGTCTTCATCGTAGTACGCGCACACCCGGACGGCGCTGACCGTCGCCAGAGCGATAATCAATATCTGGGACAACGCGCGGCCTTCCGACAGAAACGCCAGCATCACCGTCAGGATGGCGAACCAGAAGAATGCAAAAGCCGGGAACAGTACGATGAATCTGATCACGTACCAAATCAGGGAGAAGAAGTCCCGCAGCACGGGCACGTTGGAGGCATCGTTCCGGGACAGATCGATGTTAAATATGTCCCGCCCCGCGATGAACCGGTAGAACTTGAAAATGAAAACGGCGTAAATCGCCATGCCCAGCACGTAAATTGCCACCGGCGCGAGCACCTGCATGGCGTCGTCCGGGAACAGGCCGTTGCCTAAGATATTGTCCATGCCCCAATACCTCTTTCCACTACCGCCCATCCGCCAGCAGCAGCGCGTTGAGGAGGACCTGGGCGCCGTTGGCGCAGTCTTCCGGCGCGCTGTATTCTGCCGGGGCGTGGCTGATGCCGTTGACGCTGGGGACGAAGACCATGGCCGCCGGCGTGATCGCCGCGATGGCCTGGGCGTCGTGGCCGGCGCCGCTGGGGAGGCTGACGTGCTCCAGGCCGGCCATGCCGGCCGCGTCGGCGACGAGCTGCTGCATATTGCCGGAGATGGGCACCGACGGCGTGTTGCGCTGGGCCGTGACCGTGATGTTGACGTTCTCGGCGTGGGCCACCTCCTCGGCGGTGCGCCGCAACTCGACCTCGGCGGCGTTCAGGGATTCCATGCGCTCGTCACGGAACTCGATGCCCACCTGCACCCGGCCCGGGATCACGTTGCCGGCGTTGGGATGCACATCCATTGATCCCACGGTTCCCACCCGGCATACCTCCATCTCGCCGGCGATGCGCCGCACCGCCAGGGCGATCTGTGCCGCCGCCGACATGGCGTCCCGGCGCAGGGCCATGGGCGTGGTGCCGGCGTGGTTGGCCTCACCCACGATGTCAACGTGATAGACCGAGCGGCCGGTGATGCCCGTGACCACGCCGATGGGGAAGCCGCCCCGGTGCAGGGTCGGCCCCTGCTCGATGTGCAGTTCCAGGTAGCAGGCCAGTTCCTCCGGACGGCGGCGGGCCTCCCGGACACGGGAGATGTTGCCGCCGATGTCGGGCAGGGTATCGGCCAGGGTCGCCCCGTCGTCGGCGACGGCGGCGAAGTCCTCGGCTTCCCACAGGCCGGCCACGGCGCGGCTGCCCAGCAGCCAGCGGTGAAAGCTGGTGCCCTCCTCGTTGGTGAACACCATCACCTCTACGGGATGGCGGGGCGTCTGTCCGCCGTCGCGCAAGGCCTCCACGACCTCGATGGCTGCGATGACGCCCAGCGCGCCGTCATACTGGCCGCCGCTGGGCACGGTGTCGGTGTGAGAGCCGAGGACGATGGCGGGCAGCGACGGTTCGGAACCCTCGGAACGGCCGATGATGTTGCCGGCGGCATCGACGCGGATGGCCATGCCGGCGGCCCGCATCAGGCCGCTGACGTAGTCGCGCCCGGCCACGTCATGGTGGGAGAAGGCGACGCGCTGCATCCCGAACTCATCGCGGCCAATCTGGCCCAGAGTGGTCAGGTGGCTGTTGAGGCGGGCGGAGTTGATGGCTGCGGATGAGGTGGTCATGTTCCTTTCCGATAGCCTGTGGGATTCGTCAGAAGCAGGATTTTCTGGATTTGAAGGATTATCAGGATTGGAGCCATTCGACGGTAGAAACCCACCAATCCTGCCCATCCGTCAAATCCGGTAAATCCTGCTTCTGACGGTCCTCATGGCGGGGGTCAGCGGTCCGGGCCGTAGAAGGGGCTTTCGTAAAACTCGCCCATCTTGAGGGTGCCGATTACCTCGTTCCACACCGGGCGGGCGCGGTCGGCGTCGTCGTCCCAGTAGTCCATGGCGATGAGGCCCATCAGCGCCGCCGAGGACTTGAGGGCGTAGCAGAGCCGGGTGTGGGCCGGCCGCTTGGTCGGCGCGTCGATGAAGTCCATCTCGGCCCAGGCGACGGTAATATCGCCCATGTTGATGGTGATGGGAGAGCCGACCCTGGTAGGCTTGCGCTCGTCTTTGGCCAGGTTCTTCTTGAGCCAGTCAGTAATGGGTGGCTGGTTCCACGGGGTCAGGTTAGCCCAGTCCACGTCGGGGTGCGTGGCGGCCAGGTACATCACGCGGACGTCCAGACGGATGTCGTCGTTGGGGGGCTTGCCGTCCGTGAACACGAAGGACCTGGAACCCTTGGGCAGATCCAGGATCCAGGTGTTGGGTATCTCGAAGCGCAGCGCGCCCTGGTTGGCAACGAAAATGCGGTTGCCCGGCTTGGCCGTCCAGCCGTGGTTTTCGGGCAGGCGGAAATCCTGCATCTCCCAATTGCTGCTCATGGTCATTCACCTGTTGCCGGCGTAATCCGCTTATTTTCGCCCCGCGCCCCCGGCTCCGGGGCCGCGGAAGGGGCTGTCGTAATGCTCTCCCATTTTGAGGGTGCCCATGACGTCGTTCCAGACGGCCTTGGCGCGCTCGGCGTCCTCGGGCCAGTAGCTGAAGGTGAGCAGGGCGTGGATGGACGCTTCGGGGTCGCGGGTGATGGCGGTGCGGGTGAATGCCGGCCGCTTTTCCCCCGGGTCGATGAACTCGGATTCGACCCACGCCATTTCCAGGTTGCCCATCTTGATGGTGAGCGGAGGCCCCGATTTGTATTGATCCAGGCGGTCGCGCCGGCGCTTGCGCCGCCGGGAGGCCCGGTCCGGCCGGCCGTTGAAGTCGTCTGATGTCACGTCCTTGATGAGCTGGGACAGGGGCAGGCTGCTCCAGTCAATCCGCATACCGTAGCCGGCGTAGAACACCGTAACCTCAAGCCCCATGGTGTCGTCGGGCGGTTCGGCGTCGCGGAACTTCACCGACTTGCGGCCGGGTTCGACCAGCCAGTCCTGTGGTATCTCAAACCGCAGCGCGCCCCGGTCGGCGACGAAGACCTTGTTGCCCGGCTTGGCGGTCCAGCCGTGGTTCTCCGGCAGATTGAATACCTGCTTGCGCCAATTTTCCTGTTCTTCCACCATGATTGTTCACCTGAAATCCCGGCGGGCCGCCGTTGGTTGAAGGGTTTGCCAGCGTCATTATAGCGGATGCCGGCCGGATCATCCCTGCCCCGAATCATCCTTGCCGGCGTTCCTCGCGCATGGTGATGATAGCCAGCGGGACCGAGGAAACCGCCACCAACAGCAGCGCCGGGGCGGCGGCCCGGGCGAAGAAGGCTTCCTCCGCAGCGGCCCAGATGGATGAGGCCAGGGTGGTGAATCCGATGGGGCTGAGGATGAGGGTGGCCGGTAGTTCCTTCATGGTGAGCAGGAACACCAGCGCCGCGCCGGTCAGGATGCCGGGACGAATCAGGGGCAGCGTCACTCTCAGGAACACGGTCACCGGACGTTTGCCCAGGCTGCGGGCGGCGTCCTCGTACTCCGGCCGCACCTGCACCAGCGAGGCCCGCAATGCCCCCACCGCCGCCGGCAGGAACAGGGTCACGTAGGCCACGGCCAGCATGGCCAGCGACTGGTAGAGCCAGGTGGCGTAGTTGGCGCCGAAATAGACCAGGCCCAGGGCGATGACGATGCCGGGGAGGGCGAAACCGACGAAGCCCAGCCGCTCCAGCCACCGGCTGAAGGGGCCGGGATAGCGCACCACCAGCATGGCGATGGGCACGGCGCAAACCACGGTGAGAGCAGCGGCCAGCGCCGAGACGCCCACGGAGTTGGCTGCCGCCTTCCACAGCAGCAACAGCGGCTCGCCGGCCGCGACTCCCCGCACCGTCCAGTACGCCAGCACCGCCACCGGCAGGCCCAGCGAGACCAGTCCGACGGCGCTGCAATAGGCCAGGGCCGGCCAGCGCCAGACTCCCAGGGGGATTGGTTCCGCCAAGCGCGACGCTCCGCCGTGGCTGCGATAGTAGCGTCCGCTGCCGGCGTTTCGCGCCATATTCTCGCCCCATACGACCGCCAGAGCCAGAACGATGAGTACCAGCGACCAGGCGGCAGCCAGGTCGCGGCTGAACGTGTCGTACGCGATGAAGATGCTCCAGGTAAAGGTCTCATAGCGCATCATGGCGACAGCGCCGAAGTCGCTGAGGGTGTACAGAGCGGTGAGCAGCCCACCGGCCAGGATGGCCGGCCGCAGCATCGGCAGGGTAACGCTGCGGAAGGTCTGCCAACGGCTGCGCCCCAGGGCCCGGGCGGACTCCTCCAGGTTGGCGTCCATGTTCCAGAGAGCGGCGCGGATCGGCAATAGCACGTATGGGAAACTGAGGATAATGAGCGTGAAGGCGGCGCCGGGAAAACCGTAAATGCTCGGGAGCCGTTCCACGCCGAAGCGCAATTCCAGCCATTCTTGCAGGAAACCGACCGGCCCCAGGCTCACCACAATGGCGAACCCCACAATGTATGACGGCAACGCCAGCGGAAGCATGGTGACCACGCGCCAGAAGCCACGGAAGGGCAGGTCGGTGCGCACGGTGAGCCAGGCCAGCGGCGCCGCGACCACCACGCAGCCCACCATCACCGCGCCCATGAGCGCCACGGTGCGAAGCAACACCTCAAGGATGCGGGCACGGAAGATCAGGTCAGCCGTCTCCGGGCCGGCGCCCAGCGTGCGCAGGGCGAGATAAACGGGCGCAATCAGCAGCAGCGCCGCGATCAGCAGGGCCGGCGCCCAGGCGACGGCCGGCGGGCGGGCCATGCCTTCAAACAGCCAGTCCCCGCCGAGCCCCATATCAACAACACGCCGGGTTGGCCCGGTTATCTTGGCGGCGAATGACATTGGCCGGGTGCCCCCGACGTTCATATTGATATGGAGATCGGCTCGGTGTCGGCCGGGCGCACCGCAATCTGGGCGGCCACGTCGTAGCCGATGGAGACCAGGGTGGCTTCGGTTTGCACTCGCAGCACTCCCAGGTATGGCATCGCTTCCAGGAGTGTCATGCTGCGGCCCGGCACCAGCTGGGCTTCGCCCAGGAACTTCAAAAGCTCGGCATTTTCTTCCGGCACCCGGTCCACGACATAGGGTACGTCGCAAGCGGCGTTGTTCAGCGTCACCGTGCCGGGCGCAAGAGTAGGCGCGCCGCTGCCGGGTATCGGCCATCCGAAGGGGGAATGGGTCGGATAGCCCAGGCGTTCCATCAGCCGGGCCTCCAGGGTCGGGGACATTCCGTGTTCAAGCTGGTGGGCCTCGATATGCGCCTCGTGCAGCTCCATGCCCAGCAGGCTCACCACCAGCCATTCCGCCAGCCGGTGCCGCCGGGCGATGCTCTCGCCCTCAGTCTGGCCCCGGTCGGTCAGCCGGATGCGCTTGTCCTTGCCAATATCCACCAGGCCCAGCTTCTCCATGCGTCGCAGCATACCGGCGACGGACGGCACCGAGGTACCCAATCCTTCGGTGGGCGGCAGCTGGCGCAGCGCCTCCGTCAATCGCGTCAGTGTGGGGATCTCCGAATCCTCCCACATTTTGTACAGCGACAGGAGATAGTTCTCGGTGACGGGAGACAGGCGCTCGGCGCCATTGTGCGCGTGCGTCGGCGGGTTGGCCGCGGCGGTGGTTGATTTGCGAGGACGTGGCACGAGTTATTCCGATGAGATTGCGGGATTGCACACCAGATTATACCCCACCGACCGACGGAGGTAGGGGTGAATGATTATTCGCCCCTGCACGTCCGAGGGTTGGTTGTCTCGGAAATGCGGCGGTAGCAGTGTAGGGGCGAGGCATGCCTCGCCCCTACACCTTGCCACCACCGATGGGGGAAGGAGTTTCCGGATATCGCTTAAGCCGACTGCTGACGGCTCTCGTTGTTCTCGCCATTGTTGTCTCCGGACCTGGCGGTGTCAACAGCCACGCGCACGCCGCTGATGGTGCCGGTTACGGCGTCGCGCACGGCGTCGCCGGCGGCGTCGCTGACGTCATAGGCGGCGTCGATGGCTCCCCTGGCAGCGGCGGCGGCGGTTTCCTCGACGTTCTGCCCGGTGGTGCGGGCCGCGTCGATAGCGCCATTGACGGCCGATACGGCGACCTCGGCGACGTCCTCGCCGGTCTGGGCCGCGCTGGAGATCAGCTGCCGGGTGGTGGCGGTGGTTGCCGTGGTAACATCGCCGGCGGTACCGGCGACGGCGGCGATGACGCCCGCCACGGTGCCGCGAGCCGCGTCGGTCAGCGCGCCGCCGACCTCCCGGGTGGCGTCAATGGTGCCCCGGGTTACCTGCACCACGGATTCCTGGCCGGTCAACCCCACGGACGCGCCGCCACGCAAGGCCCCTTCCACCGCGCTCTGGGTGGCCGTGCCCAGTTCCGCTCCTACGCCGCTGGAGCCTCGAATCGCGCCCACCACAACGTCGTGCAGCATGGTGGTAGTGGCCGTGCCCACCATGCCCACGCCCTGAATGACGCCGATGCAAGAGTCACGAACCACGGTGCCGGCGGCGCCGCCCACGTTGCCGGCGGCCTGTAGGGTTCCGACGACGGCATCCTGGGCCAGGTTCCCGACCTCGCCGCCCACGGAACGGGCGCTGCGCAGGGCGTTGGCCGTGGTGTCGCGGACCGTATCAATGGCAACGTTGCCGACGCGCCCGGTACCCTCCAGCGTGCCGGTCAACGCATCCCTGACCGTGGTGCCGATTCTTCCCAGGATAGTCATGCTCTCTCCTCCTTACCGGCGCATTCCCGCCTGACGAACGTATTTTGAAAAATTGACATTCACAAAAATTCAAGTGGCTCATGCCCCTTGCTACCCTTAAGTTTACATATTTCGCGTATCGGCTCAAAGTACTCAGTGTCACCGAATGCCGGAAATTTGACGCGGCGGATGAGCATCAATGCCGGATGGCTGGCTGCGGGCCGGTGCTAGAATGACGGCGTGAGGTCAATCATGGCGATGCAAACGGAAACGCGCTGGCCGGAGAGCGCGCGACAGGCGGTGGCGGCAATTGAGAATTTTATGGCTGCGCTGAACGCCCGGGACGACGCGGCGCTGTACGACCTGCTGCACCTGCCTCACGTGCGCGTGTCCGGCGCCGGCGTCGCCATCTGGCACGACCGGGCCGAGCTGGAGGCCACCTACCTGCGCGACTTCTACGCCAGGGCAGGGCCGGACTGGCATCACACCGTCCTGGATTCCACCGAAGTGCTGCACAGCTCGGAACACAAGGTACACGTGTTGATACAGTTCACGAGGTGCAACGATGCCGGCGCGGCCATCGCCACTTACCGCTCGCTGTGGATAATGACCCGCACGGATGGGCATTGGGGAGCGCAGGCGCGGTCCAGTTTCGCGCCGTGATGGTTGACGTCATGACCGGTTTGCGCTAGTATCGTGATACCCCCCCTGGAGCTTCGGTGAAAGGGTCGAGGCCGCCACTGCTGGCGGCCTCTGTTTTTAAGCGCGGTGCCGTCGTTGATTACCAATTTTTACATAGACGGGTTTAATCTGTATTATCGCGCCCTCCGTGGCACTCCTTACAAGTGGTTGGATTTACGGCGGCTTGCCGAAACGCTGTTCCCCGACGACGAGATCCATCGCATCTGTTACTTCACCGCCCGGTTCGACGCACGTCCCGAAGACCCTAGTCAACCCGAACGCCACCGGTTGTATATGAGGGCTTTGGATACGTTGCCCGGTTTTGAAGCCCACTACGGGGTGATTCGCCTTCGCACCAAAGTCCGGCAGCTGGCGGAGCCCATACCGGGGCTGCCGGAATACGTCCGCATCATCGACTCGGAAGAGAAGGGAACGGACGTGAACCTGGCCACCCGACTGTTGGTTGACGGATTCAATGGAGCCTACGAGCAAGCGGTCATCGTGTCCAACGATTCCGACCTGGCCAGCCCGATGCGGTACGTGCGGGACGAGTTGGGCTGCAGGGTTACGGTAGTCAATCCCGATAACAATAACTATACCCACCGGGACTTGGTGGACGCGGCGACTTACGTCAGGCGGCTGCGCAGAAGCCACTTGCGGCGCAGCCAGTTTCCGCCCGTCGTCAACGATGCCCAAGGGCGCATTACCAAGCCAGCACGATGGTAGCGTAGAGGCAGGGAATCTCACCACGATACCGGGGGTTTGATGTTAGACTGACGCATCTCACCGATGCAGGGAGGCAATCATGGCCCGAACCCCCACCGTGACCCGAGAATCCGTTCCCGAAAATGAACGCGCCGCCTTCGACGCCTTCGTCGCCGACCGGGGCGAGGTGCCCACCACCGGCCCCGGCTCCGTGATGCTCAACGCTCCCGAGGTGGCCCAGCGCGCCCTGGGTCTGGCGCTGTACCTGCGTACCGATACGTCGCTGTCGCCCCGCATACGAGAGCTGGCGATGCTGCTGGCGGCCCGGGAGAACGACTGCCAGTTCATCTGGAACGCCCACGCCCCGCCGGCGCGGGCGGCCGGTCTGCGCGATGAGATCGTTGACGCCCTGCGGGACCGGCAGGACCTTCCCAATCCGTCGGCGGACGAACAGGCCGTCATCAACTACGGACGGGAGTTCTTCCGCACCAGGCGGGTCAGCCCGGAGGCTTTTGACGCGGTGGTGGCGCAGTTTGGGACGAACGGCGCGACGGAACTCACGACGCTGATGGGTTGCTATGCCATGCTGGCCTTCAACGTCAACGCCTTCGGCGTGGAATTGCCGGACAACATCACCGAGGCGCCGCTTCCGGTATAGCCTCCCGCAACCAACCGTCTCTGAGACGGGAACTTTCTGGATTCCGACTTTCGCCGGAATGACGGAGAAACATGCCGGAATGACGGGGAAACATAAAGGAGGCGGTGATATGTCCACCCAACGCGCGGAATGGCTGGCCCAGAACGTGGAGGAAGCCATCGACCCGGACCTGCCCATCTGCGACCCGCACCATCACTTCTGGGACCGGGCCGGCGACCGCTATCTCCTCGATCAGCTCACCCAGGACGTTGGCGGCGGCCACAACATTGCGCAGACGGTGTTCATCGAGTGTCACTCCATGTACCGGGCGCAGGGGCCGGAGGAGATGCGGGCCGTGGGCGAGACGGAGTTCGTGCAGGGCATCGCCGCCCAAAGCGCCAGCGGGCAGTACGGCCCCACGGCGGTGGCCGCCGGTATCGTGTCCAACGCCAACTTGATGCTGGGCGACGCGGTGGCGTCGGTCCTGGAAGCGCACCAGGCCGCCAGCGGCAACCGTTTTCGCGGCATTCGCTTCTCCTGCGCCTGGGACGCCAGCCCCGAAATCGCGCCCGGCAGCAGCAACACGCCGGGGATGCTGGCGAACGCCGACTTCCGCGCCGGTTTCGACCGACTGCAGCGCATGGGGTTGAGCTTTGATGCCCTGGTGTACCACACCCAGTTGGGCGAACTGGCCGACCTGGCGGGGGCCTTCCCCGATGCCATCATCATTCTCAACCACGTCGGCCGGCCGCTGGGCATCGGCCCCTACGCGGCGCGGCGGGACGAGGTGTTCGCCGACTGGCAGCGGGGGATCGCTACGGTGGCGGAACGCGAGAACGTGGTGTGCAAGCTGGGGGGCTTCGGCAACCTGATCAGCGGCCATGACTGGCATACCTGGGAAACGCCGCCCAACTCGGAGCAACTGGCGGCGACCATCCGTCCCTGGCTGACGCACTGCATCGAGCATTTCGGGCCGGAGCGGTGCATGTTCGAGAGCAACTTCCCGGTGGACAAGGCATCCTACGCCTACACTACCTGCTGGAACGCCTTCAAGCGGGTGGCCGCTGGCTTTTCGGACGCGGAGAAGGCCGCCATGTTTCAGGGCACGGCGGCGCGGGCGTACCGGCTGTAAGGGAGGACGGAAATCATGTCGGACAAAAAAGATGATACGGCCGCCATTGGTCGAGCTATCTACAACGAAAAGATACTCCCCACCTTGGGGCCGGAATACAAGGGCAAGGTAGTGGTCATCGATGTGAACAGCGGCGATTATGAGATTGCCGACAAGCACATGACCGCCGCCACTCGCCTGAGAGAGCGCCAGCCTGAGGCATACACCTGGGCGGAGCGGGTAGGATATCCGGGAGTGTATCGGATTGGATTCCGCGGCACGTACGGGACCCTTCCGATAAACGAAATAAAAAAGCGCCGAGCAAAACGGAATGATTAGGGGCAAGGTAGAACGGAATGCTGAAGGCGGGCTGGAGCCGTGGCTTACTATATCGGTGGAAGATGCCAGCGGGTCAATGCATCAGATTGACGTCATCTTGGATACCGGGTTTACCGGGTGGCTTATGCTGCCAACGAACGTCATTGACCAACTCGGGTTGACAAGACAGGGGAACCACTTGTCTGTTCTGGCTAGCGGTGTTTCAGACAGGTTCGACTACTACGAAACAAGGGTGGAGTGGCACGAGCGACTCCGCTCGGTGGAAATTTTAGAGACGATAGACCAGTTCCTGCTTGGAACTGAATTACTGCAAGGCAGCCGCGTGATCGTGGACGCCTGGGAAGGTGGCGATGTGTTGGTGGATGAAGTCTCGCCGGAACTGTCAGCATAATGTCCGTCTATGACGCTCAAATTACTGATCTGCACAGGGAGGAAACAACATGACATTGCGATGGGATAACGTGGCCGGGCCGTTCAGCCGTTTGACCGAGGGGCCGGCGTGGGACGGCCGGCGGGTGCTGTTCACCTACATCCCGGCCAGCCGCATCATGGCCTACGACCCGGAGACCGGCGATTGCAGCGTGTACCGGGAGAACACCAACCACACCAACGGACTGGCCTTCGATGCCGAGGGCCGTCTCTACGGGTGCAGTTCCGGCGGGCGGGCCATCGTGCGGTTCGAGACCAACGGCACTACCACCACCATCGTGGACCACCTGGGCGACCAGCGCCTGAACACCCCCAACGACCTGGCCATCGACCGGCAGGGCCGCGTCTGGTTCAGCAACCCCTGGAACGCCGGCAACGTTGACCCCAGCGAGGTCCAGGAGATCGAGAACCGGGACATCCTGCGCGCCGACCCCCAGCCCGACGGCAGCTATGCCTGCCAGCGTATGACCTTCGACACCACCGGCACCAACGGCCTGCTGGTATCGCCCGACGACCGCAGCCTGTACATCATCCAGACCGACCCGGAACCCGACGGCGTGCGCGAACTGCGGTCGTATCCCATCAACGACGATGGCTCGCTGGGCCAGTACATCGTGCTGCACCAGTTCGGTTCCGACCACCGCGGCCCCCAGCGGGGCATTGACGGGATGTGCCTGGACTCCGAGGGCAACGTTGTGGGCACGGCCGGCAACTGGGCCACCGGCCCCGGCCCGATGCTCTACGTGTGGACGCCGGAGGGCCGCGTCCTGGAGACTTACCCGATGCCCGTCGGCGTCGATATGCCCACCAACTGCTGCTTCGGCGATCCCGACCTGAGCAGCATCTACGTCACCACGCTGGGCGGCCACCTGCTACGCTTGCGCGGCACCGGGCGGCGCGGGTGGATAATGTGGCCGCCGGTTCGGTAATGTGTCGGTTGCTGACCGCCGTTGCCCAGGACGGCCCCGGGGCGTTGGCGTTGTGGACGGCCCATGCTTTAGCCTGGGCCGCCGGCGTCTGGTTCGCGGTGTGGCCGATCTACCACGGAACATCGGCAACGCCGTCTGCGGACGGCGGGTCTGGCACGGTAACGCATACTACCGAAACCCTGATTGAGGCCGACGGCTACCCTGCGGTGGTTGCGCTGTTAATTCCGATACTGCTGACCGGCCTGGCATTGGTGCTCGTATATGCCACCAGCCGTTGGCGCCTGGTCAGGAAAACGATGTTGTGGATGTTGGCAGTTGCCTTGCTGGGATTATGCGCGGTAGGGATTATGTCAATCGGATTTTTCTACATCCCAGCGGCGTTGGCGCTGCTGGTTGGAATTATCCTGAACCCCACTAAAGCAACCATCGGTCTCGACGAGGATTGATTCATTGTTCAATAGTTTCCGGGAGGTTTTGACATGGACGTTTTCAACTGCATCAGGACGCGCCGCACGGTGCGGGACTTCAAGCCCGACCCGGTGCCCGACGCCATCATTCACAAGATCCTGCAGGCGGCCCGCTGGGCGCCCAGCTCCAGCAACACGCAGCCCTGGCACTTCATCGTGGTCCGGGAGCCGGACACCATTAAGGAACTGGGCACTATCTGCACCCAGGGAACCTTCATCGGGCAGTCCCAGTTCGCCATCGCCGTCGTGATGGACGGCGCCCGCCGCGCCCAGCTGGACGCCGGACGCGCTTTGCAGCAGATGGAGCTGGTGGCGTGGTCGGAGGGCTTGGGCACCTGCTTCGTGGGCATCCGGGGCGAGGCGCAGGACCAGGTGAAGAGCCTGCTGGGCATCCCGGAGGAGCTGGAGCTGATCACGGTGCTGCCCTTCGGCTACCGCATACCCCGGGAGCCGGGCACTGGAACGCCGCGCAAGCCGATGGCGGAGATTACCCACGGGGAGAAGTTTGGGCAGGCGCTGACCTTTGCGGAGTAGGGTAACATTGCTATGTTACACTTGCGGCAATAAACGGCGCGGGCTGACCACATGGCTGTTTGGACTATAAAAGGGGGCCGTTACGGTGAACATGAAAACGCCTTTTTGGAGAAGGGCGTCATGTCCGTTGATTTTGGCTTGAGCCACAGCGTCACGGATTTCCCTGACCGGGAATCCTTGCGAGCCCACCTCGCGAGTCGCAACGCGGCCGATCAGATATGGAGATTCTGTAAAGAAGTCGCCGAAGGCGATATGGTGGTTTTGCCCCGCAAGATGACTCGCGAGGTTGCTGTGGGGCACGTCAGAGGTTCGTATGTTTATCAGCCGGAGTTGGTAGGCAGCAGCGCGCCGCATGTCCGGACCGTTGATTGGCAGGTCACGAACATACCACGCTCACATTTTGACCGTGACCTGCTCAATTCCTTTGGTTCACTGTTGACAATTTCGCAGCCGGGAGCACCCGACGCTGAGGCGCGTATTTCGCGTGTTGCCAATGCTTTCCTGGGTAATGACTCTATCCAGGAATCCTCAACTACAGCAATCGTGGGCGAGGAATCCTCCGAAGATGATTCCCAGGGGTCCGAAACTTTCGAAGAAATCGACATTGACCAGGAAATCAGGGACCGCATCGTAGCCCGCCTCCGGCAGAGATTTGCCGGTACGCGATTGGAGCATCTGGTAGCTAGCATTCTGCAGGTCTCGGGCTACTTCGTCCTGCAAACCCGGAAAGGGGCAGACGGGGGTATCGACGTTCTGGCCGGCAAGGGTGACTTGGGGTTTGGCGAACCGCGTTTGTGCGTACAAGTGAAAGGACGTACCAGCCCGGTGGACTTGGGAGAATACGACCGTTTGCAGGGCAACATAGCTTCATTCCGCGCTCAACACGGCTTATTGGTCAGCTTGGGTGGATTTACCAGGCCCGTTCACGACCGCAACGAGCAGTCATTCTTTGTGATACGGCTATGGGGTCCGGATGAGTTGGCGCAGCAACTGTTGGACAATTACGACTCATTGCCGCAAGACATTCGCGCCGACATCCCATTGGAGACCGTGCGGATATTGCGACAAACGTAATGACTCCGTTGCCCTTGGCGATCCCGCCCAAGACTTTTCCAACTATCGACCCTTGAACTCCGGCGCCCGCTTTTCCAGGAACGCTTGTCGCGCCTCCCTGGCGTCCTCGGAGCCGCTGAGGATGCCGCCGGCGTTGGAGGTTAGCGTCATGGTGGTTTCCAGGGTGCTGTCCAGGGCGGCGCGCATGATGCGCTTGCTGATCCACTGCACCATGGGCGGCGTGCGGATGATGCGGTCGCAAAGGTCGCGGGTGGTCTGCTCCAGGTCTTCCGAGGGCACCAGGTAGTTGAGCATGCCCCACTCGTAGGCGCGCTGGGCGTCCAGGTGGCCGGTGTAGGCGAACTCCAGGGCGCGGCCCAGTCCGACCATCTTGGGCAGATAGTAGCTGCCGCCGTTCTCCATGATCTGCCCCAGCTGCTGGTAGCCGATGAACCGGGTGCTTTCGCAGCCCAGGCGGATGTCGCAGTGCAGGGCCATGTCCATGCCGGAGCCGACGGCGGGTCCGTTGATCATGGCGATGGTGGGCTTGCGGACCTGGGAGATGTCCCGGTGCAGCTTGGTGAAGCCGTGGTAGAAGTGCTCCCGCGCCGCGTCCGGCCCCTCGTGCGTTCCCCGGTTGCCCACAAAGTTCTCGCCGGTGATCTCAGGCGAGTTGTCCCGCCGCATATCGGCGCCGGAGCAGAACCCGCGGCCCACGCCGGTTAGCACCATGACGCGCACGTTGGGGTCGTCGTCGCCGGCGCGCATATACTCGCCCACCTTGGCGACGGTGCCGTTCTCCTCGGAGGAACCGATCAGCGCGTTCATGCGCTCGGGACGGTTGAACTTGATCCACAGGATGCCCGATTCCTCGGGTTCATAGAGCAGGTAGGGGACCAGGTTGGGGGGCATGGGAATTCTCCTTGTAAAATCGTCGTCACTCCGGCGAAAGCCGGAGTCCAAGAATGACAGGGTGCATATATTCGGCGACGTTGCCAGTGACTGATGGCACTGGATTCGCGCTTTCGCGGGAATGACGGAGAAATGTCAACGCGGTCAGGTAAAAAGGTCGAAAATCCGTTCTCGCACGGCGAAGCGAAAGCCGGGCAGCACGTCGTCATCGCCGTCAATATACTCCGGGTCGTGCAACGTCTCCGGTTCCTGTCCGGGGCGAAACTTGATAACCGTGCGGGTTGCGGCGTCGATGTACCATGCCAGCCTTGTGCCGTGTTCCAGGAACAGGTCAATCTTGTTGATGAGTTCGGCGTCGCTGTTGGACGGCGACTTTACCTCAACGATGAAATCGGGCACGACGCGGGGGAAGGCCCGTGTTACCGGCTCGTCCAGCAAGTGGCGACGTTCCTCGCTAATCCAGGCGGCGTCAGGCCCTAAGTACGAACCGTCGGATAGGGTGAATCGGCTGCTGGACGGGAAGGCGACGCCTCCGTGCTGACGTGTCCAGATGAACAGATCTGCGCTCATTTCGCCCTCGTACACTGAGCCGGGATAGCCGGTAGGTTCCCGAATCAGCAGGTGGCCCGTATTGGAAATTTCGTACTCGTACATATCAGAGTTCCGTTCGGCGAAAGCCTCAAACCATTCGTCAAGGTCGGGGTCGTCCAGCGACTTGCCGAACTCGGCCAGTGGTATCGCCACCGCCCTCGTCCATCGCGGCGGCTTGGGGCGGGTTTCCTGCGCCTGCGACGCAACGGAGGTTGTCATCGTTGCTACTCCCTAGCGAATTCGATCACTGGATTCCCGCTTTCGCGGGAATGACGTTGACTGGTTTACTGCGCCGTCCGTCCGCCGTCGATGACCAGTTCGGAGCCGGTTACAAAGGATGATTCGTCGCTGGCGAGATACAGCACGCCATAGGCGATTTCTATGGGCTGGCCGACTCGGCCCAGTGGGACGCGGCCCACCTGCGCGGCGATCCGAACCTCATCCTCCGGAGTATCGCCCAGCATGGGCGTCTGTATGGGGCCGGGGTGGACGGAGTTGCAGCGGATGCCCTCGCCGGCGTATTGGATGGCGGTGGACTTGGTGAACAGGCGCACGGCCCCCTTGCTGGCGGCGTAGGCTCCCGAGGTGCCGGGGGCCGGCGCGATGCCGGCGCCGGAGGATATGTTGATGATCGAACCGCCGCCGGCCTGCCGCATGGCGGGTATGACCTCGCGGGTGCCCAGGAACACGCCCTTGACGTTGATGGCCATGGTGCGCTCCCACTGCGCTTCGGTGATGTCCTCGATGCCGCCCCGGGTGGAAATGCCGGCGTTGTTGACGAGGATGTCCACCTTGCCGAAGCGGGACACCGCCGCGGCGACGGCGCTCCGCCAGTCGTCCTCGCTGGTGACTTCCAGGTGAACGAACAGGCACTCCGCGCCGGTCTCGTTGATTTCGGCCTCGGTGCGGCGTCCCTCCTCGTCCAGCACGTCGCCGATGACGACCTTCGCTCCTTCGCCGGCGAACAGCCTGGCCTCCTGCGCGCCCATGCCCCGAGCGCCGCCGCTGATGATGGCAACCTTATTTTCCAGCCGCATGGCTCAACCTCCTGGTGCCGATAGGTGGGATGATTGTAGCCCGGTTGCCGGAGGGGTCAAGGTTGCCGCTATAATCCGGCCAACGTCAACGATATGCAGCGGGGTAACAATCATGGAAATTGCGGGCGGAGTGTTCATTGTCACGGGCTCGGCCACCGGGTTGGGCGCGGAGGTGTCGCGGCGGCTGGCCGGCAAGGGCGGCAACGTGGTCATCAACTACACCAGGAGCGAGGCCGAGGCCCTGGCGACGGCGGAAGAGTGTAAGAAGCTCGGAGCGGATGCCATCCTGTGCCGAGCCGATGTTTCGGTGGACGAGGACTGCCGGCGGATGGCGGCGGAGGCCCTGGAACGGTGGGGCCGGATCGACGGCCTGGTGAACAACGCAGCCACGTCGGTGATCGTTCCCCACGCCGACCTGGAAGGGCTGTCCTCCGAGGACTTTCAGCGCGTCCTCTCGGTGAACGTGGTCGGAGCGTTCCAGATGGCGCGGGCGGCGACGCCGGCCATGCAGGCGCAGGGCAAGGGGGCAATCGTCAATATCTCATCGGGTTCGGCCTTCAGCGGGTCGGGCAGTTCCATCGCCTACGCGGCGTCCAAGGCCGCCCTGAACGTGATGACGCTGTCGCTGGCTCGCGCCCTGGCGCCGGCGATCCGGGTCAACGCCGTGTGCCCCGGCGTGATGCAGACCCGGTGGTGGCGGGAGGGCCTGGGCGAGGAGGGCTACCAGGCGTTCATCGACCGCTACGCGGCGTCGGCCCCGTTGGGTACGGCCGGCACCACCGAAGCCGTGGCCGATCCGGTGGTGTGGCTGCTGGAAGGCGCGGAGCACGTGACCGGCGAGACCATCATGGTTGACGCCGGCAGCCACCTGCGCTGAGCGGAACCGAAGCAGGGCATCATACCCTTTAGCGGGGAACTTCTTGGCGACGTCCGCTGACATAATCCTGCGCGATGCTGTGGTTCATAGGGCCGTCGGGGCAGCCGACGCCGTGGCGATATGCGGCGGGGCGATAGCGGCGGTGGGCGCAAGCGGCGCGTTGATACGGCTGGCGGGCGACGACACGCAGGTCATCGACTGCGGAGGCCGGGCCGTCGTGCCGGGCATCGTTGACCCCCATTGCCATCTGTTCGCGGCGGCAGCGGCCTGCAACGGCGTGGACTGCCGGCCGGCGTCGGATGTGGCGGCGGCGCTGGCCGCGTTGCGCGCAGCCGCGGCCCAGGGCAGCGGCTGGGTGCGGGGCTACGGCTACGACGACTCTCCCGTCGGACTGGGCCGGCACCTGAACCGGCATGACCTGGACGCCGTGACGACGCAGAGACCGGTGCGGATAGAGCACCGCTCCGGCCACGCCTGCGCGCTGAACAGCGTGGGGTTGGCGCAAGCGGGCATTGGACGGGATACGCCGGACCCGCCGGGTGGCGTCATCGTGCGGAACGCTGCCGGCGAGCCGACGGGTCTCCTGATGGAGATGGACGGGTGGCTGCGGGAGCGCATTGGAACCCATTCCGGCGCGGATGATGCAGCGTTGCGCCGGTTCACACAACGCCTGCTGGGTTACGGCATCACCGCCGCTACCGACGCGGGGCCGGACAATGGCTTGGAACGGTGGGAATCCTTTGTTACGGCTATAGGCGAGGGGACGCTGCCACTGCGGGTAACGATGATGGTCGGCTTTGGTCACATTGACGAAATGCGCCGGGCCGGCCTGGGCTATGGATCGGCGTCGTGCGACGGGATGCTGACCGTCGGTCATGCCAAGATCATGCTCACCGCATCAACGAGCCGGTTGCGTCCCGATCCTGGCGAACTGGCCGACATGGTGGCATACGCTCATGACATGGGCTTCCCCGTGGCCATCCATGCCATCGAGCGAGATGCCATCGTGGCGGCGGCTCTGACCATAGCCGAAAATCCGGCCCCCGCCGGCCGGGACCGGATTGAGCACTGCGCCGAGTGCCCGCCGGACGTCCTAGAGCTGGTGGCGGCATCGGGAGCGGCGGTTACGGTCAACACCGGGTTTCTGCACTACGACGGGGAACGTTACCGGCGCACCGTTGACGCCGACCTGCTGCCGCACCTGTATCCGGCCGGCGCCCTGGCGGCCCGGGGCGTCCCCACGGCCCTGGCATCGGACACGCCGGTGGTGGAGCCGAACCCGTGGGCGGCGATGGCGGCGGCGGTTACCCGACGGTCAGCGGACGGCGAGTTGCTGGGCGGTGTGGCCGTGCCGTCGGTGACGGCAGCGTTGGGAATGCACACTAACGGAGGGCGCATCGCGGCCGGCGGTCCGGCGGATCTGGCGGTGGCGGAACCGGATCCGATGGCGGTTCCGGCAGATGTGTTGGCGTCGGTTAGGGCAGTGGTTACGGTGGTGGGTGGGAAGGTGGTGTGGCGTAGTTAATAGCCACGTCGCCGCCTACCCACATCTGCACGGTCAGCATGCTCCCTTGCATCAGGTTGGTACCCAGCAGGGATTGGGTTGCGGATTCCATGAGATAGACAGTTCGATAGTCCCCGTCCCAAATCGCTGTGACTTGATAAAAATTGCACTTGACCGTCTGCGCATCAGCCAGTGTCATATCCGTCTCGCCGGCGGAAGTGAAACCCAGTTGTTGGATGAATTCGGAGGGGAACGTCAGGTCACCGTCGAATCCGGTATCGACAACCACCTCTTGGCGCCAACGATACTGGTTGATGTCCAAAATCGTTACCGGAACGATGGGTTCCAAGTATTGATTGACGAACCCGTCAATCATAACCGACCACCGTACTGGCCACCCATCTTCACCGCTGCCGGATAGCCGATGCGAAAGACAAAAAACTTTACCGGCAGCGTATGTCGTTTGCGCAACTTTTCGTTGGCCCCACCGAAACTGTCTGCAATCTCATAGTCGCCCGTTTCCACCTCCAGTGCCAGGTAGCGGCCGTGTTCGTGCGGCTCGAGCTTGTGCCGCAGCTCGGCGTTGTAGATGGCGTGGGCGCGGTCACCGAACTCGTTGTGCTGGTTTTTCTGGGATGCCATAACCTACTCCTTAGATCGGATTCACCATGCCATCCTAGATTCCAGCTTTCGCGGGAATGACGCAACGGGAAATGTAGGCACGACCTAGCGGGAGCGCTCGCGGATATAGTCCACCATTTCCAGGAGGGAGCGACGGGGCGGGCAGTCGGGCAGGTCGTCCAGGGCGGCGGCGGCGGCGGCGCAGTAGTCGCGGATGATGGCGAAGCAGTCGGGGATGATGCCGGAGCCGGTGATCATGTCCAGAGACTTGTTGAGCAGGCGGTCAACATCACTTGATCTGGAGTCCGAGCTTGATCCGGAGTGCGGGCTTGATCCGGAGTGCGGGCTTGATCCGGAGTGCGGGCCGCCGTTTTTGATCTCGGCGAAGAGGGCGTCGATGGGATGGTCGTCGGGATAACGTTCCATCAGCATGATGGAGGGCAGGGTGAGAACGCCCTGGAGCAGGTCGTTGCCCACGGGCTTGCCGACTTCGGCGGCGTCGCCCTGCACGTCCAGCAGGTCGTCCACGATCTGGAAGGCCATGCCCACGTTGTAGCCGTAATGCCGCAGGGCCTGCACCTGGTCCTCCGGCGCGCCGCTGAGTATGGCCCCCGACTCGGCGGAGGTGCAGAACAGGGAGGCCGTCTTGCGGTAGATGCGCTCGTCGTAGAGGCGGCGGGCCTTGCTGGGGTCGAAGGTGGTGAAGAACTCGATGAGCTGCCCGCTGGCCAGCTCCATGATGGTCTCGGAGAAGCGGCGAATGACGCGGATTACGCCGGTGTCGCAAACGAAGGTTGCCGAGGTGGCGAAGAGGTAGTCGCCCAGCAGCACGGCGACGTGGTTGCCGTAGAGCTTGTTGATGGTGGGCTTGCCCCGGCGCAGGCCGGCGTTATCTACAGTGTCGTCGTGGATGAGGGTGGCCAGGTGCAGCAACTCCACCGCCGCCGCCATGATGAGGGAGCGCTGCCGCTCGTGCTCACGGAACTCGGCGGCCAGCAGGGTCAGGGCGGGGCGCACGCGCTTGCCGCCGGAGCGGAGGGCGTAGTCCAGCAGGGGGTCCAGATCGGCGATGTCGGTCTGGCACAGCTCGCGCAGCTGCTCCTCGACCCGGGCCAGTTGCGTGACCACCGGAGCGTAGATGGATACGGTTTGCAGGTCCGGCCCGGGCGGGACGGGGGTACGCCCTTTTGGTAGATGGTCCGGGGGGGAGAGGTCAGGCGGTGACGCCAAGCTGCTCGACCTCCTGCTCGGCGACCGCGTCGTCCAATTTCTGGTACAGCGGAGCGGGGTTCCGCAGCGGATTGCCCGGTTTGATGGCGGACACCAGCGCGTCGGCGTCCCACGGCTCGGTGGTTACGTCGCCCCGTCCCGATATCAAATCGCAACCCAGAAACTCGTGGAGTTTCTGGCTGGTGAAGGGCAGATAGGGGGACAACATCACCTTGAGGCAGTTGAGCGCCTTGATGGCGGTGGCAAGCGAGAGGGCCGCGTCGGCGCGGTCGGTCTTGACGGCCTGCCAGGGGGCCCGGCTGTCCAGGTAGCGGTTGCAGTCCTGGGCGAAGCTGAAGGCGCGGCTGACGCCGGCGCGAAAGCGGGTGTGGGCCAGGCTGTCGTCCACGTCGGCCATGGCCTGCTTCGCGGATTCCAGCAGGGCGGCTTCCGCCTCGCCGGCGGGCGCGGGATCAGCAGGTACTTGCCCGTCGAAGTTGCGGTAGGTGAAGCGCAGGACACGGTTGACCAGGTTGCCGTAGGTGGCGACCAGCTCGTCGTTGTTGCGGCGGACGAACTCGCTCCAGGTGAAATCGGTGTCGCCGGTTTCGGGCATGTTGATGGACAGCAGGTAGCGCAGCGGGTCGGGATCGTAGCGGTCCAGGTAATCGGGCACCCAGACGGCCCAGTTCTGGCTGGTGGAGAACTTGCGGCTCTCCAGGCTGAGGAACTCGTTGGCCGGCACGTCGTAGGGCAGGTTCAGTTCGCCGTAGCCCATGAGCATGGCCGGCCAGATGATGCTGTGGAAGGGAATGTTGTCCTTGCCGATGAAGTAGTAGGAACGGGTGTCGGCGTCCTTCCAGAAATCCTGCCAGGCATCCGGCTTGTTCTGGTCTTCGGCCCACTGCACGGCGGCGGAGAGGTAGCCGATGACGGCCTCGAACCACACGTAGATGCGCTTGTCGTCGTAACCTTCCAGCGGGATCGGCACGCCCCAGGTGAGGTCGCGGGTGATGGCCCGGTCCTTCAGGCCGCCCTGGAGGAAGCTGCGGGTGGAGTTGGCGACGTTGGGCCGCCAGTGTTCCTTGTCGCCGATCCAGTCCAGCAGCGGTTCCTGGAAGGCGGACAGGCGGAGGAAGAAGTGCTCGGAGTCGCGGAACGCGGGGGTCTGGCCGCAGATGCTGCAGTAGGGTTTGACCAGTTCGATGGGGTCCAGGGTGCGGCCGCACAGGTCGCACTGGTCGCCCCGGGCGCGCTGGTTGCCGCAATGGGGACACGCGCCCTCCACGTAGCGGTCGGGCAAAAAGCGGTCGCAGGCGGCGCAGCGAGCCAGCAGCATGGTGTCGGTATAGATGTAGTCCCGCTCCAGGAGGCGCTGGAAGATGCCCTGCACCACCCGCTGGTGGTTCTCGGTGTGGGTGGTGGTGAAGAGGTCGAAGGAGATGCCCAAGCGCTGCCAGGTGTCGAGGAACTGGGCGTGGTAGCGGTCGAGGACGACCTGGGGTTCAACGCCCTCCTGGTCGGCGCGGATGGTGATGGGGGTGCCGTGGGCGTCGGAGCCGGACACCATGAGGACCTCGTTGCCTTTCATACGGTGGTAGCGGGCGAAGATATCGGCGGCCAGGTAGCAGCCGGCGATGTGGCCCATGTGGAGCGGGCCGTTGGCATAGGGCCAGGCAACACCGATGAAAATGCGTTCAGGCAAGATCAGTCCTCCTCCGCAGTGCGCCGCGACTGGAATCCGTTCGGTAATTCTAGCATAACCCGATTGGGGCGGGTATGATGGTGGCGAGCTCGTAACTGTTCAGATGTGATAGGACTCCCAGTCGGAAAGGCGTCATTCCTGCGAAAGCAGGAATCCAGAAAATCAACGCGCCGGTCAACGTCAACAGGGCAGAGGTTCCTGGATATCGGCCCCGTATCAAGTACGGGGTGACGTTCTTTCGCCGGTATGACGGCAACTGTAGGGGGCACCGGATGAGCCAAAGCCAGGAAGCAAGCTATTTCCCCGTCAATGGGGCAGCCTACGCTTTTGCAGAGGCGGAGCGGGCGGCGGTGTACCGGGCGATTTTCCAGCGTCGGGACATCCGCAATTTCCGGCCCGATCCGATACCCGACGAAACCCTGGTGCGCATCATCCGGGCGGCGCATCACGGCCCTTCCGTGGGCTTCATGCAGCCCTGGGACTTCATAATGGTCCGGGACACGGAGCGTCGGCAGCGGGTGAAGGATCTGTTTGACCGGGAGCGGGAGGCGGCATCCTGCTTTTTCGACGAGCCGCGACGCTCTGCCTATCTATCCCTGAAGCTGGAGGGCATCCTGGAGTCGCCGGTGAACGTGTGCATCACCTGCGATCCGACCCGGGCCGACGTGGTGCTGGGGCGCAACTCCATGCCGGAGACCGACGTTTATTCCACCTGCTGCGCCGTGCAGAACCTGTGGCTGGCGGCGCGCAGCGAGGGCGTCGGCGTGGGCTGGGTGAGCATCCTGAAGCTGCCCCAATTGCGCGGCATCCTGGGCATCCCGCACCACATCATCCCGGTGGCTTACCTCTGCCTGGGCTACCCGGTTGAGTTTCCGCCTGAGCCGGGATTGCAGACGGCCGGTTGGCGGGACCGTCTGCCCCTGAACCAACTGATTCACGTTGACGGTTGGGGCAACTCCGGCGCGGAAGAAGGCTGGCAGGGATTCTGGGACGCGCTGGATACCCAAGTCGGCCACACCCGTTAGCCTGTCCCAGGGTACAAGCAGCGGAGGTTTTGCGGTGAAACAGCGTCGCGCGGCAGTTCTATTCGTCGCGGTCCTGGCTTTGACATTGGCCCTGGGGCCGTTGGCGTGTGGTGGTGGGGATGGCGCCTCGGGAATGGTGGAGATAACCGTTGGGCCGGCCACGGCTACGCCGACGACCGCCGCCGCGGGCGCGGCGCCCACGGCGGCGGCGGAACCCACGGCAATGGGGGCCGCACCCACGGCGGTCGCGCCCGCCGCCACCGTCGCGCCGCCGCCTCCAACCACCGCTGCTCCGGAGGCGGCTGCCACGCCGGCTCCTACTGTCCCGCCGGCAGCAACGCCACCCCCGCCGTCACCAACGGCGACTCTGGAACCCACCGCTACTACACCGGCTCCGACTACCGCGCCGGCCCCCGACCCGACCGCAACCCCGCCGGATCCGGCGCTGCTGCGGTACGCCGAGCGACACGCCGGGGGACCGGGAGCGATCTTCGTGGGCGACGCCGCGCAGCTGTTGGGTCTGCCGCCCCACGCGGCGTTGATGTTCAACCTGCCTCAGTCTTTCTATACACAGGCGTCGGCGGCGGCGCTGTTCGGTCTGCCCGGCGGCATTCCCAGCCATCTGTTCATCTTCACCAGCGACTACTATCAAGGGCTGCTTGATAAGGCCAAACTTACCGACCCCACCGCTTTGACGTCGTCCGGCCAGAGTTTTGCGGTCCAGCACGTCTGCATCGACCGCCGGCTGCCGACGTGCGCGCTGGTGCAGAGCTACTGGGCGCCCAACCTGGAGCAGCGCACCAACGGGCAGGTGAGGCTGTCGGTAACGTCCTTTGCCGAGCTGGGACTGGCCGGGCCGGACACGCTGAGCCAGGTGGCCGACGGGTCGCTGGACATGGTGAACATCTACACCGGCTACGTGGCTGGGGCTTATCCGGCGCTGGAGGTGCAGTCGCTGTGGGGGACGGTCGGCGACTGGGAGACGTCGTACCTGGCGCTGACCGACCTGGCGCCGGACGTTGACCGGCTGGTGGCGGACCTCTCCGGGGGTAGTCAGGTGCTGAACCGCAACTGGTTCGCCGGTTCCGACCAGTGGTTCTACAGCAAAGAGCCGCTGGAAAGCGTGGCCGATTTCCAGGGCAAGAAGATCCGCAGCCACTCCGCCGCCATGTCGGATTTCATCCGGGGCATGGGCGGCGAGCCGGTTGAGCTGGACGTGACCGAAATCTACAGCGCAATGCAGATTGGCACGGTGGACACCACCGTGACCACGGCGCTGTTGGGGGTGACCGGCCGGCTGTTCGAGGTGTCCGACCACATCGCCGGGCCGGTGATCGGGTTCGGTTACACCAACAACGTCATCAACAAGGACGTGTGGAACGCCATGCCCCAGGACCTGCGGCAGATCATGATCGAGGAGGGGGCGAAGATGGAGCTGGAGGCATTGCGACTGGCCCCCTTCCAGAACTTCGTGGCCCTGGAGGCCAACAAGATGGCCGGCCTGAAGCCCACCCCATTCTCCCGGGACACCCGGCAGCACATCGACGCGACGGTGGCGCCGGAATACATCATCCCCGGCTGGCTGCGCCGGCTGGGCTACCCGGAGCGAGGGCAGGAGATTGTCGATATCTACAACAGCAAGTCAGCGCCCTACACCGGGCTGCGGGTCAACGCGGACGGGACGGTGGAGCGGGTGGCGATTACCAAGGGGCCGCGGGCGGAGTGAGGGGAGATTGTGCCATGCACGAGCGCGCAACCGGCGATGCTACAATTGATGGCCTGATTACTGGATACGCCACATCGCCGGGAGCCTCTCATGATCAATACTAAAAACCTCCGCCCCATCGAAATAACCGGGCAAGTTTGGGGTGTCCAACTTCCTCCACCAGGTGAGGGAGATGACGGCACTTTTCAACTTTTGCTGGATGACGGGCGCATCATCCCCGGGGAATACCCGAAAGCGTGGCATATCCATGTCGCGTCCGCTTTGCAAGCCAATGACGTCATTCTCCTCAAATTGAAGGGCATGGGCGAGCATTCGCCGTCCGGGGAATTGCAGCGCATCGTGGAACTTGAATCCATCACACGCTGTTGGGCGCCGGCGCCCAATCGTCTTTTTGAAAATGAGGCGCCGGATTGGGAATCTGTCCAGGCGATCCGTGGTGAAGATTAATGACGACGGCCTATATCGCTGACGACACCGTATTCGCCGATTCCGGATACTGGATAGCGTTGATAACGCCCGATGACGAGCTGCACGAAAAGGCCGCAGGCTTCCAAAATGACCCGACGATCCAACAGATAGTAACCACTCAACTAGCGCTGAACGAAGTTCTCAACCCCAGGAGCGGGACGAGCGAACGGCAACGCCTCGCCGCCGTACAACTGGTGGAACGGATCAGGAGCGACCCGCGCGTCCACATTGAGCCGCAGACGCTGGAGCTTTTTGAGGATGCTCCGAGCGCCTCCGCATAGAAGGCTGCCATGACAGAATTTTATAGGTTCAGAAGCGTTTGCGCACTCCTGGGTATGCATTCGGAACTCGAAAGGCAAACCATTTTCTTCGCGCCTCCAGACGATCTCAACGACCCTATGGAAGGGTTCCAGGACATAGTCTGGGAAGGAGACCGAACCGCATGGGTAAACCTTTTCAGGGATTACGTCAATTGCCTACACTGGAGTTATCACCACGTACTGGTGTTTGGCGATGATGTCCCCTTCGAACCGTGCCAGGTGCGCGGAGTGCCTCCGTGGAATGCGGCTCCGACGGCCGAGGCTGTGCGGGTGTCTCGATTGATTTGGACGCGCGCCCAGGAGACAGCGCAGATCATCCAGTTTGCCGAAAAGATTGCGGCCAGCGGGCGCAAGATCAGGAAGCCTGAGTTGACATCATACCTGCGGATCATCCACGTTCATGCTCTTGAGGCGATTCGTCAAACGTACATAGAAAACGGGCTCGTCACTGAACCTGATTGGTTTAACACACAACCGATGTCAATCAACCTAATGATGCTTGCCGAAACGCTTGACCAAGTACAACAGCTTGAGCGAGTACGACAATTGGGAAGTGAAAGACTATTCGATGGGATTTTTTCAGTCTCTGAAAACCTATTTGCTCAGACCGCATTGATATATGGGTATAACAACAGAGCCGAAGGCGATAGCATCGCTCATCTAAACAAGATGAGGGTGTTTTTCTACTTTCCAACCCTTTATGTAGAGCAAATCGGCGAGCTACTCTGGCCCAATTGGTACGCGGCTAGTTTCACCAAGAATCCCAACAATTCCTCCATGTGGGCACATTACGGGGATAAGCACAAAGGCGCTTGTTTGATATTCGAGGCCGAAGTTACCGGAGACCGGGAAACAATAGCACTGAACCGAATCGTAGGATCGTATGCACGTCGGGGCGGTACGACTGAGGCCGTCTGGGATTTCGAACCGATGCAGTTCCACGAGATGCAATACCAAGAAAAACCCGGTGAAGTGAATTTCTTCGAGCATATGGACAATTTGCCACTGCGGTCTCTTATTGATCTGTGGTGTACCGATGAAAATGGAAACTTTTCAAAGTCTGCTGGTTGGCTGATGTTCTCGGGCGATGAAAGCGCTTGGAGAGAACAACATTGGGGCGCGTTCGACCGCAACATCACGTTCAAAACCCGAGATTGGGAGTACGAGCAGGAATACCGGCTGGTGCTGTCCAGCCTATTGCGAGACTCTTCAGATGAAACAGCTCGAACCTTGACCTATAACTTCAGTTCGCTGAAGGGCATCATATTCGGAATGAGGATGTCCGACGGAGACAAGCTGAAGATCATAGAAGTCATTGAGCGCAAATGTTGGGAGAACAACCGGACTGACTTCCAATTCTATCAAGCGTATTATTCTCCAGACCACGGAGACATCCGCAGGCGAGAGTTGATGATCAGGATTGCCGGCCTGGACGAAAAATAACGATTGAAATTCCCGTTCCAAAAGAAGCGGGCTGTTCAGTGCGTGCATATCAACCATCTCGAAACGCTACCGGGCAGCAATCAACGCTTGTAAACCAGCCCGGCCGATCCCGGTTTGCTTTGTGCCGAGGATAGCGGCGAGGGTTCCGCCGGGTAACGGGGCGGATTTGTCGGGAATGACAGTAAAGCGTGGCCGGTTTTCGCCGGGAAACTGCTTGTGAAAGGAGATGCCGTGATTGGTACGGCGTCCGCGAGTCCATCCGTCGCCTTCCAATAGGCGCATCAGTTCACGTCCCGATATATTCAAGACGACTTCCAGCGGCGACCGCGAAACCGGATGCTTCGCCTGGGTTCAGCGATACGATCAGTATTCCATTCTCGGCCAGGTAGTCGCGCACGTCGGCGAGACGCTCCACCTCATTCAGTTGCAGCTGAACCGCCTCCTGCAACTCGACGCGGGTCTGCTCCAGCGTTTCGGCAAAGGCCGACGTGCCCAGTTCGGTACAAATGCCGACCCACTGATCACCTTCCCGCCCGTAGGTACAGGTGAGGGTGATGGAATAATCGGGGACGCCGCTGGCGTCGCTGTGGAACACTTGGATGGTTTCGCGCGCGGTATCTGCCATCGCCCTGCCTCTGGTTAGCGATTTGACGCCATTGTAGCGCATGGGCCTCTACACCACGGAGATGACACGGTACGGCAGCGGGGTGGTTCTCTGGGTTTTTTCTCCTTTGGTCGGTCGGTGGTTTGGCTGGTTGGTTTGCTTCGGGTTCGGGGGGTTCAGGTTGTCGGCGCTACGGCCAGAGAGCGTGAGTTGCGAATTGATTTCCTAAGTTTGCGCGTGCTGACCGCCCCACTCCCTTCCCCGCCTGGATTCCGGCTTCCGCCGGAATGACGAAAGGCGTGGTCCTGGATTCCGGCACGCCAAAGGCGCATCTGCGACTTTCGCCGGAATGACCCCGTGTCAAGCACGGGGCAGGCTGGGGGGCAGAGGACGACCCTCGCGCAGCGGTGGTGAAACCCGCCGTACTGGTCTATGCGGTACCGGGGAATGCGATTACCGGCCTGTGAGCGATAGCCAGCGGTGCATGAGATCCGACGTGCTGCCGTGTACTGCGGCAGCGGTTGACCGTGTTACCTGAACCCTGTGAACCCGATATTCAGATGTGATGCAGGCAGGTGGGCCGTGGCCTTGGGCTTGCTGCCTGACGCGTGGGGTATAGTATAGCGAACGGATGTGCGGTTAGGCAAGGGGCGGGGTGTCCTCACGCGTACCCATTTTCTGCAACTTGTCATTGCGAGAATGCCGCCAGGCATTCGTGGCAATCTCGTTGCGCTACTTGCGGTTGCTGGCGAGAACCCTTCCTACGCCGACGAGATTGCCACCCCCGCATCAAGTGCGGGGTCGCAATGACAAAGTGGGTACGCGTGAGGCGGGGTGTCATTGGGTAGGGCTTGTGCTAAGTCATTGTCAGAATCAGGATTTACCGGATTTTGAGATTTTCAGGATGTCCATAAATCCCGAAAATTCTCTAATCCTGGCAATACTGATTCTGAAGTTGCCGCCGGTATGGACTTTGCACAGGCCCTGCTGAGGGCGTCTGCACGGTTGCCCCGGCAGGTTGGAGTTGCTAACCTGCAAAGCAGCAGGAGGATACTCAGGTGACCACCCAGCAGTACCAACAGGCCAGCGAGCGCTTTCTGGCCCAAGCGAGACAAGAACTGGCCGACGGCGACCTGCCGCAGGCATCCGAGAAGGGCTGGGGCGCCACCGCCCAGATCCTCAAGGCGGTTGCAGAACAGCGCGGCTGGGAACACCGCCGGCACCGACACCACCTAGTTACCGTTAGCCGGCTCCGGGCGGAGACCGGCGATGGCGACATCCGCCGCCTGTTCAATACCGCCAGCGCCTTGCACGAGAACTTCTACGAAAACACAATGCCGGCTTTCGAGGTCGCAGAAAGCCTGGACGACGTGGAGGCTCTGATGAACAAGCTCATACCCATACTGAGCCGAACGTAGTCTCTCAATGAGCATCACAAACCGCATGATGCTGACCGCCGCGCCATTGGAGGAAGGCATTGAGCTGGCTTTCGCCGACGGTTGCGCGGGTTTAATCCCCTTCAGCGCCCTGCCGGAAGTGGGAGCGGGAGGAGGGGTTGCCGGCCTGGAGCTGCCTAACCCTTATGAAATTGTCGTGACTACCGGGGAAGGAGAAAGCATCGAGCTTCCCTGGGACTTCGCGCGTCACTACTGCGATCCGTTGTACCGGCCGCGGATCGAGGCCGTGGCTCGGCGTGGGCGCCAAGTCCTGGGACGGCGCATCAGTGGACTCCGCAATGCCGCCGGGCTGACCCTGGAAGAGCTGGCCGACCGGGCGACAATTGGGCGCACGACACTGGCCGACATCGAAAAAGGAGGGCAGAGTCCGGGGTTAGACACATTGTCCGGCATCGCACGCGCCCTGAACAAGGCCGTGCCGGACCTGCTGGTTTCGCCGGAGGCAGCCCGGGACCAAGTGGGAAACCAATAGGCCGGCAATCCCAAAACTCTGGGCGCGACATTGGCGCGTAGCAGTGACACCCGCCCGTTGACGTCCTCGCCTTTCGCACGGTAGCCTTAAGTAAATCAAGCAAGACAACAGCCGGTGGGACTGACCTGATGCCGGGTCGGTTCCGCCGTTTTTTTGTGTCTATCCGGCTGGCGGGCGGCCGCATCATCGTACCGGCGGGGAGGTTTCGATGATTGAGGAAGGCGTGCGGCGTCCGGGGCGCATGGAGTGGCCGACGGCGGCGCCGGCGGACGGTGTGAATGGGCGGATGGCACTGCTGGAGGCTCTGGCGGAGTACCGGCGGGGCATACGCGAGGCGCCGGTGGTTTGCAAGTGGGGGATGGTGGTTCGACAGGCTCACCATGAGCGGATAGGGAGCCACCACGAGCGGACGGAAGTTCACCACAAGCGGGGAGCCGCTCGCCCTGAGCCTGTCGAAGGGCGAGTTGACCATGACCGAGACGAAGGCGGGCCGCTGGTGTTTGTGGCGTCCACCGGGGAGGTGGACCGGCACGGGGATACTGTCGCGCTGGAGGGGTGGCGGCTGGCCGGCTATCGGGAGAATCCGGTGGTGCTGTGGGCCCATGACTATCGGCAGCCGGCCATCGGGCGGGCCGATGCGGTGTGGAGCGACGGACGAGCGTTGCTGGCCCGGCTGGAGTTCGCGCCCACGGAGTTCGCCGGGCAGGTTGAGCGGCTGTACCGGCAGGGCTACCAGCGCGGGGTGTCCGTCGGGTTCCGGCCGCTGCGGTTCGAGGAACGGCGGGATCCGGTGAACGGCGCGTTCTTGGGCATCCGGTTCCTGGAGCAGGAGTTGCTGGAGATCAGCGCGGTGCCGGTGCCGGCCAACGGGGACGCGCTGCTGGCAAACGCCGGGGTGCTGCCGGCAAGCGTGGGGGCGCTGCCGGCAGGCGTGGGGGCGCTGCCGGCAGGCGTGGGGGCGAATGATTATTCGCCCCTACAGAAGGGACGGGAGTTGGCGGCGGGCGACGGCGCGGCGGCGATGGATGAGGTGGTGGGACTGCTGAGGGGATTGCGGGGGTGAACGCTCGCCTGCGACCCGCAGTTAGGGGATGGTTTGAAACTCGTATCTACGTGGCCGTCCGCCACCCGTAGGGGCGAGGCATGCCTCGCCCCTACCGTCCCCGGCGACAGCGGGCTTGGAAAACATACAAACACTAATTGCAAAGGAGTTTGCAAATCTATGACGCTTTCCACTTGGGAATTGGAGACCATCAAGAACGAGGTTGCGGAGGTGCGGGAGTTCTACCGCCAGCGGTTGGACGCGGATCTGCCGCCGCTGCGGGAGGAACTGGAAAGGCTGAGCCGGGCCGTGGGCGACATCACGGAGAAGCAGCGGGCCGGCGAGCGGCAGGCCATGCTGGCCCGGTATGCCGGCGGCGGTAGCGACCGGCCTCGCGTGCCCTTCGGCAAGTACCAGGGCATGGACGCGCTGGACCTGGCCTGCGTCCGCAGCGTGCTGGCGGCGCAGCAGCGGGAGCCCGGGGACATGAACCCGCGCGCTCTGGAGGACTGGCAGGCCAACTTGAAGGCGGCCATGGACAGCACCACCGCCGGCAGCGGCGACGAGTTGGTGCCCACCGGCGAGGCCGCCGCGCTGTGGGCGGACATCAACCTGGAGACCCACGTCGCCGGCCTGTTCACCCGGGTGGATATGCCCACCAACCCCTTCGAGATACCGCTGCAACTGGGCAACGTGTCCTGGTATCCTGGCACGGAAAACACGGTCACCACCGAGACGGCGCTGACCACGGCGCGGCAGACGCTCACCGCCTACGAGTTGGTGGCCGAAGTGCCCTGGTCGCTGACGCTGGAAGAGGACGCGGTGATCGCCATGGCGGCGGAGGTTCGCAGCACGCTGGTGCGCAACGCCGTGGAGGTGATCGACGACGTGCTGCTGAACGCCGACCGGACGGCGCAGAATAGCATCAACGCCGACGGCGTGACCATCAACGCGGCTACGGCCGGCAAGGCCCACTGGCTGCTGGGGTTCGACGGGCTGCTCCACCTGCCCCTGGTGGACAACGCAACCCAGGGCAACAACCACGGCGCCGCGCCCAGCGCCGATATGTTCAACGAGGCGCGGGGTCTGCTGGGCAAGTACGGCGTGCGTCCGTCGGAGCTGGCCTACATCTCCGACGTGGGAACTTACATCAAGTCGCTGGGCATCGACGAGTTCCGCACGCTGGACAAGCTGGGACTGCAGGCCACGCTGCTCAACGGCCAGCTGGCCCAGGTGGACGGCATCCCGGTCATCGTGTCGGAGCAGATGGCCAAATCCGACGCCGACGGCAAGGTCACCGATGGCGGCAACACCAACACCAAGGGCCGGCTGCTGGTGGTGAACCGGACGCAGTGGCGGCTGGGGTTCCGGCGAGAGCTGATGATCGAGACCACCCGGGACATCCAGAAACGTCAGAACATCATGGTGGTGAGCATGAGGCTGGCCTTCATGGAGCGGACGGGAGACCGCGCCAAGGCCACGCACACGGCGTTGCAGTACAACATCACGGTGTAGGGACGGTCAGCGGGTAGGGGCGAATAATTATTCGCCCCTACGTGGAGGGTGAAATGCCAAATGCCTATGGCGACCTGACGACGTTGAAATCGGCGGCGTTTCTGAACGTGCCGGACGATGCCCATGACGAGCGGCTGCTTGGGCTACTGGAGGCGGCGTCGCGTTGGATTGACGGGTACTGCGACCGGCAGTTCGCGGCGGTGCGCGCAGAACGGCGGTTTGACGGCACGGGCCGGGCATCGTTGACGGTGCCCGACCTGGTTGCAGTGAGCTCGATGCGGGTGCGCGAGGCGTCCGGCCAGTGTGTCAGATGGCTGTCGGCGGACTGGCTGCTGTATCCCCTGAATGGCGCGCCCACGGAACCGGACGGACGTCCTTACACCCGCATCATGCTGGCCTCGGGCGCGCGGCGACGGTTTCCCCTGAACCGGGCCGGCGTAGCGATAAACGGCGTGTGGGGCTATGGCGACGTGCGCGAAGACGCCGGGCAGCAGATTGCCGCCGACTCGGCGGTAACGGCGGCGGACGCTACCGTCGTGGTGTCCCCAGTCAGCGCCGACGCCGCAATCCCGATCTCGGCCGGCCATACCGTCCGCATCGGACCGGAGCAGTTGTACGTCACGGGCACGGCGGCCGGCATGGGCAAAACCACGTTGAGCGTGCAGCGTGGGGTGAACGGCACAACCCCGGCGGTCCACGCCGTTGGCGCGGGGCTGTCGGTATATCGCTACCCGGCGGCGGTGACGGAAGCGTGTTTGCAGCAGGCCGCCGCCTGGTGGCGGGAGCGACAGCTGACGCCTTTCCCGCCGCCCGACGCGGATAGGGGGGACGCCGGCCACGCTTCATCCATGGTGCGGGGTTTGTTGGAACCGTACCGTCGCCGCCTGGCGGCCCTGGGGGTGTGAGGATGACCGGGTATGCCAGCGCGGGACGCAGCTACGTGGCAGTGGCCGACGCCAACGGTGTGATGCGGGACCTGTCGCCGTGGGTGGAACGGGTCGGGCCGATGGGCCGGAAGCTGAGCGGTCGGGACGTTACCGGCGTCAACGACACGACGGCGCGGACGGCGGCGGGGCCGGATGCAGCGCAGGAGTTCACCCTTGCGGGACGGTGGGACGACACGCCGGCCATCGGGCCGGACGCGGTATTGTCGGGCGTCGTGGGCCGGTCGGTGCGGGTGGATTACGGGCCGGCGGGCAACGGGCCGGGGCAGCGTCGGGTGTCGGGCCGGTTCGTGTGCCTGTCCTACCGCATCAGCAGCCGGGCCGGGGAGCCGGTGCGGTTCGAGGCGCGGTTCCGGCAGGACGGGGCGGTGGAGCTGGTGGCGTGGTGATGATGGTGCAAGTCAGGTCAGTCGGCGGCGACTTCCTCGGGGGTTATAACGACGCGCCCGGCTTCGTCGTGGCGGTGGCGCGTCAACTGGTCCATCCGATCATGCAGCGCGCGCATCATTCCTCTGACTTCGGCTAGCTGTTCGCGGAAATTGGCTAGCTGTTCGCGGAAGTTCACCATCTCCTGCTCGAGCTTTTCAACTCGGGAGATGAGGCCACTGAGTTGGCCTTGTATTCTGCCGAGAATAAAAGCCTGCCTTATCTGAAAACCGACCAGCGTCGCCAGCAACAAGCAGATGAATGCGAGAAAGCCGTAGAGAATGTTGGGGTCAGCGGCGGCCATTATCAATGTTCCATCAATGCGGGATACGCGAATTATCGCAGACACGCCCGGAGACGGCAACGGTGGCCTTTGCCGGTTTAGGTCTTCATCAGAGAGAGGACGCGATGAACGAAATCCTGCACCAGGGGGAGGCCCCGGGCGATGTCGTCGGGTTCCATGAAGTCGTGGCGGGAGTTGGCATGAAACTGCTGGGCGGCGAAGAAGCCGGCGGCGATGGCAGTATCCCCGGTGTCGGCGGCCAGGCGGTCGGCGGCGGCTTTGACGTCCTGGTGGCGGTGGGCGGGCCAGCCCCGTTGCACGGCCACGGCCGTCACGGCGTGAGCGGCGGATTGCCACAGTGTGGCCGAACCCTCGGAGGCCGCGCCGGCAGCGAATTCGGACCCGGCGGTTTGCAGACATCCTTGCGCCAACTCCGCGTGTTCCCGGGCCGGCAGCAACGCGACCGGTCCGGTCTCGTCCAACAGGGCGACCATGCGGGCGACGAACTCGCGCATCAGGCGGCAGTAATCGGCCAGTTGGTAAGGCTCGACGAAGCCGTGGTTGAACTTGGCGCGGAACTGCTGCGCCACGGCGTACTGGTGGCGCAGGTGGTGGTCGTGAGCCTCGTCGGCCAGGCGGTCGGCGGCGGTTTTCAGGGCGCGGGCGTCGGCGGCGGGCCAACCTCGCTGCTCGGCCACGGCGGTCAGGGCGTGGGCGGCGGCGTACCAGATGTTTTCGTAGGCCAGCAGCGGCTCTTCGTCCTCAAAGTGCTGGTCGGCGGCGTCGAAAAAAGCCTGGGCGGTTTGGGCGATGTTATGCACAAAAGTCATGGGAGATTTCCAACTCCGATGGGCGATTTTACCAGACTGGCGCTGGCCGGCGCGTTAGTCCATCTGTGTGAACGTCCCGCCGGTGCGCGATGCGATGGTTTCCAGTGCGGTGGCGTCGGCGCCGTCGCCCATGGCGACGGTGTTGATGGGCATTTCGGATTGGGCCAGGGCCTCCATCATTTCGTCATCCAGGCTTTCAATGGCGTGGGCTTCGCCGTCGGACACAAGCACGTAGCGCTGCTCTTGATCGCAGGATATATCTCCCAGATCCATGAACGTCGCGTCGCCCTTGAGCTGAATCGATGGGGCATCCGGAATGGACAGAACTACACCGCTACCCGTGTCGCCGGGAGGGTCGCCGCCGATGCTGACCGGAGCGTTGCCGCCGGCGAGACCCGGACCGCCTCCGGACCCTGCCGACGGGTCGAGAGCGCCGGAACCTCCGCCGGGGTTGGTGGCGACCGTCTCCTCTTCCGAGTCGTCCATGAGCAGGTAGCCTCCGATGATCACCAGCAGGAGCAGGGGCAGCAGCAAAAGCAGCCAGGGCCACCTGCGGCGGCGTTCGCCGTCGTTGGCCGGTCGGGGCCGGTTGATCCTAACCACCCGGGCGCGATTACGCCGGGGCCAACTCCACGGCCACCGCCAGCGCCATCCGCGTCGCCGGCGTCTTCTGTCTTCACTAACGCTGTACGTAATCCAGTGTCTCGCCATAGCAACATCTCCATATGGGAACAGATGCTAATCCTTTTGTGGCATTTCCGCCAATTCGCGCGGGTCGAACGACGACTTTCAACGCCTACACGAATGACGTTCCATTTCAGCTCGCTGTCCCCGGCGGAGAATTCCACGGGTACTTGTAGGGGCGAATGATTATTCGCCCCTAACAATGGGAACCATCTACGTCGCAACGTAACCGTCCACACGCCGGCCATCACATTTCAGGGAGGTCAATAACAATCATGCAAAGTCCGTCAATCGCCACAGCTATAGCGTCAAATCATCCCTCCGCCGGTCCGCCCCTGCGCTGGCAGGTCTGGGCTGACTGGTCGGCCAGCGGAATTTGGAGCGCGGACGGTGTGGATATATCCGACGACGTGCTGGGGCTGCGGTGGGAGTGGGGTCGGCGCGGGTTGCCCATGCCGGAGTTTGCGACGCCGGCGATGGCGGAGTTGACCCTGCGCAACCCCGACCATCGCTATACGCCGAGCAACGCCGGCGGGCCGCTGGGCGACGGTGTGCAGCCGGGACGGAGCATATGGCTGCGCGCAAGCCGGCTCTGGGACGACTTCGCTACTGACGGCGCGATTCCGGTGGACTTGAACGGGCGGCAAACCTCCGACGGCGACCGGTGGGAAGTGCTGACCACCGGCAACAACGGTTTCACCGTGCTGGACGGCGAGGCGCGAGGCGCTGCCCCCTCGGTTCCCCCCTCGGATGCGGTGGCGTTGCTGGACACCGGGGACCCGCTGGCTACGCTGACCGTGCGTTTCCGGCGGGTCAGCAATGGGCTTGGCGGATTCGCGCTGCGGTGCGCCGCCCGGGATGACTGCCTGCTCCTGCGTTTCACCCACGAAGCCAGCATTCTGGAACGCAGATCCGGCAACCGGACAACCATACTCGCCACCGGGGAGACGCTGCTCGCGCAGGCTTGGCACGAACTGGCAATCGAGCAGACGGCCGGCGGGGTGCGGGTTTACGCCACCAACCTGGAAACCAGCGGCATGGATGGCAAAGAGATATTGGTCTCCGATGGCATCGCCGGCGCGCCGGCGTCGGGACGGCATGGCCTTTGGCGTGGCTTTCGCAACGTCGCTGACCGCTGGGGCGATTTCAGCGCGGGACGCAGCCTGTTTCGCGGACGCATCACCGCCATCGCCCCGGATTACGCCGCCGGAGTTTGTCGCATCACGGCCAGCGACGTGTTGCAGCGGATTGAGGAAACCCGGCTTTATCGCGCCTTGCCCGGCGGCTTGATGCGTTCCGGCAACGTGGCCGCCGCCATCCTGGGGTGGGCGGGACTGGCGCCGGCCGACTACGCGGTGGACGGTGGCCGTCTCCTGCTGACGGGCGGTCCGCGCCCGGTGTGGGATGTGTCGGCCGGCCGGGCCCTGCGCCGCTTGCAGCGTGAGGAGCATGGGCTGATCTACGCCGACGGGCGCGGGCGCGTCCGGCTGGAGACGGCATCAGTGCGGGCCGGCATTCGGAACCACAACACTCCGACCATGCTGGCGAAAACGTCGCTATCGGATACTGCCGGCGGGTCCGCCCCCTATGCTGCCAACATCAAGTGGGATGACGGCGCGGCGGCAGTGGAGAACCCGGTCACCTTCCGCTACCGCCGCCTGGCTGACGAAGGCCCGCAACGGGTGTGGAGCCTGAACGAGCCGCTGACGCTGCCAGCCGGAGAGGAGCGGCTGGTGCTGGCGGCGACGGACGCCTGGGATGCCATCGACGACGTGGCTACGCCGGTCGGCGGCATGGACTACACGGCGACGGATGACGCGGCCGGCGCCGGCAAAGACGTTACCGATGACATCACGGTGGCGGTGTTGTCGGAAGCGCAGTCGAGCATCGCCGGCCGGGGGCGGATGCTGCGCGTCCGCAACACCGGAGCAAACACCGCATACGTGCAGACCCTGCGGATGTCCGCCAGCCACTGCTGGCGCGCCGAGGGTACGACATCCCATCGCGCCGGAGCTGCGTCTGCGTCGAGATCCGGCGGCCTGGTGCGCTGCCGCTACGCCGACCACTACGCGGCCGCCCAGGCTGGAGCCGAGGCCAGGCTGGCGGAACGCTCCCGGCAACGGCCGCAACTGGAGGTCACGCTGCCGCTGGCCGGTTCGGCAAACCGCCGCGCCGTCGTGGAAGGCTGGATCTCGGACGTGGTGGAGGTACGGGCCGCAAGGCAGGGCATCAGCGGCGCGTGGCTGCTGGAGGGGATGGCGGTGAGCGTCGGGGCCGGCGGTGAGGGCGAGGCGCGGTGGTGGCTGACGGGGGTGTAGGGGGCTGATCGACCTACAGTAGATCTTATTGTGTTTTACGGCCTAAATCGCAATAGCAGCTTTCGTTATTATACTTTGCGTAATAAGAGGCGGTGGGATTGACAGCCGCCGCCGCCATTATTACGATTTATGGCGCAAAGCATAATAAGCGGCACGGTTATTATGCTTTGCGCCATAAGCAAGGAGCGTAATCGGCGATGGAACGAGGCTCAATAGGCTATTACGGGTTCGCTGAGTACCATGGCGAACGGGTTCGGGCGTTCATACCCTATCCACTACCGCCGGACCCTCCTCTGGAACTTGCGGATAGCCTGCTTCACAAATTAGAACGGGCTGCGTTGGCATTGGGCAGGCTTGACGCCATATCCACTCTACTCCCAGACAAAGATCTTTTCATCTACGCATATGTGCGTAAGGAAGCCGTCTTATCCTCGCAAATTGAGGGAACGAAGTCGTCCTTGTCAGATTTGCTGATGTTCGAGGCGGATGGGGCTCCAGGCGCTCCTGTCGATGACGTTGTAGAGGTTTCCACGTATGTGGACGCTCTGGTGTACGGGTTAGACCAGATTGCAAACGGCCGCTCGTTATCGAGCCGACTGATCCGGGAGATACACGGCAGATTGCTCGCCAAGGGACATGGCAGCAGCTTCCACCCGGGCGAATTTCGCGAACAGCAGAATTGGATTGACGGGACCCATCCCAACAACGCCAGCTTCGTTCCCCCACCGCATTCCGCAGTTTCCGACTGTATGGCCGAACTGGTAAGTTTTTTGGACACCAAAGACGATGGCATACCAACGCTGGTGCGAGCCGGGCTGGCCCATTTGCAGTTTGAAACCATCCACCCTTTCCTGGACGGCAACGGAAGAATAGGGCGTCTGATTATCACCTTGTTGCTCTGCTATGCGGGCTTGTTGCGGGAGCCTTTGTTGTATCTGAGTCTCTACCTGAAACAGCATCGGTCGGTCTATTACCAGAGGCTAGATTGGGTGCGGCACACCGGGGATTGGGAACGCTGGCTGGCTTTTTTCCTCGACGGCGTTCAGGAAACCGCTGAAGGAGCACGGAATACATCCCAACGCCTGACACAACTTTTCGCCACTGACCGGAGCTTGATACAGCAGAATCGCCGCCGGGCAAATGCTGCGCTGCGTGTGCAGGAAGCACTGATGGCGCGTCCCATTGCCTCGCTTGCTGAAGTGCGTAGGAGAACCGGCCTTTCTTTCTCTGGCGCTTCCTCCGGTATGGATATGCTGGTTGATATGGGAATAGCGCGCGGACTCACCGACCGCCGCCGTAACCGCCTCTTCGCCTACGACCAGTACCTCTCCATCCTGAGCGAGGGGACGGAGCCGCTGTGAGGCGGCACGGCTGCCGCTGACCCCCCTGTGGTATCATCAAACCGCAAATTTCGCCGGCCGGATATACGCGCCGGCCGGCCTTCGGAGGCGCGATTTTGCCGGCTAATGACACTGTTTATGACGTTATCGTGGTGGGGGCCGGCAACGCGGCCCTGTCCGCCGCCATCGCCGCCCGCGAGCAGACCCAGTCGGTGCTGGTGGTGGAGAAGGCGCCCGAGTATTTCCGCGGCGGCAACACCTACTTCACCGGCGGCATCATCCGCTTCGCCTACAACGGCCTGGACGACATCAAGGGACTCATTCCCGATATGTCGGAGACCGAGGCCAACTCCATCGAGGTCGGGCAGTACACCGAGAACCAGTTCTATGACGACATGATGCGCGTCACCCACGGCCTGTCCGACCCGGAGCTGGCTGAGATCCTGGTGAGCCACTCGTATCCGACGATGAAGTGGCTGCAGGAGCACGGCGTGCGCTTCGTGCTGTCCTTCGGGCGGCAGGCCTTCCGCGACGGCGACAAGTTCCGCTTCTGGGGCGGCCTGGTGGTGGAGGCCGTGGGCGCGGGCAAGGGTCTGTCGGACCAGCAGTTCGACGTGTGCGAGCGGCTGGGCGTGGAGGTGCGCTACTCCACCGAGGGCGTGTCGCTGATCCAGGACCAGCGGGGCCACGTGGCCGGTTTGCGGGTGAAGGGGCCGGGCGGGTTCGAGGACATCGCCGGACGCGCCGTGGTGCTGGCCGCCGGCGGGTTCGAGGCCAACGCCGAGATGCGCTGCCGTTACCTGGGCCCGGGCTGGGAGACGGTGAAGGTGCGCGGCATCCCCTACAACACTGGCGACGGCATCAAGATGGCCCTGGACGTGGGAGCCCAGTCCTACGGGCACTGGTCGTCCTGCCACGCGGTAGCCTGGGACATGAACGCGCCGACCTTCGGCGACCGGACCATCACCGAGCTGTTCCAGAAGCATTCCTATCCCTTCGGCCTGATGGTCAACATCGATGGCGAGCGGTTCCTGGACGAGGGCGCCGACTTCCGCAACTACACCTACGTAACCTACGGGCGCGCGCTGATGGACCAGCCCCAGGGCCTGTGCTTCCAGATCTTCGACGAGAAGGTGAAGCACCTGCTGCGGGACGAGTACTGGATCCCCCAGGCCACCACCGCCGAGGCCAACTCCATCGAGGAACTGGCGCGGATGCTGGACATCGACCCGGCCGGCCTGGTTCGCACGGTCGAAGAGTACAACGCCGCCGTGCGCCAGGACATCGAGTACAACCCCACGGTGAAGGACGGACGCTGCACCGAGGGCCTGGCGGTGAACAAGACCAACTGGGCGCAGACCCTGGACACGCCGCCCTATCGCGGCTGGGCCGTGACCACGGGCATCACCTTCACCTTCGGCGGCGTCAAGGTCAACAACCGAGGCCAGGTGGTGACCAACGCCCAGGATCCCATCCCCGGCCTCTACGCCGCCGGCGAAATGGTCGGCGGCCTCTTCTACCACAACTACCCGGGCGGCAGCGGCCTCAGCGCGGGCATGGTCTTCGGCCGCCTGGCCGGCAACAGCGCCGGGGAGGACGCGCTGGCGCTGAAGGACGTGTAGCGTCACTGACGCGGGTCAATCTACGGCGCATCCAATGGAGAGACGACTATGGCCGAGTTGGAAAGCAAGCCTCTCCTGACCAAAGCCGACCTGCCATTGGACAAGATCGCTGAAATCTGCCAGCGGTGGAACATCCATGAAATGGCTGTTGACACCGGTCAGAGCAGACCGCCTGTGCATAAGGGTCACAACTTGGACCCGGATCCCTTCGTTGAGGTGGACCTTTATCTCATCGTCAAGTTCGATTCGGACCGGTACGAATGGCACTTCAACGAACACCATTTCAACATAGTGGCAGAGTTGGAAGAACTGACGGGGGGAAAAGTCTGGATAACGGACAACAGCATTCTGGAGAAGCGCATCGCCGAGGGCGCCCAGTGGGCAATACAGGACAGGAAAAATCGGGATGTCATTTACACCCGAGGATGAACACGGTCCGTTAGAAGTATCACCACTGGGGCGCGTGGTCCATTGGTGCAATGTCGTTAACAGACTCGCTGAACGCAATGCCGATGCGTACTTGGCCGGAGACCTGACCGCTCGATTTGCTCTTTACCATGCGATGGGACTGGTCGCTGACGCCGCGAAGTCTATAAGTGACCAGGACCTTGCGGCAATGCCCGAAGTCAACTGGACCGCGTTGTTCAGTATGCGTACGTTCCTGGTGCACCGTCCGCACTTGGTGGACAGCGAAAAAGTGTGGCAAGCCGCGACAGAGAGCATTCCGGCAACTTTGGCCGCAGTGCTCGCGTACCAATCAGGCCCCAGTCGCCACCCGGATGGTGAATGATTGCTGCATTTGGTGCGGGCGCCGAAGGGCGTGTGGGATACTTTGGCGGCGGCAACGTCCTGCTATAATCAGATCGTCTATACGCCACACCGACCAGGACGCAGCAATGGCCACCATTGACGATATTCAGGCGGTAGAACGCTTGATGCAGACGCTGGACGAAAATCCGCATCTGATGGAAGCGGTGCGCTCCCGCATCCTGACGCGGGAATTGCTGGAACTGCCTCAAATCGTGGCGCGACTCACCGAGCGGGTTGATCAACTTACCGAGCGGATTGATCGGCTTACCGAGCGAGTTGAGCAGGTTGAAGGGCAACTGGTCCGGCTTACGGAGCAAGTTGCCCAACTCACGGAGCGGATGGACCGCTGCTTCAACCGCCTTGCGGACGATCTGACCTGGCTTAAAGACGTCGGGGCCGCCACCATTGCCGACAAACAGGCTATGTCCATCGCAGAGGACTTGGGACTGGAATACGAAAAGCAGCTCACCCAGCGCGAGGTCAGGAATTTGATTCGCAATCAGGACACTGCGGACATAGCGCCCGGCGACCTGCGCAGCTTTCGCGCGGCTGACATGATTATTGAGGCCACCGACGCCGCTGGCCAGTTGCACTACATAGCAGTGGAGGTCTCTTTCACTGCCGACCGGCGCGACGTCGACCGCCCCATACGCAACGCCGGCTACTTGACCCGCTTTACCGGACAGCCGGCCCACGCCGTAGTAGCCTCGGTACGCACGGACCACCGCATCGACGACGTTATCCACTCGGGCCAAGTTCACTGGCACCAACTCCGGGAGCGGTCAGCACAGCGGGAGTAGCAGTTCCGGCAACCTGTGTGGAGCAGTGAAAATATGAACTCAAACACTCGCCGCTATGCCCTGACTAGTCGCTTTTACTGCGAGCTGTGCAGGGTGTGGCACATTGACCGTGCTGACAATCCGATAGTGCATTGCTGCCATTGCAACTGCTCCCTGTGTCCGATGTACGATTACGTCTGTATCAGTTGCGGTCGTTTCTTCTGCGATAACGCTTGCCAAGCTTGTCAGCAGGACGATTGCGACGTCATTATATGCGTTGAATGTGTTGACCCGCACATTGCAAACTGCCACCTACCAGGGGCAATTCCACTATGATCGGAGATACCGCCGCCCGGCTGCTGGCTCAGGAGGGCTTGCGCCACATCGAGGATGCCATTCTGATGGTGCTGGAATCCAATCCCCAGGGTTTGGGGAACTCTCAGATTGCCGACCTGCTGGGTCTGCGCTCGTCCATCCGCGACCAGCAACGAAATTATCTTACTTACTCGGTGCTGGGTGGTTTGATGGCGCGCGGAGTAGTCGTGCAAGATAGTGAAACTCGGCGCTTTGCCAAAGCACCAGAAGCTACGTCCTAATCTACCGTTGCATCAGCTATTGTGCGGCGGCTGTTGCACGGCCTCGGCTATAGGTATCGTTTGCATCGGGCTGACCTGCCAGGGCGGCCCGATTTGGTATTTCCGGCGCGACGCAAGGTTATATTCGTCAACGGTTGTTTCTGGCACCGCCACGAAGGTTGCCCACGGGTTCGGATCCCGGCCACCAATCGGGATTACTGGTTAGCGAAACCACGCTCGCGATGCCCGCAACGTTGCCTTGCTGGAGGAACAAGGGTGGGCTGTGCTGACAGTCTGGGAATGCCAGTTGCGGGATTTGCCGGCGGTTGAGGAGCAGATGGTCGCTTTTCTGGGAACCCCTATGTAACGCCCGGCTCTTGGACAAGGGTTCGGGAGGTTGGAGGTCCTGACATGAGATTCGCCGCGTTCACCACCGTGGCGGCGTCGGCCGGCGAGGCCGCCAGTTCGGCGGAACATCTGGACAACCTCCGCCAGCAGACCATCCTGGCCGAGGAGCTGGGCTTCGAGGCGATGTGGCTGGGGGAGCATCACTTCGGCCCCTATGGCGTGGGTGACATACCCAATCCCATCCTGCTGGGCGCCGACCTGGCCGCCAGAACGAGCCGCATACGCATCGGCCAGATGGCCAACATCGCGCCCTGGTGGCATCCGATACGGCTGGCCGAAGACCTTGCCATCCTGGACAACATGACCCGGGGTCGGGTCGAAGTCGGGTTCGGCCGGGGCATCTGGCCCTACGAAGGCCCCCAGTTTCATCCCCACGCCGACCCGCGCCTGGACCGGGAGAACAGGGAGCTGTTCCGGGAGACCGTGGAAATCGTCCGCAAGGTCTGGGCCGACGAATACTTTTCCCACCAGGGCGCGAACTACACCTTTCCCGCCGAAAACACGGTGTTCTCCCACCCATCGTATCCACCCAACCCGGACTGGCAGGACGGCGAGCGGGTGACCCGGCTGCGCGTGACGCCCCGTCCGTACCAGGAGCCGCACCCACCCCTGTGGATGACGGTGTCCACCGACCGGTCGGTGGCGACGGCGGCGGAGATGGGTCTGAAAGCCTGCTATTGGCAGCCACCGCCGCTTCGGATCAAACAGCGCATGGAACTCTACGCCGAAGTCCGGTCAAAACTGGAGGGCCGGCCGTTTATCCTGGGCGAAGACCAGGCGGTCATGCGCTCCACCTACGTCGCGTCTTCAATGGAGGAGGCCCGCCGGGATGCCGAGGCCGGCATCATGTCTGCCTTCATATTCAACGACCCCTTCCGAGGCCGACAGGTGTTCACCAATCCGGGCGAAGACCTGGCCGATGACGTCAAGCTGGACTGGGACTTCCTGCAACCGCGCACCCTGCTGGTCGGTTCGCCGGACAACGTGGCCGAACAGGTGCAGGAACTGCGGGAAGTCTGCAACCTGGACTACCTGCTGGTGGAGTTCGCCCACGCCGGCATCCCCCTGCCCAAAACGCTGCAAAACCTGGAGAACTTCGCAACCAGGGTGATGCCACGATTTACCTGACCAGGCAGGTATTAGAGCGCGGAGGCGGTATCGCGCCGGCTACGCTGGCGTAGCAGTATGTATGGATGTTCGTAGTAGCCGCACGCTCTGCTACAATTGAGACGACCTGCTATGATCCCGACCGGAAGCACAACAATGGCTACCAGCGATGACATTCACGCAGTAGAACGCTTGATGCAGACGTTGGACGAAAATCCGCATCTGATGGAAGCAGTGCGCTCCCGCATCTTGACTCGGGAACTGCTGGAGTTGCCGCAAAACATGGCGAGGCTTGCGGAACGGGTTGATCGACTTACCGAGCGGGTGGATAAACTTGTCGAGCAGATGGTCCAGCTCACGGAGCGGGTGGACCAACTAACCGAGCAGCAGGAGCGCACCAACACCCGCCTGGACCAACTCACCGAACAGCAGGAGCGCACCAACACCCGCCTGGACCAACTCACCGAACAGCAGGAGCGCACCAACACCCGCCTGGACCAACTCACCGAACAGCAGGAGCGCACCAACACCCGCCTCGATCAGATTGTGGATGATTTGGGCCAGCTCAAGAACGTGGGCACTATAACAACTACTCGCGAGCAGGCGGAAGTCATCGCCGAGTTCGTAGGGTTGCACTGCCAGAAGCAACTGCGACGCAGCGAAGTAATAGCGCTGTCCCGCAATCAGGACACTTCCGACATCCGGTCGGGCGACTTGATCAGTTTCCAGCGGGCCGACCTGATCATGGAAGCCACGGACGACTACGGCGAGCTGCACTACATTGCGGTGGAAGCATCCTTCACCGCTGACGAACGCGACACCCGTCGCGCCATCCGAAACGCCGGCTATCTGACCCGGTTCACCGGAAGGCCGGCTCGGGCCGTGGTGTCAGCGACGCGCATCGATCAAAGGATCCGGAGCGTTCTGGATTCCAACCGAGTAATCTGGTATCAACTCGAAGATGACGATTCGGATTAGGCTGCTCAGACTGGAGTCATATATCAGGATTCCCTGGATTGTGCTGTCATTCTCGCCGTAGCGAACCCCGGCGGCCGTGATCCGTTGCCTTGCGCCCCCGTCGCCATAGGCATACAATCCGCCCCATCAGCGAATAACGTAGCGCAGCGGGTTTGGGGGCATCATGGCGGCGAGCAATCCGGCGCGACCGGGGATGTTTTACGGGTGGTTTGTAGTTGCCACCTGTATGTTTATCGCCTTTCTGACCATGGGGTCGCGGAACGCTTTCGGGGCGTTCGTGGTGCCCATGGAGGCCGAGTTTGAGTGGAACCGGACCGTGGTGTCCTGGGCCGCCGCGTTGGGGGCGCTGCTCAACGGCGTCACCCAGCCCTTCATGGGTTACTTCTTCGACCGGGTGGGCGTCCGCATCGTCGTGATGACCGGCATTATCATCGTGGGCGCATCCACGCTTTTGATGGCCCTGACCGGCAGCATCTGGTACCTCATCGCCGTGTTCGGCGTGGTGGCCGCGGTGGGACAGAGCGGCACGTCGCTGACCAACACCGGCGCGATGCTGAGCAAGTGGTTCCGCCGCCAAAGGGGACTGGTCATCGGGTTGAACGCCTCGGGAATGTCCCTGGGCGGATTGATCCTGGTGCCCTTCGCGGCCTTCCTGATTTCCCTGATTGACTGGCGGCTATCGTGGATCGTGCTGGGTCTGATGATCCTGTGCCTGGGCATCCCGCTGGCGTTCATCTTTCTGCACGATGACCCGGCCCGCAAGGGCCTGACTCCCGACGGCGACCCTGCGCCGGAGGGCGGCCCGGACGGATCCCCCGGCGCGGCGCCGGCGCCGCCACCGCAGCCGTTGTTCGCCAACAACTGGCGGCAGGCGTTCAAGTCCTTGCCCATCTGGCAGATGAGCTTCTCTTACTTCATCTGCGGCTCAACCACCTTCATGCTGTCGGTGCACTTCGTCCCGATGGCTATCGAGGAGGGCATCAACCCGCAGACGGCGGCGCTGATCTTCGGCCTGATGTCGGGCCTCAACGCCATAGGAGCCACCGGCGCGGGCTGGATTTCCGACCGCATCGGCGGACGCAAGAACTGGCTGGCTTTGGTCTATTTCTGCCGGGGCACGGGCTACGTGATACTGGTGGCGTCGCTGTTGGTGCCGGGGATACCCGTGCTGGCCGGTCTGCTGATCTTCTCTTTCGTCGCCGGCCTGTCGTGGATCGCCACCGCGCCGCTGACCACCTCGCTGACGGCGGAGGTGTACGGGCTGAAGTCGCTGGCGACCATCTCCGGCGTGGCGTTCCTCTTCCACCAACTGGGCGGGTTCACCAGCGTGTTGATGGCCGGCTACCTGCGGGACATCACCGGCGACTACGTGATGGCGTTCTCCATCGCCGCCGTGATGCTCTACCCGGCCGCCATCAGCGCCTTCACCATCCGCGAGCGCAAGTACTCCGTCCGCTACCAGACGGTGCCGGCGGCAGGAGCCGCGTAGGGGCGAATAATTATTCGCCCCTACTGGAGCCAAGCATGACCACCACCTCCAAACTGCGCACGGGGATGCGCATATCCCTGGATGATTTTCTGGCCCTGGGCGAGACCGACGGCAAGTGGGAGTTGGATGATGGAGTGCTGTACATCATGGCGTCGGGCAGCCCCGACCACCAGTTTCTGATGCGCTGGCTTTGCCGTCCCATTGAGGATTATTTCCTTGAGTTCGAGAGACCGCCGGCCCAACTGCTTCACGAAATGACCACCATTCTGTCCCGGGAACTGCAACGCGCTCCCGAACCGGACGTAGTCATCGTCCTCAACGAGCGCCGTGACATCATGGAGCGCAGCCGGGTCGAGGGCGTGCCCGATATAGTGGTGGAAATACTTTCCACGGACCGCAACCGTGATTTGGTGCGCAAGCGGCAAATCTACGCCGAGGCCGGCGTACTGGAATACTGGTTGATGGACCCGCGTAACGACACCATTACGCCGCTGGAACTGCGCGACGGCGCATACGTGGAGCGGGCCGTGCTAGAGGTCGACGACGTGCTGACCACGCCGCTGCTGCCGGGTCTGGCGATACCGTTGGCCGATATATTCCAACACCGCCGCCGGCCGCCGCGTGATGGTGAATGAAGGCAGGAAATCGCCATGACAACCATAAAACCCCGGGCCGGCATCCGGCTGTCCGTCGTCGAGTTCCTTGATCTGCCCGATACGGAAGACAAATGCAAGATGGAACTGGACGACGGAGAGTTGTACATAATGCCCAGGCCCCGACTCGTCCACAATTTCCTGTCCCTTTGGCTAGCGTGGCACGTCCTGAACTATCTTCAGAGTTTCGCGGAGCCGCCGGCCGACCTGTTCCAGGATGTCATCGTGGACCTGTTTTCGGATGGTCGTTATCTGTTTGCCCCTGACCTGACAATTGTGCTCCGGGAGCGTGAGGCGATTCTGGGCACCCTCATGGTCGCGGGCGCGCCGGACATCGTGGTGGAAGTCCTGTCCGACGACCGCAGCCGGGACCTGGTGTATAAGCGTCAGATATATGCAGAAGCGGGTGTGTTGGAATACTGGCCCATAGACCCGCGCAACGACACGGTGACTCAACTGGAGCTGCGCGACGGCGCATACGTGGAGCGGGGTGTGCTGGGCGCTGGCGGCGTACTGACCACACCCTTGCTGCCGGGGTTGGCGATACCGCTTGGAGATATTTTCAATCACCGCCGCCGTCCGCCGCGAGAGGAGTAGCGAAATCAGGCCGTCCTGACCGTTCCGGTGTCCATCCTGCCGGATGCGGCAATCCATAGCCGCGGCGCTTCCGTAAGCGTAGATATGTGAACTCCGGCGGAGCATCCAGCCCCGCAATCCGCATTACGGGAGCGTTGTCGCAAATGACTGCCTGGAAATCGGCGCGGCCTTGGCCCCTTGTCGTTGCCCCACTGCTGGCGTTGATCGTTTTAGGATGCGCTCCGGCTATGGAACCGGACGCAACGGAGACTCCGACCGCGACCGTTGCCGGGCTAGTTCCGGCGACTACAACGGCTCCCGCGCCAACGCCGACGGCCCTGGCGTCCCGGACGCTTCAGTCGGACAAGGGGCGCATCACCGAACCCGATTTCACCCGGGAAGAACGGAACGGGCTGGTTGCCGGCAACAGCGCTTTCGCCCTGGATTTCTACCGCCGGCTTAGCGGCGACAGCGATGGCAACCTGTTCTTTTCGCCCTACAGCATATCGGTGGCGCTGGCGATGACCTATGCCGGCGCCGCCGGGGAAACTGCCGCACAGATGGCGGACACGCTCCACTTCGACCTGCCGCCAGCACGTTTGCACACGGTGTTCAACGCTTTGGACCTGGAACTGGCAAAGGCGTCCCAGGACGGTGACGACCCACCGGAACTGAACATCGCCAACGCACTGTGGGGACAGCAAGGCTACCAGTTTCGCCCGGAGTTCCTGGACACGGTGGCGGAAAACTACGGCGCCGGCCTGACGCAACTGGACTTCACCGAGGCGGATAGCCGGCAGCAGTCAGCGAAGGTCATCAACGGCTGGGTCAGTGAGGAGACTAACGGGAAAATCCCCACCATCGTCAGCCCGAGCCACTTCGGATCCTGCGACCCTCCGCCATTGGATTGCACCCGCCTCGTTCTCACCAACGCCATTTATTTCAAGGGCAAGTGGGCAGAAGACTACGAATTTGATGAAAAGGACACCGAGGACGACTATTTCAACCTTGCCGACGGTGGCACGGTCAAGGTCCCCATGATGCGCCAGAAGCGCGAACTCAGGTATGCGGAGAGAGACGACTATCAGGCGGTGCAACTGCCCTACCAGGGCCGCCGGCTGGCCATGGTCATATTCCTGCCGGCGGTCGGCAAGTTCGACGAGTTCGCGGACGGCCTGGACGCGAAAACGCTGAGTGGTCGTGGCGACGGTTGGAACGAGCGCGTGGTGGATCTCACTATGCCCCGTTTCAAGCTGGAAAAATCGGTTGATGCCAAAAGGGCTCTGCAACAACTGGGTATGACCGACGCCTTCAACCCCAACGTAGGCGGGGCGGATTTCTCGGGAATGGTAGATTTTTCAAGTCCCGCTTCGCCTGATACGAGGCTCTCGATCAGCGACGTTCTGCACAAGGCATTCGTTGAAGTCAACGAAAAGGGAACCGAGGCCGCGGCGGCCACCGCCGTCATCGTCGCTTCACCTGCATCCATGCCTCCGACACCCTTGCCGCCCGTGGTGATGGACGTTGACCGGCCGTTTATCTTCCTCATCCGCGACACCCGAACGGACGCCATCCTGTTCCTGGGCCGGGTTGCCGACCCCAGCGTGATTGAATGACCTCCGCCGCGCTTTATGAAGAGGCGGGCACCGTCAGCACCGGCGTCCGCTCCCTCAAATACCGTTCCGTTACGAAGGGGGAGCCGAAGCCGTATTCGTCGGCGCACTGGCGGACCAGGGCCAGTGTTTCGGCCCTGAGCGTCTGCGGGGCCGGTTCCGCGCCGCCGTCGATGATGCTGCGGATGAGGCGGCCGGCCAGGTCCTGCTTGGTGTCCGGGTGGCCGCAGATCCCCTCGTAGGCCACGCCGCCGCAGGTGGGGCAGTACCACCATTCCAAGGTCAGCACGGACCGGATGCCCAGGTCGGGCAGCTCCTCGAAAATCTCGTGGGCGGCATAGCGTCCGTAGTAGTCGCCGACGCCGGCGTGGTCCCGGCCGAACATATGGTGGGTGCAGCCCAGGTTCTTGCGGACCAGCGCGTGGAACACGGCCTCCCGGGGGCCGGCGTAGCGCATATCCCACAGCAGCGCGGTGGTGCGGTGAATGTCGTCGCGGAAGAAGCCGTTGGTACGCAGATTGTCGTGGGCCAGGACGATGGCCTCGTCGATGTAGTCGCCCTCCTTCTTCTCGCCGATGACCGCGCTGACCAGCACGCCGTCGGCCTGGGCTTCCAGGAACGCGCCCTTCATCAGGTACTCATGGCCGGAGTGGGGCACGTTGCGCGTCTGGTGGGCGACGGCACGCTGCCAGCCTATTTCCGCCAGCTCTGAACGCAGTTGCCGGGGCGTCCGCCAGTAGCGGTCGAAGGGCGGGTTGATGACCGGCTCGCAGACCAGCGTGATGTCACCGGCCACGAAGCGGTCGGCGTAGCCCAGGGTGCGCTGCACGCCGGGATGCGCCGGGTCGGTGGTGGCGTACACCCGCCGGGCCAGTTCGGTCAGGTCGGCGGCGAAAATCTCGGACACGTCCAGCGTCGCCAGCGGGTTGCCCTGGTGGGTGAGCAGAACAGTGTCGCCGACACGGATCCCTTGACCAATCGGGCCGGCATTGCGCAGCTCCGCGTCGGCAACGTCCAGTACGATGGGGATGGGCCAGACGTAGCCGCTGGTCAGCCGCATCGTCTCCGACACCGCCGCCACGTCGGCGCTGTCCATGAACCCGATCAGCGGCGAGAAGAACCCGTAGGCGATGTTCACGCACTCGTGAGCAATCTGCTCGCGTACTTCGATGGTTGGCAATTGGGCCAGGACATCGCGGTCGGGATGGGGATTGACCCGCTCCACCAACGCGCCGCCGTGGGGGGAGAGGCTGTTGTCAACGTTCATGGTTACGGCATTGTATCACCAGGTATTCCATCAGCAATTTGGGACGTGTTGACATGGCAGCCTTCCCATTTGGGTGGTCGGATCTTCTGGATCGTTTCGCGGCGTGTAGGGGCGGGTTTCAAACCCGCCCCTACGTGAGGACAAACCACCTAAAACGGAACGCTACCCAGAGCCGCCAAGTCTGCGCTCGCATATCCACGCCAGCCCACGCGCTGCCCGCTTTATAATAATTACGAAGCGGCATAACTTGACCTGGAGATATATCTCACGGGGAGCGCGATCATGACAGTGTTGATTGAGATGAAACGGAACGGAGTACGGCGCTTGCTAACGCTGATAGCTGTTGGGCTGTTGCTCGCGGCCTTTGCCTGTGGGCAGACGGCGGCGGACAAGTCCGACCCGCCGGCGTACACTCAGGCGCTGGTCAAGGAGGCGATGGAACGATACGAGAAAGACGGGCGCGAAAAGACCCTGGCTTACTACAACAGCGACGCCAGCAGGGATGGAGAATGGTACGTTTTTATCTTTGACGGCAGCGGCGAGATGATCGCTCACTTCAATCAGGACCTAGTGGGCCAAAACCTGAACGAGGAAATGGGCATCGATACTACGGGGAGAGCCTTCGGCCCTGAATTTCTGACCGCTACCAGTGATGGCAAATGGGCGTCCTACGTTTTTCATAATCCGGTCACCAATGCGGAAGGCCAGAAACATTCCTGGATTGTCAAAGGCAGTGACGTGTTCTTTGGCGCCGGCTGGTACGAAGGCATCCAGTAACGACCCAAACCACAGGGTTGGTTGTGACCGCTAAAGCCCTCTCCATTTTTTGGAGAGGGCCTTTTTTCTGCCAGGTTCCGCCGTGACGTGAGAAGAAAGACTTTTGTCAATGTTCATGGCGTCGCCAATCCGCCGGGCCGTTTCCGCCGTAATAGGGCACAAGCGATCGCGAATTTGAAGGAACGAGGGGAGAAACGTTATGAATTCGCTATCAGGAATCCGTACTGCGGCGCTGGCGGTAGTGTCGCTGGTTGCCGTGACCGCCCTGGCCTGCGGTGGGTCAGCGGAGGTTCCAGCAGCTCCAGCGGCCCAGCCCGCCGCCGCGCCGGCGTCGAGTTCGTCGGGGCAGACCGGTTCGTCGGGCACGGCCAGCACGGCCCAGCGCATAGCAGCGACGCGGGCCGCGCCGCAAGCAGCATCCCGGAATACCAGCCCGGCATCCGCTCCGGCGGCAACAATGGCGCCCGCGGCCGCAGCCGGGCCGCAAGGGCCGCCCGGCCGGCCCGGGCCGCAAGGCGTGGCGGGCACGGCCCTGGCCCCCGTCATGCCGGCGCAGCCGCAGAGCGCTCCCGCGTCGGGCGGCCCGGTCATCCCTCCGGAATCGGGCGGCACCCACAACCCCAACGACGGCGCCTATCCGCTGACCTACTACGAACACTACGGCGTCAACCCCTTCATCGACGCCGACGAGGACCCGCTGTCCACCTTCGCCCTGGACGGGGATACGGCGTCCTATGAAATCCTGAAGCAGTACCTGCGCGACGGATACCTGGTTGAGCCGGACGCGGTGCGTGTCGAAGAGTACGTCAACAGCCTGCCCCAGGGCTATCCGCCGGCCGATACCGCGCTGGGGCTGCACCTGGACGCCGGTCCGGCTCCGTTTGGCGATGAGGGATACAAGCTGCTCCGCGTGGGCGTGAGCAACCCCGTGCCCACCGACGACCGCGATCCGGTGTCGCTGGTGTTCGTGGTGGACGTATCCGGCTCCATGGAGGCGGACAACCGGCTGGGTTTGGCCAAGGAGGTCATCTACGGCATCTCCGAGCAGATGATTCCCGGCGACCGGGCCGCCATCGTAACCTACGCCAATGACGTGCGCGTGGCCCGGGACTTCACCGGCGGCGATAACGCCAGGGACATTGTCGGCACGGCCCGACAGCTGCGTCCGGGCGGCAGCACCTACGCCGAGGCCGGGCTGACCCTGGCCTACCAGTTGGCCTTGGCAGAAATGGACCGGGGACGCAAGGCGCGACTGGTACTCCTGTCCGACGGCGTGGCCAACGTGGGAGAAACCGGCCCCGACTCCATCCTCAAAGTCGTGGACGAGTACGCCCAGCGCAACGCCACCCTGACCACCATCGGCGTCGGCATTACCGGCAACTACAACGACGTCCTGATGGAGGTCCTGGCCAACCGGGGCAACGGCACCTATCACTACCTGGCCAACCGCGATGCCGCGGCGCGGTTCCTAGAGGAAAGCGCGGCCGGGATCTTCGTCGAGACGGCCCGGGACGCCCGCATCCAGGTCGAATTCAACCCGGACGTGGTTCGCAAGTACCGCCTCATCGGTTACGAAAACCGGGCGGTGGCCGACGAGGACTTCCGGGACGACACGCTGGACTTCGGCGAGGTGGGCTTCGCCCGAGACGTGTCCGCGCTGTACGAACTGCGGCTGTTTGACGATGTTCCCGACGAAGCGGTAATGGCCACCGCCCGCCTGCGCTGGCGCGACCCACAAAACCGGCAGGTCATCGAGCTGTCGCAGGAGATCACCAACGGCGAAACGGTTGCCGAACTGTCCGCCACCAATCCGTACTTCCGGCAAGCGGCCGCTGCTGCCGAGTTCGCCGAGCTGCTGCGGGAGTCGTTCTGGGCGCAGTGCGGCAGCCTGGATGCCGTGCTGACGCTGCTGGACGCCGTCGAGTCAGAGCTGGGCGAGAACCGGAGCTACCTTGAGCTGCGGGACCTGGTGGTCAGCGCGGACGGGCATTTCGAGCCGACGTGCAAGAATTGATGACAAGGATGATGGTTTCTACCAGCGTAGGGGCGACGCATGCGTCGCCCCTACAATACCAGCGGCGCCCGTGTTTAGTAGTCCCGATACTCGGCGGCGCGCTTTTCGCGGAAGGCCGCGACTCCTTCCACATGGTCGTGGGAGGTCAGGGTGATGGTTTCCCCGGCGGCGGCCATCTTCATCGCCGTTTCCAGGTCGAACTCCAGTCCTTTGTACAGCATCATCTTGGACAGGCGGATGGCGATGGGCGGCCCGGCGGCGATGCGCTCCGCCATTGCCAGCGTGGTGGCTTCCAGATCCTCTTCGTCCACCAGCCGGTTGAGGAAGCCCAGACGGTAGGCGTCTTCCGCTTCCAGGAACTCGCCGGTGAACAGCATCTCGGCGGCCCGGCCCAGGCTGCCCATGGTGCGGGGGTAAAGCCAAGTGCCGCCGAAGCCGGGGAACAGGCCGATACGGACGTAGGCCGACATGAAACGCGACCGAGGCGTGCCGATGCGGATGTCGCAGGCGCAGGCCAGATCCAGACCGGCCCCGGTGGCGACGCCGTTGACCATGGCGATGACCGGCTTCTCGCAGCGCTGCACGCCGAGGATCATGTCCTGGGCCAGCCGGAAACTGCGCCGAACCTGGTCGGCGTTGCCGGAAGTCCACCCGCTGCCGTTGCCGTTGGTGGAACCGCCCAGCTGGTTCATGTCGCCGCCGGCGCAAAAGGCGCGACCGGCGCCGGTGATAACCAGCACGCGCACGTCGGGGTCGGCGTCGGCCTGAGCCACGGCGTCGGCGATTTCCACCTGCATCTGATCGTTGATGGCGTTGAGACGATCAGGGCGGTTCAGGGTGAGCCGCGCGATGTTGCTATCGGGGTCCGACTGGTAAAGGATGAGTTCGTATTCGCGCATAAAAGCGCCCTCCTCTTATGGCTACGGCGAATAATTATAGCATGACCACCGCGATGCAGTTGGCTGGTATGGGCTATAATGCGCTCATGCCACTTACGCAGTTTCGCTGATGACTTACGACCGAAATGCAGTTGCCGCCGCCGTTGCCCGGGGGCTTGGCGCCGCGCGTGACCATGCACAGCCGAACGACGCCGGCAAGCAACCCGAGGACTATGCCCGTCTGGGGGAGGCTCTTCGCGTTAGCGCGTGGCGTCATCTGGGCGAAAACGATCCCGATAGTTTGCCACAAGCATCCAACAAGGTCTGGGGGATGGTTGCAGAGACCATCAAAGCCGTCAGCGCCCACCACGGCGGCTTTATCCACGCCCATCGTTCGTTTCTCCTGATAATGCGCGAACTGTCTGAATTGGCGCGCGGCGAGGGCGATATTGCTACCGCGGCGTGGCTGAACATCGCATTCGACACAGCTCGCGCTTTACACTCCAATTTCTACGAGGACGAAAAATCCACAAACGAAGTGGCCGACGGTTTGCAGTTGTCTGAACAATTGTCGGAACGACTCTACGAACTGTTCTGGCCGGAGCGGCCGGCCCTTTGAGCATCAGCGGGTGTCGCGCCAGAGGAACATAGCCATCACTACTATCACGGAGGTGTCTAAATTGGAAGATTCAGCCAACGGAGTATTAATCGCCATTGACTGGGAAAACATTCGCCGAGGGGCGCAGTTGTATCAGAAGAGTGTCACCCCGCAGGCGTTATTTGAGGCAATGTCTAACGTCGGGCAGGTATTTGGGGATGTATTGGGCGGCAAGGCTTTCGGCGACTGGAGCCTCCGTCCTGATGATGGCACTGCCTTCACCCAGGCCGGCCTCACCTTGTACCACGCTCCTCGGACCATGGCCGGCAAGGACCGCAGCGACCCATCAATCCTGCTGGAAGTGTACGATTGGCTGCGCGACCGGGACGACTGCCACGTAGTCATCCTCGGTTCGGGGGATTCCGATTACCAGGTGCTGGTGGACCGGGCCCGGGGCATGGGCCGCCGAGTCATCCTCTGCGCGTTCAGCCAGTCAGTGGCCCGGGATATGTTAGCGGTGGCCCCCTTGTTCCCCCTGGAAGCGGAGCTGGGTATCCAGCTGGCTGAACACGGGGACGTGGATGTGCAGCTGCCCACGCCTGAAGAACAAGAAGAAGCCTTCCAGGACGTGCTCCACACTTTCATCAGGGAGATGAGCAAACTGGAAGGCCGCATGAACTTTGTGGGCTACAGTATGTTGTGCAACCAGTGGATGCTGGACTGGGGGATTGCCTGGAACGAGTATGAGTGCCGACGGCTGGTGGAAGACTGGCTGTATGACGGCATCGTCGAGCGCCACGACGTACCCAACCCCAACAATCCGCAGTACCCCACCTCGGCGGTGCGCCTGGTCCGCACCCACGAAATCGTGCGCGACGCCCTGGGCTTGAACCGTCCGGCCATCGCTAACCCGGTGGTCTCTTTCGATCAGACCCAACCCTACTACGACGCGGAGCGATAAGATGCCCTCCTTCAGCTATATTGACCACCTGGAATGCACCGTCAGCGGCGACGAGTACCCCTATGACGGGCTGGCCACGGTCAGCCCAGGCAGCGGCAAGGTCCTTTTCGTCCGCTATGACCTGCCCCGCCTACGCCGGGAGGTGCAGCGATCGGTCTTCGACAGCCGTCCGGCCAATATGTGGCGGTACCGTGAACTGCTGCCCGTAACCGACCCGGACCAGATTATCACCCTGGGCGAGGGCGGCACCCCACTGCTGGACGCCACCACCCTGGCCCGGCAGGTGGGCATCCGCCGGCTGCTGATCAAGGAGGAGGGTCTCAACCCCACGGGCACCTTCAAGGCCCGGGGTATCGCGGCCGCGGTGTCCAAAGCCGTCGAGATGGGCGCCACCGGGTTCACCATGCCGTCGGCGGGCAACGCGGCCGGCGCCGCCGCGGCCTACTGCGCCCGCGCCGGTACGCCGGTCAAGGTTTTCATGCCCCAGGACGCTCCGGTCGCCAACAAGAAGGAGTCCATCGTCGCCGGGTCCGAGCTGAACCTGGTGGACGGGCTCATCAGCGACGCCGGGCGCATCGCCGTGGGCGTCGCCGCCGAGCAGGGCCTGTTCGACCTGTCCACCCTGAAAGAACCCTGCCGCGCCGAGGGCAAGAAGACCATGGGCCTGGAAATCGCCCATCAGCTGGGCTGGCGGATGCCCGACGCCATCGTGTATCCCACCGGCGGAGGCACCGGCATCATCGGGATGTACAAGGGCTTCCAGGAACTGCTGGAATTGGGCTGGATCGAGGGCAAGCCACCCCGTTTCTACGCGGTGCAGGCCGACGGTTGCCAGCCCATCGTCAAGGCATTCCACGAAGGCGCGGACACCGCCGAACCCTGGCCCAACGCCGCCACCAAGGCCGATGGGCTGCGCGTCCCCGGCCCCTTCGCCGACTATCTGATATTGCAGGCCATCCGGGAGACGGGCGGCGGCGCATTGGCCGTCAGCGACGAGGAGATGATCGCCGCCATGTACACCCTGGCCGAAACCGAGGGCATCATTGCCTGTCCCGAGGGGGCGGCCACCCTGGTCGGACTGGAGCGGCTGCTGGCCGACGGCAGCATCGGCCCGGACGAGGAGGTAGTCCTGCTCAACACCGGCTCCGGCTACAAGTACCTGGACCTGCTGCGGGGGCCGGAGGAGGCATAGCGCATGGTAGCCGCCAAGCCGAAAGGCACGTTGACCTACGCCGACTACGCCGCCACCCCGGAAGGCGAACGGTGGGAACTGATTGACGGAGCGCTCTATCACATGGCGGCAGCCCCCAACACCAAGCACCATGACGTGTCCGATAATACCGCCGACCTGGTGAAAGCCGTCATTCAACCGCGCCGATTGGGGCGCATTTACCGCGCTCCTTTTGCTTTGATGCTGTCGGATAGAAACACGGTCGAACCGGACCTGCTGTACGTCAGCGCGGCCCGTCGGCACATCGTCACCGACCGGGGATGCGAGGGAGTACCCGACCTGGTCGTGGAAATCCTGTCGCCCTCCAACTCCGCGAATGATCTGGCGGTAAAGCGCGAACTGTACGCCCGCCATGGCATCCCCGAATACTGGATCCTGGACCCGGTGCGGGAAACTGTGCTGGCGCTCACCGAACCTGCCATCAACGGCGACATTGGGGAATACACCGTAGAGACCCGGTACCAAATCGGCGACGCCCTGACCACCGACCGCATCCCCGGCCTGGCCGTCGCGGTGGCCGACATTTTTGCGGAGCCGTGGTAGCGGAAGGTGTAGGGGCAGTATCCCGCAAAACAACCGTCGGTTACGATTGTTCGGTGGCCGGTGGGATAATATCGGCCACCGCCAAAACTATATCCGGGAAAGCCTGCGGACTGATGCTATCGCCGGGGCGGAACGTGCGGACGGTGGCGTAGGCCGAACCTGAAGGGTCAGCATACGACACTACCTGGCCGCTTCTCAGGTTGACGATCCACACCTCGGGAATGCCGGAGGCAGCGTATCTGGATAGCTTCCTGCCACGATCATAGGACAGTGAGCTGTCGGCCACTTCGATCACCAGGTACACTTCGTTTGGATAGTAAGGAGCCACCCGGTTATTGAGACGGTTGGCCAGGATGGCAATGTCCGGCTGGGGCATACTGTTGTCGTTCAACACGACGCTCCCCTGCACTCGCACCCGGGCTCGACCCACCAGCGGCGGGACGAACATCATATTAAGTTCGTCGGTGGAAAACTCGTGGTTGTCCCCAATGGGCGGCATTATGATTATCTCCCCGTCCAGCAGTTCGATGCGCTCGTCCTCGCACAGGATGCCGGCTTCGCCCAAAGCGTAGTATTCGGACACGGTGAAGCAGCGGCCCACGGCCAGCGCATCGCCTTCACCCTTGCTGATGATACCGGCCGCCACCATGGCGTCGCACTCCTCCCGTGTGAAGGGGCGAAGCGTCGTCTCGGATTTCCTCGTCGTTGTCATCATCACCTTCCCAGGGCCTTTTTGACCCTGCGCACCATACGCCGTATCGGACGCCGTCTTTGGTGCAGGTTGTGGGCAATCAGCGGGGCCAGCGTCGGGTTGGCGGCCACCAGCGGGGCGACCCACTTGCGCAGCTCCGCCATGGTGGGCGGTTTTTCGTCCCAGGTGGGCACCAAAGAATCCATCGTATGCCACTGCTTGCGGCCGGCCAGACGGGTCATCACCGTGCCGCCGGCCTCCTGCACCGCCAGTGCGCCGCCCAGCATATCCCACATCCGCGGCGCGCCGATGATGGCGAACTGCATCACCCCCATGGCCGTCATCGCCAGCTCGTAGGCAATGCTGCCGGTAACGCGGGGCTGGCCTAGAGGTTGTCCCTTCAGTCCCTTGCCGACGCGGGTTGACGCTCCGAAGGAGCCGGGGATGCCGATAAGCCTGTCCCCGCGCAGCTTTTCCGTCTGGTACACCGAAACCGGTTCATCGTCGGCAAAGGCACCGCCACCGGTCCTGCCATGTACCACCACGCCGCTGGAGGTCTCGGTGGGCCAGGGGATGTACACTGCCCCGACCAGCGGACGCCCGCGATACAGCACGCCGATGGACGACGCGTACACCGGCAGGCCGTTCATGAAGTTGGTGGTACCGTCCAGCGGGTCCAGCACCCAGAGAAAATCGGCGGCCGTCCGGTCTCCATCGGCGCTAGCGTCGTCCTCCTCGCCCAGAATGCCGTGAGTGGGGAACCGCCGGGAGATCTGTTCCTCCAGATAGGCTTGCGTCTCCTTGTCGGCGGCGGTGACGGGGTCCTGCTGCGCCTTGTCCTTGTACTCCACGCTGATGACGTTGCCGAAATGGCGGGACAACAGCGCGCCGGCGCCCTGGGCAAACTCCACGGCGGCGGCTTCGATGGCAGCGGCATCCACGATATCAATAGCAACACTCATAACGGCTGGATTGTACACTAACTATCCGACTAACTCGTCATTCCGGCGAAAGCCGGAATCCAGAATCCTCTGCGGCAAGGGCGTACTGGATACCGCTTTCGCGGGTATGACGATTATCTCCTGGGAAAAGATTGGCGAGTGGGCAGTGGCTGTTATAATCGCCGTCAGCATTTGAGGGAGGCCCGATCAATGGATCTGGAACTGAATGGCAAAGTAGCAATCGTGGGCGGCGCCAGCCGGGGGCTGGGACGGGCGTGCTCGGAGGTGCTCGCGGAGGAAGGCGCGCGCGTCGCCATGTGTGCCCGCACCCCGTCCGACCTGGAGCGGGCCGCCGACGAGATCCGCGCCGCCACCGGCGCCGACATCTACACTTATGCCGGCGACCTGGATCACGAGGAGACCATCGCCGAGCTGGTGGCCGGCGCCGCAGCGCATTTCGGTCAGATCGACATCATGGTCAATAACTCTGGCGGCCCTCCCCAGGCCTACGCCAAGGACTCCACCGAGGAGCTGTGGCAGGTGTCGGCCAACCGCTCCCTGTTCTTCTTCGCCCGCATGACCCGCGAGGCGTTGCCCCACCTGCGCGCCCAGGGCGGCGGCCGAATCATCAACATCCTGGCCAGCACCGTCTATACGCCCATCCCCAACCTGGCCCTCTCGGCGGCCACCCGCATGGGCGTCATCGGCTTCATGAAGAACCTGGCCGACGATCTGGGGTCGGAAAACATTCTCATCAACAACGTGTGCCCCGGCAGCATCATGTCCGAGCGCATGATGGAGAACGTGGAGGACCGGGCGCGGACCCAGGGCATCCCGGTGGAGGACGCGCTGGCCCAACGGGCCGAGCAGACCGCGCTGAAGCGCATCGGCGAGCCCCGGGAACTGGCCTATCTGGTGGCCTTCCTGGCGTCATCGCGCTCCAGCTACATCACCGGCACCACGATGCTGGTGGACGGCGGCCTGGTGCGCTCGGTGATGTAAGCCGACGCCATAATGCCAGTCATTTGTGCCCATGATTACAGCTGATGACTTCCGGCAGGTTTCCGATGAGCGTTTGGACGACTGTCGGGCGCTACTGGCGGCCGGACGCTACGACGCTGCAATGTACCTGTCCGGTTACGTGCTGGAGGCGGCACTGAAAGCCTGCATCTGTGATACGTTGGGATGGGAGGGATTTGAGGAGCATGGCGATGACAGACCGGCTTTGTTCCGTCCGCTCCGGGTGCATGACTTGAAGATGCTGTTGCTGTATTCCGGGCGCGAAGCCTACGTGCTGTCGTATCTGGAAACCCAATGGAACAATGTCAAAGACTGGACGCCGGAAATCCGCTATGAACCCGGCGGTTCAGCAAGTCGGAGACAGGTGGAGCAACAGTTGGCGGACATAGAGCGTGTCCGGAGGGCATTATGACGGAACTATCAAAACCACCTATTGAAATGATGGAGGCTTATGGGCAACGGCTAGTTGATGAGCACGGTCCGGTGGAGTTGCTCATGGCGTGGCTTGCCCATCCCGAAGTCCAGTGGGACCCTTTCCAAAGACCTCCGGCTCCACACTGGGGGTTAGCATTGGCCTCCATCTGGACCGACGACCTGGTACGCAAGGGCGCATCCTTGCGGTCGCTGTTGCCCGGATGGGAAAACGTCGGCAACGAGTTACGTATGACGGACGTTCGTATCCTTCACAGCAACGCCCCTGCCATCGATGACCTGCTGTTTTTCATGGAGGGGCAAACCCGCCGCCATCCCGAGCTGGTGGACATTGACTTGCCCGGCCTCTGTTTCCGCCGCGCCTATGTCATCGCCCATCGCAAGGCCGGCATCGGCGGGAAGCTTATCGGCGCCGTGCCCGCCACCGCTGATTAGCCGCCCGGTATCGGCCCGTGTCAACGTCCCGTCGTCCCCCACCGACGCCTCCGCCGGAGCCGACCACGGCCGAGGAATACGTGGACCGGGGCAACCGCTACAGCCGCAACGGGGTGTACGAGCGGGCCATCTCCGACTACACGGCGGCCATCGAACTGGACGCGGCCTGCGCCGACGCCTGGTTCAACCGGGGCGTGTCCTGGTACGAGGTGGGCGACTATCCCCAATCCATCGTCGACCTGACCGAAGCCATCCGCCTGGACCCCAACGACGACAACTACTACTCCCGCCGGTCCTTATCTTACCTCTTCAACGACCAGCCCGAGGAGGCCCAAGCCGACATGGACACCAGCGAGGAGATACGCTTGCGGGCGTGGGGCTAGCCCGATTTAACGCAAAGACGCAGAGACGCAAAGGGAGAGGAGAATATGACCGGAGCAAAGGCTACGACGGCCCCCAGGCACCACGACCCGGATGTAGTAGCGAAGGCCGAAGCGATATTCGCGGAGATGGGAATGACGCCGGAGGAAGCCATCTCGCTGTTTTACAAGCAGACGGCGCTGCGCGGCGATTTCCCCATCACGGAATGGTATCCCAACGAGGAGACTCAGGCGGCCATCCTGGAAGCCCGCGCCGGTATCGGGTTGGTAAAGTATTCCAGCATGGACGAGTTTCGCGCTGAGTTAGACGAGATCATGGCAGAAGTTGACGATGCGAAATCTGATCAGGACATCCAGCTTTCGGCGTGATCTCAGAAGGGCAGCAAGACGCGGTAAGGACATACGGAAAATCCAAGAAATCACTGACCGACTGGTTGCAGGCGAACCTCTTGACCCGCGGCGCCGTTGCCACCAGCTGGTCGGCAATTGGTATCCATCATGGGAGTGCCGCATTGAGTTCGACTGGCTGCTGGTCTGGGATGAGGACGACTCTACGGTAACTTTACTGCGAACGGGCACGCACGCAGATATTTTTGGCCTCTGACAGCTTGGTCTGATCGGCTATACGGCCTCTCCTGCCTCTGCATCCGCAACTCCAACCGCGTCTTCATCATCCTCCCAGTCATCGTCATTATCATAGATATCTTCATGGTCCTCATCCTCCATGGGGGGATGCAGGGGCAGGTCGATGGTCATTTCGGTGAACTCGCCCGGCTTGGATTCCACCAGAATTTCCCCGCCGTGGCGGCGGATGATGTCGTTGCAGATTGACAGGCCCAGGCCGGTGCCCTTGTCGGTGGGCTTGGTGGTGAAGAAGGGGTTGAACATCTTTTCGATGACTGCGGGCGGCATTCCGGTTCCGTTGTCCCGAATGCGTACCTCAATACGCTCTTCGCCGCGCCGGGTGGTCAGCAGCAGGGTGGGCATATAATCGCTGCCCGGTTCCGCCTCCGCGAGTTTCAAGCGCTTTTCGTTGGTGGCGTAGCAGCCGTTGTTGACAATATTGAGGAATACCCGGCCTACGTCCTGGGGGTTGACTTCGATCTCCTCCATATCCGGGTCAAAGTCGTACTGAAGGTCCAGTTGGAAGTTGGAGTCGGTGGCCCGGGCGCTGTGGTAGGCCAGGCGGGCGTGTTCGTCCAGCAGGTTGTTGATGTTGGTGGGCTGGTGCCCCACTGACTCCCGGCTCATCATCAGCATGTCGTGGACGATGCGGTTGGCCCGGTCGCCGTGGGTCTGGATACGTTCCAGGTTGCCGCTCAGTTCACCGAAAATATCATCCAACAGTTCCCGCTGTTCTTCGTCCAGGGCCCCGTCTTCGCTTTCCTCAATGGTCTCCTTCATCTCCTCCAGCAGCTCTTCGGAAACCTCGGAGAAATTCTTGACGAAGTTCAGCGGGTTCCTGATCTCGTGGGCCACGCCGGCGGTGAGTTCGCCCAGGGAGGCCAATTTTTCCCGCATCACGATCTGATCCTGAGCGGTGCTGAGGTCGCTGAGGGCCTGCTCGAGCTCATCGTTCCTGCCCCGCAGTTCCTCGGCCAGCTGCTCGACCAGGTTGAGACGCTGGGCTTCCAGGGCATACTGGCGGAGCTCCTCCAGCGTGCCGGCCAGTTGCCCGATCTCGTCGTCGCCGATCTCCCTCTCCGGCACCGGAGTATTGAAGTCGCCGCGGGACATGGCCTGCATCCGCTCCGAAAGACGGGACCAGCGGCGCAGCAGACGCCGCCCCACCCACAGCCAGGCCACCGCCGCCGCCGCCAGTACGCTGGCGACGCTGATGACCAGCAGCATGATCCGACCACGGTCAAAACTCTGCACCGCAGCGGTGAGCCCGGCATCCGACTCCTCACGGGCGGCGACCAGGAGCGCGTTCAAAGCTTCTGCCATCTCCGACGCTTCGGCATCAAGGGCCGACTCCGCCGCCGCCACCCGCTCCCCAGAGTCCAGGTAACTTTCTTTGGCGTCGAACACCTGGTTGAACAATTCGACGTGTTCGGCCCGAAAGCCTGGCGGCCGCGAGAGCAACTCATCCATCTCGCCGCGCACTTTGCGCAAGTCAGCCAGGTTAGTGGAGCGCAGACCATCCCGGACCACCACCTCCGCCGCCAAAATCGTGCGATCCGCCCCCGCCGCCAAGTCCAGCCGGTTGATCATTGCCTCAACGTCGCGGGCGGTATCTTCCAGCGACTGGCGCCCCACAATCAGGTCGTCAACGTGTCCGGCCACTTTGCCCGCACTGACGCCCACCCGGTCGGCCTCCGGACGCAGGCTAGGGCCCTCTCCCACCCGGTCCAGGCCGTCAACCACCCTGGCCAGCACCGCGGCGACGTCGTCGGAATCGATGAGGCCGACCTGGGCGATGCCCATACCGACCAGCGACTGGGCGTCAGCGTAAACCTGCCAGGCGGCTTCCAGGGCCGGCACCGTCTCGTCGCGCATCCGGTAGGTATGCTGGCCGCTGTTCTCAAAGCGCCACACGCCAACGGCGCTGGACACCAGGATCAGAAACACCGCGCAAGCCAGCCCCAGGTAGAGCCTGGTTCCAATCCGCCCCCAGAACGTAGAAAACTTCAACATCGGCAACATCCGGAAAGGGCCGGCCGAGTCTCGTCGTCGCCGGCCGCGCTGCGCGCAATATGCTACCATAACGGTTCCACGTCAGAGGGATTTTCTTTCGCCCGACTCGCCATGACGAACGGCAAGGGGGACTATCTTGCTCACCAGGTACGCAACGCTGCCCTCAACTTTGGTTGTGGCGATCATCGCCGTCGCCGTCCTGGCCTGCTCGCCCGTCGCGTCCCAGCCTGTCGAGGTAACCCGGGTGGTTGTACAGCAGGTCGAAGTCCCCGTCACCCAGATCGTGGAAGTGGCGGTGGAGGTCACCCCGACCGCCGCCGCGCCGGCGACCGAGCCGGAGCCGGCCCGGGAAACCATCATCTTCAGCGACCTCAATTGGTCCAGCGTGGTGCTGCAGAACCGCATCGCCCAATACATCGTCGAGAAGGGCTACGGCTATCCCACCGAAGCCCGGTTCGGGACCATGGTGCCGATGTTCCACGGCCTGAAGAACGGCGACACCCACGTCACCATGGAGATCTGGCTGCCCAACCAGGAAGAGGTATGGAACGCCGCCCGGGACGATGGGGACGTGCTCTCCATAGGCCAAAGCCTGGGCAAGGACTGGCAGTCCGCCTTCGTCATCCCCGGATACCTCCAGGAGCAGTACCCCGAGCTGGACAGCGTGGAAGACCTCAAGGAGCAGAAGTACAAGGACCTGTTCAAAACCCCGGGGACCGGCGACAAGGCCCGACTGGTCTCCTGCATCGTCAGCTGGGCCTGCGAGCGCGTCAACGCCGCGCAGATCGCCGGCTACGGGCTGTCCGATCACGTGGAGATCTACAATCCCGGCGACAACGCTGAACTGAATCGGATTGTCTATGAAGCCTACGAAAAGCGCGAGCCCTGGCTGGGCTACCAGTGGGGCACCAACGAGCCGGCCCTCAACCTGGACCTAGTGCGTCTGAAAGAGCCGCCCTACAGCGACGAGTGCTGGTTCACCACCAAGGCCTGCGCCTACGAGGACGCCACCATCCTCATCGGAGTGAACTACGACCTGCCGGGGAGGGCGCCGGACGTTGTCGAAATGCTGCGCAAGTGGGACTTCAACATCGCAATCTACAAAGTCGCGGCGCAGTGGCAGGAGGACAACCCGGACGCCGGCGTCAATGCCGCGTCCATCTGGTGGCTGAACAACAATATGGACGTGTGGAGCGGCTGGGTCACGACCGAGGCCGCCGCCGCCGTCAAGACTGCGCTGGCCGCCGGCGAGCTCCCGGAAGGCTGGCCGGCCGAGTAGCCCTCTACTCAACGGCACCACGCCGGAATGCGGCTCCGGCAAGGACACAGCGCGCTACCCGGACCAGTCTTCGGCATATTCCGGCTCTTCCGCTTCCTCCGCATCGGGCAGAACCGGCGGGAGCGGAGGCAGGTCGATGGTCAATTCAGTGAACTCGCCCGGCTCCGATTCGACGTGGATGGCTCCGCCGTGCTGGCGAATGATGTCATTGCAGATCGACAGACCCAGGCCGGTGCCTTTGTTGGTCGGCTTGGTGGTAAAGAAGGGATTGAACATTTTTTCAATCACTTCCGGCGGCATCCCCATGCCGTTGTCGCGGATGCGCACCTCAATGTTATCGCCATTATACCGGGTGGACAGCCACAGGGTGGGCATATAGTCCGCGCCGGGTTGTTCCTGTTCCAGGTTCAGCCGTTTTTCGTTGGTGGCGTAACAGCCGTTGTTGACAATATTGAGGAAGACCCGGCCCAGGTCCTGCGGATTGACGTCAATCTCGCCCATAGTATCGTCAAAGTCGTATTGCAGGTCCAGCTGGAAGTTGGAGTCGGTGGCCCGGGCGCTGTGATAGGCCAGGCGGGCGTGTTCGTCCAGCAGACGGTTGATGTCGGTCGGCTGGTGGCCGACGGATTCCCGGCTCATCATCAGCATATCGTTGACGATGCGGTCGGCCCGGGCGCCGTGGGTCTGGATGCGTTCCAGGTTGCCGCTCAGTTCGCTGAGAATATCATCCAACAGTTCCCGCTGTTCTTCGTCCAGGGCCCCGTCTTCGCTTTCCTCAATGGTCTCCTTCATCTCCTCCAGCAGTTCTTCGGAAACCTCGGAGAAATTCTTGACGAAGTTCAGCGGGTTCCTGATTTCGTGGGCCACGCCGGCGGTGAGTTCGCCCAGGGCGGCCAGTTTTTCCCGCATCACAATCTGGTCCTGGGCGGTGTTGAGGTCGGACATGGCTTGCCCAAGGTCGTTGTTGGTCCGCTCAAGTTCGTCGTTTTTGCCCTGGAGTTCCTCCGCCAGTTGCTCAACCAGGTTCAGGCGCTGCACTTCCAGGGCGTGTCGGCGGAAGATTTCCAGCGCGGCAGCCATGTCGGCCACCTCGTCCCGCCCGGTGATTTCGGCCCGGGCCTCCAGGTCGCCGCCGGCCATGCGGCGCATCCAGTCGGACAGCATGGCCAGGCGCCGCAGCAGGACACGCCCGACGAAGAGCCAGGCGATGAGCACAGCGCCGGCGACGCTCAGCGCGGTGATCGCCAGCAGCAGGGTTCGCCCGGTGAAAATCGCCTGACCGGATGCTTCGGTGGCCGCCTGGGCACGAGCCTGCGCCGTGCTCACCAGGACGTCAACCTCTCCGACCAGGCTGGACGCGATGGCATGGTTGTTGGCCAGATGTTCCTGCTGGCGTTCGTACAACTCCAATTCGCGGGCGCGCAGGTCGAACCCGTTCTGCGGCCCCACTCCCAACTCTTCCAAGCGGCCGAACATCGGCGTCAGCTCGGCGTGCAGGGGCGAATCCCTCAAATTGTAAAGGTTCCGCTTGATGTGACCGGCCGAGGACTCGAAACGCTCCCGCATCGGCTCAATGAGGGCGGGTTCGGATACGGTGGACGCGCTGGCGAGCAACTGAACGGCTATGGTAGCATTTTCCTGCAGCTCGGACAGGTACCTGAGATGAGCGAGCTCGTTGGCCGACAGGTGCTCCGTCGGCGGCGCCGGGGGCGCGCCAAGCTCGCTGTACCCCGTTCGGGTGTAAAAAAGGTGGTCGTCAATCGCAGGGACGATGACATGGTCCAGGCTAAAGCGCAGGTCCGCCAGCTCCAGGCGCAAATCCGCGGACCGATCAACCAGCCGGAACTGCTCCGTCATGCTATCCTCAACTGCGCCGATATTGGCGATCAAACGGTTGGAATCGTCGCGAATCTGTTCGAAGCGTTCCATGTCGCCGCCGCGCTCGGACAGGAAAGACAGCTGTTCAGCGAATAAGGCGTAAGTATCCCTGATCTGGTCACTGATGCGTTCCACCTCGGCCGGCGCAGTGGCGGCGGAAAGGTTGGTGGCGGCCGCCACCAGCTCGCCGCTGTGCTGGGCTACGGCGAAAGCCGCCGCAATCTCGGGTACACTGCGTTCGTTGACCCGGCTTTGGGCATCGCCAACCCGGTCGAAGGAGAACCATCCCACCAGACTGGCCGCCACCGTGAGGAACACGGCGGCTCCGATGCCCAGATAGAGCTGGGAGGAGATACGGTAACGGAGCTCAAGGAGCTGAGACAGTTTCTGCATCATCGGTCTTTACTCGGCAATGTTTCAATGGGAACGTAACTGCCGTCGGGGCCTATCATCGTCAGAAATACGGTGTCGGAACCCTGGTTGTCGTTTCCTCCATAGTGTAACCGGAAGCCGTCCAGGTCAATGTACTCCGCCCGCTGGAGGCTGCCCAGGAAGCAATCGCGGCTGAGTTCTCGACCGCACAACTCCAGCGCGGCGATGGCGAGGCGTCCGGTCAGATAGCCTTCCAGGGAAACGAAACCGGGAACCTCTGCCGGAGCATATTCCCCCAGGGCACGATGATAGGCGGCGACGACGGGAACGGTGTCGTCATGGGGAAAGGGCACCACCTGGGTTACGAAAACGCCCTCGCCGTCCGCCGGGTCCAGGCGCCCCAACTCCTGGGCCAGCGCGTTGCTGCCCACGAAGGAAATGGTGATGAACTCCCAGTCCATGCCGATGTGGCGGGCCCAGGCGATGAGCGCCGCAATGGGCCGGTAGGCTCCCACCAGGATCACCGCCTCGGGATTGCCCCGGCGCAAGTCGAGCAGGCCGGTCTTCACCGCAGTGGTGTTGCGGGGGTACAGCCCTTCGCCGGCCAGCTCCATCCCCCGCCGTTCCAGCGCCGCCATCGTGCCGTTGTAGCCGGCGCGGCCAAAGGAATCGTCCTGGTACATTACTCCAATGCGCTCGATACCCAGGTCGGTGGTGAGGCGGGCCACCATCGCCTCGGTTTCCTGATTGTAGGAAGCCCGGAGATTGACCACAGTGGGGGACTGGTCAGTATCGCGCAGGAAGGCGGCCCCAGTGAATGGCCCAACGTAGGGAACGTCCGATTCCGTAGCAACCGGAACCGCCGAGCGGGAGGTTGGCGTACCCACGGCGCCGATGAGGGCAAAAACCGATTCCTCTCTAATCAACTGCTTGGTGTTGGCGATGGCCAACTCCGGTTCATAGGTATCGTCGATGGACGTCAACTCCAGGAGACGACCGTGAACCCCACCGGCCTTATTGACCTCCGCAAAGGCCGCCCGGATGCCCACGTGCATTCCGATGCCCAGTTCTCTGGCCGGGCCGCTGAAAGCCGCGGATTGGCCAAACAGGATACGATCCTCGAAGACCCCCGGCTCAGCCGCCATGACCGACGGCGGTGCAAGGTTGCCCGGGTTCGGAACCGTTCCGGCCTGATCCACGGCGGCTTCCGCACCGGGGCGGCAGCCGACCGCTGCCATGATCAAGGTGACGGCAACGATGCCGGCAATCCGTTGCAAACCGGGCAATTTCGTCAGAATGGCCTCAGCCATTTTTATCCGGCTTTGCGTTTGGTCATGGCCAAACGATTCATGCCGTCTTCCCTGCTGTAGCTCAACTCGTCCATCATGGAGCGCACCAGATGAACGCCCAGGCCGCCGATGGGCCGCTCGCCCAGTGGGGCGGAAATATCCGGCGTGTCCAGTTCAGCCAGCGGATTGAAGGGCCGCCCGTTGTCGGCAATTTCGATGGTTACCGTTTCGCCGTCGGAAGCCAGCGAAATCTCGATCTCCCCGGTGGCCCCGCTGTAATTCACGATATTGACGCCCAACTCTTCGAGCACCAGGTTGAGTTTGAAAACCAGGTCGGGAGGCCAGTTGTCGCGCTCAGCAAACTCCTCCACCGCTGCCGGGATCTGCTCCAACTGGTTGTGGTTGGGGGGGATCCTCAGGAAAAGCCGCTCAGTCATGGCTCTGCCTCGGTGCGGCGGAAGATCAGGCAGGTGATGTCGTCGAACTGGGGAGCCGTTCCCGCGAAGTCATTCACGGCGCTGAAAACGGCCTGGGCGGCGGTTTTCGCATCCGTGGGAGGGTTGGATGCAAAGACTTGCTGCAAACGGGGCAAGCCAAACTCTTCTTCAGAAGTGTTCACCGCTTCGGTGACGCCGTCGGTGTAGAAAACGATGGCATCGCCGGGAGCTATCGAGACGGTCTTCTCGGCATAGGCCATTTCGGGCACCACTCCCAGGGCAATTCCGTTGGTGCCGGGCAGGATCGAAGAATTGCCGTCAGAATGCACGATGAGCGGTTCGTTGTGCCCGCCGTTGGCGTAGGTGAGTTCCCCGGTGGTCGGGTCGTACACCGCGTAGAATAGAGTTACGAACATCATCGCGTCGTTGTCGTCATACAACAGATCGTTGACTTCCCGCAGCGCCTGACCGGGAGGTTTGAGACCCAGCGCGGCGGCCTTGAGCAGGGTACGGCTGGCCATCATGAACAGGGCCGCCGGCACGCCCTTGTCGGAAACGTCGGCGATGGCGAGGCCGATGCAGCCGTTGCTCAGGTACACCACGTCAAAGAAGTCGCCGCCCACGTCCCGCGCCGGCATCATGCTGCCGTACATCTCATAGCCCGGCTTGTTGAGGAACTCGGTGGGCAGAATGGCCTGCTGCATCTTGCCGGCGAGGTTAAGCTCGTTTTGCAGGGCGATCAGACGGTCGCGGGAAGATGTGGCCTCTCGCCAGGCCTCCAGGTTGCTGAGCGCTCGCTCGATGGTGATGCGCAGGTCTTCAAAGTCCACGGGCTTGGTGACGAAATCAAAGGCGCCCAGGTTCATGGCGGCGCGTATGTTCTTCATATCGCCGTAGGCAGATATGATCACCGCCTGTACGTCGGGCGCAACTTCGGGTATGTGGGAAAGCAATGCCAGGCCATCCATCTGGGGCATATTGATGTCCGACAGCACCATATCGATGTCGTCATCGTTGCCCAAAGCCTGGAGCGCCTCAACCCCGTTTTGGGCAAAGAGGAATTCGTAACGACCCGACCGGATCGCCCGGCGCATCCGTTGCAGAACCAGCGGCTCCAGATCGGGCTCGTCGTCAACTACGAGAATGCGATATGGCCCTTGCGTTGCTACCATAGCCTCGTCCCTGGCAGCCGGCGGCTGCCTTCCCGATTAACGCAGAATGGAGAATTAGAGACGACCGGTGGCTGGTCAGCTCTTGAGGGCGGCCAAGGCGTCCGACTGAGAATCGTGAATGGAAATCACCTGGTCAAAACCGCTGATCTCAAAGACCTCGCGGACGGTCCCGGACAGGGCGCAAAGGGCGAAGTTGGAGTTCTGCCGCTGCAACGTCTTCGCGGTCTGCAAAATTACCCGCAAACCCGCACTACTGATATAAGTGAGCTTTCCCATATCCAGGATCACCACCTGATCGGTGGGTTCGATGGCAGCGTCCAGGTCCTCCAGGAACCGCTGGGCGTTGGTGCTATCGACTCGCTCCGCAGCCTGAATGATGAGAGTGCTCGCGTCCCTCTGAAAATCGATTGCCATGTTGCTGTCTCCTGAATTGAGCGGGGAGGTGTACGGCGATGCGCCGGTACCTGTTCCGCTGGCTCATCTTATATTTTTTTGAATTGTATCACCGATTTGGGCTTTGTGAACCCGGTTTCCGCGCCCATGAGTATCCACTTTGGCGGATGACAGTCTCCACATGAAGTTTCATCGCAAATCGCTGTACTACGGCTGGATTGTTGCCGGCGCGGCAGGAGCCATCGGGTTCTCCAACGCCGCCTCCGCTATATCCATACTGACCATATTCGTCGTTCCCATGTCCGCCGAGTTCGGCTGGAGCCGGACGGCCATCGCCGGGGCCACCACCGTCGGCGCAATCCTGGGGGCGGCGCTGGCTCCCTTCATCGGCCGGCTGGTGGACCGGGTGGGTTCGCGGGTCGTGCTGGTGGTCAGCGGAACGGTCATCGCCTTGGCCTGTATCTACCTGTCGGCGATGCAAACCCTGCTGGGGTTCTACCTGGCCTTCACCGCGTCGAGGATCGCCGACCAGGGTGGCGTGAAAATCGGCACGTCGGTCAGCATGGGGAAGTGGTTCCAGCGCTACCGGGGGCGGGCCACCGGGCTGGTGTTTTTCGCCGAAACCGCTGGCGTTATCGCCCTGGCGCCGCTGACCCAGCTGGTGATTGCCCTTTGGGGATGGCGGTCGGCATGGCAGGGACTGGGGGCGCTGATGTTGCTGGCGGGTGTCATCCCCTGCGCCCTGTGGGTGCGGCGACAGCCGGAGGATATGGGGTTGACGATGGACGGCGTCCGACCACCCGACGCCGGCGAAGGTTCGGACCGGTCCCTGCCGCACGGAGCCGGCGCCGAAGAGCCATCGCTGACCCTGAGAGAAGCGGCCAGGAAACCAATCTTCTGGATGGCGTTGTGGGCGTTGTTCCTGGGCAGCACGGCAACGGCTGGGCCGGGGCTGCACCTGATCCCGTACCTGACCGAGCGGGGTATCAACGTCACGGCAGCGGTGGCGGCCATCAGCGTAATGTCCAGTTCGGGGGCGGCGGGAGCCTTGCTGGCCGGCGTGGTGGCCGACCGGGTTCATCCCCGCTGGGTGATGGTTTCCCTCTACCTGGTGAGCGCGGGATCACTGGTTCTGCTGGTGACCACCGATACCATGTTCGAGACCTACTGCTACGCCATCCTGACCGGTCTGGCCAACACCGGCCTCAACACGCTGGCGCCGCTGATGTGGGCCAGCGACTACGGACGCGGCCACTTGGGGGCCATTCACGGCGTGGGCCGGGCCGCCCAAGTGCTGGGCTTCGCCGTCGGGCCGCTGGCCGCCGGCATAGCTTACGACGGCGCCGGAAGCTACCGAGAAGCCTTTCTCGTCATGGCCGGCATAACGCTGGTGGCGGCGGTGCTGATGGCAATGGCGAGGACAAGGCCGCGGGTTGATGTTCACGCCCGTAGGGGCGAATAATTATTCGCCCCTACATCACCACCAGCGCAATCGGTGGCCCGGCAACCTTTGCGCCTCTGCATCTTCGCGACTTTGCGTCAAATATCTGTTCACAAAGCAGCGTTAACGTTCTTCAGAAAGTCCTCCGCGCCGATGCGTAGCAGGCCCCAGCCCGACACGGTCACGAAGTTCGCCCCCAGATTAATGAATTCGGCCACGCCGGCCGTGTCCGCCGGGTTGTTGCCGCCGACGCCGACGTTCTTGCCGCCGGCCCGCACCCGGGGGATTACCTCGCTCATCACCCGGCGCACCTCGGCCACACCGGGGTTGCCCATGCTCTGGCCCAGGTCGGACGCGGCCACGTGGAGCACATCAGCCCCCGATACCTGGAGTATGTCGTCCAGGTTGCCCACGGCCTCGATGTCCTCCACCATGGGGATCACCAGCACCTGGGAGTTGACCCAGGAAGTGGCCTCGTCCCTGGTTACGCCGATGCCGTAGTCCTGGGCGCGACCGCCGCCCATGCCCCGGTAGCCGTCGGGATAGTAGCGGGCGGCGCGGGCGATGGCCGCCGCCTGCTCTCCGGTGTTGACGTGGGGGACGATGATGCCCTGCAACCCCCGGTCCAGGAACCGCAGGATGGTCTGGTCCGAATGGTCGGGAATACGGGCGATGGGCGTGATGCCGAAGGATTCGGCGGCGCGGACCATGTGCTCAACCTGGTCCAGGTTGGCCGGCCCGTGTTCGCAGTCGATCATCACGAAGTCGTAGCCCAGCGCCCCGAATATCTCCACCATATCGGGAGCGTAGCGGGTGATGATGGCGCCGAAAACGACGCCGCCCTCGTTGAGCTTGGCCTTGGTGGTGTTGGTTCGCATGAGAATGTTTCCTCTTGGGGTGGGTTGGGTCTCACCAGTGGTTGCTCGGTATCGATGGTGGTTTGGCTGGCCTGTCATCAGGCGGATAGAACCGCCTCGAGCTTTTCCAGCAGACGTTCCACGTTGTGGAGGGCTTCGTCGATGTCTTGAACCGCCATCTGATCCTCGTAGAAGTTTTCGTGGAGCAGGCTGGCGCTCCCGAACAGGAGGTAAATCTCCCGGTCCCCAGTCTCCGCACGCAGGCGGCTGGCGATCCGGAGGAAGTGGCGGTGCCGGCCGTGTTCCCAACCGCGAGTTTCGGCGACGGCTTTCATCATCTGGGCGGCGGCGCCCCAACCCTTTTCGGACGCCTGCTGCCGGTCGCCCCGCGCCAGTTCGGCATGACTCTGAGCCATCATCGACCGGATGTTGGCTCGGTAGTCTGTCGTCGTCGACATGGTCGCTCTCCTTGCTCTCTTGGATGGTCGGTCCGGGTCAGCCGCCAGATCGACTGCTACAGCGCGCCGTCGATCACTATGTCCAGCAGGGCCGGCTTGCCCGACGCCACGGCGCGGTCCACGGCCGGCTTGATTTCCGCCGGGTCGGTGATGCGCTCGCCGTGGACGCCCATGCTGTTGGCGATGGCGGCCATGTCGAAGGGCGTGCCGAAGTCGGAGTAGAGCAACTGGCCGCCCGACGTTTCGGGGAGACCCAGCACGTCCTTCTGGTACACGTTGAAGTTGGTCTTGAGCACCCGGTACATCCCGTTGTTGCAGATGACGAAGACGCACGGGATGTTGTCGTTGGCCGCCGTCCAGAGGCCCTGAATGGTCATCATCGCGCTGCCGTCGCCGATGACGCCGAAAACGGGCCGGTCGGGGTAGGCGCACTGCGTTCCCATCGTGGTGCCCATGCCGCCGCCGATGGACTGGCCCCGGTAGCCGCGCAGGTCACCGGGACGCTGTCCCTGGAAGTAATGGCGCATCGCCCCCCGGTTGCTGATGGAGTCGTCCACCACCACCGCGTTGTCCGGCATGGCGGCGGCCAGCTCGGCCATCATGCGGGCCGGCGTCATCGGCTTGTGATCCCATTTTTCGGCGACGGACTCCTCGAATGCCGCCCGGTTGCTGCGCTTTTCGGCCGCCACCGCCTGCTTGCGTTCCTCGATCTCCGCGAAGTCGCCTGGGGACAGCCGTTCCCGCAGCGCCGCCGCCAGGTCGGAAAGCCCCAGCCGGCAGTGGCTTACGATGCCCACGTCCGTCGGCTCCGAGCGTCCGATCTGCCCCGGGCTGGGGTCGATGTGGATCAGTTTGGCGTCCGCCGGGAGTATCACGTCGCCCCAGTAGAACAGTTCCTCAAAGGGGTCGCTGCCCACGGCCAGCACCAGGTCAACCCGCTGCAGCGCCTCCCGTTGCTCGGTGACGCGGAGCGACAGGGCGCCCAGAAACTGCTCGTGGTTGGTGGGAAAGGCAACCTCCGCGCCCCGGGCCTGATAGACGGGCAGGCCCAGCAGTTCGGCCACGTCCACCGCCACGTCCAGCGCGCTGTCTTCGGCCAGGCGGTCGCCCACCAGCATCATCGGCCGGCTGGCGTTCAGCAGCAGCGACGCGGCCTCGGCGATGCCCTCTACGCTGGGACGGGAGGTGTCGTACACCGGACGGGAGGGCGCGATGTTCATTTCGGCCATGCCCTCCAGTGCGTTGGAGGAGAAGCCCACGTACACCGGCCCCCTGGGGTGGCTGTTGGCCTCGTTGAAGGCGCGGCGCATGACGCTGGGTATCTGGTCGGCCAGGGTCAGTTCCACCGACCACTTGGTGACCGGGCGCACCAGGTTGGCCAGGTCGGTCATGGTCTCGTTCACCTTGCGGGCGTCGTAGTTGGCGGAGGTTATCACCATGGGCGTGCCGGTGTTGAGGGCGTCCAGCATCAGGGCGATGCCGTTGGCCAGGCCGCTGTCCACGTGGAGGCTGACGAAGGAAGCCCGCCCGGTGGCCCGGGCGTAGGCTTCTCCCATCCCCATGGCGACGCTCTCCTGAAGGGTCAGGATGTAGCGAAACTCGGGATAGTCGCCCAGCATATCAATGATGGGTCCCTCGCTGGTGCCGGGGTTGCCGAAAATGTACTCGACCCCCTCGGCCTTGAGCATCTCCAAAAGGGCCTGCTTTCCGGTCATCAACTGCGACATTGCCTTCTCCAGTGGTGAACCGCCCCGGCATGCGTGGGGCCGGGCGGTTCCGATTGTCAGGCAATTCTACAACAAACGGCCAGCTCACTATGATGAGCCGGAACTATACCGCGCGATGCAGCGGGCGCTTGACCCCGATTGCCGTTGACTGGCTGCAACCCGACCAGCAGCCCACCCCCTGCTATAATCCTTCCGGCGGCGGCTTTACACGCATCCGTCCCGCCGCCCCAAACCTACAGGAGGACGTCCCAAATGTACGCCATTTTCGTTACCATCAACATCAAGGACGGCTTTGCCGACGAGTTTGCCGCCGCCAGCCTGGGCGACGGCCAGGGCAGCGTGCGCGACGAGGAAAACTGCTTCCGCTTCGACATCCTGCGCAGCCCCGACAACCCCAACCAGTTCTATCTCTACGAGGTGTACGCCAACCGGGAGGCCCACGCCACCCACCGGGAGCAGCCCCACTATGTTGCCTGGCGTTCCGCCGTGGAGCATATGTTTGACGGCGACCTGGGCCGCGTGGAGATGGAGACCGTGTTCCCGTCCGATGCCGGCTGGAAAGCGCAGAAGCCGGGGTTGGTCAACTGGTAACGTTCTGGATTCCCGCACGCCAAAGGCGCATCTGCGACTTTCGCGGGAATGACTGTGAGAGGGCCAGGTTATGTTCAAACTGATTGCCCCGCGGGATCTGGCTCCCATCCCCGCCGTCGCCGCCGCGATTTTCGTGGCCATGGCCATCTTTGCCTGGACGGAGCGGACGGTTGTTGTTGACCCGGAAGGGCTTTCCGTTTCCTACTGGCCCTGGAAACTGTGGCAAATCTTCCCGCTGCTGATGGGCGCTGGCGGGGCTTGGTGGGTGTGGCTAAGCACCCGGAGGGTTCCCTGGGTCCGTAGCCTGGCGCTGGGCCTTTTGGCGTTGACGGTATTCCTCAACGGCTATACCGGCCTGTTTGGAGAATATTGGGGAGACGTGTGGCGCACGGTCAATCCGTTGTTCATCGGCTCTGCCAGCGTGGCGACGGCAGCGTTGTGGCGCTGCGGATGCGCTGCCGGGCGCGTGGGAGCGGTGATATGCGTCGTCCTGGGAGCAGTCGTCTTCGCCAACGCCTACTTCGTCAACAACGGGATCCTCTGGCAGATACTGGACCCGGTGCGGATGCTGACGGAACTGGCCTGGGCCGCCGGCGCCAGCCAGGCCAACGTCGCCCCTCGATCAAGCGGAGCGTAATCCCCGGTGTCGGATGAGCTTTCCGTACCGCCGGTGTACGCTCGCGTCATCGAGGTGGTGCGGGAGATCCCTTACGGCAGAGTTGCGACCTACGGCCAGATCGCCCAGATTGTCGGGGGCTGCACTCCCCGCATGGTGGGGTTCTGCCTGGCGTCGCTGGGAAGGGGTTCCGGGGATCAAGGCGCGGACGTTCCCTGGCAGCGGGTGATCAATGCCCAGGGCAGGATCAGCCCGCGGGGCGCCGGCCTGGGCGCGTTGCTGCAGCGGGAGTTGCTGGAGGAAGAAGGCGTGGAGTTCAGCGACGCCGGACGGGTCAGCTTCCGCAAGTTCGGCTGGCTGGATTCCTATTGAAATTTATTCGTCATTCCGGCGAAAGCCGGAATCCAGCGGGTACAAATAAGGGCCAACGTTCTGCTGACAGTGATTTTCCTGGGGGAACCAACAGCCTAGGATCCGAAGCCCAAATTTCTTCGGGGACATCCCCGCATCTACGGGGGAACCCCCTGGACTTGAAGCGGCCGCAGCCCTCGCCCGGGCAGGGTTCGACGGAGCCGTCGCCCAGCCGGGCGTAGTGCTTACGGCAGAGGTAGTGGTCGGCCGGGATCTCGCGGCCGCAGCCGGCGTAGAGGCACTCCAGGGCGCCCGTGGCGGGATTGGTGTAGGGATGATAACGGGTCATGACGAACTCCTTTTGGGATGTGTGGATACAAAAGGGCCCCCTCCGCGAATGGAGGGGGCCGAAATTGCTGGCGGCGTCGCCGGCGTCAGCGCCGTTGATTGCGCATGCCGGCCGGATGTGATGTTAAGAGGCGCGCGATATTGCGCGAAAATATTTCAACATGCCCGCATAGGGGGGTGCTCCTTCAGGTTGAGACTGACCAGCAATCCCTGGGGGTACCAGACCAAAGCGCGGACGGTCTGGAAGGACATGGACAAATGCGAACGAGTAGTTGAAGTCTTCAACAACTAGCGAGTCGCCCGCGCCTCGGTCGAACTGGTCAATGCAACGGGAGACGATGGTCGGGGCCGGCCTGCTCAGGGCACGGCTGCTTTGTTGCGGATACTGAGTAGGAGGTGAATCCATGCTGGAAATCTCGGCGTGACCATTCTGAGGAGGGCGGTGCGCTTGTGCACCGTTGCTCGCTTCGGAGGTGATGCGCCGCTTTTGGCAAGTTTATTTTCAAGCCCATGTGACCAGGGGCTGACGAAAGGCAGTGAGAAAGATGCGTATGAAAGGAAAACGACTGCCTGTGCTTCTGGCCAGCGGGGTCATCTCGCTGGCTCTCGTGGTGGCCGGAAGTTACTTCTGGGCGGCCTCGTTATGGACAGGGGACGGCCCGGCGCCACATCATGCCCAGGTGCATGAGGAAGGGGTGGCGAACAGCGTTTCAACCAGCGCTTACGGTGGTCAACCCGATGATTTCTCGAAGGCTGTTGAGAGGGCCGACGTGGTGGTCAGGGGCGTGCTCACTCAGGTTAACCCGCCCAAGTGGTCAACCGCCGACGGAAGCGTACCCGCCGATCTGGACTCGGCGGAAGTGAAGGACTGGAGCGTGCATATCCGCACGCCGGTGGAGATGTCGGTGAAAAGCGTCTTCAAGGGAGATGGGATTGGCGAAACCATCACATTCTCGTTTGTGGGTGGACAGGTCGGCGATGTCACCGAGACGTTCGAGTGGAACGACGTATTGGAAAAGGACGCCGAGGTCATCGTGTTTTTGTCAAAGGGTGTCGAGGGAAGCCCCGCGCGCAATGTGGAGCCTGAAGGGTATTTCCCCAGAATGCACCTGGTCATCGACGGTGACGAGGTCCATGGCCCGACCAAGACCATCAGACTGGCGGACCTGCTCGATCAGCTCAGGTAGGTCGGTCTCCATCTGCAAAAAGGAAAGAGGATCATGAAATCGAGACTTGGTTACCAAACGCTGGCCGGCGGGATTTTGCTGGCTTCGGTGATGTACGCGGCGGTGGCGCTGTTTGTGGCGGCGCAGTCCGCCTCTGCCCACCATGGGTACGCCATCAGGGAAGAAAATCAAACCACTTGGAACAGCCAGTTCCGGGACAACGAGACGCGGAACGGGTTCCCGAGCGGGACGCGGCAGCACATACGGAACGCGATATACCAGTGGGACGACGTCACAACCGACGCGGACTTCGATATCGACGAGTCCTACAGCGGTTACGACACCTGGGTGAAGGAGCGGTCCTTCTACGCCGCCAACCTGCCCGACATTCCCGGTACGACGAGGCACTGGATGAACGACGACGGGGAGATCACATACTCCGTCGTCTCCTTGAACCGGGATTGGGACTGGACCGATGATGCCGCCAACTGCGAGGTGGACTGGGAGGAGTACACGGCTGACGTGCGGATCGTTCTCACCCACGAGGCTGGGCACTTGATCGCACTCTGGCACAGCTCGGAGGATGACGCGGTGATGAACGCCGACGACACCTGCAAACTGCAGACGGTGTACGACGACGACCACATCGGCGTGATCGACTACTACGGCGAAGACTGATTTCTGCGGTCGCCGGTGGCTGTGATATAGTCGCGCCGACGGGATCGATCCCCGTCGGTGCTTCAGTTCAGGAGATGCCGAGCATGCCGTGGATTTTGACGGAAACCACCTGGGATGACGTGAAAGCTGCCAAACCCGAGTGGATTTACACGTCCGTGGGGAGCTGCTGGTGGACCCACCGGAGGGAGGACCTGCGCACTAAGGGACCAGGAGGCTTGCCGTGCGACCCGGTGGGCAATGTCCTGATCCAAATCCCCGCCGAGGAGTTTTTCTCAATCGCAGAGTCCCGCCCCGAGTTCTACGGCAAGTTGGGGCTGTCCACCCTGATGGCGGCGCACGAAGACAACTGCGTGATGTATCCACCCGCCGTCGTCACGCCGAGCCCCGCTGCCTGTATGCGGACGTGGCAAGAGTATGAACGTGGGCTGAAAATTGCGATGGAAGACCCCGGGGGCGTTGAATACGCCAGGAACCCAGGACTGCGTTCGATTACCCGACCGTTCGTGGTCTATCCCCGCGCGTGCGAGTTCCTGCTTTCGCAGGAACGACGGTGTGATTTTCAAATTACCCGTCGCGGAACTTGGGCATCACCTGCTCGGCAAGGAGTTTCAGGGAGCGGTTGCTCGCCTCCCGCGACACCAGGCCCCGGTTGGTGAGCATCAGGTTGCGGATGCCGGAGTTGCGCATCTGTTCGATCTGTTCGGCCACCCGGCGCGGGCTGCCCACCAGGTTTTCGGCGGCGTCCGGGTCGGGATGCTCGGCGTAGCCCTCCCGCTGGACGGGAGGAGCCTGCTGGGACATGGGAAACTCTTTGGGGTTCCACTGCTGCCGGTAGTCCTGCATTATTGACCAGGCTTCAAGGTTGGCGGGCAGGAATTCGTCCATGGCCCGTTCGTCGGTTTCGGCCAGGTGCATCTCGCGCCACACCCAGATCTGGTCCAGGTTGCGTTCGATGGTTTGTTCGTCGAAACCCGCTTCCGCCATGGTGTCGCGGTACAGGGCGATGTCGGCGGCGGTGCTGTTGGTGGAACGACCCCTCAGCAGGATGGGCCGGCCGAGGCGGGCCATTTCGATGATAGACTCGCGGTTGATGCAGGCCCGGGCCAGGGGCGGATGAGGTTTCTGGTACGGTCGCGGGCGCACTGAGGGAAAGACCACCTGGTAATGCTCGCCGCGAAAGTCCACGTTGTCGGTGGTCCAGGCCGTCACCATGAGCTTTTCGGCCTCCTCCATCTGCGCCGCGCCCAGGGCCGGGTCGGTGCCGAAGCCAGTGTACTCGAAGGCGTTGTAGTTGGAGCCTTTGGCGGTGCCCACCACCAGGCGGCCCCGGCTCAGGTTGTCCAGCAGGGCGGTCTGCATGGCGACGCGCACAGGATTGTGCAGGGGAAGCTCGATGATGCCGAAGCCCAGCAGCACCCGGCTGGTCTTCACGGCCAACGCGCTGGCGAACACCAGTGGGTCGCCATACACGCATTCGCCGGTGAAGTAGTGCTCGGCGATCCAGATGGCGTCAAAGCCCAGGGCTTCGACCAATACCGCTTCATCCAGGCACTCTTGTATTTCCTGGTCGTCGCGGGAGTCGTCGAATTTCATGGGGTAGAAGAAATGGCCGAATCGCATTGTCATTCCGTAAACTATCCCGTCATTCCTGCGAAAGCAGGAATCCAAGCGTTTCCATAACCCCAATCATTCTGCAACAGCAGGCGATTTCTGGATTCCCGCTTTCGCGGGAATGACGGCGAAATGTCAACGTGGGCTAGACAAGAGTTGTAATCCTGCCAATCCCATAATCTTGAAAATCCTGATTCTGACAATTCAGACCTCTGCTGCGATGTCCCGGAACCGGTAACCCACGTTCCAGATAGTTTCCAGGAAGAGGTGGTCGGGGTCCTCCACCTTGGACCGAAGGCGGCGGATATGCACGTCCACGGTGCGGGTGCCGCCGAGATAGTCGTAACCCCAAACCTGGTTCAGCAGCGCTTCCCGCGTGTACACCCGGCCCGGGTTGGAGGCCAGCAGGGTCAGCAGCTGAAACTCCTTGTAGGTCAAGGAGATGCGCCGGCCCGCCATGGTCACTTCGTAACTCTGGAGGTCTATGGATAACTCGCCCACCCGAACCAGCTGCTCCCGGTTGCGCCCGTTGCGGCGGTACACGATCTGCCCCACCCGGGCGAGCAACTCGGTGGCATCCAGCGGGGCGACGATAAAGTCGTCCGGATTGAGGGACGGGTCATACTGGCCCAAGGCGGTAGTCTCCATCACCAGCAGCGTGGGCAGCTGCAGCCGGCTCACCTGCTCGATCACCGATTGGGCGCCGATGCCCACCGCCGCCAGATCCAGCAGAACCACGTCCAGGCTGGTGGCCTGGGCCGCGTCTTCCAACTCCATGACGTCGCTGCCGGCCTGGCAGAACAGGCCGGAAAGGTCAATCTGCTTGACCAGGGACAGCATCCCTTCCCCGGGGCGCGTGAGCAAAAATACGTTGTACAACCTGGGACCTTTGCCATCGGGAGCCGGCCGCTTCAAATTGACGATAGCCAATCCCCTGTCTATCATTGCCGGCAACATCGCAATTCTAGCATAAGGCAATACGCAACTCGCCTGTACGGAGCATCCCATGACCACCGCCACCCTTCTTCCCACGCAGCCCACCGAAATAAGACGCCTCATCCGCGCCGGTGAATACGATGGTGTCACCGCCGGGCTGGCCAATGGACACGTGCAGGCCAACCTGGCCGTGCTGCCGCGCGACCTTGCCTTCGATTTCCTGCTGTTCTGCCAGCGCAACCCGCGCCCGTGCCCCCTGTTGGAAGTCATCGAAGCCGGCTCGGTGGAACCTTCCCGCACCGCTCCCGGCGCGGACATCCGCACCGACGTTCCGGCCTATCGCATCTATCAAAACGGCGAGATGGTCAATGAGGTGCAGTCCGTCGCCGACCTTTGGCGGGACGACCTGGTGTCCTTCCTGCTGGGATGCAGTTTCTCCTTCGAAGCCGCCATGTCGGATGTTGGCATCCCCCTGCGCCACCAGGAGGCTGGCAGCAACGTGCCGATGTACATCACCAACATACCCACCAGTCCGGCGGGAATGTTCTCCGGCCCCATGGTGGTGAGTATGCGGCCCATCCCGCAGCAGCAGATCGTCCGCGCCGTGCAAGTGACGTCCCGGTTCCCCGACACCCACGGCGCTCCGGTGCATATCGGCGATCCGGCGGCTATTGGCATCCGAGACATCCACGCGCCCGAGTTCGGCGACGCGGTGGAAATCCGGCCCGGCGAAACTCCGGTGTTCTGGGCCTGCGGCGTGACTCCCCAGGCGGTAGCCCTCAACTGCAAGCCGCCGCTGATGATCACCCACGCGCCCGGCAAAATGTTCATCACCGACCGGCGCGACTCCGACTACGCAGTTATTTAATCTCCGCTCATGGTGAGCCTGTCGAACCACCGTCATTCCGGCGAAAGCACGTCACCCGCCTGTGGCGGGCCGGAATCCAGAACCGCGAGGCACGATGACGCAAACAATTGAAGACATCATCCTGGACCACGACCGGCGCGGCATCAATGCCCTGCGACCCCACGTGCCGGCCGATTTCTGCACCCAGGCGGCCCGCTATGCGCTGGTCCACTCGGGCCCGGTGATCATCGCCACCGGGTTCTACATCATGATGAGCGACGCGCCGGAAACCGACGGGCCCCCGGGAGCCTTCGCCATCGGCAACGCCCTGCGGGAACTGGGCAACCCGGTGATGTACACGGCTGACGAGCCTATGGCCTACATGATGGCGTCCTGGCGGGCGAAGCACCGGGATCCGTCGCCTGTGATCCGGTTCCCCATCATCGAGGATCCCAACATCAACGAACACTTCGTGCAGGAAACCATCACCGAGCGTGACCCGGCGTTGCTCATCTCCATTGAGCGGTGTTCCCGGGACGCCGGCGGCATCTATCGCAATATGCGCGGGCGGGACATATCGCTTCAAACCGCTCGCGTGGACCGGCTCTTCGAGCGTGGGCTGCCGTCCATCGGCATCGGCGACGGCGGCAATGAGATCGGCATGGGCAACTTGCAGGAAGTCATCGCTACCGCCGACCAGTTGCCCGACCAACCGGCGGTGGTCGGCTGCGACCGGCTGGTAATCTCCAGCACGTCCAACTGGGGCGGCTACGGCCTGGTGGCGGCCCTGTCCCTGGAGGTGGGGCGCAATCTGCTGCCCGACGTGGATGCCGACGCCGAGTGCATCCGATTCCTGGTGGACGCCGGCGCGGTCAGCGGCGTCAGCGGCGAGCACGACTACCTGGTGGACGAGTTCACGCTGGAAGAGAACGCGGCGGTGCTACAGGCCCTGCACGATTATGTGAATGAGCGGCTGCCCGGGAACGGCTGACGTTGTCCAAAAGTCATTCGCGCCGCCTCCCCGGAGTGTGGACAGGTTGGAATTGGCATCGCATTTTCCGCGTTGGTCGCAGTGCAAGGAGTGACGTTTCTTATGGTACTTTACAATTACGCTATGGAACGCTGGGTCAAGCCGTTAGCTGAAAAGCGGCGTGAGGAAGAGCGTGAGAAAGGTCGTGCCGAGGCCAACCGGCAATGGCAAGCTTGGCTACAGCGCAAAACCGAAGCCGAAAGCCAGGGATTGCCCTTCGACGAACCGCCGCCTGGCGCAGCGGAGTAACCACCGCTGACCGTTACAGCATCTTCCAGGATAGATCATGGGCGACTGCAAATACTGCGGCCAAAAAGCCGGTTTCATGCGGGGCAAGCACAAAGAGTGCGAGTCAACCTATCAGGCCGGCCGGCAGCGGATGGTCGCCCTGGTCGCCCAGGCGGCGAGCCGCTCGAATTTCAGTGAGGCGGCGTTGCTGGAAGATCTTTCCTCCATTGCCCAGGCATCATACATCGACGACGACGTGATCAGGGCGGTCATTGCCGAAGGCTGGCATCAGGCCGTTACGGAGGGTTTGGCCGACGGGATACTCACCCAGGACGAAGAGGCCCGGCTGCGGGATTTCCGGGACCAGTTCGCCCTCAATGATCAATGGGACAAAACCAGTCAAGACGCCGGCGAGCAATTGGACCGGGCATCCCGGGACCGTCTGATGCTGGACGCCCGCCTGGCCGCGCTGGCTACATTTGACGGCAACACTCACCGAAACGAACTGGCCGCCACTCTGGAAGAATCGGAGCTGTCTTCAGTCGAGCAGCAGTTGTTGCTGGCCCAGGCCTGGGAAGCCGCCGTTGAGGGTTCTCTCGAGGATGGCATTCTTACGCTGGACGAAGAGAATGCCCTCGTCCGCTATCTGCGCCACTTCGACCTCTCGCAGACCCTGGTGGATACCAACGGGGCTTATCAGAACATGATCAAGTCCGCCGTGATCAGAGAAGCGGCGGAGGGCCTCATACCGGAACGGCTAACCCTAAAATCCCGGCCGCCGTTCAACCTGATGAAATCGGAGCAACTGGTCTGGCTGATTGACGGCGTGGGCTACTACGAGGTGAAGACCCGGCGGGAACGGCGCGGCGCTTCCCACGGCGTCAGCATCCGCGTGGCCAAGGGCCTGTATTACAGCCCGCGCACCTTCCGCAGTCGGGCCGTCGAGTGGGAGGAAACCGTCCACGAGGACACCGGGCTGCTGGGCGTAACCAGCAAGCACATCTACTTCCACGGTTCACGCAAGCGGTTCCGCATCCGCTACGACCGCATCGTGTCCTTCGAGCCTTACGAGGACGGCATCGGCGTCATGCGCGACGCCCAGACCGCGAAGCCGCAAACCTTCCGCACGGGAGACGGCTGGTTCATCTACAACCTGGTGACCAACCTGGCGCAGCGCTGGTAGGTCGTACTCTATACCAGCGCCAGCATCTTCTCTTCGGTGACGATAATCTTCTTCAACTCCAGCATCTCGTCCCGAAGGTGCGCCGCCTTTTCGAACTCCAGGGCGCGGGCGGCCTCCTTCATCTGGAACTCCAGGTCCTTGATGACCCGGTACATGTCATCGCGGGACATCTCCTCGCGGGCCACCTGGTAGGCCGCTTTGGTCTCGGCGACGCCGCGCAGACCCTCGGTGATGTCCTTGACCGCCTTGTGGATGGACTGGGGTTCGATGCCGTGGCGCTTGTTGTGCGCGCCCTGGATCCCCCGCCGGCGGTAGGTCTCGTCGATGGAGCGCTGCATGGAGTCGGTGATGCGGTCGGCGTACATGATGACGTGGCCCGAAGCGTGGCGGGCGGCGCGGCCGACGGTCTGGATCAGCGAGGTGGTGGAGCGCAGGTAGCCCTCCTTGTCGGCGTCCAGGATGGCGACGAGGCTGACTTCCGGCAGATCCAACCCTTCCCGCAGCAGGTTGATGCCCACCACCACGTCGTAGATGCCCAGGCGCAGGTCGCGCAGGATTTCCACCCGGTTCAGGGTCTCGATGTCCGAGTGCAGGTAGTGGTTGCGTATGCCCATCTCAGACAGGTAATCGGCCATTTCCTCGGCCATGCGCTTGGTGAGGGTGGTTACCAGCACCCGCTCCTGCACATCGACGCGCCGGCGGATTTCGTGGAGCAGGTCGTCGATCTGCCCGTCGGTGGGCTTGACCTCTATGGTGGGGTCCAGCAGGCCGGTGGGACGAATCACCTGTTCGACTATGGTGCTGGTGCGCTCCATTTCCAGCGGCCCCGGCGTCGCCGACACGTACACCACCTGGTTGATGTGGTCCTCGAACTCCTGGAAGTGCAGGGGCCGGTTGTCCAGGGCCGAGGGCAGGCGGAAGCCGTATTCCACCAGCGTGGTCTTGCGTGAGATGTCGCCGTTGTACATTCCCCGCACCTGGGGCAGCGTCATGTGGGATTCATCGACAAACATCAGGTAATCGTCGGGGAAGTAGTCCAGCAGGGTCCACGGCGGACTGCCGGCCTCGCGCCGGGACAGGTGGCGGGCGTAGTTCTCCACGCCGGCGCAGAAGCCGGTCTCGTCCAGCATCTCCATGTCATAGCGAGTGCGCTGCTCCAGCCGTTGGGCTTCCAGCAACTTGCCCTGCTGGCGGAAGTCGTCAACGCGCTCGCGCATTTCGGCTTCAATGTCAATCAGGGCGGCGTCCAGCTTCTCCCGGCTGGTGACGAAGTGCTTGGCGGGATAGATGGAGAAGTCCTGCCGCTCGTTGAGCACCTCGCCGGTCAACGTGTCCAGCGTCAGGATCCGCTCCACCTCGTCGCCGAAGAACTGGATGCGGACGGCGAATTCCTCGTAGGCCGGCACGATTTCCAGGGTGTCGCCGCGCACGGTGAACCGGCCCCGGGCCAGGTCGGTGTCGTTGCGCTCGTACTGCATATCAATGAGCTGGCGCAGCAGGGCGCGGCGGTTGTATTCTTCGCCGACTTCCACGCGGGCCACCATCTCGAAGTAGTCCGACGGGTCGCCCAGACCGTAGATGCAGGACACCGATGCCACAATCAGCGTATCCCGGCGGGTGAGCAGCGACGTGGTGGCGGCCAGCCGGAGCTTGTCCAGCTCTTCGTTGACGCTGCTGTCCTTCTCGATATAGGTATCAGAGCGCGGGATGTACGCTTCCGGCTGGTAGTAATCGTAGTAGGAAACAAAGTATTCCACGGCGTTGTGTGGGAAGAACTCCTTGAACTCGGTGGCCAGCTGCGCCGCCAGCGTCTTGTTGTGGGCGATGACGATGGTGGGACGCTGCACTTCCTGGACGATGTTGGCCATGGTGAAGGTCTTGCCGCTGCCGGTAACGCCCAGCAGGGTCTGGTAATTCAGGCCCTCGCGCACGCCGGCCGACAGCTTCCGCACCGCCGGCTCCTGGTCGCCCATCATGCCGAAGTCGGCCACCAGCTGAAAATCAGGCATAGTTCCTCCCGTTTATGCTTCGCCCCGCAGACGCTGCAACTCGGCTTCCATTTCCGCCATGCGCGCTTCGGCGGCCTGGCGGGCGGCTTGCTCCTCGGCCAGGCGACCTTCGATTTCTGTTCGCGCCGCGCGCTCGACGGATAGATGCTCTTCCGCTGTAGCGCGCGCTACCCGCTCCTCGACGAGCCGCTCTTCCGCCTCCACACGCGCTTCCCGCATTTCGTAGTAATCCTCCAACCATACATCCCCAGCCGGGTCGTAAAACCGCAGCCTGCCTTCGTCCCAGCAAAGGTCGAGGCCCAGCGCTGTGCTGTGGCCCCGCACCATACCGTCGGCCCCCGGAGCAACATCAATTCGCACGTACTCCCCGTTTTCCAACCGCTCGCCCACCAGCGGCTCGCCGTAATGCTCGCTGTCCGGGGTCGCGTCGTACCGCCAATATTCGGAAATTCCGATAGATGCGTACAGGCTGCGCTTCCATCCGGTGTCTTCTCTACCGGTGCTCTCCGAGCCAATTTCCAGCACGAAGTCGGGAACTTTCCCAACGTGCCAGATGAAGTACGAATTGTAAGGCCTGACGGCAGTGCGGTTGACGCCGAAGGCCACGTAGCAGTCCGGTGACACGACGGCCCTGGGATTGCCTTGCTCGTAATAGAGGAATGTGTCGCCGCTCACGATGACATCGTAATACTGTTCCAGATACGCCCTGAGCACTGGCGTAACCTGTTCGAAAACGGGCTCTTGTTCAAATCCATCAGGCAAGGGGATACCGTCCGAATCGGGGTAATAAATGCCGTCAAAAACGTTGGGTCCCGTGGACAATGGATGCGGTTTTGCAGTGGTCATGGCGATACCCCGTTCTGGTTCGTACCTGGTTCAAACCGACGCCGGCAAACCGGCGCACGCATTATAAGGCATCCGTCTCATCCGCCGCCCACTGCCAGCAGCGCTTGTCTTATCTTATCTTCCACCGAGGCGTCTGCGGACAGTTCCAGCGACGCAATGGCCTGCCGGGCGTCCGCCAACGGCATACCAAGGGCGGTCAGCGCCTCCACGGCTTCAGCGTCGGTTCCTCCTACGGCTACAGCGCCGGGCGCTCCGGCATCGGCATCCGGCAGCTTGCCCCGCAGTTCCAGCACCACGCGCTGGGCGATCCGGCGGCCCACGCCCTGCGCCCGTGCCAGCGCCGCCACGTCCTCCGATGCCACCGCGTTGCGAAAGCCGTCCTCGCCCAGTTCCGAAAGGATGGACAGGGCGGAGCGCGGCCCCACTCCGGACACTCCGGTCAGCGCGCCAAAAAGTTCCACCGACCCGGCGTCGGGAAAACCGTACAGCGTCGGTTGTTCGTTCTGGATCCGCAGTACGGTGTGGAGGCGAACCGGCTCCCCGACGCTGCCCAGCGTGGCAATGGCTGACGCCGGCACGAACACCTGCAACGTGATGCCGCCGACCTGTACGTTCACCCAGTCCGGGCCGACGGCCTCCAGCGCGCCGTGCACGCCGACCAGCACTGCTTACAATTCCTTGCCGGGGGTAATCTCGCGGGATGCCAGGTCGTCGGTACCCATCTCCCGCAGACAGCACAACCCAACGGCCAGCGCGTCCGCCGCATCGGATTCCGGCGTTTCACGCAAGCCCAGCAGGGACGCGGTTATCTGCTGCACTTGCTCCTTGGTGGCGCCGCCGTAGTCCGCGACGGAGCGTTTGACCGTGGCGGGCGCATAGCGATGCACCGGCACCCCTTGGCTGGCCGCGCCAATCAGCACCACCGCCTGCGCCTGACCGATGGCCAGCGCCGACTTGGCGAAAGCCCGCTCACCCCGGCCCACGAATGGATCCTCGACCGCGATGGCGTCGGGTTGGAACACGTGGATCATGTTCAGGATGTGGGTGTGCAGCTGGTACAGACGGTTTTCAATAGGCATTGACGCCGGCAGGGCGACCACCCCGTAGTCGTCGGCTTCGGGTCCGCCAGAGGCGGATTCGGCGTCGAGGACGCCGTACCCCATTCGCAAGGTGCCGGGGTCGATGGCGAGGACGCGCATCAGGCGGCCGACCCGTAGCGTTCCAGCACCTCGGCCGGGAAATCGGCGTTGGTATAGGCTTTCTGAACGTCGGCCAGTTCTTCCAGATTGTCCAGCAGGCGCAGGGTCTGCTCTGCTGCCCTATCCTCCAGCGGGATGACGGTTTTCGGAACCATCGACACGTCCGCCGAAGACGGTTGCGCTCCTTCGCTTTCCAGCGCGGATTTCACCGACAGCAGGTTCTCCGGCGCGGTATAGACTTCCAGGATGCCGTCCTCGAAGTTCACGTCGTCGGCTTCGGCGTCAATGGCGGTCATAATCAGTTCCTCCGCCACCGCTTCGTCCTCGATTTCCAGGACGATGACGCCCCTGCTGTCGAAGTTCCACGCCACGCAGCCGGCTTCGCCCAGGTTCCCACCGCCCTTGTTGAAGGCGGAACGCACTTCCGACGCGGTGCGATTGCGGTTGGTCGTCAGGGCTTTGACCAGGATGGCTCCGCCGCTGGGCCCGTACCCCTCATAGGTGACCTCGGCCAGGTCCTCCATCCCCTCGCCGCCCTCGCCGGTGGCCCGGCGGATGGCGCGGGTGATACTGTCCTGGGGCATATTGTTGGATCTGGCCTGGTCAATGGCGATGCGCAGCCGGAAGTTCATGTCCGGGTCGCCACCGCCGCCTTCCTTGGCTGCCAGCGATATGTTGCGCGCCAGCTTGGTGAACAGGGCGCCTCGCTTGGCGTCGGCGGCGCCCTTGGCGCGCTTGATGGTTGACCACTTGGAATGACCCGACATCTGACACCTCCTTGAACGTCCCAACTCGGTCAAATTGCCCGAGCTTGCGTTCAGGCGGATGCTCCATTGCATCCAGAGTTTCTTATAATGCGCGGTCGTTAGATTTTAGCATCGGCCCAACAGACGGGTCAAAACGCCCGGTTCACCGGAAATGTCCACTCTGGAAAATTCAACCCGCCAGGCCGACGCCATGGGCAGCGCGCCCATGTGGCGTCTCCTGTTGCAGATGGCCTTCCCTCCCATGTTCGCCATCATCGTGATGGCGCTGTACAGCATCGTTGACCGCGCTTTCGTCGGCAATGTGGTCGGAGTGCATGCGTTGAGCGGCCTGTCGGCGGCGTTCCCGGTGCAGATGGGCGCGGTGGCGCTGGGCCTGCTCACCGGCCTGGGCGGTATGTCAGTTATATCGCGCGCTTTGGGGGCCCGCGACACTCCCCAGGCATCCCGGGTCATTGGCGCGACATTGGCCATTCTCGTACCGCTATACCTGATCGCCACTGTGGTTGGGTTGGCCCGCATTGACCAGTTGATAAGCATGATGGGCGCATCGGCGGACACGGCGGAATATTGCCGTCAGTACCTGGTGGTCATACTGCCGGGCAGCCTGTTGTCCATGCTGGCGGTCACCGCCAACAATCTGTTCATGGCCGAAGGGCGGCCCATCCCGGCAACGGTGGTGCTGGCCGGCAGCGCGATTGTCAACGTCCTGCTGGATGCCCTTTTCATCCTGGTTTTTGGCTGGGGTGTCACCGGCGCGGCAGTGGCCACGGTTATGGCGCAGGGTCTGGCGGTTCTGTACACCGCCTGGTTCTACTTGTCCGGACGCAGCGCGCTCCGGGTCAACGCCGACGCTCTGCTGCCCAGGCTTGGGTTGCTTTGGGAGGTGGTGACGCTGGGGCTGCCAATCTGCATCATCGAGATCGCCCGCTCCATTGTGGTGGTGGTTATCAACAACATCCTCAGCCGGTATGAGGGGGGCGATGCTTATATCGCGCTGTTCGGAGTCGTCAACTCGGTGCTTGAGTTTGCCCTGGCGCCGTTCATCGGCGCGGCTCTGGCCTATCTCCCTCTGGCGGCCTACAACTACGGCGCGGGCAACTACGACCGCGTGCGCCAGGCCATCTGGCAAAGCTGCCTGGGGGCGACGGTAGGCGGGGTCATAATCGTTGCCGGGCTGATGCCTGTGGCGGGCCGCATCATCGGCCTTTTTGCCGAGGACGATGCCCTGCCCCCGGAGGCCGGCAACACCCTCCGCGTCGTATTGCTGGCCTTGCCCATAGTAGGCATCGAGTTCATCAGCTCCATCGCGTTCCAGGCGTTGGGCCGGGCCTGGCCTTCGGTGGCGCTGACCATGGCGCAACGAGTGGTTCTGCTCCTGGCGTGGGTGTTTGCGCTGTCCCATGCATTTGGAGTATGGGGAGTTTGGTGGTCTTTCCCCGCGACCGACCTGGGCGCCATGCTGCTGGGCGTGGGAGCGCTGGCCCTGATCTGGCGCAAGGTGGACGGTTGGGGCGGGACCGAACGGGCTGGCCGCTCCATTGACTTTGACATCGCCAATGGTCGGCAGTAGCATTGCACCCAGTTATTGAGACTGGCCCGTTTCGGGCTACATTGGAGGCCAGCGCCATGGCAATGAACTCTTCCGGCGTTTCCCACATCGCCGTATGCGTCCGCGATTTGGATGAATCCCTAAAGTTTTACCGCGACATTCTGGGCATGACCGTAACCGTTGACCGGGTGCAGGACACTTCCACCGGCGGCCTGCCCCACGTGTACGCCCACAACCGCGCCACCCGTCGCCAGGCCGTTCTGTCCTACGGCCAAGGCGCCGTACCCACGTTGGTGATGACCAGCCATCCCGGCGACGACGCCGACGGCGGACCCATAAAGCTGGACCAGGTGGGCATCAGCCACATCTCCTTCACCGTTCCCGACGTGAAGGCGCTGGCCGACGAGCTCATCGCCGCCGGCGTGGAGCTGGCCGGCCCCATGGACGGCTTCACCAACGCCAACGGCGAGGTCTCCAGCATCTTCGTCTATGACCCAGACGGCATCCTGGTGCAGTTCGACAGCGGCGGAGGCTGACGGCCCGGCAGTTTCAGCATTCGCAAGCGCGCGATTCCCCCGGCGGTTGGCCCGAATGTACAATGAATGAGGACAACCGCCGCGCCGACCGTGAGACCATCTGGGGAATCAACCGTAAGGATCGCCGCTGGTTCCAACTGATGACCCTCCTGGGCGGAACCGGCGGCTCGGCCACTTTGGTATGGTTGACTTTGCGCTACCGTGCCGACAACGACACGCCGGACGCGGTGGCGTTCAGCATCCTGCTGGCGATTGGGGCCAGTTTTGTAGCCGCCGGATTTGTGGCCTGGTCGTTGTTGCAGGTGAAGGAGATAGCAATGCCAATCGGAGACTGGATTAGAGAGGCTAATGAGAGGCGCCGGCAGCGTATCCGCGCCGAGGGGGAGGCCGCAGGCTATCGTCGCGGCTACGCAGATGCCGCCCAGGGAAAGCCGCCGGAGGTGCCATTGGAGCAGACTGGACAACCCCCGTCACGCGAATCCGGTAGGCCCGACGCCGACCACGAAGGGTAGAATCCATATCGGCAAAGGAGCAACGACCATGCCAATGAACGCATCCGGCGTATCGCACATCGCCATCTGCGTGCGCGACCTCGACGTTTCTCTCCAGTTCTATTGCGACCAGCTGGGTATGTCCATCGTCAGCGACGTTATCCAGGACACCACCACCGGCGGCCTGCCTCACGTGTACGCCCACAGCCGCGCCACTCGCCGGCAGGTGCGCCTGGCGTACGCCGACGGCGCCAAGCCTACCCTCACCATGACCTCCCATCCCGGCGAAAACCCGGACGGTACGCCCATCAAGCTGGACCAGGTAGGCATCAGCCACATCTCTTTCAGCGTTCCCGACCCCAAAGCCCTGGCGGAAAACCTGGCCGCCCAGGGCGTGGAACTGGCCGCGCCCATGGACGTGTGGACCAACGCCGAAGGCCGCGTCGGCAGCTTTTACGTGTACGACCCGGACGGCATTCTGGTACAGTTCGACGCCGGCGGTTAGCAGAGGCTTACGTATGCCCGCAGTGCAAAAAATCACCCCGTTCCTGTGGCTCGACGGCGTCGCCCGTGAAGCCGCCGAGTTCTACGTGTCCGTCTTCGACAACTCCAGGATCGTATCCAGCGATACTTTCGGCGAAGGGCCGGCCGAGGGCAGTTCCACCGTGGCTTTTGAGCTGGACGGGGTGCAATTCGTCGCCTTCGATGGCATTCCCGCCATCGAGTTCACCGAAGCCATATCCTTCATGGTCTCATGCGATTCCCAGGACGAGATCGACCAGCTATGGGATAATCTCACCGACGGCGGAACCGAGATTCAATGCGGATGGCTCAAGGATCGCTTCGGCGTCACCTGGCAGATCATACCAACCGATCTCCCCGCTTGGCTGATGAGCGGCCCCAACGCCAACCGGGTCATCGAAGTGATGTTGCCCATGAAAAAGCTGGATCTGCAAAAGCTGTTGGAAGCGCACCAGGGAGGCTGATTGATCATGTCCCACCACTATGACGAACACGACCACGACAAGCTGCTGCGATGGAGCAGCGATTTACGGGATACCGCCATCGACGCCGACGGTTTCCCGGCCATGGCCCTGTTCCTGGTGAAACCACAGGCCACCGGGGCCCATGAGATCTTCCGACGCTACCGCGCCGAGTTCGAGCAGCGCGACGCCAGCTTCGCCCACCTGGTCATCTTCGGGATGCACGGTGTTTCCACCACCGTGAAAGGACTGCTGGAACAGACCGGCCTATCGGAAGACGACCTGCCGGTGATGATGCTGGCGCCGGCCGCCGACCCGTCCGCCGTCGTCGCGGTACGCCTGCCCTCCGGCGAAAGCCTGGAGGGTGGCGACGATCCCAACGGCGACGGCACCTGCGACTACCTGGCTCCCTGGCAGGACGCCCTGGACCGCATCCGCATCACCAAGGACGGCCGCATCCTGCGCCTGATGGGAGTGCAGGGCCGAAAGCTCAACGGGCCGGACTTGCGCGAAGTCGCCGCGGTGACGCTGGCCCCGGCCGCCCGGTGATGACAACAAGCGCCCACTCGGCCCGGCGCTCGCCTCATCTGGTATTATCTCTCCAGTTGCTGACAGGCTGCCCCGATTTAACTGCAAAGGAGAAAGACGATGGCGGACCGGGCTCTCACCATCGATTGTCAAGTACACGCTTACGAGCGGAACCGCCCCGAACGCCCGTGGGTGGGCTTCCTCACCGGGCCGGACGAGGTCACTGGCGACGACATGATTGCGGCGATGGCCGCCGTGGGTGTGGACGGAGCGGTTCTCATTTCGCCGTTCTCGCTTTACGGCTACGACGCCAGTTACGCCCTGGAGGTGTACGCCAGGCACCCCACCAAGTTCGGACTGGTCCGACCTTTCGATCCAAACTCTGAGACCATCGACGCGGACATGGCGGAGTGGACTGCGATGCCGGGTGTGGTCGGCGCGCGGATCATGCTCGCGAACCTGGACTACGAGGCCGACCACCCGGGGCTGAACGGCATCCTGACCGCCGGTGGGCGCGCCGGCGTGCCCGTTAACGTCATGTCGGCCGGGAAGCTGCCCTTGCTGCGGGAACTGGCCCGACAAAATTCCGATACGCAGATCATCATCGACCACGTGGGGCTGGCGCAACCCTTCGACCCGCCGCCGCCGGCGGAACCCTTCGCTGACTTACCCAACGTGCTGTCTCTGGCGGAACTGGACAACGTGGCAATCAAGATTTCCGGCGCCGGCACGTTGTCGCACCAGCCGTTCCCGTACCCTGACATCAGGGAACCCTTGGGAAGAATATTTGACGCCTACGGCCTGGAGCGTTGCCTTTGGGGTACTGACTGGACGCGAGCGGTCAACTTGCTGAACTACGAACAAGGGGTGGAAGCATTCCGAGTTTCTGACTGGCTCTCCGATTCGGACCGGGCCACGCTGATGGGCGGGACCCTGGCGCGGATCTACAACTGGTCGCCGGAGGCGGACGCGTAGTCGCCGAGTGCCGATTGGGCGACCTTTGTGTTACGATGATGCGCCTTCAAAAATCATAAATCCAATTTTCTCGATACGTCGTACACAAATAGCAATTGCTGCTGAGATCGGGGGCCTTGCGCTCCGTCAGCGGCCGCAGGTGGATGGTGAACAGATTTTTCGCCCTCGGGGCAGCCTTTGGAAGGGTCGCTGCCAGTTGGTACTTCATTGCGCCGGTCGCCGTCGCTTTGGGGTTGGCCATTGGCGTGTTGGCGTTGTTTTACGCATATCCAGGGAAGCCCAAGATTGGCTATATCGATCTTCCCTTCATCGTGATCACCGATGATTCCGAGTTCATCATCAGCGAGTTCCTCAAATACGCCCGGGAAGACGACTCCATCAAGGCGGTGGTAATCAAGATGTCCAGCCCGGGCGGCGGGGCAGCGTCCAGCGAACGACTGTACTTTGCCACCCGGAAGCTCCGGGAGGAAAAGCCTGTGGTCATCGCTATGGACGGCATGGTGGCCAGCGGCGGTTACATGATGGCCATGGGGGCAAACCACACCTATGCCCAGTCGGCGTCTCTGGTCGGGAACGTAGGGGTAGTCGCCCTGGCCGGGTCGCTGATCCCGCGTCCGTTGCCGGAGGTGATCGTAACCACCGGACCTTACAAGCTGGTGGGAGCATCCCGAAGGGACTGGATCGGGTTGGTTGACGAACTGAAGGACGGGTTCGCCCAAATGGTGATGCGAGAGCGGGGAGACCGCCTCAAGATTACCGAGGAAGAGTTGACGCAAGGGAGGCTCTACGCCGGCGTTGACGCGGTGCGGTTCGGGTTGGTGGACGAACTCGGCGGCCGCGCCGAAGCCATGGAGAAAGCGGCGGAACTGGCTGGCATATCCAACTATGGAATCGTGGACGTCAATGCGGAAGTGCTGCGGCAGTTCATACTCCGGTCGCGGCGGATATTTGCATCGGAATACGACGGCGTTTTTCACGACCCGGCTTATGCCTCATGGCAACTGATGATGCAGGAAAGATCTGGCGCGGCAAACGTGTCGCCAGCCGAACCGGTCCAGGTCCAGGGCGACGCCGGGTTGCACGAGCAGATGGGCAAGTTCATGCTCATCAATGGTCTCGAAGCGACACAAGAAGATCCGTTACCGGAATTCCCGCTGGAAATAGGAAACCCGAACATCTATTACCTGTACGTGGGAAATGACTACTAAATTGTTGGGGGCGTTGTTCCTCCTTGTGGCCTTTGCCGGTATTGCATTCGGCGCCGGCGCCTTGATTTTTTACCAGGGCGGATACGAGCCGCCGCCGCCGGTCCAGGCCGAATTGCCGGAGATGAGCCCCCCCATGGTGCCGGGCAACACAGTGTGGGAATCCCCGGCGGACCGTCCCGGCTCCGGGCTGCTCCTGATCGACGCGCTGCACCGGAACGCGTTCACGCCGAACCACGTCTCGGCGTTGCGTTCCAAGGTGGCCGATCTGGGATTCGACGTTGAGTTCCTCGGCGGGTTCGGGAGCGTGAAAGAAGAGGACAGGCTCCCGCTGCTCGAAGAAAAACTGCGGGCAGCTGACAGTTTTGCGGTGATCCTTCCTCGCGTGGACTACACGGCGGCGGAGGCTGCCCTGGTGGAAAATTTCGTCAGGAAAGGCGGCAAATTGCTGCTCATTTCTGATCCCGGGCTGACCCCGGCCAATAACACGTTGGCGGTGCGGTTCGGGGTGAACTTCCAACCCGATTATCTGTACAACCAGTTTGAAAACGACATCAACTTCCAGAACATTTTCGTGAAAGATTTCCAACCGGGCGAGATCACGGTCGGCGTGAACCAGGTGGCCCTTTATTCGGCCGGCTCCATCCGTTCCTCAGGCCCGGGACTGGCGTTTACTGACGAGAACACCCGATCATCGTTGTTGCAGCACGACGGCGATCTTTCGCCAATGGCTTTCGGCGACACGCGCAACGTGCTGGCACTGGGAGACTTCACGTTCATGGTACCGCCCCAAAACGCCGCGTTAGACAATGACCGTTTGCTGAGCAACATCGCGCGGTACCTCACGGAGAGCGATCGGGTTTTTGAGCTGGCAGACTTTCCCCATTTCTTCCAAAGTGGCCCGGACAACACGGTGGACGTCCTGCCAGCGCGGTCCGAACTGCTGACCAGCGGCACGCAGGTGAAGAACGGGTTGACGAGCCTCGGTGTCACCGCAAACATCAGCGGTGTGGAGGACGTGAGCCGCAACACGGTATTCCTGGGGCTGCATGAGGACGCTCCCCTGGTGAGCCGATACCTGCAGGGCGCCGGGGTTAGCGTCGGCGAAGTGTTGACCGCGCGCTTTGTCCCGGACCTGGAGCTGAAGGATACCTCGTTAACCATATTGGTTCGGGAACAGGAACGCTACGTTCTGATTATTCTGTCCGAAACCGCTGACGTCATGGAAAAAGCGGTAGAGCGGCTTTTGGAAGGCGACTTCAGAAACGATCTGGTGAGCGAGTTCGCGGGAGTGAACAATAGTCCATGAAGATACGATACGCGTGCTGGATCCTGGCCACCCTGGCGCTGGGGTTGTTGTCCCTGGCAGCGTGCGCACAACCCGGCGCTGCGCCCCCGGCAGAGACCGCGGCGGAACCGCCGTTGGCGGTTGCGCCCACCGCCCTGCCGGCCGATGCCTTGGCCGCCGTCGATGAATTCGCCAGCCAACGCATCGCTCTGGATGAAGAATGGGGCCAGATTCGTGAAGAGTTTGACCAATGGAGCGCCGGATTGACGCCCTGCCTACCCAACTCCATGCGCCAGGCGCTCAACGGTTTCGCCATCGAGTTTAATGACGTTACGCAGCAGGCTCGCGACCTGACCCGGACCCAGACCACCGGGGAATTGGCTGATATTCTGATAGCGGCCGCGCAAGATGAAGAGGCGGCGTATCGACAGCTACGCGACCGCTGGCAGCCCAACAACGTCGCGCTGTTCGAGGCGGTCGAAACCCAGCGCGCCAAAGCGGCCCAGGCGCACAGCAAAGCCCAGGACCGGGCCATTGAGCTAAGGGAAACCTTCGAGGATTCTCCCGACCCCGAAACGGTTGAGGAGTTTTCCCAGGCCTTCGACAAAGTCAAAAACGACTGGCAAAACCTTCACGACGAGTACACGGAACTGCGGGAAGAGGCGGAGAGCATGGAAGTCCAGGAGGTGCTGGACGGGCTGGACGAACTCATCAAGAAGTTGAACGCGGTAATCGACGCCTTGGATGAATTGCCCCACCTGGCCGGCACAGAAAAGACGGTGGACGATTTGCTGAGCGCGGCCAAAGCCGAGAGAAAGGAGCTGAGAACCGCCGCGAAACCCGTCAAAAGCAGCGCCGCCAAAACCATCTCCACCAAAACGAGCGCCGCCAATGCCGATGCCGAGGAGACTTCAAGCGACGAGGATGAAAAAAAGCCCACCCCCGCCCCTACCAAAGCGGCCAGCGCCCAGAAAGAAGAGGCCGCAGTGTCCCTGAAACTCCCCAGCTTTACAAAAGTGGACGCAAGCGTGGAGAAAAGCGCAACGGCCCTGAAACAGGCCGCCCGCACCGTGCGCAGCATTGCCGACTTGGACGTCGAAGAGAGCCTGGGAGAGCTGGCGACGTTCAACTCCGAGCACCGGCGGCTGCGTTCCGCGTGGGATGATTTTCACGACGACTACAACGCCTGGCGAGAAAGCGAAGGCGGTTGCAACCGGGCCGATGTGATCGGGGAACTGGACCAATTCAGCCTGCGCATGAGCAGTCTTACCAGGGACGTGCGAGCCCTGCCGCAAAAGGGATTCCTGCTGCCCATGTACACCCTGATGGTGGAAGCGGCCGAGCGGGAAGAGACCGCCATGCGCACCCTCCGTTACACCTGGCAACCGTTCACCGTGGATGCTTTCAAGGGCCTCCACGAGCAGCGAATCGTAACCGACGGTCTGCGCCGGGAGACGGCAATCGGGATCGAAGAGCTGAAAACCCGGTTTTAGGTTATTTATTCGCGCGCCGCCTCCGGATCGCCGTTAATGCCAGCAGCCCCGCCGGAAACGCCAGGATAGCAATCGACGCTGTTTCCGACGTCGCTTTGCCTTCACGAACCGACGCGGCCCCACAGCCACCAGACGAACGGTTTTGCTCACCGGACGGGCTAACCGGACCACCCCCGGATCTCGGCCCCGAAGGGCCGGCGGGCGTCGGTTTTGGGGTGTACGTCGGCGCTGGCGTCGCGGTGGGTTCAGGCGCCGGAGTTGACGGCCGCGTTGCCTCGGGCGTCGCAGCCACTGGCGCCGGCGTGGGTCGCCGGGTCGGCAGCACCTGCAAGGGCGGCAGCGGCGGAGTGGACAGGTCTCGCGGGGATAGGTCCACGCTTTCACGCCACCGATTGTCCAGCTCGGGTACTGTCAAACCGTAGGCCGCCTGCAACGCTTTCTCGAAATTGTGAGTGGAGCGGATCTCTTCAAACAGTTCCACCATTTTCTCCGGGCCAAAAGAGTCCAGCATATAGGTCACCACGGCGTGGCCCTGCCCGTAATTGCGCAGCGTCTCCGTGGGCGTGCCAGCGTAGGTGCGGAGGCTGGACAGGGGCGGCACTTGTTCGTTGCGGATGGCGGCCTGTATATATCGCTCGAATTCGTTGTCGGGATCACGCTCCGAATAAACGGCCAGACCTTCGTTGAGCCAGGTGTGCACTTGCCCGTAGGCGCTGCCGGCGGCGTCAGCGACCAGCAGATGGGTGAACTCATGGGCTGCGGTGGTCAGAATATTGTCGCCGGCGAAGAAGTCCATGGAGCCGTCCACCAGCAGGGTTCTCTCGTCGGTGTGAGCCTGCCCCAGGGTTCTGAGCTGCTGTTGCGCCACTCGGGAAGCCGGCGGAAGCGCCGCCCGCATATCCTGGTAGTCCGAATAAACCACTATATTCATGGGCTCGGTTAATTCGACGCCCAGGATCGGCTTCATAAAGTCGTAGGTATCGGCGGCCACGGCCAGCACGGCGTCGGCCCGTGCCTCGGATTGGTCGTTGTGGTGGTAGTAGTACACGTTGATGAGACCTTCTGAAACCGAATCCCAATCCAGCCCCCGGTTCAGATAGACAATCACCGCCGGTTCGGTTTCCACAACGTTTCCGTCCGCGGTTCGAATGTCGAAATAATAAGATAAGCGTGTGCCCGTTGGGATGTACTCGTTAGCGGTCCGGCTTTGGAACTGCGCTTCGCCGGAAATGGCCGTGCCCGGCTCGAACTCCACCGCGCGATAGACGCTGCGGCTGGATTGGCCCAGCTTGCGGACGTACACCCGGACCTCTTCGATGGGAATGGAGCTTTCCGCGTCGATGTAAAACCGCAGCCCATCGGGAAATCGGTTCTCCACTCCCTGGTGAGTGACCGTGACGCTGCTTTGCGCGACAACCTGTTGCGCCGGCAGAGTGGCAACGGCAATGACCAAAATCAAGGCGGAAATGACGATGAGCGATGTTTTCACGTTGCGAGTTCCTTCCGTTGACCCTTTGCTTCTATTTCCGTTACGTCAGAAGACGGATCTGGGATTTTCTGATCCGGCACAAAGCTGACCTTAAGCTTTGTGCCAGTAGCTTCGGCGACCCGACGCAAGGTGTTGACGGAAGGGTTGCTGCGCCAACCTTCTAAACGTATGACCGCCGACACATGAATGCCCATCCGCCTGGCCAACTCTTCTTGGTCAATTCCGGCGTGGCTGCGGGCGTCGAGTAGGGCGCTGATGAGTTCGTACTGTGGCTCCGATGCCTCGTAAGCCTCTCTATATTTCGGATCTTTCATCCATTTCTCGTGCAATTCGGTCACTTTCGTCATTGCAATACCTCCCTGGCTCGCTGGAGAGCTAATCGTATTTCCCGGCGTGGCGTCGCCCGAGTTTTCTTGATGAATACCCGTACTACCACGACCCTCCGCCGCCGTACCGCGACGTAAATAGCGCGCGATATGCCATCACTTCCGCGCAGTCTCATCTCCCAAAGAGGCCCTTCCAAATGGCGCACGTGCGGCATACGCATACTTTGCAAACCTCTTGCCTCTATCATACCGCTGATGCGCACGAAATCGGCTCGCATATCATCGGGCAACGACTCAATTTCGGCGTCCACCGTTTCATTCAGGGTTTCTACCGTCCAAGCAACATTTCGGTCTCTGGTCATGTCCATACCGTTCTTGACCGCCGATGCGGCTCATCCTACAATCTTACCGTCGCAGCATCCCGTCGTGTAGTGTCGCGCGAATGCGGGTCGTTGCCGATTATTCCAAACAATCGCGGTGGCTAACGCTATGCCCATTAGAGTCGGTCGGGTGCCGTACCTGGAAGCCGAACCCTTTTACTTCGATATGGAGCGACGCGGCATCGAGCTGCGCGAGACGACTCCCCGCCAACTGGGCGAAGCCCTGGCCAACGGCGAGTTGGACGCCGGCCCGGCTCACCTGTCGGACGTCTTCCGCCTGGAGGACCGGTTTGAGCCGGTCAGCGGGTTTTGCTTTTCCACCTTGAGCCGGGCGGTGAGCGTGTGCCTGTACTCCCAGCATCCAATTGAAGAGTTGGGCGGCGTCACCATCGGGATCTCGGACGAAGACGTCACGGCGGCAAAACTGCTCGAAGTCCTGCTGCGACACAAGCACCACGTCGAGCCGGGCGAGTTTGTGGACCGCCCGGGGGACGTGATCCGGCCCGACGAGACCTACGACGCTTTTCTGCTCATTGGAAACCGGGCGCTGCGACGGCGACGGGGCACCCGGGGTTTTACCCACCGATTCGATCTAGGACAGGAATGGACCCAGTGGACGAACCTGCCTTTCGTGTTCAACCAGTGGGTGATGCGAAAAGACATGGACGACCGGGACAAAGCAGTGCTGGAGGATACGTTGTACGTGGGGTTGGAAGAAGGGGTGGACGGCCTCTACCATCTGAACGAACCTCGTGATGAGTTGCTGATGCTGCCCAGGGACGTGGTGGAGTACATTCAGGGAATCCGGTATTACATTGGGCGCTCGGAACAGCAGGCCATTGCCCGCTTTCGGGAGTACCTGGAGCAGGTGGGCGGCTGACCACGCCCTCCGCTACGCCCGCGAACCCGTCCGATGGCCAAGGTTGTAGAACGAAGCAGCGCGGCAACCGGGCAACCCGCGTACATCTGCGACTATTCGCCGCCCCGTTCCGGACTCTCGCCGGACCTGCCGGAACCGCCGTCACAGGCTGACTTCATATCCGCCGCCTACAATCCGGGACGCGCCGTGCGCGTCAACTCGGTGGTCACGGCGGCGGTCTTGCGGGACCGTTATGGCGCGGAGCCGATCTTCACGTTGGCGACGCGGGACATGAACCGGTTGGCATTGGAATCACTGCTCCTGGGAGGGCAAGCGCTGGGGCTGGAGAATGTAATCGTCGTGGCCGGCGATCCCTTTGGGCCGCGGGACACGGCTGCCCCGGTCAACGATTACCGGGCCACCGAACTCATCGCCGCCATCGCCAGCATGAACTCCGGCGCCGACCACCGAGGGAGATCATTGCGGGCGGCCACCGATTTCTGCATCGGCGCTACCGTGGATCTTGGACGCGGGATCCATCGGGAGGCGCATCTGGCAGCGCGCAAGGTAACGGCCGGAGCGGATTTCCTGATCACCCAGCCGGTGTACGATCCGGCGGACGTCGCTCGGTTCGCGGACGTTTTCGCCAGCATGGCCCCCGGATCCGCGGCGCCGGTGTTCTACGGCGTAGGTCTGATGGAACCGGACGGCGTGTCCTTCGCCAGCGTCCCCCAGTGGGTGGCCGATGACCTGGACAGGGGACGCTCCGGCGTGGACATTGCCTTGCAGGTGTGGGAGGGATTGCGCGGCGCCGGGGCAGCTGACTGTTACGTTGTTCCGCCGATCCGACGCAGCGGAGCCAGGAATTACGCGGCCGCCGGGCAGTTTCTGGCCGCACACGCCCCCTAAACCCGCTATAATGACGGCCAACTGCCGTATCGCCCTGCTGCGGTGGCTCCGCGGTCGGGGCCGGAGGTCTTATGCCCATCATCCAACGCCCCTACGTGCCGCCGGAAGACAAGCCTCCCCAGGAGGATAGCTACGTTAATCCCGGAGACATTGCGTCGTTGAACGTCAACACCGCGACCGCGCCGGCGGTTGCCGCTGTCGAAGCGCCCAGCCCGCTGGATCCGATCACCTTCTACAGCGACTCTTTCCACATCTTCAGCAGCCTGTATTCCGCCGTCCTCTTCTTCGGTGAGCAGGTTGAGGAACGGGAGCCGATCCTGCGCGCCCGCATCAAGGTCAGTCCCCAAATGATGAAGGCCATTGCGGTCCTGGCGGCCAAACACGTGCGGGAATATGAGGAAGCCGTGGGCCCCATCACCCTGCCGGAGCAGGTGTACGCCGCGTGGGAAATTGACCCGGACGGGCATTCCCACTGACCGATGGGGGACGCGGTATGACTACTCCCGACCCAAACGGTGAACCGGCCGGGCAGCGCTTCGGCTTGCGGGATACGGACGATCCCGTAGGCGAGGGGCGCCCGCTGGGCGAGGACATCTCCCTCCCGGTCGACGTCATCCCCAACGCGAACACCGCGTTGCCCGAAGATTGGACGTGGCGGAGCACTTCCACCAGCCAGCCCAACGCCGCAACCTTTCACATCAACCATAGCGACGTTACCCGGGCTTTTGCCGACGTGCTGACTGCCGCAGATAGTCCCCCGGAAGCGCCCTTTGTGGTGTCCAAGGATATTCCAATCGTCATCATCGACAGCCTAGACCAGTACTGGGCCGGCGAATCACGCAGCGCCCTTCCGCTGAACGGTCTGCGCGTCCCCGTGTCGGCGGACACCGTGGCCGAGGCAAAGCGCAAGCTGGCCGCAGACTTGGCCGCCCAAGTCAGGCTTCTGCTGATGCTCTCCAGGGGCGGGACTACGCTGGCCCCGGAATTGCAGGCCAACTTCCTGATGCTGACCGAGGTTTTGGAGGCGCGTTCCTAGTTGTCGGCAGGCGACGGGGTGGTTTCCATCTCCGGCGGCAGGGTGAATACCGCCTGGCCATCACTGTGGGCGTGGTTGACCAGAGCCTGCATCAGTTGCTGATGGCCGCGGCGGAACGCCGTTCCGTCGGTCAATTGATCTGAAGTACCAAACCATCCACACCAGCGCTCCCACTGCAAGAAGCAGAGGGATAATCTGTGTTGCGAGTAAGGCGATGTAAAAGGTGGTCAGGCTCACGAGACCTTCTGTCATTTCGGTCTTTGTCTTGCGTAGTTGTAACGCTAGTGGCTAGGGGCGGGTTTCAAACCCGCCCCTGCTCGTGGCTACTCTCCGTTAGCCTCCTGCAACGCCTCCAGCACCGCCGTGGGCGACAGCGGGAGCTTGTTCACGCGGACGCCGGTGGCGTGGTAAACGGCGTTGTGCAATGCGGCCAGCGGCGGGATGATGGGCGCCTCGCCGACCCCGCGCAGCCCGTAGGGATGGCGGGGGTTGGGTACTTCGATGACCACCGTGTCGATCATGGGCATATCGAGGGCGGTGGGCATACGGTAGTCCAGGAAGGTTGAGTTGAGCATCCGGCCGTCGTCGGCGTAAGTGTAGTCCTCCGAGAGCGCCCAACCGATGCCCTGCATCGTCCCTCCCTGCATCTGGCCTTCGACGTAGCTGGGGTGGACCGAGGTTCCAGAGTCTATGAACGCGGTGCAGCGCAGTATGTCCACCTTGCCGGTTTCCGGGTCAACTTCGACGTCGATAATGTTGCCGGCGAAGATGGGCCCAACGCCGGTGGAGGTGGCGGAGGCCGACGCCGTGAGCGGGCCGCCGGTGCGCATCATGCGACCGGCGGCGTCGGCGATGGTCATGCTCTCCTCATTGGCGGTGCAGGTGAACACGCCGTCGGCGAACTCGACCTGGTCGGGCTCGACCTCCCAGACCATGGCGCAGCGCCGGGCCATCTGGTCGCGCAGGTCCTCGGCCGCGGCGATGGCGGCCAGGCCGGTGTCGAAGGCGATGCGACTGCCGCCGGTGGAGGCGGTCCAGCCAACGGTGTCGGTGTCCACCACGGTGGGGGCGATCTGGTCAACGTCGATGCCGAGGGTTTCGGCGACCTGCATGGCGACGGCAGTACGGGTGCCGCCGATGTCAACGGAACCGGTGATGAGGTTGAGGGTGCCATTGGAGTTGACGTTGATGGTGGCCGATGAGGCCTGGCCGGCCTGCCAGCGGAAACCGACGGCGATGCCGCGGCCGCGGTTGGGCCCTTCCAACGGCGTCCGGTTGTGGTCGCTGTTGATCATGGCCTCTTCCAATTCACGGCAACCGAAGACCCGGTGGGGAACGCCGTTGGGCATCCGGTCGCCCTCCTGGACGGCGTTCTGCATGCGGAGTTCCATGGGGTCTCTGCCCAGCATCTCGGCCAGTTCGTCAACCACGGCCTCGACGGCGAAGGCGACCTGCGGCTGGCCGGGAGCGCGGTAGGCCTGGACCTTCTGCTTGTTGCATACGACGTCGTAGCCATCCACCAGCATGTGGTCCATCTTGTAGGGGCCGAAACCGGTGAGGGCGCCGCCGCCCACGGGAGAGCCGGGGTACGCGCCGGCTTCATACACCATGTAGAGCTGGCCGGCTACCATGGTGCCATCGTTCTTGACGCCCATCTTGCAGCGCATGAAGGTGGCGGAGGCGGGGCCGCTGCCGATGAAGACGTCGGTGCGGTCCATGGCGACCTTGACCGGTTTGCCCGTCTTCTTGGACAGGACCGCAGCCACCGGATCGGTGTAGGTAATGCCCTTCGCGCCGAACCCGCCGCCGATTTCCATGGGCACAATCTTCACCTGACCCTCTGGCACGCCGATGATGGCGGCGGTCTGCGCGCGAACATTGAAGATGCCCTGGGTGCTGGTCCAGACGGTTACGCGACCGTCGGCGGACCACATGGCAGTGGATACGTGGGGCTCGATGTAGCCCTGGTGCACGGTCTGTGTCTCGAATTCGCGCTCGATGATGATGTCCGCCTCGGCAAAGCCCTGCTCGACGTCGCCGACCTTGTGCTGGATGTGTCCGGCGACGTTGCTCTTGACGCCGGTATCGTCGCCGCGGGCGAACCGTTCCAGGCGGAAGTAGGTGGTCATGTCGTCGTGGAGCAGCGGGGCGTTTTCGGCCATGGCCTCGCGCCAGGTGAGCACGGTGGGCAGCACCTCGTAGTCCACCTCCACCAGATTCAGGGCCTCCATGGCGATATGGGGGTTGGTGGCGCAGATAGCGGCCACGGCATGGCCGACATACAGGACCTTGTCCTTGGCCAGCAGGTTTTCGGCGATCATCCGGGCGTTGCCCTGGACCTCGGCGTAGTCGATCATCCGGTTCTCGATGATGGGGAAGTCGGCGGCGGTGGCCACGGCGACGACGCCGGGCAGGGCCTCAGCCTTGCTGGTGTCGATGCCACGGATGCGGGCGTGGCTGTGAGGGCTGCGCAGGATGCGGGCGTGGAGCATCCCCGGCAGGTTGATGTCCGCGCCGTAGCGGGCCGCGCCGGTAACCTTGTCCACGCCGTCGTGGCGGACCGGACGTGTTCCGATAACGCGATATTGCTGTTCGGGCTGTGCGGTGGTGGTCATGATAGGGTTCCTCCTCAAGTTTCATTTCGTTTCGTCATTTAAACTTCACTTCGTCATACCCGTCTGTTTTACTGAATCGTGAGCAAACATCTAAACCATTCTTTTCCGCCATTCTCGCATTCGCGGGAATCCAGAACGGTCAATGGTTATGTGCGCTAACTACGCCGCGCCCTATTTGTTCCAGGGTGGTTTGAGAGCGGCCACCAGTCCGCTCTCGACCGCCCGTCGGGTCTGTGCATCACCATCTAGCTGATGAAACCACAGAGTGAGTTCCTCACCGGCGCTGGTTTTCTGGAATATCAGGTTGTTGATTCGGCAATTTGTCTGCTGTCCGCCCTCGTAGCAATTCCGCGGCGATATGTTGCCGTAACCCCTTGCTCCCCAGCGTTCTTCCAGATCCCGGCATTCGCCGACGTAGAGCGGGGTGTTACCACTCGCAAGAACGTAGATGCTGCTCCGGCGCCAACCCTGCGCTACTCTAAACCGGCAAAAAGGCCCACCACCGTACTGGTGCAGCGACAGATTGCGCACGTTGCGAAACCTAGACTGGGGCACTTCTAGGATGACTGCACCACGTTCGTCGCGCTCCGGTAGAATCAGGCCAACGTATGAAAAGGGACGTCCGTCAATGTTACGCTTCATTATGCACCTTGAAACTAGGCGGGTTGTAAATCGTATTAAGGTTCGGCATTTTTCGTATCTGGGGGGGTGACGCAAAGGCCCAGGGGCGCAAAGGTTTCTGGATTCCCGCTTTCGCGGGAATGACGGTTGAAGCGCGAACTATGGTCGGTGTCAACCCAGCCTAGCCACTCAGAAAGCCGGGCAGGAAGTACTCCCGCGTCGGGTCGTGGGGCATACCGGGCATATCGGCCGGCACGATGCCGTCGCTTTCCAGGGCGGAGCGAACGATGCCCTTGTTGAAGGGGCTGATGTCGTCGTCGGTCATGAAATCATGGACGGGCATCCAGAGGCATTCTTCGATTTCCTGCTCGCTCATCTTGATTTGTTCGGTGAGGGCGCGCAGGCGACAGACGAAGTAGATGTCGGACTTGCCGTAGCGGTAGCCGTGCCAGTGGCGGAAGCACGCCAGGGCCTCAAACTCGGCCTCCACGCCCGTTTCTTCCAGCACCTCGCGGACGATGGAATCGACGATGTTTTCCCCAGGTTCCAGGGCGCCGCCGGGCAATTTGTAGAAGGGGGGCCGGTTGTCGATGCGGTAACGTTCGCACACCACCAGCAGTTCTTCCCGGTTGTTCAGCACGACGCCGCCGGCGCCGATGTAATGCGTGGCATAGGGCGGTATGAACGAGCCGGGGATCAGGGTGAGGGTGGCGGTCAAGCCGCCCTCGTCGGCGTGATGATAGACAAAGCCGCGCTCCGTTGCGATGGGTACGTGCGACGCCATTCCCACGGGAATGTCAACCCACGCGACTTCATAGCCCTTTTCGCGCCACTCCGCTATCGAAGCGTCCAGCCGCGCGGCGAACTCGTGCGGGTCAGAGGGCAGTTCGGCGGAGTTGACCACCACTCCGCGAAATGGATTTGGCGTGGCCGCCAGGGGAGAGACCAAGACGCACCTCCTGGTGGGACGCGCAGTATCCGGTCGGCGAAACAGCCTGGCCAAAAGGTCCCGACCAATACGGCGGCAGTATAGCACAGCGCCAAGCCGTCCCCGGCGCCGCCCACTTCGCGGATGCAAATATTATGTATTGACAACGGCGATTTTCGCCCCCTACAATCGCTCCGCGTATGTCTGAACCTAATCATCAATTAATGGCGGAATTTAATGCGTATTACGGTGCATTTTTGCCTATAATAATATGTTATCGTCAATATTCTGCGCAGCGCGGTGTAGTTCCCACTCTGCACTCATAGGGGCTAATTTGGAAATCACACCGTCGTTCCTGCGAAAGCAGGAACCCAGAAAAGTCTCTGCGATGGGAACGTTGGCCGGATCTTACGCTCGCTGGATTCCCGCTTTCGCGGGAATGACGGCATTTTTCGCTGCAAGGAGGAGCAAATCATGATACGTCGTCCGTGTGCATCGTTCGCGCCGGTGATGGGCGCGTTGTTGGCATTAGCGTTACTGACCGCAGTGGCCTGTGGAGGAGCCGAAGCGCCCCCGGAGACCCAAACCGCGGCGCCCGCCGGCGGCGACAGCGCCGCAAGTCCGGCCCAACCGCAATCGCAAGCCCAACCCCAAGCGCAGACCCAACCGCAGGCTCAGCCTCAAAACCAGGGGCAAAGCCAGAGTCAAACCGCCGCAGAGCCCACCGCCACCAGCGTGCCCCAAGCGGCTGGGGAAGCCGCCGCCACTCCGACGCCCCTGCCGGCCGCTCTGCCCTCCGAGGTGGTGGCCAACCCCATCACCAAGGACGTTTATGCCAACGCGCAGTATGGCGGCATTCTGAGACGTGGCGGCTACTCGGATCCAGCGCACTACGACCTGATGCAGGTTTCCAGCGTCGTCAACTCTTTCAAGCAGATGATGCTGCTGAACAACGTGCTGCGCTACAACCCCATCGACGCCGGGCAGACCATCATCCCGGACCTGGCGACCAGCTGGGAAGTATCGGAAGATGGCAAGGTCTGGACGTTCCCGCTGCGCGAGGGGGTGTCATTCCACGACGGGACGATTATGAACGCCGACGACGTGGCCGCATCCTGGTCCCGGGTCATTGACCCTCCAGGCGGCGTGGTCAGCGCGCGCAAGGGTCTGTATTCGCCTTTCAGTCCGTCGATACAGGTGGTGGACCCGCTGACGGTTCAGTTCGATTTTGAAAAAGCCCCGCCGCTGAACTACGGGCTGAATCTGTTCGCCCTGGAATGGCATGGTGTGTTCCCCAAGGCGTTCCTGGAGGCCAACAACTACGACCTGAAGCTGAACGGCGACGATGCCCCCGGCACCGGCGCGTTCCAGTTCCTGGAACACCAGGAGGGCGAGGTTTGGAAGAACGAGCGGTACCCGGACTACTGGAACGAGGGACTTCCGTACCTCGACGAGGTATGGACCTATCCCCTGGGGTCCAGCCTGAACCGCTCCGCCGCTCTGCTGGCCGGCAACGTCGAGTACGCCCAGACCATCGACCCGGCGGCCTACGAAATCCTGAAGAACGACGTGCGGTATGAAGCTCAGCCCTTCTCGTCCTACTCCTACGGCGCCGTTTGGTTCAACACTGACAAGGAGCCGTGGAGCAACCCCAAGGTCCGCAAGGCGATGTGGCTGGCCATCGACCGCCACGCCATCCACGAGGTGCTGAGCGAGTACGTTTTCGGATACCCGGGCGGCACCGGCTGGACCTTCCAGGACCAGGCGTTCCAACTGCCACGGGCGGAGATCGACGCCAGGCTGGTGTATGACCGGGCCGCCGCTGAAGCAGAGGCCAAGCGGCTCATGGAAGAGGCCGGCTACGGCGAGGGCATCAAGAATGTTGACCTGATGCAGCGCGACCCAGCCAGCCCCTTCTACACCGCGGGAGCACAGTTCGTGCAACTGGAGTTCAAGCGCATCCTTGGCATTGAATCGACCATTCGGCCGGTTGCTTCAGCAGTCTGGTTCGAGGAGATGGCCAACCGCAACTTCGACATCACGCTGGGCGCCACCGCCGCGCCCTTCATCGATCCGTCGGCTTACCTGAACACCTTCTACAACTGCGAAGGCGGCGAGAATTACTCCAACTACTGTAACGAGGAATTCGATGCCATCATGAAGCAAGTGGACGCCGAACCGGACTTCGACAAGCGCTTTGAGTTGGTGCAGCAGGCCGCCCAAATCCTGGATGATGATCCGCCCACGGTTGAGTTCTGGTACAACCGCACCCTCGCCGCGTGGCTCACCTGCGTCCACGGCATTGAGGGCAAGAACGGCGCCCTGGTGCACAACCTGGACCGCATGGACACCGTGTGGATGGACGCGGGCTGCAGCCAGTAGCCGGTTTATCGTACGTCGTTGCGGGTGGACCATCACAATGGGCCTCCGCAACGACACCCACACAAATCGAATATTTGACATTGACATCACCAATGGCAGTGCCTACAATCCCGGCAGTCATTGGAAGAGCAAATTCCGTCGCTTATAGCGCAATCTATCGAGTTATCGGTAGAAATAATATGCTATCCAAATCTATATTGCGTATAAGGAAGGTTTGGATGTGGGTTTACGGTTATTCCTAAATGCAACAAACTCCACTGGCTGATCTTCGATGACGACAGGCGACCAAATCCCTACGGAGGACCGCTGATGCCGAAGCGGCTGATCATATCTCCTGCCACTGCTCTTGCTGCGGCACTGACAATTGCCATATTGACCGCCGTGGCCTGCGGTGGGACCGAGTCCCCTGCTCAGCAAGCGGCGCCAGCGGACACTGGAGCGACTGGTTCCGCCACCGCCGGAGCCGCGCCCCCCGCCAGCGGTGGCTCCGGAACCACGGGTGGAGCCGCCGGTTCTGGCGGGGGAACAGCTGCCCAACCCCAAGCGACGCGGGTTCCGCCTACGCCCCGGCCAACCACGCCCCCTGACGCGACGCCCACGCCGCTGCCGGCGGCTTTGCCATCCGAGGTCATTTCTAATCCGGTCACGAAGGACGCCTACCCCGATGCACAGCGGGGTGGAATCCTGCGGCGCGGCGGGTATGTTGACCCGGCCCACTACGACCTGATGCAGGTCTCGAGCGTTTCCAACTCCTTCAAACAGATGATGCTGTTGAACAACCTGCTGCGGTACAACCCGCTGGACGCCGGCAAGACCATTATCCCGGACATTGCCGCCAACTGGGACGTGTCCGAGGATGGCGAGACGTGGACCTTCCCACTGCGGGAGAATGTGATGTTCCATGACGGGACGATCATGGATGCAGACGACGTGGCGGCTTCCTGGGGAAGGGTGATCGACCCGCCCAGCGGTGTGGTCAGCGCGCGGAAGGGGCTGTACGCGCCTTTCGGACCGACCATCAACGTGATTGATCCACAAACAGTAGCTTTCAACTTCGACGTTGCGCCCCCGCTGAACTACGGTCTGAACCTTTTCGCTCTGGAATGGCACGGAATCTATCCCAAGGATTTCCTGGAAGCCAACAACTACGACCTGAAGGTCAACGGCATAACCGCACCGGGGACCGGCGCGTTTCGGTTCCTGGAGCACCAGGAGGGTGAAGTCTGGAAGAATGAGCGGTTCCCCGACTACTGGAACGAGGGGCTGCCGTACCTTGATGAGGTGTGGACGTTCCCGTTGGGTTCCAGCGTGAACCGCTCAGCGGCGCTTTTGGCCGGAAACGTGCAGTACGCCCAGACGGTGGACCCGGCCGCGTTTGAGATCCTGCAAAACGACGACCGCTACGAGGCCCAGCCCTTCTCATCGTATTCCTACTTTGCAGTGTGGTTCAACACCGACAAGGAACCGTGGAACGACCCCAGGGTGCGGAGAGCCATGTGGCTGTCTGTGGACCGGGCCGCGCTGCACGAGGTGGTGAGCGAATGGCTGTTCGGCTATATGGGCGGGACCGGCTGGACCTTCCCGGACCAGGCCTACCAGCTGCCGCAAGCGGAGATCGACACGCGGCTGGTGTTCAACCGGGAAGCGGCGGAAGCCGAGGCAAAGCGGCTTTTTGAGGAAGCCGGATACAGTGAAGGTGTCGAGAATGTTGACCTGATGCAGCGCGACCCGGCCAATCCACACTTCACCGCGGCGGCCCAATTCGTACAGCTGGAGTTCAAGCGGATATTGGGGATCGAGTCCACCATTCGACCGGTTGCGTCGGCCGTGTGGTTTGAGGAGTTGGCCAACCGCAACTTCGACATCACTGTGGGGGCTATCGCATCGCCGTTCATTGATCCTTCGGCGTACCTCAACAGCTTCTACCGATGTGGCGGAGGCGAGAACCACTCCAACTACTGCAACCCCGAGTTCGACGCGCTGATGGCGCAGGTGGACGCGGAAGGCGACCTGGAGAAACGGTACGACCTGGTGCAACAGGCAGCGGCGATCTTGGATCAGGACCCGCCGACGGTGGAATACTGGTACAACCGCACCCTCTCAGCGTGGCGTAGCTGCGTTCACGGCATCGAGGGCAAGCACGGCGCCCTGGTGCATAACCTGGACCGCATGGACACGGTGTGGATGGATGAGGAATGCCGGCAGTAGCCTGTCGTAGGGGCGGGTTTGAAACCTGCCCCTACGTTCAAATATTTAGCATTGACATCCCCAATAGCAATGCCTACAATCCCCGCAGTCGGTCGGAGAGCCGATTTTGTTATCGTTGACGCGCCAGCGAAACTTATCGACGACAACAATGTTACACGATGCCATTTATCGTGAAACGTGACGATTTACACAGCGGATTATGGTTCTCCGAAAGCGCAATGAACGCGCCGGCGAATCTCTGATAGCGACAGGTTACCGAATGCCTGCGGAGGACAATTGACACCGAAGCGACTCTTCACATCACCCGCCACGGCGCTGGCCGCCGTGTTGACAATCGCGCTCCTGGCCGCAATTGCCTGCGGCGGAACTGGAGCCCCGGCTCAGCAGCCCGCACCCGCCGACAGCGGAGCCTCCGGATCGGCTGCCCCCGCTACTGGCGGCGATTCCGGCGCCGCCGCCTCCACCGGTTCCGGCAGCGGCGACGCGCAGCCCCAGGCCCAACCTGAAGCCACCCGGGTTCCGCCGACGGCGCGCCCGACCACCCCGCCCGACGCCACCCCCACGCCCTTGCCGGCGGCCCTGCCGTCCGAGGTGCTGGCCAATCCCGTTACCAAGGACGCCTATCCTGACGCTCAGTGGGGCGGCATTTTACGCCGCGGCGGCTACTTCGACCCGGCCCACTACGACCTGATGCAGGTTTCCAGCGTTTCCAACTCCTTCAAGCAGATGATGGTGCTGAACAACCTGCTCCGTTACAACCCGCTGGACGGGGGCAAGACCATCATCCCGGATATCGCCACCAACTGGGACGTGTCCGAGGACGGCAAGACGTGGACCTTCCCGCTGCGGGAAAACGTGATGTTCCACACCGGCCAGATTATGGACGCCGACGACGTGGCAGCGTCCTGGTCGCGGGTGATTGACCCGCCGGCCGGCGTGGTCAGCGCCCGGAAGGGCCTGTACACGCCCTTCGGGCCGTCGATACAGGTGATCGACCCGCTGACGGTATCGTTCTCGTTTGAGAAGGCTCCGCCGCTGAACTACGGGTTGAACCTGTTCGCCCTGGAGTGGCACGGCATTTTCGAAAAGGGTTTCCTGGAAGATAACAACTACGACCTCAAGATCAATGGCGCCGATGCGCCGAGCACCGGCGCGTTCCGGTTCCTGGAGCACCAGGAGGGCGAGGTCTGGAAGAACGAGCGGTTCCCGGACTACTGGAACGAGGGCCTGCCGTACCTGGACGAGGTATGGACGTATCCGCTTGGCAACAGCACGACGCGCTCCGCCGCCCTGCTGGCGGGGAACGTGGAATACTCGCAGACCATCGACCCGGCGGCTTTCGAGATTGTTCAGAATGACGACCGCTACGAAGCGCAGCCCTTCTCGTCCTATTCCTACCTGGCGGTGTGGATCAACACCGACCGGGAGCCGTGGAACGACCCGCGGGTACGCAAGGCCCTGTGGCTGGCCCTGGATCGGGACGCCATCCACGAGGTGGTTGGCGAGTGGCTGTACGGCTACAAGGGCGGCACCGGATGGACCTTCCAGGACCAGGCGTTCCAGCTGCCGCAGGAGGAAATTGACACGCGGATGGTGTTCGACCGTCCGGCGGCGGAGGCCGAAGCCAAGCGGCTGATGGCCGAGGCCGGTTACAGTGACGGGATCAAGAACGTTGACCTGATGCAGCGCGATCCCAACAGCGCCCACTGGACGGCGGCCGCCCAGGTGGTGCAGTTGGAGTTCCAGCGGATCCTGGGCATCGAGTCTGAGATCCGTCCAGTGGCGTCGGCGGTATGGTTTGAAGAGCTGGCGAACCGGAACTTCGACCTGACCATCGGCGGCATCGCATCGCCCTTCATCGACCCATCGGCCTACATGAACAGCTTCTATCGCTGCGGCGGCGGCGAGAACCACTCGAACTACTGCAACCCGGAGTTCGACGCCATCATGGAAAAGGTGGACTCCGAAACCGACTTTGACAAGCGGTACGAGCTGGTGCAGCAAGCGGCGGAGATCCTGGACGCAGACCCGCCGACGGTGGAGTACTGGTACAACCGCACGCTTGGGGCGTGGCGCACCTGCGTCCACGGCATCGAGGGCAAGCACGGCGCGCTGGTGCACAACCTGGACCGCATGGACACGGTCTGGATGGACGACGAGTGCCGGCAGTAACATAACCGCGTAGGGGCGGGTTTCAAACCCGCCCCTACGATGCCAACCGTAGCAAACCGACACTTTGGAACAACCCGATTAGGAGATGGCGTAATGCAAAAGTACATCCTGCGCCGCGTGCTGCTCGCATTTCCGGCGCTCATCGGGTTGACCATCATCATCTTCCTGGTGATGCGCATTCTGCCGGGCGACGTGCTGACCGTCATGTTCGGCGAGGAAGGCACCCTGCAGCTGAGCGAGGAAGACCGCCAGCGCATCATCGCCAGCCTGGGGCTGGACAAGCCCATCTACCTCCAGTACGTGGACTGGCTCAAGGACATCGTAACGCTGAAGCTGGGCCAGTCCTTCTGGCGCTCCAGCACGGTGATGGACCTCATCATGAGTCGTGGCCCCATCACCCTGGAGATCGCCATCATCTCGGTGCTGCTTTCATGGATAATCGGCCTGCCGGTGGGAATACTGGCGGCCATGAAACGGAACAGCGTTTTCGACTACATCGGGCGGTTCTTCTCGGTGCTGTTCCTGGCCATACCGAACTTCTGGTTAGGAACCGTCATCGTATTAACCCTGGTGTTAACGCTGGAATGGAAAGCGCCCCTGGGGGTCATCAACATCTGGGAAGACCCCTGGGCCAACCTGCAAATCGTGTGGGGGCCGGCGCTGGTGCTGGGACTGGGGCAGGCGGCTTACGTCTGCCGTATGGCCCGGTCGGCGCTGCTGGAGACCATCCATGAGGACTACATCCGCACGGCCCGGGCCAAGGGACTGGCGGAACGCCTGGTCATCATGCGCCACGCCCTGCGCAACGCCATCATGCCGGTGGTCACCCTGTCCGGCGTGCTGCTGGGTTTCCTGATTGGCGGCTCGGTGGCGGTGGAGCAAGCCTTCGGCGTACCCGGCCTGGGAAGGACCCTGGTGGCGGCATTCTTCGAGCGGGACTACGTGGTGATCCAGAACCTGGTGCTGTTGTACGGTTTCGTATTCGTGCTGACCAATCTGCTGGTGGACATATCCTACGCCTGGATTGACCCGCGGATCCGTTACAGCTAATCCGGCCGGCGTACAGGAGCGTAATCGTGGCACAGCAAAACTCTGCAACAACCGCCGGCGAAGTCCTCGTTCAACAGGACGAGCCCCGAAGCCAGGGCTGGTGGTGGATCATCATCCACTTCTGCCAGCGCAACCCCATGGGCGCCGTATCGGGCGCGATGATCATCGTCATAGTCGCGGTGGCCATATTTGCCCCGTGGGTGGCCACCCACCATCCCACCGACGAAGCGAACTTCCGCGCGCTTCGGCAACCTCCCACCTCAGCGCACTGGATGGGTACCGACGATATCGGCCGAGACCTGTACAGTCGGGTGGTACACGGCGCCAGAATATCGCTTTTCGTTGCGCTGGTGGCAGTGCTCGTGGGAGACTTCCTGGGCGCGGCCTGGGGCGTGGCGGCGGGTTACATCGGTGGCCGGTTCGACATTTACAGCCAGCGTTTCCTGGAATTGATGATGTCCTTCCCCACGCTGATCCTGGCGATGATCCTGGTGCTGGCCATGGGGGCCGGCGTCTGGACCGTGATCGTGGCCATCAGTATCACGCGTGTCCCAATCGCAGTTCGGGTGATCCGGTCGGTGACCCTGAGCGTGAAGGAGTACGCCTACGTGGACGCGGCCCAGGCCATCGGCGCGTCCAGCAGTCGGGTGATGATACGACACATCGCGCCCCAATGCGTCGCGCCCTGGCTGGTGCTGGCGACAGCCCACCTGGGATCGGTGATTATCCTGGAGGCATCGTTGGGGTTCCTGGGCGTGGGCGTGCCGCTGCCCACGGCAACTTGGGGCAATATGCTGGGCGGGCCGGTAGCCGCCGGGCTGATCCCCCGCTGGTGGATGGTGATCTTCCCCGGGCTGGCGATCACGATTACGGTGCTGGCCTTCAACCTGTTCGGCGACTCCATCCGCGACGCGCTGGACCCCAAGCTGCGGGGCCGGACCTAGTCCTGCTACCGTAGCGGCGATAATCGGTTAGAGTGGCACAGCTCTCGTCCACCTGGGGAGCCACCGGCGGTTGGCGTCGGTGGCTTCGCAATTCTCGCTTTTGGCTGGTGGTGGCTCTGCTCGTCGTCATACTGGTGGCGATATGGGCGTACCGCGCGTTTCAGGTGGGGCCGCTGCTCTTCCCGCCGCCCGCCGCCGTCGCTGACCATCAAATGTCGGCAGCGTCCGGTGATTGGCCATCCATCAGGCGCGGCGCGGACGGGACGGCATGGTCGCCGGGCCCGGCGCCGGAGGCTCCGTTCACCGCGCTGTGGGAAATTGAGACGCCCGGCGTGATGATGGCCAGCCCGGCGGTGGTTGGCGACGCGGTGTTCATCACCACCGAGGACGGCGTGGCGGTCGGATTGAATGCCGAAAACGGGGAAACCCGGTGGGATTATGAAATCGGCTCGCCCTCGGACAGCGCGCCGGCGGTGGCGGGAGACACCGTATATCTGGGGTCGCGGAACCATCGCATACTGGCCCTGGGTCAGCAAGACGGGCAGCTGCGATGGGAGCGCAACCTGGGCAACATCGTGCTGGGGTCGGCCATTGTGGTGGACGGCACGGTGTATATCGGCTCCACCAACGGAGAGCTGGAAGCGCTGGACGCGGCCACCGGAGAACGAAGGTGGTCCGTGAAGGCCAACGGCTGGGTGGTAGGACATCCGGCAACGGATGGGTCAGTGGTGGCGGTGACGTCGCTGGGTGAGCGCTTCATCACGATAGACGCTGAAACGGGGCGGCGGCGGCTGGTGTTCTTTTCCGGCACGCCGGTGGTGGGCGGCCCGATCATCGCCGACCGGCGAGCCTATTTCGTCACCAATCGCGGCGGAGTGTGGGCAATGGACCCGACCGCGGTGAGCCGACCGTTCAGCCGGTTTGCCTACGTCGCCAGGTTCAATTTTTTCTACTGGCGGCTGTTGAAAACCCCGCCCCAGCAGACGGGCACGGTCTGGGTAGCGTCGGCCCAGGGGCGGGTGAAATACAGCCCGGCTTACGCCAACGGTCGGCTGTTCGTCGTCAACGAAAACAACAAAGTAACCGCCTTTGACGGGGCCGGCGGACAGGAGTTATGGGAGGCCCAGCTGGAGCAGGAGGTCGTCGCCGAGCCGGTGGCGGCCGGGGATTTCCTGATGCTGGGAACGGTGGACGGCGCGTTGCTCGCCCTCAACATCACCGATGGAACAGAGGCATGGCGGCATACACTCGAAAGCAGCCGGGTGTCTGCTGCGCCCGTCGTCTCCGGTCAAACGCTCTACGTGCCCACGGAAGACGGACGCTTGCTGGCGTTGCGGGGCCAGGCGCGGTGACAGATACCATCATTCCCGCGAAAGTCACAGATGCGCCCATGGCGTGCAGGAATCCAGAGAGCGCAAAACCGGGCTAACATTCCTATCGCAGAAACTTTTCTGGGTTCCTGCTTCCGCAGGAACGACGGTTTTCCAGCGGTTGACGCTGTTTTTCGCCATGCCTATACTCGCCGCAGTTGCAACCGACGCCGAGGAACACACCGATACTATGACGCAAGCAGCCCCCCATCAGCGCGACTTGGCCGGCGAGTCCTGGGATCCCGGGCAATATCTCAAATTTTCCGACCACCGCTTGAGGCCGGCGCTGGATCTGATGGGGCGGGTACCGCTGGAACATCCCCAGGCGATATTCGACCTGGGATGCGGAAGCGGGAACGTCACTCGTCTGCTGGCCGACCGCTGGCCGGATGCCGACGTGGCCGGCATGGACAACTCGCCGGAGATGCTGGCACAGGCGGCGTCAACTGCCTCGCCGGTCCGGTGGTTGGAAGGCGATCTGGCGGACTGGCAACCGGACCGAACGCCCTCAATCCTGTATTCCAACGCGGTGATCCAATGGGTGCCCGACCACCACGAGCTGGTCCCCCACATTTGGGAGATGCTGCCTTCCGGCGGATGCCTGGCGGTGCAGGCTCCGCTAAGCTGGGATATGCGTTCGCATCAACTCATGCGGGAAACGCTGGATAATGGCGGCGCCGGAGGGCAAACCATCGGCAGTATGGAACTGCGGACGGCGGTGGGCAACCGCTGGGTGCAGGACCCCGATTTTTACTACGATATGCTGGCTCCCGACGCGGACCATCTGGACGTGTGGACGACGGAGTACCAGCACGTTTTGACCGGCGACGACGCGGTCCTCGAGTGGGTTACAGGGACCGGCCTGCGCCCAATTTTGAACGGTTTGGAAGACGGCGAACGAGAGGTTTACCTCGATGAATACCGCCGACGATTGAACGAGGCATATCCCAGGCGGGCCGACGGGGTTACGCTGTATCCGTTCCGCCGGCTGTTTTTCGTGGCGGTACGGAAGTAAGACGGGCCGCCGGCAACTATTTGGAGGTGTGATTATGACGGTTCTGGTTCTGGGCGGCGCCGGTTTCATCGGCCCGCGTGTGATTCGCAAACTGGTGGAACGGGGCGAGGATGTGTACGCCTCGGACATCAACCCCATACCGGACATTCCGGGCGTTGATCGAGACGCCATCCGCACGTCCCGGGTGGACATCACCGAGTTCGAGCAGGTGGCCCATGCCATCGTCGAGTCGCAGCCCGACCGCATCATCAACCTGGCCTACCTGCTGGGCGGCGGCGAGGGCAACCCGCACCACCAGATGCGCCTGAACATCCTGGGCATGGACAACTGCTTCGAGGCGGGTAGGCTGCTGGGCGTCAACCGCATCGTCTATGCCAGTTCGGTGGCAGTCAGCGGACAGCAGTCCAATTTCGGCGACCGCGAGGCCAACGAGGACGACGGCGTATTCGGCACCAGCCAGTACGCCACCCACAAGATATTCAACGAGTTCCAGGCCAAGATGTTCAATGAGAATTACGGCATGAACATCACGGGTATCCGCCCGGCCAACGTGACCGGGCCGGACAAAGTGCGCGGCTCCGTGGACCACGTGCGCTGCATAACGCTGCCGTCCCGGGGCGAGCCGGTAAGCTTCCCCTACCAGGATATGTGGCGCTTGCCCATCCACGTCGAGGACATCGCCGAAGCTTTCGTCCGCGTTTCCCTGGTGGACCGCAGCGAGCGCGAAGTGTACAACTCCGGCGGCACGCCCATCAGCCTGGGCGACCTGGCGGAGATGGTGCGCGGTTACCTGCCCGACGCGCAAATCTCCTTTGACAACGAGGGCGGACGCGAGCACTCCGGCAACTACCTGGTGGACAACAGCCGCCTACTGACCGAGTTCGAGTTGTCCTACCCGCCATTCCAACAGCGCGTGCTGGAAATCATCAACGAGGTGCGCGCCGACGAGGGATTGCCGGCGATCTCGGGGTGATGACGGGCAACAGATTGCGGGGGTGTTCAGAGTGTAGGGGCGAATAATTATTCGCCCCTACAAGTGTCGGCGCATGATGAGGGTACGTAGGGCAGATTGAATGAGCAGAGTGATCGACTTGCTGGTGCCTACGACCGACGTGGAAGTGATAGAGTTTATGAACATCGAGGCTTCGGCATGACAGCAGGGAGATAACTATGGTAAGAGCAGCGAATTTGGCGCCCAGTCGCTGGGGCAAAGGTTTCAAGGGTCTGTCTCAAAAGCCACTGAACGTCAAGCGGCCGCCACCGCCGCCGGCTCCACCCCCGAAGAAAAAGTAAAGAACTGGCGTTGCCACCGCTGCGTCTTCACCGGGGCCGCCCGTGGGCAGCCCCGGCGTCGTTTTATCCGCCCTCAGGAGCGGTTAGTGGCGTAGGGCAGGTGCTCGCCGATGTAGCCGACGATGAAGGTGTTGGTTATGTCGTCCCGGTCGAAGTAGATTTGCAGGCCGCCGCTGGAGCCTCGATAGGTGAGGTGGCGTTCAATGGTCACCTGTCGGCCGTGGTCCTGGTCGCTGAAGGAGCGTTTGTCGCCGTAGCGTGACATGGTGAAGTCGGACTCGCCGTTGGCGTGGGTCCAGCCGGTGAGGCCATGGAAGTAGTTGTCCCAAGGGCCAATTTTCCCGTCGGGCGTGTTGTGCCAGGCTTGGGCGAGCTTGTTGATGGCGTCCAGCGCGGATACGATTTCGGTCCCGCTGGGCCTGGGCTTGCCATAGCCGGGCAACGCTTTGTCCCAGTTGGTCAGAAAGCGGAGTTTGGGGAAACGGTCCGGTTCAGTGACGGCGTTCACAACGGCGTCGTATCGATTGCCGTCCAGAACGGACTCGGGAGATAGGTCTTCACTCTGGTCGGCCTCAGCGTCCGTATCGGCGTCGGGTTCATAGTTTTCGTACTGCGCCAACCGCTCTTGCAGTTCGGCGATGGTATTGTTGGCCTCGCTGAGTTGGTCTTCCAGGATGTAGATGCGCTGCTGATTTGCCACGTTGTTATCAGCATCGGTTTCTGCGGGTTGCGCTTTTTCAGCGGATTCAACCAGCGCCTCGGCTATGTCTTTCGCGTCCGTCAACATTGAAATGGATAACAAGACGGAAACTGACTCCAACACCTGGAACGCAGTCATAGCGCCGCTGCCGGCAATTTCATTAACGACGCGGTCGCGTTCGGCATCCAGGAAAGCCGTGGCGCGGGCCCAATCGGTTTCCGCCATGCGCAGGCGGCCGCCGTCTGCGTCGGCGTAGCGGGAGAAGAGCGCGATTTCGGCCCGGATCCACGCCGGTAGCTGATGGTCGGACAGTTCGCGGCCAATAGCCAGCTGCTCCGACGCGCTGATGCTGACGACGGCGGTCCAGTCGCCGTGCGCGTCCGCCAGTTCCTGAAACTCCGCCGCCTGCTGCCCGTCTTCCGTCAGCACGATAGCGGCATCGTGTACGGTGAACAGGTCGTCGATGGCGGTGATGCTCCGCGCCTTGCCGGAATTGGCGGCCGGCCGGGCGCGGTCGGCGGTGATCGACGCCATGGCGCGCTCAAGCCCGACGGGGCCGGCCTTGTCGTCCCACGGAAATCCGGCGCTGGGCAGCGCATCGGGCAAGGATGCGACGGATATGCAGTGTCCGCCGGATTGCTCCGTTTCAGAGCGGACGCAGGTCATAATGTAGCCGGCGTAAGGTTCGGCGCCGTCGGCGGGCGCATAGTTGACACTGACCAGTTGCACTTGCTTGAAGGACCCGCTGGTCAGCTTGGCGATACGGATGGTCAAATTATCGTTTTTCCACTCCCGCAGCGGCAGCGAGCCTCCCAATTCCTTGCGGGCTTGGCTCTGATAAGAACCGGCGTGGGCAATGGCCCAATCGCGGGCCAGGCGGTCGGCGTTGCGCAGTTGGTTCTGGCTGTTAAGTGTGATGGCCTGCTGAGTGATGGTTGCCATGGGATTGACCTCGTTATACGTAACACAATGGGGGGCAGCATATTATAACGTCGGCGCTGGCGATGGTTCGGCTTGCCGCCGTTTCGCATCGCCCATATAATGCCGCTATCAGCAGTCAACCAAACCCGTCCAGTTGCGCCCATTGATGTGCCACTTCCTTTGCGGATCAACCGGACCAGGAGGAGGATTTCCCGATGGCATTACCTGATCGTATGAAGTTTGGCATCTTTATGGGCCCGTTCCACCGCGCGGGTGAAAACCCGACCCTGGCGTTGGAACGCGACCTGGAACTGGTGCAGTGGCTGGACTATTTGGGCTTCGACGAGGCCTGGATCGGCGAGCACCACAGCGCCGGATGGGAGATCATCTCTTCGCCCGAGATTTTCATCGGCGTCGCCGCCGACCGCACCAAGCACATCAAGCTGGGCACCGGCGTGGTCAGCCTGCCGTATCACCACCCGTTCATGGTCGCCAACTGGATGACCCAGCTGGACCACATGACCCGTGGCCGCGTGATGCTGGGCGTCGGCCCCGGCGCGCTGCCCGGTGACGCCTACATGATGGGTATTGATCCCACCAAGCAGCGTCTCCGCATGGACGAGGCCCTGGGCGTCATCATGCGGTTGTTCACCGAGAAGGAACCCATCACCCACAAGAGCGACTGGTTCGAGTTGAACGAGGCCATGCTCCAACTGCGGCCCTACCAGTCGCCGCATATGCCCATCTCGGTAGCCTCCGTGCAAACCCCGTCGGGCGTCGCCCTGGCCGGCAAGCACGGCGCCTCGGTCCTGACCATCACCACCCCGCGCGACCCCAAGATGCCCCAGGGCCTGGAGCTGAGTGACCTGTGGGACATCTGCGAAGAATCGGCCGCCGAACATAACCAGACCGTTGACCGCTTCGAGTGGCGATTGGTGCTGCCCGTCCACCTGGCCGACACTCGCGAGGAGGCTTTCGAACAGGCGCGCATCGGCGCCGGCCGCTACCAGCGGGAGTACTTCGAGCACACCATGGGGCGGCCGCAAATCGTGGACGGCCCGCCCGAGAAGATCATCGACGTGATGGCCGAACGCGGCGCGTGGATCATCGGCACGCCCGACGACTGCATCGAGGGCATCAAGCGATTGGAGGAGCGCAGCGGCGGCTTCGGCTCATTCATGGTGCAGACTGTGGACTGGGCGGCGCGAGAGCACATGCTCCACAGCTACGAGCTGATGGCCCGCCACGTGATGCCCTACTTCCAGGGCAGCGCCCAGGCGACCATTGATTCCAACACGTGGGCTTACGAGCGCCACGAAACCCTCCAGGCCGGACGCACCAGGGCGCTGGACCGGGCCCGCGAGGATTACGCCACCCGCAACGCGTAGTCAGAGAACCACTATCGCAAGGGCCGCCGGGACACGTTGCACTGATGCTCCGGCGGCCTTGTGTCAGCGGCACCAGGAAAATGTGAGGTGTTCTGATGGATTTTTGGGCCGATGTCTTTCAACTTCGTAAGCAAGGCCAACTTCCTCGCACCTGGAAGACTGTTGACTTGCGGCCTCATCTGCGGGAAAGATACGCGGAAAACACGATAGAACGTGACCCGTACAATTCCAGCATAGCCAGAGATGGCAAAGGCATCGGCAACTTTGTAAAGCGGGGGCGGTTGCCTAAAGCCTGGCGCGTGGGACGCGGAGAGTTTCAACTCGTGGTTGACCCGGATGATGACAAAGTGACCCAGGACACCGAACGCCGGCGTGCCGAGTCCTACGCGCGCGTGGCCAGAGCCATAGCAGCCGGGGATCCCTACCCTTTGCGTGGCTTGCCTCTCAGGTATGACCGCCCCTTTGACCCGGTCGCCCTTGAGGATTGGGAAGCGCTGAAATGATTATCCTGGATACGCACACTTGGATATGGTGGGTCGAAGACCCGGAACGGTTGAGTGAAGCGCAAAGGGATGCTATTAAAGCCAACGAAAGAAACGACGGCGGCATTGGAATATGCGCTACGTCCCTTTGGGAAATTGCCAAGCTCGTCGAGTATGGACGATTAAACTTGAGCTACGATTTGCCAGACTGGTTCTCGATCGCGCTTGCCTACCCCGGTGTGCATATCCTCGGCCTGACGCCGGCCATCGCAGTCCAATCTACCAGCATAGTGGAGAGGGCCAACCGTGGCCAGCCGGAGCAAATTAACGACCCATCGGACCAGATAATTATCGCCACAGCTATAGTCTATGATTGTCCATTGGTCACTTCTGATGGCAAGATAATAGCGTATCCTGACGTGCGAACAATTCACTAGTGGAGGCCCGCCATGCCACTGCACCCCCAAGCCCAAGAGGTAATTGAGGCAACCCGCGCCCTGGGTCTGCCGCCCAACTACACGGTTACGCCCCAGGAGGCTCGCGCCAACGCGGCCATGCGGCCCCGGGCCGTCGGGCCAGATGTCGGCAAAGTAGAAGACCGCAGCGTTCCCGGCCCGGCCGGCGACGTCCCCGTTCGCATCTACACGCCGGAAGGTGATGGGCCTTTCCCGATCCTGGTTTGGTATCACGGCGGCGGCTGGGTGGTCGGCGATCTGGAATCCGCCGACGGCACCGCCCGACACCTGTGCGTGGGATCTCGCAACGTGGTGGTGTCGGTGGACTACCGATTGGCGCCGGAAGCCAAGTTCCCCGAACCATTCGATGATTGCTACTATGCTACCGTCTGGGCCAGCGATCACGCCGAGGAACTGGGCGGCGTACGCGGCGTCGTGTCGGTGGGCGGCGACAGCGCCGGCGGCAACCTCGCCGCTGCGGTCAGCATCAAGGCGGCGGAAACCGGCGACTTTCGGGTCAGCCACCAGTTGCTCGTCTATCCGGTGACGGACGTTGACTTTGACACCGGCTCCTACATCGACAACGGCGCCGGGTATAACCTGGAACGCCAGGGCATGATCTGGTTCTGGGACCAGTACCTGGCGGATGAGTCCCAGAAATCTGATCCCCTGGTCGCTCCGCTGCGGCTATCCGCGGACTTTGAGGGCATCGACGAACTGGCGCAGGCCCTGGTGATAACGGCCGAATACGATCCGCTGCGCGACGAAGGCGAAGCTTATGGCCGGCTGCTCGGTGAGTTCGGTGTGCCGGCCGAGGTCAATCGCTACGACGGGATGATTCACGGCTTCTTTGGCATGGCCAGCGTCATGGACACAGCGCGCACGGCCATGGACGACGCCTGCAAGTTCCTGCGCGGCGCGGTGGACGACATGGTGGAAGAATACCACCGCCAACACGAGGGCGACGTCGCTGCCATGCGCAAATTGCTGGACCCCCAAGCAGCCTACGTGCTGGAACTCTTTGCCTCCATGGACATCAAGCCCTTCCAGGAGATGAGCGTCACGGAGTGCCGGGAGGTGATGGACAACCGCCCCCGGCCGGAGGGTCCCGAAGTGGGACGGGTGGAAGACCGCATCATCCGCAACGAGCATGGCAAGGAGCCGGGTGACGTGCCCATCCGCATCTACACGCCCGCCACGTCCGGCCCCTGGGGCACGTTGGTGTGGTTCCACGGCGGCGGCTGGGTCATCGGCAACGTGGAAACCGCCGACGCCACAGCCCGGGAGCTGTGTGTGGGCGCCAACTGCGTGGTGGTGTCCGTCGATTACCGATTGGCCCCCGAACACAAGTTCCCCACGCCCTTCGAGGACTGCCTTACGGCGACGATGTGGGCCATGGCCAACGCGGAAGCGCTGGGCAGCCGGCCCGACGCCATCGCCGTGGGCGGCGACAGCGCCGGCGGCAACCTGGCGGCTGCCGTGTGCCTGGCCCAGGACGACCTGCCCCACCCGCTGGCTTTCCAGCTGCTCGTTTACCCGGCCACCGATTACGCCTACGACACCCGCTCCTACCAGGTGAATGGACAGGGTATGTTCCTGGAGACGGCCAGTATGCGCTGGTTCTGGGACCACTACGTGGACAACACCGACCTGTCGGGCTACAACATCTTCGTTTCGCCCATGCGGGCTCGCCTCACCGGTGAGCTGCCGCCGGCGTTGGTGATTACCGCCGAGTTCGACCCGCTGCGCGACGAGGGCGAAGCCTACGCCGCCGCCCTGGAAGAAGCCGGCGTCGCCACCACCCTCATCCGTTACGATGGCGTGATCCACGGCTTCTACGGAATGCCCCACGTCATCGACAAGGGACGGCAGGCGTTGGACGCATCTTGTGCCAGCCTGCAAGCGACATTTGGCGCGGCGCTGGCGCAACCGGAACCGGCGGTGGCCGCCGACAACTGACGGGGCACGATACCAGGATGCGCGCGGGGGCGGGTAATCACCCGCCCCCGTTTGCGGTGATAAAATGTCGCGTACCCTGCAACTGCAACGACCGCCATGACCACCGTCCAAACATTTGAAGACATCCTCGCCGCCATGCGGGAAAACCCGGTCCTGCGCGAGGCCATGCGTCAGCACGTCCGGGATGAGGAATTCAACGACCGGGTTCTCTCGGACCTGTCGGAACTCAAAACCGATGTCGCGGAGCTCAAAACCGACGTTGTGGAGCTCAAAGACGGCCAAGCACGCATGGAAGCCCGGCAGGACCGTATGGAAGGCCAGCTCAGCAACCTGACCGGAACGGCTTACGAACGTAAAGTCGCCCGTCGTGCCGCTAGCGCTGTCAGGCGTTACCTCGACGTCCGCAACGCCGAACTGGTGTATTCGCTCGCTAACCCGGAAAGTCCCCACCTGTCCAATCTGCTATACCATGCCACCGAGGATCGCCTCATCTCCGACGAGCAGGCTAACGACTTGGAAGATGCAGACCTCATCCTGCTGGGTCGAAACGCTGAAGGCGAGCTGATTTACATCGTTGCCGAAGTTTCTATTACCATTGACGACAGCGATGTTGACCGCGCCGCCCAACGAGCCCGCGCCCTGCAAACCGCTAGCAGCGTGGCGACGCTAGCCGTAGTCATCGGAACGGCCATCTCCGACGCCAACCGCCAGTTTGGGGAAGAGAGCGGGCTAACACCAACGGAGTGGCCTACATAGCCGTGGCGGATTGACGCGAAATGAACATCGTAGGGCGTTTCCTCGCCTACAAAACTATGAACGCTGCTTGGCGTTCCGCCACTCGCAAGAGTTCTTACTCAGGTGCGCCACCAACGGAATCGGGTAGTGTTGCCAAAACTGCCTTGTTCTTCTTGGCCACACTCTGCATGGTCGTGTGAGGTATGGGCTCCTGTGCGACAGGGAAGCCCGCCATGATAGGACTAGGCTTTGTCTTGATCTATTTGGGAATACCTGCAGTGTACATTTGAAGAGAAACGCAAACTGGCGGAGTATCAAGACTCATCCATCCATCAAATTGCCCGGTTACCGGTGACAAGTGCGAATGGGGAGTCTCTCTGTGCTTTGCAACTGGTGACGCATTCTTTTGCTTTGAGCAGGCTGGCGGAAGCCAAAATTCTGATGGCCAGAAGAGTAGTACATCTAGCGCAGTGGTCAACCTAAACAATTCGTCAGCGGCGGATAAAAAAACCGGCAACTGGACGGCCTTACGTCGTCTATTTCATTCAAGAGAAAAACGACGAGTGATTATGAGCGGGGAGAATCTGGACGGCCCAGCTGATTATGACGACGGCTATCCCGTCGGCTGGCCCGACGTCAGACAAAGACTGATTAATGCTCACCGCAATCTGCACTGGTTCGAGTCAAGCAGGGGTGGATGAACGTCCGCCCCTGATTCATGCCGTCTTTGAGGCGACTGACGTCAGGATTGCTCAACGCCGTGCTATGATGAGCTTAAGGTGATCTGCACGGAGTACGTCATCTGCCCCGGTAATGCGACAGATTGAGGCCGAGAGGGGCGGGAAATGACCATCGCTGAATTCGACCGGCGCGCCCTGAATATTGCCCAAAGGCTGCAACGGTCCGAGCAGGCGGATATTTCGATCCTCTTCGGCTCCAGGGCCAGAGGGGACTACGAAGAGGGCCGCTCTGACATCGACGTCCTGCTAGTGCGCGACGACACGCCGACATTGGAGCAGCGGAGTCGGATTGAGCGACAGGCCGAGCAGTGGGCGCAGTCGCTCTATGGCTGGAAAGTGCCGGTGCAAACCGTCTGGATAACCGGCGAAGGATTCGACCGGATGCGCCGAACCGTCAACCACGTCGTGGCCCGCGCGTTGCAGGACGGAGTAATAATGCCCCGAGACCCGGAGGACTACAACAACCGCTATGGCGAAGAGGAAGCCGACCACAGCTACGAGTGGACCGTAACCGACGAACGCTATCGCCACGCGGAACAGCACCTGGCGACGTTCAACCTCATCATCGACTCCGACCTCGGGGACATGGATGAAATGATCGGGCAACACGCCCACCAGGCGTTGGAGCACGCGATGAAGGCCCTCGTCTCGGCGCACGGACGTCAGTACAAAACCATCCACAACCTGAACGAATTGGTGGGAGACGTACGTCGGGCCGACCCGGAATTTCGTTTCCGGCTTGCCATCTACGGCGGAATATACAACCAGTACACCGGGCACCGCGAATACTACCGCACCGCCAACCCGCTGACCAGCGTACCAGGGTATGCTGAAGCGACCAGAGACGATGTTTCCCGGTTGCTGGAACGGGTCCGGGAAATGCGAAACCAGGGGTCGAGATAGACGCTTTCCAACCATGACCACCGCCGTCAAAACCGAGCTCAAACCGGACGCCCTCGGCCTGGCCGTCGCCGAGGCCGCGCAACGGGCGGCGGCTCCCGACACGGTAATCCTGTTCGGTTCGCGGGCGCGGGGCGACCATCGCGCCGGTTCCGACGTTGACCTGCTTATCGTCCGCAACGACAAATCCATCCCGCCCCGCGGCAGCGCCTGGCTGGCGGTGGATGAGTATTTTGCCGCCAACCCGCCGGAACTTCACGTTGATATAATCACCATGAGCCGCGAGCAGTTCGCCTATTGCAGCCGCGCCCAGAATCACGTGGCCGGACAGGCCTTGCGGGACGGAGTGATTATGAGCGGGGAAAATCTGGACTGCCCATCCGATTATGACGACGGCTACCCCGTCGGCTGGCCGGACATCAGGCAACGGCTGGTTAATGCCAACCGCTATCTCCGTTCCTGCAACATACTTATGGAGCAAGCTCCCGACGACCAGGAATCCTACGGATTTTTTGCCCAGCAGGCGGTTGAGAACGCCATCAAAGCCTGGATTTCCGCCGCTGACCTCAGCTATCGTTTCAGGCTCTCCCACGACATTGCGGCCATCGCCGATGTCATCCTCAACGACCCGGAACAGTCGGAAACCTTGGCCGGCCACCAGCTTCGTCTGCTCCTCGACTACACCTCCTACCCCAACCCGAAACCCGATCATCCGGTACGCATACTCAACTGGCTGACCGAGTACGCGGTGGACTACCGATACGGCGGGACGGGCTATCGCATGGACGGCCTGGACCGGAACCGTTTCCGGCAGGAAATCAACCTGGTCGTTCACACCATTGTCAATCACGTGTACGATATTACCGGAACCAACCCGTCCGACCTGGAATGACCGCTCAAGTCTAACCAACCGAAACGGCAACCCGCATTTCCTTGAAGGAGCGCACATCATGGCCGAAACCATCCAGGAACAGTACATCCGCATGAACCCCCGTTCGCGGGAATTGCAGCCCAACTACCAAGCCCGTTTCCCCTCCGGCAGCCCCGGACACGACGGATACACTTCCGATCCCTTCCCGGTGGTCATCGCCCGGGGCAGCGGGCCGCGCAAGTGGGACATCGACGGCAACGAGTACGTTGACTACGGCATGGGGTCCGCGTCGCTCCTGACGGGACACGCGCATCCGGAGGTCGTCGCCGCACTGTCCGCCGTGCTGGCCGACGGCTCCCACTTCGGCGCGCCCACCGAGTCCATGCTGGAGTGGGGCGAGCGGGTCTGCACTCTGATGCCCTGCGCCGACAAGGTGCGGTTCGTCGGGTCCGGCGCCGAGGCCACCATGCTGGCCATGCGTGTTGCCCGCGCCTACACCGGCAAGGAAAAGATCATCCGCTGGGAGTCCCACTACCACGGCTGGCACGACTACGTAATGCCCGGCAACCTGCCGCCCTTCGACGTTCCCGCCTCCATCGGTATCCCCCAGGGAACCATTGACTCCATTATCGTGCTTCCCACCGACTTGACGGCGTTGGAAAACGCGCTGAACAGCGACGACAACATCGCCGGCGTCATTACCGAGGCGTCCGGCGCGTCCTACGGCACGGTGCCCCTGCCCGACGGCTTCCTGGACGGCGTGCGCCGTTTGACCCGGGAGCACGGCGCGGTGATGATCCTGGACGAGGTTATCACCGGGTTCCGCTGGGCGCCGGGCGGAGCCCAGCAGCGCCTGGGTGTCGATCCCGACCTTTGCACCATGGCCAAGATCCTCACCGGCGGCCTGCCCGGCGGCGCGGTGGGCGGCCGGGAAGAGGTCATGGCCGTGATGCACCAGACCGGCGACAGCCACCACGACCGCTACGAGCGGGTGCTCCACGGCGGCACCTTCAACGCCAACCCCTACGCCGCCGCGTCGGGCAACGCCGCCCTGCGCCTGGTGGCCACCGGCGAGTTGAACGACCAGGCCGACCTGATGGCCGAGCGCCTGCGGGTCGGACTGCGTGAGGTCGTGGAACGCCGCGAGGTCAACGCCACCGTGTACGGCGAGGCGTCCACCTTCCACCTGTTCTTCGGCGAGCGCAGCATCGACGGTCTGGACGCCTCCCGCCTGAAGGATCAGCCCATCGGCATCCAGCGCGCGTTGCGGCAGGCCCTCCAGGTGCGCGGCGTGGACCTGATGTCCCGCACCAGCGGCGTGCTGTCCGGCACCCACACCGCGGCCGACATCGACTTCACCATCGAAGCCTTCGACGGAGCAATCGCCGCCATGATGGAGGAGGGGCTGGTGCAGCACTGAGTGCATCAGCCACGCGCGCAAATTAAATCGGGAAAGGGGCGCTGCTACGATGCGGCGCCCCTGAACTGATATATCAGCCTTCTCGTTCCAGTTCAATAAGCCTTTGCAAACCAGCCCGGCCAATGCCGGTTTGCTTCACGCTGAGAATCCGTCCCAACATGGTATCGGGCAACGGCGTTGACTTGTCCGGTATGACCGCGAACCTTGGCCGTCGTTCCCCGGGAAATTCTTTGTAGAACAAAATCCCGTGGTTGGCCCGGCGATCTCTGATCCAACCGTCGAGTTCGAGAAGGCGCATGAGATAACGCCCTGAGATATTCATACAATCGCGAAACCGGCTTGTCGGGAGGGTTTGACCGGCTGAATGACCACCTGATTGTCGGCAAGATAATCCCGCACGTCGGTAATACTTTCCACCCCGTTCAACTGCAACTCCACAGCCTCCCGAAGCTCTGCTTGCGTCTGTTCCAAGTCGTCTGCGAAAGCAGAAGTACCCAATTCTTCGCAGAAACCTACCCACTGTCCCGCTTCTTGATAGTAATTCAAGGTCAGATTGATGATGTAATCGGACGCGCCAGACTCATCACTGTGAATGACTTGAACCGTTTCCGTCATCAATATTATGTCAGACATCGCTCTGCCTCCAGTTTGTTGCGCGACTCTATTCCAGCGCAGTCAGTCCGCTTCTACCCTATCCCCTACCCGCACCATCCCGGGCCGTTCCACGATCCCGTACACGCCGAAGTAGGCGGCCAGCGCGTTGGGCCGGTAGCCCAGGATGGACCTGACGGCGTCGGTGTCGGTTTCGCCGGTCTGAGGATGTTGGTCGATGATGGCGCAGCGCGGATCCGGCGCCAGGATGCGGACCACGGCGTCGCCTACTGCGATGGGGCGATTCATCCACCCGTCTTCCTGGTGCGGCTCGCAGCCATTCAGCAACAAGGTTGGGCGAAAACGGTCGGTGGCGAGACATTCATCATCTGACATGCCCATCTCGGATGACAACCGTTCCACTGAAGCGCGAGACAGCACCGACACGGGAAACTCGTCGAAAACCTGGCAGGGTATGTCCGACATCATCAGCGCCGCCGGCTGGCCACAGAACTCGCTGATGGCCGGCATCCAGTCGCCCATTAATGGACGCGCTCGAACCCGCCGTCCCCAGATTATCGTCCACACCGGGCTGTCCAATTCTGGTTGACCCTCCAGCACCGTGCCGTCGGGAAAGGCAATCCGCAACTGTTCTCCGTCAGGGTCCCACGACGCGACCAACTGCGCCAACTTGCCCACCTGCCGCCGGCTCAGCAGGCGGCCCTGCCCGTTGACCAGATAAAATCTGCGGTCCACTTGAATGCCGCCCAAGTCCAGCGTGGCCTCGGTCAGCGGCGTCAAGGCCATGGATTTGACGGGCGCGATGTTGATTTCAGCGACGGTAATCATGGATCCCTCCTCCGCTCATGTTGTGGGGGCGAATAATTATTCGCCCCTACGCCGTCAAGGACTACTCCCAGCCCAGAAACTCCTGCACCATGTTCCGCGCCGCGTCCCGATTGTAAATCTGGTACAAGAGGGCGGCGTTGCGGGCCACGTCTCCGCCGAAGTAACGCTCATAGAGCGTCTGCCGACCGCCGAAGGCGCTGCACGACACGTCCCAGGCCAGCCGGAACAGGCGGATGCGTTCCTCGGCGGTGGCCGTGTCGGTGTCCAGGTAGCGGTGAATGTCCTCGGCCAGCGGCCCGTTCAGGTCGGCCTCGGCGGGCAGGGCCATGAGGCTGCTGGAACCCAGCAGGTGCAGGATTTCCGCCATGCGCGGATACATGGTTATCATCTGCTTGCGGGCCACCAGCAGGGGCCGGTAATCGGGGCAGAAGATGCCCCATTCGTCCACCGATGCCTGTGCCTCCGACGCGGCCAGCAGGGCCCTGGTGATCTCCAGGTTCTCGATCAGCTCGGCGATGAGGTGCTGGGTCTGCGGAAGTTCGCCGGAACTCAGCGTATCCACCATCAGGGAGGCCAGGCCCAGCATGAACTCGCACTTGACCACGTTCTTGGTGACCACCTGGTGGCCGGTGTGGGCGTTGCGGTTGGTGCGCTCGCCCCACTGGTTGCACAGGGTAACGTCGTTGTACAGGAACACCCGCTCCCAGGGCACCAGCACGTCGTCGAAGAACACGATGGCGTCCATCTCCTCGAAACGGCTACCGGCGGGATGGTCAAAATGCGACCGGCCCAAATCGATGGTATCCCGGCACTGGAACTTGAGGCCCTCGGTGTTGCAGGGGATGCAAAAGCCGAAAGCGTACTTGCCCTCTTCGCCGGCCGGCACCCGTCGGGTCCGCGCCGGATAGACGGCGATCTCATCGGACAGCGGCCCCAGCGTCGCCAGCACGCGCGCTCCGCGCACCACGATGCCAGCGTCGGTTTCCTTGACTACCGACAGCGCCACCTCGGTGCGGTCGTCAAAGGGCGTCTGACCCACGGAGCGGCTGCGCTGCAGGTTGACCAGCGTGTGCGTCATAACGATGTCGTTTTCGCGGATGTACTCGTAATAGTCCAGGATGTTCTGCTTGAACTCGGGGCGGTTCTGGCCGCAGTAATCGGCGGCGGCAGCCATGGACATCACCGCTACGTTGAGGAAGTCCGGCGTGCGCCCCATCATCCCGCAGGAGGCCAGCGCCCAGTTGGTCATCATCTTGCGGCGCCGTTTCAGGTCGTCGGCGTTTTGCGGCATGATGAAGGACAAACCCACCGGGTCGCCGGTGGACGGCGATTCATACACCATCTCGTCGCGCAAGGACGGGTCATGCTGCAGATCCAGCAGGCCGGCCACCGTCCGCAGGCCGCCGGAGAAGGCCGTATGGGCCGTAACGTCCTTTACCTTCTGTCCGCCGATGTAGATCTCGGCGGCCCGCTCCCGCAGGCCGGCGATGTATTCGGCTCCGGTGCGCGCTGGCATAAGGTTTCCTCCCACATTTTCATCCGTCATTCCGGCTTTCGCCGGAATGACGGAATGAAGCTGGAATGACAGAATGAAGCTGGAATGACAGAATAAGTTAGACAACGACCTCGCTGCCGACGGCCGCAATGGCTTCAGCGCGGTTGTCGGTTTTCAGCGCAATCATCGCGTAGCCGGCCTGGCGGCTCAGGATGTGCATACTCTCAATGTTAACGCCAGCCTCTTTCAGGCTGCCGGCCACGCCGGCCAGCGCCCCGGGTTCGTCGGGCAGGCGGATGACCAGCGCGTCGTCGCCCACGGCCTTGAAGCCGGCCCGGTTCAGCGCGTAGAGGGCGCGGTCGTACTGGTCCACGGTGAGGATGACGGCCCCCTGGTCGCCGGCGGTGTCGGTGTTGATGGTTTCCAGGTTGATGCCCTCATCAGCCAGGACGCGGGTGATGTCGGCGATGACGCCCACCTCGTTGTCCGCCATGATGACGATGCGGTTCACCAGATTCGGCTGGTCCATGGAGAAAGTTCCTCCGGTCGAGGGCGGGATTCCGGCGCAAGCCGGAATGACGGTCGCTACCGGGCGCAGTCGGCCACCAGTTCGTCGATCATCTCCCGGGTGACGTGGGGCATGGTGATGATGTGGGTGATGTCGCCTTCGGGGGCCATCTGCCACTTGCGGAAAACCTCCGGCGCCGGCCGGGGAAACACCACCGTTACCGAGTTTTTGTGTCGCCAGGCGGGGATGCCCCTTTCGTTGAACTGCCCTACGGCATACTCCGCAGTATCCAGGGCGCCGGCCACCAGTTGGCGAAAGCCCTCGTCGCCGCGCCGCGCGAAGGCGTACCACATCATCAATGGGGCCAGCGCGTTGCGAGAGCCAGACAGAGTGGTATCCTCCACACCCACGTACTCAATCGCCCGGCCCACCCGCTCCACGTGAGGTCGCTTGGTGAGCACCACGCCGCAGGGCAGCGGTGCGCCAATCATCTTGTGCCCGCTCACCGACACGCTGTCTATCCCGGCGTCAAAGCCGTAGGGCTGCGGGTCATCTACAAAGGGCAGGATCATGCCGCTCAGCGCGGCGTCGGCGTGGATGTAGAGGTTGGTGACCGCCAGGTCCCGCAGGATGGCGCGTATCCGGGGGATGTCGTCAATGGCGCCTCGCATGGTGGTGCCCACGTTGGCCATTATTACGGCGGGTACGTCCCGGTTGACCCGGATCATCGCTTCCAGGTCGTCGTAGTCAATTTCTCCGTTTTCCTGCCGCCGTATCATGATGTGGCGCGCGTTCAGCACCCGCACGTTTTTGAGCACGCTGTAATGAGTCTCTTCGGAGAAGTAGAACATGGCGTTGGGGAACAGCTCCCGCGCCAGGTACAGGCCGTACATATTGCCCTCGGTACCGCCGGAGGTTACGTAACCCCAGGCGTCGGCGGGGTCAATACGCATCAGGCCGGCGAAACGGGCAACGACCTCCCGCTCGATGGCGTGGGTATTGCTCCAGTAGTTGCTGGGGTGGAAGGGGTCACCGACGTTGTTGATGGAGTAATCCAGAAAGGGCAGCAGCGACGAATAGTCAAAGTTCTGGTTCGTGGGATAACCGACCTGCTGCCGGCCGAAGGTCCGCAGGTCGCACAGCAGCCCGTCCAGCCGTTCCCGAATTTCGGACTGCGACAGGGGTGTTGAAGTCAACGATCCGGGCATAATCCCGGTTCCTCCCATTGGTATCGTGCGGCCGACCGGGGGAGCCGATTGCCGCCACCGCAAGGGTATGCTATACCAGCCGAAACCGCAATCCGGGAGGCCGGCAATCAAACGGAGGACGCCATGCCCACTATCCAGCGCGGCGACGCCCAACTGCATTACTATCTGGACGATTTCACCGACCCCTGGCGCCAGTCGCCCGAGGCCATCTTGCTCCAGCACGGCTTCTCCCGCAACGGCCGGTTCTGGTACAACTGGCCGCCCCTGCTGAGCCGTGAATACCGCGTCATCCGACCCGATATGCGCGGCATGGGCCGGTCAACCATCGACCCGGCCCGCTACGAACCCACGCTGGATACGTTGATGGCCGACCTGCTGGCCATCCTGGACGACGCCGGCGCGGAACAGGTGGTGTACGTGGGCGAGTCCTTCGGCGGCATCATGGGTATGCAGTTCGCTCACGACTACCCGGAGCGATGTCGCGCGCTGGTGCTGTGCAACTCCCCGTGCCGGCTGACCCGACGCGAGAGCGCGACGTCCGGTCCGCCTCCGGCGGATTGGCTGGCGACCATGGAACAGGGCGGCATCGGCGCGTGGAGCGCCGCCACCATCAACTTCCGCCTGGATATGCGCCACGCCGCCGAGGGCCTGAAGGACTGGTACATCGCCGAGATGGACCAGACGCCGGCCGACATCGGCCAAGCTCTTCACAGCTACCTGGACAGCCTGGACTTCGGCCCGCACCTGAAGGACATCACCGTGCCCACTCTCCTGCTCACCGGCGACGAATCGCTGACCACCAGTATGGATCAGCAAGAATTCATGGCGTCCGAGATACCCAACAGCCGCCTGGATGTTTGGCCGGGCCTGGGTCACGGCGTCAACGTCATCTACCCGGAGTGGTGCGTGGAACGGATGCGTCTTTTTCTGGGGGAGCAGCTAACGGCCTGATCCCGCTAATCCCAAAATCCCGCAAATCCTGTTTCTGACGAAAATACCTGCACTCCCTATTCCGGCGGTTCTGGGCGGTGCTGGCGAGCCTGGCGCAGGTTGCGCTGGGTCAGTTCATCGTCGGGATTCATCCGGACGGCCTGTTCCAGATCGCGCAACGCCAGGCGGTATTCGCCCAGGCAGAGCAGAGCGTAGCCGCGGCAATTGTAGGCGTCAGCGTACTCCGGAGACAGCTCGATGGCGCGGGTGAAGTCGGCGACAGCCCGGCCGTGTTCGCCCATCAATCCCCAGGTCAGGCCGTGGTGATACCAGGCGTCGGCGTGGTCAGGACTGATGCTGACGGCCTGCTCAAATTCCGCCATGGCCTGTTCAAATTTTTCCTCGCGGCGATAGGCGACGCCGCGACTGATATGGTCGTCGGCGCTATCCGCAATCCGGTCGACGTCAGGGGGAGCCGCGGGCGGTTGTGGCTGCGGCTGCGGTTCCGGCGCGGGCGCCGACTCAGGCTCGGGCTCGGGTGGAGCATCGGCCGGCTCCGGAGCAGCCGCCTTTGGTGTGGGCACGCCGTAACGCTGGATGCGCAGCCGGTGTTTCGCCCGGGTCACCCGATCCGCTTCTTCCGTAGCGCCAACGGCGGCCAGCAGTCGCCCCACTGAGTCCAAAGCACGGTCCATGTCGTCATCGTCAAAGGCATTCTGGTGCGCCCAGCGGTTGCGGATTTCTCGGATTTCGGATACCAGGCTCCGCTCAACCGGCCCGAGGCAATCGCGGAAAACGTCGTTCCAAGCCATGGCCATCACGCGCAGCGTCACGGCGACGTCGCCGGCGATTTCGCCCAGGGCATCGGTGTCGGCGGGGTCAAATCGACCGTCGGCCACTGCACCTTCCATCTTGCTGACCACGTAGGGGCCGAGGCCGTCGGCCAGCAGGTTCAGGGCGTTTCCCACCAGGCTGTGATTGTTCAAGGACACGGTAGAAGTCATAGCAAGTTCCGCAGGAATAGCGCCGGCCGGCCAATGGAAAGGTCGTCGCCGACGTGAGGGTCAAATCAACGCCGGCACCATAACACAACGCGGCCCGCCGCCTCTGCGGACCGGCCGCGCAGTTTTGGCGATTTGAGTGAGACGAAGCCGTTGGCGATAGATTACAGCTCGGGGTATGCTATACGCTGGACTATCGCCATGACGACCCAGCAGCCGACAATGCCGCCCGAGCAGTTCATTGCCAAGTGGCGGCGCAGCCGTGGCCTGGAATCCGCCGGCGCGCAGGAATGGTTCCTGGACCTGTGCCGGGTGGTGGAGCATCCCACGCCGGCAGAGATGGACCGCAGCCAGCAGTGGTACACCTTCGAGCGGTCGGTGCGGGAGGCGTCCGGGCGCCTGGGCCGGGCCGACGTGTATAAGCAGGGCTATTTCGCCTGGGAATTCAAGGGGCTGCACCGGGACTTGGACGAAGCCTATCGCCAGTTGTTGCGCTATCGAGAGGCGTTAAACAACCCGCCGCTGCTGGTGGTGTCGGATTTCCAGACCATCCGGGTGCGTACTAACTTCACTAACAAGGTTCCCGTTGTCCATACCATCCTGCTGGACGACTTGGGCGAACCGGAATCGTTGGCGATACTCCGCAGCGTTTTCCACAACCCGAACGCGCTGGAACCGGAGATTACCCCTGATGAAATAACACAGGATACCGCCGTTATCTTCGCATCCATCGCCCAATCAATGCGGAACCGCGGCATCGACTCTCTGGAGGTGGCGCGCTTCCTGAATCGTCTGGTGTTCTGCTTTTTCGCCCAGGATGTGGGGCTGTTGCCGGAAAAGGCGCTGTCCCGGCTGGCCAATGAGTTCTACCAAGAGCCGGAACGGTTTGATCGGGGTATTCGGGAACTATTCAGCAACATGAGCACGGGAGGCCAGTTCGGATACGTGCGGATTCGCTATTTCAACGGCGACTTGTTCAAAGATCCTCAACCGTCCCTTTGGAAACCGGCGAGCTGGAAAAGCTGGTTGAGGCCGCCGAGCGTAACTGGGCACATATCGAGCCATCCATCTTTGGGACGCTTTTTGAGCGCGCGGTTGACCCCGACAAGCAAGGGCTGGTGGGCGCACAGTACACATCGGAGGGTGACATTTTATCGGCCATCAAGCCGGTGATGGTCAACCCACTGCTATCGGAATGGCACGACGTGGAGAGCAAGGTGGGCGGCCTGATGCTGCTGGAAGGGCAGCGGGACGAGAAGCAGGCCCGTCAGTTGCTCCTGGAATTTCAGGGACGGCTGTCATCGCTGCGGGTGCTGGACCCGGCCTGCGGCAGCGGCAACTTTCTGTACGTGGCGTTGCGTCAGCTGCACGATTTGGAGAAAGCAGTATTGACGCTGGCCGCAGAGCTGGGGTTGCGCAATTTTCTGCCCGAAGTCTCGCCGGAACAGTTTTACGGCATCGAAATCGACCCATACGCCAGCGACCTGGCCCGCACCGCCTTGTGGATTGGGCATCTGCAATGGCTGATTGAAAACGGGCATGAATATAACCGGGAGCCGGTGCTGGGTTCGCTGAACACTATTGAGTGCCGCGACGCGTTGATTGAATTTACTGACACTTGGCCCGAAGGCGACGTCTTGATGGGCCCGGATTATGGACGCTTTTCCATTTACACTGATGACGACCGACGCGAAGTTGATGGAATGCGATATACCGAAGTGGACGCTGTGTTCGGAGCATCCGAACGGCATCGAGAAGCGCAATGGCCGTTGGTGGACTACATAGTAGGCAACCCGCCCTTCCTGGGGCACTTTCCTTTTCGGGAGCAGCTGGGCGGCAAGTACGTCAATGCGGTGTATGACTTGTACGGAGAGCGGATACCCAACTCCAGCGATTTGTGCTGCTATTGGCTGGAAAAGGCGCGGACGCAGATTGAGGAGGGAAAAGCACGGCGAGCCGGCCTGCTGGCCACGCAGGCGATACGCTTCCAGTCCAACCGCCCCGTGCTGGAGCGCATCAAAAACACCGGCGATATATTCGCCGCCGTTTCCGACCAGGACTGGGTGCTGGATGGGGCCGACGTTCACATCTCCATCGTCTGCTTTGACGACGGCAGCGAGACCAACCGTACCCTGGACGGCGAGCCGGTTAACAACATCAACGCTGATCTCACCGGCGGAGCGGATTTGACGCAGGCCAAGTCGCTGCCCGAAAACGCCGGTATCAGCTTTATGGGCGTTACAAAAGTTGGGCCTTTTGAGATCGAAAGCGAACTGGCACAGGGAATGCTGCGTCAGCCCAACCCACACGGCCGGCCCAACAGTGACGTTGTGAAGCCGTGGATTATAGGCCGTGATATTAATCAGAACGCCCGCGATATGTGGATAATAGATTTTGGTATCGATACGTCGGAGAATGAGGCAGCATTGTATGAGGCTCCATTCGAATACGTAGTAGCAAACGTAAAGCCGGAAAGAGTACAAAACAATAGACGGCGCTACGCCGAGTTATGGTGGCTGCACGCCGAGGCCCGTCCTGGTATGCGTCAGGCGTTGGCCGGATTGCCTAGATACATTGGCACCAGCATGGTGTCTCAGCATAGGATGTTCGCTTGGATTGACGGAGATGTATTGCCGGAAAACACAATCATTGTATTCGCTCGAGATGACGATTACTTTTTCGGTGTCCTGCACAGCCACTTGCACACGGTTTGGGCATCCGCAATAGGAACGCAGTTGGAAAGCCGTCCCCGCTACACACCCACCACCTGCTTTGAAACCTTCCCCTTCCCGCAGCCGACCGACGAGCAACGGGAAGCCATTGCTAACGCCGCCTCCGAGCTGAATCAACTGCGGGAGAACTGGCGCAATCCTACGGATATGTTCGGCAACCCGGCCCTCAACTCCGACAGGGCAATCGCGTCTTATCCGAGGAGCACTTTGAGCAGGTAGTCCTCGTCCCATCCGGCGTTGAGGCGTTTGCCCTGGATGCCCACTTTCAGGGTTTTCTCGTTCTTCAACAGGTTGTGTCCGATCTGCCGCAGCGTGTTGATGTTCTGTGGGCCATTGTCCTTGCGCACTCGGCACTGATCTTCCCGAAAGGTCACGTCAAGGGTCCAGTGCAACGAGTTTTCGATGCTCCAGTGGCTTCTGATGGCAGCCAGCAGTTGTTCTGCCGAGGCCGCCAGACTGCTGATGTAGTAGCGGGGTTGGCTGGTTGATCCTTCTGTGGTTTGACGATGGCCCACCACCCTGACGGCGGCTTTCAGTTGCGGCCATTGCCCTTGGGGGTCCAGATAGTCCAGACAGTCTTGATCGGTGATGACCCAGCATTCCCGACGTTCCAGCCGTCCATGCCCTTTCTCCACGGTTTCCGTGTGGTCATAGGACACCCCGTCAAAACCCAGCGCCTCGGCCCCTTCGAACAGGTCGCGGATGCCCTCGTGCAGTTGCCCTTGGTTCTCCTTCACCGTCAGCACGTAGTCGGCGCCGCCCTGGGTGATTTGCTGGGCGATCTCCCGCTGGCAGCCCATAGCATCGATAGTTACGATGCAACCGTGCAACTCCAACATCTCCAACAGTTGGGGAATGGCGGTGATCTCGTTGGATTTCTCCTCGGTTTTGACCTGACCCAAGGTCAGGGCGTTCTGCGTGGCCCAAGCGCTGACCATGTGGATGGCGCCCTTATTCCCAGCGCGGTCGTAGGACCGTCGGGCTGTCTTACCGTCAATGGCCACTACCTCGCCGGGCAATAACTGGGCGATGGCCTGGGTCCAGGAGATGAAGCAGTCCTGCAACTGCACTGGGTCCAGCCGAGCGAAGACATCCCCGAAGGTATCATGGGACGGGATGCCGCCAGGCAGTTCCAAGAAGGATTGAAACCAGGCCAGCTTGCTCCTGCCGAAGAGCTCGATATGGACCCAAGAATCGGCGCCGCAGATGGTGGCGCAGATCGCAATAGCAATGATGTCCACCAGTTTATGGCGTCGGGTGCGTTCTACCCGTGGGTCGTCAAGGTCAGCGAAATGATCGAGAATAGTTGCCTTGGGTGGTTGCGCCATGTCCGCCTGCCTCCGCGACCCTCAATATATCCTCCGACATTAACACATTTCTAAAAATCTCATTAAGACGCGATTGCCCTGTCAACTCCGACCAGTTGCGCCGCCGGACCCTCACCAACCTCTACAATGACTATCCCACCTGGCTGGCCAACGCCCACGAAAGGCTGGACGCGGCAGTGGCCGACGCCTACGGCTGGCCGGCGGATCTGCCCGATGGGGAAGTGCTGGAACGGCTGCTGGAGTTGAATCTGGCGCGGGCGGCGGCAGGTTCGTGATAAAATCAGAGCAGATGGTTGAGAAAGAGGGTGACGGCATGGAGCTGTTTGAGCCAATCCTTGGCATGACCATGATCGTGGTCGGGCTAGTCATGTTGTTCGGCAGCATTGGCTTGTTGCTGTATGGTATCTGGACGAGTGGCAAGAGCAAGCCGGATGCGTCCACACACTTATCGGCGAGCGCCAGCGATAATCAGGCTGAGGTAGGACAGGCATGAACGGCGCGAGAACCACCGTTGGCGTAGTTGGCCGACTTTTGGCATTGATACTCGTGGGCGGTGGCGTGCTGGTGTGGATGGCGCCGGTTCCGGCGGAGGATATGACGCCAGCAAGGGGTATCCTACTTAACATTGCAGACTGGATGATAAAGGCTTCGGTGGGAGCGCTCCTCGGGTTCGCCGGCTCGCGTTTGGCTGTCAGAAGAAGCAGCCTGGCAACGGCGTAACGGAAGAGTCAGGGGCAACCGTAATAGGTTGCCCCTCTTGACATGTTATCGGAAGGGATGCGCTAGTCCTCGTCGCCGTACTGCTCCTTCAGCATCTCCACCACCGCCGGGTCGGCCAGGGTGGTGGTGTCGCCCAGGGCGCGACCTTCGGCTACGTCGCGCAGCAGCCGGCGCATGATCTTGCCGCTGCGGGTCTTGGGCAGCTCGGCGGCGAAGTAGATGTCGTCGGGGCGGGCCATAGGGCCGATTTTGCCGGCCACGTGCTGCTTCAGCTCGGTGATGACGTCGTCGGAGCCGGCAACCTGGTCTTTCAGGGTGACGAAGGCCACGATGGCCTGGCCCTTCACGTCGTGAGTGCGTCCGATGCAGGCCGCCTCGGCGACCTTCAGGTTGTCCACCAGCGCGGATTCCACTTCCATGGTGCTGATGCGGTGGGCCGACACGTTGATGACATCGTCAACGCGGCCCAACAGCCAGAAGTACGACTCCTCGTCCAGCTTGGCGCCGTCGCTGGTGAAGTAGATGCCCTCGTAGTTTGACCAATATTGCTGCACGAATCGCTCCGGGTCGCCGTAGATGCCGCGCAGCATGCTCGGCCACGGCTTGCGGACCACCAGGTAGCCGCCCCCGCCGGGACCGATCTCGTTGCCCTGCTCGTCCAGGATGGCGGCGTCGATGCCGGGGAAGGGCTGCGTCGCCGACCCGGGCTTGAGCGTCGTGATGCCCGGCAGGGCGGAAATCATCACCGCCCCGGTCTCCGTCTGCCACCAGGTGTCCACCACCGGGCAGCGTCCGCCGCCGATGTGCTGCCAGTACCACACCCACGCCTCCGGGTTGATCGGTTCGCCCACCGACCCGAGCAGGCGCAGGGAAGACATGTCACGCCGGTTGGGATACTCCTCGCCCCATCGCATAAAGGTGCGGATTGCCGTCGGAGCGGTGTAGCAGATGGTGCAGGCGTACTTTTCGACGATGGCCCAGAATCGGTCCCGGTCGGGATAGTCCGGTGAGCCTTCGTACATCACCGTGGTTGCGCCGTTGGCCAGGGGGCCGTAGATGATGTAGCTATGTCCGGTGACCCAGCCGATGTCGGCGGTGCACCAGTAGATATCGTCTTCCTTGAGGTCGAAAATCCACTTGCTGGTGGCATAGGTGCCGGTCATGTAGCCGCCGGTGGTGTGGACGATGCCCTTGGGCTTGCCCGTGGTGCCGCTGGTGTACAGCATGAACAGCATATCCTCGCTGTCCATCACCTCCGGCTCGCAGTTGAGGGGTTGGTCGGCCACCAGGTCGTGCCACCAGACATCGCGCCCTTCCACCATGGGCACGTCATGGCCCGTGCGTTTCACCACGACCACCTTCTCCACCGGAGTGTCGCCCTCGATGGAGGCGTCGGCGTTCTGCTTGAGCTGAATGATGCCGCCGCGACGCCAGCCGCCGTCGGCGGTAATCATCACCTTGGATTGGGAGTCCTCTATCCGGTCCCGCAGCGATTCGGCGCTGAACCCGCCGAAGACGATGCTGTGGGGCGCGCCGATACGGGCACACGCCAGCATGGCAATGGCCAGCTCCGGCACCATGGGCATGTACAGCGTGATCCGGTCCCCCTTCTGCACTCCCAGGCTCTTCAGACCGTTGGCGAACTTGCAGACCTCGCGGTACAGATCCTGGTAGGTATAGACTTGCCAGTCCCCCGGCTCGCCCTCCCAGATGATGGCAGCCTTGTTCTTGCGCGGCCCCTTGAGGTGGCGGTCGATGCAGTTGTAGGCAGCGTTGAGCTTGCCGCCGATAAACCACTTGGCAAAGGGAGCGTCGGACCAGTCCAGCACGGTATCCCAGGGCTCAAACCAGTCCAGTTCGCCGGCGAAGCGGGCCCAGAAGGCTTCGGGGTCTCGCGCCGCCTCTTCGTACACGCCGGGATCGGAGATGTTGGCGTTGGCGGCGAACTCAGGCGGCGGCGGGTAGGTGCGGTCTTCCTGCAACAGGGCCTCAAAGGCGCCGGTATTCTGTGTCCCGTTACTTTGAGTCATGGTAGCGAACCTCCGGGGCGGCGAATGCCATCGGTAATCACGGCCAGATATTAGCACATCACAGTTGGGCATGGCCGGCATGATAGAATCCGCTCACCGTCAACCTCTGGCCCTGGGCACGAAAAAGCGCGGAGGATCCCCGATGACCACAACGACGCTGAACATGATCGGAATGCCGCCGGCGCGTCCCTTCAGTCCGCAAGAATGCGCCGCCCTGGCCCAGGCCGGCATCATCCAAGCCGGCGAGCAGGCCGATGTGCTGGCCGGCCGCCGCCGCTTCACCGTGGGCGAATACCTGGCCATGGAGGTGGCCGGCATCCTCCACGAGGATGACCGAGTTGAACTGATCGATGGAGTGATAATCATCATGCCGCCAATTGGCGACCGCCACGTGGGTGGCACCAGCTGGGGAACTACTCTGTTCGTACCGCCTCTGATTGGGCGCGCTACTGTGCTGGTGGGTGATCCTGTCTATCTGAATGACCGCAGCGCGCCGCAGCCCGATATTGCATTAGTGACATGGAATCCCCCCGGATCCGGCGTAACCAGGCGCACGACGCCGGAGGACGTGTACCTGGTGATCGAGTTTGCCGACACTTCGCTGTCCTATGACCAGGGCGCCAAGCTGGCGCGGTACGCTGCCGCTGGCATCCCGGAGGTATGGGTGGCCAACCTGCGGGCGCAAGAAGTGGCCGCCTACGCCGACCCGTCAGGCGCAGAGTACGCCGCCGTGCGGACTTACCGGGCCGGCGAGAGCATCAGCCCGCGAGCGTTCTCGGATGTGGTACTGGCAGTGGCGGACTTTATGCCGCCAGCCGACGAGTAGATTGGAGAGACGCCATGACAACAACCACGCTCACCACGACCGGAATGCCGCCGGCGCGCCCGTTCAGCCGGCAGGAGTGCGCGGCATTGGCGGAAGCCGGCATCATCGACGCCGACGAGCTGGCCGACGTGCTGGCTGGCCGCCGCCGCTTCACGGTGGACGAGTACCTGGACATGGGAGTGGCCGGCATTTTGCATGAGGACGACCGTGTTGAACTGATTGACGGGGAGATAATCATCATGCCGCCGATTGGCGATCCTCACGAAGCCAGCACCGACTGGCTGACCAGGCTGTTTGTTCCGCCTCTGCTAGGCCGTGCGATTGTGCGAGTGCAAGGGTCAATTCGACTGAGCGAACGCAGCGCGCCGCAACCTGACATTGCCGTGTTGCGGGAGCGATCTTTGAGTGAGATGGGGCCGTACTTCCCCTCTGACGTGCATCTGGTCGTTGAGGTTTCGGACAGCACACTGGCCTATGACCGGGGCGCAAAGCTGGCAAGGTACGCCGCCGCCGGCATACCGGAGGTATGGGTCGCCAACCTGCGGGCGCAAGAAGTGACCGCCTATGCCGACCCGTCCGGCTCCGAGTACGCCATCGTCCGCACCTACCGGGTGGGCGAGAGCATCAGCCCCCGCGCTTTCCCCGACGTAGTGCTGGCGGTGGCAGACTTCATGCCGCCGGTTGATGAGTAAATTTGGGAATTACACACTTGACTATCCCTCATTTGCCGCGTGGACAGTTGTAGAGGCACGCTGAATCATGGAGATCGAAGCCAGAATCAAGGGACGCCGTATTCGCATCAGCGACGATGAGGTACGCTCGCGATTACTTGGAGTCCAGCCAGAAGTCACGTACATCTATGTCGTGCATATCGATGGAGTCGTATTTCCTGTGAAGCAAGTATTTGCAGTTGCTACGGGTTTGCAACGATCAGACTTCATCACTGACCATGCGAGGAGGGCGTTCGAGCGTTTGGGATTCATCGTGCGGCGTCGAGATGGCGGATCGTCAAGTACGTAATTCCCGTAGATTTGACCCTTTCACACGCTGGAAGGTTACTTCGTCCGACAAGTAGCAGTGACCCAGAAACGGCGCGCCGGCGTCATGGCCGATGGCGTACAATCCACAGCCATGCCCCCCGCCGCCGAAAGCGACCCCGCTGCCGTAACGACCCTCATCACCTGGCGAACCATCGCCCTCGCGTCCGCCGCCGCCCTGGGCATGGTGCTGGCGTCGCTGGATTTCGCAGTCAACGTGGGCCTGCCCGCCATGCGGGACGCCTTTGAAACCGACCTGGCGTCCGTCCAGTGGGTCATCGTGGTGTTCATCGCCACCCGGGCGGGATTGGCGCTGGGTTCGGGGGCCTTTGCCGACCGTTTCGGCCTACGGTTGGTGCACCTGTTCGGCGCGGCAACTTATCTGGTCTCCATGGTGTGCATGTCGCTGGCGCCGACGCTGGAGGCGTTGGTGGGTTTTCGTTTCCTGCAAGCCCTGGGAACGGGATGCCTCTACAGCACGGCGCCAGCCATTGCCGCGTCGGTATTTCCGGAGTCACGGCGGGGGCTGTCCATGGGGTTCACGTCGGCGAGCCTGGCGTCGGGAATGGTGATGTCAACGCTGGCGGCGGGGCCATTGGTGCAGATGTTTGACTGGCCATCCGTGTTCTGGGGCCGCATCCCTCTCACCGTGCTCGCGCTGATCATCGGCCTGCTGGCGGTGCCGAAGTCCGTCAACGGCGGGTCGGGATCACAATCGGGACGGCGGTTTGACGTAACGGGCGCGGTGCTGGTGCTATCGCTGTTGTGGTGCCTGATGATCGGGCTGCGGCTGGGGCAGGCCATCGGTTGGACCTCCCCGGTGGTCATCGCGCTGCTGGCGGCGTCGCCGGCGGTGTTGACGGCTCTGGTCCGGGTGGAGCGCAAGGCCGAACTGCCGGTGCTGCCCGGGGCTCTGGCGCGATTGAGCGGATTCCAGACTGCCACGGGCGCAATGTTTCTGGGTCATTTCTCCCAGTTCGTTCTCTGGTTCATCTTCCCCTTTTATATCACCGATGCTCTGAATCGCAGCCCGGTGACATTGGGGATACTTTTCGCCATCATGTCGTCCTCCAATATCCTCTCCTCGCCGGTGGGTGGCTGGCTGTGCGACCGCTGGGGCATCCGCCAGGTAGGGGCATTGGGCCTGGGCATGACGGCGGCGGGACTGCTGGTTATGTCAGCGATGGACGACGGTTCGGCCATCTGGCATCCGGCGGGCGCCATCGCGATAGTAGGCCTGGGCGTGGGCTGGTTCCAATCAGCGGCCTACGCCCTGATGCTGGGAACCGTCCCGCCGGAACGATTCGGCACGGCGTCGGGAGCGATGTCCCTGGCCCAGGCGTCCGGCACGGTTCTCTGCGTGGCCATCGTCGGCGCGGTGTTCGCCGGCCTGAGCGACCATTACGCCGCCAGTCACACCGCATCCGACGCCTTCCTGTTGGCCTACCGAGACGTTTTCCGCATCGGAGCGACAACGGCGGGAATGGCCGCCATCGGGTTTGCGCTGCGGGCGCGGCAACCACGGTAATCGTCAGAAGCGGGATTTGCCGGATTTTACGATTTACGGGATTAGGCTATCCTGAAAATCTCAATAATCCCGTAAATCCTGCTTCAGACAACAGACGATTACCGCCGCGCCGGCCGCAGGGTGCGGATATTCCACCAAGTTATCAGCGGTGTGATGACGACGGTGGGCAAGATCCAGGGAACCCACACCGGCTCCATATCTACGTTCACCACCATTACGGCCGTAATCGTGGCGATGGTGCCGGCCATCATGTTGGTTAAATGTCTCGCCACTCGCCGCGCGCCGCCCGGCTGCTTCTGGTGAAACCGCGCGTCGGCCAGGCTTAACGCCAGCGCGATGCCGCCGAACAGCAGCAGCGTTACCCACTGGGAACTGCCGTTGAGTCCGACGATGATGGCATAGCCCCACATTCCCAGCCCCGTAACCGCCAATATCCCCACTGCCGCCCAATCTGCCGGATGCGCCCGACGCTGCCGGTTGCGGGCGAACCGCCACCCGGCAAAGACCAGGTAGAAGCTGAAAAAGGCGATCAGGAACAGGAAGATGCTGCTGCCCAATATCGCCAGCGGAACCGCCGTGACAAACACCAGCGTCATCCCGCTAGCGTAAATTCGGCCGGCCAGGATGTGCCAACGTTGGCCTTTGGGGGCAACCAGCGCCAGTCCCGCCGTGAGCAGGGCGACGGAGCCGGCGGCGATGTGGATGGCGAGCAGCGCCGGGGCGATAGTGCTGCTCATTCAATCACTCTGCTGGTTTCAGCTACGCCGGCGGATGCTATCCATCCATGGTACTCGCGCAGCAGGGATTTGACCATTGCAATCAATTCGACGACCAGAGCGTCGGTAAAGTCGCTGACCTCGAAACCGTGGGCGATGGAGTTCCGACATTCCGCTATCTCGCGCAGTCGGTCGGCGTTGTCTTGGTCAATGGCGCCAAGATGGACGGCGTAGCTCAGGACGTAATCGGGGGTGGTGACGCGCTTGATGGTGACGCCTTCCGCCTCGACCATTATCCTGACCTGGGCCTGGGCGGCGGTCCAGGCCAGCAGCAAGGCGGCCTCGGCAAGGCCGGCGTTGAGGGCTGTTTCGGCCTGGGCGAGGCGGTCGAAGATGCCAGACTCATCCAGCGGTTGGGCATTTTTTACGGCGTCCAGCCGCTCCGGTTCGCCCACCAGTAGTAGCTCAAAGCTCCAGCCGGGCTGGGCTTTTATGATACGCTCAAATTGCCGGAAAGCGGGGTTGGCTGCCAAAGACGATCTCGCCTTTACCGCAATTACCTTTTTTTCGTCGCCTTTTTCCAGCAGCAAATCGGCGCGGTAGCCGGGTAGAAACTCTAGCGGCGCATCCCGGGTCACTTCATAGCCTTTGGCTTGATACTCCGCTGCTCTGATGTCGGCAATCTGTTTTTCAGCAATAGTCAGGTCGGCGACCACAAGGGCACCTCCGGCTGTGGAGCATCACTCACACGAATGTAGATGAATTGGCTGTAATCACGGATAAACTCATCAAAAACTGGAGAGGTATCGGCAGTTTGAAGGTCGTTCCGGTAGAAGCGCTTGCGACAAATCAGATCAGTTACCTGATTGTCATCGGAATAGACCAACGCTTTCAGGGCGTCCAAGATGGGCTTGGGGATATTATCAACGTCAATCGGGTCGGCGTCAAAAATGTACACTATACTGACGGCAATGTCCCCGGCGGCGGACGCCCTGCCGTCCCAATGCCGTTCTGCGGTGTTGCGCACGTTTTGCGTCCACTGCCTTAACAAGGCACGACGACGAGTCTGCTGGGACACGGGCGACCCAACCAGCGCGAATTCAAAGGGCAATGCCATATCGCGGCATCACTCCAACGCTCCCGCTTCCAGCAGTTCCCTATATTCTCCCTCGCTAAGGCCCACAATCTCCCGCAGCGCGCGCTCCGTGTCCTGCCCCAAGAGCGGCGCCGGCCGGTCCAACCGACCCGGCGTCAGCGACAGCTCCATCTCGGTGTAGTCGGTAGCGTAGGGTCCCATCTCCGGATGATCCAGCCACGTGAAATGGTTGCGATGCTGTAGTTGTGCGTCCTCGAACAGGTCACGGGTGTCGTTGACCACGCCGGCCGGGACGCCGGCAGTTTGCAGGCGGCGCATCAGATCATGCCGGTCATGGTTCGCCGTCCAGGACGCGATAATGCCTTCCAGCTTGTCCTCGTGGGCCTTGCGGACTCGGAAGGTCCGAAACTCGCCTGACGTGATGTCGGAATACCCATCGGCCTCTATCTCGTCACGCAAGGCCGCCCATTGCTCATCGGTATCTACGGCGATGGCGATCCATCGGTCGGCTTCTCCGTTGGCGTCGGGCGCGCACGGAAACGCCCCGTGCGGTGATGCGGAGGGGTGACGATTGCCCACCAGTTCCGGCTCCCGTCCGTTGACGCCGGCGTCCAGCAGCATCGGCCCGCTGAAGTGGAGGCTGGTCTCCAACTGCGACATATCCAGATGCGTTCCCCGCCCCGTGGTCCGCTGCCGGTCCACGGCGGCCAGGATGGCGGCCACGGCGAACTTGGGGCACACGAAGTCGGTGTACGCTCCATAGGGGTTCACCGGCCCTCGGTCAGGCCAGCCGATGATGTTGGTGTAGCCGGCCAGCGATGACAGCACCGCCCCAAAACCAGGCTGGGTCTGCATCGGCCCGCCCCGGCCCAGCATGGACGCGCTGAACAAAACGATGCGCGGGTTCACCCGGCTCAACTCGTCGTATCCAAGTCCCCACCTTTCCAGCGTGCCGGGGGTGAAGTTTTCCGTCACCACGTCGGCCCATTCTGCGATGCGGAGTATCAACTCCGGCGCGCGTGGGTGGCCCATGTCGATGGAGAGACCGTACTTGTTGGCGTTGTAATTGGCGAAATAGCCGGACCGGTTGATGCCCGATTCGCCGCCAGCGAAAGGGCCGGCCCGCCGCAGCGTTTCCGGGCGCTTGGCAGATTCCACCCTGAGCACCGTTGCGCCATACTCAGACAGGTACTTGGTGGTCATCGGCCCCACCGCGACCCAGCAGAAATCCAAGACCTTCAACCCTTCCAACGGCAAATCGGCCATATTCCGTTACTCCGCAAGTCTTCGCTACAGATTTAGAACGTGTTGACAAACACCGTCATTCCCGCTCAACCTACCGTCATTCCCGCGAAAGCGGGAATCCAGGAAACGTAAAATCCAGCCAACGTCCCTATTACAGAGGCATTTTGGGGTTCCTGCTTTCGCAGGAACGACGGTGTTATTTTCTAATCGACGCAGACTCTAAACCACTCCGAGTGCGGTAAGCCGCACCAAATCCCGCTCCCGCAATCCTAACTCGCCGCCCAGTATCTCGGAGTTGTGCTCGCCCACCAGCGGCGCGCGCCGGCGCACTCCCACCCTGCTGGCGTCCTGCATATCCTTCACAAAGTGTCCGGGATAGGTCACCGTCTCACCAATGTCGGCATGCTCAATCCGGTCGTAGTAATCCCTGGCTTCCAGCTGGCGGTGCGCGAGGATGTCGCCCGGCGTCGCCACCGGGAACAGCAGGATGCGCCGCTCCAGCGCGCCGTCCGCCAGTTCGTTGCGGGTATGGGTCATAAAGAAGGGCGCGACGGCGGCCACGGTCTGCTCCATGATTTCGGCCCGCGCCGTACCGTAGCCAAGCTCCTCCCAGTTCACCGCGTCCAACTCAGGACTGCCCATGCCCTCTTCAGTCATCCACTCCAGCAGGGCGCGCACGCTGCGGGCGGATCCGGCGGTGCCTCCACCCGGCTGGAAGTTCACGTAGCCGTCCTGGCACGGCCAGTTGATGCGGGTGAAAGTGCCGCCGGCCGATTCCCGATAGGCCCCCATGCGGCGCAGGATGGTCTGCTCCAAGTCCCAATACTGCGGCGCGTGAGCCAGCGTCCGCGCCACCGCCTGCTGGCAGGACACGTCCACGTGCTGCCCCTCGCCGGTCAGCTGCCGGTGGGTGTGGGCAATCATGGCTGCCGCCGCGCCGGCGGCGCTGCCGTGTTGGTAGAACTGGGGCATGCTGACCCGCAACGGCGGCCGGTCACTGTCGCCGGTGAGATGCATGAAACCGCCCAGCGCCATGCCAATGATGTCCGACGCTAGATAGTCCGAATATGGCCCTTCCTGTCCGAAGGCGGTGATGGACACCATGACCAAACGAGGGTTGATTGCCTGCAAGTCCGAATAGCCCAGCCCCAGCGATGCCATTCGCCCCGGTTCTGCGGATTCGATGACGAAATCGGCCTCTCCCACCAACCGACGAAACAGCGCCGCTCCATCCGCTTTGGCGATGTCCAGCGTGATGCCCCGCTTGTTGGCGCAGTAAGCCCACCAGAACAGGCTGCGTTCCGATCCCGGCGTGTCCTGGTAAAACGGTCCGATGTTGCGCGCCGGACTGCCTCCCGGCGGCTCCACGTGCACTACGTCCGCTCCCAGGTCGGCCAGCATTTTGCCGCAGAGCAGGCCCCGCGCATCCGTGAGGTCAAGGACACGGTACGGAGCGAGGAGGCCGGCGCCGTAGTCGTTGTCAGACGTCATTGCGCCGGCGCCCGTTGGTCCGGATTGGCCCCGGTGGGTTCCATGCCGGGCGGCGTGGTGAAAACGGCGTTGCCCTCGGCGTCATGGGTATGATTGGCCAGGGAGTGCAGGAGTTGCTGGTTGCTGCGCCGGATTTCCTCGCGCAGTTCGTCGCGGGTGTCGTCGATCTTGGTTGATAAAAGCCGTACTTGCTCCGACAGGTTGTCCACCTGGTTGGACAGCTGCCCCAACTGGTAGATACCGGTGGCTGTAGCGATTAGCATCATCACGACGGCGACGGCAACAGTGATGTTTGCCGCGTTCAGGTTCATCCCTCTCGTCCTTGCGCGGCGCAACCCAATAGGCTACGCCGCAGACTATATTCCAATCTTACCAGATTGTCGGTCTCAGACGAGGACGCCAAAATCGCCGCCGGCTCAGAACGTTGCCAGCGGGTTCACCGGCGAGCCGGTGGCGTTGTGCCAGCGCAACGGGGCCACGGTGAACATGAAGTCCCAGCGGTTCAGGCGCCGGCACACCGGCGCGACCTCGTCGAAGTTGGCCGCGTCAATCAGCCACAGACCCATGCCGACGATGCCGACCTTGTGGATGGGCAAACCAACGTAAGGATACTCGCTGGGCGCAACGTCCCACGAAGCATCGCAGGCGGCGATGGACACGCCGCGCTCCCGAATCCAGGGCAGCGTCTCGGCGTGCAGGCCGGGTCGTCCCTCAGCGGCGGTGGGCGGGCCGACCTCCTGCCGGCGCTGGTACCAGCCCAACCGGATGCACAGCGCGTCGCCCTCGGTGACGCGGACGCCCTGGGCCTCCTCAGCGGCCTCCAGGTCGGCGGTGAACACCGGCTCCCCGGCGTCCAGCCAGTCCTTGCCCTTGACGGCGGCGATGTCCAGCAGCACTCCACGGGTCACGACGCCATTCCGCACGGCGTCAACAGCGCCGGCGCCGGCCTTGTTGGCGTTGTTCACCAGTCCGGCGTCCTGGCCGTTGTACATCTTGCCGTTCCAGAACTGGTGGCAAAGGCTGTCCAGATGAGTGACCGTCAGCCCATGGAACGACACGCCAAGAAAATCGCTGGCTCCCCCGCCGCCCTCGGAAGGAGCCGCTTCTCCGGTTGACACCATGTAGTGCAGGGGCGGGATGCTCGTAACATCCGGCGCCATCTCCGGCACCAGCAACCGCGAGCAGGTTACGCTGATGCCCTCGGTGACCAGGCTGGCGGCCTGCTGACGCTTGGCTTCAGTAATCAGGTTCAGCGTCCCCAGTTCGTCATCGTCGCCCCAGCGACCCCAGTTGCTCAGCGAATCGAACCAGCCCAGTACTTGCTCTTCAGTGGGAATGGTCGGCGTGGTCATGGCGCTCCCTCCGTTGTCGTTGACGGTTTCGTAGCCAGTATCAACTAGGGCGATTGTATGAGTCGCAACCGGGCAGGTCAACGGCAGAAGCGCCATGCTAGAATCCAACCTATGACCACACTGAACGTTGCTGATGGAGCCATTCGTACCGACATCGACGCGCCGGTGCCCTACCGCCAGAACAAGCACGTCCACTTCGGCCAGCAGGAAGGCCGCTTTAACGGTTGCCGCAGCGAGTTCCCCTTCCGCATCCTAGAGGTTGACCACATCATCCCCCGCTCCCACGACGGCGCCGACCACCTCGAAAACCTGCAACTGCTGTGTGCCCACTGCAACCGGGTGAAGGGGGATAGGCCGCAGGAATACCTGGTAGCCCGCCTGCGCGAGATGGGGATGGCGGCATGAGGAGGCAAAGTTATGAAGTCGAGAGTAAGAGAATTAACGGACCGTGCTACATCTGCAATGTCTGCGGCCATTGAAATATACAACAAACCCGGATTCCCCTATCGCAGCGAATCCTTTGCGATCCTTGCTGTCAATGGGTGGGAGCTGTTGCTGAAAGCCAAATGGTTGGCTATCCATCATAACAAAGAGAGCAGTTTGTATGTCCATGACCGCCGGAGAAAAGCCAATGGAGAATGGAGCAAGAAAAGCTACATTAGAAAGACTCGCTCTGGTGCATCATATACGTATGGCTTGGACTATTTGGCCAGCCAACTGGTTCATCAGGGCATTCTCCATCCTTCTGCACATCGCAACATTGAAGTGATGCTGGAATTTCGTGATTGCGCTGTTCATTTTTATAGTCAGTCACCAGAATTTAGAACACGTCTGTATGAGCTCGGTGCAGCTTGCGTCAAAAACTTTACCATAACCATGGGCGAATGGTTCGGGCGAGGGCTGTCCGAACTTGACCTACATCTGATGCCACTGGCATTTATTGACTTACCATCCAACGTGCAAGGATCTTTACTCAATTCCGCAGAGAAAAAGTTCTTGGCATTTTTGAACGAAAATGACAAAGCCGAAAACGACCAAAACTCGCCTTATTCGGTCACTGTGAGTGTTAACATCACGTTCGTAAAGTCCAGCGACAGCGATGCGATACTAACCAGGGTTACAAACGACCCGTCCGCAACGCCGATTCGTCTTACGGACGATGAATTCGCAACAAGATATCCCTGGGATTACAAGACCCTAACGGACAGGTGCAAGCAACGTTACACCGACTTTAAACAGAACACGGAATACCATCGTGTTCGCAAGCAATTGGAGTTGAGACCAAGCTTTGCAATGAAGCGCTTCCTCAATCCGAACAACCCGAAAAGCGCGAAGACGACCTTTTACAACCCAAGCATCCTACCAGAATTTGACAAGCACTATACGAGGAAAAATGGGCCATAAAGGTTTTCACGAAGTGCAGGCGAGGATGACCTAGCCGGCCAAGTCATTAACGGCGTCGCCGAGTAAGGAGAACGCACCATGAAAACCGTAGCCGAAATTCAGCAGGCCATTCTGGAACTGCCCGCATCTGACTACGCCCAACTGAGCCGCTGGTTCCACGAACTTGATTGGGAACAGAGGGATGCAGAAATTGAGCCAGATTCCCGCGACGGCAAGCTGGATTTCCTGCTTGCCCAAGCCGCCCAAGCCAAAGCCGACGGCACGTTGCAAGAACTCTGATCCCATCATCCCGTTCATCCTGTCCATCCATGTAAAAACTTCACGCCTCCCGCAGCCGCCGCGACAGCAGGCACAGGAACACCGCCGCCGACCCGGCTATCCCCAGGTACAGCGCCGTCAGCGGCGCGCCGATTTGCGTCACCATCCACCCGTTCAGCGCGCTGGCCGGGAAGTGCGCCTGTATCGCCAGCACCCGCATCCCGCCCATGCGCCCGCGAAACTCCGGGTCCGAGTTGCCCATCAGCACCGTCATCACCAGCACCAGCGAGACCGAGCGTCCGATGCCGGTGAGCACCTTGACCGCCATGGCCACCGCCAGCACTGCGCTGAACGGCAATAGACCGGGTAGGGTCATAACCGCGATGGCGAACAGAATCATCGAGCCGTGCCAGCCGCCGTTGACCGCCCACACCAGCCACCATCCCTGTCGTCGCACGTTGCCCAGGGCAGCCACGGCCAGCGCGCCGATCACCGCGCCCGCGCCCATGGCCCCGTTCAGCAACCCCAGGGTATCAACGCCGGCCTGTAGCGTGTCCTTGGCGAATATGGGCATCAACGCCGTGGTGAACGGAAACCCGGTCACGTTGTACATGGTGGCGATGAGCAACGCCATGAACAGTTCTTTGCGCTGCCATACGTGACGCAAACCGGCGGCCACGCCAATGAGGATCTGCCGGGGCGTCGTGTTGCCAATGGTGGTGTTGCGGGTGCGCACCATCAGGGCCATCACGCCGCCCACCACGTACAGCGCTCCGATGAAACCGAACAGTCCTGCCGGCGTCAGCGGCGTGTAGAGAAAACCGCCGGCGATTGGCCCCACAAACTGCGTGAGGTTTTGACCCAGCCCCAGCATCGCCACCGCGTTGGTGAGCCGCTCCCGGGGTACGGTGTCGATGAGCAGCGCATTGGTAACCGGCAGCTCGATGGTGCGGAACGCTCCCCCGCCGATGATGACTACGAAGATCATCCACACCTTCAGACCGTCGGTCATCAGGAGCAGCATCAGCAGAAACGCCAGCGCCGCCGCGATGAAGTGTCCCCCCGCCATGAGCAAACGTCGCGGCAGCCGGTCCACCACCGCGCCGGCGAACACCGACAGGAACGCCAGCGCCAGGGCCGACCCGCCGGCCAAACCGACCAATAGCGGGTCGCCGGTCAGCTCCAGCACAATCCAGAGCACGGCGATGATCTCCATCTGCCGGCCCACCATGGCGATGTTGGCGGACACCCAGACCAGCGAAAAGTCGCGTCGCCGAAACGAGCCGAAAGTCTCGCTCGCCCGCGCGCCTAGCAGTGTGGCCAACTCTTTAAACCCCCACTCGCAAACCGGCGGTGATTATAGCATCGCCACTGGTGCTATTATCGCAATGCGTTATCATAACCAGTATGGACCGATTCGCCGATAACGACACCGAACGAGTCTTTCGGGGTCTGACCGTTCGGCATTTGCCGCCGGACATCCAGCGACGGGCGCGTATGCGACTCCAGAGGGTGGTTGCGGCAATCAGGTTATCTGACCTGCGGTTGCCGCCCTCGCATCGTTTGGAAAGGCTCCGCGGTAATCGCGAAGGACAATACAGCATACGCATTAACGACCAGTGGCGCGTATGTTTTCGGTGGACTGACGGCGAAGGCGCAACGCAGATCGAGATTACCGACTATCACTGAGGAACGATTATGACCAGCATTGAGCCAATCCACCCCGGTGAACACCTGGCCGAAATTCTCGAGGAACTCGGCATCACTCAGTACCGTCTGGCCAAAGCTATCGGCGCATCGCCCCGTCGCATTAACGAGATCGTGCATGGCAGCCGTTCCATCACTGCTGACACGGCGCTGAGGATTGGGAAAGCACTGGATATGTCGCCTGAATACTGGCTGAACCTGCAAAGGATGTACGACCTCGACGTGGCCCGCGCCGCCACCGACGTCAGCGCCATAGAGCCGTTGGTGGGATAACGCCGCGCCATCGGTCCATTCTCCTGCGTGATACAATCCCGCTGATTATTCATACTCGTTTGGGAGGAATTGACATGGAAATCGGCGTCGGACTGGACCACACTCTGGGCATGAACTGGGACGACCAGGCCAACCTGGCCCGCGAAGCGGCAGAGTTGGGCTACGAAAGCATCTGGACGCCCGAAAACATCGGCACCGATTCCTTCCAGGTCTGCGCCCGCCGCTGGCAGGCCAGTTGCGACGTGGTGGACGGCGGCCTCACCACCGGCATCGGCGTCTCTCCCGTGATGTACCGCACACCCATCGGGTTCGCCATGTCGGGCGGCACCATGAGCCAGCAGACCGGCGGCAAGTTCATCATGGGCATCGGCGCCGGCAGCGCCTACCGTCCCGCCAACCGCCGCGATTTGGGCTTCCCCCGGGTGTCCGCCCTGAACCTGATGCGCGACTATCTGACCACCTTGCGCGGTTTGGTGCGTGGCGAGCGGGTTTCCTATCAAGGGGAGTACATCAACTACAACAATATCCGCATGGCCATCCGGCCCGCCCCCAACACTCCCGTTTACCTGGGCACCCTGGGGCCGGAAATGCTGCGGCTGGCCGGCGAGCTGGCCGACGGGGTGTGCCTCAACTGGTGCACGCCGGCGCAAATCGCGTGGAGCCGTGAGCGCATCGCCGAGGGCGCGGAACGGGTGGGCCGCGACCCGTCGGAAGTCAAAGTAGTCGAGTACATCCGCATCTGCGTTGACGATGACGAGGACGTAGCCCGTCGCGCCTTCGCCAAGAACTGCCTGGGCTACCCCCTGGGCGCCGCCGTGCCCACCGAGCGGGAGCGCCAGTTCGGCTACCGCGCCCACTTCGAGCGCATGGGCTACACCGAGGACCTGGCCGGCGCCGACGCCATCCGCTCCCGCGGCGGCGACATGGACGAGGTAGCCGACGCCTATCCATCCGAATCCCTGCTGGCCGTCGGCTACTACGGCAAGCCCGACGGAGCCGCCGCCGCCTTCGCCAAACTGGCCGAGGGCCTGGACGTAGCCCTGGTCCGCGTCATCGCTGCCCGCCCCGAAATCGCCTCCACCCAAGCCGTAATGCATGCCTGCGCCCCCGACAAGGTGCGGGCAGTGTCAGCATGAAACGCCGCCTGATCAACCTACTGAAAGCTGTCGTTTTCGTCGCCATTGCCACCGTGCTATTCTGGTATGGCATCACGACTGCCGGAAATAGGGAATGGCTAGCCATCAGCGCCATTGCGTTGACGGCCTTGGGCGTTGCCTACAGTGTTTTGTTGGTGCTGTCTGGCGTTGCCAGAGAGGTTGGAGAGGACATTATGGTACTGGCGAGATATATCAACCAGCACTTGCTGGAACCGCTGAAAGAACAACAGCGAGAAGAGGGCCGGCAACAGGGCCTGAAAGAGGGCCGCCAACAGGGCAGGAAACAGGCAATGGACGACATACGTGACAAGCTCCGAGAGCAAGGGTTCAATTTGGACGAACTCCTGCCTCCGGAAGAAGACGGTCACGAAGAGTAGGGCAGTAGGGCGTTGCCATGGTCACGCTTGACGCGATAGCGTCGGGGATTGCGCCCGTCGGGTTAGGCCAAAGCCATGCCAGTCATCAGCGAACGATACGGTACAGCCTTCGTGGAGTACCGGCGCGGCAGCGAGTTGACGCCGTTGCTGCTCCTCGGTGACGCCAACTTGGTACTGGTGGAGCTGCCGGCCGGCAGCGTTGACTGCGTTATGACTTCCCCTCCTTACTGGGGCAAACGCGAGTATGAGAGCGGAGGCATCGGCCAGGAATCTACCAGCGCGGAGTATATCTCTGAGCTGGAAAGGGTGTTCGCACAAGTCAAACGCGTATTGAAACCGAGCGGTTCTTTTTGGCTGAACATAGGCGATACGTACAACGACAAAGGACTTGCCGGCATCCCGTGGCGGGTGGCATTGCGTCTCATCGACTGCAACGAATGGGTGCTCAGGAACAGCGTCATTTGGAACAAAATGAAGAGCGGAATGGATAACACCTAGGATCGTCTGGGTAACATCCACGAGAACGTATTTCACTTTGTGAAACAGGCTAGAGGCTATTACTACGATGCCGATGCGATAAGGTCGCAGCCACGCTCCGCCCGCGTTGAAAATGGTAAGGTAGTTTCCGCGACGGGTGTTTCCGGTGTCCGCTACCGCAGACAGATTGAATCATCCGTTGATCTTTCCCATGAGGAGAAAGAGTCAGCGTTGTCTGCCCTTGAAGGTATCCTGGCGGAAATGCGCGAAGGTCAAGTGTCGGACTTCAGGATGATTATCCGGGGAAATCAGAGAGCGACCCACTCCGACAACGTCCGCGTATCGGGCCGAGCTAAAGAGCTCCACGACAAAGGCTTCTATATCATCCGGGTCCACCCCAAAGGCAGCAAACCGGCCGACGTTTGGGACATAGTGCCTGAGGATACCCAGCAGCGTAAGTTGCATTTCGCTCCGTACCCCACCGACCTATGCCGCATTCCCATTCCGGCCACCTGTCCACCCGGCGGGATCGTTCTCGACCCGTTTTGCGGCACGGGTACGACACTGTTAGCGGCGTGGGAGCTAGGCCGAAAGTCGGTGGGTATTGACCTTTCCCCAACGTATCTGGAATACGCGGAGGACAGGTACCGGAGGCTGTTATGAGTTCCGTCGCAGAGCTTTTCGGCAATCCGGTAACTCCGACGTTGGCAGGGTGGCGCGATGATCTCTTGGTCATCTGCCCGGCCCGGTTGCTGGACCGCCGGCAAATCTTCGTTGACTGCTTGCAGTTGCTGACGAACCACGAGCCGGGCAACGAGTTGCACCTTATCGCCGGAACGCCAGCGGACGTTCGAGCACGTGAATCGAAAACTGGTCCTCGTAGTTCAGGACAAACTGCTGGAATACATGGAGCGAGAGTTTGATTTCAGCCACCTTACGGAACCGGCGACAGTAGGTGACGCCATGCACATACACGCCTACCAGGCGAACCCCCTTGAACAAGGCTTTCGCTTGAATCTGTCCAGGCGGCTCAGCACTGATACTGACGGCATACGCGCTTGTCTGGGGTTGCAGGCGGATGCCAACCTTGAGCTTGACGACATCATGCGAACCTTGGAAGCGAGGATGACTGACGCAACCGTTTTCGCTCCAGTGTAAATCGGCCACGCTACAATCTATCAGCCAATCTTAACATCAAAAACTTTGCGACGGAGGCCACCATGCACGTCGGAACCGCCACCATCTTCCAGAATCCCGGCAAGTTCACCTCCGACTACTCTGTGTACCGGGACGAACTCCGCCTGGCCGACTTGGCCGAACCGTTGGGTTTCCAGTCCATCTGGGGCGTGGAGCACCACTTCACCGACTACACCATGTGCCCCGACGTGCTCCAGTTCCTCACCTACATGGCCGGCCGCACCACCGATTTGCAGTTGGGCAGCATGGTCTGCGTGCTGCCCTGGCACGACCCCGTACGCGTCGCTGAGCAGGTGTCCATGCTGGACAACCTCAGCGACGGACGCTTCGTCCTGGGCGTCGGGCGTGGGCTGGCCAAGGTGGAGTACGACGGCTTCCGCGTGGACATGAACGAGTCCCGCACCCGCTTCATCGAGTCCGCCGAGTGCCTGCTGGCCGGCCTGGAAAGCGGCTTCTGCGAGTTCGACGGCGAGTACATCAAGCAGCCTCGGCGGGAAATCCGCCCCAACCCCTTCCGCAGCTTCAGGGACCGTACCTACGCCGCCGCCATCTCCCCGGAGAGCAGCCGCATCATGGCCCAACTGGGCGTCGGTATGCTGGTCATCCCCCAGAAGCCCTGGGACGAAGTGGAGCGCGACCTGTCTAACTACCGCGCTGCCTGGCAAGAGAGCCATCCGCCGGCGGCGGACCGAACCAGCAACCCGCCGGCTCCGGTGGTGGCCTGCTGGACCTTCTGCCACGAGGACCCCGACCATGCCCGCGACATGGCCCGCCGCTACATCGGCGGCTACTGGCACACGGTGATGGATCACTACGAATTCAAGGCCGACCTGCACAAGGACATCAAGGGCTACGAATACTACGGCAAGGTCGCCGAGAAGATGTTCGACTACGGCGACGACGAGGTAGTGGACTTCTTCGTCAACCTCCAGGTCTGGGGCACCCCCGAGCAGTGCTACGAAAAAATCCTGCAAATCCGCCAGCGCACCGGCCACGACACCTATGTCGGCGTCTTCAGCTACGCCGCCATGCCCTACGAAGACGCCGAAGCCAGCATGCGCCTCTTCGCGGCGGAGGTCATGCCGGAACTCAAAGCCCTGCGGCAGGGCTGAAACCTCTACCGACCACTTTGCTACAATGCGCGCAGGAAAGGGGGCAAGTTATGGTCACGCAGACACAACAGGGGCCGTTCACCTACGCGGACTACCAACAAACGCCTGATGATGTCCGCTACGAACTGATTGAGGGACATCTGATTATGGCGCCAGCCCCGACCCCAAGGCACCAACTGATTTCAGCTTACTTCATGGCCTTTTTGGTGCCGTTTGTCAAGAGCAACGGGCTGGGTTGGATATTCTCCGCTCCGGTTGACGTGCATCTGTCCGATGTCAACTTGTTGCAGCCGGACATCCTTTTTATGTCCAACGAGCGGGTGCGCATTATCGGCGAGACCAACCTGCAGGGCGCACCCGATCTGGTAATTGAGATTGCCTCTACGCGCACCCGTACCCTTGACCGAACCCGTAAGCGGGAGCTCTACGAGCAGTTCGGCGTGCTGGAATACTGGATGGCCGACCCTGTTGAGAAAACCGTTGAGCAACTGCGCCTGGAAAACGGCAAGTTCGTAACCACTGGCTACCACACTCGGACGGACACCCTTACCACGCCGCTGCTGCCGGGCCTGGTGATTGACCTCAACGAAGTTTTCGGCTAGCGATGCTCCAACTCCGCCCCTACCAGCAGGACCTGCTCCGCCGGGTGCAGGATAACCTGGCCGCCAACCCCAAAGCCCGCCTGATGCTCCAGCTGCCCACCGGCGGCGGCAAGACGGTCATCGCCGGCGCGCTGCTGGCTGACTGGCTGCAAAACGGACGCAAGGCCGTCTGGCTCACCCACCGCAAGGAGCTGGCCGAGCAAACCCGCCGGATGCTCACCGACGGCGGCGTTTCCGTCATCACCAACGTCAACTGGACCCCCGGCGAGGACGCCCCCGCCATGGCCGGCGGCACGGTCATCCTCATGGCCCAAACCGTGGGCCGCCGCGCCACTCGCCTCTCCAACCGTACTGCCAGCCTACCCCACCGTACTGCCAGCCTACCCCACCGTACCACCCGCCTACCCCACCGTACCACCCGCCTACCCCACCGTCATTTGTATGTTGCGCAAGCTGGGCAGATAGGCCAATCTGCTCAGCAGGTGTGAGGGGCGCGTCGACCGTCATTGGGCGGGTCAGGCCGCTGGACCTGACGGCGCCGATCCGGAGTAGGACACCCCTCACGCCACCAACTCTGTCCTCCGAACGGATACCGGGGCTTGGGGCCCGCATCAGCAAGTGGGGAGGACCGTGGCGCAATCATACCTACCGGCAAACAGGATGGGCAACAACAATGAGTACAACGATGACCCAGGTGGTGGTGGGGATTGACGTGGGCAAAACCGGCTTGGACGCATCGGTGGACGGTGGCGCGGTGCGGTCCTTCAGCAACGATGACGGTGGCATATCGGAACTGGTGGCATGGGTGAGGTCCCAAGGGCCGGCGCTGGCGGTGTGCGAACCCACCGGCGGGTATGAGGGACCCATGGTGCAGGGTCTGCGCCGGTCGGGTGTGAGGGTGCAGTTGGTCCATCCGGTCAAGGTGAGAGCCTTTGCCCAGGCCAGCGGACGCCAGGCCAAGACTGATCGTATCGACGCGCAAGCGCTGTCCCACTACGGACGGGTTTTTACGGCGGCGGAAGAGTCGCCACCGGAGGCTGAGGATGAACCCCAGCGGGCCGAGGTGCAGTCGCTGCTGCGCCGGCGACGGCAACTGGTCAATCAACGGATCCAGGAACTGAACCGGCTGGATCGGGCCTGGAACGCCCGAGCCCAGGCTTCCACCCGACGCCACATCGCCTGGCTGGATGAAGAGATCGCCCGCCTCGACCAGGAATACCGGGAAGCATTGGGCAGCAGCGAGGTCCTGTCCCAGCAAGCCGAACTCTACCGCAGCGTCCCCGGCGTGGGGGAGTTGACTGCCGCCACCCTGGTGTCCCATCTGCCCGAGTTGGGCCGGGGCGACGGCAAGGGACTGTGCTCCCTGGTGGGTCTGGCGCCCTGGTCTCGGGACAGCGGTCAGCAGCGAGGCTACCGAGCCATTCGCGGCGGACGGGGCGAGGTGCGCCAGGCCCTGTACATGGCGGCGCTGTCCTCGGTGCGGGTGGAGGGCCCATTGCGGCGCTTTCACCAGGGACTGCGCCAGCGGGGCAAGGCGGGGAAGGTGGCCCTGGTGGCGGTGATGCGCAAGCTGCTGCTGCAACTCCACGCCGTCGCTCGTCGGGGCACACCCTGGCAACCCTCCCACGCTAACGCTCCCTGAAACCAAAACCAGCCAAACCCTTGACATCCAACACGGATACTCCGGACTTGATCCGGAATCCAGAGGTGGGGTGTGGAACCGCTACCATACCAACGACCTGCTGGTAATCGACGAAGCCCACCACGCCGCCGCGCCCGGTTGGGAGCGAGCGATGCAACAGTGGCCCGGCCCCATCGTCGGCATGACGGCCACGCCCTGGCGATTGTCGGAAAAAGAAGGCTTCGACCACCTCTTTGACGACCTCCTCTGCGGCCCCCCGACCGCCGACTTGCAGGCCCTGGACACCCCCGCCCTATGCCAGGCCCAGGTGTTCATACCCCCGCCGGAGCAGCGCATCGCCGGCGGCGCCGTTGACCGCACCGGCGATTACACCGAAGCCGGCATCGAGCAGGCCAACCGCGACCGCCCCGACATAATGACCGCCGGCGCCCTGGCCTTCTGGCAAAAGCACGCCGCCGACTCCCTGAACAATCACCGTCCCACCATCGCCTACGCCGTGTCCGTTGACCACGCGCACAACCTGGCAGCCGTGTTCAACGAAGCCAACATCCCGGCAGCGGTCATCCTCGGCGACACCAACCGCGAAGAACGCGACCAAGCCATCGCCGGTTTCCGCAACGGCCAAATCAAAGTCCTGGTCAACGTCATCGTCGCCACCGAGGGCTTCGACCTGCCCGACGCCTCCTGCATCATCATCGCCCGCCCCACCATGAGCCTGGCCCTGTACCTCCAAATGGTAGGCCGTGGCCTCCGCCCCAAACCCCACGGCGGCGACTGCCTCATCCTCGACCTGGCCGCCAACGCCGTAACCCACGGCCTGCCCGAGGACTACCACGAATGGTCGCTGGAACCGCGCGGCGCACAGAAATCCGGCGGCAATGCTCCCGTTGTAGTGTGCCCGCAGTGTCAAACCGCGTCGCCGGCCGCGAGCCACAATTGCCGGAAATGCGGCTATGCCTTCGGCAAAGACTGCCCCCGCTGCGGTCGGTGGCGTTCCCACAGACGATGGCGATACGAAATCCACTGCGGCGACGCGCACCAACTGGTTTGCGACCTATGCCACATAGACGCTCACATTCAAGCGCATTTGCCGGTTGCTCCACCGTTGGACGAGTGGGTTGACCTTTATGACCCGGAGGACGAAATGACGCTCCCCACCGATGTTGATTTTGACGACGATCTGGCTAACCGGCTATCCGCCCTGTTCAAGGAGTTGCTGGGATCAGAGCGGCAGAGCATCATAGGAGCCAATGAGGCGCGGCGCAACGAACTACGTAGTCTGATTGAATGGCGGGAGTTGGTGTTGGGGGATGATGACGAGTTAGTCCGGCAGTTTGACGAATATATCGCCGCTTTGCAGCAACGCCCCAACCGGATCCGGGAACTTCAAATGTTTGGTGATTGGCGGGACAAAATGCAATTAGAATTAGGCGAGTGGAAAAGCGAACTGACCGAACTCGAAAGCCGCGCAGTTGACAAGCAGACGATTTTCGACAGTGCGCGTAACAAGGTAGTACACGTACTACAGCGTGAAGCAAAAGCCGTTGATCTATTGCCTGACCGCTTTAGCATAGATAATTGGCAAGGCGCCCCTGCAATCTCTGAACCGCTCGGGCACGATCCGCATAAGCAAGCACAAATAGGCCAGAGGAGTACCGTCAAGGATTCTGCCATCTACTGGCTTGGCTATGTTGTAGCACAGCGCAATGGGCAAACAGTCGGGCTTACTTATGATGAAGTCCTTGAGAGGGTTCGAGCAGAGCATCCGTCAGCGAACACTAATAGGCATGGCATCGCATTCTATGCTTCGCACATAAGGAGAGGTGAAAAGGGTTACGAACACGGTACATTGCCGGACATCCGCCCACGAACTCGTTGATTGCGACAGAAAAGGTTGACTCTCAAGGACATATGAGAATAGCCGACCTGCGTCCGGCGGTGGTGGTGAGTATAATGACCCTGTTGTTGATTAGGGACATCCCATAGGAGCGAGGGAGATGCCCGCATACCAGGCACGGGTTGAACCGGATGACGATGGCCGCTGGAGCGCCTGGATCGAGGAATTGCCGGGCTGCGGGGCCTGGGGATACTCTCAGGATGAAGCGCTGGCAGCCCTTGAAGAAGCCGCCGCCGCGTATCTTGAGGATATGGTTGAGGCCGGCGAAGTCGCTGCGTCAGAGGTCAAGTTAACCGTCAAAAAGCCCCCAGGCAGCGCATGAGCCAACCGCAAGACCTGGCGCGGCGACTCAGGAATACCCCCGTCCGCGAGTTGGTTCGCGCGCTGGAAAGGGATGGTTTCTCCTACCGGCGTACCCGGGGTTCCTCGCGAGTGTACCGGCACCCCGACGGTCGGCGCACCGTTGTCCACTATCATCACTCCAACGACACGCTGCCGTTGGGAACACTGCGGAGCGTCCTGAGCGGAACTCGCTGGACGGAAGCAGACCTGGCACGGCTGGGGCTGATCTGACTGCTCAGCTCCGAGCTACCCCCAATCCCAGGGAGAGTTATTCCGTAGGCGGCAGCCGTTCTCCGGCCGGGTCAACGCTCAGGTTGAAAATCTCCAGAGTGGACGCGCCGGATACGTTACAATCAGGATGTTCTTAGTCCGAAACGCCTGAAACTGAGGAAGTTGACCATGCTCAAAACCATAAAAGCCCGCTGCGTGAACGGCGCATTGGTGCCGTTGGAGCCGGTTGAGCTCCGCGAGGGCGACGAATACCTGATAACCTTTGATGCTCGACCTGCGCTGTCCGACGAAGAAAGACAGCGGCTGTTGCGGTCCTCTGCCGGGGCTTGGCGGAAAAACAGCGAATACTGGGAGAAGGAACTGGAGCGGATTTACGAGGCTCGCCGTCTCGGCTCGCGTATCCCGCCGGAAGAGTAACCATGATGCAATACCTGGTCGACACTGATTGGGTTGTCAACCACCAACACGGTATTGAGGCAATCGTGCGTCGTTTGGCTAGCCTTCTGCCGGCCGGCATCGGCATGAGCATCATTTCGCTGGCCGAGCTTTATGATGGGATACTCCGCTCACCTGACCCTGATAGTGACGAGCGTGCGTTGCGCGATTTCCTCTCTACCGGCATCGACATCGTGGACGTCGACGCCGAAATTTGCCGGATATTCGCCCGGGAGCGCGGGCGCCTCAGGGCCGCCGGGATGCTCATACCTGACTTTGACCTGATGATAGGAGCCACTGCGTTGCGCCACAACCTGACGCTGCTCACCAACAACCGCCGGCATTTTGAGCGGCTTTCAGGACTGCGTATCACCTCCGCGTGACGATTAAGAAAGCACCCGCCATGATCGACCAGCAAAAAGCCGAACTCGCCGCCCTGGCCGCAATGTCCGACGACGAGATTGACACCAGCGACATACCGGAAGTTACGGACTGGTCTAACGCCAAGCGCGGCGTGTTTTACCGGATGAACAAGGAGCGAATTACACTGGACTTGGACGCCGACGTAATCGCTTGGTTCAAGTCCAACTCCCCAACCGACATTGACTGCCAGACTGGCATCAACCAAGTGTTGCGCGAGTACGTCCGCCGCGAAAAGGCCAAAAATTCCACGCCGACGCCATAGTTCGCGACACTGCCGCAACCCCCGCGAGGCCCGCCATGACCACCAGGCCCAACAAACCCCAACGCAAGCCCATGCCCGACCCGCCGCAGATCAGGCAGCCCACCATCGATGAAGCGCCCCATCTCTACGAGAACGGCGTTTTCTACCCGTCCACCGCCATCCCCGGTTTCGAGACTGAGGTGTCACCGGTCCGGCAGCCCACCATCGAGGAGGCGCCTCACCTGTACGAGGACGGCGTTTATTACCCTGAAGCGGACGGTGCGCCTTTGCCCGACGGAAATGAACAGTACCATGAGTTCCTGCACATCAACACGCTGCTGCAAGGCCGCTACGCCGACCAACCCCGCATCATCGTAGCCGGCAATACCTTCGTCTATTATGATCAGGGCCAGCCGCAGCGTAGCATCTCGCCGGATTGCTACGTGGCCTTTGACGTGGATCCCGGCTTGATCGAACATTACAACCACTACCGCGTCTGGATCGTAGGCAAGCCGCCGGACTTCGCCCTGGAAATCGCCTCTTTACACACCGCTCAGAATGACCTGCATGACAAGCGGGAACTCTACGCTATCATCGGCATCGGCGAATACTGGCGCTACGACCCGACACCGGACAGCCGGTACTACGGTGAGCCGCTGGTGGGGGAACGGCTGGGCGACGACGGTGCGTACCATCGCCTGCCAATGGCTCCCGATGCCGAAGGGAGGCCGCGGGGGTACAGCCCGACGCTGGGGCTGGATTTGGTGTGGGAAGATCGTGAGTTGCGGCTTTATGACCCGGTAACGGGCGAGTGGCTGCGCGATTATGCGGAGGAACAGGCCGCACGCCGGGACGCCCAGGGCCGCGCCGCTGCTGCCGAAGCTCGCGCTGACGCCGCAAGAGCCGCCAAAGAGGCTGCGCAAGCCCGCGCTGACGCCGCCGAAGCCGAAATCCAGCGGCTCCGCGAGCAACTCCGCCGAGCTCAGGAGGAATAGCCATGCCCGACTGGTTTGACAAGCAGACCATTGGCGACCTGCTCAACCAGGCCGCCGACCGCTTCGGCCCCCGCGAAGCCCTGATGTACGAAGGCCGCCGCTGGACCTTCGCCGAATTCCGCGACGAAGTTGACCGCGTCGCCCGCGCCCTCATCAACCTGGGCGTCCAGCCCGGCGACAAGGTATCCCTGTGGATGCCCAACCGGGCCGAGTGGCTGTTCCTCTTCGGCGCCATCGCCAAAATCGGCGCCGTCATCGTCCCCATCAACACCCGCTTCCGCACCGGCGACATGGAATACCTGGTGCAGCACTCCGACTCCACCGTTCTTATCCTGATGGACCGCTCCGGCCCCGTGGACTACCTGGATATGCTCCGCGAGGTCGCCCCGGAGGTGGATACCGGCGACGCCGCCAACCTGCGCCCGGCCACTTTCCCCGCCCTGCGCAACGTCATCGTCCTGGGCGAGAACCGCCCGCCCGGCGTCATCGGCTGGGACGCCATGCTGGCTGGCGCCGACGAGGTTCCCGCCGCCGAACTGGTCCAGCGTGAGGCCGCCGTCAGCCCCGACGACACCTTTCTGCTCATGTACACCTCCGGCACTACCGGTTTCCCCAAGGGCGTGATGCACTGTCACAATCCCATCCGCACCATCACCGACGCCGCCAACCGCATGGGTATGTCCTCCCGAGACGTCATCCTGATGTACCTGCCCCTGTTCCACTGCTTCGGCCTCTACGAAGGGCCGCTGATGTCATGGGTCACCGGCGCGCGGGTCGTCCTGACCACCATGTTCGACGCTCGAGAGGTGCTGCAATTGCTGGAGTCGGAGCGGGCCACGGTGATGGACGGCTTTGACACCCATTTCTTCGACCTCACCCACCATCCCGACATCGACCGCATCGACAAGAGCAGCCTACGCACCATTCTGCTCGCCGTGGGCATGGCCTCCAGCGAACCAACGGCCCGTCTGACCCAGGAAAAGCTGTGCCCATCCCTCTCCGCCTGGGGCATGACCGAGGTGGGCGTCGGCGCTACGCGAACCTTCCTGGACGCGCCCGAGGACGACCGCTGCGTCGAAAGCGGCCACGCCCTGCCGGGGTACGAGTTCAAGGTCATCGATCCGGAAACCGGCGATCTGCTGCCCCCGTCCACCATCGGCGAGCTCTGCGTTCGTGGCTACGCCCTAATGCAGGGTTACTACAAGCGTCCCGAGGCTACGGCGGAGGCCATCGACGACGACGGCTGGCTCCACACCGGCGACGTCGCCACCATGCGCGACGACGGCAGCATCCGCTTCATGGGCCGCTACAAGGATATGCTGAAGGTGGGCGGCGAGAACGTCGATCCCACCGAGGTTGAAGCCTTCCTGCTGGAGCATCCCGCCGTCAACAAAGTGCAGGTCATCGGAGTGCCCGACCCTCGCCTCACCGAAGTCGCCTGCGCCTGCGTCGTCGTGGAACCAGGCCAAGCCATCACCGATGCCGAGCTCGACGCCTTCTGCCGCGGCAAGATGGCCAGCTTCAAAATCCCCCGCCATCTGGTCGTCGTGGACGACTACCCCATGACCTCCAGCGGCAAGGTCCAGAAGTACCTCCTTCGCCAGATGGCCGCCGAGCAATTGGGCCTGTAAAGAAAGCTCCTCTTCCTGAGGGAGAGGGGTTGGGGTGAGGGTTAATCGAACTAATGACACCTTACATCGGCATCACCGGCTTCACCACGCCCGATGAAGTCTCCACCGTCGTGGCCACGCTACCACCATCGCCATCCCGCCTGCTCATGTGCGGCGTCCTGCTCAGCAACGCCCTGCTGTCCGGCGAACCCAGCGACGCGCCCAACCGCTGCCCGCCGCCGGACGCCATCGCCGGCATATTATCCGACGACCCCCGCTGCCTGAACCTGGTCCACTATCGTCCCCGCGCCGGCGCTAATCTGGCCGACGCTCTCAGCCGCGCCCAGGACGTCGGCGGCCCCAACTGCCACGGCGTCCAGATCAACGCGACGCGCGGCGCTCCCTGGCCCGACCCGTCGTCTCTGATCGAATATAAGGGCCGTTCCCAGCCCCGCCGCATCGTGCTGCAGGCCGGCCGCGAAGCGATGGCCTCTGTGAACGGCGATCCATCCCGACTCGCCCAACGTTGCGCCGAGTACGCCGGCATCGTAACCGACGTGCTGGTGGATGCCTCTGAAGGCCTGGGCATCCCCCTGGACGCCGGTCGTTCCATCCGCTACCTGGAGGCCATCGCAACCGCGGCGCCGGACCTGGGGCTTGTAGTGGCCGGCGGCCTCTGCGCCGCTAACGTCGCCGAACTCCTCTCGCCGCTGCTGCCCCAATGGGCCGGCGTAAGCATCGACGCCGAAGGCCGCTTGCGGGATGCGAATGACCGGCTGGATGTGGGGACGGCAAGGGCGTATCTGGAGGCCGCGACGGAGCTGCTGAACCAAGTCAGTCAATAGCGTGTGTAGTGTCGGCAACGGTTATGGAAATACGTTTCAGCACGAGCAGACTCGAGAGGGTTCTCAATTCCGAAAGAAACCTTACCAGGGAATACGGCCCCCGTAGGGCTAGGGCAGTAAGAGCGCGGCTGCTCACTCTTGAAGCGGCGGAGACGCTATCGCAGGTTTCAACCGCTCCTCCGGAACGGCGGCACCAACTCACTCAAAACCGCGATGAGCAGTATGCTGTTCGTATCGACCACCAATACCGACTGGTGTTCCTACCTGACCATGACCCAATTCCCAGACGTACCGATGGCGGCGTTGATACCGATTTGGTAACTGCCATCGTCATCACCGCGGTGATAGACTATCACTAGCAGGAGGCACGAAAATGGCGGAGAGAACTTATCCATACCGGCCTGATTACGCCACCCCTCCGGGATACGTGCTTCAGGATCACATTGAGGCCAAGGGTTTGACCCCTGCAGAGTTTGCCCGGCAACACTCGCTGCCGGCGGAACTTATCGAGGGCATTATCGATGGCAGCGCTCCCATTGACTCGGAATTGGCCGCTATCTTCGGACGCGAGTTCAGCTTGGAAGCAAGCGTTTGGCTCAATATGGAGGCCATCTATCGCCGTCGCTTGAAGCAACTCGAAGATAAGGCCCACGCCGACACCGCGGCCAACTAGCGGTCTCCAGCAAATTATTCCGCAGGAGCCGGGGGTTATGACTGCTACCCCCACCGTCAAACGTATCGTCTGCCTTGCCAATTCCCGCAAAAGGGGTGGCCGCTGCGTCGCCGGCAAGGAACTGCGGCCCGACGGACTCGCCGGCGACTGGCTCCGTCCGGTAAGCGCGCGGGAGGACGAGGAAGTATCCCCGCAGGAACGCCGTTACGCTGACGGCGAAGATCCTCAGGTGCTCGACGTAATTGACGTGCCTTTGCTCAACCCCCGTCCGAAAACCTACCAGCGGGAAAACTGGCTGCTTGACCCCAGCCGCCGTTGGGCTAAATTCGGGCAGGCAGCCTGGAACGACCTGCGTGCCATGACCGACCGGGACGAACCCCTCTGGATAAACGGGCATAGCACTCGAGGTGGACGAAACGACCGGGTTCCACTTGCGGAAACCGCCGTCATCAAGGACTCGCTGCGTCTAATCAGAGTTGACACACTGACCGTAACCGTATCCGAACCCTCTCGGCCCAGCGCCGATTTTCCCATACTGCGCGGCTCCTTCCGCTATCACGGAGACGACCACCGCTTTCGTATCACCGACCCCGAAAGCGAAAGTGGCGCACTGAACCTGCCCTACGGCGAATATCGCGTCGGCGAGAGATTCCTGACCGTCAGCCTCGGCGAACCCTTCGAGGGCCATGCCTACAAACTCATCGCCACCATCATCAAACCCTGATTGAGGATTGCACATTGAGCCTGACCCAACACCCCATCCTCACCGTCGGCCATTCCAACCATCCGCCCGAGACGTTCATCAACCTGCTGCTCCGCCACGGCGTGGACGAGGTGGCTGACGTCCGTTCCGCCCCGTACAGCCGATATACTCCACACTTCAACCACGAACCCCTGCAAAACGCGCTGGACGACATCGGCATCGCCTACACGTACCTCGGCGGCGAACTCGGCGGCCGGCCCGCCGACCGTTCCTGCTACGACGCCGATGGCCGCGTTCAGTACGAACGGGTTGCCGAGACCGACCTCTTTGACGACGGCCTCCGCCGCATCATTCGGGCCGCCGATGAGCGCCGTGTCGCACTGCTTTGCACTGAGAAAGAGCCGCTGGAATGCCACCGAACCCTGTTGGTGGCCCGCGCCCTCGCCGACCGCGACGTTACCGTCGCCCACATCCTCGCCGACGGCAACTTGGAACACTACGACGACGCCCTGAACCGCCTGCTGGAAATTCACAATCTGCCTCCCCATGGCGATATGTTTCGCTCCCGCGCCGACGTAATCGCCGAAGCGCTCACTCGCCAGGCGCAGAAGTTCGCCTACGTTGCGGAGCAGCCACCTTCCACCGGCAACGACTCCTAGGGCGATGATTGGGAGGATGCCCCGTGAAGCTCTACACCATCGGTTTCACCCGAAAATCCGCCGCCCAGTTCTTCGGGTTGCTCCGCGAATCCGGTGCCAAGCGGGTGGTGGATGTGCGCCTCCGCAACACCTCCGGCCTGGCCGGATTCTCCAAAAAGAGCGACCTGCCCTGGTTCCTGCGCGAACTCTGCGGCATGGATTACATCCACCTGCCCCGCCTCTCGCCTACCGACGCATTGCTGGACGCCTACCGCAAGAAGCAGATCACCTGGGACGAATACGAACCTATCTTCCACACCTTGATTGAACGCCGCCTCATCCAGGCCGCCATCCCACAGGATATAATCGCCGACAGTTGCCTGCTGTGCAGCGAGGACACCCCCGACCGCTGCCACCGCCGCCTGGTCGCCGAGTACCTCCAAAAGCATTGGGGCAACATGGAAATTGTCCATCTGCGTTAGTGGGTGGTAACATTCCCGTCATTCCGGCGAAAGCCGGAATCCAGTCCTTCCGGCAAGCAAGACCGTACCCGTTCTGGATTCCCGCTTTCGCGGGAATGACGGAATTGAAGGTAATCGGAGGGAACCACCATGTCCCAAGTCAACACCGTCCTCGGCCCCGTCGATTCCGCCGACCTCGGCTTCACCCTCAGCCACGAGCACATCACCCTGGGCGCCGCCGGCACCGCCGCCGCCTATCCCGGCTTCCAGGATCGCCAGGCCATCGCCGATGCCGCGACCGCCGCGCTGGCCGAAGCCTACGAGGGCGGCGTCCGCACCATCATCGACGTAACCACCCTCGACCTGGGCCGCGACATACCCCTGATGCAAGAGGTCAGCCGTCGCTCCGGCGTCCACGCCATCCCCTGCTGCGGCAACCACCTGGCGATCCCCCGCGTCTTCTGGGGCGCGCCCGTTGACAAGGTGGCCGCCCTGTTCATCAAGGAGATCGAGGAGGGCATCGAGGACACCGGCGTCAAGGCCGGCATCATCAAGGTCGCCAGCGACCGGGGCGGTGTCACCGAGAACGAGGAGGTTGTACTGCGCGCTGCTGCCCGCGCCTGCAACGCCACCGGAACCCGCATCAGCACCCACACCTGGTCCCCCGACCGGGTGGGCGAGGAACAGGTCCGCATCCTGAAAGAGGAAGGCGTTGACCTCAACCGCGTCTATATCGGCCACAGCAACGACGATACCGACGTCGGCTATCTCATCGGTCTGCTGGAGGAAGGCGTGTGGCTCGGCCTCGACCGCTATCCCGGCGGGCGCACCCCCGAGACGCCCCGGTGGGAGACACGCACCGAGGTCGTCAAGCAGCTCATCGATGCCGGCTGGGCCCACCGCCTGATGCTCTCCCACGACCATTCCACGCCCGTGGTGCAGCCCTCCGAGGAACTGCGCCGCGAGCGGGAAGCCTTCAACCCCGACGGCTACCTCTTCATCACCCGCAACGTCCTGCCTCGTCTCCTGGAACTGGGCGCCACCCAGGACGACGTAGATGCCATGATGGTGGACAATCCCCGCCGCTTCTTTGAGGACTGACGCGCGTCGTTCCGGAGGTGAATTATCCGCTCTCACCACCCGCTGGCACATTATTGAAGTCATATCGGGCCGGTTCAGTGACCCTGCCGGACAGAATGTCCAGGATGCGATTGCTGAGATTTTCCAGGGCCAACCGCAGTTCGGCGTCGCCGTACCGGATTTCCTCGCGCAGTTGAGCATCGCTGGCCGCCATTTTCGCTTCCAGATTGCGAATGTCCTCGCGCAGCTGGGCGTCGCCGGCCCGGATTTCCTCACGTATCTGGGCGTCGCTGGTGGTCAGCCGTCCGTCAATCGCGCGCATCTCGGCGCGCAACTCGTCCTCAACCCGGTGCAATTCGCTTACGATATAGGCGGCGCTGCCGAATATCGACCCCATAATCGCCATCAAAGCCCCGATGGTCGCTGCCACGGCCAATATTGCGCCGGAATGTTCTTTGAGCCAACCTGAAATCCTGCTCATGATTCTACCCTATGCGTCGATTCTACGGGCTTGATTCCGACCCGTCAACGCGCGAAATCCATCAGAACGCCCGCCCTCCGATTTTGGTAGGATGTGGCCGCGCGATTCTGGTTATGCCACCCGCGAGCCACCCTTAACGTCCAGTCCAGAGGTGCAATGTGAACATCGGATTTTCCCTTTCCAATAACCAGGGCCTGACCGACGTGCAGGACGTGGTACGCACCGCCGTCCGCGCCGAGGAGCTGGGCTACGATTCCGTCTGGGCCAGCGACCACGTCTTCAACGTCAGCTACGTCTATGAGCGCCTGGGCAACCGCCCGTACTACGACCCGCTGACCATCCTGGCCTTCGCCGCCGCCCAGACCAGTCGGGTTACGCTGGGCACCAGCGTCCTCGTGCTGCCTTATCACAATCCCATGCGTCTGGCGAAACAGGCGGCGACGCTGGACCAACTTTCCGCTGGGCGTGTCGCCCTGGGTGTCGGTGTCGGCGTCATCGACACCGAGCTGGAGGCCATGGGCGTACCTTTTGCCGAGCGCGGCCCTTACACCGACGAGTCCATCGAGATCATGAAGACCCTCTGGACCGAGGACGACCCCCGCCACGAAGGGCGCTTCTTCCAGTTCTCCGATATGGCCTTCTCGCCCCGGCCCGTCCGTCCCCAGGGAATCCCCCTGCTCATCGGCGGCACCAGTCGCGCCGCCATCCGCCGCGCCGCCCGCCACGGCGACGGCTGGCATCCCACCGCCATGCCGCCGGAGGGCCTGGCCCAGGGCATCCGCTACCTCCACGAACAGGCGGAACGCGCCGACCGCGACCCGGCCACCATCCCCGTATCCATCAGCGTCCCCCTCCAGGGCGGTCGCCCCGGCCGCCTGACGCTGGGCACCGACCCGGCCGAGATGCGCGCCAACGCCCAGGCCTTCGCCGACGTGGGCGTCTCCCGCCTCGTCGTGTCCCCCTACTCGGGCGACCCCGCCGAGGTATTCCCGGCCATGGAGACCATCGCCGCCGAGGTCATGCCCGCCGTCGCCTAACCGATCATCCACCCCCGCCCCGGACCCGCTCATCCACCCCGCCCGTACCCGCTCATTCGCCACCCCCGTACCCGCTCATGGTGAGCCTGTCGAACCATGACACGCCGGCAGCGGTGTGCTATGGTAGGCCGGCCCGCCCATGCGGGCTGAATCATCGCAGCAGATAGGAAGGTTTCATCATGCCCACCATGACCGGCGGCCAGGCTCTCATGCGCTCGTTGTACCTGGAGGGGGTGCGCGTCATCTTCGGCCTGCCCGGCGTGCAGCTCTACCACGCCTTGGACGCGCTGAACGACGTGCCCGGCATCCGCCTCATCACCACGCGCCACGAGCAGGCCACCGCCTACATGGCCGACGGGTATGCCCGAGCCAGCGGCGGCGTGGGCACGGCGCTCATGGTGCCCGGCCCCGGTCTGCTCAACGCCTCGGCGGCCATCAGCACCGCCTACTCGGCGTCGTCCCCGGTGCTGGTCGTATCAGGCCAGATTGAGCGCGACCTCATCGGCGCCGACCGGGGCATCCTCCACGAGGTCAACGACCAGCAGGACTGCATCCGCCCCATCACCAAGTACGTCCGCCGCATGATGACCACCGAAGAGACCCCCGAGGCGGTGCATGAAGCCTTCCGTCAGCTGACTACCGGCCGGCCGCGCCCGGTGGAGATCGAAATGCCGCCCGAAACCATGGCCGAGCCGGGCACGGTGACGCTTATCGAAGCCGAAGGCTACCCCAGACCTGCCGCGCCCGACGAGCAGGTGGCCGAGGCCGCCCGCATCCTGGCCGGCGCGCGCCGTCCTCTCATCTGGGCCGGCGGCGGCGTTATCTCATCCGAAGGGTCGGAGGCCCTGGTGCGTCTCGCCGAGCGCCTCCAGGCTCCGGTCATCACCACCGCCGAGGGCAAGGGCGCCATCGACGACCGTCATCCCCTGGCCCTGGGCGCGCTCCGCCTCCGCAACGACCCCGTTGCCAAGGAGGAACCCCACTTCGACGTCATCCTGGGCGTGGGCAGCCGCATGGCCTTCCCCATGTGGCTGGACGGCCAGCGCGTCGTCCAGATCGACATCGACCCCGACGAGCTGGGCCGCAACTGGCCGAACACCTACGGCATCGCCGGCGACGCCCGCACCGTCATGGAGCAGGTGGATGCCAAACTCGCCGATACCATCGACCTCGGTTCCCGCCCGTCCTTCGCCGCGGAGACCGAAGCCCTGCGCCAGCGACGCAAGGAGAGTGCATTGCGTCCCGAGCCCCAGGAGTCCTACCTGGCGGCGGTGCGCTCGGCAGTGCCCGAGGACGGCATCCTGGTGTCCGGCATGACCCAGCTGGGCTACTACGCCCGCGCCTTCTGGCCCACCTATGCGCCGCGCACCTTCATCACCTCCAGCTACTCCGGCAACCTGGGCTATGCCTACCCCACCGCCCTGGGCGCCAAGGTGGCCCAGCCCGACCGTCCGGTAGTAGCCCTCTGCGGCGACGGCGGCTTCCTCTTCAACTCCCAGGAACTGGCCACGGCGGTACAGCACGGCATCAACGCGGTGGCCGTCGTCTTCAACGACAACGCCTACGGCAATGTCCTCCGCGACCAGGTCAACCAGTTCAACGGCCGCGCCGTCGGCGCCGAACTCCACAACCCCGACTTCGTCAAGCTGGCCGAAGCCTACGGCGTCCGCGGCATCCGCGCCGAGGGGCCGGAGGCCCTGGAGTCGGCTGTACGCGAAGCCATCGGCATCGACGCCCCCACGCTGATTGAGGTCCCGGTGGGCATGATGCCCACGCCGTTCACGTAGGGGCCGCGTTGACGCGGGCTATCGCATATGGAAGGTTTAACCACCGTCATTCCGGCGCATCAACCACCGTCATTCCGGCGAAAGCCGGAATCCAGCGAGCCGTATGGCACAGGAAACTATAATTACTTGACAACCTGTTCGGCTTCTGCCCATGGGAGGCCCGGCTTATGAACGACATCAACAAAAAAGACGGCGCCGCCGAAAACCGTCCCACAACCGCCGCTGACGATGCAGAACTCCGCGCTCTGGATGAGCGGCTGGCCGAGTTGCGCGCCAAAGGGATTATCTCCGGCGGCGACGGACCGCGAGAATCCTTGAAGCCGGTGGCGCATATACCCGGCGCTTTGGAACGCTTTCTCAAGAATCGAGGCTAAATGTCAATGCAGCCGTCTCGTCCAAGACTCGCCTACGTGGATACGTCCGCTACATTGGCCGTCGCTTTGGAGGAACCTGCTGCGCCGTCAGTCGCCGAGCGTTTGTCCGCGTTCCCGCGCCTGCTTTCCTCAAACCTGCTGGAAGCAGAGATGCGCGCGGCCTATCATCGCGAGGGCTTGGTATTCGACGCCCGCATAGTCTCCAACATCAGATGGGTTCATCCGGTCCGGTCGCTGGGACGAGAGATGGCAAAGGCCCTTGGTGCCGGCGGTTATCTAAAAGGCGCTGACCTTTGGCACATCGCCACTGCTCTCTATATCAATGAGAATGTAGCCGCCAGAATGGCGTTCATTACGCTGGACGATAGGCAGCGAGTAGTGGCAGCTAACCTGGGGTTTGAAACGTGATCATAAAGGGGTAACCAGGATGCCGACGCTGGAGGACTGAGCCATGAAACTTACGGTGACCATTGACCGGGACGAAGATGGCGTCTGGATCGTGGAATGCCCGTCCATTCCGGGCTGCGTCAGCCAGGGCGATACCAAAGACGAGGCCATCGTCAACATCCGCGAAGCCATAGCCCTCTGCATCGAAGTACGCGCCGAACAGGGATTGCCGTTGACGGAGTAGGTGCCCGTCGGTAGGATAGCGAAGCAGATTAGCTGGAGAAGCGAAAATGCCCAAAATGACGTGGCAATTCCCGCCCAACGACGCTGGTGAAATTGAGGGGCCTAACGACCCTGGCATATCGCATTTCACGGATCAGCGGAATACCAACCTGATTCGGGAATCCATCCAGAACTCGCTTGACGCCAAGGCTGGCAGCGAACCGGTCAGAGTGGAGTTTAGCTTGCAGGATCTCCCTATCAGCGACTTTGAGGGCAACCAGCTGCGCGATATCCTGGACCGCGCGATAAACTCGCCTCACAACGATGATAAGGGGAAAGAGCAGTTCACTAACGGCAAATGGCTGTTGAACGATAACCGCCAACTGCTTACCCTTTGCATCAAAGACAGCAATACCACCGGAGCGCAAGACGTGCCTCGGCCCGGTCGAGCTCCCAGCAAATGGGAAGCGCTCACCAAAGGTTCCGGCTCTCCGGTGAAAGAGCAAAAAGACGCCGCTGGTTCTTTCGGCTTAGGCAAGCACTCCGCTTTTGCGGTGACCGACCTCCGCGCGGTCCTCTACTCCGCCTCCTGGCGGGACGATAACCGAATGAACCTGCGGTTCATCGGCAAGGCGATTTTGGTGTCGCATACCGGCAGTGATGGCAAACCAAAGCGACGTACCGGATATTTGAGCGCGGGATCGTATGCCCCTCTCACTGATAATGATGTGCCGCGTGTCTTTGGGTTGCGGCAGCCCGGCACTGCCATATACATTCCCGGATACAGGCTGCCGAACAATCAAGGGTGTCCAGGTTGGCAACATGATTGCATTGCCACCGCCGTTGACAATTATTTTCACGCTATAGTGAAAGGCAACTTGACTGTCAAAGTCGGCAATGACGAAGTGAACGCCGATAATATCGGTAGGCAATACCACGGGCAGTTGTCCCGCACCGCGAACTTTATCAGCGTCTCAAAAATGAAACCAGTTGCAACAGAATACTTTGCCGGCATTGGCAATGTTTCGTTGCGCATCTGGGTCCACGACGATCCTAAATCGAAAGTGCGGGAGATTGCGCTGGTCCGCGATTCGGGAATGATGATCACCGCAGAGCGGCGCGACATGGATATTGGCTTGGCTAACATACCACAGATTTGGCGTGGCTTCACAGTAATTATTGAGTGCATATCAGAACCAGGAGAATCGTCTTACATTAGGGACTCGGAGTCTCCCAAGCACGACAAACTATCAGTGGACTATATCGAAGGCACTGACCGCCGTAGGGATGCCCGGAATGCTCTACGCGAAATGGGCCAGTGGGTGCGAGAGCGCATAGAAAAAGAAGCGGGCTTGGAAACGCCGGACTCCGATGATTACGTGGACGAACTGGCGAAATACTTCCCGATCTATGATGAGGACGGCAGGCCCGGCGACGCGGATAAACCAGGCCACGTGGACATTTCCGCGCCACGGCAGTCTAGCAACACCGGCGGCGGTGCGGGTTTGCTCGCCGGGGAGCATGGGAGCCGTAGAGGTGGACAGCGGCGACCGAGGAATGGGGGTGGCAGCGGAGGGTCGGGAGGTCGCGGTGGCGGGAGTGGACAGATCGGCAACAACCGCCGTCCGCCAGTCTCTCGGGTGAGCGGGATCAGGATAAGACCAGTCAGGGACGAAACCCATTGGGTTATCGCCGCTTTTGACAATCCTGGACAAGATCTATCCGAAGTACGACTCGTAGCAGTAGGCGAAGACGGCGCTGAACACTCTCTGACGATCCAGCAAGCCAAATCTGGCGATGTTGAAGTTGACGTAACCAATGGCGCCATACGCAGTTTGCCGGACACCGGCGAAGCACGCTATCAGTTGGAAATAAAAGCTAACGAGCCAGTGCGTGGCAAGACATTCCGGTTAGTGGGCAGAGGGGAGGCCATCCCACAAACGCAGGGAGGGAGCGAGTAATGCGTTATCGTTCTAACCGACAGTACCTTTACCCGGTGTTGCGCCCCGACGCTGACGACTACGGTTTGGATTCCACGCTGGAGACCTCTTGCGACCCACCGCAGTACGATCAGGATAGTGGGATGCTGTCCGTATCTGTGCGGTTCAATTTGACCGAACCGGCACTCATCCGGGCCGTGCAATATCAGGATGCCAAGTGCGCTGCGATGGTTTATTGCGGTTCAACATTGTACCGCGACAGACTGGAGGCCACACCTGCTGACCCGCTAGTCGCGCAAGGGCGCATTCCAGTACGTCATCTAAAGAACGCCGTCCAAGTTCATCCAGTCATATTGGCCACACGCGACTTTGTTCTTTCAACTGAGACCGCTCACGCCGAATACCAGCATCAGCCGGTGTCTGTTGAGCGGTTAGCGCCGTTAGCTACTGACCTGCCGTGGATTTTCGACATTGATTCCGACGCACGCCCCGTGCGGAGTATTTTCCGCTTGGAAGAAGACGATAGCGGTCGATTGAACGAAGGTGAGTTCGATGTCGACCCAGATCCAGGGAAAGACCACGTGGCAATACGGGCCAACAGTGCCACTCTTGGCGCATTCAATGAACTACGCAAAGTAAGCAACCTGCCAACGCCTACGGTATTCACCAGCGCAGTCGTGTCTGTTCTCGCGTTCGTAAAGGAATTGGGCGAGGAGGGCGATGACGAGAATTGCGCTTGGTTGAGTTGCGTCAAGGCTCAACTGCGTAGTCACAATCTGGACATCGGAGGCCCGGATTACCCTGGCGAGCATTCTTTGATTTTGGCGGCTCAACGTCTGCTGAGGGTGCCGTTTGCCATCGTACTAGAGGACTACTCAGGCGCTGACGATACTGACGCGTAGGAGGACGACGGATCATGCCAGAAATCCGATTGCTGAACGATTCCGGTTATTATGCTCTACTGTCGCTTGCCGAATCTGAGCCACAGCTGTTTATTCAGGGGAAACCGGACGAACTGCGCCGACGCATGGAGAGAGCAGGGCGTGTGGAACATGGCCCGGACGCCGAGTTGTACGGCGAGTGGTTGAACATGCCAGTGTCGTTGTCGGAATTGAATCGTCTGCAAAAGGACGGCCCAACATCTGATGCAGAATACGCGCCAGTAATAAGACAAGCAGTCGGAAATTCGGTGGTGCATGCAGCAAATCAGTTGCTTTGGGCTACCATCAATTGTTTTGAACTACCCAAGTACGTGCCAGTTCGTTGGAGAACTAGCAATCTCGACCAAACTACGCAAAGGTTTGTGTACAGGCGCTATTTGCAATACTCGGGCGCAGACGGGCGCAAATGGAATGCAGCAGCGCGGCTGTGGTGGCTTGGTGAAATGGCAGCCCGAGCCTCCGAGCATTCGGAACATAGTTTCGACGTCCTGCTGGCAACCATGGCTGGTAATGTCAATCTGTATCACCAAACGTATGACCGGACGTTCTTGTCGTCTAATTCCCGGCTGTTGGCGGCTGTTTGGGATGTTTTTCTGGACGGCAATCAACATCTTCGGACAACGAAAGACGCCAACGATTTGATGATGACATTAAACCTGCGTGCCGCAACCCTGTCGTTCGATTTTCTGGACTACAACGAGTTGCGTGCCGTTGTGGAGGAGGCCAAGCCCCCAAAAGGGCCCTAGGCTATCAGCATCGCGCCACTCCCCCAGCACTACGAGTCTTGAGCCTGGGAGGCGGTGTACAGAGCACAGTAATGTGCCTGTTGGCGGAGCAGGGCGCATTCGGAGCAAAGCCGGATTGCGCCATTTTCGCGGATACCCAATGGGAGCCGAAATCGGTTTATGACAACATTGAGTGGCTGGACTCGCAGGTGTCTTTTCCAGTGGTCACAACAGGCAACGGGCGCAGCCTGAAAGAAGACGTTATTAACGGCATCAATGCACAGGGCCATGCCTGGCTGACTTTACCAGCGTATCTGGCCGACCAAGACGGGCAGCCTGCCGGCATCAACTGGCGGCAATGTACGAAAAACTACAAACTGGACCCTATCAGAAAAGAGGTTCAGCGGATGTTAGGGGTCAGACCGCGGCAAAGTCTTTCATCTGAAACCAGCGTTGAGATGTGGCTGGGCATAACCACCGACGAAGCGATGCGGGTCAAGCCAAGCCGCTACTGGTGGATTAAGCATCGTTATCCACTAATTGATGACTTGCCGATGACGCGAGAGCAGTGCTTGTATTGGTTCGCAGAACATTATCCCAATCGCAGCTTATCCCGTAGTGCCTGTATCGGCTGCCCGTTCCGCAGCTCCTCCAGTTGGCTTGACATTAAGAAAGACGAACCCGAGCTTTACCAGGAAGCGGTTGAAATTGACGCCATGCTCCGGTCCAATACACACAACGCCGGTCGGATGTTCCGCAAGCGGGCGTACTTGCATCATCGGCGCATCCCATTGGAAGAGGCCCTCGCGCTCGACGGAGAGGAGCGTGAAGTGAACGGCTTTATCAACGAATGCGAGGGGCACTGCGGCCTCTGAAAACACCGCCAACCCCAAATCCCGAAAATCCCCCAATCCCGTAAATCCTGCTTCTGACAATCGCCCCCTTGACTGTCCTGCTTGCGAACATATATCCTAAATACAGCCAAGGCAAAACAGCTGTTTCATCCCGATCTCCATGAAGGCAGGATTTCACTTCGACGGCCAACCCCCGTCAGTTTCAAAATCGCAACCGGTCGCACTCGGCAAGGCTCAGTTAGACCCGACCACCTCAATCGGATTGCCGGCTGGACCACCGGGACTGTCCGTGCCCGCGCGCAGGTGCGCCTCTGGTGCGCTGAGTACACGAAAAAGTAGGGAAAAATAGTTGCGTACCCAACCGGCCGTATGCTGACAACGAAGTGCTGCTGCTGCAAAGTCCGCCTCTGGCGGGCAAAGTCCGCCCCCCGGCGGAAAATCCTGCCTCTCCCACCACACCAAAACCCCAAAGGAGCAAAACCAACCAATCACTACAACCACTGTAGGGGCGAATAACCATTCGCCCTCCCCCGCCCCACCCTGCTCATCCTGAGCCTGTCGAAGGACCCCAATCCTGAAAATCACCCAATCCGACAAATCCTGCTTCTGACGACCCCCACTGTGCTATCATGCCCCCAGCGGCACGCCCTTCCGCCGCTGTCCGGTATCCCGCGTTACGCTTTGCGTTTACATGAGGAGGTAATCATGGCTGGAAACTACACCATCAGCGTCGGCACCGTTGGCGGCGGGCTGTCCGTCAGCCCCGACGGCGGCGAGAGCTGGAACCGCATCCGCAATCCGCTGCCCACCGAGTGCAACATCCGCGCCCTGGCCGTTGACCCCAACCACCGGCATCGCATCTACGCCGGCACCGACGGCGGCCTGTTCCGCTCCAACGACAACGGCTTCACCTGGGAGTACGTCGAGTCCCCCATGGACGACCTGCAAATCTGGTCGGTGGGCGTGGACCCCGACGACAGCGACACCGTCTTCGTCGGCACCCGCCCCAACGCCTTCCGCTCCCGCGACGGCGGCAAGACCTGGGACTCTCTGGACCTGGGCGTGACCATGCCCTGTCCCATCGGCATCCCCCGCACCACCAACATCATCGTTGACCCCCGCGACACCCGCACCGTCTGGGCCGGCATCGAGGTGGATGGCGTGTACCGCAGCCTGGACGGCGGCGACAACTGGACCCGCCTGCCCGACCTCGGCCCCGACCCCTTCCACGGCGACATCCACGGCATGGCCCTCAAGCCCGGCCCCGACGCCGCCATCTACTGCACCACGCCCTTCGGAATCTCCACCAGCAACGACGAGGGCGAGAGCTGGGAGCTCCACGAGTTCCCCCGCTTCCACGCCGAGGACACCCGCTCCTACTGCCGCGGCATGGTCATCAAGCCCGACAACCCCAGCGTGATGTTCGTCGGCAACGGCGACACCATCCCCGGCGTAACCGGCGCCATCCGCCGCACCCGCGACGCCGGCGGCTCCTGGGACGCCCCGCAGCTGTCGCAGACGCCCAACTCGGTGGTCTATTGGTTCGCCGCCAGCGACCACGTTTCCGACGTCATGGTGGCCGCCAGCATCTACGGCTACGTCTATGTCAGCGCCGACGGCGGCGACAACTGGGACAAGCTGGACAAGGAGTTCGGCGAAATACGCTCCCTTGCCCTCACCCCCAACGATTAGCGGTCCCACACCGCTCGTCAAGTGGTCCCACACCGCTCATCCTGAGCCTGTCGAAGGATGATGCCCCTCTCCCGCAAAGGGAGAGGGGTCTTTGATGCTAAAATGCAGAGAACAACCGCATCCGGCAGACTGGTGCAACATGACAACCACGCGGAAATTGATGACAGCCGAAGAGCTGATGCTGCTGCCCGACAACGGCTACCGGCAGGAGTTGGTGCGAGGAGAATTGATTGAGATGCCGCCTCCCAAGAAGGCTCATGGTGTGGCGTCATCACGGTTTGGCGCCGCCATCAGCAATTACGCCGACGCCAACGACTACGGCACGGTGGGCGACAATCACGGTTACAAGCTGGAATCAAACCCGGATACAGTCCGCGCTCCCGATGTGGCATGGTTCGGGCCGGGGCATCCCGCAGAACTCACCGACGGCTATCCCGAGCGTGCGCCTGACCTGGCGGTCGAAATCAAGTCGCCCAGCGATACGCCCCGCGAGGTTGCGGAACGCGCTCAGATGTGGCTTGACTTCGGTAGCCGAGAAGTGTGGTATGGCGACCCGGAACGAACTTCCGTTACCCGATATCGGCAAGGAGAGGAGCCGCAGGTGCTGGGCGAGGATGACGTGCTCGACGGCGGTGACCTGCTCCCCGGATTCAGCATTCCCGTGTGGCAGCTCTTCCGCCGGCATCGCTAGCCTTTCCAACAACTCACTCTCGTCTCACTTCGGAGCGCATTAATGCCTACGTTTGACTCTTACGGCGTGCATATCTTCTACCAATCCACCGGCGAGGGATTTCCCCTCATCTGGAGCCACGAGTTCGCCGGCTCTTACGAAAGTTGGGAACAGCAGGTGCGCTACTTCAGCCACCGCTATCGGGTCATCACCTACAACGACCGGGGTTATCCGCCTTCCGACGTGCCAACGGACCCGGAGGCGTACTCCCAAGACATCACGATAGAAGACCTGCGCCGCCTGATGGACTACCTGGGCATCGAGCAAGCGTATATCGGCGGGCTGTCCATGGGCGGCAACGTGGCCCTGAACTTCGCGCTGCGGTATCCCGAACGATGTCGCGCCATCATCGTGGCGTCGGCCGGCTCCGGCACCACGCACACCGAGGCGTTCCGTACCGGCGGTGAGGCCATGGCCGCGCGGCTCCTGGACGAAGGCACCCCGCCGGTGATGAAGGACTACGGCAGCGGCCCGACGCGGATCCAGTTGCAGCGCAAGGACCCGCGCGGATACGAAGAATTCATGCGCCTGCTGCTGGGCCACAACGCCCGTGGCTCCGCATACACCTTCCGAGGGGTCCAACTCAAGCGACCCGCCATCGACCAGTTAATACCGCAGATGAACCAACTCCAGGTGCCCACGCTCATCATGATTGGAGATGAGGACGACCCGTGCGTCGAGCCGTCGATAATGATGAAACGGCACATTCCCCACAGCGGTTTGGCGGTGCTGCCCCAGTGTGGCCACGCCATCAACCTGGAGGAACCGGCCCTGTTCAATCAGCTGGTCGCGGATTTCCTGACTGCGGTTGAAGCCGGCAAGTGGGCGGCCCACCCCCTGGGGGACACGCCGTACACCACCGGCTCGCGGTAGGGACGGGTTTCAAACCCGCCCCTACATCTATTGCCCCCAACCCACGGGTATAACCTCCCGGAACTGGCGCATGGCTTCTATGTGCTGGTCAACGGCGCTGAGCGGGCCGCGTCGGGCCTCCGCCATAACGTGGGTGCCGCCCAGGGATTGCCAGCCTTCAACTTCGGCTAGCCACTCCTCGGGTGACTTGCCGGGCATACGGATGCGTCCGGCCAGGCCGACGTCCGACGGTTGGCGGCCCGCCTCAGCGATGTAGGTCTGCATCTTATCCAGCACGGCGCGGGCGGTGTCGTCGGGGCCGAAGCTGGGGAACCAACCGTCGCCCATGCGGGCGATGCGGCGCAGCACCACGTCCCTCGGCACCGGGCCAGCCGTCCCACCGGCGCCGAACCAGACGGGGATCGGCTGTTGGACTGGAAGAGGCTTGATGCCGGCCGAGCGGACGGTGTGCCAACGACCGTCGAAATCAACTACCTCCTGCGTCCATAACGCGCGCATCAGGTTGATCTGTTCTTCGGAACGGATGCCACGATTGGTAAAATCCTCGCCCAGCGCCTCGAACTCCACGTGGTTCCAGCCAACGCCGATACCCAGCGTGAGGCGACCGCCGCTCAGCACATCGATTTCGGCGGCCTGCTTGGCGACAAGGGCGGTCTGGCGTTGCGGCAGGATGAGAATGCCGGTGATTAGACGAATGCGCGTGGTCAGCGCGGCGATGAATGCCAGCGTGGTCAACGACTCGTGGATGACACTGTGGTGGGTGTAGTAGTGGTCGCGGACGTGGGCGTGGTGGGCCGGATCCGCGCCAAGCACGTGGTCGGCGATGAACAGGTAATCAAACTGCATTTCTTCGACCGCCTGCACGTAATCGCGGATGGCGACCGGGTCGGGGCCGATTTCGGTTTGCGGGAATATCGCGCCGATTTCCATGGTGATCTCCTCTAAATCCAGCCCTCCGTCATTCCGGCGAAAGAACGTCACCCCGTACTTGATACGGGGCCGGAATCCGGTCACCGCCGGTATTCATCGCCGCAATCGCCGATAATCTGGTAAAGATCGCGAGCATTGGCCAGTACAGATTGGATGGCCGTATGGTCGTAGTCATCCAGTTGGAAGTTGAACACTCGAGCGTTTTCCGTGATGTGCTCAGCAACACCCAAGCGTGCGCCGATGATAACGCCGGCCACCGCCGGCCGTTCCAGAATGTAGCGGACGGCGACGTTGGCGATGCTGACGCCATGCTTGTCGGCGACGGTTCGGAGGGCTGACAGGAGTTGCTGGAACAATAGCCAGCCACCCCAAGCGTCAATCATCTGCTTGTACTTGCGGAGGCTGGCGGTGTTGAGGATGTGGTGTCTTGGTTCGGGTTGGCCCAGGTAGCGGTCGGATAGCAGCCCTCCGCAGAGAACGCCGTAGGGCAAGAGCCACACCCGTTGTTCTTCGCAGACCTGGGACATCTGCACCTCAGGCCGGCGGTCGATCAGGGAGTACTGCACCTGGTTGGATACGATTCGGATGTCGTTGTCGGTGATTTCGCGCAGTCGCTCCGTGTCGAAATTGGTCAGCGCGACGCGGTGGATTTTGCCCTCGTCGCGCAGGTCGGCCAGGTGGGAAAGGGCGTCCAGGTAGCGTTTGTCCCGGTACTCCCACCAATGGAATTGAAGCAGGTCAAGCCGCTCCACGCCCATGCGGCGGAGGGAGATGCCGACGTTGTTTTCGACGATCTCTCGCGTCATTGGGCCGGGGCGCGGCACCCACTTGGTGAACGCCTGGATTTCGGCCAGCGCCGCATCGCCGCGCTCCGCGGCAAGACGCCGTCGGAACTCGCCGATGAAGTCCTCGGCAGGGCCGTAGTGGTCGGCCAGGTCCCAGGTGGTGAAACCGGCATTATGGTAAGCGACCATGGCGTCCAGCGCGGCTTCGGGGTCGATACGACCGTGGGCGCCGGATACCTGCCACATTCCGTTGACGACGCGGCAGATGGGCAGATTTTCCACGAACCGTAGATGGGCTTCTTGTGGGAGCGTCATGGATGCACCAAAAGGATGTTCGAATTCAGGAAGGCGTCACTACGTTAGCGGCTACTTCGGCGATGGTATCCAGCACAGAAATTACTTCCGGGTCGATTTCGTCGGGTTCAATGTGGTTGACCAAAAAGTGGTAATCGGATTTTGATGCAATGCTGGTTATGCCGGTTTTTTGGTAAAAGGCTTGAAATACCGGCGGCAAAAACAGGTCCGACACCTTCATGTCTCCATCCCACGGCGAACCCTGATTCAACGTGGCAAGCGCAGCTTCAACTTCAGTAATTGCATCGACCATCGAATTGCGAAAGAGCGAACCTTCCGTCTCTGCCCATCGCATCAAAACATCGCGGAAGCAAAAGTAGTTCTCAATCTCGCGTTTAGCCCAATTGTATTCGCTCAGAACCGCGCTGCCACCTTCCGGCAACGTGAGGCGATCAAACAGAGCGACCCCGCGCAAATCCGGGCAAGCCTCCCGGAGGCCCCAGAAATGCTTCCTAGCATCCGTAGGTTGGTTGCTCACATAATTTACAAAAGGGCGTTCCAGCGAGGTCTCGGCCGGGTGATGCAGCCGGCGGGCGAAAGCCCGCAATATGGACAAGTCGGTAGAACCTTCCAAATATAATGCCCAGCCGGTTACTTCAGCCTGTAGGCAATGCTCAAAGCCTATCTCAGCCAGCGCTTTATAAACTTGGCTGCTGCGACCGTCAATGCGGTGAGGCCGTCCGACAAACGCCGTTACCGTATGTCGGTCGCCGGCTTCATTCAGAACCACTTCGGAATGGGTGGCTATCAGCAGTTGACTGTTCTGTCGCTCAGCGGTTTCCGTAATAGCCTGGTAGATTTGTCGTTGCCGGAGTATCTCCAGGTGAGCGTCTGGCTCGTCCAGCAGGATCACCGAATTGGGATGCAGCAGCATATATGCCGTCAGTAGCAGCGTTTGCTGGAAACCCCGTCCCGATGAAGAGAGGTCAAGTTCCAGATTGGGCATATAAGCGTCTTTGTAGCGCAACGTAATTTCGCCACGCTCCGGATTGTACTGAGGCTCCAGGATAGTTGCGCCAAAGAGTCGGCGCATCCGGGGAACCAGATCATCCTGCCATAACGGTAGGTGCTGAAAAAATACTTCAAAGCAAAGATTGCGCAGCACTTCTGCGGTGCGGCCTTCTCCTAAAAGCACATTCACCGTGCCCGGTTGAAGCATCGCTTCCGACGACGACAGCCCTGACATTGGCGGCAAAAAGGCTAACCGTTCTTCAAAGGCTTCGGTCGGTATCTGCATTCGGGTTTGGCCGTCAGATGACGTCCGCAGCGGACGGCAGTAAAACGACTCTGAATTAGCGTAGTCGAACTCCAGCCCGCAGGTCCATGCCACGCCACTGGCCGATACTCCATCAACAATAATCTCGATACGCACGTTTGCGGTGCCCAAGGCACCATTTTTCCGACTTGCCTCGCGGGTTCGCAAGCCGCGCCACAGTAGGTTGGCGTGGCTGACCGGCACGGAAAGCAAATCAAGCCGGTTGATTGACGCGCCGGGGCGCTGCAAGTCGTCGGCCGGGACCATCCCCCAGCGCTCCCGCCACCGCCGCAGCCCCAACTCCCACAGCGATAGAGCCTGTAGGGCCGTCGTTTTGCCGGAGTCGTTGGGGCCGACGAACACGACGACGTTATCCAGTTCCACCGTAACGTCTTCAAACTGCTTGAAATTGCGGACTGTGAGTTTGGTCAGCATCGTCGGCTCACTCCTTGATGTTCCGATTGTATCACCCCTACGGGAGCATATCGTGTCTGTGTGATACGATGGCCCGAATTACGGTTTGGATATGGACAGGAGGCAAAGCTATGACTACGCAACAGCCCATTCGCATTGGACTGATCGGGGCGAACATTCACCAGGGGTGGTCGCCGCGGGCGCATTTGCCGGCGTTGCAGGCACATCCTGATTTTGACCTGGCCGCGGTCTGCACCACGCGGCAGGAGTCGGCTGATGAGGCCATGGGGGCATTCAACGCGGGCAGCGCGTGGGACGACTACAACCGGATGCTGGCCGACGCCGACATTGAAGCCGCCACCATCTCGCTGAGGGTGCCGCGCCACTACGAGCCGACCACGGCGGCGCTGCGGGCCGGCAAGCATACCTTCACCGAATGGCCGCTGGGACGCACCACCGCCGAAGCCATTGAGATGGCCGACCTGGCGCGACAGCAGGGCGTCAAGACGGCGGTGGGCTTGCAGGCGCGGGCCAATCCTGCCATCGTCCATCTGAGAAACCTGGTGGCTGACGGGTACGTGGGACGGGTGATGACCTGCCACGTCAGGCTGATGAGGGAGGGCGTGTTGTCGCGGGACTCCGGGCGCACCTGGCAGCGGGAGGATGAGCTGGGAGCGCATACCCTTACCATCGCCTGCGGGCATACCATCGACGCGCTGTGCAGCGTGGTGGGCGAATTCGCCGATGTGGCTACTGTGGTCAGCACCCAGGCGACCACCTGGCACGAATCGGATACCGGTCAGGACCTGCCGGTGACGTCACCCGATAACGTGCTGGTCAGCGGCAACCTGCAAAACGGCGGCGTGGGGTCGGTGCAGATCGGAAGCACTGCCTGGGCCGGCAGCGGTTATCGCATGGAGATCTACGGCGAAGAGGGTACGCTGGTGGCGGTTTCGGTGGATTCGCCTCAACTGCAGCAGGTCAGCATCCGAGGCGCGCGGGGCGGGAGCAACGACCTGCAAGACCTGACGCCGGCGGAGGAGTTGCACCTGGCGCCGGAGATACCGGGCGGGGCGGCCTACAACGTGGGCCAGCTGTACAGCCAGTTTGCGGCGTCGATACGGGGGACCGATAACGGCGGGCCGGGCGTGCCGGACTTTGACCACGCGGTGGGGCTGCACCGGTTCATCGATGCCATTCGACAATCCAGCGACGAGGGGCGGCGGGTTGCGGTAGCGTAGCGTCTCGGACGGGATGATACAATGCCGCCAGTGCAATGGTCGGAGTGGCTGAGATGACGACAACAGCAAATATCAGGACGGGAACCCGGATGACTTTGGCGGAGTTCCTGGAGTTGCCCAGAATGGAACAACGCTGCGAACTTCTGGATGGAGTGGTTATTGTGGCTGCGTTTCCGATCCCGGACCACCAAATCCTGGCAACCGCACTGGCCGCGTTTCTCTGGCAGCAAATAGTGGAACCGGGGTTGGGTATCGTAATGCACGAGGCTGGCCTAGCTCTTTGGGACGACAGCGCCTTGGGGCCGGATATTACTATCATACGCACCGAGCGCGCATCGATTATCGGGTCCACAACCGTCAACGGTGCGCCGGAAATCGTTGTTGAAGTACTATCGTCCAACCGCCGCAGCGATCTAGTGCGCAAGCGGGAGTTGTATGAGGCTGCCGGGATCCCGGAATACTGGATACTAGACGGGGACGCGGACACGCTTACCCCGCTGGCGTTGGGGGACGACGGGGCTTATCGGGAGCGCGGCGTGCTGACTGCTGCCGACACGTTGACCACGCCGATGTTCCCGGAGTTCAGCCTGCCTTTGGCGCGGCTGTTCGAGCATCCGGCGCGGGTGCGGCGGTAGCATCTCCGAACCATATGGGTGAAAAAACGTAGGGGCGAATGATTATTCGCCCCTACAGCATGGCAAGGGTTTTGCCGGGTTAGTCGGCGGTGTTGGTGGCGGTTTCGGCGATGGGCCGGTTGGTGCGGGCGTCCACCTCGAAGGGGGAGTAGAGTTCCAGTTCCTTGCCCATTTCGCGGACGGCGGGGATGACTTCCTCGCCCATGAGGCGGAGGCTGCGCATCTGGTCCTCGTGGGTCATGGCGCCGTCGCCGTCCCAGAAGAAGACCGAGCCCGGGCGCAGGTATTCCAGCACCTCGCGGATCTTGGGGATGACCGTCTTGGGGGTGCCGGTGATGATGGTGCTGTCGGCGACCTGGTCCTCGAAGGGACGGCGGTTGGTGCCGAAGCGGCCGGCGGGGCCGAAGGCGGCGGCGGAGAGGCGGCGGGAGGTGCGGGAGGTATGGCCGGGGAGGTTCATGATGGCGGGGTTGATGCCGCCCTCGTTGCCGGCGAGGAAGGGGTTGCTGACGCCGGAGAGGTACTTGCGGCCGACTTCCTCGGCCAGTTCCTCGGTCTCGTCAACGTGGACCTTCCACAGGTAGGCGACGTTCTGGGTGCCGGACTCGTAGCCGTGTTCGGCGGCGGTGTCGTGGTAGAGCTGGAAGGCTTCGCGGGTGGGCTCCAGGCGGGTGGCGAGGAGGACCAGAGGGTAGCGATGCTCGGCGCACCACCGGACGGTCTCGACGGAGACGGTGGACGGGATCCAGATCTGCGGGTGGGGTTCCTGCAGGGGGCGGGCCCAGGGGTTGACGTAGCGGTAGTGGAAGTGCTTGCCCTCCCAGCGCCAGGGGCCGTCCTCGGTCCAGGCCTTGAGGATGAGGTCGTGGGCTTCCTCGAACCGCTCGCGGTTGAAGTTGGGCGGCGAGTTGTGGGACCAGCTCTCGCGACCGCCGCCGCGGACGAAGCCGGACACCAGGCGGCCGTGGGAGATCATGTCGATCATGGCCAGCTGCTCGGCCAGCCACAGGGGGTCGTCCCAGATGGGGAGGACGTTGCCCAGGATGATGATCTTGACCTTGTTGGTGATGCGGGCCAGGATGGACGCGCCGACGTTGGTGACGCCCTGCATACAGAAGGGCGTGGAGTGGTGCTCGTTGAGCATCACGGCGTCGAAGCCCATCTCCTCGGCATAGACCTTCTCGTCGAGGTAGCGGTTGTAGAGTTGGGCGCCGATGTCCGGGCGGTAGTGGCTGTTGGAGATGCCCAGGTCGGTGCTCTGGGTGCCCATGAGGCCGGAGTTTTCATCCTGCCAGGGCTGTTCGGTGAAATGGCCAATCAGCATAACGGCCTCTCCTTGCGTTGCGCGCGTGCGTGCTGAAACGACGGAATAGGTTGATGGCCGCAGTTTAGCAGGGGAACGCCGATGGGGTCTAGTCAGAATCAGGATTTGCCGGATTATGGGGATGTTCAGGATTGGGTTGGTTAGTGGGTAGGATTGTTGCGGTGGCTTGGCTCCTTTGGGGTTTGGAAGGCAGGATTTCACTTCGTTGTCAGCATACGGCCGGGTTGGGTACGCAACTATTTTTCCCTACTTTATCGTGTACTCAGCGCACCAGAGGCGCACCTGCGCGCGGGCACGGACAGTCCCGGTGGTCCAGCCGGCAATCCGATTGAGGTGGTCGGGTCTAACTGAGCCTTGCCGAGTGCGACCGGTTGCGATTTTGGAAACTGACGGGGGTTGGCCGTCGAAGTGAAATCCTGCCTTTTGGGGTTTGGGATGAAACAGCTGTTCTTGCCTTGGCTATATTTAGGATATATGTTCTGGGACGAGACGGTCAAGGGGGAGGGCGTCGTCAGAAGCAGGATTTATGGGATTTTACGGATTGGCAGGATTGGGTCCGTCTTTATCCCCATGCACCGACGACTCCGCGATGCCAGGGCCGCCAACCTCCGCATCAGGCCGGGATTTGTTCGTGGGCAAAGTCGGGGATAGCAATGCGCTGGCTGGCGTGCTCGATGGTGATGGCGCAGAGGCGGCCGGCCTCGTCCAGGTCGAGCAGGGTATTCTCGTCCCAGTCGCGAGTTTCGCACACGGCATCAGGGCACAGCTCGATGTACAGGGTATCGGTGTCCGGGAAGTACTGTACTTTCATGGCCTGAATCACCCGTTGAATCCAATCCAATGAGATAAAAGCACGGTCGGGGCGATTGCGCGTGGAATGAAAATACTCGGTGAATTTCATACGACGCTACTCAACGCCCGCCGGTCCGGCAGCGCTCGGTTAGCGCCAGCGTGGGCCTTTTATCTCGGCGCATTATCACGGTACATCAAACACCCGCCGCGGGCAATCGGGCAAGCTGCGGCGGCGGGCGGCGTTCCATTCGGGTGAGGAATCGGCGGGTACTGTCGCCGATGATATAAAAGAAGACGCCTCCTTACGGATGGCGTCGGGCCAGCGGCGTCAGCCGCTGGGGGGTACATTCAATGTACCTATGTGGAGGCGGTATGTCAAACGCCAACTCCCAGGGCAATCGCGTCTTAATCAGCGATGGCGCCAGGGTTGAAATTGGCAGCAGCTACAGGAACGACGAGCGGCGACGTGAGGCATCGACCACCCGACGGCTACGTGGAGTGAAAAAGTCGTTGACCATCTCGTTCACCTGACGGTTCACGCTAGCGGAGACTATTGCCTTGATGAGGACTTCCGCCTGCTCGTCAGTAAGCTGACCGGCTTGCCAGTACTTGATGGTACTAGCAAGCGCGCGCCGGAAACGTTCCTCCAAAGATGTCCGCGACGGGTTAACCGCTGCAAGCAAATCGTCCAGGGTCAGACCGTCAATGTCGTTTTTGACAAGGGCCATAGTGGTACTCCTACTTTTCCAACCCGTTTCCTCGGGAGGCAATTATAGCAAGGCTCGGTTCGGCCAGCGGCGGCGGGTGGCGTTCCCTTCCGGTGGGGAACTGTCAGAAGCAGGATTTACGGGATTAGGAGGATTTTGAGGCGTATCGCAGTATGCAAGGCAGGGGACAGTGGCCAGGCTGAGCTCAACCTGCCTAAAGAAGCGGCGTAGTAATCTGGACGACGCGCTCGTAAGGTGCTCGCTTGTTCCTACGCTGATACTTTCCGGCCTGCTCAAGTCGTTTAAGCCAGTCGCCGGCCTGCTTTTTGGTGACGTCGAGATGTTCTGCAACATTGGAAGCTGTAATTGGCTTTTCGATTGATGCCAGAAGCTGTTCCACTGCCGCCAAAAGAGCATCGGCAGGAGTCGTTGCTTGCACGTTTTCCGTGCCAATGGCCGGAGCAGACTGAAAGATTGGTTCCCCTTTGTCATCCTGGGATGGTGTGGCCATTCCACTACAATCAAGCGAGAAAGCGGATTGTTTGATGGCTTCATCCTCTGGATGGAATTGTTTACCATCAATAACCCCGCGGAAATCATCGGCGGTTGCGGGGTTAGGCCAAGGGAGTGCTCCCCTTTTTTCCAGAGCTCTTAAGCCGTTGCTTATATCACCTTTTGAGCGAACATAAATGGGCACAAGACTTAATCTGTCCAGTTGCTCAACCGCACCTGCCCACGTGCCGCCTTTGTTGTAATCGGACTCAATAACCAGCCCAGCATCGGCGAGCGCATACACTAGCTTGTTCCGTTGCATAGCGTTTCCCACATTGAAACCCGCCTTTGGGTCGTAAGGGGAGATAAGGGCCAATCGGCTGTCCATCAATACATCGCGGTTCCCGCGTTCCATTGCGGCTTTCTCAAGGCCATCTGCGAGCACACCTACGACTGTACCCCACTCCGCTAGCGCTCCGTGCATAGCGGCGTAGTCAATCCCGCGAGCACCGCCGGAAATAACCGTGCATTGTGCTACGGCTGCTGAATGCCCGATGCTCTCGGCATACTCCATCAGTTCGCTGTCTGCGTTGCGGGAGCCTACTACTGCCAACCCGCCGTTTACCAGCAAAGTTGCGTCGCCGCAACCGTAAAGCACTGGCGGGGCTGATCCTCCCAGCCGACGCTTGAAACGCTCGGGATAATCAGGGTCGGCGCGACTGACTACCCAGATTGCCCGGGTTTGCCAATGGTCAATTGTCTGGCTGAGCAGAAATCCGCGTTCCAAGAGTTGGCTTATCCGCTCGTTGTCGAAACCTGGTAGGGATTCGTGCAGTATTGCGCCGGCTCCCGGGCTCAACAGGTCGGCCGGTTGCCGGCTGCACTCGTGGAGCCGGCGGGCCAGACGGTCGTATTCTGACACCGACAGAGGCTTGACCGAATCTGCCCTTTTGCCGCCCCCTAGCAGCAGCGGAGCCGTGAGCAGCAGAATGGCTTTAGTGTTGGATGACAGTTCCGTGTTCATCATCCTTGCCTACTCCCGGTGTCCGCAAGTGCGAACGGAAATACTGCACTGCATCCACGATCTCGCAATAATGCTGCTGCGACCGTGAATGTCCAGCCAGAATCTACCATATCGTCCACTAGTAGAGCGGGGCCGGGCAGTACCGGATCTGCCGAAAAGCCAAACGAATCTACGACATTGCGCACTTGTTGGGCGCTGTTGGCCATGTCCTTCTGCTCCGGTCGGTCAGCGATTTTGACCAAACAAAGGCGGAAGGGCAGCTTCAAAGCAGCAGCCAATCGCCGTGCAAAATCCGGCACCAAATCAGGGCGTCGTCGTGATGGAATGCAGGTTACCCAAGCGAGAGCAGGTTGAGGTCGCCATTCTTGTATCAGATGCGTGGATGCAGTCACCAACTCGTCCGCGAAACGGTTGTCAGTATATTTGCCTGCATACACCAGACTGCCCCAGCCAGCATCGCGCCAGTAGCACAATGCGTAGCCATTTTCCGCCTGATGTTCCCCACGAATATTGCCGCGAATCCGGTCACCTGGCGAACCGCCGTTTGGCCATCTTTTACGTGCCTGAATCGGTACTCGCGTCCGGTGCAGAAATTCTACCGCTTCTAGCGCAGTTTCTCGTTTGACGCTCTGGGGAAGCGGTGGCAGGTCCGGCGTTTGAACGCCCTCCGGGTCACCATCCAAGGCGCGGATTAGGAACTCCATATGTCCAGCATCTAACGCTAGGTATTCTTGCATTTGCTCCCGTTCCGCGTAGCGCAGGGTAGTCAGGCGTTCCGCACGTTCCCAGAACTCATTGCTCAACCTTGCCGCGGTCAACTGCCACTTTGTATCCTGCTTGGCAACTGGCGCAGGAGATTCCAGCGACAGCAATTTGACAGTTCGGTCAAGACGCAAGCTAGTGATGTTGACCGCCTGGAGCAGTTGCGGTATCGAAAGGCCGGCCGGTTCGCTTCCAAGAGCGAAAATTACCTGATCGACTTCTGCCTTGGTTGGGAAAGCGCTACTGATGAAAAAGTCTGTGATCTCCGTATCTTCAGCTCCGCTCAACAGCACACCGTGCGCGGCGTCCAACCCCCGTCCGGCACGCCCTACCTGCTGATAATAATGCACTACCGACGCAGGTGTCTGGTAATGGATGACAAAAGCCAAATCGGGCTTATCGTAGCCCATACCCAACGCCGGCGTTGCAATCAGTGCCTTGACGCGGTTATTCAGAAGTGCCTGTTCCAGTTCTTCCCGATTGTCGGAGCGACTGGTGTATGGCTGCACGTTCAGTCCTTGGGATCGTAGCCAAGTACTCACTTGATTAGCGTCCCTATGCGTAAGGACATAGACTATCCCGGAACCCGTAATCTCCGGCAATCGTTCCGCCAGCCACGCCAGCCTTTCGGCCTGACTCGGCATCCAGATCGTTTGCAGCAGCAGAGAGGGGCGGCTAAGGTCTCCTCGCATCGTCGTTATATCGGGGCCAAGTATTTCCGTAAGGTCGTCCATCACGCGCTTGTTCGCAGTTGCCGTTGTTCCAAGCAATTGGATGTTTTCCGGCAACGTGCGGGCAATGCGTTCAATTCTCCGGTAGTCGGGGCGAAAGTCGTGGCCCCAATCGGAAATGCAGTGCGCTTCGTCGATCACCAGCATTGATACCCGCGCCGCCATAGCAGCGAGAGTGTTGGCGACAAAATCCTCGTTGGCAAGTCGTTCCGGGGAGATGAGCAGGATGTCCACTGAGTCGGTACGTATCCGGCGCGCCACGTCATCCCATTCATCTTTATTGTCTGAATTGATGGTAACCGCTCGCACGCCCATTCGTTCCGCTGCCACTATCTGGTTTCGCATCAGCGCCAGTAATGGCGAAATCAGCAAAGCGGGCCCAGCTCCGCTTTCTCGCAACAGTTTGGTCGCGATGAAATAGACAAAGCTCTTGCCCCAGCCCGTTTTCTGGACAACGAGCAGCTTGCCCCGGCCTCGCACTACATGGCGAATGGCGTCTTCCTGTCCTTCACGGAACTGGGCATCAGGGATACCGGAACCGATGCGGAGGAGATCAAGGGCTCGTTTTTCGTTGTAGCGCACTTCTGTCGCCTTCGGCTGTTTGGTTGCATCAATCATAACAACGTCGGCTAAATCGTTGTCAATGGCTGGATGTCAGCAATCGTTCATCTTGTCTGTTGCCATGCGAGTGAATGGTACAATCCCCTAAACCTTACTCCCAACGAGGTCTTGATATGAGCATTGACGTTGCCACTTCCATCGCCCGCATCCTGAAGGAGGAGGGCGTGGAGTGGGTTTCCACTTTTCCCGTTTGCCGGGTGAATAACGCTTTGGGGCGCGAGGGCGTGCCCATGATTATGATGCGGGACGACCGCTATGCGGTGGCGCTGGCCGACGCTTACTCGCGGGTTACCGGCGGGGACCGGATTGGGGTCTGTACCGTGCAGGGGGGCGTGAACGGGGCCGGGTTGCAGTACTCGTATCCGGGGCTGGCCCAGGCCTTTGAGGACAACTCGCCGATGCTGTGCATCACCGACGGCGTGCCGGCGGGCAGCACTGAGAACACGCAGTTCGACGTGACCACCAGCCTGAAGACCGTGACCAAGTGGTTCGGCTACATCGACCGGCCGGAGCGGACGCCGGAGTTCCTGCGGCGGGCGTTCTCCATGCTGCGCAGCGGGCGGCCCGGGCCGGTGGTGCTGGCGGTGCCCAACGCGGCCGGCATCTATGACGAGACCGCCGACCCCTACTTCCCGGTGCGGGCGTACAAGTCGGCGCCGGACCCGTCGGACGTGGTCCAGGCCATCGACCTGCTGATGGACGCGGCCAACCCGCTGATCTACGCCGGCGAGGGGGTCATCTACGCCGGGGCGTCGGCCGAGTTGGTGGGGCTGGCCGAGCTGCTGAACGCGCCGGTGATCACCACGCTGAAGGCCAAGGGGGCGTTTCCCGAGAACCACCCGCTGTTCGTGGGCGTGCGCGGGGAGCATCCCATCGCGTACCTGAACAAGAGCGACGTGATCCTGACGGTGGGCAGCAGCCTGTCGCCGGGGCGGTTCACCCACGGCATCCCCAACGCGCCGGGGAAGACCATCATCCAGTGCAACCTGGACGACTTCCACCTGAACCGCATCTTTCCGACGCATCACGCGGTGCTGGGCGACGCCAAATATACCCTGCAAGCGCTGGCCGACGAGGTTTCGCGGCGCACCGACGGGGCGGGTCGGGCCGCCGGCAACGTGGTTGCGGAGGTTCGGGAGGCGCGGGACGCCGGGCTGGCCGAGTACCGGGAGGCCATGGCGTCCAGCGACACGCCGATCAATCCGTACCGGGTGTTCGGCGACATGATGAAGGTGCTGGACCCGCAGAACTCGTTCGTGACGCACGACTCCGGCAACACGCGGGACCAGCTGAGCACGGTGTATGACACGCTGATACCGCGGGGGTTTCTGGGCTGGGGCAACATCTCCACGCTGGGGTTCGGCCTGGCCGGGGCCATGGCGGCCAAGCTGGCCTACCCGGAGCGGCAATCGGTGGCGGTGACGGGCGACGCCGGAGTAGGCTATATGCTGGGGAACCTGGAGGTTCCGGTGCGGCAGGGCTTGGGCATCACCGTGGCGCACGTGGCCAACGGCGGGTTCGCCGGCTACGGCCCCGGGTTCTGGGGCGACGGGCACGACCCGTACACCCACCGGGTGCTGGGGCCGGAGGACGTGAATATGTCGCGGGCCATCGCCGAGATGGGGCTGTACACGGAGCGGGTGACCGAGCCGTCGGACGTGGTTCCGGCGCTGCAACGGGCGCTGGCGGCCAACGCGACGGGGCAGCCGTCATACCTGGAGTTCATCTGCTCGCAGTATCCGCGCTACGGCGGGTTCGCGCCGAGCCCGGTGGCGCACTAGCGGGCGGCGGTACAATGGAAAGCAGGCGGGACAATATCCCGTCTGCCTGCCTCGGAGCGATGACATGGGTACTTTCAACATAACCATCCAGATCGGCAACCTCAACGGCGAGCACTTTGAGGACGTTGAGGTGATGGTGGACACCGGCGCCATCACGACGGTGATACCGCGCTCAACTCTGGAAGGGCTGGGCATCCGCCCGGTCCGCAGCGCCACGTTTGAATACGCCGGCGGCGAGCAGGTGCAGCTGGATATGGCTCAGGCAAACGCCGTAGTAGAAGGGATCGAAACCATTACCTGGGTCATCTTTGGCGAGGAGGGGATGTCGCCGCTGCTGGGCGCTTACACGCTGGAGGGGGTGTTCCTTGCCGTGGATCCTTACAACGAGCGGCTGATTCCGGTGGTGGGATCGCTGAAGTAGGGCGGCAGTACGGCGCGCGGCAACGAAACGATACGAAACGGGAAAGGACGAACGCTATGAACCTTACGCTGGACATTGATGATGAGATTGTCGCCAAGGTCGGCAAGATTGTCGCCGCCCGGGATATGACCGTGGAGGATATGGTGGTGGAATACCTGACGGGGATCGCGTACAGCGCGGCCACCGCGCGGCTGGAACGCATTCCCAAAATACGGGAAGCCATCGAAAGGGCGGAGATGGAGGCGGGATTCGTGAATTTGAACCGGGATGACTTATATGACCGACCCCTCCGCTTCTACTACGGCCAATAGGGATTTCGTATTGGGGCACGGTGATCGTGGCGGCTGCGGAACGGGCCGGTTGCGCGCGGCTGATCACGGAGGACCTGAACGCGGGGCAGACTTATAACGGGTGGTAGCCGTCAATCCTTTCCGATTCTCACGCGTACCCAGTTTCGTAAATCGTCAGAATCAGGATTTGCCGGATTTTAGGATTAGCAGGATTGAGTTGGCGGTGGCGAGGACGGCAACCATCCTGATAATCCGCTAATCCCGTAAATCCTGATTCCGACAACTTACTGTCGCCAAGTGGGTACGCATTACTGATCCGTGAGCACTTAGCTAAACTACTCCGTCATTCCCGCGCATGCGGGAATCCAGAACGTCTTTGTAGCAGCGAACTCTGGATTCCTGCTTTCGCAGGAATGACGGTGGTGTGCCGGGGTTTAGTTATCAATTCACGCATCAGTAGCTTCTGATCATCCCATCATGACTGCCCAGGAACATAAGCCTGCCGCGCCGGAGGGCGCGGACGCTTACGCCGCGCTGGCCGGCGAGATTTTGCGCCGGCACAACCGGGGCGATTCCGAGGCGGACATTCGCAGCGCCGTCCGCGACTTCATCATTCAGACCAATCTGGTCGCGGCCAACGAGGTGAGCCAGGAGGAGTCCCCGACGCAAGGGGCCGCGGGGAGGGTTGACCTAGTAGCGCGGGACGCCTTCTTTGAGTTCAAGCGCAACCTTTACAGCGGATCTTCTATCGACCCGGAGCACATCAATCAACTGGACAACTACCTGACTGACGCGCTCACCGCTGGCAGGGGTATCCGCGTCGGCGTTTTGACCGACGGTCGCCGTTGGCTGTTGCGACGCATCGGCAGCGGCGCGGTGGACGCTTTTAGCCCTCCAGTATGGACGCTGGAATCAACGGGGGCCGGCCTGCGGCTGTACGAATGGTTGCGTGACCGGGTGTTTGAGGAACGGGCCGGCAACGTCGCGCCCACCCAGGACAACCTGGTGCGCGAGTTCGGCGATGCCAGCCACCACACCAACCAGGACTTTGCCACCCTGCGCGTACTGTACGAAAGAGAGGGCCGGCGGGAGACGGTGCACGTGAAACGCCGGCTGTGGGAGGACCTGCTCCGCGCCGCCCTGGGCGAAATCGCCAGCGCGCCCGCCGAGCTGGACGACCTGTTTATCCGCCACACCTACTTGAGCGCGGTGATCGGCATGGCCGTGCAAGCCTCTTTCGGCATCGACATCCACGAACTGGCGACGCAGGACCCCGACGACTTGCTGCAAGGCCGGCGATTGCGCAGCGCGACCGGACTCAGCGGCATCGTGGAATCCGACTTCTTTGCCTGGCCCACCGAAGTCGCCGGCGGCAGCGAGTTCGTCCGCCGGCTGGCCGACCGCGTGGCCCGGTTCGACTGGCGCAACGCTCCGTCGGACATCGCCCCCGTGTTGTACGAAATCGTCATTCCCCCCGAGGAACGCCGGCAGTTGGGCGAATACTACACCCCCAAGTGGCTGGCCGACGCCATGGTGGCCGAGCTGGTCGCCGACCCGCTGACGCAACGGGTATTGGACCCCGCCTGCGGTTCGGGAACTTTCATCGTGGCGGCGGTGGAGCGGTTCATGTCGTCGGCGCGGGAGTCCCCCCTGGAACCGCTGGAAATCCTGGGCCGGCTGCGGGCCGCGGTTACGGGCATTGACGTGCATCCGGCGGCGGTGCATCTGGCCCGGGCCTCCTGGGCGTTGGCGGCGCGGGAGGCCGTCAACGCAGCGGCGGACTACAACACCGAAATATCGGCGCCCATCTACCTGGGCGACGCGCTGCAACTGCGCTACCGCACCGGCGATATGTTCGCCGAGCATACCGTCACCATCGAGACCCGGCTAGCGGAACTGGGCAGCCCGACCCTGGACTTTCCCATGACATTGGTGGAACGGGCGGAAACCTTTGACCGCCTGATGGCCGACGTAGCCGACGCCATTGAGCGGGGCAACGACCCCCTGCTGGCCCTGGACGACAACGGCGTTGCCGATCCGTCGGAGCGGGCTGCCATGGCCCAGTCCATCGCCACCATGCAGCTGCTGCACCGGGAGGGAAAAAACCACATCTGGGCCTACTACACCCGCAACATGGTGCGCCCCGTGGTCTTGAGCCGGAACAAGGTTGACCTGATTATCAGCAACCCGCCGTGGCTCAGTTATCGCAACACCTCCAACATCTTACGTACAGAACTGGAAGCGCAGAGCAATAGCCTCTACGGTATTTGGGCTGGTGGGCGTTATGCAAATCGTCAGGATGTGGCAGGGCTGTTCTTCGCCCGTTGCGTTGACCTGTACTTGGACGACGGTGGCGTCATCGGCATGGTGCTGCCGCACAGCGCGTTGCAGGCGGGGCAGTATTCCAAGTGGCGAAGCGGTGAATGGGAACACCGGGGACTGACGCCCAAAGGCAACCTGAGCAAAAAGGTGGAGCGCAAGCTGGCAGTTAATTTCGGCTATAAGACGGCATGGGACCTGGAACAGCTGGAACCCAACACTTTCTTTCCGGTAGCGTCCTGCGTGGTGTTTGCGGAACGCAATGGTGAAAACGCCGAGGCAACCCCGTTGGCAGACACGGTAGAACGCTGGACCGGCCAAGCTGGCAGCGCAGGCGTAAGGCGGGTGGGTGCAGAGATAACCGATACATCAGTCGCTGGTGAATCTCCCTATCATGGTTATTCCAGACAAGGTGCAACCATTGTGCCGCGGTGCCTGTTCTTCGTTCAGGAAACGGAGAGCACTGCCATCATCCGGGCCGGCGGCACCATCACGGTGAATCCACGCCGAGGCTCGCAGGACAAAGCACCGTGGAAAGAACTGCCCCTGTCCGAACTGGCCGGGCAGACTATTGAAAATGCTCACGTGTATGACGTTCATCTGGGGGAAACAGTGGTTCCCTACGCCACGCTGGAACCCCTCAAAGCCGTGTTACCGATGCGACGGGGCGAGTATGCGATACCAACCGACGCCAACGGGCCGGGCGGCATCCGGTTGGGTGGGCTGGAACGCCGGATGCGGGACCGTTGGCAGACCATCAGCAACTTGTGGGAAGATAATAAACGACAGTCTAACCAACTGAACTTGCTAAGCCGGTTGGATTATCACCGAGAATTGTCAGAGCAGTTTGCATGGTGCGATAACCCAGGCGACAGGCCAGTAAAAATTGTTTATACGCAAAACGGAGTACCGACCGCTGCATTGATTGATGGAGACGCCATAGTTGACACAAAGTTATACTGGGTCGCTTGCAAGGACATACAGGAAGCCTACTATCTGCTGGCAATCATCAACAGCGATGCGCTGGCAACTGCGGTCAATCAGTACACCACTCCGAATTGGACCGGCAACACCCGGGATTTGCACAAGCACTTGTGGAAATTGCCGATACCGGAGTTTGATGCGGGGGATTTCGACCACCAGGCGGTAGCCGAGGCCGGGTATTGGGCGGTTTTGGAAGCGGCCCACTGGCTGGAAGAGTTGCGACAGGAGTACGGCGAGCGTCTCACCGTGACCATCGCGCGGCGTGAGTTGCGCAAGCGGCTGCGCAACTCACGGGTGGGCGCCGTGGTGGAAGGGTCAGTAGAGAACTTGCTGGGTTGGCCGGAAGGCGCAACGGACGAAGCCCGCGCCCGGCGGGAGGAACGGGATAACCGCTACGGACTGTCCGGCGGCATCGATTCCGGCACACTCATCCGGGCCAACCGGCAGCTGCGGGACTACGAGTTGATGACGAAGCAGCCCGCCAAATGGTAAGCGCGGAGCCATACGTCATCGACGCCTCGGCTACGGTTGAGTTCCTGCTGGAAAGCGACGTCGGCTTGCAGGTGGCGGCTTTGATAGCCGGCGCCAGGCTGGTTGCTCCCGAAATGCTGGACGCCGAAGTATTGTCCGCGCTGCGCCGGAAAGTACAGGGGCAAGAAATTTCCGAGGCAAGGGCGCGGGAAGCCCTGGCCAAGCTGGAGGATATGCCCGTTGAGCGCGTTTCGCACCGAACGCTCACGCGGGCGGCCTGGGAGTTGCGGCATAACGTCAGCGCGTATGATGCGCTGTACGTGGCAATAGCTCAGGAGCGCGGTGCGACGTTGCTCGCGTTTGACGGGCCCTTGACCCGCGCGCCGGCGTCTGTACTCGGCATAGCGGTGCGAAGCGTCAGCATTGCCTGATACCGTTTCGTGCGCTGGTGTCAAATTTGACGGCTTTGAGTATTTGCAGGATTGGGAATATCCTATAATCCTGAGTATCCTGTTGCCGGGAATGGTCGTTGGTGAGAATTTTGCGTAGGCTCCGCCTGGCAAGGAGGCGGGAGTAAGGTGGCCGGTATCCGCAAGAAATAACGCAAATGAGGGTAGGGGCGAATGATTATTCGCCCCTACGGCTTCAGGGAGATGTAGATATGCGAGCGGTTTGGTATGAGGAGAATGGGGACGCTTCGGTGTTGCAGGTGGGGGAGATGGCGGACCCGATGCCCGGGCCGGGTGAGGTGCGGGTGCGGGTGGTTACGTCGGGCGTCAATCCGTCGGACTGGAAACGGCGGCAGGGGACGACCTCGCGGATCAATTTCCCGCGTATCATCCCCAACCAGGACGGCGCGGGCGTGATTGATATGGTCGGCGAGGGCGTGGCGGAGAGCCGGATCGGGGAACGGGTCTGGGTGTACCAGTCGCAGATCGGGCGGGCATTCGGGACGGCGGCGGAGTACACGGTGCAGCCATCGATACGGGCGATACGGATGCCGGACAACGTGGACTTCGCGCTGGGGGCCGGCTTGGGCGTGCCGGCGTTGACGGCGCATCGCTGCGTGTTCGCGGACGGGCCGGTAGCCGACAAGACGGTGCTGGTGCCCGGCGGCGCCGGCGCGGTGGGCAACATGGCGTTGCAGATGGCGCGCATCGGCGGGGCGAGCAACATCATCAGCACGGTTAGCGGGGACGCCAAGGCGGAGATCGCGCGGCTGGCCGGCGCTCATCACACGGTGAACTACCGAACCGAGGATACGGCGGCGCGGATCCTGGAGTTGACCGATGGAGAGGGGGTTGACCTGATTGTGGAGGTTGACTTTTCGGGGAACTTTGCCGTGAGCCAGCGGATTATCAAGCGCTCCGGCAGCATCACCATCTATGCGGCCGGCGACGGGCCGGCGCCGCCCTTTGAGTTTCCGGTGAGCAACGTCAACGTGCGGCACGTGCTGGTGTACGATATGCCGGAGGAGGCTAAGACCGTTGGGGTGGACGATACCAACCGCTGGCTGGCGTCGGGGGAACTGGTGGGCATGGACGGGCCGCACTTCCCGCTGGAGGATACGGCCGGGGCGCATGAGGCGGTGCGGGCGGCCACCGTGGGGAAGGTGGTGATCGACGTTGGAGACGCCGCCTGATTGGAGAGTGTCTTCTGAGGCGCTAGGGAACGGATCAACCTGATCGTTCGGGTTCCTGGATTCCCGCTTTCGCGGGAATGACGGTTGGCTTGAACACTAGCGCCTTTCGTACCGCGCCGGGCGTTCGATCATGGCCCGCTCCAAGGCCACTTTCAGGCGCTCGCTGAAGAAGCGGCTGGTGGATGAGATGATGCGGTGTTCCTGGCGGTCTTCCCGGCGGGTGGGTAGGGTGACGATGACGTGGTACACCTTGAACTTGGTGGAGCGGATGCGGCTGCTCCACCAGGTTACGGCGACGCCGGCCAGCACGATCATGATGCCGGCGGTGAGGGCGAAGCCGGCGAAACCGCCCAGGAAGGCGACGATTATCCCGATGATGGAGGCGCCGCCCACGGTGCGCCACCAGCGGATGGGCGGCCGGTCCCTTTCCTCTTCGACGACTTCCATCTCCACGGACAGGATGTCTTCGATGCGGTACTCTTTGCCCTCCGGCTCGATGAACCGTTCATAGGTGACCAGGACGCCGTGTTCCTTGAACAGCACGCGGTCTTTTGATACGGCCATAGTGGGCCCTCAACAAATTGCAAGATGGCTAGGCCGTGTTGACGTTCCACCGTCATTCCCGCGAAAGCGGGAATCCAGCGAGGGTACAATCAAGCCAATTTTCTTATAGCAACGGTTTCCTGGGTTCCTGCTTTTGCAGGAACGACGGATAGATTACTGGGCGGTGGTGCCGCCGTCGATGACGAGTTCGGAGCCGGTCATGAAGGATGACTCGTCGGAGGCGAGGAAGACGATGCCGTAGGCGATGTCGTCGGCGTTGCCCACTCGACCGACGGGAATGCGCTCCTGGATCCAGTCGAAATAACGCTCGTTCTCGTAGCTGCGGGTAGTCAGGGGCGTGTGGCAGTAGCCGGGGTGGATGGAGTTGGCGCGGATGTTGTCGCCGGCGTATTGCATGGCGGTTGACTTGGTGAGGAGGCGGATGGCGCCTTTGGCCGCGTGATAAGCGGTTGAGGTGGGGCTGCCCACGAGGCCATAGATTGAAGAGATGTTGACGATGGAGCCGGCGCCTTCTTTGAGCATTTCGGGGATGGCGCACTTGGTGCCCAGGAAGGTCCCCTTGGCATGGACGTCGATCTGTCCGTCCCAGGCCGCTTCGGTGGTCTCTTCCACGGTGTAGCGGGCGCCGGTGCCGGCGTTGTTGACCAGGACGTTGAGCTTGCCGTAGGCGGACACGGTGGCGGACACGGCGTCAATCCAGTTCTGCTCGTTGGTAACGTCCAGCTTGACGAAGATGGCATCGCCGCCGGCGGCGCGGATCTGCTCGGCGGTGCGCTCGCCGTTTTCAACGTTGATGTCGCCCAGGACAACCTTGGCCCCCTCCTGGCAGAACATACGGGCCGCCGCGCCGCCGAAGCCCATCAACTCGCCCTCCACGCCGCTGGCCGCCCCGCTGATCAACGCTACCTTGCCTTCCAACCGCATGGTGAAACCTCCTGCCTCCGTCGAGACTGCTACGCTACGGAGGCATTATAGCAGGCGCGAAATCATCTCCGGATCATCTGCGGCGCAACTTGTCTTCCAGTTCTCGGATTCTGGCTTCACGGTCGGCTAAAGTTGCCTCAAACGAGGCCCGCTCCTGCCGCCAGTTCTCCAGGTAGGTTTCAGTTGCCGGATCGTAGAAGCGCGGCCAGCCTTCGTCCCAGCACAGGTACAGCCCCATCAGATCGCTGTAGCCCTTCAGGACGCCGTCCAGTTCGGTAGTCAGCTCAACCGGCTGATACACGCCATCGCGCAGAACCCATCCTGACATCGGCTCTCCGTGATGGTCACCGCCGCTGGGGTCAAATCGCCAGTACTCGGAAATGCCAATGGTGGCATACGCGCGAGTTTCAACGACCGTATCCTCGGAGCCGGTGCTTTCCGAACCGACTTCCAGGGCCAGATCGGGCGGCTTGCCCGCCTCCCAGGGCAGGTAGAGTTTGCGCCGGCGGATGGCGGCCTGGTCCACGCCGAAGGCCAGGTAGATGTCGGGCTGGCGGCGGACGTTGAGGTTGGACGGATCGTAGCAGAGGATGGTGTTGCTGCTGAGGAAGACGTCCGGGCGCGTCTTGAAGTCGGTGAACCGGCTGTGCATTATGCCGAGGATTTCATTTACGACGAATTCCTGTTCCATGGCGTCAGGCATCGGCTCCGGATCGTCGGGGTTGTAGTCCAGGCTGGCGTAGTCAATTTCGCCCCGCTTGACGTAGGGCAGCATGACGATTTGGGCTCCCGTTGCAGTCATTACATCCCCTCGGCGTAGTGAGGTTGCCTCTCAGGGTCGGGCTATGTGTCGAGAGCCGGCTCGCCCTGAGCCTCGGTTAATCCTCCTCGAAATCGTCGTCTTCGTCGAACGGGTCGTCATCGTCGTCACCGTCTTCGTCATCGTCGAACAGGTCGGCATCGTCGTCATCATCCAAATTTCTGACAACGGCGGATACCGGCTCTCCTGTCGGACCGGAGTCATCTTCCGGAACGGCCCCGAGCATTGGCAGCAGGGGTTCTTCGGGTTCGGACTCCGCCACGGGGACGGCGGCGAAGCCGTAGAATTCGTCGTTGTCGAGAATGCGGGCCAGGCCGCCAACAGTCACCGTTATCGGACGGACGGGCGACGACCAACGGTCGGTCAACTCTTGGTGGAGGTCGGCAAGAGTCATTGGCTCGCCGGCTTGCAAGAGAAGGGTGCGAAATAGTATTTCCTGCAATGGCATTGATGGTTTGATGAAGTTGTCATCGCCACCGCAATGGGCGCTGATTTCGTCAACCAAGTCCGCCGGATTGGAAATGTCAGCCGGCGTTTTGCCATATGATGGGCACGCATTGTTGAGACGGGCGAGCAACAACGGGACCGGCGAGCGATTCAGTTCTTCAAGGCGTTCCAGGCTGAAACGATACTCCGTTCTGGCCAGCCGGCTATCGCCGGCAACTGTGGTGGTCATAGTTGAACCTCTTCGTTCCAGTCCAGCATAATAATTTTTACGGCCTGCCCGGCCTCTTTGCGAGTCAGGTCGGACGGGCAAATCGCCAACCCGTTGGCGCGGGACAAGGAAGTAAGAATATTGGAACCCTGGGGTCCGGTGGGAGTGGCGAACCAGGTTCCGTCGCGTCGTTCGACCTCCACCCGCGCGTACACCCGGCGACCGTCGTTGTTGAATATGGGGCTGGTCAACACGCCTTCCACCATCGGGCGCGCCAGCAGATCCCGACCCAGCATTCGGCGCACGGCGGGCCGGCCGAACATCTCAAAGGCCAGGAGGGCGCTCACCGGGTTGCCCGGCAAACCGAGGAGAGGCAGAGGACTGCGATCATTCCGACGCAACAGGCCGAAGGCCAACGGTTTGGCCGGTCGCATTCGCACCGACCAGAAGTTCATGTCTCCCCGCTGCTCCAACACGTCCTTGACCATATCGTAGTCGCCTTTGGACACGCCGGCCGACGTCACCAGCAGGTCGGCGTCGGCGGCGGCGTCGATGCAGCGGTGCAGATCGTCCAGGTTGTCCCGGGCGATGCCGATGATTAGGGGAACGCCGCCGGCCGCAATGACGGCGGCGGCGACGCTGCTGCTGTTGCTGTCGTAGATGTGACCGGGGGCCAGCGGGTCGCCCACGGCGGCAAGTTCGTCTCCGGTGGACAGCACCGCTACCACCGGTCGGCGGATCACGCGGGCCTTGCCCAGACCCAGGGAGGCCATCACGCCGGCCTCGGCGGGGCGCACCACCGTTCCGGCGGGCAACACCAACTCGCCGGCGCGCACATCCTCACCCGCCGGGCGCACGTTGCTGCCCAGGGGCAGTGCCTTGCGGATCTCGATTTCGTCCAGCGGCTGGCCGTCGCGACGACGGTCCAGCTCGTCGGTTTCCTCAAAGGGCACCACGGTATCGGCGCCGGCCGGCACGGGCGCGCCGGTCATGATGCGGATGGCGTTGCCGGCGGTGACCGTCTGGTCGGATACCTGCCCGGCGGCCACTGCCGAGATGACGGAGAGGGTTGGCGGTGTGCCGTTCGCGTGCGCAATGTCGGCGTGGAGCACGGCGTAGCCGTCCATGGCCGAGTTGGCCAGCGGCGGCAGGTCCAGGGGCGAGTTGATATCCTCGGCCAAGGTCAGGCCCAAGCATTCCAGCACGGGCAGCTCCACTGTATCCAGGGGGGCAAAGTGGCCGATGATGCGCTGGAAAGCCTGTTCCACCTCCAGCATATCCTCATGGCCGTGGCCGTTGTGGCCGCCGTGATGACGACCGTGATGGCCGTGCCCTTGGTCGTGAATGCTCTCGTGGTCGCCGTCGCCGTGGGCATCGTGGGCTTGGAGGTGGCGGGTGTGTTGGTGTGTGGTCATAAAGATGGCGTCCATAAGGTGAGTGGCGGCGGATTCAGTCTTCCCCAACAATCCTAACAGATTCCAGCCAGACCGTGCGGTCGTCTTCGATGATTGAGTACCAGAGCTGCACTCTGGGGTTGAGCGCAATCTGGCGCAAGTTGGCAGGAGCGTTCGGTCGTCGGGGAGTAATGTATGGATCTTGCGCCAACCATTCCCGGAACTGAATCAAAGTTGCCGGATCAACCATTGGGTTGACGTAGCCGAGGCGCACGGCGCGTCGCCATTGGGCGTCGAATTGCTCCGTTTCTCGGATACTATACGGATTGGCGTCGTTTGGCGATGTCATTGGCAATACGCCTTGCTTCCCTAATTTCGTTGGCACTCATTGGAAAGGCGGTCGCCTGGACGGTGATGAAGGGTATGGGTTCGCCATCCTCGGTGCCGCGCCAGCTGAGCTGGTAATGCGAATGTTCCGAGAGGCCGGCGGTGTTGAAAAGGGCAAAGCGCTCCCGCTGCTCGTCCAGGATATTACAGTCCTCGGTGGTTAGCACTTCCGGCTTCACCGCCCGCTTGGGCAGCAACCGATAACGGTGATAGCCGTCGTCGCAATCTTCGTACACCACCTCTACGTCTCCGGCTGCTTGCATTTCCCGCCGCACCTTATACCAGTGCTCCGGGTACGGGCCGTGGGGAAAATGCAGGTATGTGACGCCGGTGATGGGCGCGCCATGTTTCAGGTAGGCGGCGCAATCAGCGTAGTAGAGCAGGTTGACCAGCTTGATTACGCCGAAATTGGGGTCGTCGGCGGAGCGTTCGCTCAAATAGATAACGGCTTCAATCAACTTATCTTTACGCAGTTGGAACTGGTTTTCAGTTTCCATGCCAAACGCTCCTTGTCTAAGCTCGCACGGTCGCTCCTACTTCCCGCTCCAAGGCCCGGGTCAGGCCGTTCACCGCCCGGTTCACGTCCTCGGCGGTCAGCGTGCGGTCGGCGGCGCGGAAGTGGATGCGAAAAGCCAAAGACCGGCTCCCTTCCGGCACGTTCTCTCCGGCATACACGTCGAAAAGCTCGGCGCGTTCCACCAGTCGCACTCGCTCGATGAGCCGTTGCACCCGAGCGGCCGGCACATCCGCCGGCACCACCAGCGCCAAGTCGCGGTTGGCGACCGGGAACCGCGAAAGGGACTGGAACCGGTTTTCAGGGGTGGAGACAGCAGAGAGAACGGCCAGCATATCGGCCAACCGCAGTTCAAAATAGACCACCGGGTCGCCGGCCAGGTCAAAAGCTTCGCAAACGTCGGGATGGAGTTCGCCAACCACGCCAGCGCCCACCCCGGAGCCAATGGTGACGCGGGCGCATCGCCCAGGGTGGAACAAGGGCCGGTCGTCCGCCTCAAAGACGGCGTTGACGCCCATGCGGCCCAAGGCGGCAGCCAATGTTCCAGACAGGTCGTAAAAGTCCAGCGGCTCGGAGGCGCTCAACCAGTTGGCGTCGTAGCGCGGCCCCGACATCACGCCGGCGGCGAGTTCAACTTCCTGCGGCAGTCCCGCGCCCTGGGGAATGAACGCTCGTCCCAACTCGAACAGGCGGAACCCGCCGTCATTGTGCCCCCGGTTGTAGGCCAAGGTGCTCAGGATGCTGGCGGCCAGCGTGGGACGCATAACGTCCTGCTCGGCGGACATGGGGTTGGCGACGCGGAGCAAGGACGTGCCGCCATCATCGGAACTGCCCAGCCGAGCCAGGTCATCAGGGCTGACGAGCGGGTAGCTGATGGTTTCCTGCATTCCGGCGGAGGCCAGGGCGTCGCGCAAAGCGTCCTTCAGGGTAGTCATCGGGTTGGGCTGATGGTAGGGGATGGCCGAGGACAGCATGGTGGTAGGCACTTCGTCGTAACCGATGATGCGGACTACCTCCTCAATGAGGTCCTCTTCGATGGCGATGTCGCTGCGCCAATAGGGCGGGTCGGCTTCCAGGCGGTCCGGCCCGGTGCGGCGGGTGGCAATGCCCAGGCTGCCCAGCACCGACTCGGCGCGGGCGATGTCCAAATCCATTCCCAGCACCTGCCGCAGGCGATTTACGGTCAGCGGCACCGCCGCAACCGGCGCGTCGCCGGCGGGGAATACGTCGATGATGCCGGCGGCGGCTTCGCCACCGGCGGTTGCCAGGATGAGTTGGGTGGCGCGGCGCAGGGCGATGGGCGCGAGTTCGGGGCGCAGTCCTTTTTCGAAACGCAGGCTGGCCTCGGTGCGCAGATTCAGATCGGTGGAGGTGCGCCGGTTGTTCAGAGGATGGAAGGTGGCGGATTCCAGCAGCATATTGGCGGTGGCCGGCGTTATCTCGCTGTTGGCGCCGCCCATCACGCCGCCGATGCCAATGGCCTGGGCCGGGTCGGCGATGAGCAGGTTGTCGCTGGTCAGCGTCCGCTCCACCTCGTCCAGGGTGGTGAATTTCTCCCCGTCAGCGGCGCGGCGCACCACCACGTGGCGGTCGGTGACGGTATCCAGGTCGAAGGCGTGCAGCGGCTGGTTGAACTCCAGCATCACGTAGTTGGTAACGTCCACCACGTTGTTGATGGGGCGCAGGCCGGCGCGGATGAGGCGGTCCTGCATCCAATGGGGGGACGGGCCGATAGCAATGCCGGTGATCACCGAGGCGGTGTAACGGTGGCACAGGTCCGGGTCGGCGATGGTAACTCGCGCCAGCGTGTCCACCGGCGGGCCGGTTTCGGGATAGGAAACGTCGGGCACGCGCACGGGTTGGCCGGTGATGGCCCCGATCTCCCGGGCCACGCCGAGGATGGACAGGCAGTCGCCGCGGTTGGGGGTGAGTTCCAGTTCCAGGAAGGTATCGCCAAGCACGTCGTCCAGCGGCGCGCCGACCACGGCGTCGTCGGGGAGCACGATGATGCCCTCGTGCTCGTCGCTGATTTCCAGCTCGGCTTCGGAGCAGATCATGCCCTCGGACACCACGCCGCGAATGCGGGCCGGCTTGAGTTCCTCCCGGCGTCCGGTGTGCATATTCATCAGCGTGACGCCGGGGCGGGCGAAGCAGATCTTCTGGCCGGCGGCCACGTTGGGCGCGCCGCAAACTACCTCTATCGGTGGGCCGTCGCCGGGATCCACCTCGCAGAGGGTCAGTGTATCCGCGTTGGGATGCGGGCGCGTGGCGCGGACGTAGCCCACCACGCAGCCGTCCCAACCGCCGCGGGTGATGACGTCGCCCACCTCGATGCCGCCCATGGTGAGGCGGTGAGCCAACTCGTCGGCCGGCAGGGTGATGTCAACGTACTGGGAGAGCCAGGAGAAGGGGATTAGCATAACGTTCCGTTGCAAAGATACTCTGTGTGTTGAAAATGTTCCGGCAACCAGAGGGGTCTGTCGCCAGAGGGTGGGAGTATGGCAATGTGCGCCCAGAGATGCCGGTCAGCCCCGTGAGCTACAGTCTCCGGCCAGTCTATCCAGCTGCCGGGGTCCACCGGCCCCTCGTTGTACCAATCACCAAATTCGTCGATGAACGTGCAAACACCGATAGCGCGGGAATCAACCTGACGCATCATCCCGCCCAATTGGGCTATGGACGATTTGATTTGATCATGGTTCGTCGCCTCGCTTTTGGAGAATGGTCGTCGCTTGATTTCCGCCAAGAGCAAAACGTTGCCGACGCTGTCCGTAATTGCGAGGTCAGCAGTCATACCGCACGGTAAAGCAATTTCGGTTACGACACGCAACTCCAAACCAACCGCGTCCGCCAGGCACTCCGCTTTTTTCCGCACCGCCGCTGCCAGGGACGCTTCCTTGACCAAGGCATCATTGTAGCTGGCGCGCAACGATTCCAAGGCGGCGCTGAAAACGGCAAACGCCAATAACCATGCCTCTGACTTAGCGCGCCGATTCTCGTCGCAGACGATTTCCACGCCAACGATGTCCCCATCGTCGCCGTAATCACCTACAAATGGCCACGCTATAGTTCCGGTTTCTTTGATAGGCCGGTCGGCGAAGCGCAGGTACACCGCTACGTCATTGCGGTCAATGTGTGGAGACACGCGCTTTATCCTCCGGGACAGGGAAATCTGTGGTCGAAATACACGCTCACGATGAAATTGGGCCGGTTGTCCGGAACCACTACCCGTAGCATCTGGCTACGGCCGGGCAGACACCGCAGGTACACGGTACAACCGGTATCTGGTTCGGGAATTTCAATGTCAGGGTCGGACAGACAAAGCAGGATCCACTCTTCTTCAAGCTCACGCTCCGCCATCATCTCCCGCGCGTGCCGACTGTACTCAATCATATCAAAGCCGGCGCGTCAGAACTGTCTCAAGAACCTCACGTCGTTCCGATAGAAGTGGCGGATGTCGTCAATGCCGTACTTGAGCATTCCGATGCGCTCTGGGCCCATGCCGAAGGCGAAGCCGGTGTAGCGTTGCGGGTCGTAGCCCACGCCTTCCAGCACGCGGGGATGCACCATGCCAGCGCCCATGATTTCGATCCAGTCCTCGTCACGGTTGATGGGACGCCGGCCAGTATCCGGGTCAACGAAGTTTGAGATGGACATATCCACGCCCGGCTCGACGAAGGGGAAGTAGTCGCAGCGGAAGCGGATCTGTCGGTCTTCGCCGAAGACGCGGCGGGCGAATTCGTACAGGGTGCCTTTCAGGTCGGCGAAGGTTATTCCTTCGGCTACCGCCAGCCCCTCGATCTGGTAGAAGTGCCATTCGTGGGTGGCGTCGGTGGCCTCGTAGCGGTAGCACTTGCCGGGAACGATCACGCGCACCGGCGGATCCTGGGCTTCCATCACCCGGGCCTGCATGGGCGAGGTGTGGGTTCGGAGCAGCATGGGCTGCTGGCCTTCCTCGTTGACGTAGTCCACCCACAGCGAGTTCCACATATCCCGCGCCGGATGACCGGCGGGGATGTTCAGCATCTCGAAGTTATAGTGGTCCAGCTCCACCTCGGGCCCTTCCACCACGCTGAAACCCATGGCAATGAACGCGCTGCAAATCTCCCGCACAATCTGGGTGGTGGGATGGAGCTTTCCGGTGACCACCGGGCGGCCCGGCAGCGTAACATCGAGGGCATCGCGGGACGCCAGCGCGGCCTGGGCGATTTCGCGGGTGCGGCGAGCCAGGGCTTCCTCTAGAGCGTTCTTGGCCTGGTTGGCCCGCGAGCCCACGGCCCGGCGTTCATCGGGTTCCAGCGTGGAGATTGAACGGAGCAGCGTAGTGAGCTCTCCCCGCCGGCCCAGGTAGGCGACGCGCCATTGTTCGGCATTTCCGGAATCGGCAATGCCTTCCAGTTCGCTGAGCGCGTTGCCGGTGAGCTCGTCGATTGATTCGACCGATGGAACTTGCGGCATGAGTAGGGGCACCAAAAGGGCTGGGAGATACCGGGGACAAGAAATTATAGGCAGCGGTAAATTGCAGGGTCAAGAAACCGGTAGACCCAACCGCTCCGCCAGCCAGGCCCCGCGTATTTGAGCGTGTTCATGCCCGCCGCCCTCAGCCGCGCCGGCATAGACGCGCAGGTCGCAGCGGGGCAGTGCGGCAGCCAACTCCTCGCCGAAGGCCAGGGGGCAAACGCTGCGGTCGAAACGGCCCACGCTCATCAACACCGGCGCCGTCACCGAGGCCGCACCGTTCAGAGGATTCACCGGCGACAACATTTCCGCCACTGCGCCCCGGCGCTCCGGGTGCATCCGCAAATAGTCGCCCAACTCGCCCAACGGGTAGCCCAGGCCGGGTTCCAGCGCCGACGGATGGCCCAGCGCCAGCGGCGTGTCAGCGGCAACGGCGGAAATGCCGGGTCGGCGCGCCGCCGCTGACAGGGCCAGGGCGGCTCCCAAACCGGCCCCAATCAACGCCACAGCGCCGATTTCAGCCGCATTTTGAGCCGATACAGCATCCAACGCGCGCAGGGCGTCGGCGTAGGCCCCCAGCAGCACGCAGGAGTCGGCGCTCTCGATGCCCTCCGTCAGAAGGCCGGGATAGCCGGCCCGCACCAGGCCGTCGCTGTTGCGCTGGCCCCGGTGGGTGGCGTTCATCACCACGGCCCTTTGGCGCAAGGGCGTGTAGATAATGTCGTGAACGCTGGCGTAGTCGGGCATCCGCACCAGGGCCGGGAACGGCCCGTCACCATGGGGCACGGAAAACCAGGCAAACAGACGGTGGCCGTCGGCGGCATCATAGTGCATACGGTACACGTCCCACTCCGGCTGGGAGTAGAACGGGTCGCGCTCCAACGAGACATTGGGCGCGGTTTCGGCCAGCCCAGCCTCGATGCGTTCCCAGAAACCACTGTTTTGAGCTGATGCGCTGGTCATCAGGTAATCACCCTTGTCCGGCGACGCCGATGTGCTGCTGCAGCCACGCGGCCTCCCAGGCCGGGTATTCGTGAGCGTTGCCGTGCCCGGAGTTGGGGAACAAACGCAGTTCCCGCTGGCCGCCCAGCAGCCGGTAGGCGGCATAGCTGGTCTCCGGTGGGCAGACCTCGTCCTCCATGGCAATGCCCACTGCCATGGGACACTTGATGCGGGGCGCAAAGTTCACGGCGTCAAAGTACCGCAAGGTATCCAGCATCCGGTCAACCCGGTCCGGATAAGCCCTGGCGTAGCAGGATAGTTCGTCATAGGGATAACTGCGGAGCATCCGCATGGACTCCGGGTAGCAGCACAGGAAGGGGTAGCCGGAAACGCCGGCCTTGATTTCCGAACGCAGGCCCGAGGTTATCAGCGTCAGTCCGCCGCCCTGGCTGCTGCCGCAGCAGTAGATCCGCTCCGGGTCGATCTCGGAGCGGGACAATAGGAAGTCCACACCGCGCACGCAATCGGATATAACGCCTTTGTAGCTGTACGTGTCCCGCTGCTCCACGCCGTAAGTGAGCAAGCCGGGATAACCGGGATTGAACTCGGCGCTGCTGGGCAGCTTGCCGCGCACGGCTACCGAAAGCACGGCCACGCCTTTAGCGCCCCAGTCGCGGCGCAACGCCGGCTCCGATTTGTAACCGGGCAGGTGCAGGATGGCGGGGAACGGCCCATCGCCGCGCGCCGGCACGCTGTACCACGCGAATATTTCCAGCCCGTCCAGGCTACGGTAGCCGGCCTGGTACACCTTGACGGCGTCGGTACTGCGTAGGGGGTCGGTGGTGGCCGTTCCGTTCAAGGGGATTGCGGCGAGTTCGGCGAGTACGCCGTCCCAAAACTGGTCAAAGTCGTCGGGGCAGGTTACTTGTGTCTCGAAGGACACCAGGTCCGATTGGGTTGCCATGAGATTCCTCTCCGCTTACCGCGTATTATCCCAGGGTCTGGCACCGTCCGGGTACACGTCGCGGTCGTTGGTGCCGCTGAGAGCGTGTATCCGGTTCACTGCGACCACAACAACGGCGGTGACCTTCTCGTTTAATTCCCGCCGTTGGGAAGCGCTCATCCGGTGGGCGGTTCCGCCGTAGCGGTATCTGGCGGCATAATCAGTCAGCCAGTCTTTCGCTTCCTGGGGATGGCCGGGGTCAACGTAATGGGTGTATCGGAATAGTTCCCGCAAGGCCCGGTACGCTTCGCTCAGGGTGTGGTCTGACCAGTCCTCAATGTTCTGGATGTCAATCCAAAGGTCAAGGAGTTCGTGTCCCCAGGTTCGGCTGTCGTTGTGGGCGGACAGCCAGCCTTTCAGCACGTTTTCGACGGCTTGCTGGGCCATGAAACCAACCAATTCCTGGTGCCAGTGTTCAGCATCAACCATGTCGGAGAGGCTTTGTTGCCACGCTTCCGCGCTTTCGATGCGCCGCCGCGTTTCCGGCCAGTGGTCGGGGTAGCCGTCGGGTGGCGGTGGTGGTGGGGCCAGCGTTTCGCCATTCATAACTATTCCGTAGCGCGCGGCCTGTCCGGCGATGTGCTGATTGGCGCGGCGACAGCGGTCAAATTCAGCTCTTGTCATGCCGATTACGTCGGTTCCCAGGCGTGGCGGGTTGGCTCGCATATATTCCCGCGCGGCGTGGTACGCTCTAATTTCGGCGCCGCGGGGATTGTCGTCATCGGTGACCACCAGCAAATCCACGTCGGAGCCTTCCCGGTACCGTCCGGTGGCGCGGGAGCCGAACAATATAACCATCGCCGGAGCCGCGTTTTGCTGAGCGGCCTGGGCGATGTTGAGGGCGTGTTGCTCCGGATCTTGCGTAACCATGGCTATGGCGATTTCGCTGACCTAGCTTGGGCCGGCTTCACGCCGACCATAGATTATGGCAAGCATTATACATTGCTTTTCACCCCGCGGGTTGAGGTTCCGGTGGCGGTGCTATAATGCGCCCACCTGCCGCCGGTCGCTGGCATCGGGGGCGTTTCAGGAGCGATTGACTATGAAAGCTGGGTTTATTGGCGTGGGCAACATGGGCAACCCCATGGCCGCCAATATGATCAAGGCCGGCCACCAACTCACCGTGCATGACCTGCGCCGGGAATCGGCCACGAACCTGCTGGAGATGGGCGCCGAGTGGGCCGACACTCCGGCCGGATGCGTGGCCGGCAAGGACGCTATTTTCACATCCCTGCCCGTGCCTCGCGATGTGGAGGCCGTGGTAATGGGCGAGAACGGCATCATGTCCGCCGCCGGTTCCGGCGACGTGTACGTTGACCTTTCGACCAACTCGCCCACGGTGATTCGGCGCATTCACGACGAATGCTCGGCCCGGGGCGTGACGGTACTGGACGCTCCGGTGAGCGGCGGAGTATATGGCGCGGCGGCTGGCACCCTGGCCGTCATGGTCGGCGGCGACCGCGCCACCTACGATACGGTCAAGCCCATGCTGGACGCCATCGGAACCCACGTGGTCTATTGCGGCGAAATCGGCAACGGCATGGTCACCAAGATCTGCAACAACCTGCTGTCCATGGGGATCGGCGTGCTGATGGCCGAATCGCTCACCCTGGGCGTCAAGGCCGGCGTGTCGCTGGAGACCCTGGCCGACGTGATCGCCAACAGTAGCGGTGGCAACCGTCGCCTCACCGAGAAGTTCCCCCGCTACCTGTTCTCCAACAACTTCGAGCCGGGATTCGCCACCGCCCTGGCCGCCAAGGACGTGCGCCTGGCCACGGATTTGGGCCGGGAATACGGCATCCCCATGGAACTGTCCAACCTGGTTGACCAGCGCCACGTCGAGGCGCTGCTGCGGGGGTGGGGTCCCGAGGACTCTGACGCCGTGGCCAAGTTGCAGGAAGAGAAGTCCGGCGTGCAGCTGCGGTTTGAGGGGATGGGTGAAGGTTAGTAGATCGCCCAGGTATCCCCAAGGTTGCCGTTATCGCGGGGTAATCGCGTTGTTTCGCTCGGCTCATCCCCCTGCTGACAAACCCCGGTACGTGACCCGTTACGTGTACGCAGACACTACGGTGTCCACTCATGGAGGGACAGCAGGCCGGGTCAGCATCACCAGCGAAGAGCACACCCGGTTGCAGCAGATGGCCGACTTTCTGGAACGATGCTGCAATGATTTGGACGCCGCCGGCTACGATGTTATTTCCATCACTCCCGTCGTCAGCGGAAGGACCTCCTATATGGCGACAAACACTGAATTAGCGGATCCCGGACATGGCTACAGCGTCACCGACGGCCTGTTGGTAACGGGCAAGTTGAGAGACTGAGATCATGCCCCAAACGTCTCCGATGGAACCTTTCGACGAAGCGGTAGTCGCAATCGACGACTATCGCCAGCAGGCCCGCGCCTTCCTGGTCAAAAGCCGGCAGTACCTCTACGAGGATGACCTGCATCAGGCATCCGAGAAGGGTTGGGGGGCTGCAGCCTGGATGGCTAAAGCCGTTGCCGAAGCGCAAGGTTGGGAATATAAAAGGCACGCTCAATTCAACGACGTGATGTATCGTGCCCAGGACTTGGCCGGCGACGCCAGATTGGACGGCCTCCGCGCTTTGGCCAGTGAACTGCACGGCTACTTTTACACCCGCAAGCTTCATCTGCGCTCCGACGTAATCAGCCGCGGGCTGGACCAGATGAGCGTCCTGTTGGACATCCTCGAACCCCTCACCGAAAACAACTGAATACTGGATTCCCGCCCCGTATCAAGTACGGGGTGACGTTCTTTCGCGGGAATGACGGTAGATGCACTGAAATGACCGTAGATGCAGATAAGGAGCTTACGATGACCACCAGCGCCGAACGCCATGTTGAAACCGCCGACACCATCGAGGCCATTGAGGAATGTTTCCGCCTCGGCTGGACTGACGGCCTGCCGGTGGTGCCGCCGGCCGATTACAAAGTCCGGGAGATGCTGTCTTTCGCCGGCCTCACCGGAGAGGAAGAGTTGCTCAACCTGGATATGCGCAGCCGGGTTATCACCTCGGAAAACGCTGCCGCCAACGCCGTTATGGCCGGGTGCCAGGCCGAATACTTCCCGGTGCTGGTAACCGCCCTGCGGACGCTGGAAGAGGAGCGCAACTTCGTCAACATGGCGGCTTCGTCCACCAGTTCCCCCAGCATCCTGATGATCCTCAACGGCCCGATTCGCGAGTCCTTGGGCATCAACAGCCGGGACGGGCTGTTCGGTCCTGGGTTCCGCGCCAACGCCAGCATCGGGCGGGCCGTCCGGCTGTGCTTCATGAACGGCTTCGACGCCTGGCCCGGGCAGTTGGACCGGGGCACCCTGGGCACGCCGGCCAAGTACACCTTCTGCGTCGCCGAGAATGAGGAGACCTCCCCCTGGGAACCGCTGCACGTCAGCCGGGGTTTCGAGGCCTCCGACAGCGTGGTCACCGTGGCCGTGGCCTACAATCCGGTCAGCGTACCCAACAGCTACGGTCACACTGGTCGCCAGATCCTGTACTCCATTTGCGATGCGCTGCGCTCCACCGCTTTGGCGCACCGCTATCCGGCCCAGTGGGTCATTGTCATCGGCCCCGAACACGCCCTCACGCTGCAAGGCGACGGCTGGAGCCGGCGGGACATCCAGGAGTTCCTGATTGAAAACAGCGGACGCTCCCGCGCTGAACTGGTCCGCCTGGGCTCCAAGCAGGGCCCGGAGCGCCCCGGCGACGAGGAACTAATCATGCGTTGCGCCAACGACCCGGACGACATCTTGGTCATGCACGGCGGCGGCACCGGCGGCCGCTACAGCGCCATCATCGACACCACCGGCTACCGGATACGGACGCGGAAGATTGGCGGCGATTAGCATGACTACACAGCTGCCGGAAAATCCCTTTCCGGGGATGAATCCATACTTGGAGCGTTCCGAGCTTTGGCATGGCGTTCATACTGTCATCATAGCTGAATTGCAGCGGTGGCTTGCTCCTCGTCTGCGGCCTGAATACATGGTCCGGATTGAAGAGAGGATGTACGTTTCGGAGGATGCGGATGACGCGGTTCTTCGGCAGGCGGGCTTGCCAGACGTTATGGTGTTGGACGACGGCGCCACCCCGTCTGCGTCGGTAGCGGTTGTGGAAGCGCCTCGGAGCAAGGACGCAATCCCGGTACGAATACCGTACCAGGATGAGCAACGGCAACGGTATCTTGAGGTGATACGCGTGAGCAACCGCGAAGTAGTCGCCCTGATCGAGTTGCTCTCGCCCAGCAACAAGACAAGTCCTGGCCGCCAGGCGTACATTGCCAAGCGCAATCAAGTGTTCCACAGTATGTCTCATTTGGTCGAGATCGACTTACTCCGCGTCGGCAGACCAATGCCGGTGATTGGCGATGTACCGCCCAGCCACTATCGTATCCTGGTCACCAACGCCCGCAGTATGGACGCCATTGCGCACTTGTACCCTTGCAATATCAATTCGCCCATACCCACCTTCGTAATGCCATTGGTCGAAGGCTCCGAAGGTATCGCCATCGACCTGAAGCCAATCATCGATGAGGTGTACATCCTCGGGTCCTATGACCGGGACATTGATTACCAACAGGACCCGGAGCCACCGCTGTCCGACGCGGACCGCGTCTGGCTGGATCAATTGCTGCGGGAGCAGGGGCTGCGCAACGGCGGAGGCGCATGATGACCACCGCCCTGCCCCAAAACCCCTTTCCGGGGATGAACCCGTACCTGGAGAGCCCCGGGCTGTGGCCCGACGTGCACCACAGCGTCATGGTCAGGTTGCGTGACTATCTTGCCCCTCGCCTGAGGCCTGACTACAGGGTCACGATACAGGAGCGCGTGTACGTTGTCTCTGGTCCCAACTCCGGAGGCAGTAGCGACCTTCGGATGCCTGATGTTGCAGTTCTGTCCACCGCCGCGACGCCAAGACAGGACAGGATAGCCGAGGGGCTAGCGCTCGCAGACCCGGTAGTCGTTCAATTGCCGGAAATGGAACTGGAAAAGCAACTCTATCTGGAAATAGTTCGTGTGAGCAACCGGGAGGTCATAACCGCCATAGAACTGTTATCGCCGACCAACAAGTCCGGTTCCGGCCGGCGAGTCTATCAGGCCAAACGCGGCCAAGTGCTGTACAGCATGACCCACCTGGTGGAAATTGACCTCTTGCGCGCCGGCCAGCCGATGCCCCTTCTTACTCCGATGCCGGCCAGCCACTACCGAATACTGATCGCCAATGCCCGACGGACCGAGCATGTTGCCAACTTGTACCCCTTCGGTATACACCAAGCCATACCGAACGTCATAATGCCACTGGCCAAAGGAGACGAGGGCATCGCTGTCGAGTTGCAAGCGGTAATTAACGATGTGTATGAAGCCGGGTCTTTTGACCTCGACATTGACTATCAGCAAGATCCGGCGCCACCGTTGTCCGACGGCGATCGCGCTTGGCTCGACCAATTGCTCCGCGAAAAGGGGTTACGCAACACCGCCGTTTGACGGTACAATCACGCCATCAAATAGAGTTCCGACGCCACGCCAACGGAGGTTAAATATGACGACCGCCGAATCGAGCCTCAGGCTCGTGAACCCGAAGGGCACCGAGCTGCCTCAAACCCCGTTCCGCATGAACGACCGCTCCGCCGGGCTGGCCGGCAAGCGCCTGGGCCTGATGGAGAACTCCAAGGCCAATGCCGACAAGCTGCTGCATGAGTTGGGCAACATCCTCAACGAGCGGCACGGCTTCTCAGAGGTCAAATACTTCAGCAAGCACCACGCCAGCCTGCCGGCCAAGCAGGATGTCATCGACTCCATTCTGGGTGAGGTGGATTACCTCATCACTGGGGTTGGGGATTGAGGGTCCTGCAGCTCGTGCAGTGTGCACGACGGAATCGACATGGAAAAGCGCGGCGTTCCCACCGCGGCCATCATCACCCACGTGTTCCTCAATACCGCCCAGGCCATGACCCGCATGATGGGCGTGCCCGAGTATCGCTACGTGGTGGCCCAGCACCCGCTGTCCAGCCTCACCGACGACGAGGTGAAGCAGCGGGCCACTGAGCTTGCGGACGAGGTCGAGTCCATCCTCACCGGGGAACCCGTCGCCGCATAACAACCGGCGCTTCCGGAGCGTCGCCCGTGTCAACCGCCAACGCTCCGACACCGTCTCGCCTGCCAATCAACCCGGCCATACGGCCTGGATTGGCAGGCGAAACGCAATTAACGGTTGCCGACGAGCACCTGGCGCCTCACACGCCGAAGTTCAGCACGCCGGCCATGGTTATGCTGATGGAACAAGCGTCGTACCACGCGGTGCTGCCGTTGCTTCACCCCCAACAGACCGTGGTGGGATACGAGGTCAACGTAAAGCATCTGGCGCCGGCAGACCTGGGCAGCGAGGTGGCGGCCCGCTCCGTACTGACTGACATGTCCGGCAACAAATTGCGTTTCGAGGTGGTGGCTACACTGGGGGACCTGGTGCTGGGAACGGCAGAGCATAAGATGGCGGTGGTCCCACGAACCTCGTAGGGGCGAATGATTATTCGCCCCTGCACTTTGATAAGGAGCGTCTTTATGTCCTGGATACGCGAAGACGACGCGGCGGTGCCGTCGGTCATAAAGTGCATGTCCATTAACCCCGATCTGATGGCGGCGGTGCAGAACCTGAACCACAAAGCCACCTTTGGCTCGTCGGCGCTGACCCGCACCCAGGAGGAGGCCATCGCCACAGTGGTTTCGCTGGTCAACCGCTGCCGTTATTGAGCCGTCGCCCACGGAGGGTTCCTCCGTCAGCACTCCGGTGACCCTGAATACGCCAGCCACATCATCCATGATTACAAACAGGCCGACCTGGACTCCCAGACCCGGGCCATTCTGGACTACGCCGTCAAGCTGACGTTGACGCCGGCCCTGATGCAGGAAGCGGATGTGGAGAGGCTGCGCTCCGTCGGTCTCACCGACGAGCAAATCCTTTCCACGGTGGCGATAACCTGCGTGTTCAACTTTATGAACCGCCTGGCCGATGGCCTGGGCGTGGAAATTCCCGAGGGTCGGGAAGCCATCATGCGCCAGTGGCTTTCTGACGGTGCCAAACAGGCGCAGGACTGGCTGTTCAGTCCGCAGCCGGTGTCGGTGTCCTGACCCTCATCAACTCACAACTCCGTAGGGGCGAATAATTATTCGCCCCTACCAATTTACGGGAGGTTCAAAATGACCCTGCTACCGTCGGGTCGTCCCCGCCTGCAAGATAAAGTCGCCATTGTCACCGGAGCGGGTTCCAGCGGCCCAGGTACCGGAACCGGCAAGGCCGCTTCAATCCTGTTTGCCCAGGAGGGCGCCAAAGTTCTGCTGGTGGACCGCAACGCGGCGGCCGCCGAGGAGACGCTGTCCATCATCCACGAGCAGGGCGGCGAGGCGTCGGTCATGGCAGCCGACGTGACCTCCGCCGCCGACTGCGAGGCCATGGTCAACGCCGCCGTGGAACGCTACGGGGCGCTGCACATCCTGTTCAACAACGTGGGCATCACCGGCCCGGGCACGCCCACCAACGTTGAGGAAAGCGTTTGGGACAACGTGCTGGACGTGAACCTGAAGAGCATGATGCTGACCACCAAGTACGCCGCGCCGAAGATGATCGACGCCGGCGGCGGCAGCATCATCAATATGTCGTCCATCGCCGGCGTGCGGGCCGGCAGCGGTCTAGCCAGCATTCCGTACTCGGCTTCCAAGTCGGGTGTGATCGGAATGTCAGAGACGATGGCGGTACATCTGGGCCGCGACAACATCCGCGTCAACGTAATAGCTCCCGGACACATCTACACGCCGATGGTGGCCGGCGCAATGGCTGAGGAGACCCGGCAAAACCGGCGCAAGGCCGGTCCGCTGGGAATCGAGGGCAACGCATGGGACATCGCCTACGCCGCCCTGTTCCTGGCCAGCGACGAGGCCCGCTGGGTTTCCGGCGTGGTGCTGCCGGTGGACGCCGGCTTGCTGGCCGCTACTCCGCTGGCGATGTATTCCCGCATCCGCGATGAGGAGTAAACGGCCGGCGGCGAAATCGTAGGGGCGGGTTTCAAACCCGCCCCTACTGCCCGGATTTTGTGCATCAAGAGACCGGCGGCCGGTGCTGCGCCCAGGGTTGGGCGTCCTCAAAGGCCGCCATTGCCCGCAACACCCGGCCCTCCGCGCCGGCCGGACCCACGATGTGCAGGCCCACCGGCAGGCCGGCGGCGGAGAAACCGCAGGGCACGCTGGACGCCGTTTGGCCGCTCATGTTGATAGGGAAGGTGAAGGGCAGATAGCCCCACCACGGCTCCACTGAGCGGCCGGCGATGCTGGTGGGATGCTGGCCGATGGGGAAGGCCGTCACCGCCATGGCCGGCGTCAGCAGCAGGTCGTAGGTGTTGAAGAAATCGGCGAACCGACGCTTGAGGCGATCCACGTAGGCCAATGCCCGGGACAGGTCGGCGGCGGTGTGCATGGATGCCGTGTCGAAGGTGTTCCGCACGTAGTGGGTCAAATCGTCGCGCCGCTCCGGGTACAGGTCAGCGTAGGAAGTGTAGGAGGCCGTACCGAACACGGTGGAAAAAGCCGGGAACGGATCGCCACCCTCGATATCCGGCGCTGCCTCCTCGACGATGGCTCCCATCTCCTGGAAGACCTGAGCCGCGGCGCGGGTGATCTGCACTACCTCCGGGTCCACGGCGGCGTAGCCCAGATCGTCGCTCCACGCGATGCGCCAGCCGGCGACTCCGCCCTCCAGGGCGACCGTGTAGTCAGGCGGGATGTCGGTCATGGTGTTGGGGTCGCGGGAATCGGGGCCGGCCAGCACCTGGAGCAGCAGGGCGGTGTCGCGAACGGTACGGCTCATGGGGCCGCTCTGGGAGAAGTGGTTAACGGCCGGCCCACCGTAGCCGCCGTAGCGCGGCACCCGTCCTTGGGAGGGCTTGATGCCGGTGACGCCGCTGAAGCTGGACGGAATGCGGATGCTGCCGCCGCCGTCGCTGCCGGTGGCCAGGGTGCAGAGGCCGGCGGCCAATGCCGCCGCCGCGCCGCCGCTGCTGCCGCCGGGCGTGTAGTCTGTGTTCCACGGGTTGCGGCACGGCTCGCTGACCAGGTTTTCCGTGGTGCCCGACTGCCCGAACTCCGGCGTGTTGGTCTTGCCGATAATGACGCCGCCGGCCGCCTTCACCCGCTCCACCACAATCGAATCCATATCAGGCACCCGGTCCCGGAAGATGGCCGAACCCATCGTCGTCCTGACCCCGTTGGTCAACTCCAAGTCCTTGACGGAGATCGGAATGCCGTGCAGAGGGCCGAGGTTTTCTCCGCGTTGAACAGCCTCGTCGGCAGCCCTGGCGTCGGCCAAAGCTTGATCCGGACAGAGGGTAAGGTAGGCATTGAGTTGGGGGTTCAGTTCTTCGATCCGCTGGTAGAAAAACTCGGTGAGTTCCACGGAGGAGATTTCACCACCGACGATCATCCGCCGAATCTCGGTAGCGGGAGTGAAAGCAAGTTCGGAATCCATGACGCGCTCCTGTGATGGCGGTGACCGGAAGCAAAAACGGGGCTGGCTTATTCGGGTTCATCGTCATCGGCCAGGATTTTAGCCTGTTCCGGAGTGAGTGGAACGCCACGCGCTGCCAGAGCATTTTGGATACGTTCTCGTTCCTCTCGGCGGCCCTCTCGGCGGCCCTCCCGGAGGCCCTCCCGGAGGCCCTCCTCGCGGCGTTTCATTTCTCTTTTTTCAGCCCACGCTTTTGCGGTCTCTCTCGCAGCGAAAAACACAGTCATTCCTCCGTATAACGCGATCGACGTGGGGAACAGGAGCAGCGTCGCTACTATGATGATCCCGTCATCCCGCTCCGTCAGCAAATTCAGATAACTCAGTAGTGGCAGGCCGCCGCAACTTCCACAATCACTCAACAGTACCGCCAGCAGCATACTGACGCTGATCGACACCGCCCCGTCGAAAAAACGCCAGGTCGGGCGGACGCTTTCATTGTTACGCATTGTACCATCCTTGGCACCTGGCCCGGTTTCGACTGTGAACAGACCCAGGGCAATCGCTCCATAACTCACGTAGTCGTCACTCCGGCGAAAGCCGGAGTCTAGAGGCTACAAATTGTAAGAATTTTGGAAGCTGTTGTCGTTTTCGGTTACCGGATTCCGGCTTTCGCCGGAATGACGGGGATGGTGCGATTGCCCTGTGAACAGACCGCACTGTTGGAGCAGTAGCAGGCCGGTTGGGATGGTGTATAGTAGGCCCCCGTTAGCCACCAGTACCAGCGTTGTGCAAACAGACTTAACCGTGCCATGGCCACCGTCGGCATCATCGCCAACCCAGCAGCCAGCAAAGACATCCGCCGCCTGGTAGCCCAGGGCCGCGTGGTGCCGGACTGGGAGAAGGTGAACACCGTCCGGCGGGCTCTCATCGGCCTGCAATCCACCGCGGTCGAAAAGGTGGTGGCGATGCCCGACAGCGGCAACCTGTGCCGACGCGCTGCCGACGATTCCAGCATCTCCATTCCCCTGGAAATGCTGCCCATGTCGCCCCTCTACACCGAGGGCGACACGATGCGGGCCGCCGCCATGATGGCCGAAATGGGGGTGGGCTGCCTCATCACCCTGGGCGGCGATGGCACGAACCGCGCCGTGGCCGCCGCCACCAGCCAGATTCCGCTGGTGGCGATCTCCACGGGAACCAACAACATCTTCCCGGTGATGGTCGAAGGGACGTTGGCCGGCATCGCGGCCGGTCTGGTGGCCTCCGGGCTGCTGGAACTCGCGGATACCTCGGTGGTCAGCAAGACACTTCAGTTACGAGTGAACGGCGAGTTTCGGGAAATGGCCCTGGTTGACGTGGCGATCTCAAGAGAGCGATACGTGGCTACCCGCGCGATTTGGGACCTGGACACGGTGCATGAGGTGTTTCTCACCCGGGCCGAGCCGGCCGGCATCGGGCTGTCGTCGGTGGGCGGGAGGCTGCATCCGCTATCCCTGGCCGACGTGGGCGGTTTGCGCTACAAACTGGCCCGGGACGCCGCCGAGGACTCGCCGCCGGCGGCCACCGTGATTGCGCCGGTGGCTCCCGGCATCGTTGGACCGGCGGCTATCGCCGAGTGGGAACTACTGCACGAAGGGATACCCGTAGCGCTGGAACCTCGCTACTGCACGGTGGCGCTGGACGGTGAGCGTTCGCTAACCCTGACCCCTGATGATGAGGTGGAAATCGTGCTGGCCAGAGACGGCCCGCCGGTGGTGCAGATCCAGCGCACCCTGCTCCGCGCCGCCCAGCAGGGTCTATTCAACCGGTCCTGATGTTGGCCGGCTGGGAGCTGGTCATTGGGCTGGTCGCGCTGCTGCTGGGATCTTTCGTATTCAGCGCCGTCGGCTTCGGCATGGCGTTGGCGGCGGCCCCCATTCTCCTGTTGATTATGGTCCCCCAACAGGCGGTGGTGCTGGTCAACGCGATGATCGCGATTACCACGCTGCTGGTGCTGGCGCAGACCTGGCGGCACCTGCGCTGGCGTGAGTCCTGGTTGTTCCTGGTCGCCGGACTGCCGCCGGTTCCGTTGGGGGTGATACTCCTGAGCGTGGCGGCGCCGGCCCCCCTGCGGGTCGCAATCACCGCGCTGATACTGGCCATAGCGGTGTTGAGCCTGTTCAACGTGCGAGTGCCAGCGGCGCGGACTCGCCGGGGCGCGGTGGGTTTCGGTTTCACCACCACCCTGCTGACCACGACGCTGAGCATCGGCGGCCCGTTGGCCGGCATCTACGCCATCGAGCAGGGGTGGCCCCGGGAAACGATGCGAGCGACGCTGGCTATGTACTTCCTAATGGCCGGCGCGTTGGGTCTGGCCCTGTATTTCGTAGCCGGCTTGTTCCCCGTGGAGACAGCTTACAACGTTGCGCTGGGGATCCCGGCCGTCCTGGTCGGCTCAATCGCCGGCGGGTGGCTGGCGCGACGGATGAGCCTGCGGATCTTCCGGTACGCCGTACTGTTCGTGATTATCGGCGGCTGCGCGACGTTGCTGGTGCGGGAGTTGGTCTCCCGCCTCTAGCAATTACCCATTTCGGTCAAGCGCCCTTCCCGCCACATGACGATGCCGCCCTTGACGGTGGCGAAGGTGTCCAGACGCAGTTTGCCGTCCACGTTGTGCCCGGCCATGTCGTGCCAAACGAAACGGCCCTGTCGTTGCTCCCACACGGCGGCGTCGCCCTCCATTCCAACCCCCAGGGAGCCGATGCTGTCCTGCAGGCCCAGGATCTCAGCGGGGCGGCTGGTGCTGGCGGTTATGGCGTCGGCCAGCGGCATACCCAGGGCGTGGAACTTGCTCACCAGGTCGTTCATCAGATAGACGATGCGGCCCGGAGGGGGGACGTGGATGTCGGTGCTGATGGTGTCTGGCACGATGCCTTGATCCATGGCCGCCTTGACCACCTCGACGTCGCAGTGGACTCCGGCGTGGGCCACGTCCATGATGACGCCCCGCTCGGCGGCGGCGCGTACCTCGGGGCGGACTTTGCCGTCGTTGTCCAGCATATTATCCGGCAGGCCATTGAAGGCATGGGTGGATATGTCTCCGGGGCCGAGGTGTTCCAGCACGTCGGGCAGGGGTATGGGCGTACCGCTCACGTGTACCATCAGGCTGACGCCGGATTCGGTGGCGGCTTCCTTGGCTTTGACCATGGCTTCGTGGGCATTCCAGCGGGCCACGGCGTCGTAGTGCATCCGCACCTTCACGCCGAACAGGAAACCGGGGTTGGACTTGATGGCCGCAACGGTCTCACCTACGTCGATGATGCGCATATCGTGGAGCGCGCCGCCGAGAACACGGTTGGCGGCCAGGCCGACGGCGCCGATGTGCAGGAAGGCGATGAGCCGGGTGCGGTGGGCCGGGAACACGTAATCGCGCATGGCGCCGTAGTTGAGAAACCCGGCGCTGCCGGCGTCCACGCCAGTGGTCACGCCGCTGCCAAGGCAGGTTTGATCGGCGTGGACGGCGCTGCCGCTGGCGCCGTGATAGAAGTGGCCGTGCAGGTCGATGAGGCCGGGGGTGATCAGCTTACCGGCAACGTCGATGCTTTGGGCGCCACTGGCCGGGTCGATGCTCTCGGCGACCGCGGCTACCTTGCCATCCTTGAAGGCGACGTCGCGAGGTTCGTTGTTGACGCCCTGGGCCGGGTCGAGCAGGTTGCCGCCGGTCAACACCAGGTCATAGGTTGCGGTGGTCATCGGAAACAATCCCTCCGGTTGACGAGTATCTTGCGGGTAGGGGCGACCGGCCGGTCGCCCCTACGTGATGAGATTTAACCTCGGGGACCCTCAGTCCTCGTCCCAATAATAATCCTCGGCGGTCAGGTTTTCCTGCCACCAGCGGCGCAGTCGAGGCAGGACCAGTTCCTTGGGCTTGCGAAAATCGGCTTCAACGAAGTCCAGGGAGTCAGGCAGGGGCTTGGCCTCCCACTTCTGGATGGCCTCGAGGATGAAGCGGCGCACCATCTCTGGGGAGCGGGCTTCCAGCCGGCCCAACTGGTAGGCCAGGGTAACCGCCATTTGCATCTGGCAAATCAGGGCATGGGCGTCTTCCTCGCGGATGTTTTCCGGCATGGCTCCCGACTGGTCGATAAAGTCATCCAGCACCTGCCCGATGATGAGCGGCGGGTCATTATCGTCCTGCTCCGGGAGGAACTCGGTGAGCCGGTCGGTGAGGTCGGCCACCCCCTCTTCAGGCAGAGCGTAATCGACCCACTGGTTTTCGGATGGCTCCGAGTTGGGGTTGAACTGGTCTTCGCTCATGGCATCGTCCTGTGGGCCAGAATGCAGTTTTCATTGTATCACGCGGCGGGAGGGGCTTTATAATGCGACGATGCGCGTCCTTCTGCCCAACATCTCCACCGCCGTGCAAATCGAACTACAGGACGGGTACGACGGCCTTCCGGAATCGGATTGGTTGGACACGGTAATCCGGCGCGCATTGGCGCAGGTCATGTCTCCTGACGCAGTCGGGCAGGTCAGCCTGTTGCTCGCTGATGACGATACCGTGCGTGAACTCAACCGGGAGTTTCGGGGCGTTGACCGAACGACTGACGTGCTTTCATTCTCGGCCGACCACGCCGGCCATTGGGCCGGGGACGAGGCGCCGCCCGATGCCGTTGAACCCGGGGAGGTGGATTTTCCAATGCCGGATGGTGAGCCGCCACCTCTGGGCGATATCGTCGTTTCCGTACCGCAGGCCAACCGGCAAGCGGAAGGGCAAGGGGTACCGCTGCTCCAGGAGTTGGCGTTGCTCATCGTGCATGGCGCGCTGCACCTGCTGGGGTACGACCACTATGAGGACGAGGAGCGCGATGCGATGCGGGAGTTGGAGCGGGCGGCGCTGGCTCAGATTTTTGTCCAATCAGGCGGAGGCTAATCACAAGATAGTCTCTATGACCCACGCCAACCATGCTACGAGCGCCAACAGAACCGCGCCCGCTTGCAGAACCAGCATAGACCACACTCCCGCCGCCACGTCATCGAGCATAATCCCCCATCCGCCGGGGAGCCGCTCTAACCGCCGACAGGGCCAGGGTTTCAGAACGTCAAAGGTGCGGAACACGATAAACGCCGCAACCAACCATCCGATATTCCACCCATACCCCCACTCCCAATCTCTTCCCGCCAGCGGTAACAGCGCCAGCCACATCCCGACGAATTCGTCCCACACCGCTGCGCCGGGGTCGGGATTGTCGTCGGTTGACATGCGCCCGGTGGCCCACACGCCGACGATAAATCCGCCGGCCGCCAGCGCCAGCAGCGCGACGAGCTGGCCGACGGGAATGAAGGTCGAGAATGGCCCGCTGGCCGGCACCACGAGCATTATGACGGCATAAACTGCTACCGCTGCCGCCGACCCTGCGGTGCCGGGCGCGATGGGAGAAAAACCGCTCCCAAACCCCGTGCCGATCACCCACGCCAGCCGGTCGGCCCACGAGAGTTGACGCCAGTCAGGCATAGCCCAGCCGGTCCAGGTCCTGCTCGCTCAGGCCCAGGTAGTGTCCGATTTCGTGCAGCAGCGTGGTGCGGACTTCGCGGACGACCTCGTCGTGGGTTTCGCACATATGGAGAATGGGCAATCGGTAGATGAAGATGCAGTCGGGCATCAGCGGGTCGGCAAAGTGGCGTTCCACCAACGGTACGCCGACGTACAGACCGAGCAGGGCGCCACCGTGCTCATGATCGTGGGGATCGAAAGAGCCTTCCGCCTCCGGGCCGGGCCAGTCCTCGACCACGATGTCGAGGTTGTCGAGGGTATCGCGCACCGACTCCGGCAGGGCCCAATAGGCTTGCTGTACTAAAAGCTCGAATTGCTCGATGGGAATTTGCATGGATTGTCAGGACCGAGGTGGCGTCGGTAGGGGCGAATGATTATTCGCCCCTACGTTGGTTTGCTGTACCGCCCTCCGGCAGGAAGGATATTGGCTTTACCCGCAAACTCGCTCTCGAATGGCTTTGAGAATGTCCACGTTGGGCTTGTCCGGGCCCCGGTTGTCCTTATCGTAGCCGGGCACTTCCAAGAAGAAAGGGACGTCGGCGAAGGCGGGATGGGACATGATGTTGGCAAACCCCTCCTCGCCGATGAGGCCCTCACCGATATTGTCGTGGCGGTCCACGCCGGAACCGCAGGGCCGCTTGGAGTCGTTGGCATGGACGGCGGTGAGGCGGTCCAAGCCAATGTCCCGGTCAAATTCGTCGATCATGCCGGCCACGCCCTCCGGGTTGGTCAGGTCGTAGCCGGCGGCGAAGGCGTGCTGGGTATCCAGGCAGATGCCGAGGCGGTCGCTGTCCACGGCGCGCAGCACTTCGCCCAACTCGCTGAACCTGGCGCCGATGTGTTGGCCCATGCCGGCCATGTTCTCCAGGCAGAGTATCGGGCCCTCCGGTGTCTGCTCCAGGACCCGATTGACGCTCTCCACCACCTGGGAGAATACGCCCTCGTAGCCGGCTCCGCCGTGGCTGCCGGGGTGGAAGATGACCCCGCCGGCGCCGATCTGCTCGGCCAGTTGCATGTACTGGACCAGCGAGGTCACGGACTTTTCCACGTTTTCCGGGTTGGAGTTGCCCAGGTTGATGAGGTAGATGGCGTGCAGGAAGGGCGGCGCCAGTCCGGCCGCGGCGTTCTTCTCCCGGAATGCGTCCGCCTGGGCGTCGGTGAGTGCTTTGAACCGCCACGAGCGGGTGGAGGAGCCGAAAATCTGGACGGCCTCGGCGCCGATTTCAACGGCACGGTCAACGGCGTTGCCGATGCCGCCGGCGGCGGAAACGTGCGCTCCGATAATCATTTCATTCCCCTCATCAAATACTTTGCGCCTCGGCGCCTTTGCGATAAGCCGGTATTGTGGCACAGTATCGCAAATTCACCGATGCCGGTAACAGTCATGCCCGCGCCGCTTTCACCCATTCCCAGCACGATGGCCGTCTTGCAGGTTGTGCAGACGGGGCGCCCGCCGGTGTTGGAGATGGTGGAGCGGCCCGTTCCCACACCCGACCCCGGCGAGGCGCTGCTGCGGGTGGACGCCTGCGGTTTCTGCCATCACGACTTCTTGGTGATGGCCGGCACGCTGCGTCGAGGGGTGGCCGAAGGAGTAACGCTGGGCCATGAGATTGTCGGCACCGTAGTCGCCGTGGCTGAGGATGTGCCGACGGTACACGCCGGCGACCGGGTGGTGAGCCTGCTGACCGCTGCCTGCGGCCGGTGCGCTCGCTGTAGAGCCGGGCGGGAGCACCGATGCCTGGTCGGCGCCGGCGTTGGACACGGGCGGGACGGCGGGTTTGCCGAGTACGTTGCGCTGCCGGCGACGGCGCTGGTTCCCATACCGGATACCGTTCCGGCGGAGCAGGCGGCGCTGCTGGCTTGTCCCACCGGCGTCGCTCTGTCCGGCATTGAGGCGTTGAGCATAGCCCCCGGCGAGACTGTGGTGGTGACCGGAGCCGGCGGTGGCCTAGGCGCTCACGCGGTGCAACTGGCGGCAATGGCAGGGGCGCAGGTCATCGCCGTAACCACCTCGCCCGCAAAGACGCCGGAACTGGAAACGATGGGCGCTTCCATAGTCATCGAGGTGGAGGGCGGGCTGGACATTGCCGACTTCGTGATGGCCGTTACGGAGGACGTTGGCGCGGACGCTGTACTGGATACGGTTGGGCCGCCGCTGTGGCCGGCCACGCTGCGCTGCCTGGGCCAGTATGGTCGATTGGCGTTGCTGGGTGACGTTACCGGCGAGGCGACACCGATGCGCCTGGCCGAGGTAATTTTCCGCGATTTGCACATGATCGGCGTGTCGGGCGTGTCTCGCGCAACCCTGGAACGGGCAGTGAACTTGGCGGAAACGGGCCGGGTGCGGCCTGTAGTGAGCCAAACTCTCCCACTTGCCGAGGCCGGAGCGCTCGAGGCATGGTGGCTGGTTTCGGAGCGGCGGGCGTTGGGGCGGGTTGTGCTGATGCCCTGAAGCTCTGCCAACGGATCTCGTTGCCGCGTTCCCTAACGAGGTGGACGTGGTTGTGTGTCAGTCCCAGGTCGCTGGCGACCAACTGCCCCGTCAGGAAGCATACCGGTTGACCACTTCCGAATGAGCCGCTTCTGAAGACACCAAGTTCAAAGCATCATCGACTTCTAAATCCACTCGCTGGGTTGCCGCGTCCCACCACCGGCGAATGTAACTGAGGGTTGCTTCAACTTCATCCTCTTCGATGCGATACGTTTCAATCCTCCGCCAAAGGTCGTCCGTATCGACCATCAACAGGCTGCACGTTTCGGATGCCAGCCGGCAGACGGCGACATCCTTGGCATAGTTGGAAAGCGCGTCCCAGACCGTCAGGCCGGCCAGCGCGAGGCCACCCGCTATGCCGACGTAAAACAGCCAGGGGTATAGAGTTCCGCCGTAGAGTATGCCGCCTTCCACGGCGACGCCTACCAGCAGCGCCAAACGCACCCAGCGATGGATGCGCTGCCGCCGGTCGGCCATTGCCCGGTAATAGCGCATCTGCCATTCCAGGTCGCAAAGGGTGTCCCAAACAGCCTTTCGCGTAATATCCGATACCGCTGCCATAGTTCGCCCTCGTTGCAAGCGCCGACGGACCATACCGCCAATTATCGCCCGTTACACCATTTTAGTGATGCGCCCGATGCCGGTAAAGCAAGCGATGCGCAACATAACTGTTTAGATTTGATGGGAATAGCAATGAGAAAAATCGTCATTCCTGCGAAAGCAGGAATCCAGAAACGCAGCGCATCAATCAACGTGAATAGGGCAAAGATTCCTGGATACCGGCTTGCGCCGGTATGACGGATTTTGAGTTATGCCGGCCTCACACAGGTGTGGACAGGTACTATCTCGCCGTTCATCCGCTCCCGGGGGTCTCTGCCGGAACGGGCGCCGCCGGCTCCGGTTCCGGCCGGCGTTGGTGCGGCTCCACCGGACGCCATACCAGGGGCGTGAGCAGTACCACCGGCAACATCAGGAGGATGCCGATGCCGGCGTTGACCCCGATGGCCAGGGAGATGGTGAACGCCTGGGCGATGGCTCCAATCTCAACCCCGCCGACCAGGTGCCCAAGTCCGTTGACCAAGCTCTGGGATCCCATAATCCGACCCCGCATTTCGGCGGGCGCGGACAGGAGCAGAATGGTGCTCTGCATGGTGCTGAACCCCGACTGGCCCACGCCGGCGGCGAACAGCAGCAGGAAAGACACCATAAACCAGGGCGACCACGCCACCGCCACCACGCCACAGGCCACAATGGCCGCGCCGAAGGCGTAGTACCGCCCGTGGAATGCGAAACGCCGTCGGCTCCCAATGATAATCGCCCCGACCAACGCTCCAATGCCGTCGGCTGATCCCAGCAGCCCGCCCATGGCTTCGCCAACCTGCAGCACGTCGGTGGCGATCACCGGAATGAAGTACTGCAAGGGCAGCACCATGCCGTTCATAATCAACGATATGCAGAGCACACCCAGCACGAACTTGTTGGAGAAAGAGAACCCGATCCCGGATTGGATGCCCCGCCAGAACTGGGTGTCGCGCACCAGGGTGACCGCCCGGGCGGGCAAGTGCATTTTGAGAATCAGCAGTGCCGACGCCAAGTCCAGCGCAACGAGCACCATGAACGCGACGGTAAAGCCGAAGAACTGGACCAGCATTCCGCCGACGATTGGCCCGAGTATCTTCCCGCCGTTGTTGGTGATGGTCTCCAGGGACATGGCGTGCGCGACCCGGTCCTGCCCGGCCAGGTCGAACAGGGCCGCCCGGCGCGTGGGGTCGTCCAAGGTCTTGACCGTGCCTTGCAAAAGCACAGCCAGGAAAACGTGCCACGGTTGGACACTGTCGAACAGCAGCAGCGCCAGAAGGCAGGAGGCGATTACGAGATAGCTGGCGTGGATACCCGCCAGGATGCGTTTACGGTCCAGACGGTCGGCCAGCATCCCGGCCACCAAAGACAGGGGCGGGCGGGGGCCGTTGAGGAAGACTGAAATCAAGCCAACCTGAAACGCGGAATCCGTGAGCTGGTAGATCAGGTAGCCCAGCACGATCAGTTCCATGCGCCGGGAATTCTCGTGGATCCACCGGGCCGCCCAGAGGTACCGGAAGTTGCGATTTTGCAGGACTTCCAGCGCCGGAACGTTGCGTATCGGATGCAGTCTCAATCGCTGATGTGTTCCTGAACGCGGGTGAGGAAGCGGTCCCGGGCGGCGGCGATGCCGGCGTGTTTGGCGTCGGTCAGCTCCGGGTCTGCCTCGATAATCAAAGCTGCTTCGCGGCGGGCCAGCGCCATCAGGTCCTGGTCGAAAACGTTGGCGATGCGGAGCATGGTCTGGTCGCCGCTTTGGGAGGTGCCGAATATGTCGCCCTCGTGACGCATCTGAAGGTCGATCTCGGCCAGTTTGAAACCGTCGCGGGTTGATTCCAGGGCGGACAGGCGTTCCTGCGCTCGCTCCGATTCCGACTCTGACATGAGCAGGCAGTAGCTGCGGTGTTCGCCTCGGCCCACGCGCCCGCGAAACTGGTGCAATTGGGAAAGGCCGAAGCGGTCGGCGCCGTCAATAAGCATCACGGTGGCGTTGGGCACGTCGATGCCGACTTCCACCACTGCCGTCGCCACCAGGATGTCCAGGTCGCCGTCACGAAATTGGCGCATCACCTTATCTTTATCGCGGGAGGAAAGACGACCGTGGAGGAGGCCAACGCGCAGGTCGGGAAATACCTCCCCGGACAGACGCTGGTGCTCGTCCACGGCGGCGCGGACATCCAGCTTGTCGGATTCCTCAACCAGGGGACAGATGATGAACGCCTGGCGGCCGGCGTTGACCTGCTGTCGGATGAAGCCGTAAGCCGCGTGGCGTTTGCCCTCCGGGACAATCCGGGTCATGATTTCCTGCCGTCCCGGGGGCAGCTGATCGATGGTGGAAACGTCCAGGTCACCGTACAGGGTCAGTTGCAACGTTCGCGGTATGGGCGTTGCCGACATCATCAGCGCGTGGGGCTGCTCCGGCCCGCTGCCGCGCAGGGCGGTGCGCTGGGCTACGCCGAAACGATGCTGTTCGTCGGTTATCGCCAGCGCCAAGTCGAGCAGTTCCACGCCGTCCTGGATCAGCGCGTGGGTGCCGACCAGGAGGTCCAGGTGACCTTCGGATGCCATGCGCAGTACCTCACGGCGGGGCGCGGCGCGGGTGCTGCCGGTGAGCAGGCCCACCGTAAAGGGGCGAGGCATTTGGGGCAAGTACGCGGACGTAACGTTGGGCTGCTGGAGCGGCTGGTCGAAACCGTCCAGAAGCCGGCAGACGGTGGCGAAATGCTGCTCCGCCAGTACCTCGGTGGGGGCCATCAGCGCGGATTGGCGGCGGGCCGACGCGGCGGCCAGCACCGCCGCCAATGCCACCAACGTTTTTCCGCTGCCCACCTCCCCCTGCAACAGCCGGCTCATGGGCGGCGTGCCCCGCGCCATATCGGCCAGAATCTCGGCGATGCAGCGCAACTGGGCGGCGGTAGGACGGAAGGGCAGGTTGGTAAGCAGACCGTCCACCACGGCCTGATGGTACTTTACCGGCGTTCCCACCACATCCTGTTCCCGGTGACGGCGGCGGCCCAGAATGGCGAGTTGGAAGGCCAGGATTTCATCGAAGGCCAACCGTCGCCGGCCGCGGTCGGCGGCGGCAAAATCGGGCGGGTAGTGGGCGTTGCTGATGGCTTCCGGCAGCCCGACCAGGCCGGTGCGCTGGAGCATAGCCTCAGGCAACGGGTCATCGACAGCGGCGAGGAAACGGACAATGGCCTGCCACGTCAGGCTCCGCAGGTTGCGGGCCGTCATGCCCTGGGTGAGCCGATAGACGGGAGTGATGCGTCCGGCATTAAGGGGCGGCTGGTTCGGGGTGACGACGTCGTACTCCGGCGAGGACAAAGTGACGCGGCCCCGGTAGGTCTCCGCTTTGCCGTGGACGACCATGCGGCTGCCGACGTGGAGGGAGCGGGCCAGGTAGCCTTGTCCGAACCATTGCAGTTCGATGGCGCCGCTGTCGTCACGAAGAACGCCCTCGGCCAGTTGCAGCCGGCGCTGGCCGACGTTGGCGGAATGGATGTCAACCAACTCGCCTTCCAGCGTGAACGTTCCACCGGGATATGCGTCGGCGATGGCAGCGACGTCGGCGCGGTCGTCGTGGCGACGGGGCAGCATGTAGAGCAAGTCGCGGACGGTCTGGACTTCCAACGCCTCGAACCGCTGCACGGTTTTGGCGTCCATGCGCCGGATTTTGGCGACGGGTTCGTTGGGGTCGCCGGGATTGGATGACGGCTTGGGCGGGACGTGAGCGCGCCGGCGGGTGCGCGCTGCCGGCAAGATGTCCGCGACGGCGAACAACGACGGACCGTCGGTTGGATCCCGGTCGGTCGGTTCCTCCAGGACAGGGGCGCCCGGCGTTGGAACGACCGGCGGAGGCTCCGCGACGGCCAGAGGCACTTCATCAGGGACACCGGCCAATGCCTTCTGCCAGTCGGCCACCCACTGCCACCGCTGGTCGTAGGAAAGCTCCCGGTAGGGTTGGTCGATCAGGCGGGCGGCAAGCGCCGGGTCGTCGCCCAGATACTCCCGGAGTTCCCGTTCCCACCGTTCCACGAAACGGCGGATGCCTCCGCTCACGGCGGTGTCCGAGAAGCCCTTATGCTCCTCCAGGGCCAGAATCTTGCCCAGGGCATCGCGCCACAGCGGTTGGTTTTCGCGGCGGTCAGCAGCCATGGTTCGACAAGCTCACCATGAGCGAATGACCAGGGACTTTGAAACGGCCCTGGTCAAGGGAGGGTGGACACCGCTACGGCGCCGGGGCCGACGTGGGTGCCGATGGCGGAACCGATCTGGACGGTGTAGGTGTTTTCGGGGTCGGCGAGATCGGACAGCCGATTCCGCATCTCCTCCGCGGGGCGGGCGTCGGTGGTGTAAGCGACGGCCAGCTTGGACACGGGTCCGACTTCGCGCACCAACTCTTCTAGACGCTGGAGGCCACGGCGCAGATTACGGGGGCGGTCCACGGGCAGCACCTCGCCGTCGGCCACCCTGAGAATGGGCTTGACCTTGAGCAGGGAACCCATGAAGGCCTGGGCCTTGCCGATGCGCCCGCCCTTTTGGAGGTATTCCAGGGTATCCACCATGGCGTAACCGTAGCCGCTGCCGGCGCGGACCCGGGCGGATTCGGCCACCGATTCCGCCGTAGCGTGGGGCGTGGCGGCGTCCTCCGCGGCGGCGATTACCTGTAGCATATGGCCCACCGAAGCGGTGCCGGCGTCAACGACGGTTACGGCGCCGTCCTCAAACTGGGAAGCGGCCTGCACGGCGGAGTTGTAGGTCCCGCTCAGCTGCCTCGGCACCGTGATGCAAACGACTTGCTGGCCCGCCGCAACCAGAGTCTCAAATCGCTCCGTGAAATCGCCCGGTGTGGGCTGGGAGGTGCTGGGCAACTGCGGCGAGGACTGCAAACGGGCGTAGAACTGAGTGGGGTTGATGTCGATGCCCTGGCGATAGGATTCTTCTCCGAACAGAACATAGGCCGGAACTACGGAAATATCGAAACGCTCGACATTCTCCCGAGAGATGTCGCAGGTGCTGTCGGTAACAATGCTAACGGCCATGTCATACGCTCCTGGTCGCAATAAAGGTATGGGTGGATGCTATTCGACCGAAACCAAATAAGGGTAATGGGGCTGGCCGCCTTCATAAACGTCAACCTGAACGCCCTCGTAAGTCTCTTCCAACTCTTCCTGCAACGCAGTGGCCTGTTCCGTCGTAGCTCCCTCGCCCCAGTACAAGGTGACGATGCTGTCCTCGTCAACGGCAGACTGTTGCAGTCCTTCTTTCAAGGCGCCGTCGGGTGAATCAGCCAATGCGGCCAGCTTGCCGTCGAGGATGGCCATGTATTCGCCATCACGCACCTGCTGGCCGTCCACTACGGAGTCGCGCACCGCCTGGGTGATTTCCAGGGTTGCCAGGGACCGGCTGGCCGACCCCATGCTGGCCAGATTGTCGTCCAGGGACATTTCCGGATTGAAACCCAGCATGGCGGCGGTGCCCTGGGGCATGGTTCGGGTTCCCACCACGTGGAGAGTAACTTCGCCGGTATCGGCGTCGGCGGCCTGGGATGCGGTGAGGATGACGTTGTGATTGTTGGGAAGCACGATCACGTCGCTGGTGCCGGCAGACAGGGCGGCGTCGATGATTTCGCTGGCGCTGGGGTTGAGGGTCTGCCCGCCGGGAACAATGGCGGCGCAGCCGGCGTCCTGGAACAGGGCGGCAATGCCGGGCCCGGAGGCGACGGCGATTACTGCTACCCCGGGCCGGATTTCGTCGGGCCGCGTGCGCTCGCGGTGGCCGGCGGTCCAATCGCGGTTTTGCAAGCTCATGTTGTCGATTTTGATCTCGTCGAGGTCGCCATGGGCCACGCCGAAAGTGAGGGCCGCGCCGGGGTCTTCGGTATGGACGTGGACGCGGACCGCCGCGCCGCCGCCGACGATGACGGTGGATTCCGCAATGGCGTCGAGGCCGGCCCGGAGCGCATCGACGCTCAAATTGTTGCCGTGGATTACGAACTGTGTACAGTAGCCGAATTCGGACTCTTCGTGGGTGTCCAGAAAGTCGGCGTCGATGGAGACGGAAGCGGTCTGTGCCGGGTCGATCAGGCCGCCTACGCTGCGCAGGCCCAGGTCGGCGGCCGGCCCGGTCTCACCCTGCAAGTGCCGCAGGCAGCCGCCGATGATGGCAACCACGCCCAGGCCGCCGGAATCGACGACGCCGGCCTCTTTGAGCACGGGCAGCTGCTCCGGCGTGCGGGCCAACGCTGCGATGGCGCCGTCGTAGGCGATCTGCCACAGGGCAATCACGTCGCGTTCACCGGCATCGTTGGCGGTGACGGTGGCGTCGGAGGCGCCGCGGATGACCGAGAGCATGGTGCCCTCCCGGGGCTGGCTGACCGCGCCGTATGCGGAGTCGGTAGCGGAACGGAAGGCGGCTACGGCGTGGGAGGAATCGATCTCTTCGGAGCCGGCGACGCCATCGGCAAAACCGCGCAGAAGTTGGGAGAGGATGACGCCGCTGTTGCCCCGGGCCCCCCAGAAGGCGCCGGTGGCGACGGACTCGGCAACCTCGCCGGCTACCGTCGCGTCGGCGTCCTTGTTCATCTGCTCAACCCCGGCGCGAAGGGTAAGGAGCATATTGGTGCCGGTATCGCCGTCGGGTACGGGGAACACGTTGAGGGCGTTGGCGGCGTCGCGGTAGAGTTCCATATAGGCTACGGCGCCGAGCATGGCCTGCCGCAAATCGGAACCTTGCAGCGTGGTGGTGAGCGTTGTCATGCCCATTTTCAAACCTGATAAGCAGTATAGCGGCAGTATAGCACAGCCCTTGTGTCGGCCCTTGATGCTAGTGTTGCGTTGAAGAGACGTTTTCGCTGCCTATGAAATCGGTTGCGGCTCGGTCACTCTTCTCCTCCGGCCGGTGAAATCCGCTATCCACATCGTGCAGATGGACGTAAAGGACAGCGCGGCGGACACGATAAACGCCATCACATAGTCGCCTTGCACATCAAACAACAGCCCGGCGACGATGGGGCCGAGGAATATGGCTGCGCCCCTACCCATTTCCACGAAGCCCATCACCGTGCCCAGGGATTCGGCGGGAAATAGATCAGCGGCTTTCGCTCCCACGATGAGGCCGCTGATGCCGTCGGTCACGCCGGCCAGGGCTATGTAGAGGGCCAGGGGCCACCAGCTTTCGCCGTCGCCGAGCCACAGGACCAGCAACACCGCGGCGGCATATATGCTCATCCCGATGGTATAAACCGATTCTCGCCCCCAGCGGTCGGTCGCCAGACCCACCAGGGGGCGAGCGAACAGGCTCACCACGCCCAACAGGCCCAGGGTGTTGGCCGCCGTCTGCAAGCTGTAGCCGGCAAGCACGAAGAACGCCACCTGATGCACCCTTACCATCTGAGTGCATACGGAGCCGGTGATCCGGGTCAGCACCAGCAGCCACATGGCCGGGTCGCGGACGACTCCGCCGAGAGACGGCGACGCCGGCGGTGGCGGCGGTAAGGATGCAGCGGGCAGCGGCGAGGTTGACGAAGGTGGTTCGGCCAAAGGGCCAGGGGCGCGCCGCTGGAGCAGACCGTTCGGTATGGCGATCAGCGCAGCGAAGGTGATGCCGAAAATACGGTAGGCCCACTGCCAGCCCAAGCTGCTGGTCAGTACGCCGGCCAGCGGGGCGAAAATGGCTTGCCCCAAGGGGTTACCGCTGTCGGCCAACCCCAGCATACGGCCCCGAGTCCGGGGGAACCAGGGCGCCAGCGTCGCCGTCATTGAGAAGGAGGATATGGCGGTGTGGCCGATGCCGGCGAAGATCCCGTAGAAGATGAACATCTGCCACAGGTCGGTGGCGAAACTGGAGGCCCACCAACCGAAGAGGATGCACAGTCCGGCCAGCGGGAACAGGATACGCGCTCCCCAGCGGTCCAGCAGGATGCCCAGCAGCGGGGCGGAAACGGCTCCGATGAGCCCGGCCAGGGAGAAAACCGCCGAGGTGTAAGTCGCGCTTCTGCCAAAGGCGTCCCGCAGCGCGTTGAAATAGACGGCCTCGCTGTTCTTGGTGCCGCCCTCGACGGTGAGGTTGCCCAGGGACAGGACGAAGATCACCCAGCCGTAATGCAGCCGGGAACGAGCGGCTAACAGCATGGGCGGCTCGAAGGGCGCCCGGACACGGGGTTGAGACCAAGCATCCGCCGATTATACACGCTCGGCATAATCGGATTTTCTGTTGATAATCCGTCACTCCGGCGAAAGCCGGAGTCCAGAAAACGCTACTGGATTCCGGCTTTCGCCGGAATGACGAGAAGAACCCAGCCGGAATGACGAGAAAACTGAACCGCCTAAATTACAACGCTGCCCGTCTGCTCTGAACAGTTGCGCTACTTTGGGCCGCCGGCTATGATGTTGCCGAATTCCCGTTGCGCATTGCCTCCCTACTTGAGATTCTGCGAAGGACTTTTTGCGATATGACTACTGCAACCCAACCCTGGACTTCCAGCATCACCGAGGTATCCGGCTCCGGCATGGAGGTGGTCACCGGCGGCTCCGGCAGTCCGCTGGTCATCCTGCACGATGAGCTGGGCCATCCCGGCTGGCTCGGGTATCACCAGGCTCTGGCCCAGAACCACACGCTGCACATTCCGTCCCATCCCGGATGCGGCGGTTCCGACCAGTTGGACTGGTCCATGAGCATGCATGACGTGGCGATCTGGTATCTGGGCGCGCTGGACAAGCTGGGTCTGGAGGGCGCGGACCTGATGGGGTTCTCGCTGGGCGGGTGGCTGGCCGCCGAACTGGCGACCATGTGTCCGCAGCAGTTCCGCCGCCTGATCCTGGTGGGCGCCGGCGGCATCCGCCCGCCGGAAGGGCAGATCTACGACATCTTCGAAGTCACGCCGCCCATGTACATCCGCGATTCCCTGCTGGACCCCGACGGGACGCCGGAATACCGCACCATCTGCCCAGCTGAGCCGGAGGAGGACGTGCTGGAGCGATGGGAAAACGGTATGGAAGCCACCTGCCGCGTGGCCTGGCGTCCCTATATGCACGATCCCGGCCTGGTCCACCAGGTGTACCGCCTGGAACGGATCCCGACGCTGCTGGTCTGGGGCGACCAGGACGCCATCGTTCCCGTCAGCGCCGGACAAGAGTACCACCGCCGCATCCCCGGCAGCCGCCTGGAAATCATCGAGAATTGCGGCCATCACCCGGAACTGGAAGCCACGGAGCGCTTTGTCCGGTTGGTGGAGGAGTTTTTGGGGTAGGGGGTCGATTGGCAAGATCAGCCGTAAGCGGCCCTGCGATACGGCCCGTTCCCTCAAAAAGGCGAGGGGCGATATGGACGACCAAATACGCAACGCCTCCGATGAGGCTGAAATTGTTGACGAACCGGCGAGCGATGCCGCATCCGGCGGGAAAGAAGAGACGACGGAGGAACTCCGTCAACTGTACCGGCAGTTGGCGGAACTGCGCGCCAAAGGGATTATATCCGGCGGCGAAGGGCCGCGCGATAGTCTAAAGCCCACGGCACGGGCGCCGGGCGCGCTGGCCCGATTTCTTGCCGACGGACGATAGAGTAAACGATAAGTGGTCGCAACTCTATCTTTCCCGTGCATCGTGGAGCAAAGATATGACCACCGGGTGGCATTTCCAACCTCTTACCCCGGGTCCCACACTCAGGGAGCCGATTGCAGGGGCATTCTTCGCCAGCGACGCTGTGAGCGATCCGGGCGAGGCGTTGGTGCGTGAAGGTATCCAGAACTCCCTAGATGCCACCCTACCCGGTTGCAAAACATCGGTCCGCATATCTTTGATTGTTGGAAACGAGAACTTGGACTGGCAGGAAGCCGGCCCACATTTCGACGGCGCTAGCGGGCACTATGCAGCAGACGACAACGGTCTGCGCAAAGAAGACTTGCCAAGCGAGAACGAGGCCCGCACAGCGCTTATTTTCGAGGATTTCGGCACCTGCGGTTTACAGGGCGATCCGAAAACGCCCTATCCTCCCAAAGAGCGCGGCGAAAATAATTTTTTTCACTTCTTCCGAGCTGAAGGGCTGTCGGACAAAGATCCCGGCAAGCGCGGCAGCTGGGGATTGGGTAAGGATACTTTTTTCAGAGTGAGCAGGGTCAATACCGTTTTCGGGTTGACGGTGCGGAACGATGATGGTCGTCACCTGCTGATGGGCAAAACCGTCCTGAAGTCCCATTGGGTCGGTGATAACTACTGCCAGGATGGGTATTTCGGGGTCAGAGCTGAAAATGAAAATATGGTGATGCCCATTGAAAGTCCCGACGCCATCGATCAATTTCAGCAATTGTTCCATTTGCAACGAGGGAACGACCCTGGCCTATCTATTATCGTGCCTTGGTTTGACCCAGAGGTAACCGAACAAGATTTGCTCCGATCAGTTATCAAAAATTACTCCTACACCATTCTCTCGGGAGATCTTGACGTAATTGTTGAAACTGCCGGCATTGAGACGTGGATTGAGAAAGACAATTTGATAGCGGAGGCTCAGCAGTTCTCTGAGCAAGCCGATATGCTACCCGCAATCGAATTAGCACAGTGGGCACTGAGCGACGAATCAACAGATGGCCGGCATACTCTGGCAATGACCAACCCGAGGCGCAGATGGTCGTGGGATAAAAGCCTCTTTGAAAACGACCTTCTGAAAGTGCTCGATGGAAAACTGAAAGGACAAGAGCGCATCTCAATACGGGTTCCGGTAACTGTCCGTAAAAGGGATGGCACGTCTGCCGTGTCGTACTTCGATTTGTACATGGTCAACGAGAATTCCAGTCAACGCCTTCGCCCGGTGTTCATCCGGGACGGTATTGTTATATCGGATGTACGGGCTCCGCTCTTGCGAGGCATACGCGCTTTTGTCGTCGTCAATGATGCCCCACTATCCGAATTCCTCCGGCAATCAGAGAACCCGAGCCATACGATCTGGCAAGCCCAACAGGTAAAGAAGGACTATACGTCCGGAGTGGCAGACTTGCGGTTTGTCGTGGAAAGCGTCAGGCGAATCTGTGACTTGGTGGCAGCCGAGGATAAAGAGGAGGACAGGCGCCTGCTGGCCGATATTTTCCCGGTTCCGGGCACAGGCGGTCGCAATGGTGGGTCACCACCGGTACAGCCGCCCGAATTCCCTCCAGCACGGCCTTCACGCTTTTCTATCAGGCCTGCACAGGGCGGCTTTTCGGTTGTACCGGGAGTCGCACCAATACCAGCAGGCAGCCACGCAGAAATTTCTGTGGCTTACGATGTCCGGCGTGGCAGCGCCACGGGCCAGTACCGGACTACTGACTTCCAACTGAACGTGCCGCCCATACAGTACCAATGTGAGGGCGCTGTGGTAATCGACGCCAGCAATAACAAGATGATTGTGCGTGTTACCGAGCCTGACGATTTTCGCCTTACCGTGACTGGATTTGACCCCAACAGGCAAATTTATGTTGATGTGAAGGAAAGCGGTGGTTCCTGATGCCTGCACGACGTATCCACTTTACGGGTAGGCGACGGCTTACGACTCAGGACGTCAGAATCAGCCTCCACAATGAGGCCGTTCCGCCCGCCTTCGAAATCGCCCACCTTTCGCTACAGCGCCACGGCCTCCCGGGCGACGCGTTGGTGCGAGTCGAAGCGTATCGCCAATCTACTTATATGCCATTCGACTTGGGCACCGTGGCCGACCTCAGATTTCCCAGCCGCTTGGCATTGACCGAATTCAACACACCCGACGCCATCAGATTCAGAGTTAAGGTAACGTCCGTAGCGGAAGCAACTGATGGTCAGCTACTGGCTGTCGGCGACCGCATCCGCCCTGCCTGGATGGACGGTGGACAGGAATCACTCCTTCCAGTCAGACCTGCCAACTTGGGCCAAGAGGTATTCCACTTGGACTTGGAAGACGAACCCGTGCTGCTGATTAACGACAAGATAGATCGATGGCGAGATGTTTCAAGGGATGAGCACTTCGTCACGCTGGTATATCCTACGGTACTGCGGGCGATATTGGCGCACATTGTACCGGATAACATGCCTGACCCCGAAGAAGGCGACGATTGGCGCTCCTTGTGGATCGGATTTGCGAAAACTCATCCCGGTATCTCTGACCCACCTGACGATGACGAAGGGGGCGGTAATTTGTCAACCGATGACTGGATTGGGGCGGTAGTTACCGCATTCTGCAAACGTAACCGCATCTACGACACTTTCGCCCTTCGATGGGACAACGAGGACGCTTCGTGAAGCTCCGCAGATTTACAGAGGTCGGCATAAGCCGATTCGACGACTTCCGTGCATCCTCGCTGCGAGCGGTGGACCAGTTGCACGAAATCCTGCACGATGACGCCTGCTCTGAAAGTGTGGGCGCTGACATTGATGTAGAAGCGCGACATCTGCCGACGCGGTTCGCCGCCGGCGAGCACCTGTATGGCTTATTTAATGGCGTTGCCGCCTCTGGCGTGAACATTGACGTTGGGACATGGACATGGCTATCAGCGTTTCACTTTGAACAGCTTTGTCCGCAGGGCAGTTCGCCCGGAGCCCGGGCCAGGTGGGTGCCTGCGGTGGACAACTACCGCCAGTATTATCGGCACCTCCTGGCAGGGCCATACTTGATTTACCGCGCACACAGTGACAATCCACACCGAGCCATGGCGTTGCTTGCAACCCCACCACACCAGCCCGGCGACATAGTAGAACAGCTTGCCTCACGTCAGGAACAGGTAACCAATCCATCCGTGATGCAAGTCGCTACACGGCTCTACATCAATCCCGTAACCGATCGTCCTAAGCGAGGAGCCGCTGGACAAGGACCAGGTAGCGCACGGCGACTGGCGGCAGTTCTCAATCAACTTGATTTGACATGGGACTTGTACGGGCTGGACCCGGGTAAACTGCTCGACCTTCTGCCAGATGAATTTGGCCAGTTCAAGCCATGACCCACGCCATACCGGTCGTCGACGTTTTTGCGGGATGCGGCGGCCTCGGGGAGGGTTTCAACGCTCTGGAACGGGGCGGCAAGTACCCGTTTGATGTTCGCCTGTCTATCGAAAAGGACGCTGCACCGATCCAGACGCTCCGGCTGCGGGCTTTCTACCACCAGTTCAGGGGTATGCGCGTACCCGACGGCTACTACGAATACGTCAGTGGGAAGATAGACCAAGATGAGCTGTTTCGCCGTCATCCCGTGGAAGCAGGCGAGGCAAAACGTCGCTGCCTACAGGTTGAGCTGGGCAGTGCCCAAGTATACGATGGGCTTGTTAGCAGCGCGATCAGGCAAGCAACGGCGAACTCTGACAATTGGGTGCTGATTGGTGGGCCACCCTGTCAAGCGTATTCGACCATCGGGCGGGCCAGGAACAGCAACAGGCCAGTGGACGATTACAACCCGGACACCGACGTTCGGTTTGATCTTTATCGTGAATACATCAGGATTATCGCCACACATTGGCCAGCTGCATTTGTAATGGAAAACGTGCGGGGTCTGTTGAGCGCATCCCGAAAAAATCAATCGATTTTTGACAGGATGTATGCTGACTTGGCTGCCCCAGCGCGTGCGCTTGCACTTGATGGAATTTCAGTTCCCCACAGCTACGGATATAAACTCTATCCGGTGACTGCAAAGTCCTCTCGCTTGGATGGTTTGCCAACTCCCTCTGATTTCGTAGTCAAGTCGGAGAATTATGGCATACCCCAAGCGCGCCACCGCGTAGTCATACTCGGCGTGCGCGATGACGTACTCGCCAGGCCCGAGACGTTGACGGCATTACCGGAAAAGGTTGACGCCCAAAAAGTCCTGGATGGTGTGCCCGCCGTAAGGAGTGGATTATCCAGTCAAGACGACCCAATACGCTGGGTTCAATCGGTTAATGACATCGTAGAGCAACGTTGGTGGTTCGACATTGATGAACCGGTCCGAAGCCGAATAGATGCTGCTCTTTCCAGGATTGATGTCCCGCAATGTGATCGCGGCGACCTGCGCTTTTTGAGTAGCACATCGACCTGTGGGTACAGACAGGACTGGTACGAGGACGAGCGCTTACAAGGAACCTTGAACCACCAAGCCAGGACGCACCGGGCGGATGACTTGTGGCGGTATATCTACGCCGCTTGTTACGTCAGCGGTCTCGACCGGCCGTTCCGTATCAGCGATTTCCCGCCAGGATTACGCCCAAATCATCGTAGTACGGAAAGCGCTCTGAACAACAGCAACTTTGCTGACAGATTCAGCGTGGTGCCAAAAGATGCTCCATCCCGGACTGTGGTTAGCCACATCCGTAAAGACGGGCACTATTACATCCATTACGACGCATCGCAATGCCGCAGCCTCACTGTCAGGGAGGCGGCCCGACTGCAAACTTTCCCTGACAACTATTTCTTTGAGGGCAGCCGCACGGACCAATATGGACAGGTAGGCAACGCCGTGCCGCCATTGTTGTCGTATCAAATTGCCGAACTGGTAGCGGAGCTGTTGGGGCGAAATGGACAGCCTGACTCCTGAGCATCGCAGTTGGAATATGTCCCGCATCCGAAGCGGCAACACCAAGCCAGAGCGGTTGGTTCGTTCACTGCTGCACAGGATGGGCTACCGATTCCGTCTTCATCGGAAGGACTTGCCGGGCCGGCCCGACATCGTTCTGCCCGGCCGGCGCACGGTAATTCTGGTGCATGGTTGCTACTGGCATCGCCATCCCGGTTGCCGTTTAGCCTATACGCCCAAGAGCAACATTGCGTTCTGGGAAGCCAAATTCAACGAGAATGTCAATCGCGACCAACGGCAGCGCAGCCGACTGAGTGAACTTGGCTGGAACGTCATTACGGTATGGGAATGCGAAACTAAAGAACTGGCGACACTTGCTGAGCGGTTGGGTAGTGAGATACCGCCATTCATTGGACTACCGAGCGCGGGGCTCTCCCGCTTCCCGGAGAACATCGCCACGGCGGATGCCGGGTATAATGTCGTCAGTCTCCAGGAGGCCGCGTCCAACCATGACCCAATCTAACGCCACCGCAACTGAAGAACGCCTTTGGATCTACGACGCCGTCCGCGTTGGCCAGGCCGGTCCGCCCACCCAGGTCACGCTGTCGGCGGAGCATATCGCCGAGTACGCCGCCTGCGCCCAGAACCCCGATCCGCGCTACCTGATGCCGTCGCCGGAACCGGCCGGGGGACGGATGATGGCAATGCCCACCATGGCGTTGACCTACGCGCCCCTGCTGCGGGACGAAATCGCCGCGGCCAACGGGCTGGTTGCCCAGGAGCGTTCCACCACGGCGCGAAGGCAGACGCCGTTCGCCAAGTGCGAGATGCGCTGGTATCGCCCGGTGTACGCCGGAGAAACCCTGACCGGGAACCGGCGGGTGTACCAGAAGTACGAGCGTCGCGGCAGCAAGTTCGTCACTTTCCGCGTTTCAGCGTTTGACGAGGCCGGGGCAGTGGTCGCCAGCTATGACTATACCTGCATTTTCGAGTACTCCGCCGGACAGCGCTCGGTTCCCGAACCCTTCGATGGCGCGCCGGCCGCCGCCGATGCTGCTGCGGTTCCCGACCCGGCGGAGTTTCTCACCTGGGAGCAGGCCCACGCCGGTACGCCCTTGCCGCGCACCCTGGCCGTGGGAGAAAGCACCGAGAACATCCTGCGCAAGAACGCCCAGCGCCTGGCCGGCCGGCCCAGCGAGAGCAATATCCATACCGACGAGGAATTCGCGCGGCAGAACATATTCGGCGGCGCCGTGAACGCCGGCCCGGCCACCATGTCCTACGTTGATCGCTTCCTGGGCTTGAATTTTCCGCCGGAGGCTCTTTACAACGGCGGGAACCTGGTGATGCGGGCCATCACCCCCTTCCGCGCCGGTGATGTGGTGACGTTCTCCGGGGAGGTGACCGGGGCCGGCGGCAATCTCTACGGTCAGCGCAAAGTCCAGTGCCGGGTTCGCGGAACCAACCAGCGGGACGAACTGGTCTGCCTCTCCGACGCCACCGTCACCATGGGATAGCCAAAATGAACACGCTCGCCGATAACGCTGCCATCGAAGCCCGCATCCGGGCCGTGCTGAACGACCTTGAGATCCAGGACTGGGAGTGGATCGCCATTGATCCCCAGTATGGGGACACCGCCGATTTCTGCGCCCAGTACGGATATGACTTGCCCCACTCGGCCAACACCATCATCGTGGCCAGCAAACGGGGCGCGGCCGCCTATTCTGCCTGCATCGTCCGCGCCAGCGACCGGTTGGACGTGAACCGCCGGGTGCGCCGTCTGATGGGGGTATCGCGGGCGTCCTTCGCCTCCGCCGACGAAACCATGGAACTTACGGGGATGATGATCGGAGGCGTTACCGCGCTGGCTCTGCCCGACGGCTTGCCGATTTACGCCTGCGAGCGGCTTCTGGAGATGGACTACATCATCCTGGGGGCGGGCAGCCGGTCGGGCAAGGTCAAGATGCCGCCGCAGGAATTGGCAAAATTGCCCGGCCTGGAGTTCATAGACGGTTTGTCCCTGCCGGCACAGTAATCAATGCGCTGCGTGACTCCCCTATGGCAATTACCGGCCTGGGGCTGGGGCGAGCGGCTATAAGGTGAATTGTCCCACTTGGCGTCAGCCTGGCTATGCTGATTCGCCGTCGCCGTTCAGTTGGCTGAAGATTTCGGGCGGTAGTTGCACATCCTGCTCCTTCAGCAACGCAGCAATGCGTTCCCGTTCCTCCTTGCGGCCCTTCGCTAAGCCTTGCTCCAAGCCTTGCTCCAAGCCCTGCTCCAAGCCCTGCTCCAAGCCTTGCTCCAGGCCTTGTTTCAGGCCCTTGGCAATGGCCTTTTCATCTTTGGCTCTTGCCCATCGTTCAACAGTGTCTTTGGCGGCGAAGAACATCGCGATACCTCCGTACAGCAGCGCCGCCGTAGGGAACAGCAGCGCCGTTGCCACTATTATAATCCCAGTTGCGTCGGCGGCCAGCCGACTGAGGAAACCCAGCATTGGCCACCCGTAGCACGCAGCGCATTGGTTGAACGCGATTGCGAACCACGTACTGACGCTGATGGACACCGCCCCGTCGAAAAATCGCCAGTTTGGCCGGCGTTCATCGCGATTGGTCATTTGCGATCATTCGGTGCGATGACCCTAAGGCCCCCAGGGCGGCGCGGCGGCCACGTCGCCGTCGCTGACGATGTCCACCACCGCCGGACGGTTAGCGCTGACGGCCTGGTCCAAAGCGGAGTTGATCTGGTTGGGGTCTGTGACCCGTATGCCCAGGGCGCCCATGGACTCGGCAATCTGGGCGAAGTTGGTGTCGTTGAAGCGCCACAGCTCGCCGGAGTTGCCTTCGCGCCCCTCGTAGGCGGCCTCGTCTCCGCGCCGGTCCTGGTTCAGGCCGCCGTTGTTGTGGACGACAATGACCGCGTTGATGCTATAGCGGACGGCGGTTTCCAGTTCGCCGATGTGGTACCACATCCCGCCGTCGCCGGTCCAGCAGACCACCGGGCGGTCGGGTACGCCGCACTTGGCCCCCAAAGCGGCGGGCAGGCCCCAACCCAGAGAACCGGCGGCGCGGAGGTAGGACTGCCCGTCGTGGTTCAGGTCAACCATGCTGCCGGTCCAGATGCCGGCGTGGCCGGTGTCGGCGATCAGGACGGCGTCGGACGGCAGGAAGTCGGTCAACTCCTGGCACAGCCGCTCCGGGCGGATGGGTACCGCATCAGAAGTGAGCACAGGCGCGTGTTCGTCGCGCCAGTTCTGCACGTGCTCCTGCGCCCGCTCCACCCACGATGCATTGCCGCCGGTGGGTTCCAGGACGTCGATGAGACGTTCCAGCGTGCGCTTGGCGTCGCCCAGCAAACCGTAGGCAGCCGGGTACGAACGGCCCAACTCGCTGGCGTCAATGTCAATCTGTATCGTGGGAGTGCCCACCTCCGGCAGACGCCAATCCAGCGTAACCTGGCTTCCGGTGTGGCTGCCGATGAACAGCACCAGGTCAGCTTCCGAGACCACCCTATTGGCAGACCACCGGGAATAGCTGCCCACGACGCCGACGGACAGCGGATGGTTTTCGGGGATGCAGCCCTTGGCGTTGAGGGCGGTGGCGACGGGAATGTTGAGCATCTCGGCCAAACGCACCACCTCGGCCTGTGCGCCGGATGCCGTCACGCCGCCGCCGGCGACTATCACCGGACGCTCCGCCTGCGATAGGATGCGCGCCGCCTCCCGCACCCTTTCCGGTTCCGGCTCAGGCCGGAAAGCAGGCCGCTGGGTGAAGGGCTCCTCAACGATTACGTCCGTATCCAAAATGCCGTCGGTGATGACGTCGCCGGAAATGCCGGAAAAGTCCAGGTGCGCCGGCAGGGTCTGGCCCGTGGTGACCTCGCGGAAGGCCTGGCGCAGCAGGTGGGGCAACTGCTCTGCCGTCTCCACCTCGACGCTGTACTTGGTGACCGAGGCGAAGGGTCGGGAGTGCTCGATTTCCTGGTAGGAATTGCGGTGCCGGTGCATGGGCGGGCGGTGGCCGGTGATCGCGATTACGGGTGAAACGCCCAGGTAGGCGTCCTGCAAACCAGCGGCCAAGTTGGCGGCGCCGACGGATTGGGCGAAGCAGAGGCCCGGCTTGCCTGTGACCCGGGCGTAAGCGTCGGCCATGTATGCCGCCGATTTCTCGCCGTGACTGATGATGCGCTTGATGCCCACGTCCTCCATCTCAACGAGGGCGCGGCGGATGATGGCGGGGACAAAGAACACGTGGGTCACGCCGTATTCGCGAAGGGTTTCGGCGAGGAACCGGGCGCCGGTCATGGTGGGCATCGGAGGGCCTCCTATTTAAGATTGACCGTCATTTTAATGTTTTTCCCGTCATTCCCGCGAAAGCGGGAATCCAGGACACCTTTGACGTGGAGCCTCTGGATTCCGGCTTTCGCCGGAATGACGGGGTGGATGCGGGAATGTCGGATTCAGTCAGGTCAGACGCCGCGCTCGTCGAACACTTCCTTGGCAACCTGGACCGCGTTGGCGGCCACGGGCCAGCCGGCATAGAAAGCCATGTGCATAATCACTTCGGCGATCTCGTCGCGGGTAACGCCGTTGTCCAGGGCACGGCCAATGTGCCCCCGCAGTTGGCCGGTGCGGTAGAGGGCGGTGAGAGTGGCCACAGTGATGAGGCTGCGGTCGCGCTTGGAAAGGCCGGGACGTTCCCAAACGTCCCCGAACAGAACGTCGGCGGACATTTCGGCCAACCGAGGGATGACTTCCTGCATTACGGTACGGGCTGCGGGTTGCGTCATGATGCCTCCTGTGCGGTGTGGGTGGGTTCTCGACATCGGAAACGGCGGGTTGCGGTTGAGGATTGAGTTTTACGCCGGGCGGAACATAGGCAGGCTGATGTTTTCGTCGATTTCCTCGAAGACCACCTCAACGGACATACCGCACTGCACAGACGCGGGTCGGATTTCGCCTTCGGCGAAGTCTATGCCCACCACCCAGGTCGGGATCCGGGGACCTTCCTCCAGCTCCACCACGGCGGCGATGTACGGAACCTTGTCTCGGAACGCCGGGGTTGGCCCGCGATGGACGATGGCGAAGGTGTGCAAAGTGCCGCGTCCGCTGCTCTGTATCCAGTCGGTTTCCCGGGAGAAGCAATCGGGGAACGGGCAGATGTCCCGGGGATAGAAGTAGGACCGGTCGCAGGGGACACAGTGGCGGAGCCAGAGTTCGCCTGCTTTGCATTTCTCCCAATAAAAATCGGATTCCGGTTGGGGTGGGGGCAGTGGTATTTGGGGGGCGGCCTGGGTCATTTCGCGCTGATCTCCAGTAGGGATTCCGTAGGTTTGGCGATGGCGCCAGCCATAAGCATAACGACAGGATGGCGCACGCGCAAGCGGCACGCCGGCGATGTAAAGGTCGCCCGGAGCAACGACGTTAATCTCGGCGAACCGGGCGGTCAAAGAGATGAGCCCAAAAGACCCCCTCCCACAAGGAGAGAGGGTCAACTTTACCCCGCTAATCTCCGGCTGGCCGAATGTTCCGCAGCGTTGATGGGTTTTCCAGAGTTGACGCGCCGCTCGCCGTATTAGGCGCGAAGGCGTGAAACGCCTAGTCCTGGGTAATGTCCTCCCCGGTGTCCACGCGGAAACCGACGCCCATTTTGACCTGGTACCAACTGGCGTGACCATCCTCGATTTGCCCGCGGATCTCCCGAACCTCGAACCAGTCCAGGTTGCGGATGGTCTGCGCGGCGCGGGCGATGGCGCCGTCGATGGCCTGCTGTACGCTTTCGTCGGAGGACCCGACCAGTTCGACTATCTTGTAAGTGCTGCCAACTGCCATTTTTATCTCCGTTATATGTTGGGTGGGTGCGTTGTCGCGTCCGTTCAGTCACGACGGTCTCGTATGATATGCAAAGGGGCGCGACAGGGCAACCTAATGCGGAGGCGCGCTCCGGCGATTTTACCTCGCCCCGACCCGTTTCGGCTTACTGCCGCACCAGCTTTACCAGACGCCGGCCTTCCTGGTTGTGGCCGATGTACAGGTCGCCGTGGGAGTCGGCCCAGACCGCGTGGCCGCCGGCGCCGCCGATGTCCATTTTCGCCAGCACTTCGCCGTCCATGTTCAGGATGGTCATAAAGGCGTCCAGTTCTACGACATAGACAATGCCCTCCGAATCAACGTAGATGTCGCAGGGTCGAGCCAGGTCGGTCCACATTCCCAGGTACTCGCCGTCGCCGGTGAAGAGCTGGATGCGGTTGTTCTCCCGGTCGCATACCATGACTCGGCCGTCCCAATGTACCCAGATGCCGTGGGGGATGTGAAACTCGCCGGGGCCGCGCTTGCCCGGCCGGCCCCAGGAATGGAGCAGCTTGCCGTCGGGCGAGAACTTGTGGACCCGGCTGTTGGCGTAGCCGTCGGAAACGAACAGGTCGCCGTTGGGAGCCAGCGCGATGTCGGTGCAACGGTTGAAGGGGCCGGCCGCCTTCCACATGGTGCCGTCGGGCCGTGCGCCGCCGGTGTCCGACGGCGTGTCCCACATACCCATGGTCAGCAACGGCTTTCCGTCCAGCGTGCATTTGACGATGGCGTGGGACTCGCGCACGGGCAGGTAGATCAGGTCTTCGCCGCTGATGTAGATGCCGTGGGCGTCGGTCAGGTACTCCTTGCCCCATTCCCGCAGGAAGTTGCCCTCGCGGTCGAGCACCATCAACGGGTGGTCGCTCCGGTTGAAAATGTACACTCGGTCCTGGGAGTCGCAGGCCGGTTCCGCCTGTCCGATGGTCCACCCTTCGGGCAGCTTGGCCCAATCGTCCACAACTTCGTAGGTGAAATCTCCGCTGCCTATCGTCGCCATTTTCAGCCTCCTTTGGTCAAGGGCTCGATTGGTCAAGGGCTCGGGCCTATTCCATAAGCCGGTTGCCGTTTCGGATGCGAACAAATGGCACGTCGTTTGACTCCGCCAGTCCGCTTGCGTCCGCGGTAATGCGTTCACCGGCTACGGCGGGTATGACCGTTTGCCCGGTGATTTTACCCAGGATCCTGGCTTCTTCAATTGCCCTGGTCACGTCGTTCGGATAGATGCTGAACGAGACCTGCGAGACAAGCCAGACTTCCAGCCGGTCGCTCTTGCGCTGCGCTTTCAGGTAGGTGTCGGCGCGGCCGATCTGATCGAGTTCAGCTTCCGTGATGCGCCCGTCATCCAAGGCGTCAGCCGCCAGGTTCAGGATCTCCTCGTTGCTCACCGAACGCGGCCTCAGCAGGCCAATCGCTCCGGTGTAGTATTCCGGGTGGCTGCGGCTGACCAGTTCAATGACCCATTGCAAGCTTCTCGCGTTGGTGTCAATCCGATCTGGTCGCTGTTCAGTTGGCATGGCACCAGTCATGGATTGCGTTCCCCTATATTGCTGATTCCAGTGTGTGCTACGGAAAATGCGATGTCAAGGATCAGTTCCCGTTGGCCAGGTTCATTGCCAGCTGCGCTAGCGTCCGCGTCGGGACGCCCGTGGCCCCCTTCACCAAGTGTCCCTTGCTACTGGACGCGGTGGAAGTGCCGGCAATATCCAGATGGACCCATTCGGCGTCCTCGGCGAATTCGCGCAGCAGCATGGCGGCGGTGATGGAACCCGCCTGGCGTCCGCCGCTATTTTTCATATCGGCCACGTCCGAGCGGATCAGCTCGCGGTAGTCTTCCAGCATGGGGAGTTCCCAGAAACGTTCGCCGCTGCGGTCTCCGGCCGCGTTCAACTGTTTCGCGAGCTTTGCGGAGTTGCCCATCATGCCGGTGCAGGCTTTGCCCAACGTGACCACCATGGCGCCGGTGAGCGTCGCCACGTCCACCATGCGGGTGATGCCCAGGCTGCGGGCGTAGCACATAGTGTCGGCCAGGACCAGCCGGCCCTCGGCGTCGGTATTGATGACCTCGATGGTTTTGCCGTTCATGGCGGTCACCACGTCGCCGGGCCGTTGGGCGCGTCCGCCGGGCATATTCTCGGTGGCGGCGATCAGGCCGGTTACGTTGATGCGGGGTTTCAGCGAGCCGATGGCCCGCATGGCGGCGATGACCGACGTGCCGCCGGCCATATCGCCCTTCATCGCCTCCATGTTGGCGGCCGGCTTCAACGAGATGCCGCCGGTGTCGAAGGTGATGCCCTTGCCCACCAGTCCCAGGTTGTTTTCGGGATGCTCCGGGTCGCCCCGGTAGGTGAGCACGATGAGCTGGGGCGGCTCCTCGCTGCCCTGGGCCACGCCCAGGAACGCGCCCATGCCGTGCTCCTTCATCCGGTTCCGGTCCATGACGTCCAGCTCCAGGCCCACCGCCTCCGCCACCTCCCGGGCGGTTTCGGCCATGCGCGCCGGCGTCATCACGTTGGCGGGATGGTTCACGAGATCTCGAGCCAGCATGGTGGATTCGGCGAGCACCGTGCCCACGGACACGCCAGCGGTCAGCGTGTCGATGCTGGCGGCGTCCCGCTCCACGATGGTTACACTCTCAATGCCGCCGTTGTCGCCGCCAGAGTCATCATCCCCATTGTCCGCCCGAGGCGGACTGCGGTAGGTATCGAACTTGTACAAGCCCAGCAGCGTGCCTTCGGCGATGGCCTGCGCGGACTCGCCGGCGTCCAGCCCGCCGATGCCCGCGCCGTGGGCGATGGTGGCGAACCCGGACACCCCCTTGCGCCGCAGGAAGCGGGCAACATCGCCGCTGACCCGGCGCACGGCGGCGGCGTCAAAATCACCCGACTTGCCCAGGCCGGCCACCACCGTGCGCTTGGCCGGTATGCGTCCCATGGTGTGGAGCATGGTGATTTCGCCCAGCTTGCCCTTGATCTCCCCATCGGCGATGAGGGCCGATATGGCGCCGTCCAGCGCCCGGTCAACCGCTCCCGTGCCGCCGCCGGGCTGGGTTACACCCTGGAACAGGTTGACCACCAGCGCCGCCGTGGCGAAGTCGGTTACGTCGCCGGCGGCTACTTTCACTGTGGTTGGCATGGTTTCCATCCTGTGAGGTATCTACTCGCGCTACGATAGTCGTCAGAATCAGGATTATCAAGATTTTGGGATTGGCAGGATTGAGTTGGTAGGTGCTTTTGGCGGCAGCATCCTGGAAATCCAATAATCCTGTGAATCCTGCTTCTGACGATCCCTTGTTACAATTGAGGGCCCTAGGACGCTGGCTCGAACAGGAGCATTGAGAGTCGACCATGTCCATAGCACAGGCCAACCGCCACATCGACCTCAGCCGTCGTCTTATGGAGCAGGCCAATTACGAACTGCATACCATGGGTGACCGGGTGCAGGCTTCGGACAAAGCTTCCGGCGCCGTGGCCCAGGCCGTGAAAGCAATCGCCGAGGACCGGAATTGGCGGCACCGCTCGCACAACCTGCGCCGGGACATTGTTGGTTTGCTGGCCGAGGAGTTCCAGCAACCGCAAATGCGGCATCTGCAAGCCATCGCCGACCAGTTGCACGACAACTACTACGAGGACTGGCTAGGCGAGGCATTGGTAACGGACTTGCTTGCCGAGGTTAATGCGCTGATACCCCTGCTGTGGGAAGCGCGGGAACGGGGAGCCAACCGGGATTTCATACCCACTTCCTTGCAGCAAAGGACTATTGACCGCCTGCTCCTCTCGGAAGAAGAGGCCCTGGCCGACGAAAGCATAGACTTGCCCCGGCCCATGCCTCCTTTCAATCCCCGGCCGGCTGAACGGCCACCAGGGTCGGCCAGATCAAACAGAAGCGCTGGGAGTTGACAATGATTGCAAGGATACCGTTGATCCTGGAACCTCAGCCGGAAGGTGGGTACACCGCTACATCTCCCCTGCTCCCAGAGCTGATTACCGAGGGCGACACCATCTCGGAATGCCTGGTTAACGTAGAGGACGCTTTTGCCGCAGTGGTGGAAATCTACGAAGACCGAGGGCGTCCGTTGCCCGCCGGCATTTACGCGGACGACGCCAACGGGCCGGTGTCCATTGAGGCTGTCGTCTCCATCCCATGAGATACCGGGAAGCAGTCCGCAAACTGTCGCGGCTGGGGTGTTATGAGGTTACGAGGCGGGGTGGCGGCTCTCACCGAAAGTGGTTTAACCCACAGGCGCAAACGGACGCCATATTGCCGGATTGGGGCGGGCGCGATCTCAGAATCGGAACCCTGCGCTCGGCAATCAGGTAGTTGGACCTGGATTGGCAAGGGTTCTTGGATTCATAGGCACAGCATGGGGAGGCAATCATGGGCAGCAGAAGAACCGGAAACGGCGAGGAAAACGTGTACGAAGCCGCTAACTTGTGGGTTGAGCGTGCACTGAAGGCCGACGACTCACTGTTTATGCCAGGCAAGGCAATCTGGACGCGCGAGAATCTAGAAGAATTGCGCCGGCGGTTTCTGGACAAGCCTGACGATTCAGGCAACGGTTTCTACGAAAAGCTGCGCGGGCAACTTTCCGGCAGCCCGCCAGAAATCTATCAACTGGTGGCGGAGGTCCTGTATGTTCACTTTCTTATCATTTGGCGAGGCGCTATGAGGGGCGACACAAAAATGAATCGCCTCAGTCGTGTGCTCGGATGGTCTCCGGAGCCGGCGCGCCTTCCTGACTACCTTGTCGACGGCTTATGGCCGGGCATAGTACATCCCGGACAATATGCCCTCTCAAGTTTGCGCCCCTATCTGTTAGGGTTCCTTATCGAGATTGCTGAGCAACTAAAGGAACTACCCCCACAAGAGCGTGAAGGTTTGCTCAATGACCCGTGGTATTTTAAACATTTTTCGGAACGTTTAGATTTCCGCAGCGCATTGATGAGTGAAACACCCAATAGAACCCGAATACAACGGAATGCAACGTACCATCTCCTGTTCCCGGACACATTCGAAGGGATTGTTGCAGAAGATCATAAAAACAAAATAGTTAAGGCATTCGAAGAACATATGACTGAATTGACTGGCGATGTCGACCGTGATTTGCAGCAGATTCGTCCTTATCTAGAGAAATCGTATGGCAAGAATATCAACTTCTATGAAGACCATATCCGCAGTCACTGGGACATCAACCCCAATTCTACCTCACACCGCCTTCTGAGTTCTGGAGAACTAGATAGATATAGCAATAGGGCAGACGATGATGCCGTGTACGACATCGACTTGCGCTTCCTTGCCGATGACCTATACTTGCCCGGCGATTTCCTCGTGGAAATCAACACACTGCTCGAAGACAAGAAGCAGGTCATCTTCCAGGGACCACCTGGCACCGGAAAAACCTACATTGCACGGGAATTTGCTGAGCTTATCGCTGGGTCAAACGGCTCGGTTAAGCTAGTGCAATTCCACCCGTCCTACGATTACGTTGACTTTGTGCAGGGCTACCATCCTGATCTAACTGATGAGGGACAGGTACGGTACGAATTGAAGGATGGCCCGTTGCTGCGGGCTGCTTTGGCTGGCTGGTCAAATCGTGGCGCTAAGCATTTCATCATCATCGACGAAATCAACCGGGCCAACCTGAGTAAGGTATTCGGTGAACTGTTCTATCTGCTGGAATACCGCAACGAAAGCATCCAGCTCCAGTATTCCGATAAACCGTTCCGCCTGCCGGAAAACCTCTACATAATCGGGACGATGAACACCGCCGACCGCTCCATCGCCCTGGTGGACCTGGCGCTGCGCCGCCGGTTCTATTTCGTGGAGTTCCATCCGGACAAGCGGCCTATCAAGGGATTGCTCCGCAGGTATCTCAGGGAGGAATCTCCCAGCATGGCATGGATTGCCGACGTGGTTGACCGGGCGAACGAACTGCTGCACGATGAACCTCACGCCGCCATCGGCCCCAGCTACTTTATGAAGCCAAGGCTTAACGAGGCTGCCGTCCGTCGCATCTGGAAGTACGGCGTCCTGCCCTACATCGAGGAACGCCTCTTCGGACAGGGCGATGACCGGCTTGCCGAGTTCGACTTGGACAGGCTACGCGGCAACCCTCTCGCACTCACTGAAGCTGAGGCCAACCCGGACGACGCTGGCAATGCGTGAAATCAACCTCCAGGAATGGCAATGGAGTGTGCCAATCCCGCTTTCTGCCGGTGAACGTGACACCCTGCGCCAAGCGGTGCCGCTGGGGAATATCAAGCCTGTGACTGGGGAGGATAGTGCCTATCTCCTCAGGCCAGGCTCTCATATCGGTGCCGTTGAAATCGGCGACCTGTCGGTGCTCATTGAGCCGAAGATAGGCATTCCGCAGGTCCTGTCCCTGGCCTGCTACGCCATCGGCAAGGTCAAATTCCAGCCCGAAGATTTTGACTACCGCGACGAGTACGCGCTGCCCGATGCGCTGGCGATAGCCCTGACCTCCCATGCCCGCCGGGCTTTCGCCCGCGGCCTACTGCACGGCTACCGGACGGAGGAGGAGGCGCTGTACACCGTGCGGGGCCGCATCCGATTTGACGAGCAACTGCGCCGCCGATTTGGCGTACCGCTACCGGTCGAGGTCCGGTACGACGAGTTCACCGATGACGTGCTCGCCAACCGGCTGGTGAAAGCGGCGGCCTACCGGCTGGGGCGTACCCGTCTGCGTTCGGCCCGGGCCCGGCGGGGATTGGGCTGGTTGGCGGCGATGCTGGAGGAAGTGTCGCCGGTGGAGTTCCCACCCAACGATGTCCCGGCGGTACGATTTGACCGGCTGAACGAACACTACCGTGGCGTCGTGGAGCTGTCGCGGCTCATCCTGCGGCACGGCGCTTTTGAGTCGGGCCGGGGAGCGGTGCGGGCCAGCGGGTTCCTGATGGATATGAACGTGGTGTTCCAGGAATTCGTCGTAGAGGCGCTGCGGGATGCGCTAGGGATCTCACCGGCTGTATTCGGCGAAAAGCCCATCGCCAGCCTTGATGATGGAGGCCGCATCCATCTCCGGCCCGATTTGACTTGGTGGGAGGGTTCCTCTTGCGTGTTCGTCGGCGACGCCAAGTACAAGAAAATCACGCACGCAAGCGTTCCCAACGCCGATTTGTACCAACTGTTCGCCTACGCCACTGCGTCTAACCTGCCGGGCGGCCTGCTGATTTACGCGCAGGGCGAGGCCGATGAAGGAACCTACCACGTGCAACACGCCGGAAAGCGGCTGGAGGTTGCGGCATTGGACCTTTCCGGCATGCTGGAGGAAACGCTGGTGAGGGTCAAGGTATTGGCGGAGAAAGTTATCGCGCTGCGTGATGAGGCATCCTATGGACTCTGACTTTCGTCGGAGTGACGATGATGCCGTGTGCGCCGCAGCGTCTCTTCCAGAACCCGCTCCGCATCCGCCGGCCCCCGCACCAGCAGGTGGGGTCTCGGTACAGGCTGGTCGGCTATGACCATGCGGGTATATACCTCCCAGCCGGCATCGCTCTGGGTGGGGTCGGCTGCGCCGGAGGCGCGGTCCTGCATTCGTTTCCACACTAACCCCGCGCTGGCGGTGAAGCGGATGATCAGGGGGGTGACGCCCACCGACTCTGCCGATGCGTACAGCGGGGCGCGGACGCCTTCGTTCAGATTGGTGGCGTCAAACACCACCGAATGACCGTCCCGCAGGTAGCCGCGGGTCAGGACGTGCATCGCGGCGAAGACCCGGCGATGCTCCCGGCGGCTGTAGATGGGCTGCTTCACCAGCAGCTTGCGCGTCCGGTCGCTGTTCAGCCAGACGAAGGGAGCACGAGCCACCAGTTCACGGGCAAAGTGGGACTTGCCGGTGCCGGGCAGTCCGCAGAGTATCACCAGGCTGGCCGGACCGTCCTGCGGCGGCGGCAACTCGCTGGCCATCGCTTCTCGCAGTCGGGGCAAATCCCGGGGGCGCAGCCCGCCGGCTGTCCAGAACTTGCGACGAGGCCGTGGCGCTGAACCGGACAATGCCGTTCACTCTTTATGACCGCGCAGACTAGGGACTGTTGACGTTTCCCGTCATTCCCGCGAAAGCGGGAATCCAGCAAGTGTACAGTCGGGCCAACTTTCCTGTTGCAACAATTTCTGGGTTCCTGCTTTCGCAGGAACGACGGGGTGATTTTCCAAATGTCGCCACATCCTAACTGTGGGCTACGATAACAACGCGCGCACTGCGTACTGGATCACCACCAACACCACCATCACCACCAGGGGACTGAAGTCAATCATCCCCGTCTGCGGCAGCATCCGCCGAATTGGGCCCAGCACCGGCTCCGTAAGCGAAAACACCACGTCGTAAAGCCGCACCAGGACGTCAGGCGCGCCGCTGCCCTGCATCGTCATGTACTGGACGACGAAGCCCAGGATGATGCGGGCCAGCAGCAGCAGGTAGCACAGCGTGATGAAGAAGCTGATGAGCTGGAGCATAGCGAGTTACGGAGATTGGGCGGACGGTCAGCCCTGGCCCAGCCGGATTGATTTGAGATAGGCCGCGTTCACCGCGTCCACCAGCGCCGCCGGCACGCCGGCACGCTCCAGGGCCTGCAAACCCTCGGCGGTGGTGCCCCCAGGTGAAGTGACCATATCTTTCAACTCGCCGGGATGCCTACCGGTCTCAGCCACCAGTTGCACGCTGCCCTTCACAGTTTGCAGAGCCATGCGCCGCGCGACGTCCCGGGGCAACCCCACGTACACGCCGGCGTCGATCAGGGCCTCCACGATGAGGAAAACGTAAGCGGGTCCGCTGGCGCTCAATGCCGTCGCCATGTCCAGGTACTTCTCGTCGTCAACGTAAATCTCGTCGCCGATGGTGGACAGGATGGCGGCGGTGGTGTCGCGGTGGGCCTGGCTCACCGAGGACGCGCAGGTCCACATGGTCATGCCGGCTCCAATCTGGGCCGGCGTGTTGGGCATTACGCGGATGATGCCGGAGTGCTTGAAGCCGTCTGACAAGGACTTCATGGGGGTTCCGGCGACGATGGACAGCAACGACTTTTCGTCGGTGAACCGGCCGCCGATGTCGTCATAAACCTTGTACAGGTCTTGAGGCTTGACCGCCAGCACCACCAGATCGGACCCGTTGACCACCGGCTGGTTGGCGGGCGAAACGGCGACGCCGTATCGCTCCGCAAGGTAGTCTCGCCGCGGCGGTACCGGCTCGCCTATCATCACGTCGCCGGCCTGAGCAACGCCGCCGTCCAGCATTCCGCCCAGGATGGCCTCAGCCATGGTGCCGCCGCCGATGAATCCGATATTCATTGCGCTAACCCTCGCCTACGCCATCCGTAAAGCCGTGCTCAAGGGAGAATCCCACATCGGACGTATCGCCGATCTCCAGGTCTTCATTGCCGGTGAGGCGGCGCAACCGTCGCAATTGAACGTTGCTGGTGATCGTGAACGGGCGCGGCGGACTTGTCGTCAGGTCGATCAATGCCTCCACTACCCGCTCAACGCCGTCAATCACCTCGGACAACTCTTCCGGGCTGCGGAAATTTTCGTAAAAATTCTCGTGGCCCACTCGGTACGCTTCCGAAAGGGCCTGCACCTGGTCACCATCAAAACCGTATTCCAGCACGACTTGACTCAAGACCGCGTGCACGTCCTGATGGGACTTATGCCGCCAGCCGCGTTGTTCGGCGATGGCTTTCACCGGGTGGACCACGGCGCCCCAGGCTTTTTCACCCGCCTGCAAGCGGCTACCCAGCTTCAGTTCTTCGCGGGCCTGGATGATCATACGCAAACTGATCCGGAGACGGTCTTCGGTACTCTGGGCGCCTGGCGGCGGCAAATCCGGTGCGGTACTCATAGCGCTAACCCTCGCCCCAACCATCGATTAGGCCGTCTCCCCGGGCGAAAGCCACCGCCATCCGTATCGATTCCACCATGGAGGTATGGTCGGCCAGGTTTTTGCCGGCGATGTCAAAGGCCGTGCCGTGGTCAACGGAGGTGCGGATGAAGGGCAGCCCCAGGTTGGCGGTGATGCTCTCTTCAAATCCATACACCTTGACCGGAATGTGCCCTTGGTCGTGGTACATGCAGAGGGTGACGTCGTAGCGGTCCTGGATGGCCTGGTGGAAGATGATGTCCGCCGGGACCGGACCGATGGCGTTGATGCCCTCGCTTTGGGCCTGTTGCACCGCCGGCGCGATCTCCTCCGCTTCCTCGTTGCCCAGCAAGCCGCCGTCGCTGCCGTGCGGGTTCAGCGCGGCCACGCCGATGCGGGGGTTGGCGAAGCCCCATTTCTTGAAATTGTCGTCGGTAAGCCGCAGATAATCGAGGATGCGGTCCTTTTTCACGTAGTCGCAGGCCACTCGCAGCGAGCGATGGGTGGTCAGATGCACCACCCGCAGGTTCTTCGCCATGAGCATGGTGGCTACGGTCTTGGTGCCGGAGAGTTCCTGAAGTAGTTCCATGTGCCCGATGGCCTCGTAGCCGGCCAGAGCCGCCGCTTCCTTGTTCAAGGGCGCGGTGGCCAGGCCGTCAACGACGCCGGCCATGGCCAGCTGTCCCGCCTTGCTGACCCACTCCATGGACGCCTTGCCGCAGGGCACGCTCAACTGCCCTACGGTGATGTCCTCAGCATTGAGATTTCCGATGTCCACCACGTCCACCACCGAGGGGTTCTCGCCGGCGGAAGTGGGATCGTCGGTATGGTTGATGCCCAGGGATGATCCGGTGAGTTGGACCGCCTGCTCCATGGCAAAGACGTTGCCAACCACCACCGGTCGGCAAGATTGATAGATCCTGGGGTCGGACAGGGCCTTCACCACCACCTCCGGGCCGATGCCGCAGGGGTCGCCCATGGTAATGGCGATGGCGGGGCGCTGAGCGCCGGAGTGGGTTGAAGATGCCATGATCTGCCTCGCACTGTGGGGAGCCAACGGTGTTCCAATGCGCGGCTGATTATAGCACGCCGGCTGTGGCCATCTGTCTGAATGGGGAGAGAAACTTGGGGGCAGTTTCTAGACCTGCCCCCAAGCGTTTTGTGATATGCCGGGCGGCCGCGTCACGCCGGTTTGCGGGCCGACACTTTCACGCTGGCCACGTTCAGCGGCGCTTCATTCTCGTCAAACCGCAGGGCTTCATCGGTGGTGCCGATGTCCACGAAACCGGCGGACTCCATGCGGCCCAGATAGGTCTCCCGGTATTCAGCGCCACCGACGCACGATGCCCAGGCCTGGGCGTCGGTCAGGCGCGGGCCATCGGCAGTCAGCGCCAGCATATCGGAGACGTGCAACCGGCCACCGGGAGCCAACACGCGGAAGGCTTCCCGGAACACCGCGTCCTTGTCTGGAGAGAGGCAAATCACGCAGTTGCTGATAACCACGTCCACGCTGGCGTCGGGCAGGGGAATGTCCTCAAGGTGGCCTTCGATGAACTCGACGTTGGTGAGGCCCATGCGGTCGCGATTGGCGTTGGCCAGGGCCAGCATCTCCGGTGTCATGTCGAGGCCGAAAACCCGGCCGGATTCGCCCACCTGGTCGGCGGCGATGAAGCAGTCGATACCACCGCCCGAACCCAGGTCCAGGACCGTTTCGCCGGGGCGGAGATCAGCCAGGGCGGTGGGGTTTCCGCAGCCGGCCGACGCAGCCATCGCCTCGACCGGAAGACCCTGGAGCTGCGCGTCGTTGTAAAGCCTCATGGCGTGCTCGGTATCCGCCGGGCCGCAACATGCTGCCGCAGTAGTACCGCACTCGCCGGCCGCCGCATCGTACCCGCAATCATCAGCCCCGCAGGTTCCTTGGCCGCAGTTGTCCGCTCCGCAACCGGTACCCTGGGCCGGCGTAACGTCGGTCAACTCGATGACCCGCAACGCCCGCTGGCCGTAGTGTTCCTGCACGGCGTGGCGTATGTCTTCGGTCAAAGATCCGTCGGTATTGTTCGGCATCGTCGTCATCAGCGCCTCCCGTCAGGGTTGTGCAACAATCATCATAGGTAAGGTTCATGCTACGCCGCCCAACGACGGGCGTCAAACGCTACCCCGGTCGGATCAGGGCAATCGCGTCTTATCCGAGGAGCACTTTGAGCAGGTAGTCCTCGTCCCATCCGGCGTTGAGGCGTTTGCCCTGGATGCCCACTTTCAGGGTTTTCTCGTTCTTCAACAGGTTGTGTCCGATCTGCCGCAGCGTGTTGATGTTCTGTGGGCCATTGTCCTTGCGCACTCGGCACTGATCTTCCCGAAAGGTCACGTCAAGGGTCCAGTGCAACGAGTTTTCGATGCTCCAGTGGCTTCTGATGGCAGCCAGCAGTTGTTCTGCCGAGGCCGCCAGACTGCTGATGTAGTAGCGGGGTTGGCTGGTTGATCCTTCTGTGGTTTGACGATGGCCCACCACCCTGACGGCGGCTTTCAGTTGCGGCCATTGCCCTTGGGGGTCCAGATAGTCCAGACAGTCTTGATCGGTGATGACCCAGCATTCCCGACGTTCCAGCCGTCCATGCCCTTTCTCCACGGTTTCCGTGTGGTCATAGGACACCCCGTCAAAACCCAGCGCCTCGGCCCCTTCGAACAGGTCGCGGATGCCCTCGTGCAGTTGCCCTTGGTTCTCCTTCACCGTCAGCACGTAGTCGGCGCCGCCCTGGGTGATTTGCTGGGCGATCTCCCGCTGGCAGCCCATAGCATCGATAGTTACGATGCAACCGTGCAACTCCAACATCTCCAACAGTTGGGGAATGGCGGTGATCTCGTTGGATTTCTCCTCGGTTTTGACCTGACCCAAGGTCAGGGCGTTCTGCGTGGCCCAAGCGCTGACCATGTGGATGGCGCCCTTATTCCCAGCGCGGTCGTAGGACCGTCGGGCTGTCTTACCGTCAATGGCCACTACCTCGCCGGGCAATAACTGGGCGATGGCCTGGGTCCAGGAGATGAAGCAGTCCTGCAACTGCACTGGGTCCAGCCGAGCGAAGACATCCCCGAAGGTATCATGGGACGGGATGCCGCCAGGCAGTTCCAAGAAGGATTGAAACCAGGCCAGCTTGCTCCTGCCGAAGAGCTCGATATGGACCCAAGAATCGGCGCCGCAGATGGTGGCGCAGATCGCAATAGCAATGATGTCCACCAGTTTATGGCGTCGGGTGCGTTCTACCCGTGGGTCGTCAAGGTCAGCGAAATGATCGAGAATAGTTGCCTTGGGTGGTTGCGCCATGTCCGCCTGCCTCCGCGACCCTCAATATATCCTCCGACATTAACACATTTCTAAAAATCTCATTAAGACGCGATTGCCCTGCCGGTCGGATTGTCGGTATGGCGCTCCCCGTGTATATTGTTAACTGCCGTGCTGAGCATAGTCCGCGCTGGGCTCGATGGGTCGTTTTGTGCAGCATACCAAAATCAGTCTGGGCACTTGGGAAATTACCGTTGGCGCAGTTGAGCAGTACCTTGCTGCGGTTGGCGACAAACTGCCTATATACTTGGCGTCCGGCGCCGCGCCCCCGCTGATGCTGGCGGCCCGGGTGGTGGGCCGACTGCTGGAAAGACTGTCCTTGCCTGACGGCGCGATACACAGCCTTCAGGATGTCGAAACGATAAATGCGCCCCGGATCGGCGCGCTGGTTTCCGCCGAGGCGCAGGTAGAACCGGCTCGCGAGAGGGGCGGAATGCGATTTCTCACCGTGAACTACACCGTCATAGAAGATAAAGGCGGTTTGATACTCATGCGGGGGCGGACGACGGTTCTCCTGCCCGTGGATACCGGTTCAGATCGATGACTGACCCAATGGCTGCCGAAGCGGTTACTGACCGCTTATCGCCACGGGAGGTTGGCGACCCACTGCCGAAGGCGCGGCGCGCCATCACGCGCCAAGCCATCGACGCTTACCGCGTGGCTTCGGGCGACAACAATCCCCTGCACTATGACGACGAATTCGCGGCGGCCACGCAGTTCGGCGGCGTTATCGCCCACGGTATGCTGACCCTGGCGCTGGTGTCGGAGATGATGACGCGGTCGTATGGTAGGGACTGGCTATCCTCCGGAAACCTGCGGGTGCGATTCCGTGGCGCGGCGTATCCCGGCGACGTACTGGAAGCAACGGGCCGCGTGGCAAAGCGGGAATTCACCGATAACGGTCTTATCGTAACTTGCAATGTGGAAGTCCGTAGCGCACATAATGACAGCCGTATCATCACCGGATCGGCGAGCGTAAAAATCGGCCCGTCGGCGCAGGGGGAAGTCGGGGAATGAGTACCAACGGAAGCAAGAAGCGGGTTCGCGTCGCGGTGGACGCCATGGGCGGGGACTATGGCCCGTCCGAGACAGTGCGCGGCGCGCTGGCCGCTTTGGAAGCCCACCCCGAACTGGACATCATCCTGGTGGGCGACTGCGATGCGGTGTACGCAGAGTTGTCCAGACACGACACCGGAGGTCGGTCTGTCGCCGTAGAACCGTCGGAAGGGAAAGTCGAGGATGGCGAGCATCCCGTGTCCGCCCTGCGCCGGAAACCGCGCGCGTCCATTGCGGCCACGATGCGGCTGCTGCGTGAATGCAAAGCCGACATGGTGGTTTCCATGGGCTCCACCGGCGCCACCATGGCTACCGCGGTGATGGCGCTGGGCCTGCTGGAAGGGCTGGAACGCCCCTGCATCGGCGGAAATTTCCTGGGCGTTGCGCCCAATACCACCGTCGTTGACCTGGGCAGCAATGTGGACTGCCGACCGGCGTTGCTGCTGAGTTTTGCGGCCTTGGGCGTGGCTTTTTCGCGCCGGATATTGAGGATCGAAAACCCGCGAGTAGCCCTGCTCAGCGTGGGCGAAGAGGCGTCCAAGGGCAGCCGACAGGTCCAGGAAAGCCATAACTTGTTCCGCGACAGCCATCTGAATTTTGTCGGCAACGTCGAAGGGATGGACTTTTTCACGGACAAGGCGGACGTGATCGTTTGCGACGGATTCATCGGAAATATATTGATCAAGTTCGCCGAGGGGCTGGGGTCGGCCCTGGCGCCTTTGCTACACCGTCATCTGGCGGAAGTTTTGCCCGCCGAGCAGGTCAAGCAGGTGGCAGAAGCGTTGTGGACCACTACTAACCTGCCGCGCACCATGGGCGGGCCGCTGTTCGGAGTGGACGGCCTGGTGATGATTGGCCACGGTTCCTCCACCGCTCGCGGCGTCGCCGGCGCCATCGATACGGGCCTGCTTTGCCACCACCTGGAACTGGTGGAGGGGTTCCGCCAGGAACTCGCTGAACTGCATCACACGGCGGTGCGAGAGGCGCGAATGTGAACTCTTTATCAAGAGGCGGGGTGTTGGAATGTACACAATTGACTTGAGCGGTCAGGTTGCGCTGATCACCGGTTCGTCCCGAGGCATCGGAGCGGTGATCGCAAAACGGCTGGCCGCCGCCGGGGCCTCGGTGGGTATCAATTACCGGAGCAGCGCCAGCGATGCCGACACAGTAATTGACGAGATCCGAGCGGCCGGCGGCGAAGCGCTGCGGGTCCCCGGCGATGTGTCGGATGAGAACACCGCCGAAGCCGTGGTTAAGACCACCGCGGATCGGTTGGGGCGGCTGGACATCCTGGTGAACAACGCCGGCATCAATCGTGACCGCCTGGTGATGCGAATGAACGCCGCCGATTGGGACGACGTGCTCGCCGTGAACCTGCGGGGCACCTTCCTGCCCACTCGCTTTGCCATCCCGTTGATGCTGCGCCAGCGTTACGGGCGCGTGGTCAACGTGTCGTCGGTGGTGGGCTTGTCGGGCAACCCGGGCCAGGCCAACTATGCGGCGTCCAAAGCCGGACAGATCGGGATGGCCAAGGCGGTCGCCCGCGAGGTGGGCAGCCGCAATATCACGGTCAATGCAGTCGCGCCCGGCTTCATCGAGGTGGGAGGCGATGGCGGCATGACGGCCGGCATGACTACCGACCAGCGGGCCCAGGTGCTGTCCAACATTCCGGCGGGGCGCTTTGGGTCTGCCAACGACGTGGCTTCCGCCGTCCTGTTTCTGGTCAGCCCGGATGCCGGTTACGTCAACGGACAGGTTTTGACCATCGACGGCGGCCTGACGGCATAGCTAACGCAATGGGGGATAACGTTATGAAAGCGACCACCCGTTTCCGCCAACTGCTGGCCGAGCCAGGCATCATCACCGCTCCCGGTGCCTACGACTGCCTGACCGCCGCGATAATCGAAAAGACCGGTTTCCCGGCCGTGTACATGACCGGAGCCGGAACCTCCGTTGCCAGGGTCGGCTATCCCGACCTGGCGCTGGCGACGGCCACGGAGATGATGGACAACGCCGCCGCCATCGCGGCCACCGTGAGCGTTCCGGTCATTGCTGATGCGGACACCGGCTACGGCGGCACCATGAACGTGCGCCGCACCATCCGCGAGTACGAGCGCACCGGCGTGGCTGCCGTGCACATCGAGGACCAGCAGTTTCCCAAGCGTTGCGGACACCTGGAAGACAAGCGGGTGGTGTCCATCGACGAAATGGCGCAAAAGATCCGCGCCGCCGTGGACGCCCGCACCGACGATGACTTCACCATCATCGTCCGCACCGACGCGCTGGCGGTCACCGGTTGGGCCGACACCTTGCGCCGGTGCGACGTTTTCACCGAGGCCGGCGCCGATGCTCTGTTCGTGGAAGCACTCGGCTCCGCGGAAGAGGCGGCGGAAATCGTGGCCCGAACCAGCGTCCCGCTGCTGTACAATTTTGTGGAGACGGGCAAGTCGCCCCTGCTCAACGTGTCCGAACTGGAACGCCTGGGTTTCAAGATGGTCATTTTTCCAGGAAGCGCGTTCATGTCCGTAGCCTACCGTGTAGGACAGGTGATGGCGGAGCTGAAGGCCACCGGCACCACCGCGCATCTGATGGGCGAGATGACGCCGCTGACCGACGCTTTTGAGCTGATGGGCCTGTCGGAGATGCTGGAGCGGGACGCGGGATATGCTGTTAGTAACGGCGACATCGACGCTGGCTCCCTTGATCACCTGAAAGAAGAAGAACTCCGTTTCCGAACCTTGGAACGAAAGGCGCTGGCTGTTTATCACAACCGCATCAAGCGCACTCTTACCGACGCCGACCAGGGCAAGTGGCTGATTATCAACACGGAAAGCGAGGATTACGAGATTGTGCCAACTGAGGCCGAAGGGCTGCAACGTTTTACGGGCTACGGGCGCCACGCTCCAATATATCTGATGTCCATCGGAGAACCAGAGCCGATACGCATACGCGGATTATTGCCGGGTAGTGAAACGTAATGGACATGGAAGGGTACGTCAGTGTTGACGGGCCGGAGCCACGGTTGCTCGTGAGCATTCTGGACTACCGTGGCGCTGCCGTACCTGTGGAGGCCGTCATTGACACTGGTTTCACCGGGTTCATGGCCTTACCCCCGCAGGTCATCAATGTCCTGGGATTAGAGCCGACCAGGGAAAGGAGGGTCCGTTTGGCTGATGGGCGTTCTCGCCGAATACCATCCTATCGCGCAACGATAATCTGGCATGGTAGCCTCAAAACGGTCTCGGCGATTGCTCTGCCAGGCACGCCGCTCATCGGTATGTCCCTCCTGTGGGACAGCGACATCGCCATTGCCGCGCGGGAGAACGGCCGCGTAGTTATCACCGCACCACCCCAATCATAGTTATCACCCGCCGATGACAGCCGACGTCACAGGCAATCCATCTGCACCGGACAGCGGCGATTTTGCCCGCCGCCTACCCGCTGAAGTCGGTCGGTGGCATGCTGACGGCCTGATTTCGGAGGAACAGGCTACCGCCATCCTGGAACGTTATCCTCAGACCGGCGAGACTTCCGGCAGCGCCATCGGCAACCGCACGGTCAGCGTCATCGCCATCATGGGGGCGGCGCTGGTTGGCCTGGGCATCATCGCGTTCATAGCGGCCAATTGGTCCGATATACCCACGCTGGCCAAGCTGTCGCTCATGGTGGTCGGCACGCCGGTGATTTACGTGGCGGGCTGGCTGCTGTCGTACCGGTTCGGGTTCGTCCGCATTGGCACGGCGGTGATACTGCTGGGCGCCATCGCTTTCGGCGCGTCCCTACACCTGGTGGCGCAGACCTATCACGTGCCGGTCAACCATCCCAACCTGATGCCGGCGTGGTTCCTGGGAGTGATCCCCCTAGCGTATATCATTCGTTCCCAGTCCGTGCTTGGGCTATCCCTGATCATACTGCTGGTGGCAACGGCCTTCCGAGCGCAGGAGTGGGTGCCGGACGTATTCAACGACGAGATGGTCTGGCTGGCGCCGGCTTACCTGGTGCTGGGCGCGTTGTTGTTCGCTGCGGGAAGGTTGCAGTCCCGCTTCGATTACACCCGACCGTTTGCAAGGATCTTTGACATTGTCGGCTTGCTGGTCACGGCGGCGCCGGTTTATCTGCTGGGATACCACACCATCTGGTCCGCCACAGGCGGACGGTGGGATGATCATTTGAGGCTGGACGCGCTGTCGGTTGAATATTGGATGGTGGTGGGTACTGCCGCTTCCCTGGCGGCGGCCGTGCTGGGCTTCATCGGCTGGCAGGATCGAAGGCGGCGCTCCACGCTGTTTATTTGGGAAGCGTCCGCACTGGCGGCCATGGCCGTCGTTGCCGCGGCGATGTGGGTCGGCCTGCTCGCGGGCGCGGAATGGATGTGGTGGGTGTTCAACCTGGTGACGCTGGCCGGCGCGCTGGCGATGATAGCCGCCGGCTATCGCTGGAACCGGGCCTGGCTCATCAACCTGGCGGTAATCATCTTCGCGATTACGCTGTTAACCCGTTACTTTGAGTTTGGATTTGATCTGCTGGGGCAATCGGTGGCGTTCATCGTCGCCGGCGTGATTCTGCTGGCCGGCGGGTTTGGAATGGAGGCGCTGCGCCGGAGGCTGGTGAGCCGCATCGGGCAGGAAGACGCCGCGCCATGAGCCGGCGAATCACCATTCTATTTGCCGCGCTGGTGGCGGCGCAGGTAGTCGGCCTGGTGGTGTTCGCGGGGGTGCGGCAAATCGCGCTTTCGCAGGGGCGGGAAGTGGTGTTGCAGACCGTGCCGGTGGACCCCCGTTCCCTGCTGCGGGGCGATTACGCGATACTGGATTATGAAATTGCCGAGGTTCCCGCTCGGCTATCCCGTCAACCAGCGGGCCGGGAAATGTTTGTGGTGCTGCAGGAATGCGGAGACGTTTGGTGCGCAGCGCAGCATGAGTTCTTCGAGCCGGAGCGTGGTCGCGTATATATCCGTGGCGTGGCGAACAATCGCGGACGGCTGGACTTCGGCATTGGCACCTATTTCGTGCCGGAAGGAACCGGGCACATCATCGAGCGAGCACGGGATGTAAAGGTGGTGGTCGCCATCGGCGAAAGAGGCAATGCCGTGATCAAACGGGTGCTGGTGGACGGAGAGCCGTTCGACCCCGTAGCGCAATAGGTTACACTGCCGTCAACAACGGCTGGAGGTGAGCGGAAATGGCCAACGTAGTTCTGGTGGTGGATATGGTGCGCGGCTTCCTAGAGCCGGGGCACAACCTGTATTGCGGCGATGACGCCCGGGGAATCATCGAGCCGGTGCGGGAGTTGCTCCGCCGCGAGGCCGACGCCGGTTCCACCGTGCTGTTCGTCTCCGACCACCACCGGCCCGACGACCTGGAGTTCCAGATGTTCCCGGTGCATTGCGTCATCGGCACCGAGGAACCGGAGGTCATACCGGAATTGGCGGAGTGGGTCAGCGAGTCCAACGTCATCCCCAAGAACCGCTACAGCGGCTTCTTCAACACCGACCTGGCTCAGCGTTTGGCCGCCCTGAATCCTGACAAGATAATCGTGTGCGGCGTTTGCACCGACATCTGCGTGATGCACACCACCTCCGACGCCCGCAACCGGGACTATGCTGTGGAGGTGCCCACCGATTGTGTGGCATCGTTCGATGCCGATGCCCACCGCTGGGCGTTGGACCACATCGGCAGGATACTGGGAGCGCGGGTGGTTTAGCCGGCCCCCGACCGTTAGCCCGCGTATGTGTTATCAGAAGCCCCGAGGCTGGTAACATGATGCAGGCCGGCAACTCATGGCGTCCGCGGCTCAGCGTCGTTCTGCGGCGACTGGTACTTTTGCCAGATGGTGAATTCACGCCATCCGGCTGGAAACCCATGTTGTGGTAAGGGATGGAATTGTACGCCGCCAGTAAAGCGAGCAGACGTTCCGGCCAATCTCCGTTTGGCGTAATAATTTCCATCAGGTGAACGATAATGACCAAGGCGTTATAGACTTTACGGTCAGCGCTTTTGTTGAATGCGGTGGCGATTTCCCTGGAACCGCGTAACCTCCGTGGTATTCTCAATCCGGTCCTAATCTTCTCGTCCCATAGGGGCTCATGATGTGCGCACGTGTTCCGGACCGAGGTCAGGTGCCTCAGGATGCTTGTGAGGGTCGCGTCATCGGGCGAACTCTCCCTTGCTTGAGCTCAGTACCACATGAAGCGACCACTGGTTGCGCACCGAGATTTCGACGTAACTGAGCGCTTCCAACAGCAGAGAGCGCAAGCGCTGGTCAAACATATACCGTGTCATCACCCGGTTGAATGACGTGCCGGCATGAAACGGTGCGGCAGTGCCGGGGCTTGATTGGAACGGCAACCAATAGGAGACTAGCCGATAGTACCCGATGTGAGTCAGGCATCGGGCCGCAAAGTCAACGTCAGGCACTGCCATGCCGCGATCCGCCAGAGCCTTTATCTGGTCCACGATGGACGTTGGGGCGGGTGCAGGTTGGCGCGTCATGATTAAACAAAAACGTCCCCCCTGGTGCGCCGATCTTACGGGAGGCGTGGGGGGTTCTGTCGAAATTAGGATAGCGTCTTTGCCGGTTTTCGTCAATTGCGAACCAAGCGCGTACTCCGTCATTCGTCTGCTTCGTCAACCCACAGGTCCGCCTGGGCGTCGGCAACCGACCACACCCACTTTGATCTAGAAATTGCCATAATCGCGACTTTCCCAGTGACATCGGCTGCCCGCGAATTTGCAAGGGGCAATGCTACATTAGAACTCATAATCGGCGATGTCAATTTTGCGGGAGAAGCGTTATGAGCCAGTCGGAAATCCGCCGCTCCATCGAAATAACCGGCCAAGTTTGGGGCGTACAACTCTCCCTGCCGGGCAAAGGCGAAGGCGGAACCTTCCAGATTCTGCTGGAAAACGGCCATATCGTCGCCAGCCCATACCCGAGGGCATGGCACCTGGAAATCGCCTCCGCATTGCAGGCCAATGACGTTGTCCTGCTCAAGGTAAAAGGCATCGGCGAGCATTCCCCGGATGGCGAACTGCTGCGCATCGTGGAACCCGGGTCCATCACCCGCTGCTGGGCGCCGGCTCCCAACCGTCTTTTCGATACGGACGCGCCGGCTTGGGAGACAGTGGTGGCAATAGGTGGTGAAACTGCATTTGCGCCAATTCGCCAAAGAGGTTCACAATGAAAAACCTGTTAGTCAATCAGTTCCCCAAGTTGGAAAGCCATCCACGCATTGCGGCAATCGCCAATGTACTGCTCAATTTGCTGTTTGGAGGGGTTATAGGCGTTGTAGCTGCCAGTGCTGTCTTGGGTTTTTCATCTCTCCTGGATCAACCCTGGAATTATTTGACAACAGCTGCGACTTTGTTGCTAGCGAAAACGGTCTGGCGGTGGGTTACCACGCTGTGGTTAGGGCCTTTCGTGTCCAGTGTCTCAGCAACAATTGTTGAGCAGAAAACAGGCATCGAAGTGCCTGAGCACGCACAACGTTCTAACTGGGGCGAGCACAGTGTATCAATTATTACATTAGGGGCTACAATTGCCATCGCAGGTTACTTAAATAACCTAGGCTCCGGGGCTGGAAACGCTACTGAAGTGCTGAGCAACAGTGCGATATTGGGCATAACATCATGCGCCGGAGCAGTTACAGCAGCTTCACAGAACCTGTCTGGCAGAGTGACAATAATCGCCCTGTGGCGGAACAGACATGACTACCAAAATAGCACTGCTTATCAACAGGGAAAAAGAAATGCACAAGGCCCGGCAAGAGGCAAACATGCGAACAATCGTACCAATTCAAGAAGGAGACAAGGCCATCTAATAGGCCAAAGGAGACGATAGAGGATCGTCTATTGAACTGCAATCAGATGTTCTTCAAACCGCCCCTTCGCCGCCGCCCAACCTGCTTCCGCCTCCCCGCGCAGCCGCCACGCTGCATTCCGTCGTTGCTGGATTTCACTCGCGATGTTTTCCTGCACGTGCGGCGACGGTATCGGAATCTTCAGGTTGGCGACGTCGTCGTTGGTCAGGCGTGGGTGGGCGTTGCCGGTCATCATGTGGACGGTTTGCGACAGCGCCAGGCGGCTGCGCAATACAGCGGCCAGGTAGTCCGGCAACAGGGCCGCGCCATCCTTGACCCGCAGCACGTGGAACTCCGTTGAGCAACAGCCGTCCATCTCGGCGCGATATACCTTGTTCAGGTAGGGGCGCAGCCGGGCAAACAGCACGTCGTCGGTCTTGTAGGCGAAACAGTTGCTTCTCCTCTAATCATCATAAAGATCATTAGTCTCTGATGCTACAGGGTTCATTGCTGTATGTTCCGTCGCTTTCAAAAAGCTGGACCATCCGGCTGGTATAGCCGTTCCAGGCGATGCCGATGTGGACTTTACAGTGCGATATTACAAGCAAGTTAGTACGATGTCCAGGGCTGTTCATCCATCCAATCATATTGCCTGCGACGTCGCTGCTTGGTATGTTTTTTGGTTGACTGCCAGCATAAGGAATAAAGCATTCGTCACGTCCGATTATGTTTTCGCCACCGAATTTAGAGGGTTCACCGCCTGCATCCTCAAATCGTTCATGCGGCTGTCTGCCGTCTGATCCCTTGTGTGCCAAGTAGCAATTGTGTAACATATCTTCGGCGTGCATCTGGGCAGAAATGTTGTCGCCCATTGTAATCGTTGGTACGCCTGCTTTTGTCCGCTCTTCGTTAATTAGCGTCAGCATATACTGCTTTTCGACGGTGTAGCGTTGATTAGGATGGTTCTCACCGTTGGCAACATCGTCATAATGGTAAGGGATGCTCATAATTATGAGTCTCTCTGCTTCGCTAACACTATCTGCGACCCAGGGCAGGGCAATGATTTGTTGAATGGTAGTCGCGTCATGGTAAGTGATGCTTCGTATTGCTGGTATCTCAGATTCCGTGATACCGTCGGCTACCCAGGGCAACGCTATGATTTGTTGAGTTGCAGCGCGGCTGTAGTGCGGAATATAACGGATTGCGGAGATTTCGGTTTTTGTAATCGCGTCGCCTACCCAAGGCAAGGCGATGACCTGCTGGGCAACGGCGGCGTCATTGTGGGTGATATTGCCCAACTGCTGTAGTGCCGCTACCTCTGACTCCGTAACACCATCGGCGACCCAGGGCAAAGCGATGACCTGATCAGCGACAGCCGAATCGTTATGGGCGATATTGCCCAACTGTTGCAGCACAGCTATCTCTAGCTCCGTAACGCCGTTGACGACCCAGACCAAGGCGATGATCTGTTCAGCAGCCGCATCATTGTGGGTGAAGCTACGCAATTGTTGCAGCGCTACTATCTCTGATCCCGTAATACCGTCGGCGATCCAGGCCAAGGAGATAACCCGATCAGCAACAGCTGCATCGCTGTGGAGGATGTACCCCAACTGCTGTAGCGCTGCTACCTCTGGCTCAGCAACGCCGTCGCTGACCCATGGCAAGGCGATGATCCGCTCGGCAACAGCTGCATCATTGTGGGTGATATTGCCCAACTGATGTAGCGCCGCTACCTCTGGCTCAGCGACGCCGTCGCTGACCCATGGCAAGGCGATGATCTGCTCGGCAATAGCCTCGTCAATGCGGGCGATGTTGCCCAACTGCCCTAGCGCCGATACCTCCGGCTCTGTAACGTCGTCGGCAACCCAGGTCAAGGCGATGATCTGTTCAGCAACAGCCGCATCATTGTGGGCAATATTGCCCAACTGCCCTAGTGACGTTACCTCCGGCTCCGCAACGCCGTCGCCGATCCAAGGCAAGGCGATGATCTGCTCGGCAACAGCCGCATCATTGTGGGCGATATTGCCCAATTGCTGTAATGCGTCCGTTTCAGATCTAGTAATTGCGTCGTGGACCCAACCCAAAGCAGGCGTATTTTGGGTTTCGTTCCCGTACAGCATCAGGTGAAATATTGTCTCATTGAAGGCAGCCAATTGTATTAGCTGGGTTACGGCTTCTCTTTCACTAGAATCGATGCCGTCTGCAATCCATGGTAATTCCATAATACTTTTTGCGTAGTGAGGACTTTCCGATTCCAAGTAAGCAGCGTTCGGTAACATGTCGAATGGTGTTGGCTTTTCTGATGTGGGAGCCGATATAGCAGTAGGCGTTGGCTCAGGTGTTGGGGGATGGGGTAAAGCGCCTGTGGGACTGTTGACTGCGCCGGAATCCCGGTCAGTTGCTACCTTGACCATAGCAATCGTCGGTGTTGGCGCAGGTATTGCAGTAGCGGGTAGAGTGATCGTGGGATCGTTAACTGTACCAGCAAGCTGCTGGGCTGCTACCTTGGCTATCGCAGCGTCAATAGTTGCTTGCAGATCAGGTGTCGGTGTTGCGGCCTCCGGTCCCTCGTCCAAGATACAGGCTGCTGTCGCTATGACCACGAGCATGGCGGCGGCCAGAGCGAACGTGACGGCCTTAGTCCAGAGCCGCAGCGTGGGTGGCTGTGTTTGGTTTTTAGCGTTCCTTGTCATGATCAGGTTTGCCTGATATTTCGGCGGCTACACTTCAAAAACGTCGCGCACCGGGCAGGTGAAGCCGGGGAGCACGTCGCCGCCGTCCAGGGTGTCGTTTTCCGTAAAGGTGCGCGCCGGGCCGGATTGGGGCAGGGCCGTAATCGTCCGCGTCTCCGGGTCGGTTATCCACACCAGTCGCACGCCGTGACGCAGCCACATCTGCGCTTTGTCAAACACCGGAACCGGCCGGTCGTTAGGCGACACTATTTCAACCACCAGGTCGGGCACTACTTGAGCGTACCGTCGCTCGCGCACGTCCGGGGGCATCCGCTCGGCGGATATGAAAGCCACGTCCGGCTCCCGCACACCGTGTCCGGGCCACGCTCCAGCTGCACGCCGGTATCGGAGCCGAATACCCGGCCCAGCCGGCGCGGCTTCACAAAGGAGCCCAACAAAATTCCCCAATTTATCGTGATTTGGCCGTGTTCCAGTCCGTTTGACACCTTCTTGTGCAGCACTCCCATTATCAGTTCGCCTTTCACGCCTTCACTGTCCAATCGCAGCAGGTCGTCGGCAGTCAGCAGTTTTGCTCCGGTTCCGGCAGTCGTCATCGCTTCACCCCGTAGAATCCCTTAAGTCAAAAACCGCCACCGGCGGGATGTGCGGCATTATAGCACCCGTCCCGTCTTCGCCCCGTGTGTTATTATCGCCCCGTCCATTTGCCGCCAAGTCTGGATTCCGGCTTTCGCCGGAATGACGATGAGATGAGGCCGGAATGACGCTTATGTAGCCGGCTCGGTCGGAGGTCGTTCATGCTGTACCAACGCTATCGCTACTCCCAATGGGATGGCACCCAGGAGATTTTTGACGTCGATGCCAGCGACATCATGGACGCGCTGTCGGACGACCTGTTGCAGCACGGCGATCTGGCCCGGGCGTTGCGCGAACTTTTCCGCAACGGGATGCAGAACCGCGACGGCGCCCAGATGCCCAACCTGCGGCAGCTCATGGACCAGCTCCGGCAACAGCGCCGCCAGCAGCTCCAGCAGAGCAACCTGGACTCGGTGGTGGACGACCTGAAGGAGCGGATGGAAGAAATCCTCCGCACCGAGCGGGAGGGCATCCAGCGTCGGTTGGACGAAGCCGACAGCCAGCCCGAACCCGAGGATATGGAAGGCAAGGAGCAGCAGCGCGCCCTGAACCGCCTGCTCCGCGAGCGTGCCCAGCGCAACCTGGACAAGCTGGACGACCTCCCCGACGGCCTGGGCGGACAGATCCAAGAGCTGATGGACTACGACTTCATGGACCCGGATGCCCAGCAGATGTTCCAGGAACTGCTGGATATGCTGAAAAGCCAGATGGCGCAGAACGTGTCCCAGCAGATGCAGGAACAGATGCAGAACATGACCCCGGAGCAGATGGAGGCCATGCGTCAGATGATGCAGGACCTCAACCAGATGCTCCGCGACCGTATGGAGGGACGGGACCCCAACTTTGAAGGGTTCATGCAGAAGTGGGGGCCGATGTTCGGCGACGACCCGCCCCAGAGCCTGGACGAGTTGATGGAGCGCATCCAGCAGCAGATGGCGCAGATGCAGTCGCTGATGGACAGCCTCTCCCCCGAAATGCGTCGGGAGTTGGAAGACGCCATGCAGTCGGCCATGGACCCGCGTCTGATGGACGAGATGTCCGAGTTCGCCAGCCTGATGCAGTCGCTGATGCCGCCGGACGAGCTGGCCCGCCAGTACCCGTTCCTTGGCGACGACAGCATGACCCTGGAGCAGGCTATGGAGGCCATGCGCCAGATGCAGGACCTGGACCGGCTGGAACAGTCGTTGCAACAGGCCATGCGCACCGGCAACCTGGACGACGTTGACCCGGAGCAACTGGCCGAATTGCTGGGCGAAGAGGCCCGCCGGGCTTGGGAAGAGCTGGACCGGCTGCGCCAACTGCTCAAGGACGCCGGCTACATCACCGACGACGACAATATGAACCTGACCGCGCGGGGGATCCGCCGGATCGGCCAGAAGGCCATGCGCGAGGTGTTCCAGCACCTCAAGAAAGACCGCATCGGCAACCACGACCTGGATACCCGGGGCGCCGGCGGCGACCTGCTGGGCGACACCAAGACCTACGAGTTCGGCGACCCGCTGCAGCTCGACCTGCAAACCACCGTGAAGAACGCCATCGTCCGCGGCGGCCCGCAGGTGCCGGTGAAATTGCGCCCTGACGACTTTGAGATCTACCGCACCGAGCACATGACCCGCGCTGCCACCATCGTCCTGCTGGACCAGAGCCGTTCCATGGGCCTGTTCAACAACTGGGCGGCGGCCAAGAAAGTCACGCTGGCCCTGTTCGCTCTCATCCATCAGCAGTACCCCCGGGATACCCTGCATGTGGTGGGGTTCTCCGACTACGCCCGAGAGATCGAGGAAGAGGACCTGGCCGGCCTGACCTGGAACAACTGGGTATCCGGCACCAACCTGCACCACGCGCTGATGCTGTCGCGCAAGCTGCTCAACAAGGAGAAGGGAGGCACCCGTCAGATCCTGGTCATCACCGACGGCGAGCCCACCGCTCACCTGGAGGGCGAGCAAGCCTATTTCTCCTACCCGCCCAGCTACCGGACCGAGCTGGAAACTCTCAAAGAGGTGCGTCGCTGCACGCAGGAAGGCATCGTAATCAACACCTTCATGCTCGAAAACAGCTACCAGTTGGTCAACTTTGTGGACCGGATGACACGTATCAACCGGGGCCGGGCCTTCTACAGCAGCAGCGAGAACCTGGGCGAGTACGTGCTGGTGGACTACATCACCAACCGGCGGAAACGGATAACCGGGTGACGCCGCCCTAACTCGATTGCCACTGGAGCTTCCCCTCATGGACGCCAACACTGTCGCCATAGTTGTTGCCATAGTAGGAGTGGGGGCAGTGCTGACCGGAATAGGCATCGCCGTGGTGATAGTCCTGCTCATGGGATTATCTTGCTTGGACAAATTTGCCGGCAGGTAAACGCACTAGGGCGAACAAAGTGCCGACTGACCGTGTTACGCAATCCGCAACAATCTGACGAAATTGCTTTATAACCTATTTCCAAACCTGCCACCCTCGTGCTACAATTTTGGCCGCGAAATAGCGACGCCGCTTTTAAGGCAGTCCGGCGAGGCTGGCAAAGCGTATCCGCGCACTGTGACGGAGCAACTGGTCACGTTGCTGCGGCAATGAGCGTAGCCCCGCTTGCGACCGGCCACCGGCGTCAAGCAGGGGATTTTTTATAGCCACTCGCAGCAACATTACCGCCCCGGATGGCATCGGCCCTGCCGTCGCCGGACGCCGGGTTATGGACGCCGACGAAATCCGGCGTGCGCTGACCCGGATATTCCATGAGATCCTGGAGCGGAACCACGGCGCCGACGGTCTCCTGCTGGCCGGCATCCGCACCCGGGGTGTTCCCATTGCGGAACGGTTGGCCCAGCATATAGCGCAGTCGGAAAACGCAGCCGTTCCGGTGGGTCGTCTGGACATCAATCTCTATCGAGACGATCTGTCCGAGCGGCCCCGCGTCCGGGTGCGTCCCACCACCATGCCCGTGGACGTGACCGGCCGTACCGTCGTGCTGGTTGACGACGTGCTGTACACCGGGCGCACGGTGCGCGCCGCCATGGACGCCATCAGCGATCTGGGCCGCCCCCTGCGCATTCAACTGGCCGCTCTGGTGGACCGGGGCCACCGGGAATTGCCCATCCGGGCCGATTTCGTGGGTAAGAATATCCCCACGCGGCAATCCGAACTGGTACGGGTGCGCCTCGCCGAAACCGACGGCGTTGACGACGTTTGCATCCTGGAACGGGGATGAGACTGGTGGTGTCCAACGTTACCGCTACTATCACGGCGCCTGTGGCACACGTTCCGACGAGTCAGGCTCGGCGTCAGCACGTGCTCGACCTGGACGACTTCACCGCTGACGAGATAACCGCCGTCCTGGACGACGCGGCGGCGATGCGCGAGGTCCTGGGCCGTGATGTAAAAAAGGTGCCCACCCTGCGGGGCCGAGTCATCGTCACCCTGTTCTATGAGGCCAGCACTAGAACCCGCATTTCCTTTGAAGAAGCCGGCAAAATTCTCAGCGCCGACGTGATCAACATGACTGCTACGGCCAGCAGCGTGGAAAAGGGAGAGTCGCTGCTGAATACCGGACTTACCTTGCAGGCCATGGGCGTGGATGCCATCGTGGTCCGTCACCCTCACTCCGGAGCGCCCAACTTCCTGGCCCGCAGCTTGGATAACGTCGCCATCATCAACGCCGGGGACGGCGCCCACGCGCACCCCACCCAGGGCCTGCTGGATCTGTACACCGCCCGCGAACATCTGGGTGAGATCGCCGGCCGCAAGGTGGTCATCGTTGGGGACGTGCTACACAGCCGCGTGGCGCGGTCCGCCGTTTGGGGTTTCGCCCATCTGGGCGCCGAGGTCGTCCTGTCGGGGCCGCCCACACTGCTGCCCGACCCTTTCACCCCGGCGGGATGGGGCGCGGCCGGCAGCAACGGCCTTCACAACCCGCTGTCCAGTGTTAGCTTGCAACCCGACCTTGACGCCGCCATTGCGGGCGCTGACCTGGTGATGGCGTTGCGACTGCAAACTGAACGGCAGGAGCGTGGCTTCTTCCCCAGCATCCGCGAATACATCCGCCGCTGGCAGGTGAACGACCAGCGGATGGCCCGAGCCAACCCCAACGCCCTCCTCATGCACCCGGGGCCAATGAACGAAGGGATTGAAGTGAGTACCGCGTTGGCCCACGGGGAACGCTCCCTGATTGAAGAACAGGTTACCAACGGCGTGGCCATTCGCATGGCCCTGCTCTACCAACTGGTCGGATACGGCCCGGAAGCGAGCTAACGGATGGCAACTCCTGACCAAATACCACCGCTGCTCATCGCGGGCGGAAGGGTGATCGACCCCGCCAACGGGATGGATGCAGTCGCCGACGTCCTCGTCAGCGATGGCATCATCAAGGCCGTTGCGCCCGGCATCACCGCCGATTCCCTTGCCGCGGGAACCCGAGTCATTGACGCCGCCGGGCTGGTGGTGGCCCCCGGTTTCATCGACATACACACGCACCTGCGGGAACCGGGTTTTGAGTACAAGGAAACCATCGCCACCGGCGCGCAGGCCGCGGCCCGCGGTGGCTTCACCACCATCTGCGCCATGCCCAACACCGACCCGGCCATCGACAACGCCGCCGTGGTCGATTACGTGCGGAACCGCGCCGCCTCCGCCCCGGCCCGCGTCCAGGTCATCGGATGCGTGACCCGTGACCGCGCCGGCCGGGAACTGGCCGACATGGAAGAGTTGCTCTCGGCCGGGGTAGTGGCATTCAGCGACGACGGCGACCCGGTGCATGACGGCGCCCTGATGCGTCTGGCGCTGACCTACAGCTTGGATCTGGGCGTGCCCATCACCAACCATTGCCAGGACCATGCCCTTTGCTCCGGCGGCATGATGGCAGAAGGCTGGGTGAGCAGCCGGCTGGGACTGGGCGGGATTCCCGCAGTGGCGGAAGAGGCTATGGTGGCTCGTGACATCGGGCTGGCCGAACTGACCGGAGGGCGCCTCCACCTAGCGCACCTCAGCTCCGCGGGCAGTGTGGCGATGGTGCGGCAGGCCAAGGACCGGGGAATTGCCGTCACCGCCGAAGTGTGCCCCCACCACCTGCTGCTCACCGACGAGTGGGCCATGGGCGACCGGGGCGATGCCACCGGGTTCGCCGGACCGACCGCCTACGACACCAACACCAAAATGTACCCGCCGCTGCGGACACCGCATGATGTAGCGGCCTGCGTCGCCGGCCTGGCCGACGGTACTATAGATTGCGTCGCCACCGACCACGCGCCCCACGAGAAGGCCAGCAAGGAATGTACCTACCACGACGCTGCGTTCGGCATCAGCGTGCTGGAAACGGCCCTGGGCACCCTCATGGTCACGGTTCATCGCGGAGATGTCGGCCTGCCCACGATGATTGAGCGGCTGACCGCTGGCCCGGCCCGGGTGCTTGGCGACGCCTTTGCCCCCTACGCATCGCTGTCGCCGGGGACACCGGCGGACGTGGTCCTGTTTGACCCGGAGGCACGCTGGACGGTTGACGTGAATGAGTTCGCGTCCCTGGGCCGCAACACCCCGCTGGACGGGGTGGAGTTGCCGGGCCGCGTGGCCGCCACGTTGCTGAGCGGTAGCATAGTTTTTGAGGAACCGGCTCTGTTCCGTATCTCAAACGTAGGGGCGAATAATTATTCGCCCCTACACTGTGATGGAGGTAATTAGTGGCGCGTCCGGTACACCTGGCTTTGGAAGACGGCTCCGTATTCACCGGCGAATCCTTCGGCGCGCAGCGTGATGGCTGGGGCGAGGTGGTGTTCAACACCACCATGACCGGCTATCAGGAGGTGCTGACCGACCCTTCCTACGCCGGTCAAATGGTGGCGCTCACCTATCCGCTGGTGGGCAACTACGGCATCAACCGCTGGGACTTCGAATCCCGGCGTATTCAAGTATCGGCCCTGATCGTTCGCCAACACTGCGACCTGCCCAGTCATGCGTCCAGCAATATGACCCTCCACGCATTTCTGGAGGAATATAACATCCCCGGCATCAGCGGCATCGATACCCGAGCGCTTACCCGTCGTCTGCGCACCAGGGGCGTGATGACCGGTCTGATCACCGCCGATGACCCGGACCAGGCATTGCAGCGGCTGGCCGAGATACCGCGCTACGATAACCTGGACCTGGTGAGCACCGTCACCACGCCCGGCGCTTATGCCTGGGACGACGGCGAGCACGCCGGCTATCCTACCAACCCCCCGCCAGCTGGCGTGCGTCGCATCCTCGTGACTGACGCCGGCGTGAAATACAACATTCTCCGCCTGCTGCAAAGCCGGGGTTGCGAGGTAATCACCGTGCCGGCCTATACCCCCGCCGAGGATATGCTGGCAATGCAGCCCAACGGCATTCTGCTCTCCCCCGGTCCGGGCGATCCGGAACTCTTGGGGAACATCATCGGCAACCTGCGCCAACTCATCGGGCGGATTCCCATCATGGGCATCTGCCTGGGACACCAGTTGGCCGCCCGCGCCTTAGGAGCCACAACTTACAAGCTCAAGTTCGGACACCGGGGCGGCAACCATCCCGTGAAGGATTTGCTCACCCAACAGGTCCACATCACCGCTCAGAACCACGGCTACGCCGTATCTTCCGAAAATCTGCCCTCCGGTTTAGAGGTATCCCACATCAACCTGAACGACAATACGGTGGAGGGCCTGCGGCACCGGGACTGGCCGCTGTTCACCATTCAGTACCACTCCGAAGCCTCCCCCGGCCCGCAGGACAACGAGTATCTGTTTGATCGCTTCCTGGCGATGACCGACGACGCGAACCCTGCGGAGGTCCCCTACCGATGACCGGATTCACTGCTTTTCTGCTGGAGCAGGGCATTGAGACCCAGCTCCCCATTGACCTCAACGACACCCTCGCCATGCTGCAGGAAACCGTGCCCACGTTCTCCCACGACGGCCACGGCTACCTGCTGGCCGCGGTGAGCCGAGGACAACTCGGCTCCCGTTGGGAACTGGCCGTAAAGGTTACTGACCCGGCCACCGGCCAGCCGATCAGCGACCAGCCGGTGGGCTATGTCCACGCCGTCAACGCCGGCTTTGACGCTACCGACTTCGTCATCCCGCCGCGCACTCCCGATGGCGGCATCGACCTGGATCACTTCGATGCCCAGGGGGCGTACTTCGGCGCGTTTATCTTCCAGATGATGAACGCCCTCGTTGAACGGCAACTGATGGAGCTGCCGGGCACGATGCCCCGCTTTACCTGACAGGAGTTACGCACTGAAATTACCTAACCGTCATTCCGGCGAAAGAACGTCACACCGTACTTGATACGGGGCCGGAATCCAGAGGCCACAATGTGAAAGCATCGGGAACGTTGCTAACGATTTCGAGCACTGGATTCCCGCTTTCGCGGGAATGACGAGGCATGATAAGGACACCCCATTGAGCGACTCTCCACAGCAACAGCCCCGCAAAGTTCTGGTCATTGGCTCCGGTCCCATCGTCATCGGCCAGGCCGCCGAGTTCGACTACGCCGGCACCCAGGCGTGCAAAGCCCTCCGCGAAGAGGGCGTCTCGGTGGTGTTGGTCAACTCCAATCCGGCCACCATTATGACCGACCGTGACGTCGCGGACCGGGTGTACATCGAACCGCTTACCGTTCCGATTCTAGAGCGCATCATAGCCGGCGAGCGGCCCGACGGAATCCTGCCCACCCTGGGCGGACAGACCGGCCTCAACCTGGCGGTGGATCTGGCCGACGCCGGCGTTCTGGATCGCTACAACGTGCGGCTGCTGGGGACTCCGCTGGAAACCATCCGCAAGGCGGAAGACCGGGACTTTTTCCGGCAGTTTCTTACCGACATCGGTGAGCCGATGCCTCCCAATCGCACGGTGTCCACTATGGAGGAAGCTCAGGCGTACAAGGCTGAAACCGGCCTGCCTCTGGTGGTACGGCCGGCATATACCCTGGGGGGAACGGGCGGCGGCATCGCCAACACGGAGGAGGAGTTCCTGGCCATTGTGGAGGGCGGTCTAGCCGCCAGCCCGATCAGCCAGGTATTGCTGGAACGCTCGCTGGTAGGCTGGAAGGAAGTCGAGTACGAGGTCATCCGCGACGGGGCCGACAACTGCATCACCGTGTGCAACATGGAGAACCTGGATCCCATGGGAGCGCACACCGGGGACAGCATCGTTGTTGCCCCGAGCCAGACGCTGACGGACAAAGAGTACCAGTTGCTCCGCACCGCCAGCCTGAACATCATTCGCGGCCTGGGCATCGAGGGAGGCTGCAACATCCAGTTGGCCCTGCGACCCCATCCCGACGCCATGAGAAACCGCCCCGGAGAATGGCAGGCTGAATCGGAATACTACGTGATCGAGGTGAACCCGCGGGTCAGCCGCTCGTCCGCCCTGGCCAGCAAGGCCACCGGCTATCCCATCGCCCGCGTCTCCGCCAAAATCGCCGTGGGCCGGCGCCTCGACGAAATCCCCAACGCCGTCACGGGCAGCACCGGCGCGGCCTTCGAGCCGGCGCTGGACTATTGCGTGGTCAAGATTCCTCGGTGGCCCTTCGACAAGTTCCCCGACGGCGACCGGCAGGTTACGACACAAATGAAGGCCACCGGAGAGGTCATGGCCATTGACCGCAGCTTCGAGGCCGCCCTGCAAAAAGCCACCCGCGCGCTGGAGCAGCCCAACTCCTCGCTGCTTTGGGAAGACCGGGAGTGGCGCGGGTTCAACTTCGGGAGGGATCATCAGGCTCTGCTGGACGCGCTGCCCCTGCATCCCAACGATCTTCGCCTCTGGGCGCTGACGGCGGCCCTGCGCCGGGGAGTAACCCGTGACCAACTGGTGGCGCACACCAGCATCGATCCCTGGTTTATTGCCGCCCTGGAGCGCGTCGTTGACCAGGAGCGCCGCTTGCTGGGCAATCCGCTGACGCCGGCCATTCTGCTGGCGTCCAAGCGGCTGGGATTTTCCGACGTGGAAATCGCCACCCTGTCCGGCCTTTTGCCCGAGCAGGTGCGCCAGTTGCGGTTGCGCCACGACATCAAGCCCGTGTTCAAGATGGTGGACACCTGCGCCGCCGAGTTTGAGGCCGCGACGCCCTACTACTACAGCGCCTACGACACGGAGAACGAAGCGCCGCCGTTGCCCGGCCCCAAGGCCATCGTCATCGGCAGCGGCCCCATCCGTATCGGTCAGGGCATCGAGTTCGACTATTGCAGCGTGCATGCCGCCTGGGCGCTCTCCCAGGCCGGCGTGGCCAGTATCATGATCAACTCCAATCCCGAAACCGTATCCACCGACTTTGATACCAGCGACCGGCTCTACTTCGAGGCGTTGGACGAAGAGGCCGTGCGGGACATCATCGACAACGAGACGGTGGATGATGACCCGCCGCCCAGCCTGGTGCAATTTGGAGGCCAGACGGCAATCAACCTGTCCCAGTCCCTGGCCGCCGCCGGGCTGCCTATCCTGGGTTCCAGCGCCGAGGCCATCGACATCGCCAGCGACCGACAGAAGTTTGAGCGGTTCCTGGTGGATTTGGGCATCCCGCAGCCACCCGGGGGCACGGTGCAGTCGGTGGACCAGGCCCTGACCGTAGCCCAACGCATCGGCTATCCCGTGGTGGTGCGTCCCAGTTACGTGCTGGGCGGGCGGGCCATGGAAATCGTCCGCAATGCCACGGAACTGATCCGCTATCTGACCATCGCCACCGAGGTCACGCCGGAGCGCGAGGTGCTGGTGGACCACTACATGGAGGGGCGAGAGTGCGAGGTGGACGCGATCTGCGACGGCGAGCGGGTGCTGATCCCCGGCATTATGGAGCACGTGGAGCGCGCCGGCGTCCACAGCGGCGACTCCATGGCCATCTACCCGGGCCTGAACCTGACCGAAGCCGAGGTTGATACGCTGGTGGATTACACCACCCGCATCGGCCTGGCCCTGGGCGTGCGTGGGTTGATGAACATTCAGTTCGTGCTGCAAGGGGGCAGCGCCTACAGAAGCCCCAGCGTTCTGCCGCCCGATGAGGATGAAGAGACCACCGTATATGTGCTGGAGGTCAATCCTCGCGGCAGCCGTACCATACCGTTTATCTCCAAGGTAACCGGAGTCCCGGTAGCCAACCTGGCTACCCGGGTGATGCTGGACACCAAGTTGCAGGATATGGGTTACGAGGGCGGGCTGTGGCCGCGGCAAAAGCTGGTCGGCATCAAAGCGCCGGTGTTCTCCATGTCAAAACTGGTGGGAGTGGACTGGTATATGGGACCGGAGATGAAGTCCACCGGCGAGGTTATGGGCATTGACCGTGACTTCACCGGGGCTCTGACCAAAGCCTTGCAGGCGGCCAGCATCAACCTGTCGCCGGGCATGGGCGTCCTGTTGAGCATCTCGGACCAGAATAAAGCCGACTCGCTGCCCCTGATCCGTGGGCTGGCCGACGCGGGCTGCCGGCTCTACGCCACCGAGGGCACCGCAGCCATGATTACGGCCATGGACCTGCCCGTAACCACCATCACCAAGCGCATCGGTGAGGGTTCTCCGGACGTGCTGGACGTTATCAACGACGGCACCGTGGGGGCGGTGGTCAACACCCTGTCCGGCGATTCGTCGGTGATGCGGGACGGCTTCTACATCCGCCGGGCTGCGGTGGAACGTCGCATACCGTGCTTCACATCGCTGGACACGGCCCGCGCCGCCATGGAAAGTATGCTTACGGGCCTGGACAACTTCAGCGTGTTGACCACGGACGAATACCTGGCCGCGCCCCGGTAGGGGCGAATAATCATTCGCCCTTACCAGTCCATTTCAAGCCCGATACCGCGTTCCTCGGCGCGCTGCCACACCAGCCGGGCCGCCGCCACGTCGGCAACGCCGGTTCCCATCAGCTTGCAATAGACCAATTCATCAGGGTGGGTTCGCCCTGGTACCGCTCCGGCCACCGCGTGGCGTAGTTCCAGAAACTGGCTCCACTGTACCAGCCCTTGATCCACGGAGGCGGCGATGTCGCCACATTCCAGAGGCGCCTGATCCAGCGAATCAACGAATTTCCGGTCGGCCCCGGTCAGGACACCGGCGTCAACCTCCTGGTGGCGTGGGCTGGTCGGACCGGCTCCGATAACCGTCGCGCCGCTGTCCAGCCATTCGCCCATGACGACGGGCGTCTGGGCGGATGCGATGCCGATAACAATGGAGCAGCCGGCCACCGCGTCCCGATTGCTGGCCGCCGCGATGACCGGACGGCCCAGCTCGGCGGTCATGCGGTCGGCGAAGGCGCGGCGGTTGTCGGCGTTCCTGCTGTACGCAAAGATCTCACCAACGTCGCGCACGGCGCAGGCGGCGCGCAGTTGGTCGCCGGCCTGGTTTCCCGTGCCGATTATGCCCAAGCGCGGAACGTCGGGATTGGACAGATGCTTGATGGCGACGGCGGTGGTCGCGCCGGTACGGAGTTGCCCCAGGCGGTTGGCCTGGGTGTAGAGCAACAGGCGTCCCGACGCGGCGTCGTACAGGCTAACCTGGAAGGAATAGCCGTTCTCGGTGTGGGTGAAGGTCTTTACACCAAGCACGTCGCCGTAGAGCAAGGCGCCGCCCATCACGGCCAGGTATCCGCCGGGCGTGGCAATCTTGCGTCGGGTCAGGTTAATCGCATCGCCGCGGCCGTGGTTGGCCAACATCTCTTCGACGGCCGGCGCCATGTCCGGCAAACCGACGCACCGGTTAACGTCGGCGTCGGTCAGGAAACGGGCCATCTTGGCAACAAACGCGAGTGCGGAATCTAGCGGGACGAGAAGTAGAGTCGATTGATGCGGACGTATTCGCGCTGGTTGGCCGGCACGGTGAACTCGTCAAATATCGCCGATACGGGGCAAACGGCGACGCAATAGGCGCAGTCGATGCAATCGTCGGGATTGATGTAGTACATCGGCGCGTCATCGTCGGAATGGATGCAATCCACGGGGCAAACTTCGACGCACGAGGCGTCCTTCACTCCCTCACAGGGTTGTGTAATCACGAATGCCATCAGATTACCTCGGCCACGGGCGAAATCGCGGTCATTTGTCCGTCGGTGCGGATACCAGCATGGCCCGTAAAGCGCCCGTTAATAGTGCGTATTCTGCGGTTTGTCCCGATATTTTGTCAAGGGATACCGACGCCATACTGCTATCGCCACCGGCGATACGTTGCCGCGATGGAAGATAGTCCGACTCAATTTACGGCGACGCGCTCTAATCGGTTATGTACGTGTGGGTGATGACCTCCCAGACGTGCCCGTTTTCGCACTCGAAGTAGAACCCCCGACCCTGGTGAAGGTGGTTGATCTGCCCATCCGTCCGCGAGCGCGGGCCGCTGCCGAATATGACACCCTCATCCTTGATGCGTTGCAGGATCCCGTCGAATTCTTCGTCCGAAGCCAAAAATGCGTAGTGATTGGAGCGCGGGTTGTCCGAGTCGTCGAAGTCCAGCGTCAATATGTCATTGACCTTGACCGGAGCGAAGTGACCCCATGGCCCTTCGTACTTCAGGCCGAAGAGATGGGCGATGAACTCCGCGGACTTCACCTTGTCGTAAGCGGGCACAATTGTGTGGTCCAACTGCAAAGGCATGATGATCCTCCTCTGAGCGGATGGCAGGCCAAGTTCCCATCGGTATCAAGTTCTGAGCCTGTGGAATCAGCACTCCCTAAACTTGACCGACCCTCTGGCGAGGGCCGGTAATTCAACTGCCGATGGGCTTGAAAGGATAGCAGTTAATTTGCCTCCAAGTGCCTGACCGGGATGTGATAGCAGTGGACACCATCGGCGTTGGCGTTCTTCTCTCGTCCGGGAGTTATGTCAACGCCAGCCACGGCACCCTTAGCCGGCAATCCGGTAAACTCGTGCAGGTACTCAGCATTCCGTTTTGCGCGGTTTATATCGTTGCTCGCCACCGTAAACGAGGCCTCGACAGCAATATATGCAGGCTGACCCTGGTGGTCTCGCGCAAGCATAACCAAGTCCGCTTCCCGGAAACTCCGCACGTGGTCTTCAGACTTGCCAGCCTCACGAGCCATGTTGGCCAATCCGATTAGTACATCTCGCGGCAACAGGCTAACCAGTTGATAGCCCATGTCGTCTGCAATCAGGCCGGCATTGCGTTCCGCTGCATTGATAGCGTGTGCGCCCCGAAGATAACCAAGATGCTGGTCTATTTTTTCAAAGCGCTGGTCGGCTCGGTCAAGACGTCCAACGACCTCATCATTGACTTGAACTTGCGTCTCACCGAGAGTCGTCAGCGCTTCAAGAACTGCGTCTATCCTCCTGACCACCTCGGTCCCTTCTGGTGTTAAGTTTACTGGTGTCGGTTCCTGAGTTTCTGACGCACCCATGCGTCCTCCAAGTAGGCAGGTGCCTACTCATGTATTATAGCAAACTGTAGCCGTTTCTAGCCGTCATCAGCCATTCCGTTACCGCGCTATCGCATCCAAACGAGGCGCCAAGACTCACCAGCGATGCGCCCGGGTCCCCAAGGCAATCAGCACTTGTCGCCGTTTCCGGACCAGTAGTCGTACTTCCTTCCCGCCAGTTCCACCACCTCGGCCACGTCTTCCTCCAGAAGGTAACGCTCTGCCACCAGGTCCATCGCCGCGCGGGTCACTTGCTCCAGGTAGTCCTCGCGGCTGGAGTAGCGCTCCTCTATGGACGCCCGCGGGTCACTTGCTGCCTCGCGCTCGGCCTGGGTAGTAGGCAGGGGGAGTGTCCAACCGGCCAGGCCGCCGGTGATGCCGATGAATAGACTGGGATTGCCGATGCTTTCGTCGCGCAGGTTCCAGCCGGTGTAGGTGGCCACCGGAACGGTCAGGTCCGGCAGGCGGATGCCGCCGCGCTCGTTGAAGAACTCGTCGAGGTCGGCTACCAACGCCGGGAATTCCTCTCCCTCGTCGGCGGGCAATTTGGTGGTGCGGCCCAGGTGTGACTCCGGGCCATAGTCCAGCCGTATCGCCCTGGTAGTCTGGGTCGGGATCCGCACGTTGGGGAGTTGGGCAAACCGCTCCAGCAGCGTATGGGATTCCACCGCAGTGCCGTCGTTCAGGCTGGGATGGCGGCTGGCCGGGGGTTCTTCGCCCGTGGTGACCCAGCGGTCCAGGTTGTCCAACGCGGCCCGCAACAGGGGGGCGTAATCGACGCTGTTGAAGGGCAGCTGCCCTTTGATCCCATCATTGGCGCGGATTTCCAGCGGGGGAAACTCGCCTGAGCCGTGCTGACAACCGGCGAAGTGGTAGCGGCGCACCGACGACGATTCCGGAGCATCGGTGAGAGATTCCAGGTCGGTGTGGATCAGAGCGGCGTCCCCGCGCCAGTACTCGGCGGAGGTGTTGGTGAACATGATCTTGGGTGCCGCGCCGCGTCGTTCCAGGGCGTCCAGCAGTCCAGCCTGAGCGCCGGTGACCGGATCCGTCTGCGGAGTGTCGGTAAAGGGGAACATCTCGGGGATGATGTAGCAGACGTCCTTGGAGGGTTGCCCGAAGCGTAGGTTGAACTCGCCGCGCATCCCGCCGGCCACGTGGGGAATGATGCCGTCCAGGGCCGGCCGGCCTTCCTCGTCCTCGTTGATGCCCACATGGATGTACTGACGCAGGAAGCGGCCGCTCTGGGAACGGCCCATGGCGTAGGCGTAGTCGATAGCCCCGGCGCAGGGATTGCCCCGTCTGCCGTCAAATGGGGCCGGCGCGTGTTTCAGGTAGGAAACCACATCGCGCATGGCGGCGAAGCCGAGGCCCACGATGCGGCTGCCGGTGGTGGTGTACACCAACTGGTAAATCCGGCCCGGCTCGAAGCCGGAGGGCATGTAGATGTGGCTGTGTTGAGGCTCCAGGTCCTCATCTTCCACTCGGACGAAGGACCACTGGCTGCGGTCAACGGAGGTAGCAGGACTGTTGGGCAGGTCGCGCACCGTCAGGGTAGCCTCGGCTTCGTCCGGGTCGGCGGCGGGATTGGGCAGGTGCTGCCGGTCCGCCAGCAGGAACACCTGGGTGGGTTCGTTGCACTGGAACTGGCACATTATCTGGCCGGATAAGGGCCCTTGGGGTCCGATGGCTTCCGGCCCGTGCAGTCCGATGAGGCCGGGAGTGGGCGGCACGTCGGCCTGCCAACCGCCCCAGACCACCGTGTAACCCCGGCGCATCAGGTAGCCGTTGCCGGCCTCCAGGGGGGCGGTGGGGTCATTGGGGGTGGGCACGCTGTTCAGGCTCAGGGCGGTCTTGCGTCCCCGGTTGACCACGTCGAACAGGATGCGGCGGTTGCCCCGGTCGATATTAACCGGCTGGAGCATGGCGAAGTCCGCCGAAAACTCAACCATGCCGGCAGAATTGCGGGGCGCCAGGTCCAGGTCAGTGATCCCCTGGTTTCTTGCGTGCAACGGGTCCACTGCGTAATGGGCCGTGCCCTCCAAGAGTTCATAGGGGCCGACGTCGCCGAAGCTCTCGCCGGACGCGAACCTGGTGCGCTTGGTGATTTCCAATTCTGTGATTGCCAAGATGCCTCCGGTTGCCGACGCTCGATTGCCGGTCGGCAATGTTCAATTTCTGCTGCCGGTCTTGGGAAGGATTTTAGCACCTGCGGACGAGCGGCGGTGGCGTCAATCGTCCATCACCGGAAAAAAGGGCGAACCGCCGCTCGCCCCAAATTCGCTAACCGCCGTTGCCGGCTTGCTACCGCGTCCGCCGCAGCCGGGGATCCAGGGTGTCGCGGAGCCAGTCGCCGAAGAAGTTCATCGCCATCACGACGATGGTAATGGCCAGGCCGGGGAAGAGGGCCAGCCACCAGATGTCGAAGATCTGGTCGCGGCCTTCGGACACCATGATGCCCCAGGCTGGATCGCCGGGCGGCACGCCCACGCCCAGGAAGCTCAGCGAGGCTTCCAGCAGGATGGTTTGGCCCACCAGCAGGCTGATGACGATGAGCACCGTGTTGATGACGTTGGGGAAGATGTGCCGCCACATGATCACGGGCGGGGACACGCCGGCCACGATGGCCAGCGTCACGAAGTCACGCTCCTTGATGCTCAGCACCTCGCCCCGGGCCTGCCGGGCGAACCTGGCCCACACGGTGGCCGCCACCGCGACGATCACATTGCCAATGCCGGCGCCGCCGGCGATGGCAACGATAATCAGCGCCAACAGCACCGTGGGGAAGCCCAGCACGGCGTCCACCAGGCGCATCAGCACGATGTCAACGCGCCCGCCGTAGTAGCCGGAGATCACGCCCAGGGAACTGCCGACCACCGCGCCGGTGCCCAAGGCCACCAGGCTGATGAATACCGAGGTGCGCGCTCCGTAGATCAGGCGGCTCAGGATGTCCTTGCCCGCCTTGTCGGTGCCCAGCAGGAACTTGGTGCTCTCGAAGGGCGGGACTTCCCGGTCGCGTTTGTTCAGCTTTTCCGGATCATGGGGCGCCAGCAGCGGCGCGAACACCGCGCAGACGATCAGCAGAGTGAGGATGAAGATGGGTATCCATGGCAGGCGCAGTTCCCGCGCTTTGCGCATGGCGCGGGTTGCCGGATTGGCGACCGACGCCGGAGTTGCCAGTTCTTGCGTTGCCAAGTTCAGCGCTCCTTGAAAGCCTGATCAGGTCGGAGGTCTATCCGTACCGGATGCGCGGGTCCACGTAGGCGTAGGCAATGTCAACGATGGTGGACATGAGAATGTAGAGGAAACCCGACGTCAGAATGGTTGCTTCGATAATGGGAACGTCGCGAGTACGGATGCCTTCCAGCATCAGCAGGCCCAGCCCGGGCCAGGAGAAGATGACTTCCACCACAATGGAGCCGTTGAGCAGTCCGGCGAAGCTGATGCCGCCGAAGGTCAGCACCGGGATCACCGCGTTTTTAAGGGCGTGCTTGAAGATGACCAACTGCTCCGCCAGACCCTTGATGCGGGCGAACTTGACGTACTCGCTGTCCAGCACTTCCAGCATGGCCGAGCGTGTCAGGCGCATGAAACCGGCCATGGTGAACACGGCGATGGAGAAGGCCGGGATGATGAAGTAGCGCGGGTCCAGGCCCTGTTTGCCGAAGGTGGGCAGCAGTTGGAACTCCACAGCGAAGATCCACATCAGGATGATCGCCAGCCAGAATTGGGGCATGGACATACCCAGAATGGCGAAGGACTTGCCCAGCCGGTCCAGGATGCTGTCCCGTTTCACCGCCGATAAGATGCCTAACGGAATGCCGACGATAATGGCGATGGCGAGAGCGGTTATCGCCAACTGTACTGTGTTGGGGATGCGCTCCATGACGATGTCGAAGGCCGGCTGACGCTTGTTGTAGGAACGGCCGAAGTCCCCTACGAACAACCCGCCCAGGTAGTCGAAGTACCGGACCACCACCGGGCGGTCCAGCCCCAGGTTCTTGCGGATGGCCTCGATCTCGGACGGTTTCGCGTCGCCCGGGGCCATGGCCAGGGCGGCGTCGCCAGTGAGGTCGGTGCCGAAGAATACGGCCGCGCTCAACACCACCAACGTGGCGATGGCCTGAATGATTCGGAACAGGATAAAGCGTGCCAAGCCGAAACCCTCCGCTGGTGGGATCCCAGTTCAAAAGCCGCCAAAAAGGCAGCGGGGCGGATTATAGCAGAAAGGCGCGCTAAGCGGTGGGAGGCGGCGCGGGCGCCGGATTGTACAGCTCGACGCCGATGGTGGCGGGAAATACGGCGGCCAGTTCGTCAACGGTCCAGCGGGTGTCCTTGCGGATGGTTTTGACCGGCTCGGGTTCGTTCATCAAGGACACGAGCCCGCCGGTTACGTGGAATACGTGGCCGTTGACGTGGGCCGCTTCATCGGAGGCCAGCCAAGTGACCATGGGAGCAACGTCCTCTGGCTCGCCGCGCAGCCCGCCGCCGGCGGCGATGCCGCGAGCCGAGCGCAAAGCGCGGGCCTCGTCGGGGACGCTGGTGGTCATGCGGGTGCTGGCCGATGGCGATATGGCGTTGGCGGTCACGCCGTAGCGACCCATGTCTCGGGCGCAGACGCGGGTGAAGCCGGCGATGCCATCCTTGGCCGCGCCGTAGTTGGCCTGCCCGCTGTTGCCATACAGCCCCGAGGTGCTGCTGAAGGTGATGATGCGGCCCGAGCGCTGCTGCCGGAACAGGATGCTGGCGTGCTTGACCACAGTGAAGGTGCCCTTCAGGTGAACGTCAATAACGTCGTCCCACTCCTCTTCAGTCATGTTGAAGACCATCCGGTCCCGGAGGATGCCGGCCACGGTGACGACGATATCGAGCTTGCCAAAGTTATCAATGGCGGTTTGGACTATCTTCTCGCCGCCGTCCATGGTGGCCACCGATTCGGTGCAGGCGACGGCGGTGCCGCCGGCCTCGCCGATCTCGTTGACCACCTGCTGGGCCACGGACACGTCGGCGCCGGTGCCGTCCACGTTGACGCCCAAGTCGCAGACCACGACTTTGGCGCCTTCCTCGGCCATCAGCTTGGATACGCCGCGCCCGATGCCGCGCCCGCCGCCGGTTACGATTGCTACTTTGTCTTGCAGTAGAGGCATGATGTAATATCCTTTTGTAGTAGGGGCGGGTTTGAAACCCGCCCCTACGTGGCGACGTTATTTCATCTCTGTTGTGCCGGCGCCGGGTTGACGATGCCGGCGGTCAGATAGCCGCGGGCCTGGCTGGACAGGTCGTCCATGTCCCAGTGGCCTGCCTCGGTCCAGATAGCCTTTTCGGGACGGGGCTGGGACATGAGGGAGACGGTGTTGCCGTACACCAGGAAGGTCTGCCCGTTGATGTTGGCAGCGTGGTCGGAGGCCAAGTAGCAGACGAAGGGAGCGATGCCCTCGGGATCCAGGTTCTGCACGTCGTCCCCGCCGTCGCCGGACAGGGAGGCGACGCCGCCCCGGGCGCGGATCTCAGCGGCGGACTCCGGGATCGCACCAATCATCCGCGTGGTGGCGCGGGGCGCGATGGAGTTGGCCGTTACGCCGTAGCGTCCCATGTCCTTGGCGACGACCTTGGTGAAGCCGGCAATGCCGCTCTTGGCCGCGCCGTAGTTGGCCTGGCCGCTGTTGCCCACCAAACCGGATTGGCTGATGAAGGTGATGACCCGACCGGATCGCTGCTGCCGGAACAGGATGCAGGCGTGCTTGACCACGGTGAAGGTGCCCTTGAGGTGAACGGCGATCACGTCGTCCCACTCCTGCTCGGTCATGTTGAAGACCATGCGGTCCCGCAGGATGCCGGCGCAGCACACGACGATATCCAGCCGGCCGAAGTTGTCGATGGCCGTCTGCACAATCCGCTCGCCGCCGTCCATGGTGGCAACGGATTCGGTGCAGGCCACGGCGGTGCCGCCGGCGTCGCGGATTTCGCCGACCACCAACTCGGCGATGGACTGGTCAAAGCCGGTGCCGTCCACGTTGACGCCGGGGTCAACCACGACGACCTTGGCGCCTTCCTCGGCCATCATCATGGCGATGCCGCGACCCACGCCGCGGCCCGAGCCAGTGACGATGGCGACCTTTCCTTCCAGATTGTTGGGCATGGTTAATGTATCCTTTTATTTGGTTTCCTGTGCATCCTGTCATTCCGGCCTTGAGCCGGAATCCAGAAAGCTGTTGCTGCGAAGAATTCTGGATTCCCGCTTTCGCGGGAATGACGGGCGAGGGTTCATGGTAATGACGGTCTGAAACGTCAGGCGCGGCTGGGCAGCGCAACCGTGGCCGTGCCGGGCGTGGTCTGCTGACCCTGGGGGTTTTCCAGCCAGATGGTGCAGTCCACCAGGTTCATGCTACCTTCCTGGTACACCCGGGTAACATGGCCTTTGGCGGTAATGGGTTCCCTGGGGAAGTCCATGCCGCGATACTGGCAGGTCAGGCGGCGCAGGGTTCCGGCTGGGCCGGCCCAGTTGGTTACGTAAGTGCCCAGCATCGCATTCTTCAACGCGCCGTGGATGATGATTCCGGGGAGGCCGATGCTCTCGGCGTAATCCTTATCGTAGTGGATTTCGTAAAAGTCACCGGAGGCGCCGGCATACTGGACCAACTGACGGGTGCTGGGTTCCCGAACCTCGGCCGGCAGTTCCATGCCTTCGCTGACATCTTCAAAGTAGATCTGTTGGCCCATGTTATTCCTCTCAACTATAACCGTCATTCCGGCGAAAGAACGTCACCCCGTACTTGATACGGGGCCGGAATCCTGCGCCTCAAATCGTCAGTGTCGGCTGATTTAGTGCCGGATAGATGTGCTGGTCTGGGTGGCTACGATGGCGCCGGTCTGGTTGCGGTAGGTGATCTTGATGGTGGTGATGAGCATCTGGCCGATGCTGCCGCTGCGCTCGAGGATGTTCTCCACGCGGCCCACGGCGGTGATGGTATCGCCGGGCCGCACGTGGTCGAAATACTCCCAGTCGCTGCCGCCGTCCAGCAGGCGCGTGAACGGGATGTCGAAGGGTATCTCGGGGCGGACGGCGCGCATGGCCCGCAGGAAGGTTGGAGGGGCGACGATACCGCCGGTTTCGGAAGTGCCTTCGGTGTACGCTGGGTTATCGTCGCCGATGGCTTCGGCGAAGCGGGCGATATGGCCCTTCTCCACCTCAAGGGTGGTCGGCGGGCTTTCGACGCCGATGGACTGCTCGCGCATCTCATCGGTAAGGGTGAACGAATTGGTGGACAACGAAAACCTCCTGCCGCCGATATACTGAATCAAACGCTCCCTTCCTGGGCAAACAGGAAACAAGCGAGACGAAATTATGGTACGGGCCGGGGCGAGTGTCAAGGAAAGGCAGCCGTCACTCCGGCGAAAGCCGGAGTCCAGTGACCGAAACCGTAAGCAATCCTCCCTGTTTCTTCATATCGTAATCTCTGGATTCCGGCGAAAGCCGGAATGACGGAAAAGGGAAAACCGAAAGACCCTGGTTAACCACCACCGAGATGCTTGAAGTTCTACGCCAAATCCGCCCCCAAATACGTTGGCGCTTGCTGGTTTTGGCCGGCATCGTCGGCTTGCTTTTGTATCTTGAAGACTACCGGCCCGACGCCATCGGGCTGGCCGCCGCGCCATATCGCTTCGGCGCGGTTGCCTGGGAACTTGGCAACTTGCCCGACAAGTGGCTGCACAGGATCTGGAGCGGACCGAAGAACTTGATCTCTGCCAAGAGCCGTGAGCAGCGGTTGACGGAAATGGAAGAGTTCTTTGCCTTGGGCGCACGCTTGCGTCAGATCGACCGGGAAATCATCCAACTGGCGGCGCAAGCGCCTCCAACGTCCCAGGCGACCGGCGATGCGGCGGCATTGCGGGCGGAGCAAGCCAGGCTTCGGGAGCGGCAATCCCGCCTGCGGCTACAGGTTGAAGAAACCGTCGAGGGCGCCATTGCCGATGTCCTGGTTTCGTTGGGATTTCAGGCGTGGACCGGCGTGTTCCCCCCGGTGGATACGGTGCTGACCGGTTCCCCGACCGTGCTGGTTACGTCACCGCGAGACCGCATCGCTCGCCGGGACGACGTGATATTGCGGACCGGGCTGACCAACGATCAGCGACAACGGATTGAGAACGGCGTCGAGTCCGAAACCGGATTATCCGCTCTGGTGGTGAACACGGGAGGCATCGCTTTCTATCCGTCGATCACCCTGCCCGGCGCCGGCCTGGACTTTGCGTTGGAAGTCATCGCCCACGAATGGGTGCATCAGTGGCTGTGGTTCCGCCCCCTGGGCCGGCGCTACTTTGAGGGGGGCGACATCACCGCCATCAACGAAACGGTCGCCGACATGGCCGGGCGCGAAATCGGAGAACTGGCCCGCAGTCGTTTGGAGGGAACTGCGTCACCGCATACGCCACATCACAGCCACAAGCCAACCGAGCGCGAACACCGTGCCGCCGTCAGCCCACCAGCCTTCGACTTCCAGGCGGAGATGCGGACGACCAGGACCCTGGTTGACGAGCTGCTGGAGGCCGGCGACGTTGCCGGAGCCGAAGCGTACATGGAGGAACGACGGCGCGAGTTCGTGGACAACGGATACTTGATCCGCCGGCTGAACCAGGCCTATTTCGCCTTCCACGGCACCTACGCCACCACCGGCGCCGCCGGCGTCAGCATCATCGGCCAGCAGGTGCAGGAGCTGCGGCGGCGCAGCCCCACGCTGGAGCACTTTCTGCGCACCGCCGCCGAGATTGATAAACCGGCCGATTTGTCGGACCTGCTGTCCAGTCCCTCGCGTTGAGCGCGTCAATGTGGGGGAGGCTACGCCGCGTTCAGCGCCTCTTCCAGCAGGGCCAGCGCCGTTTGCGCGAAGACCCACATATTGGCCTCGCGGTCGGGGCTGCCTGTCTCCAGCGTCTGGGATCGTTCCACCGGCCCGGCGACGCCGAAGCAGGCGTGGCCGTAGTTATCGCCGTATCGGTTGCCCGTGGGCCCGCTGGCGCCGGTTTCAGCCAGCGCCCAGGTGGTGCCCAGCCGTTCCCGCGAGGTTCGGGCGTTGAGCAGGGCGTAGTATTCCGTGCTGGCCCGGTGTCCCTCCATGGCCGATTCGGGCACCTGGAGCAGCCCGGCCTGCGCCGTCCGCGTATAGACCACCGAGCCGCCCACGTAGTAGGCCGACGCGCCCGGTATGGAAACCAGCGCGGCGGAGATCAGGCCCCCGCATGAGGATTCCGACACCGCGAGGGTGTCGCCGCGCTCTTTCAGCAAAGCCGCCACCGACGCGGCCAGATCGTTAAGTTCTCCCATTGAAAACCTCCAGATACTCTACGATGTCTCGGGGTCCGACTGTCTGGATTCCGGCCCCGTATCAAGTACGGGGCGACGTTCTTTCGCCGGAATGACAGTTGGGGGATTATACCCAGGGCAGCCGCTTGGATACGGTCTTCGCCGATTCCGGCGTAGGCAAGCCCTGTTGCTCCATCAGCATTATAGCCAGGCGGCGAAACTCCGCCCGGTCGTGGCCGTTGACCACCGCCTGCTCGTGGGCTTCGGAGATTACCACGGGATAGCCCAGCCCGAGCACACACTGTTTGACCAGCATGGCGTGTCCCCGGGCCAGCAACTCCCGGTCGTCCGCCACCCAATCCGGCACCTCCACCCTGGCAATCTCCGTACCACTGTTCACGTAGAAGAAATGGCTCCACTCCGTGCCCACCGTCAACCCCATGGCGAACCGGGATTCCACCCGGCCCGATTGATAGAGGGGTGAGCGATGGCCGGGCTCCAGCAACGCGTCGAAGAGTTCCCGGTCGTCGAACCCCGCCGCGCCATCGCATTGGGCCAGGTCGGAGCGGCGCGCGCTGCAACGCCGGGTACATTCCGTGGCGTCGCTGCCGCACAGGCAGACGCGCACGGCGCCGGCCACCTCGGTGGTTTGGGGGCGAGAGGTATAGGCGGCCACCGCCACCGACCGGCCGCGGTGGGACGCCTCCCGCAGCCGAGCCAACGCCGTGTGCAGCCGTTCTCCGATCAGGGTATCGCTGACGTACCGGGGATAACTCCCCCGTTGCAAGTCCCAGAACGCCAGCGTCCCGTCCAGCAGGGCCAATGCCGGCAGGCCGGAAGGCAGCGCCTCCACCGCGTCGGCCAGGCGTTCCACCTCGCGCACGGTCCGCAGCACGCCCAGCAATGGGCCCGAGATCGGCGTCTCATCCAGTGCACCGTTGGTTGGGCGGAGGTAGAGATCAGCGTCGCCCACGGCCAGCGTCGGCTCGCTGAACAGCTGGCAATCGGGGTTCGCGCCGTAGGTGAGCGTGCAGCCGCCCAGGTTGATCAGGTAGCAGCGCAGGGGCAGATGCCGGTCCACGTCGATGTGCGAACCGTCCACGGACAACGCCGACCAGTCGGACGGCGCTTCCGGCGGCGGTATGCTGGCCAGCAGGCCCTCGTCACCGGTCCGCGCCGCGATGAAAGGACGACGGCCGGCCAAGTCGGTACGATTGGCGGCCTCGGATGGAGATATTGCCAGGGCCCGGTCCAGCGTGTCGGCGAAACGCTGCCGTCGGGTGCGCGTGGTGGCCGCCACATCGCCCATGGCGGCCATCAGTTGGCGGGCAGTTTGGCCGAAGTCCAGAGCCATAATGTTATCCGCACGGGATTTCGAGTTGGGATGTGGGCGGCAACTCGGTGATGGTTACCTGGCCGCCGGGAACGGCGTCAACGCTGAGGTTGCTGCCGTAAAGCAGGGCCATTCCGACAAGGGGCGCTCCTTCCGGATTGACGACTTCAATATTCCGTATCCGGTCATGCCATAAAATACTGGCCAGATATAATCTGCCGGGTCCAGTCGTGCCGTCAGCCAACGTGATGACAATATTATCGGCGTCTTCGGCTAAGGGAAGTTCAAGGGAGTCAATGACTGACCGAGGAAGAGACATATCACCGGTAGCGCCCGTGTCAATGACAAAAGTGATTGGGATGCTTTCATAATTGTCAGCCATCACGTTGAGTGTAACTGTGGCTTCCATAGCGTCGTTAACAATGCCGTACTGCACTAACGTGTTGCCTCCGTTCCACGGACGATGCGGCGAGGACTTCGGAACCGCATAACGTGGGTGCGGTGACCGCGCATGGTATGAATGACCGCATCAGGACGACGACGCAATTTGACGCGAGCATCGGCAGACCGGTCAGCGATTTCGTAGTCTCCGGTGAGGACATCGACTAATACGAACTTGCCTGCGTCTTCGTCCGCGATCAGATGTCGGATTTTGTCCTCGTAAATGGCCTCGCCGCGGCGTTTCTGCTCTTCGTAGGACATTGTTCTGCGTTCAGTCATTATTTTCACCTCCAACGCTCCTGCCTACCGCAGCACCCGCTCGTCGCCGACGCGGCGGGTGATGCGCTGCTGGTCCATGTATTCCAGCAGGGGCAGCACGTATTTCCGGCTGGTGTCGAAAATGGAGCGGGCGTCGGCGACGGTCACGCTGCCGTTTTCCTGGAGGTGGGCCACGATGCGCCCCGCCATGTCCTCGTAGGCCGCCGTGGTGAATACCACCGTCTCGTTGACCTTCACCACGTCGCCCCGTTCCTGCAAATGGGCCAGCAGTTCCGGGTCCACCGGGCGGTCGGTGGGCGGCGACCAGGGTTCCGCCGCCAGCGCGCTGAGATAGTCGGCGACCTCGCTTTGCCGGCGGTCACTCAGCTCAACCGCGTGGTCGGGCGTGCGCACCAGCCCGCCGTCGTCGGCAATTACGCCTTCGTCCACCAGCCGGGCCGCCGCCCGCAGATAAACGGGCTGCGACACCCCCAAACGGCTGCGGAGTTCCTGGGGCGGCGCGCCCCGTCGCAGCGGGTACTGGTTGTGGTACGCCTGCAACACGACCTGGGCCTGGTTCCTCACGATGTCCCAACCCCGCCGCGAGTACACTACCGCATCGGCATGCGTTCCCATCTCGCCCAACACCACCACGTCTCCCGCTTCGATGAGAACCGCCAGCCGTTCCAGGATTTCTTCCTCAGAGAGGTTGGAGCGTTGCGACAGGGTGCGCAGGTCGCAGGGGCCCATCTGGTCGGCGATGGTCAGGATGACGTCCTCGCTGGCGCCGGCGTCCAGCATGGTCAACCGTTCCAGCACCTCCGGCGCAAAGCGGCGATGGCGACGGCGCGGATTGGGGTCGGCCACCTGCCCACCGCCCAGGGTGTCCTCCGAGGACCGCAACACGAAAAAGTCTCCCTTTACCATGGGCACCGGCTCATCCAGCAGCACCTGCACCCAGCCCTCGCTGTCGGGCTGAAGCCGGTCGGCGTCCAGCAGGCGCACCCGACCGGTGGTCTCGCTGGTGAACAGGTGGAAGGTGATGCCCTCGTTGTGCTTCAAGGCGTGGGGCGCGCCCTTTACCATCCTCAGGTTGGCGTCGAACCGCCGGCTGGGTTGCAGCCACCCCGGGTTGGTCAGCACCTCGCCCCGGGGCACGTCATCGCGGGAGATGCCCGACAGGTTCAGGGCCAGGCGCACGCCCGGCGCGGCGTCATTCAAGCGTGACTTATGGCTCTGCAACCCCCGGATCCGGGCCTGTCGTCCCGACGGGGCCAGTTCCACTTGCTGGCCTACTGCCACAGAGCCGTCGATAAGGGTCCCCGTGACGACGGTGCCGAACCCGCTGACGGTGAAGCAGCGGTCCACGGGCAGGCGGGGCCGGCCCAGGTCCCGCCGCGTCTCGGTGTCGTCCAGGATGCCGTCGATGGTGGTTTTCAGTTCGTCCAACCCGGCGCCGGTGTAGGCGGAGACGGCGACCATGGTGCAACCCTCGAAAGCCGTGCCTTCCAGGGCGTCCTCGACCTCCGCCTTGACCAGTTCCACCAGTTCCTCGTCAACCAGGTCGGTCTTGGTGATTACCACCAGCCCGCGGCGGATGCGCAGCAGGTCCAGGATTGCCAGGTGCTCACGGGTTTGCTGCATGACGCTCTCGTCGGCGGCGACGATGAGCATGGCCAGGTCGATGGCGCCGACGCCGGCCAGCATATTCTTGATGAACCGCTCGTGCCCCGGCACATCGACGATGCTCACCTCCCGCCCGCTGGGCAGGGTCATCCAGGCAAAGCCCAGGTCAACGGTCATCTCCCGTTCCTTCTCTTCGGGAAGGCGGTCGGGATCAATGTCGGTCAGGGCCTTGACCAGGGTGGATTTGCCGTGGTCAACATGGCCGGCGGTGCCGATAACGTACATGGCAGTCAGTCCAGAAGCGGGGGAGTGCTGAGCGAGGTGTGGGCGGCATTATACTTGTTCTCCACGTTGGTTATACAGGAGATTCCCTCGGATGTTCACTGGATGAAGTACAGGGAAAGCGAGCCCTACACGACGGTTGAGCTGCCTCGGCGAAATCCGGACTGCTTGGAATGCCGACGCAGGTTGGGCGCGGGCCGTCTCATGCCTCTGTCAGTGCGAGCCTATTGAAATCAACTACGAGCGGGTGGCTGCCAACGGGAGGGATTTTCGTTGACCGAACGTCTCTTCAACGATGAAGCCATTCGACACGCTCCAGAATCGGTTAGGACAATTTGCAATGCGCAAACGCATCACACCCAGGGCTATCGCATATGAAAAATTGAGGTGTCAGGTAAGATAGCGTCCAAACTGCTGAGGTGGGGAGGACACCATGAGCGAGCTAGCGGACGTATTTGGCGATTTGGAAGACCCTCGGGCCGTCAATGCGCGTCTCCATTCCCTGCACGACATTCTGGTCATCGCTCTATGCACCATCGTCTGCGGCGGTCAGACTTGCACCGACATGGAGCTTTTCGGGCATTCCAAACGGGAGTTTCTGGAGTCCTTTCTGAATCTGGAAAACGGCATTCCCAGCCACGACACTTTCTCCCGGGTGCTGGGCAAACTGGATCCGGAAGCTTTCCAGCGGTGGTTTTTGAGGTTCATGGAACAGTTCGCTCAAGGGGTTCAGGGAGTGGTGGCCATGGACGGGAAGACCTTGCGGCGTTCTTACGACCACGCGGCAGGACAGTCCGCCCTGCATCTGGTCAGCGCTTGGGCGGAAGAGCGGCGCCTGGTGTTGGGACAATTGGCCGTTGACGACAAGTCCAACGAGATTACGGCGTTGCCCAAGCTGTTGGAAATGTTGACCTTGCAAGGCAAGGTGGTTACCGTCGATGCCCTGAATTGTCAGCGTCAGATTGCTCAGCAAGTGATTGACCAGGAGGGCGACTACGCGCTAGCGTTGAAAGGCAATCAAGGTACGCTCTACGACGATGTAAAACTGTTTCTGGACGACGCGGACACGCCGGCAGCTCAGGCCACCCAGGTCAGCAAGGGCCACGGACGCATTGAAACCCGCACCGCCAGTATTAGCGACGACGTAGCCTGGCTGCAGGAATGGCACGACTGGCCGGGCTTGCAGGCCGTGGGTAAAGTAACAGCGGTCCGCCGTAAAGACGGCGACACCAGCGAGGAAACTCGTTATTACCTGCTGAGCCAGGCCTTCCCGCCGGAGCATTGCAACGACATCGTGCGCGGCCATTGGGGCATTGAGAACCGGCTGCATTGGGTATTGGACGTAACCTGCAACGAAGACCAGGCGCGGAACCGGAAAGGGCATGGCGCGGAGAACCTGGCGTTGCTGCGTAAGTTGGCGCTGAATCTGGCGCGGTTGGAACCAAGCAAGGGGTCCATGCGGGGCAAACTGAAACGGGCCGGTTGGGACAACTGCTTCCTCATCAACATCCTCTCCCAATTCACCAAAATCCATATGCGATAGCCCTGTCATCGACGGTCTCTCAAATTGACGTTGCGTACGTTACGGTGATATACGGAAATAAGGCGTGCTGTTCGGCCCGCCGAAGGAGATTGTCATGGGTTATTTCAGCGTCCAGGTTTCCGTTGGACATCCCTATGGATCCGGGAGCGATATGCTTCCTGTGGATGCTGTGGTTGATACTGGAGCATCCGATTCCATGTTCCCGGCATCGCTGTTTGAGCGATTGCATATTGAACCGGAGGGATCATACCCTTGCCGGTATGCCAACGGCGAAACCGAGATGCACAATTATGGCGAGGCCGCAATCCGAATCGGCGAGCGTACCAAAATCTGCCCGGTAATTTTCGGGCCGGACGGCCATTACTTGCTGGGAGCGACGACGCTGGAATTTTTCAAGCTGGCGGTTGACCCGGTGGGGCAGGAACTCATCCCCGTGCGGGGGCTACGGCTGGGCTGGGGCGGCGAAATATAGATTGGCGCAGGTTAGGCTTCACTGCGCAGTTCATCCAAGTACTGGTTGGACGCTTGCGCCAATCGTTCAGCTCGACCTCGGAGCCAATCCTTGTACTGTTTCGGCTCTACAAAGGTAGGGTCCGGAATTGCCTGCTGGTCCAACAGTCCCCGCGCTGCAAGGTTGAGTTCGGCTATGTAGTCTTTGGGCGCTTTCGCCGCAATTTTACGATTCGCCTGTCCGCTGATTACCGCCATGTTGGCAACGGAATCGACGATCTTCTTGTCGATTCCCGTCACATTGTCCCTGAGCCATTTGCGCGGGAAGATGTGATGCCATTCCGGCTCATAGCCGGGCACTGCCTCGGCTCTGATTCTGTATCCATCGGTATTCCAGTCCCGAGCGTCATTCTTGTACGCAAGCAGATAGATCATAAGCCGGTGTACGGTATTACGCCCGCCGCCGGTCTCGATGAATTCTTCCGGTGTGAACTGGGGCGGGTTGTTCAGCAGGGCATCTAGGCTGTCAAGGGCTACAACTTTGGACTTGGCGTTCTGTACTGCACTGATGACTCGATCCAGCTTCGTTTCCGTTGGCCCGCTAAAAAACCCCTCTTTGAGTCCATTAAGCATCCATGCCAAGAAGGGACCGAACGAGCCTTGGGGGAATTGCGCTCGATACACAGCCGCTGCGACGATTGCGTTGGAGCTTATCGCCAAGTCAGAGTTTATGATTCCGTATTGCCGGAGCCCCTGGCAGATTGACCGCATTGCCTGCCGGGTGTTATTCCATGCCGGACTGTCGCCAAGGTTCTCCCAAAAGGTCTGCTCAATGTCGCGGAACCGGCTTTTGCCGACGCCGATACCAGTGAAAGACCTGAACAAAAAGGCGGGATCAATTTCAAACCCGTCATCTTCGAGTTCAGAGAGTAATTTGAGGAAATTTTGATTGACCCAACCCGGATTACGGGACGCTACTACACCCAGGTAGATGTCTGCTTGCTGCACCCTGGTGCCTGTCGAGTTGAGTCTTTTGAATATTTCGGCTACCTCAGTCAGCTCAATGGTGTCGTCAATCTCTACCGTAGGCAGAATCGCCTGCTTGATGCGGGCTACCTCTTGCAGTCGCCTCGCTACGGCTCCGACGCTATTGGTAAAGGCGTGGCCGTCTGCCACCAGTTTTTCAGCCATTGCGTACAAGTCATCGTCTTGCAGGATATCCCTGACTGGAACATAACGCCCGGCGGAAGACTTGCGCGTTGCAAACGTTAGCTCTTCGGCCCCGATGTCCAACCGTATGCCGTAGTCGCTCATGTGCTTATCCCAGGTGCCGCTCCGGTTGTTGTCCCACCATTCGGGACGGCTGTCGAAAAGAGTGCACAGGGCGGTAGTCCGCTGCTGGCCGTCGATAATCCATGACTTTTGGCGCGGCTGACTGCTGTCGCCGCGTTCTATGGCAGTGTTTGATTTCCACGTCAAAATGCTGCCAACGGGATAATTCCGCGCAAGAGAATCGGCAAGCTCCCGAACCTGTGCAACCGTCCACACAAATCCCCGCTGAAATTCCGGTACGGCGAATTCGCCTTCGTGGGCTGATTTCACGATTGACTCGGCGTTCGGTTGTCTATGCTCCACGTCTATAACTCCTCAATCTTTGCGTCTCTGCGCCTTTGCGTCGTTGATGACGTCTGTTGCCCCAGCGCGTCCAGCACCCGGTCCGGCGTAATGGGCAGACGGGTGAAGCGGACGCCGATGGCGTCGTAGAGGGCGTTGGCGATGGCGGGGGCAACGCCTACGGATGGCACTTCGCCCAGGCCCTTGGCCCCCATGGGCCCCACCGGGTCCACCACGTCGGCGAAGATGGCGGTGATGTCGGGGTAGTCCTGGATGGTGGGACTCTTGTGTTCCAGATAGCTGCCGTTTAGGGTAACTCCCGTTGGCGTATCGGTGATTAGCTCCTCGCTCAGGGCGAAGCCCAGCATCTGGGAGATTGCTCCTTCCACCTGGTTCAGCGCCGTGCGTGGGTTGATGATGCGGCCCGAGTCATGGGCCGCGACGTATCGCTTGACTCGTACTCGTCCGGTGGCGGTGTCCACCTCAACCTCGCAAAAGTGCGCGCCGAAGGAGTTGACGATGTAGTCCGGACTGCCGGGCATCACCGTTGCTTCAGCGGTCAGGGTATCGGCGCCGACGGCCAGGGCCAATGCCGCGTAGGTGATGCGGCGAGACGGGTCGTCGGTGACGAACACGGCGCCGTCAGCAATGGACAGGGCGGCTGCGTCAACTTCCAGCCGCTCGGCGGCGCACTCCAGCATCCGCTGCCGCAGCCGTTCCGCCGCCTGCAGCACCGCAGTCCCGGTGGAGAAGGTGGCCGTGGACCCGGCGGTGATTGGCGCGTCGGGAGTGTCTTCGGTGTCGGCGAAGCGGGGGATCACGTCTTCATAAGGGACCGAGAGCGCTTCGGCGGCCATCTGGCACAGCACCGTAACCGCCCCCTCGCCCACGTCGATGAGGCCACTGACCAGGTGTATTTTGCCGTCCTCGTCGATGGAAAGTCGGGCCGCGGATTCGTCTCCCACTCCCCCGCGATAGATCATGATGCTGATGCCCCGGCCCCCTTTGATGAAAGGGTCGGCGGAGTCCGCGCGTTCAAAGGGTTCGTCCCAGCCGAATTCGGCTGCGCCACGGCGCAGGCATTCCTCCAGGCCGTTGCTGGAGAAGGGGATCCCACCCTCCACCGGCTGGCCGTCCACGATCTCATCGCGGGGCGTGAGACGCGGGCCAGCCTGGCCTTCCGGCGGAACATGGTTGCGGAGACGGAAAGCCAGCGGATCCATGCCAATGGCCTCGGCGGCCCGGTCCATCAAGGTCTCTAGGGCGAAGTGGCCCTGGGGCGCACCCAACGCCCGATAGCTGCCGGAGACGGGCTTGTTGGTGGTGGCTGGCCGGGCGTCAAAACGGACGTTGGGGCAGCGGTAAAGGTAGAGCATCCCCTGACCGGCGCGGCGCGCCACCCGAGGAGCGGTGGCTTGATATGCGCCGGAGTCCAGCACCGCGTCGCCGTGGATGGCGGTGATGTCGCCATTGTTCTTTACGCCGATGCGCAGGATAATCCGCCCGCCGTGGCGGGTGCGTCCGGCGACGAACTCTTCCTCCCGGCTGTACTCGATGCGGACGGGCTGACCGGCCTGTTGGGACAACAGAGCTGCCAGCGCGGCAGTTCGGGACTCGTCCTTGTTGCCGTAACCGCCGCCCATGTTGGGGCCGATGACGCGGACGTTGGCGGTGTCGAGGCCAAGCGCCTGGGCCAGCACGGCACGGTCAACATGCACTCCGCGAGTGGACTTCCACACCGTCAGTTGGTCGCCGTCCCAGTGGGCCAGGGCCGCTCGCGGTTCCAGCGGGGTGGCGGAGTGGGTTGGCACGTAGTAAGTCTGTTCGAGAATGATGTCTGCGTCGGAGAAACCGGCGTCAATGTCTCCGCGCTGCAACGCCAGCGGCTCGGGCATGGCGAGATTGCCTTCAGGATGGATCCGGGGCGCATTGGGTTCCAGGGCAGCTACCGGATCAGTAACGAAGGGTAACGGTTGGTACTCCACGCGGACCAAACCAGCGGCGCGCCGTGCCGTGTCCAGATCATCAGCGGCAACGGCGGCCACCTCGTCGCCGGCAAATCGAACCCGAGTGTCCAGGATAGGCATATCGGGAGCCAGGCGCGCATCGGGAACGTCGTCAGGGCCAACGGCCGCGCGGACGCCAGGCAGGGCCAGAGCGTCACTCATGTCCACAGACAGCACATCTGCATGGGGATGCGGGCTGCGCACGATGACGCCGTACAGCATCCCCGGCAAGGATATATCGGCAGAGTATTCGGCGGCGCCCGTGAGCTTGTCGGCCAACTCGTAGCGAGGGACGCTTCGGCCGACGGAGGTGAGGGGAGACAATGATACGGTCATGGCGTCAGTTTGGGTTTTGGTCTTGGAAGCGAGTCTCCAACTCCCTCCGCGCTTCCGTTTTCAGCTCTTCAAATATGAACTGACATACGGGCATACCGGGCGTCAACCGGCAGACGTAAGGTCCGACGTTGGAGATCTCCAACCGAAGCGGCAGACTACGCGGCCTTCCCCACCCCGCCTGCACAGTTGGCGCGGTTTGGTGGATCGAAAGTCCCAATCTGGCCAAGGAACTTTTGCCCTCGACGCGCGCCGCCACGTTGAGGGGTAAAGTGATCCGCTCCTGAGTGTAAGCCAATACAAACTCATGGGGACGTACCAGCAAAGAATCACCAGTTGCGATGTTAATGTCTTCCCCGTAATGTTGAGCCATCGCTTCAGGATCTGCTTGGGCCACCATGATATAGATTTCCGATGCTGCGGGTGGGGTTTTAAACACCGTAAAATGGCTATCCAAACGTAGATCCACTGAGGAAGTGGAAAACATACTTCGAGTAGGGTTAGGTCGTATAATTAATTCCCCTTTTTCGAGCGCATCTCTGATGTCTTGGTCACTATAAATCATTACCACCAACCTGTTGTGACGACATTGTTCTGATCTTCTTCGGGTACGAAAATCTTTGTCCCGGAAGTTAACGTTTCATCAGGAATTTGGATCAACCATCTGCCATCGTCGAAATCGGCGATTCTGAAAGCTTTCAGCCATCTCTCTGTTTCATTCACTGAGTAATCTGGCATCCATCCAACATATTGGTTGCCGCCAATAATGAACTTCACGATCCTTTCTTCTGGAGTCATCCCCTGGCCCACGTAAGTGAGACGGATCTTCACCCCTATAGGCTGCTCAAGATCGTGTCCCCAATCGATTTTTGTTCCTGCCATGAGCGACCTCCTATAGACTCAGCCAAAAATGAGTGCGGGCAATATAGCGGTTGGTTCCTAGCAAGGTCAACAAGCAACTGTCAGCGGCGGGTTGTCCGGTGTTGCTCGCTGGAGTAGGATGCTGGACACCATGACTGAGCTGCACACCGCCGAAATCACTCTCACCATTAATGGCTCAGCGCACACGTTGTCCGTCCGCCATCACTGGTCGCTGCTGGATGTGTTGCGCGAGGCGCTGAGACTGACCGGCGCCAAGCGGGGCTGCGACCGTGGCGAGTGCGGCTCCTGCACGGTATTGGTGGACGGCGCGCCGGTGAATGCCTGCCAGGTGTTGGCTTTGCGCGCCGTGGGCAGCGAAGTGTTGACGGTGGAAGGGTTGGCGCCGGCGGGGGAACTATCGCCCTTGCAACAGGCTTTTCTGGACGCGGACGGCGGGCAATGCGGATTTTGTACGCCCGGTTTCGTGATGGCAGCGCGCGCGTTGCTGAACAGCAACCCTAATCCCAACGACGCCGAGATCCGGGAAGCCCTGTCGGGCAACCTGTGCCGGTGCAACGCGTATGGCCGCATCTTGGCGTCGGTGAAGGCGGCCTCGCAACGCGGCGCCCGGAATGATGCCGGCGAAGATGTGGCATAGCCTATAGGCTATGGACACATCGATTACAATCAAGGGGGAGTATATTAACCTAAAGGCGAGCATAGCGAGGCAGCGTCTTCAACCATAAGCTTATCCACTGCAAAGGAGCGGAGATGTCCGGCAAACACTATTGGCGCGTCGCAGCGGCTACCGCCGCAGGGGTTTCTCACTCCAGAGATAATATCCCCAACCAGGACGCCGTAACCTACCGGATGGTCCAAGTGGGCCATGGTCAGGTTGCGGTCATGGCCGTTGCAGATGGGGCCGGCTCGGCCTCGCGCTCCGACGAGGGCTCCCAAATTGCCGTGAGCGCCGCCGTGGCCACGATTGTTGACGGCATCAACACACAGCCGGCGGCGGCTTTTAGCGAACCCATTGCCGAGTTGCTGGCGCGCGACGCAATCAAGCAGGCCAAAGTTGCGGTGGAGCGCTATGGCCGGCGGCATAACGTTCCGACCCGGGAACTGGCGTCCACCCTTATTGTGGCCTTCGCCAGCGACTCGCTGGTGACGGCGGCTCAGGTCGGCGACGGCGCCGTCCTCGCTTTCAATATCGGCATCGGCAGCGGCGTCGCAACGACCCTGTGCGCCGCCCACAGCGGCGAGTACGCCAACGAAACTACCTTCATCACGTCACGCAGCAGGCCCCACGAAATCGCCTCCGTGGGTCATGCTTCCGGCTACGATTACGACAGCCTGGCGCTGATCACCGACGGCTTGCAGAACCTGGCCCTCAAAATGCCGGAGCGGGAGGCGTTCCTGGGGTTCTGGAATCCCATCCTCAACGACCTGGCCCAGACCGACGAACCGGAAGCCGTCCCCAAAAGGCTCCATGCCTTCATCAGCGGCGAGCGGGTGCAGTCCCGCACCACCGACGACGTAACCATTGTCATCGCCGGTCGCAAAGCCAGGGAGGAGGCCCTGCAATGACCATCCGAGATACCGTAGGCGTGTACGACCAGGCGGAATTCGCCGACAATCCCGAATCCCGCTGCTCCATCGTGCTCATTCTGGACGTGTCCGGCTCAATGGCCGGCGTCAAGATTGACACCGTGAACCAGGCCCTGGTCAAGTTCCGCGACATCATCCGGGAAGACTCCGTTACTGCTCTGCGCGCCGACGTGGCGATAATCGCCTTCGACGATGTGGCCTGGGTGTTGCAGGATTTCACCAACGGCAGCGACTTCGAGGCTCCGGTTCTCGAAGTCCACGGCCAAACGAATTTTTCCCAGCCCGTCAACCTGGCGCTGGACCTCATCGAGGCCCGCAAGCAGAGCTACCGGGACGGCGGCATCGCCTACTACCGCAGCCTGGCCTACTTCCTAACCGACGGCGTGCCGGACGATAGTCACGACGATTTGGATCGGACGGCCCGCCGGCTGGCGGCCGCGGAGGAGAATCGCAGCGTTGCCTTCTTCTCCTTCATAATCGGCGATGGCAGCGGCATCCCTGAGTGGAAGGTTGAAGGCGATAAAGTTCCCGACTTCCTCAGGGTGCTAGGCCGCACTGATGAACAGCTCGAAGCCGGGGGCGCCTTCGAAGGAACAGGCGCCGAAGGCGGGAGGGGTCTCAGCCTGGGCCGGGTCGCCGAACTGGTCGGCATGAGCGTATCGGATCTCGTTGATATGTGCGTCAGGGAAGGGGTGATGCGAACCGGAATGGGCGAGCTCTCCAGGCTGGCGCCCCGCCCGCCGCAGGAACTGACCAACCTGGCGCAGCTGGAAGGCTCCATACAGTGGCTTTCCCGGTCGGTGAGCGCCGTGTCCCAGTCCCAGCCCGGCGACAGCATCCGCCTGCCGCCGCAGGATTTCCTGGCTTTCTAGAGCAATGGCCGGCCCAGGGCGTAGAATGGGCCATTCGCCAACGTCAAAACCGCCATTGCCACTGCCACCCGAACCCGCCGAAGTTTGCAGGAGGAACCGCAATGACCATTCAAGACTCGGTAGGAGTGTACGACCAGGCGGAATTCGCCGACAACCCGGAGTCTCGTTGTTCCATCGTCCTGATTCTGGACGTGTCCGGCTCCATGGGCGGCCTCAAAATTCAGACCGTCAACCAGGCCCTGACCAAGTTCCGCGATATTATCAAGGAAGACCCGGTCACCGCCCTGCGGGCTGACGTAGCCGTCATTGAGTTCGACCACGAAGCCAGAGTGGTGCAGGACTTCACCAACGGTACTGATTTCGAGCCGCCCACTCTCGAAGTCAAAGGCGGAACCAATTACTCCAAAGCCGTCAACCTGGCCCTGGACATTACCGAAACCCGCAAGCAGAGCTACCGGGACGGCGGCATCGCCTACTACCGCAGCCTGGCCTACTTCCTTTCCGACGGCTACCCGGAGCACGACAACGACGCCGACTTGGCCCAGGCCGCCGCCCGGCTGGCCGAGGCGGAGGGGAACCGCTCCATCGCTTTCTTCACTTTCGGCATCAGTACGCCGGACTTGCCCGCCGATATGTCGAAGCTAGCCGAGTTGGCGCCCCGGCAACTGCAAGAGTTGACCAACATGGAACAGCTGGAGGGCTCCATTCAGTGGCTTTCCCGCTCCGCAGCCGCCGTGTCCAATTCCCAACCCGGCGACAGCATCCGCCTGCCGGAGCCGGATTACCTGGATTTCTAGGCCAGAAGGAGGGCAGCATGTCCGTTCGAGACACCATAGGCGTGTACGACACTGCCGAATTCGCCGACAACCCGGAAGCGCGGTGTCCCATTGTGCTGATCCTGGACATATCCGCCTCTATGAAGGGCCATCGGATCAAGACCGTGAACCAAGCTCTGATCAAGTTCCGCGACATTATACGGGAAGACACCGTAACCGCCCTGCGAGCCGACGTGGCAATTGTTGCCTTCGCCGGAAAAGCCTGGGTAACGCGGGACTTCACCAACGGCGCTGACTTCGAGCCTCCAGTTCTCTCCGCTGACTCCGGCTATACCCGCGACTCCGGCACGAACTATTCCAATGCCATCAACCTGGCCCTGGACATTACCGAGGCCCGCAAGCAGAGCTACCGCGATGGCGGCGTTGCTTATTACCGCAGCTTGGCCTATTTCCTCACCGACGGCGAACCACTGGACAAGGGTCGCGACCTGAACCGGGCCGCGGCCCGGCTGTCTGAAGTGGAGGAAAATCGCGGCATCGCCTTCTTCGCTTTTCAGGTCGGCGGAAAGGTTACAAAAAAGCTCTCTAACCTGGCCCCGCGCAATCGGCCGCCCGTGGAACTGAAAAACATGGAACAGCTGGACGGCTCTATCCAGTGGCTGTCCCGGTCGGTAGCCGCCGTGTCCCAGTCTCAGCCCGGCGAAAGCATTCGCCTGCCCCAGCAAGACTTCCTGGATTTCTAGGCGACCAGCCGGGTAAGCACATCAAGCGTAGCATCCTATGGCTTCCCAAACCAACCCCCTCGCCGGCCGCCGCTTCGTGGACGAAGCCGGCAACGCCGTCGTGCCGGGCCGGCAGCTCGGCGCGGGCGGCGAGGGAACGGTGTACGAGATCGATGGCCAACCTGGAACGGTGGTGAAAATCTGGCATCAGGGCCAAATTCCGGATGACGTCGACATCAAATTCCGGCACATGGTCAACAACCCCGTCACCCCCGAACTGGGGGCTAACTGGCGCATCACCTGGCCTCAGAGTCTGGTCACCGAGAGTGGCGACATCGTCGGCTATACCATGCCCAGGCTTGACTACACTCTACCCTGGATTCCAATTATTAGTTACTACAATCCGAGTGCGGCCCAGAGGACCGGACAGAGCCAAGCCCGCGAGATACAGATTGACGACCGGGTGCGCATCGCGAGCAACCTGGCCTTGGGTTTCAAGGCCATTCACGACGCTGGTTACGTCATCGGCGACATTAACGAAAAGAACGCTGAGGCCAACCGACAGAACGACGTGGCCCTGATGGACTGCGACTCCTACGGGTTCACTGACGCCGCCACCGGGCGCACCTTCACCAACAACATGGGCCGGCCCGAGTTCCAAGCGCCGGAAGTACAAGGCGACTACGCCAACCGGACCCAGGAGCAGGACCGCTTCGGCCTGGCCGTAGTTATCTTCCAGCTGCTCACCGGCTACCATCCTTATACCGTCACCGGCCAACACGCTCAGGATTACCCTCTACCCGGCGAACGCATCGGCAACTGGCTGTTTCCGCCGGCCGGCCGGGGCGTCACCTCCACCCAGCAATACAACGAAGCCTGGGACGCGCTGACCGACAAGCAGAAAGAGCTGTGCCACCGCTGCTTCAACAAAGACTACGAAGGCCAGCCCCGGCCCACGCCGGAAGAGTGGGTGGAAGCCTTGCAGGAAATGCCGGCCGCGCTTCCCGACCCGCCGCCCCAACCTCGCCCACAACCGCAACCATCGCAGCCGCAACCCCAACCGCAGCCCCAGCCGCGGCCGCAGCCACAACCACAGCCGCGGCCGCAGCCACAGCCGCAGCCTCGCCCTCGCCCGCGGCCGCTGCCCCTACCCACCCGGGAAGATGAGGAATTGGGCTATGACGTATTCCGATGGGTGTCGGCGCTGATTGCATACGGGGCGTTGATCCCCCTCTTCATCTTCAGCGATTTCCGGCCCTGGTTGTGGCTGTCGCTGATGCTGGTGTCGGCGCTTTTCTTCTACTTTCCCGTGCGGAGACTGTTCGAAACGCCTATCACCAGAACCCGCTGGATTATCATCGCCGTTGCCGCGTTTCCCAGCGCCTGGTTTTTAGTGGGACTGGTCGGAGCTGCTTTATCAACCTGGCCGTGGTGGATGTGGCTGGGGGCAACTCCAGCGGTGTCTTTCGTCTTCCTGGTTCCGGCCCGCAGCGCGTTCAGCCACTCTAACGTCCGGCGACGCTGGGCCATGATTGGGGCGGCGTCCCTGGTTGCCCTCTTTATCCTGATAGGTATCGGCATGGCCGGGTTCCGGGAGTGGCAGGATTGGCGCTGGCAGCGGTCGCTCAATATGGCCGGCGCCAGCGGCGGCGCGGTGGCGTCAGCCGCCGGCAACGCGGTCAACGGCGGCGGCGTGGCGGCGGCGGCTCCCGCTCCAGTGGTGGTTCCCACCGACACGCCCATACCAGCGGCCGCCCCGACCGTGGCGGCCGCCGCGGCCCCGCCGGCTGAGCCGGTGTGCGGCCAGCCGACCAACTTCCGCGCCGGCGCATTCAATGCCAGTGACCGGTCCCTCATCTACAGTTGGGACGCGCCGGCAATGAGCGACCTGACCGTCACCGGATACCGGACCGAATACCGCGAAGTGTTCGCCGACGGAACCTACGCCGGCTGGGAACGTCGTGACCCGCTGGGCGCGGGCGAAATCTATCAGGCGGTCGGTCCCTACCCCAGCGACATCGACGGGCGAACCTTCCAGAATCGGGTCTATGCGCTGTGCGATGCGGTGTACTCGGAACCGTCGGAGCACGTTCCGTTCACCTATCCCGCCGCAGTAGCCGCCGCTGTTCCCACCGATACGCCGGCATCTACGCCTGCTCCGGAACCCACCGCAACATCGGAACCGACGCCCACATCCACGCCGGCGGCTACGGCTACGCCGGCGCCACTGCCCACCGCCACGCCGCTGCCCCCGGCGACGGTTCCGCCGGCCACGCGGACACCAAACCAGTGGCTCATCCAGCACCCGGCAAACCCCAAAATCGCTAACTCGCCACCCGGCGCTCACGTGCTCGTGCAGGGCTGCTACCTGGGCAACCGGACCTCGGACCGCCGGTTCCGTCTCGCCTCCTGGGACGTTTGGGACCCCGGCCGCTACGGCAATGAGTTGAAGTTCGTCCGGATTGTCACCAATACCGGAGCAAACCTGCCGCTGGAACGCGGGGCGTGCTATGAGGCCCGCCTGGTCAAGCAAGTCGATAGCACGGAAGAATACGTCTGCCTGGACCAGGGTTCCATCCATCCGCAGCAGACCCCATGCGCCAACGCCCGCGAGCGGGAAGTCATACCCACTTTCATCCTGTATCCCAGCAGCGCCGACAACCCCGACGACTACAGCGACAACTTCGGCATGATCAGACCGCCCCCATAGGGATAACGGCCAATTTGCTATCATGGTTACTACGTTTCGTGCATTCGCATAATCAAAACACCACAGGAGTCATCCATTTATGGCAATGATACTTGATCGCATTGACCCCGCCGTTGCGGCGGCCATTGAGAACGAAAACCGACGCCAGCGCGATTCCATCGTGCTGATCGCATCGGAGAATTACGCCAGCAAGGCGGTGCTGGACGCCCAGGCGCAGTTGATGAACAACAAGTACGCCGAGGGCTATCCCGGCCGGCGCTACTACGGCGGCTGTGAGTTCGTCGATGTGGTGGAGACACTGGCCATCGACCGGGCCCGGGAGTTGTTCGGCGCGGAGCACGCCAACGTGCAGGCCCACAGCGGCGCCCAGGCCAACATGGCCGCCTACTTCGCCGTCTTGGAGCCGGGCGATACCGTGCTGGGAATGCAGCTCGACATGGGCGGCCACCTGACCCACGGCGCCGGAGTGAACTTCTCCGGCAACCTGTACAACTTCGTCGCCTACGGCGTGGACCAGGACACCGAGACCATCGACTACGACCAGGTTGAGCAACTGGCCAAGGAGCACAACCCCAAGCTCATCGTGGCGGGTTGCAGCAGCTACTCGCGGACGCTGGACTTCCCCCGCTTTCGGGCCATCGCCGACTCGGTGGATGCCCTGCTGATGGTGGACATGGCCCACATCTCCGGCCTCATCGCCGGCGGGGCCCATCCGTCGCCGTTCCCTCACGCGCAGATCGTTACGTCCACCACGCAGAAGACCCTCCGCGGGCCCCGGGGCGGGATGGTCCTTACCGAAGCGGATCTGGGGCGGAAGGTTGACTTCGCCGTGTTCCCCTATATGCAGGGGGGACCGTTCATGCACGTCATCGCCGCCAAAGCAGTCTGCTTCGGCGAGGCGCTGCAGCCCGACTTCGCCCGCTACGCCCACCAGGTCGTCGTCAACGCCCAGGTCATGGCGCAGGAGTTGTCCGAAGCTGGCGTGCGCCTGGTGGCCGGCGGCACCGACAACCACCTGATGCTGGTGGACCTGACGCCCCTGGGGATCACCGGCCGGCAAGCGGAACGGGCCCTGGAGTCGGTGAACATCGTCGCCAATAAGAACGCTATCCCGTATGACCAGCTGCCGCCGCGCACCGCGTCCGGCCTGCGTCTGGGGACGCCAGCCATCACCAGCCGAGGTATGGGTGAAGAGGACACCCGGGCGGTCGCCAGACTCATCGTGCGCACGCTGGGCAGCATCGGGGACGATGCCGCGATGTCGTCCATCGGCGACGAGGTGCGACACCTGAGCAACAAATTCCCGGTGCCGGGGCTGGACGACTAGAGTTCCCTTTGGCCGACGAATACGTGCCCGCCAATATCGCCTTCGTAACCTTCGGTTGCCAGGTATTCGGCGGTGAAGCCGGCCTCTTCCAACAGGCCAATCCACGTGGCTTTGGGAAACAGGCCGAAGGTATGCCGGTCCTGCTGCACCTCTATGCGTCCCGCGCGGTTGGTGATAAAGAAGAACACCGATTCAATGGTGGTATCGGCGGGGTCGGGGTCCACCACGTACTCGATGAAAGTCACGTCCTGATTGGGGCTGTGCCGGTTCCAATCGATGACGCGAGGACCGGAGAAACTGTCCGCCAGGTGATCCGGAGCCAGCAAGAGCAATCCGCCCGGTTCCAGGTGGGCCGCAGCCGTCCCTATGGCGGCCCGCAGGTCCGTTTCGTTGAGCATATAGTTGACCGCGTCATAAATCAGCGCCACGTCGAACCGGCGGCCCAGGCGGATGGAACGCATGTCGCCTTGATGATGGGGCGTCGTTACGTTCAAGGCGCGGGACAAATCAAGCATCGGTGGCGACAAGTCCACGGCTTCAGCATCGAAGTGCGGGGTCAAGTGCGTGAGCAGATGGCCACCGCCGCATCCCAATTCGAGCAAACGCGGACGCCTGCCGCCGGTAACGCGAGATGGCGCCAACCTGCTGCGGATGATATCGCGAAACAGGGCGCCGTCGGGGATATATTCCTCCGGCGGACTGACAATAGGCCAAAGGTACGATAGCTCGTTGTAGAGGCGCTGCGTCATTGCTGGTTCAGGCGGCTCCGGCGAATATGCCGAAGGTCTCGATATACAGGTATTCCCGAATGCGTCCCAGATGGGTTCCAGAAGCCGGGAGATTGTTGTCAAGCCAGCGTTCCAGGTTGCTGACGATCACGCCCGGTTCCAGTTCAATCGCCGGCCGGCCCAATTCTTCCCAACGGGAAATCATGCGCGGCGCGTCAGCGGGGGTCAGATATTCCACGTTTACCGGTTCATCAACGTAAGCGTACATCGTGCATCCTCTCTTTGCAATTACGAACAAATATACTAAACTAATGAGCGCTGCGCAAGAGGCTGGCGTCAGTACGGCTGGACTCATCCGAGGGGGCAAAGCAGAACAGCGCCAACGAATGGCAATGGTTATCGAATCTCCGGGCCAAGAACGCCCCCGACTTACGCCGGAACTCGCCCGCGTCAGACCCATGGGGCAGGGCTTCAACTACGCTGAGGCTTTTCGGGGCCTCGACATCGAGGCGTTGAAGCAGGACATCGAGGAGGTGATGACCACGTCCCAAGACTGGTGGCCCGCCGACTACGGCCACTATGGGCCGCTCTTCAAGATCTCCTGGGCCGACCTGATCGTGGGCCGACCTGATCGTCCTCGCCGAATGCGCTGGCGTTGAGGAGGCGGCAAGGAACGCTGGGCAATCCAGGCATGGCGTCCTCACCCACCGGGCCGGGGCGTTGACCAATGACTTCCTCGTCAACCTCCTGGACATGGACACCCAGTGGCGCCCGTCTTCCGAGTCGGAAGGGGTGTTCGAGGGACGCCATCGCCGCACCGGCGGTCTCGTGTGGACCGCCACCAGGGCGGATCTGGCCTTCGGCTCGAACCCCGAACTCCGCGCCATCGCGGAAGTGTACGGATGCGACGACGGGCAGCCGGCGTTGGTGCGCGACTTCGTGGCCGCCTGGGACAAGGTGATGAACCTGGACCGCTTCGACCTGGCGTCATCTTGACGACGGCGGAACTGCACCGTGATGGACCGCGAACAAAGCGTCCCTCAAGATCAGGAAGGTCGAGCCCGGTGAACCTCCGGCCGATGAGCTCGGTCCACCAGCTCTGGACGCTGCCCGCCCACGTCCTGACCGCGGCCAGGACGGACGGCCCGCTCTCCTCCGGCTCGGTGGACCGGGAACTCGTATCCCGGCAGTTGCCGTCGGACGAGTCGTACTGGAGCGTGACGCCGATCTGGTCGATCCCGTCCCGGCCGTCGTTCACCGCAAGGTCAATCATGATGAAGCCATCGACGGTGTCCAGGTCCCTGGGGATGGTGCGGGACACCCGGATCACGCCCCAATAGGCCTCTCCGTCTTGACCGTGCTCACGGTGAAGTGGGCGTCCGCTATCTCGTCAAAGCCGGTGACGCGGTAGAACTGCAGCCGGTCGCCGTCCCGGGCGTAGGCGGTGACCCGGCCCACCTCCGTGCCGGCGCCCGCGTCGCTGCCGGCGGGCCATTCCAGGTCCACCGCGCCGTCCCTGGGGTGGCGGTCAGCCGGCTGGTGGCCTGGGGTTCCGGCCGCGTCGCCGGCGCGCCGGGACCGCCACCTGGTGGCCGGCCTGGTTGCCCAGCCCGGCGAAGTCGAGCATCACGTCGTTGCCGTCGCCGTCCCGGATGGGGTGTCCGCTCACTTCGAAGGGGTTGGCGGGGATGCCCACGCCGTTGTCGTCGCGGTCCCACTGCCCGACGGTGTAGTGGAACCGGAGGGTATCCGTGCCGCTGCCTCCGGCGAATTCCGCCTCCCGTGCCCCGGCGCCAATCTGGAGCCGCAGGGCAGGGGAGCCGGTTACGTACACGACTTTACTGAACTGGGCCTCGACCTCGATGACGTCTCCGGGCAGATAGGCGCCGGGGCCGTTCACCTGGGGAGTGGGCGCGGAGGTTATGGACAGGCCGGTCAGGCAAGGCGGGTTTTTCGCGGCGACGGCTTTCCAGTCTGGATTCAGCGAAAACTCGTTGTTGGCCGGCCGGTGGTCCAAGTAGGTGGCGGAGTGCTCGGTGTACCCGTCGGGGATCGTGTTGCCGTCGCACGGGAGGTCCCTTGGGGGCGGAGTATCGTCATCCCGGGTCCCGGTGCGCACGCAGTAGTCCTGGTGGTTCTTGATGGAACCGGTGACCGGCTCGGTGACGTCCCCGTTGAGTTCGGCGACGATGGTCCGCGTCTCGCCCTCGGACTGGCGCAGGCCGACGCGGCGATATTCCTTGTGCTTGAGTTCGCCAATGTCCCACACGTCGGTCTGCAGGTCGTAGTCTTCCGAGTCGGCCCGGAGAACTTCATCCCGGCTGGCAGCGTCACCGGGACCCGCACGGCCGGCGCGTGGTCCGGGCCGTGGTTCGTCGCGGTCACGGTGAAGGCCACCTGGTCACCCGCCGTCATCCCGCTCGCAGCCGGCGTCGCCTTCACCTCCAGGTCCGCCATGGGGCCGACGTGGAAGGTATAGGTCTCGGTGGCGCAAATCTCTGGTTGACGTTGTTGGTGTTGGGATCGCAGTCTTCGTCACCGTCTAGTATTACAGTCGCGCTTAGTTTGATAGTATGAGCCCATGACTACTGGTGAGAGCGGAGGGGTTGGAGATGGGTCGGGCGTTGCTGGAGGGAGAGGCGGTCCTGAGGGAAGTGCTGGAGTGGGAAGTTGGGTTGCGGGCGCTGCACGAGCGTATCGGTCATCGTTTTAGTCGCAGTGAGTCGCGGCAGCGGGTTCTGTCGTACCTGCAAGGATTGCTGGGGTCGGTGGAGCGCAAGAACGGGTGGTCCGCCTGCGGCGGACCGAGTACGCTGGGGACGCCACCCCCGACGGGGTGTCCGCCGGAGGCGGACTGGCGGTGTACCACTGGGATGCGGATGAGGTGCGGGATGATCTGCAAGGGTACGTGGTGGAGCATCTGGGAGACCCAGAGGCGGTGCTGGTGGCGGATGAGACGGGGTTTCTGAAGCAGGGGAGGAAGTCGGTGGGGGTAAAGCGACAGTACAGCGGCACGGCGGGGAAGGTGGAGAACTGTCAGATCGGAGTGTTTTTGGCCTATGGCAGTTGTTACGGCGCCGCTTTTCTGGATCGGGAGTTGTATTTGCCCCAGGAATGGGCGGAGGATGTGGAGCGGCGGCAGGAAGCTGGGGTGCCGGAAGAGGTAATTTTCCATACCAAAGGGGAACTGGCCCAAACCATGATTGCCCGGGCGGTGTCGGCTGGGGTGCCCTTTGGCTGGGTGGCTGGCGATACGGTGTACGGCAACGACCGGCGACTGCGGCGGTGGCTGGCGGAGCAGAGCCTGCCCTACGTGCTGGCGGTGAAGAGCAATGAGCCCCTGTGGGCCGACACGGAGCGTGGCTCGGCCCAGGTGGCGGCCCGGGAGTTGGCCCAGCAGATACCCGATGACCAGTGGCAACGTCTCAGCGCTGGAGACGGGTCCAAAGGGCCACGCCTCTAAGATTGGGGCCGATTGCCGATCCGTCCCTGGTCAGAACCGGACCCGGGGCATTGGCTGTTGGTGCGTCGTCCGCCGCAGGCGGACCGATCCCGAAGACCTGGCCTATTACGCCTGTTTTGGAGCGGCGGAAGTGCCGCTGGCCGAACTGGTGCGGGTGGCGGGCAGCCGCTGGATCATCGAAGATGCCTTCAAAGAAGCCAAGCAGGAAGTGGGTCTGGACGAATACGAGGTGCGCCGATGGGTGGGATGGTACCGGCACATCACCCTGGTCCGCCTGAGGCGGACTGGCCCATGCCTTTCTGGCAGCGACCCGGCGCTACGCCGTCGGTGGCCATGGCAAAAGGGGGCGGTCCCCCCGGGAGAACTCATCCCGTTGACCGTGTCCGAGGTCAGACTGCTGCTCTGCCGGCTGCTGTGGCTACCCCGAGGCAGTCCTGCCCTGACCATCCAATGGTCAGGATGGAGACGCCGGCATCAGGCCCGGGCTAGACAGTGTCATTACAAGAGACGCTTTCTGAGACTTTCACCACAAGCGCGACTGTAATATTAGGATCCAGACCAGGTCACGGTGACCCGGTTGGTCTCGGTTGATTCGTTTCCATTCGGGTTCCAGAAACGCAGGTAGTACGTGTGCGTTCCGGCCGTGCTCTTGGAGCGATACGCTGACCCGAACGCTCCGGATGCGCCTTCGCGGTCCGTTTCAGAGCCATTAGTCATCTCCACTAAGATGAAGGACAGTTGACTTGCGTGCACCGGCGGGTTTTGTATCGTTACGCTCAACTTCACTGATTGCCCAACGTTGGGAGAAGTATTGCTGACGTCTAGCGTGGCCTGGGAGATGGGACCCACCTCGATCAGCACGCCGATGGTGTGGTCGACGGTGTCGTTGGCATCCTTGCCGTCGCTCACTCCCAGCGTCAGGTCGTAGGATGGTTCGGTTTCGTAACGCAGATTGGCGCCACTGGCGACTGCAACCTGGGCGTCGCCCGAGACCGACGATACGGTGCATTTGTCCGCGCCTGCCCCGGTCAGAGTGAAGGTCAGCGTGTCGCCGGAGTTGGGTTCCTTGACTGGTATCGGGTCACCCACAGGGGTTCCAGCCGGGGACTTATCCAGCACCGACCGCGTTATCTGGAACATCGGGTCCACGTTGCCGCTGCTCACTACCGCGATCACAGCCGTGTTGTTCGACGGATCCGTGTCCAACACCGGCAACTTGTATTTCTCCACGGTCTTCCCGTTATCCTCGGTTTCCGTGATCTTCACGCGCTCCGTGGCGGATATGGCCGCTTTCAAGTCCAACTCCTGTCCGTGGGTCCCGCATCCACCGTGGCCTTGATGGTCAGGGTCTTCGAGGCGCCGGACGCCAGGCTGCCGGCGTCCCAGGTCCAGACACGATCGCTGTCGCTGTCGGCGAAGGTATCGCTGGCCGGGGCGTGAGACGAGTAGGTCAGTCCCGGAGGCAGAGTGACGTCAACGCTGGTTTCGGGCGCAGTCTCCGGGCCCGCATTGCTGGCGGTAATTGTGATGGTTACCGTGTCATTAGGCGAGGGGTTGTCCGGCGTGACCGTAGCCGTGACGCCGAGGTCGGCTTCTGCGACCACATGAATGATGTACGTCCGCATGTCGCTAGTCACGCTGTCATCCGGGCTTATGGGCTTCAGACCATCGGACCGTTTGGTAGCGTGGTTGGGGTTGCCCCTGATGTGCACCTGGAACTCGTAAGTGCCGCGGCTGGTGAAGAACAACCTGGGGCGTTCGTACCCTCCGGACGCCACCTGCATTTCGGCGACCTGTGCATTGGTCGAATTCCATGGAAGAGTTTCCTTTCGTACGCGAGCGTGTACCTCGGGTCCTGCCTGTCGATATCAGTTTGGTGAACGTGGTCCAGCAGGTACTCGACCACGAAGCCGTCTTTTTCGTTCAGATCAGTCCAATCCAACGGATTCAGCAGGGCGGCGGAGAAGGTGATACACAAATCGTTGCTCGCGGGGGTCCCTTCCGGGGGACACGCCGGCAACGCCCATACGATGCCGTCGCCAACTCCATCGGGCGTACCGTTGTCGTCGGTGTCGCGGTCTTCCTTAGCGTCGGCTATCCACAGGTCCCCGTACTTGGTCTTTGGATAGTCGGTTTCGTTCAGAGTGACCTTGGCGCTATTCGGGATGGGGATGATGGTTTTATCGATGTCGATGCTGGACGGGAAGCGGTCATCCCTGGCCGTATGGCCTCCACGGCCTTTCTGCTCCGGAACGTGCGTCACCGTGGGCGGGCAGGAGGTGTTGGTCAGCTCCTTCTCGACCGGGTTCCAGTACACGTCGAACAGTGCGACGTGGACGGAATCGACCAAACTGACCGCCACATCGTTGGTATTGCCTTTCTCACCCGGACAAGGTTTAGGCGCAGCATGGCGCGGGGTTGGGGTCTTGCTCTGCGGTTGTGGCAGCAGGCTGTCGCTGCCGCCAGAGGTCGGGAGTGCGGTGGTGGCCAGGGCGGCCGCCGCAAAGACGGAAAGTTGCATTCTCTTTCGGTTCATGGTATTCATACCTTCGTATCTGTCTCCTTTTTGGAGGGGGTTCGGATGCCGGGGAGCACCAGGTGTCAGCCAGCGTTGCTCCCCATTTCTATTCCGTGCCGGACTTTTGCGTTTTGGGCTAGTCCAGCGACGTTTTCCGACACACGCGCGGATGGATTCGGATTTCCGGCGCATACCTGGAGCGGGCCGCCTCCGGGGCTGGCTCGTTGGGTGTGGAAGGCGGAAGCAAAGCCGTTGCCGGGGCCGCGGCGAACGCGGGCCGAGGGCAAGGCGCCGGGATGAAACGGTCAGCCAAGGCTGCTCCGTGGGACGCTTGGGATGCGGCAGCCGGACGACCGCGACCGTGAGCTACAGATCCTGCGGAAACGCCTGTCCCGGCTCAGCGAGGCCAGCCGGCGGATCAACGAGAGCCTGGAGCTGGACACGGTGCTGCAGGAGGTGCTGGACAGCGCCCGCTCCCTGACCGGAGCCCGCTATGCCGTGATTACCACCCTGGACCCGGCCGGGCAGTTGGAGGACTTCCTGGCCTCCGGCCTGACTGCGGCGGAGGTTCGGGGCCTGTGGGAGATGCCCGAGGGGATCAGGTTCTTCGAGTACCTGAGCAACCTCCCGGGACCGCTGCGCGTCGGCGACTTTGCCGGCTACAGCCGGGCCATGGGCCTGCCCGAGTTCCGCCCGCCCGGCTCCCACGGGGGCTTCCTGATGGCCCCCATCCGGCACCGGGGCGAGGGCGTCGGCAACATCTACCTGGCCAAGACCGAGCCCGGCGAGGAGTTCAGCCGGGAGGACGAGGAGACCCTGGTGATGTTCGCCGCCTCGGCGGCGCTGGTCATTGCTAACACCCGCCGGCACCGGGAGGAGCGGCGGGCCCGGGCCGACCTGGAGACCCTGGTCAATACTTCACCGGTGGGCGTGGTGGTCTTCGACGCCAGGGCCGGCGCGCCGTTGTACGTGAACCGGGGGCGCGGAGGATCCTGGGCGACCTGCGGACGCTGGACGGCGACCTGGAGCAGTTGTTGGAGGCGCTGACCTTCCAGCGGGCCGACGGGCGGGAGGTCTCTCCGGCAGAGTTCCCCTTGCCCAGGCCCTCAGCGCCGTCGAGACGGTACGGGCCGAGGAGATCGTCATCCAGGTGCCCGACGGCCGGTCGGTGACCACCCTCATCAACGCCACGCCCATCCACGCGGAGGATGGTAGTCTGGACAAGGTGGTGGTCACGTTGCAGGACCTGGCGCCCCTGGAGAATCTAGATCGGAGCGCCGTGCGCCGTCCACCGGCTGTGTCGCCGGCAGAGACTTTCATGCTGGGCGACTTGACCTTGGATTACGCCCAGCGCGCGGTCAGCGTGGCCGGCCATCCGGTGCGTCTCACCCCCACGGAGTACGACCTGCTCTGCGAGCTGTCGGTCAACGCCGTGCGCGTGCTGACCTTCGACCACCTGGTGGCGCAGGTCTGGGGGCCGGAGCACTCCGGGGGCCGGGGGAGCGTGCGCACCTACGTGAAGCGGTTGCGCCGCAAGCTGGGGGAGGATGCCATCAGCCAGAAGTACATCTTCGCCGAACCCCGCGTCGGCTACCGCATGGGCCGGTCGGAAGCGTCGGGGGAGGCCGAGCAATAGGCCGCCGGTTGCAACTTGGGTCGGCTGGCCCGGTGCGCGTCTGTCCACGCGTGAGCGAGCGCCAGTATGCGCGGTCCGCACAGTCGAAGTAGTTGTACTGCTTTCAGAGAGAGACACTACCGACAAATGCGGAGATTTCACGCCCAGCAGCGCGTGTGCTACAATGCGGTCACCGGGCGGGACGGCTGTGGTCCGCCCGACAACAAATGCCAGGGAGGTGCCACAATGGCCGAATCCGATTTCACCGTTTATTACGACTTTCGTTGACCCTTCGTGTACAACGCTGCCATGTGGTGGGCGAAAGTACGCGAGAACACCGACCACGAAATCACCGTGGATCTGAAGCCGTTCTCGCTGGTTCAGGTAAATCACGACAACAACAATGACGACGGGTTCAAGTACTGGGAGCAGGACGACTCTGACAACACCCTGCTGGAACTCCGGGCCGGCATCGCCGCCCAGCGCCAGGGTGAGGAGATCTTCGACCGCTTCTTCATCAACCTGCTCAAGGCTCGCCACGAGGACCGCATTGACCTGACCGACGCCGATGCCATCAACGCGGTGGCCGAGGCCTCCGGCGTGGACATGGGCCAGTTCGCGGAAGACCTGGCCGACCCTGACGTCCTCCGGGAAATCGGCGAGAGTCACACCGAGGCTGTGGAAGTTCACGGCGCGTTCGGCGTCCCTCTGTACGTCTTCCCCAACGGCAACTCCGCCTTCGTCAAGATGTTCATTCCCTCCGACGACGAGTCCGGCGCCATCTATGACAACCTCGTCGAGATGATGGCCGACCACAAGCACGTCGGTGAGGTCAAGCGGCCCTCCCCGCCGTGGCCCTACGAAGGTGTGCGCGGATAATCGTATCCCGACCGAGATGAGTTCGCCCGGCGGACATCGACCCGTCGCCGAACTGGAACAAGCCCTGGGCCTGAGCTTTCGGGACCGGGGCTTGTTGGTTCAGGCGCTGACCCACCGTTCCTACGTGAACGATACCGGCGGAACGGAAAGCGATTCCTACGAGCGACTGGAGTTCCTGGGCGATGTGGTGGTTCGCCTGATTGTCAGTGACGAGCTGTACCGTCGTCTGCCGGAATGCAACGAAGGCGGTTTGACCCGACGGTTGGCGACACTGGTAAGCCAGCGCTCGCTGGCTGCCGCCGCGGCGACCATGGACCTGTCCGAGTACGTGCTGCTGGGACGGGGGGCCGAATCCACCGGCGACCGGTACAGCGACGGCGTTCGGGGCGACGTGATGGAGTCCGTAATCGCCGCCGTGTACCTCGACGCCGGTTACGAAGCAACGGAGAGCTTCGTACTGGCTGCGCTGGCTGATGAGATTGATGCGGCGTGCCAATCCGACTGGAGGCCGGATAATCCCAAAGCGGAACTACAGGAGTTGCTGCAAGGACGAGGGCAACCCACTCCAACCTACCGCGTGGTCACATTCTCCGGTCCGGCGCACCAGCCGGAATTCACCGTTGAGGTAGCGTCGGATGGCGACGTATTGGGCGTCGGCACCGGCCGGAGCAAGAACGCCGCCGAAACCGAAGCGGCGCGGGCGGCGTTGGCGGTCCTGACGAGTGGGCAATCGGGTGAGGGCAGTGGATAATCGGAGCATAATCTATAATAGAAACACCCACGCCATGGCTGTTGGGAGGAATGCTGATGATTGAGCTGACTAAAGAGGTCAAACAGCAGGTAATCGACCTGGTCCGGGCCGACCTGGCCGAGAAGTTCGGCCCCGAAGACCCCATCGTGTTCGGCCCCATCGTCATAGATCCCAGACTCGACCCGGACGGGGATGAGTACTTCCATATCTACGTGGTCTATGACGGAGACGATGATCTGATGGAACCGCTGTGGACCGCAGATATGACCTGGCGGCTGTGGCCCAAGTTGACGGCCATGGGAATACCGGAGTCGCCGACCAAATCCTTCGTCGAGAAATCGGAGTGGGAAGAGGTTCTGGCGGAAAAGTTCCGTGAATCCCAATGACCTGATTGACTCCGCCCGACAACGGGCCGGCGGAGCGGTCCCGCCCGGGCGAGGACGCCCACGGCAAACCGACCTGCAACGGGCGGTGAGCGACACCTATTACGCTATGTTTCACACTCTGACAACCTGCGCAGCCAATGCACTGGTGGGAACCAGCCGCGCTGCCAGAAGGCAGCCGGAATGGCGTCAAATCTACCGTGCACTGGAACACGGCTATGCCAGGCGACAATGCAGCAACAATCGGGCACTTGCCCAATTTCCCACGTCGATACGGAGGTTCGGGCGTCATTTCGCAGACACCCAACAGCTGCGCCATCTGGCCGACTATGACCCAGACAGCAACCTGACCCGCCGGGAAGTCCTACGTCTCATTAACGAAACCGAACAAATCACACAAGCATTTGACCGTGCTCCCGCCGACCGCCGCCGCGCCTTCGCCATCTATGTCCTGTTCCGCACCCGGACAGCTTGACCCAGCGGGAACTGACAACTTGCCGCCTACCAACTCCGCTGATAACCTTTCCTCACTATGTTTTCCATATTCAAACGCAACCGGGCGGAGACGAACCGCCAGCAGACCGACGCCGGAGTGAAACGCAGCCGGGACAGCTGGTTTGGCCGCATCCGCAACCTGTTCACATCCCGGGAGTTGGACGATTCCATCTGGGACGAAATCGAGGAAATTCTCATCTCCGCCGACGTCAGCGTCGATACGACCATGGCGATGCTGGACGACCTGCGAGCCGATGTCCGGGCGGGTCGTGTTGGCGATGGGGAGGCTGCCTTCTCCCGGCTCAAGGAATTGCTGGCGGCGGAACTGGCCGCCGAGGACGACCCCGACGTGTGGCTGGATGACGACAGCATCGCCGCGCCCTACGTGATACTGGTTTGCGGCGTGAACGGCGTGGGCAAGACCACCAGCATCGCCAAGCTGGCGCACCACTTCACCGCATCCGGCAAGAAGGTGATGTTGGGCGCAGCCGATACCTTCCGCGCCGCCGCCGAGGAGCAGTTGGAGATTCTTGGCGAACGGGCCGGTGTGGACGTGATCAGCCACCAGCACGGCGCCGACCCCGGCGCGGTGGCTTACGACGCCTGGCAGGCCGCTCACGCCAGGGGCGCCGACATCCTCATCGTTGATACCGCCGGCCGGCTTCATACCCGCAACAACCTGATGGACGAACTGCGCAAGGTGCGGCGGGTCATCAACGGCCTGGACGACGCTGCGCCCCACCAGGTGCTGCTGACCCTGGACGCCACCACCGGCCACAACGGCCTGACCCAGGCCCAGGCTTTCACCGACGCCGTGGGCTGCACCGGCATCTTCCTGGCCAAGCTGGACGGCACCGCCCGGGGCGGCATCGTGCTGTCCATCCGCCGCGAGCTGGGCGTGCCCATCCTGTTCATCGGCACCGGCGAGGGCTTGGACGACATCGCGCCTTTCGACGCCCACGAGTTCGTTGATGCCATGCTCGCGCCGGCATCCTGACCCTATTTCCATTCTCTGACCGTGCCGGACATCATCGCCTGGATCGCCGTCCTGTGGGCGCTGTCCCTGGTGGCGTTTCCTTTCGCGTCGGGCCTATGCGGGTTGGGGCGGTTGGCCGACCGAGGGTGGGCGGTATCCCGGGCGCTGGGGCTCCTCGCGTTGGGTTGGCTGCACTGGATCGGCGGAACCCTGGGAGTCATACCCAACTCGGCCGGCGGCATCGCCGGGGTGTTGGGGCTGTTGGCTATCGCGGCGGTGTGGCTGGCCTATCGACAGCGGGTGGAACTGGCCGATTTCTTCCGCCGCCGCTGGACGGTGGTGGCGGCCACCGAGCTGATGTTCCTGGCGGTGTTCGCTTTCTGGGCGCTGGTGATCAGCGAAGTCCCGGCCATCAATCACACCGAGAAACCCATGGACTTCGGCATCTTGAATGCCGTCGCCAACGCGGACGGGTTCCCACCGGAGGACCAGTGGCTTTCCGGTCACAGCATCGCCTACTACTACGGTGGACACCACATGGCCGCGACGCTGGCGACGCTGACGGGAGTGGCTACCGATAAGGCGTACAACCTAGCGGTTGCGACGGTCCCAGCGATGCTGGCCGCCGGGTTGTTGGGGCTGGTGTACAACCTGCTGCGCTTTTCCGGCGCGCGGGTGGCTCCCGCGCTGGCGGTCGGCTCACTGGCGGCCCTGGGCGTGGTGATGCTGGGCAACCTGTCCGGCGTGCTGGAGCTGGCCTACGTCCGAGGAGTGGGCGGCGATTGGTTCTGGCAATGGGTGGGCATCAAGGGCCTGGAACCGCCGGCCGGTGGGGACGGTTGGTTGCCCGACGGTTTCTGGTGGTGGTGGCGCGGCACTCGGGTCATAGACACGCTGGCGGAAGGGGGCGCGTCGCTGGACTACACCATCACGGAAGTTCCTTTCTTCAGCTTCCTGCTGGGAGACCTGCACGCCCACGTTACGTCTTTGCCTTTCACGGCGCTGGCCCTGTCCCTGGCCTTGGCCATGCTGGTGGCGGCGGAGCCGCCGGGGTTGGATTGGCTGCGCCGGCGTCCGGGAGAAGCCGCCGCGTTGGCGCTGACCCTTGGGGCGCTGGCATTCATCAACGCCTGGGACTTCCCGCTCTACGTAGCGATTGTGGCCATGGCCGCCACCGCGCATTGGTTGTCCTTTGGCCTGAGACCACAAGCTCCGGCTGCCTTTGATCTTTCAACCGGGGAAGGCTTATCCATCGGCAGCGCCTTGACGCAAGGGCTGGGTCGCGCGGCGTTACTGGCCATCGCATTGGCCGCCGCCGGGGTAGTGCTCTACCTGCCTTTTTACGTATCCTTCGACAGCCAGGCCGGAGGTATTCTGCCCGTAACGGGTCCGGCGACGCGCCATTTCCTGTTCCTGGTGGTGATGGGAGTGCCGGCCGTGCTGGCGTCGGGTCTGGTGGCCCGGGCCGTGCTGGAAATGGGTTGGCCGACGGCGGAGTTGCGGAAACTGGGCTGGCCAGTATTGGCAGTGAGCCTCGCGCCCTTTTTCGTCTGGCTAATGGGGGTTGCCGTGTTGGTATCGGTTTCGACCAGCGACGTGAACCTGGCGGAAGGGTTGGTGTGGCGGCGTCTCACGCTGGCGGTACCCCTTCTGCTGGCGGGAGGACTGGCGGCGTATTGCGCTCTCGTGTTGTCCGCCGGACGCCGACCGATGCAGTGGCTCGTTTTCGCCCTGATCCTGGCGGCGGCCGGGTTCTATCTGCTGGCGGGCGCCGAGCTTTTTCGCATTTCCGACCTGTTCGGAAATCGGATGAACACCGTGTTCAAAGTGTATTACCAGGCGTGGATCCTGTTGGGTATCGCCGGCGCCGTGGGGTTTTATTACATTGTGGCCGCTCCCATCCGGCGGCGGTGGGCGGATTACCGGGCCGGACTATTGCGGGCCATTGGATTGGGATGGGCAGTGGTGGTTACGGCGCTGATGCTTGCATCCGCCTATTATCCTGTCGCGGCCGCGCTGGAACGGACGGGTTGGTTTCAGGACGGAGAAAGTTGGGCGGACAATACCCTCTCGGGACTGGATTACCTGCGACGCAGCGAGCCGGACGAGTATGACGCCATCAGGTGGCTGAACACGTCGGCGGAACCCGGCCGCATCGTTGAAGCGGTCGGCGACGGGTACAGCGATTACGGAAGGATATCCGGCGCCACGGGCCGAGCCACGGTGCTAGGTTGGGAGGGTCATCAACAGCAATGGCGCGGCGAAGACCAGCGTAACCTGCTGGCCGGCCGGCGGCACGATGTAGCAACCATCTTTCAGGATGAGGACGGCACCGAGGTGTTACGATTACTCCGGCTCTACGACGTGCGTTGGCTGGTGGTCGGTCCCCGCGAGCGGGAAACCTACGGCAGCGAAGTTGAGCAACGAATGGAGCAATGGGTTACGGAGGGATGGCTCACGCCGGAATTCTCATCCGGCGATATAGTCATCTACGAAGTCAGAAGTCAATGATACCCGGTACACACCGGCAACCAGGAGGCAAACATGGAATTCAACGACGTAAGGCAGTTCTTTGCCAGCAACCACCGGGGCGTAATCAACACCTTCCGCCGGGACGGTTCGGCGCAGACCAGCATTGTGGTCTGCGGCGTGTCCCCCTTTGAGGGTGACGACGGGCCGATCTTCGTCACCGTCCGGGGCACATCCTACAAGGTGCGCAACCTGCGCCGGGACAACCGTTGCAACGTGATGGCCGTGGCCGAGGACTGGCGGCAATTCGCGGTGGTGGAGGGCACGGTAACGCTGAACGACTACCAGAACACCGACGCCGAAGAGATGCGCCAGATGCTTCGCACCGCCTTCAGGGCCTGCGGCGACCACGAACACCCGGACTGGGAGGAGTACGACCGCGCCATGGTGCAGCAGGACGCGGTGATCGTGAGGCTCACGCCGGAGCGGGTGTACGGGCTGATACGGTAGCGCTGGGTTATCCGGCGCTCTCTGCTACGAGAGCGCCGGGGTTCTCCAGGTATCTCAGCAGCCCGTCTTCCTCCAGCACGGGCACGCCCAGCCGTTCCGCCGTCGCCAGCTTGCTGCCGGCGGCGGCGCCGGCCACCAGCCAGTTGGTTTTGCGGCTCACCGACGACGTGGTGGCCGCGCCCAGGGCTTTGACCTTGCCCTCGGCCTCCCGGCGGGTCATGGACGAAAGTGTGCCGGTGATGACGAAGGTTTGGCCCTTCCACGGCTGGGCGGATTCGTCGATTGGCGTGAGTTCGTGCCACATTTGGACGCCGGCCGTTTTCAAGCCGGAGATGGTCTGCCGGTTCCGCTCGGCGGCAAAGTAGTCCATGATGCTCTCGGCGATGCGAGGGCCGATGCCGTCAATCTCGGTGAGTTCGTCAACCCCGGCCGCCGCAATTTCGTCGATGCTGGCGTAACGACCGGCCAGCAACTCGGCAACCTCCGCGCCGACGTGCAGGATGCCCAGGGCGAACAGGATGCGGGCCAGCGGACGCTGTTTGCTGGCCTCGGCGTTGGTCAGAATACGGGTGGCTGACTTGTCCCCCATACGGTCCAGTTCAGTTAGTTGCTCTTGGGTCAGCGTGTAGATGTGGGAGAGGTCGGAAACCAGGCCCCGGTCGATGAGGATACGGCACCATCGCTCGCCCAGCCCGTCGATGTCCATAGCGCCGCGGCTGACGAAGTGCTTCAGCAACTCGAAGAACTGCGCCGGACACCCCTGGTTGGGACAGCGGTGCATGGCGTCTTCTTCCACTTTCACCACGACAGTATCGCATTCCGGACAGCGTTCCGGCATCCGGAAGACCGGCCCACGCTCTTCGCCCGGCATTTCGACCGGTGCGATGACGTGGGGGATTACATCGCCGGCGCGCTCGATTTCCACCATGTCTCCGATGCGGATGTCCTTGCGGTGGATGTCCTCCTCGTTGTGCAGCGAGGCGTGCTGGACGGTAGCGCCGCTGACCACCACCGGCTCCAGGATGGCCTGGGGGTTCAGGCTGCCCGTACGCCCCACGTTGATGACGATGCCCAACAGGCGGGTGTTGGCGCGCTCGGCGGGGAACTTGTAGGCGATGGCCCAGCGTGGTTCCCGTCCGGCCACGCCCAGGGCGTTTTGCTGGGCCAGGCTGTCCACCTTGATGACCAGGCCATCGGCCTCGTAGCCCCAATCGTGCCGGTGGATCAGCATCTCGTCGTAGTAGTCACAGACCTCATCCACCGTATCGAAAACCCGGTTGTGCTCGTTGATACGTAACCCGTACGATTCGATCTGTTGCAGCGCCTCCCAATGTCCCGCCGGCATCGGCGCCGCGCCGGTGTCGTTCAGGCTGTACACCCAGATTTCCATGTTCCGGTCGCGGACCACTTGGGGGTCCAACTGGCGGATGGTGCCGGCCCCGGTGTTGCGGGGGTTGGCGTAGAGTTGTTCGCCGGCCCGCTCCCGTTCCTCGTTCATGCGTCGGAAGCTGTCCAGCGGCAGGTACACTTCTCCGCGCACCTCCAGGTCGGCGGGAAAGTCTCCGCGCAGTTTGTGGGGTATGCTTTTAACTTCTCGTAGGTTGAACGTAACGTCCTCACCGGTCTGCCCGTTGCCCCGGGTCGCCCCCAGCACCAACTCACCGCCGCGATAGACCAGACGCACCGCCAGCCCGTCGATTTTCAGCTCGGCCACCATGCGGAAGGGCTGGCCGTCCAGCAGGTCAGTAACCCGGCGATGCCACGCCTCCAGGTCCTCGCGATTGAAGGCGTTGGCCAGGCTGAACATGGGGATGGGATGCTGCACCTGGGGGAAACGGTCGGAGGCGCTGCCGCCGATGAGCTGGGTCGGGGAGCTGGCGGAGCGGAGCTCGGGATGTGCAGCTTCCAGTTCGCGCAGTTCCTGCATCAGCGCGTCGTACTGCCCGTCGCTGATGACCGGCGCGTCGTCGTTGTAGTACCGCTCGTTGTGGAACCATAGCTCGTCGCGCAGTTGTTTGGCGCGTTCCGTCGGATCGGAGCCGTTGTCTCTGTTGGACGATGAAGTTGACATCTGCGTCCTCCTTAAATCAAAGGTGAACAGTGTCGATAGTATAGTCCTGGCAGAGGAATCGGTGCACCACGACGATGTGCCTGGTGTATGATATTTATATTGGGGGCACCGGATCTTACGCTGGTGGAGACCAGCAGGTCGCCCGACTAGCCGAAGCTCGAGAAGACGGCTTTCTCTTCATGAGCGTAGTAAGGGAAGGGGTTCAATAGGATGCTATGCTCTACAAGATCGGATAGGCAGTTAGGCACCATTTCACGGGGTCGCCGTTCCAGATCTCGCAGGAATCGGCCAGTGCAATGTGTACATCATCATCACACAACAGGGCCATGGCTACCCTCAGCATCCTTGTCTGTGCAGACTACCCACGCGATTTGTCCTGCGGACATCGCCCACGTATTTTTGGGTGGATGAGACGCTGTAAGAAAACGGCGACCCTCGCTGAAGTCTGGCGCAACGATTGGACCCTAGTCAACGTCCGTTGTGAAGCCCACACCTTAAAGTGCCCCGAGTGGTGGCACACAGTTCCCATTCGGGACGCCGCCGCCCTCCAGCACCGCATGATCGCCATAGACATGATCCAGCGCGAGATCGATTGCTCCCTTAACTCTGATACCCCAGTCTCCAAGCGAGAGGCACTGAGCGATGCCATCCACATACTGAAGTCTGGTCTCCCGACGGCCTCGCAGCCACTCATAATCCCATATGCAAGGAGCGTCGATTCGAGGGGCTTGGTTACTCCCAGCCACATCGAAAAAAGGCAGCACCCACTCTGCGGGATCCGCTTCTATAGGAGCCCGAAAATATGCAAGAATAGAGCGACCCGCGCCGAGGTGCACGCGGTCTATGGGAATAGTGCCACAGTCCGTTGCGACGAGCACGACTTCCTCGGTTTGAGGTCCGCTAAGTGGGATTACTTCGCGTCTATCGAGGATGCTGCCGAAGTCCAGATGCGGGCCATGGCCCTCGGGTTCCTAGAGTCCGAGAATAATTACCGCCTCGGCTCGGACGCTCCTGTCTCCCAAAGAGCGGCACTTCGCGAGGCCATGGACTGGCTTCTTAGGAAACTCTCTTCATATCGCCGCTAGGATAACGGACGACAACCCGCCAAAAGGAGGCTTCCACCATGCCCGCTGCCGCCGACGGCCTCATCTCCGCTTTGGAAAACAACTTCACCACCGTTGACCTCGCGCTGAAAGATCTCACCGACGAGGAATTTCACCGCATCCCGGCGGACGACTGCAATTCGGTGGCCTGGATTCTCTGGCACCTGTCCCGGGTAATAGACTCGTTCATCCACACCAGACTCCGGGACCTGCCCCAGCTGTGGGACGCCAACAACTGGGAGCGGCATTTCACCATGCCGGCCGATGGTGAAAGTCGCGGCTTGGGCTGGACGCACCAGATGGTATGCGACTGGCAACCCCCGGCCCGCAGCTTGCAAATGGACTACTTCGAGCAGGTCCGCACCGCCCTGCGGGAATACCTGCCATCGCTCACGGAAGCCCAGATGCAGCAGGCGAAGATCATCCCGCCGGTGTCGGAGCCGCGCAGCGTGGCGGCGGCGCTGGGGCAGATGACCTGGGACTGCGTTTCCCACGGCGGCCAGATCGCCTACCTGCGCGGGATGTACAAGGGCATGGGCTGGCACCGCTAGGCGCCGGCCCGCTTCACCGCACCGGCGTTAGAGTGTCACGTAGAATACCCGCGCAGGTCTCCCACGAAAAATTCAGGGCGTATTCCCGAACTTGCTCGCGGTGGCACGCCATCGCCCGCCGGACTGCCGCGGCAAGGTCGTCGTCCAACGCGCCGGAAATGCCGTCGGCGACCACATCCCGTGGCCCGGTGACCGGGTAGGCCGCCACCGGCGTCCCGCAGGCCATGCTCTCGGTGATGACGTTGCCGAAGGTATCGGTGCGGCTGGGAAACACCATCACGTCGGCGGATGCGTAGAACTGGGCCAGCTCATGCCCGCGCTTGAAACCGACAAAGGCGACCCGGTCGCCGTAGCGCTGTTCCAGTTCTTCCCGGTATGGGCCGTCCCCAACCACCCAGCAACGGTGGCCGGGGATTGACGCCAGTTCGCAAAATTCATCCACGCTCTTTTCCCGGCTGACGCGGCCAACGTACACCAGCGCGGCCTCTTTCGGGTTCGCCAGATCGTACCAACCTTCGGTGCGCGCCGACGGGTGGAACAGCGTCGAGTCGACACCGCGGGGCCATACCACCAGGTTGCTGAAACCTGATCTTTGCAGATCGTCCTTCACGCTCTGGGTCGGTGCCAGCGTATGTTCTGCGCCGCCGTGGAACCAGCGCATATACGCGGTCACCAGCCCGGAAGGAAATCCGTACATCTCCTTCACGTACTCCGGGAACCGGGTGTGGTAGCTGGTGGTGAAGCGAAAACCCCGGCGACCACACCAGAATCTAGCCACGGTTCCTAACGGTCCTTCGGTTGCGATGTGGACGAAATCGGGATTGATGTCGTCGAGGGCGCGGTAGATTCGCACCGGTTCTATCGCGAGCCGTACCTCCGAGTAACGGGGCAATCGCACGGTCCGGAACAGCGCGGGGTGGACCACAGTTACGTCAACATCCCGCTTTTCCAGTTGCGGTATGACGTTGTTGAAGGTGTTGACTACGCCGTTGACCTGTGGCGCCCAGGCGTCGGTGACCAGGGCCAACCGGTATCGTTCAGCCATTGGCGCGCTCAGGAAGGCCGGTCCCGACGCTCCTGCTCTCGCTCCTCCGCCTTGTCGCGCAGGGGACGCCCCTTGTCCGGGGTCGGGTCTTTCACCAGGCCGTAGATGGCGCGGCCTTCGTGGTCTTCAGGAAGATATTCCGTGATGGGCAGACCGCCCTCCGTCACGAAAAGCAGTCAATGACAGTACTTGTAGATCTGCATATCGTCGCAGGCGCAGATCCAGGTGCGGTGCTTGATCTCCTCCGTCTTACAGGGGTAGAAGCGGCAGGGGCAGAGGGGTCGGCCGAGTTCATCAACGTTCTGGGCGAGGCCCAGGATTACGGATTCGGCGATTCCCTCTTCCGGGTGCGTGAATGTGCCCGACTTCTCGCAATAGCGTTCGACAAACAGGCGCATCCGCTGGATGGCTTTTTCACTGGGCTGGTCAGCCAATTCAATTCTCCTTGGTGTGTGCGGCTATAGTGTTTCAAACCCTTCGCATGAGTGGTCGAAAACGTCGCTCAATGATAATGGGATATGTTCAACTCTGCAATGCCGCGCCGGTGTGCGGCGCGCCGGCTGCCTTGACGCCGAATGTTGCCGGGCCGACAATGTCTGTCGCGTTTGAAACGGCGCGACGCCCGATTTTGACATTCCGGCAGGAGGCCAAATCGACGTGGATATAACCGTAATCGGCTTGGGTTACGTGGGCACGGTGGCCGCCGCCAGCCTGGCCGCCGCCGGGCACCGCGTGCTCGGGGTGGACATTGACCACGACCGGACAACTTTAATGCGGTCGGGCGCGATACCTTTCTACGAACCGGGGTTGCAGGAGATTATCCAATCCGCCGTAGCCACCGGCTGCCTGCGTTTCGCGCACCGTGACACCGTGGCCGGACCGTTAGGAGAGGTCGCGCTCATCGCCACCGGAACCCCGCAGACGGAAGGGGGAGCCGCCGACTTGAACCAGGTGCGTTCGGCGGTGTCCTGGATAAAGTCGCAGCCGTCCAGCAACCCGGTGATCGTGATGAAAAGCACGGTACCGCCGGGCACCGGACAACGCATCATCGAGCACGATTTGGCCGGCTCCGGGCTGCGCTACGTTTCCAACCCCGAGTTCCTGCGGGAAGGGCAAGCGGTTGAAGACTGGCGGAACCCGGACCGCATCGTCGTCGGCGCCAATCCCGGCGACGGCGAAGCCATCGCCGCGATCAAGGCCATGCACGTGGGCATCGAGGCGCCCTACATCATCACCGACATCACCAGCGCGGAGATGATCAAGTACGCCAGCAACGCCTTCCTCGCCACACGAATTTCCTTCATCAACGAGATAGCGTCCCTGTGCGACCGGGTGGGAGCGTCCATCGATGCCGTGAGCGACGGCATGGCCATGGATCCCCGTACCGGCGGACGCATTTACGCCGGCGTGGGATACGGCGGCTCGTGCTTCCCCAAGGACGTGCGCGCGCTGGACCACCTGGGCCTGACCAGCGGCGCCAACGTGGAGCTGCTGCGCTCGGTCATCAACATCAACAACCGGCAAAGGCTGCTGCCGCTCTACGCCCTGCGCGAACGCTTTGACGCCAACATGGCCGGTCTGCGCGTCGCCGTGCTGGGACTGTCCTTCAAGCCCGATACCGACGACATCCGCGATGCTCCATCCCTCGACCTCATCCGGGCGCTGGTTGACGAGGGCGCCATCGTGAGCGCCTATGACCCGGAGGCAATGGAGGCCGCCCGGCCACATCTGCCGCCCTCGGTACAGCTGGCCGAAAACGCCCTGGAAGCGGCCAACCAGGCGCAGGCCGTCGTCCTGATCACGGAATGGCGTCAGTTCGTCAACGCCGACTGGCGAGACATTGCCCGGTCCATGCGACCGCCTCGTTTCGTATTCGACGGGCGCAACGCACTGGATGCGGTGGATATGCAGCGACTCGGCTTTGAATATACCGGCGTGGGCCGCAACAACTTGAACGGGATAGGGGATGGTGGGCGGTAGTGGACTCGAACCACTGACCTCTTGCGTGTCGAGCAAGTACTCTAACCAACTGAGCTAACCGCCCGCATTCTGTTGCTGCATCATAGCATAGACCCTCATTGCCCTTCAATCGGCTGTTCAACATTTGGTAGCGTTCCGCATCAGGCGGTTTGATTTCGGTGGACGCCGTAGCTAGTCTGGGTAGGGGCGAATAATTATTCGCCCCTACAGATTTCAGTCACCAAATCACAGCGTAACGTAGAGAACGCCGCCGGTTTGACACTGCCGCCGGCCCACCGGATAATGCTGGCATTCTCCGGTCTTTCGCCATCGATTTCTGCTGTCCGGTCAGGTCCTGCAATGAGCACTCAAAGCGCCTCTACTTATCTGCCGGCGCCGGCCGGCGAGTTGGGTCTGCTCACGGATCTATACGAACTGACCATGGCTCAGTCGTACTTTGCCGAGGGAATGGACGGCGAAGCCACTTTCAGCCTCTATGTCCGCGAGTATCCGCCGGACCGAGGTTATCTGATCGCCGCCGGCGTTGACGACGCGCTTGACTGCCTTGCGGCATTGTCCTTCAATGCGGACAGCGTGGACTACCTGCGCGACACCGGCATCTTCACTGAGGATTTCCTCGAATACCTGGGGGATTTCCACTTCACCGGCTGCGTGCGAGCCATGCCGGAGGGCCGTCTCTTCTTCGCCGACGAACCAGCGCTGGAGGTGAGCGGGCCAATCATCGCGGCTCAGTTGGCGGAGACCATCGTCATCAACCAGATCCAGTACCAATCGTTGCTGGCCACCAAGTCGGCCCGGTGTGTCCAGGCGGCCCAGGGCCGGCCCATCGCCGATTTCGCCGCCCGGCGCACCCACGGCGGCGAAGCGGCGCTGCGCATGGCCCGCGTTTCGTACATCGCAGGATTCGGGGCCACCAGCAACGTGCTGGCCGCCCGGCGGTACGGCATCCCGCCCACCGGCACCATGGCCCATTCCTACATCACCAGTTTCGACGACGAAGCCGACGCATTCCGCGCCTACTCCCGTATGTTCCCCGACCGGAGCATTCTGCTGTTGGATACCTACGACACCATCAACGCGGCCCACACGGCAGTCAACGTCGCCCGCGAGATGGAAGCCCAGGGAAATCGGCTGACCGGCGTGCGCCTGGACTCCGGCGATTTCTACGCGCTGAGCCGGCAGGTGCGCCGCATCCTTGACGACGCCGGGTTGGACTACGTCCGCATCGTCGCCAGCGGCGGCTTGGACGAATACGCGCTGGAACGGCTCGTCCAGGGCGGCGCGCCCATCGATATGTTCGGCGTGGGCACACGGGTTGGGGTGTCCGCGGACGCTCCGTCGTGCGACATGGTGTACAAGATGGTGGGTTACAACGGCCGGCCGGTGATGAAACTCAGCGCGGGCAAGGCGTCGCTGCCCGGCGCCAAGCAGGTGTTTCGCCGGTATGACAGCGACGGAGTGATGGCGGGAGACGTTATAGGTCTTGACGGAGAGGAAGTTGGCGACTGTGAACCTCTGCTGGATACCGTGATGATTGACGGCGACCGCCTCAAACCACCGGAAAGCATCTCCGACGCCCGCCAGCGGGTCGCCCGTGGATTGGACGCACTGCCCGAGGAATATAAGAGCCTCCGTAGTCCGGCACGTTATACGGTATCCATCAGCGCCGGCCTGGAACGCCTGGAGGGGCGAATCCGCAAGGAGATTGCCACCCCCGCATCAAGTGCGCGGTCGCAATGACAATGCTGCAGTAAGGAGCCTGATGCAATGAAGATCGCCGTCTGCGTTAAATTTGTCCCCGTAGTTTCGCGCATCGAGTTCGACTATGAGAACAAGGTGATACAACGGGAGGGTGTGCCGTCGGAGATTAATCCCTTCGACCTGTTGGGCATCAACATGGCGGTGGACCTGAAAGACGGCGATGCAGACTCAATAATCGCTTTGTCAATGGGTCCACCCAACGCCGCCGAGGGCCTCACGCAGTGCTACGCGCTGGGCGCCGACCGGGCCTTGCTGCTGTCCGACCGGGCATTGGCCGGCAGCGACACGCTGGCGACGGCGCAGGCCCTGGCCCTGGCCCTGCAGCGTGAGGCTCCCGACCTCATCGTCTGCGGACGCAACAGCAGCGACGCCGAGACCGGCCAGGTGGGGCCGGAAGTCGCTGAGCTGATGGGACTGCCCCACATCAGCAACGTCCGCAAGCTGGAGGTGGACCGCTCCGCTAACCGCATCACGGTCGAGCGCGTGACCGACGAGGGCTATCAGGTGCTGGAATGCGGGCTGCCCGCAGTGGTGTGCGTCACGGAAGGGGCCGGCCAGGAACGCTATCCGGGTCGGGAGGAAATGGCCGAGGCGGAGGGCAAAGCCATTGAGCAGTTGACCTGCGCTGATTTGACCGATCCGCCACAGGCGGACTTGTTCGGACTGGAAGGCTCGCCCACGTGGGTTGAGGACATCCGCCTGGTGGAACCCGACCGGCTGGGTGTGGTGATCCGGGACGAGACGCCGGAGGACGCGGCACGGCAAGTCGCTGATATGCTCCGGGAACGGCTGGCCACGATAACCGCCGCAGGAGAGCAGGGTTCCGGCGACGCGGCGGCGGTGCGCTACGCCGGCGGGGACCGAAGCATCTGGGTGTTGGCGGAGTTGGCGGGTGGCGGCGTGCGGCAGGTTACGCTGGAAATGCTGGGCAAGGCCCGGGCGCTCGCTCCAATCACCCAGAGCGAGGTGGTAGCGGTTGTTATAGGCGAAGGTGCGCCGGATGAGGCCATCACCGGGCAATTGGCGGAGTACGGCGCCGACCGCATCCTGACGCTGGATACCACCGGGCTGGGTATGCTCTGCGGTCGCGGCGTGGCGGACACGCTGTCCGATGCCATCGCGCAATCCGCCTCCGGCGGACCCTACGCCGTGCTGTTCGCGGCCACCGCCGACGGGCGGGATCTCGCCGCCCGCATCGCCGCCCGGCAACGCCTTGGCCTCACTGGCGACGCCATCGACCTGGAGATCAACGACGCCGGCCAGTTGGTGCAGTTGAAACCGGCCCTGGGCGGCAACGTGGTTGCGCCCATTCTGTCCAAAACCCTGCCGAACCTGGTCACGCTGCGGCCGGGCGTGCTGACGCCGGCAGCGCCGGAACCGGGTGCGACGGCGCCCGTAGAAGCCATCGCTCCATCACCCGCCGCCGGCTCCGACGCAACATTGGTCAGCGAGCATCTTTCCGAGGAACACGGCGCGCTGGAACTCACCTCCGCCGAGGTGGTGGTCGGCCTCGGTATGGGGGTGACGGAAGAGGGAGTGCCCGCCGCGCAGAAGTTGGCGTCAAGCATAGGCGCGTCCATCGCTACGACCCGCAACGTGGTGCATTCCGGCTGGCTGCCGCATCACATCCAGGTGGGCATCAGCGGGCGCACCATCGCGCCGCAGGTCTATCTGGCGGTGGGCATCCGGGGAGCGTTCAACCACACCGTCGGCATACAGAAAGCCGGCATTATCCTGGCCATCAATCGCAACCACCGGGCGGCCATCTTCCGCGCCGCCGACTACGGGATAGTCGGCGACTGGAACGAATACCTGCCGCCGCTGGTTGAGGCCATCGGCCCGGTACTGGCGGAGCACGGGCTGGGATGAGTTTCCCGATACTCGGACTTACCACCAGCGATATGGCCCTAATCAGGCAATGAAACTGACGATTGATCGGACCGCATGCATCTGGAGAAGGGGAAGACAATATGACGCAGGCCAGTCGATTGCGGAGCGGCAACGTAACCGCGCCCACTACCGGAGTTTCTGTTTACCAAGCCATCCATGACCGGCGGATGAACAACGAGTTTTCTGCCGAGGTTCCACCCCGGGAGGCGCTGCGGCGTATGCTCGAGGCGGCGGTGTGGGCGCCCAACCATCGGCTCACCAATCCGTGGCGGTTCTTCGTGTTGGAGAAGGGTGGAGCCAAACGCGCCGAGGTGGCGCAACTGGCCTACGACAATCTCTTCGCCCGCAGCGACAATCACGAGAACGCCGACGGCAGCCGTCAGCGGGTGCTGGATTCGCCGGCCCTGATCTATGTGTACAGCGTTCCAGGCGACAGCGAGGAAATGACCCAGGAGAACTACGCCGCCGCTTGCTGCGCCGTCCAGAACCTGCTGCTGGCCGCCGTGGCCGAGGGGCTGGCCGGCGACTGGAGCACGGGCAACACCACGCGGCACCCGAACCTGGCCGAGACGATGGGAGGTGAATCGGATTGGACGATGGTGGGCGCGCTGTTCATCGGCTACCCGTCTCGGCCCTCCGCTTCCGTGCGGGCGCCGGCTGACGAAGTTACGGCGTGGTTGTAGGGGCAACCCTTGTGGTTGCCCAACGGCAGGGGAGGCCACCCACGGGGCGACCACAAGGGTCGCCCCTACAAGTTGCCCGACATACGCTATACTAGCCCGCGATTTGTCTAGCGAGGAGCCTTGCCATGGCCTGGAATGACATCATTGTTGAAACACTGAAGAAGTGGGATACGTCGCTGATCGCGTACGTGCCCGACATCTCCATCGACCGGGTGACCAGCCTCATCGAGGCCGATCCGTACTTCCACCTGGTGTCCTGCACCCGCGAGGAGGAGGCCGTCGGCGTGGCGGTGGGGAGCTACGCGGTGGGCCGCAACGCCGCCGTGTTCATGCAGTCCAGCGGATTCGGCAACAGCATCAACGGCATCGCCAGCCTGTGCCTGCCGTCTCGCACGCCGATACCGATCTTTATGAACTTGCGCGGTCAGGTGGGCGAATTCAATATTGCCCAGGTCGCAATGGGACGGAACACCAAGCCTATCCTGGATCTGTTCGGCATCGCCCACTACACCATCGAGAGCGAAGACCGCATGGATACGCTGCTGGACGGCGTGATGAAGCTGTGCCACGCCCACCGCAACCCGGTGGCGATTTGCATGACCCCGATGCTCCACGGAGGCAAAATTGCTTAGGTTCGACGCCACCCAAATGGTCCTGCGCCACGCCGGGGATTCCCCCATCGTGGGCAACCTCGGCCCCACCAGCGACGAGTTGTACCACGCCGGCCACCGGGACCGGAACTTCTATACCTACGGCAACATGGGGCTCTGCTCGTCCATCGCCCTGGGGATGGCCCTTTCCACCGACGACAAGGTGATTTCCCTGGACGGCGACGGGTCTCTATTGATGAACCTGGGTACGATAGCCACCATCGGGCGGGAGAACCCGACCAACCTGGTCGTCGTCGTATGGGACAACGAAGCCTGGGCGCAGACCGGCGGCCAACCCAGCCACACCTCCACCAACACCAACCTGGAAGAAGTGGCGAAATCCTGCGGCATCGCCAAGACCGTCACGGTCAGTGATCTGGAAACGCTGGAGGAAGCGTTCGGACGGGCCATGGCCGAGCCGGGCCCATGGTTCATCGTCGCCAAGATCGAGGAGGCGGAGCAGTACATGCCCGTCGCGCCGGTGGAGCCGGAGTTCACGCTGTACCGTTTTCGGAATACCTACGTGGGGTGATGGGGAGTTCAAATGAGCACTGGCGACAAATGGCTGGGGGAAGTAGCCCAGCGGATGAAAGAGGAGATGGAGGGTGGTAACGCCCCAGGCCCGGAACGCCTTACCGTTCGTGAACTTATCGGCAAGTATGGCTACGTTGTGCGGAAGGGGTATGTAAACAGCCGTATCCAAAACCGACTGGAGGAACTGAATTTGCGCTCCGTGCCGGATTTCGCCATCGTTTGGGCAGGCACAACAGTTTCAATTGAACTGGATCCGGAGTTCAATGGGGTGTTTCCGGATTCAAACCGCCCCGATCCCACCCATAGAATCGATTCACTCGGCGCGGCGCACAACAAGCCGATGAGTGTACACTCCAATGACCCTCTCATCACCGCTACGACAGTGATGCAGTTGCACGGTTACTCGCAGCTGCCTGTAACGGACACACCGGATACTCCCCGCACAGTGAGGGGAATTATCAGTTGGCAGTCTATCGGCACACGGTTGGTACTGGGACGTGATTGCCAAACGGTTAGTGACTGCATGGAACCCGCTCGGGAGATTTCCAAAGATGCCACTTTACTTGAGGCTGTCAGCATCATTGCAGAGCACGGTTACGTGTTGGTCAGAGACAGACAGGCGGGAAACATCATCAGCGGGATCGTCACGGTCAGCGACCTTGGCGAGCAGTTCGCGCAACTGGCCGGCCCATTCCTACTTGTCGGAGAGATAGAAGGCCACCTGAAAAACCTTATCCATCGGAAATTCACTCTCGCGGAGTTGAGAGGCCAGTCTAACGCTGACGGACCCGGCAAGGAAATAAACGGCACAGCTGACCTCACGCTTGGCGAATATTGCCGACTGTTACAGAACCCAGGCAATTGGGAACGCCTGAATCTGAAAATCGACCGGGGAGTATTTTCAGAGCACCTGGACACCGTGCGTGAGATACGAAACAATATAATGCACTTCAACCCTGATGGAATTGATGACGAAGATATACGTGTCTTACGGGACGTTGCCCGCTTCTTTGAGGACTTGGTGCGGATAGGGGCGATGTAAAGTCGCAATCAACTGGTAAATAAGGAAAAGCCCCGGAGTAGTCTGGGACTTTTATACGGATTGGGAACTACCCCGGCCCTCAACGGCGATCCGTACCACTCCGAAACCGCCGCCCGCCGGCTCTGCCGGCGTTCAACGAAAAGCGACTACTGCGCAGTCCTTTTCGCCGGCCGTAACCATCCCCAATCTCATCTTGATGCTATACCACCCTGGTATCTCAGTCAACGTTTGCCAGCCCCGCCCGGTTGGTCTATCATTGGGACAGGCGGCTGGGGCCGCCGACTTACGCTTGTGGCGCCAGGAGATGACCAGCCCGATGACCCAAGCTAACGTTACCGATAGCGCAGTTGCCGTCGCCATCGATGGAATTGGCGCTGAGCTGCCCGAGGGTTTGACTGCCGCCGACCTGGTTGAGGTTTGCCGCCAGATGATCCTTGTCCGCACCATGGACGAGCGGATTTGGATGATGAACCGGCAGGGCAAGGTTCCCATCGCCGCATCGTCCCAGGGACACGAGGCCGCCGAGATGGGATCGCTGCTGGCCGCGCAGAAGGACGGCCACTGTTTCCTGTTCCCATACTACCGGGATTTGGCCCTTAAAATGTCCGCTGGGTTGACGCCGCGCCAGGTCATGCTTTCGTTCATGGGCAAGGAGGGGGAACCATATTCCGGCGCGCGTCAGTTCCCGCTGCAGGGCGCCGACCTGCCCCGGAACATCATCCAAATCTCCAACGTGGTCGCGGCTGGCCTCACTCAGAGCGTTGGGTACGCCCTGGGCAGCAAGATGATGGGCGAGCCAACCGTGACCATCTGCTACTTTGGAGACGGCGCGTCCAGCCAGGGCGAGACCCACGAAGCCATGAACTTCGCTTCCATCCACAAACTGCCCGTCCTGTTCATCTGTGAAAACAACAAGTACGCCATCTCCACGCCGCTGGAGGCGCAGATGGTCGTCAGCGACGTGGCCGCCCGCGCCGAGGGGTATGGGTTCCCCGGCTTCGTCATCGACGGCATGGACTTCGTCGCCTGCTACGAAGCGACACGCCAGGGCATCGAGCACGCCCGACGCGTTGGGCCGGCGTTGGTCGAGATGAAGGTAGAGCGGTTCATGCCCCACACCACCGACGACGACGACCGCCGCTACCGGGACCGGGACGCCCTGGACGCGGCCCGTCAATTCGACCCCGTGACAATGTTTCCGTCGCAGATGCTGGAGCGCGGTATCGTAACGCAGGAACAATTGGAAGAATTCCGCGCGGACGCGCTGCATCAGGTCAACGATGCCACCGACTTTGCCGACGCTGCCGAGCCCCCGGACGCATCCACCATCTACGATCACCTGTACGTTTAGGAAGGGCCACGTTATGCCGGAAATGACTGTAATCGAAGCGGTGCGTTCCGCCCTCCACGAGGAAATGGAACGGGACGAGCGCGTGTTCGTCATGGGCGAGGACGTAGGTCAGCGCGGCGGCGTTTTCCTGGCGACTCAGGGGTTCATTGAGGACTTCGGCCCGCAGCGGGTTATCGACACTCCCCTTGCCGAGGCGTCCATCATGGGCATCGCCCTGGGCGCGGCGTTCCGCGGCATGAGGCCCATTCCCGAAGTGCAGTTCTCCGACTTCGTCTGGCCCGGCGTCAACCAGTTGATCGGCGAGGCGGCCCGCGCCCACTATGGCACCAACGGCGCGCTGAAGGTTCCCATGACCGTCCGCATCCCCTACGGCGGTGGGATCCGTGGTGGCCTGTTTCACTCGCAGAACGTAGAAGCCCTGTTTTTCCACACGCCCGGTCTGGTTGTGGTCACCGCCTCGACGCCCTACGAGGCTAAGGGCCTGCTCAAGTCGGCCATCCGCGACGACAATCCGGTGATTTTCCTGGAGCACAAGAAGACCTACCGACTGGTGCGCGGCGAGGTGCCGGATGAGGAATACACCCTGCCCATCGGCCCGGCGGACGTGAAACGTGCCGGCTCCAACGTAACGGTGGTCAGCTATGGGCTGGCGATGCACTACTGCCTGGCGGCAGCGGCAGCCGTGGCCGGCGACGGCATCAGCACGGAAGTGGTGGATCTGCGGACGCTCAAGCCGTTGGACACGGAAACCATCCTGGCGTCAGTGCAGAAAACCGGCAAACTATTGGTGGTTCACGAGGACAACATCAGCGGCGGCATTGGCGCTGAAATCGCGGCGTTGGCGGCGGACGAAGCATTCGAGTATCTGGACGCTCCCATCGCCCGGCTCTGCGGTCCCGACGTGCCTACCATGCCCTTTGCCCAGTCGTTGGAAGACGCCTATATGCCCAGCCCGGAGGCCATCGCCGCCGAACTGCGCCGGCTGGCCGCCTACTGATGGCACACCGGGACAAGCGAGGCCCGCCATGACTTCCAAATTACGCCCGCCGGCATATCCGGAGACTGATCCGCTCTACCCACCCAACGAGGAGCCGCGTCCGGACGGAATGCGCCAGGAAATCGTCATTACCCAACAGTTGCACGTATTCAGAGAACTCTTCCGGGATCGCTCCGACGTGGTGATGAGCACCAACAACTTCATTTACTACGAACAGGGCAACCCGCGCGCCCGCGTTGCGCCCGACTGGTACGTCTCATTTGGCGTCAACCCGGAGGCCATCATCAGCCGGGAATCCTACCTGCTGTGGGAAGTGGGCAAGGTTCCTGAGTTCGTCCTGGAGATTGCCTCCAGAACCACCTGGCGCAATGATTTGGGCCGGAAACGCGACTTGTACGCCGCGCTGGGTATCACCGAGTACTGGCGTTTTGATCCCACTGGAAACCGTTACTATCCGGAACCTCTGGCCGGTGAACGCCTGATTGGTGGAGTGCACCGACCCATTGAGACGAACACAGGCGCCGACGGCGTGATCAGCGGCTACAGCAGCGAGCTGGATGTTCTCATTTGTTGGGACAATGGGGAGTTTCGTTTGCGAAACCCACGCACCGGCGAAGACATACTCAGGTACGACGAAGAGCGGGCAGCACGGCTGGTTGCGGAAGCAGAACGTGATGCCGCCGCTGCGGAAAATCAGCGCCTGCGTGAACGGCTGCGGCAGCTGGAAGCGCGAGACTCCGAATGAGGACTGACCATTGGCTCAACTGATTGAACTGCCCCACGTCGGCGAAAGCGTCGTCGAGGGCACTATCGGCAAATGGCTCAAGCAGCCGGGTGACCGCGTGGAGCGGTACGACCCGCTGGTGGAGGTGGTCACCGATAAGGTGACCATGGAAGTCCCCTCGCCGGTGTCCGGGGAGCTGGTGCGCATAATAGCCCAGGAGGGCGAGACCGTTCCCATGGGCGCGCCTATCGCCGAGGTTGAAGACGGCAGCGGCCCGGCCAATGCCGCCGCGCCGGCGCCGCCGGCAGCTGCCACGTCGGCACAGCCGGCCTCTTCCACACCCGCATCATATCTCATCATGGACGCCCGCCCGGTGGGTCCAACGGGAGGGTCAGCGGTTGAAGCGCAGAGCCAGGAAGACGACGCCGTTCCTACCGAGGCCGTCCCGTCGGCGTTAACCCAACCTGCGCCTTCGGTGACCGTCGCTGCCGGCAGAGAACCTGCCGGCCAACGCGCGCCCAACCGCCTATCTCCGGCGGTGCGCCGCCTGGCCCGAGAACACAACCTGGACGTCAGCCGCGTCGCCGGCACTGGTTTGGGCGGACGAGTCACTCGCAACGACGTGTTGCGCCACCTGGAAACGCAACCGACCAGCATCTCGCCACCCACCGCCCCAACTCCCAGCGCGCCGGCGCTAGCGCCCCAGCCAATGCCGGCCGGCGCCGACGAAGAGCGCATCCCGCTGACGCCGGTGCGACGGATGATCGCCGAGGCAATGGTGCGCTCCGTTACCCAGATACCCCACGCCTGGAGCATGGTAGAGGTTGACATCACCAACCTGGTCGGCCTCCGCAACCGGGAGCGCGAAAAGTTCCAACAGCGCGAAGGCGTCAATCTGACTTACCTTCCGTTCGCGCTCAAAGCGGTGGCGTCGGCCCTGAAAGACAACCCGACGCTGAACGCTAGCTGGGGCGAAGACCATATCGTGCTGAAACGGCGCATCAACTTGGGCATAGCCGTTGCCGCGCCCACCGGCTTGGTGGTGCCGGTAATCCACGACGCCGACCGGCTCAGCATCGCCGGCCTGGCCCACGCCGTCGCCGACCGGTCGGCCCGCGCTCGCGCCGGTTCCTTGCGTCTGGAAGACGTGCAGGGCGGCACCTTCACCGTGAACAACACCGGCGCGTTGGGTAGCGTCCTGGGCGGGCCTGTCATCAACCATCCCCAGGCCGGCATCCTGACCACCGAGGCGGTGCAGCAGCGGCCCGTGGTGATAAGCGACGCCATCGCCATTCGCTGGATGATGAACCTGTGCCTGTCCTTCGACCATCGGATCAACGACGGCGCAGAATCGGGAGCGTTCCTTCAGGCTGTCAAGGATCGCCTTGAGGCGATGGATGACGACACTCCCATCTACTGAACTGCTGGCGGCCAACGCGGCAGACGGGATCTGTCGCATCATCCATGCCGGCATGGTGCCATACCCCGAAGCGTGGGACTGGCAGGTCCGAATCGCCGATGAGGTTCGTGAGGGCTACGCCCCGGAGACCCTGCTGCTGCTGGAGCATCCCCATACCTACACCCGGGGTCGGTTGGCGCCCGATTCTGACCTGCTGTTGGACGCAAAAACCCTGGCGGCGCGCGGGGTCAGCGTGGTAGAAACCGACCGGGGCGGCCTGATTACCTACCACGGGCCAGGCCAACTGGTTGCGTACCCCATTATCAGGCTGCGTGGACGCGGTGGGCCGCATTGGTACGTGCGTCTGCTGGAGCAGGTCATCATACGCAGTCTGGGCGAGTTTGGCTTGCCGGCCACCGTAGTTGACAGGTTGACCGGTGTCTGGACTGCCGACGGGCAGCGGAAGATAGCGGCCATCGGCGTCAAAATAGCCGGCGGAATCGCGTACCACGGTTTCGCCATCAACGTGAACCCCGATCTGCGGATGTTCGCGGGGATTGTGCCGTGCGGGATCCGCGACAGAACCGTAACCAGCATCGCCGCCGAGTTGGGTACGGCGCCATCAATAGCCTCGGTTGCGGAAGCTGTAGTGTCCGCATTCTGCGAGGTTTTTGCGCTGTGGCCCTTGCGTGATCTCTCTGGCAATCAAGCCTATCATTTGCGAAATTAGTGACGCCTCCGCCCTTGACAAGACCGCTGTAGCGATGGGGATAATTGGCCTGCGGTTCGCGAGGTGCAAACTCATGAGCGAAATTAGCTTAATCAACGACGAACTCGCTGCGATGCGGGATTTCTTTTCCGAGGTTGTGCGTATCATCCCGAGCTTCGACATCACGAATCCTGACATTTTGCCGTATGGCCTAAAACCGCATACCCGCTCGGTTAGCTGGATAGCGGAACAGGTCATAGTGCAGCAGGCAAAATACAATCGTCAGGCGCTTGGCGTCGATGACGTGGATTTCAGTATGCCCGATACGAGCTTGCATGATTGCATCGTGTTGAAAAGCGAGGCGGAAAGGTATTACGTCAACATAAAGATTACCAATGCGAACGGACGAAGAAACAAGAATGATATTGCTGCGGTTGAGAAGCTGTTTATGCAGTACACGGCTATGCCCGATTATCGCTTGATTTATGCCGTTTTCGCTTTCACTTTTGACAACACTACCATATCGTTTGTACGCGACAGCATCCACACATTTTCACCTCAATTCCTGCCGATCTATGTCAATCCACGAAACGATAAGATCCAGGCTTATTACCACGCCCCGCCGGAACCGAGGACTCGGCAAGAGTTTTTGGAACTACTGCAAAGCAATTCAAGGAGCATCGTCCTGCGATGAACTACTCGATTTACAATGAGGATTTTCTATCCGGCGTAGGCCGTCTTGACAACGGCTCGGTGGATTTGGTTATCGCTGACCCGCCCTATTGCCTCGGCAAGGACTACGGGAACGATTCTGATATGATGGATCCCGCCGAATTTTTGGAATGGACCCAAGCATGGGTCGAGGCGGTTATGCCTAAATTAAAAGAGACCGGCAGTTTGTACGTTTTCACCACTTGGCGATTTTCACCGGAGATTTTTTCTTTTTTGAAAACTCGGATGACGATGATTAACGAAATTATCTGGGACCGCAAAGTTCCCAGCATGGGCGGAACAACACGCCGATTCTCATCAGTGCATGACACCATCGGGTTTTTTGCTAAATCCAAGAAATACTATTTTGATATAGATTCAGTACGGATCCCCTATGATGCGGAGACGAAAAAAGCGCGCACGAGGTCTATATTCGTTGGAAAAAAATGGTTGGAAGTTGGTTACAATCCCAAAGACGTTTGGAGCGTATCCCGGCTGCATCGATTGCATCGAGAACGCGAGGATCACCCAACACAAAAGCCGCTGGAAATAGTAGAACGGATGGTGAAGTCCAGTTGCCCAGAATCAGGTGTTGTATTAGATCCGTTTGCCGGATCAGGCACGAGCGTAGAAGCTTGCTACAAGAATAACCGTCAATGCATTGCTTTTGAAATAAGTTCATATTATTGCCAACTAATACGAGAACGCATTGCCCGTCTGACGGCGCAACCGACGTTGGGTCTATAGCTCGAGTTATGGCACAACTTTGCGATGCAGTACGACGTAATCATCATTGGCGGCGGATCTGCCGGCTGCGCCCTGGCAACCCGGTTGTCGGAAAACCCCAACCGCTCGGTGTTGCTGCTGGAGGCCGGCCCCGACTACGCGGAGTTCGAGCAGTGGCCGGCGGAGTTGCGCGACGGAACCAGCCAGGATGCTTCCACCCCAGGCGGGCCGTTCAACTGGTCATACCGGGCTATTGGCACCGACCGCCAGCCCGAGCCGATGCACATTGCCCGGGGCCGAGTGATGGGCGGCTCCGGCGCCGTCAACGGCCAGGTCTTCCTGCGGGGCCTTCCCGAGGACTATGATTCCTGGGCGGAGCAGGGCAACGACCAATGGGCTTACCGGCACGTGCTGCCCTTCTTCCGCAAACTGGAAATCGACGCCGACGCCCACGACGACTTTCACGGCAGTGATGGCCCGATACCGGTGGTGCGCGCCCCGCGAGAAGCCTGGCATCCCTTCCAGCACGCCTTCGCTCAAGCGTGCGCCGACCTGGGTTATCCCGAAGACCCGGACATGAACCATCCGTCTTCCGAGGGTTTTGGGCCGGCACCGATGAACAATCCGGCCGGCATACGCATGAGTTCCGCCCTGGCTTATCTGTCCACGGCGCGTCACCGCCTCAACCTGACGATACGAGGCAACGTCGTGGCGCGGCGGATACTGTTTGAGCGTGGTTCGACAGGCTCACCACGAGCGGGCACAGCACTGCGGGCGGTGGGTGTGGAGGTGGAAAGCGGCGGCGAGGTGTTCACGGTGGGAGGCGACGAGATCGCTTTGTGCGCCAGCGGCATCGCCTCGCCGCAATTGCTGATGCTTTCCGGCATCGGCCCGGCCGACCATCTGAACGACCTCGGCATTCCGGTGGCGCGCGACTTGCCGGGCGTGGGCCGGAATCTGCGGGACCATCCCTTGGTGTACGTGGACTCGGCGCTACATCATGACTACCTTCCCACCGATTTTTCCGGCTCCCGCATCCAGACCCTGCTGCGCTACACCACCGCCGGCTCCACGACGCGCAACGATATGCACGTATATGTCAACAACGTCGCGTCTGGGCCAAGTCCCCTGGGCAGTGGCCCCGGAGCAGAGCGGCCGATGCTGCGTATGACGTGCATCCTGCAAAACGCGGACAGCGACGGCGAGTTGCGCCTTGCCTCGGCGGACCCTCATGACAAGCCACTGATCGACTACCGCTATCTGCGTAGCGAATGGGACCGGCAGAGGCTGCGGGATAGTGTCCGCCTTTGCCGTCGCATCCTCGATCAGCCTTCCTTCGCCGGCATCTCTGGAGGGCCGCTTTCGCCGACCCCAGAAGAACTGGAGTCGGATGATGCGCTGGATGACTGGCTGCTCCGCAATGTGTTCACCACTTTTCACACGTCGGGGTCGTGCCGCATGGGGCCGGCCGGCGATCCTTTGGCGGTGGTGGACCAGTATTGTCGAGTGCATGGCGTCAACAACCTGCGAGTGGTGGATATTTCCATCTGCCCCAACGTGGTGCGGGCCAACACCAACGCCACGGCGATTATGATTGCGGAGCGCGCCGCCGGCTGGATTGGCAACGGCGGCGGATAGTCCCCCCGGCGCTAACCCTGATTGCGGACGTGGTTCATATACCGCGCTATAATCGGCTCTACCAGAGCTTGTTAACATTTTCCCGTCATTCCCGCGAAAGCGGGAATCCAGAGAGCATAGAGTGAGGCCAACGTTCCTGTCGCAGAGGCTTTTCTGGGTTCCTGCTTTCGCAGGAACGACGGTGCGATTCTCAAAATGTTAACAGACCCTAGAAACATTGGTAGATATTTGGACAGTGATGCTCTCAAAACATGACCGCAGGAGGGGATAATGCTGGATTTGATTATCAAGGGCGGGACCGTGGTCACTCCGGCAGGAGTTGGCCTCAAGGACGTCGGCATCCAGGGAGAGCAAATTGCCGCGGTGGTCGCCCCAGGTATCCTGGACGATTTAGGCGCGGGGGAGGTGATTGACGCGACCGGAATGATTGTTCTGCCCGGTGGTATCGAACCCCACGCCCACATCAACGTGCCGGTGCCCGATTATTGGGCCGGCGGCGACGACGGCGTGTTCACCCAACCGCCGGAAGCCGCCAGCCGGGCCGCTGCCTTCGGCGGAGTGACGACCTTCGTGGACTTTGCCGGCGCGTTGCCGCTGACGCCGGGAGCGGTGCCGCCATCAGATCCCATCATGGCCCAGATTGAAACCCGACGGGACATTTTCCGTGGCCATTCCTACATAGACCACACCTTCCACTACATCCTGGCCGGAGCTATCCCACCCAGCACCATGGGCGAGATTGGCGAAGCTATCCAGTCCGGCGTCGCCAGTTTCAAGATTTTCACCACCTTCCACGCCCGGGTTCCCATGGGACACCTTTGGGAGATTTTCCAGGAGGTGGGCAAACACGGCGGCATCATGGCCGTTCACGCCGAGGAAGATGACATCGTCACTTACATGGAGGAAAAACTGGAACGGGAGGGCCGCGACCACGCCTCCAACCTGCACCTGGCCCACAACAACATCTCCGAGGACATCTCCTTCCGCAAGGTGGTTCGGCTGGCCCAGAAGACCGAAACGGGCATCTATTTCGTCCACACCACGGCCAAAGAGGGCGTGGCCGCCATCGCGGAAGCCCGGGCCGCCCAGCTGCCGGTGTACGGCGAGGCCCTGCACAATTATCTCGAGTTCACCTACGACGACTACCTGAAGCCCGACGGTTTGGCCATCCACACCTATCCGGCCATCAAGTTCTCCGACGACCGCGATGCACTGCAGCAGGGATTGGTGGACGGCCCCATCTGCACCACCGCCACCGACGAATGGACCACCTACAAGAACGTCAAGCTGGCGGGAGACACCATCCGCACCCTGTGCGGCGGCCACAATGGCATCGAGACCCGGATGCCGGTGACCTATACCAAGCTGGCAGCCAACGGGCGCATCGACCTGGAACGGTTCGCGGCCATCACCTCAACCAACGCCGCGAAAATCCTGGGCATGTACCCGCAGAAGGGCGCGGTTGCCGTGGGCAGCGACGCCGACATCGTCATCTTCGACCCCAACCTGAAGAAGACAATAACGGTGGACGAGCTGCACGCCAACTCGGACTATTCCATCTGGGATGGTTTCGAGTGCGAAGGCTACCCGATCATGACGCTGCTGCGGGGAAAGGTCATCGTGCGGGACGGGCAGTTGCTGGGCAGCTCGGACGACGGACGCTGGCTTTCCCGCAAAGTGGCGCCACGGGTGATTACGCAGACGTCGGTGTAGGAACGAGGGCGTAGCCGCAATGTCGCGGTTGGGTGACCATCGCCATTCCGGCGGTTAAAAAGAAGGAGCGGCCGGTCCCGAGGGGGAGTCGCTGAAGGAGCGGCTCGCTGCCGGTCGCTGGAGTACGATTTTACCGCTGTCAACCGCCGGTTGCAACAGGCAGCACGGTTTCGCTACAATCAGCCATTGGCATCTGATTGACGAACGAAAGAGGGGTAACACGATGGCCGTATCCGCCAGTACCATTCGCAACGTCGCGCTGCTATCCCATAGCGGCGCGGGCAAGACCACCCTTGCCGAGACCATGCTGTTCAACGCCAAGGTGATTAACCGGATCGGCCGTGTTGAGGACGGCAACACCGTTTCCGACTACGAACCGGAGGAAGCCAAGCGTTCCGCCAGCGTGCAGACCAGTCTGCTGCGGTTCTCGGAGGGAGACAACAAGGTCAACCTGCTCGACACCCCGGGCTATGACGAGTTCCTGGGCGAGGCCGTTGCCGCCGTCCGGGTGGTGGAATCGGCGATGATCCTGGTGGCCGCGCCCACCGGCGTTGACGTCGGCACCGAGCGCGCCTGGGACATGGCGCAGGAACGCGGATTGCCCATCGCCATCGTCCTCAACAAGATGGACCGGGAAAACGCGAGCTTTGAGCGCAACGTACAGGAACTGGTGAGCATCTTCGGCAACCGCTGTGTCCCCTTCCAGCTGCCCATCGGCGAAGCCCAGGATTTCACCGGCCTGGTGAGTGTCATCGACCCGCCGGCCGACATCCCTGCCGGGGTGGTGGGCGATTTTGATTCCGCCCGCGAGCGTCTCATTGAGGCGGTGGCAGAGTCCGACGACGCCCTGGCCGATAAGTACCTGGAAGGCGAGGAAATCACCGCCGCCGAGGTAACCGCCGGCGCCCGCGAAGCCATCCGCAACGGCGACCTGGTTCCCATCCTAGTGTCCTCGGCAACGCAGAACATTGGCGTCGAAGAACTGGTCCAAGTGATACACGATTTCCTGCCGTCGCCAGCCGACCTGCCGGCGACCTCCGGCGATGACGACATAACGGCCGACGCCTCCGGCCCCGCCGCCGCGCTGGTGTTCAAGACCACATCCGACCCCTTCGTGGGCAAACTGTCAATGTTCCGGGTCTATCGTGGTACGGCCCATTCCAACGGCGAGATCTATAACGTCAACAAGGGAGAGTCCGAGCGGTTGGGCCAGTTGTACCTGCCCCAGGGCAAGAACCAGGACAACGTGGCCGAGGTGGTCGCCGGTGACATCGGCGCTGTGGGCAAACTGAACGCCACCCTCACTGGGGACACGTTGGCCGCCAGCGACAATCGCGTTACGCTGACCGGCATTGACTTCCCCAAGGGCTTCTACTCGCTGGCCGTGGTTCCGGCGACCCAGGCCGACCTGGACAAGATGAGCACCTCCCTGGCGCGCATCGTCGAGGACGACCCCAGCCTCCAGTTCACCCGCAACCCCGAAACCAGCGAGAGCCTGCTCACCGGCCTGGGCGAAGTGCAGATTGAAGTGGCCCTGGACCGCATCAAGCGCAAGTTCGGCGCCAGCCTCAACGTCAAGCTGCCCGTGGTCCCCTACCGCGAGACCATCACCCAGATCACCAACTCAGAATACCGGCACAAGAAGCAGACCGGCGGCAGCGGCCAGTACGGTCACGTCCTGCTCCGGATCGAGCCGAAGACCCGCGACGAAGGCTTCGAGTTCGGCAACGAGGTGGTCGGCGGGCGCGTGCCCCGGGAGTTGATACCCGCGGTGGAAAAGGGCGTCGTCAACACGCTGAGAGAAGGCGTACTGGCCGGCTTCCCGGTGGTGGACCTGAAAGCCGTCATCTACGACGGCAGCACGCACCCGGTGGACGGCAAACCCATCGCCTTCGAGATCGCCGGCAGCCAGGCCCTGCGTCAGGGTATGCAGAAGGCGTCGCCCGTGCTGCTGGAGCCCATCGTCCGGCTGTACGTCACCGTCCCGGAGAACTACACCGGCGACATCATCAGCGACCTCAACGGCAAGCGGGGCCGCATCCTGGGCATGAACCCAGAAAACCGCTACACGGTAATCGAGGCTGAGGTCCCCCAGGCCGAGGTGCAGCGCTACTCCCAGGACCTGCGCTCCATGACCGGCGGCCGCGGCTCCTACCGCTACGAGTTCGACCACTACGAGCAGGTGCCGCAGAACATCGAGCAGCGCGTCATCGACACCGCCAAGCAGGCCAAGGAGGGGGCAACGGCTTAAACCTCAGTGGCGAAACCGTGCAACAAATGAGGGGCGGGTTTGCAACCCGCCCTACTGGTACTCAAAAGGATAGCATGACAACGCAAGCAGCAGCCCCGCTACCAGGCGTAGAACAACGTCTGGCGAGCATCGAATCCCGTCTGGCCGCTCTGGAGGCCACGATGGCGTTGTTCATTGAGGAACAGCGGCAGTACCGGGAGGAACAACGCCATTACCGGGAGGAACAGCGCGCCGAACAGCGCGAGTTCCGGCAAGAAAACAACGCCCGGTTGGGCCGAGTAGAAGCCAACCTCACCCGGATTTACCTCACTATCATCGGGCTGATGGGTACCATCATCGTTGGCGGCATCATCCTCAGAGTGCTTGGCTGACGAGACTCTTACCTATTCGTAGGCAACGAAGTCGAAGTTCCCCAGGCTGAAGCGCGGTGCTACTCCTTGGGCGTGCGCTCCATGACCGGCGGCCGCGGCTCCTACCGCTACGAGTTCGACCACTACGAACAGGTCCCGCAAAAATCGAGCAGCGGGTGATCGACACCGTCAAGCAGGCCGAGGAGGGGGCGACGGCGTAAGCGGTGCTATTGCAGTCCCGAACGATGCGGCGGCAAGTCAGTTTGCCGCCGTACTTTATCTTAAGTTAGATAAGGAACCGCCACTCATGACGGTGAACAAACAGTGGTATGTGAACATTAGTTCCTTTCCAGATTCCGTCATCTCTTGCGGGAATTTCTTCAAAATAGAATCACGGTATTCGTCAAATTCCTTGCCCTGCATCAGTTCCTTGGCAGTGCGTATAATTTGGCCTATGTCCATTTTTCCTGAGAATTCCTCGTACTCCTTGGGCAGGAGTTGCGGTGCGATCGTCCTAGCAAGGGATGCCTGAGTGGAAAAGTGGGGTATTGAACCGAAAAGACCCGGGGTCTTTTTGTTGATGAGAAATCTTTCCACCGTCCGACCGAGCGCAATTATCTTAGCGTCCCGCATTGACACTAACCGCAGCTCTTCCTCCAGTAACGGGTACCACACGGCCCAGCGCTCTTTACGAGTCTCCTTGGCTTGGGCGGTCGGCATCCCTCCCTTCGCTACATCGGTAACGTGACACGACTGACCGGCTCGGCACAGATATTTGCGCAGGCAGAATTGCATTAAAAAATCTTCGTAAGATGCCATGAAGTTTCGGGGGACGTTTGATGGGCCATCGGCTTGGCCCGTACCGGATGGCTCCATAGCCACCAAAACGAAATCAACCGGGCCCTTGGGCTCGACATTCGGGAGGTAATAACTCTTCTCCGGGTAATCTTTCAAAAGCGTTTGGTTGTCAATCTGAATCCGATCTTTGAATTTAAGCTCCAACGCCCTGTATCGTTCTTCGAAAGTCATACCGATCTCCCGTTTACGAGCTGGTTGAGTCTAGAAACCCCAACCCGGCTGGTATTCGCCGAACACCTCGCGGAACACCCCCATCATCTCGCCCAGCGTCGCCTCCGCTTTCACCGCCTCCACCAGCGGGTACATCAGGTTGGCGTCGCTGCCGGACTGGCGAGCGGCGGATTCCAGGTTGCGCAGGCGGACGGCGACTTCTCGGTTGTCGCGGCGGCGGCGCACCTCGTTGAGGTGGGCGATGTGCCGTTGCTCGCCGGCCTCGTCCACCCTCAGGATGGGGATGGACAGGCCCTCTTCCTCCTCGACGTAATCGTTGACGCCCACGGTGATGCGCTCTTTGCGGTCTTCCTCCTGCTGGTAAATGTAGGCGGCGTCGGCAATCTCCCGCTGGAAGAAACCGGATTCGAGAGAAGGTATCACACCGCCGTGGCGGTCAATCTGCTCAAAGTAGTCGTAGGCGCCGGTCTCCACCTGGTTGGTCAGGGCCTCCAGGAAGTAGCTGCCGCCCAGGGGGTCAACGGTGTCGGTCACGCCCGTTTCGTGGGCGATGATCTGCTGGGTGCGGAGAGCCTGCAGGGCGGCTTCGGCGGAGGGGAGCGCCCAGGCCTCATCCTTGCTGTTAGTGTGGAGCGATTGGCACCCGCCCAAGACGGCGGCGAGAGCCTGCAACGACACGCGCACCACGTTATTCTCCGGCTGCTGCGCCGTTAGAGACGCGCCGGAGGTTTGGGCGTGGAAACGCATCCACGCGGAGCGTTCGCTCTCCGCGCCGAAGGTCTCGCGCATCTCCCGCGCCCAGATGCGCCGGGCCGAGCGGAACTTGGCGATCTCCTCGAAAAAGTCGTTGTGGACGTTGAAGAAGAAACTCAGACGGGGAGCGAAGTCGTCCACCGCCATCCCGCGCTCCACGCAGTGCCGCACGTACTCAAATCCGTTGGCCAGGGTGAAGGCCAATTCCTGCACCGCGTTGCTGCCCGCCTCGCGGATATGGTAGCCGCTGATGCTGATGGGGTTGAACCGGGGCATATGGTTGGTGGCGAACTCAACGGTATCCACCACCAGCCGCATGGATGGATGCGGCGGGAAGATGTACTCGTTCTGGGCGATGTACTCTTTCAGAATGTCGTTCTGGATGGTGCCGCCCAGGGATTCGATGCTGGCGCCCTGGCGCTCGGCGGCGGCGATGTACATGGCCCAGATGATGGCCGCCGGGCTGTTGATGGTCATGGACGTGGTGACCTGGTCCAACGGTATGCCGTCGAAGACGGTCTGCATATCCTCCAGGCAGGACACCGCCACGCCGCACTTGCCGAACTCGCCCCGCGCCCGCTCGTCGTCGTGGTCGTATCCGTAGAGAGTGGGCATGTCAAAGGCCACGCTGAGGCCCGTCTCCCCCTGATCCATCAGGAAGCGGAACCGCTCGTTGGTCTCCGCCGGCTCGCCGAAGCCGGCGAACATCCGCATGGTCCAAAGGCGCGAGCGATAGCCGGCGGGATGCACGCCGCGCAGGTAGGGATACTCGCCGGGCAGGCCCACGTCGCGCAGGTAGTCGGCGTCGGCCACGTCGGCCGGGCCGTAGGCCGTTTGAACGGGGAGCTGGCTCAGGGTTTTGTAGGCGGCCTTGCGCCGGGGCGCGGCGTCGGCCTTTTTCTGCCACGCATCGGTGCGCTGGCGGATGGCGTCGTGGTCGCTGTCGTTGGAGAGAACCATGGGAGGCTCCTGTCAGTCGTGGATATCAATAGCCATAATGATGTGATTGGGGTATTTGGTCAACAACTCACGAGCCGCGGGTATTTTGGCTGGATCCGGCGGATGGAAAATATCGTAGCTATGGCGCATCAAACTCAATCGTTCGGTTGGTGTAAAGATTTCGGCCGGCCAGCCCTGTTCCTCGGGGTCAAGTTGCCGAACCACCGTTGCGTTGCCCGGAACATCCTTCCACCATTCGTTCTGCATATCATGGGGCAGCGGCGTGCTGTCGGCCAACCCCGGGGCTAGCCTTTGGCTCCACCGGCCTCCTATGACATACCATCCCACCCGTTCCTGCCTGGGATCATCCAGGATGGCTTCCATGGACAAGCAGGCGGCAGTCATTTCGACCGCATCGGGGATGGCTTGTTGGGTCTGAACGTCGGTTACAACCCAAGAGTACGTGTGCATATTACGTTGCCTTGTCGTTGCCACTGATCGATCTGATGCCGGCATTGCTGCCAAGACCCAACAGCACTCCCACCGAAACCTTGATAATCCAGTCGGCAGTAATGAGCATATCGGATTGGGCCGTCGTCAACTCGTCGTCAGGAATCGGCGAGAGCCAGATCCAAATGCCGAAGCCAACGGCAAGCAGCACTAACGGTGCGAAGAGCTGCACAAAGGCAGCCACCCGACGCGGGTTATTCATGGCGTGGAGTCTCTGTGACCATCAGTATTCGGATACATCCGACCGACCGGCTTTGCCGCGATTGCTGCGATACAGCAAGACAATCCGCCATACGCATGCCACGAAACCGATGGCGCCAAGACCCACCAGGGTCATGCCGATGTACGGCGCAAATTGTTCCATGACGATTGTCCTCCCGTTTTGTTACTATGGTACAGCAGGATTGCGCAATGCCGTACCTGCTCGACAGCCTGGCAAGGAGCGCACGCGCGATGAGTTGGATCAGCAACGCCGTAAGGAGCGCACGCGCGATGCGTTGGGTTACCAACGCAATCTTTTTCGTCGGGGTGCCCGCCGGCATTGTTGCAGGGCTTGACGTGGGCGGGCAATGGGACGTTCCCGAGTGGCTCCTTTACACGTGCGCCCTGGCCATCGCAGTAGTCCTGGTAGCCGGGATAGCAGTGGTCATTTTCGCCAAGGCGGACTAGCTGACTCCCGCCGTATCAGGGCCCGGCCCCGCCCGCTCCAGGTTCAGCGCCAGCAGTCGTTCCAGTATCTCCCCGTCCGCCAAATCGGCCGGCCAGCCATACGCCTCGGCAACGGCGGCATCCAGGGCGGCGTGGGCGTTGCTCAGCCAGGTGGGACGCTGGTTGTAGAGATTGGTCAGCGTGCGGCGGCGTCCGCCGAGGCGGACTCCGCTGAGGTCCGTCGGATTCAGCCAGTTCTCCCGCAGGCGGTTCAGCTCAGCGGCGGCCGCGACGATGGCCTCCCGCTGCTCGCCGGCGGGATGGGGGAAGGGGAAGGTTTCAAAGCACGTTGTTGGCGTGTAGCGCAGTCCGCTCGTCGCTTCACGCAGCTGAGTACCCATCGCCGTCGCCCAGAGAATGTGTATTCGGCTTTGCAACACTCCAAAGAAATAATCGTCATCACGAGCGAACACAATAATAGTAGCGTCAGGCAATACCTCACCATCAATCCAACGAAACATCCGGTGTCTGGACACCATGCTGGTGCCAACGTAGCGTCCTAAACCGGCCAATGCCTGCCGCATACCGGGGCGAGCCTCGGCATGTATCCACCACAGTTGAGCGTAACGTTTTCTTCTGTTTTGAATCCTGTCGGGCTTTACATTCGCCGCAACATACTCAAAGGGTGCCTCGTACAGAGCGGCATCGGACTCCGGCATATCTACGCCGAAGTCAATTATCCACATATGCCGGGAGCGCTGGTTAATGTCTCTGCCTATCATCCAACGCCTGATGACATCACTGTTTGGCTTGCCGTGAGGATTGGGGGCACTCAACATCTCCTTCGCAACTTCGCCAGTTATTTCAAAAGGACCAACCTTCGTATCCCCCATGAAACTGATACTTGCATTTTCTTCCAGCCTCCGCGCCAGCGCCAAATCAGCCCCTGCCGTCAAGTCAACATTGATATTTGTAACCGCATGACCGTCCAGATAGCGGTCAGTATCGCTCCCGTCGTCAAAACAGACGATGGAGACATGCACGGCGGCTCCCTCCAGCACCCAATCCTTATCTGACATGGCGGCAAAAATATCGCCGGTCTCTTTGATGCGAGCAAGCACCGGCCGGTTAGACTGGAACCGTATTGCTTGTGTCGCCAACAGGCCGGTCCGCTTGGTAGCGCCCGATGCAATCTGGCCCCGCGCTTTTTCGAACCAATAGCAGCACAGGTCGCTGTAGTTGGGAATGCGGTTGCCGTAAAGCGAGTACGCTGCACTTACGTAGTCATCGCCTAGCGACTCACGAAAAGGGAAATGGCCCAAAAACGGCGGGTTCCCCACGATAAACTCCGCCGCCGGCCATTCCGGTTCCGCGGGATGCTCCGGGTTAGACAGGTCAAGAATAGCGTCGGTCTGGCGGATGGTATCCAGCGGGGTCAGTATCGGGCGGTGGGTGTAGGGGAAGCCGTTGGCCTGGTGCCATTGGATGTAGCCAATCCAGAGGGCGGTGCGGGTCAGTTCGGCGGCGTAGTGGTTGATTTCGAGGCCCAGCATCTGGTCGGGCTGCACCGTGGGCGTCAGGCCATGCCAGCCCTGGGCCGCGGCGAAGTCGATGACCTGTTTCTCCAAATCCAGCAGCGAGCGCAGGGCCAGGTAGAGGAAGTTGCCGCTGCCGCAGGCCGGGTCCAGCACGCGCACGCCGGCCAGCCGCTTCTGGAACTCCTCCAGCCGTTGCCGCGCCGGCGTATCGTCAGAAGCAGGATTCGCCGGATTGGTGGGATTGACCGGATTGGGGGGTTCTCCATCATTGAACGGCTCCAATCCTGATAATCCTTCAAATCCCGAAAATCCTGCTTCTGACAAAAGCTCCTCAATCTCCCGCCGGGCGGCGTCCCACTCCCGGCGTAGCGGCTCCATCACTACCGGGTCAATGACCAGCATGATGTCGTCGGCGCCGGTGTAGTGGGCGCCCAGTTGGGAGCGTTTGGAGGCGTCCAGGGCTCGCTCGAACAGGGTGCCGAATATGGACGGCTCGATGTTGCGCCAGTTCTTCTGGGTGGCTTCGCCCAGCCGTTGCAGGGCGGTGGCGCTCAATTCCACCGTGTCCCCGGATCCTTGACCAAATCCCTTGAACAGGTCCCCGTTGAAGTGGGGAATCTCGTCGGCCCCGAACAGGCCGCCGCCGGCCATTTGGGCAAAGAGGTCGGCCACGGCCTGATTGAACAAGTCCTGGCGGCGGAACAGTTGGCGCACGGTACGGGTGAACAGTCCCTCGGGCAGCAGTCCGGCGTCCTCGGCGTAGAGGCAGAAGACAATCTGGTTGAGGTAGCGGGCCAGCCGTTCCGGCCCCGTATCGGAGTACGGGGTGACGTTGTCTATGCGGGCCTCCATGTCGGCCACGATGTCGCGGAACAGGTCGGCGGTTTCCTGGGTAACCTGCTCCACCGTGCGGTTGGGGCGGAACTCGGCCGGCGCGAAAAAGGCGTTGCGCAGCTTGTCCAGATGTTCGGGCCGGTCCAGCTCAGCGACGGGGATCACGTGGAGGATGGTTTCCAAGCCCGGAAAGTTGGTGCGTATCCGGATGGTGTCGAAAGACGACACGATGAGCAGGGGCGGCGTTTTCAGATAGACCTGGTAGCGTAGCAACTGGTTGATGGCTTCCGGCAGCTGCGCGTCGCTGCTTTTGAACTCCCAGCCGAACCGCTCCTCCAGGTAGGCGTCGGCAAAGCCGCCGGGCACCGCCTTCTCGAAGGTGAAAACCTCCGGGTTGCCGTAGGCCACCGGCGTGGGATGACCCACCAGGGCGCAGATGTCCAGGAACATCTCCTGCGACGCCTGCTTCTCGCCGAAAGTGACTCCCTGCCACTTGGCGATGAACTGCTGGGGAGTCATAACCACGCTCCATGTTGAATGATGCAAAGTCTGGGAGTTATGCTACCATTGACTGACGATTACTGCTGGACGGGTACTTAATTATGGCATCGTTATCCTTGAGCTCTGAAACTGCCACGGTAAGCGAGTTGTTGGAACGGGCCCGGCAGGTTTTAAAAACTGACCCACCGGAGTCGCCGGCGTTGCTGCTTGCGGCGGTTAACAAAACCCTGGCAGAGATAGCGCCCGGCGAGGATCCCGCCGCCGCCATCAAGCGATTGGCCTCAAAGTGGAACCGCTGGGGGATTGAGGCCGGCTACGAATCCTTGCTGTACTACTACGAGGACAGCCTTGACCCGATCAGATTCAGCTTCTGGCAAGCGCCAGGATGGGAATGGGAAACTCATTTTTGGGAAGTAGCAGACGATTTGGTCAGGATCCTGCAAGAAGGCAATGGCTGACCGGATTCCAGAGGATTACCTCCAATCGGCCCGGCGTCGCTTGGACAACGCCGCTGACTTGTACCGGCAGGCATCAACTCGCCACTACGACGATGCTTTTCTCGAGCTGGCAGACGTGGCAATGCTGATATGGAGCGCCGGCATAGACGTACTGTCGGTGCTGATGCTTCTTGATGGCCACACGCGTTTAGGCACATCCAGCGAGCGGCATCATTATCTGCGCTACGGTCTGCACACTCTTTATCCGCAACGGGATTTACGGTTTGCCTGGTCGCGGCTGGCAATGTTGCACAATTTCCAGCATAACCTGGATTTGCCGGAGCCGCAGTTTATAACAGCGTGCCACCGTAGCGGCCAGTTAATCGGCGAACTCAACGGCCTGCTCCCCGCCAATCTGCGTTTGCCGGCGGAATCCTACACTTGGTTGCAGAACGTGCAGTAGTTACTTAACCACCCGCACGAACCGCCGCCGGCCGGCCCGCACTACGTCCCCCGCCGCCAGCGCCGGCGCCTCGCCGGACGCCACGGGCACCCGCTCGCCATCACTGCGTATCACTTCCACCGCGCCCTGGCTCACCAGCCGGCGCGCCTCGCTGTTGCTGGACGCCAGGCCGGTTTGTACCAACAGGTGGTTGACGGGCAGGCCGGCCACGTCGGCCAGGGCGACCTCCGGCATTTCGTCGGGCAGGTCGCGGCGCTGGACCACCTGCTCAAAATTGGCCTCGGCAGCGTTGGCAGCATCGGCGTCGTGGAAGATGGCGGTGATGCGGCGCGCCAGCCCTTTCTTAAAGTCCATGGGGTTGGCCGTTTCCGACTCCATCGCCTGCTGCATCTCGGCGATGTCGGCGTCGGGCACGTCGGTCAGGTACTCGTAGTAGGACGTGATCAGGCTGTCGGGCAGGGACATGAGCTTGCCGTACATGTCCTGGGGCGGCTCTTCCAGCGCGACGTAGTTGTCCAGGCTCTTGCTCATCTTCTGGACGCCGTCGGTGCCGACGAGAATGGGCATCATGAAGCACTGTTGTGGCGTCTGGCCCATCATGCCCTGCAACTCCCGGCCCACCAGCAGGTTGAACATCTGGTCGGTGCCGCCGAATTCCACGTCAGATTCTATGACTACGGAGTCGTAGGCTTGCATCAGGGGATACAGCATCTCGGTGATGGCGATGGGCTGGTTCTGCGAGTAACGGTTGGCGAAGTCCTCCCGGTGCAGAAACTGGTTGATGGTGAAACGGCTGGTCAGCTCGATGACGTTGGCCAGGGTGAATTCGCCGAACCACTGGCTTTGCCACTCAACTTGCGTCCGTTCCCGGTCAACTACCTTGAAGAACTGGCGCATGTAGGACTCGGCGTTTTCCAGCACCTCGGCGTGGGTGAGCATGGTGCGGGTCGCCGAGCGTCCCGAGGGGTCGCCGATCTGCGCCGTCCAGTCGCCGACGATGAGGATGACCTGGTGGCCCAGGTCCTGCAATTGGCGCAGCTTGCGGAGGCCCACCACGTGGCCCAGGTGGATGTCGGGCCGGCTGGGGTCGAAGCCCATCTTGAGGCGCAGGGGACGGCCACGCTGCAGCATGGCCGTGAACTCCTCTTCGGAGATGATGCGGCTCACCCCGCGCCGGGTGATGGTGGACAGGTTTTCGGGGATCTGTACTTGGCTGGTCAACACACACCTCGTATGCCGGGTCATCAATTGACCGGCGGATTAGGCGTGGTCCAGCCGGTCGTGTTCCTCAAGAATGGAGCGGGCGTTCGCCACGTCCCGGTTCATCTGCGTGATGAGCGCCTCGATGCCGTCAAAGGTTTCCTGTCCCCGGAGGCGGGAGACAAACTCCAGGCGCAGGTTCTCGTCGTAAATGTCGTCGGAGAAGTCCAGCAGGTGGGCCTCGATGAGGCGCTGGCTCAGGCCGAAAGTGGGCCGCACGCCGATGCTGGTAGCCGCCATGTGGCGCACGCCGTTCACCGTGGCGTAGGTGGCGTACACGCCATCGGCAGGGATCACAAAGTTCTGCGTCGGGATGATATTGGCCGTAGGGAAGCCCAGTTGCCGTCCCATCTTCGCCCCATGCACTACCACGCCGTCGGTGGCGTAGGGACGGCCCAGCAGGTATTCCGCGCCGTCCACGTTGCCGTCGGCCAGGGCGTTGCGCACGCGGCGGCTTCGAATGGCGGAGCCTTCCAGTTCCAGCGGCGGGACGGTTTCCACCCAGAAACCCATGGCTTGACCGCGCCGCCGCAGGTATTCCAGGTTGCCGCTGCGGTTGCGGCCCAGGGCGAAATCCGGCCCGGTCACGATGCCGCGCATGTGCAGGCAGTCCACCAGCAGATGCGTAAATTCGTTGGCGTCAAGGTTGGCCAGGTCGTTGGTGAACTCGACGCAGATGACACAGCCCACGCCGGCGTCGTAGAGGAGGCTCACCTTCTCCTCGGGGGTGATGATCTTGGTGACGGTGCGCTCCGGGTTCACCACCTCGGCCGGATGGTTGCTGAAGGTGATGACGGTGGAAACAAGCGGCGGCGCCGCCAATTCAAACATCCGCTGGAGGAGATGCCGGTGCCCGCGATGCACACCGTCGAACACCCCAATGGTGATGATAGTGCCAGCGCCGAGAGGGGGCGCGGCTTCGGCCAATGCCTGGCGAAACGCCTCGCCGCCGGGCGTCCGTGGTTGGGCGTTTTGCGGAGTGGACATTGCTGCGTGGCTGACCGGCGAACCGAATGGGCAAACGTCACGGAAGCCGCAGTTGGCGCGGTGCGCCCAGCGCATGATTGGTCAAGAGTACGGGCTAATATCCACTGCGGCGCAGTATAGCGGCAACGATGGTAGCACACCCCCGGCAACCGGGCAAGCATGAACGGGAGCCGAGGCAGGGCTATCGCATATGAAAAATTGAGGTGTCAGGTAAGATAGCGTCCAAACTGCTGAGGTGGGGAGGACACCATGAGCGAGCTAGCGGACGTATTTGGCGATTTGGAAGACCCTCGGGCCGTCAATGCGCGTCTCCATTCCCTGCACGACATTCTGGTCATCGCTCTATGCACCATCGTCTGCGGCGGTCAGACTTGCACCGACATGGAGCTTTTCGGGCATTCCAAACGGGAGTTTCTGGAGTCCTTTCTGAATCTGGAAAACGGCATTCCCAGCCACGACACTTTCTCCCGGGTGCTGGGCAAACTGGATCCGGAAGCTTTCCAGCGGTGGTTTTTGAGGTTCATGGAACAGTTCGCTCAAGGGGTTCAGGGAGTGGTGGCCATGGACGGGAAGACCTTGCGGCGTTCTTACGACCACGCGGCAGGACAGTCCGCCCTGCATCTGGTCAGCGCTTGGGCGGAAGAGCGGCGCCTGGTGTTGGGACAATTGGCCGTTGACGACAAGTCCAACGAGATTACGGCGTTGCCCAAGCTGTTGGAAATGTTGACCTTGCAAGGCAAGGTGGTTACCGTCGATGCCCTGAATTGTCAGCGTCAGATTGCTCAGCAAGTGATTGACCAGGAGGGCGACTACGCGCTAGCGTTGAAAGGCAATCAAGGTACGCTCTACGACGATGTAAAACTGTTTCTGGACGACGCGGACACGCCGGCAGCTCAGGCCACCCAGGTCAGCAAGGGCCACGGACACATTGAAACCCGCACCGCCAGTATTAGCGACGACGTAGCCTGGCTGCAGGAATGGCACGACTGGCCGGGCTTGCAGGCCGTGGGTAAAGTAACAGCGGTCCGCCGTAAAGACGGCGACACCAGCGAGGAAACTCGTTATTACCTGCTGAGCCAGGCCTTCCCGCCGGAGCATTGCAACGACATCGTGCGCGGCCATTGGGGCATTGAGAACCGGCTGCATTGGGTATTGGACGTAACCTGCAACGAAGACCAGGCGCGGAACCGGAAAGGGCATGGCGCGGAGAACCTGGCGTTGCTGCGTAAGTTGGCGCTGAATCTGGCGCGGTTGGAACCAAGCAAGGGGTCCATGCGGGGCAAACTGAAACGGGCCGGTTGGGACAACTGCTTCCTCATCAACATCCTCTCCCAATTCACCAAAATCCATATGCGATAGCCCTGGGCCATCGTCAGACGCAAACGACCGGGGTCAAGCGCATTGGCGCCCCCGGTTCCTAGTAGGGGACCTCGCGCCGGCGCCCGCTCCCCAATTTGAGCAAACACGCCCGGTGGCAGCATCCTTCGCTTGTTATCGGTTCGCGGCCGCTGCGTCTTCCGTTGGAGTTGAAGGGCGGCGGCGGCTCGCGTTGCTGACCCGGTAACGGATCATATCGTTACGCACATCAATATATGCTATTGATAACCTTTAGCATATCAGTATATTTTATATCGGCAAACAATCCTGAAACGCAACAAGTGCGCATGGCAATCAAAGCGAACCGGCGAGCGTCGTCGGGGCCTGGTTGACCGTGAACGCGACATGGAGGCCACATGAATACGACGTACCGCCCGGTGATCAAAATTCCGCTGCTAGTCGCGGCGACAGTGGCCGCTTTCCTGGCAGTCGCGCTGCTGGCGTCGCCAGCCCTGGCTCTGGAACCCACGCTGGAGCCGAGAGCTGAGCATGACGCGGAACCTACGACGCCCGAACCCACCGGGCTGACCGTTGACGACCAGCAGGGTTCCCTTGCGGTAGCGGTGGACTGGAACGACGTGGCTGGGGCGGACCATTACCTGGTGCGGTGGGGGTTGGCGGATCACGACGAGGGGCTCAATGACGAAGTGGAGGTACAGTCCTCCCAGGCAGAGATCACCCTAGCGAACTACGGCGCCTGGATAGTGCGGGTTCAAGCGTGCGACGACGGAGGATGCGGGAGTCCCGCAGCAAAGGGGTTTGAGGTCAAGTCGGATGCCAATCCCGCACCGTCCTTCCCGGTTGCGACCAGCGGCCTGTCGTTCCAGGAGGGCGAGGAGATTACCGAGACCACACTGCCCGAGGGGCTGTCCTTCGACCCGGCGACCCGCGACATCACCGGCGCGCCGACCGCGGCCGGCGGCTATTCCATGACCCATACCGCCTCCGACGCGGACGGCGACGAGGCATCATTTGTTTTCACCACAACCGTGGACGCGACGACGGAGCGGTCCGCTGGGCAACGGCAAATACGGACCTTTATCGGCTGGGCAGAACTGTCCAGGCGCACGCCCGACAATCTCAGCGTCTCCCGCAAACAGCTCGCTTCCCAGTCGAGTCCTGAGATGGTCATATCCTGGGATGCGCTTGGGAGGAATGGCATTGTCCATCAGAATGGGGCCTATGAACTAGCGGGTTACCCGGCACAGTTGTCTCGCGTCAACCCGATTTGCCGAATTGTCATCGATTAGTTTTGCAGGTTCACCTCCTCTGACTGGCCCCGCTGCTGGGCTGCATCAGTCCGATAGCTGGGGACGCCGAACTCGAGGATGACGGCGTGGGTGCCAGCGCCACCTACGAGGCGCAGATGAGAGCCGTTTATAGACCGGCTCCGCCGCCTTCGTGCCTCCGCCTCCGGAAGACATCCCCGCCCTGCTGGACGACCTGATGGCCTTTTGCAACGACGACGGGCTATCTCCCTTGGCCCAGGCCGCCATTGCTCACGCCCAGTTCGAAACCATCCACCCCTTCGTGGATGGCAACGGGCGCGCCGGATGGTCACTGGTTCACCTGGTGCTGCGCCGACGTGGGATAGCAACGCGGTTTCGGCCGCCGGTCTCCCTGGTCCTGGCGACGTGGGCAGAGGACTACGTAACGGGGCTTACGACCACTCGCTACGTCGGCGAACCCAGGCTCGGAGGCTGCCCACAAGGGCATGAATCGCTGGGTCGCCTTCTTTCCCGGAGCGTGCCGGCGAGCGGTGTCGGACGCCCGACAGTTCGAGGATCCGGGCCAGCTGAGATAGCGGGGTGAAGTGAGACCATGCTGGGCGAGCGATCCGACCAGAGGGGCCTGTGGGAGGCGGACCAGTTGTACTTGGATCTGGTGGGTAAGGACACGTTCTATCCGCCCATGGCGGACTGGCCTCGTTGCGGGGCCAGCTGTTCCGCGACGCCGACTTCGCCGAGCTGTACTGCCTGGACAATGGCCGGGTCAGCGTGCCGCCCAGCCTCCTGGCCACGGCGCTGCTGTTGCAGACCCACGACAAGGTGAGCGACGCCGAGGCCAAGGCTCGGGCCGACTTCGACATCCGGTGGAAGGTGGCGTTGGGGATTGAGATCGAGGATCGGCCCTTTGCCAAGAGCACACTGCAGGTGTTCCGTGCCCAGTTGATCCTGCACGACAAGGTGCGTGAGGTGTTCGAGCAGAGCCTGCGGTTGGCCCGTGAGGCCGGCTACCTGAAGGGAAAGCGTGGGATGCGGGTGGCGATGGACACGACGTACATCCTGGGACGCGGTGCGGTGAAGGACACCTACCCGCCTGAGGCGGATTGGCCGACGGCATCGTGAAGCTGATGCGGGCTTTGGCGGCGGTGGAGGGTATTCCGATGCGGCGCTGGGCGGAGGGCCACGGTTACAAACGCTACGTGGGCAGCAGCGTGAAGGGAGAGGCGGCCATCGACTGGTCCAACCGTCGGGCGCGGCGGAGGCTGTTGGGACAGATTGTGGCGGATGCCGACCGGCTGCTGGAATTGGCCCGTCAGGCCCAGGACGCGTTGGACGCCGACAGCGCCGAGCGGCAGGCGATAGTTGACGCGGCGGAGTTGCTGGGCCAATTACTGCTCCAGGACGTGAAGCGTGGTGACGACGACGATAATGGTGACGGCGGGGTGAGCCTGAAAGAGGGTGTGAGCAAGGACCGGATGGTGTCGGTGCACGATCCGGAGATGCGCCACGGCCACAAGAGCAAGAGCAAGAGCAAGCGCTTTGACGGGCACAAGGCCGCGGTGGTGGTGGACACCGATCCGCCTCAGGCGGATTGATCACCGCGGTGGACGTTTTGGCGGGCAACGCTGCCGACAATCTGGGAGCGCTGGAGTTGGTGGAGCAGAGCGAGGCCAGCGTCCGCCGCAGGCGGATACCGGTGGTGGAGGCCATGGGTGACACTGCCTACGGCGACGGTGGCACCCGCCAGGCTTTCGCCGACGCGGGGCGCAAGCTGGTGGCCCGAGTGCCGGGCCGTCCCAACCGGAAGTGTTTCCCCAAGGAAGACTTCATCATCGACCTGACCCAGGGAAGTTGCACCTGTCCGGCGGGACAGGTCACCTGCACCATCGTGCCGGCGGGGAAACGAACCGACAGTGCTGGGACGGTGCATCGTCTGCAAGCCTTCCGCTTTGACGGTGCGGTGTGCCAGGGCTGTCTGCTGCGGTCCCGATGCTTTACCGCCACAGGCAGGAAGGGAAGGCAGGTGCTGATCCACCCGCAGGAAGGCTTGTTGCAAGAGGCTCGGGCGTTGCAGCAGAGCGCTGACTACGACCAGTACCGGCAACTACGCGTGGTGGCGGAGCATCGACTGGCTCGGCTGGAGCAGTTGGGCATCCGTCAGGCCCGTTACTTCGGGCGGGTCAAGACCAAGTTCCAGTTGTACCTGGCCGCCACGGTGGCGAACTTAACCCTGATGGCCAACCAAACCGGTGTGGTCGGTAATTCTGGCGATGGCTCCGACTGCATCGTCGCCACCGCTCAAATTGGCGGTAATCTCGGCGTGGGTCGGCACCTAACGACAACCCGGATGCTGGCTTGGCTCAGGTCGCCAACACTGGCCCTATCTCTCTCTCCGATCAAGGCTTTCCGGCCCGCTTTCTAGCAGCCAGTAGCCCTTGCCCGGTTCTCTCAGGGGACGTATTTCCACGGCGGCCCAGTCGTAGACCCGGGGGCCTTTGGCTCCATCGCCGGCGCTGCATCTGATCCAGTCGGCCTCGTCAACCTGCGCCGTCAACCGGTCAGCCCTCACCTGTCTGGGACCCTTGTCCGTCAAAGCCTACAGCTTCTCGTTGCGCTTGATGGCCAGCACGTGGGGAATCCCCTGACGCTCCAGCCACAGCCGCAACTTGCGGTCACTGCCGTAAACCTCGTCCCCGGTAAACCAAGCGAAGGGAACACCCGATGCCAGAGCCCGCTCCAACATCTGCCGGGCCAGTTGCCCCTTGGTCTGAAAGCCAACGCTCTCAGGCACCCTGGCCTCGCGCCGCCGCTCCCGGTCATCAGCCCACACCTGGGGCAGGTACAGCTCCCGGTCCAGCAGTGTCCTGCTATTGGCCGAGGCATAGGACAGGAATGCCCCAATCTGACAGTTCTCGATCCGCCCCGCCGTACCGCTGTACTGGCGCTGCACCCCAGCCGATTTCTCCCCTTTCTTGATGAATCCGGTCTCGTCCACCACCAGGACCGCATCTCCGTCGCCCAGATGCTCGACCACATACTGTTTCAGATCATCCCGGACCAGGTCCGCGTCCCAGATGTAACCCGACAGCAGGCGCTGCACACCGTAGGGAGTGGCGTCGCCCGCTTGCTCCGCCAACTGCCAGCCGTTCTTGCGTTCTACCGGGCTGAGCAACCCTTTCAGATACTCCAGGGCCCGCCTGCGCGGCTCCGGCCGCTGAAACCTGCCTGCGATGCACTGGTGTACCCGCTCAATGCCCTCGGCCCACCGGGCGACCTCCGCCACCTCGTCTCTCCCAACAACCATCGCCTCACCTCAACACTCCTTTTGCCTGAAATTCTACCCTCTTCTGATCTGCAACTGTAGTACTAGGGCGTGTTCACACTATGTAGCGCGGCATTATAACGCGGCGCATGGAAATTACGGAAGAACAGTACCAACGGATCGCGCCGCACTTCCCCGTACAGCGAGGCAACGTCAGCATCCCCAACTTGCAGGTGTTGAACGCTATCCTCTACGTCAATGAGCACGGTTGCAAATGGCGGGGTTTGCCTCCGTCCTTTGGTGACTGGCACACCATCTATACTCGGATGAACCGCTGGTCCAAAAAGGGCGTGCTGGATCGGGTTTTCGCGGCCTTGCAGGAGGAGGGAATTGTCCGGGTCAATGTGGAGGTGACGGCCTTGGACAGCACCAGCGTGAAGAGCCTGCCCCGTACTGGATACGGGGTGCATCCGGACGGCGCTGGGGCGCTCAAAAAAGCGGGTTGCAAGCCATCGGCAAGTCCCGGGGCGGCTGGAACACCAAAATTCATCTGGTTGCCATCCGCCTGGGGCGGAAGCGCAATGCGGTGACCCCGTATCAGGTACGGGGCAGGCTCTTTGCGCTGTCGCCCGGGGAAGCTCATGACGGGCCGGAGGGCCGCCGCCTGTTGGAAAGTTTGGGGCCGCAAGAACCTGGGACCAAGTTGCTGATGGATCGGGCCTATGAAGGCAACCCCACCCGCGGGTTGGCGGTGGAATTGGGGTATGACCCGGTAGTGCCGCCGTTGCGCAGTCGGAAAGAACCCTGGGAATATGATCGGGAGATGTACAAAAGGCGGAACGAAGTCGAGCGACTGTTCCGGCGGTTGAAAAGGTTCCGCCGCATCTTCAACCGATACGACAAGCTGGATGCGATTTTCAGCGGCTTCATCCTGTTCGCCCTCATCTACGATGCCCTGCAATAGTGTGAACACGCCCTAACCCATGATGCCTTCCATCGGCTCTGGACCTACTACGGCAAGCTCGACGAGGACGACCTTCAGCGGTTCGTGTCCACGGCCTCCGCGATACTGGCCAACTACGAGGCCATAAGACCGTGAGAATAATCAGCCTTCAGGGAGGCATAGCCTACCTGAAGAAGACCACGTGTAGGAAAACCAAGTGTGTTCGGGCGGGAGGGAGCGAGAGCGCCGGGCAACCAACGCGATATTGAGACTCACGCGCACCCATTTTGTCATCGCGAGGAGTGAAGCGACGTGGCGATCTCGTTCCCGCAGTAACGTTCCTTGCCTCTCACGGCGTCACCTCGTACTCCACCTGCGCCACCTTTCGCTCCCCGTCGTACATCATTACCCAGTAACGGCCCGTAACCCACCGGTCGGGATCGGAAGGACCCAGCGGAGTTCTCCACCAACCGCTGGTTCTTCCTGGCTGAAAATAAAAGTCGAAAATCTCCCTGTCAAATGCGAAGCCGTCCATGTAGTACTCCACTGTCTCAAGGGGAACGGATATGAGTTCGGTGGATTGGGAGAACTCGAACCTCCGGTACAAGTACACCCGGCCCTCGATCTCCTTGAGCTCCGAGATCGACACTTGGGACGTCCGCGTGTCCGCGTCCGCCGGCCATTCCTGGTCCAGCGAGATGAATGCGTCCGCAATCCGCCCGTTGATGCTCGGTAGGCTGGGATCTGCCGGCCGATCATCCAGGTAGCTCAGGTCGTACGGCTCGGTACCGTAGTACCACCGGTTGATCACTGTGTCCACCGCTGCGATAACATCAGGCCCGGCGCCCTTTTTGAACGCATCGTCCACCGCGTCAATGCCACCGTGGACGCTCCGTCCCTTTGTCGCTCGGTACAGGTTGCGGAACCCTTGCTGGAACTGATCCCGTCCCAGCGTCCGGTACAGGTCCAGGAACAGCCGTTCCCCCAGCGAGTAGTTGCAACTGAACTCCGCCCAGTAGCCGCCGCCTGGGTTCTGGGGATCCGCTCGGTCCAACTCGCCCAGGTTTGCGTAGTAGGCGCATGGACCCCAGTCCGCGGTCAGCGGTGCGCCGGTGAGCGTGTTATCCACGGTGATCAATCCGCCTGAGGCGGATCGGTGTCCACCACCACGGCGGCCTTGTGCCCGTCGAAGCGCTTGCTCTTGCTCTTGTGGCCGTGGCGCATCTCCGGATCGTGCACCGACACCATCCGGTCCTTGCTCACACCCTCTTTCAGGCTCACCCCGCCGTCACCATTATCGTCGTCGTCACCACGCTTCACGTCCTGGAGCAGTAATTGGCCCAGCAACTCCGCCGCGTCAACTATCGCCTGCCGCTCGGCGCTGTCGGCGTCCAACGCGTCCTGGGCCTGACGGGCCAATTCCAGCAGCCGGTCGGCATCCGCCACAATCTGTCCCAACAGCCTCCGCCGCGCCCGACGGTTGGACCAGTCGATGGCCGCCTCTCCCTTCACGCTGCTGCCCACGTAGCGTTTGTAACCGTGGCCCTCCGCCCAGCGCCGCATCGGAATACCCTCCACCGCCGCCAAAGCCCGCATCAGCTTCACGATGCCGTCGGCCAATCCGCCTCAGGCGGGTAGGTGTCCTTCACCGCACCGCGTCCCAGGATGTACGTCGTGTCCATCGCCACCCGCATCCCACGCTTTCCCTTCAGGTAGCCGGCCTCACGGGCCAACCGCAGGCTCTGCTCGAACACCTCACGCACCTTGTCGTGCAGGATCAACTGGGCACGGAACACCTGCAGTGTGCTCTTGGCAAAGGGCCGATCCTCGATCTCAATCCCCAACGCCACCTTCCACCGGATGTCGAAGTCGGCCCGAGCCTTGGCCTCGGCGTCGCTCACCTTGTCGTGGGTCTGCAACAGCAGCGCCGTGGCCAGGAGGCTGGGCGGCACGCTGACCCGGCCATTGTCCAGGCAGTACAGCTCGGCGAAGTCGGCGTCGCGGAACAGCTGGCCCCGCAACGAGGCCAGTCCGCCATGGGCGGATAGAACGTGTCCTTACCCACCAGATCCAAGTACAACTGGTCCGCCTCCCACAGGCCCCTCTGGTCGGATCGCTCGCCCAGCATGGTCTCACTTCACCCCGCTATCTCAGCTGGCCCGGAGTATAACCTCCACTTCGCCAGGCGGGGTTTCCGGCCAGCTTTCTAGGGCGTGTCGTCAAATTATTTTAGTCCAGAGTGCGATGGCGCGGATCTGGCAGTTAGCCAAGAAAGAAGCGGCTTTCTTGGCATATCGGGTCGCAACCCCGCGCCATTGCTTGAAGTTGCAAAATCCATTCTCCACCAAGTGCCGCGCCTGGTACAAATCCCGGTCGTATTCCCGCTGCTCCCGACGGTTGCTCCGGGGCGGTTTCACCACGTTCATCCCCCACGATGATGCCATGGCCACGATTTGATTGGTGTCATACCCTTTGTCCGCCAGCAGATGCTCCGCCGCGATACCCTCGATCAATGCCAGCCCCTGAGTACAATCGGCAGTGGCGCCTGCCGTCAGTATCATCCGCACCGGTCCGCCTCTGGCGGATGAGCATCCACCGCCAGATGGAGCTTACTGTTCAGCCCCCTTTGGTGCGCGCGATGGCCTGGTTCCCGCCCACGGCGCCAGCAGCATGAAGATGCACCTTGATATGACTGGCGTCAATCATCAGCCACTCAAAATCGGGGTCGTCAATCACCGCTGCCAGCAACCAGTCCCACACGCCCCGGTCCCGCCAGCGGCAGTAGCGACGATGAGTGTTCTTCTCCGCCTTTGGCGGACCGTAGTCTGGGGGAAGGTCCCGCCAAGGCGCGCCGGTGCGTAGTATCCAGAATACGGCGTTGAGAAACCGGCGGTTGTCCGGGGCGGGTCGGCCCACCTTGCCCGCGCCGCCGGGCAAAGGGGGGCGAGGATTTGCCAAACTCGGTCGGAAATGTCGTGCCGGCGATGTGATGCTGCCATATGCTACCCTGCCTTTGACCCATGTACAGCACCAATTTATCATTACACCTCAATTTGACGACACGCCCTAGCAGCAGTAGGTGGCCTTGCCCGAAAATCTGGCTTTTCGGGCAAGGTTGTGATTATAGAATTATACACTTCAGGGGCCGTCCGTGTCAGTTTTGGTTGGCCCCCGCCTTGCCGGAAAAGTAGCAATGCAGCGGAATTTTCGGGCAGAATCGCGCAGTGGACGTTATCCTCCTCTAGAGCGTGTGGACAATTAACTCCAGCACCTTTGGGTGCCTTGGTCCACCGCTTTGTATACAGCGGTCCGACCTTGGGCCACGGACGCCTCCGCTATAGAGGACGCATACGCCAGAGAATCGAAGCCGACCATGCGCGCTCTCGCCAAAACTAGGACTGGGACTGGCTGTAGGGTGGCGACTACCTGTAGCGCAAAGGATGCTTCGTCCCCACTACCGCAGCGTTCGTTGCAAATATTTGCAAATACCTATCTAGCGGGCACATCCAGAATTTTCGAGAGCCGCTTTTCGTCATAGGTTGGCGCGATTTCGTCGGACGGTTTTTGAAACTGGAGTAGCGAAATCGCCTGAACAGAGTACAGTGTGCCAATTTTCAGCGCGCTATGACGCGGGACAGACACCCGATGCTCACGTCCCCTGATGTTGGTGACCAGCCGCATATGGCTGCCCCTCTGCCGTACAACCCGGTAGCCATAGTGGCGGCGGAGTAGCCCGACCAACTCCTCGCCGGACATATCTCTGGGCAGCATCACACCGCGACGACCTCGTCCTTCACCAGCCGCAGCCGCAGCGTTGCCGGCGCAGGCCCGTCATCAAAATGGCACAGTACGGCGTCTTGTGCCATCAGCTTCAGTTCTTCCTAGGAGTCGCCCTGGGTGATGATGTCGTGTCCCACTGCCGCAGCATAATAGCCGCCTTCTTCGGCTTCATGCACTTCACAAACCACCTCGTCCGGCATAATCGACTTGCCTCCATTCAATTGCAGTGATCGTTACCTAAACCAACACCACGTTGTCAATCAGCCGCACCGCCCCCAAGCGTACCGCCGTCGCCACCATCACCGGCTTGCCGTCCCGCATGGTTTCAACCGGTTTCATGCTGTCTGCATCCACGACGCTCACGTAATCCACCGCTTCTATTAGGGTCTCGCGTTCCAGGATGTTGAAGGCAGCTCGCTGTATTCTTCCCGCGTCCCTTTCGCCCCGGCGCCAAACATCCTCCGCCGCGCAGAGCGCACGGTACACCGCCGGCGCCGCCTCCCGTTGCTCCGGCGTCAGGTAGGCGTTGCGGCTGCTCAGGGCCAGGCCGTCCGGCTCGCGGATGGTGGGCATGGTCACCACCTCGACGCCCAGGTTCAGGTCGTCGTTCATCTTGCGGATGACCGCCACTTGTTGGCCGTCTTTCTGGCCGAAATAGGCCCGGTCGGGGCGCGTTATGGTGAACAGCTTGGCGACTACCGTGGCCACACCGCGAAAGTGGCCGGGGCGGGCCGCGCCTTCCATTCCCTCGGCCACCGCTCCCGGCTCTATCCAAGTGTCGAAACCTTGAGGATAAACTTCGTCGGGGGGTGGAACGAATACCAGATCCGTTCCTTCCGCCTCCAGCAGTTCCAGATCGCGTTCCAGGCTGCGCGGGTAGCGGGAGAAGTCCTCGTTGGGGCCGAATTGGGTTGGGTTGACGAATATGGACGCGGCTACGGTGACGTTGTCCGCCCGAGCCTGCCGCGTCAGCGAAAGGTGTCCATCGTGGAGCGCGCCCATGGTCGGGACCAATCCTAGAGGACGCGCCGCCTCTCGACATGCCGCCATCATTTCCGCGCAGGTTTCGACAACCCTCATTCTGAGCATCCTCCCCTATTTTGCGAACACAGCTCCGCGACGTCGTTCATTCACTCTGGAGGAAACAGCTCGTCAATCTCCCGCTGGATCCGCTCGGCGTCCGTTTCGTCCAGCACGGGTACGCCGGCCACACCAGTGCCGGGCGCCATGTCCGCGTAGAATGCCTCGTCGTAGTCCCGGGGGCGCACCACCACGGGCATGGGTACGGCGTGGCCGAACACCAGCGCCTGCTGTTTGCTATCCAGGCGAGCCAGCACATTGCGGAGCTGGCCGGCGTCCCGCGCCCCCATCAGGACGGCGTTCAGATCTCGGTCGTCGTTCAGGGCGCAGGACAGGCGGGTTCCCAGCTGGCTCATCACCTCGGAGTCGATGCCGCTGGGCCGTTGGTCAACGATCATCAGCGTGACGTTGTACTTCCGCAGTTCCCTGGCGATGGCGCCAAAAATGGTTTGCGAAGCGATGCCCGGCGTGAGGAACTTGTGGGCCTCCTCGACGAATATCACCAACGGGCGCGGTTCGTCTCCCTGCCCGCCGTCGGCCAATTCCTTGCGGCGCACCCAGGTGTCGTGTATCCGACGGGTCAGCAGGTTGCTGACCAGCACGTAGGCTGAGGTGTCGCGTCCGTACTGACCGAATTCCAGAACCACGTGGTTGCCCCGCTCCAACTGCTCGATGATGCCGCCGGCGCTGGCGGCGCCCTGGCCGCTTTCGGACAGAAAACCGAAGCGGCCCCACCGGGTCAGACGGTTGTGCAACGCGCCCAACGCCGCCCGGTTCACTCCGATGTCGGCTGCCAGATCCCCAAGGTCGGCAGCGCCGTGACCGACAAACTCGCTCAGCCAGCCGGCGCCGAAACGCTGCCGCAGGTTCCACGCTGCCGACGCTGCCACCTCGGACAACTGCAACGATTCGCGCAAAATCTCAATATCGGACGGCTCCACTTCGTCATGGCCGATGCGCACAACGCCGTCGGGCGTAACCCCCCGTCGCCGGCTGCTCGCCTCGTCCAGGGTGAAAGTAACCACCCGGCTGGGGAAGAGCTGCTTCAATCCCTTTACTTGACGCCGGCGGTCGTTGTCCTGACCCTGCCAGCCGTATTCGCTTTCCATGTCAAAGACCAGCGACACCGCCTGGCCCTGTTTCACCAGCCCGGCCAGCAACATCCGGGCGAGGAACGTCTTTCCCGAACCCGATGCGCCGAACACGCCCACCGACCGGCTGGCCAGTGTCCCCAGATCCAGCCGAATGGACGCCGCGTCCATCCCTTGCGGCGAACCCAGGGCGAATGCGCTGTTCCGCTCCGCGTTGAACACGGCGTCAATGTCGGCCTGGGACGCGGCGAAGACGGGGGCGAAGTGTTCCGGTATCGACTTGGCCGGCTCGGCAAGACTTGCGCCGGAGCCATCCAGCCCAGCGGTCATGCTGGGCATCACCGACAGCTGCCCGTAAGCCATGGTACCGGCCATTACCTCGGCGATGTAACCGTCTGGTGTGTCCGGCGGGAAATGACGCACGCTGTCGTCCACCGCGCGCAGCTCCAAGTCGGTCACCACGGCAAAGTACCGCCTCCGCCGACCCTGGACTGTTACGAACGAACCGACGGCGATATCCTCAAGGGATGCGCCGCTAACCGTGTCGAGGCGAACGTCCAGCCCCCGGGACAGGGAACCGCCCACCACCATCCCCAAATGGCGCTGGCCATGGGCAATATATCCTTTGGACCTGTCACCGTTCAGAGTCAAGCCGATACTTCCCTTAGCAACGCTTGCAGCCTCAGCGGTTCGCTGGACAATTCGCCGGCCAGTGCCCTACCGGCTCGCGTCAAAAAGCCGCGCCTGTCGTCAACCGAGTTCGCCGCCCGGCGTAGGAATAACGCCAGCGCCGTGTCCCCGGCCGGCGTGCGGTCGGCCAACATCAGCCGAAGCCATCGCAGGTCGGAGGCGAATGCCGCCAGTTCAGTACGGTCGCAAGTAAAAACGAAAGAGTGCAATCCGGGAGGTTGATCGGGCAGGCCCGGTCGCGGGTCCATTCTATCGCTATATCCCACCACCACTGCCGCAAACCTGGTGGTCAGCATGGCGCTCAGCTGCGGATTGGCGGCGTAGATTTCGTCTTCAGACTCCAACGCTTCTCCCCGGGGCGCCAGCGGTCGGGTCGGGTCCAGGGGTTCGTGCCGGATTTCCCGGACTACCGCATATATCGGAGGCTCGCCAACACGAAGCAACGCTCCCAAAGGCGGCGCCCCGTGCAGCCGGTAACACTGTGCCTCAATCCGCTGGGTATGCGATACCATGACCTCGCCCACCCGTTGCGCTATTTGATTTTCGAGCATGGCGGGATTTTAGCACGGCACAGAGCGGCTACGTCAGGGCAATCGCATCATAGCCTACCCCATCGTCACTCCGGCGAAAGCCGGAGTCCAGCAGTTACAAATTGAAAGAATCGTGAAAGTCATTGCTGGTTTCGGTTACAGGATTCCGGCTTTCGCCGGAATGACGGGGATGGTGCGATTGCCCTGGCGGCTACGTGTTACCTTGACGTTGAGGATGCCGGAATGTATAGTCGCATCATCACCAGCCTTGGGAGTTCAGTATGCCTATCTACGAGTACGCGTGTCCTACCTGTGGCCACAAGTTTGAAAAATTGCAGCCGATGTCCGCCACCGGGGCCGAATGCCCGATCTGCGAACAGCCGGCCAAGCGCGCCATTTCAGTATTCGCCGCGGTGAGCAAGGGCGACGGCTTCGCCAGCGACATGGCCGACCTCGGCGGCGAGCCCATGCCAGCTCCGATAGGGCACGGGCATGGACACGGCGGTTTCTGCGGCTGCGGCCACTAAATCGCGTCATTCGGTCACTGCAACGGCGACATTCGGGGCGGGTCCGCAACCCGCCCCGGAACATTTAACCAGGTCCGGGCTGCGGGTCCCCGGACGATCCGCTGATCGAAGCGCTCCGGTATGACTGCCATCGCAGATACGCCAGGATAGAGCCACCCACCGACATCAGAAGCAAAGCGCCCAGCACCGAAGTCAGAGCGACGCGCATGGTGGCATCGAACCAGAATCCAGCCGGGAACAGGATGAGCAGGTAGTCCGTGCGCGGGTCCAGAATCCACAAGTCGTTGGCAAAACTGAGTTGGTGAAACAACAGGAAAAGCCGCTCAAAGTTGGCTACCGCAGCCAATCCAACTCCGAATACGGCAACCAATGTGGCGACTCCTCCCCACACGGCCAGGCGCGCCGACGTCATCAGCCATGCGTCTCGACGCAAACTGACGTGCGCAGCTATCGTCACCAGTATCCAAATGGCTGAGCCGACGGCCACCCAATAGACGCCTCGCACCAGTCGCTTTACGTCGTGCATATGGGCGATTTCGCGGGCGTTGAAGACCGCTTGCTCCACGCCGTAAATCGGCGCGCGTACCGCTAATGGCTCGCCCCCGCTGTTGAAATAGCGGCGCAGGTCCGCGCCAATACCCAGCAAGTCGGCGTCGGTGATGCCGGAACGGGCGGCGACGTGGTAGCGGTGAAAGCCGTTGCGGTAGAGGCCGGGGTCGTTGACGGCCCAGGCCACCGACCCGGCGACGAGGAACAAGAGTACGGCGGGAACGGCAAGAGGACCGCCTACTCGTAGATAACCTCGCGCCACGCCGCTGGAAAGCAATCGCCAGTTCATACCGCTTTCACCGTAGCACCGCGCGATGGCAGGGGCAATGGTCTGTGGTATATTGCCGCATCATGAGCGACGCCAACATATTTCTATCCCAATCTCCCATACCGGAAGAGCGCATTGGGGAGTTTCAATCCCTCATCGATATTGTGGCGCGGCTCCGGGGGCCGGGCGGCTGCCCGTGGGACGCTGAACAGACCCACCAATCGCTGAAGCGCAACCTTCTCGAAGAGTGTTATGAGACCCTGGAGGCCATTGACAACGGGCAGCCGTTGGAACTGGCCGAAGAGCTGGGAGACATCCTGGTGCAGGTGGCCTTTCACGCTGACATAGCCCGGGCGGCCGGCGAGTTTGACATTGCCGATGTCCTGACCGCCATCAATCGCAAGCTCATCCGCCGGCATCCCCACGTGTTCGGCGACGGAAACGCTTCGGATGCTCGGCAGGTGGAACGGAACTGGGAGCAACTGAAGGCTGAGGAGCGACGACAGGCTGGGAAACCCGAACCCTCTGCCATGGACAGCGTGCCGGCGGCGTTGCCGGCCCTCACTGCGGCCCAGCTGATCCAGGACCGGGCCGCTCGCTTCGGCTTTGACTGGGACGACGCCGGGGGCGTCCTTGACAAGCTGGTTGAGGAAATCGGCGAGTTCCGCGCCGCCACCACGCCGGCGGAACGGGCCGACGAGTTCGGTGACGTGCTGTTCGCCATCGTGAACCTGGCTCGCTGGTCCGGCATACAGGCCGAGGATGCGCTCCGCCAGGCCAATGCCAAGTTTCGCAACAGATACCGGGTGATGGAACGGCTGGCGGCGGAGCGGGGCCTCGATTTCACCGCCCTGCCTCTGGATGATAAGGAAGCGCTGTGGCAGGAGGCCAAGACGAGGGAGTGATCTCCGTGCCTATTGATCGCCCTCAGCCCAGCCGGCGCCGAGAAATCCCGGCTCTATGAAGTAGATCCCACCCGCTAGCAAACCGGCCACGAGGTTCACGCCGGCCCAATTTCCCGAGGTTCGACCGAGGCCCAGCCTGCTCATCAACGGTCGCCTGGGCCGGTAATGCCTGATTTTCCGGCGCGCCCCGCTCTGCCTCATTGCCTCCGCGATGGCGTCGTCGAATCCGCCCTGCCGGTCGATGAGACCAAATTCCTGCGCTTCGGGAGCGGTGTACACCTCTCCGGTCGCCAGTTCGCGAACCCGCTCGTCCGTCAAACGACGGCTATCGGTGACCACCGAGACGAACAGGTCGTACATCTTGCCGATTAGACCCTGGAACTTTTCCGCCTCCTCGTCCGTGGGCATTCGCCAGAAGCCGGACATATCCTTGAGGCGGCCGGCTTTGAACACCGAAAACTCGATGCCGATCTTGCCAAATAGCTGCTGCAGGATGGGACGCAGATAGATGACCCCGATGGAACCGAGCAGGGCAGACCGAGACGCCATGATGGTGCCGGCGCCGCAGGCGATGTAATAGCCGCCGGATGCGCCCAAGCCGCGCACGTAGGCCACCACCGGCTTCTTGCGGGCTACGCGCCGCACGTTTTCATACAGCAGGTCGCTGGCGGAGGCCGAACCGCCGGGCGAGTCGATATCCAGCACCAATGCGCCAATCTTGCGATTGTTCCCAACGCGCTCCAGCAGGCGGGAATACTCAGGTTCGCGGATGGCCGCGCCGATGACGCCGTGCATCTCGATGACGGCAATGCTGGGACGACGTTTTTTGAAGAGGGGCATGAGTAAGAAACCTAATCACTGATTGACTGATGGCAGCAGTCTTGTACCGGCGGCATAAGGGGGAATACTCCAATTACCAGTGGGGTTGTCCAGCATCAAGTTGATAAAGTGAGGGAGGAGGAAAGCCATAATCGCAGTGCCATCCTCCACCGAGTCGCGATTCACCGAACCTTGCCAGGTAGCGCCGCCGTGGACCAACTGGTTGCGAAGCACATATAGACGGTCAAACAACTCCTCAAGGATGTCCCCGGTGTTACCGTTTTTGGAAGCCCGATTGAAACGGCTTATGCTTCTATCCAGCGACGGTTTCCAAACTTGCGGGTCGGCTTGTTGGAAAACGTCGCCGGTCCAAAAATCGGGAAATACGTACCGGTTGGGTATGAACTTTCTGATAGCCTCGGCAAACTTGCTGCTCATCTCGCTGAAAATTACTCTGCCGTCTCTCAATGCCAGTATTTTACCGAAGTACACTTTGAACGCCCTTCTTTCTCCGGCAATGCTACCGGAATAGGCCGCGTTGAAAGCTATCCAGTAGAATATAAAAGCAGCATCAGGATCGTTTCCCTCTCGCTCGGCCCGGGCCAGCCAGCTGAGGGCGCGGCGCATCCGGAGGTTAAATGGGTTTTCCCGTTGCTCCGAATCGGGGTTGCTTTTCCACTTCGCTTCCAGCGTTGCAGCGGTCAGCCCTTCGGCAATACTATCCGAACTCATGCTGATTTCCTCCCGAACGAGAGTATAGCACCAAAGGTTTGACAGTGCCGGCCCGACGGTCTAGCATCAAATTACGCCGATAAACCAGCGCGGGGGCACCATGACGCTGACCAAGATAAAACTGGAACAGTTCACCGCGTTTGAGGATTTGACGGTGGAGTTTTCGCCCGGCATCAACGCCTTCATCGGCTCCAACGGCACGGGAAAAACCCACCTGATGAAGGTTTGCTATGCAGCCTGCGACGTTTCCAGAACGGGCGGTGACTTTGAGGTAAAGTTGTGCAAGGTGTTTCTGCCCTCAGGCCAGTGGTTACACCGTCTGATTAATCAGCAAGCGAAGTTAGCCTCGGCGACCGTGTATGCCGGCGATAGAGAATTATACATTCACTTCGACGCAAGGCGCATAAACACCTTACGACAGGCGGATTTGGCAACCACAGGTGTCTATGTCCCGGCAAAGGAAATGCTGGCCAACGCTCCCGGCTTTCTGTCCCTCTACGCCGCCCGTGAGGTTCACTTTGAAGAGGTGTACCGGGATGTTTTGCTCCGCGCCTACCTCCCGCCGCTGCGCGGCCCGCTGCCTGCCCCACGACAGCGGCTGCTCGATAACCTGCAAAAGGCCATTGGAGGGGAGATAGTTGTCGAGGGTGAGGAGTTCTTTTTAAGCGGCGATCAGGGCAAGATTGAATTCACCCTGCTAGCCGAGGGATTTCGCAAGTTGGGCCTGCTCTGGCTGCTGATACGCAACGGTTCTCTGTCCAGCGGCTCAGTCCTGTTCTGGGATGAACCGGAAACTAACCTCAACCCCAAGATGTTCCGAATCGTCATTGAGGTGCTGCTGGAGTTGCAGCGGTCTGGTGTGCAGGTCTTCTTTGCGACGCATGATTACGTGATTCTCAAAGAGCTGGACCTGCAGATGACGGAGGAAGACCAAGTGGCGTTCCACTCGCTGTACCGGGATGAGACCGGCGAAATCGCGTGCCATACGACGGGGCGATACCTTGACATCCACCCCAACGCAATCGACGAGGCATTTGATGACCTTTACGACCGTCAAATCATGCGCAGCCTGGGCGGATTGAAGCAATGATTGCACTGACCGAGGGCAATCTACGAATCTCAATCACGGGCGGGGTGAACGTCCGCAAGTTCGATGACGAAAGACACGGGCTTAGCCACTGCATGAAAGCGGTGGATTTCATCATCGAACTTCCCGATCGATATCTATTCATCGAGTTCAAGGACCCGGATGCTCCCAACATTCCACCACCTGCTCGCACCGAGTTCATGCAAAGCCTCCAAGAAGGTCAACGCGATGAAGAGTTGAAGTACAAGTACCGTGATTCGTTCCTGTATGAATGGGCATCAGGGCGAGCGGACAAATCGATTTACTACCTGGTACTGATTGCTCAGCATGATCTGAGCCCGGGGGACATGGTGCGTCGGACAGATGCCCTGGAGCGCATTCTGCCGCTACAGTTACCGAGTTCGGTGGCATGGACGAGACCGATCGTTGCCGGCTGTGGCGTATTCAACATCGCCTCGTGGAACCGTAACTTCCCCAACTACCCTGTACGTCGTCTCTCGTAACCGGCGGTTGCCGCCCGATTGCCGCTGCGCTATGCTGGGCGCACATCAACCGACCGTCCCAAGGAGCACACTCATGCAATTCGGCCTGTTCATGATGCCTTTGCATCCGCCGCACCGTTCCTACGCTGATTCCTATGACCGGGACCTCGATTTGCTGCAGGAAGCCGACCGGCTGGGGTTTCACGAAGCCTGGATCGGCGAGCATCTTACCGAGCGTTGGGAGAACGCTCCATATCCCGACCTGATGATCGCCAAGGCGTCGGCGCTCACCGAGAACATCCGGCTCGCCACCGGCGTCACGCTGCTGCCCATTCATAACCCGGTGGAACTGGCGCATCGCATCGCCATGCTGGACCATCTAACAAGGGGACGGCTGTATTGGGGTATCGGACATCGGGCCATCCCCACCGACTTGCAGTTGTTTGGCATGGACCCGGGGCAGGGGGACGACGTGCGTCGCCGCGCCGCCGAAGTGCTGGACATCGTCTTGAGCATGTGGGCGTCGGAGGGTAAGTTTGAGTATCACGGCGAGTTTTTCAACATCGAAGCGCCGGAATTGGACCCGGTCCTGGAGCGCGGCCTGCACATGAAGCCGCTCCAGCAGCCGCACCCGCCCATTGGCGTCGCCGCTACTTCCATCGGCAGCAGCAGCATCCGGGTGGCCGGGCGCGAGGGCTGGATACCCATGAGCAGCAGCAACCTGGCGCCGCAGTACCTGGCCGACCACTGGACTACCGTGGAGGACGCCGCTGCCGAGGCCGGACGCGAGGCGCACCGCTCGGACTGGCGTATCGGGCGCGACGTGTTCGTTGGGGAGACCAGCGAGGAGGCCAGGGAGCGTGCCTACGCGGTGCTGGGTCGCAACTACCTGCAGCACCAGTTGCCCAACCGTCTGGGGTCCGGCCTGATCCAGGCCACCAAGATCGACCCCAACATGACCGACGACGAACTGACCGTTGAATACATGATGGATAACATCTGGATCGTGGGCGATCCGGATGAGTGCGCCCAGCGCATTCGGCAACTTTATGACGAGGTGGGCGGCTTCGGGCATATGCTCTGCATCACCCAGGACCCGGACGACCACCAGTGGGAAATGGATTGCCTGCGGCTTATTGCGGAGGAAGTGGCGCCACGGGTGAGCGATTTGACAGGGTAGCCGAGCCGACACGCTGTAGGGTACGAAGAAGGGGGCGGGTTTCAAACCCGCCCCTACGTTTCGGTGAATTCGGGCACTTCGTGGTGGATGATGGTTACACCGAGTTGTCGAGCGACCTCGTTCAGTACGTCGGGCCACTGATGATTAGTGACGACGAAGGCAGCGGTTCTGACGCCAACGACGCGGGCGATTATTTCAGCGCGACGGGCGGCAGTTTCCAGATCTCCTCGGTTAAAAGTAACGGAGGCTTCGGCGACGGCAAGTAACCCGTTGTGGTTTTCGTCGTCGCCAGCGCGGGCGATGATGTCCGGGCGGAGGCCGTCAAGGTATTCATTCCGGGTGATTAGTCCCGTGTGGCGGGCTGCCCTGAGCCGCTGATTGATGGGTTCACGGTCGGCGATAACCGGGTCCTGAAGCCACCCGTCCATAACTGCCACGATTTCGTGCCGGCAGGTGTCTTCGTAAGAAACGCCTCTCAATCGTCCCACGTGGCCTTCCATTCGTCTGATAGCGACGGTGTTTTCTCTCAATTGACGGGCGGTTTCGTCCAGCCGCGCGTTGGTTTCGTCCAGCCGCGCGTTGTTTTCGTCCAGCCGCGCGTTGTTTTCGTCCAGCCGCGCGTTGTTTTCGTCCAGCCGCGCGTTGTTTTCGTCCAGCCGCGCGTTGTTTTCGTCCAGCCGTTCATTGACGGAGCGAAACTGCTCTCGGGTTTCTTCCCTGAAGTCCTCAAATTCGCTTCGGAGCTCTGCCACCTGCTCCGGCAAGGCCAGGAATTTCTCGGTGAGCAGGATGCGCAACACCGGCTCGCGCACCTCTGGATGGGCGGCGATGGTGTCAAGTATCTGCCGCAGCGGGTGGTCAGGCGGCAGGTTGAGTTCGGGGGCGAGGGTTGTCATCTTGTCCTTGCTTCCGGAACCACTGCTTTTGTGATGGCTGGCGGGCGTCAGCCCTGTTACAGGGTATCACACCCGCCAGCCATTCCCTACTTGAACGCCGGGAAGACATGCTTGCCGAACATCTCGATGGATTCCATCACCTTGTCGTGGGCGACGGTTTCCGTGGCCATGAGGAACTGCAACTGGTCCACCCCGGTGGCTTCGTGCAGCTTGGCGGCCCGGATGCAGCTGTCGGGATCGCCGGCCACGATGACGCCGCGCTCGGCCAGGGTATCAGCGTCGAACTCCTCCCAAATTTTCTGGGCCAGCGCGGTGCCTCCTGACAGGTCAACCGCACTATCTCCGTCCGAAGCTCCCTCAGCAGGTACATCAACGTAGCGCGAGAAATTCTGCTGCAGGTGGTCGGGAATGCCGCCCCACTGGTCCAGCAGGCGGGCGTACACGTCCTTCTGATCCTGAACATAGGGACGCCCGGGACCGAAGAAGGTCTTGAGAGAATCGGTGCATAGTTGGCGAGTGGCGCCGTTGTCCGGTCCACAGAGGCCGAAAACGGAGCTGAGCCACTGGTTGTTGACGTATTGGCCGACGGGCTGGGCCTTCTTGATATTTTCGCGGTAGGCAGCAATATGCGGCTCCAGCACCGAGGGCGCGCTGACGCCCAGCGCCATCACGCCGATGCCGCGTTGCGCCGCAAGTTCGTAGGTGGCCGGCTGTAGGGCCGCCACCCAGATGGGCGGGTGCGGCTTCTGGTAGGGCTTGGGCAATACCTGGCGCGGTGGCACGTTCCAATATTTGCCCTCCCATTCGAAGTAGTCGGAATCCCAGACTTGGGGAATCATCTTCAGCGATTCTTCCCACATTTCGCGGGTTTCGCGAGGGTCGATCCCCATGCCGGTCTGTTCGTAGGCGGCGCTCCGACCCGTGCCCATATCGACCCGGCCGTTGGTCAGGTGGTCCACCATCGCCACCCGCTCCGCGACGCGGACCGGATGGTGGTAGGGCAGGATAATGACGCCGAAACCTAACCGAATGCGCTTGGTCAGGCGGCTCAAGGCACCGAAGATGACCTCCGGGCAAGGGGACATGCTGAAGGTGGTAAGGAAGTGGTGCTCGACGAACCAGACGTAATCGAAGCCCATCTCATCGGCCAGGCAGACCTGTTCGATGGTTTCCTCGATGACAGCGTGATCGTCCAGTTCAGGACGCTGCATTTCGTAAGCTAGGCCGAATTTCATGTTGCCCTCCCAATGGACTTGTCGTGGATGGTTCGCCGTCAGCCGCCGCGTTTCACTTCCACGTCGGCCAGCTTCTCGATGAAGTGCAGGATGGCGGAGTGATCCGCTTCCTGCTCCCCGTCGTTGACCAGCGACCCCAGCATTTGCTGTACCAGCGCGGTTACGGGCAAGGGGACGTTCAGCTCGGTGGCCGTTTGCAGCACGTTGCGCAGGTCCTTCTGGTGCAGGCGGATGCGGAAGCCGGCGCGGAAGTTGCGGTCCAGCATCATGGGGCCTTTGGCTTCCATCACTGCGCTGCCGGCCAAACCGCCACGAATGGCGTTGAACACCCGCTCCGGGTCCACGCCGGCTTTCTGGGCCAGCACCAGGGCCTCGCTTAGCGCCTCGATATTGGCGGCGACGATGATCTGGTTGGCGAGCTTGGTGATGTTGCCGGCGCCCACTTCCCCGGTGAGCACGACGTTGGCGCCCATGACCTGCAACAGTTCTTCACAACTCCCGAAGACTGATTCATCACCGCCCACCATGATGGCCAGGGTACCCGCGATGGCTCCCGGCTCGCCGCCACTCACCGGCGCGTCCAGAAAGTCCACACCCTTCTCGGCACAGGCCGCGCCAATCTTCTGGGACATCGACGGCGCGATGCTGCTCATGTCGATTATTACCGAACCGGCATCCGCCCCCTCCAACACTCCGTCCGGTCCCAGGATGGCCCTTTCCGAATCGGCTGAGTCGGGCAGCATGGTAATCGTCCGGGAATTGCCGGATGCCGCGCCCGCCGGTGAAGACGCGGCCTTCGCGCCTTCCGTTGCCAATTCCTCCACCGGTTCGCCGACGATGTCATAGACTGTCAGCTCGTAGCCAGCCGTCATCAGGTTGCGGGCCATAGGCTTGCCCATGATGCCCAGCCCGACGAATCCGATTTGCTCAGCCATGATGCTTCCTCCATTGCCGGTCCGCCGTTAGGCGGACTTGCCGTAATTCGCGTGTCGCCAAGCATTATATACCTGCTGCACACCTCGTTTAGGAACGACGCCCCTCAGCTCAGCACCAGCGCTGAATCAATGCTTGCTTCAGTTTTGCCCAAGTCACCCTGCGCCAGACCCAGCAGCGAAGTCTCCGATACGCTGGCCCGGCTCGCCATATCAGTCACCAGCTTCGCCGGTTCGGACGACGTGACGCCGGAATGCAGCAGAGCCGACACTACGTTGCTCCAGGGACCGGCATGGTCCGTCCCCAGCACTACCACGACCCTGCCGGTCAACGTTGGGGTGTTGACCAGAGTGTGAACTTGCTCAACTGATGCGCAAACGGCTCGAAGGGGCGAGATACCAACGGACTCGAGGGCAAGCCGGTAGAAGCCGGGCGCGGGCGTTACGGACACTGGGCCAACCGCCTGGGCCAATTGATCCAGAAGTCCAGGGGAGGATTCGGAAGGATCACCCAGGGTTACCGCCATGGACCAGAGGCCGGCGCGGATGTCCCGGGCCAGCCTGTTGACCAACTCCTCCCGATTGTCCGTCCTGAGTGATAGCTCCACGGAACGTATCCACGGGCGAGCCACGTCCAGAGCTTGCGGCGTTCCGATGACGTAATCGGCGTTGGACAGCAGCTCCCGGGTTCGCGTGGGAACCGACTCCCGGTCACCGGTGCCCAATCCGGCAACCGTTATCGCCCGCTCCACGGACCGGAACGCCGTCACGAACTTCCTGGTTTCCTCAACCTGCCGGGCGTGATTACCCTCGTGCCCGGAGGTTCTTTCAATCAAGTCAAGTAGCGATAGAGCCGGGTAATTGTTTTCGGGGTTGTACGGCGTGGCCGGGAGATTCAATTGCGATTCGGACAGGCCGGCGATGAGGGTGCGGAATCTTCGGTAGTTGGCCTCCAGGCGAGAGATGTCCTGGGCGATGCGATCATTCCGGGCGTCGAAGGGAGGCAGCATCTCCCGTTCGCCGGAGGCGATCTGCTCCAGCGCCGCAACGAAATTTTCCGTCAGCAGGTGCTGCATCACCTCCCAAACCGACCAACGGGAACCCAGAAACGCTTCCGCCTCACCCAAGCCGGCCAGGGCGTCCAAGAGAGCGGCGTGGCCGGCGTCGAGGCGACGCAAGGCATTCCGTTGCCGCTCAATCGCCGAAAGTTGAGTAGAACCGTCGTCAGGCATACCGTGGGAAACCATCTTTTTCACCTTGGGCAGAGTTGTTTTATCGAGTTGCCATTATTGCACATCGGTTTTTGCCCCTTCAGGTGCAATGGGTTATCATCAATTATGGCGAATGGAGATACAAAATATTTGACCTCGCTGCTGGCCGGGCAAATGCTGTCAGCTGATCGCGTAGTTCGTATTGTGGATGACTTGCGGGATTCTGCCGGGTCGTCCGTGCCGTCAGCCACTTTATTCGTTCCGGCTTCCGACACCGGCACGACGCATGCAATTGCGGAGTTGGCTCGTGATCAGCAGGGTGTCGAGTGGTTGTCTGCCCTGGAACGGGCCGGCTGCCGGCCGCTGCGTTCTGCGACCGGCGTCGCTGCGTTTCGAGTCGGCGATGTCGGACTCGCCATTTTGCCCCCGTTCCCCTTGAATATCGCTCGCCTCAGCGACGGCATCGACGCCGAGCATCTGCTATCACTGCTTGCAGGGCGACTGACCGTCGGAGTGGCGCTGGTGCGCCTGGGCCGTTATGCCGTTGCCATCTACGAGGGTCGTAAACTGGCGGTGTCAAAGACCGACACGCGCTATGTGAAGGGGAAGCACCACGCCGGCGGCACCTCGCAACGCCGCTTCCAGCGGGTTCGTGAAAACCAGATCCACCGGCTGTACGTTGAGGCTTCCGGTGTCCTCGAACGACAATGGCGTCCGTGGCTCAACCGGCTCGACTATGTGGCGCTGGGCGGCGAAGCCGCAACCGTCAACGGATTTGTAAAAGAATGTCCCCTCTTGGCCCGGTTGGCACCGATCACGCTAGAGCGGCGGTTGGACGTGCGGGAACCCAACCGAGCCGCCTTGGACCACGTCGGGGCCATGCTGTACGAGTCCAGAGTGTATCCACTGCGTTGGGACGGCTGACATCGATATATTGCGATTGCACAATCCTACCTACGTCATTCCTGCGAAAGCAGGAATCCAGGAACTGCCGGTATAACAGTCACCGCTGGCTGGCGAGGCTCTGGATTCCCGCTTTCGCGGGAATGACGGATTGTGCTATGGCAATGCTATAATCGTTGCTGTGACCACGGCGGACGATCAGACCATCCCACATGACGATAACTTCCAGCGGGCCTTGAACCTGCTGGAATTTGACCAGATCCGCCTCCAGCTGGTTGCGGCGACCCGCACCGCCGCCGGCGCTGAGGCGGCCGCCGAACTGACGCCTCGTTCCGATCCCCGCGACATTGCGGTTCGCCAACAGGAAACCGCTGAGGCCCGTCGTCTGCTGGATACCACCGGCGCGCTGGAACTCGGCCCCACCGAAGACCTGCGCCCGCCCGTTCAGCGCGCGTTACTGGACGGTGTGCTGCGGGGAGAGGAACTGCGAAACATAGGATCTCTCGCCGCCGCCGCCCGCTGGAATCGCAACTCATTGGCGCGGCGTGAGGATCTGCCCCTGCTGGCATCCATCGCCCAGAACCTGCCTGAGTTGCAAGACTTGGAAAGCGCCGTCAATCATGCGATCAGCTCCACGGGTGAACTCCTGGATGATGCTTCGCCGGAACTGGCGCGGTTGCGCCGGGAATCTCGTGCCGCCTATTCGTCCCTGAACGAAGTGATGCAGCGTTTCTTGCGTCGTTACCAGCGCTCCGGAGTAGCCCAGGAAAACATCGTCACCGAGCGCAACGGGCGCATGGTGCTACTGATCAAGACCGATTTCAAGGGGCAGGCTCCCGGCATCGTACATGACGTATCCGACAGCGGCGCCACCGTGTTTGTCGAACCCATGCCCGCGATTGAGCTGGGCAACCGCTGGCGTGAAACTCGCCTGGCGGAGCAGCGGGAGGAAGAACGGGTGTTGCGGCATCTGTCGTCACTGGTAGGACAGTATGCCGAGGACATCACATTAATGCTGTCGCTGCTCGGTCGCCTGGATCTGGCCGCGGCCAAAGCGCGCTACGCGCAATCGAACCGGGCGGTTGCGCCGACCTTCCTCAGCGACGCGGAGCCGCGGCGCCTGGAATTGGTGGGCGCGCGACACCCGTTGCTCCCCGGCGATGTTGTCCCTACCACCATCAGCATAGGCGCCGGCGATCCCGTTCTGTTGATCACCGGCCCCAACGCCGGCGGCAAGACCGTCGCGCTCAAAACCGTGGGATTGCTGGCGATGATGGCTCACGCCGGGCTACAGGTGCCGGCCGACGACGCCACCCTGCCGCTGCTGGACGGTATCTATGCCGACATCGGCGACCAGCAAAGCATTTTCGAGTCCCTTTCGACTTTCAGCAGCCACATCCGCAACATTCAACGCATTATGGACGCGGCAACGCCACGTTCCCTCGTCCTGATCGACGAGTTGGGTTCGGCCACTGACCCCGAAGAGGGATCCGCCCTGGCCATTGCGCTGCTGTCCCACCTTCGCGACCGGGGCGCCATGGTGGTGGCGACCACCCACCACCGCAACGTGGCCCGCCTGGCCCAGGAGGAGGATGGTATGGTCAACGCCAGCGTTGACCTGAACCCGCGCACCCTGGAACCGACTTATCGCCTGACCCATGGCATCCCCGGCCGCAGCTACGCGCTCACTATTGCCTCCCGCCTGGGTTTGCCTGACGAGGTAATCTCCGGAGCCCGGTCACACCTGGAGCCGAGCCACGTGCAAACCGACCGCCTGCTCCAGGAACTACAGGAGGAACGGCTGACCATATCCGAGTTGAAGGCGCAGGCTGAACAGGCGTTGAATGAGGCACGGGCGCAGGAACAGGAAATCACGCGGCAGCTCGAAGCCGTGGAGGATACGAAAGCTGAACTGGTGGAAGAGGCGCGGCGGGAACTTGCCGAACAGATTGTGGACGTTGCCAACCAGATACGTCGGGCCGAGCGTTCCCTGGAGCGTACTGCCGTGAATACCAACGGCCCAACCCGAGAAGCGGACCTGCGCGCCGAGCGGGAACGCCTGGCGGAAACCCAACGCGAAGTGGTTTCCCCCGACTGGGCGCCAATACCCCTGGAACGACCTCCCTGGTACCACGATCTCCGACCCGGCGACCGCGTGTATGTCCGGGGTGTTTCCCGTCCGGTGGAAGTGGTGACCGCACCCAACGAGCAGCAGGAAATAGAGGTCATCATCGGCACTATGCGGGCCCGTCTGCCGGTGTACCAACTGGACCGACCCGCGGACCGAATCCATCCGGTCGCCGAACAGGCCGGCGTGGTTTACCGCCGGCCGGAAAACAAACGGACGCTCAGCCCGGAGGTCAATTTGCACGGATACCGGGTGGACGAGGCCTTGTCCATAATCGATACGCTACTGGACGATGCCGCTTTGGAAGGAATGTCTTCCCTGAAGATCGTCCACGGCAAGGGCACGGGCGCGTTGCGCCGCGCCATCCGGGAATACTTGACCGGACATCCGTTGGTGGCCACCACCGAACCGGGAGAAGGCGGCATGGCGGCTGCGGTGACTGTGGTGCAATTGCGGTAGGGCGCGAAACGTTGTGGGGGCGGTTTCCTTTATCGTATCGTTCAGTCGAACGCCCCTGAGATCGCGCAATCCTCCACTTCGTCGTCGGACATGCCCAGCAATTCGCGCAGCACGTAGGTCATGTCGGCTGCGAACTCCGGCGCGCCCCTGGTGACCCTGCCCGGAGTGCGAGACAGCTGGTAAGGGGCGCTCTCGATGGTGCGATGCTCCCCTCGGTGGTCCGCGACGCGCCGAAAGAACCCCCGCTCTTTCAATTGGGGATCCCGCGACAGATCGGCCCCGGTTTGCACCACTCCGGCGGCGATGCCGGCGGTTTGGAGGAGGCCCATCACGTCTTCCGCAGTGTGTTGGATCGTCCAGGATTCTACGAAGGCGTCCAGCGCGTCGGCGTTGCGCTCACGGGCATCGGCGGTAGCGAACCGTTGGTCATCGGCCCATTGTGGGTTACCCATGACGTCCACGAAAGCGCTCCATTCTTCGTCAGTGAAGATGGTGATAGCCACCCAACGGTCCTCTCCCAGACAGCGGTACGCGCCGTGAGGAGCGCCGCCGCCATGGGGCAGGCGATTGCCGGCGCGTGTCGAGGCTGCTGCCTTTCCGTTGACGCTCAGGTCCAGCGCCAGGGTTTCGAGCAGTGATGACAGAGACTCGAACTGGGAAACGTCGAGCCACTGCCCGCGGCCGGTCCTCGCCCGGTGCATCAGGGCGAGGAGAACCGCCTGGGCGCCGGCCATGCCGCCCACCGCGTCGCTGTAGGCGCTGGCCGGGCCGCTGGGGTCGGTATCGGGAAACCCGGTCAACTGGGTGAATCCCGACCAGGCCTGGAGGGTCTGGCCGTAGCTGACCCGGTCTTGCCACGGCCCGGTGCGGCCAAATCCCGACATGCTGAGCATGATTATGCTGGGATTGATCGGCCTTATGGACTCGTAATCCAGGCCCCAGGAAGGCATCACCCGCCCGCTGAAGTTTTCCGCCACCACGTCGGACACCGCCACCAGCCGTTTGGCGATGTCGATGGCCTGGGGGGTCTTCATGTTCAGAGAAATGGACAGCTTGCCGGCGTTCCAGTTGTGGCGTTGGCCCAATCCTCGGGCGGTGGCGGACGCCGGGCCGCCGACGACCGACAGGGCGTTGTTGGATTCGACCTTGATTACCTCCGCGCCCTGGTCGGATAGAATCCGTGTGGCGGAAGGGCCGGCGTGAATCCAGGTGAAGTCCAGCACCCGGATGCCTTTGAGGGCGAGACCAGTGATTCGCGCATCGCTATTCAAGGTTACTAAACCTCAGGCGGGACGCCGTTCAAACTCTTCCGATGAGAGGCCCAGGATCCCGGACAATATCTCGGTGTTATGCTGCCCGGGGGAGGGAGCCGTCCGGCGGGTCGGGCGCGGGAACTCGCTCAGGCGATACGGGTCGCCCGGGTACACCATGGGCGGGCCGCCGTCGGGAGATTCTAAAGTAGTGAGGTATCCACGGCCCCACAGCTGCTCGTTTTCCAGGATTTCGTCGGGCATGGCGGCGGGACCCCAGGGATGGTGGTTGGACTGGCCGAACTCGGTTATCTCCTGCCGGGTGTGGAGCAGGACCCAACGCTGGATAATGTCCTCGATGTGGGCCGAGTGCTCGCCCCGCAGGACGAAGTGGTCATTGTATTTTTCGTCCATCAGGTCGCCGGCCATGCCGTCTCGATCCATCCACGCCCGCAGGTCGTCCCAGGCCGCTCGGGTGTTGGTGGTGATGCTGGCGTAGCCGTCTTTGCATCGCCAGGTGGCGACGAACTGCCCGCCGTGGCGGAACCCGCAGCGCACCGCCGATTCGCCAGTGTAATTGTAGGTGGTGTTGACGTGCTCGGTGGTGGCGGCCACCGCCTCCTGCATGGAAACGTCGATGTACTGTCCTTCGCCGGTCATGTCGCGGTGGAACAGGGCCAGCAGGATGGCGATGTAAGCGCGGTTGGACGCGGTGTGATACGCCTGCGAACCCCACAACCGGGTCGGCGGCGTGTGGGGCCAGCCGGTGACGTACATGTACCCGCCCATGGCGAAACCCACCAGGTCGGATGCCTTGTAGTCGCGATAGGGGCCGGTCTGCCCGAAGGGTGTGATGGATGCGTACACCAGTCCGGGCGCATCCGCAGCCAGGCCCGCGTATCCCAAGCCCAGGGAATCCATGTATCCGGGCGGGCCGGTCTCCAGCAGCACGTCAGAAGCGAGGGCCAACTTACGCAGCGTTGCCGCTCCTTCAGATGAGAGTATATCCAGGGTCACGCTGCGCTTGTTGGTGTTGAAGTGGAGCCAATACAGGCTGCGCCCAGGGCCGGGTTGGCCGCCGATGAAGGGGCCAATGTCGCGCATGGGGTCGCCGCCCGGCGGTTCCACCTTGATAACGTCGGCGCCCATATCGGCCATCAGCTTGCCGCAGTACACGCCCATGGGGCCGGCCAAGTCCAACACTCGAAGACCGCTGAGTGGCCCGAGCGGTCCAGCGTTTGATTGTTCACCGGAGACGGTCATAGCTAGCCGGCCGGACGCAGGTTGGCCGGCAGGTGGCTCTCCCAGTCGGGAATCTGCCGCACGCGGGGGGAGGGCAGCAACCAGGACTGGATGAGTGCCATGGTGCTGAACCCAAGGGACATGAGCAACGGCGCCAGGTAGGTGCCCGTAACGTCCCACAGGAGCCCGCCGCACAAGGGGGCCAGTCCCATCCCGAGCCCGCTGCCCAGGCTTTGCCAACCGTAGAGGCTGCCCTGGGGGACGTTTCCGTAATACTGACGATTGGCGATGGGGAACGTGGGCACTTCGGTACTTTGGCCGATACCAAAGAGGATGCCGAACAGGTAATACGCCCAAACGTCATTGCTGAAGAGAATTAGCAGCAGAGGGAAGACCTGGAGGGCCATGCCCACGACCCAGACGATTCGGCAGCCGTAGCGTTCGGCCACCACGGGCACGGCCGCCCGGGCGACGACGCCAACGGTCTGCTGGGCCGCCAGCACTCCTACGGCCGTTCCCAGGGACAGGCCGCGGTCCACGGCAATGGCCACCACCAGCACGTTGATGATTTGGTGGCCCATGCATCCCCAGTAGTGGATGCCGATGAGGTTCCAGAAGGTAGCAGTGCGCCTGGCTTGTTGAATGAATACCCGGGCCCTTACCTTTGACGCTTCGTCCCTCCGGGGCCTTTGGATCGGTTCATCTCCAAGATCTCCGAACGGCCGCAAACCTATGTCGGCCGGCCCGTTGTAGAAGAACTTGACCAACAGGAGCAGCAGAGCCCCTCCCGCGATGCCCGGCAGCCAGAAGATCCACCTTATCCCAAGCTCGTTGAAGGCCGCCCCAATCAGAAAAAGGAACGCAACGACGCCAATCCCTTGGAACGACCAGACGACCCCCATGGCGGCACCCAGGTGTCGCCTGAACCACAGGGTGATCCCGGCCACCGGCAGCACGGTAAATATGGTGGAGGCGATGCCCAGGATTACGCCGAAGTAGAGGTAGAACTGCCAAAGGCTGTTCATGATGCCCGTCAGCAGCATTCCGATTATGAACAGTATGGAGCCCGCCAGCAGGAACCAGCGTACTCCGTAACGGTCCCCGAGCCACCCCACATAAGGACTGGCCAGCCCGAAGATTATCCACTGGAGGCTGAACGCAAGGGTGATGGCGCCGTAGCTCCAGCCGAACCCCGCGGCCGGGTCGCTGAGATGGGGCACCAGGGCGGCAGCCGCGAACCGCACCGAAGAGGTGATGAACCCCATCGCCGCGGCGATGGCCACGATGACCCAGGCGTAATGAATCCGCCTTCTGAAGCCCATCAAAGTGGCTGACGCTCGAAAGATGTTGGCATATCCCTACCCTGCTCTGTCCCAAAATGACTGAAGACGACGCGGATGATTTGTCGCTACGGCGTATTGAACTGGACCAGGATGCCGTCAGGATCGTACACGTAGATGCTGCGGATGTCTCCATCGGGGCCGGTGAAGGACTCAATGGGACCGGCCAGTTCGACGCCCTTGCTGAGTAATTCTTCGGTCAGCGCTTTCACGTTGGCGACGCCGAAGGAGATATGGCTGATGCCTACCATGTCCAATTTGATGGGTTCTCCATCCGGATCGTCGCCGGGATGGCTGGTGAGGGTAAGGGTCGGCGTGGCGCCGTCCCCGTAGGCAAGGCTGACCCAGCGGCGGGCCTGGCGCCGATGCAGGTAGTTGTGGAGGCGACCGCCTTCGGTGGGGTCGGTCATGCGGTCACCCAGCACGGTCATGCCCAGTATGTCCCGATAGAACGCCAGGGATCGGTCCATGTCCCGCACGCAGATTCCGATATGCGTGACGCAAGTTGCTTCCATGTGAGACAGTCTCCTAATCCAGGGGCAATTTGTAGAGCCATCCCGGCTCCGATATATCCAGAACCTGCCCGTTGGGGCCGGACCACTTCTCCTCGGCGCGGGGCGGACGAGGCTGGCCGTCTGCGGCTATTTCCCGGCGGACGATCTCCTCGCCGTTAATCTCGCGCAGCTTGGCTCCCGTTTCCTCTAGGCTATCGACCTGGAAGCCGATGTGGTGGATGCCGTCGTAGTTTTCGCCATTCGGGCCGACGTCGGCGTCCTCGTTGGTTTTCCACTTGAGGATGGTCAGGTTGATGTCACCGTCGGAAAGCTGGATTTGTCGGGCGTTGCGGGCGACCTCAAAGAGGTCGAATCCCTCCTTGTAGAACTTTGCCACCGCATCCGGGTCCTCGCAGGTGATGGCAATGTGCTTGATTTTAGCCATAGGGACACCCCCAAAACTGGTTGGGCGCATTATACTCCGTATGTAACGTTGGAATCAGGTAGGTAACCCATGAGCGCAACCCGAACCTTGGCCGAGTTTATTGCGGACACCGGCTTTGACGACCTGCCGCATCCGGTAGTGGAAGCCGCCAAAATCGCCATACTTGACGGCGTAGCCAACATGGTTGCCGGTTCAGTGCAGGATCTGGCCGATATCATCGGCCGCTACGTGCGGGACGCCGGCGGTTCGCCCCAAGCCTCCGTGGTGGGCTGGGGCTACCGGACCAACCCGCCGGCGGCCGCCTTCGCCAACGGCGTCTTTGGGCACTGCCTGGACTACGAGATCCAGGGGTTTCCGCCCACCCACGGCACGTCGTCCTGTTTGCCGTCGGCCCTGGCGTTGGCGGAACACCACCGCGTTGGCGGTGAGCGGGTCCTCACCGCTTACGTGTTGGGCTGGGAAATCCAGGGGCGGCTGCGGGCCGCATCGGCGCCGGCCACCAGGCCCGGCTATCACCCGCCCGGGCTGGTGGGTCCCCTGGGCGGCGCGGCGGCATCGGCCAAGACCCTGGGCCTGGACGCGGAGCAAACCCTGATGGCCCTGGGCATCGCGGCCTCCCGAACCGGCGGCCTCACCGCCAACACGGGCACCATGGTCAAGTCCACCCATCCGGGCAACGCCGCCCGGATGGGCGCCGAATCGGCCATTCTGGCCAGCATGGGCTACACCGCCAGCGACGAAGCCCTGGAATCCCCGGTGGGCTTTGCCGCCGCGCTGTTCGGTGGCGACTTCGACTGGGACGTTGCTACCGGCGGCCTGGGCGCGTCCTGGCGGCTGATCGACCCCGGTTTTGACATCAAGCGCTTCCCGGCCCAAGTCTATATGCAAAACGCCATCGAGGCGGCGCTCAACCTGCGCGAGCAGAACAACCTAGATTCCAAGGACATCGAACACGTGACCATTCGTCGCCAGGGCCGGGGACATTCGGGGCCGAGGCCGCGCAGTGGTCTGGACGGCAAATTCAGCGTGGAATACTGCGCCGCCGCCGCTTTGCTGGACGGCCAGGTGGGTATCGACACTTTCACCGACGCGCGACGCTTTTCTCCCGATATGGAGGATATGCTGGGCCGGATGCAGGTGGAACCCGAAGGCCCCGAATCGGGCGCGACTCTGGCCACCGCCGTGCTCAAAGACGGCACGACCGTCAGCGCCGAATGCCCCGCCTTTACGGGGTCCGCATCCAACCCCATGTCCCGGGATCAGCTCCTGGCGAAAGTGCGCGACTGCTTCCGCCGCGCCCTCTCCGAAGCCGACGCCGAGGTGGTGGTGGAGATGCTGGAAAACTTGGATAGCGTGGACGACGTGGGCCGGTTGATGAACGTGCTGGGCCAGCAGGCGGTGAGGTGAATAGAGGTTGAGCCGCCCGGACCTCGGGTATCAGAAATCTCCGGAGGGTACAGACCTTGAACAGGTAGGTGCGACGATGACGACGAGTGAAATGAATCAGGACCAGGCGACGGTTCCTTTCGTAGCCCAGGAACTGCTCGGCGCAGTTCGATGGCGCTGCATCGGTCCGCCCCGGGGCGGCCGGGTGGTGGCGGTGGCCGGCGATCCGGTCAACCCCATGGTGTTCTACTTCGGCGCCTGCGCCGGCGGCGTGTGGAAGACCACCGACGGCGGGACCTATTGGGAAAACGTTTCCGACGGTTATTTCAACACTGCCTCGGTGGGCGCCATTGCGGTAGCGCCTTCCGACGCCAACGTGATTTACGCCGGCATGGGCGAGTCCACCATCCGCGGGGACGTTACCTACGGGGACGGCGTGTACCGGTCCACCGACGCCGGTCAGACCTGGACCAACGTGGGCCTGTCCGACACCCGGCACATTTCCCGGGTGCGAGTGCATCCCGCCGACCCTGACCTGGTGTACGTGGCGGCCCTGGGCCATGCCTATGGGCCCAACGAGGAGCGGGGCGTTTTCCGCTCCAGGGACGGAGGGAACAGCTGGGAAAAGGTCCTGTTCCGCAGCGAGAATGCCGGGGCGGCGGACCTGTCTCTCGACCCCAACAACCCCCGCATCCTCTACGCCGCCATCTGGGAGACCCGGCGGACCCCCTGGAGCCTCATCAGCGGCGGGCCGGAGAGCGGCATCTTCAAGTCGGTGGACGGCGGCGACACCTGGACCGAGATCACCGACAATCCCGGACTGCCCGGCGGCCTCAAGGGACGCATCGGCGTTGCCGTATCCCCCGCCAAGCCCGGGCGGGTGTGGGCCACCATCGAGGCCGAGGACTGCGGCGTGTACCGTTCCGACGATGGCGGCGACACCTGGGAACTGGTCAGCGACAACCGGGACTTGCAGGGGCGGCCCTGGTACTACCAGCATATCTTCGCCGACCCACGGGATGCGGACACTGTCTGGATACTAAACTACCAGTGCTGGAAGTCCGTTGACGGCGGACGTAACTTCAATCGCGTGACCACGCCCCACGGCGACGACCACGACCTTTGGATTGACCCCAACAATCCGCAGCGGATGATCGAGGGCAACGACGGCGGCGCCTGCGTCACCTTCAACGGCGGGGAGACCTGGTCCAGCATCTACAACCAACTCACCGCGCAGTTTTACCACCTGACCACCGACAACCAGTTTCCGCACCGGGTCTATGGAACCCAGCAGGACAATACCGCCATCAGCGTGCCTTCCCGCACCCACAAAGGGGCCATCCCCTGGGGCGATTGCTACGTCGTCGGCAACTCGGAAAGCGGACACATCGCCGTTCACCCGGAAGATCCCAACACCGTTATATCCGGAGCCATCGGCAGCTCGGCCGGCGGAGGCGGCAATCTCCTGCACTATGACCACGCCACCGGGCAGGTGCGGATCATCACGGTATGGCCGGAGCTCTACACGGGTTGGGGCGCCCGGGACATGAAGTACCGCTTCCAGTGGACCTATCCCATCATGTTCTCGCCCCACGATCCGCAGACCCTTTACGTCGCGGGCAACGTGGTGTTCCGCAGCGCCGATCTGGGCAGCAGTTGGGAAGCCATCAGCCCGGACCTGACCCGTAACGACCCGACCACCCTGGAACCGTCGGGAGGCCCCATCACCAAGGACACGTCGGGCGCGGAGGTTTACGCCACCATCTTCGCCTTTGTGGAATCTCCCCACCAACCGGGCGTCTTCTGGGCCGGCTCCGACGATGGGCTGGTTCACCTGTCCCGCGACGGCGGCGCAACCTGGGACGCGGTTACGCCGGAGGACCTGCCGGAGTGGACGCTCATCTGCATGATCGAGGTCTCGCCCCACGATCCGGCCACGGCCTACCTGGCGGCCACCCGATACAAGCTGGACGACACCCGCCCGATGCTTTTCAAGACCACCGATTACGGTCAGACCTGGACATCGATGACCGCTGGCCTGCCCGCTGATGACTACACCCGGGTGGTACGGGAAGATCCGGTCCGTCCCGGCTTGCTTTACGCCGGGACTGAGACGGGAGTGTACGTGTCTTTCAACCAGGGGGATTCCTGGCAGCCGCTGCGGGCCAATCTGCCGGTGGTACCAGTGTATGATCTGGCAATCAAGGACGACGACCTGATTGCAGCCACCCATGGGCGGTCTTTCTGGATTCTGGACGACCTGACGCAACTGCGCCAAGTCACGCCGACGGTGGCGGAACAGCCCTTCGCCTTGCTCCAGCCTCGAGACACCTATCGAGTCCGGTCTCCCTTCCGGAATCGGAAGCCCACCGAAGGCAAGAGTTACCGGGCCGGGCTGGGCGCGGACGTCACGTACAGCGAGTCCCAGGGCCAATGGGGCGAGACTCTGCGGAAGTTCTGGGACGCCGGGGAGAACCCACCCGATGGGGTACTGGTCCACTACTATCTCAAGGATGCGCCCGCAGAGGTAGCCCTGAGCATTCTGGACCAGAGCGGGGAGACCATACAGAGTTTCTCCAGCAATCCCCCGGAGGCCGACGGAGATGCCACGGAACCCCGCGCGCCGGCCGAGGCGGGCATGAACCGCTTTGTCTGGAATTTGCGCTACCCGCCCGCCCGCAAGGTGCCCGAAGACAAGACGACCGAGGACGCCCTGGTCGGCCCTCTGGCGTCACCGGGAACTTACCAGGTGATCCTCCAGGTGGGAGACGACTCCCAGACCCAGACTTTCCGCATCGTCAAAGACCCTCGGGTCGGGGCCGGCCAGGAAGATCTGGACGCCCAGTTCCGATTCCTGTTGCAGATCCGCGACAAGGTGTCGGAGACCCACGACGGCATTAACCAACTGCGCCGGGTTCGGCAGCAGGTGGACCAATGGGTGAACCGCGCCGAGGGGCATCCTGCGGAGCAGACGGTTGCCGACGCAGCGGAGACGGTGCAGGGGAAATTGAAGGAGATTGAAGACCAACTGATCCAGTCGGCGTATCGGGGGGCCCGGGACCGGCTGCACCTGCCGGCACGGTTGAACCGCAAGCTGGCGGAACTCACCGCCGTGGTCGCCAACGCTGACTTTGCGCCGACCCGGCAGGCGTTTGAGGTATTCGACTACATCTCCGCCGACATCGACCAGCAATTGGTTGGGCTACAGCAAGTTATAGACGAGGACGTGGCCCAATTCGCCAACCTCGTGCGCGACTTGGACATTCCGACCATCGCAACGTAAGGCGCGGCGTCGATCAGTCGTCCAGCAGGATGTACACCGCGCCCGACGGGGTAAGGTCGTGGTGGGAGTGGCCTTTCCCGGTCACGTCCTCCATCAGCCGGATGTCGCCGGCCCGCAGCACCCGCTTTGCGCCGTCGCTGGCCCCGATCTCCACCTCGCCGGACAGGTGGATAATCAGCCGGCGTTCGGGAAGGGGATGAAAGTCCATCTGGCGCGACCCGTCAAACTCCTGCACGCGCACCTCGGACACGTTGATCAACGCTCCAAGCTCGGGGTGTTCCTCTAACTTCAAGTCTTCGATGTGGCTTTCGCCGTCGTCGTCGGAATAAATTCGATAGATTGCCATAACGCCCCCTGTGCGCTCGTAGAGATTTCGACCCTCAGTTGCCGGGCAATCGCGTCATAGTCTTTACACTCGCCGCTCCGGCGAAAGCCGGAATGACGGGGATGGTGTGATTACCGTGCTCTCAGTCGCTACCTACCCTTCGGATACGTGGAACAGGGGTTACGCTGTGGCCTCTTCGATCTTGCCCCAGGTCACCCCGAATTCGGCCCTTGATACCAACTCGCCCGTCAGAGTTTCCGCTGTTTGGCCCGCCAGCCATACGCCCGGAGCTGCCAATGCGTCGGGTTGTACCATGGGTATGTGGGCGGTTCCCGGCCAATCGCCCCGCCGGTTCATCCAGGTGTCCACCCGCCCGGGTTCGAAAACGTTGACGGCGATATTGTGCGGCCGGACCTCCTCGGCCAGGCTGAAAAACATTCGCTCCAGGGCCGCTTTGCTCATCGAATAACCCACCCGTCCCTCACGATAGTTCCGCGCGGAGCCGGAGGTAACGCAGTAAATGGAGCCTCCCTCGCCGCGGGCAATCATCGACGGCAGCGCGTACTTGCAAAGGAGCAGCGGGCCACGCACGTTGACCGCCAGGCACTGGTCCAAAAGCTCTACATCCAGATCCACCACCGGTGACTCGCAGTCCATGCCCGCGTTGCACACGAGAATGTCGATCCGTCCGAAATGGTCCAGCGTGGCGGCCACCAGGTTTTGAATGTCCTCGACGTGGGCAACGTCGCAGCGGACGGGCAACGCGGTGCCGCCGCGCTCGGTAATCTGGCCGGCCGTATCGCGTATGTCGCCCGAACCGTATTTTTCGTACTCTGTGCCTGCCGATCTGTCTATTTCGGTACGAGATGCTACGACTACCTTCGCTCCGGCATCGCCCAGCCCCAGGCAAATGGCGCGGCCAATTCCGCGGCTGCCGCCGGTTACAATCGCTACCTTGCCGTCAAGTCTCATTTCAACCTGCCCAGAGTCCAATCAGTCGGGTGGAAATTTCGGCAACCATATACTTTCGTCCCGGCCGTCGCAAGTCATAAGACCTAAATCCGGGGCCGGATGTTCTGGTTGTGGCTGAATAGGTTGGTCGGGTCGTACTTCTGCTTCAGAGTTGCCAACCTCTGGAAGTTGTCGCCGAAGGCCGTTTGTATCTCCTCTTCCCCTTCCTCGGCCTCGGTGCCAACCTGGTTGATGTAGGCTCCCGAAGAAAAGGGCGACAACGCAGCCGCAAAATCCCGGACCCATCGGATGTGGACCTCGGATTCCCCCGGGTCCAGGAAGACCCCGTTGGTGGCCCACTCGCAGAGCGCGCCCCGATGACCGAATGCGGTCTCGCCAGCTGGAACCCGACGGGCAGCGTTGCCCAGATACTGGAACAGTACGCTGGAAAGCGGCGATGTTGCCCGGTCGAAGAATTCGAGGGTGATGTCCAGCGCGTCGTCGGTGACTTCGCTCATGAAATGGGACTTCAGGTAGTTCAGCCGTCCCTGGGGCGCTGCCGCGAGTTTCTGCGCCTCGGTATAGGGCATGGGCCGGACGCCGTCGGACAATGGCGGGCCGAACTCCCGCAACGGCCGGATGACTCGCTCGCCTTCTTCGATTGGGCCGTAATAGCAGAGCAGGATGCTGCACGCCTTGCCACCACCATCCGGGAGGGTGGTCAGGAAGGTGACGAGGTTCATTTCGTCGGGCATATCGGCGGCAAACTCGCCGACCATGCCGAAGAATTCCCTGGCCTTGTGGTAGGGGTACACCAAGTAGCCCGCCAACACCGCTGGACCAACGGGATGCAACCGGTATTCCAGAGAGGTGACGACGCCGAAATTGCCGCCGCCGCCGCGCAGGGCCCAGAGCAAGTCGGGGTTCTCATCGGCGCTGGCGGTGAGCATCCGTCCATCAGCGGTGACCACGTCAGCCGCAATCAGATTGTCGCAACTGAGGCCGTAACTGCCGGACAGCCATCCGATGCCGCCGCCCAGGGTGAGACCCGCGATGCCGGTGTCCACGTCGGTTCCGCCGGGGGCGGCGAGGCCGAAAGCCTGGGTTTCGTGATCGAAGGCGCCCCATTTTGTCCCGCCCTGCGCGCGGACCGTTTTAGCCGCCGGATCAACCCGCGCGCCGGTCATGCGGGACAGGTCGATCATCAGTCCGTCGTTACAAACGCTGTTGCCGGGGAAGTTATGGCCGCCGCCGCGTACCGAAATAAGCAGATCGCGCTCTCTGGCGAACTCGACCGACTTAATCACGTCGGCCGTTCCGCTGCAGCGGGCGATCAGGGCGGGCCGCTTGTCCACCATGGCGTTCCAGATCCGTCGGGCGTCGTTGTATCCCTCGTCGCCGGGGAGCAGGGACTCACCGTTCAGGCTGTCCCGGAAGCCTTCGACTGACGCCCCGCTGAGCGCGGTGTAGCCGCCGGAGTTGGTCGCAAATTTCAGGTCTGCCATTCGCCGGTCCTCCCTCGCTTTTTGTTATTTATTCGCCGGACTGGATGGACGCCGACACCCGTTCTGCCATCATAATCACCGCCGGGTTGATCGGCGCGCGCACCAGGTCGGGCATGATCGACGCATCGACGATACGCAACCCTTCCATGCCACGCACCCGGCCGTATTGATCGACCACCGCCATCGGGTCGTTGGACGGTCCCATTTTGCAGGTGCATGAGATGTGGGAATAGGTCGTCGCTTCCCGCAGCAGCCATTGATCCAATGCGTCGTCGCTCACCAGGTCTTTTTCCTCTGGTTCAATCCGTTTTCCCAGCAATGGCGCCAGCTCTGGCCGCCCGGCCAGGTCCAGGGCCAGGTGAATCCCCGCGCGCAGCCGCGCTCGGTCAAAAGGTTCCGACAGGTAATTGTAGTGCAAAGCCGGCTGCACCCGGTAGTCGGCGGAGGTCAGCGTCAATTCACCCCGGCTTGCGGGCAAAAGCAGGGCGATCATCATTTCAACCTGGCGACTGACTGCGCCCCCCTCGTCAGCCCCTGGCGCCGGCGCCTGAGGAGGCGTCGCGGCTCCCTTGACCCGTGGCACGACCAGGGCGGAAAGGCTGATGCTCAGGTCGTTCCTCAGCTGGGAACCGGGGGCGGTGAGGCGCAGCGTCGCGCCGCCGGCTCCCTGATTGGCAGAGGAACCCAAACCGTCTGAGGCTTCCCAGGTGACGTACACCTTGGGGTGGTCTTTCAGGTTCTGCCCCACGCCGGGGGTGTCCTGCACCACCGGAATGCCCAGCTGCTCCAATTGCCTGGCCGGGCCCACGCCGGACAGCAGCAACAGGTGGGGCGAACCCACCGCGCCGGCGCTGAGGACAATCTGGTCGGCGGCCACGGTGAAATTTTCACCGCCGCTCTCCACCAGCAGGCCGGTCGCGCGGTTGCCTTGAAAGACAATCCGGCGTACCTGGCAATTGGGTCGCACCGTCAGGTTGAGTCGATGGCGCGCCTGGTCCAGGTAGCCGAGAGCGGCGCTGAAGCGAACTCCGTTGTGGTTGTTGGTTACGCCGGGGCCAACCCCGTTGGAGTCCGGGTGGTTGTGGTCGTGGGCCTCCTCAAAGCCGCGGGCGCGGCAGGCGTTGAAGAAGGCTTTTTGGGTGGCGTCCCAGGCATTCGGGTTGGAATGGTGAACGAATATAGGTCCGTCGGAGCCGTGATAATCGCCGTGCTCATCAACGTCCGTTTCCAGTTTGCGGAAGTAAGGAAGAACCTTTTCGTAGCTCCATTGGTCGTTGCCCAGGGACGCCCAGGCGTCGAAATCTTCCGGAACTCCCCGGTAAAAAGCGGACGAATTGATGGCGCTGGAGCCGCCGGTGACCTTGCCCCGGGGCACCAACATTGGCGGCGCGAGATCAGTCGCCGTCGCAGTGAACTGCCAATTATGGGGGCTGGAGGTCAAGGAGACCGGGTGGCCGCCCGCCGTCCGAGCGGCCGGCGGGGTCGGAGCGGCGGCAAACCCGTATTTCAGTTCGTCGGGCAGCCGATCAAAATCGGGATAGTCCGGCCCGGCTTCCAACAGCGCTACCGAGCGGCTCGCATCTTCCGACAGCCGCGCCGCCAGCACTGAACCGGCAGACCCGGCCCCCACAATTGCCACATCATATTTCATGGTTTTTGTCCTCGGGTTGAACCAGCCAAGAGGGACGTCAGGCGCAAACCTTCATTATGCGTACCGTACCAACCGTCGAGGGTCGTTTCAAGCGTTATGGACCGGAAGGCAGGGCCTTTTCAAAGTCGCTTTTGTCATTGCGAGCGAAGCGTGGCAATCTCGTGCTGGAAGCAGGGATCGTACCGGCGAGACCATCCAACCTCTCCGAGATTGCCGCGTCGCTACGCTCCTCGCAATGACTTTGAAAAGGCCCTGTCCAGAAGGTTACAGGGATCGCGATTTGGCCTCCGGGATGCTGGCAAACAGCCGGTCGAACCGGCAATGCGGCCCAAGCTGGTTTCACCCATCGTTTACGTGAAGGAAGCTTTCGGGTCACAACTTTGCAATTTGCCAGTAACACCGGAGGGCTAGCGTAGTCGCAGACAAAGTTGACGTTCTGAACTTCAGGCCGTCGTTGTACGCGACCCAACGGTCGAGAGCGCCAGCAGATTTATTTCACAGGGGGAATCCGCAATGTCTTACTTAGTAGGATTGTTCAAGTAGGCAGCGTCATTACGAAATCCGTAATCTCCGATGTCCGAACTTTTCCTGGACTTTCCGCATTTCAAGCGGCGTAAGCGAGGGAGTCCACCATTAGGTGGTACAGAGCGACGGGGAATTCCTGCGTGTCGGAGTTGCTGGCCGACAGTGAGAAATCTTCCGATGCCAGCCAGAGGTGCCGACGGACCAGGGCGATGGCGTCCACGAAAGTCGGCGACGGTTTGTCGTACCAGGCGGCGGTGCGCGGTGTCATCGGATGATGTTTTTGTAACGAATGGGCGGCCAGGGTGGTCCAGGAGAAGAGACCCAGCAGAGCCGGCGTGGTGCGGGCGATGGCCAGGTCGGACCACTGGCGCTGGGTTTCCATGCCCAGGTGGGTCCGCGCTTCCTGAAAGAGCCTGCCCCGTACTTGATACGGGGTGACTTCGAGTTGCCAACGCAACACAAACCACTCCAGGATCTGGGTCGGGTCCGCCGACGGGTCGGTGCAGAGGAGGGCCTGGTGATTAACGACAATAAGGAATGCGCCCCTGCCCACAGCCCCCATGCCGGAATACGCCAACTACCGATCCAAGGTGCGCCGGTGGAGCACCATCCAGGTAGCGGGACGGAGCTACAGCGTACCCTCCCGTCTCATCAACAAGGAGGTGCAGATCCGCCTCTATTCCGATCACCGGGAAGTGTACTACAAGGGCCACTTTGTCGAGCGCATGGCGCGGGTGCGCGGCGACGGAGAAGTAAACGTCAATTACCGCCACGTGATCGGCTCCCTCGTGCGCAAGCCGGGAGCATTCGCTCGGTACCGGTTCAGGGAGCAACTCTTTCCCACCCCGCACTTCCGGTTGGCTTACGACGCCCTCAGGGAATGGCGCGGGGAGCGCGCCGACGTGGAGTACGTCCGGATCCTGCACCTGGCGGCGTAGACCATGGAGGCCAATGTGGACAGCGCCCTGTCCCTGCTGCTGGAGACCGGTCATCCTTTCGACTACGCCGAGGTGCGGGACCTGGCCGAGCCCAAGCCGCCCGAGGCTCCCGCGCTGGTGCTGACTGGCAAGCCGGCCCTGAAGATCTACGACGGTCTGCTCACCATCAGCCTGGCCGGATCGGGGGTGTGCGGATGATGGACACCGACACCAGCGTCATGCAGGACCGCATCGGTGAGCTGTGCCGCGAATTCAAGCTGCCCACCATGGGCGCCCAGTCGGTGGCCCGTTTCACCGAGGCCAGCCACAGCGACGCTCTGTCCACCTTCCTCGAGGTGCTGGAACAGGAAGCCGAGGATCAGCCGTCACCGGCGCATCAACCGGCTGCGTCAGGCATCCAAGCTCCCTGCGAGCAAGACCTGGGAGACCTTCGAACATCACCGGATTCCACTGGCCCTCAGGCAGCAGATGGACCAACTGGCCCAGGGCAGCTTCGTCGAACACGGCGTCAACGTGCTGGCCTTCGGGCTGCCCGGCACCGGCAAGACCCACGCGCTGTGCGCCCTGGGCCATCGCCTGGTGGAAGCCGGTCACTCCGTCCTCTTCGCTCCGGCCTACCGCCTGGTGCAAGATCTCCTGGCCGCCAAGCGCGACTTCGACCTGCCCAGACAACTGCGCAAGTTGGACAACTTCGACTTCCTGCTCCTGGACGACCTCGGCTACCTCCCCCAGGGAAACGAGGAGTCCGAGGTCATCTTCACACTCATCGCCGAACGCTACGAGCGGAGGTCGCTGGGCATCACGTCCAACCTGGTCTTCTCGGAGTGGGAGCGCATCTTCGCCAACCCCATGGCCACCGCCGCGGCGATTGACCGGGTCGTCCACCACGCCGTCATCCTGGAATTCGACGTCCCCAGCTACCGGACTGATGCAGCCCAGCAACGCGGCGAGACTGCTGCGGCCGAGGGGGTGAACCGGCAAAACTAATCGACGACAATTCGGCAAGTCTAGTTGACGCGGGACACTTTTGGGTGAAGATGTGCTAACCGTCGGGACGGCATGGTTCAGGTGTTCAGTTTATAGGTTCTATTTTGTGAGGTTTGCTACTTTGGGTTATCATTCCCGCGCAATGCAACATTTGCTAATGACATTTGCAGTTTGATGGCGCGGTTTGCCATAGGAGGCAGTTCTGAATACCAACCGAACCCGATCTCGCAGTACGACTCTACCGCTGGGCTTTGCGCCGGCTTTGCTCATCGCGATTTTCCTGGCGGCGGTGCTGCTTGCCTGCGGTAGCGGGGATTTGGTCGGGGACGTTGGGGATGAGAGCAGGGACAGATCGCGGTCAGAGAGCGGGGCCTCCGCCGAGCCGGAGGCTACTGCGGAAGACCGATTCGCCTCGGTCAGTGCCGGGGCCGGCCACACCTGCGTGGTGCGCACCGACGGTTTCGTGGAATGCTGGGGCAACGATGAGTTCGGCCAAGCCACGCCCCCAGCTGGGGGGTTCGCATCTGTCAGCGCCGGGGGGTGGTACACCTGCGGGGTGCGCGCCGACGGTTTCGTGGAATGCTGGGGCGACGATGAATACGGCCAAGCCACGCCCCCAGCCGGGGAGTTTGCATCCGTCAGCGCCGGGGATTACCACACTTGCGGTGTGCGCACCGACGGTTTCGTGGAATGCTGGGGCAACGATGGTGACGGCCAAGCCACGCCGCCAGCCGGGAAGTTCGTATCCGTCAGTGCAGGGGCGGATCACACCTGCGGGGTACGCACCGATGGCTCCGTGGAATGCTGGGGTGACGATCAATTCGGCCAAGTCACGCAGCCAGTCGGAGAGTTCGCCGCGGTTAGCGCTGGAGATTGGTACACCTGTGGGGTGAAGATCGACGGTTCCGTAGAATGCTGGGGCGATGGCGACGGCGAAGCCATGCCACCAGCCGGGGGGTTCGCATCCGTCAGCACCGGGAGCTCCCACACCTGCGGGGTGCGTACCGACGGCTCCGTGGAATGCTGGGGTGATGATTACTCCGGCAAAGCCACTCCGCTAGCCGGGGAGTTCGTATCCGTCAGCGCCGGGGGGGACCACACCTGCGGTGTACGCCCTGACGGATACTTGGAATGCTGGGGCTATGAGGAAAAGGCCGCGAGTTCGGAATCTGCCCCGACAGTGGACAACTCGTCGCAGACTCCAGAGGTAGCAGAGCAGACCAATGACACCCAGCCCGAGACCAGTGCCGTAAGCAAGCAAGAATTTTGCCTTGTCCATTTGGACCTTTATCTGGAGAATGTCGATAAATCGCTCTTCAGGTTGGTCAGTTACGTAAATGCCGGGCTGGACGACCCATGGAATGTCAGCGAGATGCGTAAACAAGCGGGGATCGACATTCCTATCAGCGACAGCCTTTTGCGCGGTGCAAGTGACGGTTTAGGTTTCGGTGCTGTTGCTCCGGAAGACGCCAAAAAATTGGGCCGTTCAATCGACGAATTCAACGAAAAACTGATGGAATTTGACGCCGACCTTGAGGAATTGAACGAACGAAAGGTTACCCGCAGGCTGCAAGATTTGATCGACGATTTCCTAGATGTTCAAGGTAAGGCTGAGGATTATTGCGGATCCTAGCGCGAACCGGACCCGACCCTGTAAAGCGCCCGGATGCCCTACCGCCAAAAGTGAACGGGAATCTCACCCTATCCAATCAATCGGCAAATTTCACCACCGCCATGGTAATCACGGTCATGGGATCGGTGATGGTTGAATCCCTGCTACCGCCGTTGAATGGTCGAGGCAGAGATCTGATGGGAAGAATGTACCGGCAAAAGGCGGACCCGGAAATCAAACGGCAGCGCGAGCAGAAAATCCGATACATAGTATCCACAGACTAACTCCACACCGGACGGCCCCTATTATCCAACAACGACTAACAGGCCCGCTGCAATGAGCACAGTTCCGGCAAACTTCAATCTCGAACCTGATGAGACGGTGCTCTTGGAAATGGAACCGCGCAACGTGGGAATCTATTCGTGCGGTGTAATGCTCCTCGGTGTATTTATGTTCTTGATACCGACAGTGCTCGCGTTCATCTATTGGCGTGTTCAGAAGCACCGGCACCGGAACTCAAAATGCGTGGTAACAAACAAGCGCATCATCGTGCAGAACTGGGTAGAACCAGGCCGTCTGCTTGACCTTGGGTACGACACGATCACAGGAATACGACCGGAGCTCGGGGCGATGCTGGGGTCAACTAGCTCAGGAACCGCAGTGATTGCCCTTGCAGACGGAACCCAGTTGGAACTGGAGTATGTCGAAGGCGTTGCCCATTTCGCCGACGTAGCCCAGAGAGCCATGGAAGCGCACAAGGCCCGGTAATCGCTAATCCACTAAATCCCGGTACTGTAGCCGCTTACCCGCCATACCTCGGGCCAGCAACACCATCTGCTCAATGACAATCACTGAGATTGCAAGTACACGCTCTCGGGGTCAACGTCACAAGCGCGCAAGATCTCTTTTGTGTACTTCAGCAAGGTGGAGAACTCACCTTGGGTGTACACGTAGGATCCTGATTTGCTGATGCGTTTCCATTGTGAAGAGTTGCGGCCTTGAGGTTGGCTTGTAGTAACCAGCAGTGCCGTAGCTTTCTTTCCCGGTCTCTTGATTTCTTTGCTGGCAAGGAGCTTACCATCCTCATGCAACCAATTGGCTGTAAATTCGACAATTTGTTGCCATGTCTCGATTGGCCTTGAACCAACCCCCGGAAACTTTATTGCCTTCGGTCGCGCTTCGGTGGCGGACTGCCACCACTTCGGGTTTTTTGCGCGTGGTGGAGGATTGAAGGCAGCCAAAGGCACCCACCCATAGCCTTCCGGTGTGGCGTTTTGGTCAGGTTCCAACAGCAACGCTTGAAGTTCTGTCAGCTTTTGGACAGCATTGCCATCCCGGATACGAAACTCGGAAAACGGGCCTTCGGTGAAATTCACGGGGGCAGTCCTATAAATTTTCCAACGCTCGCCGTCCGTCAGTATCACGAACTTTGTGTAATAGCGGTATTTGTCGACTTGAATCTTGAGGTCGCTGCCGTATACCAAAGGATCGGTAAGCTTCTTGGCCTCGACAAAGCCGGCTGGCTTGACTCTGGACGAGTGACGGCGAAACGAATCGTTCCACAAAGCATAGTCCACGCTATCGCGGCCCCGGCTATAATTGTGCTCTACCTCAACACGCGTGAGGTCAGCAACATCCCATCCCAAAGCTCTGAGGATGGGGTCAACCAACGCCATTCGTGTGACCATCTCGTCGTCTTTCAGCCTGTCCCGGTGATTATCAATCCGGTCACGTACAGACGCGACGGTCTTTTCTAGTTCATCCCTGGTAACCGCCATGATGCCCTCCTGACCACGTAGGGTCGTTCATCGCACTGCAGACACTGGTAGACTAGGAGACTTGACTAAAGCTAAGCGAGCCGGCCTCTTCGATGGCGTAGGGCGCGTTGACGCTTAGCATCTCTGAAGTTCTACTGCGCATTCTATCCCTTCTTCCTCAGTTGGGGGTAGTACCCGCTTGCTGCCGCATTAGGCCCCCATTCATTCGTATTTCATGCGGGGGACTGCGATGCAGTCATGCAGGGTGGCTTGACAGCGCTGCATGAGGGGATGCTAGAACAGCACTCACGGCGGCCCATATTGGCGTGCGGGCCGCCGTGATACACAAAAGGAAGGTGCTGACCCTTTGGTCGGTGCCTTCCGGTTACGAAAACCCACGGGCCTTGGCTCGCGTGGAGGGGCCCTGTGCGTCTTCGTCTATTGAGTTTACCACATCTGTCAAGACGCTCGGATGACGCAGCGGGAGGTGAGACCATGTACGGGGTATACGAGAAGCGGATTGGAGAACTCCACGGCGTGAAAACACGGCTCGAGTCCAGGCTTCGGGAGGTCATCGCGGAGATCGACTTCTTTGAGGACGCTGCCCAGCGAGCAAGTCATCCCCTCGACGTGTGCGTCTGCCCAGAAGGCACATGCGTGCGGTGCGGGGTAATCAGTGTGAACGGGTCTGCCAACTGGCCCACTTCGCCTCCGTCGAGCCTGGAGGACTGCGGCACTATCGAGGAAGTTTGTGAGTACCTGGCGGTTAACAACCCTAACGGCGACATGACCATCAAACTCGGCGATGCCGTGAGGGCTTGCAAGAATCGTGGCTGGGACTTGCACCTGAACAACAACAGTTACCGGAGCAAAATTGCCAAGCGCCTGGGGCGTTCTGACCACTGGGATTACCTGGGGGAAGGCACGTACCGGTTCTTGGGAGGCGCCGCCATCGACGGGTTCGCCCGCCACCATGAGAGCGATATGCGGGCCTACCCCGACCCGTCCACCTTCACGCTGCTACCCTGGCGTCCCCGTCAGAACGCCGTCGCCCGGGTGTTCTGCGACATTCGCCAGCCCCGGGGCCAGACCTTCCCCGGCGACCCCCGCTAGGTCCTCAGGCGCAACCTGGACAAAGCGGCGGAAATGGGGTTCACCTACAACGTCGGGGCCGAACTGGAATTCTTCTACCTGAAGAACTCCACCGCGCCGGAACTGCTGGATCATGACGGCTACTTCGACCAACTGTCCAGCTACCCGGCTTCCGACCTGCGTCGGGACACGGTGCTCAACCTTGCCGAAATGGGCATAGCCGTCAAATACTCCCACCACGAGGGCGCGCCCAGCCAGCACGAGATCGAGCTGGAGTACACCAACGCCCTCACCATGGCTGACAACCTGATGACGGCGAAATTGGTCATCAAGGAACTGGCCCAGCTGCAAAGCGTGTACGCCACCTTCATGCCCAAACCCGTCTCCGGCATCAACGGTTCCGGCCTGCATCTGCACCAGTCCCTATTCGCCGGCGATGTCAACAGGTTCTACGACGCCGACGACGAGCAGTATCTATCCGTACTGGGCAAGCAGTTCATGGCGGGACTGATTGCTCACGCTCCGGAAATCACGCTGGTGACCAACCAGTGGGTCAACTCCTACAAGCGCCTGGTTCCGGGATACGAGGCTCCGGTGTACGTTTCGTGGACCCACGTCAACCGGTCCGATCTCATCCGAGTCCCCAGCTACGAGCGAGGCGAGGAAACGTCCATCCGCATCGAGTACCGCGCGCCGGACCCGTCGTGCAATCCTTACCTGGCCTTCAGCGTCATGTTGGCCGCCGGCCTCAAGGGTATCGAGGAACAGTACCAGGTGCCGGCGCCGGTGGTCGGCAATGTCTTGGAGATGTCGCCCCAGCGCCGGCAATCCCTGGGCATCCGCACGTTGCCTTCCAGCCTGGGTGAGGCCATCAACCTGGCGGAGGCCAGCGAGCTACTTTACGAGGCCCTGGGCGACCACGTGTTCAACAGCCTGATCGAGAACAAGAAGCTGGAATGGGACGAGTACCGCTCGGAGGTCACCGACTATGAAGTTTCCCGCTACCTGTCCACCCTTTGATGCCGGAGGCGACGCGCCATGATGCTCACTCCCCGCGAGTCTGAGAAACTCCTCATCTACGTCGCTGCCGATTTGGCCCGCAAGCGGCAGGGTCGTGGTCTGAAGCTCAACGTGCCGGAGTCGGTAGCCCTGATCACGGAATCGATATTGGAAGGGGCCCGGGATGGCAAGACCGTAGCCGAGGTGATGGAACTCGGCCGGCAGGTGCTGACCCGCGAAGACGTGATGGACGGTGTGCCGGAACTGGTTGACCTGGTACAAGTGGAGGCCACCTTCCCCGACGGCACCAAGCTGGTATCTGTGCACGACCCCATCGTCTGATCACGTGAATAACAGAGGCGTTATGAGCAACCCCATCGAACGCTACATCATTGCCGACGAACCCATTGAGATAAACGCCGGGCGACCTATCAGGAGCGTTTCCGTCTGGAACACCGGCGACCGGGCCATCCAGGTTGGTTCCCATTTCCACTTCTTCGAAGTCAACCGCGCTTTGCGCTTCGACCGCGACGCGGCCTTCGGTATGCGGTTGGATGTCCCGGCCGGCACCGCCGTGCGCTTCGAGCCGGGTGACCGCAAGGACGTCCCGTTAGTCGCCATCGGTGGTACGCGCCGGGTTCGAGGTCTCAACGGCTTGACCGTTGGCAGTCTGGACTCCCCCGTCGTACGTGAGCGGGCGGTGGAACAGATTTCCCGGCGCGGCTTCGCCAACCAACCAACCGCTGCATCAAACCCTACTGACGAGGCATAGCATGGCCCGAATCAGCCGCCGCCAGTACGTGGAACTCTACGGGCCCACCGTTGGGGACCGTTTCCGTCTCGCCGATACCGCCTTGGTCTGCCAGGTCGAGCAGGACCTGCTCACCCTCGGCGACGAGCTGGTGTTCGGCGGTGGCAAATCGGCTCGGGACGGCATGGGGCAGGCTTCAGAGATAACCAACCGCAACGGCGCTCTGGACCTGGTGATAACCAACGCCATCATCATGGACCCGGTGTTGGGCATAATCAAGGCCGACATCGGAGTGCGTCACGGCCATATCGTCGCCATTGGCAAGTCCGGCAACCCCGGCGTGATGGACGGCGTTCACCCCGACATGATGGTCGGCCCAGGCACTGAAGTCATTGCCGGCGAGCACCTCATTGCAACCCCCGGCGGCGTCGATTCGCACATTCACATGATCGCGCCCCAGCAGGTGTACCACGCCCTCTCCAACGGAATTACCACCATGATCGGCGGCGGAACCGGGCCAGCCGACGGCACCAACGCCGCCACCTGCACGCCCGGCCCCTGGAAGATCGGCCGGATGCTGGAAGCCGCCGAACCTTTGCCCATGAACTGGGGGTTGCTGGGTAAGGGCAACGCCAGCGATCCCGCGCCTCTGGAGGAACAGATACTGGCGGGAGCAAGCGGCCTCAAGCTGCACGAGGATTGGGGTACCACGCCGGCGGCCATCGACTGCTGTTTGTCCGTGGCCGACCGTTTCGATATACCGGTGGCGATCCACACCGACACGCTGAACGAGGCTGGGTTCGTCGAGGACACCATCGCGGCCATCGACGGGCGGGCCATCCACACCTACCACACTGAGGGAGCCGGCGGCGTACACGCCCCCGACATCATCCGCATCGCTGCCGAGTTGAACGTGCTGCCCTCCTCCACCAATCCCACGCGCCCCTACACCATCAACACCCTTACCGAGCACATGGACATGCTGATGGTGTGCCACCACCTCAGCCCCCGGGTGCCGGAAGACGTGGCATTCGCCGAGAGCCGGATTCGCCCGGAAACCATGGCCGCCGAGGACGTGCTGCATGACCTGGGCGTCATCAGCATGTACGCGTCCGATTCGCAGGCTATGGGTCGGGTCGGCGAGAATTTCACCCGCCTGTTCCAAACCGCCGACAAGATGCGCCAGATGAAAGGCAAACTGCCTGAAGACTCGCCGGAACACGACAACTTCCGCGTCCTGCGCTATTTGGCCAAACTCACCATCAACCCGGCCATCACCCACGGCATATCCCACCTGGTCGGCTCCCTGGAGCCGGGAAAACTGGCGGACATCGTGCTGTGGCCGCTGGGCAGTTTCGGCGCCAAACCGAAAATGATCATCAAGGGCGGGATGATCTGCTGGGCGGTAATGGGAGATCCCAACGGCTCGATACCCACCGCCGAGCCATCCTTCTACCGCCCCATGTTCGGGGCCCTGGACCAAGCGGTCGGCAGCACGTCGCTGACCTTCGTGTCCGGCGCGGCCTACGACGCCGGCGTACACCGGGAACTGGGCCTGACTCGGCGGGTTGAGCCGGTGCGCGGCTGCCGCACCATCACCAAACGGCAGATGGTCCGTAACGACGCCATGCCGGTGATCGAAGTTGATCCAGACACTTACGCGGTGCGTGTGGACGGCGAGGCCGCCACCGTGCCACCGGCGGAACGCCTCAGCCTGGCCCAACTGCACTTCCTAGTATCGGATCAAATCAGGAATTGCAGGGATAGAGGCGATGGAGTTTGGAGCGAGCATCCTGGGTGCTGAAACCCCAGTTGATGGTGGCCATGGCGACGTTGCGCCGGATCTGATACGCGTTGATGGCTCCAGCAAGTGCCACTTCGTCGCCGTGGCGTCTCCGGAGGCAGTCTCTGGTCAATACGCTGAACTCAATCTCCGCCATGTTGAGCCAACTGGCATGTTTGGGTGTGTGGTGAAACTCCAAGCGTTTCACGATGCGGCGGGCTTCGGCGGCGGGAAAGGTCTCGTAGAGAGAGGCCATGCGGTGGATGTTGAGATTGTCCAGGACCACTCGGATCACCGGGGCGTCGGGGTAGGCTTCGTCCGCCAGCCACTGCATCTGGTAGGCGAAGTCCTGCATGGTGCGGCGTTCGGTGATGGCGATATGCCGCCAGCCGGCCAACGGCTCACAGGCTAGGAAGAGGTTGCGGGTACCGGCGCGGCGATACTCATAGTCCTGCCGTCGTGGTCGCCCGGGTTGGGGAGGCAGCGGTCCCCGCACGTCGGCCAGCAGTTGGGTCGAGGTCTCGTCAAAACACACCACCGGACGGTCAGGGTCGTAGGGTTCGGCGTACAGGTCCAGCACGTCCTCCATTGCCGCCACAAATTCACCCCCTACTTTGGGAATGCACCACTGCTGCTTGCGCCACGGCTTGAGGACGTTTTTTTGAGTTTGAGGCGTACCGTCTCGTACGAGAGGCTCTCCACCACTCCCAACTCTACCATCTGGTCGGCCAGCAACTGCAAAGTCCAATGGTCGTGGCCCTCTGGGGCGTCGCTGCACGCCAGAGCAATCAGATGTGCCTCTCCCTTCTGGTCCAGTTTGCGGAAGCGGTTGGCCTGCACCCGGTCCCGCACCACGCCGTCCAAACCATCTGCGGCGTATCGCCGCTTGACCCGGTACACCGTGCCTTCGGACACGTCCAGAGCCGCCGCGATCTGTGGTACGTTCCAACCCTCATCTATCTTGATCAGGATGCGGGCTCGGGTGGTGATGCGCGCCGCGTGTTTGCCGCTCCGGATCAACCGGTTCAGTTCTTCTCGTTCCTCCTCAGTCAACTCTATGGTGTATCGCTTCCCGGACATGGCTGCTGCACCTCCCCGCAACCCGAATTTGCAGCCAGCATAAGGACTCCAACCGATCAGGTCCAAGACCTTCGATTATTGATTTGAACCAATACTAGTCTGATGGTGGGTAACGATGATGACAGGCAACAGTGCGCGGCGCTTTCTCGCCGCATTGCAGTTGGCCGATTCTTTCTTCCCGTCGGGGATGTACGCCCACTCCCACGGCCTGGAGAGCATGGTGTCGCGGGACTGGGTCAATGGGGCGCGTGAAGTCGGGGGATACCTGCGTAACCTGCTGGTCTGGTCGGTCTTGCCCTCGGACGGAGTGGCGTTGGTCAACGCCCGTACCGCGGCCCAGATGGGAGATTTGACTACGGCGTCCGACATCGACCGGCATCTGTATTCGATGAAGGCACCCGAGGAATTGAGGCTGTCGTCCTGTCTCGCCGGCCGCCGCATATTGGACGAAACGACGCCCCTGCTGGCCCACCGAGCGGGATCATCCGTCTGTACCCATTTTCGGCAGATGGTGGCGGACCGGAAGACGCCGGGCACGGGGGCGGTGGCTTTCGGCGTAGTGGCCTATGCCGCCGGGATCGACGGCGCAACGGCGTTGCTGGCCTTTTGCCACAGCTTTGCGGTGGGGGTGCTGGGGGCGGCGCAAAGGTTGCTCCCGTTGACCCATTCTGAGGCCCAGCAAATTCTGCACTCACTGCACGAGCCGGTGGCCGGGATGGTTGCAGAAATCGCAACTCGACATTGGCTGGATATGACATCCTTCACGCCCCAGGCCGACATTGCCTCCATGTTGCATGAACATGACGAGGTTCGTATGTTCGCCAGTTAACGTGGAGTCGGCAACAGGAGAAAACCGATGAACAGAGTTCCGCGCATAGGCGTCGGCGGCCCGGTGGGGTCGGGCAAGACGACGCTGGTGGAGAAGCTGGTCCCCATGCTGTTGGGGCGAGGCTGGCATCCGGTGGTCATTACCAATGATATCTTCACCAGAGAAGATGCCGAGCACGTCATCAACACCCTGCGGGAGGTGTTCGACACCGGGCGCATCCGCGGCGTCGCCACCGGAGCCCGTCCCCATGCGGCAGTTCGGGAAGATCCCAGCCTGAACCTGCTGGCCGTGGAAGAGCTGACCAATGCCTACCCCGACTCCGACATAGCGTTGATCGAAAGCGGCGGCGATAACCTTACACTGACCTTCAGCCCCGCCCTGGCTGATTACCAGATTTACGTAATCGACGTGGCCGCCGGCCACAAGATTCCGCGCAAGCGCGGACAGGGCATAACGCAAACCGACTTGCTGGTGGTGAATAAGACGGACCTGGCCCCGTATGTGGGCGCCGACCTGGACGTGATGCGCCGCGACTTGAGCACGGTTCGCGGGTCGCGGGTCGCGGCCCTACGTTTTCACCAATTGCCGCACCGGCGAGGGCCTGGAGCATGTGCTGGACCGGATCGTAAATGCCGTCGGTGAAGGGACAACCCGCTGACGTCGGGCCGCCGGGGCAAAACGGCCTGGTGGAGTTGGGACTGGAACACCGGGCCGGCCGCACGCGCCTGACCGGGTACGCACGCGACCGCCTCTGCTGGTCCAGCAAGCCCTTTACCCCGATGCTGGCGCGCCTGACCTGGCCTACGTGTTTCTGGCTAATCCAACCGGCGGCCTGTTGGAAAACGACCGCCAGGAAATTTCCGTCACCGTTGGTCCGGGGGCGCAAGACCATGTCACGACTCAAAGCGCCACAAAAATACATACCATGGCGCACGGTCAAGCCGAACAGCGAGTTGCGCTCAGTGTCGGCCCCGGCGGCTATCTGGAGTATCTGCCCGACCCGCTCATACCCTTTCGTAACGCAAAACTGGTTCAGAATACCATCATCACCGTCGAACCGGGCGCCGCTTTGGTGTACGGTGACGTGATAACGCCAGGTCGAGTGGCCGGCGGCGAGGCGTTTGAGTATCGAAATATAAGCAGCCGGTTGGCGGTCTTTCGGCAACAACGGGAGGCAGTATATCGAGAAGCTTTCGACCTTGCTCCAGCTAACGAAGATCCGATGGGCATGGCCGTTCTGGGTTCGCCGGCCCCTTCCGAAACTGACGGGGCCAGGTGGCACACGTTCGCGTCCATTCTCGTGCTGTGTGATGCCGGGCTGCCGAGCGCGGTTCTTGGCTTGGTCCGTGGATCGTGCGTGCCCGGCGTTGGAGCCGATGCGGGGGCGTCGTTGCTGCCCGATGGCAATGGCGTAGGCGTCAAAATCGTCGGCTCAGATCATTCGGCCGTTCAATCGGCGGCAACTCGAGTTTGGTCGGCCGCACGCCGCCAGTTGATCGGAGCGCCCCAGCCGGACTTGCGGAAATATTGAGCTGGCGCTCATCCTCGGATCCGCTGCGTATCCTTGCAGTCTGGACCAGCGAACATAAAAGTGATAACGGCGTCGTGATGGCGGTTGAATCCGCAAGGTTGACTGCCCGAGGCCGTCGTGCTAATTTACGGGCGTTAACAACTGAACATCTCAACCAACGCCTGTTGGTGGCCCGTCGTCCCAACCTTTTGCAGACATCAGTCGGCAGTCGGTCGGAAAGCGCGGGACAAAAGGAAATCCGGTGAAAATCCGGTGCGGTCGCGCCACTGTAATTGGCGAGACGCGCTTCTTGCGGCATCCTGCCGGAAAGGATGTCGACGAAAACCACTGTCCGCCCCAGCGGATGGGAAGGTGAAGACGCGTCGCTATAAGCCATCAGCCAGGAAGCCTGCCATCAGGGGTACTCTAGCTGCACTTCGCGGAACGAGTGAAGCAGACCTGTTGGCAGGTTGCGAACCTGCAACAGTCCAACAGGACGCCCGAAAACGAGCCCCGTTCACCCAGTGCGGACGGGGTCTTTTGCTGTCCCAACGCGGACGGCACCCCCGCGCCGCTGGTCCTGCGAAGTTGGATCTCGCTTGAGCGGTGGTGTTCATTGGAAAACCACGGGACGTCCTGGAGGACAAAGATGCCTAACGTACTGTCGAAAACTTTCAGAAACGCATTGCCATTAGGCCTGGGCCTGATGTTCCTGCTGGCGGTGGCCTGCGGGTCTCCCGCCGCGACCAGCCAGCCGGCCTCGCCGGCGGCGGGCAGCGCGCCCGCGGCAACGGCCCCGGCCGCCGCCGTTCCCCAGCCGGCGGCCGCTACCTCCGTCCCGGCTCAGCCTGCGCAGTCATCGTCTCCCGTGCAACCAACGGACGAGCCGGCGGCTGAGACCGTTGTGGACCGACCCACACTGAAGGCGGGCGTCATCTGGCTGGATAGCCCCCTGGACCCGGTGGAGAGTGGTTGGGTCGCCAACCAGTCAGGAATGTCGGAGAACTTGTTCCGCCTTTCGGCAGCCGACCTCAGTCCCGAACCATGGCTGGCAACGGCCGCCACGCGGGTGGATCCATTGACCTGGGAAATCGACCTTCGGTCCGATGTCAAGTTCCACAATGGAAACGTGATGGACGCTGATGCGGTCAAGGCTTCCCTGGAGAGGACCATCCGGTTGTCGCCGGCGTCGGCTGAGTCGTTGACCATCGACACCCTGACCGTCACGGGAGAGCACTCCATCACCGTAGTCACCACGGCTCCGCAACCGACGCTGCCGGGTCTGTTCGCCGTCCCCGCCGTGGCCATCACCGATGCCGCGGCCGCCGACGCTGCCGGAGAGGGCAATTTCATTGCGGCGCGCGCCCTGACCGGCCCCTACATTCCCACCGAGTACATCCAGAAAGAACGCCTCAGCAGCGTGGCCAACGACGATTACTGGGGCGGCGCTCCCCCATTGGCCGGTATCGAACACATCGCCATCCCTGACCCCAACAGCCGGGAACTGGCCCTACAGGCCGGCGACATTGATATTGCCGTCACCATATCACCGGAGGGAGTGGAGGCCATCAACGCCCATCCGGGGATGCACAGCCAGACCGCCGGCAAGGGTATCGCCTTGGTCCTGTGGTGGGTGAATTTCGAGCGAGGAACGCTGGCCGACCCGCTGGTGCGCCGGGCCGTGGACCAGGCCATCGACCGGGAATCTATCGCCGCGCTGGTCGCTCCGGAAGGGTCGGGCTCCTATGCGGAACTCCTGCTACCCGAAGACATGGCATCCTGCCCCGGCGTCCACGCACTGGGCTACGACCCGGACGCGGCCCGCGACCTGCTGGCTCAGGCCGGCTACGCCGACACGGACGGCGACGGCATCGTTGAAAAGGACGGCCAGCCTCTCGAGATAGTGATCGGCGGCTACCCCCAGCGGTACCAACTGCCCATCATGGCCGAAGCCGGCCAAGCGATGCTTGCTGAAGTCGGCATCAAGGCCGAGGTGCTCATCACCGAATGGTCCGCGGTCAAGGAACCCGTCTGGGACCTCTTCGGGTGGTACAACAACGTCATTGAGGCCGGAGACCCGGTGCGTAACGTCAGCAAGTTCGCCGGTCTCCGGGCCGACGCCAGCGGCAGCGGCGCCAACAACTACGGCCATTACGACAATTCCGGATTGGTGGAGATCGTGGCCCAGGCCAGCGCTGCGGTTGACTCGCAAGAGCGGGTGGAGATCGCCTGCGATGCCCTGGCGGTGATTACGGAAGAAAGCGCGTTTCTGCCCGTGGCGCACATGTACATGGTGTACGGCGTCAGTGAACGGGTCACCGGTTTTGAACCCCACCCGGCCAACCTGTATTTCTTCGACCACCGGATTGGACTGAGCGAGTAAGCGAGGCAGCGGGATAACGGGCGCAGGTAAAGGTTCCCCAGCATGGGAGCATACCTGGTACGAAGGCTGGCCACGCTGCCGCTGCTGCTGCTGGGCATCTCGGCGGTCACTTTTGCGCTGCTGAACCTGGCCCCAGGTGACCCGGCGGAGATCGTGCTGCGCCAGCGCAACCCGGGCCAGCTGCCCAGCCCGGCGGCCGTGGCGGCCATGCGCGTCGAGCTCGGCCTGGAGGCTCCCTTGCCGGCCCAATACGCACGCTGGGTGTCGCAGGCCCTGACCGGCGACCTGGGACGGTCCTACCTCACGGAACAGCCCGTGGCCGACCAGCTGGCCCGACGCACCGTCCCCACGGCCTTGCTCACGGCAGTCGCGCTGGCACTGGCACTGCTGGTCGCCGTCCCGATGGGGATACTGTCGGCACGCCACCGCGGCACCCCCCTGGATACGACGGCGCGCCTGGCCGCCCTGGTGGGCGCGGCGGCGCCGTCGTACGTCCTGGCCTACGGGCTGATCATAGCTTTCGCGGTGAAACTTTCGTGGCTGCCGGCCCTGGGCTACGGTTCTGCCACACAGGTCGTGCTGCCGGCCATCGCACTTTCCCTGGCGCCCATGGCCCAATTGATGCGCCTGATCCGCGCCAGCATGCTGGAGACCCTGGGACAGGACTACATCCGGACGGCGCGGGCCAAGGGATTGTCTGAACGTGTCGTATCCGCGAGGCACGCCCTGCGCAACGCGCTACTGCCGGCCATCGGCGCCACGGGCGTCAACCTCGGCTACCTGCTCAGTGGCGCCGTCATCGTGGAGACCATCTTCACCTGGCCCGGCCTGGGACAGCTGATGGTGGGCGCAGCCGTGACCCGGGATTACCCAGTGGTGCAGGGGTTCGTGACCTACATCGCGGTGGTCGTCCTTCTGGTCAACCTGGTTGCCGACGTGGCTCTGCGCTTCGCCGACCCGCGTCTGCGCTTCGGGAGCGGCGAGAGGTAGCGGCCAATGGCAGTTCGTACCAAACCCGTAGGGGAGGGCGCTTCCGCACCGGCCGTTGCCGGAGGCTCGCGCCGGCGACGGCGGTGGGCCGCGCTGCTGCGGGAGCCGGGTACCGCGCTGGGCTTGTTCGTGGTGGCGACGCTGCTGCTGGCGGGGTTGTTATCTCCCTGGCTGCCGCTGGATGATCCCACCCAGATCAACCTGCCCGAACGATTGCTCCCTCCGTCAGCGGAAAACCTGCTGGGCACGGACCATCTGGGTCGGGACACCTTCAGCCGGGTGGTTCACGGGGCGCGTATGACCCTGTTGGCCGCGGCCGCCACCCTGGCCCTCAGCATGACCATCGCGCTGACGGTGGGAATGCTTTCCGGATACCACGGCGGCTGGCCGGACACCGCCCTGATGGGGGTGGTTGACCTGCTGCTGGCGTTCCCCTCGCTGATCCTGGCGCTGGCCGTGGCCGGAACGCTGGGCCCCGGGCTGTTCAACGTGCTGCTGGCGGCCGGCGCGGTCTGGTGGGTGGGCCATGCCCGCATCATTCGCGGGGTGACCCTGGGCGCGCGACAGATGGAATACGTGACGGCGGCACGGGCTGCCGGAGCCGGCAACCTGCGCATCATCGTGCGGCACATCGCGCCCAACATCATCGGGCCCATCATCGTCATCGCGTCGCTGGACGTGGGGTGGATCATCCTGGGCATCGCGGGCCTGAACTTCCTGGGGCTGGGCGCGCAGCCGCCCACGCCGGAATGGGGGGCCATGCTCAACGACGCCCGGCCGCACCTGCAAACCGCGCCCCGCCTGTTGCTGTTGCCGGGAGCAGCCATATTCGTCGCGGTGCTGGGATTCAACCTGCTAGGGGACGGGCTCCGGGATCTGCTGGACCCCCGCACGGTGCGGCCAAGAAGCTGACCGGCGCTGCTGTGACTCGGTGTAACACGGTCTGACGTTGTGGGTTTGTCCCGCATTTGTCCCACAATCCTAAAGGTCAGGGTTGATCAATCGGGCGACGGACTCCGCTGTCTCGCTCGCCAGCCCGGAAGGGTGTGGCCGTAGATGCCCATCGTGGTGCTGACTTCCGCGTGTCGGATGCGTTTGGAGACCACGACGGGGTTCCGTAAGAGCCAGCAACGGGAAGCCGCTGACGTGCCTGGCGTCAGCCCGTGGTTGGTGCGAGAGGCGATCCTCGGTGGCCTGGCTCATTGGTTGGGACGGACGTATCGCCGCCCCTCCGGGTGTGCCTGGACGGTCGCCGTCAGCCTCCTTCCACTGCACTTTGTACCTGGTGATGACCGCGCCGCCGCCGCGCCGGCTCGTCCCCAATTAACCTTGCCCCTTCGGTTGCCGCCGGGAGCACGATGGCCCGAAATAGGCCAACGGCTCCCGACGCCAAAATCATACCAATAATAATATATAATAAAGGCTTAATAATACTCCTATAATACGCTCTATGCCCTACAATGCTGCCCCCAAGATCGGGCTCCAGATTGCCCAAATCTTTTCAAGGAGGTGGCGCCCTTCAAACTTTACCCCTCATAAACCTGCAACGCAATCCCGGCGTTGCGGCGCATACCAGCGCCATTCCATCCATAACTGATCCCACGCTGGTGACGCCGATCAGCGGCGCATCCAACGACACCAATCGAGGTACATCGTGATAATTTCAGCTTCACACCTGAAACTCGGCAAGCACGGACTGGCCGCGGCCTTCGTGCTGATTGCAACCCTCGCCGCCGCGCTGGCCGTGGTCTGGGCCACGGCGACGCCGGCCGGCGCCCAGGAGGAAGAGACGACGGTTCCCCCCAAACCCACGGGCTTGAGCGTCACCGCCGACCCGGGCTCGCTGAGCATGGCGGCAGCGTGGAATGCCGCTGAAGGCGCAACCTCCTACCAGGTGCGGTGGCGCCGCATCAAACAGAGTTTCCTGCCGGATGATAGCCTCACCGCCACCAATGCCGCCGCCAGTTTCACCCTGTCCCGCCATGGCGACTGGATCGTCCGGGTGGAGGCGTGCAACGACGCCGGCTGCAGCCTCGGGGCCCGCAAGGTGGTTTCCACCCGGCCGGCACGTCCCTCCAACCTGTCGGTGAGCACCCCGCCGGGCAAGCTGGAGCTGACGGCGACGTGGACCGCCGCTCCGGGAGCAACCTCCCACGTGTTGAAGTGGCGCGGCCCCGACGGCAGCTTCAGCGCCGACGACCGGGTCACCGTCACCGGAACTACCACATCCACATCCTTCACCGTAGCCGAGCGCGGCCGGTGGATAGTGCGCGTCGAGGGCTGCAACGACGCCGGCTGCGGTCGCGGCATTGCTCGGCTCATTGCCACCAGGCCGCCGGAAAAGCCGCCACGGCCGGCCAACCTGTCGGTGAGTTTCTCGCCGGGAAATCGGGACATGACGGCAACGTGGGACGCCGCTCCCCGCGCCACCTCGTACCTGCTGCGGTGGCGTGAACACGGTGAGAGCTTCCAGTCGGACAACCAGACAACCATCACCGACGCTACCACGGCCGCGTTCACCGTGCCCAGTCAGGGCGATTGGGTGGTGCGGCTGGAAGCGTGCAACGAGAGCGGCTGCGGACCGGGCGCGGTCCAGCAGGTGACCACCAGGCCGGGTCTGCCCTCGAACCTGTCGGTCAGTCCCGCAACGGACCAGCTGGAACTGACTGCGACGTGGGGCGCCGCTGCGGGCGCGACCTCGTACCGGCTGAAGTGGAAGCGCCCCGACGGGAGTTTCCCTTAGGATCAGAAGGCAACGGCCACCGGCACTACTGCCACACTCACCGTGTCCGGCCGCGGCACCTGGGTGGTGCGACTGGAAGGGTGCAACGAGGCCGGCTGCGGCCGCGGGATCGCCCGCGAGGTCTCCTTCCCCAATGCGGCTCCGGTGGTCAATACCACCGCCACGGATTACGCGGAATTGGTCAAGGCCTCAAATGCTCCCCGGGGCGTTATGGTTTACGCGCATTTCAGAGGGGTCTTCTCTGATCCGGATGGCGACGCGCTGACCCACAGCCTCACGATCCCTGCGGACCGCGCGGATTTGGTGGAGGAGTACGGGTTTAGCACAACTGAGCTGTTCTTCGGATTCGAGATGGACGACGAAGACGACTGGTCACAGGTGCCCAACCGCTTCGAGACGGTGGTTACGCTGACGGCTACGGACCCTTACGGGTTGTCGGCATCGGTTGACGCCCGCTTTCTCACCGACCAGAGCTGGGGGCAATGATGAAGCGGTGAGCCACGCATCTCGCTGAGACGACCCGGCCCGTCCGGTGAGCGTCAAGTTTCGGGAGCCGATGGCCCATTCCGGGCCATCGTGCTTACAAGGACGAAAATACACCGAAAATAATACGTAAAAAATGGGTAAATAATGCGCATATAATACGTTCTGTGGCTTACAATGCTGGCCCGCAAAACAGGCTCCAAATCGCCTGCATCCTTTGGAACAGCACTGATGGCAACGGCAACGCACACCCGCGGGCTCCCTGGCGCCCCGTCCGCCCGGCCACGCGCGGCCGGCCCGGCCCTGTCGTTGCACCCCCCTGAAAGGGGTATGTAACGGTTTGTTACGGTGGCGCATGATGGGTGATCTCCAGGTTGGACTTGGGTTGAGGCCAAGGTTCAGGCAGCAGCCAGACGCGGGTCCAGAGGCGACCCTTGAGCAGCAAGCGCCGGAGCCAATTGATACCGAGGCGGATCACGCTGACGGTTCGCGCCGGACGAGTACGAGGGTCCCGGTGATTGGGCGACAATGCTTTGGGCGGAGCCCGCAGGTTGCCGGGATCAATTCTCCGGTCCTGGGCGTCTTCCACCCGGGTGCCGTAGGCCAGAGCCAGCAAGGTGGCCACCGACAGGACCAGCCAGTGACGGGAGACGCGAGTGGGGTCGGTCCTTCTGGTTTTGTCCCACTTCCAGCCCAGGCTCTTGAGGGCCTTGAAGCCCAGTTCGATCCAGAAGCGCAGGGCGTACCAACTCACGCCGACCTGGTCGGGCGCAAGGTCGGTGAGGATGATCCAGGGTTCATCCTGCTCGGCGTACCAGACCGCCAGCAGGGTGCAGCGGCGTTTGGCCTTAGCGGTGCTGAAGGCGGTGCCACGGCCGACCCAGGCCGTGTCGGGACGGGAGACGAAGCGGTGGGCGGGCAATCTTGTGCCGCCCTCGGCGCAGAAAGTGATGCTTTTGGGGTAGCGCATACAGGGGCGCCAGCCCTGCTCCCGTATCTGCGCCCACAGCCTGGGACTGGCAATGCCCCGGTCGCAGAGCACGATGACGGTCATTTCCTCGGGAACGGCTGGGGCCAGTTCCTTGAGCAATTCCACCGTGGGGTCGGCCCAGGAGCCTTTCTGGTTGGCCCAGCGGATGCTCCAGGCCACAGGAATGGCGCAACTACGGTAGAGCACGCTGATGACGATGGCCGTGGTCTGGTCGCCTTTGAGAGTGGGATCGATGGCCAACGCCAGGCGGCCGGAACACCACCAGGCCAGGACCCATTTCAGCAGCGGCGCGAAGCAGAGCGTGACGTCCATTTCGGTCTGGCAGGGTCGGGCCCGGTCCCTGCCGTCGTAGAGCCACTCCCGCAGATATTGGCGCCGGCCGTTCCAGGAACCCCAAGGCGAGAGGGCCGAGGCCACGGCGTTCTGGCAGGCACTACCCGCGAGGATAGCTCCGCAAACCCACAGCACCAAGCCGGTCAATTGTGGCTGGGAGAGGTGAGGTAAATGCGTTTCAATCGTTTTTTGCATCTGATAGCATTCCCTGGGAAGGCGCATCGAGGGTCTCCTGCATCTGGTCTTGTCATAACCAAGATGCCGAAGGCTGATGCGCCTTCCCAAGTTAATTCCAGAGCCGATTTCGGCCGTTACATACCCCTTTCAGCCCCCCCCCCCTGAAAGGGGTATGTAACGGTTTGTTACGGTGGCGCATGATGGGTGATCTCCAAGTTGGACTTGGGTTGAGGCCAAGGTTCAGGCAGCAGCCAGACGCGGGTCCAGAGGCGACCCTTGAGCAGCAAGCGCCGGAGCCAATTGATACCGAGGCGGATCACGCTGACGGTTCGCGCCGGACGAGTACGAGGGTCCCGGTGATTGGGCGACAATGCTTTGGGCGGAGCCCGCAGGTTGCCGGGATCAATTCTCCGGTCCTGGGCGTCTTCCACCCGGGTGCCGTAGGCCAGAGCCAGCAAGGTGGCCACCGACAGGACCAGCCAGTGACGGGAGACGCGAGTGGGGTCGGTCCTTCTGGTTTTGTCCCACTTCCAGCCCAGGCTCTTGAGGGCCTTGAAGCCCAGTTCGATCCAGAAGCGCAGGGCGTACCAACTCACGCCGACCTGGTCGGGCGCAAGGTCGGTGAGGATGATCCAGGGTTCATCCTGCTCGGCGTACCAGACCGCCAGCAGGGTGCAGCGGCGTTTGGCCTTAGCGGTGCTGAAGGCGGTGCCACGGCCGACCCAGGCCGTGTCGGGACGGGAGACGAAGCGGTGGGCGGGCAATCTTGTGCCGCCCTCGGCGCAGAAAGTGATGCTTTTGGGGTAGCGCATACAGGGGCGCCAGCCCTGCTCCCGTATCTGCGCCCACAGCCTGGGACTGGCAATGCCCCGGTCGCAGAGCACGATGACGGTCATTTCCTCGGGAACGGCTGGGGCCAGTTCCTTGAGCAATTCCACCGTGGGGTCGGCCCAGGAGCCTTTCTGGTTGGCCCAGCGGATGCTCCAGGCCACAGGAATGGCGCAACTACGGTAGAGCACGCTGATGACGATGGCCGTGGTCTGGTCGCCTTTGAGAGTGGGATCGATGGCCAACGCCAGGCGGCCGGAACACCACCAGGCCAGGACCCATTTCAGCAGCGGCGCGAAGCAGAGCGTGACGTCCATCTCGGTCTGGCAGGGTCGGGCCCGGTCCCTGCCGTCGTAGAGCCACTCCCGCAGATATTGGCGCCGGCCGTTCCAGGAACCCCAAGGCGAGAGGGCCGAGGCCACGGCGTTCTGGCAGGCACTACCCGCGAGGATAGCTCCGCAAACCCACAGCACCAAGCCGGTCAATTGTGGCTGGGAGAGGTGAGGTAAATGCGTTTCAATCGTTTTTTGCATCTGATAGCATTCCCTGGGAAGGCGCATCGAGGGTCTCCTGCATCTGGTCTTGTCATAACCAAGATGCCGAAGGCTGATGCGCCTTCCCAAGTTAATTCCAGAGCCGATTTCGGCCGTTACATACCCCTTTCAGCCCCCCCCCCCCCCGACTTTCCCCTTCTAAATCTGCAACGCAACCCCGGCGCCGCGAGGCAATCCGCCTCCATCCCGGCGTCGTGGGCGGTTGCTGCCTCGGGCGCGCCGGCATGGGCGCGCCCGTGCTGCTTTCTTCCCGGCCCCTGGCTGTCCCGGAACTGCTCCCGGACCGCCCGGGGCCGGGACTGCTTTTATCCATCACTGATCCCACGCCGATGACGCCGCCCCGCGGCGCATCCAACGGGACTTATGGAGGAGTGTCGTGATGATGATTGCTGCCTATCGGAAACTCGGCAAGCGCGGATTGGCCGCAACCTTCGCGCTGCTGGCGACCCTCGCCGTCGCGCTGGCGTTGGTCTGGGCCACGACTGTGCCGGCCGGCGCCCAGACCGACGACACGCCCCCGACGGTGGAGAGCGCTACCGTGAATGGGAATACGCTCACGATCACCTTCAGCGAAGCCCTGCGCCGGACGGACACCTCGGGTCTGAAGTGGGCGCTCTGGGCCGACGGGATCGTCGAGGGCGTCCCTTTGAGTCCCGCGAGAGTATCCATAAGCGAAAAGACCCTGTCCCTTGTTCTGGGCACGGCGGCAGCCCCCGGCCAGACGGTGACGGTGAACTACGATGCCGCGGTGGCGGAGGTAAGGCTCCAGGACGCCGCAGGGAACGAGGTGGCCAGCTTCACCGGCCAGAAGGTCCGGCACGCCGGGTCGGCGGACGCGGAGCCGACATCGACACCGGAACCCACCCCTGAGCCCACGCCAGAACCGACTCCTGAACCCACGCCGGAACCGACTCCTGAGCCCACGCCGGAACCCACGCCGGAACCGACCCCTGAACCCACCCCTGAGCCGACCCCAACGCCGCAGCCGACCATTCCAGCCCGACCCACGGGCTTGACGGTCACCACCGAACCGGGCTCGCTGGCCGTGTCGCTGGACTGGGACGACGTGGACGGCGTGACCCGTTACCTGGTGCGCTGGCGGTCGGTGGATAAGGGAGAGAAGCTGAACGAAGGTGTTGAGGTGCAGTCCTCCGACGCCGCCATCACCGTGGCCGACTACGGTGTCTGGGTGGCGCGGGCCCAGGCCTGCAACGCGGCGGGCTGCGGGAAACCGGCGAACCGGCAGTTCCGCGTGGAACCCGCTCCCGAACCTACCTCTACGCCGGAACCAACCCCGGAGCCAACACCCGAACCGACGCCGGAGCCGACGCCGCAGACCGTTCCCGGCCGGCCAACGGGTCTGACGATCACCACCCAACCCGGCTCACTGCACCCGGCGGTGGACTGGAACGACGTGGACGGGGCGGACGATTATCTCGTGCGCTGGCGCCAGTTCGGTCCGGGCAACAAGCTGACTGCCGGCGTGCGTCCGCAAACGTCCGCAACGACCATCACCGTGGCCGACTACGGCGAGTGGGTGGTGCGGATTGAAGCGTGCAACGACGCTGGCTGCGGCCGGCGCCTGGCCCAGCGGTTCACGGTAAAGCCGGCGACGGTCGCCGTGTGTGACCGCACCCCGCAGGTGCGCGACGCCCTGGTGGCGGCCCTGGGCAAGGTATGCGACCAGATCAGCGACGCCGACCTGGCCCGGGTGCGGAAGCTGGACCTGTCCGGTTCCGGGCTGACCGCCCTGGCCCGGGGCGACCTGGGCGGGATGCCGTCCCTGAGCAAGCTGGACCTTTCCAACAACCCGCTGGGGTCCCTGCCCGATCTGCCGTCCCAGGACGCCGCAAGCACCGATGAGGTGGTCGAGAGCGCCAATGCGTCCAATATCCAGGACCTGTCGCTGGCCAAGACCGGCCTGAGCGGAACGCTGGCCGCCAACTCCTTCTCGTCCACACCTAATTTGCTGCACCTGAACCTGGACGACAACACCATCACCGCGGTGAACGACAACGCCTTCTCCGGCCTGACCAAGCTGCGGTGGCTGGACCTGAACCGCACCCTTATCCAAGGGATCAATCAAAATACGTTCAACCCGTTCCGGGCCACCATCGAAGAGCTCACCCTGGGGGGCAACCTGCTCGGCACGCTGCCCGACAACCTGCTCAACGGCATGACCAAGCTGCAATTCCTGTCCCTGGCGGGGAACAAGCTGACCGCGATCAACGCCAACCTGTTCGCCACCGCCCGGAGCCTGACGGCGCTGAAGCTGCTCCAGCTCTCCGACAACGACATCACGGCGGCAGGGCTGTCCAACAACGCCTTCAGTGGCTTGACCGCCCTGGACGAGCTGTGGCTGCTGGGCAACCCCGGCGCGCCCTTCACCCTCACCAACAAGGGCATCCGGTCCGCGGCCATGGTGGTGCAGGACATCACCCTCGAAGGGTTCTCCGCCGTCCCCGTCGCCGGGGGCGTCAAGCTCAGTTGGACCGCGCCGTCGGACACCACCATCACCCACCGGTACCGCTATAAAGGCGAAGGCGCCTGGCGCAACAGCCCCACCGACGCCAGCGACAACAGCCACCTGGGCTGGAAGACCATCGCCAGCCCCACCACCGCCGACGGCGTCAGCACCCACACCGTCACCGGGCTCACCGCCCTCAAGCCCTACGTGTTCCAGCTCCAGGCCAGCAAGGGCGGCGCCCACAGCCCGCCGGCCCAGTCGATCACCCTGTACTTCGGCACCACCGGCAACGACACCTTCGAGGCCCATACCGGCCCGGTCCACATGGTGGGGCTGGCCGGCGACGACACCTTCACCGCCACCGGGGGCGTGGACATCTTCGACGGCGGCGAAGGCAGCGACACCGTCTCCTACGCCAACTTCGCGGGCGGGGTCCTAATCGACCCCACCAAATACCACCATGACAATAAGACCCACCGGTACATAGCCTCGGTGGGCCACAACAACACCCGCGAGGCCAGAGGCGACACCTACACCAGCATCGAGAACTACACCGGCGGACCGGGACCCGACACCATAGTCGGTCGCCGGGCCGGCCTGGTCACTGTCACTATGAACCAGGGCCGAGAGGAATTCACCGTCGCGGCGGCGCCGGAGGTCTTGAGCGGAGGCGCCGGCGACGACATAATCTACGGCTTCAACGGCGACGACACCATCAATGGCGGCGACGGCAACGACCTGCTCTACAGCGGCGACGACACCGACACGGTCAACGGCGGCGCCGGCGACGACACCCTCCACAACTATTATGGCGCGGATACGTTGACCGGCGGCGACGGCACCGACACGTTCATCATCTTTGGTCCATATGGCTCATCCAGCACCACTATAATCACCGACTACACCTTCGGCGCCTCCAAGGAGGCCAGCGAGAAGATCATCGCGTGCTTGGGCACAGCCACCCAGACAAGGACATTCACCACTGCCAACCCTGGCGACCACCTGCGGATCGATATCAACCTCGGCGCCAGTTTACGCATTCAAGTGTTGCTCCTGAACAAGGCGAGCGCGAACACGGCCCACCTCAACTTGGTGCTGCGCGACGTCACCCACAGCGACTGCCCCTTCCCAAGCCCCGAAGGCGTGTTTTTCGGCACCTGGGCCGGCAAAACCCCCTTTGCACAGCTCGCCACCGATTCCCAAAACCGCGCCGTCAACCGGGTGTTCGTTCAAGTGAACAGCTACTGGTTTTCTTCTGCTGTCTGCGAACTGAGAATTACCAAAGCCGACAATTCGGTTGACACCAGAACCATCAACTGTCCGCCCGGCACCAGTGTCAGCTTTGCCAACACCAACTACAATGATGGGGGCGCTGCGACCGACCCCATCAATACGACCGGCCTCAAGATTACCGTCAGGGCGAAATTGACCTCCGGGCCATGGTCGATGACCACTCCCTTTCACAGTGGCAGCATCGGCGGGCCGTCCGCTATCGACCCACCCGTGGTGATAACCGGCAACGGCACAATCACCCTGCAATGGGACACTCCCGCCTTGAGTAGCGGTACGACTCTGAACGCCTGGCGAGTGCGCCACCGCGCGGTGGGAACCACGTCATGGACCAACAGCGCCAACCTGGACGCGGACACCCGCAGCTACACCATCACCGGCCTGGACAACACCAAGGACTACCAGATCATGGTCTTGGCCCGCAGCAACAACCCGGCCGGGTCCGGCAACCTGTGGGGAAGCGAATACCGCGACACGATCGAACTCAACCACTGAGTTGCCAGCACCGCGAGCCCTTTATCGGCGGTGGCCAATACAAGGCCACCGCCGGCTTTTGCCTCTGCCGCCAACCAGACATTCACGTCGCACGCCATCGGAAAAAGGTCGGTCGGCAGGAGCGGGCCGCCCGCGACAGGATCAGGCGAGTGGCTCTCACCCTTGGCCTGGCCGCCGCCGGACGGGTCAGGGCAATCGCATATGAAATAACCCACCCGTCACTCCGGCGAAAGCCGGAGTCCAGAGGCTGTGAATGGCTTGATATTGCCATGGAAACAGCCGACTTCGGTCACTGGATACCGGCTTTCGCGGGAATGGCGAAGTTTGTAAACACGCCCTAGCCGCTCCGATTTCCCATCGGCGCTTGCGGTGGCGCGGGCCGGGTTCCCGGCAGCAGCGCCCAACCTCGACTTGCCACCGCAAGGCGGTCAGAGGGGACGACGGCGCTGGCTCGCCCCGGATCGTCCGGTGGGCGTCAAGTTTCAGGAGCCATTGGCCGGCGCCGGCCAATCGTGCTTACGATGACGAAAATACACCGAAAATAATACGTAAAAAAGGGGTAAATAATGCGTACATAATACGCTCCGTGGCCTACAATGCTGACCTGAAAAACAGGCTTCAAATTGCCTGCGTTCCTGGAAAGGCCCGAGTGACAACGGCAACGCACACCCGTTGGTTCTGTAACGGCTGGTCGGCCCGGCCGGCCCAGCCTTGCCCCCCCGACCTTCCCCTCCTAACTCCGCAACCCAACCCCGGCGCCGCGCGGCAACCCGCCTCCATCCCGGGGGCGTGGTTGGTCGCTTCATCGGGCGCGCCGTCGCGGGCCTGCTGCTCTCCTCCCGGTCCCTGGGTCCCGGAACCGCTCCGGGACCGCCCGGGGCCGGGACTGCTTTTGTCCATCACTGATCCCACGCTGATGACGCCGCTCACCGGCGCATCCGGCGGGACCTATGGAGGCGTGTCGTGATGTTTTCTGCTGCCTATCGGAAACTCGGAAAGCACGGACTGGCCGCGGCCTTCCTGCTGGCGGCAACGTTGGCCGTCGCGCTGGCCCTGGTCTGGGCCATGGCCACGCCGGCCGGCGCCCAGACCGACGACACCCCACCGACCGTGGAGAGCGCTACCGTGAATGGGAATACGCTCACGGTCACCTTCAGCGAGGCCCTGCGCCGGACGGACACCTCGGGTCTGGTATGGGCGCTCTGGGTTGACGGGATCGTCGAGGGCTCTCCCGTGAGCCCCGCGAGAGTCTCCATCAGCGGCAAGACCCTGACCCTTATCCTGGGCACGGCGGCAGCCCCCGGCCAGACGGTGACGGTGAACTACGACGCTGGCTCGGCGGGGGTAAAGCTCCAGGACGCCGCCGGCAACGAGGTGGCCAGCTTCACCGACCAGAAGGTACGGCACGCCGGGTCGGAGACGGAGGATCCCACACCGGAACCCACTCCAGAACCAACCCCTGAGCCGACCCCAACGCCGCAGCCGACCATTCCAGCCCGACCCGCCGGCTTGACGGTCACCACCCAACAGGGCTCGCTGGCCGTGTCGCTGGACTGGGACGACGTGGACGGCGCGACCCGCTACCTGGTGCGCTGGCGCTCGGTGGACAATGGGGAGAAGCTGAACGAAGGTGTTGAGGTGCAGTCCTCCGACGCAGCCATCACCGTGGCCGACTACGGTGTCTGGGTGGCGCGGGCCCAGGCCTGCAACGCGGCGGGCTGCGGGAAACCGGCGAACCGGCAGTTCCGCGTGGAAGCCGCTCCCGAACCTTCTCCCACGCCTGAGCCGACACCGGAACCAACCCCTGAACCTACGAAGGAGCCGACACCGACGGTTCCCGGCCGGCCGACCGGTTTGACGATCACCGCCATGCAGGGATCCCTGAACGTGGGCGTGGACTGGGACGACGTGGACGGAGCCAACGAATACCTCATCCGATGGCGCCTGCTCGGTCAGGGCAACCCGCTGAACGAAGGGATGCGGGTCGAGAGTTCCAGCGCCACCATCACCGTGGCCGACTACAGCGATTGGGTGGTGCGGATTGAAGCCTGCAACGACACCGGCTGCGGGCGGCACCTGGCCCAACGGTTTACGGTTTTGCCGCCCCTGCCGCTCCGGCCGGCCAACCTTCAAGTCAGCGTCTCGACGGGATTGACCCTGGCGGCGGCCTGGGACGAGACCGATCACGCGGACTCCTACCGGGTGCGCTGGCGGCTGTTCGAAGACACTTTCGCGGCCGGCGATGAAACCAGCGTCTCCGACACCGGCGCCAGCGTCACCGTGTCGGGTTATGGCAACTGGGTCGTGCGGGTTGAGGCCTGCAACGAAACCGGCTGCGGACGCGGCGCGGCCGAAGCCGTGCGCATCAGGGCCCCGGCGACCGTATTCGTTCCCGTGTGCGACCGCACGGCACAGGTCAGGGACGCCTTGGTGGAGATGGTTTCGGATGTTGCCGACTGCGGGGAGATCACCGAGGAAAACCTGGCGACCACCACCGGCGCCCTCCACCTGGGAGCCAAGAAAATCTTCACGCTGCAAGCTGGCGACCTCGGCGGGCTGAGCAGTCTGAATGCGGTGGACTTGCAGAACAACCGGCTGACCTCGCTACCCGACGGCCTCTTCGATGACCTCACTGAGGTCCGCCGGCTGCGTCTGAACAACAACCGGCTGCTCGCACTGGAAGAGGACACGTTTTGGGGCATGGATAACCTGCACACGGTGGAGCTGAACAGCAACAATCTGAAGACCATCCCGGTCGGCTTGTTCAACGGACGTACGAAAGTGCATACCATATCCCTGCGAGATAACGAGCTCACTGCTCTTTATCCTGGGACCTTTGACGACCTGGTGAATCTGCGCACGCTAAAGTTAGACAAGAACAGGATGGTCACACTGCCGGCCGGGCTGTTCTACGACCTCACATCGCTCACGACGTTACAGTTGGACAACCCGGTGAACCCTCGAATGTGCGACCGTTCTGTTGAAGAAATGGACAACCTGCTGGCCGCTTTGCCTGGAGTTGATGTTACCTCCTGCCGGCAGTTCACCGACGGCGACATCGTGGCCGCCATGCCCACGGCCGGCGTCTGCAGCCGCACGCCGGCGGTGCGTGCCGCCATAGTGAGCCGAGCGTCTGGATTGCATAACTGCGCCTCTGTTACCGACAGGCACCTGGCCGCGATCACCGGAAACATCGACCTCTCCCACCGGGGACTCACCGAACTGCGGGAAGGGGACCTGGCAGGGCTGAGCAAGCTCAATGGCCTCAGCTTGCGATATAACCGGTTGGAGAGCTTGCCAGATGGCGTATTTGATGATCTCGCCGCCCTGGGCATGTTGAATATCAACAACAACCAACTTGCTGCTTTGCCGGAAGGAGTGTTTTCGGAACTGGACAGCCTGAATACCCTGTGGCTGAACAACAACAGGCTGACGGCAGCGCCGGCTGGGCTGTTCGATGGCCTGGACACGCTGCGATCCCTCAACCTGTACTCCAACGGCTTCACCACACTGCCAAGGGGGTTGTTCGCGGACCTGACCAGTATGCGATTCCTGTGGCTGGACCACGCGTTGAACCCCCGTCTTTGCGAGCGCTCCAGGGCAGAGCAGGGCGTCATCCTGGCGAAACTTCCAGACATCAGCAATTGCCGGCTGGTTACCGACGGCGACGTTTCCTTTGCCTTGGCCGCCATGCCGATGCTGGCCGTATGCGACCGCACTCCCAAGGTGAGGGATGCCATCCTGGCCCTGCTCCAGGATATTTCCGACTGTACCGACGTTACGGAGTCGCATCTGGCTGGTATAACCGGAGACCTTTTGTTAAGCGCCTCCAATATCGCCGCATTGAACCCCGGAGACTTTGACGGCCTCTCCAACCTTGGTGGCTTGGCCCTGGATCAGAACCAGCTTTCCACATTGCCCAAGGGTGTATTTGACGACCTCACCAGCCTGGGCTGGCTGCGGTTGAACGACAACCGGCTGACGAAGCTTTCGCCGGATCTTCTTGCCCATCTGACCAATCTGATGACGTTGAATCTCAGCGGCAACAACCTGACCACGATGCCGGGCGACCTGTTCACCCATAACTCCGGCTTGCGCACTATCTTGCTGCACGACAACGACCTGGAGGAATTGCCCGCCGGTCAGTTCGACGGCCTGACCGGTTTGGAAACGCTGCGATTGGATGACAACGACCTGACCACCCTGCCGGCGAGGCTGTTCGCGGACTTGACCAGAATAACGACGTTGCAGCGGGATGACGCGGTGGACCCCAAGCTCTGCGACCGCCCCCAGAAAGAACAGGACTCCATCCTGGACAAGCTCCCCGACATCAGCGACTGCCGGCTGGTTACCGACAGCGACGTTGATTCGGTGTCCCTGCCCAACATCATCCTGATCATGGCAGACGATCTGGGCTACGGGGACCTGGGTTCTTATGGTCAAGCCACCATCAAGACCCCTGAGCTGGACGCCATGGCCGCCGCCGGAATGCGTTTCACCGACTTCTACTCCGGCCACGCGATTTGTTCTGCATCCAGGGAGGCGTTGCTTACCGGGATGCATACGGGACACACAGCGGTGCGGGACCTGCTCGGGGGTTGGCATCCGCTGGACCAGAGGATGTGCGATGCCCGAGACACGCTGGGCGAGATGCTGCAATCCGCCGGCTACCGCACCGCCGTGATCGGCAAGTGGGGCGTTGGCAGCGAAAGCACTCCGGCACAGCCCAATGACCAGGGCTTCGACTTTTTCTATGGGTACCTGGACCACGGCTTCCCCAGTAATCCTTACCCTGATATGCTTTACCGCAACAAGGAGCTGGTCCAGATCGCCAACGTGATGGAGCGGCGACGCGGATATAGAGACGGAGGGTACCCCAAGCCCAGGGGCATGCTTGAGTTCTCCCAGGACCTGTTCATGGAGGAGGCCCTGAAGTTCATCGAGGAATCGTCGGACGCCGGGATGCCGTTCTTCCTCTACCTGCCGGTGACCATCCCTCATGCCAACGCTTCGCGAATCTTGCCCCCGCCGGAGGGGTATGGTCAATACGAGGACGAATCCTGGAATCAATCCGAAAAGGGCTTCGCCGCCGTGATTAGCTACCTGGACAAGGACGTGGGTCGTCTGCTGGACCGACTTGAGGAACTGGGAATCGCTAACCATACGGTCACATTCGTTACCAGCGACAACGGTGCGCACTCCCAGGGCGGCCACTCGTCGCGGCACTTCAACAGCACCGGCCCGTTCAGCGGTGGGAAGATGTCTCTCAAGGAAGGTGGCATCCGCGTCCCGCTCATAGCGCACTGGCCTGGGAGCATTCCCGCTGGAAGCGTGTCAGACCACGTGAGCGCTGCCTGGGACTTCATGCCCACCCTGGCGGGAATCGCCGGCGCTCCGTCGCCGAAAGGCAGCGATGGCGTTACCATGTTGCCCACACTCCTGGGCAAGGGTGAACAGCCCGAGCACGAATACCTTTTCTGGCATTATATACGGCATGGGAGTCGGCCCGGGGGTGAAAAGGCAGTCAGATGGGGTGACTGGAAGGCCATACATTTGGGTTGGAGGGATTTGTTGCTGTACAACCTGGCCAACGACCCCGGTGAGACAACAAACGTAGCTCGACAAAACCCGGCCGTGGTCAGGAAGATCAATCAGATCATGGCCGAAGCCTATGTGCCTAGGTCGGTTGTCAGGGCCGGATCCTGCTTCATCAAATAAATTTAGCCAAAGTGGAATGTGCACTTGAGTTGAGCCGGATATCGGGCTGGGATCCCCGTAAGAACGCCTCGACCATTGATTGCAGGACTGTGCTGTAATCGTGGGCAGTGCGTGTGCAGGGGTGCAACGAGGGTGGCTGCGGTCTCGAGACCTCCCGGCAGGTTACACCCAGGCACTCTGCGCCGACGAACCTGGCGATGAGTTTTGAGCCGGACGAGTTCAAGATGGAGGCGACCTGGGACGCGGCTCCGGGCGCGAACTCCTATCCTCTATAGAGTGCAATAGATCAGGGCGCTCCGAGCCTGTCCGCCGGCCCAAGACTCAGGCCTGACGCCGACGGCGCGAGTGTCACGAAACGCTGCCCCAAGTGCCGTGGAATCGAGAAAAGTACCAACCGCAATGGGCAAAACGCTCTATCGCACAAGTGAGCAGAATTCCCAGTCCAACTTGGTACATTGTGAGCTTTGCAAGGCCGCCCGAAGCCCCCACACTCGCGCCCATGACTGGCATAACCCATGACGCCGCAGTAAGGCGGCGGCAACGACCGCCTCAACGGCGGCCCCCACAACGACACGCTGAACGGTCAAGCGGGTACCGACGAGTTCACCTTCCACGGGTCCTTCGGGTCCGACACCATCAGCGACTACGCCCTGGGCGCCAGCAAGGACGCCAGCGAGAAGATCTACCTCTGCTTCGGATCGGGCACGCCCACGCACACCGGCGCGGACAGCGGCACCGACCACGTGATCACCGTCACCCACAACTCAAGGACCGCCGGTAGCATTACGCTGACGGGGATAACCACCGCCTCCACCAACTTCGCCAACCTGAACGTCATCACCAACTGCCCTCCCCAGGGCGTGTTGACAAACTGTAAATCACACCGTCGTTCCTGCGGAAGCAGGAACCCAAGAAATCACTACCAGCAGAAAGTTGGCCTTATTTTGCACTCACTGGATTCCGGCTTTCGCCGGAATGACGGGATAACCGGCGTGGACCTCGGTACGGCGACGGTGCCAGACATGCACGCTGCACTGCCCCAGCAGAGGTCCGCTTCTTCTTCGCTCAAGCCGGCCATCTCGGCCACAGTGGACCAAGAAATCCTCAATCGGTCGCAACGGTTCAGGAGACTAATTTCGGGAGCTTCCTCAGTTTTCCTGAGAACCGCTCCGCCATCCTCAATCGCCTCGTCAACCACGTCCCTTCCATAGGCGCACCACGCTTCCCAATTTGAGCGCCAACACCGGCCCGGATGACCGTGGAGCAATTGCCCGACGGAACACCAAGCCTTTCAGCTACGGCTGGGGGAACTGTCAACGAACTCACCAGCCCCCTCTGAATGTGATATTTTTCACTAGCCCAAAACCACTAATCAGAGTATATGGTCCCCCAAAATGCACATCAACAGGCGTAGACGGACGGTTACGTAACGCACTGCACGGGACCAAGACCCGCCCGCCGCCGGATCTACCACCATCCCCCCCGGATCAGTGACCGCCTCTATCAGCGCCGCCTGCAGGCCAACCGGCTTCTGGTGAGCGTGTCTCCTCACACCAAGCAACCTTTCCGACCAAAAATCAGGAACGCCGCGGCTTTCCCAGCCGCCATCTACGCGGGCAAGGCCGCTTAAGGAAGTCACCGAATTGGACCCGCTGTGGCGGGACCAGAAGGCCCTCTACTTGCAAAGCGTCAAAGCCACCTGAGTCGCCGAAAACTCCCTCCCGCCGCCCTCGACAGTTTCTCATGCAACCCCAGCAAACTGAACTTCCCGGCTGGCATATCCGAACAAACGGAAACAACCAGGCAATAATGAACTGGCTCGAATGCGCCACCGACATCGCTCACTCCCGGCAAATCCTCAAACGACCCGCTGAATTCGACGCGCGAAACCCGGCATCCATAACCATAACGACCCCGCTTTTGACGTCCGTCACCAGGATGATGGCTACTCCGATCAAGAAACTGCTGCTCGACGGCAACGGCTCGCTGCTCAAAAAGGCCGTCATTTCACCCAACTTACACCCGATGCTTGAGCCGGATGGTGACGCCCCTGTAGAATTCGCACGCCATTCCGAGGAGCAATCCTACACCCTGAAGTTTGTACACCGACGTTCCAGCCACGTCACGATCCCCGCTTTCACCCATACAACCACTAAGAGGCACGAAAGCCAGTGGACGGAGATGAGCCAGGCCAGGGCAATGTGGGAATGGTGCGACTACCCCGACGAGTTCGCCGCCGACCCGGAAGCCGGCCTGTGGACGACCATGGCTCTGCCTACCCACGTCGGTCAGCCGAACCCGCCGTTCCCGACGCGCGTTTCCAACAACTCCCGCGTCAGCCATCCGAACTTCTTCGACCCCATCGTCATATCGTCGGACGACCCCGACCTGCGCCACTACATGGCGACCTGGGCCCAGTTTGGGTTGGCGTACGCCTCCGCCATCGATATGTTGCGCGACATCGACCAAGCGATTGAACTCGGCGCCGACAACCCAAACGCCCACCGCATCAAAGCGGAGACCCATTTGGCCTGGGCATTGGGATGGAACCCCATACACCGCCCCCACAACGAATCGAGACAGGCGTGGATGGAGCATCACTACGACCAAGCGGTCGACGCCTATGCCACCTACGAGTCTCTCGCCTCACCCCTTCGGTGGGAGGCAGCGAGGTACCACTTTGCACGTGGCAAAGTGCTGGGGCGGCTGGAGAGGAAGCAAGAGGCGCAATCCGTTTACCAGGAGGCGTTCCAGCAAGGATTTAGCGAAGAGGCCGTGAAGGAAGCCCTCATGGAACTCAATCGGTAACGAGTTCGAAGAAGCATCCCAACCTGGACCAGTCACGCTTGGCGCGGTCCATTCGGGCGCGATGACGCTACGCAGCCTGCGTTTCTGCGCCAAAGCCACCCGGACGCCGCCGGTCCAGTCGCGGACCCATCATACGGCGCGCGATGGAAGACATCGAAACCTGGTTGCCCAACCTTCACCGCCTCAAGCAGGAAATTGTCATATTGGTTCCCCCGACGAATTTCCAGGAGGCGGCTCCATGAAATCCCCCAGCAGACTTCCTTCAGGCACCGAAGGCGGATCTTCCCAACCAAGGGAAGAAACCCACAACCTCATCGAACCAGAACACGAGGTAAACTCATTCCGGGAAACAGCCGAGGCCGTCGGCAAAATGCTGCACGCCCAAGCCGTTCACAACATCGAGATGGCCAACCGACGCCACTTCGGCGAGGTCGGCAAGGAACGCAGCCGCCGCATGATCATCTACTCCCACGACTGGGGCGTAAACGTCGAACACGAACACACCGCCCAAATCAGCGCCGACGCGGTGCTCCTCGCTGCCAACTGCAGCGTCCCCCTCATGCGCTCCGTCTCCGAATCGGACCTGGATCTCGCGTTCGGCCCCGACCACAATCATGTTCAACGGCCGGGGAGACTCAGGTGAGGACTTCATCTACCCGCCCACCGAGGGCGCCAAACCGGCCGCCGGCCTCCTCAGCAACCGCGGCAAATGCAAGACCGAGTGCCGCGACTACGACACCCTCGTCAGCGCGGGCTGGACCGCCGCCATCGAGCTCTACTCCCGCACGTTCCCTGAGCGGGAACTCCCGTGGCTCGACAACTGGCCCAGACGAGCACGCGAAAACGGGTGACGCTCCGAGCTTGTACAGGATACTGCCCTGGCACCGACCAATAGGTGGACGAATCGCCAAGAATGGATAATCAGAGAAGGCATCCCGCTGCACACCCCCGCCATCTCCAAGGACACCGCCCCAGCTCGCCGCAAACTGCGGCCTCGAACTCCAAATGTCGGCCTCTAACCCAGGGCATCCACCCATCTTCGAGCCCCACCTGATCCGCTTCAACAGCCGGCATCAACCAGCCGAAGATGTCGAGTACCCGCCCGACTTCGCAACGCCCCAAGCCGCCAACACCGGGGGCGCCGTCGGCGAGTGCCGCGCCAACAGGCACGGCTACGACTTCCTCGTGCGCGCCCTCCTGCTCTCCATCAAGCACCACGTCGGCAACGACGCCTTCATCATGCCGGCGGGCATCCTCGGCGACCGCGAATGGGACAACGCCATCGACCTCTCCTCGCGCACCTTCCCAGACCGAGCAATTCCCGCGCTAGTTGGCTGGCCCGTGACGTGCGGAGCTACCTGGACGAGATAGCGGAGCACGCCCGACTCCAGCACGAAATACACCAAGCCGGATCCCGACGCTGCCCCATGTGTGCCGAAGTGAGAGCAAGGGAGGAGGGCCGTTTGCCCGAACCGGCGACCAAGCGGCCAGCAGACGGCCTGCTTGATTTCCTGATCCGAATGCAGTCAAATCCCCGATTCCAACCACTCGTCCCACAGGACGGAGCCGACGGAGACAACACGGCAGCCGAGTAGCCAACACCCACGGCGTACTGCGACGGCAATCAACCTACGCAGGAGACGGCGAACCATGACGGACAACCGCCCAAACACCGCAGGCCGACACCAGCAGGACCGGAACCCTGAACAGGAAACTCACAACCTCATAGAGCCCCCAACACGGAGCGACGAATCCCGACAAGCGGTCGAACACGTCAACAACGTCGTGCTACCCGCAGCCAAGCGACGCATGGACTTGGCCGAACGCCGCTACTTCAACGAGGTCGGCAAGGAACGCAGCCGCCGCACGATGATCTACTCCCACAACTGGGGCGTGCGCGCCGGACACGAACACACCTCTGAAATCAGCGCCGACGCGGCACGGCTCGCCGCCAACTGTGGTAAATGCCGCACCGAGTGCCGTGACTACGACACCCTCGTCGGCGCCATCCTGCTAGCCGTCAAGCACCACATCGGCAGCAAGGGCTCTGTAAGGTCCACGGTCACTCCCGACAGCGTCGGCTGGCAGGCCGCCTTCGAACTCTACGTCCGTACCTTTCCCGAACGGGAAATCCCTTGGCGCGACAACTGGACCAGGCGGAGTTCGTCTTGAAAGCCGACATGATCACGGCACCAGACCTCACCGTGGCCGGCCCACCTATACGCACGAGCTCGATGACTGGCCCAACTTCCGATGGGACGAAGAAGCCACGCGCCGCCCCTGGAACACACCCGACATCAACAGGTTGGGTTCATCTTCCGGCTGGTTGAACTACTCTAGGAAGCGGTCCATCTTGTCGGAGAGCCGGTGGGCGGATGGGGCCTCGAAGTGGATGACAGTTCGTCCCGTGGGGTGCCTCGAAACCACACGCATGCGGCCCAGACGGTCGTCGCACCATCGGTCGACCGTGATGTCATGGCGGGCGGGTTGGAGAACAGTTCGCGGTGGCACCCGTGGAGGCGTTCCGCCGTCAGAGGCGCTGCGTGGTTGGTGGCAGTATCGGCCGTTACGACGGCCATGCGGGGCTCGTCTCGTTGGCTCTGATCGGCTTGTGGGGGTCCGCCTACGATGCGTCGTAGGATGGCGGCTTCGACCGCCCTGGTGTCTGGGTACTCGTCCTCGATTTGGCTGGTAGCGACGGCCGAGTCCGTCAAGTGTCGAACCGTCGTCTCGGCGGCCTCCTGCGTTGTCAGCGCGGTGGCATCGGCGACGATGTTCACCTCATCAAGGCGGGCGTCGCCCACCTGTGGTTCGCGACCATCCATCCGTACCACGACGGCAACGGCTACATCGCCCGCGCCGCCACCGACCTAGCCCTAGCCTGCTGCGACGGCACCGATACACGTTCCTACAGTATGTCGACCGAGATCCTCTACCGGCGGGCGCACTATCACCAAACCCTGCAGGTCACGCAGTCAGGCTCCATGAATATCACGGCCTAGCTGACCTGGTTCCTGAACTGCCTGCCGGTGGCAATGAGGCAACGCTGATTGTCGTCACCCGCGACACCCGCGATGCCTACATCGACGCCCTCGAGGCCGCCGACGGCGGCAGCCTGACGCCGCTTGTGGAACTCGTCGCTGACCGACTGCTACGAGCCGGCCTCACAACGGGACGGCCAATTTCAGGCTTGACGCCATCATATCTCGGATCCCCGCCGGAGAGCCGCCAAAACGTGCCGCAACAGCGTTTGGACCATCTCCAACACTGGATCCGTCTCAGAGTTTTTCGAGATCCACCGGACCCACCGAACCGCAGCGCACACTAGTGTGGAGTAACTGAAGTTAGTAGAGAAAGTAAGCGGTATGAGGTATCCTCCGGGTGAGCCGACCCGAGGGGGAATGACCATGGCCATTGGACGACCCATGCCGCCGCTGATCCTGGACGACGTGGAGCGGGAAACCCTGGAGCGGTGGGTTCGCCGTCCCAAGACGGCGCAGGCTTTGGCGCTGCGGGCGAGGATGATACTGGGCTGCGCCGAGGGTCGCAGCAATCCGCCTGCGGCGGACAGTGGCTGCCGACTTGGGGGTGTCGGATGAAACGGTGGGCAAATGGCGTGCCCGGTTCGTGGAGCGGAGATTGGACGGCCTGTCCGACGAGCCCCGCAGCGGCCGGCCCCGTGCGGTTACCGATGACGACGTGGAGCGGGTGATCACGCTGACCCTGGAGACCACGCCCAAGGACGCCACCCACTGGAGCACTCGGTCCATGGCCCAGCGTAGCGGTCTGAGCCACAATACCGTCAGCCGTATCTGGCGGGCCTTCGGCTTGCAACCGCACCGCACTGAAGCCTTCAAGCTGTCGTCGGACCCCTTCTTCATCGAGAAGGTGCGGGACATCGTGGGTCTGTACCTGGACCCGCCGGACCGAGCGCTGGTCTTGTGCGTGGACGAGAAGTCCCAGATCCAGGCGTTGGACCGCACCCGTCCGCTGTTGCCCATGCGTCCCGGTCAGGTGGAAAGGCGCCCCCATGATTACCTGCGCCATGGCACGGTGTCGCTCTTTGCCGCCCTGGACGCCCAAACCGGCAAGGTCATCGGCCGCTGCCACCAACGCCACCGAGCGGTGGAGTTCCGCAAGTTCCTCGATACCATTGAGGCCGAAGTGCCTTCCGACTTGGACGTCCATCTGATCGTGGACAACTACGCCACCCATAAAACGGCCCTGATCCGGAACTGGTTAGTCAAACGGCCGCGGTTCCAGTTGCACTCCACCCCCACAGCGCGTCCTGGCTGAACCTGGTGGAGCGGTGGTTTGCGCTGATATGACTGGCGTCAATCATCAGCCACTCAAAATCGGGGTCGTCAATCACCGCTGCCAGCAACCAGTCCCACACGCCCCGGTCCCGCCAGCGGCAGTAGCGACGATGAGTGTTCTTCTCCGCCTTTGGCGGACCGTAGTCTGGGGGAAGGTCCCGCCAAGGCGCGCCGGTGCGTAGTATCCAGAATACGGCGTTGAGAAACCGGCGGTTGTCCGGGGCGGGTCGGCCCACCTTGCCCGCGCCGCCGGGCAAAAGGGGGGCGAGGATTTGCCAAACTCGGTCGGAAATGTCGTGCCGGCGATGTGATGCTGCCATATGCTACCCTGCCTTTGACCCATGTACAGCACCAATTTATCATTACACCGCAATTTGACGACACGCCCTAGTATTACAACGACGGGTTGTGCGGTAGGATGATGGCGATATGGCGATGGCTTCGGGAGGTAGGGCTGGGCGATGCGCGGCAGAGCTGGCGCGGGTGTACGAAGCCTTCCAGGATTTCCACGACTACTTTGGACGGGCCTTTGGCCGGAAACAGCCTGGTGAGTTGAGCTGGCACTATCTGCATGCAGGGCCTGCTGGTGCAATCCCAGGAGCGGCGCAACGCGGAAAACCTATCGGAGGCGGTGGCGTCGTCGTCGCGGGCGCTACAGCGCTTTCTAACGGGATCGCTCTGGGACGATGATGTGGTGATTGGCCGGCTGCAGTCCGCCTCTGGCGGACGGGACGTTGGGGAAGATCGCGAACTGTCAGGCTGGAGTGTTTCTGGCCCATGTGGGCCCCAGGGACAGAGCGCTGGTGGACAAGCGGCGGTATCTGCCCAAGGAATGGACCAGTGATGTGGAGCGGTGTGCGGCGGGCAACGGGAGACCAGACCATGCTGGAGCGGGCCGCGGCAATGCCTGATGATGACTGGCGGGAGATCACGGTGGCCGAAGGCAGCCAGGGGCCACGCACCTACCGTTACAGCGCCCAGGGGGTCAGAGCAACCAAGCGACGCCAGCCCGGTGAAATCCTCTGGGCAATCTATCGCCAAAACCGGGATGGCAGTGAAACCCCGCTACTACCTGTCCAACGCTCCCGACGACGCGACCCTGGAGACCCTGGCCTACGTGGGCGGCTCCAGATGGCGCATCGATCCGCCGGAGGCGGACGAGACTGAGAAGAGCGACGTGGGCCTGGACGAGTACGAGACCCGCACCCCGTATCAAGCACGGGGCAGGCTTTGGGCCGGCTGGCACCACCACATCACCATGTGCCTGCTGGCCGGGGCCTTCCTGCTGACCCTGCAACAGGATTGGGGAGGAAAAGATGCCCCAGATTACCCGACCCCAGGTATACCGAGTGGTGCGTGAGCTTTTGCCCAAAGAGCGGTTCGGGCCGGAGGAACTGCTGGGGTGTCTGGCAAATATCCAGGAGCGCAACGAACGGGCCCGACGCTCCCACCAGAAACGCCGGGCCGCCCGCGGTCGCAATGCTTCCGGCCTCCCTCCCTAACCCGTCGTTGTAATACTAGGGATCTTGGGGGCAGGGCGCGACATCGCCTCCGGTGTTGGACAATGACTCCAGGGTGACCGGACCCACTTCTTGCAGGAGCACCGCGTCGGCGTCCATGTCCAGCAACCCTGCAAACCGGCTGGACCTTCTGGGCGACGTTCCAGCTAACGATCCTGATCGTCATGGCCGAGGCACCACGTTGCCGGTTGCCGGCACGCTGCGATGCAATGTCTGGCAGCCGCTCACATCACGCCGTCTCTCATCTGACCAAGTTGTCCCACAACCCGGATATTGGAAAGGCCGACGGTCCGCATTTGACGGTCCATCGGCCTACTCATCGACCTCGCGCCGCGGTCAACCAAGGGCCGTAATCCCACAACCGGGGCTGCATGTGGATCACGGCGCTTTGCGGCGTAGGGTGCAGTACTGACCTGCCTGATAAGGTGGGCTCCTGTGAGTTTGTCCCACAATTCTCCCACATTTGGACAGGTAAGCGAGCGATCCAAGCCGTTTTTGAACTTAGATACCGGTACGATTGAAAATTGGTGCCGAGGGAGGGACTCGAACCCACACACCTCCGGGAGGTAGCGGATTTTAAGTCCGCCGCGTCTGCCGTTTCGCCACCTCGGCACTCGCCTAATAAAAGCGCGCAACGCCGTTGATCACACAGCGCTGCGCGTATCCACTACATTGGTCAGATGTTTTAATGACATATCCGTTGGCCGGATTAAGGGCAAATCAATGGAGGCGACGGGCGGATTCGAACCGCCGAATAGAGGTTTTGCAGACCTCCGCCTTAGTCCACTTGGCTACGTCGCCCCGTTAGGCTGCCCCAATGCCAATTCAGATCCGGATTGCGTTCTCGGATACGTCGCAGAACGTTACATGGTGCCGAGGGCGGGACTTGAACCCACACGGGCGAAAGCCCACGGCCCCCTCAAGACCGCGTGTCTACCTATTCCACCACCTCGGCCGGATCATGTTTGAAGTATATCACAGAGTAGGAATCCACTGTCAAACGCGGTTAAAGGCGATTGGCCACGCGTGTTCTCGATTCCAGGACCGGGTTGATTCAGTCCGCCACATTTTGGCGCCACATGGCTAATTGACTTGGTGCTCGCGGTTCAACAAATCTTTAGCCATCTCGCCAATGTTGGCTTCCATGCAGTCTCGCAGGGCCGAGTAGATGGACCGCTTGATGGCGTCCATTTTCCACGCCTCGTAGTCGGCAGCGGTCTGGTACTCGTTCTTCACTACGATCAACTGTCGCAGCGTTTCCAGGTAGTGGGCCTGCAGGGGTGTCAAAGACTCCGCTTCGTAGTCCTCAACCTCGGGGCCAGCCTGCTGCTCCACCCCAATTGGCGCAGCGCTCACGACCGGCTGTTCGTTTTCGAATCCGCTGACTTCGGTATCGTCTTTTGGTGTTGCGCTCATTGCGTTTCTCCCGATTTCCGGCGGGGCGGCACCCGCCGGGGATGGTGAGCTCAATGGCATTATAGCACTTCAGGACTGCGTCCGGTACGGTGGTTCCGTTAGTTTGGAAACGTTTTGCCTTTTTGCAGCCTGGTTGCCCCTAAACCTCCCGGAACTCGCCCTCTACGGTGTCGTCGGGGTCGGGTCCGGAGGTTCCGTCACTGGGGCCGCCGGCGCCCGGCTGGGAGTACACCGCCTGGCCAACCCGCTCCAACGCCGCGTTCAGCTCGGCCATGGCGGTCTGCATCTGGGCAACGTTGTTGGCGGCGATAGCGTTGCGCAAATTCTCCAGTTTGGCCTCGGCGTCGGCCTTGAGGTCGGTGGGCAGGGTTTCGGCGTGCTCGTTCAACAAGCGCTCCGCTGAGTACGCCAGACTGTCGGCCTGGTTACGCGTCTCTACTTCCGCGCGACGCTGCCGGTCGGCCTCTTCGTTGGCCTGGGCTTCCGTCATCATCCGGTCAATGTCCTCTTGAGAGAGGCCGCTGCTGGTTTGGATGACGATGCGTTGCTCCTTGCCGGTGCCCTTGTCCTGGGCGGAAACGCTGAGGATGCCGTTGGAGTCGATGTCGAAGGTGACGTCGATCTGGGGCACGCCCCGGGGAGCGGGCAGGATACCGTCCAGCATGAACCTGCCGATGGTCTTGTTGTCGGCGGACATGGGACGTTCGCCCTGGAGCACATGGATGTCCACGCTGGGCTGGCCGTCGGCAGCCGTGGTGAAGGTTTCCGTCTTCCGGGTTGGGATGGTGGTATTTCGCGGGATCAGAGCGGTGGTCACGTTGCCCAGCGTCTCGATGCCCAGGGTCAGAGGGGTAACGTCAAGGAGGACGATGTCGCCGACTTCTCCACCCAGGACGCCGGCCTGGATGGCGGCCCCCATTGCCACGGCCTCGTCCGGGTTCACCGTGCGGGATGGCTCCTTGGCGAATATCTGCTGCACTTTCGCCTGCACGGCCGGCATACGGGTCATGCCGCCGACCAGAATAACGTCGTTGATGCTGCCGGACGAGATGCCAGCGTCGGTCAGCGCCTGGCGGCAAGGACCTTCAGTGCGGTCGATCAAATCGCCCACCAGTTGCTCCAGGCGGGAGCGGCTGAGTGGCTTGACCAGGTGCTGCGGCCCGCTGGCGTCGGCGGTAATGAAGGGCAGATTGATTTCCGTTTCCAACGTGCTGGAAAGTTCGATCTTGGCGCGCTCGGCGGCATCCCGCAGCCTCTGGAGGGCCATGCGGTCCTGGGCCAGGTCGATGCCGGTCTCCGCGCGAAACTCCGTTACCAGCCAGTTGAGGATGGCCTCGTCGAAGTCGTCACCGCCGAGGTAGGTGTCCCCATTGGTGGAAAGCACCTCAAACACCCCGTCGCCCAGGTCCAATATGGTGATGTCGAAGGTGCCGCCGCCCAGATCGAACACGGCGATTTTGGCGTCGGTGTTCTGGCGGTCCATGCCATATGCCAGCGCCGCAGCGGTGGGTTCGTTGATGATGCGTTTGACGTCCAGGCCCGCAACCTTGCCGGCGTCCACGGTGGCCTGCCGTTGGGAGTCGTTGAAATAGGCGGGCACGGTGATGACGGCTTCGGTAATGCGCTCGCCCAGCTTGGCCTCGGCATCCTGGCGGATTTTCTGCAAAATCATGCTGGAGATCTGAGGCGGAGCGTAGGATTGGCCGGCCATCTCAACGTTAGCGTCACCGTTGTCGCCCGCCACGACCTTGTAGGGCAGACGACGGGAAGCGTCCTGAACTTCAGGCTCGTCGAAACGGCGACCCATGAGGCGCTTGACGGAAAAGATGGTGTTGTCGGGGTTGGTCACGGCCTGCCTCTTGGCAGTCTGGCCCACGTACCGCTCCCCGCTGCGCGCGTTCACGGCCACCACCGACGGCGTGATGCGGTTCCCCTCGGCGCTCTCCACCACCTCGGCCTCGCCGGCTTCGATTACCGCAGCCACCGAGTTGGTGGTGCCGAGGTCTATGCCCAGGATCTTTGCCATTGTTGTAACTCCTCAAGCTAGTTTTGTAAGCACATCCGTCATTCCGGCAAAAGCCGGAATCCAGTTTCTCTCTGTAGCGGTGAATGATTACTCGACCTTACTGGTTCACCACCACTTGCGCTACCTGCACCACCCGGTCGTGGAGGAGATAGCCCTGCCGCAGCACCTCGACGATGGAACCGGAGTCGGCGTCTCCGACCTGGGCGATGCCCACCGCTTCATGCAGTTCCGGGTTGAATGGTTCGCCCAGTGATTCGATGCGGGTAACGCCTTCTGATTCGAGGAAACCGGCCAGTTTGCGCTGGATCAATCGTACCCCTTCCACCCATCCGCCGTAGGCGGAGGTTACGTTTTCGTCAGGGCTGACGCCGTTTTTTTCCAGATGGCTCACCGCAAGATCCAGCTCATCGACGATTGGCAAGAGATGTACCAGCAGGCGGCTGTTGGCCTGCCGTTGAATGTTCAATCGTTCCTCGTCATGGCGGCGCCGAGCGTTGGCCAGATCGGCCTGCCCCCGCTGAGCGGCGTCGGCCTGCCGGGCGATTTCCTCATTGGCTTCGGCCAACGCCGCCCTGAGCATGGTGGCCTCCTGTTCCGGCGTCAACGGTGGCTCGTCGGCTGGCGCAGAGTCAGGGTCCTCGGCCCGGTCCGGGGCAGCGTAGAACTCAGACGCCAGCATCTCCCGGCTTTCTTCGTCGGGAGCGTTTTCGTTGGGCAAATGGGTTTGCTCGTTTTCCATACAATGATTTCCCATACCACGGTCATTCCCGCGAAAGCGGGAATCCAGTGTAGAAATTTTAGTTGCGATCAGTCCGGCGCGGGTAGGCTGAGACTGGCGCAGAGTTGGGAGACTTCCTCCCGGATGACAGCGGTGATGTCGGGGTCCCTGGTGGAGCGGGCCAACCGGCGGGAGAAAACGCTGAGATTGTTGACTAACTTCAGCGCGAATTCAACCCCGGCAAGGTTAAGCCCTAAATTATCCATCAAATGCCGGATGAGCATGACCTTGCGCAGATCCTCCTGGGAGTACAGGCGTAACATCCCGACGGTTCGCACGGGTTGGATCAGTCCCAGACGTTCATACTTGCGTAGCGTCTGGGGGTGCATCTCCAGAAGGCGAGCCGCCACTGAAATAATATACACCCCTTCCAATTCCAGGTTCGTTGCAGCGTCGTCGTCCGACGCGCCGGCGGTCGTTCTTGAAGGGGCGTCGCCAGTGGAGCTGCGGGCGAGGGCCGGGGACAGACGTTCCGGCCAGGCCGGCGGGCCGTCGGCGATGGGGTCGGGGTAAGGTTCCAGCCGACCCCTCCTGCCTCTTGTCCATTGTTGTTGCATCGCAGGAAGACCCCCTTCGTGAATTTAATCACATTGCTACGCGCTCAATATATCAGTTGACACGATACGTGTCAACTTGTATTATCCTACAAAAGGGCAGGTTGCCGGGCAGGTCCGGCGTGGCGTCAACAAAGGTCAGCCGTCGGAAACTGAAATCCAGTCAACGGTTTTCCACGTATATCAAGTGAACCGGGAGGCCCGGGCAGATACAAAGCGCATTGGATAACGAAGTCCTGTACAGTCCAAACCGGGAGGAGTTCATCATGCTGCATACCGAGCAGTTTCACCGCTGCAACCGCTACACGTGCGGGTATCAGCACCATACCCGCCGTCGCCCCGGTTTCTTGCGGCGCGTCGTCGCCGCCATATTCGGAAGGAGGTAACCATGAAACTGAAGTTCAACGCTTGCCCCAAATGCCGCGGCGACCTGGAGATCCGCCGGGACGTTTACGGTATGTTCGTCAGCTGCCTCCAGTGCGGACTCCAGCGAGACCTGGACGCGCCGAACCAGGCCATTGAGCTCGCCAAGCCGGAACCGGCCAAGGCTACCGCGTCAGCGTTTGACGCGCACGAAGAGTTGCTCAAGGCCGCGTGACCCATTTCCAATTGGCGGGCCAAGTTGCAGGGGCGGGTTCCAGACCCGCCCCTTTTTGGTTTTCGTTGGCGCGCCCGCGTAGTTAGCGCGTCAATTCCGGCCAGAAACGTTCTTCCAACCAGGGGTCCGCATTATTGTTGTAACCCCGTTCCTCCCAGAAACCGGGAGCGTCCTCCGCCATCACCTCTATCCCGTTCACCCACTTGGCCGACTTCCACCCATAGCGGCTGGGAATGATCAGGCGCAGGGGCCAGCCGTGATCCTTGCCGAGTTCCGCGCCGTTCTGTCGGTGTGCCAGCAGGCCCTCGGATTGAGCGAGATCCAGCGGCAGGTTGGTCGTATAGTCGCCGTAGCAGTGGGCCATGATGTGCCTGCCTTCCGGCAAAACGCCCGCTCGCTCCAGCAGCGTTGCAACCAGCACGCCGCCCCAAGACTGATCCAGGGCGGACCATTGGGTCACGCAGTGAAAATCGGCGTCCATGGTTACCTGCGGAAGGGTGCTGAATTGCTGCCAATCCAGCGTGATCTCGCGCTCTACCAGACCCCAGACCCGGATGCGCCAAGTTGCCAGGTCGATTTCCGGGGTATCCCCGTAGGTGAGCACCGGGAAAGTCTTGGCGACGAATTGTCCCGGCGGAACCCTCTCGCCGGCCGGCGGAGCGATCTTGATCTGGTCGGGCCGTTTCAGGCCGAACTCCGGCTGCGCCGGAGCGGATTGTTGCTGCTGATTGGATGTGGTCATGGGTTATGCTCCGGGTATCTTCACTGATTGGCCTTGATCGTGCCGGCCGGTCCGTCGGTGATCCGGCCCACCACTGCAGCGCAGGGCGCGCCTTCGTCGCGCAAGGCGTCCACCAGCTCGCCGGCCCGGTCCGCCGGCACCGACACCAGCAGCCCGCCGGAGGTTTGAGCGTCGCAGAGCAGCAGCCGGTCTTCGTCGGTTAGCGCGGCGTCCCAGGTCACGGCGTCGTTGACGCTGCTCACGTTGCGGTGCGTGCCGCCGGGGGCGACGCCGTTTTCCAGCAATCCCCGGACGCCGGGCAGCACCGGAACGGCAGCCAGGTTTATTTCAGCGGCGACGCCGCTGCCCTTCACCATGCTCTTGAGGTGTCCCAACAACCCAAACCCGGTGATGTCCGTGGCAGCGCTGACGCCTACTCGCTGCATCGCCAGCGCGGCGGGCTTGTTCAACGCGGCCATGGTTTCAACCGCGCCGGCCATTACATCCGGGTCAACCACGCCCTGCTTGCCGGCGGTGGTGATGATGCCGGTGCCGATGGGTTTGCTGAGCACCAGGATATCGCCGGGTTTCGCTCCGGCATTGCTGACCTGCTTGCCCGGCTCCACCACTCCGATAACGGACAAACCATACTTTGGTTCCGGGTCGTCAACGGTGTGCCCCCCGACGATGAGGCACTCGGCTTCAGCGGCTTTTGCGTAGCCGCCCTGCAGGGTGCGCCCCAGGATTTCCTTGTCCAACGAGGCAGGAAAGCCGACCACGTTCAGCGCGATGAGCGGCTTGCCGCCCATGGCGTACACGTCGGACAGGGAGTTGGCGGCGGCAATGGCTCCGAACTCGTAGGGGTCGTCGGTGATTGGCGGGAAGAAGTCAACCGTCACGATGAGCGCCGTCTCATCGTTTAGCCGATAGACAGCGGCATCGTCGCCGGTCTCTGCCCCCACCAGAAGGTCGGGATGCGACAGCAGCGGAACGTAACTCAGAACCTGGCCCAGGTCCTCAAGGCTCAGCTTGGCTGCTCAACCGGCGCAGTGGGAAAGCTCGGTGAGACGGATGGGTGTTTCCAGCTGGGTCATTTAGTATCCCCTTCGTTGTTGCAGAATCCGGGCCGCGCTCTCGAATCGTACCTTGAGCCGGTCAAACTTACGGTCGTATCGGCCATGAGGGTAACGTTGCGGGTTCCGTTCAGCCCAGGCGATGGTCAAATCTTTAATCAGTGAGTTGGTGATCGGCTGCCCCGGCGCCTGCTCAATAATGAACGCCCGTATCTCCCGACGCTCCTTTATCCCGCGTGCCAGAGAGAACGGCAGCCAGAAGGGCAGAGTGACGAGCTTGAGCAGGAGCTTGGCGGTGCCGACCTGCTGGCTGGCGTACTCGCGTGCAACCCCAGCTTCCGCTCTGCCAGCGGCGGGCTGTCGGTCGGTTGGTGGTTGGTGGGACATGGAATCTTCCTATTGGTTAGGGATCCTGGCGTAGTCACTGATCGAATTGTTTCAGGAATTCAATCCAGCTTCTGGCTGGAATGCCGCTCAGAGGCAAGCCCAGCATTTCGGCGATGTACTCGTCCATTATACCTATCCTGGCCAGCCGCCCAAAGTTGCCGCCGCCGTCTCTAGCCGGGCGGTCCGTAACCGGGTTACTTTTCACTGGATAAGGATTGACTCCTTCGGGAATGTCAATGCTCGTGTCGGTTGTTGTCCGCCGAACGTTTGACCACCAATAGTTTCTATACTCGGCTGCATATTTGGCCTGGACTACAAAGGGCTTGTAGGTCACTGGCATACCGGACAGTACATTGCTTAAAGCCCAGGGGACGACCGCTATCAGATCCGCATCCGCGCAGGCGTCGGCCGTTACCTGAAACCGAAAATTCGGCATCTCTTCTTTTGAAAGCAAATACCAACCTTTCAGCTCTATCCCGAGTATGATTTCCTGGCCGTTGCGGTCAGCCTTGAGCAAAACATCCGGGAATACCTGCGCTTGCCTTTGGAATGAAAACCGCAAGTATTGTTCGTCAGGATCCCACACTGGCCGCATCCGATTCAACGTCGCAACAACCTGCTCTTCAATGGTCGCGCCCAACACCGTGTTTAGTGTTTGCAAGTCGGTGGCCGCGATGCCTTCGATGGCCGTCCTGCTGGTGAAATGCGCCGGAACCGCATACAGGGCATCAATGACCCTACGATAAAGATGATAGTGCGCCCAGGAATCGGCTGGCCCAGAAGGGTTAGGGGATGGCATGGTAGGCAAGCCTTTCCCGGGCTGCCGTGAAGTAGTCCGGCAGGATTTCCGCGCTATGGCATTCCCGTCCCGTGTTCATAGCGGCGATGGCAACGGAGCAAAGCCCACCGAAGGGTTCCCATACCACGTCACCCGGGTCGGAAGACGCCAGGATAATCTGCTCCAGCAGGCGCAAGGGCTTCTGGTTCATGTGAACGCACTTGTAGGCGTTTTTTAACCGTTCTCCGCCACGGACTGCCGGCTCCCGCCAGACGTTGGTGATGCCGACATCGCAGTGGAACTTCGCTCGCATCCGGCTCCATTCCCGCGCCGTCGCCGGTCGTACCCCATCCAGGCTGTAGTAGGGCCGGCCCTCCGGTCGTCCGTGTTCATTAGCGTATTGCGCCAGCAGTTCAAACGCTTCCGACGGCGGAAAGTACCAGAGATGGCACTTCGTAAGATACTTCCGGGTGGCCGCATTTTTGACGCCGCACGCGGCGTTGGCCTTGTAAAAGGGCAGACCACTTCGCTCCCATTCCGACCGCACCCATTCTTTCAGGGTCATTGCGGACCCGTTTGACCCAACCTTCACCTTGCGGACGTATTGGGCGCAAACCTCGGTGACGACGGGGAAGCGGCGCAACGTTTTGCTGTTGGCGTTGCCGGCGATATGTCCGACGCCCTTGTCCCAGATATGGCAGGAACGATATTCCCAGCCATGCTCAACCAGCGTCGGGTGTACGCTGGCCCAGCCTATCTCCGTGTTCCAGAACCACAGCGTCGTTTCCGGCAGCGCGCGCTCCGACCAGTGGGCGACGTGGGGGCGATACCATACGGGAAGGTCTTCGTGCGAGACCGGATCCCCGGGGAAACTGCCGACGCCGTAGGGGCCATCAACGACGATAACCGTCGGTGATGGCCAGTCCGCTGATACTTCCAGAAAATCGCCCGGGTATAACGTTGCGCCGAGCCGATGGTAGGGCGGAAGCGACTCGGCCCGTTGGTTGAGCTGCAACGGGAGACTGAACAGTTCTTGAGTAGCCATCGCGGCGGCGCTCTTTACAGCTGATATTCCGGCCGCCTCAGCAGTTGCCGGGCGATTACCAGCCGCATTATCTCGTTGGTGCCTTCGCCGATTATCATCAGGGGGGCGTCCCGGTAGTAACGCTCCACGGGGAAGTCCTTGGTGTAGCCGTAGCCGCCGTGGATGCGCATCGCCTCCATGGACACCTCGCCGCAGACCTCGCTGGCGAAGAGCTTGGCCATGCCGGACTCCAGGTCGATGCGCTCGCCGCTGTCCTTCTTGGCGGCGGCGTCGTACACCAGCAGCCGCGCGGCCTGGATCTTGGTGGCCATATCGGCGATTTTCAGCTGGATGGCCTGGTGCTGGCTGATGGGGACGCCGAAGGACTCCCGCTGTTGGATGTACCGCATCGAGGCGTCCAGGGCCGCCTGAGCGACGCCGACGGCCCGGGCGCCCACGTTGATGCGCCCGGTTTCCAGCCCGCTCATCACATGGCCGAAGCCGACGTTCTCCACTCCGCCAATGAGATTCTCGGCGGGGATGCGGAAGTCTTCGAAGAAGAGTTCGCAAGTGTCCAGGCCCCGGTATCCCAGTTTGTCCAGATGGCGGCCCACCTTGAAGCCTGGGCTGCCGTCCTTTTCTATGACGAAAGCCGACAACCCCCGGTGCTTGATGGACGGGTCGGGATCGGTGCGGGCCAGCAGGCAGAAAGCGTCGCCGGATTCGGCGTTGGTGATGAACATTTTGGAGCCGTTGACCACATACTCCTCGCCGTCCTTGACGGCGCGGGTTTGCAGAGCGCCCACGTCGCTGCCGCCGCCGGGTTCGGTGAGGGCCAGGCCACCCCTAATATGTCCGCTCGCCAGGCGTGGCAGGAACCGGTCCCGTTGTTCCTGGTTTCCATAATGCGTAAGCACGTAGGTCAGGATGTGGTGCGTTCCCAACGCGCCGGTCAGGGCCATGTAGCCCTTGCTGATCTCTTCAAAGATCATGGCGAAGGTGGTGTAGTCCAGGCCCATTCCGCCGTATTCTTCGGGCACGTTGATGCCGAACAGGCCCAGCTCTTTCATCTGTTCGATGAGTTCGTAAGGCACCGTATCGTTGGCGTCGTGCTCGGCGGCAGCCGGCTCCACCTCGCGCCGCACAAAATCGCGCACCATGCTGACGATTTGCGAACGGGCTTCTTCGGGCGTTTTGGTAATCGTGGTCACGGGGACTCCTGTTACAGTTGCGCCAGTAGTAGCAGCCAGTCTATCCCAGCCTATGCGGTGGCGCAATCCCGCAGTGTTCCGTCGCGTCCACCGCATAGCGAACATCCCGGAGTTTGCCGCCCGTGGTACATTGACGCTCATTACCCTGACGGGTATCGTTGACGCCAACAGCAGCCGGTTTAGTGCGCCGGCGCAGCACCGGAGGTAACCCGCATGACCGCCCAGCGACAGCAGTACCAGGTTATCCGCGAGCCCAACGTCATGGTGCCCATGCGCGACGGGACGCGGTTGGCCACCGACGTCGTTCGTCCGGACGCCCCGGGCCGGTTCCCGGTGCTGATCAACCGGGGGCCGTACAGCAAGGACAGTTATCTGAATAACCCGGACCACTCCATCTGGTTCTTCCCACGAAACGGTTACGTGCTGCTCAGCCAGGACGTACGCGGACGTTTCGAATCAGAGGGTGAATACAACCCCCTGTTCCAGGAGGCGCTGGACGGCTATGACACCGTGGAATGGGCGGCGCGACAGCCCTGGTCCAGCGGCCGCGTCGCTACCACCGGGCAGAGCTACCTGGGCGCGACCCAATACACCCTGGCCGGCAAGCATCCGTTGCCCCCGCATCTGGCCACCATGGCCGTCGTGTCCGCATCGTCGGACTTCCACCAGTCCTGGGTGTATCACACCGGCGGCGCGATGGAGTGGGGCTGGACGGTCCCCTATGCCATCCTGAAAGGACGCAACACGCTGGCGCGGGGCGGTCACGAAGCTCTCCTGGCCAAGATGGACGAGTACGTCATTGAGCCGGGAAACTTCGGCCAACCCTTGTCCGACCAGTGGTATCGCCACTTGCCCCTGCGTGACTGGATTGATCGCCTCAAGGAAGCCGCCCCTTACTTCCATGAATACTTTGACGAAGAGTTGGACGGCCCCTACTGGTGGGGCATCAACCTGATGCGGCAAGCCAGGAACGTCTCCATCCCCATGTTCCACGTCAGTTCGTGGTACGACATCTTCCTGGAAGGCGCGCTCAACGCTTTCCAGACCATCCAAAAACACGGCGGCAGCGAACAGGCCCGCCGCAACCAGAAGTTGCTCGTCGGCCCCTGGGCGCATCTACGCCCCTACACCGAACCGACTACCGGCGGCGCCGGCAATATTGACTTCGGCTCCGAGGCGGCCATCGAGTTGCACGATTACCTGCTCCGCTGGTATGGGTATTGGCTCAAGGGCGAGGAAACCGGGATCATGGATGACCCTCCGGTGCGCCTCTTCGTCATGGGTGACAACCGCTGGCGAGACGAGAACGAGTGGCCCCTGGCCCGCACCCAGTACACCGACTGGTACTTCCATTCCGGCGGCAACGCCAACACCCGCAACGGCGACGGCACTCTGTCCACCGTACCGCCGGAACCGGACGAGCCGGCGGATCAGTTCACCTACGATCCCGCCGATCCAGTCCCCACCCTGGGCGGCAACACGTTGATCATCGAATACGGGGTGTTCGACCAGGGTTCAGCGGAGGACCGCCCCGATGTGTTGTCTTTCACATCCGAAGCGCTGCCGGCTGACCTGGAAATCACCGGCCCCATCTCGGTGACGCTCTACGCCGCCACCACGGCTGTGGACACCGACTTCACTGCCAAACTGGTGGACGTGCGGCCCGACGGTTTCGCCCACAACCTTCAGGACGGCATCATCCGCTCCCGCTATCGCACTTCAGTGCGCGAGCCGTCGTTCCTCAATCCAGGTGAGGTGTACCGCTACACCATCGACCTGTGGGCCACCAGCCACGTCATTAAGGCCGGCCACCGCGTTCGCGTGGACATCTCCAGTAGTAACTTCCCCCGCTTTGACCGCAATCCCAACACCGGCTCGACCCTGGGCGTGGATACTCGGCTGGAAACGGCGCGACAGACGGTGCATCACTCCGCCCGCTATCCCTCTCATATCACCCTGCCGATCATCCCCCGCTAGCTGGTGCCATTTTTCGAGGAGGCAGCACTGATGGTGACACAGATTTCGAAGTTGACTGGTACACCGGCTGGAAACGCCGTCGAATCCGGGGAAGCGCGGTACTGGCTGGATGCAGACAGTCCAGGGTTGCCCATCACGCTTGACTTGCGGCCGCTACTGGGCGGCAAAACGCTAGCTGAGATTGACTTTGATCAATTGTGGGAGTTTCTCGAGACCAATGACCTGTATGCTCTGGAGTACAACGATTGCGGAGAATTAATCGTTATGCCGCCGCTGTATATGCCCGATGGAATTGAGGAAACGGAATTGCTTACCGACGCGAAATTCTGGCAGCGGGAGCACGGCGGCGCGGTGGCGTCGTCCAGCACGATATTCCGCATTCCAGGATTGGGTGGACGGGGGCCGGATACGTCGTGGATTTCGCCGGAACGGCTTGCCGCTCTGGATTCCGAGCAGTATCGCACTGGGCAGGTCTGCCCTGATTTTGTGGCCGAGATCCGATCTTCGACTAACTCATTGACAGGTCTCCGGCGTAAAATGGACGAATACATCGTCGCCGGCGCTCGTCTGGGCTGGTTGATTGACCCTCGCAATCGCCGCGTGACCATTTATCGCCCTGGCCAGGAACCGGAAGTATTGGAAGACCCCGAAATCCTGTCCGGCGAAGACGTGATGCCGGGGTTCGAGTTCCGCGTCCGCGAGCTGATTTTTGAGTCCGTACAGCAGTAGCAGGAGGGTCAGCATGGAAATCGACAGTCTCGTCTATGACCGCCCCGATTTGGGCAAGTTCAGGGTGCATCGTTCGAGCATGACGTCGCCGGAGATCTACGAGTTGGAACGTCGGCGGGTTTTTGACCGGTGCTGGCTGTACTTGGGTCACGAGTCCGAAATTCCAAACCCGGGGGATTACGCCCGTCGGGTTGTCGCTGAGCGGGCTCTGTTCTTCGTGCGGGACCGGAACGGCGAGTTGCGGGTTTTCCACAACACCTGCCCTCACCGCGGCGCCCTGATCTGCCGCACCGACCACGGCAACGCTCAGGTCCTGCAATGCTTCTATCACGCCTGGAGTTTCAACACGTCGGGCGAGTTAATCGGGATGCCTGACGTTGAGGGCTACGGCCCTGATTTCGACCGCGCCGAAATGAGCCTGCATTCGCCCCGTTTCGACAGTTACAAGGGTTTCATATTCGTCTGCTTCGACCCCGACGTTGAACCCTTGGTGGATTACCTGGCCGGAGCCGCCGAATACCTGGATCTGGTAGCCGACCAGGCCCCGGACGGGATGCGTGTGATACCCGGCTCCAACCGGTACACCATCAAGGCCAACTGGAAACTGCTGGCTGAAAACAGCATTGATGGCTACCACGCGCTGCCCACTCATCAGACCTACTTTGATTACATGGCCAACGAAGCGGGTGGTGAGGTGCGGTCAATCAACAACCGCCGGGGATTTGGGCGCTCCCTGGGCAACGGCCATGGCGTGATGGAAAACGACGCCATATACGGCCGGCCGATTGCCATGTGGCATCCTTACTTTGGGGAAGAGGCACGCGAGGAAATCCAGGGAATCAAGGATGAACTCATCGCCAGACACGGCCACACCAAGGCGCTGCGCATGTGCGAGAAAAGCCGGAACATGGTGATCTTCCCCAATCTGGTCGTCAACGATGTCATGGCGGTCACCATCAGGGTGTTCCAACCCACCGGCCCGGACAGCATGGATGTTACCGCGTGGCAGGTGGTTCCTGCCGGAGAGACCGGGATGCGACTGAGCCGGCGGTTGGATTCCTTCCTGTCATTCCTGGGACCCGGCGGGCTGGCCACGCCGGATGACACCGAGGCGCTGGAATCCTGCCAACAAGGGTTCCGTTCCGGCGGGGTCGAATGGTCGGACCTCTCCCGGGGTTTCTACCGGGAACCCCGTGGCAACGACGAATTGCAAATCCGTACCTTCTGGCGACGCTGGCAGTCGCTGGTCGCGGACCAACCCCACGTTGAGCAGTACGAAAGAGGTTTGACTCCCGGCGAAATTCCGGAGGTCTCGCCATCGCCGGAGTTGACCGTTGCGGCGGACGATTAGCCGGGGAGGTTGAAAATATGGCGACACCAATGACGCCGGCAGCGCCTCCCATCGGGGGGCTGCCGCCAACGACCGAGTCCCTGTTGCTGCAACATGAGGTGGAACAGTTTCTGTATCTGGAAGCCAGGTTGCTGGACGACTGGAACCTGGACGCCTGGCTGGAGCTGTACACGCCTGACGCCCGGTACGTAGTTCCCACTACCGACTTGCCCGAAGGTGATCCGGCGTCAGACTTGGTGTTTATTGACGACGACTACCGGCGCATGGCCGGCCGAGTGGTCCGACTGAAAAGCCGCCACGCCCACCGGGAATATCCCTGGTCGCGCACCCGCCGTTTCATCGGCAACGTCATGGTGACCGGGGTGAACGGGGACGAGATTGAGGCCACCGCTTCCGTGGCAGTATGGCGGTTCCGCGCTGGCGAATCGGCTCCCTACGTTGGCCGTTACGATGTCCGCCTCCGCAGGGTGAACGGTCAGCTGCGCCTGAGCTATAAAAGGGCGATCCTGGACCAGGAGGAACTGTCCGACCACGGGGCGTTGAGCATCATCCTCTAAACTGGGACCTTGGCGGAGACATGCGCCGTTTATTTTAGCTACGTCGCCCACTGAACCGACACCAAAGACCAAAACCAATCGATGTTAGGAAACGCACGATGACAACCAGCAACACCATCTTGGACGATGCCCAGCGTGTCCTGTTGAGCGCAACTTTGAACCGCCTCGTACCGGCCCAAGGCGATATGCCTGGCGCCGGCGATCTGGGCATCACGGCCTTCGTGGAATCGGTGGCGGCGGGATCCGCCGCCAAACGCCGTCTGCTCATGGACGGGTTGGTTCAAATTGAACTGGCGGCTCAAGAGCGGGGCGGCCCCTTCGCGACCCTGTCGGAAACGGCGCAGAACGATGCGCTCAAATTGGTCGAGGAAATCAACCCGGCGTTTTTCCAGGAACTGGTCACCCAGGCATATCGCGGCTACTACACCGATGAAACGGTGTGTTCCCTCCTCAGCTACCGCGCTCCCAACCGGGCGGACTACGATCCGCTGCCTTTCGACGAGTCGTTGCTAGAACCAGTCCGCCAGCGAGGACAGATCTGGACTTCAACAGCGTGATCAGGCCGCCAAGGGCAACGTGAGTTGGGTGGGGGCCTCCGTCTCTTCGGGCCGGACCGGGAATTCTTGCTCATCTCTCTCGTGCAAGGGAAACAGCCGTGCGGGTTGCAATCCCTTGACCGACGGCATCCGCGGCAACTCCCAGCGCATTCGCGCATCGTCCACCAAGCCCAACACCGCGTTGGTGTAGTCCCGGGGAGCATACTCGGTCCGGTACAGACGAGCGTAACCCGGCGCAAGATGGGGATAAGCCTCACGGATAAGGGGCATGAACCATTCGCGGCTACCCGGTCGCAGGAACAGCAGGTTGCTGGACAGGAACTGGGCTCGGTGCTCTGCAACGGCAGCGACCAGCGCGTCGATGCTGGCGGCGCTGTCCGACAAACCCGGCAGCAAAGGCGCTGCCAACACCCCGGCCGGCACGCCGTGCTCGACCAGGTATTGCATGGCCTCTAGGCGCGCCATGGGATGCGGCGCTCCGGGTTCCGTCTGGCGCCAGACGGTTTCGTCCACCGTTCCCACGCTGAAAACAACCTGAACTCCGGCGACTTCGTTCAGTTGGCGCAGCACGTCCACGTCCCGTTTGGCCAGCGTGCCCTTGGTGGTGACGGAGGCGGGGTTACGAAACTCCGCCAGCACCTCCAGTATCTGACGGGTCAGGCGATACTGTGCTTCAGCCGGCTCGTAAGGGTCGGACGCGGTGCCGATAGCTATGGGTTCGCCCTCCCACTTGGGCCGGGAGAGTTCGGTACGGAGGACTTGGGGCGCGTTGATTTTGGCGAAAATCTGGCGTTCGAAGTCCGCTCCAGCGTCCATGCCCCAAAACTCATGTGTAGAACGGGCGTAGCAATAGCGGCAGGCGTGACGGCACCCCCGGTACGGATTAATCGTCCAACGAAAATGAAAATCGGGAGCGTTGACGTGGTTGATGAGGGACTTACAGCGGATTTCGGTGACTTCAGCGGCAACCATGGGGCGCTCCTTCGCAAACATGCGTTCTGTAATTGACTGTTATTTTAGAGCACATGTTCGATGTTGTCAACGGTCTCCATGTCCTTCCTTAAATCAACGAGTGGCGTGGGTATCGCGGCAGAGGTCGGTATAATTGCCGGAACCGATTTAGTTCAGGAGGTCTCTTTTGATTCGCAGTATTGATGGAAAAACACCCCAGATCCACCCCAGCGTGTTCGTCAGTGAAGCCGCCTATATCGTCGGCGACGTCGTCATCGGCGAAGGCACCAGCATCTGGCCCGGGGCAGTGATCAGGGCGGACTACGGGCGGATAATCATTGGCAAAAATTGCTCAATTCAGGACAACTGTGTGCTGCACACCGACGACTATCTGGAGTTGGGGGACAACGTGCTGATGACCCACGGCGCGGTGGTACACGGTGGAATAATCGGCAACAACGTGATGATTGGCGTGAACGCGGTGTGCCTCGAGGACTGCAACGTGGGCGACTACGTGCTGATCGGCGCCGGCGCTATCGTCACGGGCACACCGATCCCCAACGAATCATTGGTCATCGGCGTACCAGGGAGGATTCGCGAACTCCCGGCGGTGCACCGCAAGCGATTGGAGAATCCCACGGCCCGCTACCAGGAGAACGGCCGTCGGTTCATCGCGGCCGGGCTGGGATTGCAGATCCCCTCGATGGAGTAGGGGCGGGTTTCAAACCCGCCCCTACTATACTGTACTGCCCTGATACTCGCAGCAGGTCTCGCCTTCGCCCAGGAGATCCCGCACCCGCTGTTGCAATTCTTCGCAGGCCGCAGTTGATACGGTAGGGATCTCCATCAACACCCGGCGATCTTCCTTGAGGTTCAGCTCCAGATAGACCTTATCTTCCCCGGTGTATTCCAACATCACGCGGATGGCTTGGCGCAACCGGTAGCGATCTTCGTCCGGGTCGTCCGTTTCGGTCATCTTGATGAGCACCCCCGCCCCATGGCTGCCGTTCTTGCTGGAACTGGCCGGGGCGACGGAACCGTTCTTCGAGGCGGAGCCGTTGGTGTTCGGAGCGCGCTGCGTCCGGGGACGCGGCGCTGGCGGCTCTTCTCGCGTTTCGGACGCAGCCGCGTGCTCGGGAAGCTGGTATTCCTGGGCCTCGTAACAGGCGATGGAGAAGTCGTCGCCCCGGATCTGGAGGCGGCCGGTGACCCGGGCGACCTGTCCCGGCTGCCAGACGTGGGCGGTTTTATCTAATGCGTCCGGCCACACCATCGCTTCAACCGGGCCGCCTACCAGGGCCAGATCCACCCGGAGGAACTTGCGATTGTCGCGGGTGTAACGCTCCGAGACGCTGGCGACGTGGCCCAGCAGCGTGACGGTGGTGCTGATCATGTCCTCGTGGAGTTGTTCCACCGAGTTGTAGGCATCGCCCGGGTTGATAGCGGCCAGGGCCAGAAGCGGGTTGTAGGATAGGGCGACGCCGAGATATTCCTTTTCCAGCGCCGCTTTTTCCTGCGGGGTGTAATCCGGTTGGGAGGCGTCGAACTCCAGCAGAGTGCCGCCGGCGCCGCTGTCAAGTTCGTCGCCGAACATGCCAACCTGACCCGAGTTGCGGTTGCGTGTTTCCTGCTGGGCAACCGCCCAGATGCGGTCAAGATTGCCCACAACTGCCGCCCGTGGCGCCAGGGAATCGAAGGCTCCGGCCTTGGCCAGACCCTCCAAGGTGCGTCGGTTCAGACCGGAAACATCAACCCGCCGGCAGAAATCGCTGATCGACGCGTATGCGCCTCCGGCCTCCCGTTCTTGCACGATGGGGACGACGGCCGCTTCGCCGACGGTTTTCACCGCCGACAAACCGATACGCAGCCGGCCGCCGTGGGGCGATTTTTCGCCGGACTTGTCAATCGTATAGAAGATGCCGGAACTGTTTACGTCGGGCAGGCCAATACCGATCCCCATGCGCGTGCATTCGTTGATCGACGCCACGTAACGGTCGCCGTGATCGAGACGGCAGTTCAGCACGGACGCCATGTATTCCAACGGGTAGTGCGTCTTGAAGTAAGCGGTCCAGTAAGAGATAAGGCCGTAACTCACGCTGTGGGCCTTGTTGAAAGCGTAGCCGGCAAAGGGTTCGATGAGATTGAAAATCTCCGTTCCCATCTGCTCGGTGTAGCCCTGCTGCACCGAGCCGGCGACGAAGCGTTCCCGCTCCTCTGCCATTAGCGCCGGTATCTTTTTACCCATGGCTTTCCGCACAGTATCGGCTTCGCCCAGGGAATACCCGGCAAAGTTTTGCAGGATATGGAGCACCTGGTCCTGATAGACGATAACCCCGTACGTCTCATCCAGCAGTTCCTTCATGCTGGGATGCGGGTAAGACACTTGCTCGCGCCCGTGCTTGGATCGGATGAAGCGGTCGATATGCTCCATCGGACCAGGCCGGTAAAGGGCGATCATGGCGGCGATGTCGCCCAGATCCGAGGGTTTGAGTTCCTTGATGTAACGCTGCATCCCGGCGCTTTCGAGCTGAAACAGGTCAGAGGTATTTCCAGTACCCAGCAGTTCGTAGGTTTCCGGGTCGTCCAGCCCGAGGCGGGTCAGATCGATGCGAATGCCCCGCTCTTCGTCCAGCAGTTTGATGGTGCGGTCCAGGATGGTCAGGTTGGTCAGGCCCAGGAAGTCCATCTTGAGCAGACCGAGCTTCGCCACCGGGTCCATGGAATACTGGGTCATCATTACCGGGCTGCTCTCGTCGCCGCGAGAGGGACGCTGCAACGGGACGGTCTCAGTGAGCGGTTCGTCGGCGATGAGGACGCCGGCGGCGTGGGTGCTGACGTGGTGGACGATGCCTTCTAGGGCCTGGGCGTGGTCAACCAGTTCGCGCATGGACCCGTCGGTCTGATACACCTGATCAAGTTCCGGGCTGGCGGTCATGGCGTCGGCGAGAGTGCGGGATTTGAAAGGCACCATGCGGGCGATACGGTCAACGTCGCCGTAACTCATGCCAAGGCCGCGACCCACGTCCCGCAGGGCGGCCTTCGGTCCCAGCGTACCGAAGGTGATGATCTGGGCTACGCGATCGCTGCCGTAGCGGTCGATTACATAACGCAGAACCTCATCCCGGCGGTCGTCCTGGAAGTCCATATCGATGTCGGGCATTTCCTTGCGCTCAAAGTTGAGGAAACGCTCAAAGACCAATTTATACGCCATCGGGTCAACATCGGTGATGCCCAGACAATAGAGAACAACGCTCGCGGCGGCGCTGCCCCGGACCCCAAACAGGATCTGCTGCCGCCGCACGAAGGAGATGATGTCCCAAACCACCAGAAAGTAGTTGGCGAAACTGGTCTGCCGCACCACTTCCAGTTCGTACTCCATGCGGGCGCGAGCGGCGTCGTTGTTGCGCCCGTAGCGCTCGTTGAACCCTTCCCAGCAGATACGCTCCAGGTAGGCGTCGGCGTCCTCGTCGTTTGGCGTTGGGTAACGCGGCAGGTGCATCTGCCCGAAACCCAGCGAAACGTTGCACTCCTGGGCTATCTCACCCGTGATGTCCAGCGTCTGCGGGAAGTCTGAGAAAAGGGAGGCCATTTCCTGCGGCGATTTGATGTAATAAGAGGAATCCTCCATACGGAGACGCTTCTCGTCCAAGACGTTGGTGCCCGTCTGGATGCAGATGTACACGTCCTGGTGCTGATAATCGGATTGACGGACGTAGTGGGCGTCGTTGGTGGCAAGCAGCGGAATACCGGTTTCGCGGTGCAACCGCACCAAGCCATCGTTGATGCGCGGCAACTGTTCGATGTGCTGATGTCGCTGCAATTCGAGGAAGTAGTTTTCGCCAAAAAGCTCCCGGTACCAACCGACCTGCCGTTTGGCGTCATCGTAATTGCCGTCGGCCAGCAGTATCGGCACTTCGGCTGAAGGGCACCCCGAAAGGCAGATCAGACCCTGGCGGTGCACTTCCAGCAGTTCCTTGTCAATGCGCGGGCGATAATGGAAACCTTCCAGGTGGGACCGGGTGACCAGCTGGAGCAGGTTTCCGTAGCCAGTGTTGTCTTTGGCGATGAGGACCAGGTGATTGGCGGTTCGCTCGTGGGGCGTCTTGTCGTGGCGGCTGCCGTGCGCCACGTAGAACTCGCAGCCGATGATGGGTTTGATCCCCGCTTCCTTGCATTCGGAGTAAAAATCAACCACGCCGTACAGGGATCCGTGGTCGGTAATGCTCATGGCGTCCATGCCCAGCTCGCCGGTCCGGCGCACCAGGTCCGGTATGCGGCTTATGCCGTCGAGCATACTGTATTCAGTGTGGTTGTGCAGGTGAGTGAACACGATGGGTGAACCTAACGATGGGCTGGATTCGGCCAATTGGCGACGGCTCAATGATAGCAGTCTCATTAGTCGGCAGGCAGTATCATTATGTCATCACTCATTGTACTGCCGCCAGAAACTTGCCTTTAAACCGAATGACCCGACGCCAAAAATAGCGACGGGCCACGGTATTTCGGCTACCCCGGCGGGCCTATCCCGGAATCTCGATCTTCTCCGTCACCACTCGCGTCACGCCCCAGCCGGCCAACCAGGCGGAGTGCCGACCGTCACCCCCGGCCACCACTATCACGATGTCGTCGGCTTGCGGCGCGATGGGCACCATGGTATCGGGCTTGCTGTCGTCGATCCACGCGGGATAGTTGCGGTTGCCCCAGTGACCCAGCCCGGAAAGCTCCGCGATGGGCATTCGCGCGTTGGAGTAGATGTACTCGCGCACGTCTTTCTTGGACAGGCCGTCGGCAGCGATTTCGGCGGCGTGCTCCGGACTGATTACCAGCGTCACCTGTGCGCCGGTCCCAATCTGGTAGTAGTTGGAAAATCCCGTGGCCCGAGTCGCCTGCACGAGAGTGTTCAGTACATCAATGCCTCGGGAAACGGTGGTTTCCATAACCGGGTAGAAACCCCGGATGGCGTGGAGCGTGACCATGCTTTCTTCGGGGTCAAGTCCCAGCTCGACGTGGCGCGGCTCCCAGGGGCTGCGGGCTTCGTTCTCCGCGAAGCAGAAGGAATATCGCCCGGGCATGGCCAGGGTCGCCTTATCCATGTCGCCGATGATCAGGCCGGCGACGTTGCGGACGAACAAGCGCAGCGCCCGTCCTATCGTGGCGTTGGCCCGATACCCGGGGCCGAAGCAGCCGGAGTCGCCGTTGATGCCCAGCTGCTCGGCGACGGGACCGTTGACGATCACAACCGGAGCGGCCCCGCCGGTGGTTGCCTGGCACCCGGCCAGGTTAAAGGGCGTCTGCAAAGCAGCTTTGACGCAGGCCACCACGACCGGAAAATACTCCGGTCGGCAGCCGGCCATCACCGCGTTGATCGCGACCTTTTCGATGGTGACTTCCGAGTTGGATGGCTGGGCGACGCCCAGGGACAGCGACGGGTCTTCGCCCCACGGCCCCAGCATCCGGCGCACGGCTTCCTCGGTAGCTGGAACCACCGGCATCCCGTCGGTCCATCCCTGTTCTTCGTAGTAGTCCTGGATAGCGTCGTAGGAGTCCTCGACGCTGATGCGGCGTGAGTTCAGAGCGGAGGAATTGGTGGTCATGCTTAACTCTACTAATGTGAGGTCAGAGTGGCAAAGACGCCGAAGTGATCGGACAGATCTTTCGGCTTATCATTGCAATTGCTGATTGCGCCCACAGATTCGGCGCACAGGTCGGTGCTGATGGCGATGTGGTCGATGGCTTTGCTGCCCTGAAAATCAATATTTGCGGTGATGATCTCCATGCGGGATGCAATGACAGAACGCAACCTGTCGCCAACGCGATCCGGTGGCCCGTTGGGGACTACGCTGATGCGTTGGTTGAAATCTCCCATCACTATCAACCGAGAGCGGGGAGTATGGTCAAGCACGACATCCAGGACGTCAAGATATTCGATATGGTCTTGCCATACGCGGCGATTCCCGCAGTTCTGAGGGGTTCTGGAGTTACGCCAGGGAATACAGACGCCAATTACCGTGACGTCTCCTATTGAAGACTGGGTTACGCCTTCACCACGGTCAGGGACATGGACATGGACCGTCGCCCCGGTCAGTGGCTAACCGCCGTTGGTCAGCATTTCCGCAATCTGCCCGGCGTACTGGTGAGCCAGTTCCCGAACCTCGGGAATGGAGCGGGGCGCCAGCGGGCTGGGCAGGGCCAGGATCTGCACGGTGGGCATTCCCAGCGAAGAAGCGCGGGCGTGAGCCGCCCTGGTGAAGCTCTCGGTAATGACGCTGACGGATGGGACGCCGCGGGTTTCGGTAACTACTGTGTCGTGGAGACCCCACGCTGTGCAGCTCCCTCAATCCGCGATGCCATGCACTACCGCATCGCACTGGGCCACCAACTCGTCGATGGTTTCGTCCGAGCACGGCGCGCTGAAGCTGAACTTACGCAAATACACCACCTTTTCGACGGCGTACTCTTCTTCAAGGATTACCTGTAGTTCCTGGAGAAAGTTATCAGAGTGGTACTTCCGGTTCTCCAGCAGGCCGATGGTTTTCCCGGCCAGACCGGGCAGGCGCTGGGCAGAGTCTCGCTCGGCGGTCTGCTGCTCCGGCCTGGGGTCGAGGATCTGGATGGTGGCAGTGGTCATAGCGTTCCTCCTACGGCTCCCGTCGTTCCTGTATGCTCCCGTCATTCCCGCGAAAGCGGGAATCCAGGAACGTATTTGCGGTGCAGATTTCTGGATTCCGGCGAAAGCCGGAATGACAGACAAGGGGTTTACCCCAGCATTTGGTAGTGCTTGCCCTCGGTTTTGATGGCCGGGGCGATTACCATTTCAGTCTTGTGGAAGTCGCGGACGGTGTAAGCGCCGCACATCCCCATAGCTACGCGCAACGCGCCGACCAGGTTTTGAGTCCCGTTGGTGACGCTCGATGGCCCGTGGAGCAAATGCTTCAGCGTCCCTTTGGTGCCCACGTTGATGCGAGTGCCCCGGGGCAGTTCCGGGTGCGCGTTGGCCATGCCCCAGTTATAGCCTCGCCCAGGCGCTTCCGCAGCCTGGGCGAAGGGAGTGCCCAGCATGACGCCGTCGGCTCCGCTGGCCATGGCCTTGCACACGTCGCCTCCCGTGCGCAGCCCGCCGTCAGTGATGACGCTGACGTACCTCCCGGTGCGCTGGAAGTAGTCTTCGCGCGCTGCGGCGCATTCCAAGGTGGCCGTAACCTGCGGCACGCCGACACCGGTGACCTCTCGCGTGGTGCAGGCCGCGCCCGGTCCGACTCCGACTAATACGGCGTCCACCCCGGTCTCCATCAACTCGCTGGCGACGCCGTAACTGACGCAGTTGCCCACCACCACCGGAACGTTCAGAGACTCGATCAGTTCCGAAAAGATCAGGCCCCGGTAGCTCCGGGAAACATGGCGAGCGGTGGTCACGGTGGACTGTACTACGATAATGTCAGCGCCGGCTTCCACCGCCAGAGGGCTGAATCGCTTGGTAGTCTGAGGGGTGAAGGCGATGGCGGCCACGGAGCCTGACTGCTTGATTTCCTGGACCCGTTCACCGATCAGGTTCTCCTGAACGGGGTCGCTGTACACTTCCTGGAGGTATTCCGTGACTTCGCTCTGGTCCATGGAGATGATTTCTTCCAGGACGGAGTAGGGGTCGTCATAGCGGGTGTAAAGTCCCTCGCCGTTGAGAACTCCCAAACCGCCCATTTCGTGCATCAGCGTGGCGAAGCGCGGCGACACCGAGCCGTCCATGGCTGATGCCAACACCGGAGCGTCGAAGGAGAACGCCCCAATGGTCATTTCAGTGGAGGTCATTTCCGGATTGATGGTAACTTCGCCGGGGACGATGGCAACCTCGTCAAACCCGTAGGACCGCTCCAATTCCTTGAGCAAACGCCTGGCCATTGTGTCACCTCTGAAATTGGTTCCCTCAATTGTAGCAGTCGGGGGCGCCATTTCAGGACGCCCCCGGTGTTCCAATCCTGGACAATTCTCCTCGCCTAAGCGACAGGCAGGGCAGCCGTCTCCTTGCTGCGCACCTTGATGCAGATCTTACCATCCTCGTCCAAGTCCACAATGGCGGTGTCGCCTTCGCCGAACTTGCCGCCGAGGAGTTCGTCGGACAGCCGGTCTTCCACCTCGTTCTGGATGAGACGGCGCAACGGGCGGGCGCCCAGGACCGGGTCGAAACCATTGTCGCCCAAGTACTCGCGAGCCGCTTCCGTGAGCTCGATGCTGATTTCCCGCTCTTTCAGCTCCTCGCGCACCATGTTCATCATCAGGTCCACGATTTGGTGGATTTCGTCTCTGCTCAGGGCATGGAACACGATGGTAGCGTCCAGGCGGTTGAGGAATTCAGGACGGAAGAAGCGCTTGACTTCATCCATCACCTTGTCCTTCATTCGTTCGTAAGCTTGGTGATCCGTTTGCGCCTGGTCGGATTTGACCGCAAAGCCGAGGCTGGTGTCGCGCTTGATGAGGTCGGAACCCAGGTTGCTGGTCATGACGATGATGGAATTGCGGAAATCGACCCGGCGACCGCGTGCGTCGGTCAATTGCCCGGCGTCAAAGATCTGCAGCAGTATGTTGAAGATCTCCGGGTGCGCCTTTTCGATCTCGTCCAGCAGGATGGCGCAGTAGTTCTTCTTGCGGACGCCCTCGGTGAGCTGGCCTCCTTCGTCGTATCCCACATATCCCGGAGGCGCTCCGATGAGGCGGGCCGTCGTGTGGCGCTCCTGGAATTCGGACATGTCGAGGCGGATCATGTTGTCCTCGTGACCGAAAAGGAATTCCGCCATGGCCCGTACCAATTCGGTCTTGCCGACCCCGGTGGGACCCAGGAACAGGAAGACGCCGATGGGGTGCCGCGGGTCTTTGAGACCGGCACGAGCCCGGCGCACCGCCTTGGAGATACCGATTATTGCTTCGTCCTGCCCAATGATGCGCTGGTGGAGTTCTTCCTCCATGCGCAGGAGACGTTCTGTCTCTTCCTGGGCCAGTCGGGTGACGGGGATCCCGGTCCACATACTGACCACTTCGGCAATATCTTCCTCGGTGACCTGCGTGCGCTCTTTGTTGCGGTCGGCCTTCCATTCGCGCTCCAGGTCTCCCACGTTTTCGGTAAGATGGAGTTCCCGGTCGCGGAGTTCGGCGGCCACTTCGTACTGCTGGGATGCGATGGCTTCGTCTTTCTCTTTGCGAACGCGCTCCAGCACTTCCATAGCGTCCCTGACTTCCTGGGGAGCATGGGCACCACGCAGACGCACCCGCGAGCCGGCTTCGTCCAAAAGGTCGATGGCCTTGTCGGGAAGGAAACGGTCCGGGATGTAACGGGTGGACAGCACGGCGGCAGCCTGGACGGCAGCGTCGGTTATTTCGACATTGTGGTGATCCTCATACTGGCCTTTCACGCCACGTAGGATGTCCACTGTCATATCGGGGTCAGGCTCTTCAACCCGCACCGGTTGCAGGCGGCGTTCCAGCGCGGGGTCTCGCTCCACGTACTTGCGATAATCGTCCATGGTGGTGGCCCCGATGCACTGGATCTCGCCGCGGGCCAGAGAGGGCTTCAGGATGTTGGAGGCGTCCACGGCGCCTTCGGCGGCGCCGGCTCCGACCAACGTGTGGATCTCGTCAATGAAAAGGACGCAGTTGCCGGAGGTCTTGATTTCTTCAATGACCTTCTTCAGCCGTTCCTCGAACTCGCCCCGGTACTTGGTGCCGGCCACCAGCGCGCCCATATCAAGGGTGACCAGGCGCTTGCCCTGCAGGGTTTCCGGCACGTCGCCGGAAGAAATCTGCTGGGCCATGGCCTCGACGATGGCGGTCTTACCCACGCCGGGTTCGCCCACCAGGACCGGGTTATTCTTGGTGCGGCGGCTGAGGATCTGGGTCACGCGCTCAATTTCGGTATCGCGCCCAATCACCGGATCCAGCTTGCCGCCCAGGGCCGCGTTGGTGAGGTCAACTCCCAACTGGTCCAGGGTCGGCGTGCGCGTGGTGGAACGGGAGCTGCTGGAACCGCTTCCGCCGGAGTTGCTGAGAATGCGGTGGGTCTCGGCGCGAACCTTTTCTAGGTTGACGCCCAGACTTTCCAGTACGCCGGCGGCAACTCCCTCGCCTTCCCGCAACAATCCGATCAGAAGGTGCTCGGTGCCGATGTAGGTGTGGTTCATGCGCCGCGCTTCATCGACCGCCAGCTCCACGACCTTTTTGGCCCGGGGGGTGAGTCCAATTTCGCCCTGGGCCGGCCGTTCCCCACGACCGATGATGAATTCCACCGCCGAGCGCACCTTGGTCAGGTCAACGCTCAGGCCGGACAGCACTCGAGCGGCTACGCCCTCGGTCTCACGTACCAAGCCCAGCAGGATGTGTTCCGTGCCGATGTAGTTGTGGTTAAACCGCTGAGCTTCTTCCTGGGCTAGCGACAGAACCCGCCGCGCCCGCTCTGAAAACTTCTCGAATCTGCTGCCCATGAGTCTCTCCTGGGTTGGAATAACGCCAATGGCTTCGCTCTGGTGCCGGTATTGTACCCTATTTAGCCAAAAATAAAAGCGACGTTGCACCGATTTTATCGGCGCGGTCGCTGATAAAGGTTATCAAACCTTACGTTGCAATGGCTTGGGGTCGCCAGCCGGCTCTTCGTGCGCCATCACGCCCGCCACACGTAGATCAGATGAATTTTGGTGCTTTCCGGCGGTGACCTATTTTCCCACTCCGTCACCAGAGCAGTATCGTCGGCGCTGGGGCGTTTCACTTCCGTGTTCGGGATGGAAACGGGTGGGGCCACCCCGCTTGAACCACCAGAAAGCAACGCGGGCATTATCTCTCAAATCGCCGCGTTTGGCAAGCGCAGTGATAGTCAAGTCATGCTCATTTGCAGGGGCCACCGAAGGGGGCTGTGCTATACTGCTATCGAGGGCCGGAGCATGGCCCTCGCGGGCCGTTAGCTCAGCTGGCAGAGCACCGGACTTTTAATCCGGGTGTCGTGGGTTCGATCCCCACACGGCCCACCACTACAGGTTCGTCGGCTGACAAATCAGTTCGGGCCCCCGCTCCTCGAACCACACTGAATCGGCCTCCACGTAATGATCGCCTGCCGCCGCATATTCACGCCCTTAACGGTTAGACCCTCGCCGGACTCTTCCAGCAATTCATCTGCCGCCGCGCGCAGTCTTTCGTCTGCATCGGAGCCTTCCTCCACAGCCAACCTTCGTCGAAGTTCCTCCAGCGTTGAACTGCGGTCTGTGCCCAATACCGGAATTTCAGGACTGAGCATCGTCACGTCGGGGAATATATCCATCGCCCACAGGAGATTCAGCAATTCCGGGACGCCCGGCAGCGGCGTGAATCTCTTGCCGTGCACGCGCTCGTAGAACGGAGCATACTGCGCACTGGGTGTCTCCATCATCTCCAGGATCACCACGCGGTCCCTGGCGCGTTCTTCCAACTTCCTTACGAATGGCGCGGCTTCCAACACGTGATGCAGCGCCCAGGAGCAGAGGGTTACGTCCGCCGAGAGAACTTCCACATCCTCCCACCGCTCGTGGATAGCGGTCACGTTGGTAAATCCGAATTCTGACGCGCGGGTCCTTAGCAAATCCAGCGACTCGGCGGAGGGATCTATTACGGTCACCCGCTTGGCGCGCGTTGCCAGGGCCAGGGCGAAGCGGCCCGCGCCGCCGCCAACGTCCAGGACCTCGGCGCCTTCGCCCACGACTTTATAGAGGCCGTTGAGCGCGGGATCGTCGGTACGGTACGGATCCAGTGGCCCGGCGGCAAACACAGGACGGCTGTGACCGTGCTCCTGTCCTTCCCGGCGCATATCTGCCATAGCCCGGTCAAATGCCAAGACCTGCTCGCGCCATGCTTCGATCGCTGAGTTCACTTTCGTCATCTCCTTGAGATCCGATTTGGTTGACGGGCCGATTCCTGCTGAAAGACTCCGGCACCGGTTGGTTGTGCGCCCAGTGCGCGATCCTCCACTGCGCCGAACTTTCGGTACTCCTCAGACATTAGCTCCTCCATCCTGTCGCCATGCTCTTGGCTCGCTCGAAAGTCGCGCTTCTCAGGATCGTGTACATGACAATATTGTACGTTCTATCGTACAATACTTTAAGGAAACTTGAGACATCACGTTCAGACTAAGGCCAGTGTGGGCATGGGAGACGCTTGCTGCCACCCATGTCGTCCTGCTCTAGGTCTTGGGACGCTACCCGGTGAGCCTTTAGCCGGACCTCCCACCGAAAAGTTCGCAATACGGTACGCTCAGGCCCACCAACGCCCTTTCGGATGCCCTCAGTGCGTCGGCATTGACCACCCTGTTCCTTCTTGAAACTTTGATGATTGAGTAAGTGGCGACCAACGTCAGGATTGCAACGAAGGCGGACCGAAGCGCAGTGGTAGATCTGGTCCGCAAATTGCTCGCCGAACTGGGAGGCAGCCCACCATCGGCAGACGCCATGGCAGAGGTGTACCAGCGGTTCACCGACGGTGGCGATGCCGGGTTCGTGGCTTTGGGCGAAACCGGTGGAGAGTTAACTGCGGTCTGCACCGTGTCCTTCGTGGATGCGCTGCGCAGTTCGGGCCGATACGCCATCATCCAGGAAATGTTCGTGGAACCCCCTCAACGCAGCACCGGCGTCGGCATGGAAGTGTCGCGATTTGCGTTGGACCAGACGGTTTCCCATGGGTGCCGCATGGTTGAGTTGGGGACCCCGTTCCATGGTGAACGGCAAACCCATTTCTACCAGCGGGCCGGATTCACCAACGTCGGAGCGCGGCTGCGCTGGCGCGCTTGACCAGCAGGGGTTTCGCCAAGTGCCAACTCATTCTGGTCAGGCACTGCGAAGCATCGGGGCAGCAACCGGACGCTGCGCTGACTGATACTGGTTCGATACAGGCCCACGAACTGGCCGAGTTTCTTTCCAGCACGGCGGTTGACCGCATCGTAGCCAGCGCCTACGTCCGTGCCCAACAAAGCATCGAACCCCTGGCAGAACGGCTGGGGTTGCCCGTCCATATTGATCCCCGCCTGAACGAGCGTAATCTTTCACCCCGACCTATTGCCCATTGGCGGAACGTGGTACGCGAGTCGTATGAAGATTGGGACCGGCGCGCCCCAGGTGGAGAATCGGCCCGGGAGGTACTGGCACGGGCTTGGGAGTGCCTGAATAACCTCCTGGACGAGGGCCATCGCCTGCCTTTGGTTGTTACGCATGGCAATCTGATGAGCCTAGTCCTGCACTCGCTCGGTTCATCCTTCGGCTACGCGGGTTGGCTGGCTCTGACCAATCCAGACGTGTACGCGTTGCAATCCGACGCCAACGGGAGACTGGTTTTCCGCCGACTCTGGCAACCGGGCTGACCCCGGACGGACGGTTGCGCCCCGTAATCAATCACTATAAAGTGAGCGCATTACGCGTGAAACGACCACACCAGGACAGGCACAGGAGGCAGCATCATGGCCAGACTGGAAGGCAAAGTCGCCCTCATCAGCGGTGGCGCAAGGGGTCAGGGAGCGGTGGAGGCGCGGATGTTCGCTGAGGAAGGGGCCAGCGTCGTCATTGGCGATATACTGGACGAGCAGGGCCGCCAAACCGAGGCGGAACTACAGGAACTGGGCTACAACGTTACCTATGTTCACCTCGACGTTACCAGCGAATCCGACTGGGAAGCTGCGGTACAGACTGCGGTGTCCACCTACGGCAAACTGGACGTGCTCCTCAACAACGCGGGTATCCTGATCCGCAAGAACATTGAGGAAACCACCGAGGAAGATTGGGACCGTATCTTCGCCGTCAACGCCAAGGGCGTGTTCCTGGGGACGAAGGCCGCCATCCCTGCTATGCGGGAGGCCGGCGGCGGCTCCATCATCAACATCTCGTCCACCGCCGGTTTGGTCGGCAGCCCCAACGGTTCGGCCAGCTACACCGCCACCAAAGGAGCCGTCCGCCTGTTCACCAAGTCCACGGCCATCCAGCACGCCAGGGAAGGGATACGGTGCAACTCCATCCACCCCGGCCCCATCGAGACGGACATGATTGCCGACACGCTGAACGATCCGGCGAACATGGAGCTTCGTATGCAGAGGCTGCCCCTGCAGCGGGTGGGCAAACCCAGCGAAATTGCCTATCCGGCCATCTACTTGGCGTCCGATGAGTCATCCTTCGTGACGGGTTCGGAAGTGGTGGTTGACGGCGGGACCACCGCCGCCTAAATCCTCGTGTCCGTCATTCCGGCGAAAGCCGGAATCCAGCAGCGTTTTCTGGACTCCGGCTTTCGCCGGAGCGGCGGTGTAATTGAAAAGGAGACATTGATATGGCGGTCGTGATCGATACCCATTGCCACGCCTCGCCCTACTGGTTCGAGCCGGTGGAAATCCTGCTGGATGAGATGGAACGGTCCGGCGTGGACCAAGCGGTGCTGACTCAGTTCTTCGGGGTCTTTGACAACAGCTATCTGGTCGAAGCGGTCAAACGGTTTCCCGGCAGGTTCGCGGTCATTGCTATAGTTGGCCACACCCAGCCCGACGCCGCCGACCGAGTGACCGAGCTCCACGACCAGGGAGTGGACGGCCTCCGCTTCAACGCCGGGTGGCGGTCGCCAGGCGACGATCCTTTGGCACTGTGGCGCAAATGTGCCGACCTGGGTGTGACCGCCAGCGTGATGGGCACGTGCGAGCAGTACGCGGCCCCTGAATTCGAGGGCATTATCCAGGAACTGCCCAACCTGAACATCATCATGGAGCACCTGGCCGGCGTGGGAGCCTTCTGGGGACCCGGCCGCGCGGATACGGAGATCCCCATGGAGACCTACCGTAGAGCGTTGGCATTGTCCAGGTATCCAAATGTGTACGTAAAGGTTCCCGGATTGGGCGAATTCTGCCCGCGTCCACAGCCCTTCCGCCAGCCGATACCCTTCGACAACGTTCCACCATTGATTGAAATGGCGGTGGAAGCCTTCGGCGGCGACCGCCTGATGTGGGGCAGCGACTTTCCGCCATCGGCCAACCGCGAAGGTTACCGTAACGCCCTGCGGTTCCCTATGGAGCTGATCGAATATCCCAGCACAGACGCCCGGGATATGGTGTTCGGCGGGACGGCCGCGAAGCTATGGGAGTTTCGCTAAACCTGTAGGCGCGTTGGAGTTCATGTAGGGGCGACGCATGCGTCGCCCCTACACCTAAACCGAAGCCAGGGTGAAACCCGCATTGGCGTTCGGTAGAATTGGCGGTGGATGAGTTGTACGGTGAGCGAAATCGGAGTGGGGGTTGCAGTTGGGTACGGCGGGGATGAGGCCACTGCTGGAGCGGTGGCAAATGGATGAGGCTGAGGTACGACGACGGATGTACCGGTCGCCGACGCCACGAGAGCGGGAAAGGTGGCACGTCCGCCTGTGGCGGATGGCTGCTGGGCCAGGGATGGACAGCGGCGGCGGTAGGTCGGGCGTTGGATCGGGATGCCCACACCATAGGCCAATGGGTCACGATGTTTGCAGAGGGCGGTCCCAAGGCGCTGTCATTTGAGCAGTCGGGAGCAACTGTCCCTGCTGTCAAGAGGACAGGGCCGGGAATGTCGAGCTCATGTCGTCCCAGGGTGAGCGATGCTTGAGGATGGCGTTGAGAATGACGAGCAGTTTGCGCATGCAAGCGACCAATGCCACCTTTTTCGGTTTACCGGCCGCCAGCAGCTTCTGGTAGAAACCGCGGATGACGGGGTTGTGGCGGCTACCCACCAACGCTGCCATGTAAAGGACGGCCCGTACCCGGGAGCGCCCGCCCCAGACGGTGCGTTTGCCCCGCAGGGTGCCACTGTCCCGGTTGAAGGGAGCCACGCCCACAAGGGCGGCGATCTGCCGGCGGTCCAGCGTTCCCAACTCCGGCAGGTAAGCCAGCAGGGTTAGGGAGAGCTGGTCCCCCACACCGGGGACGGTGCGCAGGAGATCATCCTTCTCCCGCCACACGGGACTTCGGCGGAGGGTCTGCCTCAGCCCTGCGTCCAAGTCTGCCAACTCCTGTTCCAGCCATGCGATGTGGGCCTCGATACGGGGACGGACCGCACTGATGGCGGTACCTAACCGGTTCTTCTCCGAGACCAGTATAGTCATGACCTGTTGCCGACGGGCCGCCAGGGAGTTGAGGACCTGGGTTTCAGCGTCTTTGAGAGGTCGTACGGAGGGACGGACGGCGTCGGCAAAGTGCGCCAGGACCGCCGCGTCCAGGGCGTCGGTCTTGGCCAGCACGCCCGTGGCCCTGCCGAAATCTCGCACCTGGCGAGGGTTGACCACCACCACCGGCAGCGCCGCAGCGGCCAAGGCGGCCACCAAGGACAGTTCCAGCCCGCCCGTGCTCTCCATCAGCACCAGGGCGGGACCCAGGTCCACCATCTGGGAGACCAATTCTTGGACGCCGCTATCGTCGTAGGACACGACCCATCTCTGTCCCGTAGGCCGGACGGCGACGTCCACCTGAGCCTTAGAGACATCGATGCCTACGAATTTCAGTTCTTGTTCCATCTGTGCCTCCGGTGTGAGCGTTGGCCCGTCCTTGCACGATGCGGGCTCGATTGGCCCAGGCAACTGTTCGGGCTCTCATCTCGTGTGGGGTGCGGCGACCCTTGCTCCCGATCGGTCTGCTATGACCTGGTTCCCATCGGTCTACCGCGCCCCGGTCCGATTGCCGAAGTGATTCTTACACTCCAAAACCAAGATACAAGGTTCCCCCCGCGCTGACTGGGGAGCAGCAGGCCGAGTTGAAGGCGGCGGTGCAAGAAGCACCCAGGCAGTCGGGCATCGAGCTATCCAACTGGAACTGGAGGGCGGTACGCTGGTTTGTGGAGGAACGGTTCGGGTTGGCGCTGGGCCGGGGTCCGCCATAGGCGGATCTGAACTACTTGCATCGGCTGGGGTTTGTGCTGAAACGACCCAAGAAGCGGTTGCTCAAGGCGGACCCGGTGCGGCGGGAAGCCTTTGTGGCGGAGTATGCCGCTTTGACGGCGGCAGCCCAAGGGAATGGGACCAAGATCTTCTTCGCTGACGAGGCGCACTTTCAGGCAGACGCTGACCCCGTATCGTGGTACGGGGCAGGCTCTGCGGGGCAAGTGGGTGTTGAAAGGGGAACCGGCCCCCGTATCGTGGTACGGGGCAGGCTCTGGTGGTCTCCACCAGCCCGCGCCGTGGCGAGAAGGAACGTCACCCCGTACTTGATACGGGGTCAGCTACTACTCGGCGGTGTGCCTGGAGACCGGGGAGGTGGAGGTGATGGAACTGGAGGGCAACAGCAACTCCGAGACTTCGGCAGCCTTCCTCCGGCAACTACGAGCCCGGCACACCGAACCGCTGACAGTGATCTGGGACAACTCGCCAGCTCATCGGGGCGATGCGCTACGCACTTATCTGACCACGCCAGACTTGCACCTGCGCCTGGTGAACCTGCCCAGTTACAGTCCGGATTTCAACGCCCCGATTATTGACCAATCGCACCATCTGGGGCTGGGTGCGTCAGGAGGCAACCGCCGATGTGTGCCTGGGAACCCGTGCCGCAGTACGGGATCGGGTGGGCAGCTTCTTCGCCGATCTGCCCTACCGTAGGGACGAAGTCAAACGCCGCTGCCGAACTGCGCTACAGGCTTGCGCGGCAGAACCCCTCCGCTCCGCCCAAACCGACGCTTCCGCCATGCCAAATGTAGATTTCACTCTGGCTTCGGCTTAGGATTATCTTGCCGCTGGCCGAGGTACTCGCCGCGAAGTTTGTGAAAGCCCTCAGCCGGGGGCTGGGGTCGGCGGGAATGAACCACGCTCGGTCCTCGACGCAGTAGATCTGGCTGCCGACCAGCGCCCGCACCTTGATGCCGTAGAGCTCTCCGTTGGCCAGGTTGGGCACGACGACCTCTATGGCGTTTGGATCGTCGGGGCTGGTGCGGGGGAAGTAATCATAGGTTGCCGGGACGAAGGGGTCGACGGTGGGGAAATACTGCCAGTTTTCTTCCCCGAGGGTGTAACCGGCGCCGGGGTAGAGAAAGTACTGGTACGACGAATTGGTGATGGAGGCGACGCCGGGGTTGTTCCAGGCCATCTTGGCGCTGCCGTCTTGCGGTTCCAGGTCAAAGCCGGTGATCCTTCGGGATGCCGGCTGGCCGGTCATACAATAATAGTCCCAGGCGATATTGACGTGACTTCGCGGGAGGGGTGTGGACACTGACACCTTGGCTTCGGCAACGACCTCGGAGTCGATTTGAGCGTTGTTCTGCCCCAGCGACATGGACCTGCTGCCAAGATTCGCGTCGTTGGTCGGCGCGACGGGGTTGTCCCGGTTATCCCGCGCGTTCTGTTTTTTGCTGGTCCGCGGCGCGTTCTGATTGCCGCCGAGGTTGAAGTTGCCGAGCAACTGCACGTTGTAGGTGCCGTCTTCGGGCACGGTGAAATCGGCGCTGGTCTGGCCGGCTCCGACGTTGACCTGGTTTGCCGGCGAGGCATCGGCGCCCTCCCGCTGCCAACGCACCGTGTAGGACGACACGCCGGCCACCGGGTTCCAGGACGCGGTGATGTCCCTGGGGTTGGCCTGGCCCTGGGCGCTGGTCGCTGGCCCCAGGTTCAACGGAGCCGCCGGCGCCTTGATGCGCAGGGCTTTGGCCGCGCCGCGTCCGCAGCCGGTTTCATTGCAGGCCTCAACCCGCACCACCCAGTTGCCATAACCCGACACCGCGACGCTGGCGCCGGTGTCGGAGACGCTGGTTTCATCGCCGGCCGCGAAACGGTCCTCGAACAACCGCCAGCGCACCCGGTAGGAGTCCGCGTAATCGGTCTCGTCCCAGGCCGCCGCCAGGGTCAATCCGGTGGAGTGGCTGACTTGAAGGTTGGCCGGCCGGAGCGGCAGGGGCGGCAAAATCGTGAACCGCTGGGCCTGGTGTCGTCCGCAGCCGGCGGAGTTGCAGGCTTCCACCCGCACCACCCAGCTTCCGTAGTCGGCCATGGTAAGGGTCGTCGCGGAGGACTGGGGCCGCACCCCGTCGCTCAGTTGGTGGCCGGGGCCGGCCTCACGCCAGCGGACGATGTAATCGTCCGCTCCGGCCACGTCGTTCCAGTCCACCGACACGGCCAGGGAACCCGGCTGCGCGGTGATGCTCAGGCCCGTCGGCCGGGTTGGGATTTCCGGGGTCGGCTCCGGCGTCGGCTCGGGCGTGGGTTCCGGTGTAGGTTCCGGAGTCGGTTCCGGGGTTGGTTCAGGAGCGGGTTCCACGCGGAACTGCCGGTTCGCCGGTTTCCCGCAGCCCGCCGCGTTGCAGGCCTGGGCCCGCGCCACCCAGACACCATAGTCGGCCATGGTGATGGTGGCTGCGGAGGACTGCACCTCCACGCCCTGGTTCAGCTTCTCCCCATTGTCCACCGAACGCCAGCGGACCAGGTAGTGGGTCGCGCCGTCCACGTCGTCCCAGTCCACGCCCACGTCCAGCGAGCCCGGTTCGGTGGTGATCGTAAAACCAGTAGGTCTGGCGGGAACTTGCGTCTCCTCCTGGGCGCCGGCCGGGCCGGCGGCAGCCCAGACCACCGCCAGCGCGGCGGCGAAAGCTGCCACCAGCAGGAAGGCCGCGGCCAGTCCCTGCTTACCGAATTTTCGATGCACAGCAGAAATCATTGTCATGTACCTCGATTGGTGTCGCTGGATGCGCCGCGGGGCGGCGTCATCAGCGTGGGATCAGTGATGAGCTAAATGGAGTCGGCGTCCGGTGGCGGCGGATTGGCCGCGATCCCCAATAACCGAGCGGGCGGAATGCGGCGCCGCAGACGGGCAACCGCAACGCACGCGGCCGGGTGGGCCAAGGCGACGCCAACGAGGCGGCCGCCAATGCGCGGGGTGATGGCTCCAGCTGGCGAAGACGCTGGACGCTGCGAATACCGAGCCGACGGCGCGGTTGCCTGGGAGCTCCGGCGCGGCGGAGCCGGCCGCCCAGGAAGCAACCACTCGCGGCGCGGTTGCGGAGGCAGATCGCCTCGCGGCGCCGGGGTTGCGTTGCAGATTTAGAGGGGGAAAGTCGGGGGGGGGGGGGGGGGGGGGCTGAAAGGGGTATGTAACGGTTTGTTACGGTGGCGCATGATGGGTGATCTCCAGGTTGGACTTGGGTTGAGGCCAAGGTTCAGGCAGCAGCCAGACGCGGGTCCAGAGGCGACCCTTGAGCAGCAAGCGCCGGAGCCAATTGATACCGAGGCGGATCACGCTGACGGTTCGCGCCGGACGAGTACGAGGGTCCCGGTGATTGGGCGACAATGCTTTGGGCGGAGCCCGCAGGTTGCCGGGATCAATTCTCCGGTCCTGGGCGTCTTCCACCCGGGTGCCGTAGGCCAGAGCCAGCAAGGTGGCCACCGACAGGACCAGCCAGTGACGGGAGACGCGAGTGGGGTCGGTCCTTCTGGTTTTGTCCCACTTCCAGCCCAGGCTCTTGAGGGCCTTGAAGCCCAGTTCGATCCAGAAGCGCAGGGCGTACCAACTCACGCCGACCTGGTCGGGCGCAAGGTCGGTGAGGATGATCCAGGGTTCATCCTGCTCGGCGTACCAGACCGCCAGCAGGGTGCAGCGGCGTTTGGCCTTAGCGGTGCTGAAGGCGGTGCCACGGCCGACCCAGGCCGTGTCGGGACGGGAGACGAAGCGGTGGGCGGGCAATCTTGTGCCGCCCTCGGCGCAGAAAGTGATGCTTTTGGGGTAGCGCATACAGGGGCGCCAGCCCTGCTCCCGTATCTGCGCCCACAGCCTGGGACTGGCAATGCCCCGGTCGCAGAGCACGATGACGGTCATTTCCTCGGGAACGGCTGGGGCCAGTTCCTTGAGCAATTCCACCGTGGGGTCGGCCCAGGAGCCTTTCTGGTTGGCCCAGCGGATGCTCCAGGCCACAGGAATGGCGCAACTACGGTAGAGCACGCTGATGACGATGGCCGTGGTCTGGTCGCCTTTGAGAGTGGGATCGATGGCCAACGCCAGGCGGCCGGAACACCACCAGGCCAGGACCCATTTCAGCAGCGGCGCGAAGCAGAGCGTGACGTCCATCTCGGTCTGGCAGGGTCGGGCCCGGTCCCTGCCGTCGTAGAGCCACTCCCGCAGATATTGGCGCCGGCCGTTCCAGGAACCCCAAGGCGAGAGGGCCGAGGCCACGGCGTTCTGGCAGGCACTACCCGCGAGGATAGCTCCGCAAACCCACAGCACCAAGCCGGTCAATTGTGGCTGGGAGAGGTGAGGTAAATGCGTTTCAATCGTTTTTTGCATCTGATAGCATTCCCTGGGAAGGCGCATCGAGGGTCTCCTGCATCTGGTCTTGTCATAACCAAGATGCCGAAGGCTGATGCGCCTTCCCAAGTTAATTCCAGAGCCGATTTCGGCCGTTACATACCCCTTTCAGGGGGGGCAACGGCACAGCCGGGCCGGCCGGGCGTGCCGGGGCCGGCCGGACGGGGCGCTATGGAGGGCGTGGGTGTGCGTTGCCGTTGCCATTAATGCTGTTCCAAGGATGCAGGCGATTTGGACCCTATTTTGCGGGCCAGCATTGTAGGCCACAGACCATATTATCAGCGCATTTTTTACCCTCTTTTATGTGTGATTATTGGTGTAATTCCGCCCACGTGAGCACAACGGCCCCCGCATGGGGCACGGCCTCCTGAAACGTGGCGCCCACCGGATGGGCATGGCTGGGCCGGCACGAGCCGCCGCTGTCCTCCGCTGATTACGCTGTAACGAAGATCAGCGTGACGCACTGTGGAGGATTGATGCGATGTGGGGATAGAGAACGAGAGACTGGGCCTTGAGGCGATAGCGGGATCAGCCCGGGCGGCCTTTGGGATTGACGCGGTGATGGTGTGGGCTGTCACCGCGACGCTCTACCGGCCAAGCCTCGCAAGCTGGAGGGACGGCGCCTGGACGACGGTTCGGTGGAGTTGTCCTGGCGCAAGCCCAGCAAGTGGGCGCCGATGCCAGCATCAGGTACCGGGTTCGGGCTTACAACCAGTATTTCGACGGCGCGCAGTCCCGGGAGGCGCGGGTTCCCCGCATCGGCAAGCCCGCCGAGATCTCCCGAGACGCCAGCGACGGCAATGCGCAAATATCGGTCTGCTGGTCCAAAGCCACGGGTGCGCCGACCCGCTACGAGGTCATGCGTCGCCTGGAGAGCGAGAAGGCCAGCGCCATCCGTGTGATCGCCACCGTGGCCGATGACGGCAACGACTCCGCCGCCTGGCGTCAGTGCCACGTTGACGCCACCGCCGCCGCCGACACCGAGTACGTGTACAAGGTGCGCGGCGCCCATGGATGAGATGAACGTCGGCTGCGTCGATTGGCTTCGGGGTCCATCGGTGTTCATGCGTCGCCCTGAAATGTGGAACAGCGGTCCACTATCCGACCTCCGACGAGTCTGTCTCAGCGGCTGGCGTCGTCGTCGACGCGTTGGTGGTCGGCCAGACGCGGCTGGGGTCCTGTACCTGCTCAGATCGGCCTGATGGTCATCAACTCGGAGCGTCGGTCATCCCTTGCTGTGGTCGTCGCTGGCCGGGACGCTTGGCAGCCTCCGCTGTTCCGCCTTGCCGCGACGTGGGCGGGATTGGCGCCTTCGCGGCGGACCGCTCACTTTGACCTCGCCCGGTACTTGGGCCACAAGTTTGAACTTCCCGTCTTCGGTGGTGTCCTGTTGCGTCATGGTCGTCAGCGGGTCAGCAGCGGCCAGATAGAGTTCCCATGGAGGTTACCTTGGGTGGGCGCGAAGGTAGAGTCGAAGGCGCGCTCTTTGGATTCTCCCGCTTACTCAAAGACGGTATCAGTCTTGCCGGCAATACCCAGATTCTGGATCCGTTGGTCTTCGAGGGGCGCCGTTTCTGGTCGGCTGAAGGGGATCTCGTTATGGAAGTACGCCAGATACTCGGCCAGGGCGTCCTGCTCCTTGCCGGCGGCGAAGGCGTCGGACAGACCAGGGTCTGCATCGGGTACCGGCTCATCGATCACGCCGTTGCCGTTGGCATCGGGGAAATCGGCGTCGTGGGGGTTGTACTGGCCGGCTTCGCCGCTGAAGTCAATCCGACCCGGATGGGGTACAGGAAAGGGGTAGCCACTGCCGCCGTTGGCCAGGAAGTTCAGCGTGGCCATCTTGATTACACGTTCCGGGTCTCCCGTCAGTTCGCCGTTTTCAACAACGCGGTCGCTGACTGCGCCACTGTCATCAATCACCGCGAGAGAGCGGACGCGCTGACCAGCGGCAACTGCCGGGTCGAAGCTGAAACGCATCCCGCCCACCTGAGGGAAACCGCCGGACGTGACTTGTCCGACATCGTCGGCGCCGACCGTATGCTCGATGACCGCCAACAGTTGTTGGGCCGTCAGCGGGATGATGACCAGCCCGTTGTCGAAGCGCAACGTGCCTTCGACGTCGAACTGGGACACGTCGCCCTGGAGTTTGCCGGTGACCGGATTGGCCGGGGGTGGAAGGAATTGCATATCTGCGGGACCAGTGGCGCCGGCCGGCTGGACTACGATGCCGATGTTGTCACGGATACCGCCGCTGTTCTTGAGGGATACGGCCACCTCTGGGTCAACCTGGCGGGCTATCCAGAGGAAGGCGTCTGCCACCAGGTTGCCCAGGTTGCTCTCCTGGGTACGCACGGTGCTGCGCCGGCCGTCAAGGTACACGTCGGTCCGTCCAATGATGTTGCCGTCGCGGGCGATGAGGATATTGCGCAAGGATTCAGCGATGCCACTCACCGCTGGAATGGGCTTCCCGGCGAAATCCTGTCCACCCTGACGGTCGGTGGCATAGGCCCCGCTGAGGTACGGGTCCACGGAGTCGGGAAGTATGCGGCCGGCGTCGTCAAACTGCACCACCAGCCGGCCCAGGTACCTGTAGTCGCCGTCAGTATTGACCAACAGCACCGGCTCCCCGTCCGCGGCGTGGTACGTTAGGGGATAAATGTCCTGGGCCGTGTCTCCGTGTCGCAGCCGGTCGGTTGCGTCGGCCAATAGAGCGTTGGAGCCTCCGGCTACGATGATGTCAACGTCTTCCAGCCTCGTGGCAGGGCTATCGCATATGAAAAATTTGAGAGCGTAAACCGTGATTTTCGTCAGAGTTCTGGGCCTAAACATAGCCTGAAGTCAGATGACGGTGAGGCCAAGCGCCCAAAATGTGGGGTACCGCGCAAGGTCTGGAAATACAATCTGCCTGGCAATATTCATATGCGATAGCCCTGGCCTCGTGGCCAGGGCTTGCTCAATGTTGATGCGCTGCATGTGGGCCAGCAGGATGACCTTGTTGATCCCCTGATCTACCAGTTCGTCCACCGCGTCCTGGATGACGACCGCCAGCGCGTCAACGTCGAAGATGTCAGCCGGGGCTACGGTGATGCCGCCGGCTCCGGTGATGGACGCCAGGGTAGGGGTGGTGGCTCCGACGATCCCGATGCGTTCTCCGGCGACGGTTGCCACGGCGCTGCGGGCCAGGCTGCCGCCCACCAGCATCGCTTCCTGTCCGTCGGGCACGACCAGACCGGTTAGGTTCTCGTCTGTCGTGAACTCCAGGTTGCTGGACAGGTAGGGGAACCGGGTTCCGGGATAGGTCCTGCCATCGTCGGTTTCGGAGGCGATGATTCTGGCAAAGGCACCGGTGCCCAGGTCGAGCTCGTGGTTGCCCAGGGCAGATGCCTGAAAACCCATGGCGTTGAGGAAGGCAACGTCGGCCCGACCGTTGCCGGATACGCCCAGCAGGGCGTCGTTGGCGTCGTCGCCGGCGGCGAAGTAGCGCGGGCCGGGGACGTAATTGTCTCCGGAACTCAGCACGAGGGTGTTGTTGGGAAACTGCGCCCGGAAGCCGTCCAGCATGGCAGAGAAGTTCTCGACGTTCTCCAAAGCGCCCACCGCGCTGTCCATGTCAGCGGCGTGGAGAAGCTGCAGGGTGAATAGCGGGCTGGCGGGCGGCGGCGCGGATTGGACTGTCACTGGGCGGGAATTGGCGTCTGCTTCAAGCAGGGCGAACCGGTTGATCGTCGCCTCGGCGAGCTCCTTGAGTTCGGTTTCCAGCCGTTGCAAATCCTCTGCCGACGGGCCAGACTGCGCCGTAGGCACTGGAGTACTGTGTGAAACGTCCGCCAGTTCCTGGCGCAGGGATCCGACTTCCGTCTGCAAGGCGTCCAGTTCGGTATTGAGGTCAGCGAGTTCCGTTTGGCTGTCACCTCCGCAGGCGACGAGGGCCACGGCGGCGATGAGCGCCAATACCAGCATCCATTTCCGTCGGTTGAACATTGCTACATTCCTGTTTTTAGAACTGTGCAGTTGAGCACCGATCAATCATCGGGCCACCTCCGCCGGCCGTCAATCGTACGGCGCCTGCCCGCATGGCCATCGTCGCGCACGCGCTCAGAAGTGCCCAACGGTCATCGAATTGGCCTGAGAGTCAAGCCTTGCGTTCGATGTTGCTGGCCGAAAGGCTTGTCGTCGTCTGACATCGCCGGTGTCCTCCTGTTGTCAACATCCCCGTGGATGACGGGCAAATGGCGTTTGTAGATCTGCGTTCAACTGGCAGGATTTTACCGCGTGGTCGACGGAGGTAGTCACGAAGGAGGAGAAGTCAAGGTTCCTTGGCATTGCCGTTTGGAACTGCACCTACGGGGCGGTTAGCGACGCCAGCCAGACGTTGTAGTGCACTGCGGAGTTCCTGCTTGTGTGCTTGCGATTCCACTCCTCAGGTGACAAGACGCTGATGTTGGGCCGCGCGCCGGGCACGATGTCCGACGTGGCGGCGGCGATTTCGTCGAGCTTGGGTTCGAGGATTTTAGCGTCGCCCGCCGGAACGACGACCGTCAGCTCGAGAGCGTCGCCTTGTGCGAAGCCGGTAGCCCGCGAACCTGTCAGTGCCACTCTTTGGGGCAGCGGCGGCCGTAGGTCGTTGAGTGCCTGCACGTAGCGGTTGAGCCACAGCAGTTCGGACTGGTGCAGGATGGGTCCAGGCCGGTACCGTTGTCCGTCTGAGACAACCGTAAGGGTAGTGGCAGTGGGGTTGAAGCCCTTGTGGAACGGATTGGCCGCCACCCGCCGGTCCGGGGTTTTGACGAACCGCTTCGCGGGGTCATGGTTGATTACGTCCTGGACGTTTCTCCTGGTGGTTCCGGTCACCCGCTGGGCGTGTTCGATGATGTCTTCGACGTCGGTGGGGCCATGCTCCATCAAGAAGGCAAGGATGTGGTCCCCGGTGGTTGTGCGAGCGCGGACCGCGTTTGCAGCGTTGCGAGCGGTGTCCCATTCTCGCAGTCCGAAGGTGGACATCCCCTGGAGCGAGACCTGCTCGGACGGATAGGCGAAGTTTCGGAAGGCGTTGAGGACGTTGTAACCGGTTGGCAGGTGGCGCCCCACCAGGCAGTCGATTTCGTCAACGAGGTAAGCCGTGGTGCGGGGCTTTTGTTCGCGGTCGAGAATGTGCAAAACGGTCTCGGCAACCAGCCGAAAGGGGCTCAGCAGTGCGGACCAGGGTTGGTCCGGGTGGTAGAGTCCGTGTTCGTCGGGGCGCAGGCCGGCTGTCCGGCGTATGAACAGCCTGACGTCCAGGAGCGGCCAATTTGAGAGGTCGTCCCGGCGGCGGCTCAAGGACTGCATGATGTCATCCGCGCTCTGCGGCTCACGAGAACGCGCCATGTGTGCCGCGATGTCCTTCACGATGCCGTCTATGTTGTGGCCTCGGGGGACGATGGGCGGTGGCGCGACGTAGCCGGCGGCGCGGATGAGCCGCGAGTGTTGCGGGGACGCCAGTTCGAGTTTGATGAGGGCGCCGATGGCGGGCTCGGCGTAGAGGGGCGTCACGGGTTGTGTCGTCCGAGGCTCGCTCGGCCGTGGTAGAACGCGACGCCGCGCGGGGATTATTCGGCGTCAGCTGGTGGGCTTGCTCACTGACAAGAAAGGTGTTTTCAAGAACCTCCTTGTCTTTGTGGAGTGCCCCGGTTTCGTCGTATATGGTCCCCGGGCGCGTTCTACGGCCTTTTTGGTACTTGGGGTTGTCCGCGGGCGGTTTATGGCCGCTCTACGCGCCATCCCGTCGTGAAGTGGTGTCCAGAGCCAGCCGGATGTTGTGATGAGCCTCCGGTGTTGGTCCGTCCATTCGCTCGGCCCATTGCTGGGCTGACAGGATGCTGATCTGCGGCTGCGCGGAAGGCACTGCCCCAGACGCAACGGCGTCAGCTTGCACCAGCTGTTTCTCGACGCTGGGCGTGTCTCCGTCGTCGACCACGACGGTGATTTGTATGAGGTCGTCCAAGGCGAAACCGGTGGCGCATGGGCCGGTCAGTGTGACCCGAAGTGGCAGCGGTGGCGCGAGTTCGTTCAGGGCTTGCACGTAGTGGGTGACCCACAGTAGCTCCGATTCTTTCAGGACGGGAGCCGGTCGGTGGCGATGCTCATCCGGCGTGACCTCCAGAGAGGGAGCGTCGGGATTGTAGCCTTGGGGGATGGGATTGGCGACCACGCGTCCGTCGGATGCCCGGACGAAACGGTTCTCAGGTAGGAAAGGAAATTGCGTGGTTTACGCCCGCGTGGCCGGCGTGCACGATGGAGTCAAAGCCTTGCTGAACGCGCAGGTGGAGCACGGCATCGAGCTGGCCGAGTCTCTGGGCTATTCGAAAAACGGAGCCATCGTGCTCCGGGATGTTGGGTCGGGAACAACCTTGGATCGGCCGGGGTTGAACAAGCTGCGCGACATGGCGGCTGCCGGCAATTTGGAGGCGGCCTTCGCGCATGGACCCGACCGACTGTCACGGAACGCGCTGGATCTGTCGGCGTTGGTTCATGAGCTTCAGGCCAACGGCGTTGCGGTGTACTTCGTGAAGGGTTGGTCGGGTTCCACTCCCGATGGGGCTATGCCCGCGTCCTTTGTGGGGCAGTTCGGTCGTTATCAGCGGAGGCTGATGGGGGAGAGGACGCGGAGGGGACAGATGGCTGTGGCGCGTGGCGGGCGTATGCCAGCAGGGGCGTCGAGCCAGTCTGAGGGCTACGACTACGACCCGGTGTAGAAGAAGCGAGTGGTGAACGAAGGGGAGGCCGTGGTCGTGCAAAGGATATTTGGGCAGTTTGACGAAGGCACGAGCATGTCGAAGATTGCCAGGATGCTGAACGACGAGGGAGTGCCGTCCAAAAGGGGCGGTCTCCGGAGCGCGACGGCAATCCGGCGGGTTTTGACCAACTCGTCCTACATCGGAGTGGACTATTACGGGAAGACCAGGATTGTCCATGAGGAACGTGGGGTGGGCAAGCGGGTGGCGGTGCCAAGGGACGAGTGGATCGAAATCAGGGGCTACTCGCCAGTGCTGGTGTCGGAGGCATTGTTCCATGCCGTCAACGAACGCTTGGACGGTCTCAAGAGTTGATTTGGAAGGGTCGCCGGCGGCACGCATCGTGTCCGTCGGCAACTGGGGAATCGAGCCATTCGACAAGGAGGATTGATATGTTGCGAAAGCGAAAGAAGGAAATTGGTTACGTGCGCGTGAGTGCTCCTCTTCGGGAAGACGGTACCTCTTGGACACGCAGACGTCGGCGATCATCAGTCTTGCGGTGTCCATGGGGTACGAAATTGATCCGGAGGATGTTCTTCGGGAGGTGAAAACGGGCGTTACCGTCGACCGGCCAGTGTTGGACGAAATTCGCCGAATGGCGGCGGCAGGCGAGCTGAGTGCTCTGTTCGTCTACAGCACCGACCGGTTTTCCCGTGACCCGGTGGACTTGCTGGTTCTCATCAGGGAGTTCAACGCCCGCGGTGTGGAGGTCCATTTCGTGCGGGACCCGTCGGATGATTCTCCTTTCGGTGAGTTGGTAAAGTTCGTGCTCGGGTTCTCGGCGAACCAGGAGCACGCCAAGATACGGGCACGGACCTTGAATGGCAGAAGCGCCGTAGCGCGTGCCGGTCGTGTTCCGACGGGTAGTCCGCACGGTGTCTTCGGTTACGACTACGACAAGGCGACAAAAGCGCGCGTGGTCAACGAACAGGAAGCCGAGGTCGTGAAGCGGATCTTCAAGCTGTACGTCAACGGTTGGAGCATGTACCGTATCGCCAAGAAGCTGAACCAGGAAGGCGTACCGACGAAAAGGGGGTTATTGTGGGCTGGGAGCGGGATCCGAGACGTGCTGTCTAACACGTCGTACATTGGGCTCGACTATTACGGGAAGACCAAGGAGGTCGTTGGAGCGGACAGAAAGCGCAAACGGGTCGCGGCGCCGCGAGAGGAGTGGATTGAGATCCGGGGGTACACACCGGCGATCATATGGGAGTCGATTTTCCGGAAAGCGCAGGAATGGTTGGAAGCGATGCAGGAGCGTTTTCAGGGGAAAAACACGCGTCGGCATGTCCTGACGGGGATTGCGTGTGCGGTTTTTGCGGTACCTCAATGAGCGGAAATGGTGGGGACGAGAAGCATCGGTACTACCGTTGCAACCAGCGACAAGAAAAGTATGCTGGTGTGCCTGATCCTGAGCGTTGCAAGGCGCCGGGTATCGGCGTGGCTTGGTTGGAGGATCAGGTTTGGTCCCGCGTGGTGGGTATGGTCCAGGACCCGAGCGGCATCATTGCTGATCTGGAGTTGAACGTACGGACGGGCGGTGGAGAGATCGGGAAGGAGGTAGAGCGGCTGCGTAGCGAAGTTCAGAAAGCAGAACAGGAAGAGCTGCGGGTGTTTAGGCAATACCGTCGCGGCAAGGTCCGTGAGGAATTGCTGGATGCGGAGATGGAGCAGGTGTTGACAACGCTGGAGGTCCTGCGGCGGAGGTTGGCGGCGCTGGAAGAGCAGCGCGAGAGGGACGAAAACACGGTTGCCGCCGGGGAGCGCATCCGGGATTACTGCCAGTCGGTTTCGGCGGGTTTGGAAGGACTGGACGCCGATGGGAAGCGGGCGTTGATGCTGCGCTTGGGCGTCAAAGTGCTGGCGGTGAAAGGGGACGTGATGATCACGGCGGAGATTGACTCCGGATTTGTGGCAAATGAGAGGCGATTTCGCTACTCTGATTCTGACGTAGTGGGGTCGTAGATCACCCAACTGACCGACGATTTCCGTAATCGTCCCAACGTCCCCAACTTTCCGGGTATTCGTTCATTTGCCGGGCAATATTGGAGTCGGAATGCTGCCCGGCAAGAGATCCAGCAATCCGTCAGAAACACGCCGATCCCGCCCATAGGCGAATTTTCACATCCCCCGGGACACCACACAGAGTCGCTGGGAGACCGACAGAAACCGTCCGAGGGACGGCCTCGACGCCTCTTTTTGGCATATGGAAGGAAATAATGTGCAGTCAAGATCCTCGACTGCACTCGTGAAGTGGCGGAAGACTGGACTTGGTGTAGCTTGGCCCCACGCCCAACGAATTGACGGCAAGTCCATGGAGTCCATCCTGAATGCCCCGTCGGCGGGATCCCCGAATTGGTGTCCCGCCGAGGACTGTACCTCAGGAGTAGTGCGCAGTTTAGCCGGTACTGCGACTACCAGCAAACAGAACCCCGAACGCCGACTGCTGTGGTGTGTTCACCAACAATCACGTTGTATTCTTCAGGCGACGGGCCTGCGTCCGCGACATTTGGAACGCCCTGATGCCCAAATTCCCGCCGTGACATCGGGCACCACGCGGCCGGATCAACTTCAGGCCCCACTACCACGGCGGCGCGAACGGCGGCGCGTGATAAGGTACGGTCTCATACTGCGTGCCTGCGATGAACCGTCAGGGGCATAGTGCAATTCACTCGTCCTGCCGCTTTCCCGTTTCGAACACTCCACTCATCAGATTGGGGATGTCCCAGGAAAAACCTGCTAGCCCCAGCAGGATGGATACGTCCGCCACGTTGAAGATGAACCAAGGGATAACGTCGATGAAATCCGTAACATGGCCGAGGACCATCCGATCGATCAGATTCCCGGCAGCTCCAGCCAGCATGAGGCCAAACGTGACCTGTGCCCTTGTCCCAATTTTCGAGCGGGACCAATAAAGGGCGAACAGGAGACAGATACCCACAGCCGATATGGCGATCAATGCCGTGGTGTGACCACTGAACAGGTCTAGGGTATTGCCTATGTTCGTCACATGCGTGAGGCGGAACAAGCCGCCTTGGGGCCACGAATCTCCAACCGCGAGCGTCGCTATGATGAGCACCTTGGCGATCTGGTCCAGCGCAAGCGCAACGACCCTGTCAGGATTTAACCCGAACTCGTCTGCGTCCTCGCCTCAGAGGGTGTGTGACAATAGCCTAAACTGGTGCGGAGAGTTCTTGGGATGGGGGTAGGATGCTGGTTACGCTGGCGGCATGAGCAGAAAACCGTATCCCAGCGATTTGACTGATGCCCAGTGGGAGGTATTGTCTCCCCTGTTGCCGCCGGACACCGTTCGGGGGCATCCTCGGACCACGGACCTGCGTGAGGTGGTCAACGGGGTGCTGTACGTGCTGCGTGGCGGGATACCCTGGTCCGCCTGAGGCGGAATGCCTCATGATCTGCCGCCCTGGGGCACGGTGTGGTGGTACTTTCGCAAGTGGCGGGATGACGGGACGTGGGAAGGGGTGGAGGAAGCCCTGCGGGCCCGGGTTCGGGAAGGGGCGGGGCGGGAGGCTACCCCCAGCGCCGCCATCATTGACAGCCAGTCGGTGAAGACCACGGAAAAAGGGGGCCCGGCCCAGAGGTTACGACGCTGGCAAACGGGTAACGGGACGCAAACGGTCCGCCAGAGGCGGATGGTGGACACCATGGGATTGTTGCTGGCAGTGGTGGTTCACGCCGCCAATATCCAGAGCCTGCCCCGTGCCACGACACGGGGACCGTGACGGCGCGAAGCTGGTGTTGTCCAAGCTGTTGGGCCGGTTCCCCCGCTTGCAGTTGATCTGGGTCCGCCTCAGGCGGACTGGTTACGCTGGCCGTCTGGTGACGTGGGCTTGGGCCACCGGTGGCTGGCTGCTGACCGTAGTCAAACGCAAACCGCATAGCCACCACTTCGAGGTACTGCCTCGGCGTTGGGTGGTGGAGCGTACTTTGGCCTGGCTGACCCGATACCGACGGTTGAGCAAGGACTATGAGGAACGCACCGAGAGCAGCGAAGCCTGGGTACACATCGCCATGGTCAACCTGATGCTCAAACGGCTCCAACCCACCTGAACCCATTTGTCACACACACTCTAATGTAGGAAGCAGAAGCCGTACCTACTTACCAAACTGGGCAGCCTAAATTTTTGTTTGCACGTTGTCTGCAAATCGGGCTATTTCGCCACCCTTATCGCCTGAATCCTACGGGAACCTAGGCTGCAATTTGTTTACACGTTGCTTGCAAATCAAGCCATTTCGCGCTGATATACCATAGCCCCGGCCGGCGTGTATAATGCGCCCATTCCGCCCCAGGCGGCGCATAAGGAGCGCATTCGATGGCACAGGCAGCCGGCGTCAGTCCTTCCCAACCTGCCACGCAGGACGCGGAGCCGCGCACCAAGGGCTCCGTGATGGCGACCACCCTGGTGGGCGCCCACGCCTTCGAGCACCTGTACGCCCACAGCATCCCGGTCATCATCCTCGCCATCATCACCGAGTTCGAGCTGGGCGCGTTGAGCGTCGGCGCCGTCGTCGCCATCCGCTCCATCTTCGGCGGCATCACCAGCACCGCCGGCGGTTTCCTGGTTGACCTCTTCCACCACCGGGTGGCCTGGGTGCTGTCCATCAGCACCTTCATGATCGGCCTGGGCTACCTGCTCATGTCCATCGCGCCGTCCTATGCCCTGATCCTGTGCGCTTTGGCCCTGGGTTCCATGGGCAGCGCGTTGTGGCACCCGCCGGCCCTGGGCTTGCTCGCCCGCCGCTTCCCCGAGCGGCGCGGCCTGTTCATCTCCATGCACCGCTCCACCGGCAGCATCGGCGACGTTATCGGCCCGCTGGCCGCCGGCGCGTTGATCGCCGGCGCCCTCACCTGGAGCGGCGGCGCCGGCGAGGCCGAGGTTGGAGTGTCTTTCCCCCTGCCCTGGGGTACTGTCGATTGGCGTTACATCCTGGGGTTCAGTACGCCGGTGATGTTTATCGCCACGGTTGCCATCTTCTTCCTGTTGCGCCATGCCGGCAGCGAGCGGCCCGTCAACGTGGACATCGGAGCGCGCATCCGCACCAACTGGGCCGGCATGAAGGATGCCTTCCGCGGCACCGGAATGTGGGCCATCTTCACCGTTTCCGCGGTTCGCGGCATGGCCGACCGCTCCTTGGTGTTCCTCGTTCCCCTGTACCTGATCCACCTGGGCGTCAGCGAGTTCCAGGCCGCCGTCCACGTCATGCTCATGGTGCTCCCCGGCATCCTCTTCGGCCCCATCATCGGCTCCCTCTCTGACCGCGTGGGCCGCCGCCCGCTGATTATCTTCATCATGGGCATCACCACGATGCTCACGGTTGCGATCATTCTGGCCAGCGGCGAGGGCTACACGCCGTGGATCACCGTGTTCGTCGCCATCTACGGGATGCTCAACTTCTCGGTCAACAACCTTACCCAGGCCGCCGCGGCCGACATCGCCGCCGGACGCCGGCTGGAGTCCAGCTTCCTCGGCCTGATGTGGGGCAACAACACCCTGTTCGGAGCCATCGCCGCCTTCATGATCTTCGGCCCGGTGGAGTGGTTCGACTGGCAGTACGGCTTCTTCATCGCCGCCGCCATCTACTTCGCGGGCTTCCTGGTTTCCCTGCTGATACCGGGCAAGCCCCGCGAGCCGGAAGCGGTGCCGTCTCCGGCCTGATCGTAGGGACCTACCAGCGTGGCAACAGCCCAGGGGACGCTGCCGGAAGCGCCGGCGGCGGGAGAACGCCGCACGGGTAGCCGTGTGCTGGCGTCCACCCTCATCGGCGCCCACGGCTTCGAGCATCTCATCTCCAACAGCATACCGCTGCTCACCACCGTCATCGCCGTGGATCTGGGCCTGGGCGCATTGCAGGTCGGGGCCATCGTCGCGGTGCGCTCCGCCGCCGCCGGAATAACCAGCGTAACCGGCGGCTTCCTGTCCGACCTGCTGCATCACCGCATCGCTTGGGTGCTGTCCATCAGCGCTTTTCTCACCGCCATCGGCCTAGTGCTGGTCGCGACCGCCCCGTCCTATGCCGTGATACTGCTCGCGCTGGCTTTGGCCTCCTGCGGCGCGGCGTTGTGGCACCCGCCGGCCCTGGGACTCCTGGCCCAGCGATTCCCCAACCGCCGGGGGCTGTTCCTTTCCATGCACCGCTCCACGGGCAGCGTGGGCGACGTGGTCGGGCCGATGATCGCCGGCATCCTCCTCTTGGGAGCCTTGCAGTGGGAAGCCGCCGACGGCCTGACGGTTGGGTGGGAGCTTGGTCTGGAGCCGGTGCAATGGCGTTGGATACTGGCCGGCGCCGCCCCCATCATGTTCATCGCCACGTTCGTAATCTACGTATTGCTCCGCCACGCCGGCAGCGCACCGCCCGCCGGCGTTGACCTGGGCCAACGGCTGGGCGCCATGTGGCGCGGAACCTACGTGGCCTTTCGCGGCACCGGCCTGTGGGCCATCTTCGCCGTGGCGGCGGTTCGGGGCATGGCCGACGGCTCCATGCTGTTCCTGGTGCCCTTGTATCTGACCCACGGCCTCGGCATCAACACCTTCCAGGCCTCGGCCCACCTGGCTCTGATGGTCGGGCCCGCCATCGTAACCGCCCCGCTCATCGGCGCGCTGTCCGACCGCGTGGGCCGCAAGTCCCTCATCGTGTTCCTGATGGCCTTTGTGACGGTGCTGACCTTGGCGATACCCATGAGCGGGCCGGACTACTCAGTCTGGATTACCGTCTGCGTGGCTCTCTACGGGTTGCAGCACTTCACCGTCATCAACCTCACGTCGGCGGCCGCCGCCGACGTGGCCGCTCGCTACCGGCTGGAATCCAGCTTTTTGGGACTGATGTGGGGCAACAACATCCTCTTCGGAGCGGTGGCCGCCATCGTCATCTTCGGCCCCATCGAATGGCTCGGCTGGCAGTACGGCTTCTTCATTGCCACTGCCATGTACTTCCTCGGCTTCCTGGCCTCCCTGATGATTCCCGGCAAACCGCGCGCGCCGGAAACTGCGGCAGCGCCGGCCTGATTTCAGGAGCGTCACCCAATGACTGCTGCCCGCACCGCCGGCCTGTTCCTCCTCCTCACCGCGTTGGCCACCGCAATCTCGGTGCCGACGCGCCTGCTGGCCGACGCCGACCAACCCACTCTCACCGAGTCATTGCTGGCAATCATCGCCAACCGGGGCTACTACGCCACCGGCGGCGCGGCGCGGTTCGTGTCGGGACTGGCCCTGCTGGCCGCCGCGTGGTTCCTGTGGCGGACCATGGCCGACTACCATCGTCCGGCGGTGGGTTTGGCCGCCGGTTTCCTGGGATTATCGGGGCTGATTACGGCGGTGTCCGGCGTGTGCGCCGTGGCCATTGCCGCCGCCGTGCCGGCGCCGGCCGGTCCGACGACCACCTTGGTGGTGGGCGACGGCCTGCCGAACCTCCGACCCCTCGCCGACGCCCGTTGGATCACCGGCACGGTGGGCTTCACCCTGGCCGGCCTGGGCCTCATCGCCCTGGGACCGGCGCAGTGGCGCATCGGCGGCCTGCTCAAAGTGTCCGCCATCGCCGACGTCATCATCGGCGTCGCCATGCTCTTCATCTGGATCGACGCCGCCACCGTGATGCACCGCATCTCCGGCGTCGCCTTCCTGCTGTGGCTCATCGTCAGCGGGATCTGGCTGGTGGCCGGCCTGCTGAAAACACCCGAACCCGTTGCCGCGTCCCGTAGGGGCGAATAATCATTCGCCCTCGCCGCAACCAACTATTCGCCCCTACGCAACAATCCCATCAAGGAGAAATCGAATATGGCCACGCGCGATGAAAACCTGGCCACCGTGCGCCGCGTCCGCGAGGAACTGACCACCCTGCTGGACGGCATGGACTACTGCCTGGACTGGAAGGACGGCGACGGCTGGTGCGCCCGCGAAGTCCTCTACCACCTGGTGGACACGCCCGAGGGCGGCATCGGCAGCGTCATCGCCGGCGTCCTGGACGGCTCCCTGGCCGAGGTGACCATCCTCCCCGACATCAGCAACATGACGCCGAAACGTATGGTCGCCGACATCGACGACGCCCTGGCCGGCCCGCTGTCCATCCTGCAAACCGCCGAGGATGCCATCGCCAACGCCACCGACGCGGATTTCCAGTCCCGCACGGCCCTGGCCCACCTTCCCCACCGCGAAATCCACGAGACCCGCCCGGTCCAGTCCTTCATCGACGGCCTGGAGCGGCACTGGGGCGAGCATCTGAGTCAGTTGCGAGCCATACGGAACGCGCTGGGAATGTAGGGGCGTCCGGCCGGTCGCCCCTACTCGGTGAACACATTATGTGTGCTAATCCAAATCACAACGCCACCACCGAACGGTCGGGCCGGCGTTCCATCAGGTTACGGGATTACGATTATTCGCAAGTCGGTGCGTACTTCGTGACCATTTGCACGCACGACCGGGCGTGTATATTCGGAAACATCGTGGACGGAGAGATGTGTTTGAATGCGATTGGCGAGATTACTGCGGAGGAATGGACAAAATCAGAGCGCGTTCGTGGTGAGATTGAACTCGACGAATGGATTGTCATGCCCAACCACCTGCACGGGATCGTGTGGATCACCCACAACAGCGATAACCGCAACGTAGGGGCGACCGGCCGGTCGCCCCTACCGTCGGGACCTAAACCTCGTTCAATCGGTGCGATGGTTGCCGGTTTCAAATCAGCGGCAACAAAGCGCATCAACACGATATTGGGCACGCCCGGCGCACCCGTTTGGCAACGCAACTATTATGAGCATGTGATCCGCAATGAGGATGCTCTTGACCGCATACGCCAATACATTCGGGACAATCCGTCCAAATGGCAAGACGACCCGGATAACCCGGACAATTACCAACGCCGCGCCGGATAGGGGCGACCGGCCGGTCGCCCCAGGGCAATCGCGTCTTATCCGAGGAGCACTTTGAGCAGGTAGTCCTCGTCCCATCCGGCGTTGAGGCGTTTGCCCTGGATGCCCACTTTCAGGGTTTTCTCGTTCTTCAACAGGTTGTGTCCGATCTGCCGCAGCGTGTTGATGTTCTGTGGGCCATTGTCCTTGCGCACTCGGCACTGATCTTCCCGAAAGGTCACGTCAAGGGTCCAGTGCAACGAGTTTTCGATGCTCCAGTGGCTTCTGATGGCAGCCAGCAGTTGTTCTGCCGAGGCCGCCAGACTGCTGATGTAGTAGCGGGGTTGGCTGGTTGATCCTTCTGTGGTTTGACGATGGCCCACCACCCTGACGGCGGCTTTCAGTTGCGGCCATTGCCCTTGGGGGTCCAGATAGTCCAGACAGTCTTGATCGGTGATGACCCAGCATTCCCGACGTTCCAGCCGTCCATGCCCTTTCTCCACGGTTTCCGTGTGGTCATAGGACACCCCGTCAAAACCCAGCGCCTCGGCCCCTTCGAACAGGTCGCGGATGCCCTCGTGCAGTTGCCCTTGGTTCTCCTTCACCGTCAGCACGTAGTCGGCGCCGCCCTGGGTGATTTGCTGGGCGATCTCCCGCTGGCAGCCCATAGCATCGATAGTTACGATGCAACCGTGCAACTCCAACATCTCCAACAGTTGGGGAATGGCGGTGATCTCGTTGGATTTCTCCTCGGTTTTGACCTGACCCAAGGTCAGGGCGTTCTGCGTGGCCCAAGCGCTGACCATGTGGATGGCGCCCTTATTCCCAGCGCGGTCGTAGGACCGTCGGGCTGTCTTACCGTCAATGGCCACTACCTCGCCGGGCAATAACTGGGCGATGGCCTGGGTCCAGGAGATGAAGCAGTCCTGCAACTGCACTGGGTCCAGCCGAGCGAAGACATCCCCGAAGGTATCATGGGACGGGATGCCGCCAGGCAGTTCCAAGAAGGATTGAAACCAGGCCAGCTTGCTCCTGCCGAAGAGCTCGATATGGACCCAAGAATCGGCGCCGCAGATGGTGGCGCAGATCGCAATAGCAATGATGTCCACCAGTTTATGGCGTCGGGTGCGTTCTACCCGTGGGTCGTCAAGGTCAGCGAAATGATCGAGAATAGTTGCCTTGGGTGGTTGCGCCATGTCCGCCTGCCTCCGCGACCCTCAATATATCCTCCGACATTAACACATTTCTAAAAATCTCATTAAGACGCGATTGCCCTGCCGGTCGCCCCTACGTTTGACACCCCGCCCGCGCATGGCTATATTCCGCCTAACGCCATTATAGAAACTGGAGGAAACTCAATATGACTACACAGCGAGGACGACAGAGGTTTGAAGCGGGCAACGTCGCGTTCGTGGTCCAGCATGAACTGTGGGATGGCAACATCCAGGACCACTCCGACCAGGGCGTGGTAATTCTCGTCGAGGTCGGCGACCAGACCGCCCTGCGCTTCAACTGCTTCGACATCGAGAAGAGCTACGTCTATGCCCCCGACGGCGAGAGCGTGCAGTACCGCATGGACCACACGGTGGACGGCAACCCCATCGGCTGGTCTGTGAAGACCATCCGCAACAATCTGGCCGCCATGCTGACCCGGGCCGGCCATGCCGACGCCGCCGGCGCGCTGGACCAGGCCGCCATCAACGCCGCGCTGGAAGAGGTGGACGGCACCGCGCGGGTCAAGTTCGCCGGCGAGCGCAACACCGTCAAGCACAATCGGGGCACCGACATCATCGAGGCGGGCAACATCCGCTTCGGACTGGAAATGCGCCGCCAGGCCTCCGGCGACGGCGGTCTCGCCATCCACGTCCTCAGCGACCTGGCCGGCAACACCGGCCGTGTCTTCACCGAGGAGACCGAGCTGCTGGCCTTCGACTGCTTCCGCGACGAGCCTCACTACCACTACGGCCCCCGCAACAAGAACCACCGCATCTTCTGGGACAAGACCCTCGTCCCCGACCCCCTGGGTTGGTGCCTGGACCAGTTCAAGACCGGCAAGCTCAAGGCCATGCTGGAACGCGCCGGCTACCCCGGCGTCGCCGCCGACCTGGACGAAGACCTCCTCGCCTCCGTCATTCCCCAGGTGGAAGCCCGGGGACGGGAGATGGAAGCCGACGGCATACCGGCGGAGGTAACCCCCAACCTGGTGCAGTAGCAGACTGCCCGAAACCAGGCAAACGCAGCCTCCCCAACCGCCGCCGGCCCCCTCGGCGGCGGTTGTTTTCATTGGCGGCATTGACGAACTCCCCGGCAGTCTGCAACTATGAAACACAGACATTCGGCACAGGCGGAAACTACGATGGTCATAATACAACTGGAAATATCCGACGAGGACCAAGAGCGCTTTGCCCGGCAGGCCGAGCGGGAAGGCAAGACGCTGGACGCCTGGTTGATTGGTGTGGCCAAGCAGCGCATCATGGAGCCGCAAGCGGGGAAACAGGCGCGGAAGTTCGAGTCCCCGGACGAGATCCGAGAATATTTGCGAGCGCATAGCAACCTCGATGGGTTGGAACGGGAACCCGATTGGGAAGAGCACCTGCGGATATTAGACCTGTCGAAACGACAAGGATTGCCTGTCATATGACGTTCACCGATACGAACGTGTTCGTGTACGCGGTGGGCGGCCCGCACCCGCTGCAAGAAGCGGCTTGGAACTTTCTGGAGACCTCTCACCAAACCGGGACGCCGTTGTGCACCTCGGCGGAAGTGGTGCAGGAGTTGATCCATATTTTCCTCCCCGTGGGAAGATACCAATCCTTCGATTCTGCGATGGATTTGATCACCGACTTCGGTGTAGATGTCTGGCCTCTGGAAGCAGCCGATGTGCTGCTGGCCCGCCAGCTTCACGAGGAACATCCCCACCTCTCCGCCCGCGACCTTTGCCATCTCGCCAGTTGCCTGCGTCGGGGCATCGACGAGATGATGACCTTTGACCAAACCTTGGCCGCCGCCTTCGACAACGCATTCACATCATAACTCCGCACTCGTGCATCTCCGTCATGCCCACCTACCCCCACATCCAACGCTACCGCGCCGACCTGGAGCAGCTGGTCCGGTTCGGCGGCTCCGATAGCGAGCTGAACATCCGCCCGGCCTTCCAGAACTGCCTCGCCGCCTACTGCGCCGACCACCGGGAGCGCCTCATGCTGGTGCCCGAGCTGCGCGTGGGCAACGCCAGCGCCAGCATAATCCCCGACGGCACCGTGAAAGACTCCCTCCGCATGGCCCGGGGCTACTGGGAGGCCAAGGACTCCCACGACGACCTGGACACCGAAATCCAGGCCAAGTTCAACCGCGGCTACCCCCGCGACAACATCGTCTTCGAGGACTCCCAAACCGCCGTCCTCTTCCAGAACGGCGCCGAGGCCATGCGCGTCGATATGTCCCAGCCCCGGGACCTCCATCGCCTCATCCGCCGCTTCCTGGACTATGAGCTTCCCGAAATCGAAGAGTTTCGCCACGCTCGCCAGCAGTTCAAGGCCGACCTGCCCGCCGTCCTGGAAAACCTCCGCGCCACCGTCGCCGACGCCGAGGCCGCCAACCCTGACTACCAGGACGCCGCCGCCCTCTTCCTCAACCTCTGTCGCCGCAGCATCAGCCCCGACGTATCCGACGCCGACGTGCGGGAGATGCTCCTCCAGCACATCCTCACCGAGGACATCTTCCTCCGCGTCTTCTCCAACGTCCAGTTCCACCGCGAGAACAACGTCGCCCGCCAGCTGGACGCCCTGGCCCAGACCTTCTTCACCGGCCCCGTGCGCCGCGCGGCCATCGACCGCCTCCGCGCCTACTACGCCGCCATCGGGCGCACCGCCGACGAAATCGCCGACTACGCCGAAAAGCAGCAGTTCCTCAAGGCCATCTACGAGGACTTCTACCAGGCCTACAACCCCGCCGCCGCCGACCGCCTGGGCGTCGTCTATACCCCCAACGAGGTCGTCGATTTCATCATCCGGGGCACGGACCATCTGCTCCAAAAGCACTTCGGCAAGACCCTGGCCGACGACAACGTGCGCATCCTGGACCCGGCCACCGGCACCGGCACCTTCATCACCAACCTCATCAACTACCTGCCCGCCGACCGGCTGGAGCATAAGTACCGCCACGAAATCTACGCCAACGAGGTGGCGATACTCCCCTACTACATCGCCAACCTCAACATCGAGTACACCTACCAGGAACGCACCGGCCGCTACCTGGAGTTCCCCAACCTGTGCTTCGTGGATACGCTGGACAACATGGACTGGCAGGGCGCCGGGGCCAGCGGCGGCGCCGTAACCCGCCAGGCCGCCTTCAACCTGGGCGGCTTGTCGGAAGAAAACTGGATCCGCGTCCAGGAACAGAACGAGCAGCCCATCAGCGTAATCATCGGCAATCCGCCGTACAACGCCAACCAGCAGAACGAAAACGACAACAACAAGAACCGCGAATACCCCGACATTGACCGCCGCATCCGCGACACCTACATCGCTGCCAGCACCGCGCAGAAAACCAAGCAGTACGATATGTACAAGCGGTTCATCCGCTGGGCCTCCGACCGTCTGGCCGACGACGGAATCATTGGGTTTGTCAGCAACAGCGCGTTTCTGGACGCCCGGCAGGACGACGGCTTCCGCAAGGTGGTTGCCGAGGAATTCAACGAGCTGTGGGCAATTGACTTGAAGGGCAACGCGCGCACCAGCGGTGAACGCCGGCGGCAAGAGGGCGGCAACGTCTTTGACGACAAAATCCGCGTCGGCGTCGCCATCTACTTCCTGGTCCGTCGGAAAGATGCCGACGGTTTCAAGGTGTATTACAACGACGTTCGCCCCTATCTCAAAGCGCCCGACAAGGTTGATTACATCAAGGACAAAACCCTTGCCAATTTCGCCTTCTCCGAGATTGCCCCTGATACTAACGGGCAGTGGCTCAATCAGAGCGACGGCACTTTTCAGCAATTGATACCCCTGGCTAATCGGGAGACCAAGCTGGCCAAAACCGTTGCCGATGAGCAGGCCGTGTTTGGGCTGTATTCGCAGGGAGTGATTACCGCTCGCGATGAATGGGTTTATGACTTTGACATTGACCACCTCGGAAGGAAGGTTCGCGCATTTATCAATGAATACGAGGAAAGTCGAGCTCAGTACGGTGGCACAACATTTGACGACGCTGAATTGGGCACCGTCATCAAGTGGACACGCGCACTCAAACGGCAATTGCGGTTGGATATTCCCAATACATTTGACAGAACCGGAATTCGGCACACCATTTACCGACCGTTTGTAGGCAAAAAACTGTACTTCGATTCCAGATTGAATGAAATGCAGTACCAATTGCCCAGCATATTTCCAAACGATGACAACCGCGAAAACATAATCATCTGTTTCTCTGGGGTTGCATCTACCAAACCGTTCCAAGTGCTGGCGACTGACACATTGCCAAACTTTGACACGCTGGAAAAGACCCAATGCCTCCCCCTCTACCGCTATACGGCGGACGGCGAGCGCGTCAGCAACATCACCGAATGGGGCCTGCGCCAGTTCCGCGAGCATTACGGCGACGACGCCATCACCGCCGAGGACATCTTCGCCTACACCTACGCCATGCTCCACGATCCGGCCTACCGCCAGCGCTACGAGATCGACCTCCGCCGCGAGTTCCCCCGCGTCTATTTCCAGCCGGACTTCCACTGGTGGGCCCAGAAGGGCCGCGAGCTCCTGGACCTCCACCTGAACTTCGAGACGGCAGAACCCTGGCCCCTGCAACACGTAGGGGCGAATAATCATTCGCCCCCGTCCCACCCGTCGCCCGCATCGCCCGCATTGCCCCCGTCTCCCTCGTCTCTCGCGTCGCTCCCGCCGGGGACCGCCGGTGGGAATGTAGGGGCGACGCATGCGTCGCCCCTACGCGGCGGAAACACGCCCCGCCCCATCCTCCGCGCCGACAAAGACCGCAACCGCATCATCCTGGACGACCAGACCACCCTGACCGGCATCCCCAACGAAGCCTGGTGGTACGAACTGGGCAGCCGCTCCGCCCTGGAATGGGTCCTCGACCAGTACAAGGAGCGCAAACCCCGCGACCCCACCATCCGCGAACGCTTCAACACCTACCGCTTCGCCGACCACAAGGAGCGCGTCATCGACCTGCTGGCCCGCGTCTGCACGGTCAGCGTGGCGACGGTGGACATCGTGGGGGATCTGGATCTGCGGACGGAAATCGACCCGGACGAGGGGCGGGAGCTGCGGCTGGAAACTTTGGTGGAGTTGCTGGAGTACGAGCTGAAAGTGCGAGCGGCCGGCCGCTCCGTCATGCCTGATGAGGATTTCGACCGTCTGAAGGAAGACCTCAGAGGGTATGGCCGTTACCCATGAGCTATGACGTCGTGTTTAGCCGGCGCGCTGAGGACGATTTATCCGGGTTGGACCGTGGGATAGAACAACGGGTGCGTAACAGAATCGGCGAAATGGCAGCGTCAGCCCGAACCTGGCAACATCAGGCGCTGACCGGGCAATTTCGCGGCCTGTTCCGTTTGCGGGTGGGCAGCTACCGCGCCAGATACGACCTCGACCACGCCAACCGCCTCATAATAGTGCTCCGGGTACAGCACCGCAGCGATGCGTACCGATAGGGGGTAGATGCGGTTTGAGGCAGCGTTGCAATTCAGCTGGTTACGACTCGTAGGGGCGAATAATCATTCGCCCCTACCCCTGCCCCGGCGGCGCCCCGCCCCCTGCCCTCGCCGGCGCCCACCCAATCCTGCCCATCCCCTAATCCGGCAAATCCTGATACTGACACCGGTAGCGTTGCAATTTAGGTGGTCTGATACCCGGTGGGGTAGGGGCGACGCATGCGTCGCCCCTACGTCCGAGGTCGAAATACAGGTTCGGCATATCAAACCACCTAAAACGGAACGCTACCTACTGACACCTTCCCCCTTGACCGCACCGTAACAGAACATATACCCTAAATCTGTCTAGGCAAAACAGCTGTTTCATCCCGATCTCAAAAGGCAGGATTTCACTTCGACGGCCAACCCCCGTCAGTTTCCAAAATCGCAACCGGTCGCACTCGGCAAGGCTCAGTTAGACCCGACCACCTCAATCGGATTGCCGGCTCGACCACCGGGACTGTCCGTGCCCGCGCGCAGGCGCGCCTCTGGTGCGCTGAGTACACGAAAAAGTAGGGAAAAATAGTTGCGTACCCCAACCGGCCGTATGCTGACAACGAAGTGCTGCTGCTGCAAAGTCCGCCTCTGGCGGAAAATCCTGCCTTCCAACCCACCCAAAACCCAAAGGAGCCAAACCACGAAAACAACCACCCACCGCAACCACCCGTAGGGGCGACGCATGCGTCGCCCCTACGATGCCGCCCTACATTCCGCGCTTCCATGCACTCGCCCCAAGAACCAAACCATCCCGGCCGCCGTTCCCTCCGCTTGCCGTATTACGATTACCGGCAGGAGGGCGCATACTTCATAACGGTCTGCACCCACGGCCGGCAACCTCTGTTCGGCTCAATCCGATGCGACAAAGTGCATCCAAACGAAGCCGGCCGCATCGCAGCCAACTGTTGGGCCGCCATCCCCAATCACTACCCCAACGCCCAAATCGACGCCTTCATAGTCATGCCCAACCACATCCACGGCATCATATTCATCACCAACGATCACCACCCTGTAGGGGCGACGCATGCGTCGCCCCTACCACCGTCGCATGCGTCGCCCCTACGCCGCAGGTCTGGGCCAACCAAAGGTTCAATCGGTGCGATTGTTGGTCCTACAAATCGGCGGTATCCAAACAGATCAACCGTTTGACGGGAACATCGGGCGGCCAAACTTGGCAACGCAACTACTACGAGCGCGTCATCCGCAACGAAACCGGCCTCCACGAAATCCGCCAATACATCATCAACAACCCCGACAAATGGAATGAAGACCCGGAAAACCCCGCCACCCTTTGCTATAATCCCGACCACGTTACCGTGACCGGAAAATAAAACCGCCACACACCGCACGGACCGTTACGCCATGACAACCACCGCAGAAAAACTGCTCACCGCCGACGACCTGCTCCGTCTGCACAGCGAGGGCGTGCGCGGCGAGCTGATAATGGGGGTATTGCACGAAACCGTGTCAAACGGATTGGAACATGGCGAAGTGGTAGCAAACCTGATGAGTCCGCTCCATCAATTCGTCAGACCGCAAAGGTTGGGACGGGTATTTGGCTCCGATTCCGGTATCCAGCTGGAGCACGACCCGGATACGGTGCGTGAGCCTGATATAGCGTACATATCCGCCGAGCGGCTGCCCCTGGACGTGCGGGTACGAGGATACTCCCAGGTGGTTCCCGACCTGGTGGTCGAGGTAGTGTCGCCCGGCGACCGCCCCGCGCCGGTGTACGACAAGGCGCAGATGTGGCTGCGCTTTGGCGTGCGGTTGGTTCTGATAGTTGACCCGGAGGCCCGCAGCATCATGGCTGTGCCGTCGGAAGGGATGACGCGGACGTTCACCGAGGACGATACGCTGGACTGTGGAGAGGTCTTGCCCGGCTTTTCGTGCCCCGTGCGCGACATCTTCGACACCTGACCGAGCAGAGCGTCGCGGCGTCTTATGTCATCCCACCAGCAAATCATCGTCAAAACGGTGGACAACCCCGCCGAACTGGAGGGCGCTTTCGCCCTCCGCATCCGCGTCTTCGTGGGCGAGCAGGGCGTCCCCGCCGACATCGAGCTGGACGAAGCCGACACCGCTCCGGACACCGTCCATGCCGTGGCCGTGCAGAACAGCGTCGTCATCGGCACCGGTCGCCTCCTCGCTGACGTGGACGGCAAAGGCCCCCACATCGGCCGCATGGCCGTGGAACAGGACCGCCGCCGCGACGGCATCGGCGGCCGGGTGCTGCTATTCCTCGAAGACCAGGGCCGCCGACTCGGCTACCAGCAGATCACCCTCCACGCCCAGGAATACGTAAAATCCTTCTACGCCCGGCACGGCTATCGTGAGGTCGGCGAATCCTTCATGGAAGCCGGCATCCCCCACCGCGAAATGGTCAAGGATTTATAGCAATGGGCATCCTCACCGACGACATGAAACGCGCCCTTTCCGAACAGCGCCTCATCTTCGCCGCCACCGTCTGTCCCGACGGCACTCCCAACCTCTCGCCCAAGGGCACTGTCATGGTCTGGGACGACGACCACGTCCTCTTCACCGATCTGGCCTCGCCGGGCACCATGCGCAACCTGGAGCACAACCCGTCCATCGAGATCAACACCATCGACGTCTTCGCCCGCAAGGGCTACCGCTTCAAGGGCAGCGTGGTCGTCCACCAAAACGACGACCTCATGGCCGCCGTCCAGGAGCGTATGCGCAGCGGCCCGTCCAACGTAACCGACCTGGCCGACAGCGTCCGCGCCGTCGTCCTCATCCGCGTCGAGCAGGCCCAGCCTCTCATCTCCCCCGGCTACTGGGGCGGCGCCACCGAAGCCGAAACCCGCGCCAACTGGGAAACCTACTGGTCCAACGTAAACGCCAACTGGCGCTCGCGCCACACGTAGGGGCGACCGGCCGGTCGCCCCTACCCGGCGAGGCATATGTAGGGGCGAGGCATGCCTCGCCCCTACGCGGTTCACACACTACGCTACGCCACCCCCGCCGCAGCCTCCACCCCGTCCATCACCCGCACCTCCATCTTGGCGATGTGGCTGGTGGGCCGGTCGCCCAGCGCCGTCCGCTCCGGCGACGCGAAATACGCGGCCTCCTTCTCGGCAATCTCCTCCGCGCTGTCAAACCGCCGCACCCAGATGAACTCCGTGCGGTCCGCGTTCACGTAGCTGGACACCACTGGAATCCCCAGCCGGTCATGCAGCGGCCGGATATGCTCGTTGAACACGCCGAGCCACGAGTCCATCATGCCCCGGTTAATCGTGTAAATGCGCAGTTGGTACGTAGCCATGATTTGTTCCTCCGTATTTGTCTGAATCAGGATTTATGGGATTTCAGGATTTGCAGGATTGACACGCTGCGTCTATCAGAATCAGGATTTACAAGATTGCGGGATTTTCAGGATTAGTCCGTCAATCCCGTAAATCCTGAAATCTGGCAAATCCTGATTCTGACAATCTTACGCCACCCCGTACTGTGCAATCGCGTCCTGGCTGAAGGAAAGCCCCAGCCCGGGCCGGTCCGGCACCACCAGGTCCCCGTCCACGATGTCCGGCGTCTCATCGAACAGCCGCAGCGACCAGGGCATGTATTCCACCGTCAGCCCGTTGGGGATGGCCGAAATCGTATGCACCTGCACCTCCGGGATCAGGTGCGACACCACCGGCAGGTTGAACGCCTCGGCCATGCCGGCAATCTTGCGGAAGGGCGTGATCCCCCCGGCCCGCAGCAGGTCAACCATCACGATGTCGATGCTGCGCTGCTCCACCATGTGCCGGAAGGGCCGGATGCCATAAACGTATTCCCCGGCTGCTATCGGCGTCACCAGCGCGTCGGCCACCCGGGCCAATCCCTGGTAGTCGTCCCGCGCCACCACGTCCTCCAGCCAGAACAGGTGGTACTCCTCCACCATGCTCCCGATCTGGATGGCCTGGTTCACGTTCCAAAGCTGGTTGATGTCGCACATCAGGTCGATGTCCGGGCCGATGGCGTCGCGCAGGGTGCGGATGCGGGCCACCTCCCGGGCGGCGGTGGGTTCCGCGCCCATCTGCGTCTTCATCTGCCGGAAGCCCTGCTCCACCAGGCGCGGGCCGGCCTCGGACAGGTACTCCAGCCCCATGGGCCGCATCAGCGCGCCGCTGGCGTAGGTGGGCGCCCGGTCCCGGTAGCCACCCATCAGCGAGCACACCGTCTGGTCCAGCGCCTTGCCCTTGATGTCCCACACCGCCATATCGACGGCGGCCAGGGCCAGCGACAGCACGCCCTCCGGCCCGGCCGACGCACAGGCATCCATCAGCTTGCCCCAAACGGCCTCCGGGTTCATCGGGTCCGCTCCCGACGCCAGGGCGGCCAGGTCGTCCACCGCCCGCCGCAGGGCATGGACCAGCGGCCCGCCGAAGAAGGTGAGGCCCACCCCGGTGATGCCCTCGTCGGTATTCAGCTCCAGGATGACGAACTCGCGAGTGCCCGGCTGGTCGATGCCCACAACCAGCGGATTGTCGGCCGGGGTTTGCAGGACGCGGGTCGTGGCGGTGGTAATCTGCATGAGATGCGCTCCAACGTGGGTATAACGTGGGGCAGGTTAGCACGGGCGGCCGGCGCGGGCAATGCCACGTCGCTAATCAGCGCCCTTTCGGGTATTGACAAGGGGCGGCAAAGGGGCTATAGTTGCGGAACTTACCCGCCGTTGTAGGCGTTTCGCTTCCGGCGGGAAGGCTCCTTAACAGCTGAATAGTGGAAGGAAGTAAGGTTCTCATTAAGAGAGTTTGATCCTGGCTCAGGGTGAACGCTGGCGGCGCGCTTAATGCATGCAAGTCGAGCGTGATCGTGGCTTTGGCCACAATGATAAAGCGGCAGACGGCTGAGTAACGCGTGAGTAACCTGCCCTCCGGTGGGGTATAACCTCGGGAAACTGAGGATAATCCCGCATACGACCTGCATCCCCTGGGGTGCAGATGAAAGGCTTCGGCCGCCGGAGGAGGGGCTCGCGTCCTATCAGGTTGTTGGTGGGGTAATGGCCCACCAAGCCAATGACGGGTAGCTGGTCTGAGAGGATGACCAGCCAGAGGGGGACTGAGAACGGCCCCCACTCCTACGGGAGGCAGCAGCAGGGAATCTTGGGCAATGGGCGAAAGCCTGACCCAGCGACGTCGCGTGGGGGACGAAGGCCTTAGGGTTGTAAACCCCTTTTCCGAGGGAAGAGAAAGGACGGTACCTCGGGAATAAGCCCCGGCTAACTACGTGCCAGCAGCCGCGGTAATACGTAGGGGGCAAGCGTTACCCGGAATCACTGGGCGTAAAGTGCGCGTAGGCGGTTGGATAAGTCTCTTGTGAAAGCTCCCGGCTCAACTGGGAGAGGTCAAGGGATACTATTCGACTAGAGGACAGCAGAGGTAAGCAGAATTCCCGGTGTAGCGGTGGAATGCGTAGATATCGGGAGGAACACCAGTGGCGAAGGCGGCTTACTGGGCTGTAGCTGACGCTGAGGCGCGAGAGCGTGGGGAGCAAACTGGATTAGATACCCAGGTAGTCCACGCCCTAAACGATGGATACTAGGTATGGGGGGTATTGACCCCCTCCGTGCCGTAGCTAACGCGTTAAGTATCCCGCCTGGGGACTACGGCCGCAAGGCTAAAACTCAAAGGAATTGACGGGGGCCCGCACAAGCGGTGGAGCGTGTGGTTTAATTCGATGCTAAGCGAAGAACCTTACCTGGGCTTGACATGCTGGTAGTAGAAACCCGAAAGGGTGACGACCTCGGGGTAACTCGGGGAGCCATCACAGGTGCTGCATGGCTGTCGTCAGCTCGTGCCGTGAGGTGTTGGGTTAAGTCCCGCAACGAGCGCAACCCTCGTCGCTAGTTACTCTCTCTAGCGAGACAGCCTCCCGCAAGGAGGAGGAAGGTGGGGACGACGTCAAGTCATCATGGCCCTTATGTCCAGGGCTACACACACGCTACAATGGCCGGTACAATGGGTTGCCAAATCGTGAGATGGAGCCAATCCCACCAAAGCCGGCCCCAGTTGGAATTGCAGGCTGAAACCCGCCTGCATGAACGCGGAATCGCTAGTAACCGCAGGTCAGCATACTGCGGTGAATACGTTCCCGGGCCTTGTACACACCGCCCGTCACGTCATGGAAGCCGAGAACGATTGAAGTCGCTGAGCTAACCCGTAAGGGAGGCAGGCGCCGAGGTCGGGTTCGGTAACTGGGACGAAGTCGTAACAAGGTAGCTGTACCGGAAGGTGCGGCTGGATCACCTCCTTTATAGGGAGACCTTAGTCAGTCAACGTTGCGTTTCGCGCGAAAACTGACCCACTCCCAGGTCAATCAGCGGACGTTCCTGTCCCTCGGATCATTGGTTGAGTCCTCTGGACTCCCGGACCCGGAAAACAGGTTCCCTGAGAAAATCCGCTGCCCCCGGCACAATCGCCGGAAAAAATCGCAAACTTCTTGCTCCCTTCCACTACTCAGCCGGTAAGGCGCCACGAAACAGCGAGCCGAGCCTTTTGTCACAGGCTCGGCTTTCTTGTATATTAACTGGCGTTTTCACGCGGATAGGCAATGCGCCCACCGCTCCAAATTCTCGTACCATCCGGCGGAGTTGCCTTGATGCCTGTGTCAACTCGTATATTACTGCCTGTCTTGCTGCTTCTCGGCGTGGCCGTCGCCCTGGCCTGCACTTCCCCTGAACCTGCCCCCGCTCCGACCCAGGCGCCGCCCACGGCCATGCCCGCACCCACCGCCACGCCGGCGCCGGCCCCCACCGCCACGCCGGTCCCGCCGACGGACACCCCGGTTCTGCCCCCAACACCCGCGTCGACCGCCACGCCGGTCCCCACGGCAACACCGACCCCAACGGCTACGCCGCTTCCCACGCCAACTCCTACTCCATTGCCCACACTGGCGCCGGGTGAGCCGACACGAACCCCCACGCCCACGCCGGCACCAACACCTACCCCGGCCCCAACACCCACGCCCGCTCCCATAGACTCGCTGACCACGGCGGATTTGCCGGGATTGCTGCCCTCGGTAGATGACATTGCCGCCCTGGCCACGGAAACCGCCGCGGACAGCCCCGTTATCAAGTCGGTGGTGCTGGCCGGCGTCTGCACCGGCGGCGCAGATGCCGACTGCGTTTATGAAGGCGTCGAAGGCGAAGGTGAGTTCACCGACAGTTCCGACGGTTTCGTCGCCGGCTACAAGCGTTATACCTGGGCCGGCGGCCTGCTCAACGTGTACAGCGTGACCGGCAGCCGAGTCTATTTCACCCTCACCTGGGTCAGCCTGTACGATACCCCGGAACAGGCCAAAGCCAACGTTGATGCGCTCAAAGCCTTTGACCGCAACGCGCTGAATGACGCCATCAATGAACTGGTGGCCGAGTTGCAGCTGCCCGTCCAGGGCGCGAACATCGTCTCCGTCACCGATGCTGACGCGCCCCCGCTGGGAGATTACGCCGTTGGCAAGGACTACACCTTCTCGGGATCCACCGCAATCATCGACGGCCGTGAGTTCCGGTTCGTCCGCGGCCGTACCGTGGCACGGGCTATCGTCACCGGCGTGTTCCGCAAAACCTCCGCCGAATCAACCCAGGCTCTGGCTGAGATAATCGAGGCCAACCTCGAACCCTTCATACTGCAAAAATAGGCTCACCGGGCTTATGCGCATCTCCGAACTGGGCGAATTCGGCCTTATCGCGCTGGTGCAGCGTTGGACCCAGGCGGCCGATTCTTCGACCGACTCCCAATTCCAACTGACGGTGGACAACGGCGACGATGCGGCGGCAGTTACCTTTCGGCACGCCCCGGTCACCGAACTGTACACCACCGATACCATGGTGGACGGCATCCATTTCACCGCCGCTACCACGCCTTGGCGCGACCTGGGCTGGAAGGCCATCGCCTCCAACATCAGCGACGTGGCGGCCATGGGCGGCCGGCCCGGTGTCGCTCTTATCACCCTGGGGTTGCCGCCGGACACGGCGGTCTCCGACATCGAAGAGTTGTACGCCGGCATGACCGAAATTTGCCGGGCGTTCGGGGTGCGCATCGTCGGCGGCGACATGGTGCGCTCCCCGGTGGCCTTCATCACCGTGGCCTTGACCGGCATCGCCGCCGGAGAGCCGACGTTGCGCACCGCCGCCAAGCCGGGGCACCGGGTGGCCGTAACCGGGCCGGTGGGCGGCTCCGCCGCCGGCCTGCGCGCCATGCTGGACCCGCCGGACCAAAAGGGAAAAGAGGTGGCAACCCTGATTGACCGGCACCGACGGCCGCGTCCCCACGTCGCCGAGGGCAAAATGCTCACCGCCTCCGGCGTCCGCTCCGCCATGGACGTCAGCGACGGCCTGGCCGACGACCTGGGCAAACTGTGCGCCGCCAGCGGAGTAAGCGCCACCCTGTGGGCCGAGGAGATACCGGTTGAACCATCCCTAAAAGAGGTTTTCCCGTCCCATTGGCTTGACCTGGCGCTGTATGGCGGCGAAGACTACGTACTGCTGTTCACCGCGCCACCGGATACAATGGACGCGACAATTAGCGAACTCCCCTCCGGCGCGGCGGTCGTAGGCGAAATAACCGCCGGCCAGCCGGGAGAAGTCACCGTGCTGGACTCCGACGGCAACCCCCGCACGCGGCGCGGCGCCGGCTGGGACCATTTCACCGCCTAATTACATAGAACTTACTCAGTTGGAAACCACTTTTCCCGTCATTCCCGCGAAAGCGGGAATCCAGTGACCGAAATCGTCAGTTTGGCCATGTCCCGCAGTATCACCATCCACACCGACACGGCGGAGCAAACGCGCCGGGTCGGAGAAATAATCGGACAGGAAGCCGCCCCCGGCGACATCTACCTGCTCACCGGGCCGCTGGGCGCCGGCAAGACCTGTCTTACCCAGGGCATCGCCCGGGGTCTCGGTGTTCCCGGCTACGCCCGCAGTCCTACCTTTGTCCTTGTCACCCGCTACCAGGGCCGCCTCACCATCCACCACGCCGACCTCTATCGCATCGACCATCCGGCGGAGGCTTGGGACCTGGGCCTGGAGGACATCATGTCCGCCGGCGAGGAAGTGCTCATCGTAGAGTGGGCCGACCGCGCCGCCGACATATTCCCCGAACACGCCCTCTGGATTGACCTGGACTACGCCGCCGATGGCAACCCTGCTGCCTGTGAGGTCATCCCCGACGAGGATGGCTCCGTTCCCAGCCGCCACAGCATTGCGATCAATAACGCCCCGCAACCCTACGCGGGGTTGATGGCCCGGTTGGCCGCTGCCTTCTCAACCACGACCGCCGGAGGACAGGCGTAATGCTGCTGGCCATCGACACATCATCCCGCTACGGCGGCGCGGCGTTGGCCGACGAGAGCGGACAGGTCATCGAGGCCCGGTTGTGGCGCTCCACGGCCAACCACACGGCGCAACTCATGCCGGCGGTGGCCGAGTTGCTGGCAGCGCAAAGTATCGCCGCCGCCGAACTCGATGCCGTCGCGGTGGCCCTGGGGCCAGGTCCCTTCAGCGCCCTCCGCGTCGGCGTCAGCGCGGCCAAGGGGCTGGCCATGGCCGGCGAGCTGCCCATCGTTGGCGAAGACACGCTACTATTGGAAGCGTGGCCTCATTCTGACTTATCGGTGCATCCGCAATGGCCCGATGGGGAAATTCCCATATCCTGGCTGGACGCTGGCCGCAACGAAATCGCCGCCGGGGTATTCGGCAATGACGCTGAACGGCTACGAGATGACCGCATTGGCTCACCGGAGGAATTACTGTCCGAGGACGCAGGGGATCAATGGGCGGCGCTCTACTGCGGCGAAGCGGCATGGGTACGCCGCGACGAGATTAGAGCGTTGGTCGGGGATAGCCACGGCTATGCCGTAATGCCCTGGACGCCAGCTGACCGTCTCTGGGCGCTGGCTGAACTGGCCGCCAGCCGTATCCAGGACGGGGATTCTGACGACTTGTCCACCCTGCAGCCATACTACCTGCGGATGCCGACCATCGGCGCCCCCCGGCAGCGCGACCTGGTGCGGCAGGGCCGACCATCCGCAAGATAGCTCCCACTCAAATGAAAAATATCCCGTCCATCCCGTTTATCCTGTTCATACCGGTAAATTAAACCCCCAATCAACAGGAGCTATCTATCCCATGGAACGAACTTTCGTCGCCATCAAACCCGACGGTGTGCAGCGCGGCCTCATCGGCGAGGTTATCTCCCGGCTGGAAAGGCGCGGCCTGAAACTGGTCGCCGTCCGCCTGATGCAGGTTGATGAAGACCTGGCCGGACGGCATTATGCCGAACACGTCAACCGGCCCTTCTTCCCGTCACTGGTATCGTTCATCACCTCCGGCCCCATCGTGGCGATGATCTGGGAGGCCGACAACGCGGTGGCGCTGGCGCGGCAGACCATGGGTAGCACCAACCCGGCCGAGGCGGCGCCCGGCACCATCCGGGGCGATCTGGGCATAGACATTGGCCGGAACATCGCCCACGGCTCCGACGGCCTGGAGTCGGCGGAACGGGAGATCGGCCTGTTCTTCGGCGCCGGCGACGCGCTGGACTATTCCCGCAGCACCGATCAGTGGATTACAGAATCCTGACCACCTGGGGCGCCCGGCTCCACAGCCTTTCCAGCCCAAAGAACTCCCGCTCCTCCGGCCCGAAAATGTGCACGATCACGTCCGCAAAGTCCAGCAGCACCCAGCCGGAGGCGGGAGTCCCCTCCCGGTGGTGGCGGGCCACGCCGGCTTCTTCCATAGCGTCGGACAGGTCCTCTTCCAACGCTTCGATCTGGCGCACCGAATCGGCGGTCATCACCACGAAATAGTCGGCGAACACCGTCAGTTCCCGCAGGTCCAGCATCACGATGTCCGAGGCCAGCTTGTCGGCGGCCACGTCCACGGCCAGGCGGGCCACGTCGGCAGGGGTAAGGGTTTCAGTAGTTGTCATATGGGAAACGGATCACTCGCAGGTTCGGCTGTGAGTATAGGCCGGCTCGGTTTGCCTTGCAATCCCCGCCATTTGTGATATATTACACAAATGATTTTTGCCAGCGGCGGCGAACCACGTTTCCCAACGGAAAACGCTATGGGAGTGGCCCCGACGCTACTGGCGGTTTTTGCATTGTTGGAGCGCGGGGTGCCATTATGAACTCGCTCAAGGAATTGGCCCAATCCGGCTTATATGCTCCCGAACAGGAGCACGACGCCTGCGGCGTCGGCATGGTAGCCAATATCAAGGGCGAAAAGACCCACGCCATCATCACCGAATCGCTGGAGGTCCTCAACAATCTGGGGCACCGGGGCGCCTCCGGTTCCGACCCGGACACCGGCGACGGCGCCGGCATCCTCGTACAGATGCCCGATGCCTTCTTCCGCAAGGAAACCACTGCTCTGGGCATCGTGCTGCCCCCCGAGGGCGAGTACGGCGTCGGCATGGTGTTCCTGCCCCAGAATGCGGACGCCCTCGCCAAGTGCGTGGCTCATATTGAAACCGTAGTCGCTAACGAGGGCCTCACCCTGCTGGGCTGGCGGGACGTGCCACTGAACCCGGCGGTGATTGGCCGGGACGCTCGTGAGGTCCGCCCCACCATCCGCCAATTTTTCGTGGGCAAAGGCCCGGCCAACACCCCCGACCGGGCGGCGCTGGAACGTAAACTGTACGTGACGCGCAAGTCGATCACCAATACCCTGCCGTCAACCGGCATCAGCGCCGATGACGCCGACTTCTTCTACATTTGCAGCCTCAGCGCCAATACTGTGGTGTACAAGGGTCTGTTGGTGTCCTACCAGATTTCAGGCTTTTACCTGGACCTGAACGATGAGTCGCTGGTTTCGGCCTTCGCGCTGGTCCACTCCCGCTTCAGCACCAACACCCTCGGACACTGGAAGCTGGCCCACCCCTACCGTTACCTGGCCCACAACGGCGAGATCAACACCCTGCGCGGCAACATCAACTGGATGCACGCCCGCGAGTATCAGTTCAGTTCTCCCCTGTACGGCGACGACATCCACAAGCTGGCGCCCATCTGCGACCCGCTGGCCAGCGACACCGCCAGCTTCGACAACGCCCTGGAACTGCTGGTGATGACGGGCCGCGAACTGGCCCACGCCATGCTTATGATGATCCCCGAGGCTTGGGACCAGCATGAGACCATGCCCCAGGAGAAAAAGGACTTCTACGAGTTCCACTCCTGCATGATGGAGCCGTGGGACGGCCCGGCCATGATGCTCGCCACCGACGGCAAGGACGTGTGCGCCGTGCTGGACCGCAACGGCCTGCGCCCCTTCCGCTACACCGTAACCCACGATGACAAGCTGGTCATGGCCTCGGAAACCGGCGTGCTGGACCTCGCGCCGGAGCGGATCAGGGAGAAAGGCCGCCTCCAGCCGGGCCGGATGTTCCTGGTCAGTTTCGACGAGGGCCGTATCATTGGCGACGAAGAGCTCAAGCACACGCTGGCAACCCGCCAGCCCTACGGTCAGTGGCTCCAGGAAAACAAAGTCAACCTTGATGATCTGCCGCCGTCCGATCCCTCTCCCCCGGCCGGCGGCAACAATTTGCGCCAGCAGCAGCGCGCCTTCGGCTACACCATCGAAGAGCTGCGGATGCTGGCCACACCGATGGCCGCCGACGGCTACGAAGCCATCGGTTCCATGGGCAACGATGCCTCGCTGGCCGTGCTGTCGGACCAGAACCGGCCGCTGTTCGACTACTTCAAGCAACTTTTCGCCCAGGTCTCCAACCCGCCCCTGGACGCCATCCGTGAGGAACTGGTCACCTCTCTGGAAGCCTTCATCGGCAGCGAGCAGAACCTCTTCGACGAAAGCCCGCTGCACTGCCGCCAGCTCCGGCTCAAGTCCCCCATGCTCACCGACGAGCAACTGGCGAAAATCCGCTCCCTCGACCGTCCCGGCCTGTCATCAACCACGCTGTCCACCCTGTTCGACGCCAGGAACGGCTCGCTGCAACAGGCCGTGGACGCCCTGTGCGAGGCCGCCTCCCAGGCCGTCGCCGACGGCAATAACATCATCGTCCTGTCCGACCGGGGCGTGGACGCCAACCATGCGCCCATCCCCAGCCTGCTGGCCACCGGCGCGGTCCATCACCATCTGACCCGCACCGGCGACCGCACCCAGGTCGGCCTGGTGGTGGAGTCAGGCGAACCCCGGGAAGTGCAGCATATCTGCCTCCTCATCGGCTACGGCGCCGGCGGTATCAACCCCTATCTGGCCCTGGAGTCGGTGCGAGACTTGGCCGAGCGCGGCGAACTCAACGGCACCAAGCCCGACTACGCCGTTTACAACTTCATTAAGGCCAACGAGAAGGGCATCCTCAAGGTGATGTCCAAGATGGGCATCTCCACCGTCCAGTCCTACCGGGGCGCTCAGATCTTCGAGGCCATCGGCCTAACGGACGAAGTCGTAGAGCGCTATTTCACCCGCACCCCGTCCCGCATCCAGGGCATCGGCCTGGACATCATTGAGGAAGAGACCCTACAGCGTCACCGCTCCGCTTTCGACGACCCCTTCGTACCGGGGATGCAGGAACTGGACATGGGAGGGCAGTACCAGTGGCGTCGCCATGGCGAGTTCCACCAGTGGAACCCGGAGGCCATCGCCAAGCTGCAATACGCCACCCGCGCCAACGACCCCCGCGCCTACCGGGAGTTCGCCGACCAGGTGAACGACCAGAGCCGCAAGATGGCAACCCTGCGCGGCCTGCTAGAGTTCAAGCTCAGCCAGCCCATCCATGTTGACGACGTCGAGCCGGCGGTGGAAATCGTCAAGCGGTTCGCCACCGGCGCCATCTCCCTGGGTTCCATCAGCCGCGAGGCCCACGAGACCATGGCCATCGCCATGAACCGCCTGGGCGCGCGCAGCAACACCGGCGAGGGCGGCGAGGACTTCCACCGCTACACCCGGGAAGACAACGGCGACGACCGCAACAGCGCCATCAAGCAGGTGGCCTCGGGACGCTTCGGCGTAACTCCCAACTACCTGGTCAACGCCACCGACCTGCAAATCAAGATGGCCCAGGGTTCCAAGCCCGGCGAGGGCGGCCAACTCCCCGGCCACAAGGTTGACGAGTACATCGGCTGGGTGCGGCACACCACCCCCGGCGTGGAGCTGATCTCGCCGCCGCCCCACCACGACATCTACTCCATTGAGGATCTGGCCCAGCTCATCCACGACTTGAAGAACATCAACCCCGACGCCCGCATCCACGTGAAGCTGGTGTCCGAGGTCGGCGTCGGCACCATCGCCGCCGGCGTCTCCAAGGGCCATGGCGACGTCGTGCTCATCAGCGGCCACGACGGCGGCACCGGCGCGTCGCCGGAGTCGTCCATCAAGCACGCCGGCCTGCCCTGGGAGTTGGGCGTTGCCGAGACCCAGCAGGTGCTCGTCGCCAACGACCTGCGCAGCCGCATCGTCGTGCAGACCGATGGCCAGCTGAAAACCGGCCGCGACGTGGCGGTGGCCGCCCTGCTGGGCGCTGAAGAGTTCGGCATGGCAACGGCCGCCCTTATCGTCAACGGCTGCATCATGCTCCGCAAGTGTCACCTGAACACCTGCTCCGTGGGCATCGCCACCCAGGATCCCGAACTCCGCAAGCGCTTCGCGGGTCAGCCGGGCCACCTGGTCAACTACTTCTACTTCGTGGCCGAGGAATTGCGCGAGATCATGGCGGAACTCGGTTTCCGCACCGTGGCTGAAATGGTGGGCCGCGTGGACAAGCTGGAAACCCGCAAGGCCGTGGATCACTGGAAGGCGTCGGGCATCGACCTCGCTCGCCTGCTTACCATCCCGCCCCGGGCCCAGCGCGTGCAGACCTACTGCTGCATCGATCAGGATCACGGCTTGGAGCGCGCGCTGGACCACCAGCTCATCGCCCAGGCGCAGCCGGCCATCGACCACGGCACGCCGGTGAACATCAGCCTGCCCGTCCGCAACTCCAACCGCACCGTGGGCGCCATGCTCAGCGGGAAGGTGGCCGCCAAGTACGGTGAAGACGGCCTGCCCGAAGGAACCATCGACATCAACCTGGAGGGTTCCGGCGGACAGAGCTTCGGCGCGTTCCTCGCGCCCGGCGTCGCTATCCGGCTGGCCGGCGACACCAACGACTACATGGGCAAGGGCATCGGCGGCGGTCGCCTCGTTATCGTACCGCCCGACGGATCCGGCTTCGTGCCCGAGGACAACATCATCATCGGCAACGTCGCGCTGTATGGGGCCACCGGCGGCGACGTATTCATCCGCGGCCGGGCCGGCGAACGGTTCGCCGTCCGCAACAGCGGCGCCTGCGCCGTGGTGGAAGGCATCGGCGACCACGGCTGCGAGTACATGACCGGCGGCATCGTCGCCGTCATCGGCAGCACGGGCCGCAACTTCGCGGCCGGCATGAGCGGCGGCATCGCCTTCGTGTACGACCCCGACGGCGATTTACACATCCGCTTCAACGACGGCATGGCCGACTTGGAAGACCTGATCGAACCGGAGGACATAGACGTTCTGCACAGCCTTTTGACCGAGCACCTGGAACGCACCGGCAGCGGCCCGGCCCAGCGCATCCTTGATGACTGGTCGGCCAGCATCGGCAAGTTCCGCAAGGTAATGCCCCGCGACTACCGCCGGGTGCTGCGGGAACGCGCCGAGCGGGCGGCGGCACAGGAATTGGTGGCGGTGTCCAATGGGTAAAGTCACCGGCTTCATGGAGTTCGGCCGTACGCCGCCGGAACGCCGTCCCCCAGCGGAACGCGTCGGCGACTGGGCCGAGTATTACCACCGTTGGTCCGATGAGCAGGCCACGGAGCAGGGCGGTCGGTGCATGGACTGCGCCGTCCCCTTCTGCCACATGGGATGTCCTCTGGGTAACGTCATACCGGAGTTCAACCATCAGGTGTACTTGGGCAACTGGGAACGGGCCCTGGAGGTGCTGCTCAGCACCAACAACTTCCCGGAGTTCACCGGCCGCATCTGTCCCGCTCCCTGCGAAGCATCCTGCGTGCTCAGCATCAACGCCGACCCGGTTACCATCGAATACATTGAGAAGGAAATCAGCGACCGTGGGTTCGAGCAGGGCTGGATCAAACCAACGCCGCCGGAGACTCGCAGCAGCAAAACCGTCGCGGTAGTGGGCAGCGGCCCGGCTGGATTGGCCGCCGCGCAGCAGATCAACCGGGCCGGACACACGGTAACCGTGCTGGAACGGGCCGATTACATCGGCGGCCTGCTGATGCTGGGCATACCCGATTTCAAGCTGGAAAAGTCGGTGGTGCAGCGTCGCGTCGCCCTGATGGAGGCCGAAGGCATCGAGTTCCGCACCGGCGTGAACGTGGGCGTCAACTATCCGGCGGAGCGTCTACTCCAGGAGTACGATGCGGTGTGTCTCACGGGCGGCTCTACACACGCACGAGATCTGAACGTGCCCGGTCGGGAGCTGGACGGCGTTCATTTTGCCATGGAATACCTGCCCCAGCAGAACCGGACGTTGGCCGGAGAAACCATCGACAACCAGATTACCGCCGAGGGCAAGCGGGTCATCATCCTGGGCGGCGGCGACACCGGCGCGGACTGCCTGGGCACCGCCCACCGTCAAGGTGCCGAAATCGTCCACCAGTTCGAGCTGCTCCCGGAACCACCCGAAACCCGGCCCGACGACAACCCCTGGCCCCGCTGGCCGATGATTTTGCGCACGTCAGGAGCCCATGAAGAGGGCGGCGTCCGCGATTACAACATCCTCACCAAGTCCCTGACCGGCGAGAACGGGCAGGTCAACCGGCTCCATGCCGTCCGCGTCGATTGGACCCGGGGCGAAGGCGGCCGTTTCCAAATGTCCGAAGTCCCCGGCAGCGAGTTCAGCGTGGACGCCGACCTGGTGTTGTTGGCCATGGGCTTCCTGCACCCGGAGCACGGCGGGATGCTGGAGCAGTTGGGCGTAGAACTGGACGGACGCGGCAACGTCAAGACTGACGAGAACAAGATGACGTCGGTGCCGGGCATCTTCGCCGGCGGCGACATGGTGCGCGGCCAGTCCCTGGTCGTCTGGGCCATTGCCGAAGGCCGCGACGTGGCCCGCGGCGTTGACCAGTACCTGGCCTCTGGCGCAAGCCACCTGCCCCGCTCCATCGCCGTCGAGTAACCGAGCGAATCCTGTCCCAACCACCGTCATTCCCGTCCCAACCACCGTCATTCCGGCGAAAGCCGGAATCCAGCATCATCAAAGGGCGGGATGCGAACCCGCCCTCGCGCATTATTACTCCAGATGGCGTCAGGGCCTCATTGGCCGCGCCGTATAACTTTCCGACGTCTGCTGACGCTCGCCCGCCTCAAATGCACGGAAAACGCCGGCAGCGTCGGCGGCAACAGTCAAGGAAACGCGGGGCGCCAAGACGGGATGAGTACTAATCATCCCGGTCAACTCCACTCTGCCTCTAATCATTTCGCTGCTTGGCCTGCTTGCCCACGAAGTACGCGACGTTTCCCATATACGCCGTCACCGGGTGGCCTACTAGCTCGCCCCACGTTATAGCATTGGGCCTACGTTCAATCAGTCGCAACGTAGCGGTAGTATCGTCATCGGCAATCTCATAGTCGCCGGTGTTGACGTCGATGACTACCATTTTGCCCCAATGGTTGGCTTCCATCTCGGCGCGTATTTTCTCGTACATCGCCTTGCCAACGGTGGGCACATACTTTTTCTTGACCGACATATTCCCCTCCCTCGATGCGGCGTGCCGGATCACCGCAACGTCAAAACGCGAGGACCATCTCCAGACAGCCCATCACGCCGGCACTGGCGCGGCGGAGGACACGGCGTTGCGCCCGATGTGGTTCAGGTACTCCTGGATGTTCAGCACCTGGATGGTGTTGGTGGTGCCCGTCACGCCGGTCATGAACCCGTGCACCAGCGTCACCACGTCCCGCTCCGACACCATGCCCGTGGCCATGGCGGCGTCCACCAGCAGCGTTACCAGCTTGGCGACGTCGGGTTCGGCGGGAATCACACCCTTGGGCGTCAGGCCCCAGGCCATGCAGACCCGCCGCTGCACCGTCGCGTCGTGAGAGAAGACGATGATGTCGTTTTCAGGACGGAACCGGGACATCTCGAAGGCCGCCCGCCCCGTGCTGGTGATGACGATGGGCTTGGCATTGAGTGATTTGGTCAGCTGCGTCGCGCCCCATGTGACCGATTGGGTCTGGTCCCGCTGGGGAAACTCGGTGTAGTAGTGGTACATCGTCTCCGCCTGCGCGATGGCGGCGTCCGCGATGCGCACCGCCTCCACCGGATAGGCACCCACGGCAATCTCGTCGGACAGCAAGATGGAGTCGCAGCCGTCCAGCACGGCGTTGGCGATGTCCGACACTTCAGCCCGCGTCGGCGTGGGCGAGTTGACCATGGACCGGAGCATTTGGGTCGCCACCGATGAAATCTTGCCCGCCCGGTTGGCCCGGGTCACCATGTCCTTCTGGATCACCGGCACCTCTTCCATGGGCATTTCGACGCCCAGGTCGCCGCGGGCCACCATGATGCCGTCCACCTCCTGAAGGATGTCGTCCAGGTTGGTGATGCACTCCCGGCGTTCCAGCTTGGCCATCACCGGGGCGCGGCTGTCCAGCTGGTTCAGGTAGGCCCGGGCGTAGCGCACGTCCTCGCCGGTGCGGACAAACGAGAGGGCTACCCAATCCACTTCCTGCTCCACGCCGAATTGCAGGGCCACCTTGTCGCTTTCGGTAATCACCGGCATATCAATGGGCACGTCGGGGAGGTTGACGCCTTTGAAGGACGAGAGGTTGCCCCCGTTGCGCACCTGGGTTTTGACTTCCAGGTCCGGAGTCACGTCCAGCACTTCCAGGCACACGGTGCCGTCGGAAATATAGACCAGGTTGCCCGGGCGCATACTCCTCAGTATCTCTGGCTCGGGAAACGGCAGCAGCGCGGCAGACTCCGAGCGCGGCTCGTTGACAATGGAAACCCGGTCGCCGAAATTGAGTTGAACCGCTTCTTCCATGTGCCCCAGCCGAAACTTGTTGCCGCCCAGGTCCTGCAACACGGCCACCGGGCGGTTGTGCCGTTCCGACGCCGCCCGCACGTTGGCGATCACCTCGGCGTGCTCCTCCAGCGTCCCGTGGGAAAAGTTGAGCCGTGCCACGTCCATGCCAGCAGACACCAGCCGATCCAGTGTTTCGGGGGAGCGCGATGCGGGGCCGATGGTGGCGATAATCTTGGTCTTACGCATAATTCTTACCCCTGCTCTGTTGTCCTCTGTCTTTCAGCCCATTATAACCCGCGCCACTGCCAGGCCGTGATTTCGGCCCCGTTGCGGTTAGAGTAGGGGCGACCGGCCGGTCGCCCCTACTGGTTGACGGTAGTCCGACGCTGTGCCGTCAGCGGTTCTGGCGGCTTTCCTGGTAGGTTTGCTCGGCCCGTTCCAGCCCGGCGCGCCGGTTCACCTGCAACGTCTCCCGCAGGTCCGACGCCCACTGCTGGGAGGTCTGGATACCGGTCAGCGTCCCCTGGAACTGGGGCATGACGTAGCGGGCCATCAGCTCGTAGGAGCGATGCAGCTTGTCCCGGGGCGCCCAGTCCTCCACGCGCACCAGCAGACCGCCGAACCCGCCGGACATTTCCTGCAACTCATTAATGCGCTGGATGCAGTCGTCAGGAGTGCCCACGATCCACTGCTTGTTGTCGGTCATAAAGTCAACGATCTGGTCCCGCGGCACGTCTGGAACCTCGTGGCCCAGCGTGTTGCCGAAGTACTCAGTGACCACGCGGGCCGAACCCTCGCGGATGTCCTCCTGGGCCTGCTTCTTGGACTCGGCCAGGTGGACGCCCACGGAGAGACGCCACTCCTCGCGCTTGACGGTCTGCCCATGCTCGGCGGCGGTCTCTTCGGCAATGGCCCACTGGTCCTTGAGGCTGGTGGAACGCACCATGTCTCGTGGCACGCTCAACGAGATAACGCCGGCGCCGTACTTGCCCGCCGTGGTCACGCCGGCCGGCGACTGCACCGACGCCACCACCAGCGGGAAGGGCTGCTGGTAGGGCCGCAACTGCAGGTGGGCGTCGTGGAGTTCAAACCAATCCGAAGTGTAGGTGTAGGGCTCCGGGCTGTCCATCAGCCGCTTGATTGCGCCCAGGGATTCGTCCATCATCTCCCGCTGGCGGGACGGGTCAATGCCGAACATATAGGCGTCGGAGGCCAGGGCCCCGGGACCGACGCCCAGCATGACGCGCCCCCGCGTCAGGTGGTCCAGCAGCACCATGCGGTTGGCGACCATGTAAGGGTGGTGGTAAGGCAGGCTGACCACGCCGGTGCCCAGGCGCAGGTTGCGGGTGCGCTCGGCGGCGGTGGCCATGAACACCTCGGGGGAAGCGATGGTCTCCCAGCCGGCGCTGTGGTGCTCGCCGATCCAGGCTTCATCGAAACCCAGTTGGTCCAGCCATTGCAGCAGTTCCAAGTCCCGCTCCAAGGCCAGGGTCGGGTTCTCGCCGACCCGGTGAAACGGAGCCATAAACACGCCAAACTTCATACGTGCCGGAGCGCTCATCAAATGCCTCCTCATCGGTTCATAAAGTCGTTGGGCTTGATGCGCCATTCTATCACGCAAGGCCGGCGGCGCAACCGGGGACGCCGGCCGTGTTGCTTGACGGCCTTGCCGTATCGCCGCAGAATGGAAACAGGATAATGCAGGAGAGTATCGCGATGACTACGGCAAAGGAGCGCTTTTCCCCAAACTGGTTTTGCGGACAGTCGTATAAACCCTCCAATGCCGCAGCAACCCAATAGCCCGCTATCCTGGCTCCGCCGCCTGCTCGCCAAACTCCTCCCACCGGCCACACCCCAGCCGGAGGACCGCGAGTCCATCTGGAGCATCTACCGCCGGGATGCCCGCACCTTCTTCCGTCTGGTCAGCCTGCTGTGGCTTGTCGCCCTGGCCTACATCGGTCACAAAACGATCAATGACCCGGTGGCAGAATGGAAGATTGCGCCAGGCTCGGCATGGTGGCAGACCGCTGGCGACTTCGCCTTCGCCGTCCTGCACGATTTCAGCGGCGTCGGCATCGGAATTGCTATACTGGCGATGCTGCTGACCCGCCCATTGAACCTCACCGGAGAAATCCTTATGTCGCTCTATCAGGCCATGGTGAACCGCTTCGTCATCCCGGTCATCGAGGCCCATGAAGCCCGAGGCCGCGCCGAAGAGCGCGCCGAGTGGCAGGCATGGAACCGCCGCCGCATGGCCGCTGAAGCCCAGGGCCAGCCGTTCAACGAATCGCCGCCGGGCGGGTGGCCCGATAATCACCAGAACGGCCAGCAATCCAAATCCGACGCCGACTAACGCCAGCTAGGTGCATCAACCACATGACCTACCCACCCCACATCTTCGCCAACAACCCCATCAACCGCGGCGAGACGGAACGCCGGGACGAGGACTGGATCGCCCAACAGGCGGCCGACGACAGCAGCCGGTTCCTCCCGTTCCACAACCTGAACGTGCTCCTCACCGACCAGGACCCGCCGGAACCCGGCTGGCTCAACCCGGCGTTGTTGCAGCCGCTGCCCCCCGATGCCGAATGGATTTTCCTGGGCCTGCTGGATGACGCCGCTCACTTCGCCGTGGACCTCTCCAAAGCCCAGCGCGTCGCGGAGCGAGTGCAGCAGGATACCGGCTGGCGTTTCGAGGATTGCCGCACCGCCGGTGAAACCATGTCTGGCCCCAACACCGGCCTCCTCTCCCACGCCCGCGCCCAATTGGACTGGAACCTGCGCCACGGCTTCTGCTCGGTATGCGGACATGCCACCGACAAGAAGCGCGGCGGCCAGGTTCGGCAGTGCCCCGCCTGCAACGCCCAGCACTTCCCTCGCACCGACCCGGTGGTCATCACCGTCGTCGCCGACGTTGAGCGCGACCGTTGCCTGCTGGGCCAGTCCCGGGGCCGTTTGCAGCGGATGCGGGCCTACTCCGCCCTGGCCGGCTTCATGGACCAGGGCGAGGCCATCGAGGAAGCCGTGGCCCGCGAGGTCATGGAAGAGGCCGGCATCCGGGTCAAAAACGTCCGCTACCACTCCTCCCAGCCGTGGCCCTTCCCGTCGTCTCTGATGATCGGCTGCCTCGCCGAGGCCGACACCACCGACATCAACATGGACGATGAGGAGATGACCGACGTGCGCTGGTTCGACCGCGCCGAGGTCCTCCTGGCTCTGGAGGGCCGCAGCGAGGAACTCACCGTCCCCGGCCCCATCGCCATCGCCCATCACCTCATCAAGGCCTGGGCCACCGGGGATATGCCTGGATAGTAAGTCGGTGCCGGCATTTTGCAACAAAATGGGACGGGAATTCAGACCCGCCCCGCGTCATTTGTTCTAGGGCGCATTGTCAATTTGAAAATCACACCGTCGTTCCTGCGAAAGCAGGAACCCAGAGAATCACGCCAGCAGAAAGTTGGCCCGATTTCGTACCCTCTGGATTCCGGCTTTCGCCGGAATGACGTCATTTGTCAACACGTCCTAACCTTGTGCCGATCAGGCCGCCACCTTCGCCGCCGCCCATTCAACCCCGTTCAGCACAATCCGCTGGAACTCGGGCGTCTCAAAGCTCCTCCCGTCGTGACCCAGCAGGAGGACGAACACGTTGCCGTCCCCGTACTGGCGGGTCCAGCCCAGTGGGTAGGTGCCGCCGGGCATATGCGTGGGGTTGCGGTCCGGGCCCCAGGGCCAGGTACCGTCCTCGGCGGTGCCGGTGATGAAGACGTTGTTGCCGTTTTTGATCGCCAAGTTCATGTAAAGCTCGTCGTTGGTGGAGAAGTCCGACACCCCCTGGACTCCAGCGTGGCCGCCGTCGCTCACGTTGACCGTGAACTGGCCGTAGGGAGGGTGGTAGCTGGTGCCGGAAATCCAGCCGCCGCCGGTAATTTCGTGATACTCCGGCCACGCCGCCGCTACGCAGGTGGCGATGTGGATGCACACGAACCCCTTGCCGCCGCTGATGTAATCCCGCAGCCCGTCCATCTCCGACGCCGACAGGGTCCAGTCGCCGAAGTCCGGCACATTCTCCCGCCGCGTGTTGAACACCAGCACGTCGTACCCGTTCATAGCGGAACCGTCGGCCAGCACCGCGGCGTCCTCAGTCACCGTAACCTCGTGGCCCGCTCCCTGGAGAAAGGATTCCAAAATCGGCGTCGACTCCTCGTAGGGATGCCGCCCGCCTGACAGTACCAACAGCCTCATAATTTGATACCTCCATCTGAATGCGGGCATTGTAAATTCGCCGGCCGCCGGTGGCAAATGTGAGTATCGGTAAGGCAGCGTTGCAATTAGGTGGTTTCCGTTTGTAGGGGCGACCGGCTGGTCGCCCCTACCCGCGCCGGCAACGGTGCCTGCCCAAATAAACCGCCTAAAACGGAACGCTACCTACTGACAATTGCCCCTTGCCGCCATCGCTGCCGGCCGCCTATCCTGAAAGTAGAACCAGCGCAAGGAGGCCCGCACACCCTTGACCAGCCCGGCAACACCCATCGACAGCGTCCTGCTCTTCCCAGAACCGGAAACGGCACCGTCCCACTTGCCCGCCGCGAATTTCCCACCGCTTACCGACCAACGTTTGCGGGAATTCCTGGGACGTTTTTACGCACTGGCCGGCGACAACGTGGTCAACAGCCTGTCCAGCCTCAGCGAACCGGGCCTCTACGCCCTGGTCGCTGCCGTAGCCCGCGCCGACGCGCTGGAACCGGAGCCATCCATCGCCGACCAATTCAGCGCCGTGGTCCCGTCCCTATTGGCCGAACTGCGCCGGCGCAATTGTCGCGGCATGGGAACCGACCCTGCCGGACCGGTGCGCCGAGGCCGCCTGCTCCAGCTCATCGGCGCGTTAACCACGTTGACCTCTCCGGTCACATCACCCCGGGAGCAGACCAAGCTGGTGGGTGCCTGTCCACTCTGCGACGCCGAATCGTCCTTGCAGGTGTCACTGACAAAGGTGCAATGGCAGTGTTTTTCCTGCTCCCGCAACGGCGCGCTCCTGGAGTTCGCCGAATACCTGCTGGAAGCAATTCCCTCTCCTTCTGGGAGAGGGTTAGGGTGAGGGTTGCCCGCGTACCGCCCAAACGCGATAGCGGCCCGGCTGCATCGTAGCCGGCGCGGTCGGGGCCACTGCTACAACTACGCGGCTACCGTCGCCAACTGCCGGCAGGGGGATGATTCCGGTATAGCGTTGCTTTTCAGCGTCCCAGCGCAATTCCAGGCGGGACGCAGCCGGCTGCGTCCCGTCGATGATCAGCCATGCGATCCAGTCCTGCCGCACCCGGTTGTTCACCAGTACGAACCCGTCAGGTTGCCACCCATCGGGATCCGCGCCCGCAGCATCCCATGAAACGCTCATATCATGGAGACAGGCCCCGGTAGCGTGGATGGCATCGTCCGTCACGTAGTGGAAGCGCACCAGCGCATCCTGCCCGGCGTAGTCCGCCAGCGACACCTCTGCCTCTTGCCAGTCGCTCGACCCGGTGTAGCCATGCCCGTAACTGTTGCCCAACGGGTTGGCGTCCGTCGTGCCCTCCGCCGGCAGCACGTCCCAGGTCGCGCCGCCGTCCGTAGATGCCTCCAAATACAGGTAGTCCCAATCTTCTTCAATATCGTACCAATGGCGGAAGGTCAGTGTTGGTTCTCCGCCGTCGGGGACGGTGAGACTCCGGGTTAGAGTCGAAGATATGTCGTCGCCCCGGTTGCTCCACCAGCATCCGCCGTCCGGTGCCTCCACCGGCAGCAACGGCGTTACGCCTGCTCCCTCAAAGAAAACCAACACGCTGTCTTCCACATCTTTCAACTCAACGTAGTCGATGCCGTACTGCGGCAGCGACACCATCGTCCCGTCATCGCCAACCTGCACCGTCCGCGTGATGCGAGCCTCCGGGTTCAGGTTGGCGTACCCATAGCCGACTTCCTCCCGGTCCAGCAGGTTCGCCACCATCCAGTCGGCGAAGAGAGTATGAAAGTCGGCCGGCGCTCCGTCGTGGGTAACAGCACCCCGATCATTCAAAAAATCATCCACGGCGGCGATGCCGTTGCGCGGTCCCGCCAGCAGGTCCTTCAGGTCGCCCTCCGGCGCGTATCGCTCCCGCAGGTAGTGGGCGAACAGCGCCGCCGCGCCGTAATTAAGTCCAACGTCCCCGCCCAACTCGGCCGGCCAGTTGACCAGCGAAACATTCGGCCGGCGCAGGTAGTAGAACATACTGCCCGGCGTGAACCCGGCTTGTGTAACGGCCAGTTCCGACAACCCTTCGTTCAGCCACGTCGCTTCGGACGAGTCAGCGTACCAGTGAATGGCGTGCTGCAATTCGTGGGCCAGCACGTCCAGATATTCGTCGCTGCCCAGCGGGATCGCATGGGAGTTGATGTAAATGGCCGGCGCCTCGTTGCTGTAGGGCTGCACCGTCGCCGGATAGGGGTCCGCGCCGGACACGTAGCCGCCGACGCCCGGTATGCGCCCGTTGATGATATGGCCCCGCCTTTCCCCTTCACCGATTCCCGGCACTACTCCAAACACCGCCGTGACCCGTGGATATACCTGCGCCTCCGCGCCGGCCATCGAGCGTTGCAGGTCATCGTCGTCCACCTTCAATCCCTGCTCAACCCACCAGTAGGCGTGTTCGGACACCGCCGCCAGCCGAAACTCCTTCCTCACCATCGTCCGCCTGGGGTAATCCAGCGTCCAGAACTCCGCCGCGTCGCCCACCGCCAGGGTCTGACCGGCAAACCGTTCCGGCCCCGGCATCGGCTCCACGCCGTCCCAGCGGAGTTGGCGCGCCAGTTGCAGCAGGTCTCGATCCGGCGGCGTGGGAAAATCGGCGGCGGTCATCGCGTGCGCCGGCGCCGTCATTGGCTTGGTCGGTTCGTGAGTGGGCGTCTCACCAGGGCCTGGTGGGGCAATGGCGGCGGTTTTGCCCGTTGCCGACGACGGAGGCGCCGGCGCTTCAGTTGCGGCGGGACTGGCCGCGGGCGCCGGCGTGACGACCGTTGTCTCAGCAATCGTCGGTGATGGTGACGGCTCCGCTGTCGGCGACGGTGGCTCGGAGGCGCAGGCCATGGCCGCCGCCAGCAAAGCGGCGAGAGCCGCGCCAACCGTGAGAAGCTTTTGCCACACTGCCAATCGAAGTACCGCTTGCGAAAGTAGCCAGAATCAGGACAGGATATGAGTTACGCAGTTGAGTGCCTTTACTCCGTCATTCCGGCGAAAGCCGGAATCCAGTGCCCGAAATCGTTAGCCACCGTTCCGATTCTTTCACACTGCGACTTCTGGACTCCGGCTTTCGCCGGAGTGACGGGCGTGTGATTTCAAGTGCGTAACTCCATCCTGCTTCTGATTACATCTACGCCGGCTCATCCTCTCGCGGATCCGTGTTGTACCGGTTCATCGCGATGTCGATGCCCTCGGTGATCAGACACTCCACCGCGTCGGCGGCCCGGGCAATGGCGGCGTCCACCGCCGGCTTCTCTTCATCCGAAAACCGCCCCAGCACGTGCTCCACGCTGCCCGACATACCCGGCCCGCCAATCCCGATGCGCAGCCGGGGAAAGTCTATGGTACGCACCGTCCGAATAATATCCTTCATCCCGTTGTGCCCCGCATCGGAACCCCGCGCCCGCAACCTGATGCGGCCCAAAGGCAGCGCCATCTCGTCGTACACGATCACCAAATCCGCCGGTCTCCCGCCGAACCGTGCCAACAGATACCCCACCGACTCGCCGGAAAGATTCATAAAAGTGCGCGGCTTCGCCAAAACCACCGGGGTCCCCTCCCGATACCCCTGCCCCAGTGCCGTCGTCCGCCGCCGGTCCCGAACCGCAATCCCCCACCGCTCCGCCAGCAAATCAACGCACCCAAACCCCACGTTGTGCCGAGTATCCCGATAGCGCGGCCCGGGGTTGCCCAGGCCCACGATGAGGCGGGTGGGGGGGCGTTCTTCAGTTTCGAGCATCAATCGATGGCAGGTATGAAGTCCGCCAGCTCCAGTATCACATCAGGGAACGCCTGCGGGCTGACCCGCCCGCCCAGCGGGATGACGCGGACGTTGGCATAGGTCGCCCCTTGCGGTTCCGTGTTAACCACCAATTCCCCGGCGCGCAAATTGGCAACCCAAACTTCCGGTATCCCGGCGGCGGCGTACCGGGCCAGCTTCTCCCCCAGGTCAAACTCCAGAGAACTGTCGGCGACTTCGACCAGAAAATACACGTCGGACGGCAGCGTTGGCCCAATGTCATTGATGGAACGCCGCCTGATGACAGCGATGTCCGGCTGCGGGGCGCTGGCGTCGTCCAGTTGGATGGAGCCTTGCACCTGTACCATGGCCCGGTGTCCGATACCCTCGCGCAGCAGGTCAGCCAGCCAGTTGACGCTCATCAGATGCCGGTTGCCAATGGGCGCCATCTGGATTATCTCCCCGTCCAGCAGTTCAATTCGTTCCTCTTTCGCCAGTATGCCGGCTTCGCCCAGGGCCAGATACTCGGCCACGGTGAAACGACGGCCGGCACCCACCCCTCCGCGCTCGCTGGCCGGCACTATGCCGGCAACGACCATGGCATCTGTCTCGGCGGCCGTGAAACGGCGAATGGCATCGGCGCGCGTACTTGTCATCGCAGTCCTCGCTACGCTCAGATAATTTCAAGCCTCGCCCATTGTATCACCCGCCTGGCCGCGCACCGTTTCAGGTGGTTGGTCGGCAAAGCTCAATAGTCATTGCGCGGAGAGATGATGTCATCCACGGTTACATCGAGCGCCGTGGCAAGCGACGCCAGAGTCTTGGCCGAACCGACACGTTTTCCAGTCTCGATTTGCGATAAATAAACCGCATTGATGCCGGCCGCTGCGGCCAGTTCCTGTTGCGTCATACCCCTATGATTGCGGTACACGCTGATGGGGTTTTCGCCATCCAGGATCCGCTCAGCCACCGCCAGAGGAAAGGACTCGTCTCCCTCCATTTTGGCGAGGTCGTACAATTCTTCATCGCTCAACCATTCGTCGTTATTTTGCCGGTTGGTCAATCTCTGGTACTCGCGCCAGGGAAGGACCGCAAAAACAGGTTGACCAGCGCCGTCATAAATCACCTGCAATCCACTCATTTCATTCTCCTATCTCCGGTAAGCCTGCCCTCGTGGAGCTATGCGTAGCACGTCAATCACACGGGTTTCGTCATCTCTATCAAAAATAATCCGCAAATCACCGACTCGCAGACGAAAACCAGGCCGTCCCTGCAACCGGGAAATATCCAAGTCTTCCCGGTCCGGATTTTCAATCAGTTTTTCCAACTCAGAGCGAACGCGTTGGGCTTGCTGTCGGGGCATCCTCTGAAGAGCTCGGATGGCTTGCCTCTTGAGCGTCAGTTCGTACATTACGTACCCCAAATTAATCATATAGCATAATGCCTGTTCATATAAAGCGTTATGCTATATGAATCGCAGTGCGTTCTGCAAACCAACATCCCTGTGCTAAACTACGCCCACCAACCCACTCCCTCTACGGAGCCGCATCGCCATGACCACCACCTCCAAAGACCCCATCCTCGTCGTCATCCAGCTCACCGGCGGCAACGACTACCTGAACACCGTCATACCCTACGGCGACGGGCGCTACCACGACAATCGGCCCACCGTGGGCATCCCCGCCGACCAGGCATTGCCCATTGACGACCATTTCGGCTTCAACCCGGCCCTGCCCGAAATCAAGCAGTTGTACGACGCCGGCAAGGTGGCCGTCATCAACGGCATCGGATATCCCACGCCCAACCGTTCCCACTTCCGCAGCATGGACATCTGGCACACCTGCGAGCCGGAAAAGGTCGGCACCGAGGGCTGGCTGGGCCGCGTCATCCGCGACATCGACCCCAACGCCGAAAACGTGCTCACCGGCGTCAACTTCGGGCGTGGCCTCCCCCGGGCCATGGCCTTGACCGGCGTGCCCGTGGCTTCCGTGGCCGTGCTGGAGACATACGGCGTGCTCACCGGCATCGTCAACGAGCCGGAGCGCTCCCAGGCCCTGGACATCTTCGCCCGCATGTACTCCCCCACCGTCGGCCTCGGCGCCACCATGGACTACTTGGGGCAGACCGGCCTGGACGCTCTCAAGGGCGCGGACATCCTCAAGGCCGCCCCCGATATGTACACTTCCACCGTGGAATACGCCGACACCGGCATCGCCCGTAACCTCCAGGGCATTGCCAAGGTGCTCACCGCCAACCTGGGCACCCGGATCTTCTACACCCAGCAGGGCGGCTACGACACCCACGCCAGCGAGGCCGACGTCCATCCCAAGCTGCTGGGCGACCTCAGCCGCGCCGTCAGCGACTTCTACGCCGACCTGCGCGAGCACGACGACGCTGACGGCGCCCCCCTGTCCAATCGAGTATTGATGTTCGCCTTCACCGAGTTCGGTCGCCGCGTCAAGGACAACGGCAGCGGCACCGACCACGGCAGCGGCGGCGTGGCCTTCGCCATCGGCGACCCGGTCCACGGCGGTATGTACGGGGCCTACCCATCCCTGGACGAAGGCGACCTGGTGGAGGGCGACCTCGCCTTCAACACCGACTTCCGCGGCGTGTACGGGACGCTGGTCGAGCAGTGGTTGGGCCTGGACGCCAACCCGGTGGTGGGCGGCAGCTTCGAACAGCCGGAGTTTGTGTAAAGAGAGGAGGATGCGATGTCGATGACACTTCTCAATGTCAAGCCGGATATTGCGGCCGGCTCCGTTATCGGCGGCGACCCGTCGGCCGTCTTTGAAGCTCCGATCACGCTGTACAGCGACGATGAGAAGGTCTGCCGAACCGTCACCGGCGTGGTGGATACGCGCGTACAATACTCCGTCGTTCCCGCCGACATCCTGAGGGCGTTGGGCATTGCGCCACAAGGTAAGCGCCGCTGCCAATTGCCCTGCGGCGCCCTGGCCAATCTGCCTTGCGCCCGGCCCCGTGTGAAGCTGAACGGCAAATTGGGCCGTCCGGTAATTCTCTTTGGCGAAGACAGCGGGCAAATCGTCATCGGTCAAAGCGCCCTCAGTGGGCTGGCCCTGGCCGCCGACCCAGGAAACAAGCGATTTATCAACGTGGTCCTGCACCTATAGGGGCTTCCATACTGTGTACGAGCTCGCTTTGCCATTCACTCTGTACAATCCCGATGGCTCCCGTTCCCGTACTCTGCTCGGCACGATAGATACCGGCGCCTCGTTCACCGTGATACCGGAGGCCATATTGGATGAGCTGGGAGTCGCGCGCGGCGAATTGCTCCTCTTCAGCTTGGCCGATGAGTCGTTACAGGAACGTAACACCGGCTATGCCCAGATGGAGCTGGCGGGCTGCTCCGAAACGGTCACGGTCGTTTTCGGCAGCGGCAATCGCAAAATCCTGATTGGAGCGGAATCCCTGATAGAACTTCGGCTGGTCGTTGACTTGGTGAACAAGCGTCTGATGCCCGTTGACCGCATCGTCCTGCTGGACAACGAGGAAACGCCATGACCAACCTGCCCCGCATCACCGAAGCCGCCATCCGCGCCAAAGTCACGGAGTCATCCTACGACCGGGGCGTTGACTACTACCATTCCGGCACGGTCGAAAGCGCCACCCTGCGCGGCGGCCAGCTCTTCGCAGAGGTGCAAGGCAGCGAGTGGGACCCCTACCAGGTCGGCGTAACCTTTCTCGGCGGCGACTTCACCGCATCCTGCACCTGCCCCTACGATTGGGGCGGCTACTGCAAGCACGTCGTAGCCACTCTGCTCACCGTCAGCGACGACAACGGCTCCGTCCCCATCGCCGTCAAGCCTCCGGTAGCCGACCTACTCGCCGGGCTGAACGCCGACGAACTGCGCGCCCTGGTTCACCTGCTGGTTGAGGCCGCCCCGGCCCTGCTGGACATAGTGGATGCCTTCTGCGCGGAGGAGCCGGTATGACCAACAAAACGGGAACGATACTGCCGGGATCCACCATTGGGGGAAAAGCAATGGGTGTTTTCGATGTTGAATTCACCATCGGTAGCGCCGACGGCGACAGGTCCATCCCACTAGTTGGTATGGTCGATACCGGCTCGCTTTATTCCATCATCCCGGCGCCAATTCTGGACGAGTTGGATATAGCGCGGGGCGAGCGGGAGTTGTTCAGCCTTGCCGACGGTTCTACTGTAGAGATGGACATCGGCCTGGCCTTGATTGGCATGGAAGACCGAGCCAGAACCGTTCATGTAGCGTTTGGGCACGACCCGGACATCATACTTATTGGGGCAATGACTCTGGAGCGGTTTGTTCTAGCCGCAGACCCCCGCAACAAGCAACTGGTGCCAGCCCGGGTAACGCTTTAGCGTACGGAAACGCGTTTCAGTTTCACACGGAGCGGCCATGACCCTCAATACCAACGGCGACTACCCTATCCCCGCGCCTGCTGGCGCTGCCCTCTACGTGGACACGGAAAACCTACGCGATCCGGAATACGCCCGCCAGGTGGTAGCTGCCGTCGCTGCCAACTGGCCCGGCGACCGGCCTTCCCTGAGCAGCGTTTCTCTCTACGTCCGCGCCGACAAGGCGGAGCTCTGGCGGCTGTGGGCCGAGAATACGTTCCCCGCGCTGACCCTGCGCGTCCGCGGCGTGCAGCATTTCAGTGCTAATAATTCCAAGAACTCTGCGGATCTGGCAATCGCCGCCGATGCCGTGTCCGATCTGGTGACCGGCCGGGCCAACGATGTTGCCGTGGTCAGCAACGACAGCGATTTCGGCGCCCTGTTTGTCAAGGTCCGTGAGTTGGCCCAGGAGGCCAACGCGGCGACGGTGCCGTTCCTGTGGATCCACCCGCCGGACGGAGGCGCGCTGTCGCCGGAAATCGACGAGTTCATACCCGCAGTGTTCCGGTGGGATTTGGCCGCCGCTCTGGCGGCTCCGACTGCGCCGGCTCCGGCCTCGTCGGTCGGCCCGCCCACTCCGAAGCCGCTGCCGCCAGCGAACCGGCGCGCATTGCCGGCCGGCAGTACGAACGACAACGTCACCAACGAAGCCATGGCGGAAGAGTTGATACGCCGATTGCCTCCGGGCCGGTTCCGCGCCGCCGACGCCCAGGAAATCGTCAGCAAACGTTGGCCCAAGCATCCGGCGGCCGGCGACACCGCCAAATTCGGCCAGTTCCTCGGCAAGGAAATCTGGCCCATCCTGCAAAAACGTGGCGTGACCATGCCACGCAAAAGCTCGCCGCGCACTTACGAAATAAGCCAGGCGGCCAAGGACTCCATGGCCGGCCGACCGTCGCCCAGACCTGCGCCGGCGCCGCCCCAGCCAACCGCAGCCGAGCCTACCGTGGCCGAGTTGGCAGCCTCAATCGCCGCCGGCATCACCGAAGATATTTTCAAGGCATCGGAGGCCCAGGCAGCCTTGAAAATGGATCGGCCTCAGCATCCGGCCGCGTCCTACACGGCAGCCCAATTCGGCGTCTGGTTCGCCAAGCAACTCTGGCCGGTAATGGAAGAGCACGGCGTCACCATCGCCAAAGAAAAGCCTCGCCTCTACGAGATGACCCCCGACGCCCGCCATCGCCTTACCGCGTTGGCCTAGCAATTCCTCCGCCGTCATTCCCCTTCACCGTCATTCCGGCGAAAGCCGGAATCCATAATTTGCTGACACCAGCCTGTTGACGGTGCCGGCCAGCCTGTAAGAACATCAGTTCGGAAACACCGGCGCGCCAAACCTTACCTTGCGCCGACCAGGAGCGCCCTACTTATGCTCATCAAACGCACCCCCGACCGCTACGACAAGCTGCAAATCCTCGGCGGCATGGCCGCAGCCGACGACATCCTCACCGCCGGCAAGGCCGACAGCGGCGGCCACTCCCTCAGCGGCAAGTTCGCCGCCGGCTCCATCGGGCGCGGTGCCAACCGCGTCGCCTACTCCGATCCCGGCAAGAACCCGGCCCCCGGCATCTACAAGGCCAGCCTGCCCAACGGCAAGAAAATCAACCTCATGCGCGTCATGTTCACCGACTTCTGCAAGATGGACTGCGCCTACTGCCCCAACAGCATCTACGTACCCCGCAAGCGCTACGCCTTCAAGCGTGAAGAACTGGCCGACACCTTCGCGGAGCTGCACGGCCGCCTGGCCGTGGACGGCCTGTTCCTCAGCTCCGGCATCGCCGGCGACGGTACCAAGACCACCCAGCGCATGGTGGAAACCGTCGAAATCATCCGCAAAAAACACGGCTTCAAGGGCTATGTCCACCTCAAGGTCATGCCCGGCGCGTCCCGCGAACTGGTGGAACGCGCTCACCGTCTGGGCACTCGCCTGTCTGTCAACATCGAAACGCCGGAACCCGATATGATGCGTCGCATCAGCCCCCACAAGGACTTACAGAAAGACATCCTGGACCCCATGGCCTGGATTAACGACCTGACCCGCGAAACCAGCGGCGGCGCGGTGGGCCAGGCAACGCAGTTCGTCGTGGGCGCCGCCGACGAGTCCGACCGCCAGATCTACCGCCGCGTTGACCAGATGTACACTGACTGGAACCTCAAGCGCGTCTATTACCCGCCCTTCCGTCCCGCCCGCCATACTCCCATGGAGGAAAAGCCGCCGGTGCACGCCGGCCGCGAACACCGCCTCTACCAGATGGACTGGCTCCGCCGCGTCTATGACTTCTCGTCCAACGAGATTGACCTGGCCTTCGACCACGGCGGCTTTCTCTCCCTGGAACAGGACCCCAAAACCGTCATCGCCATGGAAAACCTGGACGCCTTCCCCATCGACCTCAACGCCGCCACCAGAGACCAACTCCTGCGCATCCCCGGCATCGGCCCGGTATCAGCCGGACGCATCCTGGAAAACCGCCGCCAGCACAGCATCGACAACTGGCGCGACCTGCAAAGCATGGGCGTAGTCCGCAAGCGCGCCTGGCCCTACGTAGTATTCCCCGGCCAGCGCCCGCCCTCCGGCAAACAGCTCCGCCTAGACCTCTTCGGCGAAGCCCAGGACCGCCGCGCCGCCGAAGCCGCCGGCCTCACCCTCCCACCACCCAAATCCCCGACCCTGTCGTCCATCATGGAAACCCCGGCGGCATATACGGCAGGGCACGAGTGCATCCCCGGCAGCCGGGGGGTGATGTGCGCCGGGTGCCCGGTGAACCCGGCAAGTTTTTCAAAAAACTCCAATAACTGAACAAATGTTGCAATCTGCGATTTGCCATGCTACCGTAGCGCTAACCTTGGTAGGCACCATGATAATGGCAGAGCGCGAAAACCTGCTTACTTCCATCGCCAGCACCATTAGGGACTACCGGGCTGGCGAAATCGCCGAGCCTACGCCTGAACACGTTGACCGCTGGATTAGGCAATTCAGCGATGACGTGCAGGTACCGATGTTGCGCGAGTTGGACTACGTGTTCAAGCGCGCTTACTACTCAAAGGATAGGATGCTCAGTCTGTTACGCACATTGGTAAAGCACCCTCCCAATCGCTCAGCCCAATCACCTTGCTCGTTCTGGCAGCGGGCGCAAATTTTGAACATCCAGCAAGCCGGCGAGAGCCAGTCTGTAATCAGAAACCTGTTTGGTGCGGCATTGCATTACGAATGCAACTTGCATATCGACCAAATCACCGGTGACGGTCACACATTCGTATATCTCGACGACGCGCTCTTTACCGGCAATCGCATAATTCGTGATTTGACTGAATGGATGCAGCAAGTGCCTGAAAAAGCTACGGTGTACATTTGCGTGATTGGTAGCCACACTGGGGGTGAGTATTGGTGCCAGATGCGAGTTCCACAAATAGCCGAAGAATTCGGTAAGGAAATAGACCTCAGGTTTTGGCGGTTCTACAAATTTGAAAATCGCAAGTATTACCGTAACATATCCGAGGTACTCTGGCCGACTGCGGACGTCTGTGATATTGACGGTTTTGAACCACGCCATCCCGTGCGGTCAGACAATCAATTCTTCACCAACGAGCCAAATCGGCGGTTGCTGGAGCGTGAATTCCTGAGCGCTGGTATCCAAATTCAAAGTTTCGCAAACAATCCTAGCACCGTGCTCAAGCCCCTCGGCTTTTCGCCGTTTTTCCCTGGTTTCGGCTCCCTATTTGTGACCTACCGAAACTGCCCTAACAACTGCCCACTGGCCCTTTGGTGGGGAGACCCTTCGCTTCCAGCCCATTACACCCTCAGCAGATGGTACCCGCTGTTCCCGCGCAAACCCAATTAGACGTAGGCGTGCATGATGGCTACTGCAACCAACAACACTGTCGGGAGTGACCAGATGCGGACATATTGCCGTCCTAATTCTGCCGTATTTCTGAAAACCAGAGAGAAACACGGCGGCCTCTCCAACATGGCCGGCGGCTTCCCGCTGGTAGTGAATGACGTTAAGATCCGGTCGTCCGAAGCGTTGTACCAAGCTTGCCGCTTCCCCCATCTGCCCGACCTCCAGCGCGAGATCATCGCCCAAAAAAGCCCGATGACCGCAAAAATGAAGGGGAAGCCATACCGTCATATTTCGAGGCCTGATTGGGACGCGGTTCGTATCAAGATTATGCGCTGGTGCTTGCAGGTGAAGCTGGCCCAGAATTGGGGTAAGTTCAGCGAGTTGCTTCTGGAAACTGGGGATATGCCTATCGTTGAACACTCGCGCCGCGACGATTTTTGGGGAGCCAAACCAATTGACGGCGAGACGCTGGTCGGCACTAATGCTTTAGGCCGCTTGCTTATGGAACTCAGAGAGCGAGTGAAAGACGAACCGAAGGAAAACCTGCAGTATGTGGAGCCTCTGCCCATTTCAGAGTTCTTGCTTTACCAGCGGCCCATCGAACCCATCGGTTGCCGAGTAAACCATTCGATTTGGGATCAGGCCGGACTCGACCTCGGAAATCAAGAAGGCATTTTTGACAACGTTACCGACGTAACAGCAGATTCATTGTCATCAAATGGTATTGCAGAAACACCCGGGAATTATGCGCTCTTCGCCGTCGGTCGCCCAATCATCAACCTCAATCTCGCCACAGCTGATGAGTTGATGCGTGTCAAATTGCCTGGTATTGGCCAAAAACTTGCTCAAAGGATCGTCGACTACCGCTACGAAAATGGACCGTTCGAGAGCGAAGAGGGGTTGATTGCCGTTCCCGGCATCGGCCAAAAAACGGTTGAGAAAATCGCCGCCAAGATCACCGTATAGCATCCGAATGCTGCTATATGGTGCGGTATTTTGGACGGAGTTTACCCCGCCTCCAAATCTTCTGCGAGTATCTCGTACCAATACAACTGATCGAACTCGGCCTGCTCCGGTAGGTCCTGCTCTAGGCAGACGCCGGCTACCGCCCCGACTGCGGGCAGCCCGGTAAACCGGGTCATCAGCGCGGCGTTCCGCAGTGCGCGCCTTGAATCCCTGCCGTTCACGGTGAAGGACGCTTCCACAGCGGTGTAATCAGGGTTTCCGTCCGCGTCAGAAACTTTCATGATCAGATCAGCCCGATGGAAACTCCGCAAAACGCCATGGGGCAAGTCGGACACGTCGTTCGCACGGGTCAGTTCCATGAGGTCAACGCGATCCAACGTTTGCTCTAACTCGAAACCCATTTCGCGGGCAATCAAGCCGGCTTCGTTGCGCACGATGTCGTATATCTTGCGGCCTTTTATCCAAGCCAGGGCTTCCTGCATTCGGATTTGTTTTGCCTCCATCCGAGCGCATATTTCGGCTATCCGCGCCTGAGTATCTGCGATAGTCATAAGGGCCTCCAATCCCTGCCTAGATTTTAGCAAACGGGTGGTGCCATCTTGTCCGCAACAGCCCTATGCTATTATAGCCACTGTCCCACCATACCTCGACCGGAGGCCGTCATCCCGTGAAGAGCTACTACTTCTCCGAGTTCCCCTACCACGAATATCCCGACGAAGAGGGCGATAAGTACCCGTCCCTTCGCCTCACCTTCCCCAACACCTGGTTCAATCCCAACACCGCCAACGGCCTCTTCAAACGCTACTTCGACGAGTGCGTCTATGCCGACGAGTTGGGTTTCGACGGCATCATGCTCAACGAGCATCACAACACGCCCTCCTGCATGAACGCGGCCACCAACCTGTCCGCGGCGGTGCTGGCCCGCATCACCCACCAGGCCAAGATCCTGCTCCTGGGGAACATCCTGCCCATCCACGACAACCCCGTCCGCCTGGCCGAGGAACTGGCGATGATCGACGTCATCTCCGGCGGGCGGATGATTTCGGGATTCGTCCGTGGCACCGGCGTCGAAACCGTCTCCACCAACAACAATCCGGTGGCCAACCGGGAACGCTTTGAAGAATGCCACGACCTGATCATCAAGACCTGGACCACTCCCGGCCCCTTCCGCTGGGAGGGCAAGCACTACAACTTCCGCGTGGTCAATCCGTGGATGGTGCCCATCCAGCAGCCCCATCCGCCCATCTGGGTGCCGGGCACGTCGTCTCCCGAAACCGCCGAGTGGTCGGGACGCCACGGCTACACCTACGTAGCGTTCCTCACCGACCTGGACGTCACCGAGGAACTGTTCGGCATGTACCGGGCAGCCGCCGAGGATGCCGGCCGCGAGGTAGTGCCCGACAACTTCGGCTATCTCCTCTGCTGCTACGTCGGCGACACGCAGGAGGAAGCCGACGAGCAGGCCCGGCACTTCATCTGGCGCATGGGCCCCACCGTTCGTGGGCCGCGCGAGTACATGGCCCCCGTTGGCTATCGTTCCGCGGCCGGCGCCGCCATCGCCGCCCGGCGCTCGGGCCTCAAGCCCCTCAACCTGCAATCCTTCGAGGAACTCAAGGACAACTACCACATCGTTTGCGGCACCCCCGACACCGTGCTGGAAAAGCTGGAGTACCTGCACCAGCGCCTGGGCATGGAGCACCTGGTCTTCTACGGCCAGGAATCCCGCATGGACCACGAAGCCACCATGAAGAACATCGGCCTCTTCGGCAAGGAGATCCTGCCCGTCATCCAGAAGTGGTAGGGCCCTCGGTCACTGCATCAACCGGCCCGTCAGAACTTCACTCCTGCTCGACCATGACCGGTCCACAATATGCTCCATCATTTCGTCCGGCAAATGATGGTGTTCACTCACCCACGCGATCTCATCAGCCAACGTGGTCCCGAATATCCCCGGATCATCACTTGCGATGACGAACGGGGCATTGCTGGCAACAAACTGTTTCACCGGATGATGCTCGGGACGGTCGATCCCGCCAATGCGTCGGTTCGAAGTCGGACAAACTTCGATGACAGCCCCCAGCTCCCGAACACAACCGATTGCATACCTTTGACGCTGCCGCAACTCGGCAAGTTTCTCATCGTTGTATTCTATGGTGAGCCGATGGTCCGCGGGAAAAGCGCCGATGCGGTCCAATTCTTCCGTGACCGTGGGGACATCCACGTGAACCCCAAATCTGCAGAGTCCTTCCCGGTGTCGCAGGTCGTATCTCAACTGGTCGATGCGCTCTGCCACGCTTTCGGACCGGCGGTGCTTGCCGAACCGGTCCGGGTCAACGCCCAGCGAGATGGCATGACCCAGCCGATGCGCTCCCAGTTCCGCCGCTTCATGGACCCACCGCACCGCGCTCTCCAGCGACTTGTCGTTGAAACTCTCCCCGACGTGATAAAGGATCGCCAGCGCTCGTTCGGGATGCCGGCGGTTGAAATCCCCCACCGCGTCAAATAGCTCGCGCTGTCCTTTTGGAGGATACCCCTCTTCCAGATAGCAGAAATCTATCCCGGTCAGGAGGTGGCCCAATGGACCCAATGCCGCGTCCTGAACCACCTCCCATTCCGGCCAGGGGTTGTCCCTGGCCAGACTGATGGCAAGCCTTGGTTGTATATCGGAGCCCTCGTACTCCGCATATGTCCTCAGCATCGCATTGACGAATTCTTTGGACTGAGCCTGCGTAAACTTCGCGCCGAGATTCATCCGCTGCTCGATGTATCCCACATTCTGCCGGCGTTGCCTTGCGATGATCTTGTGGATGAACGCGCATACTTCATCGATGAACACCGGCAGCGACACGTCGTCCCTTGAAAACCGTGCCGAAACGCCCCCGTGATTGAGGATGTCGTACTTTGCCGGAAACTTGTCAAAGTTTCCGGCATCGTCGTCGCCAAACACGAACAAACGGTCAAACTCGGCCTGGGAGCCGGCAACGCCGCTGCGACATCGTTCCAGAATCTCCGTGATGGGAGGGATGACGCCATAGACTCTCTGAAAATTGCTCTGGTAAGCGTTCCAGTCCACGTCCCGGTCCAGCAGAAACTCCAGAAAGTCCGCGGAATCGATGCACCCGTACAGGTGGGTATGAAGGTCAGCCAGTTTTCTGTAATGCGTGTACATGGCTTGAGTTTAGCATCGCCCGTTCCCGGCTACTACTCGCCGCTTTGCCCACAGGATGCTGACGGCTACCGCCATTTCAACGACAACTGCCGCGAGGCTTTCGAGTTCTATCGCTCGGTCTTCGGCGGCGAGTTCGCCATCATCAGCACCTTTGCCGATGGGCCGGCGGATCTGCCGCCTTTGCCGGATAACGAGAAGGACCGCATCATGCACGTTTCCCTCCCCATCGGCGCCGGTACGCTGATGGGCAGCGACTCCTGCTCTGCCTTCGGCCCGCCGCCCGTCGCCGGCAACAACTTCTCCATCAGCATCAACACCGAGAACCGCGAGGACACCGACCGCCTGTTCAACCTGCTGTCCGAGGGCGGCGATGTCGCCATGCCCCCGCAGGATATGTTCTGGGGTTCCTACTTCGGAATGTGTACCGACAAGTTCGGCGTCAACTGGATGCTCAGCCGCGATACCTCCGGGGGATAGAGACCGTCTGTGGAGCCTGGCAAGTCGTAGGGGCGAATAATCATTCGCCCCTACATCGTTGGCTATGGCCGTTGGCAGTTAGCCCGGCACCTCATCATAGTGGTGGAACGTGCCGATGACGTTGGCCTCGTACATCGCCTGGACTTCTTCCTCGGTGTAGTCGAGGATGCCGGTCAGCACGTCCTCGTTATGCTCGCCCACCTGTGGGGTGGTGCCGACCACCGCCGGCGTCCGGCTGAAGTGCCAGAAGTCGCCGGACACGGCGATGGTGCCGGCCAGGAAGTCGTCAACTTCAACCATGGCGCGGCGCTCCCACGGGTGCGGGTCGGCGGCGGCCTGGGCGATGGTGTTCACCGGCGCCGCCACCACGTCGTGACGGGTGAAGTGGGCGATGGCTTCCTGCATGGTCATGTCCGCCATCAGGTCGCGCATGGCCTGGTTGACGGCCTCGCCGTTGGCGCCGCGTTCGTGGCGGGTGGTGAACCGGGGATCCTCCAGCCACTCGGGCTTGCCCAGGGCGTTGCAGACCCGATGCCAGTGGTGCTGGTCGCCGGCGGAGATTAGCACCCAGCCGTCCTTGCAGGGATAGGTGCCCGACGGCGGCGCCGCCGACTCGCCGCGACGCGGCTCGATGCCCGCGCCGTGGTAGGCGGTGATGGGGATTTCCGTGTAGCTGTAGCCGGTGTCCGCCAGGCAGGCGTCGATGGTCTGGCCGACGCCCGAGGTCTCGCGCTCGTGCAACGCGGCCAGGGTGCCGATGGCGGCGTGCAGCGCCGTGGTGCGGTCGATGATCGGCACGCCGGCCCGGATGGGCGGCATCCCCTCTTCGCCGGTCACCATGGCGATGCCGGACATGGTCTGCCCGATGGGGTCATAGCCGATCTGCTCCCGGTAGGGACCGAACTGCCCGTAGGCCGACACGTTGACCATGATGATGCGCGGATTCAGCTCGTACAGCACGTCGTATCCGAACCCCATGACGTCAATGGTGCCGGGCCGGAAGTTCTGCAGCAGCACGTCGGACACCTTGACCAGACGGCGCAGGACTTCCTTGCCTTCCTCCTTGCGCAGGTCGATGCTGAGGCTCTTCTTGCCGCTGTTGTACTGCACCCAGTAGGCCGACTGCTTGCGCACCCAAGGGGCGTGGTAGCGGGTTTCCTCGCCGCCGAGGCGCTCAACCTTGATGACCTCGGCGCCCAGACGGGCCAGCACTTGGGCGCAGCGGGGGCCGGCCTGGTGCCGACCCAGGTCAATTACGCGTATCCCGTCCAGGGGGCCTTTCGCTTCTGCCATGACGGATTCTCCTACGTTCAAACGTTGCTTCGGGTTCAATAAGTCCTGCGAATACGGTTCCGCCATTCTACGCCGGCGCGGTGGAATGGGCAAGCGGGGAACTTTCGCGCAAACGCGGCTGTCCACTCCGAATAGGTTCTGCTAGCGTTGACAGTACACTTTGTCCATTTCCACTTCACCGCCAAGACCATGCCAACCCACGAATTCAGCCAAGCGACCAATGATTTCTGAAACCCTTTCGGTTGGACCCAAAAGTGCTGAGAGGCCTTCCCCTACCGGCCCTTCAACGGACCGCATAGCTTTTTCAGTAACCATAGTGGCAGTGTTTTTTGCAATCGGTCCATAGGCTCGGTGCTGAAGCGCCACAGCCCCAACAAGTGCACTCCTAGCGACTGTAGTGGACACTGGTACTAGACGTCCCATAGCCAAACTAGCGGCCTTGGCGATGCCGGACGGAGCTGTAATGCTGACACTGGTCCCGGCTGAAGCGACTGTAAGTATTACCGTATCGTTTATTGCTGTCACTATCTCCGCGCCAAGAAACCGCAAATTTGGCTCGAGGCATCCGGTAATCTCTCCCTTATCGATGTCCATAACCCGCAACGAAGTAGCTGCCAGCATATCCAGTTCCGGAGCCATATATCCCTTAAGGTCGTTGTTTTGGAGGTACAATCTTTCCAACCGCCAGAGGTTGCCCAATTCCGGCGGTATCGGCTCATCGTAGGCTTCCGTTTGGGTTTCCGTTACGACTTCTTTGCTGGCACTGGTCAGCAGGTTATCGTTGAGCGCCAATGTGCGCAAATGACGGAGGTGACCGAGCTGGGGCGGTATCGGTCCAGACAGCCGATTGTGGCTAAGGTTCAAATGCCTGAGGCGTCCGAGACTGGCCAATTGCGGCGGTATTGTCCCAGCGAGATTCCTTTTTTCAAGCGACAGCCTAGTGACGCGGATAATCGTTTCGTCTCCTACTTTCAGACGGTCGGCGGTATCAACACCGTGCCAGTCTTCCATTGTCTCCTCAGTCCAGCTTTCGAATTTGCCTCCCAAAATACAATCTCTCTCACTGTTCCCTTCTGTCATACAGGCGCTCACAAAATGCTCCTTTATCTCAAGCAGCACTTCACGGTCCGTTTCGGTATTTTGATCCTCCAACGCTTTGATCCCATTGCCTGGAGGGGGAGGTGGACAAACGAGCAATCCCAAGCCCCCAATATCGTACTTTCGCATCCGGTCCGCTAGTTGAACCGCACTTAGGCCAAGCCCCACTGCGGTTGATGCGTTGTCTCCGGCAAGTATTTGTGTAACCGTTGTCGCAGCCGTATTGGCAATTGCGCTATTTAACACCGCTGATAAGACACCCGACGAGAGGTCTTCCGGAGTATCTCTATCCTCCACGCCTGACAACATTCGGCCAGCATCAAATTCTTCTTGCAGGTCATTAGGGATACAGCCGCCCAAAGAATTTTCTGCCATATTCACAGAAGCCAGACCTTCGAGCGAAGCTAGCAGCCATCCAACTTGGTGTATGTCTCCCCTAAGGTTATTGTTGCTGAGATCGAGACTCTTGACCTGACCGACATATTCACCAGATTCATGTAGGTCCACGCCGTACCAGTCATCAAGGTTCCGAGATACATCGGGATCCCAACCAGTTTTGGCTATCCAATTCTCACCACCTAGTCGATAGAAAATATGACGCAAGACCTCCGTCTCGTACATCTCTTCTTCGGTGGGACAGAGGGGTGGTAATTCATCCACTCCGGGATCCCGGTCAAGTATATTGGCGTTTTCCGGCCTGATCGGCACGCAGGCATCATCGGCGAAATCGTTACTATGAAGTCCTAGATAAACCAAAGGAAGCCGTCCCAACTCAGCCGGGATCTGACCGGTCAAGCTGTTGCCAGACAAATTTAGCACCGTCAAGTTGGTGAGGTGCCCGAACTGGTCGGGTATTGGCTGAACCAACTGATTGCTGCTGAGATCCAGTTTTTCTAATATAGTGAGATTGCCCAATTCTGGCGGTATCACCCCACTCAGCAGGTTCACACTGAGGTCCAGTGCTCTCAACTTGGTGGCGTTGCCCAACTGCGACGGCACATCCCCGGTCAGTTGGTTATTTCCCAGATTCAGGGCTTCCAGTTCAGCGAGTTTGCCCAATTCCGGCGGTATAGGCCCGTGTAACCACCATTTCTGTTGCGTGTCATAATCAGACGTATCTGAAGGAGGGGGCTCCCCTCGCTGATTGTAGGGACTCTGGCCGTCCAGTCGTAGCGTTCTCATTTCCGTTAATTTGCCCAGTTCTGCCGGTATGGTTCCGCTCAAGCGGTTGTCACTAAGGTTCAGCACTCGTAGGTCAGCCAGACTGCACAGCATCGCCGGTATCGCGCCGCTCAACTTGTTGTCACTGAGGTCCAGCGTTTCCAGCCTGGCGAGGGTGCCTGCGTATCCCATATCTTTCAAATAATCAACGATTGGCTGAGTTAGCCGTGCCTCGCCCAAGGTCTCGCATCCGGCAAGGTCGGCAAAGCTGCTCAACTGGTACGATATCGCCCCGCTCAACTCGTTGTGAGACAGGTTCAGTTCTTTCAGGTTGACGAGGTTGCCCAACTCCGGCGGTATCTCACCGTCCAACTGGTTATAGGAAATGTTCAGCGTGTCCAAGTGATGGTTGCCCAACCCGGCCGGTATCGCCCCGCTCAACTCGTTGTCCGACAAGTTCAGCCGCAACAGAACGTCCAAGCCATCTGCCCACTCCGACGGTATCGACCCGGTGAGCTGATTGCCGGATAGGTCCAGCACCCTCAGGTCGCTCAAGGTTTCCAGCTCTGCCGGCAACTCCCCCGACAGGTTGTTGTCGTTGAGGTACAACCCGGTAATCAAGCCCTGCTTGTCGGCGCTGACGCCATGCCAGGTTCCAGGCAGCGCGTCGCTCAGCCAACCGTCGTTGTTCGTCCAATTGTCGCCGTCCATGGCGCGGTAGAGGGCGGTTAGAGCCAGACGGGTGGAATCCAGGTGAGGGCCGGCGACGGCGATTCCTTCCGGTGCGCTGAGGCCGGTTACTACGTCTTCGACCGTTTGGGGCGGGTCGGCGTCGGCGGGGTCGGCGCGGCGGATTGTTCCCGTTGTCTCGTCAGTCCAGTAGATTTTGCCGTCGTTCACGTCCACGGCGATGCCGCTCAGGGAGTGGTACTCCGAGATTGTTACGAGGGCAACGTTCCCCCCGTCCAGGTCAGCGGACAAAATGAAGTCCTGGCCTGTGGACGCGCTGCTCCGTTCCGTCCAGTACATCTTGCCGGCTATTGGGTCCAAGGCCAGGCCGAAGGGGTTTTGCGGCTGATAGAGCCGGAAATCAACGTTGGCGACATTCTGGCCGTCCAGGTCGGCGCGGCGGATTTTGCTTCTGCCCTCGCCTTCGCCCCGTTCCGTCCAGTACATATGGCCGTTGGCGGTGTCCAGGGCGATTTGGTAGGGTTTCGTCAGACCGCTCACCACAGTCTCGGCGGTAAGGTTGCTGATATTCCGCAAGCTGCCGCGATAGATGTTGCCCCAATGCCGGTCGGCCCAATACAGATAGCCGGCGTCAAGGTCCAAGGCGATGCCCACCGGGTCGCGCAATCCGGCCTTTACGGTTTCAACGTTGGAGCCGTCCAGGTTGGCGCGGTGGATTGCGCCGTCAGGTTCGCCCGACGTTCCGTCGTCGGTCCAGTACATCTTGCCGGCCAGCGGGTCCAGGGCGATGCTGCCGGGCATAGTCAGGCCTTGCGCCGAAGTGGCCAGGTCGGCAACGGATTGCGCGCGATCCTCCCCGATGGTGCGCTGGATTTTTTGCGCAGCTTCGTCAACCCAGTAGAGGCGGGGCGCCGATCGCGTGAGGGTGAGAAGGGCGATGCCCTCGGGGGCGTTTAGCCCATCCGATGCGGAAAACACATCTGTTGGGGCAAAACTCCCGCCGGTCAGGTCTGCTGACTGAATCGTGCGGTCGACGCCATTGGTCCAGTACATCTTGCCGCCGGGCAAGTCGAGGGCCAGACCTGTGGGCAATCCCGAAGGGAAACTAACCAGGTTTTCTATGCTGGAGTTTCCGGCGCCGGGCAGATTGGCCCGCCGGATCCGTTTCGGCGCCCACTCAGTCCAATACATCTGCCCCCGTGCCAAGTCCAGCGCCAGATTGTCCGGCCAGACCAGGTCAGTAGCTAAATCATCAATAGGGTCCCCGCTTGACCGGTCCATTTTGGCGCGTCGGATTTTGCCGGTTGCGCCATCGGTCCAGTACATATCGCGGTTCTCCGGATCCAGGGCCAGACTCGTCGGCTCGCCCTCGAGAACCAGAAGCTCCGGCTCAGAGCTGGAGCCATCCGCATTAGCGCGCCGGATACTGCCTGGAAGCTGGTCGGTCCAATACAGTTTGCCGTTGTCCGCATCAAGCGCAAGCGCCAGGTTGGTCGGTCTTTCCGAGCTGTACAGGTCATGGTGGCTGCTAAAGTCATTCAGGTCAGCCCACTTGATTTTTCCGGCCTCAGTGTCGGTCCAGTACAACCTGCCGGCAGCCACATCAAAAGCGATACTCGTTGGCTGTCCCGAGGTAATCAGATCTTCTATTGCGCCGGAGCCGTCCGAGTTCGTGCGCCGGATAGCGCCCGTGCCGGCGTCAATCCAGTACATCTGGGTCGCAGCGTCCACTTGCGCAGTGCGGTCAGCACTCGTGGGTTCGCTTTGGGGATCCGAGGCGGCCGCGGCATTTACGCCGGCAAAGGAGAGCAGAGCCGCCAGGCATAAACTAGCAATTATGAGAGAGGGTTTCATATGCGCACATCTTGCTCAACGGACTGTTTCCAATGGCCCTGGAAGAACACTGACCCGCCGGACCGATATTGCAGTAAGGCCGGCCAACGCTCATCGAACTTCGACAGATGCACAATCCTCTTTAACCTCGGCGAAATGACCGTCGGTGTGCTTCTTGGCGATGCCCCTTAAAGGTTCTTTGTCAACATCTGCGCCAAAGCCATAAGCGTAAGCTCTTACCACAATGTCTTTGTACTTGCCTTTGTCTTTGTCAAAGGCTTCAAGGGTCTCATTTTGCAGATGACCGTCTTGCGCAAGACCATCTGACATCAGTACAATTTCCCTTTGTCGGCACGAATCCCGCGTGGGGCAAACCGGCTCGTCCGGCAGCATACCGCCCGCGAACTGTAGAGCGGAGTACATATTGGTGCCGCCGCCGGCGTCTAACGAAGCAATGCCATCGTTCCATGCCTCGGTCCAGGAACCGGAGCCGGTTTCAGTAAGTTTGAATACCACCCGGTACCCATCATTGAAAGCCACCAGCGCTGCCCTAGTGTTTTCAACCTTGGGCCCGCGGTCTCGGATGGCTTCCAGTCCTTTCCTGAGGCAATCGATTTTGTCACCACTCATGCTGCCGGACGTGTCCACCAGATAAACAACATCCAGATCCTCTCGCAGTGTGATGACCAAAATGGTAATTAGGTCCTGCTCTCCCACACTGAAAATTTTTCGCCCCGACCAATGGCATGAGAGTTGGAGCGAAGGAGAGCCGGTATAAGCGCAGACTTCAAACTCGTAGGTCTCTCCCCCGGGTAGAGAAACTGTTGCCTCAACGGCGTCGTCCGACAAATATACCTTGCGGATAGGTTCTTTGGGCGCCAGTACTTTGTAGACGTGAACCAGATGCCCATCTACGTCAGACGACAGTTCCCATTTCAGCTTCACCAGGAAATTATTTCCGCCAACAGCGCTGGGGACAGCGGGCAAGGGATGGCAGAAATCCAGTCCCAAGGCGGGTAAGTCGTTGAGCGGCACGCTGCGCAAAGCGTCGGGTATGCATCCGACCCACTCGTTGCCAACAAGCCACACTACGGACATATTGATGAGCCCACCTAACTCTGACGGTATCCAGCCGGTAAATTCGTTATTGACGAGGTCCAGTTCGCGCAGGTTGATGAGGCGTCCCAGGGAAGGCGACAGCGGACCGCTCAAACGGTTATCATGGAGGTAGAGGTGGGTAAGGTTGGACAGGTTGCCCAACTCCGGCGGCAGCGGCCCGCTCAACCGGTTGTGATCGAGGTAGAGGCCGGTAAGGTTGGACAGGTTGCCCAGCTGTGCCGGTATGTGTCCCGTCAAACCGCTTTCGGTGAGATCCAGTTCCGTGACGCGGCCATTCTCATCGGTGCTGACGCCGTACCATTCACCGAGGGGCGCGTCGGTCAGCCAGCCGCGTTTCTTGCTCAGCCTCCATTTGTCGCCGTTGGCTGCGTGGTAGAAAGCGGTCAGGGCGGCGCGGTCTCCCGCCACGGAGCCGCCCTGCCCTGCTGCCTGTTGTGGTCCGGCGCCGGCGGGCGTCTCGCCGGCCATTGCCGGCGCAACGCCCGGCTGAGCCACGGCCAGGATGACGGCGACCGCCGCCAACATGGCCGCCAACAGCGGCGCGCGTAAGCAACCGACTTTCATGCGCATCAGGAAGCAAATCCTCATCAGACTGCTTCTCTGTTACACCATCGGCAACCGTTTGTCCATAGACAATAGTCTAAATTATTCAACAGCGTCTGATTGCCGTACCTTTTCGGCAAAGAACAACCGAACTTCCGTAACATTCCGACTATCCTGCTCAGTTGCTCGCCACCGCCGCCACCACCGCCCGTTGCGCCGGCGGCGCATTGCCGCCTGGCGGTACGGTGGTTAGAATGTCGGCAGCAAATCCAGCTCACCTGCCAATCAGGAGTGTGAGGCAGCAAACAGAGGAGACGGCAAAGATGGCGCTCTGGCGACCCGACCCTACCTTTTACCCCTCGGCGCGGCTGGCTATGGAGGCTCCCCAGGAGCGCCTGGCCTACGTCGCCGTGCTCAACCCTGATTCCGGCGAGCCTGATGCCATGACCGTGGTGGACTGCGACCCCAACTCGGCGTCGTACTCCCAGGTGGTCCACTCCGTGCCCATGCCCTACCTGGACGACGAGCTGCATCACTTCAACTGGAACGCTTGCAGCGCGGCGTTGTGTCCCTCATCGGCACACCCGCACCTGGAGCGGCGCTACCTGGTGGTGCCATCGCTGGCTAACAGCCGCATCTATATCCTGGACACCCAGCCCGACCCGGCGCGCCCGCGCATCGTCAAGACCATCGAGGCCGAGGAAGTCCAGCGGGCCGGCTACTCCCGCCCCCACACCGTCCACTGCGGCCCCGATGCCATCTACATCAGCGCCCTGGGTTCGGCGGAGGGCGACCGTCCCGGCGGGATCATGCTCCTGGACCACTACACCTTTGAACCCATCGGCCCGTGGGAACTGGACCGGGGTCCGCAGGAGTTGGCCTACGATTTCTGGTGGCACATCGGCCTGGACACCATGATGACCAGCGAATGGGGCACTCCCGAAATGTTTGAGCATGGCGTGCGGCTTGAGGACGTGGTCGGGCAGAAGTTCGGCCATATGCTCCATTTCTGGGACATGCGCCGGCGCTCGCACCGTCAGGCCGTTGACCTGGGCGCCCAGCACCAGATGGCGTTGGAGCTGCGGCCGGCCCACAACCCCACCCGGCACTACGGCTTCTGCGGAGTGGTGGTCAGCACCGAGGACCTGTCCGGCTCCATTTTCCTGTGGTATCGCGACGGCGAGGAATGGGCGGCCCGCAAGATTATCTCCATCCCCGCCGAGCCGGCCGACGCCTCCGAGCTGCCCCCGGCCCTCCAGCCTCTGGGCGCGGTGCCGCCGCTGGTCACCGACATCGACCTCTCCGTGGACGACAAGTTCCTCTACATATCCTGCTGGGGCACCGGCAAGCTGCTCCAGTACGACGTATCCGACCCCTTCAACCCGGTGCAGACCGGCGAGCTGGAAATGGGCGGCGTGGTCCGCAAGGCCGGCCATCCCAACGGCGCAACCCTCACCGGCGGCCCGCAGATGGTGGAAATCAGCCGCGACGGACGCCGCGTCTATCTCACCAACTCGCTCTATTCCTCCTGGGACGACCAGTTCTATCCCGACGGTCTCAACGGCTGGCTCTGCCGCATCGACGCCGACCCCGCCGGTGGTATGTCCGTCAACCAGGACTTCTTCGTCGATTACGGCAAGACCCGCAGCCACCAGGTCCGGCTCCAGGGCGGCGACGCCTCCTCCGACACCTTCTGCTTCCCGTAGCAGCCATGTCAATGGCGAAACGGCAACGTAGGGGCGAATAATCATTCGCCCCCTTTTGTCGTCATAGGCCCGCCTCGATTTGTGATACCGGCGCTCTTACTGCACGCCCTGATCCCCGACCCGGCCGCTCTGACGTCCCTGGGCCCCTGGCTGGGACTGGCCGCGTTGGGGGTCTTCCACGGGCTGAACCCGGCCATGGGCTGGCTGTTCGCCGTTGCGCTGGCCTTGCAGCGCCAACGGCCGGCTCAGCTGTACACGGCCACCGGATACATCGCTATCGGCCACCTGGTTTCCGTGGCCCTGGTCATGGTCGCCTTGGTGCTCGTGGGGGCGTTCCTGCCCCTCCGCTGGGTGCGCATCGCCGCCGGCGCGATACTGCTGGGTTTCGGCCTGTTCCGGCTGGCCCTCTACTATCGTCATCCCCGCTGGGTGGGCATGAACGTGGGCGGTCGGGATCTGATCGCTTGGTCGTTCCTCATGGCCACGGCCCACGGCGCGGGACTGATGCTGGCCCCCGTAGCCCTGGCCCTGACCGGCCCGACCGCCGCTACCGGCATCGCCGGCGACCTGGGCGACCACGGCGGCTTCCTCTCCCTCACCGATGCCCCAATCTGGTGGCTGCTGGGCCTGCTGATGCACACCGCAGTGATGCTGACCGCCATGCTTATCGCGGCGGCGGTGGTCTATTACCGCGTCGGCCTCGCCTTCCTGCGCCGGGGCTGGATCAACCTGGACCTCCTCTGGGCCGGCTCCCTGGTCATAGCCGGCGCGGCAATGCTGGTCTGGGCGGTGGTGGGGTAACCCGGTAACGAGATTGCCACGACCGCATCAAGTGCCGGGTCGCAATGACAAGCGGTCGCTCACTCAGGGCCAGCAGGATAGTTTCGCGAGGTCAGCGCTCAAGCCTGTGGTTGGGAACACCGCCGTCATCTCCGTGTCATCGTAGCTGGTGACCCTGACAACGACCTTCTCGGCGTCCCTCAGATCCCGCACGAACTTGGTCGGGTCCGTGAAGAACGATGACTCGTTGTCCACCGATTCGTCGCTGGTAGTATTCACGGGAGTTTCGTCGTCAACCCGGTACACCGTAGCGATTGTTTCAGTGCGAAGGTTGCCCGCTATGAAGCGACTTCCCCAGGTAACGTACGTTTCAAGGAGGCCTCCGTCGCAGCGCAGAAACAACCAAGGGTCGCTAAACAGGCTGGCATAGTCGGTGGGACTAATCACCATGCCAGTGGCCCTGAGGCCGTGGCTCTTCCCGCCGGCGACTGGATGAAACGGGCCCTCAAAAAATGTCCAACTTGATGAGCCTGGCGTTGGGCCAAGAGTCGGGTTGGGTGTGGGCCTGGCCTCAGTCGCTGGCGTCGTAAGGGGCGCCGCGCAGGCCATCATAGAGACCATCACTGCGACAAAAGCGATTACGTAACGTGCGGTCATTCCGGCTCGGAATCTCACGACTACCCAGCTTGTTGGTATGAACTACCCCGTCGAGCCATTGCAAGGAGCTCCAACGCAAAGACGCGAAGACGCAAAGACACAAAAGGGCGATTGGGGCTCGTGTGAAACGTGTCCGATGATAAATTTCGACGTCCTGGTGCGCAAGCCACATGACGGTTTGACCAAACTGAGTACGCGTGAGCGACCAGGGCCTTTTCAAAGTCGCCGTGGCAGCCCCCGCACAATCAAATCGTCATTCCTGCGAAAGCAGGAATCCAGAGTTCTCTGTGAACCAAGACGTTCTGCGTTCCCGCCCCGTATCAAGTACGGGGCGGGAATCCAGGCGGGGTAGGGGGCGATCAGCATGTGCAAACTTAGGGCATCAATTCGCAAACCACGCTCTCTGGCCGTAGCGCCGACAACCTGAACCCCGAACCCGAAATCAATAAACCAACCAAAGGAGGAAAACCTGAAAACTACCGTTTAGCGGTAGCGTTGCAATTTACGTGGTTTCCCCAGGTAGGGGCGACCGGCCGTTCGCCCCTACCCCGCGCCAGCAACGGTGTCCGCAGAATTAAAACCACCTAAAGAGGAACGCTACCCTTTGGCAACTGCGCTGTGGGTATAGCCAAAACTGTGGCATACTGCACCGCCAATGATCTTTATGCGGGGAGACCACGGCGATGAAAGTAGGAGTCATGGGCGCCGGCAGCATCGGCGGCTACTTCGGCGGTATGCTGGCCCGGGCCGGCCACGACGTCACCCTGATTGCGCGAGGCGAGCACCTTGACGTCATCCGCCGTGACGGGTTAACCATGGCAACCCAGACGGGCACGTTCAACGTGCGCTGCGCCGCCACCGACCTCCCGGCGGAGGTCGGGCCGGTGGACCTAGCCCTGTTGACCACCAAGACCTACCACAACGCCGCTGCGGTCCCGGCCCTGGCGCCCATGGTCGGGGCGGATACGGCGGTGTTGTGCTTGCAGAATGGGATCGATTCCTATGCGCCCTTGCTGGAAACGTTCCCCAACGCCATCGTGCTGCCCGGCGCGGCCTACATTGAAGCCGGCCGGCCGGGTCCGGGAGTGGTGAGCCAGGCCGGAGACATCGTGCGCATCGTTACTGGAAGCGTCCGTGAAAGTAACCCGTCCCACGGCGCGCGGGCCGAGGATATCTGCGCCGCCTTTCGTGACGCCGGCGTCGCTGCCGAGGCATCCGACGACATCGCCGTGACGCTGTGGACCAAGCTCCTGTTCATCACGACGATGGCCGGAACCACTTCCCTCGCCCGCGAGTACCTGCGCGACCTGCTCCCCCGTCCCGAGTGGCACAAAATCATCGTCGGCTGCATGGCGGAGATCGAACGGGCCGGCCGAGCCTCCGGAGTGAATCTGGCCCCCAACATCGTCGCCGACACCCTGGACTACATGGAATCGGCCCAGGGCGCGATGAGCGCGTCCATGCACGCCGACCTGATGGCCGGGCGTCCCCTGGAACTGGAGGCCCTCAACGGCGCGGTAGTGCGCGCCGGCCAGGCCGCCGGCGTCGCCACACCTATCAACGACGTGATCTACGCGGCCCTCAAGCCCTACGCCAACGGAACCGGCCCGGCGTGACTAAATGCCGTATCCCCGGAACAGTTCCCGAGCCGCCAGCTTGTCGTCCAGCGAGCCGAAGGCCATGGTGTAATACCAGTCGTAACCCTCCCCTTCCAGGCGGCGGAACAGGGCCGGGAAGTCTATGTTGCCCTGCCCTGGCAGCATATGCACCTCCACCTCGCCAGTGTTGTCGGCCAGGCGCACCTCTCCGATACGGCCGACGCCGAAAGCGTCCATGAACCCGTCCACGCCCTCCGGCACCAGGTTGGCATGATTCACCGTGAACGCCCAGCCGAACCGCTCCGAAGGAATGGCGTCGAAGAAATAACGGCACTCTTCCACCGTGTGCCCCAGGTAATGCACCTCGGCGTTGTCCGGCTCCCAGTTCAGGTTTTCAAAGAACAGAGAAACCCCGCTGCTTTCGGCATAGTCGGTAGCACGCAACAGCCGCTTACGAGCGGCATCCATGCGCTCCGGGATGACGGAGCTGAAGTGCATCCCGCCGTGGATCACCACGCCATGGGCCGCGATGCGCCGCGCCAGGTCGATGTTGCCGCGCAGGTAGGCATCCACAGCCTCGCCCACATGGAGCGCGAACTCGGCCACGTTAACCGACGAGGCAGTATGCACGGTAACGGCGATTTCGTGCCGCTCCATCAGCGTCCGCACCGCCCGCAACCGGTCATCGGGCCAGTTGTCCACCCGGTTCGCCCCGGTGTCGGCGGAGAAGTCCAGGTAGTGAAACCCGTGTTCGCCGGCGAAGGCGAGAGAGTCTTCAAGGCGGGTCGCCCCGCCGTCGTAGCCGATACGATCAATGAAGTTCATGGAGGCAGCTCGGTTATATGCTGTGCCGATGCCAGTCAATTACCGCGCATTGCCGTTCACCGAGTTGGCAAGACGCCGCCGTCGGCGACGCCGGCTCCGCCTCCTACTTGCGAAAGTATGTAAAACACGAGATTGCCACCTAATGATTCTACAAGCACCGCAACCATACCGTACAGTACCGCGCTGATGCTCACCAACGCCGCCATCCATCGCAAATCCCTTCTACTCGCCGGCGACAACCGGCAGTCGCTCCGGTATCCAACTACGCAGCAGGTCGGCCAATTCGTCCCGGCACTCATCCAGGCGGTGCTCCGCCCCTTCGTAGAGCACCAGTTCCCGCGGCTCTTTGGCCCAGTCGTGGATGGCGACGGCGCATGAGAAGGGCAGGCGGGTGTCGGCCTTGCCATGCACCACCAGCAGCGGCTTGGGCGAGAGCAGACCCGCGCCCTGCGCGCCGTAGGTCTGCGGCGACAGGGAAACCACCGCGCCGATATGGTCGCTGACCGATCCGGCGGCGATAACGACGGCTCCGCCAAAGGAGTGTCCCACCACCACCACCGGCCCGTAACCGACCGCGTGCAGAAAGCCCGCGCCGGCCACCAGGTCCAGCGCGCATTCGTGGATCTGATTGGGATGCCGGTAGTCCATCCGCAGCGACGTGATGCCCTGCTCGGTGAACTCCTCGGCCAGCTCGGCATACAGGCCGCTGCCGGGGCCGCCGAACCCGCCCCGGGCGCCACACACCCAAACCACCGCCCTGGTGGTATCCGGCGCGGTGTGGATGATGGCGGGAATATCGCCCCGCGTGGTGCGGATCAGCAATCCCTCGCCGACGTCGCCCTCGTGGGGCGGGCCGACCAGGACCTGCTCGATGCGCATACCGATGCGCTCGTTGGCGGACTGCTCGTCGGGACCGGGCTGCGTTGACATATCACCACCATCGGCAAGGGGGATTGGCCGCCACTATAGCACCCTTCGTCCGACGCGGTAAGGGTTGTCGCGATGAGGGGAATCGTCCCGTCCCTGTTGGTACGGTTGAGTAGATGCCATCGAAATGGCGTAGGGGCGAATGATCATTCGCCCCCGCGAGGGTAACTACCCCAATTTCAGCGCCATCACACCGGCGCAGGTGTCCCCAGTTCGAATAATCAAGCAATCTCTTCCCCATCCGCGGCCGCGGCGTTTGTCGTTGCACGAGCCGACCTGCTTCGGCTGCTTTGCGTGCGGCGGGCTTCCCGCATCTCGGCGCGGAACTTGCGAAGTTCGTCCTCCAGGTCGTCCAGCTTCTCCTCGATCCCGATGACGCGGGCGAAAAGCCGGTCCAGCTGGCTGCGCGAGGGCAGGTTGTAGGTCCGCAGCATGGAATTGATCTGCGGATTGACCTGCTTCGCCACCCGCTCCTGCCATGCCAGGGACTGCTCCATGTACTTGCCCAACGCCTTGGAGAACTCTTCGCTGCTCATCGTCTCCGCGAAGGTGGTGGCCATGGACTCCAAGTAGCGCGACCACTGCCGTTGGGCCTCTTCTATTGAAATCCCGCCGGTCCCGGCATCCTGCCCGGTATTCCACTGGGCCTGCCAGGTCTCGAACATCCGTTGCCACTGCTGCATGAAATCGGCCGGATTGAACGGAGCGCTGAAGGGGTTGGAACCGGGCGTTCCTCCGCCCGGCGGAAAGCCGAAGGGGAAGGGCGCGAACGGAAACGCTCCAAAGGGCGCCGCGCCCGGATTGGGCGGGGCGAAGCCGCCCAGGTTCGATGTCGCCTGGGTCCACGCTTCGGTCTGTTTGCGAAACATATCCTGCCACGCTTCAAAGAAGGCAGCCGCGCTGTTGCCGGCGGCGCCGGCTCCATTGTCTGCGGTAGTCATTGCTGGGCGCTCCCTTAGGGTTGGTGCGTCACGCACGCGGGGGTTAGTTCGACCGGGCCGAGACCCATTCGTCGATCTTCGGCCAAAGGGTCTGGTGAGCCTGCCGGCCGGAGAAGACGGAAATGTGGCCGCCGGGCAGTTCCACGAACTCCTTGTCCTCGCTGGATACCACCTCCATGAGGCTCCGCGCCGCCGGCGACGGCACGATGTAGTCCTGGCTGGCCGCCGCCACCAGCAGGGGTTGGCGGATGTGCGACAGGTTGACCGTCCGGCCGTTGATGAGAAACTCGCCGCGTATCATTTCGTTCTTGCCGTACAGGTTCTTGGACAGTTGGCGGAAGAAGCGGCCCGGCATGGCGACGAAATCGTTGGCCCAGCGGCTCATGGCCTTGTAGCTCTCCACGTAACCGGGCCGAGTGGCGTTGGCCCACAGCCCCGCCATGGCCTGGGCTTCCAGCGTGGGGCGCAGCATCTTGAACCCGGTGTTCATCAGAACGGAGGGCAGGCTGCCGAAGTGCTCGACGATCAGGTCAGCCGGGAAATATCGTTCGTCCAGCCAGGTGCGGAACATCCCGCCTTCCTCGAAGTTGATGGGAGTTACCACCGCCACGAAGTTGCGTACCGGCGCGCCGGGATGCAGCGCCAAATACGCCGCGCTGAGCGTCCCGCCCAGGCAGATGCCGTTCAACGTTATCTCAGTCGCGCCGGAGGCTTCCAGCGCCCGCTCGATGGCCCGGGGGATGATCTTGAAGACACCTTCCTCAAAACCCAGTTCCCGGTCCTCTTCGCCAACGACGCCCCAGTCCAGCAGGTACACGTCGTGGCCCTGGTTGACGAGGTACTCAATCATGCTGTTGCCCGGCAGCAGGTCCAGGACGTAGGTCCGGCTGATGCCCAGCCACGGCACGATCAGGTAGGGCAGGCTCTTGATCTCCCGGTCTCGGGAACCGTAGCGCAGCAGCCGGGTGTTGCCCCGCTTCCAGATTACCTCAAAGGGAGTGACCTCGGCGGGGGGGTCGGCCGGGTTGACGACGAAGGCGTCCATCAGGGCCTGGAAGCGCTGCCATTGCTGCTGGATTTCCTGCTGAAATTGGGAGCCTTGCTCGGTGGCATTGACCACGGGAACTCTCCTTTCGGCCGCGATTGCCGGCCGGGGCGGGTCAGAACGCAGCGGTGGGCGCGGAGCCGCGGGTCACGGCGAAAGACCAGTCCAGCAGCGCGCGACCGTAATCAAACGCGCTTTTGACCACTTCCTGCCCGGAGGCGGCGAGATCAGCGTTGGCCCGCATCATCTCGGCGGCGAGACTGGCCCGACGCTGCTCCACGGCCAGGGTGTACTCGGCGCAGGACTTGAAGAACTCCTGATCGGAGGAAACGATACCATCGATGATTTCCCTGGTCTCCGCGTTCATGCCGGAGGCAGGCGCGGCGGAATATGACCGGGCCAGCTCGGACAACTTTTCCGCCCGATCCTTGGAGTGGGCGATGGTCCGTTCCCAGACCTTGCCGGCGGCGTCCTGTTCGGTCTGCGCGGCCTGTGCCATGGTTTTCGTTGCAGCGGCGGTCTGTTCCCAGCCGGCCTGGGCGGCGGCAAAGCTCCGGGACATCATCGCGTTGTAAGTCTTGACCAGTTCCTGGGCGGATTCGGTTACGGTGGTTGGCACGTTGCGAGCCTCCTGGTGGTTTGCGGCCTGTAGGATGTGGCCTTCTGATTACGATTTTGTTGCGTCGTTGTTGCCGTCGGCATCCGGCGCCGCCGTTGGAGAACCCCCGAGCCCAGGTGGTGCCATGCCGAAAGCCTGGGCGTACAGGTCGAAGAAACCGGCGATCATCCGCTGGTAGCCGGAGACTACTTCCGTCCACCCCAGCAGCAACTGCTCCCCGGCTTCAGTGATGCGATACACGCGCTTGGCCGGACCGCTGCCGTCGGTCTGCCATTCCGACTCTACGTGGCCTTCCTTCTCCAGCCGGCGCAATTCCCGATACAGCGTCGGATGGTCCACCTCGGCGAACCCCATGCTGTTCAGCTGCTGCATGATCAGGTAGCCGTGCAGGCTCCACTGTTTCAGCACCAGCAGCACCCAGGGGGTGAGGAAGTTCTTCGGCAGCCGGCGGCTGCCGGGTTGTTCGGAATTAACCATATGTACATTTTACACATAGCTGCGACAAGCGCAAGCCTTCGCTTAGCCCTGCGCAAAACTCGCTTGTCCTTAAATCGTCATTCCGGCGAAAGCCGGAATCCAGTAGCGTTTTCTGGACTCCGGCTTTCGCTGGAGTGACGGACTCGCTGTTTTGCACATCCCTATTCACTATGTCGCGCCGGCCACCTGCACCGTAATCACGTCCAGACCGTGGTACTGCTGGTGGCGCACCTGCGAGGCGTAATGTCGCAGCAGTCGGAAAGATACTTCGCCTTCGTCAGGTATCGTGGGCAATGCGCTGAGGTAGGCCAGCCGGTCTTCCACGTTATCGCTTTCCAGCGCCGCGACGAACTCCAGCTCTGCAACTGCTCCCTCCCGCCGCGCGCTCACCGTCAGACGGCGCTGCGCTTCGGCGTCTTCGTCCCCTTGCGTCAGGATCGCCAGGGTTTCCTCCCCGGCCGCCGCCAGTCGGTTCGCCGCCGGCTCGTCCCACCTCAACCGGGTGGCGAAATCCCGCAGGAACTCTTCCACCCGTGCCGGCGCGTCGTCGTCCAAAGCCGTGCGCAGTCGCCGGCGGCGGGGCTTGGTCAGCTCCATGAACGCCATCATCAGCACCGCAACAATGGCGCCGGAGGTCATGCCGTTGCCGAGCAGAACGCCCACGAAGCCACCGCCCAGGAGATTCGGGAAAATCACCCCGTTCTGGAACCCAACTCCGACCCAGAACGAAATCCCGGCCACCGTGGCCTTCCGGTGGTCCAGACCGTCCTGGATGATGATCCGCATCCCCTGCACAAAGAGCAGCGCAATCAACACGCCCACATAGGCAGCGGCGACGGGTGATGGAATGGCGATCAGCAGCGCGGTAAGTTTCGGGAAAAACGCCAACGCCACGAAGATGGCGCCCACGACGATACCCACCCGACGGGCCGCGATGCCGGTCACCTCAGCCAGGGAAATGCTGGTGGAGTAGGTGGTGTTGGGAACCGTGCCGGCGAGACCGGAGAGGAAGTTGCCTACCCCGTCGGCCGACAGCGCCCCCTGCACCACCCGGTAGTCCGTCGCCTGCGGCCGGCGCCGGGATACCCGTTGAATGGCCACCCCGTCGCCGATGGTTTCGATGGCTCCCACAAAGGTCACCACGATGAACGCCGGCAACAGCGCCCAGAACTCAACTCCAGGCGTCACGTCTATGCCCGGCCAACCACCCACCGGAATGCCCACCCACGCGGCATCCTTCACATACTGCACATCATACATCCCAAAGGGGGCCGACACCGCGCAACCCACTACTATACCGATCACCGGCGACCACAGCCGCCACGCCGGGGGCGCGCGGAGCACGAACACCACCACGGATACTATCGTCACCAACGCCACCACCGGCGCCGCCGCCGACGGAGTGCCCTCCGGAACCTGCGACAGCATATCGAACACGATGGGCATTATGGTGCCGGCGATCAGCATGATCACCGTTCCTGACACCACCGGCGTGAAAATCCGGCGCAGCATCGAGAGCCGCGCGGCCAACGCGAACTGGAACAGCGACGACACGATGACCAGGCTCGCCATCACCGCCGGGCCTCCTTCCACCAACGCGGCTACGCAGACGGCGATGAACGCCCCGGACGTGCCCATTATCAGTATGTGGCCGGTCCCGACCCTCCAAATTCGCGCCGCCTGAAGGATGGTGGTGATCCCGCTGACCAATAGCGCCGCGAACACACCCCATGCCAGGTAGGTCTCCGGTTGCTCGGCGATCCGGAAGACCAGCACCACGGCCAGGACAATGCCGCCAATGATCACCATGGCCGCCTGAACTCCGGCCCCGATGGTCAGCAGGCTGGGCGGATGCTCGTCCGGTTCGTAGCGGATGTTATCGTTTGCGTATGTTGCAGCCAATCGTCACACCTCAATTTTGATGTTAGCGTTGCAATTTAACTCTCAAGAGTATAAATAATTTTGGGAAACCTGTACCTCAAACCCTACCAAACAGGAAACAACGCAATGGCCACAGTTAACCTCACCATCTCCGGCGAAAGCCAGGAAGTCATAACGGTAATCCGCGCCCTGGCTAGCGGGCGCCGAGCGGCAGTCGAACCGAGCGCCGGCGATGAGCCGGTTGGCGACCCCGTTGAAGAGCAACCGCCGCCGGCCGTTCCGCCCCGTGAACATACCTGGACCGAAGCCACCGCGCGCGACACCAGGAGCAACGTATCACAGGACGCCCAGCGCCTTTTGGACGCCCTGATACGCGCCCCGGATCACCAATTGCACATCGACGATATCTACAGCGAGTTGCAGCTGGACCGTTACGGTCTCATCGGCGCCCGCCGCTCCATATCCGCTGCGCTCCGTCGCAATCCCGACACTGCCGAGGTGGCCCTGCTCACCACCAGGGACCGGCGGGTGACGCTAGACAGCGCCTATGCTCAGGTTATGCTGTCGGACAATGCGCCCACCAGTCCTATGTCCCGGTGGGGTCAATTGCCCCAGTACACGTGATCCGTCCGGCCTTTACGTTTCCCGCCCCGGCCATACCGGGTCGTGATACCCCAATGGCACTGTGGGCCTGACCCAATAGGGTTGCGTTTCCGACAGTTGCAGCGTCGGCCCCAGGTGCTGCAATTGCCCCGCGGTGACTTTGCTGGAGGTGCGCCAACGGGCGATTTCCTCCGGCGTGAAATCGGTGGGCACATCGCTGAGGTCGTTTTCGGGAACCTGCCCCCGGTCCACCAGCCATTTTCCGGTCTGGGCCAAGGATATGCGGACCAGCCAGCTGCCGCCCTCCCGGGCACGTCGGCCCAGGGCCGTCAGCGCGCCGTAGGCCATCAGGTATCCTGTCAGGTAGTCGATGGCCGAAACGGGGTAAAACTGCGGTCCCGGCTCGGCCCCCGGGAACAGTTCGCCCTGGCGATGGGTTATGCCGCTCACTGTCTGCACCACGGTGTCAAAACCCCGTCGCTCGGCCCACGGCCCCACCCGCCCGAAGGCGGACAGCGATACGTACACGATGCCCGGCCGCAGCCGCGCCAGGTCTTCCGGTGAAAGACCCCGGCTGGCGAGGGTACCGGGACGATAGCCCTGGGAGAAAACGTCCGCCTCGCTGACCAACCCCTTCAGGGTATCCACGTCGGCCGGTTCCCGCAGGTCCAGGTAGGCGGACAGTTTGCCGTGTCCTGTGTCCAGTTCCTGCGAACCGCTGCTGGGCAGGTGGCTGGCGGTGATCTTCAGCACGTCCGCGCCGTGTTCCGCCAGGGTGCGGGCGCAGGTCGGCCCGGCCAGCACCCGGGTTAGATCCAGGACGCGAACCCCCGACAGCGGACGCGGGCCGTCGGGCAAAGGCCGGGGCGGGCTGTCACCGATCTTTTCGATCTCCAGCAGCGGCAGCGACGCAACGGCGGCAGACTGGGGATGCTGCGCCCATTCCACCATGGAGCGCACCATGCCGCCGGCCCCTTTGGCCGTGATGATCGCCTCCTCCAGCTCCAGCGCGTCCCATTGGGCCACGGCGCGGCGCACCGCCTCCCGGTCTTCCCCCACGCCCAGCACGCCCAGCGCGGCCTCGCGATGGTTGGGAAAATTGCAGTGCAGGTAGCTCCAGCGCCCATTTCTGGCCGGATATACGCCCATCACCGAGGGCCGCTCGCCGGCCGCCGGCGCGTCGTTCAGGGTCATGTACCGACTGCTGCGAAGGGAGGCCGTGGCCTGCCGGGCGTCAACGGCGATGTCCTGCCTTCGCCCGGTACGCAGCTCCCAGAGGTCAGAAACGGCCAGACCCACCGCGCCCAGGCTTGCGGCGGCGGTCTCGCCGATGCGGAAAGGCGTGGGCAGGATGGGGTCAATACCGCCGGAAAACGCGATGGCGGCGGCCCGCTCTGCGTCCACGCCCGGAATTGACAACAGGGTGTTCAGGATTTGGTCAGACACTTTTGCAACGCTCCTTATTGGATCGGCCGGCCGTCGTCCGCCTGAGGCGGATAGCGCCCCTTCAGCCACCGCCAGCGAATTATCAGCAGGTCCCGCAGGGTGCGCCAGCCGTCGCGGAAGGGTCGCACCTTGCTTTCGGCCCGGTAGTGCCAATCTATCCCAACTTCGGCGACGGTGAAACCCCTGCGGCGGGCCAGGAACAGGATCTCGGCGTCAAAGGCGAACCCGTCCAGGGTCTGCTGCCTGAACAACGGTTCCGCCGCTTCCGCACTGAACACCTTGAAACCGCATTGCGTATCGGCAATCCCCGGTGTTGCCAGCAATTGGGTCATACCGTTGAAAACCCGCCCCATCAACCAGCGCCGGAAGGGTTCGCCGATCCGGCGTGAGCCAGCCGCTTCCCGCGACCCGATCACGATATCGGCCGGTGGCGCGCCTCCGGGCAGCAATCTCGTTAGGTGCTCAATGGGCATGGAGAGGTCGGCGTCGCACAGGAACCGGAACTCGCCGACGGCGGTCAGCATACCGTGTTTTACTGCCGACCCTTTCCCCCGGTGGGGCAAGGAGATCAGCCGCACGTTGCTCTCCGCTTGCGCCGCATCCTGGACCAATCCCGCAGTGCTGTCCTCGCTGCCGTCGTCGGCGACGACGATTTCCCAGGCGTAGTCCTGGCGGCGGAGATATGCCCCGATGGCAGCCAGGGTATCGGGCAGCCGCCGCTCCTCGTTATATGCCGGGATGACGACGGAGAGATAGCAGGAAGACATTACCGCCCGGATTTCTTGACCACCGGATTTCTTGACTAATCCCGGATTTCTTGACTAATCAGAGCCGGCCTCGTCCAATTCAAAGCCCTCGTGCAGCAAACGGACGGCTTCGTGGGCCTCGTCCCGGCTGATGATACACGATATACGAATCTCCGAGGTGGTTATCATATCGATGTTGATGCCGCCGTCGGCCAGGATACGGAACATCCTGGAAGCATAACCGGGGGTGTTCTGCATACCCGATCCCACCACGCTCACCGAGGCCAACGTCTCATCGCTCATAACCTGGCCCGCTCCGAAGGACGATTTCAACTGCGATACCTCCCGCAGCGCCCGGGGCAGGTCGGCGGTGGTGACGGTGAAGCTGATGTCCGTAGTGGTGCGGTCGGCGCTGGTGTTCTGAACGATAGTATCCACGCTGATACCGGCCTCCGCCAGCGGCTCGAACAAGGCTGCCGCCACGCCGGGCTTGTCCTCAACGCCGCACACCGTGACCTTGGCCACGTTGGTCTGATAGGCAATTCCGGTTACTTTGATGCGATCTTCCATTTCTCCGTCATCCGGCGTGTGGTGAATCAGCGTTCCCGAAGCGTCCGTGAAACTGGAGGCCACGTAGATCGGCACATTATAAACCGCGCCCAGCTCGATGGAGCGCGGGTGCATCTTGGCGCCGGCTGCGGCCAGTTCCAGCATCTCCTCGTAACCCACGTGGGCCAGCTTGGCCGCTTTGGGCGCCACCCGTGGGTCTGCTGTGTAGATGCCCTCTACGTCGGTATAGATGTCGCAGCGGTCGGCTTCCAGCGCGGCGGCCAGCGCCACCGCCGTGGTGTCGGAACCACCCCGTCCCAGGGTGGTGATGTCCTCATCCGGCGTCGATCCCTGGAAGCCGGCGACGATTACCAGCCGGCCCCGGTCCAGTTCCCGGCGCACCCGCTCCGGGTCAACCTGGCTGATGCGCGCCCGTCCGTAGGTGCGGTCAGTGCGTATCCCTGCCTGCGGCCCGCTCAGGCTGATGGCGTCGTACCCCAGGTTGCGCAGCGCCATGGACAGCAGGGTAATGGACACCAGTTCCCCGGTGGAGAGCAGCAGATCCAGCTCCCTGGGGTCCGGCTCGCTGGACACCGTTTGGGCCAGGTCGATCAGTTCGTCGGTGGTATCGCCCATGGCCGAGACCACGGTCACTATCTCATCGCCGGCGTCATGCACGGCGGCGATGCGCCGGGCCACGTTAACTATTTTCTCAGCGTCGGCGACCGAGCTGCCGCCGTATTTATGCACGTAAAGGGCCATAATCGGGTTCTGAAATCGTCAATCAGTCGTCGAGGTTTGCGGACACCACGTGGGCGCCCCGCTCGGTGGGTTGGGTTACTTCCACCCGGCCTTCCACGCCGGCCAGGCGGGCCGCGTCAAACATCTCGTAGGCCACGGTCATGGCCCGATCCTGCGCAAAGGCTAGGATGGTGCTGCCGCTGCCCGACAGGAAAACCCCCAACGCGCCGGCGTCGCGAGCCGCCGCGAAGATCACTTTCATCGGGGGGAAGATTGTCTGGCGATAGGGTTGGTGCAGACGGTCCTGAGTGGCGATGCCGAGATATTCGGGGTGGTTGGACTGCATACCCGCCACCAGCAGGGCGGCCCGGCTCATATTGTACACTGCGTCGGCCATGGACACCTCGCCGGGCAGCACGCGCCGCGCGTCCACCGTGGCGATGCGCCGCTCCGGTATGAACAGCACCGCCTGCAGGTCGGGCGGCACGCGGATGGGCGCCGTGTACAGTTGGTTATCGTCCATAACCACCAACTGCAAGCCGCCGTGCACCGCCGCCGCCACGTTGTCCGGGTGCCCTTCGATGGTCGCCGCCATTTCCAGCAGGTCGCTCGGCGAGAAGGGGCTATCCAACAGGGTGTTGGCCGCCACCAGCCCGCCGGCGATGGCCGACGCGCTGCTGCCCAAACCCCGGCTCAGCGGGATGGTGTTTTCACAGTGCAACGCCAGCGGCGGCATCGGAGCATCCGCCTCGGCGTACAGGAACTCCATGGCCCGGTAGGTAAGGTTGCCGGTGTCCGCTTCCAGCTCGTCCTCGCCCTCGCCCGACACGCGCACCGACAGCGTCACGCCTTCGGCCAGCGTGGTAACCGTTAGACGATTCCACAGGTCCAGCGCCATCCCCAGGCAGTCGTAGCCGGGGCCCAGATTGGCCGTCGTCGCCGGGGCGCGTACTTCTACCGTTGCCAACGTATGCTCCCTGCCGAAAATTCCGGCGTCAGCCCAGAACCCGCTGGCTGACGTAGCGGCCCAGGTCCCGGTTCTCCCGGAACTCGAAGCCGCCGAAGTCGCCGCCGTAACCGATAATGGGCACCTGCCGCTCGTGCATCGAGCCGTGCGAGCGCAGGCCGGGCGGCAGCGTCACCTCTGCCGGGTCCCCGAACACCACGTCCGCCGTCCCCGTAACCAGGATATCCCCGATGCGCTCGCCCATGAGCAGAAACCGCGCCGATGCTTCCTCTCGGGGCAGCGCTTCCTCCACGCCATCCGTTTCCCGCAGCGCGGCCAGCGCGTCGTCCATCGCCGCCGGGTCGTCCAGGTGAACGTAGATGCAGCCGCCCAGGTTGGAGTGGTGCACCACGTACAGGTCCTTGATGACGGGCACTGCTTGGGCGCCGATGCCGTGGCCCGCCAGTATATCCGGCAGGTGCAGCATCCGCCGTTTGTCCGACATTCCGTGGTCCGCCGTGATGAGCAGTTGAGCGTCTGGAATATCGGCGGCCAGCCGTCCCAGGGCCTCGTCCAGGATGGCAACGTGCCGCGCCGATTCGGGATGGTCGGGCCCGTAGGCGTGCATTGCATAGTCCGTGGTGGCGATGAACGCCAGGTCGTAATGCTCGGCCTGTAATGCCGCCCGCGCGCTGTCGATGGTCCAGCCGTTGACCTCCAGCGAATAGATGTGCGGCGGGTCACCGGCAGCGGCGATGGACGCCGGCGTCGGCTGCTCCGAGGAAAAGGCCAGGTCGGTATCCGTTCCCAACAGCCGGCGCAGCTTGTCCTTGGAGGCGGCCAGGAGGGATCGCCCGCCGCGCCGCCGGCATTGCGAGAAAATGGTATCGGCGCAAATGAACTCGCCCGATTCCACGTACTGCTCGATGCCGGCCTGCCGGTCCAGCCAGTAGTTGGAAACAATCCCGTGCTGGTCCGGATAGTGGCCGGTGACCATGGAAGTGTTGTTCACGTTGGTCACGCTGGGCATCATGCCGCCGCCCGTGACCCGGAAACCCTCCTCGGCAAACCGGCGCAGGTTGGGCGCGGGACAGGATTCCAAGTATTCCGGATCCAGCCCGTCGATCATGACCAATATCGTGGTGCGTGCCATCTTCCACCCATCTGTCATATGCGGGAGCGCCGGCGCTTAACCGGCGTCAGCGTCTTCCGAGTGCGTCCCGTTTGCCATTGGCGGCGGTTCCGGCATGGCTACGCCGCTGGCAACCTGGCGGTTATACCATTCTTGCCACTCCTTACGCGCCTCTTCGCGGCCTTCCTCCCGGCCTTCCTCCCGTATCCTCTTATGCCTCCCGATGATGTACTCGGTTGCCAAGATCCCTACCATACTAACCACCTCCAAAGTCGCCATGCGAATGAGTAGCCAATTAGCCCCAAGCTTGCCGCCTGCGCCATTGCGTCCCAGTCCTGCCAGAACAGCCACTCACCGTGGCCGATGAACTTGGCAACCAAGTAGGTAGTGAAGCCGGAACCAAAGGGCAATATTTTGACGTGGGTAGCCAGCCCTCCGCCGGAACGCAAAAATCGGTAGTAGGCGCGAAACGGCCACGACAGGATTGCCCTCAATCTTCGCATTGACGCCCTTTACTATACCATGCGGGCCGTCCGACACGCCGGCCGCGCCTGGTCGCGGCAACGACAGACTTCCGGGCCAACTCGGTCAAGTTGCGCCAATGCGGAATTATTGAACGCCGTCAGCCCCTGCTCTGCGTTTGCGAGCCTGCTGCGCCGCCTGCATATAGTCATACGTCAGCCGGGGCAGCAGGAAACGCTCCCGTACCCTTTGCCGGGCGTTCTTTCCCATGGCGGCGCGCAGGTCGGGGTCGGAAAGCAGTTGGGCGATGCGTTCGCCGGCTTCCGCCGCTGAGTTGACCAGATAGCCGGACTGTCCATCCTCTATCTGGAGGCGTATTCCGCCCACGTTGCCGCCGATTATCGCCTTGCCCTTCCACATTCCTTCCGAAACCGTCAACCCGAATCCCTCGCGCGTGGACTTCTGCACCAACACGTCGGAATGGGTTTGCAGCGCGTTGACTATCTCATCGTTGCTGGCGGGCAGGCCATCGGGGGAGAAGAACAGATGGATGTTGCCATCGCCTCCGGCGTATTCTCGCACCGATTCCACCACCTGCGCGCCCTCCGGGTCGTCGTTGGCCTGGCTCAGTCCCAGGAGCGCCAGTTGCAGTCCGGGATGGGATTGGCGCGCCAGCCGGTAGGCGTCGATAACGCCCCACGGGTCCTTCCAGACGTCGAACCGGGACACCTGCGTCACCAATGGCCGGCAGGTGTCTATGCCCAGTGAGCGGGCGATTTCCGCGGATCGTTCCGCCGGCATCACCGAGTTTTTCGTTGTCAAGGGGTCAATGGCCGGCGGGGCAATGTGGACCGCCGGTCCGGGCGGCAGACGGCCGGGCACGTAGGTATCCATAGAACAGATCAACGCGTCGTATGCAGCAGTGAGCGGCAGCAGTTCGTCCATCAGCCAGGCGTTGGGCTGAGTAAGGTCGATATGTACCGTCCAAATGCGGGTTGCACCGCTGCAGCGGTCAAGCAAACGTCCTAGCGGCAGCAGTTGCGGGTCGTGGAGAAACCACACGTCGGCAGAGAGACCGGTGCGCTCAATCTCCTCCGCCACGTCGTCCAGGCATCCGTAATATACCGCCAGTTCGCACTCTGACAGGCTCCCCTCCGCCCCCTGCAGCATATTGTGGATGCGCTTGGTGACGTCGAAAAACCTCGGATCCTTCGGATTGATTACGGCCCGCTGGGTACGGATCCCCAACGCGTTGCTCAAAGGCACCAGCGAGTGCAGTATCTCAGCTACTCCGCCGCCGTTGGCCGTGCTGTTCATATGGATGACGCGGATGTCGCCGAACTGTGCCGCCAACCCGGCAAGGCAATGGGCGGCATCTGGAGGCATCAGGTCCAGGTAACGGCTTGCATCGGTTTCAGGATACTCAATTGTCTCAATCAATCTCGTACGGCCTCCAACAGCACGAATCAGCAAGTCAATCGCCGACAAACATAATAGTGTCAACCAGCCAGTATGTACATCGCAATTTGCCACGCATTTTCACGGTTGTGTCTCGTGATTCGTACTCACCAAATCGCTGTTACGATGGTTACGATGCCTACCAACCCGCTCCACGGCGCGAACCACCATAAACGCCCGGCTCGAACCCACGAGACGGTCCAATGCAAAGAACCCATCGCCAACAGGAACGTTACTGATGTTACGGCCAGCGTCGCCGCAATGGATTGCCACGATGAAAACCAGGCCGACGCCTGCGGCCAGGACTCGAGCAAAAAGTACAGCGAGGGAGCCAGCATCACCGGCGGCGCGAGGAGAAAGCAGAACGAGGACGCATGGGCCGGCGACAACCCGGCCCGCAAGCCGGCCGCCACTGTCAGCCCGGACCGCGAAAGGCCCGGCACCGCCGCGATACCCTGGGCCAGTCCCACCCATGCCGCCGCCCGCCACGTCAGCATCGGCAGCGCTCCGTCCCAGAGCTCATCGCCCCGGCGTGGCGCCAGGAACAGTATCATGCCGTTGAGCATCATCATCACGCCCAGCAACCAGTCGTAGTGCCAGAGCTCCGGCGGTATTTGACGGGATCCCGAAAGCAACCCCGCTATTAAGATTGCAGTAATGACCTGCGCTACGGCGTAGCGCCGCGCGAAATGCCGTTCGGCGCCGGGCTTCCACATCCGGCGGAGCGCCCGCCCGTACCCTCGCCGGTAGTACACGGTAGCGGCTGACGCCGTTACCACGTGTAGCGACGTGAGCAACAAGAAAGGCTGGCGGTCCCAGCCGAGCAACAGCGTCAACAAAACCAGGTGCCCGCTGCTGGATACCGGCAGAAACTCCGCAACGCCCTGCACCAAGGCGAACAGCAGGGCCGTCAGAAACATACGGCCGGCGCGTTATTCCACGGTGACTGACTTGGCCAGATTCCGAGGTTGGTCCACGTCGCAGCCGCGCCGCACCGCGATGTTGTAGGCGAGCAGCTGGAGCGGCACCGTGGCCAGCAGCGGCGTAAGGTACGGCGGCGCGTCGGGGATGAAAACGGCGTCGTCCACCAGGGCGGACAGGCGGTCGTCGCCGTTGGTAAGCACTGCCAGCACGTCCCCGTCCCGCGCCTTCACTTCCTGCACGTTGTTCACCATCTTGTCGTACAGCGCGTCCCGGGGGGCGATGGCAAGTGTGGGCATCGCGTGGTCGATCAGAGCAATCGGCCCGTGCTTCATCTCACCGGCCGGGTAAGCCTCAGCGTGAATGTAGCTGATTTCCTTCAACTTCAGCGCCCCTTCCGTGGCAATGGGCGCGTTGATCCCCCGTGCCAGATAGAGAAAATTCCGGCGGTCATAGTATCGCCGCGCCAGTCCTTCCACATCGCCGGCTCTGCCCAGCAACTCCGCAATGTGCCCCGGCAGCCGCGCCAATCCCTCCGTCCAGACCCGCTGCGTTTCGGCATCGGCGTAACCTCGCGCCGCGCCCAGCCGCATCGCCAGCAGGTTCAGTATCGTGAGCGAGGCCAAAAAGGTCTTGGTGCTGGCGACGCCAACCTCCACCCCGCAGCGCATCAGCAGCGTGTGGTCCGCCAGCCGGGTTGCCTGGCTGTCGGGCGCGTTGCAGATGGTCACCAGGCCGGCATCGCTCCACCGCGCCTCTTCCATCGCCGCCACCGTATCTGCCGTCTCCCCCGACTGGCCCACGGCCACCACCAGCGTACCGTCGTCAAGGAAGGGATCGCGGTACCGGAACTCCGATGCCGATTCCGCCTCGGCGGGGATCCCGGCCAGTCGTTCCACCAGGTGCCGACCCACCTGCGCCGCGTTGAGGCTGGTGCCGCAGCCGATCAACACCACCCGCCGCACTTTAGCCAATTCCGCGTCAGCCATCGCAAGTTCGGGAAGCGTTATCTGCCCGGCGTCGAAGTCCACCCGGTCCCGCAGGGAGGACACCACCGCCTGTGGTTGCTCCATAATCTCCTTGAGCATGAAGTGACGATAGCCGGCCCGGTCCACCAGTACGTCGTCCAGGGAAACCGGGCGCAGCGGTTTGTCCACCGCCCGCCCATTCCGGTCGAGGAACGTTATCCCCTGCCGGGTCACCACGGCAACTTCGCCGTCCTCCAGGAAACCTACCGGAAGATGCCCAGCCCGTCCGTAAGAACTCTGACCAATCAGAGGCAGCAGCGCCGGCAAATCGCTGGACACGATGCCTTGTCCCTCGTGGTGCGCCACAGCGACCCCGCCGGCGTGGCCCAGCCGCAGGGCGCACAGGCTGTCGTCGTCCCCTTCCAGCACGACGACCACCGCCTGGGGTCCCTGCACCCGCTCGCCCATGCGCAAGACGGCCCGGGGCAGGCTCAATCCGCTGTTCATGCCGTCTTCGATCAGGTGCGAGATTACTTCGGTGTCCGTCTCCGACTTGAACTCATGGCCCTGCTGCTGCAACTCCCGTTTCAGCGACAGGTAATTCTCCACGATGCCGTTGTGGGCCACCGCAATACGACCCGTGCAGTCGGTGTGGGGATGGGCGTTGGCTTCCGAGGGCCGTCCGTGGGTCGCCCAGCGGGTGTGCCCCAATCCGGCGGAACCCACCGGCTCCGGGCAGGAGGCGTCATGCAGCAGGCCCAGGACGCGCCCCACCGTCTTGCGGACCTGCAGGCCGCCCTCCGGTTCCAGCACCGCCACTCCGGCGCTGTCATATCCCCGATACTCCAGACGGCGCAAACCCTCCAGCACGATGGGCCAGGCCGGCCGGTCACCCACATAACCGACAATCCCGCACATTCGGGCTATCCCAGGTTCTAGTCGCCGTCGGTATCCGCGCTGTCCACCGTCAGGGTGGCGCCGGAAAGCATGGGCAGGGTGAAATCGTCGCAGTCAAAGACCACCGGCGCGACACCGGAATCCCGTCGCGCGCCTTCGTTTGCCATGACGATTTCCATGATGGCGGAGGCCAGCTCCACCGGGTTGTGCCGAATGAAAACCCCTGGAGCCAGCAGGGGGCGCTCCACGATGCGTCCCGCCATGGTCAGGGACTCTGCCACGTCCAATGCCACGGGATGCTGCCCTTCCGCCGCGTAGCGGTCCAGCAGCCGCGCCGGTATGGGAGTGTTGTTCACCAGCAGAAAGTCCAGCGGTTGCCGCGTTCCCAGGTAGTCCGTGAGCAACGCCAGAAAATCCGAGGTATGGAACCCACCGCTCTCGTTGGGCTTGGTCATCAGGTTGCAGACGTGGATTTTCACGGCTTCCGATTCGTTGATGGCCTGCGCCACGTCCTCCACCAGCAGGTTGGGCAGCACGCTGGTGAAGATGTCGCCAGGGCCGAGGATGATAGCGTCGGCGGAAGCGATAGCGTCCAACACTGGCGGATAGACGTATGCCTTGGGATCAAGATAGATGTAGTCGATGGCGACGTCTAGGTTGTCGTCCCGCAGGTCAATAGCCGCTTCTCCCACCAGTTCAGAGCCGTCAACCAGACGGGCGCAAAGCGTTGACCTAGTGAGAGTTACCGGCAGCACCGCGCCGCGTATTCCCAGGATGCGGGCTGCCTCGTCAATTGCAGTGATGGTATCCCCGGTGACTTCGGTAAGCGCGGCCAGCAGCAGGTTGCCGAAGCTGTGCCCGTTCAGACCCTCGCCGGCGGAAAAGCGGTAGTCGAAGAGCCGGCGCATCAGGTTGGACTCCGCCGAATCTTCAGCCAGCGCCATCAGGCAGCGTCGCAAATCCCCTGGCGGCAGGTGGCCCAATTCATCGCGCAGGCGTCCGCTGCTGCCTCCGCTGTCCGTCATGGCGACGACGGCGGTCAGGTTGCAATCGCACGAGCGCAAACCGGTCAGAGTGGTATGGTTGCCGGTGCCGCCGCCGACTACAACGATATTCTTTCTGCTCATAGACCAGCCGGAGGTTATTGGATTGGCCGAAAGATGCTTGCGCGCAAACTTGCGGAGGCGAACCCGCAGCAGTATATGAACAGGGCTGCGGGAGTGTCAACCGGGCATCTGGCCTCACGCAGGGCAATCGCATATGAAATCACCCATCCGTCACTCCGGCTTTCGCCGGAATGACGATGGTTAGGTTCATATGCGATAGCCCTGCGGCCTCATGTGTACGCACTTCCCGCAATCTGCGGTTGCGAAGGCAGCGACGTGGCGGTGTCGATGGCGGAACGATGTCCTCTCTATCGACGAAATTGCCGCCCCGCACTTGATAGGGGTGACCGGCCGGTCGCCCCTACATGGATAAACCCATCTAAATTTGCAACGCTACCGGTGTCAGTTCGCGAGTTGATGGCCATCGCGTCAGTAGAGCCGTTGGCGATTGGCTTCGGCCTCATCGTCGTCGATCTCCTGGGCGTCGGCGCCGGCGATCTGGTCAGCGAGGACCTGGCCGTAGCTGGGGTAGGATGACCGCTCGATTTGGGCGTCGGCGTCCCAGAGCCGGCCCCGGATCAGAGCCCGCCCGCAGTGGAGAAATGCCTCCTCCACCGTGACCTTTAAACCTGACAGCGGGGGCCGGCCGCCCACCGTCAACGGCTCAAGGAGGCCGGGGTCGGTGGTGATCTCGGCCCGGCCCTTCACGCGCAGAGTTTCGTTCATGCCCGGCACGAAAAACAGCAGGCCCACACCGGGGTTTTCCACGATGTTCTGCAACGAGTCCACCTGGTTGTTGCCCGGGCGATCCGGCAGCAGCAACGTGCGGTCGTCCAGCACCTTGACGAAACCCGGCGGGTCGCCTCGTGGCGAAGCGTCGGCCTGGCCGTCGGCGTCGCTGGAACTCAACACGCAGAACGGGGACAAGGCGATGAAGTTCCGACAATGAATGTCCAAGTGGGCCAACACCTTCTGCGCGGCCCGGGGCGCTGGGGGCGGATAAACGGTTCGCAGTTCCGCATCGTTGGTCACGGCCATCATGGACACCTCGTCATCAGGTTCAACAGGTCATCTTACGTTGGGCTCATCGTATATCGCCAGTAGGCGGAGCGGCAAGCGGGGAAAAGCAGAGCCGGTTCAAAGCTGCTCCGTTGGATCCGTCCGCTATCGCCCGTCCCGTATGAAGTCGGCGGCTCGCTCGGCCATCATTATGACGGTGGCGTTGGTGTTGGCCCGGACGATGTCCGGCATCGCCGAGGCGTCGATTACCCGCAGACCTTCCAGGCCGTGCACGTTGCAGTATTGGTCCACCACCGCCGTCGGGTCCGATGCCGGGCCCATCTTGCAGGTAACTGAAGTGTGTCCGGCGATGCCGGCGTTCTGTTGCAGCCAGGTGTCCAGCGCATCGTCATTGGCGAGGTCGGCGTCGTTGGGCGACAGGCGTTCCGCCAACAAGTCGGCGAAAGCGGGATGCTCGAATAGCTGCACGGTGCGGCGGACGGCATCGCGGAATCGTGGGAGATCACGTGGGTCGGTCAGGGACCGAAAGTCCAGATGGGGCTGCACCGACACGCCGGCGGAGGTGAGCGTCAGCAGTCCCTCGCTGTATGGATATTCCAAACGGCAGCCGATGCGAATGTCGGGCGCGTTCCGGCTTTCCGGGTAGGACGTGGTGGGCTGCACCTGGATGTCGTTGCGCTGGGTCGAGCCGTTGGCGGTGAAACGCAGCCCCACCTGGTTCCGGGGCGCATCCGGGGACAGGTGGTGGTCGGGCTGCGAGCGGTACACGACGGAGACCGAGGGGTGGTTCTTCATGCTGCGTCCCACGCCGGGCAGGTCGTGAACCGGGTCAATGCCCAGCGGGCGCAACTCGGCCGCCGGTCCAACGCCGGACAACAGCAACAGTTGCGGCGATGCGATAGCGCCGGCCGCCAGTATGATTTCCTCCCCTTCAACCACGAACGTCTCATCGCCGCTATCGACCTCCACCCCCACCGCTCGTGGTGAGCCTGTCGAACCAGGTGACCCTGTCGAACCACGGTCAAACACTATGCGCCGCGCCAGCACGTTGGCCCGAATGGTCAGGTTGATCCGGTGGCGGCAGGCGTCCAGATAGGTGATGGAGGTGCTCATCCGCACGCCGCCGGGGTTGTTCAGGGGCATCTGCCCGACCCCGGTAGCGTCGGGGTGGTTCATATCCGGGTCATCGGGGAACCCGGCGTCACGGCACGCCTGATAGAAAGCCGTCTGCAACGGAAGCCACGTTTCCCGGGCGTGCCGCCATACCGGGATCGGGCCGTCGTTGCCGTGAAAGTCATCACGTATGTCGGCGTCGTTTTCCAGCCGGCGGAAATACGGCAGGGTCTTCTGGTAGGCCCACTCGTCGTTGCCGGCGGCGGCCCAGGCATCGAAGTCCTCCGGCATTCCGCGCAGCACGATCTGATGGTTGATGGCGCTGCTGCCCCCGGTGACCTTGCCCCGGGCCACGTGCAGCGGACGCGGCTGCTGGGGCGTGGACTGGCCCACCAGCGACCAGTTGTGCGCCGCGCCCTCTTCCGATGCGGCCTGGTTCATATCGTGCTTCAACTCGGCCGGCAGCAGTTCGGGATCCGGGTAGTCCGGCCCGGCTTCCAGCAGCAGCACCGAGCGGCCCGCGTCCTCCGACAGCCGGTTTGCCAGCACGCAGCCGGCCGACCCGGCGCCCACGATGATGACGTCGTATTTCATGGGAAGTTTCCCCCTTACCTCCGCTCTTTCCCAACAGGGGTCAGCAGAGGTAGGCAATTTGGCGTTTGGTGTAGGGGCGAATAATTATTCGCCCCTACGTACCGGATGTTGGTTACTTCGGAAATGCCGTCAGACCATCGTCAGGTTCCAATGCGGTACGCCCGCGCCGCCGCGTCGTGGAAGAGGTTTACCCGCTCGGTGGGGCTGTAGCCTTGGGACAGGCGCTTGAAGGCGTTGTACATCACGTTGTATGAGAAAGAGACCTTATCCGGCGGGAAATTGCTCTCGAACATGCAGCGCTCCGGACCGAACTGCTCGATGGCGTAGTTCATCCAGGGCGCCATTGCCTCGGCCAACTCCTCGGAGCCGATGGGCACGTTCCGCGCGTGCCAGCCAAACCCCCAACGGGGCATACCCATGCCGCCCAGCTTGCAGGTGACGTTGGAGCATTCGGCCACGGCGCCTATGCCCTCCCGCCACGCCGGTATGATCTCGTCGTCCTTGCCGGCGTAGATCCCCGTCCGGCTCACCCCGCCCAGGTGGTTGAGGATGATGGACACCTCCGGCACCGCCCGGGCGAATTCGGCCAGCTCGTTCAGCTGCGGGAAGGACAGCATCACGTCAAGCGACAATCCCATCCCGGCCAGGACGCGGGCGCCGGCGCGGAAGGTATCGTTGGACATGATGCCTTCGGTTTCCCGGTTTTCAATCAACGGGTCGGGACTCCAGGTCACGTTGTGGCGGATGCCCTTGAAGCGGTTGGGGCTGGCTGCTTGCAGGGCTTCCAGCACACGGGCTACGCCGTCGCCCAGTTTCAGGTCGGCGTGGCCGACGATGGCGGCGGCGGCTCTGGCCTCGCCGTAGGTACCGCTGGCGCTGGCCGCCGCCAGGCCCTGCACGAACTCCACCTCGCCGATGGGACGCATCTCCTCCGGCCCATCGGCTCGGTACATCGACCGGGCTTCCACAAACACCGTGGAGCGAACGTTGTGGCCGGAGTCCAGGTCGGCCATCAGCTCATGGATCAGGTAGCGCTGGTAGGGGACGCTCTGCAACCGTCCGTCCCAGAAATGGTGGTGCGGGTCGCAAAGCGGGATTTCGGGTTCAATTGGGTCTTCCTGGGTCAGGGCCAGCCAATCTTCATTTCCAAAAGGCATAACAATCCCTCCGTGGTCGGTTGGGCATGAGCCAATGATACCACTCAACACGGCGCGTTCAGCACCGGGCCGGATACTCCGTAATAGGTGTATCATCCGGCATCGTGAACGTTGTTGGAAACTGGGCGGTTTCCCTGCGCATCGGCGATTTTCGCCTGCTGTGGGGATCGACGCTGCTCTATTCCCTGGCTACGGGGATGGAACAGGTATCGGTGGGTTGGCTGATTTATGAGCTGACCGGCTCCGAATTCATGGTGGGCCTGGGCGCCGCCGCCCGGATGCTGCCCTTCTTCGTCCTGGGGATGCTGTCCGGCGCCATCGCGGACCGCTGGGGGCGGCGCTCCTTGCTACGGGTGGGCACGCTGGGAGCATCCGCCTGCGCCTTGTTGATGGCCGTGCTGCTGCTGTTAGGGCTGGCCAATGTTTGGGTCATCATCGCCCTGGTATTCGCCCTGGGCAGCGCGCTGGCCTTCACCATCACCGTGCGTCAGACCTTTACCTACGACATCGTGGGATCGGGTTACGCTCTCAACGGGATGGCCCTGGGCGCCATGGCGATGCAGGGCGGCGGCATCGTCGGATCCCTGCTCTCGGGAGCCCTGATCGACCTTACCGGGCCGGGCTGGCAGTTCGTGGCGTCGGCGGTTTGTTACGCGGGGTCCGCGGCGGCCACGCTGCCCATCGGCAACGAGGGCCGGTCGGTACGCGCGTCGGCGGAGTCGGTATTGCAGAACCTGGCCGGATACGCCAGGCTGGTCCGCAACCAGCGCCTGATACTGGTTCTCATGTTCCTGACGGCCACCACCGAGGTGTTGGGGTTCACTCACATGACCCTGCTGCCGGTGTTCGCCAAGGATGTGCTGCACGTCGGCGCGACGGGATTGGGCGTGATGACCGCCGGCCGGCAGGCCGGCGGTCTGCTGGGACTGTGGCTGCTGGCCGGATTGGGCACGACCCGCAAGAAGGGCCTGCTGATGTTTGCCACGGCCATCGGTTTCGGCGCGGGGATGATGATGTTCTCGCTATCGGTGAACATCTACACCTTTCTGGCGGTGCTGCTGTTTGTCAATGCCTCCGCCATGGCCGTTGACACGCTGTACAAAGCCATCATGCAGGACTACGTTCCTGACGAGGAACGGGGCCGTGCCATGGGAACCTGGGTGTTGGCCGTGGGCTTCGCGCCGGTAGGCCACGTGGGAGTGGGCGCGCTGGCCGGCGTCGTGGGCGCGCCGGGAGCGCTGCTCATCAACGGAGCCGCGCTGACCGCCATCAACGTGGCCACCGGGCTGGGTATGCCGCGCATACGGCGGTTGGAGTGAATTTCGCCGGCGGGACAGTCTCACATCGTTGGTTTGATCACCGTCATTCCCGCGAAAGCGGGAATCCAGAAACGTAAAGGACAAGCAAAGATGTGGTTTGGGAACGGTTCTGGATTCCGGCTCAAGGCCGGAATGACGTGGTAAAAAGAAACCAACTGCCCGATCTAAACTATTGTCAGGGTACTGCCAAGCCGAGGAGCAATATGCCGGAACGTCCCAAGACCACAACCTTGCGCCGCCTCACGCTGGAGTCGGGCGACCAGGAAGACATCTCGCAGAGCGACGTGGCCGGCGGCACCGTTGAGATACTGGCTCCGATGCTGGCGCAGGCGTTGGCCGGCGACGCTGAGGTACACATACCGCCGACGGGCTACTGGTTCAAGGCAACCGAAGCTTCGGCGGAGCAGCCGGACGATTTTCTGCGGGCCACGTTTGGCATCTCCTCAGCCGGAGATAATCCGCTGGTGGAGATGACGCTCCGGCCCCCCGGCGCGGAGGACGAGCCGGCCATCCTGATGACCAGCATCGGCGGATGGATTCACGCCGTTGCCGCCGGCGCTCTGGGTGACCGGCCCGACGCCGACCGCATCGCCTACGAATTAGCCGATTTGGAAAAGTGCATCAGCTGGACGTGGCTGGAAATGCGGGGGTACGCCACTCGCTACCAGAACCTGAACAGCCCCTTGGAAATCCTGTTCTCCGCCGGCGGCGGGATGCTGACCACCATCGTCCAGGAGCCGGGCTCACAACCCGAGGTCTGTTTCCTGGTGCAGAACGCGCCGGAGGCGGTGCGACGGCTTCCAGCCAACCCCACCATTTCCCTGGAGACGCGGTTGTTCAAAATCGGCGACGTTCACCTGGTGCCCCTGGTGGCCCGGGTGGGAGACACCTGGTACGAATCGTGGATCAACCCCTACGCCGACGACGGGCGGGGTTTCGAGGAGCTGGAAATACTGGCCGCGCAGGAGCGCGTGGTATTCCTGATCTACGATGGAACGTCACTTGATGCCGAACGTACCGTACAGATTGCCAACCCACTGGCCGTCAAAATGGCCGAGATGCGGCGGGTGATGCGCGACGTCGCGCCCTGGACCATGGATGCTTTTGCCGAGGCGCGGGAGCGGTTGTATGAAGCCTACCCCACGCCTCAGGACCTCATCTTCGGCCCGGACATTACCTAGGCCGCATTGACATTTCCAGCATAACTCCGTCGTTCCTGCGAAAGCAGGAACCCAGGAAACTGTTGCCATAAGAAAGTTGGTCGGATTTTATCCGCCTTCGGCGGGCTGGATTCCCGCTTTCGCGGGAATGACGGTTAAATGTCAACACCGCCTAAAGCGTAGCGTCTCTTGCGCCGCAGCCGTTCAGTTTCTGAGGTGGCGGTCGTAGAACAGTAGCACCCGGTGCCACATATCCTGGGCCGGCGCGGCGCGGTAGCTGGGCCGGTAATCGGCAAAGAAGGCGTGGCCGGCGTTGTTGTACATGACCCACTCGTAGGTCTTGCCGTGTTGATCCAGCAGGGCTTTCATCTGCTCGGCCTGCTCCGCCGTGGGGTTCTCGTCCTCCACGCCGAATAAGGCCAGCAGGGGGCAGGACAGGTCGGGGACCATGTCCATGGGCTGCACCGGGCGCAGTTCGGTGGGTTCGTGGACGATGTGGCCACCGGCCGAGTCCACTGCCGCGTCGATGTTGCTGCTCAGGCACGCCATCATCAGGGTATAGCGCCCGCCGGAGCAGAAGCCAATGATGCCCACCTTGCCGTTGCTATCGGCCTGGGACTTGAGGAACGCCGCCGCTCCTTCCAGGTCGTCCATAGCTTGCGAATCGGGAGCGCCGAACAGCGTAGCCAGCACGTTCTCCGGCTCCGGCGTGCCCTCCCGGGTGTACAGGTCCGGCGCAATGGCGAGGTAGCCCTGCCCGGCGAACCGCACGGCGATCTCTTTGTGATGGTCCATCAACCCCATGCCTTCCATGGTGACGATGACGCCGGGATATGGTCCCGGCCCGACCGGCCGGCTGTACAGGGCGTTAATGGCCGTCCCGTCGCGGCTGGTGTACTGAATCATCCCGGTTTCCAAATCTTGTCCAACGAGTACCATCATCAACCTCCAACAGCGCCGCTAAAGGGCGGGATGGCGACATCATAACATCAGGCCGCGATGTTCAGCGCCCGTCGCGCGTTTTCCAGCAGCACCTTCGGGATGACGTGGTCGCGCATCTGGAGGTTCTGGAAGTCGGCCAACCAGTTGTCGGGCTGTATGAAGGGGTAATCGGAGCCGAACATCACCTTGTCCTGCAGCCGGGTGTTGGTCTCGCGGATGAGGGTCTCCGGTATGAACCGGGGCATCCAGCCCGACAGGTCGAGGAAGACGTTGGACTTGTGCAGCGCGACGGCGATCTGCTCGTCAATCCACGGCCAGGCAGGGTGGGCCATGATGATGGTGAGGTTGGGAAAGTCGGCGGCCACGTCGTCAAAGCAGGGTATGGGCTGGCTGTACTTGAGCTTGAGGCCGCTGCCGCCCGGCGTACCTGACCCGGCGCCGGCAAACCCGGAATGAAACAGCACCGGAATGCCCAGCCCGTCGGCCACTTCGTACAGCGGGTAGAACCGAGTATCGTTGGGGAAGAAAGCCTGGTGTATCGGGTGCAGTTTCAATCCCTTCAGCCCCAGCTCTTTCACCGACCGTTCCAGCTCGTAGCAGGCTGCCTTGCCCAGCCAGGGGTCCACGGAGGCGAACCCCATGAACTGCTCCGGATGGGCGCTGACGATGCTGGCGACCCAGTCGTTGCTGTCGGGCTTCTCGCCGGTGTTGGTGGTGGTATCCACCGAGAAGATTACGCCGAAGAGATCCAGCTCACGGAACTTGTCGGCCATTTCCGCCGGATCCTTGGGCGGTGGCGGGGCGCGAAAGTAGCGCAGCAGCTCCGCCTCAATCTCAATCTCGGGCAGCCCCGGCTCCCGGGGAACGTGGATGTGCATATCTATGGCTTGCATCAGAAGGTTCTCCATCAGGGCAGCAATTGCCCGGCAAGTGTGGTGATGATAGGATACCTACGAATCGGCTGTGCCGATAAACGCCGCAGGTTTGTGGCGAGGAATAAACAATGGAAACCGCAAACGTGGTGACGTACTCGGACCTGTGGCAAGTCCTCGGTATCCTGGCTGGTATATGGTTCGCCTATTTTTCTTTGGTCATCTCGCTGCTCGTCGGCTGGTACATACGCGACACCAACCGCCGGGATCAGGATAACGACCGCCGCTTCCGAGAGATAGAAAGCAATACCGACCGTCGGTTCACGGAATTGGAAGCGGCCAACGACCGTCGGTTCACGGAATTGGAAGCGGCCAACGACCGTCGGTTCACGGAATTGGAAGCGGACATTGACCGTCGGTTCACGGAATTGGAAGCGGCCAACGACCGTCGGTTCACGGAATTGGAAGCGGCCAACGACCGTCGGTTCACGGAATTGGAAGCGGATATTGAGCGCCGCTTCCGAGAAATGGAAGAGGCCAACGAGCGCCGCTTCCGAGAAATGGAAGAGGCTAACGAGCGCCGTCACCAAGAGTTGTTGAAAGCCATTGGCGCGCTTTACCGGCACGTTCATGATGACGGCAGCGCCGCAATCGTCCCACTGCCCGAAATCGACCCGGCCGTCGCGCCCACGCCTGCCGATAACTAGCGAAACGCCCGGGAAACTTTCCCCGGGCGCTTGCGTTGCAAATCTGTCGAACTAGACCCTTATCACGCCGACTACATCCCCATCCATTTCCTCGATGGAGATCTCAGTGCCGAAGGGACGGGAAACGTCCTGCAGCCATTGCAGGGTCTCGCGGGCCATGGGTTCGTCAGCCAGTACCGGTCGGCCTCGCTGGGGAATGGGACGCCCAAAGCCCATGTCTATGGGGTACAGGATGACCTCTTTCAGGTCGCCGCCGGCATAGTTGCACACCGCCACCACGCTCTGCCAGAACACCGGGTCGGCGGCAAAGGCGCGGGTGCCGCTGCCGGAGCGGGTGTCCAGGTAATCCCCGGGCGTGCTGTTGAAGTCCAGGCCGAACCGACGATAGGACTCGTGGGGCAGCCACAGGACGCTTTCATTCTGGAAGATGAAGTTGCCCAGACTGTAGAAGATAGGCCGGTTCTTGTAGATCTCGATCCCCCGCAGGAAGTGGGGGCCGTGGCCCACGAAGGCGGCGCAGCCCTGGTCGATGGTCCAGCGGGCAAAGTCCACCAGGAAGTGCGGCGGCGAAATGCGGGAATGACCGTGGAAATCCCCCTCCGGCCCGCTCTCGTGGCAGTGGACGCCATAGACCTGCCAGTCCGACTGCGTCTGCGCTCCCCGTATCCAGTTGCCGATGCCCAGTCGGTCATCCTCGTTCAGCGCGGTGCGGACGGCGAACGTCTCGTCCAGGATGAACTTGTGTTCCAGGAACTCCAGCTCGGCGCCGTCGTCCGGCGTATCCTGGTTGCCCCGGAAGCCGAAATGACGGAGAAAGGCGTGCTCCTCCTCGTATCCCAACTCCAGGTTGGCCTTGTGCAGGGCATCGAACACGTCCTGCTGCACGTGGTGGGTGATGTCGTGGCGCAGGGCGTTGACGCCGGGGCGGCCGGCGAAGTCGGGGCGGCCGGCGCCGGCCCGGGAAGTCTCGCTGAAGGTGCTGGTGGCGCTCATCACGGCCACCCGGCCCCGCGCGGAGTCCACGTAGGCCGGCGAACGGGCCTCGTCAAGGTTGCGGCCGCCGCCGGCGTGAGGCAGGTCAACCTCCCGGCAGTGCTCCAGGGTGGTCAGGAAACCGCCCTCGGAAAAGTCGAAGGAGTGATTATTGGCGGTGGTTACGGCGTTGATGCCCATCCACTTCAGCTCATCCAGGTTCTTGGGGTCCGACCGGGTGTAGGTGGCGCTGCTCCACTGCCAACTGCTCTCGTAGTCGTGGAACAGCATCTCCAAGTTGACCAGGGACACGTCGGCGGCCCGCAGAATGTCCACCAGCTTGAGGAATCGCGGCTCCTGGAAAGCCTGCATCCGGCGGGTAATCATGGCGTCGCCGCCCACGGCGATGGAAATATCGCGGCGCTCGGCATCGTAAATCGTAGTGGTCATGTTGCCTCCTTGCTGCATCGGGACAAGGGTGGGTACAGGTCGGGGCATTTTAGCAGATGCTGTACGGCGGTCATAACACGGACTGCTACGGCTGCCGGCCCATGTAGGCAATCAGTCTATCCTGCGGGCTGGAGTTATCAGGCACGGTAATCTCTGGGCCGATGAAACCGGCCTGCCGGCCCATATCGGCAAAGCCGGAGGACAGCATCCCGGAGGCAAATTCCACCAGGCCGGCATCCAGGGCGGTATCCTGGCCCGTCGCTTTCGCCAGGTCCCAGCCGTGGATGAACTGGTCCATGGTCGTGCCAACGAAGATCTGATTAACGGGCATCTCGCCAAAGTAGGGAGTGCTGACGATCCCGTCCAGCGCGCCCGGTTCGCTGGGGATGGGCTGCTACCGCTAGACAACGCGAAAAGGTCACGAAACCAGTCAATTTCGGTGCCAGCATATCAGCCGCGAAACGAACTAAACTGACCCGCTCGCTCAATTTGCCTCGGGGAAGAATTTCATGGTGAACCGACCGCGCTCTGGCCGCCCCTTCCCGCGTTTTTTCAACGGGAACGTGCCCATATTCACGGCTTTCTTTGCCCGCTGTCGGTCGCGCTCTTGAGCGTCGAGTTCTTCCTGATCCAACTTTTGTTGACGACGATATTCGTCGATCGCGTCATTGAGTGCCGACTGATTTTCAAAACTAAAGCTGGGATTGTGCTCATATTCCGGTATATGATACAATATATCATGCAACTCTGACTGGTTGGGATCCATACAGCCTCCTTCTGGGTTGCAACTGAGCTGGGCGAATGGTGCTCGCCCGGCTCAACCTCTATACGTGTGCATTAATTATACTATAAACATGGGCGTATGTCAATCATCAATGCAGACATAATTCGGCGGGCCTAAACCTCACTGGTTAGGCCCGCCGTTTTACCTGGCTGGCCTGAGCGATCCGTTCCCTCGACCAGGCCAACCCTTGCCCCTACGTTGTCCCGCACCAAGGGTAGGGAGCTGTGTGTCTTACATCCGCTGCCGATGGGATGGGTTGCTACCGCGCCTGCCACGTTGCTAATTGCGCGCGGTAAACAAATACAAAACACGACCAGGATTATTGCCCGGCGCAATCTCCTGGGAAAGTAACTCCCGGTCTATGGGGGGTTCCGGCTAACGGCTCCGGTAGAAAACTACGGCGTGGCAAGTCGTGAGACCTGCGGTGCTGCCGTTGTGGTAGTAGGAGGCGTCCCATGATCGGGTTTCGCCCGCCGCCATGTCCCCTATATTGTCGCGACCGACGTTGAGGAGGACCCGCGCCGGGGGATTGTCGGTGTCTGGCAAATAGGATCGATTGAGTGATGCATAGACGACCACATCATTGACTTGCTCGTTGGCGCGTACGGTGCCACGAATGATGATTTCTTGCGCAAGATTGATCCTTTGACCATCCCTACATTCAGTCAAGTTAAAGTCCAGAGCCTTTCTGTTGGTGGGGCGCGGCGTCGCGGTAGGACGTGGTGTGTTGGTGGGGCGAGGCGTATTGGTAGGACGGAGTGTCGCGGCAGGCATTGGCGTCGCGGTGGGGCGAGGTGTAGCAGTTGGGGTTAGTGTCCCTTGTGCCGCAAGATCGATCCGGTAAAGTCCTATTTCACTATCCGCGACACCGCTAATTCCTGTCCTGGAGTTATTGGCCCCCAAGCCGACCGCATAGATTGCAGTTTGGGCGTCAGCTGGAATGTCCCAGGTTTCACAGCCCGAACCGCCTGCGCTGGGGCTAACGACCCGGTGCGTCGAATCCCGGGCAAATCCCACACCGGCGTCGGTGTCCATGATTGTCTCCCAGCCGGGAGCAACCGCGACCGAATTGGCAAAATTGTGGCTGTACGTGCCGCAAACTTTCACGAACCGACGACCAGCCCGTGGAGAAAACAACTGTAATGCGTTGTCCGCGTAACTGAGGGTTATGCCTCTTGGCGTCGACGAACCCGTCAGAGTAAATAACTGATTTCCCTCGGTGGAGCGAACTTGCTCGCCGACCGACAAGTAGCCGCTTGGCGGGATTGGTAATCCAGTTACTGGGCAAAAACCCTCGCCATGCTGACCCGACGTAGTTACTAAACCAGACCACGACGACCAACTGGTCACCTCACCGCCATCTCGCTGTCTGCGAGCGCCAACGATGGTCCAATATTCCTCGCCGGTTTTCAGACCGCTGACTGCGTAGTTGGTGCGAGATGATGGAATCGTGGCGTAGTGAAACTCGCTGAGCCAATCGCCAGTGCTGCCCACCCGGTCATAGTCGATTTTGTTGAGCCAGCCGACCGTGTAAAACTGGGCACCAGGCACTGATTTCCAACTTACTCGGATTTCACCGGGATTGACGGTTGCCGTGGCAGTTGGAGCATCGGGCTTGGGCAAAATAGCCGGGACAGCAGCGATAAATACCAGCAGCAGCAAAATGGCGAGCAGCGGGATACCGAGAAGATATGCCCTGACCCGAATATGGTTTCGGCGGATGAATGACATTGGGAACCTCCCCTGCGGCCATAGGATGGCGTCATGCTACTGCCGCCGGGTTCCCGAAATGAGGTTCGCAAGGGAGGCATAGAGCCATCCCAAGCGGATACCTCAAAATAGCGGGCAGGGCGTGATTGCCCCAAACCCACGGCAGTAGCAAATGTAGGGTAGCGTCCGAGGCCGGGGGCGTCAACGTTTGGGGTTGGGTTGTCCGTTAAACCCCGAGCGCACATGAGAAAAGCCCGGTCGTTTGACCGGGCCTCGAGTTTCATGCTATGGTAACGGCGTGTGCCACGGTAGCTCAGTTTGGTAGAGCAGGTGCGTGGAACCCATCGTGTCGCCGGTTCAAATCCGGCCCGTGGCACCACCGTTACCGTGCCCGCAGTCTATACCATGCGTAGGCGTGGTGTCAACAATCGGAACCGGCAGTCAGTTTCGATTTACGCTGCTGAAGCCAGCGGGTAGGCCACTTTAAGAGAGCAAGCGTCGTAGCGTGGTGGTCCTCCGAAGATGACGAGGATAGCGATGCCGTCGTGATAGGGCTGATCACGCTGCGCGGGCTAACCAGTCCGGCAGGTTGTAGATATCGATATCGAAGTCGAAGTCCATTCGACCTGTCAATTCCTTCCACAGGAGACCCTTGCCCTCCATGCTGGCGACAGTCTCACCGATTGTGTCGAAATCGTTACCCGGGCCGGAATTGAGCCGGAAGGCGCATTCATCCGCGTACCGATGTAAATGCGTGTGGCTCATGTAGTGATGCGTCCCCATATAGGCGCGCTTGAAATTCGCCCAGAAACTCTCGATACCGTTGGTGTGCACGTCGCCCCGAACGTATTCCTTCGTGGAATGATTGACCCATGCGTGGTCGTAACCATCGATATCCCGATAACCGGCGTGACCATCGGTATAGAGCAAACTACCGGGCTCAACGGTCATCATTATTTCCCAGTGGAGGGTTTCGGTATCAACCTTGTCAATAGGGTACGCCACTACGGTTCCGGTCTCCCGTTCACGGAAACCAAGCAGAGGCTGTTTGCGCGCTGGGCCATTCATCCGCTTATCAAAGTGCTTGTTGGGTTCTTTCCCGCCGATTAGGGTTTCGTCGATCTCGACTGCACCGGCCAGCAACGGCCCGCGAAATTCCATCGCCTTGCGAATGCGGTGCCCCAGGAACCAGGCGGCTTTTTTGCCGATGCCAAGCTCCTTCTGCAACTGCCTGGCGGAAATACCCTTGCGGTGCGTGTGGAACAGATAGAGAGCGTACAACCACTTCCTGAGCGGGATGCGACTGTGCGCCATGACCGTCCCGGTCCTTACCGAGAAGTACCGGCGGCAGTCCGGGCAGTGAAACGGCATGGGCTTCTCGTCCGGAACGTACCTAATGTCACAAGTGCCGCAGCGCGGGCATTTGGGACTGCCGCCCCACCGCTTCTCTTCAAGAAACGCTGTGGCGGATGCCTCGTCACGGATTTTTTCGAGGAACTCGAAGACGCTAATGGTACTTGGATTTTTCTTGGGTGGCTCCGGCGGCCGCTCGCCGTCGTAATAGACATCGCCATCGGACCCAATAGTGATGTGCTTGTACATGGTAATCCTCCTTTTGTGTTAATCCCAAAACAACATACCGACATATTTGCTGTCAATATATTTGCTGCGCCAAACTGGTCTATCTCATTCATTGACAAAATATGTTTGACAGGTTTTTACTGTGAATTTTAATTTACAATAACAGGCCCTATGAAACAGCAAACGAGGGGAACTAGAAAACGAAATAGGGCACCAAATTGGTGCCCCAATTAGCAATTGAGCGGATAAGACCATGCCCAGGCGAAGACTAACCAACCCCGGACCGTTTCTCATTTTCTGCGCTTTGCTTGTTTGTGCCGCTTGTAGTTTTTTCGCAGTGGACGCACTATCTAAACCGCACGACCTAGATTATTTGAAAGAAATGTTAACAATAACTTGTGGTTTTATTGCTTTCCTTTTCAGCGGTTTGTGCTGGTGTGCATGGTACATTTGGACGGGGCGGGCTAGAAGAGGTGAGGCGCGATGGTGCGGAGGACATGCCGATAGGCCAGTGCGCCCAATGAGACCAAGACCACCCCAACGATAATCCCCACGAGTAGTGCTCCCCACCAATAACATGCAATGTTGTGAGAAGTTGCTGATGCTGATGGATTGTCAAGCTCTATGGTGCTACGCGATTTCTATTAGAGAGACCATGCCGTTTCTTTACGAAGAATGGTTCTTCCCTGCGTTTTATGCTTGTTTCTTCCTGGGGTTGCTGCTGGTTACTAAGTTCTGGTTGATCCCGCAAATCCGATTATACCGAACCCTACGAGAACAAGACAAGTTGATACAACGGACGTTATCAGGATATCTGTCTCTTGGGAAGTGTAGTGCTGGTCTCGACTGCCACCAAACACCAGATACCAACAGCGAAACCATCCCAGACAGCCAAGTACCACCAGAAAAATGCCGAAGGCGAGAATGAGATATAACTCGATCATACCATTACTGTACCGCAAATACCCCGAAATGTCCACCAGTTGCCCCGTTTAGCGCGCCCGCGCTACGCTGAAAGAGCGTGCGCATGGTAGATTGGCTGCGCTCGCGCAAATCAACAGCCGAGGTATTTTGATGGTGATCGTGGGCAACAACCCCCTATACGGACGTTTCGACGAGATGCTGGACAACGTGCTTTACCCCCGAGCCGGTCAACCGGGGGTGCTTTATTGTGCTGACTTGTATTGCGGGGATGGAGCGACCAATCGCGCTGCTTCCGCTACTGGGGTTGAAACCGTGTACGCTTACACGCTGGATGAGGCGGAAGTCGAGCCCTATCTGGACCAGTTCAACAATGAGCCTTTCACCGGTACGACTGGCGACAGCGTCCGACTTGCGCCGGAGTTCGACCTGCTTTTCGTGCGCATAGATGAGAACGCGCTCACGCCACCGCCGCAATCCAAACGCGGGCGGCAGAGGTACGATGCACCAGTGGAGCACGCTTTGCGGTTCATGCGCGTGCGTCAACCGCTTGGCATCCTGTTCTGGGGACGCGATCTCCCCGACAGCCTCATTGATGATGTGGTTGCCGAGATTTCCGAAGACGCCGAAAGGCTGGGCTATTGTCCCCAAATACGACTGAACGGCAACGCGGCATTTATCGCCGCCGTCCGCGCCGGTAATTCATTCTCGTGGCCCGACATGCCGTCTTTAGAGAACGTGATCGCGGCCATGAAATTTGCGATACTGCGGATGGTTTAGGCTATCTCCGAGGAGTTGATTATGATGGTTGCGTGGCTGATGAATGCCCCTTGGTGGGGTCTGATCCTGCAGTCGATATCGTTAGCCATCATTGGCTATATTGTGGTTCACTGCGCCGCTGGCATCGTCAATTGGTGCAAGCGTAGGCGAGCAGGAAAAAGACCCCGATCAGGATTATCAGCACCCCGAACCGAAGAAACCGTCGGGTCGTGATACCGCCAATCAAGGATAAAGTCGCACCGATCCAATATAGGGCGTCCATAATTGGGGCATTATACCGTACCCCTCCCATGTCATCGGTTGCGCTCTAATACTGATAGCCATAAAATTTGCGATGCTGCGAATGGTTTAGGCTCGTAACCCACCGGCATGTTTCGTGGCCTTTTCGCGTTGTCTAGCGGTAGCAGCCCATTCCGTTCGCTGGCGGACTGCAATACCCGGTCAAGCACAGCGTGGTACGCCTCAATCAGCACGGCGACGTCCGGCTCGTCGATGTAGCTGCTGTCGGCGTCGGCAATCCGAAGGTTGGGCGGATTGCCGGCAATGCTGCCGGCGGTGAATTCAAGGCCGCCAATCAGGTGGTTCAGCAGGCCGCGCACGTCCCACTGGGAGCAGGGGGTAGGATCCTGGGCCTGGGATTGCTCCACGCCGGCCACCACTTCCTTCACCCGCAGCGTAGTTTTGCGAAGCATCTCCACCGGATCAGGCATTTCGGATTCAGTAGCCATGATGTCCTCCGTTCCTAAAACACCTGCGGGCAGGGACGGGTGAAGACGCTCCACTCGCCCGATTCGGCGTCGTAGCGGGAGTTCACAAAGACCTTCCAGTTGGCTTCGTCCATGTCAGGGTAGTCGGTGCGGTAGTAGAAGCCGGGCCAGCGGGTCTCCTTGCGGTGCAGCATATGGCGCAGGTGCGCTTCGCCGACCCAGGCGCGATGGATGAGCTCGTGGCAGCGCAGCAGTTCGTGGCGGTTCCGCGCTCCGAGTTTCTCCAAATCCTCACGGAACATACCCAGCAACTCCAGCCCTCGCAGCATGGTGGCCTCGTTGGTGGTGAACCCGGCCGAGACGCCGGCCACGTATTCGTCCATGAGTTTCTGCAACCGGAACAGGCCCTGGCGGGGCAACAGATAGTTGGGGTTCACCTCGGGATTGCTGGAGGCGTACTGATTGGACTCGAACGTCACCATCGGCGCCCACACCTGTTCCTTGAGGCGGTCAATCTGCCGGTCGTCGGTTTTGGGAGGCGTCGTGTTATCCAGAGCGTAGATGACGGCTGACTTGCCAGCCAGCCGTCCTTCGGTGAATGAGCCGGAGGAGAACTTGTGCGGACACGCGCCCACGCCGTCGCCGGCGGCGAAGAGGCCGCGCACGGTGGTCATCTTGCTGTAGCCCCAGTGATAGCTGTCGGGGGACACATCTTCGGGACCGCTGACCCACGCGCCGGACTCACCGCTGTGGCTGCCCATGATATAGGGTTCCGCCAGCACAACCTCCGAGGGCCGTTCTTCCGGCGCGATGTTGTGCGCCGCCCACAGGATGGCCTGGGAGATGGTCATGTCCAGGAAGTCCTCCCAGGCTTCCGCGATAATCTCCCGCTTGCGTTCCTGGTCGCCGGCGGCAAGCGCGTCGATAGCCTCCGGGGTCTTCAGTTGGATGGGGCCGTTGCCGGCCTGTATCTCCGTCCACAGCAGATGGTTGCGGAGCGGCGTAGGAGTGGGGAACGCCGAGCCGTAGGGGTCGTACTTTTTGAGTTCGGGCAGGCGGTTGACGAAGTAGTTCTCGCCGGCGGCGTTGGTCAGATCGGCGCGGAACAGTTGGGACCACGCGCCCACCGGCCCGTAGGAGTCCTTGAAGCGGCTGGGCACGAAGCGGTGTTCCATCTGGGTCATCTCCGCGCCCACCGGAATGACCAGGCCGTACACTGAGCCGGTGTCGAAGATGGAGTACCAGGTGCGGCCCATGCCCTCACCCACGCTGCGGGGCCGGAACAGGGCGGTGGCGCCGCCGGCCGCGCTGATTACCGACCGGGCCTTGAAAACGTAGATGACATCCTCGCGCACGCCGAAGCCCACGGCTCCCGCGATGCGGTTGGGGTCGTCGGCGTCGGTGAACAGGTGGGATATGAAAACCCGCTCGAAGTGGTTGTCCGGGCCAATGGCCTTCTTGGTGGCTTCCGCCACGATGGGCTTGTAGGCTTCGCCGTGAATCATCACCTGCCAGCGTCCCTCGCGGACGTAAATTCCATCGTCGTCGTACCAGAAGGGGAGGCCCCATTCCTCAAACATATGGACGCTGCTGTCCACGTGACGGGCCACGTCGTACACCAGGTCCTCCCGGGAAATGCCCATCATGTCGTTGCGGACGTACTCAACGTAGTCCTCGGGCTGGTTCCAGCCGTGGCGCATCCCCATGTACATATTGATGGCGGAGAGGCCCTCGCCCACGGCGCCGCTGCGGTCGGTGGCGGCCTTGTCCACCATGACGATGCGCAGGTCTTCCCCGCCCCAGTAGCGGGCCTCAATAGCCGCGCCGCAACCGGCCATGCCGCCGCCGATAATCAGAACGTCGCTTTCAACGATGCGGGTCGTGGGTTCAGGCATTTTGGGAATGTACTCCTGTGTGTTGTTGGGCACGAAGCCTACTGGGCCGTCGCGAAACAGCGACGGGCAGTATAACAGACTGGCGGGCGGGCGGGGCCGGCCTCGAGCATTGTCCGCCGTCCCGGCGCTGGTTCCGGCGGACAATGCCAACCATGCGGTCGCGCCGCCGCTGGCCTGGCGTTTCAGTTCAGGCTTTCCAGCGTTGCAACGAACTCGGTGATGAGTTCCTTTCCGGCGCGGATATATGCCGCATCAGGTGGGCTACCGTAAAACCGCTGGTGATACGCCGACGCCGTCATATATTGTATGAGCAAGTCCCGGGGAGCGTTTTCCTCGTGAATCAGCCGATAGACGGCTTCTTCCAGCAAACTGTGGGCGTGATGCTGCCAGCCCCGGCTTTGGGCAACCGCCTTGATCGCGTGGGCGGCGGCTCCCCAAACCTTGTTGCTGGCCTCTTCCAGTTCGCCGCGGGCCAACTCGTCGTCGATCAGGCTGAGAAAATGCCGGCCGCGTTCCTGATGGTAGGCTATGATGTCTGCGCTGGTGGTCATCATTTCACTCGATGACCCGGCCGCTTCCCACCAGCCAGCCGGCATCCAGTTCAATGTCGGGGCGGCAGATCTTGATGAAGTCTCCTACGTCACCGATGTAGGGCGCTTCGCCCTGGCGACACACCCGGAGATATTCCACCACCGCAACCAGGTTGACCGCGCCTCCAGAGTTGGCAAAAGGGGAATCGCCGGCGTCGGCCTCGTCGGTCAGCCGCCAGCGGCCCGGCCCGGTGTCCTGGTTGCTGAACCAGTCCCGTTTCAACACGCCGTCCACGTCGGGCGACCGGTCGCCCATGGCCAGCTCCACGGCTTGCCATAGCTGCGCTCGCCGGATGGGTTCGCCGCGCGTGACCAGCACGTCGCGGATTATCTTGCTGGCCAGCAGCGTGATGCTGTCTTCGGAATTGACTACGTAGTCGGGGTCAGGGTCAGCCATCCCGACTATGGGTTCGGCGGTCGGGTCGGATGCCTCGGAAGTTACCATGTTTGTCACCTTTGGATTTCGTGGAGATTACAGCCCGCTCAGCTCCAGCGTCCGCACCTCGTCGGCCTGGAGGTCGGCGACGCGGATGGCGTGGCTGTTGGTGTCGGCGATGTAGAGCAACGGCGCGCGTCCATCGTCGAAGACGGCAAAGCTCAACCCGCTGGGTTCGCTGAACGTCGCCAGCTTGCCGGCGCCGTCGTGCAATCCCACCGCGCCGGAACCCAGGATGGTCTGCACGGAGCGGGTCAGCGGCAGGACCTTCTTGATCTTGTGGTTGTAAGTGTCGGCGATGAACAGCTCGCCTTCGTGCCACTCGATGCCGATGGGGTGCTGTAGGCGCACGTGGTGCTCCACGCCGTCCCGGTCGCCGAAGGCGAACAGGTCGATGCCCACCAGCGTCGCCACACGTCCCGTCACCGGGTCGATGCCGGCGCTGCGGATGCTGCTGGTTTCTGAGTCGGCGAAGTACAGCGCGGCGTCGCCCCCGCGGTCGGTTCCCACGACGATGCCGCTGGGTTGGGCCAGCGTCGCCGTGGCCAGGGGGCCGTTGTCGATGTTCTCCCCGCCGGTGCCGGCGTGGGGGCAGACCGTACCGTCGGCCAGCGACAACCGCCAAAGCTGGTGGATACCGGCCATGGCGATGTACAACGTGCCTTCGTGATGCGCCAGGTCCCAGGGGCTGCTCAGGGCGATCTGACGCCCCGGCCCCTGCGCCCGGCGGTCGTGGCCCTGCTCGCCGGTACCAGCGATGGTGTCCACGGTGGCGGCGGAGAGGTTGACCCGTCGGATGGCGTGGTTCTCAGTATCCGCGACGTATAGAATGTCGCCCACCAGTTCCATGCCCTGGGGATGATTGAAGGCGGCGGAGGCGTAATCGCCGTCGGCGAAGTCCTCGGCGCCGGAGCCAACCACGGCTTGCACCTGTCCGTCCAAATCGGCAATGACGATGCGGTTGTGGTTGGTGTCGGCGATGAACAGCCGGTTGCCGGGCCCGTCGGCCAGCACCTTGCCGGGGAAGGCGAGAGCGGACTCTTCTACTGCCTCGGGCTTGAGGCCCAGGCTGCGGCGGTCAATCATGCCCTGTTCGTCGAACTCGGCAATCATCCGGCCCAACAGGTCGTCAAAGGCTTCATAGGGCAGCTCGCCCTCGTGCTTGCCGATGACCTTGCCCTCCGGATCAACGAACATCAACGTGGGCCAGGCTCGGCAGGCGTACTGCCGCCACACCTGGAACTCGGCATCGTTGACGATGGGGTGCTTCAGCTCGTACCGCTGGGCGGCCAGCAGCACGTTGTCCGCGTACTTCTCATTGGGGAACTTGGCGGAATGTACGCCGATGACCACCAGCTCATCGGCATACTTCTCTTCCATTTTCCGCAACTGCGGAAACACGTGCATGCAATTCACTCAACAGTAGGTCCAGAAGTCCAGCACCACCACCTTGCCGCGCAGGTCGGCCATGCTCAAGGGCCGGTCGGTGTTGATCCATTCGACATTGTCGGGAAAATCCGGCGCGTTGACAGTGCCGGCGAAGGATTGGGTGGCCATGGTTTAGCCTCCAGGGGGCGTGTTTGCGTGGGTTGCGGCGCTAGTCGGTGCGGCTTTGTCGTACTTCGCGAGCGCGTTCGATGATGCGCTGTGCGTCGGCGACGGTTAGCTCCCGATAGTCGGGTTGATCCGTGAGCAGCGGTTGTTTCCTCTCTTCCTCCTCGTATTCCTGCTCACCGGCATACGCGGAGTAGATGTCCGGCGGGATGCCGAGCGTAAGTTCACGCAGTTCTGTGTCAACCTGTCGGATGCGTCCCAGCAGATGTCCGATGTTGTGGGTCCTTTGGTATCTGACACCGTGAGCTTCCAGCAAGGCTTTCATGCCGTGTTCCAGCGTGGCCTGGGCCTGCTGTCCTATCATCAAATCGTTCTTGCCGGTCTCAATTGCCGTGATGAACAAGTCGAGGTGCGATTCGGCGTGCAGCATCCGGTTATCGTAGTTCATCCAATCGTACTCGCACTCCGTTTCTTCGTCTTCATTGTATGCGGGACCATACTGTTGCGGGTCCCGCGACATAAAGACTCCATCCTGCGCGGCGCGGGTTTCCACGCTGTTGACGTAGCGGCGCCGGCGCCGGAAGTCCTGCGTAGTGCGCCACACCAGTTGTACGGACACCGGGTATTCGTAAATCGCTTGGGCAATCCCTTCCGCCCATTCGACTGCCCGGTCCTTATACTGCTGATCCGGCATTCCCGGGTTGATGAGCATGATGTCGATGTCAGAGCGTCCTTCCTCGAAGTCGCCCCGGGCCCGGGAGCCGAACAGGATAGTAGCCTGGGGCCACATCCTTTCATGCACGGCTTCCGCCACACTCAACGCCCGGGGGTCGCAGGTATCAGCGGTCATGACGTCACCGTTTCGGCTACCGAGGCGGCTGCGACTCGAAGGCCAAGGTGGCGTAGCGCATGAAGATTGCGCCCACCGGTTCGCCCAGAGGCGCGTTGGCCACCAGCACGGCGATGACGTGCTCCTTGCCCGGCTCGCCCGGCTCTTCCAACAGCACGCGCTTGGGGGTGTTGTTGCCGGTAACCGCCCCTATGTTGCGGTCAATCGTGCCGTCGATGTACACCTCGCCGTAGTTGTCCACGTTGGTCTCGAACCAGACGCGGCAGGTGGAAACGTCCTGACCTTTCACCGTCTCGGGCATGGTGAAACGCAGCCGATACCAGGCGAAGGTGAAACCGACGGAATAACGCTTCTGGAAGTCCGCGCCGCTTTCCCAGCCCGAATCATCATAGTCGGGCAGACGGGCGTTGCTGCCCAGCATCTCGGCCACCAACCCCTGGTTGGGTTCGCCGGGTTCCAGGCCCTGCGCAATCCGCCAACCGTCCGACTTGATGACGGCCAGATCCTCTTTCTGTTCCAAATCCAGTGCTACACGCGGCATCGGTAGTCTCCTTAATGAGGGTAAAACGGATGCGACCATAGGGGCGAATAATTATTCGCCCCTACATCTTGATCAGGGAATCCCCTATGCCTTCAGGTGCTGGGCGAAGAACTCCAGGGTGCGCGGCCAGGAGCGGTCGGCGGCTTCCTTCTGATAGCGGGGGCCGGTGAAGTCCATGAAGGCGTGGTCGGCGTCCCGATAGACGTAGAACTGGTGCTCTTTGCCCAGTCTGTTCAGCTCTTCGTCGAACTTCCGCATATCGTCTTGCGAGGGGTTTTCGTCAACCTCGCCGAAGTGGAACAGCATGGGGCAGTTGATGTTGGCGGCCAACTCGAAGGGCGGTGTTTCGCCCGCGCCCCAGGTCACCAGCAAGTTGCCGCCATAGTACGGCGCCACCGCCGAGAAGTGCGGATTGCTCGCCGCGGCCAACCAGGCCACCCGCCCGCCCATGCAGAAGCCCGTAACCCCAATGCGATCGGTGACCGCGTCATGGTTTCGCAGCCAGTCCACCGTGGCGTTGATGTCGGCGACGATGCTGGGGTCGCTGAGCACATCCCAGGGACGTGGGCGCGGGTCGGCGTTCATCACCTCGTCCGAGTTGCGGTGATACAGGTTGGGCGCGACGGCGGCGTAACCCTCAGCGGCCAGCCGGTCGCAGATGGTGCGGATGAACTCATCTACTCCGCCGCCGTGCTGCGCCACCACCACCCCCGGATAGGGCGCGGTGAAACCGGCGCTGCTACTGGGCACGCTGGCGTACATATCCATTTCGCTGCCGTCAACGGTGAGTTTTTCCCAGAAACTGACCATTGCGATACCTCCTGTGGTTGGTGTGAGAGACTACTACGTAGGGGCGACGCATGCGTCGCCCCTACACGATGCTAGGTCTTCAGATGCTCCGCGAAGAACTCCAACGTGCGGGGCCACGATGTCACCGCGGCGTCTTCGTTGTAGCGTCCGCCGGCCGGATTCATAAAGGCATGGTCGGCACCGGGGTAGGTGTAAAACTGGTGCGTTTTACCCAGCCGGTCCAGCTCGGCGTCCAGCTTACGCATATCGTCCTGGGAGGGATTAGCGTCTATCTCTCCGAAATGGAACAGCATGGGGCAGTTGATATTGTCCGCCATATCGAAGGGCGGAGTCTCTCCCGTTCCCCACGTGACCATCAGGTTCCCGCCGTAGTAGGGAACCAACGCCTTGAAGTTTGCATTGACCGTGGCAGCCAGCCACGCTACCCGTCCACCCATGCAGAAACCCGTCACGCCGATACGGTCACTCTGAACCGCGTCATGGTTGAGCAGCCAGTCCACGGTAGCGTTGATGTCGGCGGCGATGTCCGGGTCGCTGAGTAGTACGGCGGGACTGGGCCGAGGCCCGCCGGCGGCGGAAGCGGCGATGGCTTCCTCGCTGTGCCGGTGGTACAGGTTCGGCGCGACGGCGGCGTATCCCTCGGCGGCCAGCTGGTCGCAGATGTCCTGAATGAAAGCGTCCACCCCCGTGGCGTGCTGGGCTACCAGCACAGCAGGGTATGGCGCGCTGAAGCCGTCCGCCTCCGGCGGACTGGACGGCACGCTGGCGTACATATCCATTTCACTGCCGTTGACACTGATCTTTTCCCAAAAGCTTGCCATATTGACCTCTCTTACGATGATGGATTCATGCTGCCGGGTCGTCTTCACAGTTTGAAGGATTGGAATTGTTCAGGGTGCGCTCTTCCCACGCTACTTTGAACAGCCAGTTCAGCATTGATGCAAACGCCAGAAGAGACAGAGCGGCTCCCAGCGCCGACAACGCGGGGATACCCTGTACTTCCCATACGACTTTGAACACGATATCGAACAACCACATCCATGTGCCTGTGAAGATAAGGGCTGCCCAAGCCCAACGTAGTCGTCCCATCACATCAATCCGTCAGCATCCTGGCTATTAAAATTGTCGTACAGAATCCGAGTACACCCCCAAAAACTGACACCAGAGAGGCCCGCCCAATTGCATTGATAGTTGCAGGGCTTTCTACGACCGCCAGGAACGCCGCTACCGCAACCACGATAGCAATCATCACGGCGATGGCTAATACGAGCTTTCTGTCTTGCATGGCACACCTCAGGCCGGTCAGCTCACATCTGACCGTGCTTACGCCAGCCCCTCCGCACGCACCTCCATCAGCGTCGCCTCAAAGGCCGCCAGCGTGGCGTCGATGTCCGCCTCAGTATGAGTCGCCGACACCAGGAAGGCGTCGCGCCCCATGATGTCGATGCCGTGGTTCTGCAGGCCGCGCTTGATGCCGGTCACCGCCGGCGTGGCCGCCGCTGCCTTGATCCGTTGGTTGACGTCCGGCCCGAACTCGTTATCGAAATCGCCTTCGGCCAGTGTGAAGTGAATCATTGAGGCGACACCGTAGGCGTGGCCACCCACTTCCATGCGGGTGAACACCTCGTTCAGGCCGACCTTGAGCCGGGCCGCCATGGCGTCGGCGTGGACGTTGATCGGCTCGGCGGCTATCGTCTCCAGGCAGGTGGCGCCGGCCACGGCGGACAGGGGGTTGGCGTTGAAGGTGCCAGGGTGATAAACGCGCTCGGTGTTATCCCAGTTCGGGTCGCCACGCTGGGCGATCATGTCCACGATGTCGGCTTTGCCGCCCACTGCGCCGCCGGGCAACGCGCCGGCCACGATTTTGGCCATCGTGGTCAGATCCGGAGTGACGCCGTACAGGACCTGCGCTCCGCCCGGTGAGGCTCGGAACCCCGTCACCACTTCGTCGAAAATCAGCGCCACGCCGTGCTGGTCGCAAAGCTGGCGCAGGCCGGACAGGTACACCGGCACGTCGAAGGGCAGTTGCCCGTAGTGCGCTCCGGTGGGTTCCAGGATGATGGCGGCGATGTCTTTGTCGCGCTCCATGGCCTGCTGCACGGCGTCCAGGTCTCCGGCCGGCACGATGATCATGCTGCCCCAGGACTCGGCGGGGATGCCCGGGGCGGGGCGGTCGGAGCCAGCCATGGCGTAGTCATGCCAACCGTGGAAGTGGTCCTGCAGCTTGATGACCTTGTTGCGTCCGGTGTAGGCCCGGGCCAGGCGCATGGCCATCAGGGTGGCCTCGGTGCCGCTGCTGTGAAACCGCACCCGCTCGATGGCCGGCATGAGCGCCATAATCGCCTTGGCCCAGCGCAGTTCCTCATCGGTGCAGGCGCCCAGGTGGGTACCCCGCCGGATCTGCTCCGCCACCGCGTCGGCGATAGCCGGGTGGGAGTGGCCCAGGATCAAAGCGCCGTGGCCGGAAACGTAGTCGATATATTCGTGCCCGTCCACGTCCCACTTGCGCGGCCCCTGGCCGTGGGTGATGTACAGCGGGAAGGGTTCGGCATAGCGGTTGTCGTGGGTCACGCCGCCGGGAAAGATGCTCACGGCCTCGCGATAACGCTCTGCCGAGCCGGGGTGGTTGGCAATGTACTGTTCCAAGATGGTAGGCATTTTGGTGCTCCCCTTTGCGGGTGTTGGAGAAGGTAGAGACAAGCTGCGTGGAATGGACGCCGCTTCGACCGCCATGGCCCACTCAGCCGCCATCAGCATATGGACCACGATTTGAGACAGCCTTTTTTCGCTGGCTGTTACCGCTTCGCCCCGCAAATACGCTTCGATAATGTCGCGCTCTTCATCGTCAAGACACTGCATCGCTTCCTGCGTGTCTGCGGGCAGTTCTGCGATAAGCTCGGCCAGCGACAGGGGGCGGAGTTGCGGCGGAATCACCGGGTTCTCCTCCGGCGGCAGGCCGAAGTAGTTACGGGCGGCGTTGATTAATGCAGCCGCCTCTCGCGCGTAATCTTCATCGCTCAACGGAGAATATTCGCCGTGGTTGAGGGATTCAAAGATTTCTCGTTCCTCATCATCCAAGTATGGATATTTGAAGTACGCCATTTTTACACACCTTTTCGCAGTCCATATCGAGACATCCGCTCGCCGTCCGGGTATGCTGTCACCAAATGCCTGGTATCAGCATCAGTTTGATAATAAGGAACCGAATAAAGATAACCGCGCACCATAACCAACAACAAATGCTGTCCCGGATAGCGTATCGGGTTATGGTCGTATTCGATGCTGACAATATCATCTTGTACAACTTTGATTGCCACGTCCTCGAACGCTATTCCTCGACGCCGTTTGAGCAGGTTGTTTTTATCGTCAGACCAAGTGAAATTCATCGGCGCGCCACCGTTGGGCCATTTGTGGATTGTCCGCGCCGGCATAGGCTGATTGTAGCATAGCGTGGTAATTCGCTATCCGTCGCTGCCCGCCCCATCTGCGGACGTCAGCTCCGGCGGCGGCTTGATGAACAGGAAACACGCTCCCGCCGCGAAGGCGCAGATCGCGCCGGGAATGATGGCGTAGTCGTAGTGGCCGAAGTGGTCGCCCACCCATCCGGAGTACACCGGCGACGCTACCAGCGCCCAGGCGTAGGCGAAGGTGATGTACCCCCGCAGCGTGGCGAACCGGGTGCGTCCGAAGTATTCACCCAGCGCTGCCCACACGATGACGCCGGCCCCATCCATCATCCCTTCGCACAGGATGAAGCCCAGGACCAGTGTTATGCCGACTGCCGTCTGCCAGTCGCCCAGCCAAAGGAACAAATAGCCGAGTCCTTCCACCGTAAGGCTCAGGAACATGATGGCTTTCTTCGATATCCGGTCACCCAGATACCCCATGATCAACCGCGACACGAAGTTGATGGCCGACATCGCGCCGACCAAATTCGCGGCCATCTGGGTGCTCATGCCCTTGTCATCGACCAGGATGGGAAACAGGCTGACCAGGATGCCCAGCGTCGCCATCTGCCGCAGGCCGGCGCCCACCAGCAGCAGCCAGTAGGCTTGCGTCCGCAGAGCCTCCCGCACGGTATAGTCCCGCGTCTCGCGCCGGACGCCGTCCGCCGGAGGCGGACCGGGACGGGCCGGCGGCGGGCGCGTCGCTCCGTCGGGCAATAGCCCCATATCCTCGGGGCGGTTGCGGAACCAGTAGCACGCCGGCAGCAGTATTACGGCGTAGAACGCGCCCGAGGCGATGAGCCCCCACCGCAGGCTGGTCTTGTCGATCAACAGGTTCATCGTTGGTATCAACGCCAGCCCGCCCAGGGACGCCACCGCCGCCAGCACGGAAATCGCCAACGCCCGCCGCCTCTGAAACCACTGGTTCAATCCGGCGAAGCAGGCGTGCTGAAAGGCCATGCTGTTGCCCAGGGACACCAATCCCAGGTAGATCAGCGCAAAGGCCCACAGCGTCGGCATCCAGAAGGCCATGATGATGTAGCCGACCACCGCGATGACCAGCGAGGGCACCAGCACCTTGCGGTTGCCGAACTTGTCGATCAGCCAGCCGGCCGCCGGTCCTTCCAGCCCGCCCTCGGCTCGGGCGATGGAAAACACCAGGTTGGTCTGCGCCTGGGTTATGCCCAACTGGTCGCGGATGGGCAGCACCAGCACCCCGAACCCGCGGAAGAAAATACCGCTGGCGAAGAAGCTCATCACCGAGGTTACGGCGACCATCCACCAGCCATAATAAATGCGCCCGCCGGAAGCCTGCCCCCCAGCGGGCGCCGTGACAACTCGTTCGTCTGATCTAGCCACTGCGCCAATCCGTTGCCGCGCATTTTCTTCGTCCGCGCCCATGAAAGAGGGCAGCCAGGCCGCGCACAACGGTTGACCAGTGTAACCTCTGGCAGGGGATAGGGGCAACGTCAGCGAGGCCCTGGGCCCTGGCGAGTGACACTTGCCGGGTGCGCGGGCGTGGTTTCCGGGGGTAAAATTGACCGGAAACAGCAGATTTCCGTTAAGCCTGCCGATCCGCCGGAGGCGGACCAATGCGCCACATTATCCACGCCGATCTGGACGCCTTCTACGCCGCCGTGGAGGTGTTGGACAACCCCGAATTGCGGGGCCTTCCGGTGCTGGTCGGCGGAAGACCCGATGGTCGCGGGGTCGTCGCCACCGCATCCTACGAAGCGCGCAAGTTCGGCGTCCACTCCGCCATGCCCATGGCCACGGCGGTGCGCCACTGCCCTGACGGCATCATCGTCCGTCCCCGGTTCGACCGCTACCGTGAAGTGTCCGCCCAGGTGATGGACATTTTCCGCGAGGTCACGGAGGTTATCGAGCCGGTGTCACTGGACGAGGCGTATCTGGACGTCACCGAGGCGTCGGAGCATCGCTCTCCCATCGCCATCGCCATTGACGTGAAAGAGCGCATTGCCAACGAGGTCGGCCTGACGATTTCCGTTGGCCTGGGCACGGGCAAGTGCGTCGCCAAGATCGCATCCGACTTGCAGAAACCCGACGGATTGGTGGTCGTTCCGGTGGGGCAGGAAGCCGAGTTCCTGGCGCCGCTGGCGGTGGGCAAGCTGGTGGGCGTTGGCCCTAAATCCGCCGCCCGGCTCAACGAGGAAGGTGTGCATACCATCGGCCAACTGGCGAATATGCCCGACGCCTGGTTCTCCCGGCGCTTCGGCAAGCGCGGCGCCGGCATCCGCGACCGCGCCCGGGGGGCTGACCATGACCCGGTGCAGACCGCGCGGGAGACCAAGTCATTGAGCAGCGAGACCACCTTTCCCGAAGATCTGGCCGCTCCCGCCGAACTGCTGACGGTAATTGAGCGTCTCTCCGGCAGCGTCGCCGACTCCCTGACCCGCAAATCACTGTCCGGGCGCACCGTTACCGTGAAAATTCGTCTGGCCGACTACACCACCTTCACCCGCCAGATGACCCTGCCCGACGTAACCAACGATGACGCCATTATCGCCGCCACCGCTTGGACGCTGCTGGAGCGGGAGCTGGAGCCGGGACGCGCCTTCCGGCTCCTGGGCGTGGGCGTATCCGGTTTCACCGTTGGAGAAGATGCCGACCCGACGCCGCTCACCGCCGTGGCACAGCGGCAGTTGGGCCTGTAATCGCGTCGGTTACAATATGCCGTGTCGCCCAGGACGCCTCCGCAAGTTCGGGAGTATCGCCATGACCACCCCAAAGCCCAAAACCCGACGGCCGGCCCAGCATTGGGAGCCGTATCCCTCGCTGCCGCCGGAGCCCAGAGATATGGAACAGATGCCGGCCTCAAACTATCTGGGGCAAATGCTGCAACACGTCCTCACCCCCGGCGACTACTACTATCAGCACCCCACCATCCTGATTGGCGACCAAATTCCCATCTACTACGGCCCACCTCGGTCCGGCGGCGGCCCGCCCGCTCACGTGATACCCGACTGCCTGGTGGCGTTGGACGTTGACGCCCGCGCCATCTGGGACCGGGTGGGCTACGACCCGATACAGAACAGCAAGCCGCCGGACGTAGTCATTGAAGTCGCGTCGCACTCCACCTATCGGAACGACAACGAGAGCAAGCGGGAGATTTACCGGCAAATCGGCGTGCCCGAATACTGGCGGTTCGATCCCACCAGCGGCCGGTTCTACGGCCAGCCCATCATCGGCGAACAACTGGTAAATGAGCAGTACGAACGGCTGCCGCTAATCCGCTACGACGACGGCAGCGAGGGTTCAACCAGCCCCATTATGAACGTCAACTTTCGCTGGCGAGCGCCGCGGTTCTACGTCCACGACCCGGCAACCGGCGAGGAATACGAACATCCCCAGGAAGCCACAGTGCGCCTGCAAACGGAAATCGCCCGCCTCCAGGAAGAAAACCGCCGCCTGCGGGGCGAGGGATAGCCGCCAATTACCGGAACAAATCCTTGTCCGGGTCCCGCACGATGGCCCGGCTGTCGGCGTCTTCCATGCGCTCGTAGGGATAGCCCTTGATGAGGGCCACGGGCACCCCCAGCAGCTTGCCCGTCACCAGCTCCGCCGTCGCCGCCAGCTCATCGGCCACTGCGATGGTCGTGGTGTGCAGCTCGTTGCCGTGGGGGTCGAACTCCCCGACGTAGCTGATCACCGGATTGAAGCCGGCCACGCCGATGGACACGTTGACCGCCCCGTTGCGCCAGGGCCGGCCGAAGGTGTCGGACACCAGCACCGCCACATCCACGCCCAGCCGTTGCCGGATGCCGTCGCGGATGCGTCGCGCCGATGCGTCCGGGTCCACGGGCAGCAGGCAGATGGCATCGGCGCCGGGAATATTGGAGGCGTCAATGCCGGCGTTGGCGCAGATGTACCCGTGGTAGGTCTCGCTGATGATGACCCCCCGGTCCATGCGCACCACGCGGCGGCTCTCCCGTAGGATCATCTCGGTATGGCGCGGGTCCCGGCGGTGCCCCTCGGTGATGGCCAGGGCCAACGGGGACGCTTCCACCTCGTCAATGGTCATCACCCGCCCCTCGGCCTTGCTGACGATTTTCTGCGTCACCACCACCACGTCGCCGTCCTCGATGGCCGTGCCCTGGCCGGCGGCGGCGTCCATAATCTGGCCGGCCAGGTCGTCTCCGGCCCGCACCTCGGGCAGTCCCTCAATTCCAACGGCGCGAATTTCCGGCGGCATGGCGCACCTCTTCCATCAGGTATGTACGGTGTAAATTGTCATTCACGAATAGCCCACAGGCGGAGAAATTCTTCCCCCGACAGCGGACAATTCACCAGGTTATCAAGCTCAGCGTTGGAGAGTTTCAGTCGTTTGGCGGTATCTGAAAGAATGTATGGGGGCAATTGGCCACGGCTGGAATGCGAAAACTTTGCAACTCTATATTCACGGTCATCTATCTCTAACCACCAGAAAACGTGGTGGCGGCGCCTGTCCTCCATTGCGCCCAGCTTACGCCGCAAAGCCTGTTGCAGTTCTCTAATATCCATCTTACCCCTACCGCTGATGTCGCCGGCGAATAATCCCGCGCAGTTTAAACAAGTCGGCAGCAGCGGGAGCGCCGAGTCTCGCCTCCCGTTCCTCCAAAGATTCGCGGTACTCTGACAATGACGTAAGCAGGTCTTGCACCGCCTCCTCAAGCGACGCGCCCGCCCCGTACTCCTCGGTCGTCAGGTGGGTAACGGCTAGGACTTCTTCCCCCGAAGTCTGGACTTCAACCACCAGGTCACCAGTCAACTCCCAATCATCGTCCCACGAGCAATCCGACGGAATGACGTGCAACTCTCTACCTGCATCAGGATTTTCATGCCAGTCAGCATAAACGTTGGATGGCTCAGCCATGAGACCTCCATAGACTTGGCAAGTAGGGGCCCACTGCAAGCGGAGCCGCCTGTATCGTCCATTCTATCACCTGCGCCGGCGGCTGTTGCGGGAAGCTCCGGCGTTGTCCGGTGCATCAGAGTTCTCGCAACGTGCCATCGGCTTTCGCTTGGGCGGCTTGGGCAACCAGGAAGTCCAGCTTGCCGTCGAGGGAATCCTGCCTAATTTCCGTGTCCCAATCCAGTTCACAGAACCAACGTCTCAGTCGGGCATAGTTGGATTCGGACAACTTCAAAATGGCCTGCTGCATTTCCTCTACAGCTTTCATCTCGGAAATTTACCGCTGACGACTGGGCACGTCTCAAGGTTCGGACGTTTATCAATTCCGTCAGAGAGCCCCCGAAACGGGAGTTACCGTCCACTGTTGATTTTGCAAGTCTTGGAGCATAGCCTGAGTGTATTCAGGCACTGGAATGCGCTCTACCACACGAAACAGTTCCTTACCAGCAGGGGTAAACAGGATGCCGTTTATGTTGCGGCCAGGAGGGTACACTCCACTATCGGGCGGCGATTGCAGCAGTAACGTTCGGCCTTGATGATTTGCCGCGTAGATTAACCCTGAGGGATCGCCACTTATAGTCAGGTATGAGTTCATATCACCGTTGATGAGCCGGTGGTGAGCTAACCTCATCAGGATATCGTATGACAATCCGTAAGGTCTTAGCGAATTGCTACCCGGACTACCGCATCCAACAACTATCGCTGGGATCCCGTCCAAATCGTATAACGCCGACGAACACAGTATCTGAAATTCCTCAGCGCGTGCCTTGGTCATATCTCTGGCAACCGTCATGGTATCGTTGGATACACTGCCTGGAGATTCGAGTTCGCCTTTCATAAGCCGCGCCCAGAGGTTCTGCAAAGTTTCGTCGGAGACATTTGATGCCTCAGAACACCACCTACGCGCAAACTCCGGGTTGAATTTGTCCAAATCAACCTTCTCCCAATCCACCACGGAATCAGCTTGTTTCAGTGTGTCGATGACATTGGTTGCTTGGCGCTCATCCTCTTCCTCAACGGCGCGAGCAAATGCTTCAACATCCATCGAGAGGCCACTGTACCGGGCGATGCTGAGGCCCTTTTCCTGCAACTGGTCAATAGCCGCTACGTCAGCGTTGAGATTTAGGCGGTTTTGCCTGCCTTGTGAAAAGGCCGACAGGCCGCTCATCACCCGAACGGCGACCCATTTCATGCCGTCAGACACCGTCGTAGCTATTTTGTTTTCGGTCAATTCCTCTACTCCTAGCACTGCTTTGCCATATGATTGTAGCTATTTCCTTCACGCCGCCATCCCCATCTCCCGCAGCCGCGCTACCAGGTATTCCTGCGGCCGGTCCCCCTTGACCCGGTTGCAGTGACCGCACAGCAACTGCAAGTTCTCGATATGGTCGGCGCCCCCGCCGGAGCGCGGGATGATGTGGTCAACCTCCAGGTGGCGGAACTCAAAAGCCGACCGGCAGCCGTTGCAGCGGCCTTCCTGCTGGCCGAACAGCACGTGCTTGTTCTGGCGGTAGGGCACTGGCGCGTCGATGTCAGTGCGCCGGGGGATGTCGGTACGGGCCGTTACCAGCCGGTTGTGAAACAGCTCGCCCATGGTCTGCTGCAAGCGCATATTGACCAGTTCGACGGCTTTGGGGGAGATGTCGATGCCAATCCAGCGGCGCCCCAGGTTCTCGGCGGCAACGCAGGCGGTGGCGCACCCGCAGAAGGGGTCCAGCACCACATCGCCCTCGTTGGAGGATGCTTTGATGATGCGTTCCAGCAGGGCCAACGGTTTTTGAGTAGGGTAGCCGACGCGCTCTTTGGACTGTGCTTGTAAAGGGGTAATGTCAGTCCAAACGTTATCTACGACCCTACCTGGATTCTCACTGAGATAACGTTTTCGCTGCGGACGTCTTGCATACGAATTCGGATACCAAATGCGTCCTTCTGTATCCAGTTGCGCCATGGTTTCTTTTGAATAGTGCCAGCCTTTGGCTGGGGGAGCATAACCTTTCCATTCGTACATCAGGTTGGGACGCGGATTCGGACTTGCGATATTGTCCAGCCGGTAGGGACCACGACCGTCGCCATCATCACGGCGGTAGAATCGGGCAACATATTCTGGATCAAGCGGAACACGAACCGCATCAGTGTTAATGTCGTCGCCATAGAAAAGAATAGTGTCGGCAACATTGCCGAAAGTGCGGGAGTCATTATGCGACGATGTTCGCTTCCAGGTAATCTCTGCCATAAAGCTACCGGCCCCATAAATGCTGTCCATCAGCAGCTTGAGGTAATGGCTGGCCGTAGGGTCGCAGTGCAAATAGACTGACCCGGTGTCCTTCAGCACTCGCCGCATCTCCAGCAGCCGCACCGCCATCATGCACAGGTACGACTGCATCCCCTTGCCGTGAGTGAGACCGGCGGTTTGCAGCACCTGGTACATGGCCGGCTGCTCGTCGGCAATCAGGCCCATCCACGCCACGTCCAAATCTGACAGCGTCCACGTGTCCTTGAACGCCGCTCCCGCCGCCGCAGAACCCACCGGCGCGGCGTAGTTGCGGTTGGAGTTGAAGGGCGGGTCCAGGTAAATCAGGTCAACCGACGCGGAGTTGAGGCCGCGCAGAATGTCCAGGTTGTCGCCCGTCCAGATGGTGCGGTCGGCGAAGTTGGGGTCGGTCATGGGTCGGATTCTATCACGGTGCAGGGGTTATGACGGCGGCGGCGGGATGCTAGAATGGTACATCGTCCCAACACGCCTTGGAGCAAGTCATTATGAGCACGTCATCATCGTCATCGCAGCGCCGCAAGCGGGTCTATACCAAGTACGGCGACCAGGGCGAAACCAGCCTGCTCTACGGCGGCCGGGTTTCCAAGGCCAATCCGCATACCGAAGCCTACGGCATCACCGATGAAGCCGTCAGCCTGATGGGACTGGCGCGCGCGCTCACCGATGACGACAAGGTGAAGAACATCCTCCGCGACCTGCAACGCGAACTCTTCACCGTGGCCGCCGAACTGGCTACCGATCCCGAAAAATACGACCTCTTCCACCAGCACTTCAGTCCCGTTACTGAGGCGATGGTGGATAACCTGGAAGAAACCATCGACGAGCTGGAAACCCACTTCCAGATGCCCCAGGTATTCATCCTGCCCGGCGGCACGCCGTCCTCGTCGGCGATGGACTCCGCCCGGACAGTGATCCGCACGGCGGAACGACGGGTGGTTGCCCTGTCTGAAGCCGGCGGCTTGACCAATCCCCTGATCCTGGCCTACCTGAACCGGCTGGGCGACCTGCTTTTCGTGCTGGCCCGCTACCACGACCGGGAGATTCCCATCGAACGCGCCACCGGCGACCGCGTCTGATCCCGCGATGTCTGCCGCCGCGTCCGACGCGCCGCGCGTCGTCATCATCGACTACGAATCGGGCAACCTGCGCAGCGTGGCCCGCGCTGTGGAGAAAGCCGGCGTCACGCCAACCGTAACCTCCCATGCCACCGCCCTGGACACCGCCGGCGGAGTGATACTGCCCGGCGTAGGCTCCGGGCCGGCCGCGATGGATGCGCTGCAATCCCGCGATCTGGTACGGCCCTTGCTCGATTACATTGCCAGCGGGCGCCCTTTCCTCGGGGTTTGCCTCGGCCTGCAACTGCTGCTGGACGCCACCGACGAGGGCGACGCCGACTGCCTGGGACTGGTGCCCGGCCGAGTACGCCGGCTGCCGGATGGCCTGAAGGTGCCCCACATGGGGTGGAACACCGTGCGATTCCAGCGGGAGCATCCGCTTTGGGAGGGCATCCCCCAGGACAGCCACTTCTACTTCGTCCACAGCTACTACGCCGACCCGGTGGCGCGCGAGAACGTGGCCGGCCTTACCGATTACGGCGTCCCCTTCTGCAGCATCTACGCCCGCGACAACGTGGTGGCCACACAGTTCCACCCGGAGAAGAGCGGCGAAAACGGCCTGCGCATCTACGCCAACTTCATCCGACAGGTTGCCGGCGCCCGCTGATTACAGCAAGGAGGGTTCTAATATGGCAGCCCCGAGCATTGACAATGACAGGCGCATGGCGCTCGGCAAGGAAATCTACGAAACCAAAATCAAGCACCTCGTTGACCCGCAGGAATACGGGAAGTTTCTGGTGCTGGACATCACCACCGGCGATTATACGGTTAACCGCGACCTGATTGCGGCTGAGGATGAATTGAAAGCCCGTTATCCAGAGGCGATTATGTACATCGCCAGGGTGGGGCACCGCGCGCCGTTTCGCATCCGCAGTCCCAGAATTGTGTACGATACGGGCAAACCATGATTGTCGGAAACATTAGCGCTGAATGGGACTTGCTGGTACCCATTCGTGTACTGGACAAAGACGAGTACGTTCACCGATTTGAGGCCGTCGTTGACACCGGATTCAACGGCCATTTAACGCTCCCGCCTCACCTTATCCAGGAGTTCGGCCCGCCACTGATCAGAGAGGTTGATATGGTGGTTGCCACTGACATGACCGTCAGAGTGAACTCCTACGATTGTGTTGTCCTCTGGCAGAATCAAAGGCTGCGCATTCCGGCCATGGAAGCCGAAGGCGCACCCCTAATCGGTATCGGCCTGCTGTGGGGCAGCCTGCTCACCGCCGAAATAACCGACAACGGTGAAGTAGCCATCAGTCCACTGCCGGCGGAGACAAGGGGTTAGAACTATGGAAATCATCCCCGCCATCGACCTGCGCGCCGGCAACTGCGTCCGGCTCTACCAGGGCGACTACGAGCAGGAGACGGTTTTCTCCGACAACCCCCTGGCGGTGGCCGAGCGCTGGCAAGCCGAGGGCGGGCAACGTCTCCACATCGTTGACCTGGACGGCGCCCACTCGGGGAACCCAGCCAACCTGGCCGCCATCACCGCCATCACGCAGAGACTGGACATACCCGTCCAGGTGGGCGGCGGCATCCGCAGCGTGGCAACGGCGGCCGGCCTGTTCGACGCCGGCGCCGCCCGCATCGTGGTCGGCACCGCCGCCGTCGCCAACCCGGACCTGGTGGAAGAGTTGTGCCGTCGCTTCGGCAGAGAGCGCGTGGTCGTGGCGCTGGACGCCCGCGATGGCCTGATAGCCATCCGGGGCTGGACCGAGACCTCGGAAATCACTGCCACGGAATTGGCCCAACGCATGGCCGATTTGGGAGTAGTGCGGCTGCTTTACACCGACATTTCTCGCGACGGCACGCTGGAAGAGCCAAACTATGAGGCGACGGCTCAATTGGTTCGGGACAGCGGGCTGCGTGTGCTGTCCGCCGGCGGCGTGGGCGCGTGGACCCACGTGGAGAAGTTGGTCCCAACCGGCGCCGAAGCCGCAGTCATCGGGCGCGCGCTGTACACGGGAGACATCACCGTGGCGGAGGCGCTGACGGCAGCCAAATCATAAGGGCGGGTTTAACCCGCCCTCAAACTGTGACGAGGTTCCTGGATCATAGAACCGCGGCGGCTTTGGCGTCCTCGTCATTGACTGCTATACCGCCGCGATTTTCCAGGTAACGCTGGCGAAGGGCCAGGCGCCCGTCGGATGTTGCCTCCCAATCGTCGTGATGGACTTCCATCAGGATGAAGTCGTGGGACATCCGTCGCACGTGGCGCACCGGGTTGAAGCCGGAACGTTCGAAGCATTTCTGCGCCCGGTGGTTCCATTCCAGCGTATGCAGATAGACACGCCGCAGCCCAAGATCGTCGAACATATGACGCAGCAGCGTCACCACCGCATCGTAGCCATAGCCGCCGCTCCAATAATCGCGGTCCCCGATGACAATGCCCAATTCGGCCTCTTTGGAGAGACTGTCCAGGTCGTAGTACATGCAGTTGCCGATGAACTTCCCGCCGGCGACCTCGATGGCGAAGTGATGAGAACCCGGGGTAGGCCAGCGGATCTGGTCCTGGAAGAGCTTCAAGTATCGCTCGTATTTCATCGTCAGCGGATACGCCGCATCCAACCGGGCGATTTCGGGGTCGCTGCGCCAGATGTAGTCTTTTTCGGCGTCTTCCATGCGCTTGCCGCGCAGGAGCACCCGGACTCCTCGCAGCACCAGGTCCTTTCTCTTGGCCTCGTTGGAGTTAGTGGTACTCATAGCCCCCCGCCTTCCCGATAGGTTTCGATCAAGGACCTTGCCGCTTCCAGAACGCTGCGTTCGTTATCGTATTCGAGAAGTTCCAACGCTTCCTCGTAGCTGCACCACTCCACCACGTCAAACTCGGCGTCGTGGTCGGACGTGCTGCCGCCCAACGGCTCCATCAAGTAGAAATAAACCGTTTTATCGTAGCGAATGCCGTCGTCGTGGCCGACGAAGAAATAGCGGATGCTGGTGATCGGGGCCAATACGTTGACGCGCACTCCGGTCTCTTCCTGGACCTCCCTCTGCGCGGTCTGCTCAACCGTCTCACCGTGTTCGGGCGTTCCCTTGGGCAAGCGCCAGGTGAGCGGGGCATCCTCCCCCTGGTAGCCGGGCCGTGCCCGGGCGCACAGCAGCGTTTCAATCAACTCGCCGGACTGGCGGAAAACCAGCCCGCCGGCCGACGCCACCTTGACGTTGGAGTGAGGTTCGGATGAGCAGGAATTGGATGGCGCCCCCGCCGCACCGGCAGTGAGGCCAAAGGTCATGCCTCCGTCGGCAGCATCCGGTAGTTCATCTTCTGGCAGGAGCGTGTAGTTATTCATCAGAACAGCAACGGTCGGGGATTACGCCGGCCATTGTAGCCGTCGGGCCGGGAGGGGTCAAACGGCATTGAACCGCAACCGCCGACTGCCTCGGGCACTTGAGATCGCTACGCGCCACCCCCAATAGCGGGCACGAAGTGGATCTCCGCATTCTCTCCCACCCGTTCCAGCAAACCCATACGCGCCACCTCGCCATCGATCGCCACCGCCAGGTTGGAGCGGATTTCTCCATCCTCCATCAGCCGGCCGGCGATGCCGGGAAACCGCTCGTCCAGCTGCTCGATGACCTGGCGCACGTTGCGCGCCGTAACGTCCACTTCCTTGACCCCGCCCGTGCTGGCTTGCAGCATCGTCGGCACGAATACTCTCACCATATCCTTCACCGCCTTGTTCAGGACTGTGGTTCCATCATAATGCGGGACCAACCCACTGCGTCAGCATACCGTTGGCACAGCGTCGCCGGCAAATATGCCGTTGGCCCGCTGCAACTCGCGAACGTAGCAGATTATCTGCTCAACCTGTTCTTCCGATACGCCGGGGACCGGGGGCATATTGCCAAAATTCCAGTGGTGGGCCGGCACTCCCTGGCTGACGGCGTTGCGGAAGCTGAAATCGGCGTGATGGCCTGGTTCGTAGATTTTGTGCACCAGCGGCGGTCCCTGATTGGTGCCGGCGGCGTTCACCCCGTGGCAGAGGATGCAAGTCGTGTTGAATACTTGCTGGCCGGCCACCGCTGGTTCCGACAGGGCCGGGACGACTACGGCCGGCTGGGCGTCGTCGCCGGCGCTTTCGTATTGTGGAGCCTCCGCACCGGAACAGCCGGCCAGTAGAAAAACAACCACCGTGGCAACGACGAACAGCGTTCGGGGGCATTGGAACGGCAACGACATATCACTAGTCCCTCACCTTGGCGTACAGAAACTGGTCCACGATCTGGCCATCCTTTATGACGTTCTTGCGCAGACGCCCTTCGCGCTCATAGCCGGCCTTTTCCAGCACCCGGACGGAAGCCGGGTTGGTCACGTTGACGTAGGCGTACAGGCGTATGAGGTTGAACTGGAAGAAGGCATACTCGGTGAGGGCCTGCAATGCGGCGGTGGCGATGCCTCGGCCCCAGAACGGCTCGCCCAGCCAGTATCCTATCTCCGCTGAGCGGTAGAAAACGTCGCTTTGCAGGCCCAGGCCGATATAACCAATGGCTTCATCGGCAGAAGCGATGGCGAAATGGACTTCCGGCCACTGCCGGGTGGCCATGCGCAACCAATACACGGCGTCTTCCAGCCGGTAAGGGAGGGGGTGGGCATCGCGCAGGTTCAGCCACACGTTGCGGTTGTTGGCATACTTGGCCAACGCGTCCGCATCCTCAAGGTAGAAACTGCGTACTTGCCATTCGCCGATGTCGATGCGCATTGGTGCCTCCGAGCAACCCGCGGCGGTTCAGTCCTGGCGTTCCCGCATCAGGATGTACACGGCGAAGGCGCGACGCTCCCGGACGGATACTTGGCGAAAGTCATTGAGGATGTCATCTATTTGGGTAACAGCAGCCATGGCCTCCTGGGGTGTAAAACTCTCATTCGGGTCATAGTCGGCCCGGTGGCGACGGCTCTGAAAGAATACAAAGCGGTCGGCCAATTCGCAAACCGCCGAGGAGAACCGGCCGTCACTCTGGGCTGATTGGCAACGTCGTCTGGCATAACCGTGGTCGAGGGCGCGGTAAGCCTGCCGCCAAGCCCCCTGGTCTCGTGATTGAGGGTCTTCCCCCACCAGAGTATCGGCGTTGCTCTGACAGATGGCATGAAATACGGCGTAATAGACGCTGCTGACAGCACGGCGCAGGTCGGTCTGCGTTGGGCTACCGTCTGCAAGACGCCGGGCAATATCCAGCAGGTCGTCAGCAATCAAAGCCCTTCGCCTTACTGAACCACGGCCATTCGTATTTGCCCACGAACGAATGGAGGACGAATTGGGTGACGCCAATGGCTCGGAGGTCCGGTTCGATGTGTCGTGGCAGCAGTCCGTTCCAGCGATCGTGGTACAGCAACTCGTAATCTCCGTCCACCACGATGTAAATATGCAGATACCACTCGCCGGTCACCATATCGTCCGTTTCCTCGACACGGATGGGGCCGAAAGTCAGAGCGCCTTGATAGTGATCATCCAACGTGCGCTGCACGATATCCGCGATTTGCTGCTCGAGGGATTTGTCGATGACGCCGTAAGCCATTGTAACCACCCCTGCGCTGGAACTGTCTGCCTATATGATAACGCAAAGCGGAGCGTCTAATCGCGCACCGTGGCGTAAAGCCATTGGTCTATGGTCTGTCCGTCTTTGGTAATGCTTTTCCTCAAACGCCCCTCGTATTTGTAGCCGGCTTTTTCCAACACCCGGGCCGAGGCAGGGTTCCATTCGTACACATAGGCATACAGGCGCGCCAGGTCAAAATGAGTGAAAGCGTAGTCGGTGACCGACCGCAGGGCCAGGGTGGCTATACCTAGCCCCCAATATGGTTCGCCCAACCAGTATCCCACCTGGGCTGAGCGTCGATGGACGTCATCGTATAATTCCAGCCCTATTCCACCTATAGCCTCCGTGTCGGACGCGATGGCGAAAATGGTCTCCGGGTCTTGCTCTCTCGCATGTTGGATAAAGACCTCCGCGTCCTCGATACGGTAGGGATAGGGAAAGCGATCACGCAAGTTACGGGACACGTTGCGGTTGTTAGCATACTTTGCCAACGCCGGCGCGTCGTCGGGACGGAGACCGCGCAGGTGCCATTCGCCGAAGTCGATCCTCATTACCGATACTCCGTGGGAGGTATTTCCATTATAAAGGGGGATGCAACGCTGCATCCCCCTTTGAGTGTCCGCGTAAGTCTCAGAGCGAGCGGCGATTAACTACCGTTCCACTCCGCTTCCAGCACGCTGCCCGGCGTGATGGGCAGGCTGGTCAGCCGCTGGTCGGTGGCTGCCCCGACGGCGTTGGCGATGGCGGCCAGCGGGGGCACGATGGGCACCTCGCCCACGCCGCGCACGCCGTAGGGATGGCCGGGGTTGGCTACCTCCACGATCACCGTGTCGATCATGGGCAGGTCCAGCGAGGTGGGCATCCGGTAGTCCAGGAAGCTGGAGTTCATCATCTGGCCGCTGTCGCTGAAGTAATATTCCTCGTTCAGCGCCCAGCCGATGCCCTGTACCGCGCCGCCCTGGATCTGGCCTTCCACGTAGCTGGGATGCACCGCCTTGCCGGCGTCCTGGATGGCGGTGTAGCGCAGGATTTCCGTCTTGCCGGTGTCCGGGTCAACCTCCACGTCCACCAGGTGCACGCCGAAGGAGTTGCCCTCGCCAGTGGGGTCCAGGCTGGCGGTGCCGGTGATGCCGCCGCCGGTGGTGTACAACTGGCGGGCCAGTTCCTTGAAGGTGAAACTGAGCTCCTCGGACTTGTGGCTGATGACGCCGCTGTCGTATTCCACCTCTTCGACGGGCACGTCCCAGATCGACGCGGCACGTTCCACCAGCTGCGTCTTGACGTCCTCAGCGGCGAGGATGGCGGCCCAGCCGGTGGCGAAGGTGGTGCGGCTGCCGCCGGTGACCATGGTGTAGCCGATGGAGTCGGTGTCCACCACCTGCGGCTTGATCTCCTCGTAGGCGATGCCCAGGGTCTCGGCAGCCTGCTGGGCAATGGAGGCGCGGGAGCCGCCGATGTCCACAGAGCCTTCAATCAGGTTCACCGTGCCGTCGGGGTTCACCGTCATGTTGACGCTGGAGTGGAAGCCGCGGTTCATCCAGAAGCCGGCGGCGATGCCCCGGCCCCGGTTGGGTCCTTCCAGCGGCGTGCGGTAATGCTCGTGGTTGCGAGCGGCCTCCAGGCATTCCACCAGGCCAATCTTCTGGAACACCGGGCCCTCGACCTTGCGGGAGCCTTCGGTTACGGCGTTGTTCAGGCGGAACTCCACCGGGTCCAGGCCCAGCTTCTGGCACAGCTCGTCCACCACCTGCTCCACGCCAAAGGCGGCCTGGGGCGAGCCGGGGGCGCGGTAGGCGGCGGTCTTGGGCTTGTTCACCACTACGTCGTAGCCTTCAACGGTCCCGTTTTCCAGCTCGTAGCAGGCGAAGGCGCAGGTGGCGCCCTGCATCACCGGGGATCCGGGATAGGCGCCAGCCTCGAAGGCCAGCTCGATCTCGGCGGCGGTGATCTTGCCGGCGTTGTTGGCGCCCATCTTGACGCGCATCCAGCTGCCGGGCGCGGGGCCGCTGCCCTCAAAGACCTCGGTGCGGCTCATCAGGACTTTCACCGGGACGCCGGCCTTGCGGGACAGCAGCGCCGCCACCGGCTCCAGGTAGAAAGACACCTTGCCGCCGAAGCCGCCGCCGATTTCCATGGGCGTCACGCGCACGTCGGACACATCCACCCGCAGCGCGTCGGCGGTGTTGGCGCGCACCACGAAAGCGCCCTGGGTGCTGCACCAGATGTTGATCTGCCCGTCGGCCCGCCAGTGGGCGGTGGCGTTGTGCGGCTCAATGTAGCCCTGGTGTACCGAGGCCGTGGTGAACTCCCGCTCCACGATTACGTCGGCCTGGGCGAAACCGGCGGCGGTGTCGCCCTTCTCGAACTTCATGTAGGCGGCGACGTTGCTGGGCTTTTCGGACATTTCGCCCATGGCCGAGGTGCGCAGGTCGTCATGCAGCAGCGGCGCTCCGTCCTGCATGGCGGCGCGCACGTCGATGACGGGTTCCAGCGCCTCGTAATCCACGTCAATCAGCGCCAGCGCCGCCTCTGCGATGTGGGCATTGTCAGCGGCCACGGCAGCGACGGCGTGGCCGCGATACAGCGCCTTGTCGGATACCAGGAAATTATCGCTGAGGAACTTGAAACGGTTGTAGTCATTGCCCAACTCTTCTCGGCTCAGAGACGCAAAGGGCAGGTCGGCGGCGGTCACCACGGCGCGGACGCCAGGCAGCGCCTCCGCCCGGCTGGTGTCAACAGACTTGATGCGGGCGTGGGCATGGGGACTGCGCAACACGCGCCCGTGGAGCAGCCCGGTCAGGTTGAGATCAGCGCCGTACTGAGCGCGGCCCGTAACCTTGTCCACCCCATCGGGGCGCACGGGGCGCTTGCCAACTACGTCGTACTCAACTTCGGAAAGCACTTGATTTGCGGTGGTCACTTTGGTTCACCTCATAACGGTTTCAGTTGGCGGGGATTATAGCGTATGTTGGGCGAGGGGCAGATGGCTGACGATTTTGACGGGCCGGGACGCTGCCTGTTAGCATGGCTTCACCGCACTCTGTGAACCCTACCGGAGATGCTGATGAGCGCTTGGCCCAACCAACCGAACTTCGCACGCATACCGGTTGACCACCCGCCGGACCCGGTACCTAATCAACTATGCCGGGTAGGTACGGCCGTCGGCATACTGGCCTATGATGAACTCTACGAGTTCCTGCGACGGAATTCTACTGTCAACAAGCCCCACGATCCTATGCGAATGGAATCTTTGTACGGCAGCGGCGAAAAGCCGGTATCCTTTCAGCCCGCCACCTGGCCGGCGGAGGTGCGTAACACAGGCGATGCTACGGCCCAACCCGGTCAAATCGTGCGCTACTATGACTCCGGCGTAGGTTCCGCGGGAAGCCAGTCCAATTGCGTGGTTGGTGAAACGGAAACGCCATACGATGCTGTGGTCGGCATATTGCTGGAACCTATCCCGGCTCACACCACCAAGGCAGTCGGCATCTTGATGCAGTACGCCCGCCGGGACTGGCATTGGCTCACCTGCCCGGCTGTGGAGAGAGACCCCGAAATCTGCAACGGGGCCTGAGTTTTCAGAGGAACCAGGATGCCGGTGCAAGACCTGTTCCTGCACCTCAGCAACGGCGACAGCATCGAGGATTTTCTGACCGACTTTCCATCCGTGAGCCGGGAACAAGTTCGCCAAGTGCTGCAACACGAAGCGTCGGACCTGAGCCGATATGCCGGCATCCCTGACGTCAGCATAAACCCGGATGTTGCCACTGCGACGGCGACATGAGGATACTGCTGGACCATAACGTACCGGAAAGCCTGCGCCACCTGATAACCGACCACGAGGTTCACACCGCCCGCTACCTGGGATGGGATACTTTGCGCAACGGGGAGCTACTGCGCCGGACGGCAGTGTCTGGATACGACATATTCGTTACCGGCGACCAAGGCATCCAATACCAGCACAACCTGCCGACCATTGGACTGCGAGTAATTTCACTAACGACCAATCATCGCCCCAGCATTGAACGGGATATAGCGGCAGTAAAAGCCTCAATAGCGAACTGCCGCCCCGGTGAAGTGTTGCCGGTATCAACCCCAGATCTGCGGAGACAGGCCAATTAGCCTGATCGACCACTCCGAAATTGCCATCATCGCGTTCGTGAACGCCGACCCAACCCGGCGCAAAACCTTCGCCGTTTACGTTTTGTTCAGAACGAGGACCTCATGGCTTACCTAATTATCAGGGTAAGGCCACGTCCGTAGCGCTAGTTCAGCCATCCAGACCGTCCTGTCTTCGATATCTTGGTCCGTCCATTGTTCACAATCTTGTTCTAGCACTGCTTTGGTGAGCTCTATCTCTCGATGATTGAGCAGAACTTCCAGTTTGTCATTCCAAGGCGCGTCTTGGTTCCTACGATTCATTCGGCCCTTGGTCAGGGTCAGGTTGCCCAAGTATTCGATCCTCTCTTTCCTGCGTTCCATCCTTGCCTGTGTTCGGTTGCCTTCCAGCGGATAGTTTGTCATCCCCGCTTCCCCGGAAGGCATCAGGTACGCAGACTGCGCCTTGTAGTCCAGTTGGCTCTGCCCGTTTTCACGGCGCAAGCGCGACTCGAGCGCGTTGAGTACGACATCCCGTCGACCAGCACTCATTTCATGTCGGCTTGTAGTCAGGCGTTGCATGATCTCTGAATCGTTGGGCCAGCGAGCGGCGTCTATCGTGATGTTTTTCAACGTGGAGACTACCGCCACAGGACGACTGGAACCTTCTTCTGAAGCCCGACGCAGTTGCGGCAACAAGCTCACCATCGTATTCATCAAAGTAGCGCCCACGTTTAGATTGGCCAAAATGCGCCTGACGATATAGCTCTCGATTGTGCGCAGACAAGCTTGCCGCTCCCTGACCTCTACTCCATTATCAGCGTCCCACAGCCAGAGCGTAATTGGCAGAACAGCCCGCAAGCCCATACTGAGCAATCGCTCTGATGACGGTTTTGTTTCGCTGAAATTATGCTCTTCAACGTCCCGGTATATTTTCGCTGCCCGGTTCATGCGATCCGTCACGAACTGCACGTTCCGTCCAGATGCTTTCACCACCTGTAGGTAGTTGCGGAACTCCGTGGCTACCCGGCTGGGCGCAATTCGCCGACGCAGCCGTGACGTAAGCCAGTCGCTGAGAAACAAGTCCAGCTTGCTGTCTTGCCCCGTAGTTTCCAGCCACCAACTGTCCTCGAATTGCCGATTCCACAAAGTGTTAGCTCGCTCTTCGTCTTCGGTAACTCTGCCCTCGTACATAATGGTGTTTTTTACCAGCTCTGAGGGCTTCAGGGGCTCGGCCCTGGCGTTGAGCGTCTCAAACACAACATTGGGTTGTTCAGACGGGTCTAATGTGAGCAGCGCTGTTTCGAGTTTGAACTCCAGCGCGTCCAGCAAGTTCTGACAGCGTTGCTCACGGCCATCAGCTGTTCCCAGATAGTTCAAAGCAGACTGGTTGAAGAAGGCATGGCAGTCGGCCATCCTGCTCACCGCATCGGTACTCAATTGCTCGTCAAGGACTTCCCGGAGCGACAAGCTATCATTGCGGTTGGTATGTCTGACTTTAGGCGTTCGTTGACCCAATCCCACATCATTCCAGATTCGATTCAGAAATTGCTCGCTCAAATCATCCAAGCCACGCTCCATTGCAGCTTCGCCGATTGCCTTGAGAGCAATGAGCAGCGTAGTCATTCGTTGCTGGCCATCTACTACGATGAAACCCGGCGGGCGTCCGTCCGGGTGCGCGCTGCGCTCTTGAATCACTATCGGCCCCATGAAATGGGGCGGCACATCGTCTATATTGTCGCTGGCAGCTATAGCCTGCGCAACGTTCACGATGTCATCCCACAGGGGAGACCACTGGTTTTCTTCCGTCCACGCGTAGGCACGCTGAAAATGTGGAATCACAAATTCCTCGTTGCTTTCCAGCATCGCAGCCAGTGTCGTGACTTCGGCTTTCATCTCGTCTCCCCTCTCTTGGCGAACGCCAGAATCCTAACGAAGCCTTCGGTTAACATTAGGGGCAACCACAATGGCTGCCCCTGTCCCAAAACTGTTTAACGTCGCAAAGCGACGGTGCGAGCCTACCCCGCCCGCATCTTCTCCCCGGCGTCCAGCACGGCGCGGACGATTTTGTCGTAGCCGGTGCAGCGGCAGAGGTTGCCGGCCAGCCAGTGGCGGATGCGACCTTCGTCGGCGTCCGGCTCGGCGTCCAAGAGGGCCTTGGCGGCCACGATGAAGCCGGGCGTGCAGATGCCGCACTGGAGCGCGGCATTCTCCAGGAAGGCTTGCTGAATGGGATGCAGGCCGTCGGCGGAGGCAACGCCTTCAATGGTGTTGACCTCGGCGCCCTGGGCTTCGACGCCCAGCACCAGGCAGGAACACACGATGCGGCCGTCCAGGTTGACGGTGCAGGCTCCGCAGTTGCCGTCGTTGCAGCCCTCCTTGGCGCCGGTCATGCCGACGACGTCGCGCAGGCATTCCAGCAGGCTCTGGCGTGGCTCGCAGAGAAAGTCGGTCTGGTTGCCGTTGATGTTGGTGGTTACGTGGACAAGTCCGGGCATTGTTATTCCTCCCCTCGGGCGCGCCGGATGGCGATATTCAGGGTGCGGCGGGTCAGCACGTCCACCAGGTGGTGACGCTGGCGGATGGTGCCGCGCATATCGGTGATGGGGGTAGCGGCTTCGCTGGCCAGACGGCCGGCCTCGGCGATAGCGTCATCGGAAACGGCCTTGCCGGCCAGGCTGTCGCCGGCGGCGGTGGCCAGGATGGGCGTCGGCCCGACGGAGGCCAGGGCGATGCGGGCCGAGACGAAGTTCTGGCCCGAGGCGTCCAGCACCACGGAAGAGGACACGCCGGCCACGGCGATGTCCATCTCATTGCGCGGGATGAACCGCAGGTAAGCGGTGCCGGAGTTGGCGGCGGGCGCCGGAATCTGGACGGCAACCAGCAGTTCACCCGGCTCCAGGACGTTACGGCCCGGCCCGGTGCAGAAATCCTCGGTGGGCACGGTGCGCCAGCCGTTGGGGCCGTTGATGTGGGCCTCGCCGCCGAGAGTGATCACCGGCGGGATGGTATCGCCGGACGGGGCGGCGTTGCACAGGTTGCCGCCCACCGTGGCCCGGCCCTGGATCTGGATGCTGCCGATCATGCCGGCGGCGTCAATGAGACCGGGATAAGCGGCGGCTACGGCCTGGTTCTGGTAGATCTGGTAGCACGGTACGGCGGCGCCGAGTTGCAGGCCACTGTCACTCAGATTGAGGGTGTTCAACTCGGGAATCTTCTTCGTGTCCACCAGGGCGTCAAGCTCGTACCGGCCGCCGCGCAGCTGCACCAGAATGTCAGTGCCGCCGGCCAACGCGCGGGCACGGTCGCCGTGCTGCGCCATGACGGACACGGCATCGCTGAGAGAAGTAGGGGCAACGTAATCAATAGCTCGCATGGGCACCTCCTGCGGGGCAGATTATAGCACGAACAACGGCCCTGTCAGCAGGCCGTTTCTGTGCTGGGCGGCTATGCTGCCACGGGCGCGCCGGCCGGTGGGGCCGGCACGTCAGGGAACGGCGGCTATGATACCCCCGTACCCCGCGCGACGCAAACGGGAAGGCGCGGTATATCCGTCAAACCGCGCCCTCCGCTGCCAGTTCCGCCAACTGCTCCGCCGTCAGGCCGCCCAGGCTGCACAGGATCTCCGCGTTGTGCTCCCCTAATCTTGGCGGAGTCCCGGTGTCCGCCGGCCGGCACGCTGTCAGTTGGATCGGCGTTGCCAACGACCGGAAAGTCCCGCCCAGCGAGTCCCCGGTGTCAACGTACATCCCCCGCGCTTCCAGCTGCGGGCAGTCCGCCAAATCCGCTACGTTTTGCGCCACGCCCATGGAGAACCCCAGCTCCGTCAGCCGTCCTGCGACCTCCCACTTGGGCCGTTGCGACGACCATTCCTCAATCGCCGGTATCACTTGCTCGAAAACAAAGTCGGCGTCGGGAAATTGCTGTAGATACCGCTCGTCCTGCTCCGGTAGATGGGGACGCCCCACCAGATCCCAGAGCGCCGTCAATCGCTGCGGGCTGCGCACGCCGGCCATCACGACATAGCCGTCGGCGGCCCGGAACACGAGTCCCGGCCCCAGGGAGGCTTGCCGAGTGCGTCCGGCGATCCGACCGGATTCCGGCCCCGTGACCTGGTAGGCGTTCATGTTGCTGACCAAATGGGACACCATGCACTCGTACATCGCCACGTCAACGTGCTGACCGACTCCCGTCTGTCTCCTCGTTTCCAAGGCCAGCACGATGCCGAGGGCAGCCCAGACGCCCGGCACCGAATCGCCGATGTTGTCGCCCACGGCCTGAGGAGCGCCGCCTGGCTCCCCGGTGACCTCCATCCAGCCCGACATCGCCTGTATCGCCAGGTTGTTGGCCGGCCAGTCGGAATAAGGGCCCCGCGCGCCGTCGCCGTAGCCGGTAATCTCAGCGTAGATCAGTCGCGGGTTGATTTCCCGCAGCCGCTCGTAACCCAAACCCAGCCGCCGGAACGCTCCCGGCCCCCAGTTGTCCAGCAGCACATCCGAATTGGCGACCAGTGATTCGAAGGCTCCCTTGCAAATCTGATTCCGCAAGTCCAGCGTCACCGACTTCTTGTTCCGGTTCACGCCCAGGAAACGACTGCTTACTCGCTCGCCGTCGCCTCCCTCAATGAATGGTTGCCGTCCGCGCGCTGCGTCGCCCGTCCGTGGTCGCTCGATCTTGATAACCTCGGCGCCCATGTCCGCCAGAATCTGCGAACAGAAAGGCCCTGCAACGATGTGCGTGGCGTCAAGGACGCGGATGCCGGTCAAGGGGAGGGGTAGGGGGAGGTCCATGGGGGTGTTGCGGTTGGCAGACATCGCTAGATACTCACTTGTGAGGCATGCTTCGGAAGCTCGAGTTATGCGATTATCGGCTGAGGGCACGGTCGGCGACACGCATTAGCAACTGGGCGTATGCAGTGGCGACGCCAATACTGTGTTGAAGATCCCGGGGTGGCAAGTTGATGTGGTAGAAGTGGTTGTGCAATTGCTGCTGTCCGTTGTAACCATTGGTGCTAGTAAGTGTCAGAGGATGAAGTGAGCGATGGAGCGATGGATGCGTCCCTGGGCGTCCGGTTCCAACCCATTCCATTGGGTCAGTATATCGAATGCGGCGATGGCGTAAGCCAAGTGGGCCTCAAAGCCATTCCACGCCCGATGGCGCATTTCTTTACTGCCCCACACCACTGACATCATGGCGAAAGTGGTCTCCACCGCCATGCGCACGTTCCACTGTCCCCGACGACAGATCTTGACGTTGGCCGGGTCGCCTTTGGCGCGGTGAAAGCCGGTGTCGGCCAGCACAATCATCTGTCCGTCGTATTGAGCGAGCAAGGGCAGGAAGGTCTGGTCGTGGACATTGGCTCCGGCGCAGTCCCAATCGGTAATCAGGCCCCACTGGTTCTGTACGATGCAGAGTTTACCTCCCACGATCCAGCGATGGTTGGACTTGCCTTTCTTGCCGATTTGGTTAGCCCGTCGCCCTTCGCGTATGGGATGACGCAATTCTACTCCGTAGCTGTCGGCCACCCCCAGGACGGTGGGCCCGGCCAGGAAGTAGCCGGTCCAGTCCCGTTGCGCCCGCAACCGGCGGTTCAGACGGGTGCGGCTGGGCAGTTGGGGAAAGAGGTGGCCATAGTTGTCTTTGAGCCAATGGTAGAAGGCCCGTTGCGTAACCTGCTTCATGGCTTGCAGCACGCCGATGGTAATCAGTTCGCTGAGGGAGAGGATGGCCTGACTGTGCTGGGGAACGTCGGGCAGCGCGTCATCTATCTGGCAGTACAGTTCAGTGATAAAATCGGCGATGTTCACGAGGTTCCTCCGCTGTAGTGTAAGCAACTCACAGCATAGTGGAACTTCGTGGCATTTTCAAAATCAACTCAAACTAGCACCAATGGTTTGTAAAGGCACGAAGCGATCTGACCCTCGGAAAAAGTGAGTCCTGTGATTCTACGAATGGCACTAGGGAAAGAGGCGCTGGTATTGGGGGCTAGGTGAGGATTGCCAAAGCGGTCCGGAGGCTGCCTTTCGTGGTCAGGGTCGGCGGCGCTGACGGCGTGGACAATGGCGCCCCATACGAATTCACCGGCAGCAAGATACTGGCCACGGTTAAAATGCTCCGCGGCCAGTGCCGTCAGGTTCCGGGATTCGTTGAGATGCGTTAGCGCATCCAAACGGACGGATCCCTGGGCTGCGCAGTTGGTACCTTTTCGATGAGCTCCCGGACAGCAGGCAAAAATATAACGTATTCTTCGGGTTGCCAGTGGGTAAGTTCGGCGGGAGCGTCGCCGTGTCGCTTGAATTCTTCCGCTACGTTGAAAGCCCCAATGATTTCGGGTATCGGCAGTTGGGGCGCTTGGTCGTCAGTGACCCAATCGAAAATTGCAGTGTTTCGTAGCCAATCGCCAGGTTCTGTAGGCCAGCCGTCCAGCCACCGGACGAAGTCGCGGGCGTCTTCCACGGATTTGCAGGGCCGGTTGTGCCGCCGCGCGGCATCAGCGACGGCCTGGAATGCGGCCTCATAGGCCAAACGCGCACCTTCCTGGACGCGGCCGGCAGCGATGTGGTCTGCGGCCGCGTCCAGCGTTTCCATGGGGGTAGGCATTCTTACTACTCCGCAACATATTGAGATCATTGTAGGCGGCGGGAGTCAGGGAATAAAGAGTAGGTTTCACCGGACATGAAGGTGCCGGCTTATCACAGCCGTTCCGTCTCACAGGTGTTCGCTTATCATCAAGCCGCGTCCTGCGTGAGAATGCCACGGTAGATTTCCAAGTGTTCGTGCAGCCAGTCAGCCATCTGTGTCCAGTTGGAGCGGTCATGCGTGTTGGTGCGTACCGACCACTCGGCGCAATCGTAAATTGGTTCATCTTCAGGCCAGTTAGGAAATTGCTTGCGGAAAGCCGTCTCGTAAGGCAACATCCGTTCGCGAGCCACATCCGCGCTTTCGCCCCTGGTTCCTCGCAGGAAAAGCCCGACCTTGTCTTTCACCAATGCCAATGAGATATTGAGACTGGCTTCTTCAACATATACCCACTGATTGGAAGTGGCGCCAACGCCGACTCTGTCATCTGGATAACGTCCGGCATAGTATCTCCAAAACTCCCCGCGAAACTGGCCGCTTTCGCTCAATGCATTGTGCTGCGTCAGCTGCTTAATTCGTTGCTCCCAATTCGAAGGCCGCTCAAGAACCTCAAAAATTGGTGCCATTGGCGAGTCTGCAATTTGCTTTACGGCGACTTTCACCGCCAAAAAAGAAAACTGCTCCGGTGTGTGATCATTGAGCCAGCGAATAGCGGCCAGATGCGCTTCGTGAAAACGCTCCGAAATCCAGATAACCGTTTCGGCTTCAAGGCCAACGAGGTACGTAAGGACTTTCCCCAGATGGTCGTGGTCGGTTCGCTCGTACTGATTTTCAATGATTGCAGTGCTGCCGTCCGATGTGGTGGCTACGATGTCCGCTGAAAATCCGTCAACCTGTACCTCCCTGTCTGGCAAGTTAAGAGAAATCCCAATCACTTGTGAAAGACGCTCCAGGTTATCGGCCAACCACGGTGTAAAGTCATGCGCCTCATCGGGCCAAACCGTTCGCAAATCAACATCTTTCAATTCACTAAACTCCATTTCCGATCCTCTCATCTCCTGTTCACCCTATCCATCCATGCCAGAATATCACGAAACGTACTCCGCCAGTGACCGCAGCGCCGCCCGCGCGCCTTGTCGCATCGGCTGGAAGTGGCTGAAACAGATTATCTCGAAATCCAGCAACGCCAGTTTCCGCACCGACTCCTTGGCCGCTTCCATATCGCTGGAAAACCACCGCGAGGGCAGCGTGAGCCGGTCTTGGTAACGCTGCACCGCGTCGGCCACCAGCAATACCCCTTCTTTGGGAAAGTGCAGGCTGATGCTCCCCGGCGTATGACCCGGCGTATGCACCACCCGCGCCCCACCCAGCAGAGGCAGATGATCACCGTCGTCCAACGTGCGCGCTACCGGCACATGAGCCGGTTTCGTCGGCATGAGCAAAGGCCACAGCAACGGGCGCAGCCACTTCGGCTTTACCGGATTCGGCATTCCTCGCCCGGTTTCTCCCGCCAGATGCGGAGCCTCCACTCGATGCGCCGCTACCGGCGCCTTCGTGGCGCGGTGCAACCGCGCCATCCCGCCCACGTGGTCCGGATGGAAATGCGTCGAAATAAGGCCGCTGACTGACTGCGGCCCGTACCCCAGTCCCTTCAGATAGCTCAGTATCAGGCCGTCGTGGAAGTACCGCCATCCCGAATCTATCACGGTGACCGATGGCTCCCCGGTTTCGGCGTCCGGCGTAATCACCAGAAAAGCGCTGGTGGTCAGCATACCGCGCTGGTGCAGCCCCGGTATCACCTCGCCCACCCGCGCCCTTGGGCCCGGTATGCTGGGTCGCCGGTAGATGGAAGCGTCAGGAGGCGGCCAGTCCATACATCATGTAGATCCGGTGCATCGATCTATCTTAGCCCCGCAGGTCAATCACCCGCCGCGCTTTAAACTGGGTACGCTCGAACTCCCCCTCCGGTTTCAGGTCCACCGAAACCCCGACGCCCAGCGCCCGTCGCAGCGTATCCGCCCATTGGTTTTGCAGCGCCTCCAGACCCGCCGGCCCGCTTTCGCCGGCCGACGCCCATACTCCGGCGGCCACCTCAGTCTGCACCGTCAACCGGTCCAGGTAACCTCGTTCCCGCTCGATCACCAGTCGGAACTCGCCGCCGAACTCGTCGAGTCCGCGCAGCACGTCTTCAATGCGCGACGGAAACACGTTCTGGCCCCGGATGATCAGCATATCGTCCGCCCGCCCGTAGATGCCTCGGGTCAGCGTCGGATAGGTCCGCCCGCAGGGACAGTCCACCATTTCCCATTGCACGATGTCCCCGGACCAGTACCGGATCATCGGCTGCGACTCCCGCTCCAGGTGGGTGTACACCGGCACGCCTTCGCCGCCCGTGGGAACAGGTTCACGGGTCTCGGCGCCTACCAGCTCGGTGTACACAATGTCCTGCCACAGGTGCATCCCCCGTTCCAGGTGGCGGCAGCCCCCGTTGGTCATCCACGGGGTCATCTCCGCCATACTGCCCTGATCCACCACGTAGCAGCCGAAAGCGTCCTCAATGGCCTGCCGCGTGGCGGGTACGCTGGCCCCCGGCTCGCCGCTGAAGAACATCAACCGGAAGGCGAAATCCGTTCTGGGATCAACCCCCATCTCCCTTGCCGTTTCCGCCAGGTACAGCGCGTAGGACGGCGTGGCGTACAGCGCATCCGGGCGGACCATCTGCGCCCATTCCACCGCCCGCTCGGTCTGACCCGGCGCGCCGGCGCCGAAGGGAAAACAGGTCGCGCCCAACCGTTCCGCGCCAACCAACGCGCCCCAGCTGCCGACATACAAGCTGAACACCGCCGCCACCATCACCGTATCGCCGGGCCGCACGCCCGCCGCCCACAGAATCCGCGCGTGGGCCTCCCCGATGCGTTCCCAGTCCCCCCGGCTGATGCCGAACACCGTCGGCCGGCCCGTGGTTCCCGACGTCCCGTGAATCCGGTACACCTCGCTGGGATCAACGCACAAAAACCTCCCGTATGGCGGATAAGCCTCCTGCTCGACACGCACCTCCTCCTTGGTCAGTATCGGCAACTGCGTAAACTCCTCGAGGCTGCGCAAGTTCCCTGGGTCAACCAGCGCATTCCGCCAGAACTCCCGATAAAACCCGGAGCGTTCCCACGCATAACGAACTTGCCCGCGCAGTTTTTCCAGGATGATCCCGTCGCGCTCCGCCGCTGGCATAGTCTCCAATCGCGCGTCCCAATGCTCCGCGTCGGCGTCTGGTACGTAATCGGGATCGTATGTCGGTAGCCAGGTCATGCCGTATCAACTCGCCAGGGATGAGCGGATAAACTCCACCATTTCGCCGGTAAAACTCCCCACCGGAAACACACCGTCCACCCCCATTTCGCGGAGCCGTTCCACGTCACCATCGGGAATCGTCCCACCCACCAGCAGCATCATGCCGCCCTCATCGTTGCCCCCGCGCAGCCCATGCCGTTCCAGCGCGTCCACCACACGGGGCATCAGCCGCATATGCGCCCCGGACAGGATGCTGATGCCAACCACGTCCACATCCTCCTGCGCCGCCGCCGCCGCCACCTGGTCCGCCGTAACCCGCATCCCCAGGTACACCACTTCCATGCCGGCATCGCGCAGGGCGCGAGCGATGACCTTCACACCCCGGTCGTGGCCGTCCAGGCCGAGTTTGGCCAGCAAGATGCGGGGCGGATGGCCCTGCCCATGTTCAACCGCTGTAACCACCGGAAACTAACCATCCATTTAGCTACTGTTGCCGTTGCTCAACACGTGCAGGACAACTCCCAGCATGGTCAAAACCACCGCGCCGATTGCAACCACCAGTTGCGGGCCGGCATCAGTACCAATGCTGATTATTACAGCGGCAATCAAGATTGCGGCTACTCCCAGGCACATTGTACCCATGTCGCCGAGCATCTTTCTCATCGGTTCAACTTGACGGCGACTATGGCCGTGATGAATCCCACGGACAGTATGGCACCGCCATAGGCCAATGGCAGCAGCTCTCCGATGATGTTCTGGTCATAGCTGAACGAGCGAAATCCCAGCCAATGCCCGGCCAGCAAAGCCCAGCTGAAGCCGAAAAAAGCCGTGCAGAAGACGATGGTAAAGATTGCCAGTGGATTAGTCATCGGCTGCTCTCCCGTGCTCCGCGATGCGACAATCACCAACACTATACCGCAGACATTGGCCCGTCGTCTAAAACACCCCCGGGTCCACGTACTCTCCCCATTCCTCGCGCAACGCGCCCATGATCTCGCCCTCCGTAACGCCGGCGCCCACCGCCGTTAGTATCGCCGGCATCAGGTTCCCGTCCGCCCGCGCCGTCTTCACGATGTCGCGCCGGCCGGCTGCCGCATCCGCCTCGCTGCGACGATGACGAACCGTCGTCAGCCGCTCGATCTGCCGTTCCTCCTCGGCGTAGTCGAATTCGAACAGCTCCAGACCGCCGGCGTTAGTGGCGTCCCCGCTGTACTCGTCGTTCACGCCGACGATGGTGTAGTCGCCCGACTCCACCCGCTGCTGGTAGCGGTACGACGCCTGGGCGATTTCGCTCTCGATGTAGCCGCCGCCGATAGCCTCCAGCATCCCGTCCAGCATACTGCCGTTGCCCATGGCGTCGATGCGCTCGATGTAGGCCAGGGCCGCTTCTTCCAGCCGGTTGGTCAGTGTCTCCAGGTACGCCGATCCGCCCAGGGGGTCCGGCGTCGCGGCGATGCCCGTTTCGTGGGCCAGTATCATCTGCGTGGCCAGCGAGATCCGCATCGCTTCCTCCGACGGTATGTCGTAAGCCTCGTCATACCCGCTCACGTGCAGCGATTGCGTGCCCCCCAGCACGGCGGCCAACGCCTGCAAGCCGCCGCGCAGGATGTTGTTCAGCGGGTCCTGCCGGACCAGGGTGGAGCCTAGGGTCTGGGTGTGGAACCGCATCCGCATCGACTCCGGGCGCGTCGCCCCGTAGCGGTCCCGCATGAGCCGCGCCCACATCCGTCGCGCCGCCCGGAACTTGGCGATCTCCTCGAAGAAGTCGTTGTGCACCCCGAAGAAGTGGGACAGCCGGGCCGCGAAGGCATCCACCGGGATCCCCCGTCCCATGGCCGATTCCACGTAGGCCATCCCCTGCGCCACGGTGAAGGCCAATTCCTGCACCGCGTCCGACCCGGCTTCCCGAGTGTGGTAGCCGCTGATGGATATGGTGTACCAGTTGGGCACGTGTTTCGTGCAGAATTCCACCACGTCGGTCGTCAGTTTCAGTGCCGGCGCCGGCGGCAGGGCGAAGGTCTTCTGCCCGTGAAACTCCTTCAGCGAGTCGTTCTGCACCGTCCCGCGCAATGCGGCCCAGGGCGTCCCGCGACGCTCGGCGGTGTGCAGGAACATCGCCAGCAGCACGATGGCGGGATGGTTGATGGTCAGCGACACGCTGGCCTGGTCCAGCGGTATCCCGTCGAACAGTTCCCCCATGTCGGCAGCGGTATCGATGGCCACGCCCAGCCGGCCCACCTCGCCCTCGGCCAGCTCGTGGTCCGAGTCGTACCCGGTCAGCGTGGGATGGTCAAAATCGGTGCTCAGCCCGGTCTGACCGTGGGCCAGCAGAAACCGATACCGCTCGTTGGTAGCCCGCGCCGTCCCGAACCCAGCAATCTGCCGCCGGGTCCAGAGGCGGCCACGGTACATGGTGGGATAGGCGCCGCGTGTGAAGGGGAACTCGCCGGGGTTGCCCAGATCGGCGGCGGGGTCGAAGCCGCTGGTGGCTAGTTGCTCCGGGGAGTATAGGGAGGCGATGGGGATACCGGAGAGGGTGCGGATATCGTAATCATTGGCGTTATTCATGGCGCTCTCCCGCCGATGGCATTTGGCTGTGCTGCAGAGGCCCAGTGTTTTCGACGCTTGTCGTCAATTCCAAACCGAGTATGTGGTCAAGCTACGGGTATCGGAGGCTAATGGGCTCGGGTTCGTTCCAGCGGTCAAACCGCCGCCTGTGTGCATCTCGATAGCGAGGGGCTCCCCTTGCGAAGTTTGCCAGAAAATGCCGGAGTACCCGATGCGGAGACTCTGACTTACAGACACTCTGCGAAGGTTGGCAAGCGCATCGAGTAGGCTGACGCAGTATTCGCTGAAAACGTCGGCAGCAGGTCCCGGCGGTATGCCTGAATGTCCACCAGGACCATCTACGATTTCGTACTGGCACTGATGCCCATCGTAATAAAGGCGGCAGGAGCGTAGGTAAATGTCCTTCCATGCAATGCCTTCCGGAGACCATTGTGCGCAGTTACCTCGCCTGAGTTCCTGTAGCAGGCTGACTATAGCGGACGTAATGCGGTCCTGGACAGGTGGGTTGCCCGCACGTGCGCGCGCAATGATACGGGAGGGAGTTGCAACGGCCATCATTAGTCTCCTTGTCAGGTAAGACGCCAAGGACTATTGCGACCACCCTCTTGCATGATAGTGCCGTCGCGCCGCAACTGAACCTGGGCGTTCCGCACTTGGTGCTTCCATTTCCGACCGAATGTGACGCCATTGATGATACGGTCCACTTCATCATCACAAAGTTCCGGCATCAAATTTTGTATCAAAGGGTTCATGTCGCGGGTGCTCATCGGCCCGTGCTGGCGCAAAACGTATTTGATGGCGTCGCAAAACTGTGCGGTGATCGACGCTTTCGGGTTCGTGGTGAATCCCTCACCAGCGGTTCGCAGTTCCACCAGACGCTCGTTCATGGTGTCCCGAATGGCATCATGCTCCGCCTTCACGCCAGCAGGTGCGGCCTTATCCACGGCGGCTTTGCTGACATGGGCTTGTTGGGCCATACGATCTAGTTCGACCAGCGAATCCGAAGGTACCAGAACGCCCAGATTGCCGTACTCACGCAAATCCTCCGCTATGTCCTTCACCCCTTCCGGGTCTGTGATAGCAACCCCTAATTCGTGGTTCCTGATCAGGCCGCCGTTAGTAAGGTTCGCTGAGGTTACGATTGCGGTATGTTCATCAGCAACGTAGGCTTTGGCGTGTAAATAGCGCAGATGCCTGACCGTAGTGCCGGGAACTTGTTCACAGAGCCACGCTAATGCTCCGATGTCCAGCGAACCGTCAATCAGGCTGTCTGCGTACAAGTTAGTCAGCACGTCGACACGAACCGACTTGCGCCGAGAACGCAATACCCCGGCCAGTCGCTCAACTGGCTGCCGGGTGATATACGGCGCGGCGATTATCGCTGTCTCCTGGATCGAACTGGCAAATTGGTCAAACATAGTCGACCATGGCGATTTGATGCTCCGCATACGACATCCTCAATCCATCATGACGCGGACATTATTGAGCTAACGCAATCCGCTGCGCAAGCTGCCGGCGTCACTTTCCGGGACTACGCGATACCTCGAAAGTGGTTTACGCCGATAAGTATGAAAACGGCTGCCGTCCTTGAAAACAAGGTGGCAGCCGTTCAGTGATTGCCCGAACGTTTCAATCTGATGCCGCGGCGGGTGCCGGATGCGCCGCGGCTTCGAGCAGATCTTCCACCACGATACCCAGTTCCTCCCGTAGCAGTTCCGCCAAGCCCGGCGGTATCGGCGCCTCGCCGGCCAGTATCGCGTCAAGGTCGGCGCCATCGCCCGCCAACGCTATCATCCGCTCCCGGCTCACCATTTTCTGATCCAGCAGGAACTCGAGGGCTGGCGCCGGCTCGGGTTTCTCCATCGGGTAGTGCTCCGCTTCATAAATCTCTACCAGCGTGGTAACACGGTCAAGTTCCTCATCTTCTGGACTGTAAGGTTCCGCACCCAACAACTCCGAAATCAGGGCCAGCCCCGCATCATACTCCGCTTCCGTCTTAACCTGCTTGATTTCTGGCATCGTTACACTTCAATCCTGAATCCTGTAAATCCCCAAATCCCGAAAATCCTGATTCCGATAGTATCACCGCCGGGTTGGCCCCAACCATTCAGGGCGGGTTTCAAACCCGCCCCTACAATTTTCCGCTGTATCCGCGCGGCTTACAGGAAGTCGAACTGCTCGTACACGCCGTGGACGATGGGTACTGGGTCTAATTCCAGCCGTCACGAATCATACCCAGAATCGCAAGGCTACGTTGAGCACCACTAGGACTATGCCGAGGGCCGCCAACCCTCCGGCAACCCAACTGCGCAGCGAGGCGATTTCGCCTTTGACTTCGGCTTTGGTGGCAGCGATTTCGCCCTTGACTTCGGCTTTGGTGGCAGCGATTTCGCCCTTGACTTCGGCTTTGGTGGCGGCGATTTCGCCTTTGACTTCAGCGATGTCGGCTTTGGTAGCCAAGTGTTGAGCGCCACCCTCCAGACGGCTTACCCGCTCCTCAATGCTAGCCATAATACCTCCTTTGCGGCCAAACCAAACCCGAGGGAACGGCAGTATAACATTGCCGTGTGAATGCGTGGGGGCGAACCCGCCGTAGCTGGGTTCGCCCCCGTCAGCCATGGTATGCCAGTGCGGCTTACAGGAAGTCGAACTGCTCGTACACGCCGTGGACGATGGGCACCGGGTCCAGTTCTAGCCAGCGGTTGAGGATGGTGGTGTAGGTGGAGCGGAAGTCGTTGGTGAAATGAAGGTCGCCTTCGGAGTGGTCCTCGGGGCGCAGGGACGGGTATTCGCCGTAGAGGCCGCCGTTGACCGAGCCGCCGGTGACGAAGGCTACGCCGCCGGAGCCGTGGTCGGTGCCGGTGCCGTTGTCCCGGATGCGCCGGCCGAACTCGGAGAACACCAGGATCAGCGTGTCGTCGGCCAGCCCGTGCTCCTCCAGGTCGCTGGTGAAGTCGGCGATGGCGGTGGACACGTCGGTCCACAGCTTGGCGTGGGCCGGCAGCTCGTTGCTGTGGGTGTCGAAACTGCCGTGCATGGTGTAGTAGATGCGGGTGCCCAGGCCGGCGGACATCACCTGCGCCATGTTCTTCAGCGACTGGCTGATGGGCGTGTCGGCGTACTCAACGGTCGATGAGTACAGTTCCGGGGCGGTGCGCAGCCGGTCGGCGCCCTTGAGGGCGTTGGAGCCGGTCTCGGACAGCACCTGGGCCACCACGTCCTTGCTCTCGGTGGGGCCGTAGATGCGGCTGAAGGCTTCCAGGGCGTACTGCCGCGACTTCTCGTCCTGGATGTCGGGCATCAGGCCGTAGGTCTCCAGGTTGGCCACCGACGCCACCGGCACGCCCTTGGCGACCATGGACCGGGGCAGGCCGCGCCCGAAGTTCACGCCGGTCAGCACGTTCTCGCCGCGGGCGTCCAGGTCGCGGATGGCGGCGGCCAGCCAGCCCTCGGCGCCGATCTTTTCCGACTCCGCCGTGTACCACACGTCCCGGGAGCGGAAGTGGGAGCGGTTGGGGTTGGGATAGCCGATGCCGTTGATGACAGCGAAGTTGCCCTGATCCCACAGGTGCTTGATGGGCGCCAGGTTGGGGTTGAAGCCGACCTCGCCATCCAGGTGCAGCACCTCGCCCTCGGGAATTCCGACGTTGCTGCGGAAGTCGTAGTAGAGCGGGTTGTTGTAGGGGATCACCGTGTTCAGAGCGTCGTTGCCGCCCTGAAGCTCGATCACCACTACGTTCCGTTCCTTCTTGGTGGAAGTCATCGGGCTATCCTCCTTTCGCGCCGGGCTGGTACACCTGGATGCGGTGCCGGTTGCTTTCGGTTACGTACAGGTTGCCCTCCCGGTCCAGTTTGATCGACACGGGAGACCAGAAGTACTTTTCAATGTGGGACGATTCCTCGTGGGGTTCGTCCACAAAATATTCTATCTCGGGTTCCAGGTTGGCCCGGGAGCGAGCATCGCCCTCCTCCACGTTCACCGACAGGAAGTTGGCCGCCCATGCGGACAGAGTGGCCTCGCCGCGCAGCTTCTGCACGAAACCGCCGTCCGGGTCGAGTATCTGCACCCTCTCGTTGCCCCAGTCGGCCACGTAGATGTAGCCGGCCGCGTCAACGGCCACGCCGGACGGACGATGGAACTCGCCGTCGCCCCGACCTGAAGATCCGAATGATGCCAGGTGCTTCCCCTCCGGCGAGAATTTCTGGATGCGGTCGTTGCCCCAGTCGGCCACGTACACGTTGCCGTCAGCGCCGACGGTGAGGCCCCAGGGCAGGCTGAGCTCTCCGTCGCCGCTGCCCTCGCGACCGAAAGACAACTGGAAGCGGCCCTCCGCCGTGAACTTTTGCACCCGGTGGTTGTAGGTGTCCGCTACGTACAGGTTGTCGTCGGCGCCAAAGGCCAGGCCGGACGGGGTATCCAGTTGACCTTCGGCGGAACCGTGCTCGCCCCAGGTGGACAGCAGCGCCCCTTCCCGGTCGAACACCGAGATGCGGTGCGTAGCCTCGTCGCTGACGTACACTCGCCCCCGGCTGTCCAGCGTGCAGGCCGAGGGCCAGATGAACTGGCCGGGGGACTGGCCGTAGGCGGCGAAGGTACCGTAGTACTCGCTGTTGATGTCGCACACGGTGACGCGCACGCCCCGGGTCACGTTCTCCAGCGAACGGTTGGCGACGTACATCCGCCCGTCGTCGGCGATGGCGGTATCGGTGGGATAGTAGAACCCCCGACCCTCCATGGTGGTCATGCCCAGGGTCATGCGGTATTCAAGGAACCGGATTTCGGGAGTGTTCTGCACTGTGGTCATGGTCTTTTCATCCCTTACGCCCGCTGGAACTCATGGGTTGACGCCACCATCTGCAACACCTCGGCGATGCGGGCGGCGCCATCACCGCCGGCCACCGAGGCAAAGTCAACCAACTCCCGGCGGGTGTCCTCCGAGACCGTGATGACGCCCACCTGGTCCAGGCAGGCATCCACCAGCAGCTCAGGCGAGGCCGCCGACGGGTTCCCGGCGATGTTTTCAACCATGTTGCGGACGCCGGGCTTGGCGACGTCGCCAAGCTGCTGCGACGCGAAGTTGATGCGTTCCACCAGCGAGCCGGTATCGATCCAGTCGGTGCCCTGGTGCCATCCTTCCACGCTGGGCGGGTTGTTGAGGAACTGGCCCATGAAGATGGCCTGCTGGTAGCGTTCCAGCATCTCCTTGCGGGGTCGGTCGAACTCTCCGGTCAGGCGCAGGACGCCGGCCACCAGTTCTACCGGGCTCTTCACCTTGCGATACCAGACGGCTTCGTCTTTGAAGAAATCGGAGTTGAAAAGGGTTCGCAGGACAGCGGTAATATCGTAGCCGCCGTCGAAGTACGCCTGTACCAGGGTGTCGATGGCCGCCGGGTCTTGGGGTTCGGTGTAGGGCCAGTCCGGCACCGGCGGCTCGTCGGCCACGAAGAAGCTGTACATGTGCCGGGAGATGAACCGGGCGGTGGCTTCCTGCTGGCAGATGATGTCCACGATGTCGTTGCCGTTGAACGCGCCCCGCTGCCCCAGAAACTCCTTTTCTCCGAAGTCGTGGTCATCTTCCTGAAACTCGAAGTGCCAGGATATGCGACCGTAGGGCCAGTCAGAGTCCCGCATGGAGCGCAACTCCATGTATTCCCGATTGCCCAGCGTCCAGCCGGTGAAGGCGCGGGCGCACTCCTGGACGTCGTTCTCGGTGTAGTTGCCCACGCCCATGGAGAACAATTCCAGCAATTCGCGCCCGTAGTTTTCGTTGATGGCGTCCTTGTGGTTGTCCTGGTTGTCCAGCCAGATGATCATGGCCGGGTCCCGGGACAGCTCCACCAGCAGGTCGCGGAAACTGCCCATACCCCGGTAGCGGAACATTCGGACCTGGTCGGACAGGGCCTTGCCGTGGATGACCTTTGGATAGCCGGTGGCGAAGATGCCATGCCAGAACAGGGCGACCTTCTCCCGCAGCGGCGTGGTGGTCGTCGCCATCCGGTACAGCCAGTTTTCCCCGGAACCGAGCGTACCCATCATGCCGGACAGTTCGGGATGGAATCGCCGGATGAGGTCGTCGCCCATGCGCCGTTCGCTGCTCCGGTCCAGCAACTGCTCCACCGTGGCCTCGTAGCCCTGGGCGGCCAGGGTTTCCAGCTGCTCGCGGGTTGCGCCGAAGCCGGCCCGGCGCATCAGGTGCGCAGTCAGTTCAATGTCGCGGTTTGCCATATGTTGCCCCCTCTGTAAATGGGGGCGAATGATTATTCGCCCCTACACGGGTTCACTTAACTTCCTTGCAGAATGAACTCGGAAACGCGCTCTCCAATCATCATCGTGGTTACGTTGGTGTTGGCGCGGATGCAGTCAGGCATGATGGAGGCGTCCACCACGCGGATGTTTTCTAGGCCCCTGACCCGACCGTACTGGTCAACCACCGCCATAGGGTCCGAATCCGGCCCCATTTTGCAGGTGCAGGAAATGTGCTGGGCAGTGGAGACGTTGCTGCGGAGCCAGTGGTCCAGGGCTTCGTCGGTCTCAAGGTCGGAGTCCAGCGGTTCAGTCCGCTCCACGATGATGTCGGCGAAGTCGCTGTGGTTGCCCAGTTCCACGGCGATGCGCACGCCGTCCCGCAACCGCTTCCGGTCGAACTCCTCCTGGAGGTAGTTGTAGTCCAGGTAGGGCTGATCGTGAGGGTCGGTGGACTGTAGCCTCAGTTCGCCGGCGCCCACGGCCAGGTAGATGGAGACCGACGCCCGGATGCCCAAAGGCTCCATGCGGTCCCCGCCCCGGATCACCTGTTCCGTGGCAAAGGACGAGAAGATCATGATCATGTCATTGCGCAGGTCGGACCCTTCGGCGGTGTACTTCAGGCACGTTTGGATCCGGGGCGCGAAACCGTCAAGGTCAAACCCAGGCTTGGTGCGCCAGGTGACGGGGACGATGGGATGGTCACGGAGGTTCTGGCCCACGCCGGGGCTGTCGTGCACCACCGGGATGCCCAGGCTGCGCAGATGGTCGGCGGGACCCACGCCGGAGAGCATGAGCAGCTGCGGGGAGGCGATGGCGCCGCCGCTGAGGATGATCTGGTCGCCTTCCACGGTGAAGACCTCTCCGCCGCTTTCCACCACCGCTCCAACGGCCCGATTGCCGTCAAATAGGATGCGATGGACGGTGCAGTTGGGGCGCAGGGTGAAGTTCAGGCGGTGCCTGGCCAGGTCAAGATAACCCAGGGCGGTGCTCCAACGAATGCCGTTGGGATTGTTGAAAGGCGTGGGGCCGATGCCCGTTGAATCGGGGCTGTTGTGGTCGTCGGTATGCGGGAAACCGTAGGCGCGGGCGGCGTTGTAGAAAGCGTTCTGCGCCGGCAGCCATTCCTCCCGCTTGAAGCGACGGGCAATGATGGGGCCGTCGTTGCCGTGGAAGTCGTCGGAGAAGTCGGTGTCGGTCTCGAGACGGCGGAAACAGCCCAGCAAATTCTGGAAGGCCCACTGGTCGTTGCCCATGGCGGCCCAGCCGTCGTAGTCCTCCGGCACGCCCCGCAGGAACATCTGGCCGTTGATGGCGCTGGAGCCGCCGGTGACCTTGCCCCGCGGCACCATGATCTCCGGGTTCTCGGCGGTGCCGTGGCCGGTGAACTGCCAGTTGTGGTCACTGGTCATGACGTCGGTGGCGGTGGCGTAGCCAAACTTCACCTCGTCAGGCAAGTGCTCAATATTAGGGTAGTCCGGCCCGGCTTCCAGCAGCAGAACCGAGCGGCTGGGGTCTTCGCTCAATCGGGTGGCGACGATGGAGCCGGCCGAACCGGCCCCGATGACAATTACATCGTACTTCACAACAATCCTCCTTGTATCAGGAGTATGCAGACACAGGTAAATGGGACTTTAGCAATCATACTGGAAACGGCGGGGCAATTCCAGTTTGCCGACGCGCGGGAACTTGCTGCGATGAGCTTTTGTATAATGGCTTTATCCACACATCCGGCCGGAAAGGGAGGACTCCATGAAAGACCTAACCGTGAGCTTTGACGACCGCCTGCTTGAGGCCGGGCGTCGTAAAGCCGTGCGGGAAAAAACTACGTTACACGACCTGTTCCGCAGGTGGTTGGAGGACTACGCGGGGGACGAACGGCAGGAGCTGGACCCCGAGGAAGGCAAACGGCAGGCGGAACGCGCCATGGCTGCCATTGACGAGTTGCGAAAGTACATAGATACCAGCGGACCCAAGCCCACCAGAGATGAAATGAATGCCCGCTGAAAATTTCTTCGATTCCAATATCCTGGTGTACCTGTTTGAGCAGACCGACGTTGACAAGTACTTGAGCGCTCGGGCACTCATAAACGAGAACCTGGCAAATCGTACCGGCTGTATCAGTTACCAGGTGGTTCAGGAAACACTGAACGTGATTGGCCGGCGGGCCGGCGGCGATTCCGAGAGGGTGGCCCGATTTCTGGAAGAAATACTTATCCCCCTCTGGCAAATCAACCAGATCATCCCAACGCCGGAACTTTACCGCAGCGGCCTCCAGATACAAGCCCGCTACGGGTTCAGCTTCTACTACTCGCTCATCGTCGCGGCGGCGCTGGAGGCGGGCTGCTCCACCCTGTACAGCGAAGATATGCAGGACGGTCAGCAGATAGAAGGATTGACCATCAGGAACCCCTTTGCCGAAACTCGAACTACATGAACGGAGGACCACCATGCCGCAAACCATTGGCTCCGACGACCCCCGGCTGACCTGGCAGGGGGCGATTTCGTTCCACGATACCGACCAGTGGCGTATGCCCTGGCGTATCCCTTATGACGACCGCGCCCTGTATCCGCCGGACGCCCTGCGAGAGCGCGCCGCCATGCCGGCCGGCGTGCGTATATCGTTCCGCAGCGATACCGAGTCTGTAGGTGGTCGAGTTGTGCCGGCAGGGGAGTCCAGCCCTATCGACCTGTACTGCGACGGAGAGTTCCATGGCTCGGCGCCGCTGGAAGGCCAAGACGGGTTCGAGTTTGACCGCTTGCCCGCCGGCATGAAGCTGGTGGAGCTTTGGCTGCCCCAGCACGGCGAGTTCCGGCTCTGCGGTCTGGAGCTGTCTGACGGCGCGACGCTGGAACCCTACGACGACCGGCGCCCGCGCTGGGTGGCCTACGGCAGCTCCATCACCCACTGCCGCACCGCTGCCAGTCCCAGCCTGACCTGGCCGGCCGTGGCGGCCCGGGCCTGCGATTTCAACCTGACCTGCCTGGGCTACGGGGGAGGCTGCCACCTGGAGCCGATGATTGCCCGGATGATGCGGGAACTGCCGGCCGACTACATATCAATGAAAGTCGGCATCAATATGTACAATGCCGACAGCATCGGACTGCGAACCTTCATCCCGGCCATCATCGGGTTCGTACACATCCTGCGGGAAAAGCACCCGGACACGCCGTTGGCCGTCATCTCGCCCATCTACTCGCCGCCCCGGGAGACCACGGAGAACGCCGTGGGGTTCACCCTCTCTGCCATGCGGGCCGAGGTTGCCGAGGCGGCGGCACTGATGCAGGCGAGGGGTGACCGCAGCCTGTACTACGTTGACGGAACGACGCTGTTCGGGCCGGACCTGGTTGATATGCTGCCCGACGACCTGCATCCGGACGCGGAGGGTTATCAGGCTATGGGACGGAACTTTGTGGAGAAGGTGGCCGCGCCGATATTCGGGCGGGCGCCGGTTACGGCGTAATCCACTCGGAGATGGCGCAGCCGGGTTCCCGCTTGCGGGGAAACTCGCGGCAGACGCGCGGGCGTTCCTCGTAGATCCGGCAGGCGGAGGTGGCCGGGTCGAGCATGGGGCAATGCTCATCCGGCTGGTCCAGGAACAGCACGTTGCCCCCGCCGTCGGCGGCGCGGCTGATTCTTGCTTCGGTGCCCAGTCCCGCCGCCGCGCGGTAGAACCCGGTCACTTCGTCCGGGTCCAAGCGGAGGATGATGGGGCCGCGGCAGCACATGGCCCGGCATTCATCCATGCAGATGCGGCTGGCGGCCTCGGGGGTGAGCCGGAGCGTTGGCTCAGGTTGCGACATCAGCGCGGGTAGGGGCGAATGATTATTCGCCCCTACATGGGTTACTTACCGTCGTCGATGCTGACGGTGATGATGGCGTTGGCGATCAGCGTGCCGTCGCTGCCGTCCTCGTTGAGCAGTTCTAGGCCGCCCACCACGACGTCCACGTTGGCCCGACCGTGGGGCAGGGAGTCGGCCACCTCGTCGGCGTTGACCTGCTCGGGGCGGGGCGCGCCGATGGTGACGTTGACCGTCATATCGTCGGCGGTGGCGCCCACCAGGCGGGTGAAGCCCAGGCTGCTGTGGTGGATGGCGTCAAAGACGGCGCGCTTGGCGGCCAGCGTGTAATCCAGGCCGTGAACGTCCACGCCCATTCCCATTTCGGTAACACAACGCACGAGAGCCATAGTCGTAACCTCCTGACCGCTCGGTTCGGTTGTCTGTTGTCGCATTCAGCGCCGGCCGACGGGAAAAGCCGGCCGTATCTCACCGGGCCATTTAACGGCAGCGGGTGTGGCGAGTCAAGCGGAGACCGCTTTGACGATTGCTATAATGCGCCGGCGATGATTTACCGGATGTTTTCGCTAGCCACCGTCTTGCTGGTCGGGATACTTGCCGCCCTGGGGTGTGCGGCGGCTGCTACCACTGACAACCACAGTTCCGGCCCCACCGTGACCGTCTTCGCCGCGTCGTCGTTGGCCGAATCCTTGTCGGCGGTCGCCGCCGCTTTCGAGGCTGAGAACCCTGACGTGAGCGTGGTTTTCAACTTCGCGGGTAGCCAAACGCTGCGGACCCAGTTGGAGCACGGGGCCGCCGCCGACGTGTTCGCATCGGCCAACTGGGAGCACATGGCGTCGGTCAAGCAGGCTGACCTGCTGGGAAATACTCCAGAGTATTTCGCCGCCAACCGCCTGGTGGTGGCGACGCCGGCCGACCGATCCTTGACCAAATCCGGCGCCGTGCAAACCCTGGAGGACCTGGCTCGCCCGGGCGTCAGCATCGCCGTAGCGGCCCAGGAGGTGCCGGCCGGGGCCTATACGCTCAATGCCCTGGATCTGATGGCTGCGTCGCCCGATTTCCCGGACGACTTCGCCGTTGCGGTGTTGTCCAACGTGGTCACCAACGAGACCAACGTGCGAGCCGTGGCTCAAAAGGTGGCCCTGGGAGAAGTGGACGCCGGCCTGATTTACGAGACCGACGCGGCGGCGGATCAATACGCCGGATCATTCCGCCTCATCGAGATACCGCTACAGTTCAACCCGGCGGCGCAGTATCCGATTGCGTCGCTGGCGACGGCGGTTCATCCGGAGGTTGCCCAGGCGTTCATCGCCTTTATCCAGAGCGACGCCGGGCAGGCCATTCTGCGAGAATATGGGTTCGCTCCTCCGACCAACGTCGCCTGTCCCTGCGCGCGCGGATTGTAGGGGCGAATAATTATTCGCCCCTACGTTAGGCTCCACGGCGATGATGCGAATAACCAACGGCGGCAACCGAGGGGCGACACTTGGCCTGCTAGCTCCCGCCGGCATGGCGGCGACGGTCATCTACGTTTTATTCATCGGGTTGCCGGTGGTGGCGCTGCTGGTGCGGGCCGGGCAGCAGGACGGGTTCCTGGCCGGATTATCCGGCGACCTGGTGTTGCAGGCGCTGCGTCTCACGGTGGTGACCAGCGTCATCAGCCTGGCCATTGTGGTGGTGGTGGGCACGCCATTTGCGCTGCTATTGGCTCGTCGCACATCACCGGCGCTGCGGGTGATCGACACCTTTGTTGAGCTGCCCATCGTATTGCCCCCGGTAGTGGCCGGCGTGGCGATGCTGATGGCCTTCGGACGCAACGGCCTGCTGGGGCCGGCGTTGTCCAGCGTGGGTGTCTCGCTGCCGTTCACCACGGCGGCGGTCATATTCGCGCAGATCTTCGTGGCTGCGCCCTTCTACATCAGGGCGGCGCGGATCGGCTTCGCCGGCGTTGACCCGGCCTACGAAGAGGTCTCGCAGACGCTGGGGGTTTCGCCTTGGGCCACCTTCTGGCGATTGACGCTGCCCGTGGCCTGGCCGTCGCTGCTGACCGGGCTGACGCTGGCCTGGGCGCGGGCCGTGTCGGAGTTCGGGGCGACGATCATGTTCGCCGGCAACCTGACCGGACGGACCCAGACGATGCCGTTGGCCATCATGACGGCGATGGAGTCGAGCCTGGGGGCGGCGCTGGCGCTGGCGGTGCTGCTGTTGGCGATGTCGGCGCTGGCGCTGGCCGCCTTGAGCGCACTGCTGCGACGACCAGGCACGCCGGCATGACGAAAGGAGCGGACGCGGCGGCCTTTGGGCGGTTTGCGGTGAGCCTGGGCGCCTTCCGCCTGGAGCTGTGCTTCAGCGTCGCGGCGGGGGAGGTGCTGGTGCTGTTCGGGCCGTCCGGGGCGGGCAAGACCACGGCGTTGCGGGCCATCGCCGGCCTGGCCCGGCCCGACGACGGCCATATCGCCATCGCGGGGAGGACGGTTTTCGCGTCAGGAGATGGAGCCGAACCGGATGAAATTTGGGTGCCGCCGCACCGGCGCGGGGTCGGCTACGTAACCCAGCAGAACCATTTGTTTCCTCATTTGACGGTGCTGCGAAACATAGCCTACGGGCTGCGGGACCGGCGGGGCGCGATGGCGCAACAACGGGTGGCCGAGTTGATTGACCGCCTGCGACTAAACGGCCTGGAAGAACGCCGGGGCTGGCAGCTATCGGGCGGGCAACAGCAGCGGACGGCATTGGCCCGGGCCTTGGCGCCGTCGCCGGACCTGCTGCTGCTGGACGAACCCTTCGCCGCGCTGGACATGGAGCTGCGCCGAGAGTTGGGCGCGGAACTGCGGGCGACGGTGCGGCAGCTCGACGTGCCGGTGATCCTGGTGACCCACAGCCGCGAGGAAGCCCTGGCGCTGGGCGACGCGGTGCAGATCATTGACGCCGGGCGGACAGTGGCCGTGGGGCCGCCGCTGACGGCGCTGGAGCAGCCGGGCCGCGGCCGAGTGGCCCGGCTGGTGGGCGTGGAGAACCTGCTGGAAATGCGAGTCGCCGCGCGGCTGCCCCAGGACGGCACGATGGTGTGCGACGCGGGGGAACATTCGCTGGAGACGCCGCTGGCCGACGGCTGCGCCGTGGGGGACGCTGTAACCGTGGGAGTACGGGCGTCCGACATTATCCTGGCGTCGGGGCCGCTGCCCCAGTCCTCAGCACGCAACACCTGGGCGGGCACGGTTGCCGGCGTAACGCTGCGTCCGCCGGGCTACGAGGTGGCGTTGGATTGCGACGGCATCGTATTGCGGTGCCACATTACCGGGACGTCTTTGGAGTCGATGAGCATAACGCCCGGTATGCCCCTGTGGGCGATTTTCAAAGCGTCCTCCTGTTTCCTGCTGAGCGAGTAGCGGATAGTCAGAAGCAGGATTTTCGGGATTATGGAGATTAGCCGGATTAGGAGCCGGGCCTACTGCCCTTGGCAACGCTGCGCAGTAATCCGGTAAATCCAAAAAATCCGGTGAATCCTGCTTCTGATGATACAATCTGCCTGTTTCCGCAATGGGCAACAGGAGAATGAAAATGCCGCGTCTGGAAGGGAAAGTTGCGTTGATCACGGGGGCCACCGGCGGTATCGGCCGGGCGGCCGCGGCGTTGTTCGCCGAGGAGGGCGCGCGGGTGGCGCTGGTTGACCTGGACGAAGGGGCGTTGCAGGAAGTGGCGCGGTCCATCGGGGAGGACCGGGCCAGTTACACCGCCGCCGACGTGACGCAGCCCGACCAGACGCAAGCCTTCGTCAACGCGGCGGTGGAACGCTGGGGCGGCATCGACGTGTTCCTGGCCAACGCCGGCATAGAGGGCCAGTTGTCCTCCATACCGGACTATCCCATCGACGTCTTTGACCGGGTGATGGCGGTCAACGTGCGGGGTGTGTGGCTGGGCATCAAGTACGTGGTGCCGGTGATGCGGGAACGGGGCGGCGGCAGCATCGTCATCACGTCGTCCACCGCCGGGATCGGCGCAGGACCGGATATGTCGGCCTACACCACCAGCAAGCACGCGGTGATCGGGTTGATGCGGACCGCCGCGATGGAGGGCGCGCCGCTGGGCATCCGGGTCAACACGGTGAACCCGGCGCCCATCGAGACGCGGATGATGCGTTCCATCGAGGAGCAGAGGGTCGCGGCTATGGACGATCCCAACATTACCGTGGAGCAGACTTACCGGGCGGCGTCGGCGCGGATCCCGCTGGGACGTTACGGTCACCCGGAGGAAGTGGCCCGGCTGATGCTGTTCCTGGGCAGCGACGACAGCAGCTTCTGCACGGGCGGCGTGTACATGGTGGATGGGGGGCGGTCCGCCGGAGGTCGGTAGGATCCGGCGAGCATCAGGATGATGGTTCGACAGGCTGAGGATGATGGTTCGACAGGCTCACCATGAGCGGGTGGGTGGTTGTTGGGGTGGTTTGGCTCCTTTGGGTCTTGTGGTTCGACAGGCTCAGGGTGATGGTTCGACAGGCTCACCATGAGCGGGGTTTGTTGATTGGGAAGGCAGGATTTCCCGCCGGGGGCGGACTTGGCCCGCCAGAGGCGGACTTTGCAGCAGCACTTCGTTGTCAGCATACGGCCGGTTGGGGTACGCAACTATTTTTCCCTACTTTTTCGTGTACTCGGTACGCCAGAGGCGCACCTGCGCGCGGGCACGGACAGTCCCGGTGGTCGAGCCGGCAATCCGATTGAGGTGGTCTGGTCTAACTGAGCCTTGCCGAGTGCGACCGGTTGCGATTTGGAAACTGACGGGGGTTTGGCCGCCGAAGTGAAATCCTGCCTTCCTTGAGATCGAGATTGGATAGAAACAGCTGTTTTGCCTAGACGGTTTTAGAATATATATTCTGGTACGGCATAGTCAAGGGGGAGGGTGTCAGTTGGTAGCGTTCCGTTTTAGGGGGTTTGATTTCGGCGGACGCCGCTCCTGGCGCGGGTAGGGGCGACCGGCCGGTCGCCCCTACAAACGGAAACCACCTAAATTGCAACGCTATTGGTGTCAGAATCAGGATTTGCCGGATTTGGGGATTATCAGGGTTGGGCGGTTGTGGGTAGGGCCATTACGGGTAGGGGCGAATGATTATTCGCCCCTACAGGTCGAAACCGTCCGGACCGCGACGCTTCTCAAACAATAGGTTGCTCACGCGTACCCAGTTTGCCAGTTTGTTGGTATGAACTACCCGGTGGGGCCATTGCACGGAGAATTAACGCAAAGGCGCGAAGACGCAAAGGAACGAACGGGGTTGGGTGGAGGGTGTCCAAACTTGGCAGGAACAGGATTTGCGGGTTTTGAGGGTTTTCGGGATTGAGGGCTGGCGGCGGTGGGTGATATGTTGACGGTGGAGAGTGGCATGACACCGTTGATGCCGACCATAACGGCGCCGGAGTTCATCGCCCGCTGGCAGGACGCCGGCTTCGGCGAGCGGCAGGGGGCGCAGTCGTTCTTTAACGACCTGTGCGGGCTGGTGGGACATCCGACGCCCGCGGGCTATGGGGATCCTGAGGCGTTTACCTTTGAGAAGGCCGTGCCCGGCGGGTTCGCCGACGCCTACTTTGAGGAGCATTTCGGCTGGGAGTTCAAGGGGCAGGACGCCCAGCTGGACGGAGCCTTTGATCAGCTGCTGCGCTACCAGGTGCATCTGAAGACGCCGCCGCTGCTGATTGTGTCGTCGTTCCAGACGATACGGATCCAGACCAACTTTCCGGGCATGGAAACCGCCCGCTACGACGTTGGCATTAGCGAGCTGGAGTCCGCCTACGGCGGAGAGCGGCTGGCCCTGGTGCGGGACGTGTTCTTCGCGCCCCATCGTTTCCGGGAGCGGCTGCGGTCCGTGGATGCCGTTACCCGGGAGACGGCGGCGGTGTTCCAGTCCATCGTGGTGGACATGGAGGCGCGGAATGAAGACCCCGAACGACTGGCGCGGTATCTGAATCAGCTGGTGTTCTGCCTGTACGCGGAGGACGCGGGGCTGCTGCCCGAGGGTCTGTTCGCCCGCATCACGCGCCAGCACTACCGCGACCCGGCGCGGTTCGACCGAGCCATCCGCAGCCTGTTCGCCCAGATGGCCACGGGCGGGTTTTCCGGCGCGGACGAAATCGCACACTTCAATGGCGACCTGTTCAACACGATTGATACAGTTGAATTGAGCACCACGGCGCTGCAGCGGTTGGGGGAAGCCTGCGAAAGGAATTGGCGAGACATTGAACCGTCCATATTTGGAACCCTGTTCGAGCGGGCTTTGGACGCATCGAAGCGGGCGCAGACGGGGGCGCACTACACCGGCGCAGAGGACATCGAACTGGTGGTGGAGCCGGTGGTGATGACGCCGCTGCGCCGGGAATGGGAGGCGGCGCGGGGGGAGGTTGAGGGGTTGCTGGAGGGAGGGGGATCGTCAGAATCAGGATTATCAGGATTACGTGATTTCCTGGATTACGGCCCACAATCTCGGCAATCCGAAAATCCGGTAAATCCTGATTCTGACAATCCCCCGGCGGCGGCCCTGGCCCGGCTGGAATCCTTCCGCCGGCGGCTAGCATCGGTCACGGTGTTGGACCCGGCCTGCGGCAGTGGCAACTTTCTGTACATCGCCCTGCGCTCGCTGCTGGATTTGGAGAAGGAGGTGATCGACTTCGCGGCGGCTCAAGGGTGGCACGGGCTGACGCCCACGGTGCAGCCCGACCGGATGCTGGGGCTGGAGATCAACCACTATGCGGCGGAACTGGCCCGGACGGCGCTGTGGATCGGCTACATCCAATGGCACCAGGCCAACGGCTTTCCCTATACGCAAAGCCCGATACTGACGCCCCTGGACACCATCCGGCAGACGGACGCGATACTGGACCTTTCCGACCCGGAGCATCCAGCGGAACCGGAGTGGCCGGCGGCGGAGTTCATCGTGGGCAACCCGCCGTTTTTGGGCGGCAAGTTGCTCCGCACTGGATTGAGCGATGAATACGTTGACGCGCTGTTCGATTGGTATGACGGGCGGGTGCCCGCCGAAGCGGACCTGGTGTGCTACTGGTTTGACAAGGCGCAGCGGATGATTGAAACGGGCCAGGTCAAGCGGGCCGGGTTGCTGGCGACGCAGGGGATACGGGGCGGCGCCAATCGCCGGGTGTTGCAGCGCATCAAGGAAACCGGCGACATATTCATGGCGTGGTCGGATCATCCCTGGGTGTTGGAAGGCGCGGCGGTGCATATTTCCATTGTTGGTTTTGATGACGGCTCCGAGTCGGACCGGGAACTGGACGGGCATCCGGTGGCGGCGATAAACGCCAACCTGACGGTGGGAGTTGACCTTACGGCGGCGAAACGGCTGCGAGAAAACCTGGGCATCGCGTTTATGGGCGACACCAAGGGCGGGCCGTTTGACATTCCCGGCGATCTGGCGCAACAGATGCTCAACAGCGCGAATCCGCACAGCCGGAGCAATGCGGAGGTGGTCAGGCCGTGGGTGAATGGAAGAGACATTACCGACCGTCGCCGGGGGATGTGGATTATTGACTTTGGCGATATGTCGTTGGAACAGGCAGCGTTGTATGAAGCCCCGTTTGAATATGTGAATGCCCACGTAAAGCCAATGAGGGCCAACAACAGACGGGCGTTATACGCCAACAACTGGTGGTGGCACATGGAGCCGCGGCCCGGGATGAGAAAAGCCCTGCAAAGAGTTGAGCGCTATATCGCTACTCCAAGAGTGTCAAAGCATCGGCTTTTCGCTTGGATGCGGAACGATACGTTGTCCGATAGTGCAATCATCGCCATTGTCAGTGATGATGATTACACGTTTGGCGTGCTGCATTCGCGCTTTCACGAAGCCTGGGCTTTGGCGATGGGCACACAGTTGGAAACACGCCCGCGCTACACGCCCACCACCTGCTTTGAGACGTTCCCCTTTCCGCGTTCCACCGAGGCGCAACGCCAAGCCATCGCCGAGGCGGCGGCGGAGTTGAACCGGCTGCGGGAGAACGACAGCCGGACGCTGACCAACCTGTACAACCAGCGTCCCACGTGGCTGGACAACGCGCACCGGGCGCTGGACGCGGCGGTGGCCGACGCCTACGGGTGGCCGGCGGACCTGGCGGACAGGGAGGTGCTGGAGCGGCTGCTGGCACTGAACCTGGAGCGGGCGGCATCAACAGCGAACGACACGCAAAGATAGGGTCGATGGATTGCTGTTGGTATACTGGGGCTCGGTTCGGCACGTGGCGCATATCAACCAACCATGCCTAACGAAGGAATATCTGATGGTACGAATAACAGAAGACGAATTCACCGACCACGAGGGGCGGGTGCGAAAAGTGCGGACGATTGAAGCCGCAAGAGCCCGGATAGAACACCCCGATGGGACAACTGAAGAATACGAAGGCACTACGGCGCAAGGGTCAGATCGGACAGAACAAGGCCATACATGCCAATGGCGTTTATATGGAACCCTAATCGGCAGGGTGCGAGACCTCGGAGGAAGTTTAGAAAATGTAACTGTATCTTTGCTCGCAGAGAACGGGGAAATAATGGTCAAGATCGGGAGCCTAGCCATGACTATGCAACTCTCGGTCGCCGGGTGGGACGGCTTGGTGGGGAACGAGATCCCACTGGACAGCTAGAGCAGGAACACAATGGTGAGAAAGATACGTGAAGCCATGTCGAACGATGATTTCAGGGAGTACGCTCTGGCGTATCTGCCCATCGCTGGCATCATAATACTGGCGATCGCCTTTGTGACGATTTCGCTGGTCAGGGGCGGCATCGGCCAGTGACGGGCGAGATTGCCAAGCGTCACCTGAGCCAGCGGGTGACATTTGGCCGGCGGGCGGGGAGGCGCTGGAGCGGCTGCTGGCGCTGGATTTGGAGCGGGCGGGGTGCTGATACAATGCGGTTAGACCGTCTCCAACTATGTTCCGGCTCAAGGAAAGGAGAGAGATGATGACCACCAGGACGGGCGTGTCAGGGACAGTGGGGCAAGCGGACCGGTCGGAAACGGCGCCGAAAGTTGCAAACGTAGAGGCCAAAATCGAGATGATGCTGGAGTACCGGGAACTGGCCTCGCAGATGCGGAGGCAAGTCGTGTCTTTGACGGAACGATATCCGGACCAATGGGCGGCCATGGTCCCTGGCGGGGAACTGTTCGTATCTGAAGCTATGGACGAATTACTGGCGGTTCTGGATCAGAAGGGGCTGCGGGACGGGAACGTCGTTATCGAGTTTCTGGACTCCGATCCAACGCCGCTGATACTGTGATTCGCGGAGAGTTCGGACCCGCCGGGCAGCCCGCCGTCGAAGGCTACATGATGCTGTCCAGGTTTGGCATAGCCAGAAATATAACCTTTCTGGTTGACACCGGAGCGTCTGCAACTTGTATTCACCCCCGGGACGGTACGCTCATTGCAATTCCCTTCGACCAACTGGAAAACCCCGTCACCTCCGATGGCGTGGGCGGTCCGGTGACATATTTCAGGGAGCGCGCTGTCCTGGAGTTCGTGGACGGCGATGCCAGAGCAGTTCGCAGGTACGAGGTTGATGTCCTCATCGCAAAGCCGGCCGCGGACCCGATGCACAGCATAAACCGGCTCCCTTCGCTGCTGGGCCGGGACATCATCGACCGCTGGCGCATGGTGTATGACCGTGCGGAGGGGGTGCTCGAGTTCACGGTGCGGAGCGCCGACACCGCCCCGGAAGGACGATGACGGCTGACGAAAGCTGCGCAGAAAGCAGAAGCGCGGCTATGTCTGGCACCTGTCCCTCATAAGCAGGACGGCGTGCTCCGGCCACTCCGCGCTCGCGCCAATGATGCCGTATAAATGCTGAGGATGTCAAGGCTTTTCCAGGCGCGGCAGGGCAATCGGGTATGAAATTGCAGCCCGTCCGCTGGAGCGACCGGGGAGATCCTCAAGCGGCTGCTGGCGCTGAACCTGGAGCGGGCGGGGGAGTCAGGCGGTTCCGGGACAGGTTCAGGGTAAGCGGGGAGGTTGGCTTGGGAGGGCGATTCCTGGATTCCCGCTTTCGCGGGAATGACGGACCAGGGCGGGAATGACGGACCAGGGCGGGAATGACGGATTAGCGCGGAGGTTTAACGCAAAGGCGCGAAGACGCAGAGACGCAAAGGGGCGATTTGGGTCTGTTTGGAACGTGTTCGATGGTGAATTTCGGTGTCCTGGCGCGTGGGTCCCATGACGGTTTGATCAGAGTGGGTAAATGTGAGCGGATGTTGCGGTTGACAGTTTTGCGGGGATGGCAGTAACATGTTGCACCGTATTGTCGGAATTTAGCCGGCATTTGAAAAAAGGATTAAGTATGCCTACCGTCAACCAACTGGTACGCAAGGGGCGCAAGCCGGTGCGCAAGGGCACCAAGGCGCCGGCGTTGCACTGGGTGCAGAACTCTTTGAAGAACCGCACCAAGTGGGGGCCGGGCTGTCCGCAGCGTCGCGGCGTCTGTATCCAGGTCCGCACCATGACCCCCAAGAAACCCAACTCGGCCCTGCGGAAGATCTGCCGGGTGCGGTTGACCAACGGGGTGGAGGTGACGGCATACATCGGTGGCGAAGGCCACAACCTGCAGGAACACTCGGTGGTGCTCATTCGCGGCGGTCGCGTCAAGGACCTGCCCGGCGTGCGCTACCACGTGGTACGCAGCAACCTGGACACGGAAGGCGTCGATGGACGCCGCCAGGGTCGCAGCAAATACGGTACGCGCCGGAACTGACCCCGGCCCACCCGGAGAAATACGCTCACCGTCACCCCCCAAAAGCGGGGGGTGGCTGACTCTCACCAGCCCCGATCCCCAGATCATCCGATCCCCAGACCAAAGGTAGCAACGCTATGTCTCGCCGACGCCGCGCCGAACCTCGGGTAATCAAGCCCGACCCGCGCTATAACAACCTGGAACTGGCCAAGTTCATCAACCGGGTCATGCTCAAGGGCAAGAAGTCCACGGCCCAACGGGTGGTGTACGACGCGCTGGAACTGGTGCGCCAGGACTCCAACCAGGAGCCCCTGGGCGTTTTCTCCACGGCGTTGCGCAACGCCACGCCCCTGGTGGAAGTGCGGCCCCGTCGCGTGGGCGGCGCAACCTACCAGGTGCCCGTGGAGCTGCGCACCACGCGCAGCGAGGCGTTGGCCATGCGCTGGATAATCCGGGGCGCGCGGGCCCGCAACGGTATGCGGATGGCGCGCGGCCTGGCCAACGAGTTCATGGACGCCGCCCGCGGCGAAGGCTCCGCGGTGCGCCGCAAGGATGAACTGCACCGCATGGCCGAGGCCAACCGCGCCTTCGTACATTACCGCCGCTAAACCCGTCAACCGTCGTAGGGGCGAATGATTATTCGCCCCTACCTATGTCTCACCTACCCCCACAAAATACGCCCCAGGTACAGGTATGACCGCCGTACAAACTCCCGCCCAGCAGATCCGCAACATCGGCTTCATTGCCCACATCGACGCCGGCAAGACCACGGTGACCGAACGGGTCCTCTACCTCACCGGGCGCATCCGCAAGGTCGGCGGTGTGGACGAGGGCACCACGGCCATGGACTGGATGCCCCAGGAGAAGGAGCGCGGCATCACCATCACCGCCGCCGCCACCACCGCCTACTGGCGCGACTACCAGGTCAACATCATCGACACGCCGGGTCACGTGGACTTCACCGCCGAAGTGGAACGCAGCCTGCGGGTGCTGGACGGCGGCATTGTCGTGCTGGACGCCGTGGCCGGGGTGCAGCCGCAGTCGGAAACGGTGTGGCGACAGGCCGACACCTACAACGTGCCGCGCATCTGCTTCGTCAACAAGATGGACCGGGTGGGCGCGTCCTACGAGCGGACCATCGAGTCCATACGACGCCGTCTGAAAGGAAACCCCGTGCCGGTACAGGTGCCGATTGGGGCAGAAGACGAATTTCGCGGCGTGGTCGATCTGATGGAAGGCCAGGCCGTTATGTATTCCGACGGGCGGGACGACGTGGCCGATCCGCCGGAATTGATCCCGGTGCCGGCGGAGTACGAAAAAGCCTACCAGGACTACCGGCAGGAAATGATCGAGAAGATCGTCGAGACCGACGAGGAACTGCTCATCAAGTACCTGGAGGGCGAGGACATTTGCGCCGACGACCTGCGCTCGGCGCTGCGCAACGCCACTATCAACCAGCAGTTGGTGCCGGTGCTGTGCGGCAGCGCCATGCGCGGCAAGGGCATGGACCCCCTGCTGGACGCCATCATCTGCTACCTGCCGTCGCCGCTGGACGTTCCGGCAGTGGAAGGCACCGTGCCGGGCACCGACGACGTTGAAATTCGCGAGCCGCTGGAAAGCGAGCCGCTGTCGGCGCTGGCCTTCAAGGTGGTGGTCGATCCCTACGTGGGCCGGTTGGTGTTCCTGCGCATTTACTCGGGCAAGGTGGAATCGGGCGCGGCCGTCCGCAACGTGACCCGGGGCAACCGGGAACGCATGGGCCGGCTGCTGCGGATGCACGCCAATCACCGGGAGGAGCTGCCCCACATCACGGCCGGCAACATCTGCGCCGCCGTGGGCCTGAAGGACACCTTCACCGGCGACACCGTCTGCACCGACCACAAGCCGCTTATCCTGGAGCCGCCGCACTTCCCGGAGCCGGTGGTGTCCGTGGCCATCGAGCCGGCCACTCGCGCCGACCAGGACAAGCTGGGCGAGGCCATGCGCAAGCTGTCCGAGGAAGACCCCACTTTCGTCGTCCGTTACAACGACGAAACGGGGCAGACGGTCATCTCCGGCATGGGCGAGTTGCACCTGGAGGTCCTGGTGGATCGGATGCGGCGGGAGTTCGACGTGGAGGCCCGGGTGGGCCAACCCCGCGTCGCCTACCGCGAGGCCATCACCAAGCCGGTGCGCATCGAAGGCCGGTTCGTCCGCCAGACCGGCGGCCACGGCCAGTATGGGCACGTATGGCTGGAGCTGGAACCCCAGGAACGGGGGGCCGGCCTGGAGTTCGTGGACGGCATCGCCGGCGGCGTCATACCCCGCCAGTACATACCGGCGGTGGAGGCCGGCGTGCGGACGGGTCTGGACAATGGCCCGTTGGCCGGGTATCCTCTGGTGGATTTGAAGGTCACCCTGGTGGACGGCAGCTACCATACGGTAGACTCGTCCGAAATGGCGTTCCGGTCCGCAGCCATGATGGCGATACGGGACGGGACACGCCGGGCCGCGCCGGTGTTGCAGGAACCCATCTTCGCGATGGAAATCGTGACGCCGGGCGAATTCCTCAGCGAAGTGCTCAGCGATTTGGGCGGACGTCGCGCCCAGGTGCGCAGCATCGAGGGTCTGGAAGACCTCCAGACCGTGAGCGTGATGATCCCCCTGGGAGAGACTTTCGCCTACACGACGGCGCTGCGTTCTCTGACCCGGGGACGGGCCTCTTACACCATGGAGTTCCGGCACTATGAGCCGGTGTCCGAAAACATCGCCCGGAGCATCGCAAACATCAGGTAGTAGCGGCGAGCAACCGACCGCCGCAGGAAACGGGAGCTTTATCGGATTGGATTATGGTCGCAAGGCAACAGATGCGGATTATCCTGAAGGCGTTTGACCACAAGATGCTGGACCAGTCCAGCGCGCAGATTGTGGAAACCGCCGAACTCACCGGGGCGCGCGTGGCTGGCCCGGTGCCTCTGCCCACGCAGATCCGGCGTTTCTGCGTCATTCGCGGCCCCCACGTGGATAAGGACTCCCGCGAACACTTTGAAATCCGCACCCACAAGCGGCTGCTGGACATCATGGAACCCACCAGCAAGACCATCGACGCGCTGACCCGCCTCAATATGCCGGCAGGAGTTGACATTTCCATCAAGCTCTGATTGGGCTTGAAACAATAGTAGCCCCGTCGTAAAATTGCAGTTCCGGTTGGCGGCAGGCCACAAGCCACCGCCGCCGTTTTATCTGGTGAATAGGCAAACAAAATGCTCAAGGCGTTTCTCGGCAAGAAAATCGGCATGACCCAGGTGTTCAACGACGCCGGACAGGTGGTGCCCGTAACCGTAATTGAGGCCGGCCCCTGCGCCGTTACCCAGATCCGCACCGTGGAGAGAGACGGTTACGAATCGGTGCAGCTGGGATTTGGCCGAGTGCGCAAGCCCAACAAACCCGAGGCCGGCCACCTGCGGGGCAGCCAGATCGGACGGCGGCTGCAGGAAGTCCGCGCCGACAGCGTGGGCGAGTACGAAGTTGGTCAAACGGTGTCGGTGGATATCTTCGAGCCGGGCGAAATCGTGGACGTGATCGGCAAGTCCAAGGGACGCGGTTTCGCCGGCACCATGAAGCGACACGGCTTCGGCGGCGGCCCCCGGACCCACGGTCAGTCGGACCGGCAGCGGGCTCCCGGATCCATCGGCGGCGGCACCACGCCCGGCAAGGTGTTCAAGGGCCTGAAAATGGCCGGACACATGGGCAACCGCAAGGTGACTACCAAAGGTCTGGAAGTAGTGCGCGTGGACGCCGAACGAAATCTGCTGATGGTCAAGGGCGGCGTGCCCGGCGCGCCCAACAGCCCCGTTACCATCCGCAAGACGGGAAGGAGTCGGGCCAACTAGGACGTGGATTCCGGCTTTCGCCGGAATGACGAAAGAGAATGCCGGAATGACGAGTGAGCAAGCCGGAATGACGAAGTAGTGGCGAAGGAATTATCCCTGAAATGGAACTCCCCGTATTGAACACCCAGGGCAACGCCGTTGGATCCGTTGAGATTGATGATGGCGTATTCGACGTGCCGATGAACCCCACGCTGGTTCACCAGGCCATGGTGATTTACCAGCTCAACCAGCGCCAGGGCACTCATTCGACCCGTACCCGCGCCGAAGTGTCGGGCGGCGGACGCAAGCCCTGGATACAGAAGCATACCGGCCGCGCTCGCCAGGGCAGCATACGCTCCCCACAATGGCGACACGGCGGTATTGCCTTCGGCCCCAAACCCCGCGACTATCGTAAAGCCTTGCCTCGCGCCATGCGTCGCAAGGCTTTGCAGTGCGTGTTATCCGAGAAGATCCGCAACGACCGGCTCATCTGCGTTGATACGCTGGACGGGCTGGACGGGCGCACCAAGTCGATGAAGCAGGTGCTGGAAAACCTGGACATCGGCGGCTCGGTGCTGGTGGTCACGGCGGAAGCGCAGCAGAACGTGGCCCGGGCCGGCGGCAACCTGAAACAGGTCTGGACGCTGCCGTCGGATCTGGTAAACGCCAACGATGTCCTCAAGCGGCAGACCGTGCTGGTCACCGCCGACGCCATCCAGCGCATCGCCGCGCTCTGCACGGCGCCTCGATACCGCGCCCGCCGGGCGGCCAGCGAGGAGGCGGAATAATGAACATCAGCGACGTGCTGCTGCGCCCGACCATCACCGAAAAAAGCACCCTCCTCCAGGAGGACGGGCAGTACACCTTCGAGGTAGCGCCCAAGGCCAACAAGACCCTGGTGAAGCAGGCTGTTGAAGAGAACTTCAACGTGAAGGTCCTCAGCGTCAACATCACCGTCAACCGGGGCAAGCGCAAGCGGTATGGCCCCCGGTTCAAGAAGCGGCCCGATGTCAAGAAGGCCGTGGTGACGTTGGAACCGGGAGACCGCATCAACCTGATCGAGGGCCTGTAATTATGCCTCTGAAGAACTTGCGACCCATAACCCCGGGGACACGGAACGCGGTGCGGCCCTCCTTTGAGGAGATCACCACCAAGAAGCCGGAGAAGTCGCTGCTGGAACCCCTGCAGAAGCGCGGGGGACGAAACAACAAGGGCCGCATCACCGCCTACCATCGCGGCGGCGGGCCGCGGCGGATGTACCGGCGCATCGACTTCAAGCGGAAGAAGGACGGCGTGCCGGCCACCGTCAAGTCTATTGAGTACGATCCCAACCGCACCACGCGCATCGCCCTGATCCACTACGCCGACGGGGAGAAGTCCTACATCCTCGCGCCGGTGAACCTGTCGGTGGGCGACCGGGTTGAATCCGGCCCCAGCGCGGAAATCAGCGCCGGCAACACGCTTCCCTTGCGCAACATCCCCACCGGAACCGTGGTGCACAACCTGGAACTCACCCCCGGCCGGGGGGGCCAACTGGTGCGCGGCGCCGGCACCGGAGCGCAAGTGCTGTCCCGGGAGGGCGATTACGTGCTGATCCGCCTGCCCTCCGGCGAGATGCGGCGCATCCTGCTGAACTGCCGGGCCAGCGTAGGCCAGTTGTCCAATCCCGATCACAAGAACGAGAGCCTGGGCAAGGCCGGCGCCAAGCGGCACCTGGGCCGCCGCCCCCACGTGCGCGGCGTCGCCAAGAACCCGGTGGACCACCCCCACGGAGGCGGCGAGGGACGCTCCCCCATCGGGATGCCCGGCCCCAAGTCGCCCTGGGGCAAACCCACCCTGGGCCACAAGACCCGCAACAAGAAGAAGACCTCCAGCCGTTTCATAATCCGCGGACGACGCTCGCGGCGTTAGGCTGGCTGGCTAATCCAATACATACACGTACCCGCCGGGGTACTGCAGGCAGTCATTGTCACCATGTCAAGATCAGTAAAGAAGGGACCTTACGTCCACCCCAAGCTGCTCAAGAAGGTCAACCGGGTTCGCGAATCCGGCGAGGCCACCGTAATCCGAACCTGGTCGCGGGACTCGATGATCATGCCCGAAATGGTCGGGCTGAACTTTGGCGTCCACGACGGCCGGCGCCACGTTCCGGTGTTCATCACCGAGAACATGGTGGGGCATCGCCTGGGCGAGTTCGCGCCGACGCGGACCTACCGGGGCCACGTGGCCCGGTCGGAACGCTCCAGCCGGTCGAGGTGACGCCATGCCAGCAGTGAGAGCAATGGCCAAAGGGGTGGGGGCCTCTCCCAAGCGGCTCAAGCCGATCATGGACGCCGTGCGCGGCATGATGGTCAACGACGCCCTGGATCACCTCAGCCTGATGACTTCGCCCTGGGCGCGCTCGGTGGCCAAGGTGGTGCAGTCAGCGGCCTCCAACGCCGAAAACAACGAATTCATGAACCGCAACGACCTGCACATCACGCGCATCTCCGCAGACCAGGCGACTCCGCTCAAACGTTATCGCCCGCGCGCCAGGGGCCGGATTGGCCGGGTTACCCGCCGCTCCAGCCACATCATCATCGAAGTGGACGAGGTAGAGGAGGAATAATCCATGGGACATAAAACCCACCCCTTCGGCTTCCGGCTGGGTATTATCAAGGACTGGAAAACCCACTGGTACGCCAATAACGGGTCGCAGTACCGGAACAGCGTGCAGCAGGACCTTGGGCTGCGCCGGGCCATCCACGACGAATACGCCGCTTTCTCCGACGCCGGCATTGCGAAGATCGAGATCGACCGCACTGCCCAAGAGACCATTGTCAACATCCATTCGGCCCGCCCTGGCATCCTCATCGGCAGGGACGGAGACCGGGTAAAGGGCCTGCGCTCCCGGCTGGAGACCATGAACAGCGGCCTGCTCCGGCTCAACATCATCGAGATTGAGCAGCCCGAAATGGACCCGTACCTGGTGGGTAGGAACATCGCGGACCAGCTCAGCCGGCGCGTCGCCTATCGCCGCGCCATGCGTCAGGCGGCCCTGCGCACCATGCAGGCCGGCGCGGAAGGCATCAAGATCATCACTAAAGGCCGCATCTCCGGCGCCGAAATCGCCCGCACCGAAAAGCTGATGATGGGGCAGGTGCCCCTCCATACCCTGCGGGCCGACATCGACTACGCCCTGGCCGAGGCGCACACCGCCATGGGGCGCATCGGCATCAAGGTCTGGATCTACAAGGGCCAGATCATGCCGTCGGCGGCGGAAGAGGACGGCGAGCTGGAAAGCATCGAGTTTCGCGTCACCAGCCAGGACGCCGAAGCCGACCTGGCGGCGGCGGAATTGGACATTTAGTCGCCTCTTTCTCGTCATTCCGGCGACAGCCGGAATCCAGACTGATTACGGAGATTACCACCATGCTGCAGCCCAAGAGGACGAAATACCGGAAGATGGGTCGGGGCAAGCGCCGGGGAAACGCTACCACCGGAAACACGGTGGAGTTCGGCGAGATTGGCCTGAAGGCAATGAGTCCGGAGTGGATCACGGCCCGGCAGATCGAGTCGGCCCGTATTGCCATCTCCCGCCACCTGCAACGGGGCGGACGCACCTGGATCCGCATTTTCCCCGACAAGCCCGTGTCCAAGAAACCGGCGGAAGTCCGCATGGGCGGCGGCAAGGCAGCCAACGACCACTGGGTGGCCGTGGTCAAGCCGGGCCGGATCATGTTTGAGGTGGGTGGAGTGCCCATCCAACAGGCTGAAGAAGCCCTCCAGCGGGCCGCCCACAAGCTGCCCATTCCCACCAAGGTGGTGTACCGCGACCGGGTCAACTCCCTGCTCAGTGGTACCGCCGGAGGTTAGCCGTCATGGAGATGTACGAAATCCGCGCGCTGACCGACGATCAGATCCGGGAGGAACTGGAGAAATCCCGCAAGGAGCTGATGAACCTGCGCTTTCGGGACGCTACCAACCAGCTCACGGACACCAACCAGCCCCGCAAGACCCGCAAGGACATTGCCAGGATGCTGACCTGCCTGCGGGAGCGGGAGTTGGAATAGAAGGAATATCAGGCAATGGCCAAAGCAATGCGCAAAGTTCGGGTGGGCGCCGTGGTGAGCACCCGGATGGACAAAACCGCCGTGGTGGAATTGGTGTGGAAACAGCGCCACCGCATCTATCGCAAGCAGATGCGCCGGGTGACCCGTTTCTACGTCCATGACCCGAACCACCAGTGCCGGATTGGCGATACGGTGCGAATCCAGGAAACCCGACCCATCTCCCGCACCAAACACTGGAGACTGCTGGAAGTCCTGGCCCGGCGGGAAGTTGCCGAGGTCCGCGCCATTGATCTGGAAGGCGACGCGGTGATCGAACCCATTGCCGGGGAATCCGACTACATCAGCCCTGAGGCGGCGGACGACGTTGCTGTTGCCATTGACGATACCGATGATGACGAGGATGCGTAGATGATTCAGAGTTACACCAGGCTGCACGTGGCCGACAACAGCGGCGCGCGACGCATCCGACTCATCAACATACCGGGATCCAGCCGCCGCAAGTACGCGTCGGTGGGCGACATCGTGGTCTGCACGGTGCGGGAGGCGATCCCCAATTCGCCGGTGCGGAAAGGAACGGTGGTCAAGGCAGTGGTGGTCCGGCAGGCGGCGCCCCTGCTGCGGCCCGACGGCACCTACATCAAGTTCGACGACAACGCCGCCGTGCTCATCAACGACAACCAGCTGCCCCGGGGCACCCGCATTTTCGGCCCCGTAGCGCGGGAACTGCGGGACAAGGGCTTCATGCGCATCGTGTCCCTGGCTCCGGAGGTGGTGTGATGGCGAAGACCAAGATCCGCCGGGGCGACGACGTCCTCGTCATTGCCGGCAAGGACAAGGGCCGGACGGGGCGCGTGCTGGGCATGATCCCCGAAAAGAACCGTGTTGTGGTCGAGGGCGTGAACGTCGTCACCAAGCACTACAAGCCCAGGCCCGGCATCCGACAAGGTGGCCGCGTCCAGCAGGAAGCGTCCATCCACATCTCCAACGTCAAGCTCATCCAGAGCAACTACACCGAACCCGCCAGCCAGTTCCGCAACCGGGACGAGTAACACGGGCGAGTGAGCATCATGGCTACTGACCAGCAGGTAAGATCTAACGAAGAAGGAACCAACCAGGGCGAAGGCCGCCGCCAGCGGCGACGGCAGGAAGAGGCCGAGAGCAACGGCGCCCAACCCAACGAGTTGCCGCCGCCGGCCTTCAAGATCAAGTTCCGCGAGGAAATCATCCCGGCGATGATGCAGGAGTTCGAATATTCCAGCCCGATGCAGGTTCCCCGGGTAACCAAGATCAACCTGAACATCGGTCTGGGCGAAGCCCTGACCAACGGACGGGCGATGGAAAGCGCGGTGCGGGACCTGACCACCATATCGGGGCAGAAACCGGTCATCACCCGGGCCCGCCGTTCCATCGCCGGTTTCAAGGTGCGCCAGGGCAACCCCATCGGAACTGCCGTGACCCTGCGCGGCGACCGGATGTATTACTTCCTCGAGCGTTTGATCTACACCGCGCTGCCGCGTATCCGCGACTTTCGGGGGATTTCCCGCAACGGGTTCGACGGGCGCGGCAACTACTCGCTGGGCCTGCGGGAGCAGATCGTGTTCCCGGAGATTGACTACAACAGCATCGACCGGCTGCGCGGCCTCCAAGTCACCATCACCACTAACGCCCGCAACGACGCCGAGGCGACCCGATTGCTGGAGCATTTCGATATGCCGTTCATCCGGCAGTAGAGGAGAAAGGAATCTTGGCCAAGAAATCCTCCATCGCCAAAAACGAGCGGCGCAAGCGCACGGCCGCTCAGTACGCCGCTCAGCGAGCCGCTCTGCTGGCGGAGGCGCGGGACATGACGAGTACCCCGCGCCAACGCTTTGAGGCTCGCCAAAAACTGGCCCTGCTGCCCCACGACGCTAATCCCAACCGCATCCGCAACCGGGACGGCGCCACCGGACGGCCCCGTGGCTACATCCGACACTTCGGACTGTCTCGTATTTCCTTCCGCGAGATGGCGCTGGAGGGGTTTCTGCCCGGCGTCCGCAAGGCGAGTTTGTAGGACGGCAATGGTGCGATTTCCGGATTCCGGCTTTCGCCGGAATGACGGGAGTTATTAAGGAGTAATGCCGCAATGCCCGTTAACGACCCGGTTGCCGATATGCTGACCCGCATTCGCAACGCCATCCAGGCCCGGCATCAGACGGTGCTGGTGCCCCAATCCAAGTTGAAAACCGCCATTGCCGACATTCTGAAGGACCAGGGCTACATCCGGGATTGGGACCTGGCGCGGAACCAGAAGTTCCCCACCATGCGGGTGCACCTGAAGTATCGCGACGACGATCAGAACGCCATTCGCGGCCTGAGGCGCATCAGTAAGCCGGGCCTGCGTGTACACGTCGGCAAGGGTGAAATCCCGCGGGTGTACGGCGGCCTGGGCATCGCCATCGTTTCCACATCCCAGGGGATGATGACCGGCTACGAAGCCTGGCGCAAGGGTATCGGAGGAGAGTTGGTCTGTTATGTCTGGTAACGAAGTAATGACAAGCGAGGGCGTGGCCCAGCGGGTTCCGCCCACCGAGCGGCCGTTGTCCCGTATCGGTCGGCAGCCTATCCCGATTCCCGACGGCGTGCAGGTGGAAGTCATCTACGGCGGCGTCATAGTGACAGGGTCGCGGGGACAGGTCACGCAGAAGTATCATCCCGAAGTCAACGTGACGGTTGCGGACGGCCAGGTGGTCGTGGAGCGCCTGACTGAGCGCAAGTTCCACCATTCCCTGCACGGCCTGACCCGCTCGCTGATCGCCAATGCCATCGTCGGGGTCACCGAAGGTTACAACCGGACCCTGGAGCTCATGGGCGTGGGTTATCGCGTCCAGCAAAACGGGGAAGGCATTACCCTCAGCGTAGGTTACAGCCATACCGTGGACGTGTTCCCGCAAGAAGGGCTGACCATGCAGGTTGAGGGCAACAACCGGGTCCACATCAGTGGCGTGGACAAGCAGAAGGTCGGCGAGCTGGCGGCCAAAGTCCGCAAGGTCCGCCCCCCGAACCGTTACAAAGAGAAGGGCATCCGCTACCAAGGCGAGGTGCTTCGTCTCAAACCCGGCAAGGCGGCGGCCCGGCGCGCCGTTTAGAATAGGACGCTGGATTCCGGCTTTCGCCGGAATGACGACATCAGGCTAGTTTGAGAGCAAGAGAAAAATGCCACGCGATAAAGACTCCCGAAAATTGCGCGTCGTCCGGCACCGCCGGGTTCGCAACAAGGTCATAGGTACTGCCCAGAGGCCGCGCCTGTGCGTCTTTCGCAGCCTGAAGAGCATCTATGCCCAGGTGATCGACGACGCCCGCGGCCATACCCTGGCCTATGCCTCCAGCCACGAAATCGGCGGCGACGGTGCCATGCCCAAAACGGCGGCATCGGAAGCCGTCGGCAAGCTGGTGGCCGAAAGGGCCATCGCTGCCGGCGTGAGCTCGGTGGTGTTTGACCGGGGCGGCTACCGTTTCCACGGTCGGGTCAAGGCCCTGGCCGACGCCGCCCGGGAAGGAGGGCTTGTTTTCTGATGGTATCTCCCGCATCCCGCAGAGGGCCAAGAGGCGGCCCAGGTAATCGAGGCGGCGGCCCGGGCAACCGGGGCGGCGGCGAAGGCGGCAGCGAGCGTCGTGGAGGACGCGGCGGTCGAGGCCGCGACCGGGAACAGCGCCAACGCGAAGACGACAGCGGCGGCATGAACGAGCGGGTGGTCCACACCCGCCGCATTGCCAAGGTTGTCAAGGGTGGCCGCCGGTTGCGCTTCAACGCCCTGGTCGTGGTGGGCGACGGGCAGGGGCGCGTGGGCGCCGGCATGGGCAAGGCGCTGGCGATCCCCGATGCGGTTCGTAAGGGAACCGCGGTGGCCCGGCGCAGCACCATCCAGATTCCCATCAAGGGCAGCACCATCCCCCACGAAATCTCGGTGCGCAAAGGGGCTTCTATCGTCATCATCAAGCCGGCTCCGCTGGGCACTGGCGTCATTGCCGCCGGCGCAATGCGGGCCATGCTGGAATTGGGCGGCGTGCAGGACGTGGTGGGAAAGTCCCTGGGTTCCCGCAACCCCATCAACATCGTCCAGGCCACGTTGGAAGCCCTGGGCCAGCTCCGTGATCCGGAAACGGAACGCGCCGCTCGCCTGGGCCTGGCCACGCCGGGCGCAAACGGAGCATCGGCAGCACCTCCTGAAGCCGACGCCGCCGCGACCCCAGCACCGCCGGCCGAAGCTGCGGCACCTGAAGCCGCGCCGGAACCCGCACCCGCCGCAGAAACCATAGTGGAACCGGCCGCCGCGGCGGCCGAGGACGCTCCCGCCGTTGTCGAGGCCGACAGCGCGGCGGAAGAAGCGGAGCCGGTGGCCGCTGCCGAAGCGACCGCCGAGGCCGACGCGCCGGCCGAGACCCCAGCCGACACACCGGCCGAAATCGGGACCGACGCCGCCGAAGGCTCGGCGTGAACTCCGGGGATAACCACTTCACGCTCCAGATAGCCGATTGCAGGAACGAACCACAATGGCGCAGATCAAAATCACCTGGAAGAAAAGCTGCATCGGGCGTCCGTCTAATCAGCGGCGCATCGTTGAATCTTTGGGTCTGAAACGGTTGAACCACTCGGTCGTCCACGAGGACAGCCCTACGATAATGGGGATGGTCAACAAAGTGCGGCATTTGGTGGTGGTGGAACCCGTCGAATGACCCTGACGCAATACACGGAGACACGAACAACCATGATGGAGCACGAAGTATCCCCGCCCAAGGGCGCGCGGCGAGCGCGCAAGCGCGTGGGCCGTGGCGACGCCGCCGGCGGCGGCAGCTACGCCGGGCGCGGCCTGAAGGGGCAGAAGTCCCGCTCCGGTCCGGGGGTGCGCCCCGGGTTTGAAGGCGGCCAGATGCCATTGATCAAAGGTCTCCCCATGAAGCGGGGTTTCAACAACCGTTACAAGACCTACTACGCGCTGGTGGACCTGGAGACCCTTCAGGAACGCTTTGAAGCGAACACGCGGGTTACCCCTGAAATGCTGAATCGCCTGGGCGTCATCCGGCGCACGCGCCGGCCGGTCAAGGTGGTGGGCGATGGCGAACTGGACCGTCCGCTGACCGTTGCGGCGCACAAGTTCACCGCTTCCGCCCGCGCCAAGATCGAAGCAGCCGGCGGCTCGGTGGAAGAACTGTAGCCGCGTTATCCGGTCGATAGAATTGAGGCCCGACGAACCATGATTCAGTCAGAGGTACAGGGAGGCGGTCGTTGGCCGCGCCTGTTGCAGGCAGCCATCGACGCGTTCAGCCTGCCCGACCTGCGGGCCAAGATCCTGTTCACTCTGGGGATGCTGGCCCTCTACCGGCTGGTGGCCCATATACCCATACCCGGCCTGGATGTGGCCAACCTGGAGCAACTGTTCCAGAACAACCAGTTGCTGGGCTTCCTGGACCTCTTCTCCGGCGGCGCTTTGAGCCGCATGAGCATCGTGGCCCTGGGGGTATTCCCCTACATCACCGCGTCCATCATCATGCAGCTGTTGACGCCGGTGATACCTCAATTGCAGGCCCTCTCGCGGGAGGGTGAAGCCGGGCGCATCAAGATGAACCGCATCACCCATTGGGGTACGGTGCCCATCGCCATCGCGCAAGCCTTCGCCCAACTGGTGCTGTTGCAGCAGGCCAACGTGCTGACCAACGTGGGCTTCACCGGGGATGCGCTGCTGCCGACCATGGCGATGATTTTCTCGCTGACCGCCGGAACCATGTTCCTGGTATGGCTGGGCGAACTGATTACCGAGAGGGGCATCGGCAACGGCATCTCGCTGATTATCTTCGCCGGTATCGTAGTTGGTTTCCCCGGCCTGCTGGCAACCGGCTTCCTGGACCGGGACAACATCATCGGGGTGTTCTTCTTCGCGCTGATCGGGCTGCTCATCATCGCGCTGATCGTGGTGTTCAACGAAGCCCACCGGCGCATTCCGGTGCAGTACGGGCGCAGCATCTTCCGCGGCGGGCAGATGTACCGGCAATCGGGCTCCACCTACATACCGCTGCGCATCAACTCCGCCGGGATGATCCCCCTGATCTTCGCCTTTTCCATCGTGATCCTGCCCGGCACGGTGGCGCAGTACCTCAGCACCACGGGCGGTTTCGTCGGGAACCTGGCGGGCAATATGCAGGTAGCCCTCAGCCCCAGCGGTCCCATCTACTGGGTGCTGGCCTTCTTCCTGGTGGTGGCGTTCACTTTCTTCTACACGCTGGTGGTGTTTCAGCAGCAGAATATCGCCGAAAACTTGCAACGCAACGGCGGTTTCGTGCTGGGGATCCGGCCGGGGCGGCCCACCCAGGAATATCTGAACCGGGTCATCATTCGCCTCACCATGGGCGGCGCCCTGTTCCTGGGGTTCATCTCCATCGTGCCGTACCTGGCGTCACTGGTCACCAACGTGGAGGCCATCGCCCTCAGCAGCACCAGCCTGCTCATCATGGTGGGCGTGGGTTTGGACACCCTGCGGCAGCTGGAAGCGCAACTGATGATGCGCAACTACGAAGGATTCTTACGATGACGACGGTTTCCGGTCAAAAATCCGGCGGCCTCAAACTGGTGCTCTTCGGCCCGCCCGGAGCCGGCAAGGGCACGCAGGCCCAGTTGCTTCGGGATCGATTGGGCATCGAGCACGTCGCCTCGGGAGACCTGTTCCGGCACCACCTGTCCAACGGCACCGAGTTGGGGGAGATGGCCCGGGACTACATGAACCGGGGCGCGCTGGTTCCCGATGAAGTGACCATTGGCATGGTGATTGACCGGATCGGTCAGATTGGCGGCGGTGATGGGTTCATGCTAGACGGTTTCCCCCGCAACACCAACCAAGCACAGGCTCTGGAATCGGCGTTGGGAGAAAGGGGTCAGGGCATCGACCGGGTAATTCATATCCGGGTGGCCGACGACGAGCTGATCCGCCGGCTCAGCAATCGCTACATCTGCCGGGCCTGCCAGCGGCCCTACGCCCGCGACGACGCCACCGGCGCGCCGCCGGAAGGGTGCCAGGACTGTCCCGACGGAGGAGACATCTATCAGCGGGACGACGACACGCCGGAAGCGGTGGCCAACCGTCTTACTGTGTACCACCAGGAGACGGCGCCGGTGCTGGACTTCTACCGGGAAAGAGGCCTTTTGGCAGACGTCGCCGGGGAAGGCTCAGTGGAGGCCGTCAACGCTTCGGTGTTGCAATCCCTGGAGACAGGCGACGAATAAGGCAGCTGTTCAGATTTGTTGGGAATAGCAATCAACAACCCGTCATTCCTGCTTGCGCAGGAATCCAGAAACGCCGCGCATCAGTCAACATGAATAGGGCAAAGATTCCTGGATACCGGCTTTCCCGGTATGACGAATTTGGCGTTGCGACGGCACCACAAGCCTGAACAGTTACATGAAGCGTCAAAGCAAAGTGGCAATCCGGAGGGACGTGAGGTACAATTATAATGGTGGAACGCACTTCTAAGCGAAAAACAGCCTCCAACTCCCCCTCGTCCTATACTGGGGGCGTGACCATCAAGTCCCGTCGTGAGATGGAGGCGATGGGGAGAGCCGGCGCGATCGTCGGCGCTACGCTTACCCTGCTCAAGAAGTCGGTTGAGCCCGGTATTACCACCGGGGAGCTCAACCGCATTGCAGACAAGAACATCCGCAGCATGGGCGCAGTGCCCACCTTCCTGGGCTATCAGGGATTCCCGGGGGCCATCTGCGCGTCGGTGAACGAGGAGATCGTTCACGGCATCCCCGGCAAACGCGTCCTCAAAGAGGGCGACATCATCAAGATGGACTGCGGAGCAACCATTGATGGTTTCATCGGCGACGCCGCCATCTCGGTTGCGGTGGGCAAGGTGAGCGACGAAGCCCAGCGTCTGATGGACGACACCAATGCCAGCCTGTACGCCGGCATCGCCGCCGCCCAGCCGGGCAACCGCATCGGGGATATCGGCGCGGCGGTGGAAGGTTACGCCATCGCTCGGGGATACGGCGTGGTGCGCCAGTTTGTCGGCCACGGCGTGGGCCGTTATCTGCACGAAGACCCTCAGGTTCCCAACTACGGTGAACCGGGCAAGGGTGTTCTGCTCCGGCCCGGCATGTGCATCTGCATTGAACCGATGCTGAACCTGGGCACCGAGGCTACCGAGATCCTGGACGACGACTGGACGGTGGTGACCGCTGACGGCGCACTCTCCGCCCACTTTGAGCACACCCTGGCCATCACCAAAGATGGTCCGAAAATACTTACCGTACACGACTGACGAGGCTCTTGCCCATCGGCGCTAGCCGCCGGGGAAGGCACGCCTAAAGCGGGCTGACTTATGGCTAAAAAAGAAGCGATAGAGGTTGAGGCTCAGGTAACTGAAGCTCTCCCCAACGGGATGTTCCGGGTGGAACTGCCCAACGACCACCAAGTGCTGGCCCATATCTCGGGCAAGATCCGGATGCACTTCATTCGAGTGCTGCCCGGCGACCGGGTCCTGGTGGAGTTGTCCCCCTACGACCTGAGTCGTGGCCGCATCACCTATCGCTTCAAGTAGCGAAGGCTACGGAGAAACCCGATGAAAGTGTCAGCATCCGTGAAACCACGCTGTGACCGTTGCCGGGTCATCCGGCGCAAGGGCGTGGTGCGTATCATCTGCGTCAACAGCAAGCACGCCCAGCGCCAAGGCTAGACTGTCGGCCGGCCCCCAGGTCGTGTTGACATTTCACTGTCATTCCGGCTTTCGCCGGAATCAAGAGGCCGTCAGTGTCTGATTTCTCGACCGTACTTTCACATTCCAGTACTGGATTCCCGCTTTCGCGGGAATGACGGGTAGAAGGTGGAATGATGGGTAGAAAGTGGATTGGTGAGAAGAAGGTGGACTGACGGGTAGAAGTTGGACTGACGAGAAAGAATTTCAGGAGCAATCACCATGGTTCGTATCGCCGGAGTTGACGTACCCGACCGCAAGCGCGCGCACATCGCCCTGCGCAGCATCTACGGAATTGGTCCCGCCAAAGCCCTGGAAATCGTCGGCAAGGCCAATCTGGACATGGATATGCCGCCACGGATGAACGAGCTTTCGGAGACGGAAGTTGACCGCATCCGTGTCATTGTTGACCAGGATTACATCACCGAGGGAGACCTGCGGCGCGAGAACAACGAGAACATCCGCCGGCTGATCGACATTGGCAGCTATCGCGGCCTCCGGCATCGCCGCAACCTGCCCGTGCATGGCCAGCGCACCCGGACCAACGCCCGCTCCCGCAAGGGCGCCCGGCGTACCGTTGCCGGACGGGGCCGCCGCACCGGTGGGAAGAAGTAATAATGACGGAGATTTGAAATGCCCCGACCACGTGCCCGTCGCCGCGAGCGCCGGTCCATACCCCAAGGCCGCGCCTACATCTACTCGACCTTCAACAACACCCTGGTCAGCCTGACCGACCCGGACGGCAACGTGGTGGCCTCCGGCAGTTCCGGCACCGCCGGCTTCCGCGGCTCCCGCAAGGGCACTGCCTTCGCTGCGCAACGGGCCGCCGAGCAGGTTGCCCGACGGGGCGTGGACATGGGTATGCGCAACATCGACGTGTACATCAAGGGACCCGGCTCTGGACGCGAACCCGCCATCAGGGCGCTCCAGGCCGCCGGTCTCAATGTCAACAGCATCCGCGACGTTACGCCCATACCCCACAACGGCGTGCGGCCACCGAAACGCCGGCGGGTGTAGCGGGGGACGATTGCAGATTTGAGAAAATTGATTCCACCGCTCGTCCTGAGCCTGTCGAAGGACTGTGGTTCGACAAGCTCACCATGAGCGGGTGCAAGGGAATTTGAAAAGACCCTGAGCCTCCACACCACCAACGGACAGAAAAACATGGGCAGATATACCGGACCTTCTTGCCGCCTGTGCCGTCGCGCCGGGGAGAAACTCTTCCTGAAGGGCGACCGCTGCTTCTCGCCGCGCTGCGCCATTGAGCGCCGCCACGTTCCGCCGGGTGGCGGCGGCAACCGCCGGCGTCGCGTCTCGGATTACGGCGTCCACCTGCGGGAAAAGCAGAAGGCCCGCCAGATGTACGGCATCATGGAAGGCCAGTTCCGCAAGTACATGAACGACGCCTTCAACACCCCGGGCATCTCCGGCAACAACCTGCTCCGCACGCTGGAGCGGCGGTTGGACAACGTCATCTACCTGCTGGGGTTTGCGGACTCCCGCAAGCAGGCCCGCCAGATGGTGCAACACGGCCACTTCACCGTCAACGGGCGCAAGACGGATATCCCGTCTTTCCTGGTCAAGCCCGGTCAAACCATCGCGTGGACCGAAACCTCCAAGCGCCGGGAATTCTTCGCCGACCGAACCGACGGCTTGCCCAAGCGGACCCTACCCAGCTGGATTACTCTGGACCTTAACCAGATGGCCGGCCAGGTGATTTCCATGCCGGCCGACAATGAACTGCCCGAGACTATCAACTCCCGCCTGATCGTCGAGTACTACTCAAGGTAAGCAGCGGAATGTTAGATCCTCAGATACTCCCGCCCCTGCGGGAACCCGAACCGGAAATACCTGCACCCACCATCCGGGTGATCGAAAACAACGATACCTACGCCCGCGTGGCCCTGGAGCCGTTGGAACGGGGTTTCGCAACCACGGTGGGGAACCCGTTGCGGCGACTGCTGCTCAGCTCCATCCAGGGCACTGCGGTGACCTGGGTGAAAATCGACGGGGTCCCCCACGAATACACCGTGATCCCCGGCGTCAAGGAAGAGGTTATGGACCTCCTCCTGAGCATCAAGCGTATCCGCATCCACGCGTTGACCAAGCGCACCGGCAAGATGCGCCTGGACGTGAGCGGCGAGGGCCGCGTCTGCGCCGGCGATATTTCCACCGCCAGCGACTACCAGATCGTCAACCCGGAGCTGCACCTGGCCACGCTGGACAACCCGGACGTGAGCCTGTCAATCGAGTTCAACGTCGAGTCGGGCAAAGGTTATCAGCAGGTAGCCCAGGGCGACACTATGGCCGGGCTGCCCGTAGGTGTGCTGCCGGTCGATGCCATCTACAACCCGGTCCGCAAGGTGGAATACTCGGTGGAGCGGATGATGGTGGGCCAGCAGACCGACTGGGAGCGGCTCATCCTGCAGGTTTGGACCGATGGAGCGGTTAGCCCGTTGGCGGCCATCCAGGAGGCTTCGGACAACCTGGTGCAGCACTTCTTCATGTTCAACCAGTTGAGCCGTCCCACCGATGCTCCCCTGGACACGAGCAATATTACCGTGGGCTCGGAAGTGTACCTCATGCCCATCGAGCGTCTGGATCTCTCTTCCCGCACGCTGAACTGCCTCAAGCGCGCCAAGCTGGACCGGGTCGGACAGGTCTTGGACTTGAGCGCTGACGACCTTTTGAACATTCGGAATTTCGGCCAGAAATCGCTGGAGGAACTCCAGGGCAAGCTGGCCGAGCTGGGCGTCGCCGCATCGCGCCCGGCCGAAGGGGATTTCGGGGATGACTATCTCAGCCAGTCCGGTGGCAACCTGGTATTCGACCCCGAACCGGACGATGATTACGACCTTGATTACGATGAAGACGGAGACTAGCAATGCCTTCCCACCGCGTCGCCGGCCGCAAGCTCAGCCGGTATAAGGACCAGCGCAAAGCTCTCCTCCGTGGCTTGACGGCGGATTTGATCAGACACGAGCGCATCACCACCACCCTGGCCAAGGCCAAGGAGACCCGCGTGATGACCGAGAAGCTCATCACCCACGGCAAGAAGGGTACGCTCCACAACCGCCGCACTGCCCTGAGCCAGTTGCCCAACAAGGCGGTTGTGGCCAAGATCTTTGACGAACTCGGCCCCCGCTACGCGGGACGCCCCGGCGGATACACCCGCATCGTCAAGTTGGGTCCGCGGCAGGGCGACGGCGCATACATGGCCGTTATTGAACTGGTTTAAATCGCCGTTCTGGATTCCGGCTTTCGCCGGAATGACGAGATGAGCATTCATCCTAACCCAGCGAGGAACTGCCATCACCCGAATTACCGCATGACATCCCAGCGCACTGCCGAAACGAAGGGACGTCGCATCGCCCTGGTGGTGGCATACGAAGGCACCGAGTACGCCGGCTTCCAGTGGCAAGCCGGCGCAGCCACCATACAGGGAGAGCTGGAACAAGCCTTCGGCAAACTCACCGGCGAGACCGTCAGGATCAGAGGGGCCAGCCGCACCGACTCGGGGGCGCACGCCCTGGGGCAAGTGGTGGATCTGGCGACCTGCAGCGCACACCGGACGGATGTGATCATCGCCGCGATGAACCACTATCTGCCCGACGCGATCCGCGTTACGGTCGCCAGTGATATGCCACCCGGTTTCAATGCCCGTCGCAGCGCGAGGAAACGCCATTATCGGTACAGTATCCTCAACCGGCCGGTTTCGTCTCCGCTGTTGCGCCGCACTCTCCATCAGGAAAGGGTCCCGCTGGACCTCGCTGCGATGCGACAGGCCGCCGCGAGCCTTCTGGGCATCAGGGATTTCCGGCAAATCGCCACCGGACACCCGGACGATCAAAGCGCGGTGCGGCAGGTGTTCAACTGGAATGTGAAACGCAGCCCCGCAAATGAGGATGTCATCATCATCGACTGTGCCGCCAGCGGATTCCTGCGTCATCAAATCAGGCGAGCCAACGGGGTACTGGTGGAAATAGGCAAGGGCAGACTTCCCGTTCACGCTATGTCGGAAACTCTGGCCGGACGTACCCAACGACAACACCAAATTCCCACGCTGCCGGCCAAAGGACTGTGCTTGCAGTCTGTACACTACCCTGAACACGACCACTTGCTAAAGGTTGCCAACTGACATGAAACGAACCAGCACCTATTTCGCCAAAGCCGGCGACGTGCCGGACCGCTGGCGCGTCATCGACGCCACCGGCATCAGCCTGGGTCGCCTGGCCCGACAGGTCGCCGTGGCCCTCCAGGGCAAGGACCAGCCCACTTACACACCTCACGTCATCACCGGCTGCCACGTGGTGGTCATCAATGCCGACAAGGTGCGCGTCACCGGGCGCAAGCTGATGCAGAAGATGTACTACCGGCACAGCGGATACGTGGGCAACCTAAAGTCCTTCCTGATGCGCGACATGATGGAACAGCGGCCCGAGCGGGTCGTGCGCCTGGCGGTCAAGGGCATGCTCCCGTCCAACCGGCAGGGCCGGCAAATGCTGCGGCGGCTGCGCGTGTACGCTGGCGACCAGCACCCCCACGAAGCGCAGGTCGGCAGCGACGAGTAAGCCCGCCCGAAGATTCTCGCACTTTTCTCGTCCTGAAATTTTGCCAGGCCGGGTCCTGGATTCCGGCTTTCGCCGGAATGACGATTGAAATGCCGGAATGACGACTAAAAATGCGGAACTAAGACTAAAATATTGACAGGCAGGTATCCAATGGTGACGCAAGCAGAACCTCAGCAGCAGTACTTCTATGGAACGGGCCGGCGCAAGCGGGCCATCGCCAAGGTGCGCCTCTTCCCCGACGATGGTACGGCCATCATCGTCAACGACAAACCCATGGAAGAGTATTTCAACTGGCTGCCCTGGCAGTCCACCGTGCGTGAACCCTTCGCGACCTCCGGCACGGTGGGCCGGTTCCGGGTGCAGGCCCAGGTGTCCGGCGGCGGCGTCAACGCCCAGGCCGAGGCCATCCGGCACGGTATATCCCGGGCGCTGGTGGTCTTCGATCCCAACCTCAAGGCCAACCTGCGCCGGGCCGGTTTCATCACCCGGGACGCCCGCGTCAAGGAAAGCAAGAAGTACGGCCTCAAGCGCGCCCGCCGCGCCCCGCAGTACACCAAGCGGTAAGGGACACAAAGGGCCGGGAACATCAGGCTGCTGGAGGTACGCTGATGTCCATTGCCACCTTTGTCGTAGCCATCGTCGCCGCTATCATCGTCGGCCCGGCCCTTCTTGTGCCGCTGGCTGCAGGTAGCTATCACTTGGGCAAGCTAGTCAGCAAAGCAGAGATCCGGGATGCCAAGTGCGACGCCCTAATCGCCGCCGTCAACGAGATGCGGAATGAGCTCCTTCAGATCAAGATAGCGGTTCAGCGTTGAGAATATTCCTAATCCTGCCCATCACGCTAATCCAGTAAATCCTGCTTCCGACGACTTCCGAAAGTAGGTGCTCGTGCGAGCTAGAACAGGTCCCGGCCGATGGTCAGCCAGTAGAACATGATGTACACGCCGGCTACCACCATCAGCCACGCGCCGACAATGCCCACGTAGGGGAGAACGGCCCGCAGCCAGCGCACCATCATGGAGCGGGCCACGGCCATCCCCAGCGTCAACGCCAGGATCACGCTGCCCATGCCGGCGGCGTAGAGCACGAACTGGCCCAGGGTGTCCAGCCAACCGGACGAGAGGCCCGCGCCAACTCCCAATACGGCCAGGAACAGCGGCAGGGTGCAACTCAACGACGCCAGACCATAGCTCACGCCAAACAACACATAACCGGGCAGGTTCATCTGTCCCGGGTCTCCGATGCGGGACGCCGCCCGTTGGGCCAGGCTGGTGTAAATCTTGCCGCCGCTGGCCATGAACGCCCCGGCCCCGATGAGCAGCACGCCTATGGCCAGGCCCACGTAGGGCAGGGCGGCCACTACGATGGCCTGCGAGCCCAGTCCCAGCACCAAGCCCACCAGCCCGAAGAGGACGACGAAGCCCGCCGATACCGTCAAGCCGACCATAATGGCCCGCGCCACCAGCAAGACCGGGTTTTGTCGGTCCTGATCTCGGTTGCCGCCGCTGACGTACAGGCCCAGGTAGGCGGGCAGCATGGCAAATCCGCATGGGTTGACCGCAGAAGCCGCCCCCACGGCGTAGGCGAAACCCAGCTTGATGCCCACATTGCTGATGCCGGTGCCCGATGACCCGGATAACAGCTCCACGAATCGGTTCACACCGTCGATGCCCTCACTGCTCCGTAACAACAGCGCGCCGACGACGGCGATAGCGTAGGCAACCGCTGCGATGACGACCGCCAGCAGGATGCTGCGGCTGATGGGCAGGCGGTCGAGCAGGGAGACGTTGGAGGTTGGCGATTCTGCTGGGGTAGTCATACTAGTCACCACCGTAGTCATCTATGCCCAGGAGGCGATTGAGATTCAGGACGAGATAGGGGAATCTTGTGAACACCAAACCCATAACCATCTCGAGGTTAACGCGATGATGCCGATGCACCAACCGATTGCGCATTCCGGCGAGGCGGTGCCACGGGATTTCAGGATAAGTCTCATGCTCGCCGCGGTTCCGTACCCGGGTGGCGGTTTCTCCAGCAATGACGAGCAGGTAGCACAAAGCCGTTTGTTTCTCCCGGTTCTGCTGTAATTGGCGTATGTCGTAATCGCCAAGGATACTGATAGCATCCTGAACGGCTGCCTGCATATAGGCCAAGTCCTCATGCAGGCTCGGCATAGTGAAACTCGGCAATTTCTCGGGCCAAAGCCATTTCCCGTTGGTTCATTCCGTCATCAGTATAGAAGCTGGTTCCTGGTCCGGTAGTTTTCCTGAGTTCCTCTTCCATGTCCAGGAAACGGAAGAAGTCAGGAACTTTGCCGGGCCGGAAAGTGACAATCGCCGTGGGCGTATTCCCCGTTTCCAACTGGTCGGGCAGCGGCGCGTCGAAAGCCTCGTCCACCAGCCAGAACTTGACGATGTGATGCTTGCGGCAAAACGCGGTGATTTGCCGCCTCTGTATGTCGGTAAGCATATCCGCTTCTCCTTGCGTGACGGCAAGGCTATATCGCGCCGGGTTGGTTGCGCACCACCACGGTATTCGCCACCCGGTCGGCCAGGGAGCGATACTCTTCCTCGTCCATCAGCAGCAGGATAATGTCGGCGAAGAAACCGATGACAAAGCTGTGAGCCACCAACTTGACGATTTCGCGGACGAAGGTGTTTCCCCAGCCCGAGGGAGAACCGTCGCGGCGCATAGCCCGTATGCCCAGGAGTTGCTTGCCGGGCGTTTGGCCCCTGCCGATTACGATCAGCCACCAGATGATGTAGCCGATGATGAGGGTGAGGAAGAACAGGATGCCGTCCAGGATATGGGCCATGAGCCGACGCATCGGGGTTGCGTACTCCACTATCGCTCCTCTTTACTGATACGTTAGTCGGCGGCGTTCGGTTTTGGCTAAACCCCCAGATGGGTCTGCATGGCGTCCAGCAGGCGGGTTACGTTGGCCTCGGTGTCGGCCTCGCAGTAGATGCGGAGCAGGGGTTCCGTGCCGGAGAAGCGGGCGGCCACCCAGCCAGGGTCGAGCATCCAGCGCCGGCCGTCGATTTCGTCCATATCGCGGACGGCCATCCCGGCAAGTTCCGACAGCGGGGAACCTGCCAGCCGTTCCATAATTGCCGCGCGTTCTGCCGGGTCGAACGCCACGTCCCGGCGCTGGTAACGATGCTCTCCCACTACATCAAACAGCCGTTTCACCATCCCCGATGCGGTCAGCCCGGCGACCGCCATGTATTCCAGGAGATACAGGCCGCTGAGGATGCCGTCGCGCTCCGGGATATGGCCGCGAAAAGCGTAGCCGCCGCTTTCCTCGCCACCCAGCAATGCGTCGTCAGCCACGAAACGCGGCCCGATGTTCTTGAAGCCCACCGGCATCTCGGCAATGTCCACGCTGTAGCGCTGGGCCAGCTTGTTGAGCATCACCGAGGCGGTGACCCCCTTGACCAGCGCGCCCCGGTCGCCGCGCTCCAGCAGGTACAAGGCCAGCAGCGAAAATACCTCCAGCGTACTGACGAATCGGCCGGTCTCGTCCACCAGCCCGATGCGGTCGGCATCGCCGTCCAGGGCGAGACCCACCGACGCGCCCTCCGCCGGGACCCGGCGGCAAAGCTCGGTCAGGTTGTGCGCTATTGGCTCGGGCTGGGCCATGCCGGGGAAGGCCGGGTTAACCTCGGCACGCAGTTCGGTCACCGAGGTGGTTCCGCCCTTGAGGAGGTCCGGTATGTAGCCGGTGCCCGCACCGTGCATGGCATCCACCAAAACGGTCAAGCCGGCGGCGCGGATGGCATTCAGGTTGACCAGGCGGGCGATGGACTCCCGGTAGGCCGGCGCCGGGTCGATGTCGTGGACCAGTGCGGCGGCGCGGCCTTCGTCCAGGGACAGGGTTCTCGGCGGCCGTGCCGATTCTATACAGATCTCCAGCATATCGGTAACGGCCTGGCTGGCGCTGCCCCCCTGGGCCGACTTGAACTTGAAGCCGCTCCAGGCCGCGGGATTGTGGCTGGACGTAATAACCACCCCGCCGGCCGCGCCCTGCTGCACCACCTGGTGGCTGACGACCGGAGTGGGAGCCGGCTCCGCGCAGATATGCACCGCAATGCCGTTGCCGGCGATGACCGAGGCCACCGTTTCGGCGAACTCGCGAGAGGCGAAACGGGTGTCGTAGCCAACCACCAACCCACTGCTCGCCGAGCCCTCGGCACGAAGGTAATCGGCCAGTCCCTGGGAGCAGCGGGCCACGTTGGCGAAGGTGAAATCGTCGGCGATGATGCCGCGCCAGCCATCGGTGCCGAACTTGATTGGAGGGCTCATGCCTTGATTATAGCACCGGCCGCGTCGCTCCCAATCTCAACTTCAACTCCAGCGGCGTCGCGCGATGACGGTGCCGGCAATGCGGTCGGGAATGGAACGGCGTTCGGACCGGTCTTTGAGTATGAACAGGGCATCAATCACGAAGCCGATGAGGGTATGATGCAGCAGGAATTTGGCGGCGGTCCTGGTGACTTTCCTTCGCCAGCCGGCGTCGCCGCCGCGGCGACGCTTGACATCGGTTCCGGTCAGGCGACGGCCCGGCGGCCCGAACTTGGCCATGACGCCAAACCACAGCGCGTAGGTTATGAGCAAGGTCAAAGGCATCTGTATAGCGAAGAATTTATACACGTCGAAACTCACCGAGTCCGGACCGGGTGAGCCGAGCTTTCCGACGACATAAAGGACGATGGCGCCGGCGGCGAGGAACAGCAACCGGTCAATGAGCCACGAGGCGAACCGGCGCAGGGGGACGATTTTATCCATAGGCAATGCTCACGCGCCGGCTTGTGCTTATCGATTCTCCAGCGTTAGAGCAATTTTACCGGGATGAACAGGATAAACGGGATACACAGGATTGCAGTATTGCGGGAATTGTCAGAATCAGGATTTTCAAGATTAGAGGATTGGCAGGATTGGGGCACGTAATCCCGAAAATCTTAAAATCCGATAAATCCTGATTCTGACGGGCCCGCGTAAATGGAAATACGCTCCCCGTCTCGCCGACGGGGAGCGCAAATCTGAATGCAAGCGACACGATTGCCGGCTAGTCGCCGGCAGCAGCCAGCGCGCCGGCTGCCTGTTTCAGGGTTTCGGCCTTGTCGGTGCGCTCCCAGGGGAGGTCAAGGTCGGCGCGGCCAAAGTGGCCGTAGGCGGCCGTCTTGCGGTAGATGGGACGGCGCAGGTCCAGGTCTTCGATGATGGCGCCGGGGCGCAGGTCGAAGTGCTCGCGGACCAGTTCCTCGATGCGCTCGTTGGGGATGTGGTTGGTGTCGAAGGTCTCGATGGCAACGGAAGTGGGTTCAGCCACGCCGATGGCGTAGGAGACGAGCACCTCCAGCCGGTCGGCGAAACCGGCGGCAACCAGGTTCTTGGCCACGTAACGGGCCGCGTAAGCGCCGGAGCGGTCAACCTTGGTCGGGTCCTTGCCGGAGAAGGCGCCGCCGCCGTGCCGGGCGATGCCGCCGTAGGTGTCCACCAGAATCTTGCGGCCGGTGAGGCCAGTGTCGCCCTGGGGGCCGCCGACGACGAACCAGCCGCTGGGGTTGACGAAGATCTTGGTGTCTTCGTCCAAGAGGTCGGCGGGAACGATGGGCTTGATCACGTGCTCGAGAACGTCGCCATGGATCCTTTCTCTGAAAGCGGCGCGGTCGTCGGTGTCGTCGTGCTGGCTGCTGACTACGACAGCATCCACGCGGTGGGGCTTGCCATAGCGGTATTCCACGGTGACCTGGGACTTACCGTCGGGGCCGAGGTAGGGAATCGTGCCGTCTTTGCGGACGGCGGCGAGGCGCTCCACCAGGCGGTGAGACAGGTCAACGGTGAGGGGCATGAGGCCGTCGGTCTCGTTGCAGGCGAAGCCGACCATCATGCCCTGGTCGCCGGCGCCGGTGGCGCGGCGGGCGTCGGCAGCGGCGGCGCCGTTGGCGCGGGCTTCCAGCGCGGTGCTGACGCCGGCGTTGATGTCGGGGGACTGCTGGCTGGCGTTGGCGATGATGCCGCAGGAATGGCCGTCGATGCCGTATTTCAGGTCGGTGTAGCCGATTTCCAGCAGCGTCTTGCGGGTGATGGCGTCAAAGTCCAGCTCGGCCTGGGTGGTGATTTCGCCGGTGACCATGACCAGGTTCTTGCCGGCGACGGTCTCGCAGGCGACGCGGCTCATGGGGTCGACGGTGAAGGCAGCGTCCAGCACGGCGTCGGAAATCTGGTCGCACACCTTGTCGGGGTGCCCTTCAGTAACCGACTCGGAAGTGAGCAGGTACTTGGGCGAGGTCATGAATTGGATTGGCATTGTTAGGTTCCTCCGGGGTTCGTAACGGTCTGGTGGGTAGGGGCGAATAATTATTCGCCCCTACGTGCAATCGTTTGCCGAGGGCTAGGTGCCTTCTTCCCAGCTTTCGTTGTAGGCGGTCTGTTCCGCCGTCAGAGTGTCGATGTGGATGCCCATGGTTTCCAGCTTGAGACGGCCCACCTCGGCGTCAATCTCTCTCGGCACTACGTGAACGCCGGTGCCGAGTTGGCCGTGCTGCTTGACCAGGTACTCGGCGCAGAGGGCCTGGTTGGCGAAGCTCATGTCCATGACGGCGGAGGGGTGGCCCTCGGCGGCGGCCAGGTTGATGAGGCGGCCCTCGCCCAGCAGGTAGATGCGGCGGCCGTCGGTGGTCTGGTATTCCTCAACGAAGGGTCGGACTTCCCGGTGGCTGATGGACATGGCTTCCAGCGCGGGGATGTCGATCTCCACGTTGAAGTGGCCGCTGTTGGCGACGATCGCGCCGTCGGGCATGACTTCCAGGTGCTCCTTGCCGATGACGTGCCAGCCGCCGGACACGGTGATGAACACCTCGCCCTGTTTGGCGGCCTCGACGCCGGGCATAACCTGGAACCCGTCCATGACGGCCTCCAGGGCGCGCACCGGGTTGACCTCGGTGACGATGACGTGGGCGCCCATGCCGCGGGCGCGGGAGGCGACGCCCCGACCGCACCAGCCGTAGCCGCCCACCACGACGCGGCGGCCGGCCCACAGGATGTTGGTGGCGCGGGTGATGCCGTCCAGGGTGCTCTGGCCGGTGCCGTAGCGGTTGTCGAAGAAGTGCTTGGTCTCGGCCTCGTTGACGGCGATGATGGGATACTTCAGCTGGCCGTCGGCGGCCATGGCGGTGAGGCGCACCACGCCGGTGGTGGTTTCCTCGGTGCCGGCGATGACGTTGGAGAGCAGGTCGGTGCGCTCCCGGTGCAGGACGCCCACCAGGTCGGCACCGTCGTCCATGGTCACCATGGGAGCGTGGTCCAGGGCGGCGTTGATGTGCTGGTAATAGGTCTCGTTGTCCTCGCCCTTGATGGCGTAGGTGGGAATGCCGTACTCCTGCACCAGGGCGGCGGCGGTTTCATCCTGGGTGCTGAGGGGGTTGCTGGCGCAGAGCACCAGGTCGGCGCCGCCGGCCTTCAGCGCGATGGCCAGGTTGGCGGTCTCGGTGGTCACGTGCAGGCAGGCGGCCATGCGCACGCCGGCCAGGGGCTGCTCCCGGCTGAAGCGTTCCGTGATGGAATTGACGACGGGCATCTCCCGCCCGGCCCAGCGGATGCGGTCCACGCCGGCGCTGGCCAGGGAAAGGTCTTTCACGTCGCCTTTGGTTTTCTGAACAGTCAAATCGTTGTACCTCTCATTTTGTTGGTGTCTCACCCTAACCGTCATTCCCGCGAAAGCGGGAATCCAGTTTAAGGGTTAATACGGGCCAATTCTGCTGTGGCAGCGATTTTCTGGGTTCCTGCTTTCGCAGAAACGACGGGATAGTTTCGAAATTGTCAATGAGCTCTAATGCGCCAGGCGGGACATGGCAAGGACTTCCAGCAATCGCTCGATGAAAGAGCCCCGGTTGCCCGTGCCGTTGAAGACGGCCGCGTTGAAGTCTTGCGGGCGCCTGGTCAGTTACGGATCGTCGCCGTAGGACGTGGGGTTGCCGGCGGCGATCCAGGACGGGGTGCCGTCGTCAACGTTGTAGAGCATCTCGGAGTCGTAGCCCATGGCGGCGGCCAGTTCGCAGGCCAGCCCGCTGCGGACGCCGGCGGCGCAGATGAAGAGGAGTTTCTTGTCCTCAGGCACTTCGTCCATCCGACCGGCCAGATCGTCAACGTTGATGTGGATGGCGCCGGTGGCGTGTCCGGTGACCCATTCGTCATCGCGGCGCACGTCCACCACCACCGTATTTTCCGGATCGGCTTGCAGAATTTGCAGAGCTTCCGGGGAATCGACCCGGTAGTAGGGTTCTCCGGGGTTTTGGCGTGGCATTGAGTTACCTCCTATGCAATCAGGCTCTGGATTCCGGCTTTCGCCGGAATGACGGGGACTAGGGGGAATGACGGGGGCTAGGGGTTTGTCGTTGGCAGCGGGTCTAGATGGGAGCCGGCGATGGGATGGAGCCGGCGGTAGGCCGCTTCGGAAATTCGTTTGCGGTCGGTGATGATGGCGTTGGTGAGGGCCGTCTGGCAGTCGCACGGACCCAGCGCGGCCAGCTCGGGCATGATGTGGCGCAGGATGATGCGGCTGTTGGCTACGTTGGCCACCAGGTTCTCCACCACCATCTCCACCGTCACGTCGTCGTGGTCGGGATGCCAGCAGTCGTAGTCGGTGACCCACGCCATCACGGCGTAGCAGATCTCAGCCTCCCGGGCCAGCTTGGCCTCGGGCAGCGTGGTCATGCCGATGATGTCGCCGCCCCAGGCGCGGTACATGTTCGACTCGGCGCGGGTGGAGAAGGCCGGCCCTTCCATCACCACCAGCGTGCCACCCTGGTGCGTGGGGATGCCCTGTCCCGTCCCGCCGTCAACGAGCACGGCGCTCATCTCCGGGCAGAAGGGATCGGCGAAGGATATGTGCGCCACCACGCCGTCCTCGAAGAACGTGCTGTCGCGCCGCCGCGTCCGGTCGATGAGCTGGTCCGGAACCACCATGTGCTGCGGCTCGTAGTCCGCTTGCAGGCTTCCCACCGCGCTCACCGACACGATTTGCTTCACCCCCAGGGTCTTCAGCGCGTAGATGTTGGCCCGGAAGGGCAACTCGGTCGGGTTCACCCGGTGCCCCCGGCCGTGGCGGGGCAGGAAGGCCACGGGCACATCCAGCAGTTCGCCCACGGTGATGACATCGCTGGGCTTCCCGTAGGGCGTGTCAATATCCACCACGGCGGTTTCGGCGAAACCCTGGATTTCATAGAGGCCGCTCCCGCCGATGATGGCGATTTCAGCTTGGGGATGGTCGGGCATCGAAGTGGGTATCCTTTTAATTGGACTGGAATCGGCGAGTTGCAGGGGCGACCGTGGGGTTGTAGGGGCGAATGATTATTCGTCCCTACGGGCGTAGCTGTGGTATCTGCTCCGGCAGGTAGTGGGTGGAGCGGAAGACGCTGTTGACCACAAAGCCCTGTTCGTTGGACGCGAAGTGGGGGTTGATGTACTCCCAGACCACCTCGCCGGCGGGCGTCACCTGGAAGATGCGCCCGGGTTGGCCCTCGGTGATCAGCGTGTTGCCGTTGGGCAGGCGGCGCGCGCCGGAGATGTACGCGCTGAAGAAGTTGAAGGGCGGATTGTCCCGGTACTCCCAGACGATTTCGTTGGTGGACGGGTCAACCTCGATGACGCGGGAGGCCGGCAGCGGGTTGTGGCGGCTATGTGAGCCGTTGTCATAGATCAGGACGTTGCCGTTGACCAGCAGCGACGGGTCGTGCTGCTGCGCCAGCACGTCGTCGCTGATTTGCCACGTAATCACGCCGCTGGCCTTGTCGATAATGCCGACGGTGGAGATGTTGCGGAAGCTGAACATCACCGCGTCACCGGCGGGTTCCTGGATTCCGGCTTCCGCCGGAATGACAGATGAGAAAGCCGGAATGACGCTGGATGCAGCGGGCAGGGGGACGACGGTGTTGCCGTGGCTCCACTCGTCGCGCAGGTCGTTGAAAGTGATGACGTGAGAGTTCTCGTCCAGGTGCTCGGCGGCGTGCCACTCCCAGACGCGGTTGCCGGCGGCATCCACTTCCACCAGGACGTCCGCCCACATTCCGCCGGCGTCGGTGCCGGGCTGTCCGCCCTTGATTCGGGCGGCTTGGGCATCGTCCATCCGCTCCACCGTCATGTACAGGCAGCCGCCCGATTCGGTGCGCCGCGCGTCGTGGTGGTGGTAGGGGTCCCGGTGTTCCCAGAGGATGTTGCCGTCCCAGTCGGCCTCCAGCATGATGCCGCCCTTGAAACGCTTCATCGCCTCGAAGATGTCCCAACCGCCGTCATCGCGCACCTTGCCGCCGTAGAACAGGTTTCCGTTGGGCAGCAGGTAGCCGTACAGGCCCGGCGGATAGGGCATCTGCCACTGGTGGGCCACCTGACCGTTGATGTCCAGCAGGTACACCTCGCCGTTGCCGGACAGGGGCGCGTAGAGGGTATAGCCGGGGCAGGCTTGCTGCGGGTCGCAGGCGGTGAGGCCCGTGCGGGCGATGCGGCGGCGGGTTTGTTGGTCGATGGTCATAATTTATTCACATGGATGAACGGGATAAACAGGATTTTTGATTTGGGTTTGATGACGTTAAGCGGCGTCCACGGCTTGCTGCAGCGATTCGGTATAAGGAGGTCGGCACACCATGGTCTCGGTGACGATGCCGGCGATGTAGCGGTGGGGCGTTACGTCGAAGGCCGGGTTGTAGGCGGGAGTCCCTTCGGGAGCCGTTGGCGTGCCGCCGTAGCCGGTTACCTCGTGCTGAGGCCGTTCTTCGATGGCGATGTCGTCGCCGTGGGCGATGGCCAGGTCAACGGTGCTGGTGGGCGCGGCGATGTAGAAGGGGATGCCGTTTTCGTGGGCCAGCACGGCCAGCGTGTAGGTGCCGATCTTGTTGGCGGTGTCGCCGTTGGCGGCGACGCGGTCGGCGCCGGTGATGACGCAGGAGACTCGGCCCTGGCGCATCAAAACGCCGGCGGCGGAGTCGGCGATGAGCGTGGCCGGTATGCCCAGCTGCTGGAACTCCCAGGACGTCAACCGCGCTCCCTGCAGCCAGGGCCGCGTCTCGGTGTTATAGACGTTGAAGCGTCCGCCGGCTTCCCAGCCGGCGCGGATGACGCCCAGGGCGGTGCCGAAGGCAGACGTTGCCAACGCCCCGGTGTTGCAGTGGGTCAACACGCCCTGCCCGTCGGGCGGCATCAGAGCGCGGCCATGCTCGCCGATGCGGCGGTTGATAGCCTCGTCCTCCTCTTGGATGCGCCGGGCCTCGGCTTCCAACCGGGGCAGGATGCTGCCGGGGTCGGGTTCGGCCTCGGCGACGCGGAGCATCCGGCGCACTGCCCAGCCCAGGTTGACAGCGGTGGGGCGAGCGGCGGCAATGTGCATCCCAGCCTGCCGCAGCGCGCCGATGAAGTGGTCCCGCTCCCGGGATTGCAGTTCGGCGGCGGCCAGCACCATGGCGTAAGCAGCGGTGACGCCGATGGCCGGCGCGCCGCGAACCCGCATATCGGTGATGGCGGCGGCGGCCACGCGATAGTCAGTGATGCTGACGGTGGTGTGCTCGTGGGGCAGGAGCGTCTGATCAAGCAACTCCAGCCGGGCGCCGGTCCAGTTGATTGGACGAATTTCGGTCATAAACAAGCCGCAATTTTGGAGGCCCGCCGGAGCGGACGGTTGACGCTGCTTACAGACGCAGGGGGCGGCTATTCCGGGTTGAGTTGGGGCAAAAAGGAAGGCTCACCCGATATTGGGAGAGCCCAACAACACAGTCCTCCCCTCATCTTTCGTCACACCGTCGATATGGCGCGCCATTGCGCCGGTTCGCGGGACGCCGGATTTAGCACCTCATCCCGCGGGGTGAGCGGGATAGGTTGCCAGGCTTCACAGGGCCGTTCCCTCCGCCTGTCTGAATAAGGGTTCCAGCAGCGTATCCAGTTTTTAACTGCCATTAATGCTACCTGCCGGGCTTGAATATGTCAAGGAGACAAGTATGCGCCGACGGTTCCCGGCGCAGCTGCGGGGTATTTCGGCGCTCGTATTGGTTTTGGTGAGCGAAATATGGCAATCCCATAGCGATCTCCCTGATATACTGCCCCGACCGACTTACGGAGATTGATTCCCATGCACGCACTTAACCGCCACGCCGTCCTTGCCATCACTGCGCTTGCCTTCGTCGCTGTGGTGATTGCCGCCATCGCCTGCGCTGGGCCGGCCGCGGAGCCGACGGCATCCCAGCCGGCCGCACCGCAACCAACGGCTATGCCCGCGGCCACGTCTGCGCCGCCGGCGACCAACACGCCCGTCCCGCCTCTGCCCACCAACACGCCGGAGCCTCCGGCCCAAGCGCCGGCCGAGACTACCGCTGCTCCCGAACCCACCAACACCCCGGTTCCGCCAACGGAAGCGCCAGTCAGCAGCAGCGGCGGCGGGACGGTTTTCCGCCTTGGGGAGGGCACCATCGCCCGCTACAGGGTGGAGGAAGTGCTGGCCAGCACCGGGTTCAAGATAGCCATCGGGGAAACCGCCGATGTAGCGGGCACGGTTGTTTTTGCCGCCGATGGGAGCGTGGTTGCCGACGAGAGCCGCATCGCAGTGCAGGCCGCCACGCTGCGGACGGACAGCAACCGGCGGGACGGCTACGTGCGGAACCGCACCCTGGAGACGGATAATTGGCCTGAAGTAGTGTTCGTGCCGAGGTCCTTTGACGGGCTGCCCGTGCCCATCAGCGACGCCAACGGACCGGCGGAGTTCACCATCACCGGGGACTTGACGGTGCGCGATCAGACGCGGGAAGTAACCTGGGATGCTGCCGCCGAGTTCGCCGGAGACGGGACTGTCACCGGCTCGGCCAGCGTCGAATTTACCTTCGACGACTTCGGGATGGACAAGCCCCGGGTGGCCATCGTGGTGAGCGTGGAGGACACCATCCGACTGGAACTTGACTTTGTGGGAACGATGGCTATCGCCCAGCCATGATAATCGTCAACGATGTAGGGGCGAATAATTATTCGCCCCTACGGTGGGTTGCATGGGTTGCGTAGGGGCGGGTTTCAAACCCGCCCCTACAATGGTTGCCATGGTTAGATCAGCACGATTTCCCGCTGCACCGGGGACGAGGCGTAGGGGCCGTCCTCGCTCATGTAGGCGTCGATTTCGGAGCGGACGCCGAACTCGGGCAGGTAAATGCCCGGCTCGATGGAGAACCCCACGCCGGGGATGATCCGGCGGGTGTCGTGGGTCTCGAAGTTGTCCAGGTTGACGCCTTCGCCGTGGACGGTGTGGTAGATGCTGTGACCCAGGCGGTGGGTGAAGTAGTCGCCGTAGCCGGCCTCGGTGATGTAACGGCGGGCCACGTCGTCGGCCTGCCAGCCCTGAACGGCGTCGCCACTGGCGTGGGAATCCTGGAGGAAGGCCAGCGCGGCGTCCCGGGCGCCGAGGACGATGTCGAATATTTCCCGGTGACGCTGCGGCGGGTCGTCGCCCACGTAGGCCGTCCAGGTTATGTCGGCGTACACGCTGCCGGGAGTATCCTCCCGCGCCCACAGGTCGATGAGCAGCCAGTCGCCGGCGGCGATGACGCTGCTGCCCTCCGGGGCGGGTTCGTAATGAGGGTCCGAGCAGTGGGCGTTGGCGGAAACGATGGGGCCGTCGGCGGTGGTGAGGCCTTCTTCCCGGAACCGGCGGCGGATGAACTCCGCGATTTCAAATTCGGTGGGGCCGCCGGATCCCGGCTGATTGAGGCGCTGTCCGACGCGGGCAAAGGCTTCATTGACGATGCGGCCCAAGGTATCGGCGGCGCGACGGTGGCCGGCCAGCTGCTCCGGCGACCAGCGTTGCGTCGCATATTGCATCAGGTCCGCGGATGACACCACCTCCGGCCCCATGCTGCGCACCAGCTCCACGGTGCCGGCGTCAACCCGAGAGACACGGGGCAAGCCGTTACGCGGCGAGTATTCCATGGCCACACGGTCACATTGGGACAGAGCATCCCGCAGGGCGCTTTCCAGCGTAACCCGGCTGCTGTACACCACCGTATCAACCCCACCATCGGCGAACTTCCCCGCGTCCACGTGATGGGTCAGCAGGCGGGGCGAACCGTCGGCGGGCACCAGCAAGAAAACGGGCCGGGTCACATGGCCGGAGGGAGTGGCGACCTGGGCCAGCACCGGGTTGCAACCGAGGTAATCGTAAATCAACCACGCGGGGAGATTTTCCCGGCGCAGGAATTCCTGGGCATCCTGCAACATTGTCGTATTTGCCATGGGACCACCCTCCTGGGGAAGCGCCTGAGTCGCCGGACCGGATGGTCAGGCGTAGTTGTGGTGGATACCGCCGTCCACGAGGATGTTTTCGCCGGTGAGGTAGGAGGCCCGCGCGGAGGCGACCATGCACACTATATCGCCGATTTCATGGGGTTTGCCCATGCGCTGCATGGGAGCGGCGGCGGCCATTTCCTCGAGCTTGGCCCGGGTGCGAGCTTGGATTTCTTCCTCATCATCCGAATTATCCAGTTCCAGGGTGGCCTGCTCCCTGATGGCGGTTTCGGCCTCCTCCGAATGAACCCCCGCGTAGATCACGTTATTCACCGTGATGTTGTATGGGGCCAACTCGGATGCCAGTCCCTTGAAGTAAGCCAGCACCGGGGCCAGGCTCAAGGAGGACAAGGTATTTTGGGGCGAGACCTCCATGGCGGAGAAGGGCACCAGATTGATGATGCGCCCGGTGCCGAACCGTTTCATGTGGGGAAGCACTTCCCGCGTCAGGTGCACGGCGGACATGAAGTTCCGCGCCAGGGCCGGCTCGATCTGTTCATCCTCCAGTTCGCTGGCCGGTGGGGCGTCGTGTTCCTGGATAGTGGTAATGAGAACGCCGACCTGACCCTGCCGGTGCAGGGTTTCACGGACCAGCCGATGAATGTCCTGCTCCTTGCCCAGGTCGGCAATGACGGCTCGAAAACGGTCTTGCGGAATATGCATACGCGCCAGGGAGAGCTCGACCTGGCGCATATGGTAGCTGTCGGGCGCGGTCAACGACAGAACCGCCCCCTCCTTGCCCAACGCAGCGGCGGCGGCGGTGGCGATTTCCAGATGCGAATCGACTACCAGCGCGACGGTATCTTGCAGTCCCAGGTCCATCTCGGCTTCCTCCCAACCCTGCTGGTGATCTGGCGTTAGATGACGCCGGCAGTCTCCATCTGTTCGACTTCCGCGTCGGAATATCCCAGTCCGGTCAGGATTTCGCGGTTGTGTTCTCCCAACAACGGGGGATGCTTGTCCAGCCCGCCGGGAGTTTCGGAGAACTTGATGGGCAACCCGGTCTGCTTGACCGATCCCAGCGTCGGGTGCGGCATCTCCATGAGCATTTCGCGGTGCAGCACCTGGGGGTCGTTGAAAACGTCGGCCAGGTCGTTGATGGGGCCGGCGGGCACGCTGACGGCTTGCAGGTCGGCGACCCAATCGTCGGCGTCCTTGGTCAGGAAGTATTCCTGCAACAGGGGCACCAGCTTGGAACGATTATTCACACGGACGCCGTTGTTGGAGTAGTCCGGGTGCTCGTGGAGGTCCATGCGGTTGATGCCCTCGCAGAACCGGTCCCAGAGACGGTCGGAACCCACTGCCACGTTGAAATACTTGCCGTCCTTGCCCATGAAAGCCTGGTAGGGAACCAGCGTAGGGTGGGCGGCGCCCAGCCGCTGCGGCGCGTCACCCGTGGCGAAGTAGTATCCGGCCTGGTAGGTCATCCACGCCACCTGAGCATCCAGCATGGAAAGGTCGATGTATTGCCCTTCGCCTTTCCCTTCCGGTCCACCGCCGGCGGATCGGTGGTACAGGGCAGACATGATGGCGAAGGCGGCCCACATGCCGGCTCCGATGTCGGACACGGCGATGCCGACCTTCTGGGGATCTCCGCCCAGGTCGCCGGTAATGCTCATCAGGCCGCTGACGCCCTGCATGATCTGGTCGTAGGCTGGCCGATCGCGATAGGGACCCGTGGCGCCGAAACCGGAGATGGAGCAATAAACGATGGCGGGATTGACTTTCTTCACGTGCTGGTAGCCCAGGTTGAAGTTGGTCATAACGTCGGGAGTGAAGTTCTCCACGATAACGTCGGCGTCGGCGGCGAGCTTCAGGAAGACCTGCTGCGCCTTTTCGTCCCGGAGGTTCAGGGTCAGGCTGCGTTTGTTGCGATTGACCGAGAGGAAGTAGGCCGACTCCTCGCCGATGAACGGCGGACCCCATTTGCGGGTGTCGTCGCCCACGCCGGGCCGCTCGATTTTGATCACGTCGGCGCCGTAATCGCCCAGCATCGTGGCGCAGAATGGGCCGGCCAGGGCGCGGGTCAGGTCGAGTACCTTGATGCCGTCCAGGGGTTTCATTTTCGGGTATTCCTCCATACCGTCGGCGCACAAATGGTGCGCAAGGCTCCGCGCGATTGGAGTATTATAGCGCAATAGCCGTGAGCTGACACCGTTCACTGTCAGGCGACGCGCCCGGACAGTATAGTCACCCCGGCTACTCCGGAGGAAAATGAGTTATGACTATCGAAGGCCGCCTCAGCCGATTGGAAGGCGCTTACGAACAAATCAACCAACGATTGGGCGACCACATCGAACGCTTCGCCGAAATTTCCCGGAGGTTGCAGGGCCTGAGTGAGGAAATCCAGAACGTGCGCGGTGAAATCCAGAACGTGCGCGGTGAAATCCAGAACGTGCGCGAAGAAGTGAATGGGCTTCGCAGCGAGATGAATGCCAACATTGCCGGCATCCGCCGCGAAAATCGCTGGATTGGCGGCATCATCATCGCCGGTATTATCGCCACCGTGATCAGCGTCATCATTTCGTCGCTGTTATGAGGCACTATGGTAATATGACGCATCACGCCATGCCCGCCGCTACCATTGCGAGGTGAACCCATGACCACCACTCAGCAATCCGCCGCTACTCAAGGCTACAGCGTCATCGGCAGCCGCCCCATCCGCCACGACGGGACCGACAAGGTCACCGGGCGGGCGCAGTACGGGGCCGACATTCACCTGCCGGGAATGCTCCACGCCAAGATCCTGCGCAGTCCCCACGCTCACGCCCGCATCAGAAGCATCGACACCAGCAAGGCCGAGGCCATGCCTGGCGTCCACGCGGTGGTGACCTCCGCCGACCTGCCCCAGTCGGGCGGACGGTTGCTTGACCTGGGCGAAGGGGCGATGATCAACCCCAAGTTCCTCAGCAACAACTGTCTCGCCGCGGAGAAAGCCCTCTACAAGGGCCACGCCATCGCCGCCGTCGCCGCCGACAGCGCCCACGAGGCCGAGCTGGCTCTGGCCCTGATCGACGTTGATTACGAGGTTCTGGAACCCGTAACCGACGTGCTGGAGGCCATGCGCGACGACGCCCCGCTGGTTCACGAGCGCCTGGCAAACGTGAACGACCCCAACGTCCGCCCCGGAGGGCTGCTGGGCGCTGATGACGTCGGTAAGGTGGGCAACGTGCCCAACCGCTATTTCTACGAGATTGGCGACATCGAGGCCGGCTTCGCCGCCGCCGATGTGGTCATCGAGCGGGAGTTCCGCACCAAGGCCGTCCACCAGGGCTACATTGAACCCCACGCGGCCACCGCCCTGTGGAACGCCGACGACACCCTGCATCTCTGGTGCAGCAGCCAGGGACACTTCAACGTCCGTGACCAGACCTCGACCATCATGGGCATTCCGGTGTCCAAGGTGCTGGTGACCCAGCTGGAGATCGGCGGCGGGTTCGGCGGCAAGACTTTGGTCTATCTGGAGCCGGTGGCAGCCGCGCTGTCCCGCAAGACGGGCCGGCCGGTGAAGATCCAGATGTCCCGCATCGAGGTGTTCGAGGGCACCGGCCCCACCTCCGGTGGGTACATGAGGGTGAAGATGGGGGCGACCAACGACGGCAAGATCACCGCCGCCGACGTGGCCTTGTACTACGAGGCTGGCGCGTATCCCGGCTCGCCGGTCAACCCCGGCGCCCAGTGCGCCCTCTCCTGCTACAACATCGCCAACGGGAAGATCGAGGCCGCCGACGTGGTGCTGAACCATCCCAAGACGGCGGCCTACCGCGCGCCCGGTTCGCCGGCGGCGTGCTTTGCCGTTGAGACGGTGGTGGACGAAATCTGTGAACGGATCGGGATGGACAAGCTGGACTTCCGCACGCTCAACGGAGCCAAGCAAGGCGACCGCCGGGTCACCGGGCCGCAGTTCGGCAGCATCGGCTGGCTGGAAACGGTGCAGGCGTTGCGGGAGCATGACCACTGGAACGCCCCCATCGACCGTTCGCCGGAGGCCGAGGGCAAGAAGGTTGGTCGCGGCGTCGCCGGCGGCTTCTGGTTCAACGGCACCGGCCCGGCCAGCGCCATCGTCAGCGTGTTGGCCGACGGCACCGTGAGCCTGGTGGAGGGTTCGCCGGACATCGGCGGCACCCGCGCTGTGGCGGCCATGCACGTGGCCGAGGTGCTGGGCATCGCCGCCGAGGACGTTGCGCCGGCGGTGGGCGACACCAACTCCATCGGCTGGACTTCCATGACTGGCGGCAGCGGCGTCGCCTTCAAGACCGGCTGGGCTTCTTATGAGGCGGCCCAGGACGTGAAGCAGCAGATGATCAACCGCGCCGCCCGCATCTGGGACATCGACCCGGAGAACGTGGAATTCGACAACGGCGTGATCCAGCACAAGTCGGAGCCGGAACTGCGGTTCACCTTCCGGGAACTGGCGTCCCGGCTCAACGGCACCGGCGGCCCCATCGTCGGGCGGGCCAACGTGTCGCCCACCGGCGTCGGCGGAGCCTACGCGCTGCACATCGCCGACGTGGCGGTGGACGAGGAAACCGGCAAGGTGGACATCCTGCGTTACACCGCCCTCCAGGACGCCGGCACCGCCATTCACCCGTCCTACGTGGAAGGGCAGATCCAGGGTGGCGCCGTACAGGGCATCGGCTGGGCGCTGAACGAAGAGTACTACTTCAACGACGACGCTCAGTTGCAGAACTCCAGCTTCCTGGACTACCGGATGCCCACGGCGCTGGATCTGCCGATGATCGACACCGTGGTGGTGGAAGTGCCCAACCCCGGACACCCCTACGGTGTGCGGGGCGTCGGCGAAGTGCCCATCGTCCCGCCCATGGCCGCCATCGCCAACGCCATCCACGACGCCACCGGCGTCCGGATGCAGAACCTGCCGATGAACCCCGGCGCAGTGCTGGAAGCGCTGTGGGAACAGAACGGCGGCTGATCCCGCTGCAAAGCGGTTGGTAAAATGTAGGGGCGAATGATTATTCGCCCCTACTTTCCATAATTAGGAAGCGCCCGATGTCCACAATGCAAACGCCGCAGGATGGAGTTGCCATTGACCCCGCTGGAATTGCGTGTCCTTACGAGAGATTCGTTGCCGGGGGAATCCGCCGCGGGCTGCTCCGCATCATTGGGTTGGAGCAAGTAAGGTTGTTGCATACCGAATGGGGCGAAACTCACAATTTTCTGTATGATCTGCTTGAGGATGCCGGCGACAAGAACGCTATCGGAGACGATGAATACTACGACTTATTGAACGCCGCCGTCATCGCCGTCGGCAAAAATGCGGACGGTCAGGATGCTTACGCAGTCGTGGAAATCGGCGTCACCCTGAACAGCACCCACGTCAACCGGGCCGCCCGCCGCGCCCGGGCGCTGGCAGAGGCAACCGGCGCCGAATGCAGCGCCGTAACAGTGGGCAGCGAAATCCCGGACGCGGAACGCCAGCGGGCGACGTGGGCCGGCGTTGCCGCCATTGCGGTGGCCGCGCCGGAGGATTAGGTGACCATGACCGCCAAAAGCATCATCCCCGAAAACATCCAGGCGCTGCTTGACCGCGCCGACCTGAGCCTGCTGAGGGGCAAGCACGGCGAGGCGTCAACTTTCTTCTGGAAGGCCACGGAGGCGGCGATAAAGCAGGCGGCATCGGCCCGCGAACGCAAGCTGCCTTCGTTGGATTACGACGACGTGGAACCGTTCATTGACAGCTTGGAGAATCAAACCGGCATCCCGCTAGTATCGGGCTACTTGATTACGCTCGAGTTCCAGGCCAACGGCGATGGGGATCTAATGGACCTGGACGACGTGGTGTTCTACGAGCCGGTAGTGCGCTCGTTCATCGCGCGTTTGCTCGCGGCCTGATAAGACGCCGCCCGACCACTATGAACTTTCGCTGCGCTGCCGGCATAGGTCTGTTAATCTACAGGAGAAAACAAATGACCACAGTGGAATTGGGAAAGATAGAGCCCGTGGACATAGGTCGTCTATGGCAGGGTGAGGGAGTGGAATTCGCTCGCTGGCTCTCGGAGAATCTGCAACTGTTGGGCGCACCGCTGCACATGGACTTGGAATTGGTACGACTTGAACCGCCAGTGGGCTGGTTTTGGCTGAACATTCTGGCCAAAGAAGTCGGGAGCAACAACACGGTTGCAATCGCACTCCAGCGCTATCACAGCCGGCACGACCAACTCGGTTCGCTGGTGGCGTATGCGGCGCAACACGATGCCAAGACCTTGGTCTGGGTGACACCGGAATTTCGCGCGGAACACCGAGAAACCTTGGAGTGGCTCAACCAATGGACTGCGGACGACATCGAGGTATATGGAGTAGAGGTACGTGCCATCAAAATCGACAACTCACCACCTGGTCACGAGTTCCGCCCCGTGGCTTTCGGCGATGCGCTGGCCAAACGTGCCCGCGCAGCAGCCAGCGGGTTGACGCCGATTGCCTATCGGCGATTGAATTTCTATCAACCGTTGGTCGCGGATCTCTGGCGAGAAGACTTCACCAATCGCACTACAGCGCGGGCTGGCGGTGGCCAGTCATTTCCGTCGGGGTTTTCCGGTGTTTCATATAACGCCGCATTTGGTTGGGGCAAGGCTTTGGTTCACATTTGGATATCGACTGGGGATCAGAGCAAAAGTGCTCAGATATACGAATCTCTGTTGAACCGTGAGGCGGATTTGAAAGCCAAGTTGGAAGACCTCAGATTTGACCTGATAGGTGATCTCGGCGGTTGGCGCCGGGTTAGCGCTGGGGTGTCTCGGGATGATTCCCTGAACTCGTCCGACGAGGAACTCGAGGAAATTCGCAACTGGATGTTCCATAATCTCATTGCCCTCAAGACAGCCTTCCAACCTCGCTTGGAAGAGGTCATGCAAGCGCTAGCCAAGGAAGCTGCGGATGCAGAATCACGAAGTGCTGAGGGAGACGAAATTACTCAGGAAGCGCCCATGTCCACACCTGAAAGCGAAGAACAGCCCGCGGGCGAGTACCGAGAGGAGGAGTAGTCATGGCGAGACCCCAACTAGGAAATATAGAACGCGTGAAACCTCGCGATGTCTGGGCTAACGAAGCCATCAATTTCACCCCCTGGCTCGCCCAAAATCTTCCGTCGTTAGGTGCAGCATTGGGAATGGACCTGGAATTCGTCAGAAGGGAGGCATCCACCGGCAACTTTTCCCTGGACCTACTTGCGCGCGACGGAAGCGGAGCAAGGGTAGCCATCGAAAATCAATTGGAGTGGAGTGACAACAGCCATTTGGGACAAGTGCTGACTTATGCCGCGCATTTTGATGCGCGGACATTGATCTGGGTTTCTCCAAAATTCAACGATGTGCATCGCTCCGCCATCGAATGGCTGAACAACGCAACCGGCGGCACAATCAAAATTTACGGCGTAGAAGTCAATACCATCAGAATTGGCGACTCGAGAGCAGCTGTAAACTTCGTCCCGGTTATCGTTCCCTGAGTTGGTGGGCACAAGTTTGAGAATTCACACAGTGCTAGCGAAGGAGTGGAGGAATATGTGATGAAACTAACCGAGTTGATTGCCGCCGCCCCCTGGCGCGAAGCCAAAACCTTTCGGGAGACGTGGCCGCACGAATACGTGCTGTTACAGAAAGACGGCGAGCGGGAGTTGATGCAGGCGGTTTGCGAGCGGGTTAGAGACGGGGAGGCGTTTCGCGGATACTTTTTCAAGCGGCAAATGGACTATGTTTTCATCGGCGACTACAAATACTGGTTTATGGCAGATGCCGACACTATCAAGGGCGTCCTAGATGACCCCGATGACGAGAGGGAGGTAGTGCTGAACCGGGCGCGGCTGTACCGCGACCGGCGCGACTTTATCATTCAGGATGGCGATACCGGCATGCGCGAAGACTATCCCGGCCCGCCCTGGTGGCAGCGGCAGGAAGCGTCGGGAGACGACGTAGCTATAGCTTCATCCACATGACAACTGCCTCTCAACCTACGTGTATAATGCCGGAATGGACAGCAGGATGGTTTTGCGGCGGCTGCAAGATGACGGATGGTATGTTCATCGCATCAACGGCTCCCATCATCAGATGAAGCATCCAACAAAGCCGGGGACTACGACGGTGCAGCACCCGCAAAAAGACCTCAAAATAGGAACGATAATCAGCATCGAGAAGCAATCCGGCGTCAGGTTGCGACGGTAGGGGAGACTACCATGGAACGAACTTACATCGCGCTGGTTGAGAAGGATGCAACCAGCGATTATGGGGTATTCTTTCCCGACCTGCCCGGCTGCATCACAGCGGGAACTACATTTGAGGAAGCGCGCGAAATGGCGAGGGAGGCTCTAGCTCTGCACCTGGAGGGAATGGCCGCCGGTGGGGAGTACATCCCGTCGCCATGCTCTGCCGATGAAGCGTTGGCCTACGAAGACGCTTCTTATGCCACCGCCCTGATCGTAGTAGAAGCTCTGCCCGAACGTACCGAGGAAGAGGCGCAGGCCGAGCTTGAAGCTTTTTTGGCATCGGAAGAATACCACGAGATATATGGCCATCCTCTTACCGAGGAGGAACGGCTGACGTTATATGAGACGCCGGAGGAACCCTCCAACCCCGGCGTCGGGCTAAAGCCCATACCGACGACCAGTGCGGAACGGACTTACGCTGCCCTAGTACGCCAGGAAGCCGACGACGATTTCGGCGTGCGCTTTCCCGACCTGCCCGGCTGCATCGCCACCGGCAGTACTTTTGAGAAAGCCGGTGAGATGGCTCGCGAAGTCCTGGCCCTCCATCTGGAAGGCAAGGCAACCGGCGGAGAGCACGTACCATCGCCGAGTTCAGCAGATGCAGTGTTGGCCCATCCCGACGCAGCAGGCGCCATCGCCCTGATCGTGGTTGAGGCTCTGCCGGAACGCTTGCGAGAGACGGCGCCGGAATGGGAGCAGAATGCCGCGGCGACGCCGGCAAATTGACTTGTATGTATGCAGGAAGGTAAGGATATGTCGGCATCGGGAAACGGCTCCACTTCGGTGGAAACGCGGCAGTATGACGTGGCTATCGTGGGCGGCGGCATCATCGGGCTGTCCACGGCGATGCAGTTGCTGGAACGCTCGCCGGATTTGAGCATCGCGGTTATCGAGAAAGAGGAGCGGCTAGCCCAGCACCAGACCGGCCACAACAGCGGCGTCATCCACTCCGGCATCTACTACCGGCCCGGCTCGTGGAAATCGACGTTCTGCGTGGGCGGCAAGCAGCGGCTGCTGGCGTTCTGCGACGAAAACGAGATTGAGTACGATCCGTGCGGCAAGGTGATCGTCGCCACCGACGAGAGCGAGCTGGGCCGCCTGGATGACCTGTATGAGCGCGGCACGGCCAACGGCGTCCCCGACCTGGAGATGGTGGGGCCGGAGCGGCTGGCCGAGATTGAGCCGCACACCTACGGCGTCCGGGCGTTGTGGGCGCCCCACACTGGCATTGTTGACTACGTGCGCGTCGCCAATGCCTATGCCGGCAAGTTCCAGTCCGCCGGCGGCGACATCTTCACCGGCGCGGCGGTGACCGGCGCGCGCCAGACCGCCACCAGCACGGCGCTGGAAACCCAGCGGGGCGCGTTGCAGGCCAGGCACGTGGTCAACTGCGGCGGCCTCTACGCCGACCGCCTCGCCGCCATGATGGGCGAGCAGACCGACGTGCGCATCATCCCCTTCCGCGGCGAGTATTACAAGCTGGCGGAGTCCAGCGAGGACTTGGTGAAAGGGCTGATTTATCCGGTGCCCGACCCGCGTTTTCCCTTTCTGGGGGTGCATTACACGCGGAACATTCACGGCTACGTTGAGGCCGGTCCCAACGCGGTGCTGGCGTGGGCCCGGGAAGGCTATAACAAGAGCAATATCAACCTGGGCGAGACGGCCGGCGCGCTGACCTTCCCCGGCTTCTGGAAGATGACAGCGAAGCACTGGAAGACTGGTATGCAGGAGATGCACCGTTCCTACCGCAAGTCAGTGTTCGTGAACGACCTCAAAAAATTGATACCGGAGATCCGCCCGGAGGACCTGGAACCGGGCGGCAGCGGCGTCCGCGCGCAGGCGGTGTCCAAGTCGGGGGCCATACTCGATGATTTCCACATCCTGCGGGGCCAGCACGCGCTCCACGTGCTCAACGCGCCGTCGCCGGGAGCGACCTCGTCGCTGGCCATTGGCGAATACCTGTCGGACCTGGCGATACAGGATTTCGGGCTGCCGGAAATTCGTAGGGGCGAATAATCATTCGCCCCTACCCGTATCAACCGACAGATCGGAATGACATCGGCGGTGGAACAAGCAGTTGACGGCTTTGTGATATGCAAGTGAGTACCGAGGACCGTTTTCGGGATTACGAACTGAACGCCAACGTCTTTGACGAGATGTTTCTCGCGGATGGACGGACGCGGGACGGCTGGGCCGCCCTGCGCCGAACGCTGGACGAGTTGTCGGCCGAGGAGTTGGCTGCCATCCAGGAGCGGGTGACCCGGTCGTTCTCCAACGAGGGCATCACCTTCACGGTGTACGGTGACGAGGAAGCCACCGAACGAATCATCCCCATTGACTGCGTGCCCCGTCTGCTGGCGGAACGGGAATGGCGGCAGTTGGAAACCGGCCTGACCCAACGGATCCGGGCGTTGAACCTTTTTATCCAGGACGTGTACGGATCCGCCGGAGGCGGACGCGCCATTGCTGACGGCGTGATACCGCCGGATATGGTGTACGAGTGTCCGCAGTATCGCCGCCAGATGAAAGGCTTCACCCCGCCGGAGGGAACGTGGGTGGCAATCTGCGGCACCGACCTGGTCCGCACCAACGACGGCTACCGGGTCCTGGAGGACAACCTGCGCGTGCCGTCGGGAGTGTCGTACATGGTCGCCAACCGCAAGGCGGTGAAGGCCAGCTTCCGACGCCTCTATCGCAGTTCCCGGGTGCTGGAGGTGGAGCAGTACGGGCAGTTGCTGGGTGAAACCCTGCGGGAGCTGGCGCCCGGCGACCGACCCAACCCGCGGATCGCGCTGCTGACTCCGGGCGTTTATAACTCGGCGTTCTACGAGCATATGTTCCTGGCGGGGGAAATCGGCGCGGAGCTGGTGGAGGGCCGCGACCTGCTGGTGCAGGACGGGTACGTGTACATGCACACCACCACCGGCTTGGAACGGATCGACGTGATCTACCGGCGGGTGGACGACGACTTCATCGACCCGCTGGCGTTCCGCTCCGACTCGGTGCTGGGCGTCCCCGGCTTGCTGGACGCCTACCTACGGGGCAACGTCGCGCTGGCCAACGCGCCGGGAACGGGAGTGGCCGACGACAAGAGCGTGTATGCCTACGTGCCAGACATGATCCGCTACTATCTCAGCGAAGAACCACTGTTGCAGAACGTGGAAACCTATCTGTGCCGCCGGCCTGAACAACTGGAGTACACGTTGGACAACCTGGACAAGCTGGTGGTCAAGCGCGTGGGCGAGTCGGGCGGTTACGGAATGCTGGTCGGACCCCATGCCACGCCGGCGGAGCGGGAGGAATACGCCAAAGCCGTGCGCGCGGACCCCAAAGACTTCATCGCCCAGCCCACGCTGGCGCTGTCCCGTTCTCCCTGCCTGATTGACGGAAAGTTTGAGCCGCGCCACGTTGACCTGAGGCCGTTTGTACTTCACGGCAAGACCACCCGCATCGTCCCCGGCGCCTTCTGCCGGGTAGCGCTGCGTCGGGGCAGCCTGGTGGTCAACTCCAGCCAGGGCGGCGGTGGCAAGGACGTGTGGGTGCTGGAGGAGTGACGGCGATGCTCGCCCGCAGCGCGCAGGGGTTGTACTGGATGGGCCGCTACCTGGAGCGGGCGGACCACCTGTGCCGGCTGCTGCAACTGCAAACGGAGGCGTTGGTTGACCGTCCCATCGAGGAGATCTACGCCGGGTGGAACCGCATCTACCGCAGCCTGGACCGGCAGCCGCCGGCGGCCGGCCTGACCTTCGAGCTCAGCGGAAACTTCGCCGGCGCGGAGGAATTCACCCTGGCGGATTCATACACCCTGGCCGACGACCTGACCTTCGAGCGGGTGAATCCGGTGTCGGTATGGAGCTGTTTTGCCGCCGGACGGGAAAACGCCCGCCAGATGCGCCACTGCATCAGCGGCGAGATGTGGCGGGCCTTGAACCTGGCCTACCTGCGTGTCCAACAGATCAGGCTTCTGGATATCTGGACCAACTCGCCGGAGAGTTTTTATGCCTCCGTGTCGGCGGACATAGACACCTTCATGGGGGTGGCGGCGGCAACCATGTACCGGGACGAAGGCTGGCATTTCATGCGGCTGGGCAGGAACATCGAGCGAGCGCAACAGATGGGCGGCCTGCTGCTGACACAACTGGAGATGGACGGCCCGGACGCACAACACTTCGAGTCGGATTGGGCCTCCCTGCTGCGGGTGTATCATGCCTTCGAGGCTTACCAACGCGCGTACAGAGTTGAAGTGATCCCTGAGCAGGTTCTGAATTTGCTCGTTACCGACCCCTTCCTCCCGCACTCGGTGTGCCACGCTCTGGATGCCGTGACCGCAGAGCTCGCAGTGCTCGGCGTGGGGCAGGACGCGGACGCCAGCGCGGCGATGCGACGGCTGGCCGGCCGGGCCAGCGCGATGCTGCATTACGAATGGCCGGACAGCGACAACCGGGAAGGGGTGCTGGAACTGGTGGCAGCGTTCTGCCTCGAGTTGCACAACCTGATCACGGCCACCTACTTTGACTATCCGGTGACGAGCGTCCCGACGCGCTGATCCGCCGGAGGCGGACACCGCCGTCTCCCGCTACTGCCGGCGAGTATAATCGTGGCAGTTTCGACGAATTGGAGGCGGCGCGATCATGCGTATTACCAACGTGGAAGCGGACATCGTCCGCATTCCCCTGAGCACCCGTTTCAGCGGCAGCGTTTATCAGATTGAATCCCGTTGCACCATCGTCGTCAGGGTACATACCGACGAGGGACTGGTCAGCGAGATTTATTCCGGCGACGAGCGCACGGGCTATGAACTGCTGAAAGATCTGGTGGTTGGGCCCATGGCCGAAGCGGTGAACGGCGAAGACCCCATGGCCATCGAACGGTGCTGGCAGAAGATGTTCGCGCTGACGCCGCACATCGGCAACAAGGCCATCGCCATGCGCGCCATCGCCGCCATCGACATCGCGCTGTGGGACATCACCGGGAAGGCCCTGGGCGTTCCGGTACGGACGCTGCTGGGCGGATACGCCGACCGCGCCCCGGTGGTGCGGTTCGCATACTACGTACAAGGCCGGGATACGGCCTTCATGGTGGAGGACCTGCTGCACCAGCGGGAACGGGGCATCGGCGGCGTCAAGCTGAAGGTGGGCGGAGTGGCGGTGGCCGAAGACCTGCTGCGGGTGCGCGCCATCCGCGACACCCTGGGCGACGACTTCATCATCGTGTGCGATGCCAACCAGGCGTGGACGTTGGACGAGGCTTTAGAGTTCGCCGGACCGGCCAAGGAGATGGGCCTGGCCTGGCTGGAAGAACCCTGCCGCTGGCAGGACGCCGATAACGATATGCGGCAAGTGCGGCTGCGCACGGGCATCCCGGTGGCCGCCGGCCAAGGCGAGAGCAGCTCCTGGGGCGGTCAGCGCCTGATGGACACCGAGGCGGTGGACATCCTCAACATCGACGCGGCCATCTGCGGCGGCATATCGGAATGGCGACGGGTCGCCGGCGCGGCCCAGATGCGGGGCATCCGCATGGCCCACCACGAGGAGCCCCAGCTGGCGGTGCAACTGCTCCCGGCCCACGCCCACGGCCTGTTCGTGGAGGTTTTCGAGGAGGAACGCGACCCGGTGTACTACCAGCTCAACAGCGTTCTGCCCCAGTGGGACAACGGGGAGATAATCGCCCCCACCGAGCCGGGGATGGGCCTGCACCTGGATGCGGCGGTGCTGGAGGAATACAAGGTTTACTAGCATCCGGCATGATGAAAGTTTGCTGTCGGACCGGAAACACACAAGGAGAATGTCCAATGGGCACTTTCACTGTCAGTCTTTGGGTGGGCAACATTTTCACCGACGACGGTACGAGCGTTGAAGCGCTGGTGGATACCGGAGCCACGTATTCGATGATCCCAGGGAGCTTGCTGCGCGAACTGGGCATTGAGCCTGTCGAAACGATAGTATCGTTAATCGCCGACGGCAGCCGGATGGAGTTGGAAACCGCCTGGGCCAGGTTCACAGCCGAAGGGCGCAATGCAGCGGCCCGCGTTTCTTTCGGGCCGGAAGGGGTGTATTTGATGGGCGCAACGACGCTGGAAGACATGAGGTTGGCCGTTGATCCGGTGGACCAACGCTTAGTTGAGCGGGAAGCCCTGCTGATGTAAGGAGCGTTAGACATGGAACTTACCGGAGATGAAGTCGCGGCCGCCGGGCGCAAAATCTACGAGGGTATCCGCGAAGAAATGGAGGCCAATCACTGGGGCGAACTGGTGGTCATCGACGTACACAGCGGCGACTACGAGATTGGCGAATTTGTGAGCCGCCACAGCGATTTGGAAATCACCTGCCGGATACTAGATAGGTACCCGCACGCTCAAACGTGGGCTGTACTGGTAGGTTATCCGGCGCCATATTACCGCAAAGAAGGCAGGCGCGGATTGTATCCGGTAAGGCCGGATGGAAAGGCCAACGATGATTAATGGCATCGTGCATCCGAGCGCCGCAGACGGCACCGGCCTGGAGGCTTGGGTTGATATTGCAATCGCCGGGGAAGACCGAGTTTTTCGGACGCTGGCCGCCGTGATAGATACCGGGGCCACGGACTGGTTGACATTGCCGGATTCGTTGGTTCGCGAACTCGGCTTACGTCATACCGGTGAACGGCAGGTGTCCCAGGTACATGGCCCGAGTATTCGGGTCGATGTCTATGCCGTATGGATATTGTGGTATGGGCGGATACGGAGAGTATTTGCCGAGTCTGGCAATGATACGTTGATCGGCACCGACCTGCTGGCCGACAGCCGCCTCATCATCGACTGGTGGGACGGCGGCGAAGTTATCATTGAAGAACCCGCCTGCGGCGGGCTGTCGGAGGAGTAACGGCCGGTGCCATCCGCCGGAGGCGGACTGGACTTGGCGGTGGCATTTGACGGGAGGGATGATTATGGAACTCACGCCGGATAAAGCAGCCGCCATCGGCCAGAAAATCTACGCGGGTATCCGCGAGGAAATGGAAGCCAAGCATTGGGGCAAGCTGGTGGTTATCGACATTCACAGTGGCGACTACGAGGTTGGCGAGTACCGAGGTGAGCGCAGCGACGTGGAGCTAACCAAGCGTCTGCGGGAACGCCATCCGAAAGCTTTCACTTGGGCCGAGCTGGTGGGCAGTGAACGGTATATTTCCGCCCGGCTTTCCACTCGGCAAACTATGGAATATCTGGCTTCGCAAAAGAAGGGTTCTCATGATTAGGGGCCAGGTGAGACCGTCCCTGGATGACAGCGCTGGTTTGGAAGCGCGCATTGAGTTTGATATTCTCGGCGCCAACCTGGTTTTTCAAGTTCTGGAAGTTGTCGTGGACACCGGCTTCATTGGATGTGCGGGCGTATATGATGGGCAACAAGCCGATGATTGGCGCTACCCTGCTGGCGAACTGCCATCTCGCCATCGATTGGTGGGACGGCGGGGATGTTGTCATTGAGGAACGGATGCCGCCGGCTCGGTGATGGTGGCGGCTCAGGAAGGAGGTTAAAGATGGTGAATTTGGGAGCGATTGAGCGGGTTGACCTGCGGGAAGTTTGGCCCAATGAGGCGCAGGATTTCACGCCGTGGCTGGCGGAGAACCTGGCCAAGCTGGGCGGGCGCTGGGGCTGGATTTGGTGTTGCGGGGGGAAGAACAGCCCGTGGGCCCATTTTTCCTGGACGTGCTGGCCTACGACCGGGACAGCGACCGACCAGTGATTATCGAGAACCAGCTGGAGGCGACCGACCACAACCATCTGGGGCAGCTGTTGACCTACGCCGCCGGGTACGATGCTTATGCGATGGTGTGGCTGGCGCGGGAATTTCGCGACGAACACCGGGCGTCGCTGGACTGGCTGAACCAACGCACCGGCGAGGATACGGCCTTTTTCGGGGTGGTGGTTGGGGCGTGGAAGATCGACGAGTCTCGACCCGCTCCGCATTTCCGAGTTGTTGCCATGCCCAGCGGTTGGTACAAACGGATCTCTGCGGCAGAGCGCCGGGCACTCGCACGGGCCAAGTCAGAAGAAGAACGGCTATACGAAGCGTATTGGCGCGCCCTCGGCGAAATGATGAAAGAACATGACTACGTCATCGGCGGAGATGACACAACGGACTCTTGGATATGGTTTGAATCAGAGTTCGAAGGGGTAAGTTGGAACGTCAGTTTTCAAGACGGGAGTCTTGGCTTCGTGGAGTTGTACATTTGCTCGGACGACACGACACACGAATGGGCCGATCAAGTGTTCCAGCAGTTGGAGGCTCGCAAGGAGGACATCGAGAGCGAATTGGGATACCAGTTGCGATGGGATGCTTCTTCACTACAGCCGGATTACCGCATTTCGGCTGAGCGGCCTGGGCGCATTAGCGACGACGAGGAAATGCTGGCCGAACTCCGAGAATGGACGCGCGATCAACTAATCGCGTTCGACGGAGTTTTCGCCCCGATCATTCAGGAAATCGTCGACATGGATTCACAGGAGTCTGACGCCGAAGACGAATAGGGTAAACGCGCAGGCTCTAACCCTGGCCTACGAGGCCGGCCGGACCGACGGGCTGCTCATCGTGCCGCCGATGGTGGACTGGGTGCGGAGAGTGGTGGAGTAACGGATGGTACACTGCTTCCCTAGCAATCATTATCGCGCGAGGCAATCGGTATGGGAACTTTTGACGTGGAACTGCAAATCGGCGCCGCCGACTTTTCAGCCTGGGAGACGGTAAACGCTCTGGTGGATACCGGCGCCACCTACTCAATGGCCCCGTCCGGCCTGTTGCGCCGGCTGGGAATTGAGACGGCGCAAATCACGGAGTTTGAACTGGCTGGCGGTGAAATCGTCACCTACGAAACGGGGTGGGCCGCATTCGCAGTAATGGATAGGGTTGGCCTGGCGCGCATCATTTTCGGGCCGGACGGGGAATACCTGATGGGAGCAACGGCGCTGGAAGACCTGGCGCTTATGGTTGACCCGGTGAACTCCCGTCTGGTGCCAACCCGCAGCCTACTGAAACGGGAGTTTCCCACCAATGGGTCCGAACCCCACGCCGGCAACTGAATTGGTCAGCGTTGACGCTGTTTGCCGCCGGTGTTAGCATCGGCAACAATGATGAATGGTATCGCCCCGCACGGAATGGAGGGTCAATCATGGACTTTGGACTATTCACAACTTGGAACGCCGTTTACGAAGGCGGCAAGGTTCCCTGGGACCCGGATTATCAGGGTGGCAAGCTCCTTGAGGCCGCGGCCTACAAGATGAACTTCAAGGAAATCGAACTCGTCGAGGACGCGGGGTGGGACTACGTCTGGCTGGGCGGCGGCCACTTCTCCACCCAGGGCAGCATGGATCCCCAGTCTCTCATGCTGTCGGCCGTCCTGGCCAACCACACCGAGAACATCAGGATCGGCACCTCCATCCACCGCCCGACCCTGCGGCTGCCCGGGGAGACGGTATCGGAGCGGGCGCTGCCCCACGAGCGCTACGCATTTGACAACCTCCAGCTGGAGGACCCCTTCCAGGTCGCGGAACAGGTCGCGATAGTGGACCAGGTCAGCGAAGGCCGGTTCATTTACGGCCCGGGCGCCCGCACTCGCGGTTCCGACCAACGCCGGGAATACTTCTACGAGTACCTGGAACTCCTCAAGCAGCTCTGGAACGAAGACAGATTCTCCGGGTTTGAAGGCAAGTACTTCAACTATCCCGCCTTCTACGAAGACTACATGAGCATCCCCAAGCCCGTGCAGAAGCCCCTGCCGATGCTGCTCCCCGTGGACAGCCAGGAGAGCTTCGTCCCCATGGGCGAGCACGGCTATCGCATCGCCATCGGCGCCGGCAGCTCCCCCCACAACCTGCGCGGTTCCGCCATCCTGAGGCAGGACGTGCAGGATTACCGCAAGGCCTGGTACGACGCCGGTCACGAGGGCGAGCCGAGCACGGTGGTGCGCGTGCCCACGCTGGTGGCGGACACCCAGGAGAAGGCGGACCGCCGGGTCGAAGACCTGATGAACCTGGCCCGCATTTACTACGCTGGTCGTCTCGCCATCGGAAGCACCGACGCGGGCAGCGCCGGCCCCGAGGCCACCCAGGAGGTCAACCTCTTCGGCACGCCGGAAGAGGTGGTCGAGAAGATCCATATGTTCCGGGAGCAGTTCACCACCGACGAGATCATGTTCGAGTGCAACTGGACGTCCTCCGTCCCCCGCGAGGTGGTCATGGACACCCTGAAGTGCATCTCTGAGGATGTGATCCCGCACTTCAAGTAAGCGGAAGTCGCCGAGGTTTACGGACAGTCGAGGAGACGTAAATAGGTACGTTTTCAACGATGGTTCGGGTCGGCAACCTAGATGGCGGCGACATGATAGAGGTGGAGGCGCTGGTTGACACCGGTGCCTCCTTCGCCATGTTTCCCGCGTCGCTGCTGGACGGGCTGCGCATACCCAGGCGCTCGCAATTTGACGGCACTCTTGCCGACGGCACCGAGGTTTCCTATTGGAGTGGGTGGGCGTTGGTCGGCATTAACGGAGAAGAGAGCGTTTGCCGAGTAATCTTCGGCCCGTAGGGAGACGACAGCAGCGTGCTCGGCTCCACGACGTTACAGATGCTGATGTTCAAAGTTGACCCGGTTCGTGAGGTATTGGAACCAACCACAAGGGTGCGCCTCTGACAAGGCGGGCCGCTTTACGCGCTCTCCGCAATTACTGCTGCTGCTGTTGTTGCTGCTGGACGAAGCGGCGGTACACCTCTTCTTCCGACAGCGCCTCCTGGTGGAACCAGTTGTCGTCGATGATCTTGTACACGGCGCTGAGCCGTTCCAGCACCTCGTTGGTGAGAAGCAGGGCGTTCAGCGGCGTGTCCGGCATCGCCGTATCGTCCTCCAGTGTCAGCACGGCTTCGGACATGGCGCGGATGAGTTCCACCGTGCCCACGTGGGTGGCGTTGCTCCGGGCGGTGGCGAGGCTGTGGTAGATGGAGGAGGCTTCGTGCTGCTTGAGGAGCATGACGAGGGACTGGCTGGGGTCGTCGATGCTGATGCCGCGAATGGCGGCGGCGGTTTCCAGGGACTGCTGCAGAGTGAGCATATCGCTGCCGTTTTCCACCGCCATGCGAGCGAAGGTATTTACCACCCGGGCGATGTTGTCCGCCCGTTCCAGCCATCGCCCCATCCAGATGAGGTTGTACACCCGGGAATCGGTAAGCCAACGGTCGCTGCGATAAGTGATTGACCTGGGTTCTGTCATCTTCTGACCATGCTCCTCTACATGAGCGGGGTTTAAGCGTGTCAGCGTAGGGGCGAATAATTATTCGCCCCTACAAGTGTTCCAACAGACTGAAAGCATCTTCCATTGAAACCGTGTCGCGGTCAAAGAAGACTTCGGCGGCGGCCATATCCAGTTGGCCGGAGCCTTTTGACACAAAGGAGCCGGACACGGGCGGCACTTCGGAGTAGTCGCGGCCCACGCCGAACTTCAGGTAATCGGTTCCGGTGTTGATGACGAGGCCACGGGTGGGGTCGACGGGCAGCCAGCCCTGCCGGGGGTGCAGGAACTCCAGCCAGGCGTGGGTCTCGCCCGGCTGCCGGGTGAGCAGGCCGCTGACGTAACGGGACGGGATACTCAGGGCGCGGAGCATGGACAAGCTCAGGTGGGTCATGTCCTGGCATACGCCGCTCATGGACTCCAGCACGTCCGCCGCCGTGGTGTTCACCGACGTGTGGCCGCGCTGGTAACGCACGTTTTCGTAAATCCACCCCACCACATTGCTCACCGTATCCAGCAATGTGGAAGCCCCGCCGGCAGCGACCAGAGCGGTTTCCACGACGGTGGCCGGATCGGCCAGGTGGGACGCCGTGAGGAACTCCTGCGCTTCCAGCCCGTATTCAAGGCCGGCCAGTGGGACGTCGCCTACATCCGGCGACCGGTCGCTCAAGCAAACGTGCCCGGCGGCGGCGATGATCAGTTCTCGGTGCGGCGCCGAGATGCGAACCCGATGGACGGTGTTGCCCAGGCGGTCGGGATAAACGATCTGGCGGCCCGGCGGGGTTGTGACCACCTCGCCGGCGCCCGGTTTCTGGTAGGGATCGGAGTATGCCGACAGCCGGAGGAAGTTATCGTTCTGGACCACTACATCGGAGTAAGTATATCTGGCTATGTAGGCGTAATGCACCGGGACCGTCTCACGTATCAGCGGACTACCCAGCTCGGTTTGCATGACCCTCCTGACGAGTTGTTGGTGACCCGGCTGTTGGCCTCCGACACGCGGGTCAGTCCGCCGGGGAATACGGTGACCTCTCCCCGACCGTTCTGCACGGCGAACACGCGCAGGTCAACGTAGCGCTCCTCAAATTCGCCACCGGACTCGTCAAACACAAGATGTTGGGAGAAGTCCAGGGTTTCCTGGGCGATGAACACCTGGGGCTGCTCGATCAGCTGCTGGGACAGGCGGCTGCGATAGCCCTTGTCCAGATCGGGCATGATGAACACGCCCAGGCCGCCGTAGCCCTGCCGCGTTTTCAGCACCAGGCTGTCCAGGTTTTGCAGGACGTACTGCCGGTTGGCCGGCGAGCGCAGATCATAGCTTGTCGCCTGTTCCAGAATGGCCTCTTCCCCCAGGTACGTTTTTATCATATTGGGCGCCCAGAGGAACACCAGCTTGTCGTCGCCGGCGCCGGTGCCCATGGCGTTGACCAGCACGACCTTGTGGTTGAGATAGGCTTCAGTCAGGCCGGGCACGAAAAGCTCCAGGTCTTCCACCCGGCGGTAAATGAGATCAACCTCGAAGTCGCCGTCGATGGCGCGGCCCCACACCCGGCCGTTGGCGCCAATGTAGAGGTCGGAGCCTTCCACCAGCGGAATGCCCAGCAGTTCCGAAAGGTAGCGATGCTCAAAGAATGCCGAGCCAAACTTGCTGTCGGTGAGCAGGACGCATACGGGATCATCCGTATCGCACAGCGACGCGAACATATCGTGGTAGCCGGCGCGAATGTCGTAGGGGATGATGTCGTAGCCCTGGGCCAGCTCCGGCATCACGTTCAGCCCGAGCTCGGTGGTCTTCAACTGGTAACTGATGCCCGAGGGTATGCGCAGGTTATCTTCCAGAATGACGTATCGGCCGTCGCCCATGTGCACCAGGTCGATGCCGTAGATGTGGACGAACACATCCTGCGCGGGGCGGTAGTCCTGCAACTCCGGATTGTAATACTGGCAGGAAAACATCACGTCGGGAGGGACCACCTGCTGCTCGCCGCAGTAGAGGTCCAGCAGGAAGCGGTTGATGGCCTTCAGCCGTTGCGCCACGCCCCGGGCGATGGTGTCCCACTCGCCGGCGGCAATGATGCGCGGCACCCAGTCGGTGGGCACGGTGCGGAACTCCCGGGGGTCCAGCATGAAAGTGAAGGCATCCAGGTCAGCGCGATGCTTGGCCTCGCGCCAACGGCCCTGCAACTGAGGTACGCCCAAGCGGTCCAGGTTGTCCATCAGGCTCTGGTAGGCGGGCCTGGTGAAGCCGTCGGGGTCAAAGCATTCGTTCAGGTAGTGCCTGGCGGCGATGGTGTCGGTGAGCATTGGGTTCCCAACTTTTGGCGAAAACGATTCGCCGGCCTTCAAGTGCGCGGTCGTAGTCGGGAATACGATGCCACGACGTTGTTGCAGGATGGTTAACTATTTGTAAAAAGTAGATTTCGCCGGCGGCGTGTCAATATTCGCGTAACAGGGCCCGGAAGCCGGCCTGCTCAAAATCACGGTCGTAGGCCAGCGCATCGGTGATGCCCCGTTCTTCCATTATCAGGAAGCTGTGGCAGTCCACCAGACTCCAACGTTGGTCGAGGCGGCTGGCATATCGTTCGATAGCATTTGCCAACGGAAAATCCTGGAGCAGAACGACGGTTATATCTGAGTTGACGTAAAGTTTTTGCGCAGTATCCGCGCCTTCACGACGGCTTCGCGGGCCGTGCCGCGCCATGCCGTTCAGAAATTCGGCTATGACCAGTTCGCTGGTTACGATGGGCCTGCTGCCGATGCGCTCTGTAATTTGCATTGCTTTTTGGTGCCATTGATCTCTTGGATTCAACATAGCTATCCAGTAGCCGGAATCCCCATATACCTCATATACCTCATATACCTCGATCACTATTCGACTTCCTTCGGCCAGCCGTACAGATAGTGCTTGAAATTCACCGAAAGGTCGGTCGGGAGTTCATCCAGAGCTCCCTCCGGCATACTCTCGTGGATTTCCTTGAACATCTGTAGGATTGCAGCGGCGCCTCGTGGCGCGTCCGGATCCGCCCTTTGCGCCTTCCCGCCCAGAAAACGCCGCTTTGCCGGCCGCAACTTTGCGCCAACATGGTCAACTTCCAGGTTGAAAATCTCGAGGGCTGACGCGCCCAGTCGGTAGTCGTTCTCCGGCCCGAATACTACCGGGCAAGGCCATTCCTCGCCGTTGATGCTGAAACAGGCCAGTCCGTAGCCGCATTCCACTTCGCTGCCGTCAAAGCGGGTGAATACTACCTGCTGCCGGGGAGATATGCCCAGCTTCTTCAGTAACGACGCCGGCAGTACGGAATGCACTGAGTTGGCATCGACCACCGCCGACACCGAGGAAGAGTCAGCACTGTCAGGGTGGCTAACGCCGATGGCTACTTTAAACATTGACACAATGCTCACCTGACCCTTGGAAACTATCGCAGTTGACTTTACTGACTGTTTTTGCCAATTGCCCGGCCGAGCGCCAAAACTGCGATCGACAATGTGGCAACGCTTATGATTGCTCCGTAGAGCTCGGACCATACCGCCTCAGCGATCCTGCCAGAAATGATCACAGGCAATAGAAAACTTTTGGGCAGTGCAGTCGCAGGATCAGGCCCTATTGATGGCATTGAGTCAGGCAGTAGGGCGAGTACTGGGATTGCAATCGCCACTGCCAGCGTGATTGTTGCTCATTTATTGATGATGTTCATCTGCTCCTCACTAACAAAGACGAGAGCACGAACCGCCGCCCATCGCTACCCCTCTTCCCCAATCTTCAGCAAACTCAGAAACGCCTCCTGCGGAACCTCCACCCGGCCGACGCGTTTCATGCGCTTTTTGCCTTCCTTCTGCTTTTCGAGAAGTTTGCGTTTGCGGGTTATGTCGCCGCCGTAGCACTTGGAGAGGACGTCCTTGCGCATGGCGCGGACGGTTTCGCGGGCGACGATGCGGCTGCCGATGGCGGCCTGGATGGGCACCTCGAACATCTGGCGCGGTATGGTGGCGCGCAGCTTTTCCACGATGCTGCGGCCCTGGGCAACGGCGTTGTCCCGGTGGCTGATCATACTCAGGGCTTCCACCGGCGTCTGGTTCACCAGGATGTCGATGCGCACCAGCGGAGCGGCCCGGTAGCCCTCGAAAGTGTAGTCCAGGGAGGCGTAGCCCTGGGTGCGGGATTTCAGCTGGTTGTAGAAATCGGCCAGCATTTCCCCCAGGGGCATGGTGTATTCCATCACCACCCGGTTCTGGTCCGATTCCCCTGGTGTCTCGCTGCTGCCGTTCTTTCCGCCCACGCCCTGGATATACTCCATGCGGCGGAATTCGGAGCGGCGGGCGTGCATCAGCTCCATCACCGCGCCCACGGAGCGGCTGGGCGCGACTATGGTGACGCCCAGTATGGGCTCGCGGATTTCCGAGATGCTGTTGGGTTGCGGCAGCAGCGACGGGTTGTCCACCCGCATCACCTCGCCGTCGGTCAGCAGCACCTCGTAGGCCACGCTGGGCGCGGTAACGATGAGGTCCAGATCGTACTCGCGCTCCAGCCGTTCCTGCACGATCTCCAGGTGCACCAACCCCAGGAAGCCGCAGCGGAACCCAAAGCCCAACGCGCCGCTGTTCTCCGGCTCAATGGTCAGAGAGGCGTCGTTGAGCTTGAGCTTCTCCAATGCGGCGCGCAGCCTCGTGTAGTCCTCGCCGTCCGAAGGATAAAGGCCGGCGAAGACCATGGACTTCAGTTCCACGTAACCGGGCAGGGGCGCCTCGGCGGGGGCGGCGTTGCTGGTCAACGTGTCGCCTACGGCGCATTCCTGCACGTCCTTGAATCCCGTGGCCACGTATCCGACCTGGCCGGCGTACAGCGCGTCCGTGGATGTGGGTTCCGGAGCGAAGACGCCCACCTCCATGATTTCCACCGACTTGCCGGAGGACATGACGCGCAGGCGGTCGTTGCGCGAGATGCTGCCGTCAGCGACGCGCACGTAGGCGATGATGCCTTTGTAGGTGTTGTAGGTAGAATCGAACACCAGGGCGCGGAAGGGATCCGCGGCGCCCCCATTGGGTGGCGGCACGCGCTCCACGATGCCGTCCAGCAGTTCGCGGCAGCCCAGGCCGTCTTTGGCCGAAACGAACACCACCTCATCGCGGCGGAAGCCGAAGATCTGCTCCAGTTCGGCAGCGACTCGCTCCGGCTCGGCCGAGGGCAGATCGACCTTGTTGATGACGGGGATCATCTCCAGGTCGTACTCCAGGGCCAGCAGGGTGTTGGCGATGGTCTGCGCCTCCACGCCCTGGGTGGCGTCCACCACTAGTAGCGCGCCTTCGCAGGCGGCCAGGGCGCGGGAAACCTCGTAGGAGAAGTCCACGTGGCCCGGCGTGTCGATGAGGTTGAGCTGGTACTCGGCGCCATCGGGGGTGCGATGGGTCATCGTCACCGCCTTGCCCTTGATGGTGATGCCCCGCTCACGCTCCAGCTCCATTTGGTCCAGGAACTGCGCTTTCATGTCCTGGGGCCGGACAGCGCCGGTGATCTCCAGAAAGCGGTCGGCCAGGGTGGATTTGCCGTGGTCGATGTGGGCGATGATGCAAAAGTTGCGTATGCTTTGTTGTTCCATAACGTCGATCATGGTAGCACGGCGGCATTCCGGGCGGCAACGCGAAGATCAGTCTCAACAGCGCTATCTCATGCTTGACGCGGTCGGTTGGGCAGTGTTACATTACGTTCCAGAAGGCCAAGATACGCGGGCCATAGTAGTTACGACTAAAGGGCGGCCCGACGGGTGGGGAAGCGGTGTGGGGCAGTCTCTCCGGCTTAGACGCCGCGGTTAGATCCAATCGATCCCTATGGCCACTAAGTACATTTTCGTGACCGGGGGCGTGGTCAGCTCCATCGGCAAGGGCATCTGCGTCGCCTCCATCGGCCGCATCCTGAAAAGCCAGGGGCTTGCCGTAACCGTCATCAAGCTGGATCCCTACCTCAACGTGGATCCGGGCACCATGTCTCCCTACCAGCATGGCGAGGTTTTCGTCACTAAAGATGGCGGGGAGACCGATCTGGACCTGGGCCATTATGAGCGCTTCATCGACGTTGAACTCACCCGGGACAGCAATGTTACCGCAGGACAGACGTACCTGGAGCTGATTACCCGCGAGCGCCGGGGGGATTTCCTCGGCGGAACCATCCAAACCGTGCCTCATCTGACCAACGAAATCAAAGACCGTCTGACCGGACTGGCCGCCAAGTCCGCGGCCGACGTGGTAGTGGTGGAAGTGGGCGGCACCGTGGGCGACATTGAAGGCTTGCCTTTCCTGGAGGCCATCCGCCAGATGCGCAACACGGTGGGCCGTAACAACGTTTTTTACATGCACCTGACATTGCTACCTTACATATCAGCGTCCGAGGAATTGAAAACCAAGCCCACACAGCACAGCGTGAAGGAACTGCGCAGCATCGGCATCCAGCCCGACGCGCTCATCTGCCGCAGCGATACCGAGATTACACCCTCCATCCGTGAAAAGCTGTCGCTGTTCTGCGACGTGGAATCGGAAGCGGTGTTCCCCATGCCCACCGTCGGCAACGTGTACGAAGTCCCGCTGATCATGGAACACTTTGGCGTAAGCCGGTGCTTGTCCGAATCACTGGCGCTGGACGGGCAATGCCAACTGGGCGAGTGGAGCGATCTGGTTGATCGCATGAACTCCGCGGAGAATTCGGTGCCCATCGCCGTGGTGGGCAAGTATGTGGAGTATCCCGACTCTTATATGTCAGTGCGGGAAGCGTTGCGCCACGCCGCCGCATCCCACGGCTTGCGAGCCGACGTCAAGTGGGTGCATTCCGAAGCGGTGGAGCGGGACGGCGCGGACGCTTACCTGAAGGACGTCAGCGGCATCGTGGTGCCGGGCGGCTTCGGTTCCCGAGGCGTGCAGGGAATGGTGGACACCAGCCGGTATGCCCGCGACCGGGGCGTTCCGTACCTGGGCCTCTGCCTGGGTATGCAGGTGATGGTGATTGATTGGGCGCGGGACGTGACCGGGCTGAAACACGCCAACTCATCGGAACTGGACCCGGATTGCGAACACCCCGTTATCGACATCATGCACGGACAGAGGGGCGTCACCGACCTGGGCGGCACCATGCGCCTGGGGCAATATCCCTGCCGTCCGCAGGACAACACGCGCACCGCAGCGGCCTATACAACCCCTGAAGTAAGGGAGCGCCATCGTCACCGCTACGAAGTCAACAACCAGTACCGCGAATCCCTGGAAGCCTCGGGAATGGTGATGAGCGGGTTGTCGCCCGATGGCGAATTGGTGGAAGCGGCGGAAGTACCCGACCACCCATTCATGGTTGGCGTCCAGTTCCACCCTGAGTTTCAGTCTCGACCCAACCGTCCGCATCCCCTTTTCCGCGCCCTCGTCGGACAGGCGCAGCAGACCGTCCGCGAAGGGAAGCAGATACCCTTTCGGCGCGCCGGCGGATGGTCTTTCTCTTCCGACTAATCGTTTTACCCAGCCACTCCCCAATCATCCCGGCGGGAGTGCACCAATATTGATGGCGAGCCGCCCGGCGCTCCGATGCGCTCGGGACGCAAGCGGGCGTCCGCGCCAATGGAGGTTGAAGCAGTGAAACTGTTTCTGGATACTGCCAATATTGACGAGATTCGCCAGGGCGCCGAACTGGGCGTCATCTCCGGCGTCACCACCAACCCGTCGCTGGCGGCCAAGGAAGGCATCGGCGGCGCGGCCGGCTATCGCGCCGCGGTGCAAGAGATCGCCGACATCATCGACGGCCCCATTTCCGTGGAGGTGGTGAGCACCGACGCCGCCGGCATGATTGCCGAAGGTCGTGACATCGCCGAGTGGATCCCCAACCCCTGGGTCAAGATCCCCAGCACCGAGGAAGGTTTCAAGGCCATCAGCGTTTTGGCCCGCGACGGCATCCAGGTCAACCAGACCCTGGTTTTCACCGTGAACCAGGCCCTGCTGGGCGCCAATGCCGGCAGCACCGTGGTCAGTCCCTTCGTGGGGCGCCTGGACGACATCGGCCAGGATGGCATGGCCCTGGTGCGCGACATTGTGGACGTGTACCGGCAGCAATCGGTGGAAACCCACGTGATGGCCGCCAGCATCCGCGGCGCCCGCCACTGCGTCACCGCCGCTCAGGCCGGAGCGCACATCTCCACCATTCCCTACAGCGTATTGATACAGATGATAAAACACCCCCTGACCGACGCCGGTTTAGCGAGTTTCCTGCGCGACTGGCAACAAGCTTCCGGAGGCTGACAATATGGTCCGCGCCCGCCCTGGCACTACCGCCGCTCCTCGACGCCGCCGGCGTCCTTCCGCTGCCGACGACGCTGCCGGCGTCGCCATCGCTGAACCGCCGCCTGCTGACGACGCCGCCGACGGGCGGGACGCCTACGCCAACGGCGCGCCGGCTGGAAGGCCGGTGGACATTGCCGACCTGATGTCGATGCCCCACGAACAGCTGTTGGAGGTGGCGCCGGAAGTCGGCGTCCGTGATGACGGCTCGCTGGCCGAACTGGGCCGTGACGCCCTGTTCCAGAGGGTCAGGCAGAGTGCCGCCGGCCGCAACCTGCTGACCGCGTCCGGCATCCTGGAAGTGATGGACGCCGGCCATGGCCTGTTGCGTTCGATGCAATATCCGCCGGTCTCGGGCGACGTGTTCGTCGGTCAGTCCCAGATCCGCCGGTTCAACTTGAAGACCGGCGACACCGTGACCGGTACGGTTCGTCCGCCCAAGGAGGGTGAGCGGCGCTATGGACTGACCCGCGCCACCAGCATCAACCTGCTGGAACCCGAGCAGCAGAAACCCGGTTCCCGCCGGATTTTCGAATCGCTGACTCCAATCTTCCCCAACGATCACATCGTCCTGGAGAACCCCCAGGATGGCTTGTCCTGCCGCATGATTGATCTGTTCGCCCCCATCGGCCTGGGACAGCGCGGCCTGGTGGTTTCGCCGCCCAAAGCCGGCAAGACCACGGTGCTGCGTCAAATCGCCGCCGCCGTCAGCGAAAACCGGCCCGAAGTCATCCTGATGGTAGTGCTTATCGGCGAGCGTCCCGAAGAGGTCACCGAGATGCGCCGGGCGGTGAATGGGGACGTTTTCGCCTCCACCTTCGACGAATCGGTGGAGGAGCAGTGCCGCGTCGCCGAGCTGGCTGTGGAACGGGCCAAGCGCATGACCGAAACGGGCCGCGACGTGGTGATACTGCTGGACAGCATCACCCGCTTGACCCGCGCCTACAACCTGGCCCTGCCCACCTCCGGGCGCACGCTGTCCGGCGGTATCGATCCGGCGGCCCTCTATCCGGCCAAGCGGTTCATCGGAGCGGCGCGCAACCTGGAAGAGGGCGGTTCCCTCACTATCATCGCCACCTGCCTGTTGGACACGGGCAGCCGCATGGACGAGGTCATCTACGAAGAGTTCAAGGGCACCGGCAACATGGAGCTGCACCTGGACCGACGGCTGGCCGACCAGCGTTACTTCCCCGCCATCGACGTGGTGCGCAGCGGGACCCGCCGGGAGGAACTGCTTTACGACTCCGAAACGGTTCCCCAGATCTGGCTGCTGCGCCGCATGGTCACCCTGGCCTCCGGCAGCGATCAGGCCAACATGGGCGACGCCACCAAGCGCGTCCTGGAGCGCCTGGCCCGCACCCGCACCAACTCCGAGTTCCTGACCAATCTGACCAAAGACGCATAACGTCAGGCCAGGTATCCTGGGAGTAGGGGCGACCGGCCGGTCGCCCCTACGTTATGCCTCCGGACCACCGTCGGCGTCGGCGTCGCCGTTGCCATTGTCCGGCCCTCTGCGCCGCCGCAGGAACAGCCAGATCGCGCCTCCGATTATGCCGGCCAGGACGACGATAATCGCCAGTATGATCAGCGCAATGGCCAACGGGCTGATGCCGCTATCGTCCTCTGCGTCCTCGGCCGCGGGCCGGTCCCGTGAGGTTTCAGCCTCCGGCGTTCCCACCACCGCCGCTACGACGGTGGCGGAGATGGCGGCGCGGTCGATGGTGGGTGGCGGCGGAATCGGCGTTGCTGTTGGTTCCGGCGTGGGCGTCGGTTCCGGTGTTGGCGTCACCGTTGGTTCCGGCGTGGGCGTAGGCTCCGGCGTCGGTGGGGGCGCGGGGTTAACTATAGTTACTCGTGCTGATGGCGTTCCAACGGAGTACCCCGGCGCGGGCGAGATCTCTACGGTCAGAGAACCGGAATCGCTATCCTGGCTTTCCGACGTAGCTACGGAATATTCGCAGCTGTTGCCGGCGGTTATCTCGCACTCACCGCTGCCGTCGGAGCCGAAGCCGCCAACGGACACGTGGGCCAGTTCGACGGTGACGGTCGCGGTATGGGAGAGGATGAGGCGGAACCGGGCCGGCTCGCCGGCTACGACGGACTCCGATCCCGGCGCGGCTTCAATTCTGGCCACCAGCGGTTCGGTGGCGCCGGTTCCGGGCCGCGACCATACGCCCCTGCCCTCCGCATTGTTGGCGCGTACCTGTACCTGGTACTGAGTACCCTGGAGCAGGCCGGTGATCGTATGGCTCGTGCGGGAGCCGCCATAGCCGGCGTCGGTGAAACCTCCGCTGTTGCCAATACGGTACTGAAGGTTATAGTCGGTGACGCGGCTGCCGCCGTCGTTGGCCGGCTCCGACCAGGTTACGGTGAGGCCGAAAGGCCCGTCACCGGCTACTACGGGGCCGGGCGGAGCGTCCGGGTGGCGGGGTTGGTCGCCGCGACGCAGGGTTACGATGGCCGGGTTCACCCCGGACACCCGTTCCCTCCGGTGGCGCAGCTCCAGGCGTATTTCCTTGGCTTCGCTTCTGGCGACCTCTTCCCGGTGGAAGTCCTCGGGCACCACGGTAGTTCCGGTGAACGCCCCCGAGCCGTCGGAGGCGAACTCCGTCGCGCCGCCAAACTCCAGGGGCGGGCCGTTTCGAATCTGGATGAAGTAACCCGTTTCGAAGCCGCGCAGGCCGGTTACGTTTACTTTGAGAGGCGTGCCGATGAGTACGGTATCGGGCGCGGCCGCCAGTTCGGCGCAGGCGACGCGCAAATTACGCAGGTCCTCATCAAGGATTTCCCGCAGCGAATACTCGTCGATGGCGACGTCGATCACCAGCCTTTCACATGATTCGCCCCGGCGCGGCACTTCGTGCCGGTATTCCCAGGACGTGCCCGCCGTCTGGTCAACGTCGTCATCCCGGTCGTTGATGACGATCTCGATGTCAGGGGCGTCATAGTAATTCGTATCCGGCGGGAAGTTTTCGCCCCGGATGACTAGGACGTCGCCCCGGTTGACCGTGTTGTTGTCTTCGTCGCACTCCCGTCCGTTGGGACAGATCACGGTGACGGTCGGCACCGCCAGTTCCACTTCGGCGCTGGCCTGGATGCCGTTGTCGGTTTCAATGGTCAACTTGGCTTCGCCGTCACTGTCGTCGATAATCTTACGGATCAGGGACATGCGATTTTCGTCGGGATCATCAATCAGCACCCTAGCGACGAATCGGCCTCCCCGGAAAACCTCAACCGTTTCCACCGGGTCATCGTCATCATCCAGAAACATCAGGGGCACTCCATCCAGCGTGACGCTGCTGACCTCCGACGCGCCGGACAGATTGTTGGCTTGCGCTCTCACGATCTGCCCCAGGCCGACCCCGACATCGGTGCGAAAACCGGCCAAGTTGAGGGCGATGTCCGCCATCCTGACGTTGACGCTCGCGCTGCTGTCTCCAAAATTGACCAGGACGGTGATCCTGCCGGCGCCGCTGGCCGGCAGCGTGACGGACACGGTGTCGCCGGATTGCCGCCACCATCTACTATCCAACACGCGCCCGCCCACCCGAACCGAATCAACTCGCTGCCGGCCGCCGCCCACCAATCGCAGTAAGACTTCCTCGCCGGGCGCGTACTGGCGGTCGGAACCGCCGGCCACTTCCAGGCCGGGTTCCACCTCGATGAAGATGGACGTTCCGTTGGTAACGCCTTCCCCGTCCCGCGCGCAAACCCGGTACTTTTCCGCGTCAGGAAAGTCGGACTGGGTAATTTCCACTTCGACGGTAAAGCGTCCGCTCAGGTCCACCGTCGCGCTTCCGATCTCCCGCCAGTTGCCAATGTTATTGCAGTCGGCACTGCTGGTGCCTGGGTCGGCATAAACATTGACGGACAGGCCATCGGCAAAACCGGAGCCTTCGAACTTGACCGTTTTGCCATATCCGACTTCATCATCGCCGTCAACTTCCAGGCTGGCGTCCACGCCTACGGTATCATCGAACGTTGGGCCATTATCCCATCTGATGGTCACCTCATAGGGTTCGTCAGCATCGGCGGGTTGGTCCGGCAGTTTCAAGTCATTGAGTTCGATGCTTACCGGAAAGCCGGTTTCGTCGCAGACGTCATCGTCCGAGCCGGTCTCCCAACCGCCGCAGCCGGGCAGGACGATTTCGTGGGGCTCGTCGTCGTTGCGGTTGATGTCGGCCCAACGCAGGTCGTATCGCCGCCCCGCGCGCAGGGCAATGTCATCCTCATCGTACCCGGAAGGGATGGTAATCTCCTCCGCGAGGGTGATGGTGATCTCGTCGCTCAAGTCGCCGTCGCCGGTGGGGTCGCAACCCCTCGGCTCGAACCGCAGGGTAAGGTCAACGGCCGCTCCCGGAGTGGTGTCATCGTCCTGGTCAATATTCAAGGTTTGGCAAGGGTCAGTGGCGCTGTCGGTTTGGGCCGTGCCGGAGTCGGACCATGCGCCTTCCCCCTCATCGTTCCGGGCGCGCACCCGTACCTGGTAATCAGTCCCGGGTTCGAGGTTAGGGATGGTGGTAGAAGTGTTGGTGCCGTTGTAGCCGGCATCGATGAAATCGCCGCTGCCGCCGGCGCGGTATTGCACGTCATAAGCTCTGATTGGAGGCCGCCCGGTATTCTCGGGGGCAGTCCAGGATATTTGCAGCGTGGTATCGCCGTCGGTATCCGCAACGCTGACGGTGGGCCGCGCCGGCTTGCCGGGCGGTTCGTCCTCGTCGGTTACGCTGATAGTGACATCGATAGTGTCGTCAATAACTCCATCGACCTCGCCCGCTGCATTCTCATTGTCCGTAACCTGGACTTCCACCTGGTATGTCGGCTTGGTTTCGTAGTCCAGGGTCGTACCGGCGCCTACGGAAATCTGTCGGCTCGTGGGATCGATTTTGAAGTTGTCTTTGTCAGGGCCGTCCAGTTGGTAGATGGCATCACCCTCGGAATCGGTAGTCGCCGGTATCGGGTCTCCTACATTAGTATCGGGCGGACTGTTCTCCGGCACCGTTAGAGTTGCGGTTAGGATGGAGAATTCTGGATCCGTATTTTGACCCGCCGGCGCCGCGGCTGCCGGCGATGTGTTGATAATCAGAATCGCCAGCGCCAGCAGTGCGCCAATGCCCAGCGTCAACGCCGGCCAGCGCCGTCCAGCGGCCGCGGCGGCGGTTCGCGCGTTGTGGGTAGTGGTGTGCAAGATGCTCGGCATGGCGCTCCTTGAAGAATATTCCGATGGCGATTTTAGCTGCCCGTAATTGACGGTACGAAATCCATTTTACGCCAGATTGCACGATACGCGGCACTGACTTGGCAACGACAGAAACGGATATCCGGCTTTATAATGGGTTATCAGCAGAAGAAGCGAATGATTGATTATGACCACGCTAACAAAACCACGCAGCGGAATGCGTGTCTCCGTCGCCGAGTTCCTGGAGTTGGAGCTGCCCGAACCGGACGACAAGCTCAAGATGGAGTTGGACGACGGAGTGCTGTATATCATGCCGAGACCCAGGCCGGACCATAATTTCGTGCAGCGCCGTTTCTGCAACCACTTCGACAATCACTTCGATAGCTTTGCGGACCCGCCGGGTGAGGTGCATCACGATGTAGTCTTGGCGCTACCTTCGGAATTGCCGCGACTTTTCATTCCCGACTTGGCTATCATCCGGCGTGGCGGAGGGGCCGTCGTGGGCGACCGGATGGTGGAAGGTGTACCGGACATCGTGATAGAAGTCCTGTCCACGGATCGCAACCGGGACCTGGTGCGGAAGCGGCAAGTGTACGCTGAGGCCGGCATCCCGGAATACTGGATTTGTGACCGCCGCGACGATACTGTGCGGCAGCTGGAGTTGGGGGATGGTCGGTACGTGGAGCGCGCCCGGCCGACTATCGGCGACACGCTGACCACGCCGCTGCCCGGCCTGGCCATCCCACTGGCCGACGTGTTCCGCCACCGCAGCCGGCCGGCGCGTAACCGGTGAGTTCGCCATGTCCTCGCGCTCGGGAAACATACTCATCGTTGACGACGAGGCCACCTCTACCATCGTGCGCGCGGTGCGCCGCCGGCTTGAGGACGAGGGATGGGGGACCAAAGTGGTCGGCAAAGAAGAGCATGGCTCGGCCGACGATATGCTCTGGGCCACCATGGCCGCGATTGACGAGCATCTGCCCGACGGGGTAATCCTCGACGTGCGCCTGGGCGAGTACCGTGACGACCAGTTCAAGGGCCTGGACATCCTGAAACGCATCGTGGGTCAGCATCCCAGGCTGCCGGTGCTCATGTTCACCCAGTACAGCCAGGGCGTCGAGCGGGACACCGTCGCTCGCAGCGCGTTGCAAGTGGAAGCGCCGGTGGAGTTCATCGACAAACTGGCCTCACCCGAAGAGGTGGCCCTGCGGGTGCGCCGCCTGGTGGGAGCCGAACCGACCACCATAACCATTGGCGACCGCATCGTGGTGGACACCGAAGCGCGTTCCGTGCGGGTGCGCGACGCCGGCGGGCAGCTGGCTCCGGTTGCCGACATTTCCGGGCGCCGCTTTGACATCCTGGCTGAGCTGGCCCAGGCGTGGTATCGCAGCCCCGGCAACCTGGTCCCCTTCGACCGGCTGGAACGGTACCTGGTGGGGGACGACACCCGGGCTTCTCTGCGGGTACGCATCCGCGAGATCAAGGTCTCCATGGGCCGCGCCTTGGGCGCATCGCTGGGGGCCAACGATTTCATCGTCAGCGTGCGTGATCGGGGCTACCGTCTGCTCCCCCTGCGATAACGAGGCGATCCAATGGCAGTTATCCCATCACAAAGCGGCCCGGCTCACCCCTGGCCGGCATGGTCCGGAATGGCGCTGGCCATCGTTGGTCTGGCGCTGATGGTGTTGTCTTACTTCCTGCCGGCAGACTGGCCCTTTGCGGAACTCTGGGCCGTGGATCCCCTGGCCTACATCGGCATGGCCGGTGTGGTTGTAGGATTGGCGGTGGCCGTGGGCGCGTACCTGGTTACCGGTTCGCGGAGGCGTCCTGTGGAGGGTTTCAACGACGCCGGCGATTGGAGTCGTTTGACCGAGCAGCACTTCGAAGCCTTCCAGCATGACCTGGGCCGGCCCATGCGGCGCATTCTGGGCAAGTGTCGAGAAGCCCGTGGCGTCCTCGCGGCAACCGGCGAAGACGTTTCTCTGGTGATACACGAATTGCTGGACGAGATCGAAGAGCAGGCGCCTTCCTTCCGGTTAATGATGGCCAACATCCAGGTGTTGATCAATCTGGAAACTCCGGACGCGCCGGTGGAGCGTTATCCGGTAGAACCGCCGGCGGTGGTCAGTCGTATCGTAGAACGTTACACCGGGCAGGCCATCGAACAGGGCAAGGACATCGCCTGGTGGTCGGAACCTGAGGACTTTGGCCTGGTTTACTCCGACGCTACGGCTTTGGAGCATATCATCGCCAACCTGGTTGACAACGCCCTGCGCTACGGGGGCGACTATATCGAGATTACCGTGACCCGCGACGCAAATAATTTTCAGGTACGAGTTTCCGATGACGGTCCGGGGATTCCGGCACAGTACCGGAACCATCTCTTCGCGCGGGGCTGGACGCCGGAAATGGGTCGCAGCGAAGAAAAAACCTCGTCAGGCTTGGGGCTGTATATCAGCCGCACGCTAGCGCTGCGCTACGGAGGGGATCTCACCGTGGCATCCACGCTGGCATCCGGCGAAGGGCCGCACACCGTATTCAACCTGACCCTTCCCGTCGGCGCGCCTGATGCCTGGCCTTCGTAAATCACCCGCCTGACCGGGCCGGACTACGAAGTTTTGCGCCAGCAGATACTAGCAGCAGCGGCAGCATTTCTGCTGGTCGCAGTGTTTCTGGCAGCGTGGGGTCTCTCGGTACCCGGAGCGCCCGATTTGCCATACCAGGCCCGGAGTGAACCGACGCCCGTACCCACGGCACAGCCCGATCCGACGGCCTCCACCCCTCCACCGACGCCCACGTCGACGCCTTTGCCTCCACCGACGCCCACGTCGACGCCTTTGCCTCCACCGACGCCCACGTCGACGCCTTTGCCTCCACCGACGCCCATGCCGACGCCCACAACCACGCCGTTCCCGCCTCCCACGCCGAGACCACTCTTCCTGCAAGTGGACCGTCCGCAGAATCTGGATGTGGTTCGGGGGCTGCCGGAGGTCGCCGTGTCCGGTTCCACCCTGCCTGGGTCAGTTATGGAAATCGTTTATTCCAGCAAGGATGGTGAACGGGGCTTTACACTGCAACCCGACGGCAACGGAGATTTTTCGGAGACCGTTCCATTAGCCGAGGGCACCAACGTCGTCGAGATAGTCAGCCGTCACGGCGCATCCACCCAACCAGTTCGTCAGTTCCTGCAATTAACCTACGACCCCACTCCTCCGGCGCTGTCTCTGGATGTAAGCGAGCCGGAGGATGGCGCCGCCGTGTCCCATCGTCTGTTGACCGTCGTCGGAACTACCCTGCCCGATGCGCAAGTGGTAATCAACGATACATTCCTCGTGCGCCCAGATGAAGAGGGAAGATGGGAGGCCACCATGTCCCTGCAAAGAGGACCTAACGAGATTCGGATAACCGCTACCCTGGAAAGCCAAACGGTAAATACCACCATCAATATCGAGTACGAGCCAGGTCAGGGTTGATTTCCATTGGCGTGAGTCTAGGCCGGCCCCGGCGCCAGCAGGTCGTAGTCGAATGATTCCAGGTTTTCGATGATGACGTCCGCCGCCGACAGATCCAGGTGGCGGGTGGAATCGGTCAGAGTGCAAACGGTGTACGCGCCCGATGCGCTGGCGGCGGCCAGACCGATGGGCGAATCTTCAATGGCGACGCACTGGGCAGCCTCCAGGCCGATGAGCCGCGCCGCCTTGATGTAGATTTCCGGTTCCGGCTTGCCCCGCTCAACGTCGTCGCCGCCCAGGGCTACGGGAAAGGCGTCGGTCAACCCGATTACCGACAGCTTGAGGTCCACCCATTCGCGCAGGGACGACGAAGCCACCGCGATGGGCAGGCCGCGTCGCTGGGCCTCCGCGATCAGCGTGCGGACGCCGGGCCGGGGCGTCAGATCCGAGCGCAGGACTTCTTTCACTACCACGTTGTATTCGGCCAGCAGTTCCGCCGGCGTCTGGTCAATGCCGCGCAGTTCCCTCACGCGCACCCAGGTCTCTTCCACCGTGGTGCCGAGAAGGTAGCGGTTGTTCTCCTCTTCGGTAATCGCCGGCGCGCCGCAGCGTTCCACCACGACGTTGACGGCCTTGTGAAACAGCGGCTCACTGTCCACCAGAACGCCGTCCATATCGAACAAAATCCCTCGGTATCCTGCCATTCCTGGGTAATCCTCCTGCCCGGCTTTAAATCGCCGCAATTATATCCCAACCTTTCCAAGTTGACGCGGCCCGCCCCTGCCAATAGACTGGTATGGCATATGGCACGAATATTTGACCTTCACATCCACACTACCAAGGGCAGCGCCGATTCCAGCCTGACGCCCGAAGATCTGATCCTCGAAGCGGAACGCCTCGGTTTGCGGGGCCTTTGCATCACCGAACACGCCGGCCCGTGGGACCGGCATGAGTTCGCTGCCTTTGCCGCTCAGCATAACGTGGTGCTGATCCGTGCCATGGAGGCAGACACCGACATGGGCCACATTCTGACCTTTGGCGTTGACCGCTACCAGAGCGGTTTTCATCGCGCCGAAGAGCTGAGCAAGGCCGCCCACGCCGTCGGCGGCTTCGTGGTATCGGCGCATCCCTTCCGCGGCGTGCTCCGCCAGCATCATGGCTCCCGTCCGTATCTGTATCCTGACCCCAAGGAACCCATACCGCAGGAACCTGAAACGGCGATGCACCATCCGGTTTTCAAGTTGACCGACGCCGTCGAGATCGCCAATGGCGGCACCTCCGATGATGAAAACCGCTTCGCGGCCGACGTGGCCCGCCTGCTGAATCTGCCCGTAACCGGCGGCAGCGACGCCCACAGCACCCACGGGTTGGGCCGGTTTGTGACCGAGTTTTCCGACGAGATTTTCGACGAAGCCCAGTTTCTGGCCGCGCTGCATCGGGGCGACTTCCGACCTCTAGAGGGTTTGCGGCAGGGAACGCTACGTCCCTACCGCCTGCGTTCCCAGCAGGGCGAATAATTATTCGCCCCTACCTAACCGGGATTGAGCGGCCGTTCATGACACAAACGCTATTGCCCCGCAGCGACATATTTGAACGCCGGTTCGTCTGCATCGACCTGGAAACCACCGGGTTGCAGGCCCACTCCGACGCCATCATCGAGGTGGGCGCCGTCAAGTTCCAGGGCGGCGAGGTGCTGGAGCGTTACCAGACCTTCGTCAATCCGGGACGCCGGCAGATCCCGACGTTCATCCAGCAACTGACGTCAATCAGCCCGGCGCAAATTGAGCGCGCTCCGGCCTTTGAGCAAATTGTTGAAGAGTTTGCCGACTTCGTGGGCGACCTTCCCGTGGTGGGCCATAACATCGCCTTCGACCTGGGCTTCCTGCGTTCCCACGGGCTTCACTTGAGCAACCACAGCTACAACACCTGGGACCTGGCATCCATATTCCTGCCCACCTTGCCCGAGTACAACCTGGTCGCGCTGGCGAAACACCTGGGTCTGGACCACCGCCAGGCCCACCGGGCCACCGCCGACGCCGAGACTACCGCGCTGGTTTTCCACCGGCTGTTGGAACTGGGAACGTCCTACCCCGCCGCCAAGATCGCCTTCATCGCCCGGGCGGCCCGGGCCGCCAACGCGTCCATCGCCGATCTGCTGGAAGGGCTGATACCCTACGCCGGGGGCGCCAACTCGGTCCGCCACGGCGGACTTGCAGCCCCAGGTCAGATTTCTCATGAAATCCGGGGCGCCGTAGGGCTCAACGGACTGAATTTGGAAAGCCTGGCCAGTCGCCTGTCCGACGGATCTTCGACGGATCGGGCCGGCGATCCGGTCCGCAGCGCAGTGCGCCGGGAACTCACCGAGCAGCAGGTTGAGGAACTGCTGGAACCCCACGGTATATTCGCCCGGTCATTCCCCGGTTTTGAAAACCGGCCCCAGCAGGCCGAGATGCTCAAAGCGGTCACTCGGGCCGTTTACCAGGGGCGCAAGCTCATCGTGGAGGGCGGTACCGGGATCGGCAAGAGCATTGCCTACCTGCTGCCGGCCGTGCTGTACGCCGCCAGCCGCGGGCAGCGGGTGGTCATCTCCACCAACACCATCAACCTGCAAGAACAGTTGATGAACAAGGACATTCCGGCGGTGGTCGAGATATTGGAGGAGGCCGGCATTCTACAGCCCAACGCCGTCAGGTACGCCCAGCTCAAGGGGCGTTCCAACTACCTTTGCCTGCGGCGCTGGACCAGCCTGGGCAGTTCCGACAACCTGACGGAAGACGAGGCGCGGGTGCTGGGCAAAACGGCGGTATGGCTCGATGACACCGAGAACGGGGACCGAACCGATCTGAACCTGAGTTTCGGCGACCTGCGGGCGTGGTCGCGGCTGTGCGCCGACAACCAGGGCGTCTGCCAGTCCTTCCGGGGTGGCGCTCCCTGCTTCCTGCGCCAGGCCCGTCGCCGCGCCGAATCGGCCCATATCCTCGTGGTGAACCACGCCCTGCTGCTGGCCGATCTGGCGGTGGGCGGCACCGTGCTCCAGGACTATCAACGGCTGATCGTTGATGAGGCCCATCACCTGGAGGAAGAAGCCAGTCGTCAGCTGGGCTTTGAGATCGCCGAAGACGACCTGCCCCAGGAGCTGGACAGCATCTATCGCCTGCTCAGATTTTTGACTGGAGCGGCTAGTCAGGCCGGCGAGGACGACAACGCGGCCCGGGCGCGTGATGCGCTCACCGGGGCTACCGCCGCCTGCAATCAGGCATTGCAGGGCTGGCAGCAGCTGTGGGGCGCCGTGACCCGCTTCTATCAGGCGGAAAGCCGGGGCGACCACGACCGGCAGCCGCTATCGCTGGACGCCGGCGTCCGGCAGAGCCGTGAATGGGGCACGGTGACGCTGGAATGGGAATCGCTGGCCACCTTCTTGACCGAGTGCGTAAATCGCCTGGCGGACGTGGAGCGAGCCGTTGGTCAGAGCAGTTTCAACTCGGCCGACGATGATAACGCCTCCGAATTGACCGGCTTCATTGAGGACATCGCCCTGCTGAACGAGCGGCTGGCGTCGGTTTTTGGCCGCTATGACGATGAACAGATCCAGTGGATCGACATGGTCCGGCGCAACCTCACCCTGCACTCCACGCCGCTGTCGGTGGCCTCCATCTTGTCGGATCAGCTGTTTGAGCAGAAGGAGTCGGTGGTGCTGACCAGTGCCACGCTGGCCACCGACGCCAATTTCGCTTTCCTCCGGCAGCGGATGGGCTTCCCGGAAGAAAGTGATGAGTTGCTGGTGGACAGCCCTTTCAACTACCGGCGGAACACGCTGCTCATGGTGCCCGACGATCTTCCCGACCCGCGCCGTGGCGCGGAACACGCCCGGGGGACTGCCCAGGTCATCACCAACATGGCGCAGGCGTTGGACGGCCACCTGATGGCGCTGTTCACCTCCCACAGCGCGTTGCGAGAGGCGTCGTTCCAGGTGCGCGGGCCGCTGCGGGCTATGGGCATCACCGTGCTGGCCCAGGGTATCGACGGGACGCCCCGCCAGCTCATTGACCGTTTGCATTCCGATTCCCGCGCCGTGTTGCTGGGCACGGCCAGCTTCTGGGAGGGGGTCGATATGGAATCGGGCGTGCTGCGCGGGTTGCTCCTGTGCCGGCTGCCCTTTCCGGTGCCCAGCGATCCCATCATCAAAGCCCGGGGCAACCTGTACAACAATCCCTTCAACGAGTTCCAAGTGCCCCACGCCGTGTTGCGCTTCCGCCAGGGATTTGGCCGCCTCATCCGCAGCAAGGTTGACCGAGGCGCGGTGGTCATACTGGACCGTCGGATCCAGACTGCCAACTACGGCGACCGTTTCCTCAACGCCCTCCCGCCCTGCTCATTCGAGCGATCCAGCGTCAGCAGCGTGGGGGAACAGGCGGCGCGCTGGCTCCAGCTGGACCGGGCAATGTAGCCCTGTAATTCAGATGGTTTCATTCGGATAGACGACTTTACCATCGCGGGTAGGGGCGAATAATTATTCGCCCCTACAACGAAACGGAAGGCTACTAACGTGCAGCTAACCATCGCTCAGCCCTTCGACCTGGCCGAGAGCCTGGAGAGCGGGCAGGCCCACCGCTGGCGAAAACTGGAGGATGGCTGGTATTCCGGCGTCCTGGGCCGGCGCCTGATCCATATCCGTCAGAATTCGGCGGGGGCGGAATATCGCGTAGCCAGAGCGTGTGTGGCCCTGGATATCGCCGAAACGGACCCATTGTTGCGTTCCTATTTCCGGCTGGACGACGATATCCATGCCATCTACGCTGACATCCGCCGCGACCGTCGGGTGGCGGAGATGGTGGCGCGGTATCCGGGCTTGCGCATCCTGCGGCAGGAGCCGTGGGAATGCACCGTGGCCTTCATCTGCTCGGCAACGTCCAACATCCCGCGCATCCACCAGAACATGGAGGCCATGGCGGACAGTCTGGGCGAGTCGTTGGAACTGGACGGCGAAGTGCGCCACACCTTCCCGTCCCCGGAGCGTCTGGCGTCGGCCGGCGAAGGTTTTCTCCGCGAATTGGGCCTGGGGTTCCGGGCGCCGTATGTCGTCGCGGCTGCCCGAAGAGTCTGCGACGGCGAGCTGGATCTGGACGAGTTGATCCGACTGCCCTACCCGGAGACCAAAGCTAGGCTGATGGACTGCTACGGCATTGGAGCCAAGATCGCCGATTGCATCGCCGTGTTCGCCCTGGAGAAGCTGGAAGCCTTCCCGGTGGACGTGTGGGTGCGCCGCGCCCTGGCCGAATGGTACTTCCCCATGCAGAAAAAGCCCCCCGACCGGGCCATGGTGGAATGGGCGCAGGACTACTTCGGCCAATACGCCGGCTACTCCCAGCAATACCTGTTCCACGGGCGGCGGCGGGAAGGGCGTTAGGATGCCGCTTTTACGTAACGGCTCCGGGATTGAACAGACTGCCTTTCAGAACGTCGATTTCGTCGAGCGAGCTACTGATTCCTCAGCCGATGGAGTTCGTTTTCCAGTTCCCGGATGCGCGCCTCGGCCTGGATGCGGGCCGCCCGCTCCTGATCGGCTCTGGCCCGCTGGGACTCATAGGTAGGGATGTGCTCTCCCGTGGCCGGGTCATGCCACCCCAGCCGGCCGGATTCCCATCGCAAGTGCAAGTTTAGCGCCGCGCTGTAACCCTGCAACACATCCTCATTCAACTCATCAATCGGGATCGGTACGTACCTCCCTCCCTCCAGCCGATCCCCGGCTAGCCGCGCGCCATGGTGCTCCCCGGTTGGGTCAAACCGCCAGTACTCCAGGATACCAAAAGCCGCGTAGGCATCCCGCTTTTCCTCAACATCACTCCGCCCCGTGCTCGCCGAAGCTATTTCCAGCACGAAATCCGGCGGCTTGCCCTGCTCTGAGATGACGTACCCGTTGCGCGCCCGGTAGGCCGCCGGATCCACGTCGAAGGCGATGAGCAGGTCGGGCACCCGCCGCTCGCTGGCCGAGGAGCCGGGTTCCCGGGCGATGTAACGTTCCGCGGTGACCAGGGTAGTGTCCGGGTTCCCCAGGAACTGGGCCAGGTGGTGGGTGTTGCCGGGTTCGTGCAGGTGCTCTACGGAGGTCATTTCGTCGGGGTGTCGCGGGGGCGGTTCCGGCAATTGGAACGCGGCGGGGTCGGGTGGAGATTGGGCGGGAAGTTTGGCAGTAGTCATGGCGCACCTGGCGAGGTTGGCTCGGATGCTGCTGCGGGCAGTCGGCGGGAGTGGGAACATTATACTCTGGTAAGGGGGCAACGGCAGGGGCGTTAGGCGATTATTGGCATGGTCAAGCAGAATGTTATGATAGGCTGGAACGAACCCGCCGGAGTTTGGAGGGATTTAGATGGCGCGGGAACTGAAAATTGAGCAGCCTTTTGACTTGGGACTGAGCCTGACGATGGGGCAGGCGTTTCGCTGGCAGAAGATGCCCGACGGCTGGTTTTCGGGCGTGCTGGGCGAGCACCTTATCCACATCCGGCAAAACGGCGGCGTCAACGGCCCGGTTGAGTACCGAGCGGGCGGCCCGGATGGTGAGCGGGATGCGAAGGACTCAGATGACGAAATGCTGCGCCGGTACTTCCGGGAGGATCAGGGAGTCCGCGCCGCCTATGCTGAAATCAGCAGGGATCCTTACGTTGCGGAACTGGTGGCGCAGTATCCAGGGATGAGGATTTTGAGGCAGGAGCCGTGGGAGTGTCTGGTCGCGTATATCTGCTCGGCGAACAACAACATACCCCGGATCAGCAGCATCGTGGAACGGATCAGTGACGCATTCGGAGCGGAAGTCGAACTGGATGGCGAACAGCGCCGCACTTTCCCACAGTCCCAGCGGTTCCTTGCGGACCCGGATGCGGCCGAAACATTGGCCCGGCTAAAGTTGGGGTTACGTCGAGCCCCAAACATACTGGACGCGGCGCAGAGGGTGGCAGAGGGCCAGTTGGCTCTGGACGATTTGGCCGGTGAACCTTACTCCGTTGCTAAAGCAGAGTTGATGAAGTGCCGAGGCGTTGGTAATAAAATCGCCGACTGCATTGCCCTGTTCTCGTTGGACAAGCTCGATGCCTTTCCCGTGGACTTGCATATCGGCAGATCCTTGATGGAGAGATACGACTGCCCACTGTCGCAAAATGGTGGAAATCTGACCAAAAGCACGTACAGGAAAACGGTTGATTGGGCGCTGGAGCACTTTGGCCCATATTGTGGTTTGGCCGGTCAGCATCTGTTCTACGCGCAACTAAAGGGAGATTGAAATGGCACGCCAACTCCCTATAAGCCCACCCTTAAACCTGGCCCTGACTCTCACCACGGGACAGACTTTCCGCTGGCGTCCCTTTGGCGACGGTTGGTTTTCCGGAGTGGTCGGGCCGCATATGTTTCACGTCCGGCAGATTGACGGGGGAATTGAGTACGAGGCGGCCAGTCTGACGGGGTATGAAGACGATCCGGACCAATGCCTGCGCCGCTATTTCCGGTTGGACGACGATATTGACGCCATTTACGCCAGCATCTCCCAGGATCCGAAAGTGGCTACGATTATGCGGGAGTTTCCGGGCCTGCGCCTGTTGCGGCAAGAGCCATGGGAGTGCCTGGTGTCCCAGTTGTGCGCGGCCCGCGCCGATGGGGAATCCAACGACGAACCACTGGAAACTGCTGCGAAACACCTCGGGTCGAAACTGCAACTGGCGGGTGATATTCGTTACGCATTTCCAACCCCCAAACAATTGTTGTCCGACCATCGGCTGGCGCACATCGTCTGGAAGTGGCTGTTGGGTTCAGAACCGGCTTGGAACATCACTAAAATTACCAAGCTGGCCGAAGATAGCGAAATGGATTGGAGCGAATTGCGCCGCCGTCCCTACGAGGAGGTTGCGCAAAATCTCCAGCAATTTCCGGGCGTCTCCGTCGAAACCGCCGACCGTATCGCCCTCTTCGCGCTGGACAAGCTGGAAGCGTTCCCACTGGACCGGTGGGTCTGGCGAGCTATCACCGAAGCCTACCCGGAATGGGGTTTCCCGGAAAAGGCAAAGCCCACCGATAAAGAGCTGCGCGAAGCGTCAGGGCGAGCCAGACTGGAATTCGGCGAATACGCCGGCTATGCCAACCAGTACCTGTTCTACTGGCGACGTCGGCACGGCTACGAACCGCTGTCTTTCGCCCATCGCTGGCATGGCAAATTCAGATTACCCCCCGGAATGACGGCGGATGACGTCCGTTACGAATACCTGTCGCGGAAGTACTTGTCCTGATGCTGATTGACAACAACATACTGCTTGACTTTGCGCTCAACCGGCCGCCGAACCCTTTGGCCGCGCGGGAGCTTATCCATCGGATTGAGACTACCGCAACAACCGCCTTTGTCGCCTGGCACACCATAGCCACGTGCCACTTCATCTTGCAGCGCGACATCAACCGGGCAACCGCGCGGGCTTTCGTCGAGCAAATGGTCAGCCTGTTGACGGTAGCCCCTGTCGGTCACCAATCCCTGCTGTACGCTCTGTCCCTCCCCATGCGCGATTTCGAAGACGCCATGCAGGTTGCCGCCGCACAAGCCGCCGGCGTCCAGTACATCATTACCCGAAACATCCGAGACTTCACCAACTCCCCCATCCCCGCCATCACCCCGGAACAAGCGTTGCAAGATCTGTTCTAATGACCGCTCGACTCATTCCATCGTCCTTCACCTCCGCCATCCTGCTCGCCGCTGGCGTGTCCCGTCGCATGGGCACGCTGAAAGCCCTGCTGGACTGGCAGGGCCGGTTCCTCATCATCCACCAAATTGTCGCCCTGCGCGAGGCCGGAGCGGACGAGGTAGTGGTGGTGCTGGGCCACCGGGCCGACGAGTTGCAGGCGCGCATCGGGGTGAATAGCGACGTGTACGCCCTGGGCAACGTGCGGTGCGTGGTCAACCCCGATTACGCCCAGGGGAAAACCACTTCCATCAAAGCGGGGCTGCGCGCGATCTCCGCTGCTGACGACTCTGCCGGGCCGATTTTGTTCCTTAACGTCGATCAGCCTCGCAGCCCTGGCATCGTGCGGCGGGTGCTCGAGGCCCATCGGGACGGCGATGGCGCCTTGATCACCATACCGACCTGCAACGGCAAGGGCGGCCATCCCATCGCCGTCAGTCGCAAGCTGTACGGCGAACTGCTGGACATCACCGAGGCTACCCAGGGAATGCGCGCCGTGACGGAGCGGCACCAGGCTGCAACACAGCGGGTTGAACTGGGCGCGCCTGAACTGCTGTGGGACGTGAATACGCCGGAGCAATATCAGGCGGCGTTGGCGGCCGCGGCGTCCGCCGGGCCGTAGCGGCGCAGCCTGTCGCCGTCCCAAAAAAAGATCCGGGGCCCGATGAACAGTCGGTGCCCCGGCTTTCTGTTCCTATCGTACCGCCGCTCTCAGGCGGCTGCTCCGATGGGATTTCTCCCTGTCGGCGCCCTCCCCGGTATCGTCATACCGCTGCGGCTGCGCCAACAGGGCTTTTACAGGGGAAATGCCAACTATGGTTCAGCGTTATCAGCGAAACCACTTCTAACCTCCTGCATTGACGACGGCTTTGCCATCGGGTTTTCGGCGGGTGGGAGTTCCCTGCACCCCCAGCACCTTGAATACATAGTATATCGTTCAGCGATGCCTGTCAACACCCCTATACCCGCAATTTTTGATGATTTTTATCGACATTTGCCGCATCAGCCCGTCTATGGTCTAAACTACCCCGCAAACGGTCAAAATCAGGGAGAATCCACAACCATGAGCGATGTGAGCGACAACGGAACCCGGCCTACCCCGGCGATCCCCAGCGTGTACAGCGACGACGGCGTAACGATAATCGGCATGATTGGCGTGGTTCGGGAGGCGGAGGCCAACCGGGGCGCGACCCTCAGCCTTTTTGGCGGCGGCATCAACCCCGGCGCTGAGTTGCCTGCCGGGGTTGACCCGGATTACATCCTGGATTTCGCGCGCACCCACGAGGGCGCTGGGTTTGACATGGTGCTGACCGGCTATTCGTCGTCCACTCCCGACGGGTTTGAGGTGGCCGGCTACGCCGCCGCCCATACCAAACGGCTGGGCTACCTGATTGCCCACCGGCCCGGTTTCGTCGCCCCCACGCTGGCCGCCCGCAAGGCCGCCACCCTGGACCAGCTCACCAAAGGACGCATCGCTCTGCACATCATCACCGGCGGCAACGACGTGGAACAGCGGCAGGACGGCGACTGGCTGGATCATGACAGCCGCTACCGCCGCACCGATGAATACCTCGACGTGATACGCCGCATCTGGACCGAGACCGAACCCTTCGACCACGAGGGCGAGTTCTACCATCTGCAGGATGCCTACAGCCAGGCCCGCTGCCGGCAACAGCCCCACGTCCCGCTGTTCTTCGGCGGAGCATCGGAAATGGCGCTGGATGTGGCCAGCAAGCGGGCGGATCTGTTCGCGCTGTGGGGCGAACCCCGGGCTTCAATTGCCCAGCGCATTGCCGACGTGCGCGTCCGGGTTGCCGCCGCCGGCCGGGACCCGGACGAAATGCGCTTCAGCCTGTCGGCCCGTCCCATCCTGGGCGACACCGAAGGCGAAGCGTGGGAGAGAGCCGAGGGCATCCTGGCTCGCGTGAGGCAGGCCACCGCCGGCCGTATCACGCCCGGCGTTCCCACGCGTCCCCAGTCCGAGGGAGCGTGGCGCCTGCTGCGTTTCGCCGCTGAGGGCAACATCCACGACGAGCGGCTGTGGATGCCCATTGCCGCCGCCAGCGGGGCCTCGGGCAGCACCACCTGCCTGGTGGGTACGCCGCAACAGGTGGCCGATTCGCTCCTGGCCTACTACGACCTGGGCTGCTCGGCGTTCATCATCCGGGGCTTCGACCCGCTGGCCGACGCCGCGGAGTACGGGCGGGAGCTGATACCACTGGTGCGAGAGGGAGTGGTGGCTCGGCGCGTCAACCGCCGGATGGCGCTCCAGGATAACCCCATGCCGGAGCAGAACGATTATGCTTGACTTCCCCACCCGACCAACTGCCCGGGACGTGGTGGAATTGCTGTGGTTGCCCCTAATCATCGGCGTGGCAACCGCCGTCGCAACCTGGCTAATCTGGTACTATACGAGCGTACCATGCGCGCCGGAGGCGGCGGCAAAGCACATGTGCAACCCGACGCCGGCGGCCCGGTATATTAACCTAGAAATCTGGTCCAAGTGTGTAACCCTGTCGCTGCTTACCGGCGGCCTCGGAGGAGGAGGTTTGGACATCATGGTATTCAGCAGAGAACGGGCCGGCCGTATCGCCGCCGAAATGGTGATTGAGGAGGAGCGCAAACGCTTTGCCGAAGAGCGCAAACGTCTTGAGGAAGAACGCGTTGCCGACCGCAAACGTCTTGAGGAAGAACAGAGCCGCCTGATGCAAGTGATTGAGTCGCAGAATGCGCTGCTCCAGCAGCAGGCGTCGGAGACCCACCGCTACAACATGGACAGCCAGCAAGCAATTCTAGGCGCCCTGACAGCTTTGACCGCCGAACTCACGGAACTGCGCCGCCAGCGCAACGGCGGAAACGGCCGCCAATAACCCGGAGATACTCCAATGGTAGATTACGCAGCCCTGTTCTCCCGCACCCTGCCCCGAGCGGTGGCGACGCCGGAAGGGGCCAATGTGCCGGTGAAGTACATCTTTTCCGTTACCAACGCCGTGCCGGAGGTCATCGACTCCGACGAATATCTCACTGCCATCCGCGCTGGGCTGGACGCTGGCGGGCCCAACTCGTTGGCCGCGTACCCGCCGGCCGGCGGCCATGTAGGTCTGCGCGAACTGGTAGCCCAACGCCTTGCCAACAACCGGGGTTTCAACGCCTCTGCCGACGATGTTTTCATCTCCGACGGCGCCGGCGGGGCCATCACCATCCTGCTGGAGTCCTTCATCAACCCTGGTGACCCGGTGCTGGTGGAGGAGTTCACCTATATGGGTAGCCTGCGGATGATGCTGGAACGGGGCGCCGAGCCGATCCACGTACCCAGCGATGAGGACGGGATGCTGCCCGACGCGCTGGAGGACGGCCTGGCTTCGCTGGAACGGGCCGGCCGGCGGGCCAAGTTCGTATGGACCATTCCGGTGTACCAGAATCCCCTGGGCTTCAGCGTTTCCGAGGGACGGAAACGCGCCCTGCTGGACGTTGCCCAACGGCATGGCGTGCCCATCCTGGAAAACGAGTCCTACGCTGACTTCCGCATTGACGGCGAACCGTTGCCGACGGCCTTCTCCGGCCTGAGCGATCAGGGCGACGTGATATACGTATCTTCATTCACCAAGCTGCTGGGCTGCGGTTTGCGCGTGGGTTTCGGCGTGCTGCCGCCGGGGGTCAAAGAGGCGTTGCCGCAGGTCAACTCCGAGAACCTGCCGCGGCGCGGAGTGAGCCACCTGGCGACCATGATGGTGTACGAATACATGCGCAAGCACGAGGCCGAGCATATTGAGGCCGTCAGGCAGGCGCTGCTGGTACGCCGCGACGCCATGCTGGATGCCCTGGAGCAGAACTTCCCGTCCTTCTGCGACTGGACCCACCCCACGGGCGGTATGTTGGTATTCGTCCGCCTGCCCGAGGGCGCCGATACCTGGGCCACGTTGCAGAAAGCGGTCCAACGAGATGTGAAGTACAATCCGGGCGGCGTATTCCGCGCCGACCGGCAGCGCAATAACTATTTCCGTCTTACCTACAGCCATAACTCGCCCGATGAGATCCGGGAAGGCGTTGGCCGCTTGGCCGAGCTGTTCCGGGAGGAAGGTTACTTCGAGGGCTAACCTTTAGCAGCGTTACACGCTTGCTGGGGAAAAGGGGATTTAACGCAAAGACGCAGAGACGCGAAGGCGCAAAGAAGAACAAGAGTAGGGTGGGGGTAAACCATTATGACCGTCGCCAGCCGTGCTGTTACCTTGACCGTTGATGGGGTCCCCGTTTCCGTGCCTGCCGGCGCGTCGGCGCTGGACGCCGTAAATGCCGCCGGCGTTCCGCTGTCGCAGCTATGCAAGGATGGCGATATGCCGCCCATCGGGGCCTGCCGCACCTGCCTGGTGCAGATCGACGGCATTCGCGGGTTTCCAGCGTCGTGCTCCACGCCAGCCAGCGATGGGATGGTGATCCATACCAACACGGAGGACGTGCGGCGCATCCGTTCCGGAGTAATCCAGCTGACGCTGGGGATGGTGAGGGGCGAGCAGAGTAGGGGCGACCGGCCGGTCGCCCCTACTGGCTATGCCCTGCTGTCCGATGCTGCATCGCGGCACGGCATATCCGAGACCCGTTGGCAATCGCGGGCCCGGCCGGCTGCCGACACCTCAAATCCGGTGTTCAACCTGGCGATGGATGCCTGTATTCTGTGCGCCCGTTGCGTCAATGCCTGCCAGTCCAGCCATCAGTTCATCGGCGCCATAGACGTTCTAGGCGCGGGGGAGAATGCGCGCATCGCCACCGCTGGAGACAAGCCTTTGGCGGAAAGCATCTGCACCACTTGTGGCCAGTGCCTTAGTGTCTGTCCTACCGGGGCCATCAGCGTCAAGCAGCCGCCAGCCGCTGCTACCCACACGGTCAGCACCACCTGCCCCTATTGCGGTGTGGGCTGCGGGATCCGACTGGAGGTGGACGACGCCACTAATCGCATCGTAGCTTCTCACGATAATCCCGATAACCTGTCCAGCGTGGGGATGCTGTGCGTCAAAGGCCGGTTCGGGTACACCTTCGTCCAGCACGACGACCGCATCAAGACGCCGCTGATCCGCGACGGGGAGCGGCATACCGGTCATTTTCGTGAAGCAACGTGGGATGAAGCGCTGGATCTGGTCGCGTCCCGCCTGGCCGAGTATCGGGGCAATGCCTTTGGCACGCTCTGCTCGGCCAAGGCCACCAATGAGGATGGCTATGTGCAGCAGAAGTTCGCCCGATTAGTAATGGGCAGCAACAACATTGACCACTGCACCCGCCTCTGCCACGCGCCGTCGGTTGAAGCGATGCTGACCTCGCTGGGCAGCGGCGCGACGAGCAACTCGTACACTGACTACGAAGACGCCGGCTGCCTGGTGGTGATCGGTTGTGATCCCACGTCCAACCATCCGGTGGCCGCCTCGCGGATGCGCCGCGCCGTGGTTGAGCGCGGCGCCAAACTCATCGTCGTCAATCCTCGTCGCATCGATATGTGCGACTACGCCGACCTGTGGCTGCGTCCTTATCCGGGCACCGACGTGGCGCTGATGAACGCGCTGGCCCACGTCATCGTCACGGAAACCTTGGCCGATGCGGACTTTGTGAACAACCGCACCGAGGGTTACGACGAATGGCGCGCCATCGTTGACCAGTACACTCCCGAGCGCGCCGCCACCATCACCGGCGTTGCTGCTGACGACATCCGCGCCGCCGCCCGCGTTTTCGCACGTCCGCCGGCGCCGAAAGGCGACAATTCGGGCCGGGGTTACGGCGGCGCCTGCCTCATCTGGGGCATGGGCATCACCCAGCATACCAACGGAACTCCCAACGTCCACAGCCTGCTCAATCTGGCATTGGTGTCCGGCCAGTTGGGACGGCCCGGCTCCGGTGTCTCGCCGCTGCGCGGCCAGAACAACGTGCAGGGCTGCGGCGACGCCGGATGTTTGCCCAACTCCCTGCCTGGATACCAAGGTTTGCGCGCGGACACCGTGGCAAAGTTCAGCGCGGCCTGGAACGCTGACGGCGCGCTGCCTCGGGTGGCGGGCGAGGTCGTGACCGATATGGTGGATTCCATTGGCCAGCCCGACGGCGTGCGCGCCATGTACATCACCGGCGAGAATCCGCTGTTGAGCGAACCGGACCTGAACCGAGCCGACGAGCTGTTCCGGCGCCTCGATTTCCTGGTAGTGCAGGACATCTTTATCCATGCCACGGCCCAGTTGGCCGACGTGATACTGCCGGCCGCCAGTTTCGCCGAGAAGGACGGCACCTTCACCAACAGCGAGCGTCGCGTCCAGCGGGTACGGCAGGCCATCCCGCCGGTGGGCAGCAGCCGGCCCGACTGGGATATTGTGTGTGACCTGGCCCGCCGGATGTGCCGCCGGTTGGGGCTGCCCTGGGAAAGCCAGTTCGCCTATCAGCATCCGTCGGAGATTTTTGACGAGATGGCGGGCTTGACGCCCATCATATCCGGCATCTCTTACCAACGGCTGGACGCTGAGGGAGGCATCCAGTGGCCCTGCCCGTCGCCGGAGCATCCCGGCACCACCTACCTCTACGCTGACGATTTTCCCCGCGGCGACCGAGCCAGATTCGTCGGTTATGAACAGGGGCCGATAGCGGCGGAAACACCATCAGAGCGGTTCCCACTGGTGCTCAACACCGGCCGCGTCCTGTACCATTGGCACGGCGGCACCATCACCCGGCGGGTGGACAGCCTGGTGGCCCGGGCGCCCACGCTGGAAGTGTCAATCAACCCCGCCGACGGCGAACGCTACGGCTTGCGGGACGGCTACAACGTGCGGGTGCGCTCCCGCCGCGGCGAACTGACCGGCGTGGCCCGCTACACTTACCGGATGCGGACCGGCGAGGTATTCATACCCTTCTACCGCCTCAGCGAAACCACCTCGGCGGCCAACTTCCTCACCAACGCCGTCTATGACCCGGACTCGCGGATACCGGAATACAAGGTTTGCGCCGTGCGGGTGGAGCCGGGCGATCAATAGTCACACCGTCGTTCCTGCGAAAGCAGGAACCCGGAAAAACCTCTGCAACAGGAACGTTGACCGGATTTTATCCGCCTTCGGCGGACTGGATTCCCGCTTTCGCGGGAATGACGGAGGGTGTCCGGGAACGACGGCACCCGTCAGCACACTCTAGTAGTGGCGCAGCTCCACCACGTTGTCGTCGGGGTCGTAGATGTAAAGGGAAATCCCATCGCCGTGGGAACCCCAGCGCTTGCCCGGGCCGGCCTGGATCTCAACTCCAATGTCCTCGAAGTGAGCCTTCAGCTCCTCCATGTCGGTGTAGTCGATAACCATGCAGAAGTGGTCCTGGTTGCGGACATCATCCCGGCCTTCCGGAATATCATCGGAGGCGAAGAAGTCGATGATGGTGTCGGCATTCAGGCGCGCCGAGGGGAAGCGAACTTCGCCGGCCCGCCACTGCTCCACGCGCTCCGCCTGCATTCCCAGCACTTCGGTGTAGAAGCGCAGGGAACGCTCCACATCCTTGGTGCGCAGGACGATATGGTCCATCTCGGTAATCTTCACCAGGGGTTTGGTCACAGCCTCAAACTTGGTCGCGGTAGCCATGTCGTCCTCCAGAAGTTTGCGATGCGGGGTTAATACTGTCTCGCGTTGACGGCATTATATGGGTCGTCCGTTGGGTTGTCATCCGCCGTCGGCCAGCCGCCTTCGCTCCCGGCTTTCAATGAAGTGCACCGCCTCGTCCGGGCTGATGCGCCCTACCGGGCCGCTGGCGTACATTGCGCCCAGCACGGTGCCGCCGCGTCCCAGCAGGAACTCGGTGGGCTGGATGTAACCGCCCCGGTCGTCAGACCACCAGGAGCCCAGCCGGTCGGCGTCTTCGCGGGTAACGCCGTAGGCCATGGGGAAGGTCACGCCGGATTTGGTCGCCATCTCCTGCACCACTTCCTTGGGCTCAACGCTGGCGCCGACGATGGCGACGCCCATTTCGGCCAGGGCTTCCTGATCCTTTTGCCACGCGGCCAACTGCCGCGAGCAGTAGGGTCACCACACCCCCCGGTAGAACAGCACCGCCAAATAGCGGGAGGACATATCCCCCGGCAGCTCTAACTTCCCACCGTCGATGAGGTTCATGGTGAGACCGGGCAAGCGGTCGCCCTGCTGCAATTTTTCGCCCATAACTGTGCTTCCTTTATGTGGTGGTCAGATTTGCGGACGGTCCGGCCAGAAGAGTTCGTAGAGGAGTTCCGAGAGTTCTTCGCAAAGCGCGAGACCGTTCGCAACTTCCTGATCCGTTTCTTCATCCTCATAAAAATTGCCGTGCAGCGCACGCGCACGGCTGAAACCGTTGTCGATCAATGCCTGCGTTTGCACGTCTCCCGAATTTCCCACTAACCCGCCCAACTCCCTGACCACTGCCCAGATGGAACGATGGGCGTGAATGGTGCCGCCGTGCTGGGCGCTCACCGCTTTTACGGTTTCCGCGACCATGCCCCATGCTTTGTTGGATGCTTGGGGCAAATCGCCATCCTCCCGCAGATGCTTCCATGCGCTAGCCCGGAAATCCCAACTCAGCTGCGCGTACTTCTCAGGCGTCCGTCCAGCGTCATCAGGCCGCGCCAGGTCCCGAGCAGCAGCCAGACCGCGGGCCACAGCGGCGGCGATGTCGCCGTCAGCGAATGTCATCGGGGTTGACATGGCTAGTCCCCCACCGCCTCCGCAGTCTCTGACTTCAACCGCTCCGGCCACCAGGGGTCGTCGTACTCGTTGAACAGGCCCTTGATGTGGGGCATGACCTCGTTGGCGAACAGGTCGGTGTTCTTGCGCGTCAGTTCCGGCGGCATACTGCCAATCTGGAGCAGCACCATCAGGTGTCCAATGCGTAGCAACTCGCACGCATCGGTGAGCTTCTGGCGCACCGTTTCGGGACTGCCGCCGATGACGTGGCCCTGTTCGATGTAGTCCTTCCAACTGTTCTCCGTGGCGGCGCGTTGCGCCTCCTCGCCCATCTGGGGGCGCAGTGACCGTCGGATTGACTCCAACGACCGATAGCCTGGGGATTCTGCAAATGGCGGATAGACCCGAAGCATCTTCTCGTAGAAATACTTGACGTGCTGCTCGTAGTCCTTTTCCGCCTGCTCGTCGGTCTCGGAAACGCACACCAGTTGCAGGAAGCCCAACCGGTGCGGGTTGTCGTCGATCCCGCGCTCGGCGGCCCGCTCCCAGTATCCTTTGACGATGTTGTGGCCGCGCAGGTACCCGTAGTAGGACAGGTAGCAATACACGTAATCGCGGTCCAGCACCCAATCCCAGGTTTCCAGGCTGCCGGAGCCGGGGATCCACACTGGCGGGTGGGGTTGCTGCATGGGGCGGGGCCAGATGCTGATGTAGCGCAGCTTGTTGTACTTGCCGTTGAAGATGGTGGGCTCGTGCTGCGTCCAGGCCTGCATGACCACGTCGTGGGCTTCGGTGTGCCGGTCGCGCAGGGTGATGGGAACCTGGCCGTAGGAGAAGGTGGTGTCCATGGAGGTGCCCACCGGGAAGCCGGCCACCAGCCGTCCGCCGGAGATCACGTCCAGCATCGCCATTTCCTCGGCGACGCGCACGGGCGGGTTGTACAGCGCGAGACTGTTGCCCAGCACGATGAGCGCGCCCTGGTCGGTGGTGTTGGCCAGCACCGAGGCGATGAGGTTGGGCGACGGCATGATGCCGTAGGCATTGTTGTGGTGTTCGTTGACGCAGATGCCGTCGAATCCTACTTCATCGGCGTACTGCAACTGGTCGATGTAGTCCGCGTAATACTGATTGCCCTTGGCCGGATCGAAGTTTTCGTTGGGCAGGTCAACCCAGGCCGAATGATGCTGCTCGGCGAAATCGTCGGGCAGGTCCTGGTAGGGCATCAGGTGGAAGAATGAGACTTTCATGTTGATTTACCTCGGCGGTGCAGTGACCGCCAGTGATTGATGACGGGATTGTAGCACGGCGGGGTTAGGTCACTCAGTCGGGTTCGCCGCCGGCGGAAAGAGGTCAGCCACGGGACAGGAGAAACCGGGTAGAACGGGTTCGGCGGTGATGGTGTCGCCCGATTTGAACACGGCTCCGCCATCCTGCCAGAACGCAATGACCATCCGGCTTTCTGGGAACGTGAGCCATACCATTTGCGCTCCTGCCGTCAGGTATTCGGCCACTTTTGCCTCCATTTCCTCTGCCGTGTTGTTCGGCGAAATAACCTCAACTGCCAGAGTTGGGACCAGAGCCAGGATCGCTTCTGGTTCGCTTGGCATCGCACCGGCGACAAAGGCAACATCTGGCTTTCTGGATTGGTCCCGGTTCGCTCCCACCAGAAATGAGGGCGTGATGAGCACTTCTCCCAAGTTCCTCGGCGCAACCCATCCCCCTATCGCGGCAGCAGTAGTGTGCATCGACCGCGAATGGTTCAGGCTCCGCGGGTTCATCCCATCTTCCGTATCCCTCCAGTACTGTTTTTTGACAATGCGTCCGTTAAGCAGCTCACATCCGCGAACTTGGTCATCAGGCAACGCGAGAAATTCCTCAACGGTGTACAGTTTTTCAGCGGCGGCAACCATCTGAATCCATACCTCCTGTGCAACGCTGCGAGGCGAAAGCGACAGATCTGAGCTGGCCGGACTAGCCGGCCAGCCAGCCCTTAACCGCGGCGATGAAGTCGGTGGGGTTGTCCTCAAAGACCATATGCCCGGCGCGCTGGATCTCCGCCAGCGTGCCCTGGGCCAAAGTGTCCACCATCTGCCGGGCGGTTTCCTCGGTGAGCAGGTCGGTTTCCGTGCCGCGTACCAGCAGGGTGGGGCAGGTGATGCGCTCCAGGGTGGGCCACAGGTCCGCCGCCGGCGCCGCCGTGCCGTTGATGCGCTGCTCGCGGATGGCCGGGTCGAACTTCCAGCCGATCTTGCCGTTGGGCAGCTCCTGGCTCTGGCCGGTGAGACGGCGGCGCATGACCGACTCCGCGGCGAAACGGTTGCCGGTCTGGACGTGGGCCAGCGCCTCCTCGAACGAATCAAATTCGGGCGGCAGGTTGCGCAATTCTTCGGTGATGCGGTTGCCGCCGGCCGGCTCGATGCGGGGGCCGATGTCCACGATGCACAGGCGTTCGAGGCGGTCGGGGTACTGGCCGGCGAAGGCCATGCTGTTGCGCCCGCCCATGGAGTGGCCGAACAGGATGAACTTGTCCAGGCCGATGGCATCCACGAAACCCTCCAGGTCGGCGACGAAGGCGTCGGTGGAATAGTCGCCGCCGGGGGCGTGGTCAGTGTCGCCGCGACCCCTCTGGTCCAGGGAGTACACGTGATAGTCGTTGCAGAGGGCCAGAGCAACGTCTTCCCAAACGTTGGCGTGGCCCCGCAGCCCGTGCAACAGCACCAGGGGCGGCTGGCCCTCGGTTCCCCAGTCTAGATAGTGCAGATTGATGCCGTTGGCGGTGACGTTCTTGCTCTTGGGCTGTACTTGCGTGGTCATGGCTACAACTCCTGGCAGTCTCGCGTGATTAGTGAACGATTGATGGTCCGTTTGCCCCAGACAAATGCAACTCTACTTCAGTTGCCAATTGGGCCGGCGTTTTTCGGCGAAAGCTCGGGGGCCTTCCTTGCTGTCCTGGGTGGTGAGGATGTAGTCGTAGGCGACGTAGGTCTTGGCGCTGATTTCAGCGATGGACATGTCCAGGCTGCTGTAGGCCAGTTCCTTGATGGTGCGGACGGCCAGCGGCGCGTTCTGGGCGATGCTCTCGGCCATCTTGACGGCCTCCGGCACCAGTTCATCCGCCGGCACCACTTTGTTGAGGAAGCCCATCTCCTTGACCCGCTCGGCCGGCAGCAAATCCGCCGTCATCACCAGTTCCAGCACGTTGGAAATGCCGATCATCTTGGTGAGTTCCACCGCGAAGGGCGGCATCAGGCTCCACTTGGTCTCGGTGATGCCGAGGCGGGCGTTGTCAGCGGCCAGGCGCACGTCGCACATCTGGGCGATGGACCAGCCGCCGGCGGCCGCAGCCCCGTTGACGGCAGCCACTAGTGGCTTGGTGGGCCGCTCCCACATATGGGGCTTGTTGGGCGACATACTGTTTTCCGCCCGGGCCTGCACGCCTTCGGCGTTGTCGGCGGCGCGTTCCTTAAGGTCGCGGCCAGCGCAGAAGTTGCGTCCCGATCCGGTGATCACGGCCACCCAGGCTTCATCGTCTTCGTGATCGAAGTGGTTGATAACCTCCTGCAACTCCCGGCGCAGTTGCCGGTTGATGGCGTTGGAGGATTCGGGCCGGTTCAGCGTGATGATGGCAACGTGGTTGTCGGTCCCGGTCTTTTCGTAAAGTACGGTTTCAGGCATTGTGGTGTGGTCTCCTTACAGTGATATTCCTGACGCCTGGGTTGGTCAGGCATAATGCCCCAGGAACTGGCCGCCGATGACGTGCACGTGGCCATGGGACTGGCTCTGCAGGCCGTCGTAGCCGAAATTGGACAGGATGCGAAAACCGTTGGGGCAATACATACAGCCCAACGTCGCCGCGACATCGCCGAGACGGGTCATAATGCCACTGCTCCACATCTCCAGTTGCGACATATGGCGGCGTGGCATCACCAGCAGCATGATCGGCACCCAGGTCAGCCGATTGACGATGGCAATGAGGTCGTTGTCCAAGTAGCGGATCCGCGCCGGTTCGCGCCCGGCGATGATTTCGCAAAAAACACAGTAGGAATTGGCCGGTTGCGGTGTTGATGATGCGCTTGTCATTGCTGGCCCGTAGTCTATTTGGATTGCCCCAATTGTAACCCAAATCAACCGACCGCCGCCCACTTGCAGGGCAATCGCACCATCACCGTCATTCCCGCGAAAGCGGGAATCCAGTGACTGAATTCGTAATCTTTGTTTCTGCTTCCTGCATTGTGCGACTTCTGGACTCCTGCTTTCGCAGGAGTGACGGGCGAGTAGTCTATGAGGCGATTGCCCTGCGCCCACTTGGAGGCTACCCGTGGCCGTCCTTCAAGTGTGGTATTATTGCCCACGGTGCGCCCGTTTGTCTCGCGCGTCGAATTGTCCACCCGCCATCGGAGACCAACGTATGTTTCGACTGGCCATCCTCACCATCAGCAGTTCGGGCGCTCGCGGCGAACGGGAAGATACCGGCGGTCAGGCCATCCGGGACAAGTTGCCGCCACCGGATTATGAAGAAATCCGCTATGAAATTGTCTCCGACGATGCCGAGACGATCACCAGCCGGATCTGCCAGTGGGCGGACGCCGGCGACGTGGACCTCATCGTCACCACCGGGGGCACGGGCATGGGCCGACGGGACGTTACTCCCGAAGCCGCCACGGCCGCGATGGACCGTCAAGTCCCGGGCATGGCCGAGACCATGCGCGCCCAGACCCTCAAGTTCACCCCCATGGCGATGCTGAGCCGTTCCGTGGTAGGCATCCGTAGGCACACCCTGATCATCACCCTGCCGGGCAGCCCTCGCGGTGTGGGCGAATGCCTCGACGTGGTACTGCCTGTGTTGCCCCACGCCATCGAACTGTTGCAGCGCGAATCGGTGCAGGAACACCCGCGATAACTGCCGCGACTGTCATTGCGAGCGCAGCATGGCAATCTCGTCATTCACTGCGTCAACTCTAAACACTATTCACCGGAGACCGTAACCACATGACCACCGACGCCAACACTAACGAATCCGCTCCCGTTTACTGGCCCAGGGTCAAGGAACTGCTGGACGACATCATGGAACGCTGGATCGAGCGCCATGGCCGCGACCCGTATCCCGGCATCCACGAATACTGGTGGGAGACGCCGGAGGAATTGGCCGCGTCGGTGCTCAACGGTTATCCGTCCATTGAGCCGGGCAAGCCGGGCGCGGAGACGCACCTGGTCCGTTCGTTGCGCTTGGGATGCGGCACCTTCGGGCGGATGCCGTTGCGTGGCCCGTTCCTGTCCCGGGCCGAGGCCGCCGAAATCGCCGCGTGGATTGACGCCGGTATGCCCAAGGGGCCTGATGGCTAGTTATGGAACCAGTCGTGGAGTGACAATCACTGATACGCTCTTTTGATCGGCACTTTCCTGTTGCGGGGGCGCGACGTTCCCGCCGATAACCACCGGTATGACCGGTGTCCCCTTGATTGTCGCCAGGGTGTCCGCCCGGTCACGGGCTCTCTCAATGTCCCGCTGACCAACAACGCTCGAGACTTCGGCGACCACGTGTACAGCTTCCCGGTCGCTTTTGCGACGCGCCGCCAGGATGACGTCCGATTGCTCCAGATTGCTGGCCTGCGTTGCGGTAATGGCGTCCTGTTCTTCGGCGTCGTCAATAGCATCCTGAAACTCAGGAGACCGGGTGACTATCTTACTCTGTAGAATACGGACGCGGTTCAGGCCCAGCTGACGGCTGGCAATGTTGACGATGTTGGCATGGACTTCCCGCTCCAGCTCAGCTCCAACGAGATGCCCAACCGTATCATCCATTCGATCCATCCTGCCCTCCAGGCGGGTTTGCCCAGCCTTAAGATCAGCTTGCCCAGCTTCCAATCGCCCGACTCTTTCTTCCAAGCGTGCCTGCCCTTCTTCCAAGCGTGCCTGCCCTTCTTTCAGGTCGGCTATATCGGCGGCCATGCGTTCATTATTATCGGCGGTAGTCATAGCGCTATTATACATCAGGGAGAATTGGTTGGTCGGGACGGGCGTGTCCGCTACGACCGGGGCACGTAACAAATTTGTAGGGGCGAATAATTATTCGCCCCTACGGAAAGACAAAGTGCGGTTCGCTCTTTACAGCAGCGCCGGCTCCTTTTCCTTCTGATATACCTGGATCCGGCCACGGGTGTGGTCGATGATGGCAATCTGGCCGGAGTCGGACACGTGCACCCCGCACGGGTTGGCGAAGGCCTTCTCGAAGGCGCCACCGTCGTGGGTCATCGCCATGGTCCGCTGGCGGATCATGTCCGGGTTGGAGTTCAACTTGGTCTTGCCCCACTCGGACAGGGTGTAGTCTCCCTTCAACTGGGCGCGGAACCGTCCGTCGGGAGCCAGAATCTGCACCCGGTCGTTCTCCCGGTCGCAGATGTAGATGTCGCCGTCGGCGTCCACATGGACCGCGTTGGGCCGCTTGAACTCGCCGGGGCCGTCGCCACTGGAGCCGAAGCTGGCCTGCCACTCGCCATCCTGGTTGAACTTCTGGATGCGGTCGTTGCGCCAGTCGGCGACGTAGATCATGCCGTCCTTGTCCAGGGAGATGCCCCAGGGCATATTGAGCTGGCCGTCAGCGCTGCCGAACTCGCCAAACTGGCTCTTGAAGGTGCCGTCCAGCCCGTAGCTCTGGATGCGATGGTTCTTGGCATCCACAACCCACGCCGTGTCGCCGTCTATCCTGATGCCCGAGGGGCCGTTGAACTCCCCAGGGCCATTGCCGGCGGTACCCCAGTGGGATACGTAGTCGCCGTCTTCGGTGTAGATGGTGACGCGGTTCAGGTATTCATCGGCCACGTACAGGTTGCCGTCGCTGTCCAGGGCGCAGGAACTGGGCCAGTACATGTCGCCCGGCTCTTCGCCGAACTTGCTGAACTCGCCAACCAGCTCTTCGTTGAGCGTGGCGATGGTTACGTGCACGCCGTCCGGGCGATTTTCGTAGGAGCGATTAAGCACATAGACTTTGCCTTCGGCGTCCACTGCCATGTCCACCGGGTTGCGGAACCCGGTGCCGTTGAACTCATTGCGTCCCACGGAGTGGCTATAGGTGAAGGCGGTGTCCACAAGGCCAAACAGATGGGTACTCATAGACTTCCCTCTCGTGTCGGTCGTCAGTGGTCAGGATGGTAAAACCGCCGACGGATAATGTTGCCGGCGGGTAGGGGCGACCGGCCGGTCACCCCTACTAGTGCGTTGCCGGTGGCCTACAGGAAGGGAACCTTCTCGAAGACGCCACGGTTGATGGGGTTGGAGTCCAGACCCATCCAGTCCTCCAGGATGGTGGCGTACACCTGCCGGAAGTCCATGTTGGACTTGAGGTTGCCGCCTTCTTCCTGCTCGGCCGGAGCCAGGGAAGGATAGACGCCGTAGATGCCGCCCTTGACGTTTTCGCCGACGGCGAAGGCCACGGAGCCGGCGCCGTGGTCGTGCCCGAGCCGTTGTCGCCGATGCGGCGGCCGAACTCGGAGAACATGAACAGCACGACGTTGTCGCTGGCGTCGTGGTCCCGCAGGTCGGTGATGAAGGTGTCAACGTTGGCCGACACGTCGGTCCACAGGCGAGCGTGGTCGGTCGCCTGGTTGGCGTGGGTGTCAAAGCCGTTGTAGGGGCTGGTGGTGAAGAGCACCCGGGTGCCCAGGTCGGCCAGGTGGGTCTGGGCGATGTTCTTCATGTACTGGCCGACGGCGCTGGTGGAGTACTCCACGTTGGAGGTGTACTTCGGCGTAGCGGTGGCCAGTATGTCGGCGCCGATGCGGGCGTAGGTGCCGGTGGAGCGCAGGTAGTCGCTCACGAAGCCCTGTCCCACGGTGGGCGCGTAGATCTTGCTGAACAGGTCCAGTGCCTCGGCCCGTTGGTCGTCACCTTCAATGCCGGTGAGCAGACCATAGGTCTCCAGGTTGCCCACGGAGGCAACGGGCACGCCTTCCTTGGCCAGCGCGCGGGGGAGGCCGCGACCGAAGTTCACGCCGGTGATGCCCTGGCCCTCATTATTGGGGTCCAGTTCCTTGATGACCTGGCCCAGCCAGCCCTCGGTGCCGATGGTGTCAGGCTCGCAGGTGTGCCAGATGTCCATGCTGCGGAAGTGGCTGTAGGACGGGTTGGCGTAGCCGATGCCCACGAAGACAGCGAGTTTGCCCTCGTCCCAATACTTCTTCAGCGGACCCATGGTGGGGTGCAGGCCGATCTCGCCGTTCAGGTCGAGAATTGCCTCGGTGGGTACGCCCAGCGCAGGACGGAAATCACGATAGTGACCGTCGTTATAGGGGATGACGGTGTTCAGGCCGTCGTTCCCGCCGGAGAGGGAAAGAACCACCAGAACGTTGTCTTTGTTGGTAGAGACCATTTGATAGTCCTCCATTACGTTTGCTGATTGGTAGCGGTAGTGTTTGGCCGGGCCGTCGCCGAGTTTGTCTCATGTCAGCCCGGCGCAGCCGGCCGGTTGTGTCCGGTGGTTCCGAATTACTCGAACTGGAACTCCGAGGTGGAGGCGATGATCTGGAACATCTCGCCGGTGCGGCGGGTGAACTCGGCGCGCTCAGCGTCGCTGCTGTGGGTCAGGTTGCCACCGCGGCCGGCGTGGGCGATCAGCTGATCGCGGGTGTCTTCGGTCAGGTTCAGGCAGCCCACCAGGTCGGCGCAGTTGTCCACGAACTGCTCGGGGGTGAGGCTGTCGCCCTGGGCCATCAGCTTGGAGATCATGCTCTGGACGCCGGGCAGTTCGGTGCGGCCCAGGTAGTCGGCGGCGAAGTTGATCCGCTCCACCAGGGTGCCGGAGTCGATCCACTCGTGGCCGGTGTGCCAGCCTTCCACCGTCGGCGGGTTCATCAGGTCCATGCCCATGTACTTGGGCTCCTGGCTCAGCTCGAACATGCCGGGCTTGATCTCGTCGCGGTGGTCGCCGACCATGCGCAGGGTGCCGGCCACCATCTCGGCGGGGTTCTTCACCTTGGCGTAGCGGGCGTTCTTGAAAGCGTCGGAGTTGAACAGCGTGCGCAGCATCTCGGTGATGTTGTAGCCGCTGCTAAAGTAGGTCTCCTCCAGGGCGGCCAGCAGGCCCTCGTCCTTGGGCGGGGTCTGCCGCCAGCTGGGAACCGGAACCTCGTCGGCCACGAAGAAATTGTACATATGCCGCGAGATGAACCGGGCCGTAGCCTGCTGGTCAGCGATGATGTCCAGGATGTCGTCGCCGTTCCAGTTGCCCGTGCGACCCAGGAAGGTCTTCTCGGAGTCGTCGTGGTCGGCAGGGTCGAACCGGAACTCCCAGGGGCTGCGCCCGTAGGGGAAGGGCGGGTACGGCGGGGCGATGTTCCAGCCGGTGAACGCGCGGGCGGTGGCCTTTACGTCGTCCTCGGAGTAGTTGAACTCTTCGTTCATTCCGACGCCCATGGAGAACAGTTCCAGCAGCTCGCGGCCGTAGTTCTCATTGATGTTCGTCTTGTGGCTCTCGCAATTGTCCAGGTAATAGACCATGCCCGGGCTGGTGGACAGGTCCATCAGCAGGGACCGGAAGTTGCCCATTCCGTTGTCCCGGAACATCTGGATCATCCGGCCCATCTCTTCGCCGGAGTCGATCTTGGAGTGGCCGGCGCAGAAGATCATGTGCCAGAACAGCGCCATTTTCTCCTTGAGTTGGTACTCGGTGTTGACCATGCGATACACCCAGTTCTGGATGTTGATTTCGATGGCCCCGGCGTGGTTGTAGGTGGGGTGGTAGCGCAGCATCAGGTCGTCTTCGACGCCGGACGTGGGGCCGGGGTTCAGCAGCTCTTCCACCACGGTGTCGTAGCCTTTCGCAGCGGCGGCTTCGATCTCGTCGCGGCTGGCGTTGAAACCGGCCCGGCGGAGAAGGTGAGCCATCAGTGCAATGTCGTTGCTTCCTGCCATTGTTTCCTCCTTTGTGTACCGTTCGGATAGTCGTCCCGACTGGCTGATTTTGATGGCAAAAATATACCGCAAAACCCACCGAATCCGCAATAAGCAAAGGCCAAACCGTCGCCTGAATTGCGGAACGATTATCAGTTTATAATCGTATCGCCGGAAGTATGCAGTGTCAATACGGGTACGTTGCCGCGTACCGCGATAAACAGCCCCGGTTTAAGTCAGCCCAGCCGGAACCGTTTGAACACCTCAGCATACTCCACCCCGATGCGTGTCCCGTCGCGGCGACGCCATTCTTTCATGTAACGGTCCGCCGATTCGGGACTCACCTGGCTGCGGTGGGCCCGCAGCGCCGCCACTGCCGTTTCGATGTGGTCGGTTACGTCGATGACGTGGTCCGGCTCGGTACGGCCCATCACCCAGACTTCCCGCACCTTGTGCGGCTCCAAACCCTCTTCGGTCAGCAGTTCGGGGAAGGTCATCCGGTCACGGGCTGCCGGGTACACCGCGCCCATGGCGGCGTCCCCCGATGCGAAGTGGTCCGGATGGTCAATGTACCCGGCGCCGTCCAGGTTCCGCACCGGGTTCATGCAGATGAGAACGTCCGGACGGTGCGTGCGGATGGCGCGGGATATATCCTTGCGCAACTCCAGCGTGGATTGCAGATATGCGTCCGGATAGCCGAGGAAAAACACTCGGGACAGACCCAGGACGCGGGCCGCTTCACGCTGCTCTTCCTCCCGCATCTTGACCAACTTTGTCACGGTCATATCCGGGTCGTCGCTCCCCTTGCTGCCGTCGGTGCAGATGACGTACGCCACGTCCCAGCCCTCGGCGCACAGGCGGGCCACCGTACCGGCGCAACCCCATTCGGCGTCGTCGGCGTGAGCAACCACTACCATAGCGCGGCTGAAATCATCGTTTGACTGAGTTACCAAGGTGACATTACCTCGTTCGAGTTGTGGAGAATAACAGATTCGGGAGTCGGGAGATCGTCAGGCCGGCGAAGCTGCGGACCCGGTTGCATCGGCGGCGCGGTTTCGGGTTATCCAGTGCAGGGTGAATCCCAAAGTAGCGCCGACCAGCGCAAATCCCGACGCCATGGCGAAAGACCATTGCAGCGTGCCGGTGGCGTCGGCAATCGGCCCGGAAATGGCCGGCGAGATGGTGCTGCCGATGCCGGCTCCCATGCCCATCAAGCCAAAGGCCGCCGGGGCCATGAACACGGGCACATAGTCGCCGGCCGCCGCCGCGCAGATGGTGTACGTGGAGCGCAGCGCGAACCCGGCCAGCACCGACGCTATGATGAAGAAAATCAGCTCCGGCATCAGCCAGAACAGGGCATGGCAGACTGCCTCAATCAGGAACGTGACGCCAAAGGCCATGCCCCGTCCCACCCGGTCGGACAACGCTCCGGATCCTACGCCGCTGCCGATGCTCAGGATGCCGATGGTCATGAACAGCGCCCCCACGATGGCCACGTCGATGCCGTGTTCCACTTCCAGATACGCGCCGTAGCTGGACGTGAGAATGCCGTGGACGAACCCCGAACAGAACGCCATCCCGGTGATGAGCCACACGTAGGGGTTGGTGTACACCTGCACCGGCCAGCTCGCCGGTCCGCGACGCGCCGGCGTCCGCGGCGTCGCAGTGGCGGCCGACGGCGACTCGCGGATAAAGCCCACGCACACTATGCCAATCAGGATGCTGGTGGCGGCCAGCACGTACCAGGTGTAACGCCACGCCTCGTCGCCGAAAACTCCGGTCAGGGGCGGGACGATGATGCCGGTGAAGATAATCGCCAGGCTTCCGCCCGATGCGGCGATGCCGGCGGCCATTCCCCGGTCGTTCACCCGGAACCACGGCGCCAGCATCCCCATCATGGGCGTCAGCGCCGCTCCTGACGACACGCCGACGATTACCATGGCGACCAGGGCGACCCAGTAGCTCGGCGACCAGCCCAGCAATCCCATGGCCACGGCCTGGGCGAATATGCTGGCAATCACCATCCACCGTCCGCCGTACCGCGACGCGGCCGCACCGGACAGCAGACCCGATATGACCCTGGAAATGGACAGGGCGACCACCAGCACGAATACCGTCGTGTAGGACAGCTCGAAGCTGTTCTTCATCCCCGGTATGGTCAGCGCCTGGACGTACAGGGAGAAGCTGGTGATGAGATTGACCGCCAGCGTCACCGCCAGGATGACGGCGGCATAGGTGCGCGCCCACTGGGGAATCAGGGCGGCGACGGGAAAAGCCATGGGAGGCGGAACGGAAAGCGGCAACGTTGTATTCGGCGGTAGAGGGGGCGACGCCATCATATCACAACGTGGCGCCGACGCCGCAGTCACGACGTGAGCGTTCCCTGATACAATACGGCAGGATGGCAAACCCACGAGGCCTTGACCATGACCACAACCCAAACGCAAACCCGACCGGAGCAGACGGATGATGCCGTTTGTGGCGCGGCCACCGCCGAACCGGAGGAAGGTTGCTTCTACATCCCTCTGGCCGAGTTCGGCAAAACCCTCAATGACCCTGATCTGGACGAATGGTTTGAGGCTTTTGGGGGCCGTAACCAGGAATGCGGGTTCTTTGAGATTACCGACCAAGGAGAACTGAAAATCATGCCTCCTACGGGAATCCCCGGATATTGGCTGGAAACCGAGATGGTATTGGAACTAGGCATTTGGAATCGCAGCTACGGCGGCGGCAGGGTAGGCGGCCCCACCGGACGTTTTCGGATGTCCGACGGCTCCCGGCGCGGACCTGATGCAATCTGGTTTTCCGATGAACGGTGGAACGCCGCTACCGAGGAGGAATGGCGTCCTCCCTTCGCTTCCATCGCGCCCGACTTCATCTGTGAAATAGTATCTCCATCCAACCGAGGCCCGGAACTGGTCCGCAAGGTGGAGCTTTTCATTGCCAACGGCACCCGGCTGGCCTGGATAATCAATCCTGATCGCCGTCTGGCAACAATCTACCGCCCGGATCGGGACCCCGAAACTTTAGTTGACCCGGAGACACTGGACGGGGAGGACGTGCTGCCGGGTTTCGTTTTCGAGGTGCGGGCACGAATCTTCGATAACGTCGGCTGAATAACCTGACTCACCGGCGATGCAGCAACCGACCCGGGAAACCCAACAGCCAACTCCGCCGCCCGTACCGCCCGATGCGCTCAAGCCCTGGTACTATCAGGGCTGGTTCCTGGTTCCAACCTTCGTCTGGTGGCCGTGCAGCGCGATACTGTTCATCCGGTCGCCGTGGCACGACGGCGTGGTCAGTGGCGCGCTGTCTTGGGCCTGGATCATCGTCGGCGGCGGGTGGATATTCCTGCGGACGCAGTTCCGCATCCAGAACGAGCAACCGATGTTTGACCCCACGCTCCTGGCTCTGGCGGCGCCGGGAGTTTTCTTGACCATACTCACGCAGTCGCTGTGGCTGCTCCGCGACCGGCCCCGCATCCGGCGCATCCGTGACGCCGGCGGATTTGCGGCCTATGCCGACGCGGATGCGCCAGAGCCACCGCCGGATTCCGGCTTTCGGCGGGATGAAGAGGGACGCCGGCGGCGACGCTCTAACCGGGGCAGCGTCCGCAGCCGGCGTCGGCGCCGCTAGCCGGTATTCCCGTTCCCGCCGACGCCCAATCCGCCCACCAGGCCGCGCACCATTTCCATACGCTCGTCGGTGGTGGAAAAGGCCATGCCCATGGGCGTAATGCCGACGTAGTTGGCCTTGCTGGCGTCAATGTCGCTGCCTTCGCCGCCGGCCAAGACCGCCCGATTGCGCGAAATCCAGTAACGACGGTGCCCGAAGGAGTCCTCGGAGCGCACTGATTCCCCGTAGGCCCGCCCACCCAGGCGAGTAACCTGCACGCCGGCGATGCGTTCGGCCGGCTCGTTGGGCACGTTGACGTTGAGGAAATAGGGCGGAGACACTTCCGGCGCGTCGGCCAGGCGTCGGACCAGGCGCGCCAGCACTTCGGCGGACAATTGATAACGAGGCGACTGCACCGAACCCACGGAGATGGCGATGGTGGGATAACCACGCACCCAACCCTGCACCGCGGCGCCCACGGTTCCCGACACAATCACGTCCCAACCCAGGTTCGAGCCGCGGTTGATGCCGCTGACCACCAGGTCGGGCTTGGGCATGACCAACTGCTCCAACGCCAGGATGCACGAATCGGCCGGCGTGCCCTGCACCGCCCAGGCGCTGATGGGGTTGGCCAACTCAGGGGTGCCATTTTGGGCCGGCTCGAAAATGGCGTCGGCGCTCCGGGGCAGGGTGTCGTCGCCGGGGGAAAACTGCATCAGGTACTGCTCCGCCGGTACCTGGTGGACGAAAAGCGGCGCGTGCAGCGTCATCGACGCACCCACGCCGGACTGCTCCCGGTCCGGCGCTACCACCGCCACCTCGCCCACTTCGGACAGGCTGCGGGCCGCCGCCCAGAGTCCGGGAGCGTGTATTCCGTCATCGTTGGTGAGCAGGATTTTCAAAGGACACTCCCAATTTGTATGGTTAGCCACGGGCTGCGGTATGCTCCAGCCATGTCACCCGCAACGCCGGTACGACGTTTCCCATGCGGCTGTGGTCACGGTCGTACGAGACTAGTTCGCCGCCGGTTTCTGCGGCAACTGCCGCAATCCAGGTATCGTTCTCGCCGGTGGCTATACCGACGCGGTTGCACTCGGCGCGAATTGCCGCCCACCAACGCGCCGTCGCTCTGGACGGGGCTAGGATGACAAAATCACTGATGAATTTCTGCAAGTCCTCGGTTTGACGCTGCCCCCAATGGCGACGCAATGGCAACTGCAGCAACTCCGCCATTACCGCCACCGGCAGAACCTGGGTCCTATCTTCAAAGATATGGCTGTACCGGGCATCGTCGAACGAGCCGCGGAATTTCTCCGAAGCGACCGTGGTGTCCAGTATCAGCAATCGGCTTTGCGGATCCGGTATATTCACTTTTCGAGAGCGTCCTTCAGCAGTTCGTCGGCCCAGGCGTCCAGCTCGTCATCGTAGAACCATTCCCGCTGCTTCTGCTCCCAGCGGACAATGGCCAGAGCTTGCTGTATATCCTCCTCAAACGGCTCAATGACATCGAAAGGGCCGACGTCAACCCGGCCGTCATCCTCGGACTGGATGTTGATGGCCTCAATCTTGCGGATGATGACCAGGCCGTCGGGAGTATGTTCCCCCTTGCCAGCGACGGAGACCAGGCGGCCGGCGACGGAGCGCATCGTCTCCGCAATAGTTTTGGGGAACACCAGGATGCAAGCGCCGTGCCAGCCCTCCAGCACCGCGGTGCCGCGTCGCCAGTTCACTTCCCACAGACGCCCATGGCGACGGAAGGTCTCTTGTTGTGGAGGCGCGTCGGCAAACAATTCGCGCGTCAGCGTGAGTGAAAGTGCGGACAGTTCGGCGGCGGTAATCATCACCGCGTTGATGCCCTCCGGCAGCCCCTCCGCAATTTGCCGCAGCGGAAAACCCACTTCTATGGGCAGGCCGTGAATGTCGGCGTTGGCGCCGTTCAGCAGCGCGGCCAGCCCGTCCAGCGGGGCGTCGGCCAGCTTGCCCAGCGGAGCCGGCGGCGCAAGCGCCAGCGTAACCGAGCATGGCTCGGCAGCAGCGCCGGCCAGCCGCAGCGCGCTGGCCGACAGCAGCGCGGGGTACGACGGACGATGCCCCGTAACCAGCGTATGCTGGTGCCTTATCATCAACCGCAGGGCGTCGCCAAACGCCTCAACCACCGGAAAGACAACTGTAGTATCCGGTGCGTTGGCTGCGGCCGCCAAGCCCGACCAAGTGATGATTACAGTACGGTCGCTCATCGTGCCTACTCCCGTACTCAATAATACACACCGCACGGTACAAGGCTACACCGTGCGGAGTGAGACATGAATGAATAGGTCAGTGGTGCGCCAACCCAATGGCGTGAAGCAAGGCGTGCTTCACTTCCACCGGCGCGACGCTGGAGCGAAAGTCCGCGGAGGCGTACACGTCGCCGATGATGTCCACGCCGGCCGCGTTCAGGTCCTCGCCCAGCCTGGCGGTGGCGTCGGCTATGCTGGCCATGGTCAGCGTGGAGCCGGACAGCGCCTGCTCCACCGCCGGCGCTTTCACCGGGCGCGGGGTCAGGCCGCCCACGGCCACCGACGCCGCCGTGCAACGGTCGCCGTCCATGGTTACCACCACCGCGCCGCCGACCACTGCGTAGAAGCTGGCCGGGTGGGCCATCTTGGCGTATTCGGCGCGCTGGTTGGCGGCCAGCGTGGGTACGCTCACCGTGGTTATCAGCTCGTTCTCGCCGAGGACGGTGGTGAAGGCGTCCTCGATGAGGTCGGCCACGGCGATGGTGCGGCTGCCGGCCGGTCCCTGCGCCGATACCGTTGCGCCCAGCGCGGTGAGCACCGTGGCCCAATCGGATGCCGGGTCGGCGTGGGCCAGGTTGCCGCCGATGGTGCCCCGGTTGCGCACCGCCGGGTCGCCGATGCCGCCGGCCGCTTCAGCCAGCAGGCCGTTGGCCCGCTGCACGTCGGCGGAATTGGCGATTTCGGCGTGGGTGGTCAGCGAGCCGATGTTGATGGTATCGCCGCTCACGCTGATGCCCCGCAGGTTGGCGATGCCGCTGATGTCGATGACCACCTCGGGCCGGGCCAGCCGAAATCGCATCAGGGGGATGAGGCTGTGGCCGCCGGCCAGGAGCTTGGCCCCCGGGTTGTCGGCCAGCAGTTGCACCGCTTCCATGATCGAACCGGCTTTCCGGTATTCAAAATCTGCTGCAAACATTGCAATCAGTCCTCCTCATTCCGGCGCCGGTTAGTGCTGGTGGCCGTGACCATGGTCGTGACCGTGTCCGTGGTCATGCCCGTGGCCGTTGCCGGTGTAGCCGCTGGCCTGAATCGCCCGCCACACCTTTTCGGGGGTCAGCGGCATATCCAGGCCGGATATGCCCAGCGGCTTGAGCGCGTCCATGACCGCGCTGTAGATAGCGGCGGTGGAGGCGATGGTTCCCGTCTCGCCGATGCCCTTCACGCCCAGCGGGTTATGAGGCGACGGCGTGACCGTGGAATGCACCTCAATGTCCGGCACCAGGTGGGCGCGGGGAATGGCGTAGTCCATCATCGAGCCGGTGAGCAGTTGGCCGTTGTCGTCATAGACCGCGCCTTCCCAGAGGGCCTGGCCGGCTCCCTGCACCACGCCGCCGTGAACCTGACCTTCCACTATGAGAGGGTTGATCTGCGGGCCGCAGTCGTCAACGGCCACGTAGCGGTCCAGCGTGATGTGCCCGTTGTCCGGGTCCACGCTGACGATAGCGGCGTGAGCCCCGAATGGATAGCTGAAGTTCTGCGGGTCGTAGTAGGTGCTGGCCTCCATGCCCGGCTCGATGCCTTCGGGCAGGTTCCAGGCCACGTTGGCCTGCAGGGCGACGTCCTGGATGCTCTGAGAGCGGTCCCGCGCGCCCCGGACGAAGAACTGGCCGTCCTCGTACTCAATGTCGGCCTCGTCGGCCTCCAGCAGGTGCGCCGCGATGACCCGGGCCTTGTCCCGCAGCTTGCGCATGGTCAAGGCGACGGCGGCGCCGCCGACCACGGTGGTGCGGCTGCCGTAGGTGCCCCAGCCCATGGGCGTGGTGTCGGTGTCGCCATGCACCACTTCCACGTCGTCCACGTCAACGCCGATTTCGTCGGCGACAATCTGGGCGAAGGTGGTCTCCTCACCCTGGCCGTGGGGCGACGTTCCGATGAACACGTTGACCTTGCCGGTGGCGTAGATGCGGACGGTGGCCGATTCCCACAGACCGCCGCCGAAGCCCACCGCGCCGGCCACCTGGGAGGGGCCAAGCCCGCAGATCTCGCAATAGCAGGCAATACCGATACCCCGGAAGGTGCCGTGCTCGCGCTCGTGTTCCTGGTCATGGCGGAACCCGTCGTAGTTGACGTGGCCCAGCAGCGCGTCCAGCGTGGCGGAGTAGTTGCCGCTATCGTAGGTGATGCCGATGGCAACGTCCCGGTTGTTCTCAAAGGGTTCGATGAGGTTGCGCCGTCTCACTTCCACCGAGTCGATGCCCACGGCGTCGCCGACCTTGTCCATCAGCCGTTCCAGCAGGAAGGTGGCTTCGGGCCGGCCGGCGCCGCGATACGCCTCGACGGGCGTGGAGTTGGTGAACACGCCGTACACGTCGGCTTTGATGTTGGCAATGTCGTAGGGGCCGGAGTACATCAAGCCGTGCAGGATGGTCGGAATGCCCGGCGCGGCGGTGGACAGGTAGGCCCCCATGCCGGCATAGACCACGCTGCGCACGCCGGTGACCTTGCCGCTGGCGTCGGCGGCCATCTCCACGTATTCCACGTGATCCCGGCCGTGCGTTGTGGCGACGTAGTTCTCGGTGCGAGTCTCCGTCCACTTCACCGGCACGCCCAGCTGCATGGAGCAGAAGGCCGTAATCATCTCCCAGGGATAGACGGCAATCTTGGAGCCGAACCCGCCGCCGACCTCCGGCGCGATGACGCGGATCTTGTGCTCGGCGATGCCGGTGACCAGGCAAGTCACGAACCGGGCAATGTGTGGGTTCTGCGTGGTGTTCCACAGGGTCAACTCGCCCATGGCCGCCGACCACGACGCGATGGCGGAGCGGGTTTCCATGGGGGTGGGTATCAGCTTCTGCTGGTTGATGGTCTCGCTGACTGTTATGGCGGCGTCGGCGAAGGCGGCGTCGGTGTCGCCGCCGGCGGCCACCCAGTGGAACGCCTGGTTGTTGGGAGCGTCCTCGTGGAGTTGAGGCGCGGCGTCGGCCAGGGCCGCTTCGGGGTTGATGATGGCCGGCAGCGGCTCATATCCAACCTCGATGAGTTCCAGGGCGTCCTCGGCTTGGTAGCGGTTCTCCGCCACCACCACGGCCACGGCGTCGCCCACGTAGCGGACCACGTCGGTAGCAATGGCAGGATAGGCCACCGCCTTGAGGTCGGAGTCAGGGATGGCCCAGGCGCATGGGATGGGGTTCAGCACGCCGTCCGTGTCCGCGCCGGTATAGACGGCTCGCACGCCGGGGGCGGATTTAGCCGCGTCGGTATTGATGCCGGTGATGCGGGCGTGAGCGTGGGGGCTGCGCAGAATGGCCGCGTGGACCATGCCGGCCAGCTTGATGTCGTCGGTGTAGGCGGCCTGTCCGGTGATCAGGCGGGGATCCTCCCTGCGCCGGATGCCGGAGCCGAATATGCGGGTAGTCATGGCATCAGCCTCCTTGTCCGGCAGCGGCGGCGGCCAGAGCGGCCCTGACGATGTTGTTGTAGCCGGTGCAGCGGCACATATTGCCTTCCAGCCCGGCGCGCACTTCCTCGGCGGACGGGTTGGGGTTCCGCTCCAGTATCTCCGTCACCGACATGATCATGCCGGCGGTGCAGTAACCGCACTGGAGGCCGTGCTGGTTCCAGAAGGCTTCCTGCACGGCGGTCAGGTTGCCGTCTTGGGCCAGCCCTTCGATGGTGGTAACGTCCGCGCCGTCGGCTTGTGCGGCGAAGGCGGTGCAGGACTTGGTGGTTACGCCGTTCATTCGCACGACACACGCGCCGCATTGACTCGTGTCGCAGCCGATCTTGGTTCCGGTGAGATTCAGGGTCTCCCGCAGGAAGTGAACCAGCAGGGTGCGCGGCTCCACCTCGGCGGAATGGGAGCGGCCATTCACGGTGATCGTGATGGGTACTTTATTGGGCAAAATACACCTCCTCTGTCAGAAAACCCGCCGAATAGGGCGGAGCGGCAAGGATGAGGTAGTGATCGAGGCCAGCCGACAGCGGCGTGCAGCGTCGGCAGCCGTGCGGCAGTATAGACGGCGGGCCGGCGGGCGGTCAAATTGCGGTTAGGTGGCATCAGTTCGTGCACAAAATGCCTCTTTATGTAATGTCAGAAAATCGCTTGCTATCCTTGACAGCAAGCGATTTGTTGACATAGATTCGGCAAGGCAACTCACTTTCAATCGTAAAGCGCCAACAAAATCGCCTAATTCGATAATTGCTCATCTACTTGGAGGCCACTGGTATGGGAGTTGCGGGCATGGTCCTGGGGATCCTGGCGGTGGTGTTCTTCTGGGTTCCCATTCTCAACTGGATCTTGATACTGGTTGGCTTGCCGTTGTCGATCGTGGGCTTGGTGGTGGGCAAGCAACGGGGCGAGCCGACGGGCATGGCGATTGCCGGCATCGTGCTGAACTGCATCCCGATCGTCATCAACATCATTGTCATCGTGGCTATCGGCTCCTTCCTTGGCCTCCTGGCCGGGCTATTAGGTTAGCGGACAGGCTTCGGGATTGTCGCGCTGCTGTGGAATTTTGGCAGGTATCTTCATGAAAGGGCAGGTTCTGGACTTTTCAGTGCAATCCAATTCCGGAGTCATCTCCGGCGACGACGGTAATCGGTATTCATTCACTGGCGACAGCTGGCAGGAACCCAGCGTTCCCCAGCGTGGGATGCGTGTTGATTTTGACCCCGATGGCAACATCGCCATGGCGATTTATACCGAAGCCGCTGTCACCCCTCAGCCATCCGCCGAAGTTGCCCACGGGCAGCAACCCAGCAAAAGCAAAATTGCGGCCGGTCTGCTGGCGATTTTCTTGGGCGGCCTGGGTATCCACAAATTCTACCTCGGGTATATGGGAGCCGGCCTCATTTACCTGGCTTTATGGCTGGTAGTGTTCGTCAGCAGTTGCACCATCATCGGGTTGGTGGTGGCAATTCCATTGGCCTTCGCAATCTGGATCGTAGTTCTCATCGAAGGCATCATTTACCTGACAAAATCCGACGAAGATTTTCACGAAACCTACGTGGTCAACCAAAGGATGTTTTTCTGAAATCAATGGGCGCGCTTTGCCTATGGTCCCGTCGCTAATGGCTGACGGCTGCCTCTGGAATGGCATCCGCTCCTTGAACTCCAGCCAATGACGATGACGGATAGTCTTTTATCATGGCGACGAACGGCAACGAAACCCCAGACCGCGAACCGGAACCCTAGCCGCAGCCGCCGGTCGGCCAGCCTGCCGCCGGCCTGTTCGGCATCCCCACCAGGTGGCTGCTCATCGGCGGCGGTGGTGGCGGCGCGGTTCTGGTGGTCGTCATCGTAGTGGTCCTGCTGTTCGTCACGGGCGTCATCGGCGGCGGCAACCCGCAGCCCGCCTCCGTCCTGGACCTGGTTCCCGACGACGCCGAAGTCGTCACCCTGATGGACGTGGGACGTATCCTGGATAACGACCTCCTTGCCGAGGAATTCTTCGATGAACGCGACTGGGAGGATCTCGAAGATGATTTGGGGATTAACCCCGAGGACCTGTCCGAGATGGTTGTGGCAATGTGGGGAGGCGGTGAAGTCGTCGTAATGAGCGGCAATTTTGACCTCGATTACATCAGGGAGGAATTGGAGGACCAGGACAGCGAAGAGAATTCCTACCGGGGTTACGAAGTGTGGGAGGACCCCGACGGGTCGGCGGGTGCATTGCTGGACGGATATATCGTTTTCTCCGATACCACCAGGCCGGTGGAGAACGTGCTGAAGAACCTGTACAACGGCTCCGGTTCCCTGGCGCAAGCCGATGAAGACAACGAGATGAAACAGATCTTGGACAAGGTGGGCAGCGGGTTTGTGGTGTTCGGGGTAACCGGCGACATCTGCTGGGTGGAGCGTTGCGAGGGCTATGGCTGGGCCATGGCCGAGGTGGACGAGAGCGACGAGGAGGCCCGGGTTGAAATCGCCCTACTGTTCCGCAACGAGCGCGGCGCGGAACGGGCCGCCGACGATTACGACGAGGTGGCCGACTTTTTGGAGCAGGAAGGACTCGACATCGAGGACACCGAAGCCGACGGCGCTTTCGTCGTGGGAGAGGCGATACAAGACTTGGCAGAGGAAGAAACACGGGGTGCGGAGGCGCCGCGGGGGACGGTAGCTCAGGTAGCGCCCACAGCAGCGCCGGCGAAGGTCGTCGCTGCCACAGCAATGCCGGCAGCGCAGTCAGCTCATCGGGAAGAGTATCTCAGTGTATGCCGGCGAGAAATAGCTTCCGAGCTTGAACCTTCCGAAGTTCGGAGTTTTTGTGAATGTTCCTGGGAGGGCCTTGTCGAGGCGGGTATTGACCGACGCGATGTACTGACAACGGTGGAAGAGTACGTGGAAGGGCAAGATTCAAGAGTGGACTTGGTGATTGAAAATTGCGCGTTCATGGCCGCGCTTGGAGGCTGACCCAGCGGACGGGTGTGAGGGCCGGTTGGGAGGAAAGAGACGATAACGGCGAAAATCCGGGACATTGCCATCATATCATGGCGCTGTCCATTGCAGCGCTGAGTCTGGTCCTGGTGGCAACCGTAATCGCGCTTTACCCCAGCGTCAGCGATGTGCTCGCAAGCCTGAGCGACGCCTCCGCAACAATGAACCGCGCCCTGGGCGATATCGAAAGCGCCGCTGAGTCCTTCGTCGAGCTGGCCAACCGGGCGCTGGAGGAGATCGACGAATGATCAGCAGGCGTTGGTTGGTTTTTGTCCCGGCCATTTTCGCGCTGGCGTCGTTTGCGGCGTTGTCGCATTCCACGGCCTCCGCCCAGGCGCCCGCCGTGCCTCCGGCAATCGTGGCCGGCACGGCTTGGCTGCATGGCGAGCTGGCGCCGCCCGGCACTCCCGTAATAGCAACCCAAGGAGACACCGTGTTGGCTCACGGGCTGGTTCGCGATCAAGGTCGGTTCGGGCTGCTCGAAATCGGGAAGCCACCCGTGGGAAATACGGTCAATTTTATGGTGGGCGGCGCACGCGCCGATTATGAACTGACCTGGCGCAGCGGATTGCGGCGGGCTGACTTGGAACTGCGTGCGCCAGCCGGAGCGCAGCCGCAGGCTACCGCGACGCCACTTCCCACGGCCACCACCCGGCCCACAAATACGCCGGCGCCGACGCCTGTTATGGTTGCAGGGCCGGCCGGGCCGCCCGGCGAACGAGGCCCGGCCGGCCCACCGGGCGTTGCCGGCCCGCCAGGTGCCCAGGGCGAGCGGGGCCCAGCCGGCCCGCCCGGTCCCGAAGGACCCGAGGGTCCCGAAGGTCCGGAAGGCGAGGAGGGACCCCGGGGCCGCACCGCCGCATCCAGCGACAGCGGTTATGGCATATACACGCTGGGTGCGGCCGGCGTGGCGGCGCTGCTGGCCTTGGCTGCCCTGGTGGTGAGCATCATCGCGGTGTCGCGCCGGACCGGCGCGACACCGACAGCCGGGACGGAAACTCGCCACGACGAGGACGAATCCGCTGGCTGAGCGACGGCGCGTTTTTTTCCTAAACCCCCATCACCGCGCTGCGCCGTTCTACGATAACCGTATCGCGCCAGAGGCCGTGGAGCATGGCGACGCGCTTGCGCCGGCCCAGGATGCGAAAACCGCAGGCCAGATGGATGGCGATGCTGGCCTGATTCTCGGGGAAGATGCTGCTCTGCAACGTCCAGAAGCCGGCGGTTTCGGTCTGCTTTACAAACTCTGCCAGTAGAGTTTTGCCTATCCCCAAACCCCGGTGCGCTTCGTCCACGTAGATGCTGTGCTCGGCTACGCCGGCGTAGCAGGCCCGGCTGGACACCGGCGACAGGGCGGCCCAGGCAATCACCGCACCATTGCGGCGCGCCACCAGCCGGCAGGAGGGAAGATGGTTGCGATCCCACGTATCCCAATCCGGCGCTTGCGTCTCAAAGGTTGCGTTGCCGGTGGCGATGCCGTCGGCGTAGATGCGGCGGACGGCGGGCCAGTCCGCCGTCGTCATCGGTTCGATCAAAATGTCAGTTAGTTGGGGCATAGTTTCAGCATACTATACAGCCGACCGCGACACCCCCGTCATTCCCGCGAAAGCGGGAATCCAGAAACTCCTGCGCTCAAGGAACGTTGCAGTTTGGAAAAGCTTCTGGATTCCGGATCAAGTCCGGAATGACGGGAATAATCGAAAGGTCCTGCCGGCCGTGACGGGACGGTTTGACCGTGTTGGCGGCCAAACCTACAATGTGTCGCCCGCCAATACGGGAGATACGCTCCGGTGCAACTACCGCTCAAACGCCCGAAAATACCAGCGCGTCCGTTACGCGCGGCAATCGTAACGCTGGCAATCTTGCTATTGAGCGGGATAGCGGGTTGCTCGACGGGACAGCCAGCCGCCGACTTCACCCTGACCACCTTCGCCGGCGAGCGGTTTCGCCTGTCCGAGCAGCGCGGCAAGGCGGTGGTCATTAACTTCTGGTATCCGTCTTGTCCGCCCTGCCGGGATGAGATGCCAGCCTTCCAGGAGGTTTGGGAAGAGTATCAGGGGCGCAACGTCCGTTTCATCGGGCTTTTCGTGCCGCAGGGATTCGACACCGAGGTTGAGGCCCGCCAGTTTGTTGACGAACTGGGGCTGACCTTTGACTTTGCCACCGACGTGCGCGCCATGGTGGCCCAGGAATACGCCGTGCAGTTCTTTCCCACCACGTACTTCATCGACCAAGCGGGGCGGGTCCACGTTATGGAGATCAGCCGCATGGACTATGACCGCCTGACCGACCTACTGGACGACCTGCTGAGTTAGCCGATGTCATTGCGAGCGCAGCGCAGCAATCTCGTTGGAACCGCAACTGCCCGCGCCATATCATGCCGGTTTTAGACGTCATCCTGCTCATCATACGCTGGGCCCACGCCCTGGCCGCCGTAACCTGGATCGGCGGCAGCCTGTTCATGCTGCTGGCGGCTCGGCCGGCGCTGCAAAACGCCGACGCCGATGGGTTGGTCGGCCGGATGTTGGCCGCCGAGTTCCGCCCCATTGTTGTTACCGCCATCGCCGTCCTGATTGTGACCGGCGTGATACTGACGGTGGACCGTCTGACGTCGGACGCCGCCGGCATCGCCTATACGGGGGTATTGGTCGCCAAAATCGTGCTGGCGGTGTACGCTTTTGCCGTCGCCTGGCTGCTTCCCCGGCGGCGACGCAACGATACGGCCCGTATTGGTCGCGCGCTATCCGGTCCGGCCGCTCTGACCATCGTCGGCGTCATCGTGATCGGGCTGGCCGACGTGCTGGCCTGGCTTTTCGAGCGAGGATTGATTGGACCATGAGAACCGACCTGCTGGACATCCTGGCCTGCCCGGTCTGCAAAGGCCCGTTGACTCTGGAGGCGGAAACCATCGCGCCCGACCATGCCCTCGACGCCGGCGAGGTGCTCACCGGCACGCTGACCTGTGCCCCCTGCGACGAGCGCTATCCCATCACCGACGGCATCCCCAACCTGCTGCCGCCGGACCTGCGGGACGCGGAGATGGCGGCTGGGCGCTAGGTTTTGTTGAAATTTTGAATTTTGTTCGTTACTCCGGTTGAATTTTATTCGTCATTCCGGCGAAAGCCGGAATCCAGAGATTGCGATATGAAGAAACGGGAAGGATCGCTTGCGATTTCGACCACTGGATTCCCGCTTTCGCGGGAATGACGGTGAAATGTCGACACGGCCTAATCTGGCGTTGCTAATCTGCGGGCTAATTGCCTGTCCCAAAGAGGCCGGGCAGCTCGCCAATTCCCGCCAACGCGGCGTCAGCCTGTGCCACCAGCGAGTCGGACGCCGCCTTCAGCTCTTCCGACGCCGTGGTGATGTTGTCAACTACGCCGGCAACGCCCTCGGACGCCTCCTCAACCCTGGCGAAGGCGGTGGCGATACTCTCCGAAGCGGCCTTCATATTCGCCGCCACCGCCGCGATGTCGCGCGACGCCGTAACCAGGTTATCCGCAGCGACGACGGCCGACTCCGATGCCCTTTCCAAGTTCGATACCGACGCCTGAACCGACGGATACAAGGTCAGCAGCATTACCCCCAGCGTGACGCATACTCCGATTATGCAGACCGCCATCGCGACGAGGGCAATGTCGCGGACGCGCGAGAGGGTAAGGCGTTTGATGATAGCGAGTTGGGGCATGGTGCGCTCCGCTCCAGAGTCGTTAACATTTTGTAGGGGCGAATAATTATTCGCCCCTACATCGCTGACGGTGCGTCCGGCAATTGCCTATCCGCCGGTCAGGATGGCTGCTACCTCCGTGGCCAGGCCCTCGGCCCGTTCCCGCAGGGCCGGGCGGGCCAGGTTCTCGATGGGATGGGCCGTGAAGATGGTCGGGTAGTCTTCCGCGCCCCACATTTTGGCCATGGCGTTGGCCGTGGGGATAAAGCGGTCGGTGCAAATGGTGGCGGATGGAAGGCCGGCCTTCTCAACGTGGATTCCGTCGTGCACACTGCACGCGCTGCAGCTCCCTCAATCGCCGATGGCGACCACCACCGAGTCCACGTTGGCCACCAGCTCCTGCAACTCCTGGGGGTCGGCCGGCCGGGACGCGCTGGGCTTGCGGAGCCAGCGTACCTCGCGGATTTCGTAGCGGTTGCGCAGCACCTCAGCCAGTTCCTCCAGCAGCACGTCGGCGTTGCGCTTGCTGTCGTCAATCAGGCCGACCCGGGTGCCAGCCAGCGAGGGCAGGCGCGGCGCCCCGTCGAAAGGCGCGATGACCGGCTCCGTAACCGGGTTGACCAGTTGGTAGGTTTGGGTTGCCATGACTTCCTCCTGAATACAGGTGCCTTCGTTTCCGGTGGTTAGTGCCAACGTATTTGGTTTAACTTCTGCGGAAGACTCTTTGCAACAAGCCAGGGATTCTTCCTATCCCCATTTCGGCAAAGTTAACTGCTTTTCCGGCGGGTCCCAATAGCCGTAGCAAAGGAGTAGCACCTGCCACGTCTTTGGAGGCAGCTGCTATATTCTCTGCTGCGGTTGCCATTCCTGCAGTGGTTCTTTCCACGTTTCCTACAATATCGGCTGACACTGTTGCGAGGTCACCGGCAATTTTAGCAGTTGACGCCGCAGTGCCTGCCAAATGACCTGACGCTTCGGCGGTTGCGGCTGCGGCTTCCTTCACGTCGGCGGCGATCTCTGCCGATACACTCGCCAAGTCGCCAGTGATTTTCGCAGCGGATACCAAAGTGTGCGCTAGATGCTCTGATGCTTCGGCTGTCGCGTTTGCGGTTTTCTTCACATCTTCGGCGACCTCAGACGACACTCCCGATAAGTCTCCGGCAATTTTAGCGGTTGAAGCTGTCGTGCTAGCCAGATTCTCCGCAGCCCGCTGTAGATGGGGGAACAATTTTACCAATCCAGCAATGACAACAATGCAGAGAGTGCCTGCGCTTGCTGCCAGCAGGATAATGGCGATTTCCTTGACGATAATAATGACTTCCATCGTGCTTCCAAGGAGTCAATTCGGACGTGTAGCTTTGGTAATGACCGAGGAGCAGACCGGCGGCCACTAGCTCGAGGCTGTAGATACCGCGTTGGATATACCGCCGGCGGCGATTGCTGTCAGAACTCCCGCGAGCTAGGCTACCAATCGTTCCGCGTCGTCGATGTAAGTGGCTGTTTCCCGGATGCGACGCTCCGTATCTTCCAGAGGTTCGCAAAGGCCCAGATAGAAACAGTCGCCATGCAATACGCCCTGCCTCGAATAATAGCGTCCAACCAGGCTTTGCACCTCGGGGTCTCGGCCCGCTAAGGCCCGCAATTCAGCAGAGGTTTCCGGCGTCTTTTCCGGTTCATTGCCGGTGCGTGCCAGGATGAGAGCGTCAGTGGCACGTTTGGTCGCGCCCCAGGCTTTTTCGGCGGCATTCCGTATTTTGCCCAACTCCAGCATCTCCAGGGCGTCTGCCTGGAGCGCGCGAGCGTCCGCAAAAATTACGTCTGCTGGGGAAATGGCGCTGCTCATTGTAAGGCTCGTCACTCCGACGAAAGCCGGAGTCTATTGCGGTTTTCTGGATTCCGGCTTTCGCCGGAATGACGGACATATGGTCAGAATGGCAGTGGGTTAGGGTCGGCGCACAATTTTGGTAACGGCCGTGGAACCCACCTTCGGCCCCCAGCTTGGTATCACCGACGAGGAGTTGGACTCCTCACCGCCGGCGAATACTAACAGAATATCGTCCGGTTCGGGAATCAGGGGCACCATCGTGGCCTCGTCGCCCGGCTCAACGTCGCCGGGCAGCACCAGTCCACGCTTCAGGTCGGCCACGGAGCGCTGGATATTGGCGTGCAGGTATTCGCGGACTTGCTGCTTCGTCCAGTCCCGCCACAGGTTGCTGTTGCCGGCGATGGTGATCGCCACCTGCCCCTGCCGGATGCCCACCGACACGTCGCCCACCGATCCCGAGGTGGACATCGACGTTCCCAACGACGATGCCACGTCGGCAATAGCGTACAGGATGGCATCGGGCCGGCCCACCGACCTCACCTGCCTGGGACCCTCGCTGGCGAACACCGTGACCGTGCTGTCGCCGGCGTCGAAGCCGCGCTCCACGTGCAGCGGAGTCCAGTGGGTTTCGCCCTCGGCCTCGGCGATGCAGTAGGTGTACTTGCCCGGATGCCCAATGACGCTGCGGTCGAACAGGCCGGGGATGGCGGCGCAGGCGTTCATCAGGATGAGGCGGATGGACCGTCCGATGGTGCCGTTGGCCCGGTTGCCCGGACCGAACAGGTTATTGCGGCTGTTCAGTCCGACCTGCTCGCGGACCGGCCCGTTGACGATGCACAGTATCGCCGCGCCGCCCATGCTGGAGGACGGGCCGACCAGGTTGAACACCGGGTCCAGCATGGCCTCGGTGGCGGCCAGGACGACCGGAAAATACTCGGGCCGGCAGCCGGCCATCACCGCGTTGGCCGCCGCCTTTTCCACGGTGATGACGCGCCGCCGCTCCGGCAGTTCGCCGACGACTTCGTCCGGCGCGCGCCCCGCGTAGCCGATGAACTCGGCCACCCGCGCCGTGGTGGGAGGCACGACGGGCAGGCCGTCGCTCCAGCCTAATTCGTAACCCTTCTCAATGGCGGAAAGGGCGTCATCCCAGGTGGTGGTGGTAATGTCGGTCAAGGAAGTAGTCAATTTGATTGCCCCTGGCTCAATATCGTCTGTTGCTACGTAGGGGCGAATAATTATTCGCCCCTACCAATTCGGAATTGGATACGAGATTACGCCCGTGCGTACTTGGAGAAGCTGCGCAGTTCCCGCGGCGGATCCATGTGGCTGCCCCGGATGGTGTAGGACACCTCGGAGACGTACACTGCTCCGGTGCTGTCCACGGCGATGCCGTGGGGCGCGATGAACTGGCCGGGGCCCTCGCCCTCTTCAGGAGCGCCGAATACACAGACCCGGTCGCCGTTCCGGTCATAGATGGTGACCCGGTGACCCAGGCCCGGCGCGTCATCTACTCCGCCCATGCCGTTAAGCTCGCCCACGTAGATGTGGCCGCCCCAGTACACCATGGCATCCGGTCGGTGGATGTTGCTCCACATCTCCAGGAAGTTGCCGTCGGTGTCGAACAGCTGGATGCGGTGGCATTCCCGGTCCACCACGTACACCCGCTCGTCCTCGTCAAAGGCGATGTTGTGGGGTCGGATGAACTGGCCGGCGTCGATGCCCGGCTCGCCCCAGGAGAACTTGTAGTCGCCCTCGGGGCTGTACACGTGGATGCGCGAGTTGCCGTAGCCGTCGGAGATGTAAATGTCCCCGTTGCTGGGCCGGATGGCGGCGGAAGTGGGCCGGTTGAAGGGCTGGCCGCTCCAACGCGGCGCCGGGTGGTTTTTCTCGCCAATTTCCATCAGCTTCTCGCCGGTTACGCTGAACTTCTGGATGGTGTGGATACCGTCGTCGGCGGCCAGCAGGGTATCGTCGGCCGCGCTGTAGTACAGGCCGTGGGTCCGATTCTCGCTGAAGTGGCCCTGCCCGAAGGACCGCTCAAAGTTGCCGTCCTTATCGAAGACCACGATGGGATGCTCGCCACGAGTCAGGACGAATACGCGGTCGTCGCCATCGACAGCCACGCCGGGGCACTCCAGCAGGGTCATCCCTTCCGGCAGCTTGAGCCAGTCCTCGACGAAGGTGTACTGAAAATCTCCTTGGCCATAAACTTCAGGCATGATTGCTTCTCCTTTTTTGATGTACGTTGAATCAACCACGACCGTCATTCCCGCTTTCGCGGGAATCCAGACCGCGCTTGCGGCACATAATACCGGATTCCGGCTTTCGCCGGAATGACGAGGGTTATTTCACTGGGCAACACACCCGCCGTCGATAACCAGCTCCGCGCCCGTGACGAAGGACGCCTCGTCGGAGGCCAGGTACAGCACACCGTAGGCCACCTCGATGGGGTGCGCCCGACGGCCCAGGGGCACCAGCGCCAGCCGTTGCGCCGCCACCTCCGGGTCATCGTAGGTGGACGCGCTCATGGGCGTCATGATCGGCCCGGGGTGCACCGAGTTGCAGCGGATGCCCTCGCTGGCGTACTGGATGGCAGTGGCTTTGGTGAAGAGGCGCACCGCCCCCTTGGAAGCGTTGTACGGATGAGAGCGTGACCAGGCTCCCGACAGGCCGGCGATGGAAGATATGTTGATGATTGAGCCGCCGCCGGCGCGACGCATGGCGGGAATGGCCGCCTTGGTGCCCAGGAAGACGCCCTTGGAGTTCACGTCCATGACGCGATCCCATTGCTCCTCGGACGTGTCTTCCAGCGGGATATTGCGCGCGCCGCCTGCCACGGAGATGCTGATGCCGGCATTGTTCACCAGGGCGTCCACCCGGCCGTAGCGTTCTTCGGCCAGGGCGACGATGGCCTGCCAGTCGGCCTCGCTGGTGACGTCCAGGTGAGTGTAGGCGACATCCAGGCCATCGGCCCGGCAGTCGGCTTCAACCTGCTGGCCCAGGTCGTCCAGTATGTCGCCGAAGACGACCTTTGCCCCTTCCCTGGCAAATAGGTTAACTTCCTCGGCGCCCATGCCGCGGGCGCCGCCGCTGATGATGGCTACCTTGCCGTCCATTCGGCCCATGTGTGCCTCCTGTAGAAAGCCGGCGTTTCACTTCGCCGGCAGATTTTCGTCGATGATGGCTTGGAGTTGCGGAACCAATGGAGGGAGGTGTTCCCGAATGATGAGCCACAGCGCGTCAAAATCCACCGTGTCATAGTCGTGAATTAGCACGTTGCGCAAGTCGGTGGTTTGCCGCCAAGGCACGTGGGGATAGCGTGCGCGAAACTCGTCTGGAACCCGCCGGGCCGCCTCGCCCAGAACCTCCATCAGCCGAGTTAGCGCCAGCTCAAACATCCGGTCCAGGTCCAGATCTGCCCTACTTCGGCCCTCTGAGAGTTCCAAAGCTTCTTTTCCGTGGTCTCGCATCTGCTGTACGGCCACCAATGGGTCACGGCGCGACATAGATTTCCTCCGCCTCGTCCAGCACCTCTTGGCGGAAATAGGGGCTCAAGGATGCTGCGGTGTGCAGATCCACCTCCCGGTTGAATATGTCCATCAGCTCATATCGCATATCGAAGAACTCGAAGCCAGCGGCGTAGCCCGGTTCAAACTGCACCAGCACGTCCACGTCGCTCTGCGGCGTGAAGTCGTCGCGGATCACCGAGCCGAACAGCGCCAGCCGGTGGACGCGATAACGCCGGCAGACCTCGGCGATCTCTTCGCGGGGTATGTCGATGCGGGCCGGCATACTGCTCACGCCGCGCTGCTGTCGTCCATGAACATACCGACCACGTTCCCCTCGGTGTCGCGGAAGTTGGCGAACCAGCCCACGCCGGGAATGACCGTGCGCGGCGTTACGATTTCGCATCCCGCCACCGTCACTTTGGCGATGTAGGCGTCCAGGTCATCCACGCCGATCACCACCAGGGTTCCCCCGAAATTCACCGCCGACCCGCGGGCGATGAGCGCGCCGCCGATGCCGTAGAGTTCATCATCCCCGCCGGTGTCCTGAAGGTAGTATTCCTCCGGCCCGTCCCACTTGCTGGACTTCCAGCCGAAAACGTCGGCGTAGAACTTGTTGGCGCGCTCGGCGTCATCAAAGGGCAGTTCGAAATGCACGATCTTGGGCATCGTTCCTCCGTGAGCGTATTGTAACGGTCAGGCTTGCGTTTTAGTGTGTTTTGGCGCCGACTGCCATTCTTCCGACAGCAGGCCATAGATAAGTGTATCCCACCAACGGCCCTTGAAGTATTCGTTGCGACGCAGGCGGCCCTCACGCTGGAACCCCAGCCGTTCCAAAACCCGGGCCGAGGCGACGTTGTCCGCGATGCACCACGACGAAATGCGCCGCAAGCCCAAATCCTTGAACCCGAAATCGACGATGGCCCGGGCGGCCTCTGTAGCGTAGCCGTTTCCCCAACAGTCGGGGGTCAACTCGTAGCCGATGTCGGCCTCCCAGTCGTTGCCCGGTTTGCGCCGAATGCCGCAGTTGCCGATGAGACGGCCATCCTCACGCCGGACGATGGCGAGCTGAAACCGGCGCCTGGGATGCTCATGCTGCCATCCCAGGAACATCTTCACGAAGGTGTGAGCATCTTCCTCCGCGCGCTCAGTCCACGGGTAGTAGCGAAGATAACGAGGGTCGCGCTGGTAATCCAGCACGGCCCTCCAATCGTCGCAGGCGAATTCGCGCAAGCGCAGTCGCTCGGTCCTGATTTCCATGTTGGCAGGATCAGGAGATGGCCGACGACCCCTCGCCCTTCAGGTAGTCGGCGGTGCGCAAGGCCAGGGCCTGTATGGTGGTGGTGGGGTTGATGCAGGCGCCGGTGGTAAAAATGCTGCCGTCGATGATGTACAGGTTGGGCACGTCGTGGGCGCGGCCCCAGCGGTCCACCACCGAGCGGTCGGGGTCGGTTCCCATGCGAGCGGTGCCCAGCAGGTGCCAGCCGGCGTTGCGACGCAGCCGGGAAGAGACGACCCGCTTGGCGCCGGCGGCCTCCAGCACCTCGGTGGCCCGGGCGATGCCGTGATCCAGCATGGCCCAGGTGTTGTCGCTGACGGTGTAGTCGATCTTGGGCGCGGGAATACCGTGGGCGTCGGTAAGCGTCGGGTCCAGCGTCACCCGGTTGTGCTCCTCGGGCAGGTCTTCGGTCATGATGACAATGCCCATCTGGTGCCGGAACCGTTCCGCGAAGTCGCGGTGGTGTCCTTCGCCCCATTGGACGGTCTCGCCGACCAAGCCGCCCAGCGCGATTTGCAATGGCGCGCCGCCCACGTTGGAGATTTGCATATCGTAGCCGCGCACGAAGCCCCGGCGCGGGTCGGTCTCGTAGAACTCCTGGCTCAGCATGGACGAACCGCGCGGCCCGTCGTCCGGCCCCAGGTCCTCGTCGAACAAGCCCAGCACATAGCCGCAGGGGTGGTGCATCAGGTTCCGGCCCACCTGCCCGCTGCTGTTGGCCAGCCCGTCGGGGAACAGCGCGCTCTTGGAGTTGAGCAGCAGCCGGGAGGTGCCGATACCGTTGCACGCCAGCACGACCACCCTAGCGTACTGCGCCTGGAGGTTGCCGTTGCGGTCATAGTACGACGCGCCGGCGGCACGCCCGACTTCGTCCACCAGGATCTCGCGGACGCGGGCGTGAGTGATGAGCCGCGCGCCCTGTTTCAACGCCCCCGGCCAGAAGATGATGTCGCTGCTGGAGGGCGAGCGCAGGTACTCGCCCACGTCGGGCAGACGCCCGTCGTAGGTAGCGGACGCGACGGCGTTGTCTGACGACCACCAGTGCCAACCCAGTTGGTTGAAGGCGCGGGCCAGCTTCTCGCCGCCCGGGCCGATGGGCAGCGGCGGCGTGGGCCGGGCCGGCTTGGGCGGATAGGCCGGGTCGCCCTGCAATCCGCTGACGCCGTGGGCCCGGTCGTTCTGGTCGTAGTAGGGTTCCAGTTCGAAGTAGTCCATGGGCCAGTCGTCGGCCACGCCATCCAGGGACTTCAGCCGGAAATCCGACGGATGAAACCGGGGGAAGTGGGAACCCCAGTGGATGGTGCTCCCGCCCACGGCGTTGTACATATAGGGAGCGATGGGCGTGTCGTCCTCGTTGACCGGATAGTCCTCCGGCAGCCCCCGGAAGTTGGGGTTCGGATGAAAGTCGGTCTGCCAATGCAACTGCGCCTGCGGCTCGTTTACCGGAAAGGCGTTCAGCGGCACCCAGCCGCCCTGCTCCAGACAAACCACCTTGACCCCGGCCTGTGTCAGGCTCCAGGTAAATGCCCCACCGGAAGCCCCGGCCCCGATGACCAGGACGTCGGCGATGTCGTGTTTGCTGCCCATAGATAGCTGCTCCTGATCTTTAGTTGTGGATAAATGTCATCCGTGCCGCTTTGCGCTACCTGTACAACGTAAAGTCAGCAATAGGGTTCAACATTGGTGTCGCTGGTGTCTTTTTTGTGTTCACGTAGTCGCCCATTCTCTGACTACCATATCGAAACCTCTGCAATGTCGTTTGGATAGCTTCTTCACTGCTGTCAACACCAATCCAACGTCGGCCAAGATCGGAAGCCACGGAAAGCGTCGTGCCCGACCCAGAATAACAGTCGAGCACCAAGTCTCCAGGATTTGATGACGCCAATATGATGCGAGACAGCAGAGCAGGATTTTTCTCAGTAGGATATCCGGTAATATAGGCATTTTGGTTTCGAGCGTCTAGCACATCCGCCCAAATGTCTTGGACTGGTATGCCGCCGCTGTTATCCAAATAGACTTTTTTGCGAGGATTCCCTGTAGCGGACCAATAAATTTCCCCTCGCGCATCCATTTCATCCAGAGTTTGAGGCGGATATTGCCAGTGCTTACCAGGGGGAGGCAATTTCCCTCGCCAAGCCTTACCCGTTTCCCCGTTCCGGGTACCTCGCGCATGAACGGGCACCTTCTTATAGCGACGACCATCGCTATCGATGTAAGGGTACTCCTTAGTAGCAGTGCCATCGCTCCAAGGTTCCATCGGTCGGTTCCACACATACCGGTCGCTTTTTGTGTAGAACAGTATATAATCCGATATATTACCGAATGTCTTGCGGGTATAATTTTTTGGGTTTGACTTTTTCCTGGTAATAATGTTTCGGCAATTGTTCTTCCCGAAAATTTCATCCATTATGATCTTCATATGGAACGCCATTCTGCTATCGAGGTGCAGATAAAACGAGCCATCATCAGACATTATGTGATGTATCAATGCAATGCGTTCTCGCAATGTTTCTACATATTCTGGTCCCGACAGTTTATCGTCGTAGGCATAGGCCTGTTGACGAGACTCGAATGCCATGGTAGTGCCAAAAGGCGGGTCAATATAGACCAGTTTGACTTGCCCGCACACGCCGCTATCTTCAGCTAGCAGAGCTAGGACGTTCAAGTTGTCGGCGTGGTACAGTCGATTGCCACCGCGGTTGTACTGCGGGTCTGGGCTATATGTACCAGGCCTCGTTGCCAATATCTGAGACACTGACTTTTTGCCCGAATATTCAAGTTTGAAATCAATTCCATCTCCATCGCCATAATATTCGATGGAATTGCCGCGTCTTGCGTTGGGGTGATTGGAATTGTTCATGTCATGACCTCAACCATTCGGGAGAGATTCGCGGCTGTACCATCCGCAAAGTCACCACCATTGAGCGTAGTGGCCACTGTTCTTCGATGTAAGCGTAGTCATCCCACATTGAACCCGTCAGCAAACCAGGACCATCGTTCACGAATATCACTTTTATGTGCGGCATATTGTGCGCGTCAGTGTAGGCGATCACTTCTTGTGCGACTTCTCGATACTGACCCGTTCGATCATCTTCCTGTGCGCCTCCCCGGTCGCTGTCATAGCGGGCCAGACCGACGGCGTATATCAGCCCATTTTCTGAGATTACGAAGTCAACAGGTCGGTCCGGTTTGGGATAATCTTCAAATATTTCCCCCAAAAGTATATCTCGACCGGCCCGCCTGGGCCCTGTGATCTCCATTCCTCTCAGATGGCTCTCCAGAACTTTGAACAACATCTCGGTAAGGTCGTATCCTTTCTTACCGCGATCCTTGTACTCCCAAAGGATGGCACAAAGAGTTTCGTCCTCGATAGGACGAGAATCGAACGCTTGATGAACCCTGACGATGTTGCGGAACTGATCCCCGTGATCTGTAATGATTTTGGCCGTGTCTCGCTTTCGTTTAAGCATCTCCACTGGGAGTGAAGGACTGACATATTTCCTGAAAACGCGGCAAAGCTGGGTTCGCATCCACCCTTTCGATTCCATGACCGATGCGAACAACTCTTCTGAGGACGGAGCCGATTTCAATATCCGCCCAAATTCAACCAATACAGGTCCGTACAGCCGAACCGCTTCCGGTAGTATGTCGGGGTAGTATTCTCCGCTAGCCATTGTTATCCAGTGTTGGGCTTCGTCTTTGTAATCCCGAAAACTCTTGCCTTCTGGCATTTTGCATACTCCAGATAAATTGCTCATTTGGTCATGGTCGCTGCCATAGCACGAAACACTCGTTAGTGTTCCTCCGTAGGATGTTGATTGTCGTCCTCGCGTCGCAGCCGCTCCAATTCCCGCCACCGCTCTATTTTTTCATCAATGAAGGGTTCAATATCCGGCTCGATGCCGTTCTGCCGCAGCAATTCCTCTAGCCGACGTATCCGGTCGTTGGCGACAAACTCCCGGTATTCAGAGTCAACCCGGCGTTCTTTCTCCTCACCCCACAGTTTGAGGGCGGCGTCCAGTAGGTCCGATTGTTCCTGAATGCCGGGCAAATGCCTGCCGCCGTCGGTTCGGCGCCAGCATAGTATTTTCCCATCCCAGCACAATTCCAGCTCCAGCCGGGGACTGTACCCACGTAGTTCGCCGTTCTCCGCAACGGAAACCGGCAGGGACTGATAATCTCCGTCCACCAGTTGCCAGCCGACCAACGGAGTGTCCTGATGATCGTCCACCGGGTCACACAATCGCCAGTACTCGCTAACGCCGTAGCGCGCGTATGCCCCGCGTTTGCGAACGTAGTCATAGTCCAGTCTTACGTCAACGGGACGAAATTCCCCGAGCATATCTTCCCCGGACATCACTAACGGGTCGTTGAGTATTTCGGGGACGACTTCCAGCACAAACTCCGGTGGCTTGCCCACCTCGTCAATGATGTAGCCGTTGCGCCCGATGATGGCCTCCGGTATGACGCCGAAGGCCACCACGAAATCCATCTTGACCCACCCGGCCGAGTCGTCGGGAGTTTGGCACAGAAAGCCATTGCCGCCAACCAGAACGTCGGGCCGGGTACGATAGTGAGCCTCGAGAGGCAGGTAGAGCTCCCGCATCCGCACGCCGCGCCGCATGTCGCCCACCTTTGAAGGATCTGGCAACAAAGTTGGCAGTGGATGTTGGTAGCGCAGATTGCGTCTCGTGGTCATAACTCGTTCCGCCGATGCGGAATATCGGCGTCGTAGGGGCGAATAATTATTCGCCCCTACACGTTGATGCAACCGCCGAAATACTACCGCCGCTCGAACACCGCCGCCACGCCCTGGCCGCCGCCGACGCACATGGTCTCCAGGCCCCACTGAGCGTCCTGGCGTTCCATCTCGTGGAGCATGGTGGTGAGGATGCGGGCGCCGGTGGCCGCGATGGGGTGGCCCAGGGAGATGCCGGAGCCGTTGACGTTCAGGTTGTCCTCGTGGGGCAGCTGCCACTCGCGCAGCACGGCCAGCACCTGGGCGGCGAAGGCCTCGTTCAGCTCGATGATGTCCATATCGCCCAGGGTCATGCCGATCTTGTCCATCACCTTGTTGACGGCCGGCACCGGGCCGATGCCCATGGTGGCGGGATGGCAGCCGGTAACGGCCCAACCGCGCAGGTAGGCCATGGGCGTCAGGCCCAGCTCTTCCAGCTTGTCCTCGGCCACCACCAGGCACACCGAGGCGGCGTCGTTCTGGCTGCTAGCGTTGCCGGCGGTGACCACGCCGTCGCGCATCACCGGGCGCAGGCGACCCAGCACTTCCATGGTGGTGTCGGCGCGGGGGCCTTCGTCGGCGTCGAAAATCTTGGGGTCGCCGCGACGCTGGGGGATGCTCACCGGGACGATTTCGGCGTCGAATTTGCCGGAGTCCCTGGCCGCCACGGCGCGCTGGTGGCTGCGCAGGGAATACTCGTCCTGCTCTTCCCGGGGGATTTCGTACTCGCGGGCCAGGTTCTCGGCCGTCTCCACCATGCCGCCGGGGATAGGGCCGAACCGCTCATCCGGCGCGATGGTCACGCGGGCTCGGGCCAGCCGGTCGTGGAAGGTTACGGACCCGAAGCGGGCGCCCCAGCGGGACTCGTTGCTGTAGAACTCGGCGCTGCTCATGCTCTCGGCGCCACCGGCGATTACCACGTCAGCGTTCTCGGTCTGGATCAGCATGGAGGCATTCAGGATGGCCTGGAGGCCCGACGAGCAGCGGCGGTCCAGCTGATAGCCCGGCACCTCAATGGGCAGCCCGGCTTTCAGACTGGCCAGCCGCCCGATGGCGGGGTTTTCGCCCGACGGATACCCGTGGCCCAGGATCACGTCGTCCACCATGGCCGGGTCCACGCCGCTGCGTTCCAGCGCGGCCTGGATGACGGTGGAGGCCAGATCGGCGGCCGGCACGTCCCGCAAGGCCCCGCCGAAATTGCCGACGGCGGTGCGAACCGGAGAAACAATGGCTACTCCTCTCATGACGATGCTCCTTGTGCGGTGTGCCGCCGGTTCGGGGCGGCTTGGTCAGGCGTCGAAAACGTGCGGGTATGATACCCGTTGCCTCCCGGACTGTAAAACGGGAGCGCTCACTCCACCGCGTGGACCTGCCCATCCGCCGTCCGCAGGTAGAGACGGCCCCCGGAATATGCCGGCGGCAGTTCGATAGATGCTCCCAGGTCCAGCCGCCAGACCAGCGAACCGTCTTGCCGATTCAACGAGTACAGCATCCCGTCCCGCGCGCCGAAATAAACCCGCTCGCCCAGGATGACCGGAGAACTGACGATGCCGCCGCCAGCCTCAAACCGCCATAGCTCATCGTCGGTAGCCGCGTCCCGGGCGTAGAACAACCCGTCGCCGTCGCCCAGGTAATAGACGCCATCGGCCAGGGCCGGCGACGCGACGACACCCTGGGACTCCCGTTCTTCGGGCGCGAACCGCCAGCGTTCTCCTCGTTGCGCCGGCGGCGCCGGCACAAAAGGCACCTGCCAGATCCACAGCTGGAACCACGAGCGTTTGATCCAGTACAGCCCCGGCATTCCCTTCACGCCGTTGCTGATGGCGTACAGCGAGCCTCCCGACGGGAAGTACGCGGTATCTCCGGAAACCACCGGCGGCCCCGACGCCGAGCCCGCCGTGAGAAACCGGAATCGGCGCCGGCCGTCGTCGGCATCGATGAAATACAGGTTGCCCTCGTCATCGGCGGCGTACAGCCGGCCATCCCGAAGCGCCGGCGTGGTCTTGACGTTGCCCCGTATCCTGTGTCTCCAGAGCTGGTCGCCGGTCTGGGCATCCAGCGCGTAGATGATATTGCCCGACGACGTTACGTAGGCGACGCCGTCGTGTACCAGGGCCGACGCTGAAATGGGCAGGTGCGCCTTGAACTCCCAAACCTGCTCCCCGGTATCCTTGTTGAGTGCCAGCATCCGGTGGTTGGTCAAACCCACGTACACCAGGTTGTTGTTGGCTACCGTCAGGGCGTGATCCATCGGCCCCGGCGTCTCAATCTCCCAGATCGGATCGCCTGAAGCGGCGTCCAGCGCCATCGCCTTGAAATGACCGCCCACGTAGAGCGTCCCGTCCACCGCCAGGGGAGCGGAACGAGTGGGCGGCCCCAGGTCCCGCGACCAGATCAGACGGCCAACCGGCTGCCGCTCCGGTTCGGCGACGTATCCGTTCAGGCTGGTGCCATAGCCCAGCATTGACCATTGCCCGGTCCGCGACGCCGACGAAGCGACTGCGGACGGATTGCCCGCAAACCAACGCACCGGATTGGGCAGGCTGAACCAGAAAATCCAACCCAGCAGCGCGATCAGGGCCAGCGTCCCCAGCGTGGCCGCCGGTTTCACGATCCCCATTCGATAGCGCCGTCGGGCCGTCCGTTGGCTCCGCTCTATCCAGTCGGGGAGTTGGGTTTCCGTTTGCTGGTTGTCCATGGGGTTAACAAGTTGGTAGGGGCGAATAATTATTCGCCCCTACTGTATCACGCCGTTGGAATCGGCGGGTGGACGCTTGCAAAGTCGCTAGACGTTCCGCTGCTTGGGGTCGAGACGGTCACGCAGCCAGTCGCCCAGCAGGTTCACTGACAGCACGGTGAACAGGATGGCCAGGCCGGGGAAGAAGGACACCCACCAGGAGTCGATGATGAGCTCCCGCCCGTCGGCGACCATCACCCCCCAGGCCGGGTTGGGGCGCGGGATGCCGGCGCCCAGGAAGCTCAGTCCGGCTTCCAGCAGGATTACGAAGCCCAGCTGCAGGGTGGCCAGCACGATGATGGTATTCACCAGGTTGGGGAAGATGTGACGGATCATTATCCTGATTTGTGACGACCCGGCGACGCGGGATCTGGCAATGAAGTCCTGGGTCTTGAGCGCCAGCGTTTCACCGCGAATCAACCGGGCGTAGCGAGACCAGAGGAATAGGCACACCACGATCAGCACGTTCTCGATGCGCGGCCCCAGGGTCGCGGCCAGCACCAGGGCAACCAGAATCAGCGAAATCGACAGGGACATATCCACCAATCGCATGACCACGGTGTCCACCCAGCCGCCGAAATAGCCGGCCAAGATGCCCAACACCGTGCCGATCAGCCCTGACACGAAGATCGCCATCATGGACACCACCAGAGCCAGGCGCGCGCCAAAGACAATGCGACTGAAAATGTCCATCCCATTCTTGTCGGTGCCCAGCATGTATTTGGCCTGGCCTCCGGGTTTGACCACGATTTGGATCTGGTCGCCCAGCACGGGAGCCTCGCCCTCGGCTTTGCCCACTACGGAGGCGTCGCCGATGCGAACGGTGCGTTCGGCGTCGCTGAGCTTGATCTCATTCTGCCGATTCTCCCGGTTCACCCGCTCCACCACCGTGCGCGTGGAGGTCACGTCGCTGGACCAGGCAGGCGGCACCAGCCGGTCATCGAGGTCGCCGCGCCGCGGATTATGCGGCGCGATCAGCTCGGCGAAGATCGCCGGCAGGATCAAAAAAATCAACAGCATGGTCACGGGAAACAGCGGCAATCGCCGTATTTCCTGGATCCAATGCCTGATCCGGGCAAGGGTTCCTATCCGGGCGGCTTCTTCCGAAGCGGGTGCCGCAGGAACCGGAGCCGTGGTTATCGCCATGGTTTATCCTCCGCCGTTATCGTTATGCAATGCTCTGGCCGGTGTTGTGGTCAGTTGTAGCGGATGCGGGGGTCCAGGTAGGCGTAGAGAATGTCCACTATCAGGTTCGCGAAGATGTAGATGGACGACCCGATGATGACCACCGCCTGCAGCACCTGGAAATCCCGGCCGCGCACCGCCCCTACCGCCAGCTGACCCACGCCCGGCCAGGAAAACACCGTCTCCACAATGACGGTGCCCGTGAACAGGCCGCCGATGATGATGGCGAAATAGGTCAGAGGGGCGATGAAGGCGTTGCGCAGACAATGCTTCCAGATGACCTTCCATTCCGGCACACCCTTGATGCGCGCCAGTTTTACGAACTCGGTGTCCAGCACGTCCAGCATTGAGGAGCGGATCAGCCGCAGGAGAGCCGCCACCTGGAAAAAGCCCAAGGTGAACGCCGGCATGATCATGTGGGCGATGCCACCTTTGCCGGACGACGGCAGCCAGCCAAGTTTCACCGCAAAGAGCCAGAGGAGCATGATGCCCAGCCAGAAGCTGGGAACCGACTGGCCCAGGAAGGCCACCGCCTTGCCCTGGTAGTCCAGCCACCCGTCTTTGCGGGCCGCGGTGATCACCCCCAGCGGCACTCCGAGGACCACGGAGATCAACATCGCCAGGCCGCCCAATTGTAGCGTGGCTGGAAATCGGTCGATTACCATGCCCATCGCGGTTTGGCCGCCGAATGCATATGACTCGCCGAAGTCGCCCTGGACAGCGTTGCCAAGGAACACCAGGTAGCGCATGTGTAGCGGCTTGTCCAGGCCCCATTTTTCTTTCAGGGCCTGGATGTCCTCCGGCGTGGCTTCTCCCATGGGCAGCATTACCGACGTAGGGTCGCCGGTTATGTTGGAGAGCATGAAAACAATGATGCTCACCAACAGCACGGCGATGATCGCCTGCCCAACGCGGAAGATAATAAACCGCTGCATCGTGGCCTCCTATTGGACGGGGTTAGAGGTCACACCAATGTACAGAGTACTCCTGCGCCTATTCGCTATGATATAGACACATGGGTGTTTCATTGTTCGACCTCTGGATTCCGGCTTTCGCCGGAATGACGGTGATGAGTGTGAGTGTGGAAAAGACACGGGAGGCACGGTTACGGAAAGATGGAGGCGTTCTCATTCCCCAATCTCGGTCAACCACTCTGGCCTTTTGGCCAAAGCTTCTTCGAGACGCTGGCGTGCCTCATGCGTATCGCGGAAATGAGCCTCCACTATACCCAAATGTTCCGGCTTGACAAATGGCCGCAGATGTTCGGGCGTATGCTTGAATTCCATGGTGCAGCCTCTCACTACTTCGCCGCCTTAGCGTACTCCAGGTGGCCGAAGACGCCGGTGAGGCTGCCGAAGCTGTACTCGGCCACTTCGTCCGGGTTCACCACCAGCGTGGAGCGGATGTTGACCACCGGAATGGTGCGGTAGGTGTCATAAATGTCGTCGCCCATCCGCCGCGCCTCAGATTCCCGGATCTCCGGGTCCGTTTCCTCCAGCAGCCGGTGATAGACCTCGTCGTACAGGGGGCTTTCGATATAAGCGACCCCGCCGGTAGGCAACCCGCTGGTTTCGCTGATCTGGCCACCGCCGGCATAGTAGTAGATACGCGCGTTGGCGGTAATCGGACGCAAGGTCTGGCGCACGGGCAGGATGAAGTGGGCGTCGTGGAGGTCCCGGAAGGCGTCCAGGGCGCGGGCGAACTCCACCTCCACTAGCGACACGTTGATGCCGATATCTTCGAAGGACTGGGCCACCGTCTGCGCTACCTCGATGGTTTCCGGCAGGCCGGGCAAACTGGATTGCCAGACCTCCAAGCTGAAGCGGTTCTGGCCGTTGTCGCCGGGGAAGCCGGCCTCGTCAAGGAGTTGCCTGGCGCGCTCCAGGTCGTAGCCGTACTTTTCGTCAAACTCCTCTTCCCAGCGCGGGTTCCAGCCCTCCAGCGACGGATGGAAGGTGGTGTTGTACATGGGCTCGCCGCGGCCCTTGAACAGCTCGTTGATGATCTGCTCCCGGTTGATGGCGCGGTTCATCGCCTCCCGTACCATGTTGCCCGTTTCGCCCGGCGCGTTCCACGGCTCGGTGTCCGGGTTCCAGTTCACCTCGGTGACGTAGTACTGGCCGAAGGGGATGATGGTCAGGCCCACGGTGGGCAGCGGACTTTCGAAGATCTCCATGCCCTCGTCCAGGGCCTGCTGGTGCAGCACCTTGGGCACGTCCACCATGTTGGCCTCGCCGGTAAGCAGCATCGCCAATCGCGTCAGGTCCTCAGGCGCGGTGGTGATGCGCAGCCGCTTGAACTCGGGGTTGACGCGCCAGTGATCGTAGGGTACGGCCTCGTACTCGGCGAACTCCTTGAGCTCCCGCTGGGCGAACTGGTATGCGCCGGTGGCAGCGGGGCCGTTCTCGAACATGGCGTCGCCCTCGGCCTCGTAGTGGGCAGAGCTGCGGATGCCGATGCAGGGCACCACCAGGATGTTGAACCACCACGAGATGACGTCCACCTGGGGCTGGACCAGGTTCATCTTGAAGGTGTAGTCGTCAATCACTTCCATGTCCCCGTTCGCGATCATCTCGGTCATGGAGTCGGCGCCCATGAACCGCTTGAGCGGGGCCTTGCAGCCGGCCAGAGGGTCGGACATCTGCTGGTCCACGGTCAAGATCACGTCCTTGACGGTGAATTCGCCGTGCCCGAAGTGAAACTGGACGCCTTCCTGGAGGTAGAAGGTGTACTCGCTGGCGTCGGCGCTGATGTCCCAGTCGCGGGCGAGTTGGGGATACACCTCCGATACGCCGGTCTTGGGGTCGATGGTGCTCAGGTTTTCCCACATGGGGCGGAACACCAGGTGGCCGCTGCTGGTGGCCAGCCACGGATAGAAGGTGTCCTGGGGCAGCGGGGTCACCGCCAGGTGCAAGTAGGTCTCCGCATCGGCCATGGCCGGCATGGCGGTGGGTTCCGGCGCGGCGGTGGCGGCGGCCTGGCCCGCTGCGGCCGGTGGGGAAGTGGCGGCCGGAGCCGCCGGCGCTGCCGGTTCGGCGGTGGTGCCTCCGCAAGCCACCAGGATGGCCAACGAAACTGCTAAAAGCGACGACAGGGCGACGCGCCCAAGACCGCGAATTACCATACAGAAACCTCCGCGTGGATCATCGGATAGCCAGTGCCGCCAAACATTAGCATCGGTAATCTGTGATGTCAAATATCAATTTGGGAGATATTGTGCACGTGACAAAATAGCAAGCGTTGCCCATATAACGCTTGGAAACCGTAGGGGCGAATAATTATTCGCCCCTGCCGGAAGCGCAGTGGCTTGACTTTATCTGGCCGCTTTGGCGTACTCCAGATGCCCGAAAACGCCCGTGATGCTGCCGAAGATGTACTCCGACACTTCGTCCGGGTTTATGACCAGGGTGGAGCGGATGTTGACGATGGGAATGGAACGGTAGGTGTCGTAGATGTCATCGCCCATCACCCGGGCCAGGCGATTGCGCTCGTCGGGGTCGGTTTCCACCAGGAGGCGGTCATAGGTGTCATCGTACAGCTGGCCTTCCATGTAGAGCGCGCCACCCGTGGGAAGGCCCGATGTCTCGCTGACCCGGCCCCCGCCGGCGTAATAGTAGATGCGGGTGTTGGCGTTAATGGGTCGGAGCGTTTGACGCACCGGAAGTATGAAGTGGGCGTCGTGGAGGTCGCGGAAGGCGTCCAGGGCGCGGGCGAATTCCACCTCCACCAGCTTCACGTTGATGCCGATGTCCTCGAAGGATTGAGCCACCGTCTGGGACACTTCGATGGTTTCAGGCAGGCCGGGCAAGCTGCTCTGCCAGACCTCCAGGCTGAAACGGTTCTGGCCGTTGTAGCCCGGGAAACCGGCCTGGTCCAGCAGTTGTCTTGCCAGTTCTGGATCGTAGCCGTACTTGTCGTCAAACTCCTCTTCCCAACGGGGGTTCCAGCCTTCCAAAGACGGGTGGAAAATGGTGTTGTACATGGGCTCGCCCCGGCCCTTGAACAGTTCGTTGATAATTTGGTCTCGATTGATGGCCCGGTTCATGGCCTGGCGCACCAGGACGCCGGTTTCGCCGGGTGCGGCCCAGGGTTCGGTGTCGGGATTCCAGTTGACCTCGGTGACGTAATACTGGCCGAAGGGGATGATGGTGAGACCAACGGTGGGCAGGGGGCTTTCAATCACCTCCATGCCCTCGTCGATGGCCTGCTGGTGCAGCACCTTGGGCACGTCAACCATGTTGGCTTCCCCGGTGAGGAGCATGGCCAGGCGGGTCAGGTCTTCGGGCGTGGTGCTGATGCGCAGATTTTTGAACTCCGGATTCACCCGCCAGTGGTCATAGGGCACAGCCTCGTACAGAGCGTACTCCTTGAGTTCGCGCCCCACAAACTGGTATGCGCCAGTGCCGGCCGGGCCGTTTTCAAACATGATGTCGCCCTGGGCGGCGTGCTGCGCAGAGCTGCGCACGGCCATACAGCCGATTTGCAGAATGCTGAAGTACCAGGACGCCACGTCCACCTGCGGAGATGCCAGGTTCATCTTGAACGTATACTCGTCAATGACCTCCATGTCGCCGTTTGCGATCATCTGGGTCATGGAGTCGGCGCCCATGAATCGGCTGAGGTGCGCCTTGCAGCCGGCCAGGGGGTCGGACATCTGCTGGTCGGCGGTCAGGATCACGTCGTCCACGGTGAATTCGCCGTGCCCGAAGTGGAACTGGACGCCCTCCTGCAGGCGGAAGGTGTACTCGCTGGCGTCGGGGCTGACTTCCCACTCTCGGGCCAGTTGGGGATAGACCTCCGAGACCCCGGTCCTGGGGTCGATAGTGGTCAGGTTTTCCCATATGGGGCGGAATACGAGATGTCCGCTGCTGGTGGCCAGCCAGGGGTAGAAGGTGTCCTGAGGCAGCGGCGTCACGGCCATGTGGAGCATTACTTCGCTCTCCGCCATGGCTGGCATTGCGGTGGGTTCCGGCACGGCGGTGGCGGCGGGTGCGGCAGCAGCCGGGGCCTCGGTCGCCGCCGCCGGAGCAGGGGCAGCGGTCTCTGGTGCGGGAGCTGCCGGTTGGCCGCACGCCCATACGATGAGCAAAGCCGGTAACAACAGGAGCAGTGGAATTGAGCGGATCGGTTTGGTCGGACGATGAACGGACATGATCGCACCTCCGTCGGTCGTTGCCTGATCGCGCACTGCGCTAGCGCTTTTGTCACCGTAAAACGTTACCATTCGCCCAAAATGATGTCTATAATCGTTATCAAATACCAATTTACCAATGTTATTCACAATAAAATAGGGGCGAAGCTACGAACTTCGCCCCAGCAGGTTGGGATTGGACTGCTTTCGTCGGCTTACCTGGCGGCTTTGGCGTACTCCAGGTGGCCGAAGACGCCGGTGATGCTGCCGAAGACGTACTCCGCCACTTCCTCCGGGTCCACCACCAGGGTGGAACGGATGTTGACGATGGGGATGGTGCGGTATTCATCGTAGATGTCGTCGCCCATCGTCTGTGCCAGCCGTTCCCGCTCCTCGGGGTTGGTTTCTTCCAGCAGGCGGTGGTAGGTGTCGTCATACAGCTGGTCTTCGATGTAGGCTACCCCGCCGCCGGGGATGCCGGTGTCCGGATTGGTTTCGCCGGTGTAGTAGTAAATGCGAGTGTTGGCCGTGATGGGCCGCAGGGTCTGGCGCACCGGGAGGATGAAGTGGGCGTCGTGCCGGTCGCGGAAGGCGTCGATGGCCCGGGCGAATTCCACCTCCACCAGCTTCACGTCGATGCCGATGTCCTCAAAGGACTGGGCTACCGTTTGAGACACTTCGATGGTTTCGGGCAATCCCGGCAGGCTGCTCTGCCAGACCTCCAGGCTGAAGCGGTTCTGCCCGTTGTCGCCGGGATACCCGGCCTGGTCGAGAAGCTGCCGGGCCAGTTCGGGGTCGTAACCGTACTTCTGGTCAAACTCCTCCTCCCAGCGGGGGTTCCAGCCCTCCAGGGACTGGTGGAAGATGGTGTTGTACATGGGCTCGCCGCGGCCCTTGAACAGCTCATTGATGATTTGCTCCCGGTCGATGGCGCGGTTCATGGCCTCCCGCACCAGGTTGCCCGTTTCGCCCGGCGCGGCCCACGGCTCGGTTTCGGGGTTCCAGTTCACCTCGCTGACGTAGTACTGGCCAAAGGGAATGATGGTGAGGCCAACAGTGGGCAGCGGGCTTTCCAGGATCTCCATACCCTCGTCCAGGGCCTGCTGGTGCAGCACCTTGGGCACGTCCACCATGTTGGCCTCGCCGGTGAGCAGCAGGGCCAGCCGGGTCAGGTCCTCCGGCGTGGTGGTGATGCGCATCCGCTTGAACTCAGGATTGACGCGCCAGTGGTCGTAGGGCACGGCCTCAAACTGGGTGTATTCCTTGAGCTCCCGCTCCACGAACTGGTAGGCGCCGGTGCCGGCCGGGCCGGTCTCGAACATGGCGTCGCCTTCTTTTTCGTATTGCGCCGAGCTGCGGACCGCCATGCAGCCAATCTGCAGGATGTTGAAATACCAGGAGGCAACGTCCACCTGCGGGCGGGCCAGTTTCATTTTGAAGGTGTAGTCGTCGATGACCTCCATGTCGCCGTTCTCGATCATCCCGGTCATGGAGTCGGCGCCCATGAACCTGCTCAGGGTGGCCTTGCAGCCGGCCAGGGGGTCGGACATCTGCTGGTCGGCGGTGAAGATCACGTCCTTCACGGTGAACTCGCCCTGACCGAAGTGGAACTGGACGCCTTCCTGCAGCCGGAAGGTGTACTCGCTGGCGTCGGCGCTGATCTCCCATTCCCGGGCCAGCTGAGGATAGATTTCAGAGACGCCGGTTTCCGGCCTCATGGTGGTCAGGTTCTCCCACATGGGGCGAAAGACCAAGTGTCCGCTGCTGGTGGCCAGCCAGGGGTAGTACGTGTCCTGGGGCAGCGGGGTGACCGCCAGGTGGAGCATGACTTCGGACTTGGCCATGGCCGGCATGGCGGTGGGTTCGGGCGCGGCGGTGGCGGCTGGGGCCGCGGCCGCCGGCGCTTCGGTGGCCGCGGCCGGAGCGGGTGCGGCGGTTTGTTCGGTAGGAGCCGCCGGTTGGCCGCACGCCCACATGATGAGCAAGATCGGTAACAACAGGAGCAGTGGAATGAAGCGGATCGGTATCGGTTTGGTAGGGCGATGAACGGACATGATCACACCTCCGTCGGTCGTAGCGTGATTGCGCACTGCGCCGGCGCCTTTGTTGCCGCAAAACGTTACCATCAGCCAAAAATAATGTCTATAAACGGCAATAAATATAAAATTGGCAATGATATTCACAATAAAGTGGGGGCGAAGCTACGAACTTCGCCCCCACAGGTTGGGATTGGACTGTTTTCGTCGGCTTACCGGGCGGCTTTGGCGTACTCCAGGTGGCCGAAGACGCCGGTGAGGCTGCCGAAGTTGTACTCGGCAACCTCTTCAGGGTTGGCCACCAGCGTGGCGCGAACGTTGACGATGGGAATGGTGCGGTAGGTGTCGTAGATGTCGTCGCCCATCGTCTGCACCAGGCGATGGCGCTCCTCGGGGTCGGTTTCCTTCAGGAGCTTGTGGTAGGTATCGTCGTACAACTGGTTTTCGATGTACGCGACGCCGCCGGTGGGCAACCCGGCCGCGTTGGTCTTACCGCCCCCGGCATAGTAGTAGATGCGGGTGTTGGCGTTGATCTGGCGCAGAGTCTGGCGCACCGGCAGGATGAAGTGGGCGTCGTGCTGGTCCCGGAAGGCGTCCAAAGCCCGGGCGAACTCGACTTCCACCAGCTTGGCGTCAATGCCTATATCCTGGAAGGATTGGGCGACGGTCTGGGCGACCTCAATGGTCTCCGGCAGGCCGGGCAGACTGGATTGCCAGACCTCCACGGAGAAGCGGTTCTGACCGTTGTCCCCGGGATAGCCGGCTTCGTCCAGGAGCTGCTTGGCCCGTTCCGGGTCGTAGCCGTACTTCTCCTCGAATTCCTCCTCCCAGCGGGGGTTCCAGCCCTCCAGGGACTGGTGGAAGGTGGTGTTGTACATCGGCTCGCCCCGGCCCTTGAACAGCTCGTTGATGATCTGTTCCCGGTCGATGGCGCGGTTCATGGCCTCCCGCACCTTGTTGCCGGTCTCGCCGGGCGCAGTCCAGGGTTCGGTGTCCGGGTTCCAGTTCACCTGGGTGACGTAGTATTGGCCGAAGGGGAGGATGGTCAGACCCACCGACGGCAGGGGGCTTTCAAAAACCTCCATGCCCTCGTCAATGGCCTGTTGGTGCAGCACCTTGGGAACGTCCACCATGTTGGCCTCGCCGGTGAGGAGCATGGCCAGGCGGGTCAGATCTTCGGGCGAGGTGGTAATTTTGAGGTTCTTGAATTCAGGGTTGACCCGCCAGTGGTCGTAGGGCACGGCCTCAAATTCGGCGGTCTCCTTCAGGGTGCGGGATAGGAACTGGTACGCGCCGGTCCCGGCCGGCCCGGTCTCGAACATGGCGTCGCCTTCGGCGGCGTGCTGCGCCGAGCTGCGGACCGCGGCGCAGGGTATGACCAGGATATTGAACCACCAGGAAGCCACGTCAACCTGCGGCTCCGCCAGGCGCATGGTGAAGGTGTAGTCGTCAATCACGTCCATGTCGCCGTTGGCGATCATTTCGGTCATGGAGTCGGCGCCCATGAAGCGGGTGATGGCCGCTTTGCAGCCGGCCAGCGGGTCCGAGGTCTGCTGGTCGATGGTCAGGATGACGTCCTGCACGGTGAATTCGCCCCAGCCGAAATGGAATGGTATGCCCTCCTGCAAATGGAAGGTGTACTCCTTGGCGTCGGCGCTGATGGTCCAGTCCCGGGCCAGCTGGGGGTAGATCTCGGTGACGCCGGTTTTGGGGTCGATGGTGGTGAGGTTTTCCCACATGGGGCGCATGGGCAACTGGCCGCCGCTGGTGGCCAGCCAGGGGAGGTAGGTGTCCTGCGGGAACGGCGTAACCGCCAGGTGCAGGGCGGTTTCAGACTCGGCAGCGCTGGGCTGCGGCGTGGCAGCCGGCATGGCGGTGGCTGGTGCGGATGCGGGCGCGCTGGCCGGGGCTTCCGTCGCCGCGGCGGGAGCGGCCGGCGCGGCGGTATCGCCCGACGGCGCTGGCGCTGCGGAGCCGCCGCAGGCCACTACGACCGCCAATGCCACCAGCAAAGCCAGAGCAATCCCGTATCGCAACAAACCGGTGATGTGCGGATATTTCATACAGCTGCCTCCAAATACGACAGTAAATCGGCGATTTGGTATCACATCGGCAACCGTATCGTCAAACATTCAGGGGCAGGTACGAAACCTGCCCCTGAATAAAGCTCGCGCGATAAATCCCGGCGCCTACTTCGCCGCTTTGGCGTACTCCAGGTGGCCGAAGACGCCGGTCAGGCTGCCGAACTTATACTCCAGTACCTCTTCCGGGTTCACCACCAACGTGGAGCGGATGTTCACGATGGGAATGGTTCGATAGGTGTCGTAGATGTCATCGCCCATGGCTCTGATCAGCCGATCCCGCTCCGCTTGGTCGGTTTCCACCAGGAGACGCTCGTAGGTCTCGTCATACAAGGGGGATTCCATGTAGAGGACGCCTCCATTGGGACGGCCCGTGTCGGGGTCGGTGGGACCCGTGTAGTAGTAGATGCGGGCGTTGGCGTTGATCTGGCGGATAGTCTGGCGCACGGGCAGGATGAAGTGGGCGTCGTGCTGGTCGCGGAAAGCGTCGATGGCGCGGGCGAACTCCACCTCCACCAGTTTGGCGTCGATGCCAATGTCCTGGAAGGACTGGGCGACGGTCTGGGAGACTTCTATCGTCTCCGGCAGGCCGGGCAGGCTGGACTGCCAGACCTCCATGCTGAAGCGGTTCTGGCCGTTGTCGCCGGGGAAGCCGGCTTCATCGAGAAGCTGCTTGGCCCGTTCCGGATCGTAGCCGTACTTTTCGTCGAACTCGTCAGCCCAGCGGGGGTTCCAACCCTCCAGCGAGTCGTGGAAGATGGTGTTGTACAGGGGTTCGCCGCGACCCTTGAACAGCTCGTTGATGATCTGCTCGCGGTTGATGGCGCGGTTCAGGGCCTCACGCACCAGGTTGCCGGTTTCGCCGGGGGCGTTCCAAGGCTCGGTCTCGGGGTTCCAGTTGACCTCGCTGACGTAGTACTGGCCCAGGGGTAGGATGGTCAGGCCCACGGAAGGCAGCGGGCTCTCGAAGATTTCCATGCCTTCGTCCAGGGCCTGCTGGTGGAGGACCTTGGGCACGTCAACCATGTTGGCCTCGCCGGTGAGCAGCATGGCCAGGCGGGTCAGGTCCTCCGGCGCGGTGGTGATCCGCAGCCGCTTGAACTCAGGGTTCACCCGCCAGTGGTCATAGGGGACGGCCTCGTACTCGGTGAACTCCTTGAGTTCGCGCTCGACGAACTGGTAGCCCCCGGTGCCGGCCGGACCGGTCTCAAACATGGCGTCGCCCTCAGCCTCGTACTGGGCCGCGCTGCGCACGGCGGCGCAGGGCACCACCAGGATGTTGAACCACCAGTCGGCAACGTCCACCTGGGGCTGGGCCAGCTTCATCTTGAAGGTGTAGTCGTCGATCACCTCCATGCCGCCGCTGTCGATCATCTCGGTCATGGAGTCGGTGCCCATGAAGCGCTTCAGCGGAGCCTTGCACCCGGCCAGGGGGTCGGACATCTGCTGGTCGATGGTGAGAATCACGTCCTTGACGGTGAACTCTCCCCAGCCGTGGTGCATCTCGACACCCTCCTGCAAGTAGAAGGTGTACTCGCTGGCGTCCGGGCTGACGTCCCACTCGCGGGCCAACTGGGGGAGGATGGTGGCCACCCCGGTTTCGGGCGATATGGTGGTCAGGTTTTCCCACATGGGTCGGAAGGGCAGGTGCCCGCTGCTGGTGGCGAGCCAGGGGTAGAAGGTGTCCTGGGGCAGCGGGGTCACGGCCAGGTGGAGGAATGTGTCGCTGTCGGCCATGGCCGGCATGGCCGTGGGTTCGGGCATGGCGGTGGCGGCCGGCGCGGCCGCCGCCGGGGCCTCGGTAGCCGCCGCCGGGGCCTCGGTAGCCGCCGCCGGGGCGGCGGGAGCAGCCGCAGGTTCAGTGGATTCGCCACAGGCAAAGATTGCGGACAAGGTCAACAACAGCGCGAGGGCGACAACAATACGTGGCAAACGGGCCAAGCGGGTAACTGCCATATGGGTCATCTCCTGCCGGTTGGATTGTGAAACAAAGCGCTATGAAAGCGCCCCTTTAAAATTCCCGGCAGAAAGTACCATCGGCGAATTGCGATGTCAATTTGACGAACCCGACACCCTGCGCTACGCTTGCCCTGCAAAATTACTCCAACCATGCGGAGCATCATCCTATGACTCAACAAGCCCCTCCCACTGCCCTGACCCCGGAAGTCCAGGCCATGGTGGGCGTCAGCGGCGATGTTGTCGAATCCTGGGGCGTGGTGGACGGAGAGTATATGCGCCGTTTTACGCAGGCGCTGATGGACCCCGACCCACGCTATTGGGATGACGAATTCGCCAAGTCCACCCGCTACGGCGAATTGATCACTCCGCCGATCATGGTGAGCTACATGACCGGCCGCATCCGGCCGGACCAGGACGACCCGATCACCGCCGCATTTGAGGAAAACCCCGAATCCGACGGCATCGGTTCAGTGGAACGCCCGGGCGAGTTGCCTCCGGTGCCCACCAACCTGGTGCGGGTGCTGAACGCCGGCAACGAGATCGAGCTCTACGCCTACCCCAGCATCGGCGACAAAATCTTTTTCCAGAACCGCTACTCCGATATCCGGGAGCGGCTGGGCCGGGACGGAACACCCTTCCTGATCATCACCCGCGAGACCCGCTACTGGAACCAGGACGACGTGACGCTCTGCATAACCCGAGCGTCCACCATCCGCCGTTAACTTTGGAACGTCATCCCGGCGTTTTCAACGTCATTCCGGCGAAAGCCGGAATCCAGGAGTCTTTACCATGACTATCGCGCTGGACGACCTCCTGAACATGGAGGCCGAGGAGATCTGGAAGCGCAACGAGCGGCCCAACGCCGACGGCCTGCGCGCCAAAGAACAGATCTACTACGAAGACGTGAATGAGGGCGACGAACTGCCCAAGTACATCTACAAGCCCACGCCAACCCACCTGTTCCGGTGGAGCGCCGCCATCGAGAACTTCCACCGGATCCATTACGATCTGGACTTCGGTCTCAACCACGACCGCAACCCCAGCATCCTGGTGCATGGCTCGTGGAAGCAGAGCGTGGTGCCCCAGTACCTCAAGGACTGGACCCTGCCCAACGGCTGGCCCTGGAAGGCGCGGTTTGAGCACCGGGCGATGCTGGTTCCCGGCGACGTGCTGATCATGTGGGGTCGGATCACCAGCAAGTACGAAAAGAGCCAAATGGGCTTCATCGAGCTGGAAATCGGCATGAAAACCCAGGACGGCATCGAAAGTATGCCCGGCACCGCCACGGTGGTGCTGCCTCTGCGAGACGGACCGCCCATACCCTATCCCTTCGTGCCGCCCGCCGACTGAACCCTGAGATGTAGGGGCGAATAATTATTCGCCCCTACATCTGTATCGACGTAAAACGCCTGACTGGAGTTTGACACAATGGCGCGTTTCATTGCCATTCACAAAGTCCCCGGCATCACCGAAGCCGATTTTCGCGACAAGCTGGACGCCGTCCGCAAGTGGCGGCCCGACCGCCGCACCACCGTCCTCAAGGTGTACGGCGACCTGGAGAACGGGCTGCTGATTTCGGAATGCGAAGCGGTGGAACAGTCCCACTTCGAGGACTGGCTCAACCTGGTGGGCTGGCCGGCCGAGTCCATCAACAAGGTGGACATCGTGTGCCAGGTGGGGACTTTCTGGAAGCTTTAGCAGAACGCGACTTCCACCGTCATGCGCCAAGCTACACTGACTATCCGCGAAAAAGCCGGCGGCCCCCGCGACGACGGTACCGCCTGATGTATGGGCGACCTTCGTCGTCGCGCAACTCTTCAACGTTGACGCTGTGCTCGTCCGCCCAGCGGAGCGCGAAACGACGTTCCGCCGCGTTTTCCGCGGAGTCCAGCATTGCGCGGACGATTTTCTCATTAGACCGCTTCTCCCGGTTGTTGAGATACTCGGCTGCCATTAAGCCTATCACGATGATTGCCTCCACTGATGCCGTGATGAACGAGTATCCGAGGACACCCATGCCCACCGCTTGTATCACTGCATCCCAAACGCGCCAGAACAGCCATTCGCCGTCGCAGCGATGGGCGATTGATCCTACGGGGTCAGGAACCACCCCGGCCCGGGTGTCGGTCCGTCGCCGTCGTACACGCTCTGCGCATAGGCCGTCAACGCCGCCCCCGAGGCCAGGATTAAGCCGGATACGAAGAGCCAGATCAGGAAGATAAACATCGAAGCCAAAGGCCCGTACAGCAGGTGCGAGGGCGCCGCATAGTTGAGAAACAGGGAGAATACGTAGTTCACCACCTCGAAGCCGACGCTTGCTCCCAGTGCGCCCACGGCGGCCCACCGCCAGCGGACCCGGTGTTCCGGCACGTAGCGGTACACCAGCAGGAACGCCGTCACCGACAGCAGCCAGGCCAGTACTCCCGGCCACCAGCGTTGCACCGCTATCACCTTGGCCAAACCCGTCAGCTGCACCGCCGTCAGTACGTTGGATGCCAGGTCGGGAACGGTTACCGAGGTCAGGATGCTGGACACCAGCAGCACCAGGGCGGTGGCGCTGAGGAACATATACTCGCGAGTTTTCCCCAGGATGCCCACCTGGATCGGTTCTATTCCCCACATCCGGTTCACCACCACGCCCACGGCTCCGAAGAGCTTGACGGAACCCCACACCAGGCCCAGCAGGGCCAATGCGCCGGTGATGCCGGCCACCGCCACATCCTCGGTTGGCCGCAGCGTGGTCCAGTCAACGTTGGGCGGCAGCAGACCGTCCGAGATCGCCGCGAACCAGGTCCGGGCGCCGGCATCGCTCAGCACCAGGTCGAGGATCTGCAGCACCACCACCGATATCGGGATCAGCGATATTATGCCGTAATAGGCTATGCCGGCGGTGAGCTGCTGGACGTCGTTGCGGGTCACCGCCGCCAGTATCGCCAGCAGCACCCGCAGGGGACGCCAGCGTTGGGCGAGGCGCGTGATGGCCCGCCGCAGTTGGAACGCTTTGAACACCGGCCGCATCCGCAACAGCCGGCGATTGCGGCCGGCCCAGCTGGCGGCCCGGTATAGCTTGGAATCAAAAGCCATCGTAATCAGTGGGTTTGGCGGGTATGGCCCGGCGTTCTCCGACGCAGCAACCAGCGGGTCGGCAACTTCAACCGCACTTTGCCGATAATTTTCGAGGCGGGCGCCGGGCCAATCTGCCGGCCGTCCCAACTGTTGGCCCGGTTGTCTCCCATCAAAATATACTCGTCCGCAGCGCACGGCCAGGACAGATCCGGACCCGGCGCGGCCCGCGCCTCCGGCGTCAGGTAGGGTTCGTGCAACAATTCGTCCTCAATCCATACGGAGCCATCCTTGCTGGCGCGAACGTATTCTCCGGGCAGCCCCACCACCCGCTTGACGCTGACCGCATCATCCGCGCCGGGAGCGCTGGAAGTCGGTATCGAGGCTATCACTACTGCGCCCCGGTCGTAATTGTTGCGCCCGCGCCAGGTTGGCGCGACTAATATCAAATCGCCATCCCGCAGCGCCGGGCTCATGCTGGCGCCCCGCACCAGGAACAGCGCCCGCAGCGGGAACCGCATATCCGGCGCCGCGTCACCCTTCCCGCGGTTCCCAGGCGGGATAGGAGCCGAGCACTTTCAGCATATCGACGCGCTGGCGCAGCCCTTCCAGCGCCGCCGCCACGTCCGTCTCGGCGCGGTGGCCCTCGCAATCAATCAGGAAGATGTACCTCCCCAGCTCCTGCTTGGTGGGTCGGCTTTCGATCTTCACCAGGTTGATGTTGCGACGGGCAAACTCACCGATGGAGTTGTAGAGATTCCCCGGCCGGTCCACGGTGAAGGAGAAGCAGATGGACGTGTGGTCGTGGCCGGTGGGAGGATGGTCGTCGTGGGCCAGGACCACGAAACGGGTCTGGTTGGTGTCGTTGTCCTGGATACCCTGGTCCAGCACCTGCACGTCATAGATTTCAGTGGCTCGCTGTGGGCAGATGGCCGCCGCGGGGACCCGGCTGGACTGCATATCGGCCACGGCGGCAGCGGTGCTCAGCGAGGCTTCCCGGGGCAGCGTGGGGAAGCGGGTTTCCAGGTACGTGCGGCACTGGGCCAGCGCCTGGGGATGTGAATATATAACCTGCACCGATTCGGCGGGAACCCCCGGCGGCGCCACCAGGTAATGGTGGATGGGAATGACCACCTCGTTTCTGATGGACAGGCCCGATTGGGCGATCAGCAAATCCAGCGTAAAGGTGACCGATCCTTCCAGGCTGTTCTCGATGGGAACCACGCCGGCGTCCAGCTCATCGCCGGCCACGGCGGTTCCCACAGCCAGGATGGTGGGATAGGGAACGAGATCGGCGCCGGCATAAAGCAGCAGAGCCGCTTGCTCGGTGTACGTACCCGTCGGGCCCAGGTAGCCGATTCGGTCAGTCATAACTTTCCCCGCGATTTTTGAAAAATCCGATCGGAGGCGCGCTGCTTCACCGGGCGAAAGCGCGTTCCACGTCCCCATGGCTTCCGACGACCACCAGGACGTCGCCATCGTCAATGATCTCATCGTCCGCGGGGTTCAAAATATACTCGCGGCCCCGTCGCAACACCATCACGGATACTCGGTTACGCTGGGCATCGTAGCCCAGGCCGGCGTCGCGCAGCGACAGGCCGCGCATCCGCTCCGGCGGGCGGAGCTTGTGAACGCCCGTGTTCTCGGTAATGTTCATAAACTCGACGTAGTTGGGGCTTAGGTCCAGGCTGGCGGCCCGCTCGGCGGCTTCTTCCTCCGGGAAGACCACCTTGTCGGCGCCCACCCGGTGCAGGATTTCCGCGTGCTGGGTGTCGATGGCGCGGGCGATGACGTAGGGCAAGCCCATGGACTTGAGCAGCATGGTGGTGATGATGCTGGACTGGATCTGGCTGCCCAGGGCTACCACGGCCACGTCCATGTCGGCAATCCCCAAGTCGCGCAGGGCGGTCTCGCTGGTCGCGTTGGCCTCCACGGCGTAGGTGACCCGGCCCAGCATCTCCTGGACCCTCTGCTCATCCAGGTCAATGGCCAATACTTCGTGCTCACGCTGGAACAGCGTGCTGGCCAACTTGGCGCCGAAACGACCCAAACCGATTACGCAAACTTGTTTTGGCATGATGGCTATCCAATTCTAACGGGTTCTTCGGGGTAACGGTAGGTGGTGTCTTCCCGGGGCGCCAGCAGCATTATCAGCGTGAGCGGCCCGACTCGTCCCACCAGCATGGTGAACATGAAAATGATGGATCCGGCCAGGCTGAGTTGAGGCGAAGCGCCGGAGGACATCCCATTGGTCCCAAAGGCCGACACGGTATCGAACATCAGCGGCACAAACTCGATGTGCGGGTCGGTGTAGGTGAGAATGGGCATCACCACGCCGAGGAAGGCTACGCTCAGCAGGGCCACCAGCAAGGCCCGCGCCACCAGGGCCTGGCCGATTTCCCGACGGAATATTTCGGTTCGCGGATGGCGCAGCGCCGACGAGCGGGCCGCCGCCATGAGCACGGCTAAGGTGTTGACCTTGATGCCGCCGGCGACCGAAGCCGTGGAACCGCCGATGAACATGAGGCCGCCGAACACCAGGTGGGTGAAATCCGAAGTCGCTCCCCAGTCCAGCGCGGCGAAGCCGGCCGTGCGACCGCTCACCCCGTGAAATAGCGCGGAACCGAGTTTGCCCAGACCCATGTACTCGCCCAGGACGCCGTTCCATTCCGCGAAGAGGAACACCGACGTGGCGAACGCATAAAGCACAACGGTCAGAATCAGCACCAGTTTGGTATCCAGAGAAAACCGCGTGAAATTGAACAGGAACAGGCCCCGCCACCGCCGCGGATCCAATCGCGGATTCCAGTTCCGACGCATATCGATGATGATGGGCCAGCCCAGTGCGCCGGCAAAAATCAGGGGCGTGATCACTGCCACCAGGAAAGGATGCGCCTCCAGGGTGGCCGCGTTGCCGCCGGTGGGAGCGTTGGGCAGTATGGAAAACCCGGCGTTGTTCAGCGCGGAAACTGATAAAAACAGCGATTGCCAGATGGTTTCGCCCAGGGAGAAATCGGCGACGTCGCGCATCTTGAAGAACAGCAGCGCCGCGCCGATGATGTATCCGATGAAGAAGGCGATGACGATGTTCCGAGCGATATAGGTGAGGTTCCTGGTGTATCCGGCGCCTACCGTATCCTGGTACACGTCCTCCTCCAGCGAGGTAGCCCGCCGCCCCATGACCCCGATCAGCACGGTGGCGGCGGTAATGAACTCCAGACCGCCCAGGAGCATGAGCAGGAAAATTACGATCTGTCCGAACAGCGACCAGAACACCGGAGTGTCCACCATCACCAATCCGGTAACGGTGGACGCCGATATGGCGGTGAAGAAGGCTGCCTGAATGGGCGCCCGGTCACCGTCGGCGGCGGCAAAGGGAGTAGCCAGCAGCGCTCCGCCGACCACGTTGAGCAGCAGGAATATGAGGAGGAGGAGCAGCGGCGTGGAAGACCAGCGGCGCGGCGGGGTGCGTTGCCGACGGATGGGTACGCGGACCGGCGCCGGCCGATTTCCTAGCCGAAATACATCCGGCTCATCGGAAGGCGTCTCCGGAGCTGTTGCCGGCGGCTGCTCGGCCGCCTCAATGCTGCCATCGGATGGATTATTCACGGGAGTAACAGAACCGGGCGACCACAGTGCAGGTTGGGAGTGGGTGTGGCAACCGATGGCGCGCCTGTGCCTGCCACCGTAATTATGAGAAGGCGCGGGAATATGTCAATTGTTTGTCGCCATTTCCGTGTTCGCGCCGGATGATATACTGTCCCCTACCAATGAAGTTTTGAGGGTTGCTTTCCTATGACCACCGCCCATCGACAGGTTGAGCTCCGCTTTAACGCCGTCGATATCGACCGCAAGTGGCAGGAGCGTTGGGAACGCGACGGGATCTACCGGGTCAATGACGACGACCCGCGTCCCAAGTGGTTCGAGATGACCATGTACCCCTATCCGTCGGGGGATCTGCATATCGGCCACTGGTACGCCATGGCGCCGTCGGACGCCCACGCCCGTTTCCGGCGGATGCAGGGGTACAACGTCCTCCATCCCATCGGGTTCGACGCCTTCGGCCTGCCCGCCGAAAACGCCGCCATCTCCCGGGGCATCCACCCCTACGAGTGGACCATGTCCAACGTGGAGAATATGCGCCGGCAGCTGCGGTCCATTGGGGCAATCTACGACTGGGACCGGGAGGTGGTCTGCTGCCTGCCGGAGTATTACCGCTGGAACCAGTGGTTCTTCATCAAGCTGTACGAGCAGGGCTTGGCCTACCGGGCCAAGGCTCCGGTGGTGTGGTGCCCGTCCTGCCAGACCGTGCTGGCCAACGAGCAGGTGCTCAACGGCGTCTGCGAGCGTTGCGACACACCCATCACCCGCCGCGATTTCGAGCAGTGGTTCTTCAAGATCACTGACTACGCTGACGAACTTCTGGACTTTGACAGTCTGGAGGACTGGCCGGACAAAATCCTTACCATGCAGCGCAACTGGATAGGTCGCAGCGCCGGCGTGGAAATCGGGTTCGACATCTCCGACTACAACATTGAGGAACGGGAAATCCGAACCTTCACCACCCGCATCGACACCATCTTCGGCGTGACCTTCCTGGTGTTGGCGCCGGAGCATCCGCTGGTGGAAAAGCTGACCGCCGAGCATCGCCGCGAGGAGGTCCAGACCTACATCGACCAGGCCCGGGCCGCCTCCGAAATCGACCGCCTCTCCGCCGAACGCGAGAAGACCGGCGTTTTCATCGGAGCCTACGCCCGCAACCGCCTCAACAACGACAGCATACCCATTTACGTCGCCGACTACGTGCTGACCACCTACGGCACCGGCGCCGTCATGGGCGTGCCGGCCCACGATCAGCGCGACTACGACTTCGCTCGCAAGTACCGCCTGCCTATCCGCACGGTGATCGCGCCCATCGATTGGGACGGCAGCGAACCGCCTGAAGCCTACCTCGGCCCCGGCTTTATGACCAACTCCGGCGCCTACGAGGGCATGACCGACGAAGAGGGTATGGAGGCCATCGCCAACGACGTGGAGCGCCGGGGCTGGGGACACCGGGCCGTCACCTACCGCCTGCGCGACTGGCTGATTTCCCGTCAACGCTATTGGGGCACGCCCATACCCATGGTCTATTGTGAAGAGTGCGGCGTGCAGCCGGTGCCCGAAGCAGACCTGCCGGTGCTGCTCCCCGAGGACGCCGAGTTTCGGCCCACCGGCGAGTCGCCCCTGGCCATCAATGAAGCCTTCGTCAACACCGTTTGCCCGAAGTGCGGCGGCCCGGGCCGGCGGGAAACCGACACCATGGACACCTTCATGGATTCGTCCTGGTATATGCTCCGTTACTGCACGCCGAACTACGGCGGTGGCCCATACGAACCGGAAATCGCCGCCCAGTGGATGCCGGTCCAGCAATACACCGGCGGCGCCGAGCACGCCGTGATGCACCTGCTCTACAGCCGGTTCTTCATCAAGTCGCTGCGCGATATGGGGATGCTGCAAATCGACGAACCCTTCCTGCGCCTGTTCAACCAGGGCGTGATCCTGGGCAGCGACCACGAGAAGATGAGCAAGAGCCGGGGCAACGTGGTCAACCCGGACGACGTGATCGAGCAGGTCGGCGCCGACGCCGTGCGCTGCTTCCTCATGTTCATCGGCCCCTGGGACCAGGGCGGCCCGTGGAGCGACGAGGGCATCAACGGCGTGGTTCGCTGGCTGAATCGCGTTTGGGTCATGGTCGAACACGACGCCGCGCAGCTGGATGACCGGCCCACGGATCCAGCGGCGGTGCGCGACACCCAGCGCATCCTGCACCAGACCATCCACAAGTGCTACGACGACCTGGACAAGTTCAAGTTCAACACGACCATCGCCGCGCTGATGGAGTTGGTGAATCATCTGAGCAAGGTTTGGAACGATCAATCAGTGGACTCCGCGACGTGGCGGGAATGCGTGGAAAAGTTCCTGCTGATGCTGGCCCCCATCGCTCCCCACGTGGCCGAAGAGTTGTGGGAACGCACCGGCCACGCTTACAGCGTCCACCAGCAGCCTTTCCCGGCCTGGGACGAAGAGTTGGCGGCCGAGGACGAGCTGACCCTGGTGGTACAGGTCAACGGCCGGCTGCGGGACCGCATCAGCGTCCCCGCCGGCATCGACGAGGAAGAGGCGAAGATGCGCGCCCTGGACAGCCAGCGCGTTCAGGCACATACCGAAGGCAAAACCGTGCGCAACGTGGTGTACGTCCCCGGCCGGCTGGTGAACGTGGTGGTGGGGTAGGCGGTGGCGTGTATGGGTGAAGTACGCACTACGTTGGGCATCTGGGCCGCCGACGGTTCTGCTTTGCTTAATGTGCCGATGATAGCCGACACTGGAGCTACTTACTGCCAGGTGCCGGCGAGCATATTGCGGGCGCTGGGGTGGGAGCCAACCGAAGGGGAGCGTCCCTTCACCCTGGCAGACGGTTCGGAAAGCAGTGCCGGTATGGGCAGGGTCAAAGTCCGCTTCGGCGATACTGACAGCGAGGAGTACTTTTTGTTCGGTCGAGCAAGTGGCATATATCTGCTCGGTGTGGAAACGCTGCAAAACCTATCGCTGGGCGTTGACCCGGTTAATCACCGGCTGATTCCCGTCGTGCCTGACGCCTGACGCCAGCCGGAGGAGGGACGATGTGGCTGCATTCTATGTGACTTTGGGTATTTGCGCCCAAAACGGTTCTCATGCCAAACCGCTGCGAGTGAAGGCAAACACCGGCGCTAGGTACACCCGGCTGCCGGGCGGCTTGCTGCGGGAATTAGGCTGGGAACCGGATCCCCACGACCTGCCGTGGGGTTGGCCCATGGCGTTGGTGTACCAGACCGGCTTGCAAGTAGGTGAGGTCAAATTCCGCATTGACGGCGAGGACTATCTGCATAGCGTCATCTTTGGCGCTGATGACTGCGACCCGACGCTGGGCGAATGGTCGGCCACAGGATATGTCATGGAAGTTGACGAAGCCAACCAGTGCGTTGCACCCATGCGGGTAATCTACCTGTGACTGCCCCGACGAATGGAAGCGCCGTGACCCTCGTTGAAAAATACGCCCTCCTCCCGGAGGAAATCGACCGGCAGAGCCTGGTCATGGTCGCCGACAGCCTGCGCGGCGACGCCAACGCGGCCCACCTGTCCGACGCCGAGCGATACGTCCTGCACCGCATCGTGCGTGCGGAGGGCGACCCGGCCATCGCCGCCGACGTGCGCTTCAGCGAAGGAGCCTTGGCCGCCGCCCTGGATTCTCTTCGCGCGACCCGCCGCGTGGTCACCGACGTGCGCATGGTGCAGGTTGGGATCTCCCGGGCCGCCCTGAACCGGCGCGGAGTGGAAACCGCCTGTCTCATCGACGCGCCCGAGGTCGCCGAGCGCGCCCGCCGTGAGGGAACCACCCGCAGCGTCGCCGCCGTGCGCGAGTTGGCCCCGCAGATGGACGGCGCCGTGCTGGCCATCGGCAACGCCCCCACGGCCCTGCTGGCGCTGCTGGATTTGATCGACGCCGGGCAGGTGGCGCCGGCCGCCGTCATCGGTATGCCGGTGGGCTTTGTGGCCTGTCCCGAATCCAAAGCCGAACTGGCGGCGCGAGACGTGCCGCACATCACCATTCTGGGACGACGCGGGGGAAGTTCAGCCGCTGCCGCCACCGTGAACGCCCTGCTTGACCTGCTGGAGGATTGACCGCCCATGCCCGCCGATAACAACGTCAACGGCAATAACGACGGCTGGGGCGTGGTGCTGCTGTGCCACGGGAGCCAGCGAGGAGCCAGCCGCGACGAGTGCTCCTGCGCCTGGGCCGCCGACGGCGCCCGGTTCCCGGCCTGGTGCCTGGGCTGCCCCAATACGCCGGTGGGCCTGCGCGAAGCCGCCCGTCGCTTGGCGGAATCTTTAAGCGACGATGCCGAACGGGTCATCGTATCCTGCCTGGAATTTCTGCCGCCGCACCCGCCCGAAGCGGTATCGATACTGGCCGAGGCTGGACTGAACCGGGTCATCATCGCCCCCTACCTGCTGGGCAACGGCAAGCACGCTACCCTGGAAATGGAAGAGGTGCTGGAAGACATCGCGGCGCAAGCTCCCGGCGTAGAGGTGCGTCTGGCCGACGGCCTGGGCGCCGACATACGCATTGCCGGCCTGATCCGCGACCGCATCGCGGCGTTGCCGGACCAGGTGCGGGAACCGACCGGAGGCGGCCCGGTGGGCATCCTGCTGGTCAAAGCCGGCACCCAGACCCGGTACGACGACTGCCTCTGGCTGAAGGAGTTGGGCAGCTGGGTCGAGCGAGACCTGGGCGACGGTTACGCGGTGGCGGTAGCGCAGTCGCACTACGGCGACCCGACCATGGCTGACGCCACCGCCGAACTGGTCAATGAGCGTGGCGTGGGCAGCATCATCTGCGCGCCGTACATCTTCTTCCCCGGCCTGATCCTCCGCCGCAACGTTCTGGGCACCATGCGCCAGTTGCAGGAAGAGTATCCTGACATCCCGATGTCGGTTGCGCCGCCCCTGGGTGTGGACGACCGGCTGGTGGCGGTGGCCAGCGACCGGGTGAGGGCCGCGCAAAGCTCCGCTTAACGCCCGGTGTAACCCCGGTGTCGAAGCGCGCCGGTAGCGTTGCAATTTAGGCGGTTTCCGTTTGTAGAGGCGACCGGCCGGTCGCCCCTACCCGCACCGGCGCCTGCTCAAGTAACCCACCTGAAACGGAACGCTACCAAGCGCGCTTTTACTATTGACAAACGTGCTACTATCTATTACAATTCATAATAAATAACGAGCAGTGAGCGCACAAAATCGCTCCGAATATCCAACAACCCATCGCAACCCATATCAGGAGGTAGCACGATGAACAACAACTTCAAACGCAACACCGCCCTCATCCTTGGCGGCCTGACCGTCGGCGTCGCCGCCGGAATGCTGCTGGCGCCCAAGAGCGGCAAGGAGACCCGCTCCGACATTCGACGTGGCGTGCGCGCCGGCTACGACCGGGGCGCCGGATTCTGGCGCCGGATGCGGGGTCGCCACGAACATCCCGCCGAATTTGTGCTGGATGACGAAGGCATCCTCACCGGCCAGCGGTAAGGGCAAACCGCCGGCCAGCAATCGACGCCACACTCGCCGACCGCAGGGACGTTATGAACCGTAATCTCAAACACAGCCTTGCCATCCTGGCGGCCAGCGCGGCCCTGGGCGTCGCCGCCGGGATCCTCATTGCTCCCCGGCGGTCCCGGGCCTCGCGGCAAAGCCTCAAGCACGGCCTCGAGCCATTGTATCGTCGAGCCTCCCAGGAGCAGCCCGCCACGGCTATCGCTGAACCGGCTCCCGCGCCGGTCCAACCTCTGGTGGAGAGCTGGCCCTATCCTCATAGCTAGATTGGGACTGTGTTAGCGCACCGGCCTATTCCCTTCGCGCAAACCGGCCTGCTCAGCAGGCCGGTTTACTTTGGCCGGCGACGGTTTCGCATACCTTCCCGGATGGGGTAGAATTGCAAGGTGAACCGTTCAGCCGGCAATGCCCGGCGCCATCGAGACCGGCCATGACCACTGCTGCACCAACCCCGACAATGCTGCCCTACGTGAAGCGGGGCGAGATTGACTATGCCAGCCTGGACTATAACCCCGACGAACCGGAGCCGATGCCTGACGCTATGGAGCAGGAATTCGTCGTAAATGAAATCCTCGGCATAATGCACAGCCGGTTCACCGGCTTTATGACGCGCCCGGACGTCTTCCTCAGCAGCAACACCATCCTCTGCTACGACCCGACCAATCTGAACGTCCGCCGCCAGCCCGACATCTACCTGGCCTTCGGCGTGGACCAGGCCGCCATCCGCCGGCGCCGGATCTATCTGCCCTGGGAGGCCGGAAAGCCGCCCGACCTGGCCCTGGAAGTCGGTTCGGAAAGCACCGGCTCCGAGGATACGGTCGTTAAAACTCGCGTGTATGCCGCCATCGGTATCAGCGAATACTGGCGGTTCGACCCCAGCGGCGGCGAGCACCACGGGGAACCGATGTCCGGCGGTGTCCTGCGCGACGGCACGTACCATCCGGTGGAACTGATCACCGAACCCGATGGCATCCTGAAAGGCTACAGCGAGCTGCTGGGGCTGTACCTGTGCTGGGATGAGGGCTGGCCTCGCTTCTACGACCCGGCAATAGGAAAGTATCTGGAAAACTGGCGTCAGGAACGTGCCGCTTATGATGCGGAACGCGCCGCGCACGAAGCGGAACGCGCCCTGCTGCTGGCGGAAAACCAACGACTGCTGGCACGGGTGCGCCGGCTGGAATCGGAGAGCTAACCGGCACAATCGCCCTTCCCTGTGGAAGCGGTAGAATACTACAGTGAACACTATGCCCGACGCTGAGCGAAATAACGACGGCGAACGCCCGGAAAGCGACTACTCCCGGCCCACCAAGCGCGACCCCCGGGGGATGCGTACCGGCTACACCACCGGCACCACCGCCGCCGCTGCCGCCAAGGCCGCCGTGATCCTGATGCTGTCCGGCAAGGCCCCCGACGAAGTATCCGTGCCGCTGCCCGGCGGTCGCGGGCCGGCGACCCTTAAAGTGCATCGCAGCTGGCCCATGGAGCCGGCGGAAGGCGTCCGCTGCTCCGCCATCAAGGACGGCGGCGACGACCCCGACGTGACCCACGGCGCGGAAATCGTCGTCGGCGTATGGCGTCTCCCCGACGGCAACAAGGGCCTGCAAATCACCGGCGGCCCCGGCGTGGGCACCGTCACTCGCCCCGGCACCGGCATCGAAGTCGGCGAACCGGCGGTGACGCGAGTTCCCCGGCGTATGATGGCCGATGCCGTCGCCGAAGGGCTGGTGGAATGCGGTTGGCCGCCGGATACCGGCGTGCGCGCCCGCATCTCCGTGCCCGACGGTGAGGAGATTGCCAAGCAGACTACCAACGCCCGCCTGGGCGTCTTGGGTGGCATCAGCATCCTGGGCAGCACCGGCGTGGTGCAGCCCTTCAGCACCGCCGCCTGGAGGGCCAGCGTCCACCTGGCCATCGACGTGGCCGCCACCAACGGCCTGGACCACTTGGTGCTTTCCACCGGCACCCGCAGCGAGCAATATACTCGGGAATTGCTCGACCTGCCCGACATGGCCTACGTCGAAGCCGGCATATTCTCCGGCCCCTCGATGAAAAGGTGCGTGAACAAGGGCATCAAGCGCGTGGCCCATGTGGGCATGGTGGGCAAGTTCTCCAAGATGGCGATGGGTTACTTCGTTACCCACGTGGCCGGCAACCAGGTTGACACCGGCTTCCTGGCCGGGCTGGCCGGGCAGTGTGGAGCGTCGCCGGAGTTGCAGGCGGAGATGGCCGACGCCTCCAGCGGGCGACACTTCCAGGAACTCGCCCAGGAGCACAACGTGATGGGTGTATTCCCCCTGATGTGCCGGATGGTATGCGAGGAAGCGCAGAAGTACCTGGGCGACGACGGAAACGCAATCATCGTTGACGCTCTGTGCTTCGACTTTGAGGGCAACCTGCTGGGGTCGGCCAGCACCTCTCCCGACGGCATACCGATGCGCGACCCGGCGACAGTGGCGGCCGATGGTCAGGGCTAACCCCGCTGTCGAAGCAGCGCCGTCCCCGTCGCGAGCGTTGGGCCTGCCGGACGATGCTTTCGAGCAGCGCCGGCCGCTGCGCGGGCAGATCACCAAGTCCGAGGTGCGGGCAGTGAGCCTGTACCTACTGGGGCTGCGTCCCGACAGCGTCGTATGGGACATCGGCGCCGGCACCGGCTCGGTGGCGGTTGAGGCCGCGCAGATCGCCCACCGGGGCTTCGTGTACGCGGTGGACAAGGATGCTGACTCAGCCGACCTGCTCAGAAACAACGTGGCCCGCTACGGTGATGGTCGAGTCTCCGTCGTGATCGGAGCCGCTCCTGACGCGCTGGCCGACCTTCCCAACCCGGACGCGGTATTCATCGGCGGCGGCGGTTTGGCAATGCCAGATATAATCGCAACAGTAATCAACCGGCTGCGCCCGCCCGGCCGGCTGGTGGCGAACTTCGCGGCCATGGAGCGGGCCAACGCCACCTATCGAGCGTTGCAAAAGGCCGGCGTATCGCCGGAATTGACCATGGTCTCGGCGTCGCGGGGGCGGGAGTTGCCCGACGGGGCGCTGCGGCTGGAGGCGATGAATCCCGTCTTTGTCGTCTGGGGGCAGAAATAAATGACCGCAAACGCGCAAACGGGCCGGCTCTACGGCGTCGGCGTCGGCCCCGGCGACCCCGAACTGCTGACGGTAAAGGCGCAGCGGGTGCTGCAATCGGTGCCCGTGATATGGGTGCCCCAGGCCGGCATCAGCGCGGAGAGTTACGCCTACTCTATCGTGAAGGGGATCATCGACGAGGAGCGTCAGGAAGTGGTCCGGGCCAAGTTCCCCACCAACGATGAGGAGGCGGCGCTCGATGTCTGGCGCGGCGCGGCGCGCGATCTGGCCGTCCACCTGGAAGCCGGCCGGGACGTTGCCTTCATCACCGAAGGCGATCCCATGCTGTACAGCACCTTCGCCTACGTTCTGGAGACCATCCAGGAAGAATATCCCCACCTGCCGGTGGAGGTGATCCCCGGCGTGTCCTCGGTGATGGCGGCGGCAGCCTCGGCGGCGGCTCCGCTGGTCCATCACGGCCAGCGCCTGGCCATCCTGCCGGCGGTGTACGGCATCGACGACCTGCGAGAAGCCATCGCCCTCTACGACACCATCGTACTGATGAAGGTCAACCGAACCCTGCTGGACGCCCTGGCCAACCTGGAACGCCTGGGCCTGGCCGGCCGCACCATCTACGTGCGCCGCGCCACCACCGAGCGCGAGCGGGTGGTGCGCAACATCCAGGAACTCTCCGCCGAAGACTTGGACTACTTCTCGCTGCTGATTATCCGGCGGTAGCGGGCGCCTTTCAGTGCCCGGACTGAGTGCTAAGCCGCCGGCTCCGGTAGGTACCTTCTGATTCCCGGCGCCAAGTCGTCGGGGGCGATGGAGCCGTCAAGCACGGCTCGAGCGATGCCATTGCTGATTTGACGCCGCGTCATGCGTCGGCACTGGTCAGCATTAATCGCCTCTACAAAGAGGGCTGCGATTAACGCGATTTGAGCCGAGTTCGCGGTTATATCTATGTGCCGGTCGGCCATGGCGGTGAAAGGAGTCCGGCCGGTGGTGGGAGTTACTGCTGCAGCAGCCTCGGTCAAGTCTGCAAGAGATACCAGGATGACATCGGTGGTTTCCAAATGTGCATGGGCAGAGGCGATGGCGAGGATGACTCGTGCAACGCCTTGTTCGGTGTCATCGCATTTCCAGAATGATAGTGTGCCGGTTTCGTCAGTGAGGTCGGACTTGATAGCCTCTGCCAAGAAAGACTCTTCTGCGTTGCTGGCAGCTCTTTCCCATTTGGCTCGTTTAACCTTACGTGCCGCGTACTGCGTTGAGCTATCCGGCATCCGCGATGACCTCGCGGATATATTCCTGTAACCAGGGTTCGGTATCCTGATGCTGCTCCAGCTCCGTTACTATATCGGGACAGAGCCAGCTTTCGGCGGCCCTAACGGCGGCATCCCTAATGCAAACGTCGTTAGATTGGAGCGCGTTGCGAACCAAGTCAGTCTTGCGCCAGTCTGCCCAGGGCGGTTCAAACCGTGCGACGCACTGGAGGGTGGCAGCCACCAAATCGGAGTCTTCACTTTGTAAGACAATGGCCTCCAACTCGGAGGGGTAAGGTTTGCTTACATCCGATGCCAGGAACGACGCTATGATATCGTCGGCCGGGTGTTCCTCACAGTCGGCAAGGGGACGCGCGCCGAACACATCGGAGAGACGGGCAGCCAGCGTAGTTGGAGCCGATGATATCGTAGTGCGTTGAATGCTCATCATCATCCTCGTAAAGTATCCTGCTGCTTATTCTAGGTAGGGCAGAGCGTTTTAGCAAGAAAAGCCACTTTACGGCAGGGCAATCGCGTCTTAATGAGATTTTTAGAAATGTGTTAATGTCGGAGGATATATTGAGGGTCGCGGAGGCAGGCGGACATGGCGCAACCACCCAAGGCAACTATTCTCGATCATTTCGCTGACCTTGACGACCCACGGGTAGAACGCACCCGACGCCATAAACTGGTGGACATCATTGCTATTGCGATCTGCGCCACCATCTGCGGCGCCGATTCTTGGGTCCATATCGAGCTCTTCGGCAGGAGCAAGCTGGCCTGGTTTCAATCCTTCTTGGAACTGCCTGGCGGCATCCCGTCCCATGATACCTTCGGGGATGTCTTCGCTCGGCTGGACCCAGTGCAGTTGCAGGACTGCTTCATCTCCTGGACCCAGGCCATCGCCCAGTTATTGCCCGGCGAGGTAGTGGCCATTGACGGTAAGACAGCCCGACGGTCCTACGACCGCGCTGGGAATAAGGGCGCCATCCACATGGTCAGCGCTTGGGCCACGCAGAACGCCCTGACCTTGGGTCAGGTCAAAACCGAGGAGAAATCCAACGAGATCACCGCCATTCCCCAACTGTTGGAGATGTTGGAGTTGCACGGTTGCATCGTAACTATCGATGCTATGGGCTGCCAGCGGGAGATCGCCCAGCAAATCACCCAGGGCGGCGCCGACTACGTGCTGACGGTGAAGGAGAACCAAGGGCAACTGCACGAGGGCATCCGCGACCTGTTCGAAGGGGCCGAGGCGCTGGGTTTTGACGGGGTGTCCTATGACCACACGGAAACCGTGGAGAAAGGGCATGGACGGCTGGAACGTCGGGAATGCTGGGTCATCACCGATCAAGACTGTCTGGACTATCTGGACCCCCAAGGGCAATGGCCGCAACTGAAAGCCGCCGTCAGGGTGGTGGGCCATCGTCAAACCACAGAAGGATCAACCAGCCAACCCCGCTACTACATCAGCAGTCTGGCGGCCTCGGCAGAACAACTGCTGGCTGCCATCAGAAGCCACTGGAGCATCGAAAACTCGTTGCACTGGACCCTTGACGTGACCTTTCGGGAAGATCAGTGCCGAGTGCGCAAGGACAATGGCCCACAGAACATCAACACGCTGCGGCAGATCGGACACAACCTGTTGAAGAACGAGAAAACCCTGAAAGTGGGCATCCAGGGCAAACGCCTCAACGCCGGATGGGACGAGGACTACCTGCTCAAAGTGCTCCTCGGATAAGACGCGATTGCCCTGCACTTTACGGTACAATTGATACCTCCCGATAGATATGATGCTACGTTGCTGGACACGGTATCAGGAACGTCTGCCCAAGGAGCAAACCACATGGCGAACCACGGCAAGGTCTATATCATCGGCGCCGGCCCCGGCGACCCGGAGCTTCTCACGCTGAAAGCCAAGCGCATCATCGACGATGCTGACGTGATCATCTACGCCGATTCGCTGGTGCCGGTTGAAATCGCCGACTTCGCCAAACCCGGCGCCCGGGTGTACGGCAGCAAGGAAATGGCCCTGCCGGAAATCATGGACGTTACGCTGCAAGCGGTGGCCGAGGGCAAGACGGTGGCCCGCATCCAGAGCGGCGACCCATCCCTCTACGGCGCGACGCTGGAACAGATGCGCATCATGGAAGCCGAGGGCGTGGACTACGAAATCATCCCCGGCGTCAGCGCCGCCTTCGCCGCCGCCGCGGTGCTCAAGGCCGAGCTGACTGTGCCGGAAGTATCCCAAACGGTGATCATGACCCGCGCCGAAGGGCGGGTTGCCATGCCCGAAGGGGAGGACCTGGTCAGCCTGGCGCGGCACGGCAGCACGCTGGTGATCTTCCTCAGCGTAACCCGCATGTTCCGCATCGCCAACCAGTTGCAGGAGGCGGGCTATCCCGCTGATACCCCCGTGGCCGTCGCCTACCGGGTGGGCTGGCCCGACCAGCAGATCATCCGCGGCACCCTCACCGACATCGCCCAGAAGGTGCGCGACGCCAAGATCACGTTGCAGGCTCTCATCATCGTCGGCAAGGCCGTGGATCCCGACCTGCTGGACCCCAACGCTGGCGAGCAAGTGGCCGTGTCGCACCTGTACTCCAACGAATACACCCATCTCTACCGCCGTGCCGGGCAGGGTTCCCACGCCAATGCCGACCGCGCCGATCTCTACGAGGCCGGCGGCTACGAGGTGCAGCCGGAACCGGCATCGGCCGGGGATAACTGACGCGCCGGAATGTCCCCGCCGGATATCGACCGAATCGCCATTGTCGCGGTGTCCCGGCCGGGTGCCGCGTTGGCCCGCCGGCTGGCGACGTCCCTGACCGATGCCGCGCTCTACCTGGAACGGCGAACTGCCGGCGGTGCGTCGGACGATGACGGGGCTACGCAACTTTACGACTTGCCCCTGCGTCCGGTGATCCAAGACCTGTTCGCCCGGCACCGTGCGCTGGTAGTGCTTCTGCCGGTGGGGGCAACGGTGCGTCTGCTGGCTCCGGTGCTGGGCAGCAAGCGGCAGGACCCCGCCGTGGTGTGCGTGGACGACGCCGGCCGCTACGCGGTCAGCCTGTTGTCCGGCCACGTCGGCGGCGCGGATGCGTTGGCGCGCCAGGTGGAGATGGCAATCGGCGCTCAGGCCATCGTCACGTCGGCGTCCGACGCGCTGGACGTTACGGCCATCGACCTCGTGGGCCGCGACCTGGGCTGGAAAATAGAAGCGACGCCAACCGATCTGACCCGCACGGCAGCAGCGGTGGTTAACGGCGAGCCGGTGGCGTTATGGCTGGACCCGGCAACAGGCGTCCTTTGGCCCGACGACGTTCCCATATCAGAAAGCATCAGCGCTGTCTCGGATCTTTCCGATGTAAAGGCCGCACGGTATGCCGCCGCGCTGGTCGTTTCCGACCGGGTGTTGTCGCTGGAAACCGGCCGCCCCGTGGTCATCTACCGCCCGCCGACGCTGGTGGCCGGGATGGGCTGCCGCCGGGGCGTGTCCGAAGACCACCTGCGCGAACTGTTGGACGATACCCTCAGGCAAAACGGCCTGGCGGCGCAGAGCCTGGCGAAAATCGCAACCGCCGACATCAAAGCCGACGAGGCCGGCGTCCTCACCTTGGCCCCATCGCTCGGTGTCCCGCTGGAGATTTACTCCGCCGACGAGTTGAACTCCGTGGCTGAACGGCAACCCAAGCCGGAGGGCAATGGCCGCGAACTCAGCGTACCCACCGCGTCGGCGGCGCAAAATTTGTTGGGGGTGTTCGGCGTATCCGAGCCGGCCGCGATGCTGGCCGCTAACGCCGACGGGGTGATTGTCCCCCGGACCAAATCAGACCGTGCTACCATAGCAGTAGCGCGCATAACATCGGCGAGCGGGAACCCGACGGAGGCAGTGGCGATGAAACAACCGGAAACTATGATGCCCGGCGAAGCATTGCTGGCCGAGGCGGAGCGGCAGATTGCCCTGGGCAACTACCACAAAGGTTCCGGACTAGTCTGGCAAGCCACCATGGCGGCGCTGTCCGCCGTGGCCGGGCGCCACGGTATGCCCTGCCGCAACCGGGAAGAAGCGCGGCTTGTCGCCAGGCATCTGGACAGTCTGGAAAATTCGACGGCGCGACGGGACGACTTGGCACGCTATCGGAACTACCTGGCATTCGGAACAGCCGACTCGTTCCGTGAACACAACGAAGACCTCCACGAGTTGGTGTACACCGAACTCCTTTGGGAGCCTGACGAGTACGTCATTCACCTCGACTCAATGCACGGGTGGATCGAATCGCTGCACCGACAACTGAAAGGGGACAAGACGGTATGAACGGCGCTCGGCACGCCGCAATATCGCAAATGCTCGTTGAGACTGCCGAGACCCTGGCGCAGCCTCCCCGAACTGCGCTGGCTGCTGGAGAACTGTTATGGGGAGCCGCTTGCCATGGATTAGCCGCCGCCGAACGCCACCCAGACGACCCACATCGTCAACCACGCACCAGAAGAGAATTGTTGCAAGTCATCGATCATCTGTCCATCGGACGACAAATGCAACACTACTTGCGCGACGGCTTGCGTTCAACCCAGCGAAGACTGCACGACAATTTTTATACCGGGCGGCTGAGCGATGACGAGCTGGCGTATGAAATCCGCACCAGTGTCGATTTCGTCAGATACTTGCTGCAAATCGTCAACCGCTCGTAAGAGCCTGCCGTCCGCCGAGTCGGTCAGCGGTTTCATAGATCATTGTAATCGGGAGTGCTTGTGAACACTGGCAAACTCTACTTGGTCGGCATCGGCCCCGGCGACTCCGGCCACCTCACGCCGGCCGCCGCCGCTGCCGTCGCTGACAGCGATGAACTGGTCGGCTACCATTACTATATTCAACAGGTGGCGGGGTCCGCATCTGGGAAGACGCTGCACAGCATGGAGCTGGGGCAGGAACTGGAGCGGGCCGCCCTGGCGGTGGACATCGCCTACTCCGGCAAGACGGTGGCGGTGGTGTCCTCCGGCGACGCCGGCATCTACGGCATGGCCGGGCCGGTGTACCGTGTGCTCACCGACCGGAATTGGGATGGCGAAGAGCCGATAGTTGAAAGCATTCCCGGCGTATCGGCGCTGCAATCGGCGGCGGCGCTCCTCGGTTCGCCGCTGATGCAGGATTTCTGCGCCATCAGCCTGAGCAACCTCCTGACCCCGTGGGAGCAGATCCGCCGCCGCCTGGCGGCGGCCGCCGCCGGCGATTTCGTCGCCGTTCTCTACAACCCACGCAGCCGCCGGCGCACCGGCCAGTTGGATGAAGCCCGCGAAATATTCCTGGAACATCGACCGGCCGGTACGCCCGTCGGCATCGTCCGGCATGCCTACCGGCCCGAGCAGGCGGTGGCTCTGGCGGACCTGGGGGGGTTGGACGGCGCGGCGCTAGGCGTCGATATGTTCACCACTGTCGTGATCGGAAACTCCAACACCTACATTCACAACGGCCGGATGGTCACGCCACGGGGCTACGAAGTCAAACAATAGCCGGCCCGGCCACGCGAAAGCGAACACGAACCGACATCAACGCCGGAGGAGTACCCAATGACTATTCCTGTTATTGCCATCGCCATTGCCGGAGCCGGCCTCGCCATCACGGGAGCCGGCCTCGCCATCACTGTGATTGTACTGTTGGTACGCGGCAGCTTCTTGCTGGGACGGCTCGTTAGACAAGTTGACAATCAGGACGCCAAGATTGACGCCTTGGACACCAAGATTGACGCCTTGGACACCAAGATTGACGCCAAGATTGACGCCATGGACGCCAAGATTGACGCCTTGACCGCTGCCGTACAGCAGACCAACGCAATACTGGTGGGACTGGCTAACCACACCCACGATGCCGACGGGCGCACCGTCTTTACCATCCCCACCGGAGACCGCCGCTGACTTCTCTTGATGCTGTTATACTCTGCCGAAAAAGTTTTACAGGAGGACCAACCGTGCCAGTGATACGCGCCAATCGGGTGAAGGACAAGTTGCGACAGGGCCAGCCGGCAACCTGCATTTCCGGTCTGATGACCAGCGAAATCATCGACTTTTTGGGGCCATTGGGGTTCGACTCGGCATGGATGGAATGCGAACACGGCCCGGTGGACTGGGAAACTCTCAGTGATATGACCCGGGCCTGCGACCTGTGGGGCATGGCCTCCATAACCCGCTGCAACGCCAACGACGCCGCGTTGATTACCCGCACCCTGGACCGGGGCTCCATGGGCGTCGTCCTGCCCCACGTCAACACGCGGGAAGAAGCGGAGGCTGCCGTGGGCGCGGCCAAGTTCGCTCCCCTGGGCTATCGCGGTATGTTCGGCGGTCGCCAGTCCTTCGGCGTACCCGATTATGTTCACCAGGCTAACGACCAGACCATGGTCATCGTGCTGATCGAAGAGGTCACGGCCCTGGACAACCTGGACGACATCCTGAAGGTGGACGGCATCGACGTGTTCTTCGTCGCGCCCACCGACCTGTCTCAGACCATGGGCCACATTGGCAATGTCGGCCACCCCGAAGTTCAGTCGGCCATCGACGACGCCCTGGCCCGCATCGTGAGCGCGGGCCGCACCGCCGGCACGCTGGTCAACGACGACAACGTGGCGTCCTACGTGGAGAAAGGCGCGCGCTTCCTGATGACGTCGTGGAACGCTTGGGTCGCTCGGGGCGGCAGCGAGTTCCTGCAACGCATACCGTAAGGCAATGTTTCGGGGCAGGTTTGAAACCTGCCCCTACGGCCTGTTATTTGCGCTGCCGGTCGCGGTCACTGCGTAGCGCTGGCGATGGCCCGGGTCTGCGGCTCCCCGCCGTGGTCAACGTCCCAGTCCCAGAGGTCGGCGTGGAAGCCGGACAGGTTTTCCGCCAGGGTGTTGATGAAGTTGCGGACGCCGCGCCCGTGGAACTTGCCCCGTAGGGTGCAGACGCCGATGTTTGCTGACGGGAAGATATGATCCAGGCGCACCACTGCCAGGCGGTCGTGGTCCTCGGGGTGCAGGGTGAAATCGCTGACGATGGCAATGCCCATGCCGATGGCCACGTAACGCTTGATCATCTCGGTGTTGTCCATCTCCAGCACCACGTCGTAGTTGACGCTGCGCTCCCGCAGTTTTTGCTCTACGCGCCGGCGGCTGAGGCTTTCGGGACTGTTCAGGATCAGAGGGAACTTGGCCATATCCTCAATGGAAATGGGGTCACGCTGCAGCAATTCGTGGCTGGGTTCGGTGATGAGCACCACGTTGTAGTCAAAAAGCTCCGCGAACTCCAACGACGGGTCATCAGTGGGCGGCGCCGAGCACAGGGCCAGGTCAACCTCGCCCGACTTTACCAGCTGGATGAGGTTGGCATACGAACGGGCCACCAGCCGCATCCGCACGTCCGGATAGCGGGCGCGGAACTGGCGGATGGGCCGCGGCAGGTGGTAGGAAACGATGTCGGGATAAGCGCCCACCACGAAGGAACCGCGTCCCTCAGAGTAGTCCATCTGGGTTTTCAGCGTGTCGATGGACTCCACGATGGGGGTCACCAACTCGTAGAACAGCGATCCCTCGGAGGTCAACTGTATTGGCCGCTTGATGCGGTCGAACAGCGTGATGCCGAACTCGCCCTCCAGTTTTCTCAGGTGGGTAGTAACGGTGGGCTGCCCCAATTCCAGCTTGCGCGCCGCTTTGGATACGCTCCGCAATCGGGCGACATGGTAGAAGCTGATAATTTCTCGCAGTTCCATTGAGACTTCACCTTCACACAGGGAGCTGACCAGTCCATAAACCTCGTAATTTAGCCGATATATTATATCAAAAATGCGGATAATGCAAACTTTATGCTGGCAACGCCAGGGCAAATCGCATCATAACTCACGCAACCGTCACTCCGGCGAAAGCCGGAGTCCAGAAGCCATAAATTGAAAGAAAGCGGTTGACACATTCCGGCGTGAAACGCAAAATGGCGCCACTAAATTCGCCTGCCCCAAATTCATTACGGACGGTGACGAAATGGCAGAAATCCTGGGCCTTGGCCTCACCCACTACCCACCATTGATTTCTCCCGATGAGGATAAGGCGATCCCACTTAAACGGACCCTCCAGGGAAATAAACGCATACCGGAAGAGCTGAAAAGCCCCACCAGTTGGCCGGAGCCAATGCGGGTGGAGTATGGCGAAGACGAGGGTTATGCCTCGTCGCTGGAGCATCGCGCTCGCCTCGTTGCCGGCTTCCGACGCATCCGGGAGGAACTGGACGCCTTCAACCCTGATTTCGTGGTCATCTGGGGTGACGACCAATATGAGAACTTCCGCGAAGATATCATACCGCCCTTCTGCGTGCTGGCCTACGACGACTTTGAAGCGCAGCCCTTTGCTCACCGGCAGCGGAACTTCTGGAATGAGCCCAAAGATACGACGTTCCAGTACCAGGGGCATAAAGAAGGCGCCCGCGCGCTGGTGTCGGGCATGATCGACCGGGGCGTGGACATGGCCTACGCCTACCAGCCCCTGCACGAGCCGGGTCTGGGTCACGCCATCCTGAATACCCTGCTCTACCTGGACTATGACCGCAAGGGATTCGACTACCCGGTGGTTCCTTTCTTGGTCAACTGCTACGGCAGTCGGGTGATCCGAAATCGGGGCGGCGCCGTTGAGTACCTGCCCGACCCGGATCCGCCCGGCCCGTCGCCCAAGCGGTGCCTGGAAGTGGGCGCGGCGGCGGCGCAGGCCCTGCAGGAATCGCCCTGGCGCGTCGCCCTCATCGCCTCGTCGTCCTGGTCCCACGCCTTCCTGGTCGAGAAGAACAACTGGCTGTGGCCTGATATTGAATCCGACCGGGCACGCTTCGAGGAACTCAAGGCCGGCGACTATCAGGCCTGGAGCCGCATCTCCACCGCCCAGGTCGAGGACGCCGGTCAGCAGGAACTCCTCAATTGGATGTGCCTCGCCGGCGCCATGGACCAGCTGGACTACAAACCGGAGATCCTGGACTACGTCGAAACCTACGTGTTCAACTCCAACAAGTGCCTGGCCATCTTCAAATAGTGCGAAATTGACCGAGAACTTACGTAGGGGCGAATAATCATTCGCCCCTACGCCACACCAGGAGGAGTCACATCATGGCAGAGCTGCTGGGCCTGGGTCTCACCCACTCGCCTTCCTTCATCCGCCCAGACGAGGATGGGGAATCATCACTGAAGCGCACCCTGCGCACCAACGACAAGGTGCCTGCGGAGATGAAAAACCCGTCCAACTGGCCGGAACCCATGCGGATCGAGTACGGAGAAGATGAGGGGTTTGCTTCCGCCGTTCGCCTCCGCGAGCGCATGGTCGCCGGTTTCCGCGAGCTCCGCAAGGAACTGGACGCCTTCAACCCCGACTTTGTGGTCATCTGGGGCGACGACCAGTACGAGAACTTCCGCGAGGACATCATCCCGCCCTTCTGCGTGCTCGCCTATGACGAATTCGAGTGCAAACCCTTCGGAGAAGAGGGCCACGCCGGCCGGCGCAACGTTTGGAACGAACCGCCCGGCACCACATTCCGGTACAAGGGCCACAAAGAGGCCGCCCGCGCCCTGGTGTCCGGAATGATCGACCGCGGCGTTGACATGGCCTACGCCTACCAGCCTCTCCACGAGCCGGGTCTGGGACACGCCATCCTCAACACCATCCTCTACCTGGACTACGACCGCAAGGGATTTGACTATCCCGTTGTCCCCATGCTGGTCAACTGCTACGGTAGCCGCGTGATCCGCAACCGGGGCGGCAGCGTCGAGCTTTCGCCGGATCCCGACCCACCTGGCCCCTCGCCCAAACGGTGTATGCAGGTGGGAGCCGCCGCCGCGCAGGCGTTGCAGGAATCACCCTGGCGGGTGGCGTTGATCGCCTCGTCGTCCTGGTCCCATGCCTTCCTGACGGAAAAGCACTGGTGGCTATATCCCGACATCGAATCCGACCGGGCGCGGTTCGAGGAGATGAAGTCCGGCGACTACCAGGCTTGGGCGCGGATCTCCACCGAGCAGATCGAAGACGCCGGTCAACAGGAACTGCTCAACTGGGCCTGCCTGGTCGGCGCCGTGGACGAACTGGATTACAAGGCCGATATCGTGGACTGGTACGAAACGTACATCTTCAACTCCACAAAGTGCTTGGCCGTGTTCAAGTAACCGTCAGTCACGGCTGTACACGGAGAGGGCGGACGCTCCCAAGCGCCCGCCCTCTCCGTATGTCAGGAAGCTCGCCGTGACTTAGACCGGCAGGAAAGGCTCGTCCGACGGCGGCGGCAGCTGCTCGAAGGCGTTGATGTTGAACGCCAGCACCGAGTAGTAGCCCATCAGGTTGGTCAATTCGATCAAACCCCGTTCGCCGAACTCGGCCAGCGCCGCATCGAAGGTGGCTTGAGACACGCGGCGAGTGCGGAAAAACTCCCGCCCGTAGCTAATAACTGCGGACTCCGCTGACGACAGTTCCGGCAGGTCCTGCTTGTCGCGCAGGCTGTCCACCAAAGCATCACTCAGGCCGGCGCGGCGGCCGGCGGCGGCGTGGGCGTGCCAGATGAACTGGCAATCCAGCTCGCGGGCGGTGGTCAGCATGGCAAGTTCCGCCACGTTGTCGGGCAGAGTAGAACCGTCGGCGCGCAGGTACGCCCGCAGCACCTCGCCGCGCTGGGCGATTTCAGGCACGTGCAGCTGGACGGCTATCGGCCCCTGCTCTGGCACTACGTTGTTGCGGGCGGACACGATGGCGTCGAAGGCGGCCACCTGTTCTTGCGGGACGGATTCTCGGCTGGCGGTAGGAAAGCGGGGCATGGGACATTCTCCTGTAAGTTGCAATTTAGTTGTCAGCAGCGACCAGTTCAGTGTCGGGCGGTTCGGTGAAGATCGGCTCGCCGTCAGGCTCCAGATGACGATGGTTGATCAGGGCGCGTAGCAACTGTTGGTGGCTACGCCGTATTTCGACCATCAGGTTTGCATGAGACTGCTCGATTTTGTCCGACAGTTCCTTATGAGCGGCTTCGTTTTTGTCATTAGCATCTCTGAACTCACTGCGCCGGGGCAGTCCTCCCAACGCGAAGGCTGCCCCAACACCGCTTATGAATAACGTGACTACTAGAGCGATAATCGCAATCAGCTCGGCGTTCTCAACCATTGGGAAGCTCCTTACCGTTTTTCGTGTGTCCGGGTCTGCTGGGATCAATGGCAGTGCGGAATCACTTCCTCGCCGAACAACTGAATGGCTTCCATGATGCGGTCGTGAGGTGGGCCGCCGGAATGGGCGTGGCGCAACCGGAGCAGAAAGTAGTCGGCCCCGGTCGCTTCGTTCCAGCGGTGGAATTCGTCCACCACCTGCTGCGGCTCGCCAAGGATGAGACGATCAGGCCCGAGGTTGTCAATGTTGATCTGGGACTCCTCGGTATAGCGGCGGAACTCATTGAGGCCGTTGCGCCAGTAATACTTGTAGGCGTCGATAACCTCCGGCCCGTACACTCGCTCAGCTTCGGCGCGGGTCGGCGCGACCCACGCGTCGCGCATCAGGCAGGTCACCGGTGTCTTGCCGGCGGCCTCTGCAGCCTGCTGGTAGGCATTAGTCAACGCTACGGTGCTTTCCAGGTCGGTGCTGGGGCCGGCCACAAAGCCGTCGGCGATGCGTCCGGCGCGGCGCGCGCCGGGAGCTCGGCTTGCGCCGATCCACAGCGGCGGTGCAGGATCGGAGTAGGGCTTCGGGCGTATGGTGATGTCTGCCAGGTTAAAGTGTTCGCCGGAGAATGAAAACCCCTCGCCGCTCCAGCATTGGCGGATGATTTCGATCTCCTCCTCAAACCGGCTCACCCTTTGTTCGACCGGGATGTCAAACGTGCGGAAATCCACCGGCTGATAGCCCAGGCCAACGCCCAGGATGAAACGGCCCCGCGACACGATGTCCAATGTGATGACATCCTCCGCCATATGAACAGGGTGATGCAAAGGCAGCAGGATCACCGAAGTGCCCAGGTTCAAAGTTGTAGTCTGGGCCGCCACCGCTGTGGATACTATCAGCGGAGACGGCAGGAAGCCGTCTCGGTCCTGGTGATGCTCCCCGAAGAAGCAGGAATCAAAACCCACCGACTCTGCCAGCTTGGCCTCGGCGACCACTTCATCAACCCGCAACGCCAGGTTTTCCCCGGCCGGTGGGTCGGCGATGGAACTGTAGATGCCGAATTTCATAAACCTGCCTCCGGAGGTATTGTTATCCACCGCGCTACGACCGGTCGCGCCCGTTCTGGCTGATTGCCTCGGTCAAACGGTTCAGTGCATCTAGAAATGCCTGCCTCTCTAGGGCGGCCTGCCGGCGCTCTTCCGCAGCGCGCTCTTCGGCCTGCCGGCGCTCTTCCGCGACGCGCTCCTCGGCCTGCCGGCGCTCTTCTGCGGCTTGATCCATCGTCTCTTTGATGAGTTCCAGCATCCGGTCGCTGCGTTGGCGCTCATTTTCGTTGCGCTGACGCTCTTCTTCATTGCGTTTTCGCTCGCGGAGAAACAGCATGATGTCGGAACCTCCCGTGATGGTGATGGCGATGCCAGCGTGGATGGCGCAGTGGTGCAGAACGGTAGTGGAAATATAGTGGGTCAGCGGTCCGGGCTGGCACATCAATTTAACGGCGTTTTCCGGCGTGCAGGGCATGGCAGTGTAGAACCATACCAGCCAGGTTACGGCGGTTGCTAGCGCTCCGGCCAGCGCCGGCGCCCACAGAGCCAGCGCCAACGTTCTTATGCCTGAACGCATTATAGCCGTAACCGGCGATTGGCGTTACTTGAACTGGGTCAGCACCCGGTTGGAAAACAACTCCATCTGGCGGAAATAATCGGCCGGCTCGCCGGCCAGGAAGCCGAACACAAAGTCGCGCACGCCGGCGTCGATGCGTTCTTGTATCGCGCCGACGCAGTCCTCGGCGTTGCCGGTTATGCACAACGCCCGGGCGATGTCGTCTGCGCTGCGTTCCGGCGTGACGTAACGCTGGCCGACGTGGGCGACGGCGGTTTCCAGCGCTTTGTCGGGATCATCGTCGATGGCGGTGGGCTGGTTGAGGCCCCAATGGAACCGGCTCAGGTCACGGCCCGAATGTTCGGCCATATCGCGCACGCTGGCGTTGGAGCGCCGGATGCGGTTCACCGTGAACAGGTAGGGATACCATCCGTCGCCGGCGATAGCAGCCCGGCGGATTGCCGCGTCGCTGCGTCCGGCCACCCATATGGGCGGGTAGGGTTGCTGGCGCGTCTTGGGCAGCAGCGTAACGTCTTCAAAGTTGAAAAACCGTCCGCTATGGGTTACGTGATCTTCGGTCCATAGCTGTTTCATCACCCGCAGCATCTCATCGGTGCGCCGGCCCCGGGTGTTGACCGGGATCTCCAGCGCGTCGAACTCGGCGCGGGTGTCGCGCTGCCCGCTGATGCCGATGCCGAAGTCCAGCCGTCCCCCGGAGATTTGATCCACAATGGACACCAGCTTGGCCAGCATGACCGGGTGGTACAAGGGCGCGATGACGATGCCGGTGAGGACGCGCAGCCGGGTGGTCGCGCCGGCCGCCGCCGCCATTGCCGGTATGCCCATCATGGTGGGCCGGGGCGGGTTACCGTCCATCACGTGCTCGCCCACGGCCACCCGGTCGAAACCGAGGTCTTCGGCGCGGCGGGCGAACTCCCCAATATCCCAATAGTTGTCAACGCTCAGGTTGCAGCCGAAAGTCACCGTTTCGTTAGCCATGTCGTTCGTAGGTCTCCCTTGCTGGGTTACTGGGCGAGCATTTCGTCGGTGATTTCGGCCAGCTTTTCTCCGTTCAACACACCCTGCCATTTGCGATGCAGGCTGCCGTCAGCGGAGATGAAGAACGTGGCGGGCAGGCCGAGCACGCCGAGTTCCCGCACCACGTTCCCGTCGTCGGTATAGCCGGCCGGGTACGTCACGTCCAGTTCGTTGAGCAATTTGATGGCGTCGTCCTGGCTGCCCAGGCTGAAGAACTGCCCCAAATCCACGCCAACGACCAACGCCCGGCCCGCGTAGTCATCGGCAAAGTGCTGGAATTCCGGCATCTCGGCGCGGCATGGCGGGCACAGGCCGGCCCAAAAATTCAACACCACCGGCCGGCCGCGCAAGTCGGAAAGGGCCACGTTGTCACCGCCTAAATCGTCAGCGCCCTGATACACCGATATGTTGAAATCGTAGATGCCGGCCGGCGTTGCGGCCGGCAGCGCCCCATCGGATGGCGCGCCCGTCGAGCAGGCTCCAACCAACAAGACCACCGACAAGGCCAGCGTAGCCAACCTGAGACGCGTTCCAAACCGGGAGAAGCACCCTAACGTTATCAACACTCTTCTCATGGCGTTGAGGGTAGCACACCGATTTTGCCTTGTTAAGCGACACTGGCTGGGGTATCATCGGGCAGCCGTCTTTGGCCGCAGAGGTATGAACCCTTGGCGTTTTCGATTCCGCCTTTATCCGCTCCGTCAAGCCGCCGGCTGCGGCTGCTAGCCGCACTGGCCCTGGCGATTTTGACCGTGGTGGTCATCTGGAAACTGCTGGCGGTGCTGTTGGCGTTCTTGCTGAGCGGGATCGTGGCTTACCTGCTGGTTCCGGTCGTGAACCTGGCCGAGCACAACACTCCTTGGGGGCGCCGCTGGCCCCGAGCCACCAGAATGGGCGCCACCGGGTTGCTGCTGCTGCTGTTGCTGTTGGCGATTTTGATTATCGTGGGCCTGGGGTTGTTGGGGATAATCGGTCAATCCAAGGCCCTGGTGGAGCGCGCCCCCGACCTGGTAACCGATGCGCAAAAAATCTACCGGGACGCAATCGATGCCTACGAGAACCGAGTCCCGCCCAACATACGGGAAATGATTGACCCGCGTTTGGGCGAACTGAGACAAGCTCTGGTGGACGGCCTGAATCAGGCGCTGTTGCGGCTGTTTCGCATCCTGCAAACCGGTGTCGGTCTGGTCGTTTCCCTTGCCACCGTGCCCATCATTCTGTTTTATTTGCTCTACGACCCGGAAGGGTTGGGTCGAGGCGCGCGACGACTGCTGCCCAGGACCGTGCGAGATGACTTCTGCGAAATAGCCCGGCTGACCGGTGAGTCCATCGGCGTTTACCTGCGCGTGCAGCTGCTCTTGGCCGCCATGACCGGCGTGGTAATCGGCCTGGGCCTCTGGGCCATGGGCGTATCGGTGGCCCCGATCCTGGCCATAATCGCTGCCTTTGCCGAGTTGATTCCCATCGTGGGGGCAACCATTTCGCTGGTCATAGCCGTGGTTGTGATGCTGGTGACGGATCTGGCGAAAGCGCCATGGGTGGTGGCCTTGTACCTGGTGTGGCAGGTGCTGCAAAACTCGCTCATCGCGCCCAGGTTCCAGGGTCAAGCATTGGGTTTGCACCCGCTGGCGATAGTCCTGGCCCTGGCCATATTCGGGCTGCTCCTGGGCTTTTGGGGCATACTGGTCGCCGCGCCCTTCACCGCCGCCGGCTACCGCGTCATACGCTACGTCGTGGAGGAATGGTACGCCGCCGAAGTCCTGCTGCCGACTGCGGTTCTCATTGACGCAGACCCGGAGCCGGAAAGCGCGCTTGGCGACGATGCCGAATAGCACAGTTCGCCGGCCTGGTGTACAATCGGGGCAATTATCGCCGCCGGCCGCGCTCCCGAAGGGGGAATTGCAGATGCGTATCCTACTGATTGCTACCAACCGACACAACCGGGTGATGAGCCGCATGAGGGCCCAGCCCATACCCATCGGACTGGCCTACGTGGCCGGCCACGTGGACCGCTCCCGGCACGAGGTCAAGTTGGTGGACCTCATGTTCGCCAGCGAGAACTATCTGGACGAAGTTGAGCAGACCGTGCGTGACTTCAATCCCGAGCTGGTGGGCATCTCCATTCGCAACTTGAGCAATCACAGCTACGTCGATCCCCAGTGGCAGCTGCCCATCACCAAGAGTGTCATTGAGCGCATACGCACCATCTCCGATGCGACGATAGTGTGCGGTGGCCCGGCATTCAGCATCATGCCCCAGCAGGTTTTCAATTTCGTCCAGCCTGACATCGGCATCGCCGGCGACGCCGGGGAGACCTTCGCCGAGCTGGCCAATCGGGTGGAAATCGGCGAGCCGGACTACCGTGGCATGACCGGCGTGCTTTACCGCGAAAACGGCGAGATCGTGTACAACGGAATGCGCTGCTCCTCTGATTTCGTCAGCCGCCCCAGCCTGGACGACCTGGATATGCCCAAGTATGCCCAGGCCGGTTTCGGCGTCAGCGTGCTGACCAAGTTGGGCGGTTTCTACTACCCGACCTCCGCCGACGACATCCGCACCCCGGAAGGGGCCTGGCGAGTCATACGCCCCATCAACGAAGTGGTTGAGGAAGTAACCGAGGTTACCGCCCGCTACGGCCTGAAGAAGATATTCTTCGTGGACAACTGTTTCAACGTTCCCCTGGAGCACGCCAAGGAGTTGTGCAACGCCCTGATGGAAGCCGAGGTCAAGGTGCGCTGGAACACCTGCCTCGCCCCCTATGCCTGCGACGCCGAGTTGATCGGGATGATGAAACAGGCCGGCTGCGGCCTGGTCATGATGGGCGGCACCCGCGGCGGCGACCCTCACGAGGGCGACAACGACACCTCCCGCTACGCCTCCTTGAAAGAAACCACCGAACTGTGCGAAGCCGGCGACCTGCACTACACCATCTCCCAGCAGTTCGGCGAACCGGGCGAGACGCGGGAGTCGGTGGAGAACAAGCTGGAGTTCCTGCGCGGCCTGACGCCGGCGCTGGCGAACCTCCGCGTCGGCGTCAGCGTGATGCCGGGAACCGACGTCGCGGCCCGCTGCATCGAGGAAGGCATCATCAAGGACGAGACCGAACTCATCGCTCCGACTTTCTACATGGCCGAGGAAGTGCGCCCCTGGCTCGTGGACTACCTCCGCGAGCTGGTGGACGCCAATCCCCGCTGGAACCTGATGTAGCCGCAAACCCCAGGTAATCGCATCATCCCCGTCATTCCCGCGAAAGCGGGAATCCAGCAATCCTGTGGTAATCGGCTCGAGATTGCGTTTAACTCTGAAGGAACCAGAAGATGACTCTGACGCAAGATCCACAACTCGGGTCCGGCAGGATCGCCCTCGCCAACCCCGAAACCATCCGCGCCGCCCACCTGCTCCGCCGGGCCGGTTTCACCCCCACCCGCGCCGAGATCAACCGCGCCGTGGAACGGGGCTACGAGGCTACGGTCGAGGAACTGCTGCACCCCGAAGACCGGCCCGATCTGGAAATCGAAGACCTGATCCGACGCTACCACGTGGATCAGAACAGCCTGATGCTGCTGGAAAGCAGCCAGAGTTACTGGCTCTATCGCATCATCAACAGCCAGCGTCCCCTGGAAGAGAAGATGGCCCTGTTCTGGCACGGCCTCTTCGCCACCGCCTACGGCAAGCTGAACCACGCCAAAGCCGTAGTCAACCAGACCCATACCTTCCGCCGCCACGGGTTGGGCAGGTTTGCCGACATCCTGCTGGAGCTGTCCCGCGATCCCGCCATGATCTTCTGGCTGGACAACAAGGACAACCACCGGGACGCTCCCAACGAGAACTACGGACGGGAACTGCTGGAACTGTTCTCCATGGGCATCGGCAACTACACCGAGGGCGACGTGAAAGCGGCCGCCCGGGCTTTCACCGGCTGGACTATAGACAACGCTCAGTACATGAGCATCCGCGCCAGCCGCGACTCCTTCTGGCCCTACGGTCGCATCGACTGGCAGTTCCGCTACCGGGACGACGACCACGACGACAGCGAGAAAACCTTCCTGGGCCACACCGGCCCCTTTGGCGGACAGGACGTCATCGACATCATTGTCCGGCAGCCGGCCACCGCCCACTACATCGCCGGCAAACTCTACGGCTTCTTCGTCTCCGACCAGCCCGACGAAGCGGCCATCGGCATCCTCGCCGACGAGTTCACCCGCACCGGCGGGAACATCCGCTCCGTCATGCGCTGCCTGTTCCTGTCCGATTTCTTCTCGGATGCGTGGACCCGCCTGGCCCGCGTCAAAAGCCCCGCCGAGTTGGTGGGCGGCACCGCGCGGCTGGCCGGCAGCCACCGCACTCCGGAGTGGACCATCTCCAACCTGGCCATGGACGTTAACTTCATGGGCCAGGAAATCCTGAACCCGCCCACGGTGGAAGGTTGGCACACCGGCCGGGAGTGGATCGACACCGGCAACCTGGTGGAACGCATCAACGCCGCCGGCGCCGAAATGCGCGATACCAACCGCCCCGGTGTCCGCGCCGTCATTGAGCGGGCCAAGTCGGCCGGCCCCGTCCTGGAACCGCAAGCGCTGGCCGAAGCGTGCCTCGACGCCGTGGGGATATTCGAGGTGACGGAAGGGACGATGAAAAGCCTGGTGGCGCTGGCGGCCCCGTGGGGAGAAGTGCGCTTTGATCGCCCTGACGCCATCGCCTGCTCCGAGGAGCGGGTAGTGGAGATGCTGCAACTCATCGTGGCTTCCCGGGAGTACCAGTTGGCCTAGCGACAGGTTCTGGTTGCGGAGCAACACTCCATTGTGGAAATCGTTCTACTCGTCATCCCTTGGATTGCCCCGCCGATAGTCGGCGCCTTCATTGGGTACTGGACCAACCGGATTGCCCTCAGGATGCTTTTCAGACCACACCGGCCCAAGCACGTTTTGGGCGTCCGGGTTCCGTTCACGCCCGGGATCATACCCAAGAATCGCTCCGAACTGGCGACCGCTATCGGTCGGGCCGTAGCTGAAGAACTACTAACCCCGGAGGCGATTCGGCAACAGTTGCGGAGCCCGGGATTCCGAGATGGTATCCGCCGTTGGGTGGGCCAGCAACGCCGATCGCTGATGGAAACCCCCATCACGCTGTCAGCAGAGCAGGAGCGCCAACTTTTGGCCGCGCTTGGAGGGCCGATAACCCAGGCCATCCGCAGTGTTCTGGAACAACCGGCAGTGAGGGAACGTCTGATTGAAATAGGCGACGAGGCAATTGAGCAATACGTGTCGCGACAGAATATTGCGGTCAGGACGGCGTTCCGAGCCGTCAGGCCGTTGGCGGCTAATATCGTCAACGGATTAATCCGCGATACAATTGACGCCACCAGCCGGAACTTTAACCCGCAGCAGGTCTCCAGCCTGATGGACAACTGGATACGGAGCGGCAGCCCCAAAGCCATTGGCGATTATATAGCCCTGGCGCCGGACGATGAAGCGCGGATTGATGACTACGTTGCCGAGCGACTGATAACTTACCTGGACAATCAGTTGCCGGCGTTAGTCAAAACTCTAAACCTTGAGATCTTGGTGACTGACCGCGTCAATAGCTTTGACGTGGATACCGTAGAAAAACTGATACTGGACGTCACGGGTTATCATCTGAAGTGGATCAGTTGGTTCGGCGGACTGCTGGGGTTAATAATCGGCCTGTTGCAGCTGTTGTTGCGACTACTGTAGTAAGCAACCGACTCGTACTTCCCCGAGTAGTGCGCCCCGAGATGGAGGCGAAGCCATGACCACCGCCACCGCAACATTCCAGTATAGCCACACCGTCGGCTTCCTCGCCTACCGGGGGCGTGGGTTCATCCATCCGGTGGACCTGGCGCTGGCCGACGGCGGCGTGATGTACGTGCTCAACCGGGGCGGGCCAGAGTCCGTGGGCCGGCTGGAGCTCAAGCGCGTGTGCGTCTGCACGGTGGACGAGGGCTACATCGGAGAATGGGGCACGGGTGGGACGGAGGACGGTCAATTCTGGTGGCCCAGCGGCATCGCTCGCGGCCACGATGGCCGGCTCTACGTCACCGACGAGGCATTGCAGCGGGTCAACGTTTTCGACGCCGACGGTCAATTCATCAAGCGCTGGGGAGAGTCCGGCGAACAACCGGGCCAACTGAACCGCCCCGCCGCCATCGCCACCGCTCCCGACGGCTCTTTGCTGATAACCGACGGGATGAACCACCGGATCCAGCGCTTCACCGTTGACGGTGAATACCAACACGGTTGGGGCGTTTACGGAACCCAGGCCGGTCAGTTCAATACCCCCTGGGGAGTATCCTGCGACGCCAGTGGCAACGTTTTCATCGCCGACTGGCGCAACGACCGGATCCAGGCGTTCACTCCGGAGGGTCGTTTTGTCGGCCAGTGGGGCGTCTCCGGCGACGGCAAGGGGCAGTTGAGCCGCCCGTCGTCGGTGGCGGTGGACGGCGACGGTTACATCTACGTGGCCGACTGGGGCAACGAGCGGGTGCAGATCTTCGCTCCCGACGGCGAGGTGGCCGCCATACTGCGCGGCGATGCCACCACGTCAACCTGGGCGGAGGACTACCTGGCCGCCAACCCCGACGAGTCCGCCGCCCGTCGCGCCGCAGACCTCGCCCCGGCCGTCAATCCGTGGCGCGACCACCACCGCGAAACCTCAGCCGGCGTGGAGGCGCTATTCTGGGGGCCGACCTCGGTCACCCTGGACGCCGAAGGACGCATCTACGTGGTGGATTCCTGTCGCCACCGCGTCCAGATCTATCGCAAAGTTTCGTAAAATGCCAATGATCCCGTTGTTGTAGGGGCGACGCATGCGTCGCCCCTACGCAATGTTATCCCGGTATCCGTTGCAGCAACGGCTCCGACCGCTCGGGCAGCAGGTCGGTCTCAAAGGTGTTGATAAGCATCCCCAGCATGGTGTAGTTGCCCAGGATGAGCGTGAGTTCAATCACGCCCTGCTGTCCGAAGACCTCCAGCGCGCTCTGGTAACCGCCCCGGCTGACCTGGTGGTTCCGCAGAATCTCCCGGCCCAGGTGGATGACGGCAGACTCGTCGGCGGATAATGCCGGCAGCGGCTTGTTGTCGCGGATGGCGTCCACCACCGCGTCCGGCACGCCGGCGGCGCGGGCGGACCCGGCATGGGCGTTCCAGATGTGCTGGCAGTCCATTTCCCGAGCGGCCACCAGCATCGCCAGTTCGGCGGCTTTCAGCGGTACGCTGGACGCATTGCGCAGATACTGGTTCAGCCCGGTGGCGTGCTTGCTGGCCTCCGGCACGTGTACCATCACGGAGCCTGGACCATACGGAGGGACGGCGGTCCCATTCTGGGTAATCTCGTCAAAGGTGGCTTCCTGTCCGGCGGGTACGGTGTCGCGGGTCGCTGCGGGTAGTCGGGCCATTTTGTTCCTCCTATCTGTGAAACGATAAGCACCGCCGCTCGTCCTGCGCTTGTCGAAGGATGAGCAGTATGGTTCGACAGGCTCACCATGAGCGGATGCTAACAAAGCAGGTTGACTCTGAGTCCTAGCGATAGGGTTTCTTCCCCGTCTTCTCTTCAAAAAGTTTCCAGGTATTATCGTTGAACGGGTAATACTTGCCGGGCGAGCACTGCTCGATTTCCAGCTGCGCCTTGATGACCGCCTCCACTTCCTCCCGCTGGTGGGCAATCTGAATCACCTCATCGGCGGCGCTTGCCGGCACCACCACCACGCCATCGTCGTCGCCAACGATGGCGTCTCCAGGGCGCACCAGGACCCCGCCGCACTGGATGCAGTCGTTGACCTGCCACGGCCAGAACTCGGCCGGCCCCTGCTTGGCGGTAGAATTGGCCGCATAGACCGGGAAGCCGTACTCCTTCAACGTATTGGTGTCGCGCACCGCTCCGTCGGTGACCAAACCGCCTACGCCGCGCTGAAAGAGGCGATAGAACTTGATGTCCCCGCCGATGCTGCTGTACTCCCAGCCCATGGCGTCAATCACCAGTACCTCTCCCGGCCCACAAAGCTCGAAGGCTACGTACTCCGCGGAGTCTGCGCCCTTGGGCTTATCGGCGGCCAGGTCGGGCCGGTGGGGCACGAAGCGGAGAGTCACCGCTCGGCCGGCCATGTGCTGCCCGGGTTGCAGGGGTTTGGCGCCCTCAATCATGCTCATGGGCCACCCCATCACCCACAGGCCGTCAATCAGGGTCTGGGTGGGAATGGCCTTGAGGGTGGCAAGGGTTTCGTCGGAGAGGGCGGTTGCGGTGGATACGGTGGTCATCTTCGGAGCGTTCCTGCTGCATCAAGTGTGGGGCGAAAAGCGGCTGCATTGTAGCAGAAAAAGAGGCGGCTCCTGCTGGGGAACCGCCTCAAATGTGCGAGCGAGATTTCCGGTTCAGGTGCTTTACTCGTCCGGCCAGCCTTCGGCTTCTTTGCCGGCGTCAAGGGCAGCTTGGACGCCGGCAGCGGCCTCGTCGGTCACCCACTCCGTCCAGATGTCAGATTCGGTTTCCAACCATTCAATGGCGGCTTCTTTAGGCAGCGCTCCCTCGTTAGCATCCAGCCATTGGAAGATGCCCTTGTACACGTCGATGGTGAACTCCCATTCTTGGAGAAAGCCGATAACGTCGCCGGCCCTTGGCAGCAAACTGTTATGTACGGCCACCAACACTAGCGACTCGTCAAAGGCGCAAGCCTTATCGGTATCCCAACATTCTTTGGAGTACGGGGCTTCTTCCAGGCGTACCAGGTCAAGCTTAAGGGCGGGATCGCCAGTGCCCCACATATAGCCTAGCCAAGGTTCCTGCCGCTCGTAAGCGCCGTAAATTTCGGCAAACATGGCGTCTTGCGAGCCTGGCTTGATCACGTGCAGATGGTCCATCAAGCCGTAAGTCTCAATTTGCTCGTCGTTCACTAGCTCACAAGACCAACCGGGCACACAGGCTACCAAACGTGCGTTGCCGCGGCTGTCCGGCGTGGAGAACAACTCTTTGTATTCATCTTTCATGAGGTCCTGGGGGGTTTTCAGACCAGGATTCTCGTCAGCGATATACTGGGGTATGACGAACGTGCTCTGCCAGTCGCCTACCAGGCTCTTGCCGACCGACACCACCTCTCCCAATTCGACCGCTTCTTCCCAGCCGATTGACTGGTTGGGAAGCCAGATTTCCATAGTCACATGGGTATCGCCTTGCTTGAGGCCCTGGAATAGCGGCAATGTTCCACCTGGGATAACCTCGGTGGGATAGCCGTAGCCGTGTTCCACGATGTACTGGGCGATGCGGTTTTGGACTTGGGCGCTGGTCCAGTTAAGGTCGCTGAAGACGATGGTATCTTTCGGCCCTTCGGGAGCCATGACTTCCACGACGCGGGTGACTTCAACCTGCTCCGTTACAACCTTCTCGACCTCTTTCTCGACGACCTTTTCCACTTCCTTTTCGACGATCTGGGTAACCGGGACCTGCTCGGTCACAACCTTTTCGACTTCTTTCTCAACGATCTGCGTGACCGGAACCTCGACCTGCCTTTCAACTTCCCGAGTAACCTCCACTTGGACGGTCTGAGGCTCGGCAGGAGAACAGGCCACGATGGCAATGGCGGTCACCAGTGCCATCGCCACCGACAGGGCGAGTAATCTGTACTTTGTGAACAAGGCGGTTTCCTCCATGGTGGTTGAATTGCCGGTAACTTCCGGCGCGGCGTTAGAATGGCGATGATTATTGCAGTGTGGATTATCGTTGTCAATCTGATGATTGAGGAACGAATCAGATTACATAATGGCGGCTTTTCGTATTCATTCACTTATCCACTCTGCCTGGCAAGCTAATCATCCCTCAGCCCGGCCAATGCCACTACATCCGTTATCCGGCCTGTCGATTCCCGCAGCGCCGCCACTCGGGTTTGGCCTGGTCATCCTAATGCCCGGCGGTCAGAGATTCCTGACGGCCGCGGGTGATGGATTGGGTGATGCGGTCAATGACGATAGCGATCAGCACGATAGACATTCCGGCAATCACGCTGTTGCCCGGGTCTTGCCGCTGCAAGGCACGGAACACGTCCTCACCCAATCCACTGGCTCCAACCAGTGAGGCAATGACCACCATGGACAGCGCCAGCATGGTCGTCTGGTTGATGCCGGCCATGATAGTAGGCAGCGCCATGGGCATCTGTACCTTGGTCAACAATTGGAAAGGGGACGCTCCGAATGACCGGGCTGCTTCCACAGTCTCCGGTGAGACTTGGCGGATTCCCAGATTAGTAAGCCTGATTGCCGGAGGGACAGCGTAGATCACCGTAGCGATGACGGCCGGCGTGTATCCCAAGCCAAAGAAAAGGATCCCGGGCACCAAGTAAACGTAGCTCGGCATGGTTTGCATACCATCTAAAATGGGCCGCATCACACCGTCAACTCGGTTTGACCTTGCCCCTATTATTCCCAATGGCAAAGCGATTATTATCGACAAAGCCACCGAAAATACGATGATAGCGATGGTTTCCACGGCGCTGTCCCAGCGGTTCATGATGCCTATGAAAAACAGGCTCGCCACCGCCATAATGGCCAAGCGGAAACCTGCTGCTACCCACGCCACGCCTGCGATTGCCAGGAAAGCAGCCGGCCATGGTATCCATTTCAACCCGTCTTCCAGCCACACCATTGTGTAAGTAATGAACAGGTCGATACCGTCAAACATCCCGCCCCAATTCCGCACCATCCAGGTGGTGCCTTCTTTGACCTTCCCCGAGACTATTCTCCCGATCTCTACCGATTTGTAACTGCCATCGGCTTGTTGCTGGTTCACCTTGCTGGGAAACTCCATGGCCGGCTCCCAGATCACCAGACACACGACCAGCACTGCCAGCACCGTCAACACCCCTGCTGCCCATCGGTACAGGGGCGGCATCCCCCTCAGCGTAAGACGCGAAAGCATCGTGGTTTGCGGTCGTTCCGCGACGGACGGCGAGACGGCCTGGGATTCCGTTTCGTCTCTGGTAATCGCTGCCATATCGGTCTCCGTGGTAACGTCGGATGAAGCGAGTTCAGCGTTCCAACGCCACCGTAGGGCCGCAATTATGGTTTGTCAACCCTGCGCGGTTTGCAACGCGCGGCTCTCGGAAAGGAAGTCTGCCGAGTGTATCGTGTTATCATCGACCCGCAAAATGCAAACCAAACGACTGCCTGGAGGCACGAATATGGCAACGAAACCGGCACTCGGCAACGAACAGGTTATGGCGGCAATGCGGGCGATGATCGAAAAGGCTCACGAACTCCCGGACGAACCGGTGGCTATGGCGATTGTGGACGCCGGCGGCGAACTGGTGGCCTACTACACCATGGAAAATCTGCGGATCTTCAGCCGTCGCCACGCCCTGCGCAAGGCGTACACTTCCGCCGTTATAGGACGGGATTCGGGCGAGCACGCCGCCGGCCTGGCGGCTCAGGGCCGCAACATCGCCGATATGGGGGACCCCCGGTTCACATACGGCCAGGGCGGCCTGGTCATCATGCAGGACGGTGTCATCCTGGGCGGCATCGGCGTCGGCGGCTACCCCAGCGGCCAGCGCGACGAAGACTTGTCCCGCGTCGGCCTGGAGGCGATGAACCTGTAACCGGACACATCTCAATTACATCGTAGGGGCGACGCATGCGTCGCCCCTACCCGCATCGCCAACCAGAGGTGACTATCATGGCCGATTGGGATTTCACCCACCGCACGGCGCGGGTCAACGGCGTCAACATCCACTACGTCATCGAGGGCGACGGTTTCCCCGTGGTCCTGCTCCATGGGTGGCCCGAAATGTGGTTCTCGTGGCGCAAGCAGATCCCCGTGCTGTCACAGCAGTACCAGGTGATCGTGCCCGATATGCGGGGGTTCGGCGCATCGGAGAAACCCTTGCAGGACTACCGCACCCGCACGGCGGCCACCGACATCTACGAACTGGTGCGGCATCTTGGGCACGACCGTGTCGCCATCGTCGGTCATGACATCGGGGTGCGGGTGTCCTTCCGCTACTGCCTGGATCACGAGGCCGAGGTGGACCGGCTGGCGGTGCTGGACGGCGGGCATCCGCTGGAGCAGCTGGGGCCGCAGACCCCCGAGGGCGTCCGGGAGCGCTGGCACTCCTTTTTCCACCAGATACCCGACCTGGCCGAGCATCTGGTGCGCGGCAACGAGGAAGCCTACCTGCGCCATTTCTACCGCAACTGGTCGGTGAACCAGGCGATGATGTCCGATGAGGAAGTGGCCGTGTACGCCCGGGCCTACTCCCAACCGGGCGCGCTACGGGGCGGCTTTTCCTACTACCGCGCCGCCGCCTACGAGGATCCGGCCGACTGGCGCGCCGACGCCGACCGGCAGCTCAGCATCCCCATGCTCTACCTGTGGGGCGAGCGGCGCAAGCGCACCGCCGAGGCCGGCGGCCTGGACCCGGAGGCCTCCTGGCAGCGCACCGCCACCAAACTCCGGTCCGAGTTCATCGCCGGCGGCGGCCACTTCCTGCACGAGGAAAAGCCCGAGGAGGTGAATGCGGCGCTGCTGGCCTTCCTGGAAGAGATGGGAAGCTAAACCGAACGGAGCAATACCATGACTGCGCCTGAATCCAAACCCCTGCTCACACGCGATGACTTGCCGCTAGACGACATCGCCAAAATCTGCCGGCGCTGGGACGTGCGGGAGATGGCGATAGACCCGAGCCAGACCCGCCCTCCGCCAAACCCGTTCCCGTTCATGCCGGATGACAACCCCTTCCGGTCCATTGACCTCTACCTAATTGTAGATTTCGGCCCCGGCGAACGTACCTGGTACTTCAAGAAGAACCACATGGATGTTGTTGAAGACTTGTACAATTTGCTGGGCTGCCACGTCTGGATCGAGGAAAAAGACATCTTGGAGAAGCACATAGCCAAAGGCGCAGAATGGGCTAAGCGTGAAATGGAAAGGCGTGATGTTATCTACGCCGCCGGATGAACGCGGTCCCGACGAGACCGACCGCCTACTCCAGCTGGAACATTGGTGTGAGGTCATCGCTTGGCTACGACACCATCACGCGCAGGAATATCTGTCGGGCGACCTGAGGTCGCGGCTGGCCGTTTATCAAGCGATATGCTTGCTGGCTGAAATGGCCAAGCAAACTGCGCCGGGTACACTGAGGGATATACGTAACACTGATTGGAGCGAGTTGCTTCGGACTCGTGTTGTTCTCGCCCATATCCCCTGGCGCGCGGATTCCGAAGAGGTTTGGAGAATTGTCACCCAAACCGTGCCAGCGTTGCGAGAGGAATTACGCCGCGTCATCGCAGAACAGATGGAATAGCAGTGTAACTCACTTCGCCCAATGCGAGCGGCCCCACCGATTGGCGGGGCCGCTGCATGTTCGGATATTCCGATCAGTTCACCCCCGCAGCGCCGGCCCCACTTCCTCGGCGTACAGCCGTATCGAGTTCTGCACCCGCTCGGCCGGCACCGTTCCGCCCACGTTGGGCTCCATGATGAAGCCGGTCACGCCCAGATCGTCGCGGATGGAGATGAGCCGCTCGGCCACCTGTTCCGGCGTGCCGTAGGCCACCCGGTCCACCAGCAGGTCGTCGTAGGTCGTATTGAGCAACTGCTCGGCGCGCTGCCGACGTTCCTCGGTGGCGTTGGCGCCCTCGGCTTCCACCGTGCGGATGTAGGTGTCGGCGGTGCGTCGGAAGGACCGCATGGTGCTTTCTTCTGTGTCGGCCCGGACCTGCTCCATGGTCTGGCCCACGTAGATGGGCATTCGCACGTAGGCGTCGTCCACGTCGTGGCCGTTTTCGGCAGCAGTGGCACGATACAGCCCAAGGTTGTCGGCCACCTGCTTGAGACCCTGCCCCCGCACGCCGGTCACCAGGGGGAAGCCCAGTTCTCCGATGATGCGGAAAGTATCCACCGAATTGGCGGCGATGCGCATGGGAGGATGAGGCTGCTGGTAGGGCCGTGGCGTCACCACCACGTCGTCCATATCGTAATAGCGGCCGTGGTGAGAGAAGCGGTAGTTATTCCACGCCTTCAGGATGATCTCCAGCGTCTCGGCGAACCGCACCCGGCTCTCCTCGAAGGGCACGCCGTAGCCCTGGTAGGAACGGGGGAAACTGCTGCGCCCGATGCCGAAGTCCAGTCGCCCCTTGGAGATGTTGTCCACGGTGGCGGCTTCCTCGGCCAGGCGTATGGGGTGCGCCAGGGGCAGCACGCTGACGCCGGTGCCCACGCGCACCCGCTCGGTGCGGGCCGCGACGATGCCGGCCATCATCAGGGGCACCGACGATACCGACGGGATGCCGGCGCCGCCCGGGTCGGTGGGCGTCCGTGGGGCGGCGAAGTGGCGCTCCGCCAGCCAGACGCCGTCAATGCCCGATTCGTCAGCCAGTTGGGCGACGGTAAAGGCTTCGTCGAAGGCCTCGTCCTGGGTGCGGCCTTCCCGGTAATCGCATTCCATTACCAGACCGACGTGCATAATCATCCTCCTAGTTTTCGATGTAGGTATTCGGCGTCGCTAGGAACCTGGTGCGGCACTGCAGGGTGCAGAAATAGTACCACTCGCCGTTGAAGAAACTGCGAGTACCGGCGGTGGGGTCAACCTCATTGGCTCCGTACATGGTCTGGCCCGTGGTGGCGCGGGCGCTGTCTTCGTTGATTACGGTCTTGCAGACGGGGCAGACGGGATCGGCGGGCATTGTCGGGCTCCTATATTGTTCTAGTGGCGACGAGGTTGCCACGCTGCGCTGGCAATGACAAGCGGCGAAGGATCAGGCGACGGCTTCGATGTTCATGCCGAGGCGGACCTGGCCGGGCTGGTCCAGCAGGGCCCGGGCGACCCGGGCGCGGTGCTCGAAGCTGGTGCCCAGCCGCATGGTCCACGCGGTCACCCGGCGATACCAGAGATGCAGGTCAAACTCCATCATGAAACCGATCCCGCCGTGAATTTGCTGAGACGAGCGTACCGTCGCCTGGCACTTGTCGTTGGTGAAGGCTTTGGCCTGGGATACCTCCACGCTGTAGGGCAACCCGGCGTCCAGCTTCCAAAGGGCCTCGTAGGTCAGCAGTTGCGCGCCGTCCACCCACACAATCATGTCGGCGCAAAGGTGCTGGATGGACTGGAATCCGGCGATGGGTCGGCCAAAAGCGACGCGGTTCTTGGCGTACTCAATAGCCATCTCGGCGTCCTTGCGCGCCGCGCCGATGATCTGGGCGCACAGCAAAGCTGTTCCCGTGTCCAGCATATCCGATGTGGCCGGCCAGCCGTCGTTGACTTCTCCGATGACGTTGCCCAAGGAGACGCGGACGCCGTCCAACGCCAGCTTGCTCTGCGAGTCCTTGGCCAGGGTCGTGAGGCGCGTTTCGGTAATGCCAGCGGCGTTGGCGGGCACAATGGCCAAGGTGATGCCAGCGCTATCGTCAGTTGGCGGGGCCGTGCGCACTGCCATGACCATCAGCTCGGCGGCAGAGAAGTTGTCCACGAAGTGCTTGACGCCGCTGATGACCAGGCTGTCCCCATCAACCTCGCCTCGGCATTGGATGGCGTCGGAGCGCATTCGCGGGTCCTGCTCCTGCACCGCCCAGGTCATTATCAAATCGCCGCGAGCGACCCGGGACAAGATGGCCTGCTTCTGTGCATCGGACCCATACCGGGCCACGGCCAGAGCGGCGGTAGCCGTGCTGTGAAAAGGGACCGGAGCGATGGCCCGCCCGCACTCTTCCAGGATGAGCGCCAGGTAGGACACCGGCAAGCCGCCGCCGCCGTAGGATTCGGGCAGAGAAATGCCGAACCAGCCCAGGGACGCCATCTGTTCCCACAATTCCACGGAGTAGCCCCGATCGTCCTGCTCAATAGCGCGGGCTAGATTGGGCGGACATTCCGCCTCCAGAAACTCCCGGGCGGCGTTCTTGACCATCAGCTCTTCTTCGTTGGGTAATACGTTCATCGTGCCTCAGTTTGGGGTAGGTTTAGTTGTATGACTTGGCGGTGGGAAAGCGCAGGGGCTAGTCTTCGACAGGCGGGAGGCCGGTCAGCTGTCTGATGAAGTTGACGAAGTTTGCCACATCGTTTAGGTGCGCGGCGATCTGGGCGGCATTTTTATCATCGCGATAAAAATTGGTGTGCAATTCGTTGGCGCTTCTACCCCATGTATGTACGTTATTGTTGCCGGTCTCTCTAGCTAACCCTGCTACTACTTCGGCTTCAAACTCCCAATGCTCCCGGTATTTCCAATTACGTATGCCTGCTATGAACATAGCCGCATGGGCGGCGCCCCAACCTTTTTCGGAAGCCTGCAGCAATTGACCGTCATCCAGATACGCCCGGCTGCGGCGCAAAAATGCAACGCTTATTTGCTCATGGTTTGCCCCGAATTCAGACATTTTCACCACTCGTTCGATTACCAGCGGCAGCAAGCTCCTGGACTATAGACGCCAGTTCTGCTATGGCGTTTATGTCCTCGGCTACAAATTCTGGGTGCAACCAGTGAGGATAAACAGTGCAATAAGCGGCGGCCTGATGCAAGGTCAAAGCGGCGCTAGTCCCTTTGGAGACCTGTCGGCCTCTGGCATCTTCTTTGGTCAGCATCCGTGTAACGTCGTCAAAATGACTGTCGCCGCGATGTTCGTAACCCATGGCATCGGCGTATATTTTGGTAGCGCACAGCGCAGCTTCCCAACCCTTTTCTGAAGCTACCGGCAGCGCTCCGTTGTCCAGGCACTCCCGGGCGCGGCGCAGGATGTCGTCGGCGCTCTGCGGCGGGTCGGAGAGGTCCGTAATCAGGATAACCAGTCGCTGCACGTCGTCCAGCCGCCGGGCGATGCCCTCTTTATCCAGCCAATCGTACTGAATATTATCCGACAAGGCCATCGCGCTGGTCATCCACTCCGCCGCGCTACTACGCCCCTGCTCTCCCTTGACCAGCCGCCGCGCGGCATCGGTAAAGTCGGCATCAGGGCCGGCGTAGGTGGCCATGGCCCGGACAGCAACCTGCCAACCCGCGGCGGAGGCCGGGGCCAACTCACCATTATCCAGCAGTTCCCGCGCCTGCCGCAGCAGCGCGTCACAACTGGCGGCCGGCGCGGATTCCGGTTGCGTCATTCCGATGACTCCGGCCGGCTACACCCGCGGCATCCCCAATCCGCGCCGCGCCACCTGGTCGCGCATCACCTGGACGCTGCCATGGTTGATGCCACTCTGGAACGCGCCCATCAGGTTGTGAGCGAACACGCCGCTCTCGATGGCGTCCTCCGAACCGTTCAGCAGCTGCCCGTAGGGGCCAAGCATCTGGGCGATGGTTTCGGTGGTGCGTACGCCGTGTTCGGGAGCGAAGACCTTCTCGGCGGAACCCTCGTAGGTGAACGTCCCGTCACTCTCCACGATGGACATGCTGCGCATGGTCATCAGCCGGCACACCTGACCTTCAATCCACATATCGGCCAGCCGGTCGCGGACGGTGGGGTCTTCCCGCATGGCGTAGCCTTCGATGTCGTTCTCCTTCACCCAGTTCACGATGTCCTCGTCCCGCTGGATGGAGATCAGATAGCGGGAGGCTCCCACCCGGTCCAGGTTGAGGCCCATGGCTCCCACGTACCACCCCTGGTTTTCCTCGCCGAGCATACAGGAGGCGGGAACACGCACATTCTCGAAGAAAGTCTCGTTGGTCCGGTTGTCGCCGTAGGTGGTGCCCAGCGGAGCCGGCGGGTCGTTCTGGATGGTCCACAGCGGACGCACCGTGATGCCGGGGGTGTCCATGGGGATCAGGAAGATGCTGATGCCGCGATGGCGTGGAGCGTCGGGATCGGTGCGGGCCATCAGATAGATGTGCGTGGCGTAGTGGGCCGCGGTGGTGTACATCTTCTGGCCGTTGATAACGTACTCGTCGCCGTCACGGACGGCGCGGCACTGCAAGCCGGCCAGGTCGGCTCCGGCCTGAGGCTCGGTGAAGCCCAGCGCGAAGGAAATCTCGCCCCGGATGATGCCGGGCAGGAACTCCTGTTTCTGTTCCTCGGTACCGGCGGCCAGAATTGCCGGCGCGCCGGAGCCGGCCCCGCCCACGGTGATGCCCACGCGGGCGAATTCTTCCTCGACGATGTACTGGTCGATGCGGCTGCCGGCCTGCCCGCCGTATTCCTTGGGCCAGGAGATCCCGATCCAGCCCCGCTCGGCGATCTGCTGATACATCTCCCTGGTCTTGGGTCCACGCCGGCGGATGCCGGTGCTCTCGAGCTCCTCGACTATTTCAGGAGTTACGTTTTCCGCAATGAACTGCTGGACTTCGGAGCGCAGAGCTTCCTGTTCGGGAGTGAATGCGAATTCCATAGCAACGCTGCCTCACGCAAAGAGTGAATTGTCCTGATACGTCGTGCAATTATAGCGGGTCGGGCTTATGGTGTCATTCCGCAAATCCCCGATGCGGGGTGATACAATCCCCACACGGAGGCTCGTAATGACAACCGCCAAATCAGGGTCCAAGATGCTGCCCTACCAACGGTACGGCGAGATTGACTATGCCAGCTTGGAGTTCAATCCCGACGAAAAGAGCCGAACCCCTGACGACATGGAACAAAATCTTGAAATTGCTGAAATTATCGGCGTCTTTCGCGCCCAGTTCACCGACTTCAACCGCCGGCCCGACGTCTTTCTGGACCACGAAACGTACATCTGCTATGACCCCAGCAACCTGAACCTGCGCGTTGCGCCGGACGTTTACCTGGCCTTTGGAGTTGACGCTCGCGCTATTCGTCCGCGCAAACTGTATCTACCCTGGGAAGTGGGCAAGCCGCCAGACTTCGCCTTGGAAGTGGCATCGGAGAGCACGGGCGCGGCCGACGTCAATAGGAAGCCGGGCATCTACGCCGCCATCGGCGTACCCGAATACTGGCGCTTCGACCCTACCGGCGGACAGTACCACGATGCGCCGCTGGCCGGCGGCCTGCTGGTTGGCGGCGCGTATCGTCCCGTTGATCTCACTAACGAACCCGACGGCATCCTGAAAGGATACAGCCCGCTGCTGGAAATCAGCCTGGCCTGGGACGAGGGCTGGCCGCGCATCTACGACCCGGCCGCCGGAACCTATCTGGAAGGCTCGCGGGAGGTATGGCACGCTCATTTGGCGGAGCGCGCGGCCCGCCAAGCCGCCGAAACCCGCGCTCTTACCGCCGAGGCGGAAGTTACGCTGCTCCGGGAGCAGTTGGGGCGGTTGCAATCCGAAGGCTGACGGACGGCAACGCGCGACGGTTATTCAAAAGGTATCAGGCCAATCGTGTTCCAGACTCTTTAGTGAGCGGGCGTCCGCTACGGGTGTGATAAACTAGCCGCCGATTTTCAAATGGACGGCCCGCCGCTGCTGAAGGGCCGCCCAAGGTGAAGGCAAGCTATGGTTCCCCCCGATTCCCTTTTTGGCGTCATTCCCGTTTGGGTTGGCGTGTACATCCTGACGGCATTGACCTTCGCCCTGGCCGGATACGTGGCATACCGCCGCGTGTTCCGGTTGGTGTTGCAGGGACTGCCCGTGGCCCGCTTCGACCGTCCGCTCACCCGGCTGGCCGGCACGGCCGGCATTGTCCTGGGGCAACGCAAGGTGTTGCAGCGGGTGGGCCGCACCGACCCACGCTCCCGGGGCATCGACCTGGCCGGACTCGGCCACGCGGCGATATTCTGGGGTTTCCTGTCCTTCAGCCTTTCCTACCTGATTTTCATCTTCGGCGGTTCCATCTGGCATCCGCTAGGCGAGACCATCCTGACCAAAACCGGCGTGCTGGTGTACAGCATCTACCTGGACATCCTGGCCGTCGTCATCCTTGCCGCTTTGGTCTGGGCGCTGTTCCGACGCTGGGTGGCTCAACCCCATCGTCTGACCTTTGACCTGACGCGCAAGGGCGAGTCGGTGGTAATCGTCGGCCTCACCGCCGGGCTGATGATCGCCACGCTGCTGGTGCATTCCTTTTACGTCGCCACCGGACACGGCGGGCCGGAGGCCGGCGTATTCGTGGGCGGAGCCATCGGCAACTGGTTCAGCGCGGCGGGTGTGTCGCCGGCCACCGCCGGCGTGTTGCAGGCGATATTCTGGTGGGTCCATCTCCTGATCGTCCTCGGGTTTGCCCTCTACATACCCTTTTCCAAGCACATCCATATGGTGGCTGCGCCCCTCAATGCCTTTTTCCGCAACCTGGAACCCAGAGGCGCGTTGCAGATTGACGTGATAGACCTGGACAGCATGGACGAAAACGCCCGGTTCGGGGCGTCTCGAGTTCAAGACTTCACCTGGAAGCAACTGCTCGACGGCTACGCCTGCGCCGTTTGCGGACGCTGCACCGACGCCTGCCCGGCCCACACCACGGGCAAGGTTCTTTCTCCCATGCACATCGTCGAGAACCTGAAAGAGCACATGATAGCCATCGGGCACCAGGGGGCGCGGGACGCCACCCACGTTGAACCGATGCCGCTGATCGACGGCGCCATACCCGAGCAGGCCGTGTGGGACTGCGTGTCCTGCGGCGCCTGCATGGAAGAATGCCCGGTGGTGGTGGAGCACGTGCCCACCATCATGGATATGCGCCGCAGCCTGGTGCTGGAGGAATCCCGCATCCCCGAGACCGGCATGAACGCCTTGCTCAGTATGGAACAGCGGGGACACCCCTGGCGCGGCACCACCTTCGGGCGCACCGACTGGGCCGAGGGCTTGGATGTGCCCACTCTTGCCGAGAAACCGGATGCCGAAGTGCTGTTCTGGGTGGGCTGCACCGCCGCTTTGGAGCAACGCAGCCAGGGCGTCGCCCGCTCCATGGTGAAAGTGCTCAAATCGGCCGGCGTGGACTTCGCCATCCTGGGCGACGAGGAATCCTGTACCGGCGACCCGGCCCGGCGCATGGGCAACGAGTACCTGTACCAGATGATGGCCCAGCAGAACGTCGAGGTGCTGAACACCTACGACATCAAGACCATCGTCACCATCTGCCCCCACTGTTTCAATACCATCCGCAACGAGTACCCCCAGTTCGGCGGCAACTACGAGGTGCTGCACTACAGCCAGTTCGTGGACGGGTTGATACGAGAGGGCCGCATCAAGCCGGTGAAGATGATGGACGTGTCGGTGGCCTATCACGACTCCTGTTTCCTGGGCCGGCACAACGGCGTGTACGATGAGCCCCGCAACGTGGCGAAATCAATTCCCGGTTTGCAGTTGGTGGAGATGGCGCCCCACTGTCGGGAGCGCGGCTTCTGCTGCGGCGCCGGCGGCGGCCATATGTGGATCGAGGAAAGCCAGGGCGAACGCATCAACCACGTCCGCACCGACCACTTCCTGGAAACCAAAGCGGACACCGTGGGCGTCTCCTGCCCCTTCTGCCTGCAGATGATGACCGAGGGCATCCAGTCCAAGGGCCAAGCCGAAACCAAGGACGCGCGGGACGTCCTGGAGATTTTGGCGGACAGCCTGGGGGATGACTGACGGATACCCGGCTGAACGCTGACCAATGTTGCTTGAAGTCCTGGAACGACGGTTGCTTTTCCAACCCAGGCCGGTGAGTGAGGCATTACCCACGGACCTGGGCATGGACTACGAAGAAACCTGGGCCCAAACGGGCGGCGGACGGCGGCTGCAATGCTGGCACATCCCCGGCGACCGGCGGCCCGAATTGACCTGGCTGTGGTTTGGCGGGGCTGGCGGCAACCTCAGCCGGCGTGTCGGGGAGTTCGCGGCGGTGCGCCGACACACCGGGGCCAACATATTCGGGTTCGACTACGGCGGTTTCGGCAACAGCCCCGGCAAGACTTCCGTCAACAGCACTGCGATTGATGCGCAAGCCGCCCTGCATCACCTGCAAAGACGCTATGGCGTTGCGCCGCAACGAACGCTGTACATGGGCGTTTCCATGGGCGCGGCGGTAGCGATACGACTGGCTGCTGAAACGTCGTCCCCCTTGGGGATGGCCCTGGTAGCGCCTTTCGCATCGCTGAGAGACATGGCGCAGCTGTTCTACCCGCGGCTGACCTGGGGCGGCCGGCTGGTGGGGAACCGGTACAACTCCCTGCGATGGGTGGAACGCATCGGCTGTCCCTTGATCGTCCTGCACGGGTCCGCCGATACGTTGGTGCCCCTCGCCCAGGGTCGGAAGTTGTGCCAAGCCGCGCGAGAACCCAAAACCTTTGCCGAAATCGCCGGGGCCGGTCACGAGGACATTGGAGACTACCCCAACTTCTGGAGGGCGCTCTGTTCGTGGGTGGATACTGTTGCGGAGAATTCCGCTTGAACACAGTGTCCGCGCGGGCCATCGCCTCCCACGTTGGCGGGCGAGCACAAGCACACGCCGGACGCCCATCTGTTCCCCGACCCGCAGGACCTGATGGCCGCTATCCACGAGCGTATCTAGCGCCACACTCCGGCTTGCGTATAGGGGCTACCCTTATGGTAGCCCCTTCTTCGTTAACGCGGACCCGGCGCCCTCAAACACCCCTGATGATTTCGCAGCCGTAGTCCAGCAGTTCCAGGTCCGGACGGGAGCTTGCCACGTATTCGGCCAGATCGGCGAGCATGGTGTCGATGTACGCAGCATCGCCGCTGGCGCAGGATACTACCAAAGTGAGGCTCTGCCACGCATTGCCATCCGCCTCGGCGTCCTGGGCCACCGAGACGTTGAACCTGGCGCGGATCCGCTGGGTCAAGCTGCGAGCGGCCTGCCGGCGGGTTTTGAGACTGCGGCTGTCGGGTATCCGCAGGGCAATGCGCGCTATTCCCACGTGCATGGGTCAGTAGTCTCCAGAGTGGAACGAATCACTGTCGAGTTCTGCCGGTCGGCGCAACCGCAGTCGGCAAACGAGAGTTGGCGCCGGTCGCGTTTGCTATTGACGGCAGATTGACTGCGGGATAGATTATAATTCGTCATGTTCCTTTGCATAAATTGGCTAAATTCGGTGGCATAGCTGCCATACGCCTGCTTTAGATACTCTGCTTCACCGCCAATAGTATTGGCGTAATCGTTCTCACTATGGCGACTTATCCTGGCGACCCTGGGCATCATCCCGGAACCTCGGGTCCAAACGCTGAGGTGCCCGAGGTCGTCATTTCCCGTTTGCCGCAATACGTGCGCACGCTGACCCAGTTGCTGGAGGCGGGAGTTGAGGTCACGAACTCGCAGCAGTTGGGCGCGCAGTTGCAGGTTACGCCGGCGCAGATCCGCAAGGACCTGTCCTACTTCGGCAGGTTTGGCAAGCAGGGGCGCGGTTACCGAGTCCGACATCTCCTGACCGAGCTCAAGCAAATCCTCGGGTTGGATGGGGAGTGGAACGTCGCCGTAATCGGCGTTGGCCGGCTGGGTAACGCCATCCTGAATTATCCCGGTTTCGACCCCGACGGGTTTCACCTGGTGGCCGCTTTCGATAACAACCCGGGCAACGTGGGCCGGGATGTGGGCGGCGTTGCGGTGCAGCCCATGAGCGCGTTGGCCGAAACCGTGGCCACGAGAAATATCAATATCGCCATCGTCGCCGTTCCCAGCGCACACACTCAGACGGTGATCGACCAGTTGGTTGAGTGCGGCGTCCGGGCGATACTGAACTACGCCCCCATCAACGCCCAGGTGCCGCCGGGAGTGCGGGTTCGTAGCATCGACCCGGTCCTGGCTTTGCAATCAATGACTTACTACCTGACCGAATCGTATCACTCGGTCAACGGGGCACGTCCTTTGGATTAGGACGCCAGTTGGGACTGCTGCGCCATGGAGCGGTGCGGAGCCGACCGCCGACGTCGGGCCACAGTCACGCGCACCTGCGCCCGGCGCAGCGACGCTATCGCCTGTTCCAACTCGACGTCGGACGTGCGGTTGGCAATCCGTTCCTGCGCTCGTTCCATGGCTTCCTGAGCCCGCGCCTCGTCGATCTCATCGACGTCTTCGGCGGCATCGGCCAGTATAATCACCTGGTTCCCCAGCACTTCAATGTAACCGCCGGAGAGAGCGAGATAGGACTCCTCCCCGCCGGCGCGCACCATCAGCTCACCGGGTTGCAGGATTGTCATCAACGGGGCATGGTTGGGGAGGATTCCCAACTGTCCTGCAATGCCCGGCGCGACCATGGCATCGACCTCACCCGAGAAAACCTCGCGCTCAGCAGTGATGATTTGCAACTGCATGGGCATCGGGAAACGCTCCTGTTGGTTCCATTCGGTGGGCGCTGGTTATACAGTTGCCTGCATCTGCTCCGCCTTCTCCACCGCCTCTTCGATAGTGCCGACCATGTAGAAGGCCTGTTCCGGCAGGTCGTCGTGCTGGCCGTCCAGGATCTCGGCGAAACCGCGCACCGTGTCGCGCACGGCAACGTATTTGCCCGGCTGGTTGGTGAAGGTCTCCGCGACGAAGAAGGGCTGGGTGAGGAACCGCTGGATCTTGCGGGCGCGGAACACGGTCTGGCGGTCCTCGTCCGACAACTCTTCGATACCCAGAATGGCGATGATGTCCTGCAGGTCCCGGTAACGTTGCAGCACCTGCTGCACGCCACGGGCGACCCGGTAGTGCTCATCACCCACGATGCGAGGTTCGAGAATGCGCGCGAAAGAAGCCAAGGGGTCCACAGCCGGATAGAGGCCCTGCGCCGCCAGCGCGCGCTCCAGGGACACCACGGCGTCCAGGTGCCCGAAGGTGGTGACGATGCCGGGGTCGGTGTAGTCGTCGGCGGGCACGTAGATGGCCTGGAAAGAGGTGATGCTCCCGCTCTTGGTGGAAGTGATCCGCTCCTGCAGAGCGCCCATCTCAGTGCTCAGCGTCGGCTGGTAACCGACCGCGGAAGGCATCCGGCCGAGCAGCGCTGACACCTCCATACCGGCCAAAATGTAGCGGTAGATGTTGTCGATGAACAGCAGAACATCCTGGTTCTGTTCTTCGCGGAAGTACTCGGCCATGGTGAGGCCGGTGAGACCGATGCGGGCGCGGACGCCAGGTGTTTCGTTCATCTGGCCGAACACCAGCACGGTGCTGCCCAACACGCCCGAGTCCTGCATTTCATGCCAGAGGTCGTTGCCCTCGCGGGACCGCTCGCCGACGCCGGCAAACACCGATACGCCGCTGTGCACGGCGCCGATGTTACGGATCAGTTCCTGGATGATGACGGTTTTGCCCACGCCGGCGCCGCCGTATGCGCCAACCTTGCCGCCTTTCGGGAAGGGGGTGATCAGGTCGAACACCTTGATGCCCGTTTCCAGGATCTCGACGTTGGGGTTCTGGTCGTCGAATGCCGGCGGGTCGCGGTGGATGGGCCAGAACTGTCCCGCCTCGACGGCGCCCAGGTTGTCAAGGGGCGTGCCGGTAACGTCAAAGAGGCGTCCCAGCGTCTCGGGACCGACCGGCACTGCGACCTTGTCCCCGGTGTCGTTGACCTCGGTGCCGCGGGCCAGGCCGTCGGTGGAGCCCAGCGCGAGGCAACGCGCCCAGTGGTTGCCGATGTGCTGCTGCACTTCCAGCACGAGACGCTCACCCGAGTTGTCCACTTCAAGGGCGTCAAACAGGTTGGGGAGTTGGTCCGGTGGGAACTCCACGTCCACCACCGTACCGATAACTTGGGCAATCTGTCCGGGCATTTTGGTTTGTCCTCCGGATGGGCTCTTCAGGTGAGGATGAGTTTCAATCGTGTTAGTTGTTGGAGTCCGGTGGCATCTCGTTAAACGGTTGATCGTTGGCTTCGGCTTCCTCTTTGCGGCGAAGCCATTCCCGCCATGCCTTGTTAGCCTCGGCTCTACCCTCCGCTCGGCCCTCGGCCCGGCCTTCGGTGCGGGCCTTTCTTTTCATGAGAGCTCCCAAAACCATGTTTATTCCCTCCGCAACGGCCAGGGAAAGCAGCGCGTGTTGGACGAAGCCTTGTTCCAGTACGCTGAGTGCAACTGTAGGAACATCATACCAAGTCGTTTCCAGGAAGGCTATTTGCTTATAAGCTTCAACCGCGACACGTCCGGCGGCCGTTGTGCCGTAAGTGAACAGGAACCAACGGTACAGCTCCGCAGGGATATCTCCGAAAGACAGCATCTGGTTTCAGTCTGGAGAGCGCTTCTTATCCCTCCAACGCAATCTGCCCGCCCACCAAGTCCAGCAGTTCGTTGGTGATGCTGTCCTGGCGGAGCTTGTTCATTACCAGAGTGAGGTCTGAGGCAAGTTGGTTCGCGTTGTCGGTGGCGTTGCGCATGGCGACCATGCGGGCCGACTGTTCGCTGGCGATGCTTTCGAGGATGGCGTGGTACACCTGCATTTCCACGAACTGCGGGAGTAGGGCACTCAGCACCGTCGCCGGGTCAGGCTCGTATATGTAGCCGACCCGTTGGGCCGACTCCAGCTCGGCCGGCTCCACCGGCAGGATGCGACGGATCACGGGCTCCTGTTGCACGGTGGACACGAACCGCATATAGGCCAGGTGCACCTCGTCAAATTCGCCCTCGGTGTATCCGTCAATCACCAGGCGGGAGATGGCCGTCGTATCCGCCAGGGCCAACCGGTCGCTGAGGTCCGTAAAGACGGCCTGCACTGTGTCCGTGTAGCGCACCATGAAGTCACGACCCTTGCGCCCGACCACGATGCTGCGCACCGTGGCGGAGCTATCCAGGATGAACCGGGCCACCTGCCGGTTGATGTTGGCGTGCATCCCGCCGGCCAAACCTCGGTCGGGGGTGATAACCACCATGCCCACGTTGTTCACCGGCCGCACCCGCAGCAAGGGATGAACGGTGTCATATTCGCCGGTGGGTTGGGCCGCCAGTTCCGCGATCACGTCCAGGATCTTCTCCGCGTAGGGCCTGCCGTCCGTCACGGCTAATTGCGCCCGGCGCATCTTGGATGCCGCGATGAGTGACATCGCGTTGGTTACCTTGCCGGTGTTCTCGACACTGCGGATACGCCGACGTATGTCTCTGACGCTGGGCATGTTCAGACCCTGTATTGCTGGTAGTGTCGGAGCGAATAATTATTCGCCCCTACTGGAACGTCGGTTTGAAGTCGTTGATGGCCGTGGTCAACTGTCCTTCCAGCTCGTCGCCGAGGCTGCCCGTTTCCCGGATGGACTGGCTGAGTTCGGGATGGGACGCGTTGACGTGACGGAGCATCTGCTCTTCAAAGGCGCCCAACCGCTCCAGCGGTACGTCTTCCATCAGACCGGCGTTGACCGCGTAGAGAATGATCACCTCGTCGCCCAGATTGAGCGGTTGGTATTGGCCCTGTTTAAGAACCTCGGTGGCCAACTGCCCACGGGCCAACTGAGCCCGCGTGGCGGCGTCCAGGTCGGCGGTTCCAAACTGGGCGAAGGTTGCCAACTCTCGATATTGAGCCAGGTCCAGCCGCAGGCGTCCCGCTACCTGCCGCACCGCGCGGGTTTGGGCAGCGCCGCCCACGCGGGAAACCGACAGTCCCACGTTGACCGCCGGCCGGATGCCGACGTTGAACAACTCCGGCTCCAGGTAAATCTGGCCGTCGGTGATGGAGATGACGTTGGTGGGGATATAGGCGGAAACGTCGCCGGCCTGCGTCTCAATGATGGGCAGCGCCGTCAGCGAGCCGCCGCCAAATTCGTCATCCATGCGGGCCGCTCGTTCCAGCAACCGGCTGTGCAGGTAGAAAACGTCGCCGGGATAAGCTTCGCGGCCAGCGGGCCGGCGCAGCAGCAGCGACATCTGGCGGTAGGCCCAGGCGTGCTTGGTCAGGTCGTCATAGACGATCAGCACGTCTTTGCCCTCTTCCATGAAGGCTTCGCCCATGGCGCAGCCCGCGTATGGCGCGATGAACTGCAACGGGGCGGAGTCTGCGGAGCCGGCGTTGACCACGATGGTGTGGTCCATCGCGCCGTACTCTTCCAAGATTCCCACCACCTGGGCCACCTTGCCCTGCTTCTGTCCGATGGCGACGTAGATGCAGATCAGATCGGTGTCCCGCTGGTTGATGATGGTGTCGATGGCGATGGCGGTTTTGCCGGTGGAACGGTCGCCGATGATCAACTCCCGTTGGCCGCGCCCGATGGGAATCATGGCGTCAATGGCTTTAATGCCGGTCTGAACCGGGGTGTCCACCGACTTGCGAACCACCACGTTGGGAGCGGTGCGCTCCACGGGCATGGTGCGGTCGGTGGCGACCGGGCCCTTGCCGTCCAGTGGGCGACCGAGCGGATCGACCACCCGGCCGACCAGGGCGTCGCCCACCGGGACTACGATAATCTGGCCGGTGGCGCGAACGCGGTCACCTTCCTTCACTACGTTGGGGTCGCCGAGGATGGCCGCGCCGACGATGTCGGATTCCAGGTTCAAGGCCAGGCCCAGAACGTCGTTGCCGAAGTCCAGCAGCTCATTGGAGCGAACACTCTGCAGGCCCTGGATGCTGGCGATTCCGTCGCCAACCTGCACGACGGTGCCCACGTCCACGAGGGTCAAGTCGCCTCCGAACTCCTCGATTTGCCGCTTGATGAGAGATACTATCTCCTGTCCTCTGACTGCCATCGGCCAGTCTCCTTATGTCGTTTGATCAGGCAGCCTGCGCCCGCACTGTCTGGCGCATCCGTTCCAGCGCGGAGCTGGTGCTGCCGTCGAGTAGCCGGTCGCCAATCTGGATGATGAGGCCGCCCAGAATGGAATCGTCAACCTGGGTGCTGAGCACCACCTCACGGCCCACGAGTTGCGCCACGAAATTGGTGATCCGTTCCAGCTCGGCGTCTTCCAGGGGAACCGCCGTCGTGACCTCAACCCGTTGCCGCCCCAGTCGCTCGTCCAGGAGGTGCGAATAGCCCTCTTGCACGTCGCGCATTGCTTCCACGCCGCCTCGGTTGACGAGCAAGGAAACCAGGTTGCGCACCAACGGATGTACCTCGGAGAGCACCTCTGCAATAGCGGACGTCTTGCGCTCCACGGGGACTTCGGCGTGTTTCAAGAACAGCGCGAATTCCCCATCGCCCAATACGTCGGCGGCCAGGCGCAAATCCTGGTCCCATTGCTCCAGTTGTTCATGTTCCTCGGCCAACTCGAAGATGGCCTGGGCGTAGCGCTGCCCCGACAAACGGTTTGCCACGGCTTGCTGCCTCCCTGTTTGATGTTGTCAATCCGGTGGCCGCCGATTTACCGGCAGCTACCTGCGACGACTGGATTCCGGCTTTCGCCGGAATGACGGTTAAGGATGGATCAGTTGCGGCGCAACGCCTGCTCCCCTTCCGCCAATACCTGATCGATGAGTTCCTGATGAGCTTGCCGATCGACGCTGCGGCGGATGATCCGCTCCGCGGCCGAAATGGCCAGGTCGCCAAAGGCGGCGCGCACTTCGTTGATGGCAGCGTCCCGTTCCCGGGCGATGTCCGCCCGGGCGCGCTCGGAGAACTCCTCGGCGGCCTGTCGCGCGCGGCCCATCTCCTCTTCTCGGAAACGGTCCGCGGCTTCGCGAGCCTGATCCAATAGCCGTTGGCCCTCGCGCCGGGCATCGTTCAGTTCTTCCTCGATGGCGGCGCGGGACGTGGCTGCTTCCTCGCGGGCGCGGTCCGCCGCGGACAGGCTTTCGCGAATGCTGTCAACCCGATTGTCGAGAGCGTTGAGCAACGGCCGGTAGGCCAGCGTTCCCAGCAGGATCAGCAGGATGATGTAGTTGATCAGGTAGCTGATCAACGAGGGGACGTTCAATCCCAGTTCAACCATGTTGTTACACCACGAAGAGCAGGATCACTGCGACGATGAGTGAATAGATACCCAGCGCTTCGGCGAATGCGATGGCCAGGATCATGTTGGTGGTGATCGCGCCGGCGGCGTCGGGGTTGCGCCCGATGGCGTTCATCGCGCCGGAGCCCAGGATGCCGATGCCGATGCCGGGGCCGACCACGCCGAGGCCGATGGCCAGGCCGGCGGCCAATAGCTTGGCGCCTTCTTCGGTGATGCCCTGGGCGCCCACCGACAGCAACATCGCAAACATTGAGAGGTCAAATGCCATTGTTGAAAATCCTCCGGTTCAAGGTTGGCCTTGTGTTTTTTGACGCGAGATTGCGCCTTTGTTTGACAAAGAGAGTGTACCAGTTTCAGGTCGTCATTCCGGCTTTCGCCGGAATCCGCCGGCATTTTCTTCCGCCTTCGGCGGATGGCTTTCGCCGGAGTGACGGGGTTGTTGTCCGGTGATTGGGGCGGCTAATGCTCCTCATGGCTTACCGCCACCGACAGGAACACCAACGTCAGACCGGCGAAGATGACCGCCTGTACCAGCCCCACCAGCAATTCCAGGCCGAAGACGAACTGCGTCGCCACGAAAGGCACCAGGAAGGTGAACATCACCACCAGTATTTCACCGGCGGTCATGTTCCCAAAGAGGCGGAAGGTGAACGAGACGACGCGCACCAATTCGGAGAGCAGCTCAAGGATGCCGACGAAGACGCCGATGAGTCCGGCCGGGCCTTTGCGGAGCTCCCCGAAGGCGAAGAATTTCTTGAGGTATCCGAAGCTGTGCGCGCGAAAGCCCCAATATTCCACGAACACGAAGGAGATCAGGGCTAATGCCAAGGGCATATTCACGTCGGTGCCGGCCGGCCGGATCAGATGGGTGGCCAGCTTGAACTGGCCGAGGGTTGCATCGTAGGCGCCGTAGCCGACGGCCTGGTAGATGGGTATGAGGAAAATCGCGATCCAGGCGTTGAACAGGACAAAGAAGAAAATGGTCGCCACCACGGGAAAAACCCGGCGGCCCATTTCGGGGCCAAGGACTGACGATGAAAAGTTGAGAACCGCCTCGAACATGATCTCAACCAGAGCCTGCAAACGGGTTGGCACCGCCTTGGGTTTGCGCCCGGCGCTGATGAAAAGGACCAGCATCACAATGCTGGTGAGCCACGCGGACAGCAGGGTGTTGGTTACAGCGAACTGCATCAGGCCCAAGCCGTGATGCTCTTCTTCCTTGCCGTGGTCTCCTTCCGCCGAATCCGTCGTCTTGGCTTCGCCGTGGTCATCGGTTTTCTTATCGGCAACTCGGTAGCCGATCACGCTGTCGCGGACGGAAGCCGGAAATATTGGATCAGGAGCCAGGTGGATTCCCGGTTCGGGGAGGAAGGAGCTTCCCAGTCCGAACATCTTGGAGCCGATGGCGCCGACCACAAAACCGACGATGAGGAGCACCGCCATGCCGATGCCGAACAGGAGGAATGCCCGTTTGCGCGTCACGACTACCAGTTGCCTCCGTGGTCACTTTGCTCGCGGTCCAGCGTGGCGGCAGACCGTAGGCCGCGTTTGGAGCCGTAGATGGCGGGCAGCACCATGCGATACACCCCGTAAAAGGCAATCACGCTGCCCAACACCGTGCCGATGAGCACCATCAGGGCCACCTGTCCGGTGAGTTTCCCCAACCACACGCCCCCAACTATGCCCAGCACGATGCACAGCGCGACGTACCAGCCCAAGCCCGTCAGCCGCAGGGCTACTATCAGCCATTGCGGCATTTCCGATTCCAAACGGCAGGCATATTAGCATTCGTTATACAGCGTGTCAATTGGAGGAGCGGCGAAAACCGTAACCCCCGTTACGAAAAAGCCCCGCCGTCACCGGGCCGGGCTGGGTACATCAGGGCTTCGAGAATCGGCATTGGCCGGACTTATCTTCGCTCGAAATCCTCCATGTCGAGTTCGTTGATGAGATCCGTGAACGCCGACAAACCCTGCAACTCCTCTTCGGTAACCTCGGCGGGCGCGTCCTCACCATCCCCACTCTGGGAAGAAACCGGTTGACCGGTTTCCTGGTCCATTGAAATGGCGGCCTTTTCCATAACCTGGTCCGCGACGTAAATTGGCACTTCGGCGCGCACTGCCACCGCCATCGCGTCGCTGGGGCGGGAGTCAATTTCGTGGGTCTGGTCACCGACCTTGATTACGATCTTGGCGTAGAAGGTTTCATTCTGCAGGTCATTTACCAAGATGTGCTCGAAGGAACCGCCCACCGACTTGACGAGATCAACGAGCAGGTCGTGGGTCAGCGGACGTGGGACCGTCATCCCCTGCATCCTGACGGCGATGGCTTCAGCTTCGGTGGGGCCAATCCAGATGAGCAAGAACAGGTTGGTCACCAGTTCTTTGAGCACCACCACCCGCTGGTAGTTCATCTGGCTGATCCGGATGCTGTCGATTACCAGTTCACGCATCTCGCTGCATCACTCCGCTGACTGCATCCGGAAAGGGCTGCCGATCAATCCGGCCGCCACCCGCCCCGTTTGCGCGCCTGATTCTACACCCGATTGGAGCGGTAATGTCAAGCGGAGACGGCATCGTTCAAGGCCTCTCCAAAGTCCGTTGAGCATACGCTCATGGTGAGCCTGTCGAACCATGCGTACTGTCCTTCGACAGGCTCAGGACGAGCGGGTAAAGGCCAGATCCCACAACTGTGGAACAGTCCTGGGCATTGTGAAATGCGCTGGGTCCGGTACGACACAGCTGGCTCCGTACCGCGGCCAACTATCGGTACTCGATCCGCTCTCGCGAGTCTTCGGGCGCAAAGTCCTGGGGGGAGGGCACGGTCGGGTTCGCGCTGGCGGCCAGAGTGGCGCCCGCGAGCATGTCGATGCCTTTGCGAACGGAGCCGCTGGCGGCGTTGAGTTCCCGTTCCAGGTCTCTCAGGGTGCGCAGGGCGTAGGCGTCGGCCTGGTTGCGTCGGTTTTCGGCTTCCTGCTCGGCCTGGCCGATGATGCGTTGGGATTTTATCTCAGCATCGCGGAGTATTTCCTCGGCTTTGCGACCGAGTTCATGGTCGCTGAGCCGGGTGCGAAAATCCTGTTCCAGCTGTTGACGGGCCTGGTGCGCTTCCGTCACCGCTGAGGACATGATGTCGTCCTTGCGGGACAGCATCTCCTCAGCCCGGTGTATTTCCTGCGGAATGGACATACGCAGCTGCGCCACCAGTTCACTCAGCTTGGTCCGGTCAACCATCACGTTGTTGCTGAGCGGAACTGACTTGCTGGAGTCGACCAGCAGCTCGATCCGGTCGATTATGTTGTTGATGTCGATGATATCCCCCTCGTGCCGGCGGCATGACTGGCCTGAAACGGCTACCGCTGCGGCGACTGGTATTTATCAGCCAGGGCCCGCGCCACGTGGAGCGGCACCATGCCGGCGATGTCGCCTCCCAACTGCGCGACCTCTTTCAGCAAGCTGGAGCTGATGAACATATGCTCCTGGTCGCTCATGAGGGACACCATGTCCACGTCCGGTTCCAGCCGGCGATTCATGAAGAACATTTGGGATTCGTACTCAAAGTCGGGTCCGCTGCGCAGCCCGCGAATGATGGCCGCGGCGCCAGCGTCCCGGGCGGTCTTCACCACCAGTCCGTTGAACGGGCGGACCGTCACGTTGTCCAGGTCGGCCACCGCTTCCCGCATCAGCCCCACGCGTTCCTCAGTGTTGAACAACAGACTCTTGGACGGCGTGTCATATACAGCGATAATCAGGGAATCGAAAAGCCGCGCGGCGCGTTGCGCCACGTTGAGATGTCCCATGGTCACCGGGTCGAAAGTCCCCGGATACAGAGCGGTTACCATTTGGCAATTCTCCAAAACCGTCATTCCGGCTTTCACCGGAATCCAGTGGTAATTTGACGCCAGTCAGGTCGCTTCTCCACCTTCCGCACAATAGAACGCCACCGCGTTGTCGCCGTATCGGCGGGCGTCGTACCGACGCAGGCCGTGCACCCGGTCCGGCAGTTCCTGCCGGCTGCTGTGCCCCAACACTACTGTCGCGTTAGATACGAGCAGGCCAGACTCCCAGAGCGCAGCCAGCGTGGGGGTTGGGTCACCCATCCGGTATGGAGGGTCCAACAGCGCCAGGCCGTAACGCTCACCTCCGAATTCTCCGGCTCCGGCGCGTCCCAGCCATCCCGGGACGTCGGCGCAGTGTACTCGGCCCGCCTCGGCATAGCCGGTGCGCTCCAGGTTGTCCTGCAGGACCAGGCATTGCCGACGGTTGCGTTCGACGAAGTCGGCCCAGGCTGCTCCGCGGCTTAATGCTTCAATGCCCAGGCTCCCGGTGCCGGCGAACAGGTCAACGGCGCGGTGGTCGATAACCTGACTGGTTTCCAATATGTTAAAGATGGCGGCGCGCACCCGTTCCGTGGTTGGCCGAATGCCGGCTGCCACAGCGCCTTTCAGCCGGATGCCGCGTGCCTCGCCACTGGCAACACGCATCGAATTGGAATTGCGTGGAGGCATTGTAGAACTGACCGGGATTGGGTTGACGTTTGCAGCGTCTGCGGGTTTTGGCCGATTTTCGCGGGGTGGGCCACGCCGATGTCAGTATAACCCGTTCGTGTGGCTCCGAGGAAATTTCGCTACTCCGATTCTAAGGTAGCTGGTGCGGAGAACGGCCATCTTGACGACGGATATCGTAATCAGCTCGGCGTTTCAAATTTTCCGGGGATCCCCCGATTTTCGGCCCGTGTTGTTACCGGAACAAACGCCCATGACACCGGTCCCTGAACCTACCTAAATGCTTGCGGTAAGACCCCGTGCTGGGATTTTCCGGCATCTTCGATAGAAAACGTAGGAATTCCGTACACGCCAACACGGGCTGCCTAGAGACGCCCTAGGCACCTCTTTTGCGGAGGCAAGGGTAGGTGTACGTCTAAGGCTTCTGACCACACCCAGCGGCAGCCCAACCTCTCTGCAAATGAGTAGTTTTCAAGTACGAAAACTGCCCTAACCCCCCATTTTGTGTTGAGCCGCAAGGGGGGTTGCGGAGTATAATGTGGGCAGGTAAAACCGAACAAAAAAGTTGACCGCTCAGCCTGGTCCGCCGAGCGGTCGCTTGCCCCCTCAGACCCTCTTATTAAAATCCTCGTGGGCGATTTCTATTCTAATTATACCCGCAATCACAAACAACCCCCGAAAAGCGGCTTCGGTTTCCTCAAAGTCGTGATCGAGGGTGTGATCGCGTGTGCTGGTGCCCTTATCGAAATACTCGCGGCGCCTCACCAACACGGCGGCAACCCCGGCTATCCCGCCGATGCCATGCTCGCCGCTCTCGTAATGCAGTTCGTCCTAAACGAGCGCTACGCCAACGGCTTCCTCAACCGTCTGGGTAGCGATGACCGGTTGTTGAGCATCTGCGGTCTCGAGTGCGCTCCCAGCGAGGGTGCCTACAGCCGGTTCAAGAAGAAACTCGCCCCCCACGAGGATGCTATCTGGATCATCGTAGCCGGCGTGTTCCTTGAGTGCAGCGGCGAGATCGAACGCCTGCGGGAGGCCGGTATTGTCCCCGCCGATAAGCCGCCTCTAGGGCATTCGCTGGTCATGGATACAACCGACGTTGAGGCGTGGGCACTGCCCGGGCGGACTAGCCGCAAGACCGGTGAGGAAATACCGTCGAAGGACCCAGACGCCGCGTGGGGACACCGCACCGCCAAAAACGACCGCACCAGCAAAGGCGGCAAGAGCAAACGCCGCAGCTCCAAGAAGAGCAAGGCAGTCCTCAGCGACGGAGAGGAGACGGACAAGAAGGACAGTAAGGACGAACTCTTTTTTGGCTACAAAGTCAACGTCATCTCGGACGCGAACCACGGCCTTCCGATGTTTGCCCGGACCCGTCCTGCCAACGCCGCCGACGTCACGGTGATGATCGAGGATCTCGATGCTTGTTTGGCCCTGTATCCCGAACTGAATTCGCACTACTTCCTGAGTGACAAGGGCTACGACAGACTACCGAACTTCCAGCACACCGTCAGCCGCGGCATGATACCGGTGATCGCCGTTCGAAGGCCAACGAAGGATAAGGAGACCGGGAAACGTCTGTACGACGGGATTTACGACGAGGATGGCCGGCCGACGTGTGTCGGAGGTGAGTCCATGGAGTACATCCTGACCAACTCTGAGAAAGGTCACCTGTTCAGGTGTCCTACCGAGGGTTGCAGCCTCAAGGACAAGGTCCAGTTCACGCGACACTGCGACTACGAGCACTACGAGAGGCCCGAGGGCCGGTTGCTGCGGATCGTTGGCATGTTGCCCCGCTGCTCGGAGGAGTGGCAAGCCGAATACAAGAAGCGGTCCGGCATCGAGAGATGCTTCAGCAGCTTGAAGCACAGCCAGTTGCTGGACACGCATCGGTGCCTGAACGGCGGTAAAGTGGCGCTGCATGTGGCGATGTCGATCCTCAGCTACCTGGCCACGGTGCTGGCCCGCCTGAAGGCCGACGACTACGCCCACCTGAGGCACATGAGGATCAAGATGCCGCCGGCCAAGAGGCCAAAGAAAAAGAGAGAGTCAGATCAGCGTGTGGATCCCGGCATCGTGGCCGCACTGATGCTCCACGAGCTCAACGCCCTGCGACGCGTGGCTTAACAGGGCTTTCCACTTTGAGTGACAAGCCACCCCGGTTTGACAATAACTATGTACAGTCATATAAATCGCTTGCACGTAGTTAACTGACACATCCCTCGCTGGGTCATCGGAATGACCGTGACAGTCAACAAGTTCAGCCGCCCTAGGCGCGTACATCCGGGACCCACCTGGCGCTACCACGGTTTGTTTACCTGAGCCTCCATTCGCAAAGGAGATTGCCCGACGTGGATACCGTTGACAGAGTCGCATTCGTCGAGCGCCTGGCCTCCGCCGCGGAGTTCCTCAACCGGCAGTTCTATTCGGTCCGAATGGGCGCAACGGATGAATCCGTAGTGTCCGTCGCGCAGGTCAACGTCCTGATGCTCCTGGAACATCGCGGCCCAATGAAGATGACCGACGTGGGGCTCGTCCTGATGCGGACGATTTCCACAGTCTCCCCAATGATGGACCGCCTGGAAGAGAAGGGGCTGATCGTAAAACGGCCGCACCCCAATGATCGACGAGCGTTGCTGTGCGAGTTGACGCCGGCGTGGCAGGATGCCATCAACGAATTCTGGCATCTCAGCCGGGAGCGGATGAGCATGGTGGCAGACCAGATGACCGACGAACAGCTGGAAGCTGCGGTGGTCTCCATCGAGACAGTCCTGGCAGCGGAAGTTCAGGTCGAGCAGGCCCGAGCCGACATGGAGCATCCATCCACCCCGTGACGCTCACCCAAGCCCCGTAGTGCGTTCCTTACCCCCACGGCGCTCGCCAACCCCACCGAACGCTCCTCAACCCCGCCGTAACGCCGGCATAACATCCCCCCGTCGGTCAACGATGCAAGACCACAGCAGACCCTCATGCCCATAACTTATTGATACGTTATATCAACACTATGGGAAGAGAACGAATTGGTTCGATGGATCGGAAGCCGCAGATCTGCAGGTCAAACCACCGACGGCAATCACAGTCCAGCCAGCGTGACCATCAGCAGACCTCAACCTACGCCAAACAGCACCACGCCGGCCGACGCCGGCACCCCAAACAGACCACCCTACCAACACACCCCAGGAGCCAAGTCCAATGTCTAACCCCATGAATCGCCTACCCATCCCCTCGCCACTCCGCAACACCACCCCCAAAACGCACCGGCACCGCCGGCTGGGGAAATCGTCCGCCGCCCTCATGATCGCACTGCTGGCCGTGATCGCTGGCTTCACAATTTTCGGCGCTGGCTCAGCCCACGCCCAGGGAGAGGAGCGCGACTACGTGGACGTGGGTCTGGTCCTGGAGGTGGTCGAAGAGAGTATCGCAGGTCTCCAACTGAAGATCATCGTTGTCAACCACGGGTCCAGGACCGCTTATGACGTGGACGTCGAGGTTGATATAGCGTACCCCGAGGACTCAAGCTTTTTCCATTCGGTGCCGGACGTGCCCATCGGGAGCGCGTCTCTGGGGAGTGGTGGATATTCCTTACATTGGACCATTCCCGCGTTGGGGAAGCTGCAGCGCGCAGAGGTAGTTGCGAACGTAAATGATAGTCATCACGATAGCATGAATGTCCTCGTTTTTGACAAGACAGAATACGTACATGAATACGTCGGGGAGGTGACCACGACATCCTTCGAGAGTAATGTCCACCAAGGAAATAACAGAGATCGGGTCTGGTCTGTCGCAGTCAACCCAGGCGACAATGTAACGAGCCCGCGTGGTCAACCTATTCAGTCAATGTGTCGGTGGACGAACAGAACCCTTCGCCGGGCGACACCGTCAATTTCACCATCACCACAAATCATGGTGGCAGATTTGCCGTGATTGACCAGGAGGTTGCCATTGAACTGACCGACGGCTTGGCGGTTGATGTAGATTCCAACGCCTCACCCCCGCGCGTGATAAGTTACACACCGGCCGACAGGGCAGGATCGGTGAGCTACGGCAATGGCGTGTTCAATATCGGGACGCTGAAACATTCTGACTATAAGCAAAACCACTCGGTGACGTTGCCGATCAGAGTATCAAACAATGCAGTAGTGAAGGAACAGTGCCTGGCAGCGACGATAACCGGGAATCCCCCACCGGGCACCGGCCCCCGTGACGACGACATATCGGACAACGTGGCGAAGGTGTGCCTGGGCTTGTCGTCACAAAGTAAGGTATATGAAAGCGGTCCAGTCAATCCGTGGACAATACACGCCTGCATGTCTGATGTGGCGACAAACGCATGCGATACGGTTGCTGAGGTAGCCGTTCAACTCGTGGCCAGCACGGACAATAGCGGGAAAGTAGACCTGAGCCCGGCTGTGATTCACGTCAAGGACGTTCCCGGTCGAGTCTTGGACTTTCATGCCCAGAGCGTTACAGGAGGGAACACTGTCTCTTGGCAGACCGCTTCTCTGGAATCCACCGACTTCGCCGGCACCCGGAACGGAGTTACAGTTGGATTTGATCGGAGGCCGATCAATGATTACATCAATAACTGGACCAATTATAGCCTCACCTTTGTGGCGAGCGATTTGAACGGGTCCGATCCTCCCGGCAAATTGGCTCTCCGGAGCAGAACTGGCGGGGGCAGGCTATGGACATCGACAACTTCTAATCCCTTGACATTCACGAGGGCGAACCCTTTTGGTTTGAGCCATCAAACCACAGGTGTTACGGCTTTTATGATTGAGTTTGAGAAGCTGGGCACTTATGTTTTGGATACGACGGTGGACTTGACCCATGCCAGCCTGCAAGACGATGAGAGCAATGCCCGAGTGTTTTCCAAAACCAACAGGACATACTTCCATGTTGGCCCGATTGCAGAACTGGGCGTACGCGACGGAGCCACCAGTTCAGAAGCTGCCTCCAACCAAGTGGCGTTCACCGTGGCCGTGATCAACAACCAAAGTGAGGACGCGGAGAGAGGCAAAGTCGTCGTAGAACTGCCTTCCGGGACCACTGGCCTGACCACTATTCCTGCTGGGTTCGGCACATTTGACGGAAACGCGAACCCACCCACCTGGTCTTGGAACATCAATGCCTTGGAAAACGAAGGGCGGCGGCAGTCAAAAGGGCTCCCGGAAAGTCAAACCGTTTCGCTCATCATGGACGGGGTAAGCGCCGGCGAGACGGCAACGGCGAAAATCGCATTTGATCCTTATCTGGTCTGCATCGGCAGCGACGGGAGCACCCTGGACCATGCCAATCACTCGGACTGCAAGGATGACGCGGCAACCACGAACGACTGGCACGCTGCGGTCTGCGTCAACACCGCGGACGACGAGGTTGACGCGACGTACACCACTCAACCCACTTGCGACGCTGAAACGGATCGCGAATGGACCGAAAACGTCTGCGCCGCAAGCGACGATAGTGTCCTCGCGGGCCTCACCGAGCCGGAATGCGACGGCTGGTTCCAAGGGACGGTATACGACTACAACGACGCTAACAACACGGCCACGCTGACCGCGGTGTCGGGCACCAGCGGCGGCGGGGAAGGCGCGCCGACGCTGCAGACGCCATCGGTGTACACGCCGGCGGTGGGAATTACCTGGTCCAGGATTGAGTTCCTGCACGGCATACCGGTAAAGGACTATCAGGTTCAGTGGTCAGCCAACGGGGTCAGCGGCTGGACCCAACTAGAGACTAACCTTCCCTTCAACAAGCTGTTCGACATCACCGTCCAGTCGGGCCAGACCCGGTACTACCGGGTGCGTGCGGCGAACGAGGCCGGCGTTACCGGCCCCTGGTCGGCGCCCATCAGAGCCCGGACGGAGGCGCTGGGGTTCCCCGGCATCTCGGTGTCGGAAACGGAGTTGACCGTCGCCGAGGGCGAGTCCGGCGAATACACGGTGGTGTTGAAGGCACGTCCCATTTCCAACGTGACCGTGCGGGTCAACGGAAGCGACGACGTTTCGCCTAGCCCCAGCCAGCTAACCTTCACCCCGTCAAACTGGCTCACGCCCCAAACCGTGACCCTGACAGCAGGCCAAGACAACGACGCGGCGGACGACACCGCCGACGTCACCCACTCCATCTCCTCCTCCGACGCCGCGTACGCTAGCCTAACGGTAGACCCGGTGGCGGTCACCATCATCGACGACGACTCCGGGGTCAGCATCACAGCGGACCATGAGTCGGTCAACGAGGGCGAGGACATCAACCTCACCCTAGCTCGTACCGGCAACATCAACAACGCCATCACGGTGACGGTGAACGTGACCCAAAGCGGCGATTACCTGGCGTCCGGTCAATCCGGCAACCGGACGGTGGAAATGGGAGCCAACACGACCTCGGCAACCACCACCGTCGCGACCGACAACGACAGCGCCGTGGAGAGCCCCGGCACGGTGATCGCCAACGTCGTGGGCGGCACCAGCTACTTCGCCTCCGCTCCAAGCTCCGCAACAGTGCGAGTCTCGGACGACGACGGGCCGCCGGGCCAGCCGGGGAACCTAACGGCCGTCGAGGGCGACGAGCGGGTGGAACTGTCCTGGAACCCAGCGCCCACCGGCGATGCACCAGTCGAGGAATACTCCTACCGGGTACGACGCTCCGACAGTTCCACCTGGGACCCGGACTGGACCGTCATCTGTTCCGCGTCAACCAGATTTGCCGAATCCTGTTGCCTCACCGAAGAATGTTACCGAAAACTCAGCACTTTGGATCGCCCGCCGCCAGCGCCATTTCCGGCATTCCCGCTGGTCCGGGCAGCGTAGCTTCCGATGCGGCGCAGACCAGCTTGTTTGCCATGATGCCTCGCCACTGTTGCACCCGGCGCTGTAAGGTGCGCAGGTTCGCCCGGCTGAATCGGTCCGGGTGATCTGCCTGCAGCCGGCCCAGCAGCGCCATCGCACTGGCGTCTGGGTCTTCCTGCAGCCACTCCAACACGTCGCACCACACGCCCTCGAAAGGATCCTTCCGCGTTCGCCAGTGGCGCGGTGGTTTCACCCTGGGCTCCCGATCGTTTGGTTCCTGCTCCTCACGCCACCGGTCGGGCAGCTTGGCCAGGAAACGCTCCAGACTCTCACCCCTCGGGGTGGGCCTGAGTTCGGGGGATACGATAGCCACCAGCGCCGACTGGCCTTCCCGGATGGTGTGCAACAATGCCACTGGGTCCAAGGTTGCCCGGTGTTCAGTGAGTGCTGCTTTCGCTTCGGCGCTGACCGCCTCGTGGCGGATCAACCGGTCGCAGGGCGTGGCTGGCGGGCTGTAGCGCTTGATCACCGCCGAGCCATTGCGCGTCTTCTCCATCAGCTTGAACGAGGGCTGGAAGTAGTTCACGTACAACCGCATGGCGCCGTGCAGGTGGGCTATGGTCTGTCCTGCCACCTGGCCTGAGTACCGCTCATGGCCCAGGAACCGCCGGATCACCGCGCCGTTCTTCTGCTCCACCCAGGCCTGATCGTTCTTGCGGTACGCCCGGGAACGGGTGAACTCGATGCCACGGTCGGCGCAGTACTTGGTGAGGGTATCGTTGATGAACACGCTGTCGTTGTCGGAGTCGATGCCGAGGACGGGAAAGGGCAGCTGTTTGGCGATGGCTTCCAGGCCGGCCACCACCAGGTTTTGCTCTCTGGCCAGCAGGGGCACGGCCTCGGTCCAGCCGGTGCAGACGTCGGTGGCGACCAGACTGTAGATGAAAGATCCCCACATGCTGTCGCCGCAGTGGGCCACCAGGTCAATCTCCAGAAACCCGGGCGGCGGACGGTTCCAGTCGGCGAAGGTGCGCACCGGAATGTTGCGACCGGGAGATAACCGCCTCCGGCGTTTGCGCCGACCCGCCACCGTGGCCCGCACCGGTTTCAGCAACCGGTCCAGGGTGGCCGCGCTGGCCGACAGCACTCGCGTTTTCACCTCTGGGTCCAGATCCAGATGGCCGTGGCGCTCCATGGACTCCACCAAGTGGGGCATTGCCGCCTTCAGACGCTTCCCACAGATGCGGTCTGAGGCTTCCCAGATCAGGACCACCACCTCCCGGACCGCATCGTCGTAGATGCGCCGTCCTTTGGCCACGCCGGTCCCGCCCCTGCCATCCGCGGACTGGGCCAACAGCCTGATGCCATGCTTGCGGTGGTGCCCGGTTACGGCGATGAACTCGTCCAGGATCTTGCTCTTGTCCTTGCGGGACGACTCCCGGTAGCGGTCCCGTATCGATGCCAGCAACTCTTGTTTCGCCATCCTGCTCATGCCTCCTGCCATCGGTAGCATTCTACGTGCGGCAATTACTTCCTAGAAGTAACCTTTTTATTGAGGCAATGCGCCCACCTCAACCGGCAAAAATAGTCGACGTCAGAGGCATTCCTTATTGTCGTTAATCATCATCCTCGGCAGCAGCCTCGGGACACGCGGCCACACGGTATACGACCTGACCAACGGGCAGGACTACACCATCCAGGTGCGGGCCCGCAACGCCACCGGTGACGGCGCAGCAGCAGAGGTTACGGCTAACCCCAAGGATGAGCCGGGCGCACCGGACGTAACGGTGGCATCACGCAACGAATCCCTGCTAGTCACGTGGGACGTGCCGGACGACGGCGGCCGGTCCACCACCGAGTACCGGGTGCAGTGGAAGTCGGGTACCGAGTCCTTCGACGCCTCCCGTCAGGCCACGCCAACCACTCGGGAATACACCATACCCAGCTTGACCAACGACACCCAGTACCAGGTGCGCGCGCAGGCGATGAACGAAGTTGGCTGGAGCGACTGGTCCAGCGAACAAGTCGGCACCCCCACGCCAAGGCCGGACACGACCCTCAGCATCACCACCACTGCCCAAGACGGAGTCGGAGAACCCTTCCGGGTGACCTTCACCTTCACCGACGTGGACCACGACGGCACCCAGTACGGCGTGACCGGCTTCGGCGTGGACGACATCGAGGCTGGGTACGGCAGCCCCTCGTACTACGAACTAACCCTGGACGACTTCAAGCAGGAGGACCACAACGGGCTGGTGTACAGCGCGCTGGTAAACAACATCCTGGACGGGAAGTTGACGATCCGTGTCCCCGCAGGTGCGGCCCAGTCCAACCACGATGAGCAGCAGAGCGCCGCCGCCGAGTTCAACATCACGGTGAAACCTCCACAGCCGCAGGCCCCCACGGGCACCGGCATCTGGTCCGCCGAGATGACCGTGGGCGACCTCAACGAAGGGGACGCCTTCGGCTACATCGACCACAACGCGACCCAATGGAACGCGTCCCAAACGATCGGAAGCCTATCTGCCAACGAGTTCACCTATCTGGACAAGGACTACCTGGTTGGCGAGTTGAGCTACGTATCCGCCTGGAACACGATCATACTCATGGTGTGCCCCGGACTCGAAGGCGCCGACGCGACTTTCGAGCTGTACCTGGACGACCTGGACGAAGGAGACCAGGACCTCAAGCTCACCTTCGACCCCGATGAGGTGGAAACGGACACCTTCGGCCGCACCGTAGACGGCGTCCACCAGACCTGCATCGAGTACCAATGGTCCCCCAAGCAGGTGGACTGGCAGAACAACAGCAAGGTCAACGCCAGCATCGTCAAGTAAGGCTTGAATCCGCCATCACTATGGCGTGTTGACAAATAACACTCTCGTACACTTCCGACGAAGTAGCCGTGAACCCGATCTCCGGGTACTGTGCTCAATTTGTCGACACGCTGTAGCACGAGCACATAGGCCAGCAACATACATATTCCCCTCCGTCCGCGCCGTCGGCGGGGCCACCAGCCCATCCAGTGGTGGACTCGGCGCTGCACCGGTCAACGGCAACCAATCGTCAGCCCGGGAGCACACACCACGGACTAGGGAAATGAAGTTACCTACAGGATGGGACTCAACACGGAACCTGCCTAAACCCTGAGTATCCTGCTCAGACGGTATGGCGACGATGATCTCGCTGCTGACCTGGCTACGACAGAACGGACGCACCGATAAATGACCGCTGGGTCAGTTCCCGGCGGTATTCTGCCGTGCCTGCGGCAGTGGACGATTTTCGGCAAATCGTTTGCGATTTCCGACACCTCGCGTCTCCCAACCGTAGTAGCGAAATTTCCTCGGCTCCCAGGGCTATCGCATATGGATTTTGGTGAATTGGGAGAGGATGTTGATGAGGAAGCAGTTGTCCCAACCGGCCCGTTTCAGTTTGCCCCGCATGGACCCCTTGCTTGGTTCCAACCGCGCCAGATTCAGCGCCAACTTACGCAGCAACGCCAGGTTCTCCGCGCCATGCCCTTTCCGGTTCCGCGCCTGGTCTTCGTTGCAGGTTACGTCCAATACCCAATGCAGCCGGTTCTCAATGCCCCAATGGCCGCGCACGACGTCGTTGCAATGCTCCGGCGGGAAGGCCTGGCTCAGCAGGTAATAACGAGTTTCCTCGCTGGTGTCGCCGTCTTTACGGCGGACCGCTGTTACTTTACCCACGGCCTGCAAGCCCGGCCAGTCGTGCCATTCCTGCAGCCAGGCTACGTCGTCGCTAATACTGGCGGTGCGGGTTTCAATGCGTCCGTGGCCCTTGCTGACCTGGGTGGCCTGAGCTGCCGGCGTGTCCGCGTCGTCCAGAAACAGTTTTACATCGTCGTAGAGCGTACCTTGATTGCCTTTCAACGCTAGCGCGTAGTCGCCCTCCTGGTCAATCACTTGCTGAGCAATCTGACGCTGACAATTCAGGGCATCGACGGTAACCACCTTGCCTTGCAAGGTCAACATTTCCAACAGCTTGGGCAACGCCGTAATCTCGTTGGACTTGTCGTCAACGGCCAATTGTCCCAACACCAGGCGCCGCTCTTCCGCCCAAGCGCTGACCAGATGCAGGGCGGACTGTCCTGCCGCGTGGTCGTAAGAACGCCGCAAGGTCTTCCCGTCCATGGCCACCACTCCCTGAACCCCTTGAGCGAACTGTTCCATGAACCTCAAAAACCACCGCTGGAAAGCTTCCGGATCCAGTTTGCCCAGCACCCGGGAGAAAGTGTCGTGGCTGGGAATGCCGTTTTCCAGATTCAGAAAGGACTCCAGAAACTCCCGTTTGGAATGCCCGAAAAGCTCCATGTCGGTGCAAGTCTGACCGCCGCAGACGATGGTGCATAGAGCGATGACCAGAATGTCGTGCAGGGAATGGAGACGCGCATTGACGGCCCGAGGGTCTTCCAAATCGCCAAATACGTCCGCTAGCTCGCTCATGGTGTCCTCCCCACCTCAGCAGTTTGGACGCTATCTTACCTGACACCTCAATTTTTCATATGCGATAGCCCTGAGGGCGGAGCGCGGCCAAGTTGACGAGTCAGCAAAGGTTAGTGTAAAACGGTCTGCCGCTCCCGGGGCAACCTGCTCCCGGCGGCAAAGCAGACCGCGATGCCGCTGGAGAAGTCGTTGCTCCGGCCAGCGTTATACCCACCTCGACTGGAAGGAGTGATGATTATGGAATGGCCCCTGCAAGCCTACTCGGTGAAGCTCAAGCGGAAGGTCGACATTGCCGAGGACTCCATGGAGTTGGTCACGATGAAGAACGGCCGCCATGCCATCAGGGGCGTAGCCGTGGAGGATCGGAGCATCAACGTGTTCCGCATCCTGGGCAACGCCGAAGTTGAAGAAGTGCGGACGAAATTGGGCGGCAAGTAAGGCAGTGCTCAGCCGACTCGGCGCAGTCCTGGCGACCGCTAACGGCTCAACCTTGGCCGGGAACTCGGTCTCGATGGTGGAGATGCCGGCGATTACGGCCTCCTGCTTGGCCTGAATGACCAGCAGCAGGGCCTCCTGCTGGGCCCTTTGGCTGCGTTCCCGGGTGGGCTGTGGTTGGTGTAGCGAAAAATCCTCGGGATCGGGCAGCTCCAGGACGAGCGGATGCGGCGGTTCGCCATGGTGAAGATTACGGTGGCCAGGTTGCCTTGGGTAGCATCGGCTAAGCCGTCGGTGCCGTAGCGCTCTAGGGTTTCCTCGATCTCGTTGCGAGTGCGGATCGCGCTGACGGTGGTGTTGCGGGCATAGGTCATGGCTGTCACTGGGCGATGGGAATTGTTCCTCGGTTATGGCAAGGTTGCTGCAACCATACGACAGGATGCGCCGCCCGTAACCGCAAACTGACGCTCAATAGGATTCTGGTTGACGGCGCGACGCGCGCTGGGGTTCAGCCCACGCTCCCGCCTCCAGCACGGAATGGAAAGCAGAAAGGGCAATGACTTCACCGGCTGGCCCCGCGTCGGCAATACACTCGAAGGCGGCCCAGGGCTGCGGAACCGCCACGGCAGCGGGGACGGTTGCCTGGGCAACTTCACGCGGCGTCCTCTGCGGCGTGGCTGCGAGGACGATAGCGATCATTAGGAGAGTGTCACCGTGACGCAGTTGAGCGTGGAAATCGAGGGTAGCGCTGACGAGGTGGTACGGGTCCTGCGGCAGCTTGGGAGCGCGGGGCGGCACGCAACTGCGGTCGGCGCTGGCGGGTCAATGGAGACGCCAGCGGGTAGCGGTGTCGATGCGACGTCGGCCACCGGGACGCCACGCGCTGCGGGATCCCATGAAACGGCTCGCGGAGAATGGACGGAGGCCCTGGCCGGCGAATTCCTGGCCGGAATGGATCCGGCGGCCCGGCGGATGGCGCGGCACGTGTGGCGGGCCGGTGAGGTTGGCATCCACCGGAGTGTTCTGTGCCAGCGCACGGAGTTGACGCCAGGGGAGCTGAGCTCGCTGCTGATGCGGATGGGGCACGCGCTGCGGCGGTTCCAGCGGGAACGTGGGGTGACGCTTTCCCGGCCGGTGGCGGCCAACAGCCCGCTGCAGAGCTACTTCGTCGATCCCGAGTTCGCCGCGGTGGCCACGGCCGACGCGTTCGGCGACGTGGGACGCCCCTGAGGGGGTCGTCGCTGGGCATCGGGGCAAGTGACAGTGCATCGTTCAACGACGGACGCGGCGCCCGCTGGGAGCGCCGCGTCCATTTGCTGCCTGCGCCCAGGGTTGGTCATCATGCTCCGCAAGAAGTGATACCATCATCCCGAGGCGATGCTGACAGTTTATCCGCCACCCCGTTGCTCGCTGCCGGTGTCGTGCTCCCCGAAGCCCTCGCCTCCGACTTGGCCTCCCTTAGCGTTGCCGCCGACTTCGGCGTGGGCAATCCAACCGGTGAAGGATGCCTCGGTGGCCGGCAGGTTGATCTCCAACACCTGGCCGGGGGCCAGGTCCACCGGAGCGGTGGGCCCGAGCTCCGTTCCGTTGGAGAGATGGACCTCGGCCCTCACCTGGCTGAGAGCGTTGCCGGTGGTGTTCTCCACGGCCCCGACGAAGGAGTTGCCGGCGGCGGCGTAGTTCAGGATGAGGCGGGCGCCGCCCCGAACCGCATCGGAGGTCTCGTCGGGGGGCAGACAGGCGCCGCTGCCCTCCTCGCTGCCGGATGCTCCGTTCCCGTTTTCTAGGCGTGCTCGCCGCCCGGGCCCTCGCCGCCGCTGCCCTCAGCGCCTTCTCCTCCCGTGTGGGGCACGGGACCGGGACTGCCGCAGTCGAACACCTCCAGGTGCACCATGTACCCGTCGTAGGCCAGAGGCCAGGCCGGGTTCACCGGAAACCGACAGGGTCGAGATGGCCTGCTGTCCCGGGTTCAGGTCGCCCAGCGCATCGGGTCCCAGCTCTCCCACGGTCTGGGTTCCCGACTTCAGGTGGGGATCCACCTGGACGTAGCACTGGGTCTGGGAGAGGGTGTTCTGCACCGTGGCGCTGACGGACTGGGTGGCGGCATCGTAGCGTGCGGACACGGCCAGTCCTCCCAGCACGCCGTTCCAGGGCTGGTCGAGGGGGGTGACGGGGCTGGACATGGCGGCTTCCTGGGCGGCTTCGTTGCTGCCACCCGCCGGCGCTTTCGCCGCCACTGCCGCCATGCTCACCGATGCCCTCGCCGCCGGCCTGGGAACCCTCAGCACCGCCGCCCACCTCGGCATGGGCAATCCAACCGGTGAAGGCATCCGGCGTGGCGGGCAGTTTGACCAGCATCGTCTGGCCGGGAGCCATGTCAACCGGAATGGTGGGGCCAAGTTCGGCGCCGTTGGAGAGGTGGACTTCGACCCTGACCTGGCTGAGGACGTTGGCGGAGGTGTTCTCCACCGTGCCCACGAAGGCATTTGCCCCAGCGTCGTAGTACAGGAAGAGGCGGGCGCCGCCGCGGACCGCGTCGAAGGTGTCATTGGGGGCCAGGATGGCGCCGCTGGCCTCCTCGCTGCCCGAGCCTCCGCTTTCGCCGCGGATACCCCGTTCGCCGCCGGGTCCGTGTTCACCGGGGCTTTCGCCCCGGGATATCTCCAGGGCGGTCTTCGCGCCGCCCGGGTCCCAGCCATCGGCAATCCTGGGGTAGTTGGCGTAGCCGAGGAGGACACCAGCGCCGAGCCGGCTTGCCGCGACGGGCACGATCACGAGGGATTTCTTGTTCAACTTCCGGCTGATCATCATTCCACTCCTTTGGTGAGTCGTATTGGTTACTGTTCAGAATAGGAGCGGAATGTCGCAGAAATGTGTCAGCCACCATGACGAAAAGAGGATTGAATTTAGAGAGGGGAAACGTGACCGGAGGGATCCAAGAGCGGTGTTTGTGGGATTGGGCCGCTGAGGTCCACCCTCGTTGATGAGTGGCCATCCTGGACCGTCTGGGACCCCGATCTCGGCCAAAGATCCTTGACAGGTCTGGGCGTTTCGCCTAGCATGGAACTACTCTCCCTCGTGATCCACTGGGCTTCGAGCCGGGCCGATCGCGGGGATTATTTTTGCCCTCAGAGCGGTGCTATTGATGACCGCGCCGCTTCGCCTGGCCCTGTTCATAGACGGACAGAATGCGTACCGGCGAGCGCGGGCCCTCTTTTCCCCAATGCTCAGTCCAGCAGAGACGGGCAGTTCAGCCCCATGGATCTGGGGCGCCTGATCGCAGGCAGAGGGGCCCGAACGGCGCTCCCTGCACGCTGTCGGAGGTGCGGATTTGCTCCGGAGAACCAGACGCGAGGCGGGATCCTCGCACCTACGCGGCTCACCGAAAGCAAATCCAGCGGTGGGCATCGGATGGAGCGACGGTGATCACCCTAGCCCTCCGTTACCCGCCGGGCTGGCCAACGGTGCCCGCCCAGGAGAAAGGTGTCGATGTCGCCCTGGCCGTTGACTTCGTGAAGCTGGGGATCGAGGGCGAGTACGACGTCGGCGTGATGATGTCCACGGATAATGACTTGCTGCCGGCGCTGGAGGTCGTCCGCGACTATGCTCCGGGCAGGATCCACGTCGCGGTGTCCGCCTGGAGCGTTCCGGGTCAGCACCAACGTCTGCGTCTCCCCGGCCTCTGGTGCCACTGGTTGAGCCTGGAGGACTATAAACCGTGGTGGATCGGACCCGGTATTAACGCCGGCCGTCGGTCTGCAACTGTTATTACGCGGAATTGAATAAGCGCGGTCGCTATTCAGTTTTTCAGGCTGAAGTCATAATAGCGCCGCAGTTCGGCCTGGGCTATAGCCGCGTCGACTCACTCACGCGCTCCGTACTCAAGCGCTACAGGATGAAGGGGAGCGTGCTTTCCTGGACCGGTTGCTGGGATCATGGCGAGATTGATGGGGCGTTGCTGACTATGGACGAGGAACTGCGGCAGCGGATAAACGCCCAGCCATGGTTGGAATGGGAGGCGCAGAACGTGCGGCAGCATCGGAGGTTACCATAAGGTCGGAGTTGGGGGCATCGATTTGGACCGGCACGAGACCTATACAGAAAGTAGAGCCGAACCGTGAACAGTGGTTAGCGCTGCATCACGCCTTCCGGCGGTATTGTGAGGCCAGGCCATGGGAACGGCTGGCCAACGAGGATGTGCTGGCGGTCAATGATCCCCTGGGCTACTTCAAGGGCCACTGCGTGGCGCTGCCGGTCGGTGCTGAGGCGCTGGAACGTGGTCTGGCGCTGAGCGCGGTGCTGGGCGACCGTGAAGAACTGGACAACGGGGAACGGAAAGCCATGCGCGACCTGGGCCTCAGGTACCGTGGCCGGGGCAGATGGCCGATCTTCCGCAGCATAGTTCCTGGGTGCTGGCCCTGGTACTTGAGCGGGGACGAGGCCCGCTTTCTGACCATCGCGCTGGACAACGTTCGGGACGTGGCAGAGCGGATGGGACATGGCATGATTGACCTCTACGCCGGCCGGGACCCCAGCGAGGTGCTGACCCGGTCGCTGCGAAACGGTGCTTGGCAGGACGGGTGGGAACCACTGAAACCGCTGCCGCTGCCCGTTGAGGAGCATCCGGTGGATACGGACCGGCTGCGAACGATCAGCGGGTCCGCGCCCGCTGGATCGGCAATGTGGGAGGCAACGGCGTCGTATATTCCCACCGGTGCAGGACGGAAATGGCACAAGGCCTTACCTGCCCACGCTGGTTATGGTGGTCGAGCGCGGCTCCGGGTTGATACTCACGGTGCGGATGCTGGGGCGGGTTCCGACGGCGGAGGAGAAGCAGGAACCGGTGCTGAAGTTGCTGGAGCGGGCGGACCGGTTGCCGGGCGCGGTGGTGTGCGACCGGGAGGATACCGCCGCCCTGGACATCGGGTTGTACGTTGGGCCCACGCCGGAGCTGGACCTGATCAAGGACGATCTGCTTGCACTGTTCTCCGCTGACCAGAGAACCGCCTGCCATGAATACTTGGTGCTGGAGCGACGTTCGAGGCGGATCCGTGGCTCCGTGTAGATGGCATTATGTAATAGCCCTTGAGCGAACCAAGATGGGCATCATTGGAGATCATGGGGGACAATGGCGGAGTTCCGTGAACGTCGATGGCAGACTTCCGTTCAAAATCTGCCATTCCTAAACTAAAGCCAAGGTGAAATGCGCAGATGGTGGGAGGTCAAACGATGGAGCCGGGTCGTTCCCCAAGTACGGATGAGAAGGATTCACGGGCTTAACCCAGCTGATCATCATCGCCACTTAGTCGGCTAACTGTCAGAACAATCCTTTCGTTACGAAGATTTCCCAAAGCAGCACGTCAAGCCGTCGTGGTAATACTGATGGCCGGTTCGAGTCTTCTTAGGTGGGCCGGACTGGGAAAGTGACCGGCAACGGGCAAATATGTGGAGACGGGCCGGCGCCTACAAGTTTATTGAGGGCTCCTCGTAATCCTTTAGCTTGTTGTAGATTTGAAGCCGGTGATGGTAGGACTCCAAAACTATGATCCGGTCGTCTGCGTCAACGTTGACGGCCACTGGCCGCCGGAACCGCCATTCAGGCTCCAGATCTGTCCGCCGCCTGGCTTTTATGATATCCGGATTGGCGTCGATGTAGGTCCGGGCCCATGGCGAAGGCTCTTGGGCGTCACCGACCAGCGCCGTAATATATTGGCCGTCCGCAGCGTAGATCTGGACTCGGTGGTTCCCCCAGTCAGTTACGTAAACATCTCCATCTGAGTCCACAGCTACACCGGATGGCCCTTTGAGCGAACCCACCCCGGTGCTGGAGCCTTCGAACTTAACGAGCAACTCTCCAGTAGGGGCGAATTTTTGCACCCGGTTATTTCCCCAATCCGCGACGTAGATGTTGTCCTGACGGTCGATGCAGATGCCCCATGGCATCTCCAGATCTCCGTCACCGCCACCTCGCTTCCCGAATTTGGACTGAAACTCACCGATCTGGTTGAAACTCTGCACCCGGTGATTCAAGCTGTCCACCACCCAAACGGTTCCCCGGGAGTCGAAAGCAATTCCTGACGGTCCGTTTAGCTGCCCGTCTCCGCTGCCGGACCTGCCCCAGTGATATCGATAACTACCCTCTTCACTGTAAATGGTTACCCGGTTGAGATACTCGTCCGAAACGAACACTCGGCCGGTACGGTCCAAATCAATTGACCGGGGCCAAACGAAGCGCCCGTCTTCCTCGCCGACGGAGCCGAACTGTCCCTGAAACTCGTGGTCAAAGTTGATCTTGGTGACACGCTGCCCCAATTGTTCCACACCGCGGCTCAACACATAAATTCGACCGTTCGGTCCCAGGACGAAATCCTGGGGAGCCCAAAATCCAAAGCCGTCCTGACTGTACATGCCTATGCAGTAGCTGTAGTCATACACCCGGCCGGCGGCGACAGTGGTCAGCATATCCCCTCTCCCGCGAACTATTTTGAGGTCCTGAAGCTACACGAAGGACATTTGCTCGAAGTGTCCACCGACGATGGGTACAGGGTCTAGTCCCAGCCACTTTTCCGCCAAAGTGGAGTAGAAGCCACGGAAATCATAGTTGGGCGCCAGGTCTCCCTGAGTGAGATCCCCCGGTTCCAGCGAGGGATAGGTCCCGTACATTCCACCATTCACTCGGTCGCCAATGGCGAACGCTACCCCAGCCGCTCCGTGGTCGGTACCAGTGCCATTATCGCGGACGCGGCGCCCAAACTCGCTGAACAACATGATAACCACCTCGTCTGAGGCGTCGTGCTCACGCAGGTCGGCGAAGAAGTCGCGTATGGCAACGGAAATTTCCGTCCAAAGTTTTTCATGTGGTCCCAGCTGGTCATAGTGGGTGTCGAAGGGCCCGTGGGAGGTGTAAAACACCTGGGTGCCCAGGCCGGCCAGATGCACTTGGGCCACGTCTCTGAGGCGCCTGGCGATGGCATTGTTGGCGTACTCTACGTTTGAAGAATAGGTCTCGGGAGCAACCCGGATGATGTCGGCTCCTCGCAACGCATCCCGTCCTGCCTGTCCCAGATATTCCATGGTCGGTCCGGCGCCGATGAAGGGAGAGTACATGCGGGCAAAGGTCTCCAACAACTGGATCCGATCTTGCTCGGAGGCGATTCCCGGATTTGATGAGAGTACGCCGTATGAAGGAAGGTGGTTGACGGAAGTAACGGGAACCCCCTTCATGGCCAGTGCCCGCGGCAGGCCCTGGCCCAAGTTAACTCCCTTCAGTACGTTCTCCCCGCCAGGATCCAAGTCCCGGACGACCTTGGCGAGCCAGCCGTCAATCCCGATGGAATCCGGCTCGCAGGTATGCCAGATGTCCATGGCACGAAAGTGCGAACGGGGTGAATTTTCAAACCCGATTCCGTGAATGATTGCCAGGTTGCCCTGGTCGTAGATTTCTTTCAACGGCTCCGAATCAGCCCGGAATGCCAGTTGGTCATTTATGGGCAGCAATTGGTCTTCGGGGACATGGACCTTGGGCCGGTTATCCCAATACAGGGGATTGCTATAAGGAACAATCGTATTGAGATAGTCGTTGGCCCCAGTTAGCTCCAGCACGACCAGCACGGGGTCTTTATGGGTTGATGCCATTTCCATGTCCTTCTACATCAGTTGTATGCGCTTGCCTAGGCAAACTGATATTCTCGCGAGGCGGCAATCAAGGCCAAGACCTTGCTCACGTTGTGCATTGTAGCCCTGAATTCTTCGGGGGTGCTCCAGGCTAGATCGCCACATTTTTCGGCATGGGCAATCAATTCAGAATGGGTCGCCCTACTGACTTCCAACGGTCCCATCGCATCGAGACAAGCTTCCACTATCGCCTGGGGGGAATAATCCCCATGCATATGCACATTCACCAACACCCGTTTGACGATAACCTGCACGCCAGGCAGTGAGATGTCTCCAAATATCCTAGCGGCAAAGTTCACCCGGCGCATCAAAACGCCGGGGTCGATCCATTCTGAGCCTGTGTGCCAACCCTCCACGCTGGGAGGATTGAGCAGCGCCTGTCCCTGCCAACCGCACTCCAACGCCAGATTGTTGAATCCTGGCTTGAAGCCTTCATAGTTGCCCGCCATACGCACAGTGCCAACGATCAATTCAGCCGGGCTTTTCACCCGGGCGAAACGGGCATTCTTGAAGAACTCTGAGTTGAACAACGCTCGTAAAATAAACCGGATGTCGCCACGGGATTCATTGTAGGCATCCGCCAACAACTCGATGGCTTCAGGGTCAACTGGTGGTGTAACGTTCCAACTGGCGACATGGGGCTCGTCGGCGACGAAGAATCTGTAGAGGTGACGGGCCAGGAACCGGGCCGTAGCCGGTTGATCCGCGATAATGTCCACGATGTCTTCGCCATTGAAGTTCCCGGTATACCCCAGGAAGGTTTTCTCCCGATCGTCGTGGTCCTCAGGTTTGTAGTCGAATAGCCAGTGGAAACGACCATAAGGGTTACGGGGAATCTTTGGGGCAATCGTCCATCCGGTAAAGGCCCTGGCTGCTTCCCTGATATCATCCTCTGAGTAGTTTCCGACTCCGAGGGAGAAAAGCTCCAACAGCTCCCGCCCCCAGTTTTCATTTATGGCGCCGTCACGATTTCCCTGGTTGTCCAACCAGAAGATCATGGCTGGCGACTTTGCAACCTCTACCAGCAGGTCGCGGTAAGTACCCAATCCGTATTCACGGAAGATGGCAATCTGGCGAGTCAGCTCCAGTGGATTGTCCACCTTGGAGTTGCTGGTGGCGAACAACTGATGCCAGAAGAGGGCCATCTTCTCTTCCAGAGGCCGTTTGGTGTTGATCATCCGGAACACCCAATTGGCCTGATTGATTGGCAGCGCCCCGGCCCCCTCATAACCCGGGAAGAACCGGTACAGGAGTTCGTCGTCTATGGCCGGCTGCCGCTCTGGATACAGAAGCTCCTCGACCACGGCTTCGTAGCCTTTGGAGACACGCTCCTCCAGTTCCTCACGAGTATCACCGAAGCCGGCCCGTCTCATTAGATGGGCCATCAATCGAATGTCTTCTTGGTGGGGCATTGCCGCCTCTCCGTTTGTCGAGCCCAGAACGCTGAGCCAGGCGCCGATTGGCAACATATTAGGATTGGCCAAGTCGAATGTCAACAAAAAGCCGCAACAGGTAACCGTTCAGAGTTGATGAGGCGAATTCGCCGGGTCCACGGTCCCGCTGAAAAACACTGGCGCCCAAGCTCAAATCCACCGAAGGGAAACGTCGGCGGTAGTCGGACAAGGGATGAAGGGTCAGGGAACGGGCTGGCGAGGACCTGATGCCGATGAAATGGACGATGCGGGATGTGGACGCCACGCCAGGGGGATGTTGACGGCCCGTGGTAGCGGCGTTGGGAGCGATCATCAGCGCAAATCGCTGGCGGAGGCGGTCAGGTGCCCAGCCTGAGCGCTGATCGGCAGGGGTGTGGCGGCATGGTGGACAGGTCAAACGCCGATGACGGCGTCAGGAAGGGAGGGGCAGGGCGCGCAGTCTCGCCAGGGCAGAGCTGAACTGGTTTTGCCAGGGCCAGCCCTGAGGCAGATGCAGGGTGAGATGCCGTCGCGCCGCTCCCTCTTAACCAACGCAGCACGGAGACCGACTTCACTCCGGCGTTGGCCACGGAATTACACCGATAATCATACAAAAGAAAGGGCAAGTAATACGTATATAATGCGCTCCATGGCCTATAATGTTGACCTGCAAAACAGGCTCCAAATCGCCTGCATCCTTTGGAACAGCACTGATGGCAACGGCAACGCACACCCGCGGGCTCCCTGGCGCCCCGTCCGCCCGGCCACGCGCGGCCGGCCCGGCCCTGTCGTTGCACCCCCCTGAAAGGGGTATGTAACGGTTTGTTACGGTGGCGCATGATGGGTGATCTCCAAGTTGGACTTGGGTTGAGGCCAAGGTTCAGGCAGCAGCCAGACGCGGGTCCAGAGGCGACCCTTGAGCAGCAAGCGCCGGAGCCAATTGATACCGAGGCGGATCACGCTGACGGTTCGCGCCGGACGAGTACGAGGGTCCCGGTGATTGGGCGACAATGCTTTGGGCGGAGCCCGCAGGTTGCCGGGATCAATTCTCCGGTCCTGGGCGTCTTCCACCCGGGTGCCGTAGGCCAGAGCCAGCAAGGTGGCCACCGACAGGACCAGCCAGTGACGGGAGACGCGAGTGGGGTCGGTCCTTCTGGTTTTGTCCCACTTCCAGCCCAGGCTCTTGAGGGCCTTGAAGCCCAGTTCGATCCAGAAGCGCAGGGCGTACCAACTCACGCCGACCTGGTCGGGCGCAAGGTCGGTGAGGATGATCCAGGGTTCATCCTGCTCGGCGTACCAGACCGCCAGCAGGGTGCAGCGGCGTTTGGCCTTAGCGGTGCTGAAGGCGGTGCCACGGCCGACCCAGGCCGTGTCGGGACGGGAGACGAAGCGGTGGGCGGGCAATCTTGTGCCGCCCTCGGCGCAGAAAGTGATGCTTTTGGGGTAGCGCATACAGGGGCGCCAGCCCTGCTCCCGTATCTGCGCCCACAGCCTGGGACTGGCAATGCCCCGGTCGCAGAGCACGATGACGGTCATTTCCTCGGGAACGGCTGGGGCCAGTTCCTTGAGCAATTCCACCGTGGGGTCGGCCCAGGAGCCTTTCTGGTTGGCCCAGCGGATGCTCCAGGCCACAGGAATGGCGCAACTACGGTAGAGCACGCTGATGACGATGGCCGTGGTCTGGTCGCCTTTGAGAGTGGGATCGATGGCCAACGCCAGGCGGCCGGAACACCACCAGGCCAGGACCCATTTCAGCAGCGGCGCGAAGCAGAGCGTGACGTCCATCTCGGTCTGGCAGGGTCGGGCCCGGTCCCTGCCGTCGTAGAGCCACTCCCGCAGATATTGGCGCCGGCCGTTCCAGGAACCCCAAGGCGAGAGGGCCGAGGCCACGGCGTTCTGGCAGGCACTACCCGCGAGGATAGCTCCGCAAACCCACAGCACCAAGCCGGTCAATTGTGGCTGGGAGAGGTGAGGTAAATGCGTTTCAATCGTTTTTTGCATCTGATAGCATTCCCTGGGAAGGCGCATCGAGGGTCTCCTGCATCTGGTCTTGTCATAACCAAGATGCCGAAGGCTGATGCGCCTTCCCAAGTTAATTCCAGAGCCGATTTCGGCCGTTACATACCCCTTTCAGCCCCCCCCCCGACTTTCCCCTTCTAAATCTGCAACGCAACCCCGGCGCTGCGAGTGGTCGCTCCATGGGGAGCGCCGTCGCGGGCCTGCTGAGTTTTTCCCGGCCCCTGGTCGTCCCGGAACCGCTCCCGGACCACCAGGGGCCGGGACTGTTTTTATCCATCACTGATCCCACGCTGATGACGCTGCTCCGCGGCGCATCCAGCGGGACCTATGGAGGCGTGTCGTGATGATTTCTGCTGCGCATCGGAAACTCGGCAAGCACGGATTGGCCGCGGCCTTCCTGCTGGTGGCAGCTTTCGCCGCCGCGCTGGCGGTGGTCTGGGCTGCCGCCGGCCCGGCCGGCGCCCAGGAGGAGACGCAAGTTCCCGCCAGACCTACTGGTTTTACGATCACCACCGAACCGGGATCGCTGGACGTGGGCGTGGACTGGGACGACGTCAACGGCGCGACCCACTACCTGGTCCGCTGGCGCTCGGTGGACAATGGGGAGAAGCTGAACCAGGGTGTGGAGGTGCAGTCCTCCGAAGCCGCCATCGCCATGGCCGATTATGGTGTCTGGGTGGCGCGGGCCCAGGCCTGCAACGCGGCGGGCTGCGGGAAACCGGCGAACCGGCAGTTCCGCGTGGAACCCGCTCCCGAACCCACTCCTACGCCGGAACCTACACCAGCACCGACGCCTGAACCAACGCCGGAGCCGCCGCAGACCGTTCCCGGCCGGCCAACCGGGCTGACGATCACTACCCAGCAAGGCTCGCTGGACGCATCGCCGGACTGGGATGACGTGGACGGGGCGACCGAGTACCTGGTCCGCTGGCGTGTGGCCGGTCCGGGGAACCCGTTGAGTGACGGCATCCGGCCCCAGTCATCGAGCGTGACCATCACCGTGGCCGACTACGGCGATTGGGTAGTGCGGGTGGAAGCCTGCAACTCCGCCGGCTGCGGCCGGCACCTGGCCCAAAGGTTCACGGTAGAACCGCCGCCCAACCGCGCCCCGGTGGTGGATGAGGATGCTGAACAGTACGACGGATTCATCGCGTCACTCAACGCCCCGCGGGGAACCACGGTGCATAAGGGCTTCGCGGGCATCTTCTCCGACCCCGACGGCGACGAACTGACCTACACCGTAACCGTCCCCGACGACCGCACTGACCTGGTTGACCTGCTGAGCATACCCGAGGGCGCCGAGCAAGTCAGCATCCGGTTGGATGTCGTCGGCGACTGGTCCGCCGTTACTCCCGCGCTGCCCGACCCGCTGGTGACGGCGGTGACCCTCACCGCCACCGACCCGGACGGTCTGTCCGCGTCCCTGACCGGCTACTTCAGCACCGACTGGGACAGCCAGCCCCGCCTGGAGAGCGCCGAGCTCGGCGAGGAAACAGAGGCCGGCGACGGCGCGCAGGGTAACAGCGATGGCCGCAGCGCCGCCCAGGGAAACAGCGACGATCGCAAAACCGCGCGTTCCCGCGTCGCCGCCGCCGAGACGGCCCGACAGTCCCGGTCCAGGACTCCCGCCTGCAACGGCAGCACCGTGGCGGTGACCTTCGACCAGAACCTGCGGACCAATCCCGCGCCGACGCCGGCGCAGTTCACGGTCAACTTCACCAACAGCGACGGCTCCACCGGGACCATCGGCGTCTGTGGCGTGTCCGTCAACGGCAATGTCCTCACCCTGACGCTGGACTCGGTGGTGCAGGATAGCCAGACCCTGACCCTGGACTATGTCCACCGCGACGCCAGCCCGCTGAAACGGGGCGCCGTGGGAGGCGACAGCCTGGACAGCTTCAGCAACCGGCCCATACGAACTTCGCCGCTGCCGGTGGAACTGGTCAAACAAACGGCGGGCACGCTGGTCGGCAACCTCGGGAAATGGAACGGTAGGGCAGACCCATTCGAGAGCTGGTATCGCAAGGACCTTGCCCAAGGTTTCACCACGGGGAGCCATCGGCACGGCTACACGCTGACCGAGGTGAACCTCCGGCTCAGTGTGTCCACTGGGGACGAGCCGAACTTCAGCGTCAGCATCTGCCCCGAAGCCTCCGGCAAGCCGTCCACCCCCTGTCTGGGTACGCTGACCAAACCCGCGTTAACGGGCACAGTTCATGCAGGCAACGTCTTCAAGTTTTCGGCGTCCGACACAGGCATCGATCTGGTCGCCAACACGACCTACTTCGTGGTGGTGGACACCGGCCCCGCAGAAGGCTTCCCCAGGATTATCGAGAGCAAAGCTACGAATTCCGATGAAGAGGACGCCGGGGCGGCGGCGGGCTGGACCATTGCAGACAATGCGTGGACGAGAGCAGACCGCACAGGAGAAAACACGAGCTCCTGGTCAGAAAACAGTAACGCCCATTTACTTTCCATAGTCGGCACTCCCATCGACCCCTGCCTGTCGTACGTCGAGCTTCGCAATTGGAACGACATCTACGCCGACCACGTCAAGCAATCCCACGCCACTCGGAGCACCTGGGCCAACGGCTGCGACTCCCGCAGTATGTCCGGCCACCACGCCCGGTACTTCACCTTCACGCTGGCGGCGGAGACCCCGGTGCGGCTGGAGGCGGAGGGCGCCAACCCCATCAACCCCCGCCTGTTCCTGCGCTCGGGCATCAATAGCGCCCTCCATAGGCAGGGAGCCGGGACGGTCCTCCACGAAGGAAGTGTGTACGGCAATCCCCTGCGCTCGCGCATCGACGAGACGCTGAGCGCGGGGACCTACACCCTGGAGGTCGCCACCGATAGCCGCCGAGGCGCCGACTTCCAATTCAAGCTCTGGGCGGGCACGACGCCCACGCTGCCCACGGCCGCCCAGCTGGCTGGCGCGACGACCAACATCTGGCAGTCTGACCTGAGGGTGCAGACTGTCACCCGTCTTACGTCCAAACCCGAGGGCTGCACCCCCCGCTTCTCCCCGACTTTCCTTTGCAGAGATGTACTCACTTCCTCCGCCTTCACCTACAATGGCGTGACCTATAATATCAATTTGATTCTTAGTGAGCCGTCAGACCTATATGTCTCACTTGACGCGCCGTATCCTCCTGACGCGAGTAGCTGGACGCTGTACCTCGGTGGTCGGGCGATTAGCTTTGCCAGCGCGAACTTCAGGTCTGGAAGGACAGAGGCGCAATGGGTCGGCGCCAACCTGAATTTGACTCCCGGAACTACGGTTTCGATAGCTCTGGCGGTTCCGTTTGAATGCTGGGTGACGATCGACCGGGGAGAGACCGATGCCAGCAGGTGGAATTCGGGCTGCCCTTCCACAGAGAACCAGGGGAGCTACGCTCGTTACTACACCTACACGCCAACCGCCGACGGCAGTATCACAGCCACCCTGACCTCTCCCGACACCGAGGAGGAGGTATTCCTGTATGAGGACGGCACGCTGGTCGCGCAGCGCTCCTCGAGCATGTACTCCTCTTGCTATCCGCGGTGCGCCTCCGTCTACTGGCCCGTGAAAGCGGGGAAGAACTACGTTATTGAGGTAACCACCGACAAACCGGGCCGGACGGGCCACTACCTGCTGGCGCTGCGCGGCTCCAGCGCGGCGAAGCCCAGCGACTACGACCCGGCCGGCGCCGAGGTGTCCCCACCTGAGTGCCGGCAGACTGTGCAATTCGGCAAACAGGCAGGCGGCGATTGGACGTGGCCGTGTTACTCGGTGGACCGGGCAGGCAGGTACGCCCGGTACTACACCTTCACACTGGGGTCAGCGTCCGATGTGGTGGTAGAGCTGTATTCTCCCCAGGTCGCCAATACGCACATGTACCTGCGGCAGGGCACGAAGGGATCCGGAGCTGCCGTACTTGAGGCCGTGGACGCGGACGCGCCGGTGCGGACGCGCATCACCGGGAACCTGCCGGCGGGGACCTACACCGTCGAGGCAGTGGCTACCGACATAGGCGCTGGCGGCGCCTTTACCCTGGTCATCAAGTCGCCGCCGCCGAAGTACACGCCGGCAGCCCACTGCGTGACCGACCTCGGCACAATCAAACCCTCTTCGGGTAAGGACCGTGCCGGCGAGTGGAGAAGCGGTTCCGGCTGCGGTTCCTACACGTTCGGCAGCGGCGACGCCCGTTACTACCGGTTCACGCTGACGGGGCGGGGCCGGATTCTGATGGAGCTGGATTCCGATGCGGCCAACTCTTACCTGGTTCTGTACGAGGGGAGGTCGTTCAACAAGGCGTCCCTCATCGCTGAGAACGACGACAGTTACTTGGAGAACTCATTCATCGAGGCGACGCTGGGCCCGGGGACCTACACCGCAGAGGCGACGACCAACCCCTACCAGAACCGGAGAACGGGCGAGTACGAGTTCGGCCTGCGCCGGCGGGAGTGAAGCGCCGCCTGTGGTCCTCCTCCCCCGAGCGGCGGTGCGGTGGGCCTGACACGGAAAAGGCCACTATATGGACAGTGGAGGGTTCCTCGCTCCGCATTGCACACCGGCGTCGTCTTCAAAGCCGCCGCCGTGTGGGAACTGCTGTACGCCGACCGGGCCTATGACTCGCGGCGGCATCGCCAGGAATTGCAGACACGCCACATCCTGTGCGAAAACGCTGCAAGACGCTCCAGGAGAATGGAAAACCCATGAGCACAACAAGGATCGACGAAACTCCGACCTTTGTGCTGAACGGCCGAATTTTGAGATCGACGTTCCCGCCGACTGGAACGTTCAACGGTCTGACTGTGATTTCGTGGGTTTCGTATCCGGCAATGGATCAGCGGAACTACAAGCTGTCGTGACAGACCTTCCAGACTTTCCCGAAGATGTGCGAGCTGCGCTCGACGAAATGCAGTCGCGTTGGGTTCGCGATGTAAGCGACGCCGACGGCAGCGTCAAGAGAGTGCAGCGCCAGATGCTTCCGATAATTACGTCGATGTATTGGGCGTCCCGGCCAAATCCTGGCCTACGCACGGAAAGCGCGCCGTAGTCGTCGCGATCGGCAGTTGGGAATTTGGTCGGCAATTGGTCGGCAAAACGGCAAAAACGGCCCCATTTGGAGCCGCTTCTAAGTAGGAAATTGGGAATTTGGTGCCGAAGGTCAGACTCGAACTGACACGGGAGATTATCCCACCGGTTTTTGAGACCGGCGCGTCTACCATTCCGCCACTTCGGCCGGTATTCCAGTATAGCACGGTTGCGCTGAAGGGGGCTGCGTTGTAGCATTGTCCTCACATTAAACAGCGACTCGCCACCGGTATTCATACCCCATACCAGCGAACGCGACGCGAAAGGCAGCAAGGCGATGGCCAACATCAAGGACCGGCTGGATGAAGACATCCGCAATACCATGCGCGCCCGGAACCGGGAACGCCTGGATACTTTGCGCTTCCTCAAAAGCCAAATCCAGCTGACGGAAAAGAACAATCTCAAAGAACTGGACGACGCCGGCGTCACCGACGTCATCGCCAAGCAGGTCAAGGACCGCCGCGAGAGCATTGAGATGTTCGGCCAGGGCGGACGGGCCGACCTGGTGGCCAAGGAAGAAACGTCCCTCGCCATCCTGCTGGAATACATGCCCGAGCAGCTCAGCGATGCGGAAATCGAAGCTCTGGCCCGTCAGGCCGTCGCCGATACCGGCGCCTCCGGGCCCGGCGACCGGGGCAAGGTCATGGGACGCATCATGCCCCAGGTGCGCGGCAAAGCCGACGGCAGCCAGGTAAACGCCATCGTCTCCCGTATCCTCGAAACGGGCGGCTGATCCCACACATGCGTTTCGGCATCCTGGTTTTTCCCGGCACCTGGAGCGACACCGACTGCCACCACGCCGTCAACGGTGTCCTCGGTCAAGACGCCGATTACGTCTGGCACAAGGAAAGCAGCGTAGCCGGCTACGACGCCATCATCGTCCCCGGCGGGTTCTCCTACGGCGATTACCTCCGCGCCGGCGCAATTGCACGTTTCTCCCCGGTGATGTCCGCAGTGCGCGACTTCGCCGCCGCCGGCGGCCTGGTCATCGGCATATGCAACGGCTTCCAGATACTGTGCGAAGCCGGTTTGTTGCCCGGGGCGCTGCGTCGCAATGGTCATCTGGAATACCGCTGCCAGTGGACGCACCTGCGCACCGAGCGCGTCGATACGCCTTTCAGCAGCCGCTGCCGGGAGGGACAGGCCCTGACCGTTCCGGTGTCCCACGGCGAGGGAAACTACTACGCCGATGACGCCACCATCACGCAACTGGAGGAACAGGGCCGCATCCTGTTCCGCTATTGCGAACCGGACGGCGCGGTCACCGAGGCCGCCAATCCCAACGGCTCTGTGGGCAACATCGCCGGCATCACCAACGAAGGACGCAACGTGCTGGGTATGATGCCCCACCCGGAGCGCAGTTGCGAATTGTTGCTGGGTTCCGACGACGGCAACCTGATTTTCGGGTCAATGATCGACGCCGGAGCCAGTCAGCCCGTCCCCATTCAATAACAATGCTGCTGTCGTTGGGGCTGGCGTGCATCGCCGTGCTGGGGTTCGGCAGTTCCGCGGTGCTGGCCCGCCTGGGAATGACCGCCACGCGGCCCATGCCGGCGTCCGTGGTATCCCTGGTGGCTTCAACCCTGCTGGCGGGAACGCTGGCTCTGATTTTTGAATTCGACGCCATCATCGCGCTGCCGGTCATCTCCCTGGTGTGGCTCCTGGGCAACGGCATCCTCACTTATATGGGCGGACGATCCCAGCAGTACATCGCCATCAGCCTGATCGGCGCATCGCGAGTGACGCCCATCGTGGGCAGCGCCGCGCTGTTCTCCGCGCTGTACGCCATCACCCTCACGCGCCTCGGTGTGCCCGGCTTCAACGAGCATTTGACGGTATTGTTGGGCTTGGGGACGGTGGTGGTCGTCACCGGCCTGGCCCTGACCGGAGGCAACTTCCTCCGCCAGAGCTGGGGCCGCGACTGGAAATCGGTGGCGGGTTACGGCCTGGCGATACTGGCGGCGGCGTGTTACGGCGCATCGACCCTGAGCGGCCGGGTGTTGAGCATCCAGTTCGGATCGCCGCTGATCATGGCCGCCGGCAGCATGTTCTTCGCCACTCTGGTCCTCTCGCCGGTGTTCGGGAGAGAGGCTGCCCAAAGGGTCACCGGCTCCGCGAGGGCCACGCTGTTCGTGTTCCTGGGCGGGTTGGCCGCCGCCTGCGCTGTGATGGCAGTCTATTTCGCCGTAACACGGGAAGGCTCCAACATCCTGGTCATCGCTCCCATCGTGTCGTGCAACCCGTTAGTAACCCTGCTCATGGCCCGCCTGTTCCTGCGCCAAAGCGAAACCGTCACCAGGGAGTTGGTCATCGGCACGCTGCTGGCGGTGGGCGGCGTGGCCATGGTGGTGGTTGGCGGCCTTATCGGATGAATCTGGCTGAACCTCCGTTTGCGAATGGCGCCACGTGCTGATAGAATAATGGCAGTCCCGTTGGGATGCTAGAAATACGACCCATTGGGGTCATTAGCAGTCCGGCCCCATTGGGGTCATTAGCAGGGTCTCGTGAGAGGCCCTGATTTTTGTTGGAGTTGCCTGATGCCAGAATCATATATTGGGTTTGTTGATGTTGGATTCCTGCATGCCGTTGGCGCCAACGTGCTGAAACAAAGACGCGGCTCCATTAACCCCGATGCGGCTACTACTGCCCAGTGGCTTCGAGACCTCGCGGAGAAACATATCGTTGGTCAATCTTTCCTGCGTGCATATTGGTACGATGGCGCTTTTGATCCTTCGCATCGAGATTACCGCGGTCAGAGGACATACTTCAATGGGATTGCAGCAACACCGGGCATACAGTTGCGACTTGGGCATGTTGCTGAACGCCCCAACCAACTTGCTGAACCAATAAGGCAGGCCATCGCCGATGCCGCAAAAGAGATCGGCAGCGAGCCTTCTCGGTTGCTGGAAGCCTTTGATAGGCTGTGGACATTTCGTCCGGAGCGTCAACAAAAGGGCGTTGACACCCTGATTGCGCTGGACATGGTTCGTCTGGCCAGTCGTTCAGTTTACGCAACAGCTGTGCTCATTGCAGGCGACCGGGATCTCGCGGAGGCTATCAGAACCGCCCAAGACCATGGAGTACGGATAATAATTGCCACGCCAGACCGCCAAAGCGTCGCGCAGGAAGTTTCTCAGCTTGCCGACGACATTATCGATATCCCGGCTTCTGATGTCCGCTCAATGTTCAGGCCACGTCAGCAACGGACAAACCAGTGAGTGCTATGCCGGTCAGCAAAGAAATCCTGGACGAAATCGCCCTCTCGCCCGCCGAGTACGACATGATCGTTGACCGGCTGGACCGGGAACCCAACCCGGTGGAGTTGGGTATGTTCGGCGCGTTATGGAGCGAGCATTGCGGCTACAAACACTCCCGCCCGCTGCTGGCGATGCTGCCCACCCGTTCCGCCCGCACCCTGTCCCGGGCCGGTGCCGAAAACGCCGGCGCCATTGACATCGGCAACGGCCTGGCCGTCGTGTTCAAGGCGGAGTCGCACAACCATCCCTCGGCCGTGGAGCCGTTGCAGGGCGCGGCCACCGGCGTCGGTGGAATAGTCCGGGACATCCTGGCCATGGGCGCGCGGCCCATCGCCCTGCTCAATTCTCTGCGTTTCGGCCCGCCCGACTCCGCCGCCAACCGTCGGCTGCTGCGGGGTGTGGTGGACGGCATCGGTTGGTACGGCAACTGCATCGGCGTCCCTGACGTGGCCGGCGAAATATACTTCGATGAATGCTACTCGCAAAACCCGCTGGTCAACGCCATGTGCGTGGGCATTGCCCGCATCGACGAAATAGCCAGCGCCGCGGCGGACACACCCGGTGACGTCCTCCTGCTGGTCGGCGCCGGCACCGGACGCGACGGGATACACGGAGCCTCCGGCCTGGCGTCCCGAACCTTCGAGGAAGAGCAGGAACTGCGCCCCACGGTGCAGGTGGGGAACCCCTTCCTGGAAAAGTCTCTCATCGAAGCGTGCCTGGAGGCGCTGGGCACCGGCAAGGTTCGCGCGTTGCAGGACCTCGGCGCCGCCGGCCTGACCAGCGCGGCGGTGGAATCGGCGGCCCGTGGCCGGCGCGGGATTATCCTCGACATCAGCCGCGTCCATCGTCGGGAATCGGGAATGACCGGGTACGAGGTCATGCTATCCGAATCCCAGGAGCGGATGCTCCTGGCCGCTCCGCCGCAGCACGTGTCCGCCATCAACGACGTGTTCGAGAAGTGGGACATCACCTGCCGGCCCGTCGGAACCGTAACCGAAGCGCAGTTCGCCCAGGTGCAGGACGGGACGGAAACCATCGCTGCCTTGCCCGTCGAACACCTTTCGGACGCGCCGCGCTATCGCCGGTCCGGCCAAGTCTCGGCTGATGCGCTGGCCCGTCAACGTCTCAACCTGCGCGAGGTTCCCCGGCCCGCCGATGCCGGGCAAACCCTGTTGCGCCTGATGGCCTCGCCCAACATCGCCAGCCGGAGGGGAGTGTACCAACAGTACGACCACCAGGTGCAGACCAACACGGTTATCGGCCCCGGCGCCGGCGATGCGGCGGTCCTCCGCGTCAAGGGAACGGACACCGCCATCGCCGTCGCCATCGACGGGAACGGCCGGCAGTGCTACCTGGACCCCTTCCGGGGCGGCCAGTTGGCGGTGGCCGAGGTCACGCGCAACCTGTCCTGCGTTGGCGCGGAACCCCTGGCGCTCACCGATTGCCTGAACTTCGGCAATCCGGAGCGTCCCGAAATCTATTACCAGTTGGAACAGTGCATCCGGGGAATGGCGCGGGCCTGTCGGGCATTGGGCGTCCCGGTGGTCAGCGGCAACGTCAGCCTGTACAACGAAAGCCAGGGTACGGCCATCTACCCTACCCCCATCGTAGGCGGGTTGGGACTGCTGGGCGATGTGAACCGGCACTGCGGGGCGGGTTTCCCGGCTGAAGGACTGGCGGTGGTCCTGTTGGGCGCCGGGCAACTGTCCGGCCGGGCTTCTGATCTGGCCGCCAGCGAATATCTGCACACCGTACACGGCATGGTGCGCGGGCGACCCCGCCTTGACCTCCCCCTGGAGCGGCGGGTACAGGCGTTGTGCCGGCAGCTGATCGCCGACGCCACGCTGCGCTCCGCCCACGACTGCTCCGACGGCGGCCTGGCCGTGGCGCTGGCCGAGTGCTGCATACTGGGGGATGGATACATCGGTGGTAGTGGGTCCATTGGTTTCGCAGCGTCCGATGACTTCTCAGCCGGAATCCCCAGGCGATGGGACGCCGCGCTATTTGGCGAAGCCCCGTCTCGCATCGTTGTCACGGTGGAACTGGACCGGCTGCCCAATCTGTTGTCGGCAGCAAACGCCAAAGATGTGCCAATGTTGACGCTGGGGATCACCGGAGGCAGTCGGCTATACTTCAATAACTTGATAGATATGCCAATGGATGCACTTGCTGATGCTTGGAATGGAGGATTGAGCGACGCTTTGAAATAAAAGGGAGGAGTCATGAACGGAATAAAGAAACTGGCCGGCGCATATCTGGTGGTTGTGTCGGTGGCGGTGGCCGTGTTTTTCATCATAAACATTTTCCTGGTCGAAGCCATCAACGTGCTCGTCGTGTGGCACGTGCTGGATGTCTTAATGTTGATCGGCCTGGCCGTGGGTCTGGCTTTCAACTACGCCCACAAAGCCGGCTTTGGAGGACGCAACGGCGACGAACCCATCACTAAGGGTTATTTGGAGGCCCACGTCACCTTCTATGTAACTGCCGGCGTCGCCATCATCTTCCTGCACAACTGGTTTTCCCTCCTGGCTACCGGAGACGTGAGCCAGGGCGACAACCACACCGCCTGGGCCATCTGGGCCGTGGTGGACACCATGCTCCCCATCATCCTGGGCGTCACCGGCTGCCGCCTCTGGCGCGAATCCTCCCGTAGCTGACCACTGTAGGGGCGAATAATCATTCGCCCCTACCCGAACCAGGGAAATCCTTCGCCGTATGGACCAGCTGAGCGGACTCGAAAACTTGGAACCCACAAAACAAAAAACCATCTACCTCGCCAACCCCTACGGCTTTTCAGCCCAGCAGAAGGCGTTGCTGCTGCCGGAAATCTCGGCCGCCCTCGCCGCGCTGGGCCTGGAGGTTTGGGAACCCTTCGAGCGCAACAACCAAGTTGACTTTTCCCAACCTGGATGGGCCTACCGCGTCGCCCAGGCCGACGTGCGGGACGTGCGCGATGCCGACGCCATTTTCGCCGTGGTCAACGGCGCGCCCCCCGACGAAGGCGTGATGGTGGAACTGGGCATCGCCATCGCCCTGGGTAAGCCCACCTTCCTGTTCCGCGACGACTTCCGCCGCGTCACCGACAGCAAGGAATACCCGCTGAACCTGATGCTGTTCGCCGGTATGCCGCCAGAGGGCTGGCGGGATTACTACTTCACATCCGTCGCCGAAATCGCGTCGCCGGAAAAGGCGCTGGCCCGTTGGGCCCGCCTCAACTGATGGCAACCACTTCGGCCTCCTCCACCACGCCAGGGTTGTCGGCTTCGGCGGAGCCGTGGTCGGCCAGCGGCGGCGTCGCAATGGCGTCGTTGGTGGTTCCAACCTCTTCGGACGGCGGCGGATAAGGCAAACCCAGTCGCACCGCCAGCGCGATGCCGGTCAGGGGATGCTCGCGGTTCAGCCCGAATACCCGTCGCCGGCGCAGCCGGTTGGTTTCAGGGTCCCGCGAATTCACGTTCCGATACTGGAAAACGCCGTTGGACATCAGGCCGCGCACTTGCCGTGTGATCAGGTTCCGCGTCACTAGGTCCGTAGAATCACCCCAATGCTCCAGAATGGTCGGATCTTTGGCCTCCATTCCCTGGGTCAGGGCGGCGCTGATTTCGTTGCACAATGCCTGGAACATCACTGCGTCGGCGCCGTCCCGTTCTTCGACGAAGTGGCTCATCGCCACCAGGTCGGCAATGCGGGCCACTTCGCTGCTCTGATCCTCCGATGCGGGCAGGTCCAATTCGGCTGCGGCGTCCCTCAACGCGCTCTCCAGCTCTTCCAGGTCCGGTCGAATCGGTTCGGGAGCAATTGGCCCCTCTATCGGCTGAGACCTTGCCGGCGCGATTTCCTCTTCGGGTTCTAGCGATAAATCGTCCGGCAGTTCGTCCGCCGCTGCTTCGGGTTCGTCGGGTTCCGGTTCTGAGACTGCGCCGTCAATGTCGTCATCGGCCTCATCGTAGGCATCGGCGGCTTCCAGTTCCACGTCATCGTCATCCTGCGCCACCGGAACCGGGTCGGGTTCGTCGGCCATCAAGATCCAGTCCACCAAGTCAACGCTGCGAATCTTGATGTTGCCTTCCTCGGCGACGCGCAGCATGAGCTTCTTGAATCCCGAGAAACCCAGTTTGCGCTCGTCGAAACCGGCGATGCGCCGCACCAGCCGTTGCTTGAGCGAAGTCAGCAGCAGCGTGTGTCCGGCGGCCCGCTCGGTGCGTATCACGTCCTCGATGGCGCGGATAACCTCAGGCAGTTGGTGTCGGCCCGGATTGGCCAAAGCGGCCGGAGCCGGCGGACGGTTCCGCTGGAACGGTCCCCGCTGCGGGGCGGGTTCCACGTCGATGGGGTCAACGTCGGCGTCGTAGAAGATCAATCCGTCAACGTGGTCGGCCATGCGCCGGGAAGTCGCCCAGGATACGCCCACCACCAGCACCCGCTTGCCCACCGCGCGCAGGGAGTTGATGACGTGAATGAAGTCCGAATCCCCCGATACCAGCACGAAGGTGTTGATGTTGGGGAAGTTATGCGCCGTGTCGATGCAGTCGGCCGTCATCTTCACGTCAACGCTGTTCTTGACGCTCACGGTACGGCCGGTCTGGTAGGACCCACGCAGCGGCAGCCGCGTCGGTACGTACACCGGCTCGATGCCCGCAGCGTAAAGGGAAGGAGGATCGTTGATGAACTGGCTCGCTCCCTTGAGCTCGGGAGCGCGGGTTACCCAGTCGGCATAAGCCTTGCCGACCACGACGCGGCCGTGGTTGGAAACTTCCTCTTTGAGCGCAGATACGTTGGGAGTCCGGCCCCGCACCGCCAGACTGATCTTGAAGTTTTCCCAGTCGATAAATAAGGCTACGTCTTCACTGAATGCGGCGTTGCCATTAACTTGCTGGATAGCGATGATGATACCTCAACTGGTCGTCCCTTTCTTGGACTGCTGCGTTGGTAGAGTTACTTGCTTTCGGTTTCAAGGACGTAACTCCTGTAATGCAAAGTTTATGGCGACGGCGGAAAAGCGTCAAGTTTGCTACCTCCCGTCCGAAAGGCGAAACGCCAGTGACTCGGGCAGTCCGGCATCCAGTATCCTCCCCTGGGCGGTGGTGATGTCATATTCTACACGGCAATGTTGGAGAGTCCCATCCCCGTCCCCCTGGTCGTCGTAGAGCAGGTACGAAGCCCGCCAGTCCCCGTCCCGGGGCTGGCCCACGCTGCCGGGATTGACGATCACCCGTTGGCGGCGGTCCAGCGGCAGCGGTTCCGCAGCGTCCAAAAGGAAAACGTCGGCGCGGCCGTCCCGCTCCATCCAGACCAAGGGGTAGTGCGAGTGCCCGACCAGGCAGAAGGGCGTCTCCAGAAGGGCGAAGGTCGCCAGCGCCGCCGGCTCGCTGATCAGGTATTCCATCACCGGATCGCGCAGGCTCCCGTGGACGTGGGTGAAAGATCCCTCCCGCCGCACTTCCGGCAACGCGATCAGGTATTCCCGCTCGTCGTTGGCCAGGCGTTGCGCAGTCCACAAGGCAGCGGCCCGAGCCGCCCCGTTGAAGAGGTCGGGGTTCAGCTTCCCGATCACGGCATGATCGTGGTTCCCGGCAATACCCACGTGCGGCAGCTCGCGCAGCCGCGCGATGCAAGGGCCAGGATCCGCCCCATACCCCACCAGATCCCCCAGAAACCACACTACATCATACCCGCCGCGCCCCTCAGCATCGGCCAACACCGCGTCGAAGGCTTGGAGGTTGGAATGAATGTCGGAAAGGATGAGGGCGCGCATGGGCGGTATGGTAGCATAGCGGCGGTTGTTGTAATGCGACAGGTCAGACATTATCCCCATGTGGTGCATGTAGGGGCTAGGCATGCCTAGCCCCTACCGTTGATACAGGAAATACGATGGTGCATCGCAAGCCAAATATCCACAGCCGCAAGTCCCTCCGCCTGCAAGGGTACGATTACCGTCAGGCCGGGGCGTACTTCGTAACGATATGCACCTATAACCGTGTGCCCTTGTTCGGCGACATATACGGCGACCGGATGGCCTTGAACGATGTCGGGCGCATAGCGCAGGATACGTGGGAAGAAATTCCAAAGCATTTCGCCCACGTCGATACGGATGAGTTCATAGTGATGCCCAACCACGTGCATGGCATTGTCATCATAACAAGTAGCGATGTAGGGGCGAGGCATGCCTCGCCCCTACACCACCCGCATCAATCATCGAAAGGCACCCTCGGTACGATAATCGGCTCGTACAAATCAACGGTGTCAAAACATATCAACCGTTCACGCGGAACCCCAGGCGCACCGGTTTGGCAACGCAACTACTATGGGCACGTGATCCGCAACGAAAACGCCCTGCACGACATCCGCCGGTACATCGTCCATAACCCCGTCAAATGGGACGATGACCCGGATAACCCCCGGAATTTAATCCAACGCCGCTAGCGTTAGATTCGTAGGGGCGAGGCATGCCTCGCCCCTACACCAACACATGCCAACCGTCACAGGAGACTCCCCCAATGACCTCCCGACCCACCGTCCACATCATCGCCACCGGCGGCAGCATCGCCGGCGTCGGCCCCGACCGCATGGACTACATCCGCTATCCCGAAATCGGCGACCACCTGACCATTGAGCAGAACCTGGCCCGCGTCCCTGAAATTGGCGACCACTTCAACATCATCGCCGAGGATATGGTCAGCGTCGGCAGTACCGCCATCGGCCCGGCTAACTGGATTGCCCTGGCCGAGCGCATCCACGCCATCGACCGCGATGAACCCGACACCTCCGGCGTCGTCATCACCCACGGCACCGCCACCCTGGAGGAAACCGCCTACTTCCTCCATCTCACCGTGAAATCCGAGCGGCCCGTCGTCATCACCGGCGCCATGCGTCCGCCCACCGCCATCAGCACCGACGCCGATTTGAACCTGCTGGACGCCGTCCGCATCGCGGCCACGCCCGAATCCGCCGGCATGGGCGTCCTCACCGTGCTTAACAACGAAATCCACTGCGCCCGCGAGGTCTATAAAGCCAACACCCTCCGGGTGGAGACCTTCAAACCCAACGAACTCGGTTTCCTGGGCTACGCCGACTCCGACCACCGCGTGGTCTTCTATCGCCGCCCGGTTCGCAAGCACACCATGGAAACCCCCTTCCGCGTGGACGGCATGACCGACCTCCCCCGCGTGGACATCGTCCATTCCTACGCCGGCGCCGACGGAATGCTCATCGACGCCGTGCGCGCCCACGCAGCCCAAACCGGGCAACGCGCCGGCCTAGTGCTGGCCGGCTTCGGCGCCGGCACCTTCCCGCCCGCCGTCATCGCCGCCGCCGAGTCCGCCGTAGCCGGTGGTATGCCCGTCGTCCTCGCTAGCCGCTCCAGCGCCGGCCGCGTGGTGATGACCCCTCGCAAGGACGAACAGGGCTTCATCGTCTCCGACAACCTCATGCCCCAGAAGGCCCGCATCCTGCTGATGCTCGGCCTCACCGTCGCCGAGGACCGGGACGCCCTCCAGCAAATGTTTTACGAATATTAGGCAGCGCCACTCGTGAACGGGATTAATGTTGGTATAATCCCCCCGCACAGTTATCCGATCAGATAGGTCAGATATTATTTACGAGAATGGAGAAAGAGAGCATGGTGATGAGAACCCGCCGTATGCGACTGCTGACGGTCACAGTTATCGCCGCAGCCATCCTGGTCACCCTGGGGGGATGGCTGGCATTGGACAACACGGCCCATGCACAAACGGGCCTGCCTGCCCCCGCCAACGTGCAGGTGGTCAATGGCGCCAATCCCGGCGACGTGATGGTGTCCTGGGACGAAGTGGCCGGCGCGTCTGGATACACCATTCTCTGGGTGAACTACGCTGCGGCCTGGGACGCTTATCACTCCGGCCACGACTGGATGATGCTCACCCTGTCCGTTGACGTCCCCGGAGGCGGGACCACTTCTCACTCCTTGACGGTCAGCAGCCCCGATACCGCCGGCGCGCGGTACCTGTTCGTCGTGGGCAGCAAAAGCAGCCCCGAAGCAGATCCGGTCTGGTCGGCGTGGCAGTCCCTGAACGTGCGAGGCGCGGCCACCGGTGACGTTGATGTTCTGGCCGCCGCATTGTCAATCGCCACCCAAGCCAGCGCGTTGGACGCCGTCGGTTCCGTCGCAACACACGGCGGCATGACGCCGGATACCATCCGTCAATCCGCCCAGCAGATCGGCGCGCACCGGGCCACCCTGCAGCAACAGCTGGGTATTCTGGCCGGAAGCGGCCATAGCGACCGCGTTGCCCGCATCCGCACGCTGGTGAACCGTCTGGTTTCAAATGTGGGGCAGATCCAGACCGGCCGGCGCCCATTGGGCGAGGCGTTTCGCTCCGAGAGCGCCAGCCGGGTCCAATTGGCGCAAGCCAATTCCACCAGGCTGTTCCCAACTGTTGGCGCCGTCGCGGACAATCAATTCTATCGCCTGGTCACCAACGCCGGCGCCGGGTCGATGGGTTCTCAAAATCTATCAGAGAACGACATCCTGGGTTTCGCCCATGTGAATAGCCTGTCGTCAGACGTGGTATTGGGGCACACCTTCCTTTTGGTGGCAAGCCTCATGCAGGACCCTACCTACGTAGCGCGCATCCACGAAAGATACGACTCGGTGGCGGGCCGCGTGGATCGTGACGTCGAGTATCTGCGGCAGAACCCGGTTCCTGGGTTGGGGCCGGGCGTCCTTGCCCTCGCCGAAAACCTGCGTGACGCTGGCGGCGGCGGTGAGCAAGACGACTACTTTGATCGCCTGGAGCAACGTCTCGAACTGACCGTTGCCGAACGCGGACTTATCGCAAGCAACGCGAAAACTCTGGACCAGTTGCTGTGCGAACTTGACGCCCTGGCCGCCGTTGTCCAGGGAATGCAGCCTGCCGGAACCTGCGCCCCGGATGACCGGGACCTCGGAGTTCCCGGCGTCACCGCCAACCGGATCCGCTTCGGTCAATCCGCCGCTTTCACCGGGCCTTCCGCAGAATTGGGCCAGGGAATGCGCCTCGGCATCCAGGCTGCGTTCAATGAGGCAAACCAGGCCGGCGGGGTCAACGGGCGGACGCTGACACTTACCACGCGTGACGACGGCTACGAAACCGACCGGGCTTTTGCCAACACCCTGCAACTGATTGAGAATGAACGCGTATTCGCGCTGATCGGCGCGGTGGGCACGCCCACCTCCCGGGCAGCTTCACCGGTAGCCCACGCTGCAAACGTGCCCTTCATCGCTCCGTTCACCGGCGCTCAGTTGCTGCGCCAACCTGAACTTACCAACATCCTCAACCTCCGAGCTTCGTATCACGAGGAAACCGAGAAAATGGTGGACTATCTCGAGGGTGTGGGGAAGACCAGGGTCGCCGTCCTGTATCAGAACGACTCCTACGGAACAGACGGCCTCAACGGCGTGAAGCAGGCACTGGAAGGCCGGAATATGGATTTGGTTGCGTCCTGGTATTACTGGCGGAACACTGCGGCCGTAAAGTCGGCGGTGTACCGAATTGCCGAAGCAGAACCCGACGCGGTTATCATGGTTGGCACCCACCTTCCGACGGCCCGGGCCGTGGAGCTGCTGCGCGCCGAGTTGGATCCGGACCCCGTTTTCATGTCCGTGTCTTTCGTGGGCAGCAACGCCCTGGCGGAAGAGTTGGGCGACGCCGGGCAAGGCGTCTTGGTTTCCCAGGTCGTGCCTTTGCCCGACGGCGACAGCATCCCGGTCCTTGCCGAGTATCGCGCCGCACTGGCCGCGTACGATGCCACTGCGGAACCCGGGTTCATCTCCCTCGAGGGCTACCTGGCGGGTCGCCTCGCCATCGCGGGTCTCGAGCTTTGTGGCAGTAATGTCACCCGCGAATGCTTCCTCAGCGCCGTGCAGAATGCCGGTACCATTGACCTGAGCGGTTTCTCGGTCATGTTCGGGCCGATGGACAACCAGGGTTCCGATGCTGACGCGGTGATACTGTCTCAAATCGGCCCCGACGGCGAATACGACGCAGTCGATTAGCCGCTAGCAACAACCACTCGGGCTGGTTCCGCGTAACTCGATGATCCTTTGACGGCGGAACTTCCCGTACCGAACCAACTCCCCGTAGTCTGCCAGAGGCTGCGGGGAGCGTTTTTTTGTTACACCCAGCAAACTGGCCAGAGCGCGCATCGTGGCGGCGTTCCCCCGTAGGGGCGAATAATCATTCGCCCCTGCTCTCCCCCATACGCCCTGTTCGCCCCTGCGGAAACCTCGGCCGGGATAACCCCGTTGAAACGACCGCTGCCCCGCCAATTACCGGCCGGTTTCGATGTTAACGTCGTATATAATGCGCCCCAATCAGCCCTTGGTCGCTATTTGAGGAGCGTGATTTATGGCACAGGCAGCCGGCGTCAGCACTATCACCAACAACCGGGACACGCTGTAGCAGATGTTTTGCGAATTCTGACGAAAAGAAGCTAGGTTTCGGAGAATATAGTCCGTGCGTATCAACATAGCTGATCGTGAGTATAATGCGGTGTGAAGCCCGCAAGAGAACGAGGGCGTTCTGATATGATTCCGATCCGAAATGACGCTTACCTGACCGATTTGGTCCACAATCTCCGCCGCTTGCCCCGTGAAACCGAGTGGGTGGAGTTCAAAGTCAACCAAGCGACTGAACCCCAAGAGATTGGTGAGTACATATCAGCATTGGCCAATGGAGCCGTTCTGAATGGGGAAGCCTCTGCCTATATGCTCTGGGGCATCAAAGACGGCACCCACGCTGTCGTCGGTACTCAGTTCAAGCCTACTACGACTAAGCAGGGCGGAGAACCACTGGAAAACTGGCTGAGGCGCGGGTTGACCCCGCGCACAGATTTTCGCTTTCACGAAACTGCGGTCGATGGGATGCGGGTCGTGATTCTGGAAATAGAGCCGGCCACCCGGCAACCAGTAGCTATATGGGGAAAGGAGTGCATTCGGGTCGGCGATGCCAAGACAAATCTCCGAGACCATCCTGAAAAGGAACGTGCGCTGTGGCGACTTTCTGACAGTGTCATCTTTGAGGACGGAGTGGCTGCGGAACGTTTAAGCAGCGAGGAGATATTCGAGAATCTGAACTATATTGCGTATTACGGTCTCCTCGAAAAGCCTACTCCAGAAAGTGGCGACGCTGTTCTGTACGAACTGGAACAAGACCGTCTGATTGCACCTTGTGCCGCCGGAGGCTGGAATATCACCAACTTGGGAGCTATCTTGTTCGCTAATCGGATCAGCGATTTTGGACGGCTCGGACGTAAAGCTGTCCGGGTTGTGCAGTACCGTGGCAATGGTCGTACCGAAACGACTAACGAAAGGGCAAGCACCATGGGGTATGCGGCCGGTTTCGCCAACATGCTTAACTACGTCAAAAACAGGATATCCGCTGAGGTCATTGGACAAGCGTTGCGCCGGACATCGCCGATGGTTCCTGAGTTGGCAGTGCGGGAACTGGTGGCCAATGCACTGATCCATCAGGATTTTTCGATTACTGGAGCAGGACCGATGGTTGAGATATTCGATACTCGTATTGAGATAACCAATCCGGGAGCTCCGTTGGTGGATACGTAACGCTTCCTCGGTAGCCCACCTATTTCGCGTAACGAAACTCTGGCGGCTCTGATGCGCCGCATTGGCGTTTGCGAAGAGCGCGGTAGCGGAATTGAGAAAGTCGTATCGGCGGTGGAGGCAGAACAACTTCCGGCACCTCTGTTTGAATCTTACGAAGGATTCACGCGGACCGTGTTGTTCGCCCACAAGAACCTTTCAGAAATGGACAGGGCAGAGCGGGTACGCGCTTGTTATTTGCACGCCTGCCTGCGTTACAGACTGCGCCAGCCAATGAACAACACTTCTCTAAGCTGGACTTTGTACGTTCAAGCGGCGTAGGCGAGGGAATCAATGAGCCGGGCGTACAGTTTGGGAATGGGTTTTGCCCGGTCATCGTCCGGTGCCGACGTTGAAAAACTCTCCGTTGCTATCCACAGGTGCCGGCGCACCAGGGCGATGGCATCGACGAAAGTTGGTGCTGGCTTGGCGTACCAGGCGGTGGTGCGCTGGATGATGGGCTCGTCTTGCTGCAGCGAGTGGGCAGCCAGGGTGATCCAGGAAAATAAGCCCATCAGGATGGGCGTGGTGCGGGCGATGGCGCGGTCCGACCATTGGCGCTGGGTTTCCACGCCCAGGTGCGCCCGCACTTCCTGGTAGGTGACCTCCAGTTGCCAGCGCAGCACAAACCATTCCAGGACCTGGACTGGGTCCACGGTTTGATCGGTGCAGAGTAGCGCCTGGGTGCCCAGTTCGCCCTTGGGGTCTCGGACCAGCACCCAGCGGATGGGCACGGGCGGTTTGCCAGGGTGATACCAGACCGCAGTTCGGGAAGCCAGTTCCAGGTTGCGGGTGGTGCCGTCGTACCAGGACACCGGCACGGTGTCCCACGCCAGGTTAGGCGCGTCGAGGAGTTGCTTCAGGGTAGGTTGACGTGCTCCCTTCACCCGGGGCCGGCCCATCTGTCCCTGGACGTGGCGGGGCCGGATCGTAAAGACCGGCATCCAGGCGCAATCTGGTGATGAGGGCACCGGTTCCCGGAGGGACTGGCAGAAGTGGGCAAATCCAGTACGGCATAGCCGTTGTCGCCCACCAGCACCAGGGTCGGTGACGTCCGCCTCAGGCGGACCATCTGGCGGGCCCAGTCGGTTCCGCCTACGGCGGACGTTTGGTGGCACGGGGTCCCCTATGAAGGGCGGAGAGAAAATGTACCGGGCGGGCGGGATCGCTGATTTAGGGCGGTTGAAAACTGTACCACCCGGCCTTCCATAGGGCTGATTTTCAGGGTGGAAGGTGCGATGGATGTTTTCCGTGGAGATGTACTTTCGAGTGCGCCGAGCCTGCCTGGTGGAGGGGATTAGCGTTTCGGGTGTTCGGCCTGCACCGGGACACGGTGCGCAAGGCTGGCCAATCCGACGCCCCAGGGTTACACGCGGCAGCAAGCCGAAGCTCGAGCGATGTAATTGACGCCATTCTGGAGGCGGACCGGCGGGACGCGGCGGCATCTTCGAGCCGGTTCGTATAAGACCGGCATCCAGTGCGACTTCGCAATCGGCGTAGAGCGCAAGGTGCACTACTTCGGACCTGCCCACAGCGACGGCTGCTTCGTGAAAGCCTATCCCGGGGAGACCACCGAGGCCTTTCTGGACGCCACGTGTCGGCCTTTGTTCCCGGAGGGACTGGCAGAAGTGGAGCAAATCCAGTACGGCATAGCCGTTGTCGCCCACCAGCACCAAGGGTCGGTGAGGCAGCCAGCGACGTCCGCGCTCAGGCGGACAGGATCATCTGTCCCTGCGGTACCGCCCAGTGCCGGTTCCGCCTACGGCGGATTGTGCCGGCGTCCCCGCGTTTGGTGATAGCGTTCCGAGGGCGCTAACACGGTGAGAAAAGGCAGAGCCCAGTACCGACCGGCCCAGGGGATGTGTCCGGACCCCCGCCACTACCTGACCCTCAGGGCGGCATGAGTGATCGACCGACACTGCTCCTCGAGCACCACCTCAAAGAGCTGAAACTGCCCACCTTTCTGAGGGAGTACGGAGCTGGCCGCCCACCCAGCGCAACCCACTGGCCTTGACGGTGTAACTCCGACTGGAGCGCACTGCATCTCGGTAGACCCCCAAGGCGCTGATCCGTGGACCCTACGGCCGCCGCCCGGCGCTGGTCCAGGGTCTCAACCTGCAGCGTCGATACCGAAAACAGTGGGCCATCGCTTCGGTCCAGATGCTGGAGCAGCAGCCTGAGCAGGATCTGGGACGCCTCCAGTGGCGACCAGGCTGCCCGGTTCAGCACGTGATGGTAGCGAGCATAGTTTCGGTCGCCGCTGAGTCCCATGACCCGCAAGGTCGCCGCCACCGTGCGTTGACCCGGGGTCAGGACCGCACCCACCAGCAGCACTTGGGCCTTGCACCAGGTCCGATTTTGGAACAGGGCGGCGAAGGGCATGAGAACGGTTACAATGGCATCCGGCAGCGTAAGCACAGGTCGACCTACAGTGAGATGTGGGGTCAACCCAGCTTACCCGGCCTTTCCCACTTTTCTAGTTTTTGTACAAAGTCCAGCTGAGGAGCTGTCATGTTTCCCCACGCAGTTCTGAGTAGTCCCAGCACTACCATTTGACGGACCTTGGCGCCTGACATCCATACGGCACTAACCGTGCGGGTCAACGCCACAAAAACAAGGAGTCCATGAGTAGAGTAGCTCGCCCCACCTGTCGAAATTGCTCGTCTCAAATTTGGCTATTAACCGTTGGTGCTAGTTTGAGATCATATTGAAAATGCCACAGGGTTCCTTATGCTGTAAGTTGATCCGCTCTACAGCGGAGGAACCCTGTGAACATAGCCGATTTTATCACCGAACTCTACTGCCAGATCGACGACGTTTTGCCCCGATTGCCCCAGCATCCCCAAGCCGTGCTCTCCCTGGGCGAAGTGGTCACCATCGGAGTGCTCTACGCCGTCAAGGGGTTCAGCCGCCGCGCCTTTTACGACTGGCTCAGGCACAACTATGGAGATCTCTTTCCCAAACTCCCCCATCGCACCCGCCTCTTCCGCCGCCTGGAGGCCAAAGCCTGCTGGACCGGCTATTTCCAGGCTCCGCCCACCATCCTGGGCGTGGCCGACAGCTATGGCGTCGAACTGGGCCATCCGGTAAGGGCGGGTCGTCAACTCCATCAGGTGGGCCGGCGAGGCAAGTCCAATCATCGCTGGATCCTGGGCGGCAAACGCTGCGTCGTGCTCAACAAATTGGGGCTGATTGTGGATTGGGACCGCGCCACTGCCAACATCCATGACCAGCGGTTCTTACCCTTGTTGGCCTGCTACGACGGCCAGATGATCATACTGACTGATCCGCCGAAGGCGGACTTTCACCGCGCCAAAGCCTGCCCCTGGCCTGAACAGGGGACGACCCAGACAACGTGAAATTGTGCCGACGTGGGCAGTGGAACGTGGGGATGATCCTGGAAACCACCTTCGCCATGATGGCCACGGTGTGGGGCAGCAAGGAGATGCGTCATTACACCTGGCGAGGATTTGAGGCGCACCTGAGTTACCTGATGGCCGCCTTCAACCTACTGGTGCAGTGGAATGGACTGGAACCGGACGAAAACGGACGCATCCATCGCTCCATTGCCCAATTCGTCCTCTGATATTAACTAGCACCAACGGTTCATAGTCAACTTTGCCGGCGCCCGGCACTCGCTTTTGGGGGTAGATCTGCGTCAAATCCTCAGTATCCCAACCAAGCTGCTTGAGCAATGGTAGAATCACTCCCAACTCCACGGCCCTATCGTCGAGGTTTTCAAGCACAGACGCCTGCGCCTTGATTTTGGCAAGCTGTTCTTCAAACGTCGTGGTCATCATACTGCCTCCACCAAAGAAGTATTGCACTAATGCCAAGAGGTTGAGAGATGAACCTCTAGCTTCAAGTCAGTCCCGCCGCGTCCTGAACAGAACGTGTATGGCAAAAGCCCGACGGTCGCCGGCAGGAGCATCGTTGAACGCCGCAATAACCCGCTCGGTTTCGTCAACCAACCCCATGACAACAGAACGGTTGAAATCCGTTACCGGAGCATAGTCAGCATAGTGACGGCGGCGTTGCATATCAACGAAATGCCATCCAAATCTCTGAACGTCCAATGCGAATTGAGCCATTACGGACTGGTTTCTGCATTGATTCCTGGTGTGGCCATGCTCCAGCGCCCGGTAGGTTTGTTCCCATGCCGGCTGGTTCCGGATGGCCCGAGTCGCCCCGGCCAGCATATCCGCTCCGCACCGGGCCAGCGTGTGAAACTGTGCATAGTAAGCGGCGCTGATGGCGCGGCAGAGGTCGGTTTGCCTCGGCCGGCCGCGACGCCCGCCGCCAGCGGTCAACTGCCGGGCAATGCTGATCAGGTCCGATGGATTCATGCAGCTTACTTGGGCGGTCCCGCTTCCCAGTCGGATTTCTCGACCAAAGCGTGGGCAGGAGGTTCGGTCACGCCGATTTCCAACAACGCCGGCATCATCCGCAAGCCCAGCCCCACCGTCCAGCCGGGATCCAGATTTTCGTAATCGCCATCGTAAACGATGTAGATTTCCAGGTAATCCTCGTCTTCGTGGTCAACTTTTTCCTTCACAAAAACCGGGTCAAAGACGAAATCATCCCCGAACCGCTCTTCTATCAACTCCCTGGCGATGTCCGCCACTTTTTCCAGCACTTCGGCGTTATATCCCATAACAGGACCTCCTTTTCATCCTGCTAGCTATGGCTTGATTATACGCCCGGCGGTCGCCGCTCACCCCAATCAGTAGCTTGCTCGTAAGCGTAGGCAGCCTGGAACAGCGTCGTCTCGTCGAAGGCTTTGCCCGCGATCTGGAGGCCAATGGGCAGCCCCGACGCCGTGAAACCACAGTTGATGGACAAAGCCGGCAGGTTGGCCAGGTTGAACGGCGCGGTGAACCCACGGCGGCCCTTGAAACCGGCAATAACGTCCGCCTTGGTGCCCAGGCCGGTTGACTGAGGAATCAACGTGGCCGGGACGGAAGACGCCGGCATCACCAGAACGTCCACGTCTTCCAGCGTGGCGAGGATCTGACGCCGCAGGACATCACGCAGGCGCATGGACTTCTGATACACCTTGGCCGGGAGGATGCTGCCCATCAACAGCCGCACCTGGTTGTTGTGGTCCAATTCGCGCAGTCGCTCGGTGGAAATTATGTCCCAGTTCAGCATGGCCGCATCGCTACTGATGATGCCATAGGAGATTTCGGAGGAGTTGACGATGAGGGGTATGGACACCTCTCGAACTTCCGCGCCCAGGCCAGCCAGCGCTGCCGCCGCCGCGATCACCGCGTCACGCACCTCGGGATCGTTGGCGTCGGTGTGGACGCGCTCCGTTATGACGCCGACCTTCAGGCCGCTAATGTTGCCGTCCAGCGCCGCGGCGTAGTCCGGTACTGGGACATCCCAGGTCTGGGGATCCTTGGGGTCGTGGCCGGCGATGGCGGCCAAGGTGTTGGCGCAGTCCGTCACGGTGCGGGAGACGGGGCCGGCCGTGTCCATGGACCAACTGGCGCCGAATACCCCGTGCCGGCTGACCAGGCCGAAGGTAGGGCGAATGCCCACCAGTCCGCAGAAGGCGGCGGGGCCACGGATGCTGCCGCCGGTGTCCTCGCCCAGGGAGGTGGCGCATAGGAAGGCAGCCGTCGCCGCTCCGGAGCCGCTGCTGGAAGTGCCGGGGTTTCGTTCCGTGTCCCAGGGATTGCGCGGCCGGCCGTAGGGATGCCGGAAGGCGTCGCCGCTGGCGTACTCGCTCATGTTGAGTTTGCCCAGCAGGACGGCGCCGGCGTCGCGCAGGCGCGTCATGATGGTGGCGTCCTCGTCGGGGACGTTTTCGGCCAGGATGGTGGAGCCGTTGGTGGTGACGATGCCGGCGGTGTTGAACTGGTCCTTGACGGCTACGGGCACGCCGTGGAGCGGCCCGCGTCGGTTGCCGGCGGAAATTTCGGCGTCGGCGCGGCGGGCGTCCTCTCGAGCCCGGTCGGCGGTCACCGTGATGTAGGAAGCGTAGTTCCCATCCAACCGGGAAATTCGCTCCAGGTACACCTCGGTGGCGTCAACCGACGATATATCGCCGGCGGCGATGCGCTCGCCAAGTTCGGTGGCGGAGAGGTAGCAAAGGTTGGGGTCTGCCATTGTCACGCCTCCATCTTGCGGGCGGTGGGAGAAACGATGATGGGCAACGGCTCGATGTTGGCTACGTCCGGCTCCGTGATGGCGTCCAGCGCTTCCAGCAGGCCGTTCAGCGATTCGCGCACTTCCGGCAGCAAATCGTCGGGGATGTTGATGCCCGAAGCGTTGGCCAAAGCCAGCACCTCGGCGTCGGTCAAGTCTGGCACGATTGCACCTCCTGGAGGGTACATGGTTGTGCTTGGGGACAGCCCGGAGCCACGCAAGGCGGACGCAAACCGGGTGTCGGGATTGTAGCCCGTGGTTCAAAATTGAATCAACCCGAACCGTCACCTCCGTAGGGCGATTGCAAAGTCACCGCGTAACTCTTTTCCGCTCATCCTGATCTTGTCGAAGGATGCTCGTTGCGGTGGTTGATGGTTCGACAGGCTCACCATGAGCGGATGAAAAAAGGACTTTGCAAGCGTCCGGCCACCGCCGGGCGCTCTGTTAGAATGCGGTCACTTTCCTCTGCGCCGCAGAGCGATTGATTTAGGAGATGACCAAGATGGCAAAGGTTGGTTTTATCGGGTTGGGTACCATGGGCGCCAGCATGGCGTACAACTGCCGGCGCGGCGGCAACGACATGGTAGTACATGACATCCGGCGGGAGGCTGCCACCCAGCACCTCGAGGCCGGCGCGGTATGGGCCGACACGCCCCGCGAGGTGGCAGAATCGAGTGATATCGTATTCACGTCACTGCCCGGGCCGGTGGAAGTGGAGGCGGTGTCGCTGGGCGAGGACGGCATCATATCCGGCATGGCGGCCGGCAAGACCTATTTCGATCTCAGCACCAGTTCGCCGACGCTGATCCGGCAGATCCACGACCGGGTCGCGCCCCAGGGCATAAATGTGCTCGACGCCCCGGTGAGCGGCGGACCGGCCGGCGCGGCCAGCGGACGCCTCGCCATCTGGGTGGGCGGCGACAAGGCGGTATTCGACCAACACAAAGCCGTGCTCGACTCCATCGGCGACGCCGCCTACTACGTGGGCCCCATCGGCAGCGGCTCCGTCGCCAAGTTGGTACACAACTGCGCCGGCTACATCGTGCAGACGGCGCTGGCCGAAGTGTTCACCATGGGCATCAAGGCCGGCGTGGACCCGCTGGCCCTCTGGCTGGCCGTGCGCAAGGGCGCCGGCGGACGCCGCGGCATGTTCGAGGGCCTGGCCCAACACTTCCTCATCGACAGTTACGATCCGCCGGACTTCGCCCTGCGCCTGGCCCGCAAGGACGTTGACCTGGCCGTCGCCGTGGGCCGGGAGTTCGACGTGCCCATGAAACTGGCCAACACCACCCTCGCCGAAATGACGGAAGCCATGAACCGCGGCTGGGCCGGCCGCGACTCCAGAGTGGCGATGCTGCTCCAGCAAGAACGGGCCGGCGTGGAAGTGGCGATTGACCCGGACGAACTGCGGCAGGCGCTGGAGGAGCAGGGTGGTTAGGGCAGTTTTGCAGATGCCGGGTCAAGGTTGAATCATGGTGGTCAGAGCAACAGGCATCAACCCAGCCATGCTGCGCTGGGCGCGAGAACGGGCTGGCTACTCCGTTGAGGATGTGGCCAGCCGGTTGCGAGTGTCCCCTGAACGCATTGCCGCTTGGGAAGCGGGGCGTTTTTGCCCCACTTGGCGGCAGCTGGAGAACTTGGCTTATCGGCTGTATCACCGCAGTACCACGCTGTTTTTCTTGAATGACCCTCCGGAAGAACCGACGATATACGCCGAATTCTCGAGGTTGCCAGCCGCCTTGCTCGACGATTTGCAACCGGATACGCTATACGCAGTCCGCCAAGCTAGGGCGCGTCAATATTACCTGCACAAAATCGCGGGGTCGCTGGACTACGGAAATATCCGAGTTATGGCCGCACTGCGTGACGAAGCCGGCGCCGGTACCTCGAACTCATTGGCCGATCTCGTAAGGCGCCACCTGGGACCCAGCCCCATCGATAGGTCAACTAACGACGGCAACACCCCGCCAATTGCCCGATGGAGGGAATGGGCGGAGAGCGTCGGCGTCTGGATTTTCCTGCGAAGTTTCCGCCAATCAGACGTATCAGGGTTTTGCTTGGCCGAATATCGCTACCCGGTCATCTATCTTGACTATGCGCGTCCGAAACAGCAAGTGGCGGCTACTATCTTGCGGCAATTCGCGCATCTAATTTTCGATTTCAACCATATGGAGAGAGAGAGGGAAACTCATTATCTGGGGTCATTGACTGGAGACGCTTTAGCGGTCGAGGTCGCCTGCAACGATTTCGTCAAGCAATTTATCTCTTCTCACGATCCCGATGACGGAACCCTTGCAACCGAGGATCCCCGTAGCGGTGGTGGGAATTTCCACGCGACGCAAGCAATGCGATTGGGGGGAAAATACCTGCGGGCCGCATTCGAGGCGTTTGAAGAGGAACGCATCGACGAAGCCACGTTATCGGCAGCATTGGGAGTGAAAGGCGAGGCTATCGCTGGGTTGGAAAAGTTTGCTTGGCATGGGTGAGGGACTTGATGACGTTATACATCTTGGACACCAACACCCTGAGCACAATCTTTCGCTTCTATTACCGAAACACATTTGTTTCCTTTTGGTTCCTATTTGACGAATTGCTGGCAAGCGGCAATGCCATATCGGTCAGGCAGGTGAGGGCGGAACTTGAAAGACGCTCCGATACCGCCACAGTGGTGAGCCATTTGTTGAATCGCAACCCCGGCTTCTTCGCTGATAATGCACCGGATGAAATCGAGGCGGTCGGCGAGTTCGTAAATTCTCCCCTTTTGGCTACCGCAGTTTCAGGATGGACGAACAGCATCGACCCCGATGAGCCAACGCGCGCCGACCCTTACTTGGTAGCGAAGGCGATGTTTGCGGCCGGCCCGGCCGCAGTCGTTACTCAGGAGAGCCGAGCGCCCCATCTGACTTCGCGCATCCCCTACGTCTGTCGGCAACTGGACGTGCGCTGCATCGATCTGGAAGGGATGCTGATGGATTTAGGCTGGCGGTTTTAGCGCCAAGCCGTACGTCTCATCAATCCGCCGCCGCTTCCCACCGCAGCACCGGCCGTCGCGCCGCCGTCGCCTCGTCCAACCGCGATACCGGGGTGGTGTGCGGCGCGTGCTGCACCGTTTCCGGTTCGCTGGTGGCCTCGGCGTCGATGGCGCGCAGGGCGTCGATAAAAGCGTCCAAGGTCTCCTTGGTTTCCGATTCCGTAGGCTCAATCATCAGCGCTTCATGGACGATGAGGGGGAAGTACATGGTCGGCGCGTGGAAACCATAGTCCAGCAAGCGCTTGGCCACCTCCAACCCGCTTACGCCACGCTCTCGCTGCCAGTCGGCGGAGAAGACCACCTCGTGCATACAGGTGCGGTCATAGGGCAGGGCGTAAATGTCCTTCAAAGCGTGCATGATGTAGTTGGCGTTGAGCACGGCGTTTCCGCTGATGGAGAGCAGCCCGGCCGCGCCCAGCGTGCGGATGTACGTGTAGGCTCGCACCAGCACGCCGAAGTTGCCGTGGAAGCCGCTGATCTTGCCGATGCTGTGTTCCGGCTCAGTCAACGTGTACTCACCGGTTTCGTTCCGTCCCACCAACGGAGCTGCCAGGTATGGGGCCAGGTTTTCGCCGCAGCACACCGGGCCAGCGCCCGGGCCGCCGCCGCCGTGGGGCGTGCTGAAGGTCTTGTGCAGGTTCAGGTGGCAAACGTCGAAGCCCAGTTCGCCCAGCTTGGCCCGCCCCAGCAGGGCGTTCATATTGGCGCCGTCTCCGTACACCAGCCCGCCGCAGTCGTGGACGATCTGGCACACCTCCAGAATATTGGTGTCAAAAAGGCCAAGGGTGCTGGGCAGGGTGATCATTACGCCGGCCAGATCGTCCCCGGCCAGCTCGCGCAGGGCGGCCAGATCGGTGTTGCCGTCGGCGTCCGAGGGAATGGTGACCACGTCGAAACCGGCCATGGCCGCCGACGCCGGATTGGTGCCGTGGGCGCTGTCGGGGATGCCCATCTTGGTGCGTCCCTGATCGCCCCGGGCCAGATGGTAAGCGCGCATCATCAGCACCCCACCCAACTCGCCGTGGGCTCCGGCCAGGGTGGCCAGACTGGTGGCGGCCATGCCGGTAACCTCGGTCAGGAAACCCTGGAGACGGTACAGCAGATCCAGCGCGCCCTGGGATTGCTCGGCGGGTTGGTGGGGATGAATGCCGGCGAAACCGGGCAGGAAAGCCACTTCGTCGTTGATCTTGGGGTTGTACTTCATGGTGCACGACCCAAGGGGATAGAAGTGGGTGTCAATGCTGAAGTTGAGCTGGCTCAGAGCGGTGAAATACTGCACCACCTCCGGCTCCGAAACTTCGGGCAAGGGCAGATCGTCGCGCAGGTAGGCCCCACTGGGTAGCGGCGCAACGGGCACGTCCAGCTCGGGCGTTATCACTCCCACTCTACCGGGCACGCTCCGGTCCATCAGCAGCCTGGTGGTGTCTCGGTTTCCGCCTTTGTTCAGCATGGTTCCGATTTCTCCTGTTGTCTAGGTGGCGATGCTCACCAGGTGGTCAGCACTACCCACGTGCCCAAGGCGGCCACGATTACGCAGTCGGTGCAGAAACGGACGGTGGGAGTGATGGTTTCGGGTCGAATTGAGTTGACGAGGATGCTGATCGGTTCGAGGGCGAGGCCGGCCAGCACCAGCAGGATGCCGATTCCTTGCGCTTTCTCCGCGGGGAGAGCATCGGACACATGGGGCTGGATGAAGAGAAACCACAAGCCCAGCAGCATGATGGGTATGTGCAGCGCGGATAACAGCTTGCGGGGGTCCATAAGGACTCCTCCTGGCCGTGGTTGCATTCGACATGATCTTATCCCGCCTCTAACGCCGGCCGCTGGCGAGGCGCCGCAGACGGTCCCAAATCTGCCCGCCAAAGGTGCCCTGAACCGCGAAAACGGTCAACAACACGGCCAACCCTGCAAAATAGGGTATGGGCCCGGCCCAATCGAAAATCCACGGACTGCCCAGCACCACCCATACCACAACGCAAGCCACCGCGTATAAGGCCAGCCTGCCGTACACCGTCCGGCGAATGTAGCGGTTGGTCTCGACCAGCGCCTCTTCGTGGGTCGCGCCGTCCAACCGAGCCAATTGGATCCGCGAACGTCGCAGGTATTGGGCCATTACCAGCAGGGCAGCGACGGAGGCCGCCAGGATGGCCGTCAGTCCGGCCCAGCACACGCCCATTATCGTCCAGCGGATCCACCGCGTGTCGGTAATCCAGCCCTGAGAGTTGACGATCATAATCGCCAGGAAGATGACCGTGCCCGCCGCGATCATCAGCAGGGCAGGGATAGGCTTTATGGACCAACCGAAAACGTGGAACCTCGGGGTGTCGGCGGCCCCCATGTCCTCCCAATCGTCTGCGTAGCTGGTGCGCAACCGTCTCATCAGGCGACCACTCTTTTCTTGCGCAAAGTCAGGGTAACGCACGGCCGCAGATATTATCTCACTGCCTCCAGGCCGGCGACGAGGGCATCAATGTCGGCGCGGGAATTCATCTCCGTGACGCAGAGGAGCATCCCATTATCAAAGCGGTCGCTCACGTCCAGCCCACCCAGGATGTTGCGTTCCATCAACTGGCGATTGACCTCCGCCGGCGGTTTGGGACACGAGACGACAAACTCCTGGAAGAACTCGCCGGATTGGGACCGGGAGTACCCGTCCAGTTTGGCGATCTCGGCGGCGGCATAATGGGCTTTGTGATAGCACAACTCCGCGGCCTGTCGCAGGCCGTTCCGCCCCATGGCCGCCAGGTAGATGGCCGACGCCAGGGCGTACAGCGCCTCGTTGGTGCAGATGTTGGACGTGGCCCGCTCGCGACGGATGTGCTGCTCCCGGGTTTGCAGGGTGAGGACATAGCCGGTGCGCCCCTCGGTATCGGTGGTGCGACCCACCAGGCGGCTGGGCATCTGGCGTATGTACTGCTGCTTGCAGCTGAACAACCCAAGGTAAGGGCCTCCAAAGGAGGGCGGGATGCCAATGGGCTGTCCCTCGCCGGTTACGATGTCGGCGCCGAACTCTCCGGGGGGCCTCAGCATCCCCATCGCCAGCGGGTCGGCGGATACGACGAGGAGCGCGCCATCGTCGTGAGCGGCGGCGGCCAGGCCGGCCAGGTCGTCCAGCTCGCCGTAGAAATTGGGATACTGGGCCACGATGCCGGCAGTTGCCTCGGTAACGGCGCCGGGAGCGTCGGCGGCGGGCATCACGTCGATTGCGATGCCCTGGGCCTGGCAGTAGGTGGCAATCACCTGCCGGTAGGCCGGGTTCACGGTATCGCTGACGATGACCTGCTGGCGGCGGGTGACCCGGCAGGCCATGAGCACGGCTTCCGCCAGGCTGGTGGCGCCGTCGTACATGCCGGCGTTGGCGACCTCCATGCCGTAGAGGGCGCTGATCATGGTCTGGAACTCGAAGATGACCTGCAACGTGCCCTGGGATACCTCGGGCTGGTAGGGGGTGTATGCAGTCAGGAACTCGCCCCGGGTCATCACCGCCTTGACGATGGAGGGGATGAAGTGGTGATAGCAGCCGGCACCCAGGAAAGAGGGCCCGCTGGCCAGCGGACGGTTGCGCCCGGCCATCTCGCCCAACTCCCGCTGGATCTCCAACTCGGACATGGGGGCGGGCAGCTCCAGGGGCGGGTTGCGATACCCGTCGGGGACGTCGGCGAACAGGTCATCAACGGCGCGCCGGCCGATGGCGGCCAGCAGCTCGTCCTGCTCGGCAACGGTGTTGGGGATATAGTGAGACTGGAAGTCGGTTACCATTCGGGGTTGCTCCGTTTGGCGGTGAGATTAGGGGGTATCCAGTATCCGTTGCATTTTGGATACGAATTGGCGGGTAGTTTCATGTCGGTCAGCGATTTCCACGTCGGACATTTCACCATCATAAAAACTCTTGTGCAGTTCCTCAACAGTGCTAAAGTCGGTTATCAGGTTGGGGTCCGACGCTAATCGAGTTCCAACGAGACGCACGGCGCCAATTAGAGCGCGATGGCTCCGGTTAGGCAAGTTATGCGCTTTGGCGACAGCTTTGACCATTTGGGTGGCGGCGCCCCATAAAATTTCCGACCGATGTTGACGATTAGCAGCTACGAGAGGGTGGTCAGCGATACTCAATAAGTACCGCGCCTGTACAACGTGCTCGTGAGGATCCATAGTGATCAGGCCATAGCGGCAAATTCTTTGATGATGCTTGGCACTTCCGGGCGGAAAAACTCTACTTCGTAATCCTCGGGCCCATCGTTCTCAGCCGCTTTGCGAAATCGACGGGCGAGATAGAACCCAGGAATTAAAGAGTAGTAGTCGCGCTCTGGGGCAGCCAGCTCGTGCAGCAGCCGACGGAAGTCGTCATCATCTCGGCAAGGCCTCAGTCCGCGCACTTCCGCGATGGCGTCCATCGTATCAGCAAAAGCCTCCCACAGCTTTTGGGAACCGAGGATTGCGTCGCCGGAGTCAAAAGCAGCGTCGGCTTGGTCAAGCAGTTCGTAGGCCGCTTTGGTCTGTTCGTGGGTAAGCATGGCAATATCCCGTGCTATTGGTTCCTTGCTTGGCTCAATCATCCCAAGTGAAGGGTTGATCCGGGAAAGCGGCAATGGTTTGTACGCGCCAATTCGCTTTGTTCTTAAGGGCCACCAAGCTTATCCTGACCCGAAACGCCTCGCCACGTGATGGCGCGTTACGTCCGGCGAGCCAGATAGTATCGTTGGCAGTGGGGTTGTATCGGTCTTGCAAAAGCCCGTTAGGTAGGCACAAGGCTGAAATGGATTCGAGACGGTTCGACGGATTGTTTGCAGTGTTTTCGGAGTAGTTGTACTTGACGAATATCGTAGTAGTCAAATACTCGTCTCCACGCACCGATGCTATAGTGTCCATATCACCGGCAACGTCAACGGCCTGACGTTGCCGAATCTGACGGATGCGCATTGAAGTTTGCGATGTTTGAATGGTGGCAGTACGCACTCCTTCGGTTTTTTCCGCTTTGGAGTCCACGAACAGCGCCTGTCGCACCGCGTACTCTGGCTGGAAGAGATAGGTAGCACGCTTGTAGTCAATCTTGCCGAACAGGCGGATCGGAATGGTTGGCATTCCTAGTCGGTCCAAGGCTTCACGTGTGATGTCTTCGCCTATGTCAGCTACCAAATCGGATTCCCCGGTGAAAATCTCAATAGCATCATTCCGAAAATCGCAAATAGCCTGCACCACCATTCGCAAAGTGGCCTTTTCCACTCGCTCAATGATGTCAAGGTCTGCCCGCAGTTCAGCGGCATTCAAGGTCATAATAGTGGCCGTTGGGAAATCGATAGGGCTTCAGCGATTCGCCTTTCGGCCAGCCGCACGCTCTCTGGGTTGATGTCAAACCCCATAAACTGCCGGCCCAGTTCGATGGCCGCCAGCGCCGTGGTTCCGCTGCCCACAAAGCAGTCCAGCGCCAGGTCGTCCGGATCCGTAAGCAACTTTATCATACGGCGGGGCAGTTCCATTGGGAATTGCGACTCGTGGGCGCTGTTGGAGCGCACTGATGGTATGTTCCAAACCGCCCGCGAACCCCATTCCGCCCACTCGCCGGCGTCCAGCCTTTCCCGGTTCACCACCGTTATGCCCGGTTTCCAGAAAATCAATATGTGCTCGAACTCGTCCACGGCGCGGTAAGAGAGGCTGTGCCAACGACTGTTTTCCCAAGCGGGATCCTTGACCCATACCCGCCGGTCGTACAGGTAAAAGCCGGCGTACGATGCCCACTGCTCCACCAATCCGGCGGTAAGCTGCACCCGCGTCTGCGGCGCGTACTTGCCGCCCCGCACATTATTGTTTTTCAAACGCCGGTCGATGGTCTGCTCGCTGCATCCCAGTAGCGCGGCCAGTTGGTATTTGTCAAAGTCGGGGTTGGCCCGCTGGGCGGTCAGCACCTGTTCGCGTGTGATTTTTACCTTCTTGGCGCTGACGTTATCGGCCTGGATCCGAGGCATATCCGGGTCCTCAAAAGCCAGAATGTCGGCGATGTTGACGGCCAGAAAGCCACCGGGAGCGATGACCGGAAAGTGGCCGGCGATGGTCTCGCGGAGCAGGCTGGACCACGCCGGGAAGTCCAGTTCCGTTTCGTAGGATTTTCCGACAAAGTACGGCGGCGACCAGAAACTCAGGGCAACCGACTCCGGACGTACCCGCTTCAGCAGTGTCCTGGCGTCGCCCCGGTGAATTTGATTCGGCGCGAGGTAGCCGGATACAGACATCGCAGCGACACCTACGCCAACACCCGATAGCGGTAGCTGGATTCCAGCAGGTCGCCCTCGGCGAAGCGGGTGAAACGCAGGGGCGCCAGGTCAACGTCCCGGGCGCTGCCGTCGGCTACCAGTTCGGCCATGGCCTTGCCGATGGCCGGAGACAGCTTGAAGCCGTGGCCGCTGAAGCCCACCGCGCAGAACAGTCCGTCCACACCAGGCACGGCATCCAGTATGGGATGCCAGTCCGGGGTGGTGGTGAACAGGCCGGACCAACCCCCGCGATAGTAAGCATCCGACATGCCGGGGATGCGACGGGCCAGACGGGCCCGGGCCGATGCCGCTTCGGAAATGTCCACTCCCTGGGGATAAACTTCGGGATCCGGCTGCTCCTCGTCGTCTCCGAACCCCATGGTGGTGAAATTGGCGCCGTCGGGCCGGAAGGAGAAAGACTGGCTGATGTCCCCCACCGTGGGATGATGCGGCACTATTTCCACGGGGCGAGCGACGGTGGCGACCTGGTGACGCACGGGCAGCAGCGGCACGTCAACCCCGACGCCGGCCAGCATCCGCTTCGACCAGGGGCCGGCCGCCACGATGACGGTGTCGGTAGCGATGCGGTCGCCGTTCACGGTAGTGACGGCTTGGACGCGCCCGCCATTTGTCTCGATGCCCCGGGCCGGGTTGCGCGTCACAATCCTGGCGCCGGCCTCCCGGGCGCGGGCGGCGTAAGCAATGGTAACCTGGTAAGGGTCGGCGTAGCCCGATTCCGGTTCCCAGGCAGCGCGCTCGTCATCGTACAGGGTCACCATGGGCGCCAGACGTGCCAGGTCGTCCCGTGACACCACCGAGGTGGGCACCCCCAGCTCCTGCTGCATGGCGACGTTGCGCTCCAATCCGCCCTGGTCGGCCTCGTTCACCACCACCAGATAGCCGGTATTCACAAAACCCGACGTACCGCCCACCCTGGCATCAAAATCGGCGAATACCTGTAGGCTGAGCCAGGCCAGTTGGGTGGTTATTCGGTTGGAATAGTGCATCCGGCAGATGGCTTGGGAACGGCCGGTGCTGCCGGAGCCGATTACGTCGCGTTCCAGGAGAACGGTGTTGGCGATGCCCAGCTGCGCCAAGTTGTATTGGATGGCACAACCCATGACGCCGCCGCCGATGATGACGGCGTCCACTGCTGCGGGTATCGAGTCGCTGGGCGGGATTTCCTGACTGGTCACGTTATTGGTCAATGCCTTTCCACGACAGGATGCGGTCCACCTCGATCTCAATGGCCACCAGCTTCTGGTCGCCCTCAGTCAACTCGGCGGCGTCCTGTTCGCCTCGTTCCTCGCCTTCGTAGCGGGAAAATATGCTGCGGACCGCTTCCTTCAGATTGTCGCTGCGGACGGTGGCGTTGCCCTCAAGGATGACGTACTGGTAAGGCCATTCGTCGGTAGCAACCGAGATGGCGACCTTGGGGTTGCGGCGCGCGTTGCGGGTTTTGACTGCCGAGTCACCGGAAACTACGGTGACTTTACCGTCCGCCCACTGGTACCAAACGGGCGAAATGTGAGGAGTGCCATCTTCCCGGATGGACGCGAAATGGGCCACGTGGGGGCCTTCGAGATAGGCGTCAATCTCCTGCGGCGTCAGTCGCGGCATCGTAACCTCATCCCTCCGGTAGCGATGGTGTCTATTGCCCTGTTGGGACACACGATTCAATTCGCGGCTATCATATCATACCGGCGGGTCTGGACAGGCGCCTTTCGGTTTCGCCGTTGCGCCCTGACAGTCTTGGCGGTATGATGATTTGGCAAACTTTGGAAAGCAACCCGCGACGCAACAACGCATACCATGTCAACCGATACAGGCGCAGAAAACCTTCGCACCGTCCTCTACCAGACCCACGTTGATCTTGGCGCCCGCATGGTGCCCTTCGGCGGATGGGATATGCCTGTGCAATACGGGGGCGTCATCTCGGAGGTGGAGGCGGTCCGTACCGACGCCGGGCTTTTCGACGTGTCCCACATGGGAAGGCTGCACATCGGCGGCCCCAATGCGGCCGGCCTGCTGGACATCCTGCTTACCGGATCGGCGTCGTCCCTGCGGGTGGGTCGGGCTCGCTACTGTTTCGTCTGCAACGAACAGGGCGGCGTTATCGACGATACCATCTTCTACCGGCTGGCCGACGATGAGTTTCTGCTGATCCCCAACGCCGGAAACCGCGCGGCAGTGGCCCTCTGGTTTGACCGCCAGCTGGCGCATCACTTCGATGGCCGGGGAGTCCAGATTACCGACCGTACTATGCTCACCGGCCTGATTGCGTTGCAGGGGCCAGCCTCCGCCGGCGTGGTGGATCGTTTGTGCGAGGACTTCGCTCCGGGCGCGCGACTGGCCCGGAACCCCGGGCGAACCCCGGCTCCGTCGCTGCTGCGTCCTTTCACCTGGGGACGGGGGCACATCGACGGGCGGCGGGTGTTCATCGGGCGCACCGGCTACACCGGCGAGGACGGGTTCGAACTGGCCATGGGTTCGTCCGATACGGTTCCCATCTGGCAGAAGCTGTATGCAGCCGGCGCCACTCCCTGCGGGCTGGGAGCGCGGGACGTCCTGCGTCTGGAGGCCGGCCTGCCGCTGCACGGACACGAACTTACGGACACGATCACGCCCATCGAGGCCGGCCAGGACCGCTTCGTCCGACGTGACGGCGGTTACAACGGCGCCGACGTGCTGGATCAGCAGCGGGTGTACGGCACCGAGCGGCGGCTGGTGGGACTAACGCTGCCCGGCCGCAGCGCGCCCCGAGCCGGCTACGACGTGCTGGCCGACAGCGAGGTGGTCGGCGTCGTCAGCAGCGGCAGCTACTCGCCCACCCTGGAGCGCTGTATCGCCATGGCCTTTGTGGATACGGCCCACGCCGCTCCCGGTACGACCCTGACGGTGGATATCCGGGGACGGCCGGCAGAAGTGTCCACGGTGGAACTCCCCTTCTATCAGCGTTCCGGCTAACGTGGTCCAACCGGCGCGCTGGCCGCAATCATTCGGAGGTATCAGTAAAGGTGAATCCCGACGACCGCAAATATACCCAGGAACATGAGTGGGCGCTGTTGGAGCCGGCCGACGGCGGTACGGTGCTGGTGGGCATAACCCACTACGCCCAGGACCAGTTGGGCGACGTGGTGTACCTGGAACTGCCTGAGGTGGGCGCCACCGTGGGATATCTGGCGAAGATGGGCGAAATTGAATCGGTGAAAGCCGTTTCGGATCTCTATTCCCCGGTGAGTGGCGCGGTCACCGAAGTCAACGGACGCCTGGCCCACGAACCGGAGCTGGTGAACAATGACCCCTTCGGCGAGGGATGGATGCTGCGCGTCCGCATCACCGACCCCAGCGAGCTGGACGGATTGATGGACGCCGCCGCCTACAGCGAATACGTAGGACAGTCGTAGTCTGGGCGGATCCTAGTCAACCCGGTAGAAATCCCCTCCGCCGGTCCAGCAGATACGCAACGCCCGACTGCCTACAACCGTATCGAAGCGCAGCCGTTCGGCGCTGGGTTCCCCGGGCGGCCCAATACTGAACCAGCCGGACACGTGGTCGGCGGGGTTCTGCGGAGAAAGCGCCTCCTCGCCGCCGTGAGGCCATGCCAGGTGAAGGCGGCCGCGGCGCAGGATGACGCGAAAGGTGGTGAGGTAGGGCGCGTGGCTGCGGTATTGGCCGGGGAATGCTGACCACTCCTGCGGATGTGGCGCGTCGGATTCCTGAGGCACGCTGCCCGCCCTCACGTACACGTCCGGGCCGTGATGGACTTCGGACACTGGACCGTCGTCATCGGTAGCAGTGGAACGGAACCGCAGCGGGAATGGATCGAACGCATCGTGGGGCGCGCAGAATGCGTCGCCGGCGATATGCTCCAGCTGGCACCCATCCTTTCCGGCGTCCAAACGCAGCCCATGCCCGGAAATCCCTATAGATATGCGCCGCCCGCTGGCTGCGTCCAGGTATTCTCCTGCGTAACGGTCCACGTTGGCTATGCGCGTAGGATCGGGAACCTCGGGGGGTTCCGGCACCGGACGCCTGTCGCGTAGCGCCGCGGCGACCTGTAGCGCGTAACGCGCCGGAGAGTAGGTATCGACACCGACTCCGTTGCAGAGGATGACGACCCCCAAGCCATCCGTCTGGTCGGTGAGCATGATCGACCGGAAACCCACGGTGCCGCCGCCGTGCCCGATAAAACGATGGCCGTCGGCGTGGTGACGGATTATGCCGAAACCGTAGCCGTAATCGTGCTGGTAATCTCCGCCCCGGCGCATATCGATTACCGGGGTAGTCATGCGGGAGAATGATGCGGGGGATACGACGGCGTGAATTCCGCTCCGCCCGCCGTTCAACCAAAGGCGCGCATATCGGGCCATGTCTTCCGCGGTGGACACCTGGCTGCCGTCCCCCACGGCGTATTCGGACCAGTTGCCCGGAATCAGCGTGTCTCCCCGCCGGTAGGGCCGGTCGTCGTGCAACGGCACGTATCCGGTCGCCACCTGGCGACGACTGCTATGTGTGATTACCGGATCCGTCGCGGCCATGCCCAAAGGTTCCAGCACCCGTCGGCGGATGACCTCGCCGTAGGGAAGCCCGGTTACGTCCTCCAGCAACCATCCCAGCAGCTTGTAGCCGGTATTGGAGTAATGAAATCGGGAGCCGGGTTCCCAGGCTGCTTCAGCCTCGCGCAGGGCGTACCCTTCGTAACGGGCGGCCGGCGTGAAATCCGTTCCGGCCGGCAGGCCGGCAGTATGGCTGAGCATATGTTTGAGGGCGATGGGACCATGCCGGGACGGTATCGCAAACCAGGGAAGGTGAGTGCTCAACGGCGCGTCCAGGTCTAAACGACCGGCCTGGACCAATTGCATCAACGCCAATGCGGTCATCGACTTGCCGATGCTGCCGATCTGGAAGGTGGTGTCGGCCCGCACGGGCTGGCGAGCGGCCGCATCGCCATAACCCAGCGCGGCTGAGTAGAGGGTCTTCCGGCGATCGGTCACCGAGATCGCCAAGCCGGGGGACGGAGCTGCGGCCAGCCAGTCCCGCAGGTATGCCGTTAGCGCGGAGAAGTCGGTCGGAAAGGCGGCCATGGGGTTCAATCAGGTTCAGCTGAACAGGTGTCGCCAAACGAAAGCGAACGTTCGGTGCAATCCGGTATTTCGCACCACCCGCACGGTTACGTAAATGTGGCCGTTGGGTCCGCCGTCAACGCCGGCGTGACCCTGGCCGCGCAGCCGCAGGCGCCGGCCATCGGACATGCCGGCGGGTATGGTAGCGTTGAGTGTCAGGTCATGGCGGAGGCGTTGTTCTCCGGCGCACCGCCAGCATTGCCCGACGTCCAGTGTTTCCTCCGGTTCCTGACCCGTTCCGCGACAACGGGGACAGGTTTCCAGGCGCACCACGGGAAAAGTTTTGCGGCTCCCGTGCCTTGCCTCCCGTCGGGTGATCAACACCGTCGCGGGAATGTCGTCGCCGCGCCGGGGTGAAAAAGGGCGGGAACGCGGTGGACCGGCGGAGGCCGAACGACGCGAACGTTGCCGGCCCGGCCTGGAGACGTCAATGTTGGTAGGTTCAGCCGTACCGTAGATGTCGTAGTGGCGGCGACGCGCTGGATCGGACAGCGTCGCATAGGCTTCGTTGATTTCCTTCATCCGGGCCTCCGCCTCCGGGTTGGAGTTGAGGTCGGGATGGTACTGACGCGCCAAACGTCGATAGGCGGCCCGGATTTCCTCCGCCGTGGCCGCCGTCGGCACCCCCAGGATGCTGTAACAGTCTCCGTTCATGGTGTTACTGCTAGGGCTGTGCAAAACAGCAAGTCCGTCATTCCGGCGAAAGCCGGAATCCAGTAGCGTTCTCTGGACTCCGGCCCCGTATCAAGTACGGGGTGACGTTCTTTCGCCGGAGTGACGGCTGAAAGGCGAACGATTTTTGTACAACCTTAGACCGCATTTGCCAATTGCCGCTGTCGGTGATATTCTGAAAGTGTCGGGGCGGGGCGTAGCGCAGCCCGGTAGCGCACCTGCATGGGGTGCAGGGGGTCGCCAGTTCGAATCTGGCCGCCCCGACCATTTTTAACCAAAAACGAGGGCGTCTTTCAAGAGACGCCCTTGCGTTTTACATCGCGGTTCGCCCGCCATCCACCACGACCTCACTGCCGGTGACGAATGACGCCTCATCTGACGCCAGGTAGATGACGGCGTAGGCGATGTCCTCCGGCCGTCCGATCCGGCCCAGGGGCACCCGCCGCATCTGTTCCTCATCGCTGAGGCCGCTGCCCCGGTTGGCTCGGGATTCTCGCAGCATCGGGGTGTCAATTGGACCGGGGTGGACCGAGTTGCACCGGATGCCCTCAGCAGCGTGCTGGATGGCGGTGGACTTGGTGAACAGCCGCACCGCGCCCTTGGTGCTGCTGTAGCCGGCCAGATCGTAGTCGTTGCCCACCAGCCCGGCGGTGGAGGATATGTTGACGATGCTGCCGCCGCCGGCCTCTCGCAAGGCGGGCAGACTGGCCTTGGTGCCGAGGAACACCCCCTTGGCGTTCACGTCAAACAGCCGGTCCCATTCCGCGACGGTCATGTCCTCGATGCTGCGGCCCAGGACGATGCCGGCGTTGTTGACCAGAACGTTCAGCTTGCCGTACTCGGATACGGCGGCGTTGACCGCCGCTGCCCAATCGTCCTCGCTGGTGACGTCCAGGTGAACATAGGTGGCCTGGCCGCCCAACTCCCGTATTTCCGCCTCCACCCGGCGGCCCTCGTCATCCAGGATGTCGCCAAAGACGACGGACGCGCCCTCGGCGGCGAACATCCGCGCCTCTACCGCGCCCTGCCCCCTCGCGCCACCGCTGATCAGCGCAACCTTGCCATCGAGTCTGCCCATGGTCATTGCCTCCCTGTGTTGGTATGTCGATCCGTTGCAATCGGTTTAGTGGCCGAACATCAGCCGCCCCACTTCAAATACGAAACCCGGTAAAACATCCTCCCCGTACAATACCGCCGGGTTCTCCTGTATTTCAATCTCACGACCGGGACGAAAGACATAAACGCGCTGGTCGATGGGATCCAGCATCCAGCCCAGGCGGGCGCCGGCCTCCATCCATTCCGCCATCTTGGCCAACTGCGGTGTCAGGCGGTCGCTGCGGGAACGTACTTCCACCACGAAATCGGGCGCGCCGTTGATGGTGTTACGCAACTCGAACTCGGTAAGGTTGTCGAACCGCTCCTGTGTAATCCAGGCGGCATCGGGCATGTACTGTGCATCGCTGGGCAGTCGGAACGCGACCGTTTGCGAAAAGTGTGCGCCGGGATTGCGCCGGTCCCACATACCAAGGTCAACGTTGATTGCGTTTTCGCCGAAATTGCTCAGTGGACCTGATGGAGCCATTACGATTAGTTCTCCCTGGGCGGAAAATTGGAAGTCATAGGGCTCGTTGTCCCGGGTAAGCTGGACCAGCCGCTCGCCGAAATCGGGCGCGCTGCCGTCCACGCCCAGGGCTTTCAGGTTCAGGCGCAATTCGCTGCCGAACGCCATGGGCAGATCGGGTTCGTGATGAAGTTCGGCGGCCTCAGTTGGCTCTTTCGGCGTGGTCGTAACCATTTCTCAAACCTCAGCGGGTCAATCGTTACCCGGTGATAACTTCCTTGAACTCGCGAATGGCGTTGATGTGGGCGTCGGGAGTGGCCAGGTTGGCCGACATGGTGTTGACGGAAAAGTGGCTCGCCCCCATGCCGCGCCACTCCTCGGCTCGGGCCTGCCAAAACTCCGGGTCGCCGTCGGAATAGTTGACGCGGGGTTCCATGCCAATGGCGTCCGGGTCGCGGCCGGCCGCTTCGGCGGCGGCGCGAACTTTAGCGATGGCCGTGGCCGCCTGCGGGTCGTCGGATTGGAACTGCGGGAACCATCCGTCGGCGCAGCGACCCACCCGGCTCAGCACCCGGTCGGTGGGAATGGGACCCCGGGCCCGGCTGCCGGCTCCCATCCACAACGGTATGGGACGCTGCACGGGCAGCGGGTTGATGCCGGCGTTGGTGACGTTGTGATAGCGCCCGTGGAAGTCAACTACCTCCTGCGTCCACAGCAGGCGCAGCAGTTCCATCTGCTCCTCGGCCCGGCGGCCCCGGGTGGTGAAGTCCTCCCCCAGCGCCTCGTATTCCACCGGGTTCCAGCCGATACCCACGCCCAGGCGCAGCCGGCCATTGCTGAGCACGTCCACCTCGGCGGCCTGCTTGGCGACCAGCGCGGTCTGCCTTTGGCCGAGGATGACGATGGCGGACACCAGTTCCACGTTAGTGGTCAGCGCGGCCATGTAGCCGAAGACCACGAAAATCTCGTGGAACATACTGTCCTTGGTGTAGCTGCCCGTCCAGGGCTGATGATAAGCCGTATCCGCGCCCAGCACGTGGTCATAGGCGATGATGTGAGCGTAACCAAGTTGCTCGGCGGCCTGCACGTAATCGCGCACGGCAATGGGATCGGAACCGATCTCGGTTATGGGAAAGACGACGCCAATCTGCATCTGCTGGTCCGGCATGACTGAACTCCTGTTGGCCGATGGTTCGTTGCGGCTGGGGAGATTTTACCGTGCGCACAAACGCGGGGGCAAACTCAATTGCCGCGCGCGCATTACGGCGTCGCCCACACCAGGTTCCAGATGAGAAAGAACGCGACCACGGCGGCCCAGCCCAGCAGCAGGGCGATGCGATAGAGCCGGGTGAACCAGGGATGTTCCCAAACAGGCAAACGCCGCTCCCGGGCCCAGTGGGATTCAGCGGCGCCGCCGGCCCAGACCCACCGTCCGAATTTTCTCACCAACGCCATCTTTTCGCTATCCTGCCGTTCACCCGTCATTCCCGCGAAAGCGGGAATCCAGAAACTCCCTTGCAACAGGTCGTCTCTCTGCCTACAGAATCTGCGAGAGGAAGTGTTTCACCCGTTCGTGGCGCGGGTTGTTGAAGAACTCGTCCGGCGGCTGGTCTTCGACAATCTGGCCTTCGTCGAACATCATGATGCGGTCGGCCACCTCGCGGGCAAAGCCCAACTCGTGGGATACGGCCAGTATCGTCATCTGCGATTCGGCCAGCTCGCGCATCACCTCCAGCACCTCCTTGATCATCTCCGGATCCAGGGCCGAGGTCGGCTCATCGAACAGCATGATGTTGGGCTGCATGGCCAAGGCGCGGGCGATGGCCACGCGCTGCTGCTGACCGCCCGAGAGCTGGGCCGGATACTTGTCGGCCTGTTCGGGGATCCCCACCCGTTCCAGCAGTTCCGTCGCAATCCCTTCCGCTTCGTGGGCGGGCAGTTTGCGGACTTTCATGGGAGCCAACGTGATGTTGCTCATCACCGTCAAGTGGGGAAACAGGTTGAAAGATTGGAAGACCATGCCCACATCCCGGCGGATGGCGTCAATGTTGCGCACGTCGTTGGTCAACTCAATGCCATCTACAATGATGTCGCCTCGCTGGTGCTGCTCCAGGCGGTTGATGGTGCGGATAAAGGTGGACTTGCCTGACCCCGACGGGCCGATGATGACCACCACCTCCCCTTTCTTGACGGTGGTAGTGATGCCGCGCAGGGCGTGAAAGTTGCCGTACCACTTGTGCACATCGCGGCAGACGATGATGTCTTCGGCGGGAGCAGTATTTCCGTTGGTAGTCATAAGGCACTCCGTAGGCGATAGGGGCATTCCTGCCGCTGGCAAATCAGCAAATGGGAGATTGGGCTTACTCCGACCGGGCCGAAACGGACGGATAGTGACTCACGATGATCCTCAGCGTCAACGCTCTCCAACCCCCAGGTGTCGCTCGATGTGGCCGCTTACGTAGGACATTCCATAGCAGAATATCCAGAACACCACCGCCAGGAAGATGAACACCTCGCGGGCGCTGGCCAGATATTCCGGATTGCCCTGGATGAAACTCCTGCTGATCTCCACCACGTCCAGCATCCCGATGATGTACACCAGGCTGGTGTCTTTGAACAGGGCGATGAACTGTCCCACTATGGCGGGAATGACGTTGCGAATGGCCTGGGGCAGCGAGATGAGCATCGTAGTCTGCCAACCGGGCAGACCCAGCGCGCGGGCTGCTTCCGCCTGGCCGGGGTGCAACGCTTGCAAACCGCCGCGGATGTTCTCCGCCATGTAAGCGGCGCTGAACAGCGTTATGACCACGGCGGCGCGGAACAGCGAGTTCTGGGGGAAATCTTCCGGGAACGCCAGGGGCACCAGCACCTGCGACATAAAGAGCAGGGTGATCAGCGGCACGCCGCGAAAGACCTCAATGAACACCACGCACAAAAGCTTGACCACCGGCAATTGACTGCGCCGGCCCAATGCCAGGGCGATGCCGATGGGGAAACTGATCACGATGCCGGCCACCGCCAGCAACAGGTTGAGCTTCAGTCCGCCCCAATACACCACCGACACCGGTTGCAGACCAGGCACGCCGGGCAGGCCCCTGAGGAGCACCAATGTCAGCAAAAACGCGACCACCGCTAGAATTGCAATCCACCGTGCCGTACCCAAAGGGGTGTATCGTGCTAAACCCAAACCCAAATACACGGCGGGGAGGTTAGCTATCAGGAGAATGCGAACGTCCAATCCCATGCGCTCAAGGCTGTAGGGCAGGAAGGCGAGCAGAGCCAGCGCGACCCCCACGGTCAGGCCGATCCGCTTGGTGACGCCGCCGCCGGCGATGCCCCAGGCCATTCCCAGGAGTATCGTTACCAGCAACAACGACGCCTGCGGACGCCAGAAGCAGTCCTGGCCCGGACACGCGGCTTCGGTGTTGTAACGCCCGATGATCAGCAGGCCCCCTAAGGTCTTGATGACCTCCCAATCCGCGTCCCAGAAGATCCACCTGAGGCCGAACCAAAGCGCCAGAACCGTCAGCACACCGACGACTATAGTTAAGACCGTGTTGAACCAGTTGCTGAAAAGGTTGGCGCGCAACCAACCGGCCACGCCGGTTTCCGAGCGGGGCGGGGGCAAAGCCGTGGTGGGAGCGGTTTCGTTGATAACGGCCACGGATCAGCTAACCGGAAAGGCGGATTTGTCGGTTGTAGATGTTGCCGATCAGGGAGTAGGTGAGGCTCATCGCAAGGTAGGCTGCCATGATCAGGATGAATATCGACACTGCCGGCGCGGTTTGGGTCATTGTCTTGGCCACGTTGGTCAGATCCGCGAAGCCGATGGCGCCGGCGAGGCTGCTGTTCTTCGTGAGATTGAGACACTGGCTGATCAGGGGCGGGATGATCACGCGTAAAGCCTGGGGGAAAGTGACTTGGCGCAGCGTTCCCATGGGCGACAAGCCCAGGGCGCGGGCGGCTTCAACCTGTCCGCGACTAACGGACTGGATGCCGGCGCGGACGATCTCCGCTATGAAGGACGCCGTGTACATCACCAGCCCGATCAGCAATGCCAACATGCCCCCGGACATGGTGAACCCCCCGGCGATGCGGCCAAACCTGCCCTGGGGCTCGGGCTGCGAGACCACGAAGGGAGCGCCGTCGCCGGTTAAACTGACCACCAGCCAGGCCACCGCCCCGATTATAACCGCGACGCCTACGCCGCCGACGACCGGATAAGACCCCTGCCCGGTCATGGTTTCCCGCTGGGTGAGCCCTTTATGGACCATCGAACCGGCAATTATCGCGCCTACCGCCACCGCCAGCCAGACCAACGCCGCGACGTATCCATTGGGGAACGGGAAGGGCATGGATATGCCGCCGTTGTTGATGAACAAGCGGTCGGCGATGGCGTACCCTTCACGCACCGGCGGTAAGGCCAATACTATGTAGAACCAGAAGAACAACTGCACCAGCAGGGGAACGTTGCGGAAAAACTCGATATAAACCAGCGCCAGTTTGGTGACCAACCAGTTGCTGGACAGGCGCGCAACTCCGATGAATATCCCTAACAGGGTCGCCAGAATGACCCCGACTATCGAGACCACGACGGTGTTAACGCCTGCCACCACGAAGGCATACAGGAAGGTGTCCGACGACTCGTAGGGTAGGAAATGCTGGCCGATGGGCGTCTGATACTCGCGTTGCAGGAAGCTGAACCCGTAGGGAATCTCCCGTTCCTCGATGGCGTTGGCGATGTTCAAAAAGAACCAGGCGACCAAGAACACCACCAGAAAGCCGGACACGATCTGGAGGGTCCACTGGATTACCTGAGCGTGCCGCCAAACCGGTATGCCCTGGTAGGTGAGATATTGACGCATTGTGGCCATGTTCAGAATAAAGCAACCAGATTCGCAGTTGGTTGCCCGATTTTAGCGTATTTTCAAAAGTCGTGCCTGTAGCCGTGACACCAAAAAGGGGCGGCCAGCGTTGGGCTGGTCACCCCTCTCCAATGCGCCTGTATTGGGCGTGGTGCGCTTACCGCAGAGGAGCGGCGTAGATCTGGCCGCCCTTCGGGCAGTCGCTGCAAGGCGCGTTGGCCCACAGGGCGTTGCGCCCGTTCTCCCGCGGCAGGTTGATGCCGTCGGGGCCCAGGTTGCGATTGTAGATCTCGCCGTAGTTGCCCACGGCCGAGATCACGTCCTGGGCGGCGGTCTGGCTGAGGCCCAGGCTCTCCTGGCCCCAGGAGCCTTCGTGCCCCAGCAGACGGTCGACCTTGGTGTCGCCGGTTGCCGGACCCGAGGCGTTGGGCGAGGTCACCCCGTAGGCTTCGCCGTAGATCAGGATGGACATCACGGTCTTGACGATGTCAAACCACTGGTCGTCGCCATGGGGGACCACTGGACCCAGCGGCTCTTCGGAGATGGTCTCGGGCAGGATGACGTGATCGGCGCGGTTGGCCAGGGCGGTGCCCAAGGCGGCCAGCTGCGAGCGGTCGTTGGTGAAGGCGTCGCACTGCTGCCCTTCGTAGGCCGCAACCACGGCGTCAGTGTCCTCAAAGGTCAACGGGGAGATGTGGAGGTCGTTCTGATTGGAGAAGTCCTGCAGGTTCAGCTCGGTGGTGGTTCCTTGGGTCACGCACACCGTGGCGTCTTCGAGTTCGTACGCGCTGCTGATACCCAGGTCCTTGCGTACCATGAACCCCTGACCGTCGTAGAACATGGTCTGTGCGTAGTTGCCCCACTGAGCGTCCCTGGAGGTAGTCCAGGTGACGGTGCGGACCAGCATGTCAACCTCGCCGGACTGGATGGTGGGCCCGCGCTCGGCGGCAGTGATGAGCCGGATTTCGATGGCCGACGGGTCGCCAAGAACGGCGGCGGCCAAGGCTCGGCACAGGTCAATGTCGAAACCGACGTTGTTGCCGGCAGCGTCCAGAGAACCATAGCCGGGAACGTCGTTGCGGCTGGCGCAGATGACGTGACCCCGATCACGGACGGTCTGCAAGCGGTTGCCGGCCTGCACGGCTTCGGTGGGCTGGGGAGCCGCCACGGCTTCCGTGGGCGTCGGTGCGGGCATGGCGGTGGCTGCGCTGGGGGCCGCGGACCCTCCGGCGGGAGTAGTGGCAGCCGGTACAGCCTGCGCCGGAGGCGCTTCGGTGGCTTGCGTGGCGGCGGTAGTGGGCTGCGTGCCGCCGGTTGCCGGCGCAGCAGGCGCCGGGGTTTCGTCCTGGCCGCAGGCGAGCAGCGCCACCATGGCTGCTAACATCGCCATACCGGCGATATACTTGAGGTACTTGGTCATCTACTATTTCCTCCTATGGTTTTTACGCGCTCTATGGCCGGCGCAATATTCGCTGCAATGATAAATCAGGCCGACCCATTTGGACAATGATACGCGCTAACCGGATTATTGGATTGCCGGATTTGTCGGACGCGCCGGCCGCCGTCAGTCAAACGCCCACAGAGTCAGAGCCGTCTCACCGAAAATCTTCGCCAAGTCTGGCCTAGGACACCAGGACTCCATCTGTTCCCAGGTGTAACGCAGAGAGTTGCGATAGCCCTCCCGGTTGGTGACGCGGGGCCAGTCGGAACCCCAGATCATGCGCTCCGGCCCAAAGGCGTCGTAGGCCATCCGCGCGTAGGGCGGTATATTCCGGTACGGGAAAGGCGGCTCGCTGATCTCGCCCATGCCGTGGATTTTCATCACGGTGTTGGGGAAGCGCGCCAGGGTGAGGGCCTGCCGGAAAACGTCGTCAGGCGGCATTGAAGGCGCGCCGATGGCGTGGATCCCCATACCGGCCAGGTGTTCGACGATCACGGTCAAGTTGGGCAGCTCTTCCACCATGGCAGCGAATTCCGGTGACGCAAAGCCTTCGGCGGGGCCGCCCACGCTCACCGACATACCCAGGTTGGCGGCGGCCCGCCAGATGGCCAATGGGTCCCGGCCCGTAGAGCGGTGAAAGTTGCGGATGCGCAGGGTCTCGGCGCCGGCCAGGTGGAGGCCCTCCAGCGTGTCGGGAGCGGCCGGGTCGTCCACATCCACGCGGCACACTACAGCCAACCGGCCCGGAAAACGCTGCCGGCATTCCAGCACGTAGGAGTTGTCCAGCGTGGCGGTGGATTGCACCAGCACAGTTTTGGCGACGCCGTTCAGCTCCATCTGGGCCAGCAGCATCTCCACCGGCTCATAGTGGTCGCGGCCAATGTGGACGTGGGTATCGACGATGGGCATTGGCAAAGTCCTTGGCGACGGTCAGTCAACCAGTCTTGGCAGTATCACCAGCAGCAGGCTGACTATGCCGGTGTTGAGGACGACGCCGGCAAAAATCGCTCCAAACACCCACTTGATTATCCGAGTTTCCGACCTGGCGTTCTCGACCCGCATATCATCGAACATGGCGCTTATTTCAGCGTGTTGTTCGGCGAACTTGGTGTTCATCTCGGTGCGCAGTTCGGCAAACTTGACGTCCGTTTCGGCGAATTTGGTGTTCATCTCGGTGCGCAGTTCGGCAAACCGTTCCGCGACGTCAATCTTAAACAGCGCGAACTCATCCCGCAGTGCCGTTACATCATCTTTTGACGCCAGAGAGCCTTCTAGAATCATGCGCCCGGCCAGGTCCAGCATCGCGTCAACCTGGTCGGCGGGATAGCCGCGCGCGATCAGGTTGGCGCGGATATCGTTGAGCGTCGTCATCGTGGTCATTTCGGCGTTTCCCTATCAGCGTCAGCCGCGTTGCGACCGGCTGGCAAACCCACTTCTGGCCGGGTTGGCGACGCCAGCATAGCAAATCCGCTTGATAACTGCTACTCTGGCCTCCGGCAAGAGGAGGTATGCCCTATGATTTCACAGGCAGAAAATGTAACTCTCACGCAAGTCGGGCCCGGCACCCCCATGGGCGAGCTGATGCGCCGCTACTGGATGCCGGCCTTGTTGTCCTGGGAACTGGCCGAGCCGGACGGCGAGCCGGTCCGCGTCAAGCTGCTGGGAGAAGAGCTGGTTGCTTTCCGCGACACCGACGGGCGCATTGGCTTGCTGGAAGAGTTTTGCCCCCACCGGCTGGTGTCGCTGTGGCTGGGACGCAATGAGGAGTGCGGCCTGCGCTGCGTGTATCACGGCTGGAAGTTCGACGTGAACGGTCAGTGCGTGGACATGATGAACGAGCCGGCGGACAGCGACTTTCCGTCCAAGATGACCACCACAGCCTATCCCACCATCGAGCTGGGCAGCGTCATCTGGGCCTACCTGGGGCCGAAAGAGCATATGCCGCCACCGCCCAAGTTCGAGTGGGCCGCCGTGCCGGAAACCCATCGGCACGTCACCAAGAACATCCAGGAATGCAACTGGCTGCAGGCCCTGGAAGGGGGCATCGACTCCGCCCACGCCACCATCCTGCACCGCACTCTTCGGACCGACACCAAGCACGCCGGCCTGCGCATCGACTCGCCCCACGTCCAGGGCAAGCCGCCCGAACTGGAGGTGGACATAACCGACTACGGATACCGTTACGCCGGCATCCGCTCGCTGGGCGAAGAGGGCAACCATGTCCGGGCCTACCACTTCATCATGCCCTTCCACCAGATCCGGGCCAGCCAGCGGGGTTACCGGGGTAAGGCGGGCCCGGTGGGCTTCTTGGCGTCCGGCCATATGTGGGTGCCCATGGACGACCACAACGTGATGGTCTGGAACTGGGACCTGTCCTACGACGACCCCATCGATGAAGAAGAACGCATCGACATGGACCGCGGTTACGGGCGGGGGCCGGAGCACATGCTGGACGACTTCCGCACCAGGGTCAACCGGGACAACAACTGGATGATTGACCGGGCCGTGCAGAAGACCGAGACCTTCAGCGGCATCGACGGCGTGAACGCCCAGGACGTAGCCGTGCAGGAGAGCATGGGCTACATCGTGGACCGCTCCAGGGAGAACCTGAGCCGCACCGACATGGCCATCATCTACGCCCGCCGCCAACTCTTGCAGGCCACGCGCACGGTGGCCGAGGGCGGCGCCCCACCCGGCGTCGGCGACAACTACTACATGCTCCGCCCGGCCCAGGCCATCCTGCCCGTAGGCGTGGACTGGCGCGACGCGCTGTGGGACGACCTGTATCCCGACGGGTCGCAGGCTCGCAACGGGCATTAGGGATGGCAACATCCCGCAAAAAATGTAGGGGCGAATAATTATTCGCCCCTAGGTCATTTCCGGCAGTGTCGGAGTGTTCAATTGTCCAAGCCAAGGCCTTGCCTTACTTCGACACATGAATAGACACTTTCTCGACCAGTGCGGATGCGTTCCAGTGCCTCGACGGCCAGGTAGTAATCCTCAACGTCGTCAAGCCCCCGGTCAATCATCTCATGCAGCAAGGACGACTTGGAGCGCCCGGTTTGAGACACTAGGAAATCAAGCCGTTCCTCATATTCATGGGAAAGTGAAATCGTAGTAGCCATGTCATATTCCTATGCCGTCGCTCAAGGAAAATCCTCTGAATCCAGGATTCAACTCCTGGCTTTGCTCAGTAATTCTCTGGCTTTGGCGGCAATTCTTCCGTAGTTCGGGATACGTTCCGACTGGATTACGTTTCGCAGCGCATCTTCCGCCCTGCCGGCGTTTATGATCCTACGTGCTTGGCTGACACGGGTTCGGCTGCCGTTTTCGGCGTAGCCTTCTTGGCGCATCAGCATCTCGATTATATGACGGTTGGACAGACTACCGTCAGCAAATTGGCAGAAATATGCTACGAAGCATCCTTTCCCAATACTCCACAAGCTTCTTTCCAGCTGGTCATCGTTCATTTTCTTCGTATCCTAAAGTTATAGAAAGATCCGGGGCCGCTAATGCGAGCCCCGGATCTCTAATGATTGCAACGGTGGCGATTACCCTTCCTTCAGCGCCGGTATCACCCGTGTCCCCAGCAGCTCCACGGAGCGCATTACGTCCTCGTGGGCCATGTGGCCCTCGTTGCCGTAGATGAGGATGTAGCCGGGCTCGAGATCCTGGCGGATGTGGCGCAGCTTCTCGATGACCGTTTCGGGGCTGCCGACGATGATGTTGTAGGCGTCCTGGAGGTCTTCGTAGGTCATGCGGCGGCCCATGGTGCCGGTGCCGATGAGGGGGCGCGACATCTTGATGCGCAGGGCCTCGCGGGACTGGTAGCCGGGCGGGTCGTTGAACTCCATCGGCCCGCGGTTGCGGTGGTTCTCGGTCCACAGGAAGGTGCGGCCGATTTCCTGGGCCTTCTCGTCGGTGTCGGCGACGAGGCAGCGGATCAGGTAGCCGAAGTGCTCGGGGCCAGCCTCGTAGCCTTCCTCGGCGGCGGTCTCATGGTAGATGCCCTTGAGCTGCTTGGTCAGGTCGAGCAGGGAGCCCAGGTTCATGTAGGGATAACGGTGCTTGGCGGCCCAGATCACCGACTCGGGACTGCCGGTGCCGGGGAACCAGACCGGCGGGTGAGGCTTCTGGATGGGCACCACCCAGGGGTTCACCATGCGGTGGGGCCAGTACTCGCCTTCCCAGCGGAAGGGGCCGGGTTCGGTCCAGCACTTGACGATGAGGTCGTGGGCCTCCTCGAAGCGGGGGCGGTTCTCGGTGGGCGGGTAGCCGGCGTGGAGGGTCTCCACGGCGGTGCCCCGGACGAAACCGGAGATGATGCGGCCGTTGCTGATGCAGTCCAGCATGGCGATCTCTTCGGCCATCTTCACCGGGTCGTTGACGGCGATGACGTTGCCCAGCATGGCGATCTTGGCGTTCTTGGTGCGCTGGGTGATGACGGCGGCGTCCACGTTGACGGAGGGCTTCATGCACCAGTAGGAACTGTGGTGCTCGTTGGACATGATGCCGTCGAAGCCAACCTGGTCGGCCAGTTCATACTGGTCGTGGTAGTTGGTGTAGAGGACGTGGGCCTTTTCGGGGTCGAAGTAGGTGTTGGGGAAGTGCATCCGGCCCGATTCGTAGGGAGCCAGATCATCTTCGGTGACGTGGCCGTAGGGCTGTTCGGAGAACCAGAATACTTCGAGTTGGTGCGCCATAATGTTTGCTCCTTGTCGGTAGGTGCGCTGGCGTGTTCGTGTCCCCCGTCATTCCGGCGAAAGCCGGAATCCATAGCGGGGTTAGATGCTGTTCAGGAACCCGGTAACGGCAGCAACGAACTCCCCGCGCTTTTCCACGGCCGGCGAGTGTCCGCAGTTGTCGATGATGCGGAGTTGGCTGCCCTGGATGGCCTGCTGGAACAGGTGGCCGCACTCCACCGGAATGATGGCGTCCTGGTTGCCCCAGACGATTAGGGTGGGAGTGTCCACCCGGGACAGGGTGAAGGGCAGGCTGGGATTGTACAGGTAGGGCTTCCAGCACAGTTGCGACGCCGTTATGGCGTTGGAGTGGGTTACGAGCTGTTCCTCGGGCGTCAGCTCGCGGGTGTACTGCTCGTAGTTTTCCACTTGGCTTGGATCGTAGAAACGCTGCTTGAGGCGGGTTTCGGCGGAGACCATGAAGATTTCCGCAATCTCGCCTTCCTGCGGCTTGATGCCGGCGGCGTCCACCAGAATCAAAGCGTCGATGTTGTGGTCGTCCATGGCCGCCATCTCGGCGGAGACCCATCCTCCCATTGAGGATCCCATCAGCACGATGTCCTGGAGACCCAGCGCATCGATGAACATATGGTTGAAGTGGGCTACGTCGCCGATGGTCTTGACCCAGGCCGGGGCTTCCGTACCGTTGAAACCGGGCTGGCTGGGGACATACACGGTGTACTCGGCGGACAGATCCTCGTGGTAGGGCTGCCAACCGTTGGAACCGCCGGCGCCGTGGAAAAACACCAGCGGGGGGCCATTGCCGCCGGAGTACATTTCGACGGCAGTACCGTTGACGTTTACGGTAGTGCGAGAACCGTTTTGTACTGTTGTCATACTCTCGTTCCTGTACGAAGTAAGGATGGCGATATTCTGTTACAGGGGTAACGGGATGTCAAGGATACATGCTTTGCGTGAGTCACTGAGCCGTCAGCAGGTTTGCCACGGCGCGAGCCGTCAGGTTGGCCGCCATGGGGATTTTGTAGGCGTTGTCGGGCAGCGGCCGGGGGTCGGCGATGGCAACTGCGCCGGCATCCGACGGCACAACGTCGGCAACCTCACGGCCCTGCAGGTATTCCTCCGTGCCGTTTGCTCGATACGGCGTCGGCGCCACTCCGCCCAGGACTATCGATGCTTCCGCCACAGCGCCGTTGGCGATGGTCAGGGCCGCTGCCACGCTGACCAGGGCAAAGTCGCCCGACTCCCGTTCACGCGCCTTCAGATAGATGCTGCGCTGGCCCTGGGGAGGCGAGGGTACGATAACCGCCGTCAACAACTCGCTGGGCCGCAGGATGTTCTCCTGCATCAGATCTGCATCCGGCCCAACAAAGTAATCCTCGATGTAAATGGCGCGCTCGCCGTCGGTTGAAGCGATGGTTACCGATGCCCCCAGCGCCGTAAGCGCTACCGCGGTGTCAGACGGATGCACTATGAAGCAACGGTCGCCGCCGGTTACGCACAGATACTTGCCCACTCCCGGCACGGCGTAGCATCGATCGCCGCCTCGCTTCAGGCACCGCGTCAGCGGATGGCGGTAGTACCAGCAGCGGGGCCGCTGGTTAAGGTTCCCGCCCAGGGTTCCCAGGTTGCGAACCTGCGGCGTCGCCAGCCCGCCGGCGGCCTGGGCCAGGGCGGCGTACCGACGGCGGATCCCCTCGTGTGCCGCAATGTCGGCGATGGTGGTCAGCGCGCCGATACGGAAGCCGCCGTCACGGTTTTCGGTGATGCCGACGAGGCTGGCGTCTGCGATGGAATCGAGGGCAACCAGGGTGGAAGGCGACGCCGTGCCGTCGCGGATTTCAGAGAGGAGATCGGTTCCTCCGGAGACGGGAACGGCGTCATCGGGAGCGGCGGCCAGCAAAGCGCAGGCTTCGGCGAGAGAAATAGGCTGCATAAGCTGAAATGTCATCGACGGCAGGGCTATCGCATATGAAAAATTGAGGTGTCAGGTAAGATAGCGTCCAAACTGCTGAGGTGGGGAGGACACCATGAGCGAGCTAGCGGACGTATTTGGCGATTTGGAAGACCCTCGGGCCGTCAATGCGCGTCTCCATTCCCTGCACGACATTCTGGTCATCGCTCTATGCACCATCGTCTGCGGCGGTCAGACTTGCACCGACATGGAGCTTTTCGGGCATTCCAAACGGGAGTTTCTGGAGTCCTTTCTGAATCTGGAAAACGGCATTCCCAGCCACGACACTTTCTCCCGGGTGCTGGGCAAACTGGATCCGGAAGCTTTCCAGCGGTGGTTTTTGAGGTTCATGGAACAGTTCGCTCAAGGGGTTCAGGGAGTGGTGGCCATGGACGGGAAGACCTTGCGGCGTTCTTACGACCACGCGGCAGGACAGTCCGCCCTGCATCTGGTCAGCGCTTGGGCGGAAGAGCGGCGCCTGGTGTTGGGACAATTGGCCGTTGACGACAAGTCCAACGAGATTACGGCGTTGCCCAAGCTGTTGGAAATGTTGACCTTGCAAGGCAAGGTGGTTACCGTCGATGCCCTGAATTGTCAGCGTCAGATTGCTCAGCAAGTGATTGACCAGGAGGGCGACTACGCGCTAGCGTTGAAAGGCAATCAAGGTACGCTCTACGACGATGTAAAACTGTTTCTGGACGACGCGGACACGCCGGCAGCTCAGGCCACCCAGGTCAGCAAGGGCCACGGACGCATTGAAACCCGCACCGCCAGTATTAGCGACGACGTAGCCTGGCTGCAGGAATGGCACGACTGGCCGGGCTTGCAGGCCGTGGGTAAAGTAACAGCGGTCCGCCGTAAAGACGGCGACACCAGCGAGGAAACTCGTTATTACCTGCTGAGCCAGGCCTTCCCGCCGGAGCATTGCAACGACATCGTGCGCGGCCATTGGGGCATTGAGAACCGGCTGCATTGGGTATTGGACGTAACCTGCAACGAAGACCAGGCGCGGAACCGGAAAGGGCATGGCGCGGAGAACCTGGCGTTGCTGCGTAAGTTGGCGCTGAATCTGGCGCGGTTGGAACCAAGCAAGGGGTCCATGCGGGGCAAACTGAAACGGGCCGGTTGGGACAACTGCTTCCTCATCAACATCCTCTCCCAATTCACCAAAATCCATATGCGATAGCCCTGGCATCACACCAGAACGAGTTTACGCTTTCAAAATATTGTGCGTATTCTTTTCCATCACCTTCGTTCGTTGGTCATGAGTTCCGACATCACCACTTTCTACGATGCCGGGACGACTGCTCATGATGCGCGGCGTGACTCGGCGGTCTGTTTGTGCGTCGAAGATGACGCGCAGGCCGCGGCGATTAGGGCGCCACTGCTTGCCATCGCGAGCGCGTTCATTCTGCTTATTCAGCTCATTCCAATCATTGACCTTCTATGGGATAGACAAATCAGTGCGTGTATGGTTCCCGCCAGTGTGGTGGTAGCTGTGGTAGCCGGATGGCGGCGAACCAAACCACCGTGGCGAACCTCCGCGAGTTTAATCCGTGTGTGGTGCTTTGGCACGCAGGATCAGAGCTTGGGATGGCCGCCGTCTCGCGCCGCTATCAACGAAGAACTTCGTTACCAGTGCATCGGCAATGTTCGAAAGCGGTCAGAAGTCGTCCGTGGTGCCGTCCTCGGGTTCGACCTCGTCTTCCACTCGGTCTGGGCAGTCGGCGGCGCTGATGTCGCAGAACCGGCACTCCTGGCGGCTGGGCACGCGTCTTGCCGGTTCGTCGGCTGACAGCCGGCGGATGAGCGCGCCCGGGTTCTGGATAAACTTGTCGTCGACGGCCTCTGCCGAAATACGTACCGTGTGATCGCGGTAGGTGACCTGCCTCCCTCAGTTGGACGTTCCGGTACCGCTCGAGGGCCTTGGGGATGGCGTACAGGTAGATCATGACCTGGACGACGTGGCTGGGGCTGTCGTGGCCGGTCTTGGCGTCGACGATGACGGCATGGTCTTACCGACAGGCGATGATGTCGGGTCGGCCGGCGAGGATTGCTGTCCTGCCGTGGAGTTCAAACCGGTTCTGCGCTTCGCTCTCGACGTCGTGGCCGCCGACGGTCCAGTTGGCGATGCGCTCGTTGAGGAGCGCGGTGTGGTCGAGCATCCACTTTGGCTTGGTCGAAGTCGGATGGGACGCGTTCCAGCTTTGGTGATGGGCCTTGAACCAGACGGCCCACTCGCAGGAGTTCTCGCCGGTGAGCAGGCGGGGCAGCCAGGTGGTCCAGATGTAGGGATGTTCGCATCGTTGCGGCATGTGACGGCTCCTCCATTTTAGGTAGCCGTCGTCAGCCTGACGTCAGTTTATTCGGGGGCCGTGCAGTCGCGCCACGGCGTGCCGTCATCAATCTCACATTGCTTGGTCTTGCCGGCCCATTGTTTGGCTTTATCGTTGAAGTGGCAAATCGTCTTGGTGTAAAAGACTTGGCAACAGGGAAGGCTGACTGATGAAAAGCCGAAACACCACTATGACCAAGGTTGGCCGGCTTGGGACATCCAACTCGATGACGCACAGCGCAAAAATAGGAAGACCGAGACGCTCGGGGATCTGGTCTGGCACCTGCGCAATGCTGCTGCCCATGGTCGTTTCCATCTTCCTTGGTGGCGCGGACTCTCGGTATCTGCGCGAAGTCGAGATACAAGTAGGGGACGCACCTACTGACGAATCCCCCCTGAATTGGCGTGCTCAGATTTCGGCAGAAGGCCTGTACGAATTCTGCCGCCGGCTTGCGCGCCACATTGACGAGAATTTCGGTTGAGTACCCGAACGCCAGCAGGTTGATTCTCCGCCAGAATGTCGATGCTGTTTTGGGTGGGGTGTCCGAGTTCGGAAGGCCTTGAGGACGATGGTGTGCTTTTGGCCACGTGCGCTGTTTGGTCCGCCGTGAGCGACGAGAGGTTAGTCTGCTTCTTAACCCACAGGGTTAGATGCCATCTTGTTTGCTAGGGCGTGTCGTCAAATTGAGGTGTAATGATAAATTGGTGCTGTACATGGGTCAAAGGCAGGGTAGCATATGGCAGCATCACATCGCCGGCACGACATTTCCGACCGAGTTTGGCAAATCCTCGCCCCCCTTTTGCCCGGCGGCGCGGGCAAGGTGGGCCGACCCGCCCCGGACAACCGCCGGTTTCTCAACGCCGTATTCTGGATACTACGCACCGGCGCGCCTTGGCGGGACCTTCCCCCAGACTACGGTCCGCCAAAGGCGGAGAAGAACACTCATCGTCGCTACTGCCGCTGGCGGGACCGGGGCGTGTGGGACTGGTTGCTGGCAGCGGTGATTGACGACCCCGATTTTGAGTGGCTGATGATTGACGCCAGTCATATCAAGGTGCATCTTCATGCTGCTGGCGCCGTGGGCGGGAACCAGGCCATCGCGCGCACCAAAGGGGGCTGAACAGTAAGCTCCATCTGGCGGTGGATGCTCATCCGCCAGAGGCGGACCGGTGCGGATGATACTGACGGCAGGCGCCACTGCCGATTGTACTCAGGGGCTGGCATTGATCGAGGGTATCGCGGCGGAGCATCTGCTGGCGGACAAAGGGTATGACACCAATCAAATCGTGGCCATGGCATCATCGCGGGGGATGAACGTGGTGATACCACCCCGGAGCAACCGTCGGGAGCAGCGGGAATACGACCGGGATTTGTACCAGGCGCGGCACTTGGTGGAGAATGGATTTTGCAACTTCAAGCAATGGCGCGGGGTTGCGACCCGATATGCCAAGAAAGCCGCTTCTTTCTTGGCTAACTGCCAGATCCGCGCCATCGCACTCTGGACTAAAATAATTTGACGACACGCCCTAGGGCCTGTTGACAAACTTCGTCATTCCGGCGAAAGCCGGAATCCAGTGGGTACCAAATAAGGCCAACTTTCTGCTGGTAGTGATTTCCTGGGTTCCTGCTTTCGCAGGAACGACGGTGTGATTTTCAGTTTGTCAACAGGCTCTAGAGAACTTCCAGGACTCGCGCTATGCGTTCCACCCCTTCCACCACTCGGTCAGCGGGAGACCGCATCAGGGCAATACGGAAGTGGCCTTCCCCGCTTTCGCCAAAGCCGATTCCAGGGGTTACGACCACTCCTTCCCGCTCCACCAACAGCTCAGCCAACTCCGTGGATGACACATCCGCCGAGTAGCGGGGGAACAGGAAAGTGGCCCCTTCGGGCAGCGGGCAGTGCACGCCGGGAACCTGGGACAACCGGCCGGCGCAGCGCACGCGCAGTTCATCGCAGTCCTCCCGCCACCTGGGCAGGTGATCCTGGGGGCCCTGGAGAGCGGCCACCCCGGCCAACTGCACGAAGGGAGAAACAAAACTGGCCGTTTGTTCCTGTATCTTCAGCAGTGGCTCCAGCAGGTTTGACTGAGCCACGATGCAGCCCAACCGCCAGCCGGACATCGAATAAGCCTTGGTGAAGGTGTAACTGGTCAGGGTTCGTTCCGCCATGCCCTCCAAATTCGCGATGGTAACGTGCCGGTTGGAATCGTACAGGAAATACTCGTAGGTCTCGTCACAGATGACCAGCAGGTCCTGCTCCCGGGCCAAACGCGCTACGGCGGCCAATTCTTCCTCGGTGTAAACCCGGCCCGTGGGGTTGTTGGGGTTGTTAATGACAATCATCTTGGTGCGCGAGGTGACGTACTCCTGCAACTGCTCGTGGCTGATGTGGTACTCCTCCTCCTCGCTGAGTGGCACGGCTACGGGCACGCCCTCAGCCATCTCCACCTGCTGGCTGAAGCTGACCCACGTTGGCTCAAGCACCAGCACTTCGTCTCCCGCCTCGATGTAGGCGTTGATGGCCTCATACAGCCCCATCTTGCTGCCCGGAGTAACCAGGATATCGCCGTCGGGATCAACGGCGCGGCCGTTGTGGGCGGCCAGCTTTTCGGACATGGCCTGGCGCAGCTCGGGCAGCCCGCGGGACGAGCTGATGTTGGTATGTCCTGCGTTCAGGGCCGCAATCCCGGCGTCAATGATGTGCTGCGGGGTTACGTGGTGCGGACTTGACTGACCCAGATCAATTACGTCGTGACCTTGCCGCGCCAGTTGTCGGGCTTTTTCGCCGGCGGCCAGGGTGGCCGGGGGCTGTACTCGCTGGATACGCGTCGCGGGAGCTCTGGTCATGGTTCACCTCTTTCCTGTGTTGGCAGTGTAGTTTAGCAACAGTTTGACGAGATCTGCTAAGACGAAACGTTCCTATCTACCATCCTGCTGCCCCGCTATAATGGCCCCGACCATCACCCTGAAGGCGGGGCTGTTGCATTTCATCGGGAGGTTCACCATGGAGATTGGCGTTTCGGTTCCCATTGTTGAGATTGGGGACGACTTCGGCGCGTTGCGCGATTACATCCAGGCTGCTGAGGATTTGGGCTATTCCCACGTCCGAATACTGGACCACGTGCTGGGGGCGGTGCCGGAGAAGCATCCGGAGGTGCCGCAGTTCCCCTACACCCACGAGTCCTATATCCACGAGCCCTTTACGCTGATGGCGTACTTGGCCGCCGTTACCAAGAAGATCGGCCTGACCACGGGCATCCTCATCCTGCCCCAGCGGCAGACGGCGTTGGTGGCCAAGCAGGCGGCGGAGGTTGACCTGCTCTCCGGCGGACGGCTGCGCCTGGGCATCGGCGTGGGCTGGAACTCGGTGGAGTACGAGGCATTGGGCGTGGACTTTGCCACCCGGGGCAGCCGCTGCGACGAGCAGATTGCGGTGCTGCGCCAGTTGTGGACCGAGGAGGTCATCGACTTCCACGGCAAGTACCACGACATCACCCACGCCGGCATCAACCCCCTGCCCGTGCAGCGGCCCATACCCATCTGGATTGGCGCCGGGCGTGGCGCATCGCCCATGCCGCCCAACGCTGCTATCCGCCGCATCGGGCGCCTGGCCGACGGCTACTTCCCCATGCTCGCTCCCGACTCCGACGGTCAGGCCGTCTTGGGCCGCATCCGAGCGCAGGCTGAGGCCGCCGGGCGGGATCCCGCGGACGTGGGCATAGAGGGCCGCATCACCATCACCGCCGACAACAACCCCGAGGACTGGCTCACCGAACTGAAATCGTGGGAGGAGATCGGCGCGACGCACATGGCCGCCGGGCTGCGCGGAGCCACCTCTCCCGACGCCCACATCGACGCCATACGCCGGTTGAAGGATGCTTTGGGGTAATACCCACGTCGTAGGGGCGAGGCATGGCATGCCTCGCCCCTACAAACGACCTCGCCGGGGCAATCCCGCGGGCTATGTAGGGGCGAATAATTATTCGCCCCTACATTCATCATCAAATTCGATGACGGTCAGCCGCCAATTACCAAGCCCTCGCCCCGCAGCTCGTCGATCAGCTCGTCGGCCATGGACTTGCGGACTTTGAAACGGCGTTCCAGCATGGCGGAGGTTAGGCGCGGGTTGCGCAACGCCAGGTCCCGGGCCTGCTCCAGTATGTCGCCCTGGTAGAGGTCATCGGGACGCTCCGGCTCGTCCGGGTCGAAGGGCGCGTCGTCATCGTCGTCGTCAAGGTTGATGGGCGGCAGCGGAGGGCCGATCTGGTCGCGCCAGAAGTCAACCAGGCGGTCCATCTCGTCGTCATAGACCAGGGTGCCCTGGCCCCGGCGGGCCTTGGGGAAGTCGTTGTTCAGGAGGAGCAGGTCGCCCTTGCCCATGAGGGCCTCAGCGCCGGCGCCATCCAGTATCACGCGGGAATCCACCTGGGAGGCGACGGCGAAAGCGACGCGGGCCGGCACGTTGGCCTTGAGCAGGCCGGTGACCACCTTGACGGACGGGCGCTGGGTAGCCAGCACCATGTGGATGCCGGCGGCGCGGCCCAACTGGGCCAGGCGGACCAACTGCTGCTCGACTTCCAAGCCGCCGGTCATCATCAGGTCGGCCAGCTCGTCCACTATAAGCACCAGGAAGCACATCGGCTCGGCGGCCTTGGCATTGTAGCCGGCGATGTTGCGGACGCCGGTTTCCTCCATGAGCTTGTAGCGGCGGGTCATCTCGTTGATGAGGCCGCGCAGGGCCGGCTGAACCTCGTCGGGTTCCACGATGACGGGCATGACCAGGTGAGGAATGCCGTTGAAAGGCGTCAGCTCCACCCGCTTGGGGTCAACCATGATCATGCGCAGCTCATCAGGCGGGCGGGTCATCAGCAGGGAGGCGACCAGCGAGTTGATGCATACGCTCTTGCCGGACCCGGTGGCGCCGGCGATGAGCAGGTGGGGCATGGCGGCCAGGTCCAGCGCCAAGGACTGTCCGCCGGCGTCCTGGCCGAGAGCAAAGGCGAGGCCGCCCTTCTGAACGATTTTGCTGAACTCCGGTTCCTCGACTATAGAGCGCATCAGCACCTTGCCGGGCGAAGGGTTGGGCACTTCCAGGCCCACTAGTCCCTCGCCGGGTTCAGGCGTCTCGATGATGCGGATGTACGGGCTTTTCAGGGCCAGAGCCAGGTCCTTTTGCCGCTTGGTAATGTCTCCGACGCGGACCCGGCTGGGGCGCTGTTTGGCCGGCTCGCCATTTTTGTCCAACCGGGGCGGCACGTAGCCGGGCACCAGGCCGAACCGGATGACCCGGGGGCCGGCCTTGACGTCCTCAACATCCACATAGACGCCGTGCTCGGCCAAGGCATCCTTGATGTCTTCGGACATGGCGGCTACGGCCGAGCCGTCAATCTGGTGCGGCTCTGGCGGTGCCAAGGTTTCCAGGGGAGGCAGTCGCCAACCGCCGGAACGGGAGATATTGGGCATCGGCGCCGGGGCCGGACCCGGTGGCGGAGACGGCTCCGGGATATCCGCGACCAGGTTCGGGGATGGGCGCAACTTCTCCGGGATTTCGTCATCACGGCGGGGGGAGCCAATGCGAGCGCCCACGCCGCGCCCGACGACTGCCATAGCCGCCGCGGACAAAACGCCCAGTTTGTACATTCCAAGACCCAGGAAGATCAGCGCGTTGCAAACGCTGATCACGGCGTACCGCAGTCCCAGCGCGTACCCGCGAGCCGCTCTGGGGATCACCAGCAGGCTGATCACTACCAAGCCGGCCAGCAACTGCACGCCCGCCAGCGCCGGGCTGCCAGCGGTGGTCAAGTAACCCCATTCCCCGGCCAATCCGTATGAGTAAAAAACTCCGCTCCTGCCTTCCACCAACGACAGGGCAACGACGGCCATTGCGACGGCTATTGCGCCGACCGGCCACCACCGCCAACGGCGGACCAGCAGGGAAGGCCGGTTGAACAAAAGAACCAACGTCGCCGCGGCGAACGCGCCGACAGGGGCCCAACCGATGCCGAGGCTGGTCACTATCCACTCCCGGGCGGACGGTATCATCAGAAATGCGACGCCGCCCACCACGCCGGCCGACATCAGGATGCTGATGGAGATTCCGACTCGGAACCAGCTGATCCCGTCGAAAGCGGGCAGGGATTCGGACGATGATCTGGGGTCGCCGGTAAAGGTAGCCGCAGACATGGCAAGTCTCCTATGCCGAGGCACGCCAACTTGTCAGATAGCAGAACCGCCGCAGCGAGGCGGCGGGGGAAGTGGAATCAGCGCTTCTGCAATCGGCCGGCGGGCCGTCACGTATCCAGAATTACCGGGATAATCATAGGACGTTTGTTTAAATCATTGCGCAGGAATTGCCGGGCGACTTTTCGGATATTTGCCTGGGCCAGCTGGCGGTTGTCGGGGGGCAGGTCGCCGGCTACGCCCATTTCCACCGCCTCGGCCAGACGGCGGAAGGTGTCCACGGTATCGCCGGGATCCATGAACCCGCTGGCGGCCACCTGAACCGGGCCGACCATTTCACCGTAGGCATCCACGGCGGCGCAGATGATCACCACGCCGTCCCGCGCCAGGGAGCGGCGTTCGCGCAGCACCACGGTGTCGGTGTCCATGACCGTCGGGCCATCCAGATAGATGGGGCCGGCAGGAATGGAACCGGCGATGCGGGCGCCGTCGTGGTCAAACTGCAGGATGTCACCGTCCTCCAGCACGAAAATACCGTCCGGGGCGGCGCCCAGTTCCCAGGCCAGCTGAGCGTGAGCCCGCAGGTGACGGTATTCACCGTGGACCGGGACAAAGTACCGGGGCCGGGTGATATTGAGCATCAGCTTCAGTTCTTCCTGGCTGGCGTGGCCGTGGACGTGCACCGGGGCAATGCGATCATAGAGCACGTGCGCGCCCTGGCGGAGCAGGTTGTCGATGGTCTGGCTGACGGCCCGTTCGTTTCCGGGTATGGGCGTGGCCGAGATGATTACGGTGTCGCCCTCGATGAGTTCCACGTCCCGGCTCTCCTCCTTGGCGATGCGCACCAGGGCGGAGGTTGGCTCGCCCTGGCTGCCGGTGGTCATCAGCACGACCCGATTGAGGGGCAGTTCGCCGGAGTCCCGCACCGGGACGATGGTTCCGGGCCGGGCGTCCAGGTAGCCCATCTCCGTGGCCATCTGCACGTTGGCAACCATGCTGCGGCCGACGAACGCGACGTGTCGCCCATGCTTTTCGGCGGCGGTGATGACCTGCTGAATGCGGCTGATGAGGGAGGCGAAGGTGGCAATGATTACCCGGCCCGGAGCGTCGCCGATGGCGCGGTCCAGGGCAGAGCCCATGGTTTGCTCGGAGGGCGTGTAGCCGGGGAGTTCGGCATAAGTGGAATCGGACAGGAGCAGGAGAACTCCGTTTGCGCCGCGCTCGGCCAGGGCGGGCAGGTCGATGGTGTGTCCGTCCACCGGGGTGTGGTCGATTTTGAAATCGCCGGTGTGAATCACCGTGCCCCAGGGGGTGTCGATGCAGATGCCCATAGCATCGGGAATGCTGTGGCAGACTCGGAACCAGATGGCGCGGAAGTTGTCGCCGAATCTGACGGACTGCTCCGGCTCGATGGCGTGAACGACGGCGTCCCGGGTGCTCCGTCGCTCATTGAGCTTGACGGTGATCAGGCCGTGGGCCAGACGTGGCGCGTACACGGGCACCTCCAGGTCTGGCAGCACGTGGGGCAGCGCGCCGATGTGGTCCTCGTGGCCGTGGGTGATCAGGATGCCGCGGACGCGGTGTGATTGAGCAACTAGGTAGGATACATCGGGGATGATGAGGTCAACGCCGGGCATATCCTCGGTGGGAAACTGTATCCCGCAATCGACGACGATGATGTCGTCGCCGCATTCCAGCACCATCATGTTCTTGCCGATTTCGCCCAGCCCGCCCAGGGGCAGGATGCGAAGGGGAGGAGTTCGGGCGTCCGGCGGCGATGTCACGGCGGTCACGAACGAAGCGGTCAGAAGAGGCGCTGCTGGCCGGGAGGCGGCTGCGGCGGAGACGGAGGATGGCCCCCGGGCTCGGCTTCCGGAGCATCGGGGGTGGGAAGGTCCCACAATGAGGGAGATTCCGCCGGCGGTTGGGTTTCATACGTCGCTGGCGCTTCGGCTATACCGCCAGCATGGGAAGGCGGATCGGCCTGGATACGCAGCACGTCCAGAAGGCCGGGTATCTTGGCGAAATCTTCCTCAATGGCCGTCCGCATCTCCTGGCGGCGCAGTCCGGCGGCAGGGTGCATGATGGGGAAGATGTGGCGGCCGTTGACGGAACGAAGGCGACCCCGGACGCGGCTGACGCTCTGCCCAGGCAGGAACTTGGACATGGAGAACCGGCCCAGGGTCACGATGAGCAGGGGGTTGAGAAGTTCAATCTGGCGGTCCAGATACTTGGAACAGGCGGATATTTCGGTCGGGGTCGGGTCACGGTTCTCCGGGGGACGGCACTTGACCATATTGGCGATGAATACTTGCTCGCGGGTCATGCCTATGGATTGCAGCAGGTCTTCGAGAAAGTTGCCGGCCGGGCCGACAAAGGGACGACCCTGCCGGTCTTCATGGAAACCGGGACCCTCACCAATGAAAAGTATCTCGGCGTCGGAGGGACCCTCGCCGGGGACGGCGTTGGTCCGCCCGGTATGGAGCGGGCAGTCGGTGCAGGCGCTCACCCGGTGGGCCAGGTCGGCGAGGGTGTCCATGGTCGGGCAGCATTCGGACGTGCGGGGGCGCGTGCGGATTGAATGTATCTTATGCGTCAGCTACACCTTTGTCCTTGAGGTATTTTACCGCATCGGCGATGGTGTGTATTTCGCCGGCGTCTTCGTCCGGTATTTCGATGGTATTGTCGTCGGTGCTGAACTCCTCCTCGAACGCCATAATGAGTTCCACCAGGTCCAGGGAATCAGCGCCCAGGTCGTCCTGGAAGGAGGAGGCTTCGTTGACTTCGTCGGCATCTACGCCGAGTTTGTCCACCACGATGTCGGTAATGCGCTCAAGGACGGTACTCACAGGTTTCATCTCCGTGAAAAAGTGGCTTGGAATAGCCCTGGCTTTGCAGTGTAAATGGTGGCGACGGCTTTATCCAGCGTCGTTATCCGATGATTGGGGCAAATCGTTCAACACCGAACCGAGGACACCGTTGACGAAACGGGCGCTGCTTTCGCTGCCGAACATTGAGGCCAGTTCGACGGCTTCGTTGACCACGACATTGCGCGGCAGTTGTTCCCGATAGGTCAACTCATAGATTGCCACACGCAATATGTTGCGGTCAACGACGGCCAGCAGGTTCACGGGCAGGGCCGGGGCATACCGTTGTATGAAATTGTCCAAGTTGACGGCATCGGCGGCGATGGCGGCGATCATGGCGGCAGCAGTGCGGCGGGCCGACTGCCCCGCCGGGAATTCATCGCAGAGCCAGTCAAGAAAATCGTCGGTTTCGCCGGAACCGTGTATGTCATGGGCGTAGAGGTATTGCAGCGTTAGAATGCGGGCCTGCCGACCCATCGGGCCTTTGCGCCGGCTGCGATTGCGAGGTCGGGCAGCCATGTCGCATTGTTGCCGGACGAGGATACAACTTGAACCGACGTTGGCGCCGTGGCGCTGATACGCCGGAACCGGCGGGGATTACGATGCGTCGGCGGCCCCTTTGCGGATGGTCTGCGGGTCGGACAGGGTCATGGCTTCGACCCCGGGGTCGATACGACGGACCAGGCTGGACAGGACGCGGGCCGGGCCGAATTCGACAAAACGGTTCACACCGGCGTCAACCATGAAGCGGACGGAATGTTTCCACATTACGCAGTTGCAGAGGCCGGTGAGCAGTTCTTGCCGGGCCTGTTCGGAGTTGACGATGGCCGTACCCGTCGAGTTGGCGATGACCGGGAACGTCGGGTCCCGCAGGGCGATGCTGTCAATGGCATCGGTCAGCCCCTCCTGGGCCAGCGCCATCAGGCGAGAATGGAACGCGCCGCTGACGGCCAGAGGGACGACCTTCTTCGCGCCTCGGGCCGAGGCCAGATCCATGGCGCGGGCGAGCGCCATCTTGTCGCCGCTGACGACGATCTGGTCGTCGGAGTTGATGTTGGCCATTTCTACGCCGGCGTCCTGGGCCACCTGGGCCACGGTGTACTCGTCCAGGCCGATGATGGCGGCCATGGAGCCGGGGCGGGCCTCGGAGGCTTCGTGCATCAGCCGGCCGCGCTCGCGCACCAGCCGAATACCGTCGCTGAACTCCATGACGCCGCCCACCACCATGGAGGTGTATTCGCCAAGGCTGTGGCCGGCTACGGCGGCGGGTCGGGGCGCCTGATTGCCCAGGAATTCCTGCCACGCTCGCCAGATGGCGATGCTCACCGCCATGATGGCCGGCTGGGCGTGGGCCGTGTCCATGAGCTCTTCCGCGGGGCCTTCAAACATGAGCCTGGAAAGGTTGATGCCGAGGCTCTCGTCCGCCTCCGCGAAAACTTCGCGGGCGGCGGCAGAGGTTTCGTAGAGATCCTGGCCCATGCCCACTTTCTGGGCGCCCTGGCCGGGAAAGATGTACGAATACACGGGAGCTCGTGCGATGTCAGACATAATCACCGCTCTCCTCAACACGTTGCGATATGGATGGTCGGGGTTGGGCAGGGGGTGTGGGTTCCCCGAGCAAAGTTTGAGCCGTCATATGGCGACGGCACGTCCACGGTAGTATCCACATTCCGGGCACGCGGCATGGGGTAGTTTGGCCGCCCGGCAGCGCGGACAGCGCGCCGGGTGCATCGTCCGCAGCCGGTAAGCCGGCGACGACAAGCGTCTTCCCTTGCGGGCTCGGGTTAATTTCTTGTTCGGCAGTGCGCCCATTTTCAATACCATCGTCGGCGTGTTAGCCGTCCCGAACAATCGGTCGGGAGCGGGACCGTCGGGCCGACGTCCTTTGTTTCATCCGCCGGAGGCGGATTGCGGTTCGGTCATCAGCGAGCGCAGGGCGGCCCATCTGGGATCGATGTCCAGCGCATAGCAGTCGCAATCGTTGAGGTTGCGGTCGGCGCCGCAGCGGTCGCAGATTCCTACGCAGTCGAGCTTGCAGAGGGGTTTCATTGGCAAAGTGGCGAGAGCGGACTGGCGGGTGGCTTCGTCCAGGTCCAGGATATGGTCGGCGCCGATGTAGAGACCCTCCCAATCGTCGGGAGGCAATAGCCGGCGGCCCGTCCTGACATCAACTTCGGGAAAATATTCTTCGTCCAGCTCTAGCTCCAGTGTCCTGTTGAAATCGGCAAGGCAACGGCTGCAGTCCTGGGATATGCGTACAGTCAAGTCAGCCTGGACCCAGATGCCCTGATGGGTGCGCACCAGCGTTGCATCGCCGGTGACGTGATCCATCAACTGCTCGGCGTCGCTCACGGTTTCTGAAATGCTGAATTGGCGTTGGGAGCCGATAGCTTCTTTCAGCAACTGCGCCACATTATATTTCATGGCTGGGTTCGCCCTCAGCGACAGGAGGTATCTAATCTGCCCGTAGATTATAGTCTTGGGTCAAGTTAACCGCAAGGCAACCCGCAACGCTTTTGACCAATTTTCAATGATTTTTAGATCGTCATCACGGACCTTGCGTTCCTGCAATGACGATTCGGATGCGCCTGGGGAGTCGGGGAAATTTAATCGTCGGACACGTTGGCGCTAATGTATTCGATAATGTCGTTGGTGGAAGTTCCGGGGCCGAAAACCGCCGATACGCCCATGGCCGCCAAGGGTTCCCGGTCTTCCTCCGGAACAATTCCGCCCAGTACCACCAGAACGTCCACCATGCCCTGTTCGCCCAGCAGCCGCATTATTTCGGGCATGAGCTCCATATGCGCTCCAGAGAGAATGCTCAGGCCCAGCACGGCTACGTCTTCCTGCGCGGCCGCCTGAACCACCATCTGGGGCGTCTGGCGAATGCCCGTATAGATGACCTCCATGCCGGCGTCGCGCAGGGCGCGGGCGATAACCTTGGCACCCCGGTCATGACCATCCAATCCCGGCTTGGCGACAAGAACGCGGATGGGGTTGGCGTGCTGGGTAGTCATTGGCGTTGGTCCGGGTGGGCAGGAATAGGCGCGGATTTAGCACTGGATATTTTCGCAGATGGCGGGCGCGGGCGCAATGTTACGCATCGTCCCGGTAGCGTTCCTCTTTAGGTGGTTTTGATTCTGTGGACACCGTTGCTGGCGCGGGTAGGGGCGACCGGCCGGTCGCCCCTACATGGGGAAACCACCTAAATTGCAACGCTACGTATCGTCCCCATACCGGCTCTCGAAGTAGGGTATGACGCTGTCGCCCATCTGCTCCACCACCCCCATGGCCATGCGCGCGTCCATGCCGGGATACCAGATGCGGAACATGAAGTGGTTTGCGCCCACGCGCTGGCGGTGGTCCTCAATCTGCTGGATGACTTCCTCGCTGCTGCCCAGGATAAAGCGGTCCCGGGCCAGTTCCTCAAAGGGAATGCGGAAGTCCTCCTCGCCCGGAAGGGCCTTGTCTTGGCCCCAGTCGGCGTAAGCCTGGTACTTGGCCTCCATGTAGGGCTGGGCGTTGCGCACCGCCTCCTCGTGGGTGGGGGCAATGTGCATCTCCTTGATGATGGGCATTTCGGGCGGCGTTTCCTTGCCGCCGGCCTGCAACCCTTCCTTATATATCGCGGTCTGCCGTTCCAGCGTCTCCAGCGTGGCGTGGGGGTTCACGAACCAGGGCAGCCCCAGTTCCCCGGCGCGACGGACCACCGTATCAAAGTTGGCTGCCACCCAGATGGGCGGGTGCGGCTGCTGCACGGGACGGATGGCGCAGGTGGCATTGTCCAGGTTGAAGTGTCTCCCGTGAAAGGTAACGTCTTCCTCCGTCCACAGCCGCTGCACCAGTTCCAGGCATTCCAGGAAGCGGCCCACGCGGTGGCGGCGCTCCACGTTGAACGCCTGGTACTCGATATCCCGGTAGCCCAGACCCACGCCCAGCACCACGCGCCCCTCGCTGATCACGTCCAGCGTGGCGACCGTCTCCGCAACGTCGGCCGGCGAGTACAGGGGCAACAGCAGTATGGACAACACGAGCTGCATATCGCCGGAGTCCGCGGCCAACCGGGCCAGCAGCGGGATGCTCTGCAGGTTCTGGTACGGGGGCGAGAGAAAGTGCTGCCCGCAGGCAATGGAGCTGAACCCGGCGTCCCGGGCCAGTTTGGTCAGTTCCACCGTCTCGTGGAAACGTTGCGTCGCTGAATCGGTGGCCGGGTGCTGGGGCATCGCCATAATGCCGAATTTCATTGCTGACACTCCAATTGGAAACGCGGCCTGGGTCGGGCCGGCCGAGATAGTTCGGACATCAAGGCTACGGGTCAACGCCCGGCCTGTCAACGCGGGTAGCGGCTCACGATTGCCGTGACCAGGAGCGTCGGTTGATTGACAAGGCGATACCGCGCCGTTAGTATGCCCCGCACTGTGTGGAGCGGCTGACGCTCCACTCTATTCAACTCTGTCCACCGAGGAGGGACATATCGCCATGAGACCTTTCACCCTACCGCGATTGCGGTTCTATCAGTTGCTGATCCCGGCGGCTGTGATCGCAATGATCGTCGGCGTGGCCTGCGGCGGCGCTGAGGCGCCGGCCAGCAGCAGCCCAAGCACGGCAGATACCTCCGCCGCGCCCACCGCTCCGCCGGCCGCCCCGGCCGCCGTGGGCGCAACCGCCACCCCGCTGCCCACCCAGGCGCCGCCTGCTGCCGAGGTTACCGGCGAAGGCCGAAAACTGGTCGTGCTGACCGAGTCCTTCGGGAACGAGGTGTGGGACCCCAAGTATGAGAGCGGTGACAAGCACGTTTGGCACTTCCCGTTGCACTCCCATTTGATTACCACCGACGACGAGCTGAACTACACCAAGGACGGCCTCGCCACCGACTGGTCGGTGTCCGAGGATGGCAACAGCATCTCCTGGACGATCCGGGAGGACGTCGTTTTCCATAACGGCGACCCGCTGACCCCTGAAGACGCCGCCTGGTATCTCCGGTACATTCAGGACGACGGCGCCCGCTCCGTGGTGCGCATCCGCATCTGGCGCCTGGTCGCTGCCGATGGGCCTAACGAAGACTACGAAGGCGACAACACGGCCCGAGAAAAAGAAGGACACGCCCGCGTGACTGGCCCCAATGAGGTCACCATGACCTTCGTGCGGCCCACCTTGAACTTCCTGGCCGACGTCAGCGAGGTTGGCGGTGGAACCGCCGGCGCCATCATGTCGCAGTCCTACTTTGAAAGCCTGGGCGCCACCGAGCAGGAACGCTCCGACGGCCTCATCGCCAACCCGAACCCCGGCGCGGCCGGTCCCTTCGACTTGGTAAATTTTGTTTCCGGCACGCAGATTGTCTATGAGAAGCGCGACGAGCACTTCATCCTGGACAAGCGCCCCTACCCGTTCGACACGCTGGAAATCAACCTGGTTGCCGAGGCCGCCACGCGTAAAGCGGCGCTGCTCAGCGGCGAGGCCGACATCTCCCCCATCGACGTGGACTCCCGCGAGGAACTGGAAGCCTCCGGCCTGCAATACCGTTTCGGCCCCGAATCCACCGTCATCTGGATTAACGCCTGGAACTGCAGCGTGGACGCGCCCCAGAACCTGGGCCACGACCAGAGCCGCGAGCAGGACGACCAGGGCAAGTACATCGGCGACCCGGTGGGCACCCCGCTGATGTGCCAGGACAAGCGCATCCGCCACGCCCTGGACTATGCCATCGACAAGGAAGCCATTCAGGAACTGGTTGGCGGACCTGAGATCTTCCACATCGCCGGTACGGCAGCCTCCGCTCCGTCTGGCATTGGCTACCGGGCCGACGGCACCCTGGACCCCTTCCCCTTCGACCCGGTCAAGGCTCGCGAACTCTTTGTTGAGGCCGGCTACAACGTACCCGCCGTCAACACCGACGCTCTCACCGCCGACGCCGTGACCGGCCTCAGGGACCCGGTCATGCCCGGCGGCGGCGACGAGTGGAACGTCTGGACCTGGGAAGCCGGCGCCACCGTGCCGAAGATGCTGCAGATCGTGGAGTTCGTCTGCGATGACTGGAGCACCTATCTTGGCCTCAACTGCAAGGTCAACGTGGGTGAAGAAGCCGCCATCAAAGACCGGCAGTACGGCGGCGAGATCCCCGGCCAGTACCTGGTGCGCTCCAACGAGCACTCCTACGACACCGGCTCCAAGCTGATCGGACGCTTCGGGGACCCCGAAGGCTCCTACATCAGCTATGACCCGCTGGTCGAGCCCCTGGTGGCCACGGCGGTGTCGTCCACCAGCCCGGAAGCCCAGGAGGAGAACTACTACCAGGCTCTCCGCCAGGCCCACGAGGGCCACTGGGACTTCGCTCCCGGTTACCTGGACGCTCCCTACGCCATCAGCGCCCGCATCGACGACTGGCGGCCGCGGCCTCTACGCCCGTCCCCCAGCGCGCTATGGACGGTCCGTTGGTCCCAGTAATCCATCCCTGACGAGTACCGCGTTATCCTGTAGGGGCGACCGGCCGGTCGCCCCTACGTTTCTTTGAAAATGCAGTACAATTGTTGCCGATTTCCTGGATTCCCGCTTTCGCGGGAATGACGGGGCGACTTTGTAAAGGACGGGCAATCATGTTCAAGAGTTTTAGCGCATCCTACGCCGGCCACGTGGTGGACGATGACCTGGGCCTGGAGGGCACGCCGGCCAACGACCGCTGGTATTCCAACGAACGGCTGGCCGAGGCTTTCGACTGGGCGCTGGACATCTCCCAGCACCTGGAAGCCAACGGCTACGATGAGTTCTGGATGGCTGAGCACCACTTCCAGCCCGAGGGCTACGAGTGCATCCCCAACCTGATCATGCTGGGGCTGTACCTGGCCTGCAACACCCAGCGGCTCAAGTACGGCTGCGGCTTCAACATCACCCCCATGTGGCATCCTCTGCGGCTGGCCGAGGACTTCGCCATGGCCGACATCCTCTCCGGCGGGCGCATCATCTTCGGCGTGGGACGCGGCTACCACTCCCGCGAGGTCGAGACCTTCGGCTCCCCAATGTTCGACGGCGACGCCAACCGCGAGCTGTTCGAGGAGCAGGTGGAAGTCATGGTCAAGGCTTTCAACGAGGAAGCCTTCTCCCATGAGGGCAAGCACTACCAGATACCGGCTCGCGTGCCCTACCGGGGCTACACCCTGGAAAAGCTGAGCCTGGTGCCCCGACCGTTGCAGAATCCCGTGGAGATCTGGCAGCCCCTGGTTTCCGGCAACCCCAAGGGCGTTGACTTCATGGCCCGCATGGGCATCAAGGCCATGGTGGCCAACACGCCGGAACCGGCCCGACACGAGCGGCTGACCATGTATCAGCAGGCCGCCGCCAGCCACGGCCGGGAACTGGCGCTGGGCGAGGACATCGCTTTCGGCTACCGCTTCTTCATCGGCAAAAACAAGGAGGAGGCCATCAAGGAGGCCAAGCCCTACTTCGAGGAGGCCATGAAGTTCGCCGCCCCGCTGGGCCTGATGCGCCTGGAACCGGAGCAGATTGACGCGGTGGCCAACCCGTCCCTGCGCCGCGGCGTGGAACTGCCCACCCTGGAGGGCGCGGTGGAGAGCGGCGCGTGGCTGGCCGGCTCGCCTGATGACATAGTCAATGCCCTCAAGGAAGACGAGGCTCGCTACCCCGGCGTAGAGCGCATCAATCTGGGCTCAGTGATGGGAATGCCCCGCGAAGTGTTCAAGGAACAGCTTTCCCGCTTCGCCCAGGACGTCATGCCGGCATTCAACGGCGGCTGACCGAGATCGTCAGAAGCAGTATTCACCGGATTTGGCGGATTTTCGGGATTACGTTCATCCAATCTTGCCAATCCTTTAAATCTTGAAAATCCTGCTTCTGACGATCTCCCGGAAGCGGATATGCCTGATGGGCTAAATGTTTCTGTCGCCTGGTATTGGTTTCTGATATACTTGCTCGGCAACCGCATCGTCGCCGAACGCACGACTAAGGACACGTGCCGCCGCAGGCCCCGGTCTGTGGGGGCGATTTTCTGGTTAGTTTCTGAGGATTTGGAGCAAAGCACAATGCCGGCTTACGCCGTAATCGGGGGACAATGGGGTGACGAGGGCAAGGGCAAGGTAATCGACTACCTCGCCGGACAATCCGATTGCGTGGTGCGTTACGCCGGCGGAAACAACGCCGGGCATACGATAGTCAACGAACGCGGCGAGTTCCAACTTCACCTGGTCCCATCGGGCATCTGCTGGCCGGGCGTCACGGGCATCATCGGCAACGGCGTGGTGGTCAACCCCGACGTGCTGCTGGGGGAGATTTCGGGCCTGGAGGAGCGGGGTATCGACACGAGCCGGCTCTTTGTCAGCGACCGCGCCCACGTCATCATGCCCTACCACATCCTGCTGGATGAGTTGCAGGAGCAGGCCCGGGGCAGCGGCGCCATCGGCACCACCGGGCAGGGTATCGGCCCGGCTTACGTTGACAAAGTCTCTCGTGACGGCATCCGGATGGACGACCTGCTGAATACCACGGAGCAGCTGCCCGACCGTGTGCTGACCGCCGTAGAGATGAAAAACCGGGTGATTACCGGAGTGTACGGCGGCGAGCCGGTTGACGCCGACGAGATGCTGGAGCTTTGCCGCCAGTGGGGCGAGCAGTTGCGGACGATGGTCCGTCCCACCGAACAAATGGTGCAGGACCTTCTGGATCAGGGCCAGCGGGTGTTGCTGGAAGGCGCCCAGGGAACCCTCCTGGACGTTGACCACGGCTCGTATCCTTACGTTACGTCATCGTCCCCGTCCATCGGCGGCGCCATCACCGGATTGGGAATCAACCCGCAGTCCCTTGAAGGCGTGGTCGGCGTGTTCAAGGCCTATTCCACCCGCGTCGGCGGCGGCCCAATGCCAACGGAGATGCACGGCCAGGCCGGTGAGGACCTGCGCGAGAAGGCCCACGAGTACGGCACCACCACCGGACGTGCCCGGCGCATCGGCTGGTTCGACGCGGTGGCCGCCCGTTACAGCAACCGGATTAACGGCTTCACCGGTATGGTTTTGACCCGCCTGGACATCCTGGACGGCATGGACGACGTGAAAATCTGCGTGGGCTACCGGGTGGACGGCAAAGACCTGGACCGTTTCCCGGCCAACACCGGTACGCTGGAGCGCTGTGAGCCCATCTACGAAAAGATGCCCGGCTGGCAGGAACCCACCGCCAGCGCCACCCGACCCGAGCAGTTGCCGGCCAACGCGCTCGCCTATGTACGCCGCATCGAGGCGTTGGTGGGCTGCGAGGCTCAGATCATTTCCACCGGCCCCAGCCGGGACGAAACCATCGCGATTGACCAAATAATTCACTAGCCGGCCAAAGGGCCGCGTAATAACATCATGGAGTAGTTCCGTTGACGAAAAACGCCAACGTACCATATCACGAACTACTGAAAGGAGAACGTCATGGCCACAACCGACGCTCAGGCTCCTGGAGGAGCCGCGCAGGACACGTCCCTGTTCGGACGGCTGTTCCTGCGTTACACTGAAGAGTTTTACCTGCTGTTCAGACTCATCTTCGCATTTCTCGTGTCACTCCACGGAGCGCAAAAAGCTTTCCAAATGTGGGGCTTCCCGCCCCCTGGCACTGAAGGCGGTCCGCCTGGCATTGTTTACATTGCCGGCTGGATCGAGTTCATCGTTTCGCTGCTCATCGGGTTTGGCGTGCTGACCCGACTGGGCGCCGGAGCGCTGTGCGTCACCATGGTGATTGCATACTTCATGATGCACGCTGGCAATGGCTGGCCTTTCCAACAGGGAGGCGGCGAAGTCGCCATCCTGTATTTCGCCGTTGCCGGTATCATCGGCATTATGGGCAGCCGCAAATACGGCCTGGAACGCCTGATCCTCAAGAAGGAACTTCTGTAATCGAAACCACCTAACCACACCACACCACACCACACCACCGCCCGGCGCCGCGCCCGCGACGCCGGGCAAAGAGTACGTGTCATGCAACAGCAAGCGGCAAGATTCGGTATCTATTACAACTCCGCTCAGAACCAGGTGGTCCGCATCAACTCGCCATACTGGTTCCCGCCCGAACCGGAGTGGCAGAAGGTTACGGATGAGGTCAACGCCACTCTGCTCGACCTGCGCCGGATGGTGCGGGAGCAGGGCATCTCCTCCGATCCCGACGGGGTGACCTGGACCACGCTGCCGCTGCTGGACGAAGACGCCTAGATTTTCATGACGCCGGAAGAGCCGGGCCAGCAGATACCGGAACCGGCGGCAGCAGAATGGGATTACGCCCGCCCGCCCGGTTGGAGCGGGCGGATGATGGCGACCAACCCGGAGCAGGCCCGGCGCTGGATGCGCTGGGCCTGGCTGGGCGGGTTGGCGTGGTGGGTCTGGACCATGGTGGTGCTGATGGTCTGGATCTCCGCGCCGGTCCTGGCCGAATCAGAAGCGGAAGGCGCCGCTCCGGCGATCCCGCCCGCCAAACTGCTGATCTACTACGGCATCGAGGGTTTTGCCATCGCGCTGCTGGCGTTGGGAGTGATGCGTGGGTGGCGGCCAACGGCGGTTCTACTTGCCGTCGGCTTCGTCGTTTCCCGCATCACGCTCATCATGCTGGGTCTCATCACCCTCGAGGGTTTCCGCGACGTGATCTGGCTGGCAATATACGGGCTGCTGCTGTTTGCCTTCGTGCGCGGAGTGCAGGGCGCGTTCAGCTACCACTGGTTCACCCACCCGCCCGAGCCTGGGCACCGTCAGACTACCGACTGAATCATCATGCTGCTCACCATCACCACCACGCACAACCCTGCTACGGACCTCGGCTATCTGCTGCACAAAAACCCCGGCCGGTTGCAGTCCTTCCCCCTTACCTTTGGCCGGGCCGACGTTTTTTATCCCGAGGCGGAGCCGGACCGATGCACCGCCGCGCTGCTTTTGGATATCGACCCGGTGGGCCTAGTGCGGCCCAGGGCCGGCGCTCCCGACTCGGCCGGCTGGCTCCAACAGTATGTGAACGACCGCCCTTATGTGGCGTCGTCCCACCTGAGCGTGGCCATCGCCTCCATATTCGGCAGCGCGCTGGCCGGCCGGAGCCGGGAGCGCCCCAAGCTGACGGAGCAGGCCATTCCGCTGGAAGCCCGATTGCCCACCCTGCCGTCGCGGGAGGGAGCCGGTCTCATCCGCCGGTTATTCGAGCCGCTGGGCTACGGCCTGGATATTCAGGATCATCCGTTGGACCCGGACTTCCCCGAATGGGGCGATAGCCCCTACTTCAGCGTAACTCTGAAAACCTGCGCCAGATTACAGGATCTGCTGGCGCACCTTTACGTGCTGCTGCCGGTGTTGGACGACAACAAGCACTATTGGGTGGGCGACGACGAGGTGGACAAGCTGCTGCGCTTCGGCGCGGGTTGGCTGGGCGACCATCCTCACCAGGAACTGATCTCCGGCCGCTACCTCAAGCACCAGCGCGGCCTGGTGCGCCAGGCGTTGGCGCAACTGCTGGACGCCGGCCGGTCCGACCCGGACGAAACCGCCCAACGACATGAGCAGGGAGAAGCGCGCCTCGAAGCTCCGCTCCGGTTGGGCGAGCAACGGATGCAGGCCGTATTGGACGTGCTGCGGGAGCTTGGCGCGGCGCGGGTGCTGGACCTGGGTTGCGGCGAGGGCCGGCTGATCGGCGAAATGCTCCGGGAGACCGCCATACGTTCCATCACCGGCCTTGACGTTTCCCATCGCGCCCTGGAATTGGCAAGCCAACGCCTGCGCCTGGATACGCTGCCCGCCGCGCAGCGGGAGCGGGTCACCCTGCTCCACGGATCCCTGACCTACCGGGATCAACGCCTGGCCGGCCATGACGCCGCCGTCGCCATGGAGGTGATCGAGCACATTGACCCGCCGCGTTTGGGGGCCTTCGAGGAAGCCATATTCAGCGCCGCCCGGCCCGGCGCGGTACTTATCACCACGCCCAACGCGGAGTACAACGCGCTCTTTCCCGGCCTTTTCCCCGGCGCTTTCCGGCATCAGGACCATCGTTTTGAGTGGACGCGGGGAGAGTTCCAAAACTGGGCGCATGAAGTGGCAGAACGTCGGGGCTACGACGTGCGTTTCCAAAACATCGGCCCCGGGGACGCCGCCCTGGGCGCGCCGACACAGATGGGGGTCTTCACCAGATGAATCTGACCATCCCGGAGCTCTGCCTGGTGGCGCTGGTCGGCCCGTCGGGGTCGGGAAAGTCAACTTTCGCCGCCCGGCACTTCAAGTCCACCGAAGTGGTGTCCTCCGATGCCTGCCGGGCCATGGTGGCCGATGATGCCACCGACCAGGCGGCGACGCCCGACGCCTTCGCTCTGCTGAACTTCATCGCCGACACCCGCCTGCGCGCCGGCCGGCTCACCGTCATCGACGCCACCAGCGTGCAGCCCCAAGCCCGCAAAGACCTGGTGCAACTGGCCCGGGACCACGATTGCTTCCCCGTTGCCATCGTGCTGAACCTGCCCACCGCAGTCTGCCTGGCACGCAACCGGGAGCGACCCGACCGCCAGTTCGGTTCCGGCGTGGTGCGCCGCCAGACGGAGCAACTGCGTCGATCCTTACGCGGCCTGAGACGCGAGGGCTTCCGTTACGTGTACGTGCTCAACTCGCCCGAAGAGGTTGACGCGGTCACCATAGAACGGACGCTGTCGTGGACCGACCGCCGGCACGAGACCGGGCCTTTCGACGTGATCGGCGACGTGCACGGATGCTATGACGAATTGGTTGCCCTGCTGCAACGCCTGGGCTACCAGTGGGCATCTCCGGCTGGCAACGATAACGGCGGGTATGGTTATTCCGTCAGCCACCCGGCGGGACGCAAGGCCGTCTTCGTCGGCGATCTGGTGGACCGTGGCACCGGCGTAGTCAACGTGCTGAAACTGGTCATGTCCATGGTGGCCGACGGTTTCGCCCTGTCCGTGGCCGGCAACCACGAGTCCAAGCTCGTCCGCAAGCTCAAGGGCCGCAACGTGCAGGTGTCCCACGGGCTGGCGGAATCGCTGGAGCAGTTGGATGCGGAATCGCCGGATTTCCGACGGCAGGCCACCGAGTTCCTCGACGGACTGATCAGCCACTATGTTCTCGATGGCGGCGGCCTGGTCGTAGCCCACGCCGGCATGAAAGAGGAGTACCAGGGCCGGGCCTCCGCGCGGGTGCGGGACTTCTGCCTGTACGGGGAAACCACCGGGGAAACGGACGAGTGGGGCCTGCCCGTCCGCGCCGACTGGGCCGCCAACTATCGTGGCAAAGCCTCGGTGGTCTATGGGCACACGCCGGTTACGGAACCCGCCTGGCTGAACCGAACCATCAACGTGGACACCGGGTGCGTCTTCGGCGGACGCCTCACCGCTCTGCGGTATCCCGAAAACGAATTGGTGTCGGTGCCGGCGGCGCGGGTTTATTACGAGCCGGCCCGGCCCCTGGGCGATACAGTCCCAATCGCGGAGCCGGCCGCTGCGGCAGAGACGCGAGCCGCCAATCTGCTCGACATCGACGACGTGCTGGGCAAACGGGTGGTGGAGACACGGCTGCGCGGCAACATCACGGTACGAGAGGAGCACGCAACGGCGGCCCTGGAGGTGATGAGCCGTTTCGCCCTCGACCCTCGCTGGCTGGTGTATCTGCCGCCCACGATCTCACCGTGCGAAACCTCCAAGCTCTCCGGCTTGCTGGAACATCCCGCTGAGGTATTCGATTACTACCGCAACAATGGGGTGTCCTCCGTCATCTGTGAGGAGAAACACATGGGTTCGCGGGCCGTTGTGGTGGTGGGCCGGGACACCACAGCCATCGAGAGACGATTCGGCATCGCCAGCGAGAATGTCGGCGTCTGCTACACCCGGACGGGACGCCAGTTTTTTGAAGATCCAACCCTGGAAAGGCAGTTTCTGGAGCGCGTCAGCAACGCTTTTGCGACATCCGGCCTCTGGGATGACTTGGATACCGATTGGGCGCTGCTGGACTGCGAACTGATGCCGTGGTCTTTGAAGGCCCGGGAACTGCTGCAAGAGCAGTACGCGGCGGTGGGCGCGGTGTCACGGATGGGCCTGGCGGCGGCGCAGCAGCTTTTGCGTCAGGCCGCGGCTCGCGGCATCGACGCCGGCGAAACCCTGGGCCGAGTGGACGAGCGGCTCCGCCTGGCCCATCATTACCGCGACGCCTACGCCCGGTACTGCTGGCCGGCGACGTCGCTGGCCGATATTCAACTCGCGCCCTTCCACTTGTTGGCCAGCGAAGGAGCGGTCCATACCAACAAGAACCATCAGTGGCACTTGGACATGGCGGCTCGCCTGCGCCAGGCCGACGGCGAACTGTTTCGCGAAACGGGTCATAAGACGGTCAACCTCAATTCTCAGGACGAGGAGGACGCTATCCACTGGTGGGAAGATTTGACCGCCGGCGGCGGCGAGGGAATGGTCGTCAAGCCCATCGAATTCATCGCCACCGGCCGGCGGGGTTTGGTGCAGCCGGCCATGAAGTGCCGAGGCAGCGAGTACCTGCGCATCATCTACGGCCCGGAGTACACCCGGCCGGACAACCTGGAACGGCTGTGCCATCGAGGTCTGTCCTCCAAACGGTCGCTGGCCCTGCGGGAGTTCGCGTTAGGCATCGAGGGCCTGCAACGGTTCGTTGACCGGGAGCCGCTCTACCGCGTGCATGAGTGCGCCTTCGCGGTGCTCGCCCTGGAGAGCGAGCCGGTTGACCCGCGCCTGTAAGATCCCGGCTCCCTCTCGTCATTCCGGCAAAAGCCGGAATGACGGAAAAGGGAAAACTGAAAGACCCTGACGCCACTCAGCGGTTTATTGACGCTCGCCGGCCTCAATGTTAACCTGCGCCACGCCATCGGGTATGCCCGGGCAACTGCCAGCGGAGGGAACAAAAATGAAGGCAGCAGTTTTGCGCGAAGTAAATCAGCCGGTAATCGTCGAGGACGTCCAGGTGGACGCGCCGGCGCCCCGGGAGGTGCTGGTGCGCACCGGCGCGTCGGGCGTGTGCCACAGCGACCTGCACTTTGTCGAGGGCCTGTACACCACGCCCATGCCCTGCATCTTGGGACACGAGGCCGCCGGCACGGTGGAAGCCGTGGGCGAGCAGGTCAGCTACGTCCGACCGGGCGATTCGGTAATCATGTGCCTGTCGGTGTTCTGCGGAACCTGTGAATTCTGCACCCGGGGCCAGCCCTACCTCTGCGACCGGACGGCGGTGACGCGCCGGCGCGACGACCCGCCCCGGCTGCGCAAGAACGGCGAAGCCATCACCCAGTTCGCCCAGCTGGGTTCCTACGCCGCCGAGATGCTGGTGCACGAGAACGCGCTGGTGAAGGTGGACGACGACATTCCCTTCCCGCAGCTGGCCCTCATCGGCTGCGGCGCGACCACCGGACTGGGCGCGGTGCTGAACACCGCCCGCGTTGAGCCCGGTAGCACGGTGGCCGTGGTCGGCTGCGGGGGCATCGGCATCCACTGCGTACAGGCGGCGGCCCTGGCCGGCGCGCTCCGCATCATCGCCATCGACACCACCGAGGACAAGTTCGCGTTGGCCCGCGAGTTCGGCGCGACGGACGTCATCGACGCAACGTCCGGAAACGTGGCCGAGCGCGTCGTGGAACTCACCGGCGGTGGCGTGGACTACTCCTTCGAGGCCATTGGCCTCAAGCAGACCGCCGAAGACTGCTACAACATGCTGCGTCCGGGCGGCGTCGCCACTATCATCGGGATGGTGCCGGAAGGCGTGAAGATCGAGCTGGACGCCGGCAACTACCTGCGTCGCGGCCGCGCCATCCAGGGCTGCACCATGGGATCCAACCGTTTTCGCACCGACATGCCCCGCTACATCGAGTTCTACAAGCAGGGCCGCCTCAAGTTGGATGAACTGGTTACCCAGGAACTGCCGTTGTCGGAAATCAACCGGGCTTTCGCCGACATGAAAGCGCAATCGGTACGCCGCAGCGTGATTACGGACTTTGAGAACTAACCACCGGTGATAACATAACGCAACAGAGCTGGCGTTCCGTTTCGAGCGCCGGCGCAGTTGTTCATGATCTGCGGCAAGAGTGAATTGGATGCGGCGGTACGTCTATGCCGACGAATCAGGCAACTTTGATTTCAGCAACCGAACCGGCGCCAGCCGCTACTTCATCCTCACATCGGTAACCGTAGGCGATCACGCCATAGAATCAGACCTGCTCGAACTGAGGCGCGAGCTGGCTTGGCACGGAGAGCCTTTGACCGGCGGTTTCCACGCCACTAACGACAAGCGACACGTCCGGGACCAGGTGTTTGCCATGTTGGCTCGGCACGAATTCAGGGTTGACGCTACGATTTTTGAAAAGCGCAAAGTCAACCCTGGACTACGTACCACGGAAGCAAGGTTTTACGGGTTCGCCTAGGCGGTCAGGGCCTCGACTGTACTTTTCGACGGCCCGCCAGACTGGTCATGCCCTGGCCTGACCCCACCCCAAACGCGCAGTTTTCAAGCAGGAAAACCGCTTGAACCCCCTGTTTTCGGTTGAGGCGCCAAGCCCCACTGAATATAATTTAACCAGTCGAATCGAACAAAAAAGTTGGCCACTCAGCCTGGTACGCCCAGCGGCCGATAGCCCCCTCAGACCAGCAAAATCGTCGTGGGCGAAGTCTATTCTAATTATACCCCCAATCACAAGCAACTCCCCAAGAACGGCTACGGTTTCCTGGCGGCCGTGATTGGGAGAGTGATCTCCCGCGCCGGCGCCCTGATCGAACTGCTCGATGCGCCCCATCGACACGGCGGGTACCCGGGTTATCCCGCTGAGGCCATGCTCAGCGGCTGCCGTCATGCAGTTCGCCCTGGGCGAGCGCTACGCCAATGCCTTTCTCGACAAACTGGGGGGCAGCGAACGCCTCCTCACGATCTGCGGCCTGCCCTGGGCTCCCAGCGAGCGGGCCTACAGCCAATTCAAGAGGCACAAGCTGGCCCATCACAAGGGCCTGATCCGGTCCATCATCGCCGAGGTCTTCCTGGAGTGCGGCGTTGAGATCGAACGGCTGCGCGCGCTGGGCCTGGTGCCGGCGGACAAACCGCCCTTGGGACACTCGCTGGTCGTGGACAGCACCGATGTTGAGGCTTGGGCGCGCCCGGGCCGAAAGAGCCGCAAGACCGGCGAAGAAATACCCTCCGAGGACCCGGACGCCAAGTGGGGCCACCGCACCGCCAAGAACCCGGGCTCCTCGAAGTCCGGTTCCGGCAAACGTCGCAGTTCCAAGGTGAATAAGGCGGATGCCAGCGCTGCCAAGGAAGCAGGCGAGAAGGACGGCAAGGACGAGAGCTACTTCGGCTACAAGGTCGACGTCATCGTGGACGCCAACCACGGCCTGCCGCTGTTCGCCGAGACCCGTCCCGCCAACGCCAGCGACTTTACGGTGCTGATCCAGGACCTGGACGACTGCTTGGCCCTGTACCGCGAGTTGAGCCCACGGTACTTCCTGGGCGACAAAGGCTACGCAGCCTGAAGAACATCCTGCACGTCATCAGCCTCGGTATGATGCCCGTGATCGCGGTGCGGTTGCCGGAGAAGGACAAGGAGACCGGGAAACGGCTGTACAAAGGAGATTTCGACGAGGACGGCCGGCCGCTCTGCGCCTGCGGCAAGGCCATGGAGTACGTGCTGACTGGCCCGGAAGAAGGCCACCTGTTCCGGTGCCCTGCCTACGGTTGCGAGGCCGAAGACAAAGATGGCGTCGCAGGACGCTGCGACGGCCAGTGCTACGTGAAGCCGGAGGGCCGGCTGCTGTGGATCGTGGGTCTGCTACCCCGCGGCTCAGAGGAGTGGAAAGCCGAGTACAAGAAGCGGACGGTCATCGAATGCTTCTTCAGCAGCGACAAGCACAGTTGTCTGTTGAATCAACATCGCTACCTGAACATGTTCCAGATGTCGCTGCACGTGTTGCTGTTCATGCTTAGCTACCTGGCCACGGCGCTGGCGCACCTCCAGGCCGACGACTACGCTCACATGCGGCACATGCGGATCAAGCTGCCGAAGGCCCGAGGCGAGCGAAGGAGGCGGCGTCTGCCGTCGCCGGCCTGCCGAGATCCCGATTGCGCCTGCTGCGACCAGTGGCGCGAAGCCGCGTAGTGGCGCGCCATTGGACTCCTGGATCAATGTACTGACTGCAAAGGGAGTTTACGTGGATCAGTTGGATAGGGCGTGCGGAGTCTTGCACGGGTCATGCCGGCACTTCGGGGTGGCAGCAATCTCGCCGCGATCTTGGCCCGGGGATCAGCTGGTTACAGCTTAGCTGTTATACGATAAGCGTATCATTTATGGAGTTATTTATATAAATTATTATAAGACATCGGTTGCGGGGAGTGAAGCGTGGACCGTGCCGCGGAGTTGTCGATTAGGGAAGAATTGACCGGCAAAGTTCCTCCGAGTGCCGGTTTCTGTGCGTAGTCATTCCTGGGCGAGATCTCTTAGAGTGTGTGTGACAAATGGGTTCAGGTGGGTTGGAGCCGTTTGAGCATCAGGTTGACCATGGCGATGTGTACCCAGGCTTCGCTGCTCTCGGTGCGTTCCTCATAGTCCTTGCTCAACCGTCGGTATCGGGTCAGCCAGGCCAAAGTACGCTCCACCACCCAACGCCGAGGCAGTACCTCGAAGTGGTGGCTATGCGGTTTGCGTTTGACTACGGTCAGCAGCCAGCCACCGGTGGCCCAAGCCCACGTCACCAGACGGCCAGCGTAACCAGTCCGCCTGAGGCGGACCCAGATCAACTGCAAGCGGGGGAACCGGCCCAACAGCTTGGACAACACCAGCTTCGCGCCGTCACGGTCCCCGTGTCGTGGCACGGGGCAGGCTCTGGATATTGGCGGCGTGAACCACCACTGCCAGCAACAATCCCATGGTGTCCACCATCCGCCTCTGGCGGACCGTTTGCGTCCCGTTACCCGTTTGCCAGCGTCGTAACCTCTGGGCCGGGCCCCCTTTTTCCGTGGTCTTCACCGACTGGCTGTCAATGATGGCGGCGCTGGGGGTAGCCTCCCGCCCCGCCCCTTCCCGAACCCGGGCCCGCAGGGCTTCCTCCACCCCTTCCCACGTCCCGTCATCCCGCCACTTGCGAAAGTACCACCACACCGTGCCCCAGGGCGGCAGATCATGAGGCATTCCGCCTCAGGCGGACCAGGGTATCCCGCCACGCAGCACGTACAGCACCCCGTTGACCACCTCACGCAGGTCCGTGGTCCGAGGATGCCCCCGAACGGTGTCCGGCGGCAACAGGGGAGACAATACCTCCCACTGGGCATCAGTCAAATCGCTGGGATACGGTTTTCTGCTCATGCCGCCAGCGTAACCAGCATCCTACCCCCATCCCAAGAACTCTCCGCACCAGTTTAGGCTATTGTCACACACCCTCTGAGCCGGAATCCACCGAGGGAAACGGCGGCGGCGGTCAGGCGCGGATGAGGGACCAGGGAATGGGCTGGCGAGGACCTGATGTCGATGAAATTGAAGATGCGGAGCATAGATGCCACGCCAGGGGGATGTTTGCGGCCCGTGGTAGCGGCGCTGGGAGCGATTTTCAGCGCAGACCCCAGGCGGCGACCGTCGGGGGCCCAGCCTGGGGCGCTGATCGCCGAGGCGTGGGGCGCGATCGTGGATAGGTCCAAGGCCGAGGGCGGCGTCAGGAGGGGAGCGGCAGGGCGCGCAGTCTCGCCAGGGCACCAGCGAACTGGTTTTGCCAAGGCCAGTTGTGGGGGAGATGCCGGGTGAGGCGACGGGCCTTGCGGGTGATGCGTCCGGCCAGGGAGAAGAAGCGTCGTCGCAGGGTCTTGGTGGTGATCGCCGGCTCGCCCATGCCGATGCGGGCGGTCCAGCGGGCGAGGTTATGCGCCATCACCCCGTATCAAGTACGGGGCAGGCTCTGTACTGCCAGCCAGACGGCGTTGGCGGGGAAGCGCCCCGAGGGTAGGTAGTTTCGGCCACGTCGGCGGCGCCCTCCATCCAGTACGGAATGGGTCTCCAGTCTTCCTCGGATATGGCCTCGATGAGATTGCGCAACTGAGCGTGCTGGCGAATGGTGACGGAGAAGCGGACCTTGGTCTTGCGGCAGACGGCGACGATGTCGTGGTTGTAGAAGCCACTGTCGGCCCGTCCGCCTGAGGCGGATCAGTGGCCCGGTGGCTTTCCGCGTAGCGCACTCGGCTGATGGTCTCACGCAGGAAGTGGGCGGCCCCTCGCGTCCGCCTGAGGCGAGGCGGATTGGCCCGGCCCTTGCGCAGCCGTGCCGTCAGTCCGCCATAGGCGGACCCGTTCCAGCAGCGACGGCGAGGAGCAGGTGATAGCCCCGCTGTCCGGCGTAGTTGTGGCGCTGCGCGCCTGCCTTGGTCAAGCCAAAGGTCTCGTCCGCCTGCGGCGGGTGGATCCAGGTCGATGGTCAACGGATCATCGCCGGGTTCGGCCCCAGCCGCCCAGGCTCGGGCCAGCGCCTCTCGGCTCACCCGGTCCAGCTGCCGTACGTGGCCCCACTGGAAACTCCGCAGAAAGGTCCCCAGGGTGGACGGCGCCTTGACCGCGCAGCACAGCACCTGTGCGGTTTCGCCAGCGCGCAGCGCGTCGGCATCGTCAATGCAGTCCCCACCGGCCAGGGCCGACGCCACCAGGGTCAGCAACTTGTCTCCCCCATTCCCTCGACCCGGCGCATCTCCCAGGTCAACGTGGCGATCCACCAACTCGCCCAGTCCCAGATGATGGACTAAGGTGACGGGTAAAAGCAGCCCCGCGTTGGCCACCAGACGGTGGTCGTCGAAGGCCATGTGAATGCGGTCGAGGTGCACGCGTGGTAGCATCCGTTGGGTGCTCCCCGTTTCAGGGTGGGTTTCTTTGACAAAAACCATTATCCCCGAAGCGCGGGAGCACTTTCTTATCCCACCACAACGACATCACACTCATCCTTTCGGCGGATTGGGGGTTAAGCGCGACTGTGATATTAGGCTGACAACCCCCTTATCCTGTTCATCCTGGTAAAATCGCGCCCCCACTCAAAGTGGGTACGCAAGAGCCAGCCTGGCGGGTTGTTGTTCCTCGCGAGCTCGGCCAGGCCGGAGAAATGATCTCTGCAGTGGGCACTGTTGTTTTTGGTTGCATAAACCTATATAGTGTGGGCACTTACATATTCACTCAATGTAACGGAATCAGAGGTGCCTGGTATGACGACTGGTCGATTGCGCAGCGGTAACGTCACTACACCGGAATCCAGAGTTTCGGTTTACGAAGCGATCCACAACCGTCGGATGAACAACGATTTCTCCAATATGGTTCCCAGCCGGGACGCGCTGCTGCGTATGCTCGACGCCGCGGTGTGGGCTCCGAACCACCGGCTCACCAACCCCTGGCGGTTCTACGTCCTGGAGAAGCAGGGGGAAGCGCGCGCCCAGGTGGCCCAGTTGGCCTACGACAACCAGTTCTCCCGCAGCGGCAATCATGAAAACGCCAACGGTAGCCGCCAACGGGTGCTGGACGCGCCGGCCTTGATCTACGTGTACAGCATCCCCGGCGACAACGAAGAGATGACTCACGAAAACTATGCCGCGGCCTGCTGCGCCGTGCAGAATCTCCTGCTGGCTGCGGTGGCAGAAGGTCTTGCCGGCGATTGGAGCACGGGCAACGTCACCCGTCACCCACAATTGGCGGAGACTCTGGGAGCCGAGCCTGACTGGATGATGGTGGGCGCATTGTTCATCGGGCAGCCTTCGCGCCCTTCCGCGTCGGTGCGCGCGCCGGCCGATGAAGTCACCGCCTGGTTGGGCTAGATTTATCGCACATCCTCTGTCTTCCGATATGCTCGCGGGACTGTTGCCAGGTCGGAGCAGAACAGCAGTGCATCGACATCGCCTAGCGTTGACGGATAAACGGTGCATCGGTGGACTCACTATCGTTTTACACCGGCATTCAAACTCACCGCTAATGCCGACTTTCAATTCGTGGTTCGGCCGGCAGATGCAGAGTGATGCACCTATAGCGCTCCCAATCGATCCAGGCAGACGATGCGGGCAGATCTACGGGTTTGGATCAGCACCGGCAAGGCGGAGGTAAACCGCTCCGTCGATGGTGCATCGGCGGCGGCGTTCCGTATCATCTTCGGCCTGCTCGGTCTGGCCGTCGTCATAAGATATTTCGCTCACGGGTGGATTGGCCCGCTCTACATTGAGCCGGCTCATCACTTCACCTATTTGGGCTTTGGCTGGCTGGAGCCCTGGCCGGGCCCGGGGATGTACGTCCACTTTGTCGTCCTTGGCCTGCTCAGCCTGGGGATCGCTGCCGGTTACCGTCCCCGGACTTGTGCCGCGTTGTTCTTCGCCGGCTTCGCCTACGTCGAGCTGCTGGACCGTACTACCTACCTCAACCACCATTACCTGATCAGCCTGGTCAGCCTGCTGCTGGCAGCGCTGCCGTTACACCGCAGCGCCATCCCCGCGTGGTCTTTATGGACGTTGCGTGCCCAAGCCGGCGTCGTGTACGTCTTCGCCGGCGTGGCCAAGCTGAACCCCGATTGGTTGTTCAACGCCCTGCCCATGCGCATCTGGTTGTACCAACACGCGGACCTTCCCATCGTCGGGCCGCTAATGCAGGAGGCGTGGATGGCTTACGCGATGAGCTGGAGCGGCGCGGCGTTTGACCTGGCCATCGCGCCTGCCCTGCTCTGGCGGCGGACTCGGCCCTATGCTTACGGTGTATTGGTGGCATTTCACGTGGCGACCTGGGCGCTTTTTCCTCAACTCGGCATATTCCCCTGGTTGATGATCGGGCTGACACTGATTTTCTTAGCCCCAGACTGGCCGCGCCGCCTGCTGCGACCCTTAAGGTTGATGATGCTCAAACCGGGTGGGGAAACTACTCCCCGGGAAGTGAAGCCCTGGCTCAACCGCACCGCATTGGTTGCCCTGGCGCTGTTCGCCGCTATCCAGTTGGCGCTGCCCCTGCGGCATTACGCTTACCCCGGCAATGTTCGTTGGACCGAGGAAGGCTACCTGTTTGCCTGGCGTGTGATGCTTACCGAGAAAGTGGGATTCGTGCGGTACAACGTGCGCGACCCTGATATCCAGCAGTCATGGATCGTCGAACCCGGGGAATACCTGACACCGTTGCAGGTCGAGCGCATGGCATTCCAACCGGAATTGATCCGGCAAACCGCCGATTTCATCGCGGATGATTTCGCGGACCGGGGCCACCCCAACGTTGCGGTGACCGCCGACGCTTTCGTCGCCTTCAACGGTCGCCCCAACACGCGGTTGATTGATCCGACCGTTGACCTGGCGGCTACTGACCCTGGGCTTACCCCGGCACGGTGGGTGCTGCCCCACGGTTCGGAGGCAGCAACGGCCCGGCAGTAAGGCGGGCCAGCGGAGCCCTAACCGGCGTCGCCGTCGGTGTCGGCGAATCCAACCGTCACGCCCAGCAGGCTCACCACCTCGGTGTTCAGCGCGCGCTGCAACTCCTGGAAACGTTGGTGCGCCAACCGGACGGGTTCCGGGTTGTCCAGCACGGCAGATTGCAACGGCTCCGGCAGATCATCGATGGCGGCCAGCGTGGCGGTGAAATGGTCGCGCATCCTGTCGTCGGCCTCCTTGGACACGCCGCGCACCAGGTCACTGACCCCCAGCCCCGTATCGGGTTCGGCGCCCAGGTACACGTCCTGCATTCCCAGAACCTGGTTGCGCAGATCTGCCACGGCGTTATTTGCGTTGCCGCCGGGGATTGCCGACGGATCGGCCCTGCCACCGTCCGCGCCCAATGCCTTGCCCAGCCTCATGTCTGAGATGGTGCGGGTCAGGAACACGGAGGTGCGTACCGCCTCGTCCACGGCTTGCTGCTGCACGAGGGCAATGCTGGCGGTGCCCTTGAAGTAATCCGCGTAGCCCGCGCCACTCGACCCGTCGCCCTGCCATTCGGACAGAACGATGGCCATCTCGTCTGACACCACGTCGCCAAGGGCGGTCAGGTACTGACAGCGCAACCCCCCGGGTTCGTTGAGGGACGCAACTACCTGGGCGTTTTCGCCAAAGATGACGTATTCGATGGCGCCCAACCCGCGTTGTGTGGACCCGAAAAACTCCCGTACATCGTTGGCTGAAACGGATTCTCTCTTGACCAGCGTGGCTTCGATTCGCTCAGGATCAACCGGCGACCAGTCCACCAGGATGCGGGACCGGCGGTCCATCACCGGACCGAACCACATCGCCTGTGAGCGCAGCCATGGCTCCCGGGCATCGCGCCACGCCTCCCGCGCAGTATCGAGGTTGGCCGGCGTAGGGTCGGAGCACAGGCCGTGGAGCGCGGCGCGCAATCCGTTCATCCCTTCCGACACCGATTGGAAGCGCGGCACGATTACCTGATCAGCCAGGCTGGTCAATACGTCCTGGCGCGACGGCGGAGGTTCCTGGGTACACGCCACCACCAGCAGCAGGGCCAGTATGCTCAACCTGACCCAGTTTCCCGCAATCGTTCTCATCAAAGGGACTCCAGGAACCGCAGCAGGGCCTCGCGTTCTTCACGGGACATCTTGCGAAATTCCTCGCGCGCCGCCAACCCCTCGCCACCGTGCCACAGGATGGCCTCGGCGATGTCGCGAGCGCGCCCGTCGTGGAGCAGGCGGGTATGGTTGTTCACGTTCTTGATCAAACCGATGCCCCAAAGGGGCGGCGTGCGCCATTCTTGGCCGTCTGCCTGGAAATCAGGGCGGCCGTCGGCCAGACCTTCGCCCATGTCGTGCAGCAGCAAATCGGTGTAGGGGAATATAACCTGCGCGGTTACGGCAGGCACCGCGTGCTCTCCCGTGGTGTGGCTGGGAGTGTGGCAGACATCGCACCCGGCTTTCAGGAAAAGCGCGGCTCCCCGGCGGACTTGTGGATCGTCCGCGTCGCGCATTGCCGGTACTGCCAGCGTCTGATTGTAAAATACTACCTTGGCCAGGCGTTCTTCGCTGATTTCGGGAACGCCGCCGTTGGGCGCGGATTGGCAAGTATCCTGTCCGGTGGGACAGTTTTCGTCAACGAAAAGCGGCGACGTGATGCCGATGTCGCCGTGGAAGGCGCCGGCGATCTGCTGCTCCAGCGTGGGCACGTTGGCCTTCCAGCCGAATCGGCCCAACCGCGTTTCGCCTTCCCGGACGCTCCAGACCCTGTTGGCGCGCCCGGAAATACCGTCTCCGTCGGAATCATCAGGGTCGGCCAGTGCCAGGATATCCGCATCCGGTATCGCCTCAAGCAGACCACCGCCGAAGACCGATGGCGCAATCCGTGGCGATACCAGGATCTCGGGATGCATGGGGCCGAAGGCAAGTTCCGCGAAGGAATAATCCGGCTGGAGCAGGGTGTAGGGCGTCCCGTCTTCGTACGTACCGGGAACCTCCCGGTAGTTGATCAGGAACCGGCCTTCCGGCGGGACGGTGAGTATTGCCCGGTCCTGAAGTTGGCCGCCGTACACCGGGTCACCCACTGGTCCGCCGGTAGCGGGATCTACCCCCGGTATGCTGAGCCGGAAGAGCAAGCCCCGCTCCGGGTCGTCGTTGTCGGTGGGAGGCCGCGCTCGCCCGTCAAGCGTGTGGCACGACGAGCAGGATTGCGCGTTGAAGGTCGGGCCCAGGCCGTCCCGGGCCTCGGTGGAGGCCGGCGCCGTGACCCAGTTCTGGGTGAAGAAGCTGTCACCCACCTCGAATATGCGCCGCTCGGCATTGTTCAAATTGGCTGCCGCCAGGGCGAAGGAATTGCGGTTGGTTGTGACGATGGTGGTATCGCCGCCAAGCTGCGTTTGCAGGAGAGCGGCGACCTCAGCGTCGCTGGGTCCTGACCGGGCGTCTCGCACGAGGAACCACGCCAGAACAACCACAGCCGCGACGCCCAGAGAGGCTGCAAGGCCGTACCGCAGCAGTCCGGCCTTGCGAAAGCTGACAGTACGACCGGTGAGCATGGGTAGAGGCAGTGGCTAGACGGAGGTGTTGATGGTGAAGCCGAAGGCCGCCGCGCCTTCCACTATGGTGTCGGCCTGCTTTTCCAGCGCCTCGATGGTGCTCAGCACCTGGGACCGGCCGAACGCGCTGTCGGAGGCGGTGTCGGTCAGATGCTGGTCGAAGGGGTCCGGGATGTTGCGGGCCATGGTGACGGCCGTCGCAGTCTCCCCGGCCAGGCGGTCGGCCAACGCCTCGTTATCGGCGGCGAACAGGTCGATGATGCCCGGTCCGGAGACCACGCCGTAATCTCCCGTCAGCACCATGCGCACGCCGATGGCGTTGCCGACGATGTCCGCGACGGTGTTGTCGGAAAAGCAGGAGTGCTCGTCCTCCTGGGAACGCTCGGAATAGGCGACAAACATCCGCTCGCCGGCCAGTTCGCCCTTGCTGAGCGCGCCGGCGCCGGTGATGATGTCAACCAGTGCGTCGTCGGCCGGCTTGGCCAAGAACTCGGCCCGGTAGTTGCCGCCGCCGGGTGCCCAGGCGTTAACCAGGTCCTGCAGGTGACCGAGCAACGTGTCGGAAGCCACCGCGAGGTACTGGCCGCGCCGGTCGGCGTTGTCGTTGGTGGTGTAGTCCTCCACCGGACGAGCGCCAGGGCCGCCGTCGTTGAGGTCTTGACCCCAAAGCAGGAACTCGATGGCGTGCCAGCCGGTGGAGACGTTCTGCTCGCCGCCCTCTTCGTTGAGAGAGATGATAAGGTCGGCGTCGATTACCGGGTATTCGTCCGGCATGTTGATGATGCCGGCCGTGGGGTTGCCTTCCACGTAATCGATGTAGGATTCGTCCATGGGCCAAGCGTTGATCAGCCCCTCCGGGCCGTCCTCTTCGTTGTCAATGGGGCCGCCGTAGAACCGGAACACCTCGGTGGGGCCGTAGTCATCGCGGGCGCGAAGCCACGCGCGCTTGGCCGCTTCGAGGCTGGCCGGGTTGGGGTCAGCCAGGAAGGCGTCGATTGCCGTGTCCATAACCATGGCTGACGCCAGGCTCTGGGAATACAGGCCATGTACTCCATTGGCGTAGTGGGCGACCACTTCCGTCTTCAGCGCGTCCACATCGACCTTTGGCTCCTCCATCATGGCTGCTGTCGGCGCCGGGGGAGCCGGAGCGGGTTCATTAGCGCACGCCACCGCCGTCAGTCCGAGGCATAGCGCCAATCCCACCATAACCAACAGGGTACGCTGCCATTTTCGTTTCATTTGGATATTCCTCCAAATTGACTAGATTGTTCACCGTTTCACCGCTTGATTGTGGCTACACAGCCAGTCGATAACGGCAACGGTAGCGAGTATTTTGGCTATAGTTATTTATTGTGTCAAGTGTACCACTGCGCAATTTACCTGCTAACGCATCACCATCATTATCCTGGCAATCGGATTGCGTTCAGTTGATCGGCTACCTGTCAGCTGGCTTCTGGGAGCATGATCCGACCGCGATTGCCAGCGGATCGCCGATTTAGCGTACCTCCTCATGAGCAAATTGGGCTCATGGCCTCGTCAGATAGAGCGGAGGCTTTGTGCGTCCAATGAGACCTCTAACGTGGGACGGGTCGTTTTCGCTGATCGCCTGGGCGTCGGCCTAGGTTTTGGTTGAACTCGGGGTACGCCGGATTTGGCGTCAGTTGCAGTGGGATCGGTTCCAAAGGCACACCAAAAATTGATGTGCGTAGGGTATTGACAAGAAAATCAGTGTGTACTAAATTACCGGGGCCATGTACACATCCATTGGGTCAGTGGCAGTCGGAATTGAAAAACATCGGTGGGTTGCTATAGCGGCAGTGATCCTCCGGTAATTCGCCCCCCCTCGGGCAACCGGCCTTGTCGGATCCCTCCTCCCGGCAAGGCCGCATTGATTGGGAAGACGGTTAAGTCAGCTTAGCCAACCTGGAACAAAGGGCAAGGTACCAGGCTATGACGACGCGGGAATCACATCGGTCTGACCCAGCGACGGAAGAAGCGGCGAATACCCCGGCGAACCTGGGGAAGCTGTTCGGGGTATCCGGTCGAAACACGGCGTTCCGCGTCGGCATCGGACTGTTGTTAACCATCGCCGTTGGGTTGCTGGTATGGCGGCTCGCCGACTGGAGCCAAATGCTGGACGCACTGCGCGTCCTGTTGGTCCGGCCGGAGCTGCTGGGCGCGCTGGTAGCCAGCTACACCGGAGGTTTCGTCCTCCGGGCAATCGCCTGGCGGCGCCTGATGGCCGGCGGCGGTGGCGTATTCGACCTATTCACCTACCTGCAGGCGGCCCTGTTAGCGAATCACCTTTTGCCCTTCAAGTTGGGCGAGGCGGTTCGTCCGGTCTTGGCCGCCCGCCGGGGGGCTTCCCTACCCGATGCGGCTGCGTCCACGGCAGTGGCCCGCCTTCTGGACTTCGCCGCGTTAATCGTTATTGCGGCAGCCGGTGGGCTGCTCTTGTCGTTGCCAGCAGGGCGGATACTGTGGTTGCAGAGCCTCGTATTGCCCGTTGTGGTGATCTGCGGCGCGGCGGCGGCGCTGTTCCTGCTGCGCGTACGTGCGCTGGACGGGTTCACGCCGAATCCGATCCAGGCCCGGCTGGAAAGTCTGCGCGCGCAATTGGCAACGATGTCCGCCGCCCGCATCTCCAAAGCCGTGCTGTGGACGTTGCCCAGCTGGATCCTCGAAGCGGGGGTGTTGCTGGTGGCGGCGCAAGCCCTGGGAACCGAACTCTCCCTGTCCGCGGCAATCGCCGTAACGGCGTTCACGGTCCTGTTCCAGGTCTTCCATGTGACGCCTGGCGGCATCGGTGTCTATGAGGCCACCATGACGGGCGCGCTCTATTCTCTGGGAGTGCCTTGGCAGGAGGGCCTTGCCGTGGCGGTGCTGACCCACGGCCTCAAGTTTGCCTACTCCTACACCTTCGCGGTCGGTTTCACCCTGGTCGCTGTGCGAGACCTGATACCCGTCTGGGGTCTCGGCGCGCTGCGGGGTTCCGCCGAGGGCGACAAGCACGCCTCCCGGTTCGAGATTTTCGCGGCCCGCGCCTGGAACGTTCTCAACGAGGGCAAACCTTTCACGCCCGTGTTCACCCTGGGGATCCTGGCGCTGCTGAGCATTCCCCACCTCACCGACGGCGGCTACTGGCTGCGGGCGGGATTGGCCCTGCTGGCTCTGGTCCCGATGTTCGTCGTCTTCTACCGGTTCGATTTCCCGCTAAAGCTGCGGGTGGGGCTATGGGTATATCTGGGAGTGTTCCTGGCAGCGTTTCGGTTCTTCGACGCTATCGCGATTGCCCTCATCCTGAGCATCTATCTCACCTTCACCATCGTCCTGTGGGGAACGATTTACTACCACCTGCGCATCGGCACGTCGTGGTTCAACTTCACCCGGTTCTGGCGGCTGGTGCTGGAAAATCCCGACCCCACCAGCGGCAATTTCCTGGAACAGATTCCCAAGCTGGCGATCCTGGTTCTGTCATTCCAAATGCTGGTGGGTGCGCCATCGGTTTGGCCCTTCGTGGCATTGGAAGGATTCACCCTGGGAGTGACCGTCACGGGGCTGCTGGTGCACCAGTGGTTCTTCACCTGGCCGCCGGCCCCGTCGCTGGTGCCGACGCGGTTGCGGGCCATCCCAGGCAAGAGGATCTCCCGACGTTTCATCACTATAGTCATCGACGGGTGTCGGTTCGACCGGCTACAGGAGGCCGACACCCCGTTCATAGACAAAATCCGGCGCGAGGGCGTGGATTACGTCGATACGTCCACTGTGTACCCGGCCCGCACCGTGACCGGGTTCAGTTCCATGTTCACCGGGGCGCCGCCTCGCGTTCACGGAATGTCCAGCAACTTCGTGCCCAGCCTGGGCGTCAAGTGCGAGTCCATATTCGACGCGCTGCGCGCCGGCGGCCTGACCGGCAAGTTGGTGGGCATCGCACATCTGGTGGACGCCTTCGGCGAGGCAGACGTTGAGACCGTCACCGCCGTCACCAACAACGACGAGATCGACGACGCGCTGAAAGCAAGGGCCAAAACGGTGGTCGAGCGGGATGACCCTGACCTGCTCATCCTACAGCTCCTCAGCGTTGACCAGACCGGCCATGCCCGGGGCAGCTACAACTCCGAGTATCTGACCAAGATTGAGGAGAGCGACCGCCATATCGAGGATTTCCTGGGTTGGTGCGACTCGGTCGGGTACTTGGAAGGCGCGACAGTTCTGATCACGGCCGACCACGGCCAGGGCATCGGCATCGGCGGGCATGGCCACATGGGCCCATCGGAGCGGTACGTGCCCTTGATCATGTGGGGAGAGGGCGTTGAGCTGGCCGGGCCGGTGGAACAGCCGCGTTCCGTCATGGACGTCACTGCCACCATCGCCTACTACCTGGGGGTGGAACCACCGGCCCAGTCAGTTGGGCAGGTTCTGGGCGTCCCAGACGCAGACGAAGCCTCCCGTCCGGTGGCGGTGATCGTCCCGGCGTACAACGAGGCGGAGAACCTGCCGGCCACGCTGGCGCGAATACCCCGGCAACAGCGTCCCGACCTGAAGGTGATCGTGGTGGACGACGGTTCGTCGGACGACACCGTAGCGACGGCCCGACAACACGGCGCGGATGTGGTGGTATCCCACCAGCGGAACCGAGGTCTCGGCGCCGCGCTGCGCACCGGCCTCGCTACCGCCAACGAACTGGACGCCCGCGCCGCCGTGTATGTGGACGCCGACGGCGAGTATCCGCCCGAGCAGATACCGCACCTGCTGGCGCCCATAGAGTCCGGCGAAGCCGACTACGTCCTTGGTTCGCGCTACCTGGGTAATCGCCCCAGCCAACGGGCGTTCCGCCGCATCGGCAACCTGGCGTTCACCGCGGCGCTCAACCTGGCGTGCGGCCGGCGCATCAGCGACGGGCAGACCGGCTTCCGGGCCTTCTCCCGCCGGGCGCTGGAGTGCGCCGAAATCATCCACGACTACAACTACGCCCAGGTGCTGACCCTTGACCTGCTCAAGAAGGGAATGCGGATGCGGGAAGTGCCCGTCTCGTACCAGCGGCGCACCAAAGGGCGATCATTCATCGGCCCCAAGTATCTCTGGCGTGTTCCCACCGGGATGCTCCGGGAGATGTTGAGCAAATAACGAGGAAACATATCCAGCAGGAGGATTGGCAAAGTGCATCATCACATCAAGACGTGGGGAACCCATCTCCTCCACCGGCGATATTGGATCGCGGGTTTTGCAATGGCCATGCTGCTAGCGTTGACGCTGGCCTGTGGGCAGCAAGCGCCGGCCGCCGCGACGCAAGACGACGCGGCGCGAGCCCAGGCCGCGGAAGCGCAAGCCGAGGCGGCCGCCGCCCAGGCTACGGCGTCGCAAGCCCAGGCGGCCGCCGAAGCAGCTGCACAGGCCGCGACGGAAGCGGCGGCCGCGGGCGCATCGAATACGGAGGCGCTGCAAGCGCAAGCCATGGCGGCCCAGCAGGCCGCCGAAGCGGCCCAGGCCGCGGCGTCGCAAGCCCAAGCCGCTGCTGAAGCAGCCGCACAGGCCGCGACGGAAGCGGCGCGCCATGGTGAGGATCGTCCTACCATCCAAGTAATCGGAAGCGGGTCGGGCGGCACGGGAACCGGTACTGGCACCGGGACGGGCACAGGAACGGGTACCGGGACGGGCACGGGAACGGCCACGGCCGCCCACACTCACACGGGATCAGGTACGGGTACTGGAACCGGCTCGGCTTCCGGCACCGCCACTGCGGCCATGATGGGCCAGAAGGAAGGCGGCCTGATCATTCCCACCAACCTCAGCTACGAGACCGAGGGGCCAACAGCGTCAGACGGCTATTACACTGCCACCACCAACCGGGAGATCTACCAGAAGATTTCCACGGACTACCAGGAAATCGCCAAGCTGACCAATGTGATCCGGGAGGGCAAGCCTTTCCCGGCAGCGGAGATCTGGCTGCTCTATGAGGCGGGTTCCCACACGCGTCTCGGGCCGCAGAGCCGAACGCTGCGCAGTTTTGCCGCCGGGTCCACCCCGTCAACGTACTTCCCCGACTCGGCTGAATTCTACGGGTCTGACACCTTCCTTGACGACCCCATTGAGAACGTCATACGCGGGCGCGGGGAAGCGGAGAATTACAGCGATGCCCAGCGCCGCCAGGCCATCAGCAAGGGCATGCTCAGGATCCTCTACCACTGGGCCAAGTTCTACATGATTATCGGCGTGGACCGGTCGAGCTCCCGCCTGATTGACGAGGCCTGGGCCGTGTACGTCGGAGAGGAAGTTGACGGCGCATACCCCAACTCGCTGGCGGCTTTGGCGCAGGCGCGCGAGGGCAACTTCGGCCGGCAGGGCACGATTGACATACCGTTGCGCCAAGCCATGGACCGGGCCCGGCAGGCCGCCGACGACGGTAACGCCGCTGCCCTGGAAACGGCGGCCAACGAGGTTTACTCGCGCTTCAACGCCATGTTCTACCTGGCCACCGTCCGGTACATAGGTCGGGTGGCGGATGACGCGGCGGCCGGCGACCGCGACGCTTTGGGGACACACCAGGTCGAAGCTCTGGCGTTCTACCAGTCCATCCAGCCTGACGTGGCCAAGGCCGACCCATCGGCGGATGAGACCATCATGGCCTACCTGACGGCCGACGGGAGCGAGATAACGAACGCGTCGCGCGACGCGGTCCTGGCCGCCCTCAACGGAACGGCCTCGGCGCTCATGCTGGAACGGAGTGATCTCGTAACCAGGTACACCGACGATACCGGCGACGGGTCGAGTGGCGCCCCGTCGCCGGACACCGGGGAACTGGACCTTTCGTCCGGCTTCTTCATCCCGGTGAACCTCCCCCATGAGACCGACCGCAGCGTCCCCAGCCCATCAGACGGCTACTACCACGCCACCACCAATCGTGAGCATTATCAGAAGATCCCCTCGGACTACCAGGAAATCGCCAAGCTGACCAACGTGATCAGGGATGGCGAACCCCTGCCGGTGGCAAATATCTTCCTGTTGTACGAGGTCGGCATGCACACTCGCATCGGCCCCCGCAGCAAGCCGCTCCGGAATTTCGCCCGCGACCCCGAACGTGCAGAGGAATTCCCCCTGGCAACTGAGTTCTACGGGTCAGGCAACTTCCTGGACACGCCCATCAACAACGCCATACGGGGCCGGGGCGACGCCGCCGAATGGTCCGACGCTCAGAAGCGCCAGGCCATCAGCAAGGGCATCCTCAGGATCCTCTATCACTGGTCCAAGCACTATGTGATCGGCGGTTGTGCCGACCTGGACTCGGGCGACGTCGATGAGGGCTGGGGCATCTACGTCGGCTTGCCAGGTGACGATGGGACCTACCCCTACTCGCTGTCCGCCCTCGCCCGCAGTCGTGAAGGCAACTTCGGACGGGAAGGCACTATAGACATCCCCCTGCGCGAAGCTTTCGAGCGGGTGCGTCAGGCCGCCGAGAACGGCGATGCCGCCGCCTGTGACGCTGCGGCCCAGGAAGTCTTCTCACGGTTCAATGCCATCTTTTACCTGGCCACCGTCAGGTACATCGGCGTCTCGGCGCAGGACGTGCTGGACGGCAAGGATCCGGGCACCCACCAGGTGGAAGCCCTGGCGTTTTATCAGTCCATCCAGCCTGAGGTGGCCCAGGCCGACCCCGCTGCTGACGAGACGATCATGGCCTACGTGACCGCCGACGCGAGCGAGGTTACACCCGAGGCGCGTGACGAAGCATTGGCCGCCCTGAACCGGGCAGCGTCGGCACTGATGTTGACGCCGGCTGATCTCGTCACCAGCTACTGATGATAGACTCGTCAGCCCAGAACAGGAGAACCAAAGCATGAAGAGTCTATCTCGACGATGCATCAGGGCTTTCTGGTTGCCGGCCGGTTTGCTGCTGGTGGGGCTGGGGCTGGCGCTGGCCTGCGGCGGGGGCGCAGCGCCGCCCCCCCTCGCCCCGGCAGCGCCGGCGGCTGTCAACCCGGCGGCCCCAACTTCTCCATCGGCGTCAACGCCGGCGGGCGTCAGTCCGCCGGCCATCCCAACCGTCGCGCCGGCGGCGGTCAGCCCGCTGGCAACCTGGGTGCCGCCCACGTTCGCGCCCGCCGAGGATCGGGACCGTACCCTCACGGTGTATTCCGGGCGTTCTCAAACCCTGGTTCACCCGTTACTGGTGGGCTTTGGCGAGCAGACCGGGATCGACATCCGGGTGAAATACGCCGGCAGCGCGTCCACGGCAGCCACGCTGCTGGAAGAGGGCGACAACACCCCGGCCGACGTGGTGTTCATGCAGGACCCCGGTTCCCTGGGCATCCTCGCCGATTCGGGTATGTTGTCCCAGATTCCCCAGGCTACTCTGGACAAAGTGGACCCAAGGTTTCGCTCCCCGGCCGGCCTGTGGATCGGCACTTCGGGACGGGCGCGCACCATCATCTACAACACCGAAGCCATCGACCCGGCTACGGACCTCCCGCCGTCCATCCTGGACTTCACAGCCCCGGAATGGCGGGGGAGAGTGGGCTGGGCGCCCCGCAACGGCTCATTTCAGGCTTTCGTGACCGCTCTGAGGCTCACCATCGGTGATGACGCGGCCCGGGAGTGGGTTGAGGGAATGCGTGACAACGACGCCGTGGCCTACCCCAACAACACAACCACCGTTACGGCCGCGGCTGCCGGCGAGGTGGATGTGGGCTTTGTGAACCACTACTATCTGGAACGGTTCCTTGAAGAACATGGCGAAGGGTTCGGGGCGCGCAACCACTACATCGGCAACGGAGACCCTGGCGCCCTGGTGCTCGTGGCCGGCGTGGGTATCCTGGTGGCATCTGAGAACAAGGACATCGCCGTGGAGTTCGTGGATTTCCTGCTGGGAGCGCCGGCCCAGACCTATTTCGCCCAGGAGATCAAGGAGTACCCGGTGTCGGCCGGGGTGGAGCCGGAGGGGGATCTGCCTACCATGGAATCCCTGGACCCGCCCGACGTTGACCTGGGGAACCTCAGCGATTTGGAGGGCACTCTCAAACTGCTGCGGGAGGCCGACGTTCTGCCGTGATGATCGGCGAACTATCGCGCAACATACGCCGATACCGGCGCGGCAAAGTAGGGGCGACCGGCCGGTCGCCCCTACTTTGCGCGGTGGCTCTCTTCGTATTGTTGGTGATTGCCTACGCTTTTTCGATGGACATCCGCGCCAGCCGCGGCGCGTCCATCACCGGCGATGAGCCTTTCTACCTGATCACCACCCAAAGCCTGCTGACGGATGGCGACCTGGACCTCCGCAACCAGTACGCCGCCAAGTCCTACCGGTCCTTCTTCGACCATCCCGACGACCTGTGGTACCAGTCAGCCCCCACACCCAAGGGCAGAGTGCTCAGCCCCCATAACCCGGGGCTGTCGGTGTTGGTGATCCCCGGATTCCTGCTGGCTGGCCGGCGCGGGGTTCAAGTGCAACTGCTGCTGATGGCCGCTGCGACGATGGCATTCGCCTTCGTGCTGGCCGACCGTCTCACCGGACGCCGGGCGATCTGCTGGTTGGGTACGCTGGGCGTGGGCCTGACGGCGACGGCGTTCATCTACTCATCCGAGATTTACCCCGAGTTTCCCGCGGCTTTGGCGCTGGTAGTCGCCCTGTTGATCGCCACTCGGCGAAACAAGTCGGGCTGGCGCGATTCTCTGTACCTGGCCGCCGCGCTCACCGCAATGTGCTGGCTGGGAACGAAATATGCAGCGTTGGCGTTGCCGGTGGCGGGCTATTTCCTGTTCAAGGCCGACCGACCCGGGCGAATCGTCCTGGTGGCAGTTGGGAGCGTTTCGGCGGCGCTGTTCGCCTGGTTCCACCTGCACGTTTTTGGGGGACTGACGCCCTACGGCGTCAACGTCGTGTACGACCAATGGAACACCGTCGAGATATTCGGCGGACACGTCGGATTTTCCGAGCGTTACTATCGTATCTGGGGCCTGTTCATTGACCGACGCTTCGGGATCGGACGCTGGGCGCCCCTATTGCTCGCGGCGGCGCCGGCCCTGGCGCTGCTGGCGGCGAGCCGGATCTATCAAAAATCGTGGGAGCAACGCTTGCTGCTGATCCTCATCGTGATTCAGTTGCTGATCGCAACCTTCGTAGCAATTACCATGATGGGCTGGTGGTTCCCCGGTCGAACGATGCTGACCGTGCTGCCGCTGTTGGTCGCGCCGTTGGCGCTGCTGATCGCCCGCGCTTCAGCCTTGGGCCGGGCATTCATCGTCGTGCTGGGCGCTTATACGCTGGCGATCACCGCCGGCCTGGCGCAAGCCGGACATGCCGGAGAAATCACCATCGCGGTGGACCCTTTTGATATGACGTTCGTGCCCTTCCAGGCCATCGCCGGCCTGTTCCCACTCTACACCCGGTGGACCGTGGAAACATGGCAGCTGACTTATCTGTGGTGGGCGCTGTTTATCGGGGCAGCCGGGGCGGTCATGTGGCCCGAAATCTCCGGCGCGGCAAAACAGTGGTCACAGAAGGCCCTTGATGCCATCGGCAAACGCGACCCGCGGCTCCCAGCCGATGAGTGATTTGGCCTGGGAATAATCGGCCGCTTTCCGGGCTTCCTCGAAATCGCCCCTGGGGTTGGGCACGATGCGCTCCACCGGCCCACCGATGGCCGCCGCGATGTCATTCACCGACGTTTCCTGTCCGGTCCCGATGTTCAGGACGGTATGCCGGCCAGCCGGCAGTTCCCCGGTGGCGGCCAGGATGTTGGCCTCCACCACGTCCGAAACGTGGGTATAGGAACGGGTCTGATTGCCGTCGCCATACACGGTCAGGGGTTGTCCTTCGGCGCGCATCCGCAGGAACCGGGGGATCACCAGGGAATACGCCCCTTCGGACGGCTGGCCCGGACCGTAAACGTTGAAGTAGCGCAGCGACACGATAGTCATGCCAAAAAGTCCGGCGAACAGAGCAGCGTACTGCTCTCCCATCAGTTTTTGCAACGCATATGGCGACATGGGATTGGGCATCATGTCCTCCCGCATCAGGTGGGTGGCCTGATCGCCGTACACGCTGGAGGATGACGAGTTGATCACCCGCCTCACCCCGCTGAGATGGCCGGCTCGGAGCACGTTCAGGGTCCCGGTCACGTTGACGTCGTGGGTTCCAATGGGATCGGTCACGGACCGCTCCACCCGTGCCCAGGCTGCCGTGTGAAACGCCACTTCCGCTTCCTCGGTGGCGGTCAATACCGCCGTTAAATCTGTCACCGACCCGATGACCAAGTCCGCCTCGCGATTGTGGTTCGACCGCTCTCCGGTGGACATATCGTCCAGCACCGTTACTTCGTGACCCAGCTCGACCAGCCGGCCCACCAGGTGCGAGCCGATGAATCCGCACCCGCCGGTTACAACGCATTTCATGATTCTGTCTCCGAAGCCGCCATCATTACAGGAAATCCGGCAATTATGACCAAAGTAGCAAACCTAAATCAAAGGCGGCAAATCTAAAGGAGACGATTCCGGAACTAGTTAGGCTCGTTTGGAATGTCGAATGTTATGTCGGCAGTGAGACGAAGGGGGAGGAGTATCTTTCTGCCGGCACCGTCAATCAGGTCGAACTTAATGTGATGAGATTGACGCGGCAAATCCGGCGATGATTCTGTATTTTGTATCCACCATAAGCGGGTTTTGCTTCGTTCTGCTTCGTCGCTGTTGTCGCTAGATGCAAGTTCAGCGAAGAGCGCTTCAACGCTGTCCCATTGGGCGATGATTTCTTCCATGACGCTCATCTCCTTTCGGCACCGACCCGTCCACCAATGTAAAGTGAGACGCTACCCGAGAACGCCCCGGATACCATCCCCGACAAAAAATCACAGCCCGGAGCAAAAGTCAAGTTATTTATCACAGGGGCAGGGCTATCGCATATGAACCGTTTAACCACCGTCATTCCGGCGAAAGCCGGAATCCAGTAGCCTAAACCGTCAGTTTCGTTGAGGTAATCAAGCGTTCAGTAGTCTCTGGACTCCGGCTTTCGCCGGAGTGAAGAGTATGTGATTTCATATGCGATTGCCCTGTCACAGGGGCCCCAAAGTTGCGCAGGGTTTAATGACAACTTTGTGAGCGCCTTGATTCTGTTGCCGGCATCCTGCAAAATCGAAGGTGGCGACCAGCAGAATGATCGCCACCCTTCTACGGAGGAGTCTGCACGCAGGCATGTGCGGCGGTCTTAAAAACCGGCGAGCTCCTTGGGCTGCGCGGGTTCGAATCCCTTCCCCTCCGCCATCTCAACGAAATACACGTAAGCATCGCTCCTTGTCAATCCTCCATCCTCATCCCTAGCTGCTTCATCCACCAGTCCGAAAATCAAAACACCGAGGAAATTTTGCTACTCCGGGTTTTGTTGAGCGGCTGTCGAAACCGGTCAACACGTTGACGAATATCGTTGCAGCATTTGACGCGAAACCTCTGCCCGTGCCACGATTGGCAGCAGTGCTATAGTCGCAATCCCACTCACATAGCGCGGGCATCATGCTAAACGCCCTCTGCATTCTTTGCGGCCGCGTCGGGGGATATTCCGTGCCATAAGTGCTCCCCTTCAGACAACACCAGCCACCCCAACACGCTATACAGGGCGTAAAGAGTAACCTCTGCCAGCAACAGTTCTACTTCTCTATGTGTCTCTCTGGGAGCGAGGTCAGCTTCGGATGCCATTTCCAATTCCATAAGCGACTGCCCCGTAAGGAACTGCCTCGCAAGCAATAGTACCAGCTGCCTCCAGCCTTTCCCTGCTAGTGATCTCGCTGGGTGCGCGCCGTCATTCCCTACTTGCTGTATGAATATCATCCACTGCTTAAGAGGCTCGGGGCCATTCCGCTGTTTGATCAACCGACCAAGGTAGTCTTCCTTCGGATTTTCCTGACATTCGTACAACGCATACTCCAGCATCATTCTCATGGCGCCCAAGGCCCACATGGGGTTGATGTCGATGAGCGCCCGCGCATCGGCGATGTATTGCCCGAACTGCTCAACCCTCTGTGGATCAAGGGCTCTTGCTGCTACGAGCCTAACAAAGGATCCTTTGTCAAACATATGATCATCATTTGTGATGTTAAAATATTGGACATTTATGTTGTTCATGTTCCAACCTCCTTGCGTGACCAAAAGGGCACATAATTCCAATGCGATCGCGTAAGCCGTTTCGAACGCTGGACTGCGTCGGACGGGGTTAGACACCCCGAATTTTCCGGGTATTTGCTGTTTTTCAGCCGGCTCCGGCACCGGGAAATCGCCCTGGGACGGATATGGCGGCACCTTTCCAAAATACGCGAATCGCGCCTTGCGACGCCGGTTTTCGCGTCACACGAATGGAATTGGAGGGGAACGTTGATCCCATAATCGTGGCGGTGCTGGTGCTTCACGAGCTCAACGCCGCGCAACGGGCGGCGTAGTTGGGCCGATGCTGAAACTGCAAAAACGGATGAAGTCCGCAGGCGGGCACGCTGTGGATTCCGAACGCCAATTGCTTCAATTTGCTGCACTGAGAATCGCGAACGCTAAGGGTGGTCGTCAGGGAATGACGATTGCAAGGACGGACCGATACCATCATCGGGGTGAATGGCCGCCGTCTGGAACTTCGGAAATGCCCCGGCACAACGTGTTAACCTATTGACAGGGCATTTTGGCGGACAATAATGGCAGAGGCGTCCCTCTAGTTATCATGAAGAAGTGTGGGACCGGTCGCAATGTTGGAATTTTCGCCATGGCAGACACTGTGCTTCCGGGAGAGCGTTCTCGCATAATGTCCAACATCCGCAGTCGAGACACTCAGCCAGAGTTGTACGTTCGCAAGGCTTTGTGGACTCGTGGTTACAGATACAGGCTGCACACCCGCCAACTGCCTGGTGCGCCAGATGTGGTACTGAGAAAATACAGCACGGCGATTTTCGTGCATGGCTGCTTCTGGCACCAACATGGCTGCTCCAAGACTCATAGACCATCGTCAAACCGTGAGTACTGGGATCGGAAACTGGATGGAAATGTAGCCAGGGACGCCCGCAATCAAGCTAAGCTCCGAGAGTCAGGCTGGAACGTTTTCATCATCTGGGAATGTAGCCTAGTTCAAGACACGGAGCATTTGCTCTGTTACTTGGATGCGTTACGAGGCTGATTGTTAACGTGGAAAACCAGAATGACCGATGCGCAGACAACCGCCGCGACCAGCCGCCCCACAGCGATCTCTCTGTTCACTGGATGCGGAGGATCAGACAGTGGGCTCAGAGCAGCAGGGTTTCAGATCCTGTTTGCCAACGACATTCTCCCCTACGCCAAGGAAGTCTATAAGTCCAACGTCGACCAGTCCAATGAAACTGAATACCTGCTTGGCGACGTCACCCACCTTCCCGATTTCCCGGACGCACGGCTACTGGTTGGATGCTATCCATGCCAGGGGTTCTGCCAAGGAGGGGCTCGCGATCCTGGGTCGCGACTGAACTGGCTGTATATGCAGTTTGACCGGGTGCTGCGGCAAGTCAATCCTGAAGCCTTCATCGTCGAAAACGTCCCCGGGATGATGAGAGGCAGGAATCGCCGTTATTTTGAAGACCAATTGCGATTGTTCAAAAACGCGGGCTACAAGCTTTGCTGGAAGCAGGTTGATTGCCGTGATTATGGCCTCGCACAAGAGCGGCGGCGCGTCTTCATAGTTGGGATTCATGAGGACTACGGGATAACGTACGAATTCCCAGATCCTACGCATGGACCGGCCGGGCAGGTACCATACAACACCCAACGCCTCGTGCTTGGCGACGTAGGTGTCGAATGGCCGGCAGGCGAATTTTACGACCGTGCGTTCCATTGGTATTACCTTTCGCGAAACCGCTACCGGGGGTGGGATGAACAAAGCAAAACAGTGTTGGCCAACGCTAGACATATGCCCCTGCACCCGATGAGTCCCCCGTTGAGAAAGGAAGGGCCAGACAAATGGGTTTTTGAAGGAAGCCCTGAGACCGCACGCCGCTTGTCGTTTAGGGAAGCCGCTGCGCTGCAGAATATGTCGGGCTGGGTGTTCCCCGACAGTGTCGGCTTGATGGACAAGTACAAGGTCATCGGCAATGCAGTGCCGCCAATCGTCTTCGAGCAGATCGCGCGGGCCCTACCAAAGGAGATCCAAAATGCCTGAAATACAACCGATCCACATCGACAATTTGGATTTCGACGCCAGCAACCCTCGGCTTCCCAAAAGCGTCCAAGGCGGCGGTCAGCATGAAATACTCTCCTACTTGGCACTAAAAACCAACATCGCGGGCCTCATGGTGTCAATTGGCGAGAATGATTTCTTCCAAGGTGAAGCCGTCGTGGTCATGCCGGCGAAGACTGGAAGATTCACGGTTCTTGAAGGCAACCGGCGCCTGACAGCCTTGAAGCTCCTCAACCGCCCTGACCTGATCCCTCCCGACGCGACCGGCCTCCACGAAGTTGTGGATGCCGCCAAGCACAGGCCAGACCGCTTGCCCGCCTATTTGGTCGAAAAGCGGGAGGACGCGTTGCGCTATTTGGGCTTTCGCCACATTTCCGGCGTCCAACGGTGGGGGGCATTGGCGAAAGCACGGTACTTGGACATGATGTTCGTCAGCAGGCAAGGCGGGCCTAGCGAGCGGTATGCAGGAATAGCAAATGAGATCGGCAGCAGGGCAGACAGTGTGCGCCGCAACTTGGATGCGCTTGCTGCCTACAACCTAGTGGAAACGAAAGACTTCTTCGAAATTCCAGACTTGGGAGAAGAAACGTTCCAGTTTGGCGTATTTTACACAGCCGTGGCCAACGCCAAAATAGCGGAGTTCGTCGGCGCCAGGGAACAGGGCGTTCCGACGCACCCAATCGTGCACTCAGATTGCTTGAAGACTTCCGAATTGAAGGAACTGACCCGATGGATGTTCTTCAAGGATCCCGAGGACAATTACAAAACCAAGCTGGGCGAGTCCCGGAACATTTACCAATTGGCCGCTGTGGTAGCCTCGCCAAACGCCTTGGACAAGCTGCGAGGCGGAGCTAGCCTGCGAGCCGCTTACAACGATACCCCTGACACTACCACAGAATTCGTGAAGCTCATCAACGGCTCTACGCTATTGGTGCGGAGCGCGGACGAGCATGTGGAAGCAAGCGGCCAACCCAATGAAGAAACTGCCGCCGCAGTGCAGCGGCTGATTGACGAAGTAAAACGGCTCATTTCCAGGCATCCAGACGAACTGCGCGGTGTAGCGTTTCCCGAGGCGGCCGCGTTATGATCGAACTGAGCTGGGACAATCGTTTGGTCAACGACCCCGTCAGGCTGACGGACCAGATCGAAATGTTCGTCGCATTCCATCAGGGAGTGTATCCCGGAGGGTGGGGACAGGCGGAGTTCAGCGCCGCCCTGAAGTCAGAAACCAAGGCATTGGCACCCCCCGTATCCACCCGGGCGGATCAAGAACTCTTGCAACTCCAAGATGAACTGGGGGTCGATGGATTGCTGTCCGATGATGAAGATTCCTTGGAGGGAGACGCTTTTGACGAGGGAGAGGACTACTTGCAAGGGGAGGAGACCGATGAGCTGGATCCCGAGTTCGACTCCGCCGTTAGGCTTGTCGGCAGGCGGGCGCATTGGCTCGAATCACAGTACCCTTTCATTGTTGAAGACAACGTCATCAAGCTTGTGGACAATATCACGAGAGGGCACTTGGCGTACTTGTGGCTGCTGGCATGTGCTCGGCACAACCAGATAGACTCGTTGAGCAGGGAGCTCGAGGATGGGTTCGAAGTAGTTTCTAAAGAAGCCATGCAGCAGCTCTTTCCCGACTGGGCCGAAGTATTTCTCTTCAGCAAGAACAGCACCGACAGAAAGGAGTTGGGCAGTCGAGCGAAAGACGCGGTGCCGTTGCTTGCCGACAAGCTGAACGCTGAAATGCGCGGCAGAGATCCTGGCTCTTCACAAAAGGAATTCGGCATCGACATCGCGGCCATCTGCACATCGAAGGACTATTGTGGGCACCCTTTTTTTGCATTTGCGCAATGCACGGTAACGCCGGAATGGTGGACCAAAAAGCACGAAGCCAAGGCGGAACATGCGTTGCGCGCTTACGTCAACGTCGACTCCGAGCATACAAACTTGGTTTTCACGCCAACGTTTCCGCTGAGCGTAGACGACTCGTTCAGCTACTCTATCGAGCATTTGTCTGATTGCACCTTATACGAGCGGTACCGCATTTGCAGATTGTTGCAAAAATCGCAGCTGTTCGAGCAGGGAGAGTTACCCAGCCAAATTCGAGAACCCATGGAGAAGATCGGCTTCAACACTCTAGTCGAATGTTTGGTGGACCCAAAGCCACATAGTTGAAGCCTGATTGCCAGTGGCGAATACCATCTAAACGGGCCAGTAGTACTACCGCCATAGGCGGCTCCCATCGGGAACGTTTTGAAGATACCTGTCTGCGAAACACGGTTCGGTTCAGCCTTATCAGCAATGCATCATGGGAGCGAAGGAACCATGGGATTCAGCTACCGACTTTTCGATATAGAGATAGAAAGACAGGTTGACCGTACTCGCTTGTCATGGCCCGAACCGGGAAAGGCTGCACGAGAAGAAGTTTTCGGCTTCTGGATAGGTAACCGGTCGTACTGCGACCTTCACGGCATAGATTGGGACTTTGCCCTGGGCATAGCCGGCTTTGAACGGCAGTGTATTGAAAAAATCCAAGGTTCTCCGGGGTCGGGTGAGACTGGGTCGTCCACCATCGCAGACGCTGTAATGGTCCACTTGGACTTGGATTTGGCACAAATTTTGAGCGAATTTGGAGGTTTTGCGATGCTTGACGTTGGAGTTGCTTCGACGGTCGCGGCTCTCTCTGCATCAGGGCACATCCCATTCTCAAGCTGCAATGCTGGTGCCTTTGGCGGGTGGCACCCTGAAGAGTTCCCGCTGGTGGTTTTTTGCGCTTATCCGGGATCTGTTTGCCTATTGATGGAATGCGCGGAACACGCAAGCGTGGGCCTACAGAACGTCAGCATGGCGTACGGTCCAGTAATGGTTTATGCGGACGACGTGCGTAAGTTTAGCGTTTTTGCAGACGCGATTTTTGAACGCCGCACGAGATTCGCAGAACTGCAAGCGTGAGGGACTAACCAGTCACAAAATCAATTGGTCAACCGCCACCGGCCGGCCCGAGAAGCTCGCAACCCTGTCTGTATGCGTCCGACATCGTCGGGACGGCATTCTAGGGCCGGGCGGTCTCTGAGGTGGGATGGCGGCAGCTCAGGGAATTGTGCGGTCTGATGCGATTGTAGGCTTGCTAGAACTGCTCAGCCAGTGCTCATACCTACCAGGCAGTTGCCCTATTGGACTATCCATGCTTGATCGATGACTTTCTGCCTAATCCGTTGACGATGGTCGTGGTGAACGCGCTTACTGCGCAGACGCGGGCCAGCAGTTCGATGACGAGCTCCTTGTGGTCGGCGAAGCGGTAGGTGTTGAACCGCTCGGCGATGGTGGGGTCCCGGGGCTTGCGCTCCTTGTACTGGTCGAGGACCCACTCCAGGGCGGAGCGGTTGCCGAGACGGTACTCCCAGGCCTCGGGCGGGACGCCGGCCAGCGCAGTCCGGTCGTCCAGTTGGATGATGCCCTTTTCCTGGTCGGCGCGCAGGATGGCCCTTGCCGCTCGTCCTTCGACAGGCTCAGGATGAGCGGTGGGTGAATCCACCCGTTGCGCGGTGGGTGAATTCACCCGTTGCGCGGTGGGTGAATCGACACGTTCCAGGGGCCACGGTTCCGCCGTCTCAAAACCGAGGTGCAAGTCCAGCAGTTCCCGCCCCTGCTGCGCCCACCAGGCAAAGTCCTCCTGGAAGTACACCCGAGGGAACTCCCGGCGCAGGTCAACCTCGTACCGCTGTCGGTAGGCCGGGTCATGCAGCATCGCGTAGGTGTAGGCGAAGATGTCTGCGGCGCTGATGCCGTCGTCGCCGTAATGCTCGCGGAATTGGCGCAGGCCCCACTCGGTGATGTTGCTGACCCGCTCGCCGTCCGCCGTGTAGCGATAGAGCGGAAGGCATTGGTTATCCCCCACGAAATGCAAGTCCACCAATTTGTCGGACGCCAGCACGTAGAAAGAGCGATGGCGAGCGGCGAAATTTATCGCTCGGTTAGCATCAACTCGCTGGTGCGGGAAGATCTGGGGCATTTGATAACGTCGGTGGGTAACGATAGGCGCGTAGTAGCAATGTTTCGTGACGAAAGGACGGTATATCGCGCTGGTGATGTTTGCCGTCGCAAAATCAATGGGATCGCCCTTCACCAGGTGGCTTTCGAGTTCGGACGTCCACTTGATGGACCTGTCCACCCAATCGTTCAAAGTACTGGGATCCGGGCCTTCTTCGTTGAAACGCCGCATTTCGTCTCGGTAAACCCGCGTAAAAAACAGGACCTTGTCCGAAAGTGCGTCATAGTCGAAATCGTAGGTCCATTCGTCGCGATTGGTAGCGATGCCCAACGAATTTAGCCCGAACACTGCCCGCTCATCTGCGGTCGATTTGGCGAGCTTGGTCTCGCGGTTGGCCAGGGGCAACAGCTGCTCAAAACCGCTGTCGGATTGGTCAAGCCAATTGCCCTTTGCGTCTGGCTTGATTTCCTGGAAAGTCAGTTCAGACAGATCGAGGCGTTGCAATGCTGATAGTTTCTCATCGCCGACCATCGCGTCCACGAGCGCATGGTAGTGGATAACTCCTGTTTCCCGGTGTTGGGAACGCCGCACCAGAAAGCCGACAGCTACTCCGGTCATAATGCCGAAAACGTTGCCTACGCGGCCGTTTTTTCGTATGTCGCCGCCGAGGTCCACAATGTACAAATCGCTGAATTCATCCACCACGATCTTTCGGAAGCCGTCGTCTTGTCGGCTGTCGATGTAAGAACGATTAGTGACGAATGCGATCACGCCGTCATCGTTTAGGCGGTCGCTGGCCCACCGGATGAACCGCTTGTACATATCGTACTGCTTGGTCTTCTGCGCCGTGCTGGCCGCGATGTAGGTTTCGCGGATGCGCCGGTCAATGGCTGGATACGCGCGGTTCTTGTTGTTATCATTCTCGTTCTGCTGGTTGGCGTTGTACGGCGGGTTGCCGATGATGACGCTGATGGGCTTTTCGTTCTGCTCTTGGACGCGGATCCAGTTTTCTTCGGAGACACCGCCCAGGTTGAGCGCCGTCTGCCGCTGCACCGCCGCGCCGCTGGCCCCCTGCCAGTCCATGTTGTCCAGCGTATCGACAAAGCACAGGTTCGGGAACTCCAGGTATTTGCCCGTCAGCTCCTTGTACGTGTACTCGACGTTGAGGTTGGCAATGTAGTAGGGCAGGATTTCCACCTCGTTGGCGTGGGTCTCCTTCCGGTACTTGTGCTCCAGCCGGTCGGCCGGCAGGTGGCGCATCAGGTTGGTGATGAACGTGCCGGTTCCGGTGGCGGGGTCAAGGATGTGCACGTTCGGGTCGGCCAGGGTCTTGCCGAAGTGCTTCTGGAGCAGCCAGTCGGCGCCGCGGATGATGAAATCGACGACTTCGTTGGGGGTATAGACCACGCCGAGGCGGTCGGCGGCGCCGGGGTTGTAAGCCTGGTAGAAATCCTCGTAGATGCCCTTGAGGAACTGCTGCTTCTCGCCGTACTCGGCGATGTCGTCGGCAGCGCGGCCAATCGCGCCGTAGTAGGCGCGGAGCCGGTCCACGGCCTGGCGGCGCACGCTGCCGGTGAAGAAGGTGCCTTCCAGGGCGTCCAGCTGACGGGCCACGTTGTTCTCACGGTGGAACTGGTCCTCGGCGAAAACCCGCAGGAAGATGTCCTTCGTCAAAATGTGCTGGATCAGCATCTCCCGGACGTTGTCGTTGGTCACCGCCGTGCTGATGGACTGGTGGCACAGCTCGAGGAAGACCTGCGCGGCTTCCTGATAGCGCGGGTTGCCGGCCTCGGCGTCAACGATGGTTTCCCGCAGGTTCGCCAGCACCGCCGGCAGGTCGTCCTTGAACTGCTGCCGCGCCTGTCGGAACTCCTGGATCTCGGGCAGTTCGTAGTTGAGGAACTGCCGAACCAGCGCGTCCAGGGCGGCCGGGTTGGTCATGTCCACCCGCAAGGCTTCCCGTTGGTCCTGGAACAGGACGGCGGTACGGGAGTTCTCGAAGAGGATGTTGTCGCCGGGGTAGCCCTGAGCGAGCTTGTTCCGTATTTCCCGGTCCAGGTCGTCGTGGGTGTCCTTGGCTTCCCAAAGGCCGCGGGTCATGCGGAGGGAGTCCCGGACGGTGCCGTCGGGCTTGTTGCTGCGGTCGGAGCGCAGCTCCGGCACCAGCGCCAGCCGCTCGGAGTGGTCGGCGCAATAGGCCGACAGGCAGTACTGGAACGCGGCGCGGATGTTTTCTTCGTTGTCCACGCCGCCGAACTCGATCAGCTCGGCGAGTTCGCGGTGGTAACGGTCGATGTGCGGGTAATCGGGCATGGCGAGTATACCGTGGCCAAGGTAGTCAGAAAATGGAGCAGAAGCTCGCCGCGGATGTGACGGGAGCCCATTCTAACAACCTCGCCCGTTGCGCACAAAATGTCAGTTCAGGCGGCTAAAATGCCGAAACGAAATCCGTCGTGGAATCAATCGCTTTCAGCTGCCGCCCGGTCAAATCCCGAGTAGCGAAATCTCATCTGTGGGGGTAGCGTTGCAATTTAGGTGGTTTCCCTATGTAGGGGCGAATAATCATTCGCCCCTACCCACGCTAGCCGCGGCGTCCACCGAAATCAAACCACCTGATACGGAACGCTACCTACAAGCGACTTGCAAAAGGGGTTGTGGGCAAGCGAGGCTGGTGGGCGGGTGACAATCTGGATAAGCCTAAAATGATTGTCAAGGTATTGACGTGATACAATGGCGAAGCAACGTTCGCCAAGGGCAAACCGGGCGGGTACGCTTTAGCGTATCTTGATGAACCAATCCCGATGAACAACGATAATGGCTTTTTCACCAGTGCCGACCGGAGGGTGCTAAAGAGTTTGATCAGGAACTTGGTCGTCGGCGTTACCTTTGCTGTATGCGCATTTATTTCGCAGGCAGCTTGGCAACTGGTGTTCGACCCAACGAGCATGATGGGAATGACAGTCACGCTTTGCAGCCAGATAGGGTGCGGTTTGGTGGCTGCATTCCACGTCGTTGCCGGGGTAGTTGTTCTATGCAATCATTCGTTTAGGGATACCGTGGACCAGATTAGGGAGCGCAGGAATTGACGGTGCAAAAAATAGTCGGGCTTTTGCGTCCCGCGCCGTTTCTAGGTTATCCCATTGCAATTTATGCGATTGTGTGGGGAACAGCCGAGGGCGTGAATAAGCTATGGCACGGCGACACCTACGATTATGCTCTGGCCTACGGATTCGGCATGGGCCTGTCGGTCGTGCTTGGGATTCTGGCCGGCACTTCGACCGCCTACGGCGTTAGCGCGGTGGTCCTCCGTTACTTGCGGTCAATTCGATCTCATGTAGACGAGACTATGCAGTTGGCAGGTTTAGACCGGGAGGATGGAACCGACAGATCGAGGGCTCCCTTCCTTTTCAGGGTGCTTACGTGGGCCTGCATAATATCCACTGTCGCTGGGGCGGAAATTGTCTGGATTGCATTCTTCCGTCTGTCTATCCATTTGCTTGTGGGGTTCCCAGAATGGTCCATCGGCCTGGTTGCCTTAATATGCGGCTTGGCGTTGTTTGGGCCGGGCGTGTCTGTTGGGCTACTCCAGTGTTACCAATTGGATCGCCAGGCGAAAAGCGCGCGGCGTGCAGTTATTGCCCACCTCAACGAAAACGCAGTTGTTGAACCTGTTTCGGACGGCGCGGAAGTCGTCACAGCGATGCAAACCGGCGAGAAGTTTGTGGGGAACCTAACCGGGTTCCGGGGCGGGGCATTAATAACGGCGTAGTTCATGGCCTCTGCACAGCGCTAATTATGCCTGCCCCACGCCGAAGGTTTTTTGACCCCCGCGCGCCGCGCGGGGGCTTCTAGTGCGGTCAAACTACCTTTCCAGACTCCGCTCTTGGACTCCGATAACGGCCCAGACTCTGACCCTGACTCCGCCCGGCTTTTGCAAGTCGCTTTACCTACGGGGTGCCATTGACGCAATGGTTCCGACCTGCTAACCTCCAGTCATTAACAAGCGAATAATCGTCATAGCCCGCCGGTGGTTCGTTCTCTGCCGAATGTCTGGAGGTAGAAAGCGAGCTGAAAAGGAAATCCGGTGTAAATCCGGTGCGGTCCCGCCACTGTAATTGGCGAGATGTCCTCCCGTTCACGTCCGTCACGATTTTTGACTGATGAGACGCGAATTGCCAGCCACTGTCCGCTCGACGCGGATGGGAAGGCGGAGGAACGTCGTTATGAGCCATAAGCCAGGAGGCCTGCCGCGGGCGTTCTCTAGCTGCACTTCGCGGAACGAGTGGGCAGACCTCCGGGTATAAACCCGAATTACCCAAACCTACCGAGGCCATTTCACCCGACTGCAAAAGTGTAGTCGGGTTTTTGTTTTGCTCCCCTTTTGACAATACATCCCGCGCTGCTCCGGCGGACCGGTATCCTCCTCCTCCGGCCCGCTGGGGCGCGCATTCGATGATTTGCCTTGCCGTCAACGCTGGTTCATAATTGAGCCGCGTATCGTAGTCGATCGCAGGGCTCTGACGCTCCCTGAGAGGTGAAAAAGATGGCTGAAGCGACGGATGTTATGCTCCGCACGATCCTGGAGGATTGCCGGGACGGCATGGAAGGCATCGGGTTCAACGAAGTGGTAGTAATGCTCGAAAGCACCGCGGCGTCAGCCGAGGTCTATATGGATTTCGATGATCTGCGGTTCACGCCCGACGGTCGCATCGTCACGCTGATGGTGCCCGGAGGAACGCATATGCACCTGGATATGTCGAAAATCCGCGAGGCGGAGTTCATCCACACCACCAACGACCAGGGTCTCCCGTCCTACCAGCTGTGGATGCGCGACGGCGACGGCAGTCCGGCCATGCGCGTCTATCTTCGCAAGTCGGACGATGACGCCACCAACCCGCCACGCCACAACTTCTTCATGTCGCTGCTGGAGAAGTATCCGGGAAAAATCGCGCTGCCGATTGACCCATACGGGGCGGGCGGGGAACACCCGTAGGGGCGAATAATTATTCGCCCCTACCCGGAATTACAACCATTATGACCTCCGCCATTGTAATCGCCGGCGTCCGTTCCGGCGTCGGGAAAACCACCATCGCCAGCGGAATAATGGGCGCTCTGGCCCGACGGGGTATGCGGGTGCAGCCCTTCAAAGCCGGCCCTGATTACATCGACCCGAGCTATCATCGCGTAGCGTGTGGAGTGCCCTCCCGCAACCTTGATACCTGGCTGCTGCCCCACCCGGTGGTTGCTGAGTTATTTCATCGGGCTGCCGGCGCCGCGGACATCGCCGTGGTGGAAGGCGTCATGGGCGTATTTGACGGGCATTCTTCGCTGGACGAGGATGGCTCCACCGCGGAACTGGCGAAGCTGCTGGACGCGCCGGTAATCCTGATTGCCGACGCCGGCAAGGTGGCCCGCAGCGTCGCAGCCGAAGTTTTGGGCTACCAGCAGTTTGATCCTAACCTCCGTATCGCCGGCGTTATCCTCAATGGTGTGGGTAGCGAGCGACACCTGGAGTTTTGCCAACCGCAAGTGGAGGCCACAACGGGCTTGCCCGTAGTCGGATGGCTGCCCCGACGGGAAGACCTGGTGCAACCGGAGCGACATCTGGGTCTCATCCCCACTGTTGAGGGCACGGTGGTCAACGAATGGTACGAAGCCCTCAACGTACAGATTGAGCAGACCGTCGACCTGGATACCATCATCCGCATCGCCGCGACCGCCGGCCGCCCAGCGCGAGCCGATGCCCAAGTTTTCCCCGCAAACCCGCAGCCGACCCGGGCGGCTATCGCCGTCGCCCAGGATCGGGCCTTCTCCTTCTACTATCAGGATTCGCTGGATCTGCTGGCGGCCTGGGGCGCGGAGATCGTGCCTTTTTCGCCGCTGGACGACGCGGCGTTACCGGAGGGCGTCGGCGGGGTTTATCTGGGAGGCGGTTTCCCGGAATTGTTCGCGTCGGAACTATCCGAAAACGCGGGGATGCTGGCTTCAATGCGGGAAGCGGTCGATAGGAACATTCCCATGTACGCCGAGTGCGGCGGCCTGATGTACCTGGGCCGGAGCCTGTCTGATCTGGATGGGAAACAATATCCCATGGTGGGGGCTATTCCGGTGGTTTCGTCGATGGAAGGCCGGCGGCTGCACCTGGGTTACCGGGAAGTGGCAGCCTGCGGTGACGGGCCGCTGCTCACCGCCGGCCAACAAGTGCGCGGCCATGAATTCCACTGGTCGGTGCTCCAGGAACCGCCCGACGCTGGTGCCGCTGCCTATCAGGTGGTCAATCAGGATGGGCGCCCCGAGGGTTTCCGCACGGGAAGCGTGTGGGCGTCTTATATTCACGTACATTTGGGCAGCCGGCCGGGCCTGGCGAAACGGTTTGTGGATACCTGCGCGGCGGCACAGGGAAGGAACGTGAAATGACCACAGCGCCGGCGAAAGTCCGATCTGTGACTCGGGATGCCCCTAGGGTGCCGTCCGACTTCAGCGGCTACATCCTGATACCGCTTTCTGAGTTCGGCCAATCACTGGACAATCCCGACCTTGGCGAGTGGTTCGAGGGATTTGCCGGCCGAAACAAGGACGCGGTTGGCGATTTCGAGATCACCGCGCAAGGAGAACTGAAAGTTATGCCTCCTACGGGATTCCCTGGAGAGTGGTATGAGGTCGAATTGGTCACCGGGGTAGTCACGTGGTCCCATGATTTCGGTGGGCGAGCCGGCGGCCCCACTGCCCGTTTCTGGCTCGCCGACGGGTCTCTGCGCGGACCGGATGCCTACTGGTTCTCTTGGGAACGTTGGAACGCTCTGGCAACGGAGTCCCGCACGCCTCCTTTTGCCAGGTTCACGCCCGATTTTGTTGCAGAAATTGTGTCGCCGTCGAATCGGGAGTCGGAACTGGCGGATAAGGTGAGGCGTTACCTGGAAGGGGGCGCTCGACTGGTCTGGGTTATCCATCCGACCAATCGGACCGTGACCATCTACCGTCCCGGAGTGGAGCCGGAAATCCTGCACGACCTGGAGACTTTGGACGGCGGCGACGTGCTGCCCGGTTTCGTGTTTGATGTGCGGAAGCGCATTTTTAACAATGTTCCATGAAATCGGCGCAAGACGCCCTGGATTCCGGCTTTCGCCGGAATGACGGGGTAAGATATTTGGGAGGAAGGCTGATATGACTACGCAGGAACGCCGGCACGGGCCGCAGTCGGTGCGGGGTCCGCGCATCAACAAGGGGCTGGTGATAGTGAACACCGGCAACGGCAAGGGCAAGACCACCGCCGCCATGGGGGTCCTGATGCGGGCCTGGGGCCGCGACATGAAAGTGGTCATGCTCCAGTTCATCAAGCACACCACCGCCAACTTTGGGGAGCAGCGCGCCGCCCAGAAGATGGGCATCACCGTCCGCGCCATGGGCGACGGCTTCACCTGGCGGTCGCAAGATCTGGATGCCAGCGCCGACCTGGCCCGCGCCCTGTGGGAGGACGCTAAAGAGGTCATCGCCGGCGGCGAGTACGATCTGGTCATCCTCGATGAGTTCACCTATCCCATGCACTACGGCTGGCTGCCGGTGGAGGATGTCATTGACGCCTTGCAAGCCCGGCCGGAAATGCAGCACGTCATCATCACCGGTCGCCACGCCCCCGAAGCGCTGGTGGAATATGCCGACCTGGTGACCGAGATGAACGTCGTCAAGCATCCCTATGACGCGGGTATCAAAGCGCAGCCGGGCATCGAGTTCTGAAACTGGGATTTACGCAAAGGCGCAGAGACGCAAAGGATCATTATGGCAATTTCATCACTGGTTGACCGGACCATTGCGGCCATCGGTCCCCTGGATGCGGATGCCGTCGCTGCCGCCGAAGCGCGACAGGGTGTATTGACCAAACCGCCCGGCAGCCTGGGACGATTGGAATCGCTGTCGATACAGTTGGCCGGCATCCTGGGACAGCCCATCCCACAGATCAGCGGCAAGGCGGTGATTGTGGTGGCTGGCGACCATGGCGTTGCCGCCGAAGGCGTGTCGGCATACCCGGCCGAGGTTACCCCGCAGATGGTGTTCAACTTCCTGGCCGGCGGCGCGGCCATCAACGCGCTGGCCCGCCATGCCGGGGCGGAAATCACTGTAATTGACGCCGGCGTGGCCGTTGACTTGGAGCCTCAACCGGGCCTGACCATCGCCAAGGTGGGCTACGGGGCCAGCAATATCGCCGTCGGTCCGGCCATGAGCCGGGAGGATGCGATCCGGTGCCTGGAAATCGGCATTGAGGCCGCCAACGGGAGCGTCGATGCCGGGGCCAATATGATCGCTGGCGGAGATATGGGCATCGGCAACACCACGCCGTCGGCGGCTATCACCGCTGCCATCACCGGCGCGGATGTGGCGACGGTGACGGGACGGGGCACCGGTGTCGATGACGCGGGGTTGGAGGGCAAAATCGCCACCATCCGCCGGGCGTTGGAGGTCAACCAACCCGACGGCGAGGATGGCCTGGACGTGCTCACCAAGGTCGGCGGTTACGAGATTGGCGTGCTGGCCGGGGTGATGCTGGGCGCCGCGGCTCGCAACTGCGCCGTCGTGGTGGACGGGTTCATCAGCGGCGCGGCGGCCCTGATCGCTTGGCGACTCTGCCCGAACATTGCGCAACGATACATCGCGGCACATCGGTCGGTGGAACCGGGCCACAACGTCGGCCTGCAAGCCATGGGACTGTCGCCGCTATTGGACATGGAGATGCGTTTGGGCGAGGGAACCGGCGCGGCCCTGGCCATGCACATCGTGGAAGCGGCGGCCAAGTGCCTCGCTGAGATGGCGACCTTCGCCGAAGCCGGCGTTTCTGACCGGGACGACTAGATCCTCGCCACCGTGTTACGAGTCATCTATGCGCCGTTGTTGGTGGCGGTGTCGTTTTTGACGTTGCTACCCGTCGGGGTGGCGAACCCGACCGACGTCGAAATTTCGCGCTCGCGTGGGTGGTACCCCTTTGTCGGGCTGCTGTACGGACTGCTCTCGCTGCTTCTGCTGACGCTTGAAGCCTTGGTAGTGGGCCGCCCGGGCGTATTCATGCTGACGATCGCGCTGATGGTGGTTATTCCAGCCGTTGCCAATCGGTTCCTGCATCTGGATGGGTTGATGGACTTTTGCGATGCGATGTGGGGAGGGCGGACCGCCGAGCGTCGGTTGGAGATAATGCGTGATTCACGGGTCGGTTCCTTTGCCGTAGCCGGGTGTTTCTGCGTGTTGCTCATCAAGTTCGCAGCTTTGTCGTCATTGTTGCTGACCGGCTTGGAAGTCGGCATTCTGTTGCTGTTCCCCATGGTATCCCGGTGGACGATGACGCTGCTGTTGACGGTCTTCCCCTATGGCAGGCAACAGGGCATTGGCAGCGCGTTCGCCCATGGGAATAGGCCCTGGCTGGCCACTGGGTTGGGCCTGTCAAGCGTGGCCGCGGCGGCGTGGTTCCTGCTCGGTCCGGTCGGCATGACGGTCCTGATTGTGGTCTCGCTCCTCGCCATGCTGCTGGGATGGTGGTCGGCAAAACGACTCGGCGGCGGGTTGACCGGCGATTGCTACGGGGCAGCCAATGAAATCATGGAGGCCGTTTCGCTGACGTTGCTACTGGCTTTATTGGTATCTTTGAAGTTCGACTTGGTGCGCGTTGGCTACGGCAGCGGCATCGTTAGCGGCTTCCCCTGGTTCATCGGATGGACGGGCTGAACGCGCTCCCCCTGCCTGTTGACGCTCTGGCCCTGATCCTAGCGTTGCTGCTGGATCTGGCGCTGGGCGAACCGCCCAACCGCCTGCATCCGACCGTATGGATGGGCAAGACCGTTTCCCTTGCAGAGCGGGTCGCGCCGGGACCTCAATCTAGACCGGCGGTCCAGTTGTTGGTTGGCGCGGCGATGGCCCTGGCAATACCGGCGGCCTGGGGCACGGTGGCCTGGGCGATCACCTTCGGATTGCTGCAACTACATCCATTGGCATACCTGCTGGTAGTGGCTGTACTGCTGAAGACCACCTTTTCGGTACGGATGCTGCAAGTCGTCGCGGCCGACATCGGCCGGATACTGACCGCCGGTGACATCGCCGAGGCTCGTCGGCAGATGTCCGCATTGGTCAGCCGTGACACCTCGGAACTGACCACTGGCCAGATGGCAGCCGGCGCTATTGAATCGGTCGCGGAAAATATAACGGACAGCATCGTCGGCCCGTTGCTGGCCTTCGCATTGTTCGGCTTGCCTGGAGCGGTGGCCTACCGCGCGGTCAACACGCTGGACAGTATGGTCGGTTACCGCGGTCGGTATGAGTACCTGGGCAAGGCCTCGGCGCGGCTGGATGACCTTGTCAACCTGCTTCCCGCTCGGCTGGCCGCACTATTGCTGTGGCTCGCTACCGTGACGATGCCGGGCATGGCCGGCGGTCGGGCGTGGCGCATCATGCTGGCCCACCGGGGACGCACAGAGTCACCCAACGCCGGCTGGACTATGGCGGCCATGGCCGGTGGCCTGGGCGTAACGCTGGAAAAGGTGGGGCACTATCGCCTGGGCGACCCGGCGCCGGAGCCGGAAGCCCATCACATCGCACGGGCTAACCGCGCCCTTTACGCGACGACTGCGCTGGCCGCAGCCGTGGCCGCGGGCGTCATCTGGCTGCGGTGGGCGCTCTGGTCGTAGTGTAGAATGGCGGCAACCTAACCGGCGCAAGGAGATACGGCGATGACTACCGTACATCATGGAACCCGGATGACGCTGGCCGAGTATCGCGCCCTGGACGAAGCGGCAGATGGGGTATGGGAACTGGTCGATGGAGTACCGGAACAAATGCCGCCGCCGACTATTGATCACCAGAACTTGATTACATTTCTAATCGAGTTCATTAACGCGTATCTCAACTCTACTTTGCCCAGGCAAGGGTGGGCGATACCCGGCATCGGCGTCGTCCTTTCCGATGTGCGCGCTCCCACGCCAGATTTTGTGTATGTTCGGGCTGATCGCGGCCACTTGCTGCGTGGCAGCTTCGTCGAGGGAATCCCCGATTTGGTCGTGGAAGCGCTGTCCAGCGACCGAGCGCGCGACCTGGTGATGAAGCGGGCATGGTACGAAGCGGCCGGCGTGCCGGAATACTGGATCATAGATCCAGCAAGCAACCGAATTACGGTTCTAGAGTTGAATGGAGGCACGTACGCTGAACGTGCCACTCTGGGCAGTGACGAAACTTTGACCACACGGGCCATTCCCGGTTTTGTTTTGCCATTGAATCGGCTCTTTAATCACCCGGGGCGTATTTTGCCCAGCCGCCAGCAATAGCCGATTCACTCAATGCGGTCATTAGGTATGGTAAATCACGACGATGCCATCGTAGCCACCTCCCCCCCTCGCCCCATCCACGGCGGCATCAAGGCCGCCGAGCTGCGTGTTTTGGGCCTTCGCCCGGAGGATTGCCTGGATTTCTCCGCCAGCGTAAGTCCTTTGGGGCCACCGGAGGGTGTCGCGGAGGCCATCGCCGCCGTTGACCTGACCGCCTATCCTGACCCGCATTGCCTGGCGCTCAGCGAGGCTATCGCCGGTCATCATGCGGTTGACGGCGTGGCTGAAGGAAACGTTATCGTAGGCAATGGCTCCACGGAAATTATCCACTTGCTGACTCGTGCCTACATCGAGCAGACACCGGGCGCGAGCTCCAAGACTGCGCTCTTGCTTACGCCAACCTACGGTGAGTATGACGGCGCCGTGCGAATCTCAGGCGGGAAAGTACAAACGCTGGTTGCTAATCGGGTATGCGGCGGTTTCGCATGGGACATCGGCGCAGCGACCGAACTCGTAGCCGATGAGAAACCGGCGTTGACCTTCGTCTGCAATCCCAACAACCCCACCGGCGTGTTGCTCGACCGGCAGGAACTGGAGCGCTTAGCCGACGCAATGGCCGGCGTGGCCGGTTTGCTGGTGGTTGACGAGGCGTACATCAATCTTTCTGAGCGTCGAGCTGAGGCAGACATGGTGGCGCTGGCCGCGCAGCACGGCTCCGTCGTGGCGCTGCGCTCCATGACCAAGGACTACGCGTTGACCTCCCTGCGGTTGGGCTATGCCGTGGCTTCCATGCCGGTGATCCAACGCCTGGCCGCGCTGCAACCGGACTGGAGCGTCAACGGGTTGGCGCAAGCAGCGGGAATAGTGGCGCTGAATGCCGATGGTTACCTGGAAAGAGCGCGGCAGGCGGTGGCGGCGTCCCGCGAGTGTGTGGTCGAACGGCTTGGGGTGGCGGGCGTTCGCTGCTACCCGACGGAAGCGAACTTTGTGCTGGTTCAGGTTGGCGACGCGGGAGGATTGCGGGACCAACTGGCCCGGCGCGGGCTGTTCGTGCGCGATTGCACGTCGTTCGGACTGCCGGACTGTATCCGCATCGGCCTGCGCCCCGTGGCGGACTGCATCAGGCTGACCGACGCCATCACCGAAGTACTGGATTCCGGCTCAAGGCCGGAATGACGAAATGAAAGGCCGGAATGACGGAATGAAATCAGGGGAGCGATATGGGCATCATTTACATAACCAGGCACGGCGAAACCGAGTGGAACGCCGAAGGCCGTATCCAGGGGCATACCGACGTTCCGCTGTCCGACCGGGGACGTGACCAGGCGCAGATGCTGGCCCGGCGGCTGTCAAACGTGCGCATTGACGCGGCATACTCCTCGGATCTGGCCCGCGCTGCCGAGACTGCCCGCATGGCCCTGAGCGAGCGCGACATCCCGATAACCTTCACCGAGGAACTGCGGGAATACAACAAGGGGGTATTCGAGGGCTTGACTGAGGCAGAATACCGCGAGGCTTACCCCGAGCTATACGAACCGTCCCTGGCCAACGACCTGGATTTTGCTCCGCCCAACGGCGAAACCATTCGCGATACCAGCGCCCGCCTGGCACGTATCGTTCAGCGGGTGAAAAACGCCCATATGGAAGAGAACGTGTTAATCGTCGGACACGGTGGCAGCCTCCGCGCCGGGATAGTTTCCCTGCTGGGACTGCCGCTGGAAGCCAACTGGAAATTTGCCATGCACAACTGCTCCCTGACCGTCATCTACACCTACCCGGACAACGCCGTGATGCATCTGTACAACGACACGTCCCACATCAGCGGCGTGGTGCGGGCCTGGGATAGATAAGGCGGGTTATACCTACGAGACCGATGCGATGGCGTGGTCCAGAATGTCCGCTGCCAAGTCCATCTGCGCCTCCGTGGTCGTGAACGGCGGCACGAATCGCAACACCGATCCCTGCCGCCGGATGCTGACGATGAGTCCGTTTTCCAGCAGCGTTCTCCCGATTTGTTGGCCTTGAGCATAGGCTGGTTCCCGGGTCTGTCGATCCGTGACGAATTCGATGCCTTGGAGCAGGCCGCGTCCACGCACATCGCCGATGAGTTCGTGCCGCTCCTGTAGCCGGCGCAGGTGGGCCTGCCAGTAGCGGCCCACGCGCTCGGCCACGTCCACCAGGTTCTCTTCAAGGATGATGTCCAGGCTGGCGATGGCGGCGTTGCAGGTGAGCGGGTCGTTGGAGTGGGAATGGGCCATCACCAATCCGGTTTCCACCGCCTTCTCCTCGATCTCGTCGGTGGTAATGGTCGCGCTGATGGCGATGCCGCCGCCGAAATGCTTCGAGATGGTGAAGATGTCGGGCACTACCCCTTCCTGCTCTGAGGCCCACATCGCGCCAAGCTTAGCCAATCCCGTCTGGGCTTCGTCAAGGATGAGCAGCATTCCCCGGCGCTCGCAGCGGAGTTTCAATTCCTGGAGCCAACCCGGCGGCGGCTCGATCACGCCACCGGCGCTGAACAACGGCTCGGTTATGACGGCGGCCATGCGGCCGTCGGCCTGGGCGTCCAGCAACTCAAAGCTGGAGTCCAGGCAGGTGTAGTCGCACGCCGGCCGGTCTTTGCAGAAATTGCATCGGTAGCGATACGGGGCCATGATGGGGTAGTTGCCGGGAGCGAATGGTCCGTAGCCCTGGTGCCATCCTGAATAAGTGACGGCTCGCGCGGCGTCGCTCATGCCGTGGAAGCTGACCACCGGGCTGGCGACCTCATAGCCGCCGGTGTAGCGTTTGGCAATGGCCATGGCGGCCTCGTTGGAATCGCTGCCAGAGCCGAGGAACATGCTGCGGTTCATGCCGTCGGGCGTGATCTCGGCCAGTCGGCTGGCCAGAATGATCTCCCGGTCGTTGAAGATGGTCATGTGGCTGTGGATCAGCGACTCGGCGCTTTCCTGGAGGGCCTGCACGATGCGGGGGTGGTTGTGCCCCAGGGCGGCGCACATCTGGCCGGAGTTGAAGTCCAGGTACTCCTTGCCGTTCACGTCCCGCACCACGGAGCCGCGACCCCACACGAAGATAGGCCCGGTGACGCTGTTGCGGTCCATGCGGCTGCGAAAGCTGTACTTGCGCGCCAGTTCCAGCAGTTCCTCTTCCGTATAATTATCTGCCACAACCGACCTCCCGGAATATGGGTTTGGGCCATTCTAGTGCGACGGGTTGCCGTGTCAATGTCAATCTCGAATTCCAGCGCCCGGCGGGTACGGATACACCTGCTCTCCCACACACGATTGGTTAGGTGTAGTACGATTGACGCGCAAATGCAATCAAGGAGCGAACGCACCATGACGACGCCTGTTTATACCTATACCTACGACCACATCCACGTCCGCACCAAGGACCCGGAGGGTATGGCCGGTTTCTTTGAGACCATGTTCGGCGCCAAGGTGCTGCGTCTCGTCCAGAGCGACGGCGCGCCCCGGGTTGACCTGGACGTGAATGGGCTGGCCATCTTCATAGCCACCGTGCCGCCAGAGGAACATATCGACGCCAGCCCTCGGGATCCGCACCTAGGCTTGGACCACTTCGGGTTTCGCGTTGACGACATTGATGGGGCCGTTGAGGACCTGCGGAGCAAGGGCGCGGAGATCTACACCGAGCCGCGCACCATCCGGCCCGGCGTCCGCATCGCCTTCGTGCGCGGCCCCGACGACGTGCGTATTGAGATACTGCAACGGGACGGTTCCGGCCTGATGGAAGAGTAGGGCAATTTCGTCTGCTCTCAAAACTGGCCGGCGCGCCTGGCCGGTAACATGCGAATGGGTATTGCATTCAGAAAGTGGTGGGCGCTGCCGGCCTTTATCCTGCTGCCTCTGTTAGGACTGGCCGCCTGCACCGGCGAGGATTCTCTTCCTGGAGCGGCGCTAACGCCCCTGACCGCTCCACCGCCGGCCACCAGGGCCGAGCCGGCCGGCCCCAGCGCAACGGCGACGCCGGCGGAGCCGGAACAACCAACCTACACTCCTACCCCGCCGCCGACCACCGAGTCCAGTCCGGCCGCTCCCAATGCAACGGCGACACCGGCGAGGCCGGTACAACCTACCTATACCCCTCGCCCTCCGCCGACCGCCAGGCCCAGGCCGGCTGACCCCACCCCAACGGCGAGCCCGGCGGGGTCGGAACAACCGGCCGCCGCCCCTGCTCCGCAGCCGGTTTTGCCCCGGCCCGAGTACAACGTATCGATTGAATTCTCCGAACTCATCAAACCCTATTTTTTCGCTCAAGACGCTAGCGGCGACCTAGTTCCGCCCGGCGGGGAACCGGAGTTGATACTGGATTACCAGGGCATCATCAAGATAAAGCTGGACCATGACGGCCAGGCCAGGTATCTGGACTTGCTGGCGCTGGAGTCGGAGAAAATCGGTGAGCATCCGGCGCACAAGATTTTCCGGCTGGAAGCCATGGGCGTGGCCGTTGCGCCGGACGTGTACCGGAAGATCCAGCCCGACAGTTTCGACCCGTCGCTGTTTCATAGCATCGATTTTGAGTACCAGCGGGGGCGGGAAGCCAGCGGCATTATCGCCGAGCTGTTCCACGATGGCTCCTTCCTGGTAATCACCCACGGGACGCCCCCGGAGTGGGAAAGCAGCCGGCCGGAGGAAATCGCGGAGCCCACCCATTTTCACGTGAATCCACGGGCGTTGAGCGCTCCGACCTCTCAACTGGCCCAGGAGTACGAGTCGGAAATCCTGACACTGTCCTTCGACGACCAGCGTTATCCATCGCCGCATCTGGCCCGCAAGCAGTGCGACTTGTACCAGGAGAGCCTTGACTACGGGCCATACCGGGAACTACTGAACTCCCTGGGTTTCCGCTTTACCATCAGCGACGAACCCGGCGGCGAACCCGGCGAGTCATCGGGAGAGGCGGCGCACTTCGGCCAGCGGTATGCTGACCTGATACGGCGGGGAGCGGGAAAGAACACCCGGTATTTCGGGATGGGCCGGCAGTGGCTGGGGGAACTGCTCCGGGAACTTGACGCGCCCTGGATTGGCGAATGCGATATCGCCGGCGGGGCCAGAAGTTACCAATTGCCGGACGATCCCGAAGACCGCTATTACCTAATCCTGCGCCGGTCCTTGGAGCCGGATAAGAAACAACGCTATAAAATCATCAGTCTGTCGGAGGACGGCGCCGGGGAAGAGGTTTATACTGCGCCGGGCGTAATGCTGATGGCCTTGCCCGTGCCCTGGGATGACCGCCGGTGGATAATCAGCGCCGAGGGATGGCCGGCGGCCCAGGGGGACCAGCCCGCGGATCCTCGATGGCAGTCGGTCTATATCGTCAACACCGAGAATCCCGAAGAGTACGAACTGGTGGAATACCCGATCTCCCAATTCCCCAATGCGCCGGAAGCGGGTCTTTACGGCGCTTCGGCGGCGGTGAGCGACGACGGTCGCTACCTCAACAACACGCTGTACGGATTCAAGGACGAAGGCGGTGGGCTGTGGGTGGCGGCGTTGGAGGCGGGGTTCCACTCCAACCCGGACAGTTTCGTCCGCATCGTGGAGTGGGACCATATGCTTAGCTGGATATCCCTGGCCGGCGGCAATGACAATGACTCGCCGAACCCGGCGGAAGCCCGGGCCATATTCGTTACCGGCAAAGAGGTCGCCGACGACTTTGCGATGACGGCCAACGTCATCCGGCTGAACGGCGCGGGTCTGGAAACCGGCATAGAGAGCAAAGAGCGCCTGCTGCAGATGGTGGGGTGGAACCCGGTGCCTTTCGCCATGCAGACCCGGTCCGACGGCCGGATTAGAGTAGCCGTAGAAACCCACCTGAACTATGAAAGCTCGCTGCTGCCCCGCGCCAAAGGCGTTTATCTGCTGAACGTGGACGCCGGGAACCCGGATTAGCGGGCCAGACTTGATGCACTTTGCTCATACTAAAGCGCAACCGGGCCTTGGCAATGCTATACTTGGGCCGACAACATTTACCGCCATGGCACTCTCCGCGGAGGCGCCCCGGATGCCCACATCGCCCGTCTTTTGCGACGCTCACACCCACCTGGACCAGTATGTTCCGGAGGAAATACCCGGCATACTGGAACGCTCCCGGGAGGCCGGCGTCGGCTACATCCTCCTGGCCGGCACTACCATCGAATCCACCGAGCGGTGCATTGCCCTGGCCGACGAACATCTCATGTTTTACGCCGGCGTTGGCATCCACCCCATGCAGGCCGACAACCCGGTGGACGATGATATGTATGGCCGGCTGGAATCGTTGGCCCGCGACAACCCCCGCGTCGTCTGCATCTCCGAGGTGGGGTTGGACTACCTGCCGACGTCGCCCGACCACGAGGTGCAGGACCAGGTGTTCCGCGAACATATCCACCTGGCCAAGAGCCTGGGCCTGCCCATCATCTTTCACTCCCGCGAGTCCCATCCGGCGGTGTTCAAGGTGTTGCGGGAGGAAAACGCCGGGCTGGTGGGCGGCGCAATGCACTATTTCCAGGGTGATGCGGAGACGGCGCGGGAGGCCATCGACTGCGGCTTTTTCATCTCGCTGGCCCGTCCGCTGACCCGACTGCCGGAATTGCGGGAGGTGGCGCGGAACATCCCGCTGGAAAACATCGTCCTGGAAACCGACGCCTACCCGCAGCCTTTCAAGAAGTACCGTCATAACTGGACGGAGCCGCGCCACCTGGCGGACGTGGCCCAATGCCTGGCCACGGTCAAGGGCATCTCGGTGGAGGAAGTGGCGGAAGTCACGACGGCCAACCTGAGCCGGTTGCTGCGTCTGGACGCGCCGACAGTCCCCGGCGCCGTTAACCCAACGGTGTAGGGGCGAATAATTATTCGCCCCTACGACCCCGAAAGGAGTCAATTCCAATGACAACCCACCAGGAACGGCAGCACCCGGAAGCGCCGCCGCAAATCGTGCCCCAAAGCCTGAACGACTACCTGGAAGTGATGACCAAGGCCGTCTTCCAGAGCGGTATGTCCTGGAAGGTGGTCAATACCAAATGGCCCGGTTTCCAGGCCGGTTTTCATGGGTTCGACGTGGCAAGGGTCGCTGCCATGGACGAATCGGCCATCGACACGCTGGCCGCTGACACTGCCATCATCCGCAACCGGCGCAAGATTGTCGCCACCGTGCATAACGCCCAGCGGCTCATCGAGCTGGAGGAAGAGTACGACGGCGACATCCGCAACTACCTGCGCGCCCACGGCGATTTCTACGCCGTGCTGAAGGACGTGCGCAAGCAGTTCAAGTACATGGGCGACACCGGCACCTACTATTGGCTGTATGTCCTGGGCGAGGACGTGCCGGACTACGGCGAGTTCTGCAACCGCGACAAGTAAAAAAAACCACCGGAGGTTGACGATATGACCACTCCCGCAACCTGCCAACTGGCCCTGAAAGAGTGGGCGATTACAGTGAAGGCGCTGGCCGACGGCGACCAGATTATGATGCTGCGCAAGGGCGGCATCCACGAGGAGAGCAAGGACTTCCGCGTCGTGCATCCCGAGTTCCTGCTCTATCCCACCTACCTACACCAGAAAGAGGAGCTTCTGAAGGACAGCCACCAGCCCATGCTGCGGCAACTGCTGGCCGACGACCCTGACGATAAGGACGCCGTGACCTTCACCCATTGGGCGCGCGTCCACGAGCTCATCGAAATCGACCAGCAGGGCAAGGTCGAAGACCTGGCGCCCCACCACATCTGGACCGACACCTACGCCCAGTCCCGCCTGCACTGGAAGCCCATGGTGCCGCTGACCATCATGCTGCTGCGGGTGTACAAGATGGAGTCGCCAACGACCGTGTCCTACATCCCCGAGTACGGCGGCTGCAAGTCCTGGGTTGATATCATCCCCACGGTGCGGCTGGGCAACGCTATGCCGGTGATTGACGACGCGCGGTTTGGGGAGATGGTGGAGGCGGTGCGGGGGAGTTTGGGACTGGTGCCGGTCTAGTTACCCACGTCATTCCGGCGCAAGCTGGAATCCAGAATTGATGACAGCAGGCCGTTGACGGAGGGCGTGCGGGTCCGCTAAACCATGACTATCCCGATTTGGATGGTGAACGGAATGGGGCTGGACGTTTGGACAGTCAAAACCGAATACACATACCTGAAGCGGCCCGCTCCGCCGATCTACGATTTTCTATTCGATTTAATGCTGGATCCTGACACAGGCTACGAATACGATCCTTGGGAATCGGACGATACATGGGGTGGTTCTTGGGACAACAACGGGTTGTATGAGTTCAGCCGAGCTGGTCTCCGCAAGCGAGCCAACAACTGGGCAAACCGAAAAGGTCTGGGTCAGGCAGACAAAGCCAAGCTGCGCAGGTGGATTAGAAACCTGCCCTGGCAAGATGACTACATCATGCTGCACATGGGGAACTGACGATGACCAGCCGACGCCAAGCGGCCCAAGACCGCTACGACCACATCCTGCCCTTCATTGAAGAGGCAGCAAACGAATATTATGGCGGGAACTTGGATCGGGGCTTTCTGCATTGAGCGTTTGACACGGTTTTTGCTGTCGGTCATGACATCCAAGGCCATGACATCGTCGAAGCAACTGCTATCGATGGTGCGGATGATTTCGAAGTTGACGGGTATTTTGTTCAGGAATCAGACGATGACTCTGTCGTTCATTTGTTTCAAAGCAAACGCCGTGAACCGGGAACGACTATGGGGCCGCGAGAGATTGCAGCCTTTTTGCAAGCGCCCAACCGTCTGCTAAACACCGATGAGGTTGTCAATTGCAATAATGAAGAAACAAAGGCATTACACGACGAATTGGTTAAAAGGCTCATATCAAGTGAATCGCCATGTTCCATAAACATGGTTGGGGTCACCAGTGGTAATTTGAGCGCAGCGGCGCGTCGCAGCGCCGAGGGAAGCCGATCCCGCAAGTTGACATTGGGCGTTCGCGGGAAGGATATGGAAGTTACAGTAACTCTTGAATGTTTGGACTTGTCAGACTTGTATGAGCGACATAATCAACAGACTGGCGAGGCCTCCGAAGCCTCATGTGACTTCACGTTCCAGCTCGAACCGGGTACTTACCACCAGATTAGCACTGTGACGGAATACCCCACTCTTTCGATGACAGTGCCAGTCAAACAGATCATTGATGTGTTTGCCATACACCATTTTGAAATCTTCCGCTTTAATCCACGCGGCCCATTGGGAAGCAAGGTCAACAATTTGATCAAGAGCACCCTGCTTGACGAAGACTCACGCCAGAGATTCCATTTGCTCAACAACGGCATCACTGCAATATGCAGAAAGTACACTATTGAGGAAAAGGAAGAGCAAGACCTGCTGTCGGTGCTTGATTTCCAGATCATCAACGGTTGCCAAACAGCTGTTACATTGTGGGACGCAAGAGCAGCTATACAAGGTGATCCAAACGTTCTCGTCACTGTCAAACTGATCCAATGTGCTCCTGAATTCGGGGAAACCATCGCAAGGAGTACAAATCGGCAAAATGCTTTACGAGCGGAGGATTTCATTTCCAACGATAACGTGCAACGGCGTCTTCAGAACGAGTTTGCGGCATTGATGCCACCTTGGTTTTACGAGATCAAACGCGGTCAATGGAACCGAATAGGCGGAGGTGCTCCTCTCAAGGAAACGTACCGAAACCCTGACGGTAGGTATAGGAAGCTGACGAGCAAAGAAGTTGCCCAAGCGGTCGTATCGTTTTCTGGATTTCCGGGAGAGGCAAAGGACAAGATACGGAATTTTCTTAATAAAGAAACAGTTCCGTCAATCGCACGTGAGAGCGAATTCAGTTACGATGTCATCTACACCGAAGATGTCACCGCTGTTCAGTTGCTGTTGCCGACCATGTTACAAGACAGAGTTTGGAAACAAGTTGAAATTGATAAGCAGCAGGATCCTTGGTTGGAGTACGCCCGTTTTCACATCGTTTGGCTGATGGGGGAACTTCTTAAGGGACATTATCAAATCTACACCAACCTTTTGCCGAGCCATCTGGCGGCGATAACGTGCCACCAAATCAACAATTGGTTCGAGCAGTTGTATAGAATTGCGCGGGCCGCAATAAGGAATGCTCTCAGAGTGGCCGAGAACGCTGGTATATTCACTGGCAACAATCGAGAATTTTTCAGATCCGCAGCAAACTATCGATTAATAGAATCCAACTCGCAAGGAATGTCTGAGACCATGAGCGCAGACGGTGCTACGTTTGCTAACCTTCCGCCGGTGTAGAACCTTGTCCAATTCCATTATCATGCAACCGACCACTCCCCGCCCCCTCCCCTCGGACGCCCTCGCCCGCCTCGGCTCCGTCGCCGAGGTGTGCAACGTGCTGCGCGGCTGGGGCCGGGCCGACCTGGCCGAGCGGCTGGCCTATTTCGCGTCGGATGAGGATTTGGACGACGGCGACGTGCCCCTCACCCTGGAAAGCGCGCTGGGCTTTCTGGCCTTTTTCGGCGCGGTGGAGCCGGCGGAGGGCAATCTGGATTTAGGCACGACACGGGATGGGTGGATTTGCGCCCACTGGCGTTTTCCGGACGTCCGCTCGGTATCACTGTATTTTGTGGACCGTGAACGTGTTGACTATGCCGCCCGCAAATCCGACGGTAATTTCATAGACCTCGACAGAGAGCGCGATTTCGTCAACCATCGCGAAATTGCGGAACGATTGGTTGGTATGGAACAATGGTTCACGTGGTTCAAGGAACGCCCGGGCGCCGCGCGCTGGCAGATTCACAGCACGTAGCGCGCTACTGCCGAGCGCGCGAGATCGGAGGTGATGGCACACCTATTCCCACAGCGTTCCGTCTCCGTCCCGGCGAAGAGTACCTGTCCACCAACTGGTTGGAGCATTTTCACGATTCTGAACGTTCCACTCAAATTGACGGAGTTCGCCGAGCTCTTTCAGGCAAGGGTTTTCACATCAGCCGTAACGCAACGTTCGCAGTGCTCAATGTCGGCAGCGCTACCACCCAATGTAGCAACACCTTGAACGTCGATATACAATTTGTCGTATTGGGCGAATCCCACGACCCATCCCACACCGGAATATACGGATACGTCGCGCAAAACGCCACCGTCGCCGAATTGCTGGCCGGATTGGTCAACCCGCGCGAAGTCTATCCTGCTGTGGCACGCCCAGTTCGAGATCCCTGACTATGCCAACCCTCCTCACTCTGCTGGAACATGAAAGCCGCCGGCGCAACCTGCTGGCCGCCGGTGAGTCGCTCTCTGCCGCGACCGCGTTCGCGCTGGTGCGCGATATGCCTTACCAACGCGCCAGTACGCGAGAGCCCGAGGCCATCGTCCGCGAATGGCGCGGTACCTGCTCCGGGAAGCACTACCTGCTGGATGCGATCTTTCGTGACCTCGGCATGGACTCCCGGGTGATTATGTGCACCCATCGGTTCACTCGCGAAAACACCGGCCACTTTCCCGTGGCTCTGAAGTCCCTGGTGTCCAGGGAGCCAGTGCCGGACGTGCACACCTACATACGCCTCAAAACCGAGATGGGTTGGATGAACGTTGACGCGACCTGGCCGTCCAGCGCCGGGCCCTTGGGGATGCCAGTCAACCGGACGTTCACCGAAGGCAAAGATATGGCCATCGCGTGCCATCCAGTCGATTCGTTCGTAGTTCCCACCGGCGATGACCCACAGGTTTTCAAAGAACGGCTGATTGCGGAATTTTGCGGTTCCTCGAGTACAATACGAGACGAATTCATTGAAGGCATGAGCCGCTGGCTCAGCGACGCCACCAAAGGATGAAGATACCATGAAGTACCGCCAACTTCCCCGCACCGACCTTTTGATTTCCGAAGTCGGCTTCGGCGTCTGGACCGTGGCCACCAACTGGTGGGGTAGGATTCCTGAAGAAACCCGCCGGCAACTCCTGGAGGAAGCCCTGGAGCTGGGCATCAACTTCTTCGACACCGCCGATACCTACGGCGATGGCTACGGCGAGGAGGTTCTCGCTAAATTCATGGGGCATCGTCGCCACGACATGATCATCGCCACCAAGTTCGGGTACGACATCTACGACCAGACCACGCCCCGCGTCGGCCACCAGGAACGTCCACAGAAGTTCGAGCCGGACTTCATCCGCTTCGCCTGCGAGCAGTCGTTGCGCCGGCTGAACACCGACTATATCGATCTGTACCAACTGCACAACCCGCGCATCGCGGCCATCGAGGACGATGACGTATTCGAGACGCTGGAGGCGCTGAAGCACGAGGGCAAAATCCGCTACTACGGCTCGGCCCTCGGTCCCGACATTGGCTGGTTTGAAGAGGGCGAAGCCAGCATGAAGTATCGCCACGTCGATAGCTGCCAGATCATATACAGCATCCTGGAGCAGGACCCGGCCAAGGACTTCTTCCCCATCGCGGAGCAGGAGCAGGTGGGTCTGCTGTCCCGCGTCCCCCACGCCTCGGAGGCGCTGACGGGACGCTACGACGCGCCGCCCGAATTCGACGAGAACGACCACCGCTCGTATCGCCGCCACCAGTGGCTGAGCGAGGCATTGGTCAAGGTGGACCAGGTCAAGTTCCTGGCCGGCGAAGAGGTGGGACGCAGTATGAGCCAGGCGGCCATCCAGTTCGTCCTGCACCAGCCCACCATCACCAGCGTGCTACCCAACTTCACCACTCTGGAAGAGCTGAAAGAATACTCCGAGGCCGTGGAAACGCCGCCCATCACCGAGGGAGATCAGGCCATCATTGACGACCTGTGGGCCAACAACTTCTACATCGAGCCGGCAGAACCGGAATTCCGTGAAATCTAGTAGGGGCGAATAATTATTCGCCCCTACCTGGCACTGTGCAGGGGCGGGTTTCAAACCCGCCCCTACGACCACCAAGACAACGGCGTTTGACACTCCCATAGGCTAGTGATAACTTTCACATAGCCTGATTTTCTTTCCAACAGGAGAAAATTCCTGATGCCCGTGAACATTTGCGTGCTGGCCAAGCAGGTCGTTGACCCCGAAATGCCGGCCGCCGCCTTCCGTATTGACCCCGACGCCCGCCAGGTGGTGCCCCCGCCCAATATCCCACCCGTCGTCAACGGCTTCGACGAAAACGCCGTGGAAGCCGCCCTCCAGATCAAGGACGCTCAGGGCGCCAACGTCACCGTAATATCCTCCGGCACCACCTTCGCTCTGGACGTGATGAAGAAGCCCCTGTCCATGGGCGCCGACGAGTTGGTGCTGTTGCAGGACGACGCCTTTGCCAACTCGGTGGACTCTTTCTTCACCGTGCAGTTGCTCACCGCCGCCATCAACAAGCTGGGCGGCTTCGACCTCATCATCTGCGGCCGGCAGGCTTCCGACTGGGACAACGCGCAGGTGCCTCTGGGGGTTGCCGAGACGCTGGGCATGGCCTGCGTTACGTTGGGCAAAAAGGTGGATGTGCAAGACGATAAGGTCGTGGTGGAACGCCTCGCCCCGGACGGTTTTGAGGTGGTTGAGGCCGATATGCCGGCCCTGGTAACCGTCAGCAACGAGCTGGGCCAGCCGCGCTATCCCACCCTGCGCGGCATCATGGCGGCCACCCGCAAGCGGCCCACCGTCTGGACCACCGGAGATCTCGACCTGGACGCCGGCCAGATGGAACCGCGCCTCACGCTGCACGACCTGTTCGTACCCCAGCGGGAACAGGACTGCGAGATCATCGAAGGCGACGACGATGCCGACGCGGCCCGCAAGCTGGCCCTGAAATTGCGCGAAGATCGCATCATCTAGCCCGGCCATTCCAACCCAAATCCGTCATTCCGGCGAAAGCCGGAATCCAGGGACTTGGAAAGCAGGGACGCTCGCTTCGGCTGCGGATTCTGGATTCCCGCTTTCGCGGGAATGACGACTGTCAACCACACCACATACGGAGATAAACACTAATGGCAGACGCTACCGGAATCCTCGTCTTCGGCGACGCCCCCGACGGGCAGTTGGCTTCCACCGCCCAGGAACTGCTCGCCGCCGGCCGCACGTTGGCCGATACTCTCGGACAGGAACTGGTCATCGGCATCATCGCCGCGGACGCCGGCGACGCGCCCCAGCAGGGCATCGCCCACGGCGCGGACAAAGCCTATGCGGTGACCAACCCCGCTCTGGGCGACTACCATCCCGACCTTTACCTGGCCGCCATGCAGTCGTTGGCCGCCGACGCCAACCCCGGCATCATCCTCATCGCCCGCAACAACGAGGGCCGTGAGTTGGCCCCTCGGCTGGCCTTCCGCCTCGGCGTGGGCCTGGCTCAGGACTGCCTGGAAGTGTCTGCTGACGCCAGCACCGGCCGACTCTTGGCCAACCGCCCGGTGTACGGCGGCAGCGCCATCGCCGTGGTCAGCTGCACCCAGACGCCTCAGATCGCCGCCATCCGGCCCAAGACCTACGAGCCGCTGGAGGCCGACCTATCCCGCAGCGGCGAAGCGATTTCGTTCCCGGTGGAGATCGACGCATCGACAGCCCGAACCCGCGTGGTGGATGTGGTCCGGGAAGAGGCCGAAGGCATCAAGCTGGAAGACGCCCGCATCGTGGTGTCCGGCGGGCGCGGCCTGGGCGGACCCGAACCGTTCTCGCAGCTGGAAGAGCTGGCCAACTTGCTGGGCGGCGCGGTCGGCGCATCCCGCGCCGCCGTGGACTCCGGCTGGGTGCCGGCCAACTACCAGGTGGGCCTCACCGGCAAGACCATCACCCCCGATCTGTACATCACGGTAGCCATCTCCGGCGCCAGCCAGCACATGGCCGGCTGCAGCGGCTCCAAAGCCATCGTAGCCATCAACCGCGACGCCGACGCCAACATTTTTAAAGAGGCACGCTACGGCGTAGTCGGGAACTGGGAAACCATCATACCGGCGCTGACGGAGACGGTGCGGGAGTTGACGCAGTCGTAGGCGCCCCATTCGGGGACAATGCTGGTATGGTGCAGATCGATCATCTAACTTGGGATTCGTGGAACGTGACGCATATCGCGCGCCACAGTGTAACCGTCTCAGAGGTGGAAGAGGTCTGCTATGGTACGTTCATAACTCAACAGGGCTATGCAGGTCGCATTCTGGCCGTTGGCTCGACCAATGATAACCGCATACTGGCAGTGGCACTTGAGCCGCAAGGCGACGGGGAATACTATGTCGTCACAGCTCGCCCCGCCAGTCGTCGAGAGCGGCGAGACTACCAGGAGGATTCAGGATGAACGCTGACCAACGTACAGTGAAGGACCCCATACCGCAATTCGCTACGCGGGAAGAGGAAGCCGAGTTCTGGGATACTCACGATTTCACCGACTATTGGGATGAGTTCGAACCCGTGAAAGTCGTTGTCGGTCCCAATTTGACGTCATCGTTCCGAGTACCCCTCGACGGAAAAGCGCTGACGCAGATCTGCCAGTACGCAAATGCCAATGGGGTGGATGTCGGAACCTTGTTGCGCACGTGGATACTGGAACGGCTACAAGACGTTAACGTGCCGGCCGAGGAGTGAAATACGAATACATCGGCGCGTTGGAATCGATGAAAGTCATCGCGTCATGTACCCATCTTTGATCTCTTGCAGCATCTGGTCAATGTCGGCGGTTGGGTGATTGTACTGCGCCGCCCTTTCCAAAGCCTGCAATTTTCTTGCGATTCGGTCCGGGTCGTTGCGTTGGGCATCGCGTTTGCGCTCCACCCCGGTGAGTTCGGCCTGTCGGGCGTCGCGTAGCGCCTGACGCGCCCACTCCGACACACTCATCCGCCGACGCTCCGCCGCCTCGCAAATCACTGCGTACTCCGCATCGTTCAGCAGGATTTCTAATCGTTTAGCCATATTTGCCTCGCTCAGTCCTATCGCCAGTCATTCGCATCGGGTCCAGGCCAGCATCGCACAACCAACCTTGCCAGACGACTGCTGCGCTTGCGGATAGAGTCATCATCCCAATGTTCCACGTCCATCAGCTCGCCATTGAGGTTCAAAACGGCGTATTTCAAAAACTCCGCTTTCTTGTCTGGCCAAGGGTTGTTGGATACGCTGCTGTTCAGTTTGCGGTTCAACAGCGTGAGGTTCCCGATGGTGTGCAGGAGTTGGTTACGCTCGTATTCAGCGGTTTGTTCATCAGAACCGCCCGGGTTAGGCCAATGCCCCTTCCAGCTTACCGGCATCAGATGTTCAATGGTCAAACCCCTCGGTACATCAGTTTGCTCAGATTTTGTTGAGCGAAGTTGGTTCTCAATTCCTTCCAGCACCAGCCTTAGTCTTCCTCGGGTCAGCAGGCGGTAGAGAGGCGAGTTTGCCAAGTGATCGGTTATAGCAGTGTCGCTTGGCCATTCCCGGGAATACGCCTTCTGATCTTTCAAAAAGCCGGTTACGATTGCATCGGGTTTCTCCAGTCCGCTTTCACGCAACCTGGTTGCCAACTCCAAAGTCAAGCGGTTGTAATCCTTGGTGGTTTGCCGGCAAATCATCCGGCGCACCAGGAAACTTTCCAAAGCATTGAATGCCCGGATACGGGTTTCGTGCTCTGCCGATAGCAGCAGCAGCAATACCGGCGTGATGACGCGCAGTTGCATCACGTCTAGCCGGTAGTAGAACAAGTCTTCCTCTCCGGAACGCTGGCCGGCGGTCTCGAATCGGCGATATTGTGCGAAGTCCCGCTTTACGTCCGACATCACTGTTGCGACTGAGGTGTCATCCGTATGGATACGAAACGTGTCGAACACCCTTGACGGCGACACATCGTCTCCCGTCCGCATTGGGAGCCAGTAATTGAGTAGCATATCCAACCGTGGTCGGAGCAGGCGACCTTGCCTGACTTCACTTCGCCACCACTGGTCATCAAGGTTGCCCCAGATGCCGCCGGTGCCCTCAACGGTTTCACCGGATTGAGACATCACGAAATTTTTGACCAAGTCGGACTGTTCGAGCGGAGTCCCACGCGTATTCAGAGTCTCGAAAATGACATTTGGGTCGTCTTTGTCGTCAAGGTCGATTACGATTAGCTGGAGCATTGCGGTAACTGTGGTCTCCAGCGCATCCGCCTTTTCCGATAGTGCCTCCGGTTGTTCTTGGAGCCACTTGTCCACCTGCAACTGAAAGAAATCGTGAGCCTGCACGATGAGCGATTCTTCAAAATCGTTGACTGCCAAGCCGTTGTCCATAGCGTGCCGGAATGCTTCCCGGTCGGTCCTAGTCGGCCAGAGTTTGAAGATGTGGTGTGGACTATCATCCCGAACCAAATCCTCATCATTAGCGACGAGTTTGGATAGCCCCCTGGCATTCTGCCTAAGTCCTAGCTTTTCACAAACCTGCTGGGCGGCATCCAGCAAAAGCTGCAAAGTGGTCATTCTTTGCTGACCGTCAATCACCTGCCGCTGTTCGATGTACCGGGCAGCGGTAGGAACCTGCTGCAACACCACCGCGCCAAGAAAGTGCGCGGTCGTTTCTCTTTCGGCTGCCACAGCATCAGAGCCGCAACTTTCCAGAGTTTCTAGGTAATTCTCAGCCACGTTGCGTACGTCATCCCAGAGTGGCTCCCACTGATCATCCTGCGTCCACACATACGGTCGCTGGAACAGAGGAATCGTATAGCGAACGTCCTTCTGAAAAAGGTCTTTGGGATTCAGAATGTCAGTTTTCATCGTGGCCTCCTAACTCTGATCATCTCGGCTAATTTCAGGGTCGGTGTCAACTCTGGACAAACAGAGAGGCGATTTTGCTACTCGAATCGCGCGAGGGCCATACTTGGATTTCGTCATTTTGGTTACGGATATCGTTTCATCGATGACGCCTCTATTTGGACGAATCCGGGGATCTGACAAGTCTGACCGGGCTTTGCTGGGCCTTGCCCGTAAAGTCGTTTTTGCTAAAAATGCAGCATCTGCCCCAAAAGCCTCAAAGTGAGTTCAGTTGGAAACGCACGGTATCAGCCGTCGGCCAGTTCGTATTTGGTGCTGCGCCCACCGGCGGGACTGCGCTCCAGCACCCCGAGTTCGACCAGTCCGTTGATGTCTCGCAGCGCCGTATCCTGGGAGCATTTGGCGATCTTCGCCCACTTGGCGGTAGTGAAGTTCCCTTCAAAGCCGTCCAGCAGTCGGTTGACGATGTTACGTTGCCGGCTGTTGAGGTCCAAGACGGCCCACCTCTGCCACCGTTGCGCCTTGCGGCGAACCCCGGCCAACTGCTCCTCGGCGCTGGCAACGGCCAAAGTCAGGCACCTTACAAACCAGAGCAGCCATTCCGTAACGTCAAGGTCACCGTGTTGGGTGGTTTCCAACTGGTCGTAATACGATTGCCGGTCCCGCATGATCTGGCCGGACATGCTGTAGTAACGCTCGCGGGAACCGTCGCCCCGTGCCAACGCCAACTCCGATAAGGCCCGGGCAATCCGGCCGTTGCCGTCCTCAAAAGGATGGATGGTGACGAACCAAAGGTGCGCCAGACCAGCGCGCAGCACCGGTGCCAGAGACGAAGGCGTGTTGAACCAGTCCAGAAACTCTGCCATCTCATCAGCCACTCGCTCCGGAGCTGGAGCGACAAAATGCACCTGCTCTCGCCCCCACCGGCCACGAGACACCACGCGCATGTCGCCGGACCCGGACGGTCGCCACGCGCCGACCACAGTCGGCCGGTCATCAACCCCGGGCGGGAAAAGCCCCTGATGCCAACGCCAGAGCCGCACAGCGTCAACAGGTTCATCGTACCCCCGGGTGGCATCCAGCATCATGGCCGAAATGCCTTCCACACGACGGTCAACTACTGGAACCCCAGCGTGATCAAGACCCAGGCGCTGCGCCAATGACGAACGCACTTCGCGAGCATCCAGGGTCTCGCCTTCGATGGCGCTGGTGCTCACGACCTCGTTCACCAGCGTGTCCAACGCCGGACGCTCCAGCGTCAGAAAACCCAGTGAGGACAGGCCCCCCAGCAACAGCCCCTGGCGATAGCGACACTCGGCCATCGGGACGAGCAAGGCTTCGGAGTTCCAGCGGAATGCCGGCCAGTCCGGCTGTTGATGAATGTACTTACGCCGCATCATATGCGGCTATTATACCATCCATCACCGCATTGCATGCGGCGGTAACGGAGCGATTGTCTGACCGGTCAAAAGTACGGCAGCTGCCCGAAAAGTAGTCGAAACGTCAGACTTTACGGGCAAATCCCCTTTCCGAGCAATTGTCTCTGGGCCACGCAATGTGCACATCACATGACCCAGAGACAGCCCCGAGGCTCACGTCCAGTTACTGGCGCCCGGAGCTAGAGCGACAATACCCGTGTGTGTCGGGGACATGACCGTTCTCCAAAAGAATTATCCAATTCTCTTCATCAAGGTCAACCCCTGTCGCGCAGGGACATGCCCCGCATTCCTATGCGGGGAGTGTCCCAACCTTAGATCAAGCCGGACAGCCCGTCAATCGTCGGTCAGGGGTGATAGGGCCGTGCAAAAATAACAGGCGTCCTTCCGCCTGGACGATTGATGAGCGGAATTCGTAGAAATTCAGCGATTGCGAGCGCATCGCGCCTACGACGCAATTCGTCACCGTCCGTGCAACGGTTGTGGAGCCCGAAGCCCATGCTAGGGCCAGACATTTCAACGCAACCCGTACACTGGAACGTCCTTTATTGGGTCGTCTTCCTCTGGCAGGCCGAGCAATTCTCTGTACCGTTTGGCTAGATTCAACCTTTTTGAACGTGGTTCGTGCCCAACCATGTGTAGGAACAATGCTTCTGCCACCGACTGGCTGTCGTTGTTCATCCGGCGCGTATTTGGGTTCCAAACTACATTTACCCACGGCGACTCCGATAAGGACATCGGCAAGCTGCACAGGGCCTCGACAGCTCGTTTTGTTTCTACTTTACGTGTGCGGAGCAATCCCAAGGCCCGGCCAAATGATTGCAACCCCATGGGCCGAAACAAGATGTGCCCCCCTTGGTCGTTCCTGTGAACGGCTGCTAGTTGCTCAGCAGGGTCCGAACCCAATACATTTCCGAGTGCCTCATCTCGCTCTCTCATGAGATCCCAAACCATTTCGGCTTCAGCATAAATCGCCTCCAAGTCTTCATCATCTGGTCGGTTACCTTGGTATTTTTTGTTCAGTGCAGTTATGTCCTTCTGAAAAATGCCTTTGGTCATTCGGTAAAGGCTGACTATAGTCGTGATGCTGCGCTGGTTGGTAGGAGGGATTTCATCGCGCGTACCTAACTGCACCAAATGAGGCAAGCTGCCGTCGGCATCTGCGGAGGACACTCGCAGGCCATCGTAGCGGGTGGCAATCCAACGAGTAACTATCGCCGCAGCGTCGTCCTCGTCGAGAGCCACTATCTCTGCGTCGCTGACCTTCTTAGCTTCTTTGTTCAGAGTGGTGAACAGCCTCCTAACTCGTTCGAGTTGGCCCTCATTTGCTATGTCTGCCGAAACGAACAAAATCGCGAGATCCTCGTTTCCCAATCGCTCGTGATGCTCCCTGCTCTCTGGGAAGTCTAGTTGTTCAAGCGCCGCTTTGATGCCTGCAATTCTATGCTGTCCATCTATGGCGTACAGCTGTTCAGTTCCATCCAGTTCCAAGAGGCCAAGGTTGTACTGGGCGTTGGGATCAATCGCAGGGTCGGTCAGGACAACGTTGTCCTCAACGTCAATCTCATACCAAGTTGGCTCTCCTAGATATACGCCGACCACTATCCCCGGGAAGAAATGCTGTGGTCGCGTAATGAGGTAGTTAGCAATCGTCTTAGCTCTCTCTTGGACGACGCTTCTCTGGATCCAAGCGCTCATGTCTGGCGTGGTAACCAATTCCGTAGCTGGTTGAACCCGTCGGGCTACCTCGTGGAACGGCAATGTAGTGACGTAGTAGTACCAATCTCCGATTCGGGACCGGAGTGCCGGAAATCGCTTCGGCCTTGCTGTGTTGTACATGGTCTGTTACCCCTCCGGGTCTCGTACGAAAGCACCGACTGCGCGCCCAATCGTTCCAGTGAACTTGTGATTGTACGGCGGGATACAGGCGTTAATCAGGGTTTCTTCAGTTGTATGTAGCAAGTCTGGATCGTCCATGGAAGCGAAATGGAACCAGATGTAGTCGTGCCACCTTTCTAGGGCCCGGTAGATTGGGCGCATAGCCCAATCATCAGGTTCACCGTCGGTGAGATATTCACCGTATCTGGTTCTGAAGGACCTACGGGTCTTTCCTACGTATAACAAGTACGCCGTCTCAGGCGGTCCGGTGATCTCCGGCACCAGGACAAACGCGTAAATTCCAAAGCTGTCCGTCGGGACAGCCTCACGGTAGTCCTCGCCAAATCTTACCGATTGCCATCGAAGGTCAACCGACAGGTGGCAATCCTGCCACATCCGCGGTGCCAGTACGAACGCACGGCGATGCTTCCTGAGATGATCCCGTACCTCTTCGGGACGAATGGGGCTTGTAGTCATCGTGAACCTGTGCTGACTGGGGCCACAAAATAAAAAGGAAGGCTAGATACCGCAAAGACCTTCGCATTCCTCAAGCATGAGGCTTTCGTAGCTGGACACGTCGTCGAAGTCGACATCCAGCAGCGGGGTCCTCGAACGGTGGAGGTAGGCTTCGCCCTTGATAGCGCCTTTGGTCGCTGGGACATTGCGTAGCGCTTGGTCGATGAAAACAGCCTCTTGGAAGGATTTCGGGTCGGTTTCCTTGAGGTGCTTCCACATGGCGTCACTGTGATAAGGGCACCCTATGCAAGAACTGGAAGGCAGTTTGCGGCCAGGATAATGTTCGTTGAACCAATTGATCAGTTGAGCCCTAGTGAAGTCTTTCTCTATCAGCGGATACCGTTTCGTTATCCACTCCTCTTGGCTGGGCTTTTGTCGAGCTGCTTCGTCTTTACTGATTCCCAACCACATTTCCACTCGGACATCAATGGGCGCTCGACGTCCTGGAGCGATTTGCAATCTTTCCCTGAGGTACTTGTGAATAGGTTTGGTCTTGTAGTGGTTCGTACACTGCCGGCGCAGGATCCCAGTAGTGCCGTCCGGGTTGACGAGAAACGCAGGAATTCCAAGGAACTTTGAGCCGTCCGGCATCTGACCCCGGAGGATATTTTCCCTGATGTTCCCGCTTTTCACCTCGACTATTTCGTAGGATACCTCGGACCGTAGCCATTCCAAGTGGTCGTAGACAGCCTGTGGTTCCCAACCCGTGTTGGCAAAGATTGCTAAGTCTGGCTTCGGAAGACCGTATCCGGGGCGTCCAGCCATCAAGGCCAAGCAGGAAGATTGGACACCAGCTCCAAGGCTCAGCACACGAAAGGGTTGGTGATTCCTCAACTTGTTGCGGTCGGCGACGTGGTCTGGGTTTGACATCAGTTCATCGACGTACCGGTTGATCCTTGACCGGATTTCATCCCTCGGCATCGCGTCCAGCAGGAGCGTTCCCGCAGCGAGGTTCAGGCGCTTCCAGATTTGGTCTGTGCTAGCGCTCTTGATACCCTCCGCCTCGGTCATTAGGGCTAGGAGCAGTTCAGCACACAGCATGGGATGGTGGCTGAAGTTCGAGTCCATCATGTTGTGGTAATGCCGTGGATTGTTGGCGAAATGGTCCATCGCCTGTTCTTCGGTGAAAGCACCTGCCGAAGCCTTTGCTGCCGCAATCGCGGTATGGGCAATCCACCAAGTTCGCGAGGCGGTGTTGTTTTGCCTCAGAGCGTCTCTTTCGTCGCTCACGAACCAGTGGGTCTTGATGAAGTTGCTCAGGTTGCCTTGGCGAGGCCATCGACCCAATGAATACGAATGAAGGTGAAAATGGGTCATCCAAGCCCACATCAGCCCGTCCGTAGCAGCGTTGGCGGTCATGCCGTTGAACGAACGATAGAAGCTGAGGGCTTGCCGGTCAGCTCGGTTCAGCGGGCGCGTCGATTCGGGTTCCAACGCAATTGGACGGGTGGCGAAGATTCCGGTATCTTCGGTGTAGTCAGTTACACCAAGACCGTTTAGCACCTGTTGGAAATCCGTTTCTGGGTCCAGGTAAACCTCGGGGTGATCCCGAGCGACTATTGCGAGTTGGTCATACGCCTCTTGCGTGAGCCTGAGGACCGGGTATTGCTCGGAAGGCATACAGGGTTTACTCCTCTTCGCGGTCAAGCGCCGTCATCAGCGTTCCCACGGGCTTTCCCATCAGGGTTTGGGCATACGTCAGTGCATTGATCTGCAATTCTTCCGCATCTACTTCAATGCCGTTCCGCTCCAACGCTTTCCACATGGTCTGAGCCCATCGTTGATCGGGATGCCCGTGTAACTTGCGTAAAGCTTCGGTGATCGCGTGGAGGTAGATCGAAGGGAACAGGATTGCCATTTCCCTGCTGTTGCGCCCGTTCATCCGCATTGCCTCAGTCCGGCTTTTGTCCGAAGGTTCCATGTGGACTTTGAGCCTGTTGTCATCAAACTCCACTTTGAACACCCCCGAGTCCACGGTCGGATCTGCGACTAAGTCAATCACTGAGTAGAGACTACCGCCTTCCTCCAAGGTCACATCGGTAGAATTGCCGACTGCAAGAATTGACCCTGTCGGAATGTCGAAGCCATCTGGTTTGAGATGTCTGATCTCTTCGTTGTGCTCTGGCGCAATGAACCCCTGAATCGGTCGCGATGCTACGACATACGGAGTCAACTTCAGCTCTTTGGCATAATCGGCTGCGTCCAGGATGTAGAGCTCGTCCGCTTGGTCGGTAACGTATGAGTCCCTTTTGAACGTTTTTGCACAGGCTACCAAGCCGACGTACTTCGCCTTGCCATCCGCTACCAGACCTAGTAGGGCTGAACTGGTGAGGTGGTATTTCACGGTCAAATTAATCTGTTCGCCGTTGTTCAGCACCGCGTGGGGCACTTGGGCCGTGAAGGTCGCGTTCGTGTAATCGTCGTTCCACGGCGCAAGCAGTGGGTAGGGCAGTAGCCGGTCGTTCCACGTGGTCATAATCGTCAGCCGATCCTGAATGCCGATTCACTAATTGGATCACTCGTTGAGATCTCGATGACAATTCTTTCAGTCGACATCGGCGTCAACTTGATTGAACCGTCGGCGACTTCTACTCGCTGGCCTTGTGGACTGACTACCTTGGCATTCACTATCTGTACCGGGTTCTCCTGACCCCACTCGCTTCCAGCTGGTGTCAGCCCAATGGTCATCGCTTGCTGTGCCCCATCTGCCGGCGTGAACGCGATTGTCGCTACCTGCGGACCAGTCGTAACGACGCGCGGTCGCGCCAAGCGTGGCCTGCGTCCCCGTTGGGACCCGGAACCTTGGTTACTGCCTTCCCGCCGGTTGGATTCGCGGATTTCCTTGTCTTGGCCTTCTCCTTCGCTTTCTTCTTCCCGTTTCTGATCTTGATTTGGCCGTGAACCCTGATGTTCGTCGGAATCCTCGCCGCTGGCCTCGTTTGAGGTCACGGCCAAGCCGTGGGACATTCTTGGGCTGCTGGTCTCAGTTCGCAGTAGCCTGTTTCCTGGCGCCGCGGGGTCAAATTCGTCAGGGAACATAGTCGCGAGTTCGTTGAGGTTGCTCGTGTCTCCGTACCTTCCCACCTGCGCTGCATCGTCAATGATATGGCTGACAGCCGCCCTGGTTTCCCGCAACCACTTTTCAGCGTCCCGGAGTTCTTTGTCCTCGAAACATTGACGTGGAGACATCGAGTCGTGGCTGGTACTTTCCATTTGCCGGACCCATTCGTCGCCCCGGGCAGTAGCGGGTGTGACGATTGCCCCGTAGTCAGGCCAAAGGCTTTTGCCCCGCGGAGCAATAGGATTCACCCGTGGCTCTCTGCTGTCGGTGATGAGCATCCCGTTGCGGTTGATGTATGCCGTTCTACGAGGCCCGGAACCGATGGACACATAGACATCCAGTGGTCCAATCTTACCGATTGGTTCGGTCTGGGCAGAATCCAAATCTCTGATCGCTTTGTAGTAATGGTAGGCTGGCTCTCGGTCGCTGTGCTTGGCAAACAGCGAATCCAACGTTTCGTGGTTGACCAGAACGGCGCGGCCGGAGAGGTCACTCACCCGTACCACCAGCTCTTTGTGATGTACTGCGTAGAAGAAGTTCTCGATGACCGCGGCCGTCACCTCGTACAGCCAGTTGGCTGACTTGGGGTTAAATCCCATGACGAACACGCCAGTGCCGACTTCGGGGAGCCTGAAGAAATCAGGTATCTGCTTCGTCAGAACGGGTTTCCCCTCGCGCAACGAGAAAAACCCGACGTGCTGAACGTTACCCTTATCTTCTTCTGGGTCAGGGTGATCCATCAGGGTGGCCTTCCCCTGGAACTTTTCAACCCGTCCTCTCCTACCTTCGACGTACCGCGTGCTGTAGAACACAGTGCGGAGATCGCTCACGTTCAGCACCGCGTTTTTGCCTACTCCGTTGGATCCGCCTGGAGCCTCGCCAGATTTCTGAACGGAGCCTTCCTGCAATACAAGCGCATCCCAGCTAGGTCCTTTCAGGCCGATGGTCCCCGAGTCGACCATCTTTAGGCAGCTGATTTCTCCTGCATCAAGCGTTCGCACGGCTTGTTCGTATAAATTCTGGACCTTGACGCGTTTTTCCCGCTTTGCGCGGCTCAGGCATTGTTCCAAGTGCGCTCTAAGTTGACCACCGCCGATGAGTTCAGCCCCCACAGAGCACTCGGTGATGTCCACCTCGACTGGACCTGCTAAGTCAGTGTCGTTGGCATCCAGCGAGTTCTGTAGGACCTCCCGCACCAACTTCTGGATCGGTGCGTCTCTGAAATGTGCGTTTGACAAGTCTTGAATGACGTCCAATCCCCATCCTCGGGGCGGAAAGTGCCAAGACGGTTTATCGGCCATGATGTTCGTTTCCAGTGAAGTCGTTTATCGGGATGCCGGCAAATAAAGCTTCACATCCGGGCCAGATTATACCCGTAGGCGACTGTGGGTTGCCGACTGTAGTGTAGCGCGACGTTAGCAAGCAGCCTTTACGCTGCCGCTTGCTGGGGTATGTCCTTCCGCCAAGCAGGGTTGCCTTGGGCCGGCGTCCGCCGTGGTTTGTTCCAGTACGGGCTTTTGCATTTCGGGCAGTTCTTCGGCTCTGGCGTGCCTTGTTGTTTCGGTGCCCAGCGGTGCCAGCAACGCTCGCATAGGTAGCCGTCAATCTTGATGTACGCCATGATGATGTGCCTCGTCGCCGGGTTCAGGCCGCTATATTATCACTGAGTACATAGGATTCCAACCAAAAATGATCGGATTCCGATCACCAATTGTCGGCAGTTGAACATTGGTTGTCGGCACCCGACAATCCGTTGTCGGAAAATCGAACACTTGGTTTGAAACTGACACAAATTCCTTGCCTGAACTGTACCATTCTAGTACAATCCGGGCAGGTGGAAACTCGCCGCCCGGGTAGCCGTTTGACGCGGATTTTCAAGCCCTAAAAGGCGGTGAGGCCGAAGGTATTTGGCAGTCCCTTCGGCCCCGGTGACCACCCCCGAAGCACCTTCTGCAAGGAGTCCTCCAAGTGGTCGCTTGCGATAATAATCGCAACGCGGTTTCGCCGCAACTTTATTCGGACTTGGCCCATTTGGGCTGGGTCCTCACGCTGGTCGATTACCTGGCCTGCGAGGTCCTGTTTGGCCCCGATCCTGAACCTGGCGCCCCATGTCGCCGAGGTTGCCCTCGTTACCCGCGGATCCCTATAGTCAAAGCATTCCTCGCAGCGTACATCCTTGAAATCAGGGGGCGTCAGGGCGTCGTGGACAAACTGAAAAACGATCCCGCGTTGCGGGCAGCTTGCGGCTGGCCCAAAGGAAAGAAGATTCCTCACCGCTCGACGATCTCCCGGGTTTTCGGCAAACTGGCGGCGAACCCGTGGGTCGTACACTATATGCTCGTCAGCTTGGTGAATGCTCTCCATGAGTTACGGCCAGACTTCGGCAAGGTCGTGGCCATGGACTCCACCGGGGTTGAGGCTTATTGCAATCCGAACAACGAGACTACCCGCGACCAGGAAGCCGCGTGGGGCAAGGTTCATGACCCGCGTTCCAAGGAACCAGACGGGATGGTCTGGATCTGCGGTTGGAAAGTGCATGCACTCGTGGATGTGCCCACGCAATTGCCAATAGCGTTCGACGTTTCTCCGGCGAATGAAAATGATTCGCCCTTCTTGCGGAAGGCGCTGGGGTGGTCCAAAGAGAATTACCGTTGGTTTGACCCTGACATTGTGTTGGCTGATAAAGGCTATGACGGCCGCGAGAACGTGAGATTTATCCACGGCCTAAACGCGGCCGCGTTGATACCGCGTATTGGGCGGCCCAACCGGTCGAAGTCGGCTGTCCACACGCTGAAGGGTGAGCCAATCTGCTTGGGCGGCAAGGCGATGGAGTTTATCGGGACCGATTCGCAGGCTGGGTTGCATGGGTTCCGTTGTCCCGCCGGGGGTTGTCATCGCCGGCAAGAGCCGTTCAAGGGTTATTCAGTCTGCGACGATGAAGTGTGGGAATCCTTCGACGATGACCCGTACACCTTGGGCGGGCTGATCAGTCGTGCGTCGTCCAACTGGGACCGGCTCTATGGGAGACGCTGGGCAGTTGAGCGGTTCTTTGGCTGGTGGTTCGACAACGGTTGGGTGGAGGACCACACCTGCCGGGGAGAGGCGCGGGCGAGCCTGCACTTCCTGTTGGCAACGGTGATGTTCGTGGCGATGGCGTTGGCGCGAATGGTTGAATACGCGCCGGAGGCGTCACTCGCTGGGATGTTGCGGGCTGCATAATCAGGCGCGCCAACTACCTCGGTAGAACAGGACGGCACCCCAGGTGGGGCGCCGTCCTAGATTTCCGGGGTACTACGAAGGCCGTTCAACGCCCCGGGAGGACCAGTAGGCATCGTTGTTGGGGTTCAATTGGTTCGCCCGGTTGTCGTCGTTACCGTCATCGTCGTCGGAATCTTCCCAGTTTTCAGGGCGTTCGTCGTACCCCCGGGACTGCCAATAGGCATCGTTATTGGGATTCATCTGATTGGCCCGGTTATCGTCGTTTCCACCACCTCGCGGCATAGCTGCTCACCTCCAGGATGTCTCGCCGCAGAGTAGCAGCAGCTGAGTAGTTTGGAAAGCGTCTCGATGTACTGACTGCGACGGTTTTCGTAATCGGGTCAGTGTCCTTCAGACTGACGGAATTCGTCATCATGGGCTAAGTCTGCGATCCTAGGTAACATTTTTGCACGGACCTAAGGGGTGAACGTATTTTCCGAGGCGGCGCAGCTATCTGTAACGGCTCACTACGCTGCTATTCGTTGCACTTCGCAATCAAGGCATAATCGCTCATCCATGATGCGTGCAGATTGATTGCACCTTGTTTGGCGCCTTGGCGTCCGCGGCAGTCTGACCCGCATGTGCCGCATATGGGCGTAGTCATCGGCCAGCAGATGGGCCAAAGCTGTAGCCAGGTAAGCGAGCATAGACATGGCAACGTGAAGACGGACTTTGTAAATGTTGAAATAGCGATGAGTGTCCAGCAAGCGGCTGTGCTTGGCGCTGCCAAAATGCCTTTCGATACCTGGCCGCTTCTTGAACTCGTTCTTCCATTCCTCTGAGCAACGGGGCAGCAGACCCACGATGCGGAGCAGGCGGCCCTCGGGCTTTTCGTAGTGCTGGGAGTCGCAGTACCCGCTGAAGTCGGTTTTACTTTTCAGATGACAGCCTCCCGACGGACAGCGGAAGAGGTGGCCTTTCTCCTCGTCCGTAGCGGTATATTCCATAGACTTTCCGCCGATGCAGGTGGGGCGCCCCTTCTCATCGTAGATGCCGTCGTACAGTCGCCGGCCGGTTTCCTTGTCCTTGGTAGGTCTCCGGATGGCGACCACCGGCACCATGCCCAAGCTGACGATGTAAAGCAAATTTGTGAGGCTGTCATACCCCTTGTCCCCGAGGAAATACTTGGGCGAGATGGTCCGGTACAGGTCCAGGCAGGCATCGAGGTCGGGGATCAAGACCACCATATCGCTGGCGTTGGCCGGCCGGACCTCCGCGAACATGGGCAGGCCGTGGTTGGCATCGACGATGACATTGGCGGAGTAGCCAAAGAACAACTCATCCTTCCCATCCTTGCGGTTGCCACTGCCGCCATCGTCCCCTCGTCCTTGCTCACGACCTTGCGACTTTTGCGCCCGCCTCCCGATGAAGCGAAGCGGTGGTTCTTGGCGGTGCGGTGTCCCCACCGGGCATCCGCGTCCTTGGACGGTATTACCTCATCGGCACCTCGGCGCTTCCGATCCGGCCGGGCCCATGCCACGCTATCGGTGCTGTCCATGACCAGTGAGTGGCCCAGTGGCGGCATATCTGCGGGGACGATGCCCATCTCACACAGCCTCTCAATCTCCTCACCGCATTCCAGCCATACGTCCGCTATGATGCGTTTGATGGTGTCCACATGGGCGGTTAGTTTTTTCTTGAACGAAGAATATGCCGCCTCGCTGGGGGCCCGGTCCAGTCCGCATATTGCCAGTAGCCGGTCGTCGCTATCCAAGCGGTTCAAGTAAGAATTGGCGTAACGCTCGTTGAGGACGAACTGGAGGACATAAGCACAGAACTTTGGCAGTGCCGCAAATCCAGGATTGCCACCGTGCCGGTGGCTGGCTTCTAATATTACAGTCGCGCTTGTGGTGAAAGTCTCAGAAAGCGTCTCTTGTAATGACACTGTCTAGCCCGGGCCTGATGCCGGCGTCTCCATCCTGACCATTGGATGGTCAGGGCAGGACTGCCTCGGGGTAGCCACAGCAGCCGGCAGAGCAGCAGTCTGACCTCGGACACGGTCAACGGGATGAGTTCTCCCGGGGGACCGCCCCCTTTTGCCATGGCCACCGACGGCGTAGCGCCGGGTCGCTGCCAGAAAGGCATGGGCCAGTCCGCCTCAGGCGGACCAGCGTGATGTGCCGGTACCAGCCGACCCAACGGCGCACCTCGTATTCGTCCAGACCCACTTCCTGCTTGGCTTCTTTGAAGGCATCTTCGATGATCCAGCGGCTGCCCGCCACCCGCGCCAGTTCGGCCAGCGGCACTTCCGCCGCCCCAAAACAGGCGTAATAGGCCAGGTCTTCGGGATCGGTCCGCCTGCGGCGGACGACGCACCAACAGCCAATGCCCCGGGTCCGGTTCTGACCAGGGACGGATCGGCAATCGGCCCCAATCTTAGAGGCGTGGCCCTTTGGACCCGTCTCCAGCGCTGAGACGTTGCCACTGGTCATCGGGTATCTGCTGGGCCAACTCCCGGGCCGCCACCTGGGCCGAGCCACGCTCCGTGTCGGCCCACAGGGGCTCATTGCTCTTCACCGCCAGCACGTAGGGCAGGCTCTGCTCCGCCAGCCACCGCCGCAGTCGCCGGTCGTTGCCGTACACCGTATCGCCAGCCACCCAGCCAAAGGGCACCCCAGCCGACACCGCCCGGGCAATCATGGTTTGGGCCAGTTCCCCTTTGGTATGGAAAATTACCTCTTCCGGCACCCCAGCTTCCTGCCGCCGCTCCAGATCCTCCGCCCATTCCTGGGGCAAATACAACTCCCGATCCAGAAAAGCGGCGCCGTAACGGCTGCCATAGGCCAAAAACACTCCGATCTGACAGTTCTCCACCTTCCCCGCCGTGCCGCTGTACTGTCGCTTTACCCCCACCGACTTCCTCCCCTGCTTCAGAAACCCCGTCTCATCCGCCACCAGCACCGCCTCTGGGTCTCCCAGATGCTCCACCACGTACCCTTGCAGATCATCTCGCACCTCATCCGCATCCCAGTGGTACACCGCCAGTCCGCCTCCGGCGGACACCCCGTCGGGAGTGGCGTCCCCAGCGTACTCGGTCCGCCGCAGGCGGACCACCCGTTCTTGCGCTCCACCGACCCCAGCAATCCTTTCAGGTACGACAGAACCCGTTGCCGCGACTCACTGCGACTAAAACGATGACCGATACGCTCGTGCAGCGCCCGCAACCCAACTTCCCACTCCAGCACTTCCCTCAGGACCGCCTCTCCCTCCAGCAACGCCCGACCCATCTCCAACCCCTCCGCTCTCACCAGTAGTCATGGGCTCATCCTATCAAACTAAGCGCGACTGTAATACTAAGCTAGACTTTGCGCAATTCAAGCGGCGTAAGCGAGGGAGTCCACCATTCGGTGGTATAGGGTGACGGGGAGTTCCTGAGCGTCGGCGCTGGCTGCGGACAGTGAAAAACCCTCTGAGGCCAGCTACAGGTGGCGACGCACCAGGGCGATGGCGTCCACAAAAGTCGGCGATCCGCCTCAGGCGGATCGTACTAGGCTGCGGTGCGCTGGGTGATGGGATGATGCTTTTGCAAGGCGTGGGCGGCCAGGGTGGTCCAGGAGAAGAGACCCAGCAGGATGGGGGTGGTGCGCGCAATGGCCAGGTCGGACCACTGGCGCTGGGTCTCCATGCCCAGATGGGTGCGTGCTTCCTGAAAGAGCCTGCCCCGTACTTGATACGGGGTGACTTCCAGTTGTCAGCGCAACACAAACCACTCCAGGATCTGGGTCGGGTCCGCCGACAGGTCGGTGCAAAGCAGGGCCTGGGGATCAAAGGCGCCTTCGGAGTCGCGGACCAATACCCAGCGGATAGTCACCGCCGGTTTGCCCGAGCGGTACCAGACGGCGGTTTGGGAGGTGAGTTCCACGGTGCGGGTGGTGCCGTCGTACCAGGAAACTTCAGCGACAGTCCACGGCGCGTCGGCTTGGTCAAGCAGAGTTTTCAGCGATGGTTGCCGGGGGCCTTTCAGGGCTGGCTGGCCAGTTTGACCCGGTGATCGTGGCGGCGATGGCGCATAGAGGGCGGCGTCCAGGCGCAGTCTGGCGATGAGGGTCACCGGCTGACGCAGGGACTGGCAGCAGTGGAGCAGATCCAGTCCGCCTCAGGCGGATCGCCCACCAGGACCAGAGGGCGATGGGGCAGCCAGCGTGGTTCGGCAGGCTCACCATGAGCGCAGCAGCATGATCATCTGCCGGGCCCAGTCGGTTCCGCCTATGGCGGATTGTGCCGGCGTCCCTGCTGCTGGTGGTAACGAGAGGAGGGTGCCAGCACCGTGAGCACCGGCAACGCCCAATGGCGTCCTGCCCACGGGACGTGGCACACCCACATCAGGGAGATCCAGCGTCCGCCTATGGCGGACTGGCCTTGACCAGTTGGTGGCGGCTGGAACGCACCGCGTCTCGGTAGATGCCCCGAGCCTTGATCTTGGCCCCGCGACGCCGCTCCAGAGTTTCGTCGATGCCGAAAACCAAGGGGCCGTCGCCCCGATCCAGATGTTGGAGCAAAAGCAAGAGCAGGACGCGGGCAACTGCGCGGGACGACCACACCGCCCGATTGAGCACCTCATGGTAGCGGGCGTAGTCGCGCTGGTCGCTGCGTCCCATGACGCGCAGCGCCGCGGCCACAGTGCGCTGGCCGGTGGTCAGGACCGTGCCCACCAGCAGCAGCTGGGCTTTCTGCCAAGTCGGGTTGGTGAACAATGTTGCGAAGGGAAGGGGCAGGGCTACAATGGCCGCGGGCAGGGTGAGCATGGTCGGGCCTTTCCGTGGAAAGTAGGGTCAGGCCAGCTTACCCTGTCCTTTTACTTTTCTAAAAATGCGCAAAGCCCAGCTTGTAGGAGTGGTCTTGCACCGCCAGGTAAAGGTCTCCGGTCATACTGATGGCACTGATGGCGCTCAGATGGCGATTGTTGAATGATCAGGCTCAGTTTGCGTCGGATTACCGGGGTCTGGGCCACCGGCGCCCAGGTGCGCAGTCCGCCTCGGCGGACGGGCAACAGGTAGAACCCCGATTCGTCAGCCCACAGGATGGTTCTTCCTTCAGCTAGGGCCTTTTTTGAGCTCGGGGAAGCGACGCTCCCGCCAGTCCCGGATTGCGTCCTCATCGCGCTGGGTGGCCCGCAGGGCCGGTTTCTGCACGCTGAAGCCACAATCCTTCAAAATCCGTCCCACTTGGGAGGGGTCGTAAGACACGCCGAATTCCTGCTCGATGACCTGGCCCACCCGCCGCCGCGTCCAAACCTCTCCGCAGAACCCGTAGGCCGCAGGACCCCGGCCCAGCAATCCGGGGAGTTGCCCCCGCTGCTCGTCGCTCAACTTGGACGGCCCGCCGGGTGGCTTGCGGTGGCGCAGGGCGGAGATGCCGCCCTGACGGGCCTTGCTGACCCACTGGCTCACCGCCCCTGCGGTGACGCCCAGAGCCGTGGCCACGTCCTGCTGTTTCCAGCCCTGCTGGACCAACTCCCAAGCTCGCAGCCGCCGGATTTCCTTCCAATCGGTAGGCTTCTCATCATTCGCACTATTCATGAGGCTGATTATCTCACATGCCTAATCCCGCCTTTAGATCATCATTCACGCATCAGTAAGTCCCAGGAAGACGGCTCCGGCCGCATCACCGTGATCCGATCCAAGACCGACGCCGAGGCCCAGGGCCGGTGGTGGCCATCACACTTGCCGCTATGCAGGCCCTGGACGCGATACGGCCGGAGGGGGCTTCAGGTGAGGAGACAGTGTTCGGGCTGTCGGAGTCCCAGATCGCCCGGCGGGTCAAGGCCATCGCCAGGGCCGCGGGGCTGGCGGGTTGGGAATTTTTCAGCGGCCACAGCGGGCGCATTGGCATTCCCCGCCGCATGGCGCATTGCCTCAATAAAAAGGTTACTTATAAGAAGTAATTGCCGCAAATAGAATGCTACCGAAAATTCGGGAGGCGTTCTTGTGGCAGGAGGCATGAGCAGGATGGCGAAACAAGAGTTGCTGGCATCGATACGGGACCGCTACCGGGAGTCGTCCCGCAAGGACAAGAGCGAGATCCTGGACGAGTTCATCGCCGTAACCGGCCATCACCGCAAGCATGGCATCAGGCTGTTAGCACAGTCCGAGAAAGGCAGCGGCGGGACCGGTGCAGTCAAAGGGCAGTGGATCTACGACGATGCGGTCCGCGAGGTCGTGGTCCTGATCTGGGAAGCTTCGGACCGCATCTGCGGGAAACGTCTGAAGGCGGCGATGCCCCACGTGGTGGAGTCCATGGAGCGCCATGGTCATCTGGATCTGGACCCAGAGGTGAAAACACGAGTGCTTTCAGCCAGCGCGGCCACCCTGGACCGGTTGCTGAAACCGGTGCGGGCCACGGTGGCCGGTCGGCGCAAACGCCGGCGGCGATGGTCTCCCGGTCGCAACATTCCGGTACGGACCTTTGCCGATTGGAACCGGCCGCCGCCCGGGTTCCTGGAGATTGACCTGGTGACCCACTGCGGCGACAGCATGTGGGGATCGTTCATTTACAGCCTGGTGGCCACCGACGTCTGCACCGGCTGGACCGAGGCGGTGCCCCTGCTGGCCCGGGAGCAAAACCTGGTGGTGGCGGGTCTGGAAGCCATCGCGAAACAATTGCCCTTTCCCGTCCTCGGCATCGACTCCGATAACGACAGCGTGTTCATCAATGATACGCTCACTCGGTACTGCGCCGACCGTGGCATCGAGTTCACCCGTTCCCGGGCGTACCGCAAGAACGATCAGGCCTGGGTGGAGCAGAAGAACGGCGCGGTGATCCGGCGGTTCCTGGGCCATGAGCGGTACTCAGGCCAGGTGGCAGGGCAGACCATAGCCCATCGGCACTGCGCCATGCGGCTGTACGTGAACTACTTCCAGCCTCCGTTCAAGCTGATGGGGAAGACGCGCAACGGGTCGGCGGTGATCAAGGGCTACAGCCCGCCGGCCACGCCCTGCGACTGGGTGATCCGGCACGAGGCGGTCAGCGCCGATGCAAAGATGAAGCTCGCCGAACACCGGGCCACGTTGGACCCAGTAGTATTGTTGCACACCATCAGGGAAGGCGAGTCGGCGCTGGCAGCCATCGTGTCCCCTGAACTCAGGCCCACCCCACGGGGTGAGAGCCAGGAGCGGTTCTTGGCCAAGCTGCCCGATCGATGGCGTGAGGAGCAGGAGCCAAACGATCGGGAGCCCAGGGTGAAACCACCGCGCCACTGGCGAACGCGGAAGGACCCATTCGAGGGCGTGTGGTGCAACGTTTTGGAATGGTTGCAGGAAGACCCAGACGCCAGTGCGATGGCGCTGCTGGGCCGGCTGTAGGCAGATCACCCGGACCGGTTCGGCCGGGCGAACCTGCGCACGTTACAGCGCCGGGTGCAACAGTGGCGAGGCATCATGGCAAACAAGCTGGTCTACGCCGCGTCGGAAGCTACGCTGCCGGACCCGGCCGGACTGCCGGAAATCGCGCTGGCGGCGGCAGATCCAAAGTGCTGAGTTTTCGGTAACATTCTCTGATGAGGCAATAGGGACAGGTATAACTATCGCTCCTGATCGGGCGCTAGTCCACGGTCTCGACAGTAACGGATTGGACCTCGTAATCGCCAATATCAGATGCGCCCACGACTAGTAGACGAACCGCTTTGAAATGATGGAGATCCGTCTTCACGCCTTGCTTTAGACCGACTTCGCTGGAGAACCAGGACGAAGCCAGCAACTCATCATTTCAAAAATTTCGGACCACCAGCTGCCGACGCCAAGAACCGCCGCCTGATTCCCACCGAACTGACACTGTGACGGGGAGAAAGTCAGGGCAACCCTACAGGGATATGGCTACTGTCCGACTCTCCTGAACTTGGGCAGGGTTATCTCGTCGTTGACCGCCTCAAAGACTACCTCCACTTCCATGCCGATCTCGATGTCGTCCGCGTCACAGTCCACCAGATTGCTGATAAGGTAGACCCCCTCCTCCAGCTCAACTTCCACCACGCCCCAGGGGAGACGCTCCCGGAAGGCCGGGTTCACCGGCTGGCGGGTTATGACGTAGGTGTAGACCTTGCCCTTCCCCGGCGACTCCACCCACTCCAGGTTGGACGAAGCGCACTCCGGGCAGTTGGGTCTTGGCGGATGGTGGAAGGAACGGCAGTCCAGGCAACGCCGCAGCACCAGTCGGCGCTGCCGGCACTGGTCCCAGAATTCCTGGTTGTCCAGGTTGGGCACCGGCAGGGGAAAATTAGCGGTAGTCACAGCTGACTCACCTCCTCAGTATCAGGGCGCCCGAGCCGTCGCCACTGTCAACCAGACCCAACTCCGCGCCCTCCACCTGGGCCGGCGACTGTCCCCGCAACTGACGCACCACTTCGATGATCTGGTTCATGCCCTGAAGGTAGGCCTCGGATAGATGCCCGCCGGAAGTGTTGACCGGCAGTTCTCCGCCCACTCCAATCCTGCCCCCTTCGACGAAGGGCCCGCCCTCGCCGCGCTGGCAGAAACCGTAGTCCTCCAGCTTGGTGATAATCACCGGGCTGAAGTGGTCGTAGAAGCCGACCACGTCAATGTCCTGCGGGGTGACCCCAGCCTCACCGAACAACTCAGGGGCCAGCAGGGCTCCGCCGCTTTCGTCCCAGGAACGCCCGTGCCCGTCCATACCGGCCAGCAGCGTTTGGGCAGCGCTGGTTATGTACACCGGCGGCTGTTTCAGGTTGGCCGCCCTTTCCGCCGAGGTGATGACGAAAGCGTTGGCCCCGTCGGCCTCCAGCGCGCAGTCCAGTATGTGCAGGGGGTCGAAGAACATTCTGGAGGTCAGGTAGTCCTCCATGGTGATGGGCCGCCCGTGCATGATGGCCTTGGGATTGAGACAGGCGTTATTTCGGAAGGCCACCGCCACCGCGCCAAAATGCTCCATCTTGGTGCCGAACTCGTGCATGTGGCGACGCGCCCGCAGTGCGCTGGATTGCCCCGGCACCAACAGGCCGTAAGGCTCGGTGAATGCGGAGCTGCCCAGGCCCCGGCGGGTGGTGACGGTGCCGGAGCCGTAGCGTTGCCCGGAGCGGCCGTTGACTGAACGATACACCAGCACGTTGTTGACCAAGCCCTGGGCAACGGCCATCGCCGACTGTATGACCAGGCCGCAGGCCGCCCCGCCCAGCGGCCCCAATTCGCCGTAGTACCGCAGGTAGGGAATACCCAGGCAGGCAGCCAATTCCCCCTGGGGTGTGGAGTCGGCGGTAAACTTCACGATGCCGTCAATATCCTGGGGAACCAGACCCGCGTCGGCGATGGCGCGGTTGGCCGCCTCCACTGCCATGCTCAACTCGGTCCTGCCCGAGTCCCGGTTGTAGACCGTCTCTCCCACGCCAACGATAGCGCATTTGTCCTTCAAGGTGCTCATGTACGGCCCTCCTGTCCTTGGCCAAACACCCGCCGCCGCAGGGAATGGTGGTGGTTATCGGCGGTGGGCGGGGCACGAATTGGGCTGTGGCCTCTCCCTGGTAGTCCCGGGCTGGTAAACCAACAGCTTTGAATTGATGGTTGAGTAATTGGCAGGATGACGGGAGAGCAGCGATGCCCGAATATTCCTGTGCAATCAGGCTAACCTCGACTAACCGTCATTTCAAAGATGTTCGACTACTAAACTAAAGCCAAGGTGAAATGCGCAGATGGTGGGGGTCAAACCACGGAGCCGGGTCGTTCTCCAAGTACGGATGAGAGGGATTCACGGGCTTAACCCAGCTGATCATCATCGCCACTTAGATCATCATCGCCACTTAAATGTATATCCCACCTTGGCTTTAGTTTAGTAACCGGCGACTACCCTGTTTAGCGGTCACCTCCGGCGTTGCATGCCGCGGATGCGCACCATCAATTCGGCCTGCTCGTAGACCGACGGCGCCGATTATTCACGGCAGTCCGCCGGCTCCGTGTTGGGACCGTGGCAGGGTGTGAGGTCATCATCAGTCGCGAACCACGACTGGAAGGGTCCGACCAGTTGGCGCCGATCAAAGGCGAGGTCCTTCAGCAGTTTTTCTCTGGATTCGCTTTGGAGACACCAGATAGCGTCCATTTGCCCGCTGTGATAGACAGCGACCTTGAGTTCGCGGTTATGCGCGTGGCTGGTATCCATGGCACTTACACGCAGTCCAGGTGTCGCGCGCCGGTGTCGGTTGGCCGGCAACATTCGTCGCCGCGCGGGGTTTTACGCGCCACAGCGAGCGCGACTAATGCGAATTTTGTAGATTTCATGATTGCTCTCTCCCGGTTTACGCGAACGCGACGGACGCGCGGCGTGTGTGATAGACGTTCAGACAAACCCCTAATAAGTAGCATTATAGTCCGTTTGACCCCGACAGTCTCCAGTTCCGAGTTGTCCCGGGAGGGGCTTTCAGGAGAGCGATCCCCCTCAGGCAGGAGGGGCTGCCGGAGCCAAAATGCCCAGCGATTTTCTTCGTTTCCGGCCTCACTCCTTTCAAGTACATTAAGGCGGTGTCTCGTAGCCACTCGTAGAGGTTGAACCACCCATCAGGCTCGTCCAAGGTGAAAGCGTAGGGACACATCAAACGGACCTCGCTCGCTCCGGGCCAATGCAACAACCATCACTTGGCGGTAGTGCTTCACTTTGAAATCCTACCCCCAGCTACCCATCCCTAAACCCGCCGCCCCTAAAGTCAGCCCTACCCATTGCGCCTAACCTGTGCTAGTCTCTCCCCTGCCAGCCCTAACCCGACCGGCACATTCAATTCATAGAGGTAAAAACCATGCCAACTGGACCTAACGGCGAACGCAGGCCAGCCAATACCATCGAAGCCGCAATCCAAGTGGCACGGATAGCGGTAGGCGACATCGAAGAAGATTACGGTGAAAAGCCTACAACGAAATCTAAAAAGCAGGCTCAAAAGAAAAATTAGCCTTTTGGATCTGATTGTGCTATAATCGAGGTGGCGGGGGTAAAATCCTGCCGACGATGGTACCATGGGACAGAATCGAACTGCCGACACGAGGACTTCCAAACCCCTGCTCTACCTACTGAGCTACCGTGGTACGCATCGTCAATTATACCACAGCACCAAATAAAAAGACCCGGCCTGTAATTGGGCCGGGTCTTCTTTTATCTCCCTTCGCAGTATTTCCGTGTCTTTTCCGGTCCTTGGTGATCGGTGTGGATGCTGGCGGCAACCTCCAAAATCCGACCACCAACGGCAAGCGGATCCAATTGGTAGTAATCGTAGCCGACTCTGGACAGCGCGGTACAGGCGGTATTCAACTCCTCATCGGTGGCATTCGTCATTTCTATGCTGGACGGGACGCAAGCGATAGTCATGACGATGATTCCGGCGACAATCAATGGGGCGAGGGTTTTACGCATCAGACGCCTCCGTTGTACTGCCGGTCAAAGTCAGCATCCGACATTTGGAACAGTTTGAGCGCATCCATCAGAGCGAGTATCCCGGACACGAAGAAGCCGATTCCGGTACAGGTCAAGACGATACGCAACACCCCTCCCTTTTCGCCCAGGTAGAACTTGTGAATGCCAAGTCCGCCGGCAAACAACGCTAGTAGTGCCGCCGTTGTCCGGTCTTTGCGGTTCCCTGAAGGCGCGGAGGCAGCCGGTTGCTGGTAAGTTTGAACCGGCTGCTGCACTACCTGAGCCGGCGATGGCTGTACGGATTGTTGAGGAACTGCTGGCGGCGCAATCGGTTCCACCAGATAGATGCTGACCGCGCGGTTTCCTTCGGCGATGTCAAAATCCACCAAAGTACCGCGTGTTGGAACGGACGAACCAGGCCAATCTGCGCCGGCGAACCTGTACCGCTGGCTGTCGTCGCCGGAGATAATGCCTTCGTTGGTTTGGATGGAGTAGTCGAGGACCTGACCGGTCATTTGGAACCCCCTAGCGGTCTCTGGATTGGCTTCTTGCTAGAGACGCCGGCCAGACATATGCTCCCGCTAGGAGGCACGGAGCCATCCAAAACGGTGAGCATATGTCGTCGCGCTAGGCGTTCCGGCCTTGCGTCTCTAGCAGGTCTGACGGTAGCCGACGGTTCAGAGATTGTCAAGGCTGGTGGTAGGGCGGGATTGGGGATAGGGTAGCAAGTCCGTAAATTTAAAATCCATCTAATCTAAAGTTGGTCATACTTTAATAACTCTTGACCAACATCTTCGAGTATGTAACGAATTCTAGTGTGAATCATGCTTGACTTGTGTGCCTAACTAGTGCTATACTGGTACCTATGGTAAACCGCATCGCCCCAGATAGGCAGGCCCGCATGCTTAATATGTTGGTAGAGGGCAGTTCAATGCGGTCTATAACTCGGATAGAAAATTGTGCTTTTAATACCGTAAAGAGATGTTTGATTGACGCCGGTAAAGCCTGTTGGGATTATCATGACCGGCACGTAACAGGAATACCGGCGCAATTGGTTCAGTGCGATGAGATCTGGTCTTTCCTCTACGCCAAAGCAAAGAACGTAGAATTTGCCGCCCGTGCCCCGAAGGAAGCCGGTGATATTTGGACTTGGACCGCCATTGATTCAGATTCCAAATTGATGATCTCTTGGGCCGTAAGCACCTCTCGGGACGGCGAAACGGCACTGGCTTTGATGGACGACCTACGAGCCAGAACAACCGGCAGGTTCCAGCTCACCACCGACGGACTAAACGCCTATCCGGGAGCCGTGGAGGGTGCTTTTGGCGGTAACGTGGATTTCGCGCAGTTAATAAAAATCTACGCCGAAACACCACCGGAAGAGGCAACCCGCTATTCGCCGTCGGAATGGGTCGCCAGCCGCAAGGAGGTCATTGTCGGCGATCCAGACGAAGCCTTTATCAGTACCTCTCACGTGGAAAGGCACAACCTCACCATGCGAATGAGTATGCGGCGGTTTACCAGGCTGACCAACGGCTTTAGCAAGAAATTCGAGAACCACTGCTACGCGCTGGCCCTGTATTTCACCTGGTACAACTTCTGCCGGGCGCACACCACGTTGACCAAAGAGAGAGGCGGCTACAAGACCACCCCTGCTATGGCCGCTGGTTTGACGGACCGGGTTTACGATATAGACTGGCTGGTGGAGATGGTGAACGCAACGCTGCCTAAGCCCCAATCCACCGAAAGGATGAGCGTGTCGGCGTGCTGACCGGGTAAGAAATTGCTCCCGGCTTCGGGGATAATGGTTTGTGAGATACCAAACCGCCCTGAAACGAGGAGCACCCGAAAGATGCTACCACGCGAGCAGCCCGACCGCATCCACGTTGCCTTTGATGATCAGCGACTGGTGGCCAATGCGGGGCTGCTTTTGCCCATCACCCTGGCCCATCATCTGGGACTGGGCGAGCTGGTGGACCGCCACGTTGACCTGGGAGACGCGCCAGGTCGCGCCAACGCGGGAGACAAGATGCTGACGCTGGTTGCGTCGGCGCTGGCCGGCGGCGACTGCATCGACGATGCCGACGCGCTGCGTGCTGGCGAGACCCAGCGGGTGCTGGGCTGCGTAGTCAAAGCACCCTCCACGTTGGGCACGTTTCTGCGGAGTTTCCAGTGGGGCCACGTGCGGCAGTTGGATCGGGTGAGCCGTGAGGTGCTGGCTCAAGCCTGGGCCTTCGGCGCCGGTCCTGGCGATGATCCGCTGACCATCGATCTGGATTCCACCATCTGCGAGACCTACGGTCTGAGCAAGGAGGGCGCACGCCATCACGGCTACACCGGCCAGCGGGGCTATCACCCGCTCCTCGCCGTGGCCGAGGGCACCGGAGAGGTGCTGATGTGTCGATTGCGAAAGGGTCGGGCCAACACGGCTCGGGGCGCCGCCAACTTTCTGCGCGAGACCGTGAGCCGAGTGCGCTATGCCGGAGCCACCGGACCACTCACCATGCGGGCGGACAGCGGCTTCTACACTCACCCCATGGTGACTGCCTGTCGTGACCAGAAGGTACGCTACTCCATCACCGTCCGCCAGAACCCCCAACTGCACAATCTCATCGACGCCATACCTGAAGCGGCCTGGACGCCCATACCTTATTGGATGGAGGGCGGCGCCGACGTGGCGGAAACCATCTATACTCCCTTCGCCAATAAGCCCGACGCTATACCGGTGCGGCTCATCGTCCGGCGGGTGAAGCCCACGCCCGACACCCAACTGGCCCTCATCGCCAAATACAGCTATCACGCCTTCATCACCGACCGTGAGAGAGACACCCTATACCTGGAAGCTGACCATCGCCGCCACGCCGAGATCGAGAATGCCATCCGCGACCTGAAGTACGGCATGGGCCTCAACCACCTGCCATCGGGACGCTTCGCCGCCAACGCTGCTTGGCTGGCGGTGCAAGTCATGGCCCATCCGCCGTTGGCGGAGCACGCTGGACCACGTGCATCGGCCTGGGCGAGCCCCTGACCACCACCAAGAGCCTACGGCGGCGCTTCTTCTCTCTCGCCGGACGCATCACCCGCAAGGCGCGGCGTCTCACCCTGCATCTGCCCCAGGGCTGGCCTTGGCAAAACCAGTTCAGCAGCGCTCTGGCTCGATTGCGCGCCCTGCCGCTCCCTTCCTGACGTCGTCCTCGGGGTTTGACCTGTCTACAATGACACCATACGCCTGGCCGATCAGCGCCCAGGCTGGGCCTCTGACGGTCCCCGCCAGCGATCTGCGCTGAAAATCACTGCCAATGCCGCTGCCACGGGCCGTCAACATCCCCTTGACGTGGTCGCCACGCCCCACATCGTCCATTTCATCGGCATCAAGTCCTCGCCAGCCCGACCCCTGGTCCCTCATCCCTCGTCTGACCACCGCCGCGGTATCCCTTCGGTGGATTCGGGCTAAACCGGGAAAACGTGGGCCGTACAAGAAATGGAGCAGCTCTGAGGATTAGCTGTACTTTAGATAAACTTTGACTTTATATCATGAGTAGGTTATAGTTGTATGCGTAAGGAGATGTACCGATGGCTGTTGAATTTGAATTACTCGACGTCGCAAATGGTATTAGATAAACTAGCGGCCCGGATGTTAGAGGTCCGAGCCGCCGGGATATGCTCTAACTTGTGAACAGATCAATAACGATAAAGATCAGTATTCGTACAATCAGCATAAATAGCATCTTATATATTGGGTTCATAGTCGATTTTCCTTTTTGACTATTTTGAAATATACCGGTCGGACGTTCCATCACGCCGCCGGAATTTTGGATTGGTTGTTTTGAGTTCGGTATGGTCTACATAGGCGCATCTCCGGTTGTAAGATTCTGGTGGAGTGGTCTGGCTAAGATTCCGCCACCAGCAAGCCTCCACTATATCAGGTTTCAACGCAGAGCGCAACCCCCCCTGTGATGCCTCTCGGAAATGTTAAATGCCGCGAACGGTTGTGACGCTCACGGCATCTTCCGTAAGCCCTGACAACCTCTACATGTCAGGGCTATTCCTCTAGAGGCCGTGAATGTTGCCTCACTCACGGCCTCGTTCTTGAGCCCCGGTTGCCTCTATCTCCCGGGGCCGTTTTCTAGCGTAATCCAGGACGACCACAAGAGCAACTTTATCGTTAGGTTCCGGATAATAAGGGAATTAGGTATCGGCCTCTGGGGCGGGTTGGCTTTGGGGTTGAGTAGGGCGGTTGAGAGGCTGTATTAAGGGGATTAGGGGCCGGGCGGGATTTTTAAAGAGGGATTTCAAAATGAAGCACTACCCACTTGTCATCGGCGAGAACGACCTTGCGCACTCGGCCGTGCGAAGCAGACTGGCCGAGGTAGTCGTCCAGTTGCCGGGCGCTGTATTGGTAGGCTTCGCGGCTAGCGGTGGTTCCGATATGGCGCTTGAACTCAATGAAGGTGTCCAACGTAGTCAGGTCAACGGCCCGGCGGGAGGTGTCCGACGGCGGGGTTTCCCCGACAACCTTCTCGCTGCCGGCCAGGGCAGTAAGGATAGGAAAGTCCCGAACCGGACTGGTGATACTGTTTTCGGTTTGTAGGTCGCCATGACGCATCAGGACCGGAGCCGCTGCACCACGATACCTAAACCAAAGCCACGGTGAAACCCGCATTGGCGTTGGGTAGAATTGGCGAGAATTGAGGTAGTCGGCAGGGAAATTTGGGGGAGGTTGTTTGTGGGCAGGCAGGAGATGGGTACGCTGCCCATAGGCCAATGGGCCACGATGTTTGCGGAGGGTGGTCCCAGGGCGTTCTCATTTGAGCAGTCGGGAGGTTCCCCCCCGCGCTGAGCGGGGAGCAGCAGGCCGAGTTGAAGGCGGCGGTGCAAGAAGCACCCAGGCAGTCGGGCATCGAACTATCCAACTGGAACTGGAGGGCGGTACGCTGGTTTGTGGAGGAACGGTTCGGGTTGGCGCTGAGCCGGGGTCCGCCATAGGCGGATCTGAACTACTTGCATCGGCTGGGGTTTGTGCTGAAGCGACCCAAGAAGCGGTTGCTCAAGGCGGACCCGGTGCGGCGGGAAGCCTTTGTGGCGGAGTATGCCGCTTTGACGGCGGCAGCCCAAGGGAATGGGACCAAGATCTTCTTCGCTGACGAGGCGCACTTTCAGGCAGACGCTGACCCCGTATCTTGGTACGGGGCAGGCTCTGCGGGGCAAGTGGGTGTTAAAAGGGGAACCGGCCCCCGTATCGTGGTACGGGGCAGGCTCTGGTGGTCTCCACCAGCCCCCGCCGTGGGGAGAAGGAACGTCACCCCGTACTTGATACGGGGTCAGCTACTACTCGGCGGTGTGCCTGGAGACCGGGGAGGTGGAGGTGATGGAACTGGAGGGCAACAGCAACTCCGAGACTTCGGCAGCCTTCCTCCGGCAACTACGAGCCCGGCACACCGAACCGCTGACCGTGATCTGGGACAACTCGCCAGCTCATCGGGGCGATGCGCTACGCACTTATCTGACCACGCCAGACTTGCACCTGCGCCTGGTGAACCTGCCCAGTTACAGTCCGGATTTCAACGCCCCGATTATTGACCAATCGCACCATCTGGGGCTGGGTGCGTCAGGAGGCAACCGCCGATGTGTGCCTGGGAACCCGTGCCGCAGTACGGGATCGGGTGGGCAGCTTCTTCGCCGATCTGCCCTACCGTAGGGACGAAGTCAAACGCCGCTGCCGAACTGCGCTACAGGCTTGCGCGGCAGAACCCCTCCGCTCCGCCCAAACCGACGCTTCCGCCATGCCAAATGTAGATTTCACTCTGGCTTCGGCTTAGGGGAGCGCGGGTCACAAGGGTTAAGGCCTCGATGTCGCGGACGCGGTCTTGGCCTTGCGCTTGACGCGATAAATCTCGATGGACTGGGATGGGGTGGTCATGTACGGCAACCCGTTGCATTTCGGTAATATTGTTCGGCCGGCGTTACAGGTTGCTGAGCAAATCCAGGCACCGGGACTGAGATTTATGAGCGAAATTTTCCGCAATTGGTGGCAGGCCCTGTCCCACTGGGCCGCCGGGTCGGACACCACCTGGGTTGACCTGCTGATCAGCGGCGTCATCGTGGCGGTGGCCGTCGTCATCGCCGTACTGTTCAGCACGCTGGTGTTCCGACGGCTGCTGCGGCTTTCCATCATGTCCGGCGTCGATTTCGACGTGAAGACGGCGGCGGCGATCCGGCTGCCCTTTGCGGCCTTCATCGTGCTGTCGGGCATCTACGTGGCGCTGACGGTGCTGTCGCCGCCGCCGGCGGTGCAGGCGGTGGTGAACAAGACCAGCGGGGTGATCGCGGTCCTGATCGGGGCCTCCCTGGTCAACGGCATCGCCTCGGCGACCCTGCTGTGGCTGCAGATCTTTCTGCATCGTTCCCATCCGGACCGTGGGGACGGGTGGATGTTCCCGCTGGTGCGCCGTGGGGTGCTGGGGTTCGTGATCGCGGTGGCGGCCATGGTGTGCCTGGACATCTTGGGGATCAACATCAGCCCCTTGGTGGCGGGCCTGGGCATCGCCGGTCTGGCGGTGGCGCTGGCGCTGCAGCCCACGCTGTCCAACCTTTTCGCCGGCACCTACGTGGTCACCGAGGGTCTAATCAGCGTGGGCGACTACGTCGAGATGTCCAACGGCATCGACGGCTACGTGGTGGACGTGAGCTGGCGCAGCACGCGGCTGCACACCTGGACCAACAACCTGGTGGTGGTGCCCAATTCGCTCTTCGCGGAGACCATCATCACGAACTTCAGCAAACCGGAGGATCCCCTGGATGTGGTGGTGCCCTGCGGCGTGGCCTACGAGAGCGATCTGAAGCGGGTGAGGGCGGTGGGCCTGGAAGTGATGGAGACGGTGCGCCGGGAGTGCCCGGGCGCGGATCCGGAGAGCGAGCCCGTCTTCCGGTACGAGGCCTTCGGCGAGAGCAACGTCAATTTCTACATGATCATCCGGGCACGCAATCGGGTTGCGGGTTTCGAGGTGCGCAGCGAGCTGATCGAAGAGCTGCACTCGCGCCTGGCGGCCGAGGGGATCACCATCAACTACCCGGTCCGCAAGCTGCTGCTGCCCGACGGCCTTGCGGCCTTGCGTCCTTGCCGGCGGCGCAGGGGCTCGCAGGAACCGGAGACGAGGACGGCCGGCACGGCGGCGGCAGCGGATGAGCGCCGCAGGATCAGCGGGCGCGATTGTAGTGGTGGGACACCTCATAGTCGCGGAGACCCTCGTTCCAGACGCGACGGGCCACCTCGACCGGAATGTCGTTGACCTCTCGCCGCAAACTCTGTCCACGGCGCATTTGTTCCGAAAGCCGCCGGGTCTTGGTTGCGGTTGCCCGGGACCTGTAACTTACCGGCGCGGCCGCTCCCGGAGTTGTCGGGCAAAACGCCACGTCCGCCCTCGCTTGGGCCACATCGATGCCGACGAAGGTGGGTTCCTGCTCCACGCTCACCGGCAAGACGGGCGCTCAGCGGGCCCGGGCAACCGTTCGGGTTCAATCGGGATGGATGCGGCGACCCTCGCTTCAGTACGGCCTATCGTGGCCCGGTCAATACCAGTCTACCGCATCCCGTCTCTGTCCCATCAAGATACAAGCCAATCATTTTTACAAGGATGCGGCGAGGAGTTGCCGTACGTGATTGGAAGCCAGGCGTCGACGTACGCCACGCTCGCCGACGGATCTACTGAGTGTCAGGGTTCGGGTTTGGGGGGGTGTGCTTCCATTCTCTGGATTCTCTGTATGATCACTACAATTACCGCACAGAGGATGGAGGACGCCGTGAAGGCGACAGGGATGAGTAGCCAATTGCGGTAGTTGGCGGGAGTAGGGCCGGAGGACGACACTGTGGTGGACGTTACGCCGATGGCGTCTCCTGAGGCAAAAATGCAAAAGAATGAGACAACGAAGATAATGGAGAAGAGCACCGAGGTCCATACGGATCCCAGAGTTCCCATCTTGCAACAGAATTTGGCGAAGGCGATGATCGCCGCGATGATGAGGGTGGGCAGCACGATGATCCCAGCACCTGCGAGGGCTTCCAAAGGATGGCCAGTCGGCCCCCATATGCTGGTTATGCCGGAAAACATGGCGACCAAAAGGAAAACAGTAAACAGGAACACCCATGCTCCAAAAAGAGCAAGTGCCGCCAAGGCTATCGTGGTTATTCTCGTCACCCTCTGCATGTTTGTTTGATCAGGGCAATCGCACTTTAATGGTATTTTTAGAAATGTGCTAACGTGCCATGAACCGCTGACCGAAGTGGGAGGAGATGGGCATGGCACAGTTAGCCAAGGCGACAATTCTCGAGCATTTCGCTGAGTTGGAAGATCCCCGAGTAGAACGCACCCGACGCCACAAACTGGTGGACATCCTGGCCATCGCCATCTGTGCCACCATCTGCGGCGCCGATTCCTGGGTCCATATCGAGATTTTCGGCAGGAGCAAGCTGGCCTGGTTCCAAACCTTCCTAGAACTGCCTCACGGATTTCCATCCCACAACTTTCGTCATGGCGCCGGATTCGGTTACGTCCCGTCAAGTTGAGCCGTTCCAAAGGGTTGTTGGACCAGAGTTTCTGCCAATGAGGTACCGGGAAGGCGGTGAAGGCGAGGATGTCGGGCAAAGCGTTTGCCAGTCCGCCTGAGGCGGAGGCAGCCTGGGGGAAGTGTTCTTGCAGTTGGGCAATCACCCGGTCGGCCTGGGCGTGGACTTCCTCCGGTGAGAGTTGCTTGTAGATGATGCGCACCATGGTGGCCGCGCCGGGTTGGGATCGCTAGGGCACCCGGGTCAGCAGGTTGGTCATGAAGTGGGTACGGTCCGCCTGAGGCGGATGGCGATGGCGTTCTTCAGTCCCTGGTGAGCATCGGATATGACCAGTTCCACACCGTTGAGACCCCGGGCGTTCAGCGAGCGCAGGAAAGCCAGCCAGAAGGCGCCGTCCGCGCTGGCGCCCACGGCCATGCCCAATATCTTGCGCTGACCGTGGGCGTTGACGCCGGTGGCCACCACCACGCTGACGTTGATCCGCCTGAGGCGGACGACCACCTTCACGGACCTTCTGGGTGAGGGTGTCCAGCCACACGTAGGGATACGGTCCACCGTCCAAAGGCCGACCCAGAAAGTTCTCCACCACCTGATCCAGGTCCCGGTCCGCCTGAGGCGGACGTGAGACCTGGCTCTTCGAAATCCCATCGCAGCCCAGGGACTTCACCAGATCGTCCACTCTTCTCGTGGACACGCCCTCCACGTAGGCCTGCTGGATCACCGTCAGCAACGCCTTCTCGCTGCGCCGCCTGGGCTCCAGTCCGCCATTGGCGGAGGGAAGTAGCTCCCTTCCCGTATCTTGGGAATGCGCAATTCCATCGTCCCCACCCGGGTGTCCCAAATCGCGGCTGCGGTAGTCATTGCGGTGGGTGAGCCGGTCCGGGTTGCGTTCACCGTGCTGGGCTCCGATCTGCACTGACACCTCAGCGTCCCCCGTGTCGGGGCACGGGGCAGGCTATGATCCCCTCCACCAGCACCTGCAGGGCTTCCCGCAGAAAGTCCACATCGCCGTCCAGGCCCCGCTTGCGCAGTAGTACCAAAAGGATACTCCATGCTGTTCTTGGCCATCGCGTTCCTCCCGCATCGGGTTTGTGGTAATTCCGATAAGGATGACGCGGTGGCTGTCTTCATGCCACCCGGTTTCCGTTACACCACCTTCGGGGACTTTACTAATGGCAGATCTCACAAGAGCCGCCAAGCGGTCATGCTACTCACCCAAACGCTGGGCCCACACGGCGTCGACGATCCGCCGCCGATAGACGCCAGGAGACTGGCGGAACTCGAGGCAACCGCGGAACAACACGGCGACGACCTGGGCGTCTATACGACACCGGCCGGCCACGAACTATTGGAAACGCGGCGCAGGTGCGAAGACTGCTCGAGCGAGGGTACACCTTGAGCCGATGGAAGGAACAGTGGGAGCAGCAAGGAGTATCGTTCATCTGTCGCACCAACCCGCAATACCCGGCGCGACTACTGAGACGGATGGGACGCGAAGGAAGTCCCCCGACGTTCTACTGCATTGGCGCCACTGGACTGCTCGACACGATACAAACCCGGATGCTGCTGCCACCATCGAACACCAACGAAATGAACAAGTTCGCGGAACGCCTCGGGAAGGCGGCTCAGTTTCTTGGGAGCACCGCGGCGAGCGGAGCGGACACGTGCCCGGAGCAAACGCTGCTGGCAAGAGCAACCGGGCAAGACAGCGCAGTAGTGGGAGTCGTTCGCGGCGACTGCTACGGGCGGCCGCGACCAAAGAGTTCAAGCAGGGGTTGGCCAACCGGCGACTGCTGCCGATTTCGGCAGTCAGTCCGGAAGATGAACGACTATGAAAGATCCCAGGCGCGTTGTACCGGCTCTGGAGCCGATGCTGTATCGTCCGACAGATGGACTAGGTTCACCGCAGCATACATCAAACTGCCCCCCACAGATGATGAGAACATCCTGGACCATTGGTCGCTGCTCAGCAGCCAAGACATTGACCGGGATTACGTGGGAATGCTGGCGGCCTCGATGATGGCCGATGAATTCTTCCGCTATTCAGAATCTGATGAAATCTGATACTCCACGCACGGCGGAGTACACACCAGACCCGTTTGACGCTTCGCCGACCACTGCCAGCTGTGCCGGACTTACACGGTCTCCACGTCCTGACACCGGGCAAGCTCAAACCCGGCCACTGTTCAAGATTCATTGCTGCGTTGGCGTCGCGGTCATTCAGTACACCACAGCCACCGCACCACCACTCCCGATCAGAAAGCGTCAAGTCGTCGTTCTTCCAGCCGCAGTACGAACACAGCTTCGGCGACGCAAACCAACGGTCCGCCTTCACCTACTCGGCGCCGTACCAGAGGCACTTATACTCCAGCTTGGTCAGGAAGCCCGACATCCCCGCATCGGCGATGGCTCGAGCCAAGCGCCGGTTGCGGATCATCCCTGCCACGTTCAGGGTTTCCACCACCACGCGGCCCGTCGACTTGGCTATCGCCGTCGTTGCCTTGTGATGATTGTCGTTCCGTACGTTGACCCCGTGAGCGGGAACTCTGCGACCCCTGGCGTACAGCCGTTCCCTGCGGTTGGAATGAACGCCCTCGCCGTGGACGTTTCTGCTCCGGGAAATCGCCTTGTCCAGACGCCGCAGTTGTTTCAGTCCCGAAGACAGCGTTCTGGGGTTCTCCATTGTGGTTCCATCGGAGCAGGTCGCCATCGTACCTACCGTACCTACGTCCATGTCTACGCCTATGGTAGGCCCGTCCTTCACCGGCGGCGGCTCCTGACCATCCTCGATGCAGAAGCAGGCGAACCACGTCTCCGCCGTTCGGTTGACAGTCACCTCCCGTATCGAACCCTGGAACCGCAGTTCCTCAACCATGGCCACCCGGCCGATCCTGGGCAGGATAACGATCTTACCGTCCACCCGCACCGTGTTCGGTCCGTTATCGGCGGGGAAACCCTGCTCGTGCTTGCGCCGCTTGAAACGCGGGAACCCCACCCGACGGCCGGGTCGCTGACCTGCCTTCACTTTGCGACAGTACTCACCCCAGCCTTCAGCGGCTTGCCCCAAGTCAATGACCGCGTACTTGGCCGTGTTCTGCCGCTCCCCACGGCGCGATCATGCCCTTCACCCGGTCCCAGCGTGGCCTGAGCGTCCTTTCGGACAGCCACTCGCCCACATCCAGCCCTGCCTTGAACTCTCCAACCGCCCAGTTGTAGGCGAAGCGAGCGTAGCCGGCGTGCTGCCCGAACAGCGCTTCCTGCTCGGGCGTGGGTTTGAGCGCGACGCGGTGGGACCTCTTCATAACCACCACTGTAACGACGTTGACCATCTGGCGTCCCGACCGTAACGTCACCAATTTGACGGCGCGGCTGACGCCCCCGCCGGTCATCAGATAGCATGATGAACTGTCAGATAACAACAGATTCCAGCAAACAGTTACACACCCTCAGATTCGGAACCGTCGCCAACTCCGCTGGACATCCGGTACCCGACCCGGGGCTCCGTGAAGATGTAGGTGGGCTGATCGGCGGCGTCGCCAAGTTTGCTGCGCACCCTTTTCACCACCTCCCGTACCAGCCATGGCTCTCCCATCCTCTCCCGTCCCCAGACCCGTTGCAGCAGATGGTCATGGGTCAGGACGCGGCCGGCGTGCACCGACAGTTGGTACAACAAACCATACTCGGTGGGAGTCAACTCCACCGTTCGTCCCGCCACTCTCACCCGGCGTTGGGCGTAGTCGATGGTGAGTTCCTCAAACCGGTACGGGTCGGCAGGCTCAGCCACGTCGGGCGCTGCCCGCCGACGCAGCGCCGCTCTGATCCTGGCGGCCAACTCCGTAGGCGAGAAGGGCTTGACCACGTAGTCAGAAGCCCCCATGTCAAAGGCCCGGGCCACCAACTCGTCCTGCCCGTACACCGACACAAAGATGACCGGCACGTCCGCCTTTCCTAGAATTCGGTTCATGAGCTCTATCCCGTTGCTGCCGGGCAGCATCATGTCCAGGAGGACGAGATGAGGCCTCTCCTCTTCCATGAGCCGCGGCACGTCTTCGGGGTCACCAGTGACAATGGGCGCGTAACCCGCTTTCGAGATGGCGTCGCGAACGTACCGCAGCGCCTGGGGATCGTCGTCTACCGCCAGGATGCGCAGCCTGTGCCGGGGAGGAACGCGGGCGCTGACCGTGAACACAGCCGGCGCCACCGGCGCGGCTCCAGTTTCCCGTTCCGCCGCCGGCACCGTGAAGGTGAACTTGGCTCCCGTTCCCGGCCCGTCGCTCTCTGCCCTGATGCGGCCCCCGTGAGCCTCCACGATACCCTTGCAGATGGCCAGACCCAGGCCAGACCCCGCGAGTCCGTCCCCCGCGTTTTCCCGGTCGGTCTGGGAGAATTTCCGGAACAGGTGCGGCAGCAGTTCCGAAGGTAGTCCCCTACCCTGATCGGATACTGAGACCGCCACGTGGACGCCGTCGCGCACGGCGGACACCGTAATCGGCGATCCAGACGGCGAGTACCGGGCCGCATTGGACAGCAGGTTGCCCAGAACCTGGACGAGGCGTCGCCGATCCGCCACCACCGGCGGGAGTTCCGGGGAAAAGTCGACCTGGAGACGGTGGCTGCGGTCCCAATCGTCCAGGAACCTGTTCTTGGCCTCGTCCAGTATCTCCACCACCTCAACCTGCGCCAAACTCACGGACAACGAACCCGTCTCGATGCGGGCCACGTCCAACAGTTCTCCGATCAAGTCCTGCATGTGGTCCACCTGGCTGTCCATGATCCGGTGGAACTGGGTCACCACTGCAGGGTCAAGATCCGAGGATTCGCTGAGCAGGGTGGTGGTGGAGCCCTTGATGGTGGCCAGCGGCATGCGCAGTTCGTGGCTCACCATTCCCAGGAACTCCGCACGCAGGCGCTCCTGCTCCTCGAACGGGGCCATGTCCTGCAGGGTCACCACGAAAGAGACCACCTTTCCTTCCGCCGAACGAATGGGGGTTGCGTTGATCAGAGCGGATACTTTGCGGCCATCGGGCACCTTTAGAACGATCTCCTCGGCGCGCACGGTCTCGCCCGCCCTCAAGGCCTCCGCAATGGGAAGTTCCTTCAGGGAGACCTCCCGCCCGTCCGCGCGTTCGAAGGTAACCACCTCCAGCAATGCCTCCGGTGACTGATCGGGTTCCCGAAGGCTTTCCACGATTCGCAACGCTTCCCTGTTGAATGATACCGGCGCTCCTGTCTTGGCGTCGAAGACGGCCACGCCCACCGGCGAGGTGTTCACCAGGGTTTCCAGGTCAGCCCGGGCCCGCTGTTCGTCCCGGTGCTGGCGAGCGTTGGCGACCACCATGTCCGCTTGGGCGGCGAACATCATCAGCGTCTCCTCATCCTCCAAGGTGAACTCATCGCCCAGCTCGGTTTTGGCCAGGAAGAAGTTGCCAACGCGCTCGCCCCGGTGCTTCACCGGGGCCGCCAGGAACGGCACCGCCGGTCCCACCGCCACCGGCGGCTGGAGATCGGGCAGGTCCGTCGCCCTGATGTGTGCCAGCAGATCAGGGAGTCGGAGGGGCTGGGGAAGGCGGCTCAAATATTCAAACAGCCGTAGTCCATCCGGCAGTTCGTGAAATTGCGCCACTTCCGTTTCAGTCATGCCCGAGAAGAGCAGGTCCTCTAGACCGCCCGCATCGTCAACCAGGGCGATCACTCCGTAGCGGGCTCCCGTCAGCGAGCGTGCGGAGTCCAGCACCCCCTGCAGCACGGTGTCAAAGTCCAGACTCTCGTTGATACGCAGGCTGGCCTCGCTCAAGCGCCTCAGACGCTCCCGCAACGCCTCATTCTCCCGCTTCAGCCGGTCGGTCTCGTTCATGGATGGGTTGCCTCCCTGAGTGCCTGGGGCGCCAATTTACGCTTGGGACACACATAATACAAGAAATTTCACAATATCGGCTTATGCATTACGCATGTCATATAACGTCGCGCCTACAATCGGGCCAACGTCAATCCAAAGAGGCCGGGCCTTGCATTTTGGGAATCACCGGACGGAAGTGGACGGAACGGCGTGGAAGCACGCCTTATATCCGGAGAGCCGACCATGCACTGGTTGAGGAGAGCGCTGATCACGACCTGCCTGGGGGTTGCGCTGGCCTGCGGGGCAGACGCCGACGAACGGATGATACGTCGATACGCCGATTGCATGACGGACCCCAACACCACTCTTCATCGGCTGACCGTCTCCAACGCCGTCGGAGCAGTGCCGTTGAGCGCCGAGGCGGCTGAGAAACGTACACACGCTCAACTGGAGCGAGGGGAAGTTACCATGGCCGAGATAAGGGCCGTCTATGCCCGTTACTGCGAATAGGGCGGCAAAGAGTTGCCGTGGTCAGGGGTGGCCCGGACGCCGGGAAGGCAGTAGTCGCTGAGCTCGGCGTCGTGGCCTGGCGCAACGCGGAGTGTTTGCCCTCCCCGTCAGTCGTTGTCCCGCACTACCACCCTGACCCCCTGGCCGCTGACCTCTCTGCCGCCGACCATGATGCTGTGGCTCATGACGGCGATCTCATCCTCCGCGTCGCGGTCATCCACCGTCGTTAGCTTGATGGTGCAGCCGCGGCTCCAGTTGGCGCTGTTGAACTCGTTAAACCCGGACCCATAGCAGGAGCGTTCATCCTCGTAGTCTGTGAAGATGTCGGAGGTGTCGGGCCCATCCAGGGACGTGACCAGGCGCACGGCCTCGTTTTCCTGCGGAGCCTTGTTCAGCCGCACCGTGTAGCTGGCCGCCCGGCCTTCGCTCACTGTGAGCGAAGTCGTGCTGAGCCGCAGTTGCAGATCGTCCGTAACGCCATCATCCGGAATGTCGTCCCTGGCAGCCGGCAGGTGCGCGGTGACTATCGCCCAGTCGCCATAGCTGTAGGTGGTTTCCGCCCGCACCCGGAACTTGAGGCTGCTGCCGGCGGTCAGGCCGGAGAAGGTCGCCGACCTAGTGCCCGACGACACCATCTTGCACGCGTCGGACCAGAGTTCGCGGTCACCCGAATGGTACTGGCAACTGCCGTCAAAATTGCCGTCTTCATCCGCCTGCTCGTACAGATAGCTCTGCACCGGCCGGCCGCCGTCGTCGGCCGGCGGGTCCCAGGCGATGGTCACCCGGTTGGGGCTGACGGCGCTCAGGCGCAGTATGGGCGGATCGGGGTCATAGGCCCACTGGCCGGTGGTGGACTCACACGCCTCTTCCGAGTACGCGCCCGTGCCCACGTTGCTGGTGGCCGCCACCCGGTAGCACAGCCACTCGCCCGAGTACAGGTTGCGGTCGGTGTAGGTGGTCACGTTGGCCCTCGTGGTGCCGACCCGCACCCAGTTGTCATACCCGCTGTTGCCCCGGTCGTTCCGCTCCACCCGGTAGCCGGTGATCCGCGAGCCGTTGGTCTCCGGCGCCGTCCACGTGAGGGTGAGCGTGTCGTCGGTGGCGTCGCTGAAGCTCACCGTCGGTTGGCCGGGCAGGCCGGCCGCGATGGTTACGCTGCGGATGGCCGACCACGCGCTGTCTATCCGCGCTGCGTTTTCATCCCGGCTCCAGGCCCGCACCCGGTAGTAGTGCGTCGTCCCGCCGCCGAAATCAGCCTGGTGGAGGAACTCCGTGGCCGTGGCCGGATACAGGTCCAGGTCGTCCCAGTAGCCGCCGCCGGTGGAGTGCTGCAACTGGTAGCCCGCGGCGTCCGCCCGCGCGCTCCAGGACAGCTTGATCTCCGTGGCGCTGGATGCCCGCGCGGTGAGGCCGGGCGCGGCCGGCGCTCCCCGGGGCGCCGTGGTGGCCGAGACCGGCCAGGACCAGTCGCCGCAGCCGGCGTTGTTGCACGCCCGGATCCGGTAGTAGCGCACCTCGGGGTGGATCGCCCCCACGCTGTGGTTGTAGGAGCGCGCCGTTCCCAACGGGCTGGTGACCCGCGAGAAGCCGCTGTCCCGGCCGGTGGACGACACCTCCAGCTCGAAGCGCGTCACCGCGCTGCTGCCCGGATCCCAGGTGAGCAGGATGTGGCTGGGCCCGTTGGGCTCGGCCCCGAACAGCGTCGGCGCGGCCGGCGGCGTGTACGTCACCGCCACGTTGCTCCAACGACCCGGACCATCGCCGGACACCGCCCGCACCCGGTAGCGCCGCTCCGCGCCCGCCGGCAGGCCGGCGTCCTCGTACTCGCGCTCCGTCGCCTCCAGGTTGTCCACCAGCGTCGTCCAGGTGTCCCCGGACAGGTACTCCAGCTCGTAGCCGGTGATCGCGCCCTGCTGGTTGGACGGCTCGGTCCAGGTGAGCCGCACCGTGTCGTGGGTGGTGGTCTTGGCCGTCAGCGCCGGCCCCGTCAGCTGACCCTGCTGTTGGGCGGTGAGCCGGTTATACGTCGCCGACCACGGCCCCCCAATTCCCGCCGCGTTCACCGCCCGCACCCGGTAGGGCGGCATCGCCCCGGACCCCACGTTGAAGTCGGTCCACTGGGTGTCCGGCACCGGCCCGCTCACCGTCTGCCAGGTCTCCCGGCCCTCGTCCCTGATGTACTTCTGCACCTCGTAGTGGCCCGTCGGAATGGTGTTCACGGTTGGCACCGCGCCCCAGGCCAGGGTGACGCTGCGGGTGTTGGACTTCGCGCCCCGCATCCCCGGCGAACCCGGCCCCCCGCCGCCGCCCTTTGCCGCCGTGATCTTGGCCGTGTTGTTGGTGGTGTTGTAGTCGTACACCGTGCCTTCGTGCCAACTGGCACCGGTGACATCTTCTCAAGCGGTCTGAGTGGTGTGGGCCAGAGTGCTGCCGTCGCTGCCGATGCAGACCAGGTAGGGCTCATAGACGATCTTCGACGTTGCAGTTTCGCCGTCTTTTACGCCGTTCATAATGAGCGTAACGGTTTCACCCTCGGGGAGTCCTTTCGACTTCCGGCGGGCGTTATGCTCCAGGGCATTGATGTTCCAGGACCAAGTGGGCGGGGACGAGTTGGGGTTGAAGGTTCCGGTGTTGGGCGGAACGGTCTCAAGGGCTGTCGCACCGGGTGGCAGCTGCACGACAATCTTTCCGCTATTCGCAACTTCATTTCGGTTATTCACACCGGTCACGGCGAAAGCAACCTGGTTGGACCTGGCGCCGGAACTGGGCCCCCCGTCGCTCACGCCCAGTTCCGCAATGGGGCCCACGTGGAAGAAGGTTCGGCCCGTTCCGGAGAAGACGTCGGGATTGCTATCGTTGTCTTCGTCAATAGTCTTGTGAAGAAAGTCGGCAGTGAAGTCCAAAACATACGTGCCCAACTTCGCAAACTCGACCATACGGACGGTAGTTGTAGTAGTCAAATTATAATTCGTGCTTCGCTTAAACGTCCAAGAGTTTTGGGGAGTCAAAGCAAAAAACGCGCTCCCCGAACTGCTTGAGCGAATCGACACCAAACCTGGTGGCGGTCCCCCGTCCAGTCCGCTCGCCGTGTAGGTGACGTTAAAGTGCTGCCAGTTGGCAGCGTAGTCATTGAGCTGACTTCGTTCCCAGGCGATCTTGACCCCATTCCGGGTGCCGGTGAAATCAGGATCTTCATCCGTGGCGGTCTGCCATGAGACGGTTGTTCCGTCGGTAACGCTCCCGTTGTCGGCATCAAACACCCGACCAGGCTCGTCCTTGATTTGAATAACTGCCGGGGTCAAATCCAGTTTACTGGGGTCGTGCGTACTCGTTGCGATTTGAATGTCCACTTCGCCGGCGGTGTCGCAGCCGCCCGTTGGGACACCACGACGGCAAGCGTATATAGTTGGGCTCCCCACTGTACCGCTTTGATATACCTTCTTTTGTGACGGCACGCCCAGGCAAAATTTCGCCACGTTGTCCGATATGTCGTCGTCAAGAGGGCCGGTGCCTGGCGGGGGCTTCCCGGTCAGCGTCGCCGTCAGGCACTGCTTATTCACGACCGCGTTGCTTGACACCGTGATCGGCAGGGTCACCGAATTCACCCTTTCTTTCCCCTGTGGCAGTGTCCCGATGGTGAACACGCCATTGCTGTAGCTCACCGAATCTGCCCTGTCGGTCGTCGGGCTGTAACTTATCGTGCCCGTCTCGTCCACAGACAAACCTCCGGTCAGTTCAATATCAACCTTCAGGTCAATCGGCGGTGGGGCGGCCGCTGAATCCTCTCCATCGCCATACGGATTTGTTCTACCTGCCGTGATGGTAAATTTGACGGCCCCCCCCCCGCGCCGGGTTCGGATCGTCCACCGACACAGCGACTGAATAATTCCCCGCCACCTGTCTAAATTTGTCGAGGGATGTACTATAATCGTACGACCAGATGCGAGATGTGTTGTTTTCGAGTTTATTGTCGAAGGATGCCGTGGTCACCGTTCCGAAGATTTTATGTGGGTATGAGGTATTATCAAAAGCAGGGGCCGTAGTCTTCTTATGGGTTACCTCCGCTTCAACCTCTTCACGTTGCAGGCGCCCGAGCGCGGGAATGCTCCAGCGGAGGGATGTTCCATCCAGAGACGCGGTCCCGACCGGCACTTCTGGCAACTCTGCAAGGACGAAACGGCTTTCCACGGGATACTCCACATCCACTACTACTTCCACGTCATAGGCGGTCCTGGACCCCTGGTTCACAACGATAATGTTTAAATTGTGCGAGTTACTTGCTTGAAAATCGTCGGGCGCTTCCAAAGCTAAAGCCACGTCCACATACCCACCGTCCTGCCCTTGGGCGTAGGCGAGGGGCTCGCCCAGAACGGTGCCAAACAAAGCGGCGAAGACTGCGAAAATCGCGATCAAGCAAATCTGGAATTTACGCCGAGCGAACATCTTACACATCTCTAAGTAAAAATAGGACTTGCGCAATTGGGTGCCTTTACTTGCGTCATTCCGGCGAAAGCCGGAATCCATTGCCCGAAATCGTTACCGATCGTTCCGCTTCTTACACACTGCGACTTCTGGACTCCGGCTTTCGCCGGAGTGACGGTGTTTGTCAACGCGTCTCAGGTCACTACAAGGATTTCCGGCGATGGACCGGGGTTTGGTGCCCAGGCCATCGCCGGATGCGTCGGTTAGCTCGGGTTGTGCCAGACGACGGTTACTTGTGCTGAGGCGTGTACCGTTCGTTGGTTCTCATCCAAGTACGCTGCCCCTACGGTGTAATGCCGAGTGGCAGGATGCTTATAGGTGAAATCCCTCGGCTCCAGCGAGACTCCAATCTGTGCGACAGAGTCGGTCGAGTCTGAGTTCACCTCATCCCAGCTGATTTCCAACTGGCTCGACGCCACGGGCGAACTGGTCACCGTCGGGGTGAGGCGCACGGACCGGTTGATGACCTGCCTTTCCAGGTCGGCCTCCACGGCAACCGCCAAACTCTCGTTCGCAACGTCGGTCACTTTCACCTTCACACCGATGGTGTGATCGACGGCAGCATCGGGGTTGCCGTCCGCGTCTTTGCCGTCGCTCACGCACAGAACGAGTTTGTAAGATTGCGCGTCTTCGTAGTTGAGCCCTGCGCTATGTTGTTTCACCACGATCTGCGCGCCGCCTGCGACAGCGTTAACGCCGAAATGATCTGAGCCGGCGCCCTTCAGCGTGTAGGTCAGCGTGTCGCCGGTATCGGGTTCCATGACCATTATCGGGGCGCCCACGGTGGTTCCGACAGCGGAGTTCTCCTCCACGGAACGCTCGACCATGAACATCGGGTCCACGTTGGGCATGGTCACCACCGTGACCGTGTCCATACCCATGTTGTTGCCCGGATCCGGGTCCAGCACCGGCACTACGTATGTGTCATTCGCGGTGGTGATGGTCTCCGTGGCGGAAATCGTCGCCTTGACCTTCTGCACGGTTCCCTTCGTTCCTTCCGCGACCGTCGCCGTGATGGTCAGGGTCGGGGAATCGTCGGTGGTAACAGTGTTGTCATCATTGGTCACCGCCAGGTCGCCGATAGCCCAGACGCCGGTGGCGGAGTCGTAAGTTCCAGTGGACGGATTCGGCGCTTTCGTGGTGTCGGTCGAATGGGACAGGCCGTCCGGCAGCATCACCGCCACCTTGGTGTCGGGCGCCGTGTCCGGCCCGGCATTGCTGGCGGTAATCGTGATGGTCACGTCGTCGCCGGGGTCCAGGGTGGTGTCGGGTGACTCCAGATCCGGCTCCGCCGTCACGCCGACGCTCAGGTCGGCCTCCGCTCCCACGTGGACAATATACTCCCGCACGTCGCTGGACACGCTGTCCTCGTCGGCTACGGGCTTCAGGTTGCCAAGCACGGCGGGTTTCTTCTCAGGCATGCCCGTGATATGCACCTGGAACTCGTACGTGCCGCGGCTGGTGAAGAACCACATGGGTTGTTCGTACCCTCCGGGCGCAACATTCATCATGGCGACGCGCGCATTGTGCGAATTCCAGATGGCATCATTCTTACCGGTTGCGCCGGCGGCAGGCTCCTCGTACGCGAGCGTGTACCTCGGGTCCTGCTTGTCGATATCGATCTGGTGGACGTGGTCAACGTGGTACACGATATTGCCATTCCAGTCCGCATCATTCAGCAGGGCGGCGGAGAAGCTGAGGCACATAACGCTGTCCGAGGGCCCTTCGGGAGGACACCCCGGCAGCCTCCACACCAAGCGGTCGCCAATACCACTTCCGTTGATGTCTTCACCATCGTCGGCAGCCCACAACTCCGGATACTTGGTCTGAGTGTAGGGCGTGCCGGCCGCGCTCAGATCGATCTTGGCGCTGTTCGGGATGTGGATGACGGTTTCCTCAATGTTGATGCTCGAAGGAGAGCGGGTGTAGGTATCGATGTACTCGCCGGTACCCTCACCTTCCTCATCCAGTCTTTCTTCACGCGTGTGCGTAATCGTCGGCGGACAGGAGGTGTTGGTTAGCTCCCCTTCATCCGTGTTCCACCACACGTCGAACAGGGCGATGTGGCCGGAATCGACCACGTTGTCGAGGGCATTGGTATTGCCTTCCTCTCCGGGGCATGGCTCGGGCAGAGGGAAGCGCGGTGTTGGAGTTGGAGTAGGGTCGGTTGTCATCGGCAGCAGGTGTCCGCCGCCGCTGTCGGGGGCGAGGGATGCGGTGCCGGCCTGGGCCGAGCCGCCGCCGGCCAGCAGCATCACTGCGGCCACGGCGAAGACGGCCAGGGCGGCCACCGCAACGACGGAAAGTTGCGTTGTTTTGGCTCTCATGCTATTTTTCACTCCGTGTTCGTTCCTTTTTTGCAGGAATCGGATGCCGGGGGGCAGCAGGTGTTAGCGCACGCTGCTCCCCATCTTCATTTTGCGCCGGATTGTTTCGCCTGTTGGCGGTCCGGCGACGTTTTTCGACACGAGCGCGGATGGATTCGGATTTCCGGCGCCTACCTGGAGCGGGCCGCCTCCGGGGGCCGGCTCGTTGGGTGTCGCTGCCTCCGGCCACGCCGTTTCCGGGCACGCGGGGCGTGGCGCCGGCCGGCTGGCCTGGGTCAGGTCCTGATTCACGATGGTTGCCATTTCGAGATGAGGTATCAAAAATTTCGAGAAGCTGATATGGGGTATCAATTTCATTTTGAGAACAATATCGCCGGAGCCGAGGCGTCCGGCCGAGGGTTATGGGTTAGGTGTCATACAAGTTGCGGTTGGGCGCCGTTCCGTGGTTATGGATCGCTCAAACGGCAGACAGCATACACCATTTTGGCGAAAATAGCAGTGTTTTTGCTATAAATTTTGGCGATTATTTATATGAATATGTATAAACATAGCCCGCCCGCGCTCTGCTGCGGCCGGCCAACCGGTATCAAAACCGGCGACCGGCGCGCGCTCCCCGGCCGCATCGAGCCGGACGGCAACACTCATGGCAGCGCTGATCCGGGAGAACCGGGCGCTGCGAGAGCGGCTGGCTGGATCAGCGCGGCTTCGAAATGGCGGCTGAGGCGTCGTCGAAGCGCGCCACCGGAGGGATGGGGTCGTAAGGCTCGGCGTACAGATTTCCCGAGTAAGAGCAGCAGCCGGTCCAACGGTCCGCTGAGGATTGAGCAAGCGCCCCAACGCCGAATGCCGGTCGGGTATAATAGATGCCCAACGGAGAACCCACCATGACTCTCAGCGACGCCGACAAGACCCGCTTCCTACAGGCTTTGAGCGACGACCCGGATTTTCTGCAACAGGTCCGTCAACATGTGCTGACCACGGACCTGATCGCGCTGCCGGAGCAGTTCGGCAACTTCGTCCGTCTCACCGACGAAAGGTTCGGCAGGCTGGAGGAAACCCTGGCCCAGTTTGCCGAGCTGACCAACCAACGGCTTACCTCCCTCGAAAGCGACGTCAGCACCCTGAAAAGCGATGTCAGCACCCTGAAAAGCGACGTCGGCACCCTGAAAAGCGACGTCAGCACCCTGAAAAGCGATGTCAGCACCCTGAAAAGCGATGTCGGCACCCTGAAAAGCGATGTCAGCACCCTGAAAAGCGACGTCAGCACCCTGAAAAGCGATGTCAGCACCCTGAAAAGCGACGTCGGCACACTCATAGGCGACAACCTCGAGCGCCGCGTACGGGAGAGCATCCTCAACATCGCCAGGGACGAACTGGACCTTACCAGAGGCCGCATCCTGCTGGCCCGTGGACGGGATACGGTCCCACAATTCCTCGAATCGATCAACGCCGCCGAGGAACAGGGCCTTATCACCGAGCAACAGGCCGACCACGTCCTGGTCGCCGACATCGTCATCCGGGCCCGCCGCGCAGACGACAAGCAGTACGTTTACGGCGTGTTCGAAGTGTCCCGCACCATCAGGCTCAGCGACATCCAGAGAGCCCACGACCGGGCCATCGCAGTAGCCGCCGCGACTCACGAGGACGCGGTCGCGGTCGTGGTCGGTGAAGCCATCCAACCTCAGCAGCAAGCTCAGGCCGACGAGATGGGAGTGCGGGTGCTCATTCCAGCCATGCTCCGGCAGCGGGACGCCGCCGCGGATACAGATTCCTGAGCAAGACTCCGCTGGTGGCTCTCACGCAAACGGCGAGTCAATATCAGCACTGTGGCGTCTCAGCACGACGTAGCCACTCTCATGGCACCGCGGGTCTGGCAAATTATCGCGACTACGTCGCTGTCGTGCGCTCTCGGGCGGCCATGGTGGTCTGCTCAACTGTCCCGACTGCAACGTCTGGCGGTTCGGTGATCATTCCCCCTCGGCGGGGATCTTGGTCGGGTAGCGGTTGTTCCTTCAGCGGCAAGATGTCTCGGACGGACGCCGGTATCTCCCGGGCCAGTGCAGTCTCGTCCAGGTCCAGGAATTCGTCGGACACACGTGGGCAGTCAATGAACCCGTTCCCTATCGGGGGAACGGTCAATCCAGTGGGCGTGCGGTTGTCTGCGCTGATTTGGCGGAGTGGCTACCATCGCACGTTTTCGTCAAGGAAGGCTCCTTTGGGTAGCTGTTCCGGCTGTATTGTCGCCTGGCCCTATGGCATGAGTATTAGCGAATCATATAGCGTATGAATTGATGTATAATCGTTAACCGACAGTACGGTCGTTCGCAAATAATCGCGTCGTCCGGGTACGGGAGGTAAGGATGGTCCAGCCAGACCATAGAGACCGGGAGATCGAGGTGCTCCAGGAGCGCCTTTCCCGGATGAGCGAGGCCAGCTTGAGCATCAGCGAGAGCCTGGACTTCGACACGGTGTTGCAGAAGGTGCTCGATTCCGCCCGGGACCTCACCGGGGCCCGTTACGGCGTCATTGCGACCATGGACGAACAGGGCGGCCTGGAGGCGATCCTGACCTCGGGAACGAGTGAGGAAGAGCACCGACAATTGATCAGTCTGCCGGGGGGCACCGAAATCTTCGCGCACTTCATCGCCATCGCCGAGCCCCTGCGGCTGGACAACTACGGTGAATACGCGGCCTCGGTCGGGTTGGACGGGTTTCTTCCCATGCCGGTGTGGGCCGGCTTGTCCGCCACCATCAAGCACCGGGGCCAGTCCGTGGGCTTCATATGCTTGGGTCATGACCGGGAGGATAAGAAATTCAGCAACGAGGATGAGGAAACCCTGGTGATGTTCTCCTCCCAGGCGGCCATGGTCATCGCCAACGCCCGGCGGTACCGGGACGAGCGGCGGGCCCGGGACGACCTGGAAACCCTGGTGAACACCTCCCCGGTGGGGGTGGTGGTCCTGGACGCCGCCACCGGGGTGCCCAAATCCCTGAACCGGGAGGCGCTGAGGATGGTGGACCGCCTGCGCGATCCGGACCAGTCGCCCGGCGACCTGCTGGAGGTGGTGACCTTCCGGCGGGCCGACGGGCGGGAGATTTCGCTTAGCGAGTTTCCCCTGGCCGAACTGCTCCGGGTTCCCGAGACGGTGCGGGCCGAGGAGATCGTCATCAGCGTCCCCGACGGGCGCAGCGTCACCGTCCTGGTCAATGCCACGCCCATCCTGTCGGAGGCTGGCGAGCCGGAGACCTTCGTGATCACGCTTCAGGACATGACTCCCCTGGAGGAGATGGAACGGCTACGGGCCGAGTTTCTGGCCATGGTCAGCCACGAACTCAGTACACCACTGGCCGCCGTCAAGGGTTCAATCACGACGTTGCTGGAAACTGCCTCGGATCTTGACCCCGCCGAGATGACCCAGTTCTTCCGCATCATTCGGGATCAATCCGACCAGATGAGGTACCTCATCAGCGACCTGCTCGACGTGGCTCGCATCGATTCCGGGACGCTGACGGTTACGCCGGAGCCTTCGGACCTGCATATGCTGGTGGACGATGCGCGCCGGCGTTTTGTGGGCGGAGGCGGCCGGGACAACCTGGACATAGCGTTGGCGCCGGACCTGCCCCTGGTGGTCGCTGACAAGCGTCGCATCGTTCAGGTGCTGAGTAACTTGCTCTCGAACGCGGCCGGATACTCGCCGGAAGGGTCGCCGGTCATCGTAACCGCCGTGCGGGAGGGAGTACACGTGGCGGTCTCGGTCATCGACCGCGGACACGGCATTCCTGCTGACCGGTTGCCACAGCTGTTCCGCAAGTTCTCGCGCGCTCACAGCGGAGATGCCGGGTCCGATGTCGAAGGGTCGGGCCTGGGCCTCGCCATCTGCAAGGGCATTGTGGAGGCTCACGGCGGCCGCATTTGGGCCGAGAGCGACGGACCGGGCCTTGGGTCCAGGTTCACGTTTACGCTGCCCACGGTGGAGGACCTCGCCACCGCCGCGCTGGCCCCAGCCCCAACGCGTTCGCGGCGAGGGGGTAAAGGCCGGGTTCGTATCCTCGCCGTTGACGATGATCCCCAGGCGCTCCGGTACATTCGCGGCGTCCTGACCAAGGCCGGCTACACCCCCGTCGTAACCGGGGACCCCACGGACGTGCCCCGCCTGATGGAAGAGGAGAAGCCGCACCTGGTGCTGCTGGACCTGATGCTGCCCGAGACTGACGGGGTTGAGGTCATGAACCACATCCACCGGACTGCGGACGTGCCGGTCATCTTCCTTTCGGTGTACGGTCAGGACGAGGTCATCGCCCGGGCCTTCGACATGGGGGCGACTGACTACGTGGTGAAGCCCTTCTCGCCCACGGAGTTGTCGGCGCGGATCCGGGCGGCCCTGCGCAAGCGGATGGGGCCCGACTGGGGCGATCCTTCCGCATCCTACGCCGCCGCTGGCCTGCGCATCGATTACGCCGTGCGGGAAGTGACCGTGGCCGGCGAACCGGTGGACCTGACCCCCACGGAGTACGCGGTACTCTACCAACTGGCGGTCCATGCCCCGCGGGTGATGAATCACAGCATGCTGCTCCAGCGGGTTTGGGGTCCGGAACGGGTGGGCGAGGCCTGGCTGCTGCGGGACGTGGTGAAAAGGCTGCGCCGGAAGCTCGGCGACTCCGCCGCCGACCCCAAGCACATCGTCACCGAGCCCCGGATGGGCTACCGAATGGTCAATGTAAGTGGCGATGGCGTTGGGTAGGCCATTGATCCCCGCGACCGATGCGGACGCGCCCGGACCCTGGAGTTTGTCGTCAGATTAAGTTGTCAAGCGTATCTGTTCAGATTTGCGGCGCCGTCGCAATTCAAAGTCCGTCATACCGGCATTCAAAGTCCGTCATACCGGCATTCAAAGTCCGTCATACCGGCATTCAAAATTCGTCATACCGGCGAAAGCCGGTATCCAGGAATCTTTGACCTATTCACGTTGACTGAGGCGCGGCGTTTCTGGATTCCTGCTTTCGCAGGAATGACGGGATAACTTGACGACACGCCCCTACCCACGCTAGCTGCGCCGGCCGCCGAAATCAAACCACCTGATACGGAACGCTACCTGGTAGTGTTGCAATTTACTGATGCGTGAATTGAAAACTAAACCCCAGCACACCATCGTCATTCCTGCGAAAGCAGGAATCCAGAGTTCGCCGCTGCGAAGACGTTCTGGATTCCCGCTTGCGCGGGAATGACGGGGTTGTTTAGCTAATCGCTCACGCATCAATAGGTGGTTTCGATCTGTAGGGGCGAATAATCATTCGCCCCTACCCACGTTAGCTGCGCCGGCCGCCTAACGCCAGAATATGCTGGCGTTGGTATCGTAACGGTCGGGAATGGCCGCGACGGTCGCGCTGCCGGGCAGGGTCAGGGTGAACGGATGCCCGGCGTTGCCCGACGTGCTCAGCATTTGGAGGTACGTCATGTCCTCGAACATGGCCGTGGTCAGGGCGTTGGCCGGCAGGTCGTTTTCGCTCAGGTCGATGACGGAAAGAGCCGTTAGGCCGTCGAATGGGTCGGTACCCACCGAGGTCAGCCCGCCGTCCGCCATGAGCAGGAACTCGAGGCCGGTGACGTCGCTGAGCAGGTTGGCGGGCAGCGTGGTGAAACTGTTGCCGCTCAGGTTGAGCGAATAGAGGCTGCTCAAGCCGTCGAACGCGTCGGCGTTGAGCGAGGAAATCGTGTTGCCCTTCAGGGTCAGGAACTCCAGCTTGGGGACCTTGCTGAACGCGTTGGCGGACAGCGCGCTGAGGCTGTTGTCGTTGAGACCCAGCGCCTCCAGGCTGGACGGGCCGGTGAAGGCGTTGGCCGGCAGGGCGGTAATTGCGTTGCCTCCCAGGTCCAGGACGCGAAGGCCGGTCAAGCCATTGAAGGTGGTGGCGGTCATGCCGGTCAGGGCGTTGCCGTTCAGCGTCAGCGTCCGCACCGTGGACAGCTTTGAGTCGCTGAAGAGGTCGCCGTGCAGACTCGTCAGGTGGTTGTCGTGCAGATAGAGTTCCCTCAGGTTGGTCATCCTGTTGAAGGAGTTGGCGGGCAGGATAGTATTGTTACCGCCCACCCCGCTATTGCTGAGGTCCAGCCGCTCGATTTTGGTCGCGCCGTTGAACGGGTTGGGAGGCAGCACAATCAGCGAGTTGCCGCTCAGGTCCAGCTCCATAAGTTCGGTCTGTTTGAGGAAGGTGTTGCCCGAAAGGGAGCCCAGCCTGTTGCCGGCCAGGCTCAGGGTCGCCAGGTCGGGCATCATGCCGAACACGCCCGTGGGCAGCGTCGTGATCTGGTTGCCGGCCAGGTTCAGCGACGTCAGATTGGTGAGGCCGTCAAAGGTGGTCGCCTCAAGGGTGGTCAGGCTGTTGTTGGCCAGGTTCAGGAGTCGCAACTCGCGCAGCGAGTCGAACACGCCGTCGGGAAGCGTCGTCAGGGTTGAGTTCCGGTTCAGGTCCAGGCCGGTGAGGTCGGGAATGCCGGCGAAGGCGGCGGCGTCCACGGTGGCCAGCTGGTTATTGGTCAGGTACAGGGTCCGCAGGGCGGTCAATTTGTTGCTGGTCAGGTTCAGCAACCAGAGCCGGGACAAACCCTGGAAGATGCCGTCGGGAAGGGTCGTCAGGCCCAGCCCCGACATATCGATCATTTCGAGGTTGTGCAGGCCGCGGAAAATGCCCGCCGGCAGCGTGGTCTCGCTGTTCACCTCGGCGATGGGATTGCCGGCGATGCTCAGGGACACCAGGTTGGACAGGCCGTCAAAGTCGCCGGCGGCCAGGGCCGTGATGCTCTGGCTGCTGACGTCCAGCGCGGTGACCATTTCCAGATGGGCCGCGGTGACGTTGGCGCAGGCCGACTGGCCCGTGGCCGTCAGCAGGGCGGTCTGCACCTCGGCGGTGCGGCTGCAGACCCCGACGGTGGCGACGGGCGTGACGGTCAGGGCCGCGGCGGGGGTTGCTCCGTTGGAGTTCACGGCCCGCACCAGGACGGTGTATTCGGTTCCGGCCGTCAGGCCGCTGATGAATTGGGAGTTGGCGTTGCGGCCGTTGGGGAGCTTTGACCCCTGGTAGTGGTAGGGGCGCGGCGCGTCGAGGTCCTGCCAGGTCGCTCCGCCGTCGGTGGAGTACTGGTGGCCGGTGACGGACGTGTCCAGGGTCTCGGCCCAGACCAGGGTGAGGCTGCCCGGGCCGGCCGTGGCGGTGAAGTTCTCGACAGCGATGGGCCTTTCAAACGACAGCTTGGGATAGAGCCCGGGGGAGAACCGCCAGGTATCGGTGCTCCAGCCCCTCCAGACCAGGTCGGTGGGACCGGTGCCGGACTGCAACTGTTCGGTGGTCCTTCCGGCGCCCTTGTTCCCGTCGGACCGTCCGCTGACTTCCATGTCGTAATAGCCATATGGGGTGTTGGCGCTGATGTTGCCGCCCACCAGTCCGCCGGAGCTGTTGGGGGGGTTGCCGCTGGCGTTGCTCACCGGGCCGGCGGCGTAAACGTCGTTGATTGTGCCCTTATGCAACGATCCCACGAGGCCGCCGATGGCGTTGAACGCTCCCGCGGTGGAGGACACGGCGGCGGTGGAGTAGCTGTCGCTGATGCTGGCGCTGTTATTGTCCCGGTTGCCCCCGGCCAGTCCGCCGATCCAGACGTATTTGGTGCCGGTGCCCGGGTTGTTGGTGGTTACGGTCCCGCCCTGGACGAAAACGCTGGTGATGGTCCCCTTGTTGGTCCCCACCAGCGCGCCCACCGCCGGCCCGTTGTTGGGATAGCCCGGGGCGGACACCTGGGGAGCGATCAGCCCCAGGTTCCGGATCACGCCGTTGCCCGCCAACACGGCGAAGAGGCCGACCTGGTCTCGCCTCGCATTGATGCGCAGGCCGGAGATGGTGTGGCCGTTGCCCTCAAAGATGGCGTTGTACCAGCCAGACGAGTCGCCGCCGATAGGCCACCAGAAGGGCGGTTCGCCGTAGGGCGGGAGGGCCAGGTTGAGGTCGGCGATGAGCTCGTACCCCGTGCAGCCGGTGGCGGGGCAGCCCATGCCGTCTGCCGCGTTGGCGCCGAGGAAGGCCGCTTCGTACAGGGCCCGGCTCTCATCATTGCCGATTCGGCCGTCGCCGTCGACGTCATAGAGAATAGCCCCCAGCTGGGCGGCGTTGGAGATCTCAATCAGGCCGTCGTCGTCGGTGTCGTGGTCGGCGCTGTTCCGCGACGTTTCGTTGTACAAGACCCGGGTGAAATTGGCCACCTGGTTACTCGACGGGTCCTGCAGCGCGTTGACGGCCGAGGCCCGGTTGTAGCTCAGCGCGACCTTCTGGCCCTGGGTCACCGCCGAGGACAGGGTCAGCTTGAGCCAGGCGCACCCGGATGGTCGCGCCGGTCGCCGAGGTGTCCCAGGTCACATCGTCGTTCCAGGTGACCGTCACATCGACCAGGTCGCCGGGACGGTAGGTGTCCGGCACGCTGTCAGCATCCGAGTCATGGCTGGGCACCGAGGTGATGGCCACCGATTTGATCTTGACGGTGCTCACGGCGTCAATGGTGAAGGTCTGGCTGGCGGTGTCCGCGGCGGAGCGGTCGTCGTCGGCGTCCTCGGCCTGGTAGGTTACGGTGTAGGAGCCGGCCGTGGTCGGCGTGCCCGAGATGGTGCGGGTGAGCCGGTCGAAGGTCAGTCCCGGGGGCAGCCCGGTTGCCGTGTGGTATTGTCCGTAGAAGTCCGTGCCCCGTACGCGTTCCTTGGTCAGCACGTCGCCGCCGCTGGCCGCGGGCAGCACCACGGGCGTCATGGGCCGGTTGATGCGCAGCGAAAAGTCATCCACCGTTTCGCCGAAGGCGGGCACGGTTGAGTTCAGAACGCCAAGGGTAGAAATGGTCCTCACCTTCGTGGTGACCGACGCGCCGTGGGGGTCGGTCGCCGTCAGCGTGTAGGTGACGGCTGTGCTTGCCCATCTGAGGTCGACGTCGACCCAAAACCGGCCGTTGCCAACGAATGGCGTGTTGCTGGCGAACCGGAGGGTGTCCGGAACACTGTATTCCACAGTGATGGACAGCGGGTCGGCGTCCCGATCGTCGAATACAGACGCACCGTCCCCTCGTGTGCAGATCGTCGGGAACTCGGTGGTCTCGGTTCCCCGGGCAATCAATAGAATCGATATCAGTGTTCCGGGCGGAGTGTTTCTAGATTCCGCGACTTTGTTTTGCGGGTCGGAGAGCACGACACAACGTGAGTCCTGGAATTGTAGGACCCGGGGGGCGTTGTTGCCGGCGGGCGGGGCGTCGGTGCTGCCGCTGCCCGAGGTTGACCAAGGGCCGGTCTCCTTGCCGTTGCTGGCCCGCACCTGCACCCGGTAGGCGGTGCTGGCCTTCAGCCCCCGGATGGTGGCCGCGGCGGTCGGGCCATAGTGGTCGTGGCCGCCGCGAAGGCGCTCGTCAGCCTCGATCCAGTCGGCGTCGTCGGTCGGGTCCGCGGCGCCGGCGAAGAAGCGCACGTCGTAGTCGGTGATGGGCGAGTTGCCGGTGGTACTGGGCGCGGTCCAGCTCACCGTGACGCTGCCGCCGGAGGCGCCGGCAACGGTGACCGCGGTGGGCGCGCCCGGCGTGGTCCGGGTGTCGGCGGTCACGGCCTGGTTGCTGAAGCTGGGCGCGTGATCGCCGCCGAGGGCGCGCCGCAGCGGCTTGGCGTCCTGGTGGGAGTACGAAACGGTGACCGTAGCGCCGGCCGCAATCTCCGACGCCAGCGCCAGGTCCACCGCCGCGCCGTGGATGGACACCTGGTTCACGGTGACGGTGGAGGGGGTGCCGCCGCTTGCGGTGACCGTGACGGTGAACTGGGTGGCCGCCGGGGCCGGCGACTTCCGTATGGCCCGGTGGAACACCAGGCTCACCGTGTCGCCGTCCCACCAGGCGTTGGTGAGCTTGGGCGGGCTGGCCCAGGCGGTGCTGATCTTGCATTCCGCCGTGGCGGTCAGTCCGCCCGGGTCGGTGGCCGTGATCGTGATCACCGTCTCGAAGGGGTCGGACAGGGGCGGGCTGATGTCGTTGAGCGTGGTACTGGCCACCGGCTGGTAGTTCAGCTGGGTGGCGCCGCCGCTGGTGGCGATGACGCTGGTGGTCGCGTTGTAGGTGCTGGTCCGGTCGGCGGGAACGGCGAAGGTGTAGGTCAGCGCGTCGCCGTCCGGGTCGCTGAAGAGGGATAGACTGGGGGTTCCGCCAACGATGGTTTGCACCGTCGTCAGCGTCCCGGCGGGCGCGGCGGTGGCCGCGAGGCAGGCGGTTTTGAGCGAGTTGTCGTTGAGGGTGGGCGCCTCGTTTGAATCCGGCTGCACGATCTGCCGCGAGGTCTGCGGGAATACCGTGAACCGCTGGGCCAGGTAGGGGCCGCAGCCGGCGTCGTTGCAGGCCTGCAAACGCACCACCCAATCGCCGTAGGAGGCCACGGAGAAGGAGCCTTTGGAGGCGGTCACGGTTACGCCGGTGTTCAGCTTGGTGCCGGCCCCGGCCGGCCGCCAGCGCATCCAGTAATCGTCGGCCTGGTCAATGTCGTCCCAGTCCAGGCTCACGGACCGGGAACCCGGGGTGGTGGTGATGGTCAGGCCCGTGGGCTTGGCCGGGAGTTCCTGCTTCGGCTCCGGCGTGGATGCCGGCGTGGGTTCGGGGGTGGGTTCCGGTGTGGGCTCCGGCGTCGGTTCGGGTGTGGGCTCCGGTGTGGGTTCGGGTGTGGGCTCCGGTGTGGGTTCGGGTGTGGGTTCGGGTGTCGGTTCCGGCGTCGGTTCGGGTGTTGGTTCCGGCGTCGGTTCGGGTGTTGGTTCCGGCGTCGGTTCCGGCGTGGGTTCGGGTGTTGGCGTGGGTGTCGCCGACGCCGCGTTGCGCACCGCCTGGCCGTAGAAGCTGGCCACCCGGTTGCCGGCGGCGTCCTGGAGAGGTACGTCGGGGTAGGTCGCGTCGTAGTTCAACTTCACCGTCTGGCCGGCGGATGCCGCCGTGCCCAGGACGATGGTCAGGGTTTTGCCGTTGATGGAGACGCTGGCCGGGCTGACGCTGGCGCCATCGATGATGCCGTCCGCCCAGATGGCAAACTGCATCCCGGCGGTGCTGGTGGCGCGCAGGGCCTCGCTGAAGGTCACGGTCACTCTGGCGCCATCCACCGTCGCGCTGGCCACGGTGGGCGGCGTGTCGTCGGCCTGCCCGTGGGCGGGACCGGAGCTCAGCAGCAGCGCCAGGATGACGGCGAGCGGGAGGATCAGCGCTGCCAGAGACAGCAAAACGGGAGGGCGTTGGAGGACGGCGGGGAAACTCATGATCTCATCTCCAGTACAGGGCAACGATGCAGTTATTGGATTGGCGCGTTATTTTGAAATCCCGCACCCGTCACTCCGGCGAAAGCCGGAGTCCAGAAGTCGCAATGTGAAAGAATTCGGAATGATGGTTAACGATTTAGGTCATTGGATTCCGGCTTTCGCCGGAATGACGATCCCAACTGAGTAAGTCCTATGACGTTGCGAGCCGGCTCGGACTGGTCACCACCAGCGGTCTTTGCCGAGCCATTGGTAGAGGGCGTCGGCGGCCGGCGCCCCGTCGTGGGGCGCATCGAAGTCCAGGATCAGCCGCTCCACGCGCTTGTCGGCAAGATCCCGGGCCCGATGCTCCAGGTCGTAGATCTCCCACTCCCACCCGTAGGTCAGCACCGCCACGCCCCTTCTGATGCGCGCCAAAGTCTCCCGCATCCGGTCCCGGTCCGGTTGGCGGCGCGCCGGCAACGGCCGGACCTGGATAAACACCGCCGGTTCGCCGGAGGGGGCGAAAAGGGCGTAGTCAACCCGGCGGCGGCGATCCAGGGCGAAATCGGGTTGGCATTCCCAGGGCAGCCAGGTGCTCCAGCCCAGGGACCACAGTATCGGGTCCACTAAGGCGTAACGGGTGGCGGCCTGGCGCTGACTCAGCAGGCCGCCGAACCCGCGGGCGGCTCGGGCCACGTCCTGGATCGCGTACTCCACTTGTTCGACTTCGGCGTTCATTTGGTATCTCCGGGGCTGGCTGCAACCGCGGACGCTCCCAATCCGTGGTTGCCGTGATGCCGGCGATGTTGTTCCTTATCCTGGTGAACATAATAGACCATCAAACGTATGGTTAGAATATTATTTACCACGCATTATATGTGAATTTCAGGATAATGTCGTAGGAAAAAAGACCATTGCGTCCATACGGGCCGGATCTGCCGACTGTAAACCACACCGTCGTTCCTGCGAAAGCAGGAACCCAGGAAATCACTACCAGCAGAAAGTTGGCCTTATTTTGCACTCACTGGATTCCGGCGAAAGCCGGAATGACGAAGTTTGTCAACAGGCCCTAAATGCCTCAGCTTTTATCGGGATGTCCTCCATATGGGGATGTTGCTGGCGGGCCTGCTGGTCGGTTTCATGATGGCCAGACCGGAGTAAAGTCCCCGGAGGCGGTGTAACCGGAACCGGTCAGCAAAGAAGACGTCACCCCGCCCGCGCCCGGCGCGGTCAGGGCGCGCACGTGGTGCCGTCGGCGGCATGGTTCACGATGTTCACGTTGCCGATGTTGGCGTCGTTGGCCTGCCCGGTCAGCGTGATGGCGCCCGTGGCGACGCTGTTGAAGGTGACGGTAATGACGTGGTCGCTGCCGTTGGCGCTCCCCGAGTAGGTGGGTTTATTCGACGCGGTCCCCATGCACAGGTGGATCTTTTCGCTGGCCGCGGTCGAGGCGCCCAGGGTGTAGTCGGAAATGGAATCGGCCCCAAAACTTGCCCAGAAGAAGAACTCGTCGTCGCCGGCCCCGCCGTTCAGCGTGTCGTCGTCGCCCCCGATAAGCGCGTCGTCGCCGGCCCCGCCGTTCAGCGTGTCGTCGTCGTCGCCGCCGATAAGCGTGTCGTCGCCAGCGTCGCCGTTCAGCGTGTCGTCACCGGTGGCGCCGTTCAGCCGGTCGTCGCCGGCCCCGCCGCTCAGGGTGTCGTCGCCGGCGGTGCCGGCGAGTATGTTGGCGGAGCCGTCGCCGGTGAGGGTGTCGTCGTGGGGTGAGCCGAGGATAGTCTCAATGTTGGTGAAGGTGTCGCCCTGGGCGTCGCCGGTGTTGTCGGCCGGGGTAGCCAGGTTGACGGTAACGCCGGCCGATGCGGTGGAGTAGGAAGCGGTGTCGTTGCCGCCGCCGCCGTCCAGGGCGTCGCGGCCGGCCCCGCCCTCAATGATGTTGGCCAGGTTGTCGCCGGTGAGGGTGTCGTTGTGGGCTGAGCCGAGGAGGTCATGGATGTGGGTGAAGTTGTCGCCCTGGGCGTCGCCGGTGTTGCTGGCCGGGGTAGCCAGGTTGACGGTTACGCCGGCCGATGCGGAGGCGTAGGAAGCGATGTCGCGGCCGCCGCCGCCGCCGCCGTTCAGGGTGTCGCCGCCGGGTCCACCCTCCAGGATGTCGCTGCCGCCTCCGCCGCTGAGGAGGTCCGTGCCAGCGCCGCCGCTCAGGTTGTCGTTGCCGGCGTTGCCGCTCAGGTTGTCGTTGCCGGCGCCGCCGCTTATGACGTCGTGGCCGTTGCCGCCGGACAGGAGGTCGTTGCCGGCGCCGCCGCTCAGGGTGTCGCTGGCGCCGCCGCCGTTCAGAGTATCGTTGCCGTCGCCGCCGCTCAGGTCATCGACGCCGTCGCCGCCGTTCAGGGTATCGTTGCCGTCGCCGCCGCTCAGGGTATCGACGCCGGCGCCGCCGTTCAGAGTATCGACGCCGGCGCCGCCGTCGAAGCAGTTGTCGTTCTCGTCGCCGGTGAGCGTATCGTTATGGGATGAGCCGGCAATGCACTTGATACTCAACAAGGTGTCGCCTCGGGCGTCGCCGGCGTTGCTGGCCGGGGTGGCCAGGTTGACGGTTACGCCGGCCGCCGCGGAGGCGTAGGAAACGGTGTCGTCGCCGGCGCCGCCGCTGATGTCGTTGGCCGCGTTGTTGCCGGTGAGGGTGTCGTCGTGGGCCGAGCCGGTGAGGTTCTCAATGCTAACGAAGGTGTCGTTGCCCTGACCGGTGTTCTGCGCGGTGGCGAGGCTGAGGTCAACGGTAACCCCGGAGCTGGCGCCGGAGTAGTTCACCCGGTCGCTCCCGGGGCCGCCCAGGAAAGTGTCGTCGCCGGCGCCGCCGGTCAGCAGGTCGCCGCCGTCGCCGCCGTTGAGGACGCTGGCCGAGGCGGCCAGACCGGTGAGGTTGTCGCCGCTGCTTGACCCGATGACGTTCTCGATGCTGACGAGGGTGTCGTTGCCCTGACCGGTGTTCTGCGCGCCGGTGAGGTTGAGGTTAACCCTTACCGAGAAAGGCGCATTGGCGTAGGACGCGGTGTCGTTGCCGGCGCCGCCATCCAGGGTGTCGTCGCCGCTATCGCCGCTCAGGGTGTCGTCGCCGTTGTCGCCGCTCAGGGTGTCGTTGCCGCCCAGGCCGGCGATGTGGTCGGCATCCAGGGTGCCGGTCAGCGTGTCGTCGCCCGCGGTGCCTAAGATGACAGCATCGGAGTAAAGGGGAGGGCTGGCGGAGCCGCCCTGCTCCGACCGGAGCCGGAAAACATGGTAGGTTCCGCTGGCCAGCCCGGTGACGGTATGTCGCAACTTGCCGCCCGACGCGGTGGGACTGGCGGCGGTCCAATCGCTCCAGTCTCCCCACCTGCCGATGTGCCCGTATTGATGGCTGATTGCGGAGTTGCCGGGGTCGTCCCAGACCAACGTAACCTGCCCGTCGCCCGGTTCGACCGCTAAATTGGCCGGCGCGGACCGCTGGGTCGCCGTTGCGCCGGCGGCGATGCCCAGACCGGTGAGGGTAAAAGGCGCTCCGGGATTGCCAATCAGCCACAGTTCTTGCAGGCCCGACAGGGGTTGAAATACGTTGGCCGGCAGTCCGCTGGCGGTGAGGCCGCTGCTGTGCAGGTTCAGACGTTCCAGGGTGGACAGGCCGCTGAACAGATTAACGTTCAGGCCGGTCAAGGTTGTGTTGTTGGCCAGCGAAATCCACTTCAGGCCGGTCAGACCGGCAAACACGTCGGCCGGTAGCCCCGTCGAGGTCAGTTGATTGCCCCCCAGGGTCAGCTCTTCCAGGCGGGTCAAGCCGTCAAACACGTCGGAGGGCAGCGCGGTGATGTTGTTGCCGTTCACGTCCAACCATTGCAGATTGGACAGGCCGTCGAACACATCCTCCGGAAGGGTGGTCAGGCTGTTTTCGTCCAGGCCGATGTACCTGATGTTGGTTGACCCGTCGAACACGTCAACCGGCAGCGTGGTCAGGCTGTTGTTGCTCAGGTCCAAAAGCCTAAGATTGGGCATATCGGCAAACTGTCGATCCGACAGCGCGGTCAGGCCGGCGCCATGCAAGTCGATATCTTTAACGCCGCTGGCGTCGGCAAACACCGTTGCGGGCAGCGCGGTCAGACCCTGGTTGTCCCTCAGGTTCACCTGCTTCATGCTGGTCAAGCCGTCAAAGTCTCCGGGCCGCAAAGTCGTTACGCCCGTTTCCGAAACGTCCAGTTCCGCTACCTGGCCCAAGTCCGCCCGGGCAATCTCGCTGCAATCCTTGCCGAGCGCCGCTGCCAGAGCGTCCCGCACCTGGGGCGTGCGGTCGCAGACGGAAACGAAGGCGACGGTCTCCGGGAGCGGTTCCACCGTAAATCTCAGCGTCGCGCCCGGCCCACAGCCGGCCTCGTTGCACCCCTGCAAACGCACCACCCAATCGCCGTAGTCGGCCACGGTGATGCTGGCGCCGGAGGCTGCCACCGAGACGCCTTCGTTAAGCTGGCGGCCGGGACCGAGCGGTCGCCAGCGCACCCGGTAGGAGGCGGCGTCTTCAACGTGGGTCCAATCCAACCCTACGTCCAGGGAACCCTGCTGTGTGGCGATGCGCAGACCCGTCGGCTTGGCCGGGATTTCCGGCGTCGGTTCGGGTGTGGGTGCAGGGGTTGGTTCGGGCGTGGGTTCGGGAGTAGGTGTAGGAGTCGGCTCGGGGGCGGGTTCCACCTTGAAACGCCGGGCCAGGTGTCGCCCGCAGCCAGCGTTGTTGCAGGCTTCCACCCGCACCACCCACTCACCGTAATCCGCCACGGTGATGGTCGTTGCGGAGGACTGGGGCCTGACGCCATCGGTCAGCTTGTGGCCCGGACCGGCCTCCCGCCAGCGGACCAGGTACTCGGTGGCTCCGTCCACGTCGTCCCAGCTCACGCCCACGTCCAGAGAACCCGGCTCGGTGGAGAACTGCAACCCCGTGGGTTTGGCTGGAACCGTCGCCTCCTCCTGGGCCCCGGCCGTCGTGGCCGTGGCCCAGACTACGGCCAGAGCGGCGGCGAGGGTTGCAACCAGCACGAAGGCCGCGGCCAATCCGTGCTTTCCGAGTTTCCGGTGCGCCGCAGAAAACACCACGATGTACCTCGATTAGTGTAGCGGGATGCGCCGCTAAACAGCGTCGTCAGCGCGTGTCTGCGGAGAGGATCCGATTTACTGGTGGATTTGCACCCCAGAGAGGTTCAGGGTGAAAGGCGCTCCGGGATTTTTGCGCAGGTACAACACGCGGAGGTTGTCTAAACCGAAGCCAAAGTGAAATCTACATTTGCTGGGCCGGAACCATTGGCGCGGGTGTTGGCGTTCAGTTGTGCGGCGCGAGCCTGAAGGACGGTGCGACAACGGCGGCTGACTTCTTCCCGACGGTGGGCCAGACCGGCGAAGAAGCCGCCCACTGTCTCCCGCACCGCAGCCCTGGTGCCCAGGCACAGATTAGCGGTTGCCTCTTGGCGCGCCCAGCCCCAGATGGCCTCGTCAGCATTGAAATCCGGACTGTAGCTGGGCAGGTTCACCAGGCGCAAGTTCAAGCCGGGCGTGGTCAGATAAGCCCTGATCGCATCGCCGCGATGGGCTGGGGAGTTGTCCCATATCACCGTCAGCGGTTCGGGGTGTCGCGCCCGAAGCTGCCGCAGGAAGGTGGCTGACGTCTCGGAGTTGCTGTTGCCCTCCAGTTCCATCACTGCCACCTCTCCGGTTTCCAAGCACACCGCCGAGTAGTAGCTGACCTTCTCGCCACGGCGCGGGCTGGTGGAGCCCACCAGGGCCGGTTCGCCCTTCAGCACCCACTTGCCCCGCAGGTCAGCATCCGCCTGAAAGTGCGCCTCGTCAGCGAAGAATATCTTGCCGCCAGTCCGTCGGGTTGCCGCCGTCAAAGCAACATACTCCGACACAAAGGCTTCCCGCCGCACCGGGTCCGCCTTGAGCAACCGCTTCTTCGGGCGCTTCAGCACAAACCCCAATCGGTGCAGATAGTTCAGGCAACTGCTCCGGCTCAGCGCGGGACCGAAGCGGTCCTCCACAAACCGGCGTACCGCCCTCCAGTTCCAGTTGGATAGCTCGATGCCCGCCTGGCTGGGCGCTTCCTGCACCGCCGCCTTCAACTCGGCCTGCTGCTCCCCCAGTCAGCGCGGGGGGAACCTTGTATCTTGGTTTTGGAGTGTAAGAATCACTTCGGCAATCGGACCGGGGCGCGGTAGACCGATGGGAACCAGGTCATAGCAGACCGATCGGGAGCAAGGGTCGCCGCACCCCACACGAGATGAGAGCCCGAACAGTTGCCTGGGCCAATCGAGCCCGCATCGTGCAAGGACGGGCCAACGCTCACACCGGAGGCACAGATGGAACAAGAACTGAAATTCGTAGGCATCGATGTCTCTAAGGCTCAGGTGGACGTCGCCGTCCGGCCTACGGGACAGAGATGGGTCGTGTCCTACGACGATAGCGGCGTCCAAGAATTGGTCTCCCAGATGGTGGACCTGGGTCCCGCCCTGGTGCTGATGGAGAGCACGGGCGGGCTGGAACTGTCCTTGGTGGCCGCCTTGGCCGCTGCGGCGCTGCCGGTGGTGGTGGTCAACCCTCGCCAGGTGCGAGATTTCGGCAGGGCCACGGGCGTGCTGGCCAAGACCGACGCCCTGGACGCGGCGGTCCTGGCGCACTTTGCCGACGCCGTCCGTCCCTCCGTACGACCTCTCAAAGACGCTGAAACCCAGGTCCTCAACTCCCTGGCGGCCCGTCGGCAACAGGTCATGACTATACTGGTCTCGGAGAAGAACCGGTTAGGTACCGCCATCAGTGCGGTCCGTCCCCGTATCGAGGCCCACATCGCATGGCTGGAACAGGAGTTGGCAGACTTGGACGCAGGGCTGAGGCAGACCCTCCGCCGAAGTCCCGTGTGGCGGGAGAAGGATGATCTCCTGCGCACCGTCCCCGGTGTGGGGGACCAGCTCTCCCTAACCCTGCTGGCTTACCTGCCGGAGTTGGGAACGCTGGACCGCCGGCAGATCGCCGCCCTTGTGGGCGTGGCTCCCTTCAACCGGGACAGTGGCACCCTGCGGGGCAAACGCACCGTCTGGGGCGGGCGCTCCCGGGTACGGGCCGTCCTTTACATGGCAGCGTTGGTGGGTAGCCGCCACAACCCCGTCATCCGCGGTTTCTACCAGAAGCTGCTGGCGGCCGGTAAACCGAAAAAGGTGGCATTGGTCGCTTGCATGCGCAAACTGCTCGTCATTCTCAACGCCATCCTCAAGCATCGCTCACCCTGGGACGACATGAGCTCGACATTCCCGGCCCTGTCCTCTTGACAGCAGGGACAGTTGCTCCCGACTGCTCAAATGACAGCGCCTTGGGACCACCCTCCGCAAACATCGTGACCCATTGGCCGATGGTGTGGGCATCCCGATCCAACGCCCGGCCTACCGCCGCGCCGTCCATCCCTGGCCCAGCAGCCATCCGCCACAGGCGGACGTGCCACCTCTCCCTCTCTCGTGGCGTCGGCGCCCGATACATCCGTCGCCGCACCTCAGCCTCGTCCATACGCCACCGATCCAGCAGCGTACCCATCTCCTGCCTGCCCACAAACAACCTCCCCCAAATTTCCCTGCCGACTACCTCAATTCTCGCCAATTCTACCCACGCCAATGCGGGTTTCACCGTGGCTTTGGTTTAACCTGGAACGACACGGACGTTCATGGCTATACTCATGAGATTCAACGTCGCGGTAGGCCCAGTCCGAGTGGCTGGACGCCGACCCGGGCCGATACAGATTCTTTCACCGCGCCTGACCAACATACTGCGACCGTCACAGTGGATTGCGGAATCAATCACTGGTACGTTTTCCGTCTGCGGAAAAGCGCCGTCGGCGGCCAGTTCGGTCCCTACTCGCCCGAGCTGGGGCCTGTTTCACCCAATGTATATGGCACGCCGGGCAACGACACCTTCACCGGCACCGCCAACGCTGACTGTTACCTGGGCCGGGCTGGCAATGACGTGATCAGCGGCGCCGGCGGCGATGACGAACTCTACGGCGAAGAGGGCAACGACACCATCAACGGCGGCCCCGGCAACGACACCATCGAGGACCTGTTGGGCGTCAACACGCTGAACGGCGACGCCGGAGACGACGTTCTCACGGGCCGGGGAACGCTCGACGGCGGCGCCGGCGACGACGAGCTGTATGGGAGCGGCTTCGACGACCGGCTGGAAGGCGGCGCCGGAGATGATCGTCTCTTGGCTGGCAATGGCCGGGACATCCTGATCGGCGGCCCCGGCGCGGACCATCTCAGCGGCGGCATCGCCGCCCGCCCCATCGACAGCTACGACACGGCCGACTACTCCGCCTCGCCGGCGGGTATAAACGTCAACCTGCGCAAGGGCACCGGCGCCGGCGGCGACGCCGAAGGCGACAGCCTGGCCTATATCAACCGACTCGTTGGCTCGGCCCATGCCGACACGCTCACCGGCAATTGGTATGACAATCTCCTGGAGGGCGGCGCCGGCGCCGACACCCTGGACGGCGGCGACGGCAACGACGGGGCCGACTACTCCGGCTCGAACGCGGGCGTAGTCGTCAACCTGGCCACCAACACCAACAGCGGCGGACACGCCGCCGGCGACACCCTGAAGAATATCGAAAGCCTGCGGGGATCAGCCCATGTTGATAATCTCACCGGAGACGACGGGGACAACACCCTGTACGGCAGCGGCGGCTTTGATTGGCTGGACGGCGGCGACGGTTTCGACACCGTGAGCTACGCTTTCATGGGCCAAGGAGTAGAAGCGCTCCTCCGTAGCACCAGCCGGACGACCGGCGACGCGCTGGTGAAGATTGAAAAAGTGATCGGCTCGCCCTTCCGCGACTCACTGTTTGGTTCCGACGAGGACGACGTGATTGAGGGCGGCGGCGGCAACGACCTGCTCGGCGGTATTGATGGCGACGACCAGATCTCCGGTGGACCCGGCAACGACATCATCGCCGGCGACGAGGGCCGCGACACCATCGACGGCGGCCCGGGCAACGACACCATCGACGGCGGCCCCGGCCGCGACACCCTGGATGGGGGCGATGGCATCGACGTGGTGATGTACCGCCAGTCGGCCGCCGCGGTGACGATCAACCTGGCCACCAGGAACCAGCGCGGTGGAGACGCCCAGGGCGATGCCCTGACCAACTTCGAAAACGTGAAGGGTTCGCGTCATGCCGACAACATCACCGGGAACAACGCGGCGAACCTCCTCCGCGGCGATGACGGCAACGACACCCTGCGCGGACAAGGCGGCGACGACACCCTGGCCGGGGGCGACGGCAACGACACCCTCACCGGCGGCGCCGGCGTTGACCGGTTCTTCTTCGACGAAAGCAACTTCGGATCCGACGTCATCACCGACTACCAACTGGGCGCTCAGAAATCGTCCAGTGACCAGATCTACCTGTGCCCGTTGGCCCTCACTGACCCTATCGCGGTGAGAAACCGCGTGAAATATGAGGTCGCTGACAGCGGTTCCAACTCTATCATCACGGTTTGGGTTCGAGGCTCGACATCGGATCCCTGGGAGGAAGCGGGCACCATCACGTTGCGGAGCCGAACCACCAGGTCGGCCAACTGGGACAACCGGATCATCCATCGGGTGCCCTTCACCGACCCGGTCGCCGGCACTTGCGCCCCACCCGCCGATCCCACCGCCACCCCTCCACCACCGGCCACGCCGGACGGCTTCTCGCTTACCGCCGCCGACGGCTCGATAACGTTGAGTTGGACCGACACCGGCGACGGCAGCCTCACCCACAGTTACCGGCAGCGAACCATATCGTCATCCGGGACCGAAGGCGCCTGGGGGGACTGGATCGCCATCTCGTCCACCCCTCACACCATCAGCAGTGGGTTGAATGCCAATACCAACTACAATTTCGAACTGCGGGCGGAACGGGGCAGCAGGCTGAGCGCGAGCCCCGCATCACGGACGGGGGTGTATGGGACTTCCGGCAACGACACGATCAGCGGCACAACATTCGTTGACTACATCACCGCGCTGGGCGGCAACGACACCATCACTGGCGGCGCCGGTGATGACATCATCATCGGCGGCGCCGGCGGAGACTCCATGGACGGCGGCGCCGGCTATGACCTGGTGTCCTACCGCACCGCATCCGCGGCTATCGTCCTTGATCTCCGTACCACCGGTAATAAAACAGGCGACGCCGCGGGCGACACCTTCGCCAACATTGAGTGCTACGAGGGTACGCGTTTTAACGACCGCATCGGCGACGTGCAGGCAACACCCGATGCTGTGTGCATCCTGGGCGGCGCCGGCGACGACGAGATGTGGGGCCACTCCGGCACCGATACCCTTAGCGGCGGCGCCGGCAACGACAAGCTCCACGGCGGCGGCGGCGCCGACAAGTTCCGCTTCTTTGCCAGCTTCGGCGCCGACACCATCAGCGACTATGCGGATAATGAAGACCTCATCCTCTGCATGGGCACTGATGCCACGGACACCGGCGCTGCCTCCGGGGGCAATTGGGTTGTCACCGTCAGCCTGGGGGGCACTCAGCAGGGGACCATCACGCTGACGGGCCGCACCAACGGCACTAACGTCGACATCGTCAAACGCGCGACGACCCACGCCGATTGCCGATAGAAAAAACGGCCGCGCCCTGAACAACATCATAGCGGCTGGGACCGAGCGGTGCTGCGGTCCTCAGCCGCGCCCGTCCGGTTTGGCGAGCGCCTGCGCAGAGTCGCAGGCGCTCGTCGCGTTCCGTGCGTCGCTGGGATGCCCGATGTTGCGGCGGCTCCGGCCCGCACGGGAGCGGTCATCCTGGTTTTAACTAAATCATATTAATATTCACATATAATTGACGATAAATAATACGATAATCATATCATTGTCGGTTTATCCTGTCTGACCGGACCGGGAACAACATAGCCGGCGTTCATCGAGGTGCATCATGACAATTTCTGCGGCCCATCGGAAACTAGGCAAGCACAAATTGGCCTCGGCCTTCCTGCTGGCGGCAGCGTTCGCCGCGGCGCCGGCCGGCGCCCAGGAAGAGACCAAGGTTCCAGGCAAGCCCACGGGCTTGCAGTTCTCCACCGCGCCGGGCTCGCTGGACGTGGGCGTGGATTGGGACGACGTGGACAGAGCCACCGAGTACCTGGTCCGCTGGCGACTGCTCGGCCCCGGCAACAAGCTCACCGATGGCGTCAGGCCCCGGTCCTCCGGGACCACCATCACCGTGGCCGACTACGGCGATTGGGTGGTGCGGATAGAAGCCTGCAACGACGCCGGCTGCGGGCGACACCTGGCCCAGCGTTTCAAGGTGGAACCCGCTCCCGAACCAACTCCGACACCGGAACCCACGCCGGAGCCGACGCCGGAACCTACACCCGAACCAACTCCGGAGCCGACGCCGGAACCCACGCCGGAACCGTCCGACGACCTTCCGCTCCGGCCCACCGGCTTGCGGGTAGCCGTCGATCCGGCCTCACGGCGCGTAGTGGCAGCGTGGAACGACGCTGAAGGCGCGACCTCCTACCAGGTGCGATGGCGTCGCGTCAAACGGAATTTCCTGCCGGCTGATGGCCTCACTACCGCTCGCACCGCCGCCGGCTTGACCCTGCCCGCCCATGGCGACTGGGTGGTCCGGGTGGAAGGATGCAACGAGGCCGGATGCGGCCTCGGCGCCCGCCAGGTGGTTACCACCAGGCCCGCCCGGCCTTCGAACCTGTCGGTGAGTTCCTCGCCGGAGCAAACGCTGGAACTGACGGCCACGTGGGACGCCGCTGCGGGCGCGACCTCGTACCTGCTGAAGTGGCGGCGACCCGACGGGAGTTTCTCTGCGAATCAAAAGGCCACGGCCACCGGCGCAACCGCCACCTTCACCGTGTCCGGGTACGGCGCTTGGTTGGTGCGACTGGAAGGGTGCAACGAAGGCGGCTGCGGCCGCGGGATCGCCCGAGTTGTTACCACCAGGCCCGGCCCGCCGACGAACCTGTCGGTCAGTCATGAGCCGGGCAGTTTGGACCTGACTGCGACCTGGGACGCCGCTCCCGGTGCGACCTCGCACCGGTTGCAGTGGCGTCGCCCCTACCGGAGTTTCTCCGCCGATGATCAGGTTACGGCCGCCGGCGCCGGCGCTTTCACCGTGTCCGGCCCTGGCGACTGGACCGTGCGGGTGGCCGGGTGCAACGCGGCCGGCTGCGGGCCGGCGGCAACCGCCCCGGTGGTCGTGGCGCGGTCCGTTTGCGACCGCACTGCCCAGGTGCGGGACAAGCTGGTCAGCATCATCGAAAAAGCGTGCGGTTCGATCACCGCCTCGGACTTGGCCCAGGTGGTCAACCTGGAACTGGAAATGAAGGGCATCACATCCTTGCAGGTGGGCGACTTCCAGGGCCTGTCCGGTTTGGATAGTTTGTACCTGCACCGGAACAAGCTGAGCCAATTGCCCGCGGATGTGTTTGACGGTATGCCCAATCTGACCAGATTGAGCCTGGAGGACAACCAGTTGGCGGCGCTGCCGGATGGCCTGTTCGACCGCCTGGGCCGGCTTAAGAATGTAGGACTCTCCGGCAACAGCCTGGCCCAGGTGCCGGACGGCGCCTTTGACAACTCGCCCAATCTTCGCGGCTTGTCAATATCCGGCAACGGCCTGACGGAACTGCCGGCGGATCTGTTCGACCGCATGAACCGGCTCGAAGAGCTGATCCTGTCGCACAACAACCTGACAGCGCTGCCGGCGGATACCTTTGACGGCTCGCCAAACCTTGATTACCTGGACCTGGGGGACAACGAATTCACGGAATTGCCCGCGGACCTCTTCGACACCCCCGGCGGCCTCAAAACGTTGTACCTGAACGACAACAAACTGACGGCGCTGCCGGCCGACCTCTTCGACGGCCAGGACCGGCTCAAATATTTGTACCTGAGCGACAACGATCTGACGGCGCTGCCGGCGGACCTGTTCGACGGCTTGGACGCCCTCCGCTGGCTGGACCTGCAAGGCAACGACCTGGCGGAACTGCCGGATGGAGTCTTTGATGACCTAAACCGAAGCCAGGGTGAAACCCGCATTGGCGTTCGGTAGAATTGGCGGTGGATGAGTTGTACGGTGAGCGAAATCGGAGTGGGGGTTGCAGTTGGGTACGGCGGGGATGAGGCCACTGCTGGAGCGGTGGCAAATGGATGAGGCTGAGGTACGACGACGGATGTACCGGTCGCCGACGCCACGAGAGCGGGAAAGGTGGCACGTCCGCCTGTGGCGGATGGCTGCTGGGCCAGGGATGGACAGCGGCGGCGGTAGGTCGGGCGTTGGATCGGGATGCCCACACCATAGGCCAATGGGTCACGATGTTTGCAGAGGGCGGTCCCAAGGCGCTGTCATTTGAGCAGTCGGGAGCAACTGTCCCTGCTGTCAAGAGGACAGGGCCGGGAATGTCGAGCTCATGTCGTCCCAGGGTGAGCGATGCTTGAGGATGGCGTTGAGAATGACGAGCAGTTTGCGCATGCAAGCGACCAATGCCACCTTTTTCGGTTTACCGGCCGCCAGCAGCTTCTGGTAGAAACCGCGGATGACGGGGTTGTGGCGGCTACCCACCAACGCTGCCATGTAAAGGACGGCCCGTACCCGGGAGCGCCCGCCCCAGACGGTGCGTTTGCCCCGCAGGGTGCCACTGTCCCGGTTGAAGGGAGCCACGCCCACAAGGGCGGCGATCTGCCGGCGGTCCAGCGTTCCCAACTCCGGCAGGTAAGCCAGCAGGGTTAGGGAGAGCTGGTCCCCCACACCGGGGACGGTGCGCAGGAGATCATCCTTCTCCCGCCACACGGGACTTCGGCGGAGGGTCTGCCTCAGCCCTGCGTCCAAGTCTGCCAACTCCTGTTCCAGCCATGCGATGTGGGCCTCGATACGGGGACGGACCGCACTGATGGCGGTACCTAACCGGTTCTTCTCCGAGACCAGTATAGTCATGACCTGTTGCCGACGGGCCGCCAGGGAGTTGAGGACCTGGGTTTCAGCGTCTTTGAGAGGTCGTACGGAGGGACGGACGGCGTCGGCAAAGTGCGCCAGGACCGCCGCGTCCAGGGCGTCGGTCTTGGCCAGCACGCCCGTGGCCCTGCCGAAATCTCGCACCTGGCGAGGGTTGACCACCACCACCGGCAGCGCCGCAGCGGCCAAGGCGGCCACCAAGGACAGTTCCAGCCCGCCCGTGCTCTCCATCAGCACCAGGGCGGGACCCAGGTCCACCATCTGGGAGACCAATTCTTGGACGCCGCTATCGTCGTAGGACACGACCCATCTCTGTCCCGTAGGCCGGACGGCGACGTCCACCTGAGCCTTAGAGACATCGATGCCTACGAATTTCAGTTCTTGTTCCATCTGTGCCTCCGGTGTGAGCGTTGGCCCGTCCTTGCACGATGCGGGCTCGATTGGCCCAGGCAACTGTTCGGGCTCTCATCTCGTGTGGGGTGCGGCGACCCTTGCTCCCGATCGGTCTGCTATGACCTGGTTCCCATCGGTCTACCGCGCCCCGGTCCGATTGCCGAAGTGATTCTTACACTCCAAAACCAAGATACAAGGTTCCCCCCGCGCTGACTGGGGGAGCAGCAGGCCGAGTTGAAGGCGGCGGTGCAGGAAGCGCCCAGCCAGGCGGGCATCGAGCTATCCAACTGGAATTGGAGGGCGGTACGCCGGTTTGTGGAGGAACGGTTCGGGTTGGCGCTGGGCCGGGGTCCGCCATAGGCGGATCTGAACTACTTGCATCGGCTGGGGTTTGTGCTGAAACGACCCAAGAAGCGGTTGCTCAAGGCGGACCCGGTGCGGCGGGAAGCCTTTGTGGCGGAGTATGTTGCTTTGACGGCGGCAACCCGACGGACTGGCGGCAAGATATTCTTCGCTGACGAGGCGCACTTTCAGGCGGATGCTGACCTGCGGGGCAAGTGGGTGCTGAAGGGCGAACCGGCCCTGGTGGGCTCCACCAGCCCGCGCCGTGGCGAGAAGGTCAGCTACTACTCGGCGGTGTGCTTGGAAACCGGAGAGGTGGCAGTGATGGAACTGGAGGGCAACAGCAACTCCGAGACGTCAGCCACCTTCCTGCGGCAGCTTCGGGCGCGACACCCCGAACCGCTGACGGTGATATGGGACAACTCCCCAGCCCATCGCGGCGATGCGATCAGGGCTTATCTGACCACGCCCGGCTTGAACTTGCGCCTGGTGAACCTGCCCAGCTACAGTCCGGATTTCAATGCTGACGAGGCCATCTGGGGCTGGGCGCGCCAAGAGGCAACCGCTAATCTGTGCCTGGGCACCAGGGCTGCGGTGCGGGAGACAGTGGGCGGCTTCTTCGCCGGTCTGGCCCACCGTCGGGAAGAAGTCAGCCGCCGTTGTCGCACCGTCCTTCAGGCTCGCGCCGCACAACTGAACGCCAACACCCGCGCCAATGGTTCCGGCCCAGCAAATGTAGATTTCACTTTGGCTTCGGTTTATACCCACCAAAACCAGAAATGAGGAGGCGTTACGATGCCAAGATTTGCAGTTGATTTGAACACAGCCGAAGGCCGCGCCAACGTTGGCGGACAACCGTGGCGCGTTGCTCCCGGACTGGTGCCCGGCGAGCCCAACGAGGGGTTGACCGCCCGGCTTCTCGACACGCCGGCCCGGCTGGCCGACTATGACGATTCCGCCTGGGAAGTGTGCGACAACGTGCGCCAGAGCCTGTCCGTAGGCTTTACATTCGCATGGTATCGTATCGCCGTAACGCTTCCCGAGACCATCGACGGTGTGAACGTGGCCGGCTACCGCGTTTGGTTCGAAACCAATTTCGATAACTACGGCGAGGTTTGGGTCAACGGCGAGATTGACCGTGCCTATGGCAGCATCGTCGGCCTCAACACGCCGCACCGGGTTGAAATTGCTGAGGTTGGAGATCCGGGAACGCGGTACGTCATCGCCTGCCTTTGCCTCAATGGCCCGCTGGCCGCGCCCCGCGGGGGTATCTTCATGCGGTTCGCAACGTTGGCCTTTGAGGCGACGGATAATTAGCATCCGGTGAAACTGAATAAATGTAGGGGCGGGTTCCAAACCCGCCCCTAACACTCACCCGGTCACGCGATTTTTCGGTTACGACAGGTGCTGACCGTAGAACTCGAAGATGCGTACCCAAGCCTGGTTGGCCGCTTCCACCGCGTAGCTGGGCCGGTCAACCGCGACGAACCCGTGGCCGGCGTTGGGATAAATTTCGTAGTCCCATGACTTGCCGGCGGCCTTGATGGCGGTGTCGGTGGCCTTCACCTCGTCCACGGTGGGACGGGCGTCATCCGCCCCGAAGATTCCCAGCAGCGGGCATGACAGGTCGTTGACGAACTCGATGGGAGCGTGGGGCATGGCCTCGGTGGGAGGCTCAGAGTCCCGCGGGGTGACTCCACCGCCCCAACAGTCCACGGCGGCGCTGAGGCCCTTGAGTTTGCAAGCGGCCAGGAAAACTTGGCGGCCGCCGGAGCAGAACCCGATGATGCCGACCTTGCCGTTGTACGTGCTCAGATGGCGCAGGTACCCAATCGCGCCCTCGGCATCTCCCAGCGTGCGCGCATCGGGCATTCCGCCCTTGTCGCGGATGCTGGCGCTGTTGGCGTAAGGGTCGTCGCTGCCCTCGCGGTAGTGCAGGTTCGGGGAGATGGCGATGTAGCCGTTGTGGGCGATCTTGCGGGCCATTTCCTTGGTGGCGTCGTCCCAACCGGGCATGTGGTGGAACAGCATTACGGCGCCGAACGGGCCAGCGCCCAGGGGACGCGCCAGGTAAGCGTTGATGGCGTCGCCATTGTGTCCCTCAACCCACACTTCTTCAGCAATCATTCCGTGGTAAGCCATTGTGTGATACCTCCCAATGGACAGATTTCTTGTTCGGATGGTTTGCCCGCCGAGACACTGCCGGCAGGACACGAGCGAAGGTTACTATCCGCCCTGCCGAGTGTCAAACGACCGCTTGAGACTAAAACAGACCGGCTTGCCTCAGCAGGGTACGCAGCATCCGTCCCATCTGCTCCTCGTGATGCGGACCGAATGCCGTGAATTCACGGAGGTTACGGCCTGCTTCCTCTCCTGGATCGAAGCGATCCCCCATCAGCGCGTAATCGCCGGACAGTTCCCGGTTCCAAATCCGAAGTTCGTCCAGAGTCAGCTGTGGTTCAAACTGGAAGCCATAAGACGGGCCGTAGCGGAAGGCCATGGGAAAGCGGACGTAACCACCATCACGGCGCAGCATGGTGCCTTCGGCCAGAAGACTCGCGCCGGAAGGAATGGTGAACTGCTCGCCGTGTAGCGTGGGGACCAGCGGGATGAAGATTTCGCTGAAAACCGGATCGGATGCGCCATCGGCAGTAATGTCGATTTTGCGCAATCCGAACTGGTAACCGCCGGTGGGCGCGACCGCGCCGCCCAGGGCGCGAGACAATAATTGTGCCCCCAGGCAGATCCCAACCACCGGCGTCGGGGGCCGGCTGCCCACGCCTCCGGTGGCGGCATCGCGCAGATAAGCCATCTCCTGGATCAGCGCCGGATAGTTATCATTGGCCGACATCGGGCCGCCCAGCGCGATGATAAGGTCGGTTTCGGTGGTGTCAAGCGCATCGAACTCCACGAAATCCGGCGCACCCGCGAAGACCGGAACCGTGGTCATGGCGAAACCGGCATCACGCAGGATCGCGGTGAAGTTACCGCCCAGCGTTTCCACCGCGTGGTGCTGTATGACAACAGCTTGCTTGCTCATTTGCTGTTTGCGCCGTCGCGCACCAAATCGGCCAGCACGATCCGGTCGGTGGGAAAGGCGAGCGGTTCCGGCGGCGCGTCCGGAGGAAACCAGGCGATTCGGTCAAGGTCATCGGATGCTTGGGCCGCGCCACCAACGATTTCACCGTAGAACCAGACGCCCACGGTGAGAGCCGAGGGGTTGTGAAAGTTGGAATGTACGGCGCAGACTTGCCCAATTTGCACGTCCAGTCCGGTTTCCTCGGCAAACTCGCGCCGGGCGGCATCCCGTATGTCCTCACCCCACTCAACATAACCGCAGGGGATGCACCAAGCGCCCTCGTTACCGCCGGCGGAGCGACGACCCATCAGGATCCGGCCGGCGTCGTCAAGCGCTACCACCGCTACTCCCACCGCCGGATTGCGGAAGTGAACGAACCGACAGGCTGGGCAACTTGGCCGCGGCAACCCTCCCCTCACTTCGGTAGCGAGCTTGTCGCCACATCTCGGGCAAAAGTTGTAGTCCGGGGAAACGGAGTCCACCATGCTTCAGTGGTCAAGTCCGCGAGTGGCCGCGCCGCACCGCCCGCCCCGGAAGAGTGCCGGTGTTTTCGCCCTGCTGTATCACCACCTGGCCGTTGACGATCACGTATTCGATGCCCACTGGATACTGCTTGGGGTTTTCTTTGGTCGCCAGAGCTTTTACGGTATCCGGGTTGAAGACGACGATGTCCGCTTTGAAACCGTCCCGGAGCAAGCCCCGGTCGGGAATGCCCAGGCGTTGCGCCGGGAAGGAGGTCATCTTTCGGATGGCTTCGGGCAGTCGCAAGTGCTGCTCTGCCCGGACGAACTCGGCCAGCACAATGGGGAAGCAACCGTAGGTCCGGGGGTTGGGATACTCGCCAAATAGGATGGCGTCGGAGGCGATCATGCCGTATGGATGCGATACGAAAGCGTAAAGGGTTTGAGCGTTGGTGCCCAATCCGACGGTGCTGATGCCCAGGTTCTCGGATAGCAGCAGGTCGAACAGGGCATCGGCTGGCTCTTGGCCGCGCATTTCGGCGATGTCGGTAATCAATCGGCCGTCGTAGATTTGGTTCTCGGGTTTGGTGAAGTTCGTCAGCCAGTTGTTTTCCAACCGGCTGGGCGTGATCTCGCGCTTCATCCGCGCCCGGTCGTCGGCGTCTTGCAAAGCGGCGATGAGACGCTCCGGGCCGCCGTCCTTGGCCCAATGGGGCAGGCCGATAGTGGGCGTCGTGCCCGAGTAGGGATAGGTGTAGCAGTCAAAGGTGCAGTCGATCCCCTCGGCGCGCGCGTCCTCAACCAGGCCCAGGTGCCCCAAATGGCTGCCCACACCGGATACTGACTGGCGATAATGGGTCAGGTGGACCGGAATGCCGCTGCGCCGGCCAATCTCCACGGCCTCATGCCACGGCGCCAGGTAGCCCTGGCTCAGCAGACTGGCGCGGGTGTGAGTGTGGTAGATGCCGCCCAGCGAAGCGGCGGTTTCGGAAAGAGCGACCAGTTCATCGGTGTCGGCATAGGCGCCGGGCGGGTAGTCCAAGCCGGTGGATAGGCCCCACGCGCCTTCTTCCATCGCCTCGCGCACCACGGACTGCATATCGGCGATTTCGGCGGACGTGGCTGGTCGCTGATCCCAGCCGACGCTCCAGATGCGTACCGGAGAATTGCCCAGGATGTAGGCGACGTTGATGGCTACGGCGCCGTGATACTTGCCCAGCAGATCGGCCACCGTGAGCCAGTCGGCCGGCATGGGCGGGTAGCCGTTCAACCCGGCATCCAGCCAGATGTAGCGGTGCAGGTCCTCCTGGGTTTTGAATGGAGCGTGGGAAATGCCATCGATGCCTACCAACTCGGTGGTCACCCCCTGGCGCACCTTGGGGTCGTGGTGCGGTTCGCCTAGGATGGTGAGGCCGGCGTGGGAATGCAGGTCGATAAATCCGGGGCATACAACGTGCCCCGTGGCGTCAATGACGCGAGCCGCGTTCTGACGTAGCTCTGCGTCGTCGCCGCGATAGACCGTGAGCGTATCGCCGGATATGGCAACGGCGGCGTAGAAACCGGGGCTGCCGGAGCCGTCGATTACCTGCCCGTTGGTGATGAGTAGATCGATCATGGCGCCAATGATAGCGACGGATGCCGGGGTGGGCAAGTTGGCGGTGCACGTTGACGGTCGGAGCGGGGGTTTGTTGATTTAGCCGGCAGGCGGTCTTACACTGCCGCCATCACGGAAGTGGAGGCTCGACATGAGCGAACTGGATGAACGTTATGAACGCGGGCAGGAAACTCGGCGAATGTTCGGCGGCGGACAAATCACCGGCGGGTCGTCGCCCGGCGCGTGGGACATCGCGCCGGACCTGGAACGCATACTCGGCGAGGGATTGTTTGGCACCATCTGGCGGCGAGAAGCCCTGACGCCGGTACAGCGGGAAATGATCACGCTCTCCTGCTTGATCGTGCTGAACCGAGAGGTGCAGTTGAAGCGCCATTTGAGCAACGCGCTCAACGTGGGCTTGACGCCGGAGCAGGTCGTCGAGCTGATAATCCACGATACTTGGTACGGCGGCGCGCCGGCCGGCATCCAGGCGCTCACCCTGTGCAAGCAGGTGTTCGAGGAACGAGGCATCGACTTCACCCCGGCCCGCATCCACAATACCGAAGAGGATCCGGACAGCCTGTTCCAACGAGGCGACGAATACCGGCGTAACTATATGGGTGCATCGCCTGCGCGCCCGGCTCCCCCTACCGACGCCGAAAGGGAATTGGGCCGCATCACCGGCGAGTACTACTGGGGTGCTACCTGGACCCGACCGGGTCTGGACCTGCCCAGCCGATGCCTCTGCACGATGACCTGTTTGGCCGCGTTGGGACGCGAGGGGCCACTGCGGAGCCACATCAGGGGCGCGCTGAATATCGGGTTCACCAGGGACCAGGTAATCGAGGTGTTCGGTCACATGACCCTGTACGCCGGTATCCCCTTCGCCAGGGGCGCGATGGACATCGCCAATGAAATTTTTGCCAACGGGTAATAAAACCCTTCCCGTCATTCCGGCCTTGAGCCGGAATCCAGGAACCAACCAAGTAGGGGCGAATAATCATTCGCCCCTACGGTATTACAGCAGACGACTGAAGTGGCCCTTTAGATACCGTAGCCAACCTCTACACAACCCGGAAGCCAGCGACGATTATCGCCCAGCAGCAGCTCTTCGCCGTTGGGTGGGCCGTCCATGCCCGGTATGTAGCGGTAGGGAGCCGGCGCGCCGGGCAGGTCCAGGCTGTGGACGATAGGGTCGATGATGCTCCAGGCCAGCTCGATTTCATCGCTGCGGATGAACAGAGAAGCGTCGCCGTCCAGAACATCCAACAGCAGATGTTCGTAGGCGTCGGGCAGATCGACGCCGGCGAATCCTTCGTCGTAGTGGAACTCCAGCGAAACCGGCTTCATCTCCAGCTCGGCGTCGGGCACCTTGGACTGGAATTCCAGCCGCATTCCCTCGTTGGGCTGGACGCAGATCGACAGCGTATTGCCGGGTATATCGACGCCTTCCGGCACGGGAAAGAGCATGTGCGGCGGCGACCGGAACTGGATGATCATCTCGGTGGTCTTGCGGGACAGGCCCTTGCCGGAGCGCAGGTAGAAGGGAACCCCGTGCCAGCGCCAGTTGTCCACGAAAAGACGCAAAGCCGCGTAAGTTGGCGTTTGAGAGCCCGGGGATACCCCAGGTTCGTAGTGATAGCCGTCGTATTGACCGATGATGAGATTGTGGCGCACGTCTCGCAGATTGAGGCGGCGCACCGCACTGAGGGCTTTGACTTTCTCGTTCCTGAGAGCGTCGGCCCGGAAGGCGTAGGGAGGATCCATGGTGATCAGCGCCAGCAATTGCAGCAGATGGTTCTGAAACATATCCTTTAGAACCCCGGCCCGGTCGTAGTATTCGCCCCGTTCCCCTACCAGGATGTCCTCGGCGACGGTAATCTGCACTTGGTCAATGTAGTTTCGGTTCCAGATTGGCTCGAATATGGAGTTTGCGAACCGGAAAACCAGCAGGTTCTGCACGGTCTCCTTGCCCAGATAGTGGTCAATGCGATAGACCTGCTCCTCGCGGAACACGCTATGAACGTGCTGGTTCAAACGCTGGGCCGTCAACAGGTCGGAACCGAACGGTTTTTCGATTACGATCCGCCGCCACCCCGGACTCTCATCGGCCATCCCGGCGGACGCCAATGCCGTGATCGCCGGCGCATACAATCCCGGAGCCAACGCTAGATAGTACAGGCAGTTGAATCGGTCATCGTCGGCGGCCAACTCGCCAACTCGCCGGCTGACGGCGCCCAGGGCGTCGGCACTGGTAACGTCTGCTGGCACGTAGCTGAGACACGCGGCGAAATCGTCCCACTCCGCAGCGTTGGCATCGCCAATGGCGGCCTGCAACCGTTGCCGGAATTCGGCGTCGGACCATTGGTCGCGGGCCACGCCAATGATATGGACGTGACGCGGCAACCTGCCTTTCCGATACAGGCTGAACAGAGCCGGAGCCAGCTTGGTGTGGGTCAGGTTGCCGCTGGCGCCCATTATCACCAATGCGGTGACTGAGCCGGTCCCGTCCGGCAGGACGGTTGCTCCGTGAGTGATCATCCGTCCCTGTCCCCTTCCCCGACCTGTCGCACGGCATGTCCCCCAAACTGGTTGCGGAGAGCCGCCAGCAAGCGTGAGCCGAAGGGTTCTTCCTGCCTGGAGCGAAAGCGCTGGTAAAGCGCGGCGGTGATGGCCGGCGTCGGCACCGCCAACTCCACCGATTCGTTGACGGTCCACCGGCCTTCGCCGGAGTCGTCCACGTATGCCGCCAGGCTTTCCAGCCCCGGGTCTTCCTCCAACGCTCGAACGGCCAGGTCAAGCAGCCAGGACCGGACCACGCTGCCATATTGCCAGGTTCGCGCTATCGCCGGCAGGTCCAGATCGAATTCATGCCGTTTGGCCTGCATCAGTTCAAAACCTTCCGCGTAGGCCTGCATTAACGCGTACTCCACGCCGTTGTGTACCATCTTGGTGAAATGGCCGGCTCCAACCGGTCCGACATGGGAATAACCTCGGTCCGGACCAGGTGCCAGCGTCTGGAAGATTGGTTCCAGCCTGCGGAAAGTGTCCTTGTCACCGCCCACCATCAGGGAATAGCCTTCGGTCAGACCCCAGATGCCGCCACTGGTTCCGGCGTCCAGCAGGTGAATGCCGCGCCCGGACAACTTCTCTCCGCGGCGGATGGTGTCTTTGTAGTTGGCGTTGCCGCCGTCAATCACGGCGTCGCCGGGGTCCAGAATCTCGGCTGCTTCGTCAATCACGGCGTCGGTGACCGCCCCGGCCGGCACCATCACCCACATTGCCCGAGGCGGCGACAGCCTCGCCACCAAGTCGCCAACGGTCTCCGCAGCCTTGGCGCCCCCGGAAGCGCTGGCGGCGACGGCCGCCGAATCCCGATCATAGGCGACTACAGTGTGTCCACCCGCAATCAGCCGTTGCGTCATATTGGCGCCCATGCGGCCCAAACCTATCATGCCGATTTCCACTGGCGTATCTCCTGCTTCAGAGTATTTCGGTTATTTCGGATATTGCGCCGGCCGGGTCGCCACCGACATTGATGGAAACGGTGCGGCGTCCCAGGCTCTGTAGAGCCTGCAGGTCCCCAAGGGCTTGGGCGTCGGCCAGGACCCCAAAGCTGAACGGCCAGCCGGGAATCGGTATATCCTCAGTGTGGGACTGGGTGAGCTGCAGGAAAATGCCCGTGTCGGGGCCGCCCTTGTGCAGCTGTCCGGTGGAATGGAGGAACCTGGGGCCGTAACCGTGAGTGGTAGCGATGCGATATTCGCGCATCACCTTTCGGCGCAAATTCCTTAGCGCGTCATCAACAGCGGAGGACGCTGGCAGATAGGACATGATCGCCAAATAATCCCCGCTTCGACTTTCCGCAAGCAGACGGCGCAGGCGAACTGGGTCGTCGAATCCGGGCCGCGTGAGCCGGTTCTCTTCCTGGTACCGAGCCAACACGGCGACTGTACTGTCCTTGGCCCCCTGCACGTCAGGCTGGTCGAAGGGCTGTATGCCCATGAGGTGGCCGGCGATGGCGGTAGCGTACTCCCACCGGAAGAATTCGCCAGTCAAATCATAGGGATCGGACAATTCGAGAACGGCAACCGGATGACCGTTGTCCCGGAGTTGTAACATGGCTTCGTCACTGTGCTCATTGTCGTCCGTGGCCAACCGGAGTTGGACGAAGAAACGATCGTCGCCATAGCAATCTTGGTTTCCGGCCGTGTCCAATGGTTCACCGGCAACCGGGACCACGCCCGTCCCGTTTTTGCCGGTGCTTTCGGCCAGCAATTGTTCGACCCACAGACCGAAAGGCGCCATTTTCTCAGACGCGACTAAGGTCAGCTTGTCGCGGCCCTGCTTTGCCAGGGTTCCGATTGTCGTTCCCAGCCAGGCTCCGGGGCTGTCTGCCGTCGAGTTAGCGAGCAAGCAACGCCGCTGCATCCGCAGGGCTGGCTCAAGCAGCCGCTCCAAATCAACGCCGGCCAGCGCGGCGGGCGCCAGGCCAAAGTACGAAAGAACCGAATAACGACCTCCGATATTGGGGTCATTGATGAACGCGTGGCGGAATCGTTCCGTTCTCGCCATTTCCGCCAGTGGAGTGCCCGGATCAGTTACTGCCACGAAATTATCACCCGCGCCCTCAGCCCCCAGAGTTGAGTTCACCAATTTCCGGAAGTACTCGTAGAAAGCGAGGGGTTCGGTGGTGGTGCCCGATTTGGATGACAAAATGAACAGAGTGCGGGCTGGGTCGATGGCGGACGTGGTAGATGCCACCCATGCCGGAACAGTGCTGTCCAAGGTCAGCATTCGTGGAAAGCCCGTGCCATTCAAGGAAGGCTCGAGAACCTGCCGGATTACTTCCGGGCCGAGGCTACTGCCGCCCATACCTAGGAGGACGATATTCTGATAACCTGCCGACCGTACCGATTCCGCAAACCGGCGCAGCTCTGAGATCCGGGGCAAGACGTCGGTGGGAAGCGTCACCCAAGCGAGACGGTCTGCGATCTCGGTGGGGTCATTGTTCCAAAGCGTGAAATCATGAGCGTGGAGACGTTTCGGGACGCTATCCGCGTCCAATTGGCCGGCGGCGTCGAACACCAATTGAGAATAGTCGCCGAGGTGGTAACGGTCGGTCATGGCAACTTCCCTCGCCTCGCAGCTGTACCGTGTCGCCCGATTTTAGCATATTGCCGCCCATACTCATTCGCAGAGCCGGCGCAACTTGATTGCATCGGCGTATAATCGCGGCAAAGTTTGCAGAGAGAGCGATTGTCATGCCGGATTCCAACCCAAAGCCTATCGACGCTGACCCCGTATCTCACTCCGTTGAGATCAGCGATCTGACGATGCACTATCTGGACTGGGGCGGTGGAGGTGCGCCGATGTTGGCTTTACACGGGCTGGCGTCTTCGGGACACTGGTATCGCCGCGTAGCACCCCATCTGGCCGGAGATTACCGCATCGTCGCTCCCGACCAGCGGGGACACGGGGCGACGTCGCAAGCCCCTTCGGGCTACGACTGGCAAACTCTGGCGGAAGACGCCATCGGCCTGCTCGATCATCTGGGCATCCCACGGGCCCCGGTCCTGGGCCATTCGTGGGGCGGTCACGTCGCCAGCAACCTGGCGATGCGTTTCCCGGACCGAGTGAGCAAACTGGTGATGATTGACGGGGGTTTTCAGGACGGCCACTTGATGCCGACGCCAACCTGGGAGGCGTTTCAGCAGCGTTTGGCGCCGCGATTGGTGGCCGGTAATCGGGATGAGTACCTGAGCCGGTTGGCAGATAACTTGTGGTTTTGCTGGGGCGACGATCTGGCGGAAATCGCTTTGACCATGGTGTACGAAGGCCCGGACGGGCAGATGCACGACATACTGCGCCCGGAGCATCACGCACAGGTGCTAGAGTCGATGTGGAACGAGCCGCCGTCGGTGGTGCTGCCACAGATTTCTGTTCCCACCCTGGTGGTCGCGGCCGGTCCCCGGGCCGAGCGGGCGAACTCTCAGTTTTCTCGTCAACGAGAGGTGATGGTAGCGGCGGCAGAGCAGGCGATGCAGAACGTCCGAATCCATTGGATACCGGAAACTGTCCACGACATCGGCTACGACAAGCCGGCGGAACTCGCTGCTGTGGTCAGGGAGTTTCTCGCCGAGGATTGATTAATCTGCGGCTGCCGGGGACAGGCCGTCCGCTCCGATTACCTCTCCGCCCACGGGCGCAACGTCCACGCTGGGGCCGGACAGGCCGTAGTTGATGGCGTACAGTTGAGCGTACACGCCCCCGGATTCCAGCAATTCGTCGTGGGAACCAACTTCGGCGACCCGACCACGGTCCAGCACAACGATTTTGTCGGCGTTGCGGATGGTGGACAGCCGGTGCGCGATGACGATGGAGGTGCGGTCCTTGAGGATGCGGCTCAACGCCCGTTGGATCAAAAGCTCGGTGTGGGTGTCGATGTTGGCGGTAGCCTCGTCCAGCACCAGGATACGCGGATCGCCGACAATGGCGCGGGCGAAGCTGATCAGCTGTCGTTGGCCGATGCTGAGGTTCACACCCCGCTCCGCCAACTCGGAGTTGTAACCTCCTTCCAAATCCATGATGAAGTCATGGGCGCCAACCGCCTTAGCCGCTTCAATCATATGCTCGTCGGTGGCTTCCTGGTTCTGGTAGCAGATGTTTTCGCGGACGGTGCCGGAGAACAGATAGGGTTCCTGCAGCACCATGCTCATCTGGTGAACCAGTGATTGCCGCTTCACGTCCCGAAGGTCGTAGCCGTCAATGGTTATCGCGCCTCCAGTGACGTCGGCGGAACGGTGCAGCAGGTTCACCAGCGTGCTCTTGCCGGCTCCTGTGGAGCCAACCAGCGCCACGTTTTCGCCGGCCTTGATGTGCAGGTTGACGTTCTTCAAAACATCGACGCTGGGGACGTAGTGGAACATTACGTCGTTGTACCGGATTTCGCCCTTGACTTCAGGCATGGCCACGGCGTCGGGCTTGTCGTTGATGTCGGGATCCAGGTCCAGCACCTCGAAGATGCGGACGCCGGCAGCCATAGCGCGCTGCAACTGACTGTACTGCATGGTCAGCTGCCGGATGGGTTCGAAGAACCGCTGTATCCACAGGGCGAAGGCCGCCAGGGTTCCGACTTCCAGGGCGTCGCGCTGCAACAGGAAACCGCCAAAAACCACCACGCCCAACCCGATGCCGAGACCGATCAGCAATTCCACGAAGGGCTGCAACATCCCTGAATACCGGGCAGCCTCCAGGTTAGCGTCCAGATATTCCTGGTTGAGGGTGCGGAAATGGGCCAGATTCTCATCCTGCCGGTTCAGGCTTTGCACCACCCGGACGCCGGTGATGTTCTGGTTGTACTCGCCGTTGACCATGGCTATGGCCCGGCGAATGCGCATGAACGAATGACGGGCGAACCTCTGCCAGTACGCCAAAACCAGGGTCAGTACCGGCACGATGAACATACAAACCAGCGCCAGCTGCCAGTCCACAATGAGCATCAGGATTATGATCGCTCCAACTGACACCAACTCTGCCAACGCCAACGCCAACAGTTCAAAAGTCTCCTGCAATTGGAGAATGTCGGACTGCATCCGGGACATGATCCGCCCGATGGGGGTCCGATGATAAAAGGCGTTGGATTGGTTTTGCAGATGGCTGAACATCCCCGTACGAAGGTCGTACAGGATGTGCTGACCGGTCAGGGAAATGAAAATGAACTGCAACCGGTTCGCCAGGAAGTGCATTATCGTGATGACCATGAAGGCCGCGCCCACGATGTGCACTTTGTTGACGCTGCCCCCGGCGACTGCCCAGTCAATGCCGTACTTGATAACCAGGGGTATTAGGGCGTTGACCGCGGCGTAGGTGAGCAGCGATGCCAGGGCAATCAGGGCATACTTCCGATACGGCTTGATGTACCTCGTGAAGCGCATCACGACCCGGTTGTCGTACGCGCGGCCGACGATGTCTTCGTCGGTGAGGTTGTCGTTGGTGGGAGCGAACATGCTGTCTGCGGAGGTGCCGCGCATCCCCCGCATCATGCCGCCGCCCATGCCGCCGCCTCCTCGCATCATACGGCAGCCCTCCCGTCGGCCATGACCGGCACCGCCGCTTCCAGGAGGACTTCCTCCTGGGGACGGAGTTGAAGTTCGTAAATGCTCTGGTAGATGCCGCCCCTGTGTATCAATTCCTCATGGGTGCCCCGCTCCGCGATGACGCCCTTTTCTAGAACGAGAATTTGGTCCGCCTCTCGGACGGTACTCAACCGGTGCGCGATGACGAAGGTGGTACGTCCTTTCATCACCTCAACCATGGCGCGATGGATCTGCCGCTCGGTTTCCACATCAACGCTGGATGTCGAGTCATCGAGAATGAGGACCGGAGGATCAATGAGAATGGTGCGGGCGATGGAGAGACGTTGACGCTGGCCACCGGAGAGGGTGGTGCCGCGTTCTCCGACCCAGGTGTCGTAGCCGTTGGGCAAGGACATGATCTGGTCGTGCAGTTGCGCCACTTTGGCAGCGCGGATGACGTCCTCCTCCGTGGCATCGCTCACCCCGTAGGAGATGTTGTCCCTTATGTTGGCGCTGAACAGGTACACGTCCTGATGGACGATACCGACGTTGTGACGCAAGGACTGGAGCGTGAAATCTCGAATGTCCTGGCCGTCGATGGTGATCTCACCGGAAGTGACGTCATAGAAACGGGGCAGCAGGTTCACGACGGTCGTTTTTCCGCTGCCGGGCGCGCCCAGGATTGCGGTGACCTGGCCGGGTTCGGCTTCCAGGTCAACCTTGCGTAGGGCCGGGGAACGATCTTCGTAAGCGAACGCCACGTTGTCGAACTTGACCCGCCCGGTGGCTCGGCCCATTTCCGCAGCGTTGGGACGTTCCACCACGGGGGACTGTGTGTCCAGTACGCCGAATAGGCGCTGACCGGAAGAAATTGCCCGAGAGAAGGTGTTGATGATCTGCGCCGATGCGCGAATGGGGAACGTGAGCTGGTTCAGATAGAGAAGGAACATGGCGAGCGCGCCCAGCGAAAGTTCGCCGAGAACCACCAGCCAGCCGCCCAGCCAGATGATGATGCCAAAGGCAAAAGTGAAGTACAGCGTCATCCAGGCGCTGTTGGTGCCCTGCATCCGCTCGGCGTCAAAGTACTCGACACGGAGTTCTTCGGCCTTGCGGTTGTACTTGACGCGCTCGTACTCTTCCGACGCGAAAGCCTTGACCACATGCATGCCGGCAAGGTTTTCCTGCAACACCGTAACCGATTCACCCATCACCTGCTGTACGTGGAGCCATTTGCGACGAAGCGCGCGCATCACGAAAGACGAACGCACCACGATGGCCGGCACGAAAATCATGCTGACCAACGCCAACTGCCAATTCTCCACGAACAGAAGGACGGGGATTGCCAGGATGCGTACCACAACGTCCAGCGACCGTATCATTCCCATGTTGACGAAACGGCGCATCGCCTCTACGTCGGCAGTAGCGCGGGACATGAGGTCCCCGGTGTGTTCCTTGTCGTGGAAGGCGAAGCTGACGTTCTGAAGCTTGTCATAGAGGAGGTTGCGGCAGTCAAAGGAGACCATTTGCGACAGAGACTCGGTGGTGTAAGTCCGCGCGAAGTCGCAGAATCCCCGGCACAGGCTCACTACCAGGATGCCCACGCCGACGAACAGCACATAGTCGAAACCCCAGCCCACTATCTGGAAGTCACTCTTGACGATCCCGGACACGGTTTCGCCTTGGTCGTTTACGCTTTCTACCCTTTCGACCAGCAGGTCGATCCCGGTGCCAAACAGCTCAGGCAAGGCTAACGAAAAGCCGATTGCGGCCAGTGCCGAGATATAAGCCAGCGACAGGCGGGCCGGATAATGCGCCGCCATCCTGATGATGCGCCAGAGGATGTCCATTAGCGTCCGCTTCCTCGGCTCAGGCGGGTTCGGTTACGAGAATCGTAACCGGGCGCGCCCGCTGGTACGAACCAGCGTATGATTATGAAACCGGATAGCATAGGACACGCAATATACACCGCTAGAACGGCGAGGGCAAGTTTAGCCGGGTGTAGAATCGAGCAAAATTCAGCCTGCTACCCGGAGAAGTGTCAGCACAACCGCTATCGTCATACCGGCTCCAGCCAACAGCATTGCCACAACCAGGCCCACTATCCATCTGACGATGCCGGTTTTGAAATCCGCGATGTTGATTTTCAAGTCGGCAACTGCATTCTCAACCTTGGCGATCTCCCCTTTGACCTCGGCGATTTCGCCCTTGACCCCGGCGATCTCCCCTTTGACCTCGGCGATTTCGCCCTTGACCCCGGCGATCTCCCCTTTGACCTCGGCGATTTCGCCCTTGACCCCGGCGATCTCCCCTTTGACCTCGGCGAATTTGTCCAGCATCTCAGATCTGAGCTCGCGCAGGTCTTCTTTGGTGACCAATTCGCCGGCTACGATGTTGGCGATACCCTCGGTTACGGCATCGGCCTGCTCTTCAGCAAAGCCGGCTTCCCGCATCCGGCGGCGCATTTGCAAGGTGTCCAGTAACATGGTTTCTTCCTGCCTCTTTCCGTTGAGACTATTGATTGCCGGTTATGCTCGCTCCATGCGTTCCGGGGCGGACATCCCCATCAACGTCAAGGTACGGCGGAAGACGATCTGCGCCGCTGCCACCAGCTTGAGGCGCGCCAACGTGAGTTCGTTGTCCTCCGGGTTGGCGGAGATGACGCGGCAATTCTCGTAGAAATGGTGGAACGCGGTAGCCAGCTCCATGGCGTAGTGGGGCAAGTGGTGCGGCTCCAGGTTTTCGGACACCTGAACGACCAACTCGGGCAACCGGAGCATGGTGCGGATGAGGCCCAATTCGTAAGGGTGGGTCAGCAACGTAACATCGCCGCTGTCGTAGTCTATGCCGCGCTCCGCGGCCAAGTTCAGGATGCTGGCGTTGCGCGCATGGGCGTACTGCACGTAGTACACCGGGTTTTCTGAGGACTCCCGAGTGGCCAGTTCCAGATCGAATTCCATCTGCGTGGATGCCGCCCGGGCCAGGAAGAAGTAGCGGCAGGCGTCGGCTCCCACCTCGTCAACCAGTTCCCGCAGCGTCACGAAATCGCCCGTGCGCTTGGACGCGCGCACCGTTTCGTCGCCTCTTTTCAGGGTGACCATCTGCGATATGAGCAAGGTCAGGTCTTCCGGATCGATACCCAAAGCAGAAGCCGCCGCCTTCATTCGCGGCACATGGCCCTGGTGGTCGGCGCCCCAGATGTCGATTACGCGATCAAAGCCGCGCTCTTCAAACTTGTTGTAGTGGTAGGCGATGTCGGAGGCGAAGTAGGTGGGTTCGCCCGAAGAGCGCACCACCACATTGTCCCGCTCGTCGCCCAGCGCGGTGGAGATGAACCACAGGGCGCCGCTGCGTTCGGCCAAGTGGCCACCTTCCCGCAGGCGGGACATAGCCCGGTCGTAGTCTTGGTTCTGGAAAAGCCATCGCTCGCTGAACCAATTGTCATAGGTGACGCCGATGGCGTCCAGGTCGTCGCGGATCAGGGCTACCATCTTCTCGCGGGCGGTGTCGCCGATTTCGCGGATGGCGGCATCATCGCTCTTTTCGAGGTAGTCGTCGCCGACGGCGCCAATTATCTCCGCGGCTATGTCTGCGATGTAATCTCCCTGGTAACCGTTGTCGGGCATGTCCGCATCGCGGCCCAAAGCTTGCTGGTAGCGGGTCCACACCGAACGGTAGAAGGCTTCCATCTGGGAGCCGCCGTCGTTGATGTAATACTCGCGGGTTACGTTGTGGCCGGCGGCTTCCAGCACGTTGGCGAGGGCGCTGCCCAGAACGGCGCCCCGAGTGTGGCCAACATGAACGGGGCCGGTTGGGTTGACGCTGACGAACTCGACCATCACCTTGCGGCCGGCTCCAACGTCGGATGAGCCGAAGGCGTCGCCGGCGGTCCGAACGGCTTCCACCTGCTCCTGGAGCCATAGGTCGCTGAGCTTGAAATTGATAAAGCCCGGCGCGGCCGGGGCCACGCTGGCGATCTCGGGTCGCCTTTCGATCCGCTCGGCGATCAACTGGGCCAGTTGCAGCGGGTTGGCCCGAGCGGCGCGGGCCAGGCGCAGCGGCAGGTTGGTGGCGAAATCCCCGTGCTCCGGGTTGTTGGGGCGATCGATTTCAATGTCGGGCACGGCTGCCACGCTGATTGCGCCGTCACGGTGCGCCTGCTCCAGCGCTGCGGCGACGGCGGCGCCTACGGTGTCTTTAACAAGCATGATGCCAATCCATCAGAACGGGATCGAGTGCGCGGGTGGTGATGTTAAATGCTAACATCAATACGTTGCAGGATTGCCTTTTATCCCTCGGCGATCTGAAAAGGAAATCCCAAAGCGCTGGCTGGGTCTATGTTAGCGGTCATATACCCTTCAGCGCTTTGGGACATTCCGTTTTCACCACGCATTGCGTTGCCCTTGGCAGCGAGTACCGCCGCTTTGTCGGCGATGTCAGATACGCCGAAGGCCATGTGATAAGGGCCAGGGCCGAAGGTGCTTAGGTATTGGCCCATGGCGGAATCAGGGTTCAGAGGTTCGGTAAATTCTACGTTGGTTTGGCCGACTTTGAAAATGGCGTTTTTCATCCCCCGAGCGGGATAGACTTCGATCTTCACCGGAGCCATCCCGAAGTTTTCTTCGATGTACGCGGCCATAGCATCCGCGTCGTGGACAAGGATACGAACGTGATGTATAAACTCGAACATCGTCTGGCTCCTTTAGGGACAAACGCCTAATCTGGGGACAAGGAAAGAAACGGTGGCACGACGAATTTTACTGGTGGGCGGAGACGAGTTCAGGCCGTCCGGCGTTGGAATGGACCGCCGCATGCTCCACCAAACCGGCCAGTCAACGCCGCGTGTGGCTATCATACCAACTGCCGCCGCTCACGAAAACCCGGCTCTGGCCGCATCCAACGGCGTCCGGCATTTCACCGGCTTGGGCGCATCCGCCTACAGCGTGGACGTGATCCGCCGGGCCGACGCCGAGAACCCGCGTATCGTGGCTCAGCTGGAAGGCGCCGACGTGATCTACTTTACGGGCGGAAGCCCGGAGTATCTGCGCACGGTTTTAGCCGACAGCCCACTTTTGGAGGCCGTGATTGCCGCCAATCAAGGTGGGGCCATCTGGGCCGGCTCCAGCGCCGGCGCCATGGTGCTGGGCCCGGTGATGCGTCGCCCTTCTTCAGGGTCTCCGGTCTCGCCGGCGCTGGGGATTATCCCTGATGTCATGGTGTTGCCGCATCATGAGCGCAGCGACCCGCAAGCTGTGACTACCTCACTTTCTTCTCGGGAGACGGTGGGCCTGGCCGTTTTGGGTATCGACGGCGGATCCGGGGTCATGCTGGATCCTGAAGGAGCGACCGCCCTCGGCGCCGGGAACGTGACGGTGTATCAGGCCGGCAGCTGGCGGAGGTACGCTGGCGGTGAAACGGTTCCGGGCCTGACGGTGGACGGGCCAACCGTCTAGCCCCTCCGCGTGCGCAGCTCTTCCCAAACGGCGTTGGGCGAAACGCCGGCGGCGGCCATCAGGGTCATGGTGTGGTAGAGAAGGTCGGCGATCTCGGCCGGCAGGTTCTCGGTATCGCCCAACGCCGCGGCCAGGGCAGTTTCCCCAGCTTCTTCGATTACCTTCTGGGCCACCCGGCTGACGCCGCCGGCCAGGAGTTGCGCGGTGTAGCTGCCCTCCGGCATGGTGCGCTGCCGGTCTCGGATCACGGCGAACAGCTCGTCGAGGACGCGAGGTCCGCCGTCGGACGCAGTGTAATCTTCGGGCAGGCCGTCCATCTTGGTGAAAAAGCAGGAGACCTCGCCGGTGTGACAGGCCGGGCCGTCCGGGTCCACCTTCAAGAGGATGGTATCGGCGTCGCAGTCCACGTACCACTCCCGCAGGTTGAGGTAGTTTCCGGACACCTCACCCTTGTGCCACAGGTCCTCCTGGCTGCGGCTGTAGAACCAGACCTGCGTCCCTTCCACGGTACGCTTGAGAGAGCCGGGGTTCATATAGCCCAGCATCAGCACCTGGCCGGTATTGATATCCTGGGCAATGGCGGGCACGAGGCCCTTGTCGTCCAGCTTTATTTCGGTCATTTCAAGTTCCTCCCAAACTGTAGGGGCGAAGAATCATTCGCCCCTACCCGATGCGTTCCAGCACGGCGGGCAATCCCAACAGGTCTTGGATTTCACCGTCGGGCTTGGGCAGTTCGGGGTTCAACGGAGCGCGGGAGCGGTTTATCCAGACGGCGGCCATGCCGGCGCCGCGCGCTCCCATCACGTCTTCGAACTGCTTATCGCCCACATATACACACTCCGACGGGGCGACCCGCAAACGTCGAACCGCCTCATCGAACAGGCGACGGTCGGGTTTGTAACACTGCTCGCCCTCCGACGATATGACGGTTTCAAATTTGGCCGGGATGCGGGCGACGACGGGGGCAAGATACGCGTCGTCCGCGTTTGATATGACGGCCAGCCGATGGGTCAGGCTGAGGGCGGCCAGGGCTTCCGCTGCGTCGGGGAAAAGCGGCCGCGTTCCCAGGTTGTCTATGGACTTCCGGGACGCGGCCATGGGGTCGCCATCTAATTTCAGTTCGGAGAAAGCCGTGGCAAAGGCGTTGGCCCAACCGTCAAGGTAGGAAATGAAAGGAGCGCCCGGCGTGGTCCGTTGTTCCCGAAAGGCGCCGGCGCCGTCATCCCAGGCGTTGCGCAGGGCTTCGGGCGTGGTTTCGAGCTTCTGTTGGTCGATTATTTCTACGAAAGTTCGGCGCCAGTGTTCTGTGCCGTCCTGCGCTATCGTGTTGAACATATCAAAGATGATGGTGGTGATAGCGCTCATCAATTGCTCTCCTTGAAGCTCGATGGCATTCAGATTCTCATTGGGATTCCGCACGAGGACAAATACTCTTTGGCCTCAGCAATGGAATAGGTGCCGAAGTGAAAAATGCTGGCCGCCAGCACAGCGTCAGCCTCCCCGTCGGAGAAGGCATCGTAGAGATGCTCGAGGTTTCCAGCTCCTCCGCTGGCAATCACCGGGACCGGAACGGCCCGCGAGATCGCCCGGGTCAACTCCAGGTCATACCCGTCCTGCTGACCGTCCTCATCCATGCTGGTGAGCAGGATCTCGCCGGACCCGAGCGCCACCGTGCGCTCCGCCCATTTCACTGCGTCCAGGCCGGTAGGGTTGCGCCCACCATGAGTGAAAACCTGCCATCCGGAGCCATCACCAACCGCCAGGGTGGGGTCACTCGGCTCCGGATAGGTTTCTCCCGGCACGACCCGGCGCGCGTCGATGGCGGTGACGATGCACTGGCTGCCAAACTGAGCCGCGCCTTGGGACACCAGGTCCGGGGTGTTGATGGCAGCGGTATTCACCGAGACCTTGTCGGCCCCCGCGTTGAGCATTCGGCGCACGTCCTCGATGGATCGAATGCCGCCGCCCACCGTAAGGGGGATAAAAACCTGCTCGGACACGCTGCGAACCACGTCAACCATGGTATCGCGGGAGTCGCTGCTGGCGGTGATGTCCAGGAACACCAGTTCGTCCGCCCCTTCCAGGTCGTAGCGGGCGGCCAACTCGGCCGGGTCGCCGGCATCGCGCAAGTTGACGAAACTGGTTCCCTTGACGACGCGGCCGGCGTCAACGTCGAGGCAGGGGATGATGCGGCGGGTCAACACGGAGCAGATCACGGAAGTCAAAAATAGACCAACAGTATAGCATTCAACTGGCCCGAAAACGGCCTCCCCAGGGCAATCGCGTCTTATCCGAGGAGCACTTTGAGCAGGTAGTCCTCGTCCCATCCGGCGTTGAGGCGTTTGCCCTGGATGCCCACTTTCAGGGTTTTCTCGTTCTTCAACAGGTTGTGTCCGATCTGCCGCAGCGTGTTGATGTTCTGTGGGCCATTGTCCTTGCGCACTCGGCACTGATCTTCCCGAAAGGTCACGTCAAGGGTCCAGTGCAACGAGTTTTCGATGCTCCAGTGGCTTCTGATGGCAGCCAGCAGTTGTTCTGCCGAGGCCGCCAGACTGCTGATGTAGTAGCGGGGTTGGCTGGTTGATCCTTCTGTGGTTTGACGATGGCCCACCACCCTGACGGCGGCTTTCAGTTGCGGCCATTGCCCTTGGGGGTCCAGATAGTCCAGACAGTCTTGATCGGTGATGACCCAGCATTCCCGACGTTCCAGCCGTCCATGCCCTTTCTCCACGGTTTCCGTGTGGTCATAGGACACCCCGTCAAAACCCAGCGCCTCGGCCCCTTCGAACAGGTCGCGGATGCCCTCGTGCAGTTGCCCTTGGTTCTCCTTCACCGTCAGCACGTAGTCGGCGCCGCCCTGGGTGATTTGCTGGGCGATCTCCCGCTGGCAGCCCATAGCATCGATAGTTACGATGCAACCGTGCAACTCCAACATCTCCAACAGTTGGGGAATGGCGGTGATCTCGTTGGATTTCTCCTCGGTTTTGACCTGACCCAAGGTCAGGGCGTTCTGCGTGGCCCAAGCGCTGACCATGTGGATGGCGCCCTTATTCCCAGCGCGGTCGTAGGACCGTCGGGCTGTCTTACCGTCAATGGCCACTACCTCGCCGGGCAATAACTGGGCGATGGCCTGGGTCCAGGAGATGAAGCAGTCCTGCAACTGCACTGGGTCCAGCCGAGCGAAGACATCCCCGAAGGTATCATGGGACGGGATGCCGCCAGGCAGTTCCAAGAAGGATTGAAACCAGGCCAGCTTGCTCCTGCCGAAGAGCTCGATATGGACCCAAGAATCGGCGCCGCAGATGGTGGCGCAGATCGCAATAGCAATGATGTCCACCAGTTTATGGCGTCGGGTGCGTTCTACCCGTGGGTCGTCAAGGTCAGCGAAATGATCGAGAATAGTTGCCTTGGGTGGTTGCGCCATGTCCGCCTGCCTCCGCGACCCTCAATATATCCTCCGACATTAACACATTTCTAAAAATCTCATTAAGACGCGATTGCCCTGACGGCCTCCCCAGGGCAATCGCGTCTTATCCGAGGAGCACTTTGAGCAGGTAGTCCTCGTCCCATCCGGCGTTGAGGCGTTTGCCCTGGATGCCCACTTTCAGGGTTTTCTCGTTCTTCAACAGGTTGTGTCCGATCTGCCGCAGCGTGTTGATGTTCTGTGGGCCATTGTCCTTGCGCACTCGGCACTGATCTTCCCGAAAGGTCACGTCAAGGGTCCAGTGCAACGAGTTTTCGATGCTCCAGTGGCTTCTGATGGCAGCCAGCAGTTGTTCTGCCGAGGCCGCCAGACTGCTGATGTAGTAGCGGGGTTGGCTGGTTGATCCTTCTGTGGTTTGACGATGGCCCACCACCCTGACGGCGGCTTTCAGTTGCGGCCATTGCCCTTGGGGGTCCAGATAGTCCAGACAGTCTTGATCGGTGATGACCCAGCATTCCCGACGTTCCAGCCGTCCATGCCCTTTCTCCACGGTTTCCGTGTGGTCATAGGACACCCCGTCAAAACCCAGCGCCTCGGCCCCTTCGAACAGGTCGCGGATGCCCTCGTGCAGTTGCCCTTGGTTCTCCTTCACCGTCAGCACGTAGTCGGCGCCGCCCTGGGTGATTTGCTGGGCGATCTCCCGCTGGCAGCCCATAGCATCGATAGTTACGATGCAACCGTGCAACTCCAACATCTCCAACAGTTGGGGAATGGCGGTGATCTCGTTGGATTTCTCCTCGGTTTTGACCTGACCCAAGGTCAGGGCGTTCTGCGTGGCCCAAGCGCTGACCATGTGGATGGCGCCCTTATTCCCAGCGCGGTCGTAGGACCGTCGGGCTGTCTTACCGTCAATGGCCACTACCTCGCCGGGCAATAACTGGGCGATGGCCTGGGTCCAGGAGATGAAGCAGTCCTGCAACTGCACTGGGTCCAGCCGAGCGAAGACATCCCCGAAGGTATCATGGGACGGGATGCCGCCAGGCAGTTCCAAGAAGGATTGAAACCAGGCCAGCTTGCTCCTGCCGAAGAGCTCGATATGGACCCAAGAATCGGCGCCGCAGATGGTGGCGCAGATCGCAATAGCAATGATGTCCACCAGTTTATGGCGTCGGGTGCGTTCTACCCGTGGGTCGTCAAGGTCAGCGAAATGATCGAGAATAGTTGCCTTGGGTGGTTGCGCCATGTCCGCCTGCCTCCGCGACCCTCAATATATCCTCCGACATTAACACATTTCTAAAAATCTCATTAAGACGCGATTGCCCTGACGGCCTCCCCATGAGCCTTGCCCGCACCATGATGGGCCACTATCATGGCCTGTGAACATCCGGCCACCGGCCGGGCCCAAACAGGAGGCAAAAGATGGCACTGACTTTGGCAGATAGCAACCGGATCATGGCGGCGGCCATCGCCCAAGCCAACGAGCTGAACATCAGGGTGAGCGTCGCCGTGGTGGATTCCGGCGGACGACTCATCGGGCTGCAGCGCATGGACGGCGCGATCTGGGCGTCGGCCTACGGTTGCCAGGGTAAAGCCGTAGCATCGGCCGCCTTTGGCCGGCCCAGCGGCGAAATGCAGGACCGGGCCACCGCCCCCACGCCCGCCGGGATCCGAGAGCGTTCCGGCGCGGAGATGATCTTCGGTCAGGGCGCCGTTCCCATCGTCCAGGATGGCGCCGTGGTTGGCGCCTGTGGCGTAGGTGGGGGAACCAGCGAGGAAGACGAGCAGTGCGCGGCCGCTGGCGCGGCAGCCCTCTGACAGGCTGGGGAAGATATTCGCCCCTCTCCCGAAAACGGGAGAGGGGTTTTGCGTTTTCAGGAAACCAGCGCGAGGACCGACGCTGGTGACCCACTGCCGCCCACCAGGGGCAAGCGTCCGATGACCACGGTTGCGCCATTGGGAGGCAGCGCGCTCAGATTGTTGAGGCACTCCAGCACCAAGGCGCTCTTCCCCAACGCAAACCGGCTGACCGACAGGTCGGTATCCGTACCGGGGTCGATGCCGTGGGTGTCAATGCCCAAGCCCGAAACGCCGCGCCGCTCCAGCAAATAACGGGCGGCATCCATCCTAAACCCTGGGAAATGCATGATGCCGTCAGGGTCGGCATTGATAAACCGTTCGGGTTGGTACCAATAGCGCTCCCAGCCAGTAAAGAGCAGGACGGTGCATCCAGACGAGACTTCTCCGTGTCGTTGCTCCCACTCTCTTACGGCATCAACTGATAGCGCGTAATCCGGGTCCGCCATGGCCAACTCACTGACGTCGATCACCACCGCCTTGGTGATCAGAGACTCACCCAGGATTTGGGCTGGCCCCACGCCGTCGCGCCAAAAAGCCGACGGGGTGGAGAGGTGCGTCCCACTGTGTTCGCCCATGCTGAATCGCCGCAACCGGTACCCTTCTTGGTCGATGCTGGCGATAGGCTCAAACTCGACGTGCGGGTCGCCGGGCCACCGGGGCATTCCGAGCCGGATGGGGTGCGTCAGGTCCACCACCTGGCGGTACGTGATAGAAGTTTCCATGTTCCCGGCATGATAACTGACGGCGCTAGGCGGCCACCGGGTAGTCGCCTACCTGGTCCCCGACCCGGCGAGGTTCGCCCGTGACGGGAATCAGTCGTTGCATGTCTTCCACGTGGCGGTCAACCCACCGCATAGCGTCCGCGAAGCTGCGGGTGTTGCCAAGCTCGGTAAGTTGGCCGTAGCGATTGCGACCGTAGATGACGTAGCAGATGGAGGGAACTTCGCCGTGGATGAGGTGGCCGCGATACGGGATCCGCCGGCCGCCAGACGGGATGGGCGAAGCGGTAACAGCGTGGGTGGCGTCCATCATGCTGATACGGGCCGTGGTGATCATGGCGTTTACTCCTGTCGCGCGAATTTGTCAGCGCATTTGCCTTGAGCATATGTTCTACCAATCAAATGTTCTATGTCAATGGCCTTGCCAACAGTTTTTGGCTTTTTTGTTCCGATTCCCCGGGGACCGGACCTACAAGTGAACGGCCGGGCGAACTACGCCCGGCCCAAGCGACCAGCGGTCAGCGTTGGCGACTACGCGGCGTCTTGCAGGAAAACCTCGATGCTGAGACTTTGTTGGCTCGATGTCTGCAGATCTCGCACCATCACCGTACCGTCGCGCACTTCGTCGTCTCCAATGATAAGGGCGGCCGACACTCCCAGGGCATTGGCCTGGCGCATCTGGCCCCGCAGGGCCCGCCCGCCGTTGGCCAGAATCGCTCCGATGCCGGCATTACGCATTCGTCGGGCCAAACGGACCCCCTCCACTCTAGCGGGCTCGCCGATGGTGGCAATCAGGTATTGGGGATACGGCTCGTCGGGCACCGGCGCATCGCCGCGGCGCAAGTTCAATGCCAACCGCTCGATACCGCTGCCGAACCCGATGCCCGGCGTGTGCCGGCCTCCCAGCTGCTCGATGAGGCCGTCGTAGCGTCCGCCGCCGCAGATGGTGGACTGGGCGCCTTCTACGGCCGGCTGGATTTCAAAGACGGTGCGCGTGTAGTAATCAAGGCCCCGCACCAGCCGGTGATCGACGCGGTTCGGGATGCCGGCGGCGTCCAGATACGACTGGACCTTATCCCAGTGGGTCTGGCAATCGGCGCAAAGACATTCCGCCGATTTCGGCGCCTCCTCACCCAACGCGCGACAGGTTTCAACTTTGCAGTCCAGCAACCGCAGGGGATTGCGTTCGAGACGTTGCCGGCAATCGGGGCAGAGATGGGCAGTCTGGCGTTCGTAATAGGATTTCAACGCCGCGATGTATTCGGGGCGACACTGGCTGTCGCCAATGCTGTTGGTGACCAAGGTGATGTCCGACAGCCCGATGTCGTGCATCAACGTCCATGCCAGTTCAATCACCTCGGCATCCACCGAAGGGTCGCCGTCGCCGATGGCCTCCACGCCGAACTGGTGGTGTTGGCGAAATCGGCCGGCCTGGGGGCGCTCATAGCGAAACACAGGGCAGATGTAGTACATCCGCACCGGTTGGGCCTGGTTATGCATCCCGTGCTCCAGGTAAGCGCGGCAAACGGGGGCGGTGCCTTCGGCCCGCAACGTAAGCATATCGCCGCCGCGATCCTCGAAGACGTACATCTCTTTTTCTACGATGTCGGTGCCTTCACCGACGCCGCGTACGAATAGCCCCGCGTCTTCGAACATCGGGCTGTCGATCCGACCGTAACCAAAGCGCCGGGCCACGTCGGTGGCATGGGATTCTATGTAGCGCCAATATTTCTGGTCAGCGGGAAGGCGGTCAGCGGTGCCCCGAGGGGCTTGGAAAGTTGGCATGGCGTTGGGAAGCTCCGTGGATTGCTGCGGCTGGATCGTCGTTCTTGCGGGATTGTAACACTGGCGGCTGCTTGCTTACCGCGCGTTTGCCCTAAGCTTTCCCCTCTGCCTCCAGTTGAGCCAATTCCTCGGGGGTCAGCCCGCCGATGGTGCAGAGAATGTCGCGGTTGTGCTGTCCCAGCCGGGGCGGCGGGTTGGCCGGCGTGTCCACGCATCCCGTAAGCTGAACCGGCGTGTTGACCGTGCGGAACGGCCGACCGTAGGTGTCGCCGCTGTCCACGAACATCTTGCGTGTTTCCAGATGAGGACAGCTATCCAGATCAGCGGCGTCCTGCACGATGCCCATGGAAAAGCCACAGTCCAGCAAATGCTGATTCAACTCCCGCTTGGGAACGTGCTGCGACCATTCCTCGATGGCGGGCACGATGTGGCTGAAAAAGAACGGCCCGGTCACGCCTCGCCCCAGGTAGCGTGGATCTTCCCCCAGCTCAGGGCGGCCGATGAGATTCCACATCGCGCGCCATTTCTCGTCGGCGTCGCCGGCGCCGGCCAACACCACGTAGCCGTCGGACGCCCGCAGGGTGAGCTGCGCGGAAAACATATTCTCCCTGGCGGTGGTGGTGACCTGGCCGGTGGACTGGAACAACGGCATGCTGCTGGTGGTATGGGCCACCATGCAGTCGTACATGGACATGTCCACGTGCTGGCCTTTCCCAGTCTTGCGCCGCGATTCCAGGGCCAGCATCACGCCCAGCGCCGTCCAGACGCCGGGCACGGAATCGCCCACGTTGTCCCCGACCATCTGCGGTCCGCTCTCGGGAGCGCCCGTCATCACCATCCAGCCGCCCATGCCCTGCACGCACGGGTTGTTCGCCGGCCAGTTAGAGTACGGCCCGCGCAACCCTTCGCTGTCGCCGTAGCCGCTGATGCTGGCGTACACCAGCCCCGGGTTGATTTCGCTCAAGCGGGCGTAGCCGAAACCCAGCCGTTCCATCGCGCCGGGACCCCAGTTGTCCAGCAGCACGTCGGAAACCCGCACCATATTCTCAAATGCCTTCTTGCCAACCGGGTCGCGGAGGTCCAGGGAAACGCTCAATTTGTTGCGGTTGACTCCGAGGTAACGCGCGCTCACCTTGGTCCCGTCGGGGCCGTCAACGAAAGGATCGTTGGCGCGAGCGCGGTCTCCAACGCCGGGCCGTTCGATCTTTATGACCTCAGCGCCCATGTCCGCCAGGATCATGGCGCAATATGGCCCGGCAACGATATGTGTCGCGTCAAGGACGCGCAGCCCTTCCAGGGGCAGCGACTGCAGACGGATTTCGGCGTCGTTTTCGGCTGTCATGGCAGGCTCCATCCACGCGCCGGAACCCAGTGGCGCCGACGCAGGTTTCATCGCAAAAACTATACAGGATTGCAGTTACCGACAAAACCACTCGCCGGCGAGTTTGACATTTTTTGGCGGTACTGCCTACAATAATCAAGCGCGTTATCAAATCGCGCCGCGAAACGGCCCGGTGGTGTAGCGGTTAACATACTGCCCTGTCAAGGCAGAGATCGGCGGTTCGAATCCGCTCCGGGTCGCCATTTCCCGACGTTTTCAACGGCTCCACAAACGGAGCCGTTTTTGTTGTCTGGCGCCGGGAGAACGATCAATCAGTCTCCATCGCCAATTGTCACCGTCCATACCTTCCAGATCGCCTGCATCAACCGGCCTCTGTTGCCCTGTGTGCTGCTGGCCGGTGAGATCGAAGGAGAGCCGGGCTTCATCGCCCGGGTCGGTGACCGAACCAACGGTCAGTTGCAGTTTGAATTGACCTCCTTACGCCAATCTGCCCGAAATTAACCTGAGCCCCACTGGTAGCGACGCCCTCGGCAACCCCGATTTCAACTTTGATCGCACTCCCTTGGTGACTGGAGTTGACACGGACCGGGTTGAGATCAAGTTGCAATTCGCCTGCATCAACAACAGCGTGATCGACTGCGGCATGATGTCAAGCAAGTTCCCGGAAGAAGACATCGGTTTCGTGGACCGCGTGAATCAGCGCACCGACGGTCAACTGATCTTCCAGCCTATCTCCTTCCCTGAGTTGGGCATCGCCGGCCCGGACACGGTGCGCCTGATTGAAGACGGGACCATGCCGGTGGCCCAGATTTACGCCGGTTACGTGGGCGGCGACTTCCCCCTGATGGACATCAGCAACCTCTGGGGTCTCTACCCGTCAGCGGAGGCGCAGTTGGCTGTCATCGACGCCGTACAGCCCGAGATGGCGCGCATCACCAGGGAGAACAGCGGGGTCCAGATCGGGTACACCTACACGGCCAACAACTATTTCTTCTCCAAGCGTCCGGTGAAATCTCTGGAAGAATTCAACGGTTTGAAGAGCCGCAGCCATAGCACGGTGCTCAGTGACCTGATCAGCGGGCTGGGCGGCGAACCCCAGTTTATCGCCCGGTTGGGGGCCGGGGTTGAGGCCGGGCCGGCAATGGGTGGGCAATCAGCTAATGTCCGGCAATTTATGAGATGCGGTAGCGGCGGACAAGCGCGTTTTTTATAATGCGACCAATTTATGCAACGTGGGTTTGTGCGCATCATCGCCAGGCCTCCACCTGCAGTGACAAACGGAACTTAACGGAACTTAACGCGATGCGAGTTGCCACATTCTTGTTTCTACTCGTCACGGTCGCGACAGCTGTCGCCTGCGACCCTGAATCTCTTATCTATCCTCCTACTCAGACTCCTGCCCCACCGGCCGGCGTGTCGCAGTACGGCTGGGACGACTGGCGTCAGTTGTCCCAGGATGAACAAACCCAAGCCTGCACGGCGATCCGGAGCGTGACGAAGATGGAAGTGAATTCCGTGCGCCGGACGCTTCACGCTGGCGCCCCCTTGCCCACTCGGGCGCCAGAACCCGCCGAAACCCAAGAGCTGCGCATTCTGTGCCGCGTACCGGCGCCGGATTATGGGGAGGTGTATGCCCGCTGGGTGCGTCAGAGGGCCGAATGGGAGCTGCAGACGGTCGAGGCTGCTGCTGCCGCGACCGCCATTCCGAAGACACGAGAGGCCGAACGGGTCCGGCAAACCCAGATGGCCCAGGCTACCAGGGATGCTCCGCCTCCGTACTCGGTCAAAATTCGAGGTTTCGCGGTGATTTGCCGCGAAATCGCCTACGAATACGTCCAGCTGGCGCGCGGTTTTGGTAAGACGGCCGGGCTGGCGCACACCTCCACCGTCATGAACATCCGGAGCGGGTCCGACCCGTACTTCACCTCCCACGATGCCGAAAACGCCCTGGCCCGGTGCCGGTGCTATCACCCCAACGACTGCAAACCAATCGAGCCTGTACTGACGCCGACGGCGACACGTGCACCGATACCGACACCTGCGCCGACGGCGACACCTGTACCGATACCGACACCTGCACCGACACCGACGCCTAAACCAACGCCTGCGCACCTGGAAGAGGCGATAAAGTCGCTATCGACCGAGATGCAAGGAAAGGTGAAAGCCGCCTGCGCAGCGGCGGAACATTCGCCTTCGGGAAATCCGTACGGACTTCTGCTAGATCAGGCGCCTTACACCGCGCAACAGGGCGAAGAGAAAGCCGCAACAAACATCATAAAAACCTGTATGGATCACTATGCAGGCAACGCATCACCGCCTGACCACCTGGAAGGGGGAACTCAATGAACACTGAAGCCGCACCCGAAAAACGCGGGAAAGGGGCTGAAATGGCGCGACGTGCCGTCCGGCGGTATCATGGCAACGGTGAATAACCTCGCCCTTGGAGATCGATGGTGACGGAAGCACACTGGACAATTCAGGAGATTTATAAGCGGATGACCCTGCTTTGTATCCCTTATCCGAATCTGTGCGGCGAGGGAGAGGGCGAACTCCACTGGGCCGTCGCCGACACGCTGCTGCAGACTTCGGTGTTTTCTTTTTACGACAGAGGAGCGTTTTCCTGACTGACGAAATCGCGCCGCTCCCGGCCATGCTGTATATTAATCAGCGGGCGGCCTCGGCATGATCGAGACCGACCCTAAGCCTTCCCTCCCGACCGGTTCGCAGTGGAAGGCTTACGGTTTCGCCGACGTGTACGCGGCGCTGGAACGCGGGGTGATCGCCGCCGTGTCGTGCGGTTCCTACGGATACGCGCAACGCTGGTATGAGGTGGCCGACTACCTGGTGGGGCCTATCGTGTCCATCGGCAACGCCTGGATGACGATAAACATCGACACGTACAATGAGTTGCCCCCGGACTTCCAGAACATCATCCTTGAAGAAGGAGCGCGCCATGCTTACCTGAACCGCACTCTGCTGGTGGATGTGTGGACGCAACGGGCCTTGGACGACAACCAGGCCGAGGGCATGGAGTTCCTCAAGTTCACCGACGATATGACCCAGGCGCAGCGGCAGGCGGCCCTGGATATCGCCGTCCCCAACTGGCTCGAGCGGGCCGGCGGGCCGGGTTCCGAGGGGGCCAAGCTTTTCAACGAGAAGGTATCGCCCATCGTCAACGCCATGATCGACGAAAACGGTGACGTGGTGCCCACCGATGGCGCGATGGCGGCCGCTCCCGCCGCCGGCGCATCCGCCATGGCGGAGACCGAGTTGGTGTCGGAGGGCTACGACATCACTCTGCAATACGTTTGCGTGAACCGGACGCTGCGCCCCTGCGAATTGGTCGAAGAATTCATTAAGGGCGTGTCGGAGCGCACCAACGGCCAGGTTACGGTCAACCTCAGCTCATACCCGGAACTGGGTATCAACGGGTTCGACATGATACGTCTCATCAATGACGGGACGGTGGAGTTCGGCGAGATTTACTCCGGGTTCGTCGCCGGGGACTTCCCCATTTTCAACATCACCAACATCTGGGGATTGGTTGACTCGCCGGAGCAATACCTGGAGATGGTGGAAGCGGTGCGAGAGGACTTGTACCGCATCGTGACGAGGGAGAGCGGCGGACAAGTGGTGTTCCGCAACTTCTATCCCAGCCAGTATTTCTACAGCAAACGTCCGTTGAACAACATCGAGGGCTTCCAGGGAATGAAAACCCGGGTGCACAGCCCGGTGTTGGGTGACCTGATCAGCGCGTTGGGCGCGGACGACCAGACCATGGCCTTTGCGGAAGTTTACACTGCCCTTGAACGTGGCATCCTGGATGCTGGAGTAACCGCCGCTTCCGCCGGCTACGGCCAGCGTTGGTACGAGGTCACCGACTACCTCACCGGGCCGTTCATTGGGTCTTTTGCCCAGACCTTCATCACCATCAATGGTGACACCTGGGAAGAGATACCCGAGGACATTCAGCAGATTCTTCTGGAGGAAGGACGCAAGCACGAGGAACGCAACCTGCAATCGGTGTTCGTCTGGGACGAGGAATCCGTGGGCCAGAACATCGAGCAGGGCATAACCTACAGTGAGTTCTCACCGGAAATGCACCAAATCCTCAAGGACGCTGCTGTCAACGAAGTGCTGCCCAAGTGGATCGAGCGCGCTGGCGGACCAAACTCCGAGGCTGGCCAGCTGTACAACCAGTTGGTCGCGCCGATCTCCGGCGTCGTCGTCAATCCCGACGGAACGGCAACCAGGCAGTAAGCCCGAATTTCGCAGTCCACACCCGGACAAATGGGATCCCGGGATGGTGAAGACAGAATGACGGGGCGGCCGGCAGGTGGCCCCGGCTTTTGCTTTGTCGGCGTACAATGGTATTGCAATGGCAGGGGAGATACCCCGTCCCGGCAGGAGTTCGGTTATGCGCCGGTTCGCGTTATGGATGTTTGTCGGCACGATGGGATTGCTGGGGACGGCAGGATGCGGGATCGTGATTTCGGATAATGGAGGGAGCAAGGTGGAAACGCGACAGCATGATTTTGCGGTCAGCGGGATGCCGACGCTGATTGTTGAAAATGCCAACGGCGACGTGGAGGTGACAGGCGGCGCTGACGCAGGAATGGTCCGGGTAACGGCGCGATTGCGTCGTCCGGAACGGCTGGAGTACCGGGCCACGCAGGAGGGAGACACAGTGCGGGTTACGGTCAAGAAGCGCCGCGAGGGAGAAGGCTGGTGGAGTTGGCTGCGGCAGCAGAGCGGAGCGTCGGATATTGTGGTAGCAGTACCATCGACAACGAACCTGGACATCCACAGCTCCAACGGCGACATCTCCGCGCGTCGGGTGGTCGGAACGGTTACGCTGGGAACTTCCAACGGGAATATTGAAGCCAGTGGAGGCGACGGCGCCTACGACTTGCGCAGCTCCAACGGCAACATTACGGTGGCGGCGGGACGTGGCGAGTTCAGTCTGCATACCTCCAACGGGAACATCCGGTTCGCGGGAGACCCGGAGAATGGGACGGACAATCGTCTGCGGACTTCCAACGGCAACATCAAGGCACGGCTGGCGGGAGAGGCGCCCAGCGTGCGCGTGTCGGCGTCCACCAGCAATGGAGGCATCCGGCTGGAAAGGAGTGTTGCGGTAAGCGAGCTCAAGGGCAAGAACCAACTGGAGGGGGTGATTGGGGATGGCGCGGCGGAGATGACGCTGACCACCTCCAACGGAACGGTAACTATTGAATAGAGGACGTGCGAAGACAGGCTCAATGCGGCAACTTTGAACCGTCCCTGTCGGCTGTCGAGCGGCCCTTGCGAACCGCGCCGCGTCAACGTAACATCTTTAGCCATGCTGTATCGCCGCATCAGTTTCGACCGGACCGTCTCTACCGCCGCCATCACGCTGCCGGCGTCTCACGGGCCCTGCACCATCACGGCGGATGTGGCCGCCGAGCTGCGCGATTGCTGTCAGAACCTCATGTTGGAGGACGAGCTGCGCGCCGTGACCATCTCCAGCTGCGGCGATGCTTTCGCCGTAGGCCGCATGAAGCCGCCTTCGGACGTCCGAACCGCGCCGGTGATGAAGCAGTTGGACTGGCAAACTGCTATGGGAGTAGCCTCAGCCGTGGCCGCGTTGCCGATGCCCGTAATTGCGGTGATTAACGGAGACGCCATTGCCCACGGCCTGGAGTTGGCCTTGGCTGCTGACCTGCGCATCGCCGCTGCAACCGCCTGCCTCGGCGCCGGCGATCCGCTGCGGGACGGTTTCCCGTTCGACGGCGCGACCCAGCGGTTGCCGCGTCTCGTCGGTCCGGCATTGGCGCGGGATTTGCTGTTCACCGGGCGCACTCTCTCGGCCCGCGAAGCGCTGGAGTTTGGCCTGGTTAACCGCGTTGCGCCTCCCGAGGGATTGGATGACGTGGTCGCCAATTTGGTATCCACAATCGTGGCGTCGGCTCCAATCGCCGCCCGCTACGCCAAAGAAGCCGTGGCCGCCGCCGGGGATTTGACGCTGACCCAGGGGTTGCGTTTGGAAGCCGACCTCAGCGTGATTCTTCAAACTACCGACGACCGCGCCGAAGGCTTGGGCGCGTTCGCCGAAAAACGTTCTCCCCAATTCCAGGGCCACTGAGTTAAATTTTGCCGATGCAAGTACGACTGGATATTCACACCCACGTCGGGGAAATGTTCGGGTTCCGACCGCCTACCCCGGAAATCGCGGAGTCGGTGATAGCGCAAATCAAAAAGGCGGGCCTTGACGGCATCGCCGTCACCGACCATTGGCGTCGGGACTGGGGACTGGCCCTGCACCGGGTGGTGGAAGAACATTTCCCCAACGAGGTCATCATAATTCCGGGGCACGAAATCGACGTCCGTCCGGCCCGCAGCCCCTTCGACGAATACCATTGCACCGAATTGTACCTGCCTGGCGGTCGCCTTTTCCGCACCTACTGCCACCCCGGGTACTACACGCCCAACATCGTCATCGAAGGCGATATCCACGGTATCGAGATTGCCAACCATCACCACGATTGGCACATTCGTCGGCCAGCGGTGGAACGGGTCGCGGAGGCCCACGGCCTGCTCACTTTTTCGGTCAGCGACGCCAATGTGCTTGGCGAGATCGGCGCCGGAAGCACTTTAGTTGACCTGGACGATATGCTACGCCGGGCCATTCCGTTGGACTGACGCATCGCACTGACATGGCGGCTCCTTTCCCCACCATAATCTACGAAAAGGTCGGCAGCGTAGCTCACCTCTCGCTGAACCGCCCGGAGCGTCTCAATGCCTACTCCGTGGCCATGCGGGACGATTTCGCCGAGGCGTTGTGGGCCGTCGCCGAGGACGACGAGATTGGCGCGCTGCTCATCACCGGACAGGGCCGAGCGTTCTGCGCCGGGGCTGACCTCAGCGAATTCGGCTCAGCCCCCTCCCAGGTAATTGCCCGCAACGTGCGCTGGCAGCGCGACGTCTGGGGCCAACTGATCGACCTCCCCAAACCCATCGTGGTCGCAGTCCACGGTTACTGCATTGGCTCCGGTATTGAGATCGCGCTGCTGGCGGACCTTCGCATCGCCGCGTCAGACACCATTTTCGCCATGCCGGAGGTTCAGCTGGGAATGATCCCCGCCGCCGGGGGCAGTCAGACCCTGCCCGCCAACGCCGGGCCGTCGGTCGCGCTGGACCTGCTTCTCACTGGCCGTCGCTTCGACGCGGAGACAGCCCGGCGCTTCAAGCTGATTAGCCGCGTGGCGCCGCCGGAAGCCCTGGAGCAAACTGCTTGGGACATCGCCGGCCAACTGGCCGCGCTGCCTGCCGGCTTCGCCTCCGCCGCGCGGACGGCCCTCCGGGAGGGAGCCGGACTGTCACTGGTCGATGGCTTGCAGATGGAGCAAAGGTTAGCCGCGATGCAAATGGATGCGGCGGTTGGTTAATCGGTTTATGGAGACAAGATGAACACTACGGAATTTCTGATGATCGCGTCGGCCATCGTACCGGACCGGACGGCCATCGTGTTCGATGGTCAGCAGATCAGTTTCGAGATGCTCCAGGAACGGGTCAACCGGCTTGCCAACGCCATGGCGGAGTTGGGCATCGAACCCGGTGACCGGGTGGCGGCAATGCAGACCAATTGCCACCACCTGTTGGAAATCTACTTTGCCGCGGCCCAACTCGACGCCATCTATGTCCCCATCAACTTCCGCGCCAAGGAAGATGAGTTGGCTACCATGCTGACCATCGTGGAGCCTACCTTGCTTTTCCTGGGCGAACGCTATCTGCCGCTGGCGCCGTCCGATGGCTCGGTCCCGCCGGAGCGCATCGTGATGCTGGACTCGGCCGGACTGGATGGCCGCCACAACTATGACGATTTGTTGTCCAACGCGGACCCGGAGCAGCTCCACTTCCCGGAGGACGATGAGGATGCCACGACCGTGATCATGTTCACTTCCGGCACCACCAGCGTACCCAAGGGAGCGCAGTTGACCCACGACAGTTTCAGCACGTTTCTGCTCACCAGCGTCATGCCGGCAGATCCGGAAGTGGAGGAAACCAACCTGCTCACGGTTCCGATGTACCACGTGGCCGGTCTCCAGGCCGCGCTGGCGGCGATATTCGGCGGGCGCACCCTGGTGGTGGTGCCCCAATTCGATCCGGAAGAGTGGATGGCTCTGGCTGCGGAGCACCGGGCCAACCGGGCCATGTTGGTGCCCACCATGCTCAAACGAGTGATGGATCACCCGCGTTTCGGGGCCTACGACCTGTCGTCGTTGGACGTGATCACCTACGGGGCCGCCCCCATGCCGCTGCCGGTCATAAGAGAGGCCATCGACAAGTTCCCCAACACCCGCTTCATCAACGCTTTTGGCCAGACGGAAACTGCGTCCACCATCACCATGCTGCCGCCCGACGACCACGATCTCTCGGGATCGCCCGAGGAAGTCGAAACCAAGCTGCGCCACCTGACCTCTATCGGGAAACCCCTGGAGGACGTCGAAGTCATGATCGTGTCCGAGGAGGGAGAGCCGGTGCCCGATGGCGAAGTCGGCGAAATCGTCGCTCGCGGCGCCCGCATGATGACCGGCTACTGGCAGCAATCCGACGCCACCGGCGACACCCTGCGCGGTGGCTGGCTCTACACCGGCGATCTGGCCTGGCAGGACGAGGACGGCTACATCTATCTGGCCGGCCGCGCCCGGGATTTCATCAAACGCGGCGGCGAAATGATCTCCCCGGAGGAGGTGGAGCAGACCCTGGCCGAACATCCCGGCGTCGAGGAAGCTGCCGTCATCGGTGTCCCGGACCTGGAATGGGGTGAGGAGGTGCGTGCAGTGGTCGTGGCCGGGGACCCGGCGGTGTCCGAGGGAGAGTTGATCGATTTCTGCCGGGACCGGCTCGCCGGCTTCAAGCGTCCTCGTTCGGTGGTGTTCGTGGACGAACTGCCGCGCAACGTGATGGGAAAGGTGCTGAAACGGGACCTGCGTGCGGAATTCGGGGATCCGGTGGACAAGGGGTGATTGCGGCCATATCGTCGCCTCGGGTTTCGCCTTTTGGTTCTCCTGAAGCTGCCAGGAGCGATGCGGCTGTTCCGGAAGTCCTTTGTCCCTACCGGTTGGCGCATTTCGGGTTGCCTACGCCGTGTATATTTTCACACCACTTTTTATTGTCCGACACATCCTTGATGGTATTACACCCCGCATAAAATCCTTGGTCGCAGTCTGGCGAAATGCCAAAAGATGAGATGAAGTTCAGCTGTATGTCTTCAGGATTTTTACCCTGGGCCACGCCAATGAAGACGTCTGTTATCTCCTCATTTCCAAGAATGGTGCCCACCGGTCCGAGAGGTTTTCCGATTATCCTGCCGGCTCCACTTCCAGCGGTTTTACTCAGTAATTTCAGTCCCCAATTGGCTACAAATTCGAACATCTCAGGGACTTCCAATTTCACGTCGCCACCAGTCTCCTCTTCTATTTTATTTGTCAAGGCCGAGATGTCCGGCGATTCCACGTACGTCAAGTCCTCTCCACCGACTCCAACGTTGGCCGTCAGAGTTTCTCCAGGCCGCAAGGGCAATGCGGAAAGCACTGCCTCAAAGTTCCCATCCAAGGAAGGATTCTCACCGAGGTCCAGCGTGTCCAAGCAGTAGAGAGCGTGGTTGGCCCCGGTATTTTTGCTTATCAATCCCTGCAATTTCTCGGTCCACTCGTCTAGATTCCCCTGCAGGTTGTTGCCGCGCAGGCTTATCCCGATGACGCGACCGGAATCGGATGTGGTGATGCCGTACCATTCATCCAGGGGGACTTCCTTGCCTTCAAAGGTCTCCTCCCAACCGCCAAATTTGTGCCATTTGGGATTTCCTCTGCTCCCGGACAAATGGCCCCTGCCATCCGTGATCGTGAAGAGATCCTGCAGAGCTTGCTTGTCATTGGCGATGCTGGCTGCTGAAGCGGCCCCGGCTTGTGTGCAAGGATTGTCCGCCTCATCGTCGCTAAGCCTGCGCACTTCCAAATCGAGGCTGCTCACCGCGGCCGGTGTGTTCGGCGTCAATGCGTTGTTGCCGTTGAGGTATAGCCTTTTCAGCCTGGAGAGGCTGCCCAACCCGGGCGGGATGGCTCCGGCCAGCCCGTTGTGGCTGAGATTCAGCACTCGAAGACTGGAGAGGCTGCCCAACGCCGGCGGCGGTGCCGCGTTCGACCGCGGATCGGCCCCGACGTACAGCACGTCTATATTGGAGGAGCGGCCTCCCCACTTTACCGGCGGCGCCGCGGTCGATTGGCTGTCATAACTGCGATCATAATGGAGATTGGCCGCGTTGCCGGAAGCGCTCAATTCCTCCGGAATGCTCCCGGTCAACCGGTTATGGCTGAGATTCAACGTGTCCAGCTTGGAAAGGCGGCCCAACGTCCCCGGTATCGATCCCGTCAGTTGGTTGTCGTAGAGGTACATCCGGGCGATGCTCGACAGGTTGCCCAGCTCTGCCGGTATCGGGCCACTCAGTTGGTTGCTGCCCAGGTTCAAATAAGTGAGCTTGGCTAGATTGCCCAGCTCCGCCGGTATCGGCCCGGTCAACTGATTGTTGAACATGCTGACCTTGGTGAGGCGGTTCAGATTGCCCAGGGCGGCGGGCAGCTGCCCGCTCAGCTGGTTGTTGCCCAACCCCAATATTGACAGGCTGGACAGACTGCCCAAGTCCGGCGGTATTGCGCCGGTTAAACGGTTGCTGCCCAGTCTCAGCACGGTCAGGCTGGCCAGGTCGCCCAACTCGGACGGTATGGTCCCGCTCAACCGGTTGTAGTCCAGGTTCAGCCTGGTGAGGTTGGTGAGGCGACCCAGCTCGGAAGGAATCACTCCGGTCAATTGGTTTTCCGGCAGCGCCAATTCTTCCAGGTTGCTCAGGTTGCCCAGCTGGGGCGGTATCGGGCCACTCAGTTGGTTGAGGCCCAGGCTCAACTTGGTCAGCTGGGACAGGCTGCTCAGCTCCGGTGGTATCGGCCCGGTCAGTTGGTTGTTCCAAGCGCTCATCCGGGTCAGGCTGGCCAGGTTGCCCAACTCGGGCGGTATCGGTCCGGTCAACCGGTTGTTCCCCAACCCCAGGATGGACAGGCTGGACAAGCGGCCCAGCGCGGGCGGTATTGCTCCGCTCAAATCGTTGCTGCCCAGTCTCAGCACGGTCAGGTTGGAAAGATTGCCCACCGCAGCGGGTATGGCGCCGCTCAGTTGATTGTAGTCCAGGTCCAGCCAGGCCAAGCCGGCGAGGCTGCCCAATTCCGCCGGCAGCGTCCCGCTCAACCCGTTGCCGGGGAGGCGGAGTTCAGCAACGCGCCCGCTGCCGTCGGTGGTCACGCCGTGCCACTCGCCGATGGGCCTATCGCTCAGCCAGCCGTCGTTATTCACCCAGTTGGCCCCGCCGGTGGCGTTGTAGAGGGCGACCAGAGCCACGCGGTCAGTTTCAGCGGGAGCGGTTGACCCCGGGACGGCAGACGACGGCGGCGCCTCGCCGCGCTGCAAGGCCACGCTGAGGCCCTGAACCTTCAGCACCGGGTACTGCTCGGAGGTGCCAAAGTCCCACCAGTTCGGGTTCCAGGTGGCGTAAATACCGGTGGCCCCAGTAGGGGACCGTAGCTCCGCAGTGGTCCAGCCGCTGCCCGCATAGCTGTCGCCTCGTCCGGAAGTCACAGTATCCCAGTAACTGCTCGTAACGGCGCCATTGTTACGATACCCGACGAGTCCGCCACTGAGTGAGCAAAAATATCCGCAACCTCCGATCCATCCAGTAGCATAACTACCATTGATTTCACCCTCATTTTTCCCAATTAAACCGCCACCGCGCGTTCCATACACTCCGCCTTTCGCATAGCTGGCGGTGATGGAACCGTGATTAATCCCGGCTAGGCCACCAACAATACGCCCAGATGCGTAGCTAGTAGCGTAGCTGGCGGTGATTGCACCAAGATTGCTCCCAACCAGGCCGCCAACCCAGTCGTCCCCACCCTGCGCGCTGCCGGTGGCGTAGCTGGCGGTGATGGTCCCGGAGGAGCCGCTGAACCCGACTAGACCGCCAACGTTCGAACCCCCGCCGGCTACGGCACCGGTAGCGTGGCTGCGGTTGATGTCTCCGTGGTTATGCCCGGCCAGGCCGCCTAATCCAGCGTTTCCGGACACGTCGACGTTGGCGTAGCTGTCGGTGATTGTTCCGTCGTTCCGATTATCACCGGCGAGGCCGCCAACATCCTGATTGCCAATCGCATTGCCGGTCGCGTAGCTGTCGCTGATTGCGCCGCCAGCATTAGACCCGACCAAGCCGCCGACGTTGTCATTGCCAACCACGTTCATCGACGTCAGCCCAACCCGCCGAATGACGCTGCCCGCGCCGGTGTAGCCGAACAAACCGATATAATCAGTTGTGCTCCGGATGATCAACAGGTTGGCGATGGTGTGACCGTTGCCGTCAAAGGTGGCGGTAAAGGGAGCAATGTCCTCATCGGAGTTCCGGTACCCGATAGGTAGCCAACCCTTACTGATGACGGTGGTTCCGTAGTCTAGGTCGTTCGCCAGTTCGTAGCCGGAGCAGCCGGTGGCCGGGCAGCCCATGCCGGCTGCCGCGCCGGGGAAGGCTTGGCCGTAAGTGGTAGCATCTCCGCCCTCATCAACGCTGCCGTCGCCGTCCAAGTCGTAGCGAATGGCGTCCAGCTGGGTGATGCTGCGGATCTCGATCAAGCCGTCGTCATCGGCGTCGTAGTCGCCGCCGACGGGTGCGGTGGGAAGGGGTTGGGTGGTCGGTGGCGTCCCGGTAGCAGGGCACGTCGGGCAGACCGGGCAAGCAGCGCCGTCAGCGTTCAGCGTTAGCCTTACTACAAACGCCTGCGCAGATTTGCCAAAGCGCTCCTGTAGGCTGGCAACGGTAAAAAAGTATTCGACCCCGGGGGACAGGCCGGCGACGGTGTAAGTAGTCGCGCCAGAGATGTCGACGAAAGCGTAGTAGTTGAAAATGTCGGCTCCATCAGCGATTGCCTGCGTTGCGCCTTCGACGGTGATCCAGCCGACGCGGTAGAAATTCGCTCCGGCCACCGCGTCCCAGGTGAGGATGGCTTCACCGGAGTTAGGCCCGTTGTCCGCCTGGACATTGGTGGGAGTAGGCAGATCGCTCTGAGCATGGGCCATGTCTCCACCCTGGGCGCCCAATATAGCGAAAACCGCCACCGCGAAGACTACAACGAAGAGTTTTACGTATTTCATGCAATTATCACCTCAGATATACGTGAATAGTATCAGCATACGCTCTTTGCGCCGAATTTCCATAGATTATAGTCAATAATCTACGGCAATCGCATATGAAATTACAACGGCGTCACTCCAGCGAAAGCCGGAGTTCAACGCGTGTAATATGCCCATTTTTCGCAATAAAACTAAGGTATTCGTCCACGGGATGCCGGGTTTCGCCGGTATGGCAATACTGAGACCGTTCATACGCGATAGCCCGGCCTGTAATCGAGACAATAGTCTATAATCGGCAAGGATTATGGGGAGGTTGGAAATCATGAACATAGCGGTAATGGGCGCCGGCGGCGTCGGTGGTTACTTCGGCGGGCTGCTGGCTCGTGCCGGCAACGACGTGACGTTTATCGCCAGGGGGCCGCACCTGGAGGCCATCCGCCGGAACGGTTTGCGGGTCGAGAGCGCCAACGACGGGACATTCACAGTCCCCGGCACGGCCACGGACAATCCGGCCGAAATCGGCCCCCGTGAACTGGTTTTGTTCACCGTCAAGATGTACGACAACGACGCCGCCATCCGGGCCATCGGCCCGCTGGTCGGGCCGGAAACCATCATTTTGACGTTGCAGAACGGCATCGACAACGGCGAAAGATTGGTGGACACCTACGGCCCGGAGCGGGTCATGATCGGCTCGGCGTACCTGGAAGGGCGCATCAGCGAGCCGGGCGTGGTAACGCAGGGCGGCCCCGGCGCGGCCTCCTTTGGCGAGCGCAGCACTGGGATCACGGAACGAGGCCGGCGGTTGCTGGAAGTTTTCCAGGTCGCCGGATGGCGGGTTGAACTGTTGGAGAACATGACCGGGATGCTGTGGAAGAAGTTCGCCTATTTAGCAGGATCGGCGGGCGTATGCGCCGCCAGCGGTTGCACATATGGAGAGCTCCGCTCTGTACCGGAGACCCGCGCCGCTATCCAGGACGCCATCGCCGAAGCCCTGGACGTGGGCGAAGCCTCCGGCGCCCCGTTGGAACCCGATTCGCTGGAATGGTCGATGAACGCGCTGGACAACTTCCCGGCCAGTGGCATGGCGTCTTTGGCAAAAGATTTCGCGGAAAACCGGCCCGTAGAACTGGAAGGACTGACTGGCACCGTGATCCGAATGGGTCAGCAATACGGCGTGCCGACGCCGGTAAATGACGCCCTGTACGCCGTGCTGAAACCACGGGCAAATCGGATTGAGGCCGAACTGGCCGGCCGCTGAGCGGATGCCACATCCCGATCGCATCGGTAGTATAGATCGACCGAAAGCGCCGGTTCACCGCCGGCGCTTTTCTTTGGCAAAGCCCGCAGTCGGGTATCCTCAGCGTCCGAGTAACCACGGATTGCAGCGTCGGTTCAAAGATTTCTGGTTACGATATACGTCATATTGTGATTATTTTCACCATTTTCGGATACTTTAAACCCACTTGACATCGTTTTTATGCGTTGTTAGCCTTGCCCACGCCGTTGATCGTACACACATTGCGTTGAGCCGTTCCCGTCGCATGAGGGAGTTACCATGCAGAATCGTGTGCTGAATCACTTTACGGGTCGCATCGTCCTGTTCGGAATCACTGTGACCGTGCTTGCGCTCTTGGTGGCCTGTGGCTCCACCGCTCCGGACCAGACTGCCGCCCCCGCTGCCGACACGGCGGCGCCTACTCAACCTGCGGCTCCCACTGCGGCTGACGTAGCAGTGCCGACCGCCGTGCCGGCCCAGGCCGGAACCGCTCCCGAATCCGCTGACCGGGGGAAATACGGAGGCATCATCACGGCCCAGAACACCGGCAGCGTGGCCCACTGGAGCGTTTGGCACTGCGGATCCGGCGGCACCTGCATGGCCCCAACGGCTCCGCTCTACAGCGGGTTGGTCCAATACAACGGCGAAACGCCGGATCCGCTGGACATCCGGGGTGACCTTGCCACCGAATGGGACGTCAGCGAGGACGGAACGTCGTACACGTTCTACTTGGCGGAGAACGCGAAATGGTGGGATGGCACGCCCGTTACTGCCGACGATGTGGTGTTCAGCCTTGACGAAATGGTGCGGGACGATGTCCCCCGCCCGCGGGCCGGCCAGTTCCGTCCCTACTACGAAAGTTCTCGGGTGATTGACCCCAAAACCGTGGAGGTCACCCTCAAATTCGCTTCTTCCGCCTTCCTCCAATTTCAGGGCACCGAGTTCGTCAAGATCAAGCCCAAACACCATTTCGATAACCCGGACATCGACATGAAGAAGGAGGAAAACATCCTCGGCTCCGGCCCGTTCCAGCTGAAGGAATATAAAAAGGACATATCCATTGAGTACGAAAAGTACGAGGACTATCACAAGGAAGGCTACCCCTACATGGACGGCCTCCAGTACTTCATCATCCCGGACAGCAGCACCATCCTGGCCGCCTATCTGTCCGGTCAGGTGATGATGACGACGCACCAGAATAGCAACCTCAACATCCGCGAGGGCGAGCAACTCCAGGAACGCCTAGGAGACCGCGCCACCGTCCATTATCCCGGCCCCACCAACTGGGTTGGGTTGATGATGAATACGGAACGCGAACCGTTTGACGACGTCAGGGTGCGCAAGGCAATGCACCTGGCGTTGCACCGGCAACCCTTCATCGACGCTTTCGGCAACGGGCGGTACTACCTGGGCGGCCCGTTCCCGCCTGACCAGTGGTTCTCCTTGAGCACCGAGGAGCTGGTTCAGCTACCCGGTTATCGCCAGACCGACGACGGAGAGAAACATCCCGACGACATCGCCGCTGCCCAGGCGTTGATGGCAGAAGCGGGTTATGCGGACGGTTTCGAGACCACCATCCTGGCCGCCAACTTCCTCGGTTTCCCGGACCACGCGCAGATGGCCGCCGACCAGTTGCGGCGTTTCCTTAACGTCACCGCCGAGGTGCAGCCGGCTGAGGCCACCGCCGGATACGCCAGGTACGAGTCGGGGGACTGGGAGTTCGGAGTCCACGGCAACGGTTTCCTGATCCTCGATCCCGACGCCATCATCGGCGGCTCTTACTTGGCCACCGGAACCCGCAACTACAGCGGCTGGGAACCGCCGCGCATCACGGAACTTTTCAACCAGCAAATCAGGGAAACGGACCAGACGAAACGACGCGAGGTCGTCCAGCAGATGGCGGACTATATGCGTGACGAAGACTCGCACGTCATCATCATGCACTGGAGCCGGCTGGTGTTCATCGTGGACAGCCGCATCCAGAACTTCCACCTGCCGGCCACTTTCTCGTCCCACAACAACAAGGCCCACCTATGGTGTGATCCAGCCTGCTGATTGACAACGATTGATCCAAAATCCGCTCGGTATCGGAATGCGTCGCCGGAGGAGGGAACGTCATGCTGAACCGCACTCTCCAGTTCCTCACCATTCGCACGTTGATCGTTTTTGCCCTCGTTTGCAGCCTGGCCGCCGCTGCTGCCTGTGGCACCACCGCCCCTGAAGAAACTGCCGCTCCCAGCCAGGATACGGCGCCCGCCACCGCACCGCCGGCGGCAGAATCCGGCCCGGCTCCCACCGCCGAGCCCGCCCCCGCCCAGGTCGCCGCGCAAACCGAAGACCGGGGACAGTACGGCGGGATACTTACCGGCCAGAACGCCGGCAGCGTGGCCCACTGGAGCAGCTGGCAGTGCGGCTCCGGCGGCACCTGCATGACGCCCACTGCCCCCCAGTACAACGGCCTGGTCCAGTACAACGGCGAGACCCCCGAACCCCTAGACATTCGCGGTGATCTGGCCCGTGAGTGGGACGTCAGCGACGACGGAACGATTTATACCTTCCACATCCACGAAAACGCCAACTGGTGGGACGGTGTGCCCGTCTCCGCTGACGACGTGGTGTACAGCCTCGACCAGATGGTCCGCACCGACGAGCCGCGCCCACGTTCCGGCCAGTTCCGCCCTTACTACGACCGTTCCGAAGCCATCGACCCGAAAACCGTCGCCGTCTATCTCAAGTTCCCGTCGGCCGCGTTCCTGCAGTATCAGGCCACCGAGTTCGTCAAGATCCACCCCAAGCACCATGTCGAGACCGGGGTGGACATGAAGAAAGAGGAGAACATCCTGGGCTCCGGCCCCTTCAAGCTCAAGGAGTACAAGAAAGACATTTCCATCGAGTACGAGAAGAACCAGGACTATTTCAAGGAAGGCTACCCGTATCTCGATGGCCTGAAATACTTCATCATCGTGGACACCAGCACCATCACGGCAGCCTACCTGTCCGGCCAGGTGATGATGACCACCTTCGCCAACAGCAACCTGAACGTCCGCGACGGCGAACAGTTGCAGGAACGCATCGGCGACCGTGCGACCGTGCATTATCCCGGGCCGTTGGGTTGGGCCGGCTTCATGATGAATACCACCCGGGAACCCTTCAACGACGTTCGTGTCCGTCAGGCCGTCCACCTGGCCATCCACCGCCAGCCCTTCGCCGAAATCTTCGGCAACGGCCGCTACCCGCTGGGTGGCCCGTTCCCGCCCGACCAATGGTTCTCCCTGTCTTCCGAAGAGTTGCTCGAATTGCCGGGTTATCGTCAGACCGCAGACGGGGACAAACACCCCGACGACATCGCCGAGGCCAAGCGCCTGCTGGCGGAAGCCGGGTATCCCGACGGGTTCGAGACCACCACGCTCGCCGCCAACTTCCTGGGCTTTCCCGAGATGGCCCAGCTGGCGGCGGACCAGCTGCGACGACACGTCAACATTATCACCGAGGTACAGCCCGCCGAGCCAACCGCCGGCTACGCCCGCTATGAAGCCGGTGACTGGGAATCCGGTGTCCACGCCAACGGGTTCCTCATCCTGGACCCGGACGCCATCATCGGCGGCTCGTACCTGGCGACCGGAACGCGGAACTATAGCGATTGGGAACCGACCCGGATCACCGAACTGTTCGACGCCCAAGTGAAGGAAACCGATCAGACCAAGCGCCGCGAGTTGGTGCAGGAAATGTCGCGGTATCTCCGGGAAGAGGACTCCCACGTGGCCATTACCCACTGGACGCTCACCGTCTGGGTGGTGGACAGCCGCATCCAAAACTTCAACCTTCCATCAACGTTCTCCGCTCACAACATGAAGGAACACCTGTGGTGCGACCCGGCGTGCTGACCTCCAGCACGCCGCAATAGACGCTCTTTGATTGACGATGTGGAAAATGGGGAGGAAGTGTCATGGGAAACCAACCGTTCCGTTTTCTTTCATGGCGGCTTGTGGCAACATCAACCTTTGCGTTAATCCTGACCACCACATTGGCTTGTGGAACGACTTCCCCAGGCGAAACCCCTGCTTCCGGGGGAGACACGTCGCCCGCCACTGCGGCGCCGGCTGCTGCTACGTCAGCCCCGGCGACCGCTCCGCCTGCTTCTGACGCCGGTCCGGCTCCCACCGCGGAACCCACCCCGGCTCCCGAGGTGATGCAGACCGAGGACCAGGGCAAATATGGCGGGACCCTCACTGGCCAGAACTCGGGCAGCGTGGCTCACTGGAGCATCTGGCACTGCGGCTCGGGCGGCACCTGCATGGCCCCTACGACACCCATGTTCAATGGCTTGGTGCAATACGACGGCGAAACGCCGGAAACCCTGGACATACGGGGAGACTTGGCCACCGAATGGAGCATCTCCGAAGACGGCTCCGTCTATACCTTCCGGCTCCACGACGACGCCAGGTGGTGGGACGGCATGCCCATCACGTCCGAGGACGTCGTTTACAGCCTGGACCAGATGGTCCACACCGACGAGCCGCGCCCCCGTTCCGGGCAGATCCGTCCGTACTACGAGCGGTCCGAGGCCATCGATCCGGGAACCGTAGCCGTCCACTTGAAATTCCCCTCCGCCGCCTTCTTGCAATACCAGGCCACGGAGTTCATGAAGATCCTCCCCAAGCACCACGTCGAAACCGGCGTGGACCTGAAGAAGGAGGACAACATCCTGGGCTCGGGGCCGTTCCGCTTCAAGTCGTACAAAAAGGACGTTTCCATCGAGTACGAGAAGAACGAAGACTACTTCAAGGAAGGCTACCCTTACTTCGATGGCCTGAAGTACTTCATCATCGTGGACAGCAGCACCATCTTGGCCGCCTACCTTTCCGGCCAGGTCATGATGAGCACCTTCTCCAACAGCAACCTGAACATCCGCGAGGGTGAACAATTGCAGGAGCGCATCGGCGACCGGGCCAAGATCTACTACCACGGTCCCATCGCTTGGGTCGGTTTCCTGATGAACACCCAGCGGGAACCCTTCGACGACCCCCGGGTTCGTCGGGCCATCCACTTGGCCCTCCATCGGCAGGAATTCATCGACATATTTGGTAATGGCAAATACCACATGGGCGGACCCTTCCCGCCTGACCAGTGGTTCTCGCTGTCCTCCGAAGAATTGCTCCAGTTGCCCGGCTACCGGGAGACCGAGGCCGGCGAGAAACACCCGGACGACATCGCCGAGGCAAAACGATTGCTGGCCGAAGCCGGCTACCCGGACGGTCTTGAAACCTCCACGTTGGCCGCGAATTTCGTCAACTTCCCCGAAATGGCTCAGTTGGCGGCGGACCAGTTGCGCCGCTTTGTGGACATCCGGATTGAGGTGCAGCCCGCCGAACCCACCGCCGGTTATGCCCGGTATGAGGCTGGCGACTGGGAATCCGGCTTCCACGGCAACGGGTTCCTCATCATGGACCCCGACGCCATCATCGGCGGTTCGTATCTGGCCGCCGGAACCCGCAATTACAGCCGTTGGGAACCCAACGAAATCGGGAGCCTCTTCGACGCACAGATCAGGGAAACCGACCAGACCGCCCGTCGGGAATTGGTCCAGCAGATGTCTCAATACCTCCGCGATACCGACTCCCACGTCGCCATCACCCACTGGCAACTCACCGTGTGGGTCGTCGATGCCCGTATCCAGAATTTCCACCTGCCACCAACCCTTTTTGCGCACAACATGAAGGAACACCTCTGGTGCGATCCGTCTTGTTAGGGTGCAAACAGAGAATTTTTGACCCACGACAGCGAATTACGAGAGACATTGAACACAACGCCAAAACGTGCGTTGGCCCGCAACTGTCCACGGGGGAGCCATGCAAGGGTATCTAGCCAAGAGGATCCTGCTTTTCATTCCCACCCTGCTCCTGGTGACGCTGATGGTATTTTCCCTGATGCGCCTGATACCAGGGGACCCGGCCTATTTGTTGCTGGCCGGCTCCGACGGCGAGGGGCAGTTCACCGAGGAGCAGTTGCAGGCGCTGCGCCATGAACTGGGCACCGACCGGCCTCTGCCGGTGCAATACCTCACCTGGATCTGGGGACTGTTGCGCTGGGACTTCGGCACGTCGCTTTATTACGATACGCCCATCTCCGAGGACATCAGCACCAAGTTGCCCATCACCCTTGAGCTGACGTTCCTGGCTTTGCTTTTCGCCTTCGTGGTCGCGGTTCCATTAGGAGTCCTGTCGGCGGTGCGGCAGGACAGCATCCCGGACTACATAGCGAGGCTGATAGCCATCGCCGGTATCGCCATGCCCACCTTCTGGACCGGCATCCTGGTCATCTACTTCCTCGTCAAATGGTTCAACTGGTTGCCACCGTTGGACTTCACCCACATCTGGGAGAACCCGTGGACCAACATCCAGCAGCTGGCTTTCCCTGCCCTGGCCCTGGGGTTCTACAACATGGCCCTCATCGCCCGGGTAACCCGCTCCTCCATGCTGGAGGTGTTCCGTGAGGACTACATCCGCACGGCGCGTTCAAAGGGACTTCGGGAGCTGGCCGTAATCAGCCGCCACGCTCTCAAAAACGCCTTCCTCCCGGTGCTGACCATATCCGGATGGCAGATCGGCCGGCTTATCGCCGGCACGGTGGTGATCGAGACCATCTTCCTGGTCCCCGGAATGGGGCGCCTGCTAATCGACAGTATCTTCCACCGGGACTACACCATGATACAGAGCATCGTCATGGTCATCGCGTTCCTGGTGTTGGCCATCAACCTGGTCGTTGATCTGCTGTACGGCTGGATCGACCCACGCATCCGCTACGAATAGCGCGACGCCGTTCAAACAGGTTTGGCTTGGAAATCGAAATAAGGAGGGACCGGTAATGGCACTACAGGCTACCGGGCCACTGGCAGAATCCGAACAGGCTTTGACGGGAATGCGCCCCCGTCCCCCTTGGTGGCTCAGCCTTCTCTGGTTCTGCAAGCGCAAACCTTTGGGCGCTTTCGGCGCGATTTTGGTCATCCTGCTAGTGATCGTCGCAATTTTCGCGCCCGCCATAGCGACCGGAGACCCGTTGGAAACCAATTCCAAGTACGTTTTCAACCCTCCCAATAGCGACACTTGGCTCGGCGGAGACCAAATCGGCCGGGACGTTTACAGTCGGCTGGTGTACGGAACCCGCATCTCGCTGGTCGTGGGTCTGTTGAGCGTCCTGTTCGGAGTCACGATAGGGTTCCTGATCGGCATCGTCAGCGGATACTTCGGAGGCATCACCGACCTGGTAATCCAGCGCATCATGGACGCCATGATGTCCTTCCCGGCGCTGATCCTGGCCCTCGCGATCATGGCCGGCCTGGGAGCCTCGGTGACCAACGTGGTGATCGCGCTGAGCGCGGTGTTCATACCGGGGGCGGCGCGTACCATCCGCTCCCAGGCCCTGAGCATCAAAGAGGTGGACTACGTGCTGGCGGCCCGGGCCGTGGGCGCCGGGGACTGGCGCATCATCCTGCGGCACATGGCGCCCAACTGCGCGGCCACATTTATCGTTCTGGCCAGCATCTCGCTGGGCTGGGCGATTGTCGTGGAGGCGTCCTTGAGCTTCCTGGGCGTCGGAATCCCGCCGGACGTTCCATCCTGGGGTGGCATGCTCAACGGCGTAGCGCAGAACTCGCTCGACGTCGCTCCGTGGCTGGGGGTGTTCCCGGGGCTGGCCATCGCCATCACGGTGTTCGCGGTGAACCTGCTGGGCGACGCCCTGCGGGACGTGCTCGACCCACGGATGCGCGGTGCAAACTAACGCATGGGATCCGATGCGGTGGTTTGAGCAGGGGCGACGCATGCGTCGCCCCTACGATTCGTAGTGTCTATGAATCGGGGTATGTCAGCTTCATCAAGACGTGACGACGGTTTTTGGTATGAGGACGGACGTGTTCGGGCCAGCGCCCGGCGTCCACCGCTTCGGCCCACTCCGGGCTGGTGAGCACGTCCGGGCTTTCCAGCTGGTACACCGCGTGGTGTTTCTGCATACCCGGTATCTCGATTTCCTGCACCTGACCTCCCATCGCCATGACGAGCCGCTGGGTTTCGTAGCGGGTAACGCCCAGGACACCGGGAGTCTGGTTCAGTAGCGGGCAATGCTCGGTGTTGTACACATCGTTGAACAGGGCTTCGTGTTCGGCGTCGATGTCCATGCTGGCGATGAATAGGTACTTGGATTTCAGTTCGGCCATGATGATACCTCCGACTGGATTCCCGCTTTCGCGGGAATGACGGTTTCAAGGGATTAGTGGGATTGATGCAGCATCTGCGCCGCGACTGCCCAGTCGGAGCGGGCGGCCGGCATATCGCCCAGGTTGGCGTAAGCCTTGCCGCGGGCTACGTAGGCTTCAGTGTAGCGGTCGTTGTGGGCGATGGCGGCGTTGAAGTCCGCCAACGCCCCGTGGTCATCGCCGCTGTCCCGCCGAGCCAGGCCCCGCCAGTAGTGGGCCGCCGGATCGCCAGGGTCTCGGTCCAGGGTTTCGCCCAGATCGGAACAGGCGGCTGCGTAGAAGCCCAGCTTGTAACGCGCCATTCCGCGCACCATCCAGGCGGCGGTTTGAGTGGGCTCGAGTTCAAGGGCGCGGGTGCAATCAGACTCCGCCGCGGACCAATCGCGCAACTGAAGGTGTGCTGTGCCTCTCTGGAGCCAAGCGTCCGGGATGGCTGGGTCAAGAGAGATTGCGGCGTCCAGCTCGGTTATGGCCGCCGGCCAGCGGCCCAGCATAACCAGGGCTTTGCCCCGCAGGAGGCGGACACTCGGGTTATACGAGTCAATCAGAAATGCCAGGTCCAAGTGGGCTAACGCGGCATCGGGTTGGCCGACATCAAGCAGCGAGGCTGCGCTCCGCAGGTGGCAGAAAATCGACACGGGCGGACGAGATTAGTCTATAACGGGTAGGGGCGAATGATTATTCGCCCCTACCCGTTAGTCGGGAGTGGCTGAAAGTGTCGCTGCCGGCTAAAACGCTCGCCGGTGGGAGTACTCAATCTCCTGATTGGTGATGAACTCAAGAAGCACAGCGTTGCCGTTCTCGTTCTGCTCCCGCGCTCGCTGGAACGCCGGTATGATTTCGTCCGGATCGGTGACGCGCTCCGCGTAGCCACCCATCGCCCGGCCCATATCGGCGTAGTTGCCGCCCAGGTCGCGGGTGTTGTAAAGCTCGTGGGACCGCTGCATGGCGTTGGTTTCCACAGCCATGGACGAGTTGTTCAGGACCACGGTGGTGATCGGAACGCCGCTGCGCACGGCGGTCTCGAAGTCCAGGCCCACCATGCCGAAGGCCGCGTCGCCCATGAAGTTGACGCACATCTTGTCGGGGTCCGCCAACTTCGCGCCGATGACCAGACCCAGGCCGGTGCCCAGGCCGTGGGACTTCCCCCAACCCAGATAGGTGCGCGGCCCGCCGGACCGGTAGAAGGGAGTGATCTGGTCCCGAGGGCTTCCCGAATCGTGGGTGATGATAGCCTCGGCGGCGGGTACGGCCCTTTGGAAGTCCGTGATAACGCGATACGGATTGACCGGCGGGCCGCCGGCGGTGGTCTTGTGGTTCCATTCCGCCAGCCAGGCGTCGCGAACCGAGGCGATTTCGCCGGTCACCTCCGCGTTGTTGCGGCGGCTGTCGCCCACGATTTCCCGGCAGGCTTCGATCATCTGTCGCAACGCTAGCTTGGAGTCGCCGATGACGGGGAACTGTACGTCGTAGTCTTTGTTGATGTCTCGCGGGTCATTGGTGTTCTGGATGAGGGTTTTACCGGCGGGCAGGTTCATCGACATGCCGTGCTTGGTGAAGCTGGACCCCACGCCGAAGATGACGTCGGAGCGACGCATGAAGTGGTACACGGTGCCGGACATCACTCCTGAGCCGCTGCCCAGAGCCAACGGATGCTGCTCGGGAAAACCGCTCTTGCCCAGCAGGGTGGTCATCACGGGAACCGACAGCAATTCGGCCAGCTCCACCAGTTCGTCGGTGGCCTCGGCGTACATCACGCCCTGACCGGCGTGGATGACCGGGTAGGAGGCGGAGCAGAGAGCGCGAGCGGCGGCTTCAACGTCGTCCGGGTCGGCCTGGGACGCGGAACGCCTGACGTTGCCGCTCCAGTAGAAGGCTTCCTCCGAAACGTCTTCCAGGGCCACGTCGGCCGGAATTTCCACCATCGACGGGCCGGGGCGTCCAGTATAAAGGGCGTTGACGGCGCGGCGCATCACCTGGCTGGTGCTGGCGGACAGGTTCAACCGCTCCAGGTGCTTGGTCACGCTGGCGAAACTCTCGATGGAGTCGAACATGGGGAACACGCCCTGGCGTTCCCGGGGATGACCCAAAGGCAGCAGCAGGATGGGCACCGAGTCGGAGAAGGAAGTGGCGACGCCGGAATAGGCGTTTTCCGCGCCGGGGCCGTACTGCATCGCAAAAACGCCGGGCGGCCGGCCGTTGGTGACCCGGCTGTAACCGTCGGCGATGCCCACGCCGACGCGCTCCTGGCGGCAGATGATGGGCCGGATGCCGGCGGCGGCGCAGGCCTCAATTACCGGCGTGGTCGGGAAACAGGAAAGGTACTTTACCCCTTCCCGTTTCAAAATTTCAGCGATAGCGTCAATCGTTTGCACGGTGATACCTCATGGCAATTCGTGATTGGGGATCCTTGGACGCGGCAAGTATAACATCGGCGCCAGTGATTGATTTTCACAACGAAGCTAGGTGATTTCGTCCCTGGATTCCGGCCCCGTATCAAGTACGGGGTGACGTTCTTGCGCCGGAATGACGGCGGTTCGAGAATGGCGGTGGCTATTCGGGGTTGGAACAGGGTTCTACGGCGATGTCTCCTTTGGGGTGCGGGGTTGGTCCTTCGACAGGCTCAGGATGATGGTTCGACAGGCTCACCATGAGCGGGTGGTGGTTTCGGTGGGTTGGCTCCTTTGGGTTTTGTGGTTCGACAGGCTCACCATGAGCGGAGTTTCGGATTGGGAAGGCAGGATTTTCCGCCAGAGGCGGACTGGGCCCGCCAGAGGCGGACTTGACAGCAGCACTTCGTTGTCAGCATACGGCCGGTTGGGGTACGCAACTATTTTTCCCTACTTTTTCGTGTACTCAGCGCGCCAGAGGCGCACCTGCGCGCGGGCACGGACAGTCCCGGTGGTCCAGCCGGCAATCCGATTGAGGTGGTCGGGTCTAACTGAGCCTTGCCGATTGCGACCGGTTGCGATTTTGGAAACTGACGGGGTTGGCCGTCGAAGTGAAATCCTGCCTTCATGGAGATCGTGATTGAAACAGCTGTTTTGCCTAGACATTATTAGGATATATGTTCTGGCACGGTGAGGTCAATGGCGTGGGTGTCAGTCGGCCACTATAATACTCACATCGCGTTGAGCATCGCAGTTGAACAACCATGGAGTTGCCTCATGACGACTACCGCCGCCGGCCGCGCCAGCCTCACCGTCTCCGACCTTCAAGCCGCCGTCCCCCGGATGGATGGCGAGATCGCCCTGCCCGGCCTCTACGCTGGCGTCCACGTCTGGCGGGACCATTGGGGCATACCCCATATTCGCGCCGCCAACGAGCATGACGCCTGGTTCGCCCAGGGTTTTGTGACCGCCCAGGACCGACTGTGGGCCATGGAATACGACCGCCGTCGCGCGGTGGGCCGTTGGGCTGAGGCGGCGGGCAAATCCGCCATAGGCCAGGATATGCAGATGCGACGGCATCGCCTGGAAGACGCCGCCCGCGCCGACTGCGAAGCCGCCGGGTCGCGGGCCAAAGCCATGCTGGAAGCCTATGCCGACGGGGTCAACGCCTTCATCAACAGCGACGCCCCCCTGCCGGCTGAATATGCCATTACGGGCATATCGCCCGAACCGTGGGAACCCTGGCACTGTCTGGCGATTTACAAAGTCCGGCACATCTTCATGGGAGTATTCGAGACCAAGGCGTGGCGCGCCCGGATGGTCAAGGCGCTGGGGCCGGAGCGGGCGGCTCAGTTGTTCCCGTCTTACCCGCCCGGCCAGCCCGTCATCATTCCCACCGGCGCCGATTACGACGGCGAGGTTGACGTGGGACTGGCGCAACTGCTGGAACACGCCGCCAACCTGAACCTTATCGGCGAGATGGACAGCGGCTCCAACTCGTGGGCCATCGGGCCGGAACGCACCGCCACCGGGGGGCCTCTGCTGGCCGGCGACAGTCACCGGGGCCTGGACACGCCCAGCGTCTATTACCAGAACCACCTGGCCGGCGACACCTTTGACGTGATCGGAAACTCCTTCGCCGGCGTCCCCGGATTCCCCCATTTCGGCCATAACCGGTGGGTGGCCTGGTGCGTGACGCACACCGCCGCCGACTACCAGGACCTGTACATCGAGTGGTTCAACGACGCCGATCCGGCCCTCTACCAAAGCCAGGGCATCTGGTTCACCGCCGACGTGCGAGACGAGGTAATCAAGGTGCGCGACGGCGACGACGTCCACATTCGCACCTGGGCCACCCACCATGGCCCGGTGGTCGGCGGCGATCCCATGTCCGGTTACGGCCTGGCCCTGCGCTACACCGCCGGCGACAGCGGAGACCCGTGGACGGACATCCTGCCGGCCATGCTGGAAGCCCAGAGCGTCAACGAGTTGGCCGAAGCGATGGAGGGTTGGGTTGACCCGGTAAATAACTTTGTGATGGCCGACGTTCACGGCAACTACGGCTACCAGTGTCGTGGCGAAATCCCCCGCCGGCCCGGCGACGTTCCCGCTCCCCTCCCCGTGCCCGGCTGGGACGGAGAGCACGAATGGCAGGGCAGTATCCCGTTCACGGAAATGCCTCGCAACATCAATCCGCCACAGGGATATATAGTCACTGCTAACAACCGCCCAGTTGACGCCGATTACCCCTATTACATTTCGATAGACTTTGCGCCCGGCTACCGGGCCATGCGCGTGGCCCATGGCGTCAACAGCATCGCCAATCCCGCCGCCGTGGATATGGGCCGCATACACTCCGAGCGGCTGTCCATACCCGCCCAGGCGTATGTATCCGCGCTGGCCGGCGCACCGGCTCCGGAAGAACCGACCGCCGCCGAAGCCCTGCGCCGGCTACAGAAGTGGTCGGGCAGCATGGATCCCAGCGCGGTGGAGCCGACCATCTACAGCGCAATGCGAGATGCGCTGCTGTGGCGCCTGCTGAAGCACAACATCGGCGAGGATTTGGCCGCGATGGCGTGGCAGCCGATGGATCGGGGGCGCGGCGTTTTTCTCAACCGTTTCAAGAACCTGATGACCGACGGGATGAGCACCGGCGACACCGACCTTCTCCCCGAAGGCGCCGATTGGCCCGGCGTTTTGAAAACGGCTTTGGAACATGGGGTACGCACGCTGAAAACCAAGCTCGGCCCTGACGTGGATCGCTGGAACTGGAACCGAGTGCATCGGGCGCGACCGCAGCATCCGCTATCCCTGGCAACGCCCGAGCTGGGCACACTGCTGGACCCGCCGGAGATACCCACCGGCGGCGACGGCGATACGCCCTGGGCCGGATCATACGCGCCGGGCGACCTGGCTACAGTCCTCGGGCTGTCCGTGTTCCGCTACGCTTACGACCCGGCGGACTGGGAACGCTCGCTGTGGGCAGTGCCCTTGGGAGCGTCGGGGCATCCGGCAAGCCCCCACTATTCCGACCAGTCGGAAATGTGGAGCCATGTCCGCATGGCGCCGATGAGGTACGACTGGGAGGGCATCAAAGCGGCCGCGAAGACGGAGCAGAGGTTGCGGCCGGGGTAGATGGGGTAGAAATGGTACAATCGGGTTAAACTTGCGGAGGGTATCGATATGCTGGTGGGACCAGTATCTGGCGGCAAATTTATCGCTCTACGTGTAGCCGCAACCGCAATTCCGATTTTCCTGGCCATGGGCATAACTGCCACAGTATTTCTGGCTGTCCCGGCGGTCAATGACGCGCTGAAGTTGGCAATCAGGGAGGGCGGAGCAACGTTCAAGTTGCTTGTGCTTTTACCGGCATTTGTGATGGCCGTAGTTACCACGATCCTAGCGGCAAGAATTTTATGGAGCGCGAGTGAGCCGCAAAATTCAAACCTAGATGGCGAGAATCGGGGCGGCTAGGATTGACCGTAAGTGACTGGGTTCTGCTAGGGTGGATTTGGGTTCTCGGACCGACCGCATTGGGCATAGGTGTGCTGTTCGCTCCATTGACTAGGCAGTGTTGACATTTCATCGTAGCCAGATGAGGGCGGCCGCGAATTGCAGAAAGCCAAGGTATCGGCTGGCCAGTTTGTCAAATCTGGAAAATATCCGGCGGTAGTGCTTGATCTTGCCGATGAAACACTCTACCACTTGGCGTTCCCGGTACAAATGCCGGTCGTAATCCCGCGGCTCCTTGCGGTTGGTTCGGGCGGGGATTACCGCCACCACGCCGTCCTCCGCCAGATGACCGATGAAATTCTGTGCGTCGTACCCTTTGTCCGCGATCACGTACTCGCTCCGGTAGCCGGAGATCAAGGCCTCCGCCTGGGTGATGTCATGCTGCTGTCCCGGCGTCAACGTGAACCGCAGGGGGTTGCCCAGTCCGTCCACCGCCACGTGAACCTTCGTGCTGAACCCGCCCCGACTTCGGCCCAAGGCTTGCGCCGATGGCCCCCTTTTTTGCCGGCGCTCCCCCAGCGCATCCGCCTCCGGCGGACGCTCGAACCACCGTACTGTCGATGATCAGGTACTCCAGGTCCGGTTCCGTACTGAAATGCTGGTGCATTCGCTCCCAGACGCCACGGTCGCACCAGCGGGCAAACCGTTTGTAGATGGTGTTCCAGTTGCCATACTCGGCCGGCAACAGTCGCCACTGCGCTCCGGAACGATCCATCCACAGCACGCCCTCGACAAACCGCTTGCATTCCGCCGCGTTGCCAACGTACACGTCAGGGCAATCCCGCAGGAATTGCAAAATCTTATCCCATTGGTCAGAGGGTATGTTTATAATCGACATGCTCCGATTGTACCGCAGTCCAAATGTCAACACTGCCTAGCGTTACCATAGCGAGCGAGTTTCAACGCGGCCAAGGAACCGCCCTGCTGTTGATTGCGGCAAGCATTTTGTTCGCAGCGGTTTTCCCAACTTTGGGGACGAATGAGAATCGGTTAGTAGCAGCGGCTAGCGTATTAACCGCTATGTTCGGCTATGCCGGAACTCTGATTATTCTTGAGGGTGAAAACCCCTTTCTTCTGGCAATCGTGATTGTATTTACGTTCTATCTCGCGTTGATAGCCTTTGCTCTGGTTGGAATTGTCCGGCTGATCCGGAGGATTTTTGCCAGTTTTAGCAGCTAACTCTCCCGCAGGTGCGGGGCGACCCGGTCGGCGAACAGCTCCAGGTTGGCTATGCCGTCTCGCAGCGGCATTCCGGGCCACATCATGCGGAAGCAGCCGTGGGACATTCCCAAGCCGCGGTAGCGGGTCAGTTCCTCGACCACCTCGTCGGGGCTGCCGATAATGAACCGGTCGCGGGCGAGATCTTCAAAGGGTTCCCGGAAGTTTTCGTCGCCGGGCAGGGCTTTGTCCTGGCCCCATTGGGCGTAGGCCTCGTACTTGCCTCCCAGGTAGGGGGCCGCGCTGGCGAAGGCTTCCTCGTGGGTGCGCCCCACGAAAACCTCGCGGCCCAAGGGGAGGCGGTCGGGCGCGCCGGAATTGGCGGCACCAGCGGCTTCGTGGTACATCTCAACCTGTTGGCTGATGGTGTCGAACTTGGCGTGGGGGTTGACGTACCAAGTGTAGCCCAGTCGCGCGGCGCGGGTGATGGCGGCGTCGCTGTTAGCCGCCACCCACACCGGCGGGTGCGGCTGCTGCACCGGGCGCAGCATCAGCTGGGCATCGTGCAGGCGAAAATACTGCCCTTCGTAGTTGACCTTTTCACCTGACCACAGCAGTCGCATGGCTTCCAGACATTCCAGGTAGCGACTGACGCGGGTACGGCGGGGAACGCCGAAGTTGTCGTATTCCTCATCCCGGTAACCCAGCGCGGCGCTCAGCGTGAAGTTCCCGCCGGTGATGATGTCCATGGTCGCCACCCGCTCCGCCAGGTCAACCGGGTGGTGCAGGGGCACCAGCAGGGTCGCCACCAAACCCATTCCCCGGGCTTCGGCGGAAATGCGGGCCAGCAGGGGCATGGTCTGCAACTGCTGGTACGGATCGGTGAGGTAATGCTGGCCTTGATAGACCATATCGAAGCCAAGGTCCCGCGCCGCGCCCACGTAGGCGCAGATGTCGGCGAAAGCCTGCTGCATATCCGAGCCGGCCGGCTGCTGGGCGATGGCGGAAAGGGACACTCCGAACTTCATTGCATTACCTCACATATAATCCGTCATTCCCGTACACATAAACCGTCATTCCCGCGAAAGCGGGAATCCAGGAACTTTTAGCGTCTGGCAAGCTGGATTCCGGCTTTCGCCGGAATGACGATGGGTGGCCGGAATGATGATGGGTGGCCGGAATGACGGGTAGTGTTAGGCGGTCAACTGCTGACCCAGCAGGTCGATGGCCGCCTGCACCGCTCCGCGCTTGGTGGCGTCCCGGTCGCCGCCGACGCGGATCTCAATGGCGGCATCCTCGCCGTCCTGCACTGCCAGTCCAATCCAGAAGGTGCCGATGGGCAGGCCGCTGCGTCCCGGCGCCGGACCGGTGACGCCCGTGGTCGAGAGGGCGTAGTCCGTGCCGGTCAACTCCAGCGCCCCCCGGGCCATGGCGATGGCCATTTCCCGGCTGACGCTGCCCGCCGTCTCGTAGAGTTCGTCGGGAACGCCCAGGATCTTCTCCTTCAACCCGCCAGTGTACGCGACGACGCCACCCGGGAAGAAGCGCGACGCCCCGGGGATAGTGCCCAAAGTGTAACCGAGCAGCCCGTTGGTGCACGCTTCCGCCACCGATACGGTCTGCTCACGGTCCAAGAGAATCTGTGCCACCTGTGCTACTTCCACGATGTTGCCTCCTGAAAAGCGGCGGTGGTTAGACGTCCATCATCTTGTCCGGAGACATCAATTCCCAGAACTCGATGCGGTTGCTTTCAACCAATGGCCTGATCTCTGCGCCCACTTCCAGCGCCGCCGGGGGCAGCTGATTGTCGCCTCGCATGGGGGACATCAGGGCCTCGTCAGTCCATTCCAGGATGACGACGTCTTGTTCCGCCGGAGTAGTCGCGCCGTTGAAATATACCCTGATTTCGCTGCGTTGGCCGGCGTCGTGGAAAATCTGGCCCTGCTTCTGGAGCAGGCTGGCTACGCGGCGCGCCTCGCCGGGCTTGGTCTTGAAAATTCTCCTGAGTACGTACATTGGGGCTCTCCTTGTTCAGAACTTGGATGGAATATGACCGCGAATATGATACCCCAATTTCGCGGCCCGACGGGTTCAATCGAGGTACTTCGGTGGCTAACGTTTGCGCAGCAAAGACAGGAATTCCCGGTTCCCGGCATCGCCTGTGATCGGAGACGGGATGGTGTCCACCAATTCGACGTCCGCTCGGCCCGTCAGCCAATCTTGAACCCGTTGCAAAATTTCGATGCGCAGCGCGTCGTTCCTTACGACTCCTCCTTTGCCCACTTCACCCCGTTGGGCTTCGAACTGGGGTTTGACCAGAGCGATTGCGAATCCGCCCGCGCGGACATGGGTTAACGGTTCGGGAAGCGCCATGGTCAAGGAGATGAAGGACACGTCGGCGACCAGCAGATCTACCATCTCCGGCAGCTCGAATGGATAGCGCGCGTTTAGTTTTTCCAGGCACACGACGCGCGGGTCCCGGCGAAGCCGGTAATGCAGTTGGCCGTGTCCCACGTCCACGGCGTACACCGTTCCCGCGCCCCGTTGCAGCAGGCAGTCGGTAAAGCCGCCGGTGGAGGCTCCGACATCCAGGGCGACGATGCCCTCGAGGGCTATGCCGTGGGCATCGGTCCAGGTATCCAGAGCGTGCGCTAATTTGACGCCACCCCTGCTGACGTAGGGGAGACGTTCCCGCAACTCCAGTGGCGTGTCCGGGGCGAGGAACACGCCGGCTTTCGGCACCGGGCCGGCCGGCGAGAGCACCGCGCCGGCCATTATCAACGCCTGGGCCTGCTCCCGGCTTTCGACCAGTCCCCGCTCCACCAACAGCAAATCGGCGCGGCGTCGCGATTTGGAATTCGCGTGGTTCGCCATTGGGCCGGTCGTCACTCGCCGATGAACTCGGGCCGCCGCTTTTCCAGAAACGCGCGAAAACCCTCGTGGTAGTCGCGGGTGTCGAACTGGGTCAGGGGCAGGTCGGCTTCTTCGGGCGTCAGATTCAGAGAGGGTTTGGCCAGGACCTGGTTCATCGTCTTCTTGTTGACGGCGTGGGAAAGGGGAGCCAGCGCGGCGATGTCGGCGGCCAGTTTGTAGGTTACCTCTTCCAACTTTTCCTCGGGAACTACCTGGTTGACCAACCCGATCCGCAGCGCTTCGTCGGCGTCCAGGAGGCGGCCCGAAAGCAGGATGTACAGAGCGTTGCCCTTGCCCACCAGGTTCACCAATCCGTACATCTCCCGGTGCCCGATGGTGATGCCCAGGCGCGCCACCGGGATACCCAGGCGACTGCCGGCAGCGGCGATGCGGAGATCGGTGGCGACGGCCAACTCGCAGCCGCCGCCGGCGGCGAAACCGCGAATCATTGAGATGACCGGCGTGCCTATCTCAGCCACCGTTTCCAGCAGGCCGTCCACGGCTTGGTTGTACACCCGGCCTTTGGCCGAGTCGCTGCGGTACGCCTCAAAGTCGCTGATGTCGGCGCCGGCGGAGAATGCCGTGTCTCCGGCTCCCGTCAACACCACGCAGCGCACGTCCCGGTCGGCATCCAATCGTCGCAGCAACGCCGTCAACTCGGTCCACATGGCGAAAGAGATGGCGTTCCGCTGGGCGGGCCGGTTGATGGTCACGGTGGCTACCGGCGACTCATTCCGCAACAGGATGTATTCGTTGTCATCGATTGCAGTATCGGCGACGGCGGTAGTGGTAGAAGTAGTGGATTGATCGGGCATCGGCCGGGCTCCTGTAGCGGTCTGGGCAAGGGCACTGCGTTTCCCAGCGTAACCGGGGGCAACCGGAGTAGTCAACTCGGGCCAGTGTCAGGTAGCGCCTCGGTTTGAAAGGGGTTAAATCGCTTCAAGGCTACTACTGGCTTAGCGGCATGAACGTGACACCGAGACCGTCAGCCCTCTGACGTTTCGAGGGGGAGATGTCCTGCCCGATTACCGCGGCGCGCACGGCCGTGCTGGTCAGGCGGCCCATGATCAGCGCTCTTTCGTGGGCACGGTCGATGTCGGTGTCGTCTATGGTGACGGAGGCTTCGATGATCACGTAGACGGTCTGATCCTCGTTGTCCTCGGCCGTGACGATGATGTCGGCCCGTTCGAGTTCCTGTGCCTGTTGGTCGCTGATCGCTCCGTCGATTACGCTTTCGTTCACCATGTCGTCCAGGTGAGCGCGGGTGTTGGCGTTGGGCGCTTGGATAACCTGGGCTCTCCGCATGCGGAGATAGCGCGCCAGGAGCCTTGGGGCGATGCGTGCAGCGCGGTTTTCGTAAGCGCTGCCGGTGAGGTTGCCGAGCGTACCCTCGATCCTCTGGACACTGCCGGTGAGAGTGTCGAGCCGCTCGTTGGTGTGCTGCTGGGCTTTTTCCAGGTTATCGAGCCGTTCGTTGGTCTGCTGCTGGGCTTCCTGCAGGTTGTCGAGCCGTTCGTTGGTCTGCTGCTGGGCTTCCTGCAAAGCATTGATCTGTTCCGTTGTTTGCTGCTGGAAGCTGGCGAGTTGCTCCGCCGTTTCCTGTTGGATGCTGGCGAGCCGGGCAACGGTTTCGGGCAGTTGGAGCAGTTCGCGGGTCAGGATGCGGGCGCGTACCCGTTCGAGGAGTTCCGGGTCCTGGTCCAGTTGCCTCACGAATGCGTCGGCTTCGGGGGTGGTCATTCTGGTGTCTCCGTCGTTGTCGCGGACGCTGCTGGCAGTGGGGGTATTATGCCACCCGGCGGCAGACTTGGTGAAGGTTGCGGACGTTGGCGCGGTTGCTGATATGATAGCAATTATATCAATTGGAAATATTATCGAATAACGCTCATTTATATTGTTGATAGTGTCTGATTTCGGACAAGTTATTGACAGCGATTGTCAAATCGCTTAATCTGCGCCCCACTTTTGCGGATATTTTGGATAAGCATTTCCAAACAGATCTAATTGTCCGGGAAAGAACCGGGATGCTGCTTCGCCCTCAGAAGAGGTGGTAATCATGTCGCTAAACCCGTTCCGAATGCTCATCGGCAGTTTTGCAGGCGCCGCCCTGCTCGCGCTTATCGTTGGTTGTGGCGGGACACAGCAACCGGCCGCGCCGGCCCAGCAAATCCAGCCGGCCGCGCAGCAACAAACCGGGCAGCAGCCGGCCGCCGGGCAGCAATCGTCAGCTCAGCAGCCGGCAGGTGGCCAGCAAGGGGCTGGACAACAGCAGGCCGCGCCGACCGCGACCAGTGCGCCACCGACACCTACGCTGCCGCCTCTGGCTACGGTTCGCCCCACCAGTACGCCCGCGCCCACAGCGGTCGCTCGGACCGCCCCGACGCCCATCCCGAGCGGGCCGCCAAAGCACGGCGGGATGGCTCGCATGTCAGCTTACGCGGATACCAAGGATTGGGACCCGCTGGGCTCGTCTTCGTTGTCCAGCGTGATCTCCTACTCGCAGTTGTACAACCAGATCGTGCAGTTCGACACTGAAGACCCCACTTTGGTGGTGGGAGACCTGGCGGAGAGTTGGGAGACCAATGAGGAAGGAACCACGTTCACCTTCCACCTCAAGGACGGGGTCAAGTGGACCGACGGCGAGGCGTTGGACGCCGACGACGTGGTGTACTCCATGCAGCGTTACGGGAACCCCTGTAACGGGCGCGGCCGTTCGGGCCTGTGGCGGACCTACACCATCCCGATCGAAGTGGTGGAGTTGAAGGACAAAGCCGACTGCACGGCGCTCAACGCCGACGATGTTGTCCGCAAGGTGGACCAACTGACGGTGGAGTTCAACTTGGCCTTCGCATCCGGCGCGTTCATCAAGTTCCTGGCCATTGATTATGCGAAAATCCTGCCCAAGCACTTGCTGGAGCAGGATATCGACCTGAACCTGGCGGAAAACATCCTGAGGCACAAAGCCACCTCCGGTCCGTTCGTCCTCGAGGATTACCAATCCGGCAACCACTACACGGTGAACAAGAACACTGAGTATTTCAAGGAAGGGTTGCCTTACTTCGACCGGATTGAGCACTTCATCATCACAGTGCCGGCTACATTCATCGCCCAGGTGGAAGCGGGACAGATTGATGCGTCCAATGCCGCCGCCAACAACCTGACGGCGCCCGAGAACTACGCAATCGAGACGTCGACCAATAGCGAGTACGTGGCCCACGAGGTGCTGGGCGGCACCCGGGGCTTCATGCTCAACGTGAAGCGGGAGCCCTTCACCGACCACCGGGTGCGGCAAGCCATCAATTTGGCGGTGGACCGGCAGAAGGTGAACGAGCGAGCGCTGCACGGGGCCGGTCGGGGCCACTGCCCGCTGGTCGGTTTGGCTCATGACTACGAGGAATGCGCCACGTGGCCCGGTATGAGGCCCAAAGACACTCCGGGCGGACAGGAAGACATCGCCCGGGCCAGGGAATTGATGGCTGAGGCGGGTTATCCTGACGGCTTCGAGATCGAATACACTGCCAGGCAGGTGGGTACCTACGTGGTCGAGTGCTCGGTGATCAAGCAGGACCTCGAGGAGTTCCTGGGCATCACCGGCGACATCGCAACATACCCCAGCGCCGCCGGCTACGCCAAGTACGGAACGTCGCGGCCGGCCGACGCCAAAGGCGACTGGGATGTGGGCTGCCAGGCTGACGGTATGACCGTCTTTGACGTGGACGCTGTGTACGGTGGTATCTTCCTCAAGGGAGGCACTCGGAACTACACGGATTGGCAAGCTCCCGAGTTGAACGCATGGTTCGAACAGCAAAAGGTCGAACTGGACCCGGAGATGCGGCGGCAGATCAACAAAGAAGCCGAGATCTGGCTGCATGAATTCAGCAACAACCACTGGGTCAGCCTGACCCTGGGGCGGAATTTCTGGGTGATGAATCGTGACATCAAGGGGTTCAACGCGCCGCAGACCGTTCAATACGGGTTCAAGCATGAGCATCTGTGGTGGGACCGTTAGGCGTCCACGTACGGCGACCACCTCAGTACCATCCGTAATCGGCCATCGGGTTTGAGTAAAGGCAGGCGGGGCGAACCGAGCATCGCCCCGTTTGTTGCAGAGTTTCCGGCGAGGGTTAGGCAATGCGACAGTACGCCATCAAACGAATAGGTCTATTCATACCGACGGTGTTGCTGGTCACGATTATCGTTTTCGTGGTGATGCGGCTGATCCCCGGGGATCCCGCGCTGGCAATTCTGAGCGCTGACGACGCGGTGTACACGCAGGAAGAGTTGGCGCAGCTCCGGGCTGAACTGGGAACTGACCGGCCAATCGTGTTGCAGTACGCCGAATGGATGGGCGGACTGTTCCGGGGCGATTTCGGTACCTCTTACTGGTGGGGCGGTCCGGTCATGGAGCGGCTGGGTGAACGCATCCCGGTAACCATCGAGTTGGCGCTGCTGGGCATCGCTCTCGCGGTGGTATGCGCGGTTCCCCTGGGTGTTATTTCCGCCATCAGGCCGGACAGCCCGTTGGACTACGCGTCCCGGGTATTCACGCTGGTTGGCATTTCGATACCAACGTTCTTCAGCGGCATCCTGCTGACCATACTGTTGATCCGGGCGTTCGGTTGGTTGCCGCCCCTGGGTTACGAAGACATTTGGGAAGACCCGTGGACCAACGTCAAGCAACTGTTGCTGCCGGCCTTGGCTCTCGGTTTCTACGACATGGCGTTCATCGCGCGCGTGACCCGCTCTTCCATGATGGAGATTTTGCGCGAGGACTACATGCGGACAGCCCGAGCTAAAGGCCTCCGGGAGACCGTAGTGCTGGCGCGACACGGGCTGAAGAATGCAGTCCTCCCGGTATTGACCATTTCCGGTTGGCAGTTCGGGCGTCTTTTCGGCGGCACGGTCATCATAGAGAAGATTTTCCTGATACCGGGCGTGGGGCAGTTGCTGATCGACGCGATTTACCAAAGGGACTTCCCGACCATCCAGGCAGTCATAGTGATCGTTGCCCTCTCCATCGTCGTCGTCAACCTTCTGGTTGACCTGCTCTACGGCTGGCTAGACCCGCGGATCAGGTACGCCTAACGCGCCAAGGTCTGCTCATACCCCCTGGTAACGACGGAGCTCTCATCTCATGGCCATTTTCAACACCGGACAAACCGCAGAACCAGCAGTCGCCGACGGACAACTGCTGGATATGCGGCCCAAGCAGACTGTGCTGCAGAAAGTGGTGGCGTTCGCTCGCACCAAACCGTTGGGAGCCGTTAGCGCGGGCATCATCATCCTCACCATTCTGACGGCGGTATTTTCGCAGATTATAGTGCCCTATGACCCGCTGGACTTGGCGCACGAGCCGTTTATCAATCCCCAACCGGGGGCATTGTTGGGTGCCGACGAGCTGGGAAGGGATGTGCTCAGCCGTATAATCTACGGTGCCCGGGTTTCGATGTATGTCGGCTTGATGAGCGTGATAATCGGCATCAGCTTGGGCACCGTTATCGGCATTCTCAGCGCTTACGTTGGAGGAGTGGTTGACCTGGCGATCCAGCGCATCGTGGACGCTCTGATGGCATTTCCTGCCATCATCATGGCGTTGGGGTTGACGGCGGCATTGGGGCCGTCGATAAACAACATCGTGGCGGCGCTGGTAGTAATTCTGATGCCTGGCGCGATTCGGGTAATTCGTTCCCAAGTTTTGAGCATCAAAGAGCTGGATTACACGCTGGCGGCCCAGGCGATCGGAGCGAGGCCCTGGCGGATAATGCTCCGTCACATCATGCCCAATGTCGCGGCCAGCTACATCGTCCTGAGCACCATAACCCTGGGGTTGGCCATCATCATCGAGGCATCGCTTACTTTCCTCGGCGTGGGGGTGTCGCCCGATATTCCGACGTGGGGCGGGATGCTTACCGAAGGCGCGCAGAAGTACATCCGCACGGCGTGGTGGTTGGCCGTTTTCCCCGGCTTGGCCATCTCTATTGTTGTGTTCGCCATTAACTTCCTGGGCGACGCCTTGCGTGACACCCTGGATCCGCGTCTGCGGGGGCGGTAACGTCCTTCGACAGGTTCAGGACGAGCGGGCCGTACAGAGCGAGCGAACCGTAAGGGAAGGGGCGGGTTTCAAACCCGCCCCGCTCGTTTACGTTTCATAACTGCGGTCCGCCAGAGGCTACAGGTCCAGCTCCTCCAAGGGTACAAGGCGCGGGTTGGGCGCGGAAGGATCCACCATCAGACCGAAGCCCTCGAGCGTGGTGGCTCCAAGGAGGTATTTGTCTTCCGGACCGAATATTACCGTGCAAGTCCTGCTTTTGCCGCCAATTTGGAAGCGCGCTTCGCCGACATCGAATTCGACTCGGTTGCCGTCAGCAATCCGGAACCGGATGCGCTCGTCCGGCGCCAAGCGCAGAGCCGTCAGCAAGGACTCCGGCATCATCGAGTAGGTTGCACCAGTGTCCACCAATGCTGACACCGGAGTAAAATCGCCCCCGTAAGGATTGCCGACCCAGAGTTGTACCCGAAAGGTACCCACAACTACGTCTCCGCTTGTTACTGCTATGCGCAATCCAATGTTACGTCCCGTCCCGCAACAGCGTCAACCGTCCGCCGGTTCCTGCGCCGCTGCCCTCGTCAACCGTGAACTGTGGCGGCGAGCAATGGATCCGCGGCCGCGTGGCCGGTAGGGTTAGGGTAGCGGCGATTTACCCAACGCCTTTGCCTCTTCCCGTTGGGAGGGGCATTTTCTTGCGCAGTTTTCGTAGCCGTCATTCACGATTTCGTTGGTCGCTATTGACACGCGGTTTTTGCTCCGATAGTATTCCCCGCACTGTCGCTCGCGGATTGTGGCGATTTTCACAAATTGCCACGACCGGGAGTTTTCCATACCCATCGGCGGGCATCGTTTGCCGATTGCCCGACCGGATCAACACAATTGCGTCGCTATGACGTCGGGAGGGTTACACCAGATATGAAGCCATCCAAGTTTGGCCGACCGTTCGTGCGAACGTTGCTGCCCCTGGCGGGAGCAGTCGCGCTGGTGGTCGGCATCGCCTGCGGCGGGGCGGAGCAACCGGCTCCGGTGGCTACGTCAGCCCCTGTAGCTACTGCCACGCCGGCCGCCACGAACACGCCGATACCGCAAGCAGTGGCCGCTACCGTTCGGCCTACCAATACTCCGGCTCCGGTAACGTCTCCATTCGGTGCGCCTACACCGGCACCTAGTGGTCCGCCGAAGTATGGAAGCACCCTGCTGATGTCGGCCTACGCTGATACCAAAGACTGGGATCCGCTGGGTTCGTCCTCGCTCTCCAGTGTGATTTCCTACTCTCAGCTGTACAACCAGATCGTTCAGTTTGACACGGTGGATACTTCCGCCATCACGGGCGACTTGGCCGAGACATGGGACGTGAGCCCCGATGGCCTCACCTATACTTTCCACTTACGGGACGATATACAGTGGACGGACGGCACCGAGATTACTTCGGCAGACGTCATCACCACGATGAAGCGTTATGCCAACCCTTGCAATAGCACGGGGCGCTCTGGCCTGTGGCGCAACTACACCGTCAAAATGGAAGTGGTGGACAAAGAAGGCGGCGATTGCACGCCCACCAACCAGGATGCGGTACTCCGAGCCATTGACGACAAGACCGTCGAGTTCAACCTCCAGTTCGCCTCGGGCACGTTCATCAAGTTCCTGGCCATCGATTACGCGAAGGTGCTGCCGGGTCACCTGCTGGACTCGGATCCCAATTGCGAGATACGCGACGCGGCCAACCCCTGCTTCCTGAACCTGGGCGAGAACATCATCGACCGGGGCACTACCTCCGGCCCCTTCCTCTTGGAAGAGTACCAGGTTGGCGACTTCTACAAGGTGAACAAGAACCCGGATTACTTCAAGGACGGACGGCCGTACGTTGACCGGATCGAGCACTACATCTTCCCAGGCACCGCCAAAGACCGCGTCATCGCCCAGTTTGAGGCGCGTCAACTGGATATGGCTAACGGCGGGTTTAATAACCTGTCCCCCACCCAGAATTTAGATATAGTGAAGAGCACCGACGGCGAGTACGTGGCGCATCCAATCGCCGCCGGCACCAACTGGGGCCTGATGCTCAACGTCAAGAAGCCTCAATTCCAGGACCACAAGGTAAGGCAAGCTATTAACCTCGTCATCGACCGGCAGGAGATTGACGAGCGCGTCTTCGACAATACCTCCGGCAGCTACTGCCCGCTGATGGGCTTGGCCCACTCCAACGAGGAATGCAATTCCTGGCCCGGTATCCGTTCCAAGGATACCCCGGAAGGGCATCAGGACCTCGCGGACGCCAAGGCGCTGATGACCGAGGCCGGCGTACCCGACGGCTTTGAGGTTCAGTACACCGTGCGACAGGTCGGCAACTACCCCGACCAGTGCCAGATCGTGAAACAGCAGTTGCAGGACGCCCTGGGCATCACCGGCGACATAGAGACCCTGCCCAGCGCGGCCGGCTATGCCAAGTACGGCACGTCCCGTGCGGAAGGATCCGCCGGTGATTGGGAGATCAGCTGCCAGGGCGAGGGTATGGTGGTGTACGACCTGGACGCCATTTACGGTGGCGTTTATCTCAAAGGCGGCACGCGTAACTATACCGACTGGTCCAACGACAAGGTGGTCGAATGGTTCGAGCGCCAGAAGGTCGAACTCGACCTTGATGCCCGCCGGGAGATCAACAAGGAAGCCGAACTCTGGCTGCATGGCTTCGAGGATAACCACTGGGTTACCATGCAGTTGGGCGGACTGCTCTGGATGGTCCACCGCGACGTGAAGGGCTTCAACGCTCCTCAAACCGTGCAGTACCAGTTCAAGCACGAAGACCTGTGGCTTGACCGCTAGGCGATGTGCCGAAGTGGGTCACACGGGATAAAGGTTCGGTAAACCAACGTGTAGGGGCGAATGATTATTCGCCCCTACTGTGCGAAAGGCAGATGCCATGCGACAGTACGCATTGAAACGCATTGCGCTGATTATCCCCACCGTGCTGCTGGTGTCCATCATCGTGTTCACGGTGATGCGCTTGTTGCCCGGGGACCCGGCCCTGGTGATCTTGAGCGAAGGCGACGCCGCGTTCACCCAGGAGGAGCTGGATGATCTCCGGAGGCAGCTGGGAACCGACCGCCCCATCGTGGTCCAGTACGTGGATTGGATCGGCGGGCTCGTCCGGGGTGATTTGGGCACTTCAATCTGGCGGTCGGGACAGCCGGTTTCCAAACTGGTGGGCGACCGGATCTTCCGCACGCTGGAGTTGGCGGTGCTGGCGATCCTGATCGCAGTGATTTTTGCGGTGCCGCTGGGAGTGATTTCGGCAATTAAACCCGACAGCGTTATCGACTATTTCGCCAGAGTCATTGCCCTGGTGGGGATTTCCGTTCCCACGTTCTTCGCGGGCCTATTGGTTGTGCTGGTGCTTTCTCGCGGCTTCGGCTGGCTGCCGCCCCTGGGCTACACGGACTTGTGGGATGACCCATGGAAGAACATTCAACAGATGTTCCTGCCGGCGTTGGCCCTGGGCTTTTACGACATGGCCTTCATCGCTCGCGTTACCCGCTCGTCCATGATGGAGATAATCCGCGAAGACTATATGCGGACAGCGCGGGCCAAGGGGTTGGCGGAGCGGATCGTCCTGGTGAGGCACGGGTTGAAAAACGCGGTTTTGCCCATCCTCACGATATCGGGGTGGCAATTCGGCCGACTGTTCGGTGGGACCGTGATCATCGAAAGCATCTTCAAGGTTCCGGGCATCGGAACTCTGCTCATCGAAACCGTGTTCCAGCGGGACTTCCCCACCATCCAGGCCATCATCATCGTCATCGCGGTGTCCATCGTCATCATCAACCTGTTGGTTGACCTGCTATACGGGCTGCTCGACCCGCGCATCCGCTATGCCTAGACCCGGGGCGAAGCGTCGGACCCGACCACGGAGAATTAGCTGAATGACTACGATCAACGCCGGGCAGGGGCTATCTGTCGCCGATGGCGACGCTCAACTGCTGGACATGCGCCCGCGGCAGACGCAGGTGCAAAAGCTGGTCAGCTTCACCAGAACCAAGCCGTTGGGAGCGGTCAGCGCGGTCATCATCATGGTGACAATTCTGGCGGCGGCGGTCTCCTACGCGCTACCGGGTATTTTGCCTCATGATCCTCTGGACGTGCGCGCCCACGAGGAGAAATACCTGCCGCCGCAACCCGGGGCATGGCTGGGGAGCGACCACCTGGGAAGGGACGAACTGAGCCGCCTCATTGCCGGTTCGCAAATCTCTATCTACGTGGGTTTGCTCAGCGTCGGTATCGGCGTGACGCTTGGCGCCCTCATCGGCATCATCAGCGCATACGTGGGTGGCGTGGTTGACCTGACCATTCAACGGTTGGTTGACGCGATGATGGCGTTCCCTCCCATCATCCTGGCTCTGGGGCTCGTGGCCGTTCTGGGAGGCTCCGCCAACAACGTCATCATTGCCTTGTTGGTCATCCTGTTGCCGGGCACCATCAGAGTAATTCGTTCCCAAGTATTAAGCATCAAGGAACTGGACTATACGTTGGCGGCCACCGCCATCGGAGCCGGTTCGATCCGCATCATGCTGCGCCATATCCTGCCCAACGTGGTGGCCAGCTATATCGTGCTGGGAACCATAACGCTGGGATTTGCCATCATTATCGAGGCGTCGCTGTCCTTCCTGGGGGTGGGCGTGCCGCCGGATATTCCCACCTGGGGCGGAATGCTGACCAGGGGGACCGAGGAAATCCGCATTGCGTGGTGGCTGGCAGTCTTTCCCGGCATCGCCATATCCATAGTGGTGTTCGCCATCAACTTCCTGGGCGACGCGCTGCGCGATACGCTGGATCCGCGGCTGCGGGGACGGTAGTAAGCCAGGAACTACCAGAGCATGTAGGGGCGAATAATTATTCGCCCCTTTAGGTGTACCAATGGTGGGTTAGATATGAAACTCGTCTATGGAGACCAGGCTGGGATTGGGCTCGGTAGGGTCAACCATCAGGTCAAAATGCTGCAGGGTAGTGGCTCCCAACAGATATTGCCCTTCGGGGCCGAAAATGACTGGACAGGTACGCTCACGGCCATCAATGCGAAATCGCGCTTCTCCGACATCGCGCTGAATGAAGTTGCCGTCGGCAATTCGGTAGGTTCGGCGTTCTAACGGCGCCAGGCTCAAGGACGCCAGCAGGGATTCCGGTATCACCGAATGAGTCGAGCCGGTATCCACCAGCGCGGAGACTGGAAGGAAATCCCCACCCATCGGATGGCCGACACCGATGTCAACGTAGAAAATACCCATTTCCTGCCTTTCTCCCAGTCGTAATCTGCAAAGCGGATGATAATGCCCAGAGAGCGCTACCGTCAATTTCCGTCCCCATGCCTTAACCCGTGCTAAACTGCCGTCACAATCTACAGGAGGTTCCCTGATGTCCTGGAGTTTTGAACTGGTCGCTGGTCCCTACGGCGGCACTACGGAGGGACCGGTGTGGGACGGTCAAGCAGTGCTGTTCACGCATATTCCGGCTTCCAAGATTTTGCGTTACGATCCCAAGACCGGCGACGTGTCGGAGTACTTCAACGAAACCTTCAACACCAACGGTTTGTGTTTCGATGCCAACGGCAACCTTTACGGATGCCAGCAGGGGCGCCGGCGAATTGCTCGTTTTGACGCGGCAACTAATACGATGACGTCAATGCCGCATCTGTTGGATGGGAAGCGTCACAACAATCCCAACGACCTGGCAGTGGATAAATCGGGGCGCATCTGGTTCACCGATCCCTATTCCGGCATTGGTGACAGTGGACCTCAGGAATTGGACCATATGTCGGTGCTCCGCCTGGATCCCAGGGGAAACGACCAATGGGATTTGGTGCGAGCCACCACCGACATCAGCCGTCCGAACGGAATCTTAATCAGCCGTGACCAGAAGACGGTGTACATCGCACAGAGTGATTACGGCGCGGACCGGCGCCGCGAACTGCGCGCGTATCCCGTCAACGACGACGGATCGCTTGGCGAATACCGCACGCTGCACACCTTTGGCATTGACGGAAGCGCTACCGACGGCGATATGCGCGGCCAGGGCAGCAGCGGGGTGCAACGAGGCGTGGATGGCATGACGTTGGACGACGAGGGGAACATCATCGTCTGCGCCGGCTGGGAGGCCGCCGGCCCGGGACCAATCATCTACGTGTTCTCGCCGGAGGGTCGGGTGTTGGAAACCCATCCGATGCGCGTGGACCGACCCACCAACTGTTGCTTTGGGGACGCTGATATGCGTTCGTTGTACGTTACCACCGGCGGCGGCCACCTGTTCCGGGCGCGGACCAACCGCACCGGTTGGATCATGTGGCCCTAGGGAACGGCAGCACTTGACAAGCCGCGACATTGCGCAAACAATTTGCAAAACCGAATCTGCCACGCAACACCCAGGAGAAAAGGCATGACCACCGTCACAGCCCACAACACCAACGTATATGTCGGCCTGGCCGGCGAAAGCGCGCTGATTATCGGCGCCGAAGGTACCCCGTTGGGCGAAGGGGGAATGTACCGACTCACCGATGGCCAACCCGAATGGGCGTCCATTGAAAACGGTTTGCCCGAGAATCCCCAGGTGCGCGCCCTGTTGGCCCATCCTGACGAACCCGCCACCATCTTTGCCGGAACGCAGGACGGCGTGTATCGCAGCGATGACCGGGGCGACAACTGGCGGCGGACCGATACGCTCAGCGGCGACGTTTGGTCTCTCGCCGCACATCCCAACGACTCATCCATCATGTTCGCCGGCTATGATGCGGGGCGGGTGTGCCGTTCCGACGACGGGGGCAACACCTGGCGGCAGCTGAACACCGAAGGGTTGGTGCATCCTCACATCACCATGAACCCCCACGAAATCTGCAAGCGCGTCATTGGCATCAGCATTGACCCCGCTTATCCGGATGACGTGTACGGAGCCATTGAAGTTGGCGGGTTGATAGCCTCCCGAGACGGGGGCGAAACCTGGTCCTGCATCACCGACGGGCACTACACCCGCCTGGGACCGGTGGACCTCCACGGCGTGCAGGTTAACCCGACCCAGCCCGGACTGGTGTACATCATCACCCAGTTGGCGATGTTCCGCAGCCGCGAGCGGGGCAGCGATTGGGAATTCGTGCCCATCGAAGAGATGTTCGAGGGCGGCAGCTACTGTCGGGATCTGATCGTTGACCCCAGCGATCCCAGCCGGATGTACCTGGCCGCCGGGGCTGGCGGCGGCAGCGCGCCGGCTGGCACCATCGACGCCGGAGTCCTCGTTCGCTCCACCGATGCGGGCGAAACCTGGGAGCGCGTTGACCTGGGCGAAACCGCTCCGGCGCGGATGTTCCAGATCGCAATTGACCGCAACGCTCCGCGCAACGTCTATTGCTGTGACCGGGACGGCCACGTCTATTGCAGCAACGACGGCGGCAACGAGTGGACCCGCACCGACATTCCGGTTGAAATGTCCCGGGGCCGCCACGTCTATCCCATGGTCGCCGCCTGATCCTTTGGACCTGTTGTAGGGGCGAGGCATGCCTCGCCCCTACAAGATGCTCCTTTTCAATTCCGGAGGAACCAACGTGTCATCCAACCCGCTGTGGAGCGCAACCCTGCGAGTAGGGGAAGCCGACCTGGAATACATGGCGCTGGAGGCTGGCGATTTGCCTGAGGACCTGCGCGGCTATCAATTGGCTCGTGAGGGTCCTTTGGACAACCAGGAAATGGCCGAAAACGGGTTCAGGGGCAACACGGCCGATCGGTTCCGCGCGGCGGGCCGGGTGGGCGGCTTCATGCGCGAATTTGTCCCCACATCGGATGTATCGCCCGCAAGCGGCGTCAATTTCGTGGGCGCCACTGTCGTACATCTGTTTGAAAACCCTGATCAGGTTTCAGGGTGGATGTCGGATATCTTTGTGAAGGACTTTGAAGATAACGTTGGTGAAAGCGTCGGCTCCGGACAGCAAATTGTGTCCGTCCAGCGGTTGGAACCCGGCGGGTTTTACGACGAGGCGGTGGGGCTTTACGTGCTGCAGGGGGGCCCGGCTGGCCTGCTGTCGTCCACGGTGATTGACTTTCGCGTGGGCCGCGTGCTCGGGGTGGCGTTCGTGGGGTCCATCGGTGAGCACGACCGCTCGGAACTCGCCACGGAGATGGCGCTGGCCCTGGAAAAACGGATCGTACAGGTGGCTCTAGGGGGGCGTTAGTCCGGCTGGATCGTCTCGTCACCGTACTTCCGCCGGCTGAATAACGGGGGCCCGGCCGGCCGTAACTTCGTCAAAGGTCTGCACTATCTCCGGCGACGGCGGCGGCGTGAACCGCGTGACGGCGAATGCCAGAACGGACGCGATGATGAACCCAGGGGTGGCGGGCTGTATATCCCATACGCCCAATGGGCCACCATGCAGCAACGCCCACAGCGACGCCGCCAGAGTTCCCCCCAGAACTGACGCGGATGCGCCCCAAACGTTGAACCGGCGCCAGTACAAAGCCATTATCGTGACCGGCCCGAAGGCTGCTCCCATACCTCCCCACGCATAACTCACCAGATCGAAAATCGATTCGGGGTAAAGAATGGAGATGGCGGCGGAAAAGGCGCCGATCAACAGCAAGAGGAGCCGGCCGAGCCAAACCCTGGCATTGCCGGTCACCCGATAGGTGACATTTTTGATGAAGGGCAAATCGTCCGCCGCCACCGCCGAGGCCAGCAGCAGTTGAGAATCAGCGGTGCTCATGACCGCCGCAATCACCGCCGTCAGCAGTAACCCAGTCACCACCGGATGAAAGAAAACCTCCGACATCACCAGATAGACGCGCTCGGGATCGGCTGCAGTATCCAGCATTCCGATTTCCGCCAACGCCGGTCGGGCAATCAGGCCGAGCATCAGGGCGAGCGCGAACACTGAAATCAGCCAGGCGACTGAAATGCGCCGGCTTCGCGCAACCTGGTCGTCCCGTTCCAAGGCCATGAATCTTTGCAGTATCCGCTGCGCCCCGAAGCCACCGCAGGCCCATCCGGCCGCAGACGCAGCGGCGACAAGGGTGACCGCCGTGCCGTCCCCGTTGTTAAACGGATTCAACCAGGTGGAAGAGTAGTTCCCGATCTCCAGGAATGGGTTTTCCGTCCATCCGGCCAAAGCCACTACCATGATCAGCAAGCTAATCAGCATCAGCAACGCCTGAGTGACGTCGGTTCGTGAAACTGCCATGAAACCGCCGATCAAAGTGTAAGAAGCGATGGCGAACAGCGTTACGATCACGCCGGTATTGGCCTCCATGCCGAACACTGTTTCCAGCAGTTTCGATCCCCCCACCAACCCGGAGCTTACGTAGAAAATCACGAACATGATGGTGATCAGCGCCGTACCAGTACGGAGTATGCCAGTGCTGTCGCCGAACCGGGCTTCAAAAAACTCCGGCATGGTGAGTGCGTTGCCGGTCGCGACGGTGTAGCGGCGCAATCTGCCGGCGACGAACGTCCAGCTCAGCCACACGCCGGCCACGATGGCAACGGGAACCCAGATTTCCACTGCCCCGTTGGTGAAGGCCAGCGCGGGCAAGGCCAACATAGTCCAGGCGCTAGTGGTGGAGGATCCGGCGCTGAGGGCCGCCGTCAGGCTGCTGAGGCGCCGGCCTCCGAGCACGTATTCCGACATATTCCGCAGGCGGCGCATTCCCGCCACCGCAATCCCAATGAGCAGGGCGAAATACGCGCTGAAAACCAATATGAGCCAGATCATGCCTGCCGTTTCTCCTGTATCACGGCGCAAACTGTTATCTTTGTGGCCCGGCCACGACGTTTTTCCCCGCCGTCTCGTCGGCGAGAGGTGTGGCATCCGCGCCCCAAAATGTTGGCTCTGCCGCAACGAGCCAACGGGCATCAGAGACTGTTATCGCGGATTTGGAACGAATTTATGGCGAAGTCGATGGTTCTGGAATGCCGCCAGTCGTCAGCAGTGACGGGTCCACGAGTATTATCAGCAACATTCCCCAACCCAGCAGGAAACCTACCGCTACCAAGGCCAGTTCCGGCACGCTGATTCTGATCCATCCCAGGCGCATCCCCAAACGGTGCCGCCAAAACCGGTTGAGGTTGTTTTGGGCCTGCCACATGATCCATGCCAGCAAGGATGCTTGGCCAACGTTGATGATCACATAGGTGGCTTGTTGGGGTAAGGTTACGGTCTGTTCGGCCGGGATCATCAACGATACCATCCCAAGCAGAACGACGCCGAAGTATATGAGCACCGCCCGTAGGGGATTGAGTGTCGTCGGTACGCCCCGTTGTTCCATCAACTCCTGGTAAACCCTGATGTGGGCGTGGAGCCGGAAGAACTGGTACACGGGCACCAACAGCGCCAGGGCATGCATTACCGGGTAGGCGATTTCTCCCGTATGATCCCGGTACTGACGCCAGGTTACGTACATCCAATAGAAGACGTACAGACCGGAACTCAGCAGCGTGAGGACGATTACCCGGGCTGGCGGGATGTAATAGGGGAACGCATCGTCCGCCTGTTGCGTAAACGGGGGTTCAGCAGCCGGGGTCTGACGAGGAAAGTCAACGCCCTGATCCAGCGGATGAACGGGTTGCGCTGGCCGGGCAGCATCGCTTGCCCGATCCCCGGGCGATTGACCAGCGCGCAGCTCTGCGCCGCAGATCCCGCAGAAGCGGTGCTCAGGGGCGTGCCTGGAGCCGCAGCTCGGACAGGTCAAAGCTTCTCCTGAGGTTGCCATGATTTGGAAATGCGGGGGCCGGAATTACAAGGAGGCGAACTCGTGCGATGCGGGTCCGCCCCCTGGTTCTTTCGATCATGCGCAGCGATCAGGCTTTGCCCCATACAACGGGATTGCTCAGCGTGCCGATGCCGTTGACCGTGATGTCGCAGACGTCGCCGTCCTTCATATTTTCGGTGGCGCCATCGGTTCCCATCCACAGGATGTCGCCAGGCACCAGAGTGAGGTATTTGCTCATATCGCTGATGTACTCGCGCACGCCGAATATGGCCGTGTTGAGGTCGTATTCGCCCACCACGCGCTCGTTGACCTGGATGGTGACGTGAAGCTCGTCCGGGTCCAGGCCGGTGGCGATCCACGGGCCCATGGGCTTGAAGGTGTCGGTGTTCTTTGCCCGCCACATGGTCCGGTCGTTTCGCTGCCAATAGCGTTCGCTGACATCGTTCCCGATGGTATAGCCCAACACATAGTCCAGGGCTTCGTCCTGGCTCACATTTCGGCATTCCTTACCGATCACCACCACCACCTCGCCTTCATACTGCAGCTCCTCGGTGGCGTCAGCTGGGACCATGATTGGGTCACCTTGTCCCGTAAGCGCGTTCACGGCGCGATAACCCACGTCGGCCTTTTTGGGAAGGTTGGGTTCTTCGCCGCGCATGTGGGCAGCCCAGGTAACGTGCTCGGGGAAATTGATGCCGGCTGCGTAGAAGGTCGGTGGTATGACTGGCGGCAACAGTTTCACTGAGCTCAATGCGTACTTGTTGCCCGACTCCTTCAACCCATCAAAAAGGCCGCCTTGGACCTCCAAAACCGTGTCTCCCTCAACAATGCCGTGGCCCTCGCGGTCCCCGGTGCGAAACCTGCAAATCAGCATGGCTCTCGCCTCCTGCTATCCAGTGCGTCGTGATGGTGTTTCCCGCCCAATTCTGGCACCAACGTTGCACCGGGTCAAGCGATGGATGTTGGGTTTACGCGGGCCCGTGACTTATTCAGCGCAGGGGAGGGATAGTGACGGGTACGACACTGTAGTCTCCGGTAGAAAGTGATAAGTGATGTGGTAACATATCCACCACCACACGGGTTGCCGGACGGCGCCCCGACATCAGGTTAGCCAACCAATTACGGCAGGTGCCAATACAGCATGCAACAGCCTGAAACGACACTGATTTATTGGGCGCCCAGCCGCGTGAGATTCAATCTCACGCTGATTCTCGCTGCCGCCGTCATACTTTTCGGCCTTTATCAATTGTTCATGGACGCTCGAAGCGGCGACGACGTCCCGGCAGAGACGGCGGCCCAGGTTGAATCGCAAGGCGAAGGCGAGACGCCGGCGTCCAGCCGTGGGGGAGGCAGTGGCGCGTGGTTGTTGATACTGGTCGGTCTGGGTGTGGGCGCTTACTCGTGGCTCACGTCACCGCGGCAGTATCGCGTATATTCGGATGCGCTTATCATCATGATGGGCACTCCGCGACGGCGCACTATTCACTTCAGCGACATCCGAGAGGTGGCGCTGGATCGCGGTTTCATGGGCGACCCGCTGCGCGTGTACACCGTCAACCGGCGACGCATCCCCCTCCAGGTTCGGGAACCGGAAGAGATGCACCGCTACCTGGACTCCGCCCTGGCGGACTTCCGGCGAGCGAATCCCCAATACGCGCCACCGCCAGAGCCGGCTTCGGATGAGCCACCACCAGACGGTGATGTCATGGATGCGACCGCCGCCGAATCCGGCGGGTCACCCGGCACGGTGAGCGAGACCACGTCCGGCGAGACCGCTGACGCTCCGGTTTCGCCTCCTCCAGGCCCGGCTCCGGATCGCAGTCCACGTTCCCGCCGCCGCAGCCTGCGGGACGATGTGCCAAGCGACGGGGAATCGAACTCATAAAGTCAGTGTCGCTACGCTCTTAGTTCCGCGCGGGCCGTTGCAACATGTCTGAACGGTTCGTTGGGAGGACTCATGTCGTCGCCTCACACCGGGGTATCGCGTATAATGGTGGGAGCGTCGGCCGGCCCGGCTGACATCTGCCGAGCCACGTCAAGCGAAACACTCACAGGGAGCGGATTACTCATGCCCAGCAACGCTGAATATATCGCTATCGAGCAGAAATACTACGCCCAGACCGTGCGCCGCCGGCCGGTGGTTATCGTGCGGGGCGAAGGCTCTCGAGTGTGGGACGCCGACGGCAAGGAGTATATCGACTTCGTGGCCGGTTGGGCCGTGGATAACCTGGGTCACTGCCCGCCGGTGGTGGTGGAAGCCATCGCCCAACAGGCGGCGACGCTGATCCAGACCTCAAACCAGTTCTACACGCTGCCCCAACTCGACATAGCGGAGATGTTGATTGAAAACTCGTGCATGGATCGAGTGTTTTTCTGCAACAGCGGAGCGGAAGCGGTGGAAGGCGCGCTGAAGCTGGCGCGGCGCTACGGCAAGTTGCACAAGAACGGCGCCTACGAGGTTATCACCGCATTCAATTCCTTCCACGGGCGCACTATGAACGCGGTGGCTGCCACCGGCCAACCCCACTACCACGAGTTGTTCGAGCCCATTCCCGAAGGGTTCACATACGTCGATTTCAATGATGTGGAAGCTGTGATGAATGCCACCACCGACAACACTGTCGCAGTGATGGTGGAACCGGTGCAGGGCGAGGGGGGCGTTAACATACCCGATGACGACTACTTCCAGCGCCTGCGGGCATGGTGCGACCAGAACAACATCCTGTTGATATTGGACGAAGTGCAGACCGGTATGGGCCGGCTCGGCAGCCTGTTCGGACACCAGGAATACGACGTGGAGCCGGACGTGATGATACTGGCCAAGGGGCTGGGGTACGGTGTGCCCATCGGGGCATTCCTGTCCAAGGAGCACGCCATGGCCCTCACTTACGGCGACCACGGCAGCACCTTCGGCGGCAACGCGCTGACCACCGCCGCTGCCGCCGCCGGCACGCGCTACCTGCTGGACAACGATGTTCTGGGCAATGTGAAGCGCATGGAGGTAGTGCTGAATGACAGGCTAAACGGGCTGAAGGCTCGCCACGGGTTCGTGGAAGAGATCCGGTGCAAGGGCCTGCTCGCCGCCGTGCAGTTCGACAGCGACATCATGCCCCAGGTGATGGACGCCGCGGAAGCTTCCGGTGTATTGCTCAACGGCGTGCGCCCCAACGCGGTGCGCATCATGCCGGCGCTGAACATCACCGAGGACGAGATCGACGAGGGCGTGGGTCGGCTGAGCGAGGCGCTGGGGAACGTGTAAGGACGCCTGCCAGACCTAGGCCGCCGTCGGTTCCTAATTTGCGCAGAGAACCGTCGGCGGCTAAACTTATGGTAGCGGATTGCAGCAAAGAAGCAGCCAAATGAAGTTTGATCGCATTACAATCGACCCAGCGGTATGCTTGGGCAAACCTAGGGTGCGCGGCACCCGGATAACGGTAGAATTCGTTCTGAAGCTAATCGCCAGCGGATGCGCTACCGATGAAATAGCCAGCGACTACCCGGAATTGGTGCCGGCCGACGTTCGTCAGTGTGCGGCATATGGCGCTTGGTTGGCTAGCGAGCGATTACTGGTCGAAATCGACTTGCAGCCGCGTTGCACAAAGTCGTAATCGTCCCACCCACGCGATCAAACATTGAGGCGCACGATCGTGCGCCTCAATGTTTGGCAATGCAATATACAGCACGGCGTTGACAATGCTGAACGCACGTTGTACATTGAATGAAAGATGACCAAAGGAGGCAGGATATGCCAGGTCAAGGCAAAACCGAGTTGCTGGAATTTCTGGATTTCGCAGGAAATAAAGGGCTGATGACCAAAGCCAGTGCACAGTCTCTTAGGAGCGCTTGTACGGCAGTTTTCTCAATTCTTGATGACGCGGAAACCGATAACGTCTTCACCTTGGACTTGGATGCCCTTTTCCACCGTTACGAGAATATCAAAGGCATGGAGGTGAGCCCTAATACCATGAGGGCTTACCGCCAACGGGTCAAGCAGGCGATTTCCGACTTTGAGCGGTACAAAGACAACCCTTCTCAATGGAAGCCTGCCGGAGGTCCGCGGTCTAACAGCTCCGGGAAACGATCTTCGAGAAGCCCAACGGCGAACTCAAGGGAAATGGACCCACAAGCACGGACTGACTCCTCAGTTCTTGGAGCTTTGTCTGCGGACGAGATTACACATCAATTCCCGTTGCGACGGGATACGATTGTTCGAATCTCTGGGATCCCATTTGACGTTACGAGATCCGAGATGGCGCGAATGACGGCCTATTTGTCGAATCTGGTCGCTGAGGCAGACGAAATCGAGCATCCACAATTAATGTCGGGAACAGCAGACAACGACATTGCGTAACATAGTCGTTCAATGGTACGCTGTACCTACTCAAGCCACGCATACCAGAGAACGATATGCGCATCCTCGCTGACGTACACATCCGGCCCGCCACGGTTCACCATTTGAACGGCTTGGGGCACGACGTAATCCGATCGAGCGACATTTTGCCGGAAGAGGCCCCTGATCAGGAAATTATTGAGCGCGCGGTAGCCATCGGCCGTGTAATCCTCACTGAGGATTTGGATTTTACGGACATTATTGCCCTATCCGGCGCAACCCAGCCATCTTTGATAACCCTTCGGCTCACGGACGCTAGCGCGGACTACGTAAACCGCATCCTTGAATATGTGCTTCCCGGGTTGGAGGAACTCGTCACCACCGGAATTATTGCGACCGTTGAGGACGAGCGGGTGCGCATACGGGAATTGCCCATCCGCTAGCTAATCGCCCTGCTGCCTCTGCTGGGTCCTAAGCGGAAGGCCGTAGATGTCTATGAAACCCTTTGCTGCCGTGTGATCGAACTCGTCGGCGCGGTCGTAGGTGGCCAGGCCGTAGTTGTACAGCGGCCGGTCTGCGGTCCGGCCTACGACTACGCAGGATCCCTTGTGGAGGCGGACGCGGATGTTGCCCGATACATGGCGCTGCGTACTGTCCACGTAGGCGTCCAAGTCGCGGCGGTGAGCGGTGTACCACAGGCCGTTATAGACCAACTCGGCGTATTCCTGGGCAATGCGTTCCTTGAAGCGGCTCTGCTCACGGGAGAGCGTCATGGTCTCCAGGGCGCGATGGGCCGAGTGCAACAGGACGGCAGCGGGTGATTCGTACACTTCACGGCTCTTGATGCCCACCAGCCGGTTCTCCACGTGGTCGATCCGGCCGATACCATGGGCGCCGGCCAGGGAGTTGAGATGGCTGATCATGGCGACGCCGGCCATAGTCTCGCCGTCAACGGCGATGGGGATGCCCTGATCGAAACGGATTTCCACGTAAGCTGGTTCGTTGGGAGCGTCAGCGGGGTTGACGGTCCACTCGTAAGCGTCCTCGGGCGGTTCGACCCAAGGGTCTTCCAGCTCGCCGGCCTCGGCGCTGCGGCCCCAAAGGTTTTCGTCGGTGCTGTACTTGTTGTTGGACGGGGCGATGGGAAGACTGCGGTCCCGAGCGTAGAGCACCTCATCCTCGCGATTCATGCCCCACTCTCGGATGGGGGCGATTAGTTCCACTCCGGGAGCCAGGGCGGACACTCCGACCTCGATGCGAACCTGGTCGTTGCCCTTGCCCGTGCATCCGTGGGCCACGGCGTCAGCGCCATGTTCCCGCGCGACATCGGCCAGGTATCTGGCGATGAGGGGCCGCCCCAAAGCAGTAGCAAGAGGGTACTGGCCCTCGTAGATGGCGCCGGCACGGAGAGCGGGCCATAGAAACTCCTGGACCAGCGTCTCCCGGCCGTCAACGGTCACGGCTTCAGAGGCTCCGACTGCGTAGGCGCGCTGGCGGATGGTTTCCAGATCCACCATACCCAGGTCTATGGTGCAGGTGATGACGTCGGCGTCGTAGTTTTCCTGGAGCCACGGTACGGCGACGGACGTATCCAAGCCGCCGGAGTAGGCGAGGACAATTTTTTTACTGGGCATGGGTGCTGCATCCCTTCTTGTTCACTGGGTAGGCGCGGTGCGTAGTTGGTTGACGTAGTTCACCAGAGCGAAAACGCCGGAGGCTTGCTTGACGGAAAACTCCGAACCCATCAATCCGCCCAGCCGGCTGAAGACGTCCAGCCGGATGCGTCGGCCATTGTTGACGATGGAGCGATCCCAGTGGGCCTTCACGCCATCGATAGTGGACATTGGAACCCGGGCCGAGTCGGATGACACCGACTTCCCCAAGTACACGAAGTCGCGGTCGGCCCACATCATCCCCCGGCGACACTGGAAAGGCCCGACCAATTCAGGCGTTTCGAGGGACGTTTCCCCGAGTTCCGTGGTTTCTTCATCTGTATAGATATGGTGCAGGTGGGCCGTCAGGCTGATCATGCCCGAATACTGGAGCACGCCGAAACTGGCCCTCACCAGTCCTACCGGACCCTGGACCATCAGCTTGGTCTCGGCGCGAGTGGGGTTCTCCTTGAAAAAATCCCAGTCCGCGATGATGTCCGATACGTCGTTCAGCGGGAGGCGAAAGGACTGGCTGGTATCGATACCGGATTTATGAAGACAGCCATCTTCGATCCACACCAACCCGTCCAGGCAGGGAATTGGGGTGAACTGTTGGGGCGGGCGCACCCTGCCGGCGCGTTTTTCTCCCGCATCATCGCCGCCGGATTCGTGGCGACGGCGCCGGAAAATCCTCATCATGCCCCCCTTTGCTACTGGTTGGACGCTGTACTCAGCGATGAATATTCTATCAGCATATTGCGACCTTACCACCCGTTCCAGTGAACGACGTCGTCCAGCGATTCGCGGTGAGCCGGCCGAAACCGATCGCCGATTGTGTAGGCCATAGGTATGAGGCCGGCCTGCATCACCCGGCGGTAGGGGATGTCGAGTACTTGGGCGGCCTCCTCTTCGTGCATCAAGTGGATGCAGGTGAAGACGGAGCCGATGCCGCGGGCCCGGGCGGCCAGCATCAGGCTCCACGCCGCTGGCATGATTGTGCCCCATTGCGCGCTTTGAACCAGAGATGATGCGTTGTCGGTCCGACCGGCGATGCAGGGAACGACCATAACGGGCGCGCGGTGCAAGTTGTCGGCGAGATACTGAGCCGAGTCGCCCACGCGCTGCTGCACGGCGGCGCGGACCGGGTCTTCGTATTCCAAGTTCGTCGCCGCGGTGGGTGACTGAGTGTACTGCTCCCAACCGCGTCGATACAGCTCCGCCAAAGCTTGGCGTTTTCCCGAGTCGTTAACTACGACGAAATGCCAATTCTGGCGATTGCTTGCGGTGGGAGCCTGTTGCGCGATCGCCAGACACTCGCGGATTATTTCATCAGGCACCGGCCGGTCGAAATCCAGCCGCTTGCGGACAGCGCGAGTGGTGGTGAGCAATTGGTCGGGCGAGAGGTTGTGAACGACGGGCATGAACGCGGCCTCCTATCGATGGTGGAATTGACCGTTGCATATTGGCACTCCAAACGGCGGGCCGCAAGCAGCGGGGATATGGTAACCTTGCGGCGCGACCACCTGCTGAGATACACACGCTGTTGCGAGGGATATCCAACCATGACTATAGCCACCCGTATGAGCCGATTGGGAACTGAATCCGCCTTTGAAGTGCTGGCGAAGGCCCGTGCGTTGGAAGCGCAGGGCCGGGAAATCGTTCACCTTGAGATCGGTGAGCCGGATTTCGAAACTCCAGCCCATATCGTCGAGGCCGGGATGAAGGCCCTGCAGGACGGTTACACCCATTACGGTCCCACTCCAGGGCTGCCCGAGTTGCGTCAGGCGGTGGCCCGAAACAGCCGCGAGGTCCGGGGAATTGATACGGATTGGGAGCAGGTCGTGGTGACACCGGGCGCAAAACCAATCATGTTCTACGTTTTGCTGGCGATTGCCGAAGCCGGCGCGGAAGTGATCTATCCCAATCCTGGTTTTCCGATTTACGAGTCAATGATCGAGTTCAGCGGCGCCAAAGCCGTGCCGATGCAATTGCTCGAGGAGCGGGCATATCATCCCGACCTGACCCGCCTGCCGGAAATGGTCAACGAGCGAACTCGCCTGCTCATCGTCAATTCGCCGGAGAACCCCTGCGGCTCTGCCTTTACTTTGGAAGAGCTCGAAACCATCGCCGACGTGGTGCGCAGTCACCCGGATATGTACGTGATGTCCGACGAAATCTACAAGGACATCCTGTACTCCGGTGAACATCACAGCATTGCCGCGCTGCCCGAGATGGCGGAGCGCACCATCATCCTGGACGGCTTCTCCAAGAGCTATGCCATGACCGGTTGGCGGTTGGGATACGGGATCATGCCCGAAGAACTGGTGCCGCACATATCGCGTCTGGCCACCAACAGCGTGTCCTGCGCGGCGTCCTTCAGCCAGATCGCCGGCGTGGCCGCGTTGGATGGCCCGCAGGACGAGGTGCAGGAAATGACCGCCGAGTTCGCCCGACGGCGGCGCCTCATCGCCGACGGATTGCAGTCCATTCCCGGCATCAACTGCCCCGAGCCGGAAGGCGCTTTCTACGCCTTCCCCAGTATCAAGGAAACCGGTCTGACCAGCGCCGAGTTTGAGGAACGGGCGATGCAGGAGGCCGGCGTGGCGCTGCTGTCCGGGTCCGCTTTCGGCGAGTTCGGTGAAGGCTACGTGCGGCTGTCCTACGCCAACAGCCAGGAGAATATCAGCAAGGCGCTGGAAAGCTTGGACAAAATGGTGCGGGCGTTGTGAGCGTCCAGCCACGACGCGAGACAGGATTCAACGGGAGAGCGCATGATGACGACTCTGGCCAAACCCGAGACCGCCAGCACGGTAGCAGCGCAGCCTTCTATCGTGGCCGAACCCTATCGGTTCACAGTGGCCCAATACCTCGCTATGGGAGAAACTGGCATCCTGAAGAAGGAAGACCGGGTTGAACTGATTGACGGGGTAATTGTCGAAATGGCCACCATGGGAAACCATCATCTCGCCACTGTGGACTTGTTCACCAGGATGATGGTTCAAGCGGTCGGAACGCGGGCCATCGTGAGGGTTCAAGGGTCGATTGACCTGAATGAACACAGCCGGCCGGAGCCTGACCTAGCGCTGCTGCGCGAGCGCGCCGACTTCTACCGGTCTGAGGCGGCCGGTCCGGAGGACGTGCTGTTACTCATTGAGGTATCGGACAGCTCGGTGAACTACGACCGCAACGAAAAGCTGGCGCTGTATGCCCGGGCCGGCATACCCGAAGTCTGGATCACCGTACTGCCGGAGCGCGTTATTGAAGCCCACGCTGAACCCGTCGGCGGCAGATACACCCAAATGCGAACCTATTCCCCCGGCGGTACCATCGCCCCGGCCTGCTTCCCCGACATCGCGCTGGCGGTCAGCGAAATGCTGCCCGGCTAATCCGAAACGAAATGCGGCAGCACCTTCTCGCCAAACAGCCGCATGGACTTCTGTACCTGGTCGGTGTCCATCTCGCCGGTGTTGAGTTTCAGCATCAGGTTCCGGACCCCGATGTCGCGCATCTCGGCAACTTGCTCGGCCACCTGGGACGGGGTTCCTAGAATGAAAGAGTGCTCCAGGCTCTCTCCGGCCGGCACGGGCCGGTTTGGGTCCGGTGGCGGGAAGCCGCCGGGGTTATAAAGCTCACGGGCGCGTCGGAAATGGGTGCGCTCCCGCGCGAACCCGGCGGCGGCGATTTCCAGCGCTTCGTCGTGGCTGTCGGCGACGAACAGGTCACGAGAAGCCCAGCACCGGTCCACCGTGGCCTCAGTTTCCTCTTCGGTGAAGCCCGCGTCCAGCATGGTGTCGCGGTAACGTTCCAAGCGGGCTTGCAAGGTGGGCAAGGTCTGGATGCCAATCATCACCGGCCGGCCGATTTCCGCCATCTTCACGGCGGACGCTTCGCTGATGCAAGCGCGGATCAGGGGCGGATGGGGTGTCTGATAGGGTCGCGGGCGCAGCAAGGGGAACTCCACGTTCCAGTGGTCGCCGCGATACTGCAACTCCTCGCCGGTCCAGGCTTTGACCAATAGATCCTCGGCTTCGTCCAGGCGAGCGATGCCGTCATCCATGGTGATGCCGAATCCGATGTACTCGTAGTGGTTGTAGGCGGAGCCGCGGCCTGTGCCTACGATGAGCCGGCCGTGGCTGAGGTTATCCAGCAACGCCGTTTGGACGGCAAGGCGAACGGGATGGTGGAAAGCCAACTCTACGACGGCGAACCCGATTTTCAGGCTCCTGGTTCGGGCGGCGACGGCGGCGCCCAGCACCAGCGGGTCGGCATGGGCAGCCGCGCCGTCAAAATGGTGCTCGGTAAGCCATACCGAGTGCATTCCGATTTCTTCAGCGAGCAAGATCTCATCGAGCGTACTGTCGATGATCGCAGAGTCGTTTTCCGGGTGATGACTGACGGGAAAGACAAAAGAACCGAAGCGCATTTTTGCCTCGCTTGCGTGGGGACTGGTACGGATTGCGCCAATGATTATAGCCCACTGTAACATTGCGCAGCCCGGTAGCACTGCCTATACTTGCGCCGCAACCGGAAGTCAAGAGGCGATTTGAAATTGACAAACATTTGTCTGCTGTCGCTAGCGCTGGTCGGCTTGTCCCTTTTGGCCTGTGCCACCCCTGCCGCACCGGACGACCCGCTTGCCCAGCCTCCGGGCGGTCCGCCCGTAAGCCTGGTAGTCAGCAACAGCGACCTGGCGGTGGGCGAAAACCGGGTATCCTTTGGCCTGGTGGACCGGGATTATATGCCGGTACGCCCGGCGGAAGTAGCTCTCCGAGCGGTGTATTACGAGCCGGGAGCGGACACGGGACAAGTACGGCATCGGACTAATGCCGAGTTTCTGCCGTGGCCGCCAGAAGGTCGTCGGGGAGTATTCATCGCTGATGTGGAATTTGACCAGGCTGGAACCGCGACAGGGGATAGTTCGGGCATTTGGGAATTGCATGCCACTTTTGAGTACAAGGATGGCGAGCCGCTGACCATCGGGGCAGTGGTTTCCGTCGCCGCCACCCACCGTGTACCCTCCATCGGCGACGCCGCACCACTATCGGACACGCCGACCGCAGATACCACCGAGGACCTGCACACCATCAGCAGCAGCCCGCAACCGGACTCTGCCCTGTATCAGCTATCGGTGGCTGAGGCCGTGCGCTCCGGCAGGCCGGCGATCATAAGTTTCGCAACGCCGGCTTTCTGTGTCTCCGCCACGTGTGGCCCACAGATTTCCGACTTGTCGGCGCTGGCCGCGCAATATGGAGGTCAGGCTAGCTTCGTCCATGTGGAAGTTTACCGTGATCCTCATCTGATCGATCCAGCAAATCCGGCGCGGGATCTCGTTCCGGCGGTCAAGGAGTGGGGGTTGGTGTCGGAGCCGTGGACGTTCTTGGTGGGCAATGACGGGCGGATCGCCGCTCGATTTGAGCAATACGTCCCGCCGGCCGTACTGGAAGCAGCGTTGTTGGACTTGATAGAGGAGTGAACGGTTTTCGCTGCCAAAAATGTGGTATTGTGCATCACAGGTTCCTGTTGACACGAAACTGTCACTTATTTCGGCTCGACGGACACTTCAGGGCCAGGAGCGTCGATTTGGCTAATATTACGGTAACAATAGAAGGTGAAGTGAATGAGGTGATCGCAACCTTGAGGGGTATGGCGGGGTGCAGCCCCATTGAAAGCCCCAACGAAGTCGCAATTGACGAAATCCCGGCCGGTTTGCAATCATCCGAGCCTCCGCAGACGGAATCGGCTGCGCCGGAAAGCGCAATAGACGCGCCGGCGGAACCTGCCGTGGTGATTTGGAACGCCAGTTACCTTACTACGTTCTGGCGCAACCTCTCGGACACCGCAAGGGAGGCCATGATCCGCGTTTCCCGTTCGCCCAACCATACGCAGAAACGAGCGCAACTGATGCACACGCTACGGCTTTCCCAAAGGGAACTCTCAGGGTCGCTGTCCAGTCAGGGACACAGCCTGAACCGGCTGAAGCGTCGCCGTGGCGATCTGGACCTCCCCCGTCCGTTGACTTATGACCGAGCGGAAGATGCTTACGTTTTGGATTCTAATTTCGCCGATGCTCTGCGGGAATTGGGCATGAGCTGATACCGCCCGCCTGCGGCGGCGTTGAGGCGTCGGCACGTCTTGTCGGTAGCGACGACAGATGGACGGTGGGCTAAAAATGGACTCCGCGTCCACCGCCCCCGTCCACCGCGATGGTCTGGCCGGTAATCGCCGAGGCCAGATCCGAGCAAAGAAACGCCGCCAGATTTGCGATGTCATCGGGCTCGACCATACGCCCGATGGGAATCTCGGCAACAGACTGGGCCAGTTCCTCGTGGGATGTTGTGTTGTTGCGAGCCGCGCGTTCGGCCACCAGTCCCATGTATCGCTCGGTGCGGGTGCTGCCGGGGTGAATGCAATTGACGAGGATCCCGTCGCCGGCCACGTCATCCGAAAGCGCCTTGGAGTAGTTGGACATCGCTGAATTGGTGACACCGGAGCCCGGGTTTGTCGGGCTGGAATTTCGGGCCGCCATTCCACCGATGTTGATTATCCGCCCGCCACCGGCGGCAATCATGTGCGGCACGCACTCCCGAGCGCAGCGAATATAGCCCATTACCTTTGTGGTGATGTGGTTGAGGATGACTTCATCGGGGATTTGACTGGCGCGGTCGCTGGTGCTGTTAACGGCGTTATTGACGAGGATATCCAGCTTGCCCAACTCAGCAACGGCCTGCCGGACCAGGTCGGCGATATCCTCCGGAACCGTCATGTCCGCCCGGATGGGGATGACGCGGGCGCCGGTGGCATCGCTGATCTCAGCGGCAGCTGCTTGCAAGTCGGCTTCGCCTCTGGCACAGATGGCGACGGCACAACCCTCCCGCGCCAATGCGTAGGCGATGGCTTTGCCGATACCTTTGCTCCCTCCGGTGACCAGCGCAACTTTGCCTTCCAGTCCTGGCAGCATGATCTACTCCTAGAATCGAATGTGTGGTGCAGTTGTACTGGCGTGTTTCATGGCGTTGCGGCAGCGATCAGCTCGCCGATGCCGGTGGCATCGGGGATAGCGCGCACCGCAGCCACAATGGCTTCCAGCTTTGCGTCGGGCCAGTTTATTTGAGGAAACAGAGGGCGCAGTCGCTCTATCTCGGTACCCAATCCCCATTCCAGTTCCGTGCCTTGATATTCGCCACGATACACGTTGCCGCCCGTCATTTCTACGGTGATACGCGGAGCAAATGCCGGTCGATCCTTATGGCCGACAGTGTCAACCTTGTGCATCAAAGAGACGACGGTGTCGTGGTTGTCCGCAGCGGCGGCGCCGGCGTCGTCGCCGGGGTCAATGCGGGTTCGCAGCGGCGGGTACGAACCATTGACGGCGACGTAAGCCGCAAAATAGTGAGTGCTTCCAACCAGAGCCCGGCCGCGGGAGGGGTTCGGGAATGCTGGCGATGGGTACAGAGTTTCCAGCCAGTTCATGTCGATGGTGATACGCTCGATTTCATCAATGGCCAGCACGTGGGAACGCCGAATGTCCGTCATCAGATCGATGACGGGGCAGTTGTAGCCGGCAGTGGGATACATTTTCAGTACGGTGTGCAGAAGCTCCCACCGCGTTCCCAAGCCTTCCGTAACCGGGTCAAAGGAAACCTGTTGGGGGCCGGTGAAGACGTAGGACAATTCGCCTTGATTATTTCCCGTAAAGGCGTTATAGAAACCCGCCGGCCCCTCCAGCGCTTCCTCGGAACCCTGGACGTCTTCCCGAGCTAACAGAGCCGCCATGATGCCGCTGCGGGTCGATTGGGGTTCGTGGAACATCATTTCCCGGCCACCGGACCGGGGACCCTCGTTGGTGCCGGCGGTAAAGGTGCAGGCCAACGCAATGGCGGTAACCATCTGGTCTTCGCTGAGCCCCAGCAACTTGCCGGTGGCAACTGCCGCGCCCAACGTCCCGTACACGGGGCTGGAGCGGAAACCGCGAGCCTGAGTGGAAGCGATGAAGTCGCCGGCGATGCGCGATTCCACCTCGTATCCGGCGGCCATGGCGGTTATTAGCTGCGGCCCGTTAGCGCCGCCCAGTTGCGCGGAAGCTAACGCCGCCGGTATGACGCACGGGCCCGGGTGGGTGAGCATCCGGTAGGAGTCGGCTTGGTTGGTGGCGTGCATCAGCTTGCTGTTGGCGAAGGCCGCCCCGCAGCGGGTGGCCCTGCCGCCGTTGGCCAGGATGCTGGCCCCGTGCGCCGAGGCTTCCTCGGCCAACGCGAGGTCAACCGCCGCCTTGCCGTGGTGGGTGCCGGCGCCGATGATGGCGACCACCGTGGCGTGAAGCAGGGAGGTCTGCATCTTGTCGATGACGGCCGGCGGCAGGTCGGCGACGTCCAAGTTGACGGCCCAGCGGGCCAATTGGCGGGAAAGGGATTGGGGCATGGGTGTTCCTCTTGATTGGATTGTTCAAGTCAATTTACCGGTGTCCCGGTTTTATTCCAGGTCGTGGAGAGAACGACGGAAGACCACCTTACTGACCGCCAGCAGCAACACGCCGGCGACGAAAAGAACCAGCGCCGTAGTCTCGAGGCTCTCCAGCGCGAAACCGAGGCCGGTAGCCGCTGCGGGCGGATGCTCAGTGTCCGTTATCGACATGAGCAAAATTACCAAGCCCAGCGTGATGGCCGCTCCCACGTCAGCAGCCCAATGGGATACGTCGGCGGGTATAGGCAGCCAACCGGAGTGGAATAGCACCAGGGCAGAGGACACGCCGACAGCCATGCCAAGCAGATGTCCGCCCACCACATGGCGGAAGGCCGCGGCGCTGGAATTGGGATGTACGAAAATGATGACCGCGCTGGAACCGAGACCGGCCGCCAGGATCGCGTCGGCCACGGAGTCCACCAACAGCAGGACCACCAGCATCACCAGCGCCGCTATGGCTGACTGCCACAGGTAGCGTTTCTTGAGCTGGAAGAACTGGACGTTGTACAGTTCGACGAACAGCGGAAGATGAAATCGCCGGCTGACCCGACGGGGCATCAGCTGCAACTCACCGTGGGTCATCAGGCGGTCGAAAAACTCGATGTCCTGCCTGGCGCGTTGTTCGCGCAGCCGGCGAACAGCCTGCGAACGCTGCCTACGCCTTCTCCTTGACGACGCTCCACCCACCATGTTGCCGGATCCGGCATCGGTCCGGTTTGCCATGGGTCGGGCGCGTTATCCGAGACTGCGGGCGAAGTCCAGCCAGACGCGGGCGCACGGCACGGGCAGGATGTGCTGTACGAAGCCCGAAACGCCAGGAAATACCACCGCGCGCCCATTAGGAAAGACGTCGGCAGCCCCACGGAAGTCACCCAGCACTTCTTCGCGAAGGGCAGCGGCGGCAATGATTAGCACCTGGGTTTGCACGTCTTTCAGCATCGGGCGCAGGTCACCCCCGGCTTGAGCCTGAAAACCGGCTACCACGTGGGGCGTCGTGGCTTTCATTTGCTCTGCGTACCATCTAGTATAGGCGGGATCGACGATCTGAGGGTCCAGCCGACGGCCGATGCTGCTTTCCACCCAGGCGCCGATCCCGTCGTTTTCAATCTGCACCGCCGATTCGGCGTGATGGGCGTCATTGAAACTGGTGGGGGATGTGCAGGCGGTGAGGGACAACAGCCGGTCCTGGTGCATCGTGGCGTAGCGCATGGATATGCTGCCGCCCACGGTTTCGCCGATGAGGTGGAACTTTTCCAATCCCAGCTTGTCAACGAACTCGGCTAGATCCCTGGCAAAGTTGTCCACGGACCAGGGGTAACCCGGTTCAGGCACGTCGGACTGTCCCATTCCGCGCATATCGAACCGGATGACGCGGTAGTGCCGGGCCAGGATAGGGACCCACCCGAACCAAAGCTTATGGTTCTTGGCCATCCCGTGATGCATCACCACAGTCTCAGGTTGCGTCCAGGGGTCGGTAAAGTCGTCGATGGTGTAGAACAGCTCGCAACCGTCGTCCAAACGCAGTTTCATCGGATTTCTGCTGACCTCCGTTGGAATTGGGACGGCAACCCTGGCGCGTTGCGTTCGCGGTTAGGAATTGTCGTTACGGTGTCTTGATCGCGGAGCGCCCCGTTGGTTCAAGTTCCAAACACGATGTTTCGGAGGCCGTTATGTGATCTCCAACTCGTTGAAAACTGAACGCGCGATGCGCATGGAGGTACGGGCATTGATGTAACCGCCGTACATCGAGAGGTGAATGAATATCTCCATCAGCTCCGTCGGAGTGAGGCCAACACCAATGGCGCCCCGTATGCGACGGCGCATTTGGTTGTCGTAGACTCCCATACTGGTCAAGGCGGCCAGGGAGATGATGGCGCGCTCTTTGTCGTCGAGTAGCGAGCGGTTGTAAATGGCTCCCCAGTTGTATTCGTCAACAATCCGCTCCAACTGGCCTTCCGGCGAATCAGGGTCGGAAGACGCATCGGGGAGATTGCCCAAATGGCGACGGTGCAGTTCCTGTCCCAGAGCGAGCTGTTCGTCCGGGTGGCGGTTAGTGTCATATTCCAAGGCCGGCTGGAAGTCGATGCCCAACTCCTCAAAAATATCCTTGGTCAGCCTGAGGGCGGACTCAACGTGGGGGACACCGATGTAGAAAGTGGACTGGATGAAAATTTCCACGACCTGATTAGGAGAGATGCCAACGTTGAGGGCGCGGACGATGTGCCGGCGCAACAGGTTCATTTCTCCCTGGGTCATCAGCGCCGAGATGGTCGCGATGCATCGTTGTTTCAGGTCCAGGCCGGGACGGGTCCAGATGGTGCCGAAGAGAGCCTCGTCGATGATGCGCTTGAGGTCGGGGGCCAACTGATCGACGCCAGGCAGGGCATAGTGCGATTTATCGCCGCCGGACATCGTTCCACGCATGTCCTGGCCGATCTGGTAACGGTCGTTGAGCGAAGTCAAGGTAGTATTCCTCCTCGCGAAATGCAATTGACGTGGACTGGCGACAGTGGCAGCGTCGCGGCGGGAACGCCAACCGTCAAGCGGTGTGATTATAGCACAGGGCCGCTTGCGCCCAACCCTGCGCTTCTGTCAATCGGTATGCCGCATCACGTCGCTTGCGAACCAGTCGAGTCGCTCCAACCCCTGGTTCAAGTCGCTCCCCCGGATGTCGAATATGATGTGCGAGACCCCGATCTCCGAGTAGGTGTGGACATCTTCCAGGATGGCGTCTGCTGAGCCGGAAAACCGGCGGCGCGGACCGGTCTGCATGGTTCCAGGATCATACAGGGGGGCCTTCATCGAGACCTCGATGACGCTGGGGTCTCGGCCGGCCTGCTCGGCGAAGCGGTTGAGCGTCACCAGATCGCCGGCCAGTTCCTCCGGTTCAAGGGTGGCTGCCGGGATGGTGCCCACCGGATGCCAGCCGTCTCCTATGGTGGCGGCGCGCCGAATGGCGGGGCGACTTTGGCCACCCACCCAAATGGGCGGATGCGGTTTCTGCACCGGCTTGGGCAAAAACTGGATGCCGGAAAACTGTACGTACTGTCCATCGAACTCGGGGTTGGGGCTGGTCCACAGTTCTTGGTAGGCCCGCAGGTATTCGTCTGTCACGGCGCCGCGTTCGGCGAAGGGTGGCGTCCCCAGGGCCTGGAATTCCTCTTCCATCCAGCCCACGCCGACGCCCAGGATCAACCGACCACGGGACAACACGTCCAGGGTGGCCAGTATCTTGGCGGCCAGTATCGGCGGGCGGTAGGGCACGATCATGACGCTGGGCACCAGGCGGATGTTTTCGGTAATGCCGGCCAGGTAGGTCAAGAGGGTCAACTGTTCGAAATATTCGCCACTCTCTCCGGTGGGGAACTCGCCGCCAACGGTGTAGGGGTATGGCGAGTCGATTTGGTTAGGAACCAATACATGGTCGCCGGCTACCATGCAGTAGAAACCGAGGCGGTCGCCGGTTTGCGCTATCCGGGCCAATGGTCCGGGCTGGGCGTTGGGGCCATGGTTGGGCAGGTAGAATCCGAACTGCATTGCGGCGCTCCTGAATTGACAAGTGACGCGAGCCGTTAGAAGGAAATCCTAAATGTACCTGAAAGCACGCCAAGCATAACGAGGACAACGACGACAATGACGAGGCCCGCCACGATGCCAAGCACGCAACCGCAACCGCGATTGAAAGAACCAAAGAATGTTGCCATACGCGCCGGCGATGCTGACGATGATTAGGTGGGGGGATCGGCCTGCTGCCTGCTATAATACCGCAGGCGGATTTGCCGCCTCAACCTGTCAAATGCTCAAGGAGATGCCACCATGCCCAACATCACTCTGGATCAAGCCGAAGCCGTGTTGGCCGGCGCCAAAGCGGCTGCGCTGGAACTGGGTAAAGCGTTCAGTTTTTCGGTAGTGGACGCGCGCGGCGATCTGATAACCATGTGCAAGATGGACGGCTCGGCTTGGCGTACCCCCTACGTTTCGAGGGGCAAGGCAAGGGCCTCCGCGTGTTTTGGGGAACCCAGCGGAGATCTGACCGAGCGCTCTACCACTCCTATTATGCGGGCCGTTATGGAGGTCGAACGAGGTGAGTTCGTCCCTGGCCAAGGCGCGTTGCCTATCTACATGAACGGTGAATTGATCGGAGCGGTGGGGGGCAGCGGCGGCACAGCCCAGGAAGACGAGGACTGCTCCAGGGCCGGCATAGCGAGACTGTCCGGCGCCAGCGCCGGCCGGTAGGGCGACGCCCCACCAGCAGGCCACCGTCCCGCTATCGGGATATGGTCTAAAGCCGCGACTGCTGCTCGACCGCAGTTCGGACATTGTTTGGCTCCGCTCATTCGGGCGGGGCCTTCGTGATGTGCCACATCGAAATGAGGTCAGTCCGTAGAGGCTACCTCAAAGTGCTTCACCCAGTATTCTCCGCGGTAAAGGTGCTCGACTTCACGAGCGATGTTGGCCCTGAACTCGCTGGTCTCATAGGCACGGAGGTCGCCGAGGGTCTCCCACACGCTGACGCTGATCCCCTCGTCGGGATCCTCTGTGCTGCGTATGAGCTGCCGTTCCTTCAGACCCTTGGGGGCTGTGCCGGTGGCGACACGCTCATGGTAATGCCGCTCGAATTCTTCCCAAGAGCCGGCGCGGAGCTTGCCCCAGACCATTCTGATGAACATATAGATGTTGCCTCCTTTGTTGGCGGCCGACCATTGGCGGCCGGCATCGTATGCGAATTAATGCTCCAAGTCGCCCGCAGCATGGGCGATAATTTGAGCTGCGGTATCGTTGCTCATGTGCCCCATGTCCAACATCATGTGATACAGAGTAGGTTCGTGGGGCGAGACCTTAAAGAATTTCTGGAAGAACTTGACCCTGGCTTCTTCCAAATCTTCGAGGTACGCGCGGGCACGGGATTCGTCCAGATGTTCACGTTCCATGATTGTAGAGACACGCTTGGACATGGGGGCCAGCATTCCTACATGCAGGACTCCGGGCGTGTCTCCCAAGATGACGTTGGCGCCACGGCCGATGATGACGACATGGCCGGCTTGCGCCAGGTTACGAACCACTTCTCGGGTTGTCTCCATGAACACCTGGTCATTCACCCGCTGAACACGGGAGGACGACTCCCCGGCGAGTTCGTGATATGTTTCAGGCAGGGTTTCAATCCCGACTCCCAGATCGTAATCTCCGGACACGGCTGCCCTTTCCAGCACCCGACCCAGCAGCGCGGTGACCCGGTCACCGAAACGCTCCACCCGCTGTTCTTTGGCGATCAAGTTGGAAACGGGTGAACCGATGATGCGGGCCGCCTCCGCAAAAACCATGCGGTCAACGTAGTTGAGGCGCAGGTCTTGGGCGACCTGCTGTCCTACGGCGATGGAGCCGGCCCCGATCGGTCCGTTAATCGTGATTACGGGCATCCCATCCGCTCCTCGTTCATACGTCCAAAGGGGTATTATTTCCCACCGCGATAGTAGCACTAAGATGATAACATAGATTGCGGCGTGGACGGCCATGCAGTAGTTTGGAGACCGGCATTCCCGGGTCTCGGAAACCGATAGGGAACAGAGGGGGCAGGCAAAATGCCTGCCCCTTTTGGCGATTTTTGTTCGCTAGGTGCCGACACTAACGTCGCGCGCCTCCTCCGCCAAGGAAGCGTCGATCCGCCGGATTGCGGCCCCCACTCCTACCGGTAGAGCGACCTGGGTAGCGGCGCGGCCCGCGTTCCCGGTCGTTAGAGTCGCTTCCCAGCATGGAGTTTCGATCACGTTCCCGCTCCCGTTCGCGGCCGCCGCCATAGTTGCCGCGCCCGGATCCCGATCCAGAACCGGTGCGGTCTCGCCCACCGCCGTATCCTCCCCGGTCCCGGCCCCCTCGGTCGCGGTCCCGGTCGAAACCGCCACCTCGCGAACCGCGTCCGCGATCCCGATCGCCTCCGTATCCGCCTCTTGCCGGGCCCCGGTCACGATCAAACCCGCCTCGTGGCCCCCGATCCCGGTCGCCTTGACTGCTCCGTGCCGAAAAACCCGCTGGAGGCTCGGCGTCGCCCATCAAAGCGCGACGGGAGAGATTGATTCGCCCCATATGGTCAATCTCGTGGATCATCACGGTGATTTCCTGTCCGATGTCCACGTTTTCGTAGGCCAGGTCCCCCAAATCTTCGTTGCGGACCAAGCCGTCCTTGCCGCCCGGGGTCAGCTCTACGAAAACCCCGAAATTGGTGGTGCGCGTGATCTTGCCCGTAATGATGTCGCCCACTTCCGGGTCCCGAGTGAGGCCGTCAACCCGACTGCGAGCCAACTCGATCATGGACTGATCGTTCGAGGAGATGATGACGGCGCCATCGTCTGCCACGTCAATGCCGCAGCCGGTTTCCTCCTGGATCGACCGGATCACCCGCCCGCCAGGGCCGATCAAAGCCCCAATCTTCTCGACGGGGATTCGCATCCGCACCAACTTGGGCGCGTATCGGCTCATTTGCGCTCGCGGTTCCGAGATGGCTTCGGCCATCCGGTCCAGGATGTGAAGGCGACCCACTCGCGCCTGCTCCAGGGCCTCGCTGAGCAGTTCCTGGGTAAGGCCGTCGATCTTGACGTCCATCTGCAGAGCATTGATGCCGCGCTCGGTGCCCGCAACTTTGAAATCCATATCACCCAGGAAGTCCTCAATCCCCTGGATGTCGCTGAGGACGGCGTATGCATCACTGGCACCATCGGTAATGAGGCCCATTGCGATGCCGGCCACCGGTGCAACCAAGGGAACTCCGGCGTCCATCAATGCCATGGAAGACCCACAGACGCTGCCCATGGAAGTGGATCCATTAGAAGCCAGCACTTCACTGACCACGCGGACGGTGTAAGGAAATTCTTCTTCGGAAGGCATAGCCGCCATGATCGCCCGTTCCGCCAGGGCGCCGTGGCCGATCTCCCGTCGGCCGGGCGAACCGACCCGTCTGGCTTCACCGACGCTATAGGGGGGGAAGTTGTAGTGGTGCATAAACTGCTTGGTATTGTCCGGGCCGACCGTGTCCAACGTCTGTTTCATCGACAATGACGCGAGGGTCGCCACCGACAGCACCTGCGTTTGACCCCGGGTGAACAGCCCGCTGCCGTGAGCGCGGGGCAGCTCGCCCACACTGCAGGTAATCGGGCGGATTTCGTCCGTTCGCCGACCATCCGGGCGGACGTTTTTGTCCAGGATGCGGCCCCGAACTTCCTTCTTCACCAGGTTTTTGAACGACTCGGCGATCTCGGGGGCCGAGTAGTCGTCAGCCAGTTGCGCGGCAACCTCAGTTTCCACTGCGTCCAGGCCCGCGTCTCGTTCGCTCTTGAAGGAGTTTTGCTCAAGGATCTCGACGATCCGCCCATTGACCAGGGCATCAACCTGGTTTTGGCGTTTTTCGGCAGATTCGTAGTCGAAATGCACTTCCGTCTTTTCGGCTCCTCGTTCTGCCATCAATCGGTCAATCAGGTCGATGGTCTGCGCGTTGCTCTCATGGGCCAGACGGATCCCTTCCAGGATGGTTTCTTCAGACACCTCAACCGACCCAGACTCCACCATCATGATGGCGTCACGGTTGCTTGCTACCACCATGTTGAGTAGGGCGGAATTGGCGTCCTTGAAGCTGGGATTAATCCGGTAATCATTTCCATCCCAAGTGACCCGGCAGGCACCAATGGGACCGTCGAAGGGGATATGGCTGATGGAGAGGGCGGCGGAAGCCGCGACCATGCCCAGAGTCTCGGGGGGATGGTTTTCGTCAACGGAGAGAACCGTAATGATGACCTGAATTTCGTTGTGGAGGCCCTTGGGGAACAGCGGACGTATGCTGCGGTCAGTCAGGCGGGCGGAAAGAATGGCCTCGGTTCCGGGGCGTCCTTCGCGGCGGAAGAAACTGCCGGGGATCTTGCCGACGGCGTAAAGGCGTTCTTCGAATTCCACCGTCAGGGGGAGGAAATCGATGCCTTCGCGGGCCTGTTCCGACATCACGGCGGTGGCCAGCAGGATGGTCTCGCCGCAGGTGATGGTTACGGAACCGTGAGCCTGCTGCGCCCAGCGTCCCGTTTCCAGGGTAATGGGATGTCCGCCAATCTCCCCGTCGATCGCAAATGGGTTCATCAGTTCGCTTGCGGCGTCAGTAGTTGTCATAGCAGTAAATTCTTCTACCTCTTCTTCCTTTCGTGTTGCTGCCCACCGCACTTGTTCATCCAGCGGCCGGCTTTCAGGGGGATTGCGGGGGCGTGAAATCAGTTCTTCCTTTTGCAAACAGGGTGTTCACTGGCTTGCCGACGTCTGCGTGGGACTAAAGGCGGAGCGTTAGTTGTGGGCAGTTCACTGGCGTGCGATTGCAACAATGACGAAGGCAGTCCCCCGCCAGACTTGGAATCACGGGCGCGCCGTAAAGCCGGGTGATTTCAGGCGCGTTGCCGTTTAGCGACGCAAGCCGAGCCGACTGATCAGACGCTGGTAGCGTCCAACATCTTCCCGGCTCAAGTAATTGAGCAGACGGCGTCGTTTTGACACCATGGTCACAAGACCGCGACGGGAATGAACGTCCTTCCGATGTGTCCGAAGATGGTCCGTGACCTGCCTGATGCGCTCGGTCAGCATCGCGACCTGCAGTTCAGTGGAGCCAGTGTCCGTTTCGTGGGTACGGTATTCCTTGATGATTGTCTGTTTAGCGTCCGCGTCCAACATCAGTCGTTTCTAACCTTTCCTTTCGCATTCAGTTCTGCGTCTCTGCGTCGTCTTTCTTTTTCAAGCAACAGGTTAACACGCGCCGGGAAAATAGGCAACTGAACGTGTTAACGTTTTGCTTTGAAACGACCGTAACTTGGTGATAATTTGTCTGGAGGTTCGACGGGGCGGCTGCGTTATAATCCTACCGTATATGCCAACCAAGTCGGTTCGATGTAGGGGCAAAAGAACATGCTGTTTTCCGCAATCCGTTCTATGCCCATTCTGTTGATGCCGGTCCTGGTCGCGGGTTTGTCCGGGTGCTTTCTAGGCAATTGGTTTGGGAGCGACTTACCAGCAGTTGCTTACGGCGTGTGGGACAGCGACGATGGTCAGATCTGGGTACGGGAACCCCAAGGCGATGACCCCGTCCGGGTATCGCCTAGAAACGCTGATGCAAATTTCCCGCGTTGGTCACCTGGGCAGCGCTACCTGGCTTGGGTCTCTCGTGGCGCAACAACGGAGTTGATGATCTACGACGCCGAGACCGGCGAGACCGACACAATAGTTTCCGGGGTAGCGGAAACGCAACCGCCGATCTGGGCGCCTGGATCCGACCGAATAGCTTACGTATCCGAGGCAGACGGCGACCCTGATATTTTTATGGTGGAACTATCCGGCGGGCAAAAGACCCGTTTAACGTTCAATCCCGCGCGTGAGCAAATCGGCGACTGGTCGCCGGACGGTGAATGGTTAGTGTTCACCGAATCGGGACACGACGGGCTGCTGTTGCGTAATCCCAACGGGGTGAATCGCATCGAATTGACCGGGGGCCCGGATTCCGATCCCGCCTGGTCTCCCAAAGGAGATCGCATCGCCTTCCTCCGCCAATCTGACGATGGGCGGGACGTGTATGTCCTCCGGCCGACCAACTCGAACGATTGGACCGATGACACTGACGAGGTCGCCGTGTCCGACGCCGAACATGATGAATCTGCCCCGGCGTGGTCTGCCAGTGGTCGCCGTTTGGCTTTCGTAGTCCATTTCGACGATCAGACGGAAATCTTTACAGTCAATGTGGACGGGTCCGAGCGCGAACGTCTAACGCAAAACACGGCAGATGACCTGATGCCCGTTTGGTCCGAAACCGGCGACAAGATAGCTTTCGTCTCGTACGCCTATGGGAACGCCGAGATCCTATACATGAACGGCGACGGATCCGAGCAGATGCGGCTCACTGTAAACGACGCGATGGACGCGCAGCCCGACTGGTAGGGCAACGGCAGCGGTTTGGCGTGAGTAATCCATGCCCCCATTGACGCCGGACATCAATCCCTCCGACGTGGGAAGGCTTCTCGCTGGCCTCAGTTCGCCTTTGGCCGCGGTGTCGGTCCGTGTGGGCGATGTGGTCAACGCGCAAATCGCCGTTGCCATCACCTCCGCGTCCATAGTCCTGCACCGGCCGCGCCTCATTGTCCAGATTTATCACACCAACTACACTCACGATCTGATTGCAGAAAGGGGCGCGCTGGCGGTCAACTATCTCAACCACGATCAACTTCCCCTGATCTGGGGGTTGGGAATGCGGTCGGGCCGTGATTGCGACAAGTTGGCGGATGTCGCCTACACTTCCGGTTCCACGGGCTGCCCTCTGCTGGAGGGTAGCTTTGGCTGCCTTGACTGCCGGGTGATCAACGCTATGGACGGCGGGGACATGACGGCGTTCCTCGTCGAAGTTCTGGATGGCAAAACCAACGGGGGCCAACGGATGACCTGGCGAGAGGCCCGTCCCCGACTGCCCCAACCGTGGGCCGACGAATGGGACAGCAAAATTGCCGGCGAAATGAACATTTCGTTGGAGACCATGGCCGGAATCGACCCTGCCGCATGGGCCAACCCGCCTGATGCTTGGAATATGGGAAGGATGCTACAATGAGAGCATCGGAGTTGCCCAACGAACTGGTTGACCGAGGCATCTACTGGCAGATTGGTGGCTTTACAATGGTGGCCCTTGCCAGCGTGGCGATATTGGTCGAACTTGCCGGCTCTGGCCAGCACGCATTTCTATACTTTGAGATTGCTGTCACCAAGCTGTACTGGGCCTTTGTAATACCGCTGGCGGGTCTGTTTGACGGAGTACGCAAAATGTTTGAGAAAATGTCGGACATCAGAGCCAGGCGCAGACAGAGGTGGCTCGACGAGGGCCGCCGTGAAGGCCGCCGGCAAGAGCGCGAGCGTATGCGCGAAGAGTTGCAGCGCCTCGGTGTCACTCTGCCCCAGGAGGCGGTCGATTACCTGGATGGAAAATCCGATGCTGCCGGCAGATAATGGGCCAACGGTGATGGACGATTCCATCACCGACATCGTCACTCAGATCCACAACACGCCGCAGCAGGCGGTAGTGGCGGTAGCCGGCGCCGGCAACTACGCTCTGGCTTGGCTGTTAGGTGTGGGCGGCGCATCCCGCACCGTACTGGAGACCCGGGTTCCCTATGGGTATCTGGCTATGACCGATTTCCTGGGCGGTTACGCTCCCGAGCAGACTGTCTCCGCCGACACCGCAAGGCGCATGGCCCGCTCCGCCTGGCAGCGCGGTATGTTGCTGCGCGAAACCGACGTGCCAATCGTCGGTCTGGGTTGTACGGCCACCATCGCCACCGACCGCACCAAGCGCGGCGACCACCGGGTCTTTATCGCCACCTGGGACGACACCGTGGTGACCACCGACGCCGTAACCTTGGAAAAGGGCCTCCGGGAACGTGCGGGGGAGGAGGATGTGGTGAGCCGGTTGGTTATCGCCGCCCTGGCCCGGGCCTGCGGACTGGAGGCGGAACTGGACCTGCGACTGGCGCCACGGGAGAGGCTTCTGACGGAAACATCCAACCATGGAGATCCAATCCGCAGACTGCTGAGAGGGGAAGCTGCTTGGGTCACCGTGGATACGGACGGTCACATGGAGGTCGAAGGCGAGCCGCCCCGCGCCTTACTGCCCGGGTCCTTCAACCCAATGCATCGGGGACACGTTGAGCTGGCGGCGGCGGCGGAACATACCCTGGGCTCACCGGTAACCTACGAATTGTCTGTGGTCAACGTGGATAAGCCGGCACTGAGGGCGGAGGAAATCCGGAGCAGGGTGGAGCAGTTTCGCAGCATCGGCCCAGTGGTGTTGACGCGAGCGGAGACGTTCCAGAAGAAAGCAAAACTGTTCCCCGGTTGCGGCTTCGCCATTGGTTGGGACACCGCGACCCGCCTGATCCAACCGCGTTATTACGGAGATTCCGAATCCGTCATGCTCACCGCATTGGCGGAAATGTGGGCATCCGGGTGCCGCTTTGCCGTTGGCGGCAGGAGCGACGCCGACAACGTTTTCCATACGCTGGGCGATGTTGGTATTCCCGCAGGTTTTTGGCCGCTATTCGTGAATATCCCGGAGAGCGCCTTCCGGGCCGACATCTCATCGACTGAACTGCGTAAGTTGGGCGCTAATTGACACCGTTGGGGGCCGTTGCTAGGATGATCCTGTTCCTTCGACGGCATGTCACGGTTGCGGCCCCACGATGTCCACGATCATTTTGCTCCAAACTTTCAACTTGGCCGACTACGCCGGCAACTGGGCGGCGGTGGTTATCGCCATCGTCATCGCCCTGGCGGCCATAGGCGCCATGTTCGCCGGTTCGCAGTTGCTTTCCGCACGCCGCCGCTCCGCCGTCAAGCTGACCACCTACGAATGCGGCATTCCACCGACCCCATTTGCTTGGTCGAACATCAACATTCGGTTCTACATTTTCGCCATCCTGTTCCTGATATTTGATGTAGAAGCCGTGTTCCTGTTCCCCTGGGCGGTGGTATTTATACAGGAGCAGGCGGCCGGGAATCCGATACCGTTCTACGCGATGCTGCTGTTCCTGGCCATGTTGTTCTTCGCCGTGATCTACGGCTGGCGCAAGGGGGTGCTGGATTGGCAGAAGTGACCTCGCAGCCCGGCGACGAAGCGACGCATCCGTTGGTAATGCCGCCTCAACCGACACAGATTATCCTGGGTTCGGGGAACCGACCCGGCCCGAGCCTGCTCAACCAGGCCACCGAGGGGCGAGTTCCCGGCGTTATTACCACCACCACCGATCAGCTTTTCGCCATGGCCCGCAAGTCGTCTTTGTGGACGCTCAGTTTCGGCCTGGCCTGCTGCGCCATTGAGATGATTTCCACCTACATGGCCCATCACGACTTTGACCGCTTCGGTGTCGTAACCTGGCCGTCGCCACGGCAATCCGACGTGATGATCGTCGCGGGCACGGTGGTCAAGAAGATGGCCGAACCCATTCGCCTGCTTTATGAACAGATGCCGGAGCCGAAGTGGGTCATCGCCATGGGCAGCTGCGCCACCAACGGAGGCCCTTATTACCGGTCCTACTCCGTGGTGATGGGCGTGGACCACATCATCCCGGTGGACGTGTATGTGCCAGGATGTCCTCCTCGCCCGGAGGCGTTGCTTTACGGCATCCTGAAGCTGCAGGAAAAAATCATGGCCGACGCAGGTGCAAGCGATGCCCCCCCGACGGCGTAACGCCCCGGAGGCGGACGCAGAGCCGCCGCCAGACCCGATTGAACTGTTGTCGCCGACTCGACGGGCCACATTGGACCGCGCGGCAGCGCTCCTGTCCGAATTTACGCCAACCCCCGGCGCTCTCGGCGATCTCCCTCAGGTTGTCGTATCGTCCGAACAACTCGTCTCCGCTTGCGTCGCCTGCCGAGACGACGCCGAACTGGACTGCCGGATGCTGCTGTGCCTGGCTTGCGTAGATTACCAGGAACGGTTCGAGTTGGTTTATTTCCTGCAATCTTTGGCCAACGAAACCACCCTGGTCATCAAAACCCAGGTGCCTTACGAAAATCCCCTGCTACCGTCGGTGACGGGGGTGTGGCCGGCGGCCGACTGGTATGAGCGCGAAGCCCACGACCTTTTTGGCGTATCATTCGAAGGCCATCCCGATCTGTCACCTCTGCTCCTTTACCCTGAGTTTGAGGGTTTCCCTGGTCGGAAAGAATTCCCGTTCTACGAATACCGGGAGTTCTAGCGGGTTAGCTCGGATGAGTTCGGATAGCGAAACACATGACAGCGATGTTCCTGTGGAATTGATCGCTCGCGTCATGCTTGACGGCAACCGGTTTGTTGCGACGGTGGACAGCTTGGCATTGGAGGGAATGGGCAACACCCGCGTTGCCGCTGAAACCGCATTGGTCCAAGTGGTGCGCGGATGGCTGGAGCGGCAGGACACTGCCGGACGGTTAGCCGATGCCCTGGGCATTGACGACCTGGACGAAGAAACCGAAATCGTACTGCAATTCATTAACAACGGCGATGACGACCCGGTCACTGCGTTGCCCTAATAGCCGATGGACCGCATTGTGTATCAAATCGAAACCGCTCGGGCCGGCGGTGGCTGGGCAGCACATTGTCCCGAACTGGAGGTGACGGCTTTCGGTGACTCTCAGGAAGAAGCGCAGACGTCGTTGCGCCGCCAGGTTTCCGACTATCTCGAAGACTGCGATGAAATGGGCGTTCTGGAGGATGTGTTGATCGAAGCCGGCTTTTACGACAACGGGGAGGCTTGGATGAGCAGCCGCGTTGAGCCGCCCGAACCCAGCATCCGGTTCATCGGTTCACCCTTTCCCGAAGACGACACGACCCCGGGTCGCGATAGGTTGTAGTATTGTCGCGTTATGGTTGAGCAAGCAACATCCCCGACCAATGCCGCCATCTCCGGAATTCGCTCGGATTCCCAGCCGGTGGAGATGCTCCTCAACATGGGTCCGCAGCATCCGTCCACCCACGGCGTTTTTCGCATGGTGATGTGGGTGGACGGCGAGAAGATCGTTGACGTTGAACCGCACATCGGGTATTTGCATCGGGGCTCTGAAAAACTGTGCGAGGGCGAGCAATACCACCAAGTCGTGACCTTGTTCGACCGCCTGGACTACATCGGCAACTTCAATAACGAGTTGGCGTACTGCATGGCGGTGGAAAAGCTGATGGGTCTGCAGGTGCCCGAACGAGCCGAATACATCCGCGTCATCCTCTGTGAACTGAACCGTATTGCCAGTCACCTGCTGTACGTAGGGACAATGGGGCTGGATGCCGGCGCCATGACGCCAGTGATGTTCTCCTTCCGGGGACGCGAGCGAGTGCAGGCATTGTTCGAAGCCGTTTCCGGCGCGCGCATGATGCACAACTATTTTCGCATCGGTGGCCTGAAGGAAGACGTGCCCGACAACTTCCGGCAGATGATGGATGATCTGATGCCGGTGCTGCGCGAGGATGTGGAACAGAGCGACCAGATCCTCACGTTCAACGAGATCTTTCTGTCACGTCTGAAAGACATCAGCCCCATCGGAACCGACGAAGCCATTGCGCTGGGACTTACCGGGCCGTTGTTGCGGGCATGCGGATATGAGTACGACGTGCGCAAGGCCCAGCCCTATTCGGTGTATAACCGTTTTGAGTTCGATGTTCCCGTGGGCCTCGACGGGGACTGCTGGGACCGCCACTGGGTGCGCGTGCGGGAAATGTACCAGTCGCTGCGCATCGTGGAGCAGGCCATGGCGCAGTTGCCGGAAGGACCGGTGGTGTCCTCTCTGGGCAGGCGTCTCATCCGGCCCCCGGCCGGCGAATCCTACGTTCGCGCCGAAAACCCGCGCGGCGAGATCGGAGTGTACCTGGTCAGCGACGGCACTGATCGACCTTACCGGGTCAAGGTACGTCCGCCGTCCTTTTGCAACCTTTCCGCGTTGCGACGTTTGCTGGTGGATACCTGGCTGGCCGACAGCGTGGTCGTGCTCGGTTCCCTGGATATCGTGCTGGGGGAAGTGGACCGGTGAGTTTCCTCATTGACATCGGTTGGATTGCCCTCGGCCTGGCGATAATGTTCGCGGCGCTCTCATTCGTCGTGTTGTCCATGGTCTGGTTGGAACGCAAGGCTCTGGGCCGGCTGCAGCTCCGCTACGGCCCCACCCGCACCGGACCTTTCGGACTCATGCAGCCCATCGCCGACGCCGTCAAGCTCATAATCAAGGAGGACATCATCCCCGACGATTCGGAGAAAGCAATTTTCTGGATCGCGCCGGTGATCGTGGTGGTGTCAGCGTTCATCATCTGGGTGACTATCCCCGGCGGGGACGGAGCCGTGATACGCCACCTGCCGCTGGGGTTGTTTTACATAATTGCCTTTGCGGTGATCGGCATACTCGGTTTGGTGTTGGCCGGCTGGGGCTCAGCCAACAAGTACGGAATAATGGGCGGATTGCGATCAGCGGCGCAGTTGATTTCCTACGAGATCCCCGTTGTTCTGGTCGCCGCGGCGGTAGCCATTCTGGCCCAGTCGCTGGATATGAGAGAAATCGTCTCCCAGCAGGCAACGTATCCTTACCTGGTCGTCCTCCCTTTGGGGTTCGTTGTCTTTTTCATCGCCGGCCTCGCCGAGGTTGGTCGGACTCCCTTCGACATCTACCACGCTGAGAGCGAGGTGGTTGGCGGCCCCTTCGTGGAATATAGCGGCGCCCACTGGTCGGTGTTCTTCCTGGCCGAGTACATTAACACCTTCGCGATAGCCGCCCTGACTACGTTGCTTTTCCTCGGTGGCTGGGGTGGCCCCGCGCTGCCCGACGTGGTGTGGTTCCTGTTTAAGACCTACGCCGTGGTGCTGGTGGTGTTCTGGGTGCGGGGAACCTTCCCCCGCCTGCGCATCGACCAATTGATGGCGTTCGCGTGGAAGGTGATGGTGCCGCTATCGTTCTACACCGTCGTCATCGCCGCCGTGTACCGCTTCTACGGACTGCCCTGGTGGAGCCTCACCTTAATGTCCGCAGTTGGACTAGCCGTAGCCGGGTGGATAATCTATCGGCGCATGACCGGGCCCGCGCGCCGGGTGGCGGATATTCAGAACCGCATTGCCGCCCGCCAGCGTGCCGCGACCCGGTCCGGCGCGTGACGCTCAATACTGGTATCATATTGACGATGATCCCATGTGTGCTGCCATGACCACCCGCGCCCGAAAAATAACCGTTGATGAGTTCTGGGCCTTGGCCGACGATCCTGGCCACAGGTACGAATTGGTTGATGGAGAGCTGGTCGATATGGACGGCACACCACCACATGGCAGGATTACTCTCACTATAGGCCGTCTGGTGGACAATCATGTCAGCGCTTCCGGGTTGGGTTTGGATGTGGGTGTGAGCACCGGTTTCCAAATGAGCGGGCATACGCTCCGTTTCCCGGACGTCCACGTGACCCGTTGGGAGCGCATGGCTCAATATGATGAACGGGCCGGCGGATGGCCCCAGTTCGCCCCGGACGTCGCCATTGAGGTGGTTTCGCCCAGCAATACCCCAGCCGCTTTGGCGCGAAAAACCGAAGAATATTTCTCCAACGGGACCCAGGCCGTCTGGATCGCTGACCCAGACCCGCGCACCGTAACGATTCGTCGTCGCGACGAGCCGGAGCAGGTTTTCGGCATCGGTGATATTCTGTCCGGCGAGCCGGAAATCCCCGGCTTCTCCTGCCCCGTCGCCGATATATTCGCGGTGTTGGACCGCAAGGCGCTGTCGGCAACTGGCGCCGTCTAAAGTGGGAGGCCATGATGACTACCGCAACTGCCACTACAGTCGCAGAGGAAACCGCCTGCGCTGATCCTGGCCTGTGCCACCTGCCCGACGACCTGTGGTACGAAATGGTTGACGGGGAACTGGTGGAGCTGCCGCCGATGAGAATGTCTCAGTCAATAGTTGCCGACACGGTTTCACGTCTCTTCAACCGGCACATCCAAAGCGAAAACTTGCCCTATTTGTCCAGCGCGGGGGCCTCGTTCAGCCTGGGTCTGCCTCGGGGCAACTTCAGGATACCGGATGTGCACGTAACCGCCGCACGCCGGGCTCTCGCCTCACTTCATGATGAGCTCAGAGCGTGGGAAGGTTCTCCCGACATTGCCGTGGAGGTTGTCTCCCCCACTGACGCCTACGTGGACGTGGTTGCGAAGGCCAACCTTTACCTTCGCCAGGGCGCTTCAACCGTCCTGCTGGTTGATTTGTACCATCGCGAGGTCACCGTCCGGCAAGCAACCGGCGAGGTTAAAGTTCTGATTGCAGACGATGCGCTGACCGGCGACCCGGTCTTGCCGGGATTTTCCTGCCAGGTTGCCGAAGTTTTCTCCGAGCTGGACCGGATGTTGGCGCTAGAAACGGAGGCCAACTGATCATGCTGGCAAGCCTGAAAGGGATGATGCTCACCCTCGCTTCCACTGTAACCGGGCTGCGCCGGCCGGTTACGCAGCAGTACCCCAAGCAGACCACTCCGGTTCGCCCTCGGTTCATGGGTTTCCCGGCCCTGACGTGGGACGGCGGCATCAACGAACCCTATTGCACCGGCTGCATGGTCTGTATCCGCAACTGTCCCACCCAATGTATGTCCGCGAGCATGATGGACAACCCCAAGCACGCGGAGGGCGAAAGCAGCCGCCGGAAGATTGTCGATTACTTTGAAATCAACCTCAACCGTTGTATATTGTGCGGCATCTGCGTCGAGTACTGCAATTTCGACGCCATCGTTATGAGCCATGAGCACGAGATGAGCACCTACGCCCGCAACGGCGACCGGGTTGACTTGCCGATTCTGTTGGAGATCGGAAAGAAATACCAGGGCGACACCAACTGGATACCCCCTACCGTCCTGGCCAAACAGAAGGCCGAAGCCGAGAAAGCCGCCGCCGCCGCAACCGCAGACGAAACCGACTAAAAGCCGAGGAACACCGTGCCCCGAGAAGACGAACGCTTTCGCAATCTTTCGCCCAGGCATCCGCAGTACTGCACCTGCGTTGAGTGCGTACAGCGTCGTATGGAAGGCGGTGACGAGTCGGTGGCCGGCAAGGTGGGCGGTCTCGTCGGCAAACTGGCTGGCCAAGCTGCCAAGGCCGGCAAAATCGGAAAGGGCAAACGCAAGGGCAAGGCCGGCGCTTCAGGGAAGGCTAAGGGCCGCTCCAAGGCCATCGCCGAACCCGTGAAGAAGCACAAAGCGGATTGCGAGTGCGCCACCTGCACTCTGCTCAAATCCATCTAGTGGGCGAGCGACAGCTGAAGTCCAGGACATATCGTTTGCCCGCGATGTCAACGGAATATTCAAACTGCCGCTACCGGAGCCGCCAACGGGGCGGCTCATCCTTTGCAACCGCTTCGTCGGCGGTCGGCGCCGGCTCGCCTGGGCGGGAGGATGACTGAGCCGTGCAGTTGGCCCTGTTCGTCATCGTAGCCATTTTCACCCTGGGTGGCGCGCTGGGCGTGGTGGCAACCCGGAACGTCGTCCACGCGGCGCTGTTCCTGTTGCTGTCCCTCCTGGGCGCAGCGGGGGCGTACTTGCTGCTGTTCGCGGAATTCCTGGCGCTGGTTCAAGTCCTCATCTACGGCGGGGCGGTGACCATCGTGGTTCTTTTCGCGGTAATGCTGACGCGCTCTTCCGAATATCCGCGGATTACCGACAATCCGCAATGGCCGCTGGGCCTATTGACCGCTGCGGTTTTAGCGGTGGTGCTCGGCGCCGCTTTCTGGCTTGCTCCCGAAATGCCGGCGCAACCGCAGGCGCCGGCGTTCACCGATTTGGGCCAATCCCTGTTCACCAAGTGGGCGCTGCCCTTCGAGATAGCTTCGCTGGTCTTGTTGGTGGCTCTCATTGGAGCCATCATCATCGCGCGCCAGCAGAACGTGGGCGAGCCGATTGAACCCGCCGCCGGGGTATCGCAGCCCGAAGGTGAGGATTAGTCGCCCGATGGTCCCGTTGTTGTACTTTCAGTTGCTTGGCGCCGCGCTGTTCGGCATCGGGTTTTACGGAGTGTTGGCCCGCCGCAGCGCTGTGCTGATCGTCCTATCAATTGAGTTGATGCTCAATGCAGTGAACATCAATCTCATCGCGGCGGCGTCTTACCTGAATGGCACGGGACGGTTTGTGGCTTTCGACGGCCAAATTATTGCCATTTTCGTCATCACGGTGGCTGCGGCAGAGGTCGGTTTGGCATTTGCCATCATACTACGCATGTATCGAAACCGCGGCACCATCAACGTTGACGAAATCAACCTGTTGAAGTGGTGATATGCCGCTGGCCTTCCTGATCCCCGTTTTCTCTTTCGTGGCTTGCCCGCTGATAATCCTGTTTCAGCGTTGGTTGCCCCTGCGCGGCGCACCCCTGGCGATCCTTGCCATAGCCGGCGGGTTCGTGGTGTGGATCATCGCCACCCTGGGTTTCCTGGGCGCATCGGCCGCCGACCCCGCCTGTGAAGTGAGTGGCGTCACCGGGGCGTTGACCTGCCACTTCACAACCGTATGGTTCGAGGCCGGCCTGCCGGGCGTGACGGCAACGGTTGACCAGGCGGTCCATCTGAACTGGGGTATTCTGATCGACCCGCTGACCGTGGTTCTGCTGGGTTTGATCACCTTCGTCGCGCTAGGAGTGCAACTATACTCGCTGGAGTACATGAAGGGCGATCCTCGGTTCGGCTGGTATTTTGCGTGGCAGGCGCTTTTCGTCGCTGCCATGCTGACGCTGGCGCTGGCTGACAACTTCCTGCTGCTCTACATCGCCTGGGAGTTGGTGGGCCTGTGTTCGTATCTGCTGATCGGTTTTTGGTTCGAGAACCCCGGTCCCAGGGAGGCGGCCAAAAAAGCTTTCGTGGTGACCCGCATCGGCGACGTTGGTCTGCTGGTGGGCATCCTGTTGCTCTGGGTGAATGTGGGCAGCTTCAGCATGACCGATGCCTTCGATGCCGTAGCTGCCGGGGACTTGAGCGATGGCGTCATCACCGCTTCCGCTATCCTGCTCCTGCTGGGCGCGATGGGGAAGTCCGCGCAGTTCCCGTTCCACGTCTGGCTGCCCGACGCTATGGAAGGTCCCACTCCGGTCAGCGCGTTGATCCATGCTGCCACCATGGTCATCGCCGGCGTTTACCTGGTGGCGCGCGCTTATCCCATCTTCGCCGCTTCGCCGGAAGCCATGTTGGTCGTCGCCAGCATCGGCATGATAACCGCCCTGGGATCAGCCACCATCGCCCTGGTGTCCACCGACCTGAAACGTATTCTGGCCTACTCTACCGTATCCCACCTGGGCCTCATGATGCTGTCACTGGGGGCGTTCGGCTGGACGGCGGCGGTGTTCCACCTGATGGCCCACGGATTCGCCAAAGCCCTGCTGTTCCTGGGTGCCGGCAGCGTGATGCACGGCGTCGGCGCGCACGGCGACGTGGACATCAGGAGGGTTGGCGGCCTGAGGCGAGCCATGCCTCTGACTGCCGTGGTGTTCTCCGTCGGCGCGCTGTCCCTGGGTGGGATCCCGATCCTGTCCGGTTTCTGGAGCAAGGACGAAATCCTCATTGCCGTGTCCCACAACCTGCCGGTTATTTTCATCGTGCTGGCGATGCTCACTGCGTTCCTCAGCGCCCTCTACATGGCCCGCGCCATGTTCATCGTCTTCTTCGGTCCGGAGGGCGAGGACAGCCACCACGCTCACGAGTCTCCCTTGTTGATGACTGGTGTGTTGGTCGTGCTGGCGGTGCTGGCCGTTGGCTTCGGCTGGATTGCCTTCGCGTGGCCGGGGTCTTCCGGCGTTTTCGGCGGGTTCGTGTTCTACGACCACGCCGAGAAGTTCCACTTTGAAATCGTGCTAGGCGCGTTATCCATCATCCTCGCCATCGGCGCGTTTGTTCTGGCGTGGCTGATTTACGTGCGTCGGGCCATCGCCCACGAACCCTGGCGGGCGCGGTTCGCCGCGTTGCTCCGAGTGGTGGAAAACCGCTACTACATCGACGAGACTTACCAATGGGTGATCGACCGGGTGGTGCTGACCGTCTCGGCGTTCGTGGCCTTTTTCGACCGCGCCGTGGTCAACGATGTAGGCGTCAATGGTCCGGCAGACGTAGTGCGTAAGTTCGGCGTCGCCATGCGCCTGCACGTGACCGGCCATGTCTATACCTACGCCCTGGCGGTGGCGTTGGGCGTCATCGGCCTGGCGATATTCTGGTGGCTGCGGTCAGTTTAGGCCATGGCTAACTTCGACCAGGTATCGCTGCTGCTCTTGGTCCTCGTGCCGCTGGCCGGGGCCGTGCTGGCGATGTTCCTGCCCAGGGACCGCCCCCGGGACGCCTGGCAGTTTGCCATTTTCGTTGCCTTGGTGTCCTTCGTCCTGTCCGTCATCGTCTTCCTACGCTACGACTACGGCACGGGCGGCGTCCAGATGGATCGCCATTACGACTGGATCGGCCACCCGGTCAATATCGCCCTGGATCTAGGAGTGAACGGAATAGGCGCGCCGCTGGTGCTGCTCAATGGCATCGTGCTGCTGGGCGCGGTGCTCATCAGCCAGACCATTACCCGGCGCACCCGCGACTTCTTCGTGCTGCTGCTGGCCCTTGGCGCCGGCGTGTACGGCGTATTCATCGTCCGCGACCTGTTTTTCCTCTTTTTCTTTTACGAACTGGCCGTGCTGCCCATGTACCTGCTCATCGGGGTGTGGGGCAGCAGCACCGACTTCGGCTCCTTCCTGCGCACCAAGGAATACGGGGCAATGAAGCTGATGCTGATGCTGGTGGCCGGCAGCGTTCTCATCTGGATTGGCATTCTGGCCCTGTATATCGCGTCATCTTCGGCTGGCAATCCGACGTTCAACATGGACGATCTGGCGATACTGCAACAGAGCGGCGCGATCTCGCGGGCAACGGAGCTGTGGGTGTTCCCCCTGTTCGCGGTAGGCTTCGGCGCGTTGGCCGGCCTCTGGCCCTTTCACACTTGGTCGCCCGACGGCCACGTGGCCGCCCCCACCGGCGTCAGTATGCTCCACGCCGGCGTGCTGATGAAGCTGGGCGCCTTCGGAATCATCCAGGTTGGTATGCTGCTGACCCCCCAGGGGGCGGAGGTCTGGATGCCCGTCCTGATCGGTCTGGGCACCGTCAACGTCATCTACGGCGCGGTTTCGGCCCTGTCGCAAAACGACTTGAAGTACGTCATCGGCTATTCCAGCGTCAGCCATATGGGGTATGTGCTCATGGGCATTGCCACCCTGCACCCGGTCGGACTGGCCGGCGCCGTATTGCAGATGTTCTCCCACGGCATCATGACGGCCCTCATGTTCGCCATGGTCGGGGCCATCTACGAGCGGGCCCATATCCGCGACACCCTGGTTCTCAACGGCCTGATCAAACGGATGGGCACGACCACCTTCTTCTTCGCAATCGCCGGCCTGGCTTCCCTGGGATTGCCCGGCCTGAGCGGTTTCATCGCCGAGTTCATGGTATTTGTGGGAGCCTTCCGCACCTATCTGCCATTGGCGGTATTGGGCGTCATCGGCGCGGCCATAACCGCCGTGTACATCCTGCGCCTGCTGGCCCGCTCCTTCTTCGGCGAGGGAGATCCGCAATGGGACCACCTGACCGACGCCAGCCCGGTGGAGAAGGGCGTGGGAGCGGCCTTCGTCCTCATCCTCATCGCCGTGGGCGTCTGGCCGGCCCCGTTGCTGAACGTCATCAACACCGGCGTCGCCAGTGCGTTGTCAGTGTTCTAGCGGCCGCCGATATTCGGGGCTTTGATCCATGACGACGAGAAATAATAACATCTCCAAAACTGCCTTGATCATGGGAACGATTGTTGCCGCGCTGGTTACCGCGTGTGGTGCACCCGAACCTGTGGTTAGGGAAGTGGAGGTAACACGTTTGGTTGAAGGAACCGGGGATGTTGGGATAACCGTTGCGCCGCAGCGAGTAATCGTAGCCGAGGTGAGGGGAGTCCGTTTTACCACGGGCGATCTGGTGGAACGGATTCGCATCCTACAGGGGATGAACCATTACCAGGGCGGGCAAGTGGATTTCAGTCGCATAACGTTCCAACTGCTGACTGACCTGATCCATGCGGAGTTACTGCGCCAGGCCGCCCCTGGTCTTAGCATCGACGTTACCGATGCACAAATTGACAAGACGATCCGAGACCAATTTCGACCGGAAGCCCAACCGGGGCAGGAAGCAGACGACACACAACTTGACGCCCAGTTTGACAACAACTACGAGAACTTCCTAACGCAGGCGGATCTTACTGATGACGCCTACCGGCGCATCGTCGAAGAGCGTTTGCAACAACGGGACCTGTTTGCCAGGATGCTTGCGTCGTTGCCGGGAGAGGCGCCCCAAGTAGAGGTTCAGGCAATTGTCCTCGGGCCTGACACCCTGGTCACAGCCGAAGCGGTGCACGAGCGGTTGGTCTTGGGTCAGGACTTCGGCTCGGTGGCTCGCGAAGTCACAGGAACAGACGGATACGTCGGCTGGGTGCCCGAAGGAGCTTTCCCAGAGTTTGACCGATACCTTTTCGGGGAAACCGACATAGGTAACCCGGCACTGCTGGAGACCGGAGAAATTTCGCACCCAATTCATGGCGACGAATCGATTTTCATTGTACAGCCGATTGGTGAAGCCGAGATCCGACAAATTGAACCGGCAATGCAATTCCAGATGGCTAGCGTACTGGTGGAGAATTGGAAAGACGAGCAACTGAAACGGGGTTCTGAAGAGGGATGGGTCAAAATCAACTTTGACAGCGACCTCTATGCCTGGGTCAGCGACCAAACTAGGCCAGCGACTCCATTACCTACGAAGCCTCAGGCCACATCATTAAGCGGGGCCACGGAGGCAGATCTCTGGGTGCATATCACAAATAACTTCGACTACGGTTTTTTGGAAGTATATGCCGACCCAACTTTTGATGTGGATACAGCCAACCTTACCGTTCTTGTTGACGGTAAGTCATTCCTCAACTCCAATCGAATCTACAACGACGACGGGCCCCTTGAGATGTGTTGCAGCACCGAAGAACGTCCTCACAACACGATAAAGCGTGTATCTGCCCAAACTCCCATCGGAGACCTCAAGTGCGAGCGCAATAAAGCCTCGGACGCCTTCGAAACCATCTTCGCGTGTGTTTGGCGGAATTAGTATGACCGAAATCAGTAACCACTAACGGACTCCAGTTGGACACACAAATGCCCACCGAACTGACCTCAAATCTCCACCTGCTGACGCCGGAGTTCGCGCTGACGGCGCTGGCTTTCCTGGTGTTCACGGCGGACCTGTTCCTGCCGGAGCGGAGCAAGGAATGGCTGGCCGGGCTGTCGGTGGTCAGCCTGGTGATCGTCATGGTCATCGCCCTGCTGATGCAGCCGGCGGAGAGCACTTCTCTGTACGGCGGGCTGATTGTCGTGGACGGGTTCGGCCTCTTCTTCAAGATATTCTTCCTCGCCATCGGCATCGGCATCATCGCTCTGTCAGTGGAGTACGGACGGGAGCGGCTGGAGCATCGCGGCGAGTTCTACGGCCTGCTGCTGTTTTCCATCCTGGGCATGAACCTGATGGCGATGTCCCGGGAGTTGCTCACCGCCTACATCGCCCTGGAACTGCTGTCCTTCAGCCTGTTCGTGATGGTGGCCTACGGATTGCGGGAGGCTCGTTCCAACGAGGCGGGCATCAAGTACATCATCATCGGCGCGCTGTCGTCGGCGATCATGCTCTACGGCCTGAGCAACATCTACGCCGCCCTGGGCACGACCTACTTCGCCGGCATCGCTGAGGAACTGGCGTCGCCGGCCGCCGCCAATCCGGTGCTGTGGGTTGGCGTCGCGCTGCTGGTGGTGGGCCTGGGTTTCAAACTGTCGGCGGTTCCCTTCCATATGTGGGCGCCCGACGCCTACGAAGGCGCGCCCCTGCCGGTGACTGCGTACCTGGCCATCGGCTCCAAGGCGGCCGCCTTCGCCCTAACCCTGCGCCTTTTCGCCGAGGCCATCGCGCCGGCAGTGGACCGTTGGGACGAATGGCAACTGGTCATCGCCGTGCTGGCCGCCCTGACCATGCTGGTGGGCAACCTGGTGGCGCTGGCCCAGCGCAACCTGAAACGCCTGATGGCCTACAGCAGCATCGGACACGTGGGCTACGCTCTGGCCGGCGTCGCCGTGCTGGGCAGCGACTTCGCCCTGGCCGCCAAAGCGGTTATCTTCTATTTGGTGGTGTACGCCGTGACCAACCTGGTGGTATTCGCCGGCATCACCGCCTACTACAACCGCGAGGGCAAGGACGATATCGCCGACCTGGCCGGCCTGGCCGACCGCCAACCCTTCGTGGCGGCGGCTATGGCCATAGGACTCTTCTCCCTTGCCGGCCTGCCCATCTTCGCCGGGTTCACCGCCAAGTTCTACCTCTTCGCCGCCGTGGCGGATGGCGGGTTCCTCTGGCTGGCCGGCGTGGCCATTTTCGCCAGCCTCATATCGCTGTACTACTACCTGCAAGTGCTGCGGCAGATGTACATCCAGCCGGCCCACGCGGCCGGCAACGGCGATGACGGCTCTCACGATAGCCATGGCCACGATGCCCATGATTCCCACGAAGTGCCGGAACCCCCGGTTCCTCCGTTGCAGAGGCCGTCGCTACTGCTGGCCGGCACCATGGGCGTCGGTCTGCTGGTGGTTACGTGGCTGGGCGTATATCCGGGGCCGCTGCTGGGGCTGATTGAGGCGGCCAGCGCGGCGATAGTGCCGTTGGGATAATGCGGGGCTGGTCAACAAAACGCGCATTGGCGCAATGACGCGGAGAGGAAAATCATGAGATCGTTGAAATCACTGCTGGTTGCCCTGGCTCTGGTGGCGACTCTCTCGACGGGAGGAGGGGGCATCGCCCTTGCTCAAACTGGCAACTTGCCGCCAGCTCCAACGAACCTCATGGCAGTCAACGGCGACAACCTCGGAGAGGTCAACCTGACTTGGAATGGCGTGCCGGAAGCGGCCTTCTACCGCGTTGGATGGGTGGCAATCCCTGATTACGAGTCAGCGATTGCAGACGGACGAAACTGGCTGGAAGCCTTCCATTTCTTTGACGCGGAGAACGCCGGGCAAACGCAGTGGACGCTAACCAGACTCTCGCCAGGGGTGCAGTATTTCTTCATCATTGGCAGTGCAGACGAGCGATTTGGTGGAGCACAATGGTCAGAATTGTCCAACGCCTTAACCTTGACTAGCGCCCCACCAGCCGAAGTTGATTATACATCCCAATACCCTAACTGTAGGGCCGTGCGAGAACACTATCCCGGCGGAGTGAAGCGGGGCAGCCCGATTTACCGCCCAGCCTTGGACCGGGACGGAGACGGCATTGCTTGCGAGCCAGCATCCACCGTTCCATCGGGAAATTACCTGCCCATTCGGAACATTGGGACCTTCACTGGAACCGGAGATAACGCGGACAACGTGATTAGGTTGGATGCCGGCCTGTATCGCGTTACCAGTACACACTCTGGCGACGGGTACTTTAGCGTCTGGTTGGAGGGCATATCAGGGGACGACAGGGAACTTCTAGCCAGCGAAGTTGGCGTTGCCCGTGCCGTCGAGACGGTTCGGATTGGAGATGGATTCCTGCAAAAAGAACCCGGTAACTACCTGCTGTCAGTAACGGCAGAGACCAACTGGGAGATTACAATCGAACTGATTGAAGCAAACTAGGAAACTTCGATTACAAATCTGCCAAGCAGCAAGTAGAACTGTCATCGGGGAGCATTTCCCAGCAGGAAATGCTCCCCGAATATAATCGATGCATTCCAGCTGTTGGAAATCGTCAGAAGCAGGATTTACCGGATTGACGGGATGGGCAGGATTCGGGTCTTTCAGCCGGCGAACCGCTCCAATCCTGCCAATCTCTAAAATCTCGAAAATCCTGTTTCCGGCAACTTGCCGACCCAAATCAACACGAGGTACAAACGCAATGATCATCGCAGTAATCGGCAACTACGACCCGCCGCCACACGTGTACGCTCTGGCGGAAAGAGTGGGCAAGGAGTTGGGCAAGCGCGGCATCACTCTCGTCTGCGGCGGGTTGACCGGAGTGATGGAGGCGGTGTGCAAGGGGGCCAAGTCGGAGAACGGCACCACCATCGGCATCCTGCCCGGCGGTTCACCTCGCACCGCCAACGAGTGGGTGGACTTTCCCGTGGCCACCAATATGGGATTCGCGCGGAACGTGGCGGTGGTCAGCACCGGCCAGGCCGTCATCGCCGTCGGCGGCGCGTTTGGCACGCTGTCCGAAATCGCCTATGCGCTGAGCTACGGCATCCCCGTAGTTTCCTTGCACAGCTGGCCGCTGACTACGCGAGGCGACGGCCGGCCGGTGGGCGACAACTACATCATCGCCGACACTCCGGCCGACGCCGTGGACAAGGCCGTGGCTGCGGCGCTGGCCCGCACCGACGAAACCCAGACCGTCGCTTTCTCGGAACCCCTGCCGGAGGTGCCCAATGGCTGACGCCACCATAGCAACCGTAGTCGGGCGCGAGGCCCTGGACTCCCGGGGCAACCCGACGGTGGAAGCCGAAGTGACGCTCACCGACGGCAGCGTGGGCCTGGCCCTGGTCCCCTCCGGCGCCAGCACCGGTAGCTACGAGGCGCTGGAACTGCGCGACGGCGACCCGGCCCGTTTCGGTGGCAGCGGCACCCTCACCGCCGTTGCCAACGTCACCGACCGCATCGCGCCGACCCTCCTCGGCGTTTCTCCCTTTGACCAGGCCGACGTTGACCGCCGCCTGAACGAGCTGGACGGCACCGACGACAAGAGCGGCCTCGGCGCGAATGCCGTGCTGGCGGTTTCCATGGCGACGGCGCGGGCAGCGGCAGTGTCGGCAACTGGCGGTTCGCTATGGCGACACCTCTCCGATGGTGGTGACGTCAGCCTGCCCGTGCCTTTGCTCAACATCCTCAACGGCGGTCGCCATGCCTCCAACTCCGCCGACGTGCAGGAGTTCATGGTGGCCCCCGCCGGCTTCGACCGCTTTTCCGATGCCCTCCGCGCCGGCGTGGAGATCTACCAGACCCTGAAATCCATCCTGCGCCAGGGCGAGCACAATCTGAACGTGGGCGATGAGGGCGGCTTCGCGCCGACCCTGCCGTCCAACCGGGACGCCATAGAAGTGGTGTTGCAGGCGATTGAAGCGGCCGGCTATCGTCCCGGACAGCAGGTTCACATCGCCCTGGACGTGGCCGCCTCGGAGCTGTGGAACGCCGACGCCCGCCGCTACGACCTGGAGCGAGAGGGCGTGTTGCTAACCGCCGGCGAACTGGTGGACCTGTACGCCGGCTGGTGTCGTGAATACCCCATCATCAGCATTGAGGACGGCCTCTTTGAAGACGATTGGGACGGTTGGGTCACCATGGCCCAACGATTAGGCGATAAGACGCAACTGGTGGGCGACGACCTGCTGGTGACCAACCTCGGCCGCCTGCGGCGTGGCATCGATGAAGCCGCTGGCAACGCTATCCTGCTCAAGCCCAACCAAATCGGCACTCTGTCCGAAACGAAAGCCGCCCTGGAGATGGCCCGCGGCGCCGGCTGGACCACCGTGATGAGCCACCGCTCCGGCGAAACTGAGGACACCACCATTGCCGACCTGGCCGTGGCATGGAACGCCGGCCAGATCAAGACGGGCGCGCCGGCCCGCTCTGAGCGCGTCGCAAAATACAACCGCCTGCTGCGTATCGAGGCGGAGCTGGGAGACGCGGGGCGGTACGCAGGGATGGAGGTGTACCGGGGATTGACGTAACGAACATAGATTGTGGATAGCGCAGTGTGGGAATTGCTCGACAGCCTGCCTACCGAAATAGCGGCCGGCGTAGCCTTGGCGATGGCAATCTACAAGGTGGCTGCGCAACTGCTGCGGCTTATCCCCCAGGATGAGGCAACCCGCTCCGTTTATCGGCGCATCCGCTTAGGGATAATAGTGGCTGCTGCGTTGCTGGCGCTCGTCGTGATGACGGCCGCCGTGGGTTTATACCTGGCGCGCGCGTTTGGCGGAGCGTTGCCGACGCCAGTCTGAAATCGCCACGACGACTATCCGCGCTATGGGATACCCCAAGGATGCAATACCGACCAGTCCCACGCTGAAAACCACAATGCCGATGACTGTGATTGGGTAAATAGCTACCCAGCGACCCAGGTAAATTGCAAGCGCGCCGGCAATCACTATCCAGGAGATGATGGAAAAGACCTTCTCAACCTGCACAAACTCATCCCACCAGGTATCTCCCAGGTCGTCGGCGATACCCGGTTCCTCGGTCTCAGGCGGCACTGCCAGGTAATCCGACCGGTCGTCGTCCGTTGCCTGCGCTTGCTGCGTTTCCGACGTAGCCATAATCACATCGTCCTACGCCTCGACTATACCAGCGGCCTGTCCCTTTTGCCAAACCGTCCCAACCCATCATTGTCGGTGGTATAATCCCACCGCCAGGCTGCCCCGGCCTCGCTTGCCCATGCCCACATTGGCCACTATTGAACTGACGGGAGGCACACCGATGACACGATCCTCGACCAATCCCACGCGCATCGGTATCAACGGCTTTGGACGCATTGGGCGTTTGGTCGCTCGGGCGGCTCTTTCACCCACCTATGATGACCGGCTGGACCTGGTAGCCATTAACGGCAACGGGGATCTTCAGCAAGCCGCCCACCTGTTCAAGTACGACAGCACTTATGGTCCCTACGCCGGCACCGTCGGCACCGACAACGACAATCTCGTCATCGATGGCAAGACCATACGCTCGTTCCACGAAACCGATCCGGCCAACATCCCCTGGTCCGAGATGGACGTTGACATCGTGGTGGAATGCACCGGCCGCTTCACCGACGCCGCCAAGGCCGCCGCCCATATCGACAGCGGGGGAGCCAACAAGGTCATCATCTCCGCCCCGGCCCGCGGCGCCGACGCTACCATCGTGCTTGGCGTAAATGACGAAGCGTACAGCGACGAGCATCGCATCATCTCCAACGCCTCCTGCACCACCAACTGCTTCGCTCCCATGGTCAAGGTGCTGCACGACGCTTTTGGAGTAGAGCGGGGCCTGATGTCCACCATCCACGCCTACACCAACGACCAGAGCATCCTGGATCGCAACCACCGGGATTTGCGTCGCGCTCGGGCTGCTGCCCAGAACATCATTCCGACCAGCACCGGCGCCGCCCGTTCCGTGGGAGTGGTGCTGCCGGAACTCAATGGTAAACTCCACGGCATCGCCTATCGGATACCGACCTCCATTGGTTCCGCCACGGACTTCGTGGCTGACCTGAAGCAGAACGTCACCAAAGACGACGTGAATGCCGCCTTCAAAGCCGCAGCCGATGGTCCCTTGCAGGGCATCTTGGAGTACACCGAAGACCCCATTGTCAGTTCCGATATTCGCGGCAACACTCATAGCTGCATTTTTGACGGATTGAGCACCATGGTCCTGGACGACAGCATGGTCAAAATTTTAGGTTGGTACGACAACGAGTGGGGATACTCGTGCCGTACTGCCGACCTCTGCTGCCTGATTTCATAGTAATCCAGGGCGGTTGATGGGCCGGCCTCTGACGGGCAAAGCACTCCCGGCGATTCTCGCCCCCCGGCGTTTGCTGTGGGGGCCGAATTTTCTGCTGCTAACTCTGCTCTTGGCGGCGTTGGCGCTCCGCCTCTACGGCATAGATTGGGACGACGGTCACGGGTTCCACCCTGACGAGCGTTCCTTTTACCTGCGCGCCGACGATATGTTCCGCGCGCTCACCCGGGCCCCTGGGTACGAGACCTGGGTCAACCAGTGGCCCGGCATGGAACCGGGAATACCCGGCTTACGCACCGCCCTCTCTGCTGAGCGAAGCCCCCTCAACCCGCACTGGTTCCCCCTGGGCAGTGTTCTGATCTATGCTTTGGTGCTCATCCGCTCCATAGCCGAGCCTTTCACCGACCTGGGGGCGATGGACCTGCGGTTTGCCGGGCGTACCTTGACCGCATTGGCCGATGTCGCGTCGGTTTGGCTCATGTACGTGATCGGACGACGAATGTACGGACCGTGGACCGGCATTCTCGCCGCGGCATTCACGACATTCGCCGTAATACACATCCAGCACGCTCACTTCTACCGACCGGAGCCATTCACCGTCCTTGCGTCCCTGGCATCCCTGTGGGCGATGCTGCGGTTCATCGACTCTCGTAGCATTCGCGATGGGGTGTTGCTGGGCACGTTAGTCGGCCTGGCCATGGCGCCAAAGGTGTCCGTCGCGCCGATCCTGGCCCCGCTGGCGCTCACTTTTTTTTGGGTCTGCAAAGATCGAGCCGGGGGGCGCTGGCAGGACTTGACGGTAGCCGCTGCGATCCGCTTCGCGCCAACGGTTCTCCTGGCCGCCGCGGCGGCGTTGGGCGCTTTCTTTATCACTACCCCGTACGCGTTGCTGGACATCGGGACGTTCGTCGCGGACATTCGCGCTCAAGCGGAGATGGCGCGATCCGCCGGCCACTGGCCCTTTACCTGGCAGTACGCCGACACCCCGGCGTTCCTGTATCAAATTCAGCAGACGACGGTTTGGGGTTTAGGTGTTCCCTTAGGCATCGTCGCCTGGTTAGCAGCGCCATTCACTGCGTGGATGGCTTGGCGGGGCAGTATAGCCCAGCGGGCCGATCTGCTGTTGCTGGCTTGGGCCGTTCCCGCCTTCGTTTTCCTGGAGCTGTTCGAGGTAAAGTTCCTGCGGTACGTGTTTCCGCTTATGCCGTTTTACGTTTTGATGGCAGCGCGGATGCTGATTGCGGCGGTGCATTGGTCGGTAGAAGCTCGGCGGACGGTCGCTTGGCGACAAACTGTCGAACCCGACGATGCTCCATTCTCCGAAGAGTGGCACGCCACGCCTCCGACAGTGGGCGACGACTTGGTGTTCGACGAGCCGCTGTTCGGAGACGACGCTCCATTCTCGGAGGAATGGCACGCCACGCCACCGGTCGCCGGCGTGGCGATGCGGTCCACTTCGCCACCAGTTCCCATTCAATTTCAACCGCCACCACAGCGACCGTTTCGCGAACGCTGCAAACAATTTGCATACCGAGACGCCTGTGTCGGGAGCATCGCCGCGCTGATAATCATCTTGGTCACCACGATTCTCTACGCGCTTGCTTTCGCCGGGATCTACGGTCGTCCCCACACCGCCGTTGCTGCCTCGGAGTGGATTAACGCTAATGTTCCCAGGGGCGCGTCCATCATTAACGGCGGGTCATATTGGGACGAGCAACTGCCCGATCTAGGTCGTTACGACGTCTGGACTTTCCCGGCATACCATCCAGAGAATGACCGCGATAAAATTCCCGAACTGGTCGAACGTCTGGCCGAGAGCGACTACATCGTCTTTTATTCAAACCGCGCTTACGGCTCGGTCGCTCGCCTACCCGACCGGTATCCCCAAAGTTCGGCGTTTTACCACGCTCTTTTCGGTGAAGAATTGGGCTACCGATTGGAACGGGTCTTTCTTTCCTACCCGTCGCTCGCCGGCGTCCACCTTCGCGATGATCCCTACCGTCGCGCCGGCCTACCAGCCCCGGTCGATTACGGCGGCGCGATTATCAATCTCGGTTATGCCGACGAGAACGTGATCGGCTACGACCATCCGCAGGTGTTGGTGTTCCGCAACGAGGACAGACTGCCAAAGAACGTGCTGCGCCAGCACATTGACGATACCGTAAAGGAAACCGTAGATACCGCGCCACTCATGCTCTCGTCCACCCAACTGGAGGCTCAACGATCCGGAGGAACCTGGTCACAGGTTTTCAACCGTGATGGATGGACCAACCGCATCCCGTGGCTGGCCTGGCTGCTGGCCGTCGAGCTGATTTGTCTGGTTGCCTTCCCCTTCACTTGGTGGTTGTTGCGGCCCCTGCCCGACCGGGGTGTGCTGTTTGCACGGATTTTCGGTCTGCTCCTGGTGGCCTGGGTCGCCTGGATGATGGTCAACGCCGGAGTGATGCGATTCTCAGCCGGTTTGATATGGATCGCGCTGGTCATCGTGGCCGTTCCGTCTGCCGTCGTTCTTTGGCGGCAATGGCGGTTGATGTTGGAATGGATGAGTCAGAGATGGCGCTACATCGTCGCGGCCGAGGTCTTGTTCCTGTTGGCATACGCGGCTTTCGTGTTAATCCGCGCCGCGAACCCCGATCTCTGGCATCCGTGGCGTGGCGGCGAAAAGCCCATGGAATTGGCTTACTTCACTGCCGTCGCCCGTTCTTCCGTCCTGCCGCCTTACGATCCCTGGTTCAGTGGCGGTTATCTCAATTACTACTACTGGGGTTATTTTATCCTGTCCATTCCCACACGCCTCACCTCCATTCCGCCTGCCGTCGCTTTCAATCTCGCGGTGCCGCTGCTGTTTGCCCTCACCGCCACCGGGGCCGGTTCCCTGGTGTACAACATGGTGGCGGCGGCGCGCCGCTCGCATGAACCATCCCAGCAACGCGTTCCGTCATTCCCGCGAAAGCGGGAATCCAGATGGCGCATTGACATAAGCAGTTTGATGCGTCCATTCCCAGTCAGTGGCGCAGCCACCGCCGGACTCATCGCGGCGCTGATAGCAGTCGTAGCCGGCAACTTGGACGGTGCAGTGCAGTTGTTCGGGATGGGCAAGGCCAAAATCCAGGGACTGCCGGCGGCTCTCTCTGACTTTGACTTCTGGCGCAGCAGCCGCGCTATTCCCGAAATTGAGGAGTTCGAGCCTTCCTGGCTGACACCATGGCTGGAGGCGAGGAACCACGTCGAGACCGCTTTTCACATCACTGAATTTCCCTTTTTCACTTTCCTGTTCGCGGACCTCCATGCCCACATGATGTCCATGCCGTTTGCGTTGCTGGCTCTGGCGCTGGGTTTCTCACTGCTCAGCGGTTTGACCCGGCCGTCTTTGCGGTGCCTTTGGCCCTGGGCGACTGTAGCTTCGCTGGGGTTGGCCGTGGGCAGCCTTTGGGCCATCAACTCATGGGAGTACCCGGCCTACGCCCTGCTGATGTTGGGTCTGATCGGAGCGTCGGCCTGGATGCTGCGCGGTGGATTGAAATCGCGAGCGGCCACAGCGGCGATGCTGGGAGTAACGGCGTTGTTGGTCAGCTATGCCGCATTTCTACCCTTCCATTCCGCCACCGAGACCTTTGGCACTGGCATTGAACCCAGCCGTTGGCGCACGCCGCTCACCAATTATCTGCTGATCCACGCTCTACCATTGCTCGCCACCGCTGGATTGTTGGCTGCCACGCTCCCCCAAGCATGGAGACCGCTGGTGCGGCGAATGAAGTATCGGGCCCGGGTTCCGACGGTCCACCAATGGTTTGTGGTCGCGTTCGGCATTGGAATACTGTTGGCATCCTATTTCTTGGTGTCCGGCTTCCTGACTGCTGGCTTCCTGACCGTGCTGCTCGCGCTGACCGGATGGGCGCTGGCGGCAACTCTGGCTTCGGAAGGCGACGAACCTCTCCGGCGTTCTGACACGATGGCGTTGTCTCTGCTCGGAATGGCCCTGGCGATAGGGATTGGGGTGGACTTCATTCGTGTGGAAGGCGACATCGCCCGTATGAACACCCTTTTCAAATATTACCTGGTGGCGTGGCTCCTGTTTGCCACATCAGGGGCCTACGGTTTCTGGCGCGGTTGGACTGCGCTATCCGGCGGCGACATTCCCTCAGGGCGGAATTTGCGCTGGTTTGGCCTCTCTATTGTCGGTCTCGTGGTCTTGGGCGTCCTCGTTTATCCGGCTCTGGCTACACCCGTCCGCATCGCAGACCGTTTCAACTCGACGCCGCTGACGTTGAACGGCGAGGCGTGGATGCCCCTTGCCGAATATCACCCGCCCGACTGGTGCGCCGACAAACCGGGTGACCCAATCGATCTGCAATGGGACCACGACGCCATCCGGTGGCTCCAGGACAATGCAGTGGGGACTCCGGTCATTCTGGAGGGCCACGGCAGCCAGTATTGCTGGAACAGCCGCTTTTCCCAATACACCGGCCTACCCACCGTCATCGGATGGCCCTGGCATCAAACCCAGCAGCGCAACGACGGCGACGCGGTGCGCCAGCGCGCCATGGCCGTCGCCACCATCTACAATACGCGCAGCCAACAGACTGCGCTGGGCTTGCTTGACGATTACGACGTCGCCTACATCGTAGTTGGTGACCTGGAGCGTTTATATTATCTGCGTGACGGCATCGCCAAGTTTGACCTGATGGTGGGCAGCGGAACCCTCGACCGGGCCTATGCCAACCGCGGAACCAGGATTTACGAGGTTAAAAAGACCGAGACTTGGTAATCCGCTTGCCACGGCCCCTGGCGTGCCCCGTACCATGTGTTCCGTTTTGACCCGGTGGTGGCCTTACCCTATAATTTCGCACGCCGCGCCGTCTCTCCATATCCCGCTGGCGCTCTCTCGAAGCAAACCCAAGACCCAAGGAGGTTTAACTGTGGCCATCGAATCCGTCCGCGTCGGGCTAATTGGCGCCGGCCGTAATACCCGCGACCGGCACATTCCGGGCTTCAACAGTACGCCCGCCGTCGAAATCGGCGCCGTCGCCAACCGTTCCCGCGAGTCGGGCCAACGGGTCGCCGACGCCTTCAACATTCCCACCGTTTACGACAGCTGGGAAGAACTGCTGGAAGACGAAAGTCTGGACGCCGTTTGCATTGGAACCTGGCCCTACATGCACCGCACCTTGACCATGGCCTCTCTGGCCGCCGGGAAGCACGTTCTCTGCGAAGCCCGCATGGCGATGAACGCCTCGGAAGCCCACGATATGCTCGCCGCATCCCAACAGTCGCCAGGCCTGGTAACGCAAATCGTGCCGTCCCCCATGACTTTTGGCATCGACGACCTGCTGATCCGCCTGATTTCCGAAGGTTTCATCGGCGACCTGGTATCCGTCGAGATACAGTCCCTCACGGGCTTTGCTGACCGCGACTCCACCATGCACTGGCGGCAGGATCGCGACCTGAGCGGCTTCAACATCCTCAACATGGGCATCTGGTACGAGGCCATGATCCGCTGGGTTGGCCGCGCCACTCAGGTCATGGCGATGAGCCAAATCACCGTCCCGCACCGCAAGGACGATGACGGCAACTGGCGTTCAGTCACCATCCCTGACACCGTGGACATCCTCTGCCGCCTGGCCAACGGCGCCAACGCCCACCTGCGCTTCAGCGCCTGCGCCGGCCTCGCTCCGGGCAACGATGTCTGGCTCTACGGCACAGACGGCACCATTCACGTTGACAACCGGATGCGCGTGTTCGGCGGCAAGCGGGGCGATTCCGAACTCCAGGAAATCGCCAACCCGCCGGAAAGCCGCTACGCCTGGTCCGTGGAGCAGGAGTTCATCGCTTCCGTCCGCGACGGCGCCCCGGTGATGCGCACCCCGTTCAACATCGGGGTTCACTACATGGAGTGGACCGAAGCGGTCACCATTAGCGCCCAGAGCGGTGAGGCGGTGCATCTGCCGATGTAGTTCGACGGCACCGACCGCAAACGGGTAGGGGCGAATGATTATTCGCCCCTACATTTTTCGGATCAACGACGTGCGGATTAGCGGTCAACCAGACAAGCAATCACCTGCGGCGCAGCCGTCGCCGCCCTTTCGGACAGTTCAGCGTCGGTCAGCGTCACGATGGGATGCTCGATGATCGCCAACCCATAGTCCGGGTCGCCCCGCATCCGCGACATGGCGTGGGCCTGGCTGATGAAGGGCCGGGTGGTCAGAACGGTAGAAGGGATGCCCAGCAGTTCGGTTTCCATTGCGTCGTGCACACTGCACGCGGTGCAGGACCCTCATTCCGCAGTGGCATGAATAGCCACGTCGATGCTCTTGGCGGTGCGCTGCAAATCCTCAATCTGCGCCGGCCACTGCCAGCCGCCCTTGTTGTGCTCAACAGTGCCGGCGACGTCGTACCGCTCGCCGATGATGGCGGCGATGCGTCGGAGCAGGTCTTCGGAATGGGGCTTATTGTTGGAAAACAGGCCGATCACTTTGCCGTCCAATGTCGCCGGCCGCTGCGCCAACCGCGACGGAGCCGGCGGAGCGTCGTCACGCGGATCCATTGTGATTATGGGTGACTTTTGAGTTGCCATCATTCAAACTCCTTTCTTCGTCAGAAGCAGGATTTCCTGGATTATAAAGATGTCCAGGATGAACGTATATCCAGAAAATCCTCGAATCCGGTAAATCATGCTTCTGACAATTCTCTCGGCACAACCACCCGCCGCGTTACCGAGCGGCTGCTGCCCCACGTGCTGATCAGGCTGACGAATCCGCCGGCCATCCCGCCGCCGGGCAGCACGGTGATGCGGTCGGCATCCGGCACTACCGGAACCATGCGGTCGTGGTCCAGCTCGTGGCCCATGCGATGCCAGCGCATCCACTCCGATACCGGCAGACGAGCCTTTTCGTGGAGGAACTCGGCCACCTGTTGCCGGCTCCAACCGGCGGCGGCCACGTGACCCATTGCTTCCGGGCTGATTACGCAGACCACCTCGGGCATACCCGGGCCGAAAGCCAGCATGGCATGGGCCACGGTGGTCAGCAGGTCCGCCGGATTCCGGTCACCGTGCAGCGTTACCTGGAGGGGGGCCAGCGTCGCGTAGGCCGTCACGATGGTGGCGTCATCGCCGTAACCCATCTCCGACGCCAGCGACGGCCAGGGGCTGATCGCAAGGTTCTCCGGGAAAGCGAAACTGATCTTGCCCGGATGCCCGAAGGTGCTGTTGTCCATCACCACGGGAACCGAGCCGTAGAAATTGGTCTTGAACAGGTTGACCGCGCGCCCGATGGCGGCGTTGGCCCGGCTACCGTTGCCCATCATCTCCACGCCGCCGCTCATGCCGATGGCCTCGGCGTAAGGCCCGCTCACCACCGTCAGCACCGTGACGCCGTTGGTGGACGTGCTGCTGGCGTGCAGGTTGAAGGACCGATCGGTGATGGCCGACAGAGACGCCAGCACCACGGGAAAATGCTCCGGCCGGCAGCCGGCCATCACCGCGTTGACCGCAGCCTTGCCGGCGGTGAACCGCTTTTGCCGGATAACCTCTGTCCCAAGATCGTGGTCGGCGTCCACCCCGGCATAGTCCAGCATCTCCTGGACCCGTTCCGGAGTCGGCGGGATGACGGGCAGGCCGTCGGTCAGGCCGTTGTCGAAAAAGTAATCCTGCGCGGAGTTCCAGTCGGTGAAATTGTGTGTGGTCATGTGGTTCAAAACTCGCTGGTGGTTGGATTGCTCAAACCGGATTATGCCATTGTTTGCTCGTAGGGGCGAATAATCATTCGCCCCTACAGAATTTGATCGATTGCGGAAAAGGGATACCGGCGCCCTATCGTCGTACGCCGCCCTGTCGATAATCGGGCGCTTCAATAGGCCACTCCGTTACCACCAGTGGATCTTGGAGCCTGGAGGCGATACGTGGCCGGGCAGCGGCAATCTCCTCAATTTGATGCGAGGTGGTGATTATCGTCGGGAGTCGTTCCTCGTAGCGGTAACCTACGATTTGGAAAAGCTTATCCTCTGCGAAAGGAGTGCTGCGTTCCGCTCCCATATCGTCCAGAACCAGAACGTCCGCCATCCGGATGCGATCCAACAGGTCGTCATGGCTGACCGGGCTGTCAGGCGCAAACGTGGCCCTCAGGTAGTCCAGGAGATCGGCGACAGTGGCGAAAAACACCTCGTCGCCTCGGTCTTCCCGCTCGGCGGCCGCGGCTACCGCAAGGTGAGTTTTCCCAACACCATAAGGCCCATGCAGGCTCAACCAACCGTTAGGGCTGCTGGCCCACCGTTGCACGTAAGCTTTGGCAGACCTCAGGCTGCGTTGCTCATAGTCGCTCAACCCGCCGTTTCCTTCGGGATCGAAAGCATCAAACGTCATCCGTCGGCGCATGTTGGCCGGTATCGCTCCCATCGTCCTGCCCGCCCCAACGGTTGCCCGTCCCAATCGATATAGTCTGCCGAATCCGTCCGGCGACTCCACGCGGGTCAACAGGAACTCATCCAGGCGGTTGGGGTCGCCGCGCAAGGTAATCACCGTGGGTAAGCGTTCCGAATGACGCCATGCCAACAGTTGGAAGAGGCGTTCCTGTGTCCAAGGCGTCGCGGGTCGCGTGGGCAAATCGTCAAGCACCAGCAGGGAAGCGCCACGAACCTGATCGAAAAGGTCAACGAAGGGAATGTCCGAATCGTCGTCGAACCCGCTCCGTAGGTAGTCAAGCAGGTCGGCGGCGGTAATGAACAGAGCTGGGTTGCCGAGTTCGATTTGCCGGTTTGCAATGGCAGCGGCCAGATATGTCTTCCCGCTGCCGCTGGGCCCGGCGAAAGTCAACCAGCCGTCAGGCCGCTCGGCGTAGGCCGTCGCAGCTTCCATAGCGGCGGCATAGGCGCGCCGGCTGGCGGCGTCCTCGGACGGGCCGTCCGGGTTGGCTTGGGAGAAGGTTGCCAGCCGCAACGATCCTAAGTTGCTGTATCTTTCCAGCGCGGCGACGCGGATTTCCCGGTCCGCATCCGACTCCTGGCACCGGCAGGGAAATACCTGGCCGAAATTGGGGTGGGATACATCGACCCGGTGGGTTATGAAGCCGGTCCCGCCGCACCGGTCGCACTGCTTACTCGGAGTTGGGTTCTCCGTCCTCCCAGGGTAAGCGTCCGTGACGCCGTCGATAACTGTCCAAGTACCCCGTGCGGCTATCCGGCGCAGTATCGTGCCCAGGCTTTCCATGCTCATGATATTGGTCCAGTTGCTGGGTGGCGCTTGACTCGGTCCCCGAGTACCGCCCTTCTTTCAACCACCGGCGGAGGATGGCGTGAACGTAATTCCAGCTGGCAGCGTTCCGTTCTATCGCTGCCGCGAAAGCATCTTCAATCCATTGAGTGGGGTACTCGGACTCCGCTGCCTTCAACTGCTCGGCCATGCTGTGCCCGTAGGGGCCGATGTGCTTCTCGTACAGCGTGAATATGTTAGCACGCTGTTCTCCGGGTTGCTTTTGCGGCAGCCACTGGGTTGGGGTGATTTGCGACAGTGCCCCCAGTGCATCTGCCGGCGACAATAGCGGCAGGTTGGTTCGCTCCAGGTATCGCTGCGCCGCCTCGTCGTTCAGGAGGATGCGAATCTCGCTACGGACACTGGTCGCCAGTAGCGTACTCCGCTCCAGCGCGGCCGATAAACTGGCCCGGATGTTTTCGCTGGCGCAACCTTGCATCAAGAACGTATCATCCAGGAGTTCGTGCAACGAAACCGACGCCGGAAGATGCGGCCGGCTGACGCTGTCTGTGATCAGGGCCACGGCCCGGAGCGTTACCCGTAGCTCGTCGGGGTTTTCAATCTCGGCAAGCCATGGGCCGAGCGCCGCCGCCGGTATTGGGATCCGGCGCGCGTTGGCCGGCAGCGATTTTTGAGAAATCCGGGTTCTGTTCACCCCGTTGCCCATCTACGCTACGGACTCCTCGTAACGCTGCAACTCATCAAACCGCATCAGCGTGTCCCGGAAGTAGAGATGAAAGCTGCCCGTCGGCCCGTGCCGGTGCTTGGCCACTATCAGCTCCACCAGGTTGCGCGGGTACGGCCGGCCGGGATTGTGCTGCTCCCACTCTTCTTCGGTAAAGTTCCGGTCTTCGCGATAGAGGAAAGTAACCACGTCCGCGTCCTGCTCGATGCTGCCGCTGTCGCGCAGGTCTGATAGCTGTGGGCGATGTCCGGGACGATTTTCCACCACGCGGCTCAACTGCGAGCAGGTGAACACGGGCACATTCAGGTCCCGCGCCATGCCTTTGAGCGAGCGGGAAATCTCGCTGATCTCCTGGACCCGGTTCTCGCCGTAACCCTGCCTCCGGTTGCTGCCCTGAATCAGCTGCAGGTAGTCCACTACCAGGAAGTCCAGGCCATGCTCCAGTTGCAGCCGCTGGGCTTTGCTTCGCATCTCCATGGTGGACTGGAACGGGGTATCGTCAATGAAAATTGGCAACCCCGACAGTACTCCCACCGCATCGGAGATCACGTTCTGCTCGTTTTCGGACAGCAGCCCCAACCGCAATCGGTGGGAGTCCACACCCGACTCGGCCACCAGCATCCGCATGGCCACCTGTTCCCGGCTCATTTCCAGGCTGAATATCCCGCACACCTGCCCGGCTTTAGCCGCGTTGGTGCAGATATTCAGGGCCAGGCTGCTCTTGCCCAAACCGGGCCGCGCTCCCACGATGAGCAGGTCCGACCGTTGCATCCCGCCCAGCAGGCTGTCCAAGTCGCCGTAGCCGCTCTGCAACGGCGGCTCGTCGGTCAGCGACACGTCGCCGATGTCGCCTTGCAGGTACACGTCCAAAACGGAGCTCAGCGGCACAAACCCCCGGTCGTTGTTGGTGGGCTGCACCCGGAACAGCACCTCCACCGCCTGCCGCATGGTGTCGTCGGCGTCCTGGCTGTCCTCAAACCCCAGCTCGGCGATGCGGTTTCCGGCGTCGATCAGCCTTCGTTTGGCCGCCGTGTCCGCGACGATTCCCGCGTAGTGCTCAACGTTCACCGACGTCGGCGTACCCGAAATCAGCTGGCCGAGGTACGCTAGGCCGCCCACCTGCTCCAACCGGTCCTGCCGCTGCAACTCACGGGCTACGGTTATCTGATCAATCGCTTCTTGCCTCCCGAACACGGCGACGCAGGCGGCAAAGCAGAACTGGTTGCGGGCCCGGTGGAAATCCTCCGGCTTGATGATCGGCGTGACCCGTAACAGCGCGTCGCCGTCAATCAGCAAAGCGCCGAGGACCGCGGCCTCCGCCTCGTGGTCGTAGGGCAGCTGCCGTTCACTGTATTGGGCGACAACCACGCGAGTTATTCCTCAATGGACGCGATGACGTTCACAGTGGCGCGGATTTCGCTGGACAGGTTGAGCACCACCTCGTACTCGCCCGGTTCGCGGATGGGTTCCACGGCGTTGGTGATGCGCCGGTCGATGACCCTTTCCAGCAACTCGCCCAACGCATCGGAGATGCGCGCACCGCTGATGGCGCCGTAGTACCGGCCGGTTGGGGTGACCCGACCGGGGATAGTAACCGTCAGGTTGTCCAGCGCTTCCGCCAATTCTTCGACGACCTGGGTCTCGCGGGCTCGTTGCTGGTCGCCTTCGTTCTTGACTTTTTCCAGGCGCTTGAGCGTTTCGTCGGTGGCGATTTCGGCCAGGCCCTTGGGGAGCAGGTAGTTGCGGGCGTAACCCCGGGAAACCCGCCTCACCTCGCCGGCCCGGGCCTGGTCGGGAACGTCCCGCAAAAACAACATCATCATGAGAAAACCCTCTCGATTCAATCCGCCCCACCATTATTCACCGCGGGCAGGGCGTAAAACTTTGCGTTTGCAATCGGCCCATTCATTATAGACCATCCGGTCGCGGCGACGAAACGACCTGCTGTCACTGCTTGGGCTGCAATTGTCTGAGTGTTGACTACCACCCATGCCGGGCCTACCCTTGCCGGCGCAACCCACCCGTCCCACACCGGAGGCTCCACAATGTCCTTCTGCGAAGACATCGAACGCGAATCCGAAGCGCAACGCGAGGCAATGGCCTTCCACCCCTTCGTACAGGGAATCGGCGAAGGGACGTTGCCCCTGGATCGTTTCAAGCACTTCATCACCCAGGATTACGTCTATCTGATCGATTTTGCCCGCTGTCTGGCCCTGGCCGCCGCCAAGGCGCCCGACCTGCCGGCAATGTCGTGGTTCGCCCGCGCTGTGGACTACATCCTCAACACCGAAATGGACCTGCACCGCTCCTACTGCGCCCAGTTTGGCATTACCGAAGCTGAGCTGGACGCTACCCGGCACGCGCCAACCTGCTATTCATACACCAGCTACCTGCTGCGGGTCGCCCACCAGGGGACGTTTGGGGAGTTGGTCGCCGCAGTTCTCCCGTGCATCTGGGGCTATTGGCGGGTCGGCGAGCGGTTGGCCGACCAGGGACTGCCCGACCACCCCGGCTATGCCCAGTGGATTGAGATGTATGCGGCCCCAGAGCAGCAGGCCGTCGCCGAAGAGTGCCGCGCGATCTGCGACCGCGTCGCCGCCGTCGCCGGCCCTGCCGAAATCGCCGCCATGAAGGAAGCCTACATCACCTGCACCCGCTACGAGCAGGCGTTCTGGGAAATGGGGTGGACGCTGGAGGATTGGCCTGTCTAACCTCTACGGTCGTCATTCCGGCGGAAGCCGGAATCCAGACGCACTTTCGGGACTCTTGCTGTCCCGGGCAGCACGGGATTGGTCGGGGTGGGCAGATTCGAACTGCCGATCTCCTGCTCCCAAAGCAGGCGCCTTGCCGCTAGGCCACACCCCGACGCATCGGCCATAAACCCGGCACTATTGATCGAAGCAAGTACCCCCGCGGAGACTCGAACTCCGGTCTCTGGCTCCGGAGGCCAGCACTCTATCCACTGAGCTACGGGGGCAACTCCCATTCTAGCATAACCCCTGTGCTAGAATCGCCGCGTTAAGCCACTCCTCACCCAACCATCCCAAAGGAGCGACTACCATTATGCAGTACGACTACATCGTGGTCGGCGGCGGTTCGGCCGGCTGTGTCATGGCCACCCGACTCTCCGAAATGACCGACAAGTCCGTCATCCTTCTGGAAGCGGGGCCCGATTACCCCGACTTTGAACATCTCCCGGAGGACCTCAAGCAGGGCAACAACACCTGGCTGTCCGCCTACGGCCCCCACAGTTGGGACCTTCGCGGCCGAGCCACCCCGTTGCAGGACGAACCCATGATTATCCCCCGAGGCAAAGCCATGGGTGGTTCGTCGTCCATCAATGGCCAGGTGGTGTTTCGGGGCATTCCCGAGGACTACGACCGGTGGGCGGAATGGGGCAACGATGAATGGAAGTTCACCGATTGCCTCCCCTTCTTTCGCAAGATGGAAAACGACTGGGACTATAGCGGCGATGACTTCCACGGCTCGGAAGGCCCGTTGCCGGTGCGCCGTCCCAAGCGACCGGATTGGCTGCCCTTCAACACCGCTTTCTACGATGCCTGCGTCCGCCTGGGCATACCGGAGCACCCGGACCAGAACGCCCCCGACTGCTACACCGCCGTTTCGCCGCGCCCCATGAACAACATCGACGGCGTGCGGATGAGCACCTCGCTGACGTTCCTGAGCACCGCGCGCCATCGCCTGAACCTCACCGTGCGCGGCAACATCCATGCCCGCCGCGTCGTCCTGGACAATGGTTCGACCGGCTCACCACGAGCGGTGGGCGTCGAGGTCGAGAGCGGCGGCGAGATCTTCACCGTCGAGGGGAAAGAAATCGTGTTGTGCAGCGGCACCATCGGCTCGGCGCAGCTACTGCTCCTCTCCGGTATCGGCCCTTCCGATCACCTGCTCGAGATGGGCCTTCCGGTGAACCACGAACTGCCCGGCGTAGGACTGAACTTCCGCGACCATCCCGCCGCCTACGTGCTCTTCCGTGGCGAGGGCGAGGAACCGGACACCTTCGCTCCCAACATCCAGGTCGGTCTGCGCTGGAGCGCCGACGATTCGCCCACCAGGGCTGACTTCCAGATAACGCCGACGCTCATGACCAGCGAGCACCGGCCGGCCAGTGTGTCCTACGACGGGTCCGGTTTCCACTTTGGCCTCAGTATCGGCCTCCAGAACGCGGTTTCAGCGGGGCGACTATCCCTGCAGTCCACTGACCCCTCCGTCCAACCCGACCTGGACTACCAATTGTTCAGCGATCCCTACGACCGCCAACGAATGCGGCAGGCCATCCGCAAAGCCCTCGAAATCGCGGACCAGTCGCCCTTCAAGGATTTCATAGTTGAGCGTCTGAACCCTACGGATGCCGACCTGGTCAGCGACGACGCGCTGGACAACTGGATTCTCCGCAACGCCTACACCCAGCACCACATCGCCGGCACTTGCAAGATGGGGCCGGCCACCGATTCCGTGGCCGTCGTGAACCAGCACGGCCAGGTCCACGGCATCGAGGGCCTCCGCGTCGCCGACGCTTCGGTAATGCCCGACGTGATCCGCGCCAACACCAACGCCACGACGATAATGATCAGCGAGCGGGTCGCCGAGTTCATCAAAGCGGGTGTTTAACTCCCAACCGTAGGGGCGAATGATTATTCGCCCCTACAAGGGTCTGCCAATCGTGAACAGCATAATCCGAAAATATCGCTGGCCGGTCATATTGGTCGGAATATTGGCATTCATCGTGGTCCTGGCTGTATTGGGGACTTTCGCGCCATCCCAGGGGGCAACTCTGGCGCAAGGCCAGCCCCCGCCTATAACCCCCCCGCCCGTGCCGACGCCCACCCCGGTGGTTTTGGGGGTGCCGGCGAAGGTGCAAGCCACACCCACCGGTCGTACCGGCGAGGTTTTCGTGGTGTGGAAGCCCGCGCAAAACGCCACCGTCCATTGGGTTTGGTCGGCGAAGTGGGACAACACCGGCGGCAAATGGACCCGGGGCGAAGAGGGTTACGTGATTGTAACCGGCCTGGAAACAGATCAGGATTACTGGTTTAGAGTCATCGCCGGCCGGGAAATCTCCGGCCAACCTACCCAATGGTCCAGATGGAGCAATTGGGCCAAAGCCACTACTGAGGAGCAGCAGTTCACCATTCAACTGGTCTGTATCAATGTCGTGCGCAAGCCCTGCCAGGAACTTGCTGCGAGGCACACATCCCCGGAGCTCGGCGGGTTCATTCAGCGGGTCAAACACCGCACCGGCGGCCGCATAGCGTTCCAGCTCACTTCCTACCCCGAACTCGGACTGCCCGACAGCCAAGCCGCAGATCTGCTCAAGAGCGGCGTTGTGGACATGGCGGAAGTCTATCCCGCCCACGTTTCCGGGGACCTGGCCATAATCGAGGCCGTTAACCTTTGGGGCCTCTATCCCGACCTGGAAACTCAATTCGCCGCGGTGGACAAGAGTCGCGACGCGGTTCGCGCCGTGATTGAGCGCGCCACCAACGGCGTTGTCATCACCGAACACTACACGGACAGCAACTATATCTTCTCGTCCCGTCCCTTGCATTCCTTGGACGATTTCCAAGGTTTGCGGACGCGCAGTTATCGCCCTCCACTGACCGAGTTGCTGGAAAGCATTGGCGCCGACCCGCATTTCGTCGATTATCTTGACGTGTACGGCGCACTGAAAAATCAGTTCGTCGATGCCGCCATATCCTGTGGAACTTGTGGTTTCAACCAGCGTTGGTACGAGGTTGCCAAATATCTCTATGGCCCAATCAACGGCTCATCCAGCGTTACCTGGGTTGTCATGAGCCGCGACCGGTGGAATGAAATCCCGCCGGAATTGCAGGCTATCATCACTGAAGAGGGCAATCGTCATTGGGAATACGTACGGGATTCGGCTGTGGTCGATTGGGAGCCGCAAGCCGTTGATGGGAATACGGCCGGCGGTATGGTTCACGCCGAGTTACCCCCTGTAATCCACGAGGCCATGTTCCAGGCAAACCTCGACGGCGTGCTGCCCCGGTGGGTGGAGCGGGCCGGTGGTCACCATTCCGAAGCCGTCCGCATTTTCAACGAGATCATCGGCCCCATCATCGACGTCCACATCGCTCCCGACAGCTTCCCGGCATACCCGGTCCCCGGCAACCCGGATATTACGGGGCCGGTCGCCATCAACGTCACCGATACCGCCACTGGCCCCGAGGCCACGGCCATCACGCCCTGCGACGGCCCAGCTGCCCCGGTCTTTCCAGTGCCTCACGGCGGCGGTAGCCCTGCCGGCGAATCCTGCGGCAATCTCGGGGCCATCAACTTCAACCTGACCCCGTTGGTATCCAGCGGCCACGACTTCAAGATACCGATGGCCTGCATAAACCGCTCGTCAGTCGATTGCGGGTTAGCGGCGGGGGCCTACCAACATATTTGGGACATTGGATTTATCGAGCGCGTCAAGCGCCGCACCGAAGGCCAGGTTCAATTTGAGGTTACATCGTTCTCTGAACTGGGAGTTTCCGGCGCGGACTCGCTGCGCCTTATTGAGGACGGCACACTGCCTGCAGCGCAAATCTATCCCCCATACATCAGCGGCGACCACCCCATCGTGGACATCAGCGGACTGTGGGGCCTGCATCCCAATCAGGCTACTAACCTCGCCGTTATCGACGCCGTACAGCCCGCAATGGCCGAACTGATCGCGGCCAATGGCGGCGTGCAGGTCGCATACATGATGAGTGGCAATTACTATCTGTTCTCCCGGAAGGAAGTCCACGATGACCCGCGCGACTGGCAGGGTTTGAAAGTGAGCAGCCACGACGCCATCCTCAGCGACCTGCTGGAAGGCGTGGGCGCCGCGCCGCAGCACCTCCCGTTATCTGATGTGTACACGGCCCTGGAGGCCGGCGCGATTGACGGCGCGATTACGTGCGCCTCCTGCGGGCATGAACTACGTTGGAACGAAGTTGCTAATTACATCGTCGGCCCACTCTACAACCTCTCCCACAGCTGGCTAACCGTTAACCAGGAGCTTTGGGACATGATGCCGCTGGACCTGCAGAACATCATCCAGGAGGAAGGCGCGCGCCATGCTTACCTCAACCGTTATTTCCTGCTGGAGCACTTCGAGCCAGAAGCGGTCCAGAAAAACGTTGCCGAGGGTCTGAAATCCGCGGAACTTTCTTACTGGATACGGGACGAGATGCGCTTGGCCGCCGTCGAAACCGTTATCCCCCGCTGGGTAGAGCGCGCCGGCGGCCCGTACTCCGAGGGGCTTCACCGTATCAACGTACTCTTCAACGGACTCATATACCCAATCGTCGGCGTTTACATTAATCCCGACGGTTCCGCCTCGATAGAGCCGTAACCGACGCCGTCCACTCCAACACCACCGCGAGCTATTGGGATGAACTTCGAAACCATCGCCGCCCAGGCGGCCCACCAAATCGACCCGGCTACCGGAGCCGTCGCGCCGCCCATCTACCTGTCCACCACCTTTGAGCGGGATGCCGACGGGGAATACTCACGGGGCTTTGTTTATTCCCGCTCTGACAACCCCAATCGGCGCGCTCTGGAGGAATGCTTGACGTTGCTGGAGGACGGGGCCGCCGCTGCTGCCTTCGCCTCCGGTTCGGCGGCCACCGCCGCGGTGTTTCAGGCCCTGTCACCCGGCGACCACGTTATCGCTCCGGACGACTGTTACCACGGCACCGCCCGGATGCTGCGGGAGATTTTTGAGCCTTGGGGGTTGCGGACCACCTTCGTAGATATGACCGATCCCGACGCCGTTCGCCGCGAAATCCGGCCCGAAACACAACTCATCTGGGTCGAGACCCCATCCAATCCGCTGCTGAAAGTCACGGACATCAAAGAGATGACCTCCATAGCGCAATCCGCCGGCGCCCTCTGCGTTTGCGACAATACCTGGGCTACGCCGATGCTCCAACGCCCCTTGAGCCTGGACGCCGATTTAGTGGTGCATTCCACCACCAAGTACATCAGCGGTCACGAGGACGTTACCGGTGGAGTAGTAGTGAGCGCCCGCGACGATGCGCTTTTCCAGCGCATCCCGCTGATCCAGAACGTGGCCGGCGCCGTGCCGTCTCCATTCGATTGCTGGCTAACGCTGCGGGGCATTCGGACGCTGCACGTGCGGATGCCGGCGCACTGCGCTAACGCCGGACTCATCGCCCGGTTCTTGCAGGACCACCCGCGCGTTGCGGCGGTGCATTACCCCGGTCTGCCCGGTCATCCCGGACATGACGTCGCCGCGCGGCAAATGGCGGACTTTGGCGGTATGTTGTCGTTCCAGGTTGTCGGTGGGCGGGAAGCCGCGATGCGGGTGGCCGCCAACGTGCGCCTGTTCGTCCGCGCCACCAGCCTGGGCGGCACCCAGAGCCTCATCGAGCATCGAGCGTCCATCGAAGGCCCGGACACGAACACGCCCGACGACTTGCTGCGCGCCTCGGTAGGACTTGAGAGCGTCGATGATTTGATCGACGACCTGAGCCAGGCCCTTGAGTAGCGCCCAATCCGCACCCTCCCAAGTTTGTGCTAACATGCTCCAACCCAGCGCGCCAGTGCGCGCTGTACGGAGGGCGGAAAATGTTCGACTTGCTGATTACCGGCGGCACCGTTGTGATGCCCAGCGAGGCCGCTCAAGTGGACATCGGTGTCCAGGACGGGCGCATCGTTGCCATCGGCGCGCCCGGCACCCTGATTGACGAAGCTGTCCAGACCGTCGATGCTTCCGGGCGCATCGTGACTCCCGGTGGGATTGAACCGCACATCCACGCCGCCGCCAACGTGCAACCCGGCGCGCCCCAGCAGGTCCAGGGCGTGCCCAACGCCGGCCCTCTGGAGCATTCCCTGGGCGCGATATGGGGTGGCACCACCACGGTGGTCGATTTCGCGCCGGCTCCCAACGAGGGCGAGTTGGTGGGCGGCATCCTTGACTTCCTGTCCGTTTGGCAAGGAAACACCTACGCGGATTACTCTGCCCACGTCATCTATAGAAGCAACAACACCGCCGACAGCATCGCGCGGGTCGGCGAGCTTATCAACAACGATTTCCCCAGCGTCAAAATCTTCACCACCAACATCCGACCGCCGCAGGACCCTCCCCTGACCCTCACGCCCACGGGTCGGATCGACAACGGACGCCTGACCGATCTCACCGCGCAACTGGCCCGACACGACGGAGTCCTGGCGGTTCACGCCGAGGACGACGAGATCGTGATGTACAACTATCTCATGGCCCAGCAGCGGAATATGTGGGACTGGTACAACGCCCACCTCATTCATTCCAAAGAGGTCGAGGACCTGGCGTTCCGAGACGTGATCCGGATCGCGGAACAGAACAACGCTGGTATGTACTTCGTCCACGTGACGGGCAATGACGGTGTGAACGCCGTGGCGGCGGCCCGCAGTCGCGGCCAGGCGGTGTATGGCGAGGTGCTCACGCTGGCGCTGTCCTTCAACGCCTTCCAGTACCGTGAGCCCGACGGGATGAAGTACCACACGTATCCGTCTCTCAAGTATCCTGAGGACGGTAGCGATCTGTGGTCTGGCCTGTTGGGCAACAACCTGACCTTCACCGCCACGGACAGCAGTTTTACGACGTACCTGGACAAGACGGCCGGCCGCAACGTTCAGGACATGCGAGGGGGCAACATCGGTATCGAGATCCGCATGGGCGTCAACTACACCGAAGCCGTGGTCCGGCGCGGGATGCCGCTGACGCAGTTCGCCAACATCACCGCGACCAATGCGGCCCGGCTATTGGGAATGTACCCGCAAAAAGGCGTTATCGCTCCGGGCAGCGACGCCGATTTCGCCATCATCGATCCCGCCATCCACAAGCGGCTCACCATGGACGACCTGCACCTTCGGGACTACAGCCCCTGGGAAGGCTGGGAGATCTTCGGCTGGCCCACCACCGTGATCCTGCGCGGCAAGGTTATGGTGGACGACGGAGAACTGCTGGGGTCGCCTTCCGACGGCCAACGAGTGCGCCGGCGTATTGACCCGGCGGTGTTGCAGCGGCCTGCCTTCTAACGATTGTGGTTACGCCCTCTCCCAATTCGGGGGAGACTTCAGTTCTCCTCTGCAGGTTTTGCGGGCACCTGAACCCGGCGGAAGGGGGAACCAGGTGCGCCAACTGCGGCGCGTTTTCGGGTTTGGAGGCCGTCGCTCAGGCTGAAGCCGAACGTCGCTCCCGACGGGTTCGTCTTGATTTCCTGCGCAACCGGCTCGTTCGGGCTACCATCGTTATCCTGCCTATTTTGGGCCTGGTTTTCTGGTTGTTATGGGCTTATACCGGGTTGCCTCCGGACCCGCCGCTGCCCTCGACCAAGATCGGAAATACTCTAGCGGGGTTTGCTGACGCCGACTGGCGGCAGGCTGGCGGTGGAGTGGCCAACTGGTCGGCATCTACGAGTGGAGCCTTGCCCGTCGATATGTCGCTGGAAACAATTTGGCGGTATGTTGCCGGTTCCCCTATCACTGCCCCGCCAGCGCTGGTGGGCCAACGGGTGTATTTGACTGCCGAAGACGGGAGCGTAGTTGCTCTGGAACGCGGCACCGGAAACGTGTTGTGGCGATACGATTCCGGCTTGCCGGCCGCTGTAACCCCAGCGGTGACGGACGATCTGGTTTTCGTGGTCTTTCGGGCGGGTATAGTTTCCGCCCTTGATGCGGAGACGGGTGCGCCGGTTTGGTCCCGGCGGCTTCAAGTCGCGTCGCTGCCGTCGCCGACCGTCGCCGACGGCCGCCTGTTCGTCGCCGAGTCAGACAAGAACCGTCTTATAGCTCTCGACGCTGCCACTGGAGAACCGCTTTGGGACTACCGGCTGGACGATTGGGTAATCGCGCCACCGGCCATAATCGACGGCAAGGTGATCGCCACGGCCAACGATGCCCGCGTCCACGTGCTGGATGAAGCTACCGGAAAACTCAGAATGATCTACGACGCCGGCAGCGCGCGCTGGGCCCGAGGCGGGCCGCTGGCGACGGAAGACCTGTTGCATTTCAGCAGCTTTGGCGGCGTGGTCTGGGGACTGGATTACCAGGGACGCCGTTACCCGTTGGAGCGGCAAATCCAGTACGTCCGCACGGTGCTGTGGGTGTGGGGATTCACCAAGAAAGGCCCCGAGCAGCAGGGTTACGTGTGGTCTGCCCAAACCGCGGAGGAACAGCCCTACCCGCCAGCGTTGGCCGGATCAACCCTGATAGTTGCGGATGCCAGCGGCCTGGTAACTGGGTTGAATGCCGACAGTGGTGAAATCCTTTGGGAGTTCAACAGCAGTTCCGACATCACGGTGGGCGCGACTACTGCCGACTCGGTGGCTCTGATCGGCGACGAAAACGGCCAAGTCATCGCCGTTTCTATCGCCGACGGTTCTCAACAGTGGGTCGTGAACCTTGACGGCGCGGTCACCGCATCTCCCATCGTCGCGGGTGGACTGCTCTTGGCCGCCACGGCGTCGGACAACGGGACGCTTACCGCGCTGTCCTTCAGTTCAAAATAACCCCGACCACGTTTCAACATCATACGGGCGCCCGTCTCCGAGGAACGGGCGCCGTTCGCGTTTTTGGGCGGTGAACGGCCTTCCGCCTGCCGAACGATGTTAATCGTAATTCGCTGAGCGAGAGGGTCAGCGCCGGGATTATCAGCAAATCCCTTGATGCAGACAGTCGGTTTTATTCATGAAATACGATTTGACAGTCGTTTCCCGCTAATCTATTGTTGTCACTTGATGGTAAACGTACCCAGAGACGGGTGTGTTGCCGATAACAGTCGCATTATAGCATCCGAGGCCCGGTTTACGGAGGTGAACGTGGTGAATTGGCGACGATTGGCTCATCCAAGCATTTTGATCGCGACGGTCGCATTGGCTTTATGGCTGGTAGCGGCGGCTTGTGGAGGGGCGACCACTCCCCAAGACGCGGGTGGGACTGGCGGGACTGGAGAAACTGCTGCGCCGGCTGCCGCTGCGCCTACGCCGACCATCGACCGCATGGCGGCGGCGGACGAACCCACGCCCACAGCGCCGCTGGACGCCACTCCCACGCCGGTTCCGGTCCCCACTGCGATGCCGGTGGATCAGAGGCCCAATTGGTGGATAGAGGGCGCCAGCAAACACTACCGCGGCGACTTTCCGCTAGTTGCCCAGTACAACCCCGGCTTCTGGGATGTGCATTACGGCGGGTCAATGAATACTGTCCTCATTCCGTCGGGACCCAGGTTCAATCAGATTTTGGAGTACAACCCGGTCAATCCCAGCGAAATCATCGGGGACTTGGCCGTAAGCTGGGAATCTTATGAAGAAGCCGGCGAATTCGGGTACGTTTTCCGGCTGAACCCGGATGCTACATTCACCGACGGACATCCGGTAACGGCCGAAGACGTGGTGTTTTCGCTGAATCGGATCACGCTGGGACAAGTGGAAGAAGGAGTGCTGCGCGCTCGGACCGGCCTGTTGAACAACTTCGTGGAGCACGGCACGTTCGAGGCGATTGATGACCATACGGTGAAGGTGCCGCTGCGCTATCCTGCGTCGGCATTCTTGCCCAACCTGGCGTCGGACTACATGAAGATTTACCCCAAGCATGTGGCCGAGAGCCTGTCGCAAGAACAGGCGAACCATGGCATCGCCCATGATGAAGCGCTGGCGTCCATAAACGCGGGCAACCCATCAGGGTTGATCGGGTCTGGCCCCTGGATGCTCCGCGAGTGGGAGAAGGACGTTGGTTACTCCTTTGACCGAAACCCGAACTATTTTAAGACCGGTCGTCCTTTTTTCGATGGATTGAGGGTATTCCTGATACTGGACGTGGCCCGGCGGATATCCGCGCTCCAAACCGGGCAGGTGTACGGCACTTATCAATCCGTCACCAGTCATACGGCGGAAGACGTGGCGCGTCTGGAGCGCGATACGGACGGTCGGGTTCGTGCGTTGGTGCTGGAGGGCGCTGCGGTTCAAGCCTATTTCCTGAACATTGACCGTCCTCCGTTTGATGACCCTCGCGTACGGCGAGCTTTCTACCTGGGTCTCGACCGGGATTTGGGCATCAGCAAGGCCGTCCTGGGATTTGGCCTGCCTGGCACTTTCTTCGCGCCCGGTGTGGTGGAGGATTTGGAAGAGACCCGCGCTACCGACCCCGCCTTCATGGCTGATCGAAGTGCGGCGTTGGAAGAAGCGCGCGCTCTGTTGGCCGCCGCAGGATATCCCGACGGTTTCGACATCCGGCTCAATGTCGTCAACACGACGCCCTCGCTGCCCAGCGCTGAAGTGACGGCTCCTCAGATGAGGCAGGACCTGAACATCAACATCGAAATCGAACCCACTGACCTGGCGACGATGTACGTGGGCTTGCGCGACGGCGTGGCCGAACTCAGCTCCGTAGGCACCGGAATCATCCTGCGTGACCCGGGCGACATAATCAACCAGTTTTACCTGCAGGACGTTCTTCGCAATCCCCACAACTGGCAGAATGACCGAGTGGACGAACTCATCGCCCTGCAAAATGAAGCCATCGAACCGGCAGTCCGGCAGGGACACCTCGAGGAGCTGGCGGAAATCCTCCACCGGGGAGAAAGTCACTGGCTGCCGTACTTCTGGTATTCCACGGCCGGAGCTTTCGACTACCGGATCCGCAATTACTACTACCCGCCGACGGTTCAGCTCATTAAAAAGTGGGACCATGTCTGGTGGGACCCCGACCGGGAAATGCCTTCGGAAGTAGGCTACGTTCCCTGAGAAACTTCCCCAAATAGACGACTCCACGAGGGCAGGCTTCAAACCTGCCCTCAATTTTCGTCGCGAAAACGTTCTACGTTGCGGAAACCGTTTCAGATGCCTTTGCCGTTATCTTGACAATACAAATTAGCGTTAGTAGCATCCTGTGGCGCCGGCAAACGATTACCGGCACAGATATTAATGGCGACGCATCATCGCGTGCGTCGCTGTCCTATTACGAATCAGGAGGCTGGCTCGATGAGTTTTCGACGATTATGGCATCCAAAGTTCCTGTTGATGGCCGGAATACTTGCGCTGATGCCCGCTTTGGTTGCGTGTGGCGAAAGCGCTCCCACGCCGGCGCAGCAAACCACCGACAGCGGCAGCGCCGCAGCTCCTGCGGCTGGCCCGACTCCCACGCTGGACGTGATGGCCGCCGCCGACGAGCCAACTCCCACTGCTCCGTTGGATGCCACGCCCACGCCGGTTCCCGTGCCCACCGCCATCGCCGTCGAACAGCGACCCGATTGGTGGCAGGAAGGCGAGAGCAAGCACTACCGGGGCGATTTCCCGTTGGTGGCCACCAGCAACCCCGGCTTTTGGGACGTTCACTACGGTGGTTCCATGAACACCGTGCTGATCCCCTCCGGTCCCCGCTTCAACCAGATCCTGGAATATAACCCGGTGAACCCCAATGAGATCATCGGCGACCTGGCGTTGAGTTGGGAATCCTACGAGGATGGCGACGAGTTCGGTTACGTCTTCCACCTCAACCCCGACGCAACGTTCTCTGATGGACACCCGGTCACGGCGGAAGACGTCGTGTTCTCCATTGACCGCATTACGTTGGGTCAGGTAGAGGAAGGCGTACTGCGCGCCCGCACCGGTTTCCTGAATAACTTCGTGGTTCACGGCTCCGCCGAGGTGATTGACGACCACACCGCGCAAGTGCCTCTCCGTTTCCCTGCCGCCGGGTTCATCCCCAACCTGGCGTCCGACTACATGAAGGTGTACCCCAAGCACGTCGCCGAAAACCTCAGCCAGGAGCAGGCCAACACCGGCCTGACCCAGCAGGAAGCCGTCGATGCCGTCAATGCTGGACAACCTGCCGCGCTAATTGGATCCGGTCCCTGGATGCTGCGCGATTGGGAAAAGGACGTTGGATACACCTTCGACCGCAATCCCAACTACTTCAAGACGGGGCGCCCGTTCTTCGACGGCCTCAAGATATTCCTCATCCGGGACACGGCACGCCGCATCTCGGCGTTGCAGGCTGGACAGGTTTACGGTACTTATCAACCAGTAACCGGCTCCAATCGGCCGGAAGACATGGCCCGATTGGAAGACGATACCGAGGGCCGCGTCCGCGCCGTCATCCTGGAAGACTCCGGCGTAGAGGCTTGGTTCCTGAACCTCGACAAGCCTCCCTTCGACGACGCTAGAGTTCGCCGGGCCATGTACCTGGGCGTCAACCGGGACAACGCCGTAGAGAAGTCGATCCTCGGCTTTGGCACCCCAGGCACGTTCTTCGCCCCGGGTGTGGTGGAAGACCTCGAAGCGCTGCGGACCGAAAACCCGGCCTTCGCTTCGGACCGCTCGGCGGCATTGGCTGAAGCGCAACAACTGCTGACCGAAGCAGGTTATCCTGACGGTTTCGAGGTCACTCTCAACGTCGTGAACGGCAACCCGGCCTTGTCCATGGCGGAAGTGCTGGCGGCGCAACTACGAGAGGATCTGGGCATCGAAATCGTACTGCAGCCCACCGACCTGGCGACTATGTACGTAGGTATGCGCGACGGTGTTGCCAATATCGACGGCGTTGGCACCGGCATTATCCTGCGCGACCCGGGCGACATCATCAATCAGTTCTATCTGCAGGATGTCCTGCGCAATCCTCACAACTGGCAGAACGACCGCGTGGATGAATTGATCGACCTGCAAAACCGGGCCATTGACCCGTCTGAACGGCAGGGTCACCTGGAAGAACTGGCCGGCATACTGCACCGCGGCGAAAGCCACTGGCTGCCGGTTTTCTGGGGTTCCAACGGTGGAGCGTTCGACTATCGAATACGCAATTACTACTACCCACCCACCGTGCAGCTGATCAAAAAATGGGACCACGTGTGGTTCGATCCTGACCGCGAAATGCCATCGGAAGTCGGCTACGTCCCATAATTGAGGTACACATCAGCTGTATCTCACGGAGAGGGCGGGTTCGATACCCGCCCTCATTTTTGTCGGGATGGTTGAATGTGACAATCACTTGCCGATAATCCATACGATCAAGTATTCAGAAAACGGATTTGACAATCAAATCCGCCGTCCGTAGCATCTTGCAACGCAGACTATTCTATGAAAAACGAGACTCGTACTTCTCCACTGGCCTGTCGTTGTATTTCGAAGGCACCCGCAAAGGAGGGTTGATCTGATGGATTTCCGATTCTGGCGCCGATCACGGATACTGATCGTGGCGGCCGTAATGACAGCCTCCGTCTTGATAATCGCGTGTGGCGGTACGGCAACCCCGGAACAAACTACCACTGGCGATTCAGGTGGTGCTGCCCCTGCGCCGGCCGCTGCCGGCGCCACACCTACGTTGGATCCTTTTGCCGGAGTGCAGGAGTCCACACCTACGCCGCCCCTGGACGCTACCGCTACTCCGGTCCCGGTGCCCACTGCCGTGGCCATCGATCAGCGACCCGACTGGTGGCAGGAAGGCGAAAGCAAGCACTACCGCGGGGATTTTCCGCTGGTAGCGACTCACAATCCAGGATTCTGGGACGTGCATTACGGCGGTTCGCTGAACAGCGTGTTGATCCCGTCGGGTCCACGGTTCAACCAAATATTAGAGTACAACCCGGTGAACCCCAGCGAGATCATCGGCGATCTGGCGGTCAGCTGGGAATCATATGAAGAAGGCGACGAGTTCGGGTACATCTTCCACCTGCACCCGGACGCCACCTTCACGGACGGCCACCCGGTTACAGCAGAGGACATAGTGTTCTCCCTGGACCGGATCACGCTGGGCCAGGCAGAAGAGGGCGTGCTGCGGGCACGCACCGGCTTCCTCAACAACTTCATCGTGCATGGCACGGCTTCGGTTATCGACGACCATACGGCGAAAGTGCCGCTGCGTTTTCCCGCCGCCGGCTTCATCCCCAACCTGGCGTCGGACTACATGAAGGTGTACCCGAAACATATCGCCGAGAACCTGACCCAGGAACAGGCGAACACCGGTTTGACGCAGGAAGAAGCCATAGCGGCCATCAATGCCGGGAATCCGGAAAGCCTCATCGGCTCGGGTCCCTGGATGCTCCGTGACTGGGAATAAGGACGTTGGGTACGCTTTCGAGAAGAATCCCACCTACTTCAAATCGGGGCGCCCCTTCTTCGACGCCATGCAGATATTCCTCATCCGGGACACCGCCCGCCGAATATCGGCGTTGCAGGCAGGGCAGGTGTACGGCTCTTACCAGCCGGTTACCGGAGGAAATCGCCCCGAAGATATGGCCCGCCTGGAAGAGGACACCGACGGGCGGGTGCGCGCCGTCATCCTGGAAGCGACCGGTATCCAGGCATTCTTCCTGAACCACAACAAACCGCCCTTTGACGACCCCAGGGTGCGACGAGCGTTCTATCTGGGCATGGACCGGGATTTGGGCGTGGAGAAGGCCATTCTTGGCTTTGGCGCGCCGGGCACATTCTTCGCTCCTGGCGTCGTTGAGGACATGGAAGACTTGAAAGCCAACCACCCGACTTACGGCGACCGGGAAGCGGCCCTGGCCGAAGCTCGCACGCTGCTTACCGAAGCCGGTTACCCGGACGGGTTCGAGATCACCCTCAATACCGTAGGTACCAATCCGTCTCTGGCCGCCGCCGAAGTCATCGCTCCGCAGATGCGCGAAGACCTGAACATCGACATCGTCATCCAGCCTACCGACCTGGCTACCATGTACGTGGGAATGCGCGACGGCGTGGCCAATATGGACGGCGTGGGCACCGGCATCATCCTGCGAGATCCCGGCGATATCATCAACCAGTTCTACCTGCAGGACGTGCTGCGCAACCCCCACAACTGGCAGAACGACCGGGTGGATGAGCTTATCGTCTTGCAGAACCAGGCCGTTGACCCGGCGGCGCGGCAAGGCCACCTGGAGGAACTTGCCGAGATACTTCACCGGGGCGAAAGTCACTGGCAGCCCTACTTCTGGTACTCCAGCGGTGGAGCGTTCGACTATCGGGTGCGCAACTTCTACTACCCGGCGACGGTCCAGTTGATCCACAAGTGGGATCACGTCTGGTTCGACCCCGATCGGGAACCCATACCCGCTGACCAAAAAGGCTACGTGCCCTAATTCCATCGGCGGACACTTGGGTCCTGACCTGCACCCATCGATGGCCGGCCGCAGGGTTTCGCCCCGGCCGGCCATTGTGTACAATACCGACTAACAAGTTGTCGCCCAATCCGGCAGGAGTTGAGGAATGTACCAATACCTACTCCGAAGGCTGCTCCTCTTCATCCCCACGATGTTGCTTGCCACCATCATGGTGTTCGCCCTGTTCTCGATCGTGCCCGGGGACGCCGCGGTGTTCCTACTTACGGGGGAGGATGCCGGCGGGCGCGTGACCAACGAAGACTTCGAAAGGCTCCGGGAAGATCTGGGCCTCAACCGTCCGATTTACGTCCAGTATGGTGATTGGCTCTGGGGCGTCCTTCGTGGGGACCTGGGCGATTCCCTCTACTATGGAACTCCCTTCGGCCTGGAACTCATCGAGCGTTTCGCCCGCACTTTTGAATTGGCCGTCCTCGCCATCGCCATGGCTTTCGTCGCCGCCGTGCCGCTGGGCATTCTGTCGGCGATGAAACAGGATACCGGCATCGACTACGTGAGCAGAATAATCGCGCTGCTCGGCATCGCGATGCCAACATTCTGGATTGGGGTGCTGGTCATATACGGCCTCGCCTACGGCTTCGGCTGGCTGCCACCATTAGAGTACGCCCACTTATGGGAAGATCCGTGGCAGAACTTGCAGCTGATGCTGCTCCCCGCCGCAGTGGTGGGTTTCCATGACATGGCGTTCACCGCACGGGTAACTCGCTCTGCGATGCTGGAAGTGATGCGCGAAGACTATATGCGCACCGCCCGCTCCAAAGGGTTGCGCGAATGGGTCGTTGTAGGTCGCCACGCCCTGAAGAACGCCATGCTGCCGGTGATCACCGTGTCCGGCTACCAGTTTGGCCGTCTCTTGGGTGGCGTCATCATCGTTGAGCAGATCTTTGTCGTGCCCGGCGTCGGCAAGTTCCTCATCGACGCCATCATCCATCGGGACTTTCCGGTCATCCAGGGCGTTATCCTGATGACCGCCGCCGTGGTACTGATACTCAACCTGATAATCGATATGCTGTACGGCATCCTCGACCCGCGGATCCGTTACGCCTAAACGCGGCCACGAGCCTTTCCGAAAGGGCGAGGGCAGGCAGGTGTTGCCATGATTGATCAAACGTCGGAACAGGCGGTCATAGCGCGTGACCAGATCGCCGCGCCAAGTTTTGCGGGGCGCAGTTGGACTCAATTCACCCGTTTCATACGGACCAAACCGTTGGGAGCGATTGGTGGAGCGATTGTCCTGGTGCTCGTCGTGGTCGCGGTCTTGGCTCCGGTCCTATCTCCCTACGATCCAAGGTCCACCCCGGCGGCCCCGTGGGAACCGCCCAATGCCGATTACATCCTTGGCGCCGATTATGTGGGGCGGGATGTGCTCAGTCGGCTCATTTACGGCGCTCGCATCTCCTTGTACGTGGGCATGGGAAGCGTATTGGTGGGCATCACGGCCAGTTTCGTCATCGGCGTCTCTCTGTCATACATTGGCGGCGTGATCGATATGGTTGCCCAGCGGATAGTGGACGCCCTGATGTCTCTGCCCGGCCTCCTGATCGCGTTGGCGATCATGGCCGTGGTCACACCGTCTCTGAATACTGTTATCCTGGCAATCGTGATCGGTATGATCGCTCCTGTGATCAGAACCGTGCGTTCGCAGGTGCTATCCCTGAAGGAATTGGACTACGTAACGGCGGCGCTGGCCGTCGGCGCCAGCCCCCGCCGCATCATCTTCCGGCACATCGTCCCCAACTGCTTCGCCACCTACCTGGTCCTGGCCACCTACTACCTGGGCTTTGCCATCATCATCGAAGCATCGCTGTCGTTCCTGGGCGTGGGAGCCCCTCCCGACCAGCCCAGTTGGGGCGGCATGTTGGTGCGGGCGGCTTCCGCCCATGTCAAGGCTGGCCCGTGGCTTGCCATCTTCCCTGGCCTGGCCCTCTTCCTGGTGGTGATGGGGTTCAACCTGCTGGGCGACGCCCTGCGCGACGTGTTCGACCCCCGCCTGCGCGGCCGTTAGGCGCGTTGTTGAAGGATCGGCGCCATGTGATTTCGGCGCCGGCGTGGTTGATGGCCGCGCTGGCGCTGTTGACGTTAGGCTTGGCGATGGCTTGTTCTCCCGCCCAGACGCCGGCCAGTGTCGATCCAGCCGACCTGCCCACGGCTGTATCCGGCACCGCGTTCCCCACCAGTGCACCAGCCACCGCGCTACCGGCCGCGGAGTTGTCTGAATCCGCCACGACAATCCCGGTATCGCCGGAAGGCACGGTGCATTCCGTTGGCGCCGAAGAGGCGGAAGCCGCCCGTACCAAGTTCCAACGGTTGCTCCGGGCATCCTCCTGGGACACCGATTTCACCCGCTCGACTATCTCATTTGATGAGATCATGACCGGTGGGCCTCCCAAAGACGGCATCCCTGCTATTGACAACCCGGAGTTTGAGACCGTGGTCGATGCTGACGCGTGGTTGGACGCGCGGGAACCGGTGCAGGTAGTTGACCTCAATGGTGATGCTCGCGCCTATCCGGTTCAGGTCATGGTCTGGCATGAGATAGTCAACGACACCGTTGGCGACGAACCGGTTGTCATAACGTTTTGACCCCTCTGCAACACCGCCTTCGTGTTCAGGCGGACGGTTGACGGAGCGGTGCTGGATTTCGGCACCACGGGCGCTCTTCGCGACAGTAACTTGTTGATGTACGACCGTCAGACCGAATCCTGGTGGCAGGAATTCGGCGGCGAGGGCGTCATCGGCCACTACGCCGGCCGCCGGTTGGAGCAACTTTACCTGTCCATCGTGTCCTGGGATGAGTTCAAAATGGCTTACCCTGATGGAAAGGTGCTTTCCCGGCCGGCATCCGGTCGCCCCTATGGACAGAACCCATACGCCGGCTACGACCGTCCCGGCAGTACGCCGTTCCTGTTTAGCGGCGAGACCGACCCTCGACTACCCGCTGTCGAGCGTGTCGTCGCCATCGAGCGCGGCAACGCGGCTTGGGCCGCGTCGTTTTCCACACTGGCAGATGAACGGGTGGTAAAAGCATCTGTAGGCGGAGAGGACATCGTGGTGTTCTGGATGCCGGGGACAGCATCTTCACTGGACAGCGGCTCTATCGCCAGCGGGCGGGACGTCGGAGCTGCGGGTATATTCTCCCCAAAGGGTCCCGACGGTTCGACGCTGAGCTTCACGGCGGATGCCGATGGACGGATTACCGACGAGCAAACCGGCAGCGAGTGGAACATCTTTGGTCAGGCCGTTAGCGGTGCCCTGGCGGGTTCACAACTCGATCCGTTGCCGGGCCGCAGCGGACAGCTTTGGTTCTCGTGGGCCGTTTATCGGCCCGATACCGTCGTGTACCCCGCAGCGCCGTAGGGGCGGGTTTGAAACCCGCCCCGGCATGGCCGCCGCCGTTATGGAGCCCTAACTGCGCCAAATCTGGCGGACCCGCCGTACCTCCGCCAGGCGCGCCTCTGCCAGCATGTCCGCCGCCCGGGCCGTGGCGATTTCCTTTTTGCGAGCGGTGGTGAGGACTGCTGACATCTGCTCGTAAATGCGCTCGGTCTGCTGTCGCGAGCGTTCCGGGTTGTAGGGCCGGCCGATCTCCGCCGCAGCGTTGATGATGCCGCCGGCGTTAATGAGAAAGTCCGGCGCGTAGATGATACCTCGCCGGTGCAGCTCTTCCCCATCTTCAGGCGTGGCCAGTTGGTTGTTGGCTCCGCCGGCCACGATGCGGCAGCGCAGGCGGTCTATGGTCTTGGCGTTTATGACGCCACCCAGGGCGCAGGGGGCGAAAATGTCGCAGTCCACGTCGTAGATGTCGTCCGGGGCCACCACCTTAGCGCCCATTTGTCGCGCCCGGTCCAGGGCAGTCTCGCTCACGTCGGTGGCGATTACCTGGACATCATCGTCCAGCAGGTGCTCGGCCGTGTGGCTCGCCACTTTGCCGAACCCCTGCATCGCCACCGTGCGGCCGCGCAGGGAATCGGCGCCCCAAACGTCGGCGGCGCAGGCCCGCATACCCATGTACACGCCCAGACCGGTCATGATCGAAGTGTCTCCGCTGCCGCCCAGGGTCAAATCCAGCCCCACCACGTGCTCCGTTTCCTGACGGACGGTTTCCAGATCCCGCCCGGTGGTTCCCACGTCTGTGGTGGTCAAATACCGGCCACCCAGGGTATCGACAAATCGCCCCCAGGCGCGCAGCAGCGCCTCGGTCTTGTCAGTGCGTGGGTCGCCGATTATGACGCCCTTGCCGCCACCCAGGTTCAGGCCCGCCGCCGCCGATTTGTAGGTCATGGCCTGTGACAGGTTCAGAGCATCGGCCAGCGCGTCGGCCTCGGTGGCGTAGGGCCACATCCGGGTGCCGCCGCAAGAAGGCCCCAGGGTGGTGTCGTGAATGGCGATAATTCCGCGCAGGCCGGATGCCGGGTCACTGTACATCGCCACCTGCTCGTGGCCCCGATGTGCCATTGTATTCAGCACGTCCATGGCAACACCTCCTGAATTTTCCTATGTCTCTATTATACGATACGTTCTTGGCGTCCCCTGGGATTACCCGCCAACCGGCGCGAGTGCGACGGTCAGTTCCAGTTATGCCGTTGCTGTATAATCCCCGCAGTCAATCCGCACGACACCGATCAGGAGGCGCCCAATGCCCCCCAAGCAATATGAGAACCCGCCCGGCCTTGTCATTGAAGGCACCAAGCGATACCACGCCATCATCAAAACCGACAAGGGCGACATGACAATTGAGCTTCTGTCTGAAGTGGCGCCGCTGACCGTCAACAATTTTGTGTTCCTGGCTCGCGACGGTTTTTACGAAGACAATCAGTTCCATCGCGTGATCAACGGTTTTATGATCCAGGGCGGCTGCCCCAGAGGGGACGGCACCGGCGGCCCGGGCTATCGCTTCCGGGATGAGGAGGTCACCCGCTCCTACACCCGAGGCACTCTGGCGATGGCCAACGCCGGGCCCAACACCAACGGCAGCCAGTGGTTCATCGTGCACGGCGCCGACGTTGGACTCCCGCCCAACTACACTATCTTCGGGAGATTGACCGATGGCGATGACGTGTTGGAGGCCCTCGCTACCTCCCCGGTCCGGCAGAGCCGGAGCGGCGAGAACTCCCAGCCTACGGAGCGCCTCGGCATCAGCAATATCGAGATCACTGAGACCGACCTGGGTGGCGCTGCCTCTTGACTGGTGGTCGCTGGAAATCGGCAAATACATGGGGCGGGATCAAAACCCGCCCCTTTCGTTTCGATCAGAGACCTGAAGTGGGCATTCGACTTAGGAATCCCCGGCGGCTGCCGGCGCCGGGGCCACCGCCGGCGGTGTGGGTTCCGGTGTGGTAGGAATGCGGGGGCGCCGCGCGAACAGGAAGCAGACCCCGCCGATGAAGTTGAACCCGGACAGTACCAGAAAGGCCAGGGTGTAAGACTCTTGCCAGTCGTACATGTAACCCGCGAATGGACTGGCTCCCAGTAGCAAAATGTTCATCGGAATGGTGCTGATGCCCAGGATCTTGCCGAAGTTCCCCCTCCCGAAATATTCTCCGCGGATGGACGTGGTAAGCGGGTTGCGGCCACCGAACCCCAGGCCAAAGGTCACCGCGAAGGCGTAGAACATCCAGAGGTGGGTGCTGAAGGTGAGGAGAACCACGGCGCCGGCCTGGATGGTGGTGAAGACGAAGATGCCGATCCGCTTGGGGAAACGGTCGCCGACGTACCCCCCTATCAGCTGGGCCCACATGGCGACGAAAGTATAAACGGTCACCACCCATGCAGTGTGACCCCCAAAGCCGGCATCGGCCAGGAACAACCCGAGGTGGGTCATTATGGCCAGGATTATCATGCTGGTCAGGCCGTGGCCCACGGCGATCAACCAAAACGCCGCGGTTCGGACGGCTTGCTGCGCAGTTAGGCCCTGGGGACCGGACGGAGCGCGCTGGCCGCCGCGGGCACGCGCCGTTGGCGCGGCTTCGTCCTCCATCTGTAAACCCATGTCTTCCGGCTTGTCGCGGATGACCAGGTACAACGGAACAGCGGCGGCGAAGACAAGAATGGCGATTACAAACGCGGTCCCTTGCCACCCGATGGCGCTGCCGATGCCCAAACCGATCAGAGGAACCACAATCAGCGCGCCGCCCCGGCTGAACCAGTTCGCCCAACCCATGGCGGACGCCATGCGCCGCGAGAACCAGTTGTTGATGGTGGTCATCATGGGCACCCAACTGCCCATGCCCTGCCCCAGAGCCATGACCATGAAGGCAAAGTAGAAGGTGTACAGCGGGGAAACCGGCCAGAAGCCCGCGCCAATTTGGGAGAATGCCAGGAAACCGAAGCCCAGGATGATGAACCCGATGAGCACCATCTTGCGGCCGCCCAGCTTGTCGGTGAGGTAGCCCTCAATGGGGCCCATCAGCCCGCCCTCAACGCGGGTCAGGGTCAGGGCCATCGACAAGGCCCCGCGTTTCCAGCCGAATTGTTGCTCCAAAGCCACTGCCCACAGGGTCATGGCGTGGAACATGGGAACGGTGGCCAGGGTCATCACGAAGCCCGTGATGACGACAATGTACCAACCGTAGTAGATTCTGGGCCGACGAAAACGCGGCCCGCCGGAACGCTCGGCGTCGGTGCTCATGGCGGGTAAGGAAAGCGGCGCAACGCGACGATTGCCGTTGCGCAGCGCAACGTATTTTACGCCTTTTGTGAATATGGGCACAAGGCATATAAGTTGATTAGGAATATCAAAAACTCATATCACCGGTCGCAGATCCCGTCGCCATGCGGGGACTGACAGTTTCCGCCCCTGATGCTATAATTCACGTCGTCCCTGCACCAACTCAGGAGTTTTTGAACTTGCGTCACTACGAACTCGTTACCATCCTAAGCCCGATGCTCAATCAGGATGAAGCGTCGGCTGCTTGGGACGAAATCAAGGCGTTCATCTCCAACCGGGAAGGCGAGATAACCGCTGAACAGGCTTGGGGAACTCGTCGGTTGGCCTACCCGATCCGAAAAGGAAACTACAATTTCCTCGAGGGATCCTACTACCTCAGTTCCTTCACGGTGGACAATCCGATCAATCGTGAACTTGAGAACTACCTGAGGTTGGATGAACGAGTGTTGCGGTCTCTCGTCATAAAATGCGACGGACCACTGGCGGATCGTCCGGCTCCTGGCCCCCTGACCGCGCCCTCTCGTTATATCCCGCCGGGACGCGGGCGGCGGCCCGACGGCGGCGGACCTATACCGGATGCTGCCGGCTCCTTCGGTGATCGGCGGTCCGGCCCTCCGCCGGCCCAGGCGCCGGCAGCGCCATCTCCAGCCCCCGGCGACGCACCCGCTGCGGTTGCCGAACCTGTTGCTGAACCCGCGCCCGGCCCGGTTGCAGAGCCAACGCCTGCGGTCGTCGCCGAAACGCCACCCGACGTAACCGCCGAGACGCCACCCGCTGAACCAACCAGCCAACCTGAACCTGATCCCGCATCCGAAGCGTAAATTGCCGTGAACAAGATCATCATCATCGGCAACTTGGGCCGCGACCCGGAGATGCGGTACTCCACCTCCGGCAACCCGATGACGTCTTTTAGCATTGCGAGTAACCGCAGCTACACTACGGCGGCCGGCGAGCGCCGCGAAGAGACCGAGTGGTTTAACTGCACTGCCTTCGGACGGCTCGCTGACACCTGCAACCAGTACCTCACCCGAGGCCAGCAGGTCTATATCGAAGGGCGCCTACGTTCCCGCCAGTATGATCGACGGGACGGCACGCCGGGGTTCTCGTTGGATGTAACCGTGACCGAAATGCAGATGTTGGGGCGACGCGGTGACCAAATGGACGACGGCGGCTACGGTAGCCAGCAAGACCGCAGCTATGCTGACCAGCGGGGCGGCTACGACGACCGCCGCGCTGGCGGTTACGGCGGCTATACGCCCGACAATTCGCCCGACCCGATGACCGATGTTGACGACCTTCCCTTCTAGTTCCGCCGCCCGCGGATGCGCCCCATACCGGAGGAATCGCCGCTAATGACTACGCCCGCACCCGTACCATCGACCCCGCCAGCCGCGCCGAGACCCGGACCTGGCGGGCCTCAGCCCGCGGCTGCCGCGCCACCTGCCACTCCTGGCGGCCCGGCCGGTTCCGGCGATGGAGCGCCGGCTCCCCGTCGCCCCTATGGCGGCGGCCCCCAGGGAGGACCGGGCGGCCGACCCGGAGGCCCCGGCGGGCGTCCGCCTGGTCGTGGCGGCCCACGGGGGGGAGGCCGGGGTGGCCGACGCTACGGCCCGCGCCGTCGCGTTTGCGCTTTCACCGTGGAAGGGGTCGTACCGGACTACAAAGATGTGGACCGGTTGCGACGTTATATTTCTGAACAGGGCAAAATTGAGCCGACGCGCAAGACCGGCACGTCCGCCAAAAACCAGCGATTGCTGGCAACGGCCATCAAACGAGCCCGTTATCTCGCCCTGTTGCCCTACGCCCCCGAACACAGCATCAACATCGGTATGCGTTCGGGTCGTTAGTCGGCCCAATCCCCCGATCCTTTATCAATGTTGAATCTCTCGCTGCCCTGGAAACGCAGCGCTCCGGTGGAGGACGAAACGCCTGAACCGGCGGGGCGTCGTCCCGTCCGGCGGCGTGGCGGGCGAAGCCGACGTGTCGGCTCCGGGAGTGGTGAAGCGGTAGCCGCGACGCGAAGCCGGCGTCGGTTGGAATCCCGCCGTCAGCGTATTGCCATCGGCGTGGGAGCGGTGCTGATCCTGGCCATTGTCGCCGTGGTGCTGGTTGGCGTTTATCAGCAGTTCATCCACCCGCCTCGCGTGATGGCCGGCGAAGTGCGCGGCGTCCGTTTTACCATGGGAGATCTGGTGGAGCGCATCCGCGTTCTCCAGGGGATAAACCGCTACCAGGGGGGACAGGTTGATTTCAGCCGAATACCCTTCCAGCTGCTGACCGATCTTCTCCACGCCGAGATACTGCGACAAGCCGCGCCGGGGCTGGGCATAAACATCACCGACGAGCAGATTGACGAATCAATCCGCTCGCAATTCCGCCCCAGAGCTGAACCGGGACAGGAAGTGGACGAAACCCAGTTGGACGCTGAATTCGACAATACCTACAAGAACTTCCTGACCCAGGTCAATCTGACCGACGACGCGTTTCGCCGCATCGTCGAGGAGCGATTGCAACAGACGGAACTTTTTGCACGAATGCTGGCATCACTGCCTGAAGAGGCTCCGCAAGTCGAGCTGCAAGCCGTGGTGATGGGGCTGGAATCTCCGGCAGCTCCGGAAGCCGTCCGGGAACGTTTGGTGCTGGGACAAGATTTCGGAGCGGTGTCTCGCGAAATCTCCGGTTCGGACGGGTACATCGGCTGGGTTCCCGAAGGCGCCTTCCCCGAATTCGACCGCTATCTTTTCGGAGAAGTCTGCGAAGCCGACGATGATAGCGCAGATTGTGTCGAAACGGATTCCGGTCGGCGAAAGCCTCCGCTTTTGGAACCCGGTGAGGTTTCACCGCCAATTTACGAGGACGAGTCCATTTTCATCATCCAGGCCATTGGCGATGCTGAAACCCGTGAACTTGAGCCTGCCATGCAGTTCCAGATGGCAAGCGCGTTGGTCGATCAATGGAAGGACGACCAGTTGAAACAGGGGTCCGACGAAGGCTGGATCAAGATCAACTTCGACAGCAACCGTTACGCATGGGTCACTGAACAGGTGCGGTTGACGCGCCCGCGCGTTACGCCCGAACCGCAGCAATAGTTCTCCGGACTCTTCACCCCAGGTTCATCCCAATTCAGAGCCTCGAAGCGGCGACCATGGACGGCAACTCAGAAGTGAATATTGGCCTCATGGGCCTCGGCACTGTGGGAGGCGGCGTTGCCGCGGCGCTTGCGGGTAACGCTGACGCCATTCGCCGCAAAACCGGACGCACCGTGCGGCTCCGTAAAGCCCTGGTGAGAGATACCGCTAAAGTCCGCCACCCGGTTCCCCCTCCCGGCGTCCTGACGACCAACCCGGAAGAGATTCTCAACGACCCGGAAATCCATATCGTGGTTGAAATGATGGGCGGAGATTCGCCGGCCGGGAGTTATCTTGAACGCGCGCTGACGGCCGGCAAGCACGTGGTGACGGCCAACAAAGAGGTTATGTCCCGGCGGGGCCCTACGCTGCAGTGGTTGGCCCAATCCAAGGGCGTGAATCTCCTTTTTGAGGCGTCCGCCGGCGGTGGCATTCCCATCGTCGGCTGCTTGATGTCACAACTTTTGGCCAACGATATCCGCTCAATACGGTCCATAATCAACGGTACCACCAACTACATTCTGACGCGGATGGCCCGTAGTCAGACCCCCTTCGCCGAAGCTTTGACGGAAGCCCAGGATCGGGGTTATGCCGAGTCCGATCCGACCAACGACATCGAAGGGATTGACGCCGCCTACAAACTATCCGTGCTGGGCAGCTTGGCATTCCACCAGCCTATCCCTCATCATGTAATCCATACCGAAGGCATCAGCCGGCTCGCTCCCGAAGATTTCCGCTATGCGGCCGAGTTGGGGTATGCCATCAAATCCCTGGCAATCGCAGTGGCCGAACCAGGGGGTGGCGTACAGGCCCGGGTCCATCCTGCCCTGGTGCCTGATGACCATTTATTGGCCAAGGTCGACGGTGTGTATAATGCAGTCGAGGTCACTGGCGATTTGTGTGGGCAGATAATCCTCCATGGGCAGGGCGCCGGCCGGGATGCAACCACCAGCGCCGTCATGGGAGACATCCTGAATATCCTGCGAACCATTGACAACGAGGGCGGCCCTCCGCCCCTGCCCGGCGGCAGCGCCGGCGCCAACGACCCTCAAGGTTCGATACTGCCCATAGACGAACTGTCCAGCGCATATTACCTGCGGCTAACTTGCGCCGACCAGGCCGGCGTGCTCGCCCAAATCGCTCGCATCCTGGGGGACGGCAACATCTCTATCGCCACCGTAATCCAAAAGGACACTGATCCCGGCAGCGGCACGGCGCAACTTGTGATTACCACCTATCCCTCAAGGGAATCTGACGTGCAAACCGCCCTTGCCGCCGTTGCGGAATTGGGAGTGGTAGTGAGCGTCAACAACTTGATCCGTATCGAACAGTGACCGGGTGCAGACGATGGGCATCGGCGTTTTACAACAATACCGGGAACTGTTGCCAGTCAACGAGGAGACCCCTCTCTTTTCCATGGGAGAGGGAGATACGCCGCTGGTGCGTTCTCGGCAGTTGGGACCGGAGATCGGTTGTCCCGACCTTTTTTTCAAATTGGAGGGCTGCAACCCTACCGGATCGTTCAAGGATCGCGGTATGGTGGTCGCCATCGCGAAAGCCCTTGAGGAAAATAGCGTCGGCGTGATGTGCGCGTCCACCGGCAACACCAGCGCTTCTGCCGCCGCCTACGCCGCCTACTGCAACTTGGCCGCCTGGGTGCTCATCCCCAAAGGAGAAGTCGCCCTGGGCAAGCTGGCGCAGGCGATGGCCTACGGCGCGCGTGTTCTGTTGGTGGACGGGAATTTTGACGCGGCCCTCGCTCTGGTCAGGGAATTCACTGATACCAATCCCATCACTCTGGTCAACTCGGTCAACCCTCATCGCATCGAAGGGCAGAAGACCGCGGCTTTCGAGATCTCCGACGTCTTGGACGACGCTCCTGATTACCTCTTCATCCCGGTGGGCAACGCCGGAAACATCACCGCGTATTGGCGCGGTTTTGTCGAGTATCACCAATTGGGCCGTAACGATACCCTGCCTCGGATGATGGGCTTTCAGGCGGAGGGCGCCGCGCCGATAGTTCGCGGCGAGCCGGTGCCTTTCCCGCAGACCATCGCCTCGGCCATCCGTATCGGCAACCCGGCTAGTTGGAAGTCTGCCGAACGCGCCCGCGACCAGTCCGGGGGGGTGATTGACGCCGTCAGCGACGATGAAATCCTGGAAGCCTACCGGCTGTTGGCTTCGCGGGAAGGTATTTTCGGAGAGCCGGCATCAGCCGCTTCCGTGGCCGGCTTGCTGAAAATGTCTCGCAACGGTCTGGACCTGACCGGAAAACGCATTGTCTGTATCATTACGGGCACCGGCCTCAAGGATCCGGACATGGCAGTCAGCAGCGCCCAGGCTGACACCATGGAAATTCGCCCCAATCTCGAAGCCATCGAGGCGGCCATTATGGAGTCGCTGCCAACGAGATGACCGCTACCACGGCCCCAAAGATGAACCTGGCCGCCCTCGAAGTGGCCGTCGGAACCCTGCTCAAGTACGTGGACGAAGACAGCGGGCGGGAAGGGCTTTGGCGGACTCCCGAGCGAGTGGCGGAGATGTACGCGGAACTCTTCGCTGGCGTCGGGCGAGATGCGGCCGACGAAATCGACGCGATCTTTTCCGAAGGGGTGGCGCAGGACCCGGTCCTGATCAGCGGTCTCCCATTTTATTCCATGTGCGAACACCACCTGCTGCCTTTCTTCGGCCATGCCAGCCTGGTTTACATTCCGAACCGCCACATCGCCGGCATCAGCAAAATCGCTCGCGCGCTGGACGTTGTCGCACGGCGTTTGCAGGTTCAGGAACGCTTGACCGCCCAGTTGGCCGATGCTGTTCTTGTCCGCGTCCAGCCTCTGGCTGTCGCCTGCCGCATCGAGGCTGAACACCTGTGCATGTCCATGCGGGGCGTGCAAAAACCGGGGCACAAGGTGGTTACCACCGCGATTCGCGGTGAGGCGCTCGGGGAAAAAGGGTCTGGGGCGCTGTATTCCGCCAGCGATCTGATCAACTTATTGACCAACTGACGGACGCAATCGAGGCCGCTCATGTCAGCCACCCATTCTCCTACACCAATCACTTCATTCGACCAGATCCGCCCCCAGTGGCAGGAATTGCTTGGTCGGTCCGTCGTGAACAACCTTTACATCACGCCGGCGTGGCAGGAGCTGTGGTGGAGTTCCTTCCAGGATGGACGCAGTCTGGCTGGATTTTATCTTACCGACGCCGGCGGCGACCTCACGGCCATCGCCTCCCTGTCCCGTTCTGGAGATCACTATTCCCTAGTGGGCAACAGCGACACCTTTGACTACAACGATTTCATCGTTGCGCCAGGCGTCGAAGATACGTTTTATCCCACTCTGCTGGACACAATCAGCGCCGACGGAGCGCACCGGCTCGATCTGCATTCGATCAGCGAGGATTCCCCGACGCTGGCCATCCTCCCCGAACTGGCCCGTCGGCGCGGCTACACCGTAGCCGTATCCGAAGAGGATGTTGCTCCTCGCCTCATGCTGCCCTCGACCTGGGATGACTACCTCTCGGGGCTGACCAAGAAGGACCGGCATGAATTGCGGCGTAAACTTCGCCGCCTGGAAGGACACGAAAATTGGCGTTGGTACTGCGTGTCGGATCCCGATGAAGCAGCGACCCGGGCCGATACGTTTCTTGATCTGATGCGCCGCAGCGATCCGGCAAAGGCGGAATTTTTGTCCCCTGACCGTGAGGCTTTTTTCCGGAACGTCATCGTTTCCACCGCCGCCGAGGACGTGCTACGCCTGTTTTTCCTGGAAATGGACGGTCAAAGTGTCGCTGCGTCCCTCTGCTTGGATTACGACGGGGTTCGGATGCTGTATAACAGCGGCCACGATCCCGAATACCGTTACTACAGCGTCGGCCTTCTGCTTCATTCCTACTGCCTTCGCGACGCCTTGGAGCGAGGCTACCGGTATTTCGATTTCCTACGGGGCAACGAACCCTATAAATATCGATTGGGCGGCATTGACCGCCATCTCTACAGTATCAGCCTGGGCAATATCGGCCCGATTGGCAGTCCAAGCGGTACTCCTTGACATCAGATACCAAATCTCGGGTGGCTTTGATCGCCTATCACGCATGTCCGCTGACTTCGCCAGGTCAGGGAAAAGCCGGCGGCATGAATGTCCACGTCAAGGAGTTGGCCCGATCCCTGGCGCGACGCGGCGTTGCCGTTGACATATTCACCCGTGAGCATGACCATCCTGAAGCGGATGCCCCCGGGATTGCTGACGGCGTGGACGTAATACATCTTCCAGCCGGTCCTGCTGACGCCCCATTGGCCGATCAGTTTTCGTATTTGCCGGATTTTGTCGCGGGGATGCGTGGCTATCGAGCGTCCCATGACTTAGACTACTCCGCTGTCCATTCCCACTATTGGCTCAGCGGTTGGGCCGGTCGCCGTTTTGCTGCGGAAATATTGGCGCCACACCTCATCACTTTCCACACCTTGTCGCTGATCAAGATGCAGTCCCGCTCCGGCGAAGATGAACCCCCAGTCCGCCAGGAAACCGAACGAGAAATCATCGCCACCGCCGACCGCATCATCGCCTTCAGCCCGCATGAGCGCGACGCCATGGTGCGTCTTTACGATGGCGATGCCGGTCGAATTGAGCTGGTGCCTTGTGGCGTGGATCTGTCGCGATTCCGTCCGTTGGGACGCGCCGCGGCGCGTCATCAGCTGGGCATCAACGGTCACAAAGTATTGCTGTTTGTGGGACGCATTGAAGCGTTGAAAGGCGTGGACTTGCTGCTGCATACCACCGCCCACCTCGAAACCGACGCAGAAGTGCAGGTGCTGGTGGTTGGTTCCGACGGGAATGGGAGCGGCGAGCTGGATCGTCTCCGTCGTCTGGCGGACGACCTCGACGTGGGCAAATCCGTCGAGTTCGTGGGCAGAGTTCCGCAGGAGCAGTTGGCCTGGTACTACTCGGCGGCCGACGTGTGCGTAATACCCTCATTTTATGAGAGCTTCGGACTGGCCGCCCTAGAGAGCATGGCCTGCGGAACGCCGGTCGTGGCTTCGCGGGTCGGCGGCCTTTCTACCATAGTGGAGCACGGCCGCACCGGATACCTCAAATCCTGGCGCTGCCCGGAAGCTTTCGCACATTCGCTGGAGATGATCCTGTCTAACCGAAGCCTCCAGGACAGCATGGGGATGGCGGCACGCCGACGGGCCGAGACGCTCAGTTGGGACCAAGTGGCTGCCCAGATGCTTGAACTTTATCTTCGCTTGGCGTCGTTCAAATCCAAAAAGCTGGCGGCGCCATAATGCGAGGGACCTTCAATCGCCAGGCTTCTGACGAAGCCGGACGCCCTCATCAGGGGGGGCCAAGACGCCGTGAACGCCGCGTCCGGGGGATGCCCTTCACCATCATGCGACACCTGGAGCGCCGCATGATGGCCGGCGTCCTGGTGTTCCTGCCGATCTTCGTCACCTACTTTATTTTTGCTTTTTTCTATGATTTCATAGCCTCTCTTTTAGACCCCATCATAAGCTGGCTCAGCATTCCCCACGGTGAGGGCTTCGACTGGGCCGATGTGGTGGAAATCGCGGTGATCCTGGTGATCGTGTACATCGCGGGAGTGCTCATCGGGTGGGCCGTGACCAAACTTCTCATCAACTGGGTACACGACCAGATTGGGCGCATTCCGGTGATCGGACCTGTGTACAACACTACCCGCGTCGGGATAGATTTCCTGTCCGACACCCAACAGCAACAGTTCCGAGGTGTCGTGTTGCTGGAATTTCCTCGCCTCGGCGTCCTGTCCATCGGACTGATAACTTCCAACTTGGGCAAGTTGGACGGCGTCGAGGAATACCTTTCCATCTATGTGCCAACGACGCCTGTTCCATCTTCCGGCTATCTGTGCATAGCGCCGTATAGCCAGGTAACGCCGACGGACATATCCGTTGATGAGGCAATGAGGATGATCATATCCGGGGGCATTCTGACCGGAGACGTCTTCACCGCCCGCGTCCTGAATCTCCCTAACCGAGGGGATACACCCCAGAACCTCCACTGGCTTTGGGGCAGCGATACGGTGTCCGCCACCGTAACGACGCCAATACAACCGACGCGCAATCAGGAACTGGTACCCGCCGTTACCGAAATCCAGGACTGAACATACGCGCAACCGTCCGTCTTTTTCGCCAATTAACCCGGAGGAAGCAACCCCATGGATTTCACCCCAGAGCGCGTCCTGGTGATAACGCCCCATCCCGACGATGCCGAAGCCTGGGCCGGCGGCACCATCTCCCGGTGGGCGCGCGCCGGCGCCGAGGTGCACTGCGTGCTCTGCACCGACGGCAGCAAAGGCTCCGACGATCCCGAAGTTGACCCCGCCGAGATTGCCGCGGCTCGAAGTCGTGAGCAACTGGCCGCCGCCGAAATTCTGGGCGTCGCCAATGTCGTAATGTTGGGGAGACCCGACGGGGAGTTGGAGGACACTGCCGACTTCCGCAAAGATCTGGTGCGCCAGATCCGTACTGTCAAGCCCGAAGTGGTTTTGACTTCCGAACCCTACCGGCGCAATATGCAGTGGCACCGAGACCACCGCATCGCCGGGCAGGTGGCGCTGGACGCCGTTTTCCCTTACGCCCGCGACCACCTCCATTTCGGCGACCTCTTCGCCAACGAGGGCATCGAACCGCATAAGACGGCCAACATCATGTTCTGGGGATCCGAGAACCCAAACGCCTTCGTGGACATCGCCGCCGATTTCGACACCAAGCTGGACGCGTTGATGGCCCACGCCAGCCAGGCCCGGCGCCGTACTCGCGAGGTCATGCAGGCGTTCCTGCGCTCCCGCGCCGAGGAAGCAGCTCAGGCCGCCAGCGCACACCCCGTCGAGCCTGTCCCCGGACTTACCCTTGCCGAAGCCTTTCGCCGTGTCACGTTCCGAACTTGACGATTGATGCGGGAACTCCCATGGGGAGGGCCCGTTCCGGCTAACTTCCCGGAGGGGGGCCGCCCATTTCAAGCTGGCAGCTGGAGGCCGCCGCGAACAACGGCCCGGGGAATCCCGCGTCCGGGCGCATCTGCGCCGCCATCTCGTCCGGTCCGCCCATCGCCTCCATCACGCACTGGAAGTTTTCGTACTCCGATGGAGATATGTCCATAGCTGAACCGGCCGCCGCGAACTCGGTTTCGTTCAGGCACGAAAGCGACACGATGAAGCTGACCATCGCTTGCGCCATGGCCGCCTCAGCATTGGGATCGGTTCCCGGGTCGCTGCTGGCGGCCAGGAGCATAGCGCCCACATCGGTATCCGCAAATGCGCTGCGCATACATGATGAGGACTCGGGGCTCAGCGACCCGGCCGCGTCTAATATCGCGGTCAAGAAGAGGCGCAGCGTGGTCTCTTCTTCAAGGCATCCGAGGAATGCTTGTCGTTCCTCATCGGTCGCCAATTCCGGGGAGTTGGTCACCGCTATCAACTGATCGGGCGAGACCGCTTTCGACAGGCAGCTTCTTTCTGCCTCCGACAGGCTGGCCAGGAATGCGTCCGCGTCTGTCATGGGCAGGGGCGCCAACGGTTCCACGTTTGCCGCGACGTCCGTTGGAGGGGTCGGAACGGGCGTCAAACCCTCTGTCGGCGCCGGCGTGACCATGGGCATGGGACTGGGACGGGGCGTGTTGGTGGGGGTGGCCGTTGGCGCCGCTGTCGGACCAGCAGCTTCCTGGGTGGCCGCAATTTTCGCCATGGCGGCGGCGATGGTAGCTTCCACGTTTGGCTCTGTCACCGGTGGCTTGTCATCGCTTCCGCAGGCGATGCCGTAGCAGCAGAGGAATGCCAGCGCCGCCAATGCAACGACGCTGGCCCCATTTCGTCGGGTAATTTTCAGCATATTATGGGTGGCGTTGGCCGCATCGCGGCGCCTATTCTGGCAAGGTATAGGTGGCTTCCTGCTCGCGGATGCGATTTTCCTGGCGCAGCTTTGCCAGCTGGGTACTTACGTTGCGGCCCGCCGCCGCCCGAAGAGATTTGCGCAGATTGCGTGGATAAACCGCTGAAACAATCTCATCTACCGTGGTGGCTCCCTCAGCCAACGCCGATAGCACCTGGTTCTCTCGGTCCTGTCGGTGCGCTATTTGTTGTTGGATGCGGCGCTCACCGCGCAGGATGGTATTGCCGTGTCCTGGACACACTACCAGCGGCTTGGTGTTCGCCATTCGACCCAGGGAGATCATATATTGTTTGAGGTTGCGCACGCTGGATGAGGAGTTGCCCAGGAGGTTATCGCCGCTGAACAACACCCGATCGGGGCGCAGAAAGTAGCAGACGTGGTCGTCCTCGTGCCCTGGCGTGAACAATGGCCGGAGGGTAGCTCCGCCCCCGGTGACCACCGTTTCCCGGGCTCGCAATGCCTGGACCGAATTTCCTCCCAGAATGTGCTGGAGCCGGGGCGCCAGCTTAGGGTGGCAACGCACCGGACAATCATAGGCCTCCTGGAGCCGGTCCAGGCCGCCGATATGGTCGCCGTGCCCATGGGTGATCAGGATAGCGTCGATCCGGGGATGACCCAGTTCGTCCCAGTAGTCCAGGATCTGCTTGGTCCAGAAACGATAAGGCTCCCCGGAATCCACCATCACCATGCTTTCGCCCGGATCCCCGACAAAGTAAATCTGCGTGCCGCCGGGGTGCATCGCCCCGTAGCCGTTGGGGTCTTCCTGGATGTGAGTGCTGTACACGTGATCGGTAATTTGCATCGGCTATACCTCACCACTCCCGGCCGCGAATATAGCGAAAAGCGGCAATGGCGGCGGTGGCGCCGTCCCCGGCGGAAGCTACCAGTTGCGCCGCCGACTGTTGGCGAATATCCCCGGCGGCAAACAGTCCCGGTTGAGGCGTGTCCATGCCCAGCCCCACGGGAATGTGACCGGCGTTGTCTAGGGGAACCAGGTCTGCTACGGAAGCGGAATTGGGTTCCAACCCGACATAAACAAACAGGCCGCCGACCGGCTCCACCGTCTCGCCGTCAGCCCCGCGCACCCGCACTCCGGTGACGGTTTCCTCGCCCAGCACTTCCACTACCTCGGCGTTGTACCGCACCTCGATCTTCGGTTCCGAGGCGATACGGTCCTGGAGAACCTGCTGCGCGTCCAGGATGTCCCCGCGGTGGAACAGGATCACCCGCTCGGTGTATTCGGTCAGAGTTAGAGCTTCGTCCGCCGCCGAGTCGCCTCCCCCGACTACTGCTACGGTTTGGCCCATGTACAACGGCCCGTCGCAAGTGGCGCAGTGAGACACCCCACGCCCGAAAAATTCCTCCTCGCCCGGGATGCCCAGCGTCCGCAACGAGGAGCCGGCGGCCATTATCACGGCTTTGCCCAGGTAGCTGTCTCCGCCATCACCGGTAACCCGCAGGTATTCGCCGTCCACGGACACGCCGTTCGCGGTATCCATCAACATCTCTACGCCGGCGTTCATCGCCTGTTCTTGGGTGGCAGGTCCGAGTTCATAGCCGGCGATGCCCTGCGGAAAGCCGGGATAGTTCTCGATCCGTTCCAGGTTGATAATCTGGGCGCCCGCCATCATCTGTTCCACGATGGCGGTATTCAAACCGTGGCGGGCCGCATAGATGCCGGCGGTCAAACCGGCCATGCCGCCGCCGATGATGATCACATCATAGTTCTGTTCGGGCACCGGATTTACCTCACTGCGGGTTGGTGAAATGGTCGAAAATCTTCTCGCGCACGGCGAACCGGAAACCGGGCAGCACGTCTTCGTCGCCGTCCACAAACTCCGGGTCGTGCAGTACCTCCGGCTCCTGACCGGGGCGGAACTTGATGACGGTCCGTGTCGCGGCGTCGATGAACCACGCCAGCTTGGTCCCGTATTCCAGGAACAGGTCGATTTTATTAATCAGTTCGGTGTTGCTGTTGGATGGAGATTTTATCTCGACGACGAAATCGGGGACGAGGTGCGGGAAGGGTATATTGCGCTCTTCCAGAAGTTCCGGCATTCGTTCTTCTCTGATCCAGGCGGCGTCGGGGCCGAAGCGGGAGCCGTCGGGAAGGATGAACCGGCTGGTTGGGAGGAAAGAGTAGCCATCGTGCTCGGTGGTCCATACGTACAGCGCTCCGGCGAATTCGCGTTCGTGCAGGGAGCCGGGGTTTCCGGTAGGAGGCATAATCAACAGGAATCCTTTGCCGGAGATTTCGTAAGTCTGTCCCTCGTTGGAGTTGCGCTCCGAGAATGCCTCGAACCATACATCCAGGTCGGCGTCAGCCAGCGACTTGCCGAACTCGGCCAGCGGAATAGCCACAGTGGCCGAATACCGGGAACCCGCCAGTTTCGGGCCAGTGGTTGCGACTTGCTGGATGGCGGCGGTAGTCATGGCGTCCCCTCCGCCGTTGATTGTACCATTACTGTTGGATGCTCACCCGGTCGCTCGTTCCTTCCAGCATTGCCTTCACTTCCAACGCCGAAGGGACGACGGGTTCATTCGTTGCCGGTCCTGAGCCAATCCTTTCCAGCTCCACCGCCACGTCGGCCACTCGCTGGCGGGCCATGCAGCAGTATTCCTCTGATAACTCGATGCCCACATATTGACGGCCTTCGAGCAGCGCTGCCACCGCGGTGGTCCCGCTGCCAATAAACGGGTCCATAACTACTTCGGCGGTGGTGGCTGCGATGGCGCGCCGGGCCAGCTCAACCGGGAAAGACGCGGGGTGCGGATTGCCGCGATCCTGCCGGATTCGCCAGACGTCGCCAACACCACCGGCCTTGGGCGCCAGACGAAAGTCGGGGTTAGCGATCAAGTAGATTACCTCGTAAGTGGGAAGAAAATAACCAGGATTGTGATTGAACCCGCCGGAACGCTGCCAGATAATGATCTGCCGCAACGGGAAACCTTCCATGATGTCCGCCCGGTCCTGGAGCAGACCGCGTTGCACCCGCCACTTGTGGTTGTAAAAAATCGCTCCGTCCGGCGTCAAAACCCGCAGCATCTCACTCAGGCATTCCCGCTGCCATGCCACGTAGTCATCGTGGGGCATACAGTCGCCGGAGTGGGCGTAGCCCTGCCTCCGCAGCAACTCCGACCGGGACCATTTGCCTCCGTTGCCGTTTTTCATCCCGTTCCCGCTGCTGTTGAGCAGATTGTAGGGCGGGGACGTGACAATCAGATTCACCGACGCCGACGGCATTCTGCCCATGGCGGACAGGCAGTCGTCGCAGTGGATTTCGTTGAGCCAGGATTGAGTATTGGTGCGATTCATAGAAAACGACTGGAATGCACTTATTCAATCCCAATTGCCGCCTGCCGCGCATAGTGTGGGCGCGGCGGATTTCGGCGTATTGCCGTACTGCCAGATTGCCAACGCATCGGTTGGTGGTTTGCGTCCCTCGCTTGTCCCGCCTACAATGGCGATGCGAATACCCTTCATCGCAGCAACGCACGCTGCACCCAACCGACGCCAATCAGGAGGCGAGACTATGCCCATCGAAAAGCTATCTCCCGCTTTGGACGCCATCATCGATACCGACGCCCCCATTGAGGAGCACGGCTCAGGTTTCGGCGGGTCCGAAGGTCCGGCTGAAGGACCGGTGTGGTGGAGCGATGGTGGATATCTGCTCTTCAGCGACATCCACAACAACCGCCGGATGCGCTACACCCCCGGCAGCGGTGTCACCGTGGAGGCGGAGCCGACCAATCGGCACAATGGCCTCACCAGAGACCTTCAAGGACGCCTGATCGCCGCCGAGCACGACGGTCGGCGCGTCAGCCGTTTGGAACACGATGGTTCCACCACCGTCCTTGCCAACCAGTTCCAGGGTCGGCAACTTAACCGCCCCAACGACGTGGTGGTCAAGTCGGACGGCAGCATCTATTTCACTGATCCCTGGACCTTCCGACGACCTCGAGAGCAGTGGGAGCAGACCATTTCCGGAGTTTTCCGACTCTCCGCAGATCTGGGGATGTTAACCCTTCTGGTCGGCGACTTCGTAGTCCCCAACGGCCTGGCTTTTTCTCCGGACGAGAGCATCCTTTACATCAACGACTCTCGACGCGGCATCATCCGCGCTTTTGACGTGCAGGATGACGGCAGCTTGGCGCTGGCTTCGGATCGGGTGTTTGCCGATCTACGCGGCGAGCGGGAGGGCGTGCCCGACGGTATGAAAGTTGACGTCGAGGGCAATGTCTATTGCGGCGGAACTGGCGGACTGCATATCATGAATCCCGGCGGCGAAACGCTGGGCATCGTGGTCCATGGCCAGCCGGCCACCACCAACCTCTGCTTCGGCGGTGATGACTGGAAGACCCTCTACTTCACCAGTCGCAACACCATCGGCAGCGTACCGGTTAAGATTGCCGGCATCCCGGTGCCGGTCAAATAATTCCTACACCTACACCCCAACCCAACCAAGGAGGCAATATTATGCGCGTAGTACGCATCGCCAACGTCGAGCACGTACCTCTGGGACCTGCCGAGCCCGTGCCCGGTTGGAGCGGCGGCGAAGTCCATCGTACCCGCCAGCCCATCATCCCCGAGGGGGAAAGCGACTTCTTCAACGCCAGCGTGGTCAATTTCGAGAAGGGCGCCCAAACCGGATGGCACCGCCACAGCAGCGACCAGATTCTGGTGATAACCGTCGGCAACGGCATTGTTGCTACGGAAACCGAAGAGCACCACGTCGGTGTCGGAGACGTGGTCCAGGTCAAAGCCGGCGAGAACCACTGGCACGGCGCCTCCGCTAATGGCTACATGGGCCACATCACCATTACCACCGTCGACAGCACCGCAAGCCGGTAACGGCGGTGCGTTGCCAATGTAGGGGCGAATGATTATTCGCCCCTACCAGCGAGGGCGCTTCCATGGAACTGATCGACGAAATCCTGGACAACGTAAAAACCATCGCGGTCGTCGGTTTGTCGGATAACCCGGCGCGTGACAGCCACGGCGTCTCGGCCTATATGCAATCACAAGGCTACCGCATCATTCCGGTCAACCCGGCTTTGAAAGGCGCGCAAGTCCTGGGCGAGCAATCCTACGGCGACTTGGCGTCCGCTTCTGCGGCGGCTGAGGCCCAGGGCATCGCAATTGACCTGGTGGATGTTTTCCGCCGCAGCGAATTCGCCGGCGCGGTATCCGACGATGCCGTCAGCATCGGCGCGCGTTACGTCTGGATGCAAGATGGCGTGGTGGATGAGGCGGCAGCGGAGCGCGCTCGTGCCGCCGGCTTGGGCGTCATCATGGACGACTGTATCCTGCGCCAACACAAACGGCGCCGGGGCGCCTGACACCTAAAAACGCACCACTTTTCGAGCCACGAGCAAGCCGTCTTCTCTGGTGACCCGCATGGCGAACGGGTACCGATCCACTTCCAATGCTAACCCAACATCCCTGGGATGAAACTGCGGTTGCGCGTCGTCAAAAAATTTCTGAGTCGCGCCGCCGGCCATGATCAGCTTGCGCAGGGCCTCCGGGTCCGGGTTGCGACCTTCCAGGCGGTTGCGCAGATAGAGCGCGCAGTGCTCGTCCTCATCGGACCGGTTGACGCCCTGGTCGCCCATGGCGAGGATGGTGACGCGTTCTGGCGGTGGGTCCTCCGCCAGCAGGGCCTGTGCGGTCGCTCCGGCCACGACGAATGAAGTGACGTAAATAGGATCGCATCCGGCGGCTCCGGCCGCCGCCGTGCCCACGGTACCGGCACGGGTCGATTGCACGACATTCTTGCCGGCAAAGTCCACCGACGATGCCTCGTAGGGAGAGTTGCCGTAGTCGAACCCGTCGGGCCGGCGCCCGTCCACCTCGCCCATGAGGATGTCAGCGATCGCGGGATTGTTCCGCCGGATTTCCAGCGCTTCCTCGATCTCGGCCACCAGGGTGATACGCTCCGCGCCACCGTCAAAGGCGATTGCCGCCGTGGTGAAAGCGCGAAAAACATCGATGACGAGCGCCGCGCCACTGGCCTCGTTGGCGTCACGGGTGAGGCTGCCGATGCGGATTTCCATGTTGTAATTCCTCAGCAGTAGGGGCGAATAATTATTCGCCCCTACGTGGGACATTGTGTGCTACCCAGTTTTTACCAGTTTTTGGAGGGAACGGATCTCGCGGGGCGGGTCGAGGTGCTGACCGGTGTGGGTCCATGACACCTCGCCCACGTAGATGTTCCCGACCGAGTCAATGCAGACACCGTGAGGAGCGATGAAGTGGCCTGGATCCTCGCTCTCCGGGCCATCGCCGACCCGGGCCAGACGGCGGCCTTCCGTATCGTACACGCTGACGCGGGGGCCGAGGCCGCTACCCTGGGAGTTGGGGCCGATTGCCGCGCCCAGCTCTCCGATGTACACCAAGTCGGCGTCCTGATCGATGTACAGGCCGCAGGGGCGCGCCATATCGATCCACTGGCCGAGGAACCTGCCGTCGGAGTCGAACAATTGCACTCGGTGATTCTCCCGGTCGGCCAGGAACACCGTGCCGTTGCGGTCGGTGCCGATGTTGTGGGCAATGTTGAACTGGCCGGGACCGGTTCCCGATTCGCCCCACGAGAAGAGCAGGCGTCCGTCCGGGCTGTACTTGTGGATGCGGGCGTTGCCGTAGCCGTCGGACACGTAGAAATCGCCATTGCGGGGGTCGATGGCGACGTGAGTGCAGCGGTTGAAAGGGTCGCCGGACATGAAACCGGCCGGGTGGCCGCTGGTGCCCAGGGTGAGCAGGATGTCGCCTTCCAGGGTACATTTGCGAACCGTGTGGTCGCCGTCGTCGGTCAGGAACACGGTTCCGTCGGGCGACATGGTGACGCCGTGGGCGCGGGGAAAGACGCCCTCGCCCCAGGACGTGATGAAGTTGCCGTCCTTGTCGAAGACGATCATGGGATGCTCGCCCCGGTTGAAGGCATAAACGTTGTCGTCGGCGTCGCAGCCTACGGCGGCAACTTCTCTGAATGAGAAGCCCGCGGGAAGCTGTCCCCAACCTTCCTGCACTTCATAGGTGAACTGGCCTTCTCCGATAGTAACCATCGTTTTCCCTCCGGTGGTTGCGGCGCAGCGCGCCGGCATTGTGCATGGTGGGGATTGTAGCGCATTCCGGTAGCGCCGACTGTGGTCACGCCGCCTCGTGCTACAATTGCCGCGCGGCGCCAGCGGCAATATGCCGGCCAACCTACCGCATCCAGTGCGCAGGCCAAAGCGATGATCGCCCAGCGGCCCAGACACAGCGAACCCAGCGCCAATAATGAGTTGGGCGACCTGCTGCGGGGAATGTTGTCCGGCTGTCAGGTGTGCTCCGAGAATACCCGGCTGATTGAAGGACGCCCCGGCCTCCAGCTGGACAATCTGATCACCGCCGATGACCGCGCTCCGGTAGTGGTCGAAGCCGAATACGAGGCTGTCGGCACCGCTGAGGCGGATGCCGACGCGCGTTTGGGCCTGCGGGTGGTGGACGAGATTCACCCCATCGAGGCCGCCATCGCCCTACGCTATCCCGATGCCGTTCGGTTTGCCGACAACTTGCGCGATACTCTCGTCGTCGCCTGTATCTCTTACGCCGTGCTGTATCAGGACGGCGGCCGGTTTCCCGAATCCGGCTGGCTGCAAGGTTCCGTTGCCGATCTGGCCGACCTTATTCGCCTGGTATCCGTTCCCCAGAAGGCCGTTGACCATGCCGCCGCGGCGCTGGAGCAAGGCATCGAACGCGCCGCCACCGTGCTGAACCGGACGGCGGAACTCCGCCCCGCCGTAACCGCCGCCGTCGCCCATCTCCTGGGCATGACCGACGTGCCCCAGACCCGGCGTATGGCCGGCGCCATCATCGCCAACGCCCTGGTCTTCCACCAGCGCATCGCCGGGATGCACGACAACGTGAAGTCCCTGCACCTGGTCTGCGGGCCGTCCGTGGCCAACCCCCAGCAGGAAACCCTGACCGCCTGGGCCGGCATCCTGGAAATCAACTACTGGGCCATCTTCGCCATTGCCCGGGACATCCTGGAGCAGCTGCCGCCGGGCGACGCCGCCCTGATCCTGGCCGAACTCCGCGACACCGCCCAGCGGATTGACGCCGCCGGCGTAACCAATGCCCACGACCTCACCGGCCGCATCTTCCAGCGCCTCATTTCCGACCGCAAATACCTGGCCACATTCTACACCCTGCCCGCTTCAGCAGCCCTGCTGGGCCGCCTGGCGGTTTCCAAACTCGCCACTCCCGTAGGGGCGAATAATCATTCGCCCCTACACGATACCCGCGCGCAATCTTTCGACTGGTCCAACCCCGAGACCATCGCCCAACTCCGCATCGCCGACTTCGCCTGCGGTACCGGCGCCCTTCTCTCCGCCGTGTACGAGCAAATCGCCGCCCGCCACGAAACCGCCGGCGGCGACCCGGCGGCCCTGCATACCGCCATGATGGAAGAAGTCCTCTACGGCTGCGACGTGATGCCGTCCGCTATCCATATCACCGGCTCCACTCTCTCCGGCATGCAGCCCAACGTGCAGTTCGGCCAGTCCCGCCTCTACACCCTGCCCTACGGCCGGCAAAGGGACGGCGCCGTCGCCATCGGCTCCCTGGAACTGCTGCAACGCTCCGATACGCAAACCCTGTTCAACACCAACGACCCGGCCCGGCGCACCGGCAGCGCCGGCGAGGAAACCGCCGCCCAGATCAACGTTGACATCCCCGACGCCGGCTTTGACCTGGTGATCATGAACCCGCCTTTCACCCGCGCCACCAACCACGAAGGCGCCCATGCAGACGTCACCAACCCCGCTTTCGCCGCCTTTGACGCCACCCACGACGACCAGAGCGCCATGGGCAACCGGATGAACCAACTTGCCAGGAACACGTGTTACCACGGCAACGCCGGTATCGCGTCAGCCTTTGCGGCGCTGGCCCATCGCAAGATCAAGCCCGGCGGCGTGCTGGCGTTGGTGCTGCCCCTGTCGGTGGCGGCCGGACTGTCCTGGCAGGGTTTCCGCCAAATGCTGGCCGACGACTACACCGACCTGGAAGTATTGAGCATCGCCGCCAACGGCAAGGAGATGTCCTTCTCCTCCGACACCGGCATGGCCGAGTGCCTGGTAATCGCCCGCAAGAACGTCGGGGCGAATAATCATTCGCCCCTACACCCCGCTCGTTTCATCTCCCTCCGCAGCCGCCCGCCCGGTTTCGCCCCGGCCGCCGCCGTGGCGCATAACCTCATCACCGCCCACGGCGTCCGCAGCATTGCAGATGGCCCCTACGGCGGCGCCCATCTGAACATCGGCGATGACATCGCCGGCGAACTTCTGACCGTGCCGCAGTCTAGCGACGGCGCCAATTGGGGCAGCGTCCGCCTGCTGGATTACGCCCTTGCCCAGACCTCCTACGCCCTGGCCAACGGCAAACTGTGGCTGCCCGGACAGCCCGCCGCCCTTGACCTGCCCGTTGCCGAGTTGGGCAGGGTAGGCAAACTCGGCCTGGTTGACCGCGATATAACCGGCCCGGCTCCACGGGGACCGTTCACCAAGATTGCGCCCAGCCCGACGGCAACATACCCGTCATTGTGGAACCACGATGCCAAGAAAGAAACCCGCATTGTTTGCGAACCCGATTCGCAGTTGCAAGTTCGACAGGGCATGGAAGGCAAGGAGGCGGAAGTATGGGCAACCGCCAGCCGGGTCCACCTAAGCCGCGGGTTTCGCTTCAATTCCCAGCCATTGGCGATAGCATTCACGCAACGTGAAAGCATAGGCGGACGAGCGTGGCCGAATGTACAGTTCGCTGACAAGCGGTTTGATTTCGCGTTCACCATATGGGGAAATAGCACTCTTGGCCTGTTGTCATACTGGTGGCACGCCAACCGTCAAGTCGCGGGGCGTGGCGAAGTGACCGTCCGCTCTGCCGAATACCTGCTTACGCTGGACTCACGCGCCCTAACCGACTCCCAATTAGCCAACGCCCAGGCCATCTTTGACGAGTTCCGCGACAAAGAGTTGCAGCCGGCGTACCTGGCCGACGCCGACCCCAACCGCGCTCTGCTGGACCGCCGCGTAGTCTGCGACCTGCTGGGCTTTGACGAGGACACCTACCGCGCAGTACGACGGCTCGCTGCCAAGTGGTGCGCGGAGCCGTCAGTCCATGGGGGCAAACGCCGGCCCCGAGGCGCGAGGCTGGTGGTGTAAAATGTCGCCATAATCGTATTCGCAAGGAAAGGAGTCTCCGCCATGGCCGACCCACGCCGTGATTTCGTCAAGTACACGTTCTACAAGGTGCAGCCGGAGTGGCGTCGCCTGCCCGCCGGCGAGCGGGAGGCCGGCAAGGATGAGTTCGCTGCCGTGGCCGCTGAGCACGCCGACCGGGTTGCGCTGAATACCTACACACTGGTGGGCGCGCGCGGCGACACTGATTTCATGCTGTGGGGCGTCTGTCCCGAGCTTGAGCCCATCAACGAACTGGCGGCCCAACTCAACCAGACCCGGTTGGGCGGCTACCTGGAGACCCCGTACTCCTATCTGGCCATGACGCGGCGCTCCCCCTACATCGACGACCACCGGCACGAGGGGCAGGACGGAACCGGCGACGCGGCATCCATGCGAATCGTGGGGCGGCGCTACCTGTTCATGTACCCCTTCTGGAAGACCCACGACTGGTATCAGCTGTCGAAAGAAGTACGTCAGGAGATGATGAACGAGCACTTCGTCATCGGCCACAAGTACCCCCAGGTGAAGATCTCCACAGCCTATTCATTCGGCCTGGACGATCCCGAGTTCGTGCTGGGGTTTGAGACCGACGAACCTGGTACGTTCCTGGACCTGGTGATGGAACTGCGGGAATCCAAAGCCCGCCCGTACACGCTGAAGGACACGCCCATCTTCTCCTGCATCAGCCGCCCGTTGCGCGACTGCCTGGACGACGCAGCGTAGCCATGGAGGCGCACGATGACCACGCAAGCTGCCGTTACGCCTCAACCTGCGACCACTGCCGGCCAGCCCGACAACGATATGCCCGCCCCGTTCTCCCTGGACATCAATTCTATACTGGCCCTGCTGCCCGATGACGACGCGCTGGATGAGTGGTTCTTGCGCTTCACCGCGGACAACGACGATTTGGGCTACCAGTTTGAGATTGACCGGCACGGGAGATTACTGGCCATGGCATCCGAGGGCAGGGACGGAGCGGAGCGGCAACTCAATCTGCAATATGATCTGGTTAGTTGGACCAACACCGGCCCCGGCGGAAAGGTAGTGATTGGCAGTGAGGCGGTGCGCATGTCCCGGCCCGGCCGCCGCGCGGCAGATGCCGGATGGCTTGCCCCGGAGCAGGTTGCCATACTGCCCCCGGCCGGACAACGCTTTCGCAGCATCACTTTCGCCCCTCGCTTTGTGGCGGAAATTCGCTCCATTTCCAACTCGGTAGAGGAGCAGCAGGACAAGATGGAGGAGTGGCTGGCCTACGGTGTAGCGTTGGGGTGGCTGATTGACCCGTTCCTGCGCCAGGTTCACATCTACCGCCCCGGCGTCACGCCAGAAGTGTTGAATGACCCGGAGACGGTGAGCGGAGACCCGGAGTTGCCCGGCTTCGTGTTCAATGTGCGCGAGCGTATTTTTGACCTGAATTAGCGGGTTGCCAGGCGAGGTTTGATGATATGGCAACGACAGCCGTTATCCAGGACAATGTTGAAGTGGAGGACCGGGAATTCGGTAGCGGGCAAGCTGACGGATGACGAAATCGATCAATGGTTCTTTGGCATGGCCAAGGCCAACGAAGGGGGCGGGTTTTACCTGGAACTGACCAACGTGGGGGAATTGGTGATTAACCCTATCGTGAACATGGACAGTGGATATGCTGAAGGTCAAATCTGCGGTGTTTTGTTCAATTGGGTTGATGAAAACGGTGGCATGCCTTTCTCCCCGAGAACCATCGTGCGCCTGCCCGACGGGAGCCGGGCAGAACCTGACGTAGCCTGGTTGTCTCCGGAGCAAGTGCAACGCTTGCTTCCCTTGGGAATGAACCGTGCTATCATCGAGTGCCCGACTTTTGTGGCGGAGGTTATATCCGGTACCGACCACCGGCCACCCTTGCAACGCAAGATGGAACGCTACATTGCCAATGGCGCGCTGTTGGGGTGGCTGATTGACCCGTACCGACGGCGGGTTTACGTTTATCGCCCCGGTGCTGAACCAGAGATGCTTAACGCAACGGAGATCATTAGCGGCGAGCCGGTAATGCCCGGTTTCGTGTTTGAGGTACGGCGGCGGATTTTTGACCTGCATCTGGTGGCCGAACAGTAACCCCTGAGACCAATGCAATTGTAAGGCGCTCCGACGATTGCCGGAGCGCTCTTTTTGGCTCCCTATCTTAGAGTCCCTACCGCAGCGCCAGCATCCGCTCCAAAGCAACCACTGACTCCCGCTGCATCTGCTCGGGCACCGTAATCCGGTTCACCACCTCGCCGGCTACCAGGCTTTCCAGTGTCCACAGCAGATAGGCCGGGTGGATACGATACATGGTGGAGCAGGGGCAGCTCACCGGGTCCAGGCAGAACACTGTCTTGTCCGGGTTGTGCATGGCCAGACGGTTAACCAGGCTGATTTCGGTGCCGACGGCCCACGCCGAGCCGGCGGGGGCTTCGTTGATGGTCTTGCGGATGAATTCGGTGGAGCCGTTCAGGTCGGCGGCTTCCACCGTTTCCATGGGACACTCCGGGTGCACCAGCACGGTCACGTCCGGATACCGCTGGCGGGCGGACTCAATTTGCTTGGTGGTGAACCTAGTATGTACCGAGCAGTGACCCTGCCACAGCACCATTTTGGCCTTGCGCAGCTGCTCCGGCGTGTTGCCGCCCATGGCTTTGAAGGGGTTCCAGACCACCATTTCGTCCAGGGGGATGCCCAGCTTTAGGGCCGTGTTGCGACCCAGGTGCTGATCGGGTAGGAAGAGCACCCGGTCAGCATCCCCAAACGCCCATTCCAGCACGGCGGTGGCGTTGGAGGAGGTGCAGACCGCGCCGCCGTTGCGTCCGCACAGGGCTTTGATGGCAGCGACGGAGTTCATGTAAGTTACAGGCAGGATGCCGCCGTGATCGCCCAGGACGTCCTGCAAGTCTTCCCAGCCGTCCTCAACATCCTGTATGGGAGCCATATCAGCCATGGAACACCCGGCAGTGATGTTCGGCAGGATCACCTGCTGGTGGTCGCCGGCGAGGATGCAAGCCGTTTCGGCCATGAAGTGCACGCCGCAGAAGATGATGAAGTCGGCCTCCGGGCGAGACGCCGCTTCCTGGCTGAGCAAAAAGGAGTCGCCCTGGAAGTCAGCGTACTTGATGATCTCCTCGCGCTGGTAGTGATGGCCGAGGATGGTCACCGAATCGCCTAGAATCCTTCGGGCTGCCCCGATGCGCTCGTCCAGTTCGGCTGGAGAGCACGCCAGGTATTCGCCGGGGATTTTCTGCCAGCGGACGTTGATGGCCAACTCCTCTGCCAGGGATTTTGCGGGAAGCTCGTCCTCCGGTTTGCAGAAGGCGGCATGTTCGATCTCGGTGAGGGGGATTGTAGGTTGCCTGGTTTGTGTAACCATTAATGCCGCCTCCTGTCAGTTGATCTTGTCATTCCGGCGAAAGCCGGAATCCAGAGGCTTTTCTGGACTCCGGCTTTCGCCGGAGTGACGGGTTTATGGTCAGTGATGTTTACGCCGTTACACCGGCCAACGACCATGGCCCGGTGCGAGTGATCTTAACGTCCACCAGTTGACCGGTCAGGTCGGCATCAGCGGAGCAGCCGATGCTGGTGATTGTATCAAAATACACCAGCTTGTTGCCGCGGGTGCGTCCGGTCCAGCTGCCTCGTTTGCGGTTTTCCGCCAACACCTGCACGGTTTCGTCCATGTACCTCGAGTTGATTTCGGTCAGGATGCTTTCCTGTAGCGTTTCCAAGCCCTTGAGGCGGAGTCGCTTTTCTTCCGGGGGAACGTCGTCGGCCATGGTGCGCGCCGCGATGGTGCCGGGCCGAGTGGAGTAAGTAGCTCCGTGCACCTTGTCGAAGCGCAAGTCGGAAACCAACTGCAACGTGTTTTGATATTGCTCCTCGGTTTCACCAGGGAAGCCGACAATGATGTCGGTGCTGATGGTAACGTCGGGGATTGTGTCGCGGATTTCGCTGATGATGTCGCGGTATTCGGCGGTGGTGTAGGGGCGGCGCATCTGTTGCAGCACGTCGTCGTCACCTGACTGCACCGGCAGGTTGATGTGCTCGCACACCTTGGGCAAGTCGGCGACGGACCGGATGATGCGGCTGCTCATGTAAGAAGGATGGGAGGTGAGAAACCGGATACGGTCAAGTCCGTCAATGCGGTTCAGCCTCGCGAACAGGTCAGCCAGATCGTGCCCGTCTTCCCTATCATGGCCGTAGGCGTCCACGGTCTGGCCGAGAACGGTTACTTCTTTCACGTCACGGGCGGCCAGCAGTTCCACCTCGTGGGCGATGTCTGCCACCGAGCGGCTGACCTGGCGTCCCCGACGGTAAGGAATGATGCAAAAGGTGCACATCAGGTCGCAGCCGTGGATGATGGGTACGTAGGTTGCCACGTCTGGCTGCTGGGGCGCGAGCGAACCGACGCACCCTTGCCAGTCCAAGCCCAAGCGCTCGCCCACCAGCTCCAGCAGCGGTTCGAACTGTTGTGGGCGAAGGAACAGATCAACATGGGGGAAGCGACGCTCGAGCTCCTCGGTACGAGGACCGACCATGCAGCCGGTGAGGGCCAACACGGAGTCGGGCCGCTTTTTCCGCAGCGGCTGGGTAAGATGCAGCGTGCCCGTAACCTTGTCTTCGGCGGACTGGCGGACCACGCACGAGTTCAGCACCACCACGTCGGCATCGGCGGGGCGTTGGGCGGGCGTAAGGCCCATTTGCTCTAACGCCGACCCCAAGCGTTCGGAGTCGGCGGTGTTCATCTGGCACCCAATTGTCCAGATGTGATAGGTCTCCATTCGGCTTTAATCCCGTGTCCGCAGGGAATTTCTGTGGAAAGTGGCGGAGGGAGTGGGATTCGAACCCACGATCCCAGTTTCCCAGGATAAGCGCTTAGCAGGCGCCCGCACTAGACCACTATGCGATCCCTCCCGACCCTGCTGGGTGATACCAATTATAGCGCATTGTGCATTGCCGCACAATTCCGGGTGTCGGCCGGCTGTACTCCCTCCCCGCCTTGGGCTTACAATGGTAGATGAGGCGGAACGGAGGGATGGCAGAGTGGACGAATGCGACGGTCTTGAAAACCGTTAACCCTCACGGGTTCGTGGGTTCGAATCCCACTCCCTCCGCCATTTGTCAGCATTGGCGCCGGGTCGTCGTCAGGCACGATTGCCCCAATCCACATACTTGGTGCGGCCCACCGTGCTGATTTGGATTTCTTGGCGATACGCCCCACTCTCCGCTGAATGAGTTTGGCGCTCGGCTGGTGGGATGTCCCTGCCGCCGTTCAGGGCTTCGAGCAGCGCCCGACCCTCCATCCCGACATAGCCCGCGATTCCCAGCAGGCGCAGGACGGTCGGGGCGATGTCGATGTTGCCAGTGGAGGTCGTAATCACCGTTCCGTTGCGCAGGGACGGCCCGCGAGCCAGCCCGACGTTGCGCAGCTCGTGGCGGCTCATACTGCCATGTTGCCCCTGGCCCACAGCGCCCCCGGTAGCCGGGGCCTGTCCGGGATAGCCGGCGGAGTTGGGGGCGCTGTTCCACGGGAATGACATGACCAGGTCGGGTGAGCGGGGGCCGTCGATGCCGATGACGGACATAGGCAGCGCGCCGCCCGGTTTCCCGATGCGTTCTGAGGCGAACAGCGGGCCGCACCAAGCCTGGAACATGAGCCATGACGCCAGTTTTTCCGCTACGGCAGCGTCGGCTTCGTGAATGTAGAACAGGGCTGACCCGCCGTTGTTGGCGATTGCCACGCCGCCGGGTCGGTCAATTTCAGGAAAACCGGCGTCGCGCAGCATCGGCTCGATGCGAACCACCTCGCTGATGGTGGAGTACCCGTGGTCGGAGGCGACAAAAACGTCCGTGGTATCGGCGCGTCCGTTTTGTTCCAGCCACGCCAGCAGTTCGCCGAATTCGGCGTCGGCCTCGGCCAGCGCCTGCGGAGCGCGACCTTGTCCCACGCCGTCCTCATGCTGGGTTTTATCCGGCTCGGATGACCACAGCAGGGCCACCGCCGGATTGCGTTCGGGCAGGATGTATTCGGTCATTATGCGACGGGCGTGGACCAGCCGGGGGGTGTTGGGTAAGTCCTGCGCCGGCCAGTTGCCAAAGCGTGCGGTCAGTTCGTCGTTGAGGGAACGGGGCAGGGTAAAGTCGGGGTGGATGGTCGCGCCGCCGGCAGTGGCTGCATTGGGATTTTGTTGATAGGCGTTGCCACTGGTGCCTGTGCCAATGGCGACGTATTCCAGGCCGCGACGACCCAGAATATCGGCCAGGGTGGGAGCCAGCAGCGTTTTTCCGGTAGCGTCAGCGATGGCCTGGAGAATTGGCTCCATGGCGGGAATGACGCGGTAGGGGTCGTAGTCGCGGCAGAGAAAGGTGTTGCCGGCCAGTCCGTGCCGGCCCGGCAGACAACCTGTCACCAGGCTGGACACGTTGACGCGGGTGACGGTGGGGAAGACCGGGTGGTGATTGGCGAAAGTGACGCCGGTGCGGGCGAACTCCGCGAGGTTGGGCATCAAATCCGGCGTGATTTGCGCCGGTTGCAAGCCGTCGAATACTACGATCAGCGCTTTGCTATTTTCGGGCATGGGAGAATCCTTTTCGAGCCGGTCCTGCTCACTGCTTACGTCCAATCAAGCAGTCGGCGGATCGCGGCGAGCGCAGCCTCTCGGTCCACCCCATGAGGCGCGGTGATGGATACCGGGCCGTCTGTCGGGTTGACCACGCGGGTTTGCCCCCACCTGGCGGTTTCGTCAGTGGTGTCCGAGTCTTCCACCGCCAGTGTGACGGATCGCAGTGTCAAAGCGGCCGGGGCGATGGCGGCGATCATGGTCAGCGGGTCATACAGGTTAAACCGCTCCCGTTGCGGATCCCGGCGGAACCATCCGGTGAGCAGTTGGGCGGCGAGTTTTCCAGCGCGGCTGGAGCTATCCAATCCGTCTGCATCCGCGCGGGAAACAAACACCCGGCGGCACGGCGCGAGATCGATTAATGTAATGGGAAGCCCGGACTCTATGACCATGCGCGCTGCCGTAGGGTCGCTGTAGAAATTGAACTCGGAATGAGGAGTAACGTTCCCTGGAGTGTCCATGGCGCCGCCCATGGCGATTATCCGGCGAGCTGCCGGCAACGCGGATTTGTAGCGTTTCATGACGCGAGCAAGGTTGGTCAAGGGACCCAGGGCGATTATTGATATGGCGCCGGGTTCGGCCAGCAAAGTTTGTCCGATATACCGCACGGCGCCGGTTTCCGCGGGTTTTGTTTCAGGTTCGTTCAGTCGATGCGTCAAGCCGGACGCGGAATGCACATGGCGCGCGTATGCGAACTTCCCTCTGACCGGGCGGGACGCGCCCTTATAGACCGGTACGTCAGTCCGGTTGAGGTATTCGAGCAGGGCCAGGGTGTTTCTGGTAGCGGGCGCCAGCGGCACGTTGCCCGCCGTCGTGGTCAAGCCGATCACGTCCAGTTCGGGACAGGACAGCGCCATGAGCAGGGCGATGGCGTCATCGACCCCCGGGTCGGTATCGATAATGACGGATTCAGGAGCGTAGGAATGGTCCGACATAGTTCAGCCCGGCTCCAACAGAACGGTGTGGCAAAAGACTCGGGCAGCCCGAACCGAGGAATACTTGAACCTAAACTTGGCTTGCTGTTTGAATTTGTTGGCGCTGACGATCAATGGGTATTTGGCGAGTTCGGCTCCAACCGAACGTCGCAACCGCCCCGCCCGGCCGCTCCGCGCCGCAACGGAATCTTCACACATACCCAGCATTTCTTTTGAAGAGACGACGCCGTCGCCGACTATGTTGAATATACCGTTGAGTTGCCGACTGATGGTCGCCTCGACGGCACGAGCCAGATCGTGCTGATGCACCAGCTGGATTGGGAATTCATGCTTCCGGCCAGCGTTCATCGCTGGGTAGAATAGTTCGTCCACAACCGGACTCGAAGAACCCGGACCAACCGACATGGCGGTCCGCAAAATTGCGACACGCATCGCGTTGGGGTCTTCCATACCGGGCATCGGCGGGATGGGCGGGCCATCGGGTGGCGGCAGGTCAGGTTCAGCATCGACCAGGTAGCGATGTCGTGGAGCCGGGTTGGCACCGGAACGTTCGGTAACCGGTATGGGATTGCTCCTCCCAATGCCGTAGGCGCGAATGTCGGACAAATACACAAATTGACGAACGCCGGCGATGCGGGCTGCATCGACCCACCGGGACGTGCGTTCAATAAACGCTTCCGGGTCAGGGCCGTCGTAATGGCTTCCAACGTGGACAATGGAGTCAACGTTCTCCAACTGCAACACGTCGGGCATCTCGGCCATGGTGAGCTCCCGTCGCTCCGAGAACAGGTCCCACGCCTTGGACTGCATCACGTCGGGTATATCAGCTAGCGTAAAGGTTCCTCCCACCCGATTTTGTGCCAATCTGTAGCTTGAAACCCGCTTAACCGGCCAGCGCATGGGCCGGTCGGCAATGGCTACCAACCAGTAATCCGGGCATTCGGCTTCCAGGTGCAGTAACATCCGCGCCCCAAAACCTGAAGACGCTCCGACAACGGCCACGGCTTTGGAACGGGTCTGAACTGCGGTTTCAGTAGGCGTCATTTCGGATCGTCGGTCGCGCTCTAAATCAAGTCAGTGGTCTGGTTTCCCGGCTATCTTGGAACATTTGCAGCTCCGTAGCCACGGCGTCGTCCGGCAGAGGGGAGGCGGCGCGGGGGCCGAAATTGCGAGCCATCACAAATATCTGCGCCAGCCGCTCCACCAAATCGCATACCTCCAACGCTTCCCAGATATCCGGTCCGACTCCGACGACGCCGTGGTTGCGCAGCAGGGCGGCGTTCCGTTCGCCCAGGGCGGCTTGGGCCTGCTCCGCCAACTCCTGCGTGCCGGGAAACGCGTACTTGCTCACCTTGATCGGCCCGCCAATCGTGAGGAGCATCTCGTCAATCAGGGGCGGGATGTCTCTCCCGATTACAGCGGCAACCGACGCATAGATGGAGTGAGTGTGGACCACCGCCTGCACGTCGTCACGCTGGCGGTAAATCTCCAGGTGCAGGAGGGTTTCGGACGAAGGGCGCATTGGCGCCGGCCCGACTGGCTCTCCGTCGAGGTTGACCACTACCAGTTCATCAGGCTGAAGACGGTAATACGGATGGTGCGTTGGCGTTACCAGCAACAGGCTCTCGTCACCCGAGCCCGTAAGCCGCAGGCTCGTATTGCCCGAATACGCTCCCACCAACCCGCGACGGTACATTTCGCGGGTGGCTTCGGTGAGTTCAATGCGTTGTGCAGCCCATTGGTCGGACACGTCGCTACTCCGGAGGGCCATCGGTGCCAAGGGAAGATGACATAACCGCCGCCGCTGCATTATAACCGCTGACCACCGCGCTCTCCATAGTAGAAGGCCAACCGGTATCGGTCCACTCCCCGGCCAGGAACAAATTGGGCGAGGCGGTACGAGGACCGGGGCGCAGGCGTTGTGCGCCCGGAACACAGCGGAACGTCGCGTTCCGTTGTTTCACCACTGCTGCGTCCAATAATATTGCATCCCTCGCGGCAGGGAACGCGTGCGCCATTTCGCCCACGACCATCTCCGTCAGTTCGGGGCGACTGGAGTCGATAAAATCCCAGGCCGCGCTGATGGAGATGGTCAACGACTGACCATCTCCATCATCACTGCCTCCGGTCCTAATAAACGACCCGTTGAAAACCCATTGCAGCGGGCTGTTCAGGAAATATCGGAAATCGCCGGACATCACCTGGCGGTCGTAACGAAGATGAACGTTCACGATGGGCGAGGTCTGCAACTGGCCCAAGCTGGAGAATGGCTCCAGACCTGAAAGTTCTTCACACAAAATATTGGGCAACGTCCAGAACGGGACTGCGCTCACGTAAGCGTTTGCAGAAAGGACCTGTCCGCCGCTGTCGCTCACGTGCTTCACCTTCCCCTCCCGGTCGGTTTTTATAGAGTGGACCGCGCAACCCGAATATATCCGGACTCCCAAACGTCGCAGATAACGACCGGCGGGAACTGCAATCGCGTCACCCAGAGGCAGCGTAGCATATCCAACATTGGCCTCGTTTCGTCCCTTGAGCAAGCCGTCCTGCACGATCATGAGGCCCATGGCTGCGCTTACGTCGCGGATATTATCGTTGAGAGTACCCTCGATCAGTACGTTCCATAGATTATCGATGTTGCGCTCCGATTGGTCGTGCGCCCGCAGCCACTGGTAAAACGTCATATCATCCAGGTTATCGCGCCGGCGGTCGGCGCCCATGGCGGCAATCAGACCCCGCACCGCTCTTATCTTGTCCACCAAACCCAAATGGGGGTAGGTCAGGAATGCCGGCAGCAAGTGTACCGGAGCGGGGGCGGGTACGCCGTAAAGGCGTCCGCAGCGACCGGTGCGTTCTTGAACCGCCACGTCAAGGCGAGGCTGCAAATACCAATCCGAGCGGGCGCCGATGCGCTCAAGGAAGGCGATGAAGTTGCGGCACGCCCCTACGATCACGTGCTGGCCATTGTCCAAATCCCGGTCGCCCTGCGGTTCGCGATACGAAAACACCCGCCCACCCAGCGTCTTGCGGGCTTCCAGCAGGGTTACGCGCCAGCCCGATTCCGCGAGTTCCGCCGCGGCCGCGATGCCGGCCAAGCCTCCGCCGATGACCAACGCCGATTGTGGACTCTGGTTGGCGGCGGTCACCTCAGCCATGGGCCAGTAACCCATGCCCGCGCCATCAGTCCCAATTTGGCGCCTTTGCTGAGGCCGATACGCTCCCGGAACACGTCGTATCCGGCGTTCTCTATTTTTTTCAGGACGCCGCCATAGATGAGACCCAAAGCGGCCGGACAGGCGCGGGAGCGACGGGACAGGTAGGGCAGAAGTCGCCGGCCGCTGGCGAAATGCTGGCGAGCGCGATCGATCTGGAATTGCATCAGTTTGCCGAACTCGTCCGTGACGATCCCATTGGCCAGGTCCGGTTCGGTCACGCCAAACCGTGCCATCTCGTCTTGTGGCAAGTACACCCTTCCAAATTCCCAGTCTTCCCGCACGTCCCGACAAATATTGGTCAGTTGCATCGCCAGCCCAAGGTCGATAGCCCCCTGGCGAGCTTCGTCACCGCCGCTGTAACCGAAAATATGGATACAGATCAGCCCGACTACCGAGGCTACCCGATAGCAGTATTCCCGCAATTCATCAAAATTCGCGTATCGGGTCTTAACTAGATCAGACTCTACCCCGTTCAGTACCTCTTCGAAATAATGCTGTGGGATTTCAAACGCAGCGGCGATGTCGGCGAGGCCGATGAAAAGCGGTTCTGTAGCGCGTCCGGCATACGTTTTGTCCAGCATCCCCCGGAGATAATTTACGCGCTCCAGTTTCTGTGCCGTGGTTCCTTCCGCGTCCACGGAGTCATCACAGTAACGGCAGAACGTGTAAGCGACGTAGATCGCGCGCCTTTGGCGAGCGGGCAGGGTCAGGAAAGCGAAATAAAAGTTGCGGGCTTCCGTGCGAGTCACTCGCCGGCATTCTTCATATGCGGCGGCCAAGACCTGTGGTGACGGCGGTGATGCGCCCGAGACTGGCGTGTTCATAACGTCGGTTCACTCGCTGGGCAAACCGTAACCCATACCGAATTTGTTACTGAGCCAGGCTGAAGCAAGCAACCACGCCTTGCGACGGCCTGATAAAGCCGGCCGTTCGCTCAGTACGTCGTAGTCCCGTTGACGGATTGCGTCCAGAACAGCGACGCCGCCGCGGGTGAATAGGGCCACCGCCAGGCGTGCCGACGGTTCGAGAGTTTTGACCAAAGGAGCGCCTTTTTGGAAAAGCCCCATGGCCACATCGCACTCATAACGCAGCAGAGCGCGAAACTCGTCGCTGGCGCAACCGGACGCGATGTCTTCCTCACTGACGCGGTACGCCGACATATCGGCCTGTGGGAGATAGATCCGCCCTCTATCGCGAAAGTCCCTCGCCACGTCCTGCCAAAAATTGGTCAACTGCAACGCGGTGCAGGTGTAGTCGGCCAATCGCTGCCTTTCCAAATCGTCATAACCAAAAAGATAGAGGTACAAATGCCCAACCGGGTTGGCTGAGTAGGTGCAGTATTCAATGACTTCGTCCAGGGCGCCGAACCGCCCGGACCCCTGATCAATGCGGTTGGCTTGGATCAAACGACCGAATGGCTCCCTGGGAATACTGAACTTCGCGACGGTATCCTGTACCGCGATCGCGATGGGATGAGACGGTTGACCATGAAAAATCGCGTCCAACTCGGATTCCCACCAATCTAACCGACACAGGCGGTGCTCGGTCACCATGGGGTCAGGCTGGCCGGTTGCGACCGAACCGGAGGGGTGGCCCTGCGGGGCAGCTTCGTCGCCCAAATCATCCACCAGGCGGCACCAGGCGTAGATCGCGTAAACGTGCGGCAGTTTCTGTTGGGGAGTTATCCACCCACCGACGTTGAAGTTTTCGTAGTGGCTGCGGGCCAACCGCTCGCAGTATCGGTAGGCATCGACTGCCGAAACCCGGCTCGCGCTATCCCACTCGCCAGCCGGCGTAACGCGCGAGCAATTTTCTTCAGTTCGAGTGGCCATACCGATTATTCACCGACGATTTGGACCATAACTTCACGAGGGCGGGGGTGGTCCAACTCGATGAAGAAGATGCTCTGCCACTGTCCGAATGGCATCTGCCCGTCGATGAGAGGGATGGTTTCGCTACAACCTAACATCAGGTGTTGCAGGTGAGCGTGGCCATTGGGCGATTCTTCCTCGGTCATATTCACTGTTCGCACCGAAAAATCGTTGTGCCGGTAATCGGCGTGGCGGGGGCACATTTCCTCCAGGAAACGTGCCATATCCTCAATCAACAACGGTTCGTTTTCGTTGATCTTCACCGCCGCGGTGGTGTGCCGTGAGTACACGACGACGAACCCGTCCTTGACCCGGGATTTTCCCACACAGCCTCTAACCCAGTCCGTAATGTCGATGAACTCGGGCGCGGCCGTGGTCTTGACCTTCAACGTAAAATTCTTGGTTTTCATAAGCTGCACGCCGGTAGGGTGGGGTTGGAATGAAACAGCCGATCACGGTAGCGAGCCAGCGCGATGAGGGGCCATGTGTTTCGGTAAAGGTGGTAATTGATCATAAATCCGGCGGATAACTCAGTTCCTTGGAAACCGCGTTCTCCAGGTTGCGGCACTTTTTCGACACGCTCCCCTCTCAGATAGCCGGGAAACCCGGTACCTGTGAAATACGGCTCGTCCCAATCGCCTTCAGGTTTTTGGGTCCGCAGTAAAAACTGGACGCCGCGGTGCGTGGCCGGGTGGTCCACACAACCGGCCGCCAACAGTGCGATGATAGCCCAAGCAGTTTGGGAGGCAGTGCTAACGCCTACGCCATGTTGAGCCGAATCTACGTAGGAAGCGCAGGACTCTCCCCAACCACCATCTTCGTTCTGGTGTGCGCAAAGCCACTCCACAGCGCGCCGCACGTAAGGTTGGCTCATATCTTCGCCAACGGCTTCCAAACCCGGGAGCACCGCCCCGAGGCCATATATGTAGTTCACTCCCCAGCGGCCAAACCAGCTGCCGTCATCCTCTTGCTCCGAACGCAGGTAACGGTAAGCCCGTTGCACGAAATGCTCATCGCACCGATACCCCAGCTTGCCGTACATTTCCAGGACATGAGCCGTGACGTCGGCGCTGGAGGGGTCCAGCACCTCACCGAAGTCGCTGAAAGTGAGGGCGGTTACGTAGCCGTGGTTGTTGTTTTTGTCGAAGGAGGCCCATCCGCCGTCCCGGTTCTGCATACCGGCCACCCAATCCAGGGCGCGCGCGATGGCCTGCTGTCGCAAATGGTCTTCCTTTTCCGGCAACGTCCCCAGCCGCAAGGCCAAAACCACTTCCGCGCTATCGTCGATGTCTGGATAGCAGTTGTTGTGGAATTCGAAGGCCCAACCGCCGGGTTGCACTTGGGGAGCTTGCACCTGCCAATCCCCTCCTACTAGGATCTGCTGGTCAATCAACCAGCGAGTCGCCGATTCCAGCATGGGGTCGTCGGCCGGAATGCCACTTTCCGCCAATCCCTGTACGATGAGGCACGTGTCCCAGACTGGCGAGATGCAGCCTTGCACCGTCCAACGGTCGTCCTTCTGGATGCCGAAACCGTCCAGGCCGCTGAAACCATGGGCCATGATGGGATGATCGTTGTCAAACCCGCACACGCTGAGGGCGATCAGGCTGTACACCCACGGGGGTTGAATTCCGCCCCAACTTCCGTCGTCTTCCTGGTGTTCCAGGATCCACTCAATCGCCTTGCGCTCCGCGCGTTTGCGGAAAGGGTTGAAACGCAGGCGGTTGTACACTGAGCCGATGGTCTTCTCGACGAGATGAACCACCCGCGGCAGGTTGAAACCCGGCGGCGCGGGCAGGGAATAGTCCGTGCCGGAGCGTCCGTTAGGCAGTAGCTCATCAATTGCGTGTTCCGGCGGTATGGGTCGAACCGGCCGGCGCGTCAGGACGATAGACAGGGGCACGATACAGCCGCGAGCCCAGCTGGCGAACCGGTAAATGCTGAACGGAGCCCAGTGAGGTAGCAAGATCATTTCCGTCGGCAATCGCGGAGTCCCACCCCATTCCCACTGGCCAAAGAGCGCCAGCCAGATTCGGGTGAACATACGTGCCTGGGGGATTCCGCCGCGCGCCAGGATGAATTGGCGTGCCCGGCGCATATGCTTGGCGTCCGGGTCTTCTCCACACAATTTCAAGGCGAAGTAGCATTCCACGGACGTGGACAGGTCTCCGGGGGCGCCGTAATAGACGGCCCAACCACCGTCATCCAGTTGCTTGCTCAGAATGTAATTGACGATGTGCCGTTCCCGCTCCGGGTTGCGGTGGCCCAGAAAACGCGACAACATCACGTACTCCGCTTCCATGGTGTTGTTGGATTCCAGTTCGCCCCACCAATAACCCAGGTCGTTCTGGATACAGCGGAAATGATCCTGTAGCCGACCGATGGCTTCGTCCAGGGATTGCGCCGGCGTGGCTGTCCCGGCGGCGTCTCTAAATGATTTTGTCAGCGTCTGTGTGGCCATGACAATAAAACCATGATTAATGGCGAGACCGCAGATAGCCGTGGTCGGCGAACCAGCAGACGGCTTTCTCCAAGGCGCTTTCCACCGGGCTTTGCGGGATCCCCAGTTCGGTTACCGCTTTGCGGCAGCTGACGTACATGGGGTGGCGGGCGATTTTAATACCCTCCACCGGGATTGCCGGCTGGCGGCGCATTATGCCGCTTTCCACCCATTGGTCGCAGTAAGCCGCGCCCATGACGAACCAATATGGGAAACGAATGCGGGGCGCCCGGCGTCCGGTGATTTCGGCCAGCATTCCGAAAACTTGGCGCAAGGTCAAATTCCGGTACCCGAGGATGTAGCGTTCTCCCGGTCGCCCCCGTTCCATAGCCAGAATGTGTCCTTCCGCTACGTCGCTGACATCAACCAGATTCATCCCGGTGTCCAGATAACCGGGAATGCGACCCCTGGCAAAGTCCAGCGGGATGCGACCGGTCGGTGTCGGCTTGACGTCCCATTTGCCTACCGGAGCGCATGGGTTCACCACCACCACCTCCAGACCGTCGCCGTTCGCGGCCAATGCGATTTGTTCTGCGGCGTATTTGGATTGCTTGTAATGGCCGATCAGGTGAGTCGGGTTTGGCGGAATTTCCTCGTTCCCCAATTCGCCGGGCTCAACCCCAACCCCTTCCGGCAACCCCACGGTCGAGACTGAACTGGTGAACACAACGCGGCGCACCCCGGCGCTCCGGGCGGCGTCCAGCAGGTTCTGGGTTCCGGCGACATTGGTGTCGTAGATATCGCCCGGACGCTTGGCCCAGAAAGAGTAAGTGGCCGCGCAGTGATACACGGTTTCGCAGCCTTTCACCGCGCGTCGCAGGGATTCAACGTCAAGTAGGTCACCTGGCGACTGCTTGACAGCTACATCGCGAATAACCACATCGTTGGCAGTGGGGCGGACCAAGGCGCGAACGTCCTCACCGCGCGCAGCAAGCCTTCGCGCCAGATTGCCCCCGATGAAACCGGTGGCTCCTGTTACCAGCGTGGTCATCGGAGCGCCGCCATACGCGAGGATTGACGGGGCGCCAGGGTCTCTACAGCGGTGAGTAGGCATCGCGTCAATTGACGACGGGCCAGTTCCGCCTGTCGCCACAAATGTAGTAGTGTCGGGACGCGACCGGGATGCGTGACCAGGTTCCATGCCGCGCGGTGGGGGGTTCTCGCGTAAAGAGAGACCCAGGGAGGAATCTCCTGATCGGCAGTGTCAAGGACCACGCGCACGGAAGCGAAAGGAATGCCAACCGAGCGCGCGGCACACGACGCCCAGTAGTCTTCCATGTTAACTGAAGCCACGCCCAAAGCGGCGTAAACGGCCGACTTGATAACGATGCCAGCGACTGCGGGCACCGTCGCCGATGGGGTGGTTATGACACGGCATCCGCTGGCATGGGCCGCATCGGTCAAGGTTGAAGTCAAACCCTGGTTGGCCGCAATCGCGCCCGACGGGAAGCTGCCTTCGTCGGTAGCGTGGAACAAGTTGGCCACGTGGATATCGCCGGTTTTCAGAGACGGGTCGGAAGCTCCGCAGAAACCGGCCATAATCACCCCGGCCGGAGCCTCCGCCACGATGCGGTTCAAGCTGGCGGTGACCCGGTTCTTGCCAACCCCCGAGACGTGTAACGAAGCGCCGCGAATTTCGGCGTCACGAACTTCCCGGCGAATGCCGGAGAGTTCAGTGGTCATTGGCGCTACTATGGCAAGCATCTTGTGGCCGGATGCCAGATCCGTGGTGCGGGACGTTCGGCAGGAGTATATGTGGCTGGTGTTCGTGGTCGATTGGCAGTTTCCGGTTTTTCGGACTATGGTTGGCACGGAGGGGTTCAGCCTACGCTGATCCCTCCTTTGTGAGCCGCGCCGGACTTGATAAATGTCACCCACTCCCGGGGTTTGCCGATAGCGTTGAAAATAGTGGCAGACTCAAAGCCGCAATGCATCATGCAGTTGCTGCACCGGGGGTCGCGGCCGACTCCATATTTTTCTTCCCACAACTCCGGCTCATACAGATCATCGAGTTGCGCAGTGTGCTCGTCGGCCAATGGGTAACAGGGTTTTCGCCACCCCATCACCGTGTAGGTTGGATTTGACCAGGCGGTGCATTGGTACTCGCGTTCCCCGCGCAGGAAGTTGAGGTAAAGGGGGTTGTTGTAAAAACGCATCCCGTCCATCCGCGTCGGGTCCAGCAGGTTGCGGAAAACGTTGCGGGATTCCTGGCGGGTCAGGAAAAGATCCTGGTCCGGAGCGTCCTCAAAGTCGTAACCGGGAGAAATCATTGATCCTTCCACGCCCAGGTCGCTGACGTAGCGGAACATTTCCCGAAGGTCTTCCACGTCGCTGTTGCGAAAGACGGTGGTGTTGGTGCAAACCCGGTAACCTCGCTCGACGGCCAGGCGGATCCCTTCCACCGCCCTCTTGAATACGCCGGCCCGGGCCACCGATTCGTCGTGCTTCTCTTCCATACCGTCCATATGGATCACCCAGCAGAAGTATTTGGACGGCGGGATTTTGTCCAGCATTCGGGGCAGCAGAAGCGCGTTGGTGCAACAATAAACGAAGTATTTTTCCTCGACCAGCGTGTTGATTATCTCGTCTATTTGCGGGTGGATCGTTGGCTCGCCACCGGCAATGGACACGATGGGCGCTCCGGCGTCGCGCACCGCAGCCAACGCTTCGTCCACCGCCATCATCTGGTCCAGTACGCCCCGATACTCTCGAATTCGGCCGCATCCAATACAGGCGAGATTGCACATTTCCAGCGGCTCGAGCATGGTCACCAAGGGGAACCGTTTGCGTCCTCGCAGCCGGTTTTTCAAGATGTACCATCCCATCCGCACGCCGAGCTCCATCGGACGTTTGGCGGGTTTCACGTTGATGGAAGGATCTCTAATCGTTTGCACCATACGGGCGTTCTCCGTGCGTTGGCACGTGGGATGTTTCAAAAGAGGCGATAGGCCATGAAGTCAATGAGATTCGTTGCATCCTCGGTGGCCCAGGGCGGCAACTCAAGCATGGCCAGGGCATCGCGGCCTTCTTGTGCAGTACGTTCGGTCAATTCGTCGGTTTGCCGGGCTGCGCCGATGTCTTCCAATATCTCCATCACCCGGTCAACGTCGGATTCATCCAACGTTTCCTGAGCGTAAAGACTCAAGAGTTCGTCTCGGTCCGCTCCTCCAGCCTGTTGAAAAGCGTACACTATGGGGTAACTCTTTTTGCGTTGTACGATGTCGCTGTCGGTGGGTTTGCCGGTTATGGCTTCGTCGCCCCAGATACCCAGGTAATCGTCGCGTATCTGGAACAAACGCCCGATGGCGGTGCCAAAGCGGGCCACGCCCGCCAGTATCTCCGCATCATCGGTAGCAATGGTTGCGCCGATTACCAGGCTGCTGCGGATGAGCGCGCCCGTTTTCAGGGCAATCATGTCCAGGTATTCCTCTGCTCCGATGGTGGCGCGCTGCTCGAATTGCAAATCTCGGCACTGCCCCTCGATCATCTCGAGATAACTCTGGGTGAGCAGTTTAGAGACTCGCACTGCGGTGTCGGCGGAAACGTTTTCGCCGGCCATCAGCGTAGTCAGGTCTCCCAACGCTTGCATCGCGTCGCCGGCCACCAGGGCCCTCTCGGTCCCCCAAACGGCCCAAACCGTAGGTTGGTGTCGCCGCTCCAAGCCCTGGTCCTGGATGTCGTCGTGTACCAGCGAGAAGTTGTGAATCAGCTCCAGCGCCGCCGCTGCCGGCGCAGCGTGGCTGGGTTCTCCCTGGAAGGCGTCGCAGGCGAACATACACAGAGTGGGCCGCAGCGCTTTGCCTTGGGACGCGGGGGTTGGCGACGGTACTCCGTGCCGGTCCGACCAACCAAGGTGGTAACGCAGTATAGTATTGACGGCGTGGCCGTCCAATGGTGGCACCGCTTGAGCTAAAGCATCTTCCAGATGAACGCGGTACCGCTCGAACATGTCAGGGAGCGAGGGCCCATCCGGTTGGACAGCGTCGCCGGCAAGCTGACTCGGCTGGCGAGCCTCTACAGCAGCGGTTGGTATGGTGCCCATTTTGGTAGCCTGCCGAGCGTGGAGTTAATGGGTGAGCGCGGCGCGCTGGGGATATGGGTAGGGGCGGTTTATTCCAACGATGCCAGAATGTAACCAAACAGCGGCGATGCTGTCAAGATAGACATTCAACCATCGCCCGGCTAGACTGCCAGCGGTATCAAACACCATTAGAAAGGGGCGAAAAAATGGCCGAATTCAACCTGGCCGTCATTGCCGGCGACGGCATCGGGCCGGAGGTTATCTCCGAAGGACGCAAAGTGCTGGACGCAGTGGCCGCAGATACCGACGGCCTCTTCTTTCGCACCACCGAGTTTCCCTGGGGCAGCGACTATTACCGCGAAACCGGCTTGATGATGCCTGAAGACGGTTTGGAACGCCTCTCCGACTACGACACTGTGCTCTTTGGCGCCGTAGGCGACCCCGACATCCCCGACCACGTTACCTTGCAGGGTCTGCTGCTGCCCATGCGCCGCGCTTTCGACCAGGCCATATGCGTCCGCCCCGCCGTGCTGTTTCCCGGCGTGGCGTCCCCCATCGCCGGCAAGCATCCCGGCGACGTCGATATGGTCATCTTCCGCGAAAACACCGAGGGCGAATACGCGCCCGTGGGCGGCCGGCTTTACGCCGGCACTCCCTACGAAACCGTCATCCAGAGCGGCGTCTTCACCCGGCGGGGTACCGAACGCATCATCCGCGCCGCCTTCGAGCACTGCGTCCGGCGCAGCGGCAAGAACAAGGTCACTTCGGTAACCAAGTCCAACGCCCAGGCCTTCAGCATGGTGTTCTGGGACGAGGTGTTCGAGGAAGTCGCCGCCGACTATCCCCAGGTGCAGACCGAATCCCTGCTGGTGGACCGGGCCGCCATGGACCTGGTGCGCTGGCCTGAGGACTTCGACGTCATCGTCGCCTCCAATCTCTTCGCCGATATCCTCTCCGACATCGCCGCCGTGGTGACGGGCAGCATGGGCTTGGCCCCCAGCGCTAACATCAACCCGGAGCGGCGTTTCCCGTCAATGTTCGAGCCGGTGCACGGCGCCGCTTTCGACATCACCGGCAAAAACCTAGCCAACCCGTTGGCCACTATTTTCGCCGTTGCCATGATGCTGGAACACCTGGGCGAAACCGACGCCGCCCAACGCGTCAACACCGCCGCCCTGCGGGTACTCAACGAACGCAGTGTGCTCACCGGCGACTTGGGCGGCAACGCCAGCACGCAGGAAGTGGGCGATGAGGTGGTGCGGATATTGAATGCCTGAGCTGGCTACGATCCTGCCTCACCACTGGACCGGGTAGTTCCGTTTGCCCGAAACACACCTGTCGTGCTAACCTGCGTCCGGTCAAACTGTCAGCCGTTGGAAGGAAAGATGATCACTTTCAATTGCACCATTCAGGAGGGAATGATACCTCCCGACCTTCGTCCCACCTTGGCGTCGGAACTGGCGCGTATCAGCACGTGTTTCGTGGGAGGCAACCCCGACGACGTGTCGGTCAACTGGATCGAGATACCCCACGGCTTTGGCTTCCGTGGTGGAGAAATCTCAACCACGTCCGCCGTGAGGGGCGAGATTCCGCCCGGCTTACAGCAGGAAACCAGGGTAGAGTTGATGCAAGCGATCCAGGATATGTGGATGGACCACACCGGCTGCACCACCGACGAACTGGTGGTATCGGCCCGTGACCGCCGGCCAAACTGACTGAACCACCGTCATTCCCGCCCCCTTCCGTCATTCCCGCGAAAGCGGGAATCCAGAACTCAAACTATCAGGAGAAAACCATGCCACATTATCGCTGCATTATCCCCCAAGACGCCCTGACTTTCGACCAGCGTCAGGAAATCGCCCTTGCTTTCACCGACATCCATTGCGGCTCCACGGGTGCGCCCCGTAACTTCGTGTCCGTCACGTTCATCGAAACTCCCGTAGGCGAGCAGCCCGAGTTGGGCGACGGATACTATCTGGACGGAGGCAACCGGGCCGGCCGGTCTGAGGAAGTGAAGCAACAGCTCCTCGCGGACCTTACCCATGCCTTCGCGGACGTCGCCAACGTGTCGCCCGATATAATCGATGGGCGCATCACCGAGAACCCGGCTTCCTGGACTATGGAAGGCGGCTTCGTACTGCCGGAACCGGGCCAGGAAGGGCCGGAATGGTACGCCGCGGCGGCCGCTGACTGACGCCGCCGCCAAGTTGCAAGCAAACGGTAGGGGCAGGTTTCAAACCTGCCCCTACGCACACCGGACTACGAAACTTTTTGCGACGTTGCAGCGTACTACCTAATGACATAACTCGCGACAGCGCGTATCACAGGTGTTCCGTTGCAGAAAGTTGTTCTGATTATCCTGCCGCTGGTGACCCTGCTCGCCCTGGCCTGCACCGGCGTCCCCCCGCCGGCCGACGATGCCCCGATGCTGACGGAACCACCGCCGGCTACTGCGTCTGTCGCGATGGAAACCACCGCCGTTGCCGAACAGTCGTCGGTTGTGGGAACCCCGGCGCCTTACGACCCAAACCGCACGATGTACCGCATCTGGCACGGTCTGGGTCATCCCCGGGAAACCACACTGAGCGCCCTGGCCGACGCCGAAAAGTACGATGACAAATCCCAGGTGGTGGTCATCCTGGAGGCTCTGAAGTTCTTCGGCCTGGACGCCGCACGCGGCGGCGTGGAAACCCTTACTGCTCTCACCGGCCAAACCTTTGACTTCGACCGCCGCCGCTGGCGGGAGTGGATCGGCCCCCGGATGGAGGAATACGCCCCGCCGTCCGACTATCCTCGTTGGAAAGTGGACTCCTTGGCGGTCATCGACCCGGCCATCGGGGCCATACTAGAACCGGGCATCACCCGTTCCCGCGTTGACCTCACCGAAGTCGTCTGGGGTGGCGTGGCATTGGACGGCATCCCGCCCCTGGAGCAGCCGCCCTACATCCTGGCGGAGCAGGCTACCTGGCTCTGGCCGGATGACCGGGTGTTCGGCGTGTCGATCAACGGAGAGCATCGCGCCTACCCCCTGCGCGTCATGAACGCCCACGAACTCGCCAACGATGTGCTGGGCGGCGAACCGATTTCGCTGGTCTATTGAACCCTCTGCGGCACCGGGATCGTGTATTCCGGCATCGTCAACGGAGAACCCACCACCTTCGGCACCTCCGGTATGCTCTACCGCAGCAACAAGGTGATGTACGACCGGGCGACCCGCTCCCTCTGGAACCAGTTCATCGGCGAGCCGATCATAGGCCCCCTCGCCGACTCGGGAATTCGCCAACCCTTCTTCCCTTCGGTGGTGACAACTTGGGAGGAGTGGTTGACCGAGCATCCCGACACTACCGTGCTGTCCCGCGAAACCGGCGTCTATCCCGCTGAATTCTACGTGCCGGAGAACGACCCTCGGGCGATCTATTACCGCTACTTCACGTCCGATGAGGTGATGTTCCCGGTCTGGAAGCGTGATCCGACATTTGAGCCGAAAGATGTTGTCGTGGGACTGTCCGTCGGCGGCGACGCCAAAGCCTACGGCGTGCGCGACCTGCGGGAAGCCCGGCTGGTCAACGACGATGTGGGCGGCCGGGACGTGGTCATCGTGGCCTCACCGACGTCCAGGGCCGGCCGCATCTACGAAAGCCGGGGCATTCCCTTCGCCCTCCCTGACGCCGGGGGACACGACGCGCCGCCCGACACCCTCGTGGACGCCGGCGGAACCACGTGGCAGGTTACCGAAGAGGCCCTGGTTAGCGAAGCTGACCCGTCGCAACGCCTTTCCCGCATCCCCAGCCGGACCAGTTTTTGGTTCGGTTGGTATCAGTATCATCCTGATACGGAGATCTATCGCCCTGAGGAATAGCGCGGCAGCGGCTCTCAGCGAACCGTCCCCAGGACTATGTGTCGTTCCCCCTCCGGAGACGGTTCTGCAAAATCTGAACGGAAGTGCGCTCCCCGGCTTTCTCGGCGCAGCAGGGCGGCCTCGGTTATCAAGCGCGCCACGACCAGCATATTGCGCAATTCGTAATCTCCGGGAGTTTCGGGTGGTGGCATCGTCCGCTGCCATAAATTCAGTATGCGGGCCGAGAGCAGCAGACGGGTCCCGTTTCGCTCCATCCCCACGTTGCGCCACATCAATTCTTGCAGGTTAATCCGCCCTCGTTCCGGCACCGTGGCGCACACCATTGCCCGGTCAGTCAAGCCCACCCGCAGTATAGTTTCGCTTTGCTCCCGGCACAATTGATCGTATGCCGGCGCGTTTCCGACTGTCGCTCTCACCATGCGTCGTGAAAACACCAGGGTATCCAGCAGGGAATTGCTGGCTAACCGGTTGGCGCCATGCACTCCCGCGCACGCCACTTCTCCGCAGGCGAAAAGTCCTTTGATGTTGGTGCGCCCCCAAGTGTCAATCTTCACCCCGCCCATCATGTAATGGGCCGCCGGCGCCACCGGAATCGGTTCTCGGGTAATATCCAACCCGTAGCGGCGCAATTCGGCATAGATGGTAGGAAAACGGTTGGCAACAATCGACCCTGGCAGGTGCGATATATCCAGAACGGCCGGCTGCCCATCGGCTTTTTCCATCTCCGCGGCGATGGCGCGGGAGACCACGTCTCGGTGAGCCAGGTCGGCCATGGGGTGGTAATCAGCCATGAATGGATGGCCGGTCGCGTTACGCAGAACCGCGCCCTCGCCGCGCATCGCTTCGGACAACAGGAAGGTGGGCGCGTCATCCAGCCAAAGCGCGGTCGGATGGAACTGGTAGAACTCCATATCCATAACATCCGCCCCGGCCAGGTACGCCAGCGCGACTCCATCGCCCGTAGCCACTCTGGGGTTGGTCGTGTACCGGTACAACTGTCCCGCTCCGCCGGAGCAGACCACCACTACCGGGCTGCGAAACGTCAGCACGCGGTTCTGCCCTGGATCTTGGCCGTCGGTCAACGCCTCTACGCCCGTAACGACGCCTTCTTCAACGCAGAGGCGCGTTACGTGGGTGTAGTCCGCCACCGTGATCCGATGATCAGAACGTACCCGGTCTGCCAGCGTATCCTCGATATGCCGGCCCGTGGCGTCACCGCCGGCGTGGAGAATCCGAGGGACGCTGTGCGCCCCTTCTCGGCCGAGGGCTATCTGCCCGTGAATTGTGTCGAACGGTACTCCCCACCGGATCAAGTCGGCGATGCTTTCCGGGCCTTGCCCGGTCAGCACTGCGACCGCCTCCGGATCGCATAGACCGGCGCCGGCCTCCAGGGTATCCCTTTCATGCAGTGTGGCTGAATCGCCGGGCCCGACGGCGGCGGCAATGCCACCCTGAGCGTGGCGACTGTTGCAGTCGTCCACGCGCCCTTTGGTGACTACCAGCACCCTGCCGCGCTCGGCTGCCAGCAGGGCAGCATTTAACCCGGCAATGCCGCTGCCGACGATGATGTAGTCGTAATCGAAACCGTTGCTCAAGACCGTCATTCCGGCGCAAGGACAGCCAGCCCACGTCAAGCACGGGGCCGGATCCAGCGGCAGATCAAACTATGCGGTGGTGGTATCGGGGTTATCGCCGTTGGTCGGTGGCTGCCGGGTAGCCGTCATCAAAGTAGCCGCCCGTTCCAAAGCCACGCGGTGGATTTCGGACGCAGCCATCAAGCCCTCAATTCCCTGCCGCATTGGTTCACGGGATGATTGAACGGCAGCCGAAACCTGCTCATGCAAACTTTCCACCCGTAGCATGATAGCGCTGGCCTTCTGACGGAGACCATCGGCCTGAGCGATGCTTTCAGCATCCTCTTGACGGGCAAGGGGACGCGCCTGCTCCCGTAAGGCCCAAGCTTGTTCAGAAAGTTCCCGGGCCCGGCGCAATGAATCGGGGATGTTAGCCGTCAACTCAATGGCCCGGTCAATGTGCTGCAGTGCGAGGAAGCCTCTTTCGTTGGCCAGCCGGATACCTCGGCTGGCCTCCATCAGCGCGGCGGCCAGGGACTGGTAAATGTCCGGTTCGTCCGGCGGTGGCACGGGCGTAGTCATGCCATCTTTCCATACCCCGTAGGGGCGAATAATCATTCGCCCCTACATCGCCTGGTGGATTCCTGTTCAGTCAGTTAGTCGTCGTCGCCAACCGCCGCCGGCTCTTCGATGGGATCAAGCTGCCACGGGAAGTTCCCTTCAAACAGGAAGCCGTCCTTGTTTCCCCATTCCGATTCCGGCGACTCGTAGTACACTTCGATCTCATTGTCGTCGGGATCATAGATATAGACGCCCATTGAAATGCCGTGGTCGCCCAAGCGCTTGATGCGGACACCATGATCCTTGCACCGCTGGTACAACTCCTTCAGATCGCGGAAAGAGTTCATCTGCCAGGCCATGTGCGCCATGCCCACCCGTCGGTCTTCAGGGCCGGGGGCGTCCATGCCCAGGGGGATCAAGGCCAGTTCGTGGGACATCGTGGTATCGGCCGAGAGGAAAGTCATTCCGCCAGGACGGCCCGTCATCACGGTGAGTCCCAAGACGTTGGTGTAAAAATCGACGCTGCGATCCAGGTCGCGGACCTTGATGACCAGATGGCCCAACTGCTTCGGGGTGTAAGCCATAGGTTGCCTCCTTATCGGTTGGTTGAGATTGGCGTTAGGCGCATTATATCGCACATCTACTAAGGTGTGCATCGCGCCAATTTATGGTAAAACCACCTTTGTAATCTGGCGGCCCCTAGTCCACTTGGCCTAGTATAATACTGTTGCCGCCGTAACCGGATAATCATCCGCCGCTCATGGAAATGACAGGACAAAACACCGCCGCCTATGCCGCCGCACCGTCGGCTTGCGACGGCCTGTCGCCCGCAAGTAACGGAGCCGGCGACCCGACTCTGGTGTTCAAGCAGGCCGATGAGCCCTGGGAGTTTGAAGAAATTTTCCAGTTGAATTACGCTTCCTTTGTCGAGGAGGTGCCTCAGCACCCGTCCAACGATGACCGAGTATTGGTTGATCGTTTCCACGCCGAGAACACCTACTTCATATGTCGCCGGGAGCAGGAACTGGTGGGCATGATATGCGTCCGCGACCGGCGACCTTTCTCCCTCGATGAAAAACTCGGCCGGTTGGAATCGTATCTGCCCCAGGCGGAGGGTGCGCGGGTTTGCGAGGTGCGCCTGCTGACGGTTCGCCCCGATATGCGCCGGACACGAGTGCTGACCGGCCTGCTCACCATGATGGCCCGTTACTGCCAGGATGGCGGTTATGATTACGTCGTGATGTCCGGTCGGGTATCTCAGCAGCCCCTGTATCGGCACATTGGGTTCATCCCCTTCGGCCCCGTGGTGGGCGATGACGATGCTCCTTATCAACCCATGTACCGTCCGGTCGGCAACGTGGGCGCTGAGTTTGCCGGCCTGTTTCATGACGGAGTCGCCGCTCCTCACAGTGAGCCGGTGATCCTGACCCCCGGTCCCGTCGCCATGCCCGCCGCCGTAGTGCAAGCGTTCCAGCGGCCGCCCCTTTCCCACCGCTCGCCGGAGTTCGGCCGGCTGATGCAAAGCGTCCGTCAGCGCCTGCGTGCTCTCACAGGAGCCAGCTACTGCACCGTCGCAGTCGGCTCCGGCACCCTGGCCAACGACGTGGTGGCGGCCCAGCTGTCGCGGCTGGACCGGCCCGGCGTGATCGTAACGGCAGGAGAGTTCGGCGAGCGGCTTATTGACCATGCCAATCGCATGGGCCTCCGCTACACTGCCGTGCGCCATGAATGGGGGGCGCCACTCCAGTATGACCGGATTGAGCGGACTTTAGCGGAACGGGCGGGCGGCTGGCTGTGGACGGTCCATTGCGAAACTTCCACAGGGGCGTTGACCGACCTGCCCCGCCTCAAATCACTGTGCCGGAATCACGACGCCCGCCTGTCCCTGGACTGCATCAGCAGCATCGCGGCAACGCCCGTTGACCTGCGAGGCGTGTGGTTGGCCAGCGGAGCCAGCGGCAAAGGTTTGGCAGCCTATCCCGGCCTGGGCCTGGTATTCTGCCAGGAACGGCCCGCGCCTGACTCCACCTTGCCCCGCTATCTGGACCTGGGCCTCTACTGCGCCGGCGAGGCCAGCGGGGCGGTGCCTTTCACGCTGTCGTCCAACCTGTTGTCCGCTTTGAACGCCGGACTGGAGCGGCAGAGTCAGGCTCTGTTAAACCAGATTGACGAAGATGGCCGCTGGGTGCGCCGGCAGCTGCGCGCTCTGGGGCTGACACTGGTGGCCGCGGAGTCGGAAAGCATCGGAGCCGTAACCACCATAGCGTTTCCCAGTGACGAGATCGACTCGGAGGAAATGGGGCGCGCCCTAGAAGCCCACGGTTTCTACACGTCTTACGCCAGCGGTTACCTGCGCGAGCGCAACTGGCTCCAAATCTGCCTCATGGGAGAGGTAAGCCGCCCACAGTTGGAACGTCTCATCCCCGTCCTGGCCGCTCAAATGGACGCGCTGACCAGAATTCACGGCTAGCGCCGGCCCTAACGCTGACCACTGCGAAAGCCCACAATGCGTAGGGGCGAATAACCATTCGCCCCTACAATAACCGTGTCGCGCTGGCGCGCGAGGGCTATCCGCCCGCTCCTTCCAGGTTCTTCATGTGGTTCATTGCGCTGCCGGCCCTGAACCAGGCGATCTGGGTCTCGTTCAGCGTGTGGCGAAGATTGAGGGTCTCCTCGCTGCCGTCAGCGTGCTTCAGGACGGCCTGCACCGGGCGATCTGGTGCGAGCTCGTTCAATCCCACCAGGCTCATGCGGTCGTCGTCCAGCACACGCTCCCAGTCTGCCGGGTCCTCGAAAGTGAGGGCCAGGAGGCCCTGCTTCTTCAAGTTGGACTCGTGGATCCGGGCGAAACTGCGGGTGATAATGGCCGCCGCTCCCAGCATTCGGGGCGACAGGGCGGCGTGCTCTCGGCTGGAACCCTCGCCATAGTTCTCGTCGCCGATGGCGACCCAGCGGATGCCCTGGGCGCTGTAGGCGCGGGCAATCTCCGGTATCGGCATGATCTCCTCACCGGAAAGCTGGTTCTTGCCCGTGCCGGTTTCGTCGGTATAGGCATTGTTGGCGCCGAGGAACATATTGTCGCTGAGGTTGTTCAAGTGCCCCCGGAAACGCAGCCAGGGCCCGGCCGGCGAAATGGAGTCTGTGGTCGTTTTGCCCTCTGTTTTCACCAGGACGGGTATATCTTCGAAGTCGTTGCCATCCCACGGCTCCCAAGGTTCCAAAACCTGAAGACGATTGCTGTTGGGGTCAACGCGAACTTCAACATCGCTTCCGTCTTCCGGTGGGTCGATGTACATATCGGCGCCGGGGTCGAACCCGGTGGGCGGCACCTCGGGCGCTTCTGTCGGGGGCTGTAGCATGAATTCGTTGCCGTCAGCGTCAACCAGCGGATCCGTAAGCGGGTTGAAGCTCAGGCGTCCGCCTAGGCCCATGGCGATGGCGATTTCAGGGCTGGCAATGAAGTTCATGGTGCCGGCGTTGCCGTCGTTCCGGCTGGGGAAGTTGCGGTTGTAGGACGTGACGATGCTGTTGTCGGTGCCCCGCGCTTCGGGTCGGTTCCACTGGCCGATGCACGGGCCGCAGGCGTTGGCCAGCACGGTGGCGCCGATGGACTCCAGCGCGGCCTGCTGCCCGTCCCGCTCGATGGTGGCGCGAACCTGCTCTGAACCAGGGGTCACCAGCAATCCCGACGCGGCGGAAACTCCGCGGGCCGCGGCCTGCCGGGCCACATCGGCGCAGCGTTCCATGTCCTCGTAGGAGGAGTTGGTGCAACTTCCCACCAGGGCCACCGACACGGTTTCCGGGAAGCCTTCGCTTTCCATTTCCGCGGCCAATTGTGAAATGGGCCGCGCCCGGTCGGGGGAATGTGGTCCGGTGACGTGGGGTTCGAGCGTGGACAGGTCTATTTCAACGATCTGGTCGTAGAACTGTTCCGGCTGCTCCTCGACTTCGGGGTCGGACTGGAGCAGATGGACGTATTCTTCCGCAATGTCCACCAATTCTCCCCGGCCGGTGGCGCGCAGGTAGGTGGCCATTCGCTCGTCGTAAGGGAACACGTCCCCCGTCGCGCCCAACTCGGCTCCCATGTTGCAGATGGTGCCTTTGCCGGTGGCGGAGATGGAGGCGGCGCCGGGTCCGAAGTATTCGATGATGGCGTTGGTGCCACCGGACACGGTCAGCTCGTAGGCCAGCTTGATGATGACGTCCTTGGGCGCCGTCCAGCCGTTCATGGTCCCCGTGAGCTTCACGCCAATGATGCGCGGGTAACGCACTTCCCAGGGGAGGCCGGCCATCACGTCGGCAGCGTCCGCACCGCCCACGCCGATGGCGAGAGATCCCAATCCGCCGCCGTTCACCGTGTGGGAGTCGGTGCCGATAATCAACGCGCCGGGGAAGGCGTACTTTTCCAGCACCACCTGGTGGATGATGCCGGATCCCGGCTTCCAGAAGCCCATGCCAAAGCGACGGCTGGCCGACTCCAGGAACTGATAGACTTCGTTGCTCTCGTTCAGAGCGTCCTGCAAGTCTGACGACGCGCCGACCCGGGCCTGAATGAGATGGTCACAGTGGACCGTCGTGGGCACGGCGACCCTTTCGCGTCCCGATTGCATGAACTGAAGAATCGCCATCTGGCCGGTTACGTCCTGGTGGGCCACCCGGTCGGGCCGCAGGTTTATGTAGCTGTCGCCGGGCCGTAGGTCCGCCTCGCCAACATTGTCAAGATGCGACAGCAGCAACTTCTCGGATAAGGTCAAAGGCCGGTTCAGCCTGGCTCTGACCTCCGACAGTTTTGCATCCATCTTTCGGTACGCTTCGCGTACGAATTCCGGCGTGGAATCAACGTTGCTCATCGTTTTCACTCCTCCTCAAGGTTGACCACGGACCCGTATTTTTCCACCAATGCCATGAACAGGGCGTGGCGCAAAGGATTGCGGTCCGGGTTCTCTGAACGCCGCAGGTAGATGCGATACACGGTTTCCAAATCGCCATCGCGGAGCCAGATGGCATAGCTGGGCATTCCGTTACCCAGGGTGCGGTGCAGAAACTCCAGCTGACGGATACGGCTGAGTTGCATCGCCACGCGCCCGTCCCCATCGGTGACCAACACTGCAATGTCGCCTCGTTCGTCCGCCTGGCCATTCCCGTTCACCAGTTCCAAATTTGATAGCGTCATTGGGATGGACATGCTGACCGTCGCATTGTGCACCATTGCCACCGCCTCACCAAGGCCCATTCCGCCACCGTCGATGCCTCGACTGCAATCAAGCAGTATCTGGCGTAACAGGTTCAGGTTGGTTGACCGGCCTCCAGCGTTAATGGTTTCCGTTGGTCTTGCGGTCTCCGGCAAATGATCCGCCACCATTTGCGCTAAATCGTCGGGAATAGGCGCAAAGTTGACTCGTCCGCGTCGAGTGATGGTGGCAGTCCCCGAAATGGACCCGTAAAGGACCTTCTCGCCGGACCATCGCCGTACCACGTCGAACCTGGGGCCAAACGTGCAACCCAAAATGCACCCGGCGGTTGTAACTTGGGCTCGCGAATCACCTGGGTGATTCGCCGCTGCCTGGAGTTCCTTGAGCACGTCGTCCGCCGCCCGCCCCCGGTGGTACCAACGGCCGCAGCCGTATTCGTCCGTGCAGACGACGATATGCAGGTCGGGACGGGCTTGTTGCCGGCCGTTTGTGATAGTCATTGGACGGATCCTTGCCGGTTAAATTTGCGCCCGGCTACAGGGGCCGGGCGCACGGGTTCGTTGGGCGCCGGGCGGCGCTGTGACTACTTCTCGAAGTAGTCGTAGTTGATCTTGATGTATTCCTCGTACATCGCCGGCACGGCTTCTTCCGCAAAGATGGCCGTTACGGGACACACGGGTTCACAGGCGGCGCAATCGATGCACTCATCGGGACTGATGAAGTACATATCGTCGTCGTCCGTGGTATAGATGCAGTCCACCGGACAGACGTCCACGCACGCAGCGTCTTTCACGCCCACGCATGGCTCGGTAATGATGTAGGTCATAGCGGCTTTCCCTCGACTGATGTGGTGTCGGCGAGAGGCGGCGCAATTGAGCTCCAGCGCCACCGTCTCAGGATGTCAAAATTATAGCACGGCGGATAATCAATGCAACCGCGCGGCGGGTGGAACGACGCCAGTCGCCGGGGAAAGCCCACGGTTACACCTTGACAAATCGCTTCTTGGTGGACAGCGTCACAAAGGTCTGGGTCTTTTGTACCCCGTCGATAACGCCGATGCGGGTGCGCAGAAAATCTCCCAGGCTTTCGGCGGATTCCAAAGCAGTCCAAACGAAGACGTCGTAGGGACCGGTAGCCACCACCACATAGTGGGCTTCTTCCAGGTCGGCGATGGACTCGGCGACGGCATCGGACTTGCCGGGGCCGGTCTCCAGTCCAATGAGCGCAGTGGTCCCGTAACCCATCTTCTCCAGGTTTGGAACAGCCACCACATGGACGATGTCATCTTTGATGAGCCGGCGCAGGCGGCGGCGGACGGTGCCCTCGCTGACTCCCACGGCACGGGCGATTTTTGCGTTGGATGCGCGTCCGTCCGACTGCAAAATGCCGATTATCTTCAGGTCAAGTTCGTCCATTGATCGGTTGACTCCACGCGAGCTCTGCCGGCGTAGGCTGTCGCACGGCAGCGGAAATATTCGGGAGACGATGATATTCGTTATTGCGTCGGTTGTCAACTATCAAACAGGCTTGAATAAACATTATTCGTTTCTTTTGCGACGAATTCTCTTCTAATTCGGCAGTGTCGGCGCATCATATACGTAATCAAGGCGAGCGTTCACACTCCTCGAGCGCGCCCTATTCAAGCCATGCTCAGCACCCCGACCCCACCGACGATCATCGCGATTGACACTCCTTTTGCCGTCAGCGCTCGCGGAGTGAGCGATTCGTCCAGCAGTTGCCACCGCATCCGGGACAGAAGGGTGGATGCGATGAAGACGAACAACGGACGCGTCGCCAATACTGCGGCCACCAGGGAAGCCGGACCGAGACTGTACGCATAAACGCCCAACAAAATGGATACCGCCGGCATCAGCGATTCACCGAAAACGAGCAGTGCCAGTACTCTTGGTTGACGCACCGCAGCCAGCAAACGAGGGCCGCCGGTGCTCCCGACCGCAGCAAAAACCACCCCGACGGTGGCTTGCTGAATTGCGAATACGGTCAATACGGGCAGGCCGGCATTGAGCGCCGCTTTGGCCGCGACAAAGCTGCCGGCGGCGCACATTGCGCTTATGAACAGCAGCGCCGGGCCGTATCCCGTCGCCCGGTCGCGCAAACCAAGCGCCGCCGGGCTGGGCACGCCTACCCCGGCGCCAATGCGTCCGTAGGGTTGCTCCTGGAACAGGCGCATGGAAATCAGCACGGCCCCGGCCACGACCAGGCCGATGCCGCCCCACTGCGGCAACGTTATGCGTTCGTCCAAGAACAGCAGCGCCAGCAGCGCGACGTAAATGGGATTGGTCTGCGAGATCGCCACGGCCCGTGACGCCTCCATCAATCGCAGACCACGGAACAGCAACACTATCGAACTGCCCATCAGCAGCCCGGCGCCCACCGGGGCCACGGCAACCTGCCATGCTGTCCCTCCGGGTATGCCTACCACTGCCAGCAGTGAGCAACCGTAAAGAATGCCCGTCGCGCCGCACCACAGGCATAGCGGCGGGACCCCGTTCAGATGGAAAGACAGCAGACGCTTGTCGCAGACGCTGACAAAGCAGAAGGCCAGAGCGCTGCCCAGGGCAAATAGGGGCCACATCTATTTTCGCAATCACACCCGGCAGTGGCCGTCGCAACGGCCCAGCCAATTGCTGATGCGCATCCGATTGCGGGCGAAGTTGCGGTAGAAAGCGTCAAAGGCCGGCCGGGCTGGCCACCAGGAAGTCCAGCCAATCAGCCAGCCTATGCCGGCCAGCCGATAGCCCTCGCGCAGGCTGTCCATGCCAACGGTGATGCTGCCGTCGGGTCGGATGCCGTACAGGGCGGACTGCACCTGCTCGTGGGTAAAGCCCAGGGCGGCGGCATCGAAATCGGGATCGGATATGTCCACTGGCTCAATGGCGTCGGGCCGGCGGCGGTACAGGTTCATCACTTCGCGGCTGCACATTGGACAGGCGCCGTCGTACAGCATCCGGTAGCGGTGGCTCATTGCCTGACCTCCACACGTGGATAGAACCCGAACCGGCAACGTCAGTCGTCTGCCGGCGTGAGCACAACCGCGTCGGCCGCCTGCTGGGCGGCCTGGGCGGCGGCCAGCGCAGCCACATCGGTGCCCACATCCTGCACGCCGTACTTCTTCTCCAGCTCGTAGATCGCATCCAGCCCCAACACCGAAGCCACATCCCAACGGGTGCCGTAGCGGTCGGGGTTGACCTTTCCGTCGCTCATGAGCTCTTCATATGCGGCGCGGACCTGCTTGTAAATCAGCCAAATGGTGCTGCCGCAGATCATGATCTTGTATCCCAGATCGTTCATCGTCTGGGTCGTTGCCAGGTCGCCGTTGTACATCCGCGGCACATCCGCCAGGTCTTTCGCATAGCGTTGGATGTCGTCCTGGGACTTGATCCCATCGACGAACACCAGGTCAGCGCCGGCATCAACGTAAGCCCGGCAACGCTGCACGGTATCTTCCCAGCCGGTGACGGCGTAGGCGTCACACCGGGCGATGATCACGAAATCGGGATCGGTCCGAGCGTCCAGGGCTGCATGGATTTTCTGCACGTGCTCTTCCACGGGAACTACCTGCTTCCCGGCGAAGAAGCCGCATTTCTTGGGAAATACCTGGTCCTCCAGGTGAATGGCCGCGACGCCAGCCGCCTCATATTCGCGCACGGTCCGGCGCACGTTGAGTGGGTTGCCATAACCGGTATCCGCGTCGCAGATTACCGGGATGTCCACCGCGTCGGCGATGTATTTGGCGTTGGCGACCATCTCAGTCATGGTGAGCAGTCCGACGTCGGGAAAGCCGCGCTCGGCGGCGGTGCCGGCGCCGGTCATATAAACGGCCTCGTGTCCCACGTCCTCAGCGATGCGGGCATGCAGGGCGTTCAAGACAAAGGGAGCGACGACCATCTGATCTGACGCAAGCATTTTGCGCAACTGCTTGGTGGCTTTCATAGTTCCAAAACCTCCAATTAAATTTTACATGGATGAACGGGATGAAAGGGATAAACAGGATAGATTGGTGGCACTAAAAAACGCCTTAGGGCACGGGGAAATTTTTGCGTCTGGTTAAGCGTCGGTATTGCACTTTTGGGTTGCCAAAATTGATCAGCAGTCCCACTGAGATGTCGGTGGCACTCAGGTAATTTATCACCTGCGCTTCGTGCTGCGGTCCGAGATTGGACACTGCTTTGAGTTCAACAATCACTTTTTCCTCAACCAGCAAGTCGGCAAAAAATTTACCAACCAACTTGCCATGAAAGTACACATCAATCGGCACCTGTGACCTTACCTGCATTCCGCGTTCCCGAAGGGCAATCGACAAAGCGTTCTCATACACTGATTCCAAGAATCCGACGCCAAGCTCATTGCTCACGTCAAACGCGCACCCGATGATCGTTTCACTAATCTTGGCATGGGGTAAAACTCCATCCCGTTTATCCTGTTCATCCCGTTTATCCATGTAAGTCTCCTTCTCACCTTCAGAAGATCCGGTCGGTTTCTTCAACAAGCGGAGGCAGCAGCGCCTCCATCCAGGGAACCATGTCGCGCAGCACTTCAACCGGGATTTCGTGTCCCATGCTGTACTCGTTGTACGATAGGTTGTAGTTTTCGGCGTCAAGAAATTCCCGGGTGCGCCGGGCGCTATCCATCGAGACCATCTGATCATACAGCCCGTGAGCGACGAACACCGGCTGATCCCTGTGGTCCGGCAGCCGCGGACGGAGCACCTCCGGATCGGGCAGCGACGCGCTCAGCGCGACCAGCGCTGCAAACTGGTCCGGGCGGCCCAATCCCATGCGATAGGTCATGCCTCCACCCTGGGAGAAACCCAGGAGAATGGCCCGGCCACCGTCAGCCCGAAACTCTCTCAGCGCCTCGGTGAAGAAATCCTCAAGCAGGGACTCCGCTTGGGCAAAGTGTTCTTCCGTGGCTTGTCCGCGCGGCGGATGCCAGCCATAGCCGATCATTCCGGGCGCAAGCTCAAAGGGTATCGGCGCATTGGGACATACGTACACGTAACCCTTCCGGTTTATGGACGGCGCGAGGCCTGCCAGGTCCTGCATATTGGCGCCGAAACCATGCAGCATCACCACCAGGGGATAGTCGGCGTCAGCGTCGTAATCGTCGGGAAAAATGGCCAGGTAATGGAGGCCATCGTTAGCGACCCTGCGTTGTTCAGCGTGCATCGGGCATGCTCCTGCCGATAGGTCGGATAATAGGATTACTCCAATCCTAACACATCACCGCGGACTGCCCACAGGCCCAGTTGAGGTGAGCCTTCCACCGGTCACGCCGGCGTTCCTTACCGCCGTCAACACCCCGGTTGGCCGAAATTACCGCAGCAGCTCCGCCGGGAGGCCACTTTAAGCCAGAAGTTCGATGCCACCTGCCGTAACACCTGGCGCCAGGGATGGCCCGTGGCCCGCAGGTTGGCGATGGTGGCCGGCAAATTTGGCCGTTCATCTTCGGAATGGCGGTGCGGCTGCTGCTGGCCTGGTTCCGGGTCTGTCATGAACGGCAACCTTTTGGCATTCAGGCTCGGATCGTGGCAGCATTGGTGTCGGCGCCGCCGAAAATGCCGAATGGGTTCAGCGAGCGCGGCGCGTCATAGGCATCCATACGCTCGGTACGTTTCAGCCAACCAACCACGAGGTAGGTGAGCGGCGTGGCGACGATTTCGTACACTGACTTGGCAATCCATCCGCACACCGCCGCATTGAACACCGGCGCCCACGAGCCGTCATCACCGATCCACAAGCCGGAGACGCCGAAGGCGATTGTGAAAAACAATATGGAGTCGATTCCTTGGCCCACCACCGTAGAGGAGATGGTGCGCAGCCACAGAAAACGACCGCGCGTGCGGTTCTTCAGCAGCACCATCACCACGGCGTTGGTGAACTCACCCACGATGTAGGCGACAAAGGAACCCAGCAGGATCCAGCCGGTGGCCCCTAAAATGGTGACGTATTCCACCTGGTTTTCCCAGAAGACTGCGCCTGGAATCCTGCTTCCGACCCAGAACAGGAAAACCATCAGGAGGTTACAGACGAAGCCTAGCCAGATCACCCCGCGCGCAACCCTGAAACCATAGACCTCGGTGAGAATGTCACTGATGATGTAGCCGATGGGGAAGCAGACGATGGCCGCCGAAACGACGAACAGGTCGCTGCCGATGAAGTTGAACGGCAATTGAAACAGCGATACCGGTTTGATGGCGATAATGTTGCTGACCAACAATACCGTCACCGCCAGGGCGGCGATGATCACCAATTTCCCGGAGAACTGCATCGTTTCCTCGCTTGCCTTTATCTAGCGGCCTGGGCCGGCGCGTAGCCTACAACAATGGCAGATAACGCGCAATTTCGTAGTCGGTGACAGTGGACCGATACTGCTCCCATTCTTGCTTCTTGTTTCGGATCAGGGTCTCGTACACGAAATCTCCCAGGGTTTTACGCAGCAACTCGCTGTCTTCGGCCAACCCTATCGCTTCGCCCATGCTGGTAGGCAGACGGCTTATCCCGCGCGCGGCGCGCTCGTCGGCAGACATGCTCATCACGTCCCCGGTAATTGGAGACGGCAGGGGATACTCATCTTCGATCCCCTTTAAACCGGCAGCGAGAAGCACGCTGAATGCGAGGTACGGGTTGCACGCCGGGTCGGGGGCACGGTACTCAACGCGGAGAGAGGTGTCATAGCCCGTCTTGTAGGAGGGCACCCGAATCAAATCCAGCCGGTTGGACACCGTCCAGGATACATGCACTGGGGCCTCGTATCCCGGGACCAACCGTTTGTATGAATTGACCCATTGGTTGGTCACCAAGGTGATCTCCGGCGCGTGGCGCAGAAGTCCGGCAATAAACCGTTTCCCAATAACCGACAGGTGCAGATCGTCGTCCGGGTCGTAAAAAGCGTTGCTGTTTCCCCGGAACAGTGACTGGTGAGTGTGCATGCCACTTCCGTTGGAGGTGGTAAAGGGTTTGGGCATGAAGGACGCATATACGCCCTGCTGTTGCGCCAGTTCCTTGATGACCAACCGCGCCGTCATCACGTTGTCGGCCATGGTCAATGCGTCGGTGTATTGCAGGTCGATTTCGTGCTGGCTGGGCGCGCCCTCGTGGTGGGAATATTTGACTGGAATACCCATCTCGGCAAGATTGAGCACAGTGTCCCGGCGCAGGTCCGAGGCCGGATTGCTGGAGAGCTGGTCGTAGTAACCGTAGGTGTCCAGTGGCTCCGGGACATCGGCGTCCTTGAGGTAGAAATATTCCAGCTCCGGCCCGACGTAGTAGATGTAGCCCAGGCTGGCCAGCCGCTCCAGGTTGCGCTTCAGGACGTGGCGCGGGTCCCCGATGAAGGCTTCGCCTCGAGGCGTGCGGATGTCGCAGAAGATGCGGGCCACCGCGTTGCGCCGTGGACGCCAGGGCAATAGCGTGAACGTGGTGGGATCCGGGAACGCCCGCATGTCGCTTTCCGCGTCCGTCGTGTACCCCTCGATGGCTGCGCCATCAAACCCAACGCCCAACTCCAGGGCGTCCTCCAGATCGTCCACCGTGATGGCGAACCCCTTCAGGTTGCCCAGGATATCTGTGAACCACAGGCGGACGAACTTCACATCAAAATCGCGTGCGCTCCGCAGCACGTACTCGCGCTCCGCAGCATGGTGATCAGTCAGCACGGGTATTCTCCTGTCGGATGGTGTCGGCAGCGCCCACGGATTTCCTTTTTGCCATTTTACCAGCAGGGGCGGGTTATCCCCGCCCCTGAATGAGTTCGCCGTAGCCGGGGAACGCAGGCTAGGCGTCGAAGTACTTGAAGAATTCGATGGGATGAGGGCGCAAGCGCAGGTCGTCCACGTCGTTCTTCTTGTAGTCCAGCCAGGTCTCAATGAGGTCGTCAGTGAAGACGCCGCCGCGCATCAGGAACTCGTTGTCCCGTTCCAGGGCGGCCAGAGCTTCGTCCAGCGAGCCGGGAACTTGCCTGATCATAGCCAAGTCGGCGGCGGACATTTCGTAGAGGTTCTGGTCCACCGGGTCCGGCGGCTCGATCTCGTTGATGACGCCATCGAGGCCGGCCATCAACATTGCGGCAAAGGCAATGTAGGGGTTGCAGGACGGGTCGGGAGCGCGGAACTCCAATCGCCGGGCTGAAGGGCTGGCTGAGTAGGTGGGGATCCGGATGCAGGCCGAACGGTTGCGCACCGAATAGACCAGGTTCACCGGAGCCTCGAATCCCGGCACCAGCCGCTTGTAGCTGTTGGTGGTGGGAGCGGCGAAAGCCAGCAGGGCCGGAGCGTGCTGCAGCAGGCCGCCGATGTAGTGCCGGCAGGTGGCGCTCAGCATCGCGTACCCGTTGGCGTCGTAGAACAGGTTGCTCCCGTCCCTCCACAGGCTCTGGTGGGTGTGCATCCCAGTACCATTGTCGCCGAACAGCGGCTTGGGCATAAAGGTCGCCACCTTGCCGTGGGCCTTCGCCACGTTCTTGACCACGTACTTCAGGATGGTGACGGTGTCAGCCATCCGGGTAAGCGTGTCGTAGCGCACGTCGATTTCCGCCTGTCCGGCGGTAGCCACCTCGTGGTGGTGCTTTTCGACGATGATGTCGAAGTGCTCAATCTTCTGCACCATCTCGGAGCGAATGTCCTGGAAAGTGTCGAATGGAGGCGCCGGGAAGTAGCCTTCCTTGTTGCGCGGGCGGTAGGCCAGGTTGTTGCTGCCGTGTATGGGCGTTTCAACGCCGGTGTTCCAAAAGCCCTCATCAGAGTCGATCACGTAGTAACCGGAGTTGATAGTCTGGTCGAACCGGGCCGAGTCGAACACGAAGAACTCAGGCTCCGGGCCCCAGTAGCTGGTGTCTGCAATCCCGCTCTCCCTCAGGTACGCCTCGGCCTTTTGGGCCACGTGCCGCGGGTCGCGGGAGTAAGACTCGCGGGTCACCGGGTCCAGGATGTCGCAAATCATGTGGAGCGTAGGGATCGAGAAGAACGGGTCAAGCTTGGCGGTGCTGGCGTCGGGTATGAGCAGCATATCGCTCTCATCGATGGACTTGAAACCGCGAATGCTGGAGCCGTCGAACCCATAGCCTTCGGCCATGTTGCCCTCGGTCAACTCGCTCAACGGTATCGAGACGTGCTGGAACGTGCCCGGCAGGTCGGTGAAACGCAGGTCGATGATTCCTATGTTGTTGGCTTTGCAAAAGTCAATGACTTCCGTTGGGGTCATTTTAGGTCCCTCCTTTGGGGGAATTTGGTGTGCGTGTTAATCAGCCGTCATTCCGGCCTCTCCATCGTCATTCCGGCCCCTCTATCGTCATTCCGGCGAAAGCCGGAACCGAGTGGCAATTGATTCAGCCAATCAGTTCATCCCCTCCCCGTGTTGTGTCAGGTCCACGCCGATCTCTTCCTCGTCATCGGAAACCCGCAGGCCGATGGTGTACTTCAGGGCCAGCAGGATGATCGCGGACACAACAAAGGACCAGGCGAATGCCGCTCCAATCCCGATGATCTGATAAAGGATCTGCTCGATGCGTGAAACGTCCGCTTCCAATGCGCCAAAACCGATGCCCACAAAGATGCCGGTCGCCAGCGCGCCCCACATCCCGCCGATGCCGTGGATGCCGAACACGTCCAGCGAGTCGTCAATGCGGAACTTGTGGATTAGTTCCACCGCGATGAAACAGGCCCCGCCGGCCCCGGCGCCAATGATGATGGCCGGCATCACGCCGACAAATCCGGCCGCCGGTGTAATCGCCACCAGCCCGGCCACTGCTCCGGCCGCAGCGCCGCTGGCGGATGGCCGCCGCGTAACTATCCAGGAGATGATGGACCATGAAGACATGGCGGTGGCGGCGGCCACGTTGGTTACCACGAAAGCATTTGCCGCATCGTGTGTGGATAGGTTGAAACTACTGCCGGCGTTGAAACCGAACCAGCCAAACCAAAGCAGTCCGGCGCCCAGCAGCACCAGCGGCACGTTGTCGGGGGCCAGGTTGACCGTGCCGAAGCCGCTGCGCCTACCCACTATTAGCGCGGCCGCCAGAGCTGCCGTGCCCGACGCAATATGCACCACGGTGCCGCCGGCGAAGTCCAGTGCTTTTCCGCCCTCGCTCGTTCCTAAGACACCACCGAGTCCGCCCAACCAACCATTTTCACTCCAAACCCAGTGGCAGAGGGGCGCGTACACAATGGTCATCCACAACGCGGCAAAGATAATGAATGAAGAGAATTTGAACCGCTCCGCGAACCCGCCGGCGATGAGGGCGACGGTGATGATGGCGAACATACCCTGGAAGACCATGAATGCCTGTTCGTCCAACCCGACTCCCACCATTCCGAACTTCATCAGGTCGCCAACGAAGCCCAAGCCGCCCACGCTGTTGCCGAACGCCAGGCTGTAGCCCCACAACACCCACAGTACGCTGACCACTCCAATCGCCGTGATGGAGTGCATCATCGTTCCGATCACGTTCTTGTGGCGCACCAATCCGCCGTAGAACAAGGCCAGGCCGGGCACCATGAGGAAGACCAGCGCAGCCGAAATCAGGAATGAGAGCACCTCCAGTTCGGTGAACTCCATATGTCATCTCCCCACAGTTTTGGTGTTGACGTCGCCGCCGGTTTCCGCTTCACCGCTGCGGTCCGCTGGTACAGCGGATGGCCATGCCGTACACGATGCACTAATGTCCGGTTACCGGCGAAAATTACCGGGCAATTCTAATTTTCCGTTGTTACGGACTAATGACGGATTTGTTACAAATTTGTTACACGCCGTTAACCTGTGCCCCATGTCCATACGACGCCGAGTAAAGCATTCAATCTGCTACAATGCCCCCAACGTCGTCGAAACTGCCCTCGACAGGAGTCGCCACTATGGACCTCGGCCTTTTCTACCAAATCCAGGTGCCCAAGCCCTGGGACGACCTGAGCGAAACCCGCAAGTTCCAGGAAATGATGGAGCAGGTAACCTTTGCCGAAGAGATCGGGATGACCTCCGTGTGGTTCGTGGAGCATCATTTCCGCTCGGAATGGTCCCACTCCAGCGCTCCGGACATCACGCTGGCTGCTTTGAGTCAGCGGACCACCAACATGCGCTTGGGAATCGCCGTCGTGCTGGCGCCGTTGCATCACCCGCTCAACATCGCGTCTCGAATGGCTACCCTGGACGTAATATCAGGTGGGCGCGTGAACCTGGGCATTGGCCGGTCCGGTTATCCCTACCAAATGTTGCCCTACGGCTCCGACCTGGCCGACGTTTCGGAAATGGTGGAAGAATATCTGCAAATCATCCCCGGCGCCTGGACCGAAGAGATGTTTTCCTTCGAAGGGAAACACTACAACATCCCGCCCCGGGAGGTCATCCCCAAGCCGGTGCAGAAACCCCACCCGCCCATCTGGCAGGCGGTTAGCCAGGAGTTCACGGCCGAGAAGGTCGGACGGCAGGGCCTGGGCTGCCTCGCGCAAACCAGCGTCGGACTGGCCCGGGCCGAGGGGCTCATACAGATTTACCGTGACGCCATCAAGAACCCCGAACCCGCCACGAAATTGGTGTATCCACGGGTGGCCGGCAATACGGTGGGTCTCTGCATGGAGAACCGGCAGAAGGCGTTCGAACGGGCCGAAACCATCATCGACTGGTACCGGGAGCAGCAGCGTATCCGCGATTCCTACGTCTGGCAGGGTTACGATCCTGCCAAGGTGCCGGAAGACTACCAGTGGCACTACCAGCGGGCCGTGCAGGCCGACACGGCCCGGGCCGACGAGGTCACGTCACGGTCGCTCATCGACGACGGGGGCCGCTTCTGCATCGGAAATCCCGACGATTGCATCAAATACATCGAGGACTACGAGCGAATGGGCGTGGACGAGATCATGCCGCTGTTCCAAGTCGGCCCCGTCACCCACGAAGAAGTGATGGAGTCCCTGCGCCTCTTCGGAAAGTACATCATCCCGCACTTCCAGGAGAAGACAAAGAAAGAAGCCCTCGCCGCTGACAACTGACGAGGGCTAAAACCTTCAAACCTGGCGCCAACGGGCGGCGCTTTACTGCAAAAGCGCGGCGAGATCCGGGTGCAGGGCGTTCTCTTGTTTGTTTATCCCGGCGTAGCGCAGCCGCGTCAGGTATTGCCGGACATAGCCGGAGCGCAGACGTTCCACCTCCTCCATTCCACTCGGCATCCCGGCGATGGAGCCGCCGGCGATGATGGCCATGGCTTCCCAAAGGACCGGATCTCTCAGCTCTCCGGCCATATCCTTTTCGATGGAGCCGAGAATGCGCCGCAGAGAGACGCCGAAGTCCACGCCCTTGACCGCAACGGTTGACTTGAGCATCGCCATTCCGTAGGCCGTGTGGCGTGCTTTGTCCTGCAAGCACAGCGCGAACAGTTTGCGATCAACCGGATTGGTGGCGAAGTGCGTTCCAAATCGGTACAGCAGCAGCGATAGCGTGCCGCGCGCGATGTACAACGAGACGGAAACTTCGGGCCAGCCGGCGCGGGTTTCCACCATGCGGCGGTTCATGAACCCGGCTGATTCCAGACCCAAGGCTCCGCCATTGCAAAGGGCGCGATGGCGCATGGCCTCAAAATGGCGGGCTGAATCGAATTCCTGCGTCGCCAGGAACATCTTGGGTTCGATGTAGGCATAGTTCATCCGGTGCAGCCACAGGCCGATGGTGTCGATCTCAGCGGTTGCGTGGTGGCCCAGCTCAGTGCACAGCTGACACCACGCCAGTTCCAGGGCTTCCGGTTGGTCCGGCAGATCGTTCCAGGCAATGTCCTGCATGGCGTTCCAACGCCGCTGGATAGCCTCTTCATAGAGCGTTGCGGCATTGTCGGCCCACAACTCGTCCTTGCGGTTGACGGAGTAGTTGTCCAAGCGTGGAATGCCCGGCGTAGCGAAGGAACCCCGCGGCATCCTGGTCATTTCGCGGCTTTCCTCCGGGATCTCACCGTAGAGGCCGGTCATGATGGACTCTATCGTCAGGCCGTGAGGGGTCAGTTGCGCCCGCGTGCCCCACTGGCGAGTATCGTTCATCCAGGGAAAACGTTCCGAGGGCGATTGGGGTGCCATAGGTTCCGCCGGAGCTTGATCCGGTTGCTCCACTGGGGGCGTTTCGGGTTCGGTGCCGTCTGCTATGTCCTGTTGGACACGCCCGGCCGCAGAGGAATGGTAGTGACCGGTGGGATCGCTGTCGTCAACGGGATCGGCGCTGTTTCCGCCGTTTTGGGGGTTGTGCTGCGTAGTCATAATATTTTCTCCATAAGCGAAGGAGATGGCCGGCCAGACTAAACCGCCGCGCGGTCAGTTGCCTCATTGGCCTCCCATCGTTGTCGGATCAGGCGACCGTAGCACCACTGCGTCCAGTCCTCTTTCTTGCCACCGGTCTTTTCCCACTGCCGCGCCAGCGTAGTCCGGTATCTGGCCTCGAGATTAAGCCAGAGCTGAGCTCGTATGCCCAAAGCGGCCTCCAAGCCGGCAGCAATGGCGGGAGTGATAGCGCGGTCTCCGCTGATAAGCTCGTTCACGGCTTCTACTGGCAAGCCGAGCGACGCGGCAAGTCGCTGTAAAGGAATGCCACGGAAATCAATCTCTTCCAGCAAGCCTTCGCCGGGCGGTATTGCTAGGTTGGAATAAAGCGGTTCGCCGCTAGTCGTCATAGTGGTTGGTCACCTCCGTGATGATGATGCTTTGCGCCGTGTCGCCTGCCCTCAAGATAAGACGCCACCGTCCCGTCAAGTAGATGGAAAATTCGCCGGTTCTAGACCCGCGCAAGGGATGCAACCGCAACCGCCGGGCATCATACAGTTGCTGAAAGTCCTCGACCTCAAGGAGGTAGTTCACGCGATCAACATAACGCCTGCCAACGTCATGACCCCAATCCGTGATAGCGCGCGTAGCATCTTCGTAGTTCCGCTGCAATTGCCGGGTACGGAAAACAACCTCCATCATGCACCTGAAATTGAAGCATACCGGAGCAGTCAAACGACTGCCGACTCTCGCCCGATGCGACAAGCGACGGCCCGCCGACCTGGGGACGACGGGCCGTCGACATTGTCATGGCCGATTTTCGCGCATTAAGCGGCCGCCTTGTACGCCTCCAGCAACGCGGGATTGACGCGGCCGTTTTCGATGCGGTCATCGAACCCGCAGGACTTGAGCCGTTGGAAGTATTCTTTGACCTGGCGCTGGCGGATGGCAGCCAATATCTTCTGGCCTTCCTCTGCTTTATCAGCTCCGCCGCCCAGCAGGATGGCCAGCGATTCGGCGGTGAGGTTCGCGCTGCGGGCGGCCGGGTTCTCGCCGCCGTTGCCCGTAGCCTGCCGGTCCTCAGCTTCGTCCAGGTAATAGTGCATCTCTTCCCGACGCTCGGGGGTGCATTCGTTCATGTATCGGGCGTGCAGCACGCCAAAGGCCACGTGGCGGGCTTCGTCTTGGGCGGCGCGTCGGTAGATGGCCTTCTCGGCGTCGTTGTAGGCCATCAGCTCGCCCAGGCGGAACAGGGTCAAGACGTTCCCCTCGCCCACGATGTGCAACCGGCTGGAGAGTTCGGTGAACTCCCGGGCATTGTCGGTGCTGCCGCCGGTGACGTCGCTGACGGAATCGATCATCCTCATCAGCCCGCCGCCATTAGCCAGGGCTCGCTTGCGGAAGACTTCCATGTGGCGCGATTCGTCCATGACTTGCGTCAACAGGAACATCCGCACTTCGTGGTAGTCGGGCGACATCTGCGAGATGAAACGTCCGGGCACGTCGGCGGCGACGAATTCAACCTGGGCGAAGAATGTGGCCAGTTGACATTGCGCCGCTTCAATGTCGTCGGGCAAGGGCCGCAGCGTTTCCCAGGGAATATCGGTGGCCGAGGACCACTGGCGGGATACGGCTTCCTGGTAAAGCTTGGTCAGGTTGAAGCCCCAGACTTCTTTCTTGTCCCGGAAGGTATATGCGGAAAACTGCGGAACGCCCTCCCGAGGCACCGCTCCGCGCATCCGCTGTGTTTGGTTGGGGGATTCGTCCAGCAAATCAGGGGTATTTTCAGCCAGGGTCGGATCCCGCTCCAATTCCTCCGCCGAGCCGGGAACCTGGTCCTTGATCTGTTGGAGCCAGGACAGGCTGAAACCATTCTGTAGCGCCTGTTCCATCTCCACGGTGCTGCGATCTTGCAAAGTAGCCATGAACAATCCCTTCTTCGCCAGAATGACGGAATTATGACCGCAATTTACCCGATAGGCCGTTTTACCGTCAAGGCCATCGAAGCCTCACGCGGGCCCAGCGGAAAGATGCCTAGCGGTTCCGCAGCGCCGGCGCTCCGATGCGCCGCTCGGTGCCGTTGGCGATCCGCCGGATGTTGTCCCGGTGTTGCCAGATAATGACGGCACCCCCGATGAAGGCGTACAGCGTGTACGGTTCGCTGTATCCGGCCAGGAGCATGAGCGCGAGGCTAATCACGGCCACCGTGAAGGTGCCGACGATACTCCCCAGGGAAAGGTATCGGCTCGACAACGTGATAACCAGGAAGAGCGCGGCTCCAATCGCCGCCACCCACGGAGCCATCACCGACAAGCCCCCCAACCCGGGCAGGATGCCGCGACCGCCGCGGAACCTCAAGAAAACCGGCCAGTTGTGTCCGCACAAAGCGAACAAAGCGGCGACTACCTCCGGTTCTCCCAGCCCGATTGCCCAGCGGGCCAGCAGCGCCGCCAGGACCCCCTTTCCGGCGTCCAGGACGAACACCAGGGCCGCCGCTTTGCCTCCGGCGGTGCGCAGGATGTTGGACATCCCGGTGCGGCCACTGCCGAAGTCCCGAATGTCCTCGCCCATGGTCAGGTTGACGAATATGTACCCCCACGAAATCGACCCTATCAGGTAAGCCGCGGCGCATATCATTGCATACCGCGCAGGCAGGGCGAGTTGCGAAGCGGTCTCCAACAACACGACGCCAACGGACGCCAGAAACAGCGCCGTGAGTAACATGGCCCAGGTTGCCCGTGTCGGACGCCGCATAGCTAATATAATGGGCACGGTCAGCGCCTACCGCCGCGAATTCCCGACCTCGATTTCAATTCCGTCCGCTCCGGCCGGAAAATCAGCCGCAGGTGGGTGCGATCAAACCCGAAGCGGTTGCGGATCTGGTTTTCCAGATAGCGTTGGTAGGAGAAATGCAGCAGCTTGGGGTCGTTGACCGAGAAAACGAACGTGGGTGGATTGACCCCTACTTGACGCACCCGCCGGATCCGCAGTCGGTTTCTGATATTGCCCCGTTGCGAAGGCGGGGAGTGGGTCGATACTGCGTCGGCGAGGAGGTACTGAAGCTCCCGGAACGGCACCCGCTTTTGGCGCTCTTGCCAAAGCGATAGCGCCGTGTCCAGCAGGTCGTCAATCCCATCCCCGGTCAAAGCCGATGTGAAGCATACCGGCACGTAGGGCATGAAATGCAACCGTTCCTGAACCCGGTGTAAGCTGCGCTCCATGCGAAAACGGTTCTGGTTGACCAGATCCCATTTGTTGACCACAACGATGAGGCCCCGGTTGGTGTCCCAGGCCAGTCCCGCGATATGCGCGTCCTGAGCCGTGGCCAACTCGGTGGCGTCGGTTATCAGCAGCGTGATGTCGCTGCGGTGAACGGCGTTGACGGCGCGCAGTACGCTGTAGCGCTCAATACCGCGTTCCACCTGCCCCGGCCGACGAATGCCGGCAGTGTCCACCAACGTGACGGTATGGTCACGGTATGATACCGAAGTATCCAACGCGTCCCGTGTGGTGCCGGCCACCGGACTAACGATGCTCCGCTCTTCTCCGATGATGCGGTTGGTCAGCAGGGATTTGCCCACGTTGGTTCGGCCCACGATAGCCAAACGGAGTTCGGTGGGCACTTCATACGGCGCCTCATCGGGAGCGCCGTCTTGTGCGTCGTCCTCCCACCAATCATCTTCGCCAACGGCGGCAGCATCTTCGTCCTCCCACAGGTCGGCCAATTCCGGTTGCGGAAGCAAATCGACAATTCGTTCCAGCAAATCGTAGATGCCGTAGTTGTGGTAGGCCGAGATGAAGGCCGTCTCATTCAACCCCAACCCGTAAAACTCCACCGCCGCCATTTCGCGGTTGTCATTGTCCACTTTGTTAACCGCGAGCAGGACAGGCTTGTCGGTGCGCCGGAGCCTTTGGGCCACGGCCTCGTCGGTGGCGGTAACGCCTTGGATTGCGTCGGTCAGGAAGACGATGACGTCGGCGGCGCCCATGGCCATGTCGGCCTGCTGCTGGACACGCTGGGGGATATGGCCCTCAGGGTCATCTTCGAGACCGCCGGTGTCCACCATTAGGAAAGGCCGGCCCTTCCATGTGGCGCGCGCAATGAGACGGTCGCGGGTGGTGCCGGCCACCTCGGACACGATGGCATGGCGACGGGATAGTATCCGGTTGAATAGAGACGACTTGCCCACGTTGGGCCGACCGATGATGGCAACCATCGGATCCGTAGTCGGCACTGGAGTACGCGGTTCCGTCTCGGCGGCAACCTCCGTATCCGCGAGGACTTGAGCCATGCTTTGATCAGAAGAGGTCATAAACGTTCCGCTTGTCGTCAGGTGTCAGTCCGTTCCGTCGTTTCCTGGTCTGTGTTTCAGCGAGAAACCCACCTCAGACGTGTCGCCAAGTTGCAAACCATTATCGCCGGTGAGCGACCGCAAACGCCTCAATTGGGTATTGCTGACAATCGTGAACGGGCGCGGCGGGGCGTCCGGCAGCGAGAGGAGGACCGACATTACGTCATCAACCTTGTCCAGCATCTCGGCCAATTCTTCGGGGGGATAGTAGTTCTCGTAAAAGTTCTGGTGTCCAACACGATATGCCTCGGAAAGGGCTTCCTGCAGGTCAACGTTCGGGGTCTCAGCCAGCATCTGAAGCCCTACGTTATGGATGTCCTGGTGGTTCTTGTGCCGCCAGCCGCGCTGCTCCGCGATGGCTTTCAGCGGTTGCACCACGGCCCCCCAAGCCTTTTCACCGGATTGCAGGCGGTTCCCTTTTTCCAGTTCTTCCCGGGCGTGAATGATAAACCGACGGCTTATCCGGCGACGGTCGTCCAAGCTTTGTTCACCGGGCTCGGGCAAATCGGGAACGTTAAGCATATCAGCCTCTAGTCTTGACTCGTTGCTAAATCCACTGCTCGCGGCGTATGTTGCGTTCATTCTACGATAGCGTTCCTTATGCCAGCAAAAACTCCAATACGGCTTTCTGGGCATGCAGCCGGTTGTGTGCCTGTTGGTAAGCCACTGATTGCGGGTGTTCAAGCATTCCCGGCGGCACTTCCTCGCCATAATGGGCCGGCATATCGTGCATGAAGCATGCGTCTGGAGCCGCCCGTTTCATCAGCGCATCATCCACCGTATAGCCCTGGAAGGCGCGGAGGCGCTCCTCAGTCTCCGCTTCGTCGCCCATGCTGGTCCACACATCGGTGTACACCACGTTGGCGTCGGTCACGGCGTCGGAGGGACGCACTAACGGATGCACCGTGGGACGCGACCCGCCGTCGGCTCGGCTGCCGCGCTCGCTGGCGTCGGCGAATATGGACTCTTCCAATTGGTAGCCGTGGGGCGCGGCAATAGAGAAATTCATGCCTACCGCCGGAGACCCCAGGCACAGGCTCCGTGCCACGTTGTTGCCGTCGCCGATGTACGCGAGGTTCAACCCGTCGGTCCGGCCGTGTGTCTCGGCGATGGTCAACAAGTCAGCCATGGTTTGGCAGGGATGTTCAACATCGGATAGCGCATTTACAACCGGAATATTCCCGTACCGTGCCAAGCCCACTAGGGATTCGTGAGAGTTTACGCGGGCCACGATGCAGTCCACATAACCGCTCAGGACGCGAGCAACGTCTGAAACAGGTTCACGTTGTCCCAACCCCACCTCCTCCTGTCCCATGTAAAGGCTGAATCCGCCGAGCTCGGCAATTCCGATCTGGAAACTGACTCGGGTGCGGAGCGACGGCTTTTCGAACAGCAGGGCAACTCGCTTGCCGGCCAGGGGGCGCTCTCTGCCCGGTGGAGCGGCCTTCAATTCCTGCGCCCGCCCGAGGAGTCGGCGTGTTTCGTCGGGTGAAATGTCGGTTATGGAAAGGAAGTCCCTTTTGTCAGGCATGGTCGGTGTCCTGGTGGTATGGGTCGTTCGACGACAAATCTGAGACCGGCATTATGATAGCATACAGGCCGGCAATGAACCGGGACCGGAACTCGGATACAGGAGCAGATATGAGCGAACAAAACAGCAGCGTCGATAAGGAGCTTGTCCCGGGCCTGACGGGGCGGTGCGAGGTATTGGTACGCGAACATAACGTCGCCCCTCACGTCGCCAAGCTCAGCACCCCGTCCATGATCAGCGCTATGGAACAGGCGTCGCAACGAGCGGTCCTTGACCACTTGCCGGCGGAACAGTCAACGGTGGGGTTCGAGGTGAACATACGGCACGTCGCCGGGGCCGATATTGGCGCGACTGTTGTCGCCGTAGCCGAGTTGGAGCGCATTGACGGACGTTGGCTCTATTTCAAGGTCGAGGCTTTTGACGGCGACCGCACCATCGGCGTGGGAACCCATCGCCGCGCCATCATCACGCTGCCGCCGGAGGCTACCAACCGGGGCGGTGGCAATCCGCCACTGGCGGACCACACCCACGAACTATGAGCGCACTTGCAAAACCGTAGGGGCGGGTTTCAAACCCGCCCCTACCCTTTGGTGTGCGTACCTTTGCCCTACAGGTTGAACTGCGGGTCGAGGTAATCGTCGTCCTTCTGGTACACCTGAAGACGCGAACGCAGGGTGTCGCAGACCAGTAGCCGGTTGTTGGCACGGTCGAACTTTACGCCCATGGGCATCCGGAAGGTCCTCTGCTGCTGCTCCAGGTCGGGGACCCGGCGGCGAGCCTTCACCATGTCGGGGTTGGCGTTGAGCGACAAGTCGCCCCATTCCGACACCTCGGTGGCGTCGCCTTCCAGGTAGGCCAGCGGGCGAGCGTCGGCGTCATAGATCACGACGCGCTCGTTAAGCCAGTCAGCCACATACACATCGCCTTCGTTGTCGATGTCCACGCCCAACGGGTGGTTCAACTCGCCGGAGCGAGTGCCGCGGCTCCCGAAGGTGCGCAGGTGGGTGCCGCCGGGAGTGTACTTCTGCACTCGGTGGTTGCCCCAGTCGGCGATATACAGGTCGCCGGCGTTGTCGATGCTGATGCCTGAGGGCATTTCCAGGTCTTCGGGGCCGTCGCCCTTGGTGCCGAAGCCGCCCAGGTATTCGCCGTCCTTAGTGAACTTCTGGACGCGGCTGCTCCTGGCTGAAACTACCCAGAGGTTGTCGTCGGCGTCGAAGGCCAATCCGGCGGCGCCGCTGAGCTGGCCTTCACCCTCGCCAGCCTCGCCCCAATGCGTCTGTAGTTCTCCGTCGGCGTCGAACACGGCGATCATGTTCTTCCACTCGTCGGAAGCATATACGTTTCCGGCGGAATCAACGGCAATCCCGGTGATCCACTCGAACAGTCCACGCGAACTTGCCTGGTAGGCGATGCCTTCCCGGCCGAATTCGCCCAGGAACTCCTCGCCGCCCTTGCCGTCGGTGTGGCCGATGGTGCACTTGGTGATGCGGGCGCTGGGGTTCTGCTCGCCGCCCCGGTTGGCGACGTACATGGTCCCGTCATTCAGGGTCGCTACGCCAACAGGTTGGCTGAAACCCATGCCCACCTGACCCTGGCGGCCAACGTTCTTGACGTACAGCCATGCCCGACCGCTTGCTACGGTATTCTGGGCCATAGTTATTCCTCCACTTGCTCTACGTTAGTCGGGGTGGCGGCGTCAAATCGAAGCGCCGCCACCGCTTTTGCTGGGCCTGTGGGCTTACTTCTTGATGATGTCCAGCTTGGGGAAGGTCCCGTTGACGATGGGGTTGGAGTCCATGCCGAGCCAGTCCTCAACGATGCTGGAGTAGGCGCCGCGGAAGTCATAGTTGGGAACCAGGTCGCCCTGTTCCAGGTCCTCGTTCTTCCGGGACGGATACTCGCCGTAGAAGCCGCCCTGGACCGAATCGCCGATGGCGAAGGCTACGCCGGCTGCGCCGTGGTCGGTACCGGAGCCGTTGTCGCGGACGCGGCGGCCGAACTCGGAGAACAGGTACATGACGATGTTCTCGCCGGTGTTGTGCTCCTTCATGTCCTCGAAGAAGGCGCTGATGCCCTCGGAGACTTCCTTCCACAGCACCGGGTGGGCCGCGGCCTCACCGGCGTGGGTGTCGAAGCTGCCGTGCTGGGTGTAGAAAATCTTCGTGCCCAGATCGGCCATGTACACCTGGGCGATGTCGCGGAGGTGCATGGCGATGGGGCTGTTGGGATATTCCACGTTGCTGGAGTACCGCTCCGGCGCGACCTTGACGATGTCGGCGCCGACCATGGCGTCGGTGCCGGTGGAGCGCAGGTAGTCGTTGACGTAGCTGCCGCCCACGGTGGGGGAGTACATCTTGGAGAACAGGTCCAGAGCCCTGGAGCGCTGGTCGGCGTCGGCGATGCCGGTCAGGAGACCGTAGGTGCTCAGATCGGCGATGGCGGCTACGGGAACGCCGGGGACGGCCAGCGCGCGGGGCAGGCCGTGGCCGAAGTTGATGGCCGTCAGCACGTTCTCTTTGTCGGGGTCCATCTCGCGAGCGACGCGGCCGGCCCAGCCTTCCGTTCCGACCTTGTCCGGTTCGCAGGTGTGCCAGATGTCCATGCTGCGGAAGTGCGAGCGGGGGCTGTCGGCGTAGCCGATGCCGTGGATGACGGCGACCTTGCCCTGGTCAAACAGCTCTTTCATCGGACCCATGGTGGGGGCGAAACCGAGCTCGTCGTTGACGGGGATGATGCTCTCGCGGTCGTAGCGGACCGCGGGGCGGTTGTCATAGTACAACGAGTCGTTGTAGGGGATCACCGTGTTGAAGTAGTCGTTGCCGCCGGTGAGCTGCAGGACCACAATCACCGGATCTTTCTTGGTGGAGGTCATTGCGTATCTCCTTGTCGTAATGTGCGTGGCTTGGTTCCTTGGGAGGGAGATTGGAGCAGGCCACAATCACGCGGCCTGCTCCGCTGTCTCCAAGTTTAGCCGAACTGGTACTCGGTGGTGGCGCTGATGAGAGCCATGGTCTCGCCGATGCGGGTGGCGGTGGCAACGCGGTCGTTCCAGTCAACGTTGCCGCCGGCGCGGACGTGCTCGGCCAGCTGGCCGCGCGTCTCTTCGCTAAGCTCGATGAAGCCCATGTACTCGGTGCAGGCGTCCAGCATGTGATCGGGGGTTTCGACACCCTCGGCGTGCATGCGGTCGATGATGTCGCGCATTCCGGGCAGTTCGGGGTCGGAAACCCGGTCGGCCACGAAGTTGATGCGGGCCAGCAGCGCGCCGGAGTTGATCCACTCGAGACCGGTGTGCCAGCCTTCCACCGACGGCGGGTCCAGGATGGACTGGCCCATATAGGTGGGCTCCTTGCCGATGTTCAGAACGCCGGGGTCGGGGTTCTCGAACAGTCCCACCATGCGGAGGGTACCGGCGACGACTTCGGCCGGGCTCTTGATCTTCTGGTAGCGGGCGTCCTTGAACCACTGAGAGTTGAACATGTGGCGGAGGACGGTCCTCATGTCGAAGTTGGAGTCCTCGAACACCTGGCACATCTCTTCCAGAGCGTCCTCGTCGCGGGCCGGCTCGATGGTCCAGGCGGGAACCTGCGGCTCGTCGGCGACGAAGAAGTTGTAGAGGTGGCGGCAGATGAAGCGGGAGGTGGCGGGCTCTTCGAGGATAATGTCGATGATGTCCTCACCGTCGAAGTTGCCGGTGCGACCCAGGAAAGTCTTCTCGCCGAAGTCGTGGTCGGCTTCGTTGTAGGTGAACTTCCAGGGATAGCGGCCGTAGGGAGCCCGGGGCAGCTTGGCCTGGATGGTCCAGCCGGTGAAGGCCCGCGAGCACTCGCGAACGTCAACCTCGGTGTAGTTGGAAACGCCCATGGAGAACAGTTCCAAGAGCTCGCGGCCCCAGTTCTCGTTCACGGCGTCCCGGTGGTTTTCGTTGTTGTCCAGCCAGAAGATCATGGCCGGGTTCTTGGACAGCTCAATGAGAATGTCCCGATAGTTGCCCATGCCGTATTCCCGGAGCATGTCAATCTGCTCAAGCAACTGGTCGCAGTTGTCAACCTTGGAGTTGCCGGTGGCGAAGACATGGTGCCAGAAGAGGGTCATCTTCTCTTCCAGGGGCCGGTCGCTGGAAACCATGTTGTACATCCAGTTGGCCTGACCGGAATAGGGCACTCCGCCGGGGAGCAGGAAGCTGGGGTGATAGCGCAGCAGCAGCGCCATCTTGCCGCCTTCGTTCTCCGCGGGCGGGTTGAGCAGCTCTTCCACAGTGGCTTCGTAACCCTGAGCAACGCAGCGCTCCAACTCTGCGCGGTTGGCGCCAAAGCCGGCGCGCCGCATCAGGTGGGCCATCAATGCCAGGTCATCCTTGTATGACATCCTGTGCCTCCTTACTGCAATTTGATGCCGTTGTTAATAGCCGATCCGCCCCGGACCGACCGTACGACGATTTGCCGCTAGTTTAATTTAGTCGTAACCCCGTGTCAACCAAAACAGGGTTACGGCTCAAACTTGATAACCATTATAAAGTGGTAATCCAATGGCAACAGGAGCGGTTTCGACCCCGGTCGCCGTTCCGCCTGTTTCGCCGTGCGTGAGGATATTCGTGTGGGCTTTATCCTGCCAACCTTGCGCCGTATAATCTGAACCGAACGCAGATCCCAACATTAAGGAGCAACGCCCAATGGAACCCCTGATCCGCAACATCAAAGACTTTCCGGCCGGCTCCCCGGCGCGGCTCATCAGCGCCGACGATAACCCAGCCCTGGTGACGCTGGCGTACTCCGTCATCGAGCCGGGCGGAACCAGCGCCCACCACATCCACGAGTGGGAGCACGAAGTGTATATTATCGAGGGCAGCGGCACCCTGGTGGCCGATGGAAAAGGATACCCCGTCAAGGCGGGCGACGCCATGTTCATTCCACCCATGGTCGATCACGTTACGCGCAATGACGGCGACGCGGACATCCGCCGCATTGAGATAAATCCCCTGTCGGCTGCCAGCGGCAACGCCCGGCCCGGCGGTTCTGAGCCGGGGGCCGGCACTCCGCCGGTAATCCGCAACCACGCCGATCTCAACGCTGAAACCGGGCACACCATGCTCGGTGGCCGCGACGGATGTCCCAATTACCTGATGCTCTACAACGGCGCGATGCAGCCCGGCGCAGTCAGCCACCCCGAAACCGGCGGCCACAACCACGCCTGGGACCACACCGTATTCATCCTGGAAGGTTCCGGCACCCTGGTGGTGTCAGGAGAGGAATATACCGTAACAGCGGGCGACGCTGTCCTTGTGCCCCCCGGTGAACATCACCAGTGGAAGAACGAAACTGATGCCCCCATGCTCCGCGTCACCTTCAACGATATTGTGTCGGAAGGGCACGGCTAACCAGTAGGGGCGAATAATTATTCGCCCCTACCCCCAAGTTCTGCCAAGCATGACAAACCCAACTAACATTGCATCCGTCCGTGCCCGCGAAGTGCTTGACTCCCGGGGCAATCCCACCGTGGAGGTTGACCTATCATTGGACGGCGGCGCCTTCGGCCGGGCAATCGTCCCATCGGGCGCTTCTACGGGCCGGCACGAAGCGGTCGAGCTGAGGGATGGTGACCCGGCGCGGTACGAAGGTCTAGGGGTTCTGCGGGCAGTCGCTGCTGTCAACGATGTCATTGGACCGTCAATCGCCGGCCGAGTTGATGCTTCCGACCAAACGTTCCTGGACAATCGCCTCCGAGAACTCGACGGGACTGCCAACAAGGCCAACTTGGGAGCCAACGCCCTCCTGGGAGTGTCCCTCGCCGCCGCCCACACGGCGGCCGCAGCGACCGGCCAGCCGCTTTACCGCTATTTGGGCGGGCCGGACGCCACGATGTTGCCCATGCCGATGGTCAATATCATCAGCGGCGGCAGACACGCCGCCGGCGGATTGGACATGCAGGACTTCCTTGCCATTCCCCTCGGCGCCGAGACCTACCGCGAGGCGCTGCGGATGGTGGTGGCGGTGTACCGTGCCGTGGGCCGGGTTCTGTCCCAGACCGGAACCTACGCCTATGGCGTCGCTGATGAGGGCGGTTACGGGCCGCCGTTGCCCTGCCACGAGGACGCTCTGGGCCTGCTCTACGACGCTACGCGGTTGGCTGGTTACCGCTGCGCCCGAGACGGGGACATCGCCATCGGCCTGGACGTCGCCGCCACCGAATTTGCGGTAGGTGATGGGAGTTATATTCTTCGGGCGGAGGGTCGGTCATTCACTTCTATCGAGTTAGCCGATTTGCTGGTCCATTGGCAACTGACCTACCCGATAATATCCATTGAGGACGGGTTGTCCGAAGACGACTGGGAAGGCTGGCAGTACCTTACTGGCAAAATGGGCCGCGCAACACAGCTGATCGGCGACGACCTGTTCACTACCAACCCGGGACGGTTGGCTCAGGGCGCCGATCTTGGAATCGCCAACGCAGTCCTGGTCAAACCTAACCAAATCGGTACCCTCACCGAAACCTTGGAAACCGTGCGACTCGCCCAGGAACGGGGCTATCTGCCGGTCATTTCGGCTCGCTCCGGGGAGACGGAGGACACCACCATCGCAGACTTGGCGGTTGCCACCGGCGCCGGCCAAATTAAAATCGGCTCCATCACCCGCTCCGAGCGGCTTGCCAAGTACAATCGCCTGCTTCGGATTGAAGAGGAATTGGGCGAGCGGGCGCAGTTCGCGGGCCGGGATGTGTTCGCCCGGTTTCTAAGTTGACCGCGACTTCGGACCCGTCGACCATGGAGAGCCTGACGCAACATGCGAAACGGCTCGGCGTCTGCCTGTCACGCGATCAACTGGACCTGTTTTCCCAATACACGCGCCTGTTGGCCGAAGGGAACCGGCGGGCCAACCTCACCGCCATTGCAGACCCGGCCGAAGTCCAAGTCCGCCACTATCTCGATTCATTGACCGCCGTGCTAATTCAGACCGAATGGCGGGACAATCTGCGGGTGATAGATTTGGGCACCGGCGCCGGGTTTCCTGGCGTACCCCTCAAAATAGTGTTTCCCGGAATTCGCCTTACCCTGGTGGAATCGGTCGGCAAAAAGACTGCGTTCCTGCGGGATCTTGTCGAGAGGTTGGGACTTGCCGACGTGGAGGTACTGACGACACGGGCCGAGGAGTTGGCCCGGGTCGAAGGCTACCGAGGTCAGTTCGATGTGGCCCTGGCCCGTGGAGTTGGCGCGTTGCCGGTGTTGATCGAGTACGCCTTGCCGCTTTGCAAGGGTCACGGAAAATTGCTCGCCTGGAAAGGCAAGGACGGGCCCGCGGAAGCTCGGGCATCGGCCAACGCTCTCACCGAACTCGGGGGCGATATTATCGAAATGTATCCGATGGTCTCCCTGTCACCCCCATTGCCCCCAGATCGGTGGCTGATCTGCGTTGAGAAGATCCGTCGCACTCCCGGCCGTTACCCTCGGCGAGTGGGTATTCCGGCGAAACAGCCGTTATGAGAACACGGCGGTCAGATCGACGCGGCCATCGGCGTCCCAACCACGCGCCGCGTAATAGTCGGCGATCATCCCGTCCAGTTCGTCAACCGTCAACCCGATGCCGGCGGCCACTCCATCCGGCAGCGGTTCCGTGAGCGTGCGAGGCGGCAGCGTGTCGTCGGACCGTCTCCAGCCCCAGCGCTGATTGTAGGCTTTTTTCAGATCGGCAACGCCAGCGGCGGCTTTACGCAATTCGGCGGCGTCGAAGTCTTCCCAACCAGTGACCATACGGTACACCGCCGCGGACTCTTCCCAAAAATCGGAGAAGGCCCGGCGTAAGAACTTGCACCAGATCAGCGAATCCAGCGCGGCGGCAAAATCTTCGCTGTCCGCAGCAATGCGCCCCCGCCTTTCGTCAACGGTTAGCCGGTCCACCTCGGGCGAGAAGTCAGCGTCGTAGGCCGACGTCCGGTTGTGACACGCGCCGCGTGGGGTCGTCGCCAAGCCCAAAGCCAGCGTCTTCAGGCTGCGCGGTTCGTAACCCGGCATCTCCAGTCCCTTGACCTGCATGGCCCAGGCGTCCGACCCGCCGCCGACTCGTTCTGCTGCCAGACGGCTGCCGTCGGCGAGCAGATTGCCCAAATAACCGCGCCGGTGCCCGATGTCATTCAGCAGTGCAATGACCGCTTCCCCATCGCCGAACTGTAGGGGCGACCCATGGGTCGCCCCTACGCCCGTCAAAACGCTCCGCTCCTCGCACTCAATGGCCCAGGCGATGACGCCGCCGGCGGAAATTGTGTCCAAGCCCAACTCGTCGCAACGTCTCACCGCCCGTATCACCGCGTCCGGGTCGCCCACACCCACCAGCGGCCCCAGGGCGAAGAGGCTTTCGTATTCCAGGCGGGCGCTGACCGGTTTTGCCGCCTTGCCGTCGCCGCCCGTTTTACCTGGCGCCGAAATGATTTTTTCGCACCCGATGGTGCAGTTGGCGCAATGTGCCGACCGCGTTTGTTTGGTCTGATGCAATACTTCTCCGCTTACCGCCTCGGCATCAACGAAGGTGGATTGTTGGAAATTGCGCGTCGGCAACGTGCCCAGGCGGTTGAAGACGGACACGTTGGCAATGGTGCCCAACTCCCGGTACTTGGCGGTGGCCGACCCCAGGCTGCGCCGGCTGAGGTCGCGGGCGTATCGTCGCAGGCTCTCCGGGTCGGCCACGGGCGGGTCGGCGTCCCTGCTGCCGCGGACCGCGATGGCTTTGAGACGCTTACTACCCATGACGGCCCCGGGCCCGCATCTGCCGGCCTGCCGGCCCCCGTCGTTGGCAATGCTGGCGAAACGGACCAAATTCTCGCCGGCTGGGCCGATGCCGGCCACCCGCACCGGTCTTTTGCTGCCGTCATCCAATTGCGCTTTGACGGCCAACTCCGTATCCACGGTGGACAGGCCCATGAGATGCCCGGCGGGCCGGACGCGCGGCGCTCCGTCAATGTCGATGTGCAGCAGGCACGGCTCCGGGGCGCGACCGGTGATGACCAACGCGTCGCCGCAAGCGCGTTTGAGCTCCACGGCCAGGTGGCTGGACGATAACCCATCAGCGATAAACCCGGTGAGCGGCGACCGGGTCATCACGGCGAATTTGCTGGACGTCGTGAGACCGGTGCCAACCAGGGGGCTGGTCACGAAAATGAGGGGGTTGTCTGGCTCCAGCGAAGTGTCGAGCAGACGGCGGCGTGCCGCATCGGTCAGTGTTTCGCCGTCAAAATCAGACGCCGGCCCCCCGTATCGATGCAGCAGCCATGTCCCCAAACCGATGCCTCCGATGGTGGCGCGCAGAACTCGGGCCGGAATGGGATCATGGCGGTAGTCCCCGGAGGACAGGTCCACCACCAGCGCGAATCCCCGGTAGCCGAAAAGAGTGTCCATCTCAAATCAACCACCAGCCTGGTTGGGCAGCAACAGCAACGTGTCGCCGTCTGCCGATTGGAGCGGAGCGCCGGGTTCCGCGGGCAGGAACGCCAACCCGTTCCGGTTCAGTACGTAGCCGTCGGCGATGGCGCCGTCCTCCAAAAGAACAGTGCCAACCAAAGCAGGGTATGCTCGGACCAATTCGCGGGCCAGGTCAGCAATTGTCGCCGCCGCATCGAGGGAGAGCGTTGCCGCATTCACCCCCGCTTTCATCCGCGCGATGCCAAACAGTTCAACCTTGACGGCGACGGATGTGTCGGTTATCGAGGCGCTGGCGTTCATTGGGCCAACTCCAACGCCCGAGCCAGATCCTCAGGCCGGTTGATGTTGAAAAAACTCAACAGTTCCGGATCAAAACCCCTGACCTCCGCTTCGGGTACGTAACGCACGGTTACGTCTTCAAAAAAACCGGATATTTTGAGTTGGCCGGCGCGTAGCTTCTTCTCGATGGCTGAGCGACATTCTCGCGAATAGAACGCGTGGGTTGGTTCAGGCCGACCGTCTATCTCTGGTACCACCGCATCCACTCCGTCGCGTAAACTAGCCATGTGCTCCAGCAGCGGGGCCGAAAGGAACGGCATATCGCAAGCCGTCACCAGCACCCAGTCGGTCCGAGCGGCGTCAATCCCGGTGTAGATCCCGCCCAGCGATCCGCAATTGGGAAACACATCGACCGCGGTGCGGTGCCCCGCGTCCAAAGGCAGCGCGGCGGCCCGCTCCGCATTAGCCACCACCACTACCACGTCCCCGGCGCTGACAGCATTCACCGCCCGTTGGATCACCCGGCGGATCAACGGCTCGCCGTCAAAGGGTTCCACCGCCTTGTCCCGCCCCATGCGGCGGCTCAATCCGCCGGCGAGGACTACGGCGGTAATGCCTTCCGTACCTGTTTTGCTGCTGGCCATCGAAATCGCAAACGAAATCGCATTTGGGCGGAGTATAGCAGAATCGCGTTGATTTCCACCCGGTGTTACCCTTACCGATGCCATTTTCTTCGCCGGAGGTCGCCGATATGCCGCGAGCCGCCTTTATCTACGATGATGCCATGAGCCAACACGTGCTGCGTGCCGACCACCCCATGCGCCCGATCCGCCTGCGCCACACCTACGAACTGTTGGACGCATATGGCGCGTTTGACGGCGTGGACTCGTTGCTGGTCACGCCGACTCTGGCCGACGAAACCAGCGTCGGAGCATTTCACTCTCGGGATTACCTGGCCGCCGTGCGCACGTTCAGCCTGGGTCTGACTGGTTACCAGCCCCAACGGTTTGGTTTCGCCCAGGGCGGAGACAATCCTACCTACCCGGGCATGTACGAAGCGGCCATGCTCAGCACCGGGGCCACCCTCACCGCCGCTCGCATGGTGGCGGATGGCGAAGTCTCGGCCGCATTCAACATCAGCGGCGGTCTCCACCACGCGGCGGCCCGGCACGCCAGCGGTTTTTGCGTGTTCAACGATCCGGTCGTTGCCATAATGTACCTGCTTGATCGAGGGTTGCGGGTCGCTTACGTGGACATTGATGCCCACCACGGCGACGGAGTTCAGGACGCCTTCTATAACGACCCACGGGTGTTGACCATTTCAGTGCACGAGTCGGGTCGGTATCTGTTTCCCGGCACCGGCTTCGCCGGAGAGACCGGCGCCGGAGAGGGCGCCGGTTACGCCGTCAACCTCCCTCTATATCCCTATACCGACGACGAGATTTATCTGGACGCATTTGAAGCCGTCGTGCCGCCCTTGTTGCTGGCATTCCAACCCGACGTCCTGCTCACCCAACTGGGAATCGATTCGTATCACACGGACCCGCTGACCCACTTGCAGGTGACCAGCCGGGGCTTCATCTCGGCGGTCAAACGTCTGGGCGGTTTGGGCTATCCCTGGTTGGCAACCGGGGGCGGCGGATACGACATCGGCGCAGTGGCGCGCTGTTGGAGCCTGGCCTACGGAGTCATGTGCGACACGGATTGGCCGGACCGCATTCCGACCATTGCGGTGGAGCGGTTGGGGAGAACGAGCCTCCGGGATACTGAGGTCCTCGACATTCCCGAGCACATACGGGCCGACGCCAGGGCTCTGGCTGCGGAGAGCGTCGCCGCGATCAAGGACGCAGTGTTCCCGGTTCACGGTCTGGAGGCGTAGCCTTGGCGGCTGGGCGGCAAACAACGCACCGCGGTGGTGATGAAACCGCTGTGTCCCACCATGCGATGGGCCGGGCGGACGCTGCGCCGAGAAACGTTCCAACCCCGTTGCAGAGTCTCGGCTGTCTCCACCCGACTGAAACGTCCGTCGTCGTGCAACGCCAGCACCAGCTCCTGCACCTGAACGATGGTCGGAAGGAATGACAGCAGGATGCCTCCGGTGACCAGCGCTTCTGCCGCCGCCGTCAGCACCCTCCACGGCTCGGGCAGGTCAAGTATCACCCGGTCCACCGGCGTTCCCGTGATACCGTCGCCGATGTCCCCGGCCGTCACCTCCAGCCGGGAGATGTCCGGGATGACGGATTTCACATTAGCCAACGCTTTGGGGATGACGGCCTCGTTGATTTCGTAAGTGAGCACACGCCCGGTGGGGCCAACCGCACGCAGCAGGGCCGTCGTAAGGGCGCCGGAGCCAAAACCCGCCTCCGCGACGGTGGCCCCGGGGAAAATGTCCGCCATGGATACGATGTTGCCCAAATCCTTGGCGTAGATGACCTGGGGGCCTCGCGGCATCAGACGCACGTAGTCGCCCAGCGTCGGCCGTATCCCCAGCAACACGTGTCCGCGACTGGTGGTGTACCATCCCCCCACCGGCTGACCGATCACCTCGTCGTGGGCGATCCACCCCAAATGGCAATGGAATTCCCCGCCCGGGGTTAGCGCCTCCTGGTAGGTTCGTCCCTTGCGGTCCAGGAAGAGCGCGAGTTCGTCAGCGCGAAAAAGACTATGGTTTGCGCCGCCGTCCCGGCCGGCGTCGTCGATGTTGGCGTTATCGGCGGTTGTAGCCATTGGTGTATTATACAGCCGTTATGCAGGAGAGGACTTTCACACTGGCTGAAGCCAACGACTTGGTGCCGTGGCTCGAAGAGCGTTTCGAGGCCATGGCTCCGCTGCGAGCCGAGCTGGTGCGCCAGCAGGAGAGCCTGCTCTCGCTTCTCCGCCGTCGCCGCAGCAACGGCCACTCCAGCAGCGAGGAGGAAATTTCGGAGACGCAGCGCATCGTGTCGCAACTCACCCAACGGTTGCAGGATGCGGTGTCAGAGATAACGAGCCGCGGGATCCTGGTACGGGACATCGGACGTGGGTTGGTGGATTTCCCTTCCTATCAGGATGGCAACGTGGTGTACCTATGTTGGCAGCGCGGCGAACCGTCCATCGACTGGTGGCATCCTACCGACACGGGTTTCAGCGGGCGACAGCGGCTGTAGGATCATAATGGCTGCCGCGACTGACATAAGGCCCGGGGCTGACGCCGCTGTTGAACTTCGCCGGCGGGCTTCGGGTTTGGTCGATATCCTGAAAGCCAGGGCGTCGCATACTGAAGACTTGCGGCGTGTACCCGACGACTCGGTCGATGATCTGCTGGCAGCCGGGCTGTATCGCATCGGCGTGCCGGTGAAATTCGGCGGCTGGGACGTGGATTATTCCCTAGCGCTGGATGTGGCGGTCGAGCTGGGCCGGGGTTGTCCGTCCACGTCGTGGTGCTATGGCCTTTGGACTGCCCACGCTTGGCTGGTCGGATACTGGCCCCTTTTGGCACAGGAGGAAGTGTTTGGCCAGGACCCCAACGCGCTTTGCTCCAGCTCTTTGAATATAGGCAAATCAACCTGCGAATCCGTCAACGGTGGCTACCGGCTGTCCGGGCGTTGGGAGTTCTCCAGCGGTTGCGATTCGGCGAGTTGGCTCATGCTGGGCGTGTCCGGCATTGGCGAACGAACCTGGGCTTTGGTTCCCCGCGGCGATTTTGAGATCGTGGATACGTGGTTCGTATCCGGCTTGCGGGGCAGCGGCAGCAAAGACATAGTCGTCAAAGACGCGTTCGTGCCTAAGCATCGAATCCTCGACGTAACCACCGCCGGCGACGGGGATTGGAGTGCATGGGAAATACACGGACTTGCCCGGTATCGTGTCCCCATCCCCGTGCTTTTGGGTTGGGACCTGGTGGCGCCCATGTTGGGGATCGCCAGAGGCATGGCGGACGAGTTTGTGGCCCGGTTCACCGGAACGTCCGGGCCCGGCCGCACCGCCGATTCCCCTGCTATCCACATTCGCCTTGCTCAGGCCGCCGCCGAAGTTGACGCGGCGCAGGCTTTGATGGACCGTGATGTGCGGGAGATTCTGGACCGGGGCGAGTCGGGAGGAACATTCTCCCCTTTGGAACGGGCCACTTACCGCCGGGACAAGGCATTCGTGACGCAGCTTTGCCTGCAAGCGGTGAATCGCCTCTTTGATCTCAGCGGTGGGCACGCCCTCTTCAATTCCGATCCGCTGCAGCGTTTTCACCGCGACGCGCAAGCTGCCGCTCATCGGGACACGCTCATCATGGATCTTGGCGGTCAACAATACGGGCGAGTGGCTCTGGGCCTTGATCCCAACGGCGCCATCTAACGAAATCGACGGTTAAACCGGTTCTCACTAAGTGTGCCCCGGATCGACAAGGAGTTGATGTTGATATGGTTATCCAGCAGGTGACCCAAAATCTTGAACAGGGCGACGTCGCCTTGCCCGAAACCGGCCGCCCCGTCATACGCTCCAGGGAGGGAGTAATCTCTTCAGGCCATTACCTGACGTCTATGGCTGGTATCCGTATGCTCATGGCTGGCGGAAACGCTTTCGACGCCCTGGTGGCGGCCGGGTTTGCGGCCGCGGTGGTGGAGCCAATTGCATCCTATTCCCTCGCTGCTGAAGGCGTGTTCATGCTGTACGATTCGACCAGCGGCGACCTGTTGTCCCTCAGTGGTCAGGGCGGGGCGCCGGCGGCCGCCACCGCTGATTTCTACCGCTCTCGGGGTCATAAGCGGATTCCCACCGGGCCCGGCATGGACGCTCCGCTCTCCTTCACCCAGCCCGGCATCGTCGATGCGTTCATCTCCATGCTGGAACGCTACGGCGCCCTGTCGTTGGAGCAGGTACTTGAACCGGCCATCGCCTACGCGGAAGATGGTATCCCCCACTACGAGTATATGCTGGAGCGTCTGAAGTCCGAGACGGGGCAGGAACAGTTTGACAACTTCCCGCCGGGCGGTTGGGAGGTGTTTTACCATGACCGGCGCGTTCCGCAACCCGGCTCGCTTATGGTCCAGCCGGGCCTGGCGAACACGCTGAAAATTATGCGCGACGCATCCATCGCAGCCGGTTCTCGCAAGGGAGGGCTACAAGCCGCCCGCGACGCCTTCTATCGCGGACCCATCGCGGACTCTATTGTTAAATCGGTGGAGAAAGTCGGCGGCATTCTGTCCGTGGACGACCTGACCAATTACCGCAGCCAGTTCGCCGACCCGGTCGGCGCCAGCTTCCACGGGCACGACATCCGGGGCCAGAACACCTGGACCCAGGGGCCCATGTTGATGCAAACCCTGAACATCCTGGAGAACTTCGACCTCAAGTCAATGGGACATAACAGCCCGGCCTACATCCACACCGTTGCCGAAGCCCTCAAGTTATCGTTTGGAGACCGCGAGGCTTTTTACGGCGACCCGAACTTTGTCGATGTGCCGCTGGATGGCCTCTTGTCCAAAGAATACGCCGCCGAACGCTCCCAGTTAATCGACCCGGAAGGCTCTTATCCCGCTCAACCGGAACCCGGAGATCCGTGGCAGTACTCCCGCCTCAACGGGAAGACCGCCGCTCCCGTGATGTCCGCTCCCACCCTGGGTCCTGATGCGTCGGCGGATGACGGCACTACCCATGTCTCGGTGCTGGACCGCGATGGCAACATGGTCTGCGGAACCATCAGTGGCGGATCGTTCTCCAAGTCGGTGTTCTTCCCCGAAGTGGGCTGCTGCTTGAGCACTCGCATCGAGATGTTCAACTGCGAACCCGGGCATCCTAACGTCGTGGAGCCCGGCAAGCGGCCTCGCACTACCTTGGTGAATTACATCGTGTCAAAGGACGGACAGCCGGTGATGACTTTCGGGTGTCCGGGGGGCGACAACCAGGTGCAGGCCAACGTGCAGCTGATCCTCAATTCCCTGGTATTCGGCATGGACCCGCAGCAGGCGGTGGAAGCGCCCCGGTTCGCCACCGCCAGCAACGTCAACTCCTTCTATCCGCACGTCTATTACCCCGGTCAACTTGATCTGGAACCCGGCATACCGGAGACCACTGCCGATACACTACGAGCGCTGGGCCACAAAATTCACCGCACGGCAAACTGCGGCCTCGGCGCGACTGTATCGGCGCGAGACCCGAAGACCGGATCGCTCAGCACCGGGGCGGACCCACGCCGCGCTTGTTACGCATTGGCGCTCTGAACGTTGCGTCCGATTTCCCACAGGCCAGCGGCGCCCAGAAGTCAGGAGGTCTGGTTGTTTGCATAATTGCAAATGTCCCACAGGCAGCATCCTTCACAACGTGGGTTGTTCTTCGCGCAGGCCACCTTATGCTGGCGGTCCAGCAGCGCGTGGTATTCATTATACACTTGGGCGTCCGGCGGGACGGCGGCGTGGAACATCGCCTGCCAGCCGGCGTAGTTGTCCCGGCCGGACGGCGTAAGTCCAACGCGGCCCATGATCCGGATGGTGTAGGTGTCGATTACGAAAGACGGTCGGCCGGCTGCGTACACCAGGATATCGTCGGCGGTCTCCGGGCCGATCCCGTAGATACTCAGCAGTTCCGACCGTAATGTGACGGTATCCGCCGCAAACATCGCGTCAAGATCGCCACCGTGATGCAGGCACACGTGGGCGGCGAAAGCCTTGAGCTTGCGCGCTTTGGTGTTGTAGTACCCCGACGGGCGTACCAGTTTTGCCAGCGTTTCATCACAAATGTCGTGGAGGGCCAACCAATCGTCGATTCTGGCTTCGCGCAGGTTGGCCAACGCCTGTTCTACGTTTCTCCATGCCGCCGCCTGGGTCAAGATCGCGCCGCAGATCATTTCGAAACGACTTTCGCCGGGCCACCAACCCTGCGGGCCGTAAGCGCCAAGCAGACGACGGTAAATCTCTTTCAGAAGACCAGCCTGCATATCTCCAACACCCGTGGGAACATCACAGTTGCACCGGAACTTCGTCGGCGAGAACGATACTCTGTTCATCAACCCGGCATCGGTAAACCCACACTTTTACGCCGACCGCTACGGCCTCCCGCAACGTCGTGCCCAACAGTGGGTCGGCGATGTCATGGGGCGCAAAGGCATCAGCGTCGGCACGCTGAATCACGAAAATGACCGCCGCTTCGTGACCAGCCTCACGCGCCGCCATCAGGCTATGCAAATGCTTGACCCCGCGCAGCGTGGGCGCGTCGGGGAAAAGGCCCACTCCATTCTGAACCAGGGTAACCGATTTGGTCTCCACGTAGCACGAACCGTCCGGTCCTTCCAGCAGGAAATCCAACCGACTCTCGCCGAAAACCTGCTCCGGGCGAACTACCGGGTAACCACCGAATTGCGGCAAACGATCTTCGGCGATGGCCTCGGCGAGCAATTTATTGGGCAGGCGAGCGTCGGCGGAGCACAGGGCATCGCCAGTGTCAACCAACGCCAGGTCGTAGGCGGTTTTCCGGGACGCGGACGCCGGCGCCGGCGCCAATAGCACTCGATAGCCCGGCACCAGCAGTTCCTGCATCCGGCCCGAATTTGGCACGTGGGCGAGATGTTCCTTGCGGTCAACATCGACCAACGCGGCGAACCGGTTGAGCCTCCTGATGAATCGCCCTTCTACCAGCGGAGGAAAACGCAATGTACTGTCTCCTGGATCGACCATCGTAGTTGCATGCGACCAATCCTAACAACGGCTTGACACGACTCGCAATCAAAGGGCAGCGCGCCGAGCTCCAGATTCGGCAAACCTGACGGTGCCATCCAAAACGGGCTATAATCCCCCAATGCGGCGGGCCAAAATGGTCCCCAGCGCCACCAAAAAGGGAACGGCAGGAGACACGCGCTTATGGCATTAAGAGTCCTGGACGTCCATGCCCATATCACGCCGGAGAGCGCGTTGCGGGCGATGCAGAGCGGGGATAACTGGTTCGGGGTCAGCGCGCCGGCGCTGTACAACCAGCACCGCTACAATCCTCGCACCTTCTGGATGCCAGAGCAGCGCCTGGCCGACATGGATTCGCTCGGGGTGGACGTCCATGTGCTTTCCACCAACGCCAATATGTACTTTTACGACCTGGGCGTTGACCAAACCGTTGACATGCATCGGGAGTGCAACGACCACGTGGCTCGGCTTACCGACGAATACCCGGACCGTTTCGCCGGCTTGGCGCACCTCCCCATGCAGGACGTGGGCGCGGCCATCGAGGAGCTGACCCGAGCGGTCGAGGAACTCGGCCTGAAGGGCGCCATGATCGGCGACCACGTCAATGGACGCACCTTCGACGATCCATACTTCAACCCCTTGTGGGCCACCGCGGAACGTTTGGGCGCCATGTTCCTGATCCACCAGGGCGGCAGTACGGTGGTTTCGCCCCGTCTGGACCGCTACCACCTGCCCAATACCATTGGCAACCTGGCCGACCGGGCCGTGACCTTTGCGTCCTTCGTGTTCGGTGGCGTCATGGACCGGTACCCCAACCTCAAAGTATGCCTTTGTCACGGCGGGGGTTATGCGTGCTACGGTATCGGACGCATGGATCGTGGCTGGCAGGTCCGCCCCGAGGCCAGGGCCAACATTGACCAACCGCCGAGTGCGTACCTCAACCGTTTCTACTACGATTGCCTGACCCACAGCGAGGAGGGCTTACGTATGCTCATCGACATGGTGGGCGTTGAGCGGGTGGTCTTCGGCACGGATTGGCCTTTCGATATGTGCGCGGATTGGCCGGTTTCCTGGTTGCTGGGTTTGGAGAGCCTGTCCCGCGACGAAAAGGACGCCATTCTTTTCGGAAACTTGGAACGTCTGTTGAACATTTGAATGGCCGCCACTATCTGCTCACTCAAAACGGAGGAACAAAAATGGGACTCAATGCCGACAACATCCGCCTCAAGGCCATCAACCACATTACCTACAACGTGCGGGACAAGGACATCGCCCTGAAGTGGTATCAGGAAGTCCTGGGCGTCAAGCAGATTCCGAAGATGGTGGACAACGACAACCTCTACTGGCTGCAGCTTCCCAGCGGCGCGATGGTCCACATCATAGAAAACCCCGACGCCCCGTCCGCGCCGTCGCATCACACCGCCTTTGAGGTGGACGACATCTCCGCCGCCCGCGACGAGTTGCAAAACATCGGGGTGGAATGCACCGACATCCAGACTCGCCACGACGGGCAGCAGGCTTTCTACTTCCACGACCCCGACCACAATCGCCTGGAAATCTGTACCAAGTCGGGATTTGGCGTCCTGGTGTAGGCTCGGCTGGCGTCTAGAACCTCGTAGGGGCGAATAATCATTCGCCCCTACCCTTTGCGGTGTCGTTGGAAGGTTCTCATGGCCTTCCCATGGAATAGCGGTTCAATATCCCCAGATACGCCCGCTGCCCCTCATTCGCAATCGCCGGGCGGTCCTCCAGATACTCGGCCCATACGGATTGCGTCAGCGCCGTCGCTTTGCCGGACGGATTGTAAGGGTTGGCAGGATCCAACCCGGCAAACGCCTGCATTCGCGTAGCGATAGACTTGGGACTGCGTTCCAGCGCGGACGCCAGCGCCGCCACTTCCCGGCTGTCATGGGCCACTTTACCCCGGTACAGGTGCAGCACCGCCAGGTCTTCAGTCCGTGTCCATTTTCGTGCGGGAGGCATCATCGAAACCTGCCGTAGGGGCGAATAATTATTCGCCCCTACACCGTGCGAAGTTACCGTCCTTCCTTGATGAACTCGGCGACGCGCTCGCCGATGGTCATGGAGGTGACGTTGGTGTTGGCGCGGATGCAGTCGGGCATGACGCTGGCGTCGGCGACGCGCAGGTTGGTTACACCCTTCACCTTACCGAATTGATCCACCACCGACATGGGGTCGCTGTCCGGCCCCATCTTGCACGTGCCGGAGATGTGCTGGGAGGTGGTCACCTCGCGGGCGATCCAGGCGTCCAGGATGGCGTCGTCGGTCTCCGATTCGGCCGGCGGCTCGATGCGCTCCTGGAGAAGATTCTGGAATTCGGGATGCTCTGCCAACTCCAGGCACAAGCGCACGGAATCCCGCAGCCGCACCAGGTCGAACTCCTCCTTGAGGTAGTTGTAGTCCAGGAAGGGCTGCTGATAGGGGTCAGTGGACTGCAACCGCATGTGTCCCGCCCCGGCGGCCAGCTGGATGCCGGTGCTCATGCGGACGCCCAGGGGTACCATGCGGTCGCCGCCCCGGTTGATCCGCTCGGTGGCGAAGGACTGCATGCTGATCTTCATGTCGTTGCGCAGGTCCGAACCGGGCGCGGTGTAGCGCAGGCACAACTGCGAACGGGGAGCCAGTCCGTCCAGCTCAACCTCCGGCTTGGTGCGCCAGGTGCACCAGACGGTGGGATGGTCGCGCAGGTTCTGCCCTACGCCGGGGGAGTCATGCACCACGGGGATGCCCATCTCGCGCAGGTGGTCCGCCGGCCCGACGCCCGACAGCATCAGGATGTGGGGCGAGCCGATGGCCCCGCTGCTCAGGACGATCTCGTCAGCCTCGGCCACAAAGGTCTCGCCGCCGGACTCCAGCTGGACTCCAACGGCCCTGTTGCCGTCGAACATGATGCGGTGAACGTGGCAATTGGCCTTGATGGTCAGGTTCAGCCGATGGCGGGATTCCGAAAGGTATCCCAGGTTGGTGCTCATCCGGATGCCGTTGGGGTTGTTGAAGGGAGTGGGGCCCACGCCTTCGGAATCAGGATGGTTGTGGTCCCAGACCTCGCGATAGCCGGCAGCCACACAAGCCGCGCTGAAGGCGTTTTGGGCCGGCAGCCAGCTCTCCCGGGCGAAGCGGTGCATTACAATGGGGCCATCGCCGCCGTGGAAGTCGTCGTTGCCGTAGTCGGTATCGGTCTCAATGCGGCGGAAGATGGGCAGCAGCTTGGTGTAGGACCACTCGTCATTGCCCTCGGCGGCCCAGCCGTCGTAGTCTTCCGGCACGCCGCGCAGGAACACCTGTCCGTTGATCGCGCTGGAACCGCCCGTCACCTTGCCGCGCGGCACCATCATCTCCGGCGAGGTGTCCGTGCCCTTGCCGACGAACTGCCAGTTGTGGTCGCTGACCATGATGTCGATTTCGGTGTTGTATCCGAACTTGACCTCTTCCGGCAGGTGCTCAAATTCCGGATAGTCCGGGCCGGCCTCAATGAGCAGCACGTGTTTGCTGTGGTCCTCGGTGAGCCGACTGGCGATAATGGAGCCGGCCGAACCGGCGCCAATCACGATATAGTCGTACTTCATAGTAGCTACGCTCCTTTTGCTGACGCCATGCTCCTGTTGGGTGAGGAGACCGACGGAAGCCGGACGGCGACTGACTATTGGATTCAGGCGCAATGATATACGGGCTTCCGGGGCCGCGCAAGCGAATACGCCAGTGCGTTGCGGGCGGGAAAGGCAGTTTCTCTCGACAGCATGGTAGCGTGGCAATTTAGGCGGTTTCCCATCCAGCATAGTAGGGGCGACCGGCCGGTCGCCCCTACGCCGTCGCCGGCTGCCACATCCGCCGCGTCTTTTTGAACCACCTGATACGGAACGCTATCCGACCGGATTGACAGGTTGAATTAGTCGTTGAACGACGGCATACTGGCGCCGACGATCCCAATCGCGATGTTGGCCAATACCGTTGGCCGCGCGGATTGGAACCTACGATATTTCATGGAGAAAATCACCTGATGGCAACACTGGTGACGGGCGGCGTCGGCTTTGTCGGCGCCAGCATAGTGAAGGAACTTGCCGCGCGCGGGCACGACGTGGTCAGCCTTGATGTCCTTCCCGCCGACGCCCTGATGGACAACTTTCTCGGCGCGTTGGCTTCCCGCGTCATTTTCATCACCGGCGACATTCTTGACACCGCCGGTTTGGATTCTCTGTGCGAGTCCTATTCCATAGACCGGGTGGTCCACGCCGCCGTGTTCACGGTGAACCGGACCGACCGCGAAACCGCCCGCAGCAAGGACATCCTGGACATCAACCTGGCCGGAACCGGCAACCTGCTGGAGTTTGCCAGAGTTGCCGGCGTGCAACGCTTCGTGTACGTCAGTTCCGGGGCGGCCTACGGCTTGTGCCGCGACCCCGACCAAACCTACAACGAGGACGACCATCCCCAACCGGGCAACCTGTACGGCATCACCAAGCTGGCCAGCGAACAGCTGACCCGCCGTTACGGAGAACTGCACGGCTTCAGCACGGCCAGCCTCCGCGTCAGCACTCCCTACGGCCCCATGGAGCGGGTCACCGGCCACCGCGACAACATGTCCACTCCGTACCAGTGGACCGGCCAGATGCTGCGCGGCGAACCCATCGAGATCGACACCACCGACTACGGACGGGACTATACCTACGTCGTGGACACCGGGTCGGCGATAGCAACCGTCGTTGACGCGCCGGAACTGCCCCACGACCTGTACAACATCACCAACAGCGTGCCAGTTACCGGCGCGCAGATACAGCGGACGCTGGCGGAGCTGTTCCCCGAAACCCGCCTGGTGGAGGCGACAAATGCAGAGCCGGCCGGCTCATCCCTCGGACCGACCCGTGGGCCGCTATCCGGTTACCGACTGTGGCACGATTTGGGATGGACGCCACGGTACGATCTGGCGGCCGGCCTGACCGACTACGTGCAATGGCGCCGGGAATCAGGTTTCCTGGACTAGCGCGCTTCATTCGATAGATCGCTGTAGGGGCGAATAATTATTCGCCCCTACCGTAAGGAGTACAGGATCATGGCGCTGCCACCTGACCGCATCGACTACCTGCCCATCATCGACCGGCCAGTGATCAAGTGGCCCAACGACGCCCGAGTGGCGCTCTGGATTTCGCCCAATATCGAGCACTACGAGTACCTGCCCATCAACGAGGGCGTGCGCGACCCCTGGCCCCGGATGCCCTACCCCGACGTGCAACAGTACACTTACCGGGACTATGGTAACCGCGTCGGCTTCTGGCGAATGCTCGAACCGCTGGACAAGCACGGCATCCGCTGCTGCATCTCGCTGAACCTGGCGGTGCTGGAGCACTTTCCGGAGATCGCCGCGGCCATGGTGGAGCGGGATTACGACTTCATGAGCCACGGCATCTACAACACCCGCTACCTTTACACTTGCACCGAGGACGAGGAGCGGGAGTTCTACCGGGACTGCATCGACACCCTGAAGCGGCACACCGGCAAGCAGCTCAAGGGGATGCTCGGCCCGGCCATCTCCGGCAGCGTCAGCACCCCCGACCTGATGGCCGAAGCCGGCCTGATCTACCACACCGACTGGTTCCACGACGACCAGCCCACGCCTATCAAGGTGACCAAAGGCGGCAAACTGGTGTCGGTGCCCTACTCCATCGAGCTTAACGACTCGTCGGTACTGCGGGACAACCACTACACCGCCGAATATTTCGCCGACATCTGCAAGCGACAGTTCGACCGCCTCTACGAAGAGGGAGCCGCGAGCGGCCGCGTGATGTGCATCGCCCTGCATCCCTTTTTGATTGGCCAACCCCACCGTATCAAGTACCTGGACGACGTATTGGGCTATATCATGGCCCACGATGGCGTCTGGCAGACCACCGCCGATGAAATCGCCGAGTACTATATCGCCAACTATTACGACCAGGCGGTGGCTCACGCACAACGCTTCACGGCGTAGGACGGGAGAATTCTATGGGCTGGTCCAACAACCATCCGAACGGTCTAATTCACTACGCACCCCGTCAAGCGTACCGGGGCTACACCCTGGTGACCAACCTCAACAGCCATGAAACGCGTCTCATCGATATGGAGGGCCGCATCTGCCATAGATGGAATTGCGACCAAGGCATCAGCTACTCTTATCTGCTGCCTGACGGCAACCTGCTGCTGCGCACCGGCCCGGCTGGACAGGAAGTTTCGTTCCAGCAGCATCCGGCTCTGGAACTGCTGCCCCGGGGTGGTCGAACGGCGTCCGGGGCCATCTTGGAGCTGGACTGGGACAGCAACGTGGTCTGGGAGTACCGGTACCCGTTGTTGCACCACGATTTCGAACGTCTGCCCAACGGGAACACCCTTGTGCTGGCGTGGGAAATTATCCCCGAGGATATCTCGCGGCGGGTGAAAGGCGGGCGTGATGACGGTGAGGCCCAAGGTATGCTGGGCGACGTCGTCCGCGAGATCACGCCGGCGGGCGACATGGTGTACGAATGGATATCGTGGGAACACTTGGATCCGGAGGAGGACCGGATCGGCTTCCCGGAAGGTCGCGGGGAATGGACACACCAGAACGCCCTCAACGTCACGCCCGAAGGGGACTTGCTGGTCAGTTTCCGACAGACCGATACGGTGGGCATTGTCGACAAGTCCAGCGGTGAGTTCCGCTGGAAGTGGGGGCCCGGCAATATCTCCCGCCAGCATCATCCGACGATGCCGGCCAACGGAAACGTGCTTCTCTTCGACAACGGGCCACACAAGCGGGACTTCACCCACTCGCGGGTGATTGAGGTGGATCCCGCTACGAATGAAATTGCCTGGGAATACCGGGGCGACCCGCCCATATCCTTCTACAGCTACCACATCAGCGGGGCGGAACGGCTGCCGAATAGCAACACGCTGATCTGCGAGGGCGCCCCTGGCCGCATCTTCGAGGTGACGCCCGCCAAAGAAATCGTATGGGAGTACATCAATCCATTCCTGGGGCGGAGCGGTTTCGGCGTGGGCGGTTCCATCACGGGTCAGGCCAACTCGGTATTTCGCGCCCACCGGTACGGTCCCGACCATCCCGCCCTGGCCGGCCGAGACCTCGATCCCGACCGGTACGCCAACCTGAACCGTCTCTATCCGTGAATCCCGGGCGCACGCCTGGAGCCGGCGCTCCTTCAACGACCGCCGCGACACGTTCCAAGTATTCAGGAGATCTTCTCGTATGCCTGCTCAACGCACCTTTGGAATGGACCACCCTCACCACGAGTGGTCGCCCATCATCAGCCGGCCGGCCTTGCGTTGGCCCAACGACGCGCGGGTAGCCCTGTGCGTAATCCTGGTGCTGGAGCACATGGAATGGCAGGCGCCGGAGGGAAGTTTCGTGGTAGCGAACCTCGCCGGAGGCTCCGCGCCGCGAGCGTTCCCCGACTACGCCCGCTTGTCCCATCGGGAATACGGGCACCGGGTTGGCATCTTCCGTCTCCTGGACACGCTGGACAAGCACGGCATCACGGCGACCATCGCCATGGACGCCATTACCGCCGAGAATTACCCGTTCCTGGTGCAGCACTGCCTGGACCGGGGCTGCGAGATCATCGGCCACGGCGTTTCCGTGAGCCGCATGATCACCAGCAACATGTCCGAGTCTGAGGAGCGTGAATACATCCGCTCCTCCATCGACGCCCTGACCCGTGCCACGGGCAAGGCGCCCCAGGGCTGGCTGGGCCCCGAGTACGGAGAGTCGGACCGCACGCCGCAACTGCTGGCCGAGGCCGGCCTGCGGTACGTCTGCGATTGGGCCAACGACGAGCAGCCTTATCCGATGACCACCGGGGACCATCCTTTCTTCTCCCTGCCGTTGCTGTATGAGCTGGACGACGTGGCGTCCCTGGCTCAGCGCAAGGTCACCGTGGCCGACTACCAGCGCCGCCTCACCGAGAGTTTCGACGTGCTGCACGCGGACGGTGCCACCCACGGCCGGCTGATGGCGCTGAACTGGCATCCCTGGCTGGTGGGCCAGCCTTTCCGGGTGGGCGCGGTGGACGACGCGCTAGCGTACATGATGGAGCAGGGAGGCGTCTGGCCGGCCACGGGGTCGGAGATCATCGACTGGTACCAGTCCCAAACCGATTGACGGGGTGAAACCATGGCTTCCTCATTGATTCGCGGCAAGCACGTCCTCACCGCCGACGGCTCCGGGTCGGTGGCCAGCCACTCTGATACGGCGGTGTATCAAGAGGACGGCGTAATCAAAGACGTCGGCCCGTACCGGGAGTTGCGGGCGAAGTACACACCGGATGCTGAGCTGGGCGGCATCGACTATGCCGTCATCCCCGGCCTGGTCAACTCACACCACCACGGGCGCGGCGTTACGACGCTCCAGATGGGCACCTGCGACGACTGCCTGGAGGTATGGATCCTGGCCGGCTGGGGCCGCCGCCCTTACGACCACTACCTGATGACCCTGTACACCGCTCTGAATATGCTGGAATCTGGCACCACCACCGTGATGTACAACCATCCCCAGACGGCGGCGGCCACGCTGAAAGAGGACGTGGACGCCGTGCTGCGCGGCTTCCTGGACGCCGGAATGCGAGTGGCCTTCTCCAGCTACCTGCGCAACCAGAACCGGGTGGTCTATACCGGCGATGACGAATTCCTGGCCGGCCTCCCGTCCGACCTGGCCGACGACGTGCGCCGCTACCTGTCCGTAGCCCACATGAGCGACGATGAGTACTTCGCCTTCTGCGACCAGATGCGCCGGGAGTACCACAACCACCCGTCGGGCAAGGTGCGCGTCCTGTTCAGCCCCGCCAACGTGCAATGGAACTCGGACGAGTTCCTATTGCGCTGCAAGGAACAGGCGGCCAACCACCAGACCGGCATCCACATGCACCTGGTCGAAAGCCCGTACCAGAAGGACTACGGCATCCGCACCTGGGGCAAGACCCCGGTGGAGCACCTGCACGACTTGGAGTTCTTGGGGCCGGAGGTCTCTTTCGCCCACGCCGTCTGGCTCACCGAGCGGGACATTGAACTGCTGGCCGACGCCAGTGCGACCGTTTGCCACAACGCCAGCTCCAACCTGCGCCTGAAGAACGGCATCGCCCCGGTGAACCCCATGCTGGCCCGGGGCGTCAACGTCGCCATGGGCACCGACAGCACTGCTATCAACGACGATGACGACCTGCTGCAGGAGATGCGCCTGGTCAGCAAGCTGCACCGGCAGCCTGGGCTCAGCGAACCCGCCATCACGGTAGAGCAGGTTCTGGCGATGGCCACCGCCAACGCTGCCGCGCCCACCGGGTTCGGTAATGAAATCGGCGCGCTGGCGCCGGGCCGCCGGGCTGATATGGTTCTCATTCGCCTCGACGCGCTGGAAGACCCCTACCTGGAGGCGGATACTCCGCCGACCGAGGTGGTGCTGGGCCGAGCCAAGTCCAGGGACATCGCGGCGGTGATAGTTGACGGGGAGGTTTTGCTGCGGGACGGCGTCCACACCAGGGCCAACAAGGCCGACGTGGCGCGGGAACTGCGGGAGCAACTGGCGCGCCCGGTGGAACCGGCAACGATGGCAACCCGCCAAATGGCTACTCGTCTGTCGCCATACGTCGAGCAGTTCTACCGCAGCCGTCCCCCGGCCATGGGAACGCCCCACTACGTGTACAACAGCCGCACCTGACGCGGGTATGGAGGGATCCATGGCCTTGAAAGTTGAAACCGGGCTCGGCGCCATGACCGGCGCCCGCTACATCGAAAGCCTGCGCGATTCCCGCGAGGTGTGGCTGGACGGCCAGAAAGTCAAGGACGTCACCACGCACCCGGCAACGACCGGCATGGTTCACGAACTGGCCCGCATCTACGACTTGCAACGCTCAGCAGAGTACCGGGACGAGATGACCTTCGTCTCCCCGGAGACTGGCAACCGTTGCAGCGTGTCATGGCTGCTGCCCCGCACTCTGGATGACCTGAAAAAGCAGCGTCGCAACAGCGAGATCTGGAACGAGGAGTCCTGGGGCCAGCTGGGCCGCAGTCCGGACATCCTCGCGCCCTTCATCACCGGCCTGGTCGCCATCAGCGACGCGCTGGAACAAGTAAAGCACCCCAGGTGCAACTTCGCCGAGAACGTGGTCAACTACCACCGCTACTGCATGGAGAACGACCTTTTCCTCACCCACGCCCTGGGCGACCCGCAGGTGGACCGCAGCCAGCAACCCCAGAATGAGACCCGCGCCGAAAGCGAAACCGAAGTCGCGCTGCACGTCGTCGAAGAGAGCAACGAGGGCGTCATCGTCCACGGCGCGAAGCAACTCGCCACCGCCGCGCCCATCAGCAACGAGACCTACGTGTCGCTTTCCGCTACCTTCATGCGGCGGGCCGACCCTCGGTTCATCCTCTCGTTCTCTATTCCCACAGACACGCCGGGAATAAAGATGCTCTGCCGAGAACCGGTATCCCAGTGGGCCGGCAGCTACGGCCATCCCTTGGGCGCCGCGTACGACGAGCAGGACGCCATGTTGTTTTTCGACCACGTCCTGGTGCCGTGGGACCGCATTTTCATGCTCTACGACTCGACGCCGCTATTGCAGAGGCTGGGTTCAGAGGCCAACTTCCGGGGCTGGGGCAACCTGTGCCGCATCCACCAGCGGATGAAGTTGATGACCGCCGTGGCGACGCTGATCGCCGAGGCCATCGGCGTGATTGAGTACCGGGAGGTTTCGGCCAAGCTGGGCGAAATGGCCATGCACGCCGAGATGTGGCGCCACGCCATGGACGGCGTGGAACACAACGCCTATCTCGCCGATAACGGCTTGATGTCCCTGGGGTCAACCTCCGGCATGAATATCTACTTCGCCCAAACGTCGCAGCGGATGGTGGAGTTGCTGCGGGAGATTTCCGGCTCTGGAATGATAATGCAGCCCAGCGAAGCCGACCTGGCCAACCCGGAGTTCCGCCCCTACCTGGATCGTTACATGCCGGGCCGGGGAGTCGGCGTGGAGTACAAGTCCCGCCTCTTCCGCCTGGCCCACGACCTCGCCGCCTCATCCTTCGGGATGCGCCAGGAAATCTACGAGTACTGGCACGGCGGCGACCCCAACCGGAACCGCATCAACCTGCTGGGCAACTATGACCAGACGGGCATCACCGAACGGATCAAGGCGCTGATTGCAGAGCCGCTGCGATCGTAGGTCTCGAAATCACCCCAGATTCTGTAGGGGCGAATAATCATTCGCCCCTACTCTTGGTTTCGAGTCTCGTCAGAGAAGTAGCAGTCTAGCCCCAGGTGGCGAACCCCATGGCGCACCCCGTTCCCGCCGGTGAACGGTAGCAGGGCACGTAGTCCACCACGTCCATGTCCAAGTGCTCGGTCGCGCCGGTCACGACGATCCAGTTGCGGATTTCGGAGCTGCCTGAGTTGATCTTCTCCCGGGGTAGCGCCATGAGCTTGTCAACGCTCTTGGCCTTCATCCCCGCCAGCGCCTGCTGGTCCAGCTCCTCGTCCACCACGAAGTGGCTCAGGCCGCCGGACGCCAGGATGCCCACTCGAATGTCTTGCGGCCACGATTCAATGGCGGAACGCAGTGCCTGGCCCAGGTTGTAGCACCGCTTGGGCGTGGGCTGGTTGGGCGGATAGTAGGTGTTGAGCATCACCGGCACCGTCGGGATGATGCCGTCGGTCATCAGGCGGTTGTACACATACCCGAAGGCATGGCCGATGCCGCCCCGCTCCCCCCGTCCACGGCTGGGGTCCAGGAATTTGGAACTGCCCACGTCGAACTCGGCGTCCATCAAGCTGTTGATGATGTGGAGACCCAATGCGGAATCGGTAGGCACCTGCTGATCCTCGGTATTGTAGCCAATGAGCAACTGGCCGCCCGTGGACGGCCCGGCTTCGTGCCCGGACACCTTCACTTCGTCGCCCCAATATACGCAGAAAGCGGGCATATTGTCGTCCAGCAGGTATTCGTGCTGGTCGTCACCCACCATCACCAATACGTCCAGGTTGGCGTCGTACAGTTTCTTGGAAAGGTGGGCGATGGCCTTCTGGTTCTGCTGGTGCCGCTGCTCAAACTTGGCCGGCGTGATCTCTTTGGCGATCCGCTCGGTGTCGGTGCGGGCCAGCAGGTCCTCGTAGTTGGACGTGGTGCCGTCGGTGCCAATTAGTTCGACGTGGCCCTTGTCTCTTTCACCCCGGCCGGCCCATCCGTCGGCGGGAGTGCTCAGTTGCGGGCTGTGGGAAGAGGCCAGGCCCAATACCAGTTCTGCCATTGTATGGCTCCTTTCTGCGATGTTGTCGTCGGCCCGGTTCAGTCCGCTGCCGCAGTTCTATTCTGTGGAAACAAACGCTACCACACGCCTGGAACCGCTGGCAATTCCGAACCTACCCGCCTGCCATCAATCTCGCTATAATGGCCCCGCCTGCAATCGGCGGGCTGCTACTCTCTCCCCGAATGGCAAGGACGGAAACATGGTTACCACCTACTCGTGCATCAACACCGAAACCGTGACGCGCCCCAGCATGATGGGCCGCAACGAAGTGGAAACCCGCATCGGCGTGGTTACGCTGAACCGCCCCGAAGTGCTGAACGCCCTCAACCTGCAGCTGGTGCGCGAGCTGGACCAGGCCATCACCGACTACGAAGCCGACGACAGTGTGGGCGCGGTAATCATCACCGGAGCCGGCGAGCGCGCCTTCTCCGCCGGCGCCGACATCCACGAGAACCGTGAGCTTTCAGACGAGGAGCGGGCGGCTGGCCAGTCGGAGCGAGCTGAGTACACCTGGCACCTCCACACCAGCAGCAAGCCCATCATCGGCGCCGTCAACGGTTTGTGCTACGGCGGCGGCACCGTGATGGCCACCAGTCTGGACTTCCTGGTGGGATGCGAAAAAACCAGTTTCCGCTTTCTGGCGGTGAACTATGGGCAGATGAACGCCACCTGGAGTTTGCCGCAATTGGTGGGTATCCACCGGGCCAAAGAACTCTTGCTCAGTGGGCGCGAAGTCTTTGCGGACGAGGCGTACCACATCGGACTCATCAACCACCTGGTGCCGTCCGAAGAGCTGATGGACCGGACGCTGGATATCGCGGCCGGCATCGCTCGCAACCGGGTTGAAGGCTTGGCGAACATAAAACAACTGCTGCTGGAACACTCCGGCCTGCCCATTGAAGAACAATATCGGAACGAAATCGAAGGACGCACCGATCGTTTCAAGGGCCTGTCCGTGGAAGAAGGCTTTTCCGATTTCCTCGCCCGAAAGGGCCGTAAACCTCGCTCGGCCTGATTTCAAACGTCATGGTGGATGATAGCCAAGCCCATGCCGTGCCGAGGGTAGGGCGTCGTTCTGGCGATGCCATAATCGCCCCCGACGGCTCGGTAGTGCGCCTTCTGCTTACCCAGGAGCACGGCGCGACCCGTTGCAGTGTCGTTGAGGTTGCCATCCCGGCCGGGGCGGTGAGCCGGCCGGTGCGGCACCAAACCGTCGAAGAGGTTTGGTACGTCGTGGAAGGGGAAGGAGAGGTCTGGCGCGGCCCGCCCGATGCCCCGCAGTCTGCGGTTGCGCCGGTTTCGGTGACACCCGGTGACGCCCTTACCATACCGACCGGCTGGTCGTTTCAGTTTAAGGCTGGCAGTCGCGTCGGGTTTCGGTTTATCTGCGTGACCATACCGGCGTGGCCGGGTATGGATGAGGCGGAGGAGGTAGCGGAAGGCGGGCTCGGTCCGCCGACCCTTGCTCCGCCCTGACTGCCCTTCCGGCGGTTACCCTTGCCGGCGCACCTCGATGGTCTCGCCGTCCGCCAGGGCAACCCGGCGGTACTGGATCCCCATCTTGAGCATCCAATATCCCAATGTCGCCGGGCTTACTCCGAGGTGGGCCGCCGCCCGGCTCATGCCCATTTCGTTGACCAATTCGGGAACGAGATTTTCCAAAGGCCGACCGTGCTGGTCTTCCACGCTCCGCATTAATTTAGTCTTCCTGATTCGCTGCGTTGCCATATCCCCTCTTGTGTTGGTTATGCGACAGTCCCGGCGAGACACCGGAGTGATTTGCACTGGATAGCCGCTATGTTACATCACCGTCCGCACCCGGCGCACTGCGGATGAGACGCAAACTGTCAGCAATTTTTAGAAAATGACCAAACTGCGGGAGCGACGCACCGGCATCAGCCTTTCACCGGGTCGGAAACCGGCAACTGACCCGGTTTGACGCCGTACTTGGTCAAGATGGCGTCAACGAAAGGCTTGAGCACTAGCTCGGCGCGTTCAATGCAGAGCGCCACCGCCGCCGCTTCGTCATCCTTGTCGTAATAAACTAGGATGCCATCCGCCATTTCTTCGGCGCCTTCGCGCACCCGTCCGTTTTCAATGTACAGCGTCTGGTTTTCGGGACTGTACACTACCGTGGCCTTGGGCAACGGCTCCAGTTCAATGCGCTTTACCGTGCGGGCCATGGTCCGCCTCCATACTGTCTGTCTAATCTCCGGGCTCAGTAAGCCGTGTGAAACTCGCCGGTTTCAGGGGTGCCCATGAAAATCACTTTTATCCACCGACGCGACTGGGGCACTCGCCCCACCAGAACGGTCATTAGAAGCCCGTCTTTAACCTCTGGGTATCGGTCATAAGGCTCTGCAATAATTCGCATAACCCACTCCGGAAGAACGTCCCCGTGCCGTTCCGCAAGTGTCGCTCCGTGGCGCGGTGTCTTCGGTAGTTGATCAAAGGCATGACGCAACCGTTCAGTTTCGTCCGAGGGCGTCATGCCGCTGCCTACGCCGCCGAGCCGGTCAAATCCGCCACCTGGGGCATGACCTTTTCGGCCAGGAGCTTGGTTGAATGTTCCCACCCGGCCTGATTTTCCGACTGGTCGTACACCAGCATCAGTAACCCGCCGAACCCGCCGACATCTTCGTAGAGCCGCCGAATCTTGCCCGCGACGGTGTCCGGCGACCCGATGAGCCACAGGTGTTCGGCCATGTACTCGATGTTGACTGCCTCGTCGGGCACTTCGTCGTCGTGCTTGAAGACCTTCATCAGGTCGAATTCACGGAATAGCGGCAACAGGTAGTCAGTCCAGACCCGGCCCAACATTCCGTTCAGCGCCAGATCCCGGGCCTCCTCGTCGCTGTCCGCAACATACACGTCCCGAACCAGACGCCAGTCGGCTCGAGAGGGAGTGCGGCCGGTTCGTTGAGCCCCTTCTTCGATGGCCTCCCAGTGGCTGCGGCAGTAGTCGGCGTTCAGCGCCAGGCTCATGGGAATGAAACCGCGTTCCCCGGCGATCATCAGCGTGGGCGACTTGTAGCTGACCGATGCCACCCCTATTGGAGGGTGGGGTTGCTGGTAGGGGCGCAGGAAAAACTCCAGGGTGCCATACATCGGCTCCGGGATGCTGACGTTCCAGTACTTGCCCTTGTATTCAAACGGCCCGTCGTTCTCCCAGATTTTCAGGATGATGTCCAATGATTCACGGGTCATGTCCCGGTGCTCGCCGTTGTTGCCGTCCACGTCGAACAGCGCCCAGTCGCTGGGCAGCCCGCTGGCGCCCACTCCGAACAAAAACCTACCCTGGGACAGGTGGTCCAGATACGCCACGCGATGCGCCAACTCCGCCGGATGATGGAAGGGGAGCAGATGCGCTCCGGAGCCGAGCTTAATGCGTTTGGTCTTCATCAGAGCCTGGGCGATCAACAGGTCAGGAGCCGGGATGGGTTCCCAGGGCGAGGTGAAATGCTCGCCGATCCAGGCTTCGTCAAAGCCCAGTTCGTCGCACAGGGTCAGGTATTCCAGGTCCCACTGGTGAGAGTCGTAGATGTTCCGTTCCGGCGGATGCGACGGCATCATAAACAATCCGTACTTCATGGCTCCTCCCTCAACCTTCGCCGACCTTCTAGAGTCCGTCATTCCGGCGAAAGCCGGAATCCAGCAGGTTTTGACCGTACCATATCACAATTCAGGGCGGCTTGCCGCCCGTGTTATAGTGCCCTATCCAGCTATAGCGAGGAGGTCAAGTTGACCACGGCACAAATCGGCAACCGAGTTCGCGTTCACTACACCGGCCGCCTTGACGATGGGCAAGTGTTCGACTCATCGGAAGGCGGTACTCCTTTGGCATTCACCATCGGCGGTGGCCAGGTCATACCGGGGTTTGAGACCGGAGTCGTCGGGATGTCGCCTGGCGACACCAAAACCGTCAACATCCCCTGCGCCGACGCCTACGGCGAACACCGGGACGACGGCATGATGCAGGTGCCAAGGGGAGAGTTCCCCCCGAACATGCCGCTGGAGGTCGGAACCTCGGTGCAAGGCCAGCAGCAAAGCGGGCAGGTGGTTACGTTCACCATCGTCGCCGTCAGCGACGAAGAGGTGACTTTGGACGCTAACCACCCCTTGGCCGGCAAAGACCTCACCTTTGACCTGACGCTGGTTTCGATAGACAGTTAGGGAAGGGTCCGTCCAGACCCCAAACACGCTCCCGGTCGATTACAGCCGCACTTGCTGCGCTAACGTCTGGTAGGTCACCGGCGAGGTGGCTACCAAGCCCGCGTCAACCGGGAGCACAACGCCGTTTATCCACCGAGCCTCGTCGCTGGCCAGAAACAGCGCCGCGTTGCCAATATCCCAGGCCGTCCCTTCCGTGCGCAGCGGCGCGGCTGTGCTGCGGATCTGCCGAAGATCATCATCCATGCGGGGCGCCACCATCGGCGTGAACACCAGTCCCGGAGCAATGCAATTGGTGCGGATGCCGTCCGGCCCGTGGTCGGCGGCCATGGAAATAGTCAGGCCAATGACAGCGGCTTTCGACGCCGTGTAGGGCGTGCTGCTGTGGGCGCGCAACCCTGCGATAGAGGATATGTTGATGATGGATCCTCCGCCGGCTTCCATCATCCGTGGAATTGCGAACTTGCTCGCCAGAACGATGCTCTTGACGTTGACCGCCATGATGTGGTCCCAATCCTCTTCCGATACCTCAACCACCGTTCCACGTCGGGAAATGCCCACGTTGTTATCCAGGATATCCAGCCGTCCGTAACGCTCGATACAAACCTCCACCATCCGCTCACAGTCGGCGGCGTCCGTCACGTCGGCCTGTACGGTGGATGCTACGCCGCCCTCCGCCTGGATCATTTCCAGAGTTTCCGCCGCCCGCACTTCGGTAACATCGGCCAGCAGTACTTTCGCTCCCTCACGCGCGAAGAGTGTCGCCGTGGCCCGGCCGTTTCCGATGCCGGGGCCGCTCGAACCGGCGCCCGTTACGATGGCTACTTTCCCTTCCAGTCGCGGGCTGCGTTCAGGCACTTTACGAACCTCCGTTGAAATTACACACTCGTCATTCCGCGATGGGCCGCGAAATTATCCACAAACTGGCGCAAGTGTAGCACACCATCAGCGCCAGCATGGGTACTTGACTGAGCAGCGCCGCCCGTCGGTCAGGATAAATCCGCGTGGCCTGTACGTGAGCCAGGTAAACCCCTGCGATATGTCCGACGACGATAGCGGCAATGGAGAAGTACCAGATGAACACCGGCGAAAGAATCCCAATGTTGATGGTAGCGTCCGCCGTGCCGAACAGGTCCCAGCCCCAGCCGAAAGGGTCTGACGCCAGCACGATGAAACGCTGGCCGTTGATGAGCAAAAACCCCAGGAAGTGGGCGAAATGATATGCTAATGCGATGGGTAGCAATGAAAATGTGAATCGGCGCAATAGTTGGCCGGCATCGGGCTCAGACTGTCCGGACAAAGACCCCATCATCGCGCAGGTCGCAGCGAATAGAATGCCGAACACCAGCGGCAAACCCAGCGCCCCGATCAGATTGGCGATGTATCCCCCATAGGCCGGGAAATGCAGCAGAAACTGCGTGCTGAACAGCAGCCACTCCGGCGTCGCCGACAGCCCGTCAAACGACACTGTGGACAGCAATAGAATGACGTGGGCGACGACCGTGAGCGTTACCACCCCCAGGCGATTCAATCCCACGCAGGGCGGGCGCAGATTGAATTCCCGCTGCTCCCCGAACCCTTTATCAGGAGATGCGGCGGAGTAGCATTCGTAGCAGTCCACGCAGTCGTCTTCTCCTGACGAACAGCGTCCCCCGCTGGAACATCGAGCGCAACCGGTCTTGGGAGCGCGGACTTCGGTTACTGAAAACCGGGACATGAACCCGTACACCACCGTGAATCCTTCGGCGTTGCGCAGCCAAACGTCCCTCCCGTACCGGTACATCCCGACAAAGTTGTAGATCGTGTACAACACCAGGATCCAACCCAACGCCCGGGGCCCCGCCGCATCGGCGGCGACCGTCTCCAGTATGGCGAATGCCACAAACACCAGCACCGCCGGCCAAGGTCCCCAGCGGGCCGGGTACCGTTTTTGCAGGCTCAGCCGCTGACCCGGCGCCAGGACGCGAGTCAATGTCTCAGCGTATTCCCAGGCGACTTTCCATGGGTTGACCAGCGCCCACAAATTCCCGAACAACGCCGTGAAAAAGCTCAACCCGACCCAGAAGGCGACGTAAACCGCCGCCGGCGCCGGATTCAATGGCGCCCGCTCGGTGCCAATGAGCGCCCCCAGAATGACATATACGGTCAGGGCCACGGAGATTGCTTTCAAAGGGCCGGTGAACCAGGGCGACGCCAGCCAACGGGTCGCAACGAAACCCAGCAAATTTAACCGGGGGTAGCCTCGTCCTGAGGCGTCGCCGCGGAGGAACACCGCCGCTACGACGAAGGACAGAGCCACTGCCGCGGCGCCGGCGATTACGAACAAAGACAGGGGCAACGGCAGATCGTACCGCTCGCCGAACCCGTGGGCCTCGGCCGGAAGTACGACCGCCGCGGCGCACGTCCCGGCCGCGCCAAGTGCGCCAAGTATCGCCAGCCCCCGCCGACGTGTCATGGTCACCCGGCCCGCCGCCTTTGCATGATGAGCCAGGTCCACACCCCCACCGCCACGATGAGGACCATTACGGCGGCGATCCAAACCCATTGAATTTGCGCCCCCGGTTCTCCCACCTGCAGCGGCAGGATGAACCGTTCTTCACCGCGCTCGGAAGCCACCGTGACCGACACATCCCACGCGCCCACCACGTCGAATGGCACATCCACCTCGAAATAACGCAGGGTCTGTTCGTTCAGCACCAGTTGCGGGCCGAACTCCGCCGAACCCGGCGGCCCGCTGGCGGAAACCGACAGCTGGACGTCGGTGTCGCGCAACAGACTTTCATCACGCGATTTTTGACCCATCACGTCAAACACCTGGATTGCCAGGTGAGTCTGGGGTATCACGGGCCGGGCCGGTATGATTCCCACGACCACCCGGTACGGTCCCTGGGTGCGGTCCATGATCGTGGTGGAAGCCCCGTTAGCCTCCGCCATCCCGATCCAAACCGTGGCCAACAGGAAGCCCGCCGTAACCGCGACAGTCGCCGCTGCCCGCGAAAACGCCCGGCCTGGCCAAGAAGTCGAACCCAAATCAACCCTGCCCGAATTGCGCTCCAAAATTTCCCGCCGCACGATAGCATAAGCCACCGACGCCATCAATGTTGACACCCATATCGCTTGTTGGTAGCCTGATTGTGCGCCCCGCGCGCGGCAGGATGGCCCGCTAGCTCAACTGGCAGAGCAGCTGACTCTTAATCAGCAGGTTCTCGGTTCGACCCCGAGGCGGGTCACCAACTTATTTAAACCAGGTGGCTTTCCTTGCTGGCCGGTCGAACGTGGGCCAGCGCTCCCTGGGGAAGTGTCGGAATTGGCAGACGAGCATGACTTAGGATCATGTGCCCTTGGGCGTGCGGGTTCAAGTCCCGCCTTCCCCACCAGCATAACGGAACACGCAGCCATGCTAGCGGAACAAGACATCCTCGAGAAGGTACGAAGCTGGGAACAGGCCGCGCCCCGCAAGGACGATGCACTACAGCCCAAATATGTCAACGCCATTCAAAGCTCCGCACTAGCCCGTTGGTGCCGGTCCCGTGGCGAGACTATTCCCATTCGCAAGCTCAGCGCAGCCAAGCAGCGCCCGCTGGTCCGCTTGGTTGACCGCATCCTGGCCGCGAAGACCGCAGACGATTCAACCGACACCAGCGAGTTGGAAGAGGAAATCGATTGGCTGGTGTACGACCTGTACGGACTGACCAACGAGGAAACCGCGGTCGTAACCGATTTCTTTTGGGACGGAACCCGGTCCGAAGAGGAAGAGGACCAAGCGCTGCTTCGGGCTATGGGAGAGGGCGACATCAACGACCGCGTGAGTCTGGCAGAGGTGCTGGAAACTCTGCGGACGCCCGATGACTGTCGAACCCATCCGCCAGTTTAGCCGGGATGTGAGGCGGCTCGGCTCTAGTCAAATCCGGCGCAGGCTGGACCGGACAATCCAGGAACTGATCGAAGCCGCCGACATCACGGAGGTCAGCGGGGTTAGGCGACTCCTGGCCGAAGGGCAGCACTACCGCATCAGAATAGGCGACTATCGCCTGGGCATCACGATGGACGGCGAGACAGCCGTCCTGCGCCGCTTCCTACCCCGGGGCGAAATCTACCGCTACTTCCCGTGATCGAGTGGTGCATTCCGGCACACCGGGCCTCTCCGCCACACCGGATCTCTCCGCCGGCAATCGCGAGCCGGTGCAGGTTAGGTCACCGAGTTGATAGAAAACCGCCGACGGGCGCGGAGCGTGGGCTATTGACCGTAGATAGTGGTATGTCTGGTTCTTCCCCCTATATCCGCCGTTATCTAGCAGAGGCCTCTACGATGCAATCGCGGCAATAGGATAGACGTTGAAATGGCTGCACTCGTCCGAGATTGCCTCTGGCGTCTCTGGATGTATACTCTATATCACCACCTCCAACGGGAAAGTTCGCAATACGGTATGATCAGGCCCACCAAATTGGCCCCCGGCGTGTCCCGCCTGTTTCGCTCGACGCAGCGTCGTTTCTTGCCGGGAATTACCCTGCATAGTTGAGAGCGGCAGAGGGCTAAGGTATAGTTGCCGACGATACGGATTTTGTGACTAATTGACGCTATGCCGCCCAGCGGCGGGAGGTACGCGATGATCTACGGGGCGATAACCAATTCCTGGCGCAACCAGTTGGATGACGCTGATCTCGGAGACTTGATCGCCGAAGCGCGCCAACGGGGCGCTCAACACGTCGAGTTGCGACAAACCTGCCTGGCGGCCGCTGAAACCGGCGAAGGCCACGAATGGCGGCCCAACCTCGAAGCCTTGGCCAACGTCGTGGTGCGTTTCCCCGACCTCACCTTTGACCTGGCTGTTGCCCTGCCGTGCATCACCACCGAGGTTGATCCCAATGGCGGCCTTTTCCAGTCACAACTGGAAGCGGCCCGCTTGGTGGGCGGCGCTACGCCCCATTTGCGCACCGTCGATCCGGCCACCGACGCCCAGCCGTGGGAGACCCCGGCTGACGTGGCGGAACCGGCGGCCCGCATCGTGCCGCTCGTGCGTGAGGCGGCGCGGCAGGGCGTCATCTTCTCCATGGAAAACTCCGGCCAGCCGCTGCGCTCCATGGCCCTGCTGGTACGCGAGGCGCGGGCGCAACTTACGGATGAGGAAGGGCTATTCCTTGGTCTGTGCCCGGATCCCACCAACCAGTTGCGCCGCCATCCCGACAGCCACCCGCTGGACGAACTGGCCGGCCTGCCCGCGGATTACATCAAGATAGTCCATTTCAAGCAGGCCCGCGACGGCGTCGCCATCGGCAGCGTTGACGATGGCGACCTGGACTGTCGGGCCATGCGCCGTATCCTCGAAGGCAAAGCCTACTCCGGCCCTGCCATCATGGAAATTCCCCCGGCCGATGACGTTTTCGACAACTTGGCCGCCAGCTTCGCCTATCTGGATACCTGATTCCTCCACGGTCATGGCAGACCACAGCGATTACACCGTCTCTATTCACTACGACCGCCGGTTGTATCGGGAAGATATTGCCGGCTCCAAAGCTCATGCGGCCATGCTCGCCAAGCAGGGCATCATCAGCCAGGAAGACGCCAACGCCATCATCGCCGGTCTGGGCCGCGTGCAGGAGGAGATTGAACAGGGCGAATTCACCTGGGACCCTGATCTCGAAGACCTGCACATGAACATCGAGCGGCGGCTGACCGACCTGATCGGCCCGGCCGGCGGGCGCCTGCATACCGGCCGTTCTCGCAACGATCAGATCGCGTTGGATATGCGTCTGTACACTCGTGCCGCCATCGCCGACACCGTGACGGGATTGCGTAGCGTGCAGCGCGCATTGGTCGGCTTGGGAGAACGATACCGCGACGTGGTGATGCCCGGCTATACCCACCTGCAGCGGGCTCAGCCGGTTTTGTTCGCCCATCATATGCTGGCCTATTTCGAGATGCTGGAGCGCGACGTGGGGCGATTTAACGATTGCGCCGCCCGCATGAACGTTTTGCCTCTGGGGAGCGGAGCGCTGGCCGGCGTGCCCTATCCCACCGACCGCCGTGCGGTCGCGGATGCCCTGGGTTTCGACGTCGTCAGCGCCAACAGCATGGATGCCGTGGCCGACCGGGATTTTCTCGTTGAATACCACGCCGCCGCCGCCATTGCGATGATGCACCTGTCCCGCCTTGCGGAGGAAATCGTCATCTGGTGTACCAGGGAATTCGACTTTATTCGTTTGCCGGACGAGTTCACCACGGGCAGCAGCATCATGCCCCAGAAGCGCAATCCCGATTTTGCCGAAATCGCCCGCGGCAAAACCGGGCGGGTGTACGGCGGCCTGATGAGCATTCTCACCGTGCTGAAAGGGTTGCCTCTCACCTACAATCGAGACCTCCAGGAGGACAAGGAGGGTTTCTTCGACACCGTTGATACTTTGCTCGCAACTCTGTTGGTCTTCGCGGATATGTTGCCTGGGCTAGAGTTGAACGCGACGCGGGTCGAGTCTCTCGCCGGCGAAAGTTACATGCTGGCCACCGACTTGGCCGATTATTTGGTGGGCAAAGGAGTCCCCTTCCGAGAGGCTCACGGCATCATGCATCGCCTGTGTCAGCACTGCGAAGCCGAAGCGGTGGGATTGGCCGATCTGACTTTGGCGCAATATCAGAAATTCTCCCCCCATTTTGCCGCTGACGTGTACGACATTACCGCCGCCGCATCGGTGACCGCCCGGGACAATCCCGGCGGGACGGCGCCCGGTCGCGTTGCCGAAGGAATCCAACGGGCCAGGGCGATCCTGGCAAAGGCGGATCATCCGGTATGACCACCGCGGCGCACGTCCAGATCGCCCCTTCTGTCCTGGCGGCGGACTTCGGCCGGCTGGCCCAGCAGGTGCGAGATGCTCAGGCGGCCGGAGCCGATCTGATTCACGTGGACGTGATGGACGGGCGGTTCGTGCCCAACATCTCCTTCGGCGAAGTGATCGTTGATGCCATCCGCGATGCAACTGACCTTCCGCTGAATCTTCACCTGATGGTCCATGAACCGGACCGGCTCCTGCCCGGGTTGGTGAAAAATCTCAGCGACCAAGTCCTGGTGCACGCCGAAGCTTGCACGCACCTGCACCGCACCATCGGTTACATCAAAGAGCAGGGTTGCCAGGTGGGCGTCGCCATCAACCCGGCCACTCCCGTTTCCGCCGTTGAAGAGGTGTTGCCGGATCTGGACATCGTCCTGGTGATGACGGTGAACCCGGGGTTTGGCGGTCAATCGTTCATCCCGTCGGCTTTGGGCAAGTTGCGTCGCCTGTATGACACCATCGCCGAAAACGGATACGCCGTCCAGTTGGAAGTGGACGGAGGCGTGAAGGCCGACTCCACCGCTAGGGATTCGGTGGCTGCCGGAGCCGGCATTCTCGTCGCCGGGACTGCGATATTCAACCGGGAGCAGTCCGTGGCCGAGGCAATGGGCGCGCTGCGGGCCAGCGTCGCCGGCCTGGCGCCAAGTGAAGTGTAGGGGCGGGTTTCAAACCCGCCCCTACGGTGTCCCGCATCTGGACTACGCGGCGGCCCGGGCTCGTGCCTTCTTGCCGCGAGGCGGCTTGTACATGGTTCGCAGGCATCGGGAGCAAATCTTCACCCTCGTCGGCTTGCCGTCGATGGCGAGCGTCTGCTTATGGACGTTAGCCTTCCACCGCGTCTTGGTCTTGCGGTTGGAGTGGCTCACGTTGTTGCCGTACATTCCGGCTTTTCCGCACATTTGGCACTGCATGATCGTCTTCCTGAGATGCTGTTGTCGCCATTATAACATAACGCTTTCGAGCTCGTTGAACGTTAGCGAATCGGATCAGGGCAATCGCGTCTTATCCGAGGAGCACTTTGAGCAGGTAGTCCTCGTCCCATCCGGCGTTGAGGCGTTTGCCCTGGATGCCCACTTTCAGGGTTTTCTCGTTCTTCAACAGGTTGTGTCCGATCTGCCGCAGCGTGTTGATGTTCTGTGGGCCATTGTCCTTGCGCACTCGGCACTGATCTTCCCGAAAGGTCACGTCAAGGGTCCAGTGCAACGAGTTTTCGATGCTCCAGTGGCTTCTGATGGCAGCCAGCAGTTGTTCTGCCGAGGCCGCCAGACTGCTGATGTAGTAGCGGGGTTGGCTGGTTGATCCTTCTGTGGTTTGACGATGGCCCACCACCCTGACGGCGGCTTTCAGTTGCGGCCATTGCCCTTGGGGGTCCAGATAGTCCAGACAGTCTTGATCGGTGATGACCCAGCATTCCCGACGTTCCAGCCGTCCATGCCCTTTCTCCACGGTTTCCGTGTGGTCATAGGACACCCCGTCAAAACCCAGCGCCTCGGCCCCTTCGAACAGGTCGCGGATGCCCTCGTGCAGTTGCCCTTGGTTCTCCTTCACCGTCAGCACGTAGTCGGCGCCGCCCTGGGTGATTTGCTGGGCGATCTCCCGCTGGCAGCCCATAGCATCGATAGTTACGATGCAACCGTGCAACTCCAACATCTCCAACAGTTGGGGAATGGCGGTGATCTCGTTGGATTTCTCCTCGGTTTTGACCTGACCCAAGGTCAGGGCGTTCTGCGTGGCCCAAGCGCTGACCATGTGGATGGCGCCCTTATTCCCAGCGCGGTCGTAGGACCGTCGGGCTGTCTTACCGTCAATGGCCACTACCTCGCCGGGCAATAACTGGGCGATGGCCTGGGTCCAGGAGATGAAGCAGTCCTGCAACTGCACTGGGTCCAGCCGAGCGAAGACATCCCCGAAGGTATCATGGGACGGGATGCCGCCAGGCAGTTCCAAGAAGGATTGAAACCAGGCCAGCTTGCTCCTGCCGAAGAGCTCGATATGGACCCAAGAATCGGCGCCGCAGATGGTGGCGCAGATCGCAATAGCAATGATGTCCACCAGTTTATGGCGTCGGGTGCGTTCTACCCGTGGGTCGTCAAGGTCAGCGAAATGATCGAGAATAGTTGCCTTGGGTGGTTGCGCCATGTCCGCCTGCCTCCGCGACCCTCAATATATCCTCCGACATTAACACATTTCTAAAAATCTCATTAAGACGCGATTGCCCTGCGAATCGGTTGCGCCCCTGGTCAGGCTACGGCATAATGCACGACGTTGTGAGGTAGTGACGCACAGTTCACAAGGAGGCGAACGCGATGGCGCAAGCCGGCATTCCGTCCGAACAGGATGTCCTGGGTTGGTTCGACAGCCTGTCCAACTGGGGACGATGGGGAGATGACGATGAGTTGGGAACGCCAAACCTGATCACGGCGGAAAAAACCCGAGCAGCCCTGGCCACCGTTGAAGAAGGCCATTGCGTCTCGTTGTCACGCGACATAACCTGGGATCCGTCCGTGGACGTGCCCGCCCCTCCGGTGCATTATATGCTCGAAAGCGGCGAGGGCTGGGCCACCGGTGACAAGGTGTCTTCCAGGCCGTCGGCGGTGGCCATGGATTACATCGGCATGATCTTCCATGGCGTTTCCGTCACCCATGTCGATAGCCTGGCGCACTTTTTCTGGAACGGCAAGACCTATAATGGGAAACCTGCGCATATGGTTTCCACCAGCCTGGGCGCCACTGTGTGCTCTGTGGAAGAGGCCCGAAACGGGTTCATCACCCGCGGGGTGTTGGTTGATGTGCCCCTGGTCCGCGGCGTTGATTGGGTTGAACGGGGAGAGGGTGTAATGCCGGAGGACATTCTGGCCGCCGAGGAACGCTGCGGTTTCCGCGTCGAGCCCGGCGATGTGCTGCTGGTTCGCACCGGTCAACTGCGCCGGCGGATGGTGGAGGGACCCGTGCCCCGCGAGTCCGGCTCCACAGCTTGCCAGGCCGCGTGCTTGCCCTTGTTCAGGGAGCGCGACATCGCGGTGCTGGGTTCGGACACCGGAAACGATGTAAGTCCGCCCCAATATCCTGGACAGCTCACCAATCCGGTCCATCAGGTTGCCATCACTGCCATGGGCCTTTGGATCCTGGACAACGCCAACCTGGAAGAGCTCGCCGTCACCTGTCGGGATCGCAACCGTTGGACCTTCATGGTAACCATTAACCCACTTCGGTTGCAGAACACGACCGGTTCTCCGGTGAACCCGATAGCGATTTTCTGATCCTGCGGGGAGCCTAGGCACACCTCAAAAATAACTCAAAATGCTCGACAGGGTCATTGACGCCGAAAGAGATAATGGAGTATCAAAAGGCATAGGGCCCGGAGCGTGCGCGGATCGCATAAGGAGGGATAATCAAAGATGACCACCCAGGTAGAGATTTATTGTGTCAAGTGCAAGGCCAAAACCGATTCGCGCGACGTGGTGGGCGTCACCATGAAGAACGGGCGACCGGCCACGCAGGCGATCTGCGTTGTCTGCGGCACCAAGAAGTTCCGCATCGGAGCCACGCCTGCAGCATAATTAATTGGACGATGGCCCGGGCGAAATCGCTCGGTCATCGCTGGATGGCGGCGGGATAATGCGGCTGGGATTTGCAGCGCTGCCAAGCGTCGCTTTCCGAATAATTTCTAGTCACTCAGCCGGCGCAGCAGCTGGCCCATGAGCCCTCCGGTTAACTTGCTCACATAGCCGTCCCAAGCGAGCTGTTGGTTCCCCGTGCTCAGCGAGGGGTAAATATGTAGCGTCTTGGCCACGTCCCCCAATCTCAACCCTCTCTCGGCAGCAGGGGCCCACGATTGCGCCGCTTCGGAGGCCCACGGGCCGACTATGGTGGCCCCCAGCGTTTTTCCGTTTGGCCGGTGGACGACCTTTATGAAGCCGTTGGTTGTGCCTTCAATGATGGCGCGATCGACTCTGGCCATGGGCCAGGTTGACACCTGAACTTCCGCGCCGAGTCGGAGTCGCGCTTGTCCTTCTGTGTAACCGATATGCGCCACCTCCGGATCGGTGAATGTGGCCCAGGGAGCCAGTTCAGCGACCCCCTGCCCCCGTCCCGGCAATAGAGCGTTGCGAACCGCCATCGCCCCCTGGAAACCGGCGTAGTGGGTGAACTGGAAGCCGCCCGCGCAATCACCAGCGGCGTAGATGCGCTTTGCCGACGTCCGAAGGTATTTGTCCACGGTGATGCCTCGATCGGTGTAGGCGATCCCGGCAGCCTCCAGTCCCAGTCCGGACAGGATCGGCCGTCGGCCGACGGCTACCAAAACGGCCTCTCCCAACCGACGAATTTCATCCCCGGACTGGACCTGGGTGGACAACCGGACGTCCACTCCATCCTTTCGCAGTGCTTGGGTGACAACTTCCCCAGCTTCTGGTTCGTCGTTGGGCAACAAACGATCCATGGCTTCAACGAGCGTGACCTGACATCCGAGTCTTTGACAACCCTGCGCCAACTCGCACCCGATCGGCCCCCCACCGATTACGACCATGCTGGACGGTAAGGTTTTCATATCCCAAAAGGATTCGTGGGTCAAATACGGCAGCTCGGCAAGACCGGGTACAGGCGGTGCCACCGGGGAGGCTCCCGTGCAGATCAAAAAATATTTGGCCGCGAGCTCCCTCCCACCGGCGACAATGGTGCGCGCATCCTGAAACCGTCCGGCAGCCTCAATCACGTCAATGCCTTCAGCCCGCAGCGTCTCGGGTGATTCCCCCGCGTAAATTTGCTCGATCACTTTTCGGATCCGGTGCATCACAGCCGCAAAATTCACTTCAAGTTCACCCGCATTTAACCCCAAACCACCGGAGTTGCGGATTGCGTGAGCCGTCTTGGCCGCGTGCAGCAGCGCTTTGCTGGGTACACACCCGGTCCACGTGCAATCCCCGCCCACGCGGTTGGCTTCAATCAGCGCGACCCTTTTCCCCAACCGGGCCGCGAAACGGGCCGCCGTCAGCCCGGCAGAACCGGCGCCGATAATTATCAGGTCGTACCGCGACGCCATCTCTGTTCACAAGATCAGCGCGGCCCTTTGATCTGATCGGGCAGCCAGAGAGCTAGTTCGGGGAACGCGATGATCAAACCGATGACTACCGCCATACAGGCCATGAACGGCAACACGCCGATGTACACATCGTTGATGGTGCCGGTTTGAACGCGGCGACCGGTAATGGTCAGTTCCTGGCGCGCTACGTCGCGGCGCGCCCCTTGCAGCACGTACAGGCTCAACCCCTGGGGCGGGCTGATTTGCGCCGCCTCCAGGAGGATGATCATGATGATGCCGAACCACAGCAGATCCACCTCGGCGGCGCGCAACACCGGGGCGATGATGGGCAGCGTGGTCAGCATCATGGAATAGGCTTCCATGAAGGTGCCCAGCAGCAGGTAGAAAACCACCAGGAACAGCACCAGTTGCACCGTGGTCAGCTCGAAACCGGCCACCCATTCGGCCATGGTGACGGAGATGCGCAGGTAGGCGAAGGCGAACTGCAGCGTGAAGGCCGCCATCAAGATGAATAGTATCATCGCCGAAGAACGGGCCGCCGACGCGCAGGCTTCCATGGTCATAAAGAAAATGAAACGGCAGTAGTCCGATAAATAAGCGCGGTTAAACCGATACTGCACACGCCAGTCTTGCAGTACCTGGCGAATCACTGGCGACACATGGTTGGCGATGCCGGAATCGAGCAGGAAGCCGGCGATGTTACCGGCGAACAGCCGCACGAAGTTGTAGATGATAGCCAGCGCCAGCGCCCCGCTGACCCCGAAGCCAGCTGCCTCGGAGGGCGTAGCCCACCCGAAATAGATGCTGCCCAGCACTATGAATATCAGCGCCAGCACGGGGATCATCAGCACCGTGAACAAAAAACGTTCAGTCCAACCTTCCCAGGTCCAAAAACGGGTCTGTGACTGCCTTGGGGCAATGGCCGGCCAGATTACCGATGCTATCCCGATCATCAACATGAACACCCCAGCCAATAGGATGCCAGGAATGAAGCCCGCCAGGAACAACCGACCGATGGACTCCCCCACGGTCAATCCGTACAGCACCAACAGGATGCTGGGCGGGATCAAAATGCCCAGGGTCCCACCCGCCGCCAGAGAACCCACCACCAACCGTTCCTGGTAGCCTTGGGCGCGGAAGGAGGGAAGAGCCACTCGGCTGACTGTGGCCGCAGTGGCAATGCTGGAACCGGCACAGGCGGCGAACACCGCGCAGGAAGCGATGTTGGTGTGCATCAAGCCTCCCGGGATAAAGTCCACCCACCGCGACAGCGCCCGGTACATGAGGTCGGCAAAACCCCCACGCAGGACAATTTCCCCCATCAATATGAACAAGGGAATGGCGACCAGGTTGACGTTGGTGTTGGTCTCCCAGGCGCGGTTGCCCATGATGTTCCAGACCGGGTTGTCTGAGAACAGGTTGAGCAGCATCAGCGCCAACGAACCCAACGCCCCGGCCACATACATCCCGGCGAAGAACATGACGGCCATCAATATGAACGCGACTGCAATAAGCATGGGTCAATCTCGCCGGGGATAGCGCTTTTCGGGAGCCAAACACGCGAAAACCCCGTCATGCGATCTCTTGACCAATCTGGCACGGAGCCTTCGGCGTCGGGAGCCGTGGCGACGGGGTGTAAAGCGGCAGAATGATAGCCCACCGGATGGGCAGTGTCCAGCCGACTTCATCGGTGAAGGCTTGCTATAATCGCCTCGTTTCGATGCAAAACACCAGGAGGTTGATGATGGCAGAAGATCTGATCGGGCTGTTGGCTGAAACCGAACTGACACTACTCGATGGCGGGCTGGAACGCACCGAGGGCCCATTGTGGCATCCGGGCGGATATTTGACCTTCGTCGATTTGGCCCGTGAACAACTCTTGAAATGGGACCCGCACACGGGAGAAACCACCGTGGTCCGCGAAAATACCGGCGAGGGCAACGGTTGCACTTTTGATCGCCAGGGCAACCTACTGATGTGCGAGGGAGCCGACCACCGCTGCGTCACCAGCATGGACGCCGATGGCAACATCTCCACCATCGCGGACCGCTGGGACGGGAAGCGATTCAACAAGCCCAACGATGTGATTTGCCGTACTGATGGCACGGTTTACTTCACCGACCCGCACCTGCGTTTTCCCGAAGAACTCCGTGAGATCCCATTCGCCGGCGTCTATCGGATTGACCCCTCCGGAAACGTCCATTTGGCCACGGACGAGTGTGAGTATTCCAACGGTCTAGCTTTGTCGCCGGACGAGTCGGTTTTGTACGTCGCCATCAGCCGCGCCGAGCCGGCCGACTTCGACCGGGAGGAGCGGGGCGAGTTCTGCCCCAACCGCCGTATCCGAGCCTTTGACGTATCCGCCGATGGAACCCTCAGCGGCAATCGCGTCCTCATCGAGATGGGTTCCGACGCGCCCGGCGTCCCTGACGGGATGAAGGTTGACACTCTAGGCCGCGTCTGGTGTACTGGTTCAGGCGGCGTGTGGATCGTGTCGCCTGAGGGTGAACGGCTGGGTGTCCTGGAAACGCCGGAGGTAACGCGCAACATCTGCTTCGGCGGGGACGATATGCGCACGCTGTTCCTCACCTCCGGCCAATCACTGTACAGCATCCGGGTTACGACGCCGGGGATTGGGGCGTTCTGATTGACGCCCGTCATTCCAAAAATCGTAGGGGCGAATGATTATTCGCCCCTACCAGCGGCAGATTATTCCGAGGGCAGCAGGTCGTCCAAGTTGATGCCCCTTTTCATCAGAAGGCTCTTGATGGTGGCGCGCTCAACGGCGCGGCCGGTAGCCAATCCGCTGGATAGACCGGAGGCGCGGCCGGCTTTCCAGGCTGTAATTTCATGCTCGGCGCGCTTTTTGGCGGCGCGCTTCTCTTTGAACCAGAGCCAGGTTTCATAGAGCGCGTCTAAACCCTTGAAGGGCGACGGCCCGGTAAAATCGCTGCTCCGGGGAAAACGGCGCGGGCGGTAAGGTTGCCAGGCGCCCGGCGGAGATAGAACCTCATCCGGGTCATCGCCGCGCTCTATCAGTTTGGCGCGTACTGTGGCCTTGAGCTCGGCATCCGGATCTCCGGACGCGGGGACGGCAAAATCGTGCGTCGTCTGGTTGTAGCGGTCCAAGGTATTCATGGCATCCATATCCGCAATTGGCTGCGATGGCAACGGGACGGGGACAATCTCACACCGAGCCATTGGGGTCGGGATTATGTCCGTTGGAACCCAACAGTTCATCCAAGTCGTAGCCACGCTCTTGGAGCTGGTCGCGGAACTCAGCGCGGCCTTGCTCTAGTCCTTCGGCGCGGCCTTGCTCTAGTCCTTCGGCGCGGCCTTCCGCACGGCCCTCGGCAACAGCCTCTGCTCGTTCCCGGGCCCGCCGTTCACGGTTTTCGTGATACTTGTCTATAGCTCTGAGAATTAGCACGTAGATCCCTCCCCCTACTAGAATCAGCAGGATGACGTATATAACCGTACCGCCGCCGATTTCGCCCAGCCGATTCAGGTGGTTGGCGATGCCGTGAAAGATTTGCTGCGCCGGCGAACCTGAGGGTAGTAGGTTTTCTCCAAGCAGTATAATCATGCTGACCGCGGCTGCCACGTACAGCGCAATAGTTGCCCAAGTCGCCCATCGCTCCAGCCGCCGCCAGTCATTGCCTCACTATACCAAATTTCCGATTGTGCCTGATTGACGGCGCCCAGGCGGTAAGCAGTCCGATTTTGTGGTAAAACTATCGGAGTGCACAACCGGGCTATCAAACACGGCACCAACGAGGAGGCTCTGATGACCACCGCAACCAACGTCGTCGGCAACGGCGCTTACACTTATGAGTTCGACCGCAACTGGGCCCAAGTGCCTGACGGTGTGGCCATGCCCGCTGCCGCAGTGTTCGGCGATGACGAGGACCGGGTGTACTGTTTCAACCGCAATCCTGAACACCCCATCATGATCTTTGACCGAGACGGCAAGTTCATTAAATCCTGGGGCGCCGGCATGTTCGAGTTTCCCCATGCCATCATCATCGACCAGTGGGGATACGTGTGGCTGGTGGACCGCAACATGGGTCAGATCTTCAAGCTCACCAAGGACGGTGAGGTGGTGATGACCATCGGCGACTACGGTTACCGTTCCGACACCGGCGCCGACAATACCGCCTTCGACTCCAACTCGTGGCACCAGGTAGTGCGCGGCGCCGACCCATTCAACATGCCGGCCGGCATCGCGCTGAACGACGCCGGCGAAATCTACATCGCCGACGGTTACGCCAACGCTCGCGTCCATAAGTTCACGCCCACCGGCGACCACATCTTCTCCTGGGGAGAACCGGGTTCCGGCCCCGGCCAGTTCAATCTGCCCCACGGCGCCTGGATCACCCGCCAGGGCAACCTGCTCATCGCCGACCGCGAGAACGACCGGGTGCAGGTATTCCAACAGGATGGCACCCACGTCACCGACTGGCCCAGCAAGCTCATCGGCCCGGCCGTGATCTGCATCGATGACGACGACGTGGCGTATGTGGCCGAGCACAACGGCGGCATGCTCAGCATCCTGGACGCCAACGGCGAGCGATTGACGCAGTGGGGCGACCTGACCCACCGCAGTTGTCACGGCGTCTGGGTTGACAGCCAAAAAGACCTGTACGTCGTGGAACCTTACGAGGGCAGCAGCGGTCGGACCGTAGTCAAGTACACCCGCAAAGGATAGACGATGGTCGCAGTTGCAGATTTCGCCGCGCCTTTGCTAGAATGAATGGGCGTCGCGCCCAGAGGGTTGTGACGCTCCGAAGGGGGGCTGTAGCTCATTTGGGAGAGCGCTTCAATGGCATTGAAGAGGTAGCGGGTTCGATTCCCGCCAGCTCCACCACACTACTCTGGAATTGAGTGGAACAGCGGCGTCCTCGCAGCGCCGCTGTTATTTTTAACGTGACAGGCCACATGCCAAGGAGATAGCCAAATGCCCTCTTGGAAAGTTGCATATTACAGCGGAGTGGGCGCCCGTCCCCAGGTGATGCTGGATCAGGCCCCTGAGGAACTGGAGCTCATCGTTGTGAACCAGTCCCTGTCCGAAGAGGAAAAGATCGAGCTGTGCAAGGATGCGGACGCCATCATATCCAGCGACGTCACCGTCAACGTGCTCCGGCAATGCCCCAACGTCAAGCTGATCCAGACCCTCAGCGCGGGTTACGACCGGCTGGATCTGGAAACCATACTGGAAATGGGCATTCCCGTGGCGAACAACGGCGGTGCCAACGCGATCTCAGTGTCCGAACAGACCCTCGCCCTGATGATCGGCATCAGCCGGAACCTGATGGCCCAGTGGGACACCACCACCCGGCAGCGTAACTGGCGGGGCAGCCTGTACCAAACCGACCTGTCGGAGGTCACGGACAAGACGGTGGGCATCGTAGGGCTTGGGCGCATCGGCCGGCAGGTCGCCAAACGGCTCACCGGGTTTGACACCCGCACCATCTACTACGACATCGAGGATATCCCCGAGGACGTGCAGCAGCAGGTCAAGGCGGAACCCGTCGGGTTCGACGAGCTGTTGGAAACCTCGGATATCGTCAGCATGCACGTGCCCTTGACCCGGCGCACCCGGGGGATGATGTCCGACCGCGAGTTCGACATGATGAAGGAAACGGCCTTCCTGATAAATCTGTGCCGTGGTCCGGTGGTGGACGAGGCCGCGCTGTACCGCGCTCTCACCGAGAGTAAAATCGCCGGCGCCGGTCTGGACGTGCTGGAGGTGGAGCCGACGCCGGCGGACAACCCCCTCTTCGACCTGGACAACGTCATCATCACCCCCCACATGGCGGGACAGAGCCAGGAAACCGCGCTGCGGGCAGCCAATTTCGCCTACGGCAACATCCTCCGAGTCCTCGGCGGCGAGGAAGCCGAGTCGCTGGTTACGCCCGAATAGCCTTTGAGGACAGCCTGTAAAGGAGTACCGCCATGATTTGGTGCCGCTATCAGTTGGAGGGAAAGACCAGTTTCGGCATTGTTGAAGACGGCAGAGTCACCGAGGTTTGGGGCGACCCGCTGGATGACTACGCTGTAACCAACCACTCCTATCCTCTGGACTAGGTGAAGCTGCTCGCCCCCATCAAGCCGTTGATGCTGTACGCCGCCGGCCCCAACTACCGGGGCCACGTGGAGGGCATGGCGGCGCGGCGGGGAGCGGCGCCCGCGTACCCGGACCGCCCTTCGCCCAACTACCGCTCCGTCCACGCCGTCATCGGAACCGAGGAAAACATCATCGTCCCCGCCGACAGCTCCGGCGCGGTCCAGCCCGAGGGCCAACTGGCGGTGGTCATCGGCAAGAGAGCCCGCAACGTGCCCGTGAGCGAGGCTTTGGACTACGTTTTCGGCTACACCATCGGCAACGACATCAGCCAGCGCCCCTGGCAAAACGCCGACCGCACCATGTTCCGCGGCAAGAACTGCGACACTTGGAAACCCATGGGCCCCTGGATCGTCACCGACCAGGACCCCAAAGGCTTCCGCATCATCGTCCGCCACAACGGCGAGGTGTGGGAGGACTTCTCCTCCGCCGACCAGATCTGGGACACCGCCACCTGGATCCACGAACTCAGCAAGTACGCCACCCTCTACCCCGGCGACGTCCTCTGGATGGGCACCGAGGGCGCCGACGGCGACATGTTCCCCGGCGACACCATTGAAGTGGAAATCAGCGGCATCGGCACGCTGCGGAATTACGTGGTGGCGGAGGGGTAGGGGGCCGGGCCATCCGATAAACTTGGGTGTGTTCATCGGCGGGGAGCCCGGGTATGTTGGTGACAGGCGACATAATCACCGTCGCCGGTTTAGCTCTGGACATTCTCGGCGTGGTTGGACTTTTTGTATGGGCACCAGAAAAGGACCCTGACCCCCAACATGGCGTGGCATTTCGTATACTACGAGTCTGCCGTGACGCTTGGAGGCGCAGGCAATCCCGCAGAAGAAAAATAGCCGCTAGCTGCTTGGTCGTAATCGCCTTGGGATTCGCTTTGCAGGGTTTGGCCGTAATTTGCTATTGATATCTGCATTGATTAGCCCGAATCGCCGGTGCTCCCAACCATGCAAACAATCGTTCTAGCCGCAAGTGAGGGGTTTCGGTACATTCCATCGTTCTTCGCTGCCCTCTAATAGGATTTCGCGCCACTGCTCTTGCGACACTCCGTACTCCTCTAATACCGCATCGCGATAACGCTCTTGCAACGGTCTGAGGAGGACTGTGTACTTCTCTACGTCTAAGTCCAAGCCGCCGCGTAGACACCCGTTTGCTTGCTTGCGTGCTTCTAATTCTGCACGGTCCTCGGCTGCCGCCACGTCGTAGTACAGCTGTTTCTCCGAAATGCCATCGCCGCCGCACGCTGCTAACATCAAAGCTAGCAAAAGAGCGTTAGCCACAAAAAGCCCGAATCTGCTCGTAAACATACACCCCTTTATACCTGAAACCGGATGACCTGCCAACGGCTCAAATCGATTACTGATTGGTGTTTGGTCTCGATTTGTTGACTACGGCTTGTACCAGTTGGAAAAGTAGCCGCTCAAGCGTGTCGAGTGTTTCCTCGCAGAATTCTCGCGTGAGCTCCAACCGCACCTCGCCAGATGCAGACTGACGGCCAGAGGGCAAGTTTGCCGCCGGTTGATTCACCACTCCATGGTGGATCGCGAAGTCAACGGTGTCGCCGGCCAATTTGACAAAACCTCCGTTGTGGGCGATGGCGTTTCGAATCCGGTACAAACGTATTGCGTCGTTCCATTCGACTCCTTGGTCAGGAACATCAAAGCCTAGTCTTGTCAGATACCGCTTAGCCCTGCTCATCCGAAAATCCCCAAGATCAGATAAACCGATGGGGTTGCCAAGTCTTCGTTGAGCAATGAGGCACACTCGAAGGAATTGATACTCAAACAGCGAAACCGATGCGACAAACAATGATCGCATCGACAGTTGCCTAAGATATTCGAAGTCTTGATGCTCGGTGACATGAAGAAGGGAAAACTCCTCACGAGCGTCTTCGTCCTCAATCTGATCCGACTTTTCCTTCAGGTCCGCGAAGAATTCATCCCAGTCTGCTTGTATGTGCTGGTCGATGGAGCCGATCAACCTCTTGTAAAGCGCGAACTCATAGCCTATTAGAGCTCTGTGCCATGCGTATTCGGTGTTTTGGATCGTCATTGTGTTGCCCTTACCGACCTGGTGGATTAGTACAGAGAGAATCTGCGGCACTCACGTTTTTGGCTCGCTACGCTCCAGGCACTCACCGATTTGGCCGGGGTCACAGCTTTCCTGCGCTCACATTCTAACAGGCCTACGCAGTTATCCCTCACCCAGTCACATACCCGTTCTTCAAATCCCACCGCGCCGTATCACCGTCCCGTTCAGCCGGCTGACCGTAGCCGCCGCCGGAGGATAGGCAAACTATGTGGTCGCCGGGGTTGATGAGGACGCCGACTTCCTTACTCTCTGGTCAGGCTACGGCTCCTGCCCGTGCAGCTGCTCCCTAAGGCGGGCGAGTTCGGCTTCCGCGGCATCAGCGCGGGCTTCGGCCTGGGTGCGGGCGGTCTGCTCGAGGTTGAGCGCGGCTTCTGCGACAACGCGCGCTTCCTGCTCCCGGTCGGCCCGGGCTTCGGCTGCAGCGCGCTTGTCTATCGTCATCCCCGTCGCCGGGTCCAGCACGTCAAACAAATCCTCTCCATCCCAGTAAAACACCACGTCCAGCAACTCGCTGTATCCCCGTACCGAAGTGTCGCCGCCATCCTGCAACTCGTACTCCTCATACCGGCCCGCCACCAATCGCTCCCCGGTAATCGGCTTGCCGTATAGCTCGCCGCCCGTGGGGTCAAACCGCCAGTACTCCTGTATCTCCAGACGTTGGTACAGCTCCCGCTTCCAGCCCAAATCGTTCGCCGCCGTGCTCGGCAACGCCACTTCCATCACGAAGTCCGGCGCCTTCCCGATTTCCCAAATCCAGAAGTTGGGTAGGTTCGCGTAGATGCCCGCCACGTCCACGTCAAAAGCGATCAACAGGTCGGGGGCGACCCGCCGGTTGCCGTCGGTTACGTCGTAGGAGACGAAGCCGCCGCCATTGATAAACACGTCGGGGCGATCCTGATAACGCTCATAGAGCAGCCCGGAGATTCGGAATACAGTGGGCCACTGCTCCATGTCGTCCTCAATTCGCTCCGGCTCTTCGTAGAAGATGTCGGGCAGAGTGCGCACTTTCCAAGCGTTGGTGGTGATTCGGGTGGCAGCCATGGGGGAGCCTCCGGCGCCGGGCAGCAGGTTAGGACGGCCCAATTATATTCTGATTCTTTACCGGGTCACATACCCGTTCTTCAAGTCCCAGCCCACCGCGTCGCTATCGCGTTTATCTGGTTCGCCGTAACCCCCGCCGCCTGAGGATAGGCAAACGATGTGGTCGCCCGGGTTCACCACAACCCCCACCTCCTTCGAACCCAGCACCCGCTCGGCGCCGCTGGAAACGATCTTATAGTGATGAGGCAACCCATCGTCCGCCCCGAACAGCCCGAAGGGCGGCACGACAATCCCATCGCCCGCCGTGTTGAGCAGGGCCGCGCCTTCGCCCTCGTACACCAGGTCGCACACCGCCCCCAAGCCGCCGCGCCATGCGCCCACACCGCCCGAATCGGGACGCAGTTCGTGACGCTGAACGAATAGCGGGAACCGCTCCTCCGTCACCTCGATGCTGGGCGAGCGTATCCCGCCGGCCACGTTAATCTCGCCGACGTTGGACCACCCGTCGTATCCCTCGGAGGCTCCGCCGCCGCCCCGGGCCAGGAAGAAGTGCCAGATAAACTGCCGCCCCGTCCTCGGATCCTTTCCGGTGATGGCGTACCGCAGCCGGCGCGAGAAGCCGGCGGACACCGCGCCCGGAATGGCCGGAGCCAGCGCCTTGAACACCGCCTCCACCACCTCCTCGGCACAGTGGTTGGTACTCATGCACACCGGCGCGGGCGGGTTGGCGTTGACCACCAGGCCCCGCGGCGCAATGATTTGCACGGGCCGCATGGAACCTTCGTTGCGCGCCACGTCCATGGGAGCGAGGTACATGATGGCGGCGTGGGCCAGAGAGCGCGTGTTGGCGTAAGCGCTGTTGATGAACCCCTCCACCTGGGGACTGGATTCGCTGAGGTCTATGGCCATTGAGTCGCCGGCGATGGTGACTTTCGCCCGAATCGGCACCAGCTTGCTGTCGAACCCGTCGTCGTCCACGAAGGACTCGCCGTGGTACACGCCGTCGGGCCACCCAGAGATAAACTGCCGCACCTGTCGCTCGGTGGCGGAGAGAATTTCCGCGACCACTGCCATCAACCGGTCGGCGCCGTATTCGCCCAGCAGGTCCTCGATCCGCCGGGCCGCCAGCATCACCGAACCAATCTGCGCGTTGAGATCGCCCAGGAAGTTCTCCGGCTGCCGCACGTTGGCGGACATCATCTGCAACAGGTCGTTGCGGGGCAGTCCCCGGTCATAGATCCGGAGCGGCGGGATCCGCAGGCCCTCTTGGAATATCTCGTTGGCGCCGGGGTTGTAACCGCCGTGGGTTCCTCCGCCGACGTCGCTGTGGTGAGCGCGGTTCACACCGTAAAACAACAACCTACCATCGTGAAAAACGGGGCGGATGATGGTGATGTCGGGCAGGTGGCTGCCGCCGAAGTAGGGATCGTTCAGGATGAACAGGTCGCCGTCGTGGATGTCGTCGCCGAAGTAGTCCCGCACGGCAGCGCCTGCCACCGGCAGCGCGCTGATGTGTACCGGGATACCCTCGCCCTGAGCCACCAGCTGGCAATCGCCATCCAGGATGGCAGTGGAAAAGTCGCGGCTGGAGTTGAGGATCTGGGACATCGCCGTGCGCAGCATCGCCTCGGTCATCTCTTGCGCGATGGACTCCAGCCGGTGCTCTACCACGGCCAGGGTGATGGGATCATTTGAACCGTCATTCCGGCTTTCGCCGGAATCCAGTGGCGTTTCTTGTACTCCGGCTTCCGCCGGAGTGACGGGCCTGCTGCTTTGCAGACCTTGACTCACGCGCAGCTCGACGCCGCACCTGGCATCGACGGTGGCGGTGTCGCCGGGCCACACCAGGATGGTGGTGAAGTCCGATTCGAGGATACACGGGCCGGCGATTTCCGTGCCGGCGGAAAGAGAGTCGGTCGCATAGGTTGGGGCATCGCGCCACTCGCCCAGATAGACGCGGCGGTTGGCGGTGGGGCTGGCCGTGGTTCCCTCGGCAGAGCGGTCCAGTTGGGCGATCCGGGGGAGCTTGCCGATGGCGGCCACCCGCAGGGTGACCAGCCGCACCTCCTGATCTTGTTGGTTGTAGGAGTACAGCTCCTGGTATCGGCGGTGGAAATTGGCCGTCAATTGGGCGACGAATTCGGCGTCCGGCAGCGTTGGATCGGGGAGAGGCACGGTGACCTCGTAGATCTGGTCCAGGTAGCGCATGTCGGCGGAGGAGGTGATCTCCACCACGTCGGGGGACACCCCTTGATCCAGCAGCTTCTCCCGTCCTTGGGCCGCCAGTTCGTCCAGGACGGACCCGAGCTCGTTCAGATTCAGGCGGTCCAGGCTCACCGGATACGAGCGGAAGAAATCGTACTTGATGTCGGTGTTCAACATCCCGTAGGCGGACAGCACCGGCGCCGACGCCGGTATGTACACCTTCTCCACCTGCAACTGTCGGGCGACCTCCGCGGCGTGGAGGCCCGACGCGCCGCCGAATCCCATCATGGTGAATTCGCGCGGATCCACGCCGCGCTGCACCGACATCAGCCGGATGCCCTCCGCTATGGTGGTGCAGACGACCTTGTACACACCAAATGCGGCTTCCTCGGTAGTCAGGTCGAGCGAATTAGCTACGTTATCAGCGAGCGATTGCTCGGCAGCCGAGAGGTCGAGACTGGCCCGGCCTCCCAGGAAATTGGCCGCGTCCAGGTAGCCCAACACCAGGCTGGCATCCGTAACGGTGGGATCGGCTCCACCCTTGCCGTAGCAGGCCGGGCCGGGTTCCGCGCCGGCGCTGTCCGGGCCAACGTGGAGAATTCCTCCCTCATCCACCCTGGCGATGCTGCCCCCGCCAGCCCCCAGCGTGTGAATGTCAATCATCGGCGCAGCGATCTTCCAGCCGGCCTCGAATTTCTCGTTGGTGATGTGGGGCGCCCCGTTCTCGATGAGGGAAATGTCGGTGCTGGTGCCGCCCATGTCGAATGCGATCAGCTTGGGTTCGTCCAGCAATTGCCCGATGTACGCGGCGGCACTGACACCGCCCGCCGGCCCGGACAGGATCGCCCGAACCGCCATACGGCTGGAGTCGTCGATTGGGGCGACCCCGCCATTGGACTGCATGATCAACACGTCCTTCAACTGCGGATGTGCCTCAAACCGCGCACCCAGGCGCGAAAGATAGCGGCTGAACACCGGGCCGACGTAGGAGTTGATCACCGTCGTGCTCAGGCGGTCGAACTCTTTGATCTGGGGGATCACCTCGTGGGAGAGGGAAGTGTACATATCGGGAAATCGGCTTCGTATTTTCTCCCAAACCTTCCGCTCGTGAGAGGGGTTGAGGTACGAGAACAGGAAACACACCGCCAGCGCTTCCGCCCCCTCGCGCACCAGGTATTCCAGATTCTCAACCAGCGCGGCCTCGTCCAACGACCGCTCCACCAAACCATTGGCCCGAATCCGCTCCGGCACGCCCACGCGCAGGTAGCGGGCCGCCAAAGGCTCCACTGGCGTCATTCGCAGGTTGTAACGGTCCTCCTTCAGCCCCTCGCGCATCTCCAGCAGGTCGCGGAAGCCGTCGGTGGTTATGAGGCCCACCCTGGCTCCTTTGCGTTCCACCAGCGTGTTGGTGGCAACGGTGGACCCATGGATTACCAGGTCCGTTCCGCTCAGCAACTGGTCCAAAGACAGCCCGTAAGCGGAGGCGGCTTCCTGTAATCCGGTCATGACGCCTATGGAAGGGTCGTCAGGGGTGGACGCAGTCTTGAAGAAACGCGGCTGTCCCTCTTCACCAGCCACGACGAAGTCGGTGAAGGTGCCTCCAACGTCTATCCCGATCTTGTACAACTGGGACCTCCTAAGCCTTTTGGCGACAAGTGTGTCCTATCGTCAGCATCATACGCCATGAGGGTAGTGTTCCGTACCAGATGATCTAACCGTGCCTGCTAGCCAATTTGCTATACTGTCGCGAAAGGAGGCGGATCATGGCGGATTACACTGCATATTTCAACGGCGAGTGGGTGCCCTTCAGCCAAGTCAAGATCGACCCCATGGACCGGGGCTTCATTGTGGGAGACGTAATCTTCGACGTGGCTCGGACTTTCAACGGCAAGAGCTTTCGCATGGAGCAGCACATCGACCGGCTCTACCGCTCACTGAAGTACGTCCGCATCGACCCCGGTCTCTCTCCCCGCGAGATGTACGACATCAGCGAGGAAGCAATCACTCGCAACGAGCGCCTGCGAGAAGAGGTCGGGGACTTCACCATAACTCAGTTCATTACCCGGGGCCCGGGCAGCTGGTCCCGCGACGCCGGGCCTCCCACGGTTTGCGTGAAGATCTCGGCGGCGGCCTTCGGACGCTACGCAAAGCTGTACCAGGACGGGGCCCACGGCGTAATTACCCGCACCAGGAGCTACCCGGTCGATGCCCTCGACCCCAAGGTTAAGCACTACAGCCGCATGAACTTCAATTTGGCCGACCTGGAAGCGGCCGACGTGGACCCGGAGGGCTGGCCCATCCTCACGGACTCCGAAGGCAACCTGACCGAAGGGACAGGGTATAACGTTTTCCTGGTCACCGACGGAGTGATCCGCACGCCGGGGGACCGAAACATCCTCCAGGGCATCTCCAGGGGGATGGTGTTCGACCTGGCAGAGCAGCTTAATATTCCCCTGGTGGAGGATGACCTCCAACCCTATGATATGTACACCGCCGACGAAGCGTTCTTCTCCAGCACCACTCCTTGCGTGCTGCCCGTAACCGTCGTGGATAAGCGAGAGATCGGAGACGGACGGCCCGGGCCGATAGTCCAGCAACTCTTGTCCGCATGGAGCGAGGCCGTCGGGGTGGACATCGTTGACCAGATGGCCCGGTTCGACCGGGGCTAGGACGGCGTGAAAGACCGTCAAGTTTGTCCGCTGCCGTCCTGCTTGGAGGGTGTCCAATGCAGACATCCTCTACGGCAAACGCCTCCCTGACTATAGGCCCACACGGCGGCGAGGGCGTTGCACTGTACTACGTACATATCATTGCATGCTTGTCGGGTTACGATTGCTGCTGTCGGAGTTGCGCTCTGAGGCGGGTGAGTTCGGCTTCGGCAGTGTCGGCGCGTGCCTCGGCGGCAGCGGCGCGGGCTTGCTCGGCATTGGCGCGGGCTTCGGCAGCGACGCGCTTGTCTATCGTCATCCCCGTTGCCGGGTCCAGCACGTCAAACAACTCCTCTCCATCCCAGTAGAACACCACGTCCAGCAACTCGCTGTGTCCACGCGCCGAAGCGTCGTCGCCATACTGCAACCCGTACTCCTCATACTGGCCGTTCACCAATCGCTCCCCCGTAATCGGCTTGCCGTACAGCCGGCCGCCCGTGGGGTCAAACCGCCAGTACTCCTGTATCTCCAGACGCTGGTACAGCTCCCGCTTCCAGCCCAAATCGTTCGCCGCCGTGCTCGGCGACGCTACTTCCATCACGAAGTCCGGCGCCTTCCCGATCTCCCAAATCCAGAAGTTCGGCAGGTTCGCCCTTATCCCCGCGCTGTCCACGTCGAAGGCGATGAACAGGTCAGGCTCGACCCGCCGGTTCCCGTTGGTTATATCGTAGGAAACGAATATCCGGCCTGATATGAACACGTCCGGGCGGTCTTCGTAGCGCTCGTCAAGAAGATGTGCGATGCGGCGTATGGGCAGATCTTGCTGCATACTGTCCTCAGCCGGCTCCGGCTCTTCGTAGAAGACGTCCGGTAGGGTTCGTACCTTCCAAGCGTTGGTGATGATCCGGGTGGCGGCCATGAGAGAGCCTCCGGCAATGGTTGGCAGGGCCGGATAACTTGATTATAGGCGGGCTTTCCGGCGTTCAAAAGACTGTTTGTCATCCTGTGTTCCTGGCGCCGTCTGCCTTATGGCAGGTACTTGTCCTCCATCTCCCGGATCCTGTCCGCGCCCAGGATGCCACCGTTGGTTGCGACCCCCCACCGGCTCTGGGCGGCCCTGGCCAGGAAATCGTCGATGGCGTGGGTGCCGCGTTCCTGGAACTCATTCAGGAAATCCCAGGACGCCTGCAACCCCGCCATGGTCGTCAAGGCCGGATACCAGGCCGCGGCGGCCCCGGCTTCCTGCAACTCTGCCAGCGTGGGATGGGTCTGGCTGCCGTGGGTGAATAGCGGCAGCACCGGGCCGGGAATCCGCCGGATAGCTTCCTGGTTATCCTCCCAGGATGCCACCGCCGGGCAGACCACGTCCACGTTGGTCTGCTCTTTATAGGCCAGACATCTTTCCATCACTTCTTCGAAAGTCGCTCCGGGCACGCCGGCGTAGTCGCACCGGGCGACGATCACGAAGTCCGGGTCATACTCCATCTTGGCGTCCATGGCGGCGCGAAGCTTGCCCACCATCTCCTCGATGGAAACACAACGCCGCCGGGGCCCGGACTTCGGCGGATAGACCTGGTCCTCCAAATGAGTGCCGGCGATGCCGGCGCGGATGTACTCCTTCACCGTCTCATAGACCTGTATCGCATCCCCATAGCCGGTATCCATATCGACGAACGCCGGGATGTTGATCGTGTTCACGATGCGCCGGGCATTGTCCACCATGTCGCGCATACTGGTGCCGCCTTCGGTCAAGCCCATGAGTTGCGCCGACGTGTTGCCGCCCGACATATAGAAGGCTTCGTACCCCAGCGCCTCGGCCATCTTCGCGCCCATGGCGTTCATCCCGCCGGCCAGCACGAATATCTCGGGACGCTCAAACAGTTCCTTGAGCCTCGTGGTCATACGTTTCTGTTCTGGCATCACTCTTCCCCCTTCACTTTATTAAGCGGTATTTACGTTGGGCCTGTGATGGACGGTCACAAGTCTGTCCAGGGCCGTGAGCGGGCCAGTTCCCGAACCTCGACCGGCGCCGTAATGGGAGCCAGGCAGCGGTCGCCCATGCAGGCGTACAGCGCCGCCCCTGCGCGCAGCGGAAATCCCAGTTGGCGGATTTGCTGCGCATCCCGCTCTGTGTCCAGCGGCCGCACCACCTTGTAGGGAGCATAGATACGCAACGCCGACCGGTGCAACCGCCGATAACCCGGGCTGGAAGAATCGCCAACCAGCACTAGGCTAACCGGCCCCTGGGTTAGAAGGTCTTTGGCCCGCCCCCATGCCGCTCCTGCCGGCAAGAACAGCGCCTCTTCATCCTCTTCCATGCGGCGCGAAGCACGGGCGCCCAGGTAGGATTTCCCCGGAACGACAGTCTCAAAAACGCTCAAAGCAACGGCCGCCCGCTCCGAATATCCGTGGTCATCGGTCAGGTCAGACAGCCACATCAGCGCCTCGGCCCAACGGCCATTGTCTATGACCGACCGCTCCGGGGGTAGCAGCGCCGCCTCAAAAGAATGGGGTGGGGTCGTGTCGTAGCAGCCGCCGTCCTCCGCCCCAAATAGCTGCTCCGCCGTCGCCGCTACTTCAACCGCCCGTTGCAGGAAAACCTGCCGGCCGGACGATTGGTACGCCGTCAACCAGGCTCGCAGAAAATTCACCTGGTCGGCAAAAATGGCGGCCGTGTCGTCACCCGCGCCGACCAGGCGCTGCAACCCGCCGGCGGAAGTCCAGCAGCGTTCCCACAGCTGTTCCAGGATTTCGCATCCCAGGTCCCGGCGTCCTGAGCCTCCGCAAGTGTCCGCTACCCGGATCAGTGCGTCAGCGACCAAAGCGTTCCATCCGGCGTAGAACGTGCGGTCCACCGGCGGAGGAGTGTTCACGTCCCGGTCTTTCCAGGACATTTGGTAAAAGGGTTCGTCAGCGTCCTGACTGGCGTAAAACAGCCCGTCATCAGGACTCAACAGCGTAGTGTACAGGTATCGCAGGATGCCCTCAACAGCGGCCTTGTACCCGGTCTTGTGCGTAATCTGGTACGCCTCCGAGTACGCTATCGCCAGGCTCGCGTTGCTGACCAGCATCTTTTCGTAATGCGGCACTTTCCAATCGCGACTCACCGAGTATCGGAAGAACCCCTGGTCCTTCCGGTCATAGATCCCATGCCACATCCCTTGCAGCGTATTCTCCACCATTCGCAGGATAGTCCGGTCGCCGGTAAGGCCGTAACGGGCGATGAGGAAGTGTAAAGCCTCCCACGGCGGTTGCTTGGGTTCCACCCCGAAACCGCCGAAATCCTCGTCGTAAAGCTCCATAAGGCGTTCATACACCGCCTCTACTGACGCCTCGCCCGCTCTGGGGACAGGCTCCGCTCTGCGCCCATCTTCTGCCACGAACTCCCCGCCGGAGATACGCTCCAGCACGGCGACCATCTCGTCCGGAGGAGTGTAGGGCCGCCCGGCTAGCAACTCACCGCTGCTGGTCAGAAACGCCACCGACGGATACGTGCCCTGGTTGTAACGCAGCGCAATGTCGGGCCGTTGGTCAATGTCAACCCGAACCGGAACGAAGTTGGAGTTGACCAGTTGAATGACGCGCGCGTCCGAATAGGAAGTTTCATCCATCACGTGGCACCAGTGGCACCACGTCGCGCCCAGTGTCAGCAACACCGGCTTGTCCTCAGCCCGGGCCCGGGCAAAGGCCTCCCCGCCCCATTCAAGCCAGCGGATGGCGTCGGCGCCGTGTTGTTGGCTCATGTGGATCCTAACCGCTACCAGGACTTGATCACCGGCAGCACTTCTTCGGCAAATAGCTTCAGACTGCGCTCGGCAACGTCGTAAGGAATGCCGCCGAACCGAAAAGCCACGTTCCACTCAAAATCGCCCAGCAGCGCCCGCCGCTCTTCAATCCCCCGCAGGATCTTGTCCGGCGTGCCCCAACTGGCCGCCTTCATAAAGCCCTCAATTGCGCCTTCAAGCCCCGCAGAGCGAGCGATCTCCGCTTTCTGTTGGTAGGCGTCATACCCCTTCACTGTCCTGAAGTGGTCCCCCAGGAATTCATAGTGATAGAAGTTGCTCTCGACGAACTTGCCCTGATACTGACGAGCTTCGGCTTCGGTTTGTTCGAGATCAGTGCCGCAAACCACGAACTCCGTGAGCATCAGGCTGGGCGGCTCGGTGCCGTGAAACTCCCGGTGCAAGGCGCGCCCCCGCTCAATGCCCTCCATCCGCATCTCCCAGGGCCGGTCAGCGAACATGACAATGTGAGCGCCAAGCTTGGCTGCCGAAAGAACCGACTCCTCGCTGGCCGCGACCGCGTAGATGCGCCCGTCGAAGGAATGTTGCGGCCTCGGCCGAATCTCGGTTCGGGGTTGTTGGTAATACTTTCCCTTGCCCTCGATGAACCCGGTATTGAGCGCCTCGACAATCATCGGAGCCGCTTCGTCGAAGCGCTCCCGCGATTCGTCCATGCTCACTCCGAAGGTTTCAAACTCCCTCCGCGCCAGGCCCCGTCCGAACCCCAGCCGCAACCGGCCACCGCTCAGCATATCGAGCACCGCCGCGTTCTCCGCCACTCGCAGGGGATTGTGCCAGGGCAGAATGACGGCGGCGGTCCCAACGTCGATGTTGGAATGCTTGGTCGCCAGGTGGGTCATCAACTGGATGTTGTCCGGTACGAAGGAGTAATCGTTGAAGTGGTGTTCCGCGGACCACAGGCTGTCGAAGCCGGAGCCTGCCGCGATTTCGGCCAGCCTCAGTTCTTCCTCCCACATCTGGGCGTCCGATCCTTCGTCCCATCCGTAGCTGGAGAACACCATCATCATTCCGACATCCATCTACAAGCTCCTTGTCCGGTAAGGGCGAATAATCATTCGCCCCCACGTAACGGTCATCGGTTCGTCCGAATGCGCCACCCCGCCGGGCGATTGCCTTTAGAAGGCCGGCTTGGCGGCGTAAGGGGTCAATTGCAGTTCGTGGGTCCAGCAGGACTTGTCCTGCGTGTGCAGGTAGTAGAACGCCTCGGCGATCTTGACGGGATTGATAATCATTTCCGGGTGCTGCTGGGCGCGCGGCGTGGCCCGTGTGCCTGGAGAATCAATCGTCCCGTCGATAATCACGTTGGCCACGTGGATGCCGTACTCCGAATATTCCTCGGTCAGCACCTGCGCCAACGTCCGCATCATCACCCGCGGATAGTACAGCGACTGCCCGGTGTACCGTTTCCTCCCCCGCAGCGAGGACGGGTTGTTGGAGATCAGGATAGTGCCCTCGCCGCGCTCCCGCATCGCCGGCAGCACCTCCTTGGCGACCAGGAAAGGCCCGCTGCTGGAAATGTGCTGGGCCGTCTCAAACACTTCAATCGGCGTATGCTCCAGCAGTTCCATTTCCGGCGGAAGGTCGCGCCCGTCGATGTAACCCGCGTTATAGACCAGCACGTCCGGGTCGCCGGCCTCTTCGCGAATCTGGGCGAAAGCGTCGGTGATGGATTGCGGAATTGAGAGGTCAAGTTCCACGATCATGCTGTCGCCGCCCTGCTCATTTATCGCCGCCTGCAAAGGCGCCGCGTTGGCCGCGTTCCGGGTGGTCAGCACCGTTAGAAATCCCTCTTGGGCAAATTTCTGGGAGACCGCCCCACCCACGCCCCAGCGCACGCCCACCGGCAGGTGGCTATCGTCTATGTCGCCACCATGTACCAGATGCGTGTTGCGACCGTCCGCCTGCCACTTGGATGTCGCCCCGATCACAACGGCGACCGGCTTTCCGTTTGCGTTCATGTCAGTTTCCTCTGGTTGGGATCTAAGCAGATCTTGAGATGAGGGTAATGTACTACAAACCCGCTTCCGGTGGTATCGCGGCTGAATGGATTAGGGTTGTGCAAAACTCGCTTGCCCTTAAACCGTCATTCCGGCGAAAGCCGGAATCCAGACCTCAAATCCCCAGCAACCCTTCCAGATTCTTCCAAGCGATCTTCTCCTTCTCGTCGGTGGAAAGGCTCTGCAACCCCTCCAGCCAACCGCCGGGCGAAGGATCCCAACCCACAAACGGCCAGTCGCTGCCTATGACGACTCGATCCGCGCCCACGGCGTCGATCAAGAAACGCAGGCCGGCCTCGCTGCTGGTCAGGAAGTCGTAGTAAATCTGGCTCTGGTAGGCGCTGGGGGGCTTTTGGATGTTCACACGGGCTTCGGAACGCACTTGCCAGCCGTGGTCCACCCGCCCCATGGCGAAGCAGGCGCCGCCGCCGTGGGCGATGCACATCTTCAGGTTGGGGCATTCCTCTAGGATGCCCCCGCAAATCAGCGTCGCCACCACCAGCGCGTCCTCCATCACCACGCCCACACTGTTGGGCAGGCCGTATCTCAGCGTTCGCTCCACCGCCACGATGTTGTCCTGGGGCTGCGGATGAAAGAACAGCAAGGCGTCCAGCGACTCCGCCGCCTTGAACAGCGGCCGGAATTGCGGTTCGTCCCAGTTGAGGCCGTTGACCACCATATCCAACTCCGCGCCTTTGAGGCCCAGAACCTTCACCGCCCGTTCCAGCTCGGTGATAGCGGCGTCAACATCCTGTACCGGCAGCGTAGCGAGTCCCGCAAACCTTTCAGGCCACCGTTGCGTCATCCCGGCAATCTCATCATTTACCTCTCGTGACGCCTGGATTGCCTCTGCCGTATCCCAATGGTAGGGGAACAACGGCGTATGTATGGACACCACCTGCACATCGGTCCCTTCGGCGTCCATATCGGCCAGCCGTTGCTCCGGCGTGTACCGAATCTTGGGCGAGTTGATCAGAATCCGCTTGCCCTGGCCGACGATGAACTCCGCTTCTCCCTGGGCCTCATGCCGCATCCCGTGCCAGTCCCCGCCGTTGTCAACCGCTTGCCAAAGGACCTGCGGTGCCAAGTGCGCATGAACATCGATATGTCTCACGAATAGACCTCCAAACCCGGGTGTAGCAGTCGCCGGCCGTCAGATGCCCAACAGCGCCTCTAGGTTCTTCCACAGAATCGCGTCTTTCTCGTCCTGGGTCAGGCTCTCCATGCTCAAAATCCAGGACACCGGCCAGTCCTGCGCCATGTCGTAAGGCCAGTCGGTACCGAAAACCACCCGCTCGATCCCCACGGAGTCAATCAGAAACCGCAGCGATTGTTCGGTGTACACGATGCAGTCGTAATAAAAACGGTTCAGGTACGCGCTGGGTGGATGAGCCGCCAGCCTTTCCGATGCGGGAATCCTTTGCCAGCCCCGGTCCATGCGCCCTGCGCCGTAACAGGCGAAACCGCCGCCGTGGGACAGGCAGACGCGCAAATCCGGGCAGGCATCCATCACACCACCCATAACCAGCGCTGCGAAAGTCAACGTCCGGTCCGCCAGGTTCCCCACCGAATTGGGCAGGTGGTAACGCTTGATCCGTTGGTCCACAATGGTATCTCCGCCCTGGTGGAACATGATCACCGCGCCCAACTGCTCGGCGGCTTTCCAGAAAGGCATGAACTCCGCCTCGTCCAGCAGCTTGCCGTTTATCTTGTCGTCAATCACCGCGCCTTTGAAACCCAGCTGGACCATCGCTCGCTCCAGCTCGGCTACCGCGGCGGGCACATCCTGCATGGGCAAAGTCGCCAGACCTTGGAACCGGTCGGGCCACTCTTTCATCATTTCGCTGATTTCGTCGTTAGACTCCCGGGACGTGGCCATGGTCCGGTCCGCGTCCATTTCGTAGTTGTAAAACCCGGAGTAGGGCGAAACAACGTGGACATCCACCCCCAGGGAGTCCATGTCGGACAGCCGCTGTTCCGGCGTCCAACTCGATTTTGGAGGCAGTTGTCCTCGCCGATCCCCGGCAACCAATATCTCGCGCCCCCGACCGTCGCGCTCCCGCTTGAGGCCGTGCCAGTCGCCATTATCTTCCGTGGCGCTCCAAAACCGTTGCGGCGTCAGGTGAGCGTGGAAATCAATGCTGCGCATAAATTGCTCCTGCCGATTGTGCGAAGGACGCGGTCCTGATGATCCTACGCATTCTGCCGGGGGTGTTTGGCCAAGAAATCGTCCGCCATCTCCTCTAACGTCACAAATCGCACGCCATCGTGCGAGCGGATGTATTCGGCAATCCGCTCCAGCATCAGCAACACTTGAGGCCGGCCGCTGACGTCCGGGTGGATGGTTATGGGAAAGACCGCCTGGTCGTACTCCCGGTACACCCAGTCAAACTGGTCCCGCCACATCTGCTCAATGTCCCGAGGGTTGACGAACCCGTGGCTGTTGGGCGATTTCTTGATGAACATCATCGGCGGCAAATCGTCCAGATACCAGTTTGCCGGGATCTCCACCAGGTCGGTTTCCTCGCCTCGCTCCAGCGCGTGCATCCAGTAGTCGGCCGGCATGGCGTAATCGATCTTGGTCCAGCGGTCGCCGACGCGCACGTAATAGCACTCAAAATCCTTGTGCATCAGGCTGTGGTCGTACTTGATGCCGTGCTTCAGCAGCAGTTCGTTGGTCACGTGGCTGAACTCCCACCACGGCGCGACGTAACCCCGGGGCCGTTGGCCCGATAGCTCGGTGATCAGGTCGATGCAGCGCAGCAGCACCGCTTCCTCCTGTTCCGGTGACATGGATATCGGGTTCTCGTGAGAGTAGCCGTGCATCCCCACCTCGTGCCCCTGCTCCACGATCATCCGGCACTCGTCCGGAAAGGTCTCGATGGAATGGCCTGGGATGAACCAACTGGTCTTGACGCCCAGCCGGTCAAAAAGCTTCAACAGCCGGGGTGTTCCCACCTCGCCGGCGAACAGTCCCCGTGATATGTCGTCGGGAGAGTCCTCGCCTCCATATGAACCCAGCCAACCGCCCACGGCATCCAGATCGACACCGAAAGCGCACAAAATCTGTTTATCGGCCATCTCATCCTCTCCTCGCCGGAGCCCCAAAGGCCCAAACGGCGGTCTCAATACTCGGTCATAATCGTCCATATAGTACCGCACCACACGCCGCATTTGGCGGCGAAAGCCGAATTCCGAAAACACCACCTCGGTTTTCCCTGTAGGGGCGGCGCATGCGTCGCCCCTACCCTCGCCGTCAGAGACGTCTATGAAACCAAACCACCTGTAACAAAACGCTACCTTACTGGCGCAGTAGCGTCTCAGTTTTGGTGGTTTCGATCTGTAGGGGCGAATAATCATTCGCCCCTACCCGCGCCGGCAATAATGTCCGCAGAATTAAAACCATCTAAAACGGAACGGTCCCGAGTGACACCCGCTCCTTGCCCAACAGTACATCCGTTCGCTACACTATACCCCACGCGTCAGGTAGCAGGCCCAAGGCCACGGCCCATCTGCCAATCACCACATTTGAATATCGGGTTCACAGGGTTCAGGCAACACGGTCAACCTCTGTCCGCCGCAGGCGGACGGCACGTCGGATCTCATGCACCGCTGGCTATCGCTCACAGGCCGGTAATCGCATTCCCCGGTACCGCATAGACCAGTACGGCGGGTTTCACCACCGCTGCGCGAGGGTCGTCCTCTGCCCCCAAACCGTCATTCCGGCGCAAGTCACGGATGCGCCTTTGGCGTGCCGGAATCCAGGCGGGGAGGGGTAGGGGAACGGTCAGCACGCGCAAACTTAGGGCATCAATTCGCAAACACGCTCTCTGGCCGTAGCGCCGACAACCTGAACCCCCGAACCCGAAGCAAACCAGCAAACCACCCCACCCATCACATCAAAGGAGCAAATCCCGAAAAACCACGAAAATCCCCGCGACATGGTATCCATTGACGCAATCCTTGTAGAATACGGCCAGCGCCGGCGCGCCGCCCCGTCGGCCATGCGGCCTGCGTGGCGTCACCCGCCGTTAAATCCGAAGCAGCGGCCCCAGCCCGCAGCGCCACTCCACAGGAGAACGCAGATCATGGCCAGCGCCCATCCAGGATCCAAAGAACAACTGGCCGCCGGGTCCAACTCGGCCATCGAAAACCAGCGGCAAGCGCTGTTCGACCTGTCGAAAGATGTCCATGCCCATCCTGAGTTGAACTACCAGGAGTTCTACTCCTCCAATGCGCTGGCCGAGTTCCTCGAGCAGAACAACCTCCACGTGGAGCGCGGCATCGGCGGCGTGGAGACGGCCTTCAAGGCCACCATCCCCGGAGGCGCCGGCGGCGGCCCGACCATAGCTGTTCTGGCCGAATACGACGCGCTCCCTGAGATCGGCCACGGCTGCGGTCATAACCTCATCGCCATAGCCGCCATGGGCGCGGCGTTGGGCCTCCTGGCCAACGCCCCGAACCTGCCGGGCCGCGTGGAAATCATTGGCACCCCCGCCGAAGAGGGCGGCGGCGGCAAGATCCGGCTGCTGGAAGCCGGCGTATTCAACGGCGTGGATGCCACCCTTTCATCTCACCCCTTCTCCAACCGCACCATAATCCCTGCCGCCTCGCCCAGAGGAGAAAGCTGGAGCTTGGCTATGGTCGGTTACCGATACATGTACTACGGCCGGGCGGCCCACGCCGCCGCCGCGCCCGAGGCCGGCATCAACGCCTTGAACGCCGTCATCCATCTGTTCACCGGCATCGACGCCCTGCGCCAACACCTGCGGGACGACGTCCGCATCCACGGCGTGATCACCGACGGCGGGTTGGCCCCCAACGTGGTGCCCGAGTTCGCCGCCGCCAACTTCATGCTCCGCTCCCGGGACGGTCAGTACCTCAGCGACGTGGTGGTAGGCAAAGTACTCCAGGTGGCCGAAGGCGCGGCATCGATGACCGGAGCTCGGCTCGAAGTCGAAGAGTTCTATCCCTTTTACGAAAACGTCCAGCCCAACGTGACGTTGGCCCAGGCAGTAGCCGCCAATTTGCAGGCGCTGGGGATCAGGCTGGACGACCCCATTCCTGGCCGTGCCGGCAGCGGAGCGTCCACCGACTTCGGCAACGTCAGCCAGGTCATGCCGGCCTTCGAGCTGCGCTACGCCGTCAGCGAGGAACCCGTGGCTTCCCATACCAGGGATATGTGCGCCACGGCGATAACCGATCTGGCCCTCTCCAACGCCTTGCAGGTGGCCAAAGCCCTCAGCCTCACGGCGTCGGATCTGCTTTGCGACGCCAACCTGGTGGAGGCTGCGAAGGTTGAATTCGCCGACCGCAGCCGCTGACGCTTCGTTGCGTCACGTGACGTAGGGCAGAACTTCGTCGGTGAACCGCGCCAACTGACCCATCTGGTCGGGGGACGCGAACCGGACGATGAAGTAATCGGCTCCGCGTTCCTGGTACGCCTTGATCGCCTCGATGCTCTTGCTCGGCGGCCCGAAGACGCACAGCAGTTGCCTGCTGATCACGTCGTAGGGAACGCTGTAGTAGGCCCGCATGAACCGGTCGCCTTCATCCAGGGCGGCGTCGGCTTCGTCGTTCAGGTTCACCGAGATATAAAGGCACCGACCGATTGCGGAAGGGTCCCGTCCCATCTCACCCGCACACTGTTCAATCCGCTCCCAACACCGGCTGAAAAGGTTCGCCGACGGAACGTTGGTTATCCAGGCGTCGCCCAGCTCGGCGACCCTGGCCAGCCCGCGCCGCACCCAGTTGCTGGAAATCCAAAGCGGAATGGACGGCTGGACGGGGCGGGGTTCCAGCGCCACGTTATCCAGCGGATAGAACTCCCCGGCGCTGCTCACCGGCTCGCCCGTCCATAAGGCCCGCATGACGCGGATGCTTTCCTCCATTCGCGCCGCCCGCTCCATTATCGGCACTCCAACGGCGGCGTGTTCATCCACGAACATCTGGTTATTGCTCCGGCCGGCCCCCAGCCCCAGGATGGTCCGGCCGCCGGATATGTTGTCAATGGTAGCGGCGGCGTGCGCCAGGTGGACCGGGTGGCGCAGGGCGTTCAGCAGCACGGCGGTGCCGATTTTGACCCGGTTGGTGCGCGCCGCCACCGCCGCCATGGCAGTCATCGGCTCCAGGCGGGGCTTGGACGTAATGCTGTCCCCAATCCAAACGGAATCATAGCCGATCCGCTCGGCGGTTTCCGCCATCTGCCAATTCAATTCCACCCTTGGGCCGCCACTGCCGGCATACACCAGCACGCCCCTCGTGGGGAGCAACACCCCGAAATTATTTACCATTGCCATCTCCCCAGGGTCTTTCGGTTTTCAAAAACTTTTATTCCGTCGTTCCCGCGAAAGCGGGAACCCAGAGCGTCTTTGCAGTAAGGGACTCTGGATTACGGCTTCCGCCGGAACGACGGCATTTGTCAAAGGGGCAACTAGTCCGCAACCTCGACGATCATCTCGATCTCAATGGGCATTCCGCCCGGCAACGTAGCCATGCCCACCGCCGACCTGGCGTGGCGGCCCCGGTCTCCGTAAAGGCTGATCAGCAGATCGGACGCTCCGTTGGCAACCAGGGGAGTGTCGCCGAAATCCGGGGTGGAGTTGACCATGGCCAGCAGCTTCACGATCCGGCTCACGTTATCCAGATCCCCGATCTCCCGCTTCACGTTGGTTAGCAAATTCAGCATCGTCTGCCGGGCGCAATCGTAGCCCTGTTCCACCGTGACGTCCGCTCCCAACTTCCCCACGTGCAGCAACCCGCCGCCGGGCAACCCCGGCCCGGTGCCCGAAAGGAACAACAGGTTTCCGGTCCGTACGGAAGGAATGATGTTGCCCGCTCCCGGTGGGCGAGGCGGGGGTAGCTCGTAGCCCAATTCTTTCAGCTTGTTTTCAATCTCCGGCATGAAAATGCTCCTTCTCAAGTCGATATGCGGCCAAGCGCAAAGGTGTGCTGCGCCGGCAACAATTGTAAAGGGCTGCCGGAATGTGGCAACCCCGATAGGAGAACGGTAGCGTTGCAATTTAGGTGGTCTCCCTTTGTAGGGGCGACCGGCCGGTCGCCCCTACTTCCCGCCCGGGTTGGAGCCACCCCGTCGGTCCAACGTAGTATGCTTGAAGACATGACGACGATAGCGCCAATTCTGATCGCCTTGCTATTTGCCCTCGCTGCCGGATGCAGCGGCGCGGCGTCGGCTCGTACCACTGCCCCGACATTCCCGTCGCCGTCGGCCACGCCGCCGCCGGAGACCCTGCGGCTGGAACCGATGCTGACGGCCCGGCGGTTTCAGGCGCCCACCAACCTGGTTCAGATGGCGAGTGGCCGGGCGCTGGTGACCGAGCGGGCCGGGCGGGTCTGGGTATTCAACGAGTTGCATCCCGACCCCGAGACCGTCTCGGAGTTCCTGGACATCACCGACCGCGCGAACAGCCGTGGCTCCGAAGAGGGGCTGCTGGGTATCGCGCTGGACCCGAAAAACGACCGGCATCTGTACCTCTACTACTCGGCCGCCAAACCGCGTCGGTCGGTAATTTCCCGATTCACCATTTCGCCGGACCATGCCACCGCCGACCCGGACAGCGAACTGGTGATCCTGGAAGTCGCGCAGCCCTACCGCAACCACAACGGCGGACAGCTGGCCTTCGGGCCGGACAGTTACCTGTACATCGGCCTGGGCGACGGCGGCTCCGCCGGAGACCCCCAGGGCAACGGGCAGAACACGTCAACCCTGCTGGGCTCCATCCTCCGCATCGACGTATCCCAGTCCAAGCCGGAGCAGCCCTACGCCATCCCGCCGGACAACCCCTTCGCCAATGGCGGCGGACGCGGCGAAATCTGGGCCTACGGCCTGCGCAACCCCTGGCGCTTTTCCTTCGACCGCGACACCGGCGAGCTATGGGCCGGCGACGTGGGACAGAACCGCTGGGAGGAAATCGACCTCATCAGGAAGGGCGCCAACTACGGCTGGAACGCGCTGGAGGGCAACCACTGCTTCCGTCCCCGCGACGGCTGCCAGCGGAAAGGAATGACGCCGCCGATATGGGAGTACTCGCTGGACGGCGCACCCTGCTCGGTAATCGGCGGCTACGTCTATCGCGGCTCCGCAATCCCGTGGCTGAAGGGAGCCTACGCGTACGGCGACTTCTGCTCTGGCAAGGTTTTCGGCCTGCGCTACGCCGACGGCGAAGTGTTGGAACACCGACAACTCGCTGACACCGGCCTAAACATCATGTCCTTCGCCCAGGACAACGACGGAGAACTGTACCTGCTCTCCCAGAAATCCGGCATCTATCGCCTTTCCAATTAGTGGGTTCTGAAATCTACACAGGCGGCGCCTGGTTCAGGCCGGCGATTCGCTCGCACCACTGGGCCGCGCCCAGAACCTTGCCCTCCTCCGCCCACGGGCCGCCGAACTGCACCGCCATGGGCATACCCAGCTCGCTGAGACCGGTCGATACCACGACCGTCGGCAGCCCGGCAGCCGTCCAGGGCACCTGGAAAGCTGCGTCGCCGGTGGTGTTCAGGTCCCGCGGAGCCGGCGCAGGTATCGCCGGCGTCATTACCACGTCCACCTCGGCGACCATCTCGCTCATATCGACGCGGAACTGGCGGCGCAGCCGTTGAGCCTTCTGGTACGCGGTGGTCGGCACAATTATGCCCATCTCCATTCCGGCGCGGATGCGCGGCCCGTAATCGGCGGCGCGCACGCGGTGATTGGCCTGGTGGAACGCGGCGCACTCCACGTTCATCACGATGCGCTGGAAGCTGTGAACGCGGGCGAAACTGTCGGGCAACGGGATCTCCTCGACCTCAGCCCCAGCCTCCGCCAACTGATTGGCCACGGCCTCCGTGTGCGCCCACATCTCCGCCGTGGCGTAGTCCTGGTAATACTGCCGCACCAGTCCGATTCGAGGCGGCCGGTCGTGCTGGGCCATCTGGGCGGTGAAATCGGGCACGGGCTGCCGCAGGCTGCCGGGATCATTATCGTCCTCGCCGCTGAGCACCGACAGCATCAATGCGGCGTCCGCAACGGTGCGGGTCAGGATGCCAACGTGGTCCAGCGACCAACTTACTGGCGCCACACCGTACCGGCTGATGCGCCCATAAGTGGGTTTCACACCGACGATCCCATTGTAGGCGGCCGGCCGGCACGTGGACCCGCCGGTCTGGGAACCCAGGGCCGCCGGCACCATTCGGGCTGCCACCGCGGCCGACGATCCGCTGCTGGACCCTCCGGGTGTATGCTCCAGGTTCCACGGGTTGCGTGTCGGAGAAGGATCCGAGGTAGCAAATTCGGTGGTGACTGCCTTGCCGAGGATAATCCCGCCGGCATCTTTGATTCGGACCACCGAAGTGGCGTCGAATGTGGGGACGAAGTCGGCATAGACCTTCGAACCGCACGCGGTGAGCATCCCCTCGGTATAGAAGATGTCCTTCAAGCCCACGGGAACTCCGTGGATCGGACCGAGCGGCCCGCCACCCTGGACTTCGGCCTCGCGCTGCCGGGCTGCGGACAGCACCCCTTCCCGGTCGATGGTAACCCAGGCTTGCAAATCGCCGTCCAGCGCGTCAATGCGCGCCAAAAGCGACTCAACCAGCGCCACCGGGGAAAGGGTCCCTGCGCGAATTTGGGCGGCGGCTTCCGCCACCGAAAGTTCGTAGAGTTCGGGCATCATTGAACCTCAATTGCAAAGCCAGCCGCCGGTCATGACATTCGGGATAGCACAAGCTCGAACCGATTTGAATTGCGTTCACCCTTGGAACAGGGGTTCCAGGTCAGGATCTACGTCGGCCTGATCAACGTCGTAAACCTGTTCCGCCGCGGTTCTCAAAAACGATTCCAACTCCTCGGCGCGATTTTCACCGAACTCCACAACCGCCCGGCGGCGCAACTCCTGGTAGATCCGCTCCAGATCGTCGTTCGAGCTCATATTGGCGACACCTCGCTTGTGATAAACGTTGGCTTGGTTCCTGCGAACCTACGGGATTCTAATCGTACCCGTCCTGCATGAGCAACCCCATCTGTCTTGAAAGGATTTAGATCCCCAACGCCGCCACCCCTGCCTTGGCAATGGCCTCGTCGTCGAACCCGCTGGGCAGGCCGCCCACGCCGATCGCGCCGACCACCTGTCCGTCGTGGAAAACGGCCACCCCGCCCGGTATCGCTATCAACTGGGGATCCCCGAAGGACTCAATCGACCGGCCCGTGCTGCTGAGCTGCTCGGCAAAGGCCGCGGTGTCCATGGAGCGGACCGCCGAGGTGTAAGCCTTACGAATGGCGAAGGTGGGCCGCAGGCAGCGGTCCATGCGGGCGTAGGCCAGCAGGTTTCCGGCATCATCCACCACGGCCATATCGACCTTGCGCCGGTCAGGGTCCCGGTTGAAATCGGCGATCATGGCCGTAATGGCGTTCTGGGCCTGTTCCAGGCTGAGCATTGCCTTGTTGTACATATTGTCATCCTCCTCGACAGATGTGGGTCGGTTTGTAAGAAGTAACCGCTCAGAGTTAAGGTGACCGTCGCCATCAGAATACGTCATACCGGCGAAAGCCGGCATCCAGGAAATCCTTGCCAGGCTCTCGTTGGTAGGTGCGAGGTGTTTCTGGGTTCCTGCTTTCGCAGAAACGACGTGTTTCCGAACGGGAATTTCACTAACTCTGAACCGTTACGCTTACGTCGCTTGAATTGTGAAAAGTCCGCTTTCAATGCTATCATCCACCAGCCGAAAAGCCTAATTCGCATGGAGAATTTTGAAGCGATGCCGATACCGAATCTTGAGACAGTGGCGTTGGGTAGCCCCGTTACTCGGCTGGGAATTTCATTCATCCCGATTTATCTGATGACCAATGCCGTGCCGGAGATTGCTACCGGAATCGATTCTGGGTTGGTGATCAACGAGTTGGAAAATCCGAATGTGGGGGCTTTGGTTGTGACAAACCCCACGAATCGCCCTATCCTGGTGATTCAGGGGGAGCAGTTGATCGGAGGAGACCAAAACCGAACCCTTAACGTAAGCGTGCTTGTTCCACCTTATGACAAACGGGAGGTTCCAGTGTCGTGCTTGGAGCAAGGGCGTTGGGGAGACCGACGGAATTTTGCCAGTGGGTCTGCTCTTGCTCCGAATTCAGTGAGAATGACGATGCTGCGAAGCGTGGGCGAATCGGCCCGACGTGAGCCGAACTCTCGCGGCAGCGATCAAGGAAAGGTATGGGAGGACGTGCGGAAAGAGCTGCAAACCAGGGGGGTCACCTCCCAAAACCAAGCTATGGCTGACGCTGACTCGGCCCTTGTCCGAGATTCTGCAAGGTACAACGCGGTTAACGAATTGATCAGTCTTGGCCCGTTGCCGGGTCAATGTGGAGTGGTTGTGGCCTACGGAAACCGCGCCGTCTTCGCCGATGTAATGGGCTCCCCCAGCCTATTTGCACCCCACTGGGAGCGGCTAGTGCGCGCTCATCTATCAGAGCGAGTATCGGCTCAGGTCCAAGGTCGATGGGATGCGGCTGCGGGGCCTGCCCTGCGGATTCTGCGCCGGATGGGCAGGAAAACCGGACATTCACAGGACGCTGTAGGAATCGGGACAGAGCACTATGTAGCCGGCAGGCGATATATCGGGCAGGCATTAACCTTGTGGAACTCCACCGTACATGCGGTTGCGTACTTTACTGGCCTATAGCAGTTGATCGGACTGTCCGGGGGTGATACAACCAACGGCAAGGGCGAGCGATCCTGCAACAACTTCACCGGGGAGGTGCCGCCATGGCAGAGAACCCGCCGAGCATCGTACAGGATGCCATTGACGTCGCCATCGGAGAACGCGGCGAGATTGGAGTCCAGGTCGCCGCTTACCTGGACGGCGAATTGGTCATCGACCAGTGGGGTGGACTCGCTGATGAGACCACCGGCCGGGAGGTCGATGGTGATACGCCCTTCCCGGTGTTTTCCAACATAAAAGCCGTCACGGCCACCGCGCTCCACATCCAGGCCGAGCGGGGCCTGGTGGACTACTACCGGCCGGTGTCGGAATACTGGCCTGAATTCGGCAAGTACGGCAAGGACAAGGGCACGGTGTTCGATGCGCTGACCCACCGCATCGGGGTTCCCCTCATGCCCGTGGGCGTTACCCCGGAGCTGATGTGCGACTGGGACTGGATGGTGGGTCAGATCGCGGAGATGCATCCACTCTTCGAGCCAGGCACCCGCAGCGGCTATATGGCCTACACCTTCGGCTGGGTCGTGGGCGAGGTCGTGCGCCGCACTGATCCAAAGCGCCGGCCCTTCGGTCAGTTCATCCAGGAGGAAATCTGCCAGCCCCTCAGCATCACCGACCTGTGGGCCGGCATTCCCCCCGAGGTCGAGCCCCGGGTGGCCAAGCTCACCAACGTGCCACCCCGCCGGAGGTGGGCACCACCCAGGAGGTTTTCGGCCGCTCCGATGTCCGTCGCGCCTGCATCCCCGGAGCCCAGGGGATCATGACGGCGCGGAGCCAGGCCCGGTTCTGGGCGATGCTGGCCAACGGCGGCGAGCTGGACGGTGTGCGCCTTCTCTCCGAAGACCGGGTGCGTACCTTCCACATACCCCGGCCGCCCAGCGATTACGACCCGGTGCATGGCGTTCCCCATCATGGCACCATCGGAGGCTTCCATTTCGCCGGCAGCCCCGGCATGGGCGCCATGGGCGACAGCCCCCGATCCTTCGGCCACAACGGAGCCGGCGGGTCCCTGGGCTGGGCCGACCCTCAGCATCGCCTCGCCGTTGCCATCCACCACAATCGCATGGTGCCCCACGGCCCTCCCGAGGAAAGCCCGCTCACGCCCATTGGCGCGGCGGTGCGCCAGGCCCTGGGCATACCCGAATAGTGTATTGCTGGCTCACACGGGACGGCGGCTAGTCCGGAACCCTGACCAGCTTCTGCATCGAGCGAAGTTCCCGGGGCGGGTCCATGTGCCGGCCGTAGTCGGTCCAGGACACCTCCGCCACGTACAGGTCGCCCCTGGAGTCTATCGCTATTCCGTGGGGCGAGTAGAACCGGCCCGATTGGTCGCCGTAGCTCTCCCGGCCCACCCGCGCCAGGACTTTCCCTTTCGTGTTCATCACCGTCACTCGCGGTCCCAGGTCGGTGCCGATGTCATTGGTCCCGATCCCGCAGAAGTATTCGCCGATGTAGATCAGTTCCTCGCCCGAGCTGTCGTCGATGCAGATGGCGGCAGCCCGGGAGAGGTTGCCCCACTGGGTCTCGTATTTCCCTTCGGAGCTGAAAACCTGGATGCGGTGATTCTCCCGGTCGGCGATGTACACCCACCCGTCGTTGTCCACGATGACGTTGTGGACAATGTTGAACTGGCCGTCCCCAGTGCCGGATTCGCCCCATGAGAAGAGCAGCCGGCCGTCGGGAGCGTACTTGTGCACCCTGGCGTTGGAATAGCCGTCGGCCACGTAAAACTCGCCGGTGCGCTGGTCGAAGGCCACGTGGGCCGGAACGCAGAATGGCTCGCCGCTCATCCGGGGGCTGGGCTGGTGGGGCGTGCCCAGGGTCATCAGCAGCTTCCCGTCGGGCGTGAACTGTCGCACCGTGCTGTCGCCGTTGTCCACGCAAAAGACGCTGCCGTCGGGCGCGATGGTCACACCGTGGGGATTGGCGAACACCCCTTCGCCCCAAGTCCGCAACAGGTTGCCCTCCGTGTCTAACACCAGCATCGGTATGGTGCCCCGGTTGAAGACGTACACTTGGTCCTTGGAGTCGACTGCCACGGCTGTTCCTTCTTTGTACACGCACCCATCGGGAAGCTGGCCCCAGTTCTCTCCCGATACCCGGTAGTGAAAGCCGTTTTCCCCGATCACCACCGGCCCGTCCTGGTCATCTCCCGCTCCGTGTCCCTCGACACGCAGCCCGTATTCCCAGTCCTGTTCCTTATCGACCATCTTCCTAACCTCCCTGGATATGCGAGTGGGCGTGCGTGAGGATACTACCTGCAAGACCGGTGGTAAACTTGGCCCAACTTTGCACCCAGATTCCCGCCCAGAGGCCAGGAGATAACTCCAATGCGCATCGCCGTACCCGACCTGGTGTCCAATTCTTACTTCCCGGCGGTTGCCGCCATAGAGTTGGGATTCTTCCAGGCCCAGGGAATAAACGCTGAGTTGGAGATGGTCTTCCCGGTCGGCCGGGCCATGGAGGCATTGCGGGACGGCAGCATCGACTTCGTGGCCGGTCCCGCCCACGCCACCCTGTCGGCCTTCCCCGACTGGCAGGGCGCCAGGCTGCTGGCCGCTCTTTCCCAGCATACTTTCTGGCTGCTGGTGTTGCGTTCCGACCTGGGGGTTAGGCCCGGGGACGTTACGGCTATCAAGGGCTTGCGTATCGGAGCGGCCCCCGGACCCGACGCGGCCCTGCGCCGGCTGCTGGCCGAGGCGGACGTTGACCCAACGGCAGACGACGTGGCGTTGGCTCCGGTGCCCGGCAGCGGCGACGCCGGCGTGTCCTTCGGTATCCATGCCGCCCGGGCCCTGGAGGAAGGTACAATCGACGGGTTCTGGGCCAACGCCATGGGAGCCGAAGTGGCGGTGCAGAGCGGGATAGGCAGCGTCGTGCTCGACCCGAGGCAAGGACTCGGTCCGGCGTCAGCGAGGGACTACACTTTTGCGGCTCTGGTCACCACCGACCGGCTGATTGAGGACTCTCCCGCGACGGCCGAAGGAGCGGTGCGCGCGGTCGTGGCGGCGCAAAAGGCGTTGCGGACCGATCCGTCTTGGGCTGCCGAAGTCGGCCGGCGGCTCTTCCCGCCCGATGAGGCCGCGTTGATTGAGGACCTGGTCCGGCGGGACGCTCTCTACTACAGCGCAGAAATTTCTCCTGACGCGGTAACGAGCCTCAACGATTTCTCCCGCAACATCGGCCTGCTCTCCGGCGACGCAGCATATGAGCAGGTGGTCGCCAGCCGGTTCGCCCATCTATGGGGCGAAAAGTAGGATTCTGCAATGAAAGTGGATATCAGGGTGCCCGTCGGGCTGCCGATCCAGCAGACGGCAGATTTCATTGCGGGATGCGAGGCCGCCGGATTTAGTGGCGTTGGCGTCCATGATCATCAGCACAGCGGGCGGGACGTTTTTCTCACCCTGGCCCTGGCCGCCGAGCGGACCTCCCGGCTCGCCCTGTATCCTGCGACCTCCAACCCGGTCACCCGTCATACGATGGTACTGGCCTCGGTGGCCCACTCGCTGGAGGAGATCGCGCCGGAGCGAGTACGCCTGACCGTGGCCCCCGGCTACCTCGCCGTCGGCAATATCGGCCGGCCCCGGGCCACGGTGGCGGCCATGCGTCGGGCCGTCCTGACCATCCGCCGGCTGCTGCGCGGGGACCCGGTGGAATTCAACGGCGTCGAAACCCGGTTGCGCAATGTCAGCGACCCGCCGACGCCGGTATTCATGACCGCCGCCGGGCCACGGATGGTGGAGCTGGCCGGGGAAGTTGCCGACGGTGCCCTGTTGCTGGTCGGACTCCATCCCAGGGCGGTTGATGCGGCCCGCCGCCGGCTGGAAATTGGAGCGGCCCGAGCGGGACGCAGCCTCGACGGTTTCCAGACCATATTCATCACGCCGACGACCGTGTCGGATGACGTCGCCGCCGCCCGTCGCTTTCCCCAACAGTGGTTCCGGCCCGATCAGCCGTACCTGAAATACCCAAGCGACTCCAACCTGGTCTGGCTGCGAGAGGCCGGCATCGACCTGGCCGACGATTTCGTCCCCGAGAGCATCGGCGACGCCCAGGCGGCCGAAATATGCGACGCCTTCGGTCTATTCGGCACGCCCCAGGAGTGCCTCGCCAGGCTGAAGCGGGCCCGGGGCGAAGCGGGTATCGACCACGTCTTCATCTTTCCCACCCACACCCAGGAAGGCGGTTACGACATGCCTCGGGCCGAGGTCGAGGTATTTCGGGAGACAATAATTCCGGGTCTGGCGGCCCTTTAGTAGCGGACAAACGGCGCGTCGGAGTACCAATGTCGCCCCATCTCGTCAATGCCGAGAGCGACCCGTGCCATATAATGACGCCAGCAGAATCAAGCGAGGTGAACACGATGCCGGAATTGGAGCGTACAGCGATAACCAGCGACCTGGCCCCCCAACCCCTGGGCGCCTATTCGGTCGGAATGTCGGTGAACGCCGGGAAGCTGATATATGTAGCGGGGCAGGTGGGTGTGGACCTCTCCGGCGCCCTCGTGGGGCCAGGAGATGCCGCAGCCCAGACGCGCCAGGTTTTTCAGAACATCGGCGGTGTTCTGGAATCGGCCGGCGCCGGGTTCAACAACGTGGTGGAATTCACCACCTATGTGGTGGGACGCGACTCGGTGCCGGGCTTCATTGACGGAAGAAACCAGGTCTTCCCGGACATTTTCCCCGACGGCGACTATCCACCCAACACACTGCTGGTGATCGATGGTCTGGTACGCGATGAGTTCCTGGTCGAAATCAAGGCAGTGGCCGCCCTGGCGTAGAGAGGCAGCTGGGACTTGCCCGCAGCCGCTCCAGGCCGTAAAGTATGAGCGCCGTCAACTCTACCCACTGAGAACGCTGCCCCATACCCAACGACGGGCGGGGAGCGGCGCGTAGGATCCGTCTCCAAAGGGAGGTCAAGATGCGACTCGACCCCATCAACCTCTACGACTACGAGGAACGTGCCAGGCTGGTCCTGCCCCACGACGATTGGGACACCATCGACGCCGGGGCTATGGATATGTTCACCACCCGGCGCAACCGCACCGCCTTCGAGGAACTGACCCTGCGCCCCAGGTTCCTCCGCGACATCGGGGAGCGAGACCTTTCGACCACCATGCTGGGCAATGAACTCAGTATGCCGGTGTTCGTCTGTCCTGCCGGTTCCCATCACCGGGCCCATCCCGAAGGAGAGGTGGCCACGGCCCGGGGCGCGAGCATGTCCAACACGCTGATGATGCTCAGCACCGGCTCAAACTGCAGCATGGAAGAGGTCGCCGAGGAAGCCACCAGCCCCCTCTTCTTCCAGCTCTACCACCGGGGTTACGACCTCACCGAAATGCTGGTCCGTCGCGCCGAAGAGGCCGGGTTCAAGGCCATCACGCTGACGGTGGACACGCCCACTCCCAGCCCCAAGGAGCGTGACCTCCGCAACCGGTACAACCGGAACTTCGAGCAGGGCAACTTCCGGGGCGTCAACCAGCCGGAGAACGTGCTGCGCGGCACCGACGAGTCCGTCGGCTGGAACGTCAACCGTACCGTTCCTCTCACGTGGCAGGAGCTGGAATGGCTGCGCGGCCTCACCGGCTTGCCCCTGGTGCTCAAGGGTATCCGCACCGCCGAGGACGCCCACATCGCCGCCGAGAGCGGTATCGACGGCGTCCTGGTATCGACCCACGGTGGACGCCAACTGGACATGACCATGGGCGCAATCGAGATGGTGCCCGAGGTCGTCGATGCGGTCAAGGGCAATTGCGAAGTGTACGTTGACTCCGGCGTCCGCCGCGGCAGCGACGTCGTCAAGGCGCTGGCCTTGGGAGCCAAGGCCGTTGGCATCGGGCGTCCCCTCTTCTGGGGGTTGGCCGTCAACGGGGCCGAGGGCGTCCACGGCGTCCTGGAACTGCTCCGGGAAGAGATCGACCGAGCCATGGCCTACTGTGGCCAGACCTCCGTCCAGGACCTGGAGCCCAACCTGGTCAACATCCCCCAAGGCTGGGGAGCCGCGCCCCAACCCGACTTCTAAGCAACTATCTCAGATGAACTGCTGCTTTGCCCAACCCTCCTCAAAGGTCGTGTGGAAGAAGGGGGCCGACTTCTTGCTCTGGTACATCCACTTGCCCTGAACCCGCACGTATTCCTCTTCGTCGAGACCGGCCCGCCACATCGCCTTGCCGGTGTCTCCCACCGTGCAGGGCATGAACAAGTACCAGCGAGCGCGGGCCGTATCGCCGGTGACTTCAATCTGCGGGTTCAGTCCGTAGTGCAACGCAAAGACAAAGTGGCCGGAAATTCCGCGAAAGAACTCGCGAATCGCCTCCCTGCCCTCGTATCTCCCCATCCCCTGGCTTTCCCAAGTGGCGTCCTCGACAAACAATGCGGCCAGCCGGTCGGCGTCATAGTTGTCGTCACAAGCGGCGGCGTATTCCGCCTTAAGATTGCGGAGCGCCTCAACATCCTCCAGGCGCCGGACCCGGTCCCGCAACTCCGCCACCATCGCTGACAAATCAGTTGTTGGATCAATTGACATCCAATTCCCTCATCCGAACTTCTTGGATGCCTGAATTATAACGAGGCTTTGGCACAAAGAGGAACCACCGGAAATCGTCCAGTATGCGGAAGACCAAATCAGCCGGTAGCGCGAGGAACCCCGCAAGGATTTACGGGTTCCTCGAGCTACCGGCGTTGTAGGCTGGTGGGCCACCGGATACGGTACGGCGTACTCGCCGGCTTAGTGCCAGTTTTTGGTATCTCTTGCCGACTGGAGTGCCGTCCGGGATTGGCGTCATGTAATGTATTGTAACCCACCCCTTCTCGAATGAAAGCCTGTCGACGAACCGTTTCAACATCGCGTTGGCACTACGGACGGTCTCTTTTTCGAGGTACGTTCTAAGGTCCTTGGCGTAAGCCAGAACCAATTCCCGGTCCTGTAGAAAAGCGGGTTCCGAATCGCACTCGGAGATCACGGCTTGTCGTTGTTCCTCGATGCGTTTCCTCTCAGCATGGACGCTGTTCATCCGCTCGGTGATCTTCGCCATGCTGAATGTCTTCATTTCCATGGCCAGGAGCAGTTGGTCTTCGCGGGTGTCCAGGTCAGCGGACCTGCGTTCCAACTCGGCGAGCTTTTCCTCGGCGCTCCTGTAGTTTTGGCCACTCTCGGTAAGCACGGTGTCGATCATTCTCTTGACGTTGTTCTCGATGAGGATGTCGTCGATGATCGCGTCCATGATGATGGGGTCGTTCTGCGACAACGGGTATCTGGGCATATCGCAGGCTTTGACGCCGTACTTCAAACGATTGCAGCACACGAAGAACATATACCGGTTGTTCTTGCTTCCCTTGATACCCATTTTGTGGCCGCACTGCGTGCACACCCCGAGGTCGTTGAACAGGTGCTCGGCAGCCACGGTCCGCGGGTGTAAGATGTTCGGCTGTCTGCTTGCGAATTTTTTCTGTATCGTCTCCCAGTCATCAGGACTGATAATTGCCTCATGGGCTTGCTCGAGAGATTTGGCGTAGTTATCGTTATTGCCTTGGTAGTCCCAGAACGTGTATCCGGTGTAATGGGGGTTTTTGACGATGCTGACGACCCTGTTGTTACTGATCTTTGTGCCGACCCGGTTGCGTATGCCTTCTTCGTCGAGCTTGAGGACGATTTGCTTGTAGCCGTAGTCCCGCAATGCCAACTCGAAAACCCGTCGTGGGATCCGGTCCCATGGTGGATCGAGTTCCAACTTTGGCCTGTGCCTCCCCCGTCGCGGACGTGAACGATCTTGTACCCTGTGGGTGCGGTGCTGGCTAGGTAGAAGCCACGTTCAACGGAGTTTCTCATACCGCGCTTGATGTCGACGCCCATGTTCGCGGAGTGATATTCGTCGACTGACTCGATGATCCCTTCGACCATGCGGCCGGCGGGTCCTTCGCCGGTGTCCTCGGCGATTGAGACAACCTTGATTCCCAAGTCAGCCAGATAGGACTTGTAGTTGATGCTGTCGAAGCGGTTTCTGGCGAACCTGTTGTGCTTCCAGACCAGTACTATGTCGAAAGTCTTGTCTGGGTCTGCTGCATCCCGCATCATCTCCTGGAACGCCGGTCTTTTGGCGACCCGGCCGCTTTTGGCTTCGTCTGCGTAAATCCTGAGCAGCACCCCGTTTGGGTCGTTTTCGACGTATTTTCTGCCTGCGGCGTCTTGGGCACTCATTGAGTTCTCCACGTCCTGACGCTCGTTAGACACTCGCTCGTAGATCACGTAACGTGTGACGCGTTTACTCGACGGCATTTCGGGTCTCCTTGCGTTGCTTCCAATCGTCCGCCAAACGGACGATGCCTGCTGCATTTCCAGGGTGCCGGGTAATGTGCCGCCCCGGATGAGCATTCCCTGAGCAACGATGGTAAGGGCCCGAAAATAGTTAGCACAAGCGTTGAAGGACCCTGTTTTCGTCAGCGTGGTTTCACTCCGATCCGGTGTGCTTACCACGTCAGTTTGTTTCGTGTGATAACCGCGACTTCCTAGTATTACAGTCGCGCTTGAGGGGCAGGTGTCTGGAGGCGTCTCCGGTAGTGACATTGCATGGCGCGGGCCTGGTGTCGCCGCCTCCATCCCGACCAGTGGATGGTCAGAGTGGGACTGCCACGGGGCGGCCACAGCAGCCGGCATAGCAACCGTCTCACCTCGGGCACGGTCAGCGGGATGAGCTCTCCCGGGGACATATCCCCTTTTTACCTTCGCCACCGGCGGCGTAGGACCGGATTACCGCCAGAAAGGCATGGGCCAGTCCGCCTCAGGCGGACCAGGGTGATGTGCCGGTACCAGCCCACCCACAAGCGCACCTCATACTCGTCCAGCCCCACCTCCTGTTTGGCCTCCTTGAAGGCGTCCTCGATGATCCACCGGGTGCCGGCCACGCTCACCAGTTCCGCCAGCGACACCTCTCCCATACCGAAACAGGCGTAGTAGGCCAGGTCCTCGGGCTCGGCGATGCTGCGGCGCACCAGCAGCCAATGCCCCTGATCCGGCTCCGACCAGGGGCCTATTGGCTGCCAACCCCAATCGTAGAGGCGCGGTCCCTTGCTACCATCACCGGCGCTCAGACGCTGCCACCGGTCAGCGGGTATCTGCTGGGCCAGTTCACGGGCCGCCACCTGCGCCGAGCCACCCTCCGTGTCGGCCCACAGCGGCTCATTGCTCTTCACCGCCAGCACGTAGGCTATGCCCTGCTCCTCCAACCAACTCCGCAACCGGCGGTCATTGCCGTACACCGTGTCTCCGGCCACCCAGCCAAAGGGCACGCCAGCTGCCGCCGCCCGGGCAATCATCATACGGGCCAATTGCCCCTTGGTGCGAAAGACCACCTCTTCCGGCACGCCAGCTTCCCACCGACGCTCCCCATCCTCCGCCCAAACCTGCGGCAAGTACAACTCCCGATCCAGAAAGGTCCGTCCACCCTTGCTGCCGTAGGCCAGAAATACACCAATCGAGCCTGTCTCAAAAGTCGGGAGGAAAGTTGGGGTGTACACTGTGAAGCACCGTTGATAGAGGGGTAACCGGTTACCCCCGGGCAGCCGAACCCATCGCGCGTGGGACATCCCCGTAGCTACGGGATCGACTGTGGGGCTTCGTTGCTGAAGTCTTGGTCTTCGTTTGGGGGGTAGTTGCGGCTCCCTTGGTCTGTTCTCGGTCAGCCTCGCCACCTGTCGAGGATTTGATGGAATCCCGCCGGTGTGACTATGCGGAACGTGAATTCGCCGTCCAATTCCAGAAGATCCCGATCGGTGGCGATGATTGCGTCTACCTGTTGCCAGATCGCTAGGTCAAGCACCGGGATATCTTTCGTGTCGCGGCAGTATGCACCCGATGTTGGCACTCTGTCGAACGTGACGGTGTGTTGCAGGTATTCGGTGATGACCGAGGCCTGTTCTTCTGAGGTCAGGCGGAATCTCGGCTCGGCCAGTTTCTCGACCAACTCATCTATCAGGTAGTCGGAGGCAACGGTTTGGACCACGCCGGTCTCCATCCAATGCCAAATGATTGACCCCCGGGTTTGGTGCGGGGGTCATTGAGGCTAGGATGGCGCTGGTGTCGTAGATTGCCCTCGGAGGCTTCATGTTTCAATGACCTCTAGCACTTGCTCCTCGGTGAGACCATTGGCTTGGAATGCCGTCAGGGCCTGTTCGAACGGTACATCTTTTGTGGGTGCGAGGACTACTTGGTCGTGGTTGCGGCTTATCACCATGAATTTGTCGCCGACCATCCGTTCTTCCATTGAGGCAGGGACAGCGAAGTGCCGTGCGGTGTGTGGCCGATAGTCCCCGATTTTCGAGCATATAAGGGCACCTACTAACTCGTTGGGATGTACCCCCAGTTCTTGGCTCTGGTTGGTGATGTGGTCGACTACCCAGTCGGGCAGTTCGATGGCCGCGTGTAGCGTTTTCATAGTGCTTATTTAGATCCTTACCGCTCGTTTCGTTTGTTTCTCTCTCTTTGTTTCAATCCTCGCCGGGCCGCAAGGCTCAGTGCCGTGTGCCATCTATGGGGAAGCCGCCCCTGCTGAGCTGGCGCGGCTTGAGTGTTATCCCCGTACTTGTGGAGCTTTCCCCATTATGCCCGTCGACAACGGCCGTTTCAATCCTCGCCGGGCCTTACTGACCGGTGCAGAGCCTTGCCTTGGGACATCCCCGCACCTACGGGCCGCTGCAATCCCTGATGATGACTGGCGGGAGATCGCGGTGGCCGAAGGCGGCCAGGGGCCACGCACCTACCGTTACAGCGCCCAGGGGGTCAGAGCAACCAAGCGACGCCAGCCCGGTGAAATCCTCTGGGCAATCTATCGCCAAAACCGGGATGGCAGTGAACCCCGCTACTACCTGTCCAACGCTCCCGAGGACACGCCTCTGGAGACCCTGGCCTACGTGGGCGGCTCCAGGTGGCGCATCGATCCGCCGGAGGCGGACGAGACTGAGAAGAGCGACGTGGGCCTGGACGAGTACGAGACCCGCACCCCGTATCAAGCACGGGGCAGGCTCTGGGCCGGCTGGCACCACCACATCACCATGTGCCTGCTGGCCGGGGCCTTCCTGCTGACCCTGCAACAAGATTGGGGGGGAAAAGATGCCCCAGATTACCCGACCCCAGGTGTACCGAGTGGTCCGTGAGCTTTAGCCCAAAGAGCGGTTCGGGCCGGAGGAACTGCTGGGGTGTCTGGCAGATGTTCAGGAACGCAACGAACGGGCCCGACGCTCCCACCAGAAACGCCGGGCCGCCCGCGGTCGCGACGCTTCCGGCCTACCTCCCTAACCCGTCGTTGTAATACTAATTATGCGGACAATCCATTCCTGCCGGACAGTCGGATGGCGGGCGGCAGTTGCAAAGCCGTGCGGGGTTTTCCGCAGGAGGCGAAATTCCCGGCGCAAGCGACGGGCCCAGAGTTCGCTGTCGCCCCCAGGATTCATGCAATGCTAATGCTGGCCTCCCCGGGGGTTTTGCGTCCTGCGGTTGTCCAAAACCAGTGCGGTCACACCGGGTTATAGGACGTTCCAGCGGGGGTTGGTAGCTGCCTCGGTGGTGAGGCGATCGACGATCCAGTCCTTCACGGAATCGGCGAGGTAGAAGGTGGGCTTGATGAGGTCACTCTGTTCCGTGATGACGCCCTCCCGCAGGGCCACGTCGGCGACGTCGGAACCCGGGCGGATGCGGACGCCCACCCGCAGGTTGGCCAGGGATGGCTGGATCTGGCGAAGGAAGTCGAGCTTCTGGTCCACAGTCTCCGGTGTCTCACCTGGTTCCCCGAAGAACTGGGAGATGATGTAGTTGAGTCCGGCCTCGTCACAGCGCCGGCAAACTTCCTGCAGGGGCTCCATGCGCTCCTCGAAGGACTGGTCGTTGAGGTCGTGGTTGGCGAGCCCCTTCATGATGAGGAGGCCGGAACCGGACTGCTTCATCAGGTTCAGGACCTCGTCATCGACGGACTCGGGGACGGGAGCAAGGTAACTGTTCCAGTGGACTTTCAGCTCGGCCTCGATGATGGAGTTGCAGAGGGCCTTGGCGTGGGGCAGGGGAACGTTGAATCCAGCGCCGTCAATGAAGAACACCTTGCGGAGACCGAAGCGGTCCTTCATTTCCTGGATTTCGCCGACCACGTCCTCGATGGGACGCAGGACGCGCCAGTTGTTGGGGTCGCTGCCCGGGTTCATGGCGTGGGAGAAGTTGTCATCCAGCTTGGTGACGATACCGATGCCGAATCCGGCCTGCTCGTAGCGGGCCATGTCCAGCTCGTCCAAGCGAGGTGGGACGGAAAACTCGGAGTAGGCCAACCCGTTGAAGTTGAGGGAGCCGTCCCGGTTGCGTGAAACGACCCCGGGGAGGTGCTGGAATTCCTCGCCGCTTTCCAGACAGTCGGTGAGCTGGGCGAAGGCTTCCCCTCCGTCGCCGGCGATGCCGATGTCGGGTTCCAGGTAGGAGAAACACTCCCGGGGCAGGAGGCTGAAGGCCGGACCGCCGACGACCACGGGAGCCGTGGTGATGGAGTGAAGCTTATCGACGACTTCCTTGGTGATGGGGAGGGCCCACTGGGGGTCCATGTAGCTGGAATTGTCCAGATTGCGGAGGGAAACACCGATGAGGTCGGGCTGGTACTCGTTGACGGTGTTTTCCACCTCGGCAAGGTAGTCGTCGGCGAACATCAGGTCCAGGATGCGGAGCTGGTGCCGGTCCAGGTCCAGGTGCCCGGCGATGTAGGCCAAGCCGATGGGCACCGGTTGGGCGTTCATCCGGCTCATGAGCCGGCGGTGGCGGTTGGTGGCGATAAGTAGTATCCGCATGTTCCTGCCTCCTATCTAATTCGCTCGGGCCGCTGTAGGGTTGGGTGGTGGCTCGTTCTGAACGGTCGCCTCTTGCGGCCCAAGTTGGGTAACTTGTCTAAGTGCCTATCCTAATAACCGGTGAAAACTGGCAGTGCCGTTTCGGGCACCCAGGCCAGGGTTGCGTCCAGACTGGGGCAATGACGAAAGAGAAAGACCCCGAGGCCCCGCGTCCCAAGCGTGCTGGCCCGGCCGCCAAGACCAACCCCACAACGGGCGCTTTCCGAATCTCCGACCAGCTCTGGCAGGTGCTGGAGCCCCTGATCCCCCAGCGGGTGAACACCCATCGGTTTGGCGGTGCCCGGCCCCGGGTTCCCGACCGCACCTGCGCCAATGGGATATTCTACGTGTTGCGCACCCGCCTCTGGCGGATCAGTGGAAAGCGTTGGATGCCACGGGCATCTGTTCCGGTTCCACCGCCCACCTGCGCTTCCAGGAATGGGTGGCCGCTGGGGTGTTCTTGGAGCTGTGGCGGGTGGGACTGGAACGCTACGACGAACTGAAGGGGCTGGACTGGAGTTGGGTGAGCATGGACGGCGCCATGACCAAATCGCCCCTGGGTGGGGGGAAAAACCGGCGCCAACCCCACGGACCGGGGAAAGCGAGGCGTCAAGCGTAGCCTGCTGACCGAAGCAGCGGGCGTTCCGGTGGGACTGGCGGTGGAGGGAGCCAACTGCCACGACATGAAACCGGTGGGGGCCACGGTGGACAGCCTGCCAGTGGAGCGGCCAGCATCCAGCCCAGCCCATCCCCTGGGGATGTGCCTTGACAAGAGCCTGCCCCGTGCTTGATACGGGGGCTACGACTTTCCCGAGGTGCGCCATACCCTGGAGGGGTTCGGATTCACTGCCCACATCCGCAGTCGAGGCGAAGTGGCTCAGGCTATCAAACGGGAGGCCGGTTTCAAGGCGCGGTGTTGGGTGGTGGAACGTACCCATAGTTGGCTGAACCGTTTCCGGCGCATCTTGATCCGTTGGGATAAGTCCCCAGACAACTACATCGCCTTTCTTCATTTCGCCTGCGCCCTCATCGCCCTCAGAGCCGCCGACTTATTAGGATAGGCACTTAGCGAAGGCTTAAACGCTAAAAGGCCCACATACACGGCTGATACTTGGGGAGGTTGCCGCTTTGTCGCATCCTTCCCAAGTGTTTCGTTAGATGGTCAATTTAGGCCCTGTCCTGCGTTACTTAGAACAGCCGCAGAGTTTCGGGCTGTGGTTGCCGCTCAGTTTCCGCCTCACCTGCGTCCGTGTCAACCTGGACCGCACCCTGCTGGCAGATGTTCCGCCGCCGGGCCGGAGGGCGAGAGGTCGTGGGACGACATCATACCCCTGCTGCACCCCAGCGATGCCGACCAACAGTACGCCATCATCTACCGGGGGGCCTTCTTCCGCGACGGCTACGAGGACGCGCCGGTCGAGCTTCCGTGCGAATTCGACGAAGCCGACCGTCACGACACAACGTACTGGATGATCAGGTGCATCGAGCACGACGTCGTCATGTGCCCGCGGCATTGGTGCGACCACTACCGAAACATCCATGGCGGACGGGCGTGCCAGCGCCTCGAAGAGCAGGTCGCCGCCGGCCGGGGCGACACGCCGTAGCGATAGTCTCCTTCGCCGTCGTTCAGATATCAAAAGAGTCGCCATTGCGGCGGCTCGGCCCGGTGCCCGCTGCTGAGAGCGTGCTGTTTCGCTGTTTTCAGCCACGTAGAGCGACGTTTGCCCGGGTTAGCGATTTTGGAGCTGGTTGAGCTCTTTTCGTTTCCCTACGTGGCGGAAAACGGGTTTTGACCAGCTCGTGTTCCGGGGGTGCCCGGGCGTCGGGCATCAGTCTATATCCTTTCCCTAGGTTATGTCCCGTCAAGTATCCGTGTTGGATGTCAAGCGTTTTTGTTTAGGGTGGTGGTGATGGGTATGGGGTCTGCGGCACCCAAGGTGTGCCCCTACGAGCTACCGCGTTGAGCTGTAGCAGGATCTTGCGCATCACGGCCACCACTGAAACGTAGCCTGGCTTCCCACTCTCACGTAGCCGGTCATAAAAGCGGCGCATGTCGCTATCGTGGCGGATGACGGCCCAGGCGCACATGTAGAGAGTACGCCGCACCAGCCCTCGGCCACCCCGGATGGCCCGGTGGCCCCGCTTCTTGCCGCTGTCTCGGGACCATGGCGCCAACCCGACCAGCGATGTGAGAGCCTTGCTGTCCCAGTGGCCTAAACCGAAGCCAGGGTGAAACCCGCATTGGCGTTCGGTAGAATTGGCGGTGGATGAGTTGTACGGTGAGCGAAATCGGAGTGGGGGTTGCAGTTGGGTACGGCGGGGATGAGGCCACTGCTGGAGCGGTGGCAAATGGATGAGGCTGAGGTACGACGACGGATGTACCGGTCGCCGACGCCACGAGAGCGGGAAAGGTGGCACGTCCGCCTGTGGCGGATGGCTGCTGGGCCAGGGATGGACAGCGGCGGCGGTAGGTCGGGCGTTGGATCGGGATGCCCACACCATAGGCCAATGGGTCACGATGTTTGCAGAGGGCGGTCCCAAGGCGCTGTCATTTGAGCAGTCGGGAGCAACTGTCCCTGCTGTCAAGAGGACAGGGCCGGGAATGTCGAGCTCATGTCGTCCCAGGGTGAGCGATGCTTGAGGATGGCGTTGAGAATGACGAGCAGTTTGCGCATGCAAGCGACCAATGCCACCTTTTTCGGTTTACCGGCCGCCAGCAGCTTCTGGTAGAAACCGCGGATGACGGGGTTGTGGCGGCTACCCACCAACGCTGCCATGTAAAGGACGGCCCGTACCCGGGAGCGCCCGCCCCAGACGGTGCGTTTGCCCCGCAGGGTGCCACTGTCCCGGTTGAAGGGAGCCACGCCCACAAGGGCGGCGATCTGCCGGCGGTCCAGCGTTCCCAACTCCGGCAGGTAAGCCAGCAGGGTTAGGGAGAGCTGGTCCCCCACACCGGGGACGGTGCGCAGGAGATCATCCTTCTCCCGCCACACGGGACTTCGGCGGAGGGTCTGCCTCAGCCCTGCGTCCAAGTCTGCCAACTCCTGTTCCAGCCATGCGATGTGGGCCTCGATACGGGGACGGACCGCACTGATGGCGGTACCTAACCGGTTCTTCTCCGAGACCAGTATAGTCATGACCTGTTGCCGACGGGCCGCCAGGGAGTTGAGGACCTGGGTTTCAGCGTCTTTGAGAGGTCGTACGGAGGGACGGACGGCGTCGGCAAAGTGCGCCAGGACCGCCGCGTCCAGGGCGTCGGTCTTGGCCAGCACGCCCGTGGCCCTGCCGAAATCTCGCACCTGGCGAGGGTTGACCACCACCACCGGCAGCGCCGCAGCGGCCAAGGCGGCCACCAAGGACAGTTCCAGCCCGCCCGTGCTCTCCATCAGCACCAGGGCGGGACCCAGGTCCACCATCTGGGAGACCAATTCTTGGACGCCGCTATCGTCGTAGGACACGACCCATCTCTGTCCCGTAGGCCGGACGGCGACGTCCACCTGAGCCTTAGAGACATCGATGCCTACGAATTTCAGTTCTTGTTCCATCTGTGCCTCCGGTGTGAGCGTTGGCCCGTCCTTGCACGATGCGGGCTCGATTGGCCCAGGCAACTGTTCGGGCTCTCATCTCGTGTGGGGTGCGGCGACCCTTGCTCCCGATCGGTCTGCTATGACCTGGTTCCCATCGGTCTACCGCGCCCCGGTCCGATTGCCGAAGTGATTCTTACACTCCAAAACCAAGATACAAGGTTCCCCCCGCGCTGACTGGGGGAGCAGCAGGCCGAGTTGAAGGCGGCGGTGCGGGAAGCGCCCAGCCAGGCGGGCATCGAGCTATCCAACTGGAATTGGAGGGCGGTACGCCGGTTTGTGGAGGACCGCTTCGGTCCCGCGCTGAGCCGGAGCAGTTGCCTGAACTATCTGCACCGATTGGGGTTTGTGCTGAAGCGCCCGAAGAAGCGGTTGCTCAAGGCGGACCCGGTGCGGCGGGAAGCCTTTGTGTCGGAGTATGTTGCTTTGACGGCGGCAACCCGACGGACTGGCGGCAAGATATTCTTCGCTGACGAGGCGCACTTTCAGGCGGATGCTGACCTGCGGGGCAAGTGGGTGCTGAAGGGCGAACCGGCCCTGGTGGGCTCCACCAGCCCGCGCCGTGGCGAGAAGGTCAGCTACTACTCGGCGGTGTGCTTGGAAACCGGAGAGGTGGCAGTGATGGAACTGGAGGGCAACAGCAACTCCGAGACGTCAGCCACCTTCCTGCGGCAGCTTCGGGCGCGACACCCCGAACCGCTGACGGTGATATGGGACAACTCCCCAGCCCATCGCGGCGATGCGATCAGGGCTTATCTGACCACGCCCGGCTTGAACTTGCGCCTGGTGAACCTGCCCAGCTACAGTCCGGATTTCAATGCTGACGAGGCCATCTGGGGCTGGGCGCGCCAAGAGGCAACCGCTAATCTGTGCCTGGGCACCAGGGCTGCGGTGCGGGAGACAGTGGGCGGCTTCTTCGCCGGTCTGGCCCACCGTCGGGAAGAAGTCAGCCGCCGTTGTCGCACCGTCCTTCAGGCTCGCGCCGCACAACTGAACGCCAACACCCGCGCCAATGGTTCCGGCCCAGCAAATGTAGATTTCACTTTGGCTTCGGTTTAGAACGAGATCCTGGGCATAGTTGTTTCAAGTGCTCTTCGACGTTGGGTATTATTGTTCTGGCGTTGTTCGAGACGGGCGCCTGCGAATCTACAGGTTGCTCGGCTGTCCAATTCTGAAATGTCAAGTCGCCGAACATGGCCCATTGACCGTTCGACAACCGATTTTTCAACATGATATCTAGTATTACAACGACGGGTTAGGGTGGTAGGATTGGGCTGAGCAATCGGAGGCTTCGGGAGGTGAGGCGGGGTGATGGACGCGGCAGCTTTGGAGAGGGTGAATGAGGCTTTCCAGGATTTTCACGCTTACTTCGGGTCGGTTTTCGGTCGCAAGCAGTGGCGGGAGCGTAGCGAGGAATACCTGCAAGCCCTGCTGGTGCAGTCCCAGGAGCGACGTAATGCGGAAAACCTGTCGGAGGCGGTTGCGGCGTCGCCGCGGGTGCTGCAGCGTTTTCTCACCGAGGCCCGCTGGGATGACGATGCGGTGATCGGCCGGTTGCAGGAGTATCTGGGACCCCGATTGGCGGATCCTTTGGGCGTGTGGGTGCTGGACGGCAGCGACTTTCCCAAGCAGGGGGTGAAGTCGGTGGGAGTAGCCCGGCAGTACTGTGGGACGTTGGGAAAGATCGCCAACTGTCAGGCTGGGGTGTTTCTCGCCCATGTGGGGCCCAAGGGCCGAGCGCTGGTGGACAAACGGCTGTATCTGCCGGAGGAATGGACTGGGGATGTGGAGCGCTGTGCGGCGGCGGGAGTGCCAGCGGAGCGTCGGCAGTACCGCAGCAAGACGGAGTTGGCGCTGGAGATGGTGGAGCGGGCCCAGGCCCGTGGGCGCCTCAGCGCCCAGTGGGTAGCTGGGGATAGCGCATTCGGAATGTCGCCGAACTTGCGGGACGGCCTGACGACGGCTGGAGCGCTCTACGTTTTGGACGTGCGTCCCGATATGACCGTATGGCCGCTGGAGCCCACCTGGACCAAGCCGCCGTATCAGGGTAACGGCCGTCCCCGCAAACCGAGACCTTCACGCGAGGAGCGGCAGACCATGGTCCAACGCAGTCTGGCGTTGCCCGAAGAAGCCTGGCGGGAGATCACAGTGGCCGAAGGCAGCCAGGGACCGCGCACCTACCGCTACAGCGCCCAACGGGTGCGGGTGACCCAACGGCGCAAGCCTGGCGAAATCCTCTGGGCAATCTATCGTCAGAACCTGGACGGCAGCGAGCCTCGCTACTACCTGTCCAACGCTCCCGAGGACACGCCCCTGGAAACCCTGGCTTATGTGGGCGGCTCCAGGTGGCGCATCGATCCGCCGGAGGCGGACGAGACTGAGAAGAGCGACGTGGGGCTGGACGAGTACGAGACCCGCACCTGGGCCGGTTGGCACCACCACATCACCATGTGCCTGCTGGCCGGGGCTTTCCTGCTGAGCCTGCAACAGGATTGGGGGGAAAAAGATGCCCCAGATCACTCGGCCCCAGGTGTACCGAGTGGTGCGTGAACTCTTGCCCAAAGAGCAGTTCGGGCCGCGAGAACTGCTGGGGTGGTTGGCAGATGTCCAGGAACGTAACGAACGGGCCCGACGCTCCCACGAGAAACGCCGCACTACTCTCCGTCGCGATGCTTCCGGCCTTCCTCCTTAACCCGTCGTTGTAATACTAGAGCCCACCATTCGAACGGGTCGTCGAAATATTGCAATTCGTCCACAATCACGTAATCGAACCGGTTATCATCGTTCTGGTCGATGTTTTCCATCGCTTCAAGCAGGTAATCGTTTCGGATCTCTTCGACGCGCACGCCCGCCGAAAGATGAGCTTCCTTGATCTCGTCAAGGGTCATAGCTGCTGGAGACGCATCAGCAGACGGCGGTTTGAGATCGGCAACGGCTTTTTGATAGCTTAGAAACTCAGGGGTTGGGTCGTCGATCCAACCTATCAACGCTTGTTCTAATGTTCCAACAGCTGGCGCCAATTCAGGCGACTGTTTCCGAAGCCAATGCCCCAATACCTCGGTGTGGCATATGACCGCCACCCTATCGCCTGCCGCGTGGCGCCGTCGGGCCAATTCAAGCGCAAGCATGGTTTTGCCCGTACCGGCGGCGCCGGTAAAAAGAACCCGATCATGAACGATGTTTCCGTCCTCATTCTCCACCATCTGGAGATTGACCGCTTGTTCATTTGTGAGTTCAATCAGCTTCTGGTTCACCTGGGCCAATTCGGGACCGGTTGTCAGTACGGTTTCGGAATCCGCCTTTCGACGGGTCGCTCGTAGGATGAAATCCACCGTTTCATCGCTCAGTGGGCCAGATAATTGCCTCGCCGCCCGGTGGTGCGCACCTGCGGGTCGTGGTTTTGTTTTGGACACATGATCCCTGATCCGCTCAGGCAGCAGGTTTCTGTCCAAGGCATCGTCTGGTCTCAGAAACAAACAGCCATCTCGCCAATCGTAATCAGTAACCGCCTGCTCCGCAGTGAAGGCCACGCCGTACCACATCGGTATGTTTCGGATCTGTTGGAGGAATGGCATGTCACGGCCTCGAGCGGCTTGGCGCAGCCCGTGCCCTATTGCCTCCATCGCTTTTTCCGACTGTATGTCTGGCGGCTCGGGTTCGGCTTTCCCGACCTGCGAACGATCTGCGGGGTGTTCCCGGTACCATTCGCCATCTTGAATGTTGTAACTATCGCCTTTTACTTCCAAACAGAACAAGCCGTGCTGCGGAATAATTATCAAGAAATCTGCTTCCCGAGGATATGACTTTTCTGCATTCGGACCTTGAGCTTTGACCCGAGCCAGCACACGCCAATCGCTAGTTCCAAACCCCTGCTCAAGCACTTGGAAGATCCTCCGCTCGGAGTTGGGGATCCTAGACTCAGACCGTGCGGGTAAGGTTGCGGGGATCATTTTGGCCATTCTCGACAATTCTACCCAACGCCAATCCGGGTTTCACCTTGGCTTTGGTTTAGGACTCTCGGAATAACAACGACACCATCCCCTGAAACCACAAACGCACCGCGCAAACAGCTCCACTGACGTATATCGGATCGTCTCTAATCAACGGCAACAACGCGCCCGGCACGAACGGAGCGATCGTGCCAAAAACCCTGTTGCGGAAAGGTGTCACTACAATGCTGACAACGAAACTGGCGCACTCAGCACCGGGGCCATTACGACCTATATTAAGGAGTCAGCATCGCCGTGAACAAGGACAACATCAACTCTATCCCAGCGCAACTTGCCGAGCTACTACAGCGTAAAGACGACGAGGACGCAAGCGCCGGCACCATTACTCTGACGCCACTCGAAGCGCAATACGTGATCGACTTCATGACGTTCCCGCGCCATCGCGGACCCTCGAAGCTGCACTGCAGGATGTTCGCAGACGCCATGATCAACGGCGAGTTCATGCTCGTCCCGGGCATATCGTTCCTCCCGATGACCTCAGGGCAGATGGTGCTCGTAGACGGCCAGCATCGATACCAGGCCGCCGTGATCGCCGGCGAGACCCGGAAGTGGCTCGTACGCGTCGTATGGACACAAAGCGCCGAGCAAATTCACCAGAGCATGGACCGGCTAGTGCGGCCGCGAACGAGAGGTGACGCAGCACGCTCCATCGATTACGAGGGTCTCGACCCGAAGACCACGAACATCGTGCTCGGCGCGGCCCATTACCTTCTGCTCTGGGATCCCGAGTACGAGCTCCCCGAACTCTGCAATCGCCCGCCCGATCGCGACTGCATCGCACAGATCAACGAGCGCATCGACGCCGTCCGCAAGGCGGAGCAACTCCTGAGCCACTAATGCGCGACCCGGGAGATCAAGAACAGAATGTCGTCGAGACTTCTCGCCGTCCTCGTAGAAAGTCTGCACGTAGCGCCTGCGGAGGCGGAGACTTTCTGGACAGCCGTCATGACCAACGGTGAAGGAATCGCCGGCAAGCTACGAGCCGCGCTCATCGTCGGTCACCCGCCCCGGTCGTCAGCAAACTACCTATCGAGGCTGGTGACGCTGGGATGGAATCAGCGCCACTCCACCACGTCGCGAAAGTCGCTGGACGCTCAAGATGGACCCGACCGGGTTGGTCATGAAACCATAACCATAACGCCAACAGCGTGGCCAGCCTGGGCAACTATCAGGCCCGAGGGAATCAGAGAGAAACTCCTGGGACTGTGCACCAGCTGCGGCGTGCCAGCGCACCACCGTCGCCCGCATCATGACGAAACGCTACTGCGCAGCCTGTGCCGAAGTCAAGGTCCCGCTGTGCAAAGGGAACACCTGCAGAACCAGCGGCGAACCGAATCCAGTGCAACAAGCCGGGTGCCGTCGCATAACACGAAGCGGACGCGCACGACACTGCTCAAGATGCTGCAAAGCCGCCGACGAAGCACGCGACAATGCAACCGACGTAGAGCGATTGCGAGCCATCGGCCTGGCCTCGGGAGTCACACGTCGCAAGCGACGCGACGAACGCCGACATACGGTCGCACAACTGCTCCGCGAGAACCAGAACGTCCCCGAAATAGCGGCCGCCACCGGCGTGTCGGCGAACACAGGCCACGAAGACATCTAAGGGGTCCGGAAGAAGCCGAACCGCACCAAAGTGACCCAGGACGCACGGCGCCAGCAGACACTCGAACGGTGACGATATTGGCAGCAACTCTCCAACGAAGGATGGACCATCGAGGAGATCGCACTGGCGGATGACGTAACCAACAAGACCGTCGCGAGACGACTCAAAGAGTTCGCCGAGGCCCACGACGGTTACGTCCCGTCAAGTGGTGTGAAAGCTCACGCGTACCCACTTTGAGCGGCAAGCTGGGCATCTTGCACCTGGGCTACGAATACTACCTCGCCACCCCCGACCCGCCTGACAACCTCTTCAGCCTTCAACCCAGCCAAAACCGGGTAGGCGTGAGCACGGAACCCTTACCCGGCGCGCTCGGCGTAGGCCTGCCGGGCCCGGTCGATGGCGCGCACCCGACCGCTGACCAGGTCGTCCTGCCGTTCCTTGGCCCACTGGTTGGACGCCTGGGTGCTGAGGACGCTGCCCTGGAAGTGGGGCATGACGTAGCGGGCCATCAGTTCGTAGCTCTTCAGCATCTTATCCCGGGGGGCCCAGTCGATGGTTTGCACCAGGAAGGCGCCGAAGCCGCCGCTCTGTTCGCCCAGCCGCTCGATGGCTTCGATACAGTCGTCGGGAGTGCCGATGATCCAGCTGCCGGTGTCGGCCATGTGGTCTATCACCTTGTCCAGCGGGCCGTCGAAAACCGCCTGGCGGCCGTTGGTCCCCTCGCTGTACTCCCGCAGGTAGCGGCCGGCGCCCATGCGGGCGTCATTGAGGGCTTCTTCCCGTGATTCGGCCAGATGGCAGGGCAGCACCAGCCGCCAGTCGTCGCGGTTCATGGTGTTCCCATGCTCGGCGGCGGACTCTTCGGCGATGCTCCAAAGTCCCTGGAGGTCGGAGGGGCCAGCGGAAGGGTCCCGAGGGACGGTGATGGTCAGAACTGAACACCCGTGCTTTCCGGCCAGAGTCACGCCGGCCGGGGACTGCACCGATGCCACGGCGGTGTGCATATAGGGCCGCTGGTACGGGCGCAGCTGAAGCAGGCCCTCTTTCAGCTCGAACCAGTCGCTCTGGTAGGTGATCGGCTCGGTCTCGGTGAAGAGCCGCAGGATGATGCCCAGGGACTCGTCCATGCGCTCCCGCTGCAGCTCGTGGGGAATGCCCATCATGTAGGCATCGCCGGGCAGAGCGCCGGGGCCTACCCCGAAGAGAACGCGCCCGTAGGTCATATGGTCCAGTTGCACCATCCGGTTGGCCACCATCAGCGGGTGGTGATACGGCAGGCTGACCACACCGGTGCCCAACTTGATGCGGTTCGTGCGCTGGGCGGCGGCGGCGATGAAAACCTCCGGAGAGGAAATAATCTCCCAGCCGGCGCTGTGGTGCTCGCCAATCCAGGCCTCATCAAACCCCAGCTTGTCCAGCCATTCAATCAGCTCCAGGTCGCGCTCCATCGCCAGGGTCGGGTTTTCGCCAACCCGGTGGAACGGGCCAAGGAAGATGCCAAACTTCATTCGCTCGGGAAACGCCATATCAGGTCCTCCTCGATCAATGGGGCACGGCGGGGAATCCCCGCTCGGGTACAACGGGCAGCTCACAATCTGCGGTCATTCTGCGCCCGACGCTATTTCCTGTCAATCAAGCCGGACAACGGAAAAGCCGGGGAGCCTGCGCTCCCCGGCCCGATCTCCGAAAGGCTTGCCGTGCGGACGTTCAGTCGGCAGCCTGGGGCGCGAATTCGTCCTGCGTCATGGGCGCCGCGGGCTGCGCCGCCTTTTCGTGCCGGCGGAGGATGAAGCGGGGCACGATGACCCAGAGGGCGAACAATCCGACGAAGGCGGCACCGGCGGCGATGGCAATCATTTCAATCTGTCTCCGAAATGGTTTTGGGCGAAAACGGCCCTGTTTGCTTGGAGGGCAGTATCGCAGTAGATTGTTACGCGGATTTTGCGCCAATGTTACGCCTGTGTAACCGAATTCGTCGTCATTCCCGCTTTCGCGGGAATCCAGAAAGTTTCTATCCATGGCAGTCCTGGATTCCTGCTTGCGCAGGAATGACGCTCAGGCTTGCGTGGCGGCGACGCCCAGCCACCAGTGGCGACCCTTGCCACGGCGCTTGCGCTCATAGCCCCGGGCCCGAAGCTCCAGGCCAAACTTGCGCTGGCTGTGAGCAAGATACCCGTTCTCCAGGCACCAGCGGGCGTATGAAGTATAGAGGTCGCCGGCCAGAGCCTTCGCTTCGCCTCCCGTGGCGCAGGCATTGGCGACGAAATCATCCACCGGCCCGTGCTCGCTGGCCTGGGACGCGACGCCGAAGCGGGGTTCCGGCGGGCCGTCGGGGGCGACCCAGCCGGCGGCCGGTTCAGGTCCGTCCACCGCCGGATTGTTGCGATGTGGGCGGCCCTCGCCGCTGCCGTAGCCGGGCTCGGCGACGGTGGGACCTTGGGACATCGCCACGGAAGATTCCAGGTCGGCCATTTCGCCCATGGCTCCATAGTCGCCGGTGGCGGCGCGGGCCGCCAATCGCGGAGCAGCGCCGTCGAGACAGTAAGACGCGAAAAGCGTCAGGTCCAAATAGCGGGACAACCCGCCGAAATGTTCCCAACGTATCTCCTGACCATGCCATTGCGTGGGATCGACGGTAAGACACAGGTCCGGGCCGGCAAAGGTTTGCCGATAGTCAAAGGGAACGTCCCAGGACGGGGTGAGCAGGTTGTGTTCCAGGCTGCGGGCAATCAAGAAGGCCACAGCTCGAACGGCTCTCAGGTCGGCATTGCTTTCTGACAACGGTTCGTTGCCGTAGATTTCCTCCAACTCTCGTTGCGTCTGGAGGGCAGACAGGGCGAAAGCGCTGCGGATCTGGTTGCCGGCGCAGCGCAGCAACGACTGCTGGTCGATCAAATCCAGTGGAACCCCGGCGTCAATGGTTTCACCGTCCGGCAGGTGCAGCTCGGTCCCGGACGGGAAAAAGGAGACGGAGATTAAGCCGCGGTGAGACGCTACGAACAGGGCCATGGCCAGGCAGAGATTTTCCCGGGCCAGGCGCACGCGCTGGCCTGGAGTCATTTCCCTGGTGGACGGAGACACAATCCAGTTGGAGCAAACGTAGGGGCGAATAATTGTTCGCCCCTACGTCGTTGCGGCGGCGGCGCATTCCGGCGCGGTCTAGGTGTTGATGTCCATGACCACCTTGATGATGTTGTCGTCACGCTGCTCATACATGTCGTAGGCTTGCTGGATGTCCGAGAAACCTACGCGGTGCGTAATGAGTTCGGCGGGGTCGGCCCAACCGCGGGCGCGCAGGTCCACCATGTCCTGGATCTGGCTGATGGGATCGCTGCTTCGGGCGCCGGTGGTGGGTATGATGCGCGGCTGCTTGTCCATCCAGAGGTTGTGCTCGATGGGCACCATGTGGTCGGTCTGGATGCCGAAGATGATCACCTGGCCGAACTGCCGCACGTGGCGGAAGCACTCGTTGAGGGAGTCGGGATAGCCGGCGGCTTCCACCACGGTATCAGGGCCCTGGCCTCTGGTGATCTCCATCACGGCTTCGTGGACATCCTGCTTGTCGGGGTTGATGCGGTGGGTGGAACCCATCTGCTTGGACTTCTCGAGGCGGTAGTCCAGCGGGTCAACTACGATGACGTTGCGCGCGCCCATGCGGGAGAGGATCATGGTGAAACTGAGGCCGATGCTGCCCTGGCCGAAGATGAGGATGTTCTGCTGCAGCGGGCTGCCCATTTGACGGCAGGAATACAGCACGGTTCCCGGAGGCTGGCACATGACCCACTCGTCCAGCCCGCCGTACTCGGGCAGCACAGCGATGCGGCCGGGAGCGGACAGCACGTACTCACAGAGTCCGCCGGTACCCGGAAAAGGAATGACGATGACACGCTGGCCCTCGTGGTATTCGTCAGTCTTGCTGTCCACGATGACGCCGGCCAGCTCGTGGGCGCCTTTGCAGGGTTCCATGGGATATTCCGACTCGTCAAGTATGGGGCCGTAGGTGTGGCGGATGTCGGAGCCGCACACGCTGACGCGCTCCATCCTGACCAGTACCTGGCCGTCGGCGGGCGCCGGGGTATCAACTTCGGTGAACTCCCAACGCTTAGGGGCAACTAGCTGTGCTGCTTTCATGTGAGGGGCGCTCCTTGGTAGCGGATAATGGCTCAATTGATACAAGACGGGGCAATCATAGTATGCGCCGGGATTGCGGGCAAGAGTCAGGCCGAGGGTCACGCTTCGTCGCAAGGTCTCTGACGGTGGCCGAACAGGTCGGCCAAGGGAATTGTCAGGCCGGGGAGCAGTGGGGTGGTGAGCGTGTCGCCCATGCTCAATACGTCCCGTCCCACGTACTCGCCATCGCGCAATTCCAGGGGCAGAACCGAGTCGTTGCGAGGGTCGAAGATCCAGTATTCGGGAACGCCGGCCTCGGCATAGAGCTGACGTTTGCGTACCAAATCGCGGCTGCGATTGGTGGACAGGATTTCAATAACGATGTCCGGAATGCTTCCTGCCGCGCTGATGTCCGAATCGTCCCCTGGCGGGCGCAAAAACACGGACAAGTCGGGTATCAGGATGCGACCCGATTCGCGCGATATGATGATGACCAGCTCGGTGTACACCTCTGCCGGCGGTGTGGGGGAGTTGTTCAGGAGGATTTTGAAATGCGTCACCAGTTCGTCTTTCAAAAACTGGTGGCCACGGTGGGGTCGGGGCATGATGTACAGTTCTCCGTCGTCCAGTTCCAGCCAGCGGTATTCGTCGGTTTCCGGCAGGTCGAGGAACTCGTCAACGGACATACGCATCCCGGTGCGGAGCTTGGGTTTGGCGGTGGTCATGGCGGCCTCCCGGCGACTACTCTTCGCGGGGCGGGCGACGGCGGTGGTGGAAGATGTCGGCCAGCAGTATCTCCAGGCCGGGGAGCAGCGGTGTGGTGAGGGTGTCGGCGGCGGTCAGTGTGGGTAGTTCGATATATTCGCCGCCTTGCAGTTCCAGCGGCAGTACCGTGTCGTTCCGCGGATCGCAAATCCAGTATTCTCGCACGCCGGCCTCCGCGTAAATCCGCCGCTTGAACACCAGGTCATGGTTCCGATCCGATGACAAGATTTCCACCACAATGTCCGGCACGCCTTCCACGTAGATCGTCCCGCCAACGTCATCCCGTCCAGTGAGGATGACCACCAAGTCCGGGTCAACCGCGCGCTGTAGTTCCGCCGACAGGATGGTAGTCAAGTCCATGTACACTTCCGCCGGCGGTTGTTGGAAGCGGTCCAAGTGAAGATCGAAGTGGAGATGGAACCGTCCCATCAGAAACTGGTGGTCTTTGGTAGGCGTGCTCATAAGGTAAAGAACCCCATCAAACAGTTCCAACCGCTCGTCGGTTTCGCCGAGGGCGAGGAACTCGTTGAGGGTCATGCGAACGCCGGTGCGGAGTACGGATCTGGGCTTGGCGCTGGTCATGGCGCGGCCTCCGGGAGTCATCTACTGGCCCAGCGGGCCGTGGAAGCGGGGCAGGATTTCCTCGCCGGCCTGCTCCAGTTGCTCCATGGATTCGGTGCCGGCGCAGAGAGGGCGGATGACGAACTTGAACCCGCCGGCGTCGATGTAATCCTGGATGAAATCGCCGATCTGCTCGGCAGTGCCGACGGCGGAATACTCGGTAAAGTGAGCGTCGGGACGCTGGCGGGTCACGAACTGCTCCGACCTGGCTTCGCCTTCCTTCTGGTCGTCGCAGATATAGTAGCCGACGAGGACGCCCACGTGGTCTTCCTCGATCTCCCGGTCGTACTGCTGGGCGGTCTCGAAGACTATTTCCCGGCCGGAACGCACTTCGTCCGGCGTCGCGCTGGACACCAGCCAACCGTCGCCAACCCGGCCCACGCGCCGAGCCGCCGCCGGGCTGCGCCCGCCGATCCATACCGGAGGCGAGGGCTTCAGGAACGTGCGGGGCGTAACGGACACGTTGTGGGTGGTGAAGAACTCGCCTTCGTGGGTGACTCCTTCCTCCTCCCAGAGGCGCCGCATCAGGGTGATGGCCTCATCGGTGCGGCGGGCGCGGTCGGCCTTGGGGACGCCGCAGGCCTCGTACTCGTCGGGGTCCTCCTGGCCCAGGCCGACGGCGGGGAAGAAACGTCCCTGAGACAGCCAGTCCAGCGTGGCGACCTGCTTGGCCAGCACCACCGGATTGCGCAGCGGCAGGGCCAGCACGCTGGTGCCGAACTTCAGGCGGTCGGAGTAGCCGGCCACTAGGGACAGGGCGACCATTGGTTCCAGGCTGAAGCGGTCACTGCAAATGCGGTCGCTGAGCCAGATGGAGTCGTATTCGTACTTGTCCCCCAACTCAACCAGAGTACGGAGAAAGTTGGGGTCGTCGCCCCCCTGTCCAAATGCGCCGGGGACGTAGCCGATGGCAACGCTCATGATGGTTGGCCTCCTCGGGAGTAGTCAGTGGTGGCTCGAAGGCATTGTAGCAAATGCCATTCAGCCGCTGATGGGTTCCATGCCGGCTTCGGCGCGGGCGTCGTTGATGTGGTCCAGCACGCGCATCCGCAGCGGCGGCAGTTCGTAGCCCAGGTCGGCCATCATGCGGCTGTTGTCCACCAGATAGACGTGGGGCACCGGGCGGTCGCCGGTAGTGATGCTGGCGTCGGGGATGTACGAGCGCACGATGTCGGCCACGTCGGCAATCGTCGCCAGTTCGCCGCCGCTGATGTAGATGTGGTGATTCAATTGGTCGGCCAGCGCGACGCGGACGAAGATCTCGGCGGCGTCCTCGGCGTGGATCATGGGCGACGCTTCCATCGGGTCGAAGGCCATGCTCACCGGCTGGCCGACGGCCGGCAGCGACATCATCAGGCCGCCGATCATGCCCGTCATGCCGGTGACGCGCCCGTGTCCGAACACGGTGCAGATGCGGATGCCGCGGATGTCCAGGCCGTGCAGGGTGCGGTAGCGGGCGGCGGCGAAGTCGTTGGCCGCCTTGGTCAATCCATAGACGTTGATGGGCGCCGGCAGGTCATCCTCGATGAGGGGGCGGTCGCCGAAAGTGTCCTGCACGCCGTACACGGCGATGCTGCTGGCATAGACCACGCGGCGAATGTTGCCCCAGCGGGCGGCCTCGAAGATGTTGTTGGTGCCATCGATGTTAACAGCCATGCCGGTGGCCGGCCGGTCCTCGGTGTCCGGCGGCAAGAGGGCGGCCATGTGGATGATGCGGTCAACGTCGTGGCAGTTGACGGCCTCCAGGATGTGATCCAGTCGGGTCACGTCGCCCCGGTAGATGGAGATGCGGTCCAGCAGGGCCGACAGGTTGGCCCGGGGCGGAGCCAGGTCGAAACAGACCACTTCCTCGCCGCGTTCCACCAGCTTGCGGATGATGCGGTTGCCGATAAACCCGGTGCCGCCGGTAACCATCACGGACATTGCCAAACCTCCAGAGCGACCGCCGGCGAAATGCGGGATGATGAGCAAGTTCGGGGAAAGCCGACGGCGCAACGCTGGGCAGCATCATACCCAGCGGGAGGGAGGGGGCGCAAGGAATGGGATGGGATGCGCCGACGGCAATCACAAGTCGCCCGGTGCGGCGGCACAGGGGGCCGGTTCTACACCTTCACAATATGCCGCCATGCTAGAATGGGCCAGCCATCGCTCGGAGGTTGCATTATGGATTTGCTTGACCGTATCACCGAAGACTCGCAAATCCTGGCGGGCAAGCCAACCATACGGGGAATGCGTATCTCCGTGGAGTTGGTGATGGAGCGCCTGAACGGCGGGATATGGACGGAGAAGGATATCCTCAACGGATATCCTGGATTGTTGACTCCTGAGGACATTGAAGCTTGCCGCCACGGGAGCGCCTCTGACCAACGTGGTTTGGTCGGAGTTCATGGAGCGATTTGACGAAGCAGTGCGCCAGGACGCCGAAAAACTGCGAAAGCCTCAACAGGCATAGTGCGCAATGCGAATTCTGGCCGATACGAACTTGAATGAACCCGCAGTTGCGACACTGTCTAGGATGGCAATCAACCTGCTGACGCCGGAGAGGTTTCAACAGATGATTAGGTTGTTGTTGACATTTGCGGTTAGCATTCGTTCGAGTTCATCAGGGGCAGACCACCGGGCTATTTCAGAATGCTCCTCCACCAGTTGAAAGTCCTCGGGCCGCCATACATCAAAGGTATCATCGAACAGCGAAACGAATACCAGGTTGGATTGACTTATTCTGAGATGGCTCAAGTCAACGCATCCTGCCAAAACGTGTTCCGTAATGCGTCGCACGGCTCCACGCGATCCGGTGCTAAGCAGGAAAATCAGCGAAGTTCGGTTATTGGTTTGCGTTTCAAAATTAATGGTCCAATCGCGTGCGGATCGTCCGGGTCTGGTAATTTGACGCTGGAAGGGAATCTGCTTTTCGCGCAACCATTCGTCCACCTCATCCTCAGTAGCCTGCAATGACTGGCCTCGTAGAGTGAACCATAAATCGGAAACCCGCACGACCGCTTGAGCGATGCGAAGTGCCGCTTCCCCCAGCGCGTCCTCCGTCACCGTGCGCAATACCAGTTGATCGTGGACAAGCTCAATGCGGAGCGTCTGGCAGACGTCTTGGACCAGCATTTCCTGCCGTCTTGAGCGCCGCCGGCTGATTGACTGCAAGCCTAACCAACCCAGGGCATCACCGAAATCGGTAACGATGTAACCGCTGCCACGTTCGAGGACGAACACGTCCACCACCCCTCCATCGGGATACAGCAATGGAGTACGCACCCGCACTCCCTCATGCGGAGCCGGTGAGCACACAAACAAGGGCGGCAGCGTCCGCCCTACGGAAGCGCAAAGTTCGTCGATGTTCATATCAGCGGCGCTCCTCGGACAGAACCAGGTTCCCGAAGTGTTCCATCGTGCCGTAGATTTATCTCAGTACAGAATTGCGCCCACACCTCCACCGGCCGGTTCCAAGTCTCGGTAATATCATTCGGCACGTATGCCCACTTGTCCCGACTGCCAGGCACCCAGTAGTTTTTATGCTTCTCTCCAACAAATTCGCCGTCAGGGTTGCAGTGGTCCGCTCCCAAGTCCAAGCCGTGTATTCGCCCCACTGTTCGATGAATGAGCGCATACGACAGCTTGCCGGAGTTGGGGTTGTACCAAGCATTGATAAACAAAGGATGAGCTGCTTCGGAATCGACATCGACCCGGAATTGCCGCGCCGGAGCGTTGGGGCGACCTTCCCAAGCAATATCGCCGGCGATGCGCTTGGTGCCATCGCTAATGATGGCCTCGTATTCCTGCCTGCTCAAGGTCATAGCGCCAGTGCCGTTACCTGCATTTCATACTGCGCTAGCTTTGAAAGCGTTAGTGAATGAAGCGCGCTCTGTAGCTGAGCGCACTTCATGGCGCCGATTGTAGCAAAATCGACAATCAGACACACACCCGCTTTCCAGCAAAGTTGGGCTGATATGGTCACTGTCGTTTCGTCAGAATCCAATGGCTCCATTACCCCGCCGGCCGTCCCCCATACCGCCGCCCCGTCACCGACGGCTCCATGGCCAGGCTGCGGCGGACGGCGGCCACCGTCTCCCCGTCCAGTCCCAGTGCGGATGACACGGCGTCATCCAGAGCGCGCCGAACCGGATCGCTGTCCAGCTGCGGCAGCGGCAGCAGGATGTCCGCGGCGTGGGCGTCGTAGGCGGCGGACAGTTGGGCCACCGTAGCATCGCCGAGGGCGTTGAAATCCGGCACCACCAGCTTGCGCATATCGTCAAGCGACAGATTTGGATAGGTTGGCTTTTTGTTGGTGCGGTCACCCATTATGGACAGTAAGCCTATGGACGAATTGAGATATACGCATAATGACTTTTCCCAAGCTACGGCCTCTTCAGACGGCTTGTTGATGCGGCAAGGAACCCAAAGCGAACCCAATCCAAGAGTGTCCAACCGTACACATATTGCTCGCACAGTTTGAAAGAACAAGTGAGTTGGCAACAACACCCGACCCCTTTGATTCCAATATCGCTCCGCCAAGTGCGCTTTCGGCGGCTTGGCAACAATATGGGTATCGGGTTTGGCTGCCATGGACTGTGTGACCGTGGTATCGTGTTGCCACAGCGCAACCCGGCCCTCAGCGTCTGGCATCGACGACCGGGTGAAAGCGTCTCGTATCCTTTGGCCGGCCGGCCCGATGTCAGCGATGCTGCCCAACGCAATTGATGGGAACAGTCCGGCGTCCCTCAACTCAACAAACTTTTCGCACAGATATGGCGACAGGAACTGCACCGCACCCCAATCTCCGGCGGTTATCCTGACCACCGGCCAATGTTGCACCGTACCGTAGTCCTGATTGGCAACGTTATCGGTCTCAATTGACGCGGCCACACTGATTGCATCGGCGGGCGTCGTCGGGTTCCTGGCCAGGTTGACCACTCGCGTCGGCGGTTTGCCTCCCTTGCTTGCCGGCCAGCGGCGACAGATTACCAGCATCTCGCCGATGTCAGTATTCTCGGAGAAATAGATACGCTCCGGGTCGTGGGATGTAACGATGGTCTCAACATGGAACCTTTGGGCCAAATGCTGCCGCATACCCATAGTCGCGTAATTGGTTGCTCCCACCAGCGGCAAAACCACGGCTACCGTTCCGCTTTCAGGCTTGGCAAGAAACTCGGCAAGATATAGGAAAGGGCCGCCATTGTTGGACAGATGCACCGGCTTGTTGGCGAACAGCGTCTTTTCCCGGTCTTTGACTTTCTTTTCGTCGCTTTCGCTGAACTGGTCGTGGCGCAGGCTGTCGCGGGTGAACGGCGGGTTCATTATCACCAGGTCGGCCGGCTCGGCGCCGGATCCTTCACCAAATCGCATGGTCTCGCCGGTGTCCACCTGGGTCGCTCCGCCGGCGGCGGACGCCGCGTTGGGCCAGGGCATCAGCATGGGCTGGCGGTCCAGGAACTCCAGGGAGCCGAGGTAGGCGTCACCAGCGTCATCTACTCCCAGGAAGGTGCGCCCGATCTTCATGTTGCGGAACTGCGTCGTTGGCGACAGCAGGCCCAGGGTGGTGGCCGCCATGTGGGTGGCTGTCAGGTTCACGTCATAGCCGGTGAAGACGTTTTCAATCAGGGCGCGGGAGATGGTTTCGTCAACGTCGGACTGCGGGGCCAGGTCGCGGATGCGCTCGGCGGCGGCCATCAGCAGCGTTCCCGTGCCGCAGGCCGGGTCGGTAATGCGTAAGTCTGCTATGGCCAAAGGGTCATTCCAGTCGCAAGTATCCTCCCGCAAAGCCAATGCCGCCAGCAGCGTCGCGGCGGCGGTGGTGGTGTAGAAAGAACCGTCGTAGCGGGCGGTGTCCAGCACGGTATGAAAGATGCGTCCCAGCAGGTCGTGGCGCAGGCCGGCGATGTTCTGCACCACAGCCAGGGCGGCGTCGGCGGTGTCGCGCACCGCGTCGGCAAAGGCTGGGTCCGGCGGGCAGGACTGCAAGGCGGCCCGTCCGGTTTCAAAGATAGGCTTGTAGTCCAGCGCCAGTATCAGGTTCCAGGCGTCGCGGAAGGCGGCGATGAGATCGCTAGCATCCCGGCACAGGTGGGCCATGGCCGGCGGCCAGAGGCCGGTGAAAAGTGTCCTCGGACTAACGCGGCTGTCGTATTCGGGCCGCATACCGGCCAGGTGACTGCCCAGCCGGGAGTGGAACATCACGGCGGTGGCCAGCACCAGCAGGGCGCGCTTGGCCGCTCTATTCCATTGTCCTTCCCGCCCTGAACCCTTGGCGGCCGGCAAGTCCAGAGTTTGCGCCAGCAACCGCTTTTGAGTGTCATTGAGGCGGTTGACGGCGGCGTCCAGACTGCCCGACAGCGCCGCGGCGGCATAGTCGGGGTTGCCCAGCTGGGCCGGCGTGAGCCGGATTACCGAGGTCAGACGGTCCAGGTTGCCCGAGGTCCAGTTCGGAGCGTTATTAACGCCGTCGCGCACCGTCCAGATGAACTGTGAATGAGGCAGCGAATCCTCCGTGGTGTTGTCTGGATAGCAGATCGCGACGGAGCCGTGGGCCAACTTCTGAGCCAGGCGACGGTCAGCGTCGCCGAGGGCCTCGGCGCGCTTGGCGGCGCTCTGGCCATGCTCCGCCTCCACCGCGATGACAGCCGGGCCGATGCGCACCTCTACATCAATGCGCAAGTTGCCGGGGTGTTTGACTTCCGGCCTGGCGTTCAGGCCGCGCTCCCGCAGCAGGCCGGCCAACCAGACATTCGGGGTTTGTTCGTGTTCTGTTGATGTCATTGGAAAGCGCAAACTGTCTGATAAGTTCGTTGATTTTACAGGACAGGTAGGCCAACCGTCAGCGCGCCAGCGTCACAGCACCAGCATCAATGTCCGTTGCCTTGACACTCCCCCGGCCCGTGCTACTATGCGGCCATCCCGAAGCCGGCGCATTCCCCGCCGGTTTTTCGTATAATTGCGCCATTCGACCAGTCGAACCCGTCATTACCGGAACACCATCATCATAAGGAGCGTGTTGCCATGGAACCCGACCGCGACACTCTATTGAAGCTCTACCGCACCATGACCACCATCCGCCATTTCGAGGAGCGGGGCGTGCCCGAAACGGGCCAGCGCGGGATGTCCGCGTCGGTCCACTCCTCGGTGGGACAGGAAGCAGTGCCCACCGGCGTCTGCGCCCACCTTACCGACGACGACTACATCGGCAGCACCCACCGGGGACACGGCCACTGCATCGCCAAGGGCGTTGACCCCAAGCTGATGATGGCTGAGCTCTTCGGGCGCAGCCACGGCCCCAACAAGGGCAAGGGCGGCTCCATGCACATCGCCGACATGAGCAAGGGGATGCTGGGCACCAACGGCATCGTGGCCGGCAGCGTGCCCCTGGCCGTGGGCGCGGCGCTCACCTCCAAGATCCAGAAGCTGGGCCGCGTGGCCGTGGCCTTCTTCGGCGACGGCGGCGCCAACCAGGGCGTGCTCCACGAGTGTATGAACCTGGCCTCGGTGTGGAAGCTGCCGGTGATCTTCTGCTGCGAGAACAACGGCTACGCTGAATCAACTCCGGTGGAGTACGGCCTCTCCGTGGCCAACGTGGCCGACCGAGCGGCGGCCTACGACATGCCCGGCTTCCATGTGGACGGCATGGACGTGCTGGCGGTGTACGAGGCCGCCGGCGAGGCGGTGTCCCGCGCCCGGGCCGGCGACGGGCCGGCCCTGCTGGAAGCGCGAACCTACCGCTACTACGGCCATACCGTGTTCGACAACCCGCTGACCTACCGCACCCAGGAGGAAGAGGCCCACTGGCGCGCCCGCGATCCGCTGCTCACCTTTCGCAACCACATGGCCGCCCAGGGCAACGTCATCACCGCCGAGGAGATGGACCAGATGGACGAGGAAGCGCGGCAGCTTATGGAAGACGCCGTGGCCTTCGCCGACGCCAGCCCGCTGCCCGAACCCCACGAAATCTACGAGGACGTGTACGGCGACTACCCGGTTGACATGATGCGTCGGGGCGCCAATATGCCGGTGTAGTGGCCACAGACCGGCGCAGGAGGTAAGCGAATGGTCAGGCCGGATTCCAGTCCCGAGGAACGGGACGCATGTGCCGAAAGCATTTACCGCGAAAAGGTAAAGCCAATACTGACCGACGCCGATGACGGTAAGTTTGTCGTTATCGACCTCAACAGCGGTGACTACGAGGTTGACGACCACGAGGTAGAGGCTGACATCAGGCTTTTGGAACGCCGACCTGTACTCGTTCTTTGATGGCAAGCCCTACATTACCTACATCGGAGGGAGTTCGTTCGTATTAGAGGCTCCCTTCTGATGCGTGGCACAGCAAGGCAGAAATATCAGGAGTACGCAGAATGGCGCACCCTACGCTAACCACAGCCGAAGTCTCGACTCTGGGCAAAAAAATCTACCAAGAAAAAATCAAGCCCCTGATGACCGAATCGGACATCGGTAAGTACGTAATCGTAGATGTGGACAGCGGCGATTACGAGATCGACGAAAGGGCAGTTGAAGCCAGCGCGCGCTTGAGGCAAAGGAAACCCGACGCCTTTGGATACGGTTTGCGCGTGGGTTACTCCGCCGCTTACTTTTTCGGATGTGATGAGGAGCCAAAGCTGTGACCAAGGGCGGTGTGACCCGCACTCGCAAACCTCTGGTGTCGATGACGATACTGGACAGTATCGGCGTTCCGCATACATTGCCCGTTGTTCTCGACACGGCCTTCACCGGCGAGTTGGTATTGCCGGAGCGATATGTCCGTCGGTTCGCCTTGACTATGAACGAACAATATGATGGCCGACCGGCTACCGGGGACATCATTGAAATTCCCGCGGGTCAAGCCACTATCATATGGAGAGGACGTCGTCGCAACGTCAAAGTACTTCATTGGGCGTTGAAGCCCTCCTCGGCATGGAATTTCTCTGGAACCACCGTATCACCATTGATGCCGTTACCGACGGCGCAGTGAGCATCACTCCATTGATCAAAGATCGCATGGGAGGCTGAAATTATGACCACTCTTACCGAAACACCCATGATGCCCCCACCCGGCGAAACCCGCGAGTTGCAAACCCGTGAGGCCATCAACGAGGCCCTGCTCCAGGAGATGCGCCGCGACGAAACCGTCATCATCATGGGCGAGGAAATCGCCGGCGGCGCCGGCCGCGAGCACCTGGGCATTGTCGATGCCTGGGGCGGCGCCTTCCGCACCACCCGCGGCCTCATCCAGGAGTTCGGCAACGAGCGCGTGCTGGACACGCCCCTCTCCGAGGCCGCCTTCGTCGGCACCGCCATCGGCGCCGCGTCCACCGGGATGCGCGCCGTGGCCGAGCTGATGTTTGTCGATTTCGTCGGCGTCTGCATGGACCAGCTGCTGAACAACGCCGCCAAGATGCGCTATATGTTCGGCGGACAGGTCAAGGTGCCCTTCGTCATGCTGACCCGCATCGGCGCCGGTTTCGGCAGCGCGGCCCAGCACTCCGAGTCCTTCTACTCCCTGTTCAGCCACATCCCCGGCCTGAAGGGGGTCTGCCCGTCGGACGCCTACACCGCCAAGGGCCTGCTGCTGTCCGCCATCCGCGACGACGACCCGGTGGTCTTCTTCGAGCACAAGGGGCTGTACGGTGACACCTGCCCGGTTCCCGAGGATATGTACACCCTGCCCCTGGGCAAGGCCCGCACCGTGCGCCCCGGCTCCGACATCACGCTGGTGGGTATCAGCAAGATGACCTGGGTGGCCGTGGAAGCCGCCGAGGCCCTGGCGCAGGAGGGCATCAACGCCGAGGTCATCGACCTGCTCAGCGTGTCGCCCATCGACTACGACCACGTGCTGGATTCGGTGCGGCGCACCCACCGCCTGCTGGTGGTGGACGAGGACACCCCCGTGTGCAGCATCTCGTCGGACATCTGCGCCCGCGTCGCCGAGGAAGCCTTCGACTACTTGGACGCGCCACCGTCCCGCGTCACGCCGCCCCACACTCCGGTTCCCTACAGCCGCGCCCTGGAGAACATCTACCTGCCCAACGCCGAGCGCGTGGTCACCACCGCGCGCCGGCTGATGTCCTGACCGCGCCACATCTGGGACGGCATTAACAGCATATAAGCACTCGCTATAATGCCGTCCAAACCACCGGAATCCACCGCGAGGATGCTCACGATGAGAGACGCGAGGTCCGGGGCGGAGCTGATCTTCACGGAGTACGAGGTCAACTTTTATGGTTACGAAGTCAGCAGACACAGTGAAGGAAATGCCGCAACAATTGGTGGACGCCATCACGCAATGGTCGGAACTGAGCGTAACCGCCCACGAGTTCGGTATTGAGGCTCCCTCTGCGGAGAGAGCCCGGGAAGCGCTGCGAGTTTTGGTGCATACGTGCAGTGAGCGACCGAGGCCATACATGGTGTACCTGATGGAAAACGGATCCATCGCCATCGACACCAGAGGGCAGAGACCGGACGGAATCCTGGTCACGCTGCGGCCCGATGGATCGGCTTTTTGCACGGGCGAAATGGGAGGGAAATCCTGGCGCAAGCCGTACCCGGACAGCGCCGCGCTTCCGGATCAAGACCTGCTGGAAGAAATCGCCAAACTCGATCAGCCCAGGGTCCGATGAGCGCCGGCGACGGAACCACTGAACGCAACGTTCCAGGCATTTGCCAATCAGAGAACATTGCCCGGGCCGTAACCACCAGCACCGAGACCAGGCACGCCCGCAATGGAAACGTGCCGGCCTCGGTTTTCACCTACTACGGTCACTCTGAAATATCCGTTGACCGGATTGACCGTATGGAGGAGCGCGAGGCGGTCCGGCATGGCGACGGCATTGCCGCCAGACGGGGCGCGAACCGCACGTTTTACGGATGGGCGGTCATGACGGTAGAGACTGCGCGCGAAGAAGGCTGCGACGCAGAGGAAGCTCCTGAACCCGACAACGACTGGCACGCTCATATCGTGATGCCACAACCCGCCGCCTTTGACGACAATCTTCACGACGAGCACGCCGGCAAACTGGCACGCCGCGCCATCTGGCGAGAAAAGCCAAGTACCGATGCCAACGGATAAACAGAGACGCTTTCAGGTATTAGAGGCATGAAATGAATCCGAATACATCAACCGCCCTGCTGTGGGGAGGTTTTGCCTTAATCTTGTTGGGGTTTGCTGGTTGCGTTGCATCCGGTGGTTTGGCGCTTACCGGTGCGATGGACCCAAGGGTTTACGACACATCGATCAAGATTGGAGCCGGCTTCTTGCGAATATCTTCTCTGATGATGTTTGTTGGTTTTGTCGCTGTCGTAGTTGGAGCGGTAGGAAAAGCCTTATCCGCTTTCGGCTCTCGGAATAACATTGACCAGCAGCAAAGTAACGAGCGAGTAATCGATCAGCAGGCCGCTGTCCCCGCAACCAGCGGGCACGCGCGACCCGCCAGCAGCGAGGGCCGGGCGCGACGTCCCGGCCGAGTAGAGGCTATTACCGTCATTCATTACGGCGACCGGTGTGAAGTGTCGTGGGTAGCAGCGAAACACGCCACCAGTTACAGAGTGACGTACCGCACTACTGATCAGATTGTCTGGACGGTCGCTGCCAGCAACCGCCTCGGAACTACCTATACACTCCACGAAGCTGATGAAAACGCCACCTATATCTTCGCCGTGATAGGGGTGAACGAAGCCGGTTACAGTCCTGTACCCACTTCGGCGCGGGCCGGTCGTTAGGTTACGGCTATCGCTCGACACAATTCCAAAGGGTTCCGTTTGAATTTGCGTGGTGGTTCGTATAGCATTGCCCCCTATTCCATGTAGCGGGGGCGTTTCCATATCGGGACACATCGCACCTTGGCTGCAACGCCACCCAGGAGGACGCAATGCCTGCACCCGAAGCGATGGAGAACGCTGTCAAGTTTTATAAGGTTCTGGCGGAACGTGCCCAAAGAAGAGCGGCGCCCATCACATACACGGGACTAGCCGTCGAGATAGGGCGCGACAGGTGGGTCAGCCCCTTCAATGCGTCCCTATGGGTGATTGCTGCACACCTTAGGTTAAAGAGGTTGCCGCCACTCACCATCTTGGTGGTCCCTGCAAAAGGAGGGGATCCCCAGGATTGGCTCATACCGCTTGGAAGAACCCTTGATCAGACTCTCGACGAGGTCTATGACCACACTTGGGACCCTGGCCTATTTGATGGGTTGCTTACCTAACGAAAACGAACCTCCCCCTGGAGGCGGTTTGGCGACCACGCAATTTCAAACGGAACCATTCCAAAGACATCAACAGGAGGCCGACCCATGACCACCGTTGGAAGCGGAAAGCACACCTACACGCTCACCTCCGATTGGGCCAAGATGCCCGACGCCCATCCCCTGGGCGCGGTGAGCGCCCTGGCCAGCGACTCGGCCGGCGACATCTACGCGTTCCACCGGGCCGATCCGCCCATCGCCATCTTCGACCGCGCCACCGGCGCATTCAAGAGCGGCTGGGGCAACGGCGGCTATGTCTATGCCCACGGCTTCTACATCGAGGACGACATCGTGTACCTGACCGACCGGGACACGTCCACCTGCATGATGTACACCCTGGACGGCAAGCTCATCCAGATGCTGGGACGCTACATGGTGCACTCGGACACGGGCGCCGAGGTGGCCGGCCAACTGGTGCCGCGAGCCGCCGGGCCGTTCAACTACCCTGCCGAGCTGGTGCCCTCGCCCAGCGGCGACCTCTACGTGGCCGACGGCTACCGCAACGCCCGCGTCCACCGCTTCGACAACGACGGCAATCACAAGTATTCCTGGGGCAAGCCGGGCAAGGAGCATCCCTACGAGTTCCACCTGCCCCACAGCCTGCTGGTGACCCGCGACGACCGCGTGTACGTCTGCGACCGGGAGAACAGCCGCGTCCAGGTGTTCAACACCTCCGGCGACTTCATCGCCATGTGGACCGACACCTGCCGTCCCACCGACATCGCCGAGACGCCCGAGGGCGACTTCGTGGTCAGCCAGCTGGCTCCGCTGGACGATTCCCACTCGCCCCGGGTCGCCATCTTCGACCGGGACGGCAACGTGCTGGCCCGCTGGGACAGCCGCTCCGCCCACGGCATCTGGTGTGACGCCCACGGCGACATCTTCCTCGCCCTGACCGGCGACCGCGCGGTGGACAAGTACGGCCGCAACTAGAGGGAGCAGGATCATGGCAGAAATCGACACTCCCGTCGAAGAGCAGATCGTCGGCGTGCTGCGACGCCTGGGCATCGAGCGGGCCCACTTTGCCTCCCGGAACCTGGGCGACTGGCACGGGTTGGCTGTCAGTCACCCCGAAGCCATCGCGTCCTTGACCCTGGTGTGCCCGCTGGGGTTCGACGCCGCGGCGCTGGAGCCGCTCGGCGAGCGGCTGCTGGTGTTCAACGCCGACGCCGGCGGCGCGACAGACACCATCGCCCGCAACATGGCCGGCCTGCCCTCGGCATCCACGGTCACGCTGTCCGGCTACGAGTATCCCAACAACTACGCCGATATTGCCGTCCAGCGGGGGGACGCCCTCGCCTCGGCCATGCTGGACTTCCTGGGTTCACAGGGCAGCCTGCCCAGCGCATCCCTGTCCGTAGAGGAAGGCGAGGTTGGCGGCGTCTATTTCACGGTGCAGGGTTCGGGGCCGCCCCTGGCGCTGACGGCCCTGGGGGCCGCTCCGGCCCAGTGGGATCCGATCCTGGCGGCGCTGAGCGAACGGTATTGCGTCATCTCCATGTTCGGGCCGGCGCTGGGCATGGTGGCCAGCCTGGAGGGTCGGGGCCGCACCTTCGGCTACCTGTCCGCCGTGGGCAGCATCATCGCATCGGCGGCGATCCAGCCGGGCGAAAGCGTCCTGGAGGTGGGCTGCGGCACCGGCGTGCTGTGCCGGTGGCTGGCCCGGGAGACCGGCGGCAACAACCCGGTGTCCGGCGTGGACGTCAACACCTATTTCCTGCGCGAAGGCGCCGAAATCGCTCGGCGCGAGGGCGTGGCCGACGCGGTGAGTTTCCACGAAGGCAGCGCCGAGGAGATGCCCTTCGATGCCGCCACCTTCGACGTGGCCTTCTCCAGCACCGTGGTCCAGCGGGTCAACGCCGACCTGATGCTGCCGGAGATGGTGCGGGTCACCAAACCCGGCGGTCGAGTGGCCGTGCTGGGCCACGCCCACGACATGAACCGCTGGGTGAACCTGCCCCTGGGTCAGGACCTCAAGACCAGGATCGAGTCGCCCCCGTGGGTTGACGACCGGGGCCACCCCCAGGGCTGCGACGACGCCACCCTCTACCGCAAATTCGCCCAACTGGGCCTGACCGACCTCCGCATGTACCCCTTCATCAGCACCTTCTCCGACCCCACCCGCCTCCAATTCCTCGAAGGCGGCATCCTGCCCACCCTGAACGCCGAAGAAGCCGCCCAATGGCGCGCCGCAGTGGCCCAGGCGCGGGCCGATGGCACGTTCTTCATCTCAACGCCGTTCCACTGCGCGGTGGGGCAGAAGGGTTAGGTTAGGTTGCGTTGGTAACCGCTATCAACTCTAGGGTCTCCATGGGTAAGCAACAAGGAATTCGAGGATGGGCAGCGCCTACTCTACCACCAACGGTGTGACGCGCCTCTGGGCTGTTATCGGATTTTGACAAAGCCCTGGCGGGGTGGTGTAATTCACGCCCGTTCGACACGCAAAGGTGAAATGCGCTAAAATAATGGAACGTCCGTTCACAATTGGAGGCCGAACCATGGATAAGAGGTTGCTCAACTTGCAAACCGTTTTGGACGAGTTGGGAATTGACGCGGGTATCGAAACAATCGGCCAACGCGTCACACTGCAAAAAGCCATTTACCTAGCGCAAGCTGCTGGAATCCCCCTGCGCTACCGTTACAACTGGTACGTGATGGGCCCATACAGTCCAGATTTGGCCAGGGATTACTATGCTTTGCATGAGCAACCCGAGGGCAACAATGAGACTGGCAAAGCTATGGTTTTGAGGGAGCCGTTTGCCTCAGTGGCAGATAGACTGCGATCAGCGATGGGAGTCCCAAGTGGCGTCCAACTGACCACAAGCCAATGGCTTGAATTGCTGGCATCGGTCCATTATCTAAGGAACGTAACGGGATTCGATGCAGAGGAGACACAAGCTCGTCTGGACGCTGTAAAGCCGCACGTATCGCGTCACACCCGTCAAGCGACAGCAACGCTGTCAGCATTGGGGTTAGCATCGGAGTAGGAGGCATCCTGATATGAGCGAGTCAGACAAGTACCGTAAGAGTCGGATCACGGACCCGGTCCACGGGACTATCGAGCTCAGCCAGTTGGAGATTGATCTGCTGTCAACCCGTGCCTTCCAAAGGCTACGCAACGTAAAACAGCTGGGTCTGGCCAATCTGGTATTTCCGGGGGCCGATTACTCTAGGCTCGCTCACTCGCTTGGTGTCAATCATGTGACAGGTAAAATCCTAGATTCCTTGCGGCAAAACAGCGACGTAGAAATCGGTGACGAAGAGTACGAACTTTATCGACTCGCCGGTTTGTTGCACGACGTGGGGCACTATCCGTTCTCCCACACGTTCGAAAATGCGGTCTCTACGTATTATCAAAGCCGTTCTCAGCCAGATCTTTTCGCTCATTCTGCACAGATGTTGCAAGGCGAAACACAGTCTGTTTCCGATGAAGCCGTAGTACAAACGCCGACTTCCCTAAATCACGAAGACGTAGGGCGGGAGTTGCTTGATCATGATCCAGAGATAGCTGACGTGCTGAAAAGATACGGCATTGACCCGGCTGATATACACGGGATTTTTGCACGTCAGCTGTCGAAAGGCGGTCCAGCGCCCCGATTCGCTAACTTGATCAGTTCCGACCTCGATGCTGACCGTATCGACTATCTTTCCCGGACCGCCCGGCATACCGGACTACCTTACGGTTTGGTGGATATCGACTACTTGCTCAGCCAAATGAGGTTGGACAAATCTGACCGTATCTGTTTGGATCCCAGTGCGCTACGCACGGCCGAACACTTCCTTCTGGGTCGATATTTTGACTATCAGCAAGTCAATTTTCACAAAACGGTCGCAGCTTTGGAATGGGCGCTTCACGATGTCATCAACGCATTGCTAGTATCAGGAACACTCGATTGTTCGCCGACTACAATTCGGCATAAGATTACCACGGGCGCATGGTCGCATTTCGACGATTTGGAAGTCTTGAGCCTCGTTAGGGAACTCGAAAACAGCACTCGGTCTGATGTGACAAAGGCTAAAGTGCGGGCCGTCACGCGCAGAATCCCACCTAAGCTTATTGGCAGCGTTGAGTTTTTTGACAAGCGGGATCGAGTAACCGAATATAATCTTAACATGCAGTTCTTGAACACCATATGCGACGAATTAGCTCTGTCGTTCGGCATTGACCGCGACCTATGGTATGTGTGGGGCAGTGAGAAGATGTCCTTGACCAAAGTTGGGACGTATCTTCCGGTATCGATGACGCCTGCCGACCTCGAAGGAAATGCAGACGCAGTTCAACAGTCCATTTTCATAAAAGACGGAGAAGATTCAAAGCCCATCTCTACGGTGTCGCGGTCGCTAATGAATGTTTTGTCTCAGAATATTCTATTTTCATCCAGGATGTACGTAATCCTTGATGATGGTAACGACCGTGCCCGCCAAGACATATTGACACGGGTTCGCCAGAGAATAGGTGACAAGGTCGGTCTCAACAATTGGATTGATGGTTAGCAGCGATTGTAACCACCGCTGCTTTCTGGGAAAACGGGAGCTTTCCCTCTGGCGAATCCAATGCCGCTGATTCTCGATGTTCTGCCTAAACCACTGTCCCAACGCTGTATTAAACGACGGCTTTGAGAAATCGCGCTGGATAGTGCCCAATGGACGGCGTGGGAAGGCGTTTTGGAGTCCGTAACTCATGCTCACGGCGGTCCGACATGACCGGCTCGGCCTGGAGTCGTCGTTGTAATACTTGGAAAGGGCACCAAAAAACGAGAGCCGGAGGTGGCCACAACCCCCGGCCCTCGCTGTGAGGAGAGGAAAAGGTCTGGTTTTGCGGGTTGCCTAGCTCCGCGCCGTGGCCTCGGGGTAGGTCTGGATGCCGTGCTCGGAGATGTCCAGGCCCGTCATCTCTTCCGCCTCGCTGACCCGGACGCCCATGGTGAACTTCAGCAGGAAGAACAGGGCGAAGCCGGTGATCAGCGACCAGGCGGCTACCGCCACGATGCTGACGATCTGCGGCACGATCAGCGACGCGCTGCCGCCCACCAGTCCGCCGTCCTTGGCGAAAATGGCGATGGCCAGCAGGCCCCACAGACCGGTGAACCCGTGGACGCTGATGGCGCTGACGGGATCGTCAATCTTCAGCACCCGCTCCACGAACATTACGGCGAAGTACATCACCGGCGCGGCAATCGCGCCAATCACCACGGCGGCCCACGGATCTACAAAGTTCACCGGGGCGGTGATGCCCACCAGTCCGGCCAGTGCGCCGTTGCACGCCATCAGGATGTCGGCCTTGCCCTTGGCGACCAGCGTGATGTACATGGCGACCACCGCGCCGGTGGCGCCGGACAGCAGCGTGTTCACGGCGTTGAGGCCGATGTCGTCGCCCCAGCCGACGTTGAAGCCGAACCAGCCGAAGAACAGGATGAACGTGCCCGCCACCACGAAGGGCGTGCTGTGGGCGTGCAGCTCCTGGGGCCGCCCGTTGACGAACTTGCCGATGCGGGGGCCGACCACGGCGGCGCCGGCCAGCGCGACGAATCCGCCCACCGCGTGCACCACGCCGGAACCGGCATAGTCCAGCGCGCCCATGGCGCCCAGCCAGCCGTCGCCCCAGACCCAGTGGCCGTAGATGGGGTAGATCAGCGCGGAGACGATGAAGCTGTAGGCCAGGTAGGTCTGCAGCTTGGTCCGCTCGGCCATGGCGCCGGCCACGATGGTGGCGGCGGTAGCGGCGAATACCATCTGGAAAATCCAGCCCACGTAGTCACCGCTGGTCAGGAACCATCCGGTCAGCCCGATGAACCCGCCGGCGGTGTCGCCCAGCATGAACGCGAAGCCGAAGGCCCAGAAGCCCAGCGACGCGATGGCAAAGTCCATGAATGACTTGGTGAGGTAGTTGGTGGTGTTCTTGGACCGGATCAGGCCCGCGCCCAGAAACGCGAAACCGGCCTGCATGAAGAAGACCAGCGCGGCGGCGACCACCGTCACGATGTTGTCGGCATAGCCGTTGACCCACTCGACGGTCGGCCCGTCGTCCTGGGCGAAGGCGATGTTGAAGGACGCCAGCAGACCCACCGCCAGCAGGCCCACCGCCAACGCCAAAAGCGTCCGCCGCAAAGAGAAGGGGTATTCCTTAACCGCAGCCACGCCGTTGCTGAATACGCTGTAACTGAATAAAGATTTGGTGGCCGATAACATTTTTGCCTCCTGTTCGATGTTGAGGCGTCGTCGCGTCCGCCGTAGGCGGACTGTGGCCGGCGTCCCGTGTGAATGTGACCACCAAAATCGTAGGTTCCGTGTGTTAACCGGCGGTTGCAAGCCGATTAAAAAACTATTGCGGAAAGGTTACTTTTCTGTTTCGCCCCCGCCCCCGACGGTCCGCTCGTGGTGAGCCTGTCGAACCATGCTGGGCGTCCTGCGGCCTGTGCTATCCTGTGATTAATGCAAGATGACGTTGACATTCAACCTTTCCGCGACGCGCTGTCTCGCTTGGAAGAGGCCCTGATGAAACGCGCCGGCGATCCGACGAACACGTACTTGCGCAACGCGGTGATCTTGAGGTTCACCATTACTTTTGAAGCCGCCGTGTCTGTTCTGGGGCGTTACCTGCAATTCGTGGCCGCCATCCGAACCACCCATCGTATGTCGCCCCGTCGTCGCCTCCGGGAGGCCGCTGACCTGGGCCTGATCGCCGAGTGTGCCGACTGGATGCAGCACGTCGATAATCGCAACCGAACCGTTCACGCGTACAGCGAGCCAATGGCCGACGCCATTGCGGCGCACGCCGCCGCTTTCGCCGCCGACGCCAGGGCATTGCTCATCGCCATGGAGCAGGGCATCGCCGATGGCGGATGAGGCGGCCCGCGCTATCGACCTGACGGCGGAACACCGGGCCCAGGTGGTGGACATCATCCGCCGTCGTCTGCCCGAGGCCCGGGTCTGGGTGTACGGCTCCCGGGCCAAAGGCTGCGCCCGCCGCTACTCCGACCTGGACCTGATGCTGGACGACCATGGCCGGCCGATTTCCGCCTCGGTAATGGGCAACCTTGATGAAGACTTCGACGAGTCGGACCTGCCCATCATCGTGGAGCTGCACGACCTGGCGCAGACCGACTCCACGTTCCTGGCGCTCGTGCGAAAAGACTTCCTGCTGCTGGAATAGGCCGAATTTGCCACGCGGTAGCCCGCCCGCCCCCTGTGCTATACTCGCCACAAACCGGCAAGCCCGTCTATCCGGGCCACATTGGCCCGCGCGAGGTGTCAATTATGCAGTGGGCTTCTGCGCTTTCCCAACAGAATAGTTTGCGCGCCGCGCTGTCCGAGTGCGCCGCGACCGTCCGCGCCAATCTGGGCGACACCGCCCCCGATCTGGCCGTGGTTTTCGCATCCTCCGAGTACGCCTCGGACTACGCCAACCTGCCTGATTTGGTGGGCGAGTTGCTGGGCCAGCAAGTCCTGGTCCTGGGCTGCTCCGGCGGCGGCATCATCGGCGGCGGCAGCGAGGTGGAGCAGGAGCCGGCGGTGTCCATCACCGTGGCCAGCCTGCCCGGCGTCAACATCCACCCCATCCGGTTGGACGGAGACAACCTTCCCAGCCTGGACGCGGGACCCGACGAATGGCATGAAGCCTTCGGCGTTAACCCCGCCGATGAGCCGCAGTTCGTCCTGCTGGTGGATCCCATGTCCTTCCCGGCGCAGAACCTGCTGCTGGGCATGGACTACGCCTATCCCGCCGCCGCCAAGATCGGCGGCCTGGCCAGCGCGGCCCAGGGCGCGCGGCAGAACGGCCTGTTTTTGGGGAAGGATTACCATGACTCCGGCGCCGTCGGAGTGGCAATGTCCGGCAACATCGTCGTGGAGACGGTGGTGGCCCAGGGCTGCCGGCCCATCGGCTCGCCCATGCGCATCACCCGCAGCGACCGCAACTTCCTGGTGGAGCTGGACGGCGAGCAGCCCATTGACGTCCTGCGCGGCCTCTTTCAGCGGGCCGGCCAGCGCGACCGCGACCTGATGCAGCACTCCCTGTTCCTCGGCGTGGTCATGGATGCCCTCATCGATCAGCCCCAGCAGGGTGACTTCCTCATCCGCAACGTCATGGGCATGGACCAGCGCAGCGGCGTCCTGGCCATCGGCGAGATGCTCAAGGAAGGCCAGTTGGTGCAGTTCCACCTGCGCGACGCCGAAACCTCCGCCGACGACCTCTCCGCCGTCCTGGAACGCTACGCCGTGGACAACCGGGAGAACCCGGCCCACGGCGCGCTGCTGTTCTCCTGCCTGGGCCGGGGCAAGTACCTCTACGGTCGTTCCAACCACGACACCGAGGTCTTCCACGACAAGGTGGGCGCGGCAGTTCCGTTGGGCGGCTTCTTCTGCAACGGCGAAATCGGCCCGGTCAGCGGCACAACGTTCCTGCACGGCTACACCAGCAGCTTCGGGATCTTCCGGCCGCGCCTATAGTGGCAGCGGGCCGACCTTGGCGATGCGAGCGCCCGATGGACAATTCCCTGCTTGCGCTGATAAGGGCACTACCGAGACCGCTATTTTTCGGGATTGGCACCGGGCTTGCCCTCGCTCTATTCGCCAAGATCGCTCTACCGCCTCTGCAATCAATCGTTGATGGCGGTTGGCCTCTTGCTATCATAGCCAAATATTTGGGGGCTGCCATCGCATTGATGCCAGCCCCCGGCGGTTTCATTGTATTTCTGTTTTACCTTTACCGGGCCTACCGAAACGGCCGGAGCGACAATCACTGATGACCGCTTTGGAAAGCTTCCAACCGACGATGACAATCAGGGTTATCCAGATGACCTCTGCGATCAGGATTGCGACTGCCCCGGCGAAACCGATATAGGCGTACCCCGATCTGTTACCCCACAGCAACAGCAGATACGCCACTGGCAGGCAGGCGAAGGAGACCGCCAGCACTCGAGCCAGCGGCGCCAGTTCGTCATCTACCAGTCGCAACCAACGCAAAACTTGCCGAACGACGCCCCAAACGCGCCCCGACTCCACGGCTGATTTAATGTCAAAGTTAACCTTGTCCATGATTACCTGGCGACAACCGCAGCTAGCCGCAGTACTCCTCGCTTATGGGAAATATACCATAACGTTCACAGGTTTGTCCCATCCGTCGCATCTGAGGCAGGGCAACCGCACCATCACCGTCATTCCCGCGAAAGCATGAAGCCAAAATCGCAGACCATCGCAGAACGATTTGGACATTCGAAACACCTGTATTCCTGCTTTCGCAGGAATGACGGGATAACAGGAATGACGGGATAATTTGACGACAAGCCTTAAAACAAACTCCGCACCGCCGCCAAAATCTCCGCCAGCTTGGCGTCGGTGAGGCGGGCGACGGTATTGCCGAACCTGCTTTCGGCAAAGGTTGACAAGCGGTCCGGGCGTACCTTGCTGTCCGGGTCCAAACTTCCCGCCACCAAATCAGCCGCGCTGATGGGTATCGCCCGGCGGTGCAGTATCCTGCTTCTGGTTACCGGACAAACTATCCAGTCCGCATATCTGCCATCGCCTACGTCCGCCAGCAAGACCGTCGGGCGGTCTTTCGCATCTGCGCTATCGGCATAGGGAAAGGGCAAAATGACGATATCGCCAATCATGGTTAATCGCTCTGCTCCCGAATATCGGGCAACGAGGCTAACCATGCCTGGTATTCAGGATCATCATCCGATTCGTCATAGTAGGAGTTAAAGGCTTCCAGCGCCATGGTCTCCCACTCATTCTTATCCCGGTCGTCAAACACGATCAGCTGCCCGTCCAGCCAGAAGGCCATACTGTCCACCAGGGCCATGGTCTTGACGCTCACCGTACAGACGCGGCGCAGTAGCTCAATCACCCGCTCCTTGTGGTCGGCGAACCGATAGGTGTTGAACCGCTCCCGGATGGTGAGGTCACGCGGCTTGCGCTCCTTGTACTGGTCCAGCACCCATTCCAGGGCGGAGCGGCTGCCCAACTGGTAACGCCAGGCGTCGGCCGGCACGCCGGCCAGCGTGGTCTGCTCATCCAGGACGATGCGGCCGCGTTCCTTGTCGGCCCGCAGGATGGCCCGTAGGGGCGAATGATTATTCGCCCCTACGTCCCGCCGCTCCAGCGGGTACGGCTCCGCCGTCTCAAAGCCCAGGTGCAAATCCAGCAACTCCCGGCCCATACGCGCCCATACTTCAAAGTCGTGGTACAGGGGCAGGCGGGGAAACTCCCGCAGCAGGTCAACGCGGTAGTCGTGGCGGTACACCGGGTCGTGCAGCACGGCGTAGGTATAGGCGAAGATGTCCTCGGCGGTGATGCCGTCGGGATACTGGTCATCAAAGTGCTCGCCCCACTCCTTGCGGTAGTGCTCGTTGATGCGGCGCAGACCCCACTCGGTGATGTTGCTCACCCGCTCCCCGTCCGCCGTGTAGCGGTAGAGGGGGAGACATTGGGTCTTTTCAAGCAAGTCCAACGAATGCACTTGGTCAGTCGCTAACACTTGGAATGGTTTGCTGGACGAAGTTCCAGACAAGCAGATTGTTATATTCTGACCCGGAGTACCGCCTGGGAATATCAGCGGAATCTGATATTGCATTTCGTTCAATCGTTGATTGAAATACAGAGGCTTTTTCACGAAAGGACGATATAGCGTCTCACAAACGCTACTCCTGTCGAAAACGTTAGACATATCCAAACGCAGCTGGCGTTTTAGGTCGCGTGTCCACTTGATAGACGTTCCAAGTGTAGCGTTGTCAACCTCTTGACCACCGTACATTGCCCGAGTTTCTTCATACGAATTTATAAACGCACGAACCTTCCGGCCCAAGTCATCAGCATTCCAGTCATAAACCCACTCATCGCGGTTTGTTACCACGCCGAGCGAATACAGTCGGAACACTGCCTGCTCATCAGCGACGGCTTTGGCCAGCTTGGTTTCCCGGTTCGCCAGAGGTATCAACCGCTCAAAGTCGCTGTTGGACTGTTCCAGCCAATTGTTTTTTGAGTCAGGAGTGATGTCTTGAAAATCTAATTCGCTCAAATGGAGTCGCCGCAATATAGACAATTTCTCATGGCGGGGCAGTTCATCTGTCAGGGCATGATAATGGACAACTCCGGTCTGTTGACGTTGAGAATGCCGTACCAGAAAGCCGACAGCCACTCCGGTCATGATGCCAAAAACGTTGCCGACACGCCCATTCTTGCGTATGTCGCCTCCCAAGTCGACGATATACAAATCGCTAAACTCGTCCAGCACAACCTTGCGGAAACCATCGTCTTGCCGGCTATCGATATAGGAGCGATTGGTAATGAAAGCAACTATGCCGTCATCGTCCAGACGGTCACTAGCCCACCGAATGAACCGTTTATACATATCGTACTGCTTGGTTTTCTGCGCGGTGCTTGCGGCGATGTAGGTATTGCTGATGCGCCGGTCAATCTCTGGGTATTCCCGGTTCTTATTGTTGTCGTTTTCGTTCTGCTGGTTGGCGTTGTACGGCGGGTTGCCGATGATAACGCTGATAGGCTGCTCGTTCTGTTCTTGTACCCGTAGCCAGTTTTCTGACGACAGTCCGCCCAAGTTGAAGGCGGACTGCCGTTGGACAGCACCACCAGTAGCCCCCTGTCCTTGCCAATCCATGTTGTCAATCGTGTCAACAAAGCAGAGGTTTGGGAACTCCAGATATTGCCCTGTCCGCTCTTTATAGCTGTATTCAATATTCAGGTTGGCGATGTAGTAGGGCAGTATTGCCACTTCGTTGGCGTGAATTTCGTTCCGGTACTTGTACTCCACCCGCTCCGCCGGCAGGTAGTCAATCAAGCTGGTGACGAAGGTCCCTGTTCCCGTGGCCGGGTCCAGTATCTGAACGTTGTCGTCGGCCAGCGTCCTGCCGAAGTGCTTGTGTAGCAGGTGGTCCGCGCCGCGGATGATGAAATCGACAATTTCGTTGGGCGTATAGACCACGCCCAGCCGGTCCGCGGCAGCAGGGTTATATGCCTGGTAGAAGTCCTCGTAGATGGCCTTGAGGAACTGCTGTTTTTCGGCGTAGTCGGCGATGTCATGGGCAGCCCGGCCGATGGCGCCGTAATAGGTTATTAGGCGGTCAACAGCCCCACGCCGTACATCGCCCGTAAAAAAGGTGCGCTCCAGCGTATCTAACTGACGGGCTATATTGTTCTCCCGGTGGAACTGGTCTTCGCCGAATACCCGCAGGAAGATGTCCTTGGTGAGGATGTGCTGGAGTAGCATCTCCCGCACGTCGGAGGCGGAGACGTCAGGGCTGATACTGTGCCGGCAGAGGACGAGGAATCCGGAGGCGGCGTCCTGATACGCACGATTGTCGACTTCTGCGGCTTCGACAGCCTCGCGCAGGTTGCTAAGAACAGCAGGCAAGTCAGTTTTGAACTGGTTTTGCGCCCGACGGAATCCCTCTATCTGAGGCAATTCGTAGTCCAAGAACCGCCGGATCAAGCGATGCAACTCGCCAGGGCGGGACATATCAACCCGCATCGCCTGCTCACCGCTCTGAATCAGGGCGGCAGTACGCGAGTCCTCAAATAGGATGTTTTCCTGCGGATAGCCAAGATTGAACTTGCGCTCAATTTCGGCATCAAGGTCATCACGGGAATCTTTGGCCTCCCAGTACCCCCGCGCCATCCGCAGCGTGTCCTTCACCGTCCCATCAGGTATGACACCCGTGGGCGTGCGGAGCTCGGGAACCAGCGTCAGTTTCTCCCGGTGCGCCGCGCAGTACGCCGCCAGGCAGTTCTGAAAAGCCGGCCGTATGACCAGCTCGTTGTCCGACCCGCTGACCGCAACAAGTTGTTGCAGGCTTTCGTAATAATGTTTGATGTACGGATAATCCGGCATGATAGCGATAGTGTACTAGATATGGCCCGCAGTCAGCAACTTGGCCTGCCCGATAGGGTTCGAGGTCAGGCGGTGACCAGTCCCAAGTCTCGCGCGGCGGTTTCCTGCTGCTCGTCCAGGGTTACGAACACGAGGTTGGGGATTAGCTCAGCGAAAAAGAGGGCCGTGGCCAGATGCCAGAGACGGGCGGCCGGCAAATGGATAATCTCGGAGACGGCGGCCATTTCAACGTCCAGGCGGCGGTTGGGCATAATCCAGCGGATGCCGAAAAGTATTGCGGCGTCGAAATCCCGCCCCTGGCGAGCCAGGAATTCCCGCATCTCCGCCTCCATCAGGTTGGCAGAGAACAGGAAACCGAAGCTTTCCAGCCGACGCCGGATGGCCGTGGCGACCGGCTGTTCCCCGGAATCCACCGGGTACAACGCGGTGGTGTCCACATAGGCGGCCAATTGGTGCGGCGAGGTCATTCTTGGCGGGGTTCCTGCCTCTCCCGGCGCTGTTGCAGCTCAATGATCTGCTGGTCAATGAACCCTAGCAAGGCGTCTCGGGATCCCCTCTCGCCGGTAACGATGCCCTGGGCCTCCAGTTCGGCAAGGCGCTTTTCCAAGTCGAAAGGCTGCGCGGGCCAAGTCTCTTTGGGGTCGTTGCGATTTTCGGCGCTCATAGAATTCTCCCGGACAATCCGCAGCGGATGAGCATGGGTCTCCCCATATCATAACGAGTATAGCCGCCGCCCGTTCCGGTCAGCAACGCTGCGGCGTGATGACCGCGTTCGATGTGGGGGTAGGATGGCATGGCGATACCATAGTATCATCGGCTAAAATTGCGACACAAATTCACAGGAACCACTTGCAGAGTCATGACTACTACAGCACCCATCAAGGCCGGCCTTTCGGCGTCCCTGACCGGCCAGTTTGAAACCCAGGGGGCGCAGGCCCTGGCCGGCCTGACGGCATGGGCCGATTACGTCAACGAGAACGGCGGCCTGCCGGTGGACGGCGGCCAACGCCCGGTTGCGCTGGTCCACTACGACGACGGCAGCATGGCCGACAATTGCCGGCAGAACACCGAGCGCCTCATCCGGCAGGATCGGGTTGACCTGCTCTTCGGCCCCTACTCCGCCGGCCTCACCACCGCCGCCGCCGATGTTGCCAATGAACACGAGCGGCTGCTGTGGAACCACGGCGGCGCCGGCGACGCCCTCTATGCCCGAGGGCATCGCAACGTGGTGGGCATACTGACTCCGGCTGACCGGTATCTGGAGGGTGTGCTGCCGCTCATCAGGCAGGTCAACCCCGATGCCAATAAGGCGGTGATCCTGCGCATCGACACCGGCGCATTCGCCCGTATCGCCGCCCGGACGGTGGAGACCGCCGCCGCAGAAATGGGTTTCACCATCGACCTGGACCTGCGCTATCGACCCAGCCAATTCCAGTTTCGGGAGATTGCCCGCCACGTCGGTGAATTGGGTCCGGACGTGGTGGTAGCGGTGGGCCGGATCCGGCACGACATCGCCGCGGCTCGGGCGTTGGCCGGCCTGACCAACCGCAACCGGATCGGCATGGTCGTGGTCGTCGCAGCTCCCATTGTCGAGTTCGCCATCGCCCTGGGGCGTTCCGTTGACGGTTTTGTCGGCCCCAGCCAATGGGAACCGCAGGTATCCGTGTCAACCCCCGACGTCGGGCCACCTCCGGGAACGGTGCTGCAACTCTTGGAACGCGCCGGCGAAGCACGCTCCGTCCCGGTGGATTACCCCATGGCCCAGGCATTCGCGTCCGGCCTGGTGGTTCAGCGGAGCCTCGAGGAGGCCGGGTCACTGGACGACGAGGCGTTGAGGACGGCGGCGGGAGACTTGGATTTCACGACTTTCTACGGCCGCTTCCGCATTGATCAGGGCGGCCGGCAGATCGGCCGCTCAGTGGCGCTGGTGCAACGCCAGGAAGGGCGCAAGGTGGTGGTATGGCCGCCGGAGCAAGCGGAAGCCCCGCTGCGCTGGCCGTTTTGAGATAACAACCGCGTGCTACCATGCGAGTAATATCTTCAGGAGTGAGACTTACAATGACCACCCCATTCACAGCAAAAACCGACGCGCCTGACGCCACCGGCGAGGAGTTCGAGGTGCTGCTAGTATCCGACGATCTTGAACCCGGCTACAGCGTTATAGTCCCGTCGTTGCCCGGCTGCTTTTCTCAGGGCAATAATTGGGACGAAGCCCTGACGATGGCTACGGAAGCCATTGAGGGGTTCTTGGAATTCTCATCACGACCGCAAAAACAAGCATACGACAAGGATCAGATAATCCGCGACTGGACGGCAATCGGTTGCCAGGTGGAAGTGGCAATAGTGCGAGTTATCGTCTGATGCCGCCGCGCAGTTTTTCAGAAGGCCACTCTCTTGATTGCTTGCGAGCGCAGCTTGGCTCCCACTGTGTCCTCAATTAGCTTCTGCTCAATCCTGGCAATGGTGTCCTTCGAACCCGCAGAAACACCACAAGCTTGCGAAAGCAATAACAGGAATTGCTTCTTCCGAGGATGTCTTATGGACGCAATCAGACGTTCCGCAGATTCACGAGACTCGGCTTCATTGAGCTGTTGCGCAACTTCTGCGACTGCCTGCTCTAGGCATACATCCTCTTCACGCTTCTTTTTAGGTTCGGTTTTATCCTCAACGAGGCGAAGCTTCGCCTTGCCTTGGATCAAGAGATTGAATTCGCGGTCGTCCATTGAATTCATAGCATCCGCGAAAGCAACCATCAACTTGGTAATGGTTTGCTTCGTTTCATCCAATTTGGCACCTCCTCAAACTCTCCTGAGGAATTCTGTGGTCAATTGCTCCAATTCATCCCGATTGACGGAAGGATTGCCGAGCACAACCGGGACGCCATATTGAGGAGCGTTGCCGAATGTGGTGTCATTTCTGCGGACAAAAGCATCGAACACCGGCAAACCAGTTTGCCTGATCCTGTTAATGAACCGTGATTGGGCAAGAATTGGACTGTTCGCATATATCCGAACCATAGTGGGAATCACGCCCATTATAGAAGGGGATATGGTTGCGAATGACGGGTCACTGCGTTCTTCGGCGAAGCTATTGAAATCTTTGACGAGCTCTCCGATGTGGCGTTGTAATTCTTCGATTCCCAACGTTGATAAGTAATCTGGAATCGCCGGCACCAAGATACGGTCGCTGGCCACGAGCGCCGTTTTGGTGACGATGTTGAAGTTCGGAGGGCAGTCTATGAGTACATAATCGTACTTGTCCGCAATGGCAGCAGTTTCCAGACCGTCCCGGAGCCTTGAGTGTAGGCGCAGAAAATTGGTCCGGGTTTGGCGCATGGTCCCACCGCTCAGCCGTGCTGCCAGCTCCAAATCTATATTGATCAGAGCCAAGTGAGAACAGATCAAGTCAACACGGCCGGCGAGGTTGTTGGAAACTCGCGGTGTGACGATGAGAGAAGCCAGCTCAAGGTTCTGGTCTTGGTCAACGTAAGCGTTGTACCAGTTGCGGATTGTCGTGCTTTCAGCGTAACGTTCCTCCCAAACATCTACGCTCATGAGCGAGAAAGTGAGGCTTGCCTGAGGGTCAAGATCAATCAACAAAACGTTGTGCCCTCGGTAGCCAATCTCGGCGGCTATATTGGCAACGACAGTCGTCTTGCCTACGCCACCCTTGTAGTTGATCACAGAGACAGTCTTCATGAAAAATCTCTTTGAGACGGGATTGGACTTTTGCGCCGGCGTAAGTTGATGCAAGTGCCGGCGCATTTCAAATGTTCACGGAACGGTGTTTACGATTCCAGTTTCACCGGGTTGCGCAGCACGCCGATGCCGCTGATGTCGATTTCGCAGATGGCGCCGTCGCCCATGTCCTGCGTCGTGCCGGGGGTGCCGGTGAAGATGCAGTCGCCGGCTTCCAGAGTCACGTAGCGGGTAATGAACTCGATCATCGTGGGCACGTCGAAGAGGAGGTGGTCGGTAGTCTCGTTCTGCTCCTCGTTGCCGTTGACCCGGGTGCGGAGGTGCTGGGCGGCGGGGTCGGCGTCGGTCTCGATCCAGGGGCCCATGGGGGAGAAGGTGTCGGCGGACTTGGCGCGCCACCAGTCGGAGTTGTTCTCGCGGCGGTCCTTCTGCTGCCAGTCGCGAGCCGAGACGTCGTTGCCGCAGGTGTAGCCCAGCACGTGGTTCAGGGCGTCCGCCTTGGACACGTTGCGGCACTGGTCCTTGATGACCACGACCATCTCGCCCTCGGCGTCGAAGCGCTGGATCTCCTTGGGCCGGACGATGGCATCGTCGGGGCCGATGACGCTGGTGGGCGTCTTGTGAAAGATCATCGGGTACTCGGGGGCCGGCCGGTCACCGACGTGGCTGGTGTAGTTGAGGCCCATGGCGAGGATTTTCCCCGGCATGACGGGAGCCAGCAGCTTCACGTCCGACAGCTTGTGGACGTGGTCGGTGAGCTTGACTTCGTCGTCGAATATGCTGCCGTCGATGGCGGTGACGTTGTCGCCGTCAACGACGCCGTAGTGCTCGGAGCCGTGGGCGATGTAGCGGGCGATTCTCATAGCGGGATTGCCTCCATTGGGGTGTTTTTGACCTTGTTGGTGCCGGATATTGTACCACCAGCCGCCGGACGTTCAGTGCTCAATAACCAGCTTGCCGTAAAAGTCCCGGTCGTGCATCACCTGGTGCGCCTCGGCCACGCCGTCCAGCGGGAAGGTGCGGCCCACGATGCCGCGCAGCGCGCCCTGTTGCACCATTTTCATGGCGTCGGCCATGGTGCGCCGGCTGCGTCCGCCGCTGCCCATGAGGTGCAGAGGCCGGCCGTGCAGGATGGACAGGTCCATGGGCGTCTGGCTCCCCGACGTCACGCCGGTAATAACCAGCCGCCCCTCCTGCTTCAGGCACAGCATATTCTCGTGCCACACGTCCGCGCCTACGCAGTCGTACACCACGTCCACCCCCTGTCCGTCGGTCAGCTCCTTCACCCGCTCGCTGACGCTGTCCACCTCGCGGTAGTTGATGACCTCGTCGGCGCCCCACTTCCTGGCCTCTTCCAGTTTCCAGTCGCTGCCGGCGGTGGTGATGACACGGCAACCCATCATCTTGGCAATCTGGATGCCCATGCTGCCCACGCCGGAGCCGGCGGCCTGCACCAATACGTCGTCCCAGGGCTGCAGCTTGGCCTGGGTGATCAGGCAGTGCCACGATGTGTGCAGTGCGATGGGCAGGGCCGCCGCCTCAGCGAAGGACATTTCGTCGGGAATGGTGTAGGCGTTGATGGCCGGCGCGACCACGTATTCGGCATGACCGCCGTCGAGGTCAACGCCGATGCGCTGCTGGCGGTTGCACCATTGGTCATGCCCGGAGGCGCAGTGCTCGCACCGGTTGATGCCGCCGCATTTGACCCGGTTGTCCACCAGCACCCGGTCACCCAATTTCAGATCCGTGCCGGCGTCGGGGCTGATCTGCGCCACCTCCCCGGCCAGGTCGCACCCCAGGATATGCGGAAAACGCCGGCAGTTGCCGGCCCGCAGGTTAAGGTCCAGGTGGTTCAGCGCGCTGCCCCCCACTCGTATCAGTATCTCCCCCGGCGCAATTTCCGGCTCCGGCCGGTCGCCGTAGGTCAGCACGTCGGTGCCGCCCGTCTCGTTGATATAGATGGCTTTCATCAGGGTTCCCTCCGCATGGCACATGGCAATAGCAACGACGGCAGTGTAAAGGCGCGGCGGCGGGCCGGCAAATCGGTGATACAGCTTAGGGTTGTGCAAAACTGTCATTGCGAACGAAGCGTGGCAATCTCGTTGGGGCTATGAGCGCCGCCACCGGCACGAGATTGCCACATCGCTTTGCTCCTCGCAATGACAATGACACCATTGGCGGAATTTTGGACACTCCTAATCGGAGGCAGGATTTGCCGGATTAGCGGATTTTCAGGATTAGAGGATATGCGCGAAGGGTATGACTTGCGGGCGGCGATTTGCCGGGTGGGGTCTGCTACAATTTCGCCGGCCAGCATTTCCGCCGGAGACCTGCCATGACCGCCGACCAGTCGAGCGCCAATCCCAACCGCCTGTATTTTGGCGACAACCTGGACATTCTGCGGGAACACGTGGCCGACGAGTCGGTTGACCTGATCTACCTGGACCCGCCGTTCAACTCCAACGTCAACTACAACGCCTTTTTCCAGGAACAGAGCGGCGAACTTTCCGACGCGCAGATCACCGCGTTTGAGGACACCTGGCATTGGGGGCTGGAATCGGAGGCCGCCTACCGGGCCGTGGTCACGGACGGGCCGGGAAAGCTGTCCGACCTGTTACAGGCGATGCACGCTTTTCTGGGACAGAGCGACATGATGGCGTACTTGGCAATGATGGCGCCGCGCATCGCGGAACTGCATCGCGTGCTCAAGCCTACCGGCAGCATCTACCTGCACTGCGACCCCACCGCCAGCCACTACCTGAAGCTGCTGATGGATGCAGTGTTTGGACCAAAGAACTTTCGGAACGAAATTACTTGGCAGCGGACGGAGAGCCACAACACAGCCGGCAAGTACGGAAACGTGGCCGACATTCTGCTTTACTATGCCAAGTCCGATAACCCTGTATGGAACCGAGGTTTTCACAAGTACGGGGAGAATAAATATAGCGAACAGCAATTGAAACGGTTTCGCCATGTCGATGAATCGGGACGACGTTATCGCTTGGACGATTTGACCGCGCCAAGGCCGAACAGCGACTCAGGCAAATTTGAGTGGCGAGGCACCATGCCTGGCTCGACGCGCGGATGGGGATACAGGCTCGAACAATTGGAACAGTGGTGGTCAGAAGGGCGAATACACACGAAACGCGACGGCACGCCTCGAATGGACGGGCTGAAAGTCTATCTTGACGATGCGGAGGGCAAACCGCTCCAGAATATATGGACGGACATACCCAGAATTCCCAACACGTCAGCCGAACGCCTCAACTTTCCCACGCAAAAACCTGAAGCCTTGCTGGAGCGCATTATCAATGCCAGCAGCAACGAGGGGGACGTGGTGCTGGACCCGTTCTGCGGCTGCGGCACGGCAACGGTGGCCGCGGAACGGCTCAACCGCCGCTGGATTGGCATTGACATCACCCACCTGGCGATGTCCCTGATGCGCCATCGTCTGCATGACACCTTTGGCAACGACCTGCGTCCCTACGAAGTCGTTGGCGTTCCGCAGGACCCGGCCAGCGCGGCGGCCCTGGCGCAACATGACCGCTATCAGTTTGAGTGGTGGGGCGTCAGCCTGGTGGACGCGCGGCCGGCCAAAGACAGGAAGAAAGGCGCGGACGCTGGCATCGACGGCGTTATCAACTTTTTTGACGACAACAGCGGCCGGGCCAAGCGGGTGGTAGTGCAGGTCAAGAGCGGCAACGTCAACCGAGGGATGATTGCCACGCTGAAAGGCGACATGGAGCGGGAAAAGGCGGAAATCGGGCTGTTCGTCACGCTGAACGAACCGACGCGCCCGATGTTGCAGGAGGCGGCGTCGGCCGGCTTCTACACGCCGGAGCATTACCCCGACCACCAGTATCCGCGCCTGCAAATCCTCACGGTAGCGGAGTTGCTGAACGGGGCGGAGGCGCAGTATCCACGGGTGGCACCGGCGGCGACGTTCCGGCGGGCACCGCGGAGACGGCGGGGGCAGGGGGCGCAGACGAGCTTGATATAATTAGTTTGTTGATTGGGGGTTGGTAGTCGGGAGAGCGCCGGCTTGGAGAAGATAAAATGGTAGATTCAAGTCCATACGACGTCCTATCGGGTATCATACTTAGAGAGGAGAAGCGCATACTCGCCAGCTTTCCCAGAGGGGCAGAGAAGCGGTGGGGACTTTTGGAATTGGTTCGAGCTATTGACCATTATTTTGTCTATGCCCTCAGGCTTGACGGGGAAGCCAGAGAGGAAGAGATCCAGAGCGAAAGATGGGATCTCTTCAGGTATGGCCAGAGTAAAGCGGTCTCGCTTTTTATGGACGAGTCTAGCATCTCACCCGGGCCGTCCATGGCAAGATCGGAACAGGAGCATCAGCAATGGGCGGATTCGGTCATTGCGAACTGTGGTCGACTGGGTATCTGTGAAATGATGTTGAACCTTCACAGATATGGCTTGGTGGAACTTTCCATGCCGTCTCCCAAAGCTATTCATGCTACGGTGGGTCTCCAAGAAGTAGGTGTTGAAGCTCTCGAAGCCAACGAATTTAGCATTTTTGGCGAAATCGCCCGAGAGATGGACCAGCAAGTGCGGAACCAGAACACAGCGATAGGACCGAGCGTGTTGGAATTGATGTCGCCTCTGGTATCACCTTGGGAGAATCATTATATCCAATATGATACAAATCCCTTCATTGACCAATTTTTCCAGGATCAAGGTCTCCTGTGGGCGCGAGGACATTATGAACCGGGGCAGGATGCTTTCCCGTCAGACGCGACTTTCGGGGATTTGCCATTCGGATTGTATCGAGAAGCTGTAGTCGCGGTGATCGGTTTCGCGCTTAAGCACATCGCGTTCACTTCCATCCTCCAAACCAGACACCCCCATCTTGATATACGTAACCTGCTCACAGTAACGGCGGCCGAGCCTCGACTTCTTGGTTACTTGTCAGCTGCCTTGGACATTACGGAAATCGAAGCTCGGCAGGTACTGAATACACTGAAGTTGACGCCGGAGAATATACAGGCCCATGCTTCAGAACCTGCCGTCGATATCGCTCCATTCTTGAGTATCAACTCCAGTACCGTTGCCGTCTCAATCGCGGGAGCGTTGAGTAGTCCGTTTGACTTCATGCTTGCGGAGCTTTACAGGCGATACCGCAGGGATTGGGACCGGGCCGTCGACAGACGAGAAGAATACTTTCGGGAGGAACTAAACGAACTATTCTCCGCCCAGAGGTTTGCCAAGGCCAAGGAGCCGTTGAAACTGCGAAACAAAGGGAGGGTTGTAACAGACATAGATGCTGCCATCTTTGACGAAACGACCGGCACTCTTGGCTTATTCCAATTGAAATGGCAGGATCCCTTTGGGACGTCGATGAGAAAGCGAAACACAAAGATGACGAATTTCCTTGAAGGAACGGACCAATGGGTTTCCACAGTTAACACAATTCTGCATGAGGCCCCCGAAATCCTTAATCATCAGATTGGTGATAGAACAGTCCGTGTTCAAGACACGAAAATAATCCATTTGTTCGTAATAGGTCGGCATTTTTCCCGTTTTTCCGGCGAATCCTCCCGGGATAATGGTGCAGCCAGGGGTACGTGGCCGCAGGTGCTGCGTTTGGTTAGGGATTCTACTGAGGGATCCGATCCTCTCACGAGGCTACACAAAGCGCTCCAAGATCAGTCGCCATCACTGAGAACACCTGTAACCTCTGGAGGTTATGAGACGCATATCGGTGAATATCGAATCGTATATGATCCGGTGTCAACGTAGCAGGCTCCGTGACTGGACAACGCGAACCCCGTGCTAGACGCGGTGGTGGCCGACGCCTACGGGCGGCCAGCGGATGGGCAGATACTGAAGCGGCTGGCTCTCATACGGCGTTAGGTGTTTAGGGTAGCGTCCTACCCTGCCCCCTGGATTCCCGCTTTCGCGGGAATGACGGGTGGGGGTGTTAGTTCGCGGGCAGCAACCGCACGGTTTACGCGCCCTCCCAAGCGGTTAATTCCTCATCAGGCAGCGGGTCAAAGAAACTGTTGAACCCTGCCACCGGCACGAGACTGCCGCGTCGCTTTGCTTGCTCCTCGCAATGACAATGACACCATTGGCGGAGTTTTGCGCAGCCCTAATAGTTGGCGCCGCCTAATCACACTCGCAGTTATGGAGGGTCAGTGCCGGATATAGAGTTTTTCGAGCACCCGACGGAAGTGCAGGTTGCTGAGGTTGAACGCGGCCTGGACGAGCACAATGCCGGCGTTGCGTCCGCCCGCTCCGTTACCAGGGTGCGCGGCGTCTTCGTCGATTCGGGCCGGGTCGTGGCCGGCTTGGACGCCGCTGCGCACTGGGGCAAGCTCCACATAAGGTTGTTGTGGGTAGATCCCGATTACCGGGCGAAGGGCTTGGGAAGCCGCTTGATGGGCTGGGCCGAGGAACGCGGCAGAGAATTGCGCTGCGCTTCGGTAATAGTCGATACGATGTCGTTCTAGGCTCCGGACTTTTACTCCAAGCTGGGATACCGCCGTTTCGGGCTGTCCGAAGGCTATGCGGGCGGAGCCAGTCGGCACTACTTCGAGAAAGAACTGTGAGCCGGGGAGACTGCGGAAACCCCGCGCCATTTCCTGCTACAATCCCTGCCATCCCTGTCCATCCATTAATGCCGATAACCCCCACGGAGGCCCTCCCATGCCCGTCTTCACCCCTGAATACCTGGAAAAGGCTGCCTACCACATTTACGTGGCCAAGGGCACGCCTCCCGAAGAGGCCGAGATCGTCGCCGCCCACCAGGTGAAGGCCAATCTGGTCGGCCACGACTCCCACGGCGTGATACATGTCCCCGAATACTGCGAGCGCATCGACCGTGGGCATATCGTACCCGGCGCGCCATTTGAGGTGCTCAGCGAGACGCCTACCACCGCGGTGGTGGACGGCCACTGGGGGTTTGGTTTCGTCGTCACCGAGAAGGCCACGCGTATGGCTATCGACAAAGCCAAGGAAACCGGCGTCGCCGCCTTCACCATCCGCCGCCAGAGTCATATCGGACGCCTGGGCGACTATCCCACCATTTGCGCCCAGGAGGGAATGATCGCCATCCTCACCGCCGATTCCGGCGCCGGCCCCAAGGCCGTGGCGCCCTTCGGCGGACGTGCCCGTCGCCTGGGCACTAACCCCATCTGCATCGGCGTGCCCAGCAACCTGCCCGGCCAGGTGCTGCTGGACATGGCGACCAGCGCCGTGGCCGCCGGCAAGATCAGCCTGGCCCGCAACCGGGGTGAGCAGGTGCCCACCGGCTGGATTGTTGATAAGGACGGCAACCCCACCAACGACCCCAACGACTACGGCGCCGGCGGGGCCATCCTGCCCGTGGGCGCCGACCAGGGGCACAAGGGTTTTGGTTTGTCCTTCATGGTGGAGATGTTCTCCGGCCTGCTCACCGGCCTCGGCTTCGGCATCGACCCCCAGGCCCGCCACAACGACGGCTGCTTCCTGGCCGTGTTCGACGTCTCCAAGTTCCGCCCGTTGGAGGATTTCAAGCAGGAGATGACCGAGTTCGCCGAGTTCGTCAAAACCTCACCGCCGGCGCCCGGTTTCAGCGAGGTCTATTATCCCGGAGAGATCGAGTACCGCACCGAGTTGCAGCGACGGGAGAACGGCATTTTCATTGAGGACGAGACCTGGCGGCAAATCACAGAGCTCATGGAGGAAGTTGGCGTCGCCGAGGCAGTGGGCTCCCCATAAATGTCTCCTCCCTCTCGATGGGAGAAGGCTAGAAACGGATGGAAGAACCAGCTTCAAGCCCTGACCCTGATCTGACTCCCTCGCTAGGCCGCCGGCTGGCCGAGGTGGCCTGGGCCTTCCTGCCCCTGGGTTGGATAGCCTTTGGCGGACCCCAGGCCCACATCGCCCTGCTGCAGGAGCGTTTCGTGGCCCGGCGCCGCTGGCTGGACGAACAGCGCTTCGTGGAACTGCTGGGCTTGGGTCAGGGACTGCCCGGCCCTACCTCAACCCAGATGGTGGTGGCCGTGGGTACGGCCCGGGCCGGGCCGCTGGGCGGCTTGCTGGCCTTTCTCCTCTTCCTGTATCCGGCGGCGACGATAATGGCCCTGGCCGGCCTGGGCGTAGCGACCTTCCTGGACGAGGGAGGACGCCCACAGTGGCTGGACGGGGTACAGCCGGCCACGGTAGCCTTAGTGACCGTGGCAGCCTGGCGGCTGGGCGTGGCAGTCGTCAACACGCGGCTGACCATGGGCCTGATGCTGCTGGGGGCAGTGATAACCATACTGGTGCGTCAACCCTGGGCTTTTCCGGCTGCCCTGGCCCTGGGAGGGATGGTAACGGCGGTGGCCCTGAGATCCCAAAGACGCGATACGATTGACCAGTCGGGAAGCATTCCTCTGGACAACCTGGGAATTTCCCGGGTGGCCGGCGCCCTGCTGCTGCTGTTGTTTTTCGGAATGCTGGGCGGGCTGATTCTGGCGCGGCTGGCGCTGGACTGGTCAGGGCTGCAAATCCTGGAGTCCTTTTACCGCACCGGGTCACTGATTTTTGGCGGCGGGCAGGTAGTATTGCCCATGCTCAGCGCCGAGGTGGTGGAACCCGGCTGGGTAACGGAACAGCAGTTCCTGGATGGGTTGGCCCTGATGCTGGCCCTGCCCGGCCCGCTGTTCAGCTTCAGCGCTTACCTGGGAGCAGTAGCCGGCGGGGTTCCCGGGCTGTTGCTGGCCTTCGTGGGCCTCTTCCTGCCGGGAGTGCTGGTAATCTTCGGGGTGCTGCCCTTCTGGGAGAAGGTACGGCGCTATCCCTGGGTAAGGATAGCCCTGACGGGAGTCAATGCCACCGCCATTGGCCTGGTGGTGGGCGTGGTGTTCCTGCTGTGGGAGCGGGCCAACCCCAGCGCCGCCGGGGCGGTGATTGCCCTGCTGGCCTTCGGGTCGGTGATGTTTTTCCGAGTCCCGGCGCCGCTGGTGATTGTCGGCGCCGGCGTCCTGGGCTGGGTTTTCGGTTGGGCGGGACTGTTGTAAAACGACGACCCAATCGCGGCTGTCTCGGGGGTATAATTGGAATGATAAGATTGACCAGGGCGGTCATTATCTACTTGTCCCTCGCCCTAACCGCAGCCATCAGCATACTGGGTGCGACGTTGGGACTGTACATAGCGTGGGGCGTGAGTGTTCCGCTAACGTTCTCGGCGGCGGTGGTCAATACGGCGGCGACGCTGGCGGCGGCCACCTTCGTGGGGGTGTTCGACATGTTTTTCACCATACAACAAATGCGGCAAAACGAAGAAAATCAAAGGCGGTGGCGGGAGGAAATGCAGCAAGAGCGTGCCGCAGCCGATGCCCGGTTGGAACGTCTCCTGGAGGATGCTCGGGTTGAGCGAGAGCAGAGTCAGCGACTAATCGCCGATCTGTTGGCTCGCAACTTGGAGCTGAACACCCGGCTGCTCGAAGCGCTGGAACGCCGCAACGGCAACGGATCAGGCAACGCTTCCTGAACAAAAGTAAAACGGGTTCGGCAGCTGAAGGGCCGAACCCGCCGGATGTTGAGAATCTGCTTGCTGCGTTGCGGATAGGCTAACCCCGGTTGTGGGTCTTGGTCTCGGCCCACGCTACGATGTGGGGCAGGGCCGCCTCAACGTCGCGCTGGTCAACTGCGCGAGCGGTGGACTCCGCCTCGCACCGGAGCAGCATTATCGGCAGCCGGTTCTGGATTTTATCCAGTGTCCAGGCCAGCGGGTCGCCCTCGGCGGTGAAGTCCAGTTCCAGCCGCTCGTTCTTGGAAACGGCCTTGTTCCGGTAGTGGTAGTGGGGGCCAATGCGGAAGCAGTCGAACCGCAGTAGTTCCTTGTCTTCGTCCTCGATGTCGTTGCCGTACACGTGGATGCAGATGCCCTCATCGTCCATCGCGCCAACGTTGGTCCGGTATTCCAAACCGAAGGTTACCACTCCCGCCGCGACCAGTTCCTCCGCTCCGCCGGTTTCGCCGCCCATCTGCGCGTGCATCGCCTGTTGCGTCATTTTTCAGTTCCTCCCTTTTTGCGGGCTTGGCCGCTCGTTTTGCCCGGATTATACAGTTAACTCAACAGGAATCGTTATCCCTCGGCAATATTGTGCCAATCTCGTCGCCCTCATCCCGGACTGTCGCCTTCTTGGCGCAACTTCACCAGCAGCGGTATAGAGCGAATCTTCCGCTCGTCCAGATCTTCCCAATAAATGCCCTGGGGTCGCGGTATTTCCTCTCCGCCGTCACAGCGTATCACGTCCTCGGTGGTGACTACGATGTCCAGCGGCGCGTCGTGCTGGGTCCAGGGCAGGTCCTCGTCCAGCACCTGCATCGGATGCACCGTGCTGACCACCGAAGTACCCGGCTGCACCACACCCGCCGCCACCGCCAGACCGTATTCCAAATCGGCGAACCCGCCACCTTTGCCGATGCGGATGCCCTTCCGGTTCACCGCCACCGAGCCGGAAATCACCAGATCGATGGGTTGCATCTCCGCCACATACACGGGACGCCCCACCTTTAACGCCCCCGAAATTGTGGACGCCTTGGCCGGCTCCACCTCGGGACGGGATGGGTCCAGCTCGATGAACACCCGCTCGTCTTTAAGGCGGGGCACTGCCATGTAGAGCAGCTTGCCCTGCTCCAACGCAAACCGACGCAGGGGGCGTTGGGCCTGGTCCGGGTTGCTCTTGATGGCGCGGGCCGCTTGCCACTCGGGGAGTTCTGCCGCCAACGCCGCCGCGTCCTCGCAGCCAAGAAAATGGGGGATCTTGTCGTGTACCGACTTGCCTCGCACCACTCGCGCCGTTTCCAGCGCAGTCCACACCTCTTCTCGAATTGCCCACTTGTCTCGCATAGCGTTTCCCTACCGTGTGGTTCCGATGGTTAGATCAGACCAACCAACGAGATCAAGCTGCTGGTTGATTCCTCACCGCCGCCCAATAATATCAACTCAATTCCTTTGACAATCAGCCAAGGGATGATACCAATCACTGCGGAGATTAGAACTACCGCAATGGCCCGACCTGTGGATTCGAAATCCAGAGCCTGCCGCACCGCCAACGTCACCGCTGCCGCGGTCCAGACGAAGGCCACGATTGGAAACAGATTGCCGATGAACGGGACGAAACTGAATATGGACAGGACGCCGGGCGTATACGCGAACCCGACCACACGGCCTATTTCGGCCCAACTGGTCTGGGTGTTGCTGGTGCGCAGCATCATGCCACCCACTAGGCTGATCACGGAAACCCATAGTGCCCAACGCAGGATGCCAAACACCAAGCCGGCGACCAGCCCCAATATGATTGCCAACAGGCCGGCTCCGCTCAACAGTGCGCCAACGAGTCCACCCACCATGCCGCACAGGGTGACCAGGATCACCACGCCTATGGCCTGCCCAATCGCCCCCGGGTCGGCTTCTATCTCTTCGTAAGTATCGGCATTGAACATCGCCGCGCCCATCATTCGCTGTATCATTGTTCACCTCACTGCGCTGCTTCCGGTCAATGTTGGCCTCGAATGATTGGTATTCTAATCATTGGGTACTGCACGCGCTATCGTCGGTTCTTGCGATGTTATGTAGGTTTCCCGCTTTCGCGGGCATGACGCGTGGGAGACGGTATGCTACCCTCAACCCTGAACAGGTACTGTTAATTTGTTGATGGAGGAAAATCGCCATGCCGTTCTACGAAAGGGGCTCCACACGCATTTATTACGAAGAGGTCGGCTCAGGATTCCCACTGCTGATCATTCCGGGCGGCGGACTCAATTCCACTATCGAGGGCTTGAGGACCTCACATCCTTTCAATCCCCTGGAAACCTTCCAGGGCGACTTTCGCTGCATCGCCGCCGACCTGCGCAATGCGCCGCCGGGCCAATCCACCGGCCCGCTGGAGATTGACCGGCCTTGGGATGCTTTCACCGACGACCACCTGGGTCTGATGGATTATCTCGGCATCGACAAGTTCGGGGTGATCGGTTTCTGCATCGCCGGCCCGATGATCCTGAATCTGCTCAGCCGGGCCGCCCCGGGTCGTGTCGTGGCAGCGGCTTTGATGCAGCCCAGCGGGTTCCGTCCGGAGCTGCCGGACATTTTCTACCAGAACAACATCGCCGGATGGGGACCGCCCCTGTGCGAGAAACGTCCCGAATTCACCATGGACATGGTCCACGACTTCTTGACCAACATGTACACCAATCGGGCGGATTTCGTGTTCACCGTTTCACGGGAGTTCGTGAGTGGGCTGGAGGTGCCGCTGCTGATCGCGCCCGACGACGTGCCGGCGCACCCGTACGAACGGGCGATGGAGGTTGCGAACCTGGCCCCGAACTCCGAGGTAACCATCTATCCCTGGAAGGACACGCCGGAGCATATCGACGAAGCGGTGGCCCACGCCCGGCGCTTCCTGAAAAGCCATGTGCCGGCGGTCGCGACAGTCTAGGGCGTGTCGTCAAAAAATACCGTCATTCCGGCTTTAGCCGGAATGACGGTATTGGAGTGGATAGGAGGGCAAGCATTTGGCTGAAACTGCGGACGTGGTTGTGATTGGCGCCGGCGTGGTGGGCTGCTCGGTCGCCTATTACCTGGCCCGGGAAGGCGTCAACGTGACTCTGCTGGAGCGGGAGGCCATCGGCAGCGGAGCATCGGCGCACGCCACCGGCTCACTGAGCCTGCTGGGCGCTGAGTTCACCGCCGGCGCGTCATTCCACATTGCCCGGGCGTCATACGCCGAGTTTGTACAACTCGTTCCCGAACTGGAAACCGCCACCGGTATGGACCTACTCTACCAACGGCGACCTTCGCTCCGGTTGGCGCTGGATGACGAAGAGGTCGATCTGATCAAAAGCCTGATGGTCTGGCAGCAACCCCACGTCGAGATGCACTGGATTGGCGCGGAGGAAGTACGCGCTATCGAACCCAGGCTTTCGCCGAACATCATTGGCGCGATGTACGAGGACGAGTCCGCCCAACTGGATAGCTACCGCTTCAACCTGGCCCTGGCTCGGGGCGCGGAACTGAAGGGCGGCAGCATCCTATACCGGGAAGTAACCGGCCTGGTCACCGACGGCCCCACGGTTCACGGCGTCAAGACTGCCGCGGCAGACATCCACTGCGACGCGGTAGTGGTGGCTGCCGGCACCTGGAGCCGGGCCTTCTCGTCGTGGTTGGACTTCCCGGTTCCCGTCCGGCCCATGAAGGGAGAACGCCTTTTGCTCAACTATCCCGGCGAACCCCTCCCGGTACTCATCAGCTCTCCCAAGCGAGGCCACATGATCAGCCGGAGGGACGGTCTCACCAGCGTGGGCAGCACCGGCGGCCGGGACTATGACGAGAAGGAGCTATTCCTGGGCGAGGAATTTGACCGACAGCCTACCGCAAGCGCCCGGTTGGAACTGCTCCAGCGGGCCATCGACGTCTTTCCCGACCTGGAGCGGGCCGAGTTGGTCCAGCAGTTGGCCGGTTCCCGCCCCCTTAGTCCCGACAGCAAGCCCGTCATCGGCCAGGTTCCCGGTTGGAAGGGAGTCCACCTGGCCACCGGCCACACCACCAAGGGGATCCACCTGGGACCAATCACCGGGCGTATCATTGCCGATTATGTTTGCCGTGGCTCAACCCAAGTCGTCTCCGACATGAGCGAATTCCTGCCCGACCGCTTCGCGGATTTTGCCGACGCTGACTATCTGGCGGCCGACCCAGCCGTGGAAGAATGACCCGCTACTGGGCCGGATAGTTTTCCAACCACCACCGGGCGATGTCGATGCGGCGGGGCAGCCAGACGCCGGGCTTGCTTTTTACGTATTCCAAGAACCGTCGCAACGCCGCCGCCCGGGCCGGCTTGCCGATGATGCGGCAGTGGAGGCCAACGGACATCATCTTGGGGTGGGTTGCTCCCTCCCGGTAAAGGGTGTCGAAACAATGGCGAGCCGACTCGAAGAAGTCCATCGGGGTTGACAGCTGGCCGCGCCAGAAGCCGTAGTCGTTGACCTCCAATGAGTAGGGCACTACCAGCCACGGGTTGCCGTGGACCTGGGTGTAGTAGGGCAGGTCATCGTTGTAGGCGTTGCAGTCGTAGATGAAGCCGCCTTCCTCCACCACCAGTTCCCGGGTGTTCACGCTGGGGCCGTAACGAGTGTACCAGCCCAGCGGCCGTTCTCCGCAAGAACGGGCGATGGAGGCGACTGCGTCACTGATGGCTTGCCGTTCCATCTCCCGGTCCATTTTGTAGTACTCTTCCCAGCGGTTGCCGTGGCCCATCACCTCGTGTCCCCGGCGCACGATCTCCGGCCCTACTTCCGGGTTGCGTTCCAGGGCCAGGGCGCAGGCGAAGAAGGTCGAGTCAACGCCGTACTCGTCCAGCAGGTCCATGATGCGCCAGACGCCGGCCCTGCTTCCGTACTCGAAGAAAGACTCGTTGGCCAGGTCCCGCTCTCCCCTGGCCACCGGCGACGGCGACTCGCCGACCGTCTCGCCATGGGGATCGCCGTCCAGGATGGAGTTCTCGGATCCCTCCTCGTAGTTGACGACGAATGAAACGGCAATCCTGGCGCCGTTGGGCCACTCCACCGCCGGCGGGTTTTTGCCGTAACCGATCAGGTCGCGTTCTTGCATGGAATGGCTCCTCTGGCGCGGGTCAGCCGCCGCGCCGCGGGCGGTGAAGTATATGCTCGGCGTCAGCGCAATTGTAACCGTCTTGACGGTGGCGTGACCACCGTGACCGGCGGAAAAACCTTGGACTCGTCGGAACTGGCTACGAACTCCTACTGCTGGAACTTGGGCATGACTTCCCTGGCGAAAAGCTCCATCGAGCGCAACACCCTGGCGTGTTCCATGCTGCCGAAGGACATGCTGGCGCCGAAGTACCCGATGCCGTGTTCATCCCGTAACCCGGCGATCCGCCGTACACATTGCTCCGGCGTGCCGAAGTAAGCGGTGGTTTCGAGTTCCGACTCGTAGCTAGCCGGCTCGACGGTGCGGATGCGGCGCCAGTGGTCCAGGTCCACGTTGATCTCGTCGCCGTGGGTAAGGGTGCGCCGGTAGCCGGCCAGGTCCCGCACCCAGGTCAGCGACTGCCGCGGGTATTCGCGGGCGGCATGTTCGTCCTCGTCCAGGTACACGAACCGGAAGTAGGGCATCTCGGCCACGGGCAGGTTCTTGCCGGCGGCGGCGCAGCGTTCAGCGTAAAGGGAAAACAGGCCCAGGTTATCGGCCTCAGGCGTGGAGAAGCTGGTCAAAATTGGCAAGTCTCGCGACACGGCGACGTCCACGCTGGCCGGCGTGCGCGACACCGCCATGTACACCGGCGGATGGGGCTTTTGCACGGGCCAGGGAGCAATGGTCAGGTCTTTCACCTGGTAGAACTCGCCCTGATAGGAGAAATCCGACTGCGTCCACAGCCCCAGAATGATGTCCAAGACCTCCTGGGTGCGAACGTCTCGCGTGTCCATATCGATGTTGAAGTTGCCGTACTCGTAATCAGCCGAGCCACGGCCAACCCCGAAATCCAGCCGGCCGTTGCTGAGCACGTCCAGCATGGCGCTTTCTTCAGCCAGGAAAATGGGGTTATAGAAGGGCAGGACGCTGACGCCGGCCCCGATGCGAATCTTCTTGGTGCGGGCGGCGATGTGGGTCAGCAGCGGCATCAGGGACGGACAAATGCCGTAGCGGCTGGAGTGATGCTCTGCAATCCAGATTGAATCGAAACCCAACTCCTCGGCGTATTCAATCTGTTCCAGCATTTCACCAAAGATCCGGCTTTGGGCGCTGGCTTCCGGCTCCGTCCAGGATCCCAACAAAAACAGGGCAAACTTCATGATGGATCTGGTCCTCCTTTCCTATCGCCAATCGTGGCGGGGTCGCCAACCTAACATTCGCTGCGCCTTGGCCGTACTGATGACGCTGGCGGCGCCGGTCAGCCCGTCCCGTATTTCCACCCGGTCACCGAAGTTGTTCTTGACCAGATCGATGGTAGGCTCCTTGAAGCGGCTGGATGGCTGGGCCAGCATGAAGGCCTCGTACTCCCCAATCTCGGCGTCCACGGCCAGAACGTGAGCCTCGGCCACGTCCCGGGCGTCGGCGTAGGCCCACATCACCAGCGTCAGGGGGTTCTCCGGTGTCGGGGCCGGCCAGGGAAACTCCGCCTGGACTTCCGGCAGCGCGACGTTGGTGAAGCGCAGGCTGACCACCGTGGTGTCCGAATTGCGGGCGATCATCCGGCCGATGTCCTCGCCAACCTGCTTGGACAGGCCGTAAGGCTCAAAGGGCATCATGGGATGTTCCTCGTCCAACGGCAGATACCGGGGCACGAAGGCGTTGCCGTCGTGGGCCCAGCCCATGCCGAAAGCGCTGGATGAGAACACCACCCGGCGCAGGCCCAACTCCGCCGCCGACATCATGACGTTGAAGTCGCAGGACACGTTGTTGTCGAAAATCATCCTGGGGTCTTCCCGCAGCGGCCCGGGGATTGCGCCCATGTGAATCACCGCTTCTGCGCCTTTGAGGATGTCCCCCACCACCCGGGCGTCTCTGAGGTTGCAGCGCACGAACTTCGCCGGCAGGTCATCGGCGTCCAGTTGGTCCGTTGCCAGCACTTCCCGGCCTTGGTCTGCCAGCAGTTGCACCACCCGGCGTCCTAACCTGCCGGCCGCTCCGGTTACTACTATCATGATTTCCTCCGGCTACTTCCCAAACATCTTCCGGTTTTGTCATTTCCCGAGCGACGACACTTCCAGCAACGAGATTGCCACGCTGCGCTCGCAATGACAAAAGTGGGCGCCAATGAAACTGGAATCTCATGGCCGGTCAAGCCCGTGGATGCCACGGTAATCCACGGTTGCGGGCGGCTGCCAACCCTCCAGCAGCTCCGGGCGAGGTTGATAGATCTCGACGCCCAGCGGGTGGCAGGTGTCGATGGGATCGCTGGCGTCCTCTCCCCAGACCTGGACGGACAGGTCGCCGTGGGGGCAAGTGGAAATGGCGCAAAGCAGGTCTATCTCGGCGAAGAATTCGAAGAAGTCCCCATGCCTGGCCGGGGATGGTTTCACGAAGTAGCGGTCGTCCTGCGTAAGTCCGGTCACCTGGAATACGTTCAGCACGTCGTGGACATCGCTCTCGTTGAGATGGTACGGAGCGACGGCCCGCACCAGGTTCGAGTGGCAACAGTAGTCAAAGTCCTCACCGTTGAGCAACTTGTGGACGTAAGGATCGCAGCGGGTGCCCAGCAGGTCATGACATCCGGCGCCGTCCTCGTCCAGGGGATAGTCCACCGTGTCGCCGATGATGGTGAGCATGGGCCGCAGGTAGGGGAGACAGGACCACAAACGGTCGAAGGTGCTGACGTGGGCCCGGTGCAACTGTTTAGTGCGGGCTGCCCAGAACCGTTCGCGGGGGTTGTTCAGGTTCCACGCGTTGAAGTCGGCAACCTGCGCTCCTTCCACCACGACGATGCGGCAGATCTGGCCGGCCAGAACCGGCCACGCCTTGCCGGAGCGCATCGGCACCACAAACTGTTCGACCAGGCTGCGGCCCTCGGTATCCTGGCCCAGGCGTCCGTAAAATTCCCGGTCCACGTCGATAGGACTGCCGGGTTTGGGTTGGTAAATCACTCTGGGAGCTGGCATGGAACCTCCCGCGCTAATTGTTTCGTCCGTAAGCGTCGGCGGCGCGGAGCACCGTTGCGTCATCCCCGGTGCGTCCCACCAGCATCATGCCGATGGGCAGGCGGTCGGATGTTCCACAGGGCACCGAGATGGCCGGGTGGCCGGTTACGTCAAAGGGGCAGGTGTTGTGGATCATTTCCAGCGCCCGGTCGGTGTACTCCTGGCGGCTGCAATCGGCGGGCGGGATCACCGTGGCCTTCATGGGCAGGGTGGGCATCACCAGCAGGTCAAACTCGCTGAGCGCCTGGTCGTAGGCAGCGGTCAGCGTCCGGGCCAGGTTCTGGGCCTTGGCATAGTAGTAGCCGTGATAACGATCCTGCATGTACTGTCCCATCAGGACGACCAGTTTGGTGGTCTCCGAGAGGTCGTCGGCGCGGCTCTGCCAGCCGTGGGCATACACGTTCTGCAATCCGGTGGTGTAGTGGCCCTTCCAGTTGGTGCCCATGCTGTTGCCGGCTACCATCAGCATCGTGGCGCCCTCCACCGCGATGGCCCGCCAGACGTGGTTGCCGTCCGTGTGCCACGGGATCGAGACCGTTCCCACCTGGGCGCCCATGCTCTCGAAGGAGCGGGCTGCGTTCTCCACGGCCTCGTCCACGTCCGCTTCAGACTCCGGCAGACCAAAGCCCTCCCGCACGATGCCGAGGCGCAGACCCGGCACGTCTCCGGTCAATGCCTGGGAATAAGATTGCCCCGCAAGGCCGGCCTTCTGCCGGGGGTCCAGCCCGTCGGGGCCGGCAATGGCTTCCAGCATCAGCGCTACGTCGGCGGCCGTCCGAGCCATCGGCCCCGTGTGGTCCAGGGTCAGTTCTATGGGGAAGACTCCGGTATAGGGCACCAACCCGTAGGTCGGCTTGAGTCCGTAGATGCCGCACCAGCTGGCGGGTATCCTGATGGATCCGCCCTGGTCGCCGCCGATGGCCAGGTCAACCTCGCCGGCCGCGACCAGCGCCGCGCTGCCGCTGGAGGAGCCGCCGGCGGTGCGCGCTGGGTTGTGGGGGTTGTGCACCGGCCCGGTGTCGGAAGTGTGGCTGCCCCCGGAGAAGCACAGGCTTTCGCAGACTGCCTTGCCCCGGATGGAGCCGCCGGCGTCCAGGATCCGGGTGACGATGGTGGCGTCCACGTCGGGAACGTAGCCTTCCAGGACGCTGGTGCCGTTCATCATGGGAACGCCGGCCACGCAGACGTTGTCCTTGATAGCGACGGTCTTGCCGGAGAGGATGCCGCCCGGCGGTCCGGTAATTTCGGTGCGCCAGTACCAGGCGCCTAACGGATTGTCCTCCGGCTGAGGTCGCGCCCCCGGCGACCGGGCGTGTTTGACCGGCAGGCTGGGCGCAGTAAGTTGGTCCAGCCGGGCGTAGGAGTCCAGTATGGGTTGGCTCAGCTCAACGAAGGACTCCACGTCGGCCGGCGAGGGGTTCAGGTTGTAGGTCTCGGCGATTCTGGAAAACTCCGCGACGGTGGGGCGTTTTACCACCATGATCATAACCTCCGATTTTCATTGGACCGCGTGTAGGGACTATACTACGCCCGGAGAATTCTGACCCAAACACCGTTACCAGTTCAGTAAAATCGCCATCAACCACTGGACCGGCGCCAAGCGAGTCTGACGACACCGCCGGGAGACGAATCAGATGCGACATCACGACCCCAAAGCGCTGCACATAGCGAAATCAGTGCAGCAACGTGAGCAGCCTGAACTCGTCATCCTCTTCGGCTCCCGCGCTCGGGGCGATTACGAAGAACTGCAATCGGACATTGACGTAATGCTGGTACATGCTACCGAACCTGACGATGCCGTCCAAAAGGCCGCCAAACACGCGGCCAACAAGGTCGCCTGGGAGACCTACGGACGGGAAGTGCCCGTGGAACTGGTGTGGAGAACCACCGAAGAGTTCCGGCACAACCGCCGGTACGTCAACAGCGTCGAGACCCACGCCGTAAAAGACGGAATAATCATGCCCAGGGATCCGAACCAGTACGGCTCGTCACAATACGAAGACGAGGACACCGAATACTCTTACGACTGGGAGAGCTACGAAATACTCATCGAAAGAGCAGAGGCGCACCTGTCCGCCTTCCAGTCGCTGGCAAGCAACGACCAGCCGGACTTCCCGATAGGCCAGCAGGCCCACTTTGCCCTGGAGTGCGGGTTGAAAGCCCTTTTGGAAGCCCGACAGATTCCCTATAGCTACAACCACAGCATGGCGGACCTGTTGGGCACGCTGCGCCACTTCCACCCCAAAATGCGGGACTTCCGCCTGTCCATACCCCCCGACATCTACACGGCTTACGCCGGGCGACTCGGCTACCGAGCGCGACGGCAACCACGCCTGACCGACCAGCCGGACTACCTGGAAAAGACCGTCGCCGACGCCCAGTTCCTCATCGACATGGCCAAAGCCGCCAGAGAAGAAGCCGGCTAAAAACAAACTGCCCGAACCGAGAACCCAATACCCTGAATATGGAGGCCCGAAAATGCCAGTCAAAGGGACCACGATGACCAGTTACCGTCCGTTGATGCAAGGTGTCAACGGCATGGTTGCCGCCAGCCATCCCAGCGCGGCCATGGCCGGCTTGGAGATTCTGAAAAAAGGCGGCAACGCCATCGACGCGGGAGTCGCCGTTGGTCTGGCGTTGAACGTCGTGCACGTGGATGATTGCAGCTTCCTGGGCGTCGCGCCCACGGTAATATACCTGGCCGACCGGAAGGAAGTCGTCACCGTTGACGGGCTGGGAGTGTGGCCCAAAGCCGCGTCGGTTGAATATTTCCACAAGCACCACGGTGGCAAGATGCCGGGCGGCGTGATGTCGTCCCTGACGCCGGCCGCCGCCGATTCGTGGATCACGTCTCTCTCCAAGTTTGGCACGATGACATTCGGCGAGGTAGCATCCGCCGCCATCGAGCTGGCCGGCAGCGGTTTCCCCATGTACCGCTATCTGGCCGGGCGGTTCAAGACCGCCTTCGACCAGTACAACGCCTACCCGTCAACCGCCGAGATCTATCTGCCCGGCGGTCGCGCTCCCAAACAGGGGGAGATGTTCTACCAGAAGGACCTTGCCGCCACCCTGTCCAAAATCGCGGATATGGAGGCTTCCAAGGCCGGCAAAGGCCGGGAAACCGCGCTCAAGGCAGCCAGGGACTACATCTACACCGGCGAACTGGCGCAGAAGATTGTGGCGTTCAATCAGGAGATGGGGGGTCTGCTCACCGAGGACGACCTTGCCCGTTATCACGTCCAGGTGACTCCGCCCGTCACGGTGAACTACAAGGGATACGACGTGTACAGCACCGGTCCGTGGGGCCAGGGGCCGACTTTCCCCCAGGCCCTCAAGATTTTGGAGGGCTACGACCTGGCGGCCATGGGCCACAATTCCCCGGAGTACATCCATACGGTGAGCCAGGCCCTGAACCTGGCCTTTGCCGACCGAGAGCAGTACGTGGGTGACCCGGATTTCGTGGACGTGCCGATAAACGAAATGCTGGCAGAGGAGTATCTGGCCAAGCGTCGCTCCCTGATCGACCCCGACCTAGCCTGGCCGGGCACTCCGCCGGCGGGAGACCCCCGCAAGGGGAAGGCGACGATTAACGGTGCGCCCCAGTCTCCCAGAGAGGCGGCAACTCCGGCCGCAACAGCCGGGGTAAGCGGCGGTGGAACTTCTTACTTCGCGGTGATCGACCGGGATGGCAACATCTTCTCCTGCACTCCCAGCGAAGGCACCAAGAACGGCGGGCCAATCATTCCGGGGACCGGCTTGACGTTCTCCCTGCGCGGAACCCAGTCCAAGCTGACCGAAGGCCATCCGGCGGCGGTGGCCGGCGGCAAGCGGCCCCGGCTCACCCCCGCGCCGGCCCTGGTACTGTGTGAAGGCGAGTCGGTGATGGCCCTGGGCGCGCACGGCGGCGACCATATCCCACAGGGCACTCTGCAACTGCTGCTGAACGTCCTGGAGTTCGGCCGGGATCCGCAAGAGGCCGTGGAGGAACCCCGTTTCTACAGCTACAACTTCCCCAGCTCCAACTGGGCGTCCCGGTATGATCCGGGAATGTTGCGAATGGAGGGCCGCATTTCCGACGAAGTGGCCGAGGCGCTGCGGAGGAAGGGCCACACCATCGAGCAGTATCCCGAATGGTGGGAGGGCTCGGCTCTGTACTGCGTCATCACACGCAACCCGGAGACCGGGGTGCTGCAGGGCGGCGCAGACCCGCGTTGCGAGGCCTACGCCATCGGTTACTAATCCCGGCGCGTCAGTCCACCGTAAGTTCTTGGCCCGTATCGGACGCCTGCTTGACAGTGTCGAGGAAACGATGCAGGCCAACGGCGGTATCGAAGGTCGGGGCGAGGTTCTGCCCCGACCTGATCGCCTCTGCGAACAGGGCGTACAACTGCCCGACGTTGAACGGGTCGCCGCGAGGGAAGTCATCGGGGACGTACACGAAACGGTCGGGGATGGTTAGGTCCTCCAACTGGTGGCTGCCCTGGGCGCCTTGGACGCGCAGCATCTCGCCCCGCTGGGATGAGACGCTACCAGTGACGACCAGGGTGCCTTCCCGCCCGAAAATCTCCATGCGATAGCCGGTGCCGGCCCAGGGTACGGCCCCAACGTGTACCGCCGCCGCCGCGCCGCGTTGCAACTGTCCGGATACCCGCACGTTGTCCGGAGAGGTGGTATCCACGTAACGCTGTGTATCAGTCTCGTACCATTGCGGCACCTGGGTCGATACCATGCACGCCACCCGTTGGAAGTCGCCGGCCACGAAGCGCAGGGCGTCGATGACGTGGCCGGTGGCGATGGTCAGGGTGTTGGCGCCCATGCCCGGGTCGCGCTGCCAGGTGCCGCCGGAAGTGCGGTTCAGCGGCCCGTCGCGGAAAGTATTGACCGTGCAGGACAGCATCTCGCCCACGTAGCCGGTGTCGATCAGATCCCTGACGTACAGCAGCGCGGGGCTGACGCGGGATTGCAGACCTACCGCCGTCTGCACGCCTTTGGCTCGCGCCAGGGCCGCCAGTTCTTCGGCTTCGGCGGTGTTGCGGCCCAACGGCCACTCGGTGAGGACGTGCTTGCCGGCTTCGATGGCGGCTTTGGTCGGCTCATAGTGGGACGGCACCCGCACCACCACGGCTACGGCGTCAATCTCGGGCGACGACGCCATTTCGTTGAAATCGTGGAAGGCGAGCTTGGCGCCGAAAGCCTCCCTCGCCTCTTCTGCGCTCTCGGGCCGGGTGGTGCAAACGGCGGTCATCTCGACGTCAGGGCTGGCCAACAGCGCCGGAAAGTGAGACTGTCCCGACCATGTAGAGTTGACGTTGGCCCCTACGAACCCCAAGCGAATTTTGTCTGCCATGATGAGGACTCCTACTCCAGGGACGCGGGATTGATTGGCGTGGGCATGGCCTGTACCGCCGGAAGGACTTTTTCGGCGAACAGTCGGAGGCTTTTCTCGGCCTTGTCCCGGGGCATCCCGCCGTAAAACATATGGATCACCAACTTTTCCAGGCTGATGGTCCACTGCAAGGTCCTGATTTTTTCGATGATCTGGTCCGGCGTGCCGATGGGTTGGGTGGCGCGGCGTGCGGAATAGCTGGCATCGGCGGTGCCCACGTCGGCCTGCTGGCGGATCAAGTATTCCTCGTAGCCGCTGATACCCTCATAGCCCGGATTGTTCCACTCGAAGTAGTGATGCTGGGCCGCCATGAGCTGGTTGTGGAAGTAGGTCCACCCCTCTTCGGCTTCGTCTTCGGTCTCGGCGCAATACATCCACAACAAAGTGGTGGGCTGGTCCGGCGGGAGGCCCAGTTCTTTGCGGATCCGGTTGAACCGTCGCACCTTGTCGGTCATCTCGTCCACGTCGTCGCCGGCGACGAACATCTGGCCAAGCCCGTTTTCGGCAGCCATTCTCGCCGAGGCTTCGGTGGTGAAGGCGACCTTGATGTCGCGTGTCAATTCGCCCTTGTGACGGGCCTGGGGCCGGATGGTGGTCGGCGGGATGTCGTACACGTTGCCCTGGAACTCGAAGCGTTCCGTGCCGTCGGCGGCCCTGATGGCGTTGATCACATCGTAGAAATACTTGTGCGATTCGCCGATAGGGTAGCCCAGCGAAGCATACTCGTGGGGCGCGATGCCGCGACCGATGCCGAGATGAAGGCGCCGGCCTCTCAGGAGGATGTCGAGCATGGAGAGCTCGGAAGCCAGGCGGACCGGGTTCCACCAGGGGGCGACGACCACCGCCGTACCCACATCTACCCGGCTGGTGCGGCCGGCCCAGTAGGCCAGGTATTGCAGCGGGTTGGGCTGCATCGAGTAGGCGGAGCCGTAGTGTTCGGTTGCCCAGATCGAGTCAAACCCCAGCGGCTCGACCAGTTCCCCCATATACAGGGTGTTATCCATGTTTTCGGCGTCGGTTACGGCCGGCGGACGGTCATATTCTTCCTTCAACAGGCGTTCCCAGTCACCCTGGTTATAGCCGGTGACCATCACTCCACAGTGCATACGTGTGTTCCTCCTGCGGTTTCCCTGAGCGGCGTAGGCAAATTTCGCCCTCCCCAGGGGCAATGCGCAGCATTAGTATAACCCTTTGGCCGGACCCGGCATCGGCGCACGTCTTCGTTTCTGTCACAAGTCAATGCGCATCAGCTCTTCTGAGAATACTATTTCACCATCGTAGATCCGGCTGATGTCGCCGATACCCTGCTCCATGGGGCCGTGAGCGGAGAGATGCGGGCCGATGTGGACCAGCACCAGTTTCTTCACCCCGGCGGCCTGGGCCATGCGGGCCGCCCCGGTAGTGCCGCACTGTCCGGTGTACTCGCCGTTGGCGTCCATCACCGCCTGATCGTCCCAGCACATGCAGAGCATCATGTCGGCCCCGCGAGCCAGCTCGATCACCGAGTCGCAGGGTTGGGTGTCGCCGGTGAATACGATATCGCCATCGGCGGAATCCACCCGGTAGGCCAGTGAGTCGAGATAAGGCTGCACGTGCTCGGCGGGCGCGGCAGTTACTTCCCAATCCGGGCCGCTGAACACCTTGCCAGGGCCGACATCCCGCGCACTAACCGACGGGGCCGGCCGGGGCAGAGTGCCGCCGCGGTTGACGAAAACCTGCTGGCTGAGAGGGTGATTCACCCGCGCCTTCCAGTCGTGGGCGAACAGCCCGTTTTCACCCAGGATGCCCTCGGTAATCTTCTCCGTCAGGTCGGGGCCGAAAACCTGGAGTTGGTTCTCCTTGCCGATGCTCTGGTCCCACCGGCAGAGGAGGAAGCAGGGATAGTCGATGTCATGGTCGAAGTGATGGTGAGTGAAAAAGAGATAATCGACCTGGGTGGGAAATAGCCCGACCTTCACTAGCTTGTGCGTGGCGGCCGGCCCGCAATCGAACATCAGGAGTTGGTCGCCGAGTTTGAGCACGTGGGAACTTCCGAAGCGGGTGGGCGTGGGGGTAGGCGTTCCGGCGCCCAGGGTGTATATGTCAGCCATGTTCGTCCTCACATTTTCAGTAACTGTTCAGAGTCGGTGGGTTTCCTTGTCAGGAACACGTCATTCCTGCGAAAGCAGGAATCCAGAAAACCTTCGCATGGGCAAACGTGAATACGGATAGGACTTACGCAGTTGAATTACTTATACTCGTCATTCCCGCGAAAGCGGGAATCCAGTAATCGAAATCGTTAACACTGTTCCAGATTCGTTCACCGTGAAGCTTCTGGATTCCTGCTTTCGCAGGAATGACGGGTTTATAAACCATTGGTGCTAGTTTGAGTTGATTTTGAAAATGCCACGAAGTTCCACTATGCTGTGAGTTGCTTACACTACAGCGGAGGAACCTCGTGAACATCGCCGATTTTATCACTGAACTGTACTGCCAGATAGATGACGCGCTGCCCGACGTTCCCCAGCACAGTCAGGCCATCCTCTCCCTCAGCGAACTGATTACCATCGGCGTGCTGCAAGCCATGAAGCAGGTTACGCAACGGGCCTTCTACCATTGGCTCAAAGACAACTATGGCCACCTCTTTCCCCAACTGCCCAGCCGCACCCGTCTGAACCGCCGGTTGCGGGCGCAACGGGACTGGACCGGCTACTTCCTGGCCGGGCCCACCGTCCTGGGGGTGGCCGACAGCTACGGAGTAGAATTGCGTCATCCCATACGCGAAGGGCGACGGGCTAACCAAATCGGCAAGAAAGGCAAGTCCAACCATCGCTGGATCGTGGGAGGTAAACTCTGCATCGTACAGAACCAGTGGGGCCTGATTACCGATTGGGACTGCGCCGGAGCCAATGTCCACGACCAGACCTTCCTGCCCTTGCTCGCTCAATACGACGGACAGATGATTGTGCTGGCCGACACCGGCTTTCACCGCGCCAAAGGCGACCCGGCCAACGTCAAGATCTGTCGTCGGGGACAGTGGAACGTGCGCATGGCGGTGGAGACCACTTTCGCCATGATGTCAGTGGTGTGGGGCAGTAAAGAAATGCGCCATCGGGCGTGGAATGGCTTTGAGGCCCACTTGGCTTACGCCATCGCCGCATTCGATATACTGACCCAATGGAATGGGTTGGAACCGGACGCCCAGGGACGCATCCATCGCTCCATCGCTCACTTCATCCTCTGACACTTACTAGCACCAATGGTTATAATTTCAAGTGCGTAACTCCTATAGGGAAATAACTTCCTGGATACCGGCTTTCGCCGGTATGACGGTCTTGTTGTCGGATGGGCGCCTCGAATCTAACGATTACTTTTTTCAAACCGTTTTGCTTGTCCAGAGGATGTTTTCAGGGTTATGGCGACACGATTGTAAAGGATGTGGGGCCGTTCAGGTGTGCTAGACTGTCGTTGCCCGCCGCGGTCAAACGATACAGGAGTTGCGCTCATGATCATCGATACTCACACCCACGTGGTCAGCAGCGACAAAAACCTACATCCCCTCCATCCCGATGCCACGGGATGGTCCACACAAGTCAGCAATGACGTTGAGGACTTGATACAGGAAATGGATAACGCCGGCGTGGAGTGCGCCACCCTGGTGCAGCCCAACGGCACCTACGGCCTGGACAACTCCTACCAGTGCGACAGCGCCTTGCGTTATGCGCCGCGCATCGTGTCGGTCGGCATCCTGGACCCGGCCGCCTCCGACGCCGCGGATCTGCTTTCCTATTGGGTGAACGAGCGCGCAATGAAGGGTGTGCGCCTCCAGAGCCAGGCCGAACCCGACGACCCGCGCTGCGACGCCCTGTGGCAGCGTGCCGAAGCCCTTGGCGTCCCCATTTCCATCGGCGGCGGCGGCCAACCCGACAAGGTCAATCGGATGCGCGCCATTGGCGCCCGTCATCCCAACGTGCTCTTCGCTCCTGACCATTTCGCCGGCTGGAGCGGCGCGGAGGACAAGGCGGCGATGACCGTCGTGTTGGAAGAACTGGCCGCTTTGCCCAACGCCTACCTGCGCATATCCAGCACCAGCCTCGGTCCCTATGCCGGGTTGAGCGACGCCGAGAAGGACTTGTTCCGGAGCGTCATCGAGGCGTTCACGCCCCGCCGCGTGATGTGGGGTTCCAACTTCCCCTCGTCCCGCGAGGGCGGTTACATCGGGCAGGTGCGGCTGGGACAGACGGCGCTGCCCTGGCTGTCCAGCGAAGACGTTGACTGGATTATGGGCGGGAGCGCCGCCACGCTTTGGCCGATGTTGCAGGCGCCGTCCCAAGGGTAGGTCAACGCCGGTCTGCCGGCGATGGATTCTAAACGCAAAGACGCGAAGACGCAGAGGCGCGAAGGGTACGAAGATATGGCGATAACCGTCGGCATGGGCGACTATGTGTACGAGTATCAACCCGAATGGGCGCGGCTGCCAGTGGGACAGGTTTTCCGCGGCATCAGCGGCGTTGCCGTGGACGGGCAGGACCGGGTGTACGTGTTCCAGCGGCAGGGGCCGCCGGTGCTGGTGTTCGACCGGGACGGCAACCCGGTGGCGGCATGGGAGCGACGGAACGGCGTGCCGGCGGATGCTCACCACATCCATGTTGGTCCCGACGATTCCGTGTACCTGGTGGACCGTGACGCGCACCAGATTTTAAAATACTCGTCCACCGGCGCATTACTGGGGTCGATGGGCACGCGGGACCGGGCATCGTTGCAGGCTCCGTTCAACCACCCGGCGGACGTGTGCGTCGCGCCCTCGGGCGAGCTGTTCGTCGCCGACGGCTACGGCAACTCCAGTGTCCACCGGTTCGCTGCCGACGGTACGCATATCGCATCGTTCGGCCGGCCGGGCCGGGGGCCGGGGGAGTTCATCGTACCCCACAGCATACGGGTGTCGGCCGACGGCAGGGTCTATGTGGCCGACCGGGAAAACAACCGGGTGCAAGTGTTCACCAGCGACGGCGACTTCTTGGATCAATGGACGGATTTCAAGTGTCCCATGGGGATACACATAGACGCTGACCAGACAGTTTACGTGACTGACCAGGTGCCACGGCTCAGCATACTCACCCTGGACGGCGAGCTTTTGGCGCGGGGCAGGACCTTTGAGTACGCCCACCAGGTGTACACCGACTCCCAGGGCAACATCTACGGCGCGGACACGTCAACCCAGCGGGTGCAAAAACTGGTAAGGGTAAGGTGATTCACTCAGGATTTACGGATTTCGTTGATTAATTGACATACCAATCCGGTACACCTAAACTCTGCTGCATCAGTATGCTCTTGCTGTCGCCAAGAGCATCGAGAAATGCCGCAAACCGCCGCTGGAGGTGATGATATGCCGGAATTTGATTTGGTAATTCGCGGTGGAACCGTAATCGACGGCACCGGACTGCCCCGCATCCGCGCCGATATTGGCATCAAGGACGGGCGGGTGGCCATGGTCAGCGGGCGCATCAACCCCGCCGGCGCCAAGGTGCTGGACGCCAGCGACTGCATTGTCGCGCCCGGCGCCGTGGACCTGCACACCCACTACGACGCCCAACTGAACTGGGACCCCTACGCCTCCCTGTCGGGTTGGTTCGGCGTTACGTCCTTGACGGTGGGGCAATGCGGTTTCGGGTTTGCCCCGACCCGGCCGGAGGACCGGGACCTGAACATGCGGATGATGAACCGCATCGAAGCGATACCGCTGGAGTCCATGCGGTTGGGGATGCGCTGGGACTGGGAGACCTTCCCCGAATACATGGACAGCCTGGATCGGCAGGGCCTGGGCGTCAACGTCGGCGCGTTGGTGCCCTTCTCGCCGCTGCGTGGCTACGTTCTGGGCATGATCCCCGCCCGCGAGCGCACCTCGGTGACCGAGGCCGAGCTGAACCAGATGAAGCAGATTCTGTACGACTCCATGAAAGCGGGGGCGTTCGGACTGTCCGCCGATAAGAACCTGGAGGACCGTCCCGAGGATGGCAGCTGGCTGCCCAGCCACGTGGCGTCGCCGGAGGAGTTCTACGCCCTGTCCGAAGTCCTGAGCGAGTTCGGCGTCGGCCACCTGGGCTGGACCATCGGCATCTCAGACGACCGGCCGGGGCAGCGAGAAATGCTGGAAAGGATGGTCCGCATGAGCGGACGCCCGCTGCACGTGGCTCTGGGCGACGAGGAGGGCTACGACTGGCTTGAAGAGGTCAGGAAAGAGGGCCTGCCCGTGTTGGCCCAGCAGGGTTCCGTGCCGACCATCGCGGAGTTCAAGCTCTCCGAATACAACCTGTTCGACTACATGCCCAACTGGGTCCAGCCGCTGGTGGGCTCCAAGGAGGAACGGATCGCCAAGCTTTCCGAGGACGGCATCCGCGACGGCATGAAGCGGGACGTGATCGAACGGCCTCACGCCCGCACCGACTGGACCCAGGTGCAGGTGGTGGAGGTGGCCCTGGAGCGGAACCTCAAGTACGAGGGTCTGTCCATCGCCGACATCGCCGAGGCGGAGGGCAAGCACCCGCTGGACGTGTTCCTGGACATCGCGCTGGACGAGGATCTGGAAACGGAGTTCGCCCACCCGGCCGGCGGACAAGGGGACGACGCCCGCGCCGAGCGGTTGGTCAATCCCTACGTCCATATCTCGGTATCCGACGGCGGCGCGCACACCAGGTTCCTGGTCAACAGCGTGTGGCCCGTGTACTTCCTGGGTCACTGGATCCGGGACAACGAGCTGATGACGCTGGAGCAGGCGCACCAGAAAATGAGCGCCCTGCCGGCGGCGTTCTCCGACATGAAGGGTCGTGGCACCCTGCGCGTCGGCGACTATGCCGATATCATGATCTACAACATGGAAGAGCTGGGACTGCTGTACGATAAGCCGCAATTCGAGACCGACTTCCCCGGCGGTGAAAAGCGGCTGGTGCAAAAGCCCACCGGCATCCGCTACATCCTGGTCAACGGCACCGTTACCTTCGTGGATAACGAATGCACCGGGGCCCTGCCCGGCAAGCTGCTGCGCAGCTACGACATGGTGGGGTAGTTCTGCCGGCAACAGTAGGGGCGAATAATTATTCGCCCCTACGCGGGAATCACCACCGTGGATGGGGCGGGTTTCAAACCCGCCCCTACGCATCGGTTTGTAACGTGGACGAGTTACTCGTCCGGCACCAGCGCCACAAGTTGGTCGTTTTGCAGGGTGACCAGAAACGCCTTCATACGGAAGTTGGGCTGGTTGACGCAGGTGCCTTCGCCCTTTTCGTACTGCCAGCCGTGGCCGTCGCAGACGAAAACCTCGTCGCCTTCGTCCTCAATCTCGCCGCCCTGATGCGGGCAGATCGTTGACAGCAGCTTGTATCCGTCTCGGCCCTTCACCAGAAAATACGAAGCGTCGCCCACCTTCACGGGGGCCGGCAATTCGGTGAAAGAAGTTTCCGGCCCCAACTCCACCCGTACCTTTTTAGATCGGGCCGAACCGCTGACCTGGCGCAGGGTCACGGTGCCTCTTCTGCGTTCGGTAGTCATAGCGTTTGCCTCACTGCCGTCATGTCTGCCTGTCGTTTGGGCAACAAGCGCGCCAAGTATAGCAAAATCCCGGCGATTTCAAACCGACAGTGGCGATGAGGCGGGCCAAATGCTACACTCACGGACATCAGACAACGTAATGCGTAGGAGGCGGTTATGGTTGAGCTAGGAACTGCAATGGATCTTGGCCTTTCGGCGGGTACGCCGGCTATCAAGTCGGTGGGATCGCTGGCGTTTGGTCCCGGCGGCGTATTGTTCATCGCGGACAACGTCGGAGCGTCGATATTTGCCGTCGATGTGAGCGACGCTGGGGACGGCGCAACGAGCGCCGTGAATTTGGATAACTTTGACGCCTCTCTGGCGTCGTACCTGGGCTGCTCGCGAGACGACGTGGCGATACGGGACATGGCGGTGCATCCCGCCTCTGGCAACACCTACCTTTCCGTCATGCGGGGCAGCGGCGACGACGCGGTTCCGGTGATTGTCCGGGTGTCCGGGGACGGAAGCATCAGCGACGTGCCGTTGGAGAACGTGGCGTTTTCCCAATACATCATCACGGACGCCGCCGATGAGGACGACCCGAGGCTGGTGACCCGGATGAAGCTGCGGACGGTGACGGTGACCGATATGTCCTACGTGGACGGGTTGCTGATGGTGGCCGGAACGTCCAATGAGGAATTCACCTCAACGTTGCGGCGGATCCCGTTCCCCTTCACCGGCGAAGCGCAAGCAAATTCACTGGAGATATTCCACGTTTCCCATGGGCAGTACGAGACGGCGGCCCCCATCCGCGCTTTCGTGCCCTACCAGGGGAACACCAGCATCCTGGCCAGCTACACCTGCACCCCGGTGGTGCAGTTCACCCTGTCTGATTTCGATGCCGGCAAGCATGTGATGGGCAAGACGGTGGCCGAGCTGGGTTCGCACAACCATCCCCTGGACCTGATTTCCTACGAGCACGACGGCGGGGAATATCTGCTGGTTTGCAACGACCGGCATCCCCTGTTCAAGGTCGCGTGCAAGGACATCGACGGACAGGGACCGTTGACAGAACCTGACGACTCTATGGACAACAGTCCCGCCGACCCGGTTACGCCGGGAGTGGGCGTGCCCCGCGAGTTGCTGCCCCACCCCGGAGTGAAGCGGATGGCGAATCTCAACGGCACCGGCGTACTGATGCTACAGCAGGACGAGGACGGAGCTACCCACCTGCGCACCTACGCCACCGACACGTTGTGACCCACAACCGTCAACTGCGGCTGGAGTGGGCGGAGCGCGAGGGGCGCCTTTGCCTGGAAGTTCGAGGTTGGACTGAATCTGAGCTGCTGAGATTGGAAGGGTCGGACGCCGGCGAACTGGGCCGGCGTCTGGCCCTTTATACGGGGGAGGCGTTAGCGGAAGGGGGTGATTTTCCGGCTGTCCCTCCGGTGGCTGGCCGGTTCGAGATAGCGGACGGCTCGGTTCGCTTTGTGCCCCGGTTTCCCTTCGCCGATGGCGTGAGCTATTCGCTGCTGGTTGACAGCGGCGGCGGTCCGGAGGTCTGGAAGATCATACGAGAGACCGAGCGCCCCGTATCCACGGCGGAAGTGTTGGCGATTTATCCCACCCCCGCCGAACTGCCGGTCAACCTGCTTCGGATTTACGTTCACTTTTCCGCGCCGATGAGCGAAGGTTGGGCTGCAAGAGCGATAAGGGTCTGCCGCGCCGACACCGGGGAGCCATTGGAGGATGTTTTTCTCCCGCCGGAACCGGAGCTATGGGACCCGGAGCGGCGGAGGTTGACCATGCTGCTGGACCCAGGCCGGATCAAACGCGGTCTGGTTCCCAACTTGGAAGCGGGCTATCCGCTGGTCGAGGGCGTTCCGATCAAAGTCTTGGTGGATGCCGAATTTCGGGACGCTGCGGGCCGGCCGTTGCATCATGGGTCAGAACGACGCTACGGCATCGGCGCGGCCCTGCGGTCCCGCATCGACTTGGACCATTGGCGCATTGCCGACCCCAAGGCGGGGTCTCGTACCGCGCTGGTGGCAGAGTTCGGGCGTCCCCTGGACCATGGGCTGCTGCAACACTGCCTGCGGGTTTGCGACGAAACCGGAACGGCGGTGCCGGGTGACACCGAGGTTGGAGTGGAGGAACGGAGTTGGCGGTTCACACCATCCCGGCCCTGGAGCAAGGGCAACTACCGGTTGGTTGTCGAACCCAGGTTGGAGGACGTGGCCGGTAATTCGCCGATGCGAGTCTTTGACCGTGACATCACCCGGCTAGAGGATGTTCCATTGACAGACGGCAGGCTGTGGGTAGGCTTTGCTTGTTCCTGACCTGTGACGTCGCACTTTCGCAACTCTCACCGGATTAACTATTCAGAGTTGGTGGGTTTCCTTGTTGGGAACACGTCATTCCTGCGAAAGCAGGAACCCAGAAAGTCTTCGCATCGGCAAACGTGGATAGGGCAAGGATTTCCTGGATACCGGCTTTCGCCGGTATGACGGTTTTGGAGTCAGACGGACACCTCAAATCTGAACAGTTACTCATCGGAGGCGCACTGAAATGACTTACGTCAGCGTCATCCCTGACCGTTACACCGAGGCAACGTTCATACCGTCGCAGTACCCGGGGCTGAAGGCGCCGCCCGCTCCGGGCACCATCATCGAAGTGTGCGCCGACGGGCTCGCGCTGGACCTCTCGGGGGTGGTGTTGGACGGCGAAGGGAACGGGGGCGTGGCCGTCTGGGTACACGATTGCAGCGACGTGACGATTGCCAACGGTATTGTCATTGGCTTTCACTGGGGCATTCGCGCCGAGAATGTCAGCAACCTGAAGATTCAGGGTTGCGTCGCGTCGGACAATACGAACCCCAGGGACGCGGGCTGGCTCCCTGATATAGAGGCTCCGGTGGAGGAAGGGTTCGGCGGCGGCATATATCTCCGTGAGGTGCGGCACGGTACGATAGAGGGCAATCAAGTCAACAACAATTTCAACGGCATCAGCCTCGTCAGGTCTGAATACAACAGGATCAGAGACAACAACGCGTCTTACTGCGGCAACGTCGGGGTCTATTTGCTGCGGTCCAGCCACAACGAGGTTCTGCACAACCGGGCGGAGCACTGTATCCGCTACACCGACCGTTTCTGGTGCGACACTGCCGACTCGGCGGGAATTCTCCTGGAGGACGGTTCCAACCATAATCAGATCGCCGGCAATAATCTGCGCTACAGCGGCGACGGGTTCTTCATCCGGGCCCACAATCGAAAACCCTCCAACCACAACGTCATAACCGGCAACGATGCCAGCTATTCGCCCAACAATGCCTTCGAGGCGGTTTTCTCTTCGGGCAATGTCTTTGCGGACAACGTCGCCAACTATTCCAACTACGGTTTCTGGCTGGGCTATTCAACGGACACAACGGTCCGGGGGAACGAGATCCGGGCCAACCGGTTCGACGGCATAGCCATCGAACACGGGCGAGACAACCGCATTGAGGACAATCGCATTGAGGGCAATCGAAACGGCATCCGCCTGTGGACCAACCTCGCGCCGGGAGGAGGGGCGAGCGGGGAAGCACTACTGCGCCGCTACGCCGTTTCGGGGAATCGCATCGAGGGTTCCCGGGACTGCGGCATCGTGTGGACGGATGACCACGCGCTCGGATGGGAAGCCAATGATTTCCGACGCAACTGCCGTGATACTGCGCGCCAACCGGTTTGACCTGAACCTGATTGGTCAGTCGGCTTTGAGCGCCACTAGGGTCCGGTCCACGTCCTCCGCTTCCAGCGACAGCCGTTCCCATTCGTCCCACAGGGATTGTTCTTCTTCTTTGAGCACCCGGTAACGCTCGCCCGTAGCCTCCAACTGGCCCCGGTCTTCGAATTGCTCCGGGTCGGCGAACATGGCTTCCAACTCTGCGGAGATGGCCTCGCGTTCAGTGATGGCGACTCCGATCTCCTCTATACGGGCCGCCAGTTGACGCGCCTGCCGGTTCAACGCGCGCTCCTGTTCCTCTTCGGCGGTCAAAGGCCGCCGGTGCCGTCGCCGGCCGTTGGTATTGCCTGAGGCGGCGGCTGTTTCGTCCCCGGCGGTGTTGACGGCGGGCTTCTCCTCCGTCTCCTGCTGTTTCCGGTATAAATAGGCATCATAGTCGCCGGGGAAGACCCGAGGGACGCCGCCCTCAATTTCAATTATCTTGTTGGCGACCTGCCGGATCAGGGTGCGGTCGTGGGTCACCAGGCAGATGGCGCCGCGGTAGTCGCCCAGAGCGTCGGCCAGGATTTCCCGGGAGGTGATGTCCAGGTGGTTGGTCGGCTCGTCCATCAGCAGGAAGTTGCTGGGCTGAAGGAGCAGCTTGGCCAGGGCCACCCGCGCCTTTTCGCCGCCGGACAGCACGGATATCGGTTTGAGAACGTCCTCGCCGCTGAACAGGAAGCCGCCCAGGGTGGTGCGCAGGTTCTGCTCCGATTCGGCCGGCGCCGCCTCCCGCAATTCCTCGAAAGCGGTATTGTTGACGTTGAGCAGGTCCAGCACGTGCTGGGCGTAGTAGGCGGCGATCACATTGTGGCCGAGCCTGCGCTCCCCGCGGTCGATGGGCAGCGCTCCGGCGAGGATCTTCAGCAGCGTCGTTTTACCGGCGCCGTTGGGACCGACCAGCGCGACGCGGTCGCCGCGTTCCAGGGTCAGGTTCAGTCCCTGGTACACCACGTTGTCGCCGTAGGACTTTCCCACGTTGTCGAGTCTGATAATTTCGGAACCGCTGCGGGGCGGTTCCGGGAACGAATAGCTGACCTTCCTGGTCGCTCGGGGCAGTTCGATGACTTCGATCTTTTCCAGCTGTTTCAGCCGGCTCTGCACCTGCCGGGCCTTGGTTGCCTTGTAGCGGAACCGCTCGACGAAACGCATCTGGCGCTGGATCTCGCGTTCCTGGCGGGCGGCCGCGGCCTGCTTGACTTCCAAGGCGCGCTCGCGGGCGACCAGGTAGTCGTCATAGTTGCCGCGATGATGGACCACTTCTCCCGGTTCGATGGCCAGTATGCGGTTGGCGACCTGGTTCAAAAAGGCGCGGTCGTGGGACGTGATGACCACTCCTCCGGCAAAAGCGGAAAGATACTTCTCGAACCACAGGTTTGCCTCAAGGTCCAGGTGGTTCGTCGGCTCGTCCAGAAGGAGCAGGTCGGGGTTCCGAAACAGCAGCCGGGCCAGTTCGGCCCGCATGATCCAACCGCCACTGAACTCGCGCATGTTGCGGGAGAAGTCGCTTTCCTTGAAGCCTAGGCCCGACAGGATTGCCTTTGCCTCGTGGTCGCGGTCGGCCCCGCCGACGGCTTCCAATTCCGCGTCGAGTTGGGCGAGCAGATCGATCAAATCGCGCTGTTGGGCCGGGTCGGCAGCGGATGCAAGGGCGTCCCGCGCATCTGCAATACGGTCGGCGACGGCAACCGCTTCGTGGTGGGCGCTCAACACCTCCTGGAGCAGCGTCCGGCCGGCGAATGGCGCCGGTTCCTGCTTGAGGTATCCCACCGTGGTGCTGCGTCGCCCGGATATAGAACCGTCGTCCGGCAGGGTCTCACCGGCGAGGATGTCCAGAAGCGTTGTCTTACCCGAACCGTTGGCCCCGATGAGCGCAATGCGGTCACCGGCGGCCATCGAGACGTTCAGCCCGCTGAAGAGAGTGCGTTCGGAGTAGGCTTTGCTGATGTTGGATGCGAACAGCATGAGGACGGCAATAGAGGCTAATGGCTCGACCGGGTTTTGGCAATATGCGAAACTCGTTCGGTAGCGTTCCGTTTAGGTGGTTTATTTGGGCACGCGCCGTTGCCGGCGCGGGTAGGGGCGACCGGCCGGTCGCCCCTACAAACGGAACCACCTAAATTGCAACACTACCAAGCGGGGCAGCCGATGGACTACGGCATGACCAAATGTTATCGTGATGCCGACAGTGGAAATCAGGTCACATAGCGTTTGAGACGGCGGAGGGAGCCATGTTGAAGGCGCAGCGCGACAGCATAATCAGCGGATTGAGCGGCGACGACCGGCAGGACCTCCGACGAGTCGTCGCCGCAATCAAGGAGGCCAGGGGCGGAAGCCCGGATGCAGCGGCCCACCGCGGAGGGATCAGGGCGCGCGAATTGGTTGAAGATTGGCCGGATGAGTTGCCCGTAGCAGTTCGCGCCGCCCTGGAGGCCATCCTTTTGCGAGATGAAACCGGCCCTGAAGTTGGCGCCGAAGCCCCCGACTTTTGCCTCAAGCGATTGGGGACGGAGGGCCGGGTGCGGTTGTCCGATTATCGCGGCCGGCGCCCGGTGGCATTGGCCTTCGGCAGCTACACTTGACCCCCGTTCCGCGCTCAGTCTGAGCGCATGACCCGGATTTACCAGCGTTTCAGGGACGATACGGAATTCTTCGTGGTGTATGTCCAGGAAGCCCATCCCACCGACGGCTGGCAGGTGGAAAGCAACGTCCAGGAGGGCGTACTGTTCCGCCAGCACCGGAGCTACGCCGAGCGCGAGGCGGTGGCTCAATCGTGCAGCATAAACCTTCAAATTGGCCTGCCTGTGATTATTGAGGACATGGACAATGTGGTCGATGAGGCTTACGGCGCAGCGCCGGAACGCCTGTATCTGGTGGATATTGACGGCCGGGTAGCCTACCACGGCGGCGCCGGACCCCACTTCTTCGACCTGGACGAGTGGGAGCAGGCCATTGAAACCTGTATTCGGGCAACGGCTAATAGGTAACTGCCCGGTGTCAATTCGCGCCGGGAGGGGGCAATGACACTATCTCTGATCCGGGGAAAGCACGTCGTCTGCAAGATTACCGGCCCCCATTCGGCCGAGGTGATCGCCGACGGTGCGGTCCTCCAGCGGGACGGGCTGATCGAAGCGGTGGGCGACTACCGCCAGCTCAGCCGACAGCATCCCGACGCCGAGGTGATCGGCTCCGGCAATCACATTGTCATGCCGGGGTTGGTCAACGACCACTTCCACGTCGGGCTTACGCCCTTCCAGATGGGCGCGCCCGACCTGCCGCTGGAGATGTGGAGCCTCCATCGTATCGGCGTCCGTATGATTGATCCCTACCTGGACCAGCTTTACGGCGCCGTCCAGATGATCGAGACCGGGACCACCGCGGTGCAGGCGATACACTCGCCCGGGCGGGGCTACGGGCCGGTCAGCCTGGAGATCGCCGACAAGGTGGTGGGCGCCTATCAGGCTTCCGGGATGCGGGTTTCCTACGCCCCGTCGGTGGTGGATCAGAACTCGATGGTGGCCGGCGCCGGCGGCGGGGAGGCCGACTTTGCCGCCCGGATGCCCCCGGAACTGGCGGAACGGTATCAATCCTTCATGGCCCCCGGCTACTGGCCCGCCGGCGAGATCATGCCGGTGCTGGAGGAGATCTGCCGGAAATATGGCGACAACCAGTACGAGCGAGTCCAGGTGACCATGGCCCCCAGCAACGTGCATCGGTGCTCCGACGATCTGCTCGTCGCCATCAAGGAATTGGCGGGACGCCACCGCACCGGCATACACATCCACCTGCAGGAAACGGTGTACCAAAAGCTGTACGGTTACACTGCCTACGGCAAGACACCGCTGCAACACCTCCACGAGCTGGGTTTCCTGGGGCCGGAGGTGACCTGCGGCCACAGCGTCTGGGCAACCGAGGAAGACCTGAATTTGATGGCCGCCACCGGCACGAACATCTGCCATAACGCCAGCTCCAACCTGAGGTTGCAGAGCGGGATCGCCCCCATGGGACGGATCCTGGCGGCGGGGATCAAGGTGGCCATTGGCAGCGACGAGGCCGGCCTGAACGACGATAAGGACCTGTTCCAGGAGATGCGCCTGGTGCTCAAGCTTCACCGCGTGCCCGGGATCGACTTGGAGCCGCCCACGTCCTACCAGGTTCTGGAAATGGCGACGGTCAACGGGGCCTACGCTAGCTGGTTTGGAGATCGGATCGGCACCCTGGAGCCGGGGAAACGGGCGGATCTGGCGTTGGTGGATATGCGGAACATCGAAGAGCCGTATCTGGATCCGCGGGTTTCGGTGGTGGATGCCCTGGTACACCGGGGCCGGGGCATTGACGTTGACACCGTGCTGGTGGACGGCGAGGTCGTGCTCCGGGACCGTCAACTGACCAGGGTGGACAAGGAAGCGCTGTTCGGGGAGATCAGGGACGCTTTGGATCGTCCTCTGTCGCCCCAGGAGGAGGAGCGACGGGAACTGGCGCGGCTGGTGGAACCCCACCTGCGGCAGTTCTACAGCGGCACGATGCCGCCGGATGCCGCTGCATTCACCACGTACAACGCCCGCTCCTGAGCGATGTGTCGAGGCCATCGGGACTGGTAGCATCCAGCCCTGTGCAAAACTCGCTTGCCCTTGGGTCGTCATTCCGGCTTTCGCCGGAATCCAGTGGAGTTTTCTGGACTCCGGCTTTCGCCGGAGTGACGGACTTCCTGTTTTGCACAACCCTAAACATCGCCTGGCGGGTGAAACACCCGCCCCGCCTATGGTATTATGCGGATACGCCGCATCTCGGCGCCGTTTTCCAGCGGGCGTAACTCAGTGGTAGAGTGTTTGCTTCCCAAGCAAAAAGTCGTGGGTTCGAATCCCATCGCCCGCTCCACTGTACGCGTCCGCCGTAGGCGGAAGGGTTCGGGCATAAAGTCACGGCCGGCCCACCGTAGGCGCACCCCGACCGCCAACGCGCCCTAGTCCAGTCCCATCCGCCTCAGCGTGTAGGCATCGCCAGCCATGATTTCCGCTATCCTTGGCGGCAGGCTGCGAAAGTCGTCGGCAGTCGCAGAGATCAATCTTCCGGTCAGCGCCCCGCTCTCAGCTGAAGCCAGCCACACCGCCAGCTCGGCGCACTCCTCGATGGACGCGCCACCGCCGGACGTTACCCTCAGCCCCAGCTGGTGGATGAAATCGGCGCCGGCCTGGGCGGCTTGCTCGGTCATCTTGTCCCACATGCTGGTATGAACCGAGCCGGGCCCGAGGGCATTCACCGTGATCCCCGTGCCATCCAACTCTTGGGCCAAGACTTCGGTGAGCCGCACCACCGCCGCCTTGCTGGAGCAATAGGCCGACATATTGCTCCACGCGTTGGTCGCGCCAGCGCCCGACAGGTTGATTATTTTTCCTCCTGACTGCTCCAGCATCACAGGTATCACGGCCCGACACACCAGGAAGGTGCCGGTGAGGTTGACGGTGATGGTGCTGATCCAGTCGGTGACGTCGTTGACCTGCAGCGGGCCGACGGGGCCCGAGATTCCGGCGTTGTTGACCAGCACGTCAATACGCCCGAACCGATCTGCAACTCTGTGGGCCAACCGTTCCGTGTCTTGTTGCTCGGTGACGTCGGTGCGGACCGCCATCGCTTCGGCTCCCAGTTCTGAGACGGCGCCGACAACCTCTCCCAGCTCGGATTCGCTACGTGCGGCCAGCGCCAGCTTTGCGCCTTCTCGTGCGTAGGCCAGGGCGATGGCCCGGCCAATACCTCGCCCAGCGCCCGTGATGACTGCTACCTGACCGTCCAACTTCATGACGAACCCTCATGCTTCTTTTTGCAATGTTACCATCCCCAGCCGCCGCAGACACTCCTCATGTCTAATCTGGGCGGGTTTCAAACCGGCCTATAAATCTACCCACAACCCTGCTAGACTGAACCGCCGAGACCATTCCATGGCGAAGTAGGCAGGGTGAGAATGACTACCCCTCAACAGTTGTACAACCTGCAGGAGATCGACCATCGCATAGATGGCATTGACGCTGAACGTGAACGTCTCCAGAAACGACTGGCCGCCGGCGTGAACCGGCCCGACCTCACCAGCGAGGCGGAGCACCACTACGCCAGGGCCGTCGCCGTTGGCGCTAACGTGAAGTCCCGTCGGGAAGATATGGAACGCTTGCGGGAACGGCTGACCAGCCTGGAAGCACGGCTCTACAGCTCCAATACCTCCCGACGTGATCTCTCGACTATCCAGCGGGAAGTCGATTCGGCCAAGTACCAGTTGAACCAATTGGACGAACTGCTGTTGGAATTGGAAGAGGAACAACGCACTCACGAAGCCGCCGCCCTGGCCGCTCGCGACGAGATGGCGGCCGCTGAGGTGGAGTGGCAGGAACTCATCGAGGCCCTGAATGACCGACTGGCTGAGTTGGAAGCCGACCGGGAGACCGCCGCCAGCCAGCGACAGGTTCTCGCCGCTGCGCTGCCCCCGGCGGACCTGCAGCGATACGAACGTCTGCGTCGCAACAAGTCGGGCACCGCCATCGCCATGGTGGACAATGGCCGCGTGTGCCTCGCCTGTCGCATGACCCTTACCAGCAACGTCTTGCGACAACTGCGTGACAAAGCCAGGCAGGTGACCTGCAGCACCTGCGGGCGTATTTTGTATCAGCCGTGAGTAGGGGCGAATAATTATTCGCCCCTACGGACATTTGGCGGTTATAATCCGTCCATTCCCACTCGGGGGTGATTCGTCTATGAAACCGCTGCGCGTCGCAATGCTGCACCTGGCCCCGGTGGTGGCCGATGTCGCCCACAATCGCTCTCTGGTCGAGCGGGGTCTCGCCTGCGCTTCCCAGATGGGTGCTCAGTGGGTCATCACGCCCGAGTTGTTTATTACCGGCTACAAGTTCGCCGAGGTCATCGGCACCGACTGGATTCGCCCCCAACCCGATGACTGGATGCAGAGTTTCTGCCGCCAGGTGGCCGAATACGGCGTGACGGTGTTCCTCTCTCATCCCGAACGCGACCCGGACGCCGGGCTGATGTACAACACCGTTTTCGTCATCGGACCGGACGGCAGCATCATTGGTCGACACCGCAAGGTGAAGGCGCTGCGCGGCCCGGAAGCCTGGTCGTCCCCCGGCGCGGAGATCGCTCCCATCAACTGCGACGGTACGGAGGTTGGAGTGGTGATCTGCGCCGACGCCTACCGCAACGACGTCGCCGGCATCCTGAAAGACCGGGGCGCGGAATTGCTGGTATCCCCGGCATCGTGGGGGCCGGGCGACTGCGGGCCGCTGGGCGAGTGGGAGCAGCGCACGCTGGACACGGGACTGCCGATCATGGTGTGCAACCGCTCCGGTTGGGAAGCCGACGACCTTGACTTCAACGAAGCCGTCAGCGTGGTCGCCCTCAACGGTAAGCGCGTGCTTCAGGCATATTGCGGGGAAGAATCCGCCGTGCTCCTCTTTGACTGGGATCTCGATACCATGGCTCCGCTGTCCACGGAATACGAAACCGCTTGGTTGTAAGGCTTCCCGCTCACGCAGACAATCATGTTTGGCGCCCTGGCGGTTTCGGAAGTTTTTCGGCAGGCCGGCAGAATCGGAATAAGGCGCTCGGCCCGGTTGCTGGTTCCCGCGCTGCGGCGGGCCGTCGATTCGGTACGGGATCTGGCGCCCATTGTTCTGGTCATCGCGTTTTTCCAGATAGCGGTACTGCAGCAGCCCTTTCCCAATCTGGAGAACGTAGTCATCGGACTGGTGTGCGTGTGCGTTGGGCTGGCGCTCTTTGTCCAGGGGCTGGAAATCGGGCTTTTCCCCCTGGGCGAGGCCTTGGCGCGGGGATTTGCCCATAAGGGCAGCCTGGCGGCGCTGCTGTCCTTCGCCTTCTGCCTGGGGTTCGGCACCACCGTGGCCGAGCCGGCCCTGATTGCCGTGGCCGCCGAGGCCGGTGAGGTAGCCGCGGCGGCCGGCGCCATCGCCGACACCGACCCGGCCCGCGATGCCTACGCCTTTCGCTTGCGCATGGTGGTGGCGGTCGCGGTGGGCGCGGCAATCGTGCTGGGCGTGCTGCGCATCCTCAAGGGCTGGCCGATCCATCACCTGATTATCGGCGGTTACGTGCTGGTGACGGCGATGACCTTCCTGGCGCCGGACGAGATAATCGGCGTGGCTTACGACTCCGGAGGCGTGACCACCAGCACCATCACGGTGCCCCTGGTCACCGCCCTGGGAGTGGGGCTGGCCACGTCAATCCGGGAACGCAACCCCATGGTGGACGGCTTCGGGCTGATTGCCTTCGCCAGCCTGACGCCGATGATTTGCGTTATGGCCTACGGTATGGTGGCCTGACTATGGAACTGCTGGACACCCTGGCCCCCACGGTACTGTCAACCGTGATCGATCTAGCGCCTATCGTGGGGACGCTGGCGCTGTTTCAGGTGGTGGTGCTGCGTCGCCGGCTGCCCAACCTGCGGCGGATGGCGGTGGGGATAGTGTGCGTCCTGTTCGGGCTGGCCCTGTTTCTGGTGGGACTGGAAAAGGCCCTGTTCCCCATTGGCGAGACCATGGCGCGCCAGCTCACCGCGCCCGGGGCCATAGGGGCGGCGGACGCGGCCGGCGGAGTGGACTGGCGGGATTACCTGCTGGTGTACGCCTTCGGCGCGGCGGTGGGTTTTGCGACTACCATCGCCGAACCTTCGCTCATCGCCGTGGCCCTCAAGGCCGAGGAGGTATCGGGCGGGACGGTGCGCGCCTGGGGATTGCGGATTGTGGTGGCCTTGGGGGTAGCCATCGGGGTGTCCCTGGGCTGCTTCCGCATCGTTACCGGCACGCCCTTGCCCTGGTACATCATCGCCGCCTACGTGGTCGTCATCATACAGACCTTCCGCTCCAGCAGGACCATCATACCCCTGGCTTACGACAGCGGAGGCGTTACCACCTCGACGGTCACGGTGCCGGTAGTGGCGGCCCTGGGACTGGGGTTGACCGCCAGCATACCGGGACGCAACCCGCTGATTGACGGGTTCGGACTGATTGCTTTCGCCAGCGTATTTCCTATAATGACCGTGCTGGGCTACGCCATCGTAGCGTCTTGGTGGAGTCATCGGCGCAACGCCGTGGATTCAGAGGGGTGAGCCATGAGACTGAAGCTGATCGTAGCCCTGGTCAGCGACGACAACACCGACGTGGTGGTTGACGCCGCCCGGGCCGGCGGAGCGACCGGAGCTACCATAATCACCAGCGCGCGCGGTGAGGGCCTGCACCCCGAAAAGACCTTCTTCGGCCTGGGCCTGGAGTCCAAGCGCGACTTAGCCCTGTTCCTGGTGGTGGAAACCCGGGCGCGGGACATTTTGGAGCGCATCCGCGACGCCGGGCGCTTCGATACCAAGCACGGCGCCGGCATCGCCTTCCAGCTGGACATTGAGGACGCGGTGGGTCTGGTCACCCAAATGCCCGCCATTCAGGAAGAGCTGGAATACGACCTGTGAGCACGCAAGGTCTGACCAAAGTCGGGGACGTGATGGCCCCTGAACTCCACAGCATCGACGGGCTGGCGACGGTGGCCGATGCCATGGCGCTTATGAAGCGGCACAACGTTGACTCCCTGGCAGTCAACCGGCGCGACGAAACGGACGAACTGGGGATGGTGATGGTCTCCGATATCGCCCGCCATGTTATTGCCCGGAACCGTTCGCCGGAACGGGTCAGCGTGTACGAAATCATGTCCAAGCCGGCGGTTACTCTGCCGCCGGATATGCTGGCTCGTTACGCAGTGCGCCTGCTGGTGCGGTTCGAAATCTCTCGCGCCATCGTCGTGGACCAGCAGCGCGACCCCGTCGGGTTCGTTACCCTGCACGACCTGGTGCTGGGACGCCAAACGGCCTCGTAGTCGGCAGGCAGTTCCGCCTCAGTAGCGTCCGGGTCCCCGCAGGCGGAGCATCAGCGCACGGAACAGCGGAACGCTCATGTTTACGGCGTCGGATTCGTCATTGTCGTCGTCGTCCACCGAAAAGTACACCAAGGTGCCTTCCCGCCGAACCCTGCCGGGCAGTTCCCGGTACTCCATGTACTCGCTCATCAACCGCTCCAGAAGGACGGCCAGCAACTCGGCGTCGGCGGACGCAATCCCCAGGCTGAACAGGGGTGACTCACGGACGCGCGGGGCCATCCAGTCGGCCATCTCCTCGATGCCGGCCTCATCAAAGGGATTCGACCACTGGACTTCATCGGCCATGGCGCTGAATGGAGACGGTTTTCAATCCTGAAAACCCCGGTCGTACAGATCCTGCAGCCGGGTCAGATCTTCCGGCGGGATTGGCGGAAGGTCCACGCATCCGGCTATTTCCTCGGCTTCGGCGCGGTTTTTCACCCCGGGTACGGTGGTTTGAATATCGGGGTTCATCAGGCAGAAGATCATCGCCGCTTGCGACATGGTCTCTATCGAGCCGTGCCGGAGGAAACCGAGCTTGGCCGCGCTGGCCAGGTCGTGTTCCATCAAAACGTCGCCGGTTCGGGGAGTCCGGTCCAACGCGTCGGTCAGCGCGCCGGCAGCGTGGGAACGTATGCCGATCACGCCCATATCGAGACTTTTGGCCAGTGGGATTATCTGGCCGTTGTCAAACATATTGAAACCGGGTGGCGGCGGTTCCTGGGCCGTTCTATTGAGGAGATTGTAATAGGCCAGGACGGTGTCGTACTCGCCGCTTTCGATGATCCGAAGCATGGTGGGAACGTGGTGGTCCATGGCGGACAATCCGATGAACCGCGTCATGCCGGCCTGCTGGACCTCACGGTAAGCGTCGAGCACCGGTCCCAGGGCGTCCTCCGCGGAAAGCGAGTGTGTGACTTCTCCGCGGCGCTCCGTGAAGCGATTATGTACGTGGAGCACATCCACCGCATCCCGGCGCAGCCGGCGGAGGCTGGCCTCCACGGAGCGATGCACCGCTCCGCGCACGTCACTCATCTCGTCCTCGCGGAGCCTCACTTTGGTGGCGACAACCACGGGTTCGGCCCGTCCTGCCAGGGCTTTGCCCAGGGCTTCCTCGGCCTTCCCGTCGCCATAGGACGGAGCCACGTCAAAGAAATTGATGCCCAGTTCCAACGCGCGATGCACGGCGGCGATGGCTTCCGCTTCGGTGGTGGGTCCCCAGACCTGTCCGATGCCGCCTCCGCCGAACCCGGCCCTGGATACGGTCAATCCGGTGCGGCCCAATTGCGCGTATTCCATGGGTAACTATGTCCTGCGTAGGTCGTCTTGAGACCGGAAAGGGTGCCTGTTGGTGTCGCGGCCGGCCGGGTCAAGGCCGAAACCGCTCATATCCTACGCCGGGAACGGTCGATTTTGCAATTATTACACCAGAAAGGTAATATGATACTCTAACCCCGCCGGGTCGCTCGCGCCCCAACGCAACCGTGCCACAGCCAACGGTAGGAACGCTATGACCAACAATCGCTGGGTCCGCAACAGCCTCATCTACCTTCTCATAATCATCGGCGTCATCGTCATTTTCTACACCCTGATCCCGAGCTTCGGGAGCGGAGAGCGCCTTTCGCTGACGCAGGTGCTCAACCAGTCCCGCAGCGGCCAGATCGAGCGGATCATTGTGGATGGAGAAAAGCTGACCGTGATCCCCCGGGTCGGACGCGGCGATGAGGCCGAGAAGTACACCAGCCGCATCGGCAGGAACACCGACCTCATCCAGTTGTTGGCGGAGAACGACGTCCTCGACCAGGTGTCGGCTCCGGAGGTGGAGTACAAAGGCTCCAGCGGTTTCGGCAGCGTCTTCGGCATCCTGCTCAATTTCCTGCCCCTGATATTCTTCGGCGGGTTGATCCTGCTGATGATGCGCCAGGCGCAGGGATCCAACAACCAGACCATGAGTTTCGGCCGTAGCCGGGCCCGCATGATGCCGTTCAATCGCCCGTCGGTGACTTTCAACGACGTGGCCGGCGTGGACGAAGCCAAGGCCGAGCTGGAGGAAGTCGTCGATTTTCTGAAATACCCGGAGCGGTTCCTGCAGTTGGGCGCGCGCATCCCCAAGGGCGTTCTGCTGGTCGGGCCTCCGGGCACCGGCAAGACGCTGCTGGCCCGCGCCGTTGCCGGCGAGGCCGGCGTCCCCTTTTTCCACATCTCCGGCAGTGAGTTCGTGGAGATGTTCGTCGGCGTGGGCGCCGCCCGCGTGCGAGACCTCTTCGAGCAGGCCAAGCGCAACGCCCCCTGCATCCTCTTCGTTGACGAAATCGACGCCGTGGGCCGGCACCGGGGCGCGGGACTGGGCGGGGGCCACGACGAGCGTGAGCAGACTCTCAACCAGATCCTCGTCGAAATGGACGGCTTCGAGACCAACACCAATATCATCGTCATCGCCGCCACCAACCGCCCCGACATCCTGGACCCGGCCCTGTTGCGCCCGGGCCGGTTCGACCGCCGCGTCACGCTGGACCTTCCTGACGTAACCGGCCGGCAGGCCATCCTGGACGTTCACATCGCCGGCAAGCCCCTTTCCCGAGAGATCAAGATCGAAGTCATCGCCCGAGAAACCCCCGGCTTCAGCGGCGCGGACCTGTCCAACTTGGTCAACGAAGCGGCCCTCCTCGCCGCCCGCAAGAATCAGTCCAGCATCTTCATGCAGGACTTCGAAGAAGCCATTGAGCGCGTCATCGCAGGGCCCGAGCGGAAGAGTCGCGTCATCAACCAGCGTGAGAAGGAGATGACCGCCTATCACGAGGCCGGTCACGCCCTGGTCGCCTGGCATCTGCCCCACGCCGACCGGGTGCATAAAATCAGCATCGTCTCCCGCGGCAACATGGGCGGACACACGACCCTGCTGCCCGAGGAAGACCGCTACCTTTGGACCAAGAACCAGTTCCAGGATATGTTGTCGGTTATGATGGGCGGCCGCGTGGCCGAAGAGTTGATCTTCGACGAGGTCACCACCGGCGCCAGCAACGACATCGAGCGAGCGACCAAGACCGCCCTGGGCATGATCAAGCGTTACGGCATGTCCGCCAGCCTGGGTCCGCGCACCTTCGGCAAGCGCGAGGAAATGGTGTTCCTCGGGCGAGAGATCAGCGAGGAGCGCGACTACGGGGACAAGATCGCCGAGGAGATCGACGACGAGGTCCGCCACCTTATCAACAGCGCCTACCGCCAGGCCCAGCAGCTGCTCATCGACGACAAGCCCAAGTTGGTGCAGATCGCCGAATACCTCATTGAGCACGAAGCCATCTCCGGCGACGCGCTCACTGCGCTATTCAAGGACGATCCGCCGGGCACCGAGCCGGAACCGGCCCGGCCCACGCCGGCGCCATCGCCTTACGCGCCCCCGGCGCCCCCGGTAACCCAGGGCGGCCCGCTGCCCAACCCGGCCCCGTCCTTCGGCAGTGCCGTTACACCGGACCCCATACCCGAAACCTCGCCGGGTGATGACTGATGGTGTAGAGGGGTTTGACCCGAGATTGTAGGGGCGGGTTTGAAACCCGCCCCTACCGGTTTACCAGGTTTTCCTCGCTGTCCAGCGGCAGGCTGCGGTAATACAAACCCCATTCCTGCATCAGGTTTTCCACGCGCGGGTCTTTCAGCGCGATCAGCTCCCGGAAAAATCCCGCCATGGCATGGGCCGGACGCAGCTCGTCGGTGCAAACCCAGCTGCGGTCGCCGGGCACGACGTATATCAGGCCACTTTGGTGGGGGCAGGTTACCTGCACCCGCGCCATGCCCTCACCGGTTTTGACCGTGACCCCGTTCGGTTGGGGCCGGTTTCCCGATTGGTCGGATTGCAACTGTATGGGTGTGGTCATAGTTCACGCATCCCGCCGGGTTGAATCTGCCGGAAAATATGCTGAAAACGTTAGCGTCGCCATTATAAACCAGCGTGCGGGTGTTAGTGTTATACTGTCGCGGGCATTCGGCGCGTTTACGAATCTCGCGATACTTGTCACGACAATCGTAACCGTGAAATCGGCTGCCATCAGCAACGGCTCACAATCCACGCCCGAAAAGGACCCGACCAATGTTCACACCCGGCGGGGGGCAACAGCCGCCCCGACAGCCCGAATTCGATCTGGAGCAACTGCTGGGCCGCGTGCGCGGCATGTTTGGCGGGTCCGGTGGCCGCTTCGGCGGCGGCAACCTGGGCATCCTGATCCTGGCCGTAATTGCCTTGCTCGTAATCATCTGGGCAGCCACCGGGGTGTACACCATCAGCCCCGGTGAAAATGCGGCTCTCCGCCTCTTTGGCGCAGTTCAAGGCAACCCGGTTGCCGAGGAAGGACTGCACTGGTGGTGGCCTTCGCCGGTGGGCCGGAAGGACGTCGTCCTCGTCACCGAAACCCGCCGCATGGAGCTCGGGTTCCGATCCAACGAAGCCGCCGTGAACACACCCTTCCTCGACGAAGCCCTGATGATTTCCGGCGACCTGAACATCGTTGACGTGCAGATGGTGGTCCAGTACCGCATCAGCAACCTCAACAACTTCCTGTTCAACGTGGACGATCCGGGTGAGCAAATTCGGGCCGTCCCTGAAGGTCGTCCCGACGGGCGTACCCTCAAGGACGGCGCGGAAGCCGCCCTTCGCCTGGTGGTGGGCCAGCGTTCCATTGACGACGTGCTGGTGCGAGGCCGCGAGGGTGTGGAAACCGACACCCGGGCCAGGCTCCAGTCCATACTGGACGATTACCAAGCCGGCATCGAGGTGATCTCGGTGCAACTCCAGGACGTGAAGGCTCCCGAAGAAGTGCGCGACGCTTTTGACGACGTGCTGCGCGGACGCCAGGAGCGGGAAACCCGCATCAACGAGGCCCTGGCCTACCGTGAGGACGTGCTCCCCCGCGCTGACGGTGACGCGGCCCGTATTGTCCAAGAGGCGGAAGCCTTCCGGCAGGCCCGTATCAAGACCGCCAGCGGTGAAGCCCTGCGCTTTGAAGCCGTCCTCAACGAATACGAAAGCTCCCCCGAGGTGACGCGACAGCGCCTGTACCTGGAGGCCCTGGAAAACGTCCTCCCCGGGGTGTCCAAGATTATCGTCGATCCCGATACCGAACCGGTGCTCATCCTGGGACAGAACGGGAACGTCATACCTGCTCCCATCGGCCCCAATCCGTAACCCGCAGGCGTCCCTCGCTGACCGTCCCCCCGCCCGGAGAACCCCGCAATGCGCAACCTCATCATCGTCGCCATCGTCATCATTGTCGCTCTCGTGCTGTTGCGTCAGGCCCTTTACGTGGTTGACGTAACTGAACAGGTCATCATCCTCCGTTTCGGTGAGGTGGTGGATACCCACACCTCACCCGGCCTCAACGTCAAGGTTCCCTTCGTGGACACCGTAGTCCGGCTGGACAAACGGATCCTGCGCATCGACGCGCCGCCGGTGTCAATGCCCGACAAGGAAAAGGAAAACTTGGTGATTGACATCTACGCCCGTTATCGCATCACCGACCCGGTGCAGTTCCGGAAGACCCTGCAAAGCGAGAGCAACGCCCGCAGCCGCCTGGGAGACATCGTAACCTCCACCCTCCGCGACCGCGTGGCCCAGCGTGACCGCAACGAAATCATCGGCGCCCAACCCCAGGTTGACGAGAACGACGTCGCCGTGGTTGACGCCGATGGCCTGCCCCTGGTGGTGGGACTGGAAACCCGTACCGAGATTCTCGACGAAGTTCTGGTAGCCGTCCGCGAAACCACCCAGCGTGACAATTTTGGTATCGAAATGATCGACGTGCGCATCAAGCGGGCCGACTTTCCCGAAGCCGTCACTCAGTCCATCTTCACCAGGATGCGCGCCGAGCGTAACCGTATCGCCGCCCGTTTCCGCGCTCAGGGTGTAGAGGAAGACCGGATAATCCGTGCCGAAACCGACCGCGAACGCGACGTTATCCTGGCCGAAGCCGAAGAGCAATCGAACCAAATTCGCGGTGAAGGCGAAGCCGAAGCCATCAGCATCCTGGCCGAAGCGCTTAACCGCGACCCTGAACTCTTCGCCTTCCTGCGCAGCCTGGAATCCTACCAGCGCATCATACGTCAGCAGGATACCATCATCCTCTCGTCTGATGCGCCCCTCTTCGACTATCTGGCTAGACCTACTGCTCCGGAGACAAGCAACTAGGGCCATGACCACCGCGCCCAAAGAGCAGGTAGTAACCGCCTTTCCCACGGCCGGAGATCACGACGCCGGCGCCGAGCCGCCCGGCGCCATCCGTCTGAGCCTCTCCGCCTTGGGCGTTGACTTCCGGTCCGACGATTTCCCGGCCCGGTTCATTGAGTTCTGCGTAGCAAACGACGACTACGAAATGGAAATCAACGAGGCCGGGGAGTTGGTGATACTGCCGATGGTTGGATTTAGGGGAAACCGCCAGGAAACGGAGCTGAACGCCGAAATGACCATATTCCGCCGGGCGCATGGCGGCGTGAATGTGTCGCAGACCAGCCGCTTTCGCTTGGCTACCGGCGCCCTCCGCGGCCCCGACGCCGCGTGGGTGACCCAGGAAAGGTACGACGCCATCACTGAGCAAGAGCGCGAAACCGTCTTCCCCGGCGCACCCGACTTTGTGGTTGAAATCCGTTCCATCAGCGACAACCTGGCCCCGTTGCAGCGCAAGATGCGGCTCTGGATGGACGGCGGCGCGCGCCTGGGCTGGCTCATTGACCCGCGCCAGCGCCGGGTCTATATCTACCGCATCGGCCAGCCGGAACCGGAAATATTGGAAGACCCCGAAACGTTGGACGGCGAAGATGTCCTACCCGGTTTTTCCTTCGCCGTCCGCCGGCACATTTTTGACTTGCAGTAGGGGCGGGCTTCAAACCCGCCCCTGTTACTCCCAGAACCGTTCCTGGTGAGCCTGTCGAACCACCCGATTACTTAGCGCCCGGCAATCCGCCGTCCTTCCTCCAGCCCCCCGGCCGTCCGCGTCGGCGCCGTAATCAGGATGCTGAACCCCTGTTCCAGTCGCGTGGGCACTTCCGCGGCAGTACAGCCCACCGCGCAGGGTACGCCGGCATCCTTGCAGATCCCCAGGATCCTCAGCAGCATCTCCTGCACCTCGGGATGGTTCGCGTTGCCCCGGTGTCCCAGCGCCACCGACATATCACCCGGGCCGGCCCAGACGGCTCCAATGCCCTTGACCTGGCGCAGTATGTCCGGCAGGTTGGCTACGCCGGTGGGCTCCTCCACGATGCCCATTAGCAGCAGGTTGCCATCGGGGTCCAGCGGCCACAGGTCGGCAGCGTCGTAATATTCGGACGCAGAGAGGCCCCAATAGCGTGGGGCGATGCGCTGCCACCAGCCCCGCTCGCCGTGGGGTTCAAAATCGGCTACTCCGGGAACCTGCGGATACCGCGCCGCCTGCACCGCCGACATCGCTCCCTCCACCGTGTCAAGATGCGGGAGGATCAGGCCATACACTCCGGTGTCCAACGCCTGCTTGATGACCCACTGGTTCTGCTCCCGGGTATTGGGCGGGATGCGCACCACGGGCGTGGGATCGGCCATCAGATTGCCGCCGCCCGCCACGCGCTTGCGGTTGAGCAGGAACTGGAGCGACGTGCGGAGGTTGTTGAACGACAACCCCTCGTGCTCCATTTCAATCATCACCATGTCGTAGTCGGAATCAGCGAAATACATCATTTCGTCCAGGTTGCCGTTCCAGATCAACCCGGTGCCGAAAACCGGCTTTCCCTCCTCCAAGAGCTGGATCACCTTGCTGTATCGCGTGGCCGCCATGGTCTTGCCTCCTGTCCCCTGGGTTCAAAGGTAGGGGCGAATGATTATTCGCCCCTACGATCATCCGTTGATTGCCTCTGCAAATTCTCCGGCATCATCGTGCGGCCCCACTATCGCCAGCCGCAACTCGGTGTCGCCAAGCAACCGTTCTGCCGCCCGCAGGACATCTGCCGGCCCTACCTGGTCAATCCTGGTGGCGGTTTCGTCGGGGGTGGTGATCTCGTCCATGAGCAACTCCTGGGACGCCAGCCAGGAAGCCACCGCGCGGGAGTCCTCCATGCGCATCAGCAGCCGGCCCTTGATGTACTCGCGGGCTTTGTGGACCTCTGACGCTGGAGTCGGTTGCAACAACCCCTTGAGTTCATCTCGCGTCGCCGCTATGGCTTCCGCCGCTCGGCTCGGCTCGGTGGCGCACGACACTACCAACGCGCCGCAGTCGCGGTAGCTGCTGAGGGAGCTGTGGCAGTCGTAGGTCAGTCCCCGGTTCTCGCGCAGGTTCTGGAACAGGCGGCTGCTCATCCCGTCACCCAGCACACCGTTGAGCACGGTGGCAGCGTACCGGTCGGGGTCAGCCAGCGCGAAGCCCGGCAATCCCATGCAGATACTGGTGTCCTCGGTTACCCGATGCTCCAGCAGGACGGATGGGGCGTCTTCGGCGGGCGCGGACACTGCTTCCCAGGGCAAGGGATCTGCCGGCCGCCAGTCGTCCGTCGCGTCGGCAACCATCCGCACCGCGTCGTCGTGGCTGATGGCCCCGGCAATGCCGATGACCGTATTGTTGGGCCGGTACTGGCGCTCCATGTACCGCTGTACGTCTTCCAGGTTGATGGCGGTCACGGAATCGGCGGTGCCACCAACGTCACGGCCCATGGCCTGCGCCGGCCACAGGGCACGGTCGATGAGCAAGTCGCACACCTGGCCCGGGTAGTCGTTGGTCATGCGCAGCTCGTCCAGGATGACCTCCCGTTCCTTCTCCATTTCCGCCGGATCCATCAACGGGTGTCGGATCAGGTCGAAGATCACCGGCAGCGCCCGGTCGGCGTACACGCTGGCGACCTTGCACCAGAAGGATGTCATCTCCCGGTCCGTCGCGGCGTTCATCATGCCGCCGACCCCCTCCACCGCCTCCGAGATCGCCAGGGCGGTGGGCCAGCGCCGCGTCCCCTTGAAGGGCAAGTGCTCCAGAAAGTGAGACAGGCCGGCCAATTCGTCCGGCTCGTAGCGGGAGCCGGCTCCCACGGCCACAAACATGGACACGCTGCGAGTGTGCGGCATCTCCGCCGTCAACACCCTCAGCCCGTTCTCCAACACCGTTCGTTGGTACATCAGCAAATCCCCTTACTCCCGCCCTCCGTCGTTACAGCGCTCCCCGTCATTCCGGCGAAAGCCGGAATCCAGCGGGGCTTTGTGGACTCCGGCCCCGTATCAAGTACGGGGTGACGTTCTTTCGCCGGAGTGACGCGTTAGTGGTTAGGTCTTCAGCCAGTCCACGTCGCCCTGGAGGTCGGCCGGGTGATCCTTGGACATGAACACGTTGTACCGCCGGAGTGCCTCGCCAATGGTGGTGTTATCGGGGCCGTGGCCGGGGTACACGTAGGTATCCTCGGGCAGGGTGAGCAGCTTGGAGCTGATACTGCCGAGCAACTGTTCCAGAGCCTCGGGGCTGCGGGAGCGGCCCGGGCCGCCGGGGAAAAGGGTGTCGCCGGAAAACAGGAAACCACCCACCACGAAGCAGGTGGAGCCGTCGGTATGGCCCGGGGTGTGGATGCACCGGATCGTCCGGTTACCGAACTGTACGGTGTCCCCGTCGTTGAGCTGACGCTGGACCGGACCGGGCGGCAGGTGCGCATCCAGCTCGCCGATGGCGGCCGGCGCGCCGATGTTGCCGGTGATCTCGTTGTAGCCGGCCAGATGGTCGCCGTGGCCGTGAGTCACTAAAATGGCCTGCACGTCAACGCCGGCCTCCCGCACCTCGTTGATCATTTTCTCCGGCTCGTCCGGTGTGTCGATGCACACGGCCTGGTTGGTTTCCGGGCAAATCACGATGTACCCGTTGTTGCTCAGGCTCCCCATGTTCTCGATCTTGTGGACGGTGACGTCGCCTGCCCCCTGCGCCTGATGATGGACTGGCATATTGCTGGCCTCCTTGTGAGCTATCGAAAATCTCGGTTCCATTGTAACAAAACGAGCGGGTTGGAATGAGAAACGCAGACGAAGAAACAAGTAACTCAACAGAGTATCCAACACCGCCACAGCCAGCCGCTACAGGGAGCATGCTGATGACTACAAATGATCCACGACCTCGTAATCGGTGAAATGGCGTCGCCCGAATTCCGCTAGGTCTGAACATGAAGATACGACGGTGAGAGAACTGCCCTGTGCATCGCGCATAAGTCTAGTCAGGGCCACATAGAACAGGGCCGCGCCACTCCAGCCGTCAATGCCAGACGATAAGTTCTGCACGTGAATCACCAGATGGCGGGATTCCCAACCTTTATAGCTGTTCGTGGTGATGGCTCGGACCCCGTTGGCGTACTTCGGGAACGAAATTTTCAATGGGCGTGACCGACGCTGAATGCAAGCGTTACGATCATGAATCCCGTATTTTTCATCTAAATCGCATCCATGCTCATCACAAGACTCCACAAAAATGTGCGCTACTTCATCAGGCAACTCCGCTTCCACAGCCGATGCAAAGGAGAAGCCGGAAAGGTGGTTCCAAAATAGTAGCGCAATATCCGACAACGAATGACCATCGGGCAAATTGGCACGAATGCGTCGTAATTCGCTCCCGCATACGTCCATCCAATGACCGTCTTGAGGGAGTTGGACCCATCGAAGCCAGACCGGGTATTGGTCACTCAGTTCGCCCTGAACTACCGCTGGGAGTTCAACTACACGGTCGGACAAAAATTGGTTAGCGAAATCGCGTAACACTGGGACTAGCGCGGAAGGCACGCGGTAGCTGTAATCTAGCGTATTCCAAGGTCCGCGAAAGCCGGAGTTTCGCATAGCCGCATCGGTCCAGGACTTCGTCCGTCCGTACAGGTCTTGAGTAACGTCGGCAGCAAACAAAACTTCAGCTCCGTTGGCCAGCGCACACAATCGTAGATGATGCCACCATTCCGGCTCAAAATCTTGTCCTTCGTCCACCATAATTGCGTCGAATTTTTCGTCAGGTGGGCAACTGCAAACGCCCGAATTGAGACAGTCGCAAGACGGATGTTCAGACTCCCACATATGGTAATGAGTAACATGCACTTGTCTCCGGATGGCGTCCACCGTCGCGGAATCTCCTACCAAGTTATTCAAGCGACGGACCACCAACTCCCAGAGGTAGGTTGCCAGCGTAATATTGAAACAGGTAATCAAAACCCTCTGACCTTGTGTAGCCAATGCTGCCGCCCGAGCCGCTAAAACCACACTTTTCCCGCTGCCGGCCGGGCCTTTAATTCGACGGTATCCACTGGAACCAGGATCCCGGTTTACTAAAGCAGACTGCGCAGCGTCCAAAATCAGCGTGTCGGCATCATACTCTGGCAAATCGGGTGGAGCGAGCCATACCCGCAACAATTTCGTGACCAACTCGGTCATCGCCGACCGAGAAGTATTACGAAAAGCTCTGGGCAATGCTCGGCTTATATTTGTGGACGCCAAAACGTCAGCACCCAAAACGGGGTAAAGTGATTTACTCTCTTCTTTACGGCGAAACGGAGCCAACAATCGTTCCCAATCGCGTGTCGTGCCTCGCGTGAAAATTACACCCGCCGTAATCAGGCCATATCCAGGGGCACCAAGAACATCCGTGGACAAACTGGCAATTTTGTTCTTGTAATGTCTCACCAATAGGTACGGATTTTCCAATCCTTCCAGCCGATGCCCATCAAATTCCAAATGGTATCCACTGTCTAAAGAGTCAGGTCCAGACACCCCTATGCGTACGCTACGAACCACTTTTGGATCCCAATCGACTACCTCATACACGGCGATGCCTCGCTGAGGATGGAGGAAGACCAAGCTTGGTGTCGCACCGTTCAGATAAGGTCGAATGTACATCTCCCATTCGTGCAGGCTTTCGTCCCGGTTGAGGCGGTCGTTGAACCAATTGGCAACGAACCTCTCAGTGGGATTAGCCCCAGCCGATACATAAGGCCAGGGCGCGCCAGCGGGGTTGATAAGTGACTGCACCACAATGCGCTCCTCTGGTAAGCGTTAACCGATATTGCAAGCCGTGCTGCAACGTATTCTGTCGCAAGCGGTATGACCGATAAAATTTACATCCCGTTAGAACTCCCGCATCCTCGGCAGCACTTCCCGCCCGAACAGCTCGATCTCCCCCATCACGTCCCGGTGCGTCAGCCCCGGCTGCTGGAAGGCCAGGTCCACCACGCCGACGCCGCATTTGTCGTGATACGCCCGCAGTTGTTCAACTATCGTGTCGGGACTGCCCACGAAGTTCAGCATCGTGCGCGGTCCGCCGCCCCCACCGCTGCGTGAGGGCGGCGCCGGAGGAGCGTCCGGTCGGTTCCCGGCCCGCGCGGCCTGCACCGCCTGCGCCAGCGAGCGACCGATGTTCAGGCCCCGACCGCCGCCGGCGGCATGAACCCGGTCCCGCAGGGCCTGCGCCTGCTCGTCGGTCTCGGCCAGGCAGATGCCGCCCCGATAGACGATCTGGTCCGTGTCCGGCTCCCAGCCGGCGTTCTTTTGCCATTCCCGGTATTTCTTCACTACGCCGGCCATGTCGTCGGGGTGGTCGTAGGAGACTCCCAGGCCCAGCCCTTTCACCGCGGCATACTTCACGCCGTCGTCGCTGCGGGTCGCCACCAGGATGGGCGGCAGAGGCCGCTGCACCGGCCAGGGCCAAACCGACACGGTGCGATACTGGTAGAACCTGCCCTCCCACGAGAACGGCTCGGGTTCGGTCAGGGCTTTGAGCACCAGGTCCATGGCTTCCATGAGCCGGCCTCTCCCCTCGGCGGGGTTGAGGTCGTACACCTGGTCCTCGCTGGGGGTGCCGCGCATAAAGGCGGCCACCAGGCGGCCGCCGGTGAGGTTGTCCAGCATCCCGATCTCTTCGGCGGCGCGGATGGGGTTGTTCAGGGGCAGCAACTGTCCCAGCAAGGCGATCCGGGCCCGCCTGCACCGCTCGGCGACGGCGGCGGCCATCACCGCCGGATTGGGCGTCGTCCGGTTGCCGGAGTAGTGGTGCTCGGAAAGACTGATCCAGTCGAAGCCCAGATCCTGGGCCAGTTCGCACTCCGCCATGCCTTCGGCGTAAGAGCGCATGGAAACCTCGGGGTCGTGGTAGGACGGAGGAACCGGCCAGCCCTCGGGAAACTGGTCCCGTTCCGCATAACCCATGCACCCGAAATAAGAAGCTTTCATAGGTTCCCCCTCGCCAGGCTGCCAACGGAGTGGACAGTTCCAATGGCGGGATGGTAGGTAGCCCCCGGTCGGTTGTCAATTGGTGTTATCCTTGCCGGGCAGGTTGACAAGGAGGGTTCACATGGCACAGGAAACCAGGCGCCGGGTGTATTTGTTCGGAACCGGGGGCACCATATCCTTCGTGGGTGAGAATCGCACCGATTTCGCCAATTACAGTTATCAGGGCAGTCAGTTGACCATTGACGAGATGTTGGCCCGCGTGCCGGAAGCCAACGAGTTGGCCGATGTGGTGACCGAGCAGATCATCAACGTAGGCAGTACAGAGGTCTATCCCAATCACTGGCTGATGCTGGCGAACCGCATCAACGAGCGCCTCGCCACCGACGCGGAAGCCGCCGGCGCGGCGGTGACCCACGGTACCGCCACGTTGGAGGAAACGGCCTATTTCCTGAACCTGACGGTAAGAGACCAGCGGCCCGTCGTGGTAACGGGAGCGATGCGTCCGCCGTCGGCCATGGGCACCGACGCGGACAACAACCTGCTGGACGCCGTGCGAGTGGCGGCGGCAAAGCAGTCCGCCGGCCGGGGCGCGCTGGTGGTGCTCAACAACGAGATCCAATCGGCCCGTGACGTGACCAAAACCGACTCCTACCGAGTGGAGACCTTCCAATCCGGCCACATGGGTTTCCTAGGGTACGCCGACGCGGACGGCGCGGTGATTTACTACCGGAGGCCGGAGCAGCGGCACACGGCGGATTCCGAATTTGATCTCAACGGCGTGGACCGCCTGCCCCAGGTTGACATCGCCTACTCCTACGCCGGCGCCGGCAGCGCCGTCATCGACGCCCTGGTGGATGCCGGTGTGGACGGCATCGTTGCCGCCGGTTTGGGCAGCGGCGGGTCCCCCTCGACGTTCATGGCCGGGCTGCAACGGGCCATCGCCGCCCAGGTGCCGGTGGTTTTGGCTACCCACGTGGGCACCGGGCGCGTGGTGCAGACCCGCCGCTTCACCGAGCAGGGTTACATTGTGGCGGACAATCTGCATCCCAAGAAGGCGCGGATCCTGCTGATGCTGGCGTTGACCCGCACCAAGGACCCGGCTGAGCTGCAGCGGATGATGCTGGAATATTAGACGGCGTTTCCAAAAGCGGCGTGTAGGGGCGAATAATTATTCGCCCCTACCTGCACCGGCGACGGCGTTTGTCAGATCAAACCACCTAAATTGCAACGCTACTGCATGAGAACCGCCCCTTGCCAGCATTTGCCCCGGCGACTATCATACCGCCATGGCCGAACGCGAAGTCCGTTACAAGTTGGGCGCCGTCCAAACCGTGTCCGCCGAAACCTTCGGGCGACCGGGGCGGCGCACTTTCCGGCTGGTTGCAGAGGCCGGCCGGGCCCAGTCCTATATCTGGCTGGAAAAAGAGCAACTGCTGCAGTTGGGTCTGTATCTGCAACAGGCGGTCCACCAGTTGGGTGAAGCCGCGACCGGAAAGGAGAGCGCCCCCGGCGAAGCCCCGTGGATGGGCGATCCGCTGGAGCAGGATTTCCACGCCCGGCAGATGCAGTTGCAATACGACCAGGATGCCAATTGCTTCGTCATCCAAGCCTTTGAAGGCGACGAGGATGACCCCGATGCCGGAGCGCAAACTTCCGTCAGCTTCTGGATGACCATGGCCCAGACCTCTGACCTGGCGAACGAGGCGCTGCGCATCTGCGCCGCCGGCCGGCCTCCTTGTTTCCTGTGTGGAGCGCCCATCGATCCGGACGGACACCGCTGCGCCCGAGCCAACGGCCACGCCGTGTTTGAGACCGGCTAGCCGGCCATGTCCCGCGCCGATTCCCGTGAACGCCGAGGGGCCTTCAGATCTTGACCTGCTCCGATACGGAGATATCGGCAGTTGTGACCTGACGCGCCGGGGCTCCAACTACACGTACCTGGCCGAACTGACGCTGGGCGACCGGTACGGTTTGGCGATCTACAAGCCGAGACAGGGCGAATGGCCCCTGTGGGATTTTCCGTCGGGCACCCTTTACAAGCGGGAGTACGCCGCCTATCTGCTCAGCAGCATCCTCGGTTGGGACTTCATCCCGCTGACCGTCATCCGCGAGGGTCCCGGGGGCATCGGCTCCGTGCAATTGTACGTTGACCACGACCCCCGGGAAAACTACTACACCATCACGCGGGAAACCCTCGAAGAGTGCGACGCCGACCAGCTGCGGACGATGTGCTGTTTCGACCTGGTTGCCAACAACACCGACCGCAAGCCGGAGCACGTCATTCGGGCCGTGGACGGAAAATTGTGGGGCATCGACCACGGGCTGACCTTTCACTCCGATACCAAGATCCGCACCGCCATCTGGGATTTCGCCGACGAGCCGATACCGGAGCGCTTGCTTGAGCCGATGCGTCGGCTTTGCGGGCAGCTGCTGGCCCCGGCGGGCGAGGTGGCGGAGCTGCTGTCCCTGTTGGACGGCGCGGAGGTACGGGCGTTGGCGCAGCGGTTGCAGTGGGTGTTGGAAGAAGGCACCTATCCGGGTATGCCGGGCCGCCGGCGTAGAAGGGGCTAGAAATGGACTGATTAACCCCCGTCATTCCGGCGAAGGCCGGAATCCAGTAATCGAAACCAGCGTGGATTTTGTGTTATAATATCGTTGGGCCAATATTCCCTACTCGGCGGCTTGGCGGTATGACCCAGATTGACGACGTAAAGAGCCGGCTGGACATCGTCGAATTGATCGCCGGTTACGTGCCGTTGCAGCGCTCGGGCGGTTCGTTCAAGGCGAACTGTCCCTTCCATCAGGAGCGAACGCCGTCTTTCTTCGTGTTCCCGGATCGACAATCATGGCGCTGCTTTGGAGCCTGCGCCGACGGTGGTGACGCTTTCTCCTTCGTGATGAAAGCCGACCGGGTTGATTTCCGGGAGGCCCTGCATCGCCTCGGCGCCCGCGTTGGCATCAATATCGTCAACCAGCAGGAATCCGGCGGCCGTCCGCGGCAACTCTTTGAAATCAACGATGCGGCGCGACAGTTTTTCCAGGATGCCCTGACGACGCCGGAAGCCGAGTTTGTCAGGGATTACCTGTATCGCCGCGGCATTACCGACCGCTCATTGCAAGTCTTTGAGTTCGGCTACAGCCCGCCCCGCGACAACCGCCTGCTGGCCCATCTCACCGGGGCCGGGTATGAACCGGAACTGATCGCCGAAGCCGGCCTGGCCCGGGAAACTGATGACGGACGCTATTACGACCTGTTCCGGGGCCGCTTGATGATCCCCATCCGGGATTGGGAAGCGCGGGTCGCCGGGTTCGGCAGCCGCGCCCTGGATGATTCCGTCACTCCGAAATATCTGAATACTCCGAGAACGCCCGTGTTTGACAAATCCCGCATCCTGTTCGCCATGCACCTGGCCAAAGAGCCGGTGCGTCAGCATGGCGCGGTTATCGTCGAAGGCTATATGGACGCGGTGATGGCCCACCAACACGGGTTTGACAACGTGGTGGCGTCCATGGGCACGGCGCTCACCGAGCGCCAGGTCGATCTGGTGCGCCGGTTGACCACCCAGGTCACCATGGCTCTCGACGGCGACCCGGCCGGACGCAACGCCACCCTGCGCAGCCTGGAATCATCCTGGGGAGTTTTTGAACAGCGCAACACGAGAGCGACACAACAGCCGGGCGCGTCGGTTTTGCAACAGCCAGAAGCCCTGGAGTTGCGTGTGGCGGAATTGCCGACCGGACAGGACCCCGATGATTTCATCCGTCAATCGCCGGAGCAATGGCCGACTTTTGTCGATGGCGCGGCTCCGCTGTTTGACTATTTGCTGACTTCCCTATCGGAACGGACGGATATGGACAGCACCGACGGCCGGGCTTGGGTGGCCCAGACCATGGTTCGTTTCGTGGCGCAGATACCGGACGCCATCCGGCGCGATATGTATCTTGATGAATTGGCGGCCCGGCTTTCCGTCAATGGCGAAATGCTCCGGGCGGCGATGCCCGCCATTGCCCGCCAGTCCGCCGTTGCTCGGCGCGGTCGGCCGACGCCCGGCAGCGCCGACGACGCCGCGCCGCCGCCGTCGCGTGACGAAAGCGCCATCGAGGAAAAACTGCTGGCGCTGCTGTTGCAGCACGGCGACGATCTGGACCCAAATGACGTGGCCATGGTGGAGCCAGAGTGGTTCAGACGTTCCGAGAACCGGGAAATTTATCGTAGCGTATTCATTGATGGGATTGCCGACCAGGCAAACGGCTCAACGGTGGCCCCGGAACTGGAGCGCCATCTCGATCTGCTCCGAACCAGCGAGTTGATGCTGTCCGGCCCGGTCAAACTGGAGCAGGCCTGGCAGCAAATTCGGCTTGGGATCGAAAAGGAATACCTGAAACAAGAAATTTCACAGTTGTCCGCAGTGCTGGACGACCTGGAAGACTTGGAGTCTCCAGTCGCCGATCAGTTGCGGAACGACGCCAATCGCCTCGGCGAGATCGACCGCCTGTTGCTGCCGGCCTCGCCGCGCCAACCATAGCCGACCATAAATGGAGGGGTGTATGACCATCATCAACAATCGCCGCAATGTAATCGTTGACGACGAGGACGCGGACTACGAAGGAGGAGAGGCCGTCGCCATCGCCGATGATGACTCCGAGACCTACGGGAGAGTGCGCACGACCATCATCGCGACCGATGATGCGGACGAGGACGATGACACACCCGATGACGAAGAAGAAGTGGCCACCGTAGTCGTGGACGATCCGGACGCCGTCGATGAAGAATGGCAGATCCGTCGGGCCGCCGCCGTGCGCACGGTCCTGCCGGAACTGGACGGCCCGTCGGCACGGGACATCGAGCGCGAGGAGCGCGACTGGGCCGACGTGGACACCTCCGACAACGCCGACGCGCTGGACGACCCGGTGCGTATGTACCTGCGCGAAATCGGGCGCGTTGACCTGCTCACGTCCGCGGACGAACGCCGTTTGGCCAGGGAACTGGAGGGCCTGAACCACCTCCTCAAGCTGGAAGAGGAACTGGCCGAATCCGCTCGGGCCGCGGCCGAAGAGTCGGCGGTTGATTTCGGCATTCCCGTTGAGCGAGTGACGTTGGATACCGCCGCCTGGGAGGCGGTAATGGTACTGCTCGCCCGCATTGCCAATGCCGCTCCTCTGGTGCGCTCGCTGGCCCGCTACCTGGAGCTGGACCAGTGCATGTCGCTGGACGAGGTTAAAACATCCCCGGCGCTGCGCGCTGCCATCGACGCCGAGGTCGCGCCGGCAATGGTGGAACAGGCGGCCGGCGATCTGGGCATCGCCACCGACACCGCCTATCAGCGTATCGTGCAGTTGTCGCTGGACACCTGGGTGTTGCCCCCCGGCATCGTGAACGTGGTCATGGGATACGTGCCCGTGTGGGCCGAGTTGCATCCCGAGGGCGTGGGCGGATGCTACGCGCCGGAGCAGGGTTTGGACGTCCCGCCCCTTTATGCGGAGGACGACAAGTGCTCACTGCTGCTCCTGTCGCAACTGTTGCGAGACCCGAGGCTCAGTGACCTGGTGGAGTTGGAAAATTTCGACGCCGCAATCCATTTCGACCAGACCAAACGGAATGGCGAGCGCGCCCAGACCCACCTCACCGAAGCCAACCTGCGGCTGGTGGTCAGCGTGGCCAAGAAGTACATCGGTCGCGGCATGGCCCTTCTGGACATGATCCAGGAGGGCAATATCGGCCTGATCCGCGCGGTGGAAAAGTTCGACTATCGCAAGGGCTACAAGTTCAGCACCTATGCCACCTGGTGGATCCGCCAGGCCATCACCCGTGCCATTGCTGACCAGGCGCGGACCATCCGTATCCCGGTCCACATGGTGGAGACCATCAACAAACTGATGCGCCACCACCGCCGCCTGCTCCAGGAGAAGGGCCGCGAGCCCTCCACTGAGGAACTGGCCGAAGCCATGGAGATGACGCCGGAAAAGGTGGAAGAGATCCAGAAAATCTCCCAGGAGCCGGTGTCATTGGAAACTCCCATCGGCGAAGAGGAAGACTCTTTCCTGGGAGACTTCATCGAAGACCGCACTACGCTGGCGCCGGCGGACGCTGCCTCGGCACAATTGCTGCGGGAGCAGGTACAGGAAGTGCTGGGCACGCTAACCGAGCGCGAAAGCCGCGTGTTGAAACTGCGGTTTGGTCTGGAGGACGGGCGCACCCGCACGCTGGAAGAAGTCGGCCGGGAGTTCGGCGTAACCCGCGAACGCATCCGGCAGATTGAGGCCAAAGCCATCCGCAAGCTGCGGCACCCCACACGATCCAAGAAGTTGCGTGATTATCTGGAATAATCACGCCGGCGGCGCCTTGCATAGGAAACCGTCAACACCGGGGCGAGTTTGTATCTCGCCTCGGTTTGTGTCCTTGAGTCCAGAGACGTAAAACGGCCAAAAGTGTAACTCGCAACGTAGGCAATCGGTTCAGGGAAATCGCTATACTCGGCTTCGCAAATCCGGTAAGCGCCGGATAAGGGAGGTTATCTTGGTGGAAGCTATGGAGTTGCCAGTTTGCCTGCAGTGTAACAACGGCACTTTGGTGCCGTTGTCTGATTACGGAGCGCAGGGTGCGCCGGTCCACTACAAGGCTTGGACTTGCATCAATCCCGGTTGCGGCTACAACATCAAGATCCGCAACGGCGATATTTTTGTGAACGAACCAATCCGCGCCGGTCGGCACTGATCCGCCCGGAACCTGCGGAGCCGGCGCATCCCGATGATGCGCTGGTAAAATGTTGTTGCCTTTTCGGGGCGTGGGCCAATAACCAGGCGCGCCCACAACCCGTACCACATTTGGGATTTCGATATGCAGATTGGACTGGACTATATGCAGATGCGCAGCCGCGCTCAGTACTACGGGCTGCGCTGGGTAGGAATATCACTCCTGGTCGCCGGCGGGTTGCTGTGCGCCGCCGGCATTGCCTACTACGGTCACCTCTTCTGGCTCCGATCAGGTCTGGATGACTACGCCGCCCGGGCCCCTGGCGCTGTTTTGCTGGAAGCTTCCCCCAAGGGCGCCAACGACGGGGTTGGCGTATCGTCCGTTGCTCTGCCGGCCGGCGCATTTGATCGCCGGATCGAGGAGTTGGATTTCACCCCAATGCCCAGCAATGCCGCCTGGCCGGTGGGTACGCAGCCCCCTGCTTCTCGCCTGATAGTTCCAAGGTTGGGCATCGACGTGAAATTGGACGAATTGAGGGTTACGGGCAGCACGATAGCCAGTTATGCTTCCGGCGACAATCCGGCGGCGGGTTACTCGACAGTTTCGGCCAATCCGGGAGAGCGCGGGGCTATCTGGCTCTTTGGCCCGACCGGGAAAGGCTCCCACAGTTTCAGCAGCCTGTCCCGATCGGGAGAATTGTTGAGTAGCGGCAAAGAAGTGCTGATGTTCGTCAACACCGCCGAGCAGCACTACCTCTACGCTGCCACTCACAGCGAGGTCATCCCGGCTTCCGATCTGCGCCTCAACAGCACGGAACGCGCTACCGTCCACCTGGTCGTACCCGTGCCCTCGGGCTTGTACGACCATTTCCTGGTGTTGAGCGGGGAATTGATTGGCGTGAAGTAATTTTTGGGCCGGGGTGAGCACGTCTCACCACGTAGGGGCAGGTTTCAAACCTGCCCCTACACGCTTTCCACGCCCTTTCGGTTCTTCACGCTGCCCTCCGCGCCGTCGGTCGATAGTCGCAACTGTTGGATGCGTCGTCCGCGCACCTGCGTAACTTCGATGGTGACGCCGGCAGCGGTGACCACATCGCCCACCGACGCCATGCGTCCCAGCCGGGTATAGACAAACCCGCCGATAGTATTCACGTCTCCGTGGTCTAACTCTATGCCCACGGCGTGCGTCAACTCAACCACCGGCATGGTGGCGTTCACCAACCACGATCCATCACCCACGGTCGTGAGTTCGTCGGTATCTTCTGCGAACTCATCATCGATGTCGCCAACGATTTCCTCCAGCACATCCTCCAGGGTGACTATCCCCTCGACCCCGCCGTATTCATCGACCACGATGGCCATTTGGAGATTCTTTTCGCGCATCAGGTGCAGCAGGTCGTCCACCGCCATATTCTCCGCGACGAACTCCGGCTCCCGCATGATGTTTTCGATGGATACCTCCGCCGGCCCGTTGGCAAGGGTCAGCAACACGTCGCTGATGTGGATTATGCCCACAACGTCGTCCATCGTGCCGCGATAGACCGGCAGGCGGCTGTGCTTGGTCGAAACCAATACGTCCACCAATTCCGGCATGGAGGAGGACACGGCAACCGCGGCGACGTCCAGGCTGGGCACCATGATTTCCCGGACATCCAGATCGTCCATCCGGCTGATAGAGCGCACCATGTGGATGTCCTGGGGGTCCAGTCTCATGATTTCGGCCGGCGTCAGCGGAGGCGGTTCCAGATTGGCCCGGTTCGGGTCCGACAACCGCGTATCCGGCGACACGGGTTGTCCGTTGGTTCCGTTGGCAGGTGACGAGTCCCCATTGCCGGAAGACGTTGCAGAGTCGGATAGCCAGCGGCTCGGGTACGCGAAACGCCGCGCCGGGCCGGGGAATAGCGTAGCCCAGCGTTCCACCAGAAGGTGCAGGATAATCAGCGCGGCGGCAGCGACCGGGATCGTCGCCAGCAAGAGAACCGGCGCGGGCCAACCGGGCGCTAGCGTTAACATAAGACCGAGCGCAGACACCCCCGCCGCTGCGGCGACAATCACCCGCAACACGACTATGACGGGGGATCGAGGTTGCGCCCACAGCACCGCAAAAGTAGGCGGCTGCCGACGCGACGTAACCGCGATGCTCGTCCAAGCGAAAATCAGCAGCGATGCTGCCAGGAACAATAACGGTGGTAAGCTACTATCAGTATCCAAGCCGATGGCCCTCTGCCGACGCAGTTAACCTTGCTCCTTTTCCAGTGGTGGCAGGAGTCTAGCAGGAACGCCGACCGCTCGTCTAGCCTCCGGGATGTCCCGGATCACCACCGCGCCGGCGCCGGTGGCGGCGCCATCACCCACCGTGACGGGGGCCACCAGCATGGTATCGCTGCCGATAAAGGCCCCATCGCCGATGACGGTCCGGTGTTTGTCCACGCCGTCGTAGTTGCAGGTGATGGTTCCGGCGCCGATGTTCACGCCCACCCCGATGTCAGCATCGCCGAGATAGGAAAAATGTCCGGCGGCGGTGTTGGCGCCGACCCGACTATTCTTGACCTCCACGTAGTTGCCGAGATGCACGCCAGTTTCAATCAGTGAGCCGGGGCGCAGATGGCTGTAGGGGCCGATGTCAACGTCGGATTCCACCCTGGATCCCTCCAGCGTCGAGGCGACGATGCGGCAACGATCTCCGATGACCGTGTCGCGGACGATGGCATTGGGGCCAACCGCGCAGTCCTCGCCGATGACCGTTTCCCCGGACAGCATGGTGTTGGGTAGCACTACCGTATCGCAGCCGATTGTCACATCGGCGTCAATATAGGTTGTGGCCGTATCTATGATAGTGACGCCCGACTCCATCCAGTGCAGGTTAATGCGGTCCCGCAGCACCGTTTCGACGGCAGCCAATTGCTTCCGGTCATTCACGCCCATAGCCTCGTCGGGCCGGGCGACGGGCAACGCGGCGACGTCGTCTCCGGAACCGGCGGCGATGGCGGCCAACGCGGTTAGGTAGAACTCACCCGACGCAGCCGGGCGAATGGATCCGATTGTTTCGGCCAGCCATGGGCCGTCAAAACAATACACTCCGGTGTTAACTTCCTCCGGGCCGGGTGTGGTGTCCGGTAGGTCAGCCGCCTCGATGATAGCAGTGACAGGAGCATTGCCGCCGGGTTCCTTGGCGCTGCCCCGCTGGATGCGGCCCAAATCGCCGGCGAAGACATCGGGGGCGGACAGAATGGTCATACAACGCCCGGCGTTTGCGCAGTGGTCGTCCACCAGTGCCTGCACCTTTTTGGGACGGACCAGTGGAGTATCACCGGGCAATACCACCAGCAGGGACGGGAGGGCGTCTAGCGCGGCCAAACCACAGGCCAGGGCGTCCCCGGTTCCGTTGGGCGTGGGTTGGATTGCGTACTGCACGCTTTCGCCAAGCAGTTCACATATCGCGTCGCGGTTTTCAGGTGAGGTTACGACGACGACGCGCTCCACTCCGCAAGCCGACAACAAATCAACCGGGTAGCGGATCAGTTCCTTTCCGGCGGCGCAATGCAGGGGTTTCGGTTTGCGCGAACGCATCCTGCTGCCCCGTCCGGCGGCCAGGACGATTCCGACGGCATCCACGCCGGTTCCCGCAGCGTTCATGTTTGCTACCACTGAACGTACATGGGCATGTGGGAAGAATTGGGCTTATACTGCATACCTCAAGCTCCCGAAAGGCGTTTGGCCGCTCCCCGAACGTCGCGGGCGCCCACGGCGGAAACCTCGCTGACTTCTGATCGTTGGACGCGCCGGTTCATTTTGAACTGGCGCGTCGTCACCGTCAATCCTTATTTTGGTATCGTCCTCTGGTTAATCGACACATAGAGTGGTCGCGTTGTACACGCCACCTTTGCCTTTGCATTTCTCGGCGCGGCCCCGGCAGACACCCTTACTTCCTCCTGCATTCACCGGTCGGCGTAGCTAGTGTCGTCGCGCCCGATGGCGATCTCGGTGCGGTCTATAGTGTTACGCCCGAGTGGGGCCTTCGGTAGGTCAGGCCGACAGGTAGGTGCGTCTCGGTCTCACACGCCACCGACCCTGTCTGCCTCTGCCGTTCGCCGTTGGGGTTGCGTCTGCCCCGTTTTACCGAGATGGAGCGCACGGTCCTCGTCCCGTTCTTGTATGTTCAAGCTCCTCCAGTACTGTGCTGCGCTGGAGGTTCGCCGCTATGAACCGATCTGGGCCGCCCATCAGGCCGACCAAGCACGCGAGGATTCGTCTCGTCTCTGGGTTCCTTTCTTGGTGCTCCCAAAGCGTGTCTGGCAGTTCGTCCCGGCCTTTCGTGCAGTATGCCTGCACCGCGAACTCGGCTGTCCTTTCTGCATCCTGCGCCCTGTAGTACGCCTCGTTGATTGGGCGGGGTTCCCTGTGTTTTTTGTCTGCGCTCCAGTCACGCGCATTCCATGCCAGATGCATACCTCTTCCGCGTGCGCCAAGCCTGATGGGGCCCGGTTCAGCAGGTAGATCACGAATTGTCCGGCCTCGCTCAGGCACGCTGCCACTCTCCGTGCGGCCTGCTCGTTTAACAAACTCAGGTGATGCTTCACGTCCTGTCCTGTTGTGAAGCTTTGCGGAAGGCACGCCGCATCTCGTTCTGATAGGCTGGCAATGAACCAGTCCTCCCTGCCGGCCTCGCGCTCTGCCCACATGACCTTCCCGGGTGGATCTTCTTTTTCCACCACAGTTGGTGTATGTGCCGGATTTGCTAGCGGAGAGTCGTCTGTTCGGCCAGTGCCTCGTTCTGACTTCGGTGGTTGGAACGGTGCTATCACAGGCCGTGTTAGCGGGCAGTCCCATTCGTGTCCCGTTTTCTCCTGGCGGGTTCTGTTGCGCGTTTGCCCGACGCGTGAGTACTGCTCTTTCTGGTTCAACCGCGGTCTCTTGTTGATCGGCTTTGCTCTCATCCGTTGGCGCCGGCATTTGGAGAGCTACCAGTGGTCTAATCGTCGATGACGCCTCTGATGTGATTGGCTTTCGGGTCGGCTCGGGCCTGGTTGGTCGGTCTGATGGCGACGTGCATGATGTCGCGAGGAGGAGCCCGCATATCAATGTTACGGCTACCCGGTTCATGGCTCCTTCTCTCCTCAGCATCAGCTCGCGGTCTTGCAGATCCGTTGTGTTGGGCGTGTTCTAATCCTCGCATACCACTTCGGAGAACTCGCCTTCTAGTGTGGAGTAACTGAAGTTAGTAGAGAAAGTACGCGGTATGAGGTATCCTCCGGGTGAGCCGACCCGAGGGGGAATGACCATGGCCATTGGACGACCCATGCCGCCGCTGATCCTGGACGACGTGGAGCGGGAAACCCTGGAGCGGTGGGTTCGCCGTCCCAAGACGGCGCAGGCCTTGGCACAGCGGGCGAGGATGATACTGGGCTGCGCCGAGGGTCGCAGCAATCCGCCTGCGGCGGACAGTGGCTGCCGACTTGGGGGTGTCCGACGAAACGGTGGGCAAGTGGCGTGCCCGGTTCGTGGAGCGGAGATTGGACGGCCTGTCCGACGAGCCTCGTAGCGGCCGGCCGCGTGTCGTTACTGATGACGATGTGGAGCGAGTGATCACGCTGACCCTGGAGACCACGCCCAAGGACGCCACCCACTGGAGCACTCGGTCCATGGCCCAGCGTAGCGGTCTGAGCCACAATACCGTCAGCCGTATCTGGCGGGCCTTCGGCTTGCAACCGCACCGCACTGAAGCCTTCAAGCTGTCGTCGGACCCCTTCTTCATCGAGAAGGTGCGGGACATCGTGGGTCTGTACCTGGACCCGCCGGACCGAGCGCTGGTCTTGTGCGTGGACGAGAAGTCCCAGATCCAGGCGTTGGACCGCACCAGGCCGCTGTTGCCCATGCGTCCCGGTCAGGTGGAAAGGCGCCCCCATGATTACCTGCGCCATGGCACGGTGTCGCTCTTTGCCGCCCTGGACGCCCAAACCGGCAAGGTCATCGGCCGCTGCCACCAACGCCACCGAGCGGTGGAGTTCCGCAAGTTCCTCGATACCATCGAGGCCGAGGTGCCTTCCGACTTGGACGTCCATCTGATCGTGGACAACTACGCCACCCACAAGACAGCGCTGATCCGCAACTGGTTGGTCAAACGGCCGCGGTCCCAGTTGCACTCCACCCCCACCAGCGCGTCCTGGCTGAACCTGGTGGAGCGGTGGTTTGCGCTGCTTACGGAGAAGCAACTGCGTCGGGGAGTACAGCAGAGCAGCGGTGAATTGGAGGCAGCCATCTACCGCTACCTGGACATCACCAACGAAGATCCCAAGCCATTCGTATGGACGAAAACCGCCGACCAGATATTGGCCAACGTGGCCCGCTTTTGCCAACGCACTTTGGATACATGACACTAGTATTACAACGACGGGTTAAGGAGGAAGGCCGGAAGCATCGCGACGGAGAGTAGTGCGGCGTTTCTCGTGGGAGCGTCGGGCCCGTTCGTTACGTTCCTGGACATCTGCCAACCACCCCAGCAGTTCTCGCGGCCCGAACTGCTCTTTGGGCAAGAGTTCACGCACCACTCGGTACACCTGGGGCCGAGTGATCTGGGGCATCTTTTTCCCCCCAATCCTGTTGCAGGCTCAGCAGGAAAGCCCCGGCCAGCAGGCACATGGTGATGTGGTGGTGCCAACCGGCCCAGGTGCGGGTCTCGTACTCGTCCAGCCCCACGTCGCTCTTCTCAGTCTCGTCCGCCTCCGGCGGATCGATGCGCCACCTGGAGCCGCCCACATAAGCCAGGGTTTCCAGGGGCGTGTCCTCGGGAGCGTTGGACAGGTAGTAGCGAGGCTCGCTGCCGTCCAGGTTCTGACGATAGATTGCCCAGAGGATTTCGCCAGGCTTGCGCCGTTGGGTCACCCGCACCCGTTGGGCGCTGTAGCGGTAGGTGCGCGGTCCCTGGCTGCCTTCGGCCACTGTGATCTCCCGCCAGGCTTCTTCGGGCAACGCCAGACTGCGTTGGACCATGGTCTGCCGCTCCTCGCGTGAAGGTCTCGGTTTGCGGGGACGGCCGTTACCCTGATACGGCGGCTTGGTCCAGGTGGGCTCCAGCGGCCATACGGTCATATCGGGACGCACGTCCAAAACGTAGAGCGCTCCAGCCGTCGTCAGGCCGTCCCGCAAGTTCGGCGACATTCCGAATGCGCTATCCCCAGCTACCCACTGGGCGCTGAGGCGCCCACGGGCCTGGGCCCGCTCCACCATCTCCAGCGCCAACTCCGTCTTGCTGCGGTACTGCCGACGCTCCGCTGGCACTCCCGCCGCCGCACAGCGCTCCACATCCCCAGTCCATTCCTCCGGCAGATACAGCCGTTTGTCCACCAGCGCTCGGCCCTTGGGCCCCACATGGGCGAGAAACACCCCAGCCTGACAGTTGGCGATCTTTCCCAACGTCCCACAGTACTGCCGGGCTACTCCCACCGACTTCACCCCCTGCTTGGGAAAGTCGCTGCCGTCCAGCACCCACACGCCCAAAGGATCCGCCAATCGGGGTCCCAGATACTCCTGCAACCGGCCGATCACCGCATCGTCATCCCAGCGGGCCTCGGTGAGAAAACGCTGCAGCACCCGCGGCGACGCCGCAACCGCCTCCGACAGGTTTTCCGCATTACGTCGCTCCTGGGACTGCACCAGCAGGGCTTGCAGGTATTCCTCGCTACGCTCCCGCCACTGCTTGCGACCGAAAACCGACCCGAAGTAAGCGTGAAAATCCTGGAAAGCCTCATTCACCCTCTCCAAAGCTGCCGCGTCCATCACCCCGCCTCACCTCCCGAAGCCTCCGATTGCTCAGCCCAATCCTACCACCCTAACCCGTCGTTGTAATACTAGTGTCATGTATCCAAAGTGCGTTGGCAAAAGCGGGCCACGTTGGCCAATATCTGGTCGGCGGTTTTCGTCCATACGAATGGCTTGGGATCTTCGTTGGTGATGTCCAGGTAGCGGTAGATGGCTGCCTCCAATTCACCGCTGCTCTGCTGTACTCCCCGACGCAGTTGCTTCTCCGTAAGCAGCGCAAACCACCGCTCCACCAGGTTCAGCCAGGACGCGCTGGTGGGGGTGGAGTGCAACTGGGACCGCGGCCGTTTGACCAACCAGTTGCGGATCAGCGCTGTCTTGTGGGTGGCGTAGTTGTCCACGATCAGATGGACGTCCAAGTCGGAAGGCACCTCGGCCTCGATGGTATCGAGGAACTTGCGGAACTCCACCGCTCGGTGGCGTTGGTGGCAGCGGCCGATGACCTTGCCGGTTTGGGCGTCCAGGGCGGCAAAGAGCGACACCGTGCCATGGCGCAGGTAATCATGGGGGCGCCTTTCCACCTGACCGGGACGCATGGGCAACAGCGGCCTGGTGCGGTCCAACGCCTGGATCTGGGACTTCTCGTCCACGCACAAGACCAGCGCTCGGTCCGGCGGGTCCAGGTACAGACCCACGATGTCCCGCACCTTCTCGATGAAGAAGGGGTCCGACGACAGCTTGAAGGCTTCAGTGCGGTGCGGTTGCAAGCCGAAGGCCCGCCAGATACGGCTGACGGTATTGTGGCTCAGACCGCTACGCTGGGCCATGGACCGAGTGCTCCAGTGGGTGGCGTCCTTGGGCGTGGTCTCCAGGGTCAGCGTGATCACTCGCTCCACATCGTCATCAGTAACGACACGCGGCCGGCCGCTACGAGGCTCGTCGGACAGGCCGTCCAATCTCCGCTCCACGAACCGGGCACGCCACTTGCCCACCGTTTCGTCGGACACCCCCAAGTCGGCAGCCACTGTCCGCCGCAGGCGGATTGCTGCGACCCTCGGCGCAGCCCAGTATCATCCTCGCCCGCTGTGCCAAGGCCTGCGCCGTCTTGGGACGGCGAACCCACCGCTCCAGGGTTTCCCGCTCCACGTCGTCCAGGATCAGCGGCGGCATGGGTCGTCCAATGGCCATGGTCATTCCCCCTCGGGTCGGCTCACCCGGAGGATACCTCATACCGCGTACTTTCTCTACTAACTTCAGTTACTCCACACTAGTATTGGTTCAAATCAATAATCGAAGGTCTTGGACCTGATCGGTTGGAGTCCTTATGCTGGCTGCAAATTCGGGTTGCGGGGAGGTGCAGCAGCCATGTCCGGGAAGCGATACACCATAGAGTTGACTGAGGAGGAACGAGAAGAACTGAACCGGTTGATCCGGAGCGGCAAACACGCGGCGCGCATCACCACCCGAGCCCGCATCCTGATCAAGATAGATGAGGGTTGGAACGTACCACAGATCGCGGCGGCTCTGGACGTGTCCGAAGGCACGGTGTACCGGGTCAAGCGGCGATACGCCGCAGATGGTTTGGACGGCGTGGTGCGGGACCGGGTGCAGGCCAACCGCTTCCGCAAACTGGACCAGAAGGGAGAGGCACATCTGATTGCTCTGGCGTGCAGCGACGCCCCAGAGGGCCACGACCATTGGACTTTGCAGTTGCTGGCCGACCAGATGGTAGAGTTGGGAGTGGTGGAGAGCCTCTCGTACGAGACGGTACGCCTCAAACTCAAAAAAACGTCCTCAAGCCGTGGCGCAAGCAGCAGTGGTGCATTCCCAAAGTAGGGGGTGAATTTGTGGCGGCAATGGAGGACGTGCTGGACCTGTACGCCGAACCCTACGACCCTGACCGTCCGGTGGTGTGTTTTGACGAGACCTCGACCCAACTGCTGGCCGACGTGCGGGGACCGCTGCCTCCCCAACCCGGGCGACCACGACGGCAGGACTATGAGTATCGCCGCGCCGGTACCCGCAACCTCTTCCTAGCCTGTGAGCCGTTGGCCGGCTGGCGGCATATCGCCATCACCGAACGCCGCACCATGCAGGACTTCGCCTACCAGATGCAGTGGCTGGCGGACGAAGCCTACCCCGACGCCCCGGTGATCCGAGTGGTCCTGGACAATCTCAACATCCACCGCATGGCCTCTCTCTACGAGACCTTTCCCGCCGCCGAAGCCCGCCGCATCGTGAAACGCTTGGAGTTTCACCACACACCCAAACATGCCAGTTGGCTCAACATGGCGGAGATTGAGTTCAGCGTATTGACCAGAGACTGCCTCCGGAGACGCCACGGCGACGAAGTGGCACTTGCTGGAGCCATCAACGCGTATCAGATCCGGCGCAACGTCGCCATGGCCACCATCAACTGGGGTTTCAGCACCCAGGATGCTCGCTCCAAACTCCATCGCCTCTATCCCTGCAATTCCTGATTTGATCCGATACTAGTATCACCTAGGTAAACAGCTGTTTTCATCACCAACGCAGAGAGGCAGGGCAATCGCGTCTTAATGAGATTTTTAGAAATGTGTTAATGTCGGAGGATATATTGAGGGTCGTGGAGGCAGGCGGACATGGCGCAACCACCCAAGGCAACTATTCTCGATCATTTCGCTGACCTTGACGACCCACGGGTAGAACGCACCCGACGCCATAAACTGGTGGACATCATTGCTATTGCGATCTGCGCCACCATCTGCGGCGCCGATTCTTGGGTCCATATCGAGCTCTTCGGCAGGAGCAAGCTGGCCTGGTTTCAATCCTTCTTGGAACTGCCTGGCGGCATCCCGTCCCATGATACCTTCGGGGATGTCTTCGCTCGGCTGGACCCAGTGCAGTTGCAGGACTGCTTCATCTCCTGGACCCAGGCCATCGCCCAGTTATTGCCCGGCGAGGTAGTGGCCATTGACGGTAAGACAGCCCGACGGTCCTACGACCGCGCTGGGAATAAGGGCGCCATCCACATGGTCAGCGCTTGGGCCACGCAGAACGCCCTGACCTTGGGTCAGGTCAAAACCGAGGAGAAATCCAACGAGATCACCGCCATTCCCCAACTGTTGGAGATGTTGGAGTTGCACGGTTGCATCGTAACTATCGATGCTATGGGCTGCCAGCGGGAGATCGCCCAGCAAATCACCCAGGGCGGCGCCGACTACGTGCTGACGGTGAAGGAGAACCAAGGGCAACTGCACGAGGGCATCCGCGACCTGTTCGAAGGGGCCGAGGCGCTGGGTTTTGACGGGGTGTCCTATGACCACACGGAAACCGTGGAGAAAGGGCATGGACGGCTGGAACGTCGGGAATGCTGGGTCATCACCGATCAAGACTGTCTGGACTATCTGGACCCCCAAGGGCAATGGCCGCAACTGAAAGCCGCCGTCAGGGTGGTGGGCCATCGTCAAACCACAGAAGGATCAACCAGCCAACCCCGCTACTACATCAGCAGTCTGGCGGCCTCGGCAGAACAACTGCTGGCTGCCATCAGAAGCCACTGGAGCATCGAAAACTCGTTGCACTGGACCCTTGACGTGACCTTTCGGGAAGATCAGTGCCGAGTGCGCAAGGACAATGGCCCACAGAACATCAACACGCTGCGGCAGATCGGACACAACCTGTTGAAGAACGAGAAAACCCTGAAAGTGGGCATCCAGGGCAAACGCCTCAACGCCGGATGGGACGAGGACTACCTGCTCAAAGTGCTCCTCGGATAAGACGCGATTGCCCTGCGCAGAGAGGCAGGTTTCCCACATCGACGGCCTACCCCCGTCAGTCCAAAACGCAACCGATTCAGGTGGCAATTCGCCGATCAACGACCTAACGCTTCACCGGCGATGCCCCACTGGATCACCGTGATCGTTCGGGCCCGCGTGGAGGGACACAACCAAATCGTCCTGTGCCCACGAAACGACCGCTCAAATAGTTGCGTACCCCCGGCTTTGCGCTGGCAACGATGCTGAAAGTCCGCCTCAGGCGGATGGGAAGCCTGCCTCTCGCCAACCCAACCCCAAAGCTGGACTTTGCGCAAAATTTAGAAAAAGTATAAAGGCAGGGTAAGCTGGCCTGACCCAAATTACACTAAAGGCCCGGCCATGCTCACCCTGCCTGAAGCCATTGTACCGATGCTCGCCCCCTTCGCAACGCTGTTCACCAACCCGACCTGGCAGAAGGCCCAATTGCTGCTGGTGGGCGCGGTCCTGGCCACCGGCCAGCGCACTGTGGCCGCGGCGCTGCGCGTCATGGGACGCAGCGACCAGCGCGACTACGCCCGCTACCACGAGGCGCTCAATCGGGCGGTGTGGTCGCCCGGTCAGGCGGCCCGCATCTTGCTCTTGCTGCTGCTTCACTACCTGGACCGCGGCGACGGTCCGTTGATCTTCGGCATGGGATCATTGACCAATCGGGAAACCCTGGAACGGCGTCGTGGCGCCAAGATCAGGGCACGAGGCATCTATCGAGACGCGGTGCGGTCCAGTCGCCACCAACTGGTCAAGGCCAGTCCGCCATAGGCGGACGCTGGATCTCCCTGATGTGGGTGTGCCACGTCCCGTGGGCAGGACGCCATTGGGCGTTGCCGGTGCTCACGGTGCTGGCACCCTCCTCTCGTTACCACCAGCAGCAGGGACGCCGGCACAATCCGCCATAGGCGGAACCGACTGGGCCCGGCAGATGGTCATGCTGCTGCGCTCATGGTGAGCCTGCCGAACCACGCTGGCTGCCCCATCGCCCTCTGGTCCTGGTGGGCGATCCGCCTGAGGCGGACTGGATCTGCTCCACTGCTGCCAGTCCCTGCGTCAGCCGGTGACCCTCATCGCCAGACTGCGCCTGGACGCCGCCCTCTACGCTCCAGCACCACCTCGTCAGCCAGGTCAGAACGGTCGGCCAGCCCTGAAAGACCCCCGGCAACCATCGCTGAAAGCTCTGCTTGACCAAGCCGACGCGCCGTGGACTGTCGCTGAAGTTTCCTGGTACGACGGCACCACCCGCACCGTGGAACTCACCTCCCAAACCGCCGTCTGGTACCGCTCGGGCAAACCGGCGGTGACTATCCGCTGGGTATTGGTCCGCGACTCCGAAGGCGCCTTTGGTCCCCAGGCCCTGCTTTGCACCGACCTGTCGGCGGACCCGACCCAGATCCTGGAGTGGTTTGTGTTGCGCTGACAACTGGAAGTCACCCCGTATCAAGTACGGGGCAGGCTCTTTCAGGAAGCACGCACCCATCTGGGCATGGAGACCCAGCGCCAGTGGTCCGACCTGGCCATTGCGCGCACCACCCCCATCCTGCTGGGTCTCTTCTCCTGGACCACCCTGGCCGCCCACGCCTTGCAAAAGCATCATCCCATCACCCAGCGCACCGCAGCCTAGTACGATCCGCCTGAGGCGGATCGCCGACTTTTGTGGACGCCATCGCCCTGGTGCGTCGCCACCTGTAGCTGGCCTCAGAGGGTTTTTCACTGTCCGCAGCCAGCACCGACGCTCAGGAACTCCCCGTCACCCTATACCACCGAATGGTGGACTCCCTCGCTTACGCCGCTTGAATTGCGCAAAGTCCGGCTGAGAAGCGGCGGCCAAGCTCAACATGATGAGGCACTCGTTACGAACCTTCCGTCTTAGACCATAGATTTCAGACAGCGGTAAGGCGGGGTTAAGCCGACGCAATCCATTCGACGGCACGTTCCCCTATCATGACAACCGTTGCATGGCTGCCACCTGACCTTGTAACCCGCGGCATCACCGACGCATCGACCACCGACAACCCCTTTACACCCTTGACGCTGCAGTATTGATCCACAACCGCCATTGGGTCTGAATCCGGTCCCATCTTGCACGTGCCGGACACATGCCTGGCTGTTCCCACGGTTTGGCGTATATAGACGTCCAAAGCGTGGTCGTCGGCCAGAATTTCATCCGTTGGGTGGAGCCGGTAATCGGCCACGTCTTTATACGCATCGGATTCAAGGAAACCGATGGCCATTCGGATGCCTTCCCGCACCCGACGGATGTCGTTCGGATGCTGAAGATAGCGGTAGTTGAACTCCGGCTGCACTGTGGGGTCGGCAGACGCAAGCCTGACGTATCCTGCGCCGTCAGGTAGTCCAAGCGTGCACGAGATTCGCGCCACCCGGTCCGCAGGAACATCATCGTTGAGGAACTTGGTCCGTAAACCGGGGACGCGCTCCGGCCGTTCGTCAACCATCGGGGTGGTCCTCAGCAACATATCATTGACTTCGCTGGAACCGTGGGCGGTGTAGTGCAGACAAAAGCGTGCCGCGTCGGCATCAGACGTCAGGGTCATTCCGTCTTTGACTTTGAAGGTAATCTGGGCACTCAGGTGGTTAAAGAGGTTCTGCCCCACTCCGGGAAGCTCATGAACGAGCGGTATCCCGAATTGTTCAAGTTGGTCTTTGGGGCCGATTCCCGATAGCATCAGCAGATGAGGCGACTTGAGAGCCCCTGCGCTCAACACAACCCGGTCTGCTTCAACGTTGAAAATCTCGCCTCCGCTTTCCACTTCCACACCGACGGCTTTCAGATCCTCGATCAATACCTTCCTGACGAAAACCCCTCCCCTCACCGTAAGGTTAAGACGGTGGCGCATGGGATTCAGGTGAGTGATAGCAGCGCTCATCCTCCAGCCGTCCAGGTTATTCGAGGGCCACACGCCCACGCCCGCGGGGTTCGGGCCATTGGTATCCTCGACTGTCCCATAACCTGCTTCCAAACAGGCGGCGTGGAAGGCCTTTTGGATGTCTGCCCAGGGCCCGGATTGACGACGCCTTACTGGCATCGGTCCGTCGGCTCCATGAAAATCATCCCGAATGTCGAGATCGTGCTCAGACTTTCTAAAGTAAGGGAGCACCTTGTCATAAGACCATTCATCGTTGCCCATCGCAGACCAGGAGTCGAAATCCTCAGGCAACCCCCTTTGCATGGCCTGACCGTTGATGGACGATCCTCCTCCGATCACCTTGCCCTGCGCTACGTGGATCTCGCCTTGCTCCTCGGTGATCGTTCCCCGCAGGGCCCAGTTATGCTCCGAGTCTGGGGATTCTGCGAAACTGGTGTGGCCGAACTTTATCTCGTCCGGAAGATACTCTGGATCAGGGTAATCTGGCCCGGCTTCCAGCAACAGCACGGAGGTATTCGCGTTTTCAGCCAATCTGCTGGCCAACACCGATCCAGCCGCTCCCCCACCGACGATAACAACGTCATATTTCATGGGTCCTCCTTAAACGCTTCGTCTTCTAACCCAGGATTTCCCAGTTTTAACCGATTCCGCTGAGGATAGGACGTTCTGGGATTTTTCCGATTATAAACCGGCATTCTCCATATCGGCCGACCAGCAGGTTCCGAACAGGGTAGCTGGAGCATATTGCCGGTCTTCGTTGCTTGTCAATCCTCTTTCGCTCCTGTGAGGCGATTCCGCTACTCGGATTTTCTCTGAAAGGCGGCGGAAACCGTCGCTTCGGTGACGGTTTCCGCTTCTGTTGTACGTATTTACCCGCATAGGGGTGGCACACCATCTTGCTACCAGTTGCTGAACAATGTCAGCCAGTCGTTCACCGTGGCTCGTTCGTGAATGGTCATGGACAGACTGTACTCGGTCTTGACGGCTTTGTGCTGGGTGGCGTAATCGCATCCTTCAGCGTCGGTATTGATTATTCTAGCGGCGATGCCGATCAGCTGGTCCGGCGTGCGGGATCCCTAGCTGGAGTTGAAGGAACCGGTAGTGGGATTTAGGTTGTCCAAGTCGGATGAGAACGCATCCTTCTAGTTGGCGGTCCAATTGCAGCCGCCAGAGACGCGCATGTCTCTTAGCGCAACGTGGTGGTCATGCGTGCGGCTGGTGTTGTTGACGTTGTCGGACGGCAGAGTCCACATAGAGGTCGCGCCGGCGGGTACCATGGGGTAGCTACCCAACTCATCACGGTCCTAATCTTCACCAGAGCAGGCTGCGGCTGGCTCCAGTGTGCTGGTAGCAGCAGGGACGAGGGTTGCGGTTGGCACCGACGTGCTGGTGACATTAGGTACGGGCGTCGGGGTTTGCCTTGGTGTCGGTGTGTTGGCGATCGTTGTACTGGTCGGTGCAGGCATGGGTGCCGGCGTGCTAGGAGTGGTCGTTCTCACGGTCAGCGATGACCACGAACTCCAGGTTACTGGCCCGAACATCTGGCTGCCAGCTCCAACGATGATCCAGTATTTCTGATCATCTGGCAGGTATTTGATGGTGTATTCAGTATTGCGTTTGGTGTCAGCGAAGTGGAACGCTTAAAGCCAATCGATGCCGGCATTCGATATGGGTCTAACATCCGCCTCTTGTGTCCACCCTATCTGGTGAACGCTCGCTGCGTCTTCGTTCCGCGAGACGCGGACGCTATTGGCGGTGTTGGTCACGGTGACACCGGTTGCCGCTGGTCGTGTCTGTTGATTGATGGCAACGATCGACGCCATTAGTGCCACTGCTACTACGGCGGTGATGGCGATAAGCCGTTTTCTCGTGTGGTTCATTTCCAAATTTCCTTTAAGACGAAACTAGCCATGCCGCAGGACAGGCTCGTTCAAATTCCGTCCGTTTTATAGCACAGGCGGATAGCCGAAACCAGCGGGCAGGAAGCGGGGAGTGTGCGGGACACACGCTTCACGCCCAGTGAATTCATATCCGTTCTGCTGATACTCGGGGGGCGATTGTAGTTCGCAGCTCCGGCGCGTCGGTAAATCCGTAGCCTTTCTGGCCAGGCTACGCCGCCTGATGCTTCGCCTGCCGCTCAGAGTAGATGTCCAGCGTTTGCTGGCCTCCTCGGACTAGCTCGTCTGGGTAAGGCCATATCTTGCAGATGATTTCTGCGAGCTGATGGCTTCGCTGGGCGATGATTTCCTCGTCCCACGTTTCGTTTTCTGCGATTTCGCGGTTCATGATCAACGTGCTGATCTTCCGTATTTCATCGCGCTTCTTGACCCATGGCCCATTGGATAGATGGGTGTTCATCTTCTCCGTGGTCAGCGTGAGATTGCCGATCTGCTGGATAACCTGCTTGCGCCGGTTGATGGCAGCTGGCATATCGTCCGTGTCCGCCGGCATTACCCAGTTGGTTTCCCAAGATTGGGGCATGACATGCTCAATGGTGAGGTCACCGGCGTCGCTGAGTTGCTCACCCATTGTTCTCCGCATGTATTGCTCAACGGCAGTCAGTACCATCTTCTTGCGTGCGGCGTTGCCTCTCATGCCGGCTGTGGTCAATTCTCCTATGACAACGGCATCGTTGGGCCAGTGCCCCGAGTTTCGGTCGCGGCTGGTCAGCCGCTTTAGCAAGCCGCATTCAAGGTTTCCTGCCGTGGTGTCTTGGATGACGGCTATCAGGGTTTTGTTCAGCTCGTTGCTTGCGTAGCCGCAGAGCATCCGCCTGACCAAGTAGCTCTCCAGCCGTTCGTAGCAGCGCAGTTTTTCTTCCATTGAAACATCCGATTGCCAGATGTGGAGTGCAAGCGGTATCGCCGTCCCTGTTTCCATGGCGTGAATACGTTTGGTGAAGGTCTCTATTTTCTCTATTCTGTCGAGTTCTATGTTTTTGTACACTTGACCATAGCTGCGGATGTCTTCGCAGACCGCTTTGATCCTCTCTAATCGCTGGAACTGTGACCACTGACCGTGGTACAAGGTTTGGCGAAAAACCGGTGCCATGCGGTTGGCGGTAACTTCGTCAGTTTGGCGTATGTTTAACCAGAAGTTCAGGAATCTCTCAATATGAGTTCTGGTCAGCCTACCGTCTTTTGAAATGTTGTTCCACCAGCGGTCCTGAGTGAACATTCCCCAGAGTTCATCAGCGAGCCGCTCGTCATTGACGACTTCAGCTTCGTACATGACGACATTTTTGATGAGGTCCGCCTGTTGCAGCGGTTCGCCGCGGGCGTTGAGTGTCTCAAACACCATATGAGGTTGTTCGTCAGGGTCAATGGTGATGGCGACTATCTCCAGCTTTGTGGTGAGCGCGCACTCCAACACGGTCTTCCGAGCTTCGCGCTGGTCTGGTTCGACGTTCAGCCAATTTTCAATGCTGTTGAGGAAGTGGTAGTACGCCGCGGTGATCCCGCCCTTCGCTTTCGCGATTTCTTCCGAGGGCTGGTTTCCGCTCATGACCGCTTGGTAGTCCTCGCGGTCATTGGGATTCGTGTGTCGAACCTTGAAGGCATCGTTTTCGGTGTCGTTGCGGTGTTCAGATGGGTTTTCCATCAGGTTGCGCATACCAGCCTGGGCGTCGGTGTAATTCAGACCGGCGAATGCCGCCTTGGTAGCAGCGACGACGATCTGTAGAGTGGTGAGGCGCTGCTGGCCATCGACGACCAGCCAGTGGTCTACTTTGCCGATGCCGTCGCTCAGCTTTTGCAGAACGATGGCGCCGAGGAAGTGCGTCTTCGCAGTGGCGTTGTTAGCGGTTTGCTCATCACGGTCAGCAATGTTCTTGATGTCCTGCCACAGTGGTTCCCACTGATCTTCGTTGCTCCAAGCGTAGCCGCGTTGGAATGGCGGGATCACGTATTGAGCTGGCTTGACGAACAGGGTGTTGACGTTGACGATTTCGCTTAGCAATGGATGGTCTCCTATTTTGGCTACGCGGTCAGCTTCGGTAGTGACCGTTCTTTCGGAAGATTTTCCCAACGCTGTTTGGTCCACTGATGTCGCTCATCAACGATGCGGCGTATTTCGTACAGCTTGGCTTCGCTGCTGATACGGCCGTTTTCTAGGGCTTTGGTGAATACCTTTTCCAAGTCGGGGTCGTCGGACTTGTCCGAGTTGCAGGGACTGCAGGCGAGGGCGCGGTTCCAGCAGTCGTCGTTGGTACCGTCGCGACGGTTGGGCTCCACGTGGTCCAGATGTAGTTCCCTGCGGTCCGCGGTTTTCCGTTGGCCGCAGTACCAGCACTCGGGACCGTATTGGGAGACGAATACGTCCCAGACCTGCTGGGATGTTTCCAGCGGCTTTCGTTTGTACTTGATCTTTGGCAGTGCGCGTATGGGCAACTTCTTGGGTGCTGGTTGCGTGGTACGTTGCGGTAGCTGCTTGGGGCCGCGGACTTTGATGATGCGGGTGTCTCCTAATCGGAACATGTCACCTGGAGATACGATCTCGCCTTCTGTTTTTATATTCAGATCTGGTTGCTTGTGAAACTGGCGTCGCACGACAGTCCAGGCTCGGGGCGACATATCGCAGGCGATCCAGCGGCGACCGGTGAGTTCGGCAGCTACGGGGACATAGGCACAGCCGGCGAAACAGTCGAGCACGACATCGCCGGGGTTACTACTGGCTTCGATGATGCGCCGCGCCAAGGCTTGCGGCTTTTGAGTAGGGTATCCAGTGCGCTCTTTAGCCGTGTTGCCTACACGCTTGATGTCGTCCCCTAGTATTACAGTCGCGCTTAGTTTGATAGTATGAGCCCATGACTACTGGTGAGAGCGGAGGGGTTGGAGATGGGTCGGGCGTTGCTGGAGGGAGAGGCGGTCCTGAGGGAAGTGCTGGAGTGGGAAGTTGGGTTGCGGGCGCTGCACGAGCGTATCGGTCATCGTTTTAGTCGCAGTGAGTCGCGGCAGCGGGTTCTGTCGTACCTGAAAGGATTGCTGGGGTCGGTGGAGCGCAAGAATGGGTGGTCCGCCTGCGGCGGACCGAGTATGCTGGCGATGCCACTCCCGACGGGGTGTCCGCCGGAGGCGGACTGGCGGTGTACCACTGGGATGCGGATGAGGTGCGGGATGATCTGCAAGGGTACGTGGTGGAGCATCTGGGAGACCCAGAGGCGGTGCTGGTGGCGGATGAGACGGGGTTTCTGAAGCAGGGGAGGAAGTCGGTGGGGGTAAAGCGTCAGTACAGCGGGACGGCGGGGAAGGTGGAGAACTGTCAGATCGGAGTGTTCCTGGCCTATGGCAGTTGTTACGGCGGCGCTTTTCTGGATCGGGAGTTGTATTTGCCCCAGGAATGGGCGGAGGATGTGGAGCGGCGGCAGGAAGCTGGGGTGCCGGAAGAGGTAATTTTCCATACCAAAGGGGAACTGGCCCAAACCATGATTGCCCGGGCGGTGTCGGCTGGGGTGCCCTTTGGCTGGGTGGCTGGCGATACGGTGTACGGCAACGACCGGCGACTGCGGCGGTGGCTGGCGGAGCAGAGCCTGCCCTACGTGCTGGCGGTGAAGAGCAATGAGCCCCTGTGGGCCGACACGGAGCGTGGCTCGGCCCAGGTGGCGGCCCGGGAGTTGGCCCAGCAGATACCCGATGACCAGTGGCAACGTCTCAGCGCTGGAGACGGGTCCAAAGGGCCACGCCTCTAAGATTGGGGCCGATTGCCGATCCGTCCCTGGTCAGAACCGGACCCGGGGCATTGGCTGTTGGTGCGTCGTCCGCCGCAGGCGGACCGATCCCGAAGACCTGGCCTATTACGCCTGTTTTGGAGCGGCGGAAGTGCCGCTGGCCGAACTGGCGCGGGTGGCGGGCAGCCGCTGGATCATCGAAGATGCCTTCAAAGAAGCCAAGCAGGAAGTGGGTCTGGACGAATACGAGGTGCGCCGTTGGGTCGGCTGGTACCGGCACATCACGCTGGTCCGCCTGAGGCGGACTGGCCCATGCCTTTCTGGCAGCGACCCGGCGCTACGCCGTCGGTGGCCATGGCAAAAGGGGGCGGTCCCCCCGGGAGAACTCATCCCGTTGACCGTGTCCGAGGTCAGACTGCTGCTCTGCCGGCTGCTGTGGCTACCCCGAGGCAGTCCTGCCCTGACCATCCAATGGTCAGGATGGAGACGCCGGCATCAGGCCCGGGCTAGACAGTGTCATTACAAGAGACGCTTTCTGAGACTTTCACCACAAGCGCGACTGTAATACTAAACCGAAGCCAGGGTGAAACCCGCATTGGCGTTCGGTAGAATTGGCGGTGGATGAGTTGTACGGTGAGCGAAATCGGAGTGGGGGTTGCAGTTGGGTACGGCGGGGATGAGGCCACTGCTGGAGCGGTGGCAAATGGATGAGGCTGAGGTACGACGACGGATGTACCGGTCGCCGACGCCACGAGAGCGGGAAAGGTGGCACGTCCGCCTGTGGCGGATGGCTGCTGGGCCAGGGATGGACAGCGGCGGCGGTAGGTCGGGCGTTGGATCGGGATGCCCACACCATAGGCCAATGGGTCACGATGTTTGCAGAGGGCGGTCCCAAGGCGCTGTCATTTGAGCAGTCGGGAGCAACTGTCCCTGCTGTCAAGAGGACAGGGCCGGGAATGTCGAGCTCATGTCGTCCCAGGGTGAGCGATGCTTGAGGATGGCGTTGAGAATGACGAGCAGTTTGCGCATGCAAGCGACCAATGCCACCTTTTTCGGTTTACCGGCCGCCAGCAGCTTCTGGTAGAAACCGCGGATGACGGGGTTGTGGCGGCTACCCACCAACGCTGCCATGTAAAGGACGGCCCGTACCCGGGAGCGCCCGCCCCAGACGGTGCGTTTGCCCCGCAGGGTGCCACTGTCCCGGTTGAAGGGAGCCACGCCCACAAGGGCGGCGATCTGCCGGCGGTCCAGCGTTCCCAACTCCGGCAGGTAAGCCAGCAGGGTTAGGGAGAGCTGGTCCCCCACACCGGGGACGGTGCGCAGGAGATCATCCTTCTCCCGCCACACGGGACTTCGGCGGAGGGTCTGCCTCAGCCCTGCGTCCAAGTCTGCCAACTCCTGTTCCAGCCATGCGATGTGGGCCTCGATACGGGGACGGACCGCACTGATGGCGGTACCTAACCGGTTCTTCTCCGAGACCAGTATAGTCATGACCTGTTGCCGACGGGCCGCCAGGGAGTTGAGGACCTGGGTTTCAGCGTCTTTGAGAGGTCGTACGGAGGGACGGACGGCGTCGGCAAAGTGCGCCAGGACCGCCGCGTCCAGGGCGTCGGTCTTGGCCAGCACGCCCGTGGCCCTGCCGAAATCTCGCACCTGGCGAGGGTTGACCACCACCACCGGCAGCGCCGCAGCGGCCAAGGCGGCCACCAAGGACAGTTCCAGCCCGCCCGTGCTCTCCATCAGCACCAGGGCGGGACCCAGGTCCACCATCTGGGAGACCAATTCTTGGACGCCGCTATCGTCGTAGGACACGACCCATCTCTGTCCCGTAGGCCGGACGGCGACGTCCACCTGAGCCTTAGAGACATCGATGCCTACGAATTTCAGTTCTTGTTCCATCTGTGCCTCCGGTGTGAGCGTTGGCCCGTCCTTGCACGATGCGGGCTCGATTGGCCCAGGCAACTGTTCGGGCTCTCATCTCGTGTGGGGTGCGGCGACCCTTGCTCCCGATCGGTCTGCTATGACCTGGTTCCCATCGGTCTACCGCGCCCCGGTCCGATTGCCGAAGTGATTCTTACACTCCAAAACCAAGATACAAGGTTCCCCCCGCGTTGAGCGGGGGAGCAGCAGGCCGAGTTGAAGGCGGCGGTGCAGGAAGCGCCCAGCCAGGCGGGCATCGAGCTATCCAACTGGAACTGGAGGGCGGTACGCCGGTTTGTGGAGGACCGCTTCGGTCCCGCGCTGAGCCGGAGCAGTTGCCTGAACTATCTGCACCGATTGGGGTTTGTGCTGAAGCGCCCGAAGAAGCGGTTGCTCAAGGCGGACCCGGTGCGGCGGGAAGCCTTTGTGTCGGAGTATGTTGCTTTGACGGCGGCAACCCGACGGACTGGCGGCAAGATATTCTTCGCTGACGAGGCGCACTTTCAGGCGGATGCTGACCTGCGGGGCAAGTGGGTGCTGAAGGGCGAACCGGCCCTGGTGGGCTCCACCAGCCCGCGCCGTGGCGAGAAGGTCAGCTACTACTCGGCGGTGTGCTTGGAAACCGGAGAGGTGGCAGTGATGGAACTGGAGGGCAACAGCAACTCCGAGACGTCAGCCACCTTCCTGCGGCAGCTTCGGGCGCGACACCCCGAACCGCTGACGGTGATATGGGACAACTCCCCAGCCCATCGCGGCGATGCGATCAGGGCTTATCTGACCACGCCCGGCTTGAACTTGCGCCTGGTGAACCTGCCCAGCTACAGTCCGGATTTCAATGCTGACGAGGCCATCTGGGGCTGGGCGCGCCAAGAGGCAACCGCTAATCTGTGCCTGGGCACCAGGGCTGCGGTGCGGGAGACAGTGGGCGGCTTCTTCGCCGGTCTGGCCCACCGTCGGGAAGAAGTCAGCCGCCGTTGTCGCACCGTCCTTCAGGCTCGCGCCGCACAACTGAACGCCAACACCCGCGCCAATGGTTCCGGCCCAGCAAATGTAGATTTCACTTTGGCTTCGGTTTAGTTCGGGAAGATGAGCCACCAGCGTGGCCGCGGTCAGCGGTCCGACGCCGGGCACGGAGCGGTAGAGGGCGGCGCGTTGCGCCAGAGCGTCGTTGTCCTTCAGCACGGCCTGGTATTCCTTGTCCAGCCGAGCGATCTCTTTCTCCAACCAGGCGATGTGGCGTTTGGTGGACCTGGCGATAGTGGTGGAAATGCCCTTGTCCAAACGACCCTTTTCCTGGACCCGTTGGTCAATGAATTGACGCCGCCGCCTGAGCAGGTCTTTCAGTTCCTGGCAATGCGGGTCCGTCTCCGGTTCCCAGGTATCCGCCTCCGGAAATACTTCTCCGTACCGAGCCAGCACCTGAGCGTCCAGGGGGTCGGTTTTGGCCTCGTAGCCACAGGCCTTGGCGAAGGCGCGCACCCGGCCCGGGTGGACCACCTGCTCGGCGATTTCGGCCTGGCGCAGTCGGCCAGTCAGCAGTCGTTCGTAGCCGCCCGTTGGTTCACAGAGGGCCAGAGCAGTGTCTTGATCATTCAGATGCTTGATCAGCTTGGTGATGCTGGCCGTGGTGTTGTCGAAGCGCACCACGGAACCTCCAGAGACCGAAACGTCCAGGTTGGCCTTGCCCACGTCAATGCCAGCTACGGTGATCATTTTCTTGCTGCCCTCCCGGTGGGATGATGCCTGGTGTCCTCCACACTTGTAGATGCGGGCCCTCAACGCCCTTGTATCCGTTCGGAGCGACCAGAGCGGCGGGAGGGGTGTCCAACTTGACGCCGGTGCAGTCCAGGATTGTGGCCTGGCTCACCCACAGGTGAACGACGCGCCCCTCTCGCCCGCCCCGCAGATTGGCCGATCCAAGGGGCTACTGCAACATACAAGTGGTGGAATAAGCGTCATCCTTGTTGATGTTGTTCAGGCTGCCGCCTCAAGGACGTTGGTTGCCGGTGTTGCCTCGGCAGCGAGGTCGTCGGTGAAGGTGAGGTAGCGACGGCCTTCGGCCCATTCGTCGTGTTGCTCGGCCAGTCCGCCAGAGGCGGACGCCCACCAGACGGCGTGCTGCGGCCCGGTTGGGGAAGATGCCCACCACGTCGGTGCGGTGGCGTATCTCTTTGTTCAGCCGTTCCAGCGGGTTGTTGGACCAGAGCTTCTGACAGTGAGATACCGGGAAGGGGGTGAAGGCCAGGATGTCGGGTAGAGCGTCCGCCAGCATCTCGGCAGCCTGGGGGAAGTGTTCTTGCAGTTGGACGATCACCCGGTCGGCCTGGGCTTGTACCTCTTCAGGGGAGCGTTGCTTGTAGATGGTGCGCACCATGGTGGCCACGTCGGGTTGAGACCGCTTGGGCACTCGGGTGAGCAGGTTGGTCATGAAGTGGGTGCGGCACCGTCGCCAACTGGCTCCGGCAAACACCGTGACGATGGCGTTCTTCAGTCCTTGGTGAGCATCGGAGATGACCAGTCCCACCCCGCTGAGACCCCGAGCGTTCAGCGACCTCAGGAAGGCCAGCCAGAAGGCGCCGTCCGCGCTGGCGCCCACGGCCATGCCCAATATCTCGCGCTGACCGTGGGCGTTGACGCCGGTGGCCACCACCACGCTGACATTGACGATGCGTCCGCCCTCTCTGACCTTCTGGGTCAACGCGTCCAGCCACACGTAGGGATACGGCCCGCCGTCCAAAGGCCGGCCCAGGAAGTTCTCCACCACCTGGTCCAGATCCCGGTCCGCCTGAGGCGGACGTGAGACCTGGCTCTTCGAAATCCCGTCGCAGCCCAGGGACTTCACCAGATCGTCCACTCTTCTCGTGGACACGCCCTCCACGTAGGCCTGCTGGATCACCGTCAGCAACGCCTTCTCGCTGCGCCGCCTGGGCTCCAGTCCGCCATTGGCGGAGGGAAGTAGCTCCCTTCCCGTATCTTGGGAATGCGCAATTCCATGGTCCCCACCCGGGTGTCCCAAATCGCGGCTGCGGTAGTCATTGCGGTGGGTGAGCCGGTCCGGGTTGCGTTCACCGTTGCTGGGCGCCGATCTGCACTGACACCTCAGCGTCCCCCGTGTCGGGGCACGGGGCAGGCTATGATCCCCTCCGCCAGCACCTGCAGGGCTTCCCGCAGAAAGTCCACATCGCCGTCCAGGCCCCGCTTGCGCAGTAGTACCAAAAGGATGCTCCTATAGGTGTCAAGCCGGGTTGGTGGCCATTCTCGCGGGCGTCTCCAGGTGGAAGAATATCTCGCGGGCGACGTACCGTTTGAGGCAGCGCATGACTTCCGGTTTGCTCCTTCCCTCCCCGGTTCGACGGCGCATGTATTCTTTCGTTCGCGGGTCGCATCGAAGTCTGACGAGGACGATGCGGTGCCGCGCCGCGCCGCGTTGGCCTGGCGATCGCCACCCCGGTTGAGCCGATGCCGATGGGTCTTGCCCGAGGAAGCCGGTATCGGACACACACCACACAGCGCGGCGAAAGCGGCCTCGGAGCGTAGGCGTTCCGGGTTGCTGCCGGCGGCAATCAGAAGGGTCGCTGCGGTGTCGGGTCCCACGCCGACGATGTTGATCAGGGTTGGAGATGCGGTGCCGATCAGTTGCGTCAGTTCGGCTTTCAGGTTGCGGATCTCCTCGCTGAGCTGATGGCGCCGGCAGGCCAGGGAACGGAGGGCGTACTTTGCCGCCGCCGTTGGATCGCTCTTACCCTTCCGATAGCGGGTCGGCCGGTCGGGACGGTTGACCACGACGACGCAATAGCCCAGACTGGTCAGGAAGCGAGCGATGCCCGCGCCGTATGAACCCGTTCCCTCGATACCGAAGGCGTGAATTGTTCCCAGGTTGCTGGACCATCGCTCGAGCTCGCGATAGCCGGATGTGGTCGCTGTCGCGTACCGCTCTCCCCGGCGGACACCTTGCCGGTCGATTGCTACCGCCACATGCTGTTCCTGGTGAGTGTCGATCCCAATAATCACCCGCAGAGCTGCCCTATGTTGGTGATCGGTGACTTCCAGCATACCTGCCTCCCGGAGAGTAGTCGCCGGTCGGTTGAGCGGACAAGACTGCGATGGGGCTTTGAGCCACGCTCCGATTGGGTCACGGCTCACCGAGGCGGTCGGCGCTGTCTGGGCCACTTCGGATCGGGGACAGATCCTTTTGAAGGCATCTCCGCCAATCCATGCTCGGGTCAAACCCGGTACGAGATGGCCCAGGCAGATCATCGCAGTCCATGCTGTTCTGGGCCATCGCGTTCCTCCCGCATCGGGTTTGTGGTAATTCCGATAAGGATGACGCGGTGGCTGTCTCCTTGCCACCCGGTCCCTTTTACACCACCCCAGGGGACTCTACTCGCCTATATCTTGCACGATGGTTAGGTGATAAGATCGGCCATGTTCGAAAGGGTCTCTGCTGTGGAGAATGTCAATTCACGAGATAGTCTCACGTATGCGCACTCTGTAATCGCGAAGATCGTAGCGGCGTGGCGATCTCGTTACCTTACGCAGGGCCTCTCCAGCAACGAGATTGCCGCGTTTCGGTCGCAATGAAAATTTGACTGAAGCGGATATCAAAGGTCGCGAGTACATTGAGCATGGGAGGCAACAGGATTTTGGCTTGAAACCCAGTCGGCACACCCGGGAGGGCATTTTCATGAGTTCGGTTACAGGAAAATCGGCGGTCATGGCATTGGTGGCGTTATTGGCGTTGTTGGCGCTGGTTATCGCGTGCGGTGGTGCTGCACAGGAGGAAGGGTCAGCAGCTCAACCGGCGGTATCGGATCAGCAGGCTGGGCAGCAGGTCTCGGAACCTGCCGCGACCCAGTCGGCTCCACAACAACAAGCCGCCACACCGGTTCCCATCTCAACCCCAATCCCCACTCCGGAAAGTCCTGGGGCGGGCTCGTCGGAGCAACCGGTGGGAACTCTCAATGTCGGTCAGAAGGAACTTGGACCCTTTATGGGCCACCCCGCCCTGACGGGTAACCCGCAGATCTTTGTCCTGCAAACCGCTCCCATCGGCGAATCGCTTCTGACCGTCAGCAGCGACCTGGAAATCATCCCAATGTTGGCCCACAACTGGGAAGTTTCCGATGACGGTTCGACCTGGACCTTCCATTTGAACCAAGGCGTCCAGTTCCACAAGGGTTACGGCGAATTGACCGCCGAGGACGTGATCTGGGGCATGCGGCAATTTGGAGCCGAGGGCTCCAAACACGCCCGGGCGTCCAACATCCGCAGGATTTGGGACAGCGAAGATGGCCACGCCATCGCCATCGACGACTACACCGTGGAAGTCAACGCTGGAACACCCTGGTCGCCGGTCGTCGCCGTGGAATTTCTCACGAGCCCGGGCGGCGCCGGCTCCTGGATCATCAGCAAAAAACAGACTGATGAACTGGGGATGGAAGCAGCAAACAACCAGATCGCGGCCACCGGCTCCTGGGACTTGGCAGAATTTAGCACCGGTTCCTTCTGGCGCATGGAAGCCGTGGAGAACCACTGGCGCAAGACCCCGCATTTTGCGGAAATGTACTTCCGGGAAATCCCTGAAGAGTCTTCCCGGGTCGCCGGCTTCCAGACCGGAAATCTGGATACCACCGTCAGCGCTTTCGACTCCCTGGATGCTCTGCTCAGCGTGGAAGGCGCGGAATTGATGCGCCTGCCCGGTGGGGGAGAATCCGCGCTCAACATCTATGGTCAATACCACGTGGGCGCCGGTACGAACGAGCAGTTGCCCGGCTTTGATCCGGAACTGCCCTGGATTTCCGCGAGCGCGGATGTCAACTCAGAGGAATGGGCCAACGCGGCAAAAGTTCGCAGGGCATTGTCCATCGCCATCGACCGCCAGGGTATCGTTGATACCTTGCTGAGGGGATATGGCAGCCCGGCCGTGATGTGGGAGTACGGGCAGTACGAAGATACCTGGTTGCCCCCGGAAATGCGCTGGGAATACAACCCCGAGCAGGCCAAACAGCTTCTGGCAGAAGCCGGCTACCCTGATGGATTCAGCATTACACTCACGCCGTCCTTGCGCGGTGCGCCCGTTGAAGTAGAAGCTTGTGAGGCCATCGCTTCCATGTGGACCGACATCGGCGTGGACGTGAATTTCCAAAAGGTCCCCTACGGCACGCTACGACCCACGATAGTGGGACGAACGTACCAGGGTGCTACCTGCCACGCCGCTGGCATCCGCCTGGAACCGGGCGCGGGATTTACCGACAAGGGCTCGAAACTAGTCCACCAGGCGGTCTGGTCCAGCGGTGCGGATCACCCCTGGCTTGACGAAAAGATCGCTCTGCACAAGGCCGAGATCAACACCGAGGCGCGCCGAGCGTTGGCCCTCGAGATCACCACGTTCATGTTCGAAAACGCCATTACCAATATTGGGCTGTACAACTTCGACGTGATCTGGCCAGTTGGTCCCAAGATCCAGCCTTGGTCCGAGGGTGTGCGCTTTCGTGACCTCCGCAACATCAACGGGTACGAGTACATACAGCCGCGGTAGCGTAACCGGGGAAAATATGCAGTAGCAGGCATCGCGGTTGTGGTGGCCATACTTATCCTTTTAGGGTCCTCCTCGATATCAGGGGGCATCAGGACCCTGGCGACTTGAACCCCGGGGCGTCGGCTAAACCGACGCCCCGTACCTATTGGGTAATCCCGCGCCACTGAGGTAGCCGAGTTCCCAGGTGCTGAGCTTATCCGTCTGGTTGCGGTCCGCTTCCGAAGCACCCGCCAACGTGTCGGCGTTGCTGCGGGCCAGAGCGCGGCACGCGGCGTAGTAGGCGGAGCTGACGGAAACACGAAGCTGGGCCTGGTGGATGGGGCAGGATGGTGGACTGGCTGCCATCTCCCGCGCCAATTTGATGAGGTTTAGCCAGTTCATGGTTGGGCATCCTGGACAAATGGAATTGATGGTCGGAATGCAACGGGTTGTCGGGGGGCAAAGTTTGGCTGACCCGGGTCCGGCAGTTCTGGTCAGCTGTCCGGGTTGAAGCCGTGTTTGTTCGTCTGCTGGATGTTGCGCAAGTCTGGAGAGGGTTCGGTTGCCGGCGTCGGCCTCCTCTCCCTCGTTGATCAAAAGTCGGCGGTGGTTCCTTCACCGGTCTCGGAGGCTTGGTCCACACGGTCGGGGCAGTCTGCGTTGGTGATGTCGCAGAAGCGGCACTCCGCCCGGCTGGGCACCAGGATCGCTGGTTTAGCAGCCGCCACTCTGCGGATCAGCGCTATCAACTTGCCGACGAACGGGTCGTCATTGGCGAGTGCCGGCACGTCGACGGCGTGGTCTTGGTAAGCGACGAGTCCGGTGACCGTCCGACCTCGGTAGTGGTTCAGTGCCAGTGGCACCGAGTACTGGTAGATCATCACTTGGATGGCGTGGGATGGCCCAGCCCGGCCGGTCTTCCCGTCGATGATCACCACCTTTTGGTCTTTCTGGGCGATGAGGTCGGGCTTGCCGGCCAGCGTCGCTAAGTTTCCGCGCAGACGGAAGGTGTTCTGGTCCTCGGCGTAGACCCGGTATCCTCGCTCCTGCCAGTCGTCTCTGACTTTGTTGAGGAGAGCGGTGTGGGGCACCATCCACTCGGATTGGTTGAAGTCAGAGGGTGGCCGGTCCCAGCCTTGGTAATGGGCTTTGAACCAGACGGCCCATTCGCAGGAGTTCTCGCCGGTGAGGAGTTTGGGTAGCCAGGTAGCCCAGATGTAGGGGAAATCTCGTTGGACTGCCACGGCACGGCACCGTCCGGAAGATTAGCCGTGGGTCGACTTGACCTGAGTCTATTGGGCGGTCGGTTGGGTGCGCTACGGTCTAATGTCATCAAAAAGGAAATTTCGCTACTCCGGTTCCACTGCTGGCGTGTCGGACATCGACCAGTTGTCCGACGGATTTCGCAATTTAGCCAAAACGCCTGAATTTCCGGGTATTTCCGGTGTCTCGGACCCCGGCGGCATTCGAAAATCTGCCCGGGACGGGCGTTGTGATCCCCGGCGAAAATCGCCGTATCAAGCCCCGTTACGGAATTTTCGCTTTCCACGTATAACATCCGGTAGAATCCCGGTCGGTGGCCTTGGCAGCACAATTTTGCCGAGAGGTTGAGTTGGGCGACCGCGTGGCTCTGGGATTGCCGGCAGTCTCGCGGGTGACGAGCTTTCGGTAGAAGCATCTTGGGAAGATGTTTGTCCCTAGATAGCTAATGTTCTGTGAAGAGATTCGTCATCAAATTGACCAGTTCTGACTGCCTGTCAGTCAAATCTCGAGTAGCGAAATGCCCTCTTTGTATGGGCCGCCGCCCCGTAGAAGGCTCCCCGATGATGACCGAGGGTGAGCGACGTGGCTCACCCAAAAATCGTTGGACCCGCTGGTACATGTGGCTCGCCTACGGCGGCGGCGTCTTGGCCGTGATCGCGGTCGTGGTCGTGGTACTGGCAACTCGTCACGGTGACGGCGGGACGGTGACGGTCTACCCCAGCACGGCTCCCGCGAGCCACCAGCCCACTCCCACCATAAACCCTGCCGAATTGGAAGACGTGCAATTCATGGCCGACACCAGGGGGATTACCCTTGATGAAGCCATAGCCCGTTATGCCTGGCAGGACGACTTCTCGATGATAGTAACGGCCATTGAGGACGACGACCCCGACAGCGTCGTTGATGTCGCCATAACCGGCGGGTCATCGGCCTATATCGAGTTGTTGGGTTCAATCTCTGGTAGAGCCGAGGATGCCATCGAAAAATTCAAGTCTGATTACCCTCACGTTGAAATCAGGGTAAAAACCGGAGACGGCCAAGGACTTGCCATAAGAGAGGTGGATGAAGCGGTAATCGGAGCGCATTACGCGGTGCTGGAAGAGGACGGTGTACAGGATGGCGTGACCTATTACGACCACGACACCAATGAAATCGTCGTGACCGTCCAGATGGCAACTCCGCCCTCCGATGAAAAACTATCCTCGCTGGAAAAAGCAGCCGAGCGCGGTGCCATCGCCGCCACCAGGCCGGATATTACGGACAACCTCACCATATCGCTGTCAGTCGTCCAGCATGACTTAAGTGGAACCGAGGGCGACCGGACATCCAACTGACGCGGCTTGACACACACCGTTCGATTATTTGAGGGCAAATCGGATTACGAAAATCGTCAGTTTGTTGATCGATATACGCTCCAGCTACCCAGAATCGGAGTACCGAAGTCTCCTCTAAACAGGTGTAGCGCTTGAAAACGCTCGACTGGCCGGGAAGCTTGGCACTGTGCATGGTTCTTCTGACTCTTGTTGTAGCCTGTAGCGGTGCCGGGCCTTCACCGCCCAAATCATTGCCTGCAACGCCGGAGGCCGGTTCCTCACCTGAGGCCGGGCTCCCGCCCAATGTGGGTTACCTCCGTTCTTCACACCCTTTCGGTAGCCGGTTTACCGTGTTCAACGCGGACACCTTCGAGGTCTACCGGGCTGTCGACCTGCCGCCTGCGAGCATTGACTTCTCGCACCGGCTTGAGTTCGGCCCGGCTGGCCGCATCTGGCTCGGCTACACGCAGACAGGAGTTGACGATATAACCAAGACCCGGGGAGGCGGGAAGGACCGCGTGCTGGTGTTTTCCCCGCAAGGTGAGTTGGAGCACGAGCTGGACATCGGCTGTTCCCCTCCGGACACGGGCATCGCTTTCGCCGGAGGGTATGCCTTCATCGGATGCGCGGCCTCGGGTTTCTACGGGCAGGTCGTGGTCATGGACGCGGCAACCCTGGAGGTGGTGAAGGTTTTCGACGAGGTTTATCCTCCTGGCGAGGACATCTACGAAACATCCTTCTACATCACCGCAGTGGAGGAAGTTGCGGGCCAGATCCTGGTCATCGGATATGGAGACCCGCCGAAAGGGTACCAGCGTGTGACCAATTATGCCGCGTCATATACCAGGGTGGGGGTGATAGACCCCGAGACACTGACCATACGGGGGTACCTGACGGGTTTGGAACCCGGTCTGCGGGTTCTGAACGTGCTGGAGGTAGACGGTATGGCGTGGCTCTTCAACATATTCAGTCACCTGGAAGAGCGGCCTCCGCGCACTGACGTCTACGTGATGGATCCCCGGTCTGTGGAGATCGTGGATCAGTTCAACTTGGAGCACCCCTTTCCCAGATGGGCTGAATACGGTGATGAGGGTGCCATGTTCATATACCACAGCGCCCCGTCCAGAATTATTTACGGGGTTCAGTACCCGAGAGGCATTACCCGTCTGGATCTGGAGACTCGCCAAGAGCGGTTCACGGCCACGCCGGAGATGAATAATGCTTTCGGGATGGGGGTTTACCGCAGCAGGCCGTGCCTAGCCCGAGACGGAGGCACGGACATCGGTGGTTTGTGGTGTATGAGCTCCGACGGCACTTTCGAACGAAGCTTGCCCCAGCGGTACGCCGTCGGGGTCCAGTTCAAAGAGGAGAATAACCAGGGTGATCCCGACTCACGGTGATTCTCCGGTGTGCGGTGTCCCGCGTCAACCAGATGTGCCGAATTTCCGTCGGGGTCGACTCGGTTCCACGAGTTCTCCTCTAAGTTCCTGAAGCGTTTCGATGTTCAACAGGGGCATGACCCGGTTAGATTGCCAGAAGGTCGCCAACCATTGGCGAGCGAGGCTCGGACTGGTCAGTGTCGGCAAGGTGACGCTCGTGTCAATGACTACTCTGAGTGGGCCGGCGTTTTGTGGCGCCACGCTAAGCGCTCTCAACCGTTGCGAGGTATTGAGCGTCCGCCAACTCTGCTGACTTGATGAAGTCCTGGCTGGCCAGTTGTTGCTCTCCCATCTCTTTGTAGGCCAGCCCTCGGTTCCCGTAGGGAAGTGGGCCGTCGGGGTCAAGCTTTATCGCCGCCTCGAAGTAACCGACGGCCTTCTCCGGTACCTCCAAGTCCAGGAACAGCACGCCGGCGTTGTTGTGGTGCATCGGGTCGTCGCCGTCCAGTGCCAATGCGTTTCCGAAGTCCCGGTACGCCTCTTTGAAATCCCCGCGTTCCAAGTGTGCCAGTCCTCGGTTTCCGTGGGCAACGTCCAGCGCGCCGTCGAGTGCAATGGCCCTGTCGAGGTGCTGGAGGGCTTGGTCCACGGCCCCAATTTCCAAAAACAACAGACCGAGGTTGTTCTGGGGCGGCGCGAATTTGTCGTCCAGGGCGGCGGCGCTCAGAAAGTTGCGGAAAGCCCTGCTCAGGTCGAAGTCCGAGTACTTTATCCCCAGGTTGTTTCTGCGAATGGCTAGTACGCCTGGCTCGGCGTTGTGCGTCCTCTCGGACGGGTCGATGTACAACGCCCGCGACGCCATGGCAGTTCTGAGCAGTATGGTCGCGCGTTCGGACTCGCTCAGTGTCTTGCGTAGCAGTTGAGCGGCGTCGGCATCCTCTGCCGGGTGGGAAATGCAGACGGAGGTGGGAGCGTTCAAACCTATCCCGGATGTGCGGGGCTCTTTGATCATCCGATGGTAGTCGTAGTCGGATCTGATGGCCGTCATGGTGGTCTCTCGCGGTTCGTTTCCGTCGTCATCCTGATTTTATCATCCTCAGAGTTGGCCCTCGTAGTCGGAGGTTGCGGCCACGCTGGGTGTTGGCATTGGAGAGTTGGTAACGATGTGCGACTGTTCTAGAAATCTAGCCGGAACCCCTACTCGTTTTCTGCACACTATTGGCGCAATTCTGCGGGTTTTGGCACCGCCTGGGCCGCGACGGCGGCATCTGATTAACGACAATAAGGAATGCCTCTGACGTCGACTATTTTTGCCGGTTGAGGTGGGGTAAAACCCTCCGGCACGGAGGTGCCGGATTTTGATCAAAGACCGACAAGTCGCATTGTTGAGGCAGAGACTTATGGAAGGAAAGAACCAGGAAACTGCGGCGGCCATGGCGGGGATGTGTGTGCGTTCGGCACGGAAGTGGCAGGATGGCCCGTTGCCCTCGGAAACCAAGCAAGAGCGGTGGTGGCGGACCCGGTCCGATCCCTTCGACGGGGTGTGGGACGAGGAGATTGAGCCCCTGCTCCGCGGCGATCCCAAGGGCAAGCTGAAGGCAACGACAATTATCGAGTGGCTGGAGGAGCAGCATCCCGGCAGGTTCAGTGCCTCCCAGCTCAGGACGTTGCAACGACGATTACAAGACTGGCGGGCGCTGAATGGTCCGGACCAAGAGGTGTACTTCCCCCAGGAGCATCCGCCGGGACGGGAGGCCCAGTTCGACTTCACTCACGGCAATTCCCTGGGAGTTACCATCGCCGGCCAGCCCTACCCTCACCTGCTGTTCCAGCTGATCCTCAGCCACTCGGGCTGGCGCTACGCCGAGGTGGCCACCGGCGAGACCTTCCTGGCGCTGAAGCAGGGACTACAGAATGCGCTGTGGACCCTGGGCGGCGTCCCCGAGGTGGCGCGCTCCGACAATACCTCCGCCGCCACTCACGAATTGAAGGGTAGCCGCGGCCGGGCGCTAAACGACAATTACACCGCCCTACTGGACCATTACGGCCTGCGCTCCACCCGCATCAATCGCGGCCAGAGCCATGAAAACGGCGTCGCCGAGCACGCACACTACCGCCTGAAGGACGCCGTGGATCAGGCCCTGATCCTGAGAGGCAGCCGCGATTTCCACACTGGCGACGATTACGCCCGCTTCGTCAGGGAGATGGTGGAGAAGCGCAATCGCTTGGTGAGGGGGAAGCTGGAGCAGGAAATGGCTTGCCTAGGGCCCCTGCCCACAGCCCCCATGCCGGAATACGCCAACTACCGATCCAAGGTGCGCCGGTGGAGCACCATCCAAGTAGCGGGACGGAGCTACAGCGTGCCCTCCCGTCTCATCAACAAGGAGGTACAGATCCGCCTCTATTCCGATCACCTCGAAGTGTACTACAAGGGCCATTTCGTGGAACGCATGGCACGGGTGCGCGGTGATGGGGAAGTAAACGTCAATTACCGCCACGTCATCAATTCCCTGGTGCGCAAGCCGGGCGCGTTTGCCCGGTACCGGTTCCGAGAGCAACTGTTTCCCACCATGCACTTCCGGCTGGCCTACGACGCCCTCAAGGAATGGCGCGGGGAACGGGCCGACGTGGAGTACGTGCGCATTCTGCACCTGGCGGCCACCACCATGGAAGCCAACGTGGACAGCGCCCTGTCCCTGCTGCTGGAGGCCGGTAAGCCCTTCGACTACGCCGAGGTGCGGGAGTTGGCCGAGCCCAAGCCGCCCGAGGCTCCGGCGCTGATGCTGTGCGGCAAGCCGGACCTGAAGATCTACGACGGTCTGCTCACCGTCAGCCTGGCCGGCGCGGGGGTGTGCGGATGATGGACACCGACACCAGCGTGATACAGGAGCGCATCGGTGAGCTCTGCCACCAATTTCCGCCGGAGGCGGACCCACCATGGGCGCCCAGTCGGTGGCCCGTTTCACGGAGGCCGGCCACGGCGACGCTCTGTCCACCTTCCTGGAGGTGCTGGAGCAGGAGGCTGAGGACCGCCGCCACCGGCGCATCAACCGGCTGCGTCAGGCATCCAAGCTCCCTGCGGGCAAGACCTGGGAAACCTTTGAGCATCACCGGATGCCCTTGGCCCTGCGCCAACAGCTGGACCAACTGGCCCAGGGCAGCTTCGTCGAACACGGCGTCAACGTGCTGGCATTCGGGCTACCCGGCACCGGCAAGACCCACGCGCTCTGCGCTCTGGGCCATCGCCTGGTGGAAGCCGGCCACTCCGTCCTCTTCGCCCCAGCCTACCGCCTGGTGCAGGAACTCCTCGCCGCCAAGCGGGACTTCGCCCTGCCCCGACAACTGCGCAAGCTGGACAACTTCGACTTCCTCCTCCTGGACGACCTGGGCTACCTCCCCCAGGGGAACGAGGAGTCCGAGGTCCTCTTCACACTCATCGCTGAACGCTACGAGCGGAGGTCGCTGGGCATCACGTCCAACCTGGTCTTCTCCGAGTGGGAGCGCATCTTCGCCAACCCCATGGCCACCGCCGCGGCGATTGACCGGGTGGTCCACCACGCCGTCATCCTGGAATTCGACGTCCCTAGCTACCGGACTGATGCAGCCCAACAGCGGGGCCAGTCAGAGGGGGTGAACCGGCAAAACTAATCGACGGCAATTCGGCAAATCTGGTTGACGCGGAACAGCATCATCTCCGCCGCGCTAGCGGGCACAGGACGAAGCGACACCGACATCTGGCATCAGAACAAGCGGCAACCCCGCTGGGCGGAGGTTGGTCGGTGGATATTCCCTACAATGGTCACGCAGGGCGGGAACTAACGCACCCAGCCGGCTGGACGGAGGAGAATAGGTTGTAATCCGCCTCGTCCAGAGGCCCGGGTCCAGCTAGTGTCATGTATCCAAAGTGCGTTGGCAAAAGCGGGCCACGTTGGCGAGTATCTGGTCGGCGGTTTTCGTCCAGACAAATGGCTTGGGGTCTTCGTTGGTAACGTCCAGGTAGCGGTAGATGGCCGCTTCAAGCTCTCCGCTGCTTGATGGACGCCCCGACGCAGTTGTTTCTCCGTCAGCAGCGCAAACCACCTTTCCACCAGGTTCAACCAGGACGCGCTGGTGGGGGTGAAGTGCAAGTGGAAACGGGGTCGCTTGGCCAGCCAGTTGGGGACCAGCGCCGTCTTGTGGGTGGCGTAGTGGTCCACGATGAGGTGGACGTCCAGGTCGGTGGGCACCTCCGCCTCGATGGTATCGAGGAACTTGCGGAACTCCACCGCTCGGTGTCGTTGATGGCAACGGCCAATCACTTTGCCGGTGCTGGCGTCCAGGGCGGCAAAGAGCGACACCGTGCCGTGGCCCAGGTAGTCATGGGTGCGCCGTTCCGCCTGTCCCGGACGCATGGGTAGCAGCGGACGGGTGCGGTCCAACGCCTGGATCTGGGACTTCTCGTCCACGCACAGGACCAGCGCTCGATCCGGCGGGTCCAGATACAGACCCACGATGTCCCGCACCTTCTCGATGAAGAAGGGGTTCGACGACAGCTTGAAGGCTTCGGTGCGGTGCGGTTGCAATCCGAAGGCCCGCCAGATGCGACTGACGGTGTTGTGGCTCAACCCGCTGCGTTGGGCCATGGATCGGGTGCTCCAGTGGGTGGCGTCCTTGGGCGTGGTCTCCAGGGTCAGCGTGATCACTCGCTCCACGTCGTCATCGGTAACCGCACGGGGCCGGCCGCTGCGGGGCTCGTCGGACAGGCCGTCCAGTCTCCGCTCCAGGAACCGGTCTGTGATGGGTGTGTGGCAAATGCCGAGTTCCGCGGATAGGCTCCAAAATACCTCCGGTGATCTGTTCTTTCCCCCGCGAAAACAAGACCTCATCGTTCGTCCGGTGCCGGCCTCTCGGGACGCTCGCGATCCACCGGCGCCATGCTTCCGAAAACTGGCCGGGGTTCCACTGCGACTGCTAGAAAGCGGGCCGGAAAGCCCTGGTCGGGGAGAGCGATAGCGCCAGTGCTGGCGACCTGAGCCAGGCCAACGTCCAGGTTGGCAGCAGGTGGTGATCCACGCCGAGATTGCCGCCGATTTCAGCGGTGGTGACGATGCAGTCGGAGCCATCGCCAGAATCACCGACCACACCGGTTTGGTTGGCCAGCAGGGTTAAGTTCGCCACCGTGGCGGCCAGGTACAACTGGAATTTGGTCTTGACCCGCCCGAAGTAGCGCGCCTGACGGATGCCCAACTGTTCCAGTCGAGCCAGTCGATGCTCCGCTACCACTCGTAGTTGCCGGTACCGGTCGTAGTCGGAGCTCTGCTGCAACGCCCGGGCCTCTTGCAACAAGCCTTCCTGTGGGTGGATCAGCACCTGCCTTCCCTTCCTGCCTGTGGCCGTAAAGCATCGGGACCGTAGCAGGCAGCCCTGGCACACCGCGCCGTCGAACCGGAAGGCTTGCAGACGATACACCGTCCCAGCACTGTCGGTGCGTTTCCCCGCCGGCACAATGGTGCAGGTGACCTGTCCCGCCGGACAGGTACAGCTCCCGGCCAGCAGGTCGATGACGAAGTCATCCTTGGGGAAACACTTCCGGTTGGGACGGCCCGGCACTCGGGCCACCAGCTTGCGCCCGGCGTCAGCGAAAGCCTGGCGGGTGCCGCCGTCGCCGTAGGCGGTGTCACCCATGGCTTCCGCCACCGGTATCCGCCTGCGGCGGACGCTGGCCTCGCTCTGTTCCCCCAACTCCAGCGCCCCCAGATTGTCGGGAGCGTTGCCCGCCAACACGTCCACCGCGGTGATCAATTGACTGTCGGTGTCCACCACCACGGCGGCCTTGTGCCCGTCGAAGCGCTTGCTCTTGCTCTTGTGGCCGTGGCGCATCTCCGGATCGTGCACCGACACCATCCGGTCCTTGCTCACACCCTCTTTCAGGCTCACCCCGCCGTCACCATTATCGTCGTCGTCACCACGCTTCACGTCCTGGAGCAGTAATTGGCCCAGCAACTCTGCCGCCTCAACTATGGCTTGCCGCTCACTGCTGTCGGCGTCCAGCCCGTCCTGGGCCTGCCGAGCCAACTCCAGCAACCGGTCGGCGTCGGCCACAATCTGTCCCAACAGCCTCCGCCGCGCCCGCCGGTTGGACCAGTCGATGGCCGCCTCTCCCTTTACGCTACTGCCCACGTAGCGCTTGTAACCGTGGCCCTCCGCCCAGCGCCGCACCGGTACACCCTCCACCGCCGAAAGCGCCCGCATCAGCTTCACGATGCCGTCGGCCAATCCGCCTCAGGCGGGTAGGTGTCCTTCACCGCACCACGCCCCAGGATGTACGTCGTGTCCATCGCCACCCGCATCCCACCCTTTCCCTTCAGGTAGCCGGCCTCCCGCGCCAGCCGCAGGCTCTGCTCGAACACTTCCCGAACCTTGTCATGCAAAATCAACTGGGCGCGGAACACCTGCAGCGTGCTCTTGGCAAAGGGCCGATCCTCGATCTCAATGCCCAACGCCACCTTCCACCGGATGTCGAAGTCGGCTCTGGCCTTGGCCTCGGCGTCACTGACCTTGTCGTGGGTCTGCAACAGCAGCGCCGTGGCCAACAGGCTCGGCGGCACGCTGACCCGGCCATTGTCCAGGCAGTACAGCTCGGCGAAGTCGGCGTCGCGGAACAACCGGCCCCGCAGTGACGCCAGCAGCCCATAGAAGGTGTCTTTGCCCACCAGATCCAGATACAACTGGTCCGCCTCCCAAAGCCCTCTCTGGTCGGATCGCTCGCCCAGCATGGTCTCACTTCACCCCGCTATCTCAGCTGGCCCGGAGTATAACCTCCACTTCGCCAGGCGGGGTTTCCAGCCAGCTTTCTAGCGGGACTTGTATCTGGGGCCGGCGACTGTCGCAAGAAGCCTATCCAGCAGACCGCTAGGGGGTTCCAGATGCGGGTTCCTGTACAGTCTCTGACGTCGCCCGGTTGTCCGGTAGCGGCTTGGAAATTCCGCACCGAGAGCGGTATCTCGACTGAACCGCCCGCCGCGCTCTGGACGCTCCCTGCGCTCGCGATCTGCCCATACGCCTTTACCCGATCCTGGCGAAACTGCATGGAGTGCCAGGTCCGATTGCGTCTACTCCCGCTGTTCCCGGTCTACCGCGGCCCTCCGCTGTTTTCCACGTTGAACGCTCGCCCAGCTGGTGGCGGGTGTTTCGCGTGATAACGTCAAAGCACGCGGCGGCCAGGTAGCTTGCGGCGGCGCATCACGGTTCCCTGCTGGAATGGGCTGTTTTCACCCCCTCTACAGCAGCCGTGACACGGCTGAAAGGAGCGTGTTATGACCGCAATGCCGGTTGTGCGATTGGTTGCGTTAGCGTTTCTCGTCGTCCTGGTGATCCTGTGCATCGTCGCGCCCGTCGCCGGTGTAGTGTTCGGCGCTGTGGGTGGCATCGTCCTGTCCCCTTATCTGATGGTGGCTACCGCCAAGGGCCATCGTCGACGGTTCGAAGATGCCAGGACCGATCTCGAGCCAGGAGAAGAGGCTCGCTTCTGGTGGAAATCGGGTTTCCCATCAATGGGAGCCCGATGGGTGGTGGTCACCACGGAACGCCTGTTGTTTCCGCGGCCGGCTTGGGGAGGTCCACGTACCCGGTCGATTCCGTTCTCCGAAATCTATCGGGCGGACACGTCCGAACGCTCCATCGGCGTTGGGGCGTACAGCGGTGGGTTGATCGTGGGTACCACGCTTTCCAGCCGCTATCTGGAGCTGGATCTGGTCAACGGCGATGTGGTCAGGATCAAGGTGGATCGGCCCCAGGTGCTGCACCAACGTCTGAATGATGCGTTCGCCGAATGGGTCCAACGGCCGACGGTATGAAGTCGCCCGACTAACTACTTCCGCGGGGCATCCCTGCGCGAGCGGGGAGCGGTAGGTTAGGCGGGCACTGTTACTGAGCGCTGGTTTCGGGCAACATGGACTCCAGCGTGTCCGCCAGGGTCTCGATTTGGTCCAAATGGCGGCGCACCGTCCGTGATCTCAATACGTCCTCGTAAAAGTTTACGTGGAGGCTGTTGGCCAAGGCGAACCGGTCTACGAGGGAGTCATCGCCGGTTTCTGTGGCCAATTCTTCGACTGCTTGGGTGAGCAGCCCGTGGTGGCGATGTGGCCAGCCACGGAACTCGGCTACGGCCTTGACCATCTGGGCGGCGGCTCCCCAGCCCTTTTCGGAGGCTTGGCGCAAGTCGCCCAGTGCGAGTTCGGCGCGGGCTTGCTGCAGCAGGTGGCGACTGGCGGCATGGTATTTCTGCGTTGTCACGGTGTTCCTCATCTGCAAGTGTAGCACGTCCGAAACTGGGACCGGTTGCGACGTTGGCGCGCAGTTCTTTCCCCCAGTGGTTGAGGGACTCCAGGACCGCGATGGTGGGTCGGCACTGCTGGCGGTATATCCTCGCGCGTGCCGGGGCCAACCATCAGGAGCGTGGTGGCCGGGCGGTTGCGACGGGTGAATCCCTGCTCTCGCGGAGTCAACTATGCCACTTTGAGGGCGCGATGGGCGATAGCCACCATTCGCGTCCTCCGCTCGTCAGGACCGAGCGTTCCCGAGTATCGGTGTCCGCGGTGCTCTGGTAGGCGTCCTGTTAGCGCGCCGGATCACGGCTTGTCGAATCATTTGCTGTTGCTGCGTCTGCTGTCAGAATTGCGGCGTGGTCCCGCTCGTCGGTCCGTCTTCAAATGGGATCTCGTGCAGCATGGCGCTCTGGCAGCCCTCGTGGATCAGTAAGCTCTGGGCTCGTGTTCGTCTTCCTTGACCGTTGTCACGACGGCCACCACGTTCCCTTTCACTCGCTGTCCGCAGGATAAGCATGTGCTCCGCACCCGGTATTTGCTGATCGGCATGACGCTCTCGCCTTCGTCGGCATCCCTGTTTCGCCCGACGTATCGTCTGTAGTTACGCTTGTCGGGGCCTGGGACTCGTCTGGCCCAAATAAAAGCCATAGAGCGATTCTATGGCTATCGGGTAGCTTCGGACGCCCTGCCCCTGAAAAACTCGTCTATGTGGCTGAAAATGGCCCGTTTGACCCTTTCTGTCCCGCGGCACCCCGGCCCTGTTTTCCGGGGCTTCCCGCTGCACCCCGGTATTCCGCCCTGCTTTGGCCCATACTGTCCCCCCAAATCCCTCATTCAGTCCTAGGCCCGTTGGTTGACGCGTCCTGGTGTTTCGTGCTGGAGCGAATGAAACGAATGAAGCGTATGAAGTCAGAGATTTGCTCTTCGTCTTCGTACGTCAGGTCCGCTTGCGCGTCGAGATATGCCTGAATGACTGGACTGTTCCCTGCGGCTGAGTCAGGCTCATCGGCTCCGATGCGGCTTGAACCTACGATCCGGCTCATGGGCGTGAACCAGTCAGGCGTCTTTCCGTAAAGATTTGCCAGCTTCTCGACGGTGTCTGGCGTTGGGTTCGCCTTGCCTTTCTCGTACCTGCCCAGGGCGCTTTTACCGATTCCGGCTTTTGCTGCCGCTTCTGTCTGCGTCAGCCTTGCCTCTTCACGCGCCGCCAGCAATTTTGGTCCGTTGACGGGGATCCGGTTGTACCTCATTCGGCTGGTGAATAGCTCGATGGGACTGATTCGGTTCGGGTTGGTGATCATTTCGGGTTGGACGTCGTAATGAACTGCCAGGCGCTGGATATTCTCCGGGCTGGGTTCGGTCCTGCCCGCTTCCCAGTTCCGGATCGTCTGCGCCGATACCTTCAAAAAATCGGCGACCGATATCTGGGACATCTGGCGTTCCAGCCTGGACCGTCTGAGCCGATTGCCCAATTGGGCGAGGGCTTCTTTCCGGGCTTCGGCCCCTATGCTCCTGTCGTCGCTCTCCATGCAGTCATCATAACCGCACGCTTTATGACTTGGCTACCCGGCCGAGTGCTGCTGCCCCTGTGCGACGTTTATTTTGTCGACGCGCGCTTGCCGATGACGCGAATTGCTGGTGCATTTCGGCGTATTTCCCGCTGATGCACGAATACGATGAACTCCGAGATCGTGTTGACTGCTTGCCCGGAGAGTTGAGGGTGCGCCGTGGCGTACGCGATAGTGGCGTCGTCGATCGGTGTGGAATATTTCTCGCAGATGGATGCCCTTACTTCGTCGTGCTCCACTCCTTCTCCTTCCGGGTTTGCGACAAACCATGTTGTCGGTTTTTCGTAAGCGTAGGCAAGTGCCATTAACCGGTCCAGTTTCGGTTTCGCCTCTCCCCTCTCGTACCGCGCCAAGCTTCTCTCCGATATTCCAGTTGCCTCTCCGGCCTCTGCTCTGGTGAGCTTCGCTTGCACTCGTGCGAGGCGCAGCTTGCTGGGGTTCACCTTCACTCGGTTGAAGCTCTCCGGGCTCAGAGCGCCGATCTTTGGCTCCAGGGTTGCGTTCTGAAACTCCTCGGCGGGGACGTCGTACAGGGTGCTCATCCTCTGCACCCTCTCTGCCGATGGCTCCGTTCGTCCTGCTTCCCAATTGCGCACTGACTGAGTGGACACCCCCAGGTTGTGGGCGACCTCGGCCTGCGTGAACCCGCTTTGCAACCTGGCGGCACGGAGCTTGGTGCTCAATACAGCTAGAGCCGTCTGCCTAGCCGCGCTCGTCAGTGTCTTGGATCTGTCCACCATCGCGGTTCCTCCCGATAAGCCACCGTTATCGTATGTCTCAGGTAAGCCACCGTGGGCTTATCCGTTTCCCGCTGCCCCCTGAAATTGATGACACTGTCCCGTTGACAGTCCCGTTTCGTTCATTTTATGATTGGCACTAATCTATTACGGTTTTATCCGTGCCTCAAATGTATGCATGTCTATCCTGAATTAATCGCCAAGTTGAGCACCGCGTGGGGTGAGGGCACAAAGTCGTTCAGATGATTTGATCCGCATCGAATTAAAAAGAAGGCCGAAGCGGGGAGTTTGGCGACGCCCGCTACGGCTCCACGAATAGCCCCTTGCGTTCACAGGGAGGGCTACACGCATGACTATCATAGCACCCTGCTCGTTGAGCAGGCACTCGTTCGGATTGCTGGTTCGCTGGCTGGGATCAGCCCAGCCGACAACACGTTCAGTCCCGTGCAAATTTGCCGCGGTGTGCCGGCCATGAAGGCCGGTCGAACCGCGGCTTTTTGTCGTCCGCCGTCTGTCCACCCCCTTCGTCGGGAAGAGAGTTGCATCACAGGGAGGTTTGACATGCCCGATGACGAAAGAGAAATGAGCATCGTGAACAGGCACGAAGCCGCGTATGTCGATTTGGCGGAGTCGCTGGACTACCAAGTCGAGGACGCGGGTGTTTACCAGGACGTCGAATCCGGAGGTGGCGCTGATGCGTGAGGAATTCGAAAGGATGCGTCGCGCGGCGGCCGCCGGCGAGGTGGATGCCGTATTCGTCCACCGCGACGACCGGTTCCTACGCAACGGTACGGAATTTTCGGCAGTGCTGGAGGAGTTGGATAGGTCCGGCGTGGCGGTCCATGTAGTGAAACATCAAGACGGGATCCTAACTCGAGCGATGAGGCGCGTCTGGCACACGGCGAATGCTCTGGTTAGGTTAGTGCTGTCCTTAGTTGGACAGGGGAACTCGAAAACAGTGAGGAATCGGGAATAAGTCGCTGCGGTGCGAGACCGTTTGTTTGACGCACCACGGGAATCCCACGGGCAAGAGAAACCGAGTACGGAACACAAGGAGGCATGCATCATGAGGATTCCCAACAACGATTTGGCGACGCAGGGCCACACGGCGGCCTACGCACGTGAGGCCCGTGCTGATCCGGAACAGTCTGCCCTGGAAGCACAAGTGGATGCGTGCGTTCACCAAGCCGACGAGGACGCGGAGCCACCCATCGGTGACGATTACATTTTTCGAGACCAAAGCAGTGGCGTCCAACTGGACCGACGCGAGTTGGATCAGCTACGGCGGGCCGTTCAGGCAGGCGAGGTGAGCGTGGTGTACGTCTACTCGCCGGACCGCCTGTCGCGCAGCTTGGAGCACCTCGTGTTGCTACGTGCGGAGTTTGCCTCGGCCGGCGTTGAAATCCGCTTTGTGGAGGGTTCGTTCGACACCAATTTCCACGATCGCCAGAGCGGGTAGCGGGATCTTTTGTCCCCAGCAGACTCTGGAGGAAAAGTTGTCCACGGGCGGACAAGTTCCAGCTCGGGAAATCCACGCATCGAACAGGAGAGAACAGGATGAAGCACTAGCCGGAGGGGTTCATCGAGCCCGGATTCAGCGAAACGGTGCCACGGCGGATTGAGGCCTCGCTCGCGGCACCACCGCCAGAGGTTGCGGCTTAGTCAGGGCAAATGCAAGAGGCCAGGAAGCCGCGTGTGACAAATGAAAGACGAACGGCAAGTTTGGAAGGAGTTTTGCGGTGGAAAAGTCAAATGACGATCGGGATGACGGCGTATCGCCGCCGTCGGAAGAGTTGGGTGCTGAACCTCTGTATGACGGGGCAGACACCCGGAATGTGGAGCTGCCCTCGGACAGCGGCACAATAAGTGATGTCGTACGTGAGGTCGTGGCCTTGCAGTCGTACGTGCACAACAGGGACCTCGGCGACCGTGTCCGGGCCGGGAAGATGCATGTGGCTCGGCAAGGGGCCATGCCGGGTGGCGACGGTCCCGGGATCTTTGGATGCGATTATGACCCGGAGTTGGGGCGGCGTGCGATCAATCCGGAGGAAGCCCCGGTGGTACTTCGCATTTTCGAGGAGTACGACAGTGGCCTGTCGATGTACAGAATTGCCACGGGTCTGAACTCTCACGGCATTCCGACGAAACGGGGCGGGAAATGGGGGGTCGCTGTAGTGCGGAACATTCTCAGGAACCCGGCGTACGTGGGCATTGACTACTATGGAAAAACCCGGATGGTCTGGCGCCAAAATTCATCCCCGGTCAAGGTAGATGTGCCCCGCGCAGAGTGGATCGAGATCAGAGGGTTTACCCCGGAACTGGTCGACCTGGAACTATTCCAACGGGTACAGCGACGGATGGACTTCAGGTTGGTTGGTCGTCGGCACGTGGGATAGCGTCGTTAGTCGGAGCACTTGGACGAGATTTCTTCGGCGTGTCCAACGCACGGTTGCGAGGAGTGCGAAATGACTGAAAGCAAAGGCCGAAACCGGCCGAGTGGACGAAACAAGGCGCCGCGAGAGGTTGAACGCCCATCGGCAGCGCCGGGACCAGCTGAACTTGGGAACTCAGCGGTCGAGGAGGATGATATTTCCGCAGAGGACGAATTGCAAACCGAGCCGATTGGCACCTGCGAGGCAGACGACCCTTGGGTCGAACATATGAAGGACTTGGCCCGTTTGGTGTTGGCAGCTTACGAACTGGACCCGCACCGATTCGATGAAATCGGGAAGTAGGTTCACGGGGGCGCGCAAGCGCCCTCGTTCGTATTTGGAAAAGGTCAGCGTGTCAGATGATTGTGTCAGCAGGAATATTGACGGTTTGGACGTGAGCGCCCGGCAGGGGGCTGTCGGCCGGCAGGGGTATTGAGTAATGTATTACGGCCATCGTGCCTTGGAGCGTGATCTTATGGATAAATTTGGCGAAGGTTCGCTTGGCGAGTTGCCGGGCGTTTGTGGCGTTGTAGGTAAGCGGGTCCCTCGCCAGTTCGGCGGTTTTGGACAGGTCGAGGCGAAGGGTTTCCCTATTGGATGCGGCAAGTGACTGTTGTAGGAACCGGACGTTCCGGGGTGTCATTATGACGTTGGTCAGTTCTTGGATCAGCCAGGTTTCGAACCGGTAGGCCCGGACGTCTGGAGTGGCGCAGGTGCGGTTCTGGCTGGTGTTGGATCTTGAACAACGGTACACGTCCGCGTTGGGGTCTGGGCCCGGGCTGACGAGCATGGGACTACCGCACTGTCGGCATTGGAGGAGATGTTCCAGGACGTATGAGCCCTTACTAGTGTCCACGGGAATCTGATCCTTTGGTGCCTCGCGGTAGGACTGGGGCGGGTTGTGATCCGCGTGGTCGTCCGTGTGTCACAACCGTGATGATGGCTTGGAAAAAGAAAACCGGTCTGACCTGAAATCTAGTCAGACCGGTTCCTTCGGAGTATTTTCACCTTCACGGTAAAAGTGCGCCGTACCATGTCGTTTGGTGGAGACGGGGGAGAGTCGCACTCCCCGTCCAGAAACTCCCCTGATCGAATATGCTACAAGCTTGTTCGGCGCTTTATTCTCGCTGCTACGGACTCTCGCCGACGGGATTCCGCATCAGCCAGCCGATGAAGTCTATGGCCCCGGATATCGGTGTCCCTGGGGTAGCATCCCGGAATAATTGTACGTCCGCTTTCCAGCTTCCGGACCTACCGGTGGCAGACGTAGCCGCGACTAGGCGGCTAGAGCGAATTCACGTTCGCCAGTTACTTGTTCGCCACCGTTTTTTACGAGGGCGGCAGCAGCCTCGGCTTGCAATCCGTCAGAGAACGCCCCTGTCGAAACTACGCGTCCCCAAGTTGACCATATCGCCGATCCGCGACGATACGTAAATTAACTATACCATCGGTTGAACCAGGCGGCAAACTGACCCTGCCGGCGCCGGTTGTCCATCCTCCAATCGTTGGTCAGTTGTCTGTGACGGGGCATTACGGTTTGTGGGCGATCGCTTCGCCGAAAGCGAGGCAGCCGACCGCGCCGGGCGCATCCTTGAAGTTGTCCATGTCAATCAGCCACTGGTCGAATTGCTCCTGCGTTGCCAGACCGTACTGTATCGCCGCCGCTATCACGCTGGGCATAAAGAACCAGTCTCCGACGAACGCTCGCAGAAATGCTATGTCAACCGGCGTGTCGAATACGTCGAAAGACGCGCTGGCCCGTACCTCGGTGAACCCCGCTTCAAGCAGCGCGTTCTTGATCTCCCGGCCCATCTGGGGATGTCCCCCGTTGGCCCTCAGCAGGTTCCCGAACGTGGCCCACGCCGCCGGCGTATGCTCGCTGCTGGGTTCCACAAACGACGACCCCACAATCAGCTCCCGGCTGGCGATGATGCCGCCCGGTTTAAGCACTCGCCTCACCTCGCGCAGGGCGGCCTGGGTGTCGGGCACGTGCATCAAGACGGCGTGGCAGTGGGCCACGTCAAAATAGTTGTCCTCAAAGGGGAGTTCATAGACGTTGCCCACGTGGAAAGCAACGTTGTCGTGGCCGCCGGCAGCGGCGGCGGTCCGCGCCATCTCGATCTGGCTGGCCTCCATATCCACGCCATGCACTTCGCCGGGCTGGACCGCCGCCGCCAAACCGACGGTGATGGTTCCAGGTCCGCACCCGAAGTCCAGCAACCGCAAACCGGGCTGGAGTTGCGGAATCAGGTAGGCGGCGTGAGTCTGCGCGTTGCGGCGGTCCAGCAACTGTAGAAACTCGGGGCTGTAGCCCATGGTGTATTCGCGGGTCTGCTCGGTTGGTTGAGTCATATACCGGCCTCCTTTTGGATTATTACGCTGTCGGTGGTATGCTGATTTCAGCCTAATCGACGCCTTATGTTTGCGCAAGGCGGGCAGTTGTATCCTTTCGGTTGCCCCCGCCGGCTGACGGCGGTAATATGACCCCACTTCGGGCACAGCCGCCCGCAATGGCAGGTGCTGCAATGGCGATTTATCGGCTCTACGCTGGCGACGACGGCCAGTCGCACATCGAGGAAACGAGCCTGGCCGACCATCCGGAACTGGGCGAGGCCCAAGCCGCCCATTCCATCAACTTCCGCGAATGGCCTCCCGGCCATTTCATCGACTGGCATCCTGCGCCGCGCCGGCAATACATCATCTCTCCGTGGAGAAATCGAAATCGGCCTCGGCGACGGCACCACTTTTCGTTATGGTCCGGGTGACGCTCGATTGGTCGAAGACACCTCCGGTCAGGGACACACCACCCGGGTGGTGGGCGACGCTCCCAGCCTTACCGCGGTCATCCCCCTGGCCGGCTGAAACCGCCACCAAATCACCTTCACTCAAACAGGAGGCAACCCCATGGGACAGATAGTGCGCGTGTACACCGGCAGCGACGGCGAAAGCCACTTTGAAAACCTCACCCCCGACCAGTTCGCCGACATCGCCAACAACGTCGGCCCCGGTGACGTTACCGTTAACCGGCGGGAGTCGCCCAGTTTCTCCGATTACCACAATGCCCCCCGGCGCCAGTACGTGGTGAACCTCAACGGCATTGCCGAGTTCGAGGTGGCCGATGGCACCAAGGTCCGCATGTTCCCCGGCGACGTGCTGGTGGCGGAAGACCTGACGGGACACGGTCACATTGCCCGCAGCATCGGAGACGATTTCCGTGTGTCATTGGCCGTACCGCTGGCCGATGGCTGAACTTCCCCAAGGACCGACATCATGATTGTCCGCATCTATGCCGGCGATGACGGCGAATCCCATTTTCAGGACCTGACTCCCGATGAGTTCGCCGATATCGCCAACAACGTGGGCCCCGGAGACATCACCGTGGGACAGCGTCCCCCCGGCTGGTGGCAGGATTACCACACCGCGCCGCGCCACCAGTACGTGGTGTTCATGTCTGGCGGCGCCGAGATCGAGGTCGCCAGCGGCGCCAAACGCCAGTTCGGCCCCGGCGACGTGCTGGTGGCCGAAGACCTCACCGGCCACGGCCACATCATCCGCAACACCGGCGAGGAAGCCCGGGTTTCCCTTGCGGTGCCGTTAGCGTAAAAGTAGGGGCGGGTTTCAAACCCGCCCCTACGTCGCTCCCGCCAGTATCCTTTGCAGGTGGATCAAGCCCTGTTGCCGCCGGGCGTTGTTGGCCACGCGGCCCCACTCCGGTTCTTGCAACGTATCCGCAAGGTTTCGGGTGATCTCGTTGTCGATCAGCGGTCCGAAATCGCGGTAGATTTGCAACATAGCCGCAGCTCCCGCCTGGTCTCCTGCCAACAGTTTCGATCCATGCAGGAACGGCAGCGCGACGTTCACGGCGATGTCCCCGGCTCGGCCGGCGCCGATGAGAGCGGGTTTGCCATTGACGTGATCTTTGACCGACAACGCCCGGGTGATTTCAGCGGGTTTGCCGATTTCTGCCGCCCGGCCCAGTCCGGCGATCAGCCCTCGTTCGGCAAAACGAGCGACCAGCGCTGCTGCCCCTTCCACCCGCCGGCGGGGATGGTTCGACGGCCGCACTCGAAACAGCCGCCATCGGCGGAGATCGAGCGCCGGGCCCAGCCTCCTTGGCAAAGGCCGGACGGACCGCTCGTCTTCGTCGCCAAAACCCGCTAGACGCAGCAGAAGCCCGGCCACTACTGCCTCCCGCTGCTCCGCTGGCACTCCAAGAGCCAACGCTATTAAACGATCAATGGGGGCGACGGTAGCCAGCATCAAAAACGGGTGCTGGTTGTGCCGGTAACCGAGCGCTTCGCAGATTGACTCCCACAGCGTCTGTTCAGGAAATTGGCGGGTCATCAGCATCTGCAACTGTCGGCTTCGCCACAGGAAACGGGCATCACCGGCCCGGTTGAGGAGAGCGGCCATCTGCTCCGCTGTTTCGGGCCGTCGGTAACCCCTTTGCGCCAGGATCGCCCATAAATGGCGTCCCGAATCCTCTGCTTCTTCGGCTTCGGTCTCCTTTTCGACCAGCAGGGCGCGGACGTTCACCACTGGAGGCGCAGCTCCGCTATCAGTGCGGGATTGCACGCCGCCGGGGTCCAATGACACGTGCAGCGCGACCCCGTTGTAGTTCGGGTCCCGGTCGTGGCCATGCGCCCGCCAATCGCGCTGCCGCAAATGGACCTCAACGTCGCCCTGCACGATCCCTTGACCGTCCACTGCCAGCAAAGCGTTGCGAAAATCCGGGCCGGCGGTCACACCTGGCCGACCAGGGTATAAAACGCGCACCCGACGACCTTCTTCGGTGCGCAGCGTCCGGGCACGCACCGCACGGCGTTGCCACAAACGGGCCAACTGCTTTTCGGTGATGGGAGCTATCGATCCGGTGTAATCCGGTTCACCATAGCGGGCGTTCTTCACTGGTGGTCACCTGCCCACCGGTGTATCACCATGGGCCGCGGCTCGTCTATGGCCGGGTGTCAGCAATCGCCGCGCTGCGCCGGGGAGCCCGGTACTCGCCACGCCACCACAGCAGCGCGCCGCAAAGCAACGGAACCGCCGCGGCTAGCGTGCTAAGCAACACGGCCTTGCCGTACTGTTCTTCCGTGGCAATTGCCAGGATAATCATGCCCAGGTTGGCTATAGCCAGCGCCAGGAACAGGACGGCTGCCCAACGGGCTCGCCACATCCCCCCCGCGCCGGCGATGAAACCCGCGATGGAACCGGCCAACACCACGCTCACCATTTCGGCGGCCACGCCGGACTGGTAACGCAGGAACAACTCGGTCCAGGCCAGGCATTCGGTGTGAAATACGTACTCGCCGATCTCCACTGAACCGCAATTCATGCCCACCACCTGGGACCAAACGGTTTGGCAAAGTCCGCCCAACATCCCCAACACGAGGGTTATCAGTCGGATATAAAGCTGTGAACTGGTGTATGCACCCATTTGTGCCGGCGTCCTGCTGAGAATTCGGTGGCTACGATTCTAGCCGATTTTTGCCGCCTGTGCGCCGCCGCTTCTTCCCCTGATGGTAGAATGCCCCATCAGACGGATCAGGAGGGACCATGACCGCCAGCAAGATTACTGTCGGCAACGTGGAGATCGCATCGTTGTCAGATGGCATACTGGAATTCGACGTCTGCAATTTCTTCCCCGACATCCCAGCCTCCGACTGGGAACCTTTCCACGACCACCTGACCCCGGACCATAAGGTCAGTTTCAACTTGGCCTGCTTCTTGGTGCGGTCTGAAGGTAGAACCATCGCCGTTGACACCGGACTGGGAGCAAAGGACTCGCCGGAAACCCCTTGGGGCGAGTTGCTGGATGATCTAGCCCGCAATGGCCTGTCGCCCAACGACATCGACGCCGTGGTGATGACCCACCTGCATCGGGACCATGTGGGTTGGAATACGGTGCGAGACGACGGCGGCACACTGAAACCGACCTTCCCAAACGCACGCTACTATTTCAGTCGAGTGGACTACGACGCCAGCCACGATCCGGCGCTGCAACCCGATCGTTTCCCCAACGCCCCCGACTGTGTGTGGCCCATCGCCGAAATGGGATTGGTGGAGTGGATGGAAGGCGAGTTCAGCATCACCGGCGAGCTGACCACCCTGCCAACGCCTGGTCATACCCCGGGCCACATGAGCATCATGATCAACTCGGGCGGCGAGCGTGGCTTGATTCTGGGCGACGTGCTCCATAACACCGCACAGATCCAGCAAACCGATTGGGCTTCCAGAGCCGACATCATCCCCGAACAGGCCGTCGCTACTCGCCAGTCCCTGCTGGACCGCCTGGAAAGCGAGGGCATTCCGGTGGCCGCGGTTCACCTGCCCGCGCCTGGATTCGGCAAGATCGTGCGCCTTCAGGGACGACGTTACTGGCAGGCTATCTAACGCACCTTGGACATCCTTGGCAGTTCCACCCATTTGGCGTGTAGGGGCGAATAATCATTCGCCCCTACGTCTATTTTCACCATGACGACGTTACAGGAGGGCGCTCCCCAACGACAGCGAATTTTCTACGGGTGGGTCATCGTCGCCACCATGTTCGCCGTCAACTTCTCGACGATGTGCACCGGCACCCTCAACTACGGTTTGTTCGTGCTGCCCATGCAGCGGGAACTGGCATTGTCCCGTGCCACCTTCGGATGGATGCAGACTACCCGCCGCCTCTCCACCGGTGTTCTGAGCTTCGCTGTTGGCTGGCTGATCGACCGCTACGGCCCCCGGGTGTACATCCCCATTTCCGCTTTGCTGATCTGCGGCTGCCTGCTACTGGTGAGTATCAGCAGCCACGCCTGGCAGTTCATCCTGTTCTTCGGGATCATCGGCATGTCGGGGCTGGCTGCGCCAAACGGCATCGTGACGTCAGTGCCCGTCGCCAAGTGGTTCGTGGGGAAACGCGGCCGCGCTTTGGCCCTGGCCGGCGCCGGATTGGGGATCGGCGGCATCGTCTTCATGCCGGTAACACAGTGGCTGATCGGCGGTTACGGTTGGCGGGAGACTTGGCGGATTCTGGCGTTGATTTTCGTCATCATTTCGGCGCCGGCGTCAGCGTTCTTCCTGCGTCGCCAACCGGAGGACATGGGTCTCAGAGTGGACGGCGACCCGCCGGAGTCGTCGGCCGGGCCCGGCTCAACGCCGGCGCCTCAACAACAGGCGGCTGTAGAGGAAGTGTGGACGGTTCGAGAGGCTTTCCGTACGGCGACGATGTGGAAATTGATGTCGGTATTCGCCCTGTCCGGGGTGGCTCAGGGCGGCGCCAGTTTTCACCGCATCCCCTACTTCGTGGAGAAAGCATATGATCCGCTGTTGGTGTCCTGGTCCTTTGCCGCCGACGCCGGCGGGGCCGCCGCCACCTCGTTGGTGGCTGGCTGGTTGGCGGATCGGATCCCAATCCGCTTCCTCGCCGCAGTCTCTTTCTCCGGTTTCATCGTGGCCATCCTGCTGATGATCTACGTGTCGTCACCCCAGATGATGTTCCTGTCCACCACCCTTTTCGGCAGTTCGGTGGGTTTCGGAATGATCGTGCACTCGTACATTTTCGCCGCCTACTACGGCCGGGCTTTCCTGGGCGCTATCCGAGGAATCGTGATGCCGGTCAACCTCCTGTCCGCGGGCTTGGGCGCGCCTTTGGTTGGATACCTGCATGATTACACCGGCTCCTACGTGTTGGCATGGTGGACGCTCCTCATCGTATACGGCGGCAGTGCCGCCCTGGTGTTGACGGCGCTGCCGCCCCTGAAGCCGGTCGCTCATGAGGGTTGACACGCACGCAGACCCGCTTTACCGAGTCATCGCCGGCAAAAAACCTTCTGACTTTTACAGTGATCTCGCCACGGCACAGCACATCCGGCGCCTTGCACATCTCTCCGCTGGCAGGATTACTGATCCAGGCTCGCGATGATGGGGATTGGCGCATCTGAAGCACCTATCCAGATTTCAATTCGAACCAAACTGAAAAACGGCGGGCATTCAACAAGCGGAGCGACTTAACGGATCAACTAAATCGCTGTCCATATTGACGTTGGGAGGGGAGCATGATTGCCAATAGCGTAATCCGAATACCGACGATTCTGACAGCAATGACTCTGGTGATGATGTTGTTCGTGGTTAGCTGCGGTGGTGCTGAAGAGCCCATCGAATCATCCGCATCCAGCCACGGCAGCCGCGCCGGCGGCCCCACAACAAACAGCCCCCGCCGACACGCCGCTGCCGGTCCGTGCCACCAACACCCCGGCGCCGGCGATGGCCCAGCCCACTCCCAACCCAGCGCATTTCGGTGCAGGATGTTACGGCACGACCCACCCTGTCACCGGGAGCCCTGCAAGGGGAACTGACTACCGACCGTCTCATTGTCGTGCTCGACTCTCCGGTCCTGTCCTCCATGCTGGACTGTGAGGTAACGGGTTCCGGAGTCGTCGTTTACCGGATGTCTGCCGAGTACATGGTGGAAGCCGGCCCTTTTGACGGCACATATGAGCCGATGCCAGCCACCGAGTGGAGTATCACACCGGACGGGCGGACCTGGAACTTCAAACTGCGCCAGGGCGTTCCCTGGCAGCACGGCTGGGGTGAATACACCGCTCAGGATGTGTCTCATTCCATGGATTACTACACCAATCCCGAGTGCCGCGCCACCTACTCCGACTATTTCCGCACCGACCCGGGAACCGAGGTGGAAATCGTCAACGACTACGAAGTCAATATGCATATGCAGCTGCGCCCGGCGGTGGACTTCCTCTATTGGCTTTCCAGTTACCGTGGCATCCCCCAAAGCAGCAGCGCCCAGTGGAACCAGGACTGCCCAAACGGGGAGGCAGACTCCGGGACTACTGATACCGGCGTCCCGGTGGGATATTGCAAAGCCAGTCGGGACAAGGTGTACGAGCTGTTAGCCCGTACCGGCCCTTACCAATTCGTCAGTTTTGAGGAAGGCTTAGGTTGGTAGTGGGAAGTAGTTCCCTACGACCACTGGCGCGTTAGTCCCGATTTCGCCGAGATTGAAATCAAGGATGTGAAGGAACCGGCGACGCGCCTCGCCGTTATGTTGGCCCGGGAGGGGCATATCGTCGCCATAAACCGCGCCCTGCTGAGCGAAGCCATCAACGCTGAGCTGGAGGTCGTTGACAGCTCGGTTACGGCGAACACGACTTTCGCTGTTTGCGTTGCTGTACATCGGCATCAACATCGTGACGGACATCGCCTACGCCTACGTTGACCCCCGGATCCGGTACTCACCGGCTTCTGACCACTATCTGAGGAGGAACTGACTATGGTGTGCAAGTGATTAACCCGGGACCGGCCGGCGAACTTCAACCAGCGACGCCGGCCGTTGGCGGCTTTTACATTGGACGGGCGCTGAGACAGGCCCGTCGGTTTCCGGTTATCGCTGTTTTCGTCCTGGTGGTTCTGTTGGTCGTCCCCGACGTTTTCGCGAACCTGACGCGCCTCACGACCAAATCAATGGCGACTTGGAACACGCGCTCGAACCGCCCGGATGGGTTCGCGACCGCCATACCCAGTTGGTAGTTGTCAACCGTGTCAAGGACATCGGGAGCGAAATCAGCGTGCGCAACGCCGCGCGCACGGTAGCGGACGGTTCGACCACGCTATCAGACGACAACGGAAACGGCCAGGCTGACCTCGGTGAAACGGTGGTGCGCCTGGACAAGGGCGGCAGTTGGGAATACCCGCTGGGTACCGACAAACAGGGACACGACGTCCCCAGCCGCATAATCTATGGGTCGCGCGTGTCTCTCACGGTGTCCATGCTGGCGATTTTGCTGGGCGGATTTTTGGGTACGGCCCTGGGTATGATCGCCGCATTCCGCGGCGGCCTGACCGATGCCATCGTTATGCGCATCGTTGACATCAAACTGGCTTTCCCGTCAATCCTGCTTGCGCTGACTCTGGTTTCTGCCATCGGATCCGGGTTCAGCACCGTGATTATCGTCATCGCCCTGTTGCTTTGGGGGAGGTACGCTCGCGTCGTGCGCGGCGACGCCCTGGCGATCAAGCAACGTGACTTTATCGACCGCGCTCGTGTTTCGGGCGCATCCAACCTTCGCATCATGCTGTGGCACATCTTCCCCAACGTGGTGAACACCGTAGTTGTGCTGGCCACCTTGGAGGTCGGACACGTAATCATATTGGAATCGACGCTCAGCTTCCTTGGCGCTGGCATCCCGGCGCCGACCCCGGCCTGGGGCGTAATGGCCGCCGACGGAAGGGAACTCATCACCAGCAGTTGGTGGATTTTCCTCTTCCCGTGCCTGGCCTCGTGCTGACGGTACTTTCGATGAATTTGCTGGGCGACTGGTTGAGAGACCGTTTGGACCCCAAACTGCGCAACGTCTAGGCGACCGCGACCACACGGGACGCTGCCAATACCTTTCCGAAGGTCTCTCGCCTCAGCCCGCATCTTCACCGGCGCGGTCGCGGCCAATGGAGATGCGGGCAGGAACTTCTAAAATCGTAGCGGATAACCCTTTGGGTCCGGAAGACGCCAGAAAAAGGGTTGCTGTTCGGTTACCGGCCTGGTCCCCGGTCCAGGTAATCCTGCGCGGAGCCCAGTCCCTCCAGGGCCAGCCCATAACCCAGGATGTCGTGCAAAACCCCTTTCAGTTGGTGCGTCAGCAGCACCCTGGAATAGCGCAGCACCAGGCGCGGTTGTTGTGCCAACTGGCGTGCCAGTTCCCAGGCTCGGGGCAACAACTCGTCGGCCGGCAGCACCTCGGCTACCAGTCCGAATTCTTGCGCCTTGGCTGCGTCAAGCATCTGCCCGGTCAGGAGGAAGTACCGGCCCCGGTTGATTCCCAGTAGCAACGGATAGATGATGTGGATTCCGTCGCCTGGCGTCAGGCCGCTCATGAAGTGTCCCGAGTCCTGGAACGTGGTATGTGGGGCCGCCAGCACGATGTCGCTGAGTAGCGGCAACTCCGAATGCCGCAGCGCGGGCCCATTGATTGCGGCGATAATTGGCACCTCGATATTCAAAAGGTTGCCCAACAAGTGCTTGCCTTCCCAGTAGGTGGCGTCCCACTGTTCCGGGGTCCTGCGTGGCACCGTGTCGCTGCTGCCCGCCGGCCCGGTGAACCCGTCGCCGGCTCCGGTCATGATGATGACCTTGTTCTCCGTGTCGGTCCCAACAGTGTGGAATACCTCCGGCAGTTCCGTGTGGGGGCCGGAACCCCACTGCAGGGTGTCGCCGTCGCTGTGCAGGGTCATCTGCAGAATGCCGTCGTCCCGCTCGAACTTCACGTATTGAAACCGGTCTTGGTAGTCGTCGAGGCGTGTCATTTCCATCTCCTTTCGGTAGTGTTGACGGCATCAAGTATAATCAAAAATCATCCCGGCCTATCCGATACCTTGTTGCCGCAATGATTCCCGGCGGACGATTGACTCTCACCAAATTCCCTTGACCGCGACCTCCCCTTGCCCGTTGTACATGACCGCCTCCAACTTCAACATCGGCCCCCAATTTCTCCCCGACGCCATCGCCGGCGACATATCCCCGGTGGACACTCGCCCCCGGACGATGTTTCGGGCACCCAGGTGCGCCGATATTGGCCAGTTGCGAGCGGATGTCGCATTCGTTGGGATGCCCTTCGATCAGGGCACCTTTGGCCGTCCCGGCGCCCGTTACGGCCCCGATGCCCTCCGTGACGCTCCGCGCGCATATTCGTACTCCGACCCTTATGGACAGGCGCAAGAGGCCGAGGGTTTTTTCGATGCTGACGCCGGCGACGAACTGTTGCGCGGCATTACCATGGCCGATTGCGGGAACGTGTCGGTTTCGCCTTCCGACGTTGTGCATAACTTCGCGCGGCTGGCGGGAGTCGTGGCCCGCATTGCGGAGCGGGGCGCTATGCCCGTCATCCTGGGCGGTGACCATGCCATCACCTTCCCGGCCGTGTGCGGCCTTCCGGAATTTTCTCCCCTAAACATCGTCCACTTCGACGCCCACCTGGATTACACCCACGACTACCATGGGGCGCTGCTCACTCACGGCAGCCCCATCCGTCGCTGCCGCGAACTGGACCACGTTGGTCACATCACCTCGGTCGGTATCCGCAGCGTGCGCCGCGCGCCTTATGAAGACGCCGTCGCCCACGGCAACTCCATAATCACCGCCCGGCAGTTCCGTGAACTGGGGCCCGAGGCGGTGGCCGAAAGCATCCAGACCGGCTCCAACTTGTACATCACCTTCGATGTAGATGTGCTTGATCCTACCCAAGCGCCAGGGACGGGTACGCCTGAGGTCGGCGGGTTATTCTACGAAGAATGTCGCCGGTGCCTAACCGCTCTGGTCAACCGTTCCAACCTGATCGCCTTTGACGTGGTGGAGGTCGCTCCACCCTACGACGTTTCCGATCTAACGGCTCAGGTGGCCGCCCGCTTGATCACCGATGTCCTTTCCGCCCGCTTCCCGTCCCGTTCACGATAGCAAACCAGTGCATAATTCGTCGCTGCTGGTAGGTTCCGCCGAATTCCTCGACGCCATCGAACCGGCAATCCTGGATGCTCGGGAGCGCGTCCTGATCCAGGTCATGACCTTCGAGATGGACAGCGTCGGTCGTCATTTCTGGGACTTGCTTTCCGGTTCCAAGGCCCGCGAGAAGATCCTGTGCGTCGATGCCTTCTCCACCGCCAAGATCAGCGATGACCTGGTGTTCGGCAAACGCTATCTAACTGATAGAACATTCCGGCGCGAGGCCCGCGAAACCCGCCGCCTGCTCGGTCAGAACCAACGGGATGGCATACGAATAGTCCTTACCAACCCCCTGGGTTTCCTCTGGTGGAAATATCCCTTCCGCAATCATAAAAAGATGATGATTGTGGACGACCGGGCTTTTCTCGGTGGCATCAACCTCAGCGAGCATAACTTTGCCTGGTCTGATCTGATGCTGACGACAGACTGCCGGCCCCTGGTTACGACCCTTGCCGAAGATTTCCGCGATACGGTTTCGGGAATGAACGGTTCAAGGGCGCTGCAAACCCCGATTGGCGATCTCTATTTGCTGGACGGACGCAACAGTCGCATCGAGTACCACGACATCATCCAACGTATCACGTCCGCAACCGATTCTCTTGACATAATCTCGCCGTACTTGTCCAATCCGTTGCTGGACCATATCAAGCGCCTGCCGTCGTCGGTGCGGGTGCAAATCGTCAACCCGGCGCGAAATAACAAAGGCCTCATGCAGCAAGCCATTTTTCGGGCCGCTGCCGGCACCCGGATGCAAATCCGGCTCTACCAACCCGAAATGTCACATGTAAAGGCTATCCTGATTGACGATGACGAGTTGATCATCGGCAGCTCAAACTTCGACTTCGTTGGCTACTACCTCCAGCAGGAGGTGGCGCTATGCACCCGCGACGCCGGCCTCATCGGCCAGTTCCGCAAAAGGGTGTTGGAACCGGTATTGGCCGCAAGCGTTCCAGCCCGTTCCGCTCCGGCCCGTTTTTACCACCGTGGTGGCGTCCTGATGGCCCTTGCCCAGCAGTACGTCAGCTTGTTGAGCCGGCTGCGACGCTGGTCCGGTTAGGCGGAACGCTTATCGATGATGAGCGGACAGATCAACCGCACCGAGTATTTTCGGTCGGGGGTTTCCCCCGACCGGACACTAAATCGGCAGCTTCGGCTCGCTGCTGTCGGGCACGTCGATGTCGAAGGAGTTGGCGTTGAACGCAAGCAGGGTGTAATAACCGAACAGCGTCGTCAACTCGGTCAAGGCCAGCGCTCCGAACTGGTCCATCGCCGCCTGAAACGTCTCCTCGCTGACCCGGTGGTTGCTGAACAGTTCCGTGGCGTAGTTCACCACCGTCTGCTCATCCGGCGGCAGCTGCGGCAACGGCCTGCCGTCCCGCAGGTTGTCCACGAACTCGTCGCTGATGCCCTGCTGCCGAGCCCGGGCCGCATGAGCGTGCCAGATGAACTGGCAGTCCATGTTGCGAGCCGTCAGAATCATCGCCAGTTCCTGGTGTTTCTTGTTCAACGTGTCCCCGTCGCGAATGTAATTCACCAGGTAGTTGGCCCGTCGCCGCATCTCGGGGCTGTTGATCATAGCGGAACCGGGACCACTGGAAACCACCCCTCCTGAATCGGCCGTTTCCGCGTCGAAAGCCGCCCTCAACTCCTCGGGAATCATGTCTCGCGTCACTATGGGTGTGCGCATCCTGTGCCTCCAGTTGATTTTTCAGCATCATAGCCGCCGCCAATGGGGGAGACAAGCGGGCAGCCGGCGTCGCCGGGAGCCTTTCGGTTCTTCGTCAGAATCAGGATTTACCGGATTTCAGGATTTTCAGGATACTCTCCAATCCTGCTAATCTCATAATCTCGAAAATCCTGATTCTGACAATTCCGCCGATATTCGTAATAAAATATCCGCTATGCAACCAGGGTCAGGGAGGGATGGCAATGGCAACCGTTAATACCGTGATGGGGCTGATTGATACCGATGAATTGGGTTTCACTCTGAGCCACGAACACGTCGGCACCAACGCCGCCGGCCTTCGGCACACCTACCCCGAAATCATCGACCGGGACGGGATACGCGAGCAATCCATCGCCGCCATGCGGGCCGTCCGCAAGGATGGTGTGCGCACCATCGTTGATGTCAGCACTTTCGACCTGGGCCGCGACGTCCAGTTGATCCGCGAGGTTGCGCTGGGCAGCGACATGCAGATCATCGTGGCAACCGGAAATCATCTAGCCGTTCCCCGGCCTTTTGGCGAAATCTCCCCCGATGTCATAGCCGAAATGTACGCCCGTGAAATTGAAGAGGGCATCGAGGGAACCGGCATCAAGGCCGGCATCATCAAGGTCGCCAGCGACGAGGGCGGCGTCACGCCGCCGCAGGAGAATGTGCTCCGCGCCGCCGCCCGCACCCAGAAGGCCACCGGTGTTCCCATTTCCACCCACACCTGGTCCCCGGAGCGCATCGGCGAGCAGCAGGTACGCATCCTGGAAGAAGAAGGCGTAGATCTCGACCGGGTCTATATCGGCCACAGCAACGACGACACCGACCTGGAATATCTGCTCGGCCTGCTGAACAAGGGAGTTTGGCTGGGACTGGACCGCTACCCCGGGGGCACCCGGGCCGGCACTCCTAACTGGGAGCAGCGTACCGAAGTCGCCAAAGCGCTCATGGACGCCGGGTTCACGCACCGCATCTTCCTTTCCCACGACTACTCGGTTCCCAAAGCTCGGCACGGCGCGGAGGTCCAGGAGCAGCGCCGCCGGGCCAACCCCGACGGTTACAACTTCATCCCACGATACGTCCTGCCCCGTCTCAAGGAAATGGGCGCGTCCGACGGCGACATTCACCAGATAACGGTGGATAATCCCCGCCGCTTTTTCGCCGGCGAGTAGCACCCGCTCGCTCACCGAGACGACAAGCAGGCCGTTTTGATCGCATCTCTGGCGCGTAGCCCGCAGTATAAGTGGTACGCCTTCGCCACCCTGGCGGTGGGCACTTTTGCCTCGGTGGTGGACCACGGCAGCGTGGGGGTCGCGCTGCCCACCATCGCCACCTACTTCCACACCGACATCCCCAGCGTGCAATGGTTGGTCATCGGCTACGCCATGACTATCATCGCGTTGCTGCTGCCCATGGGCCGTCTGGCCGATCTCATCACCTCGAAGCGAGTGTACATCATTGGTTCCTTTGTGACCGTTGCTGGCGCAGTCGCAGCGGGAACGTCCAGCGATCTCGCGGTACTGATCGTGGCGCGCATTGTGCAGGGTACCGGCGCAGCCATGACCCAGGGCACGGGTATGGCGATCATGATCGGCGCCTTCCCTCCCAACGAGCGTGGCCGGGCGATAGGTCTGATCATGACGATGGTAGGAACCGGCGCCATTGCCGGGCCGGCGATGGGGGGTTTCCTAGTTGACGCTTTTGGATGGCGCTCTGTGTTCTTTGCCACCGTTCCCATGGTAGCCGTCAGCATCGCCTTGTGCGTGGCGATCCTGAACAGCGCGGACCAGCAGCGCCCGGTTCGTGGTCCGGGTCACGGCCGTTTTGACTGGCTGGGAGCTTTTCTGTCGTCCAGCGCGCTGCTGGCCCTGTTGCTGGGGATTACCAACGCGCATCGGTCGGGCTGGACTTCCCCGCCCATTTTGGCCGCTGGTATCGGATTTGTTGTGCTGCTGGCCGGGTTTATCTGGTGGGAGCTGCGGTGTGTCAGCCCGATGCTCGAGCTGCGCCTGTTCCGCCGTCGCAACTTCTTCCTTGGGGTGACTGCCAACTACATGACTTTCATCGGCAGTTCGGCGGTGTTGTTCCTGATGCCTTTCTACTTGCAAAACGTCCTGGGCTATCGCCCGTCCATCGCGGGCCTTGTAGTGGTGCCGGGAGCAATGTGCATGGCCATCCTGGGCCCGGTGAGCGGACGCCTGTCCGACCGTTTTGGGTGGCGCAAGTTCACGGTAGCCGGCCTCACGATGTCGGCCGTGGGGATAGCGATACTTTCCCGGCTGAGCGCCGACTCGTCGCTGTTTCACGTGATACCGGCTTTGATACTCACCAGCAGCGGGATGGGAACCTTCTATTCGCCCAACTCCAGTTCCATACTTAGCGCCGTGGAAAGGGAAAACCACGGGGTCATCTCTGCGTTGGTCAACCTGATCCGCAACGCCGGGAACGTCATCAGCGTGGCCGTCGCCACCGCCATCGTAACGGCTACCATGGGTTCACTGGGTTATGAACCCAGCCTTGACGCCGTTCGCCACGGAACTGCCAGCGGCGTGGGCGTCGCCTTTACGATGGGGCTGAGATACGCTTACATTACGATGGTTGGGGCGGTGCTGGTGGCCCTTTTCCTGTCAGCGCTGCCCACCCACCGCGAGGGACAGACCGGGGCGGTTTCGGCGGCTCCACAACCGGGAATGCGCGCCCCGGCGACGCAAACCCAGGAGGATTAGAGCATGGCAACAACCAATCGGGACGGCGGCGAAGCCATCCTGGAAGCCTTCCGCAACCTGGGAATCGACTACATCATCTCTTCTCCCGGCTCGGAGTGGGCGCCGGTGTGGGAAGCCCTGGCGCGGCAGCAGATCAACGAGACGCCGGGGCCGCGCTACATCAACTGCTGGCACGAGACGCTGGCGGTGAACATGGCCAGCGGCTACACCCGCGTCACCGGCAAGATGCAGGCGGTATTGCTGCACGCCGGCGTGGGCCTGCTCCAGGGAAGCATGGGCATTCACGGGGCGATGATCGGTGAAGTTCCCATGCTGGTCTGTTCCGGCGAGGCCACCAGTTACGGCGAGGACCCGGAATTGGACCCCCAGGCCCAGTGGTATCGCAACCTGAGCGTGGTGGGCGGCCCCGACCGGTTCGCCAATGTCTTCAGCAAGTGGAGCGGACGGGCCACCAGTCCCTTCACTCTTTACGAGCAACTGGTGCGCGCCGGTGAACTGGCCCAGCGCGTTCCCCAGGGGCCGGCGTTCCTGGACATTCCCATCGAGACCATGATCCACTCCTGGAACGATCCCGACAAGATCAGGATGGTGCCCGAGGCCCCTAAAACTCGGCCTTCGGACGATGACATCGCTGAGCTGGCGAGACTGGTTGCGGGAAGCAAATCACCACTCATCATCACCGACAGCGCCGGCCGCGAGATAGACGGCTTCAACAATCTCGTCGCGTTGGCCGATTTGTTTGCCATCCCGGTGGTGGAGAGCGCGGCGCTCTACTCCAACTTCCCCAAGAGCCACCCGCTCTACCTGGGCGGGCAAGCGGAACGTTACCTCCAGCAGGCCGACCTGGTGATACTGGCCGGCAGCCGCGCCCCATGGTATCCCCCGCAGGCCGGGCCGCGCGCCGCCACCGTGGTGGCCATGGGCGAGACCACCATCAAGCAGTACATGGTGTACCAGAACCTCTTTGCCGACCGCTACGTCGAGGGCGACCTGACCCTTGGCTTGGGGTTGCTGGTGGACGCTCTCCGCCCATTGGCTGCGCAACGCCAGGGCGAGATAGAAACCCGCCGCCAGCGGTGGGCCGAAGAACACGACCGGCTCACCGAGGCAACCCGCGCCGCCGAAGCCGCGGCCAGCAACAGCAGCCCCATCGACCCGACATGGCTCTGCGCTGTCCTCAGCGACGTTATGCCGGAGGATGTGGTGTACGCCGAAGAAGTAACCACTCACCGGGGCGCGGTGGGGCGCCATGTCCGTTGGGACAAGCCCCACGCCTACTACAAGACCAACGGCGGCCTCGGGCAGGGACTGGGGTTGGCCCTGGGCGTCAAGCTCGCCAAAGGAAACCAGCCCGTGGTTGCCCTCATGGGGGACGGCGGCTTCCTCTACAACCCGGTGACCGCCTGTTTCGGCGTTGCCAACGAAGCCAACCTTCCCTTCTTGACGGTACTGTTCAACAACGGCTGTTACGAGGCCATGAAGGGCAACCACCTGGCCTACTATCCCGACGGCGACGCCGCGCAGGCCGGCATCTGGCACGGCGTCCACATTCCGGGGCCAGACTACGCCAAGCTGGTGGAACCCTTCGGCGGATACGGCGAGCGGGTCGAAGACCCGGCGCAGTTACATCAAGCCCTGCGCAACGGCTTGGCGGCGATCCAGGAGGGCCGCATCGCCCTAATCGACGTCGTCCTCAACAAGTGACGACGAAGTGCGGGCATAAATGGACACGATGGACCTAATCTTGTCTGATTGGTCTTTGGTGTAGTCCGGCCCGCTGTCCTGTAGCATCAAGGCCGCGGTGGCTGGGTCTAAACGATCACTGGCGTCAAGGATTTCGACGCCGACGATTGCGCCACTGGCATCGTAATCCACGATGATCCCGTCGCCGGGTTCCACACTGCGGGCTACCTCGACTTCCTGTAGGTAAACATAGAGAGCGTCAACGTCTTCACTGTACTCAATCTTCATGGTGTCAATCCCTTAGTCAGCCCGGTCAACCACCGTGATAACCACAATGTCAGTGTCGGATGCCCTAAATGTCACTCTGATGTGCCGGGTTCCAATCAACTTGAAAGCGTTGGTCCTACCTCTTTGACTAGGTTCCAGCCTGTCGGGGTGACGGATTGCTTCTTCAACCTCGTCTTCGGTGACTTCACGCCAGCGCATTCTGCGACGAACATGACGAGTATAAATGACATGGCCGATGGCTGGTGTTCGCCCGTTCGTATTGTCCAACATATTTTACACTACGGGGAGGAGTTACAGTGCCAGCGCTATCAAGTGCTCGTCGGCTCCATACTCGCCCAGCAGCGACAACCCTACGGGAAGCCCGTCCACCACCGCCAACGGCAGGCTCAACTGAGGCCGGCCGGTATTGCCGGCTATCGACGTGAGAGCGCTGTTGCGCAGCCTCAGCTCATGTCGTTCGGAGACCCGTTGCCCCACCGGAGGCGCCGGCGTGATGGTCGTCGGCAGGCACACTACTACATCGCCGCCGGCATGGACTTCATTCATCCGCTCGATTATCGAATCGCGGCCAGCCTGGGCCACGACAATCTGCTCGTCGGTCACCGCCCGCGCCATAGCATACCGATCCGATACCTCAAAGCTGAAAGCGGGGTTCACCACATCAATCCAGTCCCGCGCCGATTCCCACGCCTCTCGGCTCTGTAATACTTGTTGATACCCCGACCATTCCTCAAGGCTGGTTGGAGATAGCCGCTGCGATGATCGCGCGTCGAACCGGGACGCCACGGTTTCCAGCGCCGCTTCCAACACCTGCCGCACTGCCGGTTCCGCCAGCGCAAAAGCGTCTTCTGCGATGACCAGCCGGCGCGGACGGGCTACGTTAGGGCCCTCCGGCAGTATCACGGCCCCCACCCGGGCAAATGTGGCGGCGTCCCGTGCGAACCAGCCGATGGTATCGAAGCTGGGCGCTTGCAGCAGCATTCCATCCAGGGGAATCCGTCCGTGCGTTGGCCGCAAACCGTACAATCCGCAGAAACTCGCCGGCACTCGCACCGACCCGCCCGTGTCCGACCCCAACGCAAAATCCGCCAGTGCGCCGGCCACCGCCGACGCCGACCCGCTGGACGAACCGCCCGGCACCCGCCCCGGCGCTCGGGGATTAACGGGTGTCCCGTAGTGCATATTCTCGCCGAAGATGCCCCGCGTCAGCTCGTCGGTGATGGTCTTGCCGATCATCGTCGCGCCGGCGTCCACCAATCTTTGCACCACCCAGGCGTTGGACTTGGCCGGCCCATGGGTCGCCTTCCAATGGGGGTTCCCGCATCCGGTGACGTAGCCGGCCACGTCAAATATGTCTTTGGCGGCAAAGGTCAGCCCGCTCAATGGCCCGCCGGTTGTGCCAGCCAGGTAAGCGTCGTTGTCGGGACAAAAGGCGTTCAGCGGGCCGGCCATGGTCACAACATCTCCTCGTTCAAAGTCACCCCAAATCCGGGACGGTCGGACGGAGCTATGTAACCGTCTTTCGCCTCGGGTTCATCGAGCCAAAGCACGTCCCGTTGGTCTCGGATGTGGTCCGAATGCATTTCGGCAAAATCAGCCCAATCACTGGCGACCATCAGGTGCAAACCCCAGACCTCGGCGCCTCGATGGGGCGACACCGGCACCCCCGCGTCCCGCGCCAGGTCAATGATGCGCCGGCCGGCCGTGATCCCGCCGCACCAGGTGATATCCGGCTGCCACAACCCCAAAGCATTCGCTTCGGCAATGTCGGCAAAACCGAAATGCGTGAACTCATGCTCACCGCCGGCGATCAGGGTTGGCGACGCTGCCTGCCGCAACTCGGCCTGTCCCGGAAGATCGTCGGGCGTCAGCACGTCTTCGTACCAGTACAGGCCGTATTCCGCCAGAATGTCGGCCATCCGGGTGGTAACTTCCGCATTCCATGACATATAGCAATCGACCATCAGGCGCGCGTCCGGCCCGTACAACTCGCGAGCCTGCGCGGCCGCTGCTACCGCCGTTTCATAGTCCGCGGGGTTGCCCGACCAGCGATGCGGAAACTTGTGCGCTTGAAACCCCAGATCGCGGTAAAGTGCCGAGTCCGGCCCGGTGGCGTATGCGAACACGCGAGACTTGCGCGCGCCGCCCAGCAGATCGTAAACGGGCTTCCTTTCAGCCTTTGCCAGAAGGTCATAGAGGGCAAGGTCAACCCCGCTGAGCGCCATGATCGCCAGCCCCTTGCGTCCATACGGCAAAGACTGTTCGTACAGGTAATCCCAGATACCGGCGATGTTTTTGGCGCTGTTGACCTCGCGATCCTGCAACAATTCCCGGAAATGCCGGTTCACTATTTCGACGCCGGCGACGCCACCGCCACCGTAGCCAAATCCCACGTCGCCCGTGTCCGTCTCCACCCGCACCACAATCTGCCAGAAGTGCGTGCGCCAGGACGGGACGACATGCCGATATCGGGGGTAAACCGCTTTGACTTCGGTGATCTTCATCTATTCCACCGGCCCGCCCAGCGGCGCGCGCGGCGACCCGCTCTCTAGGAACGTGCCGTATCCGGGGTTCTGCTGAAGCTCGCCGTCCCTGAGGAGCACCTGTCCCCGCAGCATCGTCATCCAGGGCCGCCCGTTCACCTGCCAGCCCTCGAATAGCGTGTACCCCGCATTGCTGTGGTGGTCGTTCGCCGTGATAATGCGGTCGCCATTCGGGTCCATGATGAGGAAGTCCGCATCTGACCCCACCTGAATGACCCCTTTGCGCGGGTAAATACCAAATATGCGCGCCGGGTTTTCGGCCATGACCCGAGCCAGCCACCAGATCGGCAGTCCCCGCTTGACCACGCCCTCGCTGTACATCAGCGGCACGATGGTCTCGATGCCGGGAGATCCGAAAGGCACCGACAGCCCGTTGGTATCGACGAAGATGTTGTCCCAACCGGGTTGCTTCAACTCCTCCGGATGGGGCGAATGGTCGCTGGCTACGATGGAGACGTGTCCCTGCCGTAGCCCTTCCCAGAGCGCGTCCCGGTCCGGCCCGTCATCGGGACGCAGCGGCGGGCCGATCTTCGCCAGCGGTCCGAACTCGGCCATCTGGGCGTCCGACAGCAGAAGGTACTGCGGGCAGGTTTCCGTCCAGAACCGCTGCCCCGAACTCTGCGCCTGCTTGACGCGCTCCAGTCCCAATTGCGTGCTCAGATGCACCACATAGGTCGGGCACCGGGTTGCCGCGCTCATATTCACCGCTCGGTTGATGGCCTCTTCCTCAGCCCAGTCGGGACATGCCAAGGGAAAATCGGTGGGGTGGGTGTGCCCCTCGGCCATCAGCTTGTTCTCCAGGTATTCGATGATGTTCCCGCTTTCGCAGTGCAGTTGCAGGACGCCGCCGCCTCGCGCCACCAGGTCCATGGCTTGGCAGATGTAGTCGTCGTCGCACATCCGCCCGGGCCGTTTCTTGTAGGTCATGAACATCTTGTAGGACTTCACGCCGAGATCGACAGCTTCGGGCAAACCGGACAGGATACTGGGCCGGTTTTGGAGGATAAAGTGAAAGGCGAAGTCGGTGAGCGCAGTCTGCTCAATGGTCTCCCGAACCCGATGCACGGCCTGGGGCAGTGTCTCATCGCCTTCCAGCTGGTAGGTCCCAAAGGGCACCAGCGTGGTCAAGCCCGCGCCGGCCGCGGCCCGTGAGCCCAGGGCATAATCATCGTGGCCGTCCAGGTGAACGTGGCTGTCAATGAGACCGGGCAGCACGAATTTTCCGCTGGCGTCAATATAGGTATCAGCCGGCGGCAAATAGGATTCCGGGCCAATGGCGACAATCTTCTCCCCAGCAATGGCGATGGAACTCTCGTACACCTGTGACGAGGTAACTATCTGACCGCCGACGATGACGGTATCTACATGGTTTGCAGCCATTGGGACTACCTCCCGTCAATTCTATTCGTCATTCCCGCGAAAGCGGGAATCTCGGAATGTTTGCCCCATTCACGTTGACTGATGCGCCGCGTTTCTGGATTCCTGCTTTCGCAGGAATGACGGGCACATTCTAAAACGCCCCCTGCGGCTCCAACCCCAGCAGAAACTGCCCCGCGGTTTCGTAATGCACGTGGTGTCCCTGCACGTGTTGAGTAATCACGTGGATGTCCTGGAACCGCCTTTGAATGGGGTTGGTTTGGAATATCCCGCTGGCGCCGCAGAGCGTGTAGGCGGCGTCCACCACCTGCGCCGACGTGCGGATGGCGTGGGTGGCGGCGACGCGAAGTTGTATCCGCTCGTCCGTGGTGAGGCTGCCCTTGCCGCACGCCGCCTCCCACAGCCTCGCGTGGCTGTCGCGCAGAAACGCCCGCGCCGAACTATGCTGGGCATGGGCCTCGCCGATGGTCCGTTGCGTCGCCTGCTGGTCCCGCAACAAGACGGCGGAGCGGTAGGGCGTCCGGTTGCGCCCCACCTCTATGGCGATGTCCAGGCTCTTGCGGGCCACTCCCAACGCCACGGTGGCGAACCCGGTGGCAAACAGCAGCGTGGTAGGTATCCCGTAAAGCGGGCCGTCGTACCAGGACGGGCCTTCCTGCACGAAGGTACGTTCCTCAGGGACCAACAGGTCGTCCACCTGGAAACTAAAACTGCCGGTGCCGCGCAGTCCGGCCACGTGCCAGAGATCCACAATGCGCACCTGGTCAATCGGCATCAGGTGCAAGCGGGTCTGCGGCGCCTGGCCATCGACCCCCGCTCCGTTTTCCGGAACCACGGGGGCCAACGCGGCGATCCAGGTCGCGTGGTCGCTGCCGCTGCTGAAGTTCCAATGCCCACTCAGCCGGAATCCTCCGGGCGCCGGAACCGACTTTGACCCGCCGGCCGGTGGTCCGTTGGTCACCACCGCCCGCCGTTCGCTCCAAATTTCTTGCGCCGTGGCCATGGGCATCCGAGTGGATCTGGTGGAGAAAACATTGTTCTGGTTCAGGCACCACGCCACGCTGGCATCAGCGCCCGCAAACATTTCCAATATTCGCAGGAAGTCGGGATGGTCCAGCTCCGCGCCGCCAAGTTCACGCGGCAACAACAGCCGAAAAAAGCCGGCGTCGGCCAGGTCGGCGGCCAGCTCAGGCGGCATCTGCCGCTCAGCGTCGATTTGGTCGGCGGCGTCGGCCACGCGGTCAACGAAAGACGGCGCGGTTTTTAGGTAGTGGGCGATGTCGGTAGGTACGGCGGTGGTGGTCATCTTGTCTCTCAGAACAGGTAATTGTCGCTACGGTACACGGGCGGCAATGCGGTGTCAAAGCGCGCCTATGCCGGCGACTCCGGCTGGGCTTCATCGATGATTACGTCGCCGCCGTCCCACGCCTCCACCGTAACCCGGCTGCCTTCCGGCAGTTCCATGCCCAGTAGCGGCTGGTCTATGGACTCGAAAACCTCTACCCAATACAGATGACCGTGCCATGAGACCCAAGTTTCGTAGTAGTCAAATCTTTCCGCGTTCCCGCTGGCGGTGATGCTGTATCGATAACCCGAACTGATCAGTCCAAGCCGCCGGATGTCCTCCTCCGGCAGCGTGAGCCAGCCGGTGAACCCGGTGTCCATGATTACTTCACATTGTTGCAGTTCGCCATAAGCATTCATTACGGGCACGGCGACCCAAGCCTCCAGCCCACCGTCCGGGTTCCGCGCCACTGCGCCCCTAATCATAAGGGTTTGGTCACGACGCTGGGGTGTACCCGGTAAGTAATCGGCATATCCACCCTTTCCTCCCAAGTGAAGGCGTCCGGACGTCGCTCCCTCAACCTCTGGGCTGCGGTTATGTGCCGGTCGGCAATCTCGTAGTCGCCGCTTTTGACGTCGATGACCACGATTTTGCCCTTGCACTCCGGCCCCAGGGTGGGCCGTATCTTTTCGTGATAGATGGCGCGCCCAATGGCGGGCGCATCCGCTTTGTTGAACGCCATGATTGATTGTTGCTCCCTCCCTCCGTGCCGCCGGCTGAATCGCTCTTCCTCGTTGCCTGCCATTCTAGCAGGCACGCCCGCCGGGGTGGTGGAGAGGGTCACTCGCGCCCCACCCTGTCATGCCGGGCCGGTGGGATTGTCGCCGCTCCGAAGATTAGTATAATTGGCGTACCAGCATGGGTTCCTTCAAGCAATGATCGCCAATCCCAACCCTATCCCTGAGTGGGATGACCGGGGCTTGCTGCCTCCGTACCTCGGCGCAGGGGCTGAATTGGGTAACCGTTCTCCGTACCGCGCTTCGATTACCGACATGGTGGTGCGTTTTGGGATCACAATGGCACGGCGCGAATTGTTGGCCGGGTTGCTGGACTTTCGCGCTGAACTGCACCAAGCCGGGATCACACGGGGGTTTCAGTGGGTGAACGGCAGCTTCGTCACTGATATAGTGCAAATCGCCAACCGGGAACCGCGCGACATTGACGTGGTGACATTCTTTCATCTACCACACGGTTACACGGAAGAGGATTTGCACAATCAAATTCCGGCGGTATTTGATCGAGATAGGGGTAAAATCTTGTATCGCATTGATAATATATTTATTGGCCTTGAAAGTTATAGCATATACGATCTGGCGCATAGCTTTGCCTACTTCAACGGCTTATGGTCACACACTCGCCGAGAGGGGACGGGCGAATCGCAGTGGAAAGGCTATCTGGAGATTGACCTGTTCGACCGCGACGATACGGATGCACAAATTGCTCTGGGACAAATGGCTGGCAGATAGGAGGCGGTGTTATGGACCGTCAGGAATACGAATGGCTCAGCTCAGGGCTGGGAGAACTGGACAGTTTGCTGGCGATGACGCCGGAGTCCGCGGTAATCTCCCGGATGAGCCTGGAGTCTGAGAGGGAACGGATTGCCGAGAAGCTGGCCGCCTTCACTCCGCCCGCCCGTTGGCCGGCTACTGCCCGCCTTACATTCAATGGTGATCCAGTGGAAGGTCGCCGCGGCATTGACGCCGCTTTTGCTAACCAAGCGCTGGGAAAGTACCAAGCCGCCGTGGCGTCTGCTGGCGCCAGTCTGGTGGGGCGGCTTCCCGACCGGGGTCGCATTCCCAACCGCGAAAACTATCGCCTGCTGATTACCAACGTTGCCATCGGCTCGTTTGGCTTTGAGATCGAAGAGGCCAATCCCACGGAAGGCCCTGACCCTTCGCCTACCGAACGTGGCATTGCGCAGGTTCATACCCTGCTGAAAACATCGGTTGCCACTGATAACGATGAAGAAGATTCCATAGCGGCGGCGCATCCCCGCGTGCTTTCCAACGTACACGGCTTTTTGAAGACTGTGGCCGACAACCGGGCCGTTTGTTCCCTTGCCTACAACGGCGACCGTTTCAGGTTCCAAGATACCGCACAGGTAAGGGAAAGTGCGCGCGTCCTAAACCCGGCAAATATCCGCGAGTATCATGATGAGTTCTTCGGTCACTTTCTAGGATATTTGCCGGGAAGCCGTTGGGCCGAATTTGTCAACTACGCCACCGACGAGACCCTCTCCGCCACCGTCGCCCGCTCCGTGCGCAACGCCGTCGCGATCAACGATCTGCTGGAATTGCCGGTCATCTTGCGCGTCCGCGTCCGCCAACCCGCCGCCGGCAAACCGAGCTACACCATAATCGGCTACGACCGGTACTAGAACGACGGCGGGAGTACACAGCTACCGATGACGTTGTGATAACTATGGACGGCTGCCACATCGTCGCCTTTGGTAGCGACATAGCTGACCATAGCAGGGCGAAATGGTAGAATCGAAATAAGCTCGCCAAACTTGCCGCCATGCAATTAGCTACACTTCTAAACCATAGGGATATCGATGTGGAAAAATATACAGTCCGCGCAGTCATTGAATTTGGTTCACCGGGTCAGTGGAGTCGTGACGATGAACCGCCAATGGTCTGGCCCCAAGTTCCGGTCGAAATGGGACCGCTCCGCTTGGATGTGTCCCCGAACGCCGACCTTTACTTCGCCGAAATATTCGGCATCGACCCTGAACAAACAGCGCACCTGACGTTTGATCGGGCTTACCCTATGTCGGTGCTTTACCTCGATACCGATCTAGAGATGCCGGATCGCCAGAGCCCGGTTGCTCTCGTGGATGAACGGTTCGCCAATTTCGAGTTGCTTCTGCGTCTGTTCCAACCTGGCGACGTTTCGGTCCGCCGTCATTCTTTCGTAAGTGATAACAGGCTCAGGGTTGCGCTGTGGGGCCACAGCATTAAACCTAGCGTAAACACCCGATACAAAAGACCAGCATATCCGTTCAGTGGTGCGATTCTGAGCGAGTTCAGCGAGTTCTTTTCCACATACTGGGATCTACTGGACAGTCTGCACGCCTCCGTTAAGCGCGGATTGTCCCGATTTAACTCATCGTATGAGCGTCGTGATCTGGAGGATCGACTTATCGACCTTGTGATCGCGCTGGAGGCACCGTTTAACGACGACGATCCCGGTTCTATCACCTACAAGATTGCCACCAGATGTGCTGGTTGGTTGCACCCGCCTGGAGAGCGTCGTCTATCCACGTTTCGGTTCGTGAAAGACGCCTATCGCCTCCGAAGTGCCGCTGTACACGCACGGAGTAAGAGACGCAGGGAGCCAACAAAGGAAGAGTTGGACCGCTTGGAGTCTGTGGTCCGAGCCAGCCTGGTAAAGTTTTTGGATTATCAGAAACTCCATGGGAAGACACCGACTCCGGAGAAGTTGGACGAGGTGATGATGGAGGGTCTTTTTGGGTTGTAGCAAGATATAGCTCACCCCCTTACGGCGGCGCGGCCTGCCCGTCCCCATTACTACCCCAGCATACCACCCGCCCGTCTGTCCGCACTCCACAGGTATGGTTCTGGCCGGCGCTGATCGATTTGAACTCACCTTCCGGCGGCGTAGCTTCCCCATTACCATCGTATCCCCAACAAACGACTCGCCAGTCCGTCCGTAGCCCGCAGGTATGAAAGCCACCGGCACTGACAGACAGGAAAGGACCGTTGTTATCGGACTGCCCCGTCTGACCGTAGTTACCAAGACCCCAGCACACGATGGCCCCGTCTGTCTGCACCCCGCAAGTGTGATGATGACCGGCACTGATTGATGCGAAAGGACCATCTCCTAGCGGATGGCTCTCTGGTGTAGATTTCCAATAAAGGTTGCTGCCCCAGCAGACAACAATGCCATCATTACGCAACCCGCAAGTGTGCTCATCACCGGCGCTAATAGACTGAAAGGAGCCTTCGACCGGATTAGGCCACGCTTTGCCCCAGCAAATGACAGACCCGTCTGCCCGTATGCCGCAGGCGTGATGATAGCCGACGCTGACGGATTGAAATGAACCCTCGGGAGGAGACCCTATACCATACCAATCTGCTCCCCAGCAGGCGGCAGTACCGTCCATCCTTATCCCGCAAGTATCTTGACGACCAGCACTGATTAAACGGAAAGAACCTTCTAACGTCGTGGTTTGACCACGGAAATTGCTTCCCCAGCAAACCACAGCGTTATCGGTTTGTACTCCACAGGTATGATTCCCACCGGCACTGACGGCAATGTAAGTGCCGGTCGATGCTATAGCTGGTGTCGTAGTAGGCAGTGCCACGGTAGTGGCAGCGTTGACGGTGGCTATCGGGTTGGATGTTGCCGTCGGCTCGATAGTAGGTGCCGTGCCCGGCATAGTGGCGGTCACCACGGCGGTGATCGTGGCTGCTATATCGGGAGTGGGGGTAACGGTGGGAATGGCAGCGGCCACCGCGGCGGCGATGGTGGCCGCCGTATCGGGAATAGGGGTCGCAGTGGGCATTGCGGCCGCTACTGCGGCGTCGATTGTAGCCGCCAAGTCAGGAGTCTCGGTCGGCTCCACCGATTCGGGGGAGGTGCAGGCGATTGCGCTAAGTAACAGCAACAGCATCGTGAAAGGCAGCGCAGATATGAGAAACGGTAGTCGGCGCGGCATAATGAGGCTATTATACCCAAACTGGACTATTGCAAATCAGCAGGGGGACGCCATGGCTTTGTTTGAGGGATTCGACCGGATGCAGATTGAGGCCGGCAGCGGCGAGCAGGTCAACCTGGTCAAGGGAGGCAGCGGGCCGCCATTGCTGCTGCTGCACGGCTATCCCCAGACGCATACCATGTGGCACAAGATCGCGCCCCGGCTGGCCGAGGACTTCACCGTCGTCTGCGCCGATTTGCGCGGCTACGGTGACAGCGGCAAGCCCCAGGGCAGCGACGACCACTTCAACCACTGCAAGCGGGCCCAGGCGCAGGACCTGGTGGACGCCATGAGCCACCTGGGCTTCGATACCTTCTTCCTGGGCAGCCACGACCGGGGCGCTCGCGTCGCCCACCGCCTGACCAAGGACCACCCGGAGCGGGTGCTGCGGCTGGCGACGCTGGACATCGTGCCCACTCGCCACATGTTCAGCATCGTGAACAAGGAATTCGCGACTAACACCTACCATTGGTTCTTCCTCATCCAGCCCTACGACTTCCCGGAGCGAGTCATCGGCGCGGATCCCGACTACTTCATCCGCTCCCGGTTCATGCGCGAGCGCAACGCCGAGGAAGTCTTCCCACCGGAAGCCGTCGAGGAATACGTTCGCTGTTTCAGCAATCCCGCCGCCATCCACGGCGCCTGTGAAGATTACCGCGCCGGCGCCAGCATCGACCTCGTCCACGACGAGGAGGACTTTGACAACAAGGTGAACTGCCCTCACCTCGCCCTGTGGAGCGACCGGGGCTACGTGGGCCGCACCCAGGACGTGCTGGCGGTGTGGCGCGACTACTCCAACAACGTGGAAGGCCAGTCTCTCCCCTGCGGCCACTACATCGCCGAGGAACTCCCCGACGATGCCTACCGCCTATTGCATGAGTTTTTCACCCGCTAACCTGCCGTCGTTCCCGCTTTCGCGGGAACCCAGAAAATTGCTGCGACAGGCACAGTGGCTGGATTTGTCAACACGCTCGATGAAGTTCCATCGGGGCACCAGCCTAGAGAGGATTCCGAATGACAATCGAGATTAAGCGCATACATCCCTCGAAACTCAACGCCCGCCAGAAAGAAAATTACAACTTTCAGAAGGCGGCGGCAGTGCTCGCGGACTACGGGTTCAACTGCATGAGGTTGACTGATGATTGGGAGGGAGCGGATTTCTTGGCCGTACATATCGATGGCAAAACAATGCTCCGGGTCCAGCTCAAATCCCGGTTAAGCATTGCCGAAAAGTATGAGGGAAAGAACATATGGATCATGTTCCCAAGTCTTGAAAATTGGTTCTTGGTACCCCACGATACGTTGGTGCACATCATGGAACGAATGGGAGTGGCTTCAAACTGGCGTGCGAAGGGCAAATATTCACGCCGAGGTCAATCGCCAAAGATACGGGAGAATTTGGCCCAATTTGCCATTGAGTAAGATTGCATCCGCTCTCGATCAGTCAGGTTTTGCAAAACGCCCTAACCCGCCGTCGCTCCTGCGAAAGCGGGAACCCGGGGGTTGCAGGCATTGCAGTGTCGGACCGGAGGAAACCATGCCCCAAAACTACCTTGACCGACTCTCTGAGTTCGTCGCCGAACTGCGCTGGGAGGACCTGCATCCCTCCACCATAGCCGCCGCCAAAGACGTGGTCCTGGACACCGTCGGCGCCATCATAGCCGGCAGCCGCCTCGACGAAAACGCCAACTTCGCCCGTCTGGCAACGAGCATGAGCGGCCCCGGCAACGCCACGGTCTTCGGGCATCCGCACCGCGTGCAACCTGTCTGGGCCACCATGGTCAACGCCACCGCCGGCGTCTCCCTGGAGATGGACGAGGGCAGCCGCCTGGGCGGCGGGCATCCGTCCATCCACGTTACGCCCGGCGCCATTGCCGTCGGCGAAGACCTGGGAGTCAACGGTCGGGCCGTACTGGAAAGCATCATCGTTGGCTACGAGGTCACGTCCCGTATCGGCAGCGCCACGCAGATCCGGCCCGAGGTCCACTCCCACGGCACCTGGGGCACCATCGGTACGGCGGCGGCGACAGCCCGGCTCATGGGCTTCGACCCAGACCAAACCAAGCTGGCGATGAACCTCGCCATGTCCATGAGCCCCGCCAACACCTGGACTCCCTGCATCGAGGGCGCCACCGTCCGCAATCTCTATCCCGGCCGTTCCGGTTTCCAGGGCATCATGGCCGCCCATCTGAGCCAATGCGGGTTCACTGCCATCGCCGATGGTCCCGCCGACCTGTACGGCGCCTTTCTGGGCGAGGGTTTCGACCCGGACGATGTGGTGGACGGTCTGGGCGCCCCTGGGGAGTTCCGCATCCAGCGCAACTATTTCAAGTTCCACGCTTGCTGCCTGTACAACCACCCGGCCCTGGACGCCGTGGAGGATCTGCTGCGCGAACAGCCTTTCGCGGCCGACGACGTGGCACGCATCTACGTAACTGCCCCTCCCATCGCCGGCATCATGGCTGGCCCGGCTCCCGACAATATGCTGGCGGCCAAATTCTCCATCCCCTACGCGGTGGCGTCAGCAATCTGCCAGGGCCGCACCGACGTGCCGGCGTTTCTGCCGGATCGAGTCCAGAACGCTGGCATCAGGCGAATGGCTCAGCGCGTCGAAGTGTTATCCGACCCTGAAATGAGCCTGCGCCGCTACGACTATCCCGCCGCCCGCGTCTCCGTCCATCTCAACGACGGGCGCGTACTTGAAACCGGCGTATCGCGTCAGCGCGGAGATTTCACCAATCCCAAATCCCGCGACGACCTGCTCGGTAAGTTCAAGCTTCTGGCCGGCGAGACCCTGGGATCCGACGGAGTGCGTGAAGTGATTGACACGGCCAGCCGATTGGACGAAGTGGAAAACATTGGCGACTTGACTGGTCTCCTTTCCAGCATGTAGGGGCGAATAATTATTCGCCCCTACGTACCCCACCGATACACCTTGCGGCTACACGTCGATGCTGTAAATCCGCGCCGCGTTGTCGTGGAACATGGCCGCCCGCTCGCTGGCCGAGTACCCGCTGGTCATCCGCTTGAAGGCGTTGTACATAATGTGGTACGAGAAGGACACCTTGTCCGGCGGGAAGTTGCTCTCGAACAGGCAGCGGTCCGGCCCGAACTGGTCGATGCAGTAGGTAATAAGCGGCCCCATTTCCTGAGCCAATTGTTCCGAGCCGATTGGGGTGCTGCGCGTGTGCCAGTCAAACCCGTAGCGCGGCTGACCCACGCCGCCCAGCTTCATCACCACGTTGGGACATTGGGCCAGCGCCGCCACACCCTCTCGCCACGCCGGCATCACCTCGTCGTCCCGGTTCCCGTAGGGGCCGACGCGGATCAGGCCGCCGATGTGGTTGGAAACAATGGTGAGGTCGGGAACCGCGTTGGCGAAATCCACCAAATCGGACAGTTGCGGGAAATAGACCACGTTCTCGTACACCAGCCCCCGGCTCGCCAGAACCTGCGCTCCAGCCCGGACCTGCGGGTTCGCCAGTTGGTGTTCCACGCTGCGGCTGTCCAGTTCCGGATGCGGGTCCCAGCCGGTGTTGTACCGGATGCCGCGGAACCGGTTGGGGCTGGCGGCCTGCAATGCGTCCAGCACCCGCGCCACATCATCGCCCAGCTCCAGGTCGGCGGCCCCAATGATGGCCGCCGCTGCCTTGGTCGGCCCGTAGAGTCCCGTCGCGCTGGCCGCCGCGATGCCCTGCACAAACTCCACCTCGCCCACCGGACGCAGTTCCTCCGGTCCGTCGGGTCGATACATCGACCGGGCCTCCAGAAATACAGTTGAGCGCACGTTGTGGCCGCTGTTCACGTCCGCCGCCAGTTCGTCCAGCAGGTAGCGGTGGTACGGAACCCGGTCCATGCGGAAGTCCCAGAAGTGGTGGTGGGCATCGCAGATGGGCAGTTCCGGCTCCAGGGTCGGTTCGGTGGTAAGGGCCAGCCAGTCGTTGTCTCCGTATGGCATTTTCGCATCTCCACAGCCTTTTTGGTTGCCGCAATCCTAGCACACCGACCACGGATGCCGGCTGAACGTAGGGGCGAATAATTATTCGCCCCTACAAAATATCGCCCCGGCGCATGGTAGGATAGCCTCGACGCACGCAATTGGATTCCTGGATTCCGGCTTCCGCCGGAATGACGGGGGTAATCAAAGGGGGAACATCATGGCCGACAAAATCCGTTTGGGCATCATCGGCGCGAACATTCATCGGGGTTGGGCCGTCCGCTCTCACCTGCCCGCCGTGGTGGCCAGCCCCGAGTTCGAGCTGACCGCCGTCTGTACTACGCGCATGGAAAGCGCCGAAGAGTCGCGGGAAGCATTCGGCGCCAAGCTCGCCTTCGACGACTACCGGAAAATGATCGAGCATCCCGAAATCGACGCCGTGGCTGTCAGCCTGCGCGTCCCCAACCACTATGACCCTACCATGGCCGCCATCAACGCCGGCAAACACGTCTATACCGAGTGGCCCCTGGGCCGCACCACGGCCGAGGCCGAGGAGATGGCCGACCTGGCCCGGGAGAAAGGCGTCCGCAACATTGTCGGTTTGCAGGCCCGGGCCAATCCGGCGATGCTCTATTTGAGAGACCTGGTGACCTCCGGCTACGTTGGCGAGGTGATGTCCTGCCACGTTCGCCGCATCTCCAGTGGATCCCTGGAACGCCAGTCGGACCGCACCTGGCAACGGGACCGCGAACTGGGCGCCAACACCCTCACCATCCTCTTCGGACATACCATCGACGCCTTGCGGATGGTGGTAGGCGACTTCAGCCACGTTTCCACCGTCGTCAGCACCCAGGCGAACCAGTGGTACGAGACCGACACGGAGCAAATGGTGGACGTCACCTCACCCGACAACATCCTGGTCAGCGGACGCCTGAATAGTGGCGCGGTCGCTTCAACTCACGTAGCCAATAACCCCTGGTTCAACAGCGGTTTCCTCATGGAAATCTACGGACGCGACGGAACCCTGGTCGCCACCTCCGACGAAACGCCTAACCACTTTGGCGTGCGCGTCCAGGGCGCCCAGGGCAGCGACACCTTGCAGGATCTGCCGGTTCCGCCCCAATATACCTGGGTTTTGGAGGGAATGCCCGGCGGCGCGGTGTACAACGTCGGCCAGATGTACTACGAATTCGGCCGCGCCATCCGGGAAGGCGACGCCTGCCAGCCCGATTTCGACGAAGCCGTGCGGCTCCACCGCTTCATCGACAAAATCCAGCAGGCGTCGGATTCCGGTCGAGAAGTCGTTGTCGAGTAAGAGCGGTTCGCACTACCACTCGAATCCCAGTTGAGCGTAACGGATGAATACGGTGCCGAAGGGGTCGCCCAAAGGCCCGTTCGTCGCCAAAACTGCGATGGTATGCCGGTCACCGGGCTGGGCATTGCCGGTCACCTGAACGCGTTGGGAAACGTTAAACCCCTGTACGGTCCCCCGGTCCCGGTTGCATTCACCGTCGATCCAGATTTCGCCGTAGTCGTCCACACAGGTTTCGAACTGCACCCGCATCCCGCTGGTGGACTGGCCGGCCACCGTGTCCGGGATGGTGATGGTGGTCCGATACCAGGCGAAGGTGAACCCTCCGGAAACCCGCGCCGGCAGGTCGTTGCAAATTTCCCAGCCCGAATCGTCGTAATCCGCCAGTCGCGCCGGACTGCCGCCCGTGGCCTCGGCCACCAACCCGCCGTTGTCTTCGCCCGGAATATATCCTACAGCGTAACGCCAGACCGAAGCCATCGTTGCCTGCCCGTCCGGTTCCCCGATGTTGATCGTCGCTCTCGGCATTTTAACCTACCTCCTGCCTGGTGAAATAATTTGCGTCAGCCCATATCGTTCCTGTCGCATACCCGCTTACAGGTTGCCTCCGTAGCCCAGTCTGCCTCTGCTGGTTGGTATCAGTGTTTCGTTGACCGAGTCCGCCGTGAACATCAAGATCTGAAGCGTAGTTGCGCCGATCAGGCAGTTATCGTCTCCCTCTGGGCCGAAAATGACCGGGCAGATTCCGTCACGGTCGGCAATGCCGGTACGAGCCTGGCCGCGTCCATAAGTCACTTCACTACCGTCGGCAAGCGCGTAATCGACCCGGGAGCGCGGTTCCAAATGGAGATACTCCAGCAGGGAAGCGGGGAACATTGAATCCGACGCTCCAGTATCAACCAACGCCTCTACCTCTACCTGGTCCCCGCCGTATAGGTTTCCGATTGAAACGGTTGTTGAAAAGGTTCCCATGGAGATTACCCTCTGGTGGCACCGGCATTCCTGCCTGTGGCGGTGAACGCAAGTAAGAAGTCTGCGCCGACATGGTACATCAATTTGTGATTTAATGACGCTGAACCTGGAGGTGGCAATATGGTCGAGCGAAAAGGTACAGCCCTGCTGGTGGTTTACGCCGATGTGGACGTGGAGCACGATGCCGAATTTAACGCCTGGTATAACGAAGAACACGTGCCCGAACGGTTGAGCGCGCCCGGATTCCTGGCTGCCGCCCGCTACGAAGCCCTGCGCGGCGGCCCCCGTTACCTGGCAGTGTACGAACTGGATTCGGCGGACGCATTGCAGACACCCGAGTACAGGCACATGAGCGAGAACCCCACGGACTGGACGCGGCGGATGTCGCCCAACGTCGTGGGCCGGGGCACCCAGCGCCTCGTGTGTACCCAAATCTACCCGTCCGAAAGTGATCCGCACACCTTGGGGCGGGGCATGGCGCCGGCTTTGCAAATCGGGCGCATGGACGTCCCGGCCGACATCGAGGCCAAGTACAACGAGTACTACGACACTGTGCGCACCCCGGCCAACCTGAAGATACCGGGCTGCCTGCATGTGCGCCGTTATCACGTCGTCGATGGCTGGCCTAAATACCTGACCATGTACGAGTTCGAGCACGAAAAGGTTCCGGAAACCCTGGCGTGGGAAAACCAGCGCAAACAGGACACCATGCACGAGTACATCGGAGGAACCTACGGACACGCCCACGGCTCGCCGGGCGTTTACCGCCGCATCCTGCCGCCACGGGCCTTCTAATGGCTGTTTGCCGTCATTCCGGCGCAAGCCGGAATCCAGCACCACTTGGGAGCGATAGCCATGCCTCGTCCACTCTCAACGCAAGAAGCCCACGATTTCCTCGACAGCAAACCCGGTTGGATCGTGCTCACGACCATCGGCCCGGACGGGTTTCCCCACTCCGTGCCGCTGGGGTATTTCCGCTTGGGCGACGAAATCCTCATGGGCGTGCGCGCCAACACCCTGAAGCTACGCAACATACAGCACAATCCCAAAGTCAGCCTGGTGCTGGAGACCGGCAGCACCATGGCCGACATCAAGGGATTGATGGTGCAGGGAACGGCCACCGTGCACACCGAACCGGACGACCTGCTGCATTATGCCCGGGAGGCGGCCAAACGGCGCGGGGTGCCGGAGGAGGAACTACCCACCGAACCTCGCCCCGGAGCCGCTTACATCAGGGTCACCCCACACCGGCTGAGGTCCTGGGATTATTCGGGTGATCCACCCCGAAGGCGTCGGTAGGGTCTGTCTAACGGGGCATATTGCGGTTCACCCACTCCAGCTCCTCATCCGCCGCATCAAAATAGGCGAAGCGATGGAAGAGCTTGGTGTCGCCTCTGGTTGACCGCGCTTCGTTGCGCCTGGCCGTCGTGCCGGGCGCATCTACCTCCAGCGCGGCCGGATCAATCAGTACCCCATAGTGATCGAAGGCGGATTCCAGCGACACGAACCCGTCTTTCACGTCGTCCAATACCCGGTCCGGATCCCGTTCCAGGGGGTCGCCCCATCCGCCTCCTCCCGCGGTGTAGATGCGCACCAGGTCCCCGCGCTTCCAATGGTTGTCGTCGGAGAACGCCCTGATTTCGCGCTCGCCGGGCGTTCCCGGATTCAACACCACTCGAGAGAGTCCACCGCCCATGCCGCCGGCGACGCCCCAAGCCGGGAAGCGGTTGTTTTCGACCCGCAAGCCGAAAGTCCCTTCTTCCGCCAGCAGCCTCACGTCTCTGATCACCCCGCAACCGCCTCGGTACTTGCCGGCGCCACCGGAATCCGGCGCAATGGCGTAACGTTCCAACCGCAGCGGGTACTCCATCTCCATGAACTCGCCGGGGTAGTTTTCGTTGTGGCGTTGGTAGATCGCGTCCAGGCCGTCGCCAAATGGCCGGGCGCCGTGGCCCACCGCGATGCCGTCGGTGCATAGCAGCCAGTTTCCGGTTTTTGCCTCTTTCATGCGCCAGTAGGCGATCACGTACACCGCCGCCGACGCCATCACGTTGCCGTCCGTGGCCTGGGCCAGCACGGCGCGGACTGCGCTCTTCAGCTTGGTGAACGTGTGTGCCCGGCAACCCAGAGCCGCCGGCCACTCCGGGTTGAGGATGCTTCCGGAGCGGAGCAGCACGTCGTCTATGCCCGCCAGCAATCCATGATTGGCCAGCAACGACGTGTCGAACTGATGGAAGTACTGCCCAAAGTATGCTTTCAGCGCGCCGTCGCTGGCAATGAAGTTTATCGAACCGTCGGCCTGATCGTCGCTGTGGGTGGCGTCCAGGAGGAGTTCGTCCCCTCGCCGGCTGAGGCTCAGGTGGAAAGAATGCCACCGCTCGCCTACCCCGGCATGGTCCATGTAGTCGCGAACGGAATAGTCGCCTTCCGGGATCATTTCCAGGGTTTTATCCCTTACCATTCGTGCGGTATCTTCCTGGTCCTGCGCGATGGCTCCTTGCATGGTGTCCTTGCCGAACCGCTCGAACATCTCCAGCAGCCTGTCCTGGGCGCGACTGGCCGCCGCCATCAGGGCCCGGGCATCCCCTTCCAGCAAGTCGGGATACCGGGAATTGCGGAGAATGATGCGATACGCTTCGTCGTTGAGCTTGCCCCCGTCAACGATCTTGATGGGTGGAACCAGCGTGCCGTCGTGGAAAATCTCCGTATTTGCCGGGCCGATGCTACCGGGGCGCGAACCACCCAGATCCCAGAAATGGGCGAAGGAGTGACAGTAGGCAACCACTTCGGCGTCAAAAAATACCGGCGCGATGAACACCATATCGGGAGTGTGAGTGATGCTCCCCTGGGACAGATAAGGATCGTTGTACCAGTAGAGGTCGCCGGGGCGCATTGACTCGACGGGGTAGCATTCCCAGACGCAGCCCAGTATGTCGCTGCCCATGGTGTCGCCGTAAATTTCCTGACCATCGGCGTCCAGGAAACTTACGGTGTAATCTTTCTTTTCCCGGATGAACGCCGACATCGCCGTCCGTTCAATAATCAGCTCGCACTCGAGACGGGCGGCCCGCAGGGAACCCCGGATCAATTGGCGCGTCACCGGGTCAACCGGCGGGAAGGATAGGTCCGGCCGCGCCTTGTTCCCAGGGGTTTTGGATACGGTTGTTGTCATCCTCTGCTCTCCTCGGCGCTCATGATGCAATTCCCAAACTGGTCAACCCGCGCGATCCAGCCCGGATTGATCACCACGGTGGCGTCCGTGCCCTCCAGAATCGCCGGGCCGGCGACCTTCGCTCCCGGGTTGAGCGTGGCTCGCCCGTAGATAGGGCACAAATCGGACGCTCCCCATTCATCAAAATAGACCTGACGCCGTTCGACGATGGGGTCGTCCGAATTTACGGAACCCGTGGGTATAGCCGGCATCCTGACGGCGCCCAACTGCCCGGAGGCGGTGACCCGCAGCGTCACGATCTCCACCGGCTGATCGAGGGAAAATCCGTAGAGTTGCTGGTGCTGGCTATGAAATTCGCCCAGCATTTCGGTCAATCCCTCTTCGTCCACCACTGCGCAGCGATAAGGGACAGTCAACTCCGAGCCTTGATGGGCGTAGCGGAGGTCGGCAGACCGCAGCAGGGCATGGCTGTCACGGGGCGCGCCTTCCCCTTGCAGCCAGTCCCTCCCTTCTTGCTCCAGGTTCGCATAGATGGACGCCATTCCGCCAAGGTCATAATGCGGCGCCTGCTGGAGGAATGTCCGGGCGTAATCGTTCTTGAAGTCGGCTACCAGCAGACCGTAGGCGGAGGCAATGCCGGGATGCGGCGGCACCACCACGGTTCGGATGCCCAGCAAGTTCGCGACATCGATGGCGTGCATCGGTCCCGCGCCTCCGTAAGCCACCAGGGCGAAATCCCTGGGGTCGTAACCCCGTTCCACGCTGATATTTCGGATCGCGCCCACCATGGCATTGTTGGCGATCCTCAACACCCCGCTGGCGGCTTGCGCTACCTCCAGTCCCAGGGGGCGCGCGACGGAACCCCGTATCGCCGCGTCGGCCAGGTCCCGGTCCAGGGACAACTGCCCTCCCGCGATATTTTCGCCGATCCGACCCAGGACCAGGTTGGCGTCGGTTACGGTGGGTCGGATGCCACCTTTCCCGTAGCAGGCCGGCCCGGGATCGGCTCCCGCGCTGGCCGGGCCCACGGTAAGGCTGCCGTAGGGCGACACGTCCGCGATGCTGCCGCCGCCGCAGCCGATGGTGGCGATGTCGAGCATGGGCAATTGCACCGGCCATTCCCCCAGCTTACCGTTCAAGGTCAATCCGGGCTGTCGTTTCTGCACCAGCGAGACGTCGGTGCTGGTGCCGCCCATGTCGAAGGAGATGCAGTGTTCGACTCCGGTGGCCTCTGCGATCTGGGTGGTAGCCATCACGCCGGCGGCGGGGCCGGACAGCGCGGTAGATACCGGCTGCTGGACTGCCGTATCCGCGCCGATGAGTCCCCCGTTGGATTTCATGATGGAGAACGAACCCCGGACGCCGAAGGCATCCAGCGAACGCTTGAGATTGTCAATGTATCGGCTCACCCGGGGCGTGACGTAGGCGTTCAGCACGGTGGTGATGGCCCGCTCGTACTCCCGATATACGGGCAAAACTTCCGAGGACAGGGACACGGCCACGCCGGGAAATTCCTCTTGCAGGATCTCCCTGGCCCGTCTCTCGTGCGTCGGGTTGGCGTACGAATGCAGGAAGGCCACGGCGACGGCGGCGATTTTTTCGCCGGCAAAGTGGCGGGCCGCGACGCGCACCGCCGCCTCATCCAAAGGAGCGAGAATGGCCCCGTCGAAGGCGGTGCGCTCATCGACTTCAAGGCAATTGCGCGGTGGTACGGGTCGTTGCGGTTTCACCCAGGTGTTGGGGTTGGCCAGACGGGGCGTGCCGTGGCGGGCGATTTCCAGTACGTACCGGAAACCCTCGGTAACCACCAGGCCAACGGACGCGCCCCGGTTCTCCAGCACTGCGTTGGTGGCGATGGTGGTGCCATGGAAGACATGGGCCACGTCCCCCGGATCGACGCCTTGCGCCCGCAGGATTTCAGACAGACCCCGCATGAACCCGACCGAGGGGTCATCCGGGGTGGACGGCGTCTTGTGGACCCACTGCGCGTTGGTCACCAGATCACACAGCACGATGTCGGTAAAGGTGCCGCCGACATCAACCGCTATGGCGTAGGATGTCATGTTCGCTGTATGGCCCGGGTTAAGCGCTGAACAGCGCCGCGATCCGTTCCCCGACGGCACTGTCTTCTCCAGGATTCAGGCCGAACATATGGATGGTGATGAAGTCCTCGCCGTCCCGAACCCTGGTCCAGATCGGCGGGTCGCCGGCCATGAGCCGGTCCCGCAGGTCGTAGATATCAAAACCCGCCACGGCGGGGTCAACCCACAGGTTGATGCCGTAGGCATGGTGACCGATGATATTGTCGATCAGCTCCGCGCGCAGCCCCCGAACTTCGGCGACGGCATTGAGTATGGTTCGGCTCCGCCGCTCGGAATCCGCCAGGCGGTCCTCATGGTTCATGGTCATCCAGTGGCGCACGGCGGCGACCGCGCCGACCATCTCCTGACGGTCCACCTTCTGGGGTCGTCCCACGCCGCGCACCCGCCGGCCTTCGTAGCTAGCGAAGGCTTGCAGGCCAATCTTGCGGATCATCTCCTCGGAACCCAGCGCCAGACCCGTTGATTGGGACGCGCCCATATACTTGGCGGCGATGCACTGGAAATCGGCGCCCATCCTCACGTATTTGCCGAAGTTTTCTAGGGGATAGATCTGACCGGCGGCATCCACCGTGACCAGGACGTCATGAGCATGAGCGATGGCGATGGTTTGCTCCAGGGACAACGCATCGGGGTCGTGCTCCTGTTCTACCGCATAATAGTGAACGGCGGCGGTGTTGGGGCCGATGGCGTTTTCCAGATCCTCGGCAGTGGTGCGCTCTTCCGAGCCGAACATCACCAGCCTCGCCCCGGCCAGTTCCAAGCAACGGTCGTACCAGTAGCGTTGCCGCGTCTGGATCAGGATTTCGTTCTTCATGCCGTCGGTGTTGGGGAGTTGCTGAATCCGGTCGTCATCGTCGCCGGCCATGGCGGCTGCGGTTGCCAGCATCAAAGCGGACCCGGCGCCGGACGTGATATAGGCGGCGGGCACGTCCACCATCCGCGCGATGGCTGCGCCGGCCTTCTCCTGCAAGTCCATTAGCGGGATGTACGCGCCATCGGCCCGCGCCATGGCTTCCCTGACTTCTGGAATAGGAGTGGAGCCACCCAGCATCGTGACGCTCCCAGTAGCGTTGATGACCGGCGTCGCACCCAATTCTTTGTAGATTTCGCCCCAATCGGCGGTGGTCATAATGCGGCTCCTTTTGTTGGCGAGAATGCTCTATCGGTGGCGCGGCTGGATTGGGTCGTCGCTGCCCTCCGGCGGCACGGCCCAGGGGGTTTCGCCGGTCAGCCTGGCTATTTCGTCATAGATCCGGCTCAGGTCGTCGGTGACGCGGTTGGCCATCTCCGCGTAGTCGTGAATGGGAGTGAGCAGCGGGCCGTACCGACTGCCCCCGGCAAAGTTGTTCAGTTGCAGCAGGTCGCTGACGGGCTGCCATCGTAGGTTGGTGTTGTTGGCGCGTATCTGCGCCAGCAGCCGGTCAAGTTCGTGAACGTGGAGGTATTCGTACCCCTGCGCCGAAATCAGGGCCTTCATAGCGTGTTCCAGCGTTTGGTGAGCATTGTACGCGGTGACTCTGTCGGTGATGCCTAAGTCCATCATGCCGTGCATAGCGCGGTAGTACATATTCGCATGGGCGATGCGAAGCGCGCGCTCATCTGGCTCGTCGCTGGAATCAACTTCGTAGCTCATCCCGTCGTCTCTGATAAACCTGTCTGGGTCGCGGGGCATTGCAATACCTTCCCGCCGAGCAAACCGCGCGACGTGGTTCAAGGTGTGCCGGCTTTTCCGCTCGTATTCGGCCCGCGACAGATAAACGAAGTCAATGCCAACATTGTCCTGATAGGCCAGGCGGGCCAGTTCCCCGGCAGTCTGCTGAATTTCCCCCATCCGCCGTTTCAGTCCGGAAAGCTCCGGCTCAATAATCATCAAGTCAATGTCCGAGCGGTCCGTCCAGTCGCCCCGGGCCCGGGACCCGAACAGAATGACGCACTCAACGTCGAAGGCGTCGCATAGCGCTCTGGCGACGTGCAAAGCTCTCACGTCCGGCCCAGCGTTGGTGCTGACGCCGGCGGGTGTAGTTTCCGCTATGTCGGCAATTTGCGTAGTCATGCGATTATTCTATCAGTCCGGTCTATTCTATTCTCCGGTAAAGTTAGGCGGGCGGCGCTCCCGGAAGGACGCGGCGGCTTCCTCCACGTCGTGAGGAGCGCGCCGGGCGAATACGATGCTATGGGTCTCGTATTGCAACTGGTCATCCAGGGTGGCGTCCAGGCTGCGTTGCAAAGCCCGCCGCGACATCTGCATGGCCACCGGAGGCCAGAAGGCGATCTGACCCGCCAGTTCCTTGGCATCCTCCAGCAGTTTATCGGAGGTGGTCAGCCGGTCCAGCAGGCCCAAACGATAGGACTCGTCCGCGTCCACGCTCCGGCTGGTGAACACCAGGTCAAAAGCCCGGCTGGTCCCCACGATCCGCGGCAGAAAGTAAGACAGCCCGGAGTCCGGACTCAAGCTGCGCTCGATAAACACGGTCTTGAAGCGGGTGTTTTCGCACCCCACGCGCATATCGCAGGCCAACGCCAGCCCCATGCCGGCTCCGGCGGCCACGCCGTTGACCGCGGCGATGGTGGGTTTGTCCAACTCCCGATACACCATCAGCGCCTGCCGGCCGACCCAATTGTATTCATCCAACCGCTCGCTCCGCGTCGGGTTTTCCGAATTGGGACGGTTGCCGGTCAGGTCGGCCCCAGAGCAGAAACCGCGCCCGGCTCCCGTAAAGATTACTACCCGCACAGCGTCGTCATCCCGCAACTCCCGGCAGGCCGCCATCATTTCGTGATGCAGTTCGCGGTCAATGGCGTTCAGCTTGTCCGGTCGGTTCAGGGTGACGACACCAATCTGGCTGTCTCTATCCAGCTTCAGGTTTTGATAAGGCATTTACTTCACCGCCAGCATATCGCAGGCCAGGCCGAGCATGATCTTGGTGCCGCTAACGAGGCTCTTGATGCCAATGGACTCGTTGGTGCCATGGGTGAAGTTCAGCATAGGATCGTCATCGGGGTGAGAGCCGGAGAAGCCGTAGGTCACCGTGCCCAGGGGCCGCGTAAAACGGGAATCGGTGAAGCCGTTGCTGATAGCCGGCACCCACTGGATGTTGTCCCGTTGCAGTGCCTGGGCCGTAACCCGCTGGATGCTTTGGGAGAGAGGGGACTCGAAGGGCGAAGAATTGGGCCGGGCCATGTAGTCGATCTCGTAGGACACGCCGGGTATTTCCGCCAACACTTCGTCCAACTGTTGTCGCACGTAATCGTCGTCCTGGTGAGGCAGGGTGCGCACGTCACAGGTGAGCCGTATGGACTCGGGAACGCTGTTGGATTTGATGCCGCCGCGTACCATGGTGGGCGTCAGCGTCATTCGGGACAGCGCCCGCAGCATGGACGCGAAACGCGGGTTGTCAGTCTCCAACTCGGCGATGATGTCGTCCACGTTTTCGGGCGAGGGTTGGTGTTCGATGGCGAAAGTGGACAGGTGATCGAAAATGTCGCCCGAAGTATCCCGGTCGGCCTCAAACCCTTCGATGGACGTGAGGGCGCGGCTCAGCCGGTACAGCGCGTTGGTGCCCTGCCAGGGCACCGATGCGTGAGAGCTAGTTCCCTTCACGTCAATTTCCACTTGCAACCGCCCCTTTTCACCCACGCCCAGCACGTAAGTCAACGCACCGGCGGCCTGGATGGGCGTGCCGCCGCCTTCGTTAACGGCGAAAGGAGCCGCCAACTTTTCCGGGTAGTTGTCGGCCAGCCAGCCAAACCCGTATCGTCCGCCGTGTTCTTCGTCGGCTCCGGCGGCTAGGATCAGCCCGTCTTCCAGTTCGACCCCGTTGCGGCGCAGGATACGGACGGCCATCAACTGAGCGGTGAGCAGGCCCTTGCAGTCCGAAGCGCCGCGTCCGAAAATCCGGTCGTCAGCAATGGTCGCGCTGAAGGGCGGAAACCGCCACTTGGTATCGTCTTCCACCGGCACCACGTCGGTGTGGGACATGAACATCAGTCCCGCCTTGCCCGATCTCCCTTCCAGCCGTGCAATAAAGTTGCCGCGATTTGGGGCGGATTCCAGAATTTCCGACTCTACGCCGTCCTCTCGCAGGAAGTCTCGCGCCAGCTCGCACACGGGCGTCTCGTCGCCAGTGGGCATAAAACCCGTGTTGACCGAAGGGATGCGGACCAGCGCCTGCTCCAGCGCGATGATGTCGTCCCGCGCCTCGTCAACCTGACGGAAGAGTTCTTCAAGGTTCGGCATGGCCTGCTCCCTCCTGCGGTCAATTGGTACTGTGCCGCTCCGAGTGTAAGCAGGGGCCGGGGACGTGTCAACGCAGCGGCCTCCCCGCCGATAACCCGTGCCGCATCACCAACCCGGCCATGCACAGGGACAGGGAAGCGAAGCTGACGATGGCCAGCGAGAGGCGAAGGTCGCCGGTTACCTCTTGCAACACGCCGGTGGCCAGAGGCCCGAGGGTGATGCCCGCTGAACTCGCCATCTGCATGAACGCCAGGGCGACGGCAACTTCCCGGGGGCGTATTCCCGGCAGGTGGAACGGAACCGAATACAGGACCGGCCAGAATCCCCAGGCGACGCCGTTCAGAAATGTAAGGGCCAACAGGATCGGCAAGGAGCCGGTCAGAGTCATCGCCATGAAAGTGACCGCCATCACCGCCCCAGTGGTCAGCAGAATCGTGCGACCCTGGTCGGACACCATCACCACCCAACCGAAACCCAAACCGCAGACCCCGCCCATGAAGATGCCCAGGGCAAGGATGCCGCCGGACCAGATCAGCGGCATCTGATAGCTGTCCAGCATCAACGTGGGATAAAAGCTGAGGAAACCGGACCAGGACGCCGTCGCCCCCACAAAGCCCAGGCCGCCGATCCAGAGGTCGCGATAGCGCAACGTGCCTTTCAGAACGCTGGCGTCCTGGGCGGCCAGTCGTTGACGGTACTCCGTCGTCACCCGTTCCCTGCCGAAGATCACCCACAGGCCGGTCATCACGGCGAAAAGGGCAACAAACGTGAGCAGCGTGGCGCGCCAATCGTCGCGGAGCGCGATCAGAATGAAAGACGAGGCCGCCACTCCGCCGCCCACCACCAGGCCGAACATGGCGTTGGAGATGCTGTTGACCAGCACCACCTGTCGGGCCGGAAACCATTGCTGCGTCAGGAAGGCCCGGGCCGGCTGGCGGGCAATCACGCTGATCCCAAAAGCCATCCGCCCCAGCAGCAGGATCACAAAGCCGGGAGCGACGGCTTGCGCCAGCAGAAACAGCGTACCCAACGCCATCGTGACGGTGGTCAGGGCTTTGGGCGCGAACCGAGAGGTCCACCAACCCATGGGAATGGCCAGCACGAAGTTGCCCCAGTAAGCGGCCGAGCCGAGCATCCCCTGCTCAAAGGGAGATAGCTGCAACTCCTCGCTGATTGCCGGCAGCAGGATGCCGATGGTGGACATAATCATGAAACCGGAAACGCTGGCCGTGAGCCAGATGCCCATGACCACCCACCGGTAGGACGAAAACTCCTCGGTGGAATCTGCTGCTGGAACGGTTGCCATTGATTAGTGCTATGAACCGTGATCCGAGTTGCGGCAGTGTATGCGTCCGCTCCGGTCGCAGTCAATGTGACGGGTCTCGGATAAGACGCGATTGTTCAAGGGATTTGTCCAGAGTGATGGCACAGGGTTGACGCAATATGTATAATGCACGAATACAATGGCAACGTGCAGACGGTGTAGGTTGGAAAATTTGCGTATTGCGACGCGACTACACCTGAGGAGGGACGCTTTATGCCTACTGAAATTGGCCGGCTGATTACAGCTATGGTTACGCCATTTGACGACGAGGGGCAGGTAGATTACGCGCAGGCCAAGCGTCTCGCCCAGGCCCTGCTGGACTCCGGTTCCGACGGTTTGGTGGTCACCGGCACCACCGGCGAGGGGCCGGCGCTGTCCATGGAGGAAAAACTCCAACTGTATGGCGAGATCAAAGATGCCATCGGCGACCGCGGGGCCGTTATCGCCGGCACCAGCGACAACAACACCCTGGCGTCCGTCGAGTTGAGCCGAGAAGCAGCGAAAGTGGGAGCGGATGCCCTCCTGCTCACCGTGCCCGCATACAATAAACCACCCCAGGAGGGGTTGTTCCAGCATTTCCGTGTCCTCGCCGAGTGCACCAATCTGCCGGGAATGCTCTACAACGTTCCCAGCCGCACCAGTCTGAACATGACCAACGACACCACGGTGCGCCTGTCCCAGATTGAAAACATCATCGGCATCAAAGAAGCCAGCAGCGACCCGGTGCAGATTGCCAAGGTCATCCGCGACACCCCCGATGACTTTCGCGTCTGGTCCGGCAATGACGACGAAACCTTCAGTATCATGTCCATGGGCGGATACGGCGTCGTCAGCGTCGCCGCGCATCTGGTGGGCGACCAGATTAGGCAAATGATCGGTCTTACCCTGGAAGGCGACGTGGAGGCCGCCGGGGCTGAACACCTGCGGCTGCTGGATATGTTCAAAGGTCTCTTCATCGTGTCCAACCCTATCCCGGTGAAATACGGCCTGAATAGAGCCGGATTCAACGTCGGAGATCCGAGATTGCCCCTCGTGCCGCCCGACGAACGGACTGCCGCTCAATTGGATGAACTCCTGGACCGCTACGAAATCGACATTTCCGCGCCGGCCGACTGAACAGGCCGGCGCAAAAGTCTCGCTCATCGATAGAGGGCGTCGCCGTTCGCTAACGTGCCTCATAAATCCCTTTCCCGTATAGCCAACGGATATATTCCCAATCAGGTGTACTTTGCCCTTGCGATTGTAAGGAGTATCGAAATGGCGCTAAGAACAGTTATTTTCGTTGACGGGCAAAATTTCCGGCACAATCTTCGTGACTTCCACTTTCGCTCCGATCCACCCCATCCCAACAATCCCGAGTATCGGCTTGACGAAAAGCACTTCAGGTGGCAGGAATTCTTCCAGGATGCCCTTACCAAGTTTGACGACATAACCGGTTGGGATCATCAGTTGATCCGCGTCTATTGGTACTACGCTGAAAACATCACGCCCTGGACTCCTAACGTGTGGCGCGCCCAGCGTATCGTCGATGACTACGGAATGCGGATGCCGGAACTGACTACTGAGCTGGTGATAGCGAAGGCCCAAGATTGGTACGAGCACGAGTTTCGCCGCTTCCACCAACTCCGCAAGTCGGTGTTCGAGGAGATCCAGCAGAACACCAACTTCCTGGAGTTCAAATACGTCGGCCAATATGTGGTGCAGCCCTTCCGGCCCTACCGCCTGGAATACGATTACGATGGCAACATCAACTTCCAGGGGACGCAGGTCGGTGAAAAGGGTGTGGACATCGGCATCGCCGTGGACATGATTTCCAAGATGGACAGTTTCGACGTGGCGGTCCTGGTCTCCGGAGACAGCGACTTCTTCCCGGTGGTGCGCTACCTCAAGGACAAATTGAAGTACGTGTACCACTTCTCCGTTGGCCGCGGAGTGGGACAGGACACACAGTATTTCTCACCGGCACTACGGGGGGTCGTGGATTGCTTCCAGGGGTTCGATGAGTTGGAGTTGCTCAGCAACTACATCAACGAGCACGCCGGAATTCCACCGGCCATCATGGACACGATCAATCTTCGCGCCGCTGAGCTGGAACGTATCCTTGACGATGAAGAGATGAGTTACCGGAGCGCGCCAACTCCGGATAACGCGTTGCTCCCACGAAGGTAAGGGCCGGCGGGAAAAGCCCGCCCCTTCCATCACAACGTATTTATAGCTCTACCCGGCGACGGGCGCAGCGCGTCGGCATAATCTCCGCGATACGATTCCGGCAGCAACGCTGCTATACGCTCCATCACCATATCGGTCACCGAGGTCAACAGGTGCTTGGTGATTGGGCCTTCGACGAAAGGCGGCGTAAAGGGCGTTCCGATGTTCACCTGCCAACTGGTCAGGGGAACCGGCATATGCCAAGAAGCGAACTTCTCCGTCCCGGCGATGCCCACCGGCAAAATCGGAGCTTGAGTTCTCAGAGCCAACCACGCCAAGCCGGTTCGCCCGCGCTGCAATTGGGACGTGGGACTGATCCGGCCCTCCGGGAACATCAGAATCGCCTTGTCTTCCTGCAAGGCCGCCAAAGCATACCGTAGCGCTTCGCCGCCACCCCGGGCCCTATCCAGCGGCACCGCGCCCACCGCGTTGCAGTAGAAGCGGCCAATGGGCTTTTCCCAAAGTTCCTTCTTCGCCAGGAACACCACCTGCCTGGGCAGCGCCACCACCAACGTTCCGGCGTCGTTCAGCGAGAGATGATTGCTGGCGACCAGCAAAGGGCCGTATGGCGGCATGGCTTCCTGACCGGTGACGGTGAGCCGGCCGGTCACCGACCACATCATCTGTCCAAAACGACGGCTAGGTTTGTACAGCCACGCCATACCGTCACTCCCCCAACGCGTGGGCCTGCGTATTGCCGTTTCTTCCGGCGTTGATAGCCGCCACAACGGCCGCAATCGTCTCTTCCAGGCCAATCCCGTCGGTCTTGATCACAGTGGCTCCAGCGGCGACCGTCAGCGGCGAATCAGCCCGCCCCATATCCAATTCATCGCGACGCAAAGTGTCAGCGAGAACCTGCTTGTAATCGGTAGCTACAGAAGCTTCCCGCATCTGCTCAAACCGGCGACGGGCACGCTCCTCAGCAGAAGCGTCAATATAGAGCTTGACGGTGGCGCCGGGCACGACCACCGAACCAATGTCACGCCCCACCATCACGATCCCGCCGGCGGCGGCGATGGCCCGTTGCTGTCGTACCAGGGCGGTACGCACCGCCGACACCGCCGATACGGTTGATACATTCCGATTGACCTCATCGGAGACTAGGGCATCGCCTAACTGGTGCCCGTCGATGGAGATCGCCGCGGTTCCCTGAGCATCTGCCGTCACGTCCATTTGGCAGCCCTCGGCCAGGCTGCCAATCGCCAAAGAATCCGCTATCGGAACATCTCGATGCAAAGCCAGCCAGGTCACGGCGCGATACATCACTCCGGTATCAAGGAAACGCAATCCCAGCGCTTCGGCGGCCGCCTTGCCAACGGAACTCTTGCCCGAAGCCACCGGCCCGTCGATGGCCACAACCAGGCTTCCGGCATCGGTTTTCCGGCGATCAGGTTCCATGATGGGATTATATCATCGGTCCGTCGAGAACTCCGTTTTCACCCACAATGCCGTCCCGTCGCTGATGAATTCAACCGTTCCGTCCCGGGCCGTGAGGAAGATTTTGTCAGGGTCCACTTCCTCTTCTAAACGCTGGATGACGTCCGGGCTGGGGTGACCATAGCGATTCTCCCGGCCGGCCGAGATTACCGCGCTCTCCGGCGCAACGCTGCGCACAAAACCCGATGATGTTGACGACCGGCTCCCGTGGTGGCCAACCTTGAGCACGTCGGATTGCAAAGACGGCCCCCTGGTCCCTACCAGGAATCGCTCGGCGTCCTGTTCCACGTCGCCGGTAAGCAAAAACGAAACTTCGCCATAGGTCAAACGCATCACCGTGCTGAGGTTGTTGGCGCTTTTTTCCACCCCAGCCGGCAGGCCGTCCGGAGGCGGATACAGCACCTCCAAAACGACATGATCCCCGAGCCTGATGCGGTGACCCTGCTCCACCGTTACGACGGAATGATCGCGTCTATCCAGTACGCTTCGCCACTGCGGATGGAGAACCGAGTCGGGAGTGTCGGCGCTCTGCAGCACGACGTTCGCATCGTACCGATCCAGTACGCCGATCAGACCGCCCGCGTGGTCGCTGTCCAGGTGCGTGGCGGCCACCACGTCCAGCTGTCTGTCGCCCGCTGGCAAACGCGATCCTAACGCCGCAAGAATTACCGTCGGATCTGGTCCGCCGTCCACCAGCATTTGGCGTCCGTCCGGCGTCACCACCAGAATGGCATCCCCCTGACCGATGTCCAGGACGTACACATGGAGGCGGCCATCCGCCCGCGACCCGAACAACTGGAAAGCAAAAAGCAGAACCGTAAGCGCCGCCACCGGCGCTAAGGCGACCAGAAGACGGGTGAGACCAGAAGGCCGCCAAGTCGGGCCACGTCGCCAGGCGGTGGCGGCCCGCCTCACTCGAGGAGCAGACAGTAGCGCTACCAACATCCCCAGGCCGACGTACCACGCAATCGCCACCGGGGGAGTCAGCCAGGGCGCGGGGATCAGGACTGCCGGCATAGCGTCAGCCACCCATATTAGCCACGCCAACGGCCCCCAGGTCAGCGTGCCAACCGCCACCGCCATTGACGCCGCCAATTGCCCGATGCTGGCCGTCGCAGCGGAACCCACCAGGGCCAGCGGCATCGCCGGCATCGCCAATATCGTGGCGGGAACGCTCATCAGGGGTATTGACCCGAAGTGCATCGCCACCAGGGGCACCGTCGCCACGGTGGTGAAGGTGGAGATAACCGCGGACGCGATCAACAGGGTGAGACCGTAACCGAACCACCGCGCCGTGGCAGAACCTTGAGCGGCGAGGGACCCGCCAATCGTACCGGACAGCACGGTTATCAGCGGCAGCGCCACCAACACACCGGCCATTGCCGTGAAACTGAGTTGGAACGACAGGCTGCCCAGGATCGCCGGCTGCGCGCCCACCATCGCCGCTGCGGCCAGCAGCAGAGCCGTGACGCCGCGCATACCGCGCCCCAGCATGATCTGTGTCAACGCCAGGCTTCCCATGATGGACGCTCGCACCACCGGCGGGTCGAAGCCGGATAGCGCAGCGTAAGTCCACACCGTCAGCGCCGCCAGCGCAACCGTCAACGGAGTGCCCCGGCCCACTGCTGCCGACGCTGCCGCCAGACTCAGCGCCATCACGATCCCGACGTGAAGGCCGGAAATCGCCAGCAGATGGGCCATTCCAGCGGTGCGAAAGGAATCTTTCACGGCCTCGGGAAGTTCTCCTCTGATACCGAGCAACAGGGCTTGCGCCAAAGCGGATTGCGGCGCTGATATGCCCCGCTGCAAAGCGCCCGCCAGCCGGCTCCTGACCGAGTGCAGAACTGCTATCGGTCTTGCAATCCGAGCCGCGCCCAGAAACTCGGATTCCTGAACCCACATCACCGCTGAGATCCGCCGTGATGCCAGCCACGCGGCGTAGTCGAAATCTCCGATTGGCTCAGGGTGTTCCACCCGGCCGGACACCAGCAGAGTGTCCCCGTGACGCAAATAGGGCGGGCTTCGTTGATACACCAGGTCCGGCGGGGGCAGCCCGTACACCAGCAGGTTGGCGCCGTCGGGAATGCTCCCATCCGCCTCCGGCGGACCACCGTCAGCAGGCAGCACGCGGGCGGAGAAACGGTAGCCGCTCCGGACCGGAACCGGCGCATCTGTGATCAACAACACAATATCGCTCGCCGGACCGCCGGGTACGATGGGCAGCTCCAGCGGCGCCCCCGTGTGGCCGCGCCAAAACCCCAGGAACAGGGCAGCCGCCAGGATCACGGGCCCGGCAGGCAGGCGCAAAGCCCGCAATCCCACCGCGACAGCGCAGCCGGCCAAGGCGAGCATCAGAAGCGGCCAGGACGAATGCAGGGTTACTTCTGACCACAGTGCCAGTCCAACGCCGGCCACCATCGCCGCCAACGTGAGTTCGGGGAATATTCGCATTGCGAACGCCGAACCGGACCCTCGTACTCGGCATCACCGCCCACCGGCCAGGCGGTCGAGGCGGAATGCGGACGTGGTCACCCCCGGTTACCGATCACCCACGGAGATCATCTCGGCGATGCGCTGGTAGATGCCGTCGCCGATCCCGGACACGGCCGTGATGTCTTCGGCAGCGATGAATGGCCCCATCTGCTCGCGGTGAGCCACAATGGACTCTGCCCGCACAGCGCCGATACCCGGTAGGGTTTCCAGGCACTCGGCGGTGGCAGCGTTGATATTGATTGGGACTGCGCAAGGATTCGCCGCCGGAAGAGACTCACTCCCCGAGATCTGCTCCCCGCCAGAGGCCGGCGCGTCGGGTTCCGTATCATCCACCGACGGGATCTTGTAATGCGTCGAGTCGGCGAGCCGAGCCGCCAAATTGATGCGGTCAAGGTCGGCATCGTCGGTTGGGCCGCCGGCCAACGTCAACACATCGTGGAGCCGTTGGTCCGAGGTTGCCGAATAAACCCCCGGATTGACCACGGCGCCGGTGATGTACACGGCAATTTCCGTGGGAGCGGATACGGTTCCGCTCCGGCCAACTGGTGTCGATTGGGTCGTTGCCCGCAGTGTGCCCTCCGCCACTTCCTCAGTCCGAGGTATAATCTGCACCGCCGCGTCCGGCGGCCCGTCACCACTTCTGCCCAGCGCTATCCATGCGGCCACGACCAAAAGCGCCGCCGCTGCCACGCACGAAACCGCTACCGCCGCCAGCCGCTTCACGCCCACCCCGCAAAACTGCGCTTTTCGGCTGCCCGGTTTCTCCAGTTGCTACGGGCCCGGAAGCGTCCCTGATGAACGTCCGTCGGCCAGCCCGTCCCGCATTGCCTCCACCGCCAGCGGCCCGAACCGGGCGGCAATTGCCGACAGCCCTTCTTCGGCGATCCGCCAATCTCGTTCCTGGATTTCCTCCGCAGTCTGGCGGGCCAGACGCCGCCCGTACTCCGCGACGAAATCACCGAGGCTTTGGGAGTCCCCGCCGCCGGACATCTGCCGGAACAGGCGAAACATCGGGTCCGTGCGTGCCGCATTGTAGGCGTCATGAAAGGTCAAACTGGCCGGATGGTCGCGCAGCAGCAACGCCACGCCGAAATCGATTAACCGGATGCTGCTTTCGGATGTCAATATGACATGCGAGCGTCCGTTAGGGTCAGAGATTGTAGCATCGTTATAGCACACACCGGCGAGATGCAGACTGCGCAACGCCGCGCCCAATGCCTTGCCGATGCTTCCCATTCGTTCCCGCGTTGCGTCGTCGGGTATCAAGTCGGTGAGGAACCGCCCCTCTACGAACTCCTCGCTGATGAACCCGGATACGCTGGGAAATTGTCGGGGGCCGAGGCCCAACCCGCCGGCTATGGCCGCGATCTGGGCCTCGGCCGGACTCTGGCACGGTTTGATCACGATACCGACCGGTCTGTCGTCGCGTTGCCCGGTGATGATGGCGACCCGGCCCCGACTGCGCCCGTCGTAACGCACGGCGGGATTTCCGCCCCCATACACCACGCCGTAAGTCTCGGGGAACAGGCCGTACACGGAAAAGCGGGCGATGTTTTCGTCATCAACCAGCATACGCCACAGGACGCGGTCAGCCTGGGCTATCGGCCAGAGGGGCCACAGGTGCGGGGCGCAACGCTCGCCGGCTATCGCCCCGTCGCGTTGGGCGATCTCATCCGCCGTGAGCGCGGGTAGAGTGGCGATCACCCGCCGAATCGCCAGCAACTGGTCGTCGGAATACCGGATGCGGCACCTCGCTTCATCCGCCGTTGCCCAGCGCAAAGCCGGCTTGACTATCCGGGTTCAGGACCAGCTTCCGTATTCGTACCACGGCAGCCAATGCGATGGGACCGTAGATGTGCGGGTAAATCTCCCCCGACCGGGCGGGCTCCCTGATGACCGGAGATCCTTCGCCCAGCAGAGCGGTATCCACGTCGAGGACCAGCAAGTCGGTACTGCCTGCGAACAAACGGGCCGCAACACGCAGCGTCTGCGCCTCGTCGCCGCTGGCGTGGATAAAACCCTCCTCGGCCAGGGACGGAGCGCGGTATTCACCGGCGGCCAGCCCGGCCTCCCAGTCGGCGCGGAACGCGAGGTGGTAGATGATGGCAGGCATTTACCAATCAGCTAGTCGGCGACGGCTTCGGCTTTACTCTTGGACGGCCACTGAGAGTAAACGTGCTTCAGCAGGTCCCGCAACTCGTCAGCAATTTCGGGCGGCGGTTCGTGGGCCAAAGCAACTGCGGCCAGCCGCTCCGCTTTGCGGTACTGCCCGGAGTGATAAGCCATCCAGCCGGCGCTCCTGTGCAGGACCGAGTGGGTAGGTTCAATGGGTTCGGTGAGTTCCGCGATGGCGGCTAATTCCAGATCCAGGGCTTCGGCATAGAGCCGAGAGACCTTTTCCGGATTGCCATGCACTCGTTCCAGAATTGCGGTTCCCACCAAGTCCATTGCCTGATGGTGAAAATCATTCATTGCGCTCATTTTTGATGAACCTCAGCAACAGGACGGCCAAACTCAACAACAATTACGTAGGCCGGCGATTGGCTACTGTCGGACTGGACCGTCTGCTGCATCTTATCGCCAACCCTTGCGGTGATGACGTTTTCGCTAACCATCGTTTCGCCTCGCCGGCGGATACCTGATATTTCCAGTCTAGCCTTGCGTTGGAAGGTAATGTCCGATTCATCGCCCAACCAGTAATCGATGCCGGAGCCCTGTTCCGAAGCTTCGATTACAGTGTAAGGGGTTTCGGTTTGCGCCAGCAAAACGGCTATGGCTTCGGCGCCTAATTCGGTGGCACGATTGTATTGCCAGGCCCGTTGCGCTTGCGCTGTTGACGGTGTCCATTCCAACGTATAGCTGCGGTAAGAAATGCCGCGGACTGCGAGGAGAACGCCGGGTTGGTGGCCTTTGGAATCCAAACAAACTGCACCGGCTTCAGCTAATGCGCTGCCGAGACCGGGCGAAACACCCGGCATACCGGAATTGCCCAAGTCGTTCAAGTACAGCATCGGCGCTTACAGGCTATCCGGGATGCGCGCTACCGGCACGCTGCCCGCACCGCTCTGGATACGGCGGCGAGACGCGGGTTGTTGGTAGCGCTGGCCCGAAAGCCGTTGGTGATATAGGCCACCGCCAGGCCCAATGACGGGTCGGCCCAGCCTACGGAAGTGCCGGCGCCGCCGTGCCCGAAGGTGCCCAATCCCTCGCCGGACTGGTCCGTCGCGCCCATGCGGCTGTCGTCCAGCACCAGGCCCAGCGAGCGGCGCATTCGCGTCCCCAGGGAGAAATCGTTGGCCTCCGATTGCAGGCGCGTGGCCTCGGCCACCGTTTCCGGTTTCAGGATGCGCACGCCATCCAACTCGCCGCCGTTGCACATCATGGCGTAGAAACGAGCCAGGTCGCGGGCCGTGAATATGCCGCCGCCGGCCGGATGCACCGCCTGATGCACTTCCGGGCGATTGTACGGGCGTATCATCCCCGGCCGGTCGCAGTCTTCCATGGCGTGGATGCGGGATACCCGATGTTCCAGTTCCGGCGGCAGGCCGACGTATCCGTCGTGCAAACCCAGGGGATCGAAGATTTCTTCCCGGAGAAACACCCCAATATGGCGTCCGTCGATGCGTCGCACTAACTCACCGATCACCCAGCCGAAATTGCGCGGGTGATACGCCATGATCTGTCCCGCCGGGTAATCGGGGATGATGTCTTCCATGCACTCCACCACGTAATCCCAATCCTGCCAGCGGTCCCAGGACAGTTCCGGCGGAGTCTCCGGGAAGCCGCCTCGGTGGGTGAGGACGTGTCGGATGGTGACGGCGTCCTTGTTGTGCTTGGCGAATTCGGGCCAGTATTCGGCGACCCTATCGTCCCAGGCCAGCTGTCCGCGCTCCCAGAGAATGTGGAGGCAGGCTGCCGCCAGCGGCTTGGTGGAGGAATAGAGGATGAACATGGTATCGCCGGCCACCGGAGTGCCGGCAGCGTCGTCCGCCAATCCGCCCCACAGGTCAACGGCCAGCTTGCCGTGGCGGTACACGGCCAGGCCGGCGCCGGGATGCAGGCCCCGATCAATCTGCTGGCGAAACAGGTCGTCCAGCGCCTGAACTGCGGCCGGATCCATCCCTACTTCTTCAAGAACTGTGGTGGTCGTCATCTAGCGTCCTCTCTGTTTTTGAAATGGCGAGACCAAACTCGTCAATGCAACCCGGTCAGTTTGCAAACACGGTATCCAGGTTGGCCGACAGGTCGAAAAAGTGCTGCAAGCTCTGGTTATATCGGAAGAACATATCCGCGCGAAGTTGGTCCCCGGTAGCGTTGGTTGAAATCTCGTGGAGCATATCCAGGCTGACCAGGGTCTGCCCGGCTTCGGCTGCGCCATTGGCCTTGATGTTTTCCAGCATCGTCCGCCATGCGTCGGGTTCCATCTCGATGAAGAAGTCCACGTTGATCAGGTCGTACTCGTTGCCGGCGCGGACCGACCGACATTCGAATGCTTCGAACGTAACCACGAAGACCTCGTCGGCGACCTTAACGCCCATGGCAGCGTCCACGGTGCCAATTCGCCGGTAGGCCGGGTCGTCATTCACCAGTTTTTGCAGAGCTTCAAACCAGTCCAGCGAAGGGAATACGATTGGGTCAGCAGTCATTCCGAGGATGTCTCCGGGGGCGCCGGGGATGCGAAATAGGGCCGGTGCTTCAGTTTATTCGCTGAAGTAAGGATCGCCGGCCTTTTCCGCAGCGGTGAACGGCGCCATCTTGCGAAGGTAATGGTCAGGATCGGTGGTAGCCGGGGCTTTGCCCAGGGCATCGTCCACCATTTTGTAGTAACGGGGATCCAGGTCGCGCAGCTGGTCCGCTTCGGTGCGGCCCCGCGAAAAAGACGACATGATGCGCTCCATCCCGTAGTCGCCGCAGTGCTCGCAATTCACGTCCGTCGCTGCGGAAGCGACCTTGAAAAAGAAACTGCTCACCTGATGGCAGGACTGGCAACGATATTCATAGATTGGCATATCGCAAGCACCGGGCGGGGAACCCACCGTTGACTTCTTTGATTTCTATCGCGACGGCATTCGGCAAACACCGCAGCGGATGGTATAGGAATGGCCCGGCGGTGTCAAAATTGGCGCCCTATTGCAGTGGCGCGTCCAGGCTTGCCCGATAAGGTTTGATGTCGATAACGGGCGAGCCATCCTGCGCGTCAAGCTCGGTCACGGTCAGCACTGCTTCCCCGGTCGCCTCATCGTGTCGAATTGACTGGATCCGGGCGACCGTGGCGGCGATGAAATTCGGACGGTATTGGCTGCGGGTGCTGAACACCCCCCGAATCGGGTTATCGGGATTGTGACCGGGATGGAGCTGGAGTTCATACCCAACCGCCATCGCCCGGTGCAACAGGAACAGCGTCAGAATTTGCCCACCCGATTCAAGGCCCATGAGACCGTCGGCAAAGTCCGGATGCACCACGATCTCTGACGGATGCGTGCGCATTTCGTCCGACGGCGCATAACTGTCGAACCGGCCCCGAATGTAGCCAATCGGCTTGATCGTGATGGTGTCGCCGGATTGGTCCATCAGTTCGCGGCAGCGGCGGTCTGCCCAACCGAGGCAGCAAGGGACGCGAGCCAGTTGACCACGGCCTGGCCGGCCTCGGGCATCATATTGGTCAGAGAGTGAGTCCCGCCTTCCAGCACCAGGTACTCGGCCCGGGGGCTGTTCACGGCAGCAGTGATCATGTCCTGTGGAACGTCCAGCAGGCGGGTATGGGTCTCGGTGGAACCGGAAAGGACGAACAAAGGCACGCGAATTTGGGGAACGTGCCGGATTACATTGTACCGTTCCAGCGGGCCATGCTTGTCAATGTACGCCATGGCGGAGAACATTTCCTTGATGGGAAAGTCCACGTAGAACAGATCCATGGCGCGGCCCTCGGCCTCCATGCGGTCGGCGGTTTCGAGGTTGGCGCGGAACTCGTCGGCATCCTCGGATTCCAGGTAGTAGGAGCAGGAAAGGCGCACCGGCGAGATGGGCACCACGGCGGCGACGCGCGGGTCGTTCTCAACGGCGGCGTAGTAGGTGACCTTAACGGCGCCCATGCTCTGGCCCAGGATCGCGATCCGCTGGTAGCCCAGAGACGCGAGATAGTCGATGCCGGCGCGCAGATCCTGGCGGTTGTTGTCCAGTATCTCGTAGGCGTTGCCTTCGGCTACTCCGGTTTGCCGGTCCACCCACACGGTATCGTGGCCCCGCGTGTTGATGGTCAAGGCGGCGTAGCCGGCGCGGCGCAGGTCCTCGGCCATGGCGGCGGTGGCCGGCGTGTAGAAGTTGCGACCGGAACCGTGAATCACCATGGCGGCGTCAATGGGGCCGGCGGGAACCGCACCCGGCGCCGGCGCGAAGAAAGCACCGTCCAACTCCATCCCATCTGCGGCAGTAACGCGAGTCAAATCAACCAGCATGACGAAATCCTCCTGGAGAAAACTCCCAAGCGGCAACCCGAGATCGTGGCCCGGATACAGTGTACACGCTGCCGGTGGCATAGCAAGAGGGGCAACCGGCAGCGGCTGCCCCTCATTCACAGGCCTCGGCACCGAGCTATCTCAACGTCAGAAGATACTCCACCAGGTTATCCACGTCTTCTTCGGACAGGGAGATGCCGGCCATCGTGGCTTGCATCAGTCCTTCCTGGTAATCCTGGCTGAGACCGTCGGCAGTGCCGGCGGTGTAGGCGTCGGGTTCCACAATGGATTCCCTGATGTACTCCTCGGCGGAGTAGCCGGAGATCCGATTGGCCGCGGCGCTGGCGATGCCGTCCAGGGGCGGCCCGAGCACGCCCTGGGCTACGCCTTGCACGGTGTGGCAGGAGGCGCAAGCCGCGGTGCCTATAAACAGAGCTTGCCCAGGGGATGAAGCAGCGGCGGCGCCGGCAGGGGCAGGCGGAGCCACGTCGGCCGGATTCACCGGTCCCGGCACCTCTGCTGGCAGCGGACGCGCAACCTCTTCGTGGTGCTCCTCCGCGTGATGCTCGAAGGGTACCACGCGCGGCTCGGAGAATTCCCGGGCGTCGATGCGGAACACCCCGAACAGCAGCACCAAAGAAATCGCCACCACCAATCCCAATGCCAACCCCGCCACGAATATCTGCCACAAAAGCGGGTGCTCGAACTTCAAATGCATGAAGAAGGCGACCACGCAGAAGAACTTGATCACCGACAGGATCACCAGCGGCGCGATCACCACGCTGCTGCCCTGCAACCCTTCCGGTACGATGATCAGGAACTCGACCAGCGTTATGACGGCCAGGAATATCGCCAGTAGGCCGTATTGTTTAAGGCCGCCGTGAACACCTTCCGGCACGCGGCCCCAGAAGAACCGCGCTATCCCGGCGTCTTCGTGGGCAGCGTGTTCCTCGTGGCCCATGGCGGCCTCGTGTCCGGGGTTAGCGCTCATCTGGTGGTTGCCTCCTCGAAACCTAGCTGAAAAGTCCGGTAACCCAGTTCCATCCCTGGACGGCGGCGTGGCCGGCTTCCGAAGGCCCGTCAAATCCGCCAATCAGGTACAGCAGCGTGAAAATCACAATCCAAACGATGTCAACGAAGTGCCAGTACAGCCCGGCGATGTCCACGTCCAGGTCGGAAGGCCGGCCAGCCGGGTTGCGAGCCGCGATGACGACCAAACACACCAACCAGAAAAGTCCAAGCGTCACGTGGGCGCCATGGAATCCGGTCAGCGTAAAGAACGTGCTGCTGAACAGGTTGGTCTCGTAGCGCAGCCCTTCAACGCGGAACAGGTTGAACTCATAGACTTGGAAGCCGATGAAGGTGCCGCCCAGAACGATGGTCAGCAGCAGCCATTGGATCAACCGTTTCTGGTTCCCGTTGCGGGCCGCCGCTACTCCCATCACCATGGCAAAGGAGCTCATCAGGAGGACGAAAGTGCTGACGGTCGTTATCGGGACGTCGATGATGTCCCTGGGATACGGCCCGACGATGCTCTGCCCGCGATACACCATGTAGGTAGCAATCAGCGAGCCGAAGAAGAGGCAGTCGGAGCCGAGAAACACCCACATCAGGAGTTTCCGGTGATTTATCCCGGTGGTGGTTTCTTCCTCGTGCGCCGGTGGATGCGCCGTCGGAGCGTGGGTGGTGTCTGCGTGAGCCAACGCGCTTCTCCTGACTAATTATGGTGGCAATTAGGAACGGACCGACGGCCGTCAGTGGTGGCCCTCAGCCTCGTGATGTTCCGCCGCGGCCGGTTCGTTGGACCAGCCGATGACGCCGATGATGGTAATCAGGCCGCCGACGATGGCAACCGGGAACCGGATATAGTCCCAACCAACGTCGATCAGGAACCCGCCGGCCAACCAGGCCACGCCGAAGGACGCCACCAGCGGCCAGTAGGACGGGCTGGGCATATGGATGGTGCTGGGGTCAACGTGCGGCTCCCCCTGGGTGATGGGCTCGCCCCGGGCCGCCGCTTCACGCTTGGTGATCCAGTACGCATCCTGGCCACGCACGATGGGGATTTCGGCGAAGTTGTACGCCGGCGGTGGTGAAGAGATGCTCCACTCCAGAGTCGGTGCGTCCCAGGGGTCATGTCCGGCCGGCTCGCCCCGCTTGATGCTGCGGAAGAAGTTGTGGATGAACACCAGCAGGCTGATGACTATGACGAAGTAGCCAATCGTCGCCAGCAGGTTCATGCCCTCCCAGCCGAAGCCCTCGGCATAGGTGTAGATGCGCCGCGGCATCCCGTTCAACCCGGCGTAGTGCATGGGGAAGAAGGTGAGGTTCATGCCAATGAACATCAACCAGAAATGCACCTTGCCCAGGGTTTCGTGGTACATTCTGCCGGTGATCTTGGGATACCAGTAGTAGATACCCGCGAAGATACCGAAGATGGCGCCGCCGAACAGCACGTAGTGGAGATGCGCGACGATGTAGTAGGTGTCCTGCTGCTGAAAGTCCGACGGCGACACCGCGTGGGACACGCCGGAGAGGCCCCCGATAACGAACAGCGCGACGAACCCGATCGCCATCAGCATGGGCGTCTTCAGATCAATTGAGCCGTTCCACATCGTGCCCATCCAGTTGAAGATCTTCACGCCGGTCGGCACGGCAATCAGCATCGTGGTGATCGTGAACACCGAGTTGGCGATGGGACCCAGTCCCGACGTGAACATATGGTGGCTCCACACCGCCCAGCTCATGATCGCGATCACAATACCGGAGAACACCACCACCGGATAGCCGAACAGCGGTTTGCGGCTGAAGGTGGGGATGATCTCGGACACCACGCCCATGGCGGGCAGGATGAGGATGTACACCTCAGGATGGCCGAAGAGCCAGAACAGGTGCTGCCAGAGGATGGGGTCGCCGCCGGCGGCGGTGTTGAAGAAGTTTGCTCCGAACTGGCGGTCGGCGGTCAGCTCGATCAGCGCCACCGTGATGATCGGGAAGGCCAGCACCAGCAGGATGCTGGTGACCAGCGTCATCCACACGAACACCGGCATCCGCATCAGCGACATCCCCGGCGCGCGCATATTGATGATGGTAACGATGAAGTTGAAGCCGGCTGCCAAAGATGCCACGCCCAGCACCTGGAGGCTCAGCGCCCAGAAGTCCAGGCCCTTGCCCTCGCTGAATGGCGCTGCGGTCAAGTTGGCGTAGGAGAACCAGCCGGCATCGGGAACCTGTCCGATCAGGAAGCCGGCGTGCATCAAAAGGGCGCCGAACAGGAACGTCCAATAGGAGAAAGCGTTCAGGCGCGGAAATGCCACGTCCCGCGCGCCGATCATCAACGGAACCAGGAAGTTGAAGAAGGTGGCGCCAAAGGGCATGATCACCATGAAAACCATGGTCGTGCCGTGCATGGTGAACATGGCGTTGAACCAATCAGCGGATACCATTGAGTTGTCGGAAGTGGCCAACTGCACCCGCATAATGCCGGCTTCGATGCCGCCCACGATGAAGAAAATGAAGGCGGAAACACCGTACAACGCTCCAATGCGTTTGTGGTCAACTGTGGTCAACCAGCTCCACAGTCCGGTGTAAGTCGTCGGGCGGGGTATGACGCCAGTGATGGTTACCATGATTCAAGTCCTCCGCTGCGGCTCGGTCGATATTACGATGCGTTAGCGGCGATGGATTGGAGAGCGGTAGTCTAGGTTTGCTGTCGTGGACTTTCAGCGGTGGCGGTGGTGCGATCCTGTTCTAGTATATCGCACCGGCCCTGCTTACTTCTGCGCCATCAGGTATTCAACCAGGTCGCTTAGCTCGGCTTCGGAGAGATCGGCGCGGTGGTCCTGGCGAGTCTGGTAGATAGCTGCCAGTTCAGACATTCGATTGCCTTGTTTGATCGACTCGGGATCACGGAGCCATTGGCGCAGAGTTTCGCGGTTGAGGTCAACCAGGCCCGCCCCAATGGTGGTTCGATCACCCAAATCGGTAAGATTCGGAGCGGCAAACGCGGTGGGTGGTTCGTTGCCCGTGCGGACGTCCACCAGCCGCTCTTTTGCGGGCTTGTCCAGCCACTTGGTATATTCAATGAACGTCTGCATTCGAGCGCGCTGGACGCCCTCGCCGGTTTCTGGGTCCACGGTGTCGGGCGCGCCCACGGTGTGACAGGTGACGCATTGGCCGGCCCCGAGGAACACCAGTTGGCCACGGGCGGCTTCCGTGGACAGGGGTTCCGCCAACTCACCGCCCCACCCGTTGACCCAGGCCTGGTAATCAATTTCCTCGAGAACGTGTACCCGGAACTTCATCTGGGCGTGGGCGGTGCCGCAGAACTCGGCGCATTGTCCATAGTACATCCCGGTCTCTTCAGCCAGGAACCACAGTTTATTGGTGCGCGTGGGAACCACGTCCTGCTTGCCCACCAATTTGGGTATCCAGAAACTGTGAATTACGTCATCGCTCTTGAGTTCCATGATGACGGGGGTATTGACCGGAACGCGCATTTCATTGGCCGTCGTGACCAACTCACCGCCCTCGGCATTCGGTAGGGCATCTTCATACCGGAACTCCCACCACCATTGATGGCCCACGGCTTCCACAACGAGAGGCTCTTTCCCTTCGGCGCGCGCCAACTTTACTGCTTCGCCCGGTTCCAGTTCGAAAAGGACGATCACCGACCAGACACCCAAACCCAAAATCAGGATCGTGGGGACGACGGTCCAGGCGATCTCTAGCGGAGTATGCCCGTGGGTCTGCGGAGGCAGAGGATCGCCGGGCCTGCGGCGGAAACGGACGGCCGCGTAGAGCAGCGCGCCCTCCACCAGCACGAACACCACCACCATCGTCCACAGGAGAACGTTAAACAGCAGAAGCTGTTCGCGCGCCACCGGCCCTTTGGCCCCTTCCAAAGACCAAGGGGTGGGGGCAAGGATGGACTGGTGAGCGTCGGAGTCGCACCCGACCGCGGCCAGCAACAGCATCACCCCCAAGACCGGCAACATTAGCAACGGCCACCGGCTGCGCCGGCGAGCGGGGGTATTGGTCGTAGGGTTCACTGGAGTATCACCGCTTGGTACGGGGCCGTGCCCCTTAGTGGAATTGTTAGGTGAGTCTCCCGCAGAGAAGGGCAGCAGCCCCATCGTGAACCCCCGGATACTTCGACCGCACTCGGACAAAGTATGTGCAAAATTTCACTAGCGGCGGTAACGATAGCATAAGCGCCTATGGCTGTCAATTTGGTAGCCTGACTCGCGCGCCGTATTTTGGAGCGGGTTGGCGTAGCGTAAAAGGCAACCCGATGGCTTAAAATAGCGTCAACACCCCCACGCGCCAGGAGCAATGATGATAGTCACCGTGACGCCGGAGCTTCGGACGAGCATCGCCGAGTTCTGCCAAAGAAAGGGCATCACTAAATTCGCCCTGTTTGACCCCGACTTGCAAGGTCGGCCCAATCCGCACGTGGATGTCTATGCCCTGGTGGAGTTTGCCCCCGGTGTGCAAGCAACCGATTTCTCATGGTGGTATGGGGACTTGGAGGAAGAACTGGAGGAAATCGTCGGCTACCGGACGGGAGTGCGCACGGCGTCGGAAGTACGACGGACACGCTTGGACGACATCGTGGCGGCCGCGGAAGTGCTGTATGCGTCGGCGTGACGATGCTGACCGATTGTATGATATGCTCCGCTATGCTGAACTCGCCATCGTTGTGCTGGACGGCGACAGCCTGGGGCAATTGGAGCGGGATGTAGTCAAAAGCGCCGCTTTGTCCAAGTTCGTGGAGAACATAGGCGAAGCGGCGTACAAGTCGGAACCCGCCACGTTGGCCCAATACCCGCAGCTCGATTGGCCGCGCATGATTGGGATGAGGCACCGGCTGGTTCATGAATACTACAACATACGCCTCGATATTCTGCACGACGTTATCGTGCATTACCTGCCGCCGCTAATCGAGCACTTGGGCGGAATCAGCCGAGACTCGTGACCAATCTGCGAAGTCCGGCGCATCCGACTACGCTGGAGCGACCACGCTGTCCACCATCACCGCGACGAAAAGCAGCGCGAGATACGCCAGCGAGTAGAGATAGGTGGCCTTGGCCCGGCCTCGCTCGTCGCGCCGCCAAAGCCGCCACGACAGCCAGATGAACGGCGCTCCCAACGCTGCCGCTGACGCCGAATAGACCCAACCAACCTGCGGAAGCAGGGCGAACATCAACGTCAGCCCGGTCAGGGCGATGGAATACAGAAAGATATGCAAGGCGGTCTGCCGGCGGGAAGACACCACCGGCAGCATAGGGACGCCCGCACGTTGATAGTCCGTTTGAATCAGCAGGGAAAGCGCCCAGAAATGGGGCGGGGTCCAGAAGAAGACGATGGCGAACAGATAGACCGCCGGCAGATCTAAACTCCCGGTCACCGCGGCCCAACCCACCATGGGCGGGATGGCGCCCGCCGCGCCGCCGATCACTATGTTGTTGGGAGTGGTGCGCTTCAACCACATGGTATAGACGAACACGTAGAAAAGGCTGGCGATGATGGTCAGTCCCGCGGCCAGCAGGTTGACCAGCACCGCCAGCAGCGCGAAAGAAACCACGTTCAGCGCGACCCCGAAGGCCAGCGCGTAGCGAGGGGCTACCCGATCTCCCGCCACCGGACGGCCCTGGGTCCGTCGCATATCCCGGTCGATGTCCCGGTCCAAAAAGTGATTGACGGCATTGGCGCCGCCGGAGGCCAGCGCGCCGCCCACCCACACCAGGGCCAGGAGGCTCAGGGATGGCACGCCCTGTTCGGCCAGGAACATCCCGCCGGCCGCAGTTACCAGCAGCAACGAGATGATTTTCGGTTTGGTCAGCGCGAGGAAATCTCGGGCTACCGCCGACACGGTCGGGCGGTTGGGCAGGACTGAAGCGCCCCCAACCGGCTCCGGCTCGGCTGGGTTGGCATCGGGCCTGAACTGCGGCGCGCTACTGGCCATTTCGCTCCGTCGAAGCCCCGGAACTACGAGAAGTCGCCAGCGCGTCGCCCCATTTGGTACGAGCGTTCATATAGGCGATTATCGCCATGCCGGCCGCCGCCGTCCATACGGCGGTAGCGGCAGTTAAATGCAGCGCGCGCCAATGGGCCTGGAAGTCCAACCAGATGGTGGCGGCCCCCACTACAATCTGCGCGACGAAAGCAACTATGGACAGCATCGCCAACCACCACAGAGAGGTTCCTCTGGTTCCGGCGACGGCGGAACGCCATACCGCATAGATCAGCAACGCGCCCAGCGCCAATACCACGTACCGGTGGAACATGTGGACCGCGGTCAGGTGATTCATGGGAAACGCCTGCCCCTGGCAGAGCGGCCAGGTAACGCACGCCCCCGTCGCGCCCATGGCCGTGACCACCGCGCCGGAGATTATGACGGCATACACGGCCAGAGCGCCAGCAATGGCCCAGCGATAGTAACCGTTTCCGGCCGCCCCAGAAGATCCCTTTCCGGCCAGGGCGATGGGAGTACGAAACGCGGCAATCATTATGAAGAGGCACGTCGCCAGAAGAGCCTCAGCAGTGGCCAGGTGCAGGGCGGTGATTTCGCCGGGCAGGTGCGTCAACACTGTCACGCCACCGAGCAAACCCTGGACAATCAACATTGGGACGGAAATGGCGGCAGGTATCCAAACCCACCGGTCGCGGCGGTAACGCGCCAGCGCCACAATGGCGGTGGCCAGCACCAGCGGTCCGACAATGACGGAAGCAACAAAACGGTGCGTGTATTCAATGACGGCAGTGTATTCCCACGGTGGCAACACCTTGCCGTAGCAAAGCGGCCAGTCAGGACACCCCAGGCCGGAGCCGGTGACCCGTACCACACCGCCCAGGATGACCAACAGGAATACTGAAACAACCGTTGCGGTAGCCAGACCCTGCAACCAGGTCAGGCGTCGCCGACCGGAAGTATCGGCGGGGGTGGTGATGCCGACGGCAGCCATATACGGTTATCTTGGTAGTCGGCCGCCAAGCATCTGCTTGCGTCGTCAACGGCCATGCATTCATCATAAAGCACCATCGTCCGTTTTGCTACAATCGCCCTTCAATCGGGCCGTGCAAAACTCCCCTGCCTCTAAACCGTCATTCCGGCAAAAGCCGGAATCCAGTAGCGTTTTATGGACTCCGACTTTCGCTGGAGTAGGAGTAACGGGCTTGCTGTTTTACGCAGTTCTATTCCATCCTTATGGATGCGGATCATCCCAGGACCTCTGGCGTCACGTTGTCGAAGCACACACTCTTTGCGGTAAGGCCACTCCAATGCCGCCCATGGATCACGGCGGCGATATTCGCGGTTGCTCTGGCCGGCCTCCTGGTTTGCAACAACGATACGCAAACCGGAGGGCCCGGACACGGTAACGGCGACACCCTGTTTCCGAAACTGCCCAAAGTAACCGGCCACATCGACCGGGTGGACGCTAACCCGGATAATCCCCGCCATTTTCAGACCCTTGAAATCACCGACGCGGACGGCCGAAACTGGCAGTTCCAGTCGGAGGGATGGGTCGGCGTATCGGTGGGCCATCTGAAAGACCACCAAATACAGGGGACGCCGGTCACGGTGTGGTACGAAAACCGTGACGATGGGAACCTTCTGGCGCGTTTCGTGGGCGATTGATTGGGTTCCCAATGATGATGAGATGGGCGTGGTTGCCCCTGCGCCCTGTCTTGCCCTAAACTGACGCTCAATTAGCAGTTCCAATCACTCTCCAATACAGGAGGCTTTCCGATGCCCCTGCCAACGCCGTTGCAAGGTATCCGCGTCGTTGATTTCACCTGGGTGCGAGCCGGGCCGTGGGCGGCCCGCTGGCTGGGCACCCTGGGCGCCGAGGTCATCAAGGTTGAATGGCCGCTGAACCTCGACACGTTGCGCCAGAACCGTTTCACCGTGCCGCCGGGTGTGGAACCCGGCCCCAACTCCACCGGTCAGTTCGCTGACACCAACGCCAACAAGCGGGGCATCAGCGTCAACACCCGCACCGAAGAAGGTCTGGAGTTAGTCAAGCGCCTGATCTCGGTGTCCGACGTCGTAATCGAAAACTTCAGCAGCCGCATCATGCAGCGCTGGGGTCTGGGCTACGAACAATTGAAAAAAATTCGGCCCGACATCATCTACGTATCCATGGCCGGATTCGGACACACCGGACGCTACCACTGGTACGGCACCATGGGGCCGGCGGCCCAGGCGCTGAGTGGCTTGACTCACCTGTCCGGTTTGCCCGGAGCGCCACCGGCCGGCTGGGGCTGGTCATACCTGGACGACACCGGCGGTATGTACGGCGCCATCAGCGCATTAACGGCCCTGCGCCATCGCTCGGCCACCGGCAAGGGCCAGCACGTGGACCTCTCCCAGATGATTACCGGCATCACCCTAACCGGGCCGGCCCTGCTAGACAAGACCGTGAACGGACGTAAGGCCCGGCGCGAGGGGTTCCCGCCCGGCAACCGCACCGTGTGGCCCGGCGCCGAGGTGGTCAACAACTATCGGGGCCCTATCGCCGCGCCGCACAATGCCTATCGCACGTCGCCGGGCGGCTACAACGACTGGGCAACTATTGCCTGCCTGTCCAATGGTGAATGGCACAAGCTCGTGAAACTGATGGGCAGCCCCGACTGGGCCGACGACCGTTTCGACACCATCGACGGCCGGCTGGAACACCAGGAGGAGATGGACGAGCACATCGAAAAGTGGACCCAGACGATGGGCAAGTACGAGCTCACCGAAAAGTGCCAGGCCGCCGGCGTCCGCGCCATGGCGGTACAGAGTAGCCAGGACCGGGTTGACAACGACCCGCAGCTGCGCCACCGCGACATGTACGTGCCCATGGACCACCCCATGCTCGGCCCCTGGAAGTTCCAGAACGCTCCCTTCAAGATGTCCAAGTCTCCGGCGCGTATCGCCAACCCGCCGCCGATGATCGGCCAACACAACCGGGAAGTGCTGGAAGACCTGCTGGGCGTGACCCGCGACGACCTGTTGGACGGCTACGAGAACGGCGTGTTCTGGCCCACCACCATGGACCGCTATCCCTATATTGAAGAAGCACTGCGCTGATTGCCGTCAATTTCACCTCGTCATTCCGGCGAAAGCCGGAATCCAGAGACCGCAAGGTGAACGCATCGGGAACGAAACTGACGATTATCAGCTCTGGATTCCCGCTTTCGCGGGAATGACGGTTTTGAACAAGGAGATAGTGCGATGACTTCCTCCAACAACGGCAGCCCACAGGACGGGCTGGACATCGGTGGGGCGCGCCCCGCCGACCTGAACCTGCCCGGAGCCCTAGACGGCTTGCGAGTGCTGGAAATCTGCGACGAGAAGGGCCAGTTCTGCGGCAAGCTGATGGCTGACAACGGCGCCGACCTCATCAAGATCGAGCCGCCCGGGGGCGAAGCCTGCCGCAGTTTCGGTCCATACCTGGACGACATTCCCCACCGGGAGCGCAGCCTGTCCTTCTGGCACTACAACACCTCCAAGCGGGGCATCACGCTGAACCTGGAAACGCCACAGGGCCAGGACATCCTCAAGCAGTTGGCAGCGACCGCCGACATCGTGCTGGAAAGCCGGAAACCCGGTTACCTGGAATCTCTGGGGTTGGGCTACGAAACCCTTTCCGCCGACAACCCCGGCTTGATCATGTGCTCGCTGACGCCCTACGGTCAGACCGGCCCGTGGCGGGATTACGTCAGCAGCGACATCACCCAGATGGCCGGCGGCGGACAGATGGCCTCGTCCGGCTACGACGAGATTGACGTGCCCAACGCGCCGCCCATCGCCCCCGGCGGCGGCAACTCCTGGCACATCGGGGCCCACTACGCCTACATCGGCCTCATGGCCGCCCTGTATTACCGCTTCCTCAGCGGCGAAGGGCAGTACATCGACGCCTCCATTCACGAAGCCTGCGCCCTGACCACTGAGGGAGCCATCGCTATCTACCTGTCCACCGGCGAAGTGGTGCAGCGTCACACCGGACGCCACGCCGCGCCCGATATGTCCCCGGCCATCCAATTCCCCACCGGCGACGGCGGTTGGCTCAACACCACCCGCTCCGGCACTAACCTGACCCCCGCGCGCCTCAAGCTGCTGGCCGAATGGTTTGACCAGTCCGGCATGGCCGATGACCTGACCGACGAGCGTTACCAGGACCCGGAGGTCATCGCGGCGGAAAACGACCACATCGTGAGCGTGATGAAGAACTTCTTCATGAACTCCACCCTGATGGACTCCTTCCATGGCGGCCAGCAACGCGACTTCCCCTGGGGCGCCATCCGCAGCATGGACGAAATCGTAGGCGACGACCACCTCACCGACCGGGAGTTCTTCAAAGAAGTGGAACATCCCGAGCTGGACCGCACCTTCACCTACCCCGGCCCGGCCATGTTGCTCAACGGCTCCCCCTGGCGCATCAGCCGCCGCGCCCCCCTGATCGGCGAGCACAACTCCGAGATATTGCAGGGCGAACTCGGGCTCTCCAACTCGCAGATGCTTCTGCTGGCTGAGGGCGGGGTGATTTAGTGGACGACCCGAGACACGTGCCGCTCTATTCGATACCGGAGTGCGCCCGGTATCTGGGTTTGCCTGCGCCTACGGTGCGGAGTTGGGTGACCGCAGCTGCGAGTGGTGCCGGAAGTGATAATCTGCCGTTGGTTCAACCTGCCGGCACAGATCCAACGGCTTTGTCCTTCCTGAATCTAATCGAACTGCACGTGTTGGCCGCTCTGCGCCGCAGGCATCGTGTTGCGATGCAGAAGATTAGGCCAGCGATTGACTTCCTACAAAATCAGTTGGAGGTCAAAAATCCATTAGCCAGGCGTGAACTGCTGACTGATGGTTTAAGCATTTTCACCGACCATTTGGGCGACTTGCTGAATTTATCCGCGGGCGGGCAACTGGCCATCAGAGAGATTATTGAGATTTACCTAGAACGGGTAGAGCACGATAAGGAAGGACTAGCGCATCGGTTCTACCCGTTTAGCCGAGGCGAAGGTCGAGAAGCGCCGAAGTTGATCGTGATTGACCCCAACATTTCGTTTGGTCGGCCAATCATCGCAGGATCTGGGGTTCGCACCGCAGTGGTGGCGAATTTTTTCAATACTGGCGAGACCATAACGGAATTAGCTGACGAATACCGATTGCACTCTTCCCAAATTGAAGAGGCGGTACGTTACGAGCTTGTCGCCTGAATTCACATTCTTTTCGGATGAGGACTTGGGTACCCGACATTTTCCCGAAACGATTCGGAGTGCCGGGGTGCGCTTGGAAATACTGCTTGACAATTTTGCCAGCGGCATCCCCGACGCTGAATGGATCCCGCAGGTTTCCCAGCTAGGTTGGGTGGCACTCACCCATAACTGGCGAATCCGATACAACCGCTTGGAAAGAGACACCATAATACAGTCTGGTTCTCGCGTAATCGTCGTTAGCAGCGGGAATACTCGCGCTGAAATGGCCGGGATATTCCTAGAAATGTACGACAAGGTAATACAATTTTTACGCGAAAACGAGCCGCCGTTCATTGCTCGCCTGTATAGTAACCGCATCGAAATGTGGTTGAATCTGGATAACTGGACGCCGTGACGATTATCCCGGGGAACAGATCAGCCATCACCCCACAAACAGATCCTCCGGCAAGAACGCCGACACCGTGTAGTTCGGCACGTCCACCACGTTGCTCACCTTCAGGTCCACGGCAACGCTGCAAATCACATAGGCCTGGTTGCGCGTGAAACCCCGCTCCTGAAGCAGGTCGATCATATTCAGGATGGCGTTACGGCAGGCAAGGGTCACGTTTTCCCCGTCATTAATCCCGTCGTTAGTGACCGGCATTCCCATGGTGGCGATGAACCGTCGCGGCGCTGCCCATTCGGGAGCGATGTAGTAGTCCTCCCGGCTGAAACGGGGCCAGCGGATGTTGTGTCGCTCGGCCTCGCCTTTCAGCAGGCGGAAACGAACGGTGCAAGTCGCTCCCATCTCCACAGCGGTCACGCACACTTCGCCGTCGCCCTGGGCGAAATGTCCGTCCCCCGTGGAGAACAGCGCTCCGTCCACCGCCACCGGCAGCATCAGCTTTGACCCGGTGGACAGTTGCTTCACATCGAAATTGCCGCCGTTCTCCCGGGGCGGCAGTGTGCGTATGCCGTGTGTTGCGCCGGCGCCCGAAATCGGAACCGCCCCGGCAACATCCGGGGGCAATGCCACGCCGCCCCGCTCAGCCAACTCCGCCTCACGTCGCGTCCATCCCTCCAACTGGGCATGGGACGGCGCGACGCCGGAAACCCCCATGAACGACGCGCCGGGCACCCGAACGCCCGGAATCTGTTCCGACGTGGCGAAACCATCAGCGATTGACCAGTGCACCATGAACGGGTCGGTGAAAACGTCGCGCAGAAACCCAAACCCAGGGAAGATGACGCTGAACGCATAGGGTTGCGGCTGGATGTCCACGAACTCCACTTCCAGCAAATCTCCCGGCTCGGCTCCCTTGACCGCCACCGGCCCGGTCAGCGGATGGATGACGCCGGCATCCATGCCGGCGAAATCCGCTTCGGTAACGCCGGGGCGCATCTGCCCGTCGAAAGCGTCGCGGGTCTCCAGCGTCACCTCCTCTCCCACATCAACCTCCACTACGGGCGGTATGTCGGGATGCCAGCGGTTGTGTCCCGTGTTAGACTCCTCGCGCAGGGGTTTGCTGCGGTCAATGGTTATGTTCTGCATAGGTCATTCCCTCCTCGGCAACCCCGTCTATCCGCGGCAGCCGTGCCCGGATGCTATCGGCAGCCCGGAAGGGAGTCAAGAAACAAAACGAGAGGAGTAGCCGCCATGTCCTCCGCCAATCAAAACCCTGAAATCATCGCCGCCAACCTGGCCGCCGTGGAAGCCCATTTCCACTCCGAGGCCACCAATGAAGTGGAAGCAGCCCTGGACCTCTATACCGATGACGTGGTGTGGGAAGCGCCGGCCCGTGGCTTGCGCTTTGAGGGCAAACGCGCCGTAGCCGACAACTACACGCAGATGTTCGCCAAAATGGAGGACGTGGAGTTCGAGACGCTGCAACGCTTCGCCACCGAGGACCGCGTGGTGGACGACAGCGTCGTCCGGTTCCGCCTTACTGGCGAGGGTTACCTGCCCCTGAACCCTGGCACGCAGATTGAAATGCGCCTGGTGCATATATTCGAGATGCGCGACGGGCTGATCAGCAAGGAGATCGGCTACGAGATGTGGCGGACAGCAGGATAACTCACTACGTTCAGTGACGAGCCGATTGCAACGTAGGGCCGAATAATCATTCGCCCCTACAGATATGGGAAGGCGATTGGTGGCTAAGGTCAGGCTTCCGGCGCCTCGTGGGACCAGGTGAACCCCTGATCCGGCTCATCGATCAGCCGCCACTGGGGCAGCATGAAACCCTCTTCCACTGGCTGGAAAACCGCTTCCACCCGCTTCCCGATGCCCACGTTCTCCTCTTTCTCCATGTTGAAGTCGCCATCGACCAGGTTGCCGGTGATGCGCAGACCGTCGAACTCCGTGGGTTGACCCCGCTGCTCGTCCAACTCCACCAGCACGATGGCAAACGGGGCCAGGTCACGGAAGCTGGGGATCACCGTGTGCGCCACCACCTGGTAGGAGTAGATGGTGCCCTTCCCCGAAACCTGCTGCCACTCCCAGTTCAGCGAGGTACACCAGGGACAGCCCGGACCCGGCTCGCCCCGCAATAGCCCACATTCGGCGCACTTTTTGACCACCAGCCGGCCCTCGGCCGCGGCCTCAAAAAAACCCTTGTATTCGGAATCGTTCTCGGGGATGCTCAACGTGATGCCCCGGTAGGTGTAGTTCGGCATTGTTGTGCTCCATTTGTAATTGTCAGAATCAAGATTCTCAGGATTATTGGATTTCCAGGATGCGGTCGTCGAACTGTCAACCAACCCAATCCTGCCAATCCCAAAATCCGGCAAATCCTGATTCTGACGAAAGAATCAGAGTGAGCCAGGGCGAGCTAGTTCAGCACGTTGCCCATAATGAGGGCGCTACCCACCGCCGGCGTTCCCCAGCCCATGTTCATGCTGATCTTGGCATCCTTCACCTGACGGCAGCCGCCCTCCTCGCTGTAGTCGTAGGAGTGGTCCCCTTCCGCCGCGCCGGAGCAGTAACAGTCAACGGTTCCCCGCAGCTGCCGCACGTTCTCGATCACCATGTTCATCCCGTGGGTGTAGCCCTCGCACAGGTGGCCACCACTGAGGTTGTTAGGACGCTTGCCGCCCAGGTTGATGATGCCGGAGGTCACATAGTCTTTGCCCTCGCCCTTCTCGCACCAGCCGTAATCCTCAAACTGGAGCAGCACGGTATAGGTGAAGGCGTCGTAGCACCCGGTGATGTCAACGTCCTCGTGCTTCACGCCGGCCAGATCAAAAATGCGCGGCGCGATGTAGTGTCCGGCGACGCGGGTGATCGGGCCGTGCTGGTAGTGGAAATCGCCGCCGGGCTTGGTGCCTCGACCCTGCACGCCTTTTACGTAAATCGGCTTATGCCTCAGATCCCGGGCCCGTTCGGTGGAGGTGACGATCACGCAGGTGGCGTTGTCCGTTTCCAGGCAGCAGTCCAGCAGGTGGGCCACCGGGCGGATGATCCAGCGGGAGTTGATCACGTCGTCCACCGTAACCCGGTGCTTCATCAGCGCCTTGGGGTTGTTGGAAGCATGGTTGGAGTGCGCCGCTTTGATGGCCGCCAGATCCTCGCTCTTCACGCCGTACTCGGCCATGTGCCGAGTGAAGGTGTAGGCGAACTGCTGCACCGCGCTGATGAGGCCGTAGGGTCGCTTCATCAGGTCAAGGCCGCCGATGGGGGCCGACGCCCTCGCTCCGGTCCCGCCGATGCGTATGTTGGAGTAGCCGTTCATGGAGCGGTAGATGGCAACCACGTCGCACATCCCCGCCTCAATCGCCCCGATGGCCAGCCCGACCAGCGCCTCGGTGGAAGACCCGCCGCCGGAGCAGTCCATGTAGAAATTGGGCCGTATGCCCAGGTCGTACTGGATGGACGTGGACGGCGTCGAGTCGCCGCCGTGGTAGCTGAGCATTCCGTCCACCTGGTCGGGCGTCAGGCCGGCGTCGTTCATGGCGTTGCGGACTGCCTCCGCGCCCAGGGCGCGGGTGGTCCGGCCCGAGGCGCGGCTGTATTCGGTTTCGCCGACGCCGACGATGCAATATTTGTCCCGTGGATTGCCTGCCATATCGTTCCCTCCGGATGGCAAGGGTTAAGAAAGCGCCGCGCTGACGCGCCCGGCGCAGTTGGATTACGCTAACACGGGTAGAACGGGGATTCAAGCGACATCCGGTTCGTCGGTCTCTTCCGGTTCGCCGGCATCCGGCGGCGCCACGATAGTTACCTCTACTCCTTTATCCTCGGCCAGTTGCCGATATGCCGGGGATATGGAATAGCCGCCAACGACGGCCAAAGTGGTATCGCCAGTCAGCTTTTCCAGCAGCCTGGCCCGGTCTGCAGCCCGCATAATGTCCCGCTCACCGATGCCGGCCGACACTTCCACTGCCAGGCGTACCGGCTTGCGGGTTTCCCGGTGACGCCCTTCAACCGCCAAGTCGAGATCTAGCAACGAGCGCTGGTCTCCATCGGTTAGCTGACCGGCATCGACGGCATCATCAATGAGGTCGGCAAGAGCGAATCGGTCGGTTACGCGGAGGCGGCGTATCATCCCGCCGAAATACGCCGGCGCGCGCTGCTGAAACCGGCGCTCGGCTTCGTCGCCTATCAGACGCGACAACTGGTTCTCGTGGCGGTCCAGCCGTCGACCGTGGCCCTCTAAAGTCCGAGCCTGTTCCTCCAGCGAACGCGCCAATGCTTCCAACAGGACGGTGTGAGATTGCACCGTCTGCATCAATAGCTGTACCTGAACCGGCAGCTGCCGGAACTCCTCGTCCAGTATGCTCTGGCGCAATCGGGCCAGATGCTCCGGGTTGCGTTCCAACAGACCCATCAGGTCGTCAAAGGTGATGATTTCCTCCGTAGCCATGCTGGTGGCCTACTTCCTGCGTACAGAATGCAAAATCAAGTGTACACGACCTGCATCGCCTGCCGGACATCCTCAATGGTTTCCTGGGCGATGGCCCGCTCCCGTTGTGTCCCAGCAGTCAGCACATCGCGCACGTAATCGGGACGTTCTGCGTACCAGGACCGTCGCTCCCGGATCGGTTCCAGGAAGCGGTTGATGGCATCGGTGAGCCGCTCTTTCACCTCCCGGTCGCTCACGGTGCCGGCGGTGTACCGTTCCTTCAGTTCGGCCACTTCGTCCGGGTTGTCGTTGAAGGCGTCGTGGTACAGGAAGGCCGGGTTGTATTCCACCACGCCGGGGTCGGTGGCCCGCAACCGGGGGTTCTCGCCGGTGATGTCGGTGACCATGCGCCGCACCCGGTCTTCCACCGTCGCCGGGTCGTCGGCCAGGTACACCGCATTGTTCAGGCTCTTGCTCATCTTGGCCTGGCCGTCGGTGCCTACCAGGCGGCCCACCCGGCCCACTCTTGCCCGCGGGATGGGGAATACCTCGCCGTACAGCCGGTTGAACCGGCGGGCGACATCACGAGTGTACTCAATATGGGACACCTGGTCCTCGCCCACCGGAACCAGGTGGGCCTTGGGGAGCAGAATATCCGCAGCCTGGCTGATCGGATAATTGAAGAACCCTAACGTGATGGACTGGTTTTCCGCCTCCAATTGGGCGGTTTCGGCGCGCAGGGTCGGGTTCCTCTGGTGCTGATTCAGCGGCATCAGCATGGAGAAGAACATGGTCAACTCAGCGTGCTCCGGCACGTAGCTCTGGATGACGAATGAGGACTTCTCCGGGTCAAGACCGACCGCCAGCCAGTCGGTGGCCACTTCCAGCACCGACCGTTGGATGAGGCCGATGTCGTCCAGATGGTCCCCCATCGCCTGATAGTCAGCGATCAGGAAGAAGCACTCATACTCGTGCTGCATCTGGACCCAATTCTCCAGCGCGCCGAGGTAGTGTCCAAGATGCAGTTGCCCGGTGGGGCGCATTCCGGTGAGTATGCGTTGCTGTTCAGCCATTTTGGAAAATCTCCTGCGGAGGATTGCGGCTTGCGATGCCTGCTATGCAATGGCTACTTTTATCAACACCGATAAAAGTAAGCCTGCCACTCCAATCCAGAACCAAGCGAAGGTCCGTAAAAGTGCTTTTGGCCAGAACCTCTCAGTTCGTTCGGTCCACTCGTAGCAAATCGACCCTAAGAATCCGATTGCTAAGATGAACAGCACAAAGACGGCGATCGAAACCATGCTAATCGTTCTTCTGCCGGCGAGCCACTGCGATGACCGCCATCACCGCTGCCCCGATCAAAATAGTTATGCCCACGGTTGTGAACACCATGTACTGGTATTCACATGACGCCACGGTGTAAGGCGGCGTCGTGCAGATGTGGTTGAGGAAAAATTCTTTCATCGTTATTCCTCCTCTTCGGCCCGGTCAGTCAGAGCGCCGGCGCGCCGTATAGTATCCTCGGGGAGACCGTTCCTAATCTGGTGATGCCTGCCCAGATATTCTAGTAGGCCGTCCGCCGCCGACGCTTTGCACTCGCCGCACAAAAGCGCACCAGCGCGGCACCGCTCTTGCAAGGCCGCGTATTCTTCCGGTTCCGGCGTGGCGTAGAAGGCGTGCAGGCTGGATACGGAGCAGACGCGCGGGTCGGGATTTCCACCCTTTTCGCGCTGCTCTTCGAGGGTCCTGCGACCTCCGGTATAAGCGCGCCCGATGCGGCGTCGTATATCGGCCGGTTCATCATCGTAAGTAATGCGTCCCGGAGGGACTGCGTTGGTCATAACCTCAACCGCGCTGCCGGTGGCCGGGTCGCTGTAGGTGGTCAGCCCGCGCATCATACGAACGTACAACGCCGATGGCTTGACGAACCCGAACCGTTCCGCCACGTTTCGCGCCATTCGAACATAGACGTCGCCGCCGATGCCGTCCAGCACCAGCGTCCGGCAAGGCCCGCCGCGCTCCGGTTGCTGGGGATGCAGAACATCCGCCAAGCGCAAGAGGGGGCGGAAAGTATCGGTCGCGCTGTCGCGCAAGCGAAGCCCCAGCGCGGAGTTCAAAACGCTCAGCGGAATGGCGTCCCCCAGGGCAAAAGCCGTTTGTATGACCGCGGAGTTGTCCTGTTGGAGGTAGGCATCGGTGCGGTCCAGATCAAGGCCGGCGGCGGCCATCGTCAGCAAACTTTCTTGCATGATGCGGCGCGCCTGTCCCAGGTCATCCAACTCGTCCCGGAAACCCACTACGATGTCTGCGCCCAGACGCTGGAAAAAAACCAGCAGATTGACCAGCGTGCCGTGACCCAGGTGTATGGGTCCGTCGATGGCCAAACCCGCAATGACCTTGCAATCCGCCGCCGGCGGGCCGTCAGCCAGGGCTTGCAGGAACAAATCGGCATCCCGGCTGCCTACAATCTGACCGGTCACCATGTATGGATGGGCTTCGACGAACCATTCTATGAACTGCCGCCGCTGTTCGGGGTATGCCTCGTTGAGACCAGTAACGCGGAGTTCTTTGATGAGTTCGTTTTCCCGTGCCAGCGGCTGGTCGCCGGTGCGAACCACCAGCGACGGAATGGCGATATCGGCTTCCTCGGTTCGGGTCTCGGGCGACTCAGCATCCAGGATCTGCCCGTGCAGGCGGCTCAGGCGCTGAGCGATGTCGTTGAGCGTCCGCTCCTGCGCCTCGCGGGCGTTGGACAACAGCAGCCTGGCGATGTCCTCCGCGGTTTCGGCCGACAGGCCCAATTGTCGCGCCCGGCGGCGGGCGCTGACGAAGAGGTTTTCCTCCACTGCCGGCTTGTGGATGGTGTCACTTTCGAGGTACTTTTCGGCGGCGACGTTGCGGGATGCTTCGATGCGGGCGTGGGCCAGCTCCAGGATCCGGTCGTGGCTGCCCGCTATAATCGCCCGCTGCCGACCCCGATACTCACCATACGGAAGGCCACCGGCCGGCATCTGGGAACGAACCGAAGCAGGGTCTTCGCCGGCCAGCAGTCGTTTGACCCCCCGATCAATCTCGTCGACTTCCGCCAGTCGTCGCCAGTCCGGCGGCACCAGGCTGGTCGGCTGCTCGTCCAGCCACGCACTCAACCGAGGCATCCGCTCGTCGTAAATTGCGGTCGCCCGGGGTAAGCCCAACCTTTCGCGGAGACCCAGCGCCGGCATCAAATAATCCCGCCGGTACGTGGCGAGGTAAATCTCACGCGGGCGGCCGGCGGCCGGGGTTTCGCGCAGATAGTTGGCGTGGCGTTCGGTATCCACCAGATCCAATAAGGCTGCGTGCATCAACAAGTAAGCGATACCGTCGTCAGCAGATGCGGACCACATGCCCACAATTCCGTCGCGAATCGCGTCAACGAATGCCTCGGGTGCGCCGGCTCCCCGCAGCCATGCGGCGGCGATGGCGCTTGAAGTTTCCCAGCGATTGGGGTCACCGGGAGCGCCGATTAGGTGAAAAAGGGCAGCCGCATTGATTTCCGCCGGCTTCCCGTTCCCGCCGCCGGACGCGATCAACTCGGTAGCAATGCCGGCGATGCGCCGGGCCGCCGGTAGTCCTTCCGCGTCCGGATGCCGGGCATAAGCAGCGGCCAGGGATGTTGTCAACCGGTGCCCGTCGGGAATGTAGTGTTGAACGGTAGCCATGACGCAAAAAACTGCGATCCATCCAATTTGGCTACATCATACCAGCAACGCCGCCGCTCCGAATCCCCTCGCAGAAAAGCAAAAGCCCGGACCTTTGCCGGGCTTGATGACGGCGTGGCCGAACCGAACTCAGCCCACCGCGCTGTCTAATCGTTCTAGAAACTTGGCTATGGCGTCGTTACAGGCTTCCGGCTGTTCCAGCGTTACGAAATGCCCGGAGTTCGGGATGACCACGACCTCCGCATTCTGAAGTTCCCGCCCCAGGTACTCCGCGTATCGTACCGGAGTCATAATGTCGTCCGCGCCCACCAGGACCAGGGTCGGTAAGGCGATCTCTTTGACCCGCTCCATCACGTCGAATTTGTCGCACGCCGACAGGTCGTTGTGCTCTACCATCGGGCCGGACTGCAAGGCGCGGGCGGCCAGTTGCGGCGCCAGCTCGCGATTGATGGCTTCGTAGTATGCCGGAGCCTCGGCCCGCCATTGGGCGTCGTCCCGGCAACGGTTCAGGTAGTCGGGATGCACCCGCAGCCGGGCTCCGGTGCCGATCAGCACCAATCCGGCCAGGTCCTCGGGAAAGCGCAGCGCGTAGTCCAGCGCGATGGCCCCACCCATGGAGTGACCGAACAGTACGAAGGGCGGATATCCCTCAGCGCGCGCGTAATCGCGCAGCCAGTCCACGTAGCCGCCGATGCTGTCACGGGTTTCCCCATCAGGGTGACCCGGCAGGTTAACCGCGTCGGCGTTGGCAAACTTGGCGGTCTGGTAATAATAGGTAAGTTCGTTCTGGCCGGAGCCGTGGACCATAACCAACTGCATTGCCGTACTCTGCGCCTCCTTTGGATCCCGTACCACTGTTACAGCAAGTGACCCTGCCCGTTCATCGGCGTATCCGGTTCATCATCGCCGTCACCGTCGTCCTCATCATCGCCAACATCGTCGGGCAGATCAGCCTCATCCGTCTCCGTCTCCTCGGCCCCCTCATATTGGCTGTCCGCCTGGGCGGCGATTTCCTCTGCCTGGGCCAGCGCCGAACCGGCTTCTTCATTCTGCCGAGAGGGGTCTTCTCGGCTATAGTCGTTGGCCCGGAAACAGTATATGGACACAACGCTGTCGTCCCCGCCGCGCTCTCTCCAGATTATGACGCCTTTGGTCTGGCGGGTGTTGACCACTTTGACGTCAGCAAGATTGATCCGTACCACCTGGCCGTTGGCCGAAATAATGAACACCTCGTGTCCTTCTTCATCGTTCATTTCTGCGGAGGTCACGATTTTGGCGTCCACCACCGGCCCGGTGGGCTTGTCGCCCTGGTCCACGGCAAAGGTCTTCACGCCCATGCCGCCCCGGTTGGTCTCGCGATACACCGCTTCTCCCTTGCTGTTGCACAAGGGTGTGGCTTTCCCGTAGCCTTTCTCGCTCACCACCAACAGGAATTCGTCCTCGGGATCGTTCACCACGTCCATCGCCACCACCCGGTCCTTCCCGCTGTGCTCGTCCTTGAACTTCATGCCGATAACGCCGGCCGCGTTGCGGTTCCGCTCCGGGATACTGGTCACCGGACACAGCAGGGCCTGGCCCTGTTCGGTGACCAACACGACTGACGCATCAGTGTGGGCAGGACGCACCGCCACCAACTCGTCGCCGTCCTGCACCTTCATGGCGATCAGGCCCGATTTTCGCAGGTTTTCCAATTGACCCGGACGCAACGCATTCACCCGTCCGTTGCGCGTGGCAAAGATATAGAGCCGGTTGTACTCAGCGCGACTGGCCGGCAGCATGGTCTGCACTTGCTCCCCGGGCTGCAAGGGGATCAGGTTCACCAACAGGGTTCCTCGTGCCGTCCTGCCGGCGTCATTGGGGGTTTCGTACACGTTCAACGGATAGACGCGGCCTTTGTTGGTGAAGAACAACAGTTGCTCGTGAGTGTTGACCACCGCTATCTGCATGATGGCGTCATCGTCGCGGTTGTTGGCCCCGCGCACGCCTTTGCCGCCGCGACGCTGGTTGCGGTAGGTGTTGATGGGCACGCGCTTGATGTAGCCGCGCTGGCTCAGGGTGACCACCACGTCTTCCTGCACGATGAACTGCTCGATGGACTGTTCCTCCAATTCCGCGCGGATAATCTCGGTGCGGCGAGCGTCGGAGTGCTTGCGCTTGACTTCGCGGGTTTCCCGCTTGATTTCCGCCCGTATCTTCTGCGGATTTTGCAGCAGGTCCTCCAGCCGGGCGATGGTCGCCAACAGGTCGTTGTATTCCTCGTCCAGCCGCTGCCGTTCCAGGGCGGCCAGCCGGCGCAGCTGCATATCCAGGATGGCCTGGGCCTGAATCTCCGACAGATCGAACTGCTGCACCAGGTTGTTGCGAGCCGTCTCCACATCCTGGCTGTTGCGAATGGTCTCGATGATGGCATCAATGGCGTCCAGGGCCTTGAGCAGCCCCTCCACGATGTGCGCCCGGTCCCGCGCCCTCCCCAGCTGGTACTCGGTGCGGCGGCGGATTACGTCTTCCCGATGAGCGACGAAGTGGGTTATGAGATCTTTCAGCGGCAATTCCTGAGGCTGACCGTCAACCAGCGCCAGCATGATGGCGTTGAACGCGGAGCGCAGCGCCGTCCGCTTGTAAAGGTTGTTCAGAATCACCGTGGCCTGGGCGTTGCGGGCCAACTCGATGACCACCCGGATGCCCCGTCGGTCCGACTCGTCGCGAATCTCGGTGATCCCCGCCAGAGTCTTGTCCCGCACCAGGCTGGCGATCTTCTCGACCAGCGTAGCCTTGTTGACCTGGTAGGGCAGTTCGCTGATGACAATACGCTGCCGGTTGGAGTTGCGACCCGGCATATCCTCGATTTGCGTCACCGCTTCCATGACGACCCGGCCCCGACCGGTTGCATACATATCGCGCACGCCGGCGACGCCCCGGATTCGTCCGGAGGTGGGGAAGTCCGGCGCTGGCACAATTTCCATCAACTGGTCCACGTTGCACGTGGGATGGTCAATCACGTAGCAAATGGCGTCACAGATTTCCCCCAGGTTGTGCGGCGGCATATTGGTTGCCATTCCCACCGCGATGCCCGATGAACCGTTGACCAGCAGGTTGGGCATTCGCGCCGGCAGCACCTGGGGTTCCTTGAGGGAATCGTCGAAGTTGTCGCTGTAATCAACGGTCTGCTGGTCGATGTCGGCCAGCATCTCGTCGGCGATGGCGGCCAGCCGGGCTTCCGTATAGCGCATGGCCGCCGGCGGGTCGCCGTCGATGCTCCCGTAGTTGCCCTGGCCGTCAATCAGAGGGGCCCGCATGGAAAACTGCTGGGCCATGCGAACCAGGGCGTCGTACACGGAGCCGTCGCCGTGGGGGTGGAACTTGCCCAACACTTCACCGACGATGCGGGCGCTCTTGCGATATTGGCTGCCGGGCCGGATGCCCATGTCGTGCATGGCATAGAGAATCCGGCGCTGCACCGGTTTCAAACCGTCCCGCACGTCCGGCAGCGCCCGGGCCACGATGACCGACATCGCGTAGGAGAGATACGACTCGCGCATCTCGTCGCCAATTGCGCGATCAATGAATTCGCCGCCGGTTTGCGGTGGAGGGACCGTGGTCATCGTGGCTTTCTCCTTCCTTGCACTCGTTATTCCGAGCTTGCACTGGTCATTCCGGGCTTACACTCGTCATTCCGGCGAAAGCCGGAACCCAGAAAATCGTTGTGGTTAACCTGTCCTGCCGGCGGCAAAGGCGTCAGCGCGTTCCACCAACCCCAGGAACAAATTGCCGAAACTGGCCGGCACCTCGTCGCTCCGTTCCGGTAGGAACTGCACGCCAATCACCCAGCTGTGTTCCTTGCTTTCCAGCCCTTCAATCACGCCGTCGTCCAGTTGATAGGCAATAGTCATCAACCTCTCGGCCCGTTGCGGCTCGCGCAGACCCGACCGATGACGGCTATTGACGCGGAACATCCCCGCGCTGCCGATGATGGCCGCGACCTTGGAGCCGGGCGACAGGTAGATTTGGTGTCGCACTGTATCGGTTTCACCGTCGTCTTGATGCCCAATCACATTGTCCGCCGGCCGGCCTCCAAAACAGGCATTCAGCAGGTGCATCCCGCCCCCGGTGGTCAACACGGGCATATCCTGCGTTAGCGCTGCTTCCAGGAGACGCATCCCGGTCGCAGCATTGCCTTCGTGGAGCGCGTCGTCCGCCACCAGCAACCCGCCCGCAGAGGCCAACAGGTCGGCATTAGCCTCAGCCGCCGTGATAATGTGAACTTGCCCGCCGGCCGCTTCAACCGCGCGGATGTATGAGCTCTGAAGGTGGCCGTTGCAGTGGTCGGCCAAGACGGCAATAGTGGGCAAAATAAGCAATCTTAAACAGGCCGGCAAGTTCTTTGATTATACTAAAAATCGTGCCAGCCTGCCCGTTGCGCCCGTCACCATCTTTCGTTGAAAACGGCCTTAATGCTAACCTGCACCTGAGAATTATGGAGGACAATCAGCGATGACATCCGCCAACACCCACGCATCACGGCAAGATGGCGCTGCGTCGGACGCTATTGAGGATGTAGGCACCTTTCAAGTTCTGGTGAGCTACTACGACGGAGCGGACTTTGACGGCGACTGGCGGTGGGGCGCGGACTGCCCGGCGGTGGACGCCACAACTGACGGGCGGACTCGCGAAGAAGCGGCGGTCGCGACTCAATATCAAGACCGGGAGACGTCCTCCCCAGGGCTATCGCATATGAAAAATTGAGGTGTCAGGTAAGATAGCGTCCAAACTGCTGAGGTGGGGAGGACACCATGAGCGAGCTAGCGGACGTATTTGGCGATTTGGAAGACCCTCGGGCCGTCAATGCGCGTCTCCATTCCCTGCACGACATTCTGGTCATCGCTCTATGCACCATCGTCTGCGGCGGTCAGACTTGCACCGACATGGAGCTTTTCGGGCATTCCAAACGGGAGTTTCTGGAGTCCTTTCTGAATCTGGAAAACGGCATTCCCAGCCACGACACTTTCTCCCGGGTGCTGGGCAAACTGGATCCGGAAGCTTTCCAGCGGTGGTTTTTGAGGTTCATGGAACAGTTCGCTCAAGGGGTTCAGGGAGTGGTGGCCATGGACGGGAAGACCTTGCGGCGTTCTTACGACCACGCGGCAGGACAGTCCGCCCTGCATCTGGTCAGCGCTTGGGCGGAAGAGCGGCGCCTGGTGTTGGGACAATTGGCCGTTGACGACAAGTCCAACGAGATTACGGCGTTGCCCAAGCTGTTGGAAATGTTGACCTTGCAAGGCAAGGTGGTTACCGTCGATGCCCTGAATTGTCAGCGTCAGATTGCTCAGCAAGTGATTGACCAGGAGGGCGACTACGCGCTAGCGTTGAAAGGCAATCAAGGTACGCTCTACGACGATGTAAAACTGTTTCTGGACGACGCGGACACGCCGGCAGCTCAGGCCACCCAGGTCAGCAAGGGCCACGGACGCATTGAAACCCGCACCGCCAGTATTAGCGACGACGTAGCCTGGCTGCAGGAATGGCACGACTGGCCGGGCTTGCAGGCCGTGGGTAAAGTAACAGCGGTCCGCCGTAAAGACGGCGACACCAGCGAGGAAACTCGTTATTACCTGCTGAGCCAGGCCTTCCCGCCGGAGCATTGCAACGACATCGTGCGCGGCCATTGGGGCATTGAGAACCGGCTGCATTGGGTATTGGACGTAACCTGCAACGAAGACCAGGCGCGGAACCGGAAAGGGCATGGCGCGGAGAACCTGGCGTTGCTGCGTAAGTTGGCGCTGAATCTGGCGCGGTTGGAACCAAGCAAGGGGTCCATGCGGGGCAAACTGAAACGGGCCGGTTGGGACAACTGCTTCCTCATCAACATCCTCTCCCAATTCACCAAAATCCATATGCGATAGCCCTGACGTCCTCCCTGTTCGTGCCCAACGACTTGCTCAACCGCGTCAATATCGCAGCGCCAAATCTCACCCCTCAGTATGCCGGCCATGTTCGCGCGTCCTTTGACAGCCCCTCATCGGCAATAGCCTGTCCCAAGGCGAGATCAACCGGGTCAATCTCCCAGTCCATAAAAGGAGTCGCGGCTATTTGCCGGCGCATCTCTTCCACAGTAACCGCGCTTATAAACGCACGCCCTACTTCGCATACCATATAGCAAATGGCATCGGTCAGGTTGGGAAACCCGGCATCACCAATCTGCTGGCTTAACTCTCCGCGAATACCTTGCCCCATCCATTCCCAAGCTATCGGCGACAACTCATCCTTGTCGCTCGGGTCATGGACGTCTCTGAGCGATTGGGTAAGCCGTCGCAAATTATCGGGGTTGAGCCAGGCCCCGATCAAATCGTCAAGCCGGGCTACGTCAACCTCGCTGAACCCGTCGGCAGCCAACTGCTCGAGCCACTCGGCATCGCCCAGACCGATGCGGTCGGCAATCAACAGCCGCTCGGAGGCAGTCAATACACCATCGTGCGCCGCATCCACAACGTAGTCAACGACCGACAGTTCATCAAACAGCATAATGCGATTCCCCTGTTTGAGGTGGGCCAATTATACAGCCTATCGCATTACGTCAAATTGACCCGTCCTCCAAAACCATCCGCGCCACCTGTCGTCCCATGCGAACCGAGTAATTCGTTCCCCGGTCTTCGGGATAGATTTGCGTCGTGTTGGCCAGGTACAGCGACTCGAACGGCGTCCGGTGGTCGGGGATGCGCTCGCTGTAGTTGACGCCGATGATGGGCTGCGCTCCGTCAACCCGGTGGTGGTGATACTCCACAATCCAGTCGCGGCTGAAATCGGGGTTCAATCGTCGCAGGTAAGGAACGAACTCTTCCAACAGCTCCGCCGGTTCCTTGCGATACAGCTCGCTGTCGCGGTCGGGATAGTTGGTGAAATAGACGATGTGGTGGCCGCCGTAGAGGCTGCGGTCGATCATGTTGGTGTGCTCAATGACGCCGACAAAAGGCAGGGAACGGTCGGCCACGTTGAGCCAGTACTTGGACGTCAGAGGCCGGTCCAGCACCAGTATCAGCAGCACCGCCGACAGATAGCGGGCCGATTCCAACACGGCGCGGTACTCGTCGGGCAACTCCGGTGCCAGCCGGATGAACACGTTGGACGGCGTAGTGGCGATGACGGCGTCGTACTCGTAATCCCGCTGCTCACCACCCTTCACGGCCGCGGTGAAGCCGGTGACCCTGCCGCCGGCGACGTTGATGCGCCGCACCGCCGCTCCGGTATGCACCAGTCCGCCCTGATCCACGACACGCTCGCCGCAGGCGTCGAACACGGCGCCGAAACTGCACATGGGATAACCCAGCCGCTCCTTCTGCATCCTCTTGCGCGACGCCACGCGCAGGTAAATCTTGCCCCACAACCAGGTCATGCTCACCTGGTCATAGTAGTCCCCGAACTTGCCCCGCAGCATGGGTTCCCAAATTACGCGATAAGCGGCTTCGCCCATGTGTTTGCGGGTCCAGTCGGCGGCGGTGACATCCTCAAACTTGCGCCAGTTGCGGGTTTTCTGCAACAGGAACGTCCACAACCCCAGCCGGATACGCTGGGTGAAAGGCAGCGGGGAAAAGCGCAACAAATCCATGGGCGTGGCGAAATCCCAGATGCGGCCACCGTGGAACAGGCCCACCTTCGACTCCAGCCATTCCATCGAGTCACCGAGACCAAGTTCATCAATCAGGTCCACCATGTCAGTGTCGCTGACGAACAGGTGATGGTAGCCACGTTCCAGTTGACCGCCGCCCACCTCAAAAGTTGACGCCTGCCCGCCGAGGAAGGGCGCCGCCTCGAATACCTCTGCAAAATGACCCCGGCTGGTCAACTCCAGGGCTGCCGCCAGGCCAGCAGCGCCGCCACCGATTATCCCTACTCGCATTGCCTAATTATCCTCTGCCGCGCGAACGCCTTCCCCCAACCCGTCATTCCGGCGAAAGCCGGAATCCAGGGGGGCGCCGCCGGCCGCGACACTGTCCCCGTCGGTCGTCGCGGCAGCAGGTTCCTCCTCCGGCAACGCCGTCAACCGGCGCAGCGACAGGTTGTGCCAGAAGAGCAAAATCAGCCCGGCAATGTTGACCGGCAGCCACAAGGCGACCAGGTGCACCGCCACCGTATAAGCCGCCGCCACTGCCGCGCCAATCCCCAGGGCCACTAGCGTCTGCTGCGCTACCACCTCGAAGGGGCCGATGCCGCCGATTGACGCCGGTATCGCTGTGATGAGATTGGACGTCACGGTGACCAGCAGTATCGCTGCCGCCAATAACCAGAAGGAACCAAAGTATTCGTGAAGATTGAAGGAGTAAGCCACGATGAGATATACGCCGGCCTCGGCCAGCCAAACGGGAAGGGATCCCAGGAACAACACCACGTGCTTGCCGGGAGAGTTCAGGGCGGCCAACCCCTCCACAAAGCCGTGGATAACCTCACCCGCCAGGACGCGAAAACGCGCCGGCAGGATTATCGTCATGGCAATCAGCCAGTTCACCGCCCGTCGGCTGGTTGCCAGCGCCGTCAGAACCACCAATGCGACTGCGAAACTGACAATTACGCCCACCATGAGCACAATAGCCGTGGACTGGTAGGCCAGGTTGGCGTTGTCAAACAAGCCGGCGGCAAGCAATATCGGCGTCGCCACCGCTCCCATGGCCAGCAACGTGAGACCGTCGTACAGCCGCTCCACACTCAGGGTGGCGATGGACGCGGGGACACTCACCCCCTTTTCCCGCTGCGAGAGATAGACGGCCCGCACCAGTTCGCCCAACCGAGCCGGCAGCACGTTGTTCGCCATATAACCGATGATTATGACCGGATATAACCGTCGCGCCGGTATCCGCTCGATGGGAGCCAGCAGATATTGCCAGCGCAAAGCCCGGAACCACTGTCCGATGAAATACAGCACGATGGCCGGCGCCAGGTACAGGTAATTTGCGGTGAGTAACGCCTCCGCCAGTTCCCCGCGGTCCACCAGCAACACCAGCAGACCCAGCGCCACCGCGCTGACCAGCACCCCCGCCCAGAACCGCCAGTTGCCGAGGAAGTAGGTCATCTTTATTCGGCGCCGGGAAACGGGTGTGTGTTTGAGAATCCCACTGGGGATGTATCCCCAACCTCCAGATACTGCTTTCCCGTGAGCGTTCTCACCCGCCAGCGGTCGCCCTCCCGGATGGTAAAGGGCCGCGGCGGTTCGTACAGCGCTCTTTCCAAATCCGGCAACACCTCTGCTACCGTCGCTATGATATCTGTAATTTCCGGCGGACTCATCTCATTATCGTAGAAATTCCGATGGCCGTTATCAGCCGCAACGTAAGCATTCATAATGCGGAGGTCATCGTACTCGGCGGCCATCTGCCGGGCGATATGACCGACGGTGCGATGCCCGGCCAGATTCATCCACCCCCGCTGCTGCCCATGCGCTTTAAGCATCTGCGCCAGCGCGCCCCAAACCTTCTCAGTGGCCTGGAGACGGTCGCTCCGGTCAAGCTCACCCCGCGCCTGTTGAATCAATCGGCGGCTGATTTGCACCCGGTGTTCCACCGTAGCGAACCCGGGTTCTGGCAATGCGGGAGTCGTCGTCATTTGGTGACCCCTTTTATTTATTCCCGTACTTGACCTTTGGTGTATTGATAATACTCGGCGGTGAACCAGTCGCTTTCCTGACGGCGCGCGATGACGTATTCCAGCGCGGAACGCAATTTCCTGGGGTCAACTGCTGTGTCCCCGAAGAACGCGACATCCGCATTCAATTGACGCCACATTCCGGTATCGGCGCGCGATTCTCCGGGACGGCGGTAGGTTTCAGGATACCACAGCAGATTTCGCATCGGCCCCTCCTTGCGGTACTGGTCGGCGTCCTCTTGGTCAACGGCGTGGGCGTGTTCAGCTAAGTAAACGCTCGGACCGGCGTCTTCTCCCACGCGGCGGCAACCTTCGCTGCCGTCGTCATCGTTTGCGGCGCAAAAACGGTCAAACTGCAAGGTTCCTTGTTCTGTCTCCTTCCGCACGTACCATTGAAACGGATACCACATATCGTAATCCACCTTGACGACACCGGATTGAGACCCGTCCGCGCCGGAAAATACCCGGTTTTTCAGGTCAACGTGGGTGGTCGTGAGGTCCGCGGATCCCTGGGCGTAAGCCAGTATCTCCAGATTGGAATCGTCGTAGGTGTATGCGGCTCTCCATGCCCCCACCACTCCAAGAACCAACAGCAGGCCGGCAACACCCAATGCGGCCGCCGCCCCGGCCCCCGGCTGAACCCGCGCCAGCGCCGCCAGCAGTGCCGACAACGGCAAAAGTATCAGCACGCCCAACCAGCCCCAAATGTTCCCGTTGTCGCCTTTCAAAGCCAGCCAGGCCACCCATATCGCCAACCCGATCCAGGCCGGCGCAAGAACTAAAGACAAGGCCAGACGCCGTCCTCCAGGGCCGGCAAGAGGCCAGGGCACCCGATCCAGTAAATGTCCAAGCAGCATTCCCGCTGCCAGGGCTAAGGGAACGGTCATGTTCACCAGCAGCCACGGCATTTTCTCCGCCGCAATGGTGTAGATCGCCAGCGTCGCCACCACCCAGGCCGCCAGGACGATGCCAAATCCGCCGTAGGCGGACCGGCGGCGTATCAGCCATACCACCGCCGCAACGCCGAACGCCAAGGCCAGCAACTCGTACACGGTCAACCCGACGATGTAGTAGTACCACGGCTGGTTCCCCCGGGCCACGTCCTGCTGCATCAGCCAGTAACCGAGGCTTTGCCACGAACCGGTGAACATCCCGGCCCCATTGGTGAACAAAGTGGTGTAGAGCGCAATCCAAATCCCGTAGAACACCGCCGCGCACCCCAGCCAAACCCCACCGCCCCACGCGGTCCCCACCGCTCCGCCCACCGCCAGCAATATCAGGAGCGCGAGCAACGGTATGAGGTAGTTCACTGCAACCTTGCCCGCGTTTAAATCGTCAACACCGGCACCGGCGGGCAACAGTTGACCTATGAACGCCGAACCACCCCAGCAAACCAGGAGCCACCCAAAGGTCAGCAGCGCCGCCGGCCCCAACAGCAGCATCACTCCCCGCCACCCGGTCACCGCCGACAGGTTCATGCGCAGCAGCGCGACCGCCAACAGCATCAACGCCAGGCCGACGCCATAGTCCACAAAATCGCCGGCCATGTTTCCAGTGAGTATGCCCCGTTCGGACAACAATCGTTGAAACGGGCTCGCGACCACCACTGCCACCGCCGCGACGGTGGACAGCGCCGCCACCGCTACTGCCGTCAAATCTACGACGCTCCGCACCCTCCACGCCCCTCGTGCGACTCCAACCGCCAAAACAACCAGGACCGCGGCCGCCACAATATGGACCCACATCGGAGCGGCCCAAATGGGAAAAGTTACAAAGGGAGCTTCCCAAACGGGCGCCCCGGTATCCCCGGTGGAGCCGGTGTCATGGGCCGCCAAAGTCAAACCGAAAGGCGATTGCGCTATGGCGATCAGCGCCGCCGCCTGCGGCAGCGTCAACGTCGCCAACAGGATGAAGAACCCGGCCGCGCTCCCGCAGGCCGCGAGACTTTGGCGCCCGCGAAGGAAGCCGAGAATTTGACGCCAGCCCAAACCCAAAGCCGCCAGGCCCATGAACAGTATCACGAAATAGGCGGTTTCCTTGGTAGCCAGCATCAGGGCGGTGATCGCCGCCGCGCCGAACAGGTAGCGCCGGCGCCGATTTTGTGAACAATCCGGGACGCTGTACCGCCAAAGCATAATCAGCAATGACACCGTCCACACCGCCATCAATATATCGTTGCGCCCGAACCGGCTGAAATAGAGCAGAGACGGGGAGAAAGCCAATATGATGGCGGCGCAGACCGCCCCTTTTTCGCCCATCGCCTCCCGGAGGAAATAAGGCAACAACACCAATACGACGCCAAACAACGCATAGGGCAGCCGGGCCAAAAAGTCGGTATCACCGATGAATTTCAGCACCAGGGCAACCAGTTCAATCTGAAACGGCCCGTGCATCCATGGCGAATGGGCAAACTCCATCCCCTGGGCCAATTTCCAGGAAAAATGCAGGTGGATGGCCTCGTCGTAGTGCATGGTACGGCCATCCAATTCCCACAGCCGCATCGCCGCCGCGATGAGAGCGACGATGAGGAAAATCCATTCCAGCCGGCCAAACCGGAAACTGCCGGCCCAAATCCGTTCACGGAGCGATTTCAGGGCTTCGGTTGCCATTGCACCGCTTTACTTCGCAAGCCGGCGTTCAGATTTTTGCCCTCGGAACAGACTAGGTTCTGTTGGCATTTTGAATTTTATTCGTCATTCCGGCGAAAGCCGGAATCCAGACGCTGTAAGATGTCAGATTTCTCAAAATAGTTCTGGATTCTGGTACTGTATTCCTTCTTCCGTGGGAATGGCAGCGAAATGTCAACACGGCCTAGTATGCTGGACCCGTTCCCTGTTCCCCGCCAAGGTTCGAGACGGTTCGCACCAGGTTGCGCCGGCTCGCCTCCGTTGATGGATGTTCCGGACCCAGCGTGTCTTCTCGATCCACGACGTTACGACGGTGCAGGGCCGCCGCCTCCGTGTAACGACCCACGGAATGTAGCGCGTTGGCGAGGCTGCCCCGGCTGCGCAGGGTATCGGGATGGTTCTCCCCCAGCGCGGTGCGGCGCGCTGCGAACAGTTCGCCAAACAACTCGATGGCGAGAGCAACGTGCCCGGCCGCGTAGTGGCAATTGGCCAGGCTGCTGCGATAACGCAGGGTTTCAGGATGCCGGTCGCCGTATAGCCGCACGCTGCCTTCCGCCGCGCCCTGGAACCAGAACAGCGCGTCCTCAAAACGCCGGGCCGCCCGGTAGGCGTGGGCCAACCGGTGCTGGGCGCGCAGAGTCTCGGGATGCGCGTCGCCTAAAGTGGCGCGGGCTTCGCGCCATGCAACCACCCGGGCCCTGATACGCGAGTCGGCCTCGGAACTCATGGCAAAGTGGCCCGCATTTCGCCCATGCGGGAAACGTCATAACCGCCCATAGCGTTTACCGCCGCCCGAAACTCCTCACCGATCTTCTCGTTATCGTTCAACAGAGCCAGCACGGGTTGGAGCCTCTCACTCCGGTAATGTTCCATGGGGATAACCAGATCATATTCCTCAGCAAGCAGCGGAATGAAATCTAACCCCAGAGCCCGCGCCGCCGACAGGATCCCCAAACCCGCGTCCGCGGACCCGCCCGATACCGCTGCCGCCACCGCCAAATGGCTGTACTCCTCGCGCTGGTAGCCATTGATCGCTTCTGGCGCCACCCCCATGCACTCCAGCTGGTAGTCGAGCAACACCCGGGTTCCCGAACCTCGCTGTCGGTTCACAAAGCGCACCTCAGGCCGCCGCAGCTCTTCCAGCGAGGCCACGCCCAACGGATTGCCCGGCGCGGTTATCAACCCTTGGGTGCGACCCACCAACCGCACTATCGCAACCGGCGTGTCCGGCAGATACCGCCGGATATAGGCAACGTTATACTCGCCCGTCGTCGTGTCAAGAAGATGGCAGCCGGCCAGGTGCGCCTCGCCGCGGCGCAAGGCGGCCAGCCCGCCCAGGCTGCCCACATGGGCCGACGCCAGGTTGACCACCGGACGCTGGCGGCGGAGGAAGCTCTGCATCAGGTCCAGGGCCAGGTCATGGCTGCCGATGGCGACCACTGTATTTTCCACGTCCACCTCGGGCCGGAGCAATTCCACGTCCACCTCGGTTCCGGCTTCCAGACCCTCAGTGTGGCGGGGGATGCGCACGATCCCGTCGGAACGCACCAGGGACATGACCACGCCGGCGCCCCGTTGCGTTGGGGTGGCCGTCATCTTTTCGCCCACTCGGCCGAGCTTGACCCTCAAGAACTCATCCTCCCCAATGGGCGACAGCACTTTGCGGGTGATCCGAGCCCGGATGCGTGGTCGCGCTGGCGTCTCCGCGCCCAGCAGGCGGTCCAACAGCGGCCGCAGCAGCAGTTCCGCAGTCAACGCCGCCGACACCGGATAGCCTGGCAACCCCAGCACGGGTTTGCCGCCCGCGATCCCCAATGCCACCGGATGCCCCGGACGAATGGCGATGCCATGCACCTGGAGCCTACCCAGAGACTCGATCACCGACGCCGTGTAGTCAGCGTCCCCAGCAGAGGAGCCGGCGTTGATCGCCACCACGTCGCTGGAAGCCAGGGCGTCGGATACGGCGCGACGTATGGCGCCGAAGTCATCGGGTACGGGCGCTGAAACCACCGGCTCGCCGCCCCACTCCCGCACCATTCCAGACAAGATTAGGGAGTTGAACTCCGGAATATCTCCCGGTTTCCTCGGCGCGTTGAACGGCGTCAACTCGTTGCCCGTGGGAATGATGGTCACGACCGGACGACGGCGCACCGGGATCTTGGACAGGCCGGCCGCCGCGCATGCCCCCAAATCCGCCGGCGTCACCCGGTGGTTTTCGGGCAGCGTCAACTCGGTGGCGACTATATCTTCACCCAGCGGGCGCACGTGCTGCCACGGGGCCACCGGGTCGGACACGCGCAACAGATCCGGGTCGTTATCGTCCCGCCTCACGTATTCAATCATTACCACGGCGTCCGTGCCGGCCGGCATGGGATCCCCGGTGTCCACCCACACCGCCTGCGGACCCACCGTCAGCGTAACCGGACGTGTCTCCGTGGCCCCGGCGGTATCGCCGGCCCGCACCGCGATTCCGTCCATCGCCGCCGCATCGTAGTGGGGCGAAGATACCGCCGCCCACACCGGCCCGGCGGTGATGCGGCCCAGGATGTCAGGCGCTTCCAGCGGCACGAGTTCAGCGGAGGTAGGCGCCAAAACGCCTCCTTGTTCCATAGCGCCAAACCAGCGCTCCGTCGCCTCCTCCAATGGAATATCCATCAGGAAATAGCGGCGGTGACGGGCCTGCGAAGTGCCGGAACTGGTCATGCTCTAAAAACTCCACACCGACACCTGTTCCCCGGCGTATATGCCGCTGGCGTCCGGAGGCACACGCACGATGCCGCCCGCCTTCACCAACGTGAATATCAGGCCGCTTTTGCCCCATACCGGATGCGCCGTCGGCGTGCCGTTGGCGTCCTCGGTCAGCTGAACGGGCACATAATCCTCCCTTCCCGGAGCGGACGGTATGTCCTGGCCCAATGTGGCGGTGCGTTCCGGATACGGCGGCAGACCGACACAACCCATGAGCCGGTAAAGCGTCGGTCGGACCAGCAGGTGGCTGACCACCATTGCGGAAACCGGATTGCCGGGCAATCCAATTACCGGCTTGTCATCACACAGGCCCACAATGGCCGGCTTCCCGGGTCGCAGGGCCAGGCCATGAACCAGCGGCCCGGGTTCACCCAGGGCGGACACTATGTCCACCGTGCGGTCCCGGGCGCTGACCGAACTGCCGGCCGACAATACCAGGATGTCAGAGTCGGCAAAACCCCGCCGAGCCGCGTCCAGTTGTTCTTCATAGTCATCGCCCACCAGCCCCAGCGGGACGGGAGTACCGCCCCAGGCGGCCACCTGCGCGGCCACCGAGTAGGTGTTGATGTCCCGAACCTGTCCTGGGCCGGGCGCCGTGCGCGGCGGCACGATTTCGTCGCCCATCGACAGGATGCCCACGTGCGGTCGGTCTGCTACCGAAACTTGCGTAAGCCCCACCGCCAGCAAAGCGCCGACGTCCTGGGGCCGTATCACGTGGCTGGCAGGTAAAACGACGCTTCCGGCTTCGACATCCTCACCGGGTTGAGCCACGTTTTCGCCAGGGGCCACCGGGCGCATTACTTCAATGGTATCGGCGTCGATGTGCTGGGTATTTTCCACCATCACCACGGCGTCTGCGTTCCCGGCCAACATCCCGCCGGTATAGGCCATGGCGGCTTCTCCCACGCCCACCGCAACCTCCGGCCCCCGACCCATTGGTACCTCCCCGGTCACGGTGAACCAGGCCGGCAACCCGTCGCTGGCGCCATAGGTATCAGACGCCCGGAGGCTGTAACCGTCCATAACTGAACGAGGAAACGGTGGCAGCGATTCCGGAGCCAGAACCACCCCGGCGGTGACTCGACCGAGAGCATCCAGCGTCGGAACCAGGGAAACGCCGACCACGGCTTCCGGCGGGAGGCGGTCCAGCAGCAACGCCAACGCGTCGGCGGGAGGCAAGACGTTGAAAAACTCAGGCATCGTGATTCGGATGCTAGCGGCCGGCCAACTGAATGTCAAAACCCGTCGGCACATCGGCAGGGCAATCGCAACACCCCCGTCATTCCGGCGCAAGCCGGAATCCAGTGCTTGTCATTGCGACCCCGCACTCGATGCGGGGGTGGCAATCTCGCCGCCGGAGGAACCGGCGCTCAGCCGGCAGGACCGCCACGTCGCTCCGCTTTTCTTGATAACAAAGCGAGTGCGCATGAGAAGTGGTCTCTATTCGTAGGGGCGAATAATCATTCGCCCCTACCCGCAACCGCCCAATCCTGCCAATCTGGCATATCCCAAAAATCCTGCTTCTGACAAATCCCCATTGACCACCTGGCGCCAGAACATATATCCTAAATGGAGCCAAGGCAAAACAGCTGTTACATCCCAAACCCCCAAAAGGCAGGATTTCACTTCGACGGCCAACCCCCGTCAGTTCCAAAATCGCAACCGGTCGCAATCGGCAAGGCTCAGTTAGACCCGACCACCTCACCATGATTGCCGGCTGGACCACCGGGACTGTCCGTGCCCGCGCGCAGGCGCGCCTCTGGCGCGCTGAGTACACGAAAAAGTAGGGAAAAATAGTTGCGTACCCAACTGGCCGTATGCTGACAACGAAGTGCTGCTGCTGCAAAGTCCGCCTCTGGCGGGCCAAGTCCGCCCCTGGCGGGAAATCCTGCCTTCCAATCCAAACTGCAAAGGAGCAAACCCACCGAAAACAACCACCCGCTCATGGTGAGCCTGTCGAACCATCATCCTGAGCCTGTCGAACCATCATCCTGAGCCTGTCGAAGGACGAGCCACCACACCCCAAAGGAGACATCGCCATCGCAACTTGAACCGCACCCTACCGCCGCAACTACGCCGTTGCCGCTGTCCATCACCGCCTGCTACAATCTGGCCAATTCCTACCCGTCATTCCGGCGCAAGAACCCGCCTGTGGCGGGCCGGATCCATCCACCGCAAGGAGATTGCCGATATGTCGTGGCGCTTCAGCCTGCTCAACCGTTTTGAAGACCCGCCGGGAGGCATCACCGAAGGCCCGGCCTGGAACGGCGAGGTCGTGCTGTTCACGCATATCCACGCCGGTCGCATCTACTCCTACAACCCCAAGTCGGGGGAGTTCTCCGTGTATCGGGAGAATACCAATCGCACCAACGGACTGGCCTTTGATGCCCAGGGCCGGCTTTTCGGATGCTGCCAGAACGGGCGCGCCATCGTCCGGTTCGACCCCGATGGCGGCATGGTGACCGTTGCTGACAATCTCGACGGTGTGCCGCTCAACACGCCCAATGACCTGGCTATCGACGTTCAGGGCCGCATCTGGTTCACCAACCCCTGGAACACCGGCAACATTGACCCTCATGAGGTGGAACAACTGGACCACCGCTCGGTACTCTGCGCGGTGCCCCAGGAGGATGGATCGTATCGGACCGTGCGCTCCACCTACGACACCACCATGCCCAATGGAATCCTGGTATCCCCTGACGGCAACACCCTTTACGTGGCCGAGAGCAACAGCGACCGCATCGACATTGACCGGGAGCTGCGCGCCTATCCCATCCACGCCGATGGCTCCCTGGGCGCCTACACCACCCTCCATACCTTCGGACGCGACGCCAACCGGGTCCACCGAGGCATCGACGGTATGTGCCTGGACGCCGACGGCAACATCATCGCCACCGCCGGCTGGCCCACCGGCGGCCCCGGCCCCATGCTCTATGTTTTCTCACCAACCGGCCGCGTCATTGAAACCCATCCTGTCGCCGCCACCCGACCCACCAACGTCTGCTTCGGCGGTCCCGACCTGACCGACGTGTTCGTAACGTCCACCGATGGCCATTTCTTCCATGCGAAAACCGAACGGGTGGGTTGGGCCATTTATCCATAACCACAACCATGTATGAAAACCCTCGGATCTGGAGGCCCTTTCAATGACCACAGCAACATACCAACCGGATCCCGAAGAACCGTTCGAGCAGGTTGCACGGCAAATTGACTGGGTAGAGCAGCTGGAAAACATCAGGGTTCGCCATGACACCCTGGCTGCTGGACGCGCCGCCGTCGCCTACGTGGACAACCTCCATGACGCCATCCGCGTCCTCGCCGGGCGACAAACCCATGAAGACTTGAAACTTCTGCACGGGTCGGACCTGGCGGACTTGGTCAATGCCATCAGATCCCGCGATGCTGACAGCGACTGGAACAGCACCATCAGGCCGGGTTTGTTGCGCGAAAGCTGACCCCTATCATCTCTGATAATCACCAATTATCCACTAACGTGGCGGTGCCATCATGCAGCGCAGAAGCTTGAGAAACTACGGCATTGGACGCGACCAGATCCGCCAGGGCGGAGGCCGCGGCAATGGCAACGACCACTTCGACGAACTCATCGGCAGCACTGAGTTCTACGTCTATCAGACCCCGGGGCGGCGGGTGAAGGGATTCGACAGTTTGAAACTCTACGCCGAAGGCGAGGGCTGCGAACTGCTCTACACTGCCGACGCCCCGCCGGAGTTGGCCGACTACGAGACCTTGCGCATCACCCATCGACGCGCCGAACCGATACCCAACGCCGTCCTCAAGCGCGCCCATTCCTGGGCCCACCGCAACAACTTCCTGCACAGCTTCTTCAAGCCGATGTATCGGTAGCCAGCGGCGTGGGTAGGGGCGAATAATTATTCGCCCCTACATGGCAGCGGTTAGGTATCGGCCGGCATGAGCATTCCCACGGCGGCCGAGCGAGCCATCCGCCGCCAAATCGCGCGCCACGGGCCCATTACCTTCGCTGAGTACATGGCCCGTGCGCTGTACCGCCCCGGCGGGTACTATTTCCGCCATCACGCCGGAGCCGACTACTACACCAGCCCGCAAGTGCATCCGGCCTTCGGCGCGCTGCTGGCCGTGTACCTGTTTCACCTCTGGACGCTGCTGGATCGGCCCCGGACCTTCACCATAGTCGAGCCGGGCGCCGGCAACGGCCTGTTGTGCCGCGACATACTGACCGCTGCCGCCGGCCTGCCCGACGGTTTTCATGAGGCGGCCCGGTACATCGCCTGCGATTTACGCCCCATCGCCGGACGGGAGCGGGACGAAGCGCGGGCGCAACGCATCGCGGCCAACGCTCTGCGCCTGCCCCTTCGCGGCGGCATCGGCTGCGTCATTTCCAACGAGTTGCTGGATGCCCTGCCGGTCCACCGGGTACGGATGGCTGGAGGCCGGCTGCGCGAGCTATACGTGGACGTCGAGTCCGACGTGGCCGACGGATACGAAGGGCAGTTGGTGGAACGGCCCGGCGAACCGTCCACACCGTTACTGGAGCGCCGGCTGGCGGAACTCGGCATGGAATTGGCTGACGGTCAGACTGCGGAAATCTGCCTGCTGCTGGAGGACTGGGCGTTGTCGGTGGCGTCGGTGTTGGACCGCGGTTTCGTGCTGACCATCGACTACGGACGCGGCGCCGCCAACCTGTACGATCCAGAACCGCGGCCTCACGGAACATTGGTCACCTACCGCGCGCACCGGCAGACCGATTCGCCTCTGGAAGAAACCGGCCGGCAGGACATCACGGCCCAGGTCGATTTCACGTCGGCACAGGCGGCCGGTGAAAGCGCCGGCCTGGTCACTGTGGGCAACGTCGCCCAGGGAGCGTTCCTCTCCCGCCTCGGACTACAGGCGATCCGGCGGAACCACCCTCCGCCGGACCAACCCGCGAGCGGTTGGATCACGCTGCCCGTCGATCCCAACGGCCTGCCGCCGGACTCCGTGCCGGAACCGTTTATCTCCGGCACGGACAACGGGCGCGAATGGCTCACCGGATTGACGCATCTGGCTCGGCCGGGCGGACTGGGAGATTTTCGTGTCCTCGTTCAGGCGAAGGGCGTTCCGACGGAGCGAGCCGCCGCCGCCCTGTCATGGCTGGATGGCGAGCTGGCGAGCCACGGCTATTCCCCGGCGGAACTGGCCGCAATGATCCCGGCTGACGCGCTGCGGTTGGGGCCGGAGCATTTCCGGTTCGGTTAATCCCCGATGCTATAATCGGCTGGCACATTACCGAACCTGGAGTAAAGCCATGCCCGGCCCTCTCGACGGCATCAACGTCGTGGAGTTTTCCACGATGATCGCCACGCCCACCGCCGGTATGCTGCTGGCCGACATGGGCGCCAACGTCATCAAAGTGGAGCCGCCCTGGGGCGACCTCTGGCGGTATGCCCAGGCTGTCATCCCCACCGACGGCCGGCCTTTCATGGCCTACAACCGGGGCAAGCGCTCCATGACCCTGAACCTGACCAAACCGGACGCGGCCGACGTGGTGCGCCGCCTCACCGAGCAAGCCGACGTGGTGTTGGCCAACAACCGGCCCGACGTGGCGGGACGCCTCGGGATCGACTACGAGACCCTTTCCGCCATCAACCCCCGCATCATCTACTGCGAAGGTTCGGCCTTCGGGCACGACGGCCCCGACGCCTACCGCCCCGGCTACGACATCATCATCCAGGCTATGTCGGGCATCGCCACCGCCGAGGGCAAGATCGCGGGCGGCGTACCCCAGCACATCGTGTCCAGCCCCCTGGTGGACACCGCCTGCGGGCTGGCCCAGGCCTGGGCCGTCTGCGGCGCGTTGTTCGCCCGGGAGCGCAACGGCGGCAAAGGACAGAAGCTGGAGGCGTCCCTCCTCGGCGTCAGCCTGCTGATGCTGGGGATGCGTTTCGTCCGCATTGATGACCTGGACAAGGAACCCCACGCCCAGATAATGGATTCGGTGAACGCCATGCGCGCCGCCGATACGCCCTATCCCGACCTGCTGGAAGTCTATGAATCCCAGCACTTCCAATCTCCCGGCAACATCTACTATCGTTTCTTCCAGACCGCCGACGGGATGATCGTCGTCGGTTGCTTGAACGCCGCCCTGCGCCAGAAGCTCCTCGGCGTCATCGACCTCCACGACATCCGCTTTGACGAGGGCTACGACCAGTATTCCCAGGAGGCCGCCGAGTTCGGCGCCCAACTCACCGCCGACGCCGAGGCCATCTTCCGCGCCAAGACTAACGAGGAATGGCTGGCCCTGCTGGACGCCGCCGGCGTCCCTGCCGGCCCGGTGCGCTTCGTGGAAGAGCTGTTCGAGCATCCCCAGGTGGAGGCCAACAACCTGGCCATCGATGTACAGCACCGCGACCTCGGCGCCGTCCGCATGGCCGGCCCCCCGGCCACCTTCACCGACACCCCGCTGCAACCGGGCAACCTGCCGGCCCTGGGCGAGCACACCGACGAGGTGCTGGCGGAGTTGGGCTACGCGGCGGACGAAATCGGACAGTGGCGCAGGGAGGGGGTACTGTAGTCCGTCTATGCCGGAATACACGTGGGACGATGATAAGAACGAATGGCTACGACGCAATCGGGGCCTGTCTTTCGACGATGTGGTGTACCATATAACCCATGGGGGGCTTCTGGCTGACATACCGCACCCCAACCAGGTGCGACATCCCGACCAGCGCCTGTACGTCGTCCGAATAGAGGATTACGCCTACCTGATTCCTTTTTATCGTGACGGCGACGTTGAATCTTTGAGGACGGTATATCCAAGCCGAAAATATACCCGTGCTTATATCAGATAATCGGAGGCGACAATTGGGCGGCAGCGAAAATAAAATTGACCCGACATCAGATGCGCCGTTGACCGATGAGGAATTCGATGCCTGGTGGCCTTTCAGCGATGACGACCTGGACGACTACGAACGGGAGATTGAGGAAGCCCTGCGTGTTGACGATTGGGTCCCACCACCTCATCTGGAAGAGGAACGCCGACAGGCCCGTATGAGAGTACGACGTTTCCTGGCTGAAAAGTACCCGGATGGCATCCCGGGAGGCAAAGTCGCTGAAGCCGGGTCGCCCGGCCAACTCGACCTTGACGCAACCGCCGACGATGACGACTAGATGACCACCAGTCGGACATCCCCCAACCGCCTCTACTTCGGCGACAACCTGGACATCATCCGGGAGCATGTCGCCGACGGCAGTGTTGACCTCATCTACCTGGACCCACCCTTCAACTCCAACGCCAATTACAACGTCCTATTCAGAGAGCCCAGCGGCGAACCGTCCGCGGCGCAGATTACGGCCTTTGAGGACACTTGGCATTGGGGCCTGGAATCGGAGGCGGCCTACCGCGCCGTAGTCACCGACGGGCCGGAAAAACTTGGTAACTTGCTCCAGGCACTTCGGTCATTTCTGGGTCAGAATGACATGATGGCGTACCTGTCCATGATGGCGCCGCGCATCGCCGAACTGCACCGCGTCCTCAAACCCACCGGTAGCATCTACCTGCACTGCGACCCCACCGCCAGCCACTACTTGAAACTGCTGATGGACGCCGTGTTCGGAAACCGGAACTTCTGCAACGAAATCATCTGGCACTATCGGAAGTGGCCCACTGGCAAATATACGTTCCAGAGAAATCACGACGTGATACTGTTCTACGCGCGTTCTCCAGGCCGGTCTCGCACGTTCAATCAGCTTTACATGGAACGCGCTCCGTCAACGTTGAAAAGGTTCGGCAACGCCAAAATCGTATCGGGACATGACGCCCAAGGCCAGCGCGTACCTTCGCGGGTCGAACTTGAGGAATCTGCCGGAGTCAGACAAGATGACGTATGGGAAATTCCGCGTGTAGCGCCGATTAACCAACTGTTTCCCACGCAGAAACCCGAAGCCTTGCTGGAGCGCATCATCAACGCCAGCAGCAATGAGGGCGACGTGGTGCTGGACCCATTCTGCGGCTGCGGTACCGCCACCGTCGCCGCCGAACGGCTCAACCGCCGCTGGGTCGGCATTGATATTACCCACCTGGCAATGTCCCTGATGCGCCACCGCCTGCACGACACCTTTGGCGACGACCTGCGGCCCTACGAAGTGGTGGGCGTACCCCAGGACCTGGCCAGCGCCGACGCTCTGGCGCGCCACGACCGCTACCAGTTTGAATGGTGGGGCGTCAGCCTGGTGGACGCCCGGCCGGCCAAAGACAAAAAGAAGGGCGCCGACGCCGGCATCGACGGCGTCATCAACTTCTTTGACGACAACAGCGGCAAAGCCAAGCGCGTCGTCGTGCAGGTCAAAAGCGGGAGCGTCAACCGGGGGATGATTGCCACCCTCAAAGGCGACATGGAGCGGGAAAAGGCGGAAATCGGGCTGTTTATTACATTGAACGAGCCAACGCGCCCAATGCAGCAGGAGGCCGCGTCGGCCGGTTTCTACACTCCCGAGCACTATCCCGACCACCAGTATCCACGCCTGCAAATCCTCACCGTAGCCGACCTGCTCGGCGGAGCAGAGGCGCAATACCCTCGCGTAGCGCCGCCGGCCACCTTCCGGCAAGCTCCTCGCCGTCGCCGCAACCCGGGCCGTCAGAGCAACCTAGTCTGATCCACTGGGCCAAAACGCAGGGGCGACCGGTCGGTCGCCCCTGCAATCCTTGCGAGGTATTCCCGCTGTCGCCCTACCGCTCCGGCACGAAGCTGTAGTAGCGGACGCCGACCATGGGGATGCCATAGGCGAAGTTGGTCAGCGGCAGGTCAGGCTCACGCTCCGGGCTTGGGTCAACGGCCGGTGCTCCGTACTCGTTGAGCAGTCCTTCCATGTCCCGCTCAACTTTCTCGCGCAAGAGGCAAGTCTCGCGGTTGGTGTCGTTGACCAAGTTGCGTTCGTTTATCGTAACCATCGTTTCTTCCTCCCTTCCTTGATGCGGATTACATCAACATTGATATAGTATGTATCATACCTGATTATTCGTTTTCCGTCAAGAATCTGGCGTCAACCCGATAAAACAGGGCGACCGATGGGCCGCCCCGGGTGCATCACCTTGGTAACCACGCAGAGCAGCTAGCTCTCCGGAACGTAAGTGTAGTAGCGCACGCCGGCCATGGGGATGCCGTAAGCCATGGCGGGCGGCGGGATGTGCTTGACCCGTTCCGGCGCGCTGTCCTCCATGCGGGCGCCGAACTCGGTGAGGATGTCAGACATGTCCTGCTCAACCCATTGGGTCAGCAACCCGGAACGGTTATCAGTGTCGGCGGTGATTGGGCGCTCGTTGACGGTAACCATCGTTGCCTCCTCCTTCCTCACGGGGTTTGCGCTGCATCATTGATACGGATGCTATGTATCATATTAGGCGATAACGACTATGTCAACCGGCGAAAAATCCAATTTAGATACGGTATATTATCATTCGCCATAATATACGTCGCCGTCGTATTGACCCGCCCGCCCCGTTGCCAGTACCATTTAGCCACCGGGCGGGTATGCGATCCTGCCCCGAAAACACTACGGGGGTTGAAATGACTTCGAGCTACATCGGCAAGGTTGACAAGGCGCGGAAATACGCCGAAGAACCGGGGCGGGTGAACATTCACACCTTCGAAGCCTCATTCGTCGGCAACCATAACACCTACCGGGTCGCGTACCACGGCGGCGATTGGCGCTGCGAGTGCGCGTTTTTCCGCACCCGGGGGATCTGCAGCCACATCATGGCCTTGCAGCGCATGCTCGATGAGATGCTGACGGGAAACGCCGCCGACTAACCGCCCGGACACCACCCGGATACAAAGCTGTCGGAGCGCGGTGACGACTCCGGCAGTTTGCGTTTTCCGGCAGTCAACGCCGCAGTCAGTCTTCATAACGACGGAAAACCAGGCAGGCGTTTTGGCCGCCAAATCCGAAGGCATTGGACAGGACCACCGCCACGTCGGCAGCTCTGGCCTGATTGGGCACGTAGTCCAAATCGCACTCTGGGTCGGCCGTTTCCTGATTGACCGTCGGGTGGATACGCTGGTCCACGATGGTCTTAACGCACGCCACGGCCTCCAACGCTCCCGACGCTCCCAGGGCGTGTCCAATCATCCCCTTGGTGCTGCTCACCGGGACCCGGTAAGCGGCTTCCTCGAACAGACGCTTAATGGCCACCGTCTCCACTGCATCGTTCAAAGGCGTGGAGGTGCCGTGAGCGTTGATGTAGTCCACATCCCCGGTGGATAACCCCGCATCGGCCAGGGCGTCGGACATCGCCCGGGCCGCGCTGGCGCCAGTCTCCTGGGGCTGCACCAAATGCCCGGCGTCGGCCGTTGCGCCAAACCCGGCCACTTCGCAAAGGATGTCGGCGCCGCGTGATTTGGCCCGTTCCAGTTCTTCCAGGACGAGGATGCCGGCCCCTTCCGCCGGCACGAACCCGTCCCGTTCTGCGTCAAAGGGTCGGCTGGCCCGGTGCGGTTCGTCGTTGCGGGTGCTGAGGGCGCGCATCACGGCGAACCCGGCCAAACCCAACTGGCTGATGCCGGCTTCAGCCCCACCGGTGAGCATCACGTCGGCGACGCCGTGACGAATGGCCTGCAGGGCTTCGCCGATGGCGTTGTTGGACGCGGCGCAGGCGGTGGTTGACGTAGAGTTGTAGCCGTGCGCTCCCACGTACTGGCTCACGTTAGCCGCCCCCATGTTGGGCAAGATCATGGGGAAGAAGAAGGGAGACATTCTCATGCCGCCACGGTCGGCCAGGATGCGGCAGTTCTCCTCCAAAGTGGGGAACCCGCCATTGCCGTTGCCCAGCAACACGCCCACGCGGTAGGGGTCCTCCCGCTTCATGTCCAGTCCGGCATCGGGGACTGCCTGCAACGCCGCGGCCACGGCCATTTGGGAAAACCGGGCCATCCGTCGGGCTTCGCGGCGGGGAATGAAATCCTCCGGGTCAAAATCGTCGGCCTGCCCGGCGATCTGGCAAGGATAATCCGTAGGGTCGCACAAGGTCATCGGCCCGATCCCGGATACTCCGGCCACCAGGTTGGCCCAGAAATCATCAGGCGTCAGTCCCAGCGGGGTGATGGCGCCCAACCCGGTGACCACTACGCGCCGGCGCGGGCGGTCTGTTCCAACTCCGTTGTCCATTATCATCCTGATTCCAGCAGTTGGCGGCCCGGTTATCGCAGGTCCGGCGGCAGCAAGTCGGGATAAATCTCCGGGGGTATGCCCAACATAGCCTCCCTAGCTTCGGCGACTACGAACAGCGAACCGGTGACCAAACACAGGTCGTCTGATTCGGCCTTATCCAGCGCCAGATCGAGCGCGTCGCTGACATTGGATACGGCGGCAACTCGGTCGGGAGCCATGCCGTGGGCAAGGAACACATCCACGATTTCCTCGGGACGCATGGAGCGGGGGTGCCGGGAGCGCGTGGCGATGACCCGGTCGCACCGCTCCGCCAGCAGCTCGACCATGGCGTCCACTCTCTTGTCGCGGGAGAAACCCGCCACCACGGTCAGGCGGCAATCCGGCGCGTAGGCCGGCAGGGTGTTCAGCAACGTTGCCACGGAATGGTCATTGTGGGCGCCGTCGGCAATCACGGTGGGGTCCCGCCGCAACGCTTCCAACCGGCCGGGCCATTCCGCCGACGCCAGACCTTTCACGACGGCATGGGGATCTACCTGGAAACCGGTATCCGCCAAAGTTTCCACCGCAGCCACGGCAACAGCGGCGTTGAGGCCCTGGAAATCGCCCAACAACGGGAGGCGGACCTGGTAGGTACTCCGTTGGCTGTGTATCGTGAGTTCCTGGCCGTCTAACGAAACTGCGCTAACCTCCCAGGCGACGGCGTCGCCGACCCAGGTAACCGGCGCGGACTGCTCGGCGGCGGCGGCCCGGATCGCGGATTTGGCTTCGGGGAACTGCGGCGCAACTACGACGGGCATCCCGGGCTTGATGATGCCGGCTTTGTCGGCAGCAATCTCGCCGATGGTATCGCCGAGGATAGCGGTGTGGTCCAGGCTTACCGGAGTAATCACGCTCACCGCCGGGGTCACCACGTTGGTGGCGTCGAGCCGGCCGCCCAGGCCTACCTCGATCACGCTGGCGTCGGCGCCGTCCTCGGCGAAACATTGGAAGGCCATGGCGGTCAGGTATTCGAACAACGTGGCCGGGCCGGCTTCCGGGTCGGCACCGTTGGCAAGATGGTGAGGCCAAACGCTTTCGGTCAACTCTACGAAACGCCGGGATGAAACCGGCTGGCCGTCCCGGCGGATGCGTTCGCAAAAGGAGTGCAGGTGCGGGGACGAATAGAACCCAGTGGAGTAGCCCGCCGCGCGGAGAATTGACTCCACCATCGCCGCCGTGCTGCCCTTTCCCTTGGTGCCGGCGATATGGACTATGCCGGGCAGCCGGTGGGGAGCACCCATCCTTTGCAGCAGGCGCTCGACATTTTGCAGGTCGTAAATGCGCTTCTGCCGGGGCAGGGCGGGTGTTGCGCGTTCGTGGTCAACCAGGGACAGGAGGCGCGCCACCGCATCTTGGTAGGATTGGAGCATTACGGACGTCAGCGGCGAGGGGCCATGCCCAGGTTAAGGCGCAAGCCTTCGCCGAAAGTGATGCTGTTAACGTGGTCAATGTTGCCAGCCATGGGCCGGGGCCGGAATCCGAAGACGCGTTCCACCGAATCCGGTTCGGCGACGTTGCGGAGCGTCACCAACTGCAGCATGGCGCGATTGATGGGCGCGCGGGGGGTGATGATGTCCATGATTGCCACCGCAGGACGGATTTTCCATAGGGGAATGTTCAGGCGTACCTTTCTGCGCCCCATGGCATGGGCCACTGTACTGACCACCTCATTATAAGACAGGCGCTGCGGCCCGCCGATTTCCAAAACTCGGTTGCCCCGGATGTTGCCGCCGACCGATGACACTACACATCTCGCCACGTCATCCACGTGTATGGGTTGGAGGCGGTTGTTGCCGGAGCCGATGACAGGAGTAATTGGCATGGTTCGGACCAACGCCGCAACTGCCGTGGTGAATTCGTCGCCAGGGCCAAAAATCAAAGAGGGGCGGATGATCACGTGGGGCAGACCACTGGCGATCACTGCCTGCTCGCCCTGCCACTTTGAGTATAGATAGCGCAAGCGTGGGTTGTTGGCCGCGCCCAGCGCGCTGACGTGGATGAAACGACGGACCGAACCGGCTTCTTTGGCGGCGGCGGCAACGTTGGCCGCGCCTTGCCGGTTGATGGCGTCGAACTGCCGTTCACCGCCGCGGATAACCGCCACCAGGTGGATCACCTCAGAGATGTCGCGGCAGGCTTCGGTGAGCGCGTCGGGGTCGGTTACGTCGCCGTAGCAAACTTCCGTGGGAGGGGTGGCGAACACGCTCTCGCTTCCGGGGCGGCGCACCATCGTCCGCACGGAATGTCCGGTGTCAAGGAGACGCGCAACGACGCGGCGGCCCAACAGCCCGGTGGCGCCAGTTACCAGAACAGTCATGATTGCGGTCAGCAGGACTCGGGATAAACGACGTGTACACTTTGTAATCCAGTATATCATCGCCGGAGCCTTCACCGACGGCTCGCAGTATCGTACAATACGGCGGCTCCGGGAGACTGGCAGCATCCGACGAAATAACCTGAACTGAGAACATGGCTTCATACGCATCGAATATTCCAAGCTCCGGCGATACCGGCGCGTTGCATTTCGGCGCCAGCATGGCTCTTCCCGCCCACCGCACCGTGGAGCAAGCGCGCCTGATGGAAGAGCTGGGTTTCGAATATATGGGAGCGGGAGAACACTTCATGCGAGGACGTCCGCCCGGACCTACTCACGCCGCGCTGCCGCTCCTGGCGGTGGCGGCCGGCGCCACCGAACGGATGCGGATACTTACCTCAGTCACCCTGGCTCCCTTCTACCATCCGTTAATGCTGGCGCGCATGACGGCGACATTGGACATCGCATCGGGAGGGCGGCTTACACTGGGGGTCGGCGTCGGGGGTGAGTTTGCCATGGAGTACGAAAATGCCGGCATCGACATCCGGCATCGCGGACGCCGGATGGACGAATGTCTCGAAGGGCTGCGGCGCCTGTGGACCGACGATTCCGTGACGATGCGCGGCCGGCATTACACGCTGGATGAGGCCGCCATTAACCCGAAACCAACCCAGCAACCGCATCCTCCGGTGTGGGTGGCCGGCCGCAGGGACGCAGCCATGCGCCGGGCAGTGCGTTTCGGGGACGGGTGGTTGCCCTACTTTTACAGTCCCGAACGATACGCGGATAGCGTGGAGAAGATCAACGCCTTTGCCGGCGAAGAAGGACGCGACCTATCCGGTTTCCAATGGGCGTTCTTTCCCTATATCACCCTTGCGCCCACCGAGGAGCAGGCCGCCCGGACTGCCGCCCAATCCCTGGGCAACCAGTACGTTTACGGTGGCGAGTTTATCAATATCGTGAGGCGTTACTGCCTACTGGGTACGCCCAGAATGTGTATCGAGAGGTTGCAGGAGTACATCGACGCCGGCGCTCGCTATATAATCTTCAGCATCGCCGCGCCCCCGGAAGACCGCCGCCGACACCTGGAAGTAATTGCCAAAGACATTGTTCCCCATTTTCGGTCGAATTGAACTCGTTGCGGTCATCGTGCGAAGTATCCCGGCGTTGACAGCCATGTTGTATAATGGCGTCCAAAATTGTGTTGGAAGAAATCGTCGAGCCGCTCCCTGTCCCCAAGCATCGGAGTACGTGAGCTAAATGAGCGTTATTGAACTGCTCGATAATAAATTTGACGGCACTCCCGCCGCCGTTTCCCCGGTGTCCATTCAACCCAGGGGAGACCGTACGCGTCGGGTCATGATGGTGCAGCCGGCATCGGCAGGGGGCAACTTTGAGTACATTGCCATACCCCGCCAGGGTATGCTGTTCCTGTCTGGCGCCTTGGCGCAATGGGATGGCCCTTACGTATATGAGCGGGACATCTGGTTCGAAGACCGATTAGGCCGCATGGATCCGGACAAAGACCTGGACGGGATCGACGTCCTGATGATCACTTCGCTCATCAACGAGACCCCCCGGGCCTACGAAATAGCCAGAGAAGCCCGTCAGTTTCATCCCGATTTGGTGATCCTGGGCGGCGGGCCGCAGATGAGTCCTCTGCCTGAGGAAGCAATCGAGCGGGGCGGGTTCGATGTCATCGTCAATCGGGAGGGCGAAGACATAATCGGTCAGCTGTGCGACATCCTGCTGACCTGGCGCGACGACCGCAAATATGCCTACTTGGAGCGGGTCGCCGGCATCTCCTTTATGCGGGACGGTCATCTGATCCAGACGCGGCGCAAGGGTTTGGTCGCTCCCGATTTCGTCCCGTTGCCCGACTTTCGCTCAATCCGCGGGTTGTCTCCGGGGAACCCCATGGCCGGAGCCGTGTTGGAGACGGTGCGAGGCTGTACCGAAAATTGTTCCTACTGCCAGGTCATTCAACAGTTCCTGGGTTATCGCCTCATCGACCGCGAAACCGAGTTCCAGCGATTGGAACAGTTGGAGGATTTGGCCGCCGACGGTCTCATACACACCGGCCGGAACGGCAAATTCAACGTGTTTATCTCCGACGACCTGCACACCCCGCCGCTGCGCGCGGTCAAGTTCCGTAACGAGCGGTTGGAAAGATTGAAGGGCTGGGTGGGCAGGACCGACTCCATGAACATGATCTGCCAGGCACGGGCCGAAATCGGACAGGACGAGGAACTGTCCGACGCGTTGCTGGAAGCAAACGTCAAGATGCTCTACCTGGGTGTGGAGTCCAACAACGCCGAAAGCCTAGCTGCCGTCCGCAAGCGCCAGGAACCCGGTCAGATGGAAAGAGACCTGGTGCGCCTGAATGAAAAGGGATTCTCCGTTGTCGCCATGACCATCATCGGGTTGCCTTACGACACCGAAGAATCGATCATGACGCTGGCGGACTGGGTTACCCAGCACAGCCGCTACCAAACGGCTAACCTGCTGACTCCGTTGCCCGCCACGTCCAACTGGAGCCTGAAACCGCTGAACGCCGACGGGGAACCGCTCCAGGAAGGCGAGATGCGGCCCTACGAGCTTTACACCGGCCGCCAGTTCGTTCACGAAGACGAGCGCTGGACCATGGCCGAAAGCCGCGAACTGTTCGACCGGTACAGCGCGAAACTCACGTCCATCGATGCGTTGTACGGCCGCATTTTCCGCATCCTGGGCAACTACCGATTGCGCCAGGCCCGTAGCGTGCAGGATTTGTCCGAAACCACCGAAACGATGCGGAATTGGTCGTATCAGGTGGAACAGGCCGGCAAGGAGTTCGGGGAACACCTCAACCAGCGCGTCACCGAACTGTCGGAGACGCTCCGTTCGGTCAGCCAGCCCCTGTCCAACATGGGGTCGGATTTCATGGACAACCTGCGCACTCGCATCAACGAAGCGTCGGAGGCGCTACGCAACTATGCCGAGCGAGCCGACAGCGGCAGCAAAGATGTCGCCGCCAACATTTCCGTCCGCGTGAACGAGGTGACCGAAATGCTGAACGGCGTCCTCGAGTCCGCCAGCCAGCGCCGCAATCCGAACCGAGCGAGATAGCATGACCGACAACGGCGCCCCGGACCGGAGGGTGGTGGTAACGGGATTGGGTATGGTCAGCCCGTTGGGACTAGACGTATCCGATACTTGGGACGCCATTGCCGCCGGCCGGTCGGGGATCGATTACATCACCGGCTTCGACGCGGAAGCCTTCGACACTCGGTTCGCCGCCGAAGTCAAAGGGTTCAACGCGGAAAACTATCTGGACCGCAAAGAAGCGCGCCGCATGGACCGCTTCGCCCAGTTCGCCGCCGTTGCGGCCCAGGAAGCCTGCCGCCAAGCCGACCTCAACCCTCGGGGCATGGATCGCTACAGCGTCCACGCGGTCATCGGCAGCGGCATCGGCGGCATCAGCACGTTGACGGAACAGCACCAGGTGCTCCTGGAACGGGGACCCCGGCGGGTCACGCCGTTCCTGATTCCGATGATGTTGGCCGACATGGGTTCGGCGCAAGTTTCCATGGTGACCGGCGCAATGGGCGCCAACTACTGCATAACTTCATCGTGCAGCAGTGGGGCCGATGCCATCGGGACCGGCTGGGACCTCATCCGCCACGGAAAGGCAGAGGTAGTGCTGGCCGGTGGAGCGGAAGCGCCCATCGCGCCGCTATCGGTGGCCGGTTTCAATGCCCTGCGGGCGCTGTCACGACAGAATGACAACCCGAAACAGGCGAGCCAACCGTTCAACCGTCACCGGGACGGGTTTGTGCTGGCCGAAGGCGCGGCAGTAATGGTACTGGAGAGCGCGGATCACGCCGCCACACGGGGCGCGGAACCCCTGGCCGAGCTGCGCGGTTACGCGGCTACCAGCGACTCCCACCATCTCACTGAGCCCAATCCAACGGGCCAGAGCGCGGCTGCCGCCGTCACCGCCGCGCTGGCTTCAGCCGGGTTGGCTCCAGAGGATGTTGACTACCTCAACGCCCATGGCACTTCGACGCCGCTGAACGACTGGCACGAGACCAAAGCACTGAAGCTGGCATTGGGGGAGCACGCCTACCGGATTCCCGTCAGCAGCACCAAGAGCATGACCGGGCACTTGCTGGGCGCCGGCGGCGCATTGGAAGCTGTCGTTTGCGTCATGGCGATGCGCCAAGGATTGATGCCACCCACAATCAACCTGGACGAACCCGACGAAGAGTGCGACCTGGACTACGTTCCCAACACAGCTCGGCCGGCGGAGTTGAACGTCGTGCTCAGCAACTCTTTTGGATTCGGCGGGCACAACTCGGTAATTGTTCTGGCGCGCACCGATTTGTGATTAGTGTGGCCAGCGTATCGGGGCGGCTCAATCCTCCACCCAAACGATGGCTGTTGCCGCCGCCGGTGCAGGGACACCGGTTACCCCCGGATTTATCGCCCGCCGCGGTGCAATTGCTGCTTTCCCGTGGCATAGCCGATACGGCAACGCTGGAACGCTTCCTTAACCCGCCCGGGGTTCCCTACGATCCGGGTTTGCTGGCCGGCATCAGCGACGCGCTGCCACGGTTGGCCGCGGCGGCTCGAGAGCACGAAAGGGTGGCCGTGTTCGGGGATTTTGACGTGGACGGGATCACGGGCACGGCTATTTTGTGCGAAACGCTGAGTCGACTGGGTTGCCAAGTCATCCCCTACCTTCCCGACCCGGTGACCGAGGGTCACGGCATGAGCGCCGAACCGGTGGAAAAACTAACGGCTCAAGGGGCTACCCTAGTGGTAACTGTGGACTGTGGAGTAAGCAACGCTGCAGAAGTTGCCCTGGCCGCAGGACACGGAGCCGACGTGATCATTACCGACCACCACGTCCCTCCACCGCAGCGCCCCCAGGCGGTCGCCATCGTCAACCCGCGGATGCCGGACAACCAATATCCATTCCCGGAGTTGTGCGGCGCCGGCATCGCCTACAAACTGGCCACCGCACTGTTGGAGCACCTGGGCGCGCCGCAGGATCCTTCGCTATTGGAATTGGCCGCTCTGGGGACGGTGGCCGATTTGGTGCCGTTGCGCGATGAGAACCGCTATTTGGTGCAGCGGGGCCTGGCGTTTTTGCCCGATACCCAGCGGCCCGGTCTTCGGGCGCTGCTGCGGCGAGTCAACCTGGAAAGGCAATCCATACGCGCCGAGCACGTTGCGTTCCAAATCGCGCCACGATTGAATGCATCGGGCCGGATGGCCCACCCGGAGACCTCGCTGAACCTGCTGCTGGCGCGGGACACCCAAGAGGCGGAACGGCTGACCTCTCGTTTGGAGCAATTCAACTCCCAGCGTAGGGAGTTGACCGCCCGCGCCACAGAGATCGCCATTGACCGGGTGCTGTCCGACGGTCATTTGCCGGCCATCATCATCACCCATGATGAGGCTTATACCCCCGGCATCAACGGGCTGGTGGCATCCCGACTGGTGGAATTATTCAATCGCCCCACCGTCGCCCTGGCCAGCACCGATGACGAACACCTGGTAGCCAGCGCGCGCAGCACCGGCTCATTCAATCTGATTGAGGCCATTTCACAATGCGAGGACCTGCTGGTGCGGTACGGAGGTCACAGCGCCGCTGCCGGGTTCACCGTGAACAAACGCGATTTGCCACTAGTGACCGAACGGCTCATGCACATCGCCAATGCCGAACAAGGCTTGTTCGGCCCCGAACCAACTCTGGAAATCCATGCCGAAGGCACCTTGGAGGAAATATTCGACCCGGAGCTGTCGAAACTCCGGTTGCAACTGGAGCCTTTTGGCAAGGACAACCCGACGCCACGCTACCTGACCCGTCGCGCTCGCGTCCATAATTGGGGTTACGTCGGCGGGAGCGGCCAGCATCTCAAGCTGCAAGTGAGCAGCGGAGCCCGTTCCGTCGATGCTCTGGCCTGGAACTACGCCGGCGATTGGGGCGGGTACGACGCCGTAGATTTGGTGTTCCAGCTGGCCGAGGACAGTTATCGCGGAGAGCGGCGGACTTATCTGCGGATTGACGACCTCAGGCCGGCGGTATAATTGGGGCAACCGCAAGCGACGGGAGGCAGCCCGATGACACAGCCTGAAGCGAAACCCCGCGTCAAGCTGACCAACGCGGACTACATGGCAATGACGCCGCCGGCGAATACCGGGCCACGCTATCAACTCATCAACGGAGAACTCTTTGAAATGTCCGGCGCCAGCAATCCACACCAAGTTTTTCTGATGTGGTTGTGTTCGGGATTGCTGTTGCAGGTGGACACGCTAGCCATTGGGGAAATTCGCATCGCGCCCTATGACGTGCATATTGACCCGTTCAACACCTACCAACCCGACCTGCTATTCGTGTCCACCGTGCGGCGCCATCTTATCGAACATCTTGGCATCACCGGCGCGCCCGACGTGGTGGTGGAAATACTATCCGACTCCACCCGCCGGCACGACCTCAACAGGAAGCTCCCGGTCTATCTAGACGCAGGGGGCAATGAAGTATGGATTGTGGACTTGGACGCCGCCACGTTGGCAATCCACACCAGCGATGCCATGACTCCGGTAGCCATATACACCGCTGGGGATACTCTTACCTCGGACGCGATGCCCGGCGTGGCGGTTGATTTGGGACCGATATTCGCTCGCGCTCAAGCGGCTCCGTGAAACCAGAAGTAGCAGCTTCTTCCTACGCTTCTTCCGTCTCTGCCGCCGCCACGGTGCCTTGCCGGCGAGCTGGGCGTCGCACCAGGCGGGCGCGATAAATCAGCAGCGGCACCGTCACCAGCATCACCGCCAGGGCCACCAGTTGGGCCTCGTTGAATCCGAAGATGTAGGTGTTTTGCTCCTGGCGCACGAAGGAAATGAAGAAGCGGCCCGCCGAATAGCCGGCGAAGAACAGGGCAAACAGCATTCCCCGGGGGCTGATGCGGTCCCTCAACCACCACAGGACGCCAGCCCAGATCAAGCAGAAGATCAGCTCGTAGGCCACGGCCGGATGGGAGGCCGGCCGGCCGTAGCCCAGGCTGTCGGGGTCGGTGTACACCCAGGCCCAGGGAAGGTCGGAGAAGCTGGACCAATGCTCGCCGTTGATCACATCGCCGATGCGCCCGATGGCCAGGGCAATGAGCAACGCTGGCGCGGCTACATCGGCGAGATGAGCCACAGACGGCATCTGCGGAAAAGGCCGGTGCATCCCCGTCCACCGAAGGGCGGCGTTGTCGCAGGCACGATGCAGCGAAGGAGCGTTGCGCATGGTGATGTACACGGCCCCGCCGGCGAACCCGCCCAGATAAGCCCCGAAAATGGCGATGCCACCGTTCCAGAAGTAGAGGATGCGCATGGGATCGTACTGGTACACGTCATCCCAGAAGTCGATCACGTGCAATATGCGCGCTCCGATGATGCCGCCGATGATGCACCAGGTCGAAACTGACAGGATGGCGTCTCCGTCCAACCCCTCGCGCCGGCCCCATCGCCAGGTGAGATACACGGCCACCGCCACGGCGACAAAGGTGAAGAAGCCATGCCAGGAGAGAATGAACCCGGCGGTGCGTATGATGTCCGGGTCGAAAGGAATGCTCAATACGGCAAGAATATCCATCGGCGCGTGGTGTCTCCCTAAACTGTTGGGTCAATGCCGGCCTCAGCCGGCGGGGAAATCGTCCGCACAAGGTACGCCGTCGCGCCCGTACCCTGCAAGGCGGCGGCGACCCGCGTCCGCTCATTTTCCGAGGACGGGAGGCAGAACAGGGCTGGCCCAGCGCCCGAAAGCCGAGGCGGGTGTTGTGTCACTGCCGCCACTCTATCCCATACGTCGGCCAAGCCGGGAAAGATTGCTTTGGCGGGGCGCTCGAAAGTGTTGCGGCAAAGGTTCGTGGTCAATGGATGGGTAGTTAGTCCACCGGTCAGTCGTTTCGTGTGACGGCCATCGGAAAAATCGTCGGGTGTCAGAGCACGGTACAAAGACGGCGTCTTAGCAGGAATGGTTTCAGCGGGCGCAACCACCAGCACGTCAATGGATGGCAAATCTGGGAGCATGGTTATTTCATCGCCCCGTCCAGCGCCAAGGGCGGTGCCGCCCGTGATCAGAAACGGTACATCCGACCCTAATTCAGCTGCGATCGATACCAAGTTGCCGGCACCCAATCCCAGTCCCCAGAGGCGGTTCAGGCCCAATAGCGCGGATGCGGCGTCCGCCGATCCCCCGCCCAGTCCGGCCGCCACGGGTATGCGCTTGGACACATGGATGCGGGCGCGAGGCGGGATGCCGGCTCGTTCCGCCAGCCCGGTCGCGGCGGCCCAGACGATATTGTCTTTGCCCTGCAATTCCGGGTCGTCGCACGTAACCACCAGTTCGTCGGACGCCGACAACGTGAGTGTATCCGCCAGATCCACCGTCTGGAGGACAGTGACGACGTCGTGGTAGCCGTCATCTCGCCGGCCGATTACCTCAAGGGAAAGATTGATTTTGGCATAAGCCGGGATGTGCGGCGGGCGGGATTCCATCACCCGATTCTAACAGAGAAACTAGAGGGAACGGTTGCGCGGGACCTGATCGGGCCATCCGGCATCGAGAGCCGCCCACTCCGCAATCGAAAGAGTGGCCGGTCGTCGCATCGGGTCGATGCCGACACCAGCCGAGATTGCTTCAACCACTGCCGGGGGTGCGGCGGTTCCCTGAGCGAGAGAGTTGCGCAGCGTCTTGCGGGGCGCTCTGAAACCCGCTCTAACCAGCGCAAAGAAGCTTTCCCGATTGTTCACGGGAGTCGCTGGTTCCTGGCGAACGTCCAGCCGGACCAAGGAGGAAGAAACTTTGGGCGGCGGACGAAAGCAGCGGGGCGGAACGTGGGTGACGACTGAGGGGGCAGCGTAAAATTGGGTTGCCACCGAAATCAGGGTCATTGCGCCTGGCGCGGCGGTCATGGCGGCGGCAACCTCGCGCTGAACCATCACCACCAGGATGGAGGGTGGAGTATCCGTTTCCAAGAACCGGCGGACGATGGGAGCCGCCGCGTAGTAGGGCAGGTTGGCAACCAACTTGTAGGGCGTTTCTCGGCCCACCAAGTCGGCGATCTCAACATTGCGGGCGTCGCCGTGGCGGACGTTCAGGTTGGGAGGATCGTCCAGACGGGCCGGTAGTTCTGCGGCCAAGGTCGCGTCCAACTCGACCGCGATTACTTGGCCGGCGCGTTCAAGGAGACGACGGGTCAGAAATCCGGTCCCCGGCCCGATTTCCAGGATCGTATCGCCGTCCGTCGGTTCGGCAGCCGCGACGATGCGGTTGGCGACCCTGCCGTCGGTGAGGAAATGCTGCCCCAGTGATTTGCGTGGGCGGTGGATTCCCGACGGTGAAGGGACTATTCCGGGGAAAGTGGGCATGGGGCTCTGGATTACGGCTTTCGCCGGAATGACGGTGAAGAGGCGGGGATGACGATGAATGCGGCTGGAAAATGGCGGAGTATGAGGAGAAAGTGGCCGAGCACCTCCCTTTGACTGCGGCCTGGGGGCATATCGTCGGGATTGGCTCGGGCCAGGCACTCCCACGGCACCCGCGGGACATCGCTTACCGTTGCTGCCGTCAAGCCCTGGCGGGGTTCACGAGCCTGCGCCGCGTGGGACCCGGCCGTCAACACCATTCCCTGGGAAATTGGCCCTTGCGCCTTGCCTGGGGGAGGGATTCCACCCCGCTGTGGCGGGTTGCGGGTACAGGGCACCGCCAGCTCCCCGTGTAGCACGACCACTGCGAACCATGGTATGCCCCCGGTTTCTCACTGTCAATCAAGATGGCCGTCTAGCGGTAGCGTTGCAATTTAGGTGGTTCAACATCCGGCACGGTAGGGGCGACCGGCTGGTCGCCCCTACACCCGACGCCCAAAACGGCAGTTTGGAATATTAAACCGCCTAAAACGGAACGCTACCCCGGCTGGCAATATAGTTTCTTCGGACCAACCCGTCTTGGGCCGTGGAGTTAACTGGTCTGGCCGTGAACAGCATTCCGCGCCACCGCCTCCTCCGCGATTTGCAGTGCGTTCAGCGCAGCGCCCTTCACGAGGTTGTCAGTAACGATCCACATCGCCAAACCGTTGGGGTGAGAAGCGTCCTTGCGAATGCGGCCTACGAAAACATCATCGCGTCCGGCAGCATCCACGGGCATGGGATAGGATAGAGTGGTCGGATCATCTTGGATCGTAACCCCTGGCATCTGGCTCAGCAATTCCCGCGCCTCGCCGATGGAGAGAGGTTCGGCAAACTCCACATGGGCAGCGACGCAGTGGGATACCAACACCGGAACACGAACACAGGTCGCGGAAACCGCCAGCTCGGGTTCACGGAGGATCTTGCGGCTTTCATCGATCATTTTCTGCTCTTCACGGGTGTATCCCGATTCGTTGAAACTGTCGATTTGAGGAATGACGTTGAAAGCGATTTGCTGGGGTTGCGCGTCCGGTTCGGCTGGCCCTCCGTGCATAATGGTGCGGGTCTGTTCCCACAGTTCGCTCATCGCCGCGCCGCCGGCTCCGGAAACCGACTGGTAGGTGTCGGCGACAATCCGGCGGATCGGACTGGCCTGGCGTAAGGGATGCACCGCCATAACCAGCGGCGTGGTGGAACAGTTGGGAATGGACACGATGCCGTTGTGCCACTCCAGATCCGAGCCGTTGACTTCGGGCACCACCAAGGGCACTTCCGAATCCATCCGGAACGCGCTGGAGTCGTCAATCACCATTGCGCCAGCGGCCGCGGCGACCGGACCAAATCGGCGGGAATCTTCGGTACGCGCGGAGATGAACACCAGGTCCGCGTCGTCGAAACTGTCATCGGTGGTCTCGCCGACGGTGAAGGTCTTGCCGTTGACCTCCATCTCACGGCCGGCGGAACGCTTTGAGGCCAGCAGCTTCAGGTCGGTATGCTTGGGATACCGAGCCTCAATGAGACGCAGGGTCTCCTGACCGACGGCGCCGGTGGCGCCCACGATGGCGAGTTTCAATCCTTGAAGATCCATTTCACTCCTGTTGATTGCGGGTGAGGCCGCTAGTTTGCTTAAAGGTTACACTCCCCTCCGAATGGCGTCCAGACGCTGCGGAACCGCTTGCTTCCCTTCCGCTACAACCCAAGCACGGTCTCCAGGCCCACCGTCAATCCGGGACGGTTGACAACCTCGCGCACACAGCGTAGGACTCCGGGCATATAGCAGTCACGTCCCAGGGTATCGTGGCGGATGATCAGGGTCTGCCCGGCGGCGCCGAATATTACCTCGTGGTGAGCGCTGCGGCCCGGCAGGCGCAAACTGTGGATGCCCACGCCGCCCACGTCGCCGCCGCGAGTTTCAGGCAGGTGGTGCACGGTGGTTTCGTTCCGTTCGAAATCACTCCCCCGCTCGTCCCTCATGCCGCGCGCGATGGCGAGGGAAAAGCCCGAAGGAGCGTCTATCTTCATTTCGTGATGGGCTTCGACCACATCAGCGTAGTCGAAGAAAGCGGCAGCCTGTTCCGCCAGCTTTTTCAGCACCACGGCGCCCAGGGCAAAATTCGGCGCGACGATGATGCCGATGCCGTGCTCCCGGCTCATGGTGTCAAGGATTTGCAGCTGTTCCGCGTTCAGGCCGCTGGCTCCCAGCACCATGTGAATACCTCGGTCCGCGGCCAGTGGAGCGGCGGCCATGCAGGCGTCCGCATGGGTGAACTCAACCATAACCTGAGGATGCACGGAATCCAGCATTGCTGCCAGATCGGTGGACAACGGCACTTCGCCGGCGGCAGTTGGCAACACGTCGCCGCGATGGGTGTGGCAGGTAGCCCCCACCAAGGTAATGTCTCCAGCGGCGGCAACAGCCCGAACCGTTTCGGAGCCCATGCGCCCAGTGGCGCCGTGCACCACTACTGAAATCGTTCCGTTTTGTGTCGCGGCCGTCATTCCCTTATCTCCGTTTTGCGATGTGGCGACGATGCTACCGGACGCACGGTCCATCAAGGTCAGGCTAGCTGTATCGAATGCGTGGGTCCAGGTAGGCGTAGAGGATGTCGATGGCGAGGTTGGTCAATATGTAGATGACGCTGAAGAGCAGCACCACGGTCTGGATTACCGGAAAATCGCGAGCCAAAACGGACTGGAACGCCAGGAAACCCACGCCGGGCCACGCAAACACCGTCTCAATGGATACGGAACCCACCATGAGCGATCCAAGAATAATCCCGAAATAAGTGATCGGCGCGATGGAGGCGTTGCGCAGCGTGTGTTTCCAGATCACTTTCCATTCCGGCAGCCCTTTCACCCGCGCCAGCTTGACGTATTCACTATCCAGGGCGTCCAGCATTGACGAACGGATCAGCCGCATGAGCGCCGCAACCCAGAAAAGGCCTAGGGAGACGGCCGGCAGTATGTACGACGTGCCGCCGCTTCGACCCGAAGTGGGAACAACGTCCAGGGCGACGCCGAACACCCAGATCAACACCAGGCCCACCCAAAACGGCGGCGCGGCTTGGCCGATGAGCGCCAGGGCTTTTCCGCCGTAGTCAAATACGGAGTCCCGCTTAACCGCCGTTAATACGCCGATAGGGACGGCGATGATAGTGGCAATGGCGATAGCCAGGCCTGCCAACGATAACGTCGCCGGCAGTCGGTCCACCACGAGGCTGCGGGCGGAACGCCGCCACTTGAAGGATTCTCCAAACTCGCCTCGAAATGCGTTCCCTATGAAGGTGAAGTACTGAACGTACAAAGGCTTGTCCAGTCCCCAAGCTTTCGCCACCCGTATCCGGTCTTCCTCGGTGGATTCGAAAGAGAGGAGCGTGTCCAGCGGGTTGCCCGTGATGCGGGCCAGGGCGAAAACGATGACACTCACGGCCCAAAGGGCGACAATCGTCTGCAGGACTCTGATGAAGATGTAACGCTGCAACAGTCACCTCCAACGTATCGCCTCAGGCGGTGAGGTTGGCACCATCATAGCCCGGCGGTGTCCAGTGTCAAGCGCGTTCCAGTTTTCCATCTGGCAGTTTTACCGTGGGAAAGTGGTCAGGACGGCAAAGATGGCGCGCCGGTCGTATACGCATCAAGCGCAGCCTGATGCTTCGTGGACATTAACCCGTGTGATACTGGTATTTTAGCCTGGATTGCGCAAGGATGGCGGTTTGGGTAATTGACTATCGACTGGATTACCCCATACACTGCGGCAATTCGTAACTAATCCGCTGGCTTCGTTTCATGTCGTGCCATTTTCGGCTGGCACGTCGCTCCGTATGCGACAAATCGGGTAAGCATGAACCAACTTCGTCCTGATTCGGTAACGGCATTTCGGTACAGACTCTCGAAACCGGGAGGGTAAAAGACTATGTTTGGAGCGAAGAAATTTCGGGTGGGCTTGTTCGCGCTTCCGGCGCTTGCGCTGTTATGGCTGGCGGTAGCTTGCCAGAGCGCGGCCCCTGAACCGGCGCCACAGGCTGAGGCGACCGCACCCCCGGCTGCGGCGCCGGCAGCCGCCGCAGCGACGGCAGCCCCGGCTGCTCCCGCGGCGCCTCAGCAGGCGCCGGCGGAGCCTTCGCCCACCGCGCCGGCCTTCCGCGCGGCGGCGACCGTGGCTCCCACCGCTCGACCCACCCAGGCCCCCGAGCAGATGGGCGAAATCAAAGTGGATACCCTGGTTATCGCGGTTGACCCCTCTGCCGGCGAAACCAACCTGCCCTGGGCCGGAACTGTGGACCACCACCAGCAAATGGACTTGGTGATGGAGGTGCTGGTGGACATCGACGCCGAACAGAATGTCTGGGTACCCCAGCTGGCCACCGGTTGGGAACTGTCGGAAGACGGCACTCTGTGGACGTTCCAGTTGGTGGAAGGCGTGCAGTTTCACAACGACTGGGGCGAGTTCACCGCTCATGACGTGCTCCACAGCGCTCGCATGATGGCCCAGGACGATTCAATTCTGGCCTATGCCAACGACTGGCGAACCATTGATCTGGAAGCATCCCAGGCAGTCAGCGACCACGAGTTGCAGTTGCAGTTGAAAAACCCCAACCCGGATTTCCTGTTCTACATCGCTCCCAGCGGCGGCGGCGTCATCATGAGCAAAGCTTTCTGGGACGCCGAGGGACTGGACGGCTACCAGGAAGACATGATCGGCACCGGCCCGTACCGCTACACCGGTCGCGAGTTGGGGGTGAACGTCACCTACGAGAAGCTCCCGGACCGGCACTGGCGACTCAACGGAGAGGGCAGCAACCCGCCGGAGGTGGATTGGCCTTTTGTTGACCTCCGATGGATTTCGGAGCCGGCCACTCGCAACGCCGGACTGCTGGGCAGCGAAATTCACCTCACCGAGCTGACCCGCGAGCTTGCCGACATTGCCGTCACCAATCACGGCATGAAGGTTATCCAGAGCAACTTCCCCGGCAACCAGTTGTGGGGCGTCTTTGAGGGCACGTACTCCCTGAACGAATCGCCCGGCGTAGCCAGCGACTGGTCGGTTCAGTGGATGTACCCCGATCTGCCGGCGACCGACATTCGGGTTCGGGAGGCGGCAAACCGGGCCATCGACAAGGACCTGCTCATAGACACGCTCTTCAGCGGTCGCGTGACCATCAGCCCGGTTGGCGGGTTCTACCCCAATCTGCCCGGCTGGGATCCCACGTGGCTGGAGCGCTATGACGAGCTTTACGGATATGATCCGGACCGGGCGCGGGAGTTGCTGGCAGAAGCCGGTTATACCGAAGATGACGGGCCGGACCAGAAGCTGATGGTGATGAACATCTTCGGGTTCCCCGAGTCCCCGGACCTGATGCAAGCCATCGGCGTAATGATGGCCGATGTCGGCTTTGAAGTTACCTACGAAGAGTGGCAGTTCAATACCTTCGTCGCCGAACGGCGCACCAAGAAGGAAAATACCCTCGGAATGTGGGTCGTGCCGCCATCCTACAAGACGGTGTACGCCCAGCTGAGCCTCTTCAACCGCTCGGGCAGCGCCGGCCACTTCTACGAAACGGAGGAGTTGGACGAATTATTCTTCCGGCTCAGCAATTCCGCGGACCTGGATGAGCGCGCAATGATTCAGAACGAGATGGGCGACATCCTCTTCGAGGAGTACGCTTACATCCCGCTGTTCTACATTTTCATCGAGTTCGTGGCGAACCCGGAAGTAATCGACACCTGGGAATTTCCCGGCTCGGACGGCGCCAACTACGGCCACTTCGACCTGATACGAGCGTGCCGCTCGGCGGAGCCCTGTTACTGACGCGGTCGGTTCGCTGCGGCGCTGGGACGTGTTTGACGGACGCCAAGCGATGCAGTAGATTGGCAGCCATCGTTGCGGGCCGGTGCGGATGTTTTCGGTTGTCATAGCCGCAGCGGTAACTGGCGCCAGAAACGAGGGACTGTTTTTTAATGGCTGGATTCAGAAGATTAACGCGGTTGACGTTCACGATACCGGCGGTAGCGCTGCTGGCGATTGTATCGGCTTGCGGCGAACCGGAACCGGCCGCGCCGGCTGCCCCTGCCGCTCCGCCGGCAGCGGCCACCGCAGCCCCGGCAGCCCCCGCTGCGCCGGCGGCGGCAACTCAAGTGCCGGAACCCTCGCCGACCGCGCCGGCATTCCGGGCAGCCGGCGCTACGGCCGCGCCCACGGCCACGCCGGCTCCGACCATGGAGCAAACCGGCGACGTCAAGGTGGATACGCTGGTCATCGCCGTTGACCCGTCGGCCGGCGAAACCAACCTGCCCTGGGGCGGGACGGTTGACCACCACCAGCAGATGGACTTGGTGATGGAGGTCCTGGTGGACATTGACCCAGAGCGGAACATCTGGGTGCCGCAGTTAGCAACGAGCTGGGAGCTTTCTGAAGACGGCACGCGCTGGTCGTTCCAACTGGCGGAAGGCGTGGAATTCCACGACGGTTGGGGCGAATTCACCGCGCAGGACGTGCTGCACAGCGCGCGGATGCTGACCCGTGAAGACACGTTGCTGGCATACGCTACTGACTGGCGTACCATTGACCTGGAAGCCTCCGAAATCGTCAGCGACTACGAGCTGACGCTGCAATTGAAATCACCCAACCCCGATTTCCTGTTCTACATCGCGCCCAGTGGGGGCGGGTTGATGATGAGCAAGGCATTCTGGGATGCCGAGGGTTTGGAAGGCTACAACGAGGATATGATAGGCACTGGGCCGTACCGGTACGCGGGTCGGGAGTTGGGCGTTGACGTGGACTTCGAGAAGCTGCCGGACCAGCACTGGCGGCTGAACGGGGAAGGCGGCAACCCGGCGGAAGTGGATTGGCCGATGGTCAACCTGCGGTGGATTTCAGAGGCTGCCACCCGCAACGCGGGCCTGTTGGCCGGAGAAATTCATCTGACGGAGCTTACTCGGGAACTGGCAGACCTCGCGGTACAGAATCACGGGATGAAGGTCATCCAGAGCAATTTCCCCGGCAACCAGTTATGGGGCATCTTCATGGGCCTGTACCCGGAGACGCCGGGTTCCGGTGAGTGGAGCACCTGGGAACAACCGTGGATGTATCCTGATTATGCGCCCACCGACAAAAGGGTGCGTGAAGCTCTGAACCGGGCGGTGGACAAGGACCTGCTGATTGACACACTGTTCAGCGGGCGGGTCACGCTCAGCCCGGTGGGAGGGTTCTATCCGAACCTGCCCGGCTGGGACGACGCTTGGCTGGAGCGTTTTGACGAATTGTACGGGTATGACCCGGACCGCGCCCGGGAGTTGCTGGCGGAGGCCGGGTACACCGCCGACAATCCGGCCGAGCTGAAGATGATTGTAATGAACATCTTCGGGTTCCCGGAGTCGGCTGACCTGGTGCAGTCCATCGGCGTGATGTTCAGCGACGTGGGCGTGGATGTCAGTTACGAAGAATGGGAATTCGGCAACTACTACGCCTCTTGGACCAAGAAGGAGGAACAGTCTCTGGGGTTCTTCGTGGGTTCACCATCCTACAAGACGGTGTACGCGCAGTTGAGCCTGTTCAACCGATCCAGCGGCTTCATCCATCTGTACGAGACGCAGGAACTGGACGAATTGTTCATGGAGTTGAGCAACACGGTGCCGGTGGACGAGCGCGCCGAGATCCAGAACCAGATGGGCGACATTCTCTTTGAAGATTACGGGTATCTGCCCCTTTTCTACATCTTCATCGAGTTCGTGGCCGCCCCCAACGTCATCGACACCTGGGAATTTCCCGGCTCCGACGGGGCCAACTACGGTCACTTCGACCTGATCCGAGCTTGCCGATCCGCCGAGCCGTGCTACTAACGCGATAGAAGCTCAATGCGCTTACGACGACACGTCTGTCGGGGCGAATAGCCATACTCCGGCGGGCCAAACCGCGTCAAAACAGGAGGTGATAGCCAGTGGCAGTTACCAGACCTGCCAACGCAGGAGATCCCGCCGCAGTAGGGGTTCCGGTCTCGCAAGCGGGCGAGCCGTCGCGAGCGCGGCGGTGGTGGCGGGAGGCCCGGCGCTATCCGCTGCTCCCCATGGCGGTGGTGATGATAATGCTGGTTATCCCGGCTATTTTCGCGAACGTGATTGCGCCGCACGACCCGCTGGACGGCGACCTGAGGGTGCGCCTGCTGCCCCCGGCGTGGGTGGAAGGAGAATCCGAAGTCCGAAACGTGGTGGCGCAGATAGACCCATCCCGCAGTGTGACTGAGGTGATGGCTGGCAACGCGGCCCGGATGGTGCGAAACGGTCAAGCTGTCCTGTTGGACGGAGCCGCGGAGGCGGTCCCTGGCACTCGAATTGCTGTTGTCTCCAAACCCGGAGGCATCTGGGAGTATCCTCTGGGCACCGACAAAGTCGGACGCGACATTTTGAGCCGCATTATCTACGGCTCCCGTATTTCGGTAATCGTCGCTCTGATCTCTATTTTGTTCGGGGGGTTGATCGGCACCATATTGGGTGTCGCCGCGGGATACTTTGGCCGGTGGGTGGACATCCTGGTGATGCGGGCAGTGGACATCTCGCTGTCAATTCCTGTGATTCTGCTGGCATTGGTGCTGGTCACCGCTCTCGGCGCCAGTTTTGCCACTCTAATTGTGGTGTTGGTGGTATTGTTGTGGGCGCATTATGCCCGTATGTCCCGGGGCGAAACCCTGGCGGTACGAGTTCAGGATTTCGTCGCGCGATCCCGGGTCGCCGGCTCGTCGCATCCCCGCATAATGGTGCGTCACATTTTCCCCAACGTGTTCAACAGCCTCGTGGTGCTGGCGACCCTTCAGGTGGGCTTTGTGATCATACTGGAAAGCACGCTGAGCTTCCTGGGAGCCGGAATACCGCGCCCCACGCCGGCCTGGGGTTTGATGGTTGCGGATGGCCGCGAGCTGGTGACATCCGAAAGTGGCTGGTGGGTGTCCCTGTTCCCCGGCCTCGCGATCATGCTCACGGTGCTGTCGATGAACCTCTTGGGCGATTGGTTGCGCGACCGCCTGGACCCGAAGCAGCGGCAGGTTTAGATGCCGGCTAGGTTGCCCACAGCTTTGACCCGCACCCGGGTGGCATTGCTGGGAACGTAGGTCAGGGGCACTTCGTCGATCTCGACGATCTCCACCGTAGAAGCCTCGGCGCCGGCTGTGACTGCCCGCTTGACGGCGGCTGCCGAACAGTCGGCGATGGCCTCCTCGCGCCCGGTGGTCGCCAGGTCATAAACCCGCTCCACCTGACCGCCCACCTGGGCGATGGCGGCGCCGATGGCATTGGCGACGTCGGCGTGTGGAGGTCGCAAAACCTCGGAGGCGCCGTTCACGTCGTCGCCCACCAAAATGCTGCCGCCACCTACCAAAACCACCGGAACATTCTCACTACTGAGTTTCACCCGGTCGATGACGGTCTCCACCCTGGCCCCGATTTCCTCCATGCCGCGTTTTACCTTTGAGCCGTCCAGGCCCTGGACCAGGCTGGTGTCGCCCAGGCGCGCTTTCCCGTCGGCCACCGCCAGGTCCGTCGCAGTGAGCGTCCTTCCGCCGAACACCAGGGCTTCCTCGGACAACCTGTACCCCACACTTTCAGGACCGATACGCAGTGGATCAAGTTGCACTATGGAGCCGCCGCCCAGCGGTATGGATACCGTATCCGGCATTCGAAAGTTGGTGCGAACTCCGGCCAGCTGTATGGCCACTGCCGCCTCCCGGGGGAACCCATTGACCAACGCGCCTACATCCGTGGAGGTGCCGCCCACGTCCACCACGATGCCGTCGCGGACGCCCGACAGCCAGGCGGCGCCTCGCATACTGTTGGTGGGTCCCGATGAAATGGTCAATACCGGAAATCGCGCCGCAAACTCCGCGTCCATCAGCGTCCCGTCGTTTTGGCTCATGTACAGAGGCGCGCGGATGTTGAGGGACGCCAGGGCTTCCTCAATGCCTCTGATGGTCCGCGTCGCCAGATGTCCCAGGCTCGCATTCAACACTGCCGCGTTTTCCCGTTCCAGCAAACCCATCCGCCCGTTTTCGTTGGACAGGCAGATCCGTACATCGGGCGCTTCTTCCAATATGATCGCCGCGGCCTCGGTTTCGTGGGCCGTGTTGACCGGGGAGAACACGCCGCAAACGGCCACCGCGTCCACGCCGCGACGCCGCATATCGCACACGGCCTGCCGCAGTTCATCCCGGTCCAACGGCGAAATTTCGCGCCCGTCGAACTCATGGCCCCCTCTGACCATATAGGTGAAACCTCCCATGGCGTCCCGCAATTCCTCCGGCCAGTCCACCAGCGGCGGCAGCAATTGCGTCGCCGGCAGGGACAAACGCACGACGGCGGTGGGCGCGAGGTTCCGGCGTTCCAACAGGGCGTTGGTGAAATGCGTGGTTCCGACCATCACCGCGTCCACGCTACCGCCGGCAGGCAAATCAACCAACAGTTCAGTTAAAGCATTGATGATGCCGGAGGTTACGTCGGCGGTGGTGGGCAGCTTCGCGGCGGCCACCAGGTTCGCGCCGTCCATCAGCACGGCGTCCGTGTTGGTGCCGCCAACGTCAACCCCGATGAACACTACGCCTATCCTCTATACCGACAAACGGACATAGTCCGTGTCGTAACCGAATGCCTTTGGCCCGGCGACGGCCAGGCCCTCCGGCGAAATCCACAGTTCGGGCGCCGGGAAACCTAGGATGGTGACCCGCAGCCCGTAGCGCATGAGCTCCGTGGTGACGGGTTCCCCCAGGTCGGTGGCGACCGCGCAGATCAGGTCGGGCACGGTGCAGACAATTTCCCCGTCCCGCCGAGCGATCAGGTTCTCGTTCTGAAACTCGATGACCATGCGACTGCCGGAGCAGGATTCCAGGCCGTCGATGGTCAGCGTGCCGCGAGCGAACCCCGCCGTGGTGCGCCGGTTCACGTCAACCACCTTGCCGGTGAAGAGAACCCGGCCGGGGCAGACGCTGAGGATGGCCTCCAGGGGGTCGTTGCCATCGTTGCGGGCGCGTTTCACGGCGTCGCCCAAATCACGGGCCAGGGACAGCGTGTTGGGGACGGCGGTGCGGCGTACCTGATCCGTCGTCATCGGAGCCACCGCGTAACAGGCCACGCACCCCATCTGGATGGTGAGCGACCGGGCCAACCGTTCCGCCCAGGCCGGATTGATCGTCTCCCTGACGATGGCAGAGTTGCCCTTTTCGTCCGCGACCGCCATGGGACAACAGGGTACGCCATAGACGAAGAAAGTCTTCATCTGAAACTCGGGAAAGGCCCGGCCCATGCCGTCGGCATCCACCACCGGGAGCCCGGCCCGCGCCGCCGGGATCAGCGGTTCCACCGAGTTGCTGCCGCCGATCTCATTGGATATGAGCGCAGTGGCCTGCTCTCCAACGTAGTCCTCGATGGCCCGCAGCGCGTGGTAGGACTGGAGATCGCGGATCTTCTCGATGCCGACCGTGGGCGCTCCGATGCCGCCGACGCAGACCACTCTGGCGTCATCCGGCAATTCTTCCGGCGCCAGGACCGTGACCGGGCCCCATTCCTTGATGGCCTGGCGCGCCCTCAGTTGCCCGATGTAGGGGTTGCCGCCGCCCCCGGTGCCGAGGATGCCGGCCCCGATGGCGATGGATTCCAGTACGTCTTCAGTCGCTTGCCACAAACCGTGATGACCCTTCAGGCGGTTTCGATCTGGTCGGCGGTTTGCAGGCCCAATTCAACCACCGCCATCTCGCGCATCCGGAATTTTTGGATCTTCCCGGTTACGGTCATGGGGAATTCGTCGGTCAGCTTGACGTAACGGGGCACCTTGTAATGGGCGATGCGGCCCCGGCAGAACTCGCGTATTTCCTCCGGGTCAATGGACGTATCCGGCCTCGGCAGCACCCACGCCATGACTTCTTCGCCGTACCGCTCATCAGGAACGCCGATCACCTGCACGTCGGCGACCTTGGGGTGGGTGTAGAGGAATTCCTCGATCTCCCGAGGGTAGATGTTCTCGCCGCCCCGGATGATCATGTCCTTGAGCCGGCCGGTAATCTTGTAGTAGCCGGATTCGTCCACGGTGGCGAGATCGCCAGTGTGCAGCCAGCCGTCGGCGTCGATGGCCTCGGCAGTGGCTTCGGGCATATTGTAATAACCTCGCATCACCATGGCGCTGCGGGTCTGGAGTTCCCCCTGCTCGCCCGGCCCGACCTCGCGTCCATCTTCAGGATCGATCAGCCGCACGGCAACGTCGGGCAGCACCTTGCCGACTGTGGACACCCGACGCTCAATATCGTCGTCGGCCAGGGTCTGTGTGATCACCGGCGACGCTTCGGTCAAGCCGTAGGCAATCGTGATGCTCTCCGCCCCCATCTGGTCGATGACTTGTCGCATGATTTCTATGGGACAGGGAGATCCGGCCATGATCCCCGTGCGCAGCGAACTAAGGTCGAATGTCTCGAATTCGGGATGGCCCAGCTGCGCGATGAACATGGTGGGCACGCCGTGCAATGCCGTGCAACGTTCCTGTTCCACCGCCTGGAGCGTCTTGAAGGGGTCAAAGTATTCCGAGGGGATAACCATGGCCGAACCGTGCGTAACGCAGGCCAGGATGCCCAGAACGCAGCCGAAGCAGTGGTAGAAGGGTACGGGGATGCACAGGCGGTCGGCTTCGGTAAGCTCCATGGCGTCGCCGGTGTGAAGAGCGTTGGTTACAACATTATCGTGGGTGAGCATGGCCCCTTTGGGGTTGCCAGTGGTACCGGAGGTGTATTGGATGTTGATCACGTCGTCCGGGTCGCATTGCGCCTGGCGTTGACGCAACTCTTCCTGGCTGACCGCGTCGGCCTTCTCCAGCACGCCGTCCCAGCGCCACATCCCGCCCGGCGTGGGCGGTCGCGTGCCATCGTGGGGCGGGATGAACACCACGTTGCGCAGGTGCGGGAAGCGCGCGCTGCGCAGTTCCCCAGGCGCGCAGTCCTTCAACTCCGGCACCTGTTCGTTCACCATGCCCACGTAATCGGAGGTGCGGAATTGCCCGATGAGGATCAGCGCATTGGCCTCGGATTGCTCCAACAGGTACGCCAGTTCGTGGGTGCGGTAGGCTGGGTTCACGTTGACCAGCACCGCCCCGATTTTGGCGGTGGCAAATTGCGTCAGTACCCACTCGGTGTAATTGGTGGCCCAGATGCCGACGTGGTCGCCTTTCCTGATGCCAAGGGACATCAGCCCCCGGCCCACCCGCTCAACCGCCGCTTGAAACTCCCGGTAGGTGTATCGCTCACCGGTTTCCGTGTTGACCAGGGCATCTCGCTCCGCGAAACGGTCGGCCTGCCGATCCAGGACGTCGCCTATGGCGCTGCGCGCTATGACATTCTCGCTCATGGCTGCCTGGCCTCCCGGGCACGGATTCCAATTTCGTCATATGTCGCAGGGCGATGTTCGCCCGATGGCGCGATTATAGCAACAGAACGCCAGGACAAGCCACATCCGAACCCTCCGTCATGTTGGTTTAGAATTGCGCGGGGACTCGCATATTGGGCCTGTGGTGGCACGCGGATACTCGAACCTCTCTCACGACGGGGGGCATCTGATTACTACGGTTCCCGTTGACAGAAACCCGCCACTGGGCTAGGATAATTGTTGACCTTAATGGTCGGGAATTAGCCTAACCGTCCGCCGACAAGCCGCTAAACTAATATCGGCGGAGAAGGATGTGCGCCCGATGACCACCCAGGCCCAGCGCGTGATTTCCAGAGAAACCACGTCCGAGGAACTCGATTCGGATTACCAGTGGGGTTTCACGATTGACATTGAGGAGGAGGCGTTTCCCAAGGGCCTCAACGAGGACGTGGTTCGCCTGATCTCGGCCAAGAAAAACGAGCCGGAATGGATGCTCGACTGGCGCCTCAAGGCGTTCCGGTTCTGGTCCCGCCAGACCTACACGGAACCCACCTGGGCCAACGTCAGCTATCCCGCCATCGACTACCAGAACATCCATTACTACGCCGCTCCCAAGTCTGCCGAGGACGGCCCCAAGAGCCTGGACGACGTGGACCCAGAGGTTCTGGAGGCGTTCAATAAGCTGGGCATCCCGCTGGAAGAGCAGGCCCGACTGGCCGGCGTAGCCGTGGACGCGGTGCTGGACAGCGTTTCGGTGGCCACCACCTACCAGGAACAGCTGGAAAAGGCCGGCGTAATCTTCTGCTCCATGAGCGAAGCCATCCAGAACCATCCCGACCTGGTGCAGAAGTACCTCGGCTCGGTGGTTCCTTACGCCGACAATTTCTACGCCACGCTGAACTCCGCCGTGTTCTCCGATGGTTCCTTCGCGTACATTCCGCCGGGAGTGCGTTGTCCCATCGAGTTGATGACCTACTTCCGCATCAATCAGGCCGACAGCGGCCAGTTTGAGCGGACGCTGATCGTGGCCGACGAGGGAGCCTACGTCAGCTACCTGGAGGGCTGCACCGCCCCGATGCGGAAGTCCACTCAGCTCCACGCTGCCGTGGTGGAACTGGTGGCCCTGGAAGGCGCGGAGATCAAATACAGCACCCTGCAGAACTGGTATCCCGGGGACCGCAACGGCGAGGGCGGCGTTTATAACTTCGTAACGAAGCGGGGCAAGTGCGCGGGCGCGAACTCCAAGATCTCGTGGACGCAGGTGGAAACCGGCTCCGCGATAACATGGAAGTATCCCAGCGTCATACTCCAGGGCGACAACTCGGTGGGCGAATTCTACTCGGTGGCCCTGGTGAACAACTGGCAGCAGGCCGACACCGGCACCAAGATGATCCACGTCGGCAAGAACACCAAGAGCACCATCGTTGCCAAGGGCATTTCCGCCGGTCAGGGTCAGCAGACCTATCGCGGCCTGGTGAAGATCAACCCCTCCGCCAACGGAGCGCGCAACTTCACCCAGTGCGACTCCCTGCTGGTCGGCGACAAGTGCGGGGCCCACACCGTGCCGTACATTGAGGTCAAGAACCCAACTGCCCAAATGGAGCACGAGGCCACAACCTCCAAGGTGTCCGACGACCAGATGTTTTACCTGCAACAGCGGGGCATCGGCGTTGAGGACGCCCACTTCATGATCATCAACGGATTCTGCCGGGGCATCTTCCAGGAATTACCCTTCGAGTTCGCCATGGAAGCGTCCCAGCTCCTCAAGGTCAGCCTGGAAGGAACCGTCGGCTAAAGCCTTTCGGTAGCCTGGGACAGTGACGCTAATGGATTCCGGCACGCCAAAGGCGCATCTGCGACTTTCGCCGGAATGGCGCGAAACGATGAGGCAAGATACTGCATGACCGCCGCTAATGAAAATGCCGTCCCTATCTTGGAGGTCCGCGACCTCCACGTTTCCATCGACGAGCAGGAAATCCTGCGCGGCGTCAACCTCACGGTAAAGCCCGGCGAGGTCCACGCTATCATGGGGCCAAACGGTTCCGGCAAAAGCACCCTGGCCAACACGTTGGCCGGCCGCCCCGAATACACCGTGACCGGAGGGAAAGCCGTCTATAGGGGCATGGATTTGTTGGATATGGAACCGGAGGATCGGGCGCGCGAGGGCGTCTTCCTGGCCTTCCAGTATCCCATCGAATTGCCCGGCGTCCGTGCCTGGCAGTTCCTCAAGGCCGCCGTGGACGCCAAGCGTGTCCACCTGGGCGAGGAAGAAATGGGCGCCCGAGAGTTCGACCGCCTGCTCCGGTCCAAAGTAGCCGAAGTTGAGATTGATCCGGAACTGGTCCGCCGCTCGGTCAACGAGGGCTTCTCCGGCGGCGAGAAGAAGCGCAACGAAGTATTGCAGATGGCCCTGCTGGAACCCACCCTTTCGCTGTTGGACGAAACCGACTCCGGCCTGGACATCGACGCCCTTCGCATTGTCGCCGACGGTGTGAACCGCCTGCGCCGGCCCGACAATGCCGCCGTGGTGGTTACGCACTACCAGCGCATCCTGAACTACATCACTCCGGACCAGGTGCATGTCCTGGTGGACGGCCGCATTGTGCGGAGCGGCGGGCCGGAGCTGGCGGAGCAACTGGAGGCCCAGGGTTACGATTGGGTGCGGGAGGAGGCGGGGGCGGCGGAGTAGGCCCGATGACTTACCGGGCGCCAGACGCGCCGACGTGCGAGATTGCAAAGTCTGCGCCCCATAGCAGGAACATCGAATGACGACGCCGACTAACCCCACCAATAACGCCATTAGCGATGCAGACTGGCAACGTTTGTCGCCGCAAACGCGCGAATACACGGCGGCCAGTTTCGAGCTAGTGACCAAAGCACACGACTATCTGAGAGATGGAGATTTACGCCAAGCCTCAGAAAGGGGTTGGGGTTCTGCAGCGCAGATCATAAAGGCGGTAGCGGAAAACTGGAAAGACGCCGGTGTTACACATGGGCGTCATCAAGATTTGCGGGCTTTGGTAGCAGGAGTAGCCACCGCAGACCAGGATCCCGACCTGGATCTGCTATTCCACTCAGCCCAAGACTTGCATGAGAACTTTTATGAGAACAATTTGCCTCAATATATCGTGGATTTGAACTTGAGGCAGGTGAATGGGTTCATCAACAGGATAGCGCCTCAACTCCGTCGCCTCCAGCCTCCACAAGGGTTCCGTCAAGGCCGATAGGGCTGTCGCTTCTTACACTGCATCAGGCTTTTATGACCACTACCTCCGCCGAAACCTACCCCCACTACGCCGCCGCCTATGCCGCGCAGCCGGCGGACGGGCCCGACACCCTGGTCACGTTGCGCCAACGCGGATGGGACGCTTTCGCCAAACTCGGCCTGCCCACCGCCCGCCGCGGCAACGAGCCGTGGAAGTACACCAACGTCGCTCCCATCGCCCGCGAAGCTTTTGCCCACCCTCATCCATTGGCTGTTGGCGAGGCCGGGATCGACTTGACGGCAGTCCAAACGTCCGCCCCGTGGCAGGCGGACTGGCGCACATTGGTGTTCGTGGACGGCGTCGTTGCGCCCCAGTTGTGCAATGGAATCGGCGTTGGAGCATCCGATGTTCTCGCGGTCCACACCTTGGCTGAAGCCATCGGCGCCGGGCAAGGTCTCGACGGGACGTTGTCCAAATTGGCAGAGCCCGAGGATGATGGCTTCGTAGCCCTCAATACCGCCTTCGTGCGAGACGGCGCGGCTATTGTGATCCCTCCCGGCGCCGACGCCGGTGTCATGAATCTGGTGTACCTCACCACCGGACGGGAACAGCCCCGGGTCACCCATCCCCGCACCGTCATCTCCGCTGGCGCGAACTCCCGGGCTACTGTGATCGAAACCTTCGTCGGGCCGGAGGAAACCCGTTACTTCACCAACGCGGTTACGGAAGCCTCCCTGTCCGAAGGGGCCAGCGTGGAACACTATCGCCTTCTGCTGGAAGGCATGGATGCCTACCACGTCGGCACGAGTCGGGTGAACCAAAGCAAGGACTCCACCTTCTCCTCAGTGTCCATCGCCCGGGGCGCCGCTCTGGGGCGCAATGACTTCGGCGTAACGCTGGCGGGGACCGGGGCCGAATGCACGCTCAACGGCCTGTACCTCACCACCGGCAGCCAGCACATCGACAACTACATCAACATTGACCATGCCAAGCCTTATGGCACCAGTCGGCTTTTCTACAAGGGCATATTGGATGGCCGTTCCCGCGCCGTTTTCGGCGGCAACGTCACCGTGCGCCAGGATGCCCAGAAAACTGACGCCCAGCAGACCGACAAGAACCTGCTCCTCTCCCAGGAAGCCGAGGTTGACAGCAAGCCCAGCCTGCTCATCTACGCGGACGACGTGAAGTGCGGGCACGGCGCCACTGCCGGTCATATCGACGCCGACACTGTTTTTTACATGCGAAGCCGGGGGTTAGACCTGCCCACTGCCAGCCGCATCCTCATCCACGCCTTTGCCAGCGAGATTATCGACACGGTTGCTCTTGAGCCGCTGCGCGATTATCTCGACGAACGGTTCCAGGATGCGATTCCCAGCGCCAACATTTCCCTGCCCGGAACGTACCCCGGACCAATGGGAGGCCGCTCGTGACCACCAACCAGGGACATGACCAGAGTTCAGGCCAGAACGGGCTGAACGCCATCGACGTGAAGCGCATCCGGGAGGACTTCCCCGTGCTGCACCAATTGGTCAACGGCAAACCGTTGGTGTACCTGGACAACGCAGCGACCACCCAGAAACCACGGGCGGTCATTGACGCCATAACCAACTACTACCTCCACAATAACTCCAATGTCCACCGTGGTGTGCATACCCTCAGCCAACGCGCCACTGACGATTACGAAGCGGGCCGGGAAGCCGTGCGCCGGTTTATCAACGCCCCCAGCGCCAACGAGATCATCTACGTGCGGGGCACTACCGAAGGGTTGAACCTGGTGGCCCACAGCTTCGGGCGCAAGTTCTTCAAAGCCGGCGACGAAGTGATCATCACCGGAATGGAGCACCATTCCAACATCGTTCCCTGGCAAATCTTGGGCAAAGAGATCGGAATCCGGCTCCGCGTCATTCCCTTCAACGATGATGGGGAACTGCTGATGGACGAGTACGAAAGTTTGCTCAACGACCGTACCCGCCTGGTGTCGATTGTCCATCAATCCAACGCCCTGGGAACCATAAATCCCGTGGCGGCAATGGCTGAACTGGCTCACGCCCGCGGCATCCCGGTGATGGTGGATGCGGCCCAGTCAATCCCTCATATGCCCGTGGACGTGCAGGCATTGGGGGCGGACTTCCTGACCTTCTCCGGACACAAGATGTACGGACCCACCGGCATCGGCGTCCTGTGGGGCCGCGCCGACCTGCTCAATGATATGCCGCCGTACCAGTCCGGTGGCGAGATGATCCGGTCTGTCACCTTCGAGGAAACGATCTATAACGTCCTTCCTCACAAGTTCGAGGCCGGCACCCCGGACATCGCCGGCGCAATCGGACTGGGCGCGGCGGTGGAGTACCTGGAGGCCATCGGTATGAACCGCATCGCCGCCTACGAGCAGGCGTTGATGCGATACGGCGCGGAACGGCTCAGCCCCATCGAAGGAGTGCGTCTCATCGGCACAGCCCAGGAACGGGGCGGCATTCTGTCTTTCTACATGGAGGCCGCCCACGCCCATGACATCGGCACCATCCTGGACGCCGAGGGCATCGCGGTGCGAACCGGCCACCATTGCGCGCAGCCGGTGATGGCACGCTACGAGATACCCGCAACCGTACGGGCTTCCCTGTCGTTTTACAATACTACCGAGGAAATCGACACCCTAGTCAAGGGCATTGACCGAGTAATTGAGGTTTTCGGCTAATGGCTTCAGATTTGAGTGACCTGTACCAGGAAATCCTGCTGGAACACAACCGGCGCCCCAGGAACTTCCGCACGCTGGACGATCCCACTCACCAGGCGGACGGTTACAATCCCCTGTGCGGCGACGAGATTTCGCTGCAGCTCAGGATTGGCGGCGGAGAAACCCCGGATTTCACTAATATTCTTGACGCGGCCTTCCAGGGCCATGGCTGCGCCATCAGCCGGGCCTCCGCCTCGTTGCTCACCCAGGCGGTGAAAGGCGGTTCTTCTGCCGAAGCCATGGCCAAGTTCGATGAGTTCCACCGGATGCTCACCGAGCCGGACGCCGAACTGGATTACGACCTGCTGGGTGACCTGGAAATGTTGGCCGGCGTCATCGCCTATCCCACGCGCATCAAGTGCGCCATCCTGGCCTGGCACACCCTGAAAGCCGCCATGGCAGGCGAAGCCGTCGCCACCACCGAGTAGCCCAATCCCCGTCGCGGGCACATATGTCCTCCTTGCCTGACAATCCTGACGCGCTGTACGGCGACGTCATTATGGATCACTACCGGAACCCGCGCCACCGGACCAGGCTGTCTGCTCCCGACGCGGAAGCCGAGGAGTTCAATCCCTTTTGCGGCGACCGGGCTGCTTTGCAGTTCTTGCTTGCCGAGCCGAGGGGAAAAGACGCCCCCATCGCCGCGGTGAGCGCGCTGGCGGAAGGGTGCAGCATCATTCAGGCGTCGGCATCACTGCTGGCGGAGGGAGTACAAGGCCGCACCATTGAACAGGCCGCCGACCTGTCCCAGCTGTTCCGGGACCTGATGCAGGGGAAACCGTTGCCTCCCGTGGCCCTGGCCGAGTTGGGCGATTTGGAGGCATTGGAAGTGGTGCGCCAATACCCGGTGCGGGTCAAGTGCGCGCTACTGCCCTGGGTGGCGCTGGAAGAGGGCTTGCGCCGGCTCAGCGGTACGTAACACAGCGTCGCTAGTTGGCCGTTGGCGGGTCTTTCGCCGGCGTTTCGGAAAGGACCTCCAGCAGGCGATAGCCGTATTTCGGCATCTCCGGCGGCGGGACCGGCTGACCGGGAAGCAGGTCGTATTTTTCGACCCGGAGGCGGTAATCGTAGCCGTGGCCACGGGTGAAGTTTTCGATGGTTCCGTAAAAGGGCTCCCCGTTGACCACGATGCAGGCCGCAGTGATGGTAGCATTTTCGTAACACTCCACTCGCCACGGGCCGACGGTAATCTCTTCCATCGTCCCTCTGGCCGGCGACTTGTCTATGACTTCCAATAGCCGGTGAGTACCCTCGCCGAAGCTTTCAAACCGTATCCGGTAATCGTGGCCCGGTTCGTACTCGAAACCGTCTATCGATTCCGGGAATGGTTGCCCGTCCACCAACAGACAAGTTTCGTCGGTGCGTGGACACTGGACCCGCGCCGGCGCGAGGGCAGCCTCCGTTACCGTTCCCGGCACGAGAGTTTTCGAGATCACTTCCAGCAGTCGGTACCCGTATCTGCCGGCATCTTGAGGGGGTTCTTTCTGGCCTGGGAAGGCGTCATAGCGTTCAATCTTCAAGCGATATTCATAGCCTGGCTCGTGCTTGAATCCGTCAATCTCGTCGTAGAAAAAACCACCATCCACTATCAGGCACATCCGTCGGAACGGCCCGTAGCATTCCGCCCGGGCCGGCCCCACCGTCACCTCCTTGATCCGGGCCTCTTCTCGCTCGGCGCGCGTCGGGTCGTCGGGTGTCTCGTCCAGTCTGCCATCCCCGTTCGTCGGCATCGAGGAACACGCGATGGCCGCAGTCATGCCGGCCAAAGCGATGAAGAAGAACAGGTTTTTCAATGTGGGCCGCGGGTCTAGACGTGCCGGGTCATCTGCCCTGCAAGCCGCGCAGATAGGCGATATGCCCAACGTGCTGGTACATTTCGCCGATGATCTGCCGGAACATCCCGCCCAGGGACATATCGGGGCGTCGCTCCCGCGGCACGGTCTCCATGTCGTGGGGCGTCAGGGTGTCGAGGTACGCCAGGGTAGCCTCGCGAACGGCAGCCCGGTATTGCTGAAACTCAGCCAAGTCCAAGCGCGGGAAGTTATTGACCTGCTCGGCGGTGTGTCCGAACCCGTTGTCGCGGGTGGGCAGGCCGAACTTTTCGTTCCAGCCGTCGCTTTCCCACAGCTCCGGCTGGAACTGAGCGAAGAATTGGATCCACATATCCTCGACCCGGACCATGTGCCAGAGGATCCAGCCGATGGAGTTGGCGTTGGGAGCCGGTTGCCACGCCAGTTCGTCGGGAGACAGGCCGTCCAGGGCCTCCATCAGAAAACCCGTTTCCTTTTCCAGCGCGTCGGTGATGAATTCGTTGAGGGTCATGCTAGGGCTCCTATGCTATGCGGCGGTGGACGGCGTGGCGACGCGCGCGCCCATCTCCCGATCCAGCAGCAGCAATGCGTCGCTGCGGCCGGCCACCTTGTCCAGGGCGGCAATCACGTCCCGAGCCGTCTTCTCCTCTTCCACCTGTTCGTTGACGAACCACTGCAGCATCACTTGGCTGGCGAAATCGCCAGCTTCCGCGGCCGCCGCGTAAAGCTGATTGATCAGGACCGACACGTGTTGCTCGTGGCTCAGGGTTTGTCGCATCACGTCGTCCACCGAATCGAATTCGATGGGAGGCTGCTGGATGGGCAGCAAAGTCACCCGACCGTCCCGGTCTTCCAGGTAGGTCAAGAGCCGCATGGCATGGTCATATTCTTCCTGGCTCTGAATCCGCATCCAGTGGGCAAAGCCGGGCAGGTCCATGGAATCGCAATAGGTGGACATGGACAGGTAGAGGTACGACGAGTAGAACTCGGCGTTGATGTGGCGATTGAACGCATCCTGTACGCTGGCGCTGACGGCCATGTTGTTTCTCCACAAGTCGGCCCCGTCATTCCGGCGAAAGCCGGAATCCAGAGCATTATGCAGTAAAACGTCCTGGATTCCCGCGAAAGCGGGAATGACGGAACGTAGTTTAGTCGTGCAGGAATCCTAGCACGCTGTCGAAAAAGGCGTCCGGTCGCTCCAGCTGCGGGATGTGACCGCACTGTGGGATTACGGTCAAGGTGGCGTTGGGGAGCAGGTCGCGGAACGCCGCGCCGTATTCCGGCGGGATCACCTGGTCGGAATCGCCCCAGACGACCAGGGTGGGCATGGTGATGCGGTGGGCGCGTTTGGTCAGGCCCCGCTCGGGGATGGGCCAGGTGAATTTGGCGACGGATTGCAGCGTTTGGATGCGGTCCAAAGTGTGCTCCAGCCGCTCTTCAGGGTCGGTGGGCTGGGCAACGTAGGCGTGGGCCAACTCCCCTTCCGAGTCGTGCCAAAGCATTTCCCGGCGCTCGTCGGGCGTCAGGATGAAGAAGTCGGCCACCGGCTTGTCTTCCAGCCACAGCCCCAGCGAGTTCACCAAGACTAGGCGCGAGATGCGGTCGGGTCGGTGGGCGGCCAGTTCGGCGGCGCAGAACCCACCGTAGGAATGACCAATAAGATGGCACCGCTCCACGCCCAGGGCGTCCAGAAACTCCTCAAAAAACTGCACCAGGTCCCACAAGTCGTCCAGATGATTCAGTCCCGTCGATTTGGCAACGCCCGGATGGGCCGGCGCAAAGACACGGTAATCCTCCGCCAGACGGTCGAGAAAATCGGGCCAACCAACGTATCCGCCGGCGCCGTGCAGATAGACCAGCGGGTCGCCGGCGCCGCCCTCGGCAACCTGGACGTTGAACATACCGCCGCGGACGGAAACCATCCGCTCGTTGTGAGCAACCATTGGGGATACACCTCGGTTAGATAACTGGATTGAAAGTCGGCATTGCGGCTCTGCCTGCCCCAACGCTGACGATGGGCCGCCTAATACCATACCATAAAGATGGTAGAATGCTCTTGGCACAGAGCGAGGCTTTCCAATCTCGTCGCAATTGTCAGAATGAAAGACGCCGGCTCGCGGACCCAGTGCAGCCGGGTGAACCACGGAGGCGTTATGAAATTCGGAATCTTCACCATCGTTCCCTACCATGAAGACTTTACCCCGCCGCAGGCGCTGAACGACGCGCTGGAGCAGATTGCCTTTGCCGACCAGGCCGGGCTGGACGAAGCATGGCTAGGCGAGCACCGTTTCTCCCGTCACGGTCTTCTCTCCGGCATCTGGTCCTTCCTGGGCGCGGTGGCCGGCCGCACGCAGAACATCCGCATCGGCACGGCGGTGATCGTGCTGCCGCTACACAACCCGGTATTGGTGGCTGAGGAAGTGGCCATGCTGGACGTCATCAGCGGCGGACGGATCAACTTCGGCATCGGCGCCGGCTACCAGCAGCAGGAGTTCGACGGCGTCGGTGTCGATATCGACACCAGCCGCGAACGTTTCCAGGAAGCCGTGGACGTCATCATCAAGGCGTGGACCGAGGAAAGGCTGACCTATCACGGCAAATTCACCAATGTTGACGATGTATGGGTTCTGCCCAAGCCGGTGCAAAAGCCCTACCCGCCGCTGTTCCAGGCGGTCAGCACCAGCCCGGCCAGCATCGACTTCGCGGCCAGTCGCAACATCCAGGTGATAACCGGCGGCCCCACCGACATCCTGGGCCAAGCGCCCCAGGTGATCCAGCTGTGGCGGGAGAAGATGGAGGAATACGAAAATCCTCACGCTCACCTGGATCCGCCCATGTCCAAGTCCATTTACGTCGCCCCAACCATGGAAGAGGCCGAGCGCGATCCCATCGGCTTGGAAGACTTTTCATCCCGCGTGCTGCGTTCCATCGGCAGCAGCGGCGCCCCTATCGGAATGCCCATGGACAAGAACGGCAATATCGCCAAGGGCTACGAACACTGGGCCAACCGCCAAGCCGACCGCGACCGTCGGGACGATGTGGGCCACGCCGGCCTGCCGCCGCTTCGGGGCACTCCGGAGGTTGTCGCCGAGCGGTTGAAGCAGGTTCAGGACGCGGGCATCAATCACGTCTTCGGCAACTTCGGCTTCGCCGGTCTGCCCCACCACAAGGTGATGCGCTCCATCGAGCTATTCGCCACCGAGGTCATGCCCCACTTCCAGGAAGTGGCCGTGTCGTGAGGAACGAAACTCTCGCGTGTGGTAGGGGCGAATAATTATTCGCCCCTACATTTTTCTCCATCAGGCGTCGGTTAACGCCTCCCGCAGCCGGCGGATGATGATGTCAATTTCGTCCTCAGTCACGTTGAGGGGGTCAACCATCAGCTCGTCTGGGGCGCGGAGTTGCTGGAGATAGATGGGCGGGTCGCCCTGTTGCAACGCGGCGGCAACCTGGGCGGCTGATGGGCCCGGCCAGTCGCCGCCCAGGCGCAGCACCGCGTTGGGGATCAGGTAGTCGATCCCGTCGTGCTCCAGGGTGATGTTCAGGTTGGGCACCTCGATCAGGCTGTCCACCACCCGCTGCGCTATGCTGCGATACCATGCCATTTCCGCCGCTTCGTCTTCCTCCACGAACATGGACAGGGCGGTGACCAAGCCGACGATTTCCTCCTTGGCGACTTTCGCCGAGCGACCGATGAACTGGGCCGGGCTGGCGTTGGCCAAAGCCGCGTCGATGAGATCGGCCCGTCCGCACAGGATGCCCGTGCCTTGCGGCCCGCGCACGCCCTTGCCCCCGCTGAATATCACCATGTCGGCGCCGTCCCGCAGGTAACGGTGCAGGTTGGCCCGGGGCGGCAGCATGGACGCTGCGTCCACAATCACCGGGACATCGTGGGCGTGGGCGATCTCGCAGACCTGGGCCAGGGGCATCACCCGCTTGCTGGTGAAGGGAGCGCACAGGTAGGCGACCGCGGCGGTGCGCTCGTTGATCGCGCCCTCCAGTTCCCAGGGATGGTTGAACAGGTAGTTGCCTATCTCGACGATCTTCGCGCCGGCGGCCCGGTAGGCATGGTCGTAGGGAAACCGGTGTGTAGTCTGCATGATGATTTCGTTCTTCATCCCCTCGGTGTCGGGCAGACGATGCATCTTCACCGGGTCGTTGCCGGCGATGCAGGCTGCCGCCTGGAGCAGCAGTCCGCCGGCGGCCCCGCTGCTGACCATCGCCGCCTCGCTGCCGACCAATCGGGCGATCTCCGCGCCGGCCTTGCGGTTCAGTTCGTCGATGTTGACCATGACCCGGGCGGTGCCCGCCATCTGCTCCAGCACTTCGGGCCGCGTCCGGGATCCGCCCAGGCGCGTGACGGAGCCGCTGGCGTTGATGATGGGAGTGACGCCCAGGTTGCGGTAGGCCTGTTCCGCGTCGGTGATGTTCTGCTGACTCAAGGCGTCCTCCGGGTAGGAATTACCCCGTCATTCTGGCGAAAGCCGGAATCCAGGAGGCCCTTGCATCAGAGGGAGATCTGGATTCCCGCTTTCGCGGGAATGACGGTATGGGTACGGAATGGATGGCATATTATAGCAAGCGACGGAACTTCCTTATGGTAACATCCGGGCACCACTCAAACTTGGAGGCAACAACGTGACCACCGCCGACCGTCTCAACGTCATCCCCCTCGGCGAAGCCATGTTCACCCAACGGGCGATTCGCCGCTTCAGAACGGAACCCATTCCCGCCGACGTGATGCAGGACATCATGCAGGCCGCCATCCGCGCGCCCAACGGCGGCAACAACCAGCAGTGGCATTTCATCGTCGTGCAGGACGAGGAAATGCGCCGCCAGCTGGGCGACCTTTATCACGAGGCATGGTGGGCTAAACGCGCCGACGCCGGCATCATGGGCCCGGAGGACATACCGCCGGGACGGAACTCCATGCGCTCTGCCATGCGTCTCGCCAACGAAATCGGCGACGCACCCGTTATGGTGCTGGTCTGCGCCACGGCCAAAGGACCCCAGGCCGCCGGTTCGGTCATTCCGGCGGCCCAGAATATGCTGCTGGCCGCGCGGGCTTTTGGCATCGGCGGCACCATCGCCACGTTGCACCCGGTGGTGGAAGAGCGGGTCCATGCCCTCTTCGGCATACCGGACGACGCCCAGGTGGTGTACTGCATGCCCTTCGGGTACCCGCGCGGCAACTTCGGGCCGGTAACCCGCTTGCCCCTGAACGAGGTCTGTTCCTACGACCGTTGGGGCGCGCCGCCGGATTAACCGAGGGTTTGGAAAGGTGTAGGGGCGAATGATTATTCGCCCCTACGTGGTTTTCCGTTATTGGGATTGCTTACCGCGTCCTTTCGTACCGGTAGTCCCGCGCCGACCCGCGCTCCGGCGTGGCAGTGGGATTGTTGGGAAGGTAGGCGTAGTTGGAATCAACGCCAACCTTGGGGGCCAGGGTGTTGCGGAGGACACCGATGTTCTCCACCTCCAGTTCCACGGTATCGCCCGGCTCCAGCCAACGAGAGGTCTCGTAGCCCTTGCGGATGGATTCCCGCACGGAGCCGCCGCCCACGGTGCCGCTGCCGATGACATCGCCGGGCGCGATGCGGCTGTCCTTGGCCGCCCGTTCGATAATCTCGCCCCAGCTGTACCAGGCGTTGACCGCCTCGCCGTCGCGCAGCCAGTCGTCGCCGTTGACCCGCACGTGGCATTTCAGGTCCAGCCGGCCGTCCCTGATGTGCGGCATCATCTCGTCGGTGGTAACTACCCAGGGGCCGATGGACGACGCCGAGTCCTTACCCTTCGCCGGTCCCAGGCCGAAGGTCATCTCGTCGAACTGTAAGTCGCGGGCGCTCCAGTCGTTGAAGATGCAGAACCCGGCCACGTACTGCAACGCCTCTGACGCGGGCACGTTGGTTCCGGCCCGACCGATAATGCAGCCGAGCTCCAACTCGTAGTCCAACTGCTCGGACGCCGCCGGATAGGGTACGTCCTCGTCCGGCCCGTAGATGACCAGCGGGTTGGAGAAGTAGAACACCGGCATCCGATACCACACCGGGTCGATCTGCCGCGTGCCCTGCGAGGTGGCGTGTTCCTCATAGACGATGTAGTCGCGCACCGTGGGCGGCTGGAGCACGGGAGCGCGGAGACGGACGTCGGCTAGGGCGACCGTCGGGGCCGCCACGTTGCCGGCCAAAGCGTCGCCCACCCGGTCGATGGCCCCGTCGCCGGAGTCCAGCAGGGCGCGGACGTCGGCCAGCGGCCGGTCGGAGCCGATGAGGGCCGCCACGTCCACCACGGCGTCGTCTTGCAGGACGCCGCAACGGGGGCCGTTGCCGTTGTCGTAGGTTAGCAGTTTCATGGTCGTATCTCCTCTGTAATCAGGCGACGTCGGAATAGCCGGCCAGCCGCTCGGCATCGCTGATGTAGTCGGCCGTCCGGCGGATGCGCCGCTCCACTTCGTCGAATGGCTCGCAGAGCCCTAGATAGAAGCAATCGCCATGCAGTGTGCTCTGCCTGGAGTGATAGCGTCTGCGTAGGGCGCGGAATACCTGGGCTTCCGTGGCCAGCCTCACCAGCCCTCTGGCGGTATCGGAGGATATTTCCGGCTCAGTTCCCGTTCGCGCCAGGATCAGTGCGTCGGTGGCGCGCTTGGTAGCGCACCATGCTTTTTCGGCGGCGTCGCGGACGTCGCCGGCCGCGAGAATACGCAGCGCGTCGGCGTGAACGCTGCGGGCATCGGAGAAGATGGCGGATACGCGGTCGGTGGCTACCATTTGGGCTTCACCCCTTCCTTCAGGCGACGTCCGAATAGCCGGCCAACCGCGCGGCGTCGGTGATGTAGTCGGCGGTCTGGCGGATGCGGCGTTCTACTTCATCAACGGGTTCGCAGATGCCATGGTAGAAGCATTCACCATGCAGGTGTCCCTGTCTTGAGTAGTAGCGTCCGATCAAAGGATTGACCGCGCCGTCGGCTTCAGCCAGTCTGAGCAGACCTCGAGGGGTATCCGAGGAAAACTGAGGCGCTTCGCCCGTGCGCGCTATGATAAGCGCATCGGTGGCCCGCTTGGTGGCGCACCACGCCGTTTCGGCGGCGTCGCGGATGTCGCCGGCCTCGAGGAGTCGCAACGCGTCGGCGTGGATGGCCCGGGCGTCGGCGAAGATGGCGGAAACTCGGTCGGTGGTTAGCATGGGGTTTTTAGTGCTCAGTTTCGGGGTATCCAATACACCATTTCCATAGGCAATGGTCTGTTCGGATCCTGTATCGGTAAGCCCTCCTCACCTTCTTGGGGCGGATTGGGCAGTGCTATAAGCTGGTCGTTAGGCCACCCCCGGTATGCGGTTACCGCTGCCGCGAGTGCATCAAGGATGTCATCCTCCGCGACCATCCGTCTAGGGTAGTCAGCCGAAGCATTTGTAAGTATCTCCTGAGCCTGCACTCCCACACCATTAAGCGCCGCGATGCGAGCTTCCTTTCCTGCCTGCGTGGTTTTACTCGGCACGATGGTGTTCCCACCTCTCAATGCCCGGAAGCAAATTTCGGGGTGGACTTCCCTGATATATGGCGGCTCGTTGCGGGGCAACAAATTATCGACTTCGGCTATCTTGGGGGTTATCTCAAGCGTTTGTAGCGAAAGACTTACCCCTGTGATCTCCCGCTGAATACCTTTAGTAATCGCATACCGAACGGCCTTATTGACCTCTTGCCCAACGTCCTGGGCTATATTAGGTTGCACAACCCGGTTAAGTTCCTGCTGAACCGTTTGAGCGAGTTCATGCCCAACCGCATTGACGACATTTCCATAATGAGGATTCCGTGCCAGGTACTCCACCGCAGTCCTAGTAGGCGCACGGAAGACCGTAGATCCGCGCCTGGCTCCGTTTTGGTTCAATAGCGTTCTTGCCTGCACATCGCACCGGCGCTCTTCTGGCCCGTCTGGCAGTCCAATCGGCATGTCCACCAGGATAAGCTCGGCACCAGCATAGTGGTCCAACAATTCTTCGAACGTGCGAAATACGTTCGTCTCACAACCGCCGTTTTGACTGAGGCCCAGGGCCAACCAACCGTAAGGACATCCGTCAACTCCTACGAATCTAATATCGTCCCGATTCACCATATCAACTTCTCCTGCGTGGGATACGAGCAGTGTACATTGGGCCTGTAGGGGCGAATAACTATTCGCCCCTACAGCGTCATAATCAATGCATCGGCGAGAAGCTGGCCGGCACCATGATCTTGTTTTCCTGTTTCACGCGACCTGGTGCCCCTGACGGCCACTGCGGGATCTTGCTCGCGGCGGCGCGTACCTCGGCGCGGTGGTTGAGGTCCTGGTAGGGCCAGACGTGCATCCACTTGTTCAGGTCGCCGAACTCGGTGAACATACCGGCGGCCAGGGGGGAGAACTCCTCGCGGTAGGGCAGGGATTCTTCCCAGCGGCGGAGCAGTTCCGGTATGGAGCCGTTCTCGTAGGTATAGACGCGCATCTCGTAGATGTTGCCCAGGGCCTGGTCGCCGCCCATGGGCCGCATGAAGGGCGCGGGGTTCCAGATCTCCGAGTTCATGTTGAGGATGTTGCCCGGCGTGATCTTGGGCGGCCAGTTGGGGTCCTGGGACGCCTCGGCGCGGATGCGGTTGCGCTCCTCCACGCTTTCGTAACCCCAGACGTGGATGATCTGGTTCAACGGCCCGATCTCGGTGTGCCAGAAGGCGGCGATGGGCGAATACTTCTCCCGGTGGGGCAGCGCCTCGGCAAAGGCTTCCTCCGCTTGGGGAACGGCGCCGGGCTTCAGGTCGTAGGTGCGGACTTCGTAAATCATAATGCTCTCCCGGGGCGTGAGCCCCTTCCCGTGGTGCGGTATTTCCGGTGGCGCCGCCAGTGTAGCAACCGCGCCGGGCAGCGGCAACCGGAACCGGGACGCGGCCGGTTCCCCGGGGTCTGAGCAAGTCCTCAGTCGCGGCGTTCCAGATACATCGGCATACCACCCTTGGAACGCAGGGAAACCAGGGGGAGCAGGTCAGCCCGGTGGCGTGGATCGGGGCGCATCCGCCAGCGTTGTCCCAGCGCGGCCAGAATCAGCTTGGCTTCCGTCCGGGCGAAGGTCTCGCCGATACACTGGCGGGGGCCGCCGCCGAAAGGGTAGTAGGCGTAGCGGGGCAGGTTTTCGCGGAACTCCGGCGTCCAGCGGTCGGGCCGGAAGGCCAGCGGTTTCTCGAACCAGCGGGCATCGCGCTGGACGATGATTTGCGGCGCGGCAAGCAGCGCGCCGGCCGGGATTTCGTAACCGCCCAGCTCGAAAGGTTGGAACGCCATCCTTGACCAGAACCAGATGGGCGGATACAGACGCAGCGATTCGGCAAGGATTTGGTCGGTGAACGTGAGGTTGGGCAGGTCGGCCAGCCTTGGCGGACGTCCGTCGAGCGCTTCGTCCAGCTCGCGGTGAAAGCGGACCTGAATGTCGGGATGGGTAGCGAGCAGATACCAAGTCCACGTAAGGCAGACGGCGGTGGTTTCGTGGCCGGCGCCGAAAAGGGTTATGGTCTGGTCGTGCACCTGCCGGTCGGTCAGCGGTTGGCTGGAACCGTCATCATCCTCAAGCCTGGCTTCCAGCAGCAGGGACAGCAGATCGTCGTCTTGCGAACCCGATTGCCGGCGTTGTTCAATCAGGTCGTAGATAATCCGGTCCAGCTCGGCTTTGGCCCGTTTGAACCGCAGGGTGTAGGGGAGAGGCAGGCGGTGGGACAGTCGGCGCAGCCGTGGCGGTTGGTTGGCGCGGGCTACGATATATTTGTTGCCGATTTCAAAGGCCCGGCCCATGCGCCGTACGTCATCGGGCAGTTCCAGCCCGAACAGGGTTTTGACCACAATGCGCAGGGTCAGCGCCCCCATCTCTGCGGCCATGTCCACCCGCTGCCCCTCGGCCCAGCCCTGCTGGTGGTGCGCAGCATACTGCCGCATCGTCTCCCCGTAGCTTTCAATCCGGCTGCGGTGGAACTGTGGCTGCAGCAGCCGGCGCTGTTGGAGGTGGTCGGCGTCGTTGGCGGTTACGATGCCGTCTCCCATCACGTACTTGACCACTGCGGCGTTGGGGCCGCGTCCTACCCGTTGATGGTGGGTTACCATGATGTCCCGAACCAGGTCGGGGTGATTGACCAGGTAGAGCAGGGCCGGCTTTACCGACATGGTAACCAGGTCGCCATAGGCGGCGGACTCCTGCATAAAGCGCAGCGGGTCCCTGACGTAGCGGAGGGTCTGACCGATGATGGGCAGCTCCCTGGGGCCGGGAGGCAAGGCGGCGCGGTCAACGACCGGCCGGGGCGGGTAAATTTTGGCGTCGGTTGCCATGAGTTTGGTAGAAAGAACGGGCGTCGCCACGAGTTCAGGCGACGCCCGTCGTGCTCCGTTGCGAGCTAGCCGTCCAATGGGACGGTGGCGGTCAGCCGGGGCCGGTCGCCCACGGCCCGCGTGGTGTGTCCCTGGCCGGTCAGGTCTTCGGCCAGCGTGGCATGTCCCGGGCCGAAACGATGCACGGTGCCGTCGCCCAACCCGATTTCGACCTCTCCCTCCAGCGTGATCACAAACTGCCGTCGCGGAGCGCAGTGCCAGTCGCTGAAGTAGCCTGGTTCAACCCGGCGAAAAACGATTCCCGTGCTGGACTGCAAGGACGCCAACTCGGGATGAGATTCCAGGTCCAACTCTTCAATGTGGGATTGTCCGTCGTCGCCGGTGTAAAGTCTGATAATTGGCATTGCGTTCCTCCTTGCAACGGATGGTGGCGGTTTCGAAAAATATATTGCGCCTTGCGGTTAAAATGCTTCAGCCGTGCCGATGTCCTGCGGCAGCGGGAACCAGTCCTGCAACAGATCGATAGCCTCGCTCACTGCAGTAGCTGACTGGATGACCCGATCATCCGGCAGTTCATTTTCGTAAAAATGCAAATGAAGACTATGGGCCATAACCGAGGCATCGCTTACCCTGGCGCCGTCTTCCGGGGCTGTCTGGGCAATCAACTTTGCCAACTCGCCGGCCACGCGCATTATCCCGATGTGGCTGGAAAGCTGTATCCGGTGGTCAGCGCCAATGGCTTTGACGGATTGCGTGAACGCGCCCCAGGATTTTTCGGCGACCTGAAGGTAATCACTCTCCGCCAAGCTGCGTTGAACGTGCCGGCGGTAATGAGTCAGGCTGTCGCGATAGGTCGCCGCTTTATCCATCGCATCACTTGAAGCCAACGAGGTATCCCAACGCGGGGAGTAAGCGGCCCTGATGGCGGCGGTGACCTGTTCGGGGGTAAATCGCGGCTGCGCTGCGCTCATAATGCCGACCTCCTACATCGCCACCACCCGGGCGTTGTCAACCTGCGGTAGAGCCTTGATTTCGGCCAGGACGTCGTCAGGGATAGGGTCGTCGGAGCCTACCACCATCATCGCCTGGCCGCGGGGCGCGATGCGACCTACCTCCATAAAGCTGATGTTGATGTTGTGGCGGCCGGCCGTGGTGCCCACCGCGCCGATGATGCCAGGCTGGTCCTGATTGTCCACGAATAGCAGGTAGGGCGCGGACGGCGCAACGTCCATCCAGTAGTCGTTGACACGCACCAGGTGGGGCTCGTCGCGCATTGATGTGCCGGCGATGGTGATGTCGTCGCCGCCGGAACCCCTTACCTGGGTGTGCAGCGTGGCGGTAATCAGGCTGGCATATTCGCGGCTGTCGGAGGAGGTCTGCTCGGTGATTTGCAGGCCGCGTTGCTGGGCCAGCACCGGCGCGTTGATGATATTGACCGCCTCGCCGCTCACCGGCCCCAGCAAGCCCACCAGGGCGGCGGCCTTGAGTATGGCGGTGTTGTGGTTGGCAATTTCGCCCTGGTAGCGCAGCGTGATGCCGACGAACTGGCCCAGGGCCATACTGGTGAGCAGTTTGCCCACCATCGACGCCACCGGCACGTAAGGCGCGAGGATTGCGTGGACTTCGGGCGGCACGAAAGGAGCGTTGACGGTGTTGCGGGCCGGTTGGCCGTCCAGCACTGCCAACACCTGCTCGGCGGCTTCGATGGCTACCTCCCGCTGGGCTTCTTCCGTGGACGCCCCCAAGTGCGGCGTGGCGACAAGTCGCGGATGCTTCAGCAACGGCAGGTCACCGGGCGGCTCGTTGGTGAACACGTCCAGGGCTGCGCCGCCGAGGTGCTCATTTTCCAGGGCGTCAAGCACCGCATCTTCGTCAACCAGCTCTCCGCGAGCGACGTTGATCAGACGGGCGCCGGGTTTCATCTTCGCCAGCTGCGGCGCGGAGATCAGCTTAGTTGTCCCCGGCGTCAGCGGGGTGTGCAATGTGACGAAATCGGCCTGAGGCAGCAGCTCATCCAGGGACATCACGGCAACGCCTAATCGCGCCGCGAAATCGGGAGCCACAAAGGGATCGAATGCGATCAACCGCATCCCGAAACTGGCGGCCCGGCGGGCCACTTCGGAACCCACGCGGCCCAAACCAATAATGCCCAGCGTCTTGTTGCGGACTTCAATGCCCATGAACGCGGAGCGTTGCCATTGGCCCTTCTTCATGGATGCGTAGGCTTGTGGCACGTTGCGGGCCAACGCCAGCATCAGCGCCATGGTGTGCTCGGCGGCGGCGACGGTGTTGCCGATGGGCGCGTTGACCACCGCTACCCCTGCGCGGGTGGCGGCGTCCAGATCTATGTTGTCCACGCCGATGCCGGCGCGGGCAACGACTTTGAGATTGTTTCCGGCAACGATGACCGGTTCCGTCACCTTGGTTTCGCTGCGCACCACCAGGGCGTCATAATCGGGAATGGTGGCGATGAGTTCGTCGGGGGAAAGTCCCCGCTTGATGTCAACGGGCACGCGCTTCTTGAGCAGGTCAATGCCCTCGGATGCCACGTTGTCGGTAATTAATACTTTGGGCATAAAGACAGGAATCCTCCGGGCCGGCGCCGGATTGATGGCGCGCAATCGCGAATGAGGCGGCCGGCGAAAGCCGGCAAATCGGGAACGGAATGACAACGTTTGCCGGCGATAGTAGCGTAACGATGGTAGCATAAAGAGGAGCGGCTGTCATTTTCGTGTGGGCTGCTCTTGACAGCGCTATCGTCATTCAAGGCTGTCTAGATATCCCCAAGGAGGCGCCAATTATGACCGCGCAGACGAGTTCGTCGTTGAATTTAGACCTGATTGGAGAAATCTTCACTGCGATAGCAACCGAACGGGCACCGCTATCTCACGAGCGGTTCACTTCCGAGTATCCTAACGATGATGTGGAAGCATATGTGGCGGCATTCTTGGACCACAATCTCGTCGTGTTGATGGAAGACGCACTGCCAAAACCCCCAATTCGTGCGGTGAAACCCACGGTCCAAGAGTTGGCCCAGAAAATCCGCAATTCCGGTGGCTGGAAGCCAGTGATCCAACGATACGGGATTGACAAAATTCTCATAACCATCGGAGTAAGAGAAGGGGCCGCTCACTCAGATGATATTACCAAAGCGGTGTCGGATATCATCCAAAGACTGATGTCAATTATGTGAGGCTACCTTGCCACTTGATGTGCTAGTAGCCTTCCCTGAAACTCAGTCCCCACTCGCCATCAGCAGCGATGTACAAAATGTACTCCTTGCCGGGGACGATTTCGGTCATGTGGTCGTCGATGTAGAACTGCCCTTCTCGCTGATACAGTGCGCAGTAGTGCGTGCCATCCACGCTGAAGGCTTCAGCATCAAACATACCGCCGCCATTATGTTGGACGCTGGCAATTAACGGGCGCCGTACGGGTTTGAATGGTCCGGTAAGCAGTAGCGTCGGTTCTATCAGCTCGTCTTCATCCTCGTCATCTTCGCCCAGCAGTGATTCCGTTCCTTGTCCTAATGAAGGTTGGATGAAACGGCAACTCCACTTGGATTTGCTCTTTACTTCCAAGCGGTATTTCCCGGGCAGGAGGCAATCTTCGTCGTCCTCATTAGCACTGACCCGTGCAATTGCCCATGCTTGACTGATCTCCCCTTCGCAGTCAACGGGTGTCCAGATGCGTGGCGCGAGTGCATCGCCAATAGCGTCTCCCGCGAACCACCCGGCTGCACCACCTATCAATCCGCCGAGGAGTGTCCCGGCAACAGGCACAATGCTACCAATCGCCGCGCCCGTTGCAGCTCCGGCTGCCATTGCCCCACCGATTGAGGCTGCTGTGGCTTCTCCCTCACTCCAACCTTCGGTAGGAACGAAACGTAGTTGGTATTCTCCCTTTCCGTGATGCTCGATTTCGGCAATGACCAGCCCAGGTTTCAACTCGAATTCCGAGGATTTGTAGGCTCCACCGTCACGTCTTCCGTTAGCATTGTAATTGCGCTGTGTACCTTTCAGCGTGAATGGATACTCAGCCATGGTCGTTCCTCCATGGGGATATGTTACCGAGTCATGGCAACTGCATGATTGGCTTCCCACCGCAGCAGTGCCGAGTGGCCGGTTTCGTAGGCAAACTTGATGTGGCAACGCGGGCTGCAAAAGTAAGTGCCTACTTGATGCAAAGGTAGGCCCTCAGCCAGTGCGTTCATGATTCGTTTGAGAGCACCGGTCCCGTACAGAGCCAAACCTACCGGAATCAGGATGGGTGCTACAGTAACCAACAGCGGCCCGGCTCCCAGTAATGCCACCGCTCCGGTCACAGTAAAGCCAACCACTGCCGCCGTGCCAGCCCGTAGCGCGATGGATTTGGCAGCGTCGATAACTGCCTGTTCGCCAGTTTTGCGTCCTTTCTGGTAATGGATAAAGTTTTCGACGGCGGCGACCGGGGCCTCCAGCAAGGCGGCATACAGCGCGGCCATGCCCGCAGCCTGTATGCAATCGCGGAATACGATCTGGGTGGCGTCAAAGGCGTTGGTGGTATGGGCCTCAAACCGCTCGACGCCGGTCATGTTTTCGGCGCCGCGGGCACGGTTCAGGCTTGCACTTTCCGGAATGATATTGTGGTTACTGGTGGCCAAGTGAGGCGCGTTGTGAACAGACTGGATATGACTGGCATCCTTGCCATCCAAGAACTGACGTACCGCGTCTTCGCCCAAGTTGCGCACTGGATAAGGAACGTAATCATGGTAGAAATTTGACGCTTCTGCGGTTGAGCGCGTGCCGCGCACTCCGCCCAAACCGGCCGAGACGAATTTGCTTTGCAGAGAATCACTGAGATTGGCAAAAGAACCGTCGGGTACGCCGCGGATCAGCGTATCAACGCCGGCGGCAGCAGTGGCAGTGCTAACAACCGAGGACAAGCGACTGCCGGTCAGACCGCTTTCCGTGCCTTCCGGCCACTCGTAATACACGTCCACGCCGGCCTTCTCCCCGGCGCCGATCCGCCGCCCGCAGCGGGCACAGGGCAAACTGCGAGGCGTCTTACCGATATTCCGTCCCGAGTCCAGATGCCGGACATAGTAGGCGTGCTTGCCCTGCGCCCAGCATTGCGGACATCCGATGCAGTAGTTTTTGAAATCGCCACGGCTGACGCCGGCCGGCGTTTCCTCCGGTAGTTCGGACAGGCACAGCCGGCCCGGCTGGATGGAGTGCCGGCACTCGGTACTACGCAACCCTGGTCCGGCTATCATTTGCCACATTAGAAACTCCCTTGCGGGTACAACAAGGCTTGCAAGCGGTGATAGCATAGCGATGGTAGCGCAACGGCTTCTCAGCGTCATTCACTGCCCTAGCCTCGCTGCCTCCACCGATTGAGGTTTAGCACCATGACAACGCAAACTGCGCCCCCTCAAGCCGCTTTCCGCAAACTCACCCCCATCGTCCTGCCCGACGACTACGTTTGCCCTGACCCGGAGAAACGAGGCGATATGCTGCAAACCCCGGTCATCGACAAGAGCGGTTACTTCGCAGCTCGGCACTTCTCCGGCCGGCCCGACGTGTTTGTACGCACCGACGGCTTCATCTTTTACAACCAGTACAGCATGAACTATCACTTCCGGCCGGACCTGTACGTGGCCTTCGGCGTGGATACGGATGCAATTCGCCGGCGCAACGGCTACGTAATCTGGGAAGTGGGCAAGCCGCCGGACTTCGCCCTGGAGGTTGCCTCCGAGACTACCAACGAGCGGGACACGGCGGAGAAGCCGGGCCTGTACGCAACCGTCGGTATCATCGAATACTGGCGGGTGGACCCCACCGGCGGCGACTGGTACGGCTATCCCCTAGCCGGCGACGTGCTGGTTGACGGCATCTACCATCCCATCGACCTGCACACGGAAGCCGACGGGACGATATGGGGCTACAGCGCCGTGCTGGACTTGTGCCTGTGCTGGAACCCATCCTGGGACTGGGACGTTGACGATGAATCAAAGCTGCGTTTCTACGACCGCAAAACTGGCCGCTACCTCTGCGACATATCCCTGGTTGAAGAGGAGCGGGACGAAGCGGTAGCAGAGCGGGATGAAGCGGTGGCAGGACAGGAACAGGCGGTAGTAGAGCGAGACGAAGCGGTGGCAGAACTACAACAGGCCCAGGAGCGCATCCGGCAATTGGAAGCGCAGTTGACGGGTCAGGAACCGCCAGCTCACAACGCGCAATAACGGCTGGTGGCGACGCATTGAATCGGGAGGAATTACCAATGATCAAAGACTTCTCCGTCCTCTACGCCGGCCATGTCCTCGAGGGCGACGGCATAGGGTTTGAGGGCATTCCCGCCAACGACCGCTGGTATGACAACGACCGCCTGTCCATGGCCATGGACATCGCCCGCCAAGCCGCCATCTTCCTGGATGATTTGGGTTTCGACATCCTGTGGATGGCGGAACACCACTTCCAGCGGGAGGGCTACGAGTGCATCCCCAACCTGCTGATAATGAGCCAGTACCTGGCCCAGCACACCAAGCGGATCAAGTTTGGCTGCGGGTTTAACATCCTCCCCATGTGGCATCCCATCCGGCTGGCCGAGGATTTCGCCATGGTGGACATCCTCACCGAGGGTCGCGTGGTTTTCGGCATCGGTCGCGGCTACCACACCCGAGAGGTTGAATCCTTTGGCGCGCCCATGATCGACGGGGACGCCAACCGCGAGCTTTTTGAAGAGCAGTTTGAGATCGTGATGAAGGCATTCAACAGCGATGCCTTCTCCCATCAGGGCAAGCACTACACCATTCCGCCGGATATCCCCTATCGTGGTTATGACCTCAAAGAGGTGACTTTGGTGCCCAGGCCCAAGACCCAACCTGTTGACGTCTGGCAGCCCATCGTCAGCGCGTCTGACCGGGCTCTGGACTTCATGGCCAAGTGGGGCATCAAGGGCGTCATCCTCGGCACCGGACAGCAGTACGTTGACGAGTGGGTGCATCGCTACCAGGCGGCCAACCAGCGCGCCGGCCGCGATCTGGCGCTGGGCGAGGGCCTGTGCATCGGACTGTGGGCAATGGTGGACGACAGTACCGCCGGCGCTCGCCGCCAGCTTCAGCCCCTGTTCGAGGAGCACGTCAAATTCGCCGCCCCCTTGGGAATGCTGCGCTACGACGACACGCAGATCGCGGCCACCGGCCCCGGCGGCGTGGCCCGCCACATCGCCGCCGGCACCAACTTCCAGGACGTAATCGACAACCGGGCCTGGTTCGCCGGCAGCCCGGAGGACACCGTAGCCTACCTGCAAGAGCTACAGCACAAGTACCCTGGCCTGGAACAAATAATGATTGCCTTTCCCATGGGCGCGACGACACAGCAGTTCAAGGACCAGATGGGCCGGTTCGCAGCGGAGGTGATGCCGCATTTCAAGAGGAAAGTGGAGGTATAAACGTGGCTGTACCGACACAAAACGAACTGCATCGGCCAATCCTTGAGATGGCATCGATGACCCACCACCGAATGAGCCTCGGAGAGATTAAAGGGGAGTTGGTCGCTCGATTGGGATTGACGGATGATGATCTATCTGAACTGGTGCCGTCTCGCACACAAACCAGATTTGACAATCGAGTGTACTGGGCCGTTTCTTACCTGAGGCGTGCTGGATTACTGCACTCTCCAATCAGGGCGCATTTCGAGATTCTTGACGCTGGCCGTCAATTTTTGGCAGGTCATGCCGGAGAGATTAAGGGCGGTCAGCTCCAGAATTTAATAGATGCTCGAACCGGGCAATCAGAGGTTGAACCCCCTTCCGGCGAAATCAGTTCGCTGGAAGGTACGGACGAAAGCATTACCCCTACCGAACAAATTAGTAGGAGCTACGACGAGTTGCAGCGCAATTTGTCGCAGGAAATCCTTGACAGCATTACCATGATACCGCCAGACCGCTTTGAGCGATTAGTGGTTCGGCTATTGGTCAGGATGGGCTACGGACAAGGTGAGACAGTGGGGCGAAGCGGCGATGGGGGAATTGATGGCATCATCAATCAGGATGCTCTTGGCTTGGAAAAGGTTTATGTACAAGCCAAACACTACCCCAATGGTTCGGTCGGTGAACCTGAGATCCGCAATTTCGCCGGGAGTCTAATTGCTCGTGGAGCCACCAAAGGGGTGTTCATTACTACGGGCCGCTTCAGTGAAACGGCACGCCAAACTGCTGAGAATGTTTCCAGACGAAGTGAGTCCATTCGCTTGGTTGACGGCAACGAAATGGCCCACCTAATGATTCGGCACGGCGTTGGCGTCGTGATCGAATATACTTACGAAATCAAAAAACTGGATGAAAACTATTTTGCCGAGGACCTTTAGCCCGGTGGGGACCGGGTGTGATGCATGGGGTTGCTTTGCTGCCTCCACACATTTGCTGACCGAGTTGGGGAAGGAGGAATATCAATGACCGCACCGAACAATCAGGATCCTCATCAATCTGGACTAGTGGAATACGACGGCGTGATTTATCCGTCCGCTGATTTCTTCCCATCAGATGATGTGGAACTCAATTGGTTGCTTGCCGAGAACATTCGCATGATAGTAAATCGAGTACTTGACCAGGAACAGGCCGGTAGGCTGCTGGTGGAGTTAGAGCATCTGTTTGACAAACACGGCATTTACAAGCCGGCCAACTGGCCCGATTAAATCGTCCCGCAACGGCCGGCAAAGCGTTGGCCTGCGGTGTATCATGGCGCCAACCAAAACCACTGTCGCCCAGGCTGACCCCACCAAGGAGGCCATCCCATGTTCCTGATGCGTTTTACCGAACGGGCTTACGTGAACTACACCGAGGAGGACGTGCGCAACTCACCCAACGAGGCGGTGCGTTTGACCTTCTCCAATTCCAACTTCAACCCCCAGGAAGGCCATTACCTCTACAATATGTACCTCGACGAGTACGAGTACTCGGAGGAAATGGGGTTCGACGGCCTGATGCTCAACGAGCATCACAACACGCCCACCTGTCTGGGCGCTACGATGAACCTGGAAGCCGCCATCCTGGCGCGCAACACCAATAACACGAAGATCGTGCTCCTTGGCAACCCGCTGCCGATCTTTGATAACCCTATCCGCTTGGCCGAAGAACTTGCCGAAATCGACATGATCTCCGGCGGCCGGTTGGTATCCGGGTTTGTGCGTGGCACGGGTGTGGAGAGTCTGGCGACCAACACCAACCCACTGTTCAACCGGGAACGGTTTGAGGAGGCCCACGACCTGGTGGTCAAGACCTGGACCACGCCCGGCCCCTTCCGCTGGGAAGGCAATCACTACCACTTCCGCGTGGTCAACCCCTTCCAGGTGCCGATGCAGAAGCCCCATCCGCCGATCTGGATACCCGGCACGGGCAGCCCGGAGACTTTGGTGTGGTGCGCCGAGCGCAACTATCCGTACATCTTCCTGGAAACCGACCCCCAAGGCACCCAGGATATGAAGTCCATCTACACTGAGGCGGCCCGTGAGCACGGCTACGAACCCGGTCCTGAGAACTTCGGCTACCTGGTGCGCATCCACGTTCAAGATACCGACGAGAAAGCTTACGACGTGGGCAAGGGCTACATGGTGGGCAACATCGGCGTGGGACGCATCCCGCTGCCCCGGGACTACGCTTCGCCGGTGGGCTACGGCAGCCGCAGCAACGACCCCCGGTTCCTGCGCCTGCGCGAGCAGATCCGCAGCGACCCGTTCCGGGTGGGCGGCCTGGACGCAGCGCACTACGACGAGATTCTGGACTCGAAGCGGTGGATTATCGGCAGTCCCGATACTGTCGTCAGCCAACTGCGCGAGGTGCTCAGTTATATGCGTCCCGGCATCCTGGCGGTGTGGACCAACGACGGCTCCATCAGCCATGAGGACACCATGCGCTGCCTCGAACTGATGGGCCAGGAAGTGCTGCCGGCCCTCCGCGAAATCGGCGAAGAGCTGGAATTGACCGACCCCTTCCAAAAGGAAGGCGTGATGCCCGGGTTGACCTCCCTCTAACCGGCGGCGTAGGGGCGAATAATTATTCGCCCCTACCATAATGCCATTAGCTGACAATACAAGGAGCATATCTCCAATGGCAAACTTCACCGAGGAAACGATTTCCGTGGCCGGCGCAAACTTGCAGGTGTACAAGGGCGGCTCCGGCGACCCGCTGCTGGTGCTGCACGGCGCCGGAGGGAACGCCGGCCCGCGCCGCTACGCCCACGCGCTGGCCGAACGGTTCACTGTCTATCTCCCCTCTCATCCCGGTTACGGCAAGAGCGACCGACCGGGGTGGGTGGAATCCATGCAGGACCTCGCCTGTTTCTACACCTGGTACCAGGAGCAGGAAGGGTTGGAAAACGTGCGCGCCATCGGGTTCTCCATGGGTGGCTGGCTAGCGGCGGAGATGTTGTCCATGACGGGGCACGCCTTCAGCAAGGTCATGCTGGTGGGCGCCGCCGGCATCAAGCCCAATGAGGGCGAGATCACCGACATCTTCATCATCAACCCCCAGCAGATCCGTGATCTGGTGTATCACGATCCCAGCCAGGTGCCGGAATGGGACGAACTGTTTGGGACCGACCCTACGCCCGAACAAGCTGAGCAGGCCGAAGGTGACCGCGAAATGGCCATCCGCCTCACCTGGCGGCCTTACATGCACAACCCGCGCCTGCCGGCCAAGTTAGGTCGCGTCAGTGTCCCGACACACATCGTCTGGGGCGAGAACGACAACCTGGTGCCCGTGGAATGCGCCGACCTCTACCAGCAGGCCATCGCCGGCTCCCGGGTCACCGTCATCCCCAACTGCGGACACTCGCCGCAGATCGAAAAGCCGGACGATTTCACGCAGACGGCGCTGGCCTTTTTGTAGGCCGGCGGTCGCCAACTCGCAGCAGTGGAGGTGAACAATGACCACCGCGTCCATTGGCGAGAAGCTGCTGACCGCAGACGAGTTCCTCCGCCTGTGCCAGCAGCGCGTCATCAAGGGTGAACTGGTAAAGGGGGTAGTACGCGAAACCGTGTCAGCAGGTGGAGAACATGGCGAAATCGTCGTCCTGATAGGTTCAGTATTGGGCGCTCACGTGCGTCCTGGCAGGTTAGGCAGAGTGGCCGGTTCCGATGCCGGCGTTCTGTTGCAGCGGGACCCGGATACAGTTAGGGAGCCGGACGTGGCCTTCATCTCCGCAGAAAAACTGCCGCTGGACGTGAAAGTTCGTGGCTTCTATGAGGTTGTTCCTGACTTGGTGGTTGAGATAGTCTCGCCCGGCGACAGCCCGGCTTACGTGGCCGAGCGGGTGGCGATGTGGCACAGTTTCGGCGTTCCCTTGGTCTGGGCGGTTTATCCCGTCGCCCGCACCGTCGCGGCGCACCCGTTGGAAGGGCCGGCAATTATCTACACGGAGGACGACACCCTGGACGGCGGCCCGGTGCTGCCTGAATTCCAATGTCCGGTACGGGACATCCTGGACTGGTAACCGCAGACTTGGCAAAAAGCACGCCACATCGGAGGCAACCCAATGGACGTTTTCTATTTCACCGAAATGCCCTACGCCGAGTTCCCGGAGTCGGAAGCCGAAAAGTTTCCGTCCATGCGGTTGACCTTCCCCAACACCTACTTTGATCCGAACACGGCCAGCGGCCTGATGAACCGCTACCTGGACGAGTACCAGTACGCCGAGGAGATGGGCTTCGACGGCCTGATGATCAACGAGCACCACAACACGCCGTCGTGCATGGACGTTGAGGTGAACATAACGGGTGGCATCCTGGCGCGCATCACCAACCGGGCGAAAATCCTGATGCTGGGCAATATGCTGCCCACGTCGGATAACCCGGTGCGTCTGGCCGAGGAAATCGCCCTGCTGGACGTGATCTCCGGCGGGCGCATCATCTCAGGGTTCGTGCGCGGCATCGGCATCGAGTCCTGGGCCAACAACACCAACCCAATCCACAATCGCGAGCGATTCGAGGAATGCCACGACCTTGTGGTGAAAACGTGGACGACACCGGGCCCATTCCGGTGGGAGGGCAACCACTACCACTACCGGGCCGTGAACCCCTGGATGCTGCCCGTCCAGAAGCCGCACCCGCCCGTGTGGGTGCCCGGCACCGGCAGCCCGGAGACGGTGCAGTGGACGGCGCGCCACCGCTACACCTACGCGGCCTTCCTGACGCCTCTGGAAGTCGCGAAAAACCTCTTCGCCCGCTACCGGGAATACGCCGCGGCCGACGGCTGGGAACCAGGGCCGGAAAAGTTCGCCTTCATGATCTGCGCCCACGTCAACGACACCGACGAGAAGGCCCAGGAATCGGGCAAGGCCTTCCTGTGGCGCATGAACTATCCCCTGCGTGGCCCCCGCGAATATTGGTCGCCGCCGGGATACACCTCTCGGGCCGGCGCGGCGGCGGTGGCGGCCCGCCGTCCCACGCCCCTGCACGAAATGTCCTATGAGGAGTTGCAGAACCGCTACCATCTGGTGGTTGGCAGTCCGGACACGGTTATCGAGAAGCTGCGTCACATTCGCGACGAGCTGGGCGTGGGTTCCTTGTTGCTGGAAGCCCAGGGCGGCCAGCTATCTCACCAGGACACCATGCGCTCCATTGAGCTGTTCGGCAAAGAGGTGATTCCGGCGCTGAAGGAATGACCTCCGTAGGGGCGAGGCATGCCTCGCCCCTACTAAACCGGTGGGTGCCGTATCCGACGGTCAGCCGGTGCGCCCGTAAACATTGGACGGCGCGACGATGACAGCATAACGCCGGTCATCCACCATGGCTTGGTCGTACTCGGGCCAGTTGGGATGCTCCTGCCCCGCGGCGGTACGAAATACGTCTCGCAGCGTTTCACGGTATTCGTCCACCGACGAGTTGTCCACGCCTACCAATCGGGCCTCTCCTTCCAGCACCAGGAAGTCGCGCCAATTTTCCGTCCCGACCATGATGGTGCATCTGGGATCCCGGCGCAGGTTCCGCAACTTGGCGCGGTGGACAGTGGTAGTGAAGGCCACGCCGTCGCCGTACAGACCGCAGGTGACTATGCTCATTTGGGCCGCGCCGTTCCTGCGGAAGGTGGTTACAGCGGCGTTGTGGTTTTCGGAAAGAAACTGGCGTTGGGCTTCGGTTAACATAACGGTCTCCTTTGCATCTACATTTTCGTCATTCCGGCGAAAGAACATCACCCCGTACTTGATACGGGGCCGGAATCCAGGTCAGCTGAGCCAGAATTGGGAGCCGGCGGCGGTTTTCATTACTTCGATGCGCACCGGGAAAAGGTCTTTGAGTTCCTCTAGGTGCGTGATTACGATGATTTTCTCGAAGTCGTCCTGTATGGAGGCGATGGCGTCAACGATGCGCTCCCGGCCGGCGGCGTCCTGGGTGCCGAATCCTTCGTCGATGAAGAGCGTGGGTAGCGGTAGTCCCGTGCGTTGCGCCAGGACTTTGGACAACGCGATGCGCAGGGCAAGGTTGATGCGGAAGGCTTCGCCGCCGCTGAACAGGTCGTAACTGCGCGCGCCAAGTTCGTCGCTGATCAGGATGTCCAGCGTCTCGGCCACCCTTCCGTCCCGTCGGTCTCGCTGCGTTTCCAGTTTCAGAGCCAGCCGATTATCCGTCATTCGGCCCAGCAGGTGATTGGCCTCGGCTTCAATGCGTGGTACGGCGGCGTCGATGAGCATGGCGGGAACCCCGCTGCGGCCAAAGGCGGCGAACAGGTCGGCGTAAATCGATTGCTCGAGCTGAGCGTCGTTACGGCGACGCTGCAATGCGGCCAGTTCCTGGGAAAGGGCGGTCCGGCGCTCGGCATCGCCCTGCAATCGTCCCTGCCTGGCCAGTAGGTCGTCGCGCTCGGCAGACAGTTGTTGCACCCGTGCCTCTGCGCAACCGAGTTCCCGTTCAAATGCTGGCAGGCCGGCTAACGCGGCGACATCGGCTGCTCGGGCGGTTTCAACGGTCCGCATCTCTTCTTCCCAACGATCTACTTGCTCCCGGTTCCGGCGCAGTTCGTTCTCGTCGTCGGGCAACCGAGAAAGGGCGCTGTTCAACTCGCGCTGCTCAATGTCCCAATGCTGCAACGATTGGGCCTCGCGGTACGTCTTTTCACGGTCCGCGTCATCGTAATCGAGAGCCACGATTTCCCGGTCAATTTGGGCGACTTCGGCGCGTTCCGCCGCTCCGTAATCACCGGCCTCCAGCGACACTCGCAACTGTTCGAGTCGAGGCCGCAAGACCAGCAATTGTTTTCGGGCGTCATCGCTCTGGCGCTGTTCCTGCTCTAGGCGTCCCCGATCCTGTTGGATTTGCCGCTGTCGCTCCGCCAGGCGCTTGCGTTTGTTTTCCGTGCTGTCGGTCAGTTGGTCGCGCCGACCGGTAAGGTCAGTCAAGGCTTGCTTGATTTCACCGTGCAACCGCAGCTTGGCCTGGATTTCCGTTTTGTACCACTGGCTGATGTTTCCGCAGGCGTCCTCGCTGAGGGGAGTGCGGCAGAGCGGACAGATGGAATCTGCTGACTGCATTTCGGTTTGCTTTGTGCGGAGTTCCTTGCCCTCGCTGACGCAGCGGGCGAGTTCCGCTTCTTGCAGAGTGATCTCTCCCCGCAATGCGGCGACGGCAGCCGTGTCCGCATCGAGGGTGTTTTGGTCATTCAACAAGGACTGTTCCGCTCCGGCCAATTCCGCCAGTTGGCCGGTGATTTCCGGGGCGCGAGCGGCCTGGGGTTCGATGTCGTCGGTGAGGCGCCGCATCAATTGATCCAGCTCGGCGGAGAGCGCAGCGTGTTCGCGGTCGATACTCGCTTGCAGGGCGCGGCGACGGTTGCTGAGCCGGTCATGCTCGCTACGCGCTTCCTCCAGGCGATTGAGTTCCGCGCGGGCCTGCTCCATCTCCAGCACGCCGACGCGGATTTCTGCGCTTCTTTCCAACAAGGCGCGGGCGTTGGCGATACGTTCCGCGATGGCATTGGCGACAACTTCAGCTTGCTCGATATCCTTGGTCAACGATGAGATCCGCTGTTCGGCGGCAACCAGTTCATCCCGCTTGCGGCGCAATTCGGCCACGGCGACGCGGTGACGATCCACATCGGTGGATGCCGCGTCCAGATCGGTGGCCAAAGCGGTCAGCCTTTGTGCGACCGCGGCGAGTTCATCGGTCGGGTCAGGTACGGCGTTCAGGGCGCTTTTGCTTTGTGACAGTGCTCCGTCGGTGCGAGTTACGTTGTCCTGCCACTGGTCGCGTTGATTACGGGCGGCGCTTTGCCAAATGTCGTAGAGTTCCAATCCCAGGACGGATGACAGGACGGTCTTGCGGTCGGACGGGTTCTTGCGGGTAAACTCATCGGAGCGCCCCTGCAACAAGAACGCCGTGTTGACGAAGGTGTTGTAGTCCATGCCGACCAAACGCTGTATCGCGGCGTTGGTTTCCCTGACACTGTTGCCGGTCACCGGCCGGACCACGTCTGCGTCATCGACGATGAACAAGTCCACCTCGGTGCGTCCCTGGCCGGAGGCGCGGCGGCGGCGGATGACCCGGCAGGTTTGGCCCCGGGCCAGGAAATCCAGCTCGACGCGGCACTCGGTCTCGCCGTAAGCGATCAAGTCGTTGTAGTTCTGGCTGCCGGTTCGCGCCTGCCCCCATAAACACCAAGTCATGGCGTCCAACAGCGCCGATTTGCCGTGTCCGTTGGCTCCGCAAAGGCAAGCGACGTGTATGCCCCGCAGATCAAGCGGTGGCACGTCGTCCCGGTAGCAGAGGAAATTTCGGACGGAAAGTTTGAGGGGAATCATCGCAGAGCCGATTGTACCATTAGGCACCCGGCACGATCAGGGCAATCGCATCATCCCAGTCATTCCGGCGAAAGCCGGAATCCAGAACATCCTGAACGCAAGATCCCTCTGGATTCCCGCTTTCGCAGGAATGACGGATTAGCTTTGAAAAGGCCCTGCGGCACGATGCGGTCGCATGGGATGGATGGTTGCCCGGTGGTATAATTTTTGTGGATCGTACGATATGACAACGGCAGGGAATCGGACAGCAGAGGACGGAAACGCCCCTATAATAGTCGTAGAGGATCTGCGGAAACGCTATGGCGACATACAGGCGGTCGATGGCGTTTCGTTCAGCGTGGAACGCGGCGAGGTGTTCGCGCTGCTGGGCCCCAACGGTTCGGGGAAAACCACCACGGTCGAAATAATCGAGGGGATGCGGGCCGCCGACAGCGGGCGCGCCACCGTGGACGGGATCGACGTGGGCAAGAATCCCAAGGCGGTGAAACAGCATATCGGCGTGCAGTTGCAGAGCAGCGCGTTTTTCGAGCACCTGCGGCTGGCGGAACTGCTCAAGATGCTGGGCAGCATCTACGGGGTTGCAGTGGACCCGGAGCCCCTGCTCGAAGCCGTTGACCTGGCCCAGCGGCGATCCGCGTCGTTCCGCACGCTTTCGGGCGGCCAGAAACAACGTTTCGCCATCGCCGCCTCCCTGGTCAATAATCCCGACGTCATATTCCTGGACGAGCCGACCACCGGACTTGACCCCCAGGCGCGAAGACGCATCTGGGACTTGACCCTGGATTGGAAGGCAGAAGGCCGCACCGTGGTGCTCACCACGCACTACATGGAAGAGGCGGAAGAACTGTGCGACCGCGTGGCGGTGATGGACGGCGGCCGCATCATTGCTATGGCCCCACCCGGAGAGCTGATCGACGACCTCATTGCCCGGGGCTTCGAGCGGGAGCACGAAGTCCGCTTGGCGACCCTGGAGGACGTGTTTTTGGATCTGACCGGCCGGTCGCTGCGCGAGTTTTAGGTTGCTGACCCGACCGACCATCTACCTGACCTGGACGACCATCAAGATGTGGTCGCGGGACCGCGCGGCCTTGTTCTGGACCTTTTTCCTCCCGCTGGTCATCATGGTGATTTTTGGCCTGCTCAACTTCGGCGAACTGGGCAAGGTGGACTTGGGCATCGTGGACTACGCGCGAAACGAGGCATCAGCCCGGTTCATCGCTGAAGCCGAAGCTATTGACGCGCTCCGCGTCAGCAGCGGAAGCGGAGCGGGCGAGCGGGCAGCCCTGTCCGAGGGTCAACGTGACCTGGTAATCATCATCCCAGAAAACTTCGGCCCGGCAGTGCCGGAACAGGACGCGCTTTGGCAACCGGCTACGATCCAGGCCCTCTACCACGGCGGCCGCCCCGGCGAATCCCAGGTCGGGCTGAGTATCGTGCAGGCCGGCATCGACGACATGAACTTCGCCATCAGCGGCGCTGACCGCCTGGTGACGCTGGAAAGCGATGCGGTGGAGGCCCGCGATCTCGGTTACATCGACTTCCTGATGCCCGGCGTGATCGGCATGGCAATCATGCAGTTGGGTCTGTTCAGCGTCGCGTTCAGCTTCGTAACCATGAAACGTGAGGGGGTGTTGCGGCGACTGCTGGCAACGCCGCTGAACCCCAATACCCTGCTCATCGCCCAGGTGATCACCCGCCTCATCGTGGTGGTGCTGCAAACTGTGATACTGGCGGCCGTGGCGGTGCTGCTGTTCGGCGCCGAGTTCGCCGGAAACTTCTTCGCGGTGTTGTTGGCCGCCGGACTGGGCGGCGCGGTGTTCCTGGCCCTGGGGTTCGCCGTGTCGGGATGGGCGCGCACGGAGCAGCAGGCCGCGCCGCTGGCCAACATCGTATCTCTGCCCATGATGTTTCTGTCCGGCGTTTTCTTCTCGCGAGAGGTCTTGCCTCAGATTTTGCAGCGGATTACCGACTTCCTGCCCCTCACCTACCTGGTCGAGGCGATACGCGGTATAACCGTGCAGGGCGACACCATTTGGATGCAATGGCCGAACCTACTGGGTCTGGCGGTCTGGCTTGTGGTAGCCTTTGTCATCGCCAACCGCACTTTCCGTTGGGAATAAGCAAGAATTGCTCCATCGTTTCCGCCTCCACACCCGTCATTCCCGCGAAAGCGGGAATCCAGAACGCCAAGGAACGAACAATGTTTGACAATCTTACGGAACGGCTGACCGGGATTTTCAACCGCTTGCAGGGCCGGGGTCGATTGACCGAGAAGGATATCGACGACGCCCTGGGACAGGTGCGACGTTCTCTTTTGGAAGCGGATGTCAACTTCCGCGTGGCCCGTGACTTCGTTGCCACGGTCAAAGAGCGTTCGCTGGGCGGGGAGGTGATGGAGAGCCTGTCGCCCGGTCAGCAGGTGGTGAAAATAGTACATGAAGAGTTGACCAACATCCTCAGCGCCGGCGACCACCGGCTCACCCCCGCCAGCCAGCTTCCTTCCGTCCTGATGCTGGTGGGGCTGCAGGGCTCCGGCAAAACCACGACGGCCGCCAAGCTCGCGCTGCAAATGAAGCGCCAGCAGCACAGCACCATGCTCATTGCCGCGGACCTCCGCCGGCCGGCGGCAATCTCCCAGTTGCAAACCCTGGGCAAACAGCTGGATATTCCGGTGTACTCTGAAGATCCCAAGTCTTCAACGCCGGCCAAAGTCGCCACCGCCGGCGTGCGTCGGGCTACTGAGTTGGCCCACACCTGGGCCATCGTTGACACCGGGGGACGCCTCCACATCGACGAGGAGTTGATGGCGGAACTGGAAGAGGTGAAACGGGCCGTGTCGCCCCACCGGACCTTACTGGTGGTGGATGCTATGACCGGCCAGGACGCCGTCAACGCTGCCCAGGAGTTTCACCAGCGGGTCGGCCTGGACGGTCTGGTGCTGTCCAAGATGGACGGCGACGCTCGTGGTGGGGCTGCCCTTTCCATCACCAAGGTAACCGGCGTGCCCATCAAGTTCGTGGGCACCGGTGAGCGCAGCGACGCCCTGGAACCCTTCCATCCCGACCGGATGGCGTCCCGAATATTGGCCATGGGCGACGTGCTCACGCTGATCGAGCGTGCCCAGGACATGGTGGACGAACAGAAGGCCAAGGAACTGGAACGTAAAATGCGTACGGCCAGCTTCACCCTGGACGACTTTCTCGAACAGATCCAGGGGGTCAAGAAGATGGGCGGCCTGGCCTCGGTCCTGGAGATGATGCCCGGCATGGGCCGGCAGACCAAGAAAATGCAGGAGCAGCTGGACGAATCGGAGCTGAAGAAAACCGAGGCCATCATCCGCTCCATGACGATGCAAGAGCGGGAACACCCGGAAATCATCAAGGGCAGCCGGCGCCGGCGCATCGCCCTAGGGAGCGGCACCAACCCTTCCGACGTCAACCGGGTCCTCAACCAGTTCAAGCAGACCCAACGGCTGATGCGGCAGTTCTCCAACAATCCCAAGGGTCTGATGCGAATGTTGCGGTGAAATCCGCGTTTTGCAGGACACGATGCGATGGCAACCGTGTGTAGGGGCGAATGATTATTCGCCCCTACACACATCCGTGAAAAACCTTGTCCCGATGGAATGCGGGGAGCCGCACCTCAAGGTTTCACCGGAAACCAAGCCGGTCGCCGACCCGGCGTTACGATCCAGCGACTCGACCGGAGCGCAGCGCGGCGAAGAGGTACGAAGTCGCATAGGAACGCCACGGCGACCAGCGAACCGAGAAATCCAAAAGCTCCTGGTCAGTGATCTCCGCACCGTCGAAGTAGAGGGAGGCCACGGTCCGACGCAACGCCAGGTCGCCCACCGGAAATCCGTCCGGGCGGGCCAGGGCGCGTACCAGCACCCACTGCGCCGTCCAGTTGCCCACGCCCCGAAGGGCTACCATCTGCCGAACCACTTCATCGTCGGGTAGGTCGTGCATCTCCTCAAAACCGTCGGGAGCGTCCAGCGCGAACCGTGCAATGCCCTGGATATACTCTGACTTGCGCATACTGAGCTTCAGCTGACGTAGATCGTCTATCTCAGCAACGGCTAACTCCGCGGCGCGAGGAAAGGCGTACCACTCCCGCCCGGCGACGGTGGCGCGCACCCCGTAGTGTTGAACCAAAAGATTGCGGATGATTCTTGCTACGTTGGTGGCGATTTGCTGACCCATGATGGCCTGAATCAAAGCCTCATAAACGGACGCCGTCCGCGTGTTGTGGTAACCGTAAAAACCGGCCACCACGTCGGCCAGCACCGGGTCGTCTGACACCGAATCGTAGAAGGGACGCAAATCCTGGTCGCAGCCTAGCAACCAAGTCAATTGCTTGGCCGCGCGTGCCCGGTCGTGGTCGTCGAGGTCATCCCCCGTCAAGGTCACTGACAGCTTGGGGTCGTCCACCGTCCCGGCGGACCGCACCGATGCCAACGCGACTTTATCGCCCAAATCGAGGAGACGGATATAAGTGTCGTCCGTGTACTCCTCGGTCTTGTACTGCTGGTCTCGGGAGTAATTGGGCTGACCGGCCGTTAGCTGAAAGTCATAGGGCAGGACCGGAATGATGGTGGTCTCAACGGTGGTTTCCATCAGATTTTGATGTCTCCCAGGCTGGTGTAGATGGCGCCCCGAGGGGTCAGCTCGCTGCGGTATAACCTGATAGTGTCGGGCCACCAGAAGGAGGCCGCCGGAAGGACGGAGCGGGCGACCACATCCGCAATCGCCTGCCGTTGTCGCGCCGACACCCGGTCCCGCACCCGCCCCAAAGTCAAATGCGGACGGAAGGGACGCCTCTCCGCGGGCCAACCCAGGCCAACGGCCGCGTCCTCGGCTCGCTCGTGGAGCGCGTCGAGAGTCACTGGGTCCCCAGACACACCCGCCCAGATAACCCGGGGGTTCCGGGCCGTTGGGAACGTTCCCAATCCGGCCAGTGTTAATTGCGGCACAATTGGCGCATCAAACTGTCGCTCCAGCGCGGCGATTATCCGATCCGCCAAGTTGAGGTCGGTGGGCCCGAGAAATTTGAGGGTGAGGTGGATGCCGGAAGGATCGACCCATCGCACTCCCGAAGGCATGGCGTTTCGTAACTCCGAAATGGCGTAGCCCAACGCCTCCGTCCAGTCCGCTGGCAGAGGCAGCGCAATAAATGTGCGAATGGTCTTCCCGCTGGTGGTCATGGGTTCAGCTCAGCCCTCCACCGATTGAGTTCCACGTACCATCCGGTCAGGTCCGCCAGCGAATACCGGGCGTTGGCCGGGCTAGGGTTCGGCAGGACGAATACTTGGCTGTTGCCGATGGTGACATCCTGCCGGCCGAGAGATATGGCTCCGGGTTTGGTGATCCCCTCAGCGTAACGAAGGTAGGCGCGATACGCCGTCAATCCGTGGAAACAGGCGATGGCTGGCTCGTGGGAAAGCAGCTTTTCCCGCAGCAGGGGAGCATCCCGCCGATAGTCAGCAGCGGACAGACCGGAAGCCTGCGGGGTGGGACGCTTCACCACGTCCGTGAACCCGATCCCAATCTCCAACAAGCCGGCATCGTCCTCCGGCCCCACGGGCCGGCCCGCCAGTTTCGCCGCTGAAATGGCCGGCCAGAAACGGTTGCGTGGGTTGGCAAAATAGCGGCCGGCCCGCACGGAATAAGCCGACGGGTTCAGTCCAATCAAGACTACATCCAACCCCGGACGCAGGTAGTCCGGTAGGGTTTCGAGCGGCGGTTTCGGGAACGGGAACAGGGTGGCGGCGTTGCCGCCCATGATGGCCTCCAGTTGCACGTCGTCCAGGCCGGCGTCGCGGATATGGTCGGCGACCCGACTATGGCTGAGCAGGGGGTAGTCGGTACCGAACAGGATGCGGTCCACGCCGGCGGTGGCCACAGCGGCCGCTACCGCAGTCGGCCGGTATAGAAAGGGCAAGGCCGCGGTGTCGTACCAAACATTCCGCAGCGAATCGGCAACTTCGGGCATGGCGGCATAGAAGGGCAGCCCCCCGCCGAGATGGGCGAGGAGGATGCGGTTCTGTGGGAAGTTGGCGGCCAATTGTACCAGCCGTTCCGGGGTTGTCGTTCCTTTGCCGGGGTACTGGTGCCCAACGGGTTCCGAAGCATGGACGACGAGTATGAGGTCGCGGCGATGCAACTCAACCATCAACGGGGCCATGATTTGGGCGTCGCCGATGTCGAAACCCTGGCTGTCGGCGTGCAATTCGCCAATGCCGGCGGCGCCCGCGTCGCAGCACCGCACCGCCTCCTCGACGGCGGTTTCACCCCAGGCGGGATTCACAGATGCGAAAGCGGTGAGGCGATCAGGATAGGCCGATGCCGCTTTCAGCAAATAGTCGTTCGCTTCGGCGGCAACCAGCGGATCGGCCCAACCGAATCCCATGACCACGGCCCGGTCGATTCCGGCAGCGTCCATGTCACGGAGCAACGTTTCGGCGTCGGCCATGCGGGCGCCGGCACTGGGGAACAACGCCGCGTAGGTGGCGTCCCGGGAAGCCAGTTCGTCGTGGCGACGCGCGAAATCTGGCGGCAAAATGTGGCAATGCGCGTCGATAATCATCAGTTCTATAGGCTGGTCAGATACGGGCTTGCCACCAAGTATAGACGATAGGTGCGCCGATTGCTTATGGACAGCCTTACCGGGCCGGAATATAATTTTGTGGGCTGTTATTATCATCCGAACCCATGTTGCAGGTGAAGTTTTGGCCGCAGTCGTTCAACCTCTACAGACCGTCGAAGAAATGCGGGAAACGTCGCTGCAGCTACGCCGCGACAGTCTTGAGATGATCTACGGAGCCGGCAGCGGACATCCCGGCGGCTCATTGTCCGAGATCGACATCTTGGTCGCGCTCTACTTCGGCGTGATGCGATACGACGCGGAGAACCCGCGCTGGCCCGAACGCGACCGGTTTATATTGAGCAAGGGCCACGCCTCGCCGGGGTTTTACGCCACCCTCTCGCGAGCGGGATACTTCGGACGCGAGGAACTGCCGTCTTATCGCCAGACCGACGGCCTGCTGCAGGGCCACGCCCACCCCATGACGCCCGGCGTGGAGATGAACTCCGGTTCGCTGGGCATGGGCCTGTCCTTTGCCTTAGGCCACGCGCTGGCCGCGCGGTTGGACGGGCGCGATTACCGGGTGTTCGCCCTGCTGGGAGACGGGGAATGCCAGGAGGGCGAAATCTGGGAAGCAGCCATGTCGGCGGCCCACCACAAAGCGTCCAACCTGACCGCCATCATCGACCGCAATCGCATCCAGAACGACCGCTTCACCGACGAGGTGATGACCCTGGAGCCTCTGGCCGACCGCTGGCGCGATTTCGGCTGGAACGTGATCACGTGCGACGGTCACGAGCACATGGAAGTGCTGCGTGCCCTGGCCGACGCGACCACCGGCGGCCCCACCGCGATAATCGCCGAAACGATAAAGGGCAAGGGCGTGAGCTTCATGGAAAACAACCCCGCCTTCCATGGCCGCGCGCCCAATGCCGAAGAGTACGAAGCGGCACTGAAGGAGCTGGCCTGATGACGACGCAACGGGCAACGGCGGCAACCCGGGAAACCTACGGCCGCACCCTTCTCACCATGGCCGACGAGTTCCCGGACATCGTGGTTCTCGGGGGCGATCTGAACGTCTCCACTTTCGTCCACCTCTGGCGGGACCAGTACCCGGACCGCTTCTTTGACTTTGGCCCGGCGGAGCAGAACATCGTTGGTGTCGCCGCTGGTCTGGCCGCCGCTGGCAAGATCCCCTTCGTCAGCACCTTCAGCGTCTTCGGCACGGGGCGGCCCTATGACCAGCTTCGGGTGTTGATTTCACAACCGTCGCTAAATGTGAAACTGGTGTGTACCCACGCCGGCATCCTCACCGGCGAAGACGGCATGTCGGCCCACAGCATAGAAGACCTTTCGCTGATGTGCGCCTTGCCGTCATTCAAGGTGATCACACCGGCTGATGCTCCTGAGGCCGAGCAGGCCGTCCGCGCCGTGGCCGCCAGCGAAGGCCCGGTGTACGTGCGCCTTTCCCGCGCCGCCACGCCGGTGGTTCACGACAACGGCTACGATTTCAAGATTGGCGCGGCCGACGTGATGCGCACCGGCGGGGACGTGAGCATCATCGCCGCCGGATCACTGGTGGCCCCGGCTCTGGACGCCGCCGACCGGCTGGCCGGCCAGGGCGTCGATGCCCGCGTGGTGAATCTGCACACGCTGTCGCCAGCCGACGAGGGCGCCATCATCGCGGCAGGCCAGGAAACGGGAGCCGTCGTTACTGCAGAGGAGCACTATATCCACGGTGGCCTGGGTAGCGTCGTGGCCGGCGTGTTGTCCCGGAATTGTCCGGTTCCGGTGGAGATGGTGGCGCTGCACGGTTACACCAGTTCCGGGCCGGCCAACGAGTTGATGCAGAAAAACGGCCTCACCGCGGACGGTGTGGAGCAGGCCGTCCACCGAGCGCTGAAACGAAAAGGCTAAAGGCGCGGGCCGGGACGAAACCGTCTGCGCCGGGCTTTACGGTTCGCCTATAGATGGGCGGCGATCAAGAGGTGGCTACTATTGGAGATACGTGATGACGAGCTATGGAGATTGTACTTCTCTCCATCATTTGGGCAATTCAGGTGGCGGGGATTTTCGTGGATGCGCGAGCGAAATTGTTGGGTAGGCGTAGAAGTCTAATAGTCGGAACGTCCAGCATCGTCGGAGCGATGTTGGGAGCCAGTGACAAGGTGACGTTCTAGCAGAGGGGGTTCCGGATGACGAAATCGTGCCCGCGGTGCCAGAGCCGGGACGCTCGATTAAGACGTGACTGGCCCAAGCGCGCTAATGCACTCCGTTGCCGGAACTGTAACGCTGTTTTCGGCAAGACGCTGATCAAAAGGTGCCCGAATTGCGGTAGCCAGGAAGCCAGACTCCGTCGGGACTGGCACTCTAGAGGCCGTCCCTTCCGCTGTACAAAGTGCAACGCGGTGTTTGGAGGCACTGACCAGGTGTTGCCCGAAGAGCCGGTCGTTGGACGGACCCCCAACCTGGTACGGTATCTGGCCGCAGCGACGCTCACTACACCCCATGACGGGCGGATTATGGAACGAGCGCGCGGCTTGATGCTTGGGGTGGTGGTGGGAAACCTGTTGGGTCTGCCGGTAGAGGGCCGTTCCAAGGGGAGAGTCACAAAACGATACCCGCTGGGCGTCAGGGAAATCAAGCCGTCTGAGACGGCGAAGTACATGGATGACGACCCGGCGCAGTCTGTGGAATTGGCTGAGGCGCTGCTGGAAGGCGGAGACCTACCGGAGCGGTTCGCGGCCCGGCTGTGCATTTGGCGGCAGGTCAATGGTCGGGGCATGGGCCGAACCACTCGGCAGTCCATAGCCCAGTTGGAGGACGGCGTTCCACCCCCAGTGGCTGCTTACGCCGTCTATCGAGCCAAGGGGGAACACGCTCCTAACGGCGGCATCATGAGATGCGCTCCGGTAGCCATCGCCCGTTGGCAGCAGCCGGAATTGTTGGTGAGAGACACAGCGGACACCTGCGCGGTATCCCATTACGCTCCAGCCAGCCAGTGGTCCTGCGTCATTGTCAACGCCGCCACTGCAATACTACTGAGTGGCGGCGCTCCGGACCTACAGCAATTGCTCGCCGCGGCCAAGGCTGACGGATGTCCTGACTTGGTGGCGGAGGCCCGAGCCACCGGCGTCCCGACCCGCTTTTTGGAGAACGCGGCGCGAGGCCGTTCCTCACCACGCGACACGGAATGGATGCGCGGGAATCGCGGTTCCAATGGGCATACTGTAATGACTATGCAGGCGGGACTGTGGGCCGCGACCACGCCCCTGAACTTTGAGGAAGCCCTGGTGGCCTTGGTCAGCTCCGGTGGTGACACTGACACCAACGGGGCGTTAGCCGGAGCTATGCTGGGAGCGCGTTACGGCGCTTCAGCCATACCGCTGCGCTGGCTAGGTTACGTGATGCAACGGGACCGTCTGATTTACCTTGCGGAACGGCTGGCTGGGTTGTAAAAACGGCCGGTGCTGCGTAGGAGGACGCAAATGGCCAGGAAAAGGGCGTTCTGCCTTGTAGAGAACAGCCGGGGAGAAATCCTGTTCGTACAGCGTGGGTACGGCAAAGAGAAGGGAAAGTGGTCATTGCCCGGCGGATTTGTTGATCGCGGGGAAAGAAGTAAGCACGCTGCGTATCGGGAAACGAAAGAGGAAACCGGGTTGGTGGTAAAGGTAGTTTCCACTGTGATGGTGAACAGCTCCGGAACCGCCAAAGTCTTCGCGGGTCACGTGCAGGGCGGAAAACTGCGGTACCAGCGCCATGAGTGTTTGGACGTAAGATTTCGTGACCCGGCGCGGGTGAGAAACAGCGAGTTGGCTTTCGATAGCGACCGCCGTGCGTTGGAACGGTGGGTAGAGATGAAGGCTCAGCATAGGGAACTCAAAAAGCGACCGCTGCCGGGGCAGTGTCCTCGCTGCCATAGTCCGTCGGTACGGTTACGCCGCGAACCGCACCTTAAACCGTATCGGTGCCGGTCGTGCAATAGAACTTTCTGACGATCCTCGGAGCCAGTTGTCCGCTTTTCGCGATATGAGATCGGGTCGGTAGCTCGTCCCGGCGGGTATGCCGACCATCCACAGGCGAGCCGGGCCGCTGGCCGCTATTCGCCGGCGTTGGGCGGTGGCAACGGCCCATGCCCGCGCCCGTTCCCATTGCCGCCCCCGTAGTCATCGTAGCCGGCGTTGCTGAAAACGCGGATTTCCGTGCCCTGGAAGACGTGGAAGTGGTGCGTGTCCCGCTCGTTGCCCACCGTGTTGAGCATATCGGAATCAATGTCGGAGACGATCTCTTCGATCTGCTCCTGGGTCACGCTCCGGTCAACGGCGATGGCCACGTGGGCCATGCCCGGCATGAAGTGGGTGTCGATACGGCCGACCGGGTTCTCCCCGTCTAGGATGATGTAGGCTTCCGATTGGGGCGTTCGGACTTCGCGCTCGTAGTCGTAGGGCATATTGAAAGACGCTTACTGCCGGATCTGGCCCCTGCCGCGAACGACCCACTTGTAAGACGTGAGTTCCCGCAGCCCCAGCGGACCCCGGGCGTGGAATTTCTGGGTGCTTATCCCCACTTCAGCGCCCAGGCCAAATTGCGCGCCGTCGGTGAAGCGCGTGCTGGTGTTGTGGTACACGGCGGCGGCGTCCACCTCGTTCAGAAACCGCTCGGCGGCCTCGTTATCCTGAGTGACAATAGCCTCGGAGTGTCCCGACCCGTAGGTTTGGATATGGTCCAGGGCGTCGTCGAGGCTGTCCACCACCTTGACGGAGGCGATGAGAGCGAGGAACTCCTGACCCCAATCTTCCTCCTGCGCCGGCACCGCATTCAGGTCATCCCCCGGGCCCAGGATGGACAGCGCCCGGTGGTCGCAGCGCATTTCAACGCCGGCCAGGTTGAGGCGCGAGGCAATCTCGGGCAGGCAGCGGGCGGCGGCTTCCGAGTGTACCAGCACCGTATCCAGGGCGTTACAGACGGTGGGCCGCTGCACCTTGGCGTTGTACACGATGTTGGCGGCCATATCGCTTTCGGCGTCGCGGTCAACATAAGTGTGGCAAACCCCCACGCCGCCGGTGAGGACGGGCATCGTCGCGTTCCTGGCGACGAAATTGATCAGACCCGCGCCGCCCCGGGGCACCAACAGGTTGATGTGCTCCTTCATGCCCAGCATCACATCAACCAGCGAGCGGTCGGTGTTGTCCACAAATTGCACCGCGTCGGTGGGCAGCCCGGCCTCGCCAATGGCGCGGTGGATCAACGCGACCAGCGCCGAATTGGAGCGGAGCGTTTCCTTGCCACCGCGCAGGATGCAGGCGTTGCCTGATTTCAGGGCCAGGGAAACGATGTCGGTGGTGACGTTGGGTCGGCTTTCGTAGATGCTGGCGATGACTCCCAAGGGAACCCGTCGCTTTTCGACATCCAGCCCGTTCTCCAGCGCAAAGTCCTCGATCAGCTCGCCCACCGGGTCCGGCAGGCCGGCGACGCTCCTTACATCCGAGGCCATACCGTTCAACCGTTCCGGAGTCAACAGCAGCCGGTCGAGGAAGGCATCGTTTATGCCGTCGGCTTTGGCGTCCCGGTAATCGGCGGCGTTGGCCTCCAGGATGGCGCCTGGTTCCGTTTCCAGAGCGCGGGCAATGTTCGCCAGCGCGTGATTGCGGGTTTCGGTGGGGAGGCGGGCCAGCATGGCCGAGGCAGCCTGCGCTGCTGAACCCTGTTGCCGGAGTCGGTCGGCGGCGGTCATGGGTCAATCTCCAGGTGAGGCGCGGGAGGATTTTTCACAAAAGGACCAGGTTGTTCCGGTGGACCACTTCCTGGCCGTAATGATAGCCGAGGGTATCCACGATGCGGTCGGAACGCATACCTTGGATGCGTCGCACGTCGGCAGCGGAATAGTTGGCGATGCCACAGGCAACGTGTCGTTCGGATCGGTCGGAAATATAGATGATGTCCCCCCGGCTGAACTCGCCCACTACGCTGCGGACGCCGGCGGGAAGCAGGCTAACGGTTTTGCCGCGCAGGGCCGACACGGCGCCGTCATCCACCAGCACCTGGCCCCAGCCGCTGTCTCCCACCCGGCTGAGCATCCAGCGCTTGCGGGCTTCCATCCGGCTCTGCGCCGGCCGGAAGAAGGTCCCAATAGGCTCACCACGGGTGATGCGGAGCAATGCGTTGGAGTCCCGCCCCCGACAGATCGCCATGCCGATCCCTGAAGCCGTCACCAGTTGCGCCGCGTGCAGTTTGGTGGGCATCCCGCCCCTGGCCCAGGCGTTGCGGTGCTCGCCGGCCATGGCGAATACGTCGTCATCCACCAAATCCACCGTTTCCAACCGTGTCGCCGTGGGATCGGAACCGGGATCAGCGGTGTAGAGTCCGTCCACGTCGGACAGGATCACCAGCAGGTCAGCGTCGATGAGCGCGGCGATCAACGAGGACAAGCGGTCGTTGTCCCCGAAGATCTCGCCGATCTCGTCGGCGGCGACCACGTCGTTCTCGTTCACCACCGGCACCGCCCCCAGATCGAGCAGCGACAGCAGCGTGTTGCGGATGTTGAGATAGGAATGGCGTTCCGCCAGGTCGTTCAGCGTGAGAAGCACCTGGGAGACGGCAAGGCCGTGCTCGGCAAACAACTCGGAATACGCGGTCATCAAGGGACCCTGGCCCAGCGCGGCGAGAACCTGCCGGGTCGGGATGTCCGGCACGTCCGGGATGCTGGCAGTTTCCGACAGCGCATGACGACCGGCGGCAATGGCTCCGGAAGTCACCAGCAGCATCTGCACGTGGTGGCTGTTGACCAGATGCGCGATTTGCGAGACTAGGTCAGCCATCACGCCACGATCCAGGTTGACGCCGGATTTCCCGCCCGTCAAAACACTGGTGCCGGCCTTCACTACGATCCGCCGGTACGCCGTTGTGGTGTGGGCGTCACTTATATCCTTTGACATACAGGCGTCCCGGGGGATTTTGTGCGTAGCGGAAAATCAACCGACCCATCACGATTGACGGTTAGTGAATTATATCACGCAGTCCCCAAAACTCCCGGCGCCTCAACATGAGACTCTGCCGGATGGTCATGCGTTGTCTTGAACCAACCCCGCAACGGGCGTAAAATCGTTGTACGGGGCTGGCTTCCGGCCAGCCCCGTATCGGCGTGTATAACCCGCAAAGCGGAGGCCCAAAATACGATATGGCTCTAACCGGACTGCTATCTCTCGTCGGCGCACAGCCCTGGATGCGTCAGCACTTGCGCAATATGGAGCGGCCCTCCGCCCATGGTTCGCTGGCGGTGGACGCCGAGCATCAGCCCCTGTACGTGGGGGCCCTGTGGCACCTGCAACGCCGTCCGGTGATCGTGTTGACCCCCCGCCTGGAGGACGCCCGCCGGCTGTACGACCAGTTGCTGACCTACCTGGGCGAGGACGCACCCGTTTGGCTGCTGCCGGAGCCTGAGGTACTGCCTTTCGAGCGTTTGGCGGTTGACGCAAGAACGGGTAATCAACGTCTTTCTGCGCTGGCGGCATTGGCTACCGGCGGGGAACCCGATGCGGACCCGCCCCTGGTGATTGCCTCCGTCGCGTCCGCGTTGCGCCTCACCCTCCCGCCGAACCTTTCGCTTGGTCGGCACCCGCGAGTCGAGGCGGCGAGTCGCCTGCAAACCGGGGCGCGTATCCCGTCGGTCGATGCACTGCTGGAGGCTTGGGTGGAGCTGGGATACCGCCGGGAGCCGCAGGTGGAAGTTCCTGGAGCCTTCAGCCTGCGCGGCGGAATATTGGACGTGTTCCCGCCCAACGCCGAGTTGCCCTACCGCGTGGAGCTGTGGGATGACGAAGTCGATACCATCCGCCAGTTCGACCCCGAATCGCAACGCTCGGTGGGAGATGCCGACAACGTGTCCATCATCGCGGCCCGCGAGCAGTTGCCTGAACTATGTGACGGCAACGCTTTCGACGAACGGCGGGGCCGCATAGATCTTTCGTCGTGCAACGCCGCCACCGTCATGCGTTTTCAGGAGGAGCTGGGAGAACTCATCACCGCGCCAAACTCCGAAACGCTGTCTTTCTACAACGGCCTGCTCAACTATCATACGCTCGCCGACTATCTGCCGCCGAGCTCCATCGTGGTCCTGGACCGTCCCAACCGCTTGGCCGGCGAAGCGGAGGAGCAGAACGACAAGTACAACCAGCAACGCGCCATTCGGCAGGAACGGGGCGAACTGCCCTACGGTTTCCCTTCACCTGCCACCGACTGGGAGAGCCTCCGATGCAAGATGGAGAGTGCCGGCATCGCCACCGTTGCTATGGAGCGCTGGGGCGTTGAAGACCAACCCCGGCTGGTGGAAACGCTGGCCGACCGCAGCGCCGGGTTGAGTTACTTCACCGACGATGTTGCGGCGCGGGTGGGAGAAGGCGGCGCGACGGTGGCAGTGAGCCAGCACGCCGCGCGTTTGTCCGAGGTCCTTGACGAAGCCGGCGTCTCGGCTCATTTGGTGGACGACCTGCCCGCTCGCCCCCGCGCCGGACGCGTGTATGTATTGTCCGGGGCGTTGCGCCGGGGATGGCAAGTCCCCGGCCGGGACGACGTGCCGGCCGTCGCGGTGTACAGCGACGCCGAACTGTTCGGCACCGTGAAGCAGCGGAGTTTTCGACCGCCCAAAGCCCATCGCGATCTGGGCGATGCCGTATCGCTGGCGGACCTGATGCCCGGTAGCTATGTGGTGCATATCGATCATGGCGTGGCCCGGTTTGTGGGCACCACGCACCTGGAGTCCACCGGGGACGAACGCGAGTATCTGGTGCTGGAATACGCTGAGGACGACCGCCTCTACGTTCCCACCGAACAGCTGGACCGGCTGGGTGCCTACGTCGCTGCCACCGACCAACCGCCGACCCTCACGCGCCTGGGCGGCAGCGAGTGGCAGCGCATCAAGGATCGAGCCAAGGGCGCGGCCCGAGAGATCGCCGAAGAACTGCTGCGCCTTTACGCCGTCCGCGAGACCGTCAGCGGGCATCGTTTCGGCCCCGACGCTACGTGGCAGCGCGACCTGGAAGATTCTTTCCCCTTCCAGGAAACCCCCGACCAAATTCAAGCCATCGAGGAAGTGAAAAACGACATGGAAGTGGCCAAGCCCATGGACCGCCTGATCTGCGGCGACGTGGGCTACGGCAAGACCGAGGTGGCCCTGCGGGCGGCGTTCAAGACGGTGAACGAAGGAATGCAGGTGGCGGTTTTGGTGCCCACCACAGTGCTGGCGCAGCAGCACTACGCCACCTTCGCGGAGAGGCTGGCTCCCTACCCGGTGAAGGTCGAAGTATTGAGCCGCTTCAGGACCCACAAAGAGCAGGAAGAGGTGGTGGCGGCGGCCAAAACCGGCACGGTGGATATCGTAATCGGAACGCACCGGATCCTGCAGAAGGACGTGGGCTTCAAGAACCTCGGCCTGGTCATCATCGACGAGGAGCACCGCTTCGGCGTGGCCCATAAGGAACGGCTCAAGCAGATGCGGGCCGAGGTGGACGTGCTGACGCTCAGCGCGACACCCATCCCTCGAACCCTGCACATGGCGCTGGCCGGCGTGCGGGACATGAGCGTGATCCACACCCCGCCGGAAGCGCGCCTCCCGGTCAAAACCTTCGTTTCGGAGGACAGCGGCGAGCCGGTCCGGGAAGCGATCCTCCGGGAACTGGAACGCGACGGGCAGGTGTTCTTCCTCCACAACCGCGTGCGGACCATCCACAACGTCGCCGAGGAGTTGGGCAAACTGGTGCCGGAGGCGCGCATTCTGGTCGGCCACGGCCAGATGCCGGAGTCGGAACTGGAAGACGTGATGGTGGCTTTCGCCAACCGTGAGGCCGATGTCCTAGTCTGCACCACCATAATCGAATCGGGCCTCGATATGCCCAACGTCAACACCATCATCATCGACCGGGCCGACCGCTTCGGCCTGGCCCAGCTTTACCAGCTACGCGGCCGGGTGGGACGCGGCGACCACCGGGCCTACGCCTACCTGCTGCTCCCCGACAATCAGGAAATCACCGAGGCCGCCGGCCAGCGCATTCATGCTATTCTCGAAGCCAACGAACTTGGCGCCGGGTTCCGCATCGCCATGCGCGACCTGGAAATCCGGGGCGCCGGCAACCTGCTGGGCGCCGACCAGAGCGGACAGATCCATGCGGTGGGCCTCAACCTGTACTCCGAGTTGTTGAACCAGGCCGTGCAGGAACTCAGCAACCAGGACTCCCCCGTGACCGCCGCCGATGCGTTGCCGCCGCCTCGCATCGACCTGCCAATTCCGGCGGCGATCCCGACGGAATACATCGCCCACCTGCCGGCCCGGCTGGCCTTCTACCAACGTCTGTCCAACATCACGGATCGGGCGCAGATAGCGGCGGTACGCGCCGATATGCAGGATCGTTTTGGACCGTTGCCCGAGGCCGTGGAAAACTTGCTCACCGTTACCGACCTGCGTTGCCTGGGCGCTGCCGCCACAGCCGAGTCCATATCCGGCGCGGGCGACGGCATTGTTACGGTGGTATTCCGGCAGCCCGTGGGGGACGCTCGACAGGCATTGCAGAACAAGATGGGCCCCGGCGTCAAGGTCGGCCGGCGCGATATGGAAATCCGCACTGCCGGCGACGCTGACTTCGGGATGGCTCGCCTGGCCCGCGCGCTGCGCCGGGTGGCCTCCTTCGTGGAGGAGATGCAGGAGGCGATGCTGGCGGTGCAGGCCGCGTCGCCCGCCCCGGAAGCCCCGGCCGGCGAGACGTCCAGCCGGAACCGACGTAGGCGGCGTCCGGCCAGACTCCCCGTAGCGGCGGAATAGTCGCTAAATCCCGCTGTCGGGTTCCAGATCCACGACGGAGGCGACCGCGGCGCGCCTCCGGCGACGGCGCGCCAACACCACCGTTGTTGCCGCGATTGCAACCGCTACTACTATCGCGACAGCCACCCCGCCGATTATCCATGCCACCGCCTCGTCGTTACGATCGGTGGACACCGACACGCTGAGGCGGGCGTTGGGCGCATCATCGACCGGATCGCGCCCGGCGGCGTTGTACTCCCAATGTTCGGTTTCACCCAAACCGGCCCCAAAGTCCATGATGTCCCGCAAATCCGCGGATTTCACCACCAGCTCCATGGTGACGTCCTGATAGTCGTCACCCTTGGACTCGCGCCAGGTTTCGACGAAACCGCCCAGGGATTCGGCGCGGTCGCGGATTTGCCCGCCGACCTCCAGAGGCTGCGGAGCAGACAGGGACAAGGAACCGCCCAAATCAACATCGGAACGAATATCCAGGGCGAGGCGGGCGTTGGGAACTTCGCTGGCTGGCGCGGGACCCACTGAGCTAAGTTGCCGGCCCGAAGGCTCGCCCAAGGTTGCCGCGTAGTCCATCAATCCGGCGAGATCGGAAGCCTTGACGAACACCACCATATCGACGACCCGGCCGCGACCCTCGTCATATTCGCTTTTCTGGCCGACATAACCGTTGAGGCCCTCGACTCGCGCCGTAATGGTCTGGGCCGTCGCCGACGGGTCGCCGGCGAACAGCGTCAGCGACCCGTGGGGCGGGTCGGCGGCGAAACGTCCCGGCAACTGCAAATTGACGGTGATCAGTGACGTGGCGACGCGATTGGTCAGGTTGCGTTGCGTCGCCTCCACGTGTTCGATATCCGACCGCACTTCGGAAATCCGACGCTCGATCTGAATGATGTCCTCCACGGTGGGGGCATCTTCCAACAGGTCCACCAGACGCTCTTCCTGGATGTACCAGGCCTCGAGACGGGCCGCGTTGTCAATCAGCCGTTCCGTAACGTCGGTGGCCGATATTCCTTCATCAATGACTCGTCCCAGGCCGCGCAGGGCGTCCATTGCGTTGTCCAGGTCATCAGCCGGCACCCGAACTTTGAGCGAAGCGGAACGGTAACCGCCCTCGCCGAATATCTCGGCCGATTCCATCCAACCGCCACGCTGGGCGGCCAACGCCTCCACCTGGCGAACCGTGGCGTCGATCTCGTTGACTTCGAGGCCGACCCACGCCTCCACGATGAGTTGACGGCCGGATTGGGGCTGCTGCGGTTGAGCCGGCTGCTGTGCTGGAGATTCCATCGCCCCTGATGCGGGTCTGGGCGCTGCCGGCGCGGGGGTCGGCGCTGCCTGAGCCTGCGCCATCGGCGCCGGCCGTGCCGCCGGCGCCTCAGTGTCCGCGCCCAGGCCCAGTTGCCTGGTGGTTCGGAGGCTTTCTCCGTCTGCTCCGGCTGGGCCCGGCACCCCCGCCTGCCCCATCGGCCCAGCCGGTCCCTGCTCGCTTGCCACGGTCGCCGACAGTTGCGGGGCGGCGTCCCGGGCGGTAGCCGCCGCCGGCGCTTCGGCGGCGGAGCCACCGCAGCTGAGCGCCATCGCCATCAAGCCAATTACCAGCGCGATACCCGGGAATGTAAGTTTCATGTGGCGGAAGGACATGGCTACGCTCCAATTCTGTATTGCACACTCTACGGACGAACTGCGTCAATGGATTGCGAAGTCTGGCGGGTATTATGCTACAATCAAGATATAGTCGGGGTGTAGCGCAGTGGCTAGCGCGCCACGTTCGGGACGTGGAGGTCGGTGGTTCGAATCCACTCACCCCGACCATTATTTTTGCCCGAACAGGAGGGATGCCATGCCCCGCCGCAGTTTCTGGGCCTGGGGGATGGAGGATCGGGAGCCGTCGTCGGCTGACTATACCGCCATGGCGGAACGCATCCACCGCCGGTACGGAGTGACCCTGCCGTCGCCCACGCCACCCAGCGACGCTGACCTTGACCTCCGCAAGCCCCGCTTTACGCCGCATCCCCTGGTGGCCGACTTCTGCACCACCGACGACCACGACCGGGCGGCGCACACCTACGGGCGCAGTTTCCGCGACCGCATCCGGGGCTTCAACTGCCAGTTCCCCAACCCGCCCGACGTAATCGCCTACCCGCGCACGGAAGAAGAAGTCACACAGGTTCTGGATTGGTGCGTCAATTCCAACATCGTTGCCATACCCTACGGCGGCGGTAGCACGGTAGTAGCCGGCGTCGAACCGCCCGAGGCAGACAAAGTCTGCACCATAGACCTCACCAACCTGGGCCAGGTGTTGGAGATCGACGAAACCTCCCGCGCCGCTCGTATCCAAGCCGGCGCCCTGGGACCCGCGTTGGAAGCGCAATTACGGCCTCATGGTTTCACCCTGCGGCACTTCCCGCAAAGTTTCGAGTTCTCAACCCTGGGCGGCTGGATTGCCACGCGCAGCGGCGGACACTACGCCACCAACCACACGCACATCGACGATTTCGTCGAGTCCGTGCGCATGGTCAGTCCCGCGGGTATCTGGGAATCGCGGCGCCTGCCGGGCAGCGGCGCCGGCCCCTCGCCGGACCGCATGATCATCGGCAGCGAGGGCATCCTGGGCATCATCACCGAAGCCTGGATGCGGATCCAGGCGCGGCCCCGCTTCCGCGCGTCTGCCGGCGTGGTGTTCGATGGAATGGCGGCGGCATCGGAAGGCGCGCGCCTAATCGCCCAGGCCAAGCAGTGGCCGGCCAACCTCCGTATGCTTGACCCTTCCGAAGCTGAGGATTTCGCAGGTCTCGACGGAAAGCAGGCGCTGCTCATCATCGGGTTCGAGTCGGCGGAACTGCCCCAAGGCGAGAACATTCGCCAGGCGGTGGCCATTGCCCGGGACGCCGGCGGAACTATCGACGAAGCCGACATCCTGGTGGCAGACGCCGCGGAGCGTTCCGAATCCTCCGCCGGCCGGCAGGGAGCGGTAGGAAGTTGGCGCAATTCCTTCATTAACGCGCCCTACGAACGCAACGCGACCATCGGTTTCGGCATCGTCGCGGAGACTCTGGAAACGTCGATCACCTGGGAACGCTGGCCGGCGATGGACGAAATGGTGCGTTCCGCTTTGCAGGAGGCCCTGCAGCGCACCTGCGGCGGCGGACGAGTTTCCTGCCGCTTCACCCACGTGTACCCCGACGGTCCGGCTCCCTATTACACGTTTGAGGGTCTGGGCAAAGTCGGCGGCGAGTTGGAGGCCCACGCCGAGATCAAGAAGGCCGCCTCCGATGCGGTGATGGCCGCCGGCGGCACCATAACGCATCACCACGCCGTTGGCAGGACGCATCGCCCCTGGTACGACCAGCAGCGGCCCGACCCCTTCGCGGCGGCGTTGCGGGCGGTCAAGCAGTCGGTGGATCCGAACGGGATACTGAACCCGGGGGTGTTGATTGACCCGGCCCGATACTGACATAGGAGTTACGCACCTAAAGCCACATGATTGTCACTACGGCTTTCTCCGTAGTTCTGCAGTGTGAAAGAATCGGAACAATAGTTAACGGTTTCGGGCACTGGATTCCGGCCCCGTATCAAGTACGGGGTGATGTTCTTTCGCCGGAATGACGACCTCAACTGCGTAAGTCCTATTCAGCCACGCCTACGGGTCCAGGATGACCACTAGGACGATTGCCAGCATCATCACCAAAATGAAGATGCACACTCCCAGGCACCCGCCCGTCATCATGGTTTGGGTGTCATCCTGGGGCCGTCCATTGGCCCGGGCGGACTTGGCGATGAGGATCGAGATCACCATGCCAGCGGAGATCGAGAGGAAGAGCGCGGCCACTGCCGCATAGAAGATCACTGGCTACCGCTCCTATCACGCCCACGCCACAGCCGGCGTCTCAGTAGTACCTTGGAGCACGCTGTTGCTGCCACGCTTGCATTGAACGCTCAATATGCTCGATTGCTCTTTCCTGGAGCAAAAACGTGATCACATCATCGCGACGGTCTGCGTTGAGCCCGGTAATCTCCCAGGCGCGCGATGTTGCACTCCAGCGCAGCCGACCGGAACGTTTTGTGTAGTTGGGCGGCCACCATTCCCAGATTAGGTCTTTGTAGTGATTTCCCCAGAGCTTTAGTCCGCTCTCCCTGATTTCGTAACGGTTTGGCAGCATAATGTCTCCTCACAGCCATGATGAACTAGCGCAACTTGGGCTGGTGTCCTGGGTTCGCCGGCTGGATCTCATTGCGCTGGGCTATCTGGGCGATGCGGCCATAGTTCTCCTTGGTACTCGATCACCATCCCGTCAGGGTGGGCAATCTTGCCAGTGATACCTATGACCTCCGCTGATTGGTCCAGTTGGATTAGCACTTGTGAAATGCGATTCGTAGCCTCCGTTTCAGTCTCGGCATGGGTGAGGAATTGGCGCATAACTCCCGCCGGAAAATGCACGGACATCTCATAAATCGGCATGGTTTGGCTCCTTACGTGAGGTTGCCGGGGCCGCGCTGTAGTGCGCACAGCCAGCATACCAAATTTGCACAACGTATTGACCGATTTTGCGGGATTTGGCGATAATCAGGCTCGCTGGAGATTGTGATGCACCACTATACGGGCTGCCGCGCCTGCACCATGTGTCGCATCGGATATACCCAGATGTGCCTCAACGGTTCGGTTGTCTATGGAACCGGAGCCAACGGCGGCCACGAGGACTACCTGATTTGCCCGGCATACACCTGCGTCAAGATGCCCGACGGCCTGGACTTCGACGAAGGGGCGGCCTGCGCCTGCGGCACGGGAACAGCGTTCCATGCCCTGAAGCGTCTGAACCTGTCCGGCGCTGACACGCTGGCCATTTTCGGACAGGGGCCGGTGGGCGCCAGCGGCACCATGTTCGCCAAGGCCATGGGCGCCCGGGTCATCGCCGTGGACGTGGACGCCGAGCGGCTCGACCTGGCCCAGCGCCTGGGCGCGGACGTTTGCATCGACGCGGCCACCCAGAACCCGGTGGAAGCGATCCGCGAACTGACGCACGGCGAAGGCTCGCCGGCTACGCTGGACTGCACCGGACGCCCGGAGGCGCGCATCAACGCCGTGGACTCGGCAATGCTGTGGGGCCGCGTCTGTTTCGTCGGCGAGGGCAACACCACCACCTTCGACGTCAGCCCGCAGATCATCCACAAGCAACTGAAGATAGTCGGTTCTTGGACGTTCAGCCTGAACGGTTTGGAAGAGGTGGCCCGGTTCGTGGTGGATCGACAGGTCCCGCTCAAGGAACTCTTCACCCACCGCTTCACGCTGGACGACGCGGAGGCAGCTTACAAGTTGTTCGACGCCGGCGGAACCGGAAAGGTATGCTTCACCTGGGACTGATACCCGCGATCGTGGTGAAACTCGTAGGGGCGACGCATGCGTCGCCCCTACGTTTGCATCGTGCCGTTCCGATGCTTGAATAACGTTGGCCCACGCTGGACTATGTCAACCTAGGCAGCACCTTCTTGTTGAACAATCGCAGGGACGCCGTCTGCATTTCGTCCGGCATCAGGTTCCCATAGTTGATTTCGTAGATGAGCTGGTCCAACCCCAGGGTCTCTTCCAATTCGGACAATCGCTCGGTTACGGAATCCGGCGTGCCGTACACCACCTTGTCGCGCAGCCAGTCGTCGTAATCCATACCCAGAATCCGGCGGCTTTGCTCGGCCCAGTCACCGAGGGTACCAGCGCGGCCGGCATAGGAACCGACGCGCTCGCCCAGGCGAACGATTGAGTTCATGGCCGATTCTTTGGGGTTGCGGTAGGCCAGATCAGCGTCCTCATTGACATAAATCGGCACCCGCAAGCCGACCTTGCCTTCGCCGGGATGGCCGGCGGCTTTCCAGGCCGCGCGGTATTCCGACATCGCTCCTTCCAACTCGGCCAGCGTGAACACGCGGGAGGGGTTAACGATCAGGGGATATCCCATCGCGCCGATGATCGGGAAGCTTTCGGCGGAGGTAACGCCCACCGTGACGGGCGGGTGGGGTTGCTGGTAAGGGCGGGGAGTCACCGTCAGCTCATCGCAGGAATAGTGCTCGCCGTGAAAGGAGAACGTCTCCTGGGTCCAGGCGGCCACGACCACTTCCAGGAATTCGTCAAAGCGGCTGCGGCTTTCCTCAAAGGTGACGTTGAAACCCTCATGGACGTTGGGGAAGGTGCCCCGGCCTACGCCCAACTCCACGCGCCCGTCGCTGATGTGGTCCAGCGTGGCCATTTCTTCGGCAACGCGGATGGGATGGCCCAGGGGCAGGCAATAGACGGCGGTGCCGATGCGCATATGGCTGGTCTTGGCGGCGATGGCCGTGGCGATCATCACCGGGGACGCCAAAACACGCTCCATGTTGAAGTGGTATTCGGCGAGCCAAACCGATGCGACACCCAGGTCCTCTGCTTCCTGAACCAGTCTGAAGGACTGCGTGAAGGCATCGTGATGGTCCCCGTCCAGGGGCCGGGGAAACTCCAGAAACAGTCCGAACTCCATACCTGTCCTCCTCATTCGGGCTGGGCTTAGGGTTGGCGCAGTTTACTACACCTGCGAACCCTGTATCCGCCGTTCCTGCCCCTGCCATTCCTTATCCCTGAGGATGTACTTCTGGATTTTGCCGGTGGCGGTTTTCGGCAGATCGCCAAATTCGACGCTCTTGGGGGCTTTGAAGTGGGCGATGCGGTCACGGGTGAAGTCGATGATTTCGTCGGCGGTCAATTCTCCACCGGCGCGCGGCACCACGAAAGCCTTGGGCACCTCGCCCCAGCGCTGATCGGGCACGCCCACGACGCAGACCTCCAGCACGCCGGGATGCTCCATGATTACTTTCTCCACCTCCTGGCTGGAAATGTTCTCTCCACCGGAGATGATGATGTCCTTGGAACGGTCCTGCAGTTCGATGTAACCGTCGGGATGCCACACCGCCAAGTCGCCGGAGTGGAACCAACCGCCGCGAAACGCCTCGGCGGTGGCCTCCGGGTCGTTGTAGTATCCTTTCATCACCGCGTCGCCCTGCATGACGACTTCGCCCATGGTTTCAGCGTCACGAGGCACGTCGGCCATTTCCTCGTCCACCACCCGCAGGCCGGAGCCGTACACGATGAAAGGAACGCCCTGGCGCGCCTTGACGCGAGCCAGGTCCTCAGAATTCATCGCGTCCCATTCCGGCTGTCCCGCCGCGACGGTGCAGGGGCCGTAGGTCTCGGTGAGGCCGTACACGTGGATGATCTGCGCCCCCATGCCCTCAATGGTGCGGATCACCTGGGGAGCCGGCGGCGCGCCGGCCGTCATGATCGTTAACCCCGTCAGGTCTGCGGATGCGGCTTCGGGGGCCGCGTACAGGCCGGTCAGCACGGTGGGGGCGGCGCACAGATGCGTTACCGATTCTTCCCGGATGAGGCGATACACTTCGGCAGGGTCCACCCGTCGCAGGCACACGTGCGCGCCACCCACTGCCGTCACCGCCCAGGGGAAACACCAGCCGTTGGCGTGGAACATGGGCAGCGTCCACAGGTACACGCTGCGCCAGTTCATGCCCATTTCCATGGCTTCGCCCAGGGCGTTGATGTAGGCCCCGCGCGGGGTGTATTCGACCCCTTTGGGCATCCCGGTGGTGCCGGAGGTGTAGTTGATGGTCAGCGTATCGTTCTCGGTGGCCGGCCCCGGCAATGCAGCCAGCGGTTCAACACCCGCCAGCCATTGCTCATATTCCGGGCCGGGAATGTCGGTAGCCAGCGGAGCGGTATCGCGCACCTGCACGTAGGTTTCCACGCCGGGGCAGTCGTCCCGCAGTTGCCGCACGGTGTCCGCCAGCTCAGAGTCGAAAACCAGCACCTTGGAGCCGGAATGGTTCAGAATGTAGGCGATCTCCCGGGGCGAAAGGCGAATGTTCAGTGCCACCAGAACCGCGCCGATGCCCATGGGCCCGAAGTTGGCCTCCAGCATGGACGGCAGGTTGGGCAGCAGGAAGGCCACCCGGTCGCCTGGCCCCATACCAACGCTGCGCAGGGCAGCGGCCTGCCGCCGCACCCGCTCGTAAAACTGTCCGTAGGTAGTCACGGCGCCGTTGTAAATGCAGGCCGCCCGGTGTGGATACACGGCCGCGCTGCGTTCCAGAAACAGCAGAGGACTCAGATTTTGCAGTGATGCGGTTGCAGTGGTCATGGCGCGACTCCGATGGACATACGGCGGTTTCCATTGGTTTTTATCATAGGCGTCTAAACGTGTGAGCGCCATGCTATTCTGAATGGCGTCGGTTCAATTGTCCAGACGGTGCACGGACGATCCACTAGCCCGCCATCGGGTACTCTGCGCAGGATTAGCGAGGACGAATATGACTGCAACGCCATTGACAACCATTCCCGCCCGCCGGGGCAAAGCGGCTTTCCTATCCGGGGGCCAAATCGTCAAGGTAATCAATACCCACGGGCAACAAGTGGTTGACACTTGGGCGTTCAACCGCGCCGACCTGACGGAGTTCATGTCCATGGAGCATTCGCGGACCGCCCTCGGCCGGATCATGCCTCTGGCGGGCCAGGCCATGGCGACCAACCGCCGACGCCCCATCCTGACGATGGTCGAGGATACCTCCGGTGGTATCCATGATACGTTGCTGGCGGCGTGCGACCGTTACCGTTACGAACTGCTGGGTTGCGAGGAATACCACGACAACTGCACCGATAACCTGGCGGCCGCGATGGCGGAACTGAACTTGATTCCTCCGGAGACGCCCAGCCCGTGGAACCTGTTTATGAACATCCCGGTGGAGAGTGACGGAACAGTCAGTTTCCAGCCTCCGGTTTCCAGTCCGGGCGACTACGTGATGCTCCGGGCGGAGATGGATTGCATCGTCGCTTTTTCGGCGTGTCCGCAGGATCTGGTACCCATCAATGGGGTGGATTGCGCTCCCACGGAAGCCCATTTCCAGGTCATCTGAACCGTCCTAATCGTCAGCAACGAACCAGGGCTGTGCGGCGGCCTCGTCGGGCCACAGGAACTCGAACCCATTGCGCAGCGCATTCTGCCGGTCCAGGTCTTCCCGGTCGCCAATGTGGTAATAGGCTTCGACCTTTACCTCTTCCTCTTCCTTGTAGAAACGACGAGATTTGACGTCGGACAGCAAGTGCTTAGCGACTGCAAAGTCCACGCTGATGTCGTGCTCTTCCCACATGGATCGCTGGCTGCTGGGCGGTCGATCGGAACAACTTCCGATGAGGAAACCCTTGTGCTGGACGATCTTAACCATCTCCATGGTCAGTGGTCCCGGTGGGTCTCCCACTTCCAGCGTGCCGTCGATGTCAAAGCTGATGAGAATAGCCATGTGCCTCCTCTTGTGATCTCCACGATGCCCGAACCCGAAAATTGGGCGACCCCGTAAGGTCGCCCCGAGCGACGATGTTACCCAAAGCCGGAAGGTGCGATCTAATCCGGCGTGGCGCTCCAAACCGTGAAATTGCCACCCAAGGGCATGGGCCCTCCGGACACGGCTATCTCCGGCTTGACTCCGGTCAACGACCGTGCGCCGGCCCGTCCCTGAATTTGCTGAATGCAGTCAGTGTGCATCCAGAACCGGCTGCGGCCGCTGCCGATGTTGCCGCCGCTGGCCAGAATGGGGTTCGGCCCCTCGATGCTGATATCGGTCTGGTAAAAGTCCAGGGCGTCGCCGGGCTGCATCCCGCGATAGCGCAGACCCTCGATGTGGAACTGGTGGAACTGGGCGAACCCGTCGTACATGTTCTCGAACGAGAGATCGTCGGCGGTGATGCCGGCGCCTTCGTAAATCTTCCGCCCGGTGGTGGCAGTTTCCGCCTCCACTTCTTCCAGCGTCGGGGTGATGCTGCGCGCCACGCCACGGCTGGAGGCGTGGTTCAGGATGTACACCGGCTTCTGCGCCATATCCTGGGCCCGCTCGGCGGTGGTGAAGAGGTAGGCGGCGGCCACCATGATGGGGATGTCGTTGTCGAACAGGTTGGCCGGCTTGGCAATCCACCGGGACGAGAGGTAATCCTCCGGGGTCAGCTGCTCCGGACGGTGCTGCGCCCAGTAGCCTTCGGGGAATAGCAGACCGTTGCGCCGGGAGTTCTGCATGAAGGGGGCCATCATGTCGTGGTTCTTGCCGTACTTGGTGCAGTATTGCGCGAACTGCAGGGCGGTACCGTAACAGCCGGGAGCGCCCCACAGGGTGCGGCCCGGGCTGATGGCAAAAGTGCCGGGCACTTCGTCCGCGGCGCTGATGCCCCCGTGGTTATAGCGACCTTCCAGGTTGTGCCAACCCTTCAGCACCAGGCAGGTGTTGCACAGGCCGCTGCCCACAGCCTGGGCGGCGATGACGATGGCGGCAGACATACAGCCGGGCGCGTACATGGTGAAGTTGACGTTGGTCAGTTCCGGCATATTCTTCAGAATCCACTCGGAACTGAGCTGGCCCACGCCATCCAGCAGGTCGTCCGTGGGATTGAAGGCGTTGACCACGTCCATGGGCACCGGCTGGTCCGCCGGCCAATGGGCGCCCGTGGTGGTCACCGGCACCAGAACCAGGCCGTCAACCTGGTCCGGCGCGACTCCGGCGTCAGCGACAGCCTTGCGCAGCGCCAGGATGCTCAACGCGCCGACGGAGGTTTCGGCCCGGCCATCCCAACGGCGGGCGGTGGGAGAGTGTCCGATACCCACGGCGGCTACCTTGCCCCGGTGTTCCCAAATTCCCAAGCCTTCGGTGGAACGATACATCGATTCGGGAGCCATCTGGGTAGTCATAACTTACTCCTTGAGAATGCCGGGCAAATCCCGACGCAAACGTCGGACGCTTTTTGTTGGTTGGTGGAACGGGTACGGGTGGCGCTAGGGCACGATTTCCCATTCCGGGACTTTTTGGCCGTTGGCCGTGGCTTCAAATATCACCCGCACGCTGGCGCCCACCGGAACTTCATCCGGCGCGGTTCCCGGCAGATGTGAATACATCAATAGGCCGGGGTCTTCCTCCAGCATGATGACGGCCAGGTTGAAGGGGAGGTCTTCTTTCAGGGACGCCACCGGGCAGTCGTACACCACGCAGTAGTTGTAGATGGTGCCCCGTCCGCTCACTTCCCTCCATTCCAAGTCGTCGGGCGAACAGCCCAATTCGGAGGCGGGCCGGGGCGGAAAGTACAAACGCTCAGATCCCTTGCAAGCTTGGACTACAAGTCGTCCTTCGTTAGCGGCTTCGAAGAATGGCCTCGTCAGATCGTCAGGCACCACTCCCTGTTTCACAATTTCGCTCCTTTAGCATGACGAGTCCCTGCCGAATTTGTCCAGGGGCACATCACGAAACATAGAGATTTTGTGGGGCCAAGAATATGCGGGATTCCCGTTTGGTGTCAAGTTGAGTACCTTGGGATAACCAGCGGGACCGGGGGACGACTTTACCGTACTGATTCCGAAATTTTTCAGGGATTAACGGTTGTTGTTACCAACCCTGGATTGGGCGGGATAACTACGTCGAGCGGCACCGAGACGCTGAAAATCACCGGAAAACTGATCACGCCCCGCTCCGTGCGGGCGCCGCCGCTTTTGTCTTCCACCTTGGCCGGCAGTTCAACTCCCGGCAGCGAACCCAGTGTAACGGAGGCCATGGTTCCGATTTCGATTCGGTCGATGTGGTTGGTCTCCACCATCCCGACCACGCTGATGTCGGTAGGGTCAACCAGCTGGATCGCTCGGGCATCGACGGTAATTACGTCGCCGGGTTCGATGGTAATTAACCTGACCAAACCATCAAAAGGGGCTCGCAATTCTGAGCGGGCCAGGTCGTCCAGGATTTCTTCATAATCCACCTGTGCGGCGCCCAGGTTGGCCTGATTCAACGCCACCAGCGCAGCATCGGGACCTTTGGCCAACTCGTCGCGGGTTTCCCGAGCCGCCGTGACACTGCGCGTCAAGTCGTCAAGAACGGTCTCGTCGATGCCGTCTTCAAGTTTGGACAATGTCGATTCCGCAGCTTCCAGCGCCAGCCGAGCGCTGTCTGTAGCCGCCTGGAGCCGGGCCAATTCCAACTGGTCCACGCCGTCCTCCGCCTCCTTCAGGTCGCGTTCGGCGCTGTGAAGCGCTTCTTGGGCGACTAGAACGTTGGCTTCCAAGCGGCTCAGTTCGTCCTGGTCAGGGCCGGCAAGTTCGTCCTTTAGCCGGCGGTTCAATCGCTCCAGCTCGGACTCCAGTCTCACAATCTCCGACTCGACTGCCGTGCGGTCAAACTCTTTGGGACCGGCCGTTAATTCCGCGACTTCACGTTCCCAAAAAGCGACGTTCCGTCGAGCCGCTTCCACTGCGGACTGCAGAGCGTTGAATTGCACGACATCGAAATTGCGCCCGTCTTGCAGGCTGAGAAATTGCCCATCAATTATTTTGACGTGAAATGCGGTGAAGGCATCTTCAGCCGTCTCCAGTTTGTCCTCGGCTTCAGCCAGGTCCTTCCGGGCGTTGGCCAGTTGATTAGCGTGCGCAACGTCAAGATCCTCCAGTTTGGTTCGGGCCGCATCCAACTGCTTTTCGGCATCGGCGATCTCGGATTTGAGACGGGCCACCGCTTCATTATGCAAAGGCAAGAAGTCGGTTACAGACTCTTTGGCCGCTTCCAGATCGGTTCGGGCTTTCGCACTGGCCGCCAAGGCCGCGGTGAAGGTCTCGCTATGACTTTCAGCAAAATCCTTTACCGCTTCCTCGGCGGCATCAAGGTTGTATTCCGCATCCGCCACCGCCTTGCGAGCCGCGCCATATTCCACGTCATAGTTCAGCTGGAAATCCTCCAGCGCGTCCTCTGCTTTCTCCAGCGCAACTTCGGCTTTGGCCAGATTGCTTTCCGCTCTGGCGCGCACCAGAGGATCAGACGATTCCAAACCCAGTGCGGCGTCCAGTTCGTCTTGCGCTTTGTCCACTTTGAACTTCCCCTGGGCTTCCGCGTAGCGCAGGTCATTCAAGGTTTCAGTGTCGATGGTGGCCAGAACATCCCCCTCCGATACCAGGTCCCCGACCGCTACGCTGACGACGCCTACCTCACCGGGCAACTCGAAGGCAAGATCAGCCCGTGTCGAAAAAACCAACTCGCTGCGAACCTGAAAATCCGCGCTCGCTGTCGCGCCCCCCAGAGTCCCCCCTCCTCGATCCGGCGGCGCCTCGGACGCCCCGGACGTATTGCCGCATCCCGTGGACAGCATCGCGCACGCGGCGAAAAATGATAACGCCACAACGCTCCATTTGGACCGAGCGGATCGCAGGGTTGGAAACAACAACTTCACGGGATTCCCTCTCCCTTTTCATGCGTTGTGGTCAGGTCTGGGGAACGTCCACTCCGGGAGAAGGACGTCGAGTTATCCAACGAGAGACGCTCGCCGCCATGTTCGGTATGGACTCGTGCAACATAATGTAGGTCACCGGCACCGCGACCAGGGTCAGGAAGGTGGAACTGATCAACCCTCCGATAACAACCGTGGCCAACTCCGCGCCAACCAGTCCGCTGGTGTCACTGAAAGCCAGGGGAAACAGCGCGAGGATGGTGGTAAAAGCCGTCATCAATATCGGTCGCAGGCGGGTACGGCCGGCAAGGATCATCGCCTCCAACGCATTCAATCCCTGGGATCGCAGCTGGCCCACAAAGGTTATCAGCACAATGGCGTTGGTGACCACGATGCCGATCAGGAACAGGAACCCCATGAGCGACGGCAGGCTCAGCGCCCGCCCGGTGAGGGTCAGGGCAATCAGCGCGCCCACCACCGCAAGGGGCATGCTGAGCACGACGATGAAAGGATCGCGCAAGGAGCCGAGCGTCGCCACCATGACCAGGTACACCAACGCCAGGCCAATCATCATGGCGAGATATACGTTATTGAACTGTTCCTGGATGTCACTGGCGAACCCGCCCCGGCGAATTTGCACGCCGGGCGGCAGTTCCGTTTCATTGATAATACGGTCGATGCGAGAGCTGATGGCCTGGGGATCTTTCCCCACGAACTCGCCGGTTATGGTTACTGAGCGGTCCCCGTCATAATGGGTAATCAGTGACGGTCCCAACGTCGTTTTGACTTCGCTCAACGCCCCCAGCGGGGCAACGCCGAGGGGACCGGCAATGGAGAGGTTTTGGAGTTCCCCAATATCATCGACGCGGTCTTCCCGACCCCGAACCACCAAGTCGTAAGTGTCACCCATCAGGTTGATGTTGGCAGCGTCGGACCCGTACACCCAGGTGCGCACCTGACCGGCGACCGCCATCGCGGTAAGCCCATAGCGCCGGGCTTCCGCCGCGTCAACCTCAAAGGTCAATTCTTCTTTGCTGTCGCTGACGTTGGTCTTCAGGTTGACTACTCCCGCTACGGGTTCGATGCGTTCTACCAGGCGACTCGACGCAGCCTGAACGCGGCTGAAATTGCTGCCGGTAACGGCAATCTCTATGCCGGCCTGGGGAGGGCCGGCTGAGTCAACGAAAAGTTGTACTTCAACATCTTCTTTCTGCGGCAACTCGGCCCGCAATTGATCCGGGAAATCCGGCGGCGCAGTATCGGAAATCGCAATAAAAAACCCGGCTACGTCAAACCCGCTCTCGCCCAAACCGGGGCCAAAATCCTGGCTGGTTGACCCCAACGTCGCCTGGTACGACGTGATGTGTCCGGCGTCAACATAAGCATCCAGGAGGTTTTCTATTTCACGAACTTCGCGGTGCATCGCGGCGGCGCCCGTGTTTTCGGCCATGGTCACGTCGATGCGCATGGACTCCGCTTCCCCGGACGAAAATAGCGTGATGGGCAGGACAAAAACAAGGGGTATCGTGGCCGCCACCGCCAGGATGCAGCCCAGTATCGTGACCAAGGGATGCCGCAGCGCCCAGTTCAAGATGGGCGTGTAGATGCGCTGCAGCCAGGTTTCTTCCGCGACAGTGTCCTCCTCGTCGGCCATGTCTCCCCGCCGTAGCAGCAGTGACGCCAGCACCGGAACGGCGGTCAGCGCGATGAAGGTGGAAGCCAGCAGGGAAACGCACACGGTTTGAGCGAAGGGAAGGAAGAACTCGCCAACGACGCCCGGAATGAAAGCCAATGGCAGAAACACCGCAACCGTGGTGAGAGTGGATGCCAGGATGGCCGGACCCACCTCGCGGGTACCGCGGATGGCCGCGGTGAGACTGGGATCGTCTCCCATCGGGACAAAGCGGTAAGCGGTGAACTCCGGGCCGCCCGTAGCGAAACGCCGCCCGCCGGCCTGGACGTGGCGGTAGATGTTTTCCAACACGACGATGCTGTCGTCCACGATGCGGCCAACGGCTATGGCCAAACCCGCCAGACTCATAAAATTGAGGGTCCAATCAAACGCCCCCATGACCAGCATCGTTATCATCACGCTCATTGGGATCGAAATGGCGATGATGGCGGTAGGCCGGAAGGTGTGGAGAATGCCCCGAATGGCCGAGGGCCGCAGTTGCAGCAGGAAAAGAAAGATGGCAAATACCGCAATGGCGAATCCCAAACCGCCCTGGCCCACAACGTTGGTCAGCTGCTCTTCCAACTCCGGACCGTCGTTATAGAGAACGTCCACGCGCACGTCCGGCGGAAGTTCAAGGTCGTTGATGACACCCAGCAATTCCCGGGTCACCTCTATGGTGTTTCCCTCGGGCAGCTGCAATACCTGGAGGGAAATGCTGGGCTGACCGTTGGTGCGCGAAATCGTGTCCGATCCGGGAGTATCAATGGCGACCGTCGCCACATCCGACACCAATACCGCCGAGCCACCGCCATTAGGGTTTTGACGGCCTCCCGCTTCCGACGCGCCGCGGCGGTAGTCAACGGGAAGGTCTGTAATGGAGTCGAGGTCGCCGTATCCGCGATAGGTGCGCAGTCCGATGGCGCGTTCTCCCTGGTCCAGCGTGCCGGCGCTAACGTCAACGGAATTGCCGGAAACCGCAACGAAAACGTCCTGAATGGTCAGGCCGTACTCGTCCGCTCGCGCGGGATCTACGATGACGGATACCCTTTCCTCCACTCCGCCTTCCACCGTAACATCGTACACGCCATCTACCGCCTCCAGCCGGGGCAGTATCTCATCGTCAACGATGCGCTGCAGGGCCGGAATGTCCCGGTCGCCGCTGACGCTCAGCCACATGATGGGGAAAATATCGGAGGTCAACCGTAGGACGTACGGGTCACCGGCTTCGTCCGGCAGTTCCAAACCGCTGACCTGACTGCGGATCTCCTCCTCAGCCGCTTCTACGTCAGTCCCGGGCGCAAAGTTGGCAGTTACCAGGGAAAGGCCGCCGGTGGAAATGGACGTGGTTTTTTCCAGGTCCGGCATACCGACAATGACGTCCTCGACTTTAGTCGTGACGTCGGTGGCAACCGTGTTGGGGTCTCCCTGCTGGTAGGAAGTGGCTACGTAGATGATGGAGAAGCTGATTTCCGGGAACAGCTCCTGCTGGAGTTGGTTGTACGAGTAAACTCCGGCGGCCAGCACCAGCACCATCACCATGATGGTGACCGGCTTCCGCCGAAGGGCAAGTCCGGTCAAAAAGGTCAATTTGACATCCAGTAGCGCGCCAGCCCGTCGCCTTCTCGCTTTGCGGCGGTTACGCGGCGAATTTCGGTGGCAATGGGTGAATCAATGATACCAGACGGCAAACCATCCCCCTCAATCCGCCGCGCCATCGCGCTGTTGCCGGTGGCGGCGCCTCTGTGTACACTGCGGCCACTTTTACCATGAGTTGGAGCCCACGATGGATTTCGCTTTGTTTTCCCATATTCCCTGGCCCGAAGAACATACGCCGCGTCAATTGTTTTCGGATCTGTCGGAACAGGCCATCGTGGGAGAAGGATTGGGATTCAAGGCAATCTGGCTCGCCGAGCACCATTTCACCCGGTACGGCTTGGGCGCCTCGTCGCTGATTATTGCCAGCAATATCGCGGCGCAGACGGAGCGTATCCGGCTGGGGACCGCCGTGCTCATTCCGCCTCTCCATCATCCCGTTCGCCTCGCCGAGGACACCGCCACCCTGGACGTGCTGAGCGACGGTCGCGTGGATGTCGGGTTCGGCCGCGGCGCCGCCGGCTCGGAGTACGTCAATTTTGGCATCGACCATGATGAAAGCCAGGCCCGCTATCGGGAAACCATCGAGATGGTGGAAAGGTTGTGGACGACTCCCGACTGCGCGTTTGACGGGAAATACTACTCAGCAAAGCATCTGAACCTGGTGCCGGTTCCGTTGCAACAGCCGCACCCGCCGGTGTACGTAGCCGCCACGCGCAGCGCGGAATCTCTCGATTTCGTGGCGTCAACCGGCCGCCGGCTGATCATCGGAGTGGTGCTGAACACTGACGATGCTATCGACTTGCTGCGGCGGTATCTGGATCTTTCCGATGCCAGCGGTCATTCCGCCACCGCTACCGACGTGCCGTTCTTCCGTTACTTCTACGTAGCGGAGACTGAAGAACAGGCCCATCGGGACGCCCGGGAGGCCCTCAATTGGACTCTTGACATAAATACCTGGCGGAGGGAATTCACGGTGGGAAGCGAGGTGTATCACAGTATCGACGACTACCGCCGCCGGCGCGCCACGTTCCCGCCAGCCTACGAATACTTGGTGGAACACCGGGCCTTTATCGGAACGCCGGACCAGTGCGCCGCCAAAATACAGGCTTTGCATGACGCCGGCGTCCGTTACTTTGGATGCAACTTCGCCTTCGGCGGGCTGGATCAGAAGAAGCAGCTACGGTCCATGGAGCTATTCGCCCGGGAAGTGATGCCCCGCTTTATTGACTAGGGCGCCGGCGTACTAGTATTGGTTCAAATCAATAATCGAAGGTCTTGGACCTGATCGGTTGGAGTCCTTATGCTGGCTGCAAATTCGGGTTGCGGGGAGGTGCAGCAGCCATGTCCGGGAAGCGATACACCATAGAGTTGACTGAGGAGGAACGAGAAGAACTGAACCGGTTGATCCGGAGCGGCAAACACGCGGCGCGCATCACCACCCGAGCCCGCATCCTGATCAAGATAGATGAGGGTTGGAACGTACCACAGATCGCGGCGGCTCTGGACGTGTCCGAAGGCACGGTGTACCGGGTCAAGCGGCGATACGCCGCAGATGGTTTGGACGGCGTGGTGCGGGACCGGGTGCAGGCCAACCGCTTCCGCAAACTGGACCAGAAGGGAGAGGCACATCTGATTGCTCTGGCGTGCAGCGACGCCCCAGAGGGCCACGACCATTGGACTTTGCAGTTGCTGGCCGACCAGATGGTAGAGTTGGGAGTGGTGGAGAGCCTCTCGTACGAGACGGTACGCCTCAAACTCAAAAAAACGTCCTCAAGCCGTGGCGCAAGCAGCAGTGGTGCATTCCCAAAGTAGGGGGTGAATTTGTGGCGGCAATGGAGGACGTGCTGGACCTGTACGCCGAACCCTACGACCCTGACCGTCCGGTGGTGTGTTTTGACGAGACCTCGACCCAACTGCTGGCCGACGTGCGGGGACCGCTGCCTCCCCAACCCGGGCGACCACGACGGCAGGACTATGAGTATCGCCGCGCCGGTACCCGCAACCTCTTCCTAGCCTGTGAGCCGTTGGCCGGCTGGCGGCATATCGCCATCACCGAACGCCGCACCATGCAGGACTTCGCCTACCAGATGCAGTGGCTGGCGGACGAAGCCTACCCCGACGCCCCGGTGATCCGAGTGGTCCTGGACAATCTCAACATCCACCGCATGGCCTCTCTCTACGAGACCTTTCCCGCCGCCGAAGCCCGCCGCATCGTGAAACGCTTGGAGTTTCACCACACACCCAAACATGCCAGTTGGCTCAACATGGCGGAGATTGAGTTCAGCGTATTGACCAGAGACTGCCTCCGGAGACGCCACGGCGACGAAGTGGCACTTGCTGGAGCCATCAACGCGTATCAGATCCGGCGCAACGTCGCCATGGCCACCATCAACTGGGGTTTCAGCACCCAGGATGCTCGCTCCAAACTCCATCGCCTCTATCCCTGCAATTCCTGATTTGATCCGATACTAGTCGTTGCCGGCTGGCCGTGGTGTTGGTTCCGGCTGCGTCCCGACGTCCCCTTCGACCGCGGTTCTCCGGCTGGTGAGGGCGCGATAAACTGTGATGGCAACGCCAATGGCCATCGCCACGCCCAGCGCCAAAAACGCCCAGCGCAGTCCAGCGACGAACGCCGTGGCGACTTCGGGGTTCACGGCTTCCAGCTTCGGTTCCACTCCGTAGGTCGCCATGGTCGTAACGACGATCATGGTGGCCACGGCCACGCTCACCACGTTTGCGGAGTTTCGCACCAATTGAGTCAGCGCCGAAACCACGCCGTAGCGGCTGCGTTCCACGACGCTCAGGATGCTGCTGTTGTTCGGGGAATTGAATATTCCGTTGCCGGAACTCTGCATCATCATCGTGCCGACCACGACCCAAACCGGAGTACGCTCCGCCAGGGCAAATGCCATGATAAAACACCCCGCCGCGGTTATCGCGATGCCGCATACCGTCGGAACGCGCCAACCGAAACGGTCAGCTACCCGGCCGCTGAAGGGGCCAATCAACACCATGCACACGGCTGGCGGGATCATCATCAGCCCCACCTGCTCCGGTGAGTACTCCAATACCCGTTGCAGGTAGAACGGCATCATGAACCGAGCCGCCGAGGAACCGAAAAAGGACAGCCACGCTGCCGCCACGCCCAGCCCGAAAATCCGGTTGGCGAACAGCCGCAGTTCCAGCATTGGCGAGTCGACGCGCAACTCCCACCAGATGAACGCCGCCATGAAGACGACAACCGCAACTGTGCCGACGATGACCGGCGTTGACAACCAGCCCAACACGTTTCCGTTGCCCACCACCAGCAGCAGCACCAACAGGAACACCCCGGACACCGCGGCTCCGGTCCAGTCAAATGTGTTTCGCCCCCGGTGATACTGACCCGCATTGGCACCGCGTTCCAGGAGGAACCATGCCATTACCAGGACCAGACTGCCGGCGGGGACGTTGATGAAGAAAACCGACTGCCAGCCCAGCCACGCCACCAGGAAACCGCCCACCGCCGGTCCGGCGATAGCTCCCATTCCCACCACGCTCAGGTGCGTCCCCAGCGCTTTGCCCCGCTCCGAGTCCGGGAAAGCCGCTATCATCATTCCCATCCCACAGCCCTGGACCATACCCGCGCCGACGCCCTTCAGAACGCGCATCGCCACCAGGAACTCGAGGCTGGTGGCCAGCGACGCCCCCAGAGAGGCCAGCACGAAGATCGCCGTACCCGCGACGTAAACCCGGCGACGTCCGATAACGTCGCCCAGCCGCCCCATGGGCAGGAGCAGTACGCTGATTACCAGGGCGTAGGCAACCACAACCCACTGCACCGACTCCAGTGAGGCATCGAAATGCGCCTCGATACCCGGCAGCGCGACCAGCACGCTGCCGTGGTCAACCACCGAAAAGAACGTTCCGGTGGCGATGGTCCAGAAGGCCCACCACTTGTAGGACGGGCTGGTCGTGATGCGCTGGATCAATCCAAATAGCTCTACGCGGACGAAGTGAAGTGATTGCTAATTATAATGCTGTTTTCGCCGAATTATGCCGCAAAAATGGGGTGGCGCTACGTATCATGCCAGCCGGCGTACTCGGCCCAGAGTCACACAGCAAACCAGCGCCAGACCCAACCCTAAAGCGCCGATGGTGGCCATGGCAGTCGACGGCGAGGTGACGTCGGACAGTATGCCGACGCCGAGGCTGGCTACGACCAGGAAGCCGCGGTCGAAGCTTTGCAGGCTGGTCATGCGTCCGCGCAGCCGGTCGGGGGAAAGGGTCTGTATCAGGGTTCCTCGGGTGGTGCGAAAGAGCGACTGGCTGAAGGCCATCGCCGCGATGACGATAAACGCCAGCGCCATCCACTGGGAATAAGCGAACATCACCAGCGTTACGGAACTCATGATCGCGGCCCCCAGCACCACCTTGCCCTTGGGGAACACGAATCCGAAAGTCGCAATGCCGAGAGCGGCCAGCAACCCGCCGATACCCGTGATCGACAGCAGATAGCCACCAACATTCGCTTCCCGTTGCAATACCTCCGTGGTGAATACCGGGAAGAGGAACCACGCCGGGTGGAGGATGATATTTGGTATCACCGACAGGACCATCAGCTGGAAGAAAGCCCGTTCACCATTCCAGACGTAGCGGAAGCCCTCAATCATATCCGCCAGCGCGGAACGGCGCCGGCGGGCGTCGCCAGGCTCGTAATAAGGGGTCCGCATTTGGAAAACCATCACGGCGTTGCAGAGATACAGGCATGATTCGATGGTGAAATTCCAGAAATATCCCAGGGTGAAAATCAGGATGCCACCGATGAACGGCCCCACGATACGGGTGCCGGTGATGGTCAGCACGTTGGTTGCCAGGGCGTTGCCCAGCATGTCCCGGGGCACAGTACCGGCAATCAGGGACTGGCGCATCGGCTGCACTATGGAATGACAGGTTCCGGCCAGGATAACGTACACGTAAGCATGCCACACCGCCACGCGTTCCGACAGGACTAGCAGGGCAAACGCGAAAGCCAAACCGGCCATCACCGTTTGGAACGTCATGACCAGTTTGCGCCGGTCAAACCGGTCGCTGAGGACGCCACCCCAGGGTCCGGCCACCAATCCAGGCAAGGTGTTGATGCCACCGACGGTGACCACCAGCAATCCGGCCACGTTTGAACCTTCCGACAGGTCCCGTACCAACCACCCTACGCTTAACAGCTGCAGCCATTGGGCGTTGTTAGCGAAGAAATTCCCGATCCACAGGAACCGGAAATCACGGTAAGCCAGCCACGCGTCCAACGTGTGCAGGCGGGGAAGCCTAGCGACGCGAAAAATGTTCCACCTACCGCAAGGCGCGCACCCGGCGGAGCGTGAGGAAGCAGACCACCGTCAGCGTCAACCCAAGGGAACCGATGGCCAATATCGCCATGGAAGACGACGTGAAATCAGCGAACATTCCTATCAGCACGCTCACGCCAATCAGGAAGGAACGCTCGTAGGCCAGCAGCGCCATGGTGCGGGCTCGAAAACGGTCGGGGACGATGGTGAGCACCAGTGTCCCCGCGGCGGTGCGGAAGTAAGCTTGGAAAAACGACTGGACCCCCAGGACGACGAAGGCCGCCCAGAGCCAGTACGAATAGGGGAACAGCATGGTGGTTATGGAGCTCAAGGCAGCCGCGACGAACAGAACGTAGCCGCGGCGGAAGGGGAAGCCCCAGGTGGCTATGGTTAGGGTCGAAATCAGGCCACCCCATCCCGTGACCGCCAGCAGGTATCCGCCCATGTTGGCGTGGGCCTGCAACACCTCAACGGTGAACAGGGGCAACAGGAACCACACCGGATGCAGAATGGTGTTGGGAATGACGGACAACACGGCGATCTCTAGCACTTCACGCTGTTGCCGCCACAGGTGCATGATGCCGTCACGGATGTCCGCCAGTGGCGTGATGCGCTTGGTCTCTCCCTCGGGCGCCGCCGCAGCATAACGGACCTGCATCGGAAGCAGCATGAGAACTACCCCCAGGTACAGCGCCGCTTCCAGGGCAAAGTTCCAAAAATACCCCAACGTGATGATCAACATCCCGCCCACGAACGGGCCGAAGATGCGGGTGCCGGTTACGGTCAACGTATTGATGGCGTAAGCGTTGACCAGGGACTCGCGAGGGACCGTGTTGGAAATCAGTACCTGTTGCATCGGTTGGGTGATGGCGAGGAAGGACCCTGAAATCAACACGTAGGCATAGGCATGCCACCACCTGATGTATTCGCTGGAGACCAAGAGGGCGAAAGCCAACGCCATCGCCGCACTGCAGGATTGTAGAGTGATCACCAGCTTGCGACGGTCCAGCCGGTCACCCAAGACACCGGCGACGGGGTTCATCAGCAGGCCGGGCAGGGTGTTAAGGGCGCTGACCGACACCACCAACAGACCGCCTCTGCCTGATCCTTCCGAAAGCCCCTGGACCAGCCATCCAATGCTCAACAACTGGAGCCACTGGGCGGTGAACCCGCAGAAATTGGCGAACCACAGCAGACGAAAGTCTCGATATTCCAGCCAGGCGTCCAGCGTATGCAAACGCGGCATTCTCAGGAAGCCAAAAATAAGCCTACTCTCGCGGTGGTGGTTTGCCCGGCATATGTGGGGCGTCGGCGGCGATTGCGTACGGGGGCCGTCAGCCGCCACATAGTGCGCCCCGACCGAAAGGATGTCAATGCTGCTGATTGCTCCAAATCATCGCGGCGCCCCGCTGTGGTATGATGGCGGCCACTGGAAATGGACTATTTGCCCGCTCCAATCTCCCGGTATCCGTCCGAGGCCGCCCCATGACTCTAGCCAACACCAAGCCTGTTGCTGCCCCCATCACCACACCCGACCCGCAACGCGCTCTGATCGCCCATCTGCTCCGCCGGGCCGGTTTCGGCGCAACTCCCGGGGAACTCGACACGCACTGCGCGTGGGGTTATGAGGCTACGGTGGAGTGGCTGCTGCACCCGGAGGGCCAACCCGGTCTGGACGAGGACATCATCGAGCGGTACTACATCGACTGGAAAGAGAGCCGGAACATCGAAGGGGCGCTCACCGAAACGGTGTACCGGATGAACGGCAACGCCGGCGTCAAACCGTTGCAGGAAAAGATCGCCCTGTTCTGGCACGGTGTTTTCGCCACCGGCCTGGCGAAGGTTCTCCACGAAAAGACCATGCTCAACCAGATTGACTTGTTCCGGGAGTATGGTTTGGGAAGTTTCCAGGAACTGCTCCGGCGATTGGCTCGCGATCCGGCAATGATTTTCTGGTTGGATAACAACTTCAACCACAAGGACGCCATCAACGAAAACTGGGGCCGGGAGCTGCTGGAACTCTTCTCCATGGGCGTCGGCATGGATGGGCAGGAGAATTACACCGAGGACGACGTTCAGGAAGCCGCCCGCGCCTTCACCGGCTGGACCATCGACGACGACAACGTGGCCAGCATCCCCTACGGCAAGACCCCGTGGCTCTTCCGCTACAACCCCGACGACCACGACGACGGCATCAAGACCTTCCAGGGCGAAACGGGCAATTTCAACGGCGACGATATCATCGAAATCGTATGCCGCCAGCCGGCCACGGCTCGATTCATCAGCCGCCACCTTTACAACTTCTTCGTCGCCGACGACGTGCAGGTTCCGGCCTGGCAGAACACGCCGCCGGCCGACCCGGAAGCCATCGCACTGCTGGAGGAAGAATACTTCCGCTCCGGCTACGACATCCGGTCCATGCTACGACTAATGTTTGCTTCGGACTTCTTCAAGTCAGAAAACGCCCGATTTGCCCGGGTAAAGAGTCCAGCCGAGGTGGTGGTGGGAACCCTGCACCTGGTGGGGGATTTCAAATTTCCCCGCACCGGCATCATGGACACGGCCCTGGAATGCCGCTATATGAACCAGGACCTGCTCAATCCGCCGTCGGTGGAGGGTTGGCATACCGGACGGGAGTGGATCGACAGCGGCAGCATGGTGGAGCGCATCAACTTTGTAGCCGACAACCTGGGCGATGCCACCCATTCCGGTGTCCGGAACATGGTGGACATTCTTCTGGCGCGCGGACCGGAGGCCGCCGGCATCGTGGACGGGTGCCTGGAGTTGCTGGGCTGCGTAATCCTCCGGGAAGACAACCGCACCGCCCTGGTGGCGCAGGCGGAACAGGCCCTGAACGATAGCGCTGATACCGAGTCGGTGATCCTGAACGCGCTGCGGATGATCGGTTCGACCCGAGAGTACCAGTTTGCGTGAAACGCCCATAAGGGTTGACCACCCTTGACCATCCAGCTGGAACCGATACCGCCCGCTGCCGCCCGCTGCATGAACGATGCGCAGCTGCGGCTAGCGCAAACCGCCGACCGGCTGGCCCGGGATCGATTTGCCGGGCGCGCCGCCGGTTATGACGAGGCGGCCGAGTTTCCTGCGGAGAACTACGACGATCTGCGCGATGCCGGCTTGTTGACTTTGCGGGTGCCGACCCGGTTTGGCGGTCACGGGGTTGACCCATTGACGTTTGCCATGTGCATCCTCGCGGTCGCCAGAGGCTGCGCTTCAACCGCCCTGACACTGACGATGCACACCAATGTTGTCGGCTCCTTCGTCGGCGGATTGGGGACTCCGGAGCAGCGCCGGCGCTATTTCGCTGAAGTCGTCGAGGCCGGTCGGCTGTTCGCCTCCATCACCAGCGAACCCGGCGCCTCGGCCCGGGAGCGGTTCGTGTTATCCACTACTTTTACCCCGGTCGGCGATGGAGCCTACCGCGTGGAGGGAACCAAGCATTTCTGCTCGTTGGCCGACGCTGCCGATTATTTCTTCGTGTCGGGCATTGTCGCCGGCAGCGGCGGCGGGCCGGACAACCTCATTTCCGGGATGATTCGCAGTGACATGAGCGGGGTGAGGGTCACCGGCCAGTGGGACGCGGTAGGTATGAGAGCCACCGCCAGTCACACCGTGAGCTACGATACCGTCGCTCCGGCTGACACGATTTTCGGACCACCCGGTCGTTTGCTTACCGCCGACTGGGGCAGTTTCTCGTTGGGTTACGCGGCGGTGTACCTGGGTATCGCGGAGGCCGCCTACGAATACATCACCGATCAGGCCGCCCGCCGGTCCTGGACCCCGGGTGGCGAGACGATGATCCACTACCCGGCGACGCAGCAAACCATCGGGCAAATGAGCGTAGCCATCCAATCGGGCCGGCTCATGCTGGTTGACGCCGCGCTTACGGACCGGGAGGCCGACCCAACCGGCGCCGTGCTGGCGGTGAACCGCGCCAAGCAATACTGCTCCGAGGTGGGAGTCTCCGTCACCGACGCGGCCATGAGGTTGGCCGGAGGGGGCGGGCTGCTGAAGTCGTCCCCGTTGGAACGGCTTCGGCGCGACGCGCTGTCCGGTCCGGTGATGCCTCCGGCCAACGACCGCTGCCTGGAAACTATCGGCAAGTTGGAATGCGGGCTGCCAGCGGTCACCATTGAACTAACCTAGGAGCAGGGATGACCACCGTTGTTGAATACCCGATGTCCGTGACGGGGTTGTACCAGTATCACGACGTAATCGGCTTGTTGTCCGGCGGCGGTCCGGGTTTCAGCGGTCCGGTGTCGGCGGCGCTGGGCCCGGATGGTCTGCTTCACGTAGCGAGCCGCGCCAATCCCAACCAGCCCGAAGCGGTACGTGTTACGCGTTGCACCATCGACGGCGATTATGTAGGGGAGTTCGGCGGCTGGGGTGAAGCCCCCGGTCAATTCATCTGGATCACCGCCATCGCCTTCGGGCCGGACGGCAACCTGTATCTGTCCGATGAAAACACCCACCGCGTCAGTCGGTTCACCGCAGAAGGCGAGTTCATTGCCTGTTGGGGCGAGTTCGGCAGCGGTCCCGGTCAGTTGAATCGACCCTCGGGCTTGGCTTTCGCGCCAGACGGGACGCTGCTGGTGGCGGATTCATTGAATCACCGGATCCAGCGATTCGCTTCCGACGGCGCGCTCCTCACGTTTTGGGGAGAAATGGGATCCGGCCCGGGACAGTTCGATATGCCCTGGGGCGTTGCCGTTGACGGAGCCGGGTATGTGTACGTTTCTGATTGGCGTAATGACCGGATACAGAAGTTTGACGCCGATGGCACCCACATCGCCATCTTTGATGGCAAGGACAACGGCGACGGGTTCTCTCGTCCCAACGGATTGGCGGTGGACAGCGGCGGGCGGATCTACGTTTGCGATTGGTGGAATGACCGGGTGCAGGTCCTGGAAGGGACCGGGAGGGTCATCGACACCCTGATCGGGCATTCGGGCACCTCAAAATGGGCGCGCACGTTCCTGGACGCCAATCCCGACATTGAAGAGAAGCTGAACCTGGCGACCCAGAACATCGAACTCAAACGCCGTTTCTACCGGCCCACGGGGGTAACCGTGAGCGACGACGGGTTGGTATTCGTGGCCGATTGCTACCGCCACCGGGTGCAGATATACCGCCAGTTATGATTAGAGTAGGATTGATGATACAAAAGACAGCCAGGTGACGGAGGTTTATGATGGCGCGAAGAGAAATCAGCGCCGAGGATGCCGAAGCATTCGGCAAGCGGATTTATGAGGAAAAAGTGCGTCCGACACTCAATGGCGCGGAGGAACCCATCGGTCTCTTCCTGTCATTCGATTTTGATAGCGAAGATTGGGAATTGGACGAGAAATTGCACAAGGCAGCACGGAGGTTGCTGGAGCGACGGCCGGATGCGGATGTTTTCACCGTCCGCATCGGGTTCCCGGCAGCGTTCATCTCGTGGGGATTTTAGAAGGGGAAGATATGGTTCATGGCTCGGTCAGCCTTATGCGAAGGCCCGTCATCAACGTTGTATTGATAGATGCTGAAGGGCTGGACCGAGTGGCAGAAGCAAATGTGGATACCGGATTCAGTGGAGACTTGACGCTGCCCAAAGCGGTAATAGAGCAGTTGGGTCTCGTTCCGATTGGCCGCTCGGATTCGTATTGAATAGGCAGCGGGGCAACTGCCACGTTCGACACCTATGAAGCAACTATACGATGGCTCGGCAGTATCAGGCGGGTTGACGTGCTGGAATCGGAAATCTTCTCCGTTATCGGCGTCAACCTGCTGTGGGACAACAATCTGTCCATCGACTTCAAACACGGCGGCGACGTTACCATAACCGAGTTACCAACCCCATGACGGCGCAAGGAGGCAATTATGACCAGCAGCAACGGCCACAGGAACGACCAGCAAGTGGGCACCACCGTCCTGATAGTGATGATGGAGGTGGACGAGGCGGACGACGAGGTGTTCAACAAGTGGTACAACGAGGAGCATCTGCCCGAGCGTATGTCCATCCCCGGCTACATCAGCGCCCGGCGGTTCATGCTCGACCCGGAGGACGGGCAGAACAACAACGTGATGCGTTACCTCTGCATCTGGGAGATGGAGAACGACAGCCCGCTCCAATCGCAGCTCTACAAAGACCAGAACGCCAAGCCTACCCCGACCAAAGAGGCGGCCAACGCCGTCGTCAAGCAGCGGGCGCGTGGGTTGTACCGGCAGATATTCCCGGCGTCCGGTGTTTATAACGACCGGGTTGGCTACACCTACCCGGACGGAGTCCGTATCGGCGCCTAGCTTCAGAACTCGGCGTTGCGCGGGGTGCGGGGAAACGCGATGATGTCGCGGATGTTCTGCATCCCCGTGGCGAACTGGACGGTCCGCTCGAAGCCCAGGCCGAAGCCGGCGTGAGGCGCGGTGCCGTAGCGGCGCAGGTCCAGATACCACCAATAGGGCGCGTCATCCAACCCAGCCTCCGCCATGCGCGTCTGCAGCACGTCCAGGCGTTCTTCGCGCTGGCTTCCGCCAATAATCTCGCCGATTCGCGGCACCAGCACGTCCATGGCGCGGACGGTCTCACCGCCATCGTTCAGGCGCATGTAGAAAGCCTTGATGCTGCTGGGGTAGTCGGTGACGATCACCGGACGGCCCACTTTACGCTCGGTCAGGTAGCGTTCATGCTCTGATTGCAGATCGGATCCCCACTCTACCGGGTATTCGAAACTCTCTCCCGATTCCTGGAGGGCGGCGACGGCCTCGGTGTAGGTCATACGCTCAAAGTCGGAATTGGCTATATCTTCCAGCGTGGTGATCAGTTCCTTGTCGTAGAACCGGTTGAAGAACGCCATATCCTCCGGACAGTTTTCCAGGACGTGGGCGAAGATGTAACGCAGAAAATCCTCCGCCAACTGCGCCAAACCGTCGAGGTCGCAGAAGGCAACCTCGGGCTCCACCATCCAGAACTCGGCGAGATGCCGCGAGGTGTTGGAGTTTTCGGCCCGGAAAGTGGGGCCGAAGGTGTACACGTCGGACATGGACTGGGCGAAAATTTCCGCTTCCAGCTGGCCACTGACGGTGAGGAACGCCGGCCTCCCGAAGAAGTCCGCGTTGTTGTCCACCTGTTCCCCGGCCATGGGAAGATTGTTGAGGTCCAGTGTGGTGGCTCGGAACATCGCCCCGGCGCCCTCGGCATCGCTGGCCGTAATGATGGGCGTCTGAACGTAGAGGAAGCCTCGCTGTTGGAAAAATTGGTGGATGCCGAAGGCCATGGCGTTGCGCACCCGGGCCACCGCGCCGAAGGTGTTGGTGCGGGGACGCAAGTGGGCCAGCTCACGAAGGAACTCCAACGTGTGCCGCTTCTTCTGGAGCGGGTACTCCTCCGGGTCGGCCCCGCCCAGCAGTTCCAAACTATCGGCAACGATTTCGTACCGCTGACCTCGCCCAGGGGATTCCTGCAACGCCCCGTTGGCGCTCACGCTGCAACCGGTCGTCAGGCCGCTTATCAAACCATAGTCCGGGCAGCTGGCATCGACGACGATCTGAAGGTCGGCCAACGTGGAGCCATCATTGATTTGAACGAAGGCGACGCCGCCGGAAGAGCGAACCGTTTTCACCCAGCCTTTGACGTTGACCGGATTGGGAGCGTCCTCGACGGTAATCGCGGTAAGGAGGTCTCTAATGCGGGTGCGTTGGGCAGGCATGGCGGGCCTCCGAAGAGAAGGGCTGATATGCCGATTTTAGCACAGCTATATCTCGGGGCGCTCCTGGTGCCACGTCGTTGCCTGCTGATAGGCGTGAGCGGTGTTCAACAGTTTGTCTTCGGAAAGGTGTGGGCCGATCAGTTGCAATCCCACCGGCATCCCGTCGCTGAACCCGCAGGGGGCAGACATTGCCGGCAGTCCCGCCACGTTCACCGGGAGGGTGTAGATGTCCACCAGGTACATCCGCACCGGGTCATCCGTCAGCTCCCCGATGGGGAACGCAACCACCGGTGAGACTGGGGCCGCCAATACGTCCACTTCCTCAAAGACGCGGGCAAAATCCTGCCGGATCAGCGTTCTGACTTGCTGTGCCTTGTGGTAGTAGGCGTCGTAGTATCCTGAGGATAGGGCGAACGCGCCCAGCATGATGCGCCGCTTCACCTCGGCCCCGAAGCCGTCCTGCCGGGTGCGCTCCATCGCGGCCCACATATCGCCGTCTCCCTGGTGGGAATATCCGTACTTCACCCCGTCATAGCGGGCGAGGTTGGCGGAACATTCCGAGGGCGCGATAATGTAATAACAGGCCAGCGCATACGCGGTCGTGGGCAGGGAGACTTCGCGGATTTCCGCCCCCAGAGCAGACAGTTGGTCGATGGCGGCGGAAACCGCTACCCGGACTCCCGCGTCCATTCCTTCCGCGAAGTATTCCCTGGGAACGCCAAGACGCAAACCGGAAATATCACCGGTCAGGCCGGCGGAGTAATCGGGTACGCGGTCTGGCAGAGAAGTGGCATCGCGCGGGTCGTGGCCGGCGATGGCCTGGAGTACCAGGGCGCAGTCGGCGGCGTCCCAGGCCAGCGGCCCAACCTGGTCCAGCGACGAGGCGTATGCCACCAACCCATAGCGGCTCACGCGCCCGTAGGTAGGTTTAAGGCCGGTGATGCCGCAGAAAGACGCCGGTTGCCGTATGCTGCCCCCGGTGTCGGTGCCCAGGGCGAAGGAAGCCGCGCCGGCCGCCACCGCCGCCGCCGAACCGCCGCTGCTCCCACCCGGTACGCAATCTATGTTCCAGGGGTTCCGGGTCGGGAAGAACGCGGAATTCTCCGTGGACGACCCCATGCCGAACTCGTCCATGTTGCCCTTGCCCAGCAGCACCGCTCCCTGCTCGCGAAGGCAAGCCACGGCGGTGGCATCGTACACCGGAACGTATTCAGCTAGCATTCGGGAGGCGCAGGTGGTGGCAACGCCTTTGGTGCACAGCAGATCCTTAATCTGCATGGGTACGCCGGTAAGGGAAGTACCCTCGCCGGCCGCGATGCGCCGGTCGGCATCGGCGGCCTGCCGTCGGGCGACGTCGGCCGTGACGGTTAGGTACGCGGACAGTTGCCCATCCACCGCCGCAATGCGTTCCAGGAAAGCCGCGGTAAGCTCCGTACTGCTGATTTCCCGATCTGACAACAGACGGGAAGCCTCGGATACGGTGAGTTGCCAGAGTTCGGGCACCGCTTTACTCATCCAGTACGGCGCGCACCTGGAAAAAGTCGCCCCGGCGTTGCGGAGCGTTGAGCAGGGAAGCTTCTGATTCCAGGCTGCCTGTGGGCTCGTCTTCCCGAAGCACTGTATCCAGCCCGGCCACATGGGAGGTCGGCGGCACGCTATCAGTATCCAGCGATTGCAGCACCTCAAACTGGTCCAGGATGTCGGAGAGCTGCCGGGCGAAAACCTCCGTTTCCGCCTCCGTCAGCGAAATGCGGGCAAGGGCGGCGATGTGTTGAACCTGGGCGCGGTCGATAGGCATAGTCGCATTTTCCTACTCGGATGGGCCGCCGTTGACGCCGATGACTGAAAGAATGATGTATCCGGCGGCGGCCAGGCTCAGCCACTCAAAGGTGCGAAAGAACATGCGGGCCGAGCTGAATTGTCGTTCCGTATTCCACGTGTCCCGGAGCTCTCCGAAAAAACTGCCGAACAGAACGGCCAGGGAGAGTACCGACATGGTGGCTATATCCAGTGAGAATCCGACGGCAGCAGTCAGCACGGCAACGAACAGGGCAATGAAAAGGATGAAAACATAAATCCGTTCCCGATTGCGGAGAAAATGCCGCACAAGACTACCCTAATCGCCCGGGGTTCTTAGACCGAAAAACCCCAGCATGAACGAAAGAAGGCTAGCGCCGAACATGGCGATCTCGAAAAGGGCTTTCTGGAGCAATGTCCAATGCTCCGGCAGCGCGAAGAGCATCCCGATGCCGGCGCACAGGAAAATGATCCCCAGGATGACTCCGGCGATTTTGTCGTTGAATGGCATTTGCATACCCTGCGCTGCCAGCGCCTGATGGTGCCATTATACAGGCCAAGTCACCGTCTAGCTCATTTCGGAGCCGCCGGATACGCTGATGCTCAGCCCCGTCATGTAGTCCGATTCGGCGGAGCACAGGAAGGCTGCCATGCGGGCGATGTCGTCTCCCTGGGCGATGCGGCCCAGAGGCACGCGTATCTCACGCTCTCGCACCATCAGGGCACGGTGCTCCTCGCCGGAGGTTCCTTCAGGAGCCAGGGCGGCGGCGATAAAGTCAACCCGTTCGGTATCCACCAAACCGGGGCAGATGGCGTTCACGTTGACCCGGTAGGGCGCCATCTCATGCGCCAACGACTGGGTGAAACCGATGACGGCGAACTTGCTGGCGCAGTAGGCTCCGTAGCGGGCGATGCCGCGCTTGCCGGCCCCTGACGATATGTTGATGATCTTGCCGGGGCCACCCCGTCCCACCATGTGGCGGCACACGGCCCGGCTGACTAGGTAGGTTCCCCGGACGTTGACACGCATAACCTCGTCAAAGGCGTCTTCTTCCAGCTCGACGATGAGCACCCGGTCCCGCCCCGGACGAGAACCCGCATTGTTGACCAGTATATCGATCTTGCCGAACTCATTGAGAGTGTCAGTCACCATCGAATCAACCTGCGCGCTGTCCGAAACGTCGTAGTACAGGCCCAGGCTGCGGCGGCCCATGCCCTGAATCTCTTCCACCACGCTGGGCAAACCACGCCAACCATCCAGACGGTCTTCGGTGCGGATAGCGTCCAGGGAAGCTTCCACGTCGGTTACCACTACGTCCGCGCCTTCCGAGGCCAGGCGGGTTGCTATAGCGCGGCCAATGCCGTGGCGTCCGCCGGCGCCGGTAACGAGGGCGGTTTTGCCGTTCAGGTCGTACATTGGAAATTCTCCTGAGAATACAAGAAAGGCCGCGGGCTGTTGCGCGAAAAGCCGGCGGCTACCAGGTTTTTGGACATGTTGAGGTAGGAGCTCCTTTAAATATTCATTCTATCAGAGCCTAAGTAGGTTTCGGGTTATACTCGCCGGATTCCCGCTTTCGCCGGAATGAGGAGCATCGTCAACACGCCCTAGATACCTTTGCGCCCGAATCGGTGGACCAGGGCTACCATAACGACGATGGCAGCCAGGATGACTGTAAAGCGGCGGTTACACAGCCAACGACTGCGCCGCCGAGACAGAGTATAAGCGCGGCGCCGCCAATCGCGACGCCAAATAGGATAGCTATCACTAACGGGTCAAAGTGCGGCCCGTGCTGAATTCCTGCGAGCGACAGCAGGATAGCGGCAGGTGAGAGTAAAACAACATCGACACCCGGCATAATGGCGCGTTCCCCTGCTGGCGCCCGATGCGCTTTAGGTCCGGCCCGGCCATCTTGAGCTGTGGTCGTGGTGGTGCAAAGCGTAGGCGCCGCCGGCGGCGTGAACCACCAATTGATGCCCGAAAGCATCGGCCAAAACGGACTCCAGAAGCACCTCATCCGGCGGGCCGTAAGCGATCAGGCGTCCATTGATCACGGCCACGTCGCTGGCTCGGGTCGAAACGCAAGTCAGGTTGTGGGTACACATGATGACCGTGGTTCCCTTGCCTCGCAACCGGTCAACGATATCAAGGAATCGGTGTTGAGCGGTTGGGTCCAAGCCTGCCATCGGCTCGTCGAGCAACAGGATTGCCGGTTGGGGCGCAATGGCGCGGGCCAAAAGGGCCCGGCGACGCTGGCCGCCGGACAACTCCCCAATGCCACGCCGGCGCAGGTCCGCCAGGTCCACGGTGGCCAGCGCTTCGGCGGCGGCTTCGCGGTTCGCCCGGCTATGGGCCTTGAACAAGCCGCGTTGCGGCGTCAAACCCATCATCGCAACGTCCCAGACTGAAACCGGAAAATTCCAGTCCACCTGCTCCGATTGCGGCACAAACCCGATGCTCTTCAGCATCTCCAAGCTCGGATGGCCGAGGACGGTGACCTTGCCGTGGTTTGGCTCTACAAGACCCACCACCGATTTCAGCAATGAGGACTTGCCTCCTCCGTTGGGACCGATAATGCCTGATAGGCTGCCGCTCGCGATTGAGAAACAAACATTCTCCAACGCCACTACGGGCCCATAGCTCACGCTCAAATTCTCGAATGCCACCGCCTGTGGGGTAGAGCCGTCGTGGGTGTGGCTCTGGCCGTTGCGTAAATGGGTGTGCCCGTGTCCAGCGGGGTCGTGCGGGGCGTTATGATTGACCATGGTTTCTACCGGAACCAGTCGTCGCCGGCCGGAGGCCACGGGTTTTCGGCGTCCAAGACCTGCGAGAGTTGGGTGAATGCGCCTTTGAAAGTGGCAGGATGAAGCCAAATGCTATTGAAGCCGAGGTTGGTATAGTTGTCGGTGCGCCGTGACGTGGTGAACCGGATATCCTGGGTTTGAAGGTAGGCGTCGGTGGCCAATGAATCGGCGATCTCGTAGATAGTGAGATAAATCCCCTCTCCGTAACGAGCCAGGAAGCGTCCCGATGGAGAATCCGGGCTGGTCGGCTGCGCCAGTTCGATGAAAGTATCGCCACCGGTCAGCGGAAGAACCGCGATCTCCAGGTCGGTGAAGCTGATTTCGAACCTGCGGGTGGGTTGCAACCCGAACATATGGCTCCAGTGAGCAATGGCCGCGTCCAGATCGTTGACGATTACGGCCATCTGGCGCAGCTGAAGCGTGCCGGGTTGGTGATCGGAAGCCGGCCAGCCGGGACCGGCGGCCGGCCACGGATTGTCCGGGTCGGTCACCTCGATTATTTCCAGGAAGGCGCCGTTGCAGGATGCCGGGTGCAGGAATGCGGAACGGCTGCCGTCATGCTCGGTTTCGCCCGTTATGCGGACGCCGAGGTCTCGCAGGTGGGGGATGAGACGGTCGTACTCCGTAGTCTCAAAGACTATCAGGTACGGGGCCTCGCCGCGACGCTGTAGAAAACGTGCGCCAGCGGAATTTTCCTGATTGGTCAAAGATCGCGCTGGAGCTAGCAGTTCCACGAACGTGCCCTTGCCGGCTGGCAACACCGCGTTGTTCAAACCGAACTGCGGAAGAGCGCCGGTCCGGGACGGGCTCATTCCCAGAATGCGACCGTAGAGGTCGATCGCCTCCGGCAGGTCGTTCACCATCATCGCGATTTGTCGAAGTTTGTGCAGCATAAAATGATTAATCGCGCGAGGGCAAATCCAACCGGGCGGTGCCGATTACGTAAGGTCGGTCAGGAACCGGGCCGGTCATCGTGATGTCGCATTGAACGTGGTTGCCATCAGCGTCCTGGTCGGTGTCGCTGATCTGGATGCCCACGTGCAAAGGCTGATTGTGAGGAACTGTGCCCCGGAAAACTAGGTCCAGGTCGGCCAAGGTTCCGGCCCCCGCCCAATCGGTAAGGACCCGGGATATCAGCGCCATGGTCATAATGCCGGGGACGATGGGCGCGTCCAGTCCAACTTTTTCCGCCTCACCCTGGTCGGTGAAGCGGTTGGGCGCCGGGTTGCCCCACAGCGAGCAGAAGTCCACGACTTGATCGTCAGCGACGGAGAGGATAGTGGGGCCTATTTCGTCGCCCAACTCCACATCTTCAAAATACAATTTGGCGGATTGAGACATATGGGCGTCACTCCCTCACAACCTGGGAACGCTGCACGTCAGCCACCACGACGCCGTCCTGATTGCTGAAGGTGGTTTCCCAAACGACGTGAACCATTGTGCCGGAGCGCCCGGTCTTGGTGTACACGTCCTTGAGATGGGACGACGCCGTCAGGCGGTCGCCCACCACGATAGGAGCCCGGGGTTCCACGCGCTGACCGCCATGGAATTGGCGTCGGCCGAATTGGAGCTTAATGTCGGGCAATTCCCCACGCTCGAAGAGCGCGCAAAGGGTGGGTGGAGCGACCTGGTTTGCGTACCCGGCAGCGCGAGCGGAATCGGGATCGATAAAAACGGGGTTGTCATCGCCCACGCTGCGGACGTAGGTATCGACAATCTCTTTCGTCACCTCAAAGGGGCCAGACTTATGCTCGACGCCGTAGAGGGAGTGATCGTATTCGTAGTCAATTTCGGTGGGCATGGATCGCGCTCCTGAGTGGACGGTGGATCAGCCGACAGGTACGGCCGCGGTTTCCTGTATGTACATGGGCCTGAAGTCCCCTGACATGAGGGCTTCGACCAGTTCCCGCTCATTGTGGATATTGGCATTGAACTCCGTTACGGCCCTTCCAATATGGCTGGCAAGGTGGGCATCGCTGCCCCCGATGCCCAGATAACCCATGCGCTGACACAGGTCTTCGGCCCGCTCGTTCTCCTCGGGCTTGCTGCCCGCGTTGACGCGCTCGACGATGGACAAGTCATCGAAGACCTCGCCCTGCTCCATGTACTCGACCAGGCCGATGCCGAAGCGGCCGGGGTGGGCGGGTACGACGAGGGCGCCGTGGTGTCGCGCGGCCTCGATGAGTATGTGGCCGTCCATTTTGACGTCGCCGAAGTCGATGTCCTTGCCGAGGCCGGGGGTGATGTTATAGACCAGCATGTGTCCGAAGCGGGTGTCCAGTTCTGCCCCCTTGAGCACCATTACGCCGTAGTTACTGGCCAACTGGGAGTAATCGGCATCAAAGTCAAACTTGCGATGCTCGGTGAGGACGATGCCGTCGATGGTATATCCGCGCTTGCGGAGCACCTGAACGAACTTGAGGTACTGTTCAACAGTAGCGCGCGAGTCGTCGGACGCCACCGAGTGGCAATGCAGGTCAAGGTACGTGGTCAAAACAAGGCCTCCGGGTCGGCCAAATGATCTGCGCGCATGGCAGACTGCCAACAGCCGATTATATGTTGCGCCGTTGGCGGATGCAACTGCGATGCTTCGCGGAACGTCGCAACCGGAGGTGTCTGCGTCAGGCTCGGATATCAGCGAGGAACCGCCCGGCGCTCTGCCGAATAAAATCACCGATATTGACCGACATCAGGCGGACGCCCCGCTCGGCGAATTGGCGGTAGCGGGCCACGTTGTCAACGGTCATCCCGGCGCCGGCCACCCCGATGATCTTGCCTTCCGCCAACGTGCCGTTGATGACCTGGGTGATGGCGTCGTCCACGTCGGCCTGCGGCGGCATACCCATGGCCTGGGTGAGGTCGCTGCTGCCCACCAGGATGGCGTCAACGCCTTCTACACTGGCAATTTCGCGGACGTTGGCGACAGCCTCGGGAGTTTCCACCATGCAGATGACCAGAGTCTCGCGGTTGGCTGCCTCGTAGTATTCGGCCGGGGGCAGGCCGCTGCCCAAGCGGTTGGTGCGCCCACCCGTGGAACTGCTGCGGTCACCCATTGGGTAGTAGTGGGAGGCCCGGGCAACGGCCTCCGCCTCGGCCCGAGTATTAACGTGGGGCACAATCAGACCCTGGGCCCCACGATCCAGGAACCGCAGCAGAGTGGAAGGTTCGGCGTTGGGCACCCGCACCACGGGAGTAATGTCGTGCAATTCGGCGGCCCGGATCATGTTTTCAGATTCTGAATCATTGGACGACCCGTGCTCGCAATCAATCCATACCCAGTCGAAGCCGAGCACGCCATACATTTCCACGACGATGGGGGCGTAGAAGTTGACGCTGCCTCCGACTGCGATCTCGCCTTCGAGCAACTTGGCCTTGGCGCGGTTGGTTCTAACCATAGTGGGCGCTCCTGGTTCACGTAGGGGCGAATAATTATTCGCCCCTACATCGTCGCAAATAATAGTGCTCATGGGAGAATGCCGGGCGGCCTGTAAGCCGGGTTCTGTATCCGCCGTAGGCGGATGGTGACCATCTATCTAGCCCCACATCGGGTTTGAGCCGATGCGCCCCAATGGGGCAGCGTTGCCGCTGGGGTCGAGCGGCCAACCCGGGGACGGGCCGGACTCCCATAGTCCCTCTATTTGGCCTTGCTCCAGGTGGGGTTTGGCCGCCGGTGCGTCGCCGCACGCGGCCGGACGCTCTTACCGCCCGATTTCACCCTTGCCGCTGCCGTCAGGCTCACGGCGGTATGTTTCTGTGCCACTTTCCGTCTCCGATCCGCCAGAGGCGGACCTGAGCCTGGGCGTTACCCAGCACCCTGTCCGGAAGAGCCCGGACTTTCCTCCCCAATCCGCCCGTGGCGGATCGCGGCGGCCACCCGGCCAGCCCGGCTTTCTCCTATTGCGAGGCTAGCATAGGGCAAAACAAGGGTCAAGAAAGTGTGTTCGCGGCGGAGGAATGCGCGTATGTATAATGCCGGATGACGTACCAAGTCTCGCAAAGAGGTAATGGAAATGGCTACAGAACCGGTCAACATTTTTGAGTACGAAGAGATTGCCAGAGAACGGATCGAGAAAGGTCATTACGATTTCATTGCGGGTGGAGCGACGGATGAAATCACCATCCGCCGCACGCGGGCAGTGTTTGACTCCATTATGCTGCGCCCCAGAATGATGGTGGACGTGGACCAACGGAGCATGGCCACCACGGTGCTGGGACAGGAGATCGCCCTACCCGTGATGCTGGACCCCGCCGGCAATCACAGCGCCGCCCATCCGGAAGCTGAAATCGCCACCGTCAAGGCGGCGGGCGCGGCCGGCACGCTGATGGTGCTGAGTTCCCACGCCTCCCGGACCCTGGAGGATGTGGCGGCGTCAGCATCGGGGCCGTTGTGGTTCCAGCAGTACTTCTTCAAGGACCGGGGGTTGACGCTGGAGATGGCCGCCCGGGCCGAAGAGGCCGGCTACTCGGCCATCTGCATGACGTTGGACGCCAAAATCAAGCCCAAGCGGGAGCGCAATATCCGCAACGATTACGTGGGAGGGGACTCACCAAACTACGTACAGTTGGATCTGGGCACCCACACCTGGAAGTTCGCGGCTGACGCTCCCGCCGGACCCAGCGACATCCGCGACGTCGCCTCGACGTGGGATGACCTGGACTGGTTTGCGTCCAACATACGCCTGCCGGTGGTGGTCAAGGGGATCATGGCCGGTGAGGACGGCCGGCTGTCTGCGGAAAACGGGGCCAAAGGCGTCATTGTCTCCAACCACGGCGGGCGCTACCTGGATACCACTCCCGCCACCATCGAGGTTCTGCCGGAAGTGGTGCGAGCTGTGGAGGGCAACGCGGAGGTGTACCTGGACGGCGGCATCCGCAGAGGGACCGACATATTCAAGGCGCTTGCGTTGGGCGCCCGTTCCGTGTTGATGGGCCGGCCCTTGTTCTGGGGCCTTGCGGTGGACGGCGAGGCTGGGGTCAAAGCGGTGCTGGATCTGCTGCGGGACGAACTGGATGCAACCATGGGGATGTGCGGCTGTCCCGACGTGGATAGCATCAGCTCCGCGATGATCGATACGGTGTCACCTCTGTTGGCGGCGTTCCCGGCCACAGCAGATTTTCGCTGACGGAAATTTTGGGCGCTGGACTCCAGCGCAGCTTCGGCGCCAGCACGGCGGCGCGCCGCGTTGACCAGCGGCGCGCCGATTGGTATGATTCAGCTCGCTAATGAGCAGCTCAGGCGCCGGCTTCACTTGACGACTTCGCCGACCACTCCGGGTTGAGTGGTGGGCGGGTGCGTTCCGCGCCAACCGACCGCGATTCTAGCCGTCATCCGCGCTCGCGTTCTCCGTCTTTCCCTTGCTTCCCTTTTGGCGTGTTCGCACGTCAACCCAAACTTGACGGAGACGCGATATGCTCCCCAACTACTTACGCCGCGTCGGCATCGCGGCTTTCCTGGCCCTGGCCCTGCTTGCGTTGGCCGCCTGTGGCGGTGCTGACGCGAAACCCACCCTGTACATCGGCGGCATTCCCGACCAGGACGTAGCCATCCTGGAAGCCCGTTTCAGGCTGCTGGCCGAGCACCTCGCCGCTGAAACGGGGGTTGATGTCCAATACCTGCCCTCGCAATCCTACTCGGCGCTGGTCACCGGGTGGAAGAACGACGACGTGCAGTTGGCCTGGTATGGCGGCCTCACCGGCGTGCAGGCCCGTCTGGCGGTTCCCGGCTCCAACGCGGTAGCGCAACGCACGTCGGACGAGAAGTTCACCTCGGTCTTCGTGGCGTCTCCCGATTCCGGCATCGAGACGCTGGCCGACCTGCAAGGACGCACCTTCACCTTCGGCAGCGAGAGCTCGACATCCGGTAATTTGATGCCCCGCCACTTCCTGAGCGAAGCGGGCATCATGCCCGAAAACGACTTCAAAAGCGTCGCCTACAGCGGGTCCCATGACGCCACCTGGAAGCAGGTGGAAGCTGGCGCGGTGGAGGCCGGCGCTCTGAACGCCAACGTATGGCAGACCCGGCTGGATAAGGGCGAGGTTGACACCGCCCGGGTGGACGCCTTCTTCACCACCCCCGGTTACGTTGATTACCACTGGGTCGTTCGACCCGGCTTGGATGAGGAGTTCGGTGACGGTTTTACCGATAAAACCGTGAACGCGCTCCTGAAACTGAACGCAGCCAACGGAGGCCGGGACAAAGAAATCATGGACGCCTTCCAGGCGGACCGTTTCATACCGACCAGCAATGAAAACTACCACGCAATTGAATCCATCGCCCGCGGCCTGGGTCTCATCACAGAACAGTAAGCCGCCCGCCGTCCTGGTGGACCGGGTCAGCAAGGCCTACGGCGACGTGGTGGCGGTGCAACCCCTTTCGCTGGGCATCGAGTCCGGCGAGAGGGTCGCGCTGCTTGGCCCCAGCGGCAGCGGCAAGACCACCCTGTTGGCGATGATTGCCGGCGAGCTGGAACCGTCGGAAGGTTCCATAGCGCTCCGGGGCAAAAGCCTGGCCCAGTTGCGGCCCGGACGGGAACTGTGCGAAGAAGTCGGTATGATCCACCAGCAGTATGACCTGGTGCCGAACCTGTCGGCGTTGCAAAACGTCCTGGCGGGACGGCTGGGGCAGTGGAGCCTGTTGAAGTCGATGGTGTCGCTGGTTTGGCCGCGTGACCGGCAGCTGGGCCTGGCCGCCCTGGAGCGGGTCGGTGTGTCGGAGCGCGCCCGGGTGCGGGCGGCATTTCTATCCGGCGGCGAGCAGCAGCGGGTCGCAGTGGCGCGACTGCTGGTGCAGGACCCGGCCATCATCGTCGCGGATGAGCCGGTATCGTCGCTGGACCCGGCCCGCGCCGAAGAGGTGATGGGTATGCTGGCCGAATCGGCGCGCGAGGCCGGGAAAACCCTGGTGGCGACGGTGCACTCCGTGTCCGTGGCACGGGGTTTCTTCGACCGTCTCATCGGACTGCGGAACGGCGAGCAGCAGTTCGACTTGCCGGCACTGGAGGTCACAGACGCCCAACTGGATGTCCTGTACGCGCTGGAAGGGCTGAGGGATGAATGAACGGGTGAGTGAGCGGTTTCTCGGAGGAAAAGGGGCGCTCACCGCGATACTGCTGATTGCGTTCGCCGTCAGCCTGGCCGGGATCGGTTGGGAAGACGGCGTTTTCAATACCGGCGGGCTGCGGGCCACCGGTCAGATCGTCGTTGCCGCTTTCCGGCCCGAACTGACCCCGGAGGTGCTGGGCATTGGCGCGCGCTCCACCTGGACGACCGTTGCCTACGCCTGGGCCGGCATGACCGTCGCCTTGGTCATCGGACTGCCCCTGGGCGTCCTCGGCTCCGGCACGGTGCTCCGGTCTGACTGGGCACGGCGCTGCAGCGTCGTTTGCTCCCGGTTTGTGTTGGCGGCGCTGCGAGCTATCCACGAATTGGTATGGGCATGGCTGTTCGTTGCCGCCCTGGGGTTGTCTCCCATCGCCGGAGTCCTCGCGTTAGGGTTGCCTTACGCTGGCATCCTGGGCCGCATCTACGCGGAGTTGCTGCAGGACGTGCCGGAGGCCCCGCTGCGAGCGTTGCGGGGAACCGGGGCGTCGGAATGGCGCGTATTCTGGTTCGGTCGGTTGCCGATGGCGTTGCCGGATATGTTGAGCTACACGTTTTACCGATTGGAGTGCGGGATCCGGTCGGCGGCGGTGTTGAGCTTCGTTGGGCTGGGCGGCCTAGGCCACAATATCCAGCTCTCGTTGCAGGACATTGACTACAGTCGCATGTGGACCTTCGTTTACTTCCTCATCGCCCTGGTGATTATCGTGGACGTTTGGAGTTCCATGGTCCGCCACCGCGTAGCGATTGAGCAGGGATAGCCCCGTGGCCTTGGGATACAGCAGAGGCGAACCGGTTGCCCAGGGCGGAGCCACCGCGCCCAGCGACCCCCGGCGGCGCGTGGGCTTTCTGGCCGGTTCGGCGATGGCGGCGGCGGCGATGGCGATAGCGTCTTGGGCGACGATCTTCGCCAACGATCTTTTCTCCCCAGGGGACTTCTTTTCCGGTGGGACGCTGGCGCGAGGGGCGGATTTCGCAGCAGCGCTGCTCGGGTTGCACTCATCGGTGGCTCCCGCGTTTGTCGATCCCGCCCAGTGGGCGCTCAAGGGGCGGTTGGCCGCTGAAACGCTGGGGATGAGCGTGGCGGCGGCCGGACTGGCGGCGCTAGGCGCGCTGGCGACGTTCATGTTCGGCGCTCGCAACGTCATGGTGGGCAGCCTGGCTCCTCACGACTCGCTGCTGCGGAGGTCGCCCTTCTTTCTGATACGGGCGTTGTTCACGGTGAGCCGCGCCGTGCCCGAGTTGGTTTGGGCAATGGTTCTGGTGTTCGTATTCACCCAAGGAACGTTGCCGGGGGTAATCGCGCTGGCGATCCACAACGGCGGGATATTGGGCAAACTTGGGTCGGAAATCGTGGAGGGCCTGGACACCCGTCCCATCCGGGCTTTGCGTTCCACCGGGGCCGGCTGGATGCAGGTGCTGCTCTATGGAGTGCTGCCGGAGGCCCTGCCCAAGTTCATCACGTTCCTGTTCTACCGGTGGGAGGTTATCATCCGCACCACCATCATCGTCGGTTTTGTGGCTGCCGGCGGCCTGGGAGCGGAGTTTCGCCTGGCGATGAGCCACTTCAAGTTCACTGAGGTTACGCTGATATTGTTCTGGTACCTGGTGTTGGTGCTGTTTGTGGATGTGACGGCGGCGCGGCTGCGAAGGCTGGCGCAGTAGCCGGTTTGATAACGCAAAGACGCGGAGACGCAGATGGGATAGGAGAGCAGGATTTGAGCGGTGAGACGGAAAATTCTAGACAGGATAGCCGAGGCGTTCCAGGCCTGGGCGGCAGGCATTGGTGAGGGCAGCCTGCTCAGAGGGGTCGAGTTGCGCGAACCGCGACGGGGTTGGTCTTGGAATGGAGGACGCCTCCCGTATCCAACGGTCATCCTCGAGTTCCGGGGATACGAACCGGATGATACGTCTAATCTCGCTATCAGGCTGCGCCTGTATGTCTTCAAATCTGACGTTCAGGACGGATTCGGCAGGGAGACGGCTAAATAGCTTGGTGCCGTGCTCAATCAATGCGTTCCAGAAGACCCCAAAATCGGCGAGTTCCAGTTTGTCATGGGGCAAGCGTCGGAGTGGAGCAAACTGGTAAATCACCGACTGCCACAGCATCAACTTTTCCCAGGCTCTGTTATGGCCAAGCAACTTTAGCAGATGAATTGGAAAGGCGCGTAAGGACGCGACAGCCATGCGAAAGGCGTGGTGACGGCTCATTGATATGGCGGTATCACGTCCGTCACGATACAAGTGGATGACCCTGGCCTCTGGGAATTGCCGGAGTATAGTGTAGGCCCACAGCAGGGATGGGCCGGAGCGTTCGATCCAGACATTCCGGTTGAACCGCCGGCATAACCAGGCGAAGAGTTGTCGGTAGTGGTCGGCAGGCGGCTGTTTCGTAAATCCCCGCACCACAGGTGCCAGTTCATCATACAGGGTCTCGTGTCGGTCGGTGAGATGCGGCAGAGTGGCGCACATAATTGGCGGCACGTTGGCGCGGGTAAATCGAGTGCCGGGGCAGTCAAAAGGGTAGAGCGTTTCCTCAAATTCCCACTGCAACTGAAAGCGGAGCGCGGCGTCTTGCCGGCTGAGAAACTGCCACATCCGCTCGCCGGTAAGGTGCCGGTGGCGGAAAGCCGACAAGCCAGTAAGAGCGAATAGTTCGGAAAGGCTGAGGACGCGCGGGTGCGTGTTCAGGATGTTTGACACCATCGTAGAACCGCAACGTCCCGTGCTTAGCACGAAAACTGGCCGGATGTTGGAGGTTTGGGGGGTGAAGGTCGCCATGTTGTGGAACTTTATTGGGGGCAACCCCTGTAGTTGCCCCCGAGTATCGAGTAGCCGATTTAATCGGCATCCGGGTGTGTGGTAATAAAGCGGGCGGCACGCTCCGGGTCCACCTGGGGAGCACGGACCTCCACGCCGGACTGCTCTTCCTGAAGGCGTACCGTGCTGCTGCTATCGGCGTCGCCCCAGCCCCGGTTCATCGCCTGCAACGAGATTTGCTGGGCCAGGGTGGACATCGGCATGGGAACATCGTACTCTCGGGCCAACTCCGTCGCCAGCGAGATGTCCTTATGGGCCAGGTTGAGCGCAAAACTGGCCGGCTCAAACTCGCCCCGGAACATCGTCCGCACCAGCCCCTCGTGGAGGAAGGACATACGTCCCAGCGCCCCGCGCCGCACGCATTCCCACAACGCCTCCGGCTCCACGCCGGCCTTGACGCCCAGGGTCAACCCCTCGGCGATGGCCTGCCGCACGCTGTGACCGATCATGTTGTGCACCAGCTTCGCCACGCTGCCCGCGCCAATCTCACCGGCGTAGAACACCTTGTCCCCGAAGGAGTCCAGCACCGGCTTCACCCGCTCGAACACCTCCCGGTCGCCACCCACCATCACCGCCAGGTTCCCCGACGCCGCGCCCGTCTTGCCGCCGCTCACCGGCGCGTCCAGCACGTGGCAGCCCTTGGCCCGGAACTTGGGCTCAATCTCCCGGATCAGCGTGGGCCGACTGGAGGACAGGTCGATATACACGCTGCCCGGTCGGATGCCTTCCAGCACGCCGTCGGCGCCCGTGGACACCGCCTCCACCTCGTAAGGTCCGGGCAGGGAGGTGAAGGTAATGTCGCTGGCGGCGGCCACTTCCGATGGGGTGTTGGCGAGACGCGCGCCGCCTTCCAGAAGGGGCAGCGCCGCCTCCTCGCGCAGATCATAGACGATCATGGGGTAGCCGGCTCTTTGGATGTTGGCGGACATGCCGCCGCCCATGTTGCCCAGGCCGATGAATCCTACGGTTTCCATAATGCTCACTCGCTCCGTTAGTTGGGATGGTTCGGCTCGCAGTATAACCCAGGCAACAGGCTGGGAAATCCGAGTGTTATAATGAACACAGATGCCCCGTGGTGTAGCGGTAGCACGTCAGCCTTTGGAGCTGTAAGCCCTGGTTCGAACCCAGGCGGGGCAGCCAGCCGCGGAGCCGCGCGATGGGCGGGCTTAAGGACTTTCTCCTGGCGTCTGGATCATTACCCCGTGCCGTGCCACCGCTTCCTTGATATGCAGGCCGGCCAGCGAAAGCTGAACCACGTCAACGTTAATCGGCAGGTCCGATTCTTCCAGGGCCTCACGCAGACTAAACAGCGTGGTGTCGTCCAACGGCGTGTCGCCGACAATTGCGATGTCCAAGTCTGAAAATGGACGGTTGCTCCCGGTGACGCGGGAGCCAAAAGCCAGCACTGCCCGCTCCGGCACGTGCTGTTGCAGTATCTCCCGCACCATGGTGAGCCAGTGCGGGCGGATTATCACGCCACCGGATGCCTGTTCTCTCGCCGTGCTCATATATCCGTACCCGCATCGCTCTGTAATCGACTTAGCAACCGGCGGGCATCCGCAAACAGGCGCATTTCGCTGGAATGATGCGGCATCATCATTCTGGTTGTCTATCTGACTCCCTGCCGGCGCTGAACGGTTCACGGGCGAACACCCGGCGCACTATCGGCTCAAAAAACTCCAGCGGTAACGACTCGTAGTCCGGATCGAAGGACGCCTGGTCCCATTTGTGGCAGAAGTCCACCGCGTCCTGGTAATAGGGATGGTCAATATATCGGTCACGGGCGTTGCGGTCGCCCCCCACGTGGTGGGCGTAGTAGTAAGTCTGAAACAGCCCATGCTGTCTGACGACCCAATACGTGCGTTCCGATACGTAGGGACGTAGTACAGCGGCCGCCATCTCACTGTGGTTGTGGGGCGCCAGCAGGTCTCCGATGTCGTGGAGCAGCGCGGCCACCACCATTTCCTCGTCGGCATTGTCGCGGTAGGCGCGGGTGGCGGATTGCAGCGAATGTTCCAGCCGGTCCACTTTGTAACCGGCCAGCGACCCGGCCAGCCCCCGCAACTGTTCCAGCACGCGGTCTGCCGTGCTGGCGGCGAATTCCGCTTCCAGCTTCTCCAGCAACTCGTAGTCTTCCCTGGCGCCGGTCGCCATGCTGGTGAAGGAAACCGTTGGCACGGCGGATTGGGACGCATTGGTCATGGGTTCGCTCCCGTGGTGTAGTATGTGGCGGAATTGTACCACCGCGACGATCAGGCGCGGCGTCAGTGGGAGGCTCCAAGTGTCTGACGGGAAACGACTGCAAGGGAAGGCAGCATTGATCACCGGAGGAGGCCGGGGCATCGGGCGGGCGATTGCCCGCGCCTACGCCGCTGAAGAGGCGCGACTGGCTCTGGCCGCCCGAACCGATGCGGAGTTGCAGGAGACGGCCAACGCCATCCGGGATGAATTTGACGCAGAAGTCGTTACGGTCGTCGCCGACGTTACGGACCGGGCGCAGGTGGACAACGCCGTGCAGCGGACAATCGAGCGGTATGGCCGCATCGACGTCCTGGTGAACAATGCCGGCAACCTCGGCCCCGTCGGCCGGCTATGGGAGAACGACCCCGATGACTGGGACCGCACCATCGCCATCCATCTGCTGGGCACGTTCTACGGGTGCCGGGCGGCGATTCCGGCCATGCTGGCCCAGGGGGCGGGCCGTGTCGTCAATATGTCCGGCGTCGGCGGGCCGAACAGCGCTGCCTACGACGCCGCCAAGACCGCCATCGTCAACCTCACCGAGAACCTGGCCCTTGAGCTGGCCGATACACCAATCACCGTCAACGCCATCAGCCCCGGCTCCATCCACACCCGGATGTGGGAGGACCTGCGGGACTTGTCGCGGGAGATTGGCGACACGGCGATGTACCAGCGCGGCGTGCAGGTTACGTCGGGGCAAGGCGCGTCGATTGAGCGGGCCGCCGAGTTGGCGGTGTTTCTGGGCAGCGACGACTGTGGCAGATTGTCCGGTCGGCTGGTTCGCGCTTTCGCCGACAAGTTTGAGGAGTTTCCCCAGCAGGTTGACCGGATTATGGCGTCGGAGGCATACCAGTTGCGGCGGGTGGACCCGGAGCAGTCCTTTCCTACCTCGCCGTCCTACCCCGATTTGCCGGTGGACTAATCAGCGGCGGCCAGCGCTGCGCTCGCTGCCGGATGGCGCGGCGGACGCGCCAGGAGCAGGGCTGCGGCGGTCAATGCCCCCAGCGCTGCGTAAATGACGAAAGCCCACCCGTAGCCGCCAGCGAAGTGAAACACCAATCCCGACGCCACCGCTCCGATGGCCTGTCCCAACGACGTGAAGGGTTCCGTGACGCCACGTATAGTGCCCAACGACTGCCGTCCGAAGAAGTTAGCATAAGCCACCGCCGGGACCACCAGAATCCCGGCCACGGCCACGCCGAACAGGCCGGCCGCAACAAACGCCGTCGCCACAGTGTCCGCGACCACGAACAGGCCGCACGCAAACGCCATCACCAGAGCGACGATTGCGTAGGTATATGACACCCGCATTTTTTCCACGACCCGACCCCACAGCAGGCTGCCGAAAGCCGTACCTGCCGCGTTGACCACGATGCTGAGCTGTGATAGCGACAGGTCGATACCCCGCGATCTCAGCAAGTCCGCCTGGTACACATTGGTGCCCGACTGCAGCAGGAACAGAAAACCCGTCCCGATGGCCAAAACCCACAGGGCCGGCGTGCGCATGGCCTGCCGGGCGGTCCATTCCAGGTCGGCTGGGTCGCTGCTGCCCGGCGCGGCGGCGGCAGCCGCGTCGAGTTCATCGGGCGCATCGCCGTCGGGCAACAGACCCACGTCCTCCGGCCTCTGCGCCACCAGCAAGGCAGCCGGGGCCAACGCTATGGCATATACCATTAGGCCCAGAACGATCCACGCTGTCTGCCACCCATAGGCCACGCTGACCCAGGTGGCAACCAGGGGAAACGCCACCATCCCTCCGGAGTGGGATAGGAACAGCAACCCGGTGGCCCGACCCCGCTGTCGCACGAACCAGCGGCCCACCACAGTTGCAGCGCCCACGTTCAGGGGACTACTAAACATAATGCGCCCTACTGCCAATGCCGCGTAGAAAACTGCAATGTGGACCGACAGCCACGCCATCGCAATGGTGCTCAGACCGATGATGATGATCGATAACACCAGGACCAGTCGGGCCCCGTACCGGTCGATGGCCCAACCCACCGGAGGCGACGCCCCGGTCGCCAGCAGCCCTCCCACGGCGGCAGCTCCTCCGATAAGCGCACGGCTCCATCCCGTCTCATCTGCGATCAACGGCACGAAGACGGCAAACGTGAGGCTGCCCGCCGCGTTGCGGACGAACATGCTGCTGCCGGCGGTGCCCAGCACGATCCAGCCATAGTAGAACGGAATCCGCTGGGATATGTAGGCGATTAGGATGTGCATTGAGGGTATGCCTCTAACCGTTCAATTCGCGCAACGCCGCAATAGTATCGTCGCGGAAGCGCGCCCAGGATGCTAACTGCTCCAGCGGGCCGCCGACAGGGAGATTTTGCAGTAACCGCTGACAAATGTCAGGTAGAGCGCGCTGCATATCAGTTCGCCGACGGCCTCGCTTTTCGCACGCGTCCAGTAAAGCCGTCTCCAATATGGCTCGTGGATTTGCCCTCCTTTCTGCTTCGTTGGGAGACGGTAAAGTTAGTTGCGTTCTGCTGTGCGGGTTCCGAACCACTTGGCGAATTGCCCTCTCGTCCAGCAGTAGCCATGCTTCAGTCATCCTTACCGGCACTATCCCCACCCACGGCCCGTCGTACTCTGAGTCCTGGACTGCTGCTTCTATCTCTCGGTAGCGAGCATCTGCCCCGGCGTTGTCGGCGTCCCTATGCACAAACAGCAAATCATATTGACCGATGCGCCGCGGGCTATTGCGAATCTTATCAGCCGGGCGTCTTCCCGAAGTCGAGGTTTCAAACTCTGGCTCCGAGTGGTCGTAACTCGCAATCAATCGTCCGATATGAGATACGAGGGCGGTATCGAAACCGCCTTCGCACACCAACAGACACTGTATCACCGCCATACGGATTCCCAGAACTCTCGAGGAAAGGCTATCTGCGTCTCTTCCGGCGGCATCAGGTAAGACTGCAAAGACAGCAGCGTGATCCCCTCACGCTCGCTAGAACAACGCCAAGTCCCCTGGTAAGGGTGACATTTCAACAGATGCTCTGCCAATCCACCCGATTTGGAGCGCACCATGCGGGCTCTCGCCATCACCAAGTCTTCCTTGTTCTGCAACTGCACGAAGTAAGGTGAATGGGTGGCTACTATAACCTGCCGCATGGGGTTATCTATGCTGACTGGCTCATCGGCGTCCACGGCTATGTCATGCAGCAGGCGATTCATTGCCCCCAGTTTAGTCGGGTGAATGCCGTTCTCCGGCTCCTCCATGCAGAAGACTGCGCTTTCATAGACTGCCTCAGTCAGCACCACCAAAGCCAGGAAACGCAGCGTCCCGTCCGAAATGGAGTTAGCCCGCAGCTTCACCCCGGAATCCTCTTCTAGTTCCAACGAGAACAATTGCCGCACGTCGTCTTGAACCACGCGAACCATATAAACGGGAACGAGCTCCGCCAACCTGATAGACACCATCGCAAAGACGTTTTCTGGTTCGTCATCATACTGTGGCGCGATGTTGGACAAGTGCTGAAGCGTGGCCGGGATGTGCGCGCCGTTGGCGGCGATGCCCGGCGGTTGGGTGTAGCGGTCGGGGCGACGCATCGCCGCCGGGTCCAACGCCAGCACCCGCCAGCTCTGCATCTCTCGCTTCGCCGCCAGTATGGTCGGCGTTGCCACGGTATTCTCTGTTCCGATGATGGTCCGCGTCGCGCTTTGCGCCGGCGACGGGCGGCCCCTCCCGTGGGAGCCGCCGTCCTGGTGGACTACGATGGCGGCCTGTTCGGTTTCCGGGTCAACCTGCGTAGAAATAAACCCACTGCGCGCATGCCGTCTGTTGTACACCACGCTGTCGCGGAACTTCGCCTTGCTATGGGGAAATTTCAGGTGATGTACCGCCCGACCGGTAGCGATGGGGCGCAGTTCTTCCCGTTCCAGAACCAGCCCGCCCAAAGGCCCGGTACTTGACGACGGTAGTTCGTAACGGAAAGCGACCTCGTAGCGCAGGAAGGATGATGACGCTTCGGCTTCACGACCAAAGTCGTCTTTCACGTCCCTGTTCACTATCATCTCTGCGGCCAGTTCAATCCGGTTGGCCCTCTCATCGCCATCAGCGAAGAACAGGTCGGCAATGTCGCCGGTATCCTCACCGGCGTTGCGGATTTGCAGGGCCGCGTCGTTAATGGTGCTCTCCGTCAACAGCGACAGGAAGCGAATGGCGTCAAATATGTTGGACTTGCCCACCCCGTTTGGACCGGCGATGCACGTGTACGGCCCGAAATCCAGCGAAAAATCTACCAGATTTTTAAACCCGTTGACTTCCAGCCTGGTCAGCATGATCGCCTCCGTCAACGATGGACACCCGGGTATTCGGCAATTTTAGCATGGGCTACGCGGGCGGCTGCTGCGCCATCTCGCACGCGAACCAGAGGGCCAGGCTCCCGGTGCGGTCGTCGTAGCCGTTGACGGCGGTTCGATCCAAATAGGCGCGGGCATCCGGCATCACTCCGGTGCTGATACATCCGTCCACCACGTTGGCGTCGTCGTCGATCCGCTCGGACAGAGCCCGCCAGCAGGCATCCAAACCGGCGCGATAGCCGGCGGTTTCGCGGTCGGGCAGCCAGCCCAACCGCAGCCCTCGTGCCAGCGCGTATCCCACCATGCAGGTGGACGTAAGTTCTCCCCACGCGCCGGGCACGTCCACCAATTCGCCGAATGTGCCCCAAGGTTGTTGAACGCGCAGCAACGCGTCAAGGTGCCGGCGGTGTCGGTTCAAAAGGATGTCACGCGCCGGGTGGTCCGATGGCAGATAAGTGAGAGTTTCGGCATATCCCAAGGCCGCAAAACCGTTGCCCCGGCTCCAATACCATGGCGCTGAGCGGGCGTGCTTGAACAACCCGTTATCATCCTGGACATCGCCGCCATCCAACAAAAACCGGGCCAACAGGTTAGCGTACCTGGTGTCGCCGGAGATCCGGTAAGCGCGGCCCAGCATCGCGCCGCACATGAACATATCCTCCACGCGGAAATCGGGGTCGCACGGCGTCGGAGCCTGCCCTGCGCCCCGCGCCGCAAAGCGGTCCGCCGCGTAGAAGAACAAACGGCGATAGATTTCGTCGCCGGTGTAGTCGGCCAGGCGGGCCGCCCAAATCACGCCGGTCAGCGCCGCCCCCCCTGTGTCGGACAAATACCGGGCCGGGTCCGCCGCGAAAGGCGCGATCAATTCCACCACATCTTTGGTTGGATCCTGGTAGGTATCGTCCAAAGCGGCCAGACGCAGGCGGCCGCTGATGCCCACTCCTTGGGTGTAATTCACGGGATCCAGAGCGTGCCCGTAGCGGGTGGCGAGAATCCGAGCAAGTTCTAACGGGGAACGTCCCCGTCGAGCCTGCAACGCCAAGCGGGCGTCGGATGGAGGAGCATCACTGTCTTTTCCGGTCAACGCCCACACCGACGCCAAAGCGTCGGTCAACCCGCTCCAATGGGTGGTGAGACGCAACGCAGGAATGGTACCGGGGGCATCCCCGGTGGGCCGGCCGAGCGCGGCCACCAACGAATCGTCATCGGCAGCGCGGGAGGCGCCCAGGGCACTAGCGACGGCGCTTCCGGCGGCAGCCCCATTAGCCTCCCACAAATTCGACTGGTCCGCATCGTCGGACAGGGACACCTCGATCAGCAGATCAGGAGCCTGGTAGCAAATCCACCGCCACAAGTAACGGCGTTCCGGGGCTGTTTCGTCGAAATAGAATCCGCCGTCCGGGGGATAACCTTCGCTGAGGTCCGCGTGTTGCGGCGCCGTCGGTTCCCAGTCGCCTCCGGCGAGGGCATCCGGGTTGGCGGCAACGATGGAGGATAATGCGACGCCCGACGCTCCTGCGGCGGACGAGCGGGCGAAAAGGTCCAGCGCTGCCAGAATTCGAGGCGTGTCGGTGGTCTGCCCGCGCAGCCCCGCCACCAACATTACCTGCGGGTGATGTTCTTCCAATGAGTTCGGCAGCGTGCGGGCATCCACCAACCCCAGGACGGGACGGAGGTTTGGCGTCAGGCCGATGGCGACGGTCTGCCACCAGGGTGGGTTCCGCTTTCGGACCAGGTTGATCAATGCGGCGTTGATGTCGGTGGGGTGCATGGTGCTCATCGGTGTCTCTCAATGGATGGTGGGATTGGCAGCCAATATTATAGCCCCCTGGTTTTCCGATAATCCCTTTTGACATGGTCGGAAGCCGGCGATACATTGGCTATTGCACGGCCAATGGGCCGGAAGCCCGGATTTATCAGCAATCGTAGTACGGAGTTAGCGCGTATGCCTCGGTTCGACGACTACGCGGGCGAGCATCTGATACCCCCTTACCGGATCCTGGACCTTACCGACCGGCGGGCGGCCTTCTGCGGCCGTTTGCTGGCCGACTACGGGGCGGACGTGGTGAAGATCGAATCCCCCGGCGGCGACCCTTCCCGACGCCTGGGTCCCTTCCCCGACGACGCGCCGAATGATGAGCGCAGCCTGGACTTCATGTTCTACAACACCAACAAACGATCCATAACCCTTGATCTTGAAAGCGAAGACGGGCGTGCCATTTTTCGCCGACTGGTTGCCGACGCCGATGTTGTCATAGAAAGCTATGACCGTCATTACCTCAGCGCGTTGGGCATCGGCTATGACGCTCTCCGGGCACAAAACCCGGGCCTGATCGTCGCGTCGGTCACGCCATTCGGCGACTCAGGCGAATGGGCCGACTACCGGGGTGATGACTTGGTGGTGATGGCAGCCAGCGGTTACATGCAGATTACGGGCGAACCCGATGAACCACCCGTCCGCCAGGGAAACGAACACAGCCATTATCCGGCGGCCCAATACGCCGCGGTCGGAATCCTGGCCGCCCTGTACTACCGGGATTTCGCCGGCGGTGGTGTGGGTCAACATATAGACGTATCATCCCAGGAAGCTCTCATCACTTATTACACCGACGCGCATCCCGCGTTGCTGTGGCGGAAATTGGGACAGAACGTAACCCGGGTGGGCACGAACTCCACCCTCGTTATTCCGTTGGGGGCGTATCCCTGCAAGGATGGATGGATCGCCGCCGGCGTAATCACGCCCCGGGAATGGGATACCCTCGCGGAGTGGATCCACGAAGTGACGGGCAACGGCGAGGTCCTTAGTGAATCATATCGGGGCGGCAACCAGGACCGGGCGGAGCATATCGATATCATCACGGCGTTATTCCTGGAATTCGCCGAAAATTTCACCGTGCAGGAACTGTTTCACGAGGGCCAGCGGCGGAATCTGGTGTTCCTGCCCGTCAACGAAGTGGCGGACCTCCTCGCCGACCCGCAATTGGCTGAATCGGGATTCTGGTACGACATTGAACACGACGATGCCGCAATCGGCACCATCAAGTACCCGCTGGGCATATTTCATAGCGAGGAAGTCTCGGCCCGGCGCCGACCGGCCCCAGCATTGGGCGCGGACAACGCGGCAGTGTACCAGGGCGAGTTGGGGCTGACCGCCGACGAACTCTCCGCTCTCGCTGCCGACGGCATAATCTAGTCCACAAATCGAAAACTGGAGGATTCCCTGATGACCACCGTCAAACCGGAACCGATTGTTTCCGAACCACCCCAGGATACGCCGGAAGAGCCGGCGCCCTGGTTCCCACTGGTCGGCGAACTCCGCCTGAACCTGACGGCGTTGGGAATTGACCACCTAGCCCCCGACTTCGGGGAGCGGCTTTGCCAGTTCTCCATCGATAACGAACCCTGGCAGTTTGAGTATTCTGCGCAAGGAGAGTTGATAATAATGCCGCAACCCGGTTCAGAAAGCTGTGCCGACGAAGGGCAAATCATCATCATACTTGGCAACTGGCGGCTCCACAACGGCGGCATGAGCTATCCGTCAACCATCGGTTTCCGTTTGCCCAGCGGGGCGCAGCGAGTTCCTGATGCCGCCTGGATTACCCAGGAACGCTACGACAACCTGACTCCCTCAGAGCGGCGTGGAACCATCAACGGCGCGCCCGATTTCGTGGTGGAAGTTCGCTCCCGCACTGATCGCCTGCCGCCGCTGCTGGCCAAGATGCAAGAATGGATGGACGGCGGCGCGCGCCTGGGCTGGCTCATCGACTACCTCACCCGCCAGGTGTACGTCTATCGCGCGGGCCGGGAAGAGCCGGAGATACTGGAAAATCCCGAAACCCTGTCCGGTGAGGACGTGCTGCCGGGTTTCACCTTCGCCGTGGGTAGCCTGATTTTCGACCGTCATAGCGAGGAGTAGTCAAGATGACCAGCGCCAGCGCAGACACGCCGTCCGCTCTCACCGGCATACGTGTCGTTGAGTTTGGCCCCTACGTGGCCCTGCCGCTCACCGGCCGCATCCTGGGCTCCCTTGGCGCCGAGGTCATCAAGGTGGAGACCAACAAGGTGCTCGATGAGATGGCTTTCATACCCGCCTGGTCCCGGGGCGCGGGTCAGCCTGAGTACCAGCGCGCCAAGCGTCGCATTACTCTCGACGTGCGTACCGAAGCCGGGCGTGACCTGATGCTGGAGCTCGTGCGGATCAGCGACGTTTTCATGACCAATTTCCGCCGCAACGTGCTGGATCGCTGGGGCATCGACTTCCCCGCGATCCGCATGGAGCGACCCGACGCCATCATCATGTGGCAAACCGGATTGGGCGGGCACGGGCCCTACTACACTTATAAATCCTTCGGTATCCTGGTGCAGCACCTCTCCGGCGTATCCCTTATGACCGGCCTGCCGGACGACCCGCCCGGCGTCGTCAACACATCGTACTCCGATTACCATACCGGCGTTTTCCAGCCGGCAGGAATCATTGCGGCATTGATGCGGCGGCGGCTGACCGGCAAGACCGCCACCCTGGAATCGTCGATTTTCAAATCGGGAGTTGCCACCGGCGGGCCGGCCCTGCTGGACTACCAGGTGAACGGGCGCAGCCGGCAACGCCGGGGAAACAGAGACGAGTGGGCCGCGCCGCACGGGGTTTATCCGTGTGCCGGAGAAGATCGGTACATCGCCATTGCCGTGGCTGACGATGAACAGTGGCGGAGTTTGCGTAAGGCCATGGCCGACCCGGCCTGGGCAACCGCGCCCGAATACGAAACCCGGATTGGACGCCGGCGCAACGAAGATGCGCTGGACGCCGCGATAGCGGGGTGGACACGGAGTCAGGACGCCGCAACCTTAATGGACGCCCTGCAGGCCGCCGGAGTGCCCGCCGGAATTGTTTCACAAGGCCAGGACCTGCACGACAGCAATCACCTGAAATCCCGCAATTTCTACCAGGATACCCGTTATTGGGAAGCGGAACGGGGCGTCAAGGCCACGGAATGGGTGGAAGGCGAAAGCGTTTCCTGGTCAATTCCGGCCCGAATGTCGGAAACGCCAATCTCCTTTGGCAAGTACAGCAACATAGGCGACGACAACGAGTATGTCTTCGGAGAATTGTTGGGAATGCCGGCTGGGGAGATAGAAAGGTTAGAATCTGCCGGAGTGATTTACTGACCACGCCATCTGGTTCGAGGAGAAGTGCCATGGAGAAAGTACGAAACAACTATCCCGACATAGCCCCCGCCGGCGCGACGTTCAGCAGAGGGGTCAGAGTAGGCAACCTCTTGTTCATTGCCGGTTGCACCGCCAGAGGAACGGATGCCCAGGGCGCCACGATGCTCGAGCAACTGGAGGTAACCCTGGACCGGATCGTGCGCATCGTCGCGGCCGAGGGAGGTACGCCATCGGACATCGTGAAGATCACAACTTTCGTGACCAGCGTCCCGGCGTGGCGAGAAAACCAGTCCGGACAGGAGGATATGTTCGCGCGTTATTTCCAGGGCGATTATCCGGCCAACACTCTGGTCGAGATTACGGCCCTGGCGGAAGACGGTCTTGACGTGGAAATTGAAGCGATTGCCGAGTTGTCTTGACACGGAGTAGTGAACCGTGCGGGTTTTGGTCATTGGAGCCAGCGGTTTCATCGGGCGGCATCTGGTGCGCCACCTGGCCGGCGCCCGATGCCATACCGTAGCGGGCACCTTCCGGTCACGCCCTCCGGCCAATGACGGCAATTCCTGGCATCGAGTCGAACTGATCGATAGATTGGAATTGGAGCGTGTCTTCCGAATGGCACGGCCTGAGGCAGTGGTTCACCTGGCCGCCATTGCCGACGTGGGCGCTGCCGAAAGGGACCGTGAGCGCGCTTCCGCCGTCAACGTTGATGGAACGTCGCTGGTCGCCCGACTCTGCCAACTACATCAAGCGAGGCTGGTCTATGTCTCCACTGAGTACGTATTCCCCGGCGCTCCCGGTTACTACCCGGAGGATGCAACGCCCGACCCCACCACCCATTACGGCAGAGCCAAGTGGGAGGCCGAGCAACGGGTGGCTGAACTCTGCTCCCAATGGAGCGTGCTGCGCACCAGCATCGTGTACGGATGGCCGGAGCCGGGCCAGCGAAACTTCGGGCCGCGGCTGATAGAAACTTTGCGCAATGGACAGCCGTACCACGCCCGTACCGACGTTTATCGAACTCCGGTTTACGTGGTACACCTCGCGGAAGGCATCGCGGCATTGACAACCGGAGATTATCAGGGCACTTACCACGTCGCCGGGAAAGATTGGGTGAGTATGTATCACTTTGCCCATGCCATTGCTCAAGCCTTTGACCTGAACACTGACTTGGTGGCGCCTAGCGGATCTCAATCAGAAAAATCGGCCGTTGGCGTGTCGGGTCAGCCGGAGCCGGCCGGCGCGTCCGATTTATTGGGGTTGGATTCTACTCACACCATGAATGTGTTGGGTTTGCAGCACTATGGATTGGCCGATGGCATCAGAGCGTTTCGGGCCGGCGCTCCGCATGTTTGAAACATTGTGAAAAGGAGTTGCGAAATGTCCTCAACCACAATCTACGTTGGAATGCACGACGGGGTCTGCGCGGTGTCCACCGCCGACGGCGGCAAAACTTGGACACAGGGGCCGGTGACGCCCCTAGCGCATGCCGCCGCCCGGTTGGCTTCCAGTCCGGTCACTTCAGGACGGGCTTACCTCGCCGCTTATGAGGCCGGCGTCTATCGTACCGACGACGGCGGAGCTACCTGGCAACACCTGTCATCCTATCCGACCGATTATGCCCACAGCGTGCTGGCCCATCCCACCCAAGCGGATACCGTGTACGTCGGCAGCGAGCCGGCGGCAGTCTTTCGCTCCGACGATGGTGGCGCGACTTGGGTGGAATGCGACGGGTTCCGGGCGGTGCCGGAAGCAGTCGATTGGGGTTTCCACGCTCCCACCCGGGACTCTCACGTGCGGGACCTGCGCGTCGCGCCCGATGACCCCGGCCGTTTGTACGCCGGTATCGAAGTCGGCGGCATGGTGCGCTCCGGCGACGCCGGGACTAGCTGGAAACAACTGCCTGGACTGGACGACGATATTCACTGCGTGAACCTCAGTGCCGACCGGCCCAACAGCATATACGTCGCCACCGCCCGCGCGCCCTATAGGTCCGACGACTGCGGAGACCAGTGGGAGCTGATCAACGACGGGTTGCAAGGCCGGTACACCCTGCACATATCAGCAGCCCCGGACGACGCTGACCTGGTGCTGGTCACGGTGTCCGAAAACGCCCGGCGCAGCAATCCTCAGTTTTACAGGTCCACCGACGGCGGCCGGAGCTGGAAACTGGTAGATGGCTTGGGCGAAGGTGAGAACGCCGAGGACATGGTGGTGGCGTTTGAATGGGACCCCGATGAGGTCAGCAAGGTGTACGCCGGCACCGACGGCGGAGCCTTGTATTGCAGCGAGGACCGGGGCGTCAGCTGGAAACAATTGCCGGTGCAATTGGGAACTGTGGCCGTTGGGGCCATGGCAATAGCCGCAACCTAATCCAGCCCGGATTTCTCAAGAAATCGCAGTTTCTCCCGGAACAGCGCGACCGCCCGCTGTTCCGGGACCCCCATGAAGAACCGCATCCCCTGGACGTATTCCAGCACCTCCCGGGACAGCATCAGCAGGTCGTTGCGGGGGCCGGTGTCCTTGTAGAGGTTGTTCATCCAGTCCTCTTGACCGACGAACAGCGCGTCCTGGACTATCAGGAAGTCCTGCCGGTCCAGATCCGTCCGGGCCATCCAGCGGCTGAACACGAAGGGCAGGCCGGTCCACGTCTGCCATTCCTCTCCCAAGTCGTGACGATGGGAGAAACGCCGCTCCGCACGGCGTCCTCGCAGCGCTCGATTGCCGGTGAGCAGCAAGGCGTCGTGGTCAGACGCCCGATCAACGAAGGTCGGCTCACCTAGTCCATGCTTCTGCGTGAACAGGATCCGGAGGAGCTGCAGCGAGGTCGGGTCCGGGTCGCTGAGTGCAATGTTGACGCTCTCCAGTTCGTTTATGGGTTGATTGGACAGCAGCACGCAGGAAACCGCGCGGTTGACGGACGCCACGCAAAACTCGGTGATCAACGTCGCTTGCGAAGTCAGCCGTTCGATCTCCAAAAGCGAAACCGGTCCGGCGTCGATCTCGCCCTGTTCCAGCGCCTCAGGGACGGCGTTGGGTTCCATGTCCAGAAGCGCGATGCCGCGTCGCTCCATATCATAATAGAATGCCTCGCATTCCAAATTGGGTATTCTGGCTACTCGGGCGGGCATGGCAAATGGTGGCTCCCTGGCTGAGTCGCGGTGTTCACGACAGCAGTAGGGGCGAATAATTATTCGCCCCTACGTGTTGATCCGGTAGTTTCGGCGCCTCCCCAATGGGACGGCCTTGGACTACAGGCGCGGCCCCATGAACATGAGATTCTGCTTCTGGTACACCTGGATGCGGTTGCGCGGGCCTTCGCAGACGAATACCCGGTTGTCCGCGTCCACTGCGACGCCGGTGGGCGCCCAGAAGTCACGCTCGCGTTCGAGAGCGGGAGCGCGCTCTCGCTCGCCCCACATCTCCGGGTTGGCGTCCAGCTTGTCCTTGCCCCACTTGGAGACGGTGGCTTCGCCGGTCTTCTGGCCGCAGAAGTTGCCCTCCGGGTCGAAGTACTGCAGCCGGTTGTTCAGCCAATCGGCAACGTAGATGATGCCGTCCTTGTCCACGGCCACGTCGGCGGGCCGGTTGAACTGGCCCTCGCCGTCGCCAGACGCCCCGATCTTCATCAGGAAGTCGCCGGAGGGGCTGAACTTCTGGATCCGGTCGTTGCGCCAGTCGGCGACGTAGATGTTGCCCTGACCGTCGATGTCGATTCCCCAAGGGGTATCGAACTCTCCGTCGCCCTGGCCGTAGCTCCCGATCTTCATCAGGAACTGACCGTCCGGGGTGAACTTTTGCACCCGGTGGTTGTTGCCGTCCACGACCCAGACGTTGTCGTCCGCGTCGATGGCCAGGCCGGACGGCCGGTCCAGTTGGCCGTCTCCGCTGCCGACATTCTCCTCCCACTTCCCGATGTATTCACCGTCCCTGGTGAACATGGAGATGCGGTGGAGCCATTCGTCGGAAACGTACACGTTGCCGTTGCTGGCGATGGCCACGTTGACGGGCCAGACCAGGGAGCCGTCCTCGAAGTTGTATTCGTGGGGACCCTGCTGGGGGACGCCGCGGGCGAAGGCGTTGACGTATTCCTCGTCAACGGTGCAGACCGTGACGCGGGTGCCCTCGGGCCGGTACTCGGAAGACCGGCAGAGGACGTACATCAGCTCATCCTCGCCCCGGGCCATATGGATGGGGTAGGTGAACCCCGGCCCGAACTGCTCGCCGCGGCCGATGGTGTGGCTGTACTGGAGTTGTACTTGGGAAAATCTTTGAGCTAAAACCATGATCGCCTCCTTGTGTCGGGCTAAATGAAGTCCATCTGCTCGAAGGAGCCGTTCACGATGGGCTGGGCATCCAGACCCATCCACTTCTCCAGGAGGGTGGAATAGAGGCCGCGGAAGTCGTTGTTGAAGTGCAGGTCGCCTTCAAGGAGCTTGTTCTCTTCCAGCGAAGGATATTCGCCGTAGAGACCGCCCTTGACATTCTCGCCCACCACGAAGGCCACGCCGCCCGAACCGTGGTCGGTGCCCGAGCCGTTGTCGTGGACGCGGCGGCCGAACTCGGTGAAGACCAGCAGGACCACTTCGTCTCCGGCGTTGTGCTCCTTGAGGTCGTCGTAGAAGTCAGCGACGGCGTGGGAGGTCTCGGTCCACAGGCGGGTGTGGTTGGCCAACTCGCCGGCGTGGGTGTCAAAGCTGTTGTACGGCGCGGTGGTGTAGAGCACGCGGGTGCCGAACCCGGCCAGGTGCGTCTGCGCGATGTTGCGCATGTACTGGGCAACGGTGTCATTGCCGTACTCCACCGAGGAGGAGTACATGGCGGGAGCAGTGCTCAGGATGTCCGCGCCTTCCAGCGCGTCCAGACCGGTCTGGGCGAAGTAGTCCAGCACCGGACCCTGGCCCAGCATGGGAGAGTACACGCGGGAGAAGACGTCCAGCGCCTTGGTGCGCTGTTCTTCAACCTCGATGCCCGTGAGCACGCCGTAGGTCTCCAGGTTGCCCACGGAGGCAACCGGAACGCCGGGGGCCACCAGCGACCGAGGAAGGCCGCGGCCGAAGTTCACGGCGGTCAGAACGTTTTCCTTCTGCGGGTCCAGGTCGCGCACGGCCCGGCCCAGCCAGCCCTCGTCTCCGACCTTGTCCGGCTCACAGGTGTGCCAGATGTCCATGGAGCGGAAGTGCGACCGGCTGGGATTGGGGTAGCCCACGCCCTGGATGACGGCGACCTTGCCCTCATCGTACAGGCGCTTCATCGGCCCCATCGCCGGGTTGAAAGCAATTTGGTCATTGATGGGCAGAACCTGGTCGATGGGTATCCGCACGTTCGGGCGGTTATCCAGATACAGAGGATCGCCGTAAGGGATGATCGTGTTCAGTGCGTCGTTGCCGCCAGATAACTGGAGGACCACCAGCACCGGATCTTTCTTGGTGGCTGTCATTTCGTTCGCCCTCCTTGATTATTCGAACAGGTACTCGGTGGTGGCCACGATGGACTGCAACATCTGCCCAACTCGCTGCCCGAACTCGTCGGTGCCGGTCCGCAGTTCACCTTCACTGTCGGCGAGAGCAATCAACTCGTTGCGCGTCACGTCGGCCAGTTCGTAATGGCCGAGCAACTGCAAGCAGCCGTCCACCAACCGCTCGGACGAAATCGTGTCGCCCTCGGAACCCAGGCGGTTGATGATGGCCTGGACGCCGCGATGGGAAGTGTTGCCCACGGCGTCGGCGGTGAAGTTGATGCGCTCCACCAGGGTGCCGCTGTCAATCCACTCACGGCCGGTGTGCCAGCCTTCCACCGTCGGCGGGTTCAGCAGGTCCTGGCCCATGTAGCGGATGGTCAGCGTCATGGCGTTCATGCCCGGCTTGGGCAGGTCGAAGTCGCCAACCAGGCGCATGGTGCCGACCACGGTTTCGGTCGGGCTCTTCACCTTCTCGAAGCGGGCGTTCTTGAAGAAGTCGGAGTTGAACAGCACGCGGAGCATCGAGCGGATGTCGTAGTTGGAGCGGAAGTACTCGTCCTCCAGCATCTTGATGGCTTCGGGGTCGCGCGGCGGCGTGTTCTGCCAGGCGGGCACCTGGGGTTCGTCGGCGACGAAGAAGTTGTACATATGCCGGGCGACGAACCGGGCCGCGGCGGGCTGGCGGGCGATGATCTTCACGACGTCTTCGCCGTTCCAGTTGCCGGTTTCGCCCAGGAAGGTCTTTTCGCCGTAGTCGTGGTCGGACGGGTCATAGATGAACGCCGCCTCGTACTTCCCATAGGGATAGCGGGGAACCGAGTTGGTGACCGTCCATCCGGTGAAAGCGCGAGCGGCTTCCTTGACGTCGTCCTCCGAGTAGTTGGCCTCGCCGTCCATGCCGACGCCCAGGGAGAACAGCTCCAGGAGCTCCCGTCCCCAGTTCTCGTTGATGGCGTCCTTGTGGCTCATGCAGTTGTCCAGGTAGAACATCATTGCCGGGTCGGTGGACAGGCCCATGAGCAGCTGTTCAAAGTTGCCGAAACCCATAGTGCGGAACATATCGAGCTCGATGTTCTGCTGCTTGGGATACTCGCACTTGGCGTGGCCGGTGCAGAAAATGTGGTGCCAGAACAGGCCCATCTTCTCTTCCAGCGGGCGCTTGGTGTTGATCATCCGGAAGGTCCATTCTTCCTGCTGACCTTCCAGTCCCGCCTTGGACACCCACTGCGGCTGATAGCGCATCAGGATGTCGTCCTGGATCGCGGGCTGGCTCTCCGGATTCAGTAGTTCCTCAACGGTCTCCTCGTAGCCCTTGGCGGCGCGGGCCTCCAGTTCTTCATACGTCGCTCCGAAACCGGCGCGCCGCATCAAGTGGGCCATTAAGGCAATATCCTTTTCTGCCATGCTTTTACCTCCTGATTACCTATCCTCGGCCTTGAACGACTACACCATATCGGTTGCGGTTCGCTCTGGCTATCGTCCGCACCGAGGTGATGTACGCCGATTCCCTTGGTTCACTGCCCAAAAAACGGGCAGCAATCCGCCGGGTGGTTGCCGACGCCATCGTATTCCTAACGGCGGCGATAGTCAACCCGATGTACTCTCCAACTCCAGCAGGCGCATCCCCCTTTCCACTTGCTGCCCCGGCCGGACGGCGACCCTCCGCACGACGCCATCCCGGGGCGCTGTGATCACCAACTCCATTTTCATGGACTCCATGATTGCGACGGTCTGGTTCCGTTCCACCCGGTCGCCCTCTTCGACCAATATCTCCAGCACGGAGCCTGGCATGGGCGCCAGCACGTCTCCCGTGGCTTCATTGGCCGCCGCGCTGCCCCGGCGCCGTCCTGAGCTTGCCGAAGGGTCGGCCCGCTGGAACACCAACAGGTCTCCATCCAGCCACAGGTGTAACTCCGGGCCGACCCACTCCCACGCGAAAGGGTATGCCCTTCCGGATTCGGTCCGGCACAAACCTTCGCCGCTTTGGCGGGACTCGACGCTGAAACTGGTGGGGCTTGCCGACCCGGACGCTTCGCCTTCCAGGTCAAATATGAAAGAATCTGCTGACTCCGTCAGGCGATAGCGAAAAGGCTCGCCATCCCATGGGTGCATCTCCCGCATCTCGCCCCGGTTCATCGTCACGGCAGCCTCCGCTCACCGACGGACTGCCAGAGATTGGCCCTCGCCCGGTCCGTCGCCGCTGCGGCCGGGACCTGAGCCGCCGTCGGCTGACCCGACGCCCACGCCGCCAGCGAACGCGCCACGGTGCGGGTCTCATCGTCGATCACCGCGCTGGTAACTGCCGGGTTCCACTCGAGAAACCCGGTATCGTAATCACCCCTTTGAAACTGAGCGTGTCGCAACACTGCCCGCAACAAAGGAATGTTGGTCACCACCCCGAGGACCAGGAACTGAGACAACGCGACCTCCATCCGGCTTAGGCTGACGCCGCGTTCCGGTCCCCATGCGATCAACTTCGCCAGCATCGGGTCGTAATAGATGGAGACTTCCTGATCCTGCGCCACGCCACTGTCCAACCGAATCCCTGGGCCGCTGGGAGGCCGCCAGCGCAGCAGATTCCCGGTGGAAGGCACAAAATCCCGATAGGGGTCCTCGGCGTAGATGCGACATTCTATGGCGTGGCCCCGGGGTTGTATATCCTCCTGTTGCAGCGTCAGCGGTTCGCCAGAGGCGATGCGGACCTGCCACTCCACCATGTCCAACCCCAGGACGGCCTCGGTAATCGGGTGCTCCACCTGGAGCCGGGCATTCATTTCAAGGAAGTAAAACTCGCCGCTTTTAGGGTCCAGCAAAAACTCTACCGTACCAGCGTTGAAATACCCGGCGCCCTGAGCGACGGCGACGGCGGCCTCCCCCATCTGTCTCCGCAAACCGGGCTTTAGCGCCGGCGACGGCGTCTCTTCTATTATCTTTTGGTGACGGCGTTGTATGCTGCATTCCCTCTCGCCAAGGTGGATGGTATGCCCGAAACCATCGGCCAGGATCTGTACCTCCACATGCCGGGGATTCGAAACATAACTCTCCAGGAACACGCGGCCATCGCCAAAAGCGGCCTGGGCCTCCCGACTGGCCGTCTCCATTTCGCCGTCCAATTCCCGTCGCTCGTTGACCAGGCGCATACCTCGGCCGCCCCCGCCGGCGGCAGCCTTCACCATCAGAGGAAACCCCAACTCCTCCACGAACCGCCCGACAGCGGCGTTCCCCGGAAGGCATTCCGGTGAGCTGGGAATCACCGGCACCCCGGCGGCAAGCGCGATGTCCTTGGAGCGAAGCTTGTCTCCCAGGGCCTCCATGCTCTCCGGGCTTGGGCCGATGAAGGTTATTCCGGCTTCCCGGCAGGCCCTCGCGAACTCCGGGTTCTCCGACAAAAAACCGTAACCTGGGTGTATGGCGTCAACCCCGCAGTCATGCGCGGCCTGCAGGATCCTGGGGATGCTCAGGTAGGTCTCCTCAGCGGTATTGCCCGGCAGCGCCAACGACTGCTCCGCTGAGGTTACGTGGGGGGCGCCGGCGTCTGGCTCTGAATAGATCGCTACGGGAGCAATCCCCATGGCGCGGAGGGTCTGGTTGATCCGGACCGCGATCTCCCCGCGATTAGCTACCAGCACTTTGGAGAACATCAGGTAAATCCGTAGGCCAACCGTGTCGCGGAATTCAGGACGCAGTCAAGGCCTCACATTCGGAACACGCCGCGTTTCTGCTCCGGGAAGGGAGCGTTGATGGACGCCGCGATCCCCAGGCCCACAACGGTCCGCGTGTCCACCGGGTCAATGATGCCGTCGTCCCACAGGCGGGCGGTGCTGTAGTAGGGGTCTCCCTCCTCCTCGTACTTTTCCAGGATGGGACGTTGCAGGTCGTCTCGCTCCTCCTGTTCCATGGTCCGGCCCTGTCGCTCCAGTTGTTGCAGCCGTATGGTGAGCAGGACCTCAGCAGCCTGCTGTCCACCCATCACCGAAATCCGAGCGTTGGGCCACGTCCACAGGAAACGGGGCTGGTAGGCCCGCCCGCACATGCCGTAGTTGCCCGCCCCAAAGGAACTGCCAATGATCACCGTGAACTTGGGCACGGCGGCGTTGGACACCGCCATGACCATCTTGGCCCCGTCCTTGGCGATTCCTCCGGCTTCGTACTGGGTGCCCACCATGAAACCGGTGATGTTTTGCAGGAACAGCAGGGGGATACCCCGCTGGCTGCACAACTCGATGAAGTGGGTGCCCTTCAGCGCGCTTTCGGAGAAAAGAACTCCGTTGTTGGCGACCACTCCCACCGGATACCCGAAAATACGGGCAAAGCCGCAAACCAGCGTTTCCCCGTATTCAGCCTTGAACTCGTGAAAACGGCTTCCATCAACCACGCGGGCGATCACCTCGCGCACATTGTACTGCCGCCGGTTGTCCGGGGACACGATGCCATATAGCTCGGTCGGATCGTAGGCTGGCGGTTCCGAGCCGGCGACCTCAAACGGCGGGTCGCGCCTTTGCACATAATTCTCCACGATATCCCGCGTGATGGCCAGCGCATCCGCATCGTCGGCTGCCTGGTGGTCAGCCACGCCGGATATCCTGGTGTGCACGTCCGCCCCGCCCAGGGTTTCCGGGTCCACCTCCTCGCCGGTGGCAGCGCGCACCAGCGGAGGCCCACCCAAGAAGATAGTGCCTTGCTGCCGCACCATCACCACCTCGTCGCTCATCGCTGGGATATACGCTCCTCCGGCGGTGCACGAGCCCATGACCACTGCCACCTGCGGGATGCCCAGCGCCGACATTTGGGCCTGGTTGTAAAAGATTCGCCCGAAGTGGTCCCGATCAGGGAACACCTCCGCTTGCAACGGCAAAAATGCACCGCCCGAGTCCACGAGGTAAATACACGGCAGGTGATTTTCCAGAGCGATTTCCTGAGCGCGCAGGTGCTTTTTGACGGTGATCGGGTAGTAGGTGCCGCCCTTTACCGTCGCGTCGTTAGCGACCACCACAACCTCTTTCCCGTGGACCAATCCAACGCCGGTGATGATGCCAGCAGACGCTTCGTCCCCGTCATACATATCCCACGCGGCCAGGGGACTGAGCTCCAGGAAGGCAGTGCCGGCGTCCACCAGCCCGTCAATCCGCTCCCGGGCCAGCAGCTTGCCCCGGCTGCGGTGCAACTCCACCGCCCGCGGCCCGCCGCCGGCGCGAGCTTGCTCCAGACGCTCTTTCAGGTCCTTCACCAGAACTGCCATGCGCACCCGGTTGTCCTGAAAATCCGGGTCGGCGGTGCGCAGGTTGGAACCGATTACTTCCATGTCATTCCTGGACCATGTCCGTCAGGTGAGTGGATGATAACACGGCCCAAGTGCAAGGATGTTTCTCCAGCTGCCCGGTGGCAACCCTTTCACGCCTGAGAATGAGAGGAAGTTTCGCTACTCGGCCCATCGTCGAACGACCGATGAAAGTGCCCACCATTGTGACGAATATCGTCTCAGCATTTTGCGGCTGTCAACGGCGTGCTAGTTCCTTCCGTGAGGCGACTATGGAAATCAGGCCCGCCGCAATAACATAGGCCCCTGCCGGATCCAGCAGAGGCCTAGGCCCTGTAGCGTAAGAGCACTGTACCTCGTCAGTTCGACGAGTTGCGAGAACCGCCGGTACTGTCGCCTTCCGCAGGCTCCTCCCCTTCATTGGGGTCGTATTCGATCTGGTTGTCGCTGGCGTCTTGGAAGCGGCTCCGGAGTTGGTTAGCGTCATCGCTTTCCAAAACCCGTAGAACGGTCCGCACCCTTCGTCACATCCAATGGCGGTTTGCCCCGGCCGGGAACGACCGTGTGCTCATCGCCTGCAGCGTTGGTGCGGGTTACGAAAAGATACGACTTCCCAGCTTCCAATAGGTCTGGGTCGCCCGCGATGCGATACTTGCCGCCATTCGAGCAGTCCATCCCGTACTGCACGACCGCTCGCCCACAAACTCCAGGGGCGGAGCGCTGGCGTAGCGCCCCGCCGAAACTAACTGACAAACCGCGGTGCTACCCACGTACCAAATGGCGGCAAGCCCGTAGTCACAGTTGGTACTGGACGGCATCACAAGCATGGTCTTCTGGCGCAGAATCTTCCAGTAGTACGTCTCGCTGACGGCCGCGACAATCCGTGCTGTTTATAGTAACGGTGTCACCCACAATTATGTGGACGAGATTACTGGCACGGCTTAACTTGCTAATCGAAGAGGGAAGGCCATTCCGATGGAGGCAATTTTTCATGATTTTCCGCCGCACCAGCTACTGCGGACTTCAAGCTCTCTTCGTCTGTCACACCAGGGTAAGCGGGGTCTGTATCATCGAAGTTTCTGATCGCCCCGCCATCCAATGGTATGAGGCTCCAATTGTCGGCCAGCGAGTAGAGCCCCGGATCCGGCCTAGCTAATAAAGAAAACATCATGCGCTCTCCCGTTTGAGGCGATTGCAATTTGTGAGTTCCTGAGAGCGCCAATTTCGGGTTGTCCTTCATCGCCGCTAATGAACCATCATCTAGCAGCACTTGTTCTATCGACAGTTCGTAATGCGTCTCTTGTCTCCGTGGTTCCGGGTACCCTTGAGCAACCAAAGCGGCTGCATCTGAAGAGCTACCGACTACAATACTCTTCGTTTCGCTGATAGACGAGATCGTCGCGATGGCGACCGCGTCAGACCGGTTTACCAGTTCCTGAACGGTAACAGGCGCCCTGAAAATGGATGCACTGTTGGGCAGGCCGATTCCCACCGTTTCAACAGACTGGGATAGAGCTTCCGATTGGACGCCGTGGCCATTTGAGACGGACCCTTCCGCACAAGCAGCGATGACGAAGATCGTCAATATGGCCAACGATATGGTGCAGATGCGTCTGCACTTCAGCATTTTCATGATTGTCATCCTTTGCACAGGCCGGCACACTCAAGAGAGCAACCGGTTAATATGCGTCGTTGATGTCAGCTCTGTCGTGAGCTTGTAACGTAGACGGCAGCCCGGTAGTGCAACCGGTATACATCACGCTGGAGTTATGAGAGCAGGGTACGTGCGCGAGTCCAAAAGCGTGCCCCATCTCGTGTCTCGCGAGATAATTCGCCTCGTCGCTGTTGTATGGACTGTAGTACGAGTTCCAGTACACGTAAGCAAATTGGCCCTACGATTAGTTTCGTTGCAATAGCCCAGCGGAAAGCAAGAGTTTGAATCACTGAACACCTGAGCTTCTGTTGTGCCGTTCGCCGCACCCAGGTTTGCCTCGTAATGGATGATGTTTGCCCCACAAGGGTAGGCGCACCATTACACGTCGAGGTAAGTGTTTGCGTCGTAGTCGTCGTCGGCACTCAGAATTGCCTGTTGGTACTGAGTGTTATAGTCCGTGACTCGCGGTGTAGCGTCTTCGTCGTTCCACTTGAAAGACGGGTGGTAGTCGTGAGCCCAAGTAGTGCTAACGAGGCTCACCAGCGCCCATGCAGCCAGCAGTCCTACGGCGAGCACGAAACCAATGAGATTTCGCGGGAATGTCAGGGGTCTGGTTACGCTCATTTTGAGTCCTCCATTTAATGCCTTCACGACCGATAGTTTTCCGCCAGTTGGGTGTTTCTTGGGCCAACAAAAAGCCCCGCCGCGAGCGACGAGGCTGGACACGCATAGAGGATAGGGCTAACATTAAGCCCGATGGCGGAGCGCATTTCCCCATCGACCGCGGCCTCGGTGATAGCAGCACCGGGGCCGTTTCGTTGGCACTGGGAGTCTATGGGCAGAGAACGACGATGTTAAAGCACCCGGTATCGTTGCTCATCGAAATGAAACTACGAGATAGCGTCCACCCTTAATCAAACACGCTGCGGAATCCGTTGTAAGGGTAGCATCGGTGGGAGATAAACCACAAAGCCCACCAGACTATATCGACACCATATACTTTATGGCCTATTACGTATGAATTGACATATGACAGAAGTGGCGGAACTCTCGGCAGCAATCTTCAACTGCATAGAATCATTCCCAAAGTCCAGCTGTAGCACTCTCTGTCGCTTGGCAGGAAGAGCGTTCCGCAAGTTTTCAGCTGTGGAAAACACCCCCGAACACCCTGCCCCCAGGAGCTGGGAACCCGATTGCCGGTTCCGTGCCACAGTCGTCCGCCTGCTCTGGTGGAGCGATGGCCAGCTATCAGCGGGACCGCACTGCCTATCCACAGAATTCCGTAAACCGCGATTGACATCGACCATTTCAGTTCCCACTCGAGCAATTATCGAGTAGAGAAGCTTCCTCGGGCACAATCTCTGCGGCCAAGTACCGGTGGCGCGCGATGCTAACTAAGCAGCTTCGAGCCAACGGTCGCAACAAGCGCGATCGGGGTCGCGGCAGGCCGGCGCCCTCAAGGGCCGTCTCTTTCGCTCCACTCGGGCCTTCGGAAGCTTGATCCGCATGTGCAGCATTTGGGCGTAGTCGTCGGCCTTAAGGTGGGCCAACGCCGTGGCTAGGTAGCTCAACTCCGACAGCACCACGTGCAGCGACACTTTACCGCCGTTCAAGCACCGGTGGGTGTCCAACAAACGGCTGTGCTTGGCGCTGCTGAAATGCCGCTCGATACCTGGCCGCTTCTTGTACTCGGTCTTCCACTCCGGTGAGCATCGGGGCAGCAGCCCCACGATCCGCAGCAGCCTGCCCTCGGGCTGCTCGTAGTGCTCGTAGTCGCAGTGCCTCGTGAACTGCACCTTGTCCTTGAGGCTGCAACCCTCGGCAGGACGCCTGAACAGATGGCCTTTCTCCGGGTCGGTCAGGATGTACTCCATAGACTCACCTCCGACACGCGTCGGCCGGCCATCCTTGTCGTAGATCCCGTCGTACAGCCGTTCACCGGTCTCCTTATCCTTCGTGGGCCTGCGAACGGCGATCACTGGTATCATGCCGCGGCTGACAGTGTGCTGGAAGTTCGGTAGCCTATCGTAGCCCTTGTCACCCAAGAAATAGTGCGGGCTCAGTTCGGGGTACAAGGCCAAGCAAGCATCGAGGTCCTCGATCATAACCGTCATGTCACTGGCGTCGGCAGGACGGGTCCGGGCGAACATGGGCAGTCCATAGTTGGCGTCCGAGATGACGTTGACCTTGTAGCCCAAGTAGTGCCCCCCTTGCTGTCCTCATCCCCTGGTTCCTTGCCGCTACTGGCGGTGTCGGCCTTCTTCACCTTGGAACTGCGGCGTTTGCCAGAGTCCAACTTTGAGGAACGGGAATTCTTGGCTGTACGGTACCCCCACGCGGCGTCTTGGTCCTTCGATGGTATTTCCTCACCCGTCTTCCTGCTCGTACGACCGGGCCTTGCCCACGCCACAACGTCGGTGCTGTCCATGACCAGCGAGTGTCCCAAGGGCGGTTTGTCCGCCGGCACCAGGCCCAGCGCGCGCAGCCGTTCGATCTCAACGCCGCACTCCAGGAAGACCTCGGCGATGATGGACCGGATCAGGCCCTTGTGATGGGCCAGCTTGTGCCTCTTGAATTGGCTGTAGGCGCCTTCGCTGGGAGCACGGTCGAGTCCACAGATGCCCAGCAATCGGTCATCGCTGCCCAGGCGGTTGAGGAAGCCGTTGGCGTAGCGCTCGTTGAGCACGAACTGCATGACGAGGGCGGCGAGCATGGCCTCGGCCGGGTAGCCGGGGTTGCCGCCATGTGCGTGGGGCGCGTCGAGTATTTCTACCAGGGCAGCGGCACGTGAAACTACACTTCCAACTACGGATTCGAGGAACCCGAAGTCGCTCTCGAGTGGTTGATTGTGATTACGGGTATAATTAGAATGGACTTCGCCCACGACGATTTTGCTGGTCTGAGGGGGCAATCGGCCGCTCGGCGTACCAGGCTGAGTGGCCAACTTTTTTGTTCGATTCGACTGGTTAAATTATATTCAGTGGGGCTTGGCGCCTCAACCGAAAACAGGGGGTTCAAGCGGTTTTCCTGCTTGAAAACTGCGCGTTTGGGGTGGGGTCAGGCCAGGGCATGACCAGTCTGGCGGACCGTCGAAAAGTACAGTCGAGGCCCTGACCGCACACTGATTTTTGCATCTGCAAAAAATGAGGGGTCGAGAACGCCCTCAGACGGCCCGTGACGGCCTTTCCGCGATTCCACAAGGTGCTATTCGAGGGATGCGAAAAAAATCGGGCTACGAGCCGGATTTGGCGTGTTTCCGACGGGTTGGATTTCCTATGATCGGGACGGTACTGGGCAGGCCGACGGCGCTCCAAAATCAGGAAACCGCGGAAAACTGCGCCGCTACCCGGAAATGATGCCATAGCCGCCCGGGCTTACCCGGAAAGGTCAGATTCGGGCGGCAAACCGGATTACGAAAACCGTCGGTTGGTTGGATGATCTACGAACCCGCTACGTCAGAATTGGAGTAGCGAAATCTCCTCAGAGTGATTGCCGTCGTTGTAATGCCAGGCGCCGTCTAGTACAATTTACAGGCCGCAACCCGCGTTCCTGCCGAAGTACAGGTTCGCATCTCCACCGTGTGATACCCACTCGCGGAGAGGTGGCCGAGTGGTTGAAGGCGCCGGTCTCGAAAACCGGTATGCGCCTCTGGTGCATCGCGGGTTCGAATCCCGCCCTCTCCGCCATACTGCGTCGTTAATCCAACTGCGTAAATCCCATGGCCTTACAGCCCCAATTCTCCGAGCGTTCGCCGTACCGGGATGGGCCGGCGTCTGCTCCATATTGGGAAGAGCCACCCTCCTCACCATTTTGGGACGCGCCGGAGCTGGCAGATTACGATGCCGGCGGCACGGCCTTTGCGGAACCGAATGCTCCGCGCGCCGCAGTTTTACAGGGGCTCAACGAGGCACAGCAGCAGGCGGTTGTTACTACTGAGGGCCCTCTGCTGATAGTCGCCGGTCCGGGTTCGGGCAAGACCCGCGTTATTACCCATCGCATCGCCTACCTGGTGGGGGATTGTGGCGTAAACCCCTGGCAAATACTGGCGGTCACGTTCACCAACAAGGCCGCCCGGGAAATGCGGGACCGCCTCGACCGGCTGCTCCTCAGTCGCAGCGAGGCCGTCACCATGGGCACCTTCCACGCCGTCTGTGCCCGCATTCTGCGCCGACATGGTGAACGTATCGGCCTGGATCGGAACTTCACCATATACGACCAGGACGACCAGCTGGACGCCCTCAAGTCCGCGATGCAGCTGGCGGACGTGGATAGCAAACGATATACCCCCAGAGCCATTCTCTCGCGCATTTCCGCCGCCAAAAGCAGCCTCCAGGACGCCCGCAGTATGGCCGAAACTGCCTATGATGCCGAGGACGAATATGGCGCTCATTGGGTGGAGACTTGCGCCCGCGTCTATCGCTATTACGAGGAAGCGCTGACGCGCCAGAACGCCCTGGATTTTGACGACCTCCTGATGCGGACGGCGCAACTGTTGGAAAATGTCCAGGAAGTGCAGGACCAGTACCACACCCGCTACCGCTACCTGCTCATCGACGAGTTTCAGGACACCAACGTGGCGCAGTACCGTCTGGCCCGGCTGCTGACCGGCCAACACCGGAACCTGTGCGTGGTCGGCGACCCGGACCAGAGCATCTATTCGTGGCGTAACGCCGACATCCGAAACATCCTGAGCTTTCAGACCGATTTCCCCGACGCCACAGTCATCAGCCTGGGCGAGAACTACCGCTCCACCAGGAACATCCTCAACGCCGCCGCCGGCGTCATCTCCACCAACACGGAGCGGATTGAACGCCCTCTATTTACGCAAAACCCGGCGGGGCGGCCCGTCACGCTGCACGAAGCCTTCAGCGAGGAAGATGAAGCCCTCTGGGCTGTGGACGAGGTGGGCCGCCTCACCCGAACCGGCGAGTACCAGTCTGGCGACTGCGCCATCATGTACCGCATCAACGCCCAAAGCCGGGCCTTCGAAGACCAGTGCATGCGCCAGGGAATACCCTACCGGCTGGTGGGCGGCGTGCGTTTCTACCACCGCAAGGAAATCAAGGATGCCGTGGGCTACCTGCGGGTGATTTTCAATCCGGATGACGAGGTCAGCCTGCGACGCATCATCAACCAGCCGCCCCGGGGCATCGGCGCCAAATCGGTACAGCAACTGACCAACTTCGCGGCCCAGCGCGGCGCCACCACGAGACAAGCGATGCGGGAAATCGCTGCGGCCCGGACGGACGGGTCGCCGTGCCCCATTCCGGTAACGGCGCGCGCGGCTCGGTCTATCGCCGATTTGTCCGTTACCCTGGATCGCCTCGCTGACGCCTCACGGGAACTGGGTGTCCCGGACCTCCTTGATCGCACGTTGGACATGACCGGCTTGGCCAAACAAATCAACGCCCAGGATGACGGCGACGAGCGATGGGAAAACATCCTCGAGCTGCGCGCTTTGGCTGAAGACTACGGTCCACCCGGTGACGGTTCTGCCGACGGGTTGAGCGCGTTTCTGGAGCGGGTTTCCCTGGTTTCCGACGTGGACGCTTACGAACAGTCCGATCATGCGCTTACCTTGATTACGCTACACCAGGCCAAAGGGCTGGAGTTCCCGGTGGTGATGATGGCCGGAATGGAGGAAGGGCTGCTGCCCCACAGCCGTTCCATGGATACCCTGGCCGAGATCGAAGAGGAACGTCGCCTGTGCTACGTAGGCATGACCAGGGCAAAAGAGCGCCTTTATTTGCTGCGCGCTTTCAGGCGGCGTTATCCGTCGTCCGGTGGAGTGTCGCTGCCGTCCCGTTTCCTCGAAGATCTCCCGGAGGAGGCGCTGGCCTCTCCGGCCCTGGACCGACCTCCCGGCTCCCGCGCCGAATCTCATGGATTGAACGCATCCCGCCCGTCGCGGAACGCAGACGCGGTAATCGGTGGTTCCTACGGACAGACCCGGCGCGCCTCGCGCACGCGGCTGGGCGACGGAACCGGCGCCGGAGGCGAGGCGACCCGAGGCCGACTCCGAGGCAATATCGATGAGCGCCTTACTGAATGGACTCCCAGCCGGCCCCAGGCTCCGGCCAACGCGCCGGAGCGTGTGCCCTTAGCGGTGGGCGAAATCGTCCGTCATCCCACTTTCGGCGAGGGCGTGGTTCAGGAAGTCGATGGCGTCGGCGACACCGAACAGGCCACCGTGAATTTTGTCAGCGCCGGCCTGAAACGGTTATTGGTGGGCCTGGCGCGCTTGGAACGGGGTTAGCTGCCTGCTGCCCTCGGACCGTTGCCCTGACCAACGGCCTTGCCGGCGAAAGCGCCCGGCAATCCGATTTGGGCTTACCAACGTAACGGGGGCATACTTGCTATACTGGCATGGTGCAGCCCGCTTCCAAAGCGAAGGGGCCGGGTGAGGCATTGTCATGGTTTCCTTCCTGAAAAAAATCGTCGGCGATACGCCCGAACGGGCCGCCGAAAAACTTCGCAGCCAGTTGGTGCCCCGAGTCAACCGACTGGAAGACAACATTCAAAGTCTCAGCGATGATGGCCTCCGGGCCAAGACAGGCGAATTCCGGCGCCGCCTGGAAGATGGGGCATCTTTAGACGATCTGCTGCCCGAGGCTTTCGCCGTCGTAAGGGAGGCAGCGCGGCGTACCCTCGGTCAACGCCACTACGACGTGCAGATCATTGGCGGCGCAGTCCTGCATCAGGGGAAAATCGCCGAAATGAAAACCGGCGAAGGAAAAACGCTGGTCGCCACCCTGCCCGCATATTTGAACGCGCTCACCGGCGGCGGCGTGCATATCGTTACCGTCAACGATTACCTGGCCCGCCGCGATCCGGTGTGGATGGGTCCGGTCTATGACTTGCTCGGCCTCACCGTAGGTTGCCTGCAGCATGATGCCGCCTACATTTACGATCGGGAAGTCACCGACGTGGGGCGTGGTGGGTTCGAGTGCCTGAAGCCCGTGTCCCGTGAGGACGCTTATAAAACCGACATCCTCTACGGCACCAACAGCGAATTCGGCTTCGACTACCTCCGCGACAACATCGCCACCAGGCCGGATTTGCGTGCTCAGCATGGACGCGGCGTTTTCGCCGTCGTGGACGAGGTCGATAACATCCTCATAGACGAGGCCCGTACGCCGCTGATCATAAGCGGCCCGGCCCAGCAGCGCGACGAGTATTACCGTGACTGCGACCGTTTGGCCAGACGCTTGCGGGAGTACGAGGACTACACCATCGATGACCGCACCCAAGCCATCTCTCTAACCGAAGCGGGGATCGCCCAGGCAGAACGTCATCTGCGCGTCGATAACCTGTACGACCCCGAAAACTTCCATCTCGTGCAGTACGTTGAGAATGCCGTGGTTGCTCACGTGCAGAAAGACCGGGACAAGGACTATGTCGTCCAAAACGGCCAAGTGATCATCGTGGACGAGTTCACCGGGCGGTTGCAATTCGGGCGTCGCTGGTCGGATGGCCTGCACCAGGCCGTAGAGGTCAAGGAGGGCATCAAACCCCAGGGCGAGAGCATGACCTACGCTACCATCACCCTGCAGAACTACTTTCGGCTATATAACAAGCTATCGGGTATGACCGGTACGGCGGTGACCGAATCGGAGGAGTTCTACAAGATCTACGGCTTGGAAGTGGTAGCCGTTCCCACCAACCAGCCCATGATTCGGGAGGATGCGAGCGACCTGATCTTCCCCACTGATGAGGGCAAATGGCGGGCCGTCGTCAACAGCATCATCGAGCGGTCCGAGGCGGGACAGCCTGTGCTCGTTGGCACCACATCCGTCGAAACATCTGAATTCCTCAGCGAACGCCTGCGCAAGCGCGGCGTCCCGCACCAGGTCCTCAACGCCCGCAACCACGAGCGCGAAGCATTCATTATCGCCCAGGCCGGCCGCGCCGGCGCGGTTACCGTATCCACCAACATGGCTGGGCGCGGCACCGACATTGTGCTCGGCGGCGCCGACACCGACCGCGAGGACTGGCGGGAGGAGCACCACCGTGTAATCTCTCTGGGCGGCCTGCACGTCATTGGGACCGAGCACCACGAGGCGCGTCGCGTCGATAACCAGCTTCGGGGTCGAGCCGGACGCCAGGGTGACCCGGGCAGCAGCCAGTTCTTTGTCGCCTTGGAAGACGAACTGATGCAGCGCTTCGGTGGCGACCGCATCAAGAGCGTGATGAATTGGACTGGCCTGAACGATGATGAGCCCTTGGAAAACAAGCTCATCACCAAGTCCATCAATAGCGCACAGGTCAAAGTGGAGGGGCATCACTTTGATATGCGCAAGCACCTTTTGAATTTCGATGACGTACTTCAGCAGCAGCGCAAGGAGATCTATGAGGATCGGGCGGCCTTGCTGGACGGCAAGGGCCTCCGCCAGCGCGTGCTGGAAATGCTCCGTGCCGAGTTCAGCGGGCTGCTGTCAACGCACCTGAGCGCACGCCACGCCGACGACTGGAACGTTGATCCCTTCCTCGCCGGTCTGCGCCAGATTTGCCCTCTGCCATCGGATATCGACACTCCCGAAAAGGTGCTCCAGCACCGCCGGGAAGCCATCGCTGATATCTTGGACCGGCATGCTGACACACTGTACGATGACAAAGAACGCACCCTGGGCACGGACGGCATGAACACCCTCGTGCGCTATCTGTTGTTGCAGGTCATTGATGACCATTGGGTGCGACACCTGACCGCAATGGAGGATTTGCGTACCGGCGTTGGCCTGCAAGCGGTTGGGCAGCGCGATCCTTTAGCAGTGTACCGAACCGAAGGTCGCAACAACTTTGCCGAAATGTGGCGACAGATCAGACGGGCGGTCACCCACACCCTGTTCCACGTCACACTGGCGCCCGAAGCCCCTACCCAGCGGGTGCAAGAAGAGCCAGCCGCTCCAGCGGGTCGGCGCGGCTCCAACCGAGCCCTGGTCAGTCCCATGGCGGCAGTTTCGCCGGCGCGAAACGCCGCCACCCCACGGGCCGGCCGCAAAATCGGGCGCAACGCCAAATGCCCCTGCGGCAGCGGCAAAAAGTACAAGCGCTGCTGCGGCGCTGCCGCATAACGCACCATCTGAACTGATAAACGCTTGGGGCGGGTTCTCGGACCCGCCCTAGCAATTTGGATTTGCCTTACCCTACTGCCCTCGCCGGAACAACCGCCGCACTATGGTCAATGGTTGGGGCCGCGGTTCTTCCATAGCGATGGGTTTGTTGCGTCCCGAGGCCCATCCTTCCGGGTCACGCTCAAACGCGATCCGGCAGCCCGGCGCGCAGAAATAGTAGGTCTCCCCTTCGTATTCACTGGTGCCGCCGTTAGGGTTGTCAATGTCCACTTGCATCAAGCAGATGGGGTCGGTCGCTGTTGCCATGATTGTTTCCCAACCTGTAGAGATGATATACCGCGATTGTAACAGAGCCGGACGAGGTTAGGGCGGCCAAAGTTTCCGTTGCCGATTATCCTATTTTGGCGCGGCGCAACCGTAATGAGTTGCTCACTACGCTTACCGAGCTGAAGGCCATGGCCAACGCCGCCAGAATCGGGTTCAGAAAGCCCGCGTCACCGAAGAAAAAGGTCAGACCGTTCGGGACGCCGCCCAAAGCGGCAAACACCGGGTAAAGAACGCCCGCCGCCACTGGGATCAGCATGGTGTTGTAAAAGAACGCCCAGAAGAGATTTTGCCGTATGGTGCGCATCGTCGTCCGCGACAATTGCAGGGAGGTAGCAACACCCGCCAGATCGTCGCGCATCAGCGTAATGTCGGCCGACTCCCTTGCTATGTCCGAACCGGCGCCCATTGCGATCCCCACATCGGCCAACGCCAGAGCCGGGGCGTCGTTGATCCCGTCGCCCACCATTGCAACCACGTTCCCGTCCGCCTGCAATCTGGTTATGGCATCCGATTTGTCGCTCGGCAGCATCTCCCCATGCCATTCATCTACGCCGCAAATGGATGCCACTGCGGAAGCCACTTCGGGTCGGTCTCCGGAAAGCATGATGGTGCGGACGCCCATGCCCCGCATCGCGGCCACCGCCGGCTGCGCCCCCGGTTTTACGGTGTCCATCACCGCAATGACGCCGAGCACGCCACCTCCGCGGGCGACGAACATGGGGGTGTTTCCCTGTCGCGCCAACTCATTTGCCGTGCCTGACATTTCGTCGCACACCGGGATTCCCATTTCTCCCATCAGCGCCGCGTTGCCCACTGCGATGGGTTCACCGTCGAGCACGCCGCTTACGCCGAATCCCCGGTGTGCGGCGAACTCGGCGGCCCCGGCAAGCGTTAGCCCTTCTTGTTCCGCATGACGACGCACCGCTGCTCCTATGGGGTGCTCGGACAACAACTCGACCGAGGCCGCGGAAGTCAGCACCAAATCCTCCGTGACTCCCGCCGCCGGAACGATGTCCGTCACCTGGAGCCGGCCCGTGGTCAGGGTTCCGGTCTTGTCCAGAGCGACCACATTTACGCGATGGGCGGTTTCCAATGCCGTCGCGCTGCGGATCAATATGCCCGACTCGGCTGATCGGCCGACCCCAACGATAATGGCCGTGGGCGTGGCGAGGCCCAGCGCACAGGGACAGGCGATGATGAAAACCGCCACCAAGGTCAACATGGCATAACGGATCGACGGGTCAGGTCCCAGGAAGAGCCACACCACTGCCGCCGCCAGCGCGATCAACCCCACTGAAGGCACAAACCAGGCAGCGACCCGATCCGCGAGACGCTGCACTGGAGCCGCCGATCCCTGGGCTTCCTCAACCAACCGGATAACCTGCGCCAATGTCGTGTCCCCGCCGACGCGGGCAGCGCGCATCAAGAAAGCGCCTGTTCCGTTCATCGTCCCGGCGAATACGGAACCTCCCGGGGACTTTTCAGCCGGCATACTCTCACCGGTCAAAGCCGACTGGTCCACGGTGGTGACGCCGCTGGTGACTTCTCCGTCCACCGGGATCTGTTCGCCTGGCCGCACCGCCAAAGTAGCGCCGACTTCAACCCGGTCCACAGGAACATCCACCACGGCACCGTCGTCCGCCATCAGGTGGGCAGTTTGGGGGCGCAGATCCAACAGCCTGCCGATAGCATCTGACGTTCGCGATAACGCCCGCGCCTCCAGCCACCTGCCTAGCAGTATGAGTGCGACGATGATGGCCACCATCTCGAAATGCAGTTGATGTCCTGCGTCTGCCATGGTTTCGGGCGCAACGATCATCAACAACGTCGCAACGACGCTGTATCCGTAAGCGACGGAGGTTCCCAAGGCAATCAGCGTGTGCATATTGGGCCGCAGTCGGCGCAGCCCGGCCCAACCGGCGACGTAAAAGAACCAGCCGGCCCAGAATTGCACTGGCGTTGCCACCGTCCACAGCAGTAACGGATACCACCAGCCCAGAGCAAACAGTCCGGATACCCAGGGGAACGCCGGAAAACTGCCCAGCAGCAGCGCTACGCCGGCCGCTATCGCTACCACCAGTCGCACCCGCAGCTTCTTTTCTTCACGCGCTCGTGGCGTATCCGCATCCGCTCCGCGCGCGCTGTCAGCCACCGGAACCGTATCCATGCGATAGCCGGCGTCGCCAACGGCTTTGGCCAGGGTTGCAACATCAGGAGCCGGGGCGCCGTCGGCGGCCAGGCTGATGGTGGCCCGCTCCGTCGCCAGGTTGACGCTCACATCAGACACTCCCTCGACGGAGCGCAGCGCCTCGCTGACATGGTAAACGCAGGCCGCGCAGGTCATGCCGGCCACGGGAAAGACCAGCGTTTTGGAACTCTGTTGCGACATGGTTGCAGGTACACCGGAGCGATGACTGGATTACGTACCGAACTAGCTACATTATAGCAGTGGATGATAATGAGACGGCCTTTTCCTTGACATGCCGTTTACACCGGGAGCATACTGCCTCAATTCAGGGAGAAGATCATGTCGGCAGTCAATTTTAAGCCCGCGGAATTCGCGATCGCCGGTCAGCGCATCCACTACGCTTGGGTGATTGTCTTCATCACCGCGCTGATGCGTTTGGTATCGTCGTCCTTCCGAATGTCTTTCCCCGCTCTGGTCCCCATTATCGCCGAGGTCTTCGGCTGGAGCCAGGGCCTTATTCTGTTTGCATTCTCGTTGCAATGGGTGGTATCGGGTATGTTCGGCCCGCCGTCCGGATGGCTCGGCGACAGATACGGAGCACGGTTTACGCTGACGTTGGGCGCGTCTCTCTACATCGTCAGCATGATCCTGGCTGGATTCATGACCGAGCTCTGGCATCTTTACCTGTTCTTCGGCGTCATGCTCAGTGCTTCCATGGGAATATTCCAGGTGCCCCTAACGGTGTCGGTAACATCCTGGTTCCGCCGCCACCTGGGGTTGGGCATGGGGTTGCTCCAGTCATCCCAAGGCGTTGGGCCGGTGATCGTGCCGGCCATCATGGTGGGTTTGGTGGCCTTTTTCTCCTTGGGACAGGGGCAGCAATGGGCCGAAGCTGTACCAATTTTCAGCGCCGACAGCATCGGAATCAGGATGGCGTTCTGGATCCCCGGCATCGTCGGCGGGGTGATACTCCTGTCGCTCACCCGGCTGTTCCACAACTCCCCGGAGGACGTGGGAATGCGTCAACTGGGCGCCGACCCCAACGAGCCGCTGCGCGCCGCTCCCACCACCGGGAGAGGAGCCAAAGAGCGCGCCCGGGTTTTCCTCCGTCAGGCGCGCAAAACCGGTACCTTCTGGAATCTGGTGGGCATCCATTATTGGGGTTGCGCCGGCCATGCCATCATTATCATGTTCCTCCAGGTTATGGTGGTGGACCTGCTGCGCCCGGCGGAAGGGTATCAGGGAGTGGACAAAGCGCTGGTCGGGGCTTCGGCAATCGGCATCACCATCGCCGGCACCATGCATCTCACCAGCACCATCACCCGGTTCGCCGCGCCCATCGCAGCCGACCTGTTCGGCAGCAAGTGGGTGATGGCCGCCTGCTTCACCCTCCAGTTCGCCCCCGTCCTGATTCTCCTGTTCGCCAACGAACTTTGGATGTTCTACCTCTTTGCCGTGCTGTTCGGCATCGGATTCGGCGGCGAGATGTCGGCCTTCCCCATCATCAATCGCCAGTACTACGGACGGGCCCCCATCGGCAGCGCCTATGGTTTCCAGATGATGGGAGCCGGCGCGGGCATGGCCAGCGGTGCGCTGTTGGGCAGCGGTCTGTTCATCGGCGTTACTGAACTTGGCTTTCCTATCATATTCAACAACCCCTACTGCTGGACGATCCTGCTGTCCTTCGTCATGAGCCTGGGCGGGGTGATCGCTATCCTGTGCCTGCCCGATACCCACAATCACCAATTGCCCGATTGGGAGGATCACCTGGCTCCCGAATTCCGTACCGACGCGGCGCCGGCGGCGCCGGCTCCAGCCACGACCGCCCCCGCCGGAGGCTCTCCAGCGCCGGCTCCAGGCTCCGGCGACGGGAACTGAACCGATCCTCGCAGATGAACTCGTTCACCCGGGGGCGATCGCTTGATCCGCCCCCGGTGGCTTTATGGCTTGGTAACAGTTATTATGCTCAAAAATACACTTTATCCGCCGAAGTTTCTCCCCATCGGCGAGGAGCACGCGAAGTAACGGAGGTATTACCATGGCAGACGGAATCACCATCCTCGTCGGCACCGCCGGGCAGGGCGTAATGCGCAGCACCGACAGTGGCCAATCCTGGCGGCGCGTCGGCATCACCCAGGGCATCCACTCCGATGCGGTCGTCCGATGCCTGACTCCCATTCCGGGCAGCGAGTCCAGCGTCCTCGCCGGTTGTGACCGGGGCATCATCCGCAGCGATGACAACGGCGACACCTGGCGTTCCATAGACACGCCCATGAACGGCACCGCAGTGTGGGCCATCGCCTTCGACCCGAACAACCCCCAGGTCGGTTTCGCCGGCACCGGCACTCCTGACCCGTGCCAGATCTATCGCACCCGCGACGGCGGAGCGACGTGGGAACTCCGCCCCTGTGAGGTCGCCGCCGAGTGCCCTGCCGTGGGCGTGCCCCGCGTCACCGGCATCGCCGTGGACCCCACCAACAGCAGCAGCGTTTGGGTTGGTATCGAGGTGGACGGCTTGCGCCACAGCTCCGATGGCGGCGACACTTGGGAAACCGTCCCCCACCAGGACATCCCCAACCTAGATATCCACAACGTTACCGTGACCTCCGGCCCGCCTCACCGCGTGGTGGTGATGGTCAACGATGACGTGTTCCTGACCGAGGACGACGGCGGCACCTGGCGCAACCTGGACGTGCGCCAGAACTTCCCCCTGGGTTACCCTCGCGGCATCAAGGTGAAGGCCGACGACCCGCAGACCATCTTCACCACCTTTGGAGACACCACACCCGGCTCCACCGGTGTCGTGATGCGCTCCACCGACGCCGGAGCAACCTGGAACAGCCTGCCCCTGCCGGTGGAACCCAACACCGCCATGTGGGTAGTCAACTCGCAACCACAGAACCCGGATTTCCTGCTGGCTGGAAGCCGCTACGGCTACCTGTACCAGTCCGACGACGCCGGCGCGTCCTGGAACAAGTTAGACCGAGAGTTCAGCGAAATCTCCTCGGTGCTGTGGTTCCCCAACTAGCGCGCAAAAATACCGTCATTCCCGCTTTCGTGGGAATCCGGAAACGGAGTAGGGGCGAATAATTATTCGCCCCTACCGCTGGATCAGAACCAGTTGGCCTTGTCCACGACATTGCGCAGTTCCCGCCCTTCGTTGAAACGTTTGCAGTTGTCGATAAAGAGCTCGGTGCGCCGGTCGTCGAGATACGGCCCATTGCCGGCCACGTGAGGCGTGATGAGCACGTTGGGCATACTCCACAGTGGGTGCCCCGCCGGCAAAGGTTCGATCTGGAACACATCCAGCCCGGCGCCGGCGATTTCACCCTCCCTGAGAGCATCCACCAGATCGTCGAGAATTACGGTAGCGCCCCGACCAATGTTGATGAAGAACCCGCTGTTCTTCATGGCCTGAAACTGCGCCATTCCGAACATTCCCTGCGTCTCCGGCGTTTCCGGCACGGTTACGACGACGAAATCCCCGCGCGGCAGCACGGTCAATAGATCATCGGGCCGGTGCAGTTCCGCCACTCCCTGTGTCGGCTCCGGCAGCCTGGGATCAACGCCCAGCACGGTCATCCCGAACTCCGCGCACAGCCGGGCGGCTTCACCGCCGATGCCTCCCACCCCGACGACGACTGCCGTGGCCTCGGGCAGGTAGATGGTCTCGTAACCCTGCCGCCACACTCCGGCCACCTGCTGGGGTATGTACACCTGCAATCCCCTGGCGAAGGCCAACAGCAGCGACATGATGTGGGCGCTGATGTGGTCGTTATAGATCTCTCTGGTGTTGGTGACCACCACGTCGCTGTCGATCAGTGATTGGTGATAATACCCGGCGCGCGGTCCAGCCTGCGGGCAGGCAATCCACTTGAGGTTCTGACCGCGTTCCAGCAGTTCGGGCACAATGTCTCCGAAGGCCGCGTCAGCATCTCCGATTACCTCCATGGCTTCCCCCACCGTGGGGCAGACATGAACGTCGATGTCGGGAATCTCTTCGCGCAACCGCCCTTCCCAATGCTCCTGGTAGTTGGGCGGACAGATCACCAGCTTGAATGCCATGGGGCTAACCTCCCTTTTGCCGTCCGGTTTTGCCACTGTGCATTGTAATCCCATATGGCTCCGGGGGTTAGCCACAGTCGTCCCCCTGGTTTTGCGCTATACTGCGCCCATCCAAACCGGCCTGAGCCAGCCTACCGCGAGCCCACGCCGTACCCGGAGGGCATAAATTATGCTGGATTTGATTATTCGCGGCGGACAGGTGGTCACGCCCTGGGGCGTGGGCGACTGGGACGTCTGTATTCAGGGCGAGAAGATTGTCGCCATCACCGCGCCCAACACCATGACTGACGACGTGGACCGTGTCATCGACGCCACGGGCAAGATCGTCGTGCCCGGCGGTATCGAACCCCACGCCCACATCGACGCGCCCATCATGGGGCCGGGCAACCTGCGCACCGCTCCGCCAGAGCAGGTCAGCCGCGCCGCCCTCTTCGGCGGCACCACCACCCTGCTGGACTTCGCAATCCACCATCCCGGCAACACCATCGACGAGGCTATCCAGGAACGCAACAACTCCTGGCGGGGCAACTCCTACGCCGACTACGCCCACCACCTGATGCTGCTGGGCGAGATACCCCAGCGCACCCTGGAATCCCTGCACGAGTACATCGAAGGCGGTTGGGCCAGCGTCAAGATTTTCACCACCAACATCCGCCCGCCGGAAATGTCCGGCGAACCCCGCAAGGTCGGCATGGGCCACCTCCACGACCTGATGGAGGTCATCCAACGCAACAGCGCCATGTTGCTCGTCCACTCCGAGGACGATGACATGGTGCAGTATATGTACGAAAAGCTCCAGCGCGAGGAGCGCAACGAGTGGTGGAACATGCCTCTCGTCCACAGCAACGAGTCCGAGGACGTATCCTTCCGCCGCGTCTTGCGCGTCGCCGAGTGGACCGGCGCGCCGGTCTATTTCGTCCACGTCAGCGCCCGGGAGGGCATCAACGCCATCGGCGAGGCCCGCAACCGGGGCGTCCCGGCTTATGGCGAAACGCTGCACAACTACGCGTGCTTCAACGCCAACAACTACAAGGAAGAGAACGGGATGAAGTACCACACCTACCCGTCTCTCAAGTCGCCCGAAGACGCCGCCATGCTTTGGAAGGGCATCGCCTGGGGCGGCCTGCACACCATGGCCACCGACGAGTACTGCACCAACTGGAGCCTGAAGATCCAGGGCAAGTCCGTCCGCGACGTTACCGGCGGACACAACGGCGCGGAGACGCGGGTGGGCATCACCTACAGCGAGGGCGTCTCCAAGCGCGGAATGTCCCTGCAACGCTTCGTGGATGTGACCTCGGCCAACTGCGCCCGCATCATGGGCCTGTACCCCCGCAAGGGCGCCCTGGCCCCCGGCAGCGACGCCGACATCACCCTCATCGACCCGTCCATCAAGAAGCGCCTCACCATGGACGATTTCCACATCAGCGACTACAGCATCTGGGAGGGCTTCGAGATCGAGGGCTGGCCTGTCATGACCATCATGCGCGGCACGGTGGCCGTGGAGAACGGCCAGCTAGCCGCTCCGGCCGGCTTCGGCCAGTGGCTCCCCCGCAAGGTGGACCGGGAGGTGACGAGCCGCCCCATTGGCTAACGGAGCGGGATTTCTGCTACGGAAAATCGCAACACGCCCCGGCGACTGATGGCCGGGGCGTGTTGTTTCCGTTATGAAACCAAAGCGTCGTGCCAAATCCGGCTCGCCGGTTAACGCCCGAAGGGCCACCACCATTTGCGCCCCCCTCCGCTGCTGGCGGCCTGTCGCGCCGCCGGAGGCGTGCCCATTACCAGGGGCCGTTCGCTGAGGACATCAAGTTGACCGACCACCGCGTCAAAACGCGGCACGTCGATGGGCTTTCGACAGAACCGCGACGGCGGGATGTTGTACGAAAAGAGCAGGCTCTGCTCTGCGGCTGTTCCGGTCAAGATCATCACCGGAATGTTCCTCAAATTAGAGTCCTCGTTCATTTCGGCCAAAACCTCCTGCCCGCTCTTTCTGGGCAGGTTCAGGTCCAAAAGCACCAGATCCGGCCGGGCGGTGTACGCATACTCGCCCTGACGGCGGAGGTACGTCATGGCGACCTCTCCGTCTTCCACGACCGCAAAGTTCACGGCGTACTCCGAGTCTTTCAGGATCTCTTCCGTCAGTCTGGCGTCGGCGGGGTTATCCTCAACCAGCAGTACCTCGATGGGGTTTTCCGAAGAGCGTGTGGTCATAGCACTCTACCTCCTTCATGGTAGCTCGGAACCTGCGCGTCGGAGACGCTGACTGGAGCCGAACGCGTCAAACAGAACGGGCGCTCATCGCGAACTCAGTCCGGCGGAAGCTTTACGATGGTGAGCCAAAACCCCTCAATCTTGGTGACGACGTCGATGAAGCAATCCAGGTCCACCGGCTTGGTGACATAAGCGTTGGCGTGGTGGTAGTAGGAATTGAGGATATCCCCCTCGGCCTCCGAGGTGGTCATCACCACAATGGGGATGGCAAGCAGATTCGGATCGGTTTTCACCTCCTCCAGCACCTCGCGTCCGCTCTTGCGGGGCAGATTGAGGTCCAGCAGAATGATGTCGGGACGCGGGGCGGTGGAGTAATCACCCTCCCGCCTGAGGAACGCCATGGCTTCTTCCCCGTCGCCAACCACCGACAGGTTGTTGTTGATCCGGGTGTCCGCAAAAGCCTCGCGCGTAAGCCGCACGTCACCCGGGTTATCCTCCACCAGGAGGATCTCTACCGGCCGGCGTCGTGGGGGTGTCGTCGTCATCTGTTTCACCTCCTGCTCCGCGCTGTTGGAATTGGTTGTGATGTGGCTTGCCAGTGGGGCTCTGGCGTCGTGCGCTGATCCTAGCCGGATATTGAGGCGAGATGAGCCGGGATCGTGAAGTAAAAAGTCGCGCCGGCGCCTTCCTCAGACTCTACCCAGATCTGACCCTGGTGCCGTTCCGCAATTTTCTTGCAGACCGCGAGTCCAATGCCGGTACCCTGGTACTGACCGATCCCGTGCAGGCGTTGGAACACCTGGAATATGCGCTCACCATGACGGGGGTCAATGCCTATCCCATTGTCGCGGACTGAAAATAACCAGTCCTCGTCGCGCCGTTGTGCTTCGACCTGGATACGCGGGGGGCTGTCCCCTTTGAACTTGATTGCGTTGCCAATCAGATTCTGCAGCAATTGAGACAACTGGGAAGCGTCAACCGCTATGTTGGGCAGTGTCCCGCAGTTGATCTCCGCTCCGCTTTCCTCGATTGCCACCTCCAGATTCGTCAAAACCCGACTCAGGACCTCGTCACAATCCGTGGGCTCAAAAGCCGCCCCGCGGGTGCCGACGCGGGAATAGGTCAACAGATCCTGGATCAGCGTCTGCATCCGCGACGCGCCGTCAACGGCGAATCCGATGAACTCTTCCGCATCTTGGTCCAGCTTATCTTTGTAGCGTCGTTCCAGGAGTTGCAGGTAGCTGGTCACCATCCGCAACGGCTCCTGGAGGTCGTGGGAGGCCACGTAGGCGAACTGTTCCAACTCAGCGTTGGAACGCTGCAATTCCCGAGTGGCTTGCGTCAGCGAGGCCGCTTGCCGCTGCAGGCCATCGTTGACATATTGCAACTCAAAGATTGGCGTGTACAAAGTGGCCAGCTTGGTCAGTTGCTCTTGATCGTAGTCGGTGAATTCTCCTTCGAACTTGTCGCTCAGCTGGATCACCCCGATGAGCCCGCCTCCCTTGCGCAGAACGGGCACCGCGAGCCACCCCGGCATGGGAGGGTGTTCGAGGCCCTCATCGGTTTTGAGGCCGCTGAAATTCTTGAATTGCGGGTGCGAATAAAGGGCCTCCTCAGTCATTCGAACCGGCCGGTGATTCTTGACCACAAGCCCCCAAATCCCCTCTCCCGTGGGCATCACGTCGTAGGCCCGATAGCGCTCGTACTTGTCAGATAGCGATACCGCATGAACCGCCGCCTTGAAGTCGCCATCGGGGACATAACTGATGGCTGACTGGTGCGCTCCCAACATTTGCCGCGCCCGAAAGGCCATGACTCGCAAGGTATCCTCGAACGATTCCGCCGCGTAGGTGTTGAACACTTCCTGGTTTTCTAGGCGGATAATGGGCGGCCGATCGGCGCTCATGTCCAAGTGATCCTGGTCTCGCAGCGCGGCCAACTCTTTATCGCGCTCTGCCAGCTCAGTGGTGAGATGGTCAACTTCCTGCTGCAGGTCTTGCTGTGTGCTCATTGCCTTTTTGTCTCCGACTGGCTAATCCCGGCGCCGGGCTTGTCCACCCCAGGCCATCTGGACAATTCCGATACAAAATATTCCGAATGCATATAATTGTCAACGATTTTACCGCTCCTTGCGCCTTTGCCAGCGCCAGTCCTATACTGGCTGACGATCTGATCCTGCTGAAAATTCGGAGGACGTCCGGCCCATGCCACGGCCAGAAAGGCCAACGCCAACCCCAGATACCGTGCCCTCCGCCCCATTGGAGGGCATCCGCGTCATAGAGTGGGGCGAAGGCATTTCCGCCCCTTTCTGCGCCAAGCTGCTGGCTGAATTTGGCGCTGATGTAATCAAGGTTGAACCGCCGGACGGCGACCGCGCCCGCCAGCTTGGCCCGTTCCCCGGAGGAAGCCCGCATCCTGAGCGCAGCGGGTTGTTCCTGTTTGCCAACCTGGGAAAGCGGGGCGTGGTCTTGGATACCGCTGCTTCATCCGGTATTGAACAACTCCATGGGCTGCTCGAGACAGCTGATATCTTCGTTGAAAATCAACCCTACGGTTTGCTGAACAATGCCGGCATCGCCGAAGGACACCTGCGCCGGCGGCATCCTCACCTGATCACCGTCTCAATCACGCCTTACGGACGAACCGGAGATTACCGCGAATACGCCGGTTACGACCTGCAGGTCAACGCGCTCAGCGGCATGAGTTTCGGCACCGGCCATACCCACCGGGAACCCTTGACCACGCCCGGTCAGCAAGCGTCGTACCTGGCCGGCTTGGGTGGGGCATTTGCGGCGATGGTAGGTTTGCTGTCCCGCGAATCAACTGGGGGCGCTGCGGAGGGTCAGTACATTGATGTCGCCGATTCAGGCATCATCGCCACGCTGCTTACCGGCTACCATCTGCCTACGTTCATATATCGGGGCATCGCGGGTTCCCGCTCCGGCAACCGTATGCGCCTCGGTCTGTTTCCCAATTGCGTCCTGCCCTGCCGCGATGGATACGTCTGCATCGACGCGCCGCAGCTGGAACAGTACCAACGCTTCCTGAACCTGCTGGGCGATCCGGATTGGATCGACAATCCCCGCTATCGTGACCGCCGGGCGATGAGCGACCAATATCCTGAAGAGGCGGAAAATCTCATCGCGCCCTGGTTCATGGAGCACGACAAAGCCGAGATCCTGCAACTGTGCCTAGAAAACCGCATACCATGTGCCCCAGTGCTGACCATTGACGAGATGTTGGAAACCCCGCAATTGCGGGAACGAGCGTGGTTCCGCGACCACGACCATCCCGAGGCCGGTCGGTTCCGTTACCCCGGGGCGCCCGTCCGGCTCAACGGCTCCCCGTGCCGCATCGTGCGACCGGCTCCGCTGCTGGGCCAGCACAATCACGAGGTGCTCGGGGCGCAGCGTTCCGCATCGGTTCCACGCTGATGTCTCCGCTCCCACTGCGCAGTGTTCGCGTGGTTGATCTCGGCAGCGCCTGGGCAGGGCCCATGGCCGGGCAACTGCTCGCCGATATGGGCGCGGAGGTCATCAAAGTGGAAAGCCGCGCCCGCATGGACGGTATGCGCCTGGGCCGGCCCATGGTGGGCGAAGATCTGGCCGGCGGAGACCGGGGCTTGTGGCCCGAGTTGCAGCCCGTATTCCACGGCCTCAACCGCAACAAGTTGAGCGTGACCCTCAACCTGCGTACCGACGCGGGCCGCGACATCCTCAGGAGGTTGGCCGCCGCCAGCGACGTGGTGCTGTCCAATTTCTCCCCCGGCGTTTTGCAACGCCTGGGCATGGACTTCGAGGCCCTTCGCGCCGTCAAGCCCGACATCGTCGTCGCCGCCATGCCGGCCTTTGGAGACGCTGGACCGCTGCGAGACATGGTCGCCTACGCCCCGATCATCCAGGCCATGTCGGGCATGATGAGCCTGGTTGGCTACCCGCCCGAGGAGGGCGAGCCTTTGGTCGGCGAATTGCAGGCCGCGTGGAGTGATACCGTGGCCGCCTTGTGCGCGGCCCTTGGAGTGGTTTCCGCCCTGCGACATCGCAACCGCACCGGCATCGGTCAATACGTTGAAGCGGCGCATTTGGAAGGAACAACCGCGCTGTTGGGCGTCCCCATGCTCCAATACCAAATGACCGGCATAGTCCCGGCGCCGCCGGGCAACGATGATCCCGAATTCGGTCCCCACAACAACTATCCCTGCTCCGGCGAAGATGCCTGGGTCGCCATTGCCGTGCGAACTGATGCTGAATGGAAAGCGCTTGCCGAAGTCATTGCAGACGACGTTCTATCCGGGGATTCCCGGTTCGCAAACGCGTTGTCCCGTTGGGAAAACCGCCGCGCTCTGGACGAAATCATCTCCGCCTGGACCCGCACGCTTACCCCTCAACAGGTGATGGAACGCCTGCAAGCCGTCGGCGTTGCTGCCATGCCCGTCATGAACATCGCCGACCAGTTCGCGGACCCACACCTCAACGCCCGCGAAACCTACGCCGAAATCGACCACCCCCACGTCGGCGCCGAAATGCTCTACGGCGTGCCGTGGCGTTTCGGCGACACTCCCGGCGGAGTCCGCACACCCGCGCCGCTGCTGGGTCAACACAACAGCTATGTTCTCAATGAACTGCTCGGCATCGACGACGACGAGCTGGCCCGGTTAGCGGACGAGCAGGTCGTTTATTGATGGGAGCCTGGCGTTGCATGATCATTTTCGGCTGACACCATTGCAGTGTTGCTTCAATTATCGTTAAACTCCCGCGCAAATATCGCTCCTCGGCGCGTCGTCAACCTCCAATCCCGTCGAACACGAGCCGGCGCCGTGAAGGGCGAAAAGGATGAGTGCCATGATCAAGTCATTCGGTTGGATCTTCGTTTCGCTACTGATGACCATGGCCATAATGTGGGGCGGCGTAGCCGCGGCCGCGAAGGCTGCTGCCCCCGACATGATCGTGAACGCTGCCGTGATTTCTCGCGCATCCGTCCCCGTAGGTGGAGAAGGAGACGAGGACGACGATAGCGCCGCCGACGCTCCCGACACTGACAACGATGGCGTTGACACTCCTTTCACCGATGAAGACGGGGTGGACACCACGGACAACGATGGGATCGACACTCCTTACACTGACGACGACGGGGTTGATACCACTGACAACGACGGCATCAACACTGCCGACACTGATGACGATGGAGTGGATACGCCTCGGACCGACAATGACGGGATAGACACGACCGATAACGATAACATCGATACCACCGACAACGACGGCGTAGATACTCCCACGCCCACCGACAACGACGGCGTGGACACAACGGATAACGATGGCATCGACACCCCCGCCACCGACGACGACGGGGTGGATACCCCCTATACCGACGCCGATGGTGTGGACACCACCGACAACGATGGTGTGAACACTCCCTACACCGACGATGACGGCGTGGATACTTCTGACAATGACGGGATCAACACCCCGGCTACCGACAACGACGGTGTTGACACCCACGAGTCGGACAACGACGGGATTAACACTCCGTACACCGACGACGACGGCATCGACACCACCGACAACGATAATATAGATACTACCGACAACGACGGCGTGGATACTCCCACGCCCACTGACAACGATGGTGTGGACACCACCGACAACGACGGAATCGGCACTCCTGCAACCGACGATGACGGCGTTGAAACACCCTATACCGACAATGACGGGGTCGACACCTCGGACAACGATGGGATCGACACTCCAGCGACTGACCAGGACGGCGCGGACACTCCCGAGACCGACAACGATGGGATCAACACCGCTGACACCGATAACGACGGCGTCGATACCCCTCGAACCGATAATGACGGCGTGGATACCTCCGACAACGACGGCATCAATACGGCTGAAACCGACGGCGACGGCGTCGCGACTCCCTACACGGACGACGATGGAATAGACACCACCGACAACGACAACATCGATACCACGGACAATGACGGTGTCGATACACCTACCCCTACCGACAACGATGGAGTGGATACCACCGACAACGACGGAATTTCCACCCCTGCGACCGACGACGACGGCGTGGACACTCCGTACACCGATAACGACGGCGTGGACACTTCTGACAACGATGGAGTGAACACCCCCTACACCGATAACGATGGCGTCGATACCACGGACAATGATGGAGTGAACACCCCCTACACCGACAACGACGGAGTGGACACCACTGATAACGACGGCATAGACACCCCTTACACCGACAATGACGGCGTGGACACCACCGATCACGACGGCGTCGCCACCCCATATACCGACGACGACGAAATTGATACTACTGACAACGACGGTCTGGACACGCCCACGCCGGACACGCCCACGCCGGACACTCCCACGCCGGATACTCCCACGCCGGACACGCCCACGCCGGACACGCCCACGCCGGATACTCCCACGCCGGATACTCCCACGCCGGATACTCCCACGCCGGATACGCCCACGCCGGATACGCCCACGCCGGATACGCCCACGCCGGATACTCCCACACCGGATACTCCCACACCGGATACTCCCACACCGGATACTCCCACACCGGATACTCCCACACCACCCAACAGCAATATTAGCGATGACAGCGGGGCAAGCAGTTAAGCAATCATGACGAGCATACTGGCGGCCATCCCACTCTACCCCCAGGTCGATTTCCCCGACGACCCTGATTTGGGTGAATTGCCCAATCTCTTTGATCCGAACTGGGTTTGGGAGACCTTCTGTCGGAAGTGTGAGAAACCTGAGAACGAACCCGACGGGATTCGCATCCGGCAGTTTGGCCACACCTTGGGCCGGAGCGCCATCGTCAGTTACGAGGTGGAATGGCATCCGGACAATTATTTGCCGTCCCAACACTTCACGGTGAGGCTGGATCGCGGTAAACCGGCCGAGGTGTTCCAGTTTCCGGACGACCCTTCGCTACCCGGTCTCAGTGAGGCGGCGCAACCCGAGACCGCCCAGCGTTTGCTCAACAGGCACGTCTTGGCAATCGGCACCCGCCGCGCCCGGGTTGAAGTCATCCGTTACCGGCCCGGTAGTCGAGCCGTTTTGAGACACAGCGTGAGCCGGGCCAGGTTCTACGCCAGAGTTATGCGGCCGGCGGCGGCGGCTCCTCTTCTGACGGCCCGGGAGCCAATCGGGCGTTCCAGTTTTGTTTTGCCCAGGCTCGCCGGATATTGGGCCGAAGGCGGGATCATGTGGACGCCGGAGATGCCTGGCAAGAACCTGCGCCGTCACATCCGCCGGGGTAATATGCCCGATCCGACGCCGCTGTTGGATGGACTGGAAACCCTGTGGTCACAGGAGCCGGCGGCCCGCTCCGGAGAACCCTTCAACCTGTCGGCGGCATACGGTAGGGCCAGGCGCGCAATCAGGCACAAAGTAGGCCCCGGCGACGCGGCGTTCCAAAGCCTTCAAGAGGCCACCAGGACGCTGGATCCGTTCGTCAAAACCTGGGAACCTACGGCCTTGGCCCACAACGACTTCTATGATGACCAAATGCTGGTCCTGCCCGACGGCAGGATGGCCTTGGTGGACTTTGAAGAGGCGGGGCCGGGGGACCCAATGCTGGACGTAGGGAACTTCCTGGCCCACCTGCGGTGGAGATCTTCCCTGGGGCGTATGCGCGGCAACGACGCCAGCGGCGCGTACTATGACCTGTTCCGATGCGCTGCACTGGAACAATTCCGGTGGGATGAACAGGAACTCGCTTTGCGGGAAGCCGTCTGTTTGTTTAGGATATGCACCAACACGATCCGCCATCCTCAACTCGACTGGCGCGACAAATTAGAAGCAGGTTTGGCTTTGGTGAACCAAACCCTGGACGAGTGCCCATAACATAGGGTAACGCGGAAATTCTTCCTCGGGCCGCCGTATAATGACACCAACCAACCTCTCGGAGCGCCGATACCCATGGCTATCATCAAACCCTTCCGCGGCTGCCGCTTCAATTCCGACGCGGTGGACAGCCTTTCGTCGGTGATCTGCCCGCCCTACGACATGATCGGGCCCGAACTCAAGGCGGAACTTCAGCAGCGCAGTCCCTATAACGCCGTACATCTGGAAGGTGGCGAACAACCCGACCCCGTTGACCCTGAAGCCGGCTACCGGCAGGCTGCGGGGCTGTTTCAACGCTGGCTTGCCGACGGTGTTCTCACGCGGGACGAAATCCCCTGCTTTTACCTGATGAGCCACACCTATGATTTCGGAGGACGGCATTACCAACACCTGGGGTTGTTCACCGACGTGCTGGTTGAGGATTATGACGCCGGGGCCGTCTTCCCCCACGAGTTCACCAGGGAACCGGCCGTGTTGGACCGAGTGGCGTTGCTCGATGCCTGCCAGGCTCAATTCAGTCCGATAATGTCCCTGTATCGCGATTCGGAAGGCGCGTTGCGAAACATCTTTGACGGCATCAGTTCCAACCCTCCCGACATTTCCGCCACAACCCCGGCGGGAGGCGACGCGCAATTGTGGCGCATTGCCGAACCCGCTATGCGGGCCAAAATCAACGATGCCTTCGCCAACCGTCCGGTTTTCCTGGCCGACGGCCACCACCGTTATGAAGCCGCGCTCCGCTACCGCAGCAGTCAATCCGACGCAATTCAGTCCGACCTGCAGGCCGCCAGCAACTACGTGATGATGACGCTCATTGAATTTGACGACCCCGGCCTGCTGCTGCTGCCCTACCATCGAGTGCTGGACGGACTGTCGCCGGAACAACTGGCCGGCGTGCGCTCCCGGATGGATGAGGTCTTCGACGGGCGCCCACTCAACCCGGATCTAACACCCTCAGCCGCGGTCGCCGAGGTTGCCCGCGTCGGCGAAGATACCCACTGCTTCGCCGTGTTCTGGGCCGACGCGCCGCCGACCGTCCACACCATCAAACCGGACGTGGATTGGGCCGCGTGGGGTTCGTTGGCCGTGTCCGAGGCGTGGGTGTTGCAGGAGCGGGTTCTGGCCCCGGTGCTAGGCGACGAGCTGGTTCACCATGTGGACTACAGCCCCGACCACGACGCCATCGCACAGGGCGTCGCCGCCGGAGCGCGCCAGGCGGCTATCCTCCTCAAGTCATTCCCGCTGGAACCCTTCCGGCAGATCGTCAGCGCCGGCACCCGTCTCCCGCCCAAATCCACCTTCTTCTACCCCAAGCTGCCTACGGGGCTGGTCATCAACCAGCTGGCGGGGAGCCTGTAGCCAAGGAGGTTATCCCATGACCACGCCCGTACCAACTGCCGCTACCCCTGCGAATGCCACCGCAACGGCTGCGCCGCCGGCTGCTGAGCGACGCCGCTTTACCGTGGACGAACTCTATATCATGGACGAGGCCGGCATCTTTGATGATGAACGCATTGAACTGGTGGACGGAGAGATATTTATCATGCCACCCATTGGGGACCCCCACGCGGATGGGACTGACCGCCTCGGCAGCGACCTGATTTACAGACTGTACGGCCGGGCGCGGGTCCGCGTGCAGGGGCACGTTCGTCTCAATGACTACAGCCTGCCCCAACCGGACATCGCCGTTTTGCGGCTGCGCGACGACTACCACCGGGCGGCGCCCACGCCGGCCGACGTGCTGTTGCTGATTGAAGTCGCCGACAGCTCGCTGGAGTCAGACCGCGAGGCGAAGCTGCCGCGCTATGCCGCCGCCGGCATCCCGGAAGTGTGGATTGTGAACCTGCGGGCGCGGCAGGTGGAAGCCTACGATGACCCGGTGGACGGCGCATATCGGAATCGACGAGTGGTTACCGCTAACGGCAGGGTCAGCCCCAAGGCGTTCCCTGACGTGGTTTTGGCAGTTGGGGATTTTATGCTCGACTGACGCATATTCACGACAAAACGGCGAATATCGACAACGCCACGGTTCAGCCTGTATCAAGAGAAGGTTGCCGGATTTCGCTGACTTCCGACAGATTTCGTAATTTGCTGGTATAATATTGTGTGTTGTGTCAACATCTGACACCCAAATTAGTATTCTTCCAGGAGCTTCCCCGATGACCTTGACCAAAATTGAACCCCAGAACCTGCGCACCCCCGGTCCCACGCCTATCCCCGACGACATCGTCGAGGAAATGTCGTTGCCCATGATCAACCACCGGGGACCGGAGTTCAAAGAGCTGATCGAGGCCACCACCGCCGGATTGAAACAGGTCTTCATGACCACCAACGACCTCTATATCCTGACGTCCAGCGGCACCGGCGCTTTGGAAGCCGCAGTGGTCAACACCCTGTCTCCCGGTGACAAGGTTATCGCCGCCACCGCCGGTTCCTTCGGCGACCGGTTTGTGCAGATCGCCGAAGGGTACGGCGCGGACGTCACTCGCATGGACTTTGAGTGGGGCGATGCCATAGATCCGGACGCCATCCGATCCGAACTGCAGAAAGACCCTGCCATAAAAGCCGTCCTGGTGACACATAACGAGACCTCCACCGGCGTCACCCACGACCTGGAGTCCATCGCGAGGGTGGTAAAAGGCGAATTCGATAAGCTGCTGCTGGTGGACGCGGTCAGCAGCCTCGGTTGCATCCCGCTCCCGGTTGACGGCTGGAACTGTGACCTGGTGGCAACCGGCTCCCAGAAGGGCTTTATGATCCCGCCGGGCCTGGCCTTCATTAGTATCAGCGCCCGTGGCTGGGAAGCCTACCAGGACGCCAAAATGCCCCGGTTCTATTTCGACCTGATGGCCGCCGAGCGTTCTTTGGTACGCGGTCAAACTCCCTGGACTCCAAACGTGGCCTTGCTCTACGGCCTGCGCCTGGGCTTGGACCGCATTCTGAACGAGGGGCTTGAAACGGTGTACGAGCGCCACGCCGCCGTCGCCGAGTATTGCCGCGCCGGCGTCAAGGCGCTGGGTCTTCAACTCCTCGCCAACGACGAAACCCGCGCCTCCAACACCGTCACTGGCGTAAAGATGCCCGAGGAGATCGACGGCGGCAGGTTCATGGCTATGATGCGTGAGGAAGAGGGCGTGGTGCTGGCCGGCGGACAGGGCAAGCTCACCGGCCACTGCTTCCGCATCGGACACCTCGGTTGGGTTACCAAAGAAGATATCGCCGAGGTTCTGGAGGCCCTGGAACGGGTGCTGCCCAAGGTCGGTTTCAAGGGTTAACCAGACCGCGACCAATAGGGTAGGGGCGAATAATTATTCGCCCCTACGTGTATTCGCAACCATGTCTTCCAACTCGCAATTGCAGCAGGCTATGGCGGCTTTGCGTCTGTCGCTGGCCGAAATTCGCCACAAAGAGGAACAGCTCGACGCCTCCATTAACCAGTTCCGCACCCAACTGCTGCGATTGCCGCGGCAGACCATATACGGCCGCGCTCCGCTGGATATGGCGTTGTCCGCCATGGGCGAAATCGAGGAACGCTTACGGGACGCTGAGGACAACCGCCGGCGTTTGCTCACGGTCAAAAAAGCGGCGTTGGACGAACTGGCCGCCCTGGAGTCGGTCCAGCAAGTTGACGAAGCGCGAAAAGCTCTGGCGCAACTCAGGCAACAGTTTGGTCGTCAACCGGCATCCGAAGATGCCGCCGCCGAAATCCGCCGCCTGGAACAGTTCATCGCCCAGCACAGCCGGCGCGCGGAACAGACCATCACCGCCAACTTCGAGGAGCGACGCAGCCAGAATTGACAATCGGCCCAAGTTGGCTGCCTCCGGCGGCCCTGCATCACGCCGTGCGTCCATTCGCTGCGTCCTATGGTATATTTATCCGGCATTTTCACGCCAATCAAGGTCACCAGGAGCTCCCACACCATGCCCGGCAGCGAAGATATTGTTGCGATCCCCAACGGCACCATCACCGCCCCTCAGGGTTTTTCCGCCGGCGGCGTTTTCATCGGCCTGAAGACCCGAGGCGAGGACAAGCTGGACCTCGCTATGCTGGTGTCCGACGCCCCCTGCTCCATCGGCGGCGTGTTCACTACCTCGGCCATCCGATCTGCGACGGTTGACCTGGACCGAGAGCGAGTGGCCCGTGGTCAAGCCTCCGCGCTCATCGTCAACGCCGGCATCGCCAATACCTGTGTCGGCCCGCAGGGCTACAAGGATGCCGAGGAGATGACCCGCTTGGCTGCCGAGCAGTTGGGCCTGACCGCCGAGGATGTACTCGTGTGCAGCACCGGCGTTATCGGAGTCGAGCTGCCCATGTCGCTGATCCGTTCCGGAGTTACCCAGATCGAACTGAACTCCGACGGCGGTAACCAACTGGCCCGCGCCATGATGACCACCGATACCCACCCCAAGGAGACTGCGGTTTCCTTCACCGCTTCGACCGGTCAGACCATCACCATCGGGGGGGTTGCCAAGGGTTCAGGCATGATCCACCCCAACATGGCCACTATGCTGTCCTTCGCGGCCACCGACGCCGCCGTTGACCCCGGTTTCCTGCAAACCACCGCCAAAGCCGTGGCCGACGAAACCTACAATATGCTGACCGTGGACGGCGACAGCAGCACCAACGACACGTTCCTGGCCTTCGCCAACGGCCAGGCCGGCAATCCGACGATTGATGACCGCTCTCCTGATGCCGACTTGTTCCGGCGCGCCTTGCATCAAGTTTGCTCGAATCTCACCCGTATGCTGGCGCGGGACGGCGAAGGCGCAACGCGGTTGATCACTGTGGAAGTGGATGGCGCCCGCAGCGATACCGATGCCCGAAGGGCTGCTCTGACCATCGCCGGCAGCAATCTTGTCAAATCGGCAGTGTACGGCGCTGATCCCAACTGGGGACGCCTGATGATGGCGCTGGGCCGCAGCGGCGCCGAGGCCGTCGAGGAGAAAGTAGATCTGTTCGTCAACGGTGTCTGCATCATGGAGGCCGGAACTCCCATCCCGTTCCATCGCGACGCTGTGGTCGCGCTGATGTCCAGCGAGCAGGTGGATTTTCGGGTCAGCCTGAACCTTTCCGACGGCGCAGCCACCGCTTACGGGTGCGACCTCACCGAGCAGTACGTCATCATCAACAGCGCTTACACGACGTAGTATGTCGCCCATCGTAGTTAAAATCGGCGGCAGCACGCTGGGGGGAAACGATACGTCCCTGCAGGATCTGGTTGCCCTCCACGCTGCCGGGAAACCCGTTGTGATCGTGCATGGCGGCGGCAACGTTATCAGCGAATGGATGCAGCGGCAGAATCTGGCGCCTAACTTCGTTAACGGGTTGCGGGTCACTGACGCGCCGTCGCTGGACATTGTGGTGGCGGTGTTGGGTGGCCTGGTCAACAAGGAACTCACCGCTCAGATGCAGCGGTTGGGAGCTCCCACCATCGGCATCAGCGGCATGGACGGTTGCCTTCTGCAGGCCAGGGTCGCTAATCCGGACCTGGGCTATGTGGGTGAGGTGACCGCCGTGGACCCCGCGCCGGTCAACGCCATCGTATCCGCCGGCTTCATCCCCATGGTATCCCCCATCGCGGTGGATGTAACTGTTGCCAGTGACCACGCCGGACAACCCCTCAACGTCAACGGAGATACCGCCGCCGGCGCCCTGGCCCACGCCCTGAAAGCCGAGCGCATCATCTTCCTCACCGACGTGGCCGGAGTGATGGACAACGGCGGTCGCGTGATACCCCGCCTGGATGCCCGGGGCGCGGAGGCGCTGCGCAGTTCCGGCGTCGCCCGGGGCGGGATGCTGCCGAAACTGGCGGCCTGTCTTGACGCCCTCGCCGATCGCGCCGTGCCCAGCGCCCACATCATCGACGGGCGGGAACCCGGCGCATTGAAGGAATGTGTGGAAGGAAAACCCATCGGCACGCGGATTACCGCATAAAGCGTCGCACCGGAAAAACGTAGGGGCGGGTTTCAAACCCGCCCCTGTCCACAAGGGAACAGCGTCCTTGGGAACGTCAGGCGGCAATGAGGTCCTTCGCCTTCGCCTCGGATACCAAGTCGCCTTCGCTCTGCAGATGGGCCACGATGGCGTCGCTGGCGGCCTGCACCAATTCAGAATCCAAATTGGCTGCCGCTTCGGGGTAGCCGGCCTCAGCCAGGTAAGCTCCAGTCTGCTCGCGCAGAACCTGCAGGGAAAACTCCATTTGCGCGGCGCTTTCCATCATCCCTTCAGGGTAATCGACGTGGGAGCCGCCAGCCCCCAGCTTGTCATAACCGCCCTTGTGCCAGTGCCCACGGGATCCATGGGGGTCGAAGCGGATGATTTCAACGCCGTTCACGTCCACCCCGAACGTGGGGCCGCCAAACTTGGCTTTCAGACAGCGCAGCGGCCACAGGTACATGGTAACGTCGCCCGACTTGCTCAACGGGCGCACCATCACCCGACCCAGATAAGACTCGCCGTCAATCATAGTAGCCATTCCAATTTCCTCCTTCAGTCACTTTGCAGTCGGGACAGTTAAACCATCTGACCTGCCCCGGCGTATAGTAGCATATATCGTCGTCATCCTGCCGGATGCTTATTCCGTTTCGTTGTCACCGCATGATCGACAGCAGGTCGGGTATGTTGCCGCCACGCGAAAGAGAAGTGAGTAACGCCATGATGTTTTCTACCAAACGCGCGGTCGCTCCGTTCGTGCTGATCCTCGGGTTGTTTCTGGGGACCGCAATTGCCGCGTGCGGTCAGAGCGCAGCGCCGGCCGCCCCCTCGGCCGATTCAGCGCCCACGATGCCACCGCCGGCGACGGCAGCCGCCGCGGCTGCGCAACCCGGCGATCAGCCAACTCCAAGCAACGGAGGCCCGGCTGCGAACACCACTGGCGCGACCTCGGAATCCACGACATCCACGACCGAAGCAACGGAACCTGCCGCGTCGTCCACGACTACCCAACCGGCTACCGATGCGGAAATTGCGGATCGCGCCAGGGTGCTCGTCAATATAGAGCACATCCCCCAGGTGGACGGGATCGACGCCTGGCTGAACACAGACATGGAGCTTTCCATCGGCGATCTGGTCAGCGAGGGCAACGTTGTCCTCGTCGATTTCTGGACCTATACCTGCGTCAACTGCCTCCGCACCCTCCCGTTCTTGCGCGACTGGTGGGCGCGATACGAGGACGACGGGCTGGTGATCCTGGGCATCCACACCCCCGAGTTTGAGTTCGAAAAAGACTATGACAACGTGGCAGAAGCCCTTGGCACCCACGAAATCGGGTGGCCCGTGGCTCAGGATAACCGCCGGGTAACGTGGCGCAATTTCGAAAATCGTTACTGGCCGGCCAAGTACCTGTTCAACAGCCGTGGCGAGATGATCTATTCTCATTTCGGGGAAGGCAAATACGGCGAAACGGAGCAGCAGATCCGCAGCGCCTTGGTGGAAGCTGGCGCCGACCTCAGTGACGACCCCCTCGACCTCCCGGAGGACCAGATCCGCGACGCCGCTTTCCAATCGGCCTGGATCGCGGGTCATGCCCAGGTTACACCGGAGTTATACGCGGGTTGGGAACGTAACTTGGGAGTGGCGCGCGCTGGACGCCACCCTTACGTCGCTCAGTACGAAGAGTATTTCGAATCCATCCCCTTCGGCGTGGAGAACGCCACCGGAGTGATTGACGTGATGGTCCCGCAGGACCTCCAGTCGCACCTGCTCTACTTCCAGGGCCAATGGTCGGTGGAGCCTGAGCGGATCCGTCACGCCCGTACCACCGAGAACCTTGAGGACTATCTCGCCCTCAACTACGCGGCCAAGAGCGTCAACGCCGTTTTGACCTCCGACTCCGGGGAGCCGTACCAGGTTATTGTCACGGTGGACGGCGCGATGCTCACGCCCGACAATGCCGGCGCCGATATCCAGTGGGACGAAAACGGCTATTCATACATACTGGTGGATGAACCCAGAATGTACGGTATCGTGGACAATCCCCAATACCTCCCCCAGTCGGTCCTCACGATGCGCTCTAACTCAGATGATTTCGGACTGTTCGCCTTCACCTTCGGCGTCTATGCGGAGGGGCCTTAGATGGTGCCACGAAATTTTTTGATCATCGCGTTCGCCTTTGCCCTGATTTCGGCGGTTGCGGCATGTTCCAATTCTGTAGTGGAACCATCGCCCGCTGCTACCCCGGTAATCCAGGTGCCCACCGTTGACCCCGCCGACAACGCCATCCAATCACATCTGGCCACCAAGGTATTGGATGTGGGGAACCAGCGCGTCGCTTTTCTCCTGAACACTCAAAAGGCTTTGATCGACGCTCCCCAGGTGCAAATCTCCGTTGCCCACGCCGGGACTGCGGAACCCATCGCCCAGCTTACGGCCAATTACAACCCATGGCCCTACGGCGTGCGCGGTTCATATGCCGCGCTGGTCGAATTTCCCGCTGCTGGCAAATATCAATTGACGGCGGAACCCGTCGGCGGCGAGGTCTCCGGCCAGGCGCTGATTGACGTTGAAGTCCTCGCCGAGTCGCCGGTCCCATCCATCGGCGACACGCCGCCGAGCAGCGAGACCAAAACGCTGGGCGACGGCATCGCCGTGTTCGACCTCACCACGGACTTTGAGCCGGACGAGGAGCTTTACCAACTGTCCGTGGCGGACGCCATAGAGGCTCAGCAGCCTACCGTGATTGTTTTCGCCACGCCCGCCTTCTGCACCAGCCCAACTTGCGGGCCTCAGGTGGACACCGTCTCTGAACTTCGCGCCGCTCATCCCAGCCAGGCCAACTACATCCACGTCGAGCTGTACGACAACCCCGAGGAGATCCAGGGCGACTTGAGCCGCGCCCGACTGGTGCCGGCCGCCGATGAATGGGGCTTCACTCGCATACCGGGGTGGACCAACGAGTCCTGGGTGTTCGTCCTGGACAGCGAGGGCGCCGTCCACCAGCGGTTTGAGGGCTATGCCACGCTGACCGAACTGGAACAGGCGCTATCCGACGTGAGTAGGGGCGAATAATCATTCGCCCCTACGTTTTCCGCGCCAGGTCACCCAGGGTTACAGGACGTGATAAAGCATCCGGTGATCGCGTAGCACATCCTGGGCGAAGTCGTTTTCCACCTCGCGCCACACCGAGTGGATATGATTGGCCTCGTTCTGGATGTTGTCGAACTCCACTATGAACTGTCCGCCGTGGATGCGGTAGTAGTGGTCCCGGCTCCGGTCCAGCCCGCCGGCCCACACCAGGCGGAAGTCGTCAAGGCCGGACTCGCGGATCGCGGCCAGCCGCTGTTCCGCCACCGGTGCCGGCGCGCCGTTGACATACTCCGCGATGAGCGTCATCAGGATTTCCTGCTGGGTTCCGTTCATGTCGCGGGCGGCCAGACCTTCATCGTCGTGGATCGCCTGCTTGCTGGCGTTATACCCCAGGATGTCCCAGGGAGCCTTGTCGTGGATCACCGCCTTGCCGCGCTGTCCGGCGTCAAGAGACCCGATCAGCTCGATGGCCAGATCCTCGCGCCGGCCCAGAATGCGCAGTCCCTCTTTGGAACCTTTGCGCACCTCGGCTGGGTTTGCGCCCAGGAAGAACGGCGTGACCGCGAGAACCTGGTCGCCCCAGACGCTGTAGTGTACGGACAAGTGGTGTCCTTCCACGCGCCAGCCCCAGGGATCCGCTCGGCCCGGGTCGCCGAAGACCGTCCAGTAGTACAGCTCCGGATCGCGCACGAATGTGATCTGTCCCCATTCCTCTTCCAAGGGTCCCAGAACATCCTCGTGCTCGATGATCAGCCTGGCTTGGCGATTGGAATCTTCGGTCAGCCCGGTCGCCAGCAACTCCATGGCCAGGTTGCGCTGGGGTTGCGTCATGTCGCGCAGGGGCAGGCCATGACGGTTCAGCGGCGGGTAGTACCAGAAGATACGCTCGCCGTCCATATAATGATAGGTGGCCTTCGCCCGCTGCTCAGCGTCCAGGCTCGCCAACCAGCGCCGGGCTGAATCCACCATCGCGGCGGATACGTGGGCGTGAGGATGCGTGTACCGACCCGTTACCATCTCGGATGACCTCCTGCCAAAACTGTGAAATGTCTTTGGCCGCAGTGTAGGTAAGCCTTGCGAGGGGTGTCAAGGACGCTCGTGGCGACCCGACCGCGTGCAGTGGCGGCACATAGTCCTATCGGTCTATAATTTACTCATACTCAAGCGTCCGGATAATTTCAGATGCCTACCTTTACCCAACGGCTTCTCAACGCCAGCGAAACCGCTCAAAGCCTCCTGTGCATTGGTTTGGACATAGACCCAAAGCAGTTGCCCACGGCAGATCCGGGCGAGTTCAACCGGGCAATCATCAGCTCCACCGCAGACTTGGTGTGCGCCTACAAGCCCAACCTGGCTTTTTACGAAGCGCTGGGCATACCGGGTATGCGCATTCTGGAGGCGACCCTCACCCACATCCGCGACACCGCCCCCCATTGCATAATCATCGGCGACTGCAAGCGGGGCGACATCGATGTTTCGGCCAACGCTTACGTCACCGCGATGTTTGATGTCTGGGGTTTCGACGCAGTAACGGTCAATCCCTGGGGCGGAATGGACACCGTCGAGCCGTGGCTCAAGTACCCGGAACGGGGCGCTTTCATTTGGTGTCGTGGCTCCAACCGAGGCGCCGCCGATTTGCAGGACCTGCCGATCAGTGGCATGGGGAACCTCACCCAGCCAGCCTATCTGCGGCTCGCCCGGCGTACCCAACAACGTGCCACCCAGGGTAACCTCGGCGTGGTGGTTGGAGCGACTGCGCCTCACCAGTTGGCCTCGGTGCGGGAGGTCTGTCCAGAACTTCCCATACTCATTCCCGGTGTGGGTACCCAAGGCGGGGACTTGGATGAGTCAGTGCGTTACGGGGTGGATGATGAGGGCCGTATGGCTATCATCAACTCGTCACGCGGCATCATCTACGCGTCTTCGGGTGACGATTACGCCGCTGCCGCACGCAAGGCCGCCGGCAACCTGCGGGATAACATCAACCATACCTTGGATGACATGGGCTTGGGATGGCATCAGAAATCAAACCCTCCGACCTGAAGCCCGGCGACACTGTCCGGCTCAAAAAACCCCATCCCTGCGGTGGCTACGAGTGGCGCGTCAACCGGGTGGGCGGTGACATCGGGCTGCGCTGCCAGACCTGCGGACACAACATCATGGCCCCTCGGTTCCGTATCATCCGGCGCATCCGGGAGATTACCCGCCCCGAATCCTCCCCTTCAGAACGGAACGCCCCGTGAGAACAGCGTCCTGGCGGTCCTCCCTGGGCCGGCAGGGCCGTTATCGCGGGGTGTCTCTGCTGTGCCTTATCGTTGCCCTCAACAGCCTGGGCATGGGCATCATCTCCCCGGTTCTGCCTCTGTTCCTAGAGCAGGAATATGGCGTGACCGCGGCCGAAGTCGGCATCGCGGTTGGCTTGTTCGGCGTGGGCCGCCTGGTTACCAGCGTACCGGCCGGATACCTGGCGCAACGGTACGGCCGGCGGCGCGTCCTGGCCTTGGGCGCCGCCATCAACACGGCCGGCGCAGCCATGGTGTCGGTGTCGTTCAGCTACGTATGGCTGACCGGTTGGCGGTTCGTTTCGGGGTTCGGCGGCAGTATTTTCCTTACCGTCGCCACCATTTACCTCCGCGACGAGGCTGATGCTGAAACCCGGGGCCGCCTGCTCAGCCTGCAAGAGTTGAGCATACTGGCCGGACAGATTTTGGGGCCTCTGCTGGGCGGCTTTGTGGCCAGCATATTCGGGCTGCGCATCCCCCTGTTCGGCCAGGCCATACTGATGGCGGCCTCCCTTGTCATAATCGTCATGGCCCTTCCTGAATCGCGCTGGCGGGAAACCTCGTCAGAATCCCATCGCCGCGGAGTAGGGGCGACTGATGAGTCGCCCCTACCTGGCGCTCAACGGTCGCTCGTGACACCACAGCGCGGCGCCCTGTGGCGCCTTATCTTCAGTCCGGCGTTCGTCTTCGTGGGCCTCTTCGCGCTCATGATCGTGGCCAACCGACAGGGTGCCCGCTTGAGCGTCATGCCGCTGTTTGGTCGTCAGAAAGGGTTTGGACCCGATGACCTGGGACTGTGGCTCAGCGTCACCCATTTCCCCCAGTTCTTTACCACCATGTTTTCCGGCTATCTGTCCGACCGCTTCGGACGCAAAACACCCATTCTGCCGTCCATCATATTGCTGTGCCTGGGTATCGCCGCCTTTGTGTGGGCCGGCAATCTGTGGCAACTGTTGTTATCGGGAGTTCTGCTCGGCCTGGGCGAAGGTTTGGGCAGCCCGGCCGGCACGGTGTTCTTCGCCGACATCGCTCCCCCCGGTTTGGAGGGCGTGACCATCGGGCTGCTGCGAACCTTCGGCGGAGTCGGCACCATTATCGGAGCCATGTCGCTGGGCGCGATAGCCGACGCCACCAGTTTCACCTGGTCCCTGTGGGTGGACGCGATTATCCTGGCGGCGTCGGGTATCGGGTTGTTGCTGTTTGTGCGTGAAACTTATCGACGGCGGGCGTGATCGTCTGATGATTCTCCATCGGTTACGAATCCCCCGCCACTCCGGCGGGTTCCGCCAGCGTCGCCGGGTGGGACACTCGCACCTTCAGGAGCAGCGCCCCGCCGATGATAAACAGCAATGCGCTGGCTCCCAACAGCGCGGTGTATCCGAACCCCGGCCCGAACCACACCGCGACCAGATCGGGAAGGGGACCGATAGCTTTGGCGCCGGCAGCGCCGAACAGGGTGCCCAGATTGACCACTCCCATGTGCTGCGCCTCGCGGCCCGGGGCTCCCAGGTCATTGGCCATGGCCCAGTGAGTTGTCAGGATGATCCCCACCGCTCCGCCGATCACGCTGGCGACAACCACCGCCAGCAAATAGGTGCTGACCCACATCATCGCGACGGTGGACAACAACGCCACGACCGTTCCGAAGGCCAGAATCGGCTTCCGACCAATGCGATCCGACAGCCACCCCGAAGGGTAGGTGGTCAAAATCAGCATTCCACCGATCCCGATTATGGCCACGCCCAGGGCTTGCGCCGGATTCTCCACCTGCACCTTGTCGCGGAGGAAAAACAGCCCATACGTGGTGAAGATGACGATGGCGCCGATGAAAGCGCTGCGAGAGGCCACGAACCAGGGCAGGTCGGCGTGGAGACGGGCCATGTTGGCCGTTTCGGGGAAAGCCATGGCGGCGCGGTGAAACGCTGCCGCCGTCACCCCGCCGGTATCGCGCATACGCTTGTATATGGTGGTGGAGCTGACGCTTGCCGTCACGATTATCGCCCCGCCGAATAACGCCAGCGTGAACCAAAGCCACTGGGCGTGGTCCGGCCACGAATAGTGACCTATCATGAGCGCGGTCAGACACAAAATGCTGGCCCCGCCCAGCGCCTCCATCAAAGTTTTTATGGATGCCGCCACGCCCACGCGGTTCGCCGGCACTAACTCCCGTATGCTCGCCAGGTAGGGCGAGTACGCAATCCCGGAGTTCGTCTGGATGAAGAGCCACACCACCAACAGGCTGGTGTAGGTCAACGGCATGGCGAGAGCGCCCAGGGCGACCGTGATGCAGACGCCGCCCCACAGCATATAGGGCAATCGCCGGCCCAGCCGTGACCGGGTCCGATCACTGGCCCAACCGACCGGCACCTGGACTAGGGCTGCCGCCAGCAGACCAGCCAAGCCAACCACTCCCAGGAGCGTGTTCTTGGCCGCCTCCGGAGCGACCTCCAGCACCAGGATCGGCAACACCGCGGTATCCATCGCCAGCACGAAGCCGGCCAGGCCAAAGCTGTATGCATTCAGGCGCACCAGCGCCCATTTCCCCCAGACAAACCCGGGCGACGCTGACGCCGACTGAGTTGTGTAACTGTATGCGTTCATGGTGGCCCGGTATGAATACGCTGGGGTCTGAAATCGGTATCTATCTTTGCATATGCTACAATGCGTGCGCCGGACTATCAATCTGACGGCACAGGAACGCGCCGTGCGTATTTGTTCGCTCCTCCCCAGCGGAACCGAGATACTGTTTGCCTTAGGGTTGGGCGAACAGATCATCGGAGTAACCGACCTTTGTGACTATCCTCCGGGCGCAAAGGATATCCGTGTCGTCTGTCGGAGCCGCATCGACTCGTCGGTGATGTCCAGTGAGGAAGTGGAGGCCGAGATGCACCGCATCCTCTCGGCCGGCGAAAGCCCGTATGATCTGGACGTTGCATGGCTCAACCAGGCAGCGCCCGACTTGGTCCTCACCCAGGACCTGTGCTATTTCTGCGAGGTTGACGCGGGAACGGTCCGCAAGGCCGTGGATCCGATACCGGACCCTCCCCAGGTCCTGAACTTGAACCCTCGCACCCTGGACGAAATCCTGGATAGTTTCCTTGAAGTCGGAGCAGCCTGCGGGGTGTCGCGGCGAGCCGTCGCGCTGGTGTCCCAATTGCGCGAACGCATCGACGCCGTGGAATGTGAAGTCCGGGGATCCCAGACCCGACCAACTGTCTTCTCCCTGGAAGGGGTGAACCCGCTTGTAATCGGAGGCCACTGGGTCACGGACCTGGTGACCAGAGCGGGAGGAATCCTGCCGGAGCGATTCACTCCTGGGTGCGCGGCGGAGCGTATCCAGTGGAGTGAAGTGGTTGCAGCGCAACCGGAGAAGCTCTTCATCGACTTGTGCTCGTCCGACCTGGCGCGCAGCGTCCGGGAAATCCCGTGGTTGGCATCACAACCCGGATGGGAGGACCTGCCCGCGGTCCGCGCCGGGGAGGTATATCTCATCGATCACAGCACCCTTAGCCGGCCGAGTCCCCGGGTGGTGAGCGGGCTGGAATTATTGGCTCAACTTACTCATCCCGACCTTTTCTCAGAACATATCCCCGCTGGGGCCGTGCTCAAGTTGGATCCAACCGTCGCGGCGAGTGCGGAACCGGAACACATCGGCGACGCCTTTCGACCCTGGCCACAGTCCAAAATTGGGCGGCGCCCCAACGGATCCGCCCCAATACCGGCCACGGTTGGCATTAGTGATACTGGCCGGGTATAATCATCACCAACTTTTCGGGGGTAAGCGCGCAGTGGTCAGTTCAGATGATTTTCGTCATGCCATGGCAAAGTTCGCAACCGGCGTTACGGTCATCACCACGTTGGATCCGTCGGGAAATCCCCATGCGATGACGGCCAACGCTTTTACGTCGGTCTGCCTGGAACCGCCCACACTTCTGGTATGCGTCGCCCACAATACCATCACCTACGGGTACGTGGAGGAGCAGAAGCGGATCGGCGTGAACGTCCTGCGCGAAGAGCAGGAAGAATTGGGGATGTACTTCGCCCGACGGCCGGAGCAACGGGTGGGCAACCCGGAGTATTCTTACACCATGGGCGAACACGACGTGCCCGAACTCGACGGCTCCATGGTCTTTTTCAACTGCGACATCGTAGGCTCCCACGTGTACGGCGATCACACCATCTACGTGGGAGAGGTCAAGCAGATGAAGCAGAGCGGGGACGACGCCAATCCTCTGATGTTCTACGACAGTCACTGGTATCACCCGGCCCACGAATAATACCAACCCGTGATTGGCAGGTTGCCGAGTACATTGGTAGGGTGCGCTCCCGTCTCATCTTGGCGCGAGAATTGACGTCTGGTTCCACTGGTGCGGCGACGACCAACCGTCGCCAACCCTGCTCGGTTGTCAGTACCGCCGGCCTCTGGCACAATAGTAGGCCACGTTGCCGATCAGAGCCTTACGCTGTGGTCCGGTAGCAAGCCATCAACCCACACCAACGGAGGTATTTTCCGGTGGCGTTTGTCAAAGGATTGAAGTGTCGGGAATGCGGCCGGGAATACCCGGGCGAACCCCTGAACGTCTGCGACTTCTGTTTCGGCCCCCTGGAAGTCATTTACGACTACGTGACCATCTCGGAGGTCATCGACCATCAGCGTATCGCCGACGGCCCCCTGAGCATCTGGCGTTACCAGGATTTGCTGCCGGCCAACGCAGATGATCCGGTGGACATCATGGCCGGATATACCCCGCTGCTCAAGGCCAAAAACCTGGGCAAACGCCTCGGTTTGAACAACCTTTACATCAAGAACGACAGCGTAAATCCCTCTTTTTCGTTCAAGGACCGCGTGGTATCGGTGGCAGCCACCAAAGCGGTCGAGTTTGGCTACGACACGCTGGCCTGCGCCAGCACCGGCAATTTGGCGTGCAGCGTGGCCGCCCACGCCGCCCGGGCCGGCGTTGACGCAGTGGTATTCATTCCCGCCGACCTCGAGCGGGGCAAGGTTATCGGCGCGGCAGTGTACAACCCCACATTGGTCGCGGTGGAAGGCACCTACGACGAGGTCAACCGCCTGTGCAGCGAGGTCAGCGACAACTACCATTGGGCCTTCGTCAACATCAACATGAGACCCTACTATGCCGAGGGCAGCAAAACCCTGGGCTACGAGGTTGCCGAGCAACTGGGCTGGCGGGTTCCCGATCACGTGATTGTCCCCTCGGCGTCCGGCGCCATGTTCACCAAGATTTGGAAAGGGTTTAACGAATTGGCGTGTCTGGGGTTGTTGGACGACGTTGACCCCATCCCCTTCGGCGCCGACCAAAACACCGTGCATCATCCCGCGGTCACCACACGGATGCACATGGCACAGGCCGCCGGTTGTTGTCCTATCGTAACCGCGTGGGAGAACCACCAGAACCAGATCAGGCCAGTTCGACCCGACAGCATCGCCAAATCTCTCGCCATCGGTAATCCCGCCGATGGGATCTACGCTCTCCGGGTGATCCGGGAGTCTGATGGCAGCGGCTACGCCGTGCCGGAGAATCGGGTGGTGGAAGGCATCAAACTTTTAGCCGAAACGGAAGGGATCTTCACCGAGACCGCCGGCGGCGTGACTGTCTCCACGCTGAAATACCTGGCGGAAACCGGCGCTATCGGCGCCGACGAACTTACCGTGGCCTACATCACCGGCAACGGTCTCAAGACGCAGGAAGCCGTGGAGGAAGTGGTCAACCCCCTGTTGGTGAAACCGATGATGGGCTCCTTCGAGGCCGCGTTGGAAAACCGTCTGGCCGCCCGCGCTTAGGAAAACATGGCTAACCAACGAGTGCGGTTCACTTTTTCATCAGACCTGGTGAAGGAACCGGTAATCTATCGAATGGGCCGCGATTTTGACGTGGTCACCAACATCCGCCGCGCCGACGTGCGCGCCGACGTCGGTTGGGTGGTGCTCGAGTTGGAAGGCGCTGAAGCAGACATCCAGCGGGGGCTGGCGTGGGTGAGTGATCTCGGAGTCCGCGTCGATCCCATCGCCGGCGACGTCATCGAAGGTTAGCGCCGGCCACGAATCGAAGTCATCTTACCTTCTGAAACCATGCCATTGCGCACCGAGCGCGGCAATCCAGCATCTCGAAGAGGAGTTTCCCATGGGCGTTACGGTACGCATCCCCACACCGCTGCGACGCATGACCGGCGGAGCCGACAAGGTCGAACTGGAAGTGGCCGACCTGTCCCAGATGATTGACCAACTGGAAGACGACTATCCCGGTTTCAAAGAGCGCCTGCTGGACGAAGAAGGTGAACTGCGCTACTTCGTCAACATCTACGTCAACGGAGAAGACATCCGTTTCGACCAGGGGCTGCGTACCGCCATCAAGTCGGGTGATGAGGTCAGCATAGTGCCGGCCGTGGCCGGCGGCTGACGCGACCCGAGCGAGAGTGGTCGGCATTGCCCGCTCGCCCCGGAGACGGGCGAGGCGGGTCTTTTCGTCAGTACAAGTGGCAGGCTACCTGGTGAACCGGCGACAATTGCCTCGTCTCCGGATCAATCGTCGAGCATTGATCCATCGCCATGGGGCAGCGCGGGTGGAAGTGGCACCCGCTGGGCGGGTTCAGCGGCGAGGGTACTTCACCGGAAATCACCATTTCCTCCCGTTCCATGTCGGGATGCGAAGGCAATGAAGCGGCGATCAATGCCTTCGTGTAGGGGTGATTGGGGTTGGCGAACAGTTCCCGCGTCGGCGCTTCCTCCACCATTCGCCCCAGGTACATCACGCCCACCTGGTGGCTCATGTAACGAACCGTCGCCAGGTTGTGCGCGATGAGGAGATAGCTGACGCCGTATTGGTCCTGCAGCTCCCGGAGCAGGTTCATAATCTGGGCGCGGATGGACACGTCCAACGCCGACACTGGCTCATCCAGCACGATGAGCTTGGGGCGCAGGGACAACGCCCGGGCAATGGCGATCCGTTGGCGCTGTCCGCCACTGAATTCGTGCGGGAAGTAATCGCCCTGGGCCTGGCGCAGGCCCACGTCGCGCAAAAGCGTTTCCAGTTGCTCCTGGGCTTCGTGCTTGCCCATCGGGTGATTGGTCAGCAACGGTTCCATGATGATGGAACCGACGCGCATCCTGGGGTTCAGTGAGCTCCAGGGGTCCTGGAACACCGCCTGCACCGAGGCCCGGTATTCCCGTCGGTCTGCGTTGGTGAACTGCCGGGTATCCTTGCCGTTGAACTTCATCACCCCTTCGGTCGGCGTTTCTACCTGCAGCACCATGCGCGCCGTCGTGGTTTTTCCGCAACCGGACTCGCCAACCAGACTGTACGTCTCACCCTCCCGGATGCGGAAGGAAACGCCGTCCACCGCTTTGACCTGACCCATGGCGCGACGCATGATAACGCCTTTGGTGATAGGGAAATACTTGCGGATATTCTCCAACTCGATAATGCCGTCGCCGTTGTTGTCGGCGGCATTGGTGTCGGGTCGGGTTGCTGCCTGGGTCATCAGCGGGCCTCCTCGGTCAGGCGCCAACAGGTCGCCATGTGCCGCGTTCCCACCTCAACGATTGGAGGGAACTCGTCCCGACACCGGTCAAAGACGTAGGGGCAACGGTCTGCAAAGGTGCAACCCGGCGGCAAATCGTCCAAAGCCGGCGGTTGCCCTTCTATGGAGTACAGGAAATCCACGTCCTCGTCCACGTTGGGCACCGAACGCATCAGGGCTTCGGTGTAGGGGTGTTGGGGATTGTTGAACAACTCCCGCACGTCCGCAATCTCGGCCATGCGTCCCGCGTACATGACCGCCACCCGGTCGCACATTTTGGCGACGATGCCAAAGTCGTGCGTAATGAAGATGATGGCCATGCCCGTTTCTTCCTGCAACTCTTTGAGCAAGGCCAGGTACTGATACTGGATGGTGGCGTCCAGTGACGTGGTGGCCTCGTCGGCGATCAGGACGTTGGGCGATCCGGCTACCGCGATGGCTCCCACTACCCGTTGGCGCATCCCGCCGGACATCTGGTGAGGGAAGTTGGCGAAACGCGAATCAGCCGCCGGAATTTTCACCTTTTCCAGCAACTCAATCGCGCGAGCGCGCAGGCTGGAACTGCGGCTTTCATCACTCTGCCTCAGCGTCTCAATCACCTGATTGCCAACAGTGTACACGGGATTCAATGAGGTCATCGGATCCTGCAGGATCATGCAGATTTCCTTGCCGCGTATCGCTCGCATTTCGGCGGCGGACTTCTGCAACAGATCTTCGCCGTTGTACAGGATCTGTCCGCCCACCGTCCTTCCCGCCGGGCCCGGCACCAAGCCCATGATGGACAGCGCCGTCATGCTCTTGCCCGAACCGGATTCTCCCACGACCCCCAGCGTCTCGCCTGGATACAGCTCAAAGCTCACGCCGTCCACGGCCTTGACGGTTCCGGTACGGGTGAAAAAGTACGTCTGGAGGTCTTTTACCTCCAATATGGGCCTTGTAGCGGCGGCGGTAGTCAAGATGCCATCTCCTCCCCTTTAGTCCGGCGACAAGGTTAGCGCATGGGTGGCAGGGTGGCAAGGGCGGTGTTAGCGAGGGAAGTCGGCATACATCACCGCTAGGGCCATATCGCTCCGTGGTACATAGCCACATCAGAGCAAGTCGCGGAATTGAGCAACAGACAACTCGGCATCCCGAAGTATATTGCGCATTGTTCCAACTCTATCGGGCGGCTGGGATGTCGCGGGATCGTGAAAGTCTTGCCGGTGCGTATGTTGAGCATGACTGTATGTTTAGCGCCTTCCCGTACCCGATCAATGTGATTAGCGCGCATCAGGGTGTTGACACAGGGATCGTGCCTGATGTCGTTTGGAACTTCTCGGCATTCCGTCAATCCGCCCCGGTGTCCATGTTGGGTGGCTGCGCGGGTACGCCGGCGCTCGGCTTCCCCGCAAGCTTGTGTGCCAAAAGGATGCTGGCAGCTTCTTCGGCGCTCTCCTTCAAATCTGCGATGGCGTCAGCGATATTCTCCAAAACTTCTGCTTCGGTATCGCCATCGGAATAAGCGCCGGGGACGTCCGGCACGCTGGCCGAGTATCCGCCGTCGTCCTCTTTGACGAGCACTACGTCATAGCGTTGCGTTTGATAGGTAACGCTGCGTTTCAGCATATTCCGCCTCCTTGCATAGTATTGTCGTCATTCCGCCTAGCCGACATACGCAAATTGCGTCCGATAACTACACGCTCGCCGCATCATGCTGTTCGTCGGCGTGATAAGAGGAGCGTACCAACGGGCCGGAGGCGACGTGTTTGAAGCCCATGCCCTCGCCGGCTTGGCGCAATTCGTCGAATTCGGCGGGCGTGTAGAAACGGTCGATGCGGATGTGCTTGACGGACGGACGCAGGTACTGACCGATCGTGAGCAGGTCGCAACCTGCCGCCCGCAAGTCGGCCATGGTCCGGCGCACCTCGTCAACGGTCTCGCCCATGCCCACGATGATGCCCGATTTGGTGGGCATATCAGGATCAATTTCCTTGACCCGTCGCAATAATTCCAAAGACTGGCGATAATCGCCCCTGGGACGGACGCGCCGGAACACCCGCTCCACCGATTCAATGTTGTGGTTGAGCACTTGAGGTTGGGCGGCAACCACCTTTGCCAGCGCATCCCAATTGCCGTCAAAGTCGGGTATCAGCACTTCCACTCGGCAACCCGGAACAGCCGCCCGAACCTGCTTGATGCACGCGGCAAAGATGCCGGCTCCGCCATCGGGCAGGTCATCGCGGTTGACCGAAGTGATTACGCAGTATTTCAAGCCCATACGCTTGACGGTGGACGCCAGACGAAACGGTTCTCCCAGATCCAGCGTGCCGGGACGCCCAGTGGTCACCGCGCAGTAGGCGCAGGCGCGGGTGCAGATGTCTCCCAGGATCATGAACGTGGCCGCCGAGCGTTCCCAACACTCTCCGATATTGGGACAATGGGCTTCCTCGCAAACGGTGTGCAACTGGCTGTCGCGCATGAGTTGCTTCAGCTCAATATAGCGAGGACCGCCCGGCATACGGACTTTCAACCAGTCCGGCAGACGAGGACGCAGTGGGGCTTCGGTGGTGGTCATATCGGCTCCTTAGTTTCGTCATTCCCGCTGGCGCGGGAATGACGGAAAATACGGGCACACCTAGAGAAACTGCACTAACCGGGGTTCAACTCGGCACTTTTCCGCAGCGATGATGGCATCGACCTCTCGGACGGCGGCTTCCAGCCCCCCATCTCGGTTGACCACCCGGTAATCAAATTCGCCGATGCGAGACAATTCGGCGGATGCTTCCTCCAAACGGCGCCGCATTTCATTTTCGTCCTCGGTCCCTCGACCGGCAAGTCGGCGGCGAAGTTCGTCCAAGCTGCCGGGCATCACGAAAATGGTCAGCGCCTCTGGCGCTATTTGGCGTATCGTAGCGGCGCCCTGCACATCTATCTCAAGGATAACATCCTTGCCGGCGATCAGGGGATCACGCACCTGCCGGCGGGGGACGCCGTACCAACGGTCATAAACCTGGGCGGATTCGAGCAACTCGTCCCGCTCCCTCATCCGCAGGAAGTTTGGCACGTCCACGAAAATGTAGTCTTTGCCGTCTTCCTCGCCGGCCCGCATCGGGCGCGTGGTGGCGGTGACCGCAAAGTGCCAGGGACGGTCCAGTTCCCGGAGCCCGGCCAGCACCGAACCCTTGCCGGATGCTGACGGGCCGGAGACCACTACCAGCAGTGGCGGCGGCGGACTGGCCTGGGGCAACTCGCTCTCGACCGTCATCATCCGTTGTTGAGCGATGCCAGGTGCTCCCAGAATGTCGGGTATGATACCGAGGCGTCCTCGGCGCCGTGAATCACCGTCTCTCCCGACGCGGCCAGACCGGCCACGGCCATCGCCATCGCCAGCCGGTGGTCGCCATGGCTCTCCACCTCGGCGCCTTGTAGGGGCGGCCGGCCGGTCGCCCCTACGGGACCTTGACCATGGATCACCATGCCGTCCTCCCGAGGCTCAAGAGCGCCGCCCAAGCGCGTCAGTTCCGAAACGGTGGTGGCGATGCGGTCGGACTCCTTGACGCGAAGCTCGGCGGCGTCTCGGATCACGGTATCGCCTTCGGCGAAACAGGCCGCCACGGCGAGGACAGGGAGTTCGTCGATCATTATGGGGATGATGTCACCGCCCAAGTCGATGCCCTTGAGATTTCCGGAAGACGCCACCACGTCCGCCACCGGTTCGCCGCCCTCGACGCGCTCGTTTTCCAGAAGCAGCGCGTCTCCGGCGCCCATCATCTGCAATGCGTCGATGATCCCGGCCCGGCTGGGATTCAGGCCGACGCCGGTGATGGTAACCCGGGCGTTGGGATGGATCAGGCCGGCCACCATCCAGAACGCTGCTGACGAAATATCTCCGGGCACCGCCACGTCCACGGCATCCAATTGCGTCGGATGGAGGGTGAGCGCGAGACCGTCGGTTTCCACTCGGGCCCCCATGGCGGTCATCATGCGTTCGGTGTGGTCGCGGGACAACGCCGGCTGATGCAAAACCGTCGGGCCGGCGGCGGAAAGGCCGGCCAGCATCAGGCAGGATTTGACCTGGGCGCTGGCCACGGGCATCTCGTACTCGATGGACCGGAGGTTCCCGCCCCGTATGGCCAGCGGCGCAAGGGTATTCCCGTTCCTGCCCATGATGGACGCGCCCATCTGCTGGAGCGGTTGGACGATACGGCCCATGGGCCGGGACCGCAACGACCCATCACCCGTAAGCACGGAGAGAAAACTCTGTCCGGCAAGCAGCCCGGAAAGCAATCGCATGGAGGTGCCGCTGTTGCCCGCATCCAGCAGGTCCGAAGGTTCGTCCAGCGCCGGGCCGGGGCCGGAAACGCGGAAACTGCCCGGCTCGTCCAACGGGTCAATTGCCACGCCCATGGTGCGCAGGCAGGCCGCTGTGGAACGCACGTCGGCACCGTCGGAGAGGCCGGTTACCGTGGCGTCCCCATGGGCGATGGCGTTGAGGATCAGGGAACGGTGCGAAACCGATTTGTCTCCAGGAACGGCCAGAGAGCCGGCCAGGCGTTCGGGACTGCGGACAGTTTGCTCCATTTGGTTCCTCCCAATCCGCCCGAAATCTAATCAGCGACCGCTCCGCTGGTTGCCATCATTGCCGCCTCGATCATTAGGCGGGGCGCCCGTCATCATGCGGCGGGCGCGGTCAGCCCAACCTCCCAGGAACATTTGCCCCATAGATTGGCTGAACGTCGGGTATTCCGGTGTATTCTCATTTTCCCGCGCCTTCGGGTTCACCTCACCGGCCAGCCACTTGTTGCGCGCCAGACGAGCATCCTCAAACATTTCACCGACGGCATCGGTATCGGGGGGAGCGCCGTCGGTGTCCAGCAGTTTGCGGTATTCGTAGAGTTCCCGTATAAACGCGTCGATCCAGGCGACGATTGGTTGAGCGTTGCTGATGCAGATGTCCCGGTGCATGATGGGATCGCCGGAAGCCAGTCGGGTAATGTCACGATACCCGGAAGACGCCAGTTGGCCGATGTCAGTCCAGTTGGCTGACTTGCTGGTGCACCCGACCAGGGCGGTGGACAGGACGAAGGGCAGATGGCTTACCGCCGCGACGAAGCTATCGTGTTCGTCAACGCTGATGAAATACGGGACTCCTCCCACCGCCTCGGCCAGTGTGGAGATTTCCCCCACCGCCCGTTGGCTTGCCCTGGGGCTGGGTATTACGCAATAGGGCTTGCCCACAAACATTTGACCGTCGGCATTTTCCGGCCCGGGGGTTTCCCGACCGGCCATGGGATGCCCACCCACAAAGTCAACCGACTCGGGCAGCAATTCGTCTGCCCATTGCAACACCTGGGTTTTGGTGCTCCCCACGTCGGTGACGACGCAGCCCTCCGGCAGGTAGGCCGCCATGCCCTCCATCAGTTCGCGCATCGCCAACACCGGAGTGGCCAGCACGATGATGTCCGCCTCCGCGATGGCGTTGCCAAGACGCGACTCCACCCGGTCAAAGGCTTGGCGTCGCTGGGCGCCCGAGCGGGCGGCGGACTCGGCATCGGTTCCAACCACCGTCAGGTTGCGCAGCGACGAGCCTCGCAAAGCCAACCCCAACGAGGTGCCGATGAGTCCGGTTCCAATTACGGTAACTTGCGCCACTGGTATATCCGTCAAGTACGAGGTTGCGTGTAGTGTACAACATCCGCAACCGCTGGTAAAACGACCCCGGCAAAAGTAAGGACGCCAGGGTTGACAAACCACTGCCATCGCCCTACGGTGATTCGGGACGCTGTTTTATGCCATCGCCCGCTGTCCGCTCTGGCGGAGGTGATACTCATGGTTGCCGCTGACGATATCCCAACCGCCATCAGCGGTTCGGAACGGAACGAAAACGCCCCCTATATCCAGGTGAGTTCCATCTGGAAAGTGTTCGGAAAAAACCCCGACCGCGTTCTGGACCCCCAATACGTCGGCCAGGATAAGGCCTTCTTCCAGGCCGAATTTGGCAATGTCATTGGACTCCAGGATGTCTCCTTCGACGTAGATCGAGGTGAAACCTTCGTCATAATGGGCCTGTCGGGCAGCGGAAAGTCCACCATGGTGCGCTGTCTGATCCGCCTCATTGAACCCACGGCGGGCGCAATCATCATCGCCGGAGAAAACATCACCGGGATGACAGACAAGGAGTTGATCGAGTTCCGACGCAAAAAAATCGCCATGGTCTTCCAGCATTATGGCCTCATGCCGCACCGGAACGTGATTGAAAACGCCGGCTGGGGTCTTGAAGTTCAAGGCGTAAAGAAACCCGAACGGGACGCCCGCACCCGCGAAGTTCTGGCCCTGGTCGGCTTGGCCGGATGGGAAGACGCTTACCCACGCCAACTTTCGGGCGGCATGCAGCAACGTGTCGGCCTGGCCCGCGCGTTGGCTGTGGACCCCGACATCCTCCTGATGGACGAACCGTTCAGCGGACTGGACCCGTTGATCCGGCGCCAGATGCAGGATGAACTGCTGCGGCTGCAAACGGAACTGCACAAAACAATCGTCTTCATCACCCACGACCTCAACGAAGCCTTGAAACTGGGCGACCGCATCGCCATTATGCACGACGGCAAGGTCGCGCAAATCGGGTCTCCTGAAGACATCGTACTGCGACCCGAAGACGAGTACGTCGGCGACTTCACCCAGGATGTGCGCCTGGAGACCATCCTTACGGCCGAAAAGGTCATGGTCAGCCCCAAGGCCACTATCATGGGCCACCAGGGACCCCGGGCCGCCCTGCACACCATCGGCGACAGCGACGGCGACGCCGCCTGGATGGTGGACCGGCAGGAACGGTACATCGGCCTGCTGTCCATCACCAACGCCGAGCGCGCGTTGCGTGCCGGCGTCAAACGATTCGACGAGGCTTGGGATTACGTGGACCGGGAATATGCTCCCGTTGCGCCGACGACCTCATTTGACCAACTGATCCCGCTGGCCATGGCCAGCGACTATCCAATCCCGGTTACGGACGACCGGAACCTTCTGATCGGAGAGGTGCATCGCAGCGCCCTCGCTGAGGCGATAGCGGAAACCTCCGATGCCGACCGGGATTACGAAGCCAACGCCGCCGCCAATGCGGCCCTTGCCGCAGAGTCGTCTCCAACATCTTGATAGGGGTCCGAAAAACAGACGATGTCCATTCGTTACGGCGTGAGCCTGCTCACGGATCCTGATTTTACCGCCCGGGCCTACCGGGCCCGGCAGCTGATCTGCGGCCAATATGCGTGTTGGGCCGCCGAAATGCACATGGTTCATCTGCCCATGTCGGACTATTTCCCTTTCGACGGCGCTGACGACCCCGACGCCGAAATCCTGCTGGCGGCGGAGTTGGAACAACTGGCCGACCGCTACCGCCGGGTGTCGCCGCGCTTTCCCATCTTCAACCGGGGCATCACCACCACCCGCCCCACGGATACTGACGGAAATATCTGGCTGGATTTTTCCCCGGAGGTCGTCAACGAATCCCTTTATCGACTGCAATCAATGGTGGCCGACCTGCTGGGACGCAGCGCCGGAGTCCATGGCCCGCGCCGGCCGTTCGGCCCCGATTTTCCGCCGCAAATGCCCCTGCTCTCCCACGCCAACCTGCCCGACTCGGTCTTCGACAGCGCCCTGGAATTCGCCCGCGCGGTCACCGACGAGCTGAAAGTGTCGCAAATCACCCGCGCCTGGCGCCTGGCGCTGACCCGCTTCGCCTCCGACGCCGCCGGCGACGACTGGTCCGCCGGCCGCTGGGCTCCCGACTTGCAGTGGCGCGTAGTTGGCAGCTTCGGCCTGTGAATCCCTCTCCCGTCATCCCGAATCCCCCCTCCCGTCATTCGACTCCTCTTCCGTCATTCCGGCGAAAGCCGGAATCTAGTCGCCTCAGGAAAGACGGGCATTATTTGGGAATCACACCGGGAAAGCGCGCTCTAACGCCCGCCGTTGCTCCGCAGTGAGACTCCACCCGGAGGCCGCGCAGTTAGCCTCCGTCCTCTGAACGCTGTTGGATTTGGGGATGGCTATAGTCCCCGGCTGATCCGCCACCCAGTTGAGGGCGACTTGGGCCACCGAATGCCCCGTTTCTTCCGCCACCGACGCCAGCGCGTCCTGTCCACGGTTCATCCCCAATGCCCGCCGGACGCCGGCGGCGGCCCCGCCGCTGCCCCCGGCCAGCGCGCCCTCGTGCAAAGGCGAATAAGCGATGACCGTAATATCGTGCCGGCGGCAGTACGGTATGACATCCCGCTCCGCGCCACGCCGGCGCAGGTTGTACAGGATCTGGTTGGATACGATGGGCGCGTTGGGCATGGCCGCCTGCGCCTCCCGCATTTCGTCCACGGAAAAGTTGCTCACACCGACGTAATCAACCAGCCCGTCGGACACGAGCTTCTGCATCGCCCGCATCGTCTCGGCAATGGGGACCCTGGGGTTGGGCCAGTGGATTTGATACAGGTCAATCTTGTCCACCGCCAGCAACCGGAGACTGCGCTCGGCGGCCCGCAGCACATCGTCGTAGCGCAGGTTGCTGCCCAGCACCTTGGTAGCGACGAATACTTTCTCGCGGATCCCGGCAATGGCCTCCCCCACCGCCCCCTCCGTCCGGTACATCTCAGCCGTATCAATCAGGTTAGCCCCCAGCTCGATCCCCCGGCGCAGCGGCTCCGGTCCGCCCGTATAGCGCCACGTGCCCAGGCCAATCTCGGGGATCACGACCCCGGTCGCGCCTAATTGCTTGGACTCCATAACAGGAAACCTTCGCGTCTTTGCGCCTTTGCGTTAAACCCACGCCGCGGGTTTCAGGAGTCGTTCCCGCCGGCAGCTCCGGGTGCCGGCGTGTCGTATGCGGACGCGGTTTCTGCCCGTTCCATCGCGCTGGCCCGCATCAGGGTTGCGGGAACGATGGACAGGATGGCGATGATGCCGGCGGCGCGGAAGAAGCTGTGGAACAGGTCGAGGCTGGCGGTGCTCACCACTTCCCGCCGCTCGGCGGCCGGCAGGGCCACCGTTTCGTCAAAGATGGTCAGCAGTTCGTTCACGCCCCACGCTGACAGCGCCGCCATGCCCAGCGTCATCCCCAGCATCCGCGCCACCACAATCATCGACGCCGACACGGCCCGGTAATCCAACGGCGCCGACAGAATCGCCCGGTGCATCAGCGGCGCGATGACCAGCCCGAAACCGACGCCGGCGATTACCATGTCGATGGTCAATTTCGGGTCGCTGATTTCAACCTGCCAACCGGGCAGTCCCAACAGAGGCCAGCCACCGACCTGGAACATCCCGATGGCAATCAGCGCCAGCCCCGGCACGGTGACCCAGCGGGCGTCGATCCAGCGCAGCAGCAGGCCGCCGATTACCGAGAATATGGGAATCGTCCCCGTCATCCGCAGCAGCCACAGCGCCGCGGTCAGCGAGTCCACCGGACGCTCCGGCACGTCCATCACCGTGTTCGCCATGATTACCATGGCGGCCATGGCGACGATGAGGGCAATGCCCACCAGCAGTTGGGCAATATTGGCCATCAGGAAAGCCCAGGCCCGGAACAGCGTGCCGGACAGTAGCGGCTGCACCGTCCGCCGCTGCAACAGCACCAGCGCTCCAGTGCTGACCAGAAAGCCCACCAGCAGCCAGTAGGGCGTCCAGGACGACAGCCGGAACAGGCCCTCATGGGCTACCGCCAGCGAGAGCAGCACCAACGCGATGGTGAGCACGATGGCCCCGCGATAGTCCATGCGGGCCGCGGCGAACCGCTGGTTGGGCAGGAACAGCAGGGCCACGGCAATCACGGCGGCCTGGGGCACGTTGAGCCAGAAAATGCCCCGCCAGCTCCAGATTTCGATGATGGCCCCTCCGTAGGCCGGCCCGAGCATACTGCCCGCCTCAGCGGCCCCGGCCACGATGCCCAGGGCCAGGCCCCGTTTTTCCGGCGACACCAGCGCGGCCGCGATGGCCAGGCTGATGGGCACCGTGCCGCCACCGCCGATGGCCTGCACCACCCGCGCGACGACAATCTGGTCCAGCGGGTCAATCTGGTCGTTCAGCCAGCCCCATTCCCCCGACAGCGCGACCAGCGTCGTCCCTACGCAGAATACCAGCAGGGAGCACTGGTAGATGCGCGTATAGCCGTACACGTCGGCCAGCCGGCCCAGCAGCGGCATCGCCACGGTGTAGCCCAGCAGGTAGGCCGTGACCACCCAAATGACCGCCTCCAGCCGGGCCAGCTGGATTTTCAGGTCGGCCATTACCGCCGGCAGCGCCGTCACCACCACCGTCTGGTCCAGGGCGGTGATAAAGGTGCCAGTGGCGATGGCGGCGACCATCACCCAGGGCGGGAGGCCGTGTCGTTGCAGTCGGCTCAGCATCGGGTAAATGGGCGGGCCGAAGCAGGGGCAGGTTGACGGCTACTGCTGGACGTTGGAGAGATCAAGATAATCGTCGGGTCCGGGGGTTTCGATGTCAACGGGCGCATTGTAGTCGCTCACCGATACTTTGCGCACGGTATCGGAGTCATCAAATTCACCGATGGGGCCGATGATGCGAGCTTGGAGGAGGATTCTCTCCTCGGTATCCGTCCAGATTTCCACGTCCACTCGCTGGCCCTCTACAGGGAACAGCAGCAGCCAGTCCATTACCGACGCCGGAGCGTCGCCCGTAATTTTGTAGGCATTGTCTCCATCAATATCTTCTTGACCGGCAAGGGTGGGATTGTCAACACCATCAACCGCGTCGGCGATAATGTTGTTCAACTCGGTGATGGGGATGGAAATGCTGGAGATGGGACGCTTGGTCCAAAAGCCGGATAGAGGGTCGGTGAGGAAGTAGCTGTCGGGCGTCACCGCCATGTTCAGTTCAACGTAAGTGCCGTCCGTAGGCGGGGTATCGGGGCCGGAAACGAGGTAGGCGTCAATGGTCATCTGCGCGCCTTGTTCGGCTTTCCAGCCCCCCTTGGCATCGGTGGCCTTGGCCTGAACCGAACTCACGTAGATGCTGCCGGATTCGTGCTCGACCACAAAGTTGAAAGACTGCGCCTGTCGCAAGTTGTTCGCGGTCTCGGCCAGCAGGGCCACCGGGTCCGGCGGCGGCGTAGGCGTAGGCGTGGGTTGTCCAACGGCCGGCTGGGGAGCGGCGGCGGCCGGCTCCGACGGAGCAGCCGACGGTTCAGAGCCGCCACCGCACGCCGCCGTCAGCAGAGCGACGCACAAAGCAGTGCCGTACCACTGCCACCGGCGTTCCATAATTAAGCGAATGGCGCTTAAACGCAACATCTGTGTCCATACCTCCAGGGCTTTTTCAAAGATAATTCGTCATTCCGGCGCAAGCCGGAAGCCAGAGATGGGCGGCCTAACGGGTTGACCAAACGGCAATACCGCCTCCGGCGATGTCGCGCAACCCTCCGCCGACGGTGGTTTCCGCGACGTACACGCGGGACCCGCCGGCGCCGCTCCCGTTGCGCCTTTCGGACAGATATTGTTGCGTACCGGATACCACCAGCGCTGATCCGTCGGGCGCCCATGGCGAATGGCTACGGGAATACTGATCGAAGAAGGCCAACATCAAAAAGGTCTCCCCGCTGGGCGAAAAGCGCAATCCCCCTACCGCCTCGCCCCCATCGCCGGGAATGGAAGCACCATCGGCGCCGTCGGCAAGACGCCACTCCATCGTCCGATCTTCTTCGTTGAGCGCAACCCAGGCCAGCCTGGTTCCGTTAGGTTCCCAAAAAAAGCCCAGCACCCAGTCGTCTTCCTTGACCACGCGCTCTCCGCTCCCGTCGGCCGACACTACCCGCAGCCGCCGGTAGGCTGGTGCGCCCTCCACCTGCCGGTCGGCAATGGCTATGGTTTGACCGTCGTTGGACCACAAGAACGCGCACGTACCCTCCACTTCCGCCAACCGCAACGGCGCGTAATCGGGTTCGGCAGGTCGGCCTACCCAAACGGCTTCGCTGTCCCCGCCCGGGGCAGACCATACCAATCGCGACCCGTCGGGCGACCAGGCCGGGGTCCGGAAAGACCGCGAGTTACTCACGGCCTGCACGGTCAACTGACCGGCGGCATCATCCAGGCGGAGAACCGACAACTCCTCGCCACTGTGGACCGCCAACGCGGTGCCATCGGGAGACCAGTCGAAGTACAACGGAGCGCCGCGCTGAACCGGCAGCGGATCCGCGGGCGCCGCCGCGCCGGCCGCCGGTACGGCATCTACTACAAACAGCGTCAATCCTTCCGGCGTCGCCGCGGTCACACCCAGCCGTCTGCCGTCGGGAGACCACTGGACATAATGCGGCGTACCGTCGGCAATGGTCAAGGGAGCATCGTTAACGAATACCGCCCCGCCCAAACCGGTTGAAGCCTCCAGCGATTGCACGCTGATTTCCGCGTCGCTGGCGGAGGTGCCTGAAATCAACGACACCGCAATCCGTTCACCGTCCGGCGACCACACCGGCCAGCTGTAAATCCGGTCTCTGCGCTGGGGTTGTGCCAATATGCCCGGCGCCCGGGCCACTGTGCCCGAGGTCAACAAACGACGGTCGGTCCCGTCGGGATTGACCGTCAACAGTTGGCCGTCGGAATCGATGTAGGCGATGCGGTTGACAGGCATGGTTGATACAGTTTCCGTAAGTTCCGCCGAACCCGACGCGCACGCCATGGCCATCCAAAATGCCGCCGCCATAGCCAGGAACGTAAGGCCCCGAAGCCGGGCGGTGGTCAGTGCGCACCTTGCCGACTGCGCCGCCGGCAACGGTGTTTCCAGCGTGTGCATTGGGGTAACGGTAGCATCCCGCACTGCAATTATCAATCTGACGGGTTCCATTTGTGGTTTAATGTCGGCGAACAGTCAATGCTTTCGGAGGTTTGCGGTGAGTGTCGTCAGGGGAACAAGCGACGCTTCCGGGGAGCGCGCCCCGGCCGGCCGGGTGCTCATGGTACAGGGCACGGCGTCCCATGTGGGCAAGAGCGTGCTGGTGTCGGCTTTGTGCCGGATGCTGCGTCAGGACGGCCTGCGCGTCGCGCCTTTCAAGGCGCAGAACATGTCCAACAATTCCTACGTCACCCCCGACGGCGGGGAGATTGGCCGCGCTCAAGCGGTTCAGGCGGAAGCCGCCGGGGTGGACGCCCGCGTGGAGATGAACCCGGTATTGCTCAAGCCGGAAGCAGACAGCCACGCCCAGGTGGTCCTCATGGGTCGCCCGCTCACCTCCGCCCGCGCCCGTGATTATTTCGACCTCAAGTCCACCCTCTGGACATCGGTAACGAAATCCCTCGATACGCTGCGCAGCGAATACGACGTGGTGGTTATCGAAGGCGCGGGCAGCCCGGCCGAAATCAACCTGAAAGCCACCGAAATCGTCAACATGCGCGTCGCGTTATACTCGGGCGCGCCCGTGCTCCTGTGCGGAGACATCGATCGGGGCGGCGTGTTCGCTTCGCTGGTCGGAACGCTGCAACTGCTTGACGAAGCGGAACGGGACGCCGTAAAGGGTCTGCTCATCAACAAGTTCCGGGGTGATGTTTCCCTGCTCACCGATGGACTGACCTGGCTGGAGGATTACACCGGGAAGCCGGTGGTGGGAGTCGTTCATCACTTCCGCGATATCCACATTCCGGAAGAGGACTCGGTGGCTCTGGACATCACTCCGCCGCATTCCTCCGCGCCGGACGTCCTGGACGTCGCGGTGGTGCAGGTGCCGCACATCTCCAACTTCGACGACTTCGACCCGTTGGCCCGCGAGCCGGGGATCGGTCTTCGCTACGTCCAGCACGGCGACCGGCTGGGAGATCCCGACCTGGTGATACTGCCCGGCAGCAAGACCACCATTCCCGACCTCATATGGATGGAGCGGCAAGGGTTGTCCGATGCCGTAACCACGGCATTCGCCCGTGGCGCGGCCATCATCGGCATCTGCGGCGGCTACCAGATGCTGGGACGGACGCTGTTGGACCCGGATCGAATTGAGTCAACCATCGGCGCGGCGGACGGGCTTGGCTTGCTCCCCTTGGTGACCACCTTTGCGGGAACCAAGGAAACCCACCGCGTCCAGGCCACCGTGCGGGACGAGGCTGCTGCTTCCGGCGGCCTGCTGTCCGGCGCGGCCGGCGAAACAGTGGTCGGTTACGAGATACACATGGGGCGCACCGTCGGGGAAGGCATCGTCCCTCCCTTCGCCGTCTTCGACCGGGCTGATGCCGCCGTCACTCCCGAAACCGCGCTGGACGGAGCCCTGGAAACCACCGGCCGGGTCCTGGGTACGTATATCCACGGCTTGTTTCACAACGCTGGCGTCCGCCGCGCCTTGCTGCACGAGTTGGCCCGCCGGAAAGGAGTAACTTTGCCGGAGGGCGTGGACGTCGCCCGCGACCGGGAGTACGACCGGCTGGCCGACTGGGTTCGCTCCAGCCTCCGGATGGAGCTGGTTTACGATATGATCGGGATGACGCCGGATCCATGAGCGCCATCCATTTTGTCCTGGGCGGTATCCGGTCCGGCAAGAGCGCCTATGCTGAGCAACTGGTAGCGGATTTGGCCGGCGACGGTAACGTGACCTATCTGGCCACCGGAGTAGCAACTGACCCGGAAATGGCGGAGCGCATCCGTCTGCATCGGGAACGCCGTCCGGCCCAATGGCATACTTTGGAAGTACCCCTGAACCCGGTGGGAGGTTTACGGAAAGCCACTGGCGCCGCCGGCAACCCGTCGGTATTGTTGTTGGATTCGCTGGATGGATGGGTGACCAACCTGCTGATTGAACACGAAGAAACTCCGGCCACCGAGCTCACGGCGCGGACGGTCGGCGCAGTGCGACGCTTCGTGGCATTCGTGCGTGAGATCGACTCTGATGCCGTGATTGTGAGCAGCGAGGTAGGGCAGTCCCTGGTCGCCACGTCAGCGCTGGGCCGGCGGTTTCAGGATCTGCTGGGTGCGGTAAATCAGGCGACGGCGGCGGCAGCAGATTCCGTGATGCTGGTGGTGGCTGGCATCCCCGTGCGAATAAAGTAAGGGCGAATAATCATTCGCCCCTGCACCGGCACTGTGTTAACCTGCCCTCATGCCCAGCGACATCATTGGCACGGCCTCTGCGTTGGCCCCCGGCACCTGTGGCGAACTGGTGCAGGGCATGACCGATGACGTTGACTTTTTGGTCACGTGCCCCATCAATCAATTCTCTCGCGTGACCGTTACCCTGATTCCCCAAGCTGCGGCGGTGAAGGACCGGATAGGCGGCGTTGACCATCTCCCCAAAACCCGGCAGGCGGTGGCGGAAACTTTGTCCCGACTGGAACGATGCGCCGGCATGACCGCGTTATCTGCCCAGGTGACAGTGGCCAATCCGATCCCGGTCGGAAAAGGCATGGGCAGCAGCAGTGCTGACATCACCGCCGCGGTGTGGGCTACCGGGCGCGCCGCCGGTGTGAACCTGCCGCCCTCCACCATCGCCGACATCGCCCTGGCCGTGGAACCCACCGACGGCGTGATGTTCCCGGGCGTGGTGCTGTTCGACCACCGCAAGGGGCGCATCGCCGAGCCTTTGGGCGCCCCCCCTCCCCTGGAGGTCATCGTGGTTGATCGTGGTGGACAGGTGGACACACTGGAGTTCAACCAAACCGACCGCACTGAACAGTGGCGTTCATTGTCCGCTTCCACCGAGGAAGCGTTGCAGTTGGTCCGGGAGGGTATCCGACGTTGCGATGCCGGGCTGGTGGGACGGGGCGCCACCATCAGCGCCCGGGCCGGTCGCCCTGCCGACTCCGGCCCGCTGGTAGAACGCGCGGCAGAATTTGCGCGGGAAATAGGCGCGGTCGGAGTGAACGCGGCCCACAGCGGCACGGTGGTGGGGATACTCCTGGACGCCCGCAAGCGGCAGAGCAAGCCGGCCCTGCGCCGGGCGCGGGAAGCTTTCCCCGACGCCGCAGATCTACAGCATTTTCGGGTGATCGGAGGCGGGGTGCGGGAGTTGACCCCTACCCGCTCATCCTGAGCCTGCCGAAGGATGGATGGTTCGACAAGCTCACCATGAGCGGTTCTTGGTGATTTTGCAATCGTCCTGGTGGGCGCCCCAAAATGGCGGCGTTGACTGATATTCAAATATAGAATATTCTATATGGCAATATCCGATGACAGTATCGCCCTACAGGAGGTGAACCGATGGCGGCCAACGCTTACGTGCTCGTCAATGTAGAGCCGGCCAGAACCCAGGAGGTTATGGACCGGCTGAATGAAATCAGCGGCGCGGTGGTGCGGGAAGTTCTGGGGCCCTACGATGCGGTGGTGGAATTGGAAGCCGGCACCGCAGAGGACCTCACCGAGATCATGCGACACCGCATCCGTCCCATCAAAGGCGTCACCAACACCATAACCTGTCTCTGGTTCAGCAATATCTAGAACGGACAGTCGATGCCCAGCTCTCCGCAGGTGTCGTGGAACCAGTCCACCACTTCCTGATGCAGCGGAATGCCCTCGACGCGGCGGATCTCCTCCATCTCCGCCTCGGGTTGCCCCGCCACCAAGACCCGTTCCTCACCGGGAGCCGGACGCGTTGACTTCATCATTTGCAGCCACTCGTCCATCTGATCCTTGAAGTGATCCGGGTCGTCGAAACCGGCCACGTTGTATGCGGCCACATAGTGCCCGAAATTAGGCCGTCCGGGGACGGCGCCGTATCCGAACCCGGTGAGGACGCCGGCCAGAATGTCCACCATGCACGACAGCCCGTAGCCTTTGTGAGAACCCAGCTCGCGGGTGCTGCCCAAGGTGAGCAGCGTGTAGTTGTCCGGCGCGTCGGCCTCCTCCATGATGGGGTTGCCCTCGGCGTCGGCCAGCCAGCCGGGTTCGAGCTTGACGCCCAGGCGACGGGCTATGCCGACCTTGTTGCCGGCTACGGTGCTGGTGGCCGCGTCGAATACGAAGGGCGCCTCGTTGCGGGAGGGCACGGCGATAGCGATGGGGTTGGTCCCCAGACGCGGCTCCGCTCCGAAAGTAGGCACCACCGAAGGCGGGCAGCTTGTCATGCAGACGCCGATCATGTCGTGCTCCAGGGCCATCATGGCATGGTAGGACGCCATGCCCAGGTGCCGGGCGTTGCCGATGGTCACCATGCCCACGCCCACGTCCGCCGCCTTGCGAATGGCCATCTCCATGGCCTTGGGGGTGGTGATAATTCCCAATCCGCGATCCGAGTCTATGCTGGCGGTGCTCGGGGTATCGCGCACTACCCGCAAATCCGGCGTTGGGTTGATCTGGCCGCTGGTGTAGCCGTTCACGTAGCTGCGCAGCATATTCGAGACCCCGTGCGAGTCGACGCCCCGCAGGTCCGCCAGCACCAGCACATCCGCTCCCAGTTGGGCGTCCCCCGGCGGCACCCCCATCTTCTCGAACACGGCGGCCACGGTGGACTTCAGATCGTCCCCCGGAACCATCGTAGCCTCGTCCAGACTGACGCGAAACTTGGGCAGCACGGCTCACCTCCGGCCCGCCTTCCGGCGGGATTGCAGGGTCAAAATTACGGCCCGCAGTATAGCACCGAACCACGCCGCCGGTTTGCCTAACCCGCTCTGACGGTGGCACAATGGGATCAACCCGTATCAGGTGGAGACTAGCATGACCACCGCACGCAAGTTAATCACCGCCGACGAATTTCTGGCAATGCCCAAGGTGGACGGCAAGAAGTACGAATTGGTCCGAGGAGTGTTGGTTGATAAAGTGGGTACCGGATATCCCCACAGCGTGGTCGTGGTTATGATAGCCACGGTGCTGAATCTCTTCGCAGGCCCTCGCAACTTCGGCGTAGTTGTCGCTGGCGAACCCGGCTATTTGCTGGAAATAGGCCCAGATACCGTGCGCTGTCCCGATGTAGCTTGGGTTGCGCCCGAGCGGATTCCCGAGGGTTTTCAAGGTTTTCCCAATCTGGTTCCCGATTTGGTGGTGGAAGTGAAATCGCCCAGCAACTCCTACCCGGAAATGCAGCGTCGAGCGGAAATGTGGCTCGGCTTTGGCGCCCGCCAGGTCTGGACGGCAGACCCCGACCATGCCACCATCACTCGACGCGCCCCCGGCGAGGAGCCGGTTGTTCTGGGCGAGGATGACACCATCGACGGCGGGGACCTGCTCCCCGATTTCACCGCTCCGGTCTGGAGCCTGTTTCGCTGGCAGAGGTAATCACCATGACCACCACAACCTCGTCTGATACCGACGACCTCGCGCTGGACTTCCTCGCCTGCCTGGGAGCGCAGCCCGCCGTTGCCTTCCACGAAAACGGAGTAGCCACCGCCGTGCGCGGAGCGTTGACCGAGATCGGCGTCACATGGCGCACCGATAATTTCGGCAACATCATCGCCTCCGTGGCTGGAACGGATTCCTCCCGTCACCCGCCCATCGCCTTCATGGCGCACATGGACCATCCGGGTTTCGAGATAGTGGGCCGTGACGGCGACTACCTGATTGGCCAGGCCCTGGGCGGCGTCCCTCCGGGATCCTTTGTCGCCGGAGTCCCGTTGCACATACTCCTCCCCGGTGGCCGGCGTATCCCCGCCGAAACCGTCGGACCCCACGGCGACGAGCGAGAACGACAAGCAACGATCCAGGTTTCCGGCGCTCCGGGCGGAGACATCCCGATACCGTCCGCCGCCGTTTTCGACCTGCCAGATTTCAGCATCGAGGATGACCATATCGTAATGCGGGCCGCCGACGACCTCGCCGGCGGCGGTTGCATCCTGACCGCCCTGTCGGCCTTGCGTGACGAACCGCCGGCCGGCGACGTGTACGGCGTGTTCACCCGCGCTGAGGAGGTCGGGCTGGTTGGCGCCCGCCTGCTCGCCGAGGCGCGAACGCTGCCGGCGGATACGCTGGTCGTGTCCCTGGAATCCTCCCGGACCTTGCCCGGCGCGGAAATCGGCGGTGGCCCGGTGATACGTGTGGGCGACGCCGGCAGCACCTTCAACTCCGACGCCGAATCGGCGCTGATCCGGGCGCGGGAGATGCTGACGGCGCGAAATGCCGACTTCCGCTGCCAACGTCAGTTGATGAGCGGCGGCGTGTGCGAGGCCAGCGCGTTCATGGCCTACGGTTACCGCTCCACCGGCGTCGCCTTTCCCCTGGGCAACTATCACAACGGCGCCCCGGACGGCTCCATCGCCGCCGAGTACATTCACCGCGACGATTACCTGAACGGAGCTGCCCTGATCACCGAAGCTGCTCGGCAGGTTCCCAACCGCTGGGATACCGCGTTCAGCCGCCGGATCCGGCAGGTGCCCGACGGGATGCGCGCCCGGCTGGGCGGGTGAGAGCCGAGCGCGCCAACACCGCTACTCGTTAACGATATCTGGAGTTAAACAGGAGGTACGCCAATGCCTGATTTCAACACTGGAACCGTCAACGCAAACGGGATCAACTTCCATTACCTGGAAATGGGCGAGGGCCCGTTGGCCATTTGTCTCCACGGGTTTCCTGACCACGCATATTCCTTCCGCCACCTGCTGCCCGACCTGGCCGCTGCCGGCTTTCGGGCCATCGCGCCTTTCATGCGTGGCTACGCCCCCACCGAAGCCCCGGACGACGGACGCTACCACTCCGCCCTGATGGCTCGCGACGCCGTGGAACTGATCGGCGCGTTGGGAGCGGACCGGGCCTACCTCATCGGCAACGACTGGGGCGCCGGCGCTGTCGTTGGGGCCACCGCCTTGGCCCCCGAAAAGGTCATCAAGCTGGTCACGATTGCATCCGGAAGAGTTGATCGCGAGCTGTCCATGAACTTCCAGTACCTTCAGGGCACTTGGCACGGTTTCTTTTTCCAAATGCCCCATGCGGAGGAGGTTGTGGCCCACAACGATTACGCCTTTGTCGAGGAATGGTGGCGTTGGGCGTCGCCCGAGTGGGACATCCCGGCGGAAGCCTTGGAGAGCATCCGGTCAACCTTCCGCAAGCCCGGCGTGGTGCAGGCCGCCTTGGGCTACTACCGCGCCCGCTACGACGCTTCCCAGGTGGATGACCAGGTCCGGGCGGACCAGGCCGTCATCGCAGCCGGCCCTATCAAGGTGCCGACCCTTGCGCTGCACGGTGCCCGCGACCGACCCAAACGGCTGGAGTCCTTCCTGAGTTCAGGCATGTACTCCTACTTCGCCGGCGGCCTTGAAAAGGTCATCATTCCCGGCACAGGCCACTTCATGCACCAGGAACGGCCCGAAGAAGTCAACCCGAAAATCCTGAAGTTCCTGACGCGCTGAACCTGGGCATCAACGTAGGGGCGAATAATTATTCGCCCCTACAACGCGCCGATCTATCTCACGTGCCGGTTAGCTCCTGAAAGGTCGGAAAAACTCCCGGATCTCGTGCGCCAGCAATTCCGGTTCTTCCAAAGCGGCGAAGTGTCCGCCCCGGGGCATCTCCTCCCAGCGGCGCACGTCCCAGGACCGCTCGGCCCATTCACGAGGGGGTTTGGCAATCTCCTGGGGGAACAACGCCATGCCCGCCGGCGTGGGGACCTTCTCGCCTTCTGCCATTTCCCACAGCGTGCTCTGGTTCTCCTTATACATCCGCACCGACGAGCCGATGGTCCCGGTAACCCAGTAGATGGTGATGTTGGTCAGCAGTTCGTCCTTGGTATAGCGGCTCTCCACGTCGCCGTTGCAATCGCTCCAGGTGCGGTACTTTTCCACGATCCAGGCGGCCAGCCCGACCGGCGAGTCGTTGAGGCCGTAGGACAGCGTTTGCGGCTTGGTGCCCTGGATGTGGCTGTACCCGCCCTCCGCCTGCTGCCAGCGCTCCCGCTGGTTCGAGTGGGCCTGCTCCGCCTCCGTGAGCGGACGCGAACCGGGTCCAAGATACGGCGTGGGGCGCGTAATCGAAGTCAAATGGACTCCGATCATCTTGTCAGCATGGGCGTAACCCAGGCGCGAGGTTACGCCGGCCCCGATGTCGCCGCCATGCGCGGCAAACCTGGGATAGCCCAAATTCTCCGTCATCATCTTCGCCCACAGGTCGGCCACCTTCTGCACCTGCATTCCCGGTTCCTGGGAGGCCTGCGAAAAGCCGAAGCCGGGCAGGGACGGCGCCACCACGTCAAAGGAGTCCGCCGGGTCAGCCCCGTGGCCGCCCGGGTCTGCCAGCAGGGGGATGATCTTCGTCATCTCAAAGATGCTGCTGGGCCAACCGTGGGTGATGACCAGCGGCATCGGGTTGGGCCCCGTGCCGCTTTCCCGAATGAAGTGAATGTTCAGACCGTCCACTTCGGACTTGAAGTGGTGGAAGCCGTTGAGTTTCCGTTCCTGCTCCCGCCAGTCGAAATCGTTGGCCCAATACGCGACCAGTTCCTTGATGTAATCCAGGTTGGAGCCGTATTCCCAGCCTGTCCCCGGCATCTCGTCCGGCCATCGGGTGTGCCGCAACCGTTGGCGCAGGTCGTCTAGTACCTCGTCACTGATGGCTATCTCAAAGGGATCCATGGAGTCCTCCTGCGGTGTAGGGGCGACGCATGCGTCGCCCCTACGGGTTCGTTCTGCAACCGTGGGCGGGGTTATACCTCAATCCGGTACACGCGCGCGGCGGTGTTGTGGAAAGCCGCCGCCCGCTCCATCTCCGAGTACCCTTGCGAAAGCCGCTTGAAGGCGTTGTACATGACGTGGTACGAGAAGGAAACCTTGTCCACCGGGAAGTTGCTCTCAAACATGCAACGGTCAGGTCCGAACTGGTCCAGGCAGTGCCGCATCCAGTCCCCAACGGAATCGGCCAGCTCCTCCGATCCAATTGGCGTCTCCCGCGTGTGCCAGTCAAAACCGATGCGCGGCATCCCAATCCCGCCCAGCTTCATCACGATGTTTGGGGTATTAGCCACGGCTTCAATTCCGGCGCGCCACTGCGGGATAACTTCGTCGTCCCGGTTGGCGTAAGGGCCGGTTCGCATCATGCCGCCGATGTGGTTCAGAACGATGCTGAGATCCGGGACCTGGCGCGCGAATGCGGCCAATTCCGGCAACTGCGGGAAAAACACTGATGTTTCCAGTACCAGGCCCATATCCTGCATCACGCGCGCGCCGGCGAGATAGTCGTCCCTTTGCAGGCAGCCTTCCACCTCCCGGTTCTCCACGTCCGGGTGCGGATCCCATCCTACCGAATGGCGGATGCCTCGAAAACGATTGGGGCTGGCCGCCTGCAACGCCTCCAACACCGGCCGCACGGCATCGCCCATTTTCAGGTCCGCGCGCCCAATGATGGCGGCGGCGGCCCGGCCCTCGCCGTAGCGTCCGGTCGCGCTTTCGTCCGCGATGCGCTGGACGAACTCCACCTCACCCACGGAGCGCAGTTCCTCCGGCCCATCGGTCCGGTATTCGGAACGGGCTTCCACAAACACGGTGGAACGCACGTTGTGGCCGCTGTTGATGTCGGCGGTCAGGTCGGGGAGCAGGTATTGCTGGTAGTCCTCCGGCTCCGGGCGTTGTACCCAGAAGTGATGGTGGGGGTCACAGATGGGCAACTCTGGTTCCAGGATCGGTTCCGTCGTCAACGCCAGCCATTCGTTGCCACTTGGCGGCATAATCGCACCTCCGCAAAGAGAGTGGGGGAGGGGTTACGTGTGCCCAATCATAGCACAACGCAAGGGCGGCTCCGGGCGGTTATCTCCACCGGGAAGGTTCCGACGCTGTGGATGAATCATTTACGCCGGGGCCCGTTGCTCGGCGAGTTCGGGAATCCTCGCGCCGGGGCGGTTATCCCCAATGGTCCACACCAGCAGCGCGGAAATTGCCAGCAGTGCAATATTGGACCAGATGGCGATTTCGTAGTTGCCTCTCTGGTCAAACATGAACCCGGCCAGCGCCGATCCTATCCCGGAGCCGATGGGCATTACGGCGAACATCGTCCCGTAAATCCGCCCCAGATTCGCCGTGCCGAAGCCGTCCGAGGTGTAGGCCGCCGTGATACCAACCACCGCATTCCACGAAAATCCCACCAGCACCATTCCTGCCACCAGCGGAGCAACCCCCAACGGCGGCAGTCCCAGAAAAGGAATCCCCATGGACAGCAGCACGATGACGAAACCCGCCATACGCAGTTGGTAGGACGCCGCCAGCAGCCGTCGTCTTCCATACTGGTCAGACAGATGCCCCAGCAGCAGCGCACCCACGATAGCGGTGGCGCCGATCAGGCTGAAGGCCCCCGCTCCCACCAGCGGCGAGAAACCCAGATCGCGGGCGTAGGTCACAAAATGAGCATTCACGAAGCTCATCGAGTACCCTCAAACAAAATAGCCAAACGTCAACCGATAGAAGAAACCGGAACGCAGGGCTTGACCAAAGGTGGCGTTGCCTTGCGCGAATCCGGGTCCGTGGGAACCGCCGGCGCTCGGTCCCGATGCGGCGTCGGGCGCCTGTCCAAAGGGCAGCAGACCCGCATCCTGAGGCCGGTTTTTGATCAGAAACGCCCCCACCGGAAAGACCAATGCCAGCAACAGCAAACCAAGGAACAGATAGGCTTCCCGCCAATCGAGCAGGACCAGGAAAGCCGAGGTGGCCGGCACCAATAACATCGCCCCCATTGAGCCGGCTCCGCCGGTAATACCCAGCGTTAGGCCGCGCCTCGTCAGGAACCACTGGCTGACTATCTTGGTCAATATCGGCCCGGTCCCCAGGGTGATGCCCGTGCTCATCACGGAGAATACCAGGTACAGCTGCCACAGGCTGTTGACCATGGGCAACAACACCAGCATGAAACCCATGATGGCCACGCCGCTCAGCGCCGCCCATTTGGCGTCGTACCGGTCCGCGAGGTAACCGGCCACCGGACGCAACAGCCCTGAGATCATGTAGGTGATGCCGAACGCCAGAGACAGGGTGCCCCGACTCCATCCGAACTCCTCGGTCATGGGCTGGAGGAACACGCCGAAGGAGAACTGGCCCCCGGATACCCCAAATACCACCAAGGCGCAGCCGAGAACGACGAACCAGCCGTAGAACGCGTTGCGGAATCCAGCGACCATAATGGATCCCCCGTGATTGGTGGTGACCATTTGCCATTGTTTGCGGATATTAGCGTCGGGCGGGCGCTATTGTCCACGTCTCTGGCGAATCGCGCCAAGGCTATCACATATGAACTGTTTAACGACCGTCATTCCGGCGAAAGCCGGAATCCAGGGACGACTCTTGGACGTCGCTAGTATTACAACGACGGGTTAGGGAGGGAGGCCGGAAGCATTGCGACCGCGGGCGGCCCGGCGTTTCTGGTGGGAGCGTCGGGCCCGTTCGTTGCGCTCCTGGATATTTGCCAGACACCCCAGCAGTTCCTCCGGCCCGAACCGCTCTTTGGGCAAAAGCTCACGCACCACTCGGTATACCTGGGGTCGGGTAATCTGGGGCATCTTTTCCTCCCCAATCCTGTTGCAGGGTCAGCAGGAAGGCCCCGGCCAGCAGGCACATGGTGATGTGGTGGTGCCAGCCGGCCCAAAGCCTGCCCCGTGCTTGATACGGGGTGCGGGTCTCGTACTCGTCCAGGCCCACGTCGCTCTTCTCAGTCTCGTCCGCCTCCGGCGGATCGATGCGCCATCTGGAGCCGCCCACGTAGGCCAGGGTCTCCAGGGTCGCGTCGTCGGGAGCGTTGGACAGGTAGTAGCGGGGTTTCACTGCCATCCCGGTTTTGGCGATAGATTGCCCAGAGGATTTCACCGGGCTGGCGTCGCTTGGTTGCTCTGACCCCCTGGGCGCTGTAACGGTAGGTGCGTGGCCCCTGGCTGCCTTCGGCCACCGTGACCTCCCGCCAGTCATCATCAGGCATTGCCGCGGCCCGCTCCAGCATGGTCTGGTCTCCCGTTGCCCGCCGCACACCGCTCCACATCACTGGTCCATTCCTTGGGCAGATACCGCCGCTTGTCCACCAGCGCTCTGTCCCTGGGGCCCACATGGGCCAGAAACACTCCAGCCTGACAGTTCGCGATCTTCCCCAACGTCCCGTCCGCCAGAGGCGGACTGCAGCCGGCCAATCACCACATCATCGTCCCAGGGCGATCCCGTTAGAAAGCGCCGTAGCGCCCGCGACGACGACGCCACCGCCTCCGATAGGTTTTCCGCGTTGCGCCGCTCCTGGGATTGCACCAGCAGGCCCTGCATGCAGATAGTGCCAGCTCAACTCACCAGGCTGTTTCCGGCCAAAGGCCCGTCCAAAGTAGTCGTGGAAATCCTGGAAGGCTTCGTACACCCGCGCCAGCTCTGCCGCGCATCGCCCAGCCCTACCTCCCGAAGCCATCGCCATATCGCCATCATCCTACCGCACAACCCGTCGTTCTAATACTAGGGAAAGGGGGTGATTGACCCAGCGACAACAAACTGATATTGATCAAAATCGCCACGCGCCCAAGGTGGTACATAGTCCTTGGCGATCACTGGCTCAATGTCCGCGGCGTTTCACAGAAGGCCGCGGTGTCCGCCCTCCTGACCAGCTCCACGTAGCCGGCCCTGGATCACCCCATGGTCATCACAAACACCCAAACGCTACGCCGCTTGCCGTCCTCGCTGATGTACGACAGGCTCCCCCAATCCACCTGGGCCTGCTCACCGGGAGCCGTCTCAAACCGCATCGTCGCCTCGGGCTGTCGCTGCCGCCGCGGCGACACGTAACCTTTCAGGATCGAATACCCTCCGTCATAGCCCCGCGCCACCAACTCCCGGTGCAGCACCACGCAGCTTTCCAACCCCTCGGACATCCTGTGACCGATGTAGTCCGTGTACGCATCCAGCTTCGAAGCCCGCCGCCGCCGCGGTTTCGGCCGCATCGCCTCCGGAGATTTCAGAGCCTGCCCCTGCGGAAGCAGGAGTACCGCTAGAACCCCTGACAAAATGTCATGCAGATCCATAATCAGGCGGCTAATCTTTCGGTAGGTTCATTCCGCTGAGATACGCTGGCACAGTATTACGCGGAAGTGGGAGGTCGTGTTCGATGGCGAAACCTTTGGTCAGCGACGAACTATGGGAGATGTATCCGCCTGTGGCGGACTGCTGCCAGCACCCAAGCCCCGACGGTTCCGCAATCCGGGACGCAAGCCCTTGGACGACTGGAAAGCCCTGACCGCTCTTCAACGATGTCGCCGTCTTACCCGCCGCCAACTCGGCGAACAACTTCCGCCGCCATCCTCCGTCGCCGGCCGCAGCGGTCGGCGCCACCGCGGCCAGCGGGCTAGTTGAGGCTGTCCCGCACCAGCACCCGCACGTCGGGGCCGCTGACCGAGCGGTCGCCGACGGTGATCCGGTTCTCCATGATGATGATCCGGTCCTCCGCGTCGGGGTCCATTGCCGACGATAGCGTGAAGGTGCAGCCGCGGCTCCAGTTGTCGCGGTTGAACCCGCCGAACACGGAGCAGTTGTCCTCACCCTGGAAGTCTATGAAGAACTCGGGTGATGAGCTGGGTATGCCCCAGTCCAGGGGAACCGTCTCGCCGGCATGGGGCGCCTTGTTCAGCCGCACCGTGTAGCGAGCCTCGCCCCGGCCCTCGTTCACCGTGACCGACGTCGGGCTGACCCGCACCTGCAAGTCTTCCGTAACGTCATCCGTTGTGGAGTCATCGCTGGCGGCCGGCAGGTGGGCGGTGACTATCGCCCAGTCGCCGTAGCCGTAGGTGGTTTCCGCCCGGACCCGGAACCGGTAGGTCTGGCCGGCGGTCAGGCCGGAGAAGGTCGCCGACCTCGTGCCCGATGAACCCAGCTTGCACGCCTCGGACCAGCGGTCGCGGTCATGGGATGCGTACTGGCAACTGTCGTCAAAGCTGCCGCCCGCTTCCTCTTGCTGGTACAGGTAGCTCTGCACCGGCCGGCCGCCGTCGTCCGCCGGCGGATCCCAGGCGATGGTCACCCGGTGGGGGCTGACGCTGCTCAGCCGCGCTATCGGCGGCTCCGGGTCACGGGCATACGGGCCGGTGGTGGACGCGCACTGCTCATCCGAGTACGCGCCGGCGCCCACGTTGCTGGCGGCCACCACCCGGTAGCAGTAAATCTCGCCCGAGTACAGGTTGCGGTCGGTGTAGGTGGTTACGGAACTGCCGGTAGAGCCGATCCGCACGTAGTTGTCCTCCCCGCTGTTGCCCCGGTCGTTGCGCTCCACCCGGTAGCCGGTGATGCGGGAGCCGTTGGTCACCGGCTCTGTCCAGGTCAGCGTCAGCGAGTCGTCGGTGCTCGCTGCTGTGATGAAGCTCAGCGTCGGCTGGCCGGGCAGGCCGGCGGCGATGGTGACGCTGCGCACCGCCGACCACGCGCCGTACACATTTGTTCCGTTTCCATCCACGCTCCAGGCCCGCACCCGGTAGTACTGCGTCGTCCCGCCGCCGAAATCATCCTGATGCGCGAACTCCGTGTCCAACGGGTCGGACAGCAACAGGTCGTCCCAGTAGCCGCCGCCGGTGGAGTGCTGCAACTGGTAGCCCGCGGCGTCCGCCCGCGCGCTCCAGGACAGCCTGATCTCCGTGGCGCTGCTGGCCCGCGCCGTGAGGCCGGGCGCCGCCGGCGCTCCCCGGGCCGCCGTGGTGGCATAGGCTCCGGTGCCCCACTCGCCGCAGCCGGCGGCGTTGCAGGCCCGCAGCCGGTAGTAGCGCACCTCGGAGTTCAGCGGCCCGGTGTTGTGGGAGTAGGACCGGGCCGTTCCCGACGGGCCGGTCAGCCGGCTGAAACTGCTCCTGTCGGTGGACACCTCCAGCTCGAAGCGGCTGACCACGCTGCTGCCCGGATCCCAGGTGATGAGGATGGCGTTGGGGCCGTTGGGTTCGGCGTTGAACAGCGTGGGCAGACCCGGCCGCGTGTACGCCGTCTGCTTGCCGCTCCACCGACCCGGCCCGTTGCCGGACATCGCCCGCACCCGGTAGCTCCGCTCCGTTCCCGGCGGCAGCCCGGAGTCCAGATACTCCGTCTCCGACGCCGCCGGCCGGTACAGTATCGTCCAGGTGTCGCCGGCCAGGTAATCGAGCTCGTAGCCGGTGATGGCGCCCTGCTGGTTGGACGGCTCGGTCCAGGTGAGCCGGATCGCGTCGAGGTCGGCGGTCCGGGCCGTCAGCGCCGGCGCCGCCAGCTGGCCCTGCTGCTGGGCCGTCGGCCGGTTGAACGTCGCCGACCACGGCCCCCCGTACCCGGCCGCGTTCACCGCCCGCACCCGGTACGGCGGTATCGCCCCGGACCCCACGTTGAAGTCCGTCCACTGGGTGTCCGGCACCGGCCCGCTCACCGTCTGCCAGGTCTCCCGGCCCTCGTCCCGGATGTACTTCTGCACTTCGTAGTGGCCCGTCGGAATGGTGTTCACGGTTTGCACCGCGCCCCAGGTCAGGGTCACGCTGCGGGAGTTGGCCTTCGCGCCCCCCATCCCCGGCCCGCCCGACGCCCCCGACACGCCGCCGCCTTGCTGCGCCCAAATCTTGGCCTCGTTGTTGTTGTTCGGGTAGTCGTACACCGTGCCCTCGTGCCAGCTGGCTCCGGTTACCGCCTCGCAGTCCGTCTCGTTGTCGTGCGCCAGCGTACCGCGGTTGCTGGCGATGCAGACGGTGTACGAATTGTCCGTCAGGCTGATGGTCGCCGTGGCCGGCTCCTTGGGTATCCCGCCGTCATCCTTCAGGATGAGGGTCAGCGACGCTGCCTCCGGTTTGCCCTGGGAGCGCCGGTAGTCCCGCAGCTTCAGCGCGGGCAGGTCCCACTGGCCGTTGGCGTAGGTTCCATAGCTGGCGACGTAATCCTCCACCAGCGCGCCCGGTGGCAATTCGATCTTGACCTCAGCGGCCACCGAATTCTCCGGGCCGTTGTTGTCGGCGATGATGGTGTACGCGGTCCGCCCGGACGCCGCGTCGCTGCTGCCACCGTCCCGCACCTCCAGGTCCTGAATCGGACCCACGTGGAAGACGTTGGTGTCAGGCCCGCAGAACGCATCGTTGACTTGGTCACCGTCGGTGTCGCAGTCACCGCTTTTGGAAAAGTGGGTAGCCTTTAAGGTGTAGGTAACCAGATACGTGCCGAGCTTCTCGAATTCCAGGTAGTAGTTTGAGGGATTGCTTGAGTTTCCGCTAGGCTTGTAGTTAGTACGCCATGGACTGTCCCAACCATTACCGGTATTGAGCATGACCGACGCGTTGCGGGTCCAGGACTGTCGCAGGTGCACCGCTCCTGGGGGATCCGCGCCATCCAGTCCTTCGGCTTCCAATTCCGAACTGACTCCCGTCCAAACCCCGGTGGGGGGCGGTCCGTCCCTCCTCCAATGGTCGTTGAACGGGATGCGATTCCAATGGATCTCCACACCGTCTCTGACCGGATCAGAAGCAAGTCCGCAACCAGCGCCAGTTCGGTCACACACAGTGTGCCAGGAAACCGTGGAGCCGTTGTTGACGCTCTGCTCAATGCCGGCGTTCACGTGAGTGTCAAAGATTCTCGCCTGCGGATCCGGAACGTGAAAGATGACGCTCCCGGGGCGCTGGGCGACGCCATTTTTTTGCGGGACCATTACCCTGGCCCTGACGTCGTCGGAACTGTCGCACGGATAGGTTTCGATGTCCACGCAAGGATAGAGCGTGAAAACGCTAGCCGTTCCGCTGCCGAGCACCCCCTGCTCCCCGGCAGGTGCCGCGCCCACACAAACTTTCGCCACGTTGTCCGCCGGGTCGTCACCATAGGGGCCAGCGCTCGGCGGGGGCTTCCCGGTCAGCGTCGCCGTCAGCCACTGTTGACTCCCTCCGGCGTTGGCTGACACCGTGATGGGCAGCGTCACGGAATTGGTAGGGGTATCATCCGCTAACACTGTCCCGACATTGAACACGCCATTGCTGTAGCTCACCAAGGGTGCGTTATGCACACCATAAGACACTTTTGCTACGTCAACCGTCAAACCATCAGTCAGCTCTACGGCAACCTTCATGTCGATCGGCGGTGGAGTGTGATATTTTGCCTCATATGGGCTTTCTCTGCGGGTGGTGATAGTGAAATTGGCGGTCTCCCCTGGTGAAGGGTTTGGCTTGTCCACTGACACCGCGACTACATAATTCCCCCCCACTTGGTAATGTCTGTTACCGTGTGTACCAATTTTATATGACCAAACCCTGTCTGTGTTGTTCCCTTTGCGGAAGTCGCTCTCGAAGGATGATGTGGTCACCTTCGCAAAGTATTCGTGCGGGTATCTGTTCTTATCAAATGTTACAGGATCAGACGTAAAACTTTCTTGGATTACCCTGACCGGCGCCAGATTTTCGCGTTGCAGCCCCCTGAGGGCCGGAATTGACCATTTGAAGGAATGCCTGTCGACCCCATGAGACACGCTCCCGACCGGCACTTGCAAGTAATCGTGACCTATGCTGGGGTACTCGGCTGGCGCCATGAAATAACTCGAATCCTCAGGGTGAACGATGTTCACTATGACTTCCACGTCGTAAGCGGTTCTGGACCCGTGGTTCGCGACAGCAATATTCAATTCGCTACGGCCGACGCCCCCATGATCGGGAACTTCCAAGGTTACAGCCACGTCCACGTAATCGTTATCACCCGCCTGGGCGTAGGCAGCGGGCTCGTCCTGAAAGGCGCTGATCAGAGCAGCGCATACCAACAGCATTCCTATCGCCCAAGCTCGAGCAACCATCGTTTTTCATCTCCTGTAAGTTTTTCATCTCCTGTAAAAGGATGGTCGGGCCGGAGCGTTGCGCCCCGACCCGACCGGTGTGCCTAATTGTCAGTCCAGGTCACCCGCACGGTGTTCGACGTGTACGCGTGGGGTTTACTGTCCGCGTCCACGTAGATCAACTTGAGGTAGTACGCCTTCGTGCTCGCCGTACTGTGGCTGTAGTTTTCAGTGAGGCCGGTACCTCCCCGAATCGACCCATTTTCATGCCACTGGTACGAGGCCCATTGTGCACCACAAACGGGCGGGCCATCGTCGACCGTGGCGGTCAGAGCGACGGACTCTGTGACTGGCAGCGAGGTACGGTCTGCGGTGAGCGTCACCGTAGGGGTGACGTCGCTAACCAGGATGTCCAGACCCAGTTTGTGGTCAATGGCCGTGTCCTTTGCTGAGTCGTTGTTGCTATGTTTGTCTTTGCCGTCGCTCACGGTCAGCGTCAATTCGTAGTTAGCTTTGCACTCGTGGTCCAGGTTCGCGCCCGTGGCTACCGTCACCTGGCCGGTGTTTTCGTCCACAGTGAACTTGTCGCTGCCCGGACTCTCAACAATCTCGAAAGTGTGCGAGGTGTCGTCGGGGTCCCGCACCATAATCGGGTCGCCCACGTTGGTCCCTGGTGGTGAGTTCTCGGCCACGGAACGGGTGACCTTGAAAATCGGGTCCACGTTGGGAATCGACACCACCGTGACCGTGCCCGTAGCCATGTTGTTGTCCGGATTCGGGTCCGCCACCGGCACTGGAAGATCTCTCGCCGTTTCCGTGGCGGAAATCGTCGCCTTCACGGCCAACTCCTGCCCACGGGTATTCGGCGCCACGTTGGCCATGAGCAGCAGGTCATCGGTGCCGCCGGAGGCCAGGTTGCCCACGTTCCAGACATCGGTGCTCAAATTGTAACCGTCCTGGGTCGACATCCTTCTAACGTCGGTCAAACCCGCCGGCAGCGCCACTTTGACCTCGGTGTTCGGCGCGGCGTCCGGGCCCTGGTTGGTGGCCTGAATTTGGATGCGGACCTCGTCGAGGGGGTCCAGGGTGGTGTCGGGATCCACCAGATTCGGCGTCAACGTCACGCTGACGCCCAGGTCGGCCTCAGTGCCCACGTGGATAATGTACTCCCGCACGTCGCCGTTCACGTTGTCCTCAGGGGCTATGCGCGGCCGGCCATTTCGCATAGAGGCATCTGTCTGAGGCGTGCCCGTGACGTGTACCTGGAATTCGTAGGTGCCGGCGCTGGTGAAGAACCACACAGGACGGTCATACCCACCAGGTAGTACCTCCACCTCGTTTTCGCTCGCATTGGACGTATCCCATTTGAGCTCATGCCCATTGGATGTAACGTCGTACACGAGCACGTACCTCGGGTCCTGCCTGTCGATATCGATCTGGTGGACGTGGTCAACGTGGTACACGATATTGCCAGTCCAGTCATACGCATTCAGCAGGGCCGCGGAGAAGCTGATGCACAACTCGCCTTCCGCGGGGTTACTTCCGGTCGGGCACGCCGGCAGCGCCCACACCATACGGTCGCCGTCACCATCGGGGTTTTCCAAATCGTCGGCTTTCCACAGGTTCTCGTACTTCTTCTTTGGATAGATGGTGTTGGGTGCGTTCAGATTTACTTTGGCGGTGTTCGGGATGTGGATGACGGTTTTCGAAATGTCGATGTCGGACGGTTTGCGGACATCCTCTCCATTCTTGTGTTCGATGTAAGGCGGGCAGGAGGAGTTGGTCAGCTCCATCTCTTCCGGGTTCCACCACACGTCGAACAGGGCGATGTGGCCGGAGTCCACCGTGTCGGCGGCCTTAGAGTAGGGATTGCCTTCCTCTCCGGGGCAGGGCTCCGGCGTGGCATGGGGTTCGGGTGTGGGTGTGCGTTCAGGTGTCGTTTCGGGGGTGCGTGTCGGCTCCTCTTCGTCCTGCACCGGCCGGAGGTCGATGCCGCCGCCGCTGTCGGGGGTGAAGGTTTTCGCAGTGGTGGCCTGGGCCGGCGCACCGCCGGCCAGCAGTATTACCGCGGCCACGGCGAAAACGGCCAAAGCCGCCACCGCCATTAAGGAAAGTTGCGCTCGTTTCTGGATAATGCTATCTTTCATCCGTCTTTATCTCCTTTTTGGAGGGGATTCGGATACCGGGGGGCAGCGGGTGCTAACCAAGGCTGCTCCCTTTCTCCATTCTGCGCCGGATTGTTACCCTTTCGGGCGGTCCGGCGACTTTTTTCGACACACGCGCGGATTGATTGCGATTTCCGGCGTATTCCTGGGGCCGGCCGCCACCGGGGGCCCGCTCGCCTGGTGTGCAACGCTCAAGCAATGCCATTTCCGAGCCTGCAAGGAACGCGGCCTCCTGGCTTCCCTCCGTCAGGTACTGATTTGCGATGATTGCCATTTCGAGATCAGGTATCAAAATTTTCGAGAAACTGATATGCGGTATCAATTTTGTCGGGGCGGTGATACAGCCAGGGTTTCCGGTGCAGGATTACGATTATGTGCAGCGCAGATCGCGGTCCAATCCGATCCATGGCATGAATCGCCCAAACGGCAGACAGCATACACCATGTTTGGCGGCATATCAATATTATAGCCGTGAATTTTAGCGTATTTTTTATATGAGTATGCATATTTTAGTTCCGAGACCGCACGTTGCCGCCGGCCCGGCGGCAGCGCCGGCGCATCAACCACAGCCGGCCCGATGACCGGCCCGTACTCGCCCTGCTGGACGGAGCCCTGGCCTTCCGGGACCTGCAGCGGGGCCAGTACCCCCGCTACGTCACCGACATCCGCATCGGCGACCGGCTGTAGTGAGCCTTCGCCCACCTGCGCCAGGATTCCCGTTGAGTTTTGAGGTTGACCCAGATAGCCTTGGGCGCTTTACTTCGGCAATTTACGTGACTCGGATGTTTTCTCTCAACAGGACCGGTGTTTTGGGGTAATATGACGCCGGGTTTGATCCATCGTAGGGGCGAATAATCATTCGCCCCTACCACCCTGACATTGCAAGGAGATGCAGCTATGGTAGCAGCGGATGACCGAATGCTTCTGGACTGGGACGCCCTGGAGGTCGGCGAGACCTTCGAGACGTACCAGTACCTCCTCACCCAGGAGATGATCGACACCTACCGCCAGGGGGTGATGGACCCGGAGGCCAGCTTCCCGACCATCTCCCACAAGGTGGACGTGAAGCAGTACAACGCCCGGTACCGGGACGCCGGTTCGGTCAACGCCCGCTGCGCCTTCTACTGCTACAATCCTCCCGTCGCCGGCAAGACGATCACGGTGCGAGCGTGGATCGCCGACAAGTACCTGCGCCGGGGCAAGAACTACATCGTCACCGAGGCGGTTTCGGTTGACGAGGACGGCCGGCTCATCGACCGCGTGATTACCCACGAGTTGAAGCAGCCCACGGAGGTCGGCAAGAAATGGGGAGGCTAGTTCGCGCCTACGAGGTGGGGGATGAGCTGCCCCCGCTGGTGAAGGAAATGACCCAGGAGGCGATCAACCTCTTTGAGGGCAGCTCCGGGGAACTGGAGGCCTCCCAGTTCACCGACGAAGCGACCGCCCGCGAGACCCTGGGAACCGAGGGCACGGTGGCATCGGGGAGAATGTCGCTGTCCTTCGCCTTGGAACTGCTGCGCCGGTACTTCGGCAGCAGCGTGTTCAACCACACCGGCGCCGTCGATCTGAGATTTCTGCGTCCGGTGCGTCCCGGCGACACCATCACCTTCACGGGGACGGTTACCGGCGTGAGCCGGGAGGTGAACGGCAGCCGGGTATCGGTGGATATCAAGGTGGAGAACCAGCGCGGCGATACCACCGGGGTCGGTCAGGGCAGCGCGGTCGTCCCCAACGCCTTTCTCCCCCAGGACGAGTGACCCCTTCCGACCCGGCGCACAACTACCCATCCTGATTCCTGATAGGAGTCACGCACTTGGGATTGTGAACCCGTCATTCCTGCGAAAGCAGGAATCCAGAGACTATAATATGAAAGAATCGGGAAGGGTACTGACGATTTCGAGCACTGGATTCCCGCTTTCGCGGGAATGACGGACTTAAAGGCATCCAACTGCGTAAGTCTTGTCCTGCTAATGGAGGGTGATTCGGTTTGAATATCGGCTTATCGGATCTGGTCAGCTACCTGCGGGAGCAGTACCACTACGCCTGGCTGGTGGTGGGAATAGGCACCCTGCTCCGGATCACCGCCAATTTCGTCAGCCAGGCTTTCGCCGTCATCCTGGTCGTCCTCCAGACCGACTTCGCCTGGGGCGTCACCGCCATCGTCCTCGCTCAGGTATTCCGCAGCGTCGCCAGCGCCGTCCTCTCTCCGGTCTCCGGATGGATCGGAGACCGCTACGGAGCGCGCCCGTCCCTGTTCGTTGCGGCCGGCCTGTACGTGGGCGGGATGCTGCTGCTCAGCACCATAAGCGAACTGTGGCAGCTTTACCTCTACTACAGCCTGGTGCTGGGATTGGCCCAGGCTCTTTTCACCGTCAACATCCCCACCACCGTCGCCGCCTGGTTCAAGAGGAAGCTGGGCGTCGCCGTGGGTATCCAGCAGTCCTTCGGGGGCATGGGGGCGTCCATCACCGCCCCGGCCCTGGCGCTGCTGGTGTCCCTGACCGGATGGCAGGTCGGGTTCTGGATCATCGCCGCCGTGGGCGGAGTAATCCTGTTCTCGCTGCTGTTCTTCTTCCACAGCGAACCCGCCGACCGGGGGATGAAGCCCCTGGGCGCCACCGACGACGACCCGCCTCCCGTGCCGGTGAATACCGCAACCGCCAAGCTGCGCAGCAAGGTCTTCCTGCAACACGCCCGCCGGACCCGGGCTTTCTGGAACCTGCCCTTCATCCACTTCCTCGGCTGCATGGGCCACGCCATCGTCATCTGGCACGTGGTCTTCTTCGCCACCGAGCAGGGATTGTCCCTGGCGACGGCGGCCTGGATCGTCACCATCTACACCATGACCAGCGTCAGCAGCCGGCTGTTCATTCCCATTCTTGCCGACCGTTTCGGCGCCAAGACGACGATGATCCTGCCCTATGCCCTGCAGGGCGTCACGGTCGTAATGCTCTTCTGGGCCACGAGCGCGTGGGAGTTCTACCTCTTCGCCGTCCTGTTCGGCATCGGCTTCGGCGGGGAGATGTCCGCCTTCCTCATCGCCAACCGCCAATACTATGGCATGGGGCCGGTGCGGTCGATATTTGGATTCCAGCACTTCGGATCCGGCCTCGGCATGGCCGCCGGGGGACTCATCGGCGGCGTGATCTACGACTTCCGCACCGGCGAAGCGCCGACGCGGCTGCTGGGCTTCATCGACCTCGGGGGCGGGTCCTACGACCTGGCCTGGGCCATCTCCATCGCCGCCAGTCTCGCCGGAGTGGTCTTCATCCTGTTGCTGGAATCGTCCTCGCGAGTCCTCATCCCCGACTGGGAAGACTCGCTGCCGGCGGAGGGGCAAACAACGCCGGCAGCTTCGTGACCAGCGGCTGCTATCATTGTCCTAGGGCGTGTCGTCAAATTATTCCGTCATTCCTGCGAAAGCAGGAATCCAGGCATTTTCATAATCAAATCGTTCTGAGACAGCAGAGGATTCTGGATTCCCGCTTTCGCGGGAATGACGGAAATGGGGCCGTTAGACGCTTGATAACTCAATCTGACGACACCCCCTAAAGCGACGTGAGATTATGACATTGGCATTGGAGCAGCGATGACGACTACAGACAATAGCAACGACCTTTACGAAGTCATCCTCATCGAATCGGACGACGACTTTGCGGTGATTTGCCCCGGCATCCCCGGCGCCATTTCCCAAGGCAAAGACCAGGAAGATGCTCTGAAGATGATTGCCGACGCCATGGCAATGGCGCAAATGTACCCGCTACCGGGAGACGACATCCCGGAGCGGCAGGCAGAACTGCGCGAATTAGGGAAGGCCAAGATTGCGGAACTGGTGGCTGAATGCGAGGAAGAGGGCCTGGAGTATTACATCTTCGAGGTTGCTCCCAAGCTGATGTACCCCATGGTTGAGACTGGATAGCCGATGCCGCCTTACATACCGGGAGTCAGCCGGCGAGAACTGGTGCGGATTTTGCGACGGCTTGACTTCAGTGAGTCCGAGGGCGGTGGACACACGGTTTTCCGTCATCGGCGGTTGGGGCTGATCACAGAAATACCACGGCACAGCGGCGACGTATCCCCCCGGACAGTCGGAGGTATCCTTGAACAGATTGGCCTCACCCGCGCCGAATTTGACGAGGTCCGCCGGCGGCGCGGACGGATACCGAAACGGTTCCAGGAGTAAGGTCTCCATCGCCAATAGGGAAGGGGGAAAGAAAATGCCAAGCGCAAACGATGACAACGACCTTTACGAGGTTATTCTCATCTACTCCGGGGTCGGCTACGCCGCAATCTGCCCCGGCATCCCCGGCGCCGTGTCCCAGGGAACCGACCAGCAGGACGCGCTGGCGATGATTGCCGACGCCATGGCCATGTGCCGGATGTACCCGTTGCCCGGCGAAGAGAAAGAATCGCGGCGGGAGGAACTGCGAGAGCTGGGAAAAGCCAAACTCGCCGAACTGGTGGCGGAATGCGAGCGCGACGGCTGGGAATACGAGGTTCACCAAGTTACGCCGCAGCTGATAAGCCCGCCGGTATCAGCGGGATAACCTCATGCCGCCATATATTCCGGGAGTTGATAGGCGGGAAGTTGTCAGGCTATTGAGACGTCTCAACTTTATACTGGAAGAAGGCGGCGACCACACGACCTTTCGTCACGCCAGGCTGGGTTTGCGGACCGCCGTTCTAAGACACCGCGGCGACGTTGACCCGGTAACAATGGGTTCCATCCTCGATCAGATTAGCCTGACCCGCGCCGAGTTTTACGAAGCCCGCCGGCGGCGGGGACAGATACCGGAGCGGTTCCGGGAGTGACAATCCCCACTAAAGGATAGAAAAAGGAATCCACTTATGACTCGCTCAGGCAATGCAGTAGCCACCCCATTACGCCGCCTCTCGTCATGGCTGATCGACAGCATCTCATTCGCATTGGCAGGCCCTGCGATTTTTTTCGCAGTGGCCTTCTTGTCGTTCACTATTGATGACATTCTCAGGGATCTACCCGCCTGGGGCTACCTCATGGGCAGTGTCCTGTTGGTAGTAGTGATCTACATCATCTTGATCGGAGGTTATCTGCTCGTCTCCATTCTCACGGTAATGAACGAATGGCAAATAGTCTCTATTCTCTCACCCTCCATTGTGCTGTTCATACTGTCAATATTCGCCTACATATATACTTCTTCATTTATGGTTGTAGCTGTACTGGCGGCTATATCATCGCTCATCTCATATTTTATCTGGATGCTTATTTCATTTAGCAACGGTCAGACGGTGGGCAAACGATTGGTCGGGATTCAAGCGGTTCGACAAAGCGGAGAGTCCGTTGGCTGGGGGTTGATGTTCGTTAGAGAAGTCATCAAGTCCTTGTTGCACCTTTTCCTGATCGGCTTCATCATTGATGCAATCATGCTGCTGTCCGACAAAGTTGAATGGCAGTCGGTATCTGACCGAATTGCCGGAACGGTTGTGGTATATGCAGGCTGATGAGCCAATGGATACTCGGCGATGAATCTCGATTTGCTGCTGCCTATCAACCACGGGAAGATGTCCCGTAAGGAAGTTTTATTTTCTGGTCTCGGTCACGGACCGGGGAAAAGGATCCGTGTTCGTGCCTTGGGGACTTTGCTTCTCCGGGCCGTGTCCATGGAAAACGGGCGATTTGACTGGATCTCGCGTGGTGCTTAGGCTTGTGAATACCCTTCTGTGGGCGGCAAATCGGTTACAGCATTAGGAGTTGTGCAATGACCGACAAGCACACAACGCGCGGGCCACCGTGTACCAATAAGAAAGCCCCGGCGGGGGTCGAAGTCTGCCGGGGCTCTGTCACTCCTGCAAGAGAAAGTCACCGTAGATCAGAATGAAAATACTGGAAAACGGAAACGATTTCAATCCAGTCACTGTGACTGGGGTTGTCAGAGGCTCGCCTAGCACAGGCTTTGCGCGTCGCGGCAATGCTTGGAAACGTTGGAACGGTTTTCCCTAGTTGACGATGAAGACGGGGCTCCCGTTACCGTAGCATATTATGACATGCTGGCGGAGGATGCAGCAACCACAATTCGCAATGGGATGCGCGTTGATGTCACCGGCTACCGGCCTTCCAAACCCAGGTCTTTCTCACGCCGCGACGGAACGCTAAACCGAAGCCAAAGTGAAATCTACATTTGCTGGGCCGGAACCATTGGCGCGGGTGTTGGCGTTCAGTTGTGCGGCGCGAGCCTGAAGGACGGTGCGACAACGGCGGCTGACTTCTTCCCGACGGTGGGCCAGACCGGCGAAGAAGCCGCCCACTGTCTCCCGCACCGCAGCCCTGGTGCCCAGGCACAGATTAGCGGTTGCCTCTTGGCGCGCCCAGCCCCAGATGGCCTCGTCAGCATTGAAATCCGGACTGTAGCTGGGCAGGTTCACCAGGCGCAAGTTCAAGCCGGGCGTGGTCAGATAAGCCCTGATCGCATCGCCGCGATGGGCTGGGGAGTTGTCCCATATCACCGTCAGCGGTTCGGGGTGTCGCGCCCGAAGCTGCCGCAGGAAGGTGGCTGACGTCTCGGAGTTGCTGTTGCCCTCCAGTTCCATCACTGCCACCTCTCCGGTTTCCAAGCACACCGCCGAGTAGTAGCTGACCTTCTCGCCACGGCGCGGGCTGGTGGAGCCCACCAGGGCCGGTTCGCCCTTCAGCACCCACTTGCCCCGCAGGTCAGCATCCGCCTGAAAGTGCGCCTCGTCAGCGAAGAATATCTTGCCGCCAGTCCGTCGGGTTGCCGCCGTCAAAGCAACATACTCCGACACAAAGGCTTCCCGCCGCACCGGGTCCGCCTTGAGCAACCGCTTCTTCGGGCGCTTCAGCACAAACCCCAATCGGTGCAGATAGTTCAGGCAACTGCTCCGGCTCAGCGCGGGACCGAAGCGGTCCTCCACAAACCGGCGTACCGCCCTCCAATTCCAGTTGGATAGCTCGATGCCCGCCTGGCTGGGCGCTTCCCGCACCGCCGCCTTCAACTCGGCCTGCTGCTCCCCGCTCAACGCGGGGGGGAACCTTGTATCTTGGTTTTGGAGTGTAAGAATCACTTCGGCAATCGGACCGGGGCGCGGTAGACCGATGGGAACCAGGTCATAGCAGACCGATCGGGAGCAAGGGTCGCCGCACCCCACACGAGATGAGAGCCCGAACAGTTGCCTGGGCCAATCGAGCCCGCATCGTGCAAGGACGGGCCAACGCTCACACCGGAGGCACAGATGGAACAAGAACTGAAATTCGTAGGCATCGATGTCTCTAAGGCTCAGGTGGACGTCGCCGTCCGGCCTACGGGACAGAGATGGGTCGTGTCCTACGACGATAGCGGCGTCCAAGAATTGGTCTCCCAGATGGTGGACCTGGGTCCCGCCCTGGTGCTGATGGAGAGCACGGGCGGGCTGGAACTGTCCTTGGTGGCCGCCTTGGCCGCTGCGGCGCTGCCGGTGGTGGTGGTCAACCCTCGCCAGGTGCGAGATTTCGGCAGGGCCACGGGCGTGCTGGCCAAGACCGACGCCCTGGACGCGGCGGTCCTGGCGCACTTTGCCGACGCCGTCCGTCCCTCCGTACGACCTCTCAAAGACGCTGAAACCCAGGTCCTCAACTCCCTGGCGGCCCGTCGGCAACAGGTCATGACTATACTGGTCTCGGAGAAGAACCGGTTAGGTACCGCCATCAGTGCGGTCCGTCCCCGTATCGAGGCCCACATCGCATGGCTGGAACAGGAGTTGGCAGACTTGGACGCAGGGCTGAGGCAGACCCTCCGCCGAAGTCCCGTGTGGCGGGAGAAGGATGATCTCCTGCGCACCGTCCCCGGTGTGGGGGACCAGCTCTCCCTAACCCTGCTGGCTTACCTGCCGGAGTTGGGAACGCTGGACCGCCGGCAGATCGCCGCCCTTGTGGGCGTGGCTCCCTTCAACCGGGACAGTGGCACCCTGCGGGGCAAACGCACCGTCTGGGGCGGGCGCTCCCGGGTACGGGCCGTCCTTTACATGGCAGCGTTGGTGGGTAGCCGCCACAACCCCGTCATCCGCGGTTTCTACCAGAAGCTGCTGGCGGCCGGTAAACCGAAAAAGGTGGCATTGGTCGCTTGCATGCGCAAACTGCTCGTCATTCTCAACGCCATCCTCAAGCATCGCTCACCCTGGGACGACATGAGCTCGACATTCCCGGCCCTGTCCTCTTGACAGCAGGGACAGTTGCTCCCGACTGCTCAAATGACAGCGCCTTGGGACCGCCCTCTGCAAACATCGTGACCCATTGGCCTATGGTGTGGGCATCCCGATCCAACGCCCGACCTACCGCCGCCGCTGTCCATCCCTGGCCCAGCAGCCATCCGCCACAGGCGGACGTGCCACCTTTCCCGCTCTCGTGGCGTCGGCGACCGGTACATCCGTCGTCGTACCTCAGCCTCATCCATTTGCCACCGCTCCAGCAGTGGCCTCATCCCCGCCGTACCCAACTGCAACCCCCACTCCGATTTCGCTCACCGTACAACTCATCCACCGCCAATTCTACCGAACGCCAATGCGGGTTTCACCCTGGCTTCGGTTTAGGCTATTCGCAAGACGTGAACGCCAGAGCGGTCAACGTACTAAGCGACAGTATAGCTGTCTGATCTGCCACGGACTTTTCAGGAATTCCGCCCACCCGCGCCCCGTCGCCCTGGCATAATGGCTCCCAGCCATTACTGAGACGGCGGGGCTACCGTAGTTCGTTGCAAAGCATGAAGGCAGGTTCCAAAATGGCTGTCCAAAACCCCATTCCCGCTGCACGCGCCATGGATCCGAGCTCCGACTCAATCCCTGCCAACCCAACCGAACCGCTTACCGACGAGGAACGGGAGCGCATACGCGAGTATTACCGCTCCCTCAATTTCAAAGAATTTTTGGCCGCTTGCCACATCGACGACATTGATTTGACACGGGAACCCGAATATCCGCGTGAGGTAGAACTGTAATGGCCCTCAGCCCCTACCTAGCCGCCGGCCCCGGCGCCCGTGGCGGTGTCGCCGCCAGCGCCATGATGCCCGCCAGGAACACTGCCACGGCGAAAAAGGTGAACGGGATCCGGTAGCTGTCGAAGTAGTCGAACATGAACCCGGCGATTACCGGCCCCAGGGCCTGGCCGCCCACCTGCGCCGACATGGTCAGTCCCCGGATTGTGCCGAGGTTCTGCCGCCCGTAGTAGTCGGCCCACACCAGGCGGATCAGCAGGTGCAGGCCGCCCACGCCGAACCCGATCCCCGCTGCCGAGATTATCTCCGGCAGCAGCCAGTCACTTACCACCGTGCCGGCTGCGGCCAGCGCCACGACGCACGACGCTGCCATCATCAGGAACCTGATGGGCATACGCCGCGCGAGGGCCGCCCAGAAGAGGGTCGCCGGCATCTGGGCCAGGGCGAATGTGCTCGCGCTGATGGCGGCGAAACGCGGGTCAATGCCCTGGTTGATGTAGTGGGAGACCTGGTGCAGGCTCACCCCCGCCTGGACCATCATGCTGGCGCCGGAAAAGATCGCCAGGATCCAGAAGGCCCGCGTCCGCAGCGCCTGCCCCACCGTGAAGTCGATCTCGGAGAAGCCGCCCGAGTTGCCGGAACCTTGGGCAGCCTGGGCATCCCGGTTGGCTGAGGCTTCCCGCGCCGGCGCCGGGTCGGGTTCCAGTCCCATATCCTCGGGCCGACGCGCCACCAGCAACAGCGACGGAACAACCCCCAGCGCGAAGGTCAGAATCCCCAGGGTGAACCACGCCGTCCGCCAGTCGTATTCGGTGATGATCAGCTGCATCGCCCAGGGGACGATGGCCAGGCCCGCACCCTTGCCGATGGCGTCCGCGGCCAGCCCCATGGGACGCCGCCGGATGAACCAGTTGCTGATGGCCGTGGGCAGTCCCATCTCCAACGGCCCGGAGAAGATCATCCGCCCCGGAACGTACAGGAAATAGAAGGCCAGCGGATGGGTCACGAAGGCCAACCCGATGGCCACCGCCCCGGTGGCTAATGAACCTGCCCCCAGGATGACACCCGCCCCATACTTGTCCAGCCATCTGCCCACGATGGGGGAAACGAAGACTGCGACCAGCCCGCCCAGGCTGACCGCCCCGGAGAACATCCCCACCGACCAGCCCATGGATTGGGTCATGGGAACGACGAACACGGAAAGGAGCGCCACCGCCATGACGGTCCGGGTGGACAGGCTCACCGCCACCCCGTTCCCCACGATCACCCAGCCGTAGTAGAAGGGCAGGGCGTGGGACATCCTGGTCCGCCAGGCGGTAACGTTGGTCATTGATTTACCCCGAAGGCTGAGCGACGCCAATCGGTTCGCGGGACGATGTGATATACCCGAATTCGTGGCATTATTGGACAGTCACTTGTCCGGCTGTCCCGTGCAACGTCTGGAGATCCGTGCCCGTTACCTTCACCGCGACCACGATACCCAGGTACGGCGCTCCCGGGCTCAACGCAGTGACGTTGCCCATATGGACCTTGGGGTCGTTGACCCTTGACCGGTCATACGGGAATGGGCCACCCTGGGCAGCGTTGGTCATGTTCACCGCCAAGAGGAGGAAGAAGTCAGCGTTTTCACCGCCTTCCCAAGTGAGCGTCAGCTTACCCGCCGCGTTGGAGGTCGCCATCACGTTAGTCGGCGGACGCAGTGGGAAATCAGCCGCAGATGGATCGGGCAGTGTCGCCAACCCGTGGCCCCAGATATTGTCTGCCCCGACGCTGCCGCGCTCGGAGGCACTGCGCCGCAGGTAACTGGTTAACTGGGTCGGCGTGTAGTCGGGAAATCTCTGCTGCACCAGCGCGGCCAGACCCGCTACGTGGGGCGCGGACTGGCTGGTTCCGGGGAACCAGCATTGTGTCCCGTCACTGAGAGAAACCGCCGATATGACCGTTGAACGTCCGCAGGCGACGCCCGTGACGTCCGGTTTGGTTCGGCCGTCAAGGGTCGGGCCCCGGGAGCTGTAGGGCGCGATAACCCGGGTATTCGCGTAGTGGGTTGCCCCCACCGCCAGCATACCTCGGTTCTGACTCTCCTGCGGGTTGCCCATGTGGAACGCCGGCGAACGGTACTGCAATGGACCGCCAATCCATGCAATCAATTGTATCCACGCCGGTTCTTCCACACAGGTATGCTTGCGTATCACCAGGAAGTACACGCCCGCGTCAGCCGCTGTTACCACACCGCTGAACCCCACAGCGGCGCGGGATATGCTGCCTTCGCTGCCATCCTGGAATCTGTGGTCCGCCGAAACCAGCGGGTATTTTCCGTCGGCGTCTCGTTCGTTGCTGTATAACTCCAAGTCCAGGTCACAATCAGCGCCGCCCCAGCTGTCGTCCCAACGCATGAAAACCGCTACTTCATCGCCTTCCTGAACGATGAAGTGATTACCGTTGTCTCGGGGCGTGAATTCATGCACACCTCTATTGTCTGGGTCGGAGAAGGTTCCGTACCAAACTCTCAATCCCTCGTTGCCGGCGGCGTTGATCCACGCGATGTCGGCCTTGACCGCAGCGTCGATGGCTCGCAGGGGACTGTTGCTGAACGGTGACGTGCCGTCGCCGGGGCCGTCCGGCGGGCGCCCCAGCGAATGGTTGATGACCCTCACCTCCTGCGCCGCCATCCAGTCAACAGCGTCACGCAAATCGCCCAGGGTGTACGGGTTGGCGATGTAGAGATCCGTTGCTGGCGCGACATCGATCAACGTCTCGGCGACCGCCGTGCCATGGTGGGAATCCACTTCGCAGTGCTGGAGGTGAGAGGAAGGCACTCGTGGACCTTCAAAATAGCACCGAGCAGTCACATTGCTGGGCAATTCGCTTCCTTGCAAATAGCTGAAACCCTCAAAGCCGCTGTCGATGATGCCGACCCGAACGCTGTTGCCCCGGTAGCCGGCGTCGTGCCAGGCTTCGGCCCCGTGCAAGCCAACGCCCTGACTGGCGACGTTCTCGCGGGTTTGGGCCGGCCGGGGCAGTATGACGGTATCGACGCGAAGGACGCCGGGCCGCTCCGATGCAGCCCCCAGCAGTCCCGGGGGAACGTGGGCCTCAATGTAGTCCTCCCCCGCGTGGCGGACGAAGACGCCGTTTTCCGTCAGGTACTGATGCACGTCGGCGACATGGTCAGGTTCAATGTAGAAGGTCACCAGCACGGGCTCCGCGGTCTCGCCCGATCCGTTGCCATCTGCGCTCGCGGATCTCCGAACGGCTGCTGCCGTCTCCGCTAATCGATTCAGGTTGGAATCCAAGTTGGGATAGTCGGGGGGGTCTTTGTCAATCGGCGGCAGATCGGCTGCTTCATGGATGCCTTCAGGATGCGCGAAGACCCGTTCAGCGACAGGTTCGTAGGCGTCCGGGATGCCCCCAGCGTTGGAGGTGGCGGTGACGTTTGGCCCGTGCGCGTTGGGAAGGAAGGACAGCGTGACCGTTGCCAGGGCGGCAATTATGACCGCCAGCAACACGAAGATAGACCCGGTTCTGACCCGATTGCTCATGGTCTTAACCTCTTGGTACGCCGGGTGGGGGATTCGCCGCTTCCAGCCCACAGTCGACTAATCCGAAGAAGAACGCGACGACCGCCAGGCTTTCCTGTTCAGTTGGGGAAGGGTTGGACAGGGCCGCGACGGCGGCTTCCAGCAGTTCCTGAACGCAGGCGTTCTCCTCTCCGCTTGCCTCCATCTGGCGGACGATCTGGGCGAAAGTCATGGCAAAGACCAAGGCTCCGGCGGTGTCCTCGGACAGGCAGCCCAATATGATGACGTCCTGCAGCCGGGGTTCACCGTCACCGTCGTAGAAGACGGAGCTCCCCGAAGCGGTGGCGTACCCTTCCTCGCCAAGCTGAGCGGTGATGCACGACCGCTCAGCGTCGGAAAAAATGGGGAACAGGTCGCCCCAAACGGGGTCGGGGTTGGGGCCGTGAGGACCCACCGGGATCAAGCGGTCATAGAACTGGCGGAACTTGGTCGTCGCGGCTGCAGTGTCGGTTTCGTCCCGTTCGGTCTCTCGTTCGGCGCGAAACCGAAGCTGCCTGGACTCGGGAAGGTCCTCCGCGCTCCCGGGTTGGCGCACCAATAGATAACACGTCTCATCGGGGGAACCCGGAACGTAGCCCATGGTGTAACGGTCATCGGCCCGGTACGCCCGTACCGTCTCATAGCCATTGCTGTCCGCCCTCCGTATGACGAACCACTCCACGCCTTCCGAGTCGGAGAAGAACCGCTCCCCCGGTTCGGCCGGCCAACTGGACGGACAGTCCGGACCGCGGGCGTAAGCGCGTTCCGCAGGCAGGGCCACCGCGCCCGCTGCGCACAGGGTCAAAATTGCAACGATTATGATTGCCGTCTTGATACCACACCTCCCCTAAGAAACCAGCTGCCAGTAGCGGCGGCCCTCGGCCCGGACTACGCGGCCGAAGCCGCCGTGGTGACAGATGGCCATGATAGCGTCCTCGGACTCGGCGCGCTCGATGATGGCAGCGCGTGTGGCCGCTCCCTGGTCGGCGTCCATGTCAAAGCTGAACTTCCAGGAAGTTTCGGTGACCTGGGCCGGGCCATGGAAAACGTCGCCGAGGATGTACGCCCGCTGTCCACCGGATACGATGGCCAGGCTCATGGACCCCGGGGTATGGCCGGGGGTGTGGATGGCGGTGATTTCGTCGGTCAGCGCGCGCTCGCCGTCCAGCAGATCCAGCGCGCCCAGGTCCTGGAGGGGGCCAAGGGTCTGGTCCCAGTGGGGCGGGAAGAGTTCCATGACCTCCGGGCGTTGGAATACCTCCCAATCGGCGCGGTGCGCTACGTAGCGGGCGTTGGGGAAGGTGGCGCGGGCCGGGGCGCCCGGTTCGTGGGTGAGGTTCCAGCCGACATGGTCGAAGTGCAGGTGGCTGAAGAATACTGTGTCGATGTCGGCGGGGCTGACGCCGGCCGCTTCCAGTTCCCGCAGGAGCCGGCCTTCGGCGCCACCGACCATGGCCTCGATGGAGTTGGGATTGGTGGCCGCGCCGCCCAGCCCGGTGTCCACCAGGATGGTCCGGCCCCGGGAGCGGATGAGGTAGCATTCGAAGTGGGCCAGCAGGTGGTTGTCGCCACGGAAGCCGCCGGGATAGCGCTCCTGGTAGGGGATCCACGCCGCGGCGGGAACTTCGGGAAAGACATCGCTGAGGGGCAGCGTGGCCTCCTGATCGTTCAGGGACATGATTTCGACGTTGCCGACGGTCAACCTGGCTTCCGGCATGGGGTATCCCTCCTAGTGTAATCCGCCTTTGAGAATACCAGAGCGCTTTCGGCATTGTCCTGCGCCGAGCGGGCTGCCGGCGTTACAATAGCGGCGTCAACCAATGAGATCCTATCCAAACGATAAGGAGGCCAGAAAAATGACTACGGTAGGAAGCGGCAGGTACACTTATGAAGTGGTGGAGAACTGGGCCAAGCTGCCCGGGGGCGACACCTTCGCCATGGTCAGCGCCATCGCCACCGACTCCCAGGACCGAGTGTTCGCCTTTCAGCGCAAGGACCCGCCCATCCTCATCTTCGACCGGGACGGCAACCTGCTGGACAGCTGGGGGAACGGCGCCTTCTCCTTCGCCCACGGCATCTACATCGACGAGGAAGACACGGTGTACCTGACCGACCGGGACAACTCGGTATGCCTGGTGTACACCATTGACGGCAAGCCGGTCCAAATGCTGGGGCGCCACGGCGTCCATTCGGATACCGGCTGCGAAAATCCGGGCGACCTTTGCCCCCGGGCTGCCGGCCCGTTCAACTACCCCACCGAACTGGTGCCGTCACCCTCGGGCGACCTGTACGTGGCCGACGGCTACCGCAACGCCCGCGTCCACCGGTTCAGCTGGGACGGCCAGCTCAAGCAGTCCTGGGGACAGCCGGGGAAGAGCGAGCCTGGGCACTTCCACCTTCCCCACAGCCTGCTGATCCACAATGACACGATCTTCCTCTGCGACCGGGAAAACCACCGGATGCAGCTGTTCAACCTGGACGGCGAGTTCATCGCCATCTGGGACGACATCCAGCGGCCCATGGACATTTCCGTGGACAGCGAGGGGAACCTGGTGATCAGCGAGGGCAGCGTCAACGACTCTTCGGCAAGGGTCAGCGTGGTGGACACCTCCGGGAACGTGCTGTCCCGCTTCGATTGCCGAGGTCCCGGCCATGGCAGTTGGGTGGACTCCCGAGGCGACATCTACGTCGGCCTCAGCGACGGCACCGGCATCGACAAGTTCGTTCGCCAAGGCTAGGGCATATTGACATTTCACCGTCATTCCGGCGAAAGCCGGAATCCAGAAATCGTTAGTGGCCAGCAATGTCGCCACTTTCATAAAGCTCTGGATTCCGGATCAAGTCCGGAATGACGGGAACAATTTGACGTCCTCTGGGGATGGCGTCGTTCAGTCGGCAGAGAGTTCCGCCGCCTTGGCGGCCTGCTTCTCCATGAAATCCTTGATGGCGTCGGCGTATTCCGCCCGGGGGAACTGCTCCCCGTTGGGAACCTTCATGCCGTCGCAGAAGATCTCCAGCCGGTTGCCGTCCGGGTCCAGGAAGTAGAAGGAGCGGCTGCCGCTGCCTTCCAGGTTCCCGCCGGCTTCAATGCCGTGGGTCAACGGCCCGCTGACAATCTCGGCGCCGTGGGTGTGGATGTGGGCTAGTGCCCGCATGAATTCGTCGCGGTTTTCCACTTCGAAGGCAACCTGCTGCACCAGGCGGGCGGAGCCGGGAACGTTCTCCGAAACGTCCACGCCTTCGGGAGCGGAAGCGATGACGAAATCATGGTGGGTCTCGTCAAACCGCAGGAAGGCCGTCTCGGCCCCGTCGGGTCGGCGGCGCCGGGAAGTGACCTTGCAGCCCAGCACCTTGGTGTAAAACTCGAAAGACCGTTCAAAATCGGAAACCAGAATGCCAACGTGTCCAACGCGCTTGATCTGAATGCCCATGACCAGTACCTCCTACGAAAACGGAGCGGATTGGTTGAGATTATACACGCGGAGAAGAAGACCCGGCCCCGTGCTTCGCCTGTTGCGGCAGCGTTGCGTTTTAGGTGGTTAATCCGTGACGATGCCACAGTGAGCGCGGGTAGGGGCGAATAATCATTCGCCCCTACAAACGGATACACCCAGATTGCAACGGTACCGTCTGTGGCAAGGAGGCGCTGAGAGATGACGCTACGCTCGGCGGTTGATGCGGAGATCAGGGATCTGATCCAGAAGGATGGGCGAATTACGTTCGCCCGGTTCATGGAAGCCGGCCTGTATTCTCCCCGGGGCGGCTTCTATTCGGCCCGAGGCAACCGGATCAGCGCGCACTTCGGCACCTCAGCCACCAGTCATCCGGTCTTCGGCGCCCTGATCGCGCGACAGCTGGAGCAGATGTGGCGCCTTCTGGGAAACCCGGCTGTTTTCCATGTGATCGAGATGGGTTCCGGCGACGGAGTCCTGGCCCAGGCCATCGTGGATGCCTGCCGCCGTACCGCGCCCCGATTCGCTCAGGCGCTTTGCTACGTCGCCGCGGACTACCAGCCGGGAAGCCGCCAGGACGCTCCATCGGGGATCCACCGGGTTAAGACCGCGGGAATTCGAGCGTTCCGAAACGTCGTCGGCTGCGTCCTGTGCAACGAGCTGATCGACAACTTCCCCGTTCACCGTTTCGTCATCCAGGACGGAAGGGTCAAGGAAATATTCGTCGCGTTGTCCGGCGGAAATCTCACGGAAGTCCTGGATGAGCCATCCACGCCTGGCATCGATAAGAGGCTGACCGGCCTGGGATTATCCTTGCCGGAAGGGTATAGGGGCGAGGTGAACCTGGCTATGGAGGACTGGATGAGCCAACTTTCCATAACCCTGGAGCGGGGGTTTGTTCTCACCATCGACTACGGTGAACTGGCCACTGACCTCTACTCGCCCCGGAACGCCCAGGGGACGCTGATGTGTTACCGCCGGCACCTGGCCAGCGGGGACCCGTACCAGCACGTCGGGCAACAGGACATCACCTGCCTGGTGGACTTCACCTCTCTCATGCGGGCGGGCAAGGGGCACGGACTGGCCGCCGTGGGCTACGCCCTGCAGAGCCGGTTTCTGACGAACCTGGGTTTCTATCCGCTCCTGGATGCTGTGCAGCCGCAGGGTAGATCCGCCGCCAGGACGGAACTGAGCCGCATCGCTATGATGACCCTGGTTGACCCGGACGAGTATGGCGACTTCAAAGTGCTGGCCCAGGCTAAAGGGGTTGGGGCGGACATTCAGCTGCTTGGATTCGGCGGTTAGCGTTGCAGTTTAGGTGGTTTCACATTTCGGTAGGGGCAGGTTTCAAACCTGCCCCTACATCATCGGGAACGGAAAGTTACCTCTCCGGTGCCTGTAGGGGCGAATGATTATTCGCCCCTACGGATTGAAATCGCCTATATGGCAACGTTACCTAGCTCGGATGCTTGCTGAGCATTATGAAGCCGTTGCTGTCGGGGGTATTGCAGCCGGCGAGGGCAGTATCGGCCCGCACTGTCACCTGCCGCGCTCCGGCCGTCCCCCGGAGTTGTTCGAGGCTGTCGGAGAAGAGGCAGGCTCGCGTCCGCCCGGTCCCGTTGTTGCCGCCGCTGGACATGAAAGGATGCGGCCCTTCAACCCTGATGTCGTCGGCATAGAAGTCGTGGGCTTCGCCCAACTTCACGCCGTGCCACTGGAAACCCTCCAGGAATTGCTGGGTGAAGGTGAGGTAGCCGTCGTAAGGGTTGAAGATGTCAACATCGTCGGGACCCAGGCCGGAACCCTCCCACATCCGGCGCGCCAAGCTGGCGACCGCCGCCTGGTGCTCCTCCAGCGTGGACATGGAACTCCGGCCCCGGCCGCCGGTCTGGGCGTGGTTCAGGACATAGATCGGCTTTTGCCGCAGGTCTTTGGCGCGCTCTGCGGTGGTGAAAATGAAGGCGGCGCAGGTATTGACCGGCCGGTCGCAGTCATAGATCACCAGCGGTTCCTCAATCACGCGCCCGTTCAGGTAGTCCTCGCGGGTGAGCTGATACGGCTCGTGCAGAGCGTAGTAGCTCCAGGGAGTCATCAGGCCGTTGCGGCGCAGGTTCAAACAGAGGTCGGCCAGGCCGTCGTGGGACTTGCCGTATTTCTTGCAGTACTGCTGGAAGATCACCAGATTGTTGAACATCGCGCCGCTCTGGTAACCCCACGGCAGGGTGAAGGCGCTGGGACCGGGAGCCTCCTCGCTGTTGTTCGCCGGGTTGTTGTGCCCGTACCGGCCGGCAAGGTTGACCATGGGATACCAAACCAGGGCGGTCTCGCACAACCCGTCGCCAACCGCCTGGGCGGCCAGGCCCATCATCGGGCCGATGTAGGGCGCGTCGGACTTGAGATACTTTACGTTCTTCAGCCCCAGCTCCCGCTGTATCCAATCCGCCGAAGCATAGGTCAGGCCGTCTTCGGTGTCATAGGGCGGGTCGAAATAGGGACGGGGCGCCCAGGTCTGCTCGGCGCGGGTTTCGGCGCTGGTAATCAGCCCGTCGATGTCGTCCAGCAACAGGCCCGCGTCGGCGATTGCCTTCAGGCAGGCCTCCTTGCTCAAGCCGCCGCAGCTCCGGTCCATGGTGACGCCGTCCCAGCGGCGGTCGATGTGGGATTGTCCCCAGCCTACGATGGCGACCTGGCCCCGGTGCTCCCAGAGTCCCAAGCCTTCCCGATCTCTCATCCAACCTCGGTCGCTAACCATATCAGCCCCCCCTTATGCGTTCTGCACTGTTGACCATATCCTCTCAGAGCGTATCGTCAAATTATCTCGTCATTCCTGCGAAAGCAGGAATCCAGGCGTTTTCATGTCCTAATCATTCTGCGACAGTAGGCGATTCTGGATTCCCGCTTTCGCGGGAATGACGGGTAAAGTGCCAACACGACCTAGGTGACCACGCGCCACTCGTGGACCAACTGGCCGTTGCTCGTTTCTTCAAATATCAGTTCCACCGGCGCGCCCACGGGGACCTCACCCGGCGGGGTGCCCGGCAGGTTGGACAGGAAGTTTATGCCCGGGTCCTCGTCCAGGGTAATCACCGCAAAGTTGATGGGTTGCGCCGACCGGAACCCCCTGATGCGGGAGTCGCGTATCACCATGTACACGTCGATGTGTCCCTTGCCTTCAACCTCTTTCCACTCGAAATTGTCGCCCAACCCACATGCGTCGCACCGTTGAGTGGGCGGATATTGCAGTCGCGTGCAGGCGGTGCAGTTCTGCAGGACCAACCGCCGCTCGTTGCAGGCGTCCCAGAAGGGCCTGGTCAGATCGTTGGGAACCGGGGCGGGTCTCTCCAGCCCTGGGATCGTTGACATGGTTTGTCCCTCCGGAGGAATCTTGCGCGCCGCGCGTTGCCGTTACCGGCACAACTCTACGCGGATTATATTCAATGCGACAGCACGCGAAAAGCGCGTTTAATCCAGGTTCACCTTCCGTTGATCCACGGCTCGGCGTGTCCCTCATCCATCCACACGAAACGGAACCCGGCGGCCAGGGCGAACTGCTGGTCCATCTCCGTATCGCCGATATGGTAATGCTCCTCGGCGGGAAAACGAGACTTCACGTCCACGAGTCCTTGCTTGTGTGAGATAAAACTCACCTCGATTCTGTATCGGTCCCAGATGGCTTGCTGTACCGGCAGCGGACGGTCGGACGAGCTGCCGATGATGCACCCGTGGGCCTGGGCCTTGCGGACCATGCTCATGGTGATTGGCCCCGGTGGGTCGCCGGCTTCCAGCGTGCCATCTATATCGAAACTGACCAGTATTGCCAAGTATGGCCTCCCTTACGGCTCGCCGCCCACCTCGGGGTCGGCCCATTGGACGATACCCCGCGCCCCAAAGTCGCCGATTTGTCCGTCGTCGTAACCGAGCTCCCGGAGCAGGGGCCTGGTGTGTTGCCCAATTTGGATGGAGGTTCGGTAGATGCCCGGAGTAAGGGAGAATTCGACCAACCCACCGTAACGGCGGTATTTTCCGACATGGGGATGCTCCACCTCGATGCTAAGGTCATTCGCCCGGGCGTGGGGATGGTCGGCGTAAAAATCTCCCTCCAGGGCTTCGTCGGCCTGGACACAGCCAACGTCCGCCCCGATCAGCAACTCTTCCCATTCGGCAGCGGTGCGCCCGGCGAAGATTGCCGAGAGCTCGGCGACCAGGGCTTCATCGTTGGCCTGCCGCGCTTCCGGAGTGGAAAAGCGGGGGTCGGCTGGCAGGTCTTCCCGTTGCACGGTACGGCAGAATGATTCCCACTCGTCCGGGAACAAACAACCCAGGAACACCCAACCTTCCCGGCAGCGATACAGACGGTACAGGGCATGAAGGCCGTGTATCTCCGCGTCGGGCCTGGCGATTGGCGGGCGGTTGGCGTGGTCGAAATACTCGTCAGCGTTGGTCCAGGCGTTGGCGTTGAGCATGGTGACGTGGACGGGCTGGCCCTGGCCGGTTACTTCTCGCGCCCGCAGGCCCAGAAGGACGGCCGTGGCCACGACCGGGGACGTGTTCTGGTCCGGCCCCCAGTTGGATTTCATGATCCAGCGGGTCGCCTCAACCGCCTCCCCAATGTCCAGGTCTTGCTCCGGCGGCGGGGGCATACCCCGGCCCATCTGCCGCATGGCTCCGCCCATGATGGCGCCGGGAATGGGGTGCGCGCCCGGCCGGCGGGCGTGCTCCCCGTGTTCGCCGTAGGTGCCCATCCAGACGTGGATCATGCGGGGATTGATCTTCCGGCAGGTCTCCCAATCGACCTGGAGACGCTCGGGAACGCCGAGGCGGAAGTTATGCGCAAGAACATCGGCCTGGGCAATGAGCTTGTGGATAATCTCCTTGCCTTCGGGGGTTTGCAGGTCGATTTGAATGCCTTCCTTGCCGGCGTAGGTCCGGGCGTCGGCCATGGCCTGCGCGGTGGAACGCCGTCCCTCATCCAAGCGGCGGTCGGTAGCATCGACCTTGATGACCCGCGCCCCCAGGTCCGCCAAAAGGGCGGCGCCGTAGGGCCCGGCCTGGATTGTCGCCAAGTCCAGGACGGTGATACCGGACAACGGGTGGGCCGGCGCATCAGCGCCGTTCGCCGCCGGCGAGCCGTTGCTTGATGCCGCAGTTTGCTGGCCCAGGCGTCCCAACACCTCGGCGTTGTGCTGGCCCACATCGGGGGCCGGGCCACTGGGCTCGCCCGGAGTTTCCTTCAAATCCACGAGGGGAGAAAGGGTGCGCATCGGACCAACGCGAGGATCATCGATGGTTACGACGGTGCCGTTGGAGACCACGGCGGGATGATCCATGGCTTGGACGCTGGTGCGATAGGGTTCGGCGGCGATGTTGCCGTCCTGGAGATATATCTCCATCCATTCGTCGGCGGTTTTCTCCAACTGCTGCTCCAGTATCTCCCGACGCAGGAGTTCCTGGTTCTCAAAGTTCAGGGCGGGAACCCTGGCAAACCGCTCATCCTCCAGCAGATGCCCCAGGCCGATGGCCTTGAGATGCCCCTGGATGTGCGGGACCCGCTGATTAGCGTGTTGGAGCCAGGTTCCGTCGTTGGTCCGCACGGGGACGTATCCTATGGAGGAGAGGCCGCGGCCGCGGGGCCTCAGGGGGAACCGATCCGGGTCCCGGCGGCGGAGCTGCATATTCACCAGTCCACCGTCGCCGACGTTGTTGTCGTGGGGCGAAGCCAGGGTCTGGACGATGCTGGTCTGAACCCATTGCCCCCGGCCGCACCGGTCGCGCACCCGGAGGGCGCCCAGGATGCCACGCACTGCGGCCTGGCTGGCGTGCCAGCTGCCGGTGTGCACCGCCGAATACACCGGGCCGTCCCGGTTGGGCTGCCCCTCCAGGTTGAGCATCCGGCCGGCCTTCGCCGCAACGACGCCCTCGTAGCCCTTCGCCCGGCGGAGCGGCCCCTTTTGCCCGAAACCCGTGACGGAGCAGTAGATCAGCCCCGGGTAAAGCTGCGACAGGTCGTCATACGACAGGCCCCAGTCGGCCATGTCTCCCGGACGGAAGGACTCCACGAGAACATCGGCGCCGGCGGCCAGTTGGATGGCCTGCTCGCGGCCTTCGGCGGTTCCGAGGTCAAGCACAATGCCTTTCTTCCCCCGGTTCCACGAAATCCAGGCTGGCTGGAAGCGGAAAGGGTCTCCGCCGGGGGGTTCAACCTTGATGACGTCGGCCCCGTAGTCGGCCATTACCAGGGTGCAGAGAGCGCCTGGCATACCCAATGAGAAATCCAGGACGGTCAGGCCGGTACATGGTCCCGCCATGGTTCACCTCCGCTTCAGTGGCACGGTTCTCAAGCCGAGTTGGCTGGCGGGAGCGAGTATGCAGTCCTTCCGAGAGGCGCGTCAACCTCATTCGTACCCGATGGCAATCACATCATCCCCGTCATTCCGGCTTTCGCCGGAGCGACGAGTGTATAGACTATGACGCGATTGCCCTGATCCGTACCCGACGGCAGCCGACTGCCAGCGTGTCCTGTGATATAGTTGGCCGGTCAACATTGATCCGCATTTCATGCCGGAGACACCATCCAATGCCCGAACCAGCGCCCACCAGCAACCAACGGCTCATGTTCTCCACCGAGGAGTGGGGGATGGTGTCCAGAACCCAGATCGAACGCGCCACCGTCGCCGCGGAGACCGACGAGGAAACGGGCGTACTGGTGGTGTGGACCCGGGGCACGGCCGGCCGCCCGGACCGCGGCTGGACCGCCAGCCACGCCATCTCCGGCGACGCGCTGCTGGCTGCCGGCCTGATATCGGAAGAATAAAACTTTCGGGCGGCTAGACCGTCTGGCGGTTATCAGCGTCGCTCCATTTACGGCTGGGCGGCGATCATACGTTTGCGACGTTGTATGTCGCTGGCGGCGTCACTTCATGGAAGATTGAGAAGTGGGAGATGACTGTGGCAGTACCGTCGATCTCTCCCCACAGCATGACCGAATAGACGCCGGGTCCATGCCGGGCAAGGACCGAGGAGATGTCGGCCTGGACCGAAAAACTCGCGCCGCTGGACGACCACTGAGAAGCCGTGATCCACGGTACCGTAATGGCTTGTGGGACACGTGACTGGCTGGCGTCATAGGCATCCCGCCAAGTTTGATGCGCCTCTGCAACCGAACGAGGCGCCGGAGTGTTCGCCGGCACATCGTAGGGACTGGGACAGGGGCTGTACGTGGCGGAAAATTCATGAGTAGGGTATCGGTAGCCGCTGGGGAGCGGCGTTCGAAGGGCGGCCACCGTTAACCCGTTGTCAGAGCAATAGGTTCGAGCCACCTGTCCTCTGGTCAGTCCATGCGGAGGCGGATCGTAGAGGATTGACTGGCCCAGGTTATCGCTGAGTTGAGCCCCGTTTTTGGTACTCCCGGAAAAGGACAAGACCCCGTTGGCGATGGTGGGCAACCGTGTATAAGCGATGTAGTCGCCCTCGAACTGCTGGACCATCGAGGTGTTGTACCGGTCCCAGGCGAGGCCGATGTTGACCTTGCGGTGATGGGGGTCGAGCAAGTTACGGCGGTGGCCAGCGCTGTTCATCCATCCGGCCATCGTCTCGCGAATTTCTTCCTGGATGCTTTGGTTGGAGGCATACCCATCCGCCGTGGTGACGCAGTAGCTCAGACCGCTGCCGTTTTCCCCGTTGGACTGAAAACCCCCGGCGAGGCTGTAGCGCATGTAGGGTTTGAGGCCGTCCAAGCCCCAATGTGACATAAAGCAGTTTTCCCGGGCATTTTTTGCATGCAATTGGGCGGCGATGTTGTCGCCCAGAGTGACCGTTCCGACGCCGGCCTTCACCCTCTCCTCGTTGATGAGTTGCAGCATATACTGCTTTTCATTGATATGGCGCTGGCTAATTGCGGTGGCAGTGGCGGAAGAATTTGCGCCGGATGACGTCGAACTGGTGGTCGCCAACGATGCGAGGTCGATGCGGAACAGGACCGCGTTGTTGTCGCTATTCGCATCGTATATGGCGTAAACGGCCGTCGTGGCTGAAGCTGGGATAGTCCAGACATCGCAAGCGGAGGAGGTTTGCCCATGTGGTACTGGCGAAGCGTCCAACCAACCATAGCCGAGGATATTGGCGAAACCGATGCCGGCGTCGGTTGATAAATTATTATCCAAACCGGGAGAGAAGTACTCGTTTGCGCCGGTTCGATTGTTCAACGTGCTGCACAACCGCAGGAATTTGTCCCCGGAGCGGGGGACGTAGGTATTTCCGCTAAGCGACAGGCTGGACAGTAGCATCGCACTGTCTAGTTTGAAAGTCGCGTCGCTCCACACCTTGGTTTCGCCTACACTCAGGTACCCTCCTTCTGGTAGCGGCAGTCCGGTAATCGGGCAGAAACCCGCGCCGTGCTGCCCTGCGGTTGTAACCGGGCTGGCCCAAGTCCCCCACACCAAGTCCGTGGCGCCGAACCGTAGGGTTTGCGCGCCAATCAGAACGTAATATTCGGTCTCCGGCTTCAGGCCGCTGAGGGTATGGCTGGTGTAGGCGGCTTCGATGGTTACGTAGTAGAAGGCGTCCAGCAAGTTGCGACCGGCGGCGGTCATCCGGCTCACGTCGTCCAGATTGGCGTAGCCAATGGTGTAGTGCTGGGCGCCGGGAACCCGGTTCCAGCTCACCTGCAACTCGCCGGCGTTGCCGGTGACCACGACGACGGGCGGGTCGGGCGTTGTCAGTACTGCCGGGGTTGCGGCGACCCCAGCGAGTAGCAATATCGCGACAAGTGTCAGCAGGCTAACGAGTCTGACGGGTCGGCGCATGGCTCCCCTCCTCTGCCCACGGCCCGATTGCCGGTGACGTGGGCGCGCATCAGCTATTCGTCCAGGTAGCGCTCGCCCCATTTGTCCAGGTACACCACGTCGGACAGCGGGCCGCGTCGGACGGGGCCGAAATTGCCCATGGGGTAGCCGATGGGCAGGATGGCATAGGAATGGACGCCGGGCGGCAGGCCCAGGATCTCCTCGACCTCCTTCTCGTGGCGCAGGTGGCGGCTGGTGAGGGTTGAGCCCAGGCCCAGGGCGCGGGCGGCCAGCAGCATATTCTGCACGGCGGGGTAGATGGACGCGCCGGCCGAGCGGGTGGGCGTTTCCTCGCCGTTGTCCTGGCAGGCCACGATCCACACCGGAGCCTCGTGATAGTGCTCGGTGAGGTACTCCACGGCGTCGTGTTGGCGGCGATAGCGGCCCGGGCTGGAGCCGGGAGGCGGCTCGGCGTTGCGATAGCGTGGCCCGACTACCTCGTCAAAAGCTTTCTGGTACCACTTCTGCACCTGCTCCTTGACGCTCCGGTCTTTCACGACCAGGAACCGCCAGCGTTGGTTGGCCCCGCCGTTGGCGGCCCACTGCCCCGCCTGGAGGATACGCTGGATCAGCTCATCGGGAACCGGGTCGGGCTTGAGCCGGCGCATGGCCCGGGTGGTGCGCATGATGTGAAACAGTTCGGTTCCTTCGGTCATTGGGGGCCTCCTATGTTCGCTCTTTCCCGATGGGCTGACAAAGGCAGGTATTGGGCATTCCAAGTTGTTGGGATTGATGTAGCGACGTTTGTGCGTTGGGTGTAGGGGCGAATAATTATTCGCCCCTACGTGGCTGAGTAGGAGAGGGACATCAAAACCGCGGCGGCCGCTTTTCCAAAAAGGCGGTCATGGCCTCGTGCGGGTACGGTGTGGCGAACCCCAGGGCGAAGGTCTTGATGGTGTACTCCGCCGACTCCGCCTCCCCAAGCTCCAGCCATTTGGCAACGATGTCCTTCTGCGCGGCCAGGACCGGGCGGGCCATGCCCAGGAACTCTCGCGCCATGTCAATCGCAGCATCGTGAACCTTTTCGTGGGCAACCACCTCGTCAACCAGGCCGATGCGCAACGCCTCCGCCGCGTCGATGGTCTCGCCGGTGAGCAGCATCCTCCGCGCTCGGCCCAGACCGATGGTGGGCGGCAGCAGTGAGGCTTCAATCACCGAGGGCAGCCCCACCCGCACTTCGGGCAGACCCATGATGGCGTCGCTGGCGGCGATGCGGATGTCGGCGGCCAGCGCCAACTCCAGCGCGCCGCCGAGACACGGCCCCTGTATCGCCGCCACCACGGGCAGCGGCACATCCAGCAGGACGCGGGCGGCCCGGTGCAGGCTGCGGATGAACGCTTCGGCGGTGAGCGGCGTCAGGTCCTTCATCTCGTGGAGGTCAACGCCGGCGGAAAAGGCCCGCTCGCCGGCCCCGCGCAGGATGATGGCCCGCACCGTCTCGTCCGTGCCGCACTCTTCAACCCGGTGGCGCAGCGTCTCAAAGACCGCCGGCCCCAGCAGATTCAGGTGGGTGCGGCCATCAATGGACAGGGTGGCGATGCCGTCCTGCCGCGTGACATCTACGCCGATGTTCACATCGACCTCTCGCGAGTTAACCACTTGTTCCAACCTTGGACACGCCGTATTTTGCGAGGATCGCATCCACGAAAGGCTTGAGCACCAACTCGGCGCACTCTATGTACAACCCAACCACTTCGCACTCATGCTCCTTATCGTAGAAAACCACCACGTCTTTGGCGACATTATCGCCCTCGCCAAGCGACTTGCCGTTGGTGATGTAGAGTGTCTCCGTCTCCGGGTAATATTTCACCAGAGGCTCGCTTTCCTGGTGGTTCATGGTTGACTCTGCCATGGCCGGCCTCCATATCGCTTTTCCAATTGCCTGTCTGGGTAAGCAGTGTGCAATTCGCCAGTACCAACACGGCCTATGAACACGACCTTGATCCATTGATTAAATTCTCGAACACGCCCAACCAGGATCGTCCTCACCTCATTGCGATGCAGGACAAATTCCTCCCATTGATCGTAGGGTTGTTCAATGATCCGCATTACCCATTCCTGAGACACTTCAGGATGAGTTTCCTGCAAATCCAAGCCGTGCGGGGTTTTAGGCAGACGTTCGTATTCCCGAAGTAATCGTCGTATTTCGTCCGCATCATTGGGCAACTGGCGCTCCGACCCCTCCATACCGAAACTAAACGCCGGCGGCGACGGGTTCTTTGGCAGCTGCGGCGACGGCGCTTTCGATAAAGCGCAACACCTCGAAGTTGAAGATGTCGGGTTTCTCGAAATAGACGGAGTGGCCGGCTTCCGGGACTGTGAGCAAGCGGGAGCCGGGGATAGCGCGGGCGCCGGCCTCGATCACCGCTGGCGGCGAGAGTTGATCGTCTTCGCCCACGAAGAACAGCGTGGGGATGTTCAGGTTAGCCAGATCCGCCGCGCTCGGGCCAACCGGCATACCACCGGGCGGATCGTGCCGGGGCGGGTTGGTGCGCGATACCTGGAGGTACAGGTTGGCCAGGTTGGGGTTGCGCTGGACGAACAGCGGCGACACGGCGCGGAAGCCGATCTCTACGCCGTTGGCGCTGGGGTTGGCCGCCTGGTTTTCGGCCCAGATGCGCTGCTGTTCCAGCACCTCCGGCACGTTCATGCCGCCCACGGTGTCGGCCATCACCAGGCTCTTGACGCGATGCGGGTGGGCAACGGCAAAGCCCAGCATGGTGCGCCCGCCCATGGACTGGGCCACCAGGTGGGCGGATTCGATGCCCAGGTGGTCCAGCAACCCGCGCAGGTCATCGACAAACGAATTTGCGCCGGGGCCGTTCGCCACGTCATACGAGTGGCCGAAGCCGCGATGGTCGAAGGTGACACAGCGATACCGCTGGGAGAAGAAGGGTATCTGCTGCCACCAGCTGAGCAGGTTGCCGCCGGCGCCATGGGCGAACACCATGGCGTCGCCTTCGCCGTAGCTCTGGTAGTGCAGGTCGATTCCATTGATCCTGGCGCTGCTCACGTTGCACCTCCGGTTTAGCGACGATGGGTCGGATGGATGTTCGGCGGGATTCTAGCACGGATTGGCCGGGCGCAACGGGTACGCATGGGATGCGCCCTCTGATACGATTCCTGCATCCCCGCATACGGTTGTCCACTGCCATGAACCGACTCGTCAATTTCTCCGCCCGCCTGGTTGACTCCACCTGGTTTGAATACTTCATCATCGGCGTCATCATCGTCAACGGGATCATCCTGGGACTGGAAACTTCGTCCACCATAAGCCGGCTCTACGGCGACCTGCTGTACTTGGGCAACGACATCGCCTTGTGGGTGTTCATCGTTGAGGCCGTCCTCAAGATGCTAGCCCTGTGGCCCCGGCCGCAGCGTTACTTCCGCGACGGCTGGAACATATTCGACTTCATGATCATCGTGTTCGCTCTCGTGCCGGCCACCGGCCAGTTTGCGATGATCGCCCGCCTGGCCCGCCTGCTGCGGGTGGTGCGGCTGATTTCGGCAATCCGCGATCTGCGGCTCATCGTGGCCGCGCTGGTGCGCTCCATCCCCAGCGTGGGCCACGTCATCATGCTCATGAGCATCGTGGCGTATATCTACGCCATCATGGGACACCATCTGTTCCACGAACACGATCCGGCTCACTGGGGAACCCTGGGCAGATCCCTGCTGACCCTGTTCAACCTCACCACCCTGGACAACTGGGTCCAGATCATGAACACCGCGATGGAGCATCACTCGTGGGCGTGGGTCTATTTCGTGAGCTTCGTGGTGGTGGGCACCTTCGTGGTGATCAACCTGTTGATGACGCTAAACTCATCATATTTTCGGGACTGCATTCCAGGCTCACATCCACCGCCTCGCGGGTTGCAGTGACCGTGACACCAAACAGGCGCAAGGCCTGCTGCTTTTCATGCGCGTCCATCGAATGAACACGCTCCCGGAACTCCGCGCACTGTTCCACAATGCGGTCCTCCAAAGTTGAGATGTCGATCGTCTGTTGCTGCATCTGCTCCAATTGTGCGACAACTTCCAGTTGTTGGCGATGAAGCCCGGCAAGCATTCTCAGCCGCTTCCTGAAAACACTTTCTGCGAGATCTTCTTGTAATTCCAGTAGATCCAGTTGCTTTTTCTCCGTTGAGGCCAAATTGCGCTTGGCCTGCAAGATCTGGTCCGGAATATCGTTGTTGACGGGCTCCATAGCAGACTGTACCTGCTGGCGCAATAGGTCCGGGTGCAATACCATGTCCGAAAATGCATTCCAAACCAGATTTTCGAGCGCTTCCTTCGGTAGGTGACCCTCAAAGCAGGTGGGGGCGCTCAGACGGCTCTTTTGGGTCCTTCGGCAACGATAATAGTCGGGTGCAGTTTTGACGATCGCCGACCCGCATTGCCCGCACCGGGTGATGCCGGTTAGGAAGTTGACCCGGTTCGTTCGCCGAACTGGTTGACGCATTTCCAATTGTCGATGGGCAGCGTCAAATTCTGCCTTGGTGATGATCGGCGGAGAGTATCCCTCTATGATGATCCAGGAGTCCCGGGGTTGGTCCTCGATATGCTTGCGACCGCCAACAGTTTGTATACGCTGCTTGCCGTAGACGTCCACGCCGAAATACGCGGTGCGGGAAAGGATCTGCCTGAGAGTGGTCACATGCCAGACTCCGCAGTTGTGCTTGGTCGGCACGCCCTCCGCGGTCAGGCGGCAACAGACCGCATACATGGTATCGCCCGATGCAATTTCCCGGAAGATTCGTCTGATGATGACCGCCTCTTCTTCGATTATGTACCTGGACTTGGTGGCAGGGTCGTACCGGTAGCCGTATAAGCCCCATCCGTCACCAATGGGCATCCGGCCGCGTGCGGCGATAGCGGCTTTGCCCCGCATCGTCCGCTCCCTCATGTGGAGCCGCTCCTGCTGTGACGCGTATCCTCGCACGTAGAGTATGAGCTGTCCTTGCGGACTGGTATCGGCTCCGCCTTGTACGAAACGAACGTCCACGCCAAACGTTTGGGCTTCCGTGACCAGCGTGAGGAGGTCTATGGGGTTTCGCGACAAACGGTCGGTATCGTAGATGAAGAGCGCCTCTATTTCCCGCTCCCTTACGCAGCGACGCATATCGACCAGAAGAGGGCGGTTGGTGTCGCTCGCGCTGGCGGTTTCCCGCCATATATGTCTGGGAGAGACCGTACCTCCCATAGCGGTGGCGGCTTCCAGGCATCGCTGTTCCTGAGTGTCGAGCGATGTGCCTTCATTTTGCTGGTTGGTGCTGACGCGGACATAAATGCCGGATATCATAATCACCCCCGATTGGGTTCCAATGGTCGTCGATGGTCTGATTTCACCATGGTATGACGTCTCGCACGGCGATGGTGACGTCGGGAAAAGCGGTGGGCGTGGACGGAATTCTCACGCCCACCGCTTGAACGTGGGTATAGGCGCCCTCGGCGGGTTCGGTGTGGACTTGCACGACTTGAGAGTTGACATCGGCGAGCCAGGTTTCCGGTATGCCGGCCTGTGCGTAGGCCTGCAACTTATCGCGACGGTCCGTCCCTATCGTCGAATCCCCGACCTCGATTAGCAAGAGCACGTCGGCGCCGGTGGGAAGAGCGGCAGTGTAGGAATCCTCTCGTCGCTTCAGGAGCATCAGGTCTGGCTCAGGCGCGTAGTGTTCGTCCAGCAACAAGGGGATTTGCACCGCTTTGCTTGCTCGCCGGCCAACTTTTTCCTGCTACTGTTCGTCGAAACCACTGATGCATCCTGCGTGTCGGCTACCCATAGGGGCCATGACGAAAATCTCCCCTGCCAAGCAGTTCCACCCGTTCGTCCGGGGACGGGATGCCGACTTCGGTCATCCGGTAGTATTCAGCGACGGTGAACTTGCGCCGAACGGGAGGTCGCGGCGCTGTTGTGGCCCTCATGTTCATGATGTCATCCTTTTCGGCCTGCAATCGATGCGAGGCGGGCGCTTCTGCCACCACCTGGTCGCTGGGAACGGTGCCCTTATCCAGTTCCAGGCTGGTTCTTCTGGGCGGGAAAAGCGGCGCCAACCGGTTGTCGGGTACCATCACGGTCCCACCCACCAGTGTAGCCCTTTCGCGTTGGGTCAAGAGGCCGACGTGCAGCATCGTGTCGAATTCAGCTTGGGTAAAGCGTCGAAGATCTCGTTCGTAGGTTTGAGTGGACACGGATACCTCCATTGAGCGCAAATCCGAACCCGGAGCCCTGGCATGTCGCAATCCCCCAATTTAATGGACGATTTCGGCACCGCCTTTTGTAACGGCGATGGGGACTGAAGGGGTGTCGGGATGAACGGCGATATGGACTTCAACTTCCGTGTTGGTCGCCGTAACCCGCACCCCGAAAGCGCGTAGCACCTCGCGCTTTTGTTCGTGGCCGAGCGTGTCGAGATGTTCTGAAACTGCGCGACAGCGAGCAGCGAAAGCATCCCGACGTTGTTCGTGGTCCGTTGCTTCCCGGAGCTGGTCTTCCAGTTCTTTCAAAGCCAGGATGAGCGCATCCCTTTCCCGCTTCAGCTCCGCCAACCCGGCTCGAAAATCGTCATCCCTTATTTCATCGGATTGCCACATTCCCATCCATTGATGCTGCTGTCGTTCGTTCTGCCCCAATTGCCGCTTTGCTTGCGTGATGGCTGCATCGATGCGTTGGGCGTCAGCTCCGGGGTGAATGTTGAGAACACCCTCCATGACCTGGGGAGCGCGGAGGGTCTCGCACACCGCCTGCCATACGAAGGATTCGATGTCATCCTGACGGATATATGGAGCGCGGCATTGAGGGGGCATATGAGGGCGGGGAGAGCTGTGAGAGCAGCGGTAGTATTTGCTGGACCTGCCGCATACTGGTCCGTGGCATAGGCCGCACCGCGCGAACCCTGTCAGCATATACTCAGTGCGCTTCTTCGCCTTGTATCCTATACGACCTTTGACAGCCGTACGGGCTGCGTCGAACTGCTCTTCGGTGATGATCGGCGGAGAAAAGCCGGTTATGGGCATCCATTCTTCGGGGGGAACTTTGATCCGAGTTCCTTCGCTTGAGGTCCGGGTGCGGCCAAATGCATCGAGCCCGAAGTATGAGGTATTCCGTGCGATATTCCCCACGGTGGTGCTATCCCATCGCCCCCCGCGTTTTGACGGCACGTCGCGCCTGTGGAGGTCAAGAGCGATACTTGCAAAGTTGTCGCCCTTTGCTGTGCGGTCGAAAATCTCTCGTACAATCGCGGCCTCTGAGTCGTTGATGACTCTCGATTTGGTCCTCCGGTCGTAGTCGTATCCGTAAACTCCGCGGCAATCACCGATGGCAAGGTGTCCAAGACGCGCCAGTTCCTGTTTGCCCCTGGTTGACCTGCCGACAATCGTATCCCGTTCCAGGGCGCCAATCCAGCCCTCGACGTATGTCAACAATGCCCCGTGCTCGCCGGAATAATTGCCGCTGCGCACGAAACGCACGACAACCTCGTGTGCTCCCAATCCGTTCATGATCTTGAGCATGTCGATGGCGTTTCTCGAAAGGCGGTCATATTCGTAGACCCAGAGCACATCGATCAATCCGGCTTCGGCCGTTGCGGTCATCTGAGCCAAGCCCGGCCTTTCCGCGGTTGCGCCCGAGGATGTATCGCGCCAGATGTGTTGTTCTTGGACGTGGTCGCCGGCGTCGCGGGCAGCGGCTCGGCACGCGACTTCTTGGGTGTCCAAAGACGTGCCGAAAATGCTCTGTTTGGTGCTGCTTACTCGAACATATACGCCTGCGCGCATAGTTGATCTCCTTGATATGGACTTTGGCAACGCGATGGTTGATTGTGCTCACGCTACCAAGCGGACAGCGTCGCTGCCCTGTCCGCTGGTTGCACCTTATTCAGGGATAAGAGGCGTGGGCGTCGTCCAAAAGCAGGTTTCTGGCCCATCGTTGCCGCTTGCCGTCATCAGGGACCCCGTACCATCTGACCCGAACTTTGAACCCGTCGCGGACCGTCCAACCGGAGTCATAAAGCGGCGCGGTTGCAGGGGATTCCTCTTCAGCCATGGGGGTAGGGTTGGGTGCATCCGCACCGTTGAGCACGTCCTGCTCTTGCCTGGTAATACCGAAACCGCTATCATCGTCAAAGACGTTCGGAGCCTCATCGGAGCCGAGGTCAAGGGCCGTGTCCGCAGTGGAAGAGTGGGGCGGCCCCTTTCTTTTATGTGTCATGGTTCCTCCAATTTCGCCGACGTGGCGATTGCTGGTCTTGTAGGTCGGTCACCCGCCATGGTGGTCGACTTTTTGCTATTTCCTATTCACCTCCTCGATAACGCTGATGCCCGTCGGGGCTCACGTTGCCCGGTGGACAAGGCAGCGACGCTGTCCTGGTGCAATCGTTCAGTGAGAAATGGCTCGACTCGGGCACTTTTTGCGGTCAGCGAGCGCGATCACCAAGAAGGAGATTAGTTGCCCACCGTTGCCGCTTGCCGTCATCAGGGACCCCGTACCATCTGACCCGATCTTTGAACCAGTCGCGGACCGTCCAACCGGAGTCATAAAGCGGCGCGGTTGCAGAGCATTCCTCTTCAGCCTTGGGGGTAGGGTTGGATGCATCCGCGCCGTCGCGCACGTCCTGCTCTTGCCGGGTAATACCGAAGCCGCTATCATCGTCAAAGACGTTCGGAGCCTCATCGGAGCCGAGGTCGAGGGTCGTGTCCGCAGTGGAAGAGTGGCGCGGCCCCTTTCTTTTTTGTGTCATAGTTCCTCCAATTTCGCCGGACGCGGCGATTGCTGATTTTGCAGGTCGGTCACCCAACGTGGCGATCAACTTTTCGCTATACCCTATTCTCCTTCTCCTCCTACCGTATCGATGTGGGTGTCGATAATGCCTACTTATCATTTTAGTCCGCCCGTTCTGTCGTGGCAAAATCAGACGTCCGCTATGACGTCAAGGTGTTCCGACTCCGTCGCGGTAGCATCGGTTGTTGACGTATATCAGTACCCGACGGGTCAACGCGGTGGGATGTGGTATTCCATGGCTTCCGCGGCTCTTGGGCAAAACTGACGGTGCTACTGAGCGCCTCAAATAGTTCGGACGCGCCTGCCCCGCCGGCAGGCACGTCCGTGACTTGCATGACAATAGCGGAGTCGCTATTAGCGGTAGCAACCGATGACGCCTCTACAGAGTTACCGCCGGGGCCGTGTCGAGGTTTGCAGGCTGACACGGCCTTCTTTGTTTATCGGTCATTTACACCTCCATCGGACTTAGCTTGCGTTGACGTATGTCAATTCCGTCGCAGGACAAACGGACAGACGTCCGATGGGGCGCGTATTGGGCGCCGCAAACAACCGGCGAGCAACCGATCTGACGCAAGAGGGGGGCGCTTTGCACGCTCCCCAAACAACCGAAATGAATCCGGACCAAAAAGCCCCGTAGGATCAATCCCCGGGTAAACCCCCGTAGTTCGGGGATGGCTTCACGCTGCGGCGTGAAGCTGGAGTTTGCGTAAAATTTAGGAAAAATATAAAGACAGGGTAAGCTGTCCTGACCCAAACGTCAGAGCCTGTCTCAGAAGAATGCGAATAGACTCGCCGTAGCCTGAAATCTCGACCGGTTCACCTCCCCTGGGAGGTGCGGGCGTTGGGGGATCGGGTGGGCATGACATTCAGTCAGAAGTGGTGCGGCGACTATGAGATGAGCACGGTTTTCCAGTTGAGGCCCGGGCAAACCGGTCGCTGGGCACGCCATACTCGCCACAGAGTCCGCAGGTTGAAGGCGGTGGTCAGCAGGGTCCATTCGGCAGCGACGTTGCCAATACCACGCAACAAGAATCTGCGTGCCCCCTGTTGCTCTTTGATGATCCCGAAGACGGGTTCGACCAACTGCTTTCTCTTCTTGAGTGCCGAACGGGCCTCTTCGGTGGCCATCCAGGCCCGATGAAGGAGCAAGGTAGTGTCATGGGGGCTGATCACCAAGCTCCGGCCGCTGCTACCGCGCCTGATGCACGCTTCAGCGACGGGACATGCTTGGCAGATGCTCTTCGGGGCTTGGTACATTCTCTTGTTCACTCCCCCGGCAAACCTGCTGCGTACCAGGCGCAGCACCTGTCCCTGGGGGCAACTATAGGTGTCGCTTTCCGGGTCGTAGGTGAACCGGTCCTTGTGATAGGGATGATCCAGTGCCCTTCCCCTGGAGGACTCGGGCATTGCAACCTGTTGACCGCGATCAACGCATCCTTGCAGGGAGGCTGCCGAGTGATAGCCCGCATCCGCCAGGGTCAGTGGGGCTTTGACTTCTGTCATCTCCTCCGCTCTTTGGAGCATGGGGATCAGCATGGCGTAGTCAGTGGGGTCGTTCACCAACTCAACTGCGGTGATCAGCACCCCTGCCGCCGTCTCGTCCGGCTCGACGGGTGAGACCATTGCCTGAGCGTTGTAGCCAGGCACGATGCCGTAGCGGGTCTTCATCATTCGGGCGTCTCTGTCCGTCAGGTTGATCCGCCGGAGGCCTTCCTGTCCCCGCAGATCCTCCAGCGCCTGTCTTACCCGCTCTCTCAGGACCTTCTTGTCAGCCAACTTCTTTGGCAGTTGGGCGGCCGATGTCTCTTCCCCGGCTTCATTCTGAGCCTCAAGATCAACTATAGCCTTCTCCACCCGCTCCAGAAGCTCACCCAGTTTGTCGGCGTCGTATGTCCTATCTCGGGTGGCGCTGGCACTCATCTTCGTTCCGTCCACGGCCTGCACCGCCAGGTCCACCAACTCCATGGTCACTGCCGTTCGCACCGTGCGCTTGAACAGACTCCTCATTGCTTGGCGATGTTTCTTGTAGAACCGCCACAGGGTGTTGTGGTCGGGACGCTGCCACCCAGTCAGCCACAGGTACGGTATCTGATCCCGACAGGCTCCCTCCAGCTTCCGGCTGGAACGCACTCCGGTCATGAAGCCATACAGCCAAACGCTCAGCAGCGCCCGGGGATGATAGGCCGGCGCTCCTAGTGGGTCGCCATCTATCGCCACATCCATCTCGGCCCAATCTTCCCGTTTCAGGGCGTCAACGAACTCAGCCACGAAACGAGCGGGATGATCCGATGGCAACAGTTGGTCCAGAGTGGGCGGTAACAACCACATCTGCTCTCGATCCAAATCTCGAAGGGGCATGCTCCAGCCTCCTCTCCCAGCATCGACCCTCAGTCTACACCCCGGATCGGTCATCGATTTTTGAGACAGGCTCGTTCATCTGGGTCAAAGCCTTCTGCATATGCTGGATGTGGTGGGAGGCGTACTCCACCAGCATGGCCCGTTGCCGCAGGTAGCTGCGTAGGCGTCGGATGTCCGCCTCAGGACGGAAGGCTCCCGACAGCAGCCCGTAGGTGTGCAACTGCTGCAGCCATTGACAGTCCAGCACGTCGGTCTTGCGACCGGACACGTTCTTGATGCGCCGTGGGTCCACCAGCATCACCTCAAAACCCCGCTCTTCCAGCACCCCGAACAGGGGTATCCAGTACACGCCGGTGGACTCCATGACCACGGTCTCCACACCGCACTCGGTCAGCCACTCCGCCAACCGATACAGGTCCGCCGTGAAGGCGGCGAACTCCTGCACCGGCGGTTCCGCCCGGTCGGCGGACACCGCCACGAAGTGGCTGGCAGCGCCCACGTCGATGCCCGCCGCGTTCAGGTTTACCTGGGACAGTCCCGCTGGCAGACGCTCCCACCCTGACGTAGACTTTTCCACCGGTTTCGCGCTCCTCCGATTTGCCGTCATCGTACCCCTCCAGCATCGCAGCGTGGGCGTGTCTCCGGAGGGAGCCACGGACTGTAGCCAATCTCCCGAACGGGATCGTCCCGTTGGGACGTCACCAATGATGCCGCCGTAAGACTCCCAGACCATGCTTTGCGCCAGGCAACCAGCACCAATGTCCTCTCGGCCTCGGTCCGGACGACACGCCTTGTCGAGAGCTTACACGTGTGCCCCGGCTTCGTCAGTTAGTCTCCTCTGCACGGCCCGAGCCCGGGCGTAATGTTGCTTTGCGCATTTTTAGAAAAGTAAAAGGACAGGGTAAGCTGGCCTGACCCTACTTTCCACGGAAAGGCCCGACCATGCTCACCCTGCCCGCTGCCATTGTAGCCCTGCTCCTTCCCTTCGCAACATTGTTCACCAACCCGACTTGGCAGAAAGCCCAGCTGCTGCTGGTGGGCGCCATCCTGGCCACGGGCCAGCGCACTGTCGCCGCGGCGCTGCGCGTCATGGGACGCAGCGACCAGGACGACTACGCCCGCTATCACGAGGTGCTCAATCGGGCGGTGTGGTCATCTCGGGCGGTTGCCCGCGTCCTGCTGGTGCTGCTGCTCCAGCACCTTGATGGTGGCGACGGGCCGCTGATCTTCGGCATCGACGAAACCCTGGAGCGGCGTCGCGGCGCCAAGATCAAGACTCGGGGCATCTACCGTGACGCGGTGCGTTCCAGCCGCCACCGACTGGTCAAGGCCAGTGGTCTACGCTGGATCTCCCTGATGTGGCTGGGCCACGTGCCCTGGGCGGGACGCCACTGGGCGCTGCCGGTGCTCACCGTGCTGGCGCCCTCCTCTCGTTACTACCAACAGCAGGGACGCCGGCACAATCCGCCATAGGCGGAACCGACTGGGCTCGACAAATGGTCATTCAGCTGCGTCGCTGGCTGCCCCACCGGACTCTCGTGCTGGTGGGGGATAACGGCTACGCCGTTCTTGATCTGCTCCACTGCTGCCAATCCCTTCGTGAACCCGTTACCCTCATTGCCAGACTGCGCTTGGACGCCGCCCTCTACGCGCCAGCGCCGCCACGGCCGCCGGGTCAGAAAGGCCGGTCTGCCCTGAAAGGCCAGCGACGACCCTCCCTGAAAACCCTGCTGGATCAGCCTCAGGTGACTTGGGCCAGCTCCGAGGTGGCCTGGTACGACGGCACCACCCGCACCGTCGAACTCACCTCCCAGACCGCAGTCTGGTACAGCTCGGGCAAGCCGCCCGTCCTCATCCGCTGGGTGCTGGTGCGAGACCCCGAAGGCAGCTTCGATCCCCAGGCCCTGCTCTGCACCGACCCGTCGGCGGACCCGACCCAAATCCTGGAGTGGTTTGTGCTGCGTTGGCAACTCGAAGTCACCTTCCAGGAAGCTCGCACCCATCTGGGGATGGAAACCCAGCGCCAGTGGTCCGACCTGGCCATCGCCCGCACCACGCCCATCCTGCTGGGCCTCTTCTCCTGGACCACCCTGGCCGCCCACGCCTTGCAAAAACAACATCCCATGACCCAGCGCACTGCGGCTTGGTACAACAAGCCGTCACCGACTTTCGTGGACGCCATAGCCCTGGTGCGTCGGCACCTCTGGCTGGCGTCGGAAGATTTCTCGGTGTCGCCCGGCAACTCCGACACGCAGGAATTCCCCCTCGCTCTGTACCACCGAATGGTGGACTCCCTCGCTTACGCCGCTTGAATTGCGTAAAGCCCAGCTTGGCGACCGCGGAGCAACTGATTCGCGCGCGGTTCGACAAACACTTCGGTGACCGCTATCGCATCGACAGCATCGTCGGCAGCTCCTTCAGCCGAAAAGAGCGCGAAGCCAACTACATCACGGTCTACCTCTCGCCTGGCGGTCCACCACTGGACCACCGGGAAACCAACGAGTTCGACATCCGCATCAAAGAGGAGATGGCTAACCTCGATATTCACGATTGGCCAGCCATCGCTTTCGCAACTCGGGACCGCGGCGCGTCGTGACAACCGTCCAATTCCAGACACTGTCGCCGCTGGATCCAACGATCCTCATCGACAGCGCTGATCACTCCGTCAACAACGCGCCTTCCGGCGACCCCTCGCGCGAAGTCATACACCGGGCCATCAGCACCGCTTACTACGCCGTCTTTCACGCCGTCAACGCCAGCAATGCCGACGTCCAGAACGGCATTCCCATGAACGCTGCCTCCGCCCGCGCCTGGACTGCCACCTACCGCCGGATGCGCCACGGCTTCGCAACCAGAAATCTCCGGCGACACCTGTTCCAGCTGGCCCGAGACGCACAGCTCCTGTCCAACCACTTCACCAACCTGAAGAACGCTCGGGAGACCGCGGACCACGATCCCAATCGGTTGCTGACTACCGGAGACGCGAACTACCGGATCGGAGAAGCCAGGGCATCTCTGAGCGTCCTGCAAACCATGACTGCGGCCCACCGTAGAACCTTCAGCAACATGGCTCCGGATGGAAACCCGTAATTGCTCCGACGGCGGTGCCAGCCCCGACCACAGAGGAGCGAATCTCCACCTTTGAGAGTGAGCTGGTAAGTATCGACATCGCGGGAGTGCCTGCCGAGCAGGGACATGAAGCGCGTGAGGCACGTATACGCGAGTTGGGAACCGAACTTCGGAGCTCTGCCACGGCTGATGACTGCACCCAACTGGTCCCGCTTCGCCTCGCCAAGGGTCCGTTTCCGACCGCGTCTGAACATCAACCATCTCGCCCGATATCACGGGGTTATCGGCCCGTGGCGAGGTGAAGACGTTGGTGGGATTGCCAAGGTGGGCGCCCAGCTTGCCGCGGAACTGCCTCACCACCTGGCGCACCTGCCAGCATCGTTCCCGCCACCTCCGGAGATCGGAACCCGCCGTAGCAGGCACGGCTCGAAGTCCCCCCGTCAACGCCCGTGATGGTCGGCGCGGCGCAACTGCATCCACTTGTTTCCGATGTGGCTCGTTCCGGCGTTTCGACGTTGTATCATTGATGCCGAAGCTGCATCAAAAAACAGGGATTACGAATATGCCCATCCCAGAATCAAAGCTGAGCGCGTGGGCTCACCACGGGCCGCAACAGGCATCAATCAGGACTCACGAGACTATCAGGAGGGCGCTGGACAATCACCGGTGGCCTCAGGGAATGAACTACGATTTCTACCTCCAGGGTTCGTACCATAATGACACCAACCTCACCGGAGACAGCGACGTTGACGTCGTGCTGGAGCTTAAATCTGTTTTCCGACACGATCTGAGCGCGCTTTCCCAGTATGAACGGAACTTCCTCTCATCGTCGTTCGAAACACCGCCCCACGACTGGAACGATTTCAGACGAGAAACACTGAAGGCCCTGGGAGGAAGTTTCGGGAAAGCCCAGGTGGGTCAGGGGAACAAGTCGGTCAGGTTGAAAGGCGCCTCCCAAAGACTGACCGCCGACGTAGTGGTGTGCATGGAGTACCGGAGGTATACGTCATTCCACTCCTACACACCGGGGATCACTTTTCAAGCCCTGCAGGATAAACACTGGGTGGTCAATTTCCCCAAACTCCACCACGACAACGGAGCGGCTAAAGGTAGGCGCACCGGAGACCGTTACAAGCGGACCGTGCGAATGTTCAAGAGCGCCAGGAACCACCTGGAAACGACGGGCCAAATCAGTCCCAAGATGGCTCCATCCTATTTCCTGGAATGCCTGCTCTACAACGCTCCCGACTCGGCGTATCAATGGGGATTCCAGGACACCTTCCGTTCAATCGTCAATTGGATGATCCAAGCCGACCTACAAAACCTCTTCTGCCAGGATGGACAGCAGCGCTTGTTCGGCGGGAGCCAAGGGCAATGGTCCGTGAAGTCCGCCAGGAGGCTCGCGAATCAGCTCGCCGGTCTGTGGAACAACTGGAGTTAGACCGGTGAGACTGCATTCATACGAGTCGGAGGAAAGGGGGAGAGTAATCGTCGCGCTGTTCGCGGTCAGCATTCTGCTGGTCTGGTTGATGGACACGGCGTTGAGCGCAGCCAGCTTCGATCCCCAGTGGTGGTTGAGCGTTCCATCATTCGGGGGCTTTTATGCAGTCCTGTATTGGCTGTTCGACAACCACGTGTGGAGATGGAACCTGTGGCGGCGTGCCGGCCTCCTGAAGATTCCGGACCTCAACGGGAACTGGGCGGGAAACGTCGTATCCTCTTACGGGAACGGTTCCCTTCACGAAGTCGCGATTTCCATAATCCAGAGATGGTCGAAGCTGTTGGTCAGATTCGAAACCGAGCATTCTCAGTCGCACAGCATTTCGGGCGCTCTGAAAGTTGCCGACGTTGCGAACCCCGAACTCTCTTACCTGTATATCAACCAGCCCAAGGCCTCGGCCCCGGGCGCCATGGGCATTCACCGGGGCACAGCCACTCTGGAGTTGAAGGGGCCTGTCCTCGAAGGCGACTATTACACCGGGAGGGGAAGAATGACATACGGGTCCATAAGGTTGACCAGGATTTAGGGGCGCCCAATCACTGCGCCGACACGAGATCAGGCGAGCTGCCACGGGCCCAGGAGCAGCGCTGTCCTCACTCGCGTGGCGTTCAACGCCAACGCCGCCACACGGTCTGCTTTCGCCGCTTGCGGTGCAATCCCGCCTCGACAGATCTGAAGCGGCAATCCTTGATCGCACGCAGACGTCGTTTAGCGAACGGGTCTGCATGATCACCTTGACCCTCATCACGCCGCCCCTCCTTGCCAAACGGAACCCCTGGGCTAGTAGTGGTTCCCCTCGGTGTGCATCGGGTATTGCTCATGGTGATAATGGCGCTCGTGGTATATTGGCCGAAAGCGGCGGTCGCATTGGCCGTCGCGCCTGATGCGGGCGCAGTGCGAATGCCAATAGCCAGCGTCAGGCGTGGGTTTGGACGCAAAGATTGGACGCGGAGTGGGGGTGGGTGTCCGTACGCTTTCATCGTCGGCAGAGCTGCAAACCATTGCCAGACCAACGACGCCCGCCGCCACAATTAGCGACGCGGCAACTTTTCGCCAGTTCATCCTTGCCTCAACTCCTACCGGTGACTTGAGGAGAAACCCCAATGCAGACCGTGAGACGAAATTGGCGACACTGGATCGTCGGGACGGTTTTGGGACTGGCATTGTGCGGAATGCTGGCGGCTGTCATAGCCAACCATTTCGACAGGCCCGACGTCGTGGTAATGTGTCTTGTTGTTGGCATTACATGCCTCATGGCCTTGCCCATTGTCTGGTTCTCTACCATCGAACCGGTTTTGTTCGTAGGGGTATTGCCCAGCGCCGTAATCTGGTTCGCCATCAGTGTGCCGAAAATGCTTGCTGAAGTGGACCAAGACTACACGCTAATCACGTTCCTGCTGTATGCGGTCTGGGCATTGTTGTTGAGCGTCTGGGCGCCAGCAGCATGGTTTTCCTTCCGGTTGAATCGTCGCTGCAAGAAACGCTTGGTTTGGGGGCCGTTGATCGAATTGATTGCCGTGACCTTGCTGATGGCGCCGTGGATACTGGCCGCGTTCGTGTTGCCGTCAACCGTGAGCGCGGACCACCAGATATTCACCATAGTGGCATCCATCGGAATCGGCCTTTTGTGGAGCAAGGTTCTCTCTGAACCATTCGCCCAATTGGTGCGAGTGCTGCGAGAGCAATCGTGAGGATATGGCTGGCCGCGATATTCACGATTGGCCGGCCATCGCCTTCGTAATTCTGGACCGCGGCGCGTCGTGACAACCGTCCAATTCCAGACACTGTCGCCCGTTGGACCCAACGCTCCCTGCCCAGTGCCGCAGGCAACGCCTGCCGAGCAACCGCAGGGCATGGACGGAAATGAATGAGCAAGCGTCCGGATGCCGGACCTGGGGAAGCAGGTGCCGGCATCCCAAAAAGTAAAGTGGATTCCAAATCCACTTTGCCTTGCCACGATGATACTCAATGAGAGCATCAGCGCAGACAGCCGCCGGCCTCATTGAATGGCTGCATGACCACCTGGTCAAGTACCGCCAAGCAGTAGACGCAGCAGAAGCCGGCACCGCAGCAGACTAACTGCCGTCACCGCTATAACAGCCAAGGAGAGGGCTGTCAGAAAGCCTGTGGTGCGCTGCAACGCCCCAACGCAGTTTATACCAGCCAGCCGTCCAATGCAGCGCTGGCGGCGCCGGACGCAGTTGGACAGCGGGTCGCCAAGTGGCGGCGTAGCTCACCGGGCTTTCTCTTATCGCTTTGTGGGCATAACGGGAACGTTTTTGTGCCTGTCAAGCAAAATTTGCTGCAAACATTTCCATTTAGGCGCTGGCTTTCGAGTATTCGTGTAGCCGATGTCGTCGGTAAGCGTCACTCGCAACGGCGAGAACCTGCCAGTGTCGAAGTAATCGCGCCGAGCCATGCTCACCACCGTGCTTGCAGCCGGCACAGGATTGATCCCATAATCCCTAAACTGGCAATGACAACGGGGAATGCTCGCGCCATCACCCGCCTGGGACTGACCTGGCAATGCCAGGCGCACACAATGCCCCACAACTCCGAGCAGGACAGGAACCATGAAAATCCGTCCTGAAGCCCGGGAAATAATGATCGCCTTCGGAAGTCCAGGCGTCGAACTCGGCGCCCAGCCCCGAGAGACAGCCGTGAGCCTGATCGACTCCCTGGTTGCTTTCGACTCCGTCGCATGGCAGCCGCTGCCACTCACCGCCTTGGCACAAGCCTACGCCAACGCACAGGCGGTCTCAGCGGATCCACCCTTCAGCGTTCCTGACACCGTCGTCAACTACCTGGCAGACACCCCGCCGGCGCCCCTGGCGTCGGAATTGCGCTCGCCGCTACTGGACGCGGTCGAGCAAGCCAGCGAGTCCTACTTCACCGCCGCCAGAAACGACTTCAAGCGCGGGGATACCGTGTCGGGAACTGAGAACCTTTGCTACGCGGCCAACTGCGCCGTCATCGGTCAGGCGGCTCTCCACAGCTGGCCTCACGCCACCGATGACGACGACACCAACGCCGTAGTAGCTCTCGCCACCGGCACCCTGCCGCAGAGCGCCGACGAGCTCTACAACCTGCTCCAGCAGGCTCCCAAGGACGGGGTGGACCTGAGCAGCAACCACGGCGCCGTCAAATCCGTACATCAGGCTGCCCGCCAGGGATACTTTGCCGAACACGGCTACACCACCGAGCTCGCCACCTCATTCGCGCAGGCAGCAGCCGAACTGGCGAAGCGTCTGGGCTCTGATGCGTCATGACGCCCCAGGAGCACCTGCGACAGTATCTACCGAAAATCTAGCGATTTTGGCCGCACCGCCTCGCTACCATGCGGCGACCGCCAACGACACCGCAATAACGTCGTCTAAGCCCGAATCCACCGAAGGGATACGGCGACGGCGGTCAGATGAGGGATGAGGTGTCAGGGCACAGGCTGGCCAGGACCTGATGCCGATGAAATGGACGATGTGGGGCGTAGATGCCGCGCCAAGGGGATGTTGAGTCCCGTGGTAGCGGCGCTGGGGGTGATTTTCAGCGCAGACCGCCAGCGGCGACCGTGAGAGGCCCAGCCTGGGCGTTGACCGGCCAGGCGTGGGGCATCATGGTGGACCGGCAAAGGCCGAGATCGGCATCAGGAAGGGAGCGGCAGGGCGCGCAATCGGGCCAGGGCGCTGCTGAACTGGTTCTGCCAGGGCCAGCCCTGAGGGAGATGCAGGGTGAGACGACGTGCTTTGCGGGTGAGGCGACCGGCCAAAGAGAAGAAGCGTCGTCGCAGGGTCTTGGTGGTGGCCACCGGTTCGCCCAACCCGAGGCGCGTGGTCCAGCGGGCGAGGTTATGCGCGATGACCTGCACCGCCAGCCAGGCGGCGTTGGCGGCAAAGTATCCCGAGGGTCCGCCATAGGCGGATTGAGGCCCACGCCGTACTTGAGATCACGGATGGCGTTCTCGATCTCGGCGTGGCGGCGATGGTCGGCCTCCAGATACAGGGTGTCGCCCTCACGGTCGGTGATGAAGGCGTGATAGCTGTATTTGGCAAGCAGGGCCAACTGCGAGCCGGGGGTGGGCTTCACGCGGCGGACGACGAGGCGGACCGGTACAGCGTCGGGCTCGCTGGCGAAGGGAGTATAGGTGGTTTCGGCCACGTCGGCGGCGCCTTCCATCCAGTATGGGATGGGCATCCACTCCGCCTCGGGTATGGCCTCGATGAGATTGCGCAGGCCTGGCTGCTGGCGGACGGTAATGGAGTAGCGGACCTTCATCTTGCGGCAGGCGGCGACGATGGGGTGGGTGTAGAAACCGCTGTCAGCCCGCATGGTCAATGGTCCGGTGGCACCGGCGTAACGCACCCGGCTGATGGTTTCACGCAGGAAGTGGGCGGCCCCTCGAGCGGTGTTGGCCCTGCCCTTGCGCAGTCGGGCCATCAATACGTCGCCGGTTCCGGCGGCAACGGCGAGGAGCGGGTGATAGCCCCGCTGGCCAGCGTAGTTGTGGCGTTGTGCGCCCTCCTTGCTCAGTCCGTAGGTCTCGCAAACCGTGGAGTCCACGTCGATGGTCAGCGGATCATTACCCGGTCCCGCACCAGCGGCCCAGGCTCGGGTCAGCGCCGCTCGGCTCACCCGATCCAACTGGCGCACGTGGCCCCACTGGAAACTCCGCAGGAAGGTCCCCAGGGTGGACGGCGCCTTCACGGTATAGCCCAGCACCTGCTCGGTACCGCCAGCGCGCAGCGCATCGGCATCGTCGATGCAGTCCCCACCGGCCAGCGCCGATGCCACCAGCGTGAGCACCTTGTCGCCCGCATTGGCTCGACCCGGCGCATCTCCCAGGTCAACGTGGCGATCTACTAACTTGCCCAGTCCCAGGTGGTGGGCCAGGGTGACGGGCAAAAGCAGCCCAGCATTGGCCACCAAACGATGATCGTCGAAGGCGACATGGATGCGGTCGAGGCGCTCAGATGGTAGCATCCGATGGGTGCTCCTTGTTTCGGGTTGGTTTTCTGTTTCAAAAACCATTATCCCCGAAGCCGGGAGCACTTTCTCATCCCCTCAGCGCGCCGCCACACTCATCCTTTCGGTGGATTGGGGCTAAGGAGTTGCATCCCATGCAAAAGCCGCAGCGCCGCCAAACCGCCGTGCTGCCAGGCGGCGAGTTCATGGTTGCAGACCAAGACCTAACCGAATGCGAATTCGCCGACATCTTCTCCACCGCGTCCTCTCCGACGCCGCTGGACATCGTCGCCGAATCCCCCGGACACCGTCTTTTCAAGACTGCCCAAGATGTCGCCCACCACCTGGAAACTGAGCGAGCGTCATGGGACCACTGACGCTACCCGTCACGAACGATAGGGGCAAGAAAATTCATCAAAATCAGTTCGCATCCCGGGAAATCGACCAGTCTCCAAACGACATGGAACGCCCAATGACGTGATACACCATGCGAGAAACTGCTTCATTTATCGGCCAGTCAATTTCTGGCAGCATCATCCCCAAGGTCGCCCTTTCACTCTTTGCGAGCGCTCTCGTCGTGGCCATAGCCATCGCCGCCGCCCAGCATTGGTACCGCTGGACTGACCGTCCCACACCACCACCCCTCGCCAGTATCGACGCCGGCGTGCTTGGAATGGTGACCGGCACTGCAGGGACCGCATCCGCGTTCCTTATCACGCTCTATGTAGCAGAGCGCAACTACCGCCGAAGTCGCCAACACATCCCACACCTGAACCTTTAGATCTCCGTGAGACGGGCACCGGTGGATAACAACGTAGATACCCTTTTCATTTCCTTAAACACGTACAACAACAGCACGACTCATTGCCTTGTCCCCTTCATCCGCTGGGAAGTTTGCGTCGTATCACCATACACATCCGAGCAGCTAGAACCCCTCATCCAAGAATTTGACGAGCGCAGCCCACACCAGCCCGACATCGAATTCCCATGGCACATAGCAGCCGAGAACGAAACCTATTACAATACGACCATCGAACCCGGTCAATCCGTTCAGTTCGTTTACGAAACGCTCATCCACCGTAGTGCCCGCGCCATCACCGCATCTGCATTCGTCTACAATGGCGCCACTAACCCCATAGTCCCCGGATGGTACGCCAAATCGCTTAGCGTCACACCAGTGAGGAGACCATGACCACCCACGCAGAAGAAGTGCACAAAATAAAGATACTCCGGCCCCGTGACCCCAACACCGTACTCCGGGGCGGCGCTCGCGGCGAACCAACCACTCCCTCGGGCACTCGCCGCATCTGGAAGCCACCGGCAGACACTAACGGACCCGAACCCGACGAAAATATCCAGTGAAACGGCGATCTAAGCACCAACTTAGCGGTAATCCGCCGGACCACTTGACACCGCTGGTTCCCACCCTCAGTGGTGCTTGTCTTCCCCGACCGGGTACGGGCGAATAGCGGCAAAGGCCTGCCGTCGGCGTCTGTAACGGCTACACCAGTTACACCGGGCCGAGGAACTTCCGAGCCAAGGCCAACTCTGGCATCTTGGCGAACTGCCAAACGGCGGAGCAATGCAAACCGCCAAACCGACCGCGATCTTGGAATACTGGGAAACCGCCTGATCGCCGCCGAGCTACTCTGGGGAGCCGTGGCGCACAACTTCATCGCAGCGGCCGACTTTCACCCCGACTGGCAAATCCGCGGCCACTCCTACTACGCTTTCGTTGCCGCGCAGCTCAGCTCGGCGGAATCTGACACCAGCTGGCAAGCGGACACCGCTCAAGCCGACCGTCTGCACCGCCACTTCTATAACAGAGACCTGTCGTCGGCAGATCTGGCAACCTGCCGCGTCGCCGCGAAACGACTGGTCAATGCCAGCGCGGACTACATCACCCGGCAAATGGCTGTGCTGCCTAGCTGAAGAAACCGCAGGAAGCCATCGCCTGAACTGGAGACAAGGAATGGAAGCAATCAGCACAGCAGGTATCATCGCGGGCGCAATCGTCGGCTTCCTAACACTCCTAATGACCGACCGCGGATGGATGTTTTTCTCCAAATTCCGCCAAGCCGTTCGAGACATCTTGGCGGGAACAGCAAGAACAACAAAGCGGATAGCGCGTCCCATGGCACGTCGCTACCGACAATGGCGGTACAAAGACAGGATTGCCAAGCTGGAGCCCGCCTCATACGACGAGTACCAACAACTGCAGGATGCAGACCAGCGGCTCTTCCGTGATTTCAAGGGAGCAGAGTTGCGACGACTTGGCAACCAAAGGTTCAAGGAATTGAACGAGCGCTTTTCAGAAAGTCGTAGAGAGTACGAAACGGTACAATCGGAACGGCGTGAACGAATCCTCGGAGTCGGGCCTCTGATAAAGACCAGTGATACTGACGCCCAACTCATTTGCGGCAATTGCGCCTTCTTTGCAGCAGATTTCGATAGCAACGACGCAGGAGATCCGCAAATAAGCACCCTCAAGGGCGAATGCCATAAGGACCCAGCCGCGCAGGAAGTCTACCCTTTTTCAGTGTGCAGCCACCACAGCGCCCTACAGGGATTTGCACCGTCAACGAACGGATTCTACGTCTTCGCCCCTGCAAAACGCCAGGAAACCCCTCGGTGATCGACAAGTCCCAAAGGACAAAGCGCGGCGTGAGCGCAGGTCGCTCAACCCCAGACCCTCAGAAACCGTCCCAAGAATGGAGCGTTTATGAACGCAAGAATCCACCAGGAACTCGCTGGATTCATCTGGCGAATCTGCAACATCCTCAGAGGCGCCTAAAAGCGCAACGAATACCGCCAGGTGATCCCGCCGCTCACCGTACTCCGTCGCTTTGACTGCGCGATGGAAGATACGAGGCAAGCCGTCCGGCAGGGAAACGAAACCGACGCGAATATACCTGAGGAAGTCCAGCGCAACCTCCTGCTCATGACACGGCGCAGCCTGCCGGCCTATCCCGCCAATTTCGTGCGCTCACACGCACGTAGCAAAATCCGAGCACAATCCCTTTGATTAGTCGATAGCGCCATCGTTTCCAGGCGGTCAGGAGGGAGCATATCGTTTCGTAACTGCATTGGCAGTTTCATCCAAGCCTGGGTACAGGGTTTCACGGTTAACGTGCAGGAGATCAAGTTCCTCCAGGAGCCCTTTCTTGCACCCGTCAGGGATGACCAGCGTGTGGTGATCATACCTCGGTATGGACTCATTCCACCCGGCGAGTTGGTCTCCCTCGAACCTCTCGTGAAACGCTGAAATCAGGAAGGCTCCTGACTGTGCCCGCAGCCGCTCGACCGACTGTTGCGGTTCTACCACGAATACCCGGAACAGGTCCCTCGGGTCGATCCGGGGCTGGAAGTGCGGTTTTTCTACTCCTATCAAATGATAGAGCTTGGTCAGTACCTGAGAATGCAGGTGATGGCGTCTGCTGAAACCATGACGCTTGCCCAACAGCAGGCACTGCTCCGGATAGGAGAGCTTGGCAAAATTGGCGATGACACTGACAGTGTCACTGTTGTACGGCTTTACCATGCCGTCGGGGACGGCGAAAACGTGAAGCTGGCCTTGGCCTTCATCAGCGCTCTCGCAGGCGAAGTACAGCGCCACGAGAGGATTTCGCGTCACGTCCAAGAGCCGAGTCTTGAGCCCGTGGTGTTGCGCGAGGACCCATTGATCCAACGCCGAAACCATGCCGCCGAAGTCCTCAGGGCGTCGGGTCAGCATGTCGAGCAACATCCGCCCTTCATTCTGCCGCAGGTCACTGCGGCGCATGACTGACGGGCGCAACTTCCAACCTCTCTCCTGGCCGCGGTAGTAGAGTCCATACCGCCTGGCTCCGTCAGCGCCGCGGCCCATTTCCAAGCACGCCGCAATCAAGTCGGACACGCATCTGATGACTTTTTTGGTCGGCTGCTCCGGACCGTTGAAAGGGACCGAAGCAGGCAACAGACGCGCACGCCACGGACGCGTCGCCGTCAGGTCGGCGCCCGTCAAGTCGGCCGTGGACAAATCAGCCTCATCGAGCACCGCGCCGTCCAAGACTGCATCCCGTAGATTCGCATGGTAGAAGCTCGCCCCGGTCAAGTCGGTGCCCGTCAGGTTCGCTCCCGTTAGATCGGCGGAGCTGAAATCCCCGCGGCTGAAGTTGAAACGGACCACCTCTCGCTGATCCGGCGAATGGAACTGGAATTGAGTCCCGCGCAGGTTAGAACCAGCCATTTGAATTCTGCGATAATCAGCGGCCTGTCCGAGGCAATCGTCTTCTCCCGTCAACCGATTGAAAATCAGAATGCCAATCTGAGCATGGCTCAAGTCGCCGAAAGGGCCCGAAACAGCGCGGTCTTCTAACATGGCGACCCGCCGGTCGGCGCTATCGTTCCAAGCGTTGACACCTTTCAGAAATCGTTCAACGTCAGCTGGATTGGCCACGACCCTACCCCCGTGTTTTTAGAGGATGCTCCGACAGTATCACGCCCGTGGGAGCCGAAAACGGTGGTCACCGCGACAATACCGGCCCACGGCTCCAAACTCAACCTAATTCCCCTAACCAACGGCGAGGGCGCGCCAGTGCGGCAACGCAAGGACAGAGTAACCCACTTCCAAACGACACGGCAGATCACGTTGTCAGAAGCGCCAATGGGAATCCCCGTCTACGGCAAAGTCCGCTCAGGCAGCGCAAGCCTGCACAGGTTGCGTTGATCATTCAGAAAACAGGTCTTGGTTGAAGCGAGTGGTGAACTCATCTGACATCTCGTCAATGCGGCGCAGACCATCCCCCGTCCGCTGCATCCACGGTCCCTTAATACTACAGTCGCGCTTGAGGAGCAGGTGTCTGAAGGCGTCTCCGGTAGTGACATTGCATGGCCCGGGCCTGGTGTCGCCGTCTCCATCCCGACCCGTGGATGGTCAGGGCAGGACTGCCACGGGGCAGCCACAGCAACCGGCATAGTAGTCGTCTGACCTCGGGCACGGTCAGCGGGATGAGTTCTCCCGGGGACATATCCCCTTTTTACCTTCGCCACCGGCGGCGTAGGACCGGATTACCGCCAGAAAGGCGTGGGCCAGTCCGCCTCAGGCGGACCAGGGTGATGTGCCGGTACCAGCCGACCCACAGGCGTACCTCGTATTCGTCCAGCCCCACTTCTTGTTTGGCCTCCTTGAAGGCGTCCTCGATGATCCACCGGGTGCCGGCCACGCTCACCAGTTCTTCCAGCGGCGTGTCCCCAAGGCCGCAACAGGCGTAGTAGGCCAGGTCCTCGGGGTCGGCGATGCTGCGACGCACCAGCAGCCAATGCCCCTGGTCTGGCTCCGACCCGGGTCCTATCGGCAGCCAACCCCAATCGTAGAGGCGCGGCCCCTTGCTGCCCTCCCCAGCGCTCAGACGTTGCCACCGGTCAGCGGGTATCTGCGAGGCCAGTTCACGGGCCGCCACCTGCGCCGTGCCACCCTCCGTGTTGGCCCACAGGGGCTCATTGTTCTTCACCGCCAGCACGTAGGGCTGGCTCTGCTCCTCCAGCCACCCCCGCAGTTTCCGGTCATTGCCGTACACCGTGTCCCCAGTCACCCAGGCAAAGGGCACCCCAGCCGCCACCGCGCGGGCGATCATCCCCTGGGCCAGTTGCCCTTTGGTGTGAAAGACCACCTCCCGAGGCACACCGGCTTCCTGCCGCCGAGGCCCGTCGGCCGCCCACTCCTGGGGCAGACACAGCTCCCGATCCAGAAAGGCCGCGCCGTGGCGGCTGCCATAGGCCAGGAACACGCCGATCTGACAATTCTCCACTTTCCCCGCCGTACCGCTGTACTGGCGCTTCACCCCCACCGACTTCTTGCCTTGCTTCAGGAACCCCGTCTCATCCACTACCAACACCCCGCTGGGGTCGCCCAAATGCTCCACCACGTACCCTTGCAGGTCGTCCCGCACCTCATCAGCGTCCCAGGGGTACACCGCCAGCAACCGCTGCACCCCGTCAGGTGTGGCGTCGCCAGCATATTCGGCTAACTGCCATCCGTTCTTGCGTTCCACCGACCCCAGCAATCCTTTCAGGTACGACAGAACCCGCTGACGAGACTCACTACGGCTGAAGCGCGACGCGATACGCCCGTGCAGCTCCTGGAGCCCAGCCTCCCAGTCCAGCGCTTCCTCCAGCACGGCCTCTCGCTCCAGCAATGTCTGACCCATCTCCCAACCCCTCCCCTCTCACCAGTGATCATGGACCAATACTACCAAAGGCAAGCGCGACTGTAATACTAGGTCCAACCCAAACTGCTCGACGTTGCGGCGATGCCCGCTGCCCTATCCCGCCAATTTAGCGCGCTATCCCGCGCTTGGACAAAATGGGCGTACAATCGGTTTAATGACCTCGAAGCATCACGCAAGAAGTGCCGTTCCTGCGCGCCGAATCATCATACATGGCGCGACCGCGACCCGACGTAGAAATTTGTTCACGATCCCGCCAAAGCCTTTACCAAACCGGCGTATATTGCCGTAATTAGCCCCATTTGTTGCCCAAGGGAAACGCCATGCAAGACACCCAGCTAAACCGCATCTCCAACTTTCTGTGGTCCGTTTCCGACGATGTCCTACGCGACCTCTACGTACGCGGCAAGTACCGTGATGTCATCCTGCCCATGACGGTCCTGCGCCGCCTGGACGCCGTCCTCGAACCCACCAAGCAGGAGGTAATGGAACAGAAGCAATTCCTCGATGAGGCCGGCCTCACCGACCAGGACGCCGCCCTCCAGATGGCTTCCCAGCACGCCTTCTACAACACTTCGCCGTTCACGATGCGGGACTTGGCTGCCCGAGCCACCCAGCAGTCGCTGCGCGCCGATTTCGAAGCCTACCTTGACGGCTACTCTCCAAACGTCCAAGACATCCTCGACAAGTTCGAGTTCCGCAACCAGATCAACCGCCTCACCGAGAGCGACGCCCTTGGCGCGCTCATTGCCAAGTTCCTTTCGCCAGACATCAACCTGAGCCCGTACCCAATCAAAAACGAAGACGGCACCATCAAGCTGCCAGGCTTGGACAATCACGCCATGGGCACCATCTTCGAGGACCTGGTACGCCGCTTCAACGAGGAAAACAACGAGGAAGCCGGTGAGCACTGGACGCCCCGTGACGCCGTGGAACTCATGGCCCAACTGGTGTTCCAACCCGTGGCGGACCAGATCCAATCCGGGACCTACCTGCTCTACGACGGCGCCATCGGCACCGGCGGAATGCTCACTGTCGCCGAGCAGACCCTGCACGACCTCGCCGCGTTGCAGCAACAGCAGGTGTCCACCCACCTGTACGGCCAAGAGATCAACTCCGAAACTTACGCCATCTGCAAAGCCGACCTGCTGCTCAAGGGAGAAAAGGACGCCGACGCCAACATCGTAGGCGGCCCTCAGCACTCCACCTTGTCGAACGACGCCTTCGGCAGCCACACCTTCGACTTCATGCTCAGCAACCCGCCCTACGGCAAGAGCTGGAAAACAGACTTGGACCGCATGGGCGGCAGGTCGGGCATGACCGATCCCAGGTTCGTCATCCAGCACGGCGCTGACGGGGAGTACTCGCTCGTCACCAGAGTGAGCGACGGTCAGATGATGTTCCTGGCCAATATGCTCAGCAAGATGAAGCACGACACGCCGCTGGGCAGTCGCATCGCCGAGGTCCACAACGGCAGTTCCCTGTTCACCGGCGACGCTGGCCAAGGGGAAAGCAACATCCGGCGCTGGATCATAGAGAACGACTGGCTCGAAGCCATCGTGGCGCTGCCGCTCAATATGTTCTACAACACCGGCATCGCCACCTACGTCTGGATACTCACGAACCGCAAGCCGGCCCATCGCCGGGGCTACGTCCAGTTGATTGACGCCACCGGGTGGTTCACGCCGCTGCGCAGGAACCTGGGTCAGAAGAATTGCGAGCTTGGGCCGGCCGACATCGCGCGCATCGTCGATACGTTCTTGGCATTTGAGGAAACCGAGAGATCCAGGATTTTCCCCAACGCCGCCTTCGGCTACTGGAAAGTTACCGTGGAGCGTCCCTTGCGCGTCGCCGGCGCCGACCCGGAGCGAGTGTACAAAGCCGCGGAGATACGGAAGCTGCGCAACGAAGGCCAACGCGACCCGAACGCTGCTCCGGTAATCAAGAGGATTCACGCCGTCGGCGTGGAACCCAACCCGTGGCACGGCTTGTTCACCGCTAACGTCGCCGGCAAATCCGTCGTCGTCGAATACGAACCCGACCCCGACCTGCGGGACACCGAGCAGATACCGCTCACTGAAGACGGCGGCATCGCGGAGTTCCTCAACCGCGAAGTGCTGCCCTACGCGCCCGACGCCTATCACAACCCGGCCAGCGTCAAAATCGGCTACGAAATCAGCTTCAACCGCCACTTCTACCGGCCGCAGCCGATGCGCAGCCTGGACGATATTCGCGCTGATATAATGGCGTTGGAGCGGGAGAGCGAGGGGCTGCTGGGGGCGATAATAGGATGACGGACGGCGGGCTGTCGGTAGCCCGTGGCAGATCAATACGGCAGAGGAAAGAGGAGAAACGGCGCGATGTTGAAAACCGAACCTTTCCGCGCCGGACGGCGCCAGTGGAATGCGGAAAACCCGGGCTTGCCGCACCCCCTGGACGTTGCGGCGCGACTGGCCGAGTTCCGAGAAATGCAGGACGGTTGGGCCGACGGTATGCAGAGCGTCGAAAATTGGGGGGACGGTTACGGTAAGGCGCCCGACCACGCCGGCCTCGACTGGTTGGCCGACAGCTTCGAGCGCCATTACCCCGACGATTTGCCGCTGCCCTACACCTACCCAACTCCCGAAGGCGGAGTGCAAATGGAGTGGTCGCTGGGGCCTTTCGAGATCAGTTTGGAAATAAATCTGGATTCCCACTTGGCGGAGTGGTTTTGGGTTGAAATTCCTTCCGACGCCGAAGGTGAAAAAACTCTGAATTTGGACGACGCCAACGAATGGGCCTGGCTCGCCAACGAACTCCAACGCTTGGCCGGCTCCACAAAATGAAACCGGACACCCTGCTCTACCGTCAGATACACCCGTCGTGGGTCCAGGAAGGCCGCACCACATCCCAAGCGTTTCGCCCAACGCCGAAAGACCATAATCACCTTTCGGTTTATGACGGCGATCAAATTACTGCCGAAGCTGCCTGGAATCACTACACGATCAAATTGCCGTCGGTTGGCGTAATGGCCGTTACAGTGGCGGAATGTCAAAAGCAGCAACTTGCCGTCATTCCCGATCCGCTCCCAGATTTCTCCGAACACGCTTTGATCGACTTCACCGGCCTCACTGTGAACCAGGCCAGGCACACGGCGCGGCAGTTGACCAGAGCCGCCAACGCTCGCGGCTGGCAATTCCAACCCTGAAACCAATACCCAACAGCCGCCCATAATTGTCCTCAGCCGATGCGTCCGCTGGAGGAGATACGGGCTGATATAATGGCATTGGAGCGGGAGAGCGAGGGGCTACTGGGGGCGATAATAGGGTGACGGACAGCCAAGCTGTCAGTAGCCAGTGGCAGATCAATTCAGCGAAGGAGAACCTATGGCCACTCTCAATATCTTCGTGAGCTTCGAGTTCGATAAAGATAAGGACCTCCAGAACAACTTTTACCAGCAGGCGAAAGAAGAAACCAATCATCGCATTCGCGATTGTTCGCTCCATGAATCTTACCCCGACGAGGCCTGGAAGAGAAAAGCGAGGAACGCCATAAGCCAGTGTGAAGTGGTTGTCGTCCTGATTGGTCAAGACACGCACAACGCCCCCGGCGTCATAATAGAAACGGACATGGCGCGCAGCCTTGGCAAGCCGGTAATTCAGATCAGGCCACAGCACAGACCGTACCAGGGGCTAACCCGCCTAGGAGAAGCGATCCCATGGAAATGGCAGACCATCAACGCCAAGTTGGACGCAATAGCCTCTCGGAGTCGCTGAACGCTGCTGGCAACTGCCGTGAAGGAAGTCACATGGGAGCGCAGACCAATCTGGACCCCGATTCGCCGGCAATCCACGCGCACCTCACCATCATGCAGGGCGTGATACAGCGGATGACGGACAACAGCCGCTCGTGCAAGGTATGGTGCGTCACCCTGGTTGCGGCCATCCTGGTGCTGGTAGCGCGGACGGGAGAAGCGAATCACGTCCTGATTGCGCTAGCCCCTACGGTTCTGTTCTACGTTCTGGACGCCTACTATCTGGCGCTGGAGCGCGGCTTCCGCAGGTCGTACAACAGCTTCGTCAAAAAAGTACACGACGGCCAGGGGTACGCCTCGGACCTGTACACGGTGATTCCCGACGGTTCGACAGTCTGGGGAACCCTTTGGGCGATGGTAGGGTCGTTCTCAGTTCTGCCTTTCTACCTCATGGTAGCCATCACGGTCGTGCTGGCGTGGCGCCTCATTTTCTAACGGAGCGTAACAATGGCATCCAAAACACCCCGACACAACGTGTTCATCAGTTTTCACGAAAATGACATCGAGTACAAGGAAGAGTTTGTGCGGCGGATGGGAAAGCGTATCATTGACCGGTCGGTTGACACCGGAAATATTGACGACACCGGCTTGAAGGTTGACACCGTGCGGCAGAAGATCCGAGACGAGTACATACGGGACGCGACCGTGACCATCGTGCTCATCGGACCTCGCACCTGGCAAAGAAAGCACGTGGATTGGGAGATTGGCTCGAGCATAAGACGGACGAAACGCAACTCGCGATGCGGACTGCTTGGAATCACACTTCCAAATCACTCAAGTTACGGAAAGAAATCGTTCAACCCTCATTTGATCCCTCCTCGATTGGCTGACAACTGTACGCAAGACGATCCTTACGCGCTTATTTACGATTGGCCGGATCCTTGGGCTCCAGCCAAAATTGCCGGATGGATCCACCGTGCTTTTGCTCGGAAGGGCGGGGCTCCGCCAACCAATTCTCGGAAGTCATTCGGGCGTAACAGAACCAGAGACTACCGGAAAGGCTGGCGGGATTAAGACAGTGTCAATTTTTGACCCCCAACCCTACCCTGCCTACCGCCCGTCCGGCATCCCCTGGCTTGGTGGCGTGCCAGCCCATTGGGAGGTGCGCCGGCTAAAAGCGAATGTTTCTGATGTGATTAACCTGACTGACCACCGTAAGCCGGGCGAACGCTATATCGCCCTGGAACACGTTGAAAGCTGGACGGGCAAAATCAGCGAGCCACAACCCGACGTAAGCTTTGAAAGCCAGGTCAAACGATTTGAGGCCGGCGACGTGCTCTTTGGCAAACTGCGGCCTTATCTGGCAAAGGTCGCTCAACCCGACCGTAACGGCGTCTGCGTAAGTGAGTTTCTGGTTTTGCGCCCGCGCGACGGCAATCTGCTATCGGGCTATCTGGAAAAGCTGCTTCGTTCAAAGCCAGTCATTGACGCAATTGACGCCACTACCTTCGGCGCCAAGATGCCGCGCGCGGACTGGCATACCATCGGCAACATGGCCCAGCCCCTCCCGCCCCTCGATGAGCAAGCCGCCATCGTCCGCTACCTCGACCACGCCGACGAGATCATCAACCGCTACATCAGCGCCAAAGAGCAGCTCATCGCCCTGCTGGAAGAGCGGCGCCAGGCCGTCATCCACCAAGCTGTCACCCGCGGCCTCAACCCCAATGCGCCCCTCAAACCGTCGGGAGTGTCATGGCTCGGCGACGTGCCGGCGCATTGGGATGTGCGACGGCTCAAAACGAATGTTTCCGATGTGGTTAACCTTACTGACCACCGTAAGCCGAGGGAACACTACATCGCCCTGGAACACGTTGAAAGTTGGACGGGCAAAATCAGCGAGCCGCAACCCGACGTAAGATTTGAAAGCCAAGTCAAACGATTTGAGGCCGGCGACGTGCTCTTTGGCAAACTGCGGCCTTATCTGGCGAAGGTCGCTCAACCCAACCGCAACGGCGTCTGCGTAGGTGAGTTTCTGGTGCTGCGTCCACACAACGGCGATCTTCTACCGGGCTATCTAGAAAGTCTGCTTCGCTCAAAGCCGGTCATCGACGCAATCGACGCTACCACCTTCGGTGCCAAGATGCCCCGCGCGGACTGGCATACCATCGGCAACATGGTGCAACCATGTCCGACGCCCGACGAACAGGCCGCCATCGTCGTCCACCTCGACCAAGCCACTGCGGAAACCAACGCCGGCATCGCCCATGCCCGTCGCCAGATTGAGTTGATGCAGGAGTACCGCACCCGACTTATCGCCGACGCCGTAACCGGCCAGATTGACGTCCGCCGCGCCGTGCTAGACTTGCCCGACTAAAGCCGCTCCGCCTACGGTCGCGCCCGCGGGCACATCAGCCCGCGATAACCAACGATGTGACGGAATACACGGACTCAGTGGCCATGAACGTCCTGCCAATACGGTGGGAATGGGACGAAGACAAGAACGACGAAAACCGTCGGAAGCACCGGATCAGTTTTCAGATCGCCGAATTGGTATTCAGCGATCCCCTGGCAGCCAGCCGCCACGACCCATTCCCAACCGAGCAACGCCGGCGTACCATCGGAGAGGTTCGCAACGTAGTAATAATCGTCATCCATACCGAACCGGAACCCGACCATAGCCGGGGAGAAGCGGTTGGCCGCATCATCAGCGCCAGGAAAGCCGAGAGGCGTGAAAGGAATGCCTATGAGACAGGAGAATTTTAGGCTTACGCCAGAGCAGGAACAGGAGCTACAATCGCTGGCCGAAATGCCCGACGAGGAGATCGACTTTTCGGACATCCCTGAAACGCTGGACTGGTCCGGCGCCCAGCGCGGGGTTTTTTATCGGGGGACTCCGGCCAACGCGAGAACCTTGGTGTTTACCGACACCACAGAACGGGGTTTGGAAGACCGCGTCGTAAGGCTGCTCACCGAGAGCCCTGATCCGCGCTCAGAAACGGCCGCGGATGGCGATACAATCCGCGAACGCCCAGCTGTTTATGCGGCGGGTTGGCTGGCCGGTGATTCCATCAATTACGACCGCGCCAACTGCGCGGACCTGCGCCAACTGTCAGATTTCCTGAACGCCACACAGCCTGAAGTCACGTCAGCGCTCTCGCTGGACGACGATAATCCGACCAGGCGCCAGTTCCTGGCTCGCATCAAGGGAGAGATCCGCAACCGCGGCGTCATCGACGTCCTGCGCCGCGGCATCAACCACCGACAACACCACGTCGACCTGTTCTATGGCACTCCTACACCAGGGAACACTGCCGCCGAGCAGCGGTATGCCCAAAACCGCTTTTCCGTCACCCGACAGTTGCGGTACAGCAATGATGAAAAGCAGCGTGCCCTCGACCTCGCGATATTCATCAACGGCTTGCCCATAGCCACCTTCGAGCTGAAGAACAATCTCACGAAGCAGACCGTGGACGACGCCGTCCAACAGTACCGGCAGACCCGCAACCGCCGCGAGGACCTGTTCCACGTTGGCCGCTGCGCTGTCCACTTCGCGGTGGACGAGCAGGAAGTCCGGTTCTGCACCAAGCTGGCTGGCGAAGCCTCGGTGTTCCTGCCCTTCAACAAGGGCAGCGAAGACGACGGCGCCGGCAATCCGCCCAACCCCAGGGGCCTGAAGACCGACTATCTCTGGCAAGAGGTGCTGACGCCGGCCGGCTTGACCGACATCATCGAGAACTACGCCCAGAAGGTCGGCGACACGCAAATTTGGCCTCGCTACCACCAGCTTCAAGTCGTACGCAACCTGCTCAAAGACGCCGCGGCCAACGGCGCCGGCAAGCGCTACCTCATCCAGCACTCGGCGGGCAGCGGCAAGTCCAACTCCATCGCGTGGCTCTCCCGACAGCTCATTGAACTGGCGGCCGACGGGCAACCGGTGTTCGACTCCATCGTCATTGTCACCGACCGACGTGTCCTGGACAGCCAGATCAACGAGACCATTCGTCATTTCACGCAGGTTGCTTCCACGGTGGGACACGCCGAAACGGCAGCTCACCTGCGGCAGCTCATCACCGAGGGCAAAAAGATCATCATCACGACCGTCCAGAAGTTCCCCTTCATCATCGACGCCATTACCAACGAACACCGAGGCCGGAAGTTCGCCATCATCATCGACGAGGCCCACTCCAGCCAGGGCGGACGCACCGCCGCCGCTATGAGTGTGTCCCTAGGCAATCAGGCTGACGACGATGACGACGACACCTTCGAGGACCGGATCAACCGCATCATTGAAAAACGGCGCCTGCTCGAAAACGCCAGCTACTTCGCATTCACGGCGACGCCGAAGAACAAAACCCTGGAACTGTTCGGCGAGCCGGCGCCGCAACCAGATGGCGCCGTGAAGCACCTGCCGTTCCACACGTACTCAATGAAGCAGGCCATCCAGGAAGGCTTCATCCTCGACGTGCTGGGTAGTTACACCACCGTCAACAGTTACTTCGGCCTGGTGAAGAAAATCGACGAGGACCCCGAGTTCGACTCGAAGCGAGCCCAGCGCCGCCTGCGCCGCTACGTCGAAGGCCACGAGTACGCCGTAGCCCGAAAATCACAGATCATCGTGGACCACTTCCACGAGTCGGTTTTCCTGCCACGCAAGATTGACGGCCGCGCCCGCGCCATGGTCGTCACCGACGGCGTGGACCGCGCCATTGACTACCACCACGCCATCAGTGCCTGCATCAAGGAAAACGGCTATCCCTACCATTCGATCATTGCCTTCTCGGGCGAGCGGCAGCGCCAGGGCCATTCGGTGACCGAGGCGTCCCTGAATGGGTTCCCGTCCAGTCAGATACCGGACAAAATACAGGAAGACCCCTATCGCATCCTGATCTGCGCCGACAAGTTCCAGACCGGCTACGACGAGCCGCTGCTCCACACCATGTACGTGGACAAGACCCTGGCCGGCATCAGGGCTGTCCAAACCCTTTCCCGCCTCAACCGAGCATTCCCCAACAAGACCGACACCTTCGTGCTGGACTTCATGAACAGCGCGGACGTAATCCGCGAATCGTTCGCCGACTATTACCGGACCACCATGCTGGCGGACGAAACCGACCCCGACAAGCTCCATGACCTCAAGGCCACGCTCGACAACCGTCAGGTTTACACGTCCCAGCAAGTGAACGAACTCGTCCAGGGCTACTTGGGCGGCAAGGACCGGGGCGAGATCGACCCAATTGCCGACTCCTGTATAGCCCCGTATACGGCCATGAGCGAGGACGGACAGGTCGAGTTCAAGGGATCGGCGAAAGCGTTCGTCAGGCTCTACGCCTTCCTGTCCCAGGTACTGCCCTACGCCAACCCGGAGTGGGAAAAACTTTCCATTTTCCTCAACTTCCTGATCCCGAAGCTGCCGGCGCCGGCAGACGATGACCTTTCAAAGGGCATCCTGGAAACCGTCAACATGGACAGCTATCGAGCAGAGAAGGAAGCCACACAACGATTGTCCCTCGCCGACGAGGACGCCGAGATTGAGCCTGTACCGGCAGGTGGCGGCGGCGGACGCCGCGAGCCGGAACTGGAACCACTTTCACGCATCGTCGCCACATTCAATGAAACTTGGGGTACCGACTTCACCGACGCCGACAAGGTGGCCGAGCTGATACGCACTCTTCCTGACCAAGTGGTGGCGGACACCGCCTACCAAAACGCGCGGCGCAACTCCGACCCACAGAATGCCCGCATTGAGCACGACGCTGCACTGCGCCGCCTGATCACGTCAATGGTCAGGACCAACACTGAACTTTTCAGAGCCTACACCGAAAACCCGGACTTTCGGGCGTGGCTGAGTGACCAGATGTTTTGGCTCACTTACCTGGACGACAACGCGTCTTAACTCCACTCAGACGCATCCGCCACGCAGGGACCAAACGGGAGGAGTGAATCGTGATAAACCCCTACACAGAGCAAGAACTGCGAGAGCAGTTCGGGCTTGAGATATTCCCAGACATCTCCTGCCTGTCTGGAAAGAACGCGGAACGCCGCGTTTGCCGCCAGCGACATCACGCTGAATTACTGGGAATACAGGTGGGTCAAGTGCTGGCCATGCCGCCAGAAAACCCCCATCCGAAGCTGACGGTCATCAAACCAGAATGGAGACGAGAGGACGGATCTCCAGAATGGACGTACCGGTTTGAAACAGGCTGCTGGCAAGCCGACATCTTCTTGGACGTGAGACCGCTAGACATTGACAAGGCGCCAGAGGCAGAACCCATCTACACCTACTTTGATGCCTTATCCAATGCGGAGCCGCACATCATCAAGTCCATGCGGGAAACGCCACCTTGGCCTCAGCAACACGAAACGTTCAACAGCACGATGAAGGCGGTTTACAAGGGATGGCAACGGCGTGGTCGAGGACAAGCACCGCGGGAGCTATACCAAAGATACGGTTGAATCGCCAGCCGCACATCGTGCTGTTTCGTCGAAACAGGAAAAACCGAGATCAGGATCGACGTCGACTCCGCCATTCGCGGGTGGAACTGCGGCCCTGCCAAGCCTGAAGAACAGGCGTTGCCGTTCAATCCAAAGGCAGTTCACGACCACATAGTGGCAGAAATCAATGCAATCACCCGCAACCTCGGGTGGTCAACGGGGAAACCCGTCTTCTCAACTGGTGGGGCTTTCAGACAACCCGCATGGTTCACCAAGCCGCGCTACACCTCAAAAGTAGAGGAATCCCTATCAGCTATGGCCTCAGAGTAGCCGTCAATCTGATTCTCTCCACCCGTCAAACCCAGTGCATCTGCGCCGTAGCCAGCACTTGGACCCCGCCGAAGCGGCTACCCTTGAAACCCAAGCAAGGCCTCACTTGGGGATCATTCTGCTCGCGCGAAGATGCTATCATGCCGATAGAAGGAACCCGTCGTTGGTCTGGACACATTTCGCCATCGCTCACGCGAGGCCGGAGTTTCGCAAGTGGCTCGGGACTCGAAAGCAAGCAATCCGGTATGGTAGGTGGGAATTTCGCCCAAACTCGCTCCCGATTTGCCCTCAAAACAGCCAATCGTACAGAGAGCGTTCTGTGGTTGTTACACCCCGGAAATTGACGCCCCAGTGCCGCAGCGTCGTCAAGATTCCATTTCGCAGCCACTACCCAAACTCCTGATTGCATTGGCGCACTTCCAACTTCGCTGGTAAAGGAAGCCTGCGGAGGGATACGTCGACAGCCAACTCACCAGCGGACTTCCTTTTGTGTCGGGTATCGAATTTGCCCACGATGATTCCTCTTATTGTGCGGGAATCGGGCATCAAGTAGGTTTTACATGCGGCGGGTGCCGCCTGGCCTAACACCACCCACAGGCGAAGCCCAGATGTCGTTACCGATCCCCCGAGGGATGTGATGTTGGATGACCTTCTCAGCGCAGTAGGCGCACTAACTGAACTGTCAATCGAGGATGTGCTCAAAGGCAATGGTGCGCGCGCCGAGTGCCATGAGTACAGCGTGATATTTCGTCGGCAGGCGGAGGAGTGTCGAGAGCGCGGCGAGGCAACCCACGCCAATGCTTGGGCGCTCCTGCAGGAACTCACCAGTATGATGTTCCACCCGGGAGACAAATCGCAGCCGTTCGGGCCGATGGCTGAGTGGGGAGACCGAAGAACGATGATCCCGTCTGATCTCCGGGGAGAGCTAGCGGATGCAGTCCATGGGTTCGCGCTGCAAATCCAAGACCCCGAGTTGCGCGCACGGTTGATGGACGTGGTCTGGGAGGCGAATAGAAATCACACGGCGGCTGAGGCAGCGGTCCCTGCATACATGGAGAGCGCCAGGAACCTATTCGACCCTGACAACTGGGTTCACTGCGCCGAGAGATACGAGCGCGCTCTTGCCCTCGCGACGATGTTGAAACAAGCCGACTTGCGGACTGCCATCGAGGCAGAGATAGAGGAAGCGGTATTGAGGCTCAATGGACAAGATACGCTGTTCCTGACCATTAAATTGGTGTCGCTTTTGTTGGTGTCCCGAGCCGGCGATACGGAATCTCTGGCAGTCTTGTCGGACAATGCCGCTAACATTGCTCTGGATGAGGGCAGGTTTGAGCAGGCACGCCGACATCTCGAAAACCTGATGGTTTGTTGCCGCCGACTAAAGGACACTGAAGGCGAGCGGGGAGCAAAAGCCCGCATCGCCGAAAGTTTTGAAATACAAGGCGTCATGCACGCGGAAGCGGGTGAGGACCTTGCTGCTGTCCCCTGGTTGGAGATGGCCCATGCGACTTACCGCGAGACCCCACGAATGCGTGAGAAGGCTGAAGAAGTATATGCCTTGCTGAGGGAGGCACAGCAACGGGCTGCTGATTCGATGGAGGTGTTGGAAACCGGTCCAATCGACGTTACTGAACAGGTGGAAGCCGCGAGAGCAGCCGTTTCGGGATTCGATTTCCAACATGCTCTGCTGCGGTTACTCACCATTATTCGACCCGTTGATTTTGATGAAGCCCAGCAAGCCGCAGCGGAAGGTCTGAAAAAATTCGTGTGGAGGCGTCTGGCATCCGGAGTAACTATGGATCGCGACGGGAGAACGATCGCCCACCACACTCCCATGAGTATCGGAGAGGCTGGCGATGACGAAGCAGAGTTGTGGGAACAGGTCGTAAGAGACGTGAGTCTTGTGATCCAATTTAGGGGGCAAGCGGTCATCCAGCCTGCGATGGAGCAGATGGCTCTAGAGCACGCGGCCACATTCCGCGATTTGGACGGGATCGTCGGCAATAGCCTGCTCGTACCGCCGGGACACGAAGAGCCATTTGCCAGAGGTCTTCTAGCCGGCCTGAGAGGCGACATGGTCCAAGCGTTGTCCGAGTTGGTGCCCCAGTTTGAAAACGGTCTCCGGTACCTGTTGTACACAAGGGACGTCCAAACGTCGTCAATGGACAAGATGCACGTCCAGGATGTGCGCATGATGGGCGGCATCCTCAGCCTGGGCAAGTTGGAAGAGATATTGGGGTCTGCGGATATCGTCAAGGAAATGAAGGTATTGTTCACGGACGACCACGGGATCAAATTGCGAGATCGGCTCAGCCATGGGCTCATGTCGTCATCGGACTTCTACACTGGCGGAGCTTATTACGCTTGGTGGCTGATCTGCCGTTTGTGCTTCGGCCCCGTCCTGAGGGCACAAGCCAGAGCCGCGGATGATTAGAACACCCTAGCGTCTTGATCCATGCTGTCCGCCCCCTTCCCCTTTGGTTCTGCGGAAATCGACATCCAACGCTGGGCCAAGCCAGCTAGCCGGCGCTATTCGGGATTTGATTGCACGGCACTTGAAAGCTATCAACCTTACGGAGAATCTCGGTTCGGTAATTGCGGTCAATCCGCTACTCGCCACCCGTGGCATTCCTGCTGGACACGGTGGTGACGTAAGCCAGGTAGCGCAGAGCAATGCTATCCCACGGGTGAAGGCTCGTTATCGAAGCCCTGTATCCACCAGGAAAACGACAGCGCCGAAAACTCCAACACGCGATATGCCAACCGCGCCTCAAACGTAGGGCTACCTGCCGTCGAATTCCCCGACCCCACTGCCAGCTCCTACCGCGATCTGGCACCGGAGTACGTCAACGACCATGCGTTTACCTTCATTCTTGACCATCTCGGCTCTTCTCATCCTGGTGATCGCCGCCGGATGTAGCGATTTAACGCCTCCAATGGCAACGCCCACTCCAGTGCCTGTCTATCAGTTGATGAGTTGCCGCGAAATCGCGGACGAATTCACATTGAAAGATTACGACATCCGCCGCATCACGGGCATCCAAATCATCACCGAGGACAGAGATGAACTGCTGTGCCGTGGAAGGGCCGACATTGAACTGGCACCAGACCAAAACGTTGTCATCTATGCGCGACGCTTGGGCAGCGGACGCATTACCTACGGCATCGAAGCGGAGTAGCCAGCCGATGAAGAGAGCATTCTGGTTGAAAGCCGATCCACTGGCGGCGCAGCCTGCTTCACCACACTGCTGCCGCCGGGCAAATCTCGGTCCAGACAGAGGATCAATCAATACGCATCTTCATTAAGGAAAACGTCGGCAGAATCGACGATTTTGGTCACTGACCCGAGTGGGGGATCGCTTCGACCAAGTGCCGTAGTGACGGCACCGCCATCAGCCTCGCCACGGCGATACAGTTCATCGTCCCGATGGGAGTTTTGCGGCCAGGAATAACCGACAAAGCCGTCAACAACCAGCAGCAAGCGCCAACGGCAACACGATGTTCACCCTCAGCGACGGCTTCTCGACCAGCACCCAGGCAGCCGCACTCCAGTACCAGACGGACGAGACAACGCTGAGTTACCCACGGCCTGCGGCGGGGAATCGTCGCAGCCCGTGTTCCGCGCAGAGCCGGCAAGTTGACGAATCAGCGAAATTCAGAGTAAATCGGTCAGCCGCTCCCGGGGCGACCCTCTCCTGGCAGCAAAGCAGACCGTGATACCGCTGGAGCAACCCTTGCTCCCGCCAGCGCGAAAACCACCACGCCAGAGGAGTGAATATTATGGAATGGCCCCTGCAAGCCTACTCGGTCAAGCTCAAGCGGAAGGTCGACATCGCCGAGGACTCCATGGAGTTGGTCACGATGAAAAACGGCCGACACGCCATCAGGGGCGTAGCCGAAGAGGACCGCAGCATCAACGTGTTCCGCATCCTGGGCAACGCCGAAGTTGACGAAGTGCGGGCGAAATTGGGCGGCAAGTAAGGCAACGCCCAGGCATTGCGACGGCCAACGGCTCAACCACCGTAGCACGCGCCCGGTGGGCTCCTGCGTCAGGCCGCCGAGGTAAGCGTCATCGCGGCAAAGTTTCGGAAGATTCTCAGATGTCACGGAAGGTCTACCCAAACCGGCCTGCCGACGTGAACGTCGGAGGGATACGAATCATGGGTGCCAGCCCGCCGATCCTGAGGTTAGAGCCGCGGCGACGACGCTCCTGCACCACGAGGGTCATGGTCAACGCGCCCTAATCGGAACTAGTCCGGCTGGCGCAGTAAACCTGGTAGGTCGGCAGGTCCATGAGCATGACGGTCTGCGGCTCCAGCTCGGCGGGGCGACCGAGGTCGCAGGCGCCCATCAGCGCGATGCCGTCGTGGCACCAGTAGTAGTCAAGCTCTTGACCGTCGTCCAACACCACGGTGGTCACAGCGAAGCCGGCGTACACTGCGGCCACGGGTTCGCCCTCAGCGCGGAGAGCGTCCAGGGCGGCCCTGGACAACACTCGCTGATCGTGGGGGATTGCGGCCACGTTGCCGGCGGGGTCCTGCCAGGTGGCGCTCTGGCCGGCGTCCAGGTGATCCTGGGTAACGGGGATGTGGTAGAGATTTCGCATTCGGAATTGCTCCCTTCAAACTTTGTGGTTTCATGGTGAGGCGATTCATCCGTCTCGCCGGGATTGACCGCGTTTCGGCAGACATTGATGACGGTAGGGTGCCGCCAGGCTGGCAGCCGTGCCGGCAACGTAGGTGCGAGCAGAACGCGCCAGACTTCCGCAGAGGGCGGAACGCAGCGCGCGATTGCCACAGGGAGTATCGAAAATGAGCGCCAGGCTGCGCCCGACCAGATGGTCTGCATATTGTCTCTCTGGTGAGGCAGCAGGCGATTCATCATCACCGACGCTGCCGGCTATAGTCGATACGGCAGCCGGATTGCCATTGACCAAGAAAGTCCCCGGCGAAATCACGCCGGGCACTTATTCCGGCAGGCGCTTCTGGAGACCGCCCGCTCGTCGGGACAGCGCTGCGAAAGGGGGCTGCTGAAAGAGTGCACCGCGCCCCTGCTCCACCAGTGAGCAGCCAATGGTGCTCTCAACCCGCTGGGTCCCGAGCAGACCCCCGCCATCACCGAGTATGGCGGCGTGACCTTCCGCAGTCAGCTGGAGGCCCGATAGTTGGCGTAGAGATGTACGCCGAGGTCGAGCCGGTGAGCGAGTTCCCCATGGACGCGGCCCAACGGCTGCTGGGCGCCGGCCGTGACGCCGATGCGCTCATCCTGGGCCAGGGTCCACGCCACGCCTGGCGCTACCGCGATGGCGGATGGGGATCCCCGGACTTCACCATCCGACCGGAGCCTGGCCGGCGCCGGTCATTCCTTCCGAGGGCCGGTTCAGCAACAGTTGGACGGCGAATGCCCGGCGCTGTTCGGGCTCAATGGACAGGAACTCAGTGATCGTCGTCTCCGCCTGATCGAGCCACTCCCGGGCCTGAGCGGCCGTGAAGGTCGCCGCCGGATCCTCTTCAGCCAGCAGCCGCCGCTCGTGGGCGGCGAGAAAGGCGTCGACGAAACGCCGCACCACCTCGGGCTGGCGGGAGAAGTCGGCCTCCATCAGCTCGAATGCGGAGTCGCCGCCCAGGGCCGTGCAGACGTGGCTCCACTCCGGCAGGGCGCCCTCCGTTTCGAATGGACCTATCAGCAGGTCCGCGTTGCTGCGGGCCAGGGCGTGGTACATGGCGTAGTAGGCACTGCCGACGGCCATACGAAGCCTGGTCTGGTGAAGATAATCTGACGGTGGAGTTGCGGCCATCTCACGCGTCAGTTCAATGATGCTTTGCCATTCCATAGTGTCGATTTACAGGGGGATTAGGCCGGCGATTTCCACGGACATTAGTCCACCTTGGAAGCGCGGTGTTGTGACAAATAGCAGGTTGTAGTTGGCTGGTCAATCACCCCCTTTGGCGCCCAGGAGGGCACGATGTGGCGACAGCCGTTCCCGGTAGCTGGCGCCTTCGATGACGATCTGGTAGCTGGCGTTGGCCAACCGGTCCAAAGCGCTGTTGCCGATGATGGGATCGTCGAAGAGGCTGAGCCGCTCGTCCACGGCGCGGTTGCTGGTGATGACGAAACTGGAAGCTCGGTGTCGGTTGAGGATGAGTTCGTAGAGATCGGCGGACTGCTGGGCGGTGAGCCCGTGGAGGCCGAGGTCGTCGAGGATGAGCAGATCGGGCGTCATGAAGGACCGGAAGGTGCGGTCTATGGAATTGTCCACCCTGGCCTGGGCCAGAGCCCTGAAGAAACCGTCGGCATGGATGAAACGCACGGTGTATCCGGCGCGGACGGCGGAATACCCCAGGGCCTGGGCGAGAAAGCTCTTGCCGACGCCGGCGGGTCCCACCAGCAGCACGTGCTCGTGCTTATCGAGAAACTCCAGGGAGAAGACGGCGTCCAGCAGCCGCCGGTCGAGGATAATTGACGCTGACCAGTCGAAGTCCTCGAGCCGACAGGTCTCCTCGAATCCGGCGCCATTGAGCCGCAGTTCCATGCGCCGGTGAGCGCGACGATTGACCTCGTCGCTGAGGATAATCTCCAGGAAGGAGGCGTAGTCCAGTTGCTCCCTGCGGGCCAGAGCGATGCGTTCAGGGAGAGTGGCGGCCATTTGCCCCAGGCGTAGTTGCTTGAGCAGGGGCGCAAGTTCGGTGACACGGGTCATGATCGACCTCCGGCGGAGAGTGCGAAGACGGAGCCGGGCCGGGCGAAGCGACCCGGCGGCAAAGGCAGTGGCAGTTGGGGTGTGGTCTCCTCTTCGAGAGCCTGCACCAGGATGCGTTCCAGCCGCTTCACGTCGATGAGATCCACGTCGAGAGCGCGGCGACAGGCGGCGTCCAGACGCTGGGGCGTGTAGCGCTCACCCAGGCGCAGGAGCTTGTGCCCCTGGCGGATCCGGTACCAGGGTTGTGTGCCCGCGAAGAGGCGTTGGGCGAATTCACCCACCGCCGGCCCCAGCTTGGCGGCCTCACGCTTGATGTGATCGGGAGCCCTGGTGGTGTAGGGAGCCAGCACCGCGGGATAATCGTCGGGGTCGGTGGCCCGCCCACCCCTGGGCTGCCGGAGGTGCGTCTTGATCAGTTTGCCCCGGTGGTAGATGCGCACCAGCTTGCTGTCCACTCTGACCTCCACCTCCCGTCCTGGAGGGCACAGATCCGACGGCACCGAGTAGAGCGCCTCCAGGCACTGGATATGATGGTCCGGATGCACTTTGTGGGTGCGCCAGCGGGCGATCTCGTAGGGAACGCCGTCCCAAGGGAGCAAGGTGTGGCGCTCCTCGTCTTGGAAGACCACCAACGGTTTCTTGCGGGTGGTGCCGTGGATGCGCATTCCCGCCACCTCCAGGCACCACTTGGGCGCGGCGGCCCTCACGTGGGCGAAGCCGTCGAAATCGGCGCCCTTGAAGAAACGCTCCCGAGCGTAGGGCACTTTACGCTCCACCATGGGCTTGTCCTGGGGATGGCCAGCCCTGGCCGGGTCGGGGATGAAGCCTCGGTGCTGGGCGTACTCCAGAAACCCAATGGTGAAGTGGGGACGCAGCGGGTCGGGTCCCACCACCGCGGCCGGGAAATTGTCGATGACCAGGTACTTCGGCATCCCGCCGAAAAACGCCCACGCCGCCTCCAGGCCGGCGATCACGTCCTCCAGCTTCTGTCGTTGCATGGGCCAGACGAAGCAGTGCCGCGAATGACACAGCACGATGACGATGGCCCACACCGCCTGGCGCTTGCCCGTCGCCGGGTCCTTGACCATGCCCAACCGGCCGAAGTCGGCCTCGGCCACCTCCCCCGGCGGCGTATCCTCCATCCGCACCGTGGTCCTGCTGCGCTTGCGCCAATTCCGCTTCAGCACGAAACGCCGCAGCGACTGGTACGACATCTGACATCCCTGGGCCGCCAGCAGCTCATGGATGCGCGTCATCTGCAACCGGTCGTTGGCAATCCACCGGTAGATCTGGTCCGCCCACGGCTGCAACACATCCTCGGTGGGCGTCTCCGGCTGCCGGGGACCCACCTGGCTAATGGTCGCCAGACGGCTCAGCTGGCCCTCAGTGGGCACCGGTCCGTCCCGAGCGATGCCTTCCTGCTGCGCCGCCGACAGGTACTTGCGCACCGTATCCCGCGACAGCCCAGTGCCTGCCGCGATCTGCCGCTGACTGTTTCCCGCCTGCCAGCGGCGTATGACTTCTCGTATCTCCATTCGGGGGACCTCCCGGTACGCCATCGCTGCACCTCGAAGATGAAGTGCGGCGATGGTCGCCCATCGGGCTCCCAAAGTGGCCTAATGACCCTGTAAATCTGTGTTGTTGTCCAGCGATTATGTCCCCTTAAATGGAAAGCGAATTTGTCCGCATGGCTAGTTGGCGACGGTGGTGGGTTTGCGTAGCGCCGTGAGCTTTTCTCGTTCTTTGGCGCTGAGCTTCTTGGTGGGCGGTTTCTCGGCGTAGGCGTACTTGCGCACGGTGTCTCGTGCGATCCCAAGTTCTCGGGCAATGGCCCGCAGGGACAGCCCCTTCAGCTTGGCTTTCCGGATCGCTTTCCACCGGGCCAGTTGGGTAGGCGTGGGCGTGCGTGTCCACGGGTTCGATGCCTTGCTGGCGGTGTCCTTCGCGGCGGCGTTCTTGCCGGCGACGGGTTTGGAAGCAGGCTCAGCCGGACGCACCGGTTCCAGGGAGGCCAGGGCTCGCTGCTGGTTCCTGCTGATGTGGTGATCCCCGACGCTGCTGACCACGCGCCGGAGTTCGGGCCCTGGAGACCAAGCGGTGACACCCGCCCACAGGGCGCCCATACGCGGCGGCGGTTCCTGGGTGGTCACCCGACGGCCTTCGTACCTGATGATGAGCTCTCCGTCGGGACGTTCCAGTACCTCCACCCGCAGGCCGGCGTAGCTGGTGCGCTCCTGGTCAGGCAGCAATTGCAGGACGCGCCAGTTGTACTTCACCGTGTTGTCCCGGCTCACCTTGCGGGTGTACTTGAAGCACAGGATCTCCGGCAGACACAGATCGGGATCCGTCGGACGGTAGGCGGGTTCTGGATGCTCGGGTTGCACGGCGAAGCGGGCGTTGTAGCGGGGCAGGAAATCCTGCAGCACCGTCGTGGCCTGGTCGATGGTCCGAGCATCAGCCAGGCGCAGTTCGGTTACCAGACGGTCCTGGAATGTCCCCGCCGCCCGTTCCACGCGGCCCTTGGCCTGGGGAGAGCGGGCGAAGATCTGCCGGATCCCCAGTTCCTGCAGGGAACGGGTGAACTGGGTGGCTTCCGCCGCGGTCTCCGACTGGCGGGCGTTGTGCTTGAACACCGCGTGGCGGTCGCTGTACAGCGCCAGCGGGATGCCGCAGCCCTCGATCAGGCCCTCCAGCAAGGTGAAGTAGCCGGCGGTGGTCTCGCCGGTGCAAAACACTGCGTTGACCACGGCGCTGGTCGCATCGTCCACTGCCAGCAACAGGGCGAACTTGGGCCCTCGGTCCTCCAACCAAGCATGATGGCCACCGTCCAGCTGCACCAGCATCCCCGACTGCGGCATCCGTTGGCGGCGGAACCGGTGCTGCGGAGATCGCCGACTGCGGGGACTGCCGATGCCCGCTTTGGTGAGAATCCGGCGCACTGTGGGCCGGCTCAGGTCGATGCCTTCTCGCTCACTGAGCAACTCGGTGAGGTGGGTGTGGTTGGCGCCCTCGTAGCGCTCCGTCGCCAGTTCCACAACTGCGGCGGCCTCGCCTGGTGAAGTAGCGTTGTGGGGACGGCGGCCCCGGTTGCCGTGGGCCAGCGCGGCAGCGCCACGCTCGCGATAGGCGGCCAGCATCCGGCGGGCGTGGCGGGGGGACACGCCCAGCAGCTCGGCGGCGGTGACGACGGGGACCTGGTATTCCAAAACGGAGTTGAGGACGGAGAGTCTGGCTTGTTCTTTTTGGTTCAACGTAACGTCCTTCATCAGGACTGCGATGATGTGCTTGGGCCATCTGGGACAGGGTTTGACCCACATAAGGACTGGCGGAGCTGCCTTCAAAATGATCTGTCGACCCGATCTGAGGTGGTCCAGACAACGCCGACAGCCTCGGTGAGTAGTGACCTAATAGGAGCGTGGCGTCAAGCCCCATCGCAGTCTTGTCCGCTCAACCGGCCGGCGGCTACTCTACTGGAGGTAGAAATGCTGGAAGTCACCGAACACGGAAATAGGGCTGCTCTTCGGGTGGTTATCGGGATCGACACTCACCAGGAACAGCATGTGGCGGTAGCAATCGACCGGCTCGGTGCCCGCCTGGGGGAGCGGTACGTGGCAGCGACTACATCCGGCTATCGCGAGCTCGAACGGTGGTCCAGCAACTTGGGAAAAATCCACGCCTTCGGTATCGAAGGAACGGGTTCGTACGGCGCCGGCATCGCACGCTTCTTGACTGGTCGCGGCTATTGCGTCGTCGAGGTGAACCGTGCCGACCGGTCAACCCGCTACCGGAAAGGGAAGAACGATCCCACCGACGCGGAGAGCGCGGCCCGAGCGGTCCTGGCCGGAGTAGCCGCTGCTATTCCCAAGTCGGGCCAGGGCGAAGTCGAGATGATCCGCATGGTCAAGAGCGCCAAGGACCCGGCCGTCAAGGCGCGCACCCAGGCCATCAACCAAATGAAAGCTCTAATCGTCACGGCCCCGGCCAGTCTACGCGAAACCCTCGATGGTCTATCCGTCGGCGCCCTCGCCACGCGGTGCCGGAACTTCCGAGTACGTCGTTTGAGCGATCCAACGTCAGCGGCGAAGTACGCTCTGCGTTCCCTGGCCTGCCGTTACCATCAGCTCAGCGAGGAGATCCGCAAACTGAAAGCCGAACTGGCGCAGCTGATCGAGACTGCTTCGCCAACCCTGGTCAACATCGTCGGCGTGGGACCCGACACTGCGGCGACCCTGCTGACCACCGCCGGGAGCAACCCGGAACGCCTCCGCTCCGATGCTGCTTTCGCCGCGCTTTGCGGAGCGTGTCCGATACCGGCTTCCTCGGGCAAAACCAACCGACATCGGCTCAACCGGGGCGGCGACCGCCAGGCCAATGCGGCGCTACATCGCATCGTGGTAGTCAGACTCCGTTGCGACCATCGCACCAGAGAATACATGCGCCGGCGCACCGGAGAGGGAATGAGCAAATCCGAAGTCATGCGTTGCCTCAAACGGTATGTCGCCCGGGAGATATTCACCCACCTGCAAAAGCCCGCGAGATTGGCCAGCAACCCGGCTTGACATCTATAGGAGCATCATTTTCGCTGACCAGTTAGCTGATGACAGAGCTGATGACAGAATCGTAGAACAGGAACAAATCTGGCCGGCCTAATGACCCTGTAAATTTCTCAATTTACCGGACTATAGTCCCTGTACATTGACATCCATAGTTGGATCTCCTTGGTATTCTGTTGATTTACGACAATTGGGGGTGAGTTGAGAAGGTCGTCGAACCGACAGCAGATTTACCGCTGCGCCGGCTTGAGGCAGAGAATCCGCTAACTGAGGCACACGAAGCGCCATGACGGTGCGGCGAAATCGTCCGCAGTATCGTCCGTGGCGCGCCCTGCGATCACGGCAATTGCATAGGCGAGCGCCTCTGGACCAAGCTTACCGATGCCCAGGCCCAGTTTCCGCGCCATTTTCAGCAGGTTCCGGACCAGCGCGACCATCCAGCCTGCGCAGTCCACTCTCCACGGTCCCCGCCGTCGAGACTTCTCCCATCCCAATCAGTCGAGTGAGGCAAACGTTCCTTCTGCGATGGTCTTGCGCCGGATGCTCTCTCACCGGTACACCGCAGTCCGGTTCCGCTCCCGGTTTCTCACAGAATTGGCGCGGTGAATTATCCGTCGCTCCGAGCTACACTGCGTTGGCAAACACTCATGAAGGCGTTCCGTTTGGAATCGTATGACCCCAATGCCGGCGCCAAACTGGCATCCCCACCGACAATACGGATTCCAGCAGAATGCGTCATGCTTCCGCCGACACGGAGCGCAACGCGCTTTACCGGAGGGAGCATCGTGATGAGCGCCGGCCTGCTGCCCGATTGGGAAGCCTTTGCGCTCTTGCTGCAAGCCCGCGGCTATTTCAAAAACGGGATGCCCAAAACGCAAGCAGCGCGCCATATTGCCACGCTGATTGTTCCCGAACGCAACGCTGCTACAAGCTTCCGGACGTTCTACAACGCCATCGTAGAGGCAACGTCATAATCGGCCCGCGGTTATTCTCGTGAAATCTTCCTCCAGCCGCCCGTCGCCGTGCCCTGCTCGCCACCCCACCAGCTCTTTCAATGCGGTCAAACCTTGACTGACTGCCTCACCGCAGCCCATATTCGGCTATTTCAGCCGAGCCGCCCGTCAGCGTTCCGCGTGTGGCATTGGAACCCGCCGGCAACCTGATTCGGCTCGCCCACGCGAATGTCCTCCCAGGCATACGCATCGGGGACGCCAGCCCGTCGGACCAGGGATTGCGGCGGCTAAGTCGTCCCATCCTTCTGCGCATAAGGCCGTTCCTCGTCGTCCGGCAACGCCATGTGGGCGGCGACGAAGGCGATTGCCCTCATGGGCGCCGATTCGCCTTCGTCCCATTCCCATTCCTCGGTCACCACCCTGGTTGCCTTCTCCACGATGCCTGCAAGCTCCTCAAAGGGCGTGCCGGGGATGATGGCTTTCAGCGCGTCCGCGGCCGCGTCGCGGCAGCCCTCGTTGTAACCGCGATGGAAGTCGGGCGTCGGGACGAAATCGCCCCCGCGAAGGTCGAAGTCCGCGCCGCTATCGACGACCGTAGCAATCAATCCGTCTGCGCCGAAGCGCAGAGTGACGGCGCCCCGCCTTCGGCGGCGACTTGGAGGGCCGCAACGCTGTCCGGCGTGAGGGTCAGCCTGGCCACACCGACGTTGTCGGAGGTCTGATTGATGGCCGCCGGACATTCGCAGAAGCCGGGACTGTTCAGCCACCGGTCGCTATACGACGCCAACCAACCCATTGGTGCATCGCCGATGGTGTCGCGCTCCTGTTGCCAGGCCACGTAGGCGGTGTGGTGCGATAGGTCCATCATCGTCACGAATTGCGGCTTTACCTCTGCCGCCAGACCACGGTCGCATTTTGCCATCAGTGCGATACCGTCGTGGCACCAGTAGTAGGTATGCCGCTCGCCGCTTTCCAGGATGACGGACGTCTCGCCGATGCCGGCGTGCACTTTCCGCCACCGGAACGCCCTCGGCGCGGAGCGCGTCGTAGGCGGCGCGACTGATGATTTTGTCCCTGGTGTTTGTCCGCGCCGCGGTATTCGGCGCTCCGAGCTCGGCAGCGTGCCGGAAAACATTGATGACAGCGGGGCATCGCCTGACGCACACCGGTTCCGGCACATAGGTGCAAGAGGACGCGTGGCATTGCGGCAGACGCAGAGCAAAGCGCACTTTGAACGAGGGGAGCGTCTGGAACATGAGTTGCAGCCACAGGCCAAAATCCCGTAGTGGCCCGCCACCGAGCTGAGGGCCGACAGGATTAACCTCACCAACCAACGCGCTTCGCCGCGCCAAGGTATACTGGGTATGAACGAGGCTGACACCATTACAATCACGGGAACCCGCATCGGTTGGGCGGAAGCATCCGCGGATAGCGACTTGCTGGCCGGCATCATAGTGGCGACGACGAACCGGCAGGTGGCCGATCAGCCGGAGCGGTTTCCGAACTCCTTGCTGGGCCTGGACTCACAAGGCGCTCTGATCTACCAGATCGACGCTGACGAACGGCAGTTGCGGGAAGCCATTGAGATCGTGCCCGCCGGCGGCGAAGCCGAATTCCGCGTGAGCATCCAGGACCAGGGCCGCCTACGGCCGGAGGGCATAGCGCCGACATCTCCGTCGTAGTATCTCGGTGGTCTGTTCGTTCCTACGGCGATTCATCCCCACCGTTGATCTGCGTCCGCAGCAGGCGTCCCAGATGTTGAACAATGGCGACGTTGTTCGACATATCTTCGCTGGTGGTCATCCAGACCGTTTGCAGCCCGCGGTTCCCGACTTGTTCCGCAGGGAACGCTCCGGCCAAGTGGCAGCCTTGGTCAACCAATGCCCTGACCTGTGCTTCGGTGGTCGTGCCTTCCATGACGGACGTCCTGGTGTCCTCCAAGGCCCTTATCCAGTCCATCACGCTGCGTCGGACCCTTCCTCGCCGGCCCTTTAGGGCGCCGGCAGCGTGCTGGATCTGGGCGTCGAGTTCGGCGATGACATCATCCCGGTTGACTGGGGGTTCGGTAGTGTTCATTGGGTTTGGACTACTCCTCTTTGCCTCTCCTCCCATCTCCACCACCCCACCCTTTCCGCTCAGACCGTCCGCTTGCCCTGAAGCGCCGGCAAAGCTACCGGAGGCTTCAGCATCGGCGGCAACGAGCCGCGCGCCGGACCCTTGTGGGTGAAATGGTGATGCTGACCCGGCGCGGAACCTCGTCTCCATTGGGTAGCATGGGCACTCCCTGAACCACTGATCCATTACGGAGGCCAACGCCGTGGAGGTTCCCGCCGGCATCGCCGCCGTGGTGATTGCAGAGCCTCTCTGTGGCGCCGTTGCACTACGGGCGACTTTCGCCACTTGGCTCTCCGTCCTCTCTGACGATCAGTTCCAGCGTCTCGTACTCCGTGTCGATCCACACGGTGGCGCCGGAGGTGCCGGAAGGTGCCGCGGTGGCGCTGCGCAGTACGGCAGTGCCGGTGAACCTGACCTCGTGCACCTGTTCGGCGCTCCGGTAGGTCTTGACACTGATGGGTGGATGGTCAGTCCCCTCCTTGCGGTTCTTCTGGACGATCTGGCGATTGACGATGATGCGCGCCTTCATCGCCCCAACCGTACGTCCAGGCGGTTCCGACGCCGCCTGGCGATGGGTTCCGGCGGTGCGGCGTCGAGTTGCGGGTAAAGTTGACGGAGGGCGGGGGCGACGCCCGCGATGTGGGTCATATCGGATTGCTCCAGGTTTGGTTTGAAGGTTCTGCTACGGCGCGGCGGCCTCGTTGAGGCATGGACCTGCGGCGGTGGCAGCAGTGATGCAGCGGCTGAAACCAGAAACAAGATGGGTGCGTCGCCGACCGAAACCCGCCGGTTGGGCCAACGGATTTGCCGTCGGCATCCTGATCTGCGGGTTATTCTCGGAGGCGCCCGCAGAGACCCGGCCAGCGGCACGTCAGACACCCGCAGGCGGGCAACTGTTCAGACTTCAGGGGGTTGTCATTGCGAGGCGCTTGCGCCGTGGCAATCTCGACGCCGTAGCAGCAACGTCTGCCCCAAAGGACTCCCCAGCGCCAACGAGATTGCCGCGCTGCGCTCGCAATGACACTTTCCCCGCAACTCTGAACAGTTACGCAGGCGCAACCGACTTGACGCTGGCGATCATCCCTGTACTCACGCCCCCTCGCCCATCCACCCACTCGGTCCCTCTGCCTCTCCTTCCCTTCTCCTCTCCTCTCTCGCCACCTCACGCACTCCGCATATCCGGAGGGCCTGACCTGGAGGGCCGGCATTTGTTGCCGGCAGCTGCAACGTCGGCAGCGACGCAAGGGCCGAGAGTGAAATGGCAACGGCGGAGCACGACAACGCGCCGCCGGCGTTCCGGCTCCAGGCCAAGCTCCGCGCGTTCAAGACGCCGGCCAGCGTCATCCCCGAGCCGGAGATGCTGGGGATAGTCCTGGAAATGTCGGGCTACCAGGCCTGGCGCCGCGGCTGCGCCAACCGACGGCCCAACGGCAGCATCGTCCAGACCAAGGGCAATTGCCACCTGGACCACCTGAACCTCGTGGGCAAGGCCGGCGCCAGCCATCAGATCACCAACGGCGCGCCGCTGTGTCCCTGCCATAACCTGATGAAGCGCGACCGCCAACTGCACCTGGAGGATTATCGCAGAGCCATCCGGCAGAACGGCGAAATGATGGTGAGCGATGTCTCGGAACCTCACGCGTACCCACTTTGTCATTGCGAGGAGCGAAGCGACGTGGCAATCTCGCAGACTGAACAACGGCTCCTACGGCAACGAGATTGCCACGCTGCGCTCGCAATGACAGATTGCGGAAAGTGGGTACGCGTGAGGTCTCGGAACTCATTGACGCAAAAACCGTCTATCAACGCGGCAACGCCAAGCCACGAGCGTCAGGATTCCTCACTGGCAAGCTTTTGGCTTTCCTACGGAGGCTACAGAGATCACCCGTTGCGGATGAGGGAGTGAAGCGGCGGCCACCGGATGGCGACGTTGCTCTTTCAAAAACGAAATGCCCGCAAGTCCCGGAAGCTCCGGCCTCCAGCCATCACTCCCGCCTGCTCCCCGGTACCACCGCCCCCGGCCGTCGCTCCCGCTGGTCCGGGTATGCAGTAACAATTTATCACTGCAACGAAATATCAGTGATAAATTATCACTATACTGACGATCACGGTGGTTTATCATTAACGTGGTTGACAATATCGTGGCCGCCGGATAATATCGTCCGAGTATTGAGATAAGGTATCTTTTCAGTCCGGGCGCAACTACGCAGGCAAACAAGCAAATCCGAACATTCACCCGACGGTCAGCCAGGCGCGCCGGTCCGGCAACGGAGGGATGCCGGCGCCAGCAGCATCGCGCGCGACCCCGGGGCTTTCCGCCCCACCGCTCAGGGCATCCTGAGTAAAACAGCTTCATCCAATCGCCCGCCGGCACTTCACCAAAATTCCAAACCACCCGGCGGCGGAAAGGAGAACCAACATGGTAAGATCCCTCCTCACCAACCCCTCTGCTCGACGGTCGCTGACCCTGGGCCTGGGCGCCCTGGCCGTCATCGCGGCCTTCGCAGCGCTCCTCCTGTTCAGCGGCGACGGCGCGCTGGCCAGCAACGCCCCGCCACCCGTTGACGACGGCGGCTCCGTCTCGGAACGCCCCGTACACGAAAACGAAGAAGAGGAAGAAGAGACCCCTACCCCTACCCCCGAGCCAACTGAGACGGCCACCCCCGAACCCACCCCCACCCCCACGCGGGTGCACGCCACGCCGGAACCCTGCCCGGCCAACCCCGCCGATGTCGTCTCCTCCGGCCACTACGCGCTGTTCGAAGTCTATTGGGACCCCAACGGCACCAACGAGTACGGCCACAACCTCACCGGCAACCTCTGTCCGCCCATCGTCAAACACATCCCGCACACGCACACCGACCCGAAAACCAATGAGGAGGTGACTACCTACACCGCCCAACGCAGCGATCCCACCTTCAAGGTCAGCGACTCCGAGCACGCCGTCATCTCCACCCTTCACGTGAACGAGACGAAGAAGCATAGCCTGGCCGCAACCGTGACCCGCACGAAAACCGACCACAACTACGACGCCCACACCACCGATGACATGGACCGCTATCCCTTCGCCTATCCGGAACTGGGCCACCCGTCCAGCTCGGAGGAGACAACGAACGATCTGCTCCAGGTCATCACTACCGAGACCTACAACCGGAAGAGCGACTTCGGCGACCACATCTGGGCGCTGCCCTACTGCGAACCGGAGTACGGCTATGTGGAGGCCGACGGCGACCTGTGCCTGGGCTTCTCCGCCGGCCTGCTCGCTACGAGCGACTGGAGAGACCCCGATGCGGACCCCGAAGCGCCGGGCCAGATCCAGTACCATCTCGAGTCCGTCCGCGAGCCCGGCATCGATGCGGACGACCGGGGCTACGTCTTCGTCTATTATCCCCACGACGAGGAAGAGGACGAGGACGGCAACGCGATTCCTGACGATGATCGGATTACCTGGCGGTCGGACTATACCAACGCGGACCGGCTGTACATCACCCCCGGAACCTACCAGCACCGCCACTGGGCCTTCACCAAGCCGGGCCGGTACCAGCTCCAGGCTCACGCCCTGGGCTACCCCAGCCAGGCATTAAAGGACGAAGCGGGCATTGACGACATTACCACGACCAGCGTGGTGCGGTTCTACAACTTCCACGTGGGCCTGATGGCCGACCTGTCCGTGGCGGTCACCGCCGACGATGCCACGCCGGATCCTGGCGACACCGTGACCTTCACCGTCACGGCTACCAACGCGGGGCCGGACGAGGCCACCGCCACCAAGGTCAGCGTCGAGCTGCCCGTGGGCCTGGACTTCGTGTCGGCCACGCCCGCCGACGGCGACGGCACCTACGACACCGCCACCGACGTCTGGACCATCGGCGACATGGACGCGCCAACTACCACCACCGAAAACGGCAAAACCACTACCACCAACGCCACCGCTACCCTGGTAGTCAAGGCCACGGTGGACAACGAAACCCACGGCCAGGAGCTGGAGACCGACGCGACAATCCACGCCACCGAGACCATCGGCTCCTCCACCCTCCGGGAGCTGGACCCCGACACCAGCAACAACAATGCGAGTGCCAACGATAGCTCGGCGACGGTGACGGTATCGACGATTGCCAACACCGATCCCCGGTTCGGCTACATCCGGTACGTCAACGAGAACACCGCGCCCGGCGGCGCCGTGGGCAGCAGCATCTACGTGGCCGACCCCAACTCCGGCGACACGCTGACCTACACCCTGGGCGGCGCCGACGCCGCCAAGTTCGACGTGTCGCCTCAGGTCCACAACAACGGCGTGGAAATCGTGGTGGCCAAGGACGCCTACCTCAACTTTGAGGACAAGGCCGTCACCGAAGCCAACCTGTTCTACAACGTCACCCTGAGCGTCAGCGACGGCAAGGACCAGTACGGCAACGACGACGACGACGTTGACCATACCGTTCCGGTAATCATCGACGTGTCCGACGTCGCCGAAGCCCGGCGCATCGTCGCCCACCTGGTGGCCGAGGGCGACAAGCTCACCACCACCTACGATACCCAGTCCGGAGATCCCACGTCCTACAGCGCGACCGTAGGCAGCACGGTTACTCTGTCCACGATCCTGGATCTGACGCCCCTGGCCACCAACGCCATGGAATATAGCTGGACCGCCGGCAGTACCAGCCTGACCAGCGACGGCGTCACCCAGAGCGTTACCGCGGCCTCCGCCGGCGCCGTTACCTACCAGGTGGCGATCAGGCACAAGAACTCCGCGGACAGCGACGTAACCGGCACCACGGCCAGCATCACCATCACCTGGGCGGCGGCTAGCGAATAGACCCGCCCGGAGCGGCGCCGGCGGGAACGCCGGCGCCGCTCCACCTTGATTGAAAACCGCCTTTCGTAAATCGTCAGAAGCAGGATTTACGGGATTAGAGGATTTTCAGGATTGTTGACGTTCTCGCCACAGCCAACCCAATCTGGCTAATCCTGAAATCCGGTAAATCCTGCTTCTGACAACCCCTTGGCGCAACGCTTGTCTGCGCCGCCTGCCTGCCCCGGGGAACGTGTTATGCCCTCCTTCCGCGCATTTTTTGCTGCCGCCTTCCTGACCTTCACCGTCGCGCTGGCCTTGACGCTGGCCCTGCCGGGTTCGGGAGCGGTACAGGCGCAGGAAGACCACGAGGAACCGGGCGCCGAGGCAACCGAGGTTACCCCGGCGGCGGCTACGCTAATTCTGAGTTATAGAGACTACGATTCCGCTCATTTCACCGTCTCCGACCATGTCGGAGCCTGGTGGATCAAGGCCGACAAGGGCCCGGACAGCGGCGCCAACGTCTGCAAAGCCGCCACGCTGAGCGGCGGCGGCTATGAGTATCGCGCCGACGGCCTTACCCACAACACCACGTACACCTACACCGCGTACAGCGACAACACGTGCGCCACCCAACTGGGCAGCCCCATCACCTTCACCACGTTGGAGAAGAAGCTGGTCGCCATTGTCATTGAGCAGAACATGGCCAAGCTGCAACGCGTTGGCTTGGACCTTGGCTTACTCAAGGCGTACATCAAGGGCGACGGCGCCGCCCCGCACAATACCTGCACGAAGTTTGACGACGTTGCCGACCGGAATGTGGGCGGCGGAATAGAAGACACCCTGACGCTAACCGGCCTTGACCCCAAGACCAGCTACACTTACCGGGCATACGAAGACAGCCTCTGCGCCACCGAGTTGAGCGTAATGACCTTCACCACCCTGCCGGCGGAGTTGGCCGTGCAGAGCCTGGGGCCGAATTCGGTGAGTCTGCGACTCACCGGCCATAAGGGGCGGGACTGGTACTACAAAGCCAACAAAGCGCCGCATAACAACTGCACTGAACAGAAGGGGAACGCTCCCAATCCAATCAACACCCTGAACTTGGGCGGCCTGACCATATCAACGGCATACACCTACACGGCGTACACCGACAGTAATTGCACCGACGGCAACGAACTGGACGACGACGGCGTCACCTTCACTACGCTGGCCACCGCGCCCACGCTGACCGTGAGCTACATCAGCCCGACCACGGCCAAGCTGACCATCTCCGGCTACACGGGAATATGGCTGTTTACCGCCGACTCCTGGTATCAGGGCAGATGCTCATTCACACAATCAAACGTCGCCTATCTGACCGACCTCACGCCCGGCGCAACCTACACTTTCAAAGCCGCGGCCCGGATCCCGGGCCAAGGTTGCACAGCGGAAATGGCCGCGGCCAAACCCTTCACCACGCCGGCGCAATTGACGGAATGCGCCAGCCTGTCCATCGTTGAGGCCGGAGTCACGAGTAGCGCTTGGAAACGCCATGTCGAAGTCAAGAATAATACCGACGACGCGATTCACAATGTCAGAGTGTTCACTTATTATGTGTCCGGGCCAGTATCGTCTGTTAGTCTAGATCCCTTGTCCAGTTCAGCTGCTTATGAAGACACGATTCCCGAATTGCAGCCGGGAGCCACCGTCAGGAACGAGCATACTTCTAGCAATTTCGCTGCACTAGTTGCGGAGCTGAACGGCGTCGTCCAGCTGGTTGACCCGGTCAACCGGTCAGCCGTCCTCTGTGAAACCGCCATCGAGCCGTCGTGGTGGAGTTATGCCCTTGCCTCAAGACCCCCCGCAAACCCCCAGTACTGGGTTTCGACGCAGCTGGATAACCCAGTCCCCGGCGCCGGCGAAAACGCCACCGTCAGCGTCACCGCCTACGCCACCACTGTACACCAACTGCTCCAGGCCTGCGTGAACATCCATTTCGACGGCCTGGCGCCGGTGGACGCCGACGATGACGGTAATCACGACGTGGTGATTTACGACGGCCCCAACGGGAAGTATAAGGAAGACGGCACGCTTAACTCCGGCGGCTTTCGCCGGGCTGGCCGGCTGGATTACGACTCCGACGGCTATGACGAGGACGTGGCAAGCTGGCGATACCGGCCCCAGTGCTCCGACGCCGCCGGCAAGTTCCAGGGCAGCCTGTTCCGCATCGGCAACACGGAGCGACGAACCAGCAGCGCGGTCAAGTGGCCCACACCAATAACCGAAACCCGTACTTGGCCGCTGACTTATACCGTAAAGATTCCCGTGACGGCGACCGGCTCCGGGTCGGGCTGCCTGACGGCCACCGTGCGGGCCCTGCCCCCGGAGGTAACCGATAACCTTAAAACCGCTTATGAAAAGGCGCAGGATAACACGGCCAAAGTCTGCCTGGGCGCGCCGCCGGCCAAAGACCCTAAGGACCCGGACCCGTCGCTGCCCGTGCTGTTCCAAAGTGGCCGGGCCGACCTGCTGACGGTGCATAAGTGCGCGGACGGCGTGAACTTCCCCTGCGCCGGCAAGTCGGCCGGGGACCTGGCGCAGTACGTGGACGGCAGCACCCTCGCGGCCAGCGGCACGGGCGACACGGCCACCGGCAACGCCGCCGAGAACGCCGGCTCGATTTATCGCGCCTTCCGCGCCGAGGACGTGGTGACGCACGTGGCGGACTTGACAACAGCAGCCGGCGGCGGCCGGATAGTACGCAAGCACCCCACGTCACCCAGCAAGGCAGTGTGGTACACCGGGCACGACCTTGCGGACATTGCCAACGACAACAACGACTTTGGGCCGCTGCCGGGCGTCGCCGCCAAGTACACCTACCTGGGTGCCGCCTACAAACCGCACAAGTGGTCCATCTGCGACCTCCACCGGCCCCAGTATATTAAGGACGGAACAGGCGACGTCTGCGACTCCACCGCTGCCGAACCCAACCCGGGCAATATCCGGGGAATCTACTACCGGACCTGGAGCTTCATGCTGCTGGACGAAGGTGCGACTCAGCCAACACGTTCGTCAACCAGCAGCAGCACAGCCCCGGCCGGCGTCATCTTTGAGTTCGAGACGTTGGGCACCCACGTCACCGAGATCCTCCGAGAGGAGACCGAGGGCAGCGGCACAATCAAGACCGTGGATAAATACACCTTCCACGTGGGGCCGGCGGCGGACTTGTCGGTGCGAGCCGGCGGGGCCAGCGCTTCGGTCGCATCGGGTAAGCGGGCCTTCACCATCGTGGCCGAAAGCGAACCCACGCCGGAGATTGACGCGAGCGTAACCCACCACGGCCACACCGACCTGATCAACCTGGAATCGCTGCGGCCCACCGTCGCGATAACCGCCAACGACGCGGCCATTCCCGCCGCCAACGTGTCCCAGGTCGGCGCCACCGCCGGCAGCTACGACACCGCCACCGGGGTGTGGACGCTGCCCGACGGCTGGCAAGGGCAGGCCACGCTAACGCTGGTGGCCGACGCCGGCGCGGTGGGTTCGGTTACCGCTGCCATCACCAACAGCGCCGAAGTCTGCGAAAACGACGCCGGCGCGGCGCAAACCACGGTGGACGGCCGAGCCCCCGTTGACCGGGCGACCTGCGAGTTCGACAAGGACGGCACCTCCTCCGGCTACCACTGGGGCGCCTACCAGCGGTGCATCAAGCCCGACGCCACCGCGTATGGCGACAACCCCCACAACGCCACCTATACCAGCGACAAGGACACCTGCGAAGCTAACGTCACCAACGGCACCTGGCACACCACGGAGTGGTACGACTGGCGTCCGCACAACAACACGGTAACGTTCACGCCGGACGCCGCCGGGTTCACGCTGACCGCCCGGGGCGCCGGCCGCAGCAGCATCGACCTGCTATGGGCCAAGCAGGCCGGCGCCGATGAATACGCCATTTACAGCGTATCCACCGCCGACCTCGCGTCCACCGACAACCTGGGCGCGCTGCTGGGGCCGAACCAGATCGCCGTGGTCCCCGCCGACACCACGGCGTACTACCACGACGGGCTGAAGCGGGGGCAGAAGCGGCAGTATCTGATCCGCGCCCGCAAGGACGGTCGACCCTTTGCCCTGAGCAACCTGGCCGGCGCCACGGCGCAGATACCCGGCCAGCCGTGGAAAGGGCCGCCGGCGTCGCAGCCGCCCGGTGCCGTGGGCAGCCTGAAGGCGGCCCGCAAGTCGGACGACGCCACCACGATAAACGTCAGCTGGAACGCGCCCAGCAGCGGCGCCACCGGCTACGACGTGCAGTACCGCTCCCGCCTGGGCAGCAGCGGCTCCTACGGCAACTGGACCGGCCTGTCCACCCAGCAGGGCGGCACGGCCTACACGTTCCACAACGCCGGCGGCGGCACCAGCTACCAGTTCCAGGTGCGCGCCGTCAACGTCTATGGCGGCCAAACCAACTACAGCGGGTGGAGCGCGTCCAACACCGTAAGCCCGGTGTCGAACCCGAACCAGGTGGGCAGTTTGACGGCGACGCGCGACAGCCTCGGAACCACGATTAACGTCAGTTGGGATGCGCCGAGCAGCGGCACTACGCCGACGGGCTATCAGGTGCAATACCAGACCCGCACCGGCAACAGCGGTTCGTGGGACGCCTGGACGCCGGACCCGGCGACCACGCAAACGGGAACCACTTACGATTTGACCAACGCCACCGGCGCCAAGAGCTACCAGTTCCGGGTGCGCACCGTCACCGTCACCGGCGGCGACACCATCTACGGCGGCTGGCGAACCAGCAACGTGGTGCGCGCCTTCGACAACCCCGACCTGGTGCAAAACCTGTCGGCAACGCGGGACGACACCGACGACACCATCATCACGGTTGAATGGGATGATCCCAGCAGCAGTGTCACCATACCGACGCACTACGACGTGCAGTACCAACAGGACGGCGGCGCTTGGCAGCCCGACCCGGCGACTCGCCAGGCCAAGGCGACCGGTAATGAGTACGTTCCGTCCGGGGTCAACGGGAACCACAGTTACCGCTTCCGAGTGCGCGCGGTCACCGTATCCAACGACATCCCCATCCTCGGCAGTTGGCGAACCTCCGGCACGGTGCCAGCTCTGACGAAGCCGGGTCAGGTGGGCAGCCTACAGGCAACTCGCAAGTCCGACGACGAAACCACCATCAACGTCACCTGGACGGCGCCCAGCAACGCCACCGGGCAGACTAGTTACAAGGTGCAGTACAAGGCGGACAACGCCACCACTTGGACCGACGCGCCCGCAGCGGTGGATCCGAAGCAGACCAGTTACACGCTCACCGGTGCCGCCGGCGGCAGCCAGTACGTGTTCCAGGTGCGCGCGGTCACCACCCTCACCAGCGGCACAGGTCTCGAGGGGAGTTGGCGGAGTTCCAATACCGTGCCGGGTCTGGCGGCGGGCAAAATCGAAACGGTGACGGCGGAACGCCAGACGAATGGCGTGGCCGACCCCGATTCCACAACCATCTACGTCAGCTGGACCGAGTCGGCGCGGGCCACCGTTGGCTACGACGTGGAGTACCGCAAAGACAGCGGCAGTTGGCAGAGGGCGGCGACGCAGCAGTCCGCGCAGTCCTACACGTATCCCGACGCCGACGGGGCGGAGAAGTACACCTTCCGGGTGCGCGGAGTGTCCGGGGCCGGCAACGGGCCGTGGGCAGTATCGGCCCAGGTGGATCAGCCGCCGGTGCGCTACCTGGGCGCGGACGTTGGGGTGGACTACGTAACGCTGAAGATGGCCAGCGGGCCATGGTGGTACAAATTCCGCAAGAACGGGGACTGGGGCAGTTGCGTCCGGGTCGCCAGCGGGGACGTAACCATCACGGGCTTGTGGGCGACCACGCGGCAAGCGGCTGGGCTGTACACCAGCAGCGGCTGCTCGCAGGACCGGATTGGCGGCATCAAGTCGTACAGCACCTTGTCGGACATCAACGACTGGGGTATGTGCTGGGAGACGGACGACTGCCGGGACATCGACAACCCCAACAACTTCAACCAGCACACGCACAAGCGGAGCCGGCTGCATACCCTGGGCGTAAATCTATCGGACTGCGCCTTCAGTCGGGAGCTTCACAGCCACGGCTGGCCCGACGGCGGCGGCGGCCAACACTGGCACTGCCCGAACTAGGCGGGGGCCGGCTCGTCACAACCAAGGTTTTCAGGCTTATGGGATTTTCGGGATTGCAAGGTGCTGTGATCGCGGCGGTTTCCAGCCTGTGCTCAGCAGACTCGTCATCAACAAAAGGAGGGACGAATAATGACCACTCGTGAAACTGGATGGCAAGAAGCCATCATCACTGTCCTGCAAGACACGGACGGCCCGCTCAAGTACGACGCAATCACGCAAATCATCGGCGAGCGTGGATTGCGAGCTCTTACCGGGGCAACGCCGGCGAACTCATTGCTGCCAGCAACGGAAAACCTGATTTCCGAGCAAACTGCTCAATCTGCCAACACGCTTTAGTCGCATGCTGAATCAGCGTCGTCAATCTCTTCTCCAAATATGAAGAGGACTACGGGACGACGGTCTTTGTTAAGTGCCTCTCATCGGCCGGGCCGGGACCAAGAGCCCATCCAAACAATTACCGGCTACATGGTAAACTGCATACCTCCTTGCCGGCAGCAGTATCTATCGGAAGTAAAGTGTAACCATCCTATCCCAAGAGCCAAGACTATCCTTGCGCTGCGTTTAGACCCACCATGCACTCCGTTGCTGCAGGACCCACCTCATCACCACGCATTGAGTACCTCAAAGTGAAGAGGTTCCGTGCGTTGTGGGACGTGGAATTCCGAAACTTGACGCCGCTCACCACTTTGCTGGGCCCCAATGGCAGCGGCAAATCTACGGTATTCGACGTGTTCGCATTCCTGTCCGAATGCTTTCAGTTCGGTTTGGGCAGCGCTTGGGACAAGCGGGGCCGAGCAAAAGAACTCAAAACCCGCGGCTCCAGAGGGACGGTGACTATTGACGTCAGATACCGTGAGGGTCCAGGCCAGCCGTTGATTACCTACCATCTGGAAGTCAACGAAGTCAGGGGCCGTCCGATTGTCAAACACGAGTGGCTGCAGTGGCGCAGAGGCAATCGTGGCAGACCGTTCCGATTTCTGGAGTATCAGGAAGGCCGAGGCCACGCCGTCAGCGGCGAGGAGCCTGATGTCACGGCCCAGCGAATAGAAATTCCGCTACAGTCTCCCGACCTTTTGGCGGTCAACGCGCTCGGGCAATTCGCAGACCACCCGCGGGTGGCGGCCCTGCGCAACTTCATTACCGGTTGGTACGTGTCACATCTGTCGGCGGACAGCGCCCGAAGTCAACCCAACTCAGGCCATATCGAGCGGCTGAGCATGACCGGAGACAACGTAGCCAACGTCATTCAATACCTGGCCGCCCAGCATTCGGACCGGCTGGAGCAGATCCTCAGCGTCCTGCGCCGTCGCGTACCGCACATCGAGAGTGTCATGGCTACCGCCATGCACGACGGACGCCTGCTGCTCCAGATCAAGGACGCTCCATTCAGGAACCCGATGCTGGCCCGCTTCGCGTCCGATGGCACGCTGAAAATGCTGTCCTATCTAGTGTTGCTATATGGCCCGGAACTGCCGCCGTTTATTGGGATTGAGGAACCGGAAAACTTTTTGCACCCGCGGTTGCTCCACGAACTGGCGGAAGAGTGTCGTACCGCGAGCGAACGCACCCAGATGCTGGTGACTACGCATTCGCCCTTTTTCCTCAACGCTCTGCGCCCTGAAGAAGTGTACGTCTTATGGCGCGACGAGCGCGGTCATACGCAGGCGCAACCCGTCGACGAAATAATCGGAGTGCGCGAGTTTATGAGTCACGGCGCGCTATTGGGCGATCTCTGGACCGAAGGGCACTTCAGGGTAGGCGACCCGCTCATTAACCAGGGCATGGCCGTCGGCCCGTTGAATCGAGGCAGATGATGATCGCCCAGCATCTGGAGTTTCTGGCGGAAGAACCTTCCATGGCAGCATTTCTACAAGCGTTTTTGCCAAGGTTCTTGCCAAATGTAACCGCCGTTGTACATCATCATCAGGGCAAGTATGACCTGCTGCGCAAACTGGAAAGTCGATTGCGCGGTTACGCCGCCTGTCTTCCCGATGACTGGCGCATCGTAGTCGTAGTTGACCGCGACGATGACGACTGCCATCAGCTCAAGGAGAGACTTGACCAGATGGCCGCTGGCGCCGGATTGCTCACCCGTTCTAAGGCAAGCGACCGCCCCTGGCGCGTGGTCAACCGGATCGCCATCGAGGAGCTGGAGGCCTGGTACTTCGGCGACCCTGAAGCCGTGTGCGCTGCTTACCCCAGAGTGCCGCGCGGTTTTACGAACCGGGCCCCCTATCGTCAGCCCGACGCAATCGCAGGTGGAACCTGGGAAGCCTTTGAGCGCTTGCTGCAAGCCCATGGCTATTTCAAAAACGGAATACCCAAAATGCAAGTGGCGCGCGATATTGCCATGCGGTTTGTTCCCGAACGCAACACTTCTCCAAGCTTCCAGACGTTCTACAAGGCCATCGTGGAGGCAACTTCATAAACGGCGTTCGGTTATTCTCGCGAAATCTTCACGCAGCAGTCCCACCAACGCCACCATCGCTGCGTCCTACGGCGACTTCCGCCGCGCTACCGTCACTGCCGGCCGCCGCCTCTCGTCGCCGCACTCCGCACGTGGAACGGCAACCCACCGCCAACCCCTCAATCCGCCAGCCGCCGCATGACCACTCCGGTTACTCGGGAGTCCAGCTTGGCGGTCCACCTTGCCGGAGAGGTTGTCCTGACGCCGGTTGATTTCGCCGGACCGATGTGCCTTACCGCTTTCGCTTGGATTGACGGCTTTATCATGTGAAGATAATTGAATCGGCTCATTAATCATCGTACATCTTATCGTTTGGCTGATATACTAATCAGCCGCATTCCCGGATGCGGACGCCGGATCGTATCCGAAGGGTGCGTCAGCGATGACGATGAGAACCATACGGGAACTGACACCAACCGCTGTGGTGGCAGCGGCCCTGCTGGGGTTGCTGGCCGTGCTCATCCTGCTTGCGCCCGCGTCCCCCGCGGCGGCGCAGTCGCCGCCGGGCGTTCCGGCGGCGGTGACCATCACCCGCGCCAACGGGACGCTCACGGCAGACTGGCCCGCCGTAGCCGGCGCTGACAAGTACCACGTCACCTACACCGCCGACAACGGGAAAACCTGGCACGCCGCCGCCGGCCCCGGCGACAACCATTCCGCAATCAGCATCACCATCAGCGGGGTTGACGACGGCAAGAGCTACATCGTGGCCGTGCGCGCCGGCAATAGCAACGACGAATGGGGCGGCTGGCGCAACTCGGCGCCGGCCGAACCCATCCAGGCGCCCTACCGCCCGGACAGCGTAACCGTTACCCGCAACGGCGACACCCTTGCCGCCAGCTGGGACGCTCCCGACGGCGCGGCCAAGTACCACGTCACCTACACCGCAGACAACGGCAAGACTTGGGCGGCCGCCGTAGGCCCCGACGATAACTATTCCGAGGCCAGCATTGACATCGAGGGCATTGACACCGCGAAAACCTACACGGTGGGCGTGCGGGCCGGCAATGCACACGGTTGGAGCGGCTGGCGGAACTCCGCGCCCAACGTTCCCGACGCGCCGGCCCGGCCCGGAACCATCACCGTTGCCCGCGCCGATGGAACGCTGACGGCATCGTGGGACGCGGTGGACGGCGCGTCCGAGTATCACATTACCTACAGCTCCACCAACCGCGAAAGCTGGAACCTGGGCGCGCCGAACCACACGGAAACCAGCATCACCATCAACGTCGATAACCAGAAAACCTACATTGTCGCCGTGCGGGCCGGCAACGGCGGCGGGCAGTGGAGCGACTGGCGCAATTCGGCGGCCAGCGACCCGCATACTCCGCCGCCGGCGGCCCCGGCCGCGCCGACCCAAATCACCATTGAGCGCATCTGCGACCATTACTTCCGGGCGCGTTGGGAACCCTCGCCCGGCGCAACCGGCTACGACCTGAACATCAGCAACAACAATCGCAAGAGCTGGAAGCGGGCGCTGACCGACGAACCATACAACCTCTGGGAATTCACCAAGTGGAGCAAGAACAAGACCTACTGGCTGGCCGTGCGCGCCCGCAACGCCGGCGGCGAAAGCGGCTGGACCAACTCTGAGGCCGCGCCGCCCCCGACCTGTGAGCCGGGCAACCTGCGCGTCGTCACCAGCACCACCCACGGCCAAACCGGCGGCAGCATCACCGCCACCTGGGACGCCGCCAAGCGCGCCGCCGGCTATAACGTCAACCACAGCGCCGACGACGCCCACAGCTGGAGCCGGGTCGCCGACAACCAGAGCGCCACCACCTACACGCGATCCGTGGCCAGCCCGGGCAACGACGTCATCGCCGTGCAGTCGGTCAACGGCGGGGGCGACCTGCTGAGCCAGTGGCGCAACGCCCGGGCGGCCTGGCTGACGGCCGGCAGCGTTATCGCCGGCGGCGCAACCCTCACCATCGCCAACCATAGCGGCGACTGGTACGTGAAGAAGACGGCGCCCACGCCGGCCGGAACCTGCTCGGCGGCGACCAGCGGCAGTACCCACGACTTTACCGGGCTGGACGGCGGGACGGCGCAAACCGTAACCGCCTACTCCGACGCCGGCTGCGTCAACCCCATCGCCAGCACGACCTTTACCACCCTCAACCCGACTTTGACGGTGAGCGACGTCAGCGGGAGCGGGGCGACGCTGAACCTGGCGGACTACAGCCGGAGCTGGTACGTCAAAAAGACTGCGCCCACGCCGGCCGGAACCTGCTCGTCGGCCATCAGCGGCAATACGCACGACTTGACCGGCCTGACGGGTGGCACGAACTACTACACCTACACGGCCTACAGCGACAGCGGCTGCGCCACCGCGCTGCACTCGGTTACCTTTGCCGCGCCGGTGACGGTCAGCAATCTGGGAGAGACTGTTGCTGCAAAGAGCTGTCTGGCCGATATCGTCGGACCATGTGCCGTGGGCTTCACCACGGGCAGCGTGGCCGCCGGCTATACGCTGGCCGGAATCACCGGCCGGTTCGGGGCCAAAACTGATGCGAATAACGCTCTGGGCGACATCGTCGTAACACTGCACGCCGCGATAGCCACCACCTCGGGCGACAACCTAACGCTGGCCAGCACCGCCCTGGCGACGCTGAGCGGCGTCAACCCGGACACGGCGGGGGACTACACGTACACCTGCGCCGGCGCCGGCTGCGCCCTGGCCCCCAGCACGACCTACTTCGTCCGGTTGGCCGCCGCCGCGGGTACAGGCTGGGAATATTATGTACTGCGAGGCACAGAATCAGACGGACAGACAACGGAGCCGAGCGGCAGCGGGTGGACGCTGGCGGACGAAACGGACCACGGCAATAATTCCTCTATTGTGTTCCCGGAAGCCTCCATGGTAAGGGTAGCCGCCACGGTGAACCCCAGCATCGCCGTGTCCGACGTCACGGCAACCTCCGCCACGCTCACGCTGTCCAACTATGACGTGGCGTGGTGGTATCAGGGGAGCCAGAGCGGCGCGGCCTGCCAGTCGGCGGGAACGGCGACCACGGCCAGCCTGGCCAACCTGCCGTCGGGGGCGTCGTACACCTACACGGCTTACCGCGACAGCGGCTGCGTCACCGCGCTGGACCCGGTCACCTTTGCCACGCCGCTGACGGTGGGCAACCTGGGCGAGACGACGCACGCAACTTACTACAATGACGTCGGCTACAAATCCAGCGGCTCCAACCGGAAGTGGGCCAACGCTTTCACAACGGGCAGCGAGGCCAACGGCTATACGCTGGACGAAGTGACGTTTGAGTTCGGGGCGACGACGGGTTCGCCGACGCAAGTTCACGCGAAAATCTACGCCGACGCCAGCGGCCGGCCAGGTACGCTGGTCAAGAACCTGGGCAGCAAGAGCGCCATCGCCGCGGGCAACCAGACCTGGAGCTGCACCGGCAGCAACTGCACGCTGGCGGCGGACACCACCTATCACGTGGCCCTGGAAGCGGACGCCACTGGCACGGCGGCGGGCCATTATTACGACTGGAAGGTTACGTCGGCCAGCAGCCAGACCAACGCTCCCAGCGGCGCCGGCTGGACCATTGCCGACTATGGCGCCTATAAGATAAATCAGGGTTCATGGATTGCCTATGGCGACGAGCCCGGCAAGTTCCAGGTAACGGCGACGGCCAACCCCAGCCTGACCGCGACGAGCATCGGGGACATGAGCGCCACGCTGACGTTGAGGAACTACAGCGGCGCGTGGTGGCTGAAGCGAACCAGTCCCGCCGACACCACCTGCAAGTCAATGGGCACGGCGACGAGGGAGAACCTGACCGACCTTACGGTGGGGCAGTCTTACACCTACAAGGCGTACCATACGAGCGGCTGCGCCAGCGGGGACGAGCTGGCGTCGGTGACGTTTGCCGCCATCAGCCTGACCGCGAGCACCGTCGGGGGCGGCACCACGGCGACGTTCACCATCGCGGGCTATACGGGCAACTGGTGGGTGAAGCGGACCGTGCCGACGCCGGAGGGCAGTTGTTCCCGCACCATCCGCGGCGCGACCCACAACCTCAGCGGGCTCACGACCGGCCGGACGTACACCTACCAGGCTTACGACACGAGCGGCTGCGCCAGCGCGGACGAAATCGCCTCGGTCACGTTCCGCATTCCCTACCTCAGCGTCAGCAACCTGGGCGAGTCACAAGGAGCGAACTTTGTCAATCTCTTGGACTCTCCCAAGGCCACCGCCTTCACTACGGGCGGCGCCACGGGCGGCTACGCTTTGCAGAGCGTGACCTTGAATATGGGCCACCGGTCCGGCAGCGCCATCCTGGGGGTGGAGGTTCGCGCCGTCTCCGGAGGCAAACCGGCGGCCGCCGCGTTGACCACCCTGCACGGCCCCAACCCGCTATTTGCGGGCCAGTACACCTACGTCTGCTCCGCCAACTGCGCCCTGGCCAACGACACCACCTACTACCTGGTCCTGTCGACAACCGGCACTGGCGGACACCGCTGGAACGCCACGACGTCCGACGCCGAAACGAACGATCCCACCGGCAACGGCTGGGCCATCGGCAACGTCGTCAAGGAAGAGACTACCGCCGGGAGCGGCGTCTGGAACGATGACTCCTTTAGCGATACGGGCAGATTCCGGGTGGCGGCCAAGATCGGCGCGGGCCTGGGCGTGACCAACGTAACGCCCGTCGCCGCCACGCTGAGCGTGTCCAACTATAACGTCGGCTGGTGGTACCAGGGCAGCCAGAGCGGCGCCAACTGCACGTCCGTCGATTCCGGCACGACCACGGCAACCACCGTGACCCTCACCATCGTGGGACACAGCGGCAGTTGGCATTACAAGTACACGTCGCCCAGCGGCGGAACCTGCTCGTCCGGCGCGGTCAGCGGCGCCACTGCCAACGTCACCGGCCTCAGCCCGAACCAGACCTACACCTTCGCGGCCTACCGCGACAGCGGGTGCGCCACCGTCCTCAGCTCTACCGCCACCTTCCGCACCGCCAACCCGGCCCTGACCGTTTCCGGCGTCGGCGGCGACGGGGCCACGCTGAACCTGACCGGGTGGGTAGCCGGCACGGGCACCGGGAAGGACGGCAGTTGGTACTACCAGGCGGACGCCGCCCCGCACACCGCCTGCTCGTCGGCCCAGAGCGCGGGGACGGCCACCCTGTCCGGCCTGACGCCGGGCACAGCCTACACCTACACGGCTTATAGCGACAGCGGCTGCACGGCGAGCCTGGCCGCGGCGGGGGCGTTCTCTACCCTCAACCTGGCGCTGAACGTGGGCAGCGTCGGCCGAACTTCCGCCGCGCTGGCCCTGGCCTACTACTCGGGCAGCTGGCACTACAAGGCCGACGCCGGCCCGGACAATACCTGCCAGGGGCCGGTGAGCGGCGGGACGATGGAGAGCCTCACCGGACTGACGGCGGACACGACGTACACCTACAAGGCCTACGACCAGAGCGGCTGCGCCGACGCCGACGAGGTGGAGTCCATCACCTTCACCACGTCCAGCCTGACCGCCAGCAACCTGTCCCAGACGGACGCGGCCAACACGTGCGATCCCTCGGGAGACTACAAGTGCGCCGTGGGCTTTACCACGGGCAGCGCGTCCGGCGGCTACATACTGACCGGCGTCACCGCCAAGTTCGGCGATGCCACCGACCCCAACGACGCCCTGGGCGACCTGACGGTCACGCTGCACGCCTCTGCCAGCAACACCGTGGGCGACCAGAAACGTCCGGCGGACGCCACGCTGGCGACGCTGGCCGGCGACGACCCGACGGCGGCGGGCAGCCACACCTTCACCTGTGGCGGCACCGGCTGCGTCCTGGCGGCCGACACCACCTACTTCGTGCAAGTGGCCGCCACCGCCGGCGCCAGCAGCGCGGAATCTTACGAATGGACGGCCACCGCGGCGACGGGGCAGACGCTGCTGCCGGCCGACAACGGGTGGACGCTGCTGGACGAAACGGACTACCATTCCAGCAACGCCTGGAGCCGGAGCGCCGAGGTCGGCAAGCTGCTGCTTTCGGTATCCACGCAGCCGCGGCTGGAGGCGACGGACGTGACCGCCAGCGGGGCCACGCTGAAGCTGTCGCTGCACTCCGGCGCGTGGTGGTACCAGGGCAGCCAGGACGGCGCTACGTGTACCTCGGTAGCCGCCAACGTGAGCACGGCAACCCTGTCCACTCTGACGGGCGGCACGTCGTACACCTACAAAGCCTACGACAAGAGCGGCTGCGGCAGCGCGGACGAAATCGCGTCGGCGACCTTCACCACCTACGCCGTCGTCACGGTCAGCAATCTGGGCGAGACGTCGCTGGGCTCTGGATACGGGCCCAGCAGTACCGCACCGGAAGCGCTCGCTTTCACCACGGGAACCAACCCCGGCGGCTACCTGCTGAACAGCATAACCGTCCGGTTCCGCGCGTCGATCAACGATAATCCCACCCCGGTCACGGCCAAGATTCGCGCAGTGGGCTCCGACGGCAACCCGGCGACGGCGGACATCTACGACCTGGGTAGCCAGGATCCCGCCGCCGCCGGTGACTTCATCTACAAATGCGACAAGTCGCAGACCCAGACCTGCCGCCTGGAGCAGGGAACCACCTACTACATGGTGTTTGAGTCAACCTCATCCTGGGCCACAGGCATCCACATATTTGACACCACAGACTCCGGCAGCGAGACCAACACGCCCAGTGGCGCCGGATGGAGCATCGCCGACGAAGCCTTTTTCAAACCCGGCAACAGCTGGCTGGGTGAGGGGTCCACGCTGATGATCAAGGTGACGGCGGAGACGCGGTAGGGTTGGTGGATTTTGGCGACGGGGCGCGGGATTGGCATCGGGTGTAATGGCGTGGGTCGGGCGGTATGGCTAGATTGCGCCGCCCCAGCCCAACCTTAGCCCACGGATGGGAATAAGCTCTTCCGCCACGGTATCGACGGCAAGTTTGAAAATTTCCAGGGTCGTCGCGCCCAGCAAAAAATGACCCTCCGGCCCGAAAATCACCGGGCAAAGCTCGGTCTGATCCTTAATGCGGATCAAGGCTTTGCCGTAATTACGCATCTCGCTCTCGCCGTTGGCGTACCAGCAGCGAAACTGGCGTTCCGGTTCGACGTGCAATCGCTCGAACAGCGATGCCGGGAACATGGAATCGGAGGCTCCGGTGTCAACTACGGCCTCGACCGGGAGCATATCGCCGCCGGGGACGCTCGGATGGCCGACGTGTAGCGGTACGCTGAAGTAACCCATGTTCGCCTCCTATAGGCAGTGTAGTTTGGGGTCAGTGTAGCATGGCCGGCGCCGGGCGGTCGGCCCAAAGCGCGCCGCCGCTGGCCTGGGAGGGCTGGGGGCGGCGCGTGGGTTTGGGGGTGGCATCGGGTATAATGGTGTGGGTAGGCCCCGCAGTCAGCAAGGAGCGCAGCATGACGAAGACCACCGTAAGAGCAACCTACTCCAACGGAACGCTTACCCTCGAGCGCCCCCTGGACTTTGCCGAAGGCGAGCGGGTAACGGTGACGGTAGAGTCGCAACCCGCCCTCTCTCGCGCGTCGTCGGGGCAATCCGCCGTTGATATTCTGGACGAAGCGCCCGGTCAACTCCTCTTCAAAACCGGCGCCGACGTGGCGGCGTACCTGGAAGAAGAGCGGGCGTCATGGCAGCGCTGACCCTTCCCGATGACGGGCCGATCTATCTGGATGCCAACGGGTTTATCTACAGCGTAGAGCGTGTTGAGCCTTACCGCGGGTTGCTGGACCCTATGTGGCGACAGGCCCAGGCCGGTGTGTTCCACATCATAAGCAGCGAACTGGCGATGCTGGAAACCCTGGTCAAGCCGCTGCGTGAGGGCAACACGGTTCTTGAGACGCTATTTCGTAGGCTCTTCGACGCTAATGAAGTCAGCCTGATACCAGCCACCCGCGTGCTATGGGAAGATGCGGCGCGGTTGCGCGCCGTGGCCGGGCTCAGGACGCCGGACGCGCTGCACGCGGCGACGGCGTTGCGCGCCCGGTGTACGCTCTTCGTTACCAACGACGGGGCCTTTCGTCGGGTGGCGGGTCTCCCCGTCGTCGTTCTGGACGACTTTCTCACCTGAGACCTAGGGTCGGGCCAAACGCGCCGCGGCTGGCACAGGTGGGTTCGCGGCGGCGCGGTTCCTGGCGACCCAAGCGGGTTTTTGGCCCGGCGCCGTTGTGTTATATTGGAAGGGCATCAAGAGAGTGCGGCCTCACGGCTGCTGCCGCCAACCTGGGTACACCACGCTCCCCAAGGTGGCTGGCCCCCGCAAGGGGGCGATGCGGCCCTCGCCGGGCAACGAAAGAGTGGGATACCCCCGTTTTGGCAATGCCCAACGCGGGGGGTTATTTTAAACGGGCCATCAACACCTATGCCGACCAGATGCCCGAACCCGCAACACTGGAACTGGATTGGCAAAGGACCCTTGAGTTTATCGCCGGAATGCTGGGCCTGCTGCCAGCTGAGGGAGCGCCCGATAGCGCAGGGCAAGGATGACACTCCCCACTTCCCCTAACCCCCCACCCAAATCTGGATGAGACGGCGGACGGCAATGGCGGCAAAGGCATCGGCCTCCCCACCGACAGTCCTGAGGCGGTCGGTTTCACCACGGGAACCAACTCCGGCGGCTACCTGCTGGACAGCGTAACCGTCAAGTTCCGCACGCCGGGGGCCGTTCCCGTCGAGAACGCCGGCCCGGTCACGGCCACGATTCGCGCGGCGGGTTCCGACGGCAACCCGGCAACGTCAGACACCTACAACCTGGGCAGTAATGACCCCACCGCCGCCGGGGACTTCATCTTCGACTGCGTCACGTCCCAGACGCAGACCTGCCGCCTGGAGCAGGTAACCACCTACTACATGGTGCTCGAGGGAACCACGACCTGGAGCGAAGGCGCTCAAAAGGTGGATACCACAGAATCCGGCAACGAGACCAACACGCCCAGCGGCGCCGGCTGGAGCATCGCCTACCCGTCCAAGTGGAAAAGCGGCAACAACTGGCAGGACGAAGATCACACGGTGATGTTCAAGGTGACGGCGGAGACGCGGTAGGGTTGGGCGTCAGTGGGCGCGGCGGAGCGAGCCGGCGACGCCCGCGCGCGAAATCGCGCTTTTGCCGGGTAATGGCGTCCAGAGGGGCAAGCCACGGCGCGCCGATGGTGATGGTTGTAGCTGAAGACACTCCCGCAACTTGCCGTATTATCATCATAAAGTCATCTATATCGCACATAATCGGGTTCAATATCACTCGGAGTGCAAGTATAATTATCCTCTCAAATGAGGCCACGCTGGCGCGACCGGCCGCCCTGGAATGGCAGGTCGCCCTCCGGCGTTGCCGGAAGCCGGTGGCAGCGATTGCGTAGATACGTAAATCGGGAGAGTGACCATGTTGAACGGGACATTGACCGGACGACGCGCTGCGGCCTTGCTGGCCATCATGGCCGCCCTGATGGGGGTCGCGCTGGTGTTGGTCCACAGCGGCATTCCCGGAGCTGAGGCGCAATCGCCGCCGGCTACGCCGTCCAGCGTCTCCTTGACCCGGACCGACGGAACGGTCACCGCGTCCTGGCCCGCCGTGAGTGGCGCGGACAGTTATCACGTCACCTACAGCTCCGACGGCAAAGCCAGCTGGAACCTGGCCGCCTTTGATCACACCTCCAACAGCGACCCGGTGAGCATCACAATCGCCGGCGCCGACAACTCCAAGTCCTATATTGTCGGCGTGCGCGCCAAGAATTCCCACGGCGGCAGCGGCTGGGTCAACTCCGCGCCGGCCGGACCATTCGTGCCAACGCCAACACCGACGCCGACGCCAACACCCGCGCCGCAGTCTGCTCCCGGTACGCCGACCGGCGTAACCCTCACCCGCGCCGATGGGACGGTCACCGCCAGTTGGGACGCGCCCGGCGGAGCGTCAAAGTACCATATCACCTACAGCTCGAATAACAAGCAGAGCTGGAACCTGGCCGCCTTTGAGCACACGACGAACAGCATCACCATTACCGGCGCCGACAACAGCAAGACCTACTTCGTCGCCGTGCGGGCCGGCAACGACGTCGGCTGGAGCGGCTGGGCCAACTCCGCGCCGGCCGGCCCGCACACGCCGGAACCGACGCCGACGCCCACGCCTACACCCACACCCACACCCACACCGACGCCGGAGCCAACGCCAACACCCACGCCTACGCCTACCCCGTCGCAGCCGCAGCCGGGCCAGCTCAACGTCACCGATTCCGGGCTGGTATCGTGGGGGCCGAGCGGCGGCCCGCTGTTCGGCTCGCCGCTGCTGACCCTTTTTGAACACTACGAGCTGCGCTGGGCGGAAAAGCCGGCCGACGGCTCGGCCATAGATTGGGAGGCCGCGTCCAGCCACTTCATCAGCGACCCCGACGTGTCCTCCTACCAACTGCCCAACCTGGACAGCAGCAAGCGGTACGCGGTCAGGATCTACGTGCGACTGAAGACGGACGCCGTGGAGTTCGGCGCCATTGATTACGACGCCGACGATGACGGCCTCATCGAAATTACCAGCACCGACCAAATTGCCGTCACGCTGTATGACTCGAACGGCGACGGAACGCCCACTACCAACGGGGTGGATAAGTATTACACCGCCTTCCCCAACGCAGCGGACGAAATGGGCTGCCCCGACACCGGGTGCATCGGCTACGAGTTGACCGGCAACCTCGCCTTCGACTCCGACGAGAGCTGGGAGTACGTCGCCTATAACGCTGTCTTCGAAGGCAACGACTACACCCTCTCCGGCCTTTACATCGACCGGCCCGGCGTCTCTCGCGTTGGGCTGTTCGGGGCTATCAAAAGCAACGCCGACATCAGGAACCTGACCCTGAGCTCGGTCAACGTGACCGGCGGCAATGCCACCGGCGGCCTGGTCGGGCATAACGGTGGCGGTACCGTCAGCAACGTCACCGTCAGCGGGACGGTGACCGGCGATGAATCCACCGGCGGCCTGGTCGGGTTCAACTACAACGGCACGGTCACCGGCAGTTCCGCCGACGGGACCGTGACCGGATACATACAAGTCGGCGGCCTGGTCGGTCACAGCCAAGGCTCCATCGCCAACAGCTCTTTCGACGGCGCCGTAACCGGCCACATATCGGTCGGCGGTCTGGTGGGGTACGACGATGATGCCGGCATCACGCAAAGCAGCAGCGAAGGGACGGTGACCGGGAAAACGTACGTCGGCGGTCTGGTCGGAGCCGGCGATGCCGATATTGCCAACAGCGGCAGCAGCTCAACAGTGACCGGGCAAACACACGTCGGCGGCCTGGTCGGGATTCTCGGCAACGTTGCTCTTACCGACAGTTCCAGCAGCGGCGCCGTCACCGGCGAGCGTTATGCCGGCGGTCTCGTCGGCTTCAACAACTACGGCAACATCAGCGACAGCAATGCCTCCGGCAACGTTACCGGATTCAAAGACATGGGCGCTCTGGCCGGACACAACAACCAGGGGACAATCACCGGCAGCCAGGGCGCCGGAACGGTTACCCAACTGCCGGGAATGGCCTCAATCAGCGTCTCCGACCTCGGGGAGGCGTCGTGGGGTTACGAACTGGCCGACGGCGTCACCTTCAGCTACGCGGAGGTACGCTGGATTGAAAAGCCAGCCAACTATGACCCGGTTGACTGGGACGCGGCAAACAAGTACCGGACTACCGACCCGGACCAATCGATCTATGGGGTTATCGGCTATCCGATAACCGGCCTCACCGCCGGCACGAAGTACGTGGCGCGGCTGTACCTGGGCCTGAGCGAGAACGGCACGGCCCGAGAGTTGCAGACGTACCCGGCGGAGTTCACCTCGTCCGTGTCCAACTAAACCCGGGCCGTGCGCGATTCAAGCAGCGTAAGCGTGGGAATCCACCATTCGACGATACAGATTCCAGATCGGGATGGGACTGGCCAATTTATCATCATTACATCACTATACTTGTGCGCAATAAGGTTCTATATCACTCAGAGTGCAAGTATAATAAGCCTCTCAAATGATGCCGAGCTGGCACGACCGGCCGTGATGGAATGGGCCAGGCTACGCCCTACACTGCCGGAAGACGCCGGGAGCGATGACGCAGATCGGGAGGCTGACCATGCTGAACGGATACTTGACCGGACGACGCGCTGCGGCTTTGCTGGCCATCGTGGCGGCCCTGCTGGGGGTTGGGCTGCTGCTGGCCTATGGCGGCGTTCCCCAAGCGGAGGCGCAATCGCCGCCGGCTACGCCGTCCTCGGTGACCTTGACCCGCGCCGATGGCACGGTTACGGCCAGTTGGCCCGCCGTCTCCGGCGCCACCAAGTACCACGTCACCTACAGCTCCGACAACCGGCAGAGCTGGACGGCTGCGTCCGACCACCACGCCGGAACCAGCATCACCATCAGCGGCGCCGACAACGCCAAGTCGTACATCGTCGCCGTGCGCGCCGGCAATGACTCCGGCCAGTGGAGCGGCTGGCGCAACTCCGACGCCATCGCCCCGTTCGTCACGCCGCCGGCTACGCCGTCCTCGGTGACCGTGACCCGCGCTGACGGAACGGTTACGGCATCGGGATACGCCGTCAGCGGCGCCACCAAGTACCACATTACCTACAGTTCCAACGGCGGCCAGAGCTGGACCGCCGCCAGTGACAACCACGCCGGAACCAGCATCACCATCAGCGGCGCCGACAACTCTAAGTCGTACATCGTCGGCGTGCGCGCCGGCAACTCCGGCGGCTGGAGCGGCTGGCGCAACTCCGCGTCCGCCGGCCCCTACACGCCGCCCGATCCCACGCCGACGCCCACTCCCACGCCCGACCCGGATCCGCCGGACGCGCCGTCATCCGTAACCGTCACCCGCGGCGACGGAACCATCACCGCCAGTTGGGACGCGCCCGCCGGGGCGACCAAGTACCACATTACTTACAGCGCCAACAACAAGCGCACCTGGACGGCGGCATCGGACAACCACACGTCCAGCAGCATTACCATCACCGCCAACAACGGCAAGACGTACTACGTGGCGGTGCGGGCCGGCAACGCGGCCGGCTGGAGCGGCTGGCGCAACTCGGCGGCCTCGGCCGCGACGGCGACGCCGGGCATCATCGTGCAGGACAGCAGCGGCAACGCCATCACCAGCCTGACGGTTCCCGAAGGCGGCGAGGCCACCTACCAGGTCAAGCTGGCGAGCGAGCCCGACGCTTACGTGGAAATCTGCATCGGGCTGTCGGTGCGGGACCGCAACGACGGGAGCATCACGTTCAAGGGCGAGCCGGCCGGCACCGTCGCCCTCAAGGTGCCGTTCACCCCGGAAAACTGGGACACGGCGCAGATGGTGACCCTGGTCGCCGCCGAGGATGACGACGCCGTGAACGGCGTGCGGGACGTCATCAACGACACCAGGGATTTCGTGGAGTATTTCTCCGGCGCCGTCTGGTTGGCGGTCACGGAGGTTGACAACGACCCGCCGGCCGCGCCGGCCAACGTCAGCATCCAGACCGGCGACGGCCATCTGGACATTGCCTGGGACGCCGTTAGCGGCGCGACTGGCTACGACGTGAAGGCCAAAACCGCCGGCAGCTCGGACTGGACCGACGTCGCAAGCAACATCACGACTACTTCGCACCGCTACACTACCGATGCTACGATAGACCACGTGGGCGTGCGCGCCCGCAACGCCAACGGCCCCGGGCCCTGGGCCGAACTGCCCAGCGCGCCCGCGTCGGTGACCGTGACCCGCACCGACGGCGCGATCACCGCCGGCTGGCCGGCCGCGGCCGGCGCAACCGGCTACACCGTAACCTACAGCGCCGTGGGCAGCGGCAACTGGATTACCGCCGCGTCCAATCAGGCCGGCACCAGCATCACCATCAGCGGCGTGAACAACGACCACACCTACCTGGTGGGCGCCAGTTCGCGCAACAAGTACGGCGAAAGTCCCCGGAAAGTCTCGCCGGCGGCCGGCCCCTACTCGAAGCGGCCGCCGGCCACGCCGCTGTCGGTGACCGTGCTGCGGGCCGACGGGGAGCTGACCGCCTTCTGGAACTCCGGCTTCGGCGCGGAGAGCTACCACGTCACCTACACTTCCGACAACGGCAAGAACTGGAGCGCGGCCGCGTCCGACCTCCCGGTGGGCAACGGCACCACCGAAATCACCATCAAGGACCTCGAAAACGCCAAGACCTACACCGTGGCCGTCCGCGCCTACAACAAGAACGGCTACAGCGGCTGGCGCAACTCCGCCCCGTCCGGGCCTTACGTTGCCATCGTCGCGCCGCCCAAGCCCAAGAACGTGAAAGGCTACGCCAGCGATAAGGCCCTAACCTTCATCTGGGACAAGCCCGTTGACCTGGGCGACGCCGAAGTCACCGGCTACCAGGCGGCTTACTGGCTGAACCCCGGCTCCTGTACCGCGCCGGAGACCGTCCAGTGGTACAACATCTACGGCAGCAACGGCGACACGGTTTATCACACTTTTATCGGTCGTCACACCAATGACCAAGGGCAGATCGTTCCGGGGCTGGAAAACGGCGTCAAGTACGGCGTGGCCCTCCGCGCTGTGAACCAGGATGTGCCCGGGCCGGGTGTACGGGGCTGTGGAACTCCCATCGCCGGCGCCGCGCCGCCGCCCTTCGTGCCGCCGGCGCCCGAATCGGTGAACGTGATACGCGGCGACGGAACCCTCACCGTAACCTGGCATCCCTCGTGGTCCGCCACCGGCTACCAGGTGGACTACAAGACCTACGGCAGCAAGAACTGGAAAATGGCCGCTTGGTGGAACGCCACCACCAGCATCATCCTGAGCGGCATGAACAACGACACTGCTTACGCCGTGAGGGTGCGGGGCCGCAACGACCGCGGCGACGGCCCTTGGTCGTATATGCCCGTCTCGGTCAGCAACCTGGGTCAGACGAAGGCTTCGACCGTTCTTGTCGGCAGAGACTCGTGGGGGAACTCTTGGCAAGCCGCAGGCTTCACCACGGGGGCCAACAGCGGCGGGTACACGCTGCAAAGCGTTACCGTCAAGATGGCGGACACTGTTGGCTCTCCCACCGGGCTAACCGTTGCCATCCACGCCGCCGCATCCGACGGAAACCCGGCGGCGTCCGCCACCTACACCTTGACCGGCCCCAACCCGGTGGCCAATGCCCAAAATACCTACTCCTGCGCTGGCACTTGCAGCCTGGACGCAGGCGTCGACTACTTCCTGGTTCTATCCGCAACCGTTCCACCAACGGGAAATCACCACTACAAAACTGACCATACGAATTCCGGCAACGAGGTAAACACGCCGGCCGACGCCGGATGGTCAATCGCGAATGTGACTAAGTACAGCGATGACGGCGGCGACAACTGGTCCGACAATAACGCATTTCATACCCTCCAGTTCAAGGTGGCGGCGACGCCGAGGTAGGGGCGGCGTAACCGCGAGGGGCGTTGCCTCTGGCGCGGCGCGCCCGGGCGTGCCCGCGGATCGTCAGAATCAGGATTCACCGGATTAGCGGATTATCAGGATTGAGGGGTGGAGCCGTTGCGCCGGTGAGGTGAAAAGGCTCCACCCCGCGCCGGCGCGGGCTGGAGTCTGCATAGTGCAATTAGGCTGCATACCCGGCCGCATTTCGAAAACCCTGTTTATGGAGATCCCGTCATGCTCATATTCATTGATGAGAGCGGCCACCCGCATCCCAATGACCGGACTACGCGCCCCGTCTTGGCTGCCGTCTGTTTTCCGGAGTCGGAATCCCGGAACATTAGCCGGCAGCTGTTCAGCATCAAGCGTTCTTTGTTGGGAGACGAACGGGCGGGAAAGGAGCTGAAAGCCAACGAAATACTGAACAGCCGCACCTTCAACCGAAGGTCAGAGCTTCGAGAACTGGTGGCGGAGATTTTTGACCAAATCCAGAACCTCGACGTCACAATTTTCGCGGTGGTCATGGAAAAGCCGCAGAATGAAGGACTTGATCTCGCCCGGGGGCTACACGTTGCGGGGGATCCAGCTGATGGCTGAGCATCTGCACTACTTCGACCCGCAGGATGAGGCCACTGGCGAAGAGCCGGATTAAAGTCCAAAGCGCCAAGTGCGTGAAACTTCCCGAGCATCATCGCCTGGCGCTGGGGACATCGTAATTCCGCTTTCCGTCCGTTGTCAACCCGACAACGGACGGAAGACAGGACGATTGCAAAGTCATCTCATAACCCCTTTTCCCGCTCATCCTGAGCTTGTCGAAGGATGCTCGTTGCGGCGGTGATGGTTCGACAGGCTCACCATGAGCGGATGGAAAAGGACTTTGCAATCGTCCTGGGACGGAAGATAGGCAAGCCAAAGCGCGCCGCCGTCGCCCCGCCCACGCGGGTTAGCGGCGGCGCGGTCGTTCATAGTTGGGACCGCATTCTTTACGTTATCATTATGATATCATTATTATGCAGGTCTAATGATATTATATCATCGTACTTTGCATATATACTATGGACAACGGCCGCGTTAGGCACTATGATGTCATCACTATCGATAAAGTCGGTAAGGCGGCGGTGAACGCAGACGACCGATGACAATATGACAGGACGAGGTGAACCAGGATGCTGAACCAACTGACAACCCTCACCGGAAACCGCCTCGGGCGCGCCGCCCTCCTGGGCCTGGCGCTACTTCTCATCGCCGCGGCCGCGCTGGTACTGGTACTGCCGGGGCGCATCGCCGCCACGGCGTCGCCCGGCCTCGTCATCGAGGGCCACATCGTGAGCGGCTCCAACATCTACGCCTACGAGGGCCAATGGAGCTTCTACACCGTCAGGCTGGCCACCAAGCCCACCGCCGACGTCACCGTCACCCTCAAGCCCCACAACGACAGCTCCAAGTCCGTCCACGTCCGGTGGCTCTCGGGCGGAAAGGATAAAAAGGGCAAAAAGAGTGAAAAGATCACCACCTTCACCCCGTCCAACTGGAACACGCCCCAGACCGTCTATATCTGGGGCCATGGCGACGAAAGGGGGGTCGCCGACGAGGTCGACTGGGTCTATCACATCGCCGACAGCGACGACCCCGACTATGACTTCCAGGAAGTCTATAAGGGCTGGGTCACCGACGACGACGGCCTCTCCTTCTCCCCCTCCGCCTCCTCCCTCACCGTGACCGAGAAAGGCTCGGCCACCTACAAGGTCAGTCTGGTCACCCAGCCCACGGGCAACGTCAACGTCTCCTTCGCCGTGGCCGGCGACGAGAGCATCACCGTCAGCCCGAGCTCGCTGACGTTCACCGGCAGCAACTACCTATCGGAGCAGACGGTCACCGTCAGCGCGGCCGCGGACGCCGACACCGCCAACGGCACGGCGGTCATCACCCACACCGCCAACGGCGCAAACTACACCTACCACCGGGTCAGGCTCTCCGTCACCGAGAGCGACACCGGCGTCAATACGCCGCCCGCAACGCCCACTGCCACCCCCACGCCGGGGCCCTCGGTCAGCCTCGTCGTCACCACCCCCGCCGAGTGCGACAAGGACACCCTTGACACCAACGACAACCCCGTCGACGGCATGAAAGTCGCCCAGGGCGAGTCCTGCACCTTCAACGTCAAGCTGGGCAAGCAGCCCAACGCCGACGTGCCCGTCCACGTCTATGAGTACGGCGACGCCGACGGCGTCCTGAGCCAAAGCCCCGCCAAGCTGGTCTTCACCACCTCCAACTGGAACACCAAGCAGACCGTCACCGTCACCTCATCCGCCACCCAGTACCACGGCCTCCGGCAGGCCAACCTGCTGATCCGCACCGGACACACGGACGACACCACCGGCTACCACAACCTGCCCTGGACCTACCTGCGCGTCAACCAGGTCAAGGGCGCCGGCATCCTCACCACCGGGCGCGGCCTCACCCACAGCGGCGGCAACTCCGCCGTCAGCGTCACGGAAGGCGCCAGCGTCACCTATGACCTCAAGCTCAACACCAAGCCCACCCACGACGTCACCATCACCATCGCGCAGCCGACTTCCGGCGACGCTGACCTGACCCTGGTCGGCGTGGAAAGCGACAACCAGGTGGTCCGCACCTTCACCCCGTCCAACTGGAACACCGCCCAGCAGGTGACCATTGCCGCCGCCCAGGACGTTGACCTGGTGAACGGCACTCGCGCCTTTGTCCACACCGCCGCCAGCGACGACGCCGACTACAACGGCAAGAAAACCAACGTTACGGCCACCGAGGTCGAGGACGACAAAGCAGCGCTGGTCCTCTCCAGCACCGCCGTCACCGTGCCGGAAGGCGGATCGGCAACCTACACCGTCAAGCTGAGCAACCAGCCCAATGCCGGCGTCGCCGTCAGGGTCGGCACTGTGACGACCGGCGATAGCGACATTACCGTCAACGGCGAACCCGTTACCCTCAACTTCAGCACCAGCAACTGGAACGTGGCCCAAACGATCACGGTGAGCGCCGCCGAGGACGGCGACGACATCGCGGGAACCAGGAACATTGCCAATTCCGCCACCGGCGCGGAGTTCGCCGGGGTTGCGGTGGACGTCACCGCAACCGAGAGCGACAACGACCGGCGCGGCTTCGTGGTGTCTCCCACAGGCCCCGTCCACATGAACGAGGGCGGAACCCACACCTACACCATCAAGCTGGGCACCGAGCCCACCGCCGACGTGGCCGTGGCCCTGTCCGTGGAAGGCGACAGCGACATCACCGTATCCCCCGCCTCCCTAACCTTTACCTCCGGCAACTACGGCACGGCGCAGACCGTAACCATCACCGCCGCCGACGACAACACCGACTACGCGGACGACACGGCCACAATCGGCCACGGCATCACCACCACGGACGCCATCTACACCGAGCAGTTCATCCCCACCATGTACGTCACCGCCGCCGACAACGACGCCGCCCTGATGCTGTCGGTGAAGGCCTTGCAGGTCGCGGAAGGCGGCACGGCGAACTACACCGTCAAACTGACCAACCAGCCCACCGGCGACGTCACCGTAACCATCGCCGAAGCGACGAGTACCAGCGACGACTCGGACATCACCGTCAGCAACCCGTCCAACAAGAGGCTGACCTTCACCACGAGCAACTGGAACACGCCGCAGACGGTCACGCTGCGGGCGGCCAACGACACCGACGCTATCAACGGAACGCGGGCCATCACCCACACCGCATCCGGCGGCGGCTTCAGCGGCACCCCGGCAGAGACCCTGACGGCCACCGAGAGCGACAGAGGCTCCGAGCTGAACCTACAGAACGCCCTGGACACCGGCAACGTCAGCAGCCTCTCCGTGGCAGAGGGCAGCAGCAGCAGCTACAGGCTGAAGCTGGACGCCCAACCCGCGGCGAACGTCACCGTCGCTCTGACCGTGACCGGGGACAGCGACATCACCGTCAACCCGGCGTCGCTTACCTTCACGTCGCAGAACTACAGTACACTCCAAACGGTCACCGTGAGCGCGGCGACGGACGGCGACCTGGCCAACGGCACGGCCACCATAAGCCACGCGGCCAGCGGCGGCGGTTACAACGGCAAGTCCGCGTCCCTGACGGCGACAGAGATAGACGGCACCGGCCAGATCGTCCTGCGGAACGCCGCCGACAACGCCGACATAACCGCGATAGACGTGCCGGAGCAGGGCAGCGCCACCTACAAGGTGAAACTGAGCCATCTGCCCGCCGGAAACGTCACCGTCACGCTGGCCCTCCAGTCGACGGCCGACGGCGGGGACCCCAACATCACCGCCAGCGCCACGACGCTCAGCTTCAACACGCAAAACTGGAACACGGCGCAGGAGGTCACCCTGAGCGCCGCCGACGACGCCGACACGATGGCCGGGACGCGCAACATCGTCCACACGGCATCCGGCGGCGGGTACAACACCGCCACCACCGCCAAGACCCTGACCGCGACGGAAATGGAGAACGACTACGGCGTCAGCCTGAGCGAATTCACCAAGACGGTGACCGAGGGCAGCACGGCCACCTACACCGTAAAGCTCAGCGTCTTGCCCACCGGCAACGTCACCGTCGCCATCGCCAAGGCGACGGGCGGCGACGCGAGCATCACCGCATCGCCTGCAACACTCAACTTCACGGCGAACGACTACAACACGGCGCAGACGGTCACCCTGACCGCCGCCGAGGACAACACGGACATCGTGAACGGTACGGCCACCTTCACCCATACGGCCAGCGGCGCCAACTACGGCAACACCCCGGTCGCATCCCTAACCGCTACGGAGTCGGACAACGACACCGGCACGGTATTGCTGCGGAACGACACCGACAGCGCGGACATAACCACCATCGACGTGCCGGAGAACACCAGCAACACCACCTACAAGGTGAAACTGAGCCATCAGCCGTCCGGCAACGTCACCGTCCGGCTCACCTACGCCAGCGGCGGCGATACCAACATCACCGCCAGCCCGACGACGCTCAGTTTCAATGCGACCAACTGGAGCACGGCTAAGACCGTGACCCTGCGCGCCGCAGACGACGCCGACCTGATCAACGGCTCCCGCACCATCACCCACACCGCATCCGGCGGCGGTTACACCGCTACGGCGGATCTCGTCGCAACCGAGGCGGAGAACGACAAGGCCATAATCCTCACGCCCGCCACCCTATCGGTAGGCGAGGGCAGCACGGCCACCTACACCGTCAAGCTCAGCGCCGAGCCAACCGACAGCGTCACCGTAACCATCACGGAAGGCACCACCGCGCCGAACAACGACACGAGCATCACCGTCACGTCCACCAAGACGCTGACGTTTACCGCAGGCGTCTCGGGCAACTGGGACGCGGCGCAGACCGTCACCGTCTCTGCCGCGGCGGATGACGCCGACCTGACCAACGGCAGCCGCGCCATCAACCACACCGCGACGAGCGTGGACACCGGCTACAACAACATTACCGCGTCCCTCACGGCAACGGAGGCGGACGACGACGAAATCACCACCGGCGCCATCAAGCTCAGGAACGCCGACGACGACGACGACATCACCACGCAGGGCGTGGGAGAAGGCGCCACCGCCACCTACAAGGTGAAACTGGCCCAGGAGCCCCGGGCCGACGTCACCGTCACCATCGCGGAGGGCTCGGGCGACACGGACATCACCGTCAGCAGCCCGTCCAATAAGACGCTGACGTTCACGCCGAGCAACTGGAACACGGCGCAGTCCGTCACCCTGTCCGCCATGCAGGACAGCGGGATGGGGTTCGGCAGCCGCACCATCACCCACACCGCATCCGGCGATGGCAGCGGCTACGCCAGCGCCACCGCCGTCAACCTCACGGCGCAGGAGTGGGACGACGACGTGTTGATACAGCTCATGGACACCAGCAACAACGACACCAACGCCATGACCATCAAGGAGGGCACCGCCAAGAACTACACGGTGAAGTTGAGCGCCCAGCCGCTAGGTGATGTCACCATCACGCTGTCCGGGACCGGCGACAACGACATCAAATTTGACGCCGACCTCGATCTGGAGGGCGACGACAGCGAGATGATCCTCAACGCGACCAACTGGAGCGACGGCAAAGAGGTCGCCGTCAGAGCCGCCCCGGACAGCGATAGCAGCAATGGCGCCAAGACCATCACCCACCGGGCCAGCGGCGGCGGCTACGACTACGCCGCAGTCGCGACCCTCACCGCAACGGAGGATGACGGGCCTTCCCTGTACGTGAACCCGGCGACCATCACCGCCACCACCGCCACGCTTACGGTGTACGGCCATACGGGCAACTGGTACTACAAGGCCACCGCCAGCCCGCACAACACCTGCTCCACCGTCCAGACCGGAACGGCCACCGTCACCGGGCTGACCAAGGGCACGACATACACTTACACGGCCTACACCGACTCCGGGTGCACCACCGCCAACACGCTGACGCCCCAGGCCGTGTTCAGAACGGCTAACCCGACGCTGACGCAATCCGCCGTCACGGCGACCACGGCCACGCTGACCCTCGGCAACTGGAACACAGACAGCGCCAAGGACGGCAGTTGGTACTACATGTCCAACGCCGCCCCGCACGCTATCTGCTCTTCCGCCCAAAGCTCGCTCACGGTCGACCTCACCGGCCTGTCCAAGAGCACGAGCTACACCTACAAGGCGTACAGCGACAGCAGTTGCACGACCGAGGTCGCCGCGACGAATGCGTTCAGCACGCTTACCCCGGCGCTGACGTCCAGTCCTAGCAACACCTATATTCAGCTCACGCTCAACGGCTGGAACATCAGCAAGGACGGCAACTGGTACCTCAAGCAGGACCAGACCTGTGGCAATACCGCAATCACGACGACCGAGCATATCGCCATCAGTCTAACCCCCGGCACGTCGTACACCTTCCGGGCGTACAGCGACAGCGCCTGCACAGCCGGCAACGAAATCACCGCAGCGCACACGGTCAGCACCACCGGCAACCAAAACCCGCAGGGGCAGCAGGAATCGAACCCGCCGGCCAGCGTGGGCAGCGTCAGCGCCAGCCGCAGCGACGGCGGCATCGTGGCCTCCTGGCCGGTGGCCGCCACCGCCACCAAGTACCACGTCAACTACACCACCGACACCGGGCACAGCAAGAGCTGGACGGTGGCCGCCATGGAACATCCCACCAACAGCATCACCATCGCCGACGCCGACGACGCCAAGTCTTACATCGTGGCGGTGCGGGCCGGCAACGCGGCCGGCTGGGGCGGCTGGGTCAACTCCGACGCGGTGCCGCCGGCGGTGACGACGCCCGGCAGCGTGTCCGGCCTCAGCGCCAACCGGAGCGACGGCGGCATCGTCGCCAGTTGGGACGCTCCCGCCGGGGCCACCAAGTACCACGTCAACTACACCACCGATACGGGGCACAACAAGAGCTGGTCGGTGGCGGCTATGGATCACCCCACCAACAGCATAACCATCAGCGAAGCGGACGACGCCGAGGGGTACATCGTGGCGGTGCGGGCCGGCAACGGGGCCGGCTGGAGCGGCTGGGTCAACTCCGCTGCCGTGCCGCCGGCGGTGACGCCGCCCGGCAACGTGTCCGGCCTCAGCGCCAGCCGCAGCAACGGCGGCATCGTCGCGTCCTGGGACGCCGCCGCCGGAGCGACCAAGTATCACGTCACCTACACCACCAACAGCGGCGGGAGCTGGTCGCTGGCCGCCGCGGAGCACGCCACCACCAGCATCACCATCGCCAACGCCGACAACGCCAAGTCGTACGTCGTGGCGGTGCGGGCCGGCAACTCCGCCGGCTGGAGCGGCTGGGTCAACTCCGCCGCCGTCCCGCCGGCAGTGACCCCGCCCGGCAATGTCACCGGCCTCAGCGCCAGCCGCAGCGACGGCAGCATCGTCGCGTCCTGGGACGCCGCCGCCGGGGCCACGGGCTACCACGTGGTGTACAGCGACGACGGCAAGGCCAGCTGGACCCGGGTCGCCACCGACCACGGCGGCACGTCGTACACCATCAGCGGGGCCGATGCTAGCCTGGCCTACGTGGTGGGGGTGCAGGCGGTGAACTCCGCCGGCGGCAGCGGCTGGGTCAACTCCAACACCGTGCCGGCGGTGACGCCGCCGCCGGGCAGCGTCGGGTCGGTCACCGCCACGCACAACGGCGCCACCGTGTCCGTCGCCTGGGACGCCGCCGACGGCGCCACCGGCTACGACGTGGTGTACAGCGACGACGGCAAGGCCAGCTGGACCCGCGCCGCCACCAACCAGAGCGGGGCTTCCTACACGCTGGACAACGCGGACAGCGGCAAGACCTACGTCTTCGGCGTCCGTGCCGTCAACGACGCCGGCGCCAGCGGCTGGACCAACTCGGCGCCGGCGTCGCACAGCGGGGGCGGTTAGGCGGCGCGGCAAGCAGAACGACGGATCATGGGCACCCGTGAGGATCTGAGGGGGTCAACTATGAGAAAGGTCCCAATGAAGACTATGCAGAAAGTTCTGGCCGGTCTGGCTCTGCTGACAGCTGCCTCAACATTAGCGCGACCCGGCGCATCTCCCAGGTCAACGTGGCGGTCCACCAGCTCGCCCAGTCCCAGGTGATGGGCCAGGGTGGCGGGCAAGAGCAGCCCCGCATTGGCCACCAGGCGCTGATCATCAAAGGCAACGTGGATGCGGTCGGGCTGGTCGCGTGGTAGCATCTTTTGGGTGCTCCTCGTTTCGGGTCGGTTTGGTATCTCACAAACCATTATCCCCGAAGCCGGGAGCACTTTCTCATCCCCTCAGCCCCCCGCCACACTCGGCTTTTCGGTGGATTGGGGATAAGTCCGTGCCCGTATTCGCAATCCCGAACATAGTCGATCGTCTGTGTACAACGTGATGAAAGTATGATATGAATAGCATGGATTCGGTGTTTTGCGCTGATATATGATCCAGTAGGATCGATTTTGATGATGTACACTGAATATATCCGCAATGGGATAACCGACCCCATACGCCAAGCTGGGCGCTTCATCAACGCCCGTCGACCCACGCTGCCGGTACTGCTGGCCGCTGGGCTTCTGCTGGCGCTGGTGGCAACGGCCCTGACCACGGCGGGAGTAGCCGCAGCGGACGAAGCGGAGCCGTGGGCTAACCCCGCGGTGGCGGCGGCGGAACTGGCATTGCCCCCGGCACTACCGGACCACTCCGTAGCGGCCAGCGATGCGCCGCGCTTCCAGCAGATCAGCGCCGGCGGTGGGCACAGCTGCGGCATACTGACTGGCGGCGCGGTCGTCTGCTGGGGCGACGATAGTGCAGGTCAAGCCACGCCGCCGTCGGGAACCTTTCAGCAGGTCAGCGCCGGCGATTGGCATACCTGCGGCGTGCGGACCGACGGCGCGGTCGCCTGCTGGGGCGATGATGAATACGGTCAAGCCACCCCGCTGTCGGGAACCTTTCAGCAGGCCAGCGCCGGCAGTTGGCATACCTGCGGCGTGCGGACCGACGACGCGGTCGCCTGCTGGGGCTATGATGAATACGGTCAAGCCACGCCGCCGTCGGGAACCTTTCAGCAGGCCAGCGCCGGCAGTTGGCATACCTGCGGCGTGCGGACCGACGGCGCGGTCGCCTGCTGGGGCCGGAATAGTAATGGTCAAGCTACACCACCGTCGGGGACCTTTCAGCAAGTCAGCGCCGGCAGTTGGCATACCTGCGGCGTGCGGACCGACGGCGCGGTCGCCTGCTGGGGCTATGATGAATACGGTCAAGCCACGCCGCCGTCGGGAACCTTCCGGCAGATCAGTGCCGGTGGGGGGCATACCTGCGGCGTGCGGACCGACGGCGCGGTCGCCTGCTGGGGCGATGATGAATACGGTCGAGCCACGCCGCCGTCGGGAACCTTTCAGCAGGTCAGCGCCGGCGATTGGCATACCTGCGGCGTGCGGACCGACGACGCGGTCGCCTGCTGGGGCGGTGATGATTACGGACAAGCCACTCCGCCGGCGACTGTAGTGGGCGACTCCGTTGCGCCGACCAACGTCGTGGCTACTACCGATGGTGTTTCTACGGTCTCGGTCAGTTGGACGGCGGGCGGGAACGCGGTGAGCCACTCGGTTTACTTGTATAGTCTGGACTCTGACCTCGTGCCGACAGAAGCGACGCCCAACGGCAGTTCGCATATTTTCAGCGATGTTCCCCCAGGCGACTACGTCGTCTTTGTGGTGGCCTATGACGCTGACGGAAACCTACAGTACACATCCAGCAATCTGGTAAGGGTGGAGAGCTACGCAATAGCCCCGGTTCCAACGCCGACCGGACACTACGACGCCGACAACGACGGCCTCATCGAGGTGTCCAACTTGGCCCAACTGGACGCCATCCGCTACGACCTGGACGGCGACGGCGCGGTTGATGACTCCGCCGATGCCAGCGCATACGCCGCCGCATTCCCGGCCTCGGTTGCCAATATGGGCTGTCCCGCCGACGGCTGCACCGGCTACGAACTAACCGCCGACTTGGACTTTGACACCAACAGCAACGGCCGGGCCGACGCCGGCGATGCCTACTGGAACGACGGTACTGGTTGGTTCCCCATTGCGAACCGAACTCACAGCAACGGCTTCAGCGCCATCTTTGACGGCAATGGGCGCACTATTTCCAACCTGTACACGGACCGTCATGTCCTCGATCCTGATAAAGATGATGGCGGCCTTTTTAAGAGTATCGACGAAGGTGGCACTGTCAAACGGATGGGGTTGCTCTCGGTTAACATCATTGTGGGCACCCCCGGTCAACTTACCAACGTCCGCTACGTTGGCGGCTTGGTCGGGTACAGCAGAGGAACGATTGCCGACTGCTACGTCACCGGCAGTGTAACCAACGGCGGAGGCCACACCGGCGGTCTGGTGGGATCCAACCGAGGTGCCATCACCGGCAGCTATGCCGATGTCGACGTAACGGGCAACTCAAAATCAGAAGCAGACACCGGCGATTACCTCGGGTTCGCTACCGGCGGCCTGGCCGGGGCGAATCATGGAACAATCATCGGAAGCCGCGCTATCGGCAACGTAATCAGCAATGCGGTGGGCAGCAGAGTGTTTCCTATAGTGGGCGGCCTGGCCGGATTCAACCGACAAGGTGCCATCACTGCTAGCTATGCCACCGGCAGGGTAACCAGCAACCAGACCGGCAATTACGTGAACGGCAGTGTAGGTGGCCTGGTTGGGAGCAGCGATGAAGCCACAATCACCGCCAGCTACGCCACGGGTAACGTGAACAGCAGTGGCGCTGCTACAACAGGCGGCTTGGTTGGGGGTAGCCACCGGGGGAGCTCGATTGTTGACAGTTACGCTATCGGTCACATATCCGGCCTGGAGAATCACATCGGCGGCTTGGTCGGGTGGCAAAGCAGCAGCACCGTCACCGCCAGTTACTGGAACACCCGAACCTCCGGCCTGACCACAAGCGACGGCGGCGTCGGCAAAACCACCGACGAGCTACAATCGCCCACCAATGACAATCCCGGCATCTATTCCACATGGGACAAAGCGGTTTGGGACTTCGGCGACCAAGACGAGTATCCCACCCTGCGCAACGTTGGCTCCGGAATCGTTGCGCCGCCTACCCCGTCCGGGGACTACGACGCCGACGATGACGGCCTAATCGAAATCTCCAACCTGGCCCAGCTGGACGCCATCCGCTATGACCTGGACGGCGACGGCCTAGCCGACGTTTACTTCCATGACGACTACTTCGACGACACATCCGTGACCGCCTACGCGGCCGCTTTCCCCAAAGCCGCGGCCAACATGGGCTGCCCGTCCTCCGGCTGCACCGGCTACGAACTCACCGCCGACCTGGACTTTGATACCAACGGCAACGGCCAAGCCGACGCTGGCGATGCCTACTGGAACGGCGGTGCTGGCTGGCTCCCCATCGGAGCAGACTATTTTGGCCCGTTCTCTGCCGTCTTTGACGGTGGCGGGCATACTATCGCCAACCTGTACATTGACCGGATCGACGCCGTTGCCGTTGCCATTCCCAACCTGCACATTGACTGGATCTACCCCGTTGCAATCGGCCTGTTTGGGCGTACTGATGTCAACGCGGTTATCCGGCACGTTGGCCTGATTGACGCCAAGGTGTCCCGCGCTGCTTATGGTCTATTTGTTGGCGGCCTGGTCGGACTTAACGACTCCGGCGCCATTGTAGCCAGCTACGCCACCGGCAAAGTGTCCGCTACCGGCGACAACGCCAGCGTCGGCGGCCTGGTCGGATATAGCTCGGACGGTACCGTCGCCACCAGCTACGCCGCCGTCGACGTGTCCGGGACCGGCTCCAATGCCGTTGTTGGCGGCCTAATCGGTATGCTCAACCAGGGCGCCATCACGTCCGGCTACGCCACCGGCAGCGTGACCGGCGATGACGCCAGCGCAGGCGGCCTGGTGGGCCATAACCGCAGCGGAACCATCACCGACACCTACGCCACCGGCCGGGTGACCGGCAATAGTGTCATCAGTACCGGCGGCCTGGTGGGAATGAACCTGGGTACTCTCACTGACAGCTACTGGAACACCGAAACCTCCCGCCAGGATTCCGCAGCCGGCGGAACCTCCTTCGGCGCCGCAGGCAAAACCACCGACGAACTACAGTCGCCCACCAACAGCAACCCTGGCATCTACGCCGCGTGGGATAAGGCGGTTTGGGACTTCGGCGACCAAGACGAGTATCCTACTCTGCGCAACGTCGGCGCCGTGCCGCCTACCCCGTCCGAGGACTACGACGCCGACGATGACGGCCTCATCGAAATCTCCAGCCTGGCCCAGCTGGACGCCATCCGCTACGACCCGGACGGCGACGGCGGCGTGGCCGACCAGGACTACGTAGCCTATACCCAGGCGTTTCCCGACGCAGCAATCGGCATGGGTTGTCCGTCCTCCGGCTGCACCGGCTACGAACTGACCGTCCATCTTGACTTTGACACCAACGGCAACGGATGGATTGATGCGGGGGATGCTTACTGGAACGGCGGTTCGGGCTGGTTGCCCATCGGGGACAGCATCAGCGGATATGACGCGGTTTTTGACGGCAACGGCCTTACGATTGCGAACCCGCACGTCAACCGGAGCAGTTCTTACGTCGGGCTGTTTGGGGCCACTGGCAGCGGCGCCGTTATCCGGCGGGTCGGCCTAGTTTCCGGCAGCGTCTCCGGTGCCAGCCGCGTTGGAAGCCTGGCGGGGGATAACTCCGGCACCATTACCGGCAGCTACGCCACCGGCACTGTAAGCGGCAACCGGGATATCGGCGGACTGGTCGGAAGAAACTCCGGCGCCATTGTCACCAGCTACTCCGCTGGCAGCGTTTCCGGCTATGCAGACGTTGGTGGCCTCGTCGGAGAAAACAGTGGCAACGGCGCCATCACTGACAGCTACGCCACCGGCAACGTTACCCGATATGTCGGTGGAGATGATGGTGTCGGCGGCCTGGTCGGTGGTAACTACGGTAGCGCCAGCGCCATCACGCACAGCTACGCTACCGGCAGGGTGACCGGCAGTGGCAATGATGTCGGCGGGTTGGTCGGTTATAACGGTGATGGCTACGATGATACCGGAGAACAGATATCGTACGGATCTGGCGCCGTCACCGCCAGCTATTGGGACACCGAAACCTCTGGCCAATTCTCCAGCGCCGGCGGCGTCGGCAAAACCACCGACGAGTTGCAGAATCCCACCTACTCCGATCCCGGCATCTACGCCACCTGGGACGTAACGGTATGGGACTTCCGCGGGCCGAACCAGTATCCCGTCCTGCTGAACTTGAGCGCCGCTGCTCCGAAGGTGGGGCGGCCGTCCGCGCCGCGGCTCTACTGGGTTGACGAGGAAGCGCAGAAAATCCAGCGCACCGGCCAGGACATCTACCGCCGGGTTGAGGACCAACTGACGGCCGCGGACGGCCTGACTATGCCAGGCAGCATCGCTCTGGACCCGTTGGCCGGCAAAATGTACTGGACCGACGACGGCGCCGGCGCAATCCGCCGCGCCAATCTTGATGGCTCCAACGTCGAAACTGTGAAAGCCGGATTGGCGGATCCCGTGGGCATTGCCCTGGACCTCAACGCCGGTTATCTGTATTGGGCCGACCGCCATTGGGGCGCTATCTATCGCGGGAGATTGCGGAACGTCAACAACCTCACCGCCGAGACTGTGGTCGACGGCCTGACGAAACCCTACCAAATCGCCCTGGACACCTTCAACGGCCATATGTACTGGACGGAACGGGGCGGAAGCAAAATCCGTCGCGCCGACTTGGACGGCAAGAATGTCATCAACATCGATTTCCAGTCCTACCAGCTGCAAAACCCCTTTGGCCTGGCCCTGGACCCGGTGGCCGGCAAGATGTACTGGACGGAACGCAGCAACGCTACCACAGGCGCGGAAGGCGTGGACTTCATTTTGTCCGCCGACTTGGACAGTGGGAACGTCGGCCTCGTAATTATCTCGGACTACCACTCCCTGAGCGGCATCGCCGTGGACGTGAACGACGGCAAAATCTACTGGACGGACGAGACGACGGGAACAATCCGCCGTGCTGACCCTGCCGCCGACGACCCGGCCCTAACGGTCGCAGACGTGGTAACCGGCCTGAGCGCGCCGGAAGGCGTCGCCGTCGCCCGCCCGTACCTGGGCAACACCCGCCTGGCGCTGACGGCTCTCTACCGTGCCACGGACGGCGACAATTGGACAGACAACGACGGCTGGCTGAGCGACGCGCTGCCAGGAACGTGGCACGGCGTCAGCGCCGACAAGCAAGGTTTGATTACGGGGTTGGATCTCAGCGACAACAACCTGTCGGGGGAGCTGCCGGCAGAGCTGGAAACCTTGAGCCACCTGAGGACGCTGGACCTGTCCGACAATCGACTCACCGGGCCGATACCGACGGAGTGGGCAGATGGCCTGGACGTTCTGTTGCGGTTGAACTTGTCGGACAACCAGTTGAACGGTGAGATACCGGCCGGTATCGGCAACCATCACCTGGACACGCTGAACCTATCCGGAAATCAGGTGTCCGGGTCAATACCGACGCAACTGGGCAGCCTAGTCAACCTGAAAGACCTGAACCTGTCGCACAACGAATTGAGCGGGACCATACCGGATCGGTTGAGCAGCTTTGCCGGTTTTGCCGGATGCGAAACCATCTGGGGGATACAGTTAACCGAGCTTACCCTTGCTGCGTTCAAAGCATACACGGGCACGCTGACTAACCTGGAAACACTAGACCTCAGCGACAACAAGTTGAGCGGCGCGATACCGGCGATGCTGTGTAGCCTGGCCGACCTGGAAACGCTGGACCTTGGGCGCAACCGGTTGCAAGGACAGATACCGCCAGAGTTGGGCAGCCTCGCCAACTTGCAACGGCTGTACTTGGGCAATAACCAATTGTCCGGCTCTATACCACCAGAGCTGGGCGGACTTTCCAATTTGGCCGTACTGAGTTTGAAGAGGAACGATTTGAGCGGGTCCATACCAGCGTCATTGAACTTTTTCAACAACCTGGAGGTGCTGGACCTGTCGTACAACGATTTGGAAGGGGCAATACCGGTCGAACTTCGCTCTGGAGCCAAAGAGCCTAACCTGAAGATACTGAACCTGAGTCACAACGAATTGCGCGGCCGCATACCGACCACTTTGGGCGGCCTCGTCAAACTGACCCATCTGATACTCGATAGCAATGGTTTGAGCGGGAATATACCGGGTCAGTTGGGCAACCTCGGAGGGCTGAGTATCTTGGAGCTGAGCAATAATCGATTGAGCGGGATGATACCGCCAGAGTTGGCCCAGTTCCCAAAATTAACCAACCTGGAGTTGCATAACAACGATCTGGACGGAAAGATACCAGCGAAGTTGGGGCACCTCGCTAGCTTGACTTGGCTGAGGCTGAGCGGCAACGATTTCATCGGCTGCATACCCGTAGGGTTGCGGAAGCCCCTAGGGAGTGCCGAGGTTAGGCGTCTGGGCTTGCCGTCCTGTGACGTTGTTGACCGCGACACCCTTATCGCCCTCTATGAAACTATGGGCGGCGATACAGTTCTGTATCTTCCCCATCTACGACACGGGCATAGTGAAACGCCAGCGTTCACCGACGAATGCATTCCGTATCTCTTGAAAGGCTTGGTGAACGAAGCAAATAGGGGTCGCCCGGGCAAGCTGCCAGCAACTTTCTGTGAAAAACCGGAAGAAGACCCCGATGATAACCTCTCATTCCACAGCCAGCAGGTTCGAAAACTCCGTTTCGTGCGGAGTATTCTGGATGCCGATGACGATGGGAAAATAGACCGAGACGCTGCGAAAATAGACCGCATTAAACTGGTACCTTTGGGAACTCTTATCGACTTGGCACAACCGTGGCCGAAGCCGCCTTGGCCCGTGGGTGCGTCCCACAGTGTCTTCGATGGAGTGTTAGACCAGGGTTGGACTAACAATGACAACTGGCTGACCGATGCGCCGCTCAGTCAATGGCATGGCGTCGCAGTCGATGAAGACACCGGCCGTGTCTCCGAGTTGCATTTGGGAAGCAACAATTTGAAGGGGGAGATTTTGCCTGAGTTGGCCGATCTGGATGACTTGGTGCATCTGAACCTTCTGGACAACAGGCTGGCGGGATGTATTCCTCGAGAGTTGGACGGTTTGTTTGAACGGTCATACGGCCAGATTACATCGGGCACGCATCCGGGTCCGAACCTTCTGGATCAGGCGATCACTGTCATGTTCGTCTGGGCGACTGTGTATATGTCAGAGCTGGAAGCGCTAAACCCAGGCTTGTCCGGCTGGAAGGACTTTGCCGCACAAACACACGGCTTGGCATTGCCACCCTGCGCCCCCGAGCCTGAAAACACCCCGGGTACAGAATTTACAGAATTCCACGAGCAAACGCCTGAGACCGACCGGACGGCGCTGGAGAAAATCTACGTACATTACTCAGACCAGTTTGGCGACGAGGACCGCGGCTTCTTCGACAACCGCTTCCGCGGTTGGGGAAGTGATGGTCCGCTCAACGAGTGGCATGGGGTCGAGGTAGATAACGATGGCCGGGTTGTCTCCCTGAATCTTAGTGAGAGGAAGTTGAAAGGTGGCATACCGCGGCAAGTAGGCGATCTGGGCGCACTGACCTATTTGAATATCAGTCGGAATCATTTGACTGGTCCAATACCGCCTGAGTTGGGACGCCTCAAGAATTTGGAAACTCTCGCCCTGAACGGAAGGAAAGAAGATGCTAACAAGAACAGGCTGGGCGGTCCGTTGCCTCCCGAGCTGGGAAACCTGGGGGAACTGCGTAAATTGTTCCTTCACGAGACTGACGTCAGTGGCGAACTGCCGCTAGAATTCGGAAACCTGCTCAATTTGAGTGAGGTGAACTTTACCGCGACCAACCTGGAGGGATGTCTGCCACCTCCCATACGAAACAATTTCATCCCATCCTTGGCTTCCCTTACCAATTACATCTTGCCGGTCGGGAGTGCGGCGAAGCTTCTGCTCGGACGCCATAGCGATACGGGAGTGCGTGTTTTTGAAACTGTCGAAGAGGGACTTGCCCTGAAAAGCAATGAAGAGATGGTTGAAGCCTATACCAAGCTGGCGATTGAGCAGCTTGCAGAGTTTGAAGTTTCAAAGGAAGATGCCGAAGCCATTGGCCAGGGAATCGCTGATGGGCTGGCCGAAGCCAGAATTTATTTGCCCGCTTCAGCCTTGGACATTCTGGATAAGTGGCCATTCGCATGGATGCGTGCCCGTATATCCGAAATCCTGAGCCCTATTGACTTGTTATTCAAGCCGGGCGCGGTGCACAGTGAATTTGGAAATGTGGAAAAAACCTGCGGCCAATAGACACGTACTATGACCAATGGCTTTTCAGCGTCAATGCTCGTCACCGAATGGCTGGACACCGCCTCATGCCGCCAATCTCTCCCGATAGACCCCACCATTTCCCCGGTAAACGTCCCTATCGCGCGCAGCGACGGCAGCATTACGCTGTAGGCACCGCCATCCTCAGCGTCGCGCCGACCAGAAGGAGCGGGCAGTAGCAGTCGCTGCCCTTACGGGCTTCGCACTACCGCCGCCCCCGAAGCCTTCATTGCCTCAATCTCCGCGGCGGAGTACCCCGCTCCGCCAGGATCTCGTCGGTGTGCATCCCGAACCAGGGAGCCGGCGGCCCCAGCCGCGGCGGCGTGGTCGACAGCCGCGCCGTGGTGCCGGAGTGGTCCACGCTGCCCCACACGGTATGTTCCCGCGTAACGACGAACCCGGCGTTGCGTACCACCGGATCGTTGCGGTAGTCCTCCATCGTCAGGTTGGGCGAAACGGACACTCCCAGGGGTCGCAGCGTTTGCATCCAGTGTTCGATGGTATTGCCCCGGATCACTTCGGCGATGGCGTCGCCGTCGTGGTGGATGTCGCGGAAGTTGAGCGCGGACAGCAGCGTCCCGTAGGCGCCGCCGTCGGGACAATGGATGTACAGCCATCCGTCGGAAGCCTCGTACAAACGCGAACCCGCCGAGTATCCTCGGGCTGCCACGCCTTCGATGTCCTCCCGCCGGTATCCCTCATAGTCCAGGAAGTACGGCGACTGCAACAGCCCCGCCGTCAGCGCCAGCCCGCTGTCAACCGACTGGCCTTTGCCCGTCCGGTTCCGCTCGTGGAGCGCCAATGCCACGGCGTAGGCTCCCATCAGGCCGGTGCCGTAGTCATTCACCGCGTAGGGCGCGAACATCGGCTTGCCGTCGCGGCCGCCGCGCCGCACCTGCATACCGCTGGTGCCCTGCGCCAACTGCTCCCAGCCGGCCCGTTCCGACCAGGGACCATCGTAGCCAAAGGCGTTCAGCGATGCGTACACAATATCAGGCTTTACCTTCCTCACCTCTTCGTATCCAAGGCCCAGCCGCTCCACCGCCGATTTGCGGTTGTTTTCCACTATCACGTCGGCGTTCTCCACCAACTTCCAGAAAACGTCGCGCCCCTCGTCGGTTTTGAGGTTCAGCATGATGCTGCGCTTGCCCCGGTTCACGTCAATGTATCCTACGGGATCCAAATTGCGCGTCGGGTCGTCGATCTTGATGACGTCCGCGCCGAATTCGCCCAGCGTGCGCCCGCAGGTCGGCCCCGCGAGGATGATGCACAGGTCCAGCACTCGAACCCCTTGCGGAGCCGACATAACATCCGCGTGGCCGTTGCTCTCCATTGCCCGCGCCGGCGCGCTCTGCAACTCCGCCAGTACCCCGTCGGTGTGCTCGCCCAGCCTGGGCGCCCGGCCCTGGATCGCGGCCGGTGTTCCCCGCAACCGCACCTGCACGCCCGGCTGCTTTATCCTGCCGTGCTCGGCGACCAATGCCCTCATCTGCCGGAACACGGCCCGCCATCGTCCATGACTTTTTCTCCGATTCACCTGCGCCGTGCATCAACGGTTCGCACCGACAGCAGCGCCGGGTTCTCCGCGTTGTCGTAGCCCCATGCGCGCAGCAAGAGGTCCGACGGGCCAACGTCCATGAACAGCGGCGAGTAGGCCCGGATCGTGAACTCGTTGCCCTTCTGCTCGAACTCGCTGGGGGCAACGGTGGCGTCGGTGTCCCAGAAGTGGATCGCTCCCAGGTCGGGCAGCAGTTCCACCATCACCTCGGCATTGGTGCCGTAATGGACGGAAAAGCCGACGGCTCGCCGCCGGTGGGTTCCGACAGCCGCGCGCTCTGGGTCAGGGTTCCGGCGGCAACCAGCGCGCCGTCTTCAATCACCGGCCCAGTGGTCCAGGTTACGGCGTCCAGCGCCGACGCGTCCGGCGCTATGTCCCGGCGGTCGTTCAGTAGTCGATGACCAGGTCGTCCAGCACGTAGGGTTCTTCCGGCGGCTTGGCGTGGTAGGGCCCTGCCCGCCGGCGCAGGGTCGCACCGACCCGCGCCACCAGCTCCACGGGTGAAAATGGGTTGGCGATGTAGTCGGCGACTCCCGCTTCAAATTTGTCTCGTCCCATGTTTCCATCCTACCAGAACCGGCGTGCGAAGCCGTGATGGCGGGCAACCGGGGAAGGGTCCTTCCTTCGCGAGACCACCGCTGCAACTATCATCAACCATTACCCACCATCAGCTACTAAATCCGCAACAGTTGACAACTCCATTCTAAAATACGGCGCCCTCCAGTCCGTCACGGGGCGGTAACTCTTCTCACGGCTCGGCCTCCGGTTCGGCAACTTCGGCCTCGGCCATGCGGTAGCCGACGCGGGGAACGGAGAAGATCCAGGTGGGGTCGCCGCCGTCCTCGCCCAGCTTGCGGCGCAGCCTTAGCAGGACGCTGCGGAGCGCCCGCATGTCGCCCTTGTCGGAACCCCAGACCTGCCGCAGCACCTGCTCGTGGGTCAGCGTTTGTCCCGCCCTGGCGGACAGCACGCGAAGCAGGTCGTATTCCTTGGCGGTGAGTTCCACCAGCTGGCCGGCCAGGGTGACCAGGCGCTGGGCGTAGTCCACGGTCAGGTCGCCCTGGACGTAGGGTTCGGCGGGCTCGGGCCAGTGCGGCCCCGCCGATCTCCGCAGCGCGGCCCCGACCCGGGCCACCAGTTCCGTGGGGGAGAAGGGCTTGACCACGTAGTCGGCGGCGCCCATCTCGAAGGCCCGGGCGACCACCTGGTCGCCGCCGTAGGCGGAGAGGAAGACCACCGGAGCGGGGGCGATGCCGGACAGGTCGCGCATGAGTTCGATGCCGTCAGCGCCGGGCAGCATCATGTCCAACAGGACCAGACGGGGACGGTTTTCCGTCATGAGGCGGAGGGCTTCCTCAGGATCCGCGGCGACGATGGGTTGGTAGCCGGCCTGGGAGAGCGTGCTCCGGACGTGCATCAGCGTCTGCGGGTCGTCGTCCACCACGAGAATGGGTGGGGCGCCCTCCCGCGCCGGGGGATCACCCGCCGGCGGGAGGGAAGAGCGCTCGGCTGACACCGTCTCGGCGGTGGGCAGCGTGAAGGTGAACCGGGAGCCGAGACCAAGCCCGCCGCTCTCGGCGCGGATGCGCCCGCCGTGGGCCTCCACGATGCCCTTGCAGATGGCCAGGCCCAGGCCGGTGTCGCCGCCGCGGTCTTCGTTTCCGCTGCGGGCAAACCGGCGGAACAGGCCCGGCAGCTCCTCCGAGGGTATGCCCCTCCCTTCGTCGGCAACGGAGAAGGCAACGTGGTCATCCTCCCGGACCGCGGCCACCCGGATCGGGGACGCGATGGGCGAGTTCCGGGCCGCGTTGGACAGCAGGTTGCCGATGACCTGGACGATGCGTGGCCGGTCCGCTGATACCGGGGGCAGGTCGGGGGCCAGGTCGATGTCAAGGTTGTGCCGGCCACCGGCGCTGAGGAAGATGTTGCGGGCCCGGTCCACCAGCACGGCCACCGGGACCGCTTCGGGACCAACCTGCAGGGCGCCGGTCTCGATGCGGGCCACGTCCAGCAGGGCGCCAATGAGGTCGCGCATGGTGTCAGCCTGGTCAACGATGATGCGCAGAAACTGGCGCAGTTCAGCGGGATCGAGTTCGATTGGGGCGTCCAGCACGGCGGTGGCGGAGCCCCGGATGGAGGTCAGGGGAGTGCGCAACTCGTGGCTCACCATACCCAGGAATTCGGCGCGCAGCCGCTCCTGCTCCTCCAGGGGCGTCAGGTCCTGCAGGGTCACCACGCAGGCCTCCACCTGTCCGTCCCCGTCCCGGATGGGCGTGGCGTTGAGCAGCGCGGTCACGCTGCGCCCGTCCGGGACGCTGAGGGTGATCTCCTCGGCCCGCACCGTCTCGCCGGCGCTGAGCATTTCCGCCAGGGGCCATTCCCGCAGCGACACCTCTCGGCCGTCGGCACGCCGGCAACTCAAGGTCCCCAGGAGCTGCTCCGCCGGCTGGTCCGCCTCCGTCAAGCCGTCCATGATGCGCGTCACCTCGCGGTTGAGGGACACCGGCGCGCCGGTCCTGGCGTCCAGGACGACGACGCCCACCGGGGAGGTTTCCACCAGGGTCTCCAGGGCGTTCCGGGCCCGTTGCTCGTCCCGGTAGCGTCGGGCGTTGGCAATGGCCAGGGCGGCCTGGGCCGCGAACATCACCAGGGTGTCCTCGTCCTCGGGGCTGAATTCCCGGCCCGGGTCCCCATGGGCCACGTGGATGCCGCCCACTTTGTCGCTCCGGTGCATGATGGGGACCGTCAGGAAGGAACTGGTGTACACCGGCGGATGGAACTCGGGCAGGCCCAGGGCGCTGACGTGGCCGACGAAGTCCGCCACCCGCCAGGGTTCCGGTATGGCGTTGACGTACTCGAAGAGTTCCGGTCCTCCCGGCATCTCCCACAGCAACCGCGCCTCCTCCGGGGATAGGCCCGTGGCCAGGAAGTCCTCCATCCTGCCCGCGTCGTCCAGGGTGGTGAGTACGCCGTAGCGGGCGCCGGTCAGGGCCCGGGCGCCGTCCAGAACCCGCTGCAGGACGGCACCCAGTTCCAGGCCGTCGTTGATGCGGAGGCCGGCCTCGCCCAGGCGGGTCAGACGCTCCAATATCGCGGCCAGGGGATGGCTGTGGTCGTGAACTTCCGGTTGGGTCAACTGCTCACGTCACGAGGGATCGCGCCACTCTCCCACCGAACGGCGCCGGATGTGTGTCATCATATTATAACATGAATCTGACTTTTAATCACCCCTTTTTCATCCTCACGCGTACCCATTTTCGCCAGAACTGTCATTGCGAGCGAAGCGTGGCAATCTCGTCAGGGTGTAGGAAGTTGCCGCGGGAACGAGATCGCCACGTCGCTTCGCTCCTCGCGATGACAAACTGGGTACGCGTGAGTTTTTCATCATTTTAACGATATAATATCCCGCACGTACCGAGCCTACGCTCACGGGCGGGCAACCGGACGCGCGGTCGTCAGGCTGAGACGGACGTCAACCCGGAGGGTCCCGGTGGCCGCGACCGGAGCAAGAGGGAAGCGGAATGGAGCAATCGACGGCGGCAGGTCCGGACTACACTATCATAGGCTACAGCGAGGAGATGCTCCAATCGCTGATGCGCCGCACCGCGGATACCTACGCCGCACACCTGCTGCCCTACCTCAAGCCCGGCATGCGGGCGCTGGACGTCGGCTGCGGGCCGGGGAATATATCGGTGGGCCTGGCGCAGGCCGTGGACCCGGGCACACTCTACGGCATCGACCGGGAGGAGTCCCAGGTGAACTTGGCCCGGGCCCTGGCGATGTTGCAGCAGCGGGAGAACGCCGTATTCCACGTGGGGGACGCCACCGACCTGCCCTTCGAGGACGGCTTCTTCGACGTAGTCCACTGCCACGACGTCCTGATGCACATTCCGGACACCCAGGCCGTGCTGGCGGAGGTGAAGCGGGTGCTGAAACCAGGCGGAATCATCGGCTGTCGGGAGATGATCTGCGAGTCGTGCTTCACCCACCCAGGCTACGGGGTGATGGAGAAGGCGTGGGAGATGTTCGAGGACATGATCGCCACCGACGAGGGTCATCCCCAGATGGGGAAGGACCTGAAGACCCAACTGCACCGGGCCGGATTCAGCGACGCTCGGATCTCGGCGTCCTTCGACATCTACAGTACGCCGGACGAGGTCAACTTCATCTACGGGATCGCCTTGCAGTGGTTCCTCTCCCCGGAGATGTTGGAGACGGCGCTGGGCTACGGCGCCTCCACGGCGGAACTGGCCGAGGCCATCGGGGCGGCCTACGGGCGCTGGAAGGACGATCCGGGCGCGCTGTGCGCCCTGGCCTTCGGGGAAGCCGTGGCCAGCAAGCCCTAGGCCCTCATGCGTACCCACTTTGTCATTGCGAGCGCAGCGTGGCAATCTCGTCGGCGTAGCAAGGGTTCTCCGCGAGCAGCCGTAAATACTGCAACGAGATTGCCACGAATGCCTGACGGCATTCTCGCAATGACAGATGGCGGAAAGCATCCGTGTTGACATTCAGCCGTGACGCTGACTTTCCCTGGAACAATGATGACGCAACCGATGACATCGGGAACTCCCGACTACACCATAGGGTTCAGCGACGAACAAGTCGAGCGCCTGATCCAGCGCAATACGGTAAAGTCGGCGGCGTACCTGCTCCCGCACCTCAAGCCCGGCCAGCGCGTCCTGGACCTCGGCTGCGGCCCGGGGAGCATATCGGTGGGGCTGGCCCCGGCGGTCGCGCCCGGCGGGGAACTCCATTGCGTTGACATAGCGGAGTCGCAGGTGGAACTGGCCCGGGCCCTGGCCGACTCCCAGGGGCTGGACAACCTCAGTTGCTACGTCGCGGACGTGACCAACCTGCCCTTTGAGGATGGCTACTTCGACGTGGCCCACGGCCACGACATCCTGGCCCACGTCCCGGACACCCGGGCCGCCCTGGCCGAGGTGAAGCGGGTGTTGAAACCGGGCGGACTCATCGGCTGCCGGGAGTTAATTTGCGAGTCGTGCTTCGTGTACCCCGATTTCGGAATCCTGCGGAAGTCGTGGGACATATTGGAAGACATCGTCGCCACCGACGGCGGCCACCCCCAGATGGGGAAGGACTTGAAGGGTCATCTGGCCGCGGCCGGCTTTGCCGACATCCGGATGACGGGGTCATTCCACACGTACAGCGCTCCCGACGAAATCGCGTTCATCCGCGAATTCGTCCATCGGTGGCTGCTGTCCCCGGAGTTGACGGAAACGGCCCTGAGCTACGGGGCCGGCACCGAGGAACTGTTCCGGCTCCTCGGAGAAGGATTTGACCGCTGGAAGGAACACCCCGGCGCGGTGTGCGCCGTGGCCTTCGGGGAAACGCTGGCGGTCAGGCCCTAGTTAGGGGTCTCAACCCGCAGCGAGCCGCTTATCGCCTCGTAGTTGTCAACTATGCGCTGCGCGGCGGCGGTGAAGGCGTCCACTTGCTGCTCGCTCAAGCCATCAGTCAATCTGGCAAAATACTCCTGGAGGCTCTGGGCCACCTCGGCGGTAACCTCCTCCCCGTGGGGAGTCAAGCGGAGCATGACCACCCGCCGGTCGTCACGTTGACGCCGCCGGCGCAGCAGGTCCTTTTCCACCAGGGCGTTCACCACCCGGCTGATTCGGCCGGCGTCCACCGGCAACAGCCGGGCCAGCTGGGTGGCAGTGCATTCGTCCATATCCCGGCATATCGACAGCAAACGCACGTCGATGGGCGTCAGATCGTAGGGGGCTGCCAGCAGGGTGATTCCCCGGTCCACGGCATACGCCAAGTCGGGAACCAGGCTCCCCATGTCCGACCGGGGGTCAGGGCCGGCATCCGGATTGCGGTGCGGTTGATCAGGCATTGCCAACTCGCTATGCAACCTTTCTTGATTGAATAATATTGTAGAGGCCATTTGTTTTTTGTCAACGATAAAGTTTAGGCCGCCAAACCTTTCGGGTTGTCGAAAGGAACGCCATCTTACCGGCACAGCCGGGTCAGCGTCTCAACATCGGGGTTGGCGGCGCCCTGGGCAACCTGGCAGGCGGTCCGGCCGTCGTCCGTTAGCGCGGCAACGTCGGCGCCGTGGGCCAGCAGCGCGCGGACTACCGGCGCCGGCGCCGGGCTGAACTCCGCCGCCGCGTGCAGCGGAGTCATGCCGGTCGCCGTGGTCGCCCCGATGTCGGCGCCGTGGGCCAGCAGCAGCTCGATCACCGCCGGATTGGGATTGTGCCGGGCCGCGGTATGCAGGGGCGTCCGGCCGGTGTCGCTGCGCGTCATCACGTCGGCGCCGCGCTCCAGCATCATGGCCGCCGCAGCCGGCTCGGGATTGAACGCGGCGGCGTGCATGGGGTCAGCGTTCAGGACTTTGGCCGTCATGTCGGCGCCCCGGTCCATCAGCAGCGCCGCGACCTCCGGGTTGGCGTTCATGCCCAGGGCCAGGTGCACCGCCGACCAGCCGTGGACGGTGCGGGCCTCCGGGTTCGCGCCGGCGGCCAGCAGCCGGGCGGTTATCGCCGGTTCGGGATTGAAGGCCGCCGCCTGGTGCAGGGGCGTCGCCTCCAGCAGGAGGTTGGCCGCCGCCAGGTCCGCGCCGGCGTCCAGCAGCGCCGCGATGGCCTCCGGGTTCCCGGAGTAGGTCGCGGCGATGTGCAGAGCGCGGCCGCCCATATCGCCTTCCGCCGCGGTCAGGTCCGCGCCCCGGGCCACTTCCGCCCCCACCTCGGCGGGGCCGGCGGTTGCCCAGAAGTCGTTGTCGCACAAGCGGCCGCAGTCGCCGGACGCGAGCGCGGGCCCAACGGCCTGGCGTGTCGTCTCGGAGTCGGAGTGGGCCGGCTGCTGAACTTCCTGGGCGGACGCCGTCGGCGCCCCGGTCGGCACACCGCTCCATTTGGCTTGCGCGATGAAGACCGCGAAAACCGCCACCGCCGCCAGAGCCGACGCCAGCCAGAATATTCGATTCCACCGAGCGTTAAGCTCCATGGGTCACCTCCAGGTGCGGGCGCCGGGAGGGTTCCCAGCTCGATGCGCGTTGGCAAAATTCCGATTGCAGAAATTTATGTTTGACAATCATCTTCTATACATTATATATTTTCTCAACAATTTGCAATAGGGGTTGTTGACAAACCGAAACAACGCTCGTCGCAATCTTTTCGGAATTCAGATGGCGCCGGCATTCCGGTCGGCGCCCCTGCTCACCCCACCAGCACGGAGAACTGTCCACATGAGCGTCGCCGACCCACACAGCATACCCGGCCTGGTCCGTTCCAGCAGCCGCCCCCGCGTGCCGCTGTTCGTCCCGCGCCGGCTCCAGTCCTGTTACCGCCCCGTCGTCTCCATCACCGCCGCCGTCGCGATGCTGGCCCTGCTCGCGGTGGTTTTCTTTTATCCCGCCGCGGCGCAGGGTCAGGAACCGGAGAACGGCGACGCCGGGGCCGCCGTGGAGCAGACCCTCTCCTTCGGCTCCTCCGTATCCGACCAGTCCTATACCGTGGACACCGCCATCGGTACGCTGACCCTGCCGGAAGCCAAAGCCTCCACGGGCAGCCCGACGGTCAAATACTCCCTGTCCCCGGCGCTGCCCTCCGGCCTGTCCTTTGACTCGTCGGCCCGCACCATCAGCGGCACCCCGTCCGCTGCCGCGGCCAGCCAGACCTACACCTACACCGCTGCCGCTACGGACTACACGTCGGCAACGTTGACCTTCAGCATCGCCGTGGCAGTGCCGGCCCCGGCCGCGCCGTCCTCGGTGACCGTAACCCGGGCCGACGGAACCCTGACCGCCAGCTGGGACGCCGTGACCCACGCGACGAGCTACCACGTCACCTACACCTCGGACGGTGGCTCCAGCTGGAGCCTGGCCGGCCTGAACCATCCCAGCGCCAGCATCACCGTCAGCGGCGTGGACAACACCAAGACCTACGTCGTCGGCGTCCGCGCCCGCAACGACAGCGGCGACAGCGGCTGGACCAACTCCGCCCCCGCCGGCCCCTACGTGCCGCCCACTCCGACACCCACGCCGGAACCGGAATCCGCCGAGTCGAATCAGGGCGACCTCACCTTCGGCACCGCCACCATTGACGACCAGTACTACAAGGTGGACGAGGCCATCGACACGCTGACGCTGCCCCAGGCCACGGGCGGCGACGGGTCAACGCTTACCTACGCCCTGTCGCCGGCCCTGCCCACCGGGTTGTCCTTTGACGCCACCGCCCGCACCATCAGCGGGACGCCCACGGGGACCGAGTCCCCGGCCACCTACAACTACACCGCCACCGACGGCACCGACACGGCCCGGCTCAGCTTTACCATCACCCTGGCCATGGAGGCCGACCTGTCCTTCGGCGACGCCACCATCTCCGCCCAGATCTACAACATGGATGCGGCCATCAAGACGGTAACGCTGCCCGCGGCCACCGGCGGCAGCGGGACGATTACCTACTCCCTGTCCCCGGCCCTGCCCGCCGGCCTGTCCTTTGACGCCTCGGCCCGCACCATCAGCGGCACGCCCACCGCAACCGCCGCCTATGCCACCTACACCTACACCGCCACCGCCGGCGCGGACACCGCCACGCTCTCCTTCACCATCGAGGTGCTGGCGGCGGAGGAAGGCGCATCGGGCCAGGCCAACCAGGCGCCCCAAACGATAGCCAGCACCCACGATACACATACACAGATAAGCCCCGTGAGCGACCCCCCCGGCAGCGACAACGAGTGCTACAAGAACCACGGGGTGTCGTACCCCAGCGGAGAGAACAGTTATTTCAGCGACCCGGACGGCGACACGCTGACCATCACTTCAAAAAGCTCCCATCCCGGGCTGGCTGCCATCACGCAGAACACCCCGGTCCGGATTCGCCACAACCATCCCGCCGACACCTGGGTGACCATCACCACCACGGCCACGGACCCCGGCGGCCTCTCCGCGGACTTCACCTGGAAGCACAAGATGACCTGCACCACCGCCATGTCGGTGAACGAGAACTCCGCCGCCGGCACCGACGTGGCATCGGTGGGCAGAAAAGGTAATTCCAACGCCGCGGCCAGCCAATATACCATTGAAGGGGACGCCGCCGGCTCATTCACCATTAACAGCAGCAGCGGCCTGATCGAGGTGAAGTCCGGCGCGACCCTGGACTACGAGACCAAGACCAGCTACAGCGGCACGGTCAAGTACAAGGCAACCAAGACAGTGGATGGCACCAGCCACACCAACGATTCCGAACGCTCCATAACTATCAACATCAACAACCTGGGCGGCCCTTCGGCGAACACGCCCACGGTGACCCGGGACGCCACCACGCCGACCACCGTGCTGGACGTGTCCTGGACCGCCTCGACCTCCACCCACCCCAACGGCGTCACCGACTACGACGTGCAGTACCGGCTGGAAAATGCCAGCAGTTGGACCAGCCACAGTCACACCGGAACCGCTACCACCGCGGAGATCACGGGCCTAACCGCCGGCAAGAGTTACGAGGTTCAGATTCGCGCCACCGACGCCGAGGGCACCGGCGCCTGGTCCGCCTCCGGCACGGGCATCACCCAGTACACCACGCAGACCCGCAGCATCGCCGAGAACTCGGCGGCGAATACCAACGTGGGCGCGGCGGTGGACGCCGATTCCAACCCCAAAGGCTACACGCTGGCCTACTCCCTGAGTGGCACCGACGCCAGTTCCTTCGACATCAGCTCCTCTACCGGGCAAATCACGGTAGCGTCGGGAACCACGCTGGACTACGAAACCAAGAAGTCCTACAGCGTCACCGTAACCATGGCGGTGTCCGGAACAACCAGTGTCACCGGGACGGGCAACACCGGCCTCAGCCCCAACGGTACGGGCGACTACATCATCCCCGTAACCATCAACGTAACCGACGTGAACGAAACGCCGCAGTTCCCGAAGGACACCGACACGCGCACCATCGCCGAAAACTCGGCGGCGAATACCAACATCGGCGCGGCGGTTACCGCCAGCGCCGGCCAGGCCGCGTTGACCTACTCGCTGACGGGAACCGACGCCAGCAAGCTCAGCATCGTCTCCACCAGCGGGCAGATCCAGGTGAAGGCGGGCAACATTCCCAACTTCGAGAAGGCCGACGGCACCGACCATGCCAACGCGCCCACGTACAGCGTGACGGTCAACGTCACCGACGGCAAGGACAGCAGCAACAACGACGACAGCAGCATCGACGACACCATCGCCATAACCATCACCATAACCGACGTGAACGAGCCGCCGCCGAAGATGGCCGCGCCCACGGTGGCGCAGAACTCCACCACGCCGAAGACGAAACTGGATGCAACGTGGGTAGCCCTGACGAGCACGGCGATGGCCGGCAAGCCGCCAGTCAACGACTACGACGTGCAGTACCGCAAGCACGGCGATACCAACTGGACGGACGCCAGCTTCACCGGCACGACGCTCAAAACCACGCTGAGCAGCCTCACATCGCACAAGAGCTACGAAGTGCAGGTCCGCGCGGTGAACAACGAGGGCGACGGGGCGTGGTCCGACTCGGGCAGCGCCATCACCGCCGGCGACGGCGTGACGCGCAGCATCGCCGAGAACTCGGCAGCGGGAACCAACGTCGGCGCGGCGGTAACGACAACGGCGAACACCAACGGTTACGACTTGAATCATACGCTGAGCGGAACGGATGCCAGCAAATTCAGCATCGCCTCGGACACCGGGCAAATTACGGTAGGAACCGGAACCACCTTGGACTATGAGACCAAGACTTCCTACAGCGTCACCGTGACGGTGGAAGCCACCGCGGCCGGCGCGAACGCCCAGAGCTTCACCCTTGACCCCAACGCGCCGGGCGATTACGTGGTGCCCGTAACCATCAACGTAACCGACGTGAACGAGCCTACCACCTTTACGGATGACACGGCCGCCCGCAACATCGCGGAGAACTCAACGGCTACCGCCACCGTGGGCGCGGTGGTGACCGCCAACGCCGACCCGGACGGCGACACGCTGTATTACTCGCTGACCGGAACCGACGCCGGCACCTTCGCCATCGACGAGTCCACCGGGCAGATAACCGTTGCCACGGGAAAGACCATCCGCAGCTACGAGCAGACGGACGGCAGCGATCCCACCAACGCCTACACGTACAGCGTGACGGTGAACGTCACCGACAAGAAGAAGGCCGACGGCACGGCGGACACGGCGATAGACGACACCATCGCCGTAACCATCACCGTAACCGACGTGGCCGAGCCGCCGGACGCGCCCGCCGCTCCCACGGTTGCCAAGCACTCCACCACGCCCAAGACCAAGCTGGACGCATCCTGGACGGCGCCGACGATGACGGGCAAGCCGCCCCTCACCGATTACGACGTGCAATATCGCAAGCACGGCGATTCCTCCTGGACGGACGCCAGTTTCAGCGGCACGGGAATCAGCACAACCTTGAGCAGCCTCACTTCCCACAAGAGCTACGAGGTGCAGGTTCGCGCCACCAACAACGAGGGCACGAGCGGCTGGTCCGACTCCGGCAGCGCCATCACCGACGGCGACGGCGTAACCCGCAGCATCGCCGAAAACTCGGCGGAGGACACGAATATCGGCGCGGCGGTCACTGCCACTTCCAACCCCAACAGTTATACGCTGACGCATGAGTTGGGCGGAACGGACGCCAGCCATTTCAAAATCGTAGAGTCCAGCGGCCAGTTGCGGGTCAAGTCGGCCCTGGACTTCGAGACCAAGAATTCGTACAGCGTCACCGTGACGGTGAAAGCCGCCGAGGCCGGGGGCGCGAGTGTCCAGAGCCTCACCCTGGAACCCAACAATCCGGGCGACTACACCGTCCCCGTAACCATCAACGTAACCGACGTGAACGAGCCGCCCAAGTTCGCCGATGACACGGCAACGCGGGCCATCGACGAGAACTCTGCGGTTGGCACCGCTATCGGCGCGGTAGTAACCGCCACCGACCCGGACACCAACAACAGCAACTTCAACACGCTGACCTACGGCCTCAGCGGAACCGACGCCGCCAAGCTGGACATTGACAGCGGCACCGGCCAGATCAAGGTCAAGACGGGCAACATTCCCGACTACGAGGCCAAGACGTCGTACAGCGTGAACGTAACCGTCCACGACGGCAAGAACGCCAGCGGCACGGCGGACACCACGGTTGACGACACCATCGCCGTAACCGTCAACGTAAATGACCTGGACGAGCCGCCGGCCGCGCCGCCGCTCACGATAGCCAACCACGCCACCGAGCCGGAGACCAAGATAGACCTGTCGTGGACGGCGCCGGACATGACCGGCAAGCCGGCCCTGGATGGTTACGACGTGGAGTACAAGCTCGCCGACGACAGCGATTGGACTACCCAGACCCACAGCGGAACGGGCACGACCACGACGCTGACCGGCCTCACCGCCGGCAAGACCTACGACGCGCGGGTGCGCGCCAAGAACGACGAGGGCGACAGCCCCTGGTCCACCAAGTCGATCATCACCGACGGCAACGCCGTAACCCGCAGCATCGCCGAAAACTCCCCGGCGGGAACCGACATCGGCGACCCGGTGACGGCCAACGCCAACTCCGATTACACCTATTCCCACACCATGAGCGGAACGGACGCCAGTGACTTTGACATCGTAGCGGCCAGCGGACAGATCCAGGTCAAGTCGCCCCTGAACTACGAAACCAAGAATAAGTACAGCGTCATCGTGACGGTGAAAGTATCGCTGGCCGGGGCCGGGGGCGCGAGCCTGGACCCCAACGCGCCCGGCGATTACATCGTCCCGGTAACCATCAACGTAACCGACGTGAACGAAGCGCCGGTATTCACCGATGACACCGCCGACCGCAGCATCGACGAAAACTCGGCGGCGGGCGCCAACGTCGGCGCCGTCGTTACCGCCAGCGACGTGGACGGCGACACGCTGAAATACTCGCTGAGCGGGACGGACGCGGGCAAGTTCACCATCGTGGAGGCCAGCGGGCAGATACAGGTCAAGTCGGGAACCGTCCTCAACTACGAAAAGGCGGACGGCACCGACCCGACCAGCGCGCCCACTTACAGCGTGACCGTAACGGCAACCGACCCTGACGACGAAACCGATACCATAGATGTCACCATCACCGTGACCGACGTGGCCGAGCCGCCGTCGAAGATGAAGGCGCCCAAGGTGACCAATCACGACACCACGCCGAAGACCAAGCTGGACGCGGCGTGGACGGCGCTGACTTCCACCGAGATGTCGGGCAAGCCGTTGGTGACCGACTACGACCTGCGCTACCGCAAGCACGGCGGCTCCTGGACGAACGACACCTTCAAGGTGGCAACCACCGGCACGACGCTGAGCAGCCTGGATCCTCACACCAGCTACGAGGTGCAGGTGCGCGCCGAGAACCACGAGGGCGAAGGGCCGTGGTCCGACTCGGGCACTGCCATCACCGACGGCGACGGCGTAATCCGCGACATCAACGAGAACTCCCCGGCGGGAACCAACGTGGGCGCGCCGGTAACAGCCACCGATAATCCCAACAGCTTCACGCTGTCCCACACCATGAGCGGAACGGACGCCGGCAAGTTCACCATCGTCCCCGGCGCCGGCCAGATCAAGGTCAAGTCGGGAACCGTCCTGGACTTCGAAAGCGGCACGACGAAGTACAACGTCACCGTGACGGTGAAGGCCGAGGAGGGAGCCTCGGCCCAGAGCTTCACCCTCGTCCCCAACAATCCGGGCGACTACGTAGTGCCGGTAATCATCAACGTGCTGGACTTGAACGAAAAGCCGGAATTTGACGAAGGCGACCGCGCCGAGCGCAGCGTCCCCGAAAACTCCGGCAACGGAACCAACATCGGCGCAGTGGTCGTCGCCAGCGACGAAGACCGCAACCCCAAGGACAGGCTGACCTACTCGCTGAGCGGAACGGACGCCGCTGACTTTGAAATCGACTCGTCCACCGGCCAGATAACGGTTGGCCAGAACACCACCATCAAAAGCTATGAGGATGAGGACGGCAAGGACCCGGCGACCAATCCCACGTACAGCGTGGTGGTAGAGGTCCACGACGGCCTGGACGCCGCCCACAAGACGGACACCAGCACTGACGACACCATCGCCATAACCATCAAGGTAACCGACGTGAACGAGCCGCCGGGCGTGCCGGGCATGCCGACCCAGCAGTCCAACACCACGACATCGGTAACGGGAGAGTGGCAAGGGCCGGACATGGCCTACAAGCCGCCCGTCACGAAGTACTGGGTGCGGTACTGGCCGAAAGGCGACGACACCCACGTGACCTATGACACCATCGGAAGTGACACCGAGTATCTGGCGGACACGATAGTGGTGTCATCCGATCCGGCGGCGCCGGAGGTGCCGCTGAGCCCGGGCACGGCCTACGTAATGCAGGTGGCGGCGGGCAACGCCGAGGGTTACAGCAGCTATTCGCCGGAGGGCGACCTGTACACGCGGGCGCTGAACAGGAGCCCGCGGGACATCACCCCGCCGGTGACGCCGGCGCCCACGGCGACGCCCACGCCTACCCCTACACCTACGCCTACGGCGACGCCAACACCTACACCTACGCCTACGGCGACGCCAACACCTACACCGGTCACTCCCACACCGACGCCTACGCCTACAGCGACACCAACTCCGACCCAGACACCTACGCCCACACCAACACCGACGCCTACGGCGACGCCCATTCCCGCGCCGGGTATCACGGCTCCCACCGCGACCCCCACGCCGACACTGGCGAGGCCGACGCCCACACCGACACCCAAGCCAACGGCAACCCCGGTTCCGGCCACGCCGACGCCGGTGACACCGACACCCACGCCGGTCCCGACCGTGGTTGCGGCCGCGCCGACCCCGACGCCGACCCCGCAGGCGGTCGTACCCACGCCGACGCCGGCGCCCACACCGACACCCAAGCCAACGGCAACCCCGGTTCCGGCCACGCCGACGCCGGTGACACCGACACCCACGCCGGTCCCGACCGTGGTTGCGGCCGCGCCGACCCCGACGCCGACCCCGCAGGCGGTCGTACCCACGCCGACGCCGGCGCTCACGGCAACACCCACGCCCAATCCGTCGCCGACCCCGACAGTGGTCGTATCCACCCCGGTTCCTCCGACGGCCACCCCAGTCCCTCCCACGGCCACTCCGGTTCAGCCTGTGCGCCGTGGCGGTGGTGGCGGTGGCGGCGGCGGCAGCCTGGCGTCAGCGCCGACCCGCACGCCGGTTCCGGCCCCCACGGCCACGGCCCTGCCGGCGCCCACGGCCACTCCGGTTCCCACGGCAACGCCAACCCCAACCGCGACGCCGACGCCGGTTGCCACCTCAACCCCAGAGACCATTGACCGGTCGCAGCCCACGCCCACGCCGGGAGGATCGTCGATCATCTCCCTGTTCCTGCCGCGGGCGGCGACGCCCACGCCAACCCCGGCGCCAACCCCCGCGCCTGCGGCCTCGCCCACGCCAGTTCCCAACGCGACGCCGACGCCGACGCCCGCTCCGTTGGCCGCGGTGGTGCCGCCAACCCCGGCGCCGACCCCTGCCCCGAACTGGGAGCCGGGCCAGATCGACCCGGAACCCTCCATGGTGGAGGCAACTGTCGACGTCCTGCGCACGCCGGTGCCCCTGCTGTGGCTGGGGGACAACTTCCCGCTCTGGCTGCTGGTAGTGCTTCTGCTGGTGGTGCTGACCCTGTTCGGAGCCACCTGGCGGATGCTGCGGCGGAACCGCGATTACTGACCCGGAAGGGCGACCCCGGATTAAAAAACGGACTGCGCTGCCGGTAGCCCCGACGGCGTAGTCATCTCCACCGGATGAGAGAGACCGCCATGGCGGACAACCAACCGATTGAATCCAGCGCAATCGAACCCGGCGCGGGGGAAGACCACGCCGTAACGGTCAACTTGGTACAGCCGCAACGGGCCAGCCTGCTGGCCCGGCTGGGTTGGGTGCGCCTGCTGCTGATCGTCGTCGTCCTCGCGCTGGCGGCAATGTCTTATTACGCTATCAACCACAACGGCGACTTTCCCGGCGCGGACCCGATCCGGACCGTGGCCGACCAGACGACCCTGTGGTTCGGCGTCCTGGTGAACCACCGGGACACGCGGGACGAACGGGCGGAGTTTCCGAATCCTGCCCAACGGCATCTTGACCTCAAAGAGTTGATGGTCGAGCTGACCAACGCGCGTCGCGCGGAGGCCGGCGTACCGCCGGTTCGGATTGGCCACAACCCGGCCGCCCAGCTCCACGCCGAAGGGTCCCTGGAAGGCTGCTACGCCTCCCACTGGGACCGCTGGGGCCTGAAACCCCACCACCGTTACAGCCTGTCCGGCGGGACCGGCGCGGGCGCCGAGAACGTGGCCGGACTGGATTACTGCATCCGGCTCCTCGACGGGCATCTCCCCATCCGGTCCATGGCGGACGAGGTGACGGAGGCCGTGGCCCAGTGGATGCGCAGCCCGGACCACCGGCGCGTCATGCTCGACCCGGCGCACACCCTGCTGAACGTAGGGATCGCCCACGACCGCTTCAACGCCAACCTGGTGCAGCACTTCACGTCCGACTACGTGCGTTACGAACAGGAACCCGCCGTCGACTCCCAGGGCGTCCTCCGGTTCCGCGGCGCTGTGGACGGAGCCACTCTTGAGATCGGCGAAACGGTCAACGTCCAGATCGCCTACGACCCTCCGCCCCGTTACTTGACCACGGGTCAGCTGGCCCACACCTACGCCCTGTGCAGACCTGTGGCGGTGGCCCATCTGGTGGAACCGCTGCCGAGAGGGGCGTACTACGGCGGCTCAGAGGTCAGGGAGGAGCTCGCCTGGCAGAAATGCATCGACCCTTACGAAACATCCGCCGACCACCCGCGCCCCGACAGTTCCTCTGCGGCGAACAAGGCCCTGACCGTGGCCATGGCCGCCAGCGACGTACCCGCGCCGGTACGCACGGAGTCTCTTCGCATCGCCGCAGACCGGATGGAGATCACCGCCGACCGGTTCGACGTGCACGCCGACCTGTCCCCCATTCTGGGCCAATACGGGCCGGGCATCTACACCGTCCGGCTCTGGGGTCGTCCTCGCCACCTGGCGGAGCCAACTCTCCTGTCGGAGCGGTCCATCTTCCGGCTGACCGCACCGCCCCACGGCGCGCCCTACTGACGTGTCCACAGCAAGCCGGATCGGCCCGGCCATAAGCCGGGGACATAGCAACATCAAAGAGATGGACGGGCAAATTGGAGACGGCCAGATTGACGCAGCAGGGAACACAGTCGCAACGAGACTTGGAGGCCAAACTCATAATGAGCAAATTATGCCTACGGAACGCCATACTTTTTCTGCTGGTCACGACTTGTGCGTTGCTGCTGGCCGGGTGTGGAAACGAGGATAACAAGAAACAAATCGCGACCGAGGTGGCCATGCGATGGGTGGACACCAGCACCGGCGCAGTCTCCGACCCCATAGCGGAGTTGGTCATTGGCGAGGAGTCGGCGCTGAGCCAACTAGCGGGAGGAGCGTTGGCCGGGATGATTAGTGAAAACCTATCTTGGGCTTACTCGGAACCGGTACGTGAAAGCGAGGACCGGTACAGGGTAACGGTGACCGCTACGGCTGATTTTGAGGTAAAAATACCGCCTTTGATAGACACAAGGTATTTGGTGTCCGTACCATTCAGTCTCGATGTCGATACGGATACCGAGACCGTCGTGAGTTGGGTGCCCTATGTTCGCTCGGCAAAGATCGAGGAACGGGACGAGTAGTCGGCTGAGATCGCTAAGAAGTAAATTCATTAGGGGCTTGTCTATGGCTGAGAAGAAGTATTATTGCTTCGTCATTTTAGTTCTCCCGGCGGTGCTGCGGCTCGAAATGGTACCATCGCAACGAATACCCGCCGAGCCTGGAGCCATTCCCCGCCGGCTGTAGAGGAGATTATCCATGTCCATTACGGCGCGAACAGTAGCGATCATAGTGGCCCTCGGACTGCTGGCGTCGGCGGCCACGGCCTGCGCGGGACCGGGTTCCGATGCCGTGGTACAGGCCGCCAATCCAACCACAATCCTCACGCCGCCGGCCAACGTAATCGCCGTCAATTCTCCGAAGGGACACGTGATCGTCCGGTGGGATGCGGACGACGCTCCGGTGCATCGAGTGGGCTGGGCCAACGCCGCCGATGTCATAGAAGCACAAGCCGCCGGTGACTGGATGGAAGCGCTTCACTTCGCGGACACCAAACGTCCAACAGACTACGCCATCAAACACTTGCCCGCGGGACATGATTACTTTTTCATCGTGGGCGCGGCCCAACGCAGGTTTGCCGATGCGACCTGGGGCGAATGGACCCGCCTGCGGGTAACGGCAGCCCCGACGGAACCAACGTCACCCTCGACGCCCATGCCGCCGGCGGGCAAGGTGTGGGCGCTGGCCCCCATTGAAAGCGTTCAGATAGTCGTTGCGGAATCGTGGCCACCCCAATACTTCGTGCACGTGGTCGCCGGCCTGCCCAACGGTTGCGTAGAGTTCTACGGTTACGACGAGACCCGGTCCGGCAACGTCATCACCATAACCGTGACCAACCTGGAGCCGGCGCCCTCCGAGCCGATTGCCTGCGCCGCCATCTACCTCACCCACGAGTTCAGCGTCCCGCTGGGCACCGATTTTGAGCCGGGGGAGACCTACACGGTGCGGGTCAACGACGTGACCAAAACCATGGTCGCACAATGATGCAAACGGCGGTGTACTGAAATGCCCCCTCGAGTCGTTGGTATGTCTGAGATGTATCCTGGGACCAATCATCCCTGGACCCGAGAAGATCTTTTCGCGGTATGACAGCGTACAGCTCAAACGTGCAGCGCCGGGCGAAGAGGAGGAGCAACTGAGGCGGCTCTGTAGCGCACCGGACAGAGGCAGGGACAATCCTCCAGCGAGAACCGCTCATCGTTGACGATTATCGATGGTTGGCGATAGCATTGAGAGGTCATGCTCATGCGGGCACTCTCAAAACTCACCCAACCCTTCCAGCCGGCTCTCCGTTGCGGGACCCGGTTGTCGGCCGTCCTCCACCTTAGAGGCATAGCGTTGGCCCATCTGATCTGTCTGGCCACGGTCCTGTCCGCATGCGTCGTCGAAACCGTCCGGGTGGTGGAGGTGACCTCCACTCCGGCGCCCACCCCGCTTACGTCGTCAGCGTCCCGTAATGAGTCTACCGCCGGGAAAGTCTGGTCCCAGCCGGGGCATGCTCCGGCTCCCACCGCCGACATACCGGCTACAGTCATATACACCCTGACCCGGGTGGCGCCGGAGCCCACCGCCTCTCCCGATGTTCCGGCCACGGTGGTCGCCGCGATGATGCAGGTAACGCCGGAGCCGGCATCCGAACCGGCTAGTCGTTCAATATCGGACGTGGTACGGAGCATCGACTCCGGGCTCTACCGGATAATCACGCCCGACGGGAGCGGTTCGGGGTTCCTGGTTTCCGACCGGGGCCATATCGTCACCAATGCCCACGTGGTCGGCGAGCATACTTCAGTAACGGTCCGAGCGGCGTCGGGGCGACTCAGCAACGCGCGGGTGCTGGGCAGGGACGAAATTCTGGATCTGGCAGTTTTGGTAGCGGAGCCATCCCACGACGTAAGGCCCATGACCTTGGGCAACGCGTCGGAGATCCGACCCGGCGATGAGGTGATCGCCCTGGGCTTTCCGCTGAGCAACGATCTGGGCGGGGACTACACCGTCACCACCGGCGTCGTATCGTCCCGACGCATCCAGGACTCGGTGGAGCGGGTCCAGACCGACGCCGCCATCAACCCTGGCAGCAGCGGCGGCCCATTGGTCAACCGTAAAGGGGAAGTTATCGGCGTCAATACCTCCACGCTGGCGGGGTACGAGGGCGTATCCTTCGCCGTTTCGGTAGCCGAGCTCAGCGCCAGCCTGGACGTCCTGATCTCCGGCACCGGCGATGGGTCTGAGACCAGGACGGGGTGGTGGACTTATGAGAACGGTGATTGCGGCTACCGGTTGGTGGTGCATCCCGGCTGGATGCTGAGCGAGGAACCGGAGCCTTGCCGCGTCCGACTTGAGAGGTACGAGGGTGCCGACCTGCTGGGCACGGTCAGCGTCACCGATCACGAACTGCATGCCGGAGAAAGCCTGGGCGAGTTCGCCGGGCGATGGCGCGACGACCTGATCGAGCGGGCGCGCCGGTGGGAGAGTTTCGACCTGACCGCCTTTGAAAAAGTCCACGTGGGCAGTGGAGCCCACCTGCTTGACTACCGGTGGCAGCAGAGCGGCGACCACTGCCCCTCAACCGGCACCGCCCTGATCGTGAGATCCAATCACGTTCCGAGGGCGTTGGTCTTCGGCGCCGAGGCCTGCGGTCACGCGCCCGAGGCCATCCTGGATGAGGTGGCCGCCATGGACTTCCACTACTGACCGGGGAAATCGGCCGAAGCCCGGGGCTACCGGCACGACAGGCGCAGCGTCGCGTCGTCGCGGCCCGTTCCTGGTGCGATCCCACAGGCGGTCCTTCCTTCATCGTTGATCGCCTCAATGTCGGCGCCGTTTGCCAACAGGATCTTCACAACCGCTGTGTTCGGGTTGTGTCGGGCCAGGGTATGCAGCGGCGTCCGCCTATTGCGTTCGCGCGCCATGGCTGCACTACGCCAGCTTTAGGGCGGCCATGGCCGGCTCGGTTGAACGCGGCGGCGTGCATCAGGAGTCTGCCTTGCGGACGACCCGGGGCCGTCGCATCGGCGCCCTGCTCCAGCAGCAGAGCCGGCACGGCGGGGTTGGTGTTCATGCCCAGGGACGCAAGCAAAAGCGTCCGGCCATGGGCGGTCCTAAACCGAAGCCAAGTCGAAGTGGCCGCCCGGAGAGACCCCTATCTGACCACCCGGACGCGGCTGGCACACCTGCCCTTCCAGAGCACCCTGGAGCAGTTCGACTTCGCCTTCCAGCCCTCCATCGACTAGCACTTAGTCAAGGAACTGGCCAGCCTGGCCTTCGGATACGAAGCCACCAACGTGCTCCTGCTGGGACCGCCCGGCGTGGGAAAGACCCATCTCGCCATCGCCCTGGCCCTCAAGGCCATCGAGAACGTTCAGGGCGCCTACTTCGTCCGCGCCTACGACCTGATGGAAGACCTGCGCAAGGCTCGCGTCGAGCAAACCTGAACCGGCGGCTGCGGGTGTACCTGGCTCCAAATGTCCTCACCGTGGACGAATTCGGCATCTGGCCCTACGACCGGGAGTCGGCCACCGCCTTCTTCGCCCTGGTGTCAGCGCGGTACGAACGGGGCAGCATCATCCTGACCTCCAACAAAGGCTTCGGCGAGTGGGGTGAACTGCTGGGCGACAGCGTGATTGCCTCGGCGGTGCTGGACCGCCTGCTGCACCACAGCCACGTGCTGAACATCCGCAGCGAGAGCTACCGGCTCCGGGAGAAACGCCAGGCGGGGCTATTCCCGTCGCACCAACAACTCAACTCGACGCCGGAGGGGGCCGGCGACAACCACAACCATACCGACTGACAGAATCGCTGGACAACGACAGAGATTTTGGCTCATTTTAAAGTTAGAGATGACAACGCCGGCCGGCAGCCGTTCCTCACGCACCCGCTGGTCCATTCACCCTGTCCTTCCTCTCCCATCCTCCCTTTCTCCCTCCTGTCCTTACCCATGCTTTCCGCTCAGGCCGCCAGCCTGTCCCGGAGCGCCGGCGAAACTGCCGGCGGCAGCGAGCCGTGCGCCGGATTCCGGCACCGTATCAAGTACGCGCTCCCTTTCTTCCATCGAAGCCTGCCTGTCTGGTTGCCACTTACCATGCTCGGGGTAATCAGGATCTCTGCTGCTGTCGTCATACGACCTAAAGATGATCGTCCATTCTGTCTCTCTGTCCACCATGGTGTCCTCCTGTCGGACCCGCAAGTCGTGGCGGGCGATCTCAGCCTAGCGCGACGAGGTAGGGTTGACAACCCTTTGCCGCCGCCGCGCCCGTAATTATCATCGAATTATCATCATAAATGACAAAGCGATGACATGAACGGATTTGAACTGCATTATTAAATCATCCCGAACAGGGGTTGACGATGATTTAGGTATGCCTTACGCTCCTTGGCGTTGGCTGCGACACCGCCGGTTTAGCCCGAATCCAGAGGACGCAAGGAGGTTCCAAATGACGCCCCGTAATCGGCCGTTGAATATCCAATGGCGGGTAGAAAGTCGTGGCGGCTGGCTGGCGATTTTCCAAGGTGAAAGTTTAGGGCGCGCCTTGGAACGAACACTACCGCAGCTGGAACAGGAAAGCTATCGGGTTCAGTTCGTGCTCCCGGATAGTTGGAGCCTGGGTAAGAAACTGCTGAACCTGCTCCAAGCCGTGGTCACCCTTGGTTTCAAATACCAAGTACAAGGCCTGCTCATAATCGGCGAGCGGGTAGACGGTCAAATGGGGGCTAGCGATGCGTAAAGCCCTCTTCGTCCTCGCCACCGTTGTAATTTTCACCGTGGCCTGTGCTGCGCCTACTGATACCCCAGAGGAGCCGGCGGCGAATTCCAACGAGCAGACCGAAGACACCCAGCCCGAGGTAAGTGCCGCAAGCAAGCGAACATTTTGCATCGACGTGTCCACCTATCTGAACATCGCAGAAAGCAATCTCTACGAAATGGTGAATTACGCAAATGACGGCTTGGACGACCAAATAAATGTCGCGCTACTGGGCCAACAAGCGGAGATCGCGGCCTCTATCAGCAACGATGTTTGGGGCCGTATAAGTGTTCGTGCTCCCGAAGATGCCAAAAAACTGGGCCGCTCAATTGACAAGTTCAACGAAAAGCTAACTGAGTACGACGCCAACTTTGGGGAATTAAACGACCGGAAGATTTGGTCGATGATTTCCTAGACGTTCAAGGTAAGGTTGGGGATTATTGCGGATCCTAGTGCGAACCGGACCCGAACCCCAAATCTCGCGATCACCAATAAAGGGGATCCTATGACCACTCAAAATCTTACCTACCGAGAGGCCATTGAGCGTGTTTTGAGAGAAGCTGAAAGGCCGCTCCAGCCGGATCAAATTGCCCGCCTCATCGTTCAAAGGAATTACCGACGCGAAGCCCTGGACCATTCGGTGGCTGCAGTTCTGAGCGGAATGAGAAAAGAGGGAACGGTAGAACGTCCCCAGACGAAGCTTTATCAATTACCCTCCAACCGTGAAATTATCGATCCCGACGAGGAAGAACAGCTCATTAACGTATCGGCGTACGGTCTCTATTGGGAACGTGAGAAGGTGAACTGGGAGCCGACCAACGGGAAACTGCTGGGAAGTCCGGACGACAGCGATGAGGAAATCGATTTTGCCCAGCAATGGGGTATTTACATCCTGCACAACAGCCTAACGGTGATGTACGTGGGCCGGACCAGCAGCGACAACACTGGCCTCTACCAGCGTCTGCGCCAACATCATAGCCGTGGACCTCGCACTGCTCGATGGGATGAGTTCTCTTGGTTCGGTTTTCGGCCAGTGAACGAAGACGGCTCCCTGTCCCAGAATTTGGCAACTTTCACCACTTCAATGCTGATCAGGGTTTTGGAATCAGTGATGATAGAGGCACTGATCCCACCGTTGAATAACCGAGGTGGCGAGTTGATGGGCACAATGTACCGGCAAGTGGAGGACCCCGAAATCAAACGGCAGCGCGAGCAGGAAATCCGACAGATAGTATCCACCGGCTAACTCCCACCGGACTACAACACAGGCCCGCTGTCATGAACTCTATCCCGGAGAATATCAACCTCGAACCAGATGAAACGGTGCTCCTGGAAGTGGAACCGAGCGATGTGGGCCTTTGGATGGCTGGTTGAATTCTCTTCGGGCTGGTGTTTGTGATAATACCGGGTCTGGTCCTGTTGCTGCACGCTGTCGGGCGGGCCGGATGCCTGGTGGTTCAAGATAAACGGGGGCGGCTGCACGTCGGCCAGCGGAGAGACGGTTAGAAACATCCGCGGCTACGGGTCGGGTACGCACTACGTCAAGGCGTATCCCGGCAACGGGTGCGGCGGCCAGATTGCAGAGACGGCGTTCACCATCCCGTAGGGGCGCCGGCCGGCACTGGAATCTCGCTCCGCAACATGGCATCTCTAGCCGCAAGGAGAAAACGTACGAAAATGACTGAGAGCATATCGACACTGAGGAAAAATGCGGTAGCCGTCGTGGCGCTACTGGCATTGCTGGCCGTAGTCATAGGACTATGGGGCGGCAATTTCCGGGCTCCGGCCGCCGAGGCACAGTCCAATCCAGGCAACCCGGTCAACGTCAGCGTGGTCCGCGGCAACGGCTATCTGGACGTATCATGGACGGCGCCCACCGGCGGCGGCGCGCCCACCGGATACCACGTAGTAGCCAGCGGCGACTACAAAAAAAGCTGGTGGCGGGCAGCTACGGGAGTCAACCCCACGCCGGTGAACGGCAGGTTGACCTACCGAGTCACCGGCGATGTTAACAACACCGTCAGCATTTTCAATCACGTCACGTACTACGTCTCAGTTAGCGCAGTGAACGGTAGTGGTGGGAGTTCCTGGCGGGACGCCGGGCCCATCCTTCCTTATCAGCCGCCCGGCCGGCCAGCCAGCGTCAGCGCCACCCGCGGTGACGGTTATCTGGATGTATCGTGGCCCAGACCTTCCTACGGCAGCGAGCCCACCGGGTACGACGTGGTGGTCAAAGACTACACCACGAATAATTGGTGGCGAGCCGCAACGGAAGTCAACCCAACTCCGGTGAACAACATTATGACTTACCGAGTCACCGGCGACGTTGACGGCAACGTCAGCATCTCCGACGCCGAGGCTTACCAAGTCGCGGTTCGAGCGGTGAATGACACCGGTGGTGAGAGTGCCTGGCGCAACTCAGTACCGATTCCGGGCCAGCCGACGCTCAACGTGGGCAAAGAAGGAGCAGCTACGTGGAGCTACATCCTAGCCCCTGGCGTAGTGGTCGGTTCTTATGAACTGCGCTGGACGAAGACCTCCGATTCCGACTGGAGCGACGTGTCCAGTTTTACCGCGAACGCAGGCGTATCGGAATATCAGATGCCCAAAAGGGACCTTGACCTCAACACACAATACCAAGCCAAACTGATTGTAAATCTGAGTTTGAACGGAGCCGGGCAGACAATTGAATCGGACGTTGTTACCTTCCTCACTCCGACAGCAAGCGAAGCGACGTTGGGCAAACCTACGTTCAGCGTAACGGAAACGGGGGCGACTGTCTGGTCCTACAGCCCGCCGGGATGGGCCACGTTCACTTACTCCGACGAAGTACGCTGGCAGGAAGACCCGAACAGCGAGGGCAGCGACACTTGGAGCGGCCACCAGAGCCAGGCGGTTAATTCCGTCCAATCGGCAAGTTTCCAGATACCAAATTTGGACGAAAAGAAGACCTACAAAACCAAGGTGCGGGTAGGCGTATCGCTGGGAGGCCAGACGCGCTACGCCGAGTCGGACGTTTTGGTCTTCACCGTGCCGTTGGTGCTGGGCAAACCAACGCTCAGCGTAAGCGACAACGGGGCAGCCGCCTGGAGTTACAGCGTACCGACCGGGGCGACGTTCAGTTCATACGAACTGAACTGGATCATCACCTTCGGTCGGGAAGACGATGACTGGTACGGATACAAGAAGAAGCGTTGGACTTCATCCGATACAACCGCGTTCCAGATTCCCGAATTGTCATCCGGCCGTGAACACAAAGCGAAACTGATTGTGGGTCTGGACGTTGATGGCGTCGCCAAGTACACCGAGTCGGACACGGTCGTGTTCACCCCACCAGCGTCGCTGACACCCCCCACCCTTGCCGTCAGCTCCGAAGGGGTAGCCACTTGGAGTTACACCCCGGCCTCCGGCACTGTCCAATGGTACGAAATTTGGTACAAGACAGTCGACCAGGATTGGTCTGACGCCTTGATGCCATGGGGCATCAGCTCTCCTTATCAGTTGACCGATCTGGAGCCCTCTACTCAATACGACGCCAAGTTGATCGTAGTAGTGAAACCTGATGATGGCTCTCCCTATGTGTTCGTGACGTCGGCGCCGGTCACGTTCGAAACGGGAGCAAGCACCGACGACTGATGAATAACCGACGCCGCTGGCCGTAGCTGACACGTCCGCTGGATTGCCATCTACCGAGCTAGGGCCTGTTGACATTCAGGACATGTTGCAAGGGGTTGGCAGCAAATTGCCGCAATACCGGGAGGTTACATGCTTATCACAAAGTGCGCCGCCATAGCCATAGCCGCAACGTTGCTGGTCATTGCCGGCGGCGGCCTAGACCGAGCCGCCTACGCTCAGACATCGTTGCTGAAACCGCAAAACATACGCGCAACAAACGGCACCAACCCCGGCGAGGTGACGATCACGTGGGACGAGGTGGAGGGGGCGAAATATTACCGCATAGGCTGGGTGCAAATGGACGAATATAGGGCAGTGATGGAAGCTGGCAGGCCGTGGACCGATGCCTTTTATCACGTGGATGTCCAAGCGCCCCTGACCATCCGTACAATCACGGGGTTATCGCCCGGATTTGAATATCTGATCCTCGTCGGCGGGCAGGCCAACTATAACGGCGAGGCTGACTATGGGTACGCCTATCCGTGGCCCATTACCATCAATGCTTTTGCCGTGCCCGTAGGCGATTACGATGCCGACAACGACGGTCTCATTGAAATCACCACTGTTGACCAACTGGACGTCATCCGCTACGACACCGATGGCGATGGCAATGTTGCGGACCAGCACTATGTCATGTACACCCAGGCATTCGTTGATGCCGTCTATGACATGGGATGTGGTCCCGGAGGCTGTAAGGGTTACGAGCTGACCGCCGACCTGGACTTTGACACCAACGGCAACGGCCAGGCCGACGCCGGCGATACCTACTGGAACGGAGGCAAGGGCTGGGAACCCATCGGCCGTCCTGACAATACCGGCGCACAGCACCGTTTTCGCACGGCCCTTTACGTCAACGGCCATACGGTTGCGCACCTTTACATCAATAGGCCGGAGGAGGATTACGTCGGGTTGTTTGACCGCACCGTTGGCGACACCGTAATAAAGGACCTAACGTTGGACGACGCAAACGTAACCGGGCGCGCCAACGTGGGCAGTTTGGTGGGAGTGAACTACGATGGGGAGATACGCGGCATTGCGGTATCGGGGACGGTCAGCGGCTCCGGCAACAGCATCGGCGGACTGCTGGGCTCAAACCGCGAGGCCGGACTGGTTGCGGACAGCCATTCTACGGTGTCCGTATCTGGCGACCGTGGCATAGGGGGTCTCGTTGGATACAATCGGGGCGGTTCAATCAGTAACGCTGCGGCCGACGGGACGGTAGTCTCAGAGGGCGGGTACGCGGGCGGTTTGGTGGGAGTGCAACAGGAGGGCGGGGTCATTGTTGATAGCCGTTCCGCCGCCTCTGTATCAGGGGACCAGCGGATCGGAGGTCTTGTCGGTTACGTGTCCCGGGCCAGCAATGTCGTGCGTAGCCATGCATCAGGACCCGTAGCTGCCTCCGACGACCACGCCGGTGGTTTGGTAGGCCGTCTGAGCACAAGCACGGTTATCGCCAGTTATGCCACGGGAACGGTTACCGGCACAGCGCAAAATGCGGGCGGTTTGGTGGGGGCAATTCGTAGGGGTGTCGTTTACGGCTCGTTTGCTACCGGCGACGTTGCGGGCCGCGGCTCCGGCGAGGATGCAGTCGGCGGACTGGTCGGGCATAACCGAGGGAGCATTTACCGCAGTTATGCCACCGGCGGGGTATCAGGCGGCGATGGAGACCAGATAGGCGGGCTCGTGGGTTCCAACAACGATGACGCCTACATTTTACTGAGTTATGCTCGGGGGCGCGTGTCCAAGGCTACGGGAACCGCTGTCGCCAATGTGGGAGGACTGGTAGGTAGCAATGCCGCACAAGCTGACCACATATCGGCCAGCTATTGGGATACCCAAACGTCGGGGCAACTCGTTAGCGCGGGCGGGGTAGGGAAAACCACCGCCGAGTTGCAAACCCCCACCGACAACACGGGCATTTTTGAACATTGGGATCCTGTGTGGTGGGACTTCGGAACGGCCAGCCAATACCCGGTCCTGAGAGGCGCCGGGCTAGACCCTGCTGCCCAACGATAAACAATACGCGGGCGGCAACATTGTCCACCCGCGTAAACTCTACCAAGGAACGGTCCAGGTGCAAGAGACGGCCCAGGTCAGGAGACAGCGATCATGAGCAGACGCCGCAGACGCAGACGAAGCCAACGGGACCGGGAAGAAACCGTGATGATACAGGGCACGGAAGTCCCAAAATCACAAGCCCGTAAAGTGGTTTTAGTCGCGCTGGCCTTCGGTGGGTTGGCGTTCTTCCTGATGTTGACTTGCATGATCGTTGCCTTATGAGGACGACGAATAGAGGCGGTGTCGGGACAATGACCGCCCGCGCCTGAACTTGCGGGTCTAAATCCTGTCCGTATAAGTGATCGGGATTTCGGAGATTTGCCGTGGATAATGCTGATTTCGAGATGATCGGGAACGTGCAGGAAGAGGTTTTGGCGATAATGAAACTGCTTTCTGCGGCTGAGGAACGGTTGGATAAGCTCTATGAGAAGTTGAATGATTGGAGCCTGGATGCGGCGCGAGGTCCCCGTAATGTAGAGGAACGTTGTCGGGCAATTACTCGGCAGGGTCACCAGTGTTCACGTGTGTCGGCTTACCGAGGGCGGAAGCGAACGGGGTACTGTAAGCAGCATTGGTCGTTGGCGGCAGTGCGTGATCCTGTAAAACGGCCGTAGCGAAATGCCCGTCCAACCAGCCATGCGAACTCGTGACCGGAAACTGCGCCCACGCTTTTGGAGGCCCAGCCAGAGACGGTACTTCAGAATGCACGGGTGTCGGTTCTTGGAGGCGTGGTGGAACGTTACCTGGCTGTACCTGGGCTTTATATCGGTTGCAGCAGCGTTCCTGGCCGATACCGTGAGAGGAGAACCTACCGTCATCGTCCTGTGCGTAGCGATGCTCCTGCTTGCCCGTGATCTGAGGCGAGAACGTGGTATCACAATTCTCATTGGTATCTTGGGGTTGCTAGGGGTCGCACTCACGTTCCCGGCCAAATACGAGGTAGGCGCTCTGACCCTCGGTTTGTGGGTGGTCATCGGTGTGCTGGTCCTCGCGTCGGCCTTTACGACCCTAATTCTCATGCTGGCGTGGTTTGCTTACTGTGAGCCATGGCGGCAGCGGAACAGGAAACAACGACGGCGACGAAGGAGACAGCTGCGGGGTTAGTGAGTAGTCTGGACAAAAAACGACCCGGCCAGAATTTGACCGGGCTGACCGATGGGCATCTAAGTTGTGCCATGCGCTCATTCTGGTTTTTATATCCCGTGCGGGTATTCGGTACCAATGAACATCGCCGGCATCAAAGCCGACAAGGAGGAATGAACATCGTGTCAAAAGATAAACGGACGCTGATCTCGGTGAGCAACATTAAGAGAATGTTGATTATATGCCAAAAATGCGGGTCGGAGATAGCGGCGAACTTGGACAGTGAGCGAAGCGTGAATGTTCTCATCCCACGTGAATGCCTGAACTGCGGACTGTGGTGGGATACCGACGACACTGTAAGGTACGAACTGCGGAGCATCTTTGAGCAATTACGCGACATAAAGATGATCGACCGCAGTACCCGATGTGTCGTGAAGTTGGAGGTAGTCGGCTCGGAGTAGTCAAACAGCAGTGCGCGGTCCCGTCCGTCGGCCCCCGTTAAAGAGAACCCGTGTTTCTGATCGGAACTCAGCGGCATCTGGTCGGCGGTCTCCCTCACCATTGTCGGGGTCCTGCTGAGCGCCGTCATTTCACAGCCGTTGCATCGCTTTTTGTTGGAATGGGCGAAGCTGAAACCCGACGATTGGGGGATTTATAGACAATCCTACACAGACCCCCTATCATGGCGGCAATCGTCAATGGGGTGTGGAAATGGATCGGAATGGCAACCTCTCCCTGTCCAGTCCGCCCATCTCATGGCGCGTGGTTGGCTTGATCGCCGTTGTGCTGGTGTTTGGATCAGGCTGCTCCAGTGAACCACTGCCAACTCCAACACCACTGCCAACTCCAAATTTGTCACGATACCACGTTGCACCTACACCAATGGGAAAGGTATTGGCGACCAAGCCGCGATCAACCTCCCTTTCCAAATCTGAGGCGGAGCAGTACATGGCTTGGATCCACCAGGCTATGCGCAGAGCGGCCTACAATGACGGCACGTTCTTTGACCAGATGGACGTACTGGTTGGCTGTTACTACATCCTGGCCGCAAATACTGGTCGCCAGGTGAGCGTCCAGATTGAAGACGCTGCTACCGCCTACACGGACAACGCGATGCAATACACCTATCAGATCGCCGGTGAGAACTGGCGTGACTTCTGCCGTGTGGAGCATGGTGCCCAGGGGGAATGGGGCAAAATTGGCACTGGTAAATGGGATGCCGCTATTGGCAAGTACGGGCCAGCACCCACGCCGTCCGCGGATGATGCTGAACGGGCGATTGCAGCCATTCATGCGAAGATGGAGCGCAATGGCACGTCCCCGACTGCGGAAGAGATCACTATGGGTTGCAACCGCCTGCTATTTGGTGGAGCAGGGGACACCAAAGAGTGGGAGATGCACGACCGGGTTTCAGAGGCGGCGGGCAGTAATTGGCCGGACTTCTGCCGTATTCATAGCGTGAAATTCAAGGCCATTGGGACGGGCAAGTGGGATGGCGCGATTGCACGGTACCGAACAGATTAATTTCCCTATAAATCCCCGACCCCGACGATGAACAGAGCGGGTTGTGAGCTGTGGGGTTCGTGAAGTGGCCCGGCCTGAGTTGACCGGGCTAGTGAAATCGGGGTTCATTGGAACGAAACCGAAGGCAGGAGGGAAATGATGGCAGAAGAGACGGTATGGTTCTCGGACGAAAACGTTACAATCTATCATCTCTTCTACGATTGTCAGGCAATGCATAACGTGCACGACGATAACATAGCCGAGACAGATATTAATCTCGACAAAGACGGTCATGCTCTGCACGACGCAACAATGAGACTGTGCGGTCATTGTGATCGACGCCGACGCCGACAGAAACGAAGCCTGAGAAGAAAACTCAGATGGATAAGAAAACAACTACGGCAGTGATTGGCCGAATACAATCAGCCAGTGTTTATCGCCTTTGGGGAAGCCATCTTCGTATTCCTGAACGTGCGACAATTCAATAAGCCATAAACCGTACTGATTGGCAATTTCTACGGATCTATCTGCAACAGTCTGGTCGCCGGTGAATTTAACTGCCTGAAGTTCCAAATCGTCGTCACAATCGTCCATATAATCAATAATGTCTATACCGTTCTCCCGGAGCAAGCGAACCTTAGACGCCATAGTAGGATAGGGTTTATTCGTGGCGGTTTCTGGTTGCGTGGTCATAGGGTCTGTTCTCCTAATTTGAATACGAGACTTGGAATATGAGGTTGCTCGGGACGGTCTGGGCGGATGTTCTAGGGCTGGCTGTGGGTCATGTGTGCTGAATTTAGAGGTTTGCTACTTTGGGTTATAATGCCCCCTCATTCTACCTGCCACCAATGCGGGTTTCACCTTGGCGTTGGTTTAGGATGTTGATGTCAGGCGGCTAGAGCGACGATTTTGGAGGGGTGCCGGACGGCCATGTCAAGCATGCCGTGATATTCTCCGGCCAGCTTGGTGCCGTGGAACTCTCCCGTCGCGTCGAAACGCCAAGACTCGGGGATGCCCAGCGCGGCGTAGTCGTCCCGATTGGGTCCCGTGTCCTCGCTGCGCGTGCTCCGCGACGCCACCTCCAGCACGAAGTCCGGCGACTTCCCCTGCTCTTGCACGATGTAGCCATTGTTGGCCGCATACAGGTCTGGGTCCACGTCAAAGGCGATCAGTAGGTCGGGGACGCGGCGGGTGCGTCCGCTGGGCACGCGACACTCCGGCATCATGGTGATGAAACGCTCGGCGGTGACCAGGGTAGTACCGGGATTTACAAAGTGCTAGAGCAGGTGGTGGGTGTTGCCCGGTTGATGGAGGTGGTCGACGGTGCTCATCTTCTCGTCGTCTTGTCGTTCGGGAGGGTCGGGCAGCCGGAACCGGCCGGGGGATTTGGCGATTTTGGTGTGTGCAGTGGTCATGCTGAACCTCGATGGGCTTAGCGTGGAAAACGGGCCATCTACCAGGCGGTCTGTGGACCGAATTATACGTGTACTGCCGTCGGTCCGGGTAGGACTTGGGTCACCTCACGCGTTCACTGCCGGCCGTTGCGGTTTTCCCGATTGCCGGTGCCTCTCGGCGCAGTCAGGGCAACGGGTTTGCCCGTCGATGGCAGTGTTGGCGCAATCCCGGCAGAGGCCGAGTTCCTTGCGCCGTTGGCGTTCCTCGGCGGCTCGTACCCGCTTGAGTTCTCGCTTTTGCTCGTTTGTGAGCTTGGGCTTCGGGGCTCGGATGGCACTCTTGCGCTTGACGGTGCCGGACCCCTTCCTTATGGTTTGCTTGCTGACTTTGCGAGTGCGGAGCTTGGTGTTGTCCCAGTTGGCCGGCGTGGGGAGGACGAAAACGTGTTGGAGGGTACTGCCTATTGACCGCGTGTGCGGGGGAACCCGTAATAGTTAGTATTCGTTTCCGCAATGGTGTGGTCTATCCCCGCGCGTGCGGGGGAACCTTCAAGGGGGCGCTGGAATCGGCCAAGACTTGCGGTCTATCCCCGCGCGTGCGGGGGAACCCAGTGGTTCGAGTCCACTACCGCCCACCATCTGATACTGTAGGGAGAACCTTTTTTAAAAGGGTTCAGCTCGTTGTAACACCAGCCAAAATCGACTGGGCACCACGTCGAAACAGCCAAACCGCCACCGAACGCGCTCAGAAGAACACCAGCAAACCTAAACCACCTTCTGACCCGCAGCGAGAACGGAAAAAACAAGCCAAACGGGACTTCAGGAAATCCCGCAAGTCAAGTGGGTTGTGCCTAGACTGTTCCAACAAAGCGCGCCCCGGTCGCACGAGGTGCGCCTTCTGTTCAGAAAGACAGAAATGGTACGACAGGGCCAGACGCGCTCGAGGCACGCAGAGTTGAATGTACCTAATGGCGAAGGCATCGAAGCAGATTGACCGAACCAACAACTTCCGGAAAATTGATAGCCGGAGCGATCATCGCTCCGGCTATTTTTACGCCGAAACCCGCAGCCTACTCCACCAACCGCCGAGGAGCTACAACATGGCACCGCAACGTCCAGTCCCGGCCCACGGCAGCCTGAAGACCCAACCCTAGATGGACACCCTCAGCCGGAACTCACCGCAATCCTCGAACAGTGCCTAGCCCCCTCAACTGGATGTCACCCGACATCGATGCTACTCAGGAGCACGGTGGAACGCAGAGCAAGGAACATTGAAGCCGAACAAGTTGATCATCAGCCGGAAGGGCTCTGACTCGGGATCAGGAGGCTGCCCAAGCCCAATCTTCCCCGACGGCACCATGTTCTCGTTGCCCATACCCTCTGGCGACGAGGAAGCATTCGAAGACCTTCACCACGGCGACATCGCCAACGTCGTTAGCGGCATCACCAACGACCGCATGGGCGGGCTGGACCGAGTCCACCTTGATCCCGACCTGACTTCAAAGCGTACCGCTACCGGAAAGACCGGCCCACCTGGCAACACTGGCGAGGCATGCTCGGCCAAACCAGCATCGCCCATAGCCACCTGAACAACCAAGGCGTCAGCAGCGGCGACGTCTTCCAGTTCCTCGGCCTCTACCGCTGCGTCGGGGAAACCGCCCAAGGCTGGCGCTTCACCAAGGGAGCGCCAGAACTGCACGTGCTGTGGGTCTGGCTACAGGTCAACCAGAAGTACCGCGTCGCCGACATCGGGCCAAATGACCTCCCCTGGGCACGCCACCATCCGCACCTGGCTTCCGGCCACTACGACTACCGGAACACCGTCTACGCAGCGGTAGAGAAGCTCGAACTGGGCGTCGCCGGCGACGGGCGCGAAATCGCCGGATGGGGAATATTCCCCAAGTTCGACCAGCGACTGGTCCTGACCGACCCCAATGACGCCGGCGTTTCGAATTGGCGGCTGCCTCGGTGGTTCTATCCAGACGGCAACAAGCCGCCCCTGACCTACCACCCCGACCGCAGGCGCTGGAGACGCGACGCCGAGCACGCCTACCTGCAGACCGTCGGCAGAGGGCAGGAGTTCGTGCTGGACGTCGCCCACTACCCCGAGACCACAGAATGGTTATCGGAACTCGTGAGCAGCCTTGGCTTCGACACGCGAAGATGATGACGACGACAACCGCCTGATGGCTGCGCTGCTGTCCCGCGTAGCTATCACGGGATCCCACGTCGCAGGCTTCGCAAATGAGGGCGACTCTCGAGATCACGGTCGTCGGGACCCCAAGCCACTGATGCGACCTGACCCCTCACTCTGAGATGTCGTAGCCGCAGCGACGGAGGCGGTCCCGTCCGTGCGACCGAAGGTCAGGATCCTGTCCACCCAGCAGTGGGTCGAGCGACAGGACGGGGCAAACCCCGTTGCCCACCACAACGTCTGGCTGGCGCCGCAAACCGCCCCGTAGGTGCAGTTCCAAACGGCCATGCCAAGGGACCTTGACTTCTCCTCCTTCGTGACTGACTCCGCCGGCCACGCGGTAAAATCCCGTCAGTTGAACGCGGATCTACGAACGCCATTTGCCGTCATCCACCGGATGTTGGCAACAGGAGGACACCGGATATGTCAGACAACGACAAGACCGCCACGCCCCAGACGGACAACCTCAATGACCAGAGGTTTGAACTCGTGGCTCAATTGCCGGGTCAGGTCAAATTTCCCGGCAAGCCGCGAAAGCGCCAGCCTCGCCCACGCCGCAACGAGGTGGAACAGCTGACGCTGCCAGGCGTCCCTGCCAGCGACGACCAAACCAAGGCATGACCAACGCTCCAAGTTGATGCCCCTCAGGACGCTCTGAGCGGGTACTCGGCCCGCCCGCGCGTTGCCGACCTCCATGCACCGACGGCGACACCAACTGCTGAGCAGACTCGTCGGCGGTCAGCTACTGCCCACCGTTCCACACTTCGGCGCGCCGCATGAACACGGACGGGTCGAGGAGCCAATCGCCGTAGCCGATGCTCATCTCATCCGTCAGGAGGTCAATCCGGTCGCTGAGACAGGCAGCCAGCTCGGAGTCGTCGACATCAAGCGTGAACCCTCCGCGTTCCACCGCTGCATCAAGGAGTGCCACCACGAAGGCATCGTAAGAAGCGTGCGCGGCATCCCGGTTGCCGACCTCGCCACGGGCCAGCGCGTCAATTCTCCCATCTGACAGCGCGGCGAGCAGCTCCGTCTCGCCCAACCGGTCGCCCAGGTACACAATCTCCGGCATATTGTCCGCAGGCGGTCGAATCCCGCGCCTTCCTGCCAGGTTTTCCGACGCGGTGGCCGCGGTGATGAAGTAGTCCGCACTCCCGTCAGCGACGATCTCGCCACCGTGTGTGTCGATGTTCACGCCGGCGACCAGCACGCCGTCCGAGTTCGTGAGGCCCGTCAACTCCAGCAGACGCGCCTCTCCGGTAGTTCCGGCCAGCGCGCCGACCCGCACGTCCGACGTCAGGCCCTCGTAGTCTTGGAAGCGGCCTTCCTCACCGGCCCGCACCAGCAGCGACTGCCGGAAGGAGATGTGACCCAACGTGAAGACCACCGCCTCCTTTCCCTGGGCGTCGCGGGTCCGGCTGTCCAAGATCGTTATGCCGCCGCCGATGACGTCAAATTCCGGACCTGCCGACGCCAGCCAAATTTCATCCCAGACGCCGATGCCACGCCGGGAGAAGGACACACCCACACCATCCATGGCTTCCAACGCCGTCATCAGGTCGGCTTCGTAACCCTGGTGAACGTCGAAGCCGGCGGAACCAGGCTCGCCGTCCGAGCTGTGGCTGACCGGCGCGAAGTGGGCGTAGAATCCCAACCTGAGTTCCCGACCTTCTTCCACGCATGCCTCCGGCGGTGCAACACCCGGTGCACAGGCAACCGACAGGATCAAAAGGCCGGCCACCGCCGCGGTAACCACGGCCTTCCGGTGGAAACCGCCGAAAACGGCAATGGACGCTCCGTAGCTCTTCAGTCGCCGAAGTATTACCATCATGCGCCATGACCGGAAATGGGAGAGCAGGAGAATACCTGCCCAACTCAGAGCCTGCCAAACTCTCAATCACAAACCTTCCTGAACATCACTGCCCAAGGATCCTGGGCGGACCGGACTGCATTTGAATGACCCGACCGCAAGCGTTGTTGGCCGGAAACCGACAGTCTAAATCTTCCTTGGCCGAGAACCAGTACATCTCCCCCAATTTGGCGGCGGCCTTATTCATGGTCATTCGCTCTCACGCCGGCATTGGTGCTGGCTCCGGCATCAGCGTTGCTGAACCGCCGCGTGAAGCCGGCAACACGATGCAGCACACTGGGCCACGAGGAGTGTCCTGACCCTTGAACCACACTCCCGCCCGTTACGACCTGATGGCCTGCAACCTGGTGCTGGCCTCCATCTCGGCCCTGTTGATGGCCGTCGTGGGCAGCAGCATCAAGGTGGTGCAGATCCTCCAGGGTGCGAACATCGCCGGTTTCGACATCGACCTGGGTCTCGGCGCCGCCGTCAATCCAGGTATCCTCACGGCCTCCGTAGCCATTTTCTTCTCAATGACGGCAGCCCTGCTGTGCGTGATCCACAACCGGCTCCGCGACCGCACCTTCGGCCGAAGTTTGACGAGCGTCTGCAGCTGGCTCGCCACCATTGCGGCGTTCGCGTTCTTCATCCTGACGCTGGCGCTCGTGCCCATTGCACTGGCGGTCGAGGTCGGCCTGTGAGAAGAGTCAACCGCAATGCTGTCCGTTGGTCGATACGACCCGCTTTTGGGAGGCATGGTGCGGCGTCAGCGCCGCCGCTGATTTCAGGATGCGGGCCGATTAGCCGCTGGGCGGCTTGTCCGCCGCTTTGCAGTGTCCTGATTACTGCCACAGGGCGGTGGCCCTCGCCGGCTCTGGTAGTTCCAGAAATGACGCTGCACCGCGACCGCGGTGCAGCATCATTTCTGCCGAGTTCCGGTGGCCTCAGTCGTCGTTGTCTTGGAAGACAATCCTGACGGAGCGTCCGCTAACGCTGTCGAATCGACGGTCCAATGTGGCATCCGGGAATTTGGGATGTGGCCCGTTGTAGTGCTCGGTGCTCACTCCGTAGTGTGCCACGGCCACTCGATCACCTGACTGATCGTCGTTTTCCTCGTTGGCCACGGTGATGGTCACCGCAGACCAGTCTTCGGGGAGCATCTGGCGGGTGTTCCACCATGCCAGTTGTTCCTCCACTTGGTCTATTATTTCCCAGTCTCCGACAGCTTTGCTGCTCAGAAGCACCGCCTTCTCAGGGGCTCGATTGAGCCCGACCGTGAAGGTTCGTGTCTGACCTTCCGGCACCACCAGGTCGGTGACGCTAACGTTCACGTGTCCCCCACGGTTGGGCAGGGAAGCCATCGTGTACATTGGGTTCGGCCACATGCCTTCGCCGAGTTCGTTCCACGGGATGACTCTGAAGTCAAACTCTTCAGTGCTCTGGCTGACGGGGCAGTTGAGTCCCGTCAGGGTCACTCTGGTGACATTGCCACCTACCTCGCCGTTGAATTCTTCGATGATCGTGTTTGAATCGCCGTTTGCGTTGGTCGACTCATTGACGCACTTTTTCACGCCGTCGTACACGTAACGTGTGATGGGGCGGCCACCATCGTATGCTGGGTCCCACTCAAACGTGACGGAGTTGGCGCTGATGCTGTCGATGCGCACGAACGGAGCCTCGGACGGAGCCCACTGGCTTTCGCCTTCGGTGGTCGTCATTTCCTCGTTTCCGTTATGACCCAAGCCGATGTTGTTGCGGGCAACTACCCGGATCCCGTAGTTGGCGCCGGTGTACAGCCCGGTGACCACGTGGGATTTCTGCGCGATGCTGCCCGATAGGGTGACGGCTGTGTTCCACTCGGCGGCGTCTACTGCCGCCTCGTAGGCGGCGGTCAGCGGGTCCATGGCATCTAGTGCCGCATGGAACTCACGGCGCAGCCGTTCAATGGTTGCCGCGTCGTCGTTTCGTGACTCCGCGTCGCGCAGTGCGTCCCTGGCGGCGTCAGCCGCATCGCCTGCGGCTTCCAGCGCTTCTCTTGCAGTACGCTCCGCGGCAGTTTCAGGGCGTTCGACTGTGTAGTCCTTGGTCTGAATCACGTACTGGGTGATGGGAGCGCCGTATTCCGGCTCTTCCCAAGTCACGGCGATCTTGGCGTTACGGCTGTTCATCGCTTCGCCCTCGGCCAGAGGTACGGGTGCTACGGTTACGTTGCGCACCATGTCGGGGGCGCCCCGCCTGGTCTGGATGCGTACTGGAGTAGACCATGCGCTGGAGCCGTTGGCATTGTGGGCCAGTGCCCGGTAGTGCAGCACGGTTCCGCTCGGCAGGTACTTGTGGGTGACCGAGAGTTCGCTCGGACCCAGATTCCATCCGCATTGGTACGGGTTGTACCAGTTTAGCCCGTCGTCGCTGCATTCGACTTCGTAGCCTTCGACTGGGTCTATGCCCCCGGCGTCGCTGTGGGCGAGGGTCAGGGTCACGGTGGCTTCGTTGTGGATGATGCCGCTGGTCGTTGCGGTCATGGTCGGCGCGGTGGGCACTGCGGAGACTCCTGCCGTCACTGGATGACCTGCGTTGCCCCACTCGCCACAGCCATTGCGGTTGCAGGACCTTACCCGATGCCAACGGGTGTTGCCTTGGCCGACTGAATGGTGGTACGAGGTGGTCGTAGCCGACAGGTTCGTGTTCAGGTTGATGTAGGCGTCGTCTTCGTCGCGTTCGGAGTACTGTATCTCATGCTTGGTGATGGGGTCGTTTTCATCATGGTAGACTTCCCACTGCACGGAGATGACGGATGTGCCGGTGGCGAACGACGACACCCAAGGAGCCTGTGGTGGCCATCCCCGCACCGTGGCGCTGACGATGCTCGACCACTGGCCGGCTTCGCCGTCGGCGTATTCCGCGCGGACGCGGTAATACCACGTCATACCCGCAGTCAGCCCCCAGTCAGCATATTCGCGCGTTTGGTCGGCGTCCACGGAGCCCAGGTATTCCCAGTCGTAGCCAGCGTCTTCAGGAGACTGGTTGGCTCTTCCCGTAGGGGACCTTTCGACTGCGTACGCATATACGTAGGTGTCGTTGGGCGCCGCCGCTTCGTCCCACGCGAGCAGGACGTCGCCCGGCGTGTCCGAGCTTGCCGTCAGCGCGACTGCGGAACTCACGCTCAGCATTGTCTGTGGCGGCTGTTGCGTCGGCGTCGGGGTCGACTGAATGGGCGTTACAACCGGCGGGAAGGACTGCGCTACGGCCCCGCCCAATCCCCTTATCATCACTGCGATGACTTGATCCGCTCCTGGCCCGGTTATCGAGCTGGAGCCGCTGTCTGAAACTGGCAGCCATCGTTGGCCGCCGTCCGTGGAGTACACGTACTCGGTGACCGAACTGTCGGGCGCGTTCCAGCTCAGGGAAAATTGATTCCCTTGAGAGTAGCTGATGAGAGGCACAGCTGCCGCCAGTCCCAGGGCGGCCAGCCCTGCTGCGACGGCCAGCGTTGCCTTCGCGGGCCATCTGTTTGGTCTTTTTCTGATTTTCCGGAACATGATTCCTTCCTTTTGTGCCGGTTTGTCTCGCTTTTTCGCATTGCCGGGTATGGGCTGGTCCTGGATCTGGGCATGTCCCGAAATCTGAGGTTTTGTGATTGCGTTCAAGCTCCGGTGGTTGAGATGCCATCGTCCCGCCGCACATCTCCGCACCGGATACGGAGATGAGGCAACGGATTGCGCCGGCTGGTGCGGACCAAGCGCAGGACAAGCCGTCTCCCGCGGTCGCTTGTCCTGCGCTTCTCCACACGCCGAGCGGCGCCGACGATCAGTCAGACACCTCGGCGGAAGGCGGGAACAGCGCTCATTCCGTGGCGACGGTCATCACGGTGGACTGTCCCGCGCCCACGCCGTTCACGGCGCGAAGCTCCAGCAGGTACGTGGTACCGCTGTCCAGCCCCGTCAGCGTCCAGCTGCGCTTTTTGCCGTTGCTCGTCACCGCGCTCAGCGACACGTCCACCCATTCCCCCGGATACAGCCGGTACTGGTACCCAGTCAGGTCAACGTGGTTCTCTTGCCAAGACAGGCTCACCTGGTCCGTCCCCACGCCCTGAACGATGTCGGCGTTCCAGAGCGGCGTCGCGTGCGCGGCCTTGTCGCGCGCCAACGAACTCCGGCCAACATCGTTGTAAGCCTTGAGATGGTAGGTGCAGACCCGGCACGAAGACCCGCCAGTTACGGTGGCGCTCAGGCTGCCGTCGGCTTCAAGCACGACACCCGTGAGCTTGCTCCACTGGCTCTTGGTGCTGCTGTCCCACTTGATGCGGTACACCCAGCCGGCGATTTCCTTAGCGTTCACGGGCTGCCACGACAGCATGGCCGACGAACTGCTGGTGGCAAAAGCGGAGAATTCCTCGGGGGCCGCGGGTTCCGGTGGCCTGGAAATCACGCGGTTCACGGCGCCGGCGCCGGCGGCGTTTACGCCTCGCACCTGGAACTTCCAGGTCCGACCACGGTGATCGCTGTCCACGGGAACGGCGTGCTGCTGGACCAGGCCGACGGACTGCCAAGGCTTGGTCACGATCTCTTCACCCTTGACCGCCCAACGGACCTCGTATCCGCCCACAACGGATTTCCGAGGCGGCAGCCAGGACAAGGTAATCGTGCTGTCGCCACGGGCAACCTCGACCGACCGCGGCGGCCGCGGCACGTCCAGGTAGGGCACCGCATGCACGGTGGCGTAAGCGCCCTTGACGGCGCCGGCCACGGCGCGCAGCCTGACCTCGTAGTCAACGCCGTTGGTCAGTTCGGCAATGGTGTAGGACACCGTGGCTGCGTCGCCGAACGCCGTCCAGGGCGTGGTTGGCGTGCCGTCGATGCGCTTCAGCTGGTACTCGTAGCCGGTCACGTCCAGTCCGTTGTGCGTGTCCCAGGAAAGGGCGATGGAACCGTTGCCCGGCGTTGCGGCCAGGTTCGTCGGCGCGGCGGGTCCCGACTGGCCCGCCGCCATCATCAGAACCGCCAGCACGGACAGTGCCAACACCAACGGCGCAATTCGCCAGGATCCGACTCGGCCTCCGAGTGGTCGCTGGCGTAGTATTCGTTCCAGTGTCATTTACAATCCTCCTGTAATGGCCTTGTTGTTCTTGGTTGTGGGAGACTGCCAAGCGGCGACAACGTTATGTTAGGGAGTTGCCCCGTGCGCCCTTGCAAATCGGCGCGTCTCCCGGGCAACCCAAGGCCCGAAATTGAGTATGAAACCGGCGATTTTGCGCTGGATTTCCGCCAGTGCAGTGAGACCGCCCACCGCCTGGAAAATCCCTGGTCACATTGCCGTCAGCGACAACTACCGGTGGGGTGGGCAACCCTTGAAACCGCGGTGGTTAACGGGCAAGACGGTGCCTGGGCGATCACCATAATGTGGTTGGACCGCTCCGCCGTCGGCTTGAACGCAAACCGCTTGACCTTTCTCGACATGAGCAACCTGCTGCTGACCGCAACCCTGATTGCCGCCGCCGTCGCCACGGTCGCCTGCGCACCTGAACCCGCCTCCGTTGCTCCCACGCCCACGGCGTCCAGAGCAGCCACGGTGTTGACCATGCCGAGCGCTGACTCGTGCCTGAACGCCGAGGCGCCGTCGCCACGGCCCCTGGATTCAGCCGCCCACGTCTACGACACGGCGGTGCATTTCCTACCTGCACCGACACGCCTCTGGCATCGGCCGCGAGCTGCGTGGGGACGAGGACCGGAATGCCCTGGCGGTAACCGACGATGCGGTTTACCGTCTCTGCATCCAGGGACCCGAGAACTGCCTCCGTGAACAACTTGCCCAGGCCGAGGGCAAGGCGGAAACGCTGGCTCTGCTTGCCACCAGGGGAGCCTACGCCTACGACCGCGCCCGGCAGTGCCTGATCCGGGAAGGGGTGCGCTACCAGGGCCGGGGGCGCCCGGAGACCTACGACGAACGGATTGCCGTCCACCTGGTGGGCGCGGTGCTACCCGTAGGGACGTTGCGGGACACGGACTACTACGGCCAGACTGACCCAGAACGGCTCCGTCGTGCCGAGGCCAACTGGCGGCGTTGCTACGACAAAGTCACCGGCCAGCCGCCGGCCGCCGCCGGAATTGCAGAACGGGTGGAGGACGACCTGCTCACGACCATCGACTGCGGCGATGGAGAGACGCACAACCGGCGCGACGGGAAAAGCCCAGCCGACTAACCCACCGGCGCCGACGCCAGTTCGCACAGCGGGGCAGACCGAACGCTGCCGAACCAGACCCACGATGTTGGCGAAAAGGCCGGCGACGCCGAGACCGATGAACCGGCATTTGGGCGTGCCGTAGGCAGCGAGATCGGTACGGATGCCGCCAGTCCACGGTTCGACGGCTACAACGCCATGGTGCAAACGTCCGAGGACATTCAACGCTTGGTGAAAGCAGTACACGAGGACTTCGTTGAAGCGCTGGACTGCGGAGAGGCCTTCCCCGTAAACGAGTAGAATGAGCCCCCAAGCTCCGGGAGAGAGGGAGGAGAACGCCATAACGACAGTACCCGAGAGCCCCGCATCCAGTGCCGCTACCGAGACGACCAAGACCGACAGTGCCCGCTTGACGCCCTCGAAAGAGAGGAATTCTGCAAGTTCCACCTGCCGGAGTAGTTCGTTGTGCGCATCCCCTTCACATTGGGGCGGGTTTCCACACCGGAGACCAGAAACGCCCAGGATGAAGTCCAGCTCGAGGAATGGGCCTGACGTACTTGACGAAATCGGCAAGCTTATTGCCCCGCAGCGCAACTCCATTAGTGATTGAACCGCGATGGCATGCTGGCTACACTGCCTCCCCAAGAGCCCGGGCCGCTGGAAACCGGCCGCCGTTCCTGTCGCCCAGTGGCTACGCGTAAAAACGAATTGGCGCGGTGTCGCCGCATTCTGGACAGTTCCTTCAATGGTTGGTAAAGCTGACGGTCGTAGGGCGGACCAGCCGACGTCATCGGCGCCGGGACGTATTGGTCTGCTCTGGTGGATCCTGCTTCCGCTGGTCACAACCGCCTGTGGCGTCTTCACCTCACCCGAGCCGCCGGCCAACCAGCGCTATTGGCACGACGTGAACGAGTTTGTCGTGTTCCACTGGGACGCTTCGGCGCGTGCAAGATCCTACGTCGTCTACCTCGGCAGCTGCGAAGGCCAGGACACGGCAGACGACCCTCAGGGCTGTTCTGGAGACAGACTCGGAGAAACCCGCTCCACCACCGCCGCAGTACGCGTCGGCAATGACCTTTATCCCGACGACTGCGCCAGCGGAAACCCCTGCCCGACAGTGAACGGCATCTGGGTCGTCGCCTGCAACCGCTTCCGTTGCTCCGAGCACAACCCTGCCCTCACCGCCCAACGGCTCCTCTCCCCCGACGGCACTGTGCCGCCCACCCCCAAGGGTTTCAAAGGAAAGAAAATCGTGAAAGGAGGATCGGGAATAGGGCCGTCTGACCAAGCGTCGGTCCAGTGGGATGCGGTGGACGGCGCCACACACTATGAGCTTTGGGTAGGGTCTGTCCCCTCTTCCGACTTCAGTCTCGGTCTGACGAAACCAGGTTACGGCTTGAGGGCCACCCGCACCGACGCTAAAACCCATCTCATCGGCGCACACGAAACTCCCACTAACGCGGGCTTCTGGGGCGAATACGCCACTACCAGCTGGAAGGTCAGGGCGTGCACCAAGGCTGGCTGCTCCCCGTTCTCGAAAACCGTCACAATTGAGTAGCGCACGGCGCACACCGGGTTTGCCCGCGTCCATCCAGCTACCTCAGGTCTCCGCAATGGGCTGATCACTTGTTCCTAGTATTACAGTCGCGCTTGAGGAGCAGGTGTCTGAAGGCGTCTCCGGTAGTGACATTGCATGGCGCGGGCCTGGTGTCGCCGTCTCCATCCCGACCAGTGGATGGTCAGAGTGGGACTGCCCCGAGGCAGCCACAGCAGCCGGCATAGCAACCATTGGTGCTAGTAAGTGTCAGAGGATGAAGTGAGCGATGGAGCGATGGATGCGTCCCTGGGCGTCCGGTTCCAACCCATTCCATTGGGTCAGTATATCGAATGCGGCGATGGCGTAAGCCAAGTGGGCCTCAAAGCCATTCCACGCCCGATGGCGCATTTCTTTACTGCCCCACACCACTGACATCATGGCGAAAGTGGTCTCCACCGCCATGCGCACGTTCCACTGTCCCCGACGACAGATCTTGACGTTGGCCGGGTCGCCTTTGGCGCGGTGAAAGCCGGTGTCGGCCAGCACAATCATCTGTCCGTCGTATTGAGCGAGCAAGGGCAGGAAGGTCTGGTCGTGGACATTGGCTCCGGCGCAGTCCCAATCGGTAATCAGGCCCCACTGGTTCTGTACGATGCAGAGTTTACCTCCCACGATCCAGCGATGGTTGGACTTGCCTTTCTTGCCGATTTGGTTAGCCCGTCGCCCTTCGCGTATGGGATGACGCAATTCTACTCCGTAGCTGTCGGCCACCCCCAGGACGGTGGGCCCGGCCAGGAAGTAGCCGGTCCAGTCCCGTTGCGCCCGCAACCGGCGGTTCAGACGGGTGCGGCTGGGCAGTTGGGGAAAGAGGTGGCCATAGTTGTCTTTGAGCCAATGGTAGAAGGCCCGTTGCGTAACCTGCTTCATGGCTTGCAGCACGCCGATGGTAATCAGTTCGCTGAGGGAGAGGATGGCCTGACTGTGCTGGGGAACGTCGGGCAGCGCGTCATCTATCTGGCAGTACAGTTCAGTGATAAAATCGGCGATGTTCACGAGGTTCCTCCGCTGTAGTGTAAGCAACTCACAGCATAGTGGAACTTCGTGGCATTTTCAAAATCAACTCAAACTAGCACCAATGGTTAGCAACCTTCTGACCTCGGGCACGGTCAGCGGGATGAGCTCTCCAGGGGACATATCCCCTTTTTACCTTCGCCACCGGCGGCGTAGGACCGGATTACCGCCAGAAAGGCATGGGCCAGTCCGCCTCAGGCGGACCAGGGTGATGTGCCGGTACCAGCCGACCCACAGGCGTACCTCGTATTCGTCCAGCCCCACTTCTTGTTTGGCCTCCTTGAAGGCGTCCTCGATGATCCACCGGGTGCCGGCCACGCGCACCAGTTCTTCCAGCGGCGTGTCCCCAAGGCCGCAACAGGCGTAGTAGGCCAGGTCCTCAGGATCAACGATGCTGCGACGCGCCAGCAGCCAATGCCCCTGGTCTGGCTCCGACCCGGGTCCTATCGGCAGCCAACCCCAATCGTAGAGGCGCGGCCCCTTGCTGCCCTCCCCAGCGCTCAGACGTTGCCACCGGTCAGCGGGTATCTGCGAGGCCAGTTCACGGGCCGCCACCTGCGCCGAACCACCCTCCGTGTCGGCCCACAGGGGCTCGTTGTTCTTCACCGCCAGCACGTAGGGCCGGCCCTGATCCTCCAGCCACCCCCGCAGTTTGCACGATTTTGACCAATCGCATTGCCGTACACCGTATCTCCAGCTACCCAGCCAAAGGGCACCCCAGCCGCCACCGCCCGGCCGATCATCTGTTGGGCCAGTTGTGCTTTGGTATGAAAGACCATTCCTTCTGGAACTCCGGCTTCCCGCCGTCGCTCCCCGTCCGCTGCCCACTCCTGGGGCAAATACAGCTCCCGATCCAGAAAGGCCGCGCCGTGGCGGCTGCCATAGGCCAGGAACACTCCGATCTGACAGTTCTCCACCTTCCCCGCCGTGCCGCTGTACTGCCGCTTCACCCCCACTGACTTCTTGCCCTGCTTGAGAAACCCCGTCTCATCCACTACCAGCACCCCTCCGGCATCGCCCAGATGCTCAACCACATACCCTTGCAGGTCGTCCCGCACCTCATCAGCGTCCCACTGGTACACCGCCAGTCCGCCTCCGGCGGACACTCCATCGGGAGTGGCGTCCCCAGCGTACTCGGTCCGCCGCAGGCGGACCACCCGTTCTTGCGCTCCACCGACCCCAGCAATCCTTGCAGGTACGCCAACACGCGCTGACGAGACTCACTGCGGCTGAAGCGATGGGCGACACGCCCGTGCAGGGCCTGGAGCCCAGCCTCCCAATCCAGCACTTCCTCCAGGGCGTCTCCTCGCTCCAGTAATTTCTGACCCATTGCCAACCCATCCACTCTCACCAGTAATCATGGGCCTATCCTACCAAAGGCAAGCGCGACTGTAATACTAGGAGGCAATGCTTGATTATTTCAATGCTGTGTGATTCAGTATCGACGATAGCGTCTCGCTGTTCTGGACCGATGATGAAAGCTTCATTGAAGCCCGATTTCAGACCGTAGTGGATCCTTCCCTTCGCGAACTCTCCGAAAGTGGATCCTTTGTTCATCAGGTTTTGGAAAACCTTAGAGGGTGTGTGACAATGGGCCAAACTGGTGCGGGTTGTTCTTGGGATGCGGGTAGGATGCTGGTTACGCTGGCGGCATGAGCAGAAAACCTTATCCCAGCGATTTGACCGATGCCCAGTGGGAGGAACTGTCTCCCCTGTTGCCGCCCGACACCGTGCGGGGCCATCCCCGGACCACGGACCTGCGTGAGGTGGTCAACGGGATACTGTACGTGCTGCGTGGCGGGATACCCTGGTCCGCCTGAGGCGGAATGCCCCATGACCTACCGCCTTGGGGGACGGTCTGGTGGTACTTTCGAAAGTGGCGGGATGACGGGACGTGGGAAGGGGTGGAGTAAGCCCTGCGGGTTCGGGAAGGGGCGGGGCGGGAGGCTACCCCCAGCGCCGCCATCATTGACAGCCAGTCGGTGAAGACCACGGAAAAAGGGGGCCCCGGGGTTACGACGCTGGCAAACGGGTAACAGGACGCAAACGGCACATCGTGGTGGATACCATGGGGTTGCTGCTGGCGGTGGTGGTTCATGCCGCCAACGTTCAGGATCGGGACGGGGCCAAGTTGGTGTTGGCCAAAGTGCTGGGCCGTTTCCCCCGATTGCAACTGATCTGGGCCGACGCTGCTTACGCTGGCCGGCTGGTGACCTGGGCGTGGGTCACCGGTGGCTGGCTGCTGACCGTGGTGAAGCGCAAACCGGACAGCCACCGCTTCGAGGTCCTGCCTCGGCGTTGGGTGGTAGAACGTACTCTGGCCTGGCTGAGCCGTTGCCGACGGTTGAGCAAAGACTATGAGGAGCGCACGGAGAGCAGCGAAGCGTGGGTACACATCGCCATGGTCAACCTGATGCTCAAACGGCTCCAACCCACCTGAACCCATTTGTCACACACCCTCTTAGTCAAACTAGGGTCGTCCAGGGTCCAACGGTGCCTATTTAGCAGGACCTGAGGAATTTCCTGGGTTTCGGTTTGCCTTAGTAAATTGTCGATGCTTTGTAGGGCGGTACGCACATTTTCGGGGGTTATCGCAACCCCTTCGTTCGTCAACCGGTCTCTGATGTCGGCCGAGAGGCTGGTGACGTTAATCTTGTGGTCCTCACAGGCGTGGTTACGACTGCCCACAAGGACAGCCGGATAGGCCTCGACCACCCTACCGTTCGCCCGGAAGATAGGTAAGTCACCGAAATCGATTATTCGCTGTATCCGAAGCTCACTCGGCAAGTATTCGCGTATCCCGTCGCCGTAACCCGCGTGCATGAATTTGTCGCTAGTGACGAACGCTAGCCATCCACCCGGCTTTAGAATCTGCAATGCTCGTGCGTAAAACGAAACGAGGACGTCCGCGGTGCCTCTGTACACCTCGGGGAATGAGTCTCGATGCGATCGCTTGTCCTCGCGAGTTAGTCGCTCTTGCCGGACATATGGCGGGTTTCCCAACACTATATCGAACCCGGGTTTTCCGTCGCCTTGACGCAAGATGTCGGGAAATGCAATAGGCCAAAGGAACGGTTTCTGGACTAGGGTGTAATCACAGTCGTCAACTAGCTCCAGCAGGTCTTGGAGTTGGTTCACTTGCTCTTGAGCCCGCGTAGCCGAGTGGCGCCCAGCGCTGATCCCTCGTTGGAGTTGCAAATGGTCCCTGGCTTTACTCAGTGCGTCGGTCAATTGCAATCGTATGATCTCTCGTTGGTGTTCCGCTATCGAACTACGCAGTTTCTGTAGTTGGATGGGACTGCGGTGAGTCTGGTGAAACTCTGCCTTGAGCTCGTCGATGCCTCCCTCAAGTCTTGTTAATTCGCGTTGTAAACCGAGGTCATATTGGATTCCTTGAGGTGGCGGCCAGGATTCTCTAAATGTGATCCCGACTACCCGATCCACGAGAGAATCGCCACATACTATGCGAAAATCTAGATTTGGCAACGCCCAGAAATGGCCCTGTTCAGGCGGCTCCGGCATATCTAGCACTATCGAGAGCCACAACCGAAGTTGACAGATCTCAACTGCCTCGGGATTATTATCAACTCCGTGTAGGATATTCGTTACAATTTGACTTTTCCATCGGCTAACAAGGTTGTAAAGCCTCTCCAATGGGACATGAGGCTCCTGCAGAGACAGCAAACCGCGCTTTAACAACAGGATCTCTTGTAACATCCCCAGCAAAAACGCTCCGGAACCAACAGCCGGGTCACAAACCTTCAAGGAATCCAAGGAGCGCGCCAAGTTGTCAGTTACGGCTTTATCGGGGACATCCTCGCAGCCGTGGTCGTCTTGCGACCCGGTCGCACGTCGTCGAAGCGCGTCCAAAGTGGATTTGGTCAGATCTGTCACTTCGTTTTGCAGGTAGCCATCTAGGGCTTCCCTGCACATGAAGTGAACCACCTCGCGAGGCGTGTAATAGGTCCCGGTTTGTCGACGCTTTCCCTCTTGGTGAAGGTTCTCAAATACTCGCCCCAACATTTCTGGATCGGGATCAACCGATTGGTCATCAGCGGTAGATTCTCGGGTCGTGAAACGATACTTCTGGAGGATCCCTAGCAGCGACGCAGCTTCGTTGGAATCGAACACTCTGTCGGGCAAACCAAAATCGCCGCCTGCTTCTATCTTGTCCTCCAAAGCATTTGTCCTGAACAACCCTCCGTTGAGGTAGGGCACATGGCCTAATATGTCGTGTCGGTCGCTGCTGTATCTACCAGTAGCCATCGCTTCGAAAAACAAAGGCCGCAATACCCCGCTATAGTATTCCCGGGAGGACGTATTCCGGTGCCTTCCCCAAAGCCCAATCAGGTAATCACGTGGTCCCGCTCCGTTCGGTTCCCCGAGCCAACCCTTGGCCTGCAGGAACCAGAGGAACAGGACCCGTCCCATCTGACGTGTAGCCCAAGCGCGCGCTTCGTAGTCAGTAAGATCCTGTATGACGCGGTGGTTGGGATTGTGACTGCGCAGTGCCCCAGCCATGTTGTCCCGGACAAGGGAATATTCCCGGTAGAATTGGGTCGAAACCCGTTCTATACTAAATTGGGCTTGCCATCTCCGAGGAACGTCCAGCAGGGTTGGTTGCCTAGGAATGCGCAGGTCATTCAGGAGGCTACAGTGGAAATCGGAAGGGTTTTCCAAGCTAAGAGTCGCCCGAGTGATGCTTATCTGTTGGTCACCTATACCGGCTTGTGGTGGAGTTTGTGCGCGGGGAAGTATCAGTTCAACCTCGTCGCGGTCGTCTGCATCCGGGGGTGCCAGGAAAGCCAAATTCCCTCGCTCCGAGACTTGCTCCAACAACGCTTGGCCGGTACGGTGTCGCGCAATTTCTCTTTCAGTCGAAGACCGACCCCAGTTTGCTAAAACGGCTACCCACAAGCCGAATCTGTCCGTTCCCTTGTTCTGCACTTCTACTCGATAGAGTTGCTTCACCCCGAATTTAAAATGGCTGTCGTCAACGCCGAAGAACTGACGTAAACGGGGGGCTTGGTCAGGCTTCAATTCGTCGATAGGTTCTGAGACCGGCTCGAACCCTAGGAAACTCGAAAGCACGTCAGCGCGGTGCGGGTTTCCGCCGAATTGTTGGAACGCATGGCGCGCGAGTTCGATGTTGACCATGATTCAAGGGTTCCGCTTACTTGTGCGCGGTGGCCTATTATAGCCCATTTGGGGCCACCGCCCCTGCGATGAGCAATCCGGGTAGAGGCGATTTCGCCACTCCAGATGGCCTTGCCCGAAAAGTCGATGCTGCCCCAAAAGTGGGATAGTTGCCCCAAAAGTCGTCATCCTGCCCAAAAACTCTTCGATTTAGCCCGAATCCACCGATGCGACGCGGCGGGGCTGGTCAGACGAGGAATGAGGGGTCAGGGAGCGGGTTGGCGAGGATCTGATGCCGTTGAGATGGACGATGCGGAGTGGGGGACACACTCCGGGAAGATGTTGGCGACCTGTGGTAGCTGGGCTGGGAGCGATTTTCAGCGCATATCGCAGGCGGAGGCCGTCAGGAGTCCAGCCTGGGCGCTGCTGGGCCAGGCGTGGGGCATCATGGTGGACAGGTCAAACGCCGCCGTCGGCGTCAGGAAGGAAGAGGCAGTGTGCGCAATCGGGCCAGGGCGCTGCTGAACTGGTTTTGCCAGGGCCAGTCCTGGGGGAGATGCAGGGTGAGACGGCGGGCTTTGCGGGTGAGGCGTCCGGCCAGGGAGAAGAAACGTTACCGGAGGGTCTTGGTGGTGGCCACCGGCTCGCCCAGCCCGACACGTGTTGTCCAGCGGGCGAGGTTATGGGCGATGGCCTGCATGGCTAGCCAGGCGGCGTTGGCGGGGAAGCGTCCCGAGGCCAGGTGGTTGAGGCCCAAGCCGTACTTGAGGTCGCGGATGGCGTTCTCGATCTCGGCGTGGCGGCGATGATCAGCCTCCAGATCCAGGGTGTCGCCCTCACGGTCGGTGATGAAGGCATGGTATCTGTATTTGGTAAGCAGGGCCAACTGGGAGCCGGGCGTGGGCGTTACCCGGCGGACGATGAGCCGCACCGGTACAGCGTCGGGTTCATTGGCGAAGGGTGTGTAGCTGGTCTCGGCCACGTCGGCCGCGCCTTCCATCCAGTACGGAATGGGCATTCACTCCGTCTCGGGTATGGCCTCGATGATGTTCCGCACGCTTGGGTGCTGGCCGATGGTGATGGAGAAGCGGACTTTCGTCTTCCGGCAGGCGGCGACGATGGGGTGGGTGTAGAAGCCGCTGTCGGCCCGCACGGTGAGTTTACCTTTGGCGCCGGCGTAACGCACTCGGCTGATGGTCTCGCGCAGGAAATTGGCGGCGCCCCGCGCCGTGTTGGCTCGGCCTTTGCGCAGCCGCGACATCAGCACGTCGCCCGTTCCAGCGACAACAGCGAGGAGCGGGTGATAGCCCCGTTGGCCGGCATAGTTGTGACGCTGTGCGCCTTCCTTGGCCAGACCGTAAGTCTCGTCCGCCTGCGGCGGATGGAGTCCAGGTCAATGGTCAACGGCTCGTCGCCAGGACCTGCCCCTGCGCCCCAGGCTCGCGCCAGCACCTCCCGGCTCACCCGATCCAACTGGCGCATATGGCCCCACCGGAAACTCCTCAGGAAGGTCCCCAAGGTGGACGGCGCCTTCACGGCGTAGCCTAGCACCTGCTCGGTCTCGCCAGCCCGCAGCGCGTCGGCATCGTCGATGCAGTCACCACCAGCCAGGGCCGAGGCCACCAGCGTCATCAACTTGTCGCCCCGCATTTGCCCGACCCGGTGCATCTCCCAGGTCAACGCAGCTCTCCACCAACTCGCCCAGCCCCAGGTGGTGGGCCAGGGTGACCGGCAAAAGCAGCCCGAATTGGCCACCAGGCGCTGATCATCGAAGGCGATTTGGATGCGGTCGGGGTCGTTGCGTGGTAGCATCCGATGCGTGCTCCTCGTTTCAGGGCGGCTTTGTGTTTCAAAAACCATTATCCTCAAAGCCGGGAGCATTTTCTCATCCGATCACCACGACGCCACACTCATTCTTGCGGTGGATTGGGGCTTAGCCAACCCTTTCAGGCCGGAGTGCTCATACCTTATCTACAGGAGGCTGTGGATGCCAACCCTGCGCTTCAAGGACACCATCAAGCTCGAAGACAGAGCGACCATATCCGGATGGCTTGGGGACAGTCAGGCCTGGGCGAATACAGCAGTGATGCTGGACGAGCACGGTCGCGCCAAACCTGGCGAGAGCGTCCTGAACGCAGACCACAATCAACTGAACGTGGCGCACGTATCCATGGGGATGGCGTTCGAGTTGGCGTTGAAGGCACTCGCGGTAAGCGAAAGGCGTGGGTTGAGTGGCAAGCACGAAGCAGTCATTAACTACGGTACGTTGAGCCCATCGAGCCAAAACAAGGTCGCTCAGGCGATAAAGAAGCATTCGGGCATGTCGGTCCAGGATTACCTTGAGTACCTGGATGAGCGCATGTGCCACCCCTACCGGAAGTACTGGATGGTGGACAAACGTGGGTCGGGTCACTTCATGGGCTTCACCAACCCCAACGCTATTCCCTCACTCAGCATCGCTGTCGCCGCGAAGATTCATGGCGAGATAGCCGATATGGTCGGGGAGAACGCCTTTCAGAACTGGCAGCGAGGCCAGAGAGTCATAATGTGACTGGCTCGCCGCCTCCTAGTACTCGGTCAAACTTGTATCGTCATATGGAAGAAGAAACCGGCCACGGTCGCTATCGTGAGTGGCAAATTGCGGTGCGGGAGGTGCGGCAGCCATGGCTCGGGAGAAATTAGCGGTACAGTTGTCGGCGGAGGACCGGACCCAGCTGGAGGGATTGATCCGACGGGGCCAGCACTCGGCGCGGGTCATCAATCGGCGCGCATCCTGCTCAAGACCGATGCAGGCTGGAGCGCGTCCCAAGTGGCGGCCGCGCTGGACACGTCGCAGCGCACGGTGTTTCGCACCAAGCGGCGGTACGCCGAGGAGGGATTGGACGGTGTGCTACACGACCATCCCCAGGCCAACCGGTATCGCAAGCTGGATGATCGGGGCGAAGCCCACCTGATTGCGCTGGCGTGCAGCGACGCTCCGGAAGGCCATGACCACTGGACCTTACGCCTATTGGCCGACAAGGTGGTGGAGTTGGGCGTGGTGGAGAGCCTGTCATACGAGACGGTGCGCCTCCGGCTCAAAAAAACTCCCTCAAGCCCTGGCAAAAGCGCCAGTGGTGCATCTCCCAGATGAACGGGGAGTTTGTGGCGGCTATGGAGGACGTGCTGGATCTGTACGCCGAGCCCTACGATCCGGACCGGCCGGTGGTGTGCTTCGACGAGACTTCCACGCAATTGCTGGCTGAAGTGCGACAACCGTTGCCCGCCCAGCCGGGACGACCCCGACGCCAGGACTACGAGTACCGCCGTGGCGGCACCCGCAACCTCTTCCTGTTCTGCGAGCCACTGGCCGGCTGGCGTCATGTGACCATCACCCAGCGCCGCACCATGCAGGACTTCGCCCACCAGATGCAGTGGCTGGTGGACACCGCCTACCCCGACGCCACCGTGACCCGCGTGGTTCTCGACAATCTGAACATCCACCGCATGGCCTCTCTCTACGAGACCTTTCCCGCCGCTGAAGCTAGGCGCATCGTGAAGCGTCTCGAGTTTCACCACACGCCCAAACACGCCAGTTGGCTGAACATGGCGGAGATCGAATTCAGCGCGTTGAGCCGGGCCTGTCTCAAAGGCAGAAACCCTGACGCTGACGCCCTGCATCGCGCCATCACGGCCTACGAGGCCCGGCGCAACGCCGCGCGCATCGCTATCAACTGGCGCTTCGGAACCGACGATGCCAGAACCAAACTCCATCGCTTCTATCCCTGCCTTTCCAAGGTTGACTGACTACTAGTATTACAACGACGGGTTAAGGAGGAAGGCCGGAAGCATCGCGACGGAGAGTAGTGCGGCGTTTCTCGTGGGAGCGTCGGGCCCGTTCGTTACGTTCCTGGACATCTGCCAACCACCCCAGCAGTTCTCGCGGCCCGAACTGCTCTTTGGGCAAGAGTTCACGCACCACTCGGTACACCTGGGGCCGAGTGATCTGGGGCATCTTTTTCCCCCCAATCCTGTTGCAGGCTCAGCAGGAAAGCCCCGGCCAGCAGGCACATGGTGATGTGGTGGTGCCAACCGGCCCAGGTGCGGGTCTCGTACTCGTCCAGCCCCACGTCGCTCTTCTCAGTCTCGTCCGCCTCCGGCGGATCGATGCGCCACCTGGAGCCGCCCACATAAGCCAGGGTTTCCAGGGGCGTGTCCTCGGGAGCGTTGGACAGGTAGTAGCGAGGCTCGCTGCCGTCCAGGTTCTGACGATAGATTGCCCAGAGGATTTCGCCAGGCTTGCGCCGTTGGGTCACCCGCACCCGTTGGGCGCTGTAGCGGTAGGTGCGCGGTCCCTGGCTGCCTTCGGCCACTGTGATCTCCCGCCAGGCTTCTTCGGGCAACGCCAGACTGCGTTGGACCATGGTCTGCCGCTCCTCGCGTGAAGGTCTCGGTTTGCGGGGACGGCCGTTACCCTGATACGGCGGCTTGGTCCAGGTGGGCTCCAGCGGCCATACGGTCATATCGGGACGCACGTCCAAAACGTAGAGCGCTCCAGCCGTCGTCAGGCCGTCCCGCAAGTTCGGCGACATTCCGAATGCGCTATCCCCAGCTACCCACTGGGCGCTGAGGCGCCCACGGGCCTGGGCCCGCTCCACCATCTCCAGCGCCAACTCCGTCTTGCTGCGGTACTGCCGACGCTCCGCTGGCACTCCCGCCGCCGCACAGCGCTCCACATCCCCAGTCCATTCCTCCGGCAGATACAGCCGTTTGTCCACCAGCGCTCGGCCCTTGGGCCCCACATGGGCGAGAAACACCCCAGCCTGACAGTTGGCGATCTTTCCCAACGTCCCACAGTACTGCCGGGCTACTCCCACCGACTTCACCCCCTGCTTGGGAAAGTCGCTGCCGTCCAGCACCCACACGCCCAAAGGATCCGCCAATCGGGGTCCCAGATACTCCTGCAACCGGCCGATCACCGCATCGTCATCCCAGCGGGCCTCGGTGAGAAAACGCTGCAGCACCCGCGGCGACGCCGCAACCGCCTCCGACAGGTTTTCCGCATTACGTCGCTCCTGGGACTGCACCAGCAGGGCTTGCAGGTATTCCTCGCTACGCTCCCGCCACTGCTTGCGACCGAAAACCGACCCGAAGTAAGCGTGAAAATCCTGGAAAGCCTCATTCACCCTCTCCAAAGCTGCCGCGTCCATCACCCCGCCTCACCTCCCGAAGCCTCCGATTGCTCAGCCCAATCCTACCACCCTAACCCGTCGTTGTAATACTAGCGGTCTGGCCTGCAAAGTCAGTCGTCAAAAGGCCAGGGTAGAGCGCATGAGGGAAAGGCCGTTTACCCGCAATATTGACGCACGGTGAAGCGCCCTGTGGCAAACCACAGGCTGCACTGCGATCATTTTTCGAGCACCGGACGCGCACCTCATCCTGCAGCCCGACTCCACCTCGACCAAGATACAGGTCCAACTCTGCACCTGCCAGCATCGGCCATGGGAAGCCGCATCGGCTCCGCCGTGCAACACTGCTGTCCGTGCATCAACCGCTCGCGCCGCTGACAAGTCTGCTGGGGGTCGTGTCTGCTCCGGTGAAATCCCCGGCCTCGGTTGGTTTCGCTGGATAGCCTAACACTGTATCCTCACCGCCATGGTAAATCTGGCTAATTTCGCATCCAGGCTGGTCAACGCCACGTGGTTCGAATACTTCATCATCGAGGTCATCATCGTCAACGGCATCATCCTGGGACTGGAAACTTCGTCCACCATAAGCCGGCTCTACGGCGATTGGCTGTACCTGGGCAACGACATCGCCCTGGGGGTGTTCATCGTTGAGGCCGTCCTCAAGATGCTGGCTCTGTGGCCCCGGCCGCAGCGTTACTTTCGCGACGGCTGGAACATCTTCGACTTCCTGATCATCGTCTTCGCCCTGGTGCCGGCCACCGGCCAGTTTGCGATGATCGCCCGCCTGGCCCGGCTGCTGCGCGTCGTGCGCCTGATCTCGGCCATCCGGGACCTGCGGCTCATCGTCGCGGCGCTGGTGCGCTCCATCCCCAGCGTGGGCCACGTCATCATGCTCATGAGCATCGTGGCCTATATCTATGCCATCATGGGATACCACTTGTTCCACGAACACGATCCGGCCCACTGGGGAACCCTGGGCAGATCCCTGCTGACCCTGTTCAACCTCACCACCCTGGACAACTGGGTCCAGATCATGAACACCGCGATGGAGCATCACTCGTGGGCGTGGGTGTACTTCGTAAGTTTCGTTGTGATCGGAACATTCGTTGTCATTAACCTGTTTATTGCAATCATTATCAACAGCTTGGACGAGGCCAAGGCGGAACGGCCGCCAGAAGTGGAAGGCCCGATAACGCAGGAGCAACTGCTGAGCGAACTCCGAGCCGCGCAAGCCACCTTGGAACGGCTGGAGAAACGGCTGCAAAAAGGCGAGCAGAACGAAAACTCTGTCGATTGAAAGATGTTCCGTTTGAAAGTCGAACTCACTCATGTTGTACCTCCCGCGCTTGCTGCTTGCGGCAAGCGTTTGCTGGTCTAGTTTTGAGAATCCAGGATGGTGCCGTCGCGACGGCAAACGGTTCGGAGAGGGCACGAACCGCATTCTTCTCTTGATGGCCGACGGCGCACTGTGAAGTCATCAGATTGAATGGCGTGAGCGATGAGGGCTGATTGGTTTATTGCCTCGGATATTTTGCTGTCGCTGACCTCGATGGATTGAACCGCCAGCTCAACGGATGGCTCGGATGTCCAGTAGATGCGGGCTTGCGATACCGGCCGTCCGAGCTTCTGCGCTGCCATGTGGGCATAGAGCATCAACTGTCGTTCGTATGCCAAAACACGCTCGGCGGACGTCGTCTTTCGATTCCCAGTCTTGAAATCCGTAATCACGAGAGACCCGGAGTCTTCGCTGACCAGGTCGGCTCGGCCGGTCCAAAGGAAATCGCCCTCGTCGCTCAGCAGAGGCAGTTCGCTCGCAAGAATTGAGCCGAGGGCATCGCGATTTTCTTTGACGTACCGTGCCACCTGCTGAAACGCGACTTCGACAGCGTCGTAGTTCTCGTCCGGAGCCGACGACCTTTGGATGGTCTGGCTCTCACGGTCAACGATCTCGCATACCCTATGTTCGTCAACCGAGCCACCTCGGAGCACATCCTGATGGACGGCATCGATGCTGCGATGCACGATGTCGCCGACGACATTGCGACTGGCGCGAGCATTCTCGAAGCCATAGCTGCGGAAATAGAGATACTGCTTGGGGCACCGTTCGTACAATTCCAGGTCCCCGGTCACGGAGTACGCCGGCTTTGGCGATGAGGGACGGCGCAAGGGAAATCGCTGTTTCGACAAGGCGCGCTGCGTATTGCTGGACCACCTCGGCAAGCCGGTCCACAGGGCCTGGACCGTTGGCACCGGCTTCCCGGAACCGGTCAAAATCAACAAGCGTTCGGCTCTGGTGAACGCCGTATATTTGCACCGATTGGGTTCCATCATCTCCGCCATGTAATCCGGCGCCTCGGAGGGGTCGGGCGAATAGGCGGCAAGGTCCAAACCGCCTTTCCGTATGCCGGGATCGTGCGCCAATGACCCCACCGCAACCACGGGGAATTCCAGGCCTTTGCTCTGGTGAACGGTCATGACCTGCACTTGACCGGTGGCGTTGGTCTCGGTGTCGATGCATTGCCACCGGGTTTCGCCGTACACCAACGGCAAGAACCTTCCGAAGAAGTCGCGTGTTAGGTGGGAAACTTGATGGCCCGCAATGTGCCGGTACCCATAATGGACATGAAAGGCCTCGATGCACCGAGACCACAGCGCGAAGCATTGCGCGGATGCCGGGCGGAGTTGAGCTTTCGAGAAGGGCGGGATGGATAGTAATGTGTAGCAATAATCGTGCAGGCTCCGGTCCAGGGTCGCGCCTCGCTCGATGGCATCGCGGATTTGGGCCGGCCAGCGGACCAGCGCACGATGGAGCACGGAATCCTTCGGAGTGTGCTTCCATACGGATTTGGCCGCAGCGACGAGGTACCTTTGGAATGGCGTGGCGGCCGGATGGCCTCCGTCTCTGTTCTGGGACAATGCGTCAAAGACGATGGCGAGAGCCCCGACCATGCCCTTGACCTCGGGACGGTCGAATAGCCGTTCCGATTTGCGTACGGAATATGGGATGCCATGCGCTTTGAAGGCATCGGTGTAGGGCTTGGTCACATCATCCCGCACGCTGTGGAGCAGGAGCGCGATCTGGTCGTAATCAGCCACCACTTCATCCCGGTGCAGTTGGGCAAATAGACCGGCGAGGCGGTCAGCTTCCTCATGCGAATTGTTGCCGTCCACCGCCATCACGCTGGGGTAATCGGAGTGAATCCGTGGCGTGGTGGGTTCTGGGAGTTCAGTCCGCGCATTGCTTGCGAAACCGCGGTTCTCCCGTATCCAGTTGGAGCTCGCGGCGACGATGCCGTCGTGGGAGCGGAAGTTGGTGGACAGATGAACAGTCTCACAACCCGGAACGTGCGTCGGGAACCTCGCCATGTTGTTAGCTTGGGCACCTCGGAAGCCATAGATGCTTTGGTCGTCGTCGCCGACCGCCATGAGGTTCTTGCTCCGAGCGGTCCAGAGCCGGAATATTTTCTCCTGTAGCGGGTTGCTGTCCTGGTACTCATCGACCATGGCGTAGGACCGCTCGTTAATATGCTCCATACCTGGGTCTGCCAACAGGTCATGAGCCCACCGGAGGAGATGCGAGAAGTCCGAGACCCCGGCATCCTTCAATGCCTGTTCGTATTCCCGATATACAGTGCCGATGGCTCTGTGGAGTTTGTTGTCGGCGGATACCAGGGCGCTCACGTCCACGAACCGGTCCACGATCTGGTCGAACACCCGGAGCAGTCCTTTACTGGCGTTCTCCGGAGAACGCCAGTAGCGAAAGAACTCTTCCCGTTGTTCCCTTGTGCTGAGCTCGGGTAGCCGACTGTCGATGAAAGCCAGCCGGTGGAGGTCGTCTAATACGGTGAACTCTGGCGATATGATGCGGTGGCCGCATTCCCGCAGAAATTTCTGACAGAACCCGTGGATGGTGGTGATCTGGGTGTCGAGCCAGTCGGGGTCTCCGCCCAATGCACGGCTCGTTTCTGCGAAACGCTGCGAGAGTTCAGTGGCGGCGGCCCGAGAGAAAGTGGTGATGACGATGTCCTGAGGGAGAGCGTTTCCCAAACTGATGAGATTGGCCGCTCTCAGGATCAGGGACAAGCTTTTGCCTGAGCCCGGCCCGGCTACCACGAGTAGAGGCCCCGAAGAGTGGCTGATCACCCGCTTCTGTTCTGGGGTCAGCAATGGATATAGTTGTTCGATTTTGGGGTTCATCATGTCAACCTCTGATTGGTTTGATTTTTCAAGAGCCTCTTCATTTGGATGTCTGGCGGGAGGGATATTGACATTCCCCTATTGAAGGGTTAACGTCTGCCTGCGACGTCCGTCAGGCCGTCCGAAAGACCCTTTCTCGTCAAAAGGTAATGCGTCTGGCTCTTTTCCGTTAATACATAGTGGTCCTGGCTTCGTGGTTTCACCGTCTGTTGATTGGAACGGGCCAGGGCGTACTGCGAGTTCCCTTCTCAGGACACGGTGATCGCATCGATTAGTACAGGAGCCGGTGCCTAGCGTCGGGCGTTACACCTATCGGGATAGTGCCCGTAGTGCGAAAACACCGAATAGCCTTTGATGTTACTGGTTCGTAGCGCCGCATCACGTGCTGGCCTACTCGGATGCGCCTCCGCCGTCTGTGGTGGACTGGCCCGCGCTTGAATCGCCTGAGACCTCACGGGCTAATAACTCCTCACCGTCGTCGACCGCTTGGACGTTTTGATCAGAGCGACCAGTGGAAGGTTCGCTTTTGTCAGTATCCACGCTTCGGGGTTCCCGAGGCTGCATCTGCCTCAAACCTGGGATCCGGCCACTCCAGAGATGCAGCGAAATCCTATGATGATTTGATAGCGATGTTCATCGCCATCATCATCAACAGCCTGGACGAGGCCAAGGCGGAGCGACCTGTAGAAGTGGAAGGCCCCATATCGCAAGAGGAACTGCTGCGCGAACTACGGGCCGCGCAAGCCACCCTGGAACGGCTGGAGAAACGATTGCAGCAGGGCGAAGATCGCCAGAAACAAGATTTGCCGGATTAGAGCCGTTCAGTTGTGTCGGTATTCCTCCTGTGAATTGAGGCGGCCGGAGACCGCTCGGGTCGGCCGCCGGGCAGAATTGTAGCAGGGGTAAAGCGCCGTTTTCGGAGTCAGCGCCGGCTATAATGTCAGCGCCAACGACGGTTTGGAGAGCGAGGATGGTCAGTCATCAGGATGTTACTGGAACCCCGGACTGGCAATTGGCGCGTGGCATTATTGCTCAACTGCGCGAAATGCCGGCGGCCACGGCGGAAGCCGAGACCGAAGTTCGGTTGTACAACGTGTTTCAGTTCCTGTTCCCCGGCCTCCGTTATCCCGACATTGCCACACAGTACCAATCTGGCGACGGGCCGATTGACGTCTATTGCCGCAACGTGGTCTTTGAAACCAAGCGGCAAGGGCAGAAAGATGATGCTCGTATCAAGCGCGACGGCTCTACTGAAACGCCGGAAGAGCAGGCCGTCCGCTACCTGGATGCCCTTACTGCACAGAGTTCGTTGTTTGACGACGCCTCGATTGGCTGGCGGGCCGGCATCTCCGACGGCAAGGGATGGAGCTTTTACGATTACGACCGCGACGCTCCGGATGGGGAAAAACTGACCCTGCTCACCGCTATGCGCCTGAATACGCCGGATGACGACGAAGCCCTGCTGGCGTACCTTTTCAACTTCGTCAACCGAACTGCCAAACTGGCGCCGCCCACGGACAACACGGAATGGGCCAACCAGCAAGCGCAGCCTCTCATTGACCTTGCCGCTCGCTACGAACACACGACCGAATACGACGTGAAGCGGAAGCTCTGGCGCGGTTTGCTGCGTGGAGCGTTCCTGAACCCGCAGGGAGACGCCACCGCCGAGCGGGACCTTTTTGCCCGCCATACCATGCTGGTCGTAACAGCCCGGGCGGTCGCAGAGACCCTGCAACCGCCAGAACGACGAACCACTGACCGAGAACGGTTGCACGATATTCTTGCCGACGGGTTCGCAGCCTGGTTGATCGACGCCGCCGGCGACGACGGGGCCAACGTGCTGGATGGCCTGATTGCCGAGGTCAACAAATACGAATGGCAAGCGCCCAACCGGGATGTTTTGAAGAATCTGTACCACGTAGTCATCCCTCGTAACATCCGGCACGACTTCGGCGAATACTACACGCCCGACTGGCTGGCGCGGGCGGTGTGTGAAGAGGTGATGGATGCGCGATGGCGCAAGGAAACAATCGCCATGGCCGTTGCCAATCAACTCAGCGGTCCCGCCGTGCTGGACCCTTCCTGCGGCTCCGGCACATTCCTGTTCCACGCGACGCAACTGCTGCTGGAAGAGGCCGCGCAGCATCCTGAACTGGCTGACAGCCCCCAGGCGCAAGTGGAGGTTGTCAGCGGACTGGTGGCCGGTATGGACCTGCATCCGGTGGCGGTGGAGCTTTCCAAAACCACGAAAATGCTGGCCTTCGGTCACTTGGCAACGCACTACGCCGCCTTTGCCGACGCTGAAACCGTCCATCTTTGCGACAGCCTGCAATGGGAGCTGAGGCGAAACGCCGGCAGGTTTGACATGGAAGCCGGGGAATTCGGGGAAACGGTTGAGATACCCACGGACGAGGGAGCCCAGCCCATCCGTTTGCCCAGCAATCTATTGCTGTCGGAACGGTTTCCGGAACTGCTGGGTCACATATTCGGCTACGCTAACCGTCCGGAAACGCCGGGCGCCGAGGAGGCTCTGGCGTCCGTGCTGAACCTGCCCAACCCGGCCGACCGCAACGCCGCCCTGGCCGTGTACCGCCGGTTGCGGCAATACATCGCGGAAGGGCGCGACAACGTCTGGCGTTGGTACATCAGCAACCTGACACAGCCGTTGCGGCTGGCCAATATGCCGGTGTCCCGCATGGTGGGCAACCCGCCCTGGGTGGTTTATAACGCCATGACCGCCGACCGACAGGATACTTTCCGGGAGCGCGCCCGCGAGCGCAGCCTGTGGGCCGGCGCCAACCTGGCCACGCAGAACGACCTGGCCGCCACCTTCGTTGCCACCTGCGTCGATTACTACCTGCAAACCGGAGGCAGGTTCGGCTTCGTGCTGCCCTACGCCGCGTTGAGCGCGCGCCACTGGGACCCCTTTCGCAAGGGCAATTGGAGTCTGCGCCAGGATGCGGAACGCGGTACGCACGTTGACTTGAGCAAGGACGCCTGGGACTTCCACGGCGTTAACGCTCCGCCTTTTCCGCAGGCGAACTCGTCGGTAGTTTTCGGGTCTAAAGTGCGGGCCAATCGGCAGAACAGCAACATCAAGCCGCTGGACCGGATCAAAGAGGCTGCCGGCTCGGGCGTTAGCGTCAGTATGGATTGGAGCGAGGTGAAGCCCTTGCTCCAATGGCGCAGCCGGCGGGAGTGGCCTACCGCGCCCGACCCAGCCTACGCCGAAGCCTTTCGCACCGGCGCAACATTGTTTCCCCAGTCACTGGTGCTTTTTGAACAGCCTTTATCGCAAGCCCGTGGAGTAGTTTATTTCAGGACTAATCCGGGGCGTCGGGTTTATCAGGGTACTGACCGAGAGGGCAATGTTGAGGAGCAATTTGTTAAACCTGTTCTGTTTTCTCAGCTGTTGCTACCCTTTGGTACTACAGGGAGGTATTACGTTGTCGCTCCATTTTCAGAGGATGGCGCCAATCTAATCAACGGATTGCCACAAGGTGATAACGCGGCGCGGTTCCGTTCGTATTGGGATAGGGCGGACCGTGACTATCGGGACCGCAGGGGCGCAAAGTCTCCGCAAGACTTGACCGCCAGATTGGACCGTGGGCGCGGCTTGTCGTCGCAACTCAATCTGCGGAACGACTTCAAGGTGGTGTACAACGGCATCGGCAATTACATTAACGCCTCTGTCATCAGTGGTCGGGACATAATCAATCATAATCAGTATTGGTTTTCATCGCCGAATCCCGATGTCAATCATTACCTGGCATCCATACTAAACGCCGGATGTTTAGTGCAGTTTTTTCAGGAAGCTTGCCAACCAACCGATAGGACGTTCATGTTGTTGCCGGTGCAAAACCTGCCTATTCCTGCCTACGATCCCAACAACGAGCATCATGCCAACCTAGCGGCGCAGTCTCGCTTGGCCCACGAGCGAGTGGCCGCGCTGGTGGCGGAGCGGTCCGCCGATGGCGGATCGGCCCGGCGTATTAACCGCAACGACGTGCTGCGGGATACCACGATGCAGCAGATAATGGCGAGTATTGACCAGTCGGCGCGGGCGATATTGCCGGCGTTCTGCCAGCCGGATGCGGGAGGAGCAGTGCTGCCGGCGGAGGGCCTGCCCACGGCGCAGATTTACCTGGCGGTGGCCGACCGGGAGTTTGAGGCCGGCAACGCGCAAGAGGGAGCCAATATGCTGTGGGAAGCGGCGAAACACGCGCTGAGAGAAGCGGCCCGTGAAAGGGGTTGGCGCATCGACGAGGACGACCCTGATGGTATGCTCGCCGTCTCGGAGCGGCTGGCTGAGTTGTTGGACGAGTCCGATGGCGAAGTGCTGCTGAGCCGCTTCTCATCTGCGCAATATTACCCGGACAAAGTTCGCTACGGATTCTTCGACCTGGACGATGGCGATGACGTCGATGCCCGTCGCATAGTGGGGAACTTCGTAGCTCAGGTGGAACAACTGGGAAAGAAGGCTGGCCTTATGACAGTCACGGCGCGTTGAAAGCTGTCGCAAGACGGTTGCTGGATGTTCCGGGCCGTCCGGAGTGGCTCTCGGAATTCAACACTGCGGAACGGTTTCATACTCATTTTATCACGGCCGGCTGACCGACCGACAGATAGCCGCCAACCGCCTCAAAGTGCGCCGGTTCGTGGACCGTTTGCTTGCGCTGGCAGAGTAACCGGAGTGCAGCGCTCCGGTAGTCGTCCGCCACAATCGTTGCTACAATATCGCCATCTGGCGCTACGGGCGGCCGCTTGACCTGCCAGACCCTCCCGGCTATTCCGCAGATTCGATGGCCAGGGCGTCGATAGTGGTGTCCAGGGCATCGGCGAGCCGGGCCAGCGCGCTGACTGATCCGGGCTTGAGCCCTCGTTCGATTTCCGAGATATAGCTGGCGGCCATTCCGGTGGCTTGGGACAACTCGCGCAACGTGAGCCGACGGTGCTTGCGAAACGCGGACAGCGGGCTGTCCCCGCGTATAATGGCCAAGGCCACCGGATGCGGAATACGGCTGCCATCGTCGGCCTTGAGAGCAGCTGCGTAGTCTTTCAACTCGGCATTCTGAGCGACTAGAGCGTCATACTCCGCCCGACTGATGGTTACGGTTTCGTGGTTAGTCATATGCTTCTCTCCGATGGCGAACCCGCACTACCAGGAAAATTGTCACCGCGCCGTTTTCGACGCTGAATATCGAAGTGTTAATTCTACCCTACACCCCTATTCCTTACGTTGCTACAATACCGCCACCTTCACTATGGACGACGGCCTGCTTATGCCCACTCCCAACGACTGTTACATCGACCTGCGCGGCCTGCCCTTCCACTACCGCGATTGGGGCGGTCACGGCCGGCCAGTGCTACTTTTGCACGGCCTGGCTTCCACCTGCCACATCTGGGACCTGGTTGCGCCGCTGTTGGCCGCCGACTTCCGAGTGGTAGCATTGGACCAGCGGGGGCACGGCTTGTCGGCCCAGGTTGACGGCGGATTCGACTTCGCCACCGTGTCCGGCGATGCGGCGGCGCTCATCGCAGCCCTGGGTTGGGAGCGGCCCGTCATCGTGGGCCACTCCTGGGGCGCGGATGTAGCGCTGGAGCTGGCGGCGGCGCAGCCCGACCTTGCCGCCGGCCTGATATTCGTGGACGGCGGCACCATCGAACCGTCCGCCCGTCCCGGCTGGACGCTGGAGCAGGCCCGGGAGGACATGGCGCCGCCCATCTTCACTGGGTTCACGCCGGAGATGATGCGGGAGCGCGTGATGTCCGGCGCACGCTTCGGCCCGAACCCCGCCGAGGCGGTGGTGGAGGCCGTGCTGGCCAACTTCCGCGTCCTGGACGACGGCACCATCCAGGCCAACCTGCGCCGGGAGAACCACCTGCGCATCATCGACGCCCTCTGGGACCACAAGCCTTCCCAGCTCTATCCCACGCTGCAATGCCCGGTGCTGATGCTGCCGGCCCGTCAGTCCACTCCCGACGCCCACGACCGCCGCTTCCGCCGGGAAGAGTCCATCGCCAAAGCCGCCTCCCTGCTGCCCGTCAGCAAGACGGTATGGATGGAGGACAGCATCCACGACGTGCCGTTGCAGCGGCCGGAACTGGTTGCCAAGGCGATACGGGAGCACCTTCGGGACGGATTCTTCGACTAAAAACCCAATGGAATGCTGCTAGAATGGGGCCGAACGGTCCACGTTTTCAGTTTGGGAGGAGGTAGGTTTGGACACCGCAATCGTCACCGCCATATTCGTCCTGTACGGCGTTCTGGTCGCCGGTTTCACTACACTCTGGTCTCGGCTCACGAACATCGTCAGGGAGCAGGCCACCATACCCGGCCGGCTGGACGGCATTCAGGGGCAGCTGGAGCTGATCAACAGCAACTTCACTCGAATTGACGGCGAGATCGGCCGCCTCAATGGCGAGATCGGCCGCCTCGACAGCAAGATTGACAACAGGATTGACCGTCTTGAAGACAGGATGGCCCGTCTGGAGGACAGGGTGGACCGTCTGGATAACAAGGTTGACAGCCTGCGCGAGGAAATGCAGCGCAACACCGACAGCCTGCGCGAGGAAATGCAGCGCAACACCGACAGCCTGCGCGAGGAAATGCAGCGCAACACCGACCGCATCATACAAGTTCTTATCAGCCACTCCCATCAGGACGGCACCCCGCCGGTATTCAACGTCCCGCCCGAAGCTGAGCCGGTGGCAGCAGACAACTAATCCGTCGCTACTGAAACGCAAATCTCTCTTTTGAAGTCGGTTTCCCCAACCATCAGGAGGCCCCACCATGACTACCGTAGGCTCCGGCAAGTACACCTACATCCTGGAAGAAAACTGGGCGCAGCTGCCCGAAGGCATGACCATGGGCAATGCCTCTGCGGTCGCCACCGACTCGCAGGACCGGGTCTATGTGTTCCAGCGCAAAGACCCACCCGTGCTGATCTTCGGGCCGGGCGGCAACTATCTGGGTTCCTGGGGGATCCGCGCCATCGACGAGGCCCACGGCATCTACATCCAGGACGACATCGCTTACATTACCGACCGCACCGACTCCGTTTGCGTCATATTCACCCTGGAGGGCAAACCTTTGCAGGTCATCGGTGATCGCGGCGTCCATTCCGACACCGGCTGCGAGGTCCCCGGCGAGGTCTGCCCCCGCTCGGCCGGCCCGTTCAACTATCCCACCGAAATCGTGCCGGCGCCCAACGGCGACTTGTACGTGTCCGACGGCTATCGCAACGCCCGGGTGCATCGCTTCTCCCGGGACGGTGAACTGAAACAGTCCTGGGGCGAGCCGGGCAAGGGCGGCCCCGGCGAGTTTCACCTGCCCCACAGCATCGTGGCCCATCCCAACGGCAACCTGTACCTGTGCGACCGGGAAAACAACCGGATGCAGGTCTATTCGCCCGACGGTGAGTTCCTGGCCATGTGGGAGGATATGCGCCGACCCCTGGACATCTCCGTGGACAGCGAGGGCGCGCTGGTCATCAGCGAAGGCGGCGCCAACGGGATGTCGCCCCGCGTCAGCATCATGGACACCGACGGCAACGTGCTGGCCCGCTGGGACTCTCAATCAGCCCACGGCAGCTGGGTGGACGCCCACGGCAACATCTACATGGCCCTGGGCGCCCAGGAACGGGTGGACAAATACGTGCGGCAGTAGCTGGTCCGGGCCGGACTGAATCGGGCGGGTTGGCATGGCGACGTTATCCCGCCCTTGCCGTATGTTCGGAATGGCAGTAGCTTCGTTCGATCTGCGCCAAACAGACGAGGAGGCCGTCGATGGAAAAACCGAAGCGTTTCCAATTGCAATGGGAAAAACTCAAGGCCGCAGTGACCTACCTGGCCGAGAGTTCGCTTCACGACGACAATTTTGGGGAAACCAAACTGGTCAACCTGTTGTACTACGCGGATTGCGCTGCCTATTTTCGCACTGGCCGACCCATCACTGGCTCAAACTATGTGCGCCGTGGATACGGTCTGTGCCCCGAAGATTGGAGATCTATCGCAGAACAACTTGAACGTGAGGAAGTCTTGCGGGTCGATCCTGAAGACTCCCGGGGAAGTCACCCTCCCTGGCAGCCAGCATCCGCAGGCACAGCGGACACGCATGCGCTGACGAAACAGGAACGGGCATTTCTCGACGAGCAACTGCGTCGCTTTGCCGGATTCAACGCCGCGCAAATTGAGGAATATTCCCACGACGAGGTGGCGTGGCGGACGACCGAGCCAGGGCGCGTCATACCTTGGGAACTAACGGGATTCCGAATGCCCAAGCTCACTGACGACGTCAAGGAGCGGGGGCAGAGAATAGCAGACCACATCCGCAAGCATGGTCGCCGGGTGACCCGCGTCCTCGTCGAGCGACAAGATGTGGTATAGGGTTGTTGAGACGGCTCAATTCAGCGATTTGTGGCAGTCTGCCGCAGATTCCGGTGTTATCGACTCAGTTGCCGAAAGCAATCTGCAGGGTTTGGTTCGCTTCCTCTCGTTGAACCCGTACTATTTCCCGTTGTTTGATACAACTGGCGAACCTGCCGGATTGCGCTGGGTGGATTTTATTCCAGGTTCAACCGTCAGAGTAGAAATCTGGTATTCGGTCGTAGAAGGTGACCTGACCGTCTATTTGGAGATAGTCCAAGTCATTTGTCCGTCCTGAGCATCCTTTCGGGGATTTAACCCGTGAGCAGAAACGCGATGGTGCGCCTGTGTTATAATATGGGGGCGTTGGTGCAGGTCTCGGCTTGAAGGATTCCTAACCTGACCACGCACATCTTTCCAGGCAATTGTCGGTAACTATGAAAGCATCTGAACTCATCACCCCCGAAGTCAACGAGCGCATCCCCGAATTCGTGCCCGGCGACACCGTCCGCGTCAACTTCCGGATCCGGGAGGGCGTGCGCGAGCGCGTGCAGGCCTTCCAAGGCGTTTGCATCCGCCGCACCCACGGCAAGGGGCCGGCCGCCAACTTCACCGTGCGCCGCATCACGGCGGGCATCGGTATTGAGCGTGTCTTTCCTCTGCACTCTCCGCTCATCGAGTCGCTGGAAGTTACTCGCCGGGGTAAGGTACGCCGCGCCAAGCTGTACTACCTGCGGGGACGCCAGGGCCGCGCCGCCCGCATCAAGGAGCGCACCACCTACCGAACCAATCGGTAGCGCTCCGTCGCGACTGACGACCGCCGCCCGTTGCCCCCCGCCGCGGATGCGGCGGTTTCGCGTTTTGGAACTGTGCACTCCCGACGAGAGAATTTAAACGCAAAGGCGCAGAGACGCAAAGATTTGCCATCGCCGGAGGTTGCGCCGTGAATTATGCCGACGTAGCCATCGACGCCGACTGGATAGCGCCGGGCAAAACCTTCTCCTATCGCATACCGAGGCATCTGCCGGTCGAGCCGGGCCAGCTGGTTTGGGTGCAGTTTGGCCGCAACATCGTCCAGGGCGTGGTGATGCGGCTGGCCGATGAGTCGGCGGTGTCCGAAGAGGAAACGCGGGACATATTGCACCCGGTTGAGCCGTCGCCCTTGGTCAACTCCCTGGGCCTGGAACTGGCCGACTGGCTGGGGCAAACTTATCTCTGCTCGCCATTTGAGGCCGTGGCGCCCCTGCTGCCGCCGGGATTCCATGCCCAGCAGCGTTCCCGGCTCACCGCCGTGTCCGGCGCCGACGACGATGCCGACCTTGCCCGGCTGCGCGAATCCACCCGCAACGCCTGGCTGCAACTGCTCGAGTCGGGCAAACCGGGTGAGGAAGCCGACTTCCTGAAGCAAATCGACGCCAATCGCGCCAACGTAGCCCGCCGGGAACTGCAACGCCTGGTGGCCCGTGGGATGGTACACAAGGAAGTAACCCTCCCGCGCCCGCGCACCCATCGCTACGAGCGTGCGCTGATACCGGGACACTACCCGCAGGACTTCTCTGACGACGCCGAGAAACCTGCCCTACGCGGTACACGACAAGCCGAGTTGCTGGCCGCAGTCAAGGAATCACCCGCCCCCTACGCCGCCACCGGCGTCGGCTCGACCGCCGACGCTCTGCTGCGGCGCGGCCTCGTGGCCGAGGAGTGGCAGCGCATCGAGCCGGCGGTTGCGGCCGGCGTACCTCCGGTCAACCCTCCGCCCGCCGCGCTGACCACCGCCCAGGCCGACGCCGTGCAACGCATCACCGCCACCCTGGACGACCCCAGGGCCATTCCCCGCAGTTTCCTGCTCCACGGCGTCACCGGCAGCGGCAAGACCGAGGTGTATCTGCGCGTCATCGACCACGCCATCGCCGCCGGACGGCAGGCCATCTACCTGGTGCCGGAAATCGCGCTGACGCCGCAGGCGGTGGGCGCGGTAGAAGAACGCTTCCCCGGACGGGTCGCCGTCCTGCACCATCGACTCACCCAGCGACAACGGTTCAACCAGTGGTGGAACATCCGCGATGGGCTGGTGGACGTGGTGGTCGGCCCTCGCAGCGCCCTGTTCGCTCCAGTGAACAACCTGGGCGTCATCATCCTGGACGAAGAACACGAGCCGGCCTACAAACAGGCCGAGTTCCCGCCCTACTACCACGCCCGCGACGCGGCGCTGGCTCTGGCCCGACGTTGCGGCGCCGTCGTGGTGATGGGGTCCGCTACGCCGGACGTGGGAACCTACTACGACGCGGAAAGGGGACGTCACCGGCTGTTGCACTTGCCCGACCGCATTCCCGACCCAGAAGGCAAGCCGATACCACTGGCCGATACCACCGTCGTTGATATGCGCCGGGAACTGCGCGAGGGCAACCGCAGCATCTTCAGCCGCCGCCTGTCCGCCGCGCTGGACCGGACTATAGCCGCCGGCCAGCAGGCCATCCTCTTTCTCAACCGACGGGGCAGCGCGGCGTTCATGCAGTGCCGCGAATGCGGCTACGTCATCACCTGCAGCCGTTGCTCAGTGGCCTATGCCTACCACGAAGATACTCGCCGCCTGCTCTGCCACTACTGCAACCGTCAACGTCGGCTGCCCCGGGCCTGCCCGCAGTGCCGCAGCGGCCGGATCCGTGAGATGGGTGCCGGCACCGAGGCCGTGGTATCGGAGTTGGAAAGACGTTTCCCCGATGCAAATATTGAGCGTTGGGACTCCGACGCGGTGCGCAACCCGGCTCAGTTCGAGGCCGCCATGCGCCGTCTCGCCGCCGGCGACGCGCAGATCCTGGTCGGCACCCAGATGGTGGCTCGCGGCCTGGACCTGCCCAATGTCACCCTGTCCGCCGTGCTGCTGGCCGACCTGGGCCTCAACCTGCCCGACTTCCGCGCCGGCGAGCGCGCTTTCGCCCTGCTCTGCCAGGTGGCTGGCCGCGCCGGCCGGGGCCGTCAGCCGGGACAGGCCATCATCCAAACCTACCAGCCCGACCACTACGCCATCGCCGCGGCGGCGGCCCAGGACTATGCCGGCTTCTACCGCACCGAAATCAACTCCCGCCACCATCAGGGCAACCCGCCCTTCAGCCGCCTGGCCCAGGTGGTATGCGCCGACCTCAGCGTCCGCACCGTACAGCAAACCCTGTCCGACCTCGCGGAACGCTGGCGCGACCGCGCCATCCGCCTGGCCCGCACCGACGTCGAAATCATCGGCCCCACCCCCTGCCTCCCCGAGCGCATACGCGGACGCTACCGCTGGCGCCTCCTCCTCCGCGGCCACTGCCTCTGGCAATTCCTGGAAGGCGAAAACCTCCCCCGCAACTGCCGCGTGGAGATCGACCCGGTGCGCCTGGATTGACGGCAGCGAGTGCCAAACACGCCGGCCTACGGTATGATTAACTCGCTCCTAATGGCCCGATTCAGATGCGGAGGTGCGCCGTGAGCGTATTTGGTATGTCCTACGAGGAACAGAAAAAGCGTGGTGAGGAAATCTACAACGCCCAAATTCGCCACTTGATTGCAGATGCCGACGCGGACAAGTTCGTGATGGTTGACGTTCTCTCCGGCGACTACGAAGTTGACGAGAGTTCCACCAAAGCCGGGCTAATCTTGCGTGAACGTCGCCCCGATGCCGTAATACACGGTATGCGTAATCACGAAACTTACGTTGGGCGCCTGCGCAGCCCGCGCATCGTCCGCTACAAAGAGGATACGCAATAATGCACTATGGCATCGTCCTCGGCACTCTGGAACCAACTCTGGCACTGCCAATCCTGTCACCAGACGGTACAGCAGTTGAAGTCGACTTTGCCATCGATACGGGCTTCACCGAGGAGATGACCTTGCCGCCCGACATTATTGACGAACTCAATCTGCCAACCTATCGACAGCTCTCGCTTACTATGGCCGACGGAACGATGTACGACGGCGAAACCTATGTCGGACGTTTGAACTGGCATGGTCGGATCAGAAGCGTCGAAGTTATCAGCGTGGACGCCAACCCGCTGGTTGGAATGGGGCTGCTGGCCGGTTCCAACTTGAGCATCGACGCCGAACCCGGAGGCGCGGTCACCATCACCGAGTTGCCGGTCCAGTAACCAATCCGCAAGCACGCGCACGTCACAGCGGGAACGCCGTCGATGGCGCCTGCTGCTGCGCGGCCACCGCCTCTGGCAGTTCCTGGAAAGCGAAAACATCCCCCGCAACTGCCGCATGGAGATCGACCCGGCGCGGCTGGATTGATAGAGGCGGTTTCGTTGCCCTTTCTGATGAAGTCATCTGGCAAGATTTCCCGTTTAATTTACCAAAGGGTCATTCCGCTACACGCTGCGATTTTGAGGAACGCGGACGTTTATCATAGGCTTGCCGAGAGACGCGACAATCTCGCCACCATGCATAGATTTAGTATGTCAGGCTGACTAAGGTCAGATGCACACATCGAGCAAGTACCCTTGCTGACGGTGGCGCACCAGTCGACGATGCTTCGGTGTCTTTTGGAACTCTTACGATCCTCATGTCTCAAGCGGCAAAAGCCGTCTACATCCGCAAAGGGTAGTAAGTTGCTTCACGCATGATCCTGACATATACTCCCAACAGGCCTCATGGAGGCTAGGCGCTTCGGCTATGTCACTGCGCCGCAAACGCAGATGGTCCTAGGGAGTTCGCTCCTCGGGACGCTTCATTTCCCAAACGGAGTGAGGCATACTTTGCCGTCGGAGCGCCGCTTGTTTTCTCGCAGTTCAAGGTCGCATAACAGGGGAGACGAGGTCGATAACGATGTCGGACAAGGTAACACGAGCGATATGGAGAGAAGCGCAAAAGTTGGTGGTGCGTCATCAGTCCTACGCTCATAGGCTGTCCGAAGGTCGTAAGCGCCGAGAACGCCGATCAGGAACTCCTTTGCCGACCAATAAAGACGTAAAGATCCCCGAATATTGGGCGTGTGACCAAGGGTTCAATCCCTATCATGTACGCAAACAGCATCAGTCGATCGCGCGAGCAATCAACAAATCATTGGAAAGCGGCTCCTATGTGCCTAGGCCGGCCGTAATTCACGAAATACCAAAGAAGGGTGGGGGCAACCGCCAGCTGTCAGTTTTCCAAGTTGCGGACCAAGCCATCTCAAGGATGATATTCGACCGGTTGATGGCTAAGAATTCCAGCAGATTAAACCCAAACTGTTACGCCTATCGGAAAGACAAAACGGTCCACGACGCGATATTGAACGTTGCCCACGATTTGAAAGGCACTCAAAGGATATATTTGGCAGAGTATGATTTTCAAGAATTTTTTTCGTCAATTTGCCATAGTCAAGTCAAAAGGGTTTTATCCAACCCGCACTTTTATCTGACTAATCGAGAGATCACAATTGTCATGCGATTTCTGGAAGCCCCTAGACTGCCAACTAACGTGTATGACGTGAATTCTTCTGTTCACAGTACAAGGGGGATTCCGCTGGGGACGTCAATTTCGCTGTTCGTCGCCAATCTCATAACCTACCCGATCGCCGAAGAATTGGAAAAACTAGGGGTCAGATTCGCCTTTTATTCCGATGATAGCGTCGTGTGGTCCGACAGCTACGATAAAATCGCCCAGGCAGCCAAAGTCATCTCAAGTGTGGCAGGGGACATGGGTCTGAACATCAATTACTCAAAGTCTGAAGGCATTAGACTGCTTACCCCCACAGGCGCACCAAGGGAATTCGCTGGTACCGATTTGATCTCGTTTATTGGGCACAACGTGGATACCGAACACATCAGTATGAGCGACTCACTGGTTTCCAGGGCAAAGGGACGGTTAGCCCGATTAATCTTTTCCAATTTACTTCAGGAACCGCTCCAAGGGAAGGTCAATGAGGACCGCATAATCGACCTTGACAGGGACTACGCAGTGTTAATCAGTCAAATCCGCCGTTATCTGTACGGTAACCTTCGTGAGGAACAAGTACGCAATTACCTTTCTCGGGCGGTTCCAAATATCCATTTCCGGGGCTTCATGAGCTTCTTCCCAGTTGTTGACGACGACGAATTGTTGAAAGATCTCGATGGGTGGTTGGTAAATAAAATCTACTTAGCACTCCGCCGTCGCTCAAAACTGCTGAAGGAACTAGGTGTGAGTTCGTTGCCTGCCCCGCACGGTCGCGAAAGAGCAGAATTGGTCAGTCTCAAGATAGACAATATAGACTTGCGGATACCGAGTTTTCTTCGCATGAGTAAGCTGCTGAGGAGTGCTGCAAGGACTTACGGAGCAAACGCAGTAGCGAATCCTAGGTCAGCATACTACTATCGTTGATGAGCTTATTGATCGTCGACCAATCGAACGACATACCCTACAGGACAATCGAACATTTGAATCCCGAGGATGCTGGAAAGTGCTTCGCACATCAATTAACCCTAATTTGACATCTGTTGAGACCCGAAAAATCCCCCTCTGCCAAATCCCCCACAGTGCGCTATCATAAATCCCATCCGACATAACCCATGGGGGCAGAATGGACCCGATTACCCAGGTAGCCGACCGCCTTGGCCTGGACCAGGCGCATCTCATACCCTTCGGACATCACAAGGCGAAGATCAGCCTCGACGCCATCAAGACCAACGGCCAGCAGCGGGGCAAGCTGGTGGTGGTTACCGGCATCACGCCGACGCCCGCCGGCGAAGGCAAGACCACCACTTCCATCGGCCTGACCGACGGCTTGGGCCGGCTGGGCCACCGCCCGGTGGTGAACCTGCGGGAGCCGGCCCTGGGTCCCATCTTCGGCATCAAGGGCGGCGGCACCGGCGGCGGCAAGGCCCGCATTGTTCCCGAGGATGAAATCAACATCCACTTCACCGGCGACGCCCACGCCGTGGGCTCCACCCACAACCTGCTGGCCGCCCTGGTGGAGAACGCCGTGTATCGCAACAACGCCTGCGACATGGCCCCCGAGGGCGTCACCTGGTCCCGCGTCACCGACGCCTCCGACCGCGCCCTGCGGCAGATAACCACCGGGCTGGGCGGCAACGCCAACAGCCCGCTGCGCGAAACCCGTTTCGACTTCATCACCGCCTCGGAGATCATGGCCATCCTCGCGCTGGCCGCCGACCCCGAGGACCTGCGCGGCCGCCTGTCTCGCATGGTCGTCGGAACCAACCGCAGCGGCGATCCTGTCTCCGTGAGCGATCTGGGCCTGGCCGGCCCGCTGATGGCGGTGATGCGCCACACCGTCATGCCCAACCTGGTGCAGACCGTGGAGGGCCAGCCGGCCATCGTCCACGCCGGCCCCTTCGGCAACATCGCCCACGGGTGCAGCTCCATCATCGCCGACCGCCTGGCTCTGGGCTACGCCGACTACATCATCACCGAGGCCGGCTTTGCCTCTGATCTCGGCTTCGAGAAGTTCATGCACATCAAGACCCGCCAGAGCGGGTTGCCCGTCAGCGCGGCGGTGCTGGTGGCATCGGTGCGGGCCATGCGCTGGCACGGCGGCGCGCTACGCCGCGAGCTGGCCCAGCCCAACCTGGAAGCCATGACCGCCGGCGCGGCCAACATGGTCCACCACATCAACATCGTGCGCAGCTTCGGCCTGCCCGTCATCGTCGCCCTGAACCGCTTCGACGGCGACAGCGCCGAGGAACTCCAGGCGGCGGCCCGCATCGCCAAGGACGCCGGGGCCTACGCCACCGCCGAGTACTCCGGTTTCACCGACGGCGGCGAGGGCGGCGTCGCCCTGGCCGAGGCCCTGGTGCGGGCAACCAATGATGCCAGCGTCGCGCCCCAGCAGATCGACTACGCCTACGATCTCGACGCAACCATCGAGGAGAAGGTACTGGGCCTCGCCCGGCGCGTGTACGGCGCGGAATCAGTAACCTGGTCGGCGGAGGCCCGCCGCCGCGCCCGTTTCTTCACCCAGCAGGGCTGGGGCAACCTGCCCATCTGCATGGCCAAGACCCACCTGTCCATTTCCCACGACCCGACGCTGAAGGGCAGCCCGTCTGGGTACACCTTCCCGGTTTCCGACCTACGGGCTTCGGTTGGGGCCGGATTCCTCTACGCCCTGGCCGGCCGCATCGAAACCCTGCCCGGCCTGCCCAGCCAACCCCGGGCCATGGCCATGGATGTTTCGTCCGACGGAGAAATCATCAACCTCTAGCGGATTGTCGCCACCACAGGCCATCTTTTGATATACTGGCCTCGTCGGGAGGAGGGATCCGACGAGGCCAGTTGCCCGCGAAGGGGCAGGATTGGGGCGCTACCAGCCGCTATGGTAGCGCTCCAACTCATTGAATCTCCGTGGGTCGGCGCTCAGGTCCACTACGGTCGGATTTTGCATGTTCCAGCAGATCGTCGTTCATTTGCCAAATGATTGCGTCGCACTGTCCAATATCAACGGCCACGAAGTCCATCTAACGTGGCAACTTAACAATAGTTTAGTCTAGACTTATTTTTCTGTCAAGGCCATATATAAAATCCCTAATGTGAATACGAGTCCGGTGGCCTCCGGCCCCGGTCCTTCTTGCGAGAACGCTCGCTTTACACCGCCGGGGCCGCCGGCATATAATCGGGCTCACCGATTACGAATTTCGCAACGATAATTTCAGTATCGTCCATCGCTATAGGGGTGTCATCGTGGCCGTGCTCCAAATGCGCGTATTTCCCGACCCTATCCTGCGCCGGCGGGCGCGGAAGGTCACCCAGTTTGACGCCAAGCTGGCCCGGCTCGCCGCCGATATGGCGGAAACCATGACCGCCCATCGGGGCGTCGGGCTGGCCGCCAACCAGGTGGGCGTGCTGCAACGTATGTGCGTGGTCCGGCTGGAGGATTGGGAAGAGGCGCTGGTACTGGTCAACCCTGAGATCATCCGCCGCGAAGGGCTGCGCGAGGTCGAGGAAGGCTGTCTCAGCCTGCCCGGCTACCGGGGCATGGTCAACCGGGCCGAGCGCATCCGGGTGCGCTACCAGGACTTGCAAGGCAAGCAGCAGCGCCTCAAGGCCGACTGTATGCTGGCCCAGGCCATCGAGCACGAGACCGACCACCTCAACGGCATCCTCTACCTCGACCACCTGATTGCCCACGACCAGTTCTTCCGCATCCACGTTAACGAGGACGGTGATGTGGAGTACATCCCCACCGGCGAACCCGACGCGGCGGAGCTGGAAGCCGCCGCCCGGCGCATGAACAACCCCCCGCCGGTGCCGCAGTTCGACCCCAGCTACGGCCGGCCAGCGAACCCGCCGGCTGACGACGCCACCGCCGCCGACTGACATGGACGCCCCCGGCCTGCTCACCCGGCTGGCCGGGTTTTTTGCTGACCGTTCCGCCGGCGACGCTTGGCTGGTGGGCGGCGCCGTCCGCGACGCCCTGCTGGGGCGCGAGCTCCACGATATTGACCTTGCCATCCCCGGCGACGTGAGCCGCGTCGGGCCGGCGGTGGCTGATCTCCTGGGCGGCACTCCGGTTCCGGTGGCCGCCTGGAACATCGTGCGGGTGGCCCTCCCCCCGGAAGACGAAAGCGGCCGGCCTTTCCTCATCGACATTTCCGGCTATCACGGCCCTTTCGAGGATGACCTGCGCTCCCGCGACTTCACCGTGGACGCCATGGCGCTGCCCCTGGAATGCTGGGACTCCGATGCTCGGTTCGACGCCATCGTTGACCCCATGGGCGGCAAGGCGGACCTGGTTCGGCGCGTCCTACGGGCCACGGGCGACGACGTGTTCCGCGCCGACCCGGGCCGGATGCTGCGGGGCGTTCGCCTCGCCAACCGGCTGGGATTTCGCATGGACCCGGACACCACCCGCGCCATCCGCCGAGATGCTCCGCTGCTGAGCCAGGTGTCCGCCGAGCGGGTGCGCGACGAGTTTCTGGCCATACTGGCCGCCGACGGCGCACGGGTTCAGCTGGAGATACTGGACCGCCTGGACCTGCTCTGCCGCGTGATTCCCGAGCTGGAAGCCGCCCGCGATTGCGAGCAGCCCCGCGCCCATCACTATTGGGACGTGTGGGGTCATCTGCTCCACTGCGTCGAGTACGCCGAGGCGGTGACCGCCGGCCACCGCAACAACGCCATCTACACCATGGCCCCCTGGACCGCCGTGGAAGACGCCTATTTCAGCGAGACCATCGGCGACGGCCATAGCCGGCGCACCGTGCTCAAGCTGGCCGCCCTGCTCCACGATATCGCCAAACCGCAAGCCAAGGCCCCTGATGCCAAAGGGCGCATCCGCTTCCTGGGACACAGCGAGCAGGGAGCGGAGATCGTGGAGCAACGTCTGGCCAGCTTGCGCCTGTCCCACCGCGTTATTTCCTTGGTGTCCGCCATGGTGCTGCACCACCTGCGGCCCAGCCAGCTGCGGCAACACTGGGAGATGCCCTCCCGCCGGGCCATCTATCGTTACTACCGCGATCTCAGCGAAGCCGCCGTGGACACTCTGTACCTGGCCATGGCGGATTTTCTGGCGGCGCGGGGTCCCGAACTGTCACCGGAACGCTGGGGCAACTATGCTAGAATGATTGCTACTGTGCTCGAAACGGGAGCCGAACCACCGTATAAGGAGGTTCACGCTCGCGGCTTGGTCAATGGCCATGATCTGATCAATGTTCTGAACATTCCGCAGGGACCGCTCATCGGAGCGCTGCTCGAAAGACTCCGCGAAGCGGAAGCGGTGGGCGAAGTCGCCACTCGCGAGGATGCTCTGAACCTGGCAGCTTGTTTGTTGGCCGAACGAGGCTGATTTCACGAATTCACCGGCGATAACGCCTGAGGAACTGATTACACGCTATGCGACGGCGCACCGTTCTCTTAACTTCCTTCATACTGCTGGTGTTGGCAATCTCTGTCGTTTCTCTGGCTCTGCCGGAGATCCATATCGGGATTCCCGGTTTTCCCCGTATCGACCGCGCTGAAACCGGCCCGCTGGGTCTCAAGCTGGGGCTGGACTTGCAGGGCGGCGCGCATCTGGTGTACCAGGCTGACACCGGTACCGAGCTCAGCGTCGAGTTTCCGGACGACGCTGACCCGACCGTCGAGTTGATCGAAGAAGGTCTGGGCAACGCGGGTTACGAGGCGAGCATAGACGACGCCGGCGACGGTTCGTCCTTCACCCTCACCGGCCAATACCTTGACCCGGTACGCCGTGAAGAGGTGCGTTTGGCGCTCACCGAAGCCATCGCCGAACCCGTCTCCTTCGTCAACGATGACATTCCCCCCCCCACCGACGATCAGATGGAAGGCGTCCTCAGCATCATCAGCCGCCGGGTCAACCTCTACGGCACCGAGGAGCCCATCGTCCAGCGTTTCGGCGACGACCGTATCATCGTCCAACTCCCCGGCGCCAGCGGCTCGGTCATAACTGTCCGGTTCGCCGATGATGCCGATACCCCCAAATTGGGCAGCGTCGTCGAGGGTCGAGGCTATGAAGACGTCGAGGTGGAGAGCCGCGGCGGAAACGAGTTCCGCATTACCACGAGCACCACGTTGGGTGTGGACGAGCGGGAGGCGTTGCAATCCCTGCTGGAAGCTGAAATAGGAACGCCGGACCCTTTCCGCGTCACGAGTACCATCGAGGATGCCAAGACCCTGATCGGCGCAACCGCCCAGCTGGAGTTCCTGCGTCGCCAGTGCGCCGGCCCGTTGATCGTGGGCGACGTGCAAGTAGGGTGCCTGCCGCCCTACACTGACAGCAGCATCGGACTTACCGGCAATGACCTGGTAGATGCCTACGCGGGCAACGACCCCACCACCGGCGCGTGGGCGGTCAACATCCAGTTCGACGACCGGGGCGCCGAGATTTTCGGCCAGATGACCGGGGATATCAACGTGCAGACCAATCGCCAGTCCGACGAGGTAATCGCGGTGTTCCTGGACGAAGACGAACTGATCGCGCCGGTTGCCCAGGCCCATATCCGCGACGGGCGCAGCCAGATCACCGGCGGATTCAACCGGGAGGAAGCGCGCACGCTGGCGATTCAACTGAAATCCGGCAGCCTTCCGGTCCCGCTGACCCTGATTCAGGAGGAATCCGTGGACTCCCTCCTGGGCGAGGAATCGCTCGAACGCAGCCTGATGGCCGGACTGGTCGGGCTGGGACTGGTGCTCATCTTCATAGTCGCCTACTACCGGGCGGCCGGGGTAGTCGCTGCCGTGGCCCTGATTTACTATGCCGCCGTCACGCTGGCCATCTTCAAGCTGGTGCCCATTACCCTCACCCTGCCCCACATCGGCGGCTTCATCCTGTCCATCGGTTTGGCAGTGGACGCTAACATCCTGATTTTCGAGCGCATCAAGGAAGAAATTCGCCTGGGCCGCAGCCTGGCGTCCGCCATGGAGGTGGGCTTCAACCGGGCCTGGCCGGCCATCCGGGACGGCAACGTGAGCACGCTCATCACTTGCGTAGTGCTGCTGTGGTTCGGCAATCGACTCGGCGGCGGGTTGATCAACGGCTTCGCGCTGACCCTGATGGTGGGTGTGCTGGTCAGTATGTTCACCGCGGTGCTGGTCAGCCGCAATCTGCTGCAGGCGTTGCAAGCCATGGGCCTGAGCCGGGCCGCCAATCTCTTCACGCCGGAAAAGATACCGCCACGGGCCACCGGACAGCGACCTCAGTCGGCTCAGGGAGGCCGCTAGATAATGTTTGACATCGTCGGCAAAAGAGGCTGGTACTTCATCTTCTCAGCCATCATCATCATACCGGGACTGCTCTCCATGATCGCCCCGCCCGGGTGGGCCAGCGGCGGCTCCGGCCTGAAGCCGGGCATCGACTTCACCAGCGGCTCGGTCCTGACTGTGGCCTTTCAGGAACCGGTGCAATCCGAAGCAGTGCGGGCGCTGCTTTCGGATTTGGGACACCCCGAAGCGCGGGTCCAGGCGGTAGGCGACAACTCCGTGCTGATTCGCACCAGTGTGCTTGAAGAAGCGACGGGCAACCAGGTATCGGAACGTCAGCAGATCGAGGACGCCCTGGAAGAGGAAATCGGCCCCATCGACGCGTCGGGCGTGGACACCGTATCCCCGATCATCGCCCAGGAAACCGTCCGCAATACCTTCCTGGCCCTGCTGGTGGCGTCGGTATTCATCCTCATCTACATCTGGTACGCTTTCCGGCGGGTGCCCCGAGCCTACCGCTACGGTGTGGCGGCGGTGGTCACTCTGGCCCACGACACGGTGATCGTGCTGGGCGTCTTCTCCATTCTGGGCCGCGTCATCGGCATGGAGGTCAACTCCATGTTCATCGTCGGCATCCTCACGGTGGCCGGATACTCCGTTAACGACACCATCGTGGTGTTTGACCGCATCCGCGAGAACACCATCCGCGTGCCCGACCGTAGGCTGGAAGACACCGTGAACCTCAGCATCATCGAGAGCGTGGGCCGCTCCATCAACACCAGCTTCACCACCCTGCTGGTCCTGCTGGCCATGTTGCTGATTGGCGGCGAATCCATCCGTGAGCTGCTGTTGGTAGTCGCCATCGGCGTGGTGGTGGGAACCTACAGTTCCATCTTCATCGCCGCGCAGTTCCTGGTCATCTGGGAACGACGGGAATTTGGCCGCGTCTTCTCCCTGGGCCGGCGGGAAGCCACCGCGTCCTGACCTTGCTCCCTCTCCCGTGTAGGGGCGAATAATCATTCGCCCCTACGCCTTCCCCTGTCGGCGCGCATATTGCGATGCTCTTGACCCCGGGCCGGCCTGCTATACTGTCGCCGTCACGTCTATCGTGTTGAATAGCAACAACAGTCTCGTCGCGACGGCGTCATTCCGTCCGACGTGCCCCAGGGGGACGCATGGATTTCGGCATCAACGCAAACTTCACCATCGGCAATCAACCCACCCACGCCGACGCATTCGCGGAAGCCTTCGAGGAAATTGACTTGGCCGAAGAGCTGGGGCTGGACACCGTCTGGCTGGGTGAGATGCACTTCAACCCCAACCGCTCCGTGCTGTCGGCTCCCATCATCGTCGCTACCGCCATCGCCTCGCGCACCAAGCATCTGCGCACGGGCATGGCGGTCCAGGTGCTGCCGCTGATCCACCCCCTGCGCATCGCTGAGGAAACGGCCACCGTGGACCAGATCAGCGAGGGCCGCTTCGAGCTGGGCGTGGGCCGCAGCGGCAACGTCCGCGCCTACGACATCATGGGCATTGACTACGCCGAGAGCAAGGATCGGTTCCAGGAAGCCCTGGACATCATCCTCCAGGCCTGGTCCGGCGAGACCTTCTCCTACGAGGGCAAGTACAACACCATCACCAACGCCACCCTGTCGCCGGTGCCCTACCAGAAGCCCCATCCCAAGGTCCGCATCGCCGCCAGCAGCGAGGACAGCTTCGGACGCATCGGCCGGCTGGGCCAGCCCATCTTCCTGGGCCTCCGCACCATGGACGTTGAGGAGCTGAAGACCAACCTCCAGGAATACAAGGACGAGTGGAAAGCCGCCGGCCACCCCGGCGACGGCGGCGACATCAACGTCCGCGTCCCCGTGTACCTGGCTCCCAACGAAGCCGAGGCCATCGAGGAACCCCGGGACAGTATCGAGGCCTTCTTCCGCCGCCAGCGCGAGCTCTTCGAGTACTCCCTGGGACGCCAGGGCACCGAGGCCAGCGAGATTCGGCAGCGCCGCTACGAAAAGCTGGCCAACTCAACCTACGAAGACCTGCTGGAAACCCGCGTCGTCTTCGGCACCCCCGAGCAGGTCGTTGACCGCCTCCACGAGTTCGAAGAGATGCTGGGCATCACCGGCATCACCGCCGAGCTTAACCCCGGCGGTTTCTTGCCCAAGGAGGCCGTCCACCGCAGCCTGAGCCTGCTGACCCAGGAAGTCATGCCGGAGTTCAAATGATTGATTTGAGGCAATCGTCAGCAGCAGGATTGTCAGGATTATGCGGATTTTCAGGATTGGAAACATTGGCGGTGAGCCATAACGCCTCAATCCCGCCAATCCTTCCAATCCGGTAAATCCTGCTTCTGACAAAGGAGGTGAAGCATCATGCCAGCGCGCACCGGACAGGAATACATCGATGAACTCAAAAACCGCCCCCGCGAGGTATGGATCCGGGGAGAACGGGTTGACGATGTAACCACTCACCCCGGCCTGAAGAACGGGGTCAAGGCGGTGGCCGCCCTCTACGATATGCAGCACGACCCCTCGCTGCGGGAGGAAATGACCTTCGCCTCGCCCTCCACCGGCGATCCCGTCGGGTTGTCATTTATGGTCCCGCAAACTGTGGACGACCTGATCCGCAAGCGCGAGATGATGTCCCGCTGGGCCTGGGCCAGCTGCGGCATGATGGGACGCTCGCCCGACTTCATGAACTCCATCTTCACCGCCTGGGCCGGCTCCGCCGACTACTTCGCCCAGGACCGCCCCGAGTTTAAGAAGAACGTCCTCAACTACCACGAGTTCCTCCGCGAAAACGATGTCACCCTCACCCACGCCCTGGTCAACCTCCAGCGCAGCCGCACTCCGGCCGCCGCCGACAATCTCACCGAGGAAGTGGCTCTCACCGCCGTCAAGCAGACCGACGCCGGCCTCGTCGTGCGGGGCAGCCGCGTCCTGGCGACCCTCGGCCCCATCTCCGACGAAATCGCCATCTACCCTGTTGCCAGCCACCGCCTGGCCGACGACGACTGGAAGCACTCCTTCTCGTTCTCCATCCCCTGCGACACCCCCGGCGTCAAGTTCCTCTGCCGCGAAAGCCTGGACCAGGGCCGCTCCCACTTCGACCACCCCCTCGGTTCCCGCTTCGAGGAGATGGACACCGTCGTCTTCTTCGATAACGTGCTGGTGCCGTGGGAGCGCGTCTTCCTACTGGGCAACGTGGAGCTGTGCAACAACTACGGCACCGGCACCATGTCCAACTCCCACACCGGCTACCAGGTGTTGAACCGCTGTCTGGTCAAGACCGAGTTCATGCTGGGTCTGGCCGACCTGATCGTGGAAACGCTGGGCTCCGGCTCCATACCCCATATCCAGGAGCAGGTGGCCGAGCTGATCACCTACCGGGACATGATGCGAGCCTGCCTGCGTGCCGCCGAAGCCGACGCCAGGCCCAATCAGTATGGAATGGTGTGCCCCGCCATGGGTCCCATCCAGGCCGGCCGCACCCTGTTCGGCAGGACCCTGTATCCCCGCATGATCGAGATTACCCAGCTACTCGGCACCAGCAGCCTCATGGCCCTGCCCGCCGAGGCCGACTTCGAGTCGGGTATCGCGCCCGAGGTCAACCACTACCTGGCCACGGACAGCGCCGATGCCTGGGAACGCTCCAAGCTGTTCCACTTGGCCTGGGACGCCTCCTGCAGCTCCTTCAGCGGACGCCAGGTGCTCTACGAGCGAATGTTCGGCGGCAACCCGGTCCGCAACGCCATGATGCTCTTCAGCAACTACGACAAGGAACCCTTCCGCCAGAAGGTCCGTGCCTTCCTGGAGTCGGAATGATGAGAAATGAAGGTGGAACGATGCGGCAGGTACTCCTCTATCCGGGCGAGGACGGCTACTGGGTTGCCGAATGCCCCAGCTTGGCCGGCTGCATCAGTCAGGGCGAAACTAAACAGGCGGCGATTGCCAACATCAAGGAGGCGATTGAATCGTACATCGCCGTCCTTGAGGACGATGGCCTGCCGGTTCTGGAGGATCGTTTTGAGGCGCTGGTCGTAGCGGTATGAGCGGCTGCCCTTGGTTTCAGGTCAAGAGTGCGTCAGGGCTCTTGCCGGAGTTGGGTTTTATACCAGACGACAACGAGGCAGCCACATTATTTTACGTCGAGACGACCCCTTCGCTCAGCTCGTGGTTCCCAATCACCGCGAACTGGACAGAGGCACGCTACGAGCTATCATCAGACAAGCCGGTTTGAGTACTGAGGAGTTTTCGTAGCTACTGTGAATCTCGCATTGATGATCATCCGATTGAAGTGAGAAAGGACATCGGAACAGGAGGAACTAAAAATGTCGTACACCCCAAAACACTTGGGCCATCTGGTAATGCGCGTCCGCGACATGGACCGCTCCCTGGACTTCTACACCCGCGTCATGGGCCTGACCATCATGGAGCGCTCTCCCAGCGGCACCGTCTTCATGTCGGCCAACACCGAGAAGTCCCACGAGCTCGCCATTCGCGCCATCGGCATGGACGCCGCCGGCCCCGACCACTCCATCGTCGGACAGGCCCACATGGCCTGGCAGATGGAGACCTTCGAAGACCTCCAGGAACTCTACAACCGTCTCCTCGAGAACAACGTCCGCATCAACCGCATCAGCGACCACGGCGTCTCCTTGGGCGTCTATCTCCTGGACCCCGACGACAACGAGATCGAGGTCTATTACGAGATGCCGGCCTCTCAGTGGGAGCGTCATCCTGAGCGCGGCCTCTTCGGCGGCACCTTCCCTCTGCGGCTGGAGGAACCGGCCGGCGTAGTAGCCGACGACTAATCCACGACAACCGTAGGGGCGAATAATCATTCGCCCCTACATAGCCCGGCCGGCCCACCCTAAGCCGGCCGGATTTTGTTAATTCCGGTTTCAAAGGGGCGAGGTGACTATGAAAGCTATCAGAATACATTTCACCGATACCGGCGACGAGTTGCGTATGGACGATGTGGACCAACCCGTCCCCCAATCCAACGAGGTCCTGATCAGAACGCAGGCTATCGGTGTCAACCGCGCCGACACTTACCGGGCGCGCAACGCCCCGGCCGGCCAACCCGAACCGCCGCGGATCCCCGGGCTGGATGTCGCCGGCGTGGTGGAATCAGTAGGCCCTGGAGTTAGCGGCTGGCAGCCCGGCGACCCGGTGATGGCCTTGGTGCGGGGCGCCTACGCCGAATATTGCGCCGCCCAATCCGTCCTCGCCTTCCGCGCCCCCGAGGGAATGTCCACCACCGACGCCGCGTCGCTGCCCTGCGTGTTCTTCACCGCGTGGTACGCCTTCGAGATGGCCGGCTTGCAGGCCGGCGAAACCGCCCTCGTCCACTCCGCCGGCAGCGGCGTCGGCATGGCCGGCATCCAGATCGCCCGCAACCTGAACGCCCGCGTCCTTACCAGCGCCGGCTCCGATGACCGGGTGCAACGTGGCCTTGAGTTGGGAGCGGAGGCCGGCGTCAACTATTCAACCCAGGACGTTACCGCCGAGTTGATGAGACTCACCGACGGGCGCGGCGTGGATATGGCTCTGGACACGGTGGGCGGCGCAATTTTCGACGCCACTCTCAGCGCGTTGGCTCCCGGCGGCCGCGTGGTGACCGTCGGTGGACACAGCGGCCAGCGTGCCGATTTCGACGAGCAGCGCCTGGCCGACCAGGGCCAATGGGTGCGCCGCGCGGGCGTGTTCGACGAAGCCGCCAGGGACGCCGAACAGCGCGGTTGGGCCACCATGAAGCCCTGGTTCGAAAACGGCCAGATGCGCACCGTCGTGCAGGAAATCTTCCCCTGGACCGAGGCCACCCGCGTTCAGGAACTCCTCACCAACCGCGGCGTATTCGGCAAAGTCGTCATGGAAGTCAACTGACACCCGACACCGTAGGGGCGAATAATTATTCGCCCCTACACCGTCCGGCTCTGCGCCGTTTCGCCCCCGACGATTCGTACAACACCCCCGCCTCAGTCAACGCCGCCACGTCCCCCGCCGAGTATTCCAGATGCTCGCCCAGCACCTCGTAATTGTGCTCCCCCAACTGCGGCGCTGGCCCACGCACCGCCGCCGGCGTCGCCGAAAAGCGGTACGGCGGCGACACCACTCCCACCGGCCCTACCTCGGGATACTCAATCTCTTGGAACGCGCCCCGTCCGATGTAATGCGGATGCCGCCAGATCTCCTCCTGCGACAGCACCGGCCCCGATGAGATCCGCGCCTCCGCCAGCACCAGCAGCGTCGCCTCATCGTCGGGCAGGCTTTGCAGCCACTCCTCTATGATGCCCACGATCTCGTCCCGGCGTTCCACCCGGTGGTCGTCGGTCAGGTAGCGCGGGTCTTCAATCAAATCCGCGCGATCCATGCAGACGCACAGCCGGCCCCATGCGCTGTTCGGCCCCTGCCCCGGCGCTTGCAGCGAGATGTAGCCCTCTTTTGCTTTCAGTATGCCCATGGGGAAGGTGTAAGTGTTCTGCTCTCCGTTCCGGTAGTGCAGCGGAACCCCATGGTTGGCCGCCACGTGGGGCATCGCCAGCGAGTCCAGGAACAGCAGGCTGTCGATCATGGACAGGTCGATGTACTGGCCAACTCCCGTCCGCTGCCGGTGAAACAGCGCGTAGCCCACCGCCATCGCTCCCGTCATGCCGGTGATGGTGTCGCCGATGCCGCCGCCGATGGTGTAGGGCGCGCCGTCCCGCTCCCCCGTGATCCAGTTCAGCCCGCTCACCGCCTGCGCCACCGGGTCGGTGCAGACGTGCTCCGGGTTGTGGGCAAACCCATCCTGCCCGTACCCCGTCATCGAGCACATGATAATGCCGGGATTGAGCTTGCGTAGGTTAGGATAGTCCAGCCCGTAGCTCCGCACCACGTGGGGCGTGTAGTTCTCCACGAACACATCCGCCCGCTTCACCAGCGAATGCACGATCTCCAAACCCTGATCAGTCTTCAAATCCACGCACAGGCTCTTCTTCCCGCCGTTCAGGTGCAGATACGGCACCCCGTTCCGCGTCGGCAGCGACTCCGGCGTGAACCGCTCATCCTGGTCCGCCGCCGGCCGCTCGATCTTGATGACCTCGGCCCCCATATCGGCCATGATCCGGCTGCAAAACGGCCCCACAAAAGCCGCCGTAAAATCCAGAACCATAATGCCAGCCAGTAGTCCCCTAGCCATGAGCGACCCTCCTTCAACTAACGCGCCTGCCCCGATTGTACACGCCGTCCCTTCATCCATCCCCGTCGCGGTGCCGAGCCACGTAGTGGCGACGCACGTGTATTCTATGTCGGTCGCTCCGCATTGTCATGGGATTACGTTTAGCGTGGCCTGATGAGGGTCAAGGTAGCGATGTACGCCCGTTCGCTAAGTGCGACTAGCGAGTAGTCGAGGATCGCCGCTTCGGCTTGGTCCAGTTGGGCGATTGCTTCTTGGGGAGTGAAAGCAGCGTTGTGGTCGTAATCTGCCAAGTGGCGTAACTGTTGTATGCGGCTGAAGGTGTCCGCGAAGTTCCGAACCTGAGGAGAGAACTCCGGCCGGTGTCTTTGCAGTTCCCGGCGGGCTGTGGTGTGGTCCAGTCCACGGTAGATCCGTGGCCAGGCGGCGGCGGTTGCCGCGTCGTTTGGTGAGCCGATGAGCGCGAAGCCATTGCCCCCCGCCAGTGCGTGAAACACGGCGTAGTAAGCGTTACTGATGGCTCTGCGAACGTGTTCGTCGGTGGCGATATGCCCCAGCTGTTGGGGATTGAGCAGGTCCCGTCCCGCTTGGATTAGGTTTCTCCAGTCAATTGGCGTTGATGGACGGCTTCCGGACGTGGTCATAGACTGAGTTCGCTCCGGTTCGCGTAGGTGATGTTGGGGGGATGGGCTATCCCGACTTGCTCGAAGAAGGTGTGCATGTCGCCGTTGAATTCGATGGCCCTGTGCGGGTCGAGCTTTGGATGGTCGTCTTCAAGGATCACCCTGACATGGACGAAGTCCTCGTCGTCCGGACCGGGACGGTTCTCCGCCTTCACGTCGCAGATTACAAAGTCGCGGGACAGGTACTTGGGGAGTTGGCCCCTGATGATACCAACGATTTTTTCGAGGGTTTCCGGATTGGCTTTCATGTTTCGCACCCCGAGGAATTGTGCTGGGATTCGATGATATTTCGTAATCCAGAGAGAGGTCAACCAGAGCAGCAACCCTTGGCGCCGCGCTAGCATGAAAATACGGACGGTAGCCGGTCAACCATCGAGACATTCCGCTCAAAAAATTTAAGACTGGGACCCAAAACTCAGATTTACCATCCAAGGCTGCCTCAGCGAAAGATCCTCCTGACGCCGCCCACTTGACCACCCTCTACAAGAACGTATATCCTAAACATAGCCAAGGCAAAACAGCTGTTTCTATCCAATCTCGATTCTCAATGAAGGCAGGATTTCACTTCGACGGCCAACCCCCGTCAGTTTCCAAATCGCAACCGGTCGCAATCGGCAAGGCTCAGTTAGACCCGACCACCTCAATCGGATTGCCGGCTCGACCACCGGGACTGTCCGTGCCCGCGCGCAGGTGCGCCTCTGGCGTACTGAGTACACGAAAAAGTAGGGAAAAATAGTTGCGTACCCCACCGGCCGTATGCTGACAACGAAGTGCTGCTGCTAAGTCCGCCTCTCGCGGAAAATCCTGCCTTCCCAAACAACAAACTCCGCTCATGGTGAGCCTGTCGAACCACAAAACCCGAAAGGAGAAAGCAACCCCAAACACGCGCCAAATCCTGAAAATCATCTAATCCGGTAAATCCTGATTCTGACGAACCCCACGCCTCAACCTCATCAGGTGGACATCCGCCCGTCTGCCCCGTACTATTCCCGCAACAACCGATTGCGCGATCAAGGAGTAGCACAATGCAGACCAGGGAAATGACCGCCAGCGCGTCCCGCCTGATGGTGGAGCAGATGGTGGCGTCCGGCGTCAAGTACGTTTTCAATAACTCCGGCTCCCGCGAGGCGCTGTTCTTCAACGAACTGCACTCCCGCTCCGACATCCACGGCATCCTGGGCCTCCACGAGGGCGCGGTGACCGCCATGGCCGGCGGCTACACCCAGGCCAACCTGGCCCCCGGCGTCATGGTCGTCCACCTCGGCGCCGGCCTGGCTCAGGCCATGGGCCAGCTCATCAACATCTGGACCGGCAGCCTGCCCGTGGTGGTTATCACCTTCGCCGGCGACACCGGCAGCTTCGCCGGTAAGATTAGCCTGGACGTCAGCCACAACGCCGGCCCCACCGCCATCGCCGCGCCCATGATGAAGGCCAACTGGACGGTCATAGAGCCTGAGGGCCTGCCCGCCGCTCTGGAGCGCGCCCTCCGCGTCGCCATGACTCCGCCCGTTGGCCCTGTGCATCTGGCCGTGTACGACCGTCTGTTGGGGCCGGCCGAGCACACCGCCAACATCATCGACGGTCACACGCCCGATTTCCGCGCCGGCTACCCCTCCGACTCCGACGTTGAGGCCGTGGCTCGCGCCCTCCGCGACGCCCAGCGCCCCTTGATGTACGTGGGCGATGGTGTCTGGAAGAGCGGCGCAATCGCCGAGGTCACTGCCCTGGCCGAGCGGTTCGGTGTTCCGGTGGTCGGCGACCCTCGCGCCGTCCCCATCAAGCATCCCCTCCACGCCGGCGGACGCCGCCTGGAGCAGGCCCCCGACCTCAACCCTGACCTCATCCTCAGCATTGGCGTTACCCACAACGGCGCCGGCAACGCCAGCGACTACACCGCGTTCTTTGACGCCGCACGCACCATAGCCATCGGCGCGGACGCCGAGAACTTGGAAAACATCCCCGGCCTCGACCTCGCCATCCTGGCCGACGAGCGCCGCGCCGCCCAGGCACTGCTGGACGCCACCGACGTCTCCGAGGACTTGGCCGACCGCCGCAGCCGCGCCCGCGAGGAGGTTGCCGCCCTGCGCGCCCAACGTCGTGACGCCGCCTGGCGCGTGCCGGCTGAGCCGGGCAAGGTCCGCGCCGTCGCGTTGGGCGACGCCCTGGACGCCGCCCTTGAAAGTCGTGGCGGCGGCCTCGTCACTATCGAGCAATTCGCCGTGGCCCAGGACGTCCTCTCCAACTCCGGCGACGCCGGCAACAACCAGTACATCCGCCCCGCCGGCGGCTCCGAGGGCTACGGCGTGGGCATGACCATCGGCGCCAAGCTGGGCGCGCCCGACCAGCCGGTGGTCGGCCTGGTCGGCGATGGCTCCCTGTACTACTCCGACCACGCCCTGTGGACTGCCGCCAGCCACGGCGTGCCGGTCCTCTACTGCATCTCCAACAACGGCGCCTACGGCATAGTCGCCAACTCCTTCGCCAACGCCAACGCCAACATGAAGGAGACCGGCGAATATCGCGGCGTCGTCCTCGACGGCATCGACCCGGTCAAGCTGGCTGAGGGCTTCGGCGTCGAGGCCATGGACGCCACCGACGAGGCCACCATCAGCGACGCCATCGAGCACGGCCTCGGCATCGTCGAGCGCGAAAACCGCCCCTTCCTCCTCAATGTCCATCTCCCCCTGGGTCTCCCCGAAGGAGGGCGGCCCGGCCAGATCTACAGCCTGAGCGGCGAGCTTGGGTAGCGGGACCCTTGCCATGCGAGAAACGTAGGGGCGGGTTTGAAACCTGCCCCTGGCGTCGCCGTTTCCAGCAATGAACGATCCCTTTGAAGCCGACCGCAAGCGTCTGTTTGACCACTTGGCGAAAACCGTGGGCGAGGGGCCGACCCTGGACGCCATGCGCCGCGTTCCCCGGGAACGTTTCGTGCCGCCGCCGGCACGTGCCAAGGCGTACCTGAACGTCGCCCTGTCCATCGGCAACGGCCAGACCATCTCACAGCCTCAGATGGTTGCCCACGCCACCGACGTCCTGCAGCTGCGCGGCGACGAGTATGTGCTGGAAGTGGGCGCCGGCAGCGGTTACCAGGCCGCAGTGCTTGCCGAACTGCTGCCCTTCGGCTCCGTCGTAGCGGTGGAACGCATACCGGAGTTGGTGTCATTCTGCCGCCGGAACCTGGCCGTCTGCGGAATCCTAAACGTATCGGTGCGGCCGGCCGGCGCAATCCTGGGTGCGCCCGACCACGCTCCTTTTGATGCGATCCTGGTGTCCGCCGCGGCTCCGCAGGTGCCCGATACACTGCTGACTCAGCTGAAACCTGCCGGGCGGCTGGTCCTTCCCGTGGGAAGTTTCGAGCGACAGATGCTGACCCGAGTCTCGATCGGATCCCAAGCGCCGGTTATGGAGGAATTAGGTTTCTGCAGCTATGTTCCACTGCTGGGTGAAGGCGCCTGGCAGGTGCTGTGAATCCATCCGGTAGTTGTATGGCATAATACCCGTAGCGCTTTGACAGCGCCCTTCACCAGATATAGGGCATGGAGGGAAAACATGGCCGCCCAAATCCAAATCCGCCAGATCAACCACGTAACCACCATGGTCAAGGACACCGCCCGCGCCATGGCTTTCTACAACGACCTGCTGGGCATCAAGCAGATCCAGAGCCAGGTGGACAATCCGGCAATTACCTGGCTCCAGCTTGAAAACGGGGTAATGGTCCACCTCATCGAGACCGACGAGGCTCCCGCCAAGCCCGGCAACGTCCACCACGCCTTCCAGGTGGACGACCTGGAGGAAACCCGCGCCACGCTGGAGAGCAGCGGCTACGAAGTCCTGCGTGGCGGCATCCGCTACGATGGCCAGGCCTACTTCTTCATCGAAGACCCCGACGGCAACAGCGTCGAGTTCTGCACCGCCTCCGGCTACGCGCCGGCCCCGCCCCGCCCGGCCTAACGTCTCACTGCCATTGCCAGGAACGCCGCTCGTGGTGAGCCTGTAAACCACCCGGCAACATCGTCGAAATCGCAGCTTCCAATGACACCGGCAAACATCATCCTCGTCGGCTTCATGGCCACTGGCAAGAGCCATGTGGGCCGCATCATCGCGCGGATGACCAACCGCCGCATGACCGACCTGGACGAGGAGATCGTCCGCCGCGCCGGCAAACCCATCCACCGCATCTTCAGCGAGGAGGGCGAGATCATCTTCCGCCATATGGAACGTCACGCCGCCCTGACGCTGTGCGAAGGTGGCGGCAAGGTCATCGCGGCCGGCGGCGGGGCATTTGCCCAGGAACTCACCCGGCAGGTGCTGCTGGAAAACGGCATCGTTTTCTGCCTGACCGCCCAACCCGAAACCATCCACCACCGCATCATCCGGGGCAGCCCCAACGCCGCCGTTCGCCCCATGCTGGGCGACAGCGACCCGCTGGAGCGCATCCGCGAACTCCTTGACCAGCGCGCCCCCTCCTACGCCCAGGCTCACCACGCCGTCGCCACCGACGACCGCACCCCGGAACAGGTGGCCGACGAGGTGCTGCGGATTTTTGAAACCACCGTTTACGCCACCGACCAGATCTCTCCACCGGGAGGACAATAATGACCAACGCAGACCTCGCCGCCACCGTTCATCACTCCGGCGGCAGCTATCCCGTCGTCGCCGGCTGGGGCATTATTGACCGGCTGGGCGAGTACATCGCCGAGCTGGGCCTAGGCAACACCGCCTACATCATCACCGACGAGAACGTGATGCGGCCCTACGGACGCAACGCCCAGTGGGCTTTGCAGCGGGCCGGCATCGCCGCCCATTGCTTCATCATCCCGGCCGGGGAGACCAGTAAGTCCTTCCACCAAGCTCAGGAGATCTACGAGTGGCTGGTGGGGCTGAAGGCCGAGCGGGGCCAGCCCATCATAGCCATCGGCGGCGGCGTGGCCGGCGACCTGGGGGGCTTCATCGCCAGCACCTTCGTGCGCGGCGTGCCCTTCGTCCAGGTGCCCACCAGCATGGCCGCCATGGTGGACGCCTCCATCGGCGGGAAGGTGGCGGTCAACCTGCCCCAGGCCAAGAACATGGTCGGCGCGTTCTACCAGCCCCGGGCCGTCCTCGCCGACGTGCAGGCCCTCTCCACCCTGGGCAAGCGGGAACTCGCTGAGGGCTGGGCTGAGGCCATCAAGCACGGCCTGATTCTGGACCCGTCTCTCGTGGACGTGTTCGAGGAGCACGCCGAGGCGTTGATGGACGTGGAACCGGAAATCTCCACCGAGGTCATCCGGCGCAGCATGGCCATCAAGGCCGACGTGGTGAGCCAGGACGAGCGGGAAACCCTGGGCATCCGCATCCTGCTCAACTACGGCCACACCATCGGCCACGCGCTGGAAGCCTCCACGGAGTACGGGCGCTTCATGCACGGCGAGGGCGTCTCCGTGGGTATGATGGGTGCCGGCCGCATCGCCCGCGAAATGGGCATGATCGGCGACGACATCCTGGATCGGCAGCGCGTCCTGCTGCAGCGGTTCAACCTCCCCATCACCGCCCAGGGCGTTGACCTGGACGACATCAGGGCCGCCATGTCGCTGGACAAGAAGACCCTAGGCGGCGCCAACCGCTGGGTGCTGCTGGAAGACGTGGGCCGCGCCACCGTCCGCCGTGACATCCCCACCGAGGTGGTGGACGAAACGCTGGTCTGGCTGACCGAGTAGGACAGTTTGACAAAAACCGTCATTCCCGCGAAAGCGGGAAGCCAGTGGTCGCAAATCCGACCAACATTCCTGTCGCAGCAGTTTCTCTGGGTTCCTGCTTTCGCAGGAACGACGGAGAAGTCAGTATGACGCAAGCTGCGGATACGCTCTGCTACGCCCTACGGGGCCGCCCCCGGTCCGCGCTGTCCACCATGATGGTCACAGGGCCGTCGTTGCGCAGCTGCACCTGCATATAAGCCTGAAACTCGCCAGTGGCCACGGTCAGGCCAGTTTCGCGGAACATCGTCACCGCCTCCTCATAGAGGCGGTTGGCTTCCTCGGGCACGGCGGCGCGGGTGAAGTCGGGACGCCGGCCCCGGCGGGTGTCAGCATAGAGGGTGAACTGGGATACCACCAGCAGCCCGCCGTCCACGTCCAGCGCGGAGCGGTTGAAACGGCCCTGCTCGTCGGCGAAGATCCGCATATTCACCACCCTGTCCACCACCCACCGCGCATCGGCGCTGTCGTCCCCGTCGGCCACGCCCAGCAAAACCACCAGCCCCGGTCCGATGCTGCCCGCCTCGGCGTCGTCGATCAGCACCGACGCGGAAGTAACCCGTTGTATCAGAGCCCGCATACTAACGCTCACTGTATCGTGGACACGAAAAAAACCGCACTCGCAAGCGCGGTTTTCTCTCATAGCCCGGCTGAGATGGCAGACGCTATGCCGAATCTCCACTGGCCGCGGCAGCCGGAGTCGCCGATTCCGAGCCACCGGAGGATCCGGAATCGCTGGACTTGCTGTCCGAGCTGTCGCCGGAGCTCTTGGTGGACGACGATTCGGTGGCGGCTTCCTTGGCCTCCTGGCTTTCCGTGGGGCGCTTGGGCCGGCCGTAGTCGGTGGTGTAAAAGCCGCTGCCCTTGTAGATCACTGGCACGGCGTGGAACACGCGCTGGCCGGCGCCGCCGCACAACGGGCACTCTCCCTGGCCGGCCTCGCTGAACTTCTGAACCAACTCGAACTCGTTAGCGCACTCAGTACACCGGTAATCGTAGCGAGGCAAACCTGCCCTCCTTAATTTCAAGAGCGCCGCTGGGGTTGGGTGCCCCATGCGGGCGCGCTCAGGTTGTCGCAACGGGCCGGAGTCTAGCACCCCACCCGCCAGCGGTCAATTTGTCAGGTTCCGGCCAGAAAACGCCGGGGCCGGCCTACCGTCGCTGCCGCCGTCGCCGCCGGGCGGCGCGCTGGGCCGCCAGCCGCTCCTTCTGGGCCTTGGACCGGAAGAACCGGCGATCTTTCAACTCGCGCAGGATGCCGGCGTGCTGCACCGATGCGCGGAACCGATTTACCAAACTCTCAGGAGTTTCGCCCTCTCGTGGCGTTACGTAAGCCATGCAATGCTCCCATTTGCGAAATTCGTTGCTGTCTGCTTTACAGGTTAGAATATAGCACGCCATCCAACATTGGGCAAACGAGATGGTTCGCCCGTCACTCGACGCCGGTAATCCGGCCGTCCGCCATCTGCAATCGTCGGTCGGTCATATCCGCCAGCATCAGGTCGTGGGTGGCCGTCACCACCGTAACGCCGCGACTGGCGGCGATGTCGCGCATGATGCCGCCGATGCTCTGGGCCGTGACGCTGTCCAACTCGCCGGTTGGTTCGTCGGCAAACAGGACCGACGGGCCGGCCACCAGGGCCCGGGCGATGGCCACTCGCTGTTGCTCGCCGCCGGACAGCTCATAGGGGCGGTGTCCGGCCCGGCCCAGCAGTCCCACGAGATCCAGCGCCTCGTTGGCCCGTCGTCGCCGATCCCGCCACGACATGCCACCGATATGGAGTGGCAATTCCACGTTCTCAAAGGCGGACAGCAGCGGAATCAGGCCGAAGGACTGGAACACGAAACCGATCTTTTCCCGCCGCAGTCCCACCAACTCCCGCTCGGACATCTGGGACAATTCCCGTCCCTCGAACCAAACCTTGCCCGAGCTGGGGCGATCCAATCCCGCCAACAGGTTCAGAAGGGTGGTCTTGCCCGAGCCGGAACGCCCGACCAGCGCCACAAACTCGCCCGGTTCGATGCTGACGGTGACTTCATTCACCGCCCGAACCGCGCTTTCGCCTTCGCCAAAATCGCGGGTTGCCGACTCTGTAGCCAGCGCCGTTGTCACCGCCTCGACCATTGACTCACCTTGCCTACCGACGTCCTGACCAGGCGCCAACCAAGCCGCGACGGCTAATCGTCCAAACCCGCTTCGTGCCGCTCCCGGCTGCGGTGGGGCGCCGACGCCGGCCGCAGGGTGATGGACCCCGATTGTTCGTCCATTCCCGCGCTGGCCAGTCCGTCCAACGAAAGGCGTTCCACATATTCCCGAGGCAGTTGCAGCCGGCCGGCCCGGTCCACTACGAGGTACTCTTCTTCCTGTCCTTCACCGCCACGGTAGGATGACATCAGATAGGATTCGGAACCGATCCGACCGTCCCGGATGCGCACCACCCGGTCCACCCAGCGGGCGATGCCGGCGTAGTGGGTGACGATGATGATGGTCACGCCGAACCGCCGGTTGATCCGTTGCAGCATCAGGAAGACATCCTCGGCCATGTTGGTATCCAGCTCGCCGGTGGGCTCATCGGCCAGCAGCAGGGGCGGATTGTTGGCCAGGGCCACCGCGATGGCAACCCGCTGCTGCTCGCCACCGGACAGTTCCGAGGGGTAACGCCGTCCCTTGTCCGACATCTGCAGGGCGTCCAGCAGTTCTTCCGCCCGCTCGCGACGCTGGCGTCGGTTCACGCCGGCGATGGCCTGGGGCAGCTCAATGTTGTCCCGCACGTTCAGGTAGGGGATCAGGTTGCGACCCGTGGCCTGCCAGACGAAACCCACCTCACGGCGACGATACTCCACCAACTCCTGATCACTGATGTCCAGCAGGTCCCGTTCGCCCACGCGGATCCGGCCCGCCGATGGGCTTTCCAAGCCGGCCAGGATATTGAGCAGCGTGGTCTTGCCCGAACCGCTGGCGCCCACAATGCCAATCAACTCGCCCGGCTTCACTTCCAGATCCACGCCACGCAGCGCGACCACTTCCAAATCCGCCGGCTTGTAAATCTTGAAGAGATCGTTGGCCTCCACATAGGCGGGAAGGATAGCGTCATCTTCCATATCCTCGGCCAACGTTTCGGGAGACGGCAGGTCTTCCGGTTCGGGGATGGGAGGAGCAACGGGCATCGGGTCGGGAGACGCCGACTTGACCGCAACTGCTGGAGTCGCGCCGTCGGGCGCCGGCACGATGGGCGCGGCTTCGGCAACCTCCACAACTTCCGCAACGGGCGTTTCGGCCGGGGCTTCCGTTACCTCCGCACTGGGGGTAGCCGACCCGCGTCGCTCCGGAGGCATGAATTGCCGGACATACTCGTCATTGGGACTGTTCTGTGGCGCTTGGGACATCCTGCTCAAACTCAACAAAGGGTGTGCTGCAAAACCGACGGCCATTATAACCCGCATCGCCAACCTAGCCTAGCACTGCGCCGGCCGGCAACGGTATTGGCGTCGAATGTCGAACTCATGACAGCGCAGCCTCACGCCGTCACCGGTTCGTGAGTTCTCAGCCGTTGCCACTGCTCACATCCCGGCGAGTGATGACGGCCAGCGTCAGTCCCCAGAACAACGCCAGATATGCCGCCGTGGCCGGCAGGAAAACCCAGGGGCCAAAATCGTCGTCGCGACCCATGAGACCGTTGGTTACGCCCCGCAGCGTCCAGCGCGTGTACTCGTCCAGGGAAAAGTCCAGGGCAAGTTCCGTAATTATCCCGGCAATCGGGTAGGCTACCGCTTCAACCAGGACGATGGCCACGGCGACACCTACTCCGAAAGCGGTGGAGCGGCCCAGCGCACAGAGCAGCGCGGCCAACCCCAGGTAGGTGATTGCCACCGGCCACGCCGAGAAGAACCGGCCCACCGTTCCTGGCCAGTCGTCGGGCGAGCCTGAGAAGAACTCCAGCGCTCCGGCTGATGGCTCGCCGGCGGCCAGGCCGACCACAGCGGCCAGCGTCCACGCTGCCACCCAGACGATACCCAGAATGACGCCGGGCAGGATAAGCTTGACCAACGCCGTCTGCCAGCGGGCCTGTCCTCGCGCCAACAATGGGCGCAACGTTCCCCAGCCGAAGTCAGCGCCGAAAACAATGGCGGCCAGGATGATGCCGAGGAATGGGCCGAGACGGGACAAGACCTCGAAAACCAGTAGCGGATACCCGTTCGACGGTATAGAAAAGCCTTCAGGAACCGCGTTTTGCACTGCTACCGTGACTACCACGACTCCTGCGACCACCACGGCCACCAGCCCGAGGATTACCCAAAGGGAAGCGCGCCGATATAGTCGGAACCACTCCCAGCGCGCGGCGTTGGCTATTGCGGCGACGGCAATCATGGCTCGCTATGGTTCTGTCCGGAGGTGACTTCCATGAAGCCGGCTTCCAACGAACTGCCTAAAGATCGCAACTCCGATATGTAAATCCCGCGGTTGGCCAGATCGCGGCTGATCTGCCACTCGTCACCCGGCGTGACCATGACTTCCAGTCCGTCCGCCGATTGGACCGCGATATGCCAGCCGTTATCTTGCAGGAGCGTGGCCGCTCGTTCATCGTCGGTAGTGCGTATGAAGGCCCGCGCCGGCGCGCCCATGCCGGCAACCGGGCCGGAGTAGAGCAGGCGGCCACGGGCCAGGACCCCCACCCGGTCGCAGACCTGTTCCACCTCGCCGAGCAGGTGGCTGGCGAGGATGACCGTGCGCTGACCGTTGTTGGACAAGTTGCGGATCAGTTCGCGCACTTCCACAATGCCGGCCGGGTCCAGCCCGTTGGTGGGTTCGTCCAGGATGAGCAGGGAGGGGTTGCCAAGAAGGGTTGCGGCGATGCCCAGCCGCTGTTTCATTCCCGTGGAGCAGGCCCGAAACTTGCGTCGGCTCGCGTCTCCATCCAGGCCGACGGTGGCCAGCAGATCGTCAATCTCAGCATCGCCTCCGTCGGATGCGTAAACGCCCTGCAGGCACTTCAGGTTGTCCCGGCAGGACAGGTAGGGCCAAAAGATGGGCCGCTCGATCAACGTCCCCACGTCCGATAGCGCCGTTCGCTGGCCGTCAACACCGCTTTTATCCAACAGGGTTATCGCGCCGGCTGTCGGATTTATGAAGCCGGCCAGCATGGAGAGCATAGTCGTCTTGCCGGAACCGTTGGGACCCAACAGCCCGAACACGCCTCCCGCCGGGATCGCCAGGCTGACGTCGTCAACCGCAATAACGCGACCGAACCGCTTGGTCAGACCGGAGACGATGACGGCGAACGCGCCGTCGCCGGGACCAGTTGCCGAGTTGCTCGCCATAACAGTGCGCTAGAGCGCGTGAACAAACTGAACCCATACCAGGAAACCGGATGCCGGCCGGTAGATGACGGAGGATCCGGAAATGTTTTCCTGAGCTGACGTTATTAGGAACACTCTGAGCGTCTGGGCGGTCAGTTGCGGCCGTCTTGACTGGCTCATTTCTTAACTAAAGGCGTAGCACATTCGTCGGTATCAAGCGTCCGGCCACGGGATCCACTGCCAGGAGGGCCTCCTCCAGCGAGACCACGCCCAGCAGGCTCGGTTCACCTTTTTCCGCTAATATCACCGGCGTGGGGAATTCCTGTCCCTCGAGTCTTATGATGGTTCTTCCGATGTCGACTTGAGCGCGGCTTCCGTCTCCCAGCTCAGACTGGGCTGAACGCAGTACCGGCACTGCCAGCCTCCGCAGCATTCCTCTGGGCACTGCCGTAAACGTTGCGCCGGTGTCCACTGTGACCTCCAGGTTCTCGAACCGGCGGCCCAGTGGGTCTCCAAACTCCTATGGTGACCTTCACTGTTCCCATTGCATTTCTCCGACCACGCGTCCAGCGCTGGCATTTTGTCCACACGCCCTAGGCTAACACGTCAAAGCCGTAGCCGGCGTGGTTCAGAGCGCCCTCGGCGAACCGGGAGAAGCGCAAGGGGGTGATGTCCATGGTGGTGGCCGTGCCGCTGCCGATAAGCTCCGCCATCAGCACGCCCACCATGGGCGACAGCTTGAAGCCGTGGCCGCTGAAACCACTGCAAAGGTAGAGGCCGTCAACCCCGTCGATGCGATCCATGACGGGATGGGAGTCTGGGGTGTTGGTGTAGAGGCCGGCGTATCCTGTTGCCAGCTCGGCATCTGCGATGGGCGGGATGCGCCGGGCGAGACGCTGCCAAACGTCCGCGATGAACGCCGGGCTGGCCCGCTGGGCGTACACCTCCGGGTCATCCACCACGTCGGAGTGGTTGCCGTTGCCCACCAGGGTCAGATCCTGTCCTTCGGGGCGGAAGTAGATGCGATTGCCGATGTCTGCTCCGCCCGGGTGGTGTGGCACCAGGTCCAGGGGTCGGCGGAAGTGCAGCACCTCGTGGCGGGTGGCGATCATGGGCACATCGATGCCGTGGGGCGCGAGGAACCGGGCCGTCCAGGGGCCGGTGGCGACCACGGCTATGCCGGTTTCGATACGCTCACCGCCGGCGGTGCGTACTGCCACCACCCGGCTGCCGTGTCTGGTCGTGGAATACGGGCTGGTCTCGATGGCCGCCGCCGGCGTCTGCAAACGGATGGTGACGCCTTCACTTCGGGCGCGAGTGGCATAAGCGTAAGCGGTGCCCGAAGCGTCGGCATGGCCGGAGTAGGGCTCGTAGGCAATGGCGGCGGCGTCATCCACCGCGAAACCGGGAGCCAACTCCGCCGCGTCGCCGGCGCTGATGATGTCGGTAATCACCCCCACCGACTGCTGGGTGGCGATGTTGGAACGGAAGGAAGGGAGATCCTCTTCGCCGGCGAACACCAGATAGCCGGTACGGGTGTAGCCGCACTCGCCACCGATGATGTCCTCAAAGTTGCGGAAAATCTGCAAACTCCGCCAGGCCAGCTCCGCGTTGACGGCGGTGGAGTAGTGCATACGGATGGCCGCGCTGCTGCGCCCGGTGGAGCCGCTGCCCAGGGTGTCGCGCTCCAGCAGGACGATGCGGCGCAGGCCGTGGTCGGCAACGGTCAGCGCCAGGTTGCAGGCGATGCTGCACCCCATCACGCCGCCCCCAATGATGACGACATCGGCGGTTTCGGTTGCGTTGGTCATGAAGCGGTTAGTTCCGGTGGGAAGAGTTCTTGCAGCAGGTCAATTGCCGAGACCACCCCGTCCGCCCTGCGTACCACAGTTTCAGCGGGCAGGTCGTTTTCATAAAAGTGAATGTGCATACTGTGGGCCGAGTTTGATCCATTGTCCAAAACGGCGCTAGCAACCGGGTCATCTAGAGAGACCAGAGATACAAGACGCTCGGAGACACGCAGGATGTTGGTATGACTGCGGACGCGGAGTCGATGTTCAGCGGCGATCGCCTTGATAGCCTGGGCATACGATCCCCAGGATTTCTCGGCTGCCTGACGATAATCGCCATCTGCCAAGCTTTTCTGGACGTGCTCACGATAATGTGCCAGATTCTCACGATAAGTATCAGCCAGTTCTGACGCTTCAGGCGAGGATAGAAACACATCAGAGCGGTTGGGCAGGCCGGCGCGGATGGCCTCCGCTACTTGCTGCTGGGTGAAATTCGACTGATTCGCCAAAGCGACGTTCTCACTGGTCTTTTACGGAATCATAACACGATTGGATGTTGTGAAATCATCCACGCTCTTTCGCCCGCCGCACTTGGAAGGTGCTGCCTTTCTGCTTACGCATCCAGCGGAGGAAGTCAGTCACGCGTGGGTTGGCCCGCAGCAACTCCACGCTGTACAACTCCTCGGCCAAGGTCGTGACGGAAAACATGGCGTGAACCTGGCGGTGGCAGGTGGGACAGAGCAAAGCGGTCGGCCCGTGATTACCGCCTCGCGCCCGGGGCACCAGGTGATGCACGGTGAACCGCTCGACGGCCCTTTCGCACAATTCGCAGATACCGGCGTCCGCGCTGGCGCGCCGGCGACGTCGGTCGTGGGCTTCCTCGGGATGAAGTGGGGCGGAGTCGTTTGTATCGGCGGACCGTCGCTTGCGCCCGCCTCGGGAACGGGTGCGGGCGGGACGCTTAGCCACGGCTGCGGGGGTCGGAGGTGTCCAGGAAACGCCAGCCGGGGAGGTCAATCTGCCACTGGGCGTCTTCCAGCAACATGGGGATCATCAGCCCGGACATGAGCCGACTGTGCTGCACCACCGTCTCATCCTTGACGCCGAAGGGCAGAAAGACGAAGGCGTGCTCGTCGTCCACGTAGCGGGTGGGCGCGGCAGCCAACTCGGACAGGTCTTCCAGGGGCCAGAGGCGCAGGACGGTGGTGCGAAAATCGTCCATCATGGAATCGCGCATGGGGTGGTTGACATCGTAAGCGGCACGGTAGGCCACCTGCATATCGATGTTGAGACGGGTAGCCCAGACCCCCATGCGCATCCCCCGGGTTTCCTTGGAGAGCATGGACCAAGCCAGGTCCATGTCGCCATCGCGGATGGCCTCGGCGAACAGGCCGGCGCGTTGTCCAACCTCGTCGGGTTCGTGGCTGCGGCGTTGTCCGGGCATTCGCATGATGAGTGTCCATTTTCCAAGTGTTCCGGGACCAATCGGGGAAGCCTAGTATCCCACCGCGTACCCATCATAGCGGGGGTCCGCCGCTCCATGCAGCGCTCCCGTTTCCGGGTCGATGTACAGGGCCATTTCCCGGCCGGTTACGCCGTCCCAGGCGTCCAGCTCCTGAACCGGGTGGCCCATGGCCCGCAGTTGGCGCATCGCCGCCGGGTCGAAACGCCTCTCCATCAGCAACGTATCTTCGGCGGTATGTGGGATGGTGGATTCGGTGCCGTCGCCCACGTGTTTCCACCGGGGGGCTTCCACTGCTTCCTGCACCGTCATGCCGTGGTCAACCAGGTTGGTGATGACCTGCATATTGCTCTGCACCTGGCAGTCGGCGCCGGGCGTGCCCAGGACGTAGGCCAGGCGTCGCGCCGGGACGGCGCTGCCGTTGCCGCCGGTTTGTGACGAATCAGCCGCGCGGCGAAACACCATAACCGGGTTCATGGTGTGGCGCACCCGCTTGCCCGGCTGGAGGCAGTCCACATGGTCGGGATCAAGATGCCAATAGGTCATCCGGTTGTTGAGCAGGATGCCGGTATCCCCAGCCACCAGCGACGAACCCCAGCCGCTCTGGATGCTCTGCAACTGACAGACGGCGTTGCCGTCCCGGTCGGCCACCACGAAGCAGGTGGTGTCCTCTTCCTCCGTGCGCGGGCCGCGGCGGCGCGCGCCCACCCCCGCCGGGGCCCGGCGCGGCGCCGGGGTTTGGTGGCGCCATGGGTTGCCGGCGCCCACGTTTTGAGAGGCGTGCTCCCGGTCGATGGCGGCGGCCCGCTCCGCAGCGTATTCCGCGGACAACATACCGGCCAGCGGCACGTCAATGTAGTCGGGGTCGGCAACGTAGGTTTCCCGGTCGGCGAAGGCCATCTTCTTGGCTTCCACCATCAGGTGGATGGACTCCGGTGAACCGAAACCCATGCCGGCCATGTCGTACTGCCGGATGACGTTGAGTTCCTGCAGCAGGATGTGGCCGCTGGAATTGGGCGGCGCTTCATAAACGGTGTAGTCGCCGTAGTCGGTGGAGATGGGCTCCTGCCAGCGGGCGGAGCAATCGTTCAGGTCGGCCATGGTGAGCAGCCCACCCTGTTCCCCGCTGAAACGGACGATAGCCTCGCCGACTGCGCCCCGGTAGAAAACGTCGCGGCCATGCTCGGCGATGGTGGACAGGGTGCGGGCCAGGTTGCTCTGGCGCAGGATATCGCCGGCGCGCAACGGTTCGCCGGAGCCGTTCCGGGTGAAGATGGCGCGGCTGGTGGGAAACTCGCACAGCAGCGAGTCTCCCGCGATTGCCGACGCCAGGTAGTGCGTGACCGGAAATCCGTCATCGGCCAGCGCGATGGCCGGGGCCAATACGTCGGACAGAGGCAGCGATCCATAGGCTCCGTGGACGTCCAGCCACGCGTTGAGGATGCCGGGCACCGAGACACTGAGGATGCCTTTCATTGGGATGCCGTCGCGATACCGGCCCAGCGTAGCGGCGTATGGAGCGGCGCCGGTGCCGTTGCAGACCCGCAGGCTGTCGCGACCGGTAATGGGATCGTAGGCGCGATAGGTCATGATGAACCCGTCGCCGCCGATGCCGGACATGAGCGGCTCGACCACGTTGAGAGCGGCGGCAGTGGCGATGGCGGCGTCAACCGCGTTACCGCCCTTTTGCAGAATGGAAATGCCGGCCTGAGCGGCTAATGGATGGCCGGCGCAGACCATACCGTTGCGTCCCATTATCACGGGACGATGGGCCGAATAACGGATACCGTGGGGTGTAGCGGACATTTAGCCGGTGCTCCTTTAGCGGCCGTGTCAGCCACCATCAGCGCTCGCTCATCAAATCGGCCGGGGCGTTTATGGATGATAGCATCGCCACCGAAACTCCGCCCTTGGACAGGAAGGCCTGCTGGTCCGGCGTGAATTCACCGCCGGCGCTCCGCAACGTATTGATGAGGGTATCAGTGCCAATACTGAGCATCGAAGAAGGTTCGTGGAGCACATTGTCGAGGTTTTTGGCGCCGCCGAGGTCCAGCGCGGCGAAAATGGTGTCGTGGACAAAGGCTTCGTTCAGGTCGGTGTTTTCCAGCGCTGCCAGGTTGAAATTGGCGTGAGCCAGATTGGAGCGTGACAAGTTGGCTTCAGTGAGCACCGTTTTGTAAAAAGTGGAATTGGAAAGGTTTGCCGACTGCATGTCTGCCCAGGTGAGGTTCGCTTCGGAAAAATCTGCGTAGTGGCAGTAGGTTCCCCGAAGTACTGCCCAGCCCAAGTCGGCGCCACGCAAGTTGATCTGGCTCAGATCAGCCGTAGTCAGGTTGGCTCCCTGCAGTTGAGCTCCGGCCATATTGGTCAGCCGCAGTGTGGCTCCGTGCAATATTGCGCCGCGCAGATCAGCGTCCTGGAAGTTGGCGCCAGTAAGGTCGCAGGAATTCAGGTCGGCGCCGCGCAGGTCAGCGCCGGCAAAGTCGGACCCGCTGAAATCCAGGTTGTCCAGATTGCTCCATGTTAGATCTTTTTCCCGCAACTGCGAGTTGGCGAAGGATGTGCTGGAAAGGTCCTTGGTCGCTCGCAATTCGTTCCAGGAAGCTACATCGCGCCTTAGCAGGTTCAAGCCGCGCTCTGTGGAGATCTTGCGCCAAAGGTTCATAACCGAACTCCTAATTGAGCTACGGCACAATGATGACAACTTCGCAGTCGATTAATCAACAGCGGGTATCCACGGCGTTAAGGTTTAACGCATTCGCCCCGGCAAACAGACAAGCCGGGGCGAATGGTTGCGTTTCCCGGTCGCGCAGTCAGAGGCGCGAACAACGCGGTGCAATTGTGTTGCTCTTCGCCTGGGATTAGTGCCCTCCGCAACCGCCGCCGCAGCCACCACCACCGCAGCCACAGCCGCCACCACCGCAGCCGCAGCCGCCTCCGCCGCAACCACCGCCGGCGTACATGGGGTTGTTGATGACGAACCCGACCCGTCCGCCGAACTCTTCCACGTAGTCGATGGTCGCCTCCTCCAGGAACGGGGCGCTGTCAGAGTCCAGCAGGAACTCCATGCCGTCCATTCGCAAAACGGTATCGTCCGGCTGGTGCTCCTTTTCCATAGTCAGCATATACTGCAGACCGTGTCCTGCCGGCATGGCAACCACCCTGAGGGCGGAGCTGGCTTCGTCCTCGGCATCCATGACTTCCTTGAGTTTTTCAATGGCTAGGGGGGTAACGTTCATCTTTGCTACTCCTGATTCGCTCACGTAACGAGAATACACGACCGTATTCTCGCCCTCCTTGCAGTGTCGCCAGCGTAACACGCCCAGTCTAACGCGTCAATCGCACTGAACCCCTGGTATTCTCAACACGTGCTGATTATGTAACATGAGTGGCACCTTGCGTCGCCAGGAGGCTGCTCATGGCCCGGCCCCGCGCGTACCAACGCGATTTCCGCTGTCCCCACTGCGGCTCCGACTGGACCCCCAAGGACGGGCGCTCTCGGGGCAAACAGACCTACCGCTGTCGCGAGTGTCATTACCGTTTCACCCCAGAGGGCAACCGGCATTACTACTCCGCGGCCGTGAAATCCCAGGCGCTGGACATGTATCAGGAAGGCACGGGCATCACCGCCATCGGCCGGGTATTGGAGGTTCAGACGGCCACGGTCTTTTCCTGGGTCAAAAAAAGCCCACCGGGCCTGGCGGGCGGTGGGGTCGGAGACCCGGCGTCGGGCGGACCGATTGCCGTGTCAGCCACCGGCCCGAGTGATTTCCTTCGATGAGATGTGGACTTACCTGGGTGCGCGGCGCCGGGGGAAACGGCGGGAAGTGTGGATTTGGACGGTCCGCCGTAGGCGGATGGAAGAGGTCAATGGCCAGCGTTGGGGCTGCTTTACGGTGGGCAACCGCAGTGCAGCCGCCTTCTTGCGCCTCTTGGAGCAGTTGCCCGAGGCACAACGCTATCGCAGCGACCATTACCAGGTGTACGACTTTTTGCCTCGGAACCGGCATGTGGCGGGCAAGGGCAGCGAGGTGAACCGCAACGAAGGGGTGCATTCTCAACTGCGGGACCGACTGCGACGGCTGCAACGCAAGACCAAGGGGTACACCAAGAGCCTGGCCATGCTGCGGGGTTCGGTGGCGCTGGTCTATTTGAAATTGAACCTAATCTAATACCAGCGCGTGTTGAGAATATCCGTCCAGGCCCCGCTTGCGCAGTAGTACCAAAAGGATGCTCCTATAGGTGTCAAGCCGGGTTGGTGGCCATTCTCGCGGGCGTCTCCAGGTGGAAGAATATCTCGCGGGCGACGTACCGTTTGAGGCAGCGCATGACTTCCGGTTTGCTCCTTCCCTCCCCGGTTCGACGGCGCATGTATTCTTTCGTTCGCGGGTCGCATCGAAGTCTGACGAGGACGATGCGGTGCCGCGCCGCGCCGCGTTGGCCTGGCGATCGCCACCCCGGTTGAGCCGATGCCGATGGGTCTTGCCCGAGGAAGCCGGTATCGGACACACACCACACAGCGCGGCGAAAGCGGCCTCGGAGCGTAGGCGTTCCGGGTTGCTGCCGGCGGCAATCAGAAGGGTCGCTGCGGTGTCGGGTCCCACGCCGACGATGTTGATCAGGGTTGGAGATGCGGTGCCGATCAGTTGCGTCAGTTCGGCTTTCAGGTTGCGGATCTCCTCGCTGAGCTGATGGCGCCGGCAGGCCAGGGAACGGAGGGCGTACTTTGCCGCCGCCGTTGGATCGCTCTTACCCTTCCGATAGCGGGTCGGCCGGTCGGGACGGTTGACCACGACGACGCAATAGCCCAGACTGGTCAGGAAGCGAGCGATGCCCGCGCCGTATGAACCCGTTCCCTCGATACCGAAGGCGTGAATTGTTCCCAGGTTGCTGGACCATCGCTCGAGCTCGCGATAGCCGGATGTGGTCGCTGTCGCGTACCGCTCTCCCCGGCGGACACCTTGCCGGTCGATTGCTACCGCCACATGCTGTTCCTGGTGAGTGTCGATCCCAATAATCACCCGCAGAGCTGCCCTATGTTGGTGATCGGTGACTTCCAGCATACCTGCCTCCCGGAGAGTAGTCGCCGGTCGGTTGAGCGGACAAGACTGCGATGGGGCTTTGAGCCACGCTCCGATTGGGTCACGGCTCACCGAGGCGGTCGGCGCTGTCTGGGCCACTTCGGATCGGGGACAGATCCTTTTGAAGGCATCTCCGCCAATCCATGCTCGGGTCAAACCCGGTACGAGATGGCCCAGGCAGATCATCGCAGTCCATGCTGTTCTGGGCCATCGCGTTCCTCCCGCATCGGGTTTGTGGTAATTCCGATAAGGATGACGCGGTGGCTGTCTCCTTGCCACCCGGTTTCCGTTACACCACCTCCAGGTACTCTACTGCGGATTGTGCCGGCGTCCCTGATGCTGGTGGTAACGGGAGGAGGGCGCCAACACCGTGAGCACCGGCAAGGCCCAATGGCGGCCCGCCCCGGGGACGTAGCACAGCCACATCAGGGAGATCCAGCGCAACCCACTGGCCTTGACCAGTTGATGGCGACTGGAACGCACCGCGTCCCGATAGATGCCTCGGGCCATGATCTTGGCCCCACGACGTCGTTCCGGGGTTTCCCGATTGGTCAATGATCCCATGCTGAAGATCAACGGACCGTCGCCGCGATCCAGGTATTGAAGCAGCAACAAGAGCAGGATGCGGGCTGCCTCACGGGGCGACCACACCGCCCGATTTAGCACCCCTAACAGAAAGAGGTCAAGCGTCGGAAGCAGATGATTGAGCAGCCCAGGGACAGGAAGGCTTCATGGATGTCAGCGCGGCGCTCGTAGCGTACCCGCAACCGGCGGAACTGGTGCCGCCAACCCAGGGTCCGCTCGACCACCCAGCGGTGCACTCCCAGCCCGCTGCCGTGTTCCGCGCCCCGCCGAGCCGGGGCCGGTGTCCGCCGGAGGCGGATGGCGTGTCTGCAATTCCTGGCGATGCCGCCGCGAGTCATAGGGCCGGTCAGCGTATCCGCCGCCGGCGGACTGGGGCCGGCGGCGGGGTTGGCCCCGTTGACCGCGCACCGGCGGCACGGCGTCCACCCGAGCTCCATATCAAGCAGGGGCAGTCCGCCTGGGGCGGAGGTTACGTCGTGACGATTGGCTCCGGTCAGGATGGCCGACAGGGGGTCCGTTGGCCTCGGTAAGCACATGATGCTTGCTTCCGGGCTTGCCTCGGTCCGTAGGATTGGGGCCGGTCTTTTGCCCCGCCGCCCACGGCCCGCACTGATGCGCCGTCCACGCAAGCCCGGGACCAGTCCAAACCTTCCGCTCCGTGCAACCGGGACTGCAGCGTTTCGTGGAGCTTTTCCCACGTTCCCGCTTGCTGCCCGTCCCGCAACCGGCGCCAGCAGGTCATCCCCGAGCCACAGCCCATTTCCTGGGGCAGTCCGCCTCAGGCGGACCGCTCTTCAATACGAACCGAATGCCGGTCAGAGCCTTGCGGTCATCAAGGGGCTTGCGTCCCGGATTGCGGAACCGTCGGGGCTTGGGTGCTGGCAGCAGTCCGCCACAGGCGGATACATCTCCCATAGTTCGTCGCTGACCAAAGGTTTCGCCATCGAACACGACCTCCCACTTCCGCGTAATACTGTGCCAGCGCATCTCAGCGGAATGAACCTACCGAAAGATTAGCCGCCTGATTATGGATCTGCATGCCATTTTGTTAGGGGTTCTTAGGTCATCAATTCGCAAACATGCTCTCTGGCCGTAGCGCCGACAACCTGACCCCAGAACCCGAAGCCAACCAACCGACCAACCAAAGGAGGAAAACCTCAACACCACCGCCCCGTTGCACCGGACCACTGCGAACTTGAGAAGTTGACATAGCGATTGTTCCGGTGTGCTCCGCGGCACAAAGTTGACCGTGCGGCGACGTAAGTTATAATGCGGCAATTACCTGACTAAAATCGCAGGTTACGACGGAATTAGCGCGGCCCGCGAGCACCCACGGTTGTTCTGCGGGCCGTAAACGTAGCCGGTTCGCCGTTGCCATCGGGTTTGGCACGCAGCAGGAGTAACGATATGGCCACGGCTCCCGCACCGCAGCGCAACTTTTTCGCCCAAAAAGCGCACCGATTCCTTGCGGCGCTGGTGTTCCGTGACTTTCGGTTCCTTGCGGTGGCCTCCCTGTCCAGCGGTAGTGGCGCCTGGGCCCTCATCGTGGCTCGCGGCGCTTGGGTGTACAGCATTCCCGAATTGCAGGGCAGTTGGGGCCTGTGGGTGGGTTTGATTACCTTTGCCGCCATGTCCCCCCGTTTCTTCGCCACTCCTTTCATCGGATACTTGGCGGACCGGATGACCCGCAAAACGCTGCTGCAATGGGTGTATGCCCTGCAGCTGACCCAGGCCGCTATCATGGCCATCCTGGTGATGATCGGCGTTGATAACCCGTGGTACGTGCTGATGCTGGCCATCGTGAACGGCACCCTGCGGGCAACCCAGCAGACTGCTGCCCAGTCATTGACGCCAAACCTGGTGCCCCGGGAGCGGCTCCCCAATGCCGTGGCGTTGAACGAGGCCATGCAACAGGGCTCCCGCGCCGTCGGTCCCGCGATCCTGCTGGCGGTGTCCGCTTCCGTGGGCAGCAGCGCCCTGTTCGGCGCAACCGGAGCGTCGTTCAGCCTCCAGAACTTGGTATTGACCATCGGTACCTCGGCAATCGTGTTCTGGGCCTGCGCCGCCTTCTATCTGGTCGCTCTGGCATCCGCGCTCTCCATCCGGACCGTTTCCTCCGGCGTCATCGACCGCAACCGCAGTTTCTGGGCCAACACGGCCGCCGGTTTCGCCTACTCGTACAGCACCCCGCTGGTTTTTGGCATCATCCTCATGGCCCTGGCCCACTGCGTGCTGGTCATGTCATTCGAATCCATGCTGCCGCCTCTGGCGCTGGAGAAACTGTCTCCCGACGGCATCACGTTCAATGAGAACGACGTGTACGCGCTGATGTCCGCCCTGGGCATCGGAGCCTTGTTCTCCTCCATCTTCGTGGGCGGCATCGTCAGCCACATGACGCGCGGCCGGGTTTTCCTGCTGTTAGGCTTCACCAGCAGCCTGACCCCCATCGGGCTGGGCCTGTCCGCTCAGACTGGTATTTCCATGTTCGCCGCCATCCTCATGGGACTGGGCACCTCCGGATTTATGACCATCACCCACACCATCATCCAGTCGGTGGTGCCTGATGAAATACGGGGGCGCGTGTCCGCCGTGTATTCCATGCACGTGGGCGGAAGCATGGCCTTCGCCAATTTGCTGTATGGCCGCCTGGCCGACTTCTGGTCGGCCGGCAATGTGATGGCCATCGCCGGCGCGGCGTTCACCATCGTGGTGGTTGGTACAATAATCGGCAGCGGGTTCTGGCGAGGAATATACTTCCGCGGCGAAGCCCGGCCGGTAGCCGCCGTAGCCAGCCCCGCCGGCGGAGACAACTAAACCAGCCCAATCCCATCATCACCACCGGAGTTCTGAGTTGCCAAACAACGAAGTAGCCCGCTACCTGGAAACCACCTCCAAGTCCCGCGCCATCTGGGAGGAAGCCTGCCGTTATCTGCCCGACGGCGACAGCCGGCATTCCATTTTCTGGAACCCATATCCGATCTTCACGGAGTCCGCCCAGGGCTCAGTGGTCACGGATGCCGATGGCGTGGAACGCCTGGACTTCATCAACACGATGACCACCATGATCCTGGGTCACGGCCCGGCCCCGGTCCTGGAGGCCGCCCGGCAGCAGATGGAACTGGGCCTGGCCTATAACTCCCCCAACCGGCATCAGGTCGAACTCGCCCGCCTGCTGTGTCAACGCATCCCCTCGTTCCAACAGGTGCGCTTCACCAACTCCGGTACTGAGGCTACGCTGAACACGCTGCGCGCGGCCCGGGCATTCACCGGACGCAGTAAGTTCGCCAAGGTGGAAGGCGGCTACCACGGCACCCATGACGCGGTGTTGGTCAGCCTCCGCATCGACCCGGCAACGGGCGGCGACTACGACAACCCGCAGCCCGTTCCGTCCAGCGGCGGCCTGGCGGACGGAACACTGGATCAGGCGATCATTATCCCTTATAACGACGTGGAGACCGCCCGACGCATCCTGGAAGAAAACCGTGATGAACTGGCCGCAGTGATCGTGGAGCCGGTGATGGGCTCAGTCGGAATGTTGCCGGCCGAAACCGCGTACCTCACCATGCTGCGGGATTTCGCCGACAACAGCGGCGCGTTGCTCATCTTCGACGAGGTAATCAGCTTTCGGATCGCCCCCGGCGGCGCGCAGGAATACTACGGCGTTACGCCGGACCTGACCGCGTTGGGGAAGATTGTCGGCGGTGGCTTCCCGGTGGGCGCGTTCGGCGGCCGTTCCGACGTGATGAGCCTCTACAGCCCGGCTAAGGGCGCCGCTATCGCCCATGGCGGCACGTTCAACGCCAACCCCATCACCATGGCCGCCGGCGCGGCCACGCTGCACGAACTGACCCCGACCGTCTATCGACGCCTGGCGGAATTGACGGATATGCTGCGACAGGGTATCCGACAGGTGTGCACTGAACTGGAGCAGCCGGTGCTGGTAACCGGCGCGGGTTCGTTGTTCGGCATCCACTTCACTGAAGGTCCCCTGCGCAACTACCGCGATATCGCTCAAACCGACAAGGATCTGGCCGGGCGTGTCTTCATGGGGATGCTGAACGAAGGCTTCCTGTTGGCTCCCAACCTGGTGGGCGCACTGTCAACGTGCCTGGGCGAAGTGGAGATCGACGCCTTCGTGCGTGGCTTTCGCCGGGTACTGCAACGGCAGATATGACGTAGGGGCGAATAATCATTCGCCCCTACTGCCACGACACGGGGGTTAGACTCAGTCCACCGGAGGCCGCTTCTCCCACTTTTCCGGCACCGGGTACACCGGCGTGGCGATCTTGCGGATGTTCTCGGTGGCGAACCAGTCGGCGCATTCCTCCCGCCACTTAATGAAGTGCGGAGCGTTCCGGTGGGCCTCCACCGCGGCTTCGTCCTCGTACACCTCGAACAGGTGGATCTTGTTCTCGTCCTCGTTGTCCTGCAACACGTCAAAACGGAGGCAACCCGGTTCGTCGTTGTTGGAGCCGCGAGCATCGCCAAGCATGGATGCCATGAACTGGTCCTTGAATCCGGGCTTGATGTTGATTTCAACAATCAACGCAATCATCTCAATCTCCTTTGAAAATTATTCTCTCCGTCATTCCGGCGAAAGCCGGAATCCAGTCGCTCCAAGCGATTCCCGCCGGATTATAGCAGTGGCGGCATCAAAGTTGTAGAATGCCGGGCATAATCGGCCCACGACCGGGAGGCAATCATGGCAGACATTCCCATCGTGTACACGCTGACCGTTTGTCCCGCGTGCGATTCGTTGCGCGCGGCCTGGCGGCGGGAAGGCGTGGAATATGAGGAACGCCGCGTTGACCAGAGCCAGGACACGCTGGACGAAGCCCTGGACTACGGCGACGTCGTGCCCATCATCGTGTGGCCCGACGGCAAGGTCGAGATGGGTTTCCGAGGTCAGCGCGGTTGAGAAATCGGCTGACGGGCCGGCGGCCCGCTTGTTACCCGTCATTCCCGCGAAAGAACGTCCCCTCGTACTTGATATGGGGCGGGAATCCAGAGCGTCTTTGTTGCGGTGGATCCTGGATTCCAGCGCAAGCAGGAATGACGACTTGAACTCAAAAGAGAGGTGCAACTATGGCCCAGCAAACCAGCGTCGTAACCACGGAGCGTTACGCCCAGGGCATGACCTACGACGAATACATGGACAGCATCAAGGTCAACAAGGCCCGTTTCGAGGAGTACTACGCCAACGTCAAATTGGAACCCGGACAGGCGGCGAAGTTGCGCGAATTGGCCGCCGCTGAGGGCGGCCCGAACCACATGATGGTGATCGGCGAAGACTGGTGCGGTGACGTGGTTCGGGAACTGCCGGTTCTGGCCCGTGTGGCAGAAGCCGCCGGCTTTGAACTCCGCATTTTCCCCCGGGACGAGAATCACGACATCATGAACGAGTACCTCAAAGAGGGGCTTTACATGTCCATTCCGGTGGCGGTGTTCTACGACAAGGAACACGACTACATCTGCCATTGGATTGAGCGTTCGGAAACGGCTAACCGTGAGCAGGGCGAGATCGAGACCGCCATCCGGGCCGAGCAGCCGGATATCTCCGATCAGGATTTCGGCCGGCAGCGCCGCGCCCACACCGCCGCCAAGGCCGCCGAGTGGCAGAAAGCCACCGTCGATGAACTACTGGGAATTCTGGAGCAGCATCTGCACTAGCCGTCGATCAGTTCCACGGTGAACCGATATTCCTCAATCACGGGGTTTGACAGCAGTTGGTCGCACATCCCGGCCACTGCTGCCTCCGCTTGTGATGCGTCGTCCCCGGCGATGCGGATTTCCAGGTACTTGCCGATGCGCACATCTGCCACGGCTTCGTAGCCCAGGCTGTGCAGTCCGCCCATTACCGTCAAGCCCTGCGGGTCGTTGACGGCAGTCTTGAGGGTTACGTAAATGCGAGCCAGGAACATGACGCTTGCGATGCCTCTCCAGGTAAAGTGGCTTTCATCCGCTGGAGGATTGGGTCATATCGACGCCGGTAGTGCAGGGTAGTCCGTTGGCGAACTCAGGCCCGGTGTTGCCAGGATAGTCGGCAAAGAAACGGGCAATGCGCTCCGGGTCCACACCCATCATTCGGTCCAAAACACCCCAGGTTGTAATCGCTACCATGCCCTCCGGTATCTCATGGTAGCGCCGGATGATGGCGAACTCTTTGGCCAACGGAATGGTTTCCACGGCGGCTCGCAACGTTGCCACGTCGGCGTCGTCGGTCAGGTTGTAGCTGACGATGATGTTGCCGTGCTCAAGGTTGTGCACCAGCATTTCGTCGGGCAACGTATGGTAGTAGAAACCGCAGTAGCTCCACTCTCCCCAATGCTGGCCCGACGTGGGCGGCACGGTGCTGTATCCGCCCGGCACCACGTCGCCGATGCGCATTGCTTTCGGGAAATGGTTGCGGCTCGGCATTGGCTCAACCCGGATTGCTCCGTCGGTGGGCGGCACCTGCTCCAACGTCGGACCGGAAGGCGTAGGTGTAGGCGTCGGTGTTGCGGGTGACGTTGGGGTCGGGATGGGTGATGGCGCGGCGGTTGCAGTCGCGGTTGTAGGGACCAGGGGGGACGTAGGGGTGGGGGCGGGCGTGGGCGTCGGAGCGACGGTCGGCGTTGGCGTGGCTACGTTTGTGCCGGATTTGTGAGAAATTGTGGGGGTAGGTTGCGCAATAGGCGGTGGCGCAGGGTCATCCTGACAGGCCGCCAGCGCCAGCGCCAACACCCACAGTACCGCTGGCCCCAGGACCAATGTCCGTTTCATGGCGGGATGGCCTAGGGGTTCATCACGCCGCCGCGAGTGCAGTCCGCCCCGGCCGGCCTCCCCTCAATGGCGGGAAATTCCGGGCTCAACGTGCCGGAGTAGGCGCGGAAAAACTCCTCGATGCGGTCTTTTCCGATGCCTATCGAGTCACCGTCCGCGCCAAGGTCGTCCACGTGCCATTTGTCTATCACGCCCCAAGTCGTAAGCGCGACGGTGCCTTCCGGGAACGCTACTACGCCGTTTTCGTCCAGCAGAGCGTTGCCCTCCGCGTCCACAGGCTGGTAGGCGCGCGCCACACCCCAGCGATTCGTCAGACCTATCGACTCATAGACGTCCTTCAACTCGTCAATCTGGGCTTGATCCGTCAGGTTATAGCTGAGGATGATGTTGCCGTGCTCCATGTTGTGGACGATGCGCTCGTCGGGCACGGCCTCGGTGTACCAGCCGCATTGCACCCAGCCGTTCCAGTGACGACCGGATGTGGGTGGTGTCGTCGAGTAACCTTCCTGGTTGGTTACGTCGTAAATGGTGAAAGTGTCGGCGAAGTGGGCGCGGTCATCGGGCGCGTCCACTTGGATTCCGATGCCATCCACGTACCCGCTGGCTTCGCCCTGCCGGCTGCCTCCACCCCCAAAGTTCACCGGCAGGACCACCGGCACCAGCAGCGCCACGATGAACAACACGGCGATTGCGCCAAAGGCAAACAGCAACCACCGGCTGCGAAAACCGCCACCGGAAGAGATTGGGGGAGTGCGCCTCTGGGAACGACGGGCGGCCCGACGCCGGCGGTGTCTGGATGGTGGCACGGGTGATGCTCGTACGCTACGGGTGACGATTCGAGTATCAGAGGGCTGCGCCGGTGAGACGCTGGTACGCTTGCCGGTACAGTTCCGCCGTCCGCTGCACCACTTCGTCAGGCAGCTCCGGCGCCGGCGGTTCCTGGTTCCAACCCTGGGCCGTCAGCCAGTCTCTGACATACTGCTTGTCATAACTGGGCTGGGACTTGCCCGGCGAGTAACCCTCGGCATCCCAGAAACGGCTGGAGTCGGGGGTCAGCAGCTCGTCGATAAGAATCAGCTCGCCGTCAAGGAAACCGAACTCCATCTTGGTGTCGGCCAGAACGATGCCACGGTCCCGCGCGTAATCATGGGCGTGCAGATAAACGGCCTTGCTGATGTCGGCCAGCCGTTGCGCCGTTTCCGCCCCGACCATGTCCACCACCTCTTGGTCGGTCATGTTCTCGTCGTGGCCTTCTTCGGCCTTGGTGGTGGGGGTGAACAGCGGTTCCGGGAAGCGGTCACCCTCAACCAGGCCTTCCGGCATCGGTTTGCCTGAAACAGTGCCTTGCCGCCGGTACTCGCCCCAGGCGGAACCGGTGATGTATCCGCGCACGATGCACTCGATGTCGATGCGCTCCGCCTTCTTGACCACCATGGCCTGCCGACCCACATTGTCTTCGGCGTAGGCGGGATGGGTGATTACCGGGTTGTCCGCGTAGGCCGCCGCCTCGGGCGAATCTGCCAACGCCACCAGGTGATTGGGTACGATGTGATCGGTCAAGTGGAACCAGAAAGCGGACATGCCGTTGAGAGCCGCTCCCTTGTCCGGGATCCCGTTGGGTAGAACCACGTCGAAGGCGGAGATCCGGTCGGTGGCCACCATCAGCAGCAGATCGTCGGTGAGCTGATAGGTGTCGCGCACCTTGCCGCGGTGCATTCGGTCGGGCATTCGAGTTTCGATAATCATGGCAATTCAGATTTCCTTCCCAATCGTCACTCCGGCGAAAGCCGAAGTACAGCGGCGTTTTCTGGATTCCGGCTTTCGCCGGAATGACGATGCTGATGTTGGTCGAGGTTTTGCAGATCCTGTTCACACCAGTGCCGGGGCCGGCAGCAGCCCGATTCGTTGAAAATTATCGTCCACGTAGCGGGTGTAGTAGCCGTAATCGAAAAGGGCTTCCATCTCATCGGCGTTGAGATGTTCCGCAGCCTGCGGGTCCGATTTGAGCAGGTGCCGGAAGTCTTGGGCGTCGTCCCAGGCGCGCATGGCGTTGCGCTGGACGATGTCGTAAGCCTCCTCCCGCGACAGACCTTTCTCTTCAACCAGCGCCAGCAGCACCCGTTGGCTGAAAATCAACCCCCGGCTGCTCTCGAGGTTTTGCCACATCCGGTCCGCGTCCACCCGCCAGCCGCTCACCACGTGGGTGAAGATGCTCAGGATGTAGTCCAGCATCAGGCAGGTATCGGGCAGGATGATGCGCTCGGACGAAGAATGGCTGATGTCCCGTTCCCCCCACAGGGCCACGTTTTCCAGGGCGGGCACGGCGTTGCCCCGGATAGTGCGCGCCAGGCCGCAGATGCGTTCCGTAAGCTCCGGGTTGCGCTTGTGGGGCATGGAGGACGAGCCGGTCTGTCCCGCGCCGAAAGGCTCCTCGACTTCGTGGACCTCGGTGCGCTGCATCCCCCGGATCTCGGTGGCGAACTTCTCCAACGAGGCGGCAACCAGAGCGCAAGTCGTGATGAAGTGGGCGTGGCGATCCCGTTGCACCACCTGGTTGGACACCGGTTCCACCTTCAGTCCCAGGTGGTGGCAGACCCGGTCCTCGATGTGCGGCGGAATGGTGGCATGAGTGCCCACCGCGCCGGAGATTTTGCCCACCCGAACTGACTCCCGTGCCTCCTCCATGCGTTCCCGCTGGCGGCGCAATTCGTCCCACCACAGGGCAAGTTTCAATCCGAAGGTCATGGGTTCGGCGTGGACCCCATGGGTTCGCCCCATCATCAGGGTGTCCTTGTGCCGGATGGCCTGTTCCTTGACGGCGGCGATGGCAGCGTCAATCTCGCCGAGTAGCAGGTCGGCGGCAGCCACCAGTTGCAGCGCCTGGCCCGTGTCCAGCATGTCGGAGGAGGTCATGCCCAGGTGTAGCCAACGCCCTTCCGGGCCAAGGGTTTCCGTGATGGAGCGCAGGAACGCCGTAACGTCGTGGCGGGTGGTTTCGAAAATCTCCATCATCCGCTGATGGTTGTAAGCCGCGCCGCGCAGCCGCTCCATATCCTCTAGCGGGACCACGCCGGCTTCGGTCCAAGCCTCGCATACGGCCAGCTCCACGTCCAGCCACATCCGGTACTTGTTTTCGTCAGACCAGACCCGTTTCATCTCGGCCCTGGAGTAGCGGTCAATCAAGGTTTCGCCTCCCCTGAGTCATGAACACGCGGATAATTTTATCATAGCCCAAAGGGTCGTCAGCCTTCGCCGCGCGAATACTCGCGGACCGCTTCCAGCACCGGGCCGAAATCGGTGAACAGCGTGAACGGGATGCCGGCGTCCTCGCACATGGCGGCCATCTGCCGGTGGGCGAAAACGGTGTCGGCGACCTCGCCGGCCTCAAAATCGGATCGACCGTCTCCCATATAAAAGACGTGTCGCCCCTGCTCCCGGAACCGTTGCACGATCAACGCCTTGCTGTTGCCAAGCTCCGGCGCATCGGGATACGGGAAGTCGTAGCGGTATCCCTGGACTCGCCCGTTGTCGTCGAACCGGGTGACCACCGCATAGACCGGCACGTCCGAGTGACCGCTGCCGTCCAGCAAAGCCTGGATGTAAAAATCCAAACCCTGGCTGATAATGCACATTGGGAAGTCGTTCTCCCAGCAGAATTGCCATAGCTCGTCGAAATAAGGGCGGAAGCAAGCGTTCTCCCGGACGTATGCCTGCATCGCTTCCTTCTTGGCGTCCATCCGCAGGAAGGTTATCTCCTGGTACTCTTTGAGCGTCAGTTCGCCGGCGCGAAAACGATCGCGCACCTCGGTCCAGGAAGGATGGCCGAACCGGTGCAGCAACAACTCCGCTACGTTCTGAGCCGCAGCGGTGTCGTCAAAATCGGTCAGAACCGCCGGCAGACGGCGGCTAGCTGGGCCGGGATTATCGCTCACGGAGAGACTGCCGGTATTGCTCGACGGCCTGGCGGATGTTGTCGTGCTTGATCGCCAGGATCTGGGCGGCGTAGTAGGCGGCGTTGCGCGCTCCCCAACCACCCACGGCCATGGCGGCCACCGGGATGCCGGGGGGCATCTGTGCCGTTGACAACAACGCATCCCAGCCGTTGAGCTCGCTTGAAGTCAACGGTATCCCGATCACCGGCAACGTGGTCTGGGCCGCCAGCGCGCCGCCCAGGGCTGCTGAACCACCGGCCGCGGCGATGAGCACCTCAAGGCCGCGTTCGCGGGCGGTGGAGGCATACTCGTGGACCCGCTCCGGCGTGCGGTGGGCAGACATGACCCGGACCTCATATTCGACGCCCAGGGATTCCAGCGTGTTAATGGTCGGTTGGACGGCCTCCTCGTCGGAAGCGCTGCCCATAACTACTCCTACCAGTGGCAAAATCGTTCTCCTTTCTCAATCTCTTGCCCGTTTCGGCTGCCGGGCGTCCGCATCGCACTATACACCACTAGGGCTTTGGGTAACGACGGTCAACCCTCCACCATATCCGCAATGTCCCGGAACGCGTCCAGGAGCGCGGACTGTATGGATTCTGCGTCATCATCGACCTCTTCGTCTTCTACAACCACGTACCCGGAATCGTCTTCATCGATGCCGACTCGCACCTCAATTTCCACCGGCTCACCGTCGTGCCAGAAAAGAACATAGACGATTTCGTCCACATCCTCTTCTTCCGACAGATCCTCCTCATCAAATTCATAATGCCAGGAACGATTGATAATCAATCGGGCGCCGCCATCCAGCAGCACGTCATTCATCTGGTTGAGCAATCCGTCCACTGCCAATCGACCGGCGAACCGCTCCAGCAGGGTACGCCGCTCCGCAACTTCGGTTATGCGGCGGCCATAACCTTCGTTGTCCACGCGCACCCGCAGTCGATTCAACTCATCCAGCCAGGGCATTGGTACTTCCTCCGGTATCGCCGGGCGCAACTTTATCGCGCCCGGGGTTTCCGATTGCGCCCGTTAAAGTAGCAGAACTCATCGACGGTGCGAAAGTCAGGAACGTGCAACCTCCGAGCCAAATTGCCTAGGATGTCCAGGAGATCGATGTAGCACAATCCGGGATGTCCCTGGCTGAACCCGGCCGGCAGCATTCCCAGCCGCCGCAGCGCCCGCTCAGTGTGAGGACTCCAGGGAGCGAACAACGTCGGATCGCGCAAGGCCAGCAGGTACGAAGGCCATTCTTTGCCAGCGCCGCTCAATCCGAAACCGCCGGTTGCGACGGCGCACTCTTCGAAACGATTTTCCAACTTGATGACGTCGTAGAGCAAGAAATCCACGGTCTCGCGGATATCCTCAATTGGATTGGCGCGGAACTTTGAAACTTGCCGGCCGCCGGCGCCCCGGTACAGGATAACGGCTTGATCTTCGGTCAATTCAGGCAGCGCGTCTTGCTCCAGCCAGGCTTGCCACTCATCCGCCCGGCTCCAGCGACGCCGGCGGAATGCGTCCAATTCCCCTGACGCCCCAGCGGCGTGATATGCCTCCACCAGAGCCGGCCAATCGGGTTCTGTAACGGCGATGCGGGCGGCGATCATATGCAGTGGTGATTGTTACACCGAGACGGGTTCGCCAACCGGCGTCGCGGCAATGTCCCGCCGGTAGTAGGCGTCAGTGAACGAGATACTCTGCACCCGGCGATAGGCCCGTTCCCTCGCTTCAGCGACGCGGTCGCCCAGCCCCACCACCGCCAGCACCCGGCCGCCGGCCGTCACCACGCCGCCGCTGTCGTCCTCCGCCGGTTGCGCGCCGGCGTGGAAAACCAAGCTATCCTGATCATCGGCGTCGTCATCCAGCCCGTTTATGGTGTACCCGGTCTGGTACTGCCCCGGGTATCCTCCGGAGACCATCACCACGGCGACTGCGGGGCGTTCGGACCACTCCACCGGGCCGGCATTATCCAGGTTTCCGTTGGCGCAGGCCAGCATCGCCTCCACCGGGTCGCTCAACAACCGGGGCATGATGACCTGGGTTTCCGGGTCACCGAAGCGACAGTTGAATTCCAACACGCGGGGACCTTCCCGCGTCAGCATCAACCCGCAGTACAAGGCTCCGCGATAGGGGCAACCCCTTTCCGCCAGTTCCCTGATGACGGGCAACATGAAGCGTTGGCGAATTTCGTGGGCGAACTCGGCGTTCCAGAAGTCAGGCGGCCCGAAGCTGCCCATTCCTCCGGTATTGGGTCCAACGTCACCCTCGCCCACGCGCTTGTAATCGGTCGCTGCCACCAACTCCGATAGATTCTCGCCGTCGGTGAAACCGAATACGCTCACTTCGATCCCGTGCAGCCAATCCTCGATGACCACGGTCTCGCCCGACGTGCCGAATATTCGATCCTCCATGCATGCGCGGATGGCGATCTTGGCGTCTTCTCGGGTGGCGCACATGGCGACGCCCTTGCCGGCGGCCAGGCCATCGGCCTTCACCACCACCGGGCGGTCATGATAGTCAACATAACTCAGCGCCCCGGAAATGGTCTGGAAGACGCGATAGTTCGGGCCGGGCACTCTGGCGGCGTCCAGCACGCTGCGGGCGAAGCTCTTGCTGGATTCCAGTCGGGCCGCGGCTCGACTCGGGCCGAATGCCGGGATCTCGACAGCGGCGAGACGGTCGGCCAACCCCAGGGCCAGTGGCGTCTCCGGGCCTATCACCACCAGGTCTATGGCGTGGTCAGCGGCAGCCGCAACAATCCCGTCAACGTCGGTGTCGGCTAGGGGCAGGTTCGTTCCCAGACCCGCCGTGCCGGAGTTGCCGGGCGCGGCCAAAAGTTCAGTGACGGAATCCGAGCGTTGCAGCCGCCATGCCAGCGCGTGTTCTCGCCCGCCGGAACCCACTATCAGGACACGCATCGAATTACCTCAATGCCCCGCTCATGGTGAGCGGCAATCCTCCGCTCGTGGTGAGCCTGTCGAACCACGGTTATTCCCACTCAATGGTGCCGGGCGGTTTGCTGGTAATGTCATAGACCACCCGGTTCACTCCGTCCACCTCGTTGACGATCCGGTTGCTGATGCGCGCCAGCACGTCGTAAGGCAAACGAACCCAGTCGGCGGTCATGGCGTCTTCGGAGTTCACGGCGCGAATGGCGCAGGCGTAGCCGTAGGTGCGGTAATCGCCCATAACGCCAACGGTGCGGTTGTCGGTGAGTACGGCAAAGCTCTGCCAGATATCCCGATACAATCCGGCATCGGCTATCTCTTCCAGCACGACGCGGTCGCAGTTTCGCAGCAATTCCACCCGCTCCGGCGTCACCTCCCCGATGATGCGAATGGCCAATCCGGGACCGGGGAAGGGCTGACGGTAGATAATCTCCTCCGGCAGACCCAACTCCAAGCCCACCGCTCGCACCTCATCCTTGAACAGGTATCGCAGCGGCTCCACCAGCCCGAAGTCCATGCGCTCCGGCAGTCCGCCTACGTTGTGGTGGGTCTTGATGCGGGCTGAGGCCCGGTTTTCCGGAGTTTCGCTCTCAATAACGTCGGGATAAAGCGTGCCCTGGGCCAGCCACTTTACGTTTTCAATCTCGGCGGCGGCGTCTTCAAAGACGCGGATGAACTCGCCGCCGATAGTCTTGCGCTTGGTCTCCGGATCCGTCACCCCGGCCAGACCGTTCAGGAACCGGTCCGAGGCGTCAACATAGCGCAGGTCCAGGCCCAGGTTTTTGTGAAAGGTTTCCTGCACCTGCTCCGATTCCCCATGACGCAGCAGACCATTGTTCACGAGTATGCAGGTCAGTTGGGGCCCTATCGCCCGGTGCAGCAGCGCCGCCGCCACCGACGAATCCACGCCGCCGCTCAACCCGCAGATAACGCGGTCGTCGCCCACCTGCGCCCGCACCCGTTCCACGGTGTCCACCACGAAATTACCGGGCGTCCAGGCGCCGGAACACCCGCAGATGTCGCGGATGAAGTTGCGCAGTATGGTCATGCCGTCCGGGGTGTGCCGCACTTCCGGATGGAACTGGAGGCCGTACCAGCGTTGGCCGTCGGAAATGGCGGCGCACTCGGTGTTGGCGGTGCGCCCCAACGCGGCCATGCCCTCCGGCAGCCGTTCCACTCGGTCGCCGTGGCTCATCCAAACCGGGATCGTGCCCTCGATGCCGGCCAGTAGAGCGCCCGAAGCATCGCCTCCGGATTGTTGAACAATCGCAAAGTCGGCGTGTCCGTACTCCCGCACATTCCCAGGCGTTACAACACCCCCCAGCTGATGCACCATGGCCTGCATCCCGTAGCAAATACCCAGCGTCGGCAGGCCGCATTCCAGCACCCAATCCGGTATCACCGGCGCCCGGGCATCGTACACGCTGGCCGGGCCACCGGACAGGATGATGCCCCGGGCGTTCAGATGGGAGATCGCCCCGGCATCGGCGGTGGCCGAGATGATCTCCGAATACACCTGCAACTCTCTGACGCGGCGGGCAATCAGATGGGTGTATTGGGAGCCGAAGTCTATGACTACAATGGCGTCGGGTTGCGCTGGGCTGTTCATAAAATCCCCGCCGGAGCGATGCGGTTGCGGCGACAATATTAGCATAATGCGGGAAGGCGTTCACCGCACGCCGTTACCCGGTACCGCCATCCTTGATAGAATACGCACGCCGACCGGCCCCCAGGATGCGACGATGACGGTTTTTGCGACGACCAGAGAACCGCGCCCGGACCAGCATATTGTGCGCGAGTGGCCCTTGCCGCTGAACCAGCGCAACCAGTACGATGGACTTGACTTGCTGGCCGCCCTGGAGCCGGCATCAGTGCCCCTCTGCATTTTTGACCCGCAGTACCGGGGCATATTGGACAAGATGCAGTATGGCAACGAAGGGGTCAGTCGGGGCCGCGCGCGATCAGCGTTGCCGCAGATGAGCGAGGAAACCATCGCTAAATTCATCGAAGGCATTTCTAGGGCGCTGAGACCGTCGGGCCACTTGTTTCTGTGGGTGGACAAGTTCCACATCTGTACCGGAGTAAAGCCGTGGCTTGCACGATTTGGGCTGGAAATCGTGGACCTGGTGACTTGGAACAAGGGTAAAATGGGCATGGGCTACCGCACACGGAGATACGCTGAATACTTGGTGATCGCCCAAAAACCGCCGAAACGTGCGAAAGGCGTTTGGCACCGGCACAACATTCCCGACGTTTGGGTGGAAATAGCGGACGACCAGCACGCCCACACTAAGCCGGTGCTTTTACAAGCGGCTCTAATTGAGGCGGTCACTGACCCCGGAGATGTTATATTGGACCCAGCCGCGGGGAGCTATTCGGTTCTGGAAGCTGCAAGATGGGTAAAACGCAAGTTCTTGGGTTGCGATATCAATGTACCAGAAGCAGACAGAGGTGAGGCAATGCCGAAAATTAGAGATAGCAAACCCGGACGTAGGGATGGATCTTACACCCGCCTATTCGACGACCCCAATATCGGGGCTATGTTGTCCCAAATTCATGCGACGTCGATCAGAGCCGGAACGGAATTGGAAAATATCATCCAAAAACACGCCAAAGAGAACGAGAATCTAATACCAGACTTGGACGGGTTCCTTTCCCTTTCGAACATTTTCGAAGGTGTGTTCCTGGCAGACAAGAAGGTGATTAGGAAGTCGCGAACAGTTGGTGCCAGTGTGCAGCCTGATTATCTGGTATTTGACCAGAGGAATGGTACACGACAGTGTTATGTCGTGGAGCTGAAAGACGGTGACGTGTTTGACACCAAAAAGACAGACGGAGAAATCGATGCGTTAAACAGCTTTATGCAAAAGATAGCAAGGCGCATCCAATACTCTGTTGGCATCAGAGTCTGTTCGTTCAATCAGACTGACAAAAATGCTATCGCAAACGGATTTAAAAATCGAGTTGACGCGTCCGAAGTCTGGACAGGTCAGGAATTTTGCGAGCTGTTAGGTATTGATTACCGAGCGATTCTGGACGAGCGAAGAACTTACGCCGAGCAAAACCGTGAATGGCTTGTGACCGAAGTGCTCAACATCCCAGAGCTGAAGCAAATCATTGAGCAGAAAATCACCAAACGTTAGACGTGGGAGCATGGCAATGACCTCAGTGAGTCACAACCAGCCTCTACAGGGAGAATCCGTCGGTAAATTTATTCAGCCGAAAACGCCGGTGGCAGAACGCATAGACCAGCTGTTGTTGAACGACCCCCATGAACAGGAGTCGTGCCAGCGACGACTCGGCCAAGCCCAATGGTTGAAGCGAGTAATGGCCCTCCGGTGGGGCGATCACCTTCCTCAACCCTTCATCGGGTTTGACCCAGACGAAGGGCTGTTCATCATGGAGTGGCAGTCCGACACGGAGTGCAATACGCTGACCATTGACGCCGAGAACCATAAAGCTTGGTACGACCCCTGGCCCACTGGTCAAACCGACCCCGCACCTGCCACTGAACTCAACCTGGACACGGAGGAAGGGTGGGAATGCCTTCGGTCTGCCCTCACGACAATCCAACCATAACTACCGACGGCCCCTACTACCGCCAGGTACACCCCAATAATTTTCAGGATGGCCGGGTCTTGTCCCCGGCCTTTGCATTGCAAGATATTGGCTGCCATCTATGCCTTTCGCTTAACGACGGTGCTCGCACCACGGCGCGGCGCTGTTACCTCGAATGCACTCAGAATGGCGAGCGCCCATCGGCCGCAGTTCTGGAGATAACGTCGCAGGAGCTCAAAGAATCGGGAGCGGCTCGAGTGGTGGATTCGCCTAACGAACAGACTCTCGCCCACGTTGACGCCATGTACGAAAAGCCGCTGAGCCGGTGGCAACGTCGGAACGTAAGCCAATCCCTGGCCGCGTCGGCCAATAAAAGGAACCCAGCCTATCAGCCTTACGCAGGTTGAGGACCGTCATCGACCTTCAGCCTGATGGTACAATCGTCTCCGGCATGGATTACCAAACCGAAATTGCCCAGGCCGCCGCGGTTGTCTCCGCCGGCGGCGTAGTCGCCATCCCCACTGACACGCTCTTTGGCCTGGCGGCAGACGCCCTCAATTCCGACGCAGTCGAGCGAGTGTACGTCGCCAAGGGCCGGCCGGCTGATCTGCCCCTGCCGGTGCTGGTGTCCGGATGGGAGCAGGCGACGCAGGTGGCGGCTATTCCCGCCGCCGCGCTGCCCATGGTCCAAAAGCTCGCCGAGGCATACTGGCCCGGCAGCCTGACCATGGTGCTCCCTGCCGCGCCGGGTCTCCCGGACCGCCTCACCGCCGGCCGTGACACCATCGCGGTGCGGATGCCCAACCATCCGGCGCCTCTGGCGTTGGCGGAAGCCCTGGGTCGTCCCATCACTGGAACCAGCGCCAACCGCAGCGGCGAGCCGGACATTACCGACGCGGATGAATTGCGGGCAATCATCGGTCCGCGAGTTGATGGTATCATTGCATCCGGCCCGACCCCGAAGGGAACCGCCAGCACTATTATATCCGTGTCCCCAGAAGGCACCGCGCTGCTCCGGGAGGGAGCATTGCTCTATCGCGAAATACTGGACCTCCTTGACATGATGGAAGCGCGCAGTTAGTGAGGACCCCATCGTGGCAAACGACACATACGAACGCTACCGCGCCGTCGTGGACGCCGAACTGCGCGACGCATTTGACGGCCGGCAGGGGATGCTCTACGACCTGCTTCGTTATCATCTGGGTTGGGTGGACGAGCGCGGCAACCCGGCCGAATCGGCGCTGACTCCGCTGCACCACTGTGGCGTCCTGGCTTTAGCCGCTGCCGACGCCGTATCCGGCGATTATGGTCCGGCCGTATCCGCCGCCGCTGCCGTTGAGCTGGCGTACAACTTCGTGCTCGTCCACAACGACGTTCAAGCCGGCCGGATCGGCCAATCTTCCGACCGTCCCAGCATCTGGTGGGTTTGGGGGCCGTCCCAGGCCATCAACGCCGGCGACGGTCTGCACGCGCTGGCCCGTGCCGTATTGATGCGATTGTCCGAGGCCGGAACGCCGGCTTCCATTGTGTTGACCGCCCTGCGCAGTCTAGATCAAGCGTGTCTCACGCTGTGCGAAGGGCAATACATGGACCTGACTTACCAGGACCAACTGATGGTGTCAGAGCCCGATTACCTTGACATGGTAGGACGTAAATCCGGGGCCCTGGTTGGTTGCTCTGCCGGGTTGGGAGCGTTGGCAGTCGGCGGCGATGAGGCCACCGCCGAAGCCCTGCGCCGGTGGGGAGAGCTGCTGGGAACGGCCCGGCAGATCCGGGAAGATATCGACGACCTGTGGGGCGCCGGCGGCGACGGGTTCACCCCGGCCAACGTCCTGAACAAAAAGAAAAGTCTGCCCCTTATCCACGCGCTGCAAAACTCCGCGACCTCAGCGAAGCGGGAGTTGGGCGGCATCTACATGAAACGTGTCCTCGAACCCGACGATCCGCCCCGCATTGTCGCCATCCTGGATGATGCCGGCTCCCGTCAGTACGCCGAGGACAAGGCGGAGCAACTGCTGCGCGAAGCCGACGCGGCCCTTGTGATGGACGGCTGCAAATTGCAGCGTCCGGTAGCGTTGCAATGGGCGTCGGAATGGGTTATTGGCCGGCCCCAATCCTGACTTTCAGAGGGTAATCAAATGAGCAAGCGTACCCTTTCCCAACTGGACGTGGCGGGCAAGACGGTCTTGGTGCGTGTTGACTTCAACGTACCCATCGAGCAGGGAGTGGAGGCCATCGCCAATTACGACCAGCGCCTCCGCGCCACACTGCCCACCATCCAATACCTGGTGGAAAGACAGTGCCGCACGGTGCTGTGTTCTCACCTCGGTCGTCCCCGCGGCAAAGTTGATGATGGATTGCGCTTGAAGCCGGTGGGCGACCGACTGGCCGTGCTCCTAGGCCGCCCGGTAGCGTCCCTCCGCGACTGCGTGGGTGAAGCCGTGACCGAGCGCGTCGCCGGTATGTCCGCCGGTGATATATGCCTGCTGGAAAACCTGCGTTTCCACGAGGGCGAGGAGAGCGACCCGGATTCTTCAACATTCCGGGCCTTTGCCGCCGAGTTGGCCGCTCTCGCGGACTGCTTCGTCATGGATGCCTTTGCCGTGGCCCATCGTGCCCACGCCTCAACCGTCGGGATACCCCGGCACCTGCCCACGGCCATGGGCCTGCTCACGCAGCGCGAGGTCGAGTCCCTGGGCTTGGCATTGGCGGAGCCGGACCGTCCCCTGGCCGCGCTGATGGGCGGAGCCAAGGTCAGCGACAAAATCCTGGTTCTGGAAAACCTGCTGGAACGCCTGGATCACCTGTTCATTGGCGGCGGAATGGCGGTGACGTTCCTCGCCGCGGCCGGCAAGCCGGTGGGCGCGTCCGTCGTTGAGGAAGATCGCCTGGACTTCGCCCGGGATGTGATGCGCCGGGCCGACGCCGGCGGCGTCACCGTCCATCTTCCCGCAGACGTGGTTGCCGCCGACGAATTCTCGCCCCAGCCCGCATCCTTCAACACCGTTTCCTCAGATAACATCCCGGATGGCTGGTACATCATGGACATCGGCCCGGATACCGCCCGCGTTTACGCTAGCGAGTTGGCCGGCTGCAAGACCATCCTGTGGAACGGCCCCATGGGCGTGTTCGAGATGGAGAGATTCAGCGCCGGCACCCGGCACGTTGCTGATGGCATCGCCAGCCTCCCGGGAGTGACCACTGTAGTCGGCGGCGGCTCCACTGCGGAGGCAGTCGAGGCCCTGGGGCTGATGGAGAAAATGACCCACGTGTCCACCGGCGGCGGGGCATCCCTGGAGTTCCTTGAGGGGCGCACGTTGCCCGGCATCGCCGCCATCCCCGACGCTTGACCCCATTCCGTCATTCATTCCAGCGAAAGAACGTCACCCCGTACTTGATACGGGGCCGGAATCCAGCGCCCGTAGCAATAACAACCGCTATCGGGCCAGTCATCGGAGCAAATATGATTGACTTGGAACAGATTCAAGACAGCATCGCCAGCACGCCATCCAAGATTGTCATGCTGGTGGCCGACGGACTGGGCGGGTTGCCCCATCCCGACACGCGCAAGTCGGAACTGGAAACCGCCCACATCCCCAACCTGGACGCCCTAGCCCAACGCAGCGCCTGCGGTTTGACCACGCCGGTCGAGGTTGGCATCGCTCCCGGTAGCGGGCCGGGCCATCTGGCGTTGTTCGGCTACAACCCCCTGAAGTACTTCATCGGCAGAGGGGTGTTGGAGGGTCTGGGTATCGGCCTCGAATTGCTACCCGGCGACGTGGCCGCCCGGGGCAATTTCTGCACCGTGGACGACGACGGACTGCTCACCGACCGCCGAGCCGGACGCATCGCCACCGAGTTGAGCGCTCCTTTGTGTGAGCGTCTGGACCGCATCGAAATCCCCGGCGTGCAGGTGGACGTGTTACCGGTGCAGGATTACCGCTTCGTGCTGCGGCTGCGCGGCGAGGGCCTTTCCGAGGCTATTGAAGAGACGGACCCGCAGCGCGAGGGCGTGGCTCCCCGTCCTGCTGGCGCATTGGTTCCGGAAGCAGCGCGCACCGCTGACATCGTGCAAAAATTTGTCACCGAGGCGGGCCGCCTCCTCTCCGAAGAACAGCCGGCCAACATGGTTTTGCTGCGCGGCTGGGCGCAACTGCCCAACCTGCCCGACTTCGGCCAGGTCTATCACCTCAACCCCGCTGCCATCGCCGCCTACCCCATGTATCGCGGCCTGGCCTCGGTCGCCAATATGCAGATCATCCCCACCGGCATGACCTTCGGCGATGAGGTGAACACCCTCCAGGCTAACTGGGACAACCACGATTTCTTCTTCATCCATTACAAGCCGGCCGACGCCGCCGGCGAGGATGGTGATTTCGACGGCAAAGTAAAGCGGCTGGAGGAGTTGGACGTTCACATCCCGCGCATATTGGACCTCCAACCCGACGTGCTGATGGTGGCCGGCGACCACGCCACGCCCGCCATCATGGCGTCTCACAGCTGGCACCCGGTCCCATTCATGCTCCATTCCAAGTTGACCTTGGGCGAAGGAGTGGACGGCTTCAACGAGAAGGCTTGTGCGCAAGGTTCGCTGGGGCGCATACCAGCTGAAACGATTATGTTGCTGGCGCTGTCCCACTCCGGCAAACTGGCCAAGTTCGGCCCGTGACGCCCCGGGAACACGAACAGACGTTAAACGTCTGGCTGGCCGGCCTGCTCCGCCAGCGCGGCCTGAACGCCCGGCCCGAGGTTACGCACCCCGGCAACCTTCGCGTGGACGTGGAGGTGCGTATCGGGCCGGCGGTTATCGCCGTGGAGGCCGAGCACGGGCAGACCCCCGCCAAACGGGCGGAGGCCATCGGAGACGCCGACGCCCGCCTGATGCAAAAACTCGCTCATGGCGCCGTGGCGGTCTGCTATCCTGACCATACCACCGAAAAATCGCTGCCCGACGCGCAATTCATCTGGATGGTGCGCGACGGCGTGAACGCTGCGCCGCACTGGACCTCCGGTGATCTTGACCGCCTGACCTCGGTGATCCGGCTCACGCCAGCCCAGCTGGGCAACCCCGACTACGCCGCCGCCGCGCTGTCAGGCAGCCTGGACGCCGCCGTCAACCGCCTCAACGACACCCAAAAGCGGTTGCTGGCGCAAACGCTGGACTTGCCCGCCGCCAAGACCTCCGGGCGGGAAGGCGGCCAATGGAACCGGGCCGCCAAGCGCGCCCTGCTGGTGCTGGCCACTGCCGTGATGTTCCACTCCCGGCTGGACAGCCATCTGGCCGATATGCGGCCGGATGCAGACCGCCGCGAGCATCCGCCCGCAGATTTCACCGGCCCCTGGCCGCCGGCCATGGCCCACCTGTGCCGGGACGCCCACGATCCCATCGCCGCTTTCCGCGACGCCTGGAACCTGATCCTCGCCCTGGACTACAAGCCCATCTTTGAAACCGGGCGGGCCGCCTTGCAGTCCTGTCCGCCCGACCCGGCCTTTGCCGACGCGGTGCGCGACACCGCCGACGCCGCCCTGGCCGTGGTGCAGAACATCGCCGGCCTGCGCCACGACCTGCTGGGCCGCATCTTTCATACCGTCCTGGATACCGCCCGCTACGACGGTTCCTTTTACACTACCACCGCCGCGGCGACGCTGCTGGCGGCGCTGGCTTTGCGGGAAGATGCCTGCGACTGGCAGGACGCGGCAGCCATCGCCAACCTGCGCATTACCGACCCGGCCTGCGGCACGGGAACGCTGCTGATGGCCGCCGCCGAGCGCATCCGCGACCTGGCCCCGCAGTCCGACGTTGACGAAACCATCGCCCGCGCCCTCATCGAAAACGTTTTCACCGGCTACGACGTGAACCTCACGGCGACCCACATGGCGGCGACCACCCTGGGCCTGCTGTCTCCAACGACCCAGTTCCGCAACATGAAAATCGGGCGGACCTTCCTGGGGGTGGACGACGCCGGCGAAGCCCATCTCGGCTCCCTGGAGTTCCTGGACCGCCAGCCCATGTTGATGCCCTGGCCGGGCGGAGCGCAGGCGGCGGCCCAGGTGGATACCGGCGAGGGCATGGCCGCCGCTGAGCCGGCCGACCTGGTGATTATGAACCCGCCCTTCACCCGCGACAGCCTGCGCCACGACCAGTTTGATGCTGCCACCGAACGCAAGATCAAGGAGCGGGAAAAGGCCCTGTTCGCCAACAAGCCAACTTACATGGCCGGCAACAGTGGTGCGTTTCTTGTATTGGCAGAGTACATCTGTAAACCAGAATCTGGCGCATTGGCAGCAATTTTGCCACTGGTAGCGGCTACGGATGTGTCAGGATTGGAAATTCGCAGGTATCTTGCAGGCCACTATCATAACCATTGGTGCTAGTAAGTGTCAGAGGATGAAGTGAGCGATGGAGCGATGGATGCGTCCCTGGGCGTCCGGTTCCAACCCATTCCATTGGGTCAGTATATCGAATGCGGCGATGGCGTAAGCCAAGTGGGCCTCAAAGCCATTCCACGCCCGATGGCGCATTTCTTTACTGCCCCACACCACTGACATCATGGCGAAAGTGGTCTCCACCGCCATGCGCACGTTCCACTGTCCCCGACGACAGATCTTGACGTTGGCCGGGTCGCCTTTGGCGCGGTGAAAGCCGGTGTCGGCCAGCACAATCATCTGTCCGTCGTATTGAGCGAGCAAGGGCAGGAAGGTCTGGTCGTGGACATTGGCTCCGGCGCAGTCCCAATCGGTAATCAGGCCCCACTGGTTCTGTACGATGCAGAGTTTACCTCCCACGATCCAGCGATGGTTGGACTTGCCTTTCTTGCCGATTTGGTTAGCCCGTCGCCCTTCGCGTATGGGATGACGCAATTCTACTCCGTAGCTGTCGGCCACCCCCAGGACGGTGGGCCCGGCCAGGAAGTAGCCGGTCCAGTCCCGTTGCGCCCGCAACCGGCGGTTCAGACGGGTGCGGCTGGGCAGTTGGGGAAAGAGGTGGCCATAGTTGTCTTTGAGCCAATGGTAGAAGGCCCGTTGCGTAACCTGCTTCATGGCTTGCAGCACGCCGATGGTAATCAGTTCGCTGAGGGAGAGGATGGCCTGACTGTGCTGGGGAACGTCGGGCAGCGCGTCATCTATCTGGCAGTACAGTTCAGTGATAAAATCGGCGATGTTCACGAGGTTCCTCCGCTGTAGTGTAAGCAACTCACAGCATAGTGGAACTTCGTGGCATTTTCAAAATCAACTCAAACTAGCACCAATGGTTCATATAGAATCTATCATCACCTCTCACGACCCGGAGCGTATCTACTTCTCCGAGAACACGGATATTGGCGAGATGCTGGTAGTCTGCCGTCGCTGGCCGGCCGTCAACGGGCCGAAACCTCCGACGCGGGTGGTCAATCTGGCCAGAAACCCGGCGACACCGGCCGACGCAATCAGCATGGCGGCCGCCATCGAGACCGACAACATCGCCGGCCAGGGCTACGGCACAGTGCAGCAGTGGCCGGAGTCGCGCGTCGTCGCCGGAGACTGGGGCGCGGTGCAATTCCTTTCGCCTTACCTGTGCGAAAGATTCATCGAGCTGCGGGACGGCGGTCTGTTCCGGTCGGTAACGCTGGGTAGCATCGCCAACATCGGGCCGGCCGGCCAGCGGATACGGGACGCCTTTACCCGGTCGGCGATGCCCGACGCCGAGGGCAGGGTTGCGCTGTGGCAGCACGACACGGAAGTGACGCAATCCATGGCTGCTGAGTGGGATACGCACATTGTCGCCAAGCCGCCGAGAGCGCACCTGGCGGAAAGGTATTGGCAACAGAGAGGCAAGTTATTGTTGCCAAATCGGATGCGCCTTAATACTGTCAAGGTGAACTGCGTAAGATTGGATACACCATCCTTAGGTTCCTCTTGGACACCTTGCACGTTTGACACTACCGAAAACTTCAGGGACATGATGGAAAAATCCGTTTGCGTGTACCTGAACTCGTCTGTCGGTATCCTGGCTCTCTTGGGAAATCGCACAAACAGGGTGCCGTCCTATCCGCGCTTTTCCATCGATGACCAGCGGAAACTTACGGTGCCGGACTTCGACTCCATCGGCGAGGCGGGGGTAACGCAACTGTCCGCCGCCTACGATACCCACGCCGCGGACATCCTGCTGCCCCTGCCGCAGATGGACGCCGACCCGGTACGGCGGGCACTGGACGACGCCGTGGCATCCGCCCTAGGCCTGGACGGGGATACGGTGGTGGCCGTCCGGCGCAACCTGGCCATGGAGCCGTCGGTGACGGGGCGGCGGTATGGCTAGGGTGGGCGGTGGGGCAATATCCTGGCACATTATCCTTGAGATCGCCGTGCGGTACGCTATAATTAATCACTAGGAACCACGATACCCCGGCGCGTTTGCAGAGTCATGGAGTCCACCATGTTCCAATCAGTCATGCACGAGATCCGCGTTATCCACAACTATGAGCCTCTTGAGTCACGTCGATCCCATAACGGTGGATACGTTACGGTTGAAATCTGCAAGGATTGCGGCACAAAGCAGGAAACCTTGCGTTTATCTAGAAGAGAAGGGCCGAATTTGAGTGATTTGGCGAAGCATGGAGCAGGATACCAACACAAACAAATATATTCCACATTGGAAAATTTAACCAAGCAACTCGGGGAGATAGTAAAATCTCTTGAGGAGTACACGAATTCCATAACCGCAGGCACAGACTACTCCGACATCCGAGACCTTGTAGAAACCATGGACCAGCGGTATGTCGGCCAAATTAACGCTTCCAGCGCTCCGCTCGGTGTGCTAGATCTCTGGGTCAATACGTCCGGCAAACACCTGTCGCGGAAAGTATTGCTAGGTTTCAAACAGGGATTGGTCTGCAACCGATGTGACAAAGTGATGTACTCGTTAGACGACCTGACGGTTGATCACATTGTTCCTCGAAGCCGTGGCGGCGAATCGGTACTGAAAAACCTTCAGTTGCTTTGCCGCAAGTGTAATCTCCTCAAGGGAGACAGTGGACCAAGCGACAAAGATATTGCGCCGTTCACATACGATGGGTCGCCTTGTGTACACACTATGACGTGCGGTGACATTGACAACATGCGACCGTTGCATAAGAAACGGCGTCATGCCAGCGAGAAGGTGCCATCCTAATGAGTAAACCGAACGAGAAGCGCATGGACCGGATTCTGCTGGAAAAGCGGTGAGGTGGCGGACGCCCTAAACCGCGAACGCCATCTGGTGAAGTCCGTCAATGGGAACCACCTAACGAGGGCAAGACGCCCGCCGACCGGAAGAAGCCAAAAGCCGACCAGGGAGACTGACGCGGCTGAACAACCATTCGTCGCTGGCCGATCAGCGCTCGTCACGCAAGGAGCCGTCTATGCCTGCCATTCCCAACATCGTCGCCGGCAACTGGAAGATGAACACCGACATCCCGTCCGGTGTGTCGTTGGCTTCGGCAATCGCAGCCGGCGCTGCGGGGTTGAGCGGAGTCAGCCTGATCCTGGGGCCGCCCTTCGTGTCGCTGGCGGCCGTGCGGGACGCCGTAGCCGGTAGTGGCGTCGCCGTGGCCGCCCAGAATATGCACGCCGATGACAGCGGAGCCTTCACCGGCGAAATCGCGCCGCCCATGCTCATCGGTCTCTGCGACTACGTTATCATCGGACACTCCGAGCGTCGCCAGTTCTTTGGCGAAACCGACGAGTCCGTTGGCCGCAAAACCGCCGCCGCCCTGCGCCACGGTTTGCGTCCCATCGTCTGCGTCGGTGAGACGTTGGATGAACGCGAATCCGGCCAGGCTGTCGAGGTCATCCGCCGGCAGGTGGTGGCGGCCCTTACCGACCTGGACCCGGAAAGCTCCCAGGGCAAACTCGCGATTGCCTACGAACCCGTCTGGGCCATCGGCACCGGGCGCGCGGCCACGCCGGAGATCGCTGACGCGGTAATGGGCGGCGCAATCCGGCCCACCGTCGCGGCGTCCCTGGGCGCAGACGTTGCCGCCGCAACACCCTTGCTTTACGGAGGCAGCGTTAATCCGGGCAACGCCGCCGACTTCGCGGCCGTTCCCAGCATCAACGGCGCCCTGGTGGGTGGCGCCAGCTTGGATGCAGAGTCCTTCCTAGCCGTGGCCGCCGCCTTCGCCGCGCCACAATAGGTTCATCCCCAGGCCGGGGTATGTCGCCCCACGTCACCCTTATCGCTGTCGTAGGCCCCACTGCGGTGGGCAAGACCGCCCTGGCCATTCAACTCGCCCAGAGTTTTAGCGGCGAAATCGTCAACGCCGATAGCCGACAGGTTTATATCGGCATGGACATCGGAACCGCCAAGCCCACTGCGGACGAACTTTGCGCCGCCCGTCACCACCTCATCAACATTCGCAAACCCGATACCCCGCTCAGCTTGGGGGAATATCTGCCCTTGGCCCGGGAATGTGTGGAGGAAATTTCCGCCCGAGGACAACTTCCCATCCTGTGCGGCGGCACGGGCCAGTACGTATGGGCGGTGTTGGAAGGTTGGGATGTTCCCGAGATACCGCCCGACACTGATTTTCGAGCTCGGCTCGAACAACGTGCCTCCGCTGACGGAACGAGGTCTCTCTGGAACGAATTGAACGCCGTCGATCCCAAGCGCGCTGTTTCCATCGGGCCGCACAACACCCGCCGCATCATCCGCGCTCTGGAGATCCTTCACTCCGCCGGAGAACAGGTAAGCGCCGCTCGACGGAGCGCGGAGCCGCCCTACCGTGCTCTCATCATCGGCTTGACCGCTGAACGTGCGGATCTTTACCGGCGGGTTGACGAAAGATTCGACATGATGATGTCGCAAGGCCTGCTGGACGAAGCCCGCCGCTTGGCGGTTGCGGGTTATGAGCTGGGCTGTGGACCGTTGTCCGGGGTCGGCTACACTCAGTTGGGACAATATCTTGCCGGCGAAATGACTCTGCCCGATGCCGTCGCCCGCGCCAAGACCCAAACCCACCGTCTGGTGCGTCGCCAATACACGTGGTTCAAGCCGTCCGACCGACGCATCAAGTGGCTGGACGCCACCCACGAACTGCCGATTGCGGAAGCCACCCGCCGCGTGGAGCGCTTTCTGGAGCCCTGAAACGGGTGTGGTACAATTCCGGGCTATAGGCCACGAGCCAATTCGGCGCAGGAGTCCCGCGATGGAATTCACCAAAATGCACGGCGCTGGCAACGATTACGTGTATATCGACGCCCGAACGATGCCCGACCGTGATTGGGGTAGCCTGTCCCGAGCCATCAGCGACCGGCATTTCGGCGTCGGCGGCGATGGTCTGATCCTGGTGATGGATTCCGATGTAGCGGATCTCCAGATGCGGATGTTCAATTCCGACGGTTCCGAAGGAGAAATGTGTGGCAACGGCATACGCTGCTTCGCCAAATACGCTATCGAGCGGGGGATCGTATCGCCATCAGCCCAGCAGGTCACAGTGGACACCCTGGCCGGCGTGCGCACGGTGGTGCCCCATTACGATGGCGCCGCAGTCCATGCCGCGCGGGTGAGCATGGGAGCTCCGCACCTGGTGCCGGCGGATATCCCTGTTGATTTGGACCCTGCCATTAGCAACCGGCAAGGGCCCATTCTCAACTACGCCGTCCATCCCGGTGACTTCCGCCTGTTTCTCACCTTCGTGTCCATGGGGAACCCCCACGCCGTGACCTTTATCGATCAACCGGTGGAGGAGTTTCCCCTGCACAATATCGGGCCGTTGGTGGAGCGGCATCCCATCTTCCCCCGCCGGGTCAACTTTGAAATCGTGAACCTGCGCGACGACGGCCACCTGGACGCTCGGGTCTGGGAGCGCGGCTCCGGCGAGACCATGGCCTGCGGGACCGGTGCCTGTGCCATCGGCGTGGCCGCGCGCCTTTTGGGGCACACCGGAGACCGGGTAGCGGTTAACCTGCCCGGCGGTACGCTAAACATCGAATGGGACGGCGAGGGCGAAGTTTATCTCGAAGGCCCGGCAGCCGAAGTTTTCAGCGGAGTGTGGACAGAATGAGCAACTACGTAACCGGCCCGACCACTTTTGAGCAGATCCGCTGGTCAGCGACGACCTTCCGCCGCGAGACCAGCGACGACGCAGACTACATCCCCCTGTACACGTCTGAATTTCGCCAGTCCCTCCTCGAAAAGCAGGGCGCCGACAGCGTGGAGCGGCTGCTGCGTTTCGTCAACAAGTGGGGTTTCCGAGTATCCTATGACAAAGCTCCCGGCATAGCATTGGCTATCGCCCAGGCTGCCCCGCATCTCAAGCCGTTATCTGGGTCCGCGCTGGAATTCGACGACCTGCGCTGCGCCACCCTGGACATCATCGAGCGAGCCTACGACAGCATCGCAGCGGCAGACGGCGTCGGGCCGTCATCAACATCGTTGACTCTGTCCCTGTTGAACCCGGCCCTCTTCGTGATGTGGAACACGCAGATACGCAACGCCTACTTCCCCAACGACCCGCCCAACGGCGCCACCTACGCTCAGTTCCTCACCATAATGCGCATGGCCGCCCTGTCGATAACCGCCGACGCTCGTAGCCAGCACGGTATGGACGACCCTGCCGGCGTGCTGTCTGCTGACTTGGGTATTGAACCGCCGTTCAGCCTCGCCAAGTTCATCGACGAATACAACTGGCTTACGCTGGAGCGGGGTATGGCCTGCCAAAGCGACGCGGTTGCGGTTTAGGGATTCACAATGCCTTGGGAGGTTGAATTCACTGATGAGTTCAACCAGTGATGGCATACCCTCACCTTGCCGGAACAGCGCGCCCTGGGTTCCCGAATCGGCCGGCTCAGGGTCTATGGCGTCGCGCTGTCGAGAAAATATTCAAAACGAGTTCGTGTCGGGAATGGGTTAGAGATGCACGAATTAAGGGCGCAATGCGAAGGGCGTCCGTTGCGCGCGCTCTACGCATTTGACCCGCGAATGGCGGCCATAGTCCTGCTAGGCGGCGACAAAACCGGAGACAGCGATTTTTACCCTCGCAACATACCTAGGGCGTATGACCTCTATGACGCGCATATCGCACGTTTGGAAAGGGAGGGGTTAATCCAATGAGCGGGCTGCATAAATTTGAAGAACTAACCGCCCACTTCACCCCGGAAGACTGGGAGCGCATGGCGGAGCTGGAGGCCGAGATCGACGCCACCATGCCTCCAGACGAATCCTGCGCCCTGATGCCGCTGCGGATGATGCGGGAGCATGAGGACGCTCCCCTGTCCGAATATGCGGCGGAGCTACATACCGACGAGGCCGGCGTCCGCGCTTTTGAAGAATGCGATGACGCACCGGTGTCGCAAATCGCTGCATACATCAAGGCCATGGGCGGCCGCCTGAAAGTCGTCGCCGAGTTCCCCGGCGGCGATGAGGTCATCATCGCCAACTTCTACCGCAAACGGCGCTGGTCCATCCGTGCCAACGACCTCCTTTTCGGAGAATTGTACTTTGAGGTGGACACCGCCACCGGCCCCACAACCTACCGCCAGATTGAATGGGCGGCGCAAGCCTACCGGCAGTACGGAGAGGGGCGCAAATACGATACTGCCTATGGCCAGATTTATACCGACGAGTTCCGCGATGCCTTGCTCAACGGCGCCCCGGAATCTGCCATAAAGCGGCTGCTCAGCTTTCTAAATCAAATAAACGCCGATTTGCCTACCGAAACGCTGCTGCCCGTCCTGCTAACCTCGGTGCCGGATGCCGTCGCCACCCTGCGGCATCTGGCCTTCGCTACGCTGTATGATGTTGAGGGGGATGGCTTGAGCGATTGGGACAGTGCGTTGTCAACGCGGGCCGCTGATCGATTGACGGCGGACGACGGCATTGAATTTGCGCTGGCGTCGCAAATTCTCAGTGTCGTGAACCCGGCGCTGTTCCTACCATGGGATTTGGCGACACACGAGCACTTTTTCCCCAAGAACGATCTAGATGACGGGTTCGCCGCCGTTCGCTACACCCGGTTCATCTGGAAAATGGCCGATGCCGCCAGAGCCATCCGCAAGGATGCCCTCGCCAACCACGAAATTGAAGACCCAGCAGCTCAGCTGTCGGCAACGTTGGACATCACACCGCCCTACACCCTGGCCAAGTTTATTGATGAGTACAATTTCCTCACCATCACTAAAGGTGAGATCCATCCCGGCCCCTAGCAGCCCCAGGAGCAAAAATGCCCACCTTCTCCCAACGCCTCGGCAAACTCGCCCCCTACCCCTTCGTCGAAATCTCCCGCATCATCGCCGAAAAGCGTGCCGCCGGCGCCGACGTGGTCACCTTCGGCATCGGCGACCCGGACATTCCCACGCCGCAGCCCATCATCGACCGTTTGCTCACGGCCTCCCAGGACCCGCCGAACCATCGCTACCCGGAGACCGATGGCCTGCCGGAGATGCGCCGCGCCATCGCCCAATGGTACAAGCAGCGCTTCGACGTTGACCTGGACCCGGACACCGAGGTGCTTCCCCTCATCGGCGCCAAAGAAGGCATCGGCCACGCCGCCTTCTGCTTCCTGGACCCCGGCGACATCGCCCTGGTCCCCGATCCTGCTTATCCGGTGTACGCCGTGGGCACCATGTTCGCCGGCGCCGAGAGCTACGTCATGCCCCTCTACCAGCGCAACGGCTGGCTCCCGGAGTACGACGCCATACCGGATGACGTGGCCCGCGCCGCCAAGGTAATGTGGCTCAACTACCCCAACAATCCCACCAGCGCCGTCGCGTCCCAGGAAGACCTGGAATCGGCCCTGCGTTACTGTCGGGAGCACGACATCGCCATGCTCCACGACGCCGCCTACTCTGAAGTCGGCTACGATGGCTACCGCGCCGGCAGCATGATGCAACTTGATGGGGCCAAAGAGGTCGGCCTGGAGTTCCACTCCCTGTCCAAGACCTACAACATGACCGGATGGCGCATGGGCATGGCCGTGGGCAACGCCGACATGATCAAAGCGCTGTTCCAGATCAAGGCCAACCTGGACTCCGGCATCCCGCAGGCGATCCAGGAAATGTCTATGGAGGCGCTGACCGGCCCACAGGACTGTATTGACCACAACGTCGCCATCTACCAGTGGCGCCGCGACCGGGTACTCCAGGCATTGACCCGCATGGGCCTGAACGTGGAAACGCCCCGCGCCAGTCTGTACATCTGGGCGCCCGTTCCCGAAGGTTTCACCTCCGCCGATTTCGCCGCCCGCCTGCTGGAAGAGATCGACATCGTGGTCACCCCCGGTTCCTCCTACGGCCAGTATGGCGAAGGCTACATCCGCCTGTCCCTAACCACTCCCGACGAGCGGGTGGAGACAGGTTGTCAGCGCCTGGAAAACTGGACCATCCCCGCGCCGCGCGCCTAGACCCGGATTCGCTGGAGACGATAGCAGGCCGTATGCCCAAATCCCGACAACCCAAACCCACCGGCCCGCAAACCGAGCGGGCCGTCTTGGTGGCCGTCGAAGAGAAAAAGCGTGGCGAACAGCTCTGGGGGCTGCAAGATACGCTGGTCGAACTGGACTATCTGACCCGCTCTGCCGGCGCCGAGGTCGTCGCCACCGTCTCCCAGCGCGCCGACCGTCTCACCCCCACCTACGTTGGGAAGGGCAAGCTCCAGGAGTTGCAGGACGTTCTCGCCGAAGAACGCCCCGACGTGGTGATATGCGACGACGAGTTGACGCCTACCCAGCAGCGTAATCTCGAGGCCGCCCTGCAGATCAAAGTTATCGACCGCACCGCCCTCATTCTTGACGTGTTCGGCCGCCACGCCCGCACCCGCGAAGGCCAGATGCAGGTCGAACTGGCCCAGCACCAGTACCTGCTGCCCCGTCTCATCGGACAATGGTCTCACCTGGAGCGTCTTGGCGGCGGCATCGGCACCCGTGGCCCCGGTGAAACCCAACTTGAAACCGACCGGCGCATCATCCGGCGGCGCATCCAGAAAATCGAGTCGGAGTTGGATAACGTCCGCCAGCGGCGCAGCCAGTACCTCGAACGCCGCCGTCGATCAGCCACTCCCATGGCCACGTTGGTCGGTTACACCAACGCCGGCAAAAGCACCCTGTTCAACGCCCTGTGCAACGCCGGCGTTCCCGCCGAAGACCAATTGTTCAACACCCTCGACCCGGTAACCCGTCGTCTTCACCTGCCCGACGGCGGCGAACTTTTGCTCAGCGACACGGTGGGCTTTATCCAGAAACTCTCTCCCACCGTAGTCGCCGCCTTTCGCGCCACGCTGGCCGAACTGAGCGAAGCCGACCTGCTGCTCCACGTCATCGACATAACCCACCCCAAAGCCCCGGAGCAGGCCGAGGTGGTGGAGCAAACCCTCAATGACCTGGAACTGGGCGGCAAACCCCGCCTGCTGGTCATCAACAAGATGGACCTGCTCACCGACGACCCGGCCGACGTTGAAACCTTTGATCAAATCGACCTGTCCGTCATCGCCGCTGCTGATTCGCCCGCAGTGGGCGGCCGTGTCTTCGTGTCCGCCGCCAAGGGCTGGAACCTGCCGGCGCTCCTGAAAGCCATCAGACGTCAAGTTGGAGATACCGTACCCCAATGGCAAACCGCCGTAGAATCCGCCTGATCCACACCTCGGACACCCACCTGGGCGACGACTGGGATCCCGACGCTGCGCAACGCGCCCTGTCCGCCGTGGTTGACAGTGTCCACCTGTTCCACGCCGACGCCTTGCTAATTGCCGGAGATGTCTTCGACAACGCCCGTATCTCCGACGCCGTGCTGGAGTTCTTCATCGCAGAGATGACCCGCGCCCAAGTGCCAGCCGTCATCCTCCCCGGCAACCACGACCTCTACGATGCCGCCAGCCTGTACCGGCGAGCGCCCTTCGAGGCTGCGACGGAAAACCTGCACATCATCACCGGCACCCGCGGCGAAACCCTGTCCTTCCCGCACCTGACCCTGGACATCTGGGGCCGCGCCATGGACAGCCACACCCCGGCTTTCCGCCCGCTGGCCGGCATCCCCACCGACCGCAACGGACATTGGCGCGTCGCCATCGCCCACGGCCACTTCCACTATCCCGACGACACGGAAGAGCGCTCGTCGCCGATCCGTCCACATGAGATCGCTGACTCGGCTTGCGACTACATCGCCCTGGGCCACTGGGAACGATTCGAGGATGTGAGCCAAGCCGGGGTAACGGCATTTTACTCCGGTTCGCCGATGGGAGCGTCGAGCGCGAGGGGCAAGATAGCGGTGAACGTGGTGGATTTGGACCCGGTTAGTGTAAACCCGGTGAACGTCGAGCAGTCTAAACTGGCTCTGCTATGATGGTTTTGACGGAATCAATCCAAGGAGTCGCCCCATGACCACTATTGAGACCCCCGGGCTGAAAGCCAGTCGACAAATCGCTAGCTTGCGCTACTTGTCCGACGGCTGGCGTAACGGCGAAGGGGTAGCCTTTGACGTTGATTACCTGAACTGGCTGTCGGAAGCTTTCCGACAGATGTACCCGGTTCACGCCCCGGAGCCAATTATATGCCCGACTACCTACGGCTTCGTTTCCGTCGAATGGTCATTTCCCGACGCTGAAATCAGCTTGGAGATTGCCCCCGAAACCCGCCGGGGAGAACTGGTGTGGGCCGATACGCGCACCCAAAACTCCGGTGAAGTCTTCCTGGACATGGCAGAAGCCGACGGATGGACTCGGCTGGCGAACTATCTTGCGAAAGTCGCCGGAGCCAGCGAATGACTGGACCGCATCTTTACTATGTGATGATTTACCCCAACCCTGACTCGCCCGATACAGCGACTTCCGCCGATTTCAACCCCTTCCGACGCAGAGACCCCAACCTTTCCGCTTACGACAGTCGCCTTATCTCAGCGGAGGCTGCCTACCTGCATTTCGTGGGTCAGGGCAACGAAGCCAGCGGCGTTATGGCGGTCACAGCGGAGGAATGCGAAAACTTGGGCCTTACTATCGTACCGGACCCGTTACCCACAAACGTGGCCCACGCCCTGATTAGATTCGACGCCATCCCAGAACGCAGAAACCCATTCCGTGCGGTAGCCTTGCAGCTCAAAGAATTCGCCAACCGACGCGGCTGGATTTACAAACCCTGACCGCTCGCCAAGTCTCAACCCCTAGCGCCTTTAGTCGGGAGCAACAATGCTCGATATTGACGATTTGATGTCCGGTCTGTCCAGACGACGCCCCCTTTTCCATTCCGAGGCTGACTTCCAGCACGAACTGGCATGGGAAATTCGTGCCACCATAGATGGTTGCCCGGCTCGTCTTGAATTTCCGCCATTCCCAGATAACGACAAGCGGATGGCATTGGACATCTGGTTGCCAAGCGTTGGAACGGCAATCGAACTGAAATATTGCACACGTAAATTTGAGCGGTCCGTTTTGGGAGGGCGTTTTTCGCTTGCGAATCAACTCGCACGCGACATCAAGCGCTACGATTTCCTAAACGACATTCAACGTATAGAACGGGTCGTTATGGATTATGAGACTGCGAATTGTGGCCTTGCGGTTTTGCTTACAAACGACCCATTGTTTTGGGAGCAACAATCTCGGGCTGATGTCGTGGACGCTGAATTTCACATACCTGACGGTCAGCGAATCGGGCTTAATGAGATGAGCTGGGGCGACAATGCCAGCGATGGCACAAAGCGGTCGCGCGAGAAACCGATCACGTTGTCCCATTCTTATGTCTTAAAATGGCATGACTACTCGGCATTGGGCGATAAACGCGGCGAAAGGTTCCGGTACCTCGCCGTTGCTGTACCTCCCGCAAAGGAGTGACCAAAATGAAAACCATCTCCCGCGAACACCGCATCTACCTCCTCCACCCCGAAAACGAACCCGCCGTTACCATTGACGATGGCGACGACCTCATAGTCGAAACCTGGGACGCCTTTGAGGGCATCCGCGAGCCGGGCGTATTGCAGGAAAAATCCCTCAAGGGTCCGGCCACCGGCCCCATCTATGTCAATGGCGCGGAGCCTGGTGATGTCCTACGCATCGAATTCGTCAGCATCACCCCCAAGGAAAACCCGGCTCACATGGTGATGCCCGGCCGGGGCTTTCTGGAAGCCGAGTTCACCGAGGGCTATCCCACCGTAATGAGCATCGACGGCGCCGATCTGGTGCTGCCCAGCGGCGTCCGCTTGCCCCTGAACCCGTCCCTGGGCCTCGTTGCCACTACGCCCACCTATCCGCAGGAAACCGCCAGCGACAGCGGCCCCTACGGTGGCGACATCGACATGAAGGAACTGGTGGAAGGCAGCGTCCTCTATTTGCCCGTGTTCGTGCCCGGAGCCCTGCTGGCCATGGGCGACTGCCACGCCGTGGTCGGTGACGGCGCGGTGGCCGGCACCGGCGCCGAATGCTCCGCCGACACCCACGTCCGCGTCACGGTGGAGAAGGGCATGAATATCTCCGGGCCCCGCGCTATCACGCCGGAGCACTACGTCGTCCTGTCCCACGGCGAAGACCTCGGCCCGGCCATGAAGCAGGCCGTCCGCGAAATGGTGGACTTCCTGATTGATGAGAAGAGCATGGCTCCATACGACGCCTACACCTTGTGCAGCCTGGCCGGCGACGTCCGCGTCTCCCGCACCTTCCGCCCCATCAGCCCGGTCAAGATGATGCTCTCCCGGCAGGCGTTGGAGCAGCTGTAACCCGTAACGTAGGGGCGAATAATTATTCGCCCCTACACCGCATGATTCACGCCACCGAATAACCGCCGTCCACCGCAATCACCGCCCCGGTCACGTAGTCCGACGCGCGACTGGCCAGGAACACCGCTGCACCCTGCAACTCCTCGGCATCACCCCACCGTCCCATGGGGATGCGTCGGTTGATCAGGTCGTACCGTTCCGGCTGGGTTTCGGGTATCGCTTGGGTCAGTTCAGTCATGAACCAGCCCGGTAGAATGGCGTTGGACTGGATGTTGTCCCCCGCCCAGGCCACAGCGAAGCTCTTGGCCAGCTGCACGATGCCGCCCTTGCTGGACGAATAGGGCACCCCGCTGCCTCCGCCGCCGAAGATGCTGAACATACTGCCGATGCTGATGATCTTGCCGCCGCCCTGGGATTTGAAGTGCGGATAGACCGCCCGGCACGATAGGAAAGCGGCCCGCAGGTTCACGTCCAGCACGTTGTCCCACTCGGCGGCGGTGATGTCCTCGGGCGCTTTGCGCACGGTTGCGCCAGCGTTGTTGACGAGAATGTCCACGTGGCCAAAATACCCCAACGCTCTGGATACCATATCGTCAATATCCGAGTCGCTGGTGACGTCCGTTGGGATGGCAAAGGCCCGCCGTCCGGTGGCTTCGATGGCGGCAACAGCGGCAGTATTTTTCTCCGGATTGCGAGCCGCAACGGCGATGTCCGCCCCGGCGTTAGCCAGCCCCAGAGCCATCCCCAAACCCAACCCGCCGTTGCCACCGGTTATCAGGGCCACCCGTCCGCTGAGGTCAAATAGATTGCCGTTGCTGGTAGTCATCGTGGTCATCCCCCGTCTCGAATTCTCGGCCAATGTATCACATCAATAAGTGGGGGCGGGTTTCAAACCCGCCCCTACCGAATCTCAGCGGCGTACCGCCCTTTACAGGTTGATCAAATTTGGCGCCGCCACGAATGCCGGGGCAAACACCAAGGACACTATCGCCATCAGCTTGAGCAGGATGTTCAGGCTGGGGCCGGAGGTGTCCTTGAACGGGTCGCCCACCACGTCGCCTTCCACCGCTGCCTTGTGAGCGTCCGAACCCTTGCCGCCGTAGTTGCCCAGCTCGACGTACTTCTTGGCGTTGTCCCAGGTGCCGCCGGCCGAGGCCATCATGATGGCCAGCATGAACCCGGCCGATACCGAACCGATGAGCAGTCCTCCCAGCGCGGCCTCACCCAGGATGAAGCCGGTGGCAATGGGGGCGATCACCGCCATCACGCCGGGGAGAATCATCTCCCGCAGCGCCCCTCTGGTGCTGATGTCAACGCACCGCGCCGAGTCAGGTCGCGCGTTCCCTTCCATCAGCCCCGGGATCTCGCGGAACTGTCGGCGCACTTCGTCAACGATGCCTTGCGCAGCGCGACCCACCGCCTGCATGGTAAGGGCGGAGAAGATGAACGGCAGCATCGCGCCGATCACCAGCCCAACGAGGATCTGCGGCTGCAGCAGGTTGATGCCTGAGCCGCCGGCCGCCAACCGGCCATCGGATCCCAGAGTAATAAGCCCGGCGCTCACCGAATACGCCGCCAGCAGCGCCAGCGCCGTCAGCGCGGCCGAGCCTATGGCGAACCCCTTGCCGGTGGCGGCGGTGGTGTTCCCCAGGGCGTCCAGGGCGTCGGTGCGTTCGCGGACCTGGGGCTCCAGTTCCGCCTGCTCGGCGATGCCGCCGGCGTTGTCGGCCACCGGCCCGTAGGCGTCGGTCGCCAGTGTGATGCCCAGCGTGGACAGCAACCCCACGCCGGCCAACGCGACGCCGTAGAACCCGGCGAACCAGTAGGCCAGCAGGATGGCCACCGAAACGCAGATGACGGGGATCAGAGTGCTGAGCATCCCCGTAGCGATGCCGCTGATTATCACCGTGGCCGCGCCGGTCTGAGAGGACTCCGAAACCCGCTGGGTCGGCTTGTAGCTGTACGACGTATAGTATTCGGTGGCTAGGCCGATGATTGTTCCTGCCACCAGGCCGGCGACCACGCAGCCAAACCACCACCAGTTGCCGGTGAGGGTTATGGTCAGAATGGCGGCGAAGACAATCAGCAGACCGCCGGCGGCAAAGATGCCGTACCGCAACGCCCAGAGCAGCCGCTCGAAATCGGCCTGCTCGCCGCTCCGCACCACGAAGGTTCCCAGGATGGCGGCGATGATGCCGGCGCCGGCCAGCAGCATCGGGAAAACCGCGTCATCGCCGAATACGGCAAAGGCCGTCGTGCTCGCGGCGGCCAACGCGACGGCGGAAATGATGCTGCCCACGTAGGACTCGAACAGGTCAGCCCCCATGCCGGCAACGTCGCCCACGTTGTCGCCCACATTGTCGGCGATGACGCCGGGGTTGCGCGGGTCGTCTTCGGGAATGCCCGCTTCAACCTTCCCCACCAGGTCGGAACCAACGTCAGCGGCCTTGGTGAAGATCCCTCCGCCCACGCGGGCGAACAGGGCGATGGAGCTGGCTCCGAAGCCGAAACCGGCCACCGCGCTGATGTTCTGGAAGATGATGTAGAGTATCGTCACCCCGAGCAGGCCGATGCCCACCACGGTCACGCCCATCACGGTGCCGCTGGAGAAGGCCACGCGCAGCGCGGGGTTCAGGCCCCGCATGGCGGCGGCCGCGGTTCGCACGTTGGCCCGAACCGCCACGTTCATTCCCACGAACCCGGCCAGGCCGGAGCAGATGGTGCCCACCAGATATGAGATTGCCGTGGCCGGCACGCTCAGGCCGTGGGTGAACACCGTGTAGTCGAGCACGCCCAGGACCACCGCCACCACGATGACGAAGGGCAGCAGGGACATGTACTCCCGGCGCAGAAAGGCCGACGCTCCGCTGCGTATGGCGTCGCCAATCTCGGTCATGCGCGCATTGCCCGCGTCCGCGCCGATAACTCGGAAGGCCATCAACGCCGCGAACGCCAAGGCGATCACCCCCGCCGCCAGGGCGACAATTATTGATTCCATTCTCTCCTCTCCGTTTTCCGGTTAAAAATCCCGACAAACATTGCGAAACTAGCACACGCCCTTTTAGGTGTCAATGAACAAGCCTTCCATCATTTCGATGCCAGATCCAGGATGTGTGGACTGATCGCCCCATCCCGTATCTCCAAAATGCCGACAGTGCCCAACGAACCCGGGACGTGGCGACGCCCGGGGTAGGTCGGACTGCCCGGGTTGACGAAAAGCACGTCTTCGCGCCATTCCGCCAGCTCTTCGTGGGTGTCGCCGAAGGCGACCACGTCCACCTCGCCGCCAAATTTTCGCTGCAATAACTGGCGCAACCCGGTGTCGGGATAAACTAACCCGGTCCCGTCCGGCGTGGTAGCGATGGCCGGCGGCGGCCACTGGATGTCATGGACCATCCCGATACGAGCTCCGCCAACCTCTACGATACGCGACACGTCGGCCAGGCGCTCACCCGGCTCGCGTGGGTCTTCGTATCCGCGCACCGCCAGTACCGGCGCGGCCTGCTCCAGGCAGTCCAAAACCCCGATGCATTCCAGATCGCCGCAGTGCAGCAGCAGGTCGCAGTCGCCCAGCGCGTCTAGAACCGCCGCGGGCAGGTCCCATCCGCTGCCGGCAGAGTGCGTGTCCGAAATGAGGCCGATCTTCACGGCGGTCGATCAGTCCTTCGGAGCCAGCGACTCCAGCGTCCCCAGCATGGTTTCGCGGTCGGAGCCGTGAGGGAACGCCACCAAAGGCATATCCACCCCGTTGTTCCGAAACCGGGCCATTTTCTCGCGGCATTCATCAGGCGTTCCGATAACGGTGATGTTGTCCACCATTTCGTCGGTGATGGCTTCCGCCGCTTTGCCCCGGTCTCCCTCTCCCCAGGCCCGGCGCAGCGCGTCGCATTCGTCCTGATAACCATACCGGCAGAACAGGTCGTAGTAATACTGGCCCATTCCGCCGACGTAAAAGGCCATGTGCACCCGCGCCTGCCTCACTGCCTCCGCAACGGTTTCTTCGTCGTCGCTGGCGCAGCATAGGATTTGCGGCGCGGTGGTAATGTCCGAAGCAGAACGCCCGGCTGCATCCGCCGCCTTCGTCAACGGTTCTTTCACCAGCGGCAATTTCTCGCAGTGCGTCCAGATTGGAAGCCATCCGTCAGCCGCGCGTCCGGTCAGCTCCAAATTCCTCCGTCCCAGCGATGCAACGTAGATGGGAATGCGCTCCTGCACCGGGCGGGCGCCCATGCGAAAGCGTTTCAGGTTATAAAACCGGCCCTCGTAATTAACCCTGTCGCCGGCCAGCGCCATCCTGATGATGTCAATGTACTCCGCCGTGCGGCCCACCGGGTGGTCGAACTTCACCCCATGCCAGTCTTCGATGACGATGCGGCCGCTGCTTCCCAAACCCAGGATCGCCCGACCGCCGCTGATCTGGTCCAGGGAGGCGATGCTCTGGGCGATCAACCCCGGCGTCCGGCTGTACACGGTTACAATGCCCGTGCCCAGGCCGACGCGCTCGGTATGGCACGCCAGCATGGTCAGCACCGTAAAGGCGTCCCGTCCCCAGGATTCGCCGGTCCAGAACGATTCGTAGCCCAACCGGTCCGCTGCCTGGGCCACCGCAATCAGGTCCGAGTCGTCGTTATTATCCCGGCTGCTGAAGGTTAATGCGATCCGTTCCATGATGAAGTGAACGTCCTCAGTTGCGGTTTTGCCAGATGTAGTAGGGATCCAGCGATTCGTCGGTCATCGTTTCACCCAATGCCTCGCCGGTGGCCGGGAAAGCCCTGGTCTCCAATTCGATCAGCCGACCTAGTTCCCTGGTCCAGTGCTCAACGTCAACGGGGTCCAGCTTTCCGGCAAGCATATCCGAAAAACCGGACACCACCTGCTCGGAGGGAATGGCCAGCGTCGGACCGGAGATGACGAAAACCACCACTTCGGGCAGGTTTTCCTCGTCGTGGAAGTCAACCCCCAGACGCTCCAGGATGTAGTGCATCGCCACGCCACGCACCAGGTCGTCAACCTGATTGGGCAGGTGCATCAGATGCAAAAAGGGCCTCTCGCCCCCTTCCCGCAGCACGCCGGCGAATTCGTTCTCCACGGTCCGGTAGTAGTCATCGGTGAACACGTCTTCCGTGGAGAGCATCCTTACCGACGCGGTCAAGCCGCGGGTGTCCACCACCATAAACTCCCGCAGGTGGGGAAAGATCGCCAGAGTGATTTCAGGATACTGCCCATTGGGTAGCGGTCCACCGCTGAGTTCCTGGAACAAAGCTGTGCTCCTTGTGCCGACGCGCCCACTGCCATTGCGACCCCGTACTCGATACGGGGGCGGCAATCTCGTTCCCGATACTGGCGTCAGCGGTTGGCCAACTGCCGCACGGCGCCGGCGACGCCGGAAAGATCATCCACCGCCGCATCCGCCTGGCTGTCGGGATCGTCTGGATCTTCCGGTTCGTAAAACCCGCGAATCCAGATTGATTTCATCCCCACTCGGTTCGCTCCAACCACGTCGTTAGCCACGTGGTCGCCGACGTGGATGGTCCCTTGCGGTGTTGAACCCAGCGAATTCATCGTCATCATAAAAATTTCGTCAGACGGTTTCGCCAGCAAAACCTCATCGGAAAAAGTCAGGGTGTCAAAGAAACCCAGCAGGTCGTGCCTCCGCAGAAACTCTCGGAAGGTGTAACCCGGGGTCATGCCGGTGTTGGAAATCAGGCCGATCCTGAGTCCCAGATTGTGAACCGACTCCAGAGTGTCACGGGTGGCTTCGTGGAAACGGGGCGGGTAGTCGAAAAAGGATTCGGCGTAGATGCGCTCGATTTCGGCGATGGTGGGTTCGGGCAAACGCGCCACCAGCCCGTCCTCAATCAGGTTGATGAAAATCTCCACTTGGGTGCGAAAACTCACGTCCTTGTTGGTATTGCGCACCTCGCGGCAGGCTCGATAGCAGCCTCGGTACGCCTCCCGAATGTGGTCCGGGTCGAAATCCGCCCCCTGCCCGGCCAGCAAATCGCGAGCGCCGTCCAGCCGCACTTGCGCGCGTTTCAGCCCAAGCTCCCGGTTGTCCAGGATGAGCGTTTGCCAGAGATCGAAGGTGACGGCGATGATGTCAGCCACGAAAATATCCGATACCTTTGGAGTGCTTGCCGACGCCTACAGCGGCGGTCGCCTGGTGTGCCAATCGTTAGCCTGCTGGTACGCGTAAGCCGCCCGCAACACCGTGTGTTCGTCAAAGTTGCGGCCGGCCAGGTGCAAGCCCACGGGCAAACCATCGGAGGCAAACCCGCACGGCACCGATATGGCCGGCGACCCGGTGATGTTGTACACCCGGGTGTACTTGGTCAACGACGGCACCGCGGGCAACGACTGGCCCGCGATGTCGATGCGTCGTTCCAACAACACGGGCGCCGTAACCGGCTCCACCGGGCCGGCCAGCAGGTCAACGCCCTCCAGCAGCTCGGCCACCTGTCCGCAGAAAACCTGTCGCGCCTGCTGCGCGCGGAGGTACTCCGCCGCCGAAATGAACAGCCCCTCCTCCAGGCGTTCTCGCACCTGCGGATACAACTTGTCCCCGTCGCTCAGAAGCAGATCCCGGTGGGCCGCAGTGGCTTCCGCGCTGAGAATAGCGTTGCTGATGGGCTGTGCATACTCGTACAGGGGCAGAGAGACGTCCACGATCTCCGCGCCCAGTTCACCGAGTACGCCGATGGCGCGTTGGGTCAGTTCGGCCACTTCCGCGTCGATCTCCGTCTCAAAGTATTCTCGGACTATGCCGATGCGCAGGCCGCGTACGTCTCCGGTAAGGGCGGTGGTGTAGTCCGGTGCCGGCACGTCAACCGTCGCGTGATCCCTGGCGTCAACTCCGGCGATAGCATTCATCGCCAATGCTGCGTCCTCCACCGTCCTCGTCATCGGCCCCGGATGGTCCAGACACCACGACAGCGGCGTCAGCCCGGCCCGGCTCACTCGCCCGTAGGTCGGTTTCAGGCCAACAATCCCGCACAGGGCGGCCGGGATTCTCACGCTGCCGCCGGTGTCGCTCCCCATGGTGATGGTGCACTGCCCGGCCGCCGCCGCCGATCCGCTGCCCCCGCTGGACCCGCCGGTGATCCGCTCGGGGTTCCACGGGTTGTGCATGTGTCCGTAATCGGCGTTCTCCCCCGTGGGGCCGAAGGCCAGCGGGTGCATATTGAGCTTGCCCAGCAGTATGGCTCCGGCCCGGTTGAAACGGGTCGCTACCGTACAGTCTTCAGTTGGAGTGTAGGTGTCGTAGAGCCGCGTACCCGACGTGGTGCGCACGCCGGCTGTGTTGAACAGGTCCTTCAGGCCCACCGGAATGCCGTGCAGCGGGCCACGATAGCTGCCCCGGCCAATCTCCTCCTCGGCGCGACGGGCCGCCGCCCGCGCCGGTTCTGCCAGAACGGTGATGAACGAGTTGAGCACGGGTTCGGTAGATTCAATCCGCGTCAGGCAGGCGTTAATCACTTCAACCGGGGAAACCTGCCGGTCACGTATCAACCCGGACAGTTCCCAGGCTGACATATAGTGGAGTTCGGATCCCGCCATTATCACCTCTTGGGAATGGCCGGCTGCTACCGGCGAACCGGCACGAATGCCGACGGCGATTCCGCGCCGGAAACGTCGATTTCATAGAGGCGGGACAAACCCTCCCGCATGAGGTTCACGCGCCGCCGTAAATTCTCCATCGCTTCCGTGTCGGAAGTATCCAGGCCGGCCGCTTCAGCCACTCTCAAAAACCCCGTTTCGGAAAGCGGGGTTTCCCTGTCTGTGGACATAATTCCTCGCTCGCGCTCCAGGCAGGGTTCTTACCGTCCCGGCGCGACGGCTGCATTATGGCGTAACCCGGCACCATTGGCAAATGACCCGCGCGAACGCGGCTATACTTAACGCGAAAAACGCCCACGGGCCATTTCGCAAGCTTTCCATCATGATTTCGTACTGTACCAAATGCGGCAAGACGCTGCCGTCCGAGTCAACTGCCTGCGCCGCCTGCGACCCCGTTCTCGACTCACCGCCGGCGCAGTGCATCCAGGCCCGCCGAGCGAGTTGGGGGTTCGGGCCGGTCGCCCTGGGCGTTATCGCCCTGATCCCGACGGCCCTGCTGGTGGCCTCGTTGGCCCTGCTGATTCCCCTGCCGGTGGCAACCGTTGTATCGGCGACATTGTTGGGCGGTGCGCAGATCTTCCTGGTCTGGCTGCTGGCGATGCGGACCTGGCCGCCGCCACTGGCCGCCGTCGGCCTGACGCGCCCCAGGTTATCGTACCGCAGCACGGCGTTTTTCGCCGCCGGCGCCATCGCGGGCAGCCTGTTGTTCGCCCAACTGTACACGACGGCGGCAACCGCGCTGGATTGGACTTTCCTGCTGCCCCCGGAGTTGCCGGACGAACTGCTGCTGCCCGGAGCCGCCGCGATCCTGAGCGTCTTGGCCCTGGCGGTTTTGACGCCCATCGCCGAGGAGATTTTCTTTCGCGGCTTCGTCCAGCGCGGTCTGGTCAACCGGTGGGGACCGGTTCCGGGATTGGTTGTCTCGGCCGCCGTGTTTTCAGGATTGCATTTCTCGCCGGCAGTGCTCCTGCCGGTGTTCGTCACCGGTCTGCTGCTGGGAGCGCTCTATTGGTACACTCGCTCACTGTGGCCGTGTATCGCAGTCCACGCCGCCCAAAATTTCGTGGCAGTGCTCACGATAATGCTGAGGCTGTAGAAAATTCCTGACCCGACCGAGTGGTAAGATAAATCGTCCGACAACGCAACCAACATCGGGGTTTTACATGGCGACCCAACCTGCTACCACCACCGACCGCATCGCCGCCAAGTTCGCGTCCATCAAGTCTGAAAATCGCCCTGGCCTGATTCCTTTCGTCACAGTTGGCCATCCATATCCGGATGCCGCCTTGGAGGTAGTGCCACGCCTGGTTGACGCCGGCGCCGACGTCATCGAGCTGGGCGTTCCCTTCAGCGATCCCATCGGGGAAGGTCCGGTCATCCAGCAATCCAGCTACGTGGCGTTGCAGAACGGCGTGACCACCAGGGAGTGCCTGGACACGGCCGCAGCTCTGCGCCCTCACGTCGGCGACACCCCTTTGATCCTGATGGGCTACTACAACCCTCTCCTGTCCTACGGCCTGCAACGTTTCGCCGCCGATTGCGCCGCCGCTACCGTGGACGGTCTCATCATCGTTGATCTTCCCAGCGTAGAGGCCGGTGCCCTGGTCGCCCAAACCGCCCCCTACGGCATTCACCTGATACCGCTGCTGGCGCCCACGAGTACGGACCAGAGCATCGCCCGGTCGGTGAGCATTGGAGGTGGGTTCGTGTACTGCACCAGCGTGGTGGGAATCACCGGCGCTCGCTCTGAAGTATCCGGTCGCGGCTTCGATCTGGTTGACCGAGTCCGACAACATACCGACCTTCCCATCACCATCGGTTTCGGCATATCGCGCCGGGAGCACGTCCTCGAAGTAGGCAAACGCGCCGATGCCGCCGCGGTGGGAAGTGCCCTCGTCAGCGCACTGGCCGACGGCCCCGACCATGGCGCGGCGGAGCGCGGTGCCAGAGTTGTCGCCGAACTCGCCGGCCGATGAATCTCAAAAGGACTTATGCAGTTGAGGGCCTTCACACACGTCATTCCGGCGAAAGCCGGAATCCAGTAGCGTTTTCTGGACTCCGGCTTTCGCCGGAGTGACGGACCTGCTGTTTTGCACAGCCCTGTAATTTGTCAGTATCCGTTGACAATATCCTCGTGCGGGGTTAGGATTTCTGTGCAATGAGTACCGCCTGCCGCCAAATCTCATACGGTTATTACCGCCCCTTCTGGTTTTACGCTTACCGCCGCCCGGTAGGCGAGCATCCGGCGTGGGAAACCCGTTAAACTTGGTGACAACCACTTTGGCAGGACTTCAGCCGGATGCAGGCTGAAGTCCTTTTCTTTGGGAAACAGCCTGAACTCACCGGCGCCAGCGGCGAACCTTTCGACAATGGAGGATGAAAAAGATGGCAATCTCACCGGCAAAAGATGTGAACGTAATGAGCAACAACGCCTTGATCCGTCCGTCGGAACTGGAGGAGCGCATTCCCCTCAGCGCCACCGCTGAAGCCACCGTCCTCGAGGGACGGCGACAGCTTGAGGCCGTCCTCAACGGCGAGGACGAGCGCTTTGCCGTCATCGTGGGCCCTTGCTCCATACACGATCGGTCCGGCGCTCTGGACTACGCCGAGCGGCTCAAGCCCCTTGCCGACCGGCTCAGCGACCGGATCATGATCGTCATGCGGGTTTATTTCGAGAAGCCCCGCACCACTGTTGGCTGGAAGGGCCTGATCTACGACCCTAATCTGAACGACACCTATCAGATCGAGGACGGTCTGCATCGCGCCCGCCAAATCCTGATGGACCTCTCCGAAGCCGGCCTCTATTCCGCCACCGAATTCCTGGACCCCATCGTGCCGCAGTACGTGGCCGATCTGGTCACCTGGGCGGCCATCGGAGCGCGTACCACCGAGAGCCAGATCCATCGCCAGATGGCGTCCGGCCTGTCCATGCCCGTTGGCTTCAAGAATGGCACCGACGGTGATCCTCAGACCGCGGTGGACGCCCTCGTCGCGGCCGGCACGCCGCAAGCGTTCCTCGGCATCGACCATGATGGACAGGCTTCCATTGTCGAAACTCGCGGAAACCCCAACTGCCACTTGGTCATGCGCGGCGGGCGCAGCGGCACCAACTTCGACGCCCGTTCCGTCGCCGCCGCCGCCGAGTCCCTGCGCAAGGCTGACGCTCCGACCCCCATCTTGATCGATTGCAGCCACGGCAACTCCAACAAAGACCACACCCGCCAGCACATCGCCTTCCGCGACGTCCTGGCCCAACGCCTGGAGGGCAACCCGGACCTGATCGGTGTGATGCTGGAGAGCAATATCAACGCCGGCGCGCAGAAGCTCGGACCGAACCCCGCCGAACTGGAGTACGGCGTCTCCATCACCGACTCCTGCATCGGTTGGGAGGAAACGGTGGAGCTGTTGGATTGGGCCTACGACCGGTTGGGCTAAGAGGCGGCCTCCCCGGCTGACTGACCACCGTATCGTCACAAGCGTTCCCATTGACGGGTCGGGACGGGTTGGCAACCCGTCCCGACCTATTTTTGCCGTGCTATAATCGACGAAAACGTGTGACATAAACTAGCGCAACCGGGCGTCCCCACATCAACCGCCGTTGCAGTTTGAGGAGGCCGGAATATGTTCCCCCAAGTTAGCCTGACTAACGAGGTTTCCCGAGACGACGTTTCGCGAGTGCGCGATTGGCTTCGCGATCCCGAAGTCAGTTCCCTGTGGTACGGCACCGACGACTCCGACGGTCACGCCCTCCACATCGGGTACTCCCCCGAAACTATCCAAGAGGCCGAAGACGCCGAATGGCATCAGGTTTTCAACCAGGATGAGCGGCGTATCTACTCCATCTACTCCACCGACGAAGCCCATATCGGCGAGGGACAATTGCTCGTCGAGTGGCCCCTGGAAGAAGCCCAACTCTTCATTCTCATCGGCCGCAAGGACCTCTGGCACCATCATTACGGCACGGCAGCCCTGGTTTCCCTGCTGGATGAGGCTTTCGACAACCTGGAACTGCACCGGGTCTGGGTGGATGTTCCCGAGTACAACGAACACGCCCTGCAGATGTTCCGCCACCTGGGGTTCGTTCTGGAGGGTCATCTGCGCCGCACCCACCGCAAGGACGGCAATTGGTACGATTCCTTTGCCATGGGCCTCCTGGTCGATGAATACCACCGCCGCCGCAGTCGGGTGCTGGCACAATACGCCTGATAAAAACGCCTTACCCACCTAATCTCGTCTTTCCGGCGAAAGAACGTCACCCCGTACTTGATACGGGGCCAGATCCAGAGGGGCATCATTATGCCAGTCATCACCATCAACGGCGTCATCGGCAGCGGTACGCTGGAAATCGGCCACCTCGTCGCTCAGAACATGGGCCTCAACTACGTTGACCGTTACATCTTCTCCGAGGCGGCCCGGCTGGTCGGTTCGCCCGTGAGCCAGCTCATTGAGAAAGAGCAGCGTGTGGTGCCCTTCCGCGAGAAGGTCGCCCGCTTCATGCAGACGGTGCTGGAACGCTCCGCGGTGGCCGGCGCCGGCGCCGAACCATACTTCGGGCGCGGCATCGAAATGCTCCCGGCCGAGGCCTATACCGAACTCGTCTCCGACGCGGCTTCGGCCTCCACCGTACACGACCGCGCTTTCATTGAGGCCACCACCTCGGTGATCAAAGAACTGGCCGGCGGCGGTGACGTAGTGATTATCGGGCGCGGCAGCAACATGATACTCGCGGATACTCCGGGAGTCGTGCACGTGGGCCTCCTCGCCCCCATGGACGTTCGCATCGACACCATGGCCAAGCGGGAGTTATTCACGGCCGACGAGGCCAGATCCTACGCCGAGGAACTGGAAAACGCCCGCTTGACCTTCTATCGCAAGTTCTTCCGGGTCAACCCCAACGACCCCACCAAGTTCCACCTGATGCTGAACATCGGGCGCATCTCCCAGAGCACCGCCGCGGAAATCATCGCCCACGCCGCCGAAGACATCACCGCCGCGACCACCGCCTAGCCGTGCTGCCCATATCCGACGGCGGGCGGCCCCGGGGAACTTTCCCCTACGTCAACGCCGTTCTCATCGGCCTGAACACCCTCGTCTTTCTCTACGAGATTGGCGTCGGGGGGTTCGGCTTCCTTTTCGGTGGCAGCAGCCTCGGCATCTACGTCTTTTTCCTGAAGTTCGGCTTCATACCGGCGGAGCTGACGTCGGGGCAGGCTTTCGAGAGCCTCGGATTGGGACGCGGCGCCGCCATCAGCATCGCCTCTCCCATACCAACCTGGGCGACGATGCTGACGTCCATGTTCATTCACGGCGGGCTGATGCACTTCATCGGCAATATGCTGTTCCTGTGGGTTTTCGGCGACAACATCGAGGACACCTTCGGCCACGTTCGCTACCTGATTTTCTACCTCATCTCCGGCATCCTGGCCACCCTGGCCCACTTCGCCATCGACCCAGCCTCGCAAACCCCATTGGTGGGCGCCAGTGGCGCAATCTCCGGCGTAATGGGCGCCTACCTGCTCATCTACCCGAACAACCGCATCCGCACCCTCATCATCTACATCCTGATAACCGTAATCGAGCTGCGAGCGATGTGGCTGCTCCTGATCTGGATAGCCCTACAAACCATCCAGGGCCTCCTCTCCATCGGCGTCAGCGACCAGGTGAGCACCGCCTTCTTCGCCCACATCGGCGGCTTCGTGGTGGGCGTCGCCGTCGCCCTGGTGTACAAGGCATTCCCCCGCCGCCCCTCCGGGCCGGCGGCCGGCTATTGGGGCAACGGTGGCGGCGGATACCGGCGCCCGCCGCAGTACTGGCGGGGGCGGCGGATTGATTGAAAAGCGGTGGTGGCTTACGATTGGGTTATTCGATGACAAGATGGAGGCCCACCATGGACGTAAAAGCAGCTACTCACACTGCACGAGACTACATAACTGACGTTTTCGCTGGCGAGGAAATCTCCCAGTTGGGACTTGAGGAGGTCGTGTACGATACTGACACTGACCAGTGGCGCATTACTTTCGGTTTTGCCCGTCCTTGGGACAAACAGAATACGATGGCCGTTAAAATGGGACTGAAAACCCCGCGCGCTTACAAAGTGGTCAGCATTGACGACGGCACCGGCCGCGTCGTAGCCCTTACCGACCGACTGCTACCAGACTTGAAATCCTGATGCGGATAGCCGGATACTTTCTGGACACCAACCTGCTGATACTCCTCATCGTCGGTGGTGTTGACACACGCATCATCGCCAAGCATCGACGGTTGAGCGACTACACCGAAGACGATTACGTGCTTCTGCTCGTCATCCTCGAGGAGGCCAGCCAGGTACTCGTAACCCCTAACACACTTACCGAGGCTTCCAACCTCCTCGCCCAACACGGCGAACCGGAACGCTCCCTGCTGATGGCCGGGCTGCACTACCTGATTGATGAGAGCGAAGAAATTGTAGTCAGCAGCGCACTGGCATCCGCCAACTCGGAGTTCCAGAGGTTAGGACTGACCGATTCAGCTTTGCTGGAGGCCATCAGCGAGGAAAGACCACTGGTCACCGTAGATATGGACTTGTACGCGGCGGCACTGACGAAGGGCGATAACGTGGCGGTGAACTTCAGGGAGTTCATTGCCGCCTAGCGCGCATCATGGCGCGTTGCCTGAAATCATTCTTGGAGAATGCAATCATGACCGCACACATTCCGGTAGATACCAATATGCTCATGAACGCTACACAAATGGGAGTGGAATCATTCCTGCGCTTTAAAGAGTGTCACGGCTATTATGAAAACACCCCCAATTCCCACATTGTGGGCAAAATCGGCGAATTGGCGTGTGCCCGGTGGGCGGAAAACTTGGGCATACATTGCGATCAGGCGTTCCGAGACCTCAATCGTAAGAATGAAGCGGACCTTATCTTAAATTTGGGAGACACACGAATCGTCCGGATTGAGGTCAAGACTTGGAGTTCAGATTGGTGGCAGACCTTTGGCAGATGCATTGCAGTTAGGCAGATGCGGCAGGTACGTGCTAAAGCGGACATAGTGATTTGGTGCGCATCAACACCGTATTCTGACCTTGCGCAAAGAGAGACGGGCAACGTTAATATCGCAGGATGGAACACACCCGCCGAGATTGCACGGATAGAGCCTACCTTGACAGGCCGGCCAGGCCAGGACCCAGTTCGCAATCATCAGGTTCCCATGGAACAAGTGCGGCCACTTGACGAACTCGATGCATGGTTGCGCGGTGAAGTATAACGTTCTGGTCCTCGCCAAGCCTATACCTACGGCGGCGTGGCCTGCCCGCGTCCGTTATACCCCCAGCAAACGACTTGACGGTCGTTCTTCACTCCACAGGTATGCAAGCCGCCGGCGGTGACCTGCTGAAAGGTGCCGGCTGGTGGCCTAACTTGTCCGTGCCTGTTAGATCCCCAGCAAATAACCCGACCGTCGGTTCTTATTCCGCAAGTATGAGCTTGGCCCCCGGCGCTAACTTGGTGGAAATTACCCGCTGGGGGAGTAGCTTGGTCCCTGTGATTCGATCCCCAGCAGGCGATCCTGTGATCAGATCTTACTCCGCAGGTGAAGTTCTCCCCGCTACTGATTTGTCGAAATTCGCCTGGCGGGGGCGTCGCCTGTCCAGATTTATTCCACCCCCAGCAGACGATGCGCCCATCGGTTTTTAGACCACAAGTGTGGGAAGTGCCGGCGCTAATCTGCTTGAAATTTCCCATTGGGGTGTTGAGTCTTTCTTCGCTGCTTTCTCCCCAACAAACGACACTACTATCAGATTTTAGTCCGCACGTATGTAGACTGCCTGCGCTAACTTGTCGGAAAGCACCGGAAGGAGGAGATGATTGTCTGTATTCATCATCTCCCCAGCATACAATACTACCGCCAGTTCTGACCCCGCAGCTGTGATAATTGCCAGCGCTTACTTGTTTAAATTCCCCAGCTGGCGGATCCACTAGCCGATACTCATTATTGCCCCAGCACACTACATTGCCATTAACATTTACCCCGCAAGTATGCAACCCTCCAGCACTAACCTGTTTGAACTGCTCGGATGGCGATAACGTAGGCTGCGGCGTCGCGGTTGGCGGGATACGAGACAAGGCTTCCAGCCGGCTATTGAGTTCGTCAACCGATAGGGCAAACGCCACGCCCTCGGCTTCTGCTATGCCGAAAGTGATGATCCCAATGACATCACCATCCCGGTTCAGCAGCGGCCCGCCGCTGTTGCCGGGGTTCAGCGCGGCATCGGTTTGAAAATACTCGTAACCTTCAAACTGTCGCCTTGCTGAAATGACTCCCGTAGTGACCGTGAAGTCGTCTCCAAGCACGGCGCTCAGAGGAAATCCCAGAGCCGTTACTTCTTCTCCTGTGGGTACCCGTCCGGCGCTGCCCAGGGAGACCGCCTCGAAAGCATCATCGGAGTCCAGATGCACCACCGCCAAATCAGCCGTTTCGTTCCGGTTGATCACTTTGCCCCGGTACTCTTCGCCCATCACAACTACCGTCACGCGGTCACGATTGTCCACGACGTGAGCGTTGGTGACTACCAAGCCGCTCGCGTCGTACACAAAGCCTGAGCCGGCACCGTCCGGAGTGATGATCTGCGCCAGGCTGGGCCGTAGCCGCGCCACCAGGTCGGCTATTGTCGGGGTAGTCGTAGGCTCAGGCGTCGCCGTCAACTCCGGCGCAACGCGGGTCAGTTCTGCCGCAACCATGGCTTGTACGTCCGGTGTTGCTTCCTCCACGACGCGGGTCAGTTCCGCTTCAACCGTTGCCGCTACCCGTGCGTCGGTTTCTTCCGATGTTGAGCACGCCAATGCCGCCAGCAGCAATGCCAGCGCTAACACTGCCGTGCAAGTTTTCTCCAATGTTCCCATTGCCGGATTACCCGCCGTTTCGCAAGTCCCCCGGTCCAGTCCCGGTTATGCGGAATACCTCAGTCACAAAAGCGTTAACCGCCCGGTCAATACGCTCCTGCAACTCTAGGTATCCGGCCGGGCCCAGCCGGTGCTGCGCGCCGCCGTAGCGGTAATCGACGGCGTATTGGGTGAGCCAGTCCCGCGCCTCGTGATCTCGCAGCCCTTCCAATTGTTCCGGTGGCAGGGTTACGAATTCCACCAGCGCGTCCAATTCCTCCCGAGCCGACGACGAGTGTTCCGCCACGTTGTCAACGAGAATGTCGGCCAGCTCGTGAATGCGATGGATATTCCGATACTCGCAGTCTATGGCAGAAATCCAGCCCTTCAGCGCGTTCTCCCCCGCCTGCTGCGCGATGAAGCCAATCAATTCCTGGTCGTCCAGGCCAGTGTCAATGTTGTGGTTCAGACTGCCCAACCAACGCCGGGCGTTGATCAGCCGCTGGCGGATGTCCGGCCAGTCGGCGGGATAGCCGTCGTCGTATTCGTCGATAAGGTCATCGAAATCGTCGTCGTTCATTATCACCCCGTCGCGCAGCGCCTGGGCGGCGATGTGGTTGCGGGCCCGCCGGCAGTGACCGAAACTTTCGCGTGTAATGGGTATTACGTCCACGCCGAACTTGCCAGGACACTCTTTGAGCTTGCGGAACGCGGCGTTCGAGGCGGCGCCGTAGCCGTGTGAACGCACGGCGCTCACCCCCTCGTCCACTATTACCAGCAGGTCCACGTCGGAGTCGGGGCGGTGGTCACCCCGGGCCCGCGAGCCGAACAGGATTACGGTGGCGTCGGGCGACGCTTCCTGCGCGGCCCTTGCTACTGCCAGCCCAATCGGGTCGGCGTGCTCCCGACCCATGATGCTACGCCTCCGGGAACGGTATCAATCCCAGCATGTCTCGCGCCTGCTGTGGCGTGGCCGGTTCGCGGCCGTGCAGCCGGGCCATGGTCACCGCCCATTCGATATATTCCGCGTTGGACGTGGGCTGCGGGTTGTTGGGCAGGAAGGGGCTGTCCTCAAATCCTACGCGGATGTGCGCGCCGGTGGCGATGGCGATGGCGCACAACGGGAAGGTCTGCCCCATGCTGCTGTGGGCCAGCCAGGTAGCTTCGGGGTAGTGTTCCCGAATGGTGTCGGCGATCAGCATATAGTTGCGCGGCGAACCGACCATATTGAGCCGACCATCGCCCCAATGGGCGCCAGGCTCTACTAGGAAGTATCGAGAATCCCTGATATAGCCTTCCCGCATCAGCGTGATGGCGGCGTTGACGTTGCCCACGTCATGCACTGCCGGTTCGGGAAAGGTCCCCCGCTGGTAGCAGGCGTCCAACGTGGCCACGATGTCCTCAAACGAGTTGGGACTGGTCACCGTGCGCCGTTGCCCGGTATCCGCGTCCAGCACCCACCGGGTGCCGGAGCCCAGGTTCAGCGACACCATTTCCACCGGCTGCGGCGTTTCCAACAAATAGCGCGTCACCGCCTCCACCGGCACGTGGGCGTGCCGCGCGGTGGTGTGGTTCAGCGCCAAATCGCACTGCGCCCGGATCATGGCGTCGGTCTGGGCGTACCAGGCGGGGTCGTAGCTGATGCCGCCGTCCGGCGTCCGGGCGTGGATATGCACAATGGAGGCGCCGGCCTCGTAGCAACGCACCGCCTCCTGCGCCACTTCCTCCGGCGTCCAGGGAACGTTGGGGTTGTCCTCGCGCCCCCGGCTCCCGTTCAAGCATCCCTTGATGATGATGGTGTCCATGTCAGTCCTCTGCTCCGGCGCTTTGTTTTGCCGGCGATTATAGGCCCGTCGGTTCGGTTTGCGCCAATAACCGGCAGCGCGGTATGCTGACCTCAACGACGCCTCAGGGCAGACGCACTGAAGCTGGAGGTGACGGAAATGGTTGAGAAGCAAACAGAAGGCGCCGAGCGGCGAACATCCCGCTCCGGCTACATTCGGACGCGCCCGATTGCGCCCGGCTACGATATCCCCTGGGGCGAGGTATTCACCAAAGGCCCCATCCTTTACGAGAAAATGCGCCGAGAATTGGAAGCCAAGTACCCGGGGCAGTACGTAATCATTGACATCGTCAGCGGTGAATATGAAATCGACCTGGATGAAAACGCTGCCGCCCGTCGCCTGAACACGCGCTTCCCTGATGTGAAACCTTGGACTGCGAAAATCGCCGTTAGGGATGCCGTGAATGGTGCGTGACATGGTGACCAGAGGCAGGATAAACGAAAATCGAGAACCCCATGTTTTTCTCACCGTCGCCGGCGATTCAGGTGTTGACCTGCGAGTAGATTTTCTGATTGATACTGGCCATTACGGCCAGCTGGTTTTGCCGCCAGCTATCGTGCAATTCCTCGCTCTCGTCCCAACTGGTGAATTCCACGATGTCACCATTGCCGGCGGCGGCGTCGAAGAATGGCCAACCTACCACGCCGACGTGTTCTGGAACGGCCAAATCCGCAACGTTGAGGTTCTGGAGTCGGATACCCCTCCTCTTCTCGGAATGGCGATGCTGGACGACCCCGAAGCCGGCCACGCCGACCGTCTTACCATCGACGCCGCCGACCGCAGCGTGCTCATAGAACATAACCCGCCGCCATCGTTCACCGAGGATTAACGCCCGCCGCTGGGCCGCGCATCCCAGCGGTTCGCCCGCTATGCTATCATACCGCTGACGCCGGGCTGCCGCGTTATCCGCCCGCGTTCAACCTGCACTCATATAACTTCCGGAGGAAGAACCAATGCCGGACTACACCCCCAATATGGTCCTGACCAGCGACAAGGAATACAAGGTTGTCGGCACTCGCCCGGTGCGTCATGACGGCGCGGACAAAGTAACCGGCATCGCCCGCTATAGCGCCGACCTGAACCTGCCGGGGATGCTGTATGGGAAGGTGCTCCGCAGCCCACACGCCCATGCGCGCATCAAGTCCATCGACACCAGCAGGGCCGAGGCCATGCCCGGCGTCCGCGCCGTCATCACCGGCGCCGACATCGTGGAACCCACCGGCCGGGCCTCCGACCTTGCCGAAGGCGCGATGATCAACTTCAAGTTCCTGAGCAACAACATCATGGCCCAGCACAAGGCGCTCTACAAGGGCCACGCCCTGGCCGCCGTAGCCGCCATCAACTCCCATGTGGCGGAGGAAGCCCTTGCCCTCATCGACGTGGACTACGAGGTTCTTCCCCCGGTGATGCACGCCCGCGACGCCATGGCCGAGGGCGCCACCCTGGTCCACGAGCGTCTGGCGGCGTTGAATAGCGCGGCCACTCGGGCCGGCGGCATCCTGGACGACGATGACGGCTCCACCGGGACTAATATTGCCAACCGTTTTGAGTTCCGCATGGGCGATCTGGACGCCGGGTTCGGGGAAGCCGATATAGTCGTGGAGCGCAGCGTTGCCACTTCCGCCGTCCACCAGGGCTACATTGAACCCCACAGCGGCACGGCCATGTGGCACCAGGACGGCAGCCTGACCATTTGGTCCAGCAGCCAGGGTCACTTCACCGTCCGCGAACATACGGCGCGACTGGTCGGCATCCCCGTCTCCAAAGTCAAGGCCATTCCCATGGAAATCGGAGGCGGCTTCGGCGCGAAACTCGCCGTTTATATGGAACCTCTGGCCGCCCTGCTGGCCCAAAAGGCCCACGCCCCCGTCAAGGTTGCAATGAACCGCACCGAGGTCTTCGAGGCCACCGGACCCACCTCGGGCACGGAAATCTCCTGCAAAATCGGCGCGACCAACGACGGAAAGATTACCGCCGCTGAGGTCCACCTCGTCTTCGAGGCCGGAGCCTTCCCCGGTTCGCCGGTGGCCGGCGCCGCCAACTGCGTGCTGGCCGCCTATGACATCGCCAACACCTACATCGAAGGCTACGATATCGTAGTGAACCGTCCCAAGACGGCGGCCTATCGCGCGCCTGGTTCCCCGGCGGCAGCCTACTGTGTAGAGGTCGCGTTGGACGAACTGGCCGAAAAGCTGGGTATCGACCCCATCGACCTTCGCGTGATGAACAGCGCCAAGGAAGGCACCCGCCGGCCCACCGGCCCGCTGACCCCCAAGGTCGGCTACGTCGAGACTTTGGAAGCAACCAAGTCTCACCCCCATTACACGGCTGCCAAAGACGGGAAGCGCGTGGGACGAGGAGTCGCCTCCGGCTTCTGGGGCAATAACACCGGCCCGTCTGCCGCCGTCGCCCTGGTCAACCCGGACGGCACGGTGACATTGACGGAAGGCTCCCCCGACATTGGCGGCACCCGCGCCTCGGTGTCCCAGCAATTCGCCGAGGTCCTGGGCATCGCCGCCGAGGACGTGCATCCCCAGATTGGCGATACCGACAGCATCGGTTTCACCTCCAACACCGGCGGCAGCAGCGTGACCTTCAAAACTGGCTTCGCCGCGTACACCGCCGCCCAGGACGTGAAGCAGCAGATGATCGCCCGCGCCGCCCGCATCTGGGAAGTGGAGCCGGAGGACGTGATCTACGAGGACGGCGAACTCAGGCACCGAGCCGACGATCAATTGCGGATGACCTTCCAGCAGTTGGCGGCTCGTCAGGTCCCCACCGGCGGCCCCATTGTCGGGCGCGGCGGCGTGAACCCCGGCGGCGCCGGCCCCTGCATCGGCGTCCACGTCGTGGACGTGGAAGTTGACGAGGATACCGGGAAGGTGGACGTCGTGCGCTACACCGCCGTCCAGGACGCCGGCAAGGCCATCCATCCCTCCTACGTGGAGGGACAGATCCAGGGCGGCGCCGTCCAGGGCATCGGCTGGGCCCTTAACGAGGAATACTACATCAGCGATCAGGGCCATATGCTCAATTCCAGTTTCCTCGATTACCGCATGCCCACGAGCCTGGACCTGCCCATGATCGACACCTGCATTGTCGAGGTGGACAACCCCAACCATCCCTACGGCGTGCGTGGTGTGGGCGAAGTGCCCATCGTCCCTCCCATGGCCGCCATCGCCAACGCCATCTACGACGCCATCGGCGTCCGCCTGACCGTTCTGCCCATGAACCCGGGTAACGTCCTGGAAGCGTTGTGGGAGAAAAACGGGAATTAGTTGCCACGTAAGGGCGAATAATCATTCGCCACTACCACAGTTGACAGGGGGCTGAAATGGCAGACGTTTGGATACCCCCGCAGATGCAGCGCATCACCGGCGCTCCGGACCGAGTGCAGGTTGACGGTGCCACCGTGCGCCAGGTAATCAACAACTTGGAGCGGATTCATCCGGGCATGAAAGAACTGCTTTACGACGAAGAACTCGATGACATTACGCCGGGTCTGGCGGTGATCGTGGATGGCGACGTGAGCCAGTTGGGTCTGCTGGAGCGGGTGAGCGAGGACAGCGAAATGCACTTTCTGCCCGCCATCGGCGGCGGCGAATAAATCCCGGCCTGGAAGGAAGACTGGCGATCTTTGAACACCAGTAGGGGCGAATAATTATTCGCCCCTACTGGTGTTTTGGTTGTGGGGGGGTTACTCAGGGAACAACGTCAGCACGGCAACACCGCGACTGTAATCCTCGCCGGCGCCGGCGCTAAACGCCGCCACGCCCAGGCCCTCATCCAGTATGCGGTATTGGCCCCGCTCCAAGTCCAGGTCGTCTGCTTCCAGGTTCCCGATGATGCTTTGCACGTCAACATAGGCCAGGAACTGCTGACCATTGTCCAGATGGTTAGTGGCCCGCCGATATTCGTCGTCAGAAGACAGGCTATCGCCATTGCCGTTCTGCCGCGCCACGATGGTTGCCAGCGCATCTTCGGTAGTTCCGATGGTAAGGTATTCGTCGTGCAGTACATAGCCGGGTTGGTATCCAATCTTGCCGCCGGCCATCATACCCAGGAATCCCAGGCCAAAGATCGTAGCGTCATCGTCCGCGCCCACGTCAACCGAGTTGGCAGTCAGGCCGGCGTGTTCTTCCAGCAGGTCGGCAACCTCTCCCATTGTGCTGGCCAGCTTGTCTTCGCCAACCTCCCGATAGGACAGCATCCCAACAGCGTCAATGGCGTTGGCCGTCGGGTCGTCTGCCACGGCGTTAAAGTCAAAGTCGCTCACCGCCAGGATGGCCTGCCCCGACAGATGATCAAAGAAATCCGTTTCCAGATCAATTCCCGTGAGATCTTTTACCAGCCAAAACCCCAAGTCCAGCGCGTCCGCCAGTGTTGCGTCGGGTTTCAGCTCTGGGGGACTACCGGCCGCCATTTCAGCCACGCCACTGTTGATTTCGTCAATCAGGCCGGGCTCGGTCAGAAACTCGGCAAAGTCATATTCGCGCAATGCCGCCCGCCAGTGGTCAACGTCCGGGTCAAAGGCTCCGGCCATAAAGCCCAGAGTGTCGACAGGCAGCAGGTTGGCCGGGTCTTCCAGCTCGACCGTTTCCAGCCCAAAATCGGTAACGGTGGGCGATACCACCTCCGTCGTAATCCCCCGTTCCACCCAGCCGGTGGAGCCGGCTACCCAGTCCGGCGCCTGTTCGGAGAGCGCCGCCGGGCCGGCCATGCCCGGCATTATTGGACCGAATTCGCCGCCTACGAAGTCGTCCAACAGCTCCAGACCCTGTTGGTAATTCAGGTAAAACGAGGAGAAACGGCGTTCCGGCAATGCCGCCCGTGCCGCCATGAAGTTGGCGCTTTCGGCCAGTGAATCGCCGCTGTCATCTTCGATCCGGTCCAGCGTTGCAGTCAGCGTATTTTGGTCGGTGGCGTACGCCAGCCAGTGATCGGTCAGCGCATAAGCTTGGTAGGCGCTTTCGTCAACCCAGATGTCAAAGCCGCGATGGGAACCAGCGCTGAAATTGATGTCATATTCCTCAGCCAAATACTCCCGCCACTTGATGAGGAAAGTCGCGGCGGCATCCGTATCGCGGACACCGATGACGGCGGCGGCGGCAGGCTTGGGCTCTGCTCGCTCAGCGTCAATGTCAATGTCGAGGAGGGCTGCCGAAATTTCGGGGCCAATCCAGGGCATCACCTCCGTCGCCAAGTCGATGCGGGTTTCTTCGGTGAAATCCGCTTCCATCTGGTCAATCAAGTCTCGAAAGGCGGGGTAGTCGTTGAAACGACCCCAAATGCCCCGCATATCCTCGAACTGGCCGCCCTCGGGCGTCAAGGTGACCCAGGCGTAGGCCAGCGTGTCCGGCGGATAATAACGCGCCGAATACTCCGGGCCTTTGGCACCGACCAGCAGTGCCAGCAAAGGGCCGGGCACTGGAATGAATCCCCGCCACATCCCCACCGCCACGATTGAGACGGCTATGACTAGGGTTGCCGCAGTCGCTCCTATTATCTTTATCAACATTCGCAATACTGCTCCCGCTGTCCAATTGCTGCTCTGATAGGGTATCACGCAGTGAAAGCATCCCGTCTAACGATTGCAAAGCAATCGTCTGCTTGTCGCGGACTCTGTATCTCTTGAAAATCCGGCCCGCCTCTGGCAAGATAAAGCCACTATGATGATTGGCGCATTTGAAGTGCAGGAACCCTTACCCGAGTTGCGGGATCCCCATGTGTTCGCCATGATCCGTCCCTGGGTGGACGTGGGCAGCGTGGGTACCCTCACCCTCAATCGGTTGGAACGGTATCTCGGCTCAAGAGAATTGGGCCGGCTGCACCGGCCTGGCGAGTTCTTCGATTTCACCCGCTACCGGCCCAGTATGCGCCTGGTGGAGAACGAACGGCGCGTCCGTATCCCCAACAGCATCATCCGGTACGCCACCACCGAAAACGGCCCGGACTACCTCTTCTTCCACCTGCGTGAACCCCATGCCAACAGCGAAACTTACACGGAATCCATCCTGCAGGTGGTGGAGTCCTTCAATGTCAAACGGTACTGCCGTCTGGGGGCAATGTACGACGCCGTACCCCACACCCGCCCTCTGCTGGTCACCGGCTCTTTGGGGTCCGTGCCCCAGCTCCGGCCCGTCCCCAACCTGAAGCTCCGGGGCAGCACCTACCAGGGGCCGACCACGATCATGAACCTGGTGTCCGACGGCATTGAGCGCATGGAGATTGAGGCCATCAACTTCATGGTTCACCTGCCCCAATACGTCCAGTTGGACGAGGATTACAACGGCACCGCCAGGATGATCGAAGTGCTCTCATCAGTGTACTCGGAGATTCCCGCGGACCTGGCGCCGACGCGCCGTGGTCAAAGGCAGTATCGAGAGCTGAACGCCGCGGTCGAACGCAATTCCGACCTGCAAGGTCTGATCCGCCAGATGGAAGATTACTACGACAGCAACGAAGCCGAGGCGCCGGTTTCCGATGAGAGCGGCGAGGATTCGGCGGACGCCGTCGCCTTGTCGCCCGAGATCGAACAGTTCCTCAGCGAGCTGGGCGAGGAATTCGGCCAACGCGAGGAATAGAACCCGCCCTCTGCCAACGTATAAAGCCGGGTCGCATGACCCGGCTTTATTTGGCGCTCAAACGTGATTATGGTGGCGACGGATGGATTCGAACCAACGACCTAGCGCTTATGAAGCGCCCGCTCTGCCACTGAGCTACGTCGCCCACCGCACGGCCACGGCCAGACGCCGACGCTACCGCGCTCAAGAATATGGTAAGGGCCGTACCATTGGGTTGTCAATTGGGTAATGGCTACTTCCGACGCTCAAGATCCCCAGACCGTGCTGGCGGATGTCGCCGTTCAAATGGAGTCTTTGGTCGTCCTCCTGTGCCGCCAATTGGATCCGTTCCCGGCCTTCCTTGGCATGACCACTATCCAGGCGATAGAACTTGATCCCATCCCGACGCCCAACCCCGACCTGGGTTGCGTCGTCCTCACGCCCGACGGCGCGATAGCCGAACTGGACGTAACCGCTATACCGGGGATCGTTGGTGTCCTGGAAGTTGACCAGGTGGAGCAGTTCACGCCTCTCGACCTGACTACCAGCGAATATCTGGTTTACCTCACCGAAGCCATCCGGGTCCTGACGGCCGAACTGGGCAATCGCGGCGGTTAGCCGTCGGTGAGGTCAACGTCGCCGGACTGCCCGCCAGTCTTGCGCTGCAGCCGGATTCCGTCAATGCGTACCCCTCGATCCACCGCCTTGCACATATCGTAAACCGTCAACGCGGCCACCGACACTGCAGTTAACGCTTCCATCTCCACACCGGTCTTGCCCGACGTAGTCGCCGTGGCCGTGACGCAGATCCGGCTCTCCGGTTCATCCAGCGTCAACTCCACATCCACTTTGTTCAAAGGGAGCGGATGGCACAGCGGGATCAATTCCGCCGTCCGTTTCGCCCCCATGATGCCGGCTAGCTGGGCGATAGTGAGCACGTCCCCTTTCTTCATCAGCCCGTCGCGAATGAGGGCCAGGGTTTCCGGCTGCATCACCACGTAACCACCGGCCTGTGCGAACCGGTCGGTAACCGGTTTCCAGCCCACGTCAACCATGCGGGCGCTGCCGTCCTCGGCCAGGTGGGTCAGGCGGTCAGCCGGTTTGTTCGCGTTTTCGGTGGTCATGTGGGCCTCCCGCTAACCGCCAATGTGGTACATCTCGACTTTCGGACGGGCGTTGTCTTGCGATTCCGTGTTCTCGGTCCGTTCTTCGGAATAACGGTCCCGCCGCACCCTCCACATACCCGCGATGATGCTGGCCAATTCCTCATCGTCAGCCCCATCCCGCATCGGCCCGCGCAGGTCAACGCCATCCGTGGCGAATAAACAGGTGTATATTTTTCCGTCCGTGGCGAGTCTGGCTCGCGTGCAGTCGGCGCAGAAGGGTTGCGTAACCGAGGCGATCACGCCGATCTCCCCCTCGCCGTCCTGGTACCGCCAGCGATTCGCCACCTCGCCAACGTAATTGGGTTCTGCCGGCTCCAGGCCTAGCTCCGCGTCGATCATGCCGACGATTTCGGCGGCGGACACCACCTGGTCCAGTTTCCAACCGTTGCGATTGCCCACGTCCATGTATTCGATGAATCGGACGATATGCCCGGTGCCTTTGAAATGACGCGCCAGGTCCACGATGGTGTGGTCGTTCACGCCCTTCTGGACTACGGCGTTGATTTTGACCGGCGCCAAACCGGCGGCGGCGGCCCGGTTGATGCCGTCCAGCACCCGGCGCGTGCCGAAACCCCGCCCGTTCATCTGCTTGAACACCGCGTCGTCCAGCGAATCCAGGCTGACGGTGATGCGGTGCAGACCGGCTTCCGCCAGTTGGCTCGCCTGCTGTGCCAGCAGATAGCCATTGGTAGTCAGGGTAATATCGTCAGCGCCGGGAATCTCCGAGAGTTGGCTGATCAGGTTGGGGAGATCAACCCGCAGCAGCGGCTCCCCGCCGGTGATGCGCAGTTTATTCACTCCGGCGGTGACGAATAATCCGGCCAGACGAGCGATTTCCTCGAAAGTCAGTATCTCGTCCTTGGGCAGGAACTCATACGCCTCGCCGAATATTTCGGCCGGCATACAGTAAGGGCACCGAAAATTGCAACGGTCAGTGACCGAGATTCGCAAGTCTCGCAGCGGACGGCCAAATAAGTCGGTAATCATAACATCGTCAACCCGTCATTCCCGCTTTCTTCCCGTCATTCCAGCGAAAGTCGCGGATGCGCCTTTGGAGTGCCGGAATCCAGAAAATTCTATTGGCTTCCGGTTTTCACCGGAGAGACGCCCAGTTGGTTGAGGAATCGCCTGGCTTTCCGGGCCGCGTCGGCGCGGTGGCTGATGCGGTTCTTGTCTTCCAGTGGTAGTTCCGCGATGGTCTTGGAGTAGGACGGCAGGTAGAACACCGGATCGTAGCCGAACCCGTGCTCGCCCTTCGGTTCGTATTGTACCATCCCGGCAATCGAGCCGACGACAGTGGACAGCACCTGACCGCCGGGCCCAGCAATGGCGGTGAAACATCGGAACCGGGCAATCCGTCGCTCCCAGGGCACGCCCTTGAGGTTGCTAAGGAGCAGTTCTACCCGGTCTCCGTCTGACGCGCAAGCGTCGCCGCCGTAGCGGGCCGAATACACTCCCGGCGCGCCGCCCAGCGCATGGACCTCAAGCCCCGAATCGTCCGAGATTGTCAGGCAACCCGACAACCGGGCGTACTCGCTGGCCTTGAGGTGCGCGTTGGCCCGAAACGTGTCGCCGGTCTCCTCAACCTCATCCGCCACGCCGGCGTCGTCCAGAGAAATCAGGGACCCGGGCCAGTCGGAAAGCAGCTCCCGGTATTCGCGCATCTTGCCGGGGTTTCGCGTCGCCACCAGGAGAACCGGAACGGACATAACTAAATCACGCCCTCCGCCGCCAGGGTTTCCAGGTCGCTGTTGTTCAGGCCCAGCCAACCGCCGTAAATTGCGGCGTTGTGCTGGCCCACCGTGGGCCCCATGTGCCGCAGTTCGCCGGGTGTGTCGCTGAATTTGGGCACCAGCCCCAGCATTATGGTATGTCCCAGCTCAGGGTCGTCCATCTCGATGATGTCTTCGCGCGATTGGTAGTGCGGATCGGCGATAATATCGGCGCTGTTATAAACAGGACCAACCACGCCGCCGGCGGGTATGAGCTCGTCCATCACCGCATCGGTGTGGCGACCGCCCAGCCACTCTTGCAAGATTTCGTTGAGGGCGTCTTTGTGTTGCAGACGGGCCGCGTTGTTGGTAAAACGCGGATCGTCCAGCAAGTCTGCGAGGCCCATAGCCCGCGCCAGTCCCTCCCAAGTATTCTGCGACGTGGCGGAGAGTCCCAGCCAACGCTCATCGCCGGTGCGAAACAGGCTGCGCGGCGCGGCGTCGGGGAAATCGTTGCCCACCCGTTCCCTGATTTCTCCCAAACGGTCGTAGATCGTGAGATGAGGAATGCAGAGCCGAAACAGCGGCTCGAAGAGGCTGAGGTCAACCACCTGCCCGGCCCCGGGCTGACCGTCGCGTCGGTCAGCGTCCCGCCGGTAAATCGCCATCATCCCGGCCATCGCCCCGAACACCCCGGCAATCTCGTCGGCCAGCGGCACCGGCGGCAGGTTCGGCGGAGTGTCCGGGAACCCCGTCATGCCGATGTACCCGCTCATGCACTCGGCGATGGTCCCGAAGCCGGGGCGGTCTTTGTAAGGCCCGGTCTGCCCGAACCCGGAGAACCGCAGGATGACCAATCCGGGGTTCACATCGGCGCTGTGCAGATCCGCCGGCCCCAATCCCCAGCGTTCCAACGTGCCGGGCCGGAAGCCCTCGATCAGCACATCCGCCTGCCTTGCCAGGTCCTTGAGCAATCGCTGTCCCCGAGCGTCGGCCATGTTCAGCGTGATGGACTGCTTGTTGCGCGAATGGACTTTCCACCACAGTGAAACGCCGTTGTAGAACGGTCCCCAGTTGCGCAATGGATCACCGGCGCCGGGCCGTTCCACCTTGACCACTTCCGCCCCGAAGTCGGCCATCAATGACGACGCGGTGCCGCCGGCAACGATGATGGATAGATCCAGCACGCGCAAACCGGCCAGCGGCCCGGAGGAGTTGTTAGGAGAGTTCACAATATCAGTCCGCGCATCGACGTTTTTTACAACGGCACAAGGGCGATATTACGTCTCCGCTCCGCAGGCGTCAAACCAGGACAACGCGGCCTCAAGCACATCCTCCGGGTATTCCATGGGCAGGAAGTGGCTGCCTTTCCCCATCGCTTTCACCCGCGAACCGGCCACCGACTTCTGAAATTGCCTGACGCCAGCATCGTCCAACCGCTGGCATCCGGGATAATCGGCTAACAGCAGGAGCCACTCGCCCGCCAATCCGCGCAGGTAGTTCTCAACCGTCAGATCGTCGCGCATTCCGTAAAACGTGGCTTCCGTTTCCGGGTGGCATTTCAACTCCGCGCGACCATCGGCCAGCATTTTGGTGCCGCCAGTGATGAATTCTTTAAATGGTTCGTCCTCCCAATCTTTGAAGGCGGCTCGGGTTCGATAGGCTTCGAACATCGCTTCGCGGGATTCCCAGACCGAGCGCTTCATGCGGGTGCGCTCAGCGCGTCGATTGAGGTCTTGGGTAGCCGTCGTGGGCGCGTCATTGCTGATCCGGGTTTCCACCAACGCCACCGGGCCAAACACATCCGGCCGGATATTGGCGGCGATAATGGTCGCCAGTCCGCCGGACGAGTGGCCCACCACTCGCGGCCGCTCCAACTCCATAGTCTCGACGATGGCTGCAATATCCTCGCCGGCGTACTCAAAGCTGTATCCCTTGTCCGATTTGTCAGTGTCCCCGTGTCCCCGCTGGTCGAAAGCCAACACTCGGTAACGCTGGGCCAGCCCCCGCGCCATGGGTTTCCAGGGCCAGGCGCACAAGCCGGTGGCGTGAAGCATCAGCAGCGGCGGGTTGCCCGCATCGCCCCACTCCAGATAGTGGTGGCGGATGCCGTTGGCGTGGATGTGATGGCTGGTCCAGTCGCTGGAGTTGGAGGGCATGGTAAGGCGATCACCCCGCTAATTGCTTATCAAGTCGATGCGGTCGCCATAGCGACGAAAATCCGCTACGTTGAAGGTGAGCAGGCGACGCTCACCGTAGGCTAGCATGGTGGCGACGATGTTGGCATCGTGAATTTGTCGGCCGCCTACCTGAACCTCGCCGAAAAGTTTTACCAACTCCTCAGTTATACGGGGGCCGTCCTCGAGTATCTCGAACGTGCTAAGTAACCAGTTCAAATCGTTGAGCGCATCATCCCGCGTAAAAGGGATTGACCAAACAGGCCGGGTGACGACGGACAGGTACTCACGTATGATCTGACGACTGATGCGCGTTGGCTCCGGGTCGTTGAGCGCACGTTCCAGCGCTGGCCGGGCGATGTCGTGGTGTTGGGCCTCGATAATCCGGGAGTTCACGAGGACATTGGTGTCAACAAACATCGTAGCATCAAATCCTGTCTTCGTAGAGGTCTTCCCGCCTGAGGCTCAATCCTTCCGGCCACTTGCCCACGCTGCGAGCAGGCCAGACATCATCAAGGTTAAATTGACGGGTGGTCCGCGGTTTGCGTCGGAACATTAGCGTTTCGGCCTCCATATCAACATTGGCCGTTTCCCAGCCGGCTACGCTCCAGGCAATGGTCTGGGTGTGTCCGTTGCCACTGCTCTGATTAGCCCACCAGGGTCGGTGCAGACGGGCTGAAGCGGGTAGGTCGAACCCGATTATCGACTCGATTTCGGCGAAGGAAGTAACCCAATCGGAGACGCTGAGACTGGATAAATGTTCGTACAGCCTCCGGTACTTGCCCCGGGCGGCCATTTCTCGGTATCGCCGTTCTCGATCTATAGCCATGGCTGAATTTGACTCCTCATAGGTGTAACTCACTAATATTATAGTTAGTTAGCATCCGATACGCAAGCGATCAAATGCTCTTGCAGAGACCGTCGGATTGACCGCTGCCGTATGAAAAATTGCGGATGTCTGTCTAATTGCAGTTATGCTATAATGCCGCCGCCAATCCACCCAGACGCTTCCGCAACGTCTGTCGGGCTCGCCGCTACTATGCTTGACGACTATTTCGGCCAGTACGGTCTCATCGCTATCTTCCTGGCGCTGTCCATCGTAGTGCCGTGCAGTATGCTGCTGGCCTCTTTCAGCCTGTCCAAGTTCGGCATCCGTCCGGCCCGGCCCGACCCGGTAAAACACGACACCTACGAGTGCGGCGTGCAGACCATCGGCGGCACCTGGAACCGCTTCCAGTTCCGCTACTATATGTTCGCCATCCTGTTCGTCATATTCGACGTGGAAGTGGTGTTTCTGTACCCGTGGGCAACCAAGTTCCTGACCCTGGAATTGTTCGCATTGATTGAAATGGCGGTGTTCGTGGGCATCCTGCTGCTTGCCTGGGCCTATGCCTGGCGCAAGCGTGACCTGGAATGGCAAGGATAGGCGCAATGGTTGAATCGACCCACTTCACCCTGCCTACTGTCGGCGGGCCTCTGCATAACCGCACCTGGGATATTGACCGCTCGGAAGGGCAAATGGTCAACGAGCTCATCGCCGCGTCCCAGTCCCCCATTGAGGTTCCGGCCATCGAAGTGCCCGACGACCTGAAGCGGAACCTGATGGTCACCTCCGTGGACGCGCTGGTTAACTGGAGCCGCAAGTCCGCGCTGTGGCCGGTGTCCTTCGGTCTGGCCTGCTGCGCGTTTGAAATGATGGCGACTGCCATGGGCCGGTTTGATATATCCCGCTTTGGGATGGAGGTGTTCCGCGCCTCTCCTCGACAGGCCGACCTGATGATCGTCGCCGGCACCGTAACATGGAAGATGGCCCCGCCTATCAAGCGTATCTACGAGCAGATGGCCGAACCCCGCTGGGTGATTTCCATGGGAGTATGCGCCACCAGCGGCGGCCCATACTTCGGTTCCTACAGCGTGGTCCCCGGCGTGGACCACGTCATTCCGGTCGATGTGTACGTGCCGGGTTGCCCGCCCCGGCCCGACGCCCTACTGTACGGCATCATGGAACTCCACGAAAAAATAAAGAAATACCGCAACCTGGGCACGGAGAGTTTCAAGCCGTGACGCTTACAGCCTTGTCCGGCGAAACGTTGGCCCAGCGCTTGCAGGAAGCCGCGCCAAACGCGGTTGTAAGTTGGGACGAAGCAGCAGTTTGGGTAGAACCCTCCGCGTTGGCGTCCGCCGGCGCCGCGTTGCGCGACGACCCGGATCTGGACTTCAAGTTCCTCAACGCCATCAGCGCCATCGACTTCGTAGAGTATTTCGAGCTCGTCTATCATCTGACCTCCTTTGCCAAACTGCACACCGGGGTTGTTCGCAGCCGGATCTATGGCCGTGCGGAACCGGCCGCCGCCTCCGTGGTGGGAGTCTGGAAAGGCGCCGACTTCCAGGAAAGGGAAATCTGGGACCTGATGGGCGTGCGCTTCAACGGCCACCCCAACATGAAACGCATCATGCTATGGGAAGGCTTCGACGGCCATCCCCTACGCAAGGACTTCCTCTAAACCCGTAACAACGGGATTCTCCGAGCCGTCAAACCATGACCATCCGCACCGAACCGATGACGGTCAACGTGGGGCCGCAGCACCCCAGCACCCACGGCGTGTTTCGGGTGCGCATCACCTTTGACGGTGAGGACATCGTGGAAGTGGAGCCGGTGCTGGGCTACCTGCATCGGGGCACCGAAAAACTGGCCGAGGAGCGCAACTACGTCCAGATCGTGACCCTCACCGACCGCCTGGATTACACCTCCTCCATGATCAACAACCAGGCCTACTGCCTCGCCGTCGAGCAGCTCCTGGGCATCGAACCCCCTCGGCGGGGGAAGTACTTGCGCACCCTGACCGCCGAACTCCAGCGCATTGCCAGTCACCTTATCGCGGTGGGCTTCTTCATTCAGGAGTTGGGCGCTTTCGGCACCCCACTGATGTACACCTTCCGCAGCCGGGAGCGTATCCTCGATTTGTTTGAGATGCTCTGCGGAGCGCGAATCACCGTTAGCTATATGCGCCCCGGCGGAGTTTTCGCCGACGCACCGGCCGACTTCTGGCCGGCCCTGGACCAATTCCTCCAGGATTTCGAGCCGGAGCTGGAGGAGCTGGAAAACCTGTTGCTCAACAACGAAATCCTCATGGCCCGTACTCGCGGCGTCAGTCCCCTCCCGGCGGACGTTGCCGTCAACTGCTCCGTCAGCGGCCCGGTGCTGCGGGCCAGCGGGATCAATTGGGATTGGCGCAAGATGGCGCCCTACGACGCCTACGACGAGGTTGAGTTCGAAGTCCCCATCGGGCGCAATGGCGACAACTACGACCGCTTCTGGGTGCGTATGCAGGAAGTCCACCAAAGCCTGCGCATCGTCCGCCAATGCGTAGCCCAGATCGAACCCGGCCCGGTGCGTCTCGAGTTGCCCATGGTGCTCCGCGCCGAACCCGGCGCCGAGGCTTACGGTCGAGTCGAAGCGTCAAAGGGCGAACTAGGTTTCTTCCTGGTCAGCGACGGAGGGGTGTCGCCATACCGCTGCAAAATCCGTTCCCCTTCCCTGATTAATCTCACCATTACGGAGCACTTGCTGATTGGCTGGAAACTGGCCGATATGATCGTTTCCCTGGGTAGCGTGGACATCAACATGGGCGAGGTTGACCGATGAACGGCTGCCTCCTCAATCCCGATGGCGCCCTGGGCGGCAACCCGCTGTTTGCCTTTATTTATGGCGTGGCAGCCCACGTCCTGCCCTGCTGGCTGTCCTTCGTTGTGGCCGGCCTCGTCATCATGCTTATTCTGATCAACGCGGTGCTGCTGGGCGCGGCCATAGTCAGCTGGGGCGAGCGGCGACTGCTGGGGCGATTCCAGAACCGCATCGGCCCCAACCGCTGGGGACCCTTCGGCGCGTTGCAGCCCATCGCCGACTTGACCAAGCTGATTACCAAGGAAGACATCATCCCCTACGGCGCGGACCGGCTGGCCTTCACCGCCGTCCCGGTCATAATGGTGGCTGCGGCCTTGTTGGCAACCGCTGTGTTGCCCTTCGCCAAGGACGTGGCCCTGGTAGATCTGAACGTCGGTGTCCTCTTCGTCCTGGCGGTCAGTTCGCTGACCTCAATCGCCATTTTCACCGCCGGGTGGGCATCCAACAACCGCTACGCTTTATTCGGGGCCGGCCGTGCGGTGGCCGTGCTGCTCAGCTACGAAGTTCCGGTGGTCTTGTCGTTGCTGGGCGTGGTGTTGGTGGCCGGCTCCATGTCTCTGGGCGACATCGTGCATGCCCAGGCGGTCCCCTTCTTCTTGGTGCAGCCGCTGGCCTTCTTCGTCTTCGTAGCCGGAATGTCCGCCGAACTGAACCGCACCCCCTTCGACGTGGCGGAAGCCGAGTCGGAAATCATCGCTGGCTACCACACCGAGTACAGCGGCATCAAATTCGCGCTGATACAGGCGGCTGAGTTCGGCGGTGTGCTGGTGGTGTCCGGCCTGATTGCCACGCTGTTCCTCGCCGGTTGGGCCGGCCCGGTGGACGACTGGTTGGGCTGGCTGTGGTTCCTCATCAAGACCTTTATCGGCATCTTTCTTTTCGTGTGGATTCGTTCCACCTACCCGCGCCTGCGCCTGGATCAGATCATGGCTGTGTGCTGGAAGTTCCTGATGCCCTTGAGCATGATCAATCTGGCGGCGGTGGTATTGGAGGTATTCTTCCTGCGCGATGCCAACGGCGTCTTGACCACCGCCGACCTGTGGATAATGGCCGGCATCAACATCGTACTGGCCGCCGTCTCCATCGCGTTTTTCGGGCGATTGATACGCGAAAAAGTCCGCACCGGCGCCCCGGTCGCCCCTGCTTCCCAGCCGTTGGTGCGCGGTGTGCCTACCATCGAAGTGAACTGACGCCCGGGGAGGATCGACGTGTACGGACTGGAAATGGCAAAAGGCTTGATGGTTACGCTATCCAACCTGGTGCGTAAACCCTTCACCACCTCATATCCGGAGCAGCGCATCACGCAGCACCCCAGGTTCCGGGGCGAGGAGTTCACCTGGTACGAGGAGCGCTGCACTGGCTGCGCGTCGTGCGCCAAGTATTGCCCTCTGGGCATCATCAAAATTGTCACCAGTCCCAGCGAGACGGCGCCGCTCCAGGGCGACAAGTACCGGCTGGAAGTCTTTGACATCGAACTCCAGCGTTGCATGTTCTGCGGACTGTGTGTGGAAGCCTGCCCTTACGATGCCCTTTTCATGGGCAGCGGCTTCGAGGAAGGCCAGTACCGTCGGACCGACCTGATAATCACCATCGACCGCCTTCGACAGGCCGAGAAAAACCCCAGCACCTGGTTCCGCCCCCAACTGGAGGGCATGGATTACCGTCCTGGCGCCAGTCGCTCCTTAGGATGGCGTGAAGTAGGCCGCGAGCAATGGCGGTGGCACCAGCACGAAAAGGCCGGAATGCGCCTCGAAGGCAACGGCCAGAATGGCGAGGGCGAAGCCTAGATGTGGTTTGAGCAGCTGGTCTTCTGGATCCTTTCGGTGACCGCCATCGCCGGCGCCCTGGGAGTCATGCTGGTCCGCGACCTGTTCCGCTCGGCCCTCCTGCTGGCCATGGTGTTCGTCGCCGTCGGTGGCCTGTTCGTGTTGATGAACGCCGAGTTCCTGGCCGTAGTGCAAATCCTGATCTACGTCGGCGCCATCGCCGTGCTCTTCATTTTTGCCGTGATGTTGACCCGGGACGTGCAGCAGGGCAACGCGCCCAACCGCCTGCAGATCCCGGCGGCCCTGGTCTCAGCGCTGTTGCTGGCGGCCATGATTGCCACCGCAGTTACCACCGACTGGACCACGTTGGCCGGAGCAGGACTCGAAAACAAAGGCCAAATCGCGCAGACCCAGGCGGTCGGAATCCCTGATGCAACGGAGTTGGCCGGCGCCGGCTTGACCGCCTCCGAAGTGGAGAGCGTCAGCGGCGGCGGGCTGGCGGACCTCCTAATCGGAGACTTCGTGCTGCCCTTTGAAGCGGTTTCCTTGCTTTTGCTGGCCGCCGCCATCGGCGGGCTGGCCTTGGCGCGCGGACGAGGGAGATAGACGTTGTCGCTCGAATCGATGCTCATCGTCGCGTCGGTCATCTTTTGCATCGGCCTCTACGGTGCATTGGCGCGGCGCAACTTCATCGCCGTCCTCATGTCCATCGAGTTGATGTTCAACGGCGTCAACCTGACCCTGGTGGCCATGGGGCGGTGGCTGGCGCCCTACGCCGTGCAGGAACAGCTTTCCGCCGTGCTCACCGGGCAAGTGTTCGCCGTCTTCATCATCACGGTAGCCGCCGCCGAGATCGCGCTGGGCCTCGGCATCGTTTTCGCCATATTCCGCTCCAACGAAAGCGTTGACCTCACCGACGCTGCGACGCTGCGACACTGAAACAAACGCCATGTGGGTAGAATTCAAACGCGCTCCCAACCTGATGGCCGCCGAAATCTGGAAGGAAGTTCTGGAGGCCGAGGGCCTGCCCAGTCGCATCCTGCCGGAGGGCGACATCCGGGACTGGAGCGAGCGCGTTCCCTTCCGGATCTACGTGCCCAAAGGCCGGGAACACGTAGCCGAAGAGATTGTCCGCAAGCTGTGAGGATGGCCACGGCATGATCGCTGAACAGTTGGTGTGGGCCATCTTCCTGTTGCCGGTGGCCTCGTTCCTGCTCATCGGGCTTGTCATAAGGCCGATGGGCGCGAGTTTCGCCAAAGTTGCCGGTTATCTTACCATCGCTGCCCTGGGCGTCGGGTTCATTCTGTCCGTTTGGCTGCTGCGTTCGTCCGCCCATCACCACATGGTGTATGAATTTGCTCCGCACCTGTGGCTCGAACTCGGCGGCGCGTCCATCGAAATGGGTCTGCTGCTCGATCCGCTCACCAACGTCATGCTGGTGGTGGTCACCGGCGTCAGCCTCATGGTGCAAATCTATTCCATGGGTTACATGGATGGCGACGAGAGTTTCGCGCGTTACTACGCCTATATGTCGCTGTTCAGCGCGTCCATGATCGGCCTGGTGTTGGCCGTCAACATCGTCCAGATGTACGTGTTCTGGGAGCTGGTGGGTTTATCGTCATATCTCCTCATTGGGTTCTGGCACAATCGTCCGTCAGCGGCGGCGGCGGCGAAAAAAGCGTTCATCATCACCCGCATCGGCGACGTTGGATTCCTGCTGGCAATCATCTACCTGTTCTTCCAGGCCGACGAATTCGCCGCCCGCGGACTCAACGCGCTGCACATCCCGCATATCTGGGAAGCGGCCGCTCCAATTGCGGCCGGCGGCGCCGGCATAGTGGCCGGTGGAGCGTTGCTCTGGCTGTGCCTCGGCCTGTTCGCCGGAGCCGTAGGCAAGAGCGGCCAGTTCCCCCTGCACACCTGGCTCCCCGACGCCATGGAAGGCCCGACCCCGGTGAGCGCGCTCATCCACGCCGCCACCATGGTCGCGGCCGGCGTTTTCCTGGTGGGGCGGTTCTTCCCGGTCTTCGCCGAGTCCCAGGCGGCCATGATGGTGGTCGCCCTCATCGGCGCGTTCACCGCCGTTTTCGCCGCCACCATGGGCCTCGCCGCCAACGACATCAAGCGGGTCATGGCCTACTCCACGGTGAGCCAGCTCGGCTACATGATGGCCGCCCTGGGCGTGGGCGCATACAACGCCGCCCTGTTCCACCTGTTCACCCATGCTTTTTTCAAAGCGCTTCTATTCCTAGGGGCAGGCAGTGTCAACCACGCCGCCGGCACCTTCAACATGATGTACATGGGTGGTCTGCGCAAGGCGATGCCCTGGACCTACTGGCTTACGGTGATCGGATCCCTGAGCCTGGTCGGCATCTTCCCGCTGGCCGGTTTCTGGAGCAAGGACGAGATACTGCTGGAATCCTGGCTGGCCGGAGGCCCGGTGCCGGCCTCCATCAGCCTGCTCGTGTTCGTACTGCTGTTGGTGGGCGTGCTGCTCACCGCTTTCTACACCTTCCGAATGGTGCACCTGACGTTCCACGGCGAGTTTCGCGGCGGCGGCGAACGGGAACTCCACGACACCGAAGCCGCCGGCGAGCCGGCCCCAACCGGCGTCACCCACCACGTCCATCTCGGCGAGTCTCCGGCTGTCATGGTGGCGCCCATGGCCATCCTCGGTTTCAGCGCTATCGTAGCCGGCTGGATCGCGAACCCCATCGGCGTGGCCAGCATATTCGGGTTGATACCGTCCCATTGGCTCACCGAGTACTTCGCGTCGGGGCTACACGACGGACACCACGCGCCACCCTTCAACATCGCCATCGCCGTCATATCCAACGTCGTAGCCTTCGTCGGTATTGGTCTCGCCGCGTTGGCTTATGCGTGGCCGCGTCCCTTCGTGTCCAGGGATCCGCTGACCGGCGCCGGCCCGCTTCACACCTTGCTCGCCCAGCGTTACTTTATGGACCACCTCTACGAGGGCGTCGTCGTGGGCCGTCTGTTCTACCGTATCGTCGCCGGCATCACCGACTGGGTGGACCGCAACATCGTTGACGGGCTGGTCGGATTGACCGGCTGGATCTCTCGCAACGTTGGCAGCCTGATCGCCCTGGCCCAAAACGGCCAGGTGCAGACCTATCCGCTGGTCGCCGCCGTCGGCGGGTTGGTCATCATCATCCTGTATCTGGCGCTTGGATAGGTAACCATGGCTACCGGATTCACGGGACTGCTCACCGTCACCGTCTTTCTGCCGGCCGTCGCCGCTTTGCTGTTGGCGGTGGGGGCGGTGCGTGGTGACCGCAACATCCGCTGGTTCGCAGCGGCGGTGGCCGCCGCCGACCTGGTCCTCTCCGTGATCGTGTTCGTCCTGTTCCGGCCCGGAGGTGATCAATTCCAGTTGGTTGACCGTTTCGACTGGATTAGCACCGAAACGGTGCACGCCAGCTATCTCCTTGGCGTGGACGGCATCAGCGCCCCGTTGGTAATGCTGACGGGCCTGCTGGGCCTGTGCGCTGTCTTTGTATCCTTCCACATCTCCCACCGGGTGCGGGAATACTTCATCTGGTTGTTCGTGTTGCAGACCGCGGTGCTGGGAGTGTTCACGGCCCTGGACTTCCTGCTGTTCTTCCTCTTCTGGGAAATCGAGTTGGTGCCCATGTACCTCCTCATCTCCACCTGGGGCACTGGCCGGCGCGAATACTCCGCGATGAAGTTCCTGATCTTCACCATACTCGGCTCGGCCTTCATGCTCGTCGCCATCGTGGCTGTGTTCGTCAGCGCCGGCGTGGACAGCTTCAACATGACGCGCCTCCTTGAACCCGGCGGCGCACTGGACGCCACGCGAGCCGCCTTGCCCATGGGCGTCCTGTTCTGGCTGTTCTTCATCGCCTTCGCCGTCAAGCTCCCCACGTGGCCGGTGCATACTTGGCTTCCCGATGCCCACACCGACGCTCCTACCGCCGGCAGCGTCATGCTGGCCGGCGTCATGCTAAAGATGGGAGGCTATGGGCTGCTGCGCATCAACGCCGCAATGTTCCCGGAACAGTTGCAGACCTACGCATTGCCCGTGGTGGCCCTGGGCGTTATCAGCGTCCTGTATGGCGCGGTCGTAACGCTGCGCCAAACCGACCTCAAACGCCTCATCGCGTATTCCAGCGTCAGCCATATGGGGCTGGTATTGCTTGGCCTCGGTTCCGTCGCTGTCGTGGGCGGCGCGCTCAGCGATGCCGGATTGACCGGCGCGGCGATGCAGCTGTTCACCCACGGCACTATCACCGGCCTGCTGTTCGTCGCAGTTGGCATTCTCTACGAAAAGACCCACACCCGGCATATACCCGATCTGGGTGGTCTCGCCAACCGTATGCCCTTGGTGGCGACGGCCTTCCTGGTGGCCGGCGCGGCCTCTCTTGGCCTGCCCACTCTCAGCGGTTTTGTGTCCGAGTTGTTGGTGTTCTTCGGCGGCTTCCGCGCCTTCCCGGCGCTGACCATTCTGGCCGTCCTGGGTATCATATTGGCCGCCGGATACATCCTTTGGATGCTGCAACGCACCCTATTCGGCCCTCGCCCGTCGCGGTGGGATGACCTCTCCGACGCCTCGCCGGTTGAGCTGGTGCCGGTGGCCCTGTTGGTGGTGAGCATTGTCGTGGTGGGCGTGTACCCCGCCTGGTTGACCGACGTCTTCCGCGATGGCCTGGCGCCCATCGTGAGCGGCTATAATGCCGGCATCGCCGGTGTGGGACGCTAGAACAGAGAACGCATCACCATGACTGCCTACGACCTGTTCCTGATTTCACCCCTCCTGGCCCTGGCCGCGTTGGCCATGCTGGTCATCGTGGTAGATTTGCTGACCCGGCGCACCGGATTGCTGGTCGGCGTGTCATTCGTGGGACTGGCGGCGCCGGCCGCGTTGAGCGCCTGGCAGCTGGTGTCCCTTTCCAGCAACGGCCAGAGCGAGTTGATGGCCGAGGGGTCGGTGGTGCTCTACACCCTCTCCATCGACCGCTTCGCGCTGTTTTTCAACTTCCTCATCCTCGCCGCCGTTGGGCTGGTGGTGTTGGTTTCCAACGACTATGTGCGCCGCATGGAACGGCTGCAGGGCGAATACTTCGGGTTGATGCTGCTGTCGGCAACGGGAATGATGCTGCTGGTGGCGGCGGACGAGCTGATCACCATGTACATCGCCCTGGAATTGACCACGCTCCCATTGGCGGCGCTGGCGGCCTTCCTGCCCAACGGCCGCTCCAGCGAAGCGGGCATGAAGTTCCTCATCATCGGCGCCATCAGCAGCGCGCTGATGCTGTACGGGATGGCCCTCATCTATGGGTTCACCGGCAGCACCCGCCTGGAAGAAATCGCCGTAGCGTTGGCCGGCAGTTCCTCGTCAGGGATTATCCCCTTTGGCAGCATGGCCGTGCTGTTGGCCGTGGTTCTGCTGTTGGCCGGCTTCGGCTTCAAGATGTCCGCTGCGCCGTTCCAGATGTGGGTGCCCGACGTGTACGAAGGCGCGCCCACGCCCATGGTTGCCTTCTTGTCCGTGGCCAGCAAGGCGGCGGCCTTCGCGCTGGTGCTGCGGGTTTTCTACATCGGGTTTGACGCTCTGGGCGGAGACTGGTGGGTGTTGCTCGCCGGACTGGCGGCGCTTTCCATGACCATCGGAAATCTGGTGGCCATCGCCCAACGCAACATCAAGCGCCTTTTCGGCTACAGCACCATCGCCCACGCCGGTTACATCCTGGTGGGCGTGGCCGCCATCGTCACCGTCGGAACCGAGGAAACATTCGGCCCCAGCAGCGTGTTGTTCTACCTGGCCGCTTACACCGCCGCCAACCTGACGGCCTTCTTCGCCATCGTCTCCATAGGGAACCGCATCAACAGTGACGAGATAGAAGATTACGCCGGTATGTTGCGTCGTGCGCCTTTCCTCGCCATCACGCTGGCGTTGGCGCTCATCGCCCTCATCGGCGTCCCGCCCACCAGCGTCTTCATCGCCAAGATCTACATCTTCGCCGCCGCCATCAACACCGGCGAGTCGCTGATGACCTGGCTGGTGATCATCGGTGTGGTCAACAGCGTGGTCTCCGCCTACTACTACCTGCGGGTCATCAAGGTCATGTTCCTGCAGCCGGCCATCAACACCGAGCGGTTGGGCGCGTCTTGGCCGGTCAACGTGGCCCTGGGCGTCGCGGCGTTGTGCATGTTGTGGCTGGGCGTCGCTCCGGGAGCGATTCTGGACGCAGCCGAGCGCGCCGTGGTTGTCCTCATGGCCGGCGGCTGATTAGTTCGGTAGTCGTCATACCATGAAAGCCGTCGGCATCGCCTACAACGACCTGATTCCCGAGGCGCTGGACCTGGCCCACGCCATCGTCGGCGAACTTAACCTCGGCCCCGACACCTGGATCCTGCGCGCCGAAGATGCTGACGATCTCAGCCAACGGGCGCGGAATACCGACCTCGTAATCACCATCGGCGGCGACGGCACCATCCTGCGAGTGAACCGGGCGATTGCGCCCCAGGGCATCCCGCTGCTGGGCATCAACATGGGCCGCCTGGGTTTTATGACCGAGTTGACCGTGCCCGGCGTCATGGAACAATTGCCGCGCTATCTCAAGGACGAGATGCGCGTCTCCGAACACAGTATGCTCATGGCTACCGTACATCGCCGCGGCAACGACGCCGACGCAGCGCCCGAAGGCCCGTATCATGCGTTGAATGACGTCGTCCTTTCCCGAAGCCGCGTCTCCCGTGTTATCACCGTTCGGGCGTCCATAGACGGCGCCGACGTATCGACCTTCCGCGCCGACGGCGTGATCCTTGCCACTGCCACCGGAAGCACCGGCTACAGCTTCGCCGCCGGCGGACCTATCGTGGACCCATTGTCCGACGACGTGGTGCTGACCCCTCTGGCGTCCCACGTCGGCCTGACCACCCCGCTGGTGCTGCGCCCCACCAGCAGCGTGGACTTTCACCTGGAAGGCTCCCAGGAAGCCATCATCAGCGTGGACGGTTTTGAAAACCACCCCATCGAACCGGGCGACTGGGTCCGAATCACCCACAGTCCCTACCGCGCCCGGTTCCTCCGCGCCAACGAGCACAACTACTTCTGGGCCACCCTCACCCGTCGCCTGGGTTTCAGCCTGCAGGGCCGCTAACTTTTATACCGTCATTCCCATATCACCTCCGTCATTCATCCCCGTATCATCTCCGCCATTCCGACATTACATCGTCATTCCGGCGAAAGCCGGAATCCAGAGTTTCTACTTCACCGGACTTGCCGCAGACATGACCTCCTTCCCCGACAACGAACCCACCATCTCCACCCGGTCGATATTCCAGGGCCGTATCATAGACGTGCGGGTGGACACCGTTCGCCTGCAAAACGGACGGGAGAGTACCCGCGAGATCGTGGAACACGCTCCGTCCATCTGCGTGGTGCCGGTGGACGCCGATGGCAACGTGCTGATGGTCCGCCAGTACCGCAAACCGGCGGACAGCTTCCTCCTGGAGGTCCCGGCCGGCGGCATCGAACCCGGTGAGGAACCGGAGGCTGCCGCCCGGCGCGAGTTGCAGGAAGAGATCGGACACGCATCGGGCAGCTTGGTTCCCCTGACCGCCTTCTGGCTCGCGCCCAGCTGGTGTACCGAGTATATGTACGCCTTCCTGGCCAGCGATCTGACACCGGCTACGCTGGAATCCGATGACGACGAGTTTATCGACGTGATACGCATCCCCTTAGCCAGCATCCCAGATGAAATCGCCAGCGGCGCAATACAGGATGCCAAGAGTGTCGCGTCATTGTTGCTCGCCATGCGAGTTTTGGGAAAGGATTAGCCGCAACGGAAATGTCCGCCTTTCCCAAAAACGAGCCTACGCTGGCAACCACGCCCGTGTACGACGGCGACGTGATCAACGTGCGGGTGGATACCGTTCAATTGCCCAACGGCCGGGAAACGGACCGCGAAATCGTCAATCACCCGTCATCGGTCTGCGTGGTGCCGATTGATGCGGATCAAAACGTGCTGCTGGTTCGGCAGTTCCGCAAACCGGCGGGCCGATTTTTGCTGGAAGCGCCAGCCGGGAAAATGCAATCCGGCGAGGACCCGGAAGAAGCCGCGATAAGGGAGTTGCAAGAAGAAATCGGCCACCTTCCCGGACGGCTGCAATCTCTCGGCGTTTTCTTCATGAACCCGAGCTTGTCTCCCCAGTGCATGTACGCCTACCTGGCCACCGACCTCAGATTGTCCCAACTGGATGCTGACGACGACGAGTTTATTGAGCTGCGACGTGTTCCATTGACTGAAGTCGGCGCATTGATCACTGACGGCGCGGTACAGGATGCCAAGAGTATTGCTGCGCTGTTGCTTGCCATGCGGGTTTTGGGCGATAATTAGCCGCCGCTATTGGGCGCGCCGCTTATGCGCCACAATCAGCCGGGCGCTATTCAGTCCGGCCGGAGGAAGACACAAATGCCAGAGGATTTGCAACACGACGTGCTGGTGGTAGGCGCCGGTCTGGCCGGAATGCGCGCCGCCATCGCGGCCCGCGCCGGCGGAGCCAACACCGCCATCATCAGCAAGGTCCACCCCGTGCGCAGCCATTCCAACGCGGCCCAGGGCGGTATCAACGCCGCGCTCCTGGACCGGGGCGACGACTGGGAAGACCACGCCTACGACACCATCAAGGGCAGTGACTTCCTGGGCGATCAGGACGCCATCGAAGTCATGTGTCGCCAGGCCGGCGCCTCCCTCATCGACATGGAACACATGGGCGTCACCTTTAACCGGGACGACGACGGCCGGTTGGGAACGCGAGCCTTTGGCGGTCAGCGACGCGCCCGCACTTTCTTCGTCGGCGACTTCACCGGACAGGCTCTGCTCCACGTGATGTTCGAGCAGCTCATCAAGTCGGGCGTGCGCCGTTACGAGGAGTGGTTCGTTACCTCACTGATCATGGAAGACGGCCAGGCCGCCGGCGTCATGGCCTTGGAAATCCGAACCGGCGAACTCCACGTCATACGCGCCAAGACCGTGATCTTCTGCACCGGAGGCTGTGGCCGCCTCTTCGAACCCAGCACCAACGCCCTCATCGTCACCGGCGACGGTATGGGCCTCGTGTACAACGCCGGCGGGCAGCTTATGGACATGGAGATGGTCCAGTACCATCCTACCACCCTGGCCGGCAGCGGCGTGCTGATCTCCGAAGCGGCCCGCGGTGAAGGGGCCTACCTGCGCGACAAAGACGGCAACCGCTTCATGGAGAAATACGCTCCCAACATGATGGAGCTGGCCTCCCGCGACGTGGTGTCCCGCGCCGAGCAGACCGAAATCAACGCCGGCAACGGCATTGACGGCTGTGTCCTCCTGGACTGCACCCACCTCGGCGAAGCCCTGATCATGGAAAAACTCAGCCAGATCAGGGAAATCGGCATCGACCTGGCCGGCACCGATATGATAAGGGAGCCAATTCCCATCCGCCCCGGAATGCATTACATCATGGGCGGCATAAAGACCAACATCGACGGCCTGACCAACGTTGGCGGCGTCTATGCCGCCGGCGAGTGCGCCAACGTCAGCGTCCACGGCGGCAACCGCCTCGGCGCCAACTCCCTCCTCGACACCATCGTCTTCGGCGAGCGCGCCGGCAACCACGCCTCCGACGCTACCCGTGGCATGGACTTCCTGGAGTTCGACGTTGCCGCTACCCTCGCCAGGGAACGTCGCCGCATCCAGGAGATGATGGACCGGCCCGAAAACGGCGACCGCTGGTCGGCCATCCGCCGCGAGATGGGCGAATCCATGAACCGCAACGTGGCCGTTTTCCGCAACGAGGAGGGTATCGAGGAAACCATCAGTGACCTCCACGACCTCCGCCGCCGCTACGAAAACGTCCCCGTCCACAACAAGGGCAAGACCTTCAACACCGACCTGGTATTCGCCCTTGAGCTGGGCTATATGCTCGACTGCGCCGACACCATCGCCGTGGGCGCTCTCGAACGCCGGGAAAGCCGCGGCGCGCAGTTCCGCACTGATTACCCCGACCGCAACGACGAAGAATGGCTCCATCACATCGTCTTGACCAAAGGCGATGCCGGGCCGGCAATTTCGGAGCTGCCCGTAACCATCACTCAATGGACGCCCGAGGAGAGGAAGTACTAGGCTATGGACGTCACTATTAGGGTAAAGCGACAGAACCCGGAGGCTCCCACGGGCGAGGGCCGGATGCCCTACTGGCAGGAGTATCCGGTCACCATTGCGGACAACGCCACCGTCCTCGACGCGCTGATTCAGATACGAGAAGACGACGACGGGACACTGTCACTGCGCTGTTCATGCCGCAGTTCCATCTGCGGTTCCTGCGCCATGCGAATCAACGGGCACGCCGGCCTGGCCTGCAAGACCATCGCCAACACGGTGGTGCATGACGGCGTCATCACGGTGGAACCCGCTGGCGTGATGCCCGTCGTCAAGGACCTGGTCGTCAACTTCGATTTGTTCTGGGAAAAGATCGAGGCAGTCGATCCCTATCTCAAGCACAAGGGCCAGGAACCTGAGGGCGAGTACATCGTTTCCAACGACGCCATGCTGCATCTTTCCGGCGTCACCGCCTGCATCATGTGCGGCGCGTGCGTCTCGGACTGCACCGTCCTGGAGGTTGACCCCACCTTCCTGGGACCCGCCGCGCTGGCCAAGGCGTACCGCTTCACCGCCGACCCCCGCGACGGCGACGCCGAGGGCGTATCTATGGAGCGGCTCTGGGGTCTGAGCGAACCCACCGGCATCTGGGACTGCACCCGCTGCAACGAATGCGTCCAGGTCTGCCCCAAAGGCGTGGCGCCTATGGACCGCATCATGGCAATGCGCGAGCAGGCGATCCAGCAGGGCTACGACAACAATAACGGCGCGCGCCACACCGACGCTTTCACCGAATCGGTGGGGCACAGCGGTCGCCTCGACGAACTGCGTCTGCCCATCAAGTCTGTCGGCGGTTTCACCAATATGCCGGCGCTAATGAGCTATATGCCCGTAGCCTTCCGCGCTATGCGGCGGGGCAAAATGCCGCCGATTGCCCACAAGAACGTGGAGAACGTGGAGGCGGTCCGGCGTCTGTTCCAGCGGATGGAACCGGAACCCCCGCCCCCCCAGGTCAGCAACAACTCTCCCTTCGGTTAACCGCCCTACTCGTCATTCCGGCGAAAGCTGGAATCCAGAATCCCACATACCGAAACCCGTAGGGGCGAATAATTATTCGCCCCTACCCTTGTCAGCCGGAACCAAGAGGAGGAACCAGTGAAGTACGCTTTCTTTCCGGGCTGCGTATCCCAGGGTGGCGCGCCCGAACTCTACCCCGCCGCCCGCATGGTGTGCCAGCGGTTGGGCATCGAACTGGAGGAGATACCCGGCTGGACCTGCACCGGCGCCGGCGTCATCCAGGAAAAAAACCAGCTCTTCGGCGATACCCTGAACGCCCGCAACTTCGCCAAGGCGGAGCGGATGGGCTTGCCCATTCTGACCATCTGCAGCACCTGCCAGGGCGTGATGTCTCAAGCTAACCACCGGATGCAGAACCCGGAATACCTTGCCGAAATCAATTCCTATCTGGCCGACGAAGGCCTGGAGTACAGTGGCAACGCTGAGCCCAAACACCTGCTCTGGATCCTGATTGAAGACTACGGCCTGGACCGGCTCGGCGGCTATGTCACCCGCCAGCTTACCGACGTGAAGATTGCTCCGTTCTACGGCTGCTACATCGTGCGGCCTACCGAGGCCCTGGACATAGCCGATCACCCGGAGCGCCAGCAATCTCTGGAGATGCTGATCGAAACCCTGGGCGCGACTCTGGTGGATTTTGAAGGTAAAACCCGCTGCTGCGGCTTCCCGATCCTCACCATCAACGAACGCAACTCCATGGCCATGGTGGGCAAGCACACTTCCGAGGTCAAGGACCTGGGGGCCGACGCCATGGTGACTCCCTGCCCCCTGTGCCACCTGAACCTCGACGGGTTCCAGCCCAAGGCGGCGTCCCAGGCCCGCCGCTCCATTGACCTGCCCATTCTGCACATGCCCCAGCTCATCGGCCTGGCCATGGGCATGACCCCGGCCGAGCTTGGTATGCGCAAGCACATCGTCAGCACCGGGCCGCTGGAGGTGAAAGCCGGAGCACGACGGTAGGCGGCACAGCGAACGTAGGAAATGCACGTAGGGGCGGGTTGCAAACCCGCCCCTGTTTTGTCAGTTGCGCGAGCTCGACATTGAGCAACTGCCAATCCTGCGAGCTGAGCGGTTGACTAAGCGGCGAACCCTTCGTTCCGCATTTGTGAATGCCCGTCTGCTCATAAAGCCTTCGTACATATTCCGATGTAGTCTCTCAGCGGCCTTGAAATCATCCTCGATGTTGGGTTCATTCCAAAGACTACCGATCCTGACGGCTACGACGAGCAGGTCAGCGTGTCTGCGGTTGGCCCAGCGCGGTTGTTGCATGATGGCGACCGCTTTCATGACATGGGCCGCTGCACACCACAACATTTCCGACCTGGCCAGTGGGTCTTGCTCAAACGTAAAGAAGTCGGCCAGTTGCAGAAACCGAAAGGCCGCTCTGACATGGGCCTGTCCGTTCATGTAGGCATTTGTCCGCTGAATGACAGTAATTCCTTGACGAAGCGGCGCACGGACCGACGGGAGCTTTCCAGCAAATAATCCTCCATAAATTCGTATCCGACGTTGTTCTGAACGAATCCCGCCACCAGGTATCCGGAAACCAGGTCATAGTCGTCATCTGTTCTTGCGCTCTCAGCCATCAGCAATTCGAGGAGGTCAAAATGGTCATCCTCATTCTGGCAAGGCAACCCACGATTTTCCGCCACTATCGACAACGCGGCTTCCGCAGCCTCCCAAAGCTTGAGAGAGCCATATTTGTTGTCCCTGGTGTCAAATGCCTTATCGGAAGCCTCAAAAAGGGCCTCGATAGCCTGAACACGGTCTTGCGTCAACATAAACCTTTCTCCAGTGGAATAGCCGGACGTTATCCCCGCAGCGTTGGCGCGACTTCCCGTATGGCCTGGACGGTGCGGTCTATGTCCTCATCCGTATGGACAACGGACGGATAGAACTTCTGAGGCCAGGATTTGAGCACCCCGCGTTCCAGCAGCCCGGCATTTAGCTTGCCCAGTGGTTCGCCGTCCGCGGCCAACCCGTCGCGGTAGTTCCTGACCGAGTGCTCGGCGAAGAAGATGTCAAAAATCCCGTCCTCGCCCACGCTCTGGACCGTAAAGCCTTGTTCTTGGCAGGAGTCAGCCAGCGCGCGCCGAATGCTGCCGCCCACGTGATGCAGTCGTTCGTACACGCCGTCCTGCCGCAGCACCTCCAACGTCGCCAAGCCGGCGGCGCAAGCCACGGGATTCCCATTCAGGGTGCCGATTTGGTCAACATAACTGTCCGACGCCACGGCTCCCCGGTCGTACACCGACATAACCTCGGCGCTCCCCATCAGCGCGGCCAGGGGATAACCGCCGCCCATGATCTTGCCCACCGTGCACAGGTCCGGAGTCACGCCGTAGTATTCCTGCGCGCCGCCGTAAGCCAGCCGGAACCCGGTGACTATCTCATCGAATATCAGCAGGATCCCCGCGTCCGATGTGATTTTGCGAAGGCCCTCCAGGAAACCGGGTTCGGGGGCGATGGTGCGTTGCAGCGGTTCAGTTATGATCGCCGCGATCTCGTCCTTGTGCGCGGCAACGATAGCGGCGGTGGTGTCCAGGTCGTTGAACTGGGATATCAGCATGAGGTCGCTCAACGCATCCGGGATGCCCGCGGTGTTGGCTTCCGCCTGGGGAAACTCGACCGCGGCAGATGCGAACACCGACATCATCGCGTAATCGCTGGTGCCGTGATAACCACCCTCAAACTTCAGGATCTTTTCTTTGCCAGTGTAAGCCCGAGCGGCCCGCATGGCCTGGAAACAGGCGTCCGTCCCGCTGGTGGTGAACCGCACCTTTTCGGCGCATGGCACCGCGTTGACCAACTCCTCAGCCAGTAGCACGGCTTGGTCGTTGTTGGCGAAAAACGTGGAGCCGCGACTAACCGCAGACAGGACCGCATCGGTAACCGCCGGATGAGCGTGGCCCAAAATCATCGGCCCCGAACCCATCAGCCAGTCAACGTATTCGTTGCCTGATACGTCCCAGATGCGCCCTCCCCTGCCTTCTTTCACCAGGAAATCCAGCCGGTCCGGGTATTTGGTGTTGCCGTTGCTGCTTCCGGGCATATATCTGGCCGCTTTTTCCAGTAGCTCCCGTTCCAGTGGCGTGCGCTGGCTCATGCTGGCCTCCATTGATGATTGGGTCTGTATTCATTATACAGAGCGCCGCAAAAAGTAGGGGCGGGTTTGAAACCCGCCCCGAGCCAATCCTGATGGACACGCCTTGGATTCGCAGTGGTTAGGACGCTTCAGCCTTGGCGCTCGCCATCACGTCCACCAACTCCTGAACCGATGCGGCAGACGATTGGAGAGCCGCCTGTTCCTCATCCGTCAGGCTGATCTCGACAACCTGTTCCATACCGCCGGCGCCGATCTTCACGGGCACACCGACGCACAGACCGTTGATCCCGTATTCGCCTTCCAGGTAAGCGCAACCGGGGAGGATGCGCTTTCGGTCCAGCAGGATCGATTCCACCATCTGTGTGATCGCAGCCGACGGCGCGTAGAACGCCGAACCCTGTTTCAACAGCGCGACGATCTCACCGCCGCCGTCCCGGGTGCGCTGCACAATGGAGTCGATGCGGTCTTGCGGCAGTAGTTCCGTAACCGGAATGCAACCGACGGTGGTGTACCGCACCAGGGGCACCATGTCGTCGCCGTGGCCGCCCAGCACCAGCGCCTGAACGTCGTCCACCGACACGTCAAGCTCCTGAGCGATGAACGTCCGGTATCGGGCCGTGTCCAGCACGCCGGCCATGCCAAACACCCGGTTCCGGGGGAACCCGGCGGTTTGGTACACGTTCTGCACCATCGCGTCCAGGGGGTTGGTGACCGCCAGGATGATGCAATCCGGTGAATACCTGACGATTTCCTCTGTTACTGAGGAGGTGATCCGCATGTTGGTCAGCAACAGGTCGTCCCGGCTCATCCCCGGACGCCGGGCAATGCCGGCGGTAATCACCACCACGTCCGAACCCGCGGTTTCCTCGTATCCGTTGGAGCCGGTTATCAGCGCATCGGAACCTATTACCGGACCGGATTCCAGCATATCCAGCCCCTTACCCTGGGGCAGATCCTCAACCACGTCAACCAGCACCACGTCGGCATAGCCAAGCTGGTGGATGCGTTGGGCGGTGGTGGCGCCCACGTTGCCGGCGCCGACTACGGTTACTTTGCTTCGCATGGGGAAAGCCTCCGATTGGATTACAAGCATTGGTAGGGGCGGTCCGCCGGATGCGGACGTCGCCCCTACGTTCCCGGCAGTGCGTTCAGCCGGAAGGTGCGCCTCTTGGGCTGCTAGATTGCGTCGATGATGGCATTCAGAGTGGCGCTGGGCCGCATCGCCTTCGCCGCCATGTCGTTATCGGGCCGGTAGTACCCGCCGATATCCATGGGTTGCCCTTGGCAGTCGATTAACTCCTGAACGATCTTTTCCTCGTTTTCCGTCATCTGTTTGGCCACGTCGGCGAAGCGAGCCTTCAGCTCCGGGTTCTTGTCTTGCTTGGCCAGCGCTTGCGCCCAGTAAAGAGCGAGGTAGAAGTGGCTGCCCCGGGTGTCCAGTTCGTTCACCCGGCGGGAAGGGTTCCGCTGGTTTTCCAGGTGCTCCCCGATGGCTTGGTCCAGCGTCTCCGCGAGTAGCCTGGCACCGTCGTTGTCATAAACTTCGCCGAAGTGCTCGAAGGACGCCACCAGGGCGCAGAACTCGCCCAGGGAGTCCCAACGCAGGTGCCCCTCCTCAACGAACTGCTGTACGTGCCTGGGTGCCGATCCGCCGGCGCCGGTCTCGAACATGCCGCCGCCGTTGAGGAGCGGGACCACCGAGAGCATCTTGGCGCTGGTGCCCAGTTCTAGGATGGGGAACAGGTCGGTGAGGTAGTCGCGCAGCACGTTTCCGGTTACGGCGATGGTGTCCAAGCCGGCCCGGCTGCGGGCGATGGTAGCCTTTATGGCTTCGACCGGGGGCATGGTGCTGATTTCAAGCCCGCTGGTGTCGTGTTCGGGCAGGTATTTTTCTACCTTCTTAATCAGCTCGGCGTCGTGGGCGCGGTTGGCATCGAGCCAGAAGATGGCGGCCTGTCCGGCGAGCCTGGAGCGGGTCACACCCAGCTTGACCCAGTCCTGGATCGGAATGTCCTTGGTCTGGCACATCCGGAAGATGTCGCCCGTCTCCACGCTCTGCTCCATCAGGGTTGCGCCCGAGGCATCAACAACACGGATCGTCCCGTTGCCGGGGGCTTCAAAGGTCTTGTCGTGGGACCCGTACTCCTCCGCAGCCTGGGCCATCAGGCCGACGTTGGCGACGCTGCCGAGGGTGGCCGGGTCGAGAGCTCCGTGCTGCTGGCAGTCTTCGACCACCGCCTGGTAAATGGTGGCGTAGGAGCGGTCGGGAATAAGGGCTACCGTGTCGTGCAGTTCGTTATCGGGGCCCCAGGTGCGCCCGCCGTCGCGGATTACCACGGGCATGGAGGCGTCGATGATGGTGTCGCTGGACACGTGCAGGTTGGTGATACCCCGGTAGGAGTTCACCATCATCAGATCCGGACGGCTGTCGTAGCACGCCTGAATATCGGCTTCGATCTCGGCGCGCTTGTCCTCCGGCAAGTCCTGTATCTTGGTCAGCATCTCGGCGACGCCGTTGTCGGGGTCCACCGCCACCTGGGCCAGGGCGTCGGCGTGCTTGTCGAACACGTCCTGGAAGAAAACCGACACCAAATGCCCGAAGATGATGGGGTCGGAAACCCGCATCATGGTGGTCTTGACGTGCAGGCCCAGCAGAACCTCGTCCGCTTTAGCCTGGTCCATCTGTTCGGCATAGAACCGGCGCAAAGCGTTGACGTTCATAACCGCGCAGTCGAGGATCTCGCCGGCCTGCAGGGGAATGCCGGATTTCAGCTCCGTGACGCTCCCGTCGCCGGCGACGAATTGGATGGCGGCTGAACCGGCCTCGCTGGTGGTAACAGCCACCTCACTGCTGAAGAAGTCCCCATCGGTCATGTGGCCGACGCGGGTCTTGGAGACTTCCGGCCAGTCCTGCATCATGCGATGAGGATTTCGCTGGCCATGCTCCTTGACCGCATTCGATGAGCGGCGGTCGGAGTTCCCTTCGCGGATCACCGGGTTGACCGCGCTGCCCAGCACCCGGGAATAGCGGGCCTGGGTTTCACGTTCCGCGTCGTTCGCCGGCTGGTCAGGATAGTCAGGAATGTCGTACCCTTTGCTCTGCAATTCCGCAATCGTCGCTTTCAGCTGGGGAATCGACGCGCTGATGTTGGGCAGCTTGACCAGGTTCGCCGATGGCTCCAGGCACAACTCCCCGCACATGCGCAGGTAATCGGGGATCCTCTGCGCTTCCGTCAAATTGTCCGGAAAATTGGCGATGGTACGGCCTGACAGCGAAATATCCCACGTCTCCAACTCAATACCCGAACTCTTGGTGAAAGCCTGGAGAATCGGAAGCAGGGAGTGCGTGGCGAGGTACGGAGCCTCGTCAGTTTCGGTGTAGATGATCTTGGCAGCTTCAGGCATGATCTTCTCCTTAGCAAGCAGGTTCCACGGGCCGCCTCGGGTTGCCAAGGATTGTTCGGCTACAGGCCCGGACATGAAAGATGGATGCAACGCATCCATGTGAGGGTAAAACCCCAGCAATGATACACCCGAATCCCGGTCAAGGGAATCCCTCTTAATTTCCCCAAGGTTCCCCAGGTGATACCATTGGCTGCGCATCGCGCGTCGCGCGCCATCGCAAGTGGAAAACGCCCAATCACGGAGACCAACGGACATGGCAGAGGAACTGAGCAGGATCACCCGGCCGGCTACCGCCAACTATCAGGGCAAACGCAAACTATTGCTCGCTCCCCTGATCCATCTGGCCGCGCCGCCCGACGCCGTCCCACCCGAAGGAGCGGAAATAGTCGCCCGCTATTGGGAGCAGGTGGATGTCCAAGTTCGCGCCGTCCAGAACGCGTTGGGAACCATCACCCGCGTTTACCACGAAAACCTGCCGGAGGGTGGAGACGACGGCTTGGGCTACCTGGCGGCGACCAATCAGGATACCCACCGGTTGGTCGCCCGGCTGGTGGAGGCCGGAGCGACTTTGGAAGCTACTGAGTCCATGGCGATCATGGCCGAAGCCCTGGACCTCCAAAGATGCTTGATGCAGCCCTTGATGAGCTTGGAAGTGGCGACCCGCCTCCAGGAGTGGTTCGCCGACGCCAACCGCCGCCGCTACGACTTCATCTCCAGCTCGATAGATGCTTCCCTGGGTGAAGACGAAGCCGGACTGCTCCTGATCAATGAACGGCATCAGGCCCAATTCCCCAGCCAAGTCGAGGTGATATACGTCGCGCCCCCGGCTTTGGACGAGTTTCGCCGCTGGGCGCAAAATTGGTCCGAGCAATTGCAACGCCAAATGGCTGAGCAAGCCAGTCCTACTTCGGACGCTGGAGATCCGGCAAGCCCGCTCTGATCTCGCCCACGAAAAACCCCGGCGCCTCAGTGCCGGGGCATTCTCATAAGGCGATGCGCTTAACGGGCGGTCCGCGTTAATTCAGCGCCTGGCGGGAGTGCGAGGGAGTCGAACCCACCTACCCCGCTCGTCACAAGGCATAACGGATTTGAAGTCCGCAGGGGCCACCGGGCCCCATCCACTCCCGCGTGCGGCCCCGTTAACTCTCCAGTACGGCGTCGATCTTCCGCTTCAGCGCCGGTTTGGGCTGTGCTCCGACCACCTGATCCACCGGCTGACCGTTCTTGAAGAAGATCAGCGCCGGTATGCTCCGAATGCCGTAGCGCGCGGCGATGTCAGGGTCACTGTCCACGTCCAACTTGGCTACGTTGAGCTTTCCCTCGTACTCCAGCGCCAGATCGTGTACCGCCGGCGCGATCATCTTGCAGGGCCCGCACCATTCCGCCCAGAAGTCCACCATCACCGGCAGATCTGAGTCTACCACGCTGCTTTGCCAATTCTCTCCGTTCACGTCCATAGGTTCGGGCATTTCAATTCCTCCAGGTGAAACCGCTCGTGCGGCGACGCTGCACAGCACTGTACGCGCTGCATTATGCTGGGATGTTAGTAATATTATACCCGGCCCTATGCCCGGTCAACCGACGCCTCGCTCTGGTCGTCAGGGCAATCGCATCATCCCCGTCATTCCGGCGAAAGCCGGAATCCAGTGCCCGCAATGAGTGGTAGTATATTCCCTATGACGCAGACCCAAACCACCCCGGCGGCGCCCAAATTGCAGCGCGGCGACATCGTGGAACTGGACCTCCATTCGTGGGGCCGCCTTGGCGAGGCCATGGGCACCCACCATGGCGACGACGTGTTCGTGTTCGGTGGCATACCGGGTGAACGGGTACAGGCTGAAATAATCGCAATCCGACGAAAATACGTCGCAGCGCAGGTCACCCGCGTCATCACGCCGTCTCCGCAACGCGTTGAATCTCCCTGCGAATACTTCGGCCAATGCACCGGATGCCAGTGGCAGCACCTGCGTTACGATGCCCAGTTGGATGCCAAACGCGCTATCGTCACCGATGCTCTGGAACGCGTTGGCGGTTTCATAGACCCGCCCGTTCAACCCACGTTGGCGTCTCCCCAGCCTTTCCACTATCGCAACCACGCCCGCTTCAACATCTGGCGCGAAAACGGAACCCTGGGCTTCACCCACCGCGAGCGACGCCGGTTCGTCCGCATCGACCGTTGCCTGCTCATGCACGAGGGCATCAACAACCTGTTGGCTCAATTGCAGGACCGCTGTGGCGAAACCTCCCAACTCGCCATACGCTCCTCGCCGGAGACCGGAGACTACTTAGTACAACCCGCCTTGAAAAATCCTGATGTCGCCATCCCCACTGGGCAAAAACACTACCGGGAAATGTTGTCTGGAACGGAATTTCGCGTGGCGTCGCCGTCGTTTTTCCAGGTGAATGTCCGTCAGGCAGCCAAACTCGCCGATCTGGTAAAAGAGGGGCTGTGCCTTACCGGCGCGGAAACTGTACTGGACGCTTATGCCGGCGTGGGGTCATTTTCGGTGCTGCTCGCTCCCTCCGCCGGGCGCGTGATTGCCGTCGAGGAGTCCGTCGCCGCCGTCGCCGACGCCCGGTGCAACGCCGCTGACTTCCCCAACGTGGAGTTGGTCATTGGCAAGGTGGAGGAGATACTGCCGGCCCTAGACGCTAAACCCGATGCAGTCATATTGGACCCGTCCCGCTCCGGTTGCCAGCCCACAGTCCTCGACACCCTCTTGGCATTAGCGCCGGACCGTATCGCCTACGTGTCTTGCAATCCCGAAACCCTGGCCCGCGACTTGCGGACCCTGTGCCGCCGTTATCGCGTGGAGTCCCTTCTGCCCGTGGATATGTTTCCACAGACCCACCACGTCGAATGTGTGGCGACACTCTCCCTGAAAGCCGTGGACGCCGAGATAGTGCTGGCGTCGGCATCGCCCCGGCGCCGGGAGCTCCTGAATGGGATGGGTATCGATTTCCGCGTCGCCCCGTCCAACATCCCGGAAGACCCCGAACCGGCAGAAACGCCGGATCAAATGGTGCGTCGCCTTTCGCGGGAGAAAGCGCTGGCCGTCGCCCGGTCGGAAAACGCCCATTCCGGTTACTTCGTTGCCGCCGACAGCACGGTGGTCCTCGATGGCCAGTCCATCGCCAAACCCGCCGACGCCGCTGACGCCCGGGCCATGCTCACCCGGCTTCGCGGCACGGCCCATCAGGTGATCACTGGGGTTACCATCTACGATGCCGCTACGGGCCGCTGCATTACCGACGCCACGGCGGCCGACGTCTTGATGCGCAATTTCTCCGATGCTGAGATGGAGCAGTCCATCGCCAGCGGCGCCCCCATGGACAAAGCCGGCGCCTACGCCATCCAGGACGATGAGTTTCGTCCGGCGTCTCTGCAACACGGCTGCTATTCCAACGTCATGGGCTTGCCCGCTTGCCGCGTTGTGGAAATCCTGACCGACCTGGGCTGTCCATTGCCGGACCGTAACGCCATGACCGTACCCTCCGGCTGCACCATCGCCTGTTCCTTGAACCAGCGTCCTTCCGGTGAGTGTCCGGGGAGTTGACCAGTGAATTTCTTCGGCATCGGCACTCTGGAGCTGTTGGTGATCTTTCTGGTCGCCTTCGTCGCGCTGGGTCCAGGCAAGACTGTCGAGGTTGCCCGCACCATCGGCCGCATGGCCCGCGAAGCCCGCCGGACTTTCACTGAGATTATGGATGCAGCCAATCCCGTCGAGCCGACGCCAAACCGCCGCGACCCGGAATCCGCCCCTCGCAACACGGTCCCACCGGATGACCCGATTTCCAGCCCGCCCCACCTTACGGAGCAAACTCGGACGCCTTCCGACGTCTCCGACCCATCGACATCCTCAACGCGCCATCCTCCCGACGCCAGATGAGTCAGCCGATGCCATTGCGCGAGCACTTCCGGGAACTTCGGTCCCGGGTGTTCATCTGCCTGATTGCCCTGCTTGTCGGTACGGCGGCCTCATTCTATTTCTATGAGGAGATCTACGCCATTCTCCTGCGCCCGGCCCAGGACGCCGCCGGAGTGGGCAATTTCAAACCGGTACGCACCGAAATCACCGAGTTTTTGAGCATTACCGTAAAAATGTCGCTCCTCGGCGGTTTCGTGCTTGCGCTCCCGATAATCCTCTACAACGCCATCCGCTTCGTCGCGCCGGGATTGACGTCCCGGGAGCGAAAAATCCTCTTTTCCTTCCTGCCCGCCGCGTTGGCGGCCTTCGTGGGCGGGATGGCTTTCGGCTATTTCGTGATGATACCGCCGGCCTTCAGCTTCCTGATCGGGTTCGGCAGTGAGGTCGCCGACCCTTTCATCCGCATCAGCAACATAGTTAACATAATGGTCCGGCTGCTGTTCTGGCTCGGGTTGTCCTTCGAAACGCCATTGGTCATGTACGTGCTGGCGGTATTGGGAATTGTATCGGCCCAGCGGTTTGCGCGATTCCGCCGCTTCTGGTTGGTCGCCGCCTTTGTCATTGCCGCGGCCATCACCCCCACCATAGATCCCCTGAACCAGGCCATCGTAGCCGGCCCGTTGATCGTGCTTTACGAGGTGGGCATTCTCCTGGCTCGCTTGGCCGGCCGGCGAAGTCGCGCCCAGGCCCAGTTGAATGCGGAGCCAGCCAGTGAGTAGATCGCACCACGCAAAGGGCGCGCTCATCCAGCGCGCCCCATCGAAACCGTTAGCCCACTACCGATTACGACCGTTGCTCTTCGGATCCGGCCTCTCTCGCGGGTTTTTCGTCCTCCCCGGTCACCGATGTCTTGAACGACCGGATCCCCTTGCCCAGCGCCGAGCCGATGCCCGGCAGCCGCGTCGCCCCGAAAATAAGCAACACGACCAACAGGATAATCAGAATTTCGGTCAAACCGAAACCAGCAATTCGCATTACCGCAACAACTCCAGGTTGATGCCGACATTTTAGCAGACACGGGCTGAATGCACTACCACGCCGTTTCTCCGCAACTGGTTCAGAATTGAGCGCAGCATCGCGTCGGCAACCCGTCATTCCCGCGAAAGCGGGAATCCAAGAACTTGAGGGTAAGCAGCGATGTCGATTGAGGACGTTTCTGGATTCCCGTCCATCTCTGATTTATCCTATCGTCACCGGCTCGAACCCAGCACCGGGTTCGGTCAAATCCCTTCATCGGTGGTGTCAAATTGCGCCTCGGTCTATGCGTCCTCGGCTGCGGTTCCTTCGCCAGGGTATTTGCCCGGGCCGTCAGTGGATCCGTCGGCGAAATTGACCTCTTCTTCGCCAGCCGGGATCTGGCCAGGGCCAGAGACTACGCAACCCGTTTCGGCGGAGTTGACGCTTTCGGCGACTACGGTTCAGCCGCTTCCGACCCCAGGGTAGATGCAATCTACGTCTGCACGCCCCACCACCTGCACCGTGAGCATGTCGCTCTGGCGATTGGCAACGGCAAACACGTCCTGGTTGAAAAACCTATTGCCGGAACCATGGCCGACGCCGAAGCGATGGTCGAGCAAGCCGCGTCAGCCGGCGTCAATCTCATGGTGGCGGAAAACTATCGCTTTCTGCCGCCCGTGCAGGAAGCTAAAAATTTGGTGAATCAAGGTCGATTGGGCCAAATCCGGTTGGTTCAATTCCAGGAGCAGTACCCGTTCCGACCTTTAGGTTGGCGCAACCGGCGCGAGCTCAACGGCGGCGGCGTACTCATCGACGGGGGAATTCACAAACTCAGTGCGCTGACTTACCTCTCCGGGCGCCCCAATCAGGTTTTCGCCCAGAAGGTGTTGCCGGGACAGCCGCGATTGGATGCCGAGGACGGCGTGGTGGTGGTTACCAGGACTAATGATGGGGTCGTGGGCCTCATCAACCACTCTTGGTCGGTGGCGCCGCCAACTCCCCACTCGTGGTTCGCCGTATCAGGCACCGCGGGTTATCTCTATTCCGAGCCCGGTCAGCCTTGGCTGAGGCTCCTTGTCGGGGATAACGAAACGATCCTGGACTTGGAGGCGGACTCCAACGGAGTGGCGCCCATGGTCCGCGAGTTCCACCGCAGCATCGTCGAAAACCGGGAACCGGCGATGACCGGCAATGAAGGAATAGCGGACCTGGCCCTGGTGCTCAAGGCTTACGAATCAATGGACACCGGACTGCCGGCAACCCTTCAGTAACCTGCAAAGATGGAGCCGATGAAGGGAAACGATAGTATCACTAAAACAGGGTATCGTGGAGTGCTGTAGGGTGAGATTTTCTACTCAAACCTCTATTGGCGGTGCGGTATGGTTATGCGCCATACTGTGAATTTGTCCAGCAAGAGTCCAGCAATCGTTAGGCCGCCTCCCGCATCAGGTCCGAGAACGCCTCGGCCGCGCCGCGCTGCCAGCCCGGCAGACAGTGGGCGTAGATCGACAGCGTTATGGCCGCGCTGGAGTGGCCGAGGCGTTCCGCCACCACGGCCGGGTTGAGGCCGGACTGCAGCAGCATCGAAGCGTGGAAATGCCTCAAACTGTGGAGCGTCAATTTTGGGCAGCCTGCCTTCTCCGCCATCCTTGTAACCCATTTCCCTAGATCCGATGGCCGGCACCAATCGGTCAAGCACAGCTTGGGAAACACCATAGGCGGCGAATCCAGGTTCAGGGCATTCGCCAAGTCGATTTGCCTGGCGCGGTGGTTCGCCAGTATCTCGACTGTGCCCTCGTCGATTTCGATTTCCCGCTTGCTGCTCTTCGATTTCGGTTCTTCCATCTTGACGCGCTTAGCGGTGACGACCAACGACTGGACGACCTTCAACGTGCCGGAGTTCAGGTCCACGTTGCGCCACTCCAGTCCCGCAATCTCGCCGCGGCGCAGTCCGGTGTAGGCGGCGACGTGCGCTGCCGGACGCAGGTGGTGTCCGGATTGTTCTGCTTCGGCGAGTAGGGCACGGACCTGGGAGGCCTCGGGTACAAACGCTTCCTTTCGCGGAGCCCGTGGTGGTTTGACCGACGCTGCCGGGTTTCGTCCGATCACCTCCATTTGCACGGCCTGATCAAGGGCCGCTTTCAGGACGGCGTGTACGGCGACGACTCCGATGGGATCCTTACCGTTTTTGATCAAATCGAGTTCGAACGCCTTGACCTGCATCGGCGAAAGTTTTCCGAGCTTCACTCGTCCCAGCGCAGGTTTGATGTGGATGCGGATGTGGTCCCGGTAGCGGTCGGTGGTCTTCTCCCGCCGTCCATCGACCTCCTTTTCGTCCAGCCACTGGTCCAGCCACTCTGCGACTGTGTAGTTGGTAGTGGCTGGGGTGATGCCGCGGTCTACGTCGCCCAGGATTTCTCGAAGCCTGCGTTCGGCGTCTGACTTCTTGCCGCGCACGGTTTCCGTCTTGCGGGTCCGTCTGCCGTTGGGATCGCGGCCCAAGAAGACCGAGATCTCCCAGGACCCCGGGCTGCGTTGTCTAATGGAGCCTTTCAAGGGGGCACCTCCCGATATGGTGGATTCCGACGTGGACCGTCGGTTACTGGATTCTACTCCTGTTCACCGCCTAAATCGGAGGTCGCGGTGTCACTGTCTGCCTCGGAGGTTGTGTCGCTGTGTTCCGGCGGGTTGACCAGCCGTTCCAGTTCCCGGCGGGGAATTAGGATGCGCGCGCCGAGCCTGATGGACTTGATGCGGCCGGCCCGGATCTCCTCCCGTACAATCCATTGGCTGACGCCGAGGGCGCCGGCGGCTTCCTTCACGCTGTAGGCGATGCGTTCGGTCTCCATGTGCACTCCTGTGACGTGTGGACGGTTGCTGTGTGGTCACGCAGCGTTTAGAGTGAATGTAGCGAAAACGCGCCCGAGAACAGCGATCCCTTTCGCGCACGGCGTTTCGGCGGAGTAAACGAGTTGGACCAGCTGTTGGCGGAGGGGCAGTAGCATCCGGTGATGTTCGAAGGTCTTCCAGGTCTTGCCTGCGGGGAGTTTAGATGCTTGATGCGCTGGTGACGGTGATCCTCGGCTTCCTGCTCCAGCACCTCCAGGAAGGCGGTCAGAGCGTCGCCGTGGCGCATTCCTCATTGTCGTTAATCGGCTGGTCCCCATCCGAAGGCAACAGTACAGGCGATATGCGACTGGGAGAGAGTTGCAACTCTTGGGCGTAGAGCGCTCCGTGGACCCCCGACCAAAGGAGGCGTGCGAACGCCACCCTCCAGCGAGTTTGTCGCCCCCGAGCCGTTCGCACCGAGCCGGTGGCGCCCGAAGCATTCTCAACTTCGTGTGCTATTCTCGTGGCCGGTTGACCATCGCTATCGGACCCGGAATGGCCGTCCGTCTGGCCCGGGCCAGCGAATTCATCCACAGCCTGCTACTCCTATGGCTCACCACCGGAACGACCGCGACAGCATTCGCTGCAAACTCTGTGGCGATCACGATGCGAGGCCTGGTTGGGCCTTCTGCGAACGGTGCAATCTGAAAGTCTTCGGGTTGGTTCTGAAGGCCTTTGGCAAGACCACCCTGCGGATGATCCCGGAAATCACAGCCTTGGTCATCATCATCTTTGTCCTGACCCCCGTGGCGCATCAGTTCTCCTGGCTCGTCATCCCGGTCCTGTGCGTGGGTATCCCGAGGGGGTGGATGACGCTGACGAAGCTAGTGGAGCGGGTCACTGAGGAATACGCGAGGCGGTACGACCACGTCTGGTATGTCCAGGGCTACATCAAGGGGATTCAGGAGTACGATGCGCAGTTCAGAGATGAGATACGCCAGGAGATGGTGGCGCAATCGATACCGTTTTCGCCGGAACTGGAGGAAGCCCTGCGTGGAGAACGTCATCCGCAGGACCTTCCCCATGCCGATCTCGAGGCGATTCAGCCGGCAGTGGAGGCGGTGATCAAGCGACACAAGCGACGGCAGGACTTGTACGGGATCGAGGCCGGATTACCGTCCGGAACGGATGCCATATGCTGACTTGGCTTCAGGGCAGGCACATTTGCCGTTACTCGCGTTCTGGGCAGACCCCGCCCAAACGGGCAGCAACAGCTCTAGTACCGGATCAATCTAGGAATTGCAGGGATAGAGGCGATGGAGTTTGGAGCGGGCGTCCTGGGTGCTAAAACCCCAGTTGATGGTGGCCTTGGCGGCGTTGCGCCGGGCCAAAAACGCGTCGATGGCTCCAGCCAGTGCCACTTCATCGCCGTGGCGTCCTCGCAGGCAGTCTCGGCTCAATACGCTGAACTCGATTTCCGCCATGTTGAGCCAAATGGCGTGTTTGGGAGTGTGGTGGAACTCCAGGCGTTTCACGATGCGCCTGGCCTCGGCGGCGGGAAAGGTCTCGTAGAGAGCAGCCATGCGGTGGGTGTTCAGGTTGTCGAGGACGACGCGGATCACGGGAGCGTGGGGGTAGGCTGTGTCCACCAGCCACTGCATCTGGCGGGCGAAGTCCTGCATAGTACGGCATTCGGTGATGGCGATGTGGCGCCAACCGGCCAGTGGCTCACAGAACAGGAAGAGGTTGCGGGTGCCAGCGCGGCGGTACTCATAGTCCTGGCGTCGTGGCCGGCCCGGCAGTGGCGGCAGTGGCTCCCGCACCTCGGCCAGCAGTTGGGTGGAAGTCTCGTCAAAGCACACCACCGGACGATTGGGATCGTGGGGTTCGGCATAGAGATCCAGCACGTCCTCCATGGCCGCCACAAACTCCCCGCCTACCTTGGGGATGCACCACTGTTGCTTCCGCCAAGGCTTGAGGACGTTTTTTCAGCTTGAGCCGTACCGTCTCGTACGACAGGCTCTCCACCAGTCCCAACTCCACCATCTGGTCGGCCAGCAACTGCAAGGTCCAGTGGTCGTGGCCTTCTGGCGCGTCGCTGCACGCCAGAGCGATCAGATGGGCCTCCCCCTTCTGGTCCAGCTTACGAAAACGATTGGCCTGCACCCGGTCCCGCAACACGCCATCCAAACCCTCGTCGGCATACCGCCGCTTGACCCGGTACACCGTGCCTTCGGCCACGTCCAGGGCCGCCGCGATCTGCGGCACCTTCCAACCCTCATCTATCTTGATCAAGGTGCGGGCTCGGGTGATGATGCGCGCCGCGTGTTTGCCGGCCCGAATCAACCGGTTCAGTTGTTCACGTTCCTCCGTAGTCAACTCAATGGTGTATCGCTTACCCGACATGGCTGCTGCACCTCCCCGCAACCCAATTTTGCGGTCAGCGTAGCGGCGCAATCACCCACACTCCAAGTACTCTTAATACTAGTTTGAACCGATACTAGGTAACGCTGCGAAGACGGCGGCAGCGCCATTGGTTACGTCCCGTCAAGTGGTGGAATAAGCGCCATCCTTGTTGACTTGGTTCAGGCTGCTGCCTCCAGTATGTTGCTGGCCGGTAAGGTCTCGGTGTCGAGATCGTCGGTGAAGGTGAGGTAGCAGCGGCCTTCGACCCATTCGTCATGCTGCTCGGCCAGCACCGCGCCCACCAGACGCCGAGCCGCCGCCCGGTTGGGGAAGATGCCCACCACGTCATTGCGACGACGGATCTCCTTGTTGAGCCGTTCCAGCGGGCTGTTGGACCAGAGCTTCTGCCAATGAGGTACCGGGAAGGCGGTGAAGGCCAGGATGTCCGGGAAAGCGTCTGCCAGTCCGCCTGAGGGAAGTGTTCTTGCAATTGGGCGATCACACGCTGGGCCTGGGCGTGGACTTCCTCCGGTGAGAGTTGCTTGTAGATGGTGCGCACCATGGTGGCTACGCTGGGCCGAGATCGCTTGGGCACCCGGGTCAGCAGGTTGGTCATGAAGTGGGTGTGGTCCGCCTCAGGCGGACCAACTGGCGCCGGTAAATTCGCCTCAGGCGGATGGCGATGGCGTTCTTCAGTCCCTGGTGAGCATCGCTGATGACCAGTTCACCCCGCTGAGGCCACGGGCCTTCAGCGAGCGCAGGAAGGCCAGCCAGAAGGCGCCGTCCATCTTTTCGGCAGCAGCCATCCGCCACAGGCGGACGTGCCAACGTTCTCGTTCTCAGGGCGTCGGCGCCCGATACATCCGTCGCCGTACCTCGCCCTGGTCCCAGCGCCACCGCCCCAGCAGCGCTGCCATCTCCCCCCTGCCCACGACAACCCCTCCGATTTCCTGACCAACTGCCTCAGTTACTCCTCGTTCTACCCGCCACCAATGCGGGTTTCACCTTGGCTTTGGTTTAGACGTGGACTCCGTGATCCAAGTGCGCGACCAAGTATCCGCGTCGAGATCAAGTGCCAGCGCCCCGGCTACCAGTTCCGCAACAACCTCGGCATCCGTCCTTTCTTCGAACAGACGGCGAACCGAGCGTCCATGGGACTGTTCAATACGGAGACGGACACGCCCCCAATCGGCGATCCGCGCATCGTCGCCATACCGCTCGCCCCGTCGATGCTGCTCACGTTGGGCGCACACGGAACTGAAGGCACTGGAGACCACGAGCCGGGGTCGAGGCATCAAGATTCGCGATAGGCCGCTTCAAACTGCGGTAACGACACCGCAAATATCCCCGGTAACACTTGCCGCCGTTCCACCAATGAGGAGGATGACCATGTAACCCTGAGATCCGAGAGACGCCGTAGCAGTCGGCGTCGCCAAACGACTCACCACGAGGAAGGGCCGTTCCGTTCGGAACGGCTCGTTTTTGTTCTCAAACCAAACATTGGAGAAAAGCATGACCATCAAAATGACACCCGAAGAATTCCCCAAGCATCGCCGGAACGACCCGAAAAGGGCGGCCGAGCTGGATGTGTTTGAAGCCCTGGCCGGACTGGACCTTCAAGGAAATGGCCTCTATGAATTCCGTTGGCGACCAAAAGGCCAGCAGGTTGACTTTCCCCTGTGGGTAAATCGTCTCGGGCGATTTGCAGTCCAGGTCAAGGGCGGCCACTACCGGTGGGATGGCGGCGAAAAGTGGGACCTGAGGTCACCCGACGGGCGATGGGAATCCAAACCGTCGCCCGTTGAGGAGACGGTGGACGGGCGCATCGAGATGCACGACGCCATCCTGGAGGCGACCCGCTTCTACGGCTATGTGGGCGGCTTTCTGATCCTCCCGGACACGCCGCGCGATCGTGAGCTGGAACGCTTTGCGTTCAACAAGGACGGGGTCTACATCTGCTGGGATCTGGACGAGTTGCCACAGGACCTGGAACGGGCGGCCAAGCAGGTGGGTTTCCGGCGACCGCCCACCCGCGCCCACTCCAGGAATGAATCCCGCCGAGTGTACGAGTTGCAGCGGGGGCGACCTGGTGAAGGTGGCGGGTCGGGCCGGTCCCGCCCCATGCCCGGGGACCGCGCCGAGATTAGCAACGGGTTGGAAATGCCGTTCACCGTGGGTACGGCGACGTTCCACATCCAAAACCTGGAGCAGATGATCGTCCAGCACTACCATATCCGCCCCGATGACGAGGGCGACTTCCCCCTCCCGCCGCAGTAGGAACCGCAGATCAATCCCGTCTACCGCGCTGCTCCCATCGGACACGGTTCGGTGGGAGCAGCGCGCTCCGACCAACGGAAAGGCATCGTCCGCCATTGCAACTCAGTTGACGGAACCATGCCCTCGCGGTTGTGCATACGCCCCTCCGAAGGGAGTACGGACGACGAAAACGTTTGGGCGCTCATCATTCGTCCGTTTCTGCCAACCCCCTGTACACCCGTTTCGTCGATACCGCGACCGATTCGCCGTGCATTACCGACGCCGCGAGGATGCAGTGACGTTGCGTTTCCTCGCCACACCGAGAAGAACTTCAGCATGAACCACCAACTCGACATCGCACCATCAATCCTCCAGATGTATCCCAATCTCCACCTGCAACAACAGTGTTTCATCGCCCATCAGGAAGGGCCACTGCTCACCGTGGCCGGCCCGGGCTCGGGGAAGACGCGCTGCGTGGAGCTACGCGCGGTGAACCTATTGCTGCAGGGGTCCGTCGCTCCAGATGAACTCCTGCTAACCACCTTCAGCAAGACGGCGGCCCGGGAACTCCAGCGGCGTCTGCGGGTTTCCGCGGTGTCGCTTGGCTACACGAAGGACGTCTCGCCGGCTCGCATCACCACCATTCACGGTCTGTGCCATCAGATCGTGCGCCGATATGCCCGGACCCTTGGCTTGAGGCACGGCTATCGCATCCTGGGTCCCGATGACCAGATGACGTTGGCCCGGCAGGAGTTCGATTACATTTTCCGTCCGGAACTCGATATTTTGGCGCAGCAGGGTTGGGAAGACGACGCCAGCGTCATCTCACACTCCATGTCCTACTTCGACCGCATCGCGGAGGAGCGAATAGCCATTGAAGCAATGCTGAACGCCCGCAGTTCCTTCGACGCCGCCCTGGCTCGGTGTTGCCGACGGTACCAGCGGACATTGCGGCGCAATGATTGCGTGGATTTCGAGCGACTGCTGACACTGGCCGACGAGCTTCTGGACGACGATCGCGTCGCCCATGACCTGGGGCGCCGCATCGGGCACATCATGGTGGATGAGGCACAGGACACGAGCCACATCCAGGATCGCATTCTCCGCCGTCTTGCCGAGGCCAATGGAAACATCGCGCTGGTCGGCGACGATGACCAGGCCATCTACGGGTTTCGTGGCGCCAACGTGGAGCATATGCTGGCGTTTCCCCAACGTTATCCCGACGCCAAAGTCCTCCAGCTCTGCACGAATTACCGTTCACACCCCGCGATCATCCGGGCCTACGACCGTTGGATGGCCTCGGCAGACTGGCAGGATCCCGGAGGGAACGCGCGCTCCCGGTTCGATAAGGAGATCGTGGCCGACGATTCTGTCGAGCATCCTGACTACCCGGCGGTGATCGCGGTACGAGGATCGTCGCCTTATGATGAGGGACGTAGGCTCGGCGAACTCATGCGCTTCCTCAAATCCCGGGACGTCATCGCCGATTACGCCCAGTGTGCGGTGTTATTGCACAGCGTCAAGCCGCACGTCAGCGACCCCTACCTCGAAGGGTTCGAGGATGCGATGGTTCCGGTCAGGTGCGTACCAGGAGGGGGGACCGTCAATTCGAACCGTCGGCCCTTGACCGGCGAGATCACCATGACCACGATCCACGGCAGCAAGGGGTTGGAATGGGACGTCGTCGTGGTCGGCTCCCTCGACTTCCGCGGCGGCAATCCCGATCCGGTGGGTCGTAGATTGGCGAAATATCTCCCATCCGGCAATTCCAAGTTGCCCGCCGCTCACGCGGAACACACTCGGATGAGACAGCACTATGTCGGCTTTTCCAGACCCCGCCGTCTGCTCATCCTCACCGCCAGCGAGCAACCGCACCCGCGGTTCGACGCCATTTGGCGCCGGGCGCCACGGTAGCCCGACGTGGACCTGGACAGCCTGTCACGCCAACGTTTCGGCGCAAGGCACGGGGACGCCACCTCGGTGGAATTCGAGATCCCTAACATGAAACGTCTCGTCTTTAGGATGGGCTCCCCCATTGTTTCCCGGCACAGGTGAACCCGACCTCTGGGTCCTTGAGACATCGCAGGACACGCCCCACGGGCGGGAATGGCGCCCGGCGGGCTCGTACCCTCAACTGGGTGTACACCGCAACACCGTCCGCAAGTATGCTCGCTCCTCGACCCAGCCGACCAATCGGCCCATCAACCGTGGCGCCGGCCGATCACATCAACCAGCCGCCAGCCGCTCCGACTGACATTTTCCCTTTCCATTTCAACTGACAGGGCGCTGGACAACGACACCCTTCACATTCCTGCTTGGACCGTGCGTAGGCCGCGCGTCGTTCGTAGAGTTCGGATACTCTTGCAGGGCTTCGGTCTGCACGTTTTGGACCCCTTGTTCGTGTGGTGGGAAGCTGGGTGCTTCGGCTTGGCGTCTACCAGCCGACGGGGAATATTTTCCGGCCCATGCTGCGTTCCAGAAACGCGAGGACCCGGTTGCGGTACTGCTCGATGCTTTCCATGGGGAACATCTTGGTGGCGGGCAGTTCGTAGCAGCTGCGGATTTTCTCGACCAGCTCCGGCGTGACGGGTTTGAAGTCCTCAAAGGCGTTGATGATCTCCCCGATGGGTTCCGGCAGGTCCTCGGAGGCCTTACCGGTCCACCAGGGGTGCTGCCAGTGCTTGGAGCCCACCTCGACGGCGTCCACCCCGGCGATTTCCCGCCGGTGACGGCAGATGCCCACGGCGGGCGCTTCGGGGCCCCGGTATGTGAGGTCCTCGATTCCCTGGCCGGAGTGGTTGTGGAAGAAGCACCTGAGGGTGGCTTCGTCGATGCGGGGCTCCACCAGGTGCAGGTGCCAGTCCGCGGCCATTGGATTTTCTCCTATTGCTTGATTCGGGGCCGGCCCCGAACCGGGGTCAGACCCCCCTGAAAAAGTCGCCGCTAAGGCCCCAAAACGGGGGTTGAGAGCCGTTTTCAGCGAAAAGTCGACTTGTGGGTCGCCTTTTCCGTGAAATGGCCTGAGAACCCCGATTTTGTAAATCTCGGGGTTCTGGGTTTTCAGGGGCTTTGCCGCGGCGTTCCTACAGGACTTGGGACCGTCTTGCGCTGCCGCCCCGCGGTGTAAGGCCGCTCCTCACCGTATCCCATCCGTCAACACCGAGCTGATCCCCGCTCAAGGGGTTGTTCGCGATCTCCAACTGCTGGCGGCACCGCGCCTGTTCAACGCAAAGACCGATATGTTTGTCGAGGATCCTAACATTGATCCCGGCCGGATAGAGTGCCGGAGGTTCAGCTCACATTCAGCAACGGCGACCAGCTCGGCGTGCGAAGGGACCGCGCTAAGGAACGGCCCAATACGCCCATATTGTCCATGTAACCCGACCGCAACGTGCGGAGATACATTGCTGGAGGTGAGCATGGCAAGGAATCACGGACCGGTCATCGGGACCACCCCCCAGATGGCTTTTTCCGATCTGGTGCAGCCCGCTGGACGGGCGCCGGTCTCCCAAACCCGAAAAAGGGGGCGAGATGACCGCCCCGAAGTACGCCTGCAGCAACACCCTCTCGGGGCATTGGTACCGCGTCGCACCCCCGGAGAAATGCGACAACTCGTGAGGGCGATGGCGATGCTCAAGAACGACTCCGACGAGAATCCCCCCGTCGTAGAGGTCATGGTCCTGGGTGACGAGATCCTGTGGGACCAGGACCGATATGAAGCGGCCCTTGAGTTGGGTCTGAAGGTGCGGTTGGTGCCCTGCCGAGCGGAGAATGCGCTTATCGAGCTGTCCCTCGCCGCATGGCACGGACGACAGCTCAGCGCGGGCCTCCGGGCGCTGATTGTGGTGGCATCGTGCGAATGGGCCGCCCATGGCCGTCCTGGAAAAGTCACACTTGGTGCGACTTTTCGCCCCCGGGCGTGGACAAATGCGGAGATGGCGAACTTGGCGCGCGTTGGCACCACAATGATCAGCCGGGCCAAGGAAATCCAGCAGTGCCGGATGGGCGAAGCAGTACTATCCAGGCAACTGTCCTTCGGCGAAGCCCTGCGTCGCGTGCAGGCGGTACGGAAGGCCGATTTAGCGGACCAAGTGCTGGAAGGGACTATGAAGTTCGAGGAGGCGTATCGGACGGCATCATGGAAGACCGAGAGGGAGCCTCAAGAGGGAGAGCGGGCTACTCCTTCCGAGCCAGTAGAGTCGGATCATGTTGAAACTCTGCAAAAGAACCCCGCCGAGTTGGAAAAAGAACGGCTCGCCCTGCGGGAGCGTGTCCAGGAGCTGGAGGCCGAAAACAACTGCCTCAGAGTTGAACTTGAGGAGACTCGACAGGCCCTGCACGATCAGACGGTGCTGCGTGAGATAGCGGAGGAAACTATACGAGCAGTGAAAACTCGACTTGAAGAAGCCGGACTGGACGAGATCTGGGACCGTTGTCACCGCCGATATTAAAATGTGCAAAATCGCCGAAGTGGAGTTGACCCACCCGATGGCAATGGCATCATCCGCCGACACACTGCGGAGGTGCTTGAGACAAAGTGCTAAAGGTGGGTCAAGTGAAAGAGATCTACGAGTTGAAAGGAGCGGGGTGTTCGATCCGGAAGATCGCCAGGGAGCTGGACGTGTCGCGCAACACGGTGCGACGGTATCTGAAGTCTCCGGAGGCGATGCGGCCGAAACCGCGGCGTCGGCGGGCTTCGAAGCTGGATGCGTACACGGACTACATCGACCACAGGATGTCCGAGGGGTTGGAAAACTGCGTGGCCCGCCGGCGAGTTGAGGACTGTTGCGAAGTTCGCTGGCGGGGCGGGTAGGCCGTCCTGTTGGGCTTGGACCGGGCGCGGCGTGGATGGCAGGGAGAGCGTAGCTGCCAGTACGGCTATTGTGATGGCGGTTACGGCAAGTTTTGGGAGTGTCATTTTGGTCACCCTAATTTGTGCGTGGTTGCGGCGGCTCACAAGGGCATTTTTAGATCCCTGTAGGGGTCATGGGCGTGCATGGGGTCTGGCGGCAGTATGGTGGCCGGGCCCGGTAGGAACTTGGCGGGCAGTCAGAAGTAAACTCACCCGGTGGGACCACCCGGGTGAGTTCGTTGGGTTCGCGAAGGTGAGACGTTCGCCGCGCGGGTTTCAGCCCGTGCGTGTTGGTCGTTCCAGCCGCGCGACAGTTAGGCCGCGCGGGCCGCGGACTCCTGCTCAGTCTCCGCAGCGGCGGGATCGCCGGCCGCCAGTGCGGTCAACGTTTCCAGGACACCCTCGGGGAGGGGCCTGAATACATTGAACTCGACGCGCGGGTAGGCCACCAGTTCCGTGCGGCCGGCCGCTCCCTCGACGGGGGTATATGCTTTCCTATCGAACAGCACGTCTCCATCTTGGGAAACCGCGTCAATCGTCAGCTGGACGAGTGCACGGGGTTGGCGGGGGCCGTCGGCGCTGGCGTCGTGGTGCCGCGAGCTGACGCCTTTCAGCATCAGGCTGCCGGTTCCCAGTGCAGGGTGTAGCGTGACGATCTCACCGACCGGCAGGGATGACGCCAGGTCCTCCCAGAGCCGGTCGTTGGCATCGTCGTGCTTGGCGCCCCCGACCTCAAAGGGCCGTAGGACGACGTGGAGGACTTCGCCGCAGTCGTCTACGACGGCCACCACCAGGCACGCAGTGAAGCGGCGTCCGGACTCCGAGCGAGGGTTGCACGCAATACCGCCTTTGGCTGCGATCACGTAGGCTGGGATTTCCGTCCGGTGTTTGAAGCCGTTGAAGTGAACCCAGCCTTCGTTCCTCTCCGCGTATGCGGCGTAGGTCTCGCTGGCTTGCTCGTCGTCGCGGGTGGTCCAGAGGATAGGCCCATCGTGGTCGTACTCGGCGAACGCGGCGCCGATACTCAACGCCGCCAGCGTCAGGTCGTAGGCTGAGCCCCGTCCCTTGATGCGGTGTCCGTTCTTGGTAAGCACGATGCGAGAGGGCATGAGACAATTGTTTTCGCCGTACATTTTGATCTCCTGATTCTGTTGTTGATGCATTTTCGCGGCGTCCATTTGGTTGGCTGTCCCGATGCCATCCGTTGGACGCAGACGCTGACGCCAGTTTACTCGTTGGGACGTGGGAGATTGGTGGCTTGGGCCGGCGGCGGGCAATTTCGGGCGTAGCAGTAGCGTTCCCGTGCGAGACTGTGTGTCTTTGTCGCTGTACCGGGCCGTCGGGATTGGCGGGTGCAAAAAGGAACCACCCCGCCGCGGGCGACGGGGTGGATGCATCAACAAGAACGCGGAATGTACGGCCGCGAACTCACTTCGGAGTGTAACGGGGCGTTTAGGCCATGTCAATTGTTCGTGCGGTTTGTTTCAATCCTCACCAGGCGGTTACGCGTCGTGCAACCTAAACCTCAGCTTCAACGATATTCAAACGGAGAGGAGATCAGCGAAATAGGCCCCGGATGCCGACGCTATGTCGTATGGGATCTGACCGGTGAAACTTTGGGCGTCCCTTCTGGCTCCGGCGTCGATTAGCTTTTCTGCTACGGCGGCGTCCTGTTGCCAGCGTGCTGCCCAGTGGAGCGGCGTTTCGTGGTGGAAGTCTGCTCTGTTGACGTCCGCTTGGCTGTTTATGAGCGCTTCGACGGCGTCGTATCCGTTGAAGCCGGCAGCGTAGTGGAGAGGGCTTGCGAGATTGGATCTTGCGTTCACGTCTGCCCCGTGATGTATCAGACTGTGGATCGCTCGCGGCCACCCGCTGCGTGCGGCCCGGTGCAGTGGGGTCTGTCTCGAATTGTCCCTGGCGTCTATTCGCGCCCCGTGGGTGACAAGGATGTCGATGGCGTTTGGATCGAGGTTCTGTGCGGCCCAGTGCAGTGGTACTGACCCAGTGGCGGGATGTGGGGTGTTCAGAGTTTCGGGTTGGATGGGAACCCAATTCGCAAGCGGGTCGTCCCTGAAAGGATCGACGTATTGGTCTCTGACTCTGGCGAGCCAACTGTAGGATCCTGGGTCGATGCGGTTCGGGGATTGTAGGAGGTAGTTGAGTGCTGCAATGCTTCGTCGCGCCTCTGTGGCCGCTGTCGCGAATCTGCTCGGAGAATGTCCGGCCCGGTGCTGGATATTGTGGAGTTGCACCAGCATCGACCAGGCCACGTTCAGACTAAGCAGGGGGTGTTGCTGGTGGAGGTCCCTGGTGATGAATTGTGATATTTGCGGGGACCGTCCGGTGGGCTGAATCTGGCGCTCTTGGATCAGCAGAATGGATCCCAGGTCTATTGACGCCGACCAGATCATCATGCCTATGTCGGACCGCGCAAGGTCGGCGTCTGGAGTGGTCGTGAACTGATGCGCCGGATTGTTGCGCAGCAAAAGCCCGGCTTGAGATAGCCGGGCTGCCGCTCGCGTTTTGTACAGGTTGGTGAGGTCAGGTAGGGTCATTGGTCGCTTCCGTCATGCGCACGATGCTCTCAGCTACCGAAATATTGAGATCCCATTCGCTTGGCGTCGGGGCGATTCCGGCTTGGGCGTCTTCGGCCATGATGTCGAGACTCCAGAAGGCTGCCTTGAGGACGTTCTCCTTGTAGGAGGGCATCTCAAGGCTCTTGGTCTGGCCCTTGGTGAGTTTGTCGGTCTGCCCTCGCATGGCGTTGATGCCTCGGTGGAGCATCAGGGCCGCTTGTACTGGTTCGGTCTGATATACCTGACGGCTCTCTTCAATCAGTGCCGGAATGTCTATCCTTGTTGCTTGGTTTGATCGCATGATGTTCCGTCCGTTCTGGTGTGATGGCCGATTGGGATTAGGTTAGTCAGTCGCTTGATTGGTGTCAATCACATGCTATGTTCGAGGGATAAGATTTCGGTGCCTGCAATTTCAATCCTCACCAGGCGGTTAGGCCTGGTGCAACTGGACTATGGCGGCAGTCAGGCGTCGCCACATCCAGTTGTTTCAATCCTCACCAGGCGGTTAGTATTACAGTCGCGCTTGAGGAGCAGGTGTCTGAAGGCGTCTCCGGTAGTGACATTGCATGGCGCGGGCCTGGTGTCGCCGTCTCCATCCCGACCAGTGGATGGTCAGAGTGGGACTGCCCCGGGGCAGCCACAGCAGCCGGCATAGCAGTCGTCTGACCTCGGGCACGGTCAGCGGGATGAGCTCTCCAGGGGACATATCCCCTTTTTACCTTCGCCACCGGCGGCGTAGGACCGGATTACCGCCAGAAAGGCATGGGCCAACAGCGCCAGAGCCTGCCCCGTGCTACGACACGGGGGTGATGTGCCGGTACCAGCCGACCCACAGGCGTACCTCATATTCGTCCAGACCCACCTCCTGCTTGGCCTCCTTGAAGGCGTCCTCGATGATCCACCGGGTGCCGGCCACGCTCACCAGTTCCAACAGCGACGTTTCCGCCGCGCCAAAACAGGCGTAGTAGGCCAGGTCCTCGGGATCGGCGATGCTGCGGCGCACCAGCAGCCAATGCCCCTGATCCGGCTCCGACCAGGGCCGTATCGGCACCCAACCCCAATCGTAGAGGCGCGGCCCCTTGCTCCCATCACCGGCGCTGAGACGTTGCCACCGCTCAGCGGGTATCCCCTGGGCCAGTTCACGGGCCGCCGCCTGCGCCGAGCCACACTCCGTGTCGGCCCACAGCGACCGATTGTTCAAAGATCTGGTGCTTCACCGCCAGCACATAGGGCAGGCCCTGCTCCTCCAGCCACCGCCGCAGTTGACACGATTTTTGACCAATCGCATTGCCGTACACCGTATCCCCAGCTACCCAGCCAAAGGGCACCCCAGCCGACACCGCCCGGACGATCATCTGTTGGGCCAGTTGCCCTTTGGTGTGAAAGACCACGTCCCGAGGCACACCGGCTTCCCGCCGCCGAGCCCCGTCTGCCGCCCACTCCTGGGGCAGATACAGCTCCCGATCCAGAAAGGCCGCGCCCCGCCGGCTGCCATAGGCCAGGAACACTCCGATCTGACAGTTCTCCACCTTCCCCGCCGTGCCGCTGTACTGCCGCTTTACCCCCACCGACTTCTTGCCTTGCTTCAGAAACCCAGTCTCATCCACCACCAACACCCCGCCGGCATCGCCCAGATGCTCCACCACGTACCCTTGCAGGTCGTCCCGCACCTCATCAGCGTCCCAGGGGTACACCGCCAGCAACCGCTGCACCCCGTCGGGGGTGGCGTCGCCAGCATATTCGGCTAACTGCCACCCGTTCTTGCGTTCCACCGACCCCAGCAATCCTTGCAGGTACGTCAGAACCCGCTGACGAGACTCACTAAGGCTGAAGCGCGACGCGATACACCCGTGCAGCTTCTGGAGGCCAGCCTCCCAGTCCAGCACATCCTCTCGCTCCAGTAATGTCTGACCCATTTCCAACCCCTCCACTCTCACCAGTAATCATGGGCCTATCCTAACAATGTCAAGCGCGACTGTAATACTAGTATCGGATCAAATCAGGAATTGCAGGGATAGAGGCGATGGAGTTTGGAGCGAGCATCCTGGGTGCTGAAACCCCAGTTGATGGTGGCCATGGCGACGTTGCGCCGGATCTGATACGCGTTGATGGCTCCAGCAAGTGCCACTTCGTCGCCGTGGCGTCTCCGGAGGCAGTCTCTGGTCAATACGCTGAACTCAATCTCCGCCATGTTGAGCCAACTGGCATGTTTGGGTGTGTGGTGAAACTCCAAGCGTTTCACGATGCGGCGGGCTTCGGCGGCGGGAAAGGTCTCGTAGAGAGAGGCCATGCGGTGGATGTTGAGATTGTCCAGGACCACTCGGATCACCGGGGCGTCGGGGTAGGCTTCGTCCGCCAGCCACTGCATCTGGTAGGCGAAGTCCTGCATGGTGCGGCGTTCGGTGATGGCGATATGCCGCCAGCCGGCCAACGGCTCACAGGCTAGGAAGAGGTTGCGGGTACCGGCGCGGCGATACTCATAGTCCTGCCGTCGTGGTCGCCCGGGTTGGGGAGGCAGCGGTCCCCGCACGTCGGCCAGCAGTTGGGTCGAGGTCTCGTCAAAACACACCACCGGACGGTCAGGGTCGTAGGGTTCGGCGTACAGGTCCAGCACGTCCTCCATTGCCGCCACAAATTCACCCCCTACTTTGGGAATGCACCACTGCTGCTTGCGCCACGGCTTGAGGACGTTTTTTTGAGTTTGAGGCGTACCGTCTCGTACGAGAGGCTCTCCACCACTCCCAACTCTACCATCTGGTCGGCCAGCAACTGCAAAGTCCAATGGTCGTGGCCCTCTGGGGCGTCGCTGCACGCCAGAGCAATCAGATGTGCCTCTCCCTTCTGGTCCAGTTTGCGGAAGCGGTTGGCCTGCACCCGGTCCCGCACCACGCCGTCCAAACCATCTGCGGCGTATCGCCGCTTGACCCGGTACACCGTGCCTTCGGACACGTCCAGAGCCGCCGCGATCTGTGGTACGTTCCAACCCTCATCTATCTTGATCAGGATGCGGGCTCGGGTGGTGATGCGCGCCGCGTGTTTGCCGCTCCGGATCAACCGGTTCAGTTCTTCTCGTTCCTCCTCAGTCAACTCTATGGTGTATCGCTTCCCGGACATGGCTGCTGCACCTCCCCGCAACCCGAATTTGCAGCCAGCATAAGGACTCCAACCGATCAGGTCCAAGACCTTCGATTATTGATTTGAACCAATACTAGAGGGAACTGGCCGACGGCGACCTGGCCCAGGCCTCCGAACAGGGCTGGGGCGCCACTGTCCAAATCCTCAAGGCCGTCGCCGAACAGCGTGGCTGGGAACACAGCCGGCACCGACACCACCTCGTTACAGTTAGCCGGCTCAGGTCTGAGACCGGCGACGGCGACATCCGTCGCCTGTTCGCCGTGGCCAGCGATCTCCACGAGAACTTCTACGAGAACACGATGCAGGCTTTCGAGGTTGCGGACAGTCTGGGCGATGTCGAGGCCCTGTTGGGCAAGCTCCTACCGCTGCTGGCCTAAACATAGCCTCGTCGACTCTGCCGCGACGAGTAGCGAAATCGCCTATATCCGTACACTTCCCCCATGACCGCAACACCCATCACCGCAACCCTCATCGGATACGCGCGCTGCTCCACCGACCGGCAGGACCTGGACGCCCAGCGCCAGACCCTCCTGGACTTGAGCGTCGCCGAGAGGATCGCATCTACACCGATCACGGCCTCACCGTCACCAACCGCGCCCGACCCGGCCTCGATCAGGCCCTCGCCGCCGTGCGCCAGGGCGATACCCTGGTTGTGCCGAAACTCGACCGCCTGTCCAGGTCCGTCCCGGATGCCCGCGTCATCGCCGAGTTCGAAGCCGATCTCATCTGTATGCGTACTCGCGAGGGCATTGCCATCGCCCGCACCAAGGGGAAATTGCGCGGCAAGCAGCCCAAACTGTCCGACCGACAGCACCGAGAACTCCGCCGCATGCACGCCACCGGCGAGTTTTCCACCATCGATCTCGACGAACTCTTCCCCGTCTCAACACCAACCGTCTATCGCACACTCAACCGGCGCCTTTCCCCTTAGCGTACGATCCTGCCTCCTACCGGAAACGACCCCTATCCGGTGATTATTCCCGGCCCGAAACATTACCGGTGCTGGATGAACTCATAACCGTTGATGTTTCGCAGATCCGCGTATCGCACGCCGTCATTCCAGGGCTGGAGCTTGGGCCCCACCGGCCACAGTGAATCGAAATTGTACAACCCAATTCCGGTAATGGCATTCTCAAACATGAACGTGGCGATCTCGAGGGCCAACTCCCGTCGCTTTTCCGTGTTGACTTCGGCCATGTGCTGCGGGACTTTTTCGTCGAACCACGGGTGTTCAATACCCCGGTTCCACACGGCCTGGTGGTGCAGCTTGGACAGCATCCCCGAGAATCCCTGACCCGGCTCCAGTCGAATGCCGCCAGCGTGGCAGGTGGAACCCTGATAGTTGCGGGCGATCAGACTGGGACGCAGCGTGGTGTAAGGAACGCTCTGAAACTTTACGTCCACGCCGATGTCGCCCCACATGGCAGCAACGGCCTCACACGCCTCCACTTCCACGGGCGCCCCCCGCAGCGCTGGCGTCAGCGTTATGCTGAAACCGTCCGCATAGCCGGCCTCCGCAAGCAACTGCTTGGCCCGCTCCGGATCATACTCCCACCGTAGTTCCGGCGGGAGCCAGGTGTCCTCGTACTGACCGAAATCCCACAGGACCGCTGGAGCGCCGTACCCCTGCAACAGGGTATCCACGATCCCTTGTCGGTCAATGGCTACGGACAAGGCGGTTCTCACCATCGCGGCCTTCTTCCACTCTTCAGAGTTGATGTCGGGGTTGGACGACACCCAGGGCAGATCCGGATCGTATCCGGGTTGCTGGTCGTCGGTGCCCAGGCCCACGTAGTACTGCCCGTAAAAGGTCAGGGCCGCCTCGCCGCCTCCGGGGACGCGCATGATTTCCGCGCCGTCCACCTGGGTGATCAGCGGCAGCGAGTCAAAAGCGATGAGCGTGGTGTCCAGATTTCCGGTCTGGAAACCGGCAATGCGCGACGATTCTTCCGGTATTTCGCGGAATACCAGCTCCGCAAAGTGCGGCGTCTTGCGCCAGTGGTCTTGGACCGCTTCCATCCTCCAGAACTCGGCCGTCCGGAACTCCACCAGGTCCCAAGAACCGGTGGCGGCGATCTGTCCGTTGGCTTCTTCCGCTCCCAACTCCTCGGATTGCCTCTTACTGATGATCCAGGTGCCGGCCCCGCTGGGACTGGTCAGGAACTCGTTGATGGGGACTTCCGACCAAGGTTCGCCGGCGTTGACCTCCACCGTGTAGTCATCAATGGCCTCGGCGTGCCCCTCCGAGTTTTCCCAGATCCTCCGGATGTTGGATGCCCGCGGGTGCTTGGAACCCTCGGCTCCAAACTGCCGCATGCTATAGATGACGTCTTCAGCCGTCATCTCCCCGTACCCCTTGTGGAACTGGACGCCTTCCTCCAGGTGGAAGGTCCAAGTGGTGCCATCCTCCGACGCTTCCCAGCTCTTGGCCAGCATGCCCGTCGGTTCCAGGGCGCTGGAAACCGTCAGCAACGATTCCCCGATGGGAGGCGTTTGCATGACGAATATCTGTGGGTTGCCCGCTAGGCTGGGATGCCCCATGAACGGCCCCAGTTCCTTCTGACCCACCGTGATGGTGCCGACGGGCAGGTCTCCCACCATTGGCGCGGCGGCCTCCGGTGTAGCCGTTGCTGCTGCGACTGCACCTCCAGCGGGAGCTGTGGTCGCTGCGGGAGCAGAAACGGCGGCGGGTGGCGCCGTGGCGGCCGGAGCCGCTGGCGCCGCACTCTGGGCCGATGCTGCCTGACCGGTTGCCGATTGTTCTGTTTCCGACGCTCCGCCGCACGCCAGCGCCACGACCAGAGCCAACGGCAGCACGAAGAGCATTACGGTGGTGAACCTGATCGGGAAATCTCTCATGAGCTCCTCCAGATTATCCTTCGGTCGAAGGTACTCCTATCCTTTGATGTTGCGCACGACACGGTACCGCACGCCTTGGTCGTAATTGATTCCGTGGGCCTATCGACCACAGCGAACCGAAATCGTACAGACCCTTGCCCATAATGGCATTTTCAAGCATAACCGTGGCAATTTCAATGGTCAGTTCGCTGCGCGCTTCCCCAACCGCAGCCATGTGCCGTGAAACCCTCTCGTAAAACCAGCGATGCTTGGTACCACGGTCCATATGGCCTGGCGATTCAACTGTGCCAGCTGCCAGAGAGACCCTGACCCGGCTCCAGCCGAATACAGGGTTTGGGCGCAGACGGTATGGGATGCACGGACGGGTGGCTCCAGTTGGGCGCAGCAGGCAACCCATTGCGGCAGGGTTCTCACCTCCGGTGATCGGGTTCATTGCCGGCATAGCGGTGCAACCACCCCCGGACTCGTTTGTCCTTTCCCTGGGACGGGTGTCGGGAGGGTCCCTTGGCCAAGAATGAATTGCATTGGTATACAATGGACTCCATTGCATTGGATACCAATCCATTCCATTGCGAATGCATTCCATAGGAATGGTATCGATACCATTCCTATCGATACCTATCCATTCGCCGTGGCGGTCGAGGGCGTATTCACGCGGCAGGGTCCAGTGCTCTCCTCGAGTACGGGTGAAGTTACACCCGTGGCCACGGCCGGTTTTACAGCCCGCCGTGGTCAGGCAAACGACGGTGAAAAGAGGCCCTTACAGCCTCTTGCGAACGTCCATTCGCCGCGTGATAATTACCTTTATCGCGCATCTTTCACGGCCCGAAATGGCCCTGAAATCCTGCCTCCGGAGACCCGCCCATGACCACTCTCTTCGTCCACTTGCAGACCCGCCGGACCTCCGGCCGGCCGGAGACGTCGACATGCCGCCGGTGAGGCGACACCGCATCGGCGACCAGCTGCCGGTGGTGATCCACCCGGCTCCCGACCCGGCGGCAGTCGACCTCTGCCGGGACCTGGTGGCCCAGACCGACGCCGAGGCCGTGATTCTCTTCGGCTCCCGGGCCAGCGGCGGCTGGGACGAGCAGTCCGACCTGGACATGATCGTCGTCCACGACGGCGCCGATGAGGATGACCGCAGGAATGCCCTCGGACGGGCCCTTGCCAATCTCAGGGAGCGCCACTACCCGGGCTATCGTGACTACCGCAGCCCCCATCACGGGGTGGCGGACGGGCTGATGATCGAGACTCCTGGGAATTACCACGCCTACCGCCGCACCCTGAACCACGTCGTCGCCCGGGCCGCCCGGGAGGGTCGCGTCTTCACCGGGGATCCCGGCGCCGCAGACGCTTACCTTCACGACGGCGACACATCCAACGAGTGGGAGCTGGTGACCCTGGAACGGTTCAGGAGGGCGTCCGAGGAAGCCCGCGACCTGGACCACGTGCGCCGGTCCTGGCTGGATCGATCGCGGCGCAGCCCGGTCCTGAACACCATGCGCGGGCGAAACGCCCACGGGCTGCTCTGGAACTCGGGCGCAGCGCTTTTGTCCATCCTGGGCGTCATCTACCCCCGGGACTCGGTGGCGGAGACGGCCGCCGCCATCGCCCGGCACGACACCGGCTGGAGCCACCGGTTCCTCAGTGACCTGGAACGCATCAACCAGTACGCTTACTGCGGGTGTGAGGTGGTGGTAACCGATCCCATCGGCGACGTGCCCGCCATGTGGCGCGATCTGGACATTGACCGGGACGCGCTGTGGGAGCGCATCGGCCAGCTCAGCGGGTACGACCTCCGCGCCGCCGGTGAAAGTCCCTGCCCTGGACCGTGAACCGCATCGCCCCGCGCCGATGACCCGTTTCGCCCTTTCATCCCAATGGAGCTGTCATGACCACCGCCCCCAGCGAATACCAGATAGTTCCCCAGCAGCCTACGTCAGCGCCGGCGCTGCGGGCCGCCGACCAGGGCGTGGCCTCGTCCCTTGAGTCGGTCCTCTCCGACAACACCAAGCGTACCTACGATACCCAGTGGCGGCTGTTCGACGACTGGTGCGCCGAGGTGAGGCTTGTATCCCTTCCGGCCGAGCCCCTCACCGTGGCCCGCTACCTGGCCGCCCGGGCCGGCTCGGGTGCCTCCATCGCCACGTTACGGCTGGCCACGTCGGCCATCGCCAAGGCCCACGGGTGGGCCAGGCTGGACTCGCCCTGCCGGGACCCGGGCGTGCGCGCCTCTTTGAAAGGATGGGGAAGACGCCTCGCCAAACCCCAGCGCCAGTCCGGGGCGCTGACCGCCGACGTGCTGGCCGTCATCCGGCTCACCGCCGTCCAGCCTCGCAAGCGCGGCCGTGGTGTCGAAACGGCGGAGCAGGCAGCAGAAAGGGCGAAGTTTGACCTGGCCCTGGTGGCCGCGCTTCCGACGCGGGGTTGAGGCGTTCCGAGGCGGCGGCGCTCACCTGGGGCGATGTGCAGTGCTGGGACGACGGCTCCGGCCGCATCACCGTCATCCGCTCCAAGACCGACGCTGAGGCGGTCGGCGCGGTGGTGGCCATCACTCCCGCTGCCATGCAGGCTCTTTCCGCCATCCGGCCGGCGGGCGTGACCAGCGACGAGAAAGTGTTCGGGCTGTCGGAGTCCCAGATCGCCCGGCGGGTCAAGGCCATCGCCAAAGCCGCGGGCTTGGCCGACTGGGAGTTCTTCAGCGGCCACAGCGGGCGCGTCGGCATGGCAAGGCGCATGGCCCAGAACGGCGCCCCCACCCACGAGATCGAGCGCCAGGGCCGGTGGAAGCAGGGCGGCGGTATGGTCGGCCGCTACACCCGCGGCGAATCCGCCGGGTCCGCGTTGCGGTATCTATGATTTCCGCGTATGCAGACAGCTCCATCACCACCTTCAAAAAGGCCACGTTCTTTCGGCCGTGGAAATTCCGAGGCTTTCGAGAACGGCCTCCACGCGCTGTCCTTGCTTCAATGCGGCCACGTCCTTTCGGCCGTGGAAATCGGCCCCTTATCCCAAAGGTCGTCGAGGCTCATCTGGCTTCAATGCGGCCACGTCCTTTCGGCCGTGGAAATTTGAGCTTGCCGGCGGATTACGAATGGCAGTACGACGCTTCAATGCGGCCACGTCCTTTCGGCCGTGGAAATTGACGGACGTGCGCTATTCGTGTGGCGCCGTTTCATCGCTTCAATGCGGCCACGTCCTTTCGGCCGTGGAAATCTCGAATCCCAGGTAATCCGCACTGGGCTGCTCGATGCTTCAATGCGGCCACGTCCTTTCGGCCGTGGAAATTCCCCCACGAGAAGGGGTACTACTACGGCTGGTTCGGGCTTCAATGCGGCCACGTCCTTTCGGCCGTGGAAATCGCCCCCTAACCCTCCTTGCCCAGGAAGTCGTAGATGCGCTTCAATGCGGCCACGTCCTTTCGGCCGTGGAAATCGAGAAAAAGACGGGTCGGATAAGAGCCGCCTTCGGGCTTCAATGCGGCCACGTCCTTTCGGCCGTGGAAATACGCGGAGCTGCTGATCTCCGACCCCACCGAGGGACAGCTTCAATGCGGCCACGTCCTTTCGGCCGTGGAAATAGTATAAAACCAACGGGTTTCGTAGGATTGCCATCATCGAGCGTCGAGTAGCTACGACAATATGGCGCGATACGTCATGTGGGTTTGATGATTTAAACGCCCACCCACGAATTTCCCATCGGTGATGCGAGCGGTTATTCGTGGAGTTCACGTCACCCGACCACTCGCAAGGCGTAGGTAAACCGAGCTAAACCACCAGCACCTCCCTGACGGCCGGAGCCACCTGACGGCCGAGGGTCTGCATGGTCGCTGACCCGCGTCCACTGACCGGCCCCAGGTCAATGATCACGACCCGATCCTCGTGTTGGTCAATGATCTCGGTCAGAGCGGCTTTCATGATAGCCAGTTCCTTGCGGGAAAGGTCGCACGTGAATACCGAGTACTGCAGTGGATCACCGAATCCCTTCAACTTGCCATGGGTGCGACGCAGACGCGCCGCATCGCTCACATCGTAGGCGACCAGGTAGCGATTTCGCATTCCTCACCTCGTGGTGAACGCCGGGTACCGCGGCAGTTCCCCCAACAAATGGCGTCCCAGCAGGCGGGCCTGAACCTCCAGGATTCGTCGATAGCTGACCGAGTAGCCGAACAATGGATGCCTGATCAGCGTATCCATCCGCCTTTCGAATCCTCTCACCACGGTCCTGCGTCCGTCCTGGTTCAATGATACGGCTCCGGAGCGTTCCAGGAAATCCCGTTCGTTGAGTTCGCCATTGTTGAACAACGTCAGAATGACCGAATCGGCGATGATGGGGCGGAATTCTTCGGCAAGGTCCAGCGCCAATGCGGGGCGACCGTACTTGGGTTGGTGATACAGGCCCAGATACGGATCGAAACCCACCGTCAAGGCCGAGACGAAAGTCTGTCGCATCAGCATGGAGTAGAGGAACGACAGCACCGCGTTGACCGGGTCTCTGGGCGGTCGCCGATTCCGTCGGTGGAAATCGAACCTTGCCACGTCAGTGTTGAGCAATGCCCCGAAGTGGGCAAAATACACCCTGGCCGCGGCCCCCTCCATGCCCAGCAGGGTGGCGAATGTGTCGGCGGAACGGGCTCGGTCCAGCAGGCGTTGAATCTCATCAAGGGCGGACTTGGGAGACTCAGCGTGATTGCGCCGCATGATGACCCGGCAATTGCGCATCTTCGCGATCACCATCTCCCTGGCCACGGGCAGGGCGACGGCTTCGTCGCCGGCGGCGCGATACTGGGCGATGCGCAGTTCCACATTCTTGTGCCCCATGCCACTGGTCACCCCTTTGAGCCAGCCACCGTAGGTGAAGTGACAGACGGGTATGTCACGGTCGATCAACTCCCGGGTCGCCTGGGCCGTGACCTGTACGTTTCCAAAGATGGAGAGGCTGGATACGTCCAGCAGCCTGGCCTCTGCGATGGTTGTTCCCCGGGACTGCACCCGCAGGGTGTCGCCGGACTTTCCGATGACGGCTCCCTGGGTGATCACGTACATCGGCAGGGCGTCGTCTCGCGCCGGCGTCATGCGTCTCACGTCGTCGGGACGCACCCTGTGCTGCCCGTTCTTCAGGAAGATGGTTTCATCGGGCAGGCAGATGCCCACCAGGGAACACCGGGGACACTTGGGGCTGTCCTGCAGGGGAGGGGGGATCACACCGCCGGCGGCCATATCCTGAGTGGCGCCAAGCAATGCCCGGGTGTGTTTCACCAAAGCGTCATCGAAGGGAACGGGAACCCTTCGCTTTGAATTGACGAAATAGAGCACCCCTTCATCACACTGGAAGCCGTGGGCTCTCAGCAGCAACCCCTGCAGGCACAGCTGTACCCGTTCGGGGTCGTAGGCGTTGCCAGGCACATCAGGAACGGCGCCTCGCTTGTAGTCAACGGGGGTGGCGCGGGCGCCGTCGGCCTCGACCAGGTCGATGCGTGCGATGGCGCCCAGGGTCTCATCAGACAGCAGCACGGACCTGGCGTGGACCTGATCGTCAGCGGGAACATCCTCTTCGGCGGAGTCCTCTGGCATGAGCAGATTGCCGGACGGGCGGTCCACCCGACGGTGCTGGAACCGGCCGTCTACGGTATCGGCGCTATCGGCGAATTCGCCCTGCACCCACTCCATGTAGGCCAACCGGGGGCAGTAGGTGAACTCGTTGACCATCCGCGCCGGCACGAGCTCGGGGTGTGCCGGTGTAGTTATCTCCGAAGCTGCCATGACGGTCCGGTCTCCTCCGTGTCGTATCGATGGCCGATGCGTCTCCCACGGAAGGCAGGACGCCGTTGATATCGCGTCATCATCAGCGCCGTTTCCGCGGGGATTGGTCGAGCGGCGATGCTTCTCATACCGACCGTGCCGGCGAAAAGTTGCGATAGCGTCCCGTGTTCATCCGCTGGGACCGGAACACCTCTCGTATCCCCATGGGGCCGAGGCGGTGGCGATCCGGCGTGTCCCGCTGCAGCTCGTCCAGGGATAGGATGGAGCGCGCCGTATCCAGGTTGACCGGAACATCCCATATGGGCCAGGTGAAGAAGGTGTCGTCCGCGCGGGCGCCCCGGAACCCCGTGGTGGTCAGGGTGCTTCCCACCGGCGCCACCGGGAACAGTGGGATGGCCTCGAAGGCCAGCCGGTTGGCGCCCCATTCGGTGCCGGCGGCTTCCTTGCTGGGGTCCCTCCAACGCAGGGCATACCTGCGGTCATCCTCCGGGTCCCAGCGTAGCGACAGGCGCTGGTCGCTGCGGTTCCACGGATGAAACAGGCACTTTTCGAAGCTGTCTGCGGTGGTGTATTCCGCCAGGTCGCGCATCGTCTTGAGGAAATGCTGGTGGCCGGCGCCCCGCAGGGTGCGCAGTGCGGTGTCCCGGACCACATGGTTGCGGTCGGTCGCCGCCTCGCAGCCGAACCCGGCGATGAAGTCGGCCCGGGCCCGCCCAGCGTGGGATCCGGTTGATGACCTGGCCGCAGCCGTCGCGGCCTCGCGGAACCGGTCCGGCGACAGGGTCAGGTTGTCCCCAATGTCCAAGGCCTCGTGGCCGGATCGCAGGTCGGCAAAGGAGATCAGTCCGTCCAGCGCGTCCGCTCTGGAGATGGTCTCGCGATCAACGTGTAGGCAGGGACGCCAGGCATCCCGATCGGTCCACGACAGTTCCACCAAACGGCCGGGCCACGCGATGCTGAGACCCCTCAGGACGCCCAGCGCCGCCAGGAAGGCCAGTGGATTCGCTCCGTCCAGACCCTCCAGGACCAGTCCGGTTCCACCTTTATTTCCATTATGCGCATCGTTCATCCTGTTGCCTCCTCACGGGGAACCGACACCTCCGTTGTCCCTTGCCGCTCCGCCTCGCTGCGCCGTTGATCTGCCACCCGCACCAGCGCCTCCAGCCAGGCCAGTCCCCACCACCCGTAGCGCCGCACCAGTCGCCAGAACCGTTCGGGCACGCCGCTGTCCAGCCGTTCCAGACCCGTGCGGCTGCCGGCCGACATGGGGTATCCGAAGATATCCAGCTCGACGACCACAGGGTCAGGGTCCTCCACCACCGGGGCGAAGGGACGGCCGCGACCGTGGTGACTGGTCACCAAGTGGAGCGCCAGGTCCCGGTCGGCGGCGCTATCCAGCAGTCCTGACGCGCTCTCCATCAGGCGGGCGGAGACCAGTTCATGGCGAAACCCCACCGGATAGCCGCAGGCCTGCCGCGCCCGTCGAAACTCCGCGAGGCCGGAGGGCAGTTGGGCCGACTTGGCCAGCAGGGCCTCCGATGCGGCCGCGGCCCAGAAGCTGCCGCCGTGGAACATCGCCTGCATCCGGTGGTCGGCCTTGCCCACGTCGTGGAACCGGGCGGCCAATGCCAGATTCCGCTGCATGTCACTGGAAAGACCGGCCCCGCGGGCGAACCGGACTGCCCACTGGGCCACGCCGTCCAGATGATGCTCCAGCTCGATCTCAACGGTGGCCGAGTAGGTGTCGTCCTCGTCCGTGGGCGTGCCGAATTCCCACGAGCTATTCGCCTCCCGTCGAATGCCCTTCAGCACTACACCGCCGTCGGGATGTTCCAGCATCTTGCGGTGGCGGTCTTTACACCATCCGGTGGCCGCTTCCTTCAACCATTCGGGAGTTCCCTCGGCGTCGGCGATCTCGCGCAGTTTCTCCACGGCCATGTCGTCGTCATCCAGGATCTGCTGGCTCCGGGCCAGGGTGAGGAGATCATCCCTCGCCGGACAGTCGGGCCATGCGGTGAGTGTCCTCTCGTGGATCCTCAGCAGGGGAGTCCCTTGGTATCGCAGGTGCGCCTCGTCGCCAACGTCGATTATGGGTTCGCCGCCGCCGTCGGGCTCCGGAATGTGGCCGAACACGTCCCATCCACCCAGTTCTGCGGGGATGACCACCGTATCGCCGGGCCGCAGCGCATCGCCGTCGGTCAGGGCTGTGCTGTCCTCCGGCCCCCGCCAGCGGATCGGCACCCGCGCCGGAGCCGACCCCGTGGCGCGCTGGTCGAAATCGTCGTCAACGGCGGCCCCCAGATCGCTGAGGTTGTGACCGGCGTCATCGCCGCCCAGCCAGCGACGCAGGTTGGGGATTGGCACGGCGATGCATTCGGCTGACACGGGAGGGCACAGGCTCAGCGTCTGGATGGCACGGCGCAGGTCCCCATTTCGGGACGGATCACCGGACAGGTCCGAGCGCCAGCATACCTGCACGTCCGGGACCCGTTGGTCAGGGCCTGTTCCGCGTCAACCAGATTTGCCGAATCCTGTTGCCTCACCGAAGAATGTTACCGAAAACTCAGCACTTTGGATCGCCCGCCGCCAGCGCCATTTCCGGCATTCCCGCTGGTCCGGGCAGCGTAGCTTCCGATGCGGCGCAGACCAGCTTGTTTGCCATGATGCCTCGCCACTGTTGCACCCGGCGCTGTAAGGTGCGCAGGTTCGCCCGGCTGAATCGGTCCGGGTGATCTGCCTGCAGCCGGCCCAGCAGCGCCATCGCACTGGCGTCTGGGTCTTCCTGCAGCCACTCCAACACGTCGCACCACACGCCCTCGAAAGGATCCTTCCGCGTTCGCCAGTGGCGCGGTGGTTTCACCCTGGGCTCCCGATCGTTTGGTTCCTGCTCCTCACGCCACCGGTCGGGCAGCTTGGCCAGGAAACGCTCCAGACTCTCACCCCTCGGGGTGGGCCTGAGTTCGGGGGATACGATAGCCACCAGCGCCGACTGGCCTTCCCGGATGGTGTGCAACAATGCCACTGGGGCCAAGGTTGCCCGGTGTTCAGTGAGTGCTGCTTTCACTTCGGCGCTGACTGCCTCGTGGCGGATCAACCGGTCGCAGGGCGTGGCTGGCGGGCTGTAGCGCTTGATCACCGCCGAGCCATTGCGCGTCTTCTCCATCAGCTTGAACGAGGGCTGGAAGTAGTTCACGTACAACCGCATGGCGCCGTGCAGGTGGGCTATGGTCTGTCCTGCCACCTGGCCCGAGTAACGCTCATGGCCCAGGAACCGCCGGATCACCGCGCCGTTCTTCTGCTCCACCCAGGCCTGATCGTTCTTGCGGTACGCCCGGGAACGGGTGAACTCGATGCCACGGTCGGCGCAGTACTTGGTGAGGGTATCGTTGATGAACACGCTGTCGTTGTCGGAGTCGATGCCGAGGACGGGAAAGGGCAGCTGTTTGGCGATGGCTTCCAGGCCGGCCACCACCAGGTTTTGCTCTCTGGCCAGCAGGGGCACGGCCTCGGTCCAGCCGGTGCAGACGTCGGTGGCGACCAGACTGTAGATGAAAGATCCCCACATGCTGTCGCCGCAGTGGGCCACCAGGTCAATCTCCAGAAACCCGGGCGGCGGACGGTTCCAGTCGGCGAAGGTGCGCACCGGAATGTTGCGACCGGGAGATAACCGCCTCCGGCGTTTGCGCCGACCCGCCACCGTGGCCCGCACCGGTTTCAGCAACCGGTCCAGGGTGGCCGCGCTGGCCGACAGCACTCGCGTTTTCACCTCTGGGTCCAGATCCAGATGGCCGTGGCGCTCCATGGACTCCACCAAGTGGGGCATTGCCGCCTTCAGACGCTTCCCACAGATGCGGTCTGAGGCTTCCCAGATCAGGACCACCACCTCCCGGACCGCATCGTCGTAGATGCGCCGTCCTTTGGCCACGCCGGTCCCGCCCCTGCCATCCGCGGACTGGGCCAACAGCCTGATGCCATGCTTGCGGTGGTGCCCGGTTACGGCGATGAACTCGTCCAGGATCTTGCTCTTGTCCTTGCGGGACGACTCCCGGTAGCGGTCCCGTATCGATGCCAGCAACTCTTGTTTCGCCATCCTGCTCATGCCTCCTGCCATCGGTAGCATTCTACGTGCGGCAATTACTTCCTAGAAGTAACCTTTTTATTGAGGCAATACGCAGCCACTCGATAATTGTCGTTGCCTTCAGCTTGCCCTTGGGATCGCCGCGGAGCAGGGGCTCAATCTCCTCGTCCCACACCCCGTCGAAGGGATCGGACCGGGTCCGCCACCACCGCTCTTGCTTGGTTTCCGAGGGCAACGGGCCATCCTGCCACTTCCGTGCCGAACGCACACACATCCCCGCCATGGCCGCCGCAGTTTCCTGGTTCTTTCCTTCCATAAGTCTCTGCCTCAACAATGCGACTTGTCGGTCTTTGATCAAAATCCGGCACCTCCGTGCCGGAGGGTTTTACCCCACCTCAACCGGCAAAAATAGTCGACGTCAGAGGCATTCCTTATTGTCGTTAATCAGGGCCATGCAGGAAGACCGATACGTCCGGATCGGGAGTGGGTTCGGGCCAGGTCTGCACCTAGGCGTCAATGTGGGCCGGCAGCAGCACCGGCGCATCCGGGGCCGGAGCCGACAGGCGCGACAGCAGCTCCTGTCGATCATCCGGATCCTCGGGCAGCAGGCCCTCCAGGGCCTCATGCCCCAGGTCAATCGTGCCCTCCGTGGCCCGTTCCATGAGCCACTCCCAGGTGTCGGCCAGGGTCTCTCCGTAGACCGGGTCCGCCCGTCCCCTGCGGGACAGCTGGGCCGACTGCGCCATGATCACCCCCAGGGCCTCGATGGGCCGCCCGCCGCGGTTCAGACGCCCGAAGCGCTGCCTGAGCGCGTCCAGGCTGGCGCACTCGGTGACCAGTCCGTCGAAGTCCAGGTCGGCGCCGACCTCCAGGGTCTAGGTGGCCACGACGAACCGGAGACCATCGTCCTCCCGTCCCCCTCCGGTGCGCAGCCCGTCCAGTCGCCGCACCACCCGGTTCTGGTCGATGGGTCGCATGCGCCCGGTCAGCAACACGGCGTCGTGCCCCATGCCGGTCAGCGCCTGGCATACCGCTTTTGCGGTGGCCACCCGGTTCACCATCACGCCGATGTTCCGGCGCTGGTCTCCCGTCAGCGCCACCGCCTCCTCCGCCAGCCGGCGAGCCCACCTGGTCCGGCCGTCCACGCTGGCCGGGGTCCGGACCAAAACCAGCCGAGCCGGTTTGGCGCATCCGATCCGCGACCCCAGCACGGGATGGTCCCGGTCGGCCTCATCAGCGGCGAAGGTGTCCGATACCCCGGTGGGGGGCGTGGCCGACAGCAGCACGGCGCGGTGGGGCGAAGACGGCAGATCTCCGGATCCCTCCGCCCAGCGCCGGTACCGGGCCACGTAGCTCATGGTCTGCCGAAACGGGTTGGCGCAGTGCGCCTCGTCCAGCACCACCAGGCTGTCGTTGCCCGCCAGTCCGGCGTGGATCGGACGCATGCCGCGGCCAAGCCCATAGCCGCGAAACAGAAGGCGCGACCCGAACTGGTCCACCGTGGACACGACCACCGCGGGCTGCAGGGGCGATCGTACCCAGCGGTCGTCCCGGTAGGCTCCGCCCCGCATCCGGAACACATCCAAAGGGATCACGTCGTCATCGACGGGCCCGTGGTCCCCGTTGCCGCGAGCCAGCGACAGCAGGCGTCCGGCGACCTCCCCGACCATGCCCCCTTCCGCCTGCTGCAACCGTTCCTCGATCCACTTTGCACGCTCGTAGGTGGCGTCAACAATGACCCGCCGGTCCACCACGAAGAAAATCCGGCGGGGGCTGTCCGCTCCCCGGGCTCCCACTCCGCCTGGCAAGCCAGGGCGAACACCGCAATGTCGATGCACGCGGTCTTGCCGGCCGCCGTGGGCAGCGCCAGGGCCTCGGGCCAGGCGGACTCGCTCCCATGGGCCGACGCCACCCGCCGGGCCAGCCGGGACTGCCACGGGAACGGATCAAAACCGTGAAGCTCGTTGAAGAACGCGTCAAAATGCTCTCCGCTCAGTTCGCTCATCAGGCCGGCTCCTCCATCCTCACGGGCTTGCACAATCCATAACCTCGAAACCGGCCCGCTCCCAGGACCACCGGACCCCCAACCGGACCGGCGAAGGTGAGGATCGCGTGGGCGTGGCGCATCCGACCGCCGTCTCCCCGGCGCCTCAGTCCGGGAAATTCCCGGCTGTGCGGCACGCCCTCGTGCAACGACACCCGGCTGATCACCACGTCCGCGGGAGAGGGCAGGCCCATGCGCCGACAGGCCAAGGCCACCATCTCCTCCTCGTGGGCGCCACCGTCCCTGCCCTTGGCGTGCCGGTCAAACACGATGGGCGTCACCGTGGCCCAGCGCCGCGATTCCCCGGTCCACGTCGCATCACGAAGCGCCACCGGAGGCGACTCGCGCCGTTCCAGCTCCAGGTGCCATTCCAGCGAGCGGCCCGAGTAGAGCCGCAGACGCCGCGGGCTGCCGTCAGGTTGAAACCCCAGCACCGGGTTAAGACAGCGGGCGATCTCCCGCCGGTTCACGTCCACCGGGATGGCAACGCCCATGCCCACCAGGTGACCGTCGGCATATTCGCTTCCCACGTGGGGCAAGGGCAGAAACGCCAGGTGCGGCCGCCGGGAGACCCTGCCGTCAGGCTCGTGCCCACTGACCCACGTGGGCACGGGATCGGGACATCCGCTCAACGCCGCGCGGCGGAGCAGGTCAGTCAGCGCTAGGGTACTCTCCAACCCCAGGCGGCGGCCACCGGTCCTCCTCAGCATCAGCAGCCGGGCGTCGAAGATCGGCTCAGCCCGGTCCATTTCGGGTTGGGGCGACGGCCTGGCGTAACCGCACCACCGGGACCGCTCCGGACGTAGCCCGTCGTCAAACCGCCTTTCGAGGCGCTCCAGCCGGCCCGGTCCCGGCACCCGCAGGCGCAAACGCGCCGCCATATCCGAGGGAACCCAGTTGGGGTCCACCGGAGCATCTTCCAACCAGGCCTGCACCAGCGAGGCGGAATGCCCCACTCGGACCATTTTCGTACAGAGCGCCTCCAGTCCCCGCCGGACCTCGTCGGGAGGATCGGCGCCCCAGACTAGGTACACCGTGGGATCCCGGGGGATGGCCACCGGGAACTGGCGGGGTTGGCGCCCCCGGTGTTCCGGAAGCAGCCGCACGCCCTCCACGACCTGCCCGGGCGTCGGCGTCCGCCCCAAGCGCAGCCGCGGAACGGCCACGTCGTTGACCGGCACGTAGGTGGTGGTCACCCTCCGTTCCGTCGCTTCGCTGGCCCACAGCCCCGGGGCGCCCTGACGCTCCACCCAGATCAGCGCCTCGCGCTCGACCATGTCGCCATCGGTCTCGAAATGAGTGCTGGCCAGCGCCATGAATACGCGGTCCGGATGCGGCGGCCACTCCGCCCGATTGCGGTCGGCGGGGTCCGTGGCCATCGCCCAGCCGTTGAGATACCGTATTGCCAGCGATACCATCACTCACCCCCGTCACCCTCGGCGCCCACCGCGACCGCCAGCTCCTGGCTGTGCCGCACCAGCTCCACCAACTGGGGCGACGGCGTCAGCTTCAACTCCTGCTCCAGTTGCGGCAAACCGGCGGATCTAGCCTCGGACACCGCCTCAACGTAGATCTCCCGCGCCCGATCTGCCGGCAGCTCAAATCGGGACACGCCGGCGCCGGGGCGATCCAGGAGCTCCCACAAGAAGGCCTCGGTGGGAAACAGCTGGCATCGGCTGCGCAGGTCCGCTCCGGTCTCCCGCACCAGCGCGGCTCCCAGCAGAGCCAGGGCGGCCAGCGCGGTGCGCGCAGCCCTATCGGTCTCCCGGTCGCTCGGAACGCCATCAATGGGAAACCGCAACCGGCCCAGCGCCGCCAGCGACAGTACGGTGGTCTGCAGGGCCTTGCTGATGGTGAAACCGCCCTCGGCGATGCTGGGGGTGATGTTGCCATGATTGACCTCGGAGGGCCGTACTCCGCTCCTCTGGCCGGATGCCGCCTGCGATTGCTCCAGCGTCCAGCCGCCGTCCGGCGTCCGGTACACCGGGCCTGCGCTACGCAGCACCTGGGCCGGATCGATCCTGCTGCTGGTCCGCTTGCCAGAGACTGCGTGCAGGCCGATGAATTCTGACACCACCGCCCTCTGGAATTTACTGCCCATGCCGCCCCTGGGGCCCGTCGAATCCCACATCCCGAAGACCAGCGCAGTGGGACAGAGTTCGAAGAGCGTGGTGGCGTTCCTGGCGTCCGCCAGGTCGATCTTCTGACCCGTCTTCGACTGACGGAAGGGCACGTCGTCCAGCAGGCTGTCCCGCAGCAGGGCGTCGGCGATGCGGTGGGGAGCCTCCAGGCTGGTGACTCGAAAGGGCTTTGGCAGGTCGTATCCGGCGAAATCCACCGTGACCACCGGCAGGGGTATCGCCCCGTCCTCCCACTCCTCCAGGAGAGCCGTCTCCATCCGGTTGGCCTGGGACTGCACGGAGTCGACGAGAACGCAGGGCACCTCAACTCCGTCGATGTGGCGCATCTCGGTGGCATAGGCGCCGCCCTCATAGGTGGGCGGAAATACCTTGTCGCCCGGTCCGCCGGCCGGCTGGTACGCGGTGACGCTGCGGAAGGCTGCGGCTCCTCCGGCCACGGCCTGCCTGATATGATCCAGGGAAAGGGTGTCCATATTGAAAACCTCCGTAGATTCAGCTTGTATGCTTCGTTGTTGACGCTATCGCTCCGGCCCGAGCGCATCTCTCCGTCGCTCTTCCCGCACCACCTCCGCCCGCCGGCATCATTGAAGAATGCGAATTGCGTTTCGCGGCAGCGGGGTTCCGCTACTTTCCACGACCGATAGGTCGTGGCCGCATTGCACATGATCCTAGCAGGCATTCACACCGGGCTGGGGGCCAATTGCACGGGAACAAGGCGGACATTAAATCCCAGGATGGTGGCATCACCCCCGCCCCATGAAGGCGCTCGACGTGGTCCGGCCGGCGGGGGTTGGCGAGACGTGAGGGTGCTTGCGCTGTCGGAGCCCCAGATCACCCGGCGGGTGAAGGTGATCGCCAGGGCCGCGGGGCTGGCGGATTGGGAGTTCTTCAGCGGGCACAGCGGCCGCGTCGGCATGGCCCGGCGCATGACCCAGAACGGTGCCCCACCCACGAGATCGAGCGCCAGGGCCAGTGGAAGCAGGGCGGGCGGCATGGTCGGCCGCTACACCCGCGGCGAAAGCTCTGAGGTCGGCTCTACGGTATCTCAAACCCAAATCTCTTCCACCACGATAGATTAGCCCACAGTTGTCTATCCCCATGCAAGCGAGAGAGTTCGAGGGAATAGAGGGCGGCGACAATGACCGGGTGATTATGTAGCGGCGTCAGCCTTTGCGGCTACCTAACGTCCTTTGCTTCGGTTCAAACGGTTTTGGCACCTAGCAATCCGCTTCTCCCAGTCCCCACCCCACCCTTGCTCCAAGGCTTCGTGCGACAGCCGAATGTCAATGTACAGGGACTATAGTCCGGTGAATTGAGAAATTTACAAGGTCATTAGGCCGGCCAGATTTACAGGTTCATTAGGCCACTTTGGGAGCCCGATGGGCGACCATCGCCGCACTTCATCTTCGAGGTGCAGCGATGGCGTACCGGGAGGTCCCCCGAATGGAGATACGAGAAGTCATACGCCGCTGGCAGGCGGGAAACAGTCAGCGGCAGATTGCGGCAGGCACTGGGCTGTCGCGGGATACGGTGCGCAAGTACCTGGCGGCGGCGCAGCAGGAAGGCATCGCTCGGGACGGACCGGTTCCCACTGAGGACCAGCTGAGCCGTTTGGCGACCATTAGCCAGGTGGGTCCCCGGCAGCCGGAGACACCCACCGAGGATGTGTTGCAGCCGTGGGCGGACCAGATCTACCGGTGGATTGCCAACGACCGGTTGCAGATGACGCGCATCCACGAGCTGCTGGCGGCCCAGGGATGTGAGTTGTCGTACCAGTCGCTGCGGCGATTTGTGCTGAAGCGGAATTGGCGCAAGCGCAGCAGGACCACGGTGCGGATGGAGGATACGCCGCCGGGGGAGGTGGCCGAGGCTGACTTCGGTCGGTTGGGCATGGTCAAGGACCCCGCCACGGGCAAGCGCCAGGCGGTGTGGGCCATCGTCATCGTGCTGTGTCATTCGCGGCACTGCTTCGTCTGGCCCATGCAACGACAGAAGCTGGAGGACGTGATCGCCGGCCTGGAGGCGGCGTGGGCGTTTTTCGGCGGGATGCCGAAGTACCTGGTCATCGACAATTTCCCGGCCGCGGTGGTGGGACCCGACCCGCTGCGTCCCCACTTCACCATTGGGTTTCTGGAGTACGCCCAGCACCGAGGCTTCATCCCCGACCCGGCCAGGGCTGGCCATCCCCAGGACAAGCCCATGGTGGAGCGTAAAGTGCCCTACGCTCGGGAGCGTTTCTTCAAGGGCGCCGATTTCGACGGCTTCGCCCACGTGAGGGCCGCCGCGCCCAAGTGGTGCCTGGAGGTGGCGGGAATGCGCATCCACGGCACCACCCGCAAGAAACCGTTGGTGGTCTTCCAAGACGAGGAGCGCCACACCTTGCTCCCTTGGGACGGCGTTCCCTACGAGATCGCCCGCTGGCGCACCCACAAAGTGCATCCGGACCATCATATCCAGTGCCTGGAGGCGCTCTACTCGGTGCCGTCGGATCTGTGCCCTCCAGGACGGGAGGTGGAGGTCAGAGTGGACAGCAAGCTGGTGCGCATCTACCACCGGGGCAAACTGATCAAGACGCACCTCCGGCAGCCCAGGGGTGGGCGGGCCACCGACCCCGACGATTATCCCGCGGTGCTGGCTCCCTACACCACCAGGGCTCCCGATCACATCAAGCGTGAGGCCGCCAAGCTGGGGCCGGCGGTGGGTGAATTCGCCCAACGCCTCTTCGCGGGCACACAACCCTGGTACCGGATCCGCCAGGGGCACAAGCTCCTGCGCCTGGGTGAGCGCTACACGCCCCAGCGTCTGGACGCCGCCTGTCGCCGCGCTCTCGACGTGGATCTCATCGACGTGAAGCGGCTGGAACGCATCCTGGTGCAGGCTCTCGAAGAGGAGACCACACCCCAACTGCCACTGCCTTTGCCGCCGGGTCGCTTCGCCCGGCCCGGCTCCGTCTTCGCACTCTCCGCCGGAGGTCGATCATGACCCGTGTCACCGAACTTGCGCCCCTGCTCAAGCAACTCCGCCTGGGGCAAATGGCCGCCACCCTGCCCGAGCGCATCGCCCTGGCCCGCAGGGAGCAACTGGACTACGCATCATTCCTGGAAATCATCCTCAGCGATGAGGTCAATCGTCGCGCTCACCGGCGCATGGAACTGCGGCTCAATGGCGCCGGATTCGAGGAGACCTGTCGGCTCGAGGACTTCGACTGGTCAGCGTCAATTATCCTCGACCGGCGGCTGCTGGACGCCGTCTTCTCCCTGGAGTTTCTCGATAAGCACGAGCACGTGCTGCTGGTGGGACCCGCCGGCGTCGGCAAGAGCTTTCTCGCCCAGGCCCTGGGGTATTCCGCCGTCCGCGCCGGATACACCGTGCGTTTCATCCATGCCGACGGTTTCTTCAGGGCTCTGGCCCAGGCCAGGGTGGACAATTCCATAGACCGCACCTTCCGGTCCTTCATGACGCCCGATCTGCTCATCCTCGACGACCTCGGCCTCCACGGGCTCACCGCCCAGCAGTCCGCCGATCTCTACGAACTCATCCTCAACCGACACCGAGCTTCCAGTTTCGTCATCACCAGCAACCGCGCCGTGGACGAGCGGCTCAGCCTCTTCGACGATCCCATCATCGGCAACAGCGCTTTGGACCGGTTGGCCAACGCCAGCTACCAGATCGTCATCGAAGGCGCCAGCTACCGGGAACGGCTGTCGCCACATCGTGCCCTCCTGGGCGCCAAAGGGGGTGATTGACCAGCCAACTACAACCTGCTATTTGTCACAACACCGCGCTTCCAAGGTGGACTAATGTCCGTGGAAATCGCCGGCCTAATCCCCCTGTAAATCGACACGAATCGCTTCAGCATAGTCTTTTTGCTTTTCCCTAACGATGGCCAGTTGTCTATACCCTGGATGCATCGGCAGGTGTCGATCCTTCGGGTATTCGGCGAACCAAGCTCGTCTGACCTCTGGCGCGAAAGCGATTTGGGTCTCACAAGCCGCTATGGCCAGATCGAGCGCTTCTGGGTCACGATTGCGGTCCCGGTAAAACACCTGAATCATGGCATAGTATGTGAAATGCCGGTCTAGGATATGCCCTTCGGTTCCTTCACCGAGTTCTATCCCTTTTTCAAGGAGACGCCGAGCTATCGGCAAGTCGTCGGGCGGCGACATAAACCAAGTAGCCAAACTGGTGAGTGGCACACTCAACGTGCCGTCCTCTTGGATAATGTTCCCAATCGGCAGATCGCTCGAATCAACGGCGACGCCGAGCACCATCGGTTGGTATTTTGTAAGGATGTGTTTAATCTCTTCTGGCGTGAAGGCCGAATCCCACCACGCCAACAATGCTGGTTTCGATTGTGAGTTGGCATCCTCAGCAGCCTGCTTTCTTAAGAATCGCAACATATTCTCCGCCTTCTAATAAGTCGGTTTGGGCGCGTGTCAGTTTGTCAATTGCAGTATCGCCACGATGCGGCAGGCGGTGTCCGTAAAGTGCTGCACCTCTTCGGGTCGCAAGGCACGATCCAGAACCCGGCTCTCCCGGTACGACAACCACTTCTTGAGGACCTGGTATCCACCCAGTTGGTAGTTCCATACGGCGGCGGGAACGTTGCGCCAGTAGGCCCACTCGTTCAGGTACACGTCGAAGGTAGTGGATCCCAGCGTGGCCATGGCGTTGCCCAGCGCAGCGCGTTCCTCGGCAATGTATTCGCGCTCAATTATACGGCCATGACCGGGCATGACAGCCTCGCCCGTTCCGAAATGGCCCCAGCCGGCGGACACGGCGAAGTCGTCTCCGGCCATGTTGCCGCGGTCCTTAGTGGCGGGCACGGCGATGGATGCCAACTCCCGCCGCAACGTGCCGGTCGTAACGCCTGCCACGGGAGCCTCGGGATCCAGTAGGGCGGCCAGTTGCCGGCCCCGCGCCGATGATACGGCTAGCGCATCCGCCGCGCCGGGAGCGTGGATGTAGGACCAGCCCTGCAGTGGGATGCGTGGCCACTCCATACGCAATGCCCCGGCGTTAGCTGCACGATAAGCGGGGTCGTGCAGCGTGGCGACCACGTGGTAGAACAAGTCCTCGACGTCCAGTCCCAGACGATCCAAATAGCACTGTGCCGATAACGACAGGTTAGCACGGTGTTGCGTAACGGCTTGATTGGTGGCAAAACCATCTTCTCGCAGCCATGCCGGAAACATGCTGGCGCCCCACTCGTTCAGGTGAAGCGAGGCTACGTCCGTCGTGAACGTAGTCTGGGACTCGACGGCATCCCTGCGCAAACGAGCAACCGCGGAGAGCCATAGGTTCCCCTCGAAAACGTGCGGCTTGTATTCGGCACGCTTTTCATCCAGGAGTTTCGTGTCACCATCCCAATAGAGCCAGCGGGTGTCGAATGGGCGGTAGGCGTAGCGGACGAAACCGTCCTCGGCCGGTCGGCCGCGTTTGAGCAGCGCGTTGCGCACTGCCCGGGCATCGAACCGCGCCGTGGACCTCATCACGCCAAGATAGCGACGGGCGATCTCCTCGTGGCTCAGGTTCGCGTCGAAGTAATCGGCCACCCGTTGCTTCAGCCGGTCAAGGTCAACGTCAACCAAGAAACCGTCCCGGCTGGTTTTCACCCCCGCGAAGGAGGTCGGAAACAGATCGGGCAGCGCCGGCCAGTCCGACCAGCCGTCGCTTACCGCCAGTTCGGCGAAAGGCAATCCCAGCGACAACAACGGCTCGACCTCGCCGTACAGACTATCCGGCTCACTTTCCGCCGTTTCCACCAACTCGCCGTGCTTGGACTGACCCCAAAGGTGGCGGAAGTCCACCTGTAGTGCTGGCTCATGGCCTAGCTTGCGCACCAGCGTGGCAATCGCGGTGCCAACCTGGATCCCCACCGGATCTTCGGGCGTGGAAAAGATACTGGGTCGGGCGCCCCTTCCGGAGTAGTCTTGCCGGTCTTGTACTTGTCCCCGTTGAGGCAGTCAATGCGGACGATGTCGAAGGCATCCAAGTAACGCTCGCGCATGCCGGTGAATGACAGGCCGTCCTGCCACGAGTAGTTGGAGATGAAGCAGACTACGCCTTGGCCGGTCTTCTCGGCGATGCGACGTTCCGCCATGCGGAAGAACCGCACGTAAAGGTCGTTCAGTCCCCGTCCTTCGGGGCGGCGTACCTGCTTCGTGGTGCGGTAAGCTTCAGACAGTTCCCGCTCCTCGTCCACGGCCATGCCGGCGAAACCGTTGTAGGGCGGGTTGCCCAGGATGACCAGCACCGGGGTGTCCTGCTTCACCCGCTCCGCGCGGTCGCGTTCTTCCTCCAGCTCTGGGAAGGGCAGGGGTTTCTGCACCGTGGGCTCCCAGCCGGTCAGCGCGTTGGTGAGGAAGACACTGGCGCGCTCGCTGCCATCATCGGACAGCGGCGCGTCCAGTTCCTGCATGGTGAGGCCAACCTGCAGGTGGGCGACCACATAGGGAGCGGGCATTATCTCGAACCCGAACACTCGCTGCGTTGCAGCCTGCTTCACCCGCGCGCCGACCAACGCTCCCAGTCCGCTGTTATCTAAGTTCGAGGAGATGCGGCGCAACACCTCGGCCAAGTACGCGCCGGTGCCACAGCAGGGGTCCAGCACATACACGTTCTCACCGGCCAGCCCATCAGCTATGCCCAAATCATCCTTCAGCGCACGGTCCACGCGGGCCACCATATAGCGCACCACCTCGGTGGGGGTGTACCAGACACCCAGCTGCTTGCGGAGTTCGGGATCGAAGGCCTGAAGGAAAGGTTCATAGAAGTAGGGCACGGCTTCGCCCTCGTCGAACCTGGAGAAAAAGGCCTCCCGATCCACGCGGTTCAGCGCCCCTGCTGTCCAGTCCAAAACCTCGACCAACCCCAGTGGTTGCAACCGGCCCGGGTCGGACAGCAGCTGAAAAAGCGCACGCAACAAGGGCGCTCTCAAGTGCCAGACCGCGGTGCGCCAGTCGAACGAGCAGTTCGGAGACAACCCCTGCCGTGCCCAGATCACCCACGCCGAGAAGATCCCGTAGAAGAGGGTCTGCACTAGAGTGGACCGGAAAAAGTCAGCGCCCCTGTCGCCCTCGAAGCGCACTCCCAGGGATTCCTCCAAGGCAGAACGCACCGCGTCGAGGGACGTCGTGTCGCCGGCTGCCTCGACACGGGCCAGGCCATCCCGAGCGTAGGACGCCAGCAGCCAGGCCAGATCCCTTGGTTCAGTCAATGAGGCGGAGTGGGACAGCACGCGGCCCAGGTACTCGCCCAATCCTGCGCCAACCTCGCTGGCGAGGGCACGCGGCTTTTCCAATTTCGCGTTGAACTCTGCTTCGGTACCCGCTATCCGAAAAGTCTCCAGCCGGACCGGTTGGCCAGCAGCATCCTCGCCCACCAACACAAAGTCCCTGGCGTTGGTCACCAGCACCCGCCGATAGCCATCCCAGTAGCGGCTCACCTGGTCGCCGGCGGCGGTGAGCCACACGTCATCAACCACCGGCTTGACCTCGACCACGCCCCGCTCCGGTTTCTGTCCAGCCTTCGGCCTTCCCTTCTGGACCTGCCGGGTCGAGTACAAGCCAAAGTCGGGATGACCGGCGCCCTGGTCGGCCAGCTCCTGCACACAGAACACCTTGGGTTTCAGCGTACCGCCAACCGCGTTCAGCAGGTTGGCCAGCGGCACATAGAGGGAGCGCTCGTCGGTGGCGCCGCCGGACGCCCTCACCAGACGCAGTTCAGTGAAGTACGCCTCGGCGGCTTGAACAACCTTCCTGTTGACCATGACGACTCGATTATCCCACGGGTTCAGATCATATCCGCCGCTTGCGACCGTAACTCACCGATCACGGTTTCGAATGCCGGAAGGCCCGGCACCAATGCACCCAGGGACCTCTCCCATTCCAGCTCCACGTTGGCGACTATCCGAGGGTCAAAGAAGTCCCCCGGACCGGCGAAGTCCACATGCCTCAGCTGGCACTTCTCGTGCAGGCGTGCATCGAAGTCGGTCAAATCCAGCCCCTCCCGGTACGTCCCCAGTATCCGCCAGAGGTCGTAGAAATCTCGCGCCCGGTTGCGCGACCATCCCCTGCTTTCCAGGCGCGCCACCTGTTGCAGGACCGCTCGCAACTTCTCGGCAACAACTTCCTCAAGGGAATAGGCCAGCACATCAATAAGCAACGGCTCGCCGTACTCGTGCATGATCTGGCGCTGCACCACCGGCCAGAGGATAGGTTCGTCCATGGTGATTTCGACCTTGATCGGCGTATCCGATCGTCGATGCCACGGCAGCCGAGCGCGTATCAGAAAAGTCTCCTGTCCACCGGGATGAGGATTGCGCTCGACATACCGGCCGCAGACCAGCTCAACAGGAGCATACTCATTCGCCAATTCCTGGGCCGCTTCACATGCCCGGCGCATCAACTCCTGCATCTCGTCGCCGGCGGGAACGCCCTCCCGTCCGGTGAAATCCAGATCCTCCGAGAAACGGTAGTCGCCGAAGTAGCACTTCTTGAGCGCGGTGCCACCCTTGAACACCAACGTCTCCCTCAACTCCGGCACGACGTCGATGCCGGCCAGCATCCAAGACAGCAGGTAGTCGCGCTCCAACACTTCCCACCGGATGCCCAGGCGCTGGCGGACTTCCTCGAGACGAGGACGAAGCGGTTCCATGCGCTCAGTACCCAGGCAGGTTCTCCTGGAGCATCCAACGGCCGTTGTACGTGCCCATCGCCGGCCCGTTGGCGTCGAGCTTGCGATAACCCTTCACCGACAATGCCGCCAACTGCGCCAGATGCGGCCCCTCAATCCCCTGGGCCTCCAACACCCAGCCCAACCTTTTGGCCACGGCCACTCCCAGCCGCGGAGCGTCAACGACCATTCTGTCCACGTCCATCCGCGACGACGCCTCACCGAAAGCGTAGACCACGTCGCCAAATCCCCCGCAGTAGCGCGGCATGGCCAGGCCGTCCAGCAACGTGCGCTCCAGGCCGGTGATGGACACCCTGGCTTCTCCAACCCAGATCCTCTCCACGCCAAAGAAGCGTTCCGGCCGGGTCTGGATGAACTGGTACCACATGCCACCGGCCTGGTACCCCCGGTCGCCATCGCCGCCGTCGGACGTGCCTCTGGCGGGAACCGAGGCCTCCGTTGTGGTGAGCACGAAGATCTTCCACGGGATCTGCTCAGTCAGCCCATGGTGGTTAAACGCCGACCAGTGAGAGATGGCGGCCGGCTGGACCAGCGCCATGGCCACCTCATACTCGTGGACCGGCGCCACGCCCGGAACCGTGTAGGACAGAGCGTAGAGGCCGCGGCGGAGGGATGTGATCCAGCCGTTGCGCCGCAGGTGATAGAGGGCTTCGCCCACATAGGCGTCCCTGAGCCCGACCCGGGGGGCCAATTCCCTGGCCCGGGCCGTGGTGAAAATGCGGTCTCCTGATTGGGCCAGGAGCCGCACCAGTTCAACTCCCGCCATGGAGCGCTTGGGTCTTGCGGAGATGGTCATCGGGGTTCGGTTCGGTGCGATCAGCGAAGGGATATTGCTATACATTATAGCCCGTTGATTGGACACCATCAAAACTGCAGGCATGGTAACATGGCACTGCCCGTGGCCGACTTTACAGGTAGCTCCACGCCAGGAGTGCAAACCACGCCAAGATGGCCGGCAGACTCATCCTGATCGCCCAACGCACCCGCCGCATCTTGACGCTGGCCACCCCCGCAACGACATAGATCTGGTGGACCAGTTGCCGTTCAATCAGGTCATGGCTCATGTTCCGCGCCGCAGACTGAAAATCCGCCCATTCCATGGCGGCGATGTCCTCGAAGAAGATGAGCGAATCGCCTGTCTTGCCGTTCATGGGCATGTAAACCCAGGCCGCCAGACCGATCACTATCGTCAGGAGAAATCCGTAGATGATCGTCAGGCCGATTGCGGCCGCCCTCTCGACGTCCCAAGGACCGCCGGCAGTGATGGAATGCAGTTCGGCCAACCGGGTGGCCAGGGCGCCCAAGAGCGCGACTTGCAGGGCTAGCACCGGAGCCGCCTTGGCATCGGCGGTCCTGGTGAACCGGATAACCCGGGACAGCGATTCGTAGTGTGACCTAAGCCGCTCTTCCAATTCATCCGTTCCCGCGCTGGCGGGTCACCAAAGCCTCGCAGAACTCCGCGCCGTGCGTTGGGCACCACGGTTTGCGCCGCCGGTGAACTTGGTCAAAGTCCAGCCCCAAGTTTGCAGGGGCAGGATCGCTTCGCCAGAGATACTCCGCCTGCTGCGCAGGCAAGTCCAATCCCCTACCTTGGGCATTCCCCCTGCAGCCGCAGGACCACAGCAGCACTCTCCGTCTGATCTTCGCGCTCTGCTGGTAATCGGAAAACACCCTCTCCGACACCGCCACCTCGTTGGAGCCGGCTACACCGCTCAGTTTGGCCGCCATGTTCACCGGCGTCCCAGCCCAGACCTCGTTCATGCCCGTTCCCCTGAGCCCCAGCTGACGTACCAGCAGCTTGCCACGGTCCACCCCAATCCCCGCTCTCAGTTCCCAATCTGCAGCAACATCCTTGCGGAAACGCTCTCCGATCACCGTCTCCACCTGGGTTTTCATGGTGATGGCGCAGGCCGCCGCCAGGAACCGGGAGCCCTTGCCGCTGAACAGCCCGAACAGGCCATCTCCCTGCACGTCCACGTACCTGGCCTGAAACCCGTTCAGGATCACCGCCATCGCCCGATTGAAATAGGTATATGCGTGCGCGGCAGTCTCGGCGCCAAACTTTGAGTTGAGGCCCGTGGAGCCCTTCAGGTCGACGAAGACGGCGGTTACTTCCGGAATCTGCAGCCATACCCCGCCATGGACCGGCCCGGTATCAGGGACGTCATCCTGGTGCACGATGCGCACGCCTGCCGCTGCCTGCTGGTCGAGCTGCGATTTCACGGCCGCAGCTATTTCGTTCAGGATCAAATTCCTCGTCCCCTGCGAAGGTCAACAGAATGCCTGGGTGCGACGCACCGACTTGTACCCGTGTCGGGTGCAGGATAGCGCGGCCGCACCGCCACGGTCCAATTGCTTCTTCAGTTTCGCAGGGCGCCTGCCGGCATTGTCATCGAACGATGGGGCATTAGAGGCAAGAACGATTGGGATTAACCCGAGGTTGACGGGAATACAACACAATGTTATTGTTGTGTCATGATCCCAGATTTCAAATCCGATGGCAATCTACCACCGGGCGTCCATTGGGCCACGTGGGGCGAAATCACCGACAAGTTCGGTGCCAACCAGTGGCGTCGCGACCTCCTGCGCGGTTTACGGGCTGCTCTGGAGGCCCTGCGCAGCGCTGGGTGTCAGACGGTTTACTTGGATGGCAGCTTTGTTTCCAGCAAATTAGTGCCGAACGATTTTGACGCTTGTTGGGAAGAAGCCGGTATGGATTTCACGGCGCTCGACCCCGTCCTGCTCACGTTCGACGCGGGTCGGGCGGCTCAGAAGGCCAAATTCGGTGGGGAATTATTTCCGGCTTCTGTACCAGCCAGTCCCGGGGGTAGCATCTTTCTGGAGTTCTTCCAGGTAGATAAAGACACCGGGCGACGGAAAGGGATCATCGCCCTGGATTTAGGAGGGCTCAAGTGATCAAGAATGAGAGACAGTACCGTATCACTCGGGCGCAGGCCGAACGTTTTTCTCAGGCGCTCAGCGACCTTCAAGCACAGGGATCTGAACTGACGGAGGTGCACCCCTTGCTGCGGAAGGCCAGGGAGGACGCCCTCAGGAGCCAGCTTGGCGACCTTGAAGGCGACCTGCGCGAATACGAAGCCTTGAGGGCGGGCCATTTCGAGTTTGACCAACTCAAGACGATCGCAGAATTACCGACGATGCTGATCAAGGCACGTATCGCCAGAGGCCTCAGTCAGCGAGATTTGGCGGATCGTCTGGGCTTGAAGGAGCAGCAGATCCAGCGCTATGAAGCATCTGAGTATGAGTCTGCAAGTTTCGCACGGATCAGGAACGTGGTGGACGCACTGGGCTTGGATATAGACGACTCGCTCCTTGCCGGAGAGGAAGGCGTCTCGCTACACGGCCTTCTCAACCGGGTCTCGGCGGTTGGGCTTCCGGCCGAGTTCGTTCGTAAGCGGCTGGTTCCGCGTCGATTGTGGTCGTCCAGGCCTGAGCCCGAAGGAGCAGAAGAAACCGTACCAGTCAACGCCACTGCCGAGGCCATTGGGAAAATCTTCCAGTGGTCCCCCAAACAACTACTAAGTGGCGGCACTCTGGAGTTAGAACCCGCGTTGGGTAACGTGCGGTTCAAAGTTGCTGCCAATGCAAACCCGGCGCGGGTCAGCGCTTACGCTGTCTACGCCCACTATTTGTCATTGCTGGTGATGCAAACTTGTTCCCAGCATCCCATCAGGCCAATACCTACGGACCCTGACGTACTACGCGCTCGCATTGATCTCAAATCGAGCTCTTCAGCTCTGGGAGCGGCTGTTAACCACGTATGGGATCTGGGCGTGCCCGTGCTACCACTCGACGATCCAGGATCATTCCATGGGGCGTGTTTCAGGGAAAATGGTCGAAACGTGATCGTATTGAAAAAGCGAAGCTCATCCGAATCCAGGTGGACACATGATCTTTTCCACGAACTGTGGCACGCTGCTCAAGAGCCTAACTTGGCCGAGCGCACGGTGCTTGAGGCGGATGAGATGTCGCCCGAGCGGAGAGAGTCGGAGGAGGAAAGAACCGCGAGCCGGTTCGCCGCGGCGATACTACTCGAAAGCAGAGGTCAGGAATTGGCTGACAAATGCCTGGCGGAGGCAGGGCACAATCTGCGCCGGCTAAAGGCCTCGGTTCAAAGGGTAGCGACGAGAGAAGGAGTTCCGGTTGACTCGCTCGCAAACTACCTAGCGTTCCGCCTTGCTGCTGAACAGGGCGAAAACTGGTGGCCGACTGCCAACGCTCTACAACCAATCGGCCATCCCTGGGAGGTTGTACGCAACATATTTTTCGAACGAGCGGATTTCACTAATCTTGCAGAACCCGACCGAGAACTTTTGGCACAGGCGCTCACGCCTTGGGAGGATATGGCTCGTGTCTAGCACCGCATCTTGGAACGAAGAGACGCCCCTAGAAAAGGTAACCTGCACCAGTTCAGACTGTGAGCGAGACCTGCATTCTTTCCTTACTAAAAACCAGCGCGGACAATCTTATCGAAACGGGAAGTGTCGAGACTGTGGTGCTGACCTGATCGACTGGCACCGATTAGACCGGCACGACCTCAGCGATGTGGGAAACACGATCGCGTGCCTAGAACGCGAGCTAATTCGGCATCGTTATTGGCATACGTCGCTGGACGCTAAGGCCATGAACCACGCGGTGAACAAGGGCTTGGACGGACTGCGCGATGCAGCTGAGCACCGATTGCGCAAATACGTCGGACCTCCTAGTTCGCAGCTTTTTCGAGACGGCACGCAAACCCCCAAAAAGGGAAACGCCATCTATTACGCACAACACGCCACCGCCACCTGCTGTCGCAAATGCATCGAGGCGTGGCACGGCATTGACCGTGAGCGGCCACTAACTGATGCAGAAATTGGGTACATGACCGGATTGGTGATGCACTATATCGGTGAGAAATTACCGCAGCTTTCGCCGTAGGAAAAGCAAGTACCGTATCTCCGATCTACGAGTCAGGCACGACTGATTGAGAGGGCACATGGCTTCACTGATCAACACCGACAACTGGTCGAGCCATTGGCGAACGGCGGGCATAGACCTCGATGCCAGACGCGTTCTGGTAACCAACTTCTTGGACACGGAACAGGAGGGTGACCTGAGTGAGCCCCCCAACTGCAAGGGCTTGGGTCGAATCCGGCATTTCAAACGCGCGACCAGTCCCGGATGGCCGCCGAATCCCTTGCCCATGGAACCAGCCAGCAAAGCCTTGGGTACCCCAGCAGTGGATGATATTCGCGCCCAAGTGTTCCAAAATGCCGTCTGCAACTGGCGCTGCTGGTATTGCTTCGTGCCTTTCAACCTCCTGTCGGCCAACCATAAGCATGCCGAATGGCTCACGGCTTCCGAGTTGATCGATTTGTACTTGGAGCAGACGGAAAGGCCGACCGTGATCGATTTGACTGGAGGCCAACCAGACCTGACGCCAGAGTGGGTACCATGGATGATTCAGGAGATTCAAGCGCGAGGACTTGAGGACACCGTTTACCTCTGGTCCGACGACAATCTCAGCACCGATTACTTCTGGCGATACCTGTCAGATAACGATGTTGACCTTGTTCGCGACGCCAAAAACTACGGGCGGGTATGCTGTTTCAAGGGGTTCGACGAAGCCTCATTTTCCTTCAATACGCTGGCCGACGAGTCCCTCTTCCAACGTCAGTTTGACCTGTTCCGTCGTTTCGTGGACATCGGTATTGATCTGTACGCTTACGTCACGCTAACGTCGTCGACGGTCGACCGGATCCCAGATCGCGTCAGCCGCTTTGTGGACCGTCTGCAGACGGTCCACGAGAACCTCCCTTTGAGGACAGTCCCTCTGGAAATTCAAGTGTTTGCGCCGGTGCACGCCCGGGTCAAGCAGGAACAGCGGGAGGCTCTCAAAGTTCAGCAGATGGCCGTCGAAGCGTGGTGTAGGGAACTCGAGGACCGGTATTCCCTAGACGAACGGACCTCACCCATCACCGCTGTGCCGCTGACGGAGTGAGCATAATGACATTGTCGACTAGCACGTACCAGCCTATGACCATTTATGAACGCGATGTTGACCGGTGGATCGTGGGCGCTTACCAGGCCGGCGCCCAGGATTTCTGGCAGCTGGTTTCCATGCTCCCAGCGGTCTATCCGACCGTTGTGCGGCAGGCCGTGGAAAGATTGGTCGCAGCATCGGTCATCCCGGCGGATCTGGCCATCGAGAGATCGACGTGGGATTCAAGCCGTGCATCAGACGCGGAAGTTCCTGGCTTGCCAACGCCAAACCCACTGGCCTTCGATTGGCGTTACACAAAGGACACCGCAGGCGAGCTTTTGGAACGAGTCGTTGCATCCACTGACCCAACACAAACGGTTGCCCTGCTGGGATCACCGTCAGTGTACAAGATCGCCGCGTTGCGCGAAGCGCCCAGGCAATTCATCCTGCTCGACCAGAATGGCTCGCTATCCATCGATGGTTCCCAGTCTCTTTTGGGGAGTGTATTCCATCGTCGCGACATGCAGCGCGATGCGATTGACCTACCGCCAGTGCACGCTGTCCTAGCCGACCCACCCTGGTACGAAGACGAAACCCTGGCATTTTTGAGAACCGCGGCCCGCGTTTGTGCTAACCGCGGTAAGATATTACTGAGCTACGCACCCGATGGCGTAAGGCCTGGCGTTCGAGAGGAACGCGAGCGCATCATCGTAGGAGCGGCGGAATCAGGCCTCAAGTTTCTGGGGATCGAGCATCTCGTTCTTTTTTACGCCACGCCGTTTTTTGAGTACAACTCCCTGCGTGCTGCCGGATTTGCGCACGTGTCCCCGAATTGGAGACGGGGAGACCTCCTGATCTTTGAGCGGATAGGAGATGCACCCCCCGATACGGCGAAGTCGAGTATACTTAGTGCTCGATGGGAGCAGGCAATTGTCAGTGGGGCCACGATCTGGGTTCGTTCGAAAGACCAGCAGGGCTTCATTGATCCCACACTCGTACCATTGGTCCCAGGAGATATCCTGCCTACGGTCAGCCGAAGAGACGACCGGCGCGAGGCTGCCGATGTGTGGACGGCCGGCAATCGGATCTACCGCTGCGACGGGTCTCACATCTTGGCGATCATCCTTTATGCTATCAGCGTCTCCAAAGAGCCGCTTGAAGCGGTCCAACAAGGTCTGCAACGTTCCCTGGATCACTTTGAGGCTGCGAAGGTGGCAGATTCCGTCGCCCAAGTTGAAGGGATAATCCAGATTGAACTCCAGGAGATGCGGAGTTTTGATAATGGACGGGCATAAACTGGAACTGACCGAGGAACTGGTTGATTTGCTCAAGCGGTCGACCCATCGCCACCAGTTCTGGGGGCAATATCTGGAAAAACTCTCAGTGTCGGAGCCGAGCCCGTTCTCCGTCCATCTGGCTATCCTGTTGGAACCATACCTCCGGTACATACTCGATGGGACGAAGACAGTCGAATCCCGGTTTTCCAGAAACCGCATCGCGCCGTATAATATGGTCGAACCGGGCGATGTGGTGCTCCTCAAGAAGGTTGCCGCTAGGTCAATATCCGGCGTGTGCGTCGTACGCAAAGTGTGGTTCTACCAACTTAATCCAGACACCTGGAGCCAAATTCGCAGCGGATTTTCGAAAGCTCTTCGCGCCGACGACCCGTCGTTCTGGGAGGGGCGAAAATCAGCACAATTTGCCACTCTGATGAGGATCGCCGAGGTCCACCCTCTACCTGCCATTGAAGTGCCGAAGCGCGATCGCCGCGGTTGGGTGATTTTACGCGCCCATCGCCAAGCGACACTTAATTTCGATGAGGACGAGACGGGATGAAATCGGCAGTCGTGGTTTGTGGCCGGATTGGAAGCGGGAAGTCAACCGTCGTTGACTTCATCGCCGCCGAGTTCGGCTTTAAGGCCGTTTCCTTCGGAGATTACATCAGACACACGGCTGCGCTGCGCGGCACGCCGAACACACGACGCCAGCTTCAGGATTTAGGCGACTGCCTTTTTAGGTCCAGGGGTTCTTCGGGGCTGCTTCAGGATGCGATCGACCACCATGGGGTAAACCCCAACGACTCAGTCGTTTTCGATGGAGTTCGACACCCTGAAATTCTGGCCGACATACAACATGCTTCCGAAGCGACAATCGCGCTCTACCTGGAAGCAAATCAGGAAGAGAGATTTCGCCGTCACCAGGCCCAACAGCGTGATGGTTGGACGTTGGAAGAATTCCTAGTTGCCGACCAGCACCTGGTAGAGGCCGGTAATAGAGAAATAATTGAACAATGCGATTTGGTCCTAGACGGGACGCAGCCCACAACGGTCGTCCAAAACACGCTACGCGACCGACTATCCCCATGGATACGCTTTGACACCTCCCTTTCAACACCCTGCTAAGGACGGTAACCGATGGGCGTGCTAAACAGCCAAGCGATCGAAAGGCTCCTGCGACAGCGGCAGTTGATTCCCAATCCTCGACCTGGGCAAAACGGCCGGCAGTTCGATATCCAGAACGATAGTTACGACCTATCGGCAGGAACCGCAATTTGGAAAACCCCGACCAGCGATCGTTACGGAGGAAACGTCGAGACTCGCAGGTACTCGCCTGGACTCCCGGAAAACGCGCAGCCCACGGTAACGGTCAAGCCGGGACAAATGATTTTTGTAGTTACCCATGAGGACATCTTGATGCCGCCCTGTCTTTGCGGCACTGTTTACTCAAGGAACAGTTTGGCGTTAGCCGGCATTCTGGCGTTGAATGCAGGCCATGTGGATCCTGGATACCAAGGACCAATTGCAATTCGGCTCATAAATTTGCGAGCTATACCGTGGACTCTAACTCTAGGTGCCCCGATTTTCACCATAACCTTCCAAACTGTAGACCGTAATCCAGATGACCTCCCTGTCCGAGATCGTCATTACTCCCAAGATCAGATGATCGAGCGAGTCCGTGAAACTGCGAACGCGGCACTGAGCAACGCTTTATTTGACCTTTATCAGGTTGACGTTGAGAAACAGTTGACCGAGTTCAAGTCCCAAGCGCTAGACGAGTTTAGGAAAGCGGGTTGGATAAGGCGCGATGAGATCTGGTCGGCCTTATTCGATGTGTGGTGGAAAAAAATCTTGGCAGGAATATTGTATGTTGCGGCGGTCGCTGCTCCATTCGTCGCCGTCCTCATATATTTGCTCCAGGGAGTGAGTCAAAATGGCGGCGGATAATGTCGAAGATACCAATGACAACGTCAGTAGGTTGATTCAACGACAATTGATGCTACTGGACTTCCAAGAACAAGAAACCGAATGGGGACTCCGTACGTGGCCGACCGTTCCGGGCATATCAGCGGACGTATCGAAAATGCTGTTTGCGATACTCGAACGATGGGGATGGATTGCCGGTTCCCCGGATCCTCCAGATAAATTCAAGTGCGTTGTCACATCGCAAGGCGTTGAGCGGTTGGCCAAGATTAAGGCCGGTCAACCGCTCATGCGCGCTACTGACTTGACATTTGTCGATAACGAGCATGAGGTCCTCCGCGAGGCAGCGTTACGACCGCGATTTGCAGATGGCGAAGCTCATAAACGCAACATCGTGTCGCGGATATCTCACTACCCTACTTCATGGCACGGTTTGTGGATAATGTTGTGCATGGGAATTGTACTCATCATGATAGGTACGCACCTTAGCATATCTGAAGGGCTGACATTCACATCCTGGGGAACACTGTTAGCTACCGCAGGTGCCATTTTTGCTGTCGGTAGTTTGCGGTTGGGATTTAGAAACATCGAAAGGCGTCACACAGCATTAAGCTGGTTGCCGATAGGCATAGCCCTGCTGTTGTTCATCCCAATTGCATGGTCGCTATTCAACGACACGCTAGGACATTGGTTTGCTGCTTACTTATCGGCCGCCGTTGGGTTAGCAGGCATGCCACTACCTGGTCCTAGACGCAAGCTAATACTCGGTTCAGGTAGTTAAGACCCATCGCTCCGGAGGGTATTCCAGTGATTCCGCAGCCAGTCCTACGAACGTGACTCTGTCTTGGTCGCCACAAACCTGCCCTTCGTCCCATGCGTCATTTGGGACCAGATGCCAATCTCCGAACGGTTCACTGGTACGCTTTTGGGGCTTGAGGTCCCCGTCACGCGCGTATTCCAGAGATGAGCTACGAGAGTTACCGCCTCAAGACCGGCCGCCACGACCCCGCCTTGCCTTTTCCAGAATAGCCAATCGACGGACAGAACGCGCCGACGGCGATTCGAGAGACCTCTGTGCGGGAGGCGGTCACCATCGGGCCGCAACCATCAGTACTGTCCTTCTGGTACGTCCTTCACAAGCCACAACGATACGTTTTGCCACGGCCTATTACGGGTGGCCTTTGATGCCCATTACGGTTCGCTCAAGGCAGATTACGTAACGTCAAGCTGCCATTGTAATGTTAGAGAGGCAGGTCGTGTTCGTGTAACAGGTACTGCGTCGCGCGGTTAGCGTCGTATCATCACCGGCCCAGCGAATCCGCCGGCGGAGGTATATAATCTCCGAGAGGTCCACGTAGCAGGCCAGCCGAAACCCCCGTTTCGGCCATAGAGATGGTGAGGCGACCTGCGGGAATCGGGCAGCGCATGACTTGGATCCGGCCGCTGCACGCCCAACGCAAACTGATAAATTCGTAAATGACAATGTGACTGTATGAGGCAACTGTGGCAAAGAGAAAGCGAAAAATCTCAAAGTCGGGAGCCTTTGGCCAACCAAAACCACGCAGAGCCGACGCTGCTCAGTCTGGACGAAACTCGGCTTTGGCGAGTTCCCGTGACTACGTCAAGCGAGCCATTGACAGGATTGAGAGTGGAGATATCGACGGAGCGCTCTCGGACGCCGAACAGGCCGTCGTACTAAACCCCAAAGACGGAGACGCCTACCTAAGCCGCGGTAGCGCTAGGGCTGCTATAGGATTCCATAAGGAAGCCATTGAAGACTTTGCTCAGGCTCTGAGTTGTCCCGGCAACTCGTTGTTTCAACGATCCGAGTTTTTGCTGCTCTGCCACTGGGACAGGGCCGACAGCAAGGCTGCGTTGGGAAACCAAGCCGGCGCCATCTCTGATTATGACCGCGCCGTTGAATTGGGGTTCGATGCTCCCGAGATCTACTTTAATCGTGGCCTCTGCAAAGACAATCGGGGAAATCACGCCGGCGCCATCGCTGATTACGACCGCGCCATCGAACGCAATGCCAAATTCGCGGAGGCGCACCATGGCCTAGGCCAGGCTAATTTTGCATTGAAGAACTACGCCGACGCCATCACTGATTACGGCCGAGCCATTGCCTTGTGCGCTGACCGAGGTTCGGATTTGGTCGCAACGGCTTGCTACCACATGGGCCTTAGTAAGACTTACCTGGGAGACCATGAAAACGCGATTGCTGACTTCAACCGCTTCATTGCCCTTGCTCCTGCCGATCCGGACGGCTATTACCAACGGGGCGGTTGCAGGCTCTACCGCGCCGACTGGGATGGTGTGATTGCCGATTTCAGCAAGGCCATGTCTCTGAACCCTGATCTTTCAGTCAATTGCTATTCCATCATTGGCATCGCCAAAGGCTGGAAGCAAGATTACCACGGGGCCCTCGAAGCATACGAAAGTTCCCTCGCCCTAGACCCCGACTTTGCTCCAACCTATTACAACCGGGGAATTACCGAGGCTTCCCAGGGCAATCCTGACAGCGCGATTGACAATTTTAACCGTGCCGTTCAACTGGACCGTGAACACGCCGGCCCTTACCTACAACGGGGCTGCGTCAAAGCCACTCAAGGCGACTATGACGGCGCGATGGCCGATTACGACGAGGCCATGGTTGTGAATCCAGACCTATCGTCTATATGCTACACGTACCGAGCTGTGGTCAACCTCCATAAAGGCGACGACCGAACAGCCCAGGTTGACTGTGAACTGGCCGGGTTCCGTGACATGGATTCATTGCTCGCCACCGATCTGGGCGAGGCACTCTACTCTATGACGGAAACAACCGTATCGGTTGCATCAGCCGAGCATCCGGCGTCCAATGTGCATCAACTCTTGGAAACTGCCGAGGAAGAAAAAGCCCAGAAGGACGCCGAGATTGAACGTTTACAAATGCTGTCGGCAGGATTTGAAGAAGAGGCAGTAGTCGAGAGAGAGCGGGCAAGATTTCTAGAGGAACAACTTAAAGCCCTACAGCAACAATTTCGCCTTATCTATAGCTATCCGCCCATAGGCCACCACGAACAAGCCGAACCCAAAACGTCAGCCACGCCGAATCAGGTTCGCTATTACACCGATAGCAACGGCGGTGATCCGTTCAGCGACTGGCTTGGCCAAATGGACTCGGCCTACCAAGAAGATATCCGCGACGCTATCCAGCGGATGGAACAGGGGAACCTCGGAGACCACAAACCGTTGCCCGGGAAACCCGGCCTGTTTGAGCGCCGCCTGATCGCCCAAGGACTGAGGATTTACTTTGCCAAAGAATCCAAGACATCGCTGCTCATCCTGGCCGGTAGTGTAAAGGCTGTAAAGGGTGACGAGAATGCCAACATCAACAAGGCGATGGAACGGCTAGCAGACCACAAAAAACGCCACTCTGGCGTAGGTGGGCCATAACGACAGCCACCATAACCTGGATCACACCCGCTTCCGATCATTCGCCGGTTGTCACCATCGGCGCCGATGTGGCGGCCGCTGGTGATGAGAACATGACCGGCGGGATTACCAAGTCCATATAGCAACGTTTCTGACAAGCTTGGGCGAAAGCCGCTGACTCCGTCCCATCATCGCCGTGCCTGAGTCCGTCGCCGGCCATGTCATAGCGCCGCATCACACCGGTGCTGCAATATCCACCATTCGCCAGCCCACAGATCTCATCACAAAGGCCTGCCGGCTCAGCAAGCCGTGTCTGAAGTCGCCCACCACGTTGCCTCAAATCAATTGTAGCTGCACTCCGGGCGCACAGGGTCTATTGACGGACCCAGCCACGAAATGAGAGATATCTGGCCGCCGTCGTAGCAAACACCCGCCGCAGTGCCCTGGCGAACCCCAGGTCGCTTTCGTTCGCCAGGATCACGGAGTATGTCTTCAGATCGAGCGCCTTCCACTCTCACTCCGTTCCCGCCGCTCTCGTCCAATCTTATTCGCAGTAGCGGGCATGGTCAGCCCTGATCCTCGCCATCGTGACCTCCCCTCGCTCCAGTTGAGCGCGCGTTCGCACCTCCGTCGCCCCAGCACTCAGCGTCACGGTCCCGACCGCGTGGGAGACGGACAGCCGGTGCAGAGAGGTGTTGGGGTCCGCCATGCAATCGGCGTACCGACGCACCATGCGGTCTTCGCCATTCACCCCGCAGGCCAGCGCGACCCACAGGCAGACCATCATCGCCAGCGCGGTCCACAAACGATGCACCGTCATCTGCCCTGAGTGCCCAGCGACGGGAACCCGTCAGAGGCTTCCCCCGCCTTCGGCCCACCGTTGCAGTATCCTCTCGTCGAACATCTGGGAGTGCGCCGCAGCGGCGAACTCGGGATCGACGAAATAGGTCTGCAGCGTGTGAATTTTCATCGTCATTGACCGAGATTTTCACGGTCATTGACCACCTTGGGAGCGGAGCGATTAGACAAATATCAGGTTGTCGTTTGCCGGTCAATCACCTCCCGGTTGCTGAGTAAAGCGCGGTGTGGGGACAACCGTTCCCGGTAGCTGGTGCCTTCGATGACGATCTGGTAACTGGCGTTGGCCAGCCGGTCGAGAGCGCTATTGCCCAGGATGGGATCATCGAAGAGGCTGAGCCATTCTTCCACGGCCCGGTTGCTGGTGATGACGAAGCTGGAGGACCGGTGGCGGTTGAGAATGAGCTCGTAAAGATCGGCGGACTGCTGGGCGGTGAGGCGGTGGAGACCCAGGTCATCGAGGATGAGCAAGTCAGGGGTGATGAAGGATCGAAAGGCGCGGTCCAGCGAGTTGTCCACTCTGGCCTGTGCCATGGCCCTGAAAAAGCCGTCGGCATGGCTGAAACGCACGGTGTGGCCAGCGCGGATGGCCGAGTAGCCCAAGGCCTGGGCGAGAAAGCTCTTGCCGACGCCAGCCGGTCCCACCAGCAGCACGTGCTCGTGCTTATCCAGAAACTCCAGGGAGAAAACGGCGTCCAAGAGTCGGCGATCCAGAGTGATCGACGCCGACCAATCGAAGTCCTCCAGCCGGCAGGTTTCCTCGAAACCGGCGCCATTGAGCCGCACTTCGATGCGGCGGTGGGCGCGGCGGTTGACCTCGTCGCTGAGGATGATCTCCAGGAATGAGGCGTAGTCCAGCTGTTCACGACGGGCCAAAGCGATGCGCTCGGGCAGGGTGGTGGCCATGGCGCCCAGCTTGAGGTTCTTGAGCAGCGGGGTGAGTTCGGTTACGCGTGTCATGGGTATAATCTCCTCAGGCCGACTTCCGGCGGTACGGGTCGCTTTGGGCGAAGACAGACCCGGGCCGAGCGAAGTGGCCGGTCAGCAGGGGCAGAGGCAGTTGGGGCGTGGTCTCCTCTTCCAGAGCCTGGACCAGGATGTTCTCCACGCGGTAGACGTCGATGAGGTCGACGTCCAGGGCCCGCTGCCAGGCGGCGTCCAGGCGCAGGGCGGTGTAGCGGTTGCCCAGGCGCAGCAGCTTGTGTCCCTGCCTGATCTTGGACCAGGGGTGGTCGCCTTCGAAGAGGCGTTCGGCGAATTCGCCCACTGCGGTTCCCAGCTTGGCGGCCTCACGTTTGAGCCCGTCGGGAGCCCTGGTGGTGTAGGGAGCGACCTTGGGGGGATAGTCGGCGACGTCGGTGGAGCGGCCGCCTTTGGGTTGGCGCTCGTGGGTCTTGATGAGGCGACCACGGTGGTAGATGCGCACCAGCTTGCTGTCCACCCTGACCTCCACCTTCAGGCCTGGCCGGCAGAGGTGGGAGGGCACCGAGTAGAGTGCATCCAGGCACTTGATGTGAAAGTCCTGATGGACGGTGTTGGTGCGCCAGTTGGCGATCTCGTAGGGCACGGCGTCCCAGGGGATCAAGGCGTGACGCTCCTCATCCTGGAAGACCACCAGCGGTTTCTTCCGCGTGGTGCCGTGGATGCGCATGCCGGCCACCTCCAGGCACCATTTGGGCGCGGCGGCGCGGACGTGGGTGAAGTCGTCGAAATCGGCGCCCTTGAAGAAGCGTTCCCTGGCGTAGGGCACCTTGCGTTCGACCTTGGGCTTGTCCTGGGGATGACCCTTGCGGGCCGGGTCGGGGATGAAACCCCGATGCTGGGCATATTCCAGAAAGCCCCTGGTGAGAATGGGATTGAGCGGATCCGTGCCCGCCACGGCGGCGGGGAAATTGTCGATGACCAGGTACTTGGGCATGCCGCCGAAGAAAGCCCACGCCGCTTCCAGGCCAGCGATGACGTCCGGAAGCTTCTGCTGCTGCATGGGCCAGACGAAGCAGTGGCGAGAGTGGCACATTACGATGACCATGGCCCAGACCGCCTTGCGCTTGCCGGTGGCCGGGTCGGTGATCATGCCCGGCCGGCCGAAGTCGGCCTCGGCCACTTCACCGGGCGGTGTGTCCGCCATCCGCACTGTGGTCTTGCTGCGTCGCCGCCAGTTGCGGTTCACGATGAAACGCCGCAGCGACGGGTATGACAACTGGCAGCCCCGCATGGCCAGCAGCTCGTGGATGCGGGTCATCTGCAGCCGGTCTTTGGTGAGCCACTGGTAGATCTGGTCAGACCACGGCTCCAACTGGTCCTGCCGTGGCGTGGCCGCCTGCCGCGGTCCCGACAGGCTGATCGTCGCCAGCCGGACCAACTGCTCCTCGCTGGGCGGCGGTCCTTCCTGGGCGATGCCCTCAGCCTGCGCCGCCGACAGGTACTTCCGTACCGTGTTGCGGGACAGCCCGGTCCCAAAGGCAATCCGCCCTGGGACATCCCCCGCCTGCCAGCGGCGGATGATCTCTTTTATCTCCATCCTGGAGACCTTGTATCTTGGCTTTGCCGTGTGAGAATCACTTCAACATGCGGACCAGGGTGCGGTAGACCGATGGGAACCAGGTCAGAGAAGACCGTCCGGGAGCAAGGGTCGCCGCAACCCCCAACGAGTAGAGAGCCCGAACAGTTGCCTGGGCCGATGGAGCCCGCATCTTGCAAGGACGGGCCACCGCTCACACCGGAGGGACAGATGGAACAAGAACCGAAGTTCGTAGGAATTGATGTCTCCAAGGCCCAGGTGGACGTTGCCGTCCGGCCTACAGGACAAAGCTGGGTCGTGTCCTACGACGATACCGGCGTTGAGGAATTGGTTTCCCAGATGTTGGACTTGGATCCTGCCCTGGTGCTGCTGGAGAGTACAGGTGGACTGGAACTGTCCTTGGTGGCCGCCCTGGCCACGGCGGCGCTGCCGGTGGTGGTGGTCAACCCGCGCCAGGTGCGAGACTTCGCCCGGGCCACGGGAACGCTGGCCAAGACCGACGCCCTGGACGCGGCGATCCTGGCGCACTTCGCCGATGCCGTTCGCCCTTCCGTACGCCCCCTCAAAGATGCCGAAACCCAGGTCCTCGACTCCCTGGCTGCACGCAGGAACCAGGTGATGAGCATGCTCGTCTCGGAGAAGAACCGGCTGGGTACCGCCATCAGCGCTGTCCGTCCCCGCATCGAGGCCCACATCGCCTGGCTGGAACAGGAGTTGGAAGACTTGGACAGAGGACTGAGGCAGACGCTCCGCCAGAGTACCGTGTGGCGAGAGAAGGATGATCTCCTGCGCACCGTCCCCGGGGTGGGGGAGCAGCTCTCTCTCACCCTGCTGGCCTACCTGCCGGAGTTGGGCACGCTGGACCGCCGGCAGATCGCCGCCCTGGTGGGCGTGGCTCCCTTCAACCGGGACAGCGGCACCCTGAGAGGCCAACGCACTGTCTGGGGCGGACGCTCCCGGGTGCGGGCACGCTCTATATGGCAGCGTTGGTGAGCAGCCGTCACAACCCGGTCATCCGCGACTTCTACCAGAAGCTGTTGGCGGCCGGTAAACCGAAAAAGGTGGCCCTGGTCGCTTGTATGCGCAAACTTCTCGTCATTCTTAACGCCATCCTCAAACATCGCTCGCCTTGGTGCGACATGAGACCGACCTTTCCGACCTTTTCCTCTTGACGTCAGAGACAGTTGCTCCCGGTACGCCATCGATGCACCTCGGATATGAAGTGCGGCAATGGTCGCCTCTGTGGCTCCCAAAGTGGCCTAATGACCCTGAAAATCTGGTAGGAAGACCCTGAAAATCTCTAGCCCTAATGGCCTATAGTCCCTGAAAAATCACAGCTCCAGGACCAGGTGGTGCAGCTGGGCATGGACTTGGGCGGTTTCACCGCCGCCGAGGCCGACCGGATGCGCCGGGCCTTCGGACGCCGCGACGGGCAGCGGCTGGTGGCTCAGTACCGGGAGCGGTTCATCGTCGGCGCCGGGGCGCGTGGCGTCTCGGAAAAGGTCGCCGAGGTCATCTTCGGCAAGTTCAATCCCCACTATATGTTTCCCGAGGGCCATGCCGTCGCCTTCGCCTTCACCGCCTACCAGATGGCGTGGCTGCGCCGGTATCACCCGCTGGAGTTCTTTGTGGCTCTGTTCAACGAGCAGCCCATGGGCTTCTGGGACCTCGATACGCTCAAGCAGGACGCCCGCCGGCTGGGCCTGCGCGTGGCCCATCCCGACGTGAACCGTTCCGAGTTGCTCTTTACCGCCGAGGGCGACGATACCCTGCGTCTGGGGCTGACCTTCGTTAGGGGTGTGGATAGTCGCCTGGGCGAGACGCTGTTGCGTGCCCGGGAGTGTGGTTCGTTTGCCGATCTGTCGGACCTGCTGGCCCGGTCGGGTCTGCCCCGGGAGGCTCTGGAAAATCTGGTTCGGGCCGGCGCTGTTGACGCGCTGCCTGACTTTACCGACCGACGCAGCGTTCTTTGGCAGGTGGGTGCCGGCCGCGTTTCTGGCGTGCGCCGTGGTCAGTTGGCTCTGCCGTTGCCGGCGGCTGACGTGCCGAAGGTGGTAGCCGGGCAAGGGTGGGCGGAGCGGATGCTGGACGAGTACGCCATGCTGGGTCTCTGTCCCGACGGGCATGTGATGGAGCTGCTGCGTCCCCAGCTGGGGCCGGAGGTGCTTACCAGCGACACCGCGCAGGGCTGCCGCGATGGCGACGTGGTGCGGGTGGCCGGGCGGGTAGTGCGCCGGCAACGGCCCCTGGCGGCCGCGGTGTTCCTGACCCTGGAGGACGAGTTCGGACTGATTCCCTTGGCGGTCTGGCCGGCCCAGTGGGAGCGGCTCAAAGGCGTCCTGCGTTGCTCAATGGTCGTGGTGGAGGGCCAGGTGTCCCGGCGTGACGACACGCTTAACGTGGCGGTGCAAAAGGCCTGGCCTCTGGACTTGATCAGGGGTCAGACCTCCCCGAAAAAGTCGCCGCTAAGGCCCCAAAACCGTACCTCTCACGCCATCTCAGCAAAAAGTCGACCCACAAGTCATCTTTTCCGCGAAATGGCCTGAGAACCCCCGTTTTTTAGATCTTGCCCTGAGGACCCATGCCCTACGAAACCTGGTCCATAACGCCCGACCTCCAGCTGTCGTTTCAGCGCGCCCGCGACATATCCCACGCCATAGCGATACCCGCCAGCCCCAGCTCAATCGTCTTAGCCCTGCACCTCCTGGCGCAAACCCGGCGCCAACGCATGCACCAGGTATCAAGGTTCACGGGCACCGTACCCGCCGGCCAGTCCCAGAACTCACGATACGCGACGTCGTGATCAGAACCGCCACCGGAGGCCCGGGCCCCGAGCACTGGTCCCAGGCCGAAGGCTTCCAAGGCGTCGACGACCACACCTTCCGTATCGAAGCCCGCGACAAGACCGTCACCTTCCCGCCCGGCCCCGTCCAGACCATAACGGTCCATACCCTGTTCACCCCCGGCGACATCACAGACGCCATAACGACCCACTTCCTGCCATCCCACGACCTCTCCCTCATCCACACTCCGGACCTGCCACATTCCCCCAGCCAAATCGCCCCACTCTTCAACGCCTTCACGAACCACCAGAACGACGCTCAAGGCATCCCTTCCTGGGACCAAGCCGTCCAGCTCTGGGACCGTTTCGAGACCGCCCGCATCTCTCACATCACGGACCTCCAACTCGCCCCCGACAACGCGCAACGCAACCTCCATCAAATCCTCCTGAACGCCTTCCGCCAACCCGCCCAGCTCGACCCGCCAACGCCCCCGCCAGCCTGACTCCAAGCCACTGCACCGCCCCAAAATCGAGTCAACGCCGTGTCCCCAATTTAGGCATATTTTCCCACGATTCCAGTTACAACCCCCCCGCCCCCGTTCAACCAGCCAAAAAAGTCAACCCCGTGTCCACTTTTCACGCCCTCTCAAGTAGGAAACAAGCACCCCCGTTCGATTTCGTGCCGTCTTATTGAGACTCGCCCAAAATCAAGGCCAAGCACGAACCGAGCCAACCCCGTGTCCACATTTTGAGTTCCACAACAATACCCGTCCCCCTCGGAAATCCCGGTATCAATAAGCCACAGCGTCCGCCGCGACACACGCCCGGCACCCGGCAATACAATCGAATCAAAAGCCCGTAAAAGCGGGCCGGAGAGCCCTGGTTGGGAAGAGCCATAGCGCCAGCGTTGGCGACCTGAGCCAAGCCGACATCCAGGCTGGCAGGAAGTGGCGGTCCGCCCCGTGATTGCGGCTGATTTCAACGGTGGTGGCGATGGCGTCGGGGTCATCGCCAGGATCACCGAAAACACCGGTTTGGTTTGTCAGCAGGGTCAGGTTGGCCACCGTGGCAGCCAGGTACAACTGGAATTTGGTCTTGAGCCGCCCGAAGTAACTCGCCTGACGGATGCCCAATCTGCCTGTGGCGGATCGAGCCAGTCGATGCTCCGCCACCACCCGTCGTTGCCGGTACTGGTCGTAGTCGGCGCTCTGCTGCAAGACCCGAGCCGCTTGCAGCAAGCCTTCCTGTGGGTGGATCAGCACCTGCCGGCCCTTCCTGCCTTTGGCCGCAAAGCACTGGGACCGCAGCGGGCAAACCTGGCACACCGCGCCGTCGAACCGGAAGGCGTGCAGACGATGCACCGTACCAGTACTGTCGGTGCGTTTCCCGGCTGGCACGATGGTGCGGGTGACCTGTCCGGCGGGACAGGTGCAACTCCCCTGGGCCAGGTTGATGACGAAGTCTTCCTTGGGAAAGTGCTTGCGGTTAGGTCGTCCCGGCACGCGGGCCACCAGCTTGCGCCCGGCGTCCGCAAAAGCCTGGCGGGTGCCGCCGTCGCCATAGGCGGTGTCCCCTATGGCTTCCACCACCGCCACATCGGCGCTGGCCTCGCTCTGTTCCACCAACTCCAGCGCCCCCAGATTGTCGGAAGCGTTGCCCGGCAGCACATCCACCGCGGTGATCAATTGACTGTCGGTGTCCACCACAACCGCTGCCTTGTGCCCGTCGAAGCTCTTGCTCTTGTGGCCGTGACGCATTTCAGGATCATGCACCGACACCATCCGGTCCTTGCTCACTCCCTCTTTCAGGCCCACCCTGCCGTCAGTGTCATCATCATCGCCAGTACAGTCGCCGTCTCCACCACGTTTCACGTCCTGGAGCAGTCCACCGAAGGCGGACCTCAGCAACTCCGCGGCCTCAACTGTCGCCTGCCGCTCGGCGCTGTCGGCGTCCAACCCGTCCTGGGCCTAACGGGCCAATTCCAGCAGCCGGTCGGCATCCGCCACAATCTGTCCCAAAAGCCTCCGCCGCGCCCGACGGTTGGACCAGTCGATGGCCGCCTCACCCTTCACGCTGGAGTCCACGTAGTGCTTGTAACCGTGGCCTTCCGCCCAGCGCGCACTGGCACACCCTCCACCGCCGAAAGCGCCCGCATCAGCTTCACGATGCTGTCGGCCAGCAGATTGTAAGTGTCCTTCACCGCCTCACGACCCAGGATGTAGGTCGTGTCCATCGCCACCCGCATCCCACGCTTTCCCTTCAGGTAGCCGGCTTCCCGCGCCAGCCGCAGGCTCTGCTCGAACACTTCCCGCACCTTGTCGCGCCGGATCAACTGCGCCCGGAACACCTGCAGCGTGCTTTTGGCAAACGGCCGATCCTCAATCTCAATGCCCAACGCCACCTTCCACCGGGTGTCGAAGTCGGCGCGGGCCTTGTCCTCGGCGTCACTGACCCTGTCGTGGGTCTGCAACAACAGCGCCGTGGCCAGGAGGCTGGGCGGCACGCTGCCCCGACCATTGTCAGGCAGTACAGCTCGGCGAAGTCGGCGTCGCGGAACAACCGGCCCCGCAATGACGCCAGCAGCACATAGAAGGTGTCCTTGCCCACCAGGTCCAGGTACAACTGGTCCGCCTCCCACAGTCCCCTCTGGTCGGATCGCTCACCCAGCATAGTCTTGCTTCGCTCCGCTATCTCAGCTGGCCCGGAGTATAACCTCCCACTTCATCAACCGAGGTTTCCGGCCGAATTTCTAGGCCTCCCAGAATCATCCTTGAAACCGTTGTGGCTGAGGTCAATGCTCTCGATTTCAAGATCATGAAGATGGCGCGATGCGTCGGATGATCCGTGTCTGGACGCCGTCTATCTGGTCCCGCACCGATTCGACCGCCGGCCACATACGGCGGATCATCTTACCCAGGACATGGTGGGGGATCGGGTCTTCACCGATGGTCGCTATCACGTCTTCTATCTCGGACAGGGTCATCGCGTCGCGTGGGTCGTCGGTGAACCGGATCACCCGGTGCAGGGTCCGGTGCTGAGCGTTTGCTCCCGACAGGCGCATTTCCTCGGCGTACGCCCGGCTGTCGTCGGTAGCGGCGACCTGGCCCGGGTCACCGCCGTGACCGTTCTCCTTGGAGGTTTGGAACGCCTTAAATCCGCGTCCCGCGCCTTCCACCAGCATGGTCAGCAGGCACTCACGGCCGTTCGTATCCAAAAGAACGTCCGGGTCGATGCCCTGGCCGGATAGGGTCCCATTCATCCTCCAAGCCCATCCGCATTTGCCAGCGATGCGGTGGTCAAGGGTTTCCCAGTCCTCCGGCCAGTCGGCGACCAGCATCACGATGTTCCCCTGGTGGCGCGGGTCACGGTGAGAGACCAAGGCGTTCAGGTCCCAGACCGGAATCCCCGGAGCAGTATCCGCCCCCGTCCACAGGCAGAGCCGTGCCTGCTCCATTGCGTCTGCGATGTGCTGGGGTCTGACCGCGCCTCGGCCCATGGACAAAATGCGCGCCCCGCTGGGACCCAGAGTGTCGCGCAGCGCTTGAGCGAGCAGGATCAGCGTGGGGTAGTCTCCGGCGATGACGTCAATAGTTTGGTGGTGGCCGCACAGGTGCCAACCCAGGCGCCCGGCCAGGACCCGGTCGTCTCCGTTGCCGAGGAGTCGCAAAAACCGGCGCATCATCTCAGCTCCGGGAGACTCGCCTTCCATGGCGTCCTGGGCGTAGGCCGTGGGACAGGGCGTCATGTCCAGCAGAAAGTGGGGTGTCACATCAGCCGGGTCCACGATGATCCCGTCGGATAGGCGGACCAGGTGGTCGCGACACCGGAGGATCGGGAACCCGCTGACCGGGTTCAAAGAGCTGGTGTCGACGCGTGCGATCGGCACCGACGAGTCGTCAGCCAGCCGCGCAGCCCGCCTCATCACCTTGGTCACGGAAACGCCGCCATCGGTGTGCCGCAGCAGCCGGCCCAAGACCCGAGTGCTGACAAGGGCATCGTCCCCCGCCATGCTCACGGCTTCCGCATTCACCTCGGACAGCGCAAGATCCAGCAGAGCCGGGAAATCGGGTCTGCTCTGCAGTCGCCACATACCGGAGGTGGGGTTTCGCAGGAGCATTTCCCAGGTGCCGCCGTCCTTCACCACCAGGCGGATATCGTCCGGCCTCAGATTGACCAGCCTAAGGAGGTCGCCCAAATCACTGGAAGCGAACAGCTCTTCAAGCGGCACGGACAGGTGCAGCAGCACTTCGGCATCCCTTGATTGTTCCCGGCCTCCCCCTTCCGGATGGTGGCGCTCTCCGGGTAGGGCTTCGCCATCTCCGGGCACGTCCGGCGCAGGAGGCGACTCCACGACCTCCACCATGTCGACAGCGTCCTCTCTGGTGTCTGATGAGAGATCAACGCCGGTCTGGCCGTCCTGGGGGAACGGTTCGACCGCAGAAGTTCCCATCGGCCCTGGCGGAGTAGACATTGGCGTGTCATCGGGTTCCAAAGCCTTCAAGTCGAAAAGCGTCATCACAAACTCCCATAGATGGTGTTGTATGCATTATGGCGATTCGCCGCCGCCACTACGTTCTATCCCGTCCAGGGCCCTGCAGTGGCGGCGAGACAGCAAGACAGCAAAAGGATGAAGTTTCAGAAAAATCGGTGCTTCAATACCGCGCACGCCGCGTCCGAGGACTATGGGCTCTGGTCAGGGCGGACCTTCAACTGGTACAGGGCGTCATACCGGCGGTCCTGGATGAGCGTCATGACCTCCGCGATGGGAACGCCGGCGGCGATGGCGTCATGGGCCGCCTGGGCGAAGCACTCCGCCTGAGCTTCCACAGCGGCGGTGCGCCGTGGGCATGAACGCCGGGTGATCCCGCGGAGGTACTTGGTGAGTGCCCTCGCCGTGAGCCCGTATTGCCGGGACTGCACGCCCACGTGCGCCAGAGCTTGGAGTTGGTAGAAGGCCAGCTGTACGGCTCGGACGGGCGGCGGATGCCAGTGCCGGTAGCCAGGGCCGTGAGCCGCACACGGGGCCGGTTCCCCGGCGTCCGAGGTTCCCGGATCAGCGGTTGCGGCGGTTCTGGTATCCGCCCGGTTGCCGGTGGGCGCGGGTTCCCGGCCACGGTCCCCCGACCCCACTATACCCCCCACAAGGTTCGCTTCCGCCCTGTCGGCGGCACTGGGAAGCCGCGCGCGGTTGGTACGCTCTATCCTCTCCAGCTGCTTCAGTTCCTCCAGGCCGCGCCTCCAGTCTAGCGCGGGCGCCACATCCCACCCCAGATACGATCGCACCGTTCTGACGGTCCGCTCCAAAACCGCGGCAATCTCACGCTGGGTGTATCCCTCGTTGTGCATCGCCTTGGCTATCATCGCTCTCACCCGCGGTACCCGCGCCCGGCTGACGCCCGATAGCTTGCCCCGGCGAGATTGGGCCACTGATGAGTGATCCGGCGGCTTGCGTGGGGTGGCGGTGCCCGGCTCAGCACGCGGCGCCCGGTTGATTATCTCGGCCGGATAGGTCGCGGCCGGATCGGATTCCATGATGCGATCAAGCGCTGCCACGCCCTCCCATAAGATGACGTAGGCATTGGCGCTGACAATGTCCCCTGAACAACCGTGATATTGCCAGGTCCGTGGCGGTCGATGGACCCCGTCTCGGTACCAGAGGTGCACACCGCCGCTGGGAGTTCGGGTCGCCGCGGCCGGAGGATGGGTCTCCATCAACTCGCCGGGGTCTCCGTGGTCCACGTCGATGACCGTAAACCCGAGGGTGGCCGGTATGACGGCCAGACGGCCCCCAGCCAGGAGGTGGTTCAGGCAGCGATGCACTCGGGTACGCCGGCGATTCCATTTCCGGTACACCGGGCTCTTGTCCTCGTGAACCGGGACAAAAATAACCCCATAGTGCTTCAACCGTTCGAGCCGCTGGCGCATCAGGGGACCCGGCGCCGGGCACGTTTGGGCAGACATAGGCTGTCCTCCGTCTGGGTATTTCCTCCATTATCCCAAGGAGGCAATTCTTTTCCCGGCACGCCTCCCGCCCCATAGACGCAGCGGCGCCGGGAGCCTGGGGCACTCCTTTTTCGACCGTGCCGGCTGCCACCCGCTACACTGGTAACCGCCGGCCCTATCAATCACATCCACGGAGCACGCCTAATGTCCACAGACGAACGCAACGACCCGCAAGATGCCTCGTTGGCCGGAACACCCGACGACCGCAGGTACGACGTCCTCATCGTGAAGGACGCCGACGATTAGGACCACGTAGTCACCTGCCCCGAGCTGGGCTGTGCCAGCCAGGGCGGCACCATTGGCGGTAGACGACGTCACTGGCGCCAGGGCCAACGCCGTGTTTCGCACCGGCGAGGACACCGCTGGCGACTTCATGCTGCTGGAAGGACTGATCCAGCGCTGGGGTCTTCCCCAGGCACTGTATAACGACGGCCATGCCGCCTTCAAACACAACGCCCGCAACTTCAGACCACAGGGGAAGCCACCCAGTTCGCGCGATCCTTGCAGGAAATGGGTGTCCGGCAGATTCTCGCCCGCTCACTCCAAGCCCCGGGAGATCCCGCCAGCACCTCCATGCTCCGCGCCGTACGCGAATGGCCCCACTGCATCACACCCACTCTGCCTCGTCGATCACGGGCTGAGTGACCTTGCCCACGGCGTAGAAATCATTTGCTTCATACCCTTTGAGCGGCCTGATCACGCCAGCGGCGCCCACCGGGAAAACCCGCCGGCGGTTGCTACACTGAATACAAACAGGTGCCCGAGCTGGCGAGGCATCTGCAGGGGGTGGGTCTCGGCGGCAGTCAAACCGTCCTACCTGCTCTGCCACTGTCAGCACACACTCATGAAAGGAGTTGACTATGCCCCTCCGCCCATTTGGATTCCCCACCTACTCGGTGCAGTCCAGATTCACCGTGGAAACTCTGATAATGGACCCGGCCACAGACATGTCCGGAGCTGATCCCGCCGTGATAGAGCGCGTCCGCAACGCGTTCATCGATCGTCTATATGGCCCAGGCGCCGCCGAGGTCCGGCCTCGACCCCTGCTGAGGTTGTCCATCGTCGAGATCGAGGCCCTGGCGACCATCGCACTGGACGTCTGCTCCACGCACACCGATGATCCCGATGCCGCTGAACGCGATGCCTTGGACCGACTACAGCGCAAGCGGTCCGGGCGGACCATCTTCGGCCTGGTCGAGGGTCCACCCATCGAAGCCCTGGGCCGCGACATCATCATGCGCGGACGCATTGTGCTCACCGACCCCGGAGCGTGCATCGAGCCCTCCGTGTCAGCCACTCTCTACGACCCACAAGGCCTGGTGGTGGATCCTGACGATCACGACGACATCATCGACGGCGGATTCCAAATCATCATGTCGGTTTACGACCCGGCGGATGATGGGGCCGACGCAACCTGAGCCATCAACTCGGTCATTGGTGGCTAGCAGGCCGGTCAACGATAGTGTCACCCGGTAACCCGCAAGATGCCGAATTTGCAGGTCTCACTTGGCTTCGTTAAGATGCTGGAGTAATTAAGTTTATGGCCTCTGCCGGGTGACGGGGTGACACTCCGCGCGTGCTCATCGGTCGGGAACGTGTTCGATGGATGAATGATGGCGGAAGGCGCTTTATCGGTTCGGATCTTGGACCAGCGACCGTCACGGGGTTCCTTATCTGGTCACTCAACGAGCGTGCGTCGCGGCGGAAAATTCATGCGCTACATCCTTAATGTAAAGGATGCCGACCTGTTCCGCGATTACGGAGATGCTATGAATCAGACGCAGTCGGATGCCCCAGGGTGGCCGGAAATCGAGTTGGGAGGCCTGACGTGGGCCGACAGCCAGAGTAGAAGCAGCTACTGGCGGGATTTCGACGGAGTGGGCCGGGTGGTCATCACTCGGGTGCGCGATGGCACATGGGGTTTCTGCGTGCGAGGGCCGGGAAAGCGAATGGTGATCCCGTGGATTGCCGGCTTCCAAACCTCTTGGCATTGCGCCGCCGGATGCCGCGCTGAGATCTCGGAACGATACGCCGATCAGGGAGTGTGCTGAATCTCGCCCCGGTGGTTGGACATCGCGTCGCCGACTGTCGGAGCGTCATCACTAAACCTCAAACCTCGGGGTCTAGATTGAGCTACGGGGCAACGGAAGATCGTTCCCGACTGCACGGACCCGAATTTAGCTGGGTTCTCTCGGTCAAGAACGCTCGACGCAATACCAAGAGCCGCCGGTTGGGAGACCGGCGGTTCTTGGTGTTCCGTTGTTTTGCAAACTTAGCACTGCTGCGGGATCTAGGAGAATTCCGATTCATGATCCTTCCATGTCCAAGCCGTAGAGCCTTTCCGCTTCGGAGCCTCACGGTCTTCCTTTGGACTTGGGCTCGGCGATTTGGATGACGCACTGGCGGTCAGGACCAGTCCCGGGTAGACACTGAACGTCTTCAGCTTCCCACCAATGCGCTTCTGCTTCTTGACCGGTTTGACCTTGTAGAAGGCGGATACAGCCTTGCCCACAACTGCTTTGTCAAGGAGCCGGCCATCGGCGTTGTCCTCCCACCAGCTCTGGAAGTCTTCGTAGATACCAACGCTGGTGGCCCATGGGTCGGCGGCCTCGGCGGCGCCTTCCGAACTTGCTGTCAACACGTTGGGTAGCCACTGACGTTGCCACAGCGGCATTTCACGTTGGGTCTGCTGATGGAGCTGCTCCTCCATGGTGGGCGTATCTTCCGGGAAGGGCTGCCCGGGATGTGCTGCGCAATATGCCACCAAGCGCGCCGCAACCGCCTGTCGGAAACGTCGATCATCCGCATTATCGAGGTCACTGCCGCGGTCAACCAGGGTGGGATCGATACTGTCTCCGTCCAGGGCGGGACGCGTGATGATCTTGACCCGGGACCGGATCGCCACCGCGTCGTCACTGGTGCCGTGTATGCCCAGGTTCAGCACCGCGCTTTCGACGCCGTCGTGATCACGGTCGATGTTGGTCTGGAACCAGGCGAACGCAGACGGCCGGAAGGTGGCCCGTTTCTCCGCGACATTGCGCGCCGATATGTATGCCTCACCGCCCGCGGCCTTTTTGACGAAATCGCCATCGACCTTGCCACTGATCTCGGCTGTGTAGGCAATGCGGGCCGGCAGCCGCAGTTTGAGGCGGTCCCCGTTGTGCGGGTCACCTCCATAGCGACGGCCTGTCGCGACCCAGGCCACCGGGTCCATCTCCACGATGTACTGGTCCCCCAGGGCTCGTTGCACCGCGTTTTTCTCGGTTGTCTTGCCGGCGCCGGATGGACATAACTCAGCGATCAGCTGGCGGCTGGGCCAGTTCTGGAGGACGGCGGCATAGATCCTCTGTCGGTGCAAGTCATCGGGGTCCCCCTCACCCAGAGGAGGGAACAGCCGGTCGCAATCGGGGTGGAGGGCGTTGGGGTCGTAGTCGTCGGGGATGCTGGCCAATACCAGGAGCTTCCGGGCCGTGTCCAGAGGCGCCAGTTGTCCCGTTTGCAAATCGATGATTCCGTTGGGGGCGCCCAGGTAGCGGCGGTTGGCGTCCATCTCCGCCCGTTGCACCATGCGGACTCCGTGCCCGACTCCTGCCTCTTCCAGCTGCATCAGCACCATCCGAATGACGCGGCTGACCTTGCCGAAGTAGGAGTCCTGGATGACCCGGCGAGCGTCTTGGAATACCTCGACGTGTTCCCTCTCGGATAGCCTCATGCCCGCAGCCGTGCAGGCGGCCAGAAGGTACCTCTGGCCTGTTTGCATCAGCAACTTGCGGGCCTGAATGCTGGATAGTCTCCCATTATCCTCGAGCGCGTAGATGTCGACACAGGGGTCGTCTTTGTCGTAGGCGATGGTCAACCGGTCGCCGAAATCGGCCAGGAATCTCAGGCAGTTCGCCGGGTCGTTGGCGTTGACGTGGGTCGGTTTCGGGACCTGAACTCTTTCCGCGGAACTGTCCTGGGATGATCCCACTGATAACGCCGGATTCGCCGGGTCGAGGTGGCAGGGCAATCGCGTCTTATCCGAGGAGCACTTTGAGCAGGTAGTCCTCGTCCCATCCGGCGTTGAGGCGTTTGCCCTGGATGCCCACTTTCAGGGTTTTCTCGTTCTTCAACAGGTTGTGTCCGATCTGCCGCAGCGTGTTGATGTTCTGTGGGCCATTGTCCTTGCGCACTCGGCACTGATCTTCCCGAAAGGTCACGTCAAGGGTCCAGTGCAACGAGTTTTCGATGCTCCAGTGGCTTCTGATGGCAGCCAGCAGTTGTTCTGCCGAGGCCGCCAGACTGCTGATGTAGTAGCGGGGTTGGCTGGTTGATCCTTCTGTGGTTTGACGATGGCCCACCACCCTGACGGCGGCTTTCAGTTGCGGCCATTGCCCTTGGGGGTCCAGATAGTCCAGACAGTCTTGATCGGTGATGACCCAGCATTCCCGACGTTCCAGCCGTCCATGCCCTTTCTCCACGGTTTCCGTGTGGTCATAGGACACCCCGTCAAAACCCAGCGCCTCGGCCCCTTCGAACAGGTCGCGGATGCCCTCGTGCAGTTGCCCTTGGTTCTCCTTCACCGTCAGCACGTAGTCGGCGCCGCCCTGGGTGATTTGCTGGGCGATCTCCCGCTGGCAGCCCATAGCATCGATAGTTACGATGCAACCGTGCAACTCCAACATCTCCAACAGTTGGGGAATGGCGGTGATCTCGTTGGATTTCTCCTCGGTTTTGACCTGACCCAAGGTCAGGGCGTTCTGCGTGGCCCAAGCGCTGACCATGTGGATGGCGCCCTTATTCCCAGCGCGGTCGTAGGACCGTCGGGCTGTCTTACCGTCAATGGCCACTACCTCGCCGGGCAATAACTGGGCGATGGCCTGGGTCCAGGAGATGAAGCAGTCCTGCAACTGCACTGGGTCCAGCCGAGCGAAGACATCCCCGAAGGTATCATGGGACGGGATGCCGCCAGGCAGTTCCAAGAAGGATTGAAACCAGGCCAGCTTGCTCCTGCCGAAGAGCTCGATATGGACCCAAGAATCGGCGCCGCAGATGGTGGCGCAGATCGCAATAGCAATGATGTCCACCAGTTTATGGCGTCGGGTGCGTTCTACCCGTGGGTCGTCAAGGTCAGCGAAATGATCGAGAATAGTTGCCTTGGGTGGTTGCGCCATGTCCGCCTGCCTCCACGACCCTCAATATATCCTCCGACATTAACACATTTCTAAAAATCTCATTAAGACGCGATTGCCCTGGTCGAGGTGGTCTTGCAATTGTGTTTGTTCACTCGCTGTTGTAGTATTCAATTGATCTCCTTGTGAGCACTTGGGGTCGTTTCTGCAGGCTGTCGGCGGTACCCGACAGCTCTTGCATTAAAGAGCGGGCATCTGGCATCGCGACCATCGATGCGGCGGTACTCGCACCGTCGGTTTCGTCTGATAGGTCACTGAATAGACACGACTTCTCCACCTCCTTGTGGCTGATGAGTAACGGGGGATCCCAGGTGATGCCGCGCCGGGACTTTGACGGTGCCTGGCGTCGTGGTGCAGGATGCCAAAAGCAACGGGCCGATCCGAGAACACCCGAATCGGCCCGCATAAAAGGCTCAGACTGGATTTCTCAGAGTTGGGCTAGTGCATCGATCACCTGGTGCTGCGCGTGCGGGCCCGAATAATCCGCAAAGATGGGATGGGTCCCGGGCAGGGCACAGGTTATTATAATCCACAAACTGCTGAATGTCAACACTGTCCCCGCGCTCGCTAATCCCTTCAGGTCAGAACCGCCGTTCCCACCTGTTCCTGTGTGCGCCGATCAGAGTATGGACTCCTGCTCGACTCCGTTCTGCTCCGCCACAGCAGTCGCTGCGAGGGTGTTCAAAAAGGCGAAAGGCAGACCCGCCGGCAACTCTACGGCGCCCGGGATGTAAACCGAGGGATCCCCACGGCGTAGGTAACCGTCCTGCGCATCGTGGTGTAGTCATCGCCCACTACGGTCGTGCCGTCAGAGTTCGTGACCTGCATCGTAACCATCGCCGATGCCGCTCTGGCCGGCGTGATGACACCGGCAATCCGGGGGCGGACGCTATTCGATCTCCGCATTCGCCACCAGTAGACCCATAGAATGGATTAACCGGATCTTTTATCCCGGCGCACCGCTCGACAGCAATCCGGAATTCCTGCCTCTCCAAAATAGGTTTGGAGACGCCAACGGTAAGCCGGTTTCGGACGTAAAGGAGTACACGATGAATACCGGTAGGACAGGCGCTCCACCCGAGTTGGCCGTAAAATTGAGGAGATACAAAGCCCACATCACCTGCGCCAATACGATGCTGAATATGCGACAGGTTTCACACCTGCTGGACAATGCGCCATTCGCCGTCGCCATACATATGGCCGCAGGCGATCAGATTTGGCAAATGGAGGAGCTAAGCGCAGAAATCGGGTTGGCGCTTGATCGCCTGGGATGCGACGAGGCGGCACAGGTCGCGGCTGGTTTTGACCTTCAGGCACAAGAGCTGATGGACGAGATCGATCAACTCGGGGATTACATGGAGGTACGGATGGGGCCATAGGCAAGAGTTATCACCAGAGCCGTCTGGTTCTACCTCTACAGCCATGCAAAAGCAGCCCTTACTGCCATCCAAGAAGTTCACTACGAATTCCTGGCCGGTGAATACCCACCCGAAATGGCCGGTATCCCTGAGGATGTCATCGTCCACATGATGAGCGGGGCCTACGGATCCGACGAGGCTATCGACGAATTAGACTCGAGCAAAGTCCCGGTGAACCCCGTCACTGAAGGCATGCGGGCCGAGACCAAAGCATCCGTCGCAGGCATATTCCAAATCTTGGATTTGATGTGCCGGGTCAAAAAACGGATTTTCGTCCACGCAAGGGGTGCATTTCAGTTGCAGGCATCGTGGGCGCGTTTTGTGTAACTGCTGAACTACACCTTCCATTGAGCCTGAACAGCGCCGGGTTTCGCCGTCGGATTGCTGCTGGACAGGCGCTCGGAAGGAATGACTGGTACCGCCGAGGCCGCGGTCAGACCGTGAGGTCCATGGACCCCCATCCGCTGTCGGGGTAGCGCCAGGCGTGGCGCGGTCCCTGACCCAGGATGAGCACGTCAGCATCACAGCTGGCGTTCAGGATCCGCTGGGCCACGTCCATGGGAAACTCTGTCACCGGCTTGACCTCGGCGTAGACCTGGGCGCCGTCCATGACCAGGCGGAAGTCGGGCGTCCACCCGTCGAACCGCGCCGGCTCGTACTCCCAAGCGATGCCCCGCCGGTCGAAGTACGCCGCCCACCGGGCCTCCAACTGGCTGCGGAAGGTCGTGCCGCCGTACTCGGTGATGGCGGGCGTCTGTTCGGGCGACAGCGTACTGGGAGCCACGGCGGCCGCCCACCGGTGCAGCAAGGCCGCGGTATCTTCCCGGAGCAACCGCTCCCGTTCCCCGCGCTGTCCGGACGAGCGGGCAATCTCCAGCAGCGCCTGGGTGTAGTGGCCCAGGTTGTCGGCTACGGCCTTCGACAACCCCAAGCCGCCGCCCACCTTGTCCCAGAGGACGATGGCGCGGCGCACCTCGCTCCTGCGGCCGTCCCGCACCACCTGGACGTTCTGGTGCGTGGTGCGGATGTCGGCGGGGTGGATTGACTCCCGGCTGCACATCACCGTCCTGAGCGCCCGGGCCACGTCCCGGCGCGTGCTGGCGTCGTCGAACCAATCCTCCCAGATGATGAGCACCGTGGCCGTGGCGCGCAGGTTGTTCACCACCTCGGGGATGCTCTCCGCGCCGTAGTGAACGTCCCGCCACTCGGCGTCTCCTGCTTCACGTACTGAGCAACCCACGATGCGCTCCCAAGCCACCGCCTGGGCGTGAGTGCAGTACTCCAGGTGTCCCAGGGTGGACATTCGAGGCTGCTGCAGCGTGACCGTGGCGCCGCTGCGGGTGATGGGGCGGGTCTCTCGTGGCGGAGCATGCCTGGCCGTGATCACCGTCTCGCCGCCGGTTTCCCGCCAGGCCAGGACGGAGTAGCTCTGCTTGGCGTGGAAGTAGGTGGCCAGCGGATAGGCATCCCGGGCGGCCTCGCGGCGGGTAACCTCGCTGGTAAGGAGCTCCATCTCCCCGCCCGGCATGAGCTGTACGATGCGGGCGCGCCCGTCGGCGGCGTCACGTATGTCATTGCGGTGGGGTTGCTGGGGATCGCCGGTCTGGAACTCCGGCGCGTAGTGGTCGCCCCGGGCGATCTCACGCAGCGTCTGGGGCAGCTGCTCCGGCCACGCGTCCGTGGGCGACGGTATGGCGCGCTCCATGCCGTTCAGGTCGGTCTCCTTGGCCAGGCAGCGGCCGTGGGTGTTCTTGATGTTGGGATTGGACGGATACAGCCGGGCCGGCTCCACCGGCTGGTTCCAGTAGGTCTCCAGGCTGTCGTCGTGGAACTGGAGGGCGTGGCGCGGCGCCACGATGATGAACCGCCCCGGGCCGGTCCTTCCGACCCGTCCGGCCCGCTGCCTGAGCTTGCCCACCGAGTGGGGCAATCCCAGGTTGAAACCCACCTGCAGGTCGGGAATGTCGATGCCCATCTCCATGGCGCTGGTGCTGGCCAACCCGCGGATGTCCCCCTCTCTCAGCGCCTCCTCGATGCGTTCCCGGCGCATCAGCCCCGAACGGTAGGCCATGGCGTCCCGGGACTCCACGATGATGGCGTCCTCGGTGATGCTGCGGGCCGCCTCGATACCCGCCGCAGCGCGCTCTGCCAGCTGCCGGTCGTCGATGAAGGCGATGTACGACCGGTCGGGGTCCTCGCTGATCACCTCCCGCACCGCTGCCTGCAAATCCCGCCAGCCCTCGTCGTGGGGGTCACGGCCGACCACGTGCTGCACGGTGAGCTCGGCGCGCGGGCTGCCGTTGTACCTATCGTCCACCACCTGGAAGGGCAGGCCGGTGAGCGTCTCGAGGTGCTGGGCCGGATTGTGGATGGTGGCGCTGGCGGCGATGACCCTGAGCGGCTCGAACTGTGCCATCAGTTCCCGGCGTTTCTGCTGCAGGCGGTGCAGCAGGTAGAGGCAGTGGGTGCCCAGCGCTCCGTCGTAGGTGTGGGCTTCGTCCAGGATCAGGAACGCCAGGTTGGAGATGAACCGGCGCACGTTGTACTGGGTGTTCTGCACCTCACGGAGGTCATGGCGCAGTGGCCGCCGACCATAGAGGGGTTCGGAGTAGGCCATCAGCCACTGCTGGATCACGTCGGGGGTCATCAGGGCCAACCGCGTGCGCTGCAGGACCTGCCTACGCTCGGTGAGGTCGCGCACGTCGCCGTCGATGCGGTTGATGCTGCCCGGGTCCAGGCCGGCGGCCTCGGCCATGCTCTGCCAGCGGCTGACCTGGTCCCGGGCCAGCGCCTTGATGGGATAGATGGCGATGACCGTGGCATTGGGATTGGCGGCCAGGTGGTGCAGGGCGGGCGCCTGAAACACCAGGGACTTGCCGCTGGCGGTGCCGGTGCTGATCACGAGGTTGTGTCCCTGTCCCAGCAGTTCCAGCCCCATGGCCTGGTGCAGGAAGAGCTGGCCGCCGCCCGTCTGGGCCTTCACGGCGGGCCAGACCGCGCTGTCGGTCATCCAGGCGGGAGTCTCGCCGTAGCGGGCCTCCTGGCCCGGGATGGTGATCTCGTCGTGAATGTTCATGATTGCAGAGGCGGGTCAGAGACCATGAGCTTCGTTGATGCGGTCGCAGCACGTCGGCCCGCAGGCCTTGAGGTCACCGGCGCGGGTGTCGAAGGCGTGGCCGGCCGGGGTCCGCTCACCGCACCAGGCGCAGATCCTCCTCAGCAGGGCAGCGCGCAACGCCTCCGGAAAGGAGGCCGGGTCCAGCGCGGGCCGGTGATTGCGGCAGTACCAATCGGCCAGGTCGTCGGCGATGGCCGGAATCGACTGCTCCAGTATGTCCAGAGCGAGGCCATCCTGCCACTGGGCGAAACGCCGCATCTGGTCGTCGGTCATCGTGTTCTCCATCTTGCCGCCGTGGTCCCGATGTTCCGGAAGTCCTGGTAGTCAACGTCGGGGAGTTCGGGCAAGGCACCCCATTCTACCGCGTGAGTTTCACCGGCCCGTTGGCGCGTTGGGGTGGTTGGGCGCGAAGTGCGTCCGGATCAGGACATAGGTGGACCGGTTGCGATCGATCCGCCCGTGCCGGATTTCGCAGCCTTCACCGGCGGCCATGGTTGACCGGTGTTCATGTCGGATTTATTCTCTGCCGGTCCAACTTGTTACATTACATAACGGAAGCGCAAGCATGACCATCGAAACCAGCTGGGAGAACAGGATCCTCATCGTCCAGGCCGAGGAGCGGTTGGACAGCGTCAATGCCCAGGTATTCATCGACCGTATGGGCAGCGCCGTTGACGGCGCGGCGCGGGGCGTGGTCATAGACATGAAGCGACTGGCCTACATCAGCCACGCCGGTCTGCGGGTGATCCTGCAGATGGTCCGCAGCATGGAGCGGGAAGACGCTCGGCTGGCGCTCTGCGCCCTTTCGCCCGATGTGCTCGGCGCATTCCAGGCCAGCGGCTTGGATGCCCTGGTCGACATTTACTCCTCGCGCACGGACGCCGTCGCGGCCGTCGGGGGCTGAGGACGGCCAACGGAGACTTCGCCCACGTTCGTCGTCCCATCTCCGGAAGGACCCACAGCCCATGGCGTGGGTCGGCCGGGATGGGATCAGTTGCCGCACCAGGCACGGATCCGCCGGAGCAGCGCGTCCGCCTCCGCGAAGAGTACGCAGCTGATGCCACCGCGACTTGGTGGGTCAGTTCCGCCTTGCTACTTTTGAGCATTTCAAAGTCGCCAGTGACCAGGAGCGCCGACGCTCTCAGAGGCCGGCCCAACTACGCCGACGGGTAGTGGAACTCGGCCGCCACGATGGCGGGAACCCCCACCGTGGCTTTCCCCGCTTCAATCGGTGGGAGTAGGGAGTCGCCGGCGACGCTGCGACGCTCCGGTGACGGGAATTACCACCAGAGGGCGTGGGTGTCGGCGACGAACCGGGTCCGGCTGACCACCGGAGTTGTTGGTTGACCCGCCGGTCAGCTTCTCACCGTTGTCCCAGATGCCCGTGATACCCTGGTAATCGGCGTCGGGCAGCTGGGAGAGGGTGTCCTGCAGCGTGACCAGAGAGGGCTCGTCAGCAGCCACATCAATATCCAACACGAGGATCCCGCGCCGTCACGGCGCGGCGTAAAGCGGGTCGATTCCGGTAGGGGCAGGATCGTAGGCTAACGCCGCTAAGTCCGGTATCGGGCGCTCTGGTCTCCGGTATTCGCCGGTGAGCAGGATGTGGCCTACCCAAGGGGTGAGAACCTCATCTTTATCCGCACCAATGGAGTCATTGACCGCCTCGGTTCCTGCGCCGTTCACACCGGCGAACCCGTCAGTGCGCTCTTCGCGATATACTTGATTTGTGCCCGACTGTAGTGGGAACAGGTGATTCCCGAAATCGCGCCAATCGACCACCATTTGATTTTCCATGGCCTGCGGATCAGGGCAGTTCCTGAGCAAGTCCACAGGGCTGGCGCGCATTAGTGCTCGGAGGATGGTAGATGAACCAACTTCTTCAAGAGGCTTTCGAGAGAGCGTCGGAACTCCCGGACGAGGAGCAGGACAGGTTCGCCCGGTTCCTTTTGGCGGAACTGGAATCGGAGCAGAGCTGGTCCGAACTGTTCGCCCGCCCCGAATCGGAGGACCTGCTGGAACGCCTTGCTGACGAGGCTCTGTCGGAACACCGCGCCGGGCGAACGCGGCCCCTGTCTCCGGATGAATTGTAGGCGTGCGCTCGTTTGCGGGGCAGAGCTTCTGGGACGCGTACCGGCGCCTTCCGGCCCATGTGCAGCGGCAGGCTCGGGAGTCCTACCGCTTCTTTGCGTCAAACCCCAATCTTCCCAGCTTGGACTTCAAGCGCGTGAGCCGGAGACGGCCCGTGTACTCGGTGCGCGTGAGCGCCGACTATCGCGCCCTGGGGGTTGTGGATGGCGCCGATATCGTGTGGTTCTGGATTGGCCCGCACCATGAATACGACCGTATGCTCAGGCGAATGTAACCTCCAAGATTTGGAAGGTAGGGCTATGCCTGAACCCAACATCAGCGAAGCCAGCACGGTCCAGATGCCGATGGCGCGCCACGCAGCGGAAGCGGGCTGGACACCGGTTGCGCCCGAGGGCGCACCGGTCCGGCGCGGCGGAACGGACGGCCTGCTGTTCCGGCGAGAATTGGACAACCGCTGCGCCGCTTCATCCCGGGATGACCGGCGTTCCGTTGGAGGTGTCATCGAGCGGCTGGGATCTCAGCCGCCCACCATCGAGGCCAACCGGCAGATGCTGAATGGTTGCGAGGAGAGCGACGATGGTGGGCAAAATCCAAAGCCGGTCCAACCGTTCCAGATCGCCCCGGCATGTAGGGACGGGCGTTGAACTCCGGGTTCATAATCACCTTCTTCCGAATATGGCCGTGATGATGCGCCGCAGGAAGCCGGGCCGACGGCTGGCGTAGTGCTGATACCCACACGTGTAGCGGTGGCAACGGTGAAACTGCACGGAATGCAACATGCTAACTCCTCCCGGTTCAGAGCGGTTCAACTCGATTTTGATTTGGGTCGAGGTCCTGGGACCGGCGGCGGAGGGGTATGAGGTAGGGAGAACTCCGCCTGCCGGTCACGTCAAGGTCTGCGATAGACGCGCCCGGCCGCCATGCCGCCGCGGTTCATCCAGTTGCTCCAGAGGTGCAACAACGCTCCACGCAAGTGTCCCGGCTCTCCACGTCCGTTGAGATATCTGCCAATGATGAGTTGCGCCTGAGATGTGAACCCGCCCTTTGCCTGGCGACGGATGGCGCATCCAGGAACTCCACGTCGCCGCAGTTGTGGCAGGTCCGCTCGATAATGAGCGGGCCGCGGCACACCAGCCGGGTCGGCGTGTTGTCACACTTGCGGCAAGGTGTTTTGAAGTCAAAGCGTTCGGACTGCGCCGCAAGTAGTCCGATGGTCTGCCGGCGCACCCGACGGGGCGTTCCGGCTTTGGCGGTTGATCTGGCGGTGGTTATCATGGTGGTACCCTCCGACACATTCGCTGCGTGGCGCTTTTCGGTGAGGCGGCAAGGGCCGTCGGTCGTTGCCGGCTTCTTGCAAATCATCATTTCTTCTCTTCCTCTGAGGAGCTCATTCGATACGCTTTACTGTAGAGGTGAAATGTCGCAGAAATGTGTCGTTGGCAGAGTGTCATCTGGGAGGCCGGGAACTGAATTTCCATGTACTGACTGGAGCCGTCATGCGGCAATTGGCGCTCAGTGTCCTCTTGGTCGCCGGGTGCGTAACCGAGACGCCGCCAGTCACGTCTCCTACACCTAGTCCTCGACCGCATAGCATCGCGGAGGCCACGCGTCCACCGACCTGGACAGCCTGGCCCAGGCCCACGGAGGAATATCCCAGCGTTGCTCAACGTCCCCCACCGCATAGCGTCGCGGAGGCCACGCGTCCACCGACCTGGACAGCCTGGCCCAGGCCCACGGAGGAATATCCCAGCGTTGCTCAACTGAAGGCGTGGCGATACGCGGTGGGGGAAGAGGGCGCCGGACAACTTCGCGGCCTCGTCTGGTCCAGCCTGGACGAGAGAGACAAACGCATCAAAATCGGCCTGCTGCCGTTGCGCGGAGTACGCGCGCAGTGGGAGGCCGCCATAGCAAGAGCCGGCGTTCCGCGGGAAGCCTTTGAGATTGAAGTCGGCTGCCCGGGCGGCGCACTATGGCGCCTGGAAACCGGAACAGATCCCAGCAGGAAGTTCCGCCGCGCCATCGACTACTCGGTGGAGGCGGTTCCCCAGGCTGGCTACGGGGAGACGGTGTTGATGACGCTGAAACTCAGGAACGGCAGCTATTGGCCCGTGCGGTTCGACACTGGCGGCAGACCTCCCCATGACTTTGTGATCACGAATGGCGGCGGCGAAGAGGTCTGGAATTGGAAGTGCGGGAAAGTCATCGAACTGCCTCTGGATATGGAAAGCCTGAAACCCGGTGAGGAGCTGGAGTTCGTCGGCGAATGGGAGCAGGTGAACAACCGGGGTGAACCCGTTCCTCCTGGAACTTACTTCATCAGGGGTGTGCTCAAAATGGAGCCGCCCGAAAGACTATTGACCCCACCCCGCAAACTGCAGGTACTCAGGTAATGCCCTGGGTTTGGTTCGCCTCACGCCCCTGGAGACCTTGGTCGTCTTGCGACGGAGGCCCCCTTGGCGAGAAGCCTGACGCCGTGGTTGTCGTCATGCTGCCCGTTTTCTGATGCGCCGCCTGCTGGGACTCTACTCGCCGATGAAATTCATAACAACATGCTGCATGTTGGGCCTCCTGCTCGCTTTGTCTCTGGCCTGCGGAGGTTCAGGGGACGTACCCACACCAACTCAGGACACACCCACTGCAACCCCGGGTCCGACGTCCACCGATGGACCGATCTGGGTGCTTCAGAGACTGAGCAGAAAACCAGTGATCAGGATATGGGGAACCGTGCTGACACTTTACACTTCCGAGGACTCTGCCGGGGGTTACGATGGGTGTAACGGCTTCTTCGGCAGCCATGAGGATGGCTCCCATGTGGCACAGCCCGATGGGACCGTCTCGTTCCCCAACTTCACGAGGACATTCCGTGGTTGCCATTGGGGCATGGGACGCCGCAGCGAAAACTACAGGGCCGCCTTGGCGGAAGCGAGCGCGTACCGGGTTCTCGACGACCGATTGGAAATCCGAGACGGGTCGGGAAACCTCCGCCTGGTGATGGTCGACAAGTCCCCACTGGTCGGGGTGGCGGAAGACCTGACCGGCACCGCATGGCGTCTCGTCTCCACTGATGGAAAAGCGCCCCGCGGCACATCGCCCACGCTGGCCTTCTGGGATGAGGCATTCGTGGGAGGAACAGTTGGCGAATATGGCTTCGTGTCCCAATACGACAAGTGGCGCACGAACATCCGCGTCGGGTCCACAGCCGTGACCGGCGCCGAGACCAGCCGGGTATCCCGCATCAAGGATCGAAAGGTGCGGGGTTTTATCCAGGACATCAGGCGATCCGGCAGACACGCCGTGCGCGAGGAAGACGGGGTCAGGCTCCTGCGCATCCGCACGAGCCAAGGATATCCACTGGACTTTGAGGAGCTCATGCCGGTTGTGGAGAACATATCGGGCGTGGAGTGGCGGCTCCAGTCGTTCATTGAGGTACGTTGGCATGAATTCCGAGCCGGAGGGCCGCCATGCGTGGATAACGCGCTCCCTGGGTTGGATATCGTCGCCAGGTTCACGGCGACCACCGTTCGCGGGACCGTGGGTGGCAGGGCATACAGTCGCGACAATCTGAGCCTCTCCATGGTGCGGCCGGGAGAGAGCAGCACGGACGGGTTGGCCGGATTGGACCCATTCTCCAATGATTTGCCGGACGGACGATGCCCACGCGAGGATGGAGAGGAGGCAATTGAACGGGACGCAGCCGGGCAGGCCGTAAGTTACTTCAAAATTCTGCCCCGCCTGAGGCGCTACATGATATTCGGCGACCGGCTGGTGGTCCTCACCGACTCCCATCAGGCGCTGCTGTTCCAGGCCGAAAGCCAGGGTTGAACTTGATGGGTCCCGGATCGATCTCTGAGATTGCCGCAATTACCCTCATGGGACACATCAGCAAAGCCGGAGACACTCGCCGCAGTTTCATCGAGAGAATGCAACCGCCGGCAAGATTGGCGACACCACGCCACAAACTGCTGGTGCCCAGTTGACGACCGTGGCACTCTTCACTCAGCCAGCTTTGACAGAGCGGTCCGGTCGTCGTGGCCACTGACCCGCAGAGCCGAAACCCCGACCTTCATCGATGGGTTGAACTCATTGGAAGTGAGGATCATCTGCTCCGCTCGTAACGACCTGAACCCCACAGCAAAGTGAGCGGCGGCCGACTCCCGGTGGTAAGGCCGGATGCCGATATCGTCTTCGACCAGGGCCTTGGGCGCGAGGACACCTTTTGTGGCGGCTACAATGGCGGGCATGTCGACGTTCATCCGGCATCCCGACGTCAAGCTGGGGGTCCTTCTAGTGGTGGCCGCGCTAGTCCTGGATATGGGGACTTCGGGCGCCTCCTGGACTCGGCTTGTTTCCGACCAGCTCAACAGCACGGCCATGGGGGTTGGTTGGCTTGGCCTCGTGGTTGGCTCGGGGAGTTTGTTCGTGGTGTTGGCAGCCATCTGGGTGGACCGCCGTCCTCCCCACGGAATGATGGCGACCGGCGCCGGCGTCCTCGCTATCGGGCTCGTCCTGGTGACTCTTTCCCGGAACTTCGGCGCCATTGCAGCCGGTTTGTTCCTGGTGGAAGCTGGAGGGGCCGCATTCCACTCCCTGGTCTTCTATGCCATCGTCGTGAAGGGCTACGGCCGGTTCAGGGGCACGCTCATCGGCGCCCTCAGCCTGGTATTTGGAGCCAATCTGGGAGGGGGAGCAGTACGCAACTGGCATTTTGACATCCCCGTCGGATGGTTCGCGCTGGTGCTGACCCTGACCGGCGGGATTGCGCTCTACATGCTTCTCCCTCGGTGGTTCAAGGGCAACTACAGTCCGGCGCCGACCTTCAGGGAAGCCATGTGGTTTTTCAGGGTCTTTAGGCCGGCGATTTTCACGGACATCCGGCCACCCTGGGAGGGTTGCGATCTGACGAATATCAGGTTGCAGTTGTTTGGTCAATTACCTCCTTTGTCCAGCAGGGCGCGGTGTGGGGACAGCCGTTCCCGGTAGCTGGTGCCTTCGATCACGATCTGGTAGCTGGCGTTGGCCAAGCAGTCCAATGCGCTGTTGCCGAGGATGGGATCATCGAAGAGGCTCAGCCACTCTTCCACGGCGCGGTTGCTGGTGATGACGAAGCTGGAAGAGCGATGGCGGTTGAGGATGAGTTCGTAGAGGTCAGCGGACTGCTGTGGTGTGAGCCGGTGCAGGCCGAGGTCATCGAGGATGAGCAGATCGGGTGAGATGAAGGACCGGAAGGTACGGTCCAGGGAGTTGTCGACTCTGGCCTGTGCCATGGCCTTGAAGAAGTCATCGGCGTGGATGAAACGGACGGTGTGACCAGCGCGGACGGTCGAGTAGCCCAGGGCCTGGGCGAGGAAGCTCTTGCCGACACCGGCGGGTCCCACCAGAAGCACGTGCTCGTGCTTGTCCAGAAATTCCAGGGAGAAGACAGCGTCCAGGAGCCGGCGATCCAGGGTGATTGACGCCGACCAGCGCATTGCCTCAATAAAAAGGTTACTTATAGGAAGTAGTTGCCGCACGTAGAATGCTACCGGTGGCAGGAGGCATGAGCAGGATGGCGAAACAAGAGTTGCTGGCAACGATACGGGACCGTTATCGGTAGGCGTCCCGGAAAGACAAGAGCAAGATCCTGGTCGAGTTCATCGCCGTAACCGGCCACCATCGCAAGCACGCCATTCGGCTGTTGCGGCGACCTGGCAATGATGAAGGCGCGCCGCATCCAGTGCGAGGCCGGCGCATCTACGACGAAGCGGTGAGAGAGGTGGTGATCATGGTCTGGGAGGCTGCCGACCGGGTCTGCGGAAAGCGGCTCAAGGCTGCGATGCCCCACCTGGTGGAGTCCATGGAGCGCCATGGCCATCTGGAGCTGGACCCGGAGGTGAAAGCGCGGGTTCTATCGGCCAGCGCGGCCACGCTGGATCGACTGCTGAAACCCCTTCGTCCCACGGCAGGGAGCCGGCGCCGACCTCGCCGCGGGCGATCCATGGGGAAGCGGGTTCCGGTGCGGACCTACAACGACTGGAACGAACCGCCGCCGGGTTTCTTGGAAATCGACCTAGTGGCCCATTGCGGAGGTTCCGTGTCCGGATCATTCATCCACAGCCTGGTGGCCACCGACATCTGCACCGGCTGGACCGAGGCGGTTCCCCTGCTGGCCCGGGAGCAGTCCCTGGTGGTGGAGGGACTGGAAGCAATCTCCAAACAGTTGCCCTTCCCGGTCCTGGGCATCGACTCCGACAACGACGGCGCGTTCATCAACGAAACGCTGATCGCCTACTGTGCCCACCGTGGCATCGAATTCACCCGGTCGAGGCCCTACCGCAAGAACGACCAGGCCTGGATTGAGCAGAAGAATGGCTCCGTGGTGAGGCGCTTCGTCGGCCATGACCGCTACTCGGGCCAGGTGTCCGGTCAGGCCATGGCTTATCTCTACGAAGCGGTGCGCCGGTACGTGAACTTCTTCCAGCCATCGTTCAAGCTCATCGACAAGATCCGGGACGGCGCCACCACCATCAAAGCGGTACAGTCCGCCCGCCACACCCTGCGACCGGTTGATCAGGCGCGACGCAACCGGCGCTGAACTGCAGGCTGGGTTGAACGAGTATCGCTCCGGTTTGGACCCGGTGCTGCTGCTGCATACCATTCGCGAAGCCCAGTCCGCTCTGGTGGCGGCAACGGTGCCGTCAGTGCGGGAAACACCAAGCGGCGAAAGCCTCGAACGGTCCTTGAGCAAGTTGCCCAGCCTGTGGCGGCAGGGCGAGGTACGCCCCACTCACGTGGTGAAAGTGCGAGCGCCGCGGCACTGCCGAACCCGCAAGGATCCCTTCGAAGGGGTGTGGGAAGACGTGCTGGCTTGGTTGCAGGCCGAGCCGGATGCCACCGGCACGGCACTGATGGGACGGTTGCAGTCAGAACACCCGGACCGGTTCAGCGAGACTCAGTTGCGAACCATGCAGCGCCGGCTGAAAGAGTGGCGCGGCATCATGGCCAAGGAGCTGGTTTACGCCGGGACTGCTGCAGCATCAACGGCAACCAACGGACTGCCGGAAATGGCCCTGGTGGGAACGGATCCCCGGTGCTAAAGTTTCGGTAACATTCTCCAGTGAGGCAACGGGGAGGCATTCCTTGGGCTTGTTGAGAAAGTCGGCGGACCGTCAAAGTTTCTATCGTAGGGCTAGCCTGGGATATGGAACCCACCAACCGAGCCAGATCAAGCAGCGCAGTGCGGTCACGGCATCCACGAATCCATCGTCCATGGCCTGTTCTGCGACGGAGGTAATGGCATCAGCGGGCGCCAGTGGACGAGGTGGCCTGACACCGTGACCGAGCTTGCGCACCATCTTGAGTACGTTGTGGGCGAAGGACGCCATGTACCCTTCGCAATTGACTTTCCACAGCCCCCGCAGCCGTGTCCTGGACCATCCCAGACGGTCCAGGGAAGCGAAGGTCCCTTCCGCGATGGTCTGGCGTCTGACCCGTTCTCGGCGATACTCGCTGGTTTGGTTCCTTTTCCCTAGCCAACGGCGTCATCGGGTAGTATCGGGTGAGCGAAACATATCTGCGCTTCTGCCGGGGCGGCAGGCAATCATCCTTGATCGGACACGCCTGCCAGTCTTCCCGCCGCGCCGTGTACATATAGCGTTGTTCCTTTTGGTTGAACCCCCGCCGGTGAAGCTCCTTACCCTGGGGACAGACCAACCAGTCTCCGTGATAGACGAAACCGCCCGGTCCTACGACGCTGTCTTTCTGGATGGGCCGCAGCGGAATGTAGGCCTTGATGCCTCTGTCCTCAAGGAGTTGACGCAATTCCCCAGCGCTGTAACCGGTGTCCATGGTCAGAGATACCGGGTGAATGGGCAGCTTCTCCAGGAGTTGCGGGATTGCCTTCCATTCGCCCTGCGACGCGTGAGTTACTCCCCGCGCCACGATGAAGCCGCCCAAATCCACGATCACGTTGTCCTGATAGCACAGTCCGCAGGGCGCTTGGGCGAACTGGGGCGCCACCGTGCGTCGGTGTCCACCGGGTTCAGCGGCAGTCTGCCTTTTGGGTCCTGAAAGTGCCGAACCCCCTCGTTTTCCACACCATCATCGCCCACGCTGGTTTCAGTCAGTACGAAAAGGCCGTTTTCCTCAACGGCCAGCTCCTGGAACTCCGCCACGGTCATCCCGCTGGGAGCCATTTCAAAGCTGCTCGCGTTGGCTTTGACCAGGCTGGCGTCGGCGTACATCTCCGGCGACAACATCCCGAGCCTGAACAACTCGTCGTTCAGACCCTCAAAGATTGCCGCAAACCCGTCCCGGCCGATCCGGCCGATGAAGTGGCTGATACTGGAATGGTCGAACACCGGGTCGTTGATGGTCAGGAAACAAAACCAGCGATAAGCGATGTTCTCGGAGATGGCCGAACACAATCTGCGGAAAGACGCAATGTTGTACACCGAGCCGATGAGCAGCGCTCTCACCATCACCTCGGGATGGATCGCCGGTCGGCCGAAGTCAAGGCAGTAGCAATTTTCCAGGGGCGCCACCAACTTGGCGAAGTCCAGCCGTTCATCGATCTGGATCAACAGGTGATTGGGATCAATGAAATCCCGCAACTGCCTGGTCGTGAACTGGAACAGGGTGGAGTCGCGGCGGCTACGGTCCAGAGGTTCAATCATGAGCACCCTCAGCGACGGCGGACTGTCCCGGCATTGTAGCCCAGCTCATGGCGGGACCCCGCGATCAAGCCGACTTTTTCAACAAGCCCCCTTATTGTCGTTAATCACCCCAGCCCTCGATCAGGCCCTCCAGCAACGTGAAGTAGTCGGCGGTGGTCTCGCCGGTGCAAAACACCGCGTTGACCACGGCGCTGGTGGCGTCGTCCACGGCCAGCAGCAGGACGAATTTGGGCCCTCGGTCCTACAACCAGGCATGATGGCTGCCGTCCAGCTGCACCAGCATCCCAGTCTGGGGCATCCGTTGGCGGCGAAAACTGTGCTGCGGTGGGCGCCGACTGCGGGGACTGCCAATGCCCGCCCTGGTGAGAATGCGTCGCACCGTGGGCCGGCTCAGGTCGATGCCCTCTCGCTCACTGAGCAACTCGGTGAGGTGGGTTTGGTTGGCGCCCTCGTAGCGCTCCGTTGCCAGTTGTACCACTACGGTGGCCTCGCCTGGTGAAGTAGCGTTGTGAGGACGGCGGCCCCGGTTGCCATGGGCCAAAGCGGCGGCACCACGTTCGCGGTAGGCGGACGGCATCCGGCGAGCGTGGCGCGGAGACACGCCCAGCAGCTCGGCGGCATCGGCGATGGGGACCTGGTATTCCAAAACGGAGTTGAGCACGGAGAGTCTGGCTTGTTCTTTTTGGTTCAACGGTAACGTCCTTCATCAGAAGGACATTTTCGCTGACCAGTTAGCTGATGACAGAATCGTAGAACAGGAACAAATTCACAACCCCACCCCAGATGGCGCGATCGGTCAAAAATCGGGCGTTGAAGTCCGGACTGTAACTGGGGCGGAGGACGTGGGGTTACGCTTTGATGGGATTGTGAAAAGTCGGTCTCGAGGAACTCGCGTATCTCGTCGTATTCCAGGCATAGGAAGGGTGTTTGCGATGGGTTCATGGGTTCACCTGCGGGCTTTTGATTCGATTGTATTGCCGGGTGCCGGGCGTGTGTCGCGGCGGACGCTGTGGCTTATTGATACCGGGATTTCCGAGGGGGACGGGTATTGTTGTGGAACTCAAAATGTGGACACGGGGTTGGCTCGGTTCGTGCTTGGCCTTGATTTTGGGCGAGTCTCAATAAGACGGCACGAAATCGAACGGGGGTGCTTGTTTCCTACTTGAGAGGGCGTGAAAAGTGGACACGGGGTTGACTTTTTTGGCTGGTTGAACGGGGGCGGGGGGGTTGTAACTGGAATCGTGGGAAAATATGCCTAAATTGGGGACACGGCGTTGACTCGATTTTGGGGCGGTGCAGTGGCTTGGAGTCAGGCTGGCGGGGGCGTTGGCGGGTCGAGCTGGGCGGGTTGGCGGAAGGCGTTCAGGAGGATTTGATGGAGGTTGCGTTGCGCGTTGTCGGGGGCGAGTTGGAGGTCCGTGATGTGAGAGATGCGGGCGGTCTCGAAACGGTCCCAGAGCTGGACGGCTTGGTCCCAGGAAGGGATGCCTTGAGCGTCGTTCTGGTGGTTCGTGAAGGCGTTGAAGAGTGGGGCGATTTGGCTGGGGGAATGTGGCAGGTCCGGAGTGTGGATGAGGGAGAGGTCGTGGGATGGCAGGAAGTGGGTCGTTATGGCGTCTGTGATGTCGCCGGGGGTGAACAGGGTATGGACCGTTATGGTCTGGACGGGGCCGGGCGGGAAGGTGACGGTCTTGTCGCGGGCTTCGATACGGAAGGTGTGGTCGTCGACGCCTTGGAAGCCTTCGGCCTGGGACCAGTGCTCGGGGCCCGGGCCTCCGGTGGCGGTTCTGATCACGACGTCGCGTATCGTGAGTTCTGGGACTGGCCGGCGGGTACGGTGCCCGTGAACCTGATACCTGGTGCATGCGTTGGCGCCGGGTTTGCGCCAGGAGGTGCAGGGCTAAGACGATTGAGCTGGGGCTGGCGGGTATCGCTATGGCGCGGGATATGTCGCGGGCGCGCTGAAACGACAGCTGGAGGTCGGGCGTTATGGACCAGGTTTCGTAGGGCATGGGTCCTCAGGGCAAGATCTAAAAAACGGGGGTTCTCAGGCCATTTCGCGGAAAAGATGACTTGTGGGTCGACTTTTTGCTGAGATGGCGTGAGAGGTACGGTTTTGGGGCCTTAGCGGCGACTTTTTCGGAGGGGTCTGACCCCGGATTCGGGCCGGCCGGAATTTTCAGCCTTCGACAGGGGCGGGGGTCGTCATTCCCGGGGGAGGCGCCGGGTCGCCGGTTGGGGGGTTAGTATCGGTTCAAATCAGTAATTGAATGTCTAGTATTACAGCCGCACATTAATGGCGGGGTTATGCAATCGCCGTTGGTGATGGGACCGTCGGGCTCTGGCCTGATGCCTTCGTCTCCACCGCGACCAGCCAATGGTAAAGTCGGCGCGCTGCCGATGCCGCCGGAGCAACCGGCGTAACAGCCGTCTGACTTCGGGAACGGTCAACGGGATTAGCTCGGTAGTCAATGCCGCCCCCCTATGGCATCATTGGCAGTGGTGGCGTGCATCCGGCACACCGCCAGGAAGGCGTGGACCAGCAGCGCCAGGGTGATGTGGCGGTACCATCCGGTCCAGCGCCGCACTTGGTATTCGTCTAAGCCTACCTCTTGCTTGGCTTCTTTGAAAACGTCTTCGATGATCCAGCGGTGGCCCGCCACCCGCACCAGTTCGGCCAGGGTTGCGTCCGCCGGACCGAAACAGGTGTAGTAAGCCAGATCATCGGGGTCGGCGATGCTGCGGCGCACCAGCAGCCAATGGCTTTGGTCCGGATCAGACCCGGCCCGGATTGATACTCGTCCCCAATCGTAGAGACGGGGCTCCTTACTGCCCTCCCCGGCGCTCAGCCGTTGCCACTGGTCAGCGGGCATCTCCTGAGCCAGGTCCCGAGCCGCCACCTGCGCCATGTCGCGCTCCGTATCAACCCACAGCGGTTCGTTGCGCTTCACCGCCAGCACGTAGGGCCGGCCCTGCTCTTCCAGCCATCGCCGCAACCGACGGTCATTGCCGTACACCGTATCTCCGGCCACCCACCCAAAGGGCACAGCGGCCGCTATGGCTCGGGCGATCATGGTTTGGGCCAATTGGCCCTTGGTACGAAAGACTACCTCTGCTGGCACCCAGGCTTCCCACCGACGCTCCCAGTCCTCCGCCCAAACCTGGGGCAGGTACAACTCCCGATCCAAAAAGGTGCGTCCACCCTTGCTGCCGTAGGCCAGAAACACTCCGATCTGGCAATTCTCCACCTTCCCCGCCGTGCCGCTGTACTGCCGCTGCACCCCTACCGACTTCTGCCCCTGCTTCAGAAACCCCGTCTCGTCCACCACCAGCACCGCCTCAGGATCCCCCAGATGCTCCACCACGTACTCCCGCAGGTCGTCCCGAACTTCATCGGCGTCCCAGCGGTACGTCGCCAGCAACCGCTGCACTCCATCGGGCGTGGCATCGCCAGCATACTCGGCCAGTTGCCACCCGTTCTTGCGCTCCACCGACCCCAGCAGACCCTCCAGATAGACCATCGCTCGCTGTCGAGGCTCACGACGACCGAACCGTCCCGCGATGCGCTCGTGCAGCACCCGCAACCCAGCCTCCCAGGCCCGTACTTCCTCTCGCTCCAGTACAGTACGGCCCATCTCGACCCCTCCCCTCTCGTCAGTAATTGTCATCCCACCCTATCACACCAAACTGCGGCTGTAATACTAGGGAGTTCGTGGGGGAAGTTCCTGTGCTGGCTGCAAATTGAGGTTGCGGGGAGGTATGGGCGCCATGCCTGGGAAGCGATACTCCATTCAGTTGATCAAGTAAAGTCCCCGCACAAGTGGGCAGTAGGACACACTTTTGAGTACGAATTCGACCTGCCCATGCCGACTAACCCGGCGTATGAGGGAGCAACGAAATCCAACCACAAGCCCCAAAAGAGCAGGAAAGCAGCCGTAGCTCAATCACGCACCGCCGCTGGCGACCCTATCCACAAGCCCCGACGGAATGCCACCAATCGGAAACCTCCAGCGGCTTCGGCGAAGACCCGCCTGACGGAAGAGCAGACACGCAAACTCAAACTGGCAGCCGCCTCTGAGAACCGTCAACGCCGTAAGAAACTCGGCCTCTGCAAAGACTGCCCAAATAAAGCGACTACGGGACGGACCAGATGCCCAGATTGCGCTGAGAAGCATAACCGGGGTAGGCAGGCCCAACGTCAAAGGTAACTTCGCCAAAGGTTGCCAAGTCACCGTGAGTAGATCACTAGAGGAGATCCTCTGGGAAACAGCTCCCCCTGCTCTAGCGCTGTCCCGATTGCCCGTTCCTGTTGATCAGGCGGATACCCATGGCAGTCCCAGATTAGCTGCAACATCCGCCGCAGGTGGGAACGGGCGCTTTTACGCAAAGTCCGGTCAATGCTCACGTTCTACTGACCGTCTCGACAATGGAACGGCGCTACAACTCGGCCGGCCGCAGCGGATGCTGCCAGCGCAGCCCTGGAAACCGGCTGAAGTCGGAGTCGGTGGACACCATGGTGCAACCGTGCTCCACCGCCACCGCCGCGTGCTGTGCGTCGGCGACCAGTTTCCCAGTGGCCCCCGAAGTGCGGCATAGCCTCTCGAATATGTCCAAGTGGTCGGGTCCGGGACCAACTATACGCGCCGTGGGACGTTCCAGAAGCGACGTCACGAATGCGAAACACTGGTCGAGAGTGGACGGCGGGTCAAAGGCTCTGGGGTTGGTTACGATGCGCACGAAACCGGACAGAACGAGGACGGAGAGAGCGAACGGTTCAGGTCCCGTCGCCAAACGAGTGATCCAAGCCGCATACGCCGCGTGGTCCGGGGTGGAGTCCTCAACGTGCGCGTATATCAGGACATTCACGTCGGGAAGCAGCATCTTGAATCAACGGCTCCCGCGCCTTGACCAGTTTTCGTCATCCAGTGCATCGAGCGCCCTCGGGCGGTCGAGATCAACCCCAGGGCGCGGGCGAACGCCACGCACGGTGACCAGATGGAAAGGTGGCGGCTCCAGCGTTTCGCGGCGCTTCAGAGCATCGTCCAACGTCTTGGCAATAAAGGCGCTTACGCTGATGCCGCGGGCTTCGGCGGCGCTGCGCACCTGCTTCGCAAGTTGGTCGTCAAGCGAGATCGTAGTTCTCATGATGAATAGCATAACCCATCTGCATCAGGGCATCAACTCGGTAGGAGGCAATTTCGCTACTCGCCATTTGCCTAGTATTACAACGACGGGTTGCACGGTAGGATTTTACTGAGCAATCGGAGGCTTCGGGAGGTGAGGCGGGGCGATGGACGCGGTGACTTTGGCAAGGGTGTACGAGGCCTTCCAGGAATTTCATGCTTACTTTGCGTCGGCATTTGGTCGCAAGCAGTGGCGGGAGCGCAGTGGGCAATACCTGCAGGGTCTGCTGGTGCAGTCCCAGCTGGGCTTTGCGCATTTTTAGAAAAGTAAAAGGACAGGGTAAGCTGGCCTGACCCTACTTTCCACGGAAAGGCCCGACCATGCTCACCCTGCCCGCTGCCATTGTAGCCCTGCTCCTTCCCTTCGCAACGCTGTTCACCAACCCGACCTGGCAGAAAGCCCAGCTGCTGCTGGTGGGCACGATCCTGACCCCGGGCCAGCGCACCGTGGCCGCGGCGCTCCGCGTCATGGGCCGCAGCGACCAGGACGACTACGCCCGCTACCACGAGGTGCTCAATCGGGCGGTGTGGTCGCCTCGTGAGGCGGCCCGCATCCTGCTGATGCTTCTGCTTCAGTTCCTGGATCGTGGTGACGGTCCGTTGATCTTTGGCATCGACGAAACCCTGGAACGGCGTCGCGGCGCCAAGATCAGAGCCCGTGGCATCTATCGGGATGCGGTCCGGTCCAGTCGCCACCAACTGGTCAAAGCCAGTGGCCTGCGCTGGATCTCCTTGATGTGGCTGGGCCGAGTACCCTGGGCGGGACGCCATTGGGCGTTGCCAGTGCTCACGGTGTTGGCGCCCTCCTCTCGCTACTACCAGCAGCAGGGACGCCGGCACAATCCGCCATAGGCGGAACCGACTGGGCTCGACAAATGGTCATGTCCGCCTCAGGCGGACGTCGCTGGCTGCCCCACCGACCCCTGGTGTTGGTGGGGGACAACGGCTACGCCGTCCTCGATCTGCTCCACTGCTGCCAGTCCCTGCGCGAGCCCGTTACCCTCATCGCCAGACTGCGCCTGGACGCCGCTCTCTACGCGCCAGCGCCGACCCGTCAGCCGGGTCAGAATGGTCGGCCAGCCCTGAAAGGCCAGCGGCGACCCTCGCTGAAAACTCTCATGGATCAGACCGACGTGCCGTGGACCGTCGCCGAGGTCTCTTGGTACGACGGCACCACCCGCACCCTGGAACGCACCTCCCAGACCGCCGTCTGGTACCGCTCGGGCAAGCCAGCGGTGTCCATCCGCTGGGTACTGGTCCGAGATCCCGAGGCTACCTTCGATCCCCAGGCCCTCCTCTGCACCGACCCAACCGTACACCCAACCCAAATCCTGGAGTGGTTTGTCCTGCGCTGGCAACTCGAAGTCACCCCGTATCAAGTACGGGGCAGGCTCTTTCAGGAAGCGCGCACCCATCTGGGCATGGAAACCCAGCGCCAGCGGTCCGACCTAGCCATCGCCCGCACCACACCCATCCTGCTGGGCCTCTTTTCTTGGACCACCTTGGCTGCCCACTCGTTGCAAAAACAACATCCGATGATCCAACGTACCGCCGCCTGGTACGACAAACCATCGCCGACCTTCGTGGATGCCATCGCCCTGGTGCGACGGCACCTTTGGCTGGCGTTAGAGGGTTTTTCACTGTCCGCAGCCAACATCGATACGCAGGAACTCCCCGTCACCCTGTACCACCGAATGGTGGACTCCCTCGCTTACGCCGCTTGAATCGCGCAAAGTCCAGCTTGGGTCATGCCCAAGCCTCTTCGTTCCCCCGCCGGAATCGGCGCGACGGGAGCCGCCGCTGGCCTCACATCAGTCTCATTTTATACTCATATTAGGCTCATATAACCAAAGCATAACCATCTTAATCGATGGTGGTGGGGTCTGCAATATATTGGGCTGACGAAATCCCAACCTATAGTATCAGAAGATTGGCCCAGCACGTAAAGTAGCGGCGGGGCAACGCCGGTTGCAGGCTCCAGTGACGCCGGAGGTTGGAAGGTTCGGGGCCGTCGCAGTCTTTACGGCTGCGGCGGCCCCACTCCAATTGGCCGGGCTAGTTCGGTGTGCCGCTGCCGGTCGTCCACGCGCCGTTGCCGTTGGCGTTGTGGGCGCGGACGCGGACGTTGTAGGAGCTGCCGGTGGTGAGGCCGTCCAGGGTGGTTGATGTGCTGCCCACCACTTCTTTGACCGACCAGCTGCCGGTGTTGCCGATGCGGTACTCCACCCGGTAGTAGTGGATGCTGGCACCGCCGGTGGTGTCCGGGGCGTTCCAGCTCAGGGACAGACTGCCCGTGCCGGCGGTCGCGCTGAGGTTGCTGACGGCGCCCGGCGTGCCGCTGTTGGCGGCCTGGGGCGTTATCCGGTCATAGCTCCAGACACCCCACCAGTGGGTGGAGTTGACGGTGTCCTCGGCATTGTTGCGGGAGCGGACCCGCACCTCGTAGGTCTTGCCGTTGGTCAGGTTGCTGATGGTCTGGTTCGCGGCGGTCGTCGCCAGGACGCCGGACCCGGCATCGCTCCAGGCGCTGGTGCTGCCCAGTTCGCGGTACTCCACCTTGTGGCCGTTGATTGTGGCGGAGGTGTTGGGGGTGTCGCCCGGAACCCAGGCCACGGCCACCTTCCCGTTGCCGGCGGAAAGCGTCGTGAAGGGATTGAGATGTCCGCCCACGTTGAATACCTGCGACATTGCAGAGGCCGTCTCGCTGCCGGCAGTGGCGGAGGCGGTAACGGTAATCTCAGTGGCCTTGCTGTTCGGGAAGTGAGCCAAGAAAACAAACGTGCCGGGTGGGCAATTTATTGTAGTTGGATCATTACCACCAATCAGAGTGATACCTGCAACTGCGCACGTTGTTGTGGAAACGGTCTTGTTCGTACGCACCTGGAACCACACCCGTAAGCCGCTGGATTCTTGGTTAATCCTCGGCGTGTCCCCCGTCCACCACAGTCGCAGCGGCTCCGTCACCGTATCCGGAATCGAAGTCCTCAATGCGGCTTGACATTGAAGGCCGTCCGTTTTCAGTGTTCTAATTGCTACGTCATCTTTATCGCGGCCCGCCACGGCGATGGTGACAGTACCGATGGCCCGGCTGTCTCGGCCCTGGACGCCCACTGTCACGCCGGTGGCAGTATTAGTCGGCGTGGCCTTCGCGCCGTCGATGCAGAAGATCAGCTCCTCGTCCTCTTCGTGGTCGTTGATGGTGATGGTCCCGAAGCCGGGGAAGAAGTAGAACTTGTCGTCGCCGTCGCCGCCGGCCAGCGTGTCGGTGCCGGCGCTGGCGATGATGCGGTCCTTGCCGGGGCCGCCGTTGATGTTGTTGTCCTTGCCGTCGCCGATGATTGCGTCGTTGCCGTCGGTGCCGACGATCTTCTCGATGCTCTTGAAAACGTCGCCGTAGGCTTCCTCGGTGCTGCGGGTCTTGTCGGCCAGGTTAATGACGATGCCGTGGTCGAGGTGGGCGTAGGACACGGTGTCGCCATTGGTCTCTGTGCCGCCGTCCAAGGTGTCGGCGCCGCCGCCGGGGTGCAGGGTGTCGTCGCCGGCGAAGCCCTCCAGCGTGTTGTCCGAGCTGTCGTAGCCGTCGAGGCCGTTGGCGTAGAGGGTGTCGTTGCCGCCGGCACCAACCAGCCAGTCGCCGCCCCGGCCGCCCCGGATGACGTCGTTGCCGGCGGCACCGGTGATGTGGTCGGCATACTCGGTGCCGCTGAGGGTGTCGGCGTTGCCGCTGCCGAACATGACGTTGTACTGGGGGTGCTTGGCCCGGAAGCTGAAGGAGCTGCCGCTCTTCGCCCGGATCTCGAACAGGTAAGCCGTGCCGGAGGTCAGGCCCGAGATGTCCTTCTGGAGCTTGGCGCCTGACGTGCTGGGGCTGCTGATTTCGGTCCACGCGCTCCAGCTGGAGGAATCGTTGCCGGCGTCTCTGTGCCGGTACTGGTGGCTGATATTGGAGTCGCTGGGGTCGTTCCACTCCAGCCGTACATCCCCGTTGTTCCTGGGGGCGACCTCGAAGCCGGTGGGGGCGGCGGCGACCTGCATCACCGTCGCGCCGGAGCGGACGCCCTTGCCCGTCAGGTCGAAGGGCGCTCCGGAGTTGCCGAAGAGGGCAAGGGTCTCCAGGGAGGTCAGGGAGGTGAAGGTATTGCTGGGTATCGAGTTGGCGCTCGTGATGATGTTATTGGCCAGGTCCACCGATTCGAGTGCAGTCATGGCGGAAAACGGGTTGTTAGTCCCGCTGGATATTTGGGCTATGACGTTGTTGTTCAACCGCAGCCATTCCAGCCCCGTCAGGCCGCTGAACACCGCCTTCGTCATAGAACTGCCGCCGAGGCTGTTGCGGCCCAGGTCCAGATACCAGACGTTCTCCAGGCCGGTGAAACGGCCGGTGCCCAGTCCGGTGCTGGTTATGCTGTTGCGGCTCAGGTCGATAAATTGCAAGTTGGTGGAGCCAGTGAACACGCCCGACGGCACGGAGGTCAAGCTGTTGCCCGACAGGTGCACCGAGACCAGGTTCTTGTTGTTGGCGAACTGGTTGGCGGTAAGGCTGGTCAGCCCCGAGCCGTTCAGGTTGACGTTCGTCAGACTCTTCTGCTGTTCAGCGGTAAATTCGGGGATACTTCTCAGCTGCGGGTTGTTCTTGAGGACCAGGTCCTTCAGGCCGGTCAGGTCGCTTAAGTCCTGGTTGTCCAGGCTGCGCAGGCCCTTGTTGGACAGGTCCAGGGCGCCCACGCCGGCCAGGTCCGCGGCGGCGATGTCTTCGCAGGCCTTGCCCGTGGCGGCGACCAGGGCGTCCCTTACCTGGCTGGTGCGGTCGCACACGCTGCGGAAGCTTTCCGGCTCAGCCGTGGGTTCGGGCGTCGGCTCGGGAGTGGGCTCCGGCGTGGGGGTAGCCTCTGGAGCCTCTTCCACCTGGAAGGTGGCGGCAACGGGCCCGCTGCACCCGGTGGCGTTGCAGGCCTGCACCCGCGCCACCCACTTGCCGTAATTGGCCATGGTGATTTGGGTTGCCGAGGACGTGGGCCGAACTCCGTCGTTTAGGTCTTGGTCCGGGCCGTGGAGGCGCCAGCGCACCCAATAGTCATCCGCGCCGGCAACGTCGTCCCAGTTCAAGGACACGTCCAGGGAACCGGCCGTAGTGGCAACCTGGAGCCCGCTGGGCTTGGCCGGCTTCTGCGGTTCGGGCGTGGGCTCTTCCGTCGGCTCGGGTGTGGCCTCCTGCGTGGGTTCCGGCGTCGGCTCGGGAGTAGGTGTTGCCGTGGGGGTCGGTGTCGCGGTTGGGGCCGGTTCCGTCGTGAATCCCTTGGCCGAAGGCGGGCCACAACCGGCCTCGTTGCACGCCTGCACCCGCACCACCCACTGACCGTAGTCGGACACCGTGATCGTTTTGTCCGACGATGTGGACTTCACGCCGGTGTTGAGGTCACCGTCCTTCGGTCGCCAGCGGACCCGGTATTCGTCGGTGCCGTCAACGTCGTCCCAGTCCACCGAGACGTCGAGCGAACCCTCGGTGGCGCGGACGCTCAGGCCGGTGGGCTTGGCTGGCTTTTCCGTTTGTGCATCATCCTGGGCGCTGGCCCGACCACTTTCGCTCCACGGCAGGGCCAGCAGCAAGGCAACGACGAGAGCCAATGCTCCGGCCGCGAACAGAGCTCGCGGAGACAATCTAGCCCGCGTCATGATTCCCCCATGCCAAACTCGGGGGGGGGGGCTGAAAGGGGTATGTAACGGCCGAAATCGGCTCTGGAATTAACTTGGGAAGGCGCATCAGCCTTCGGCATCTTGGTTATGACAAGACCAGATGCAGGAGACCCTCGATGCGCCTTCCCAGGGAATGCTATCAGATGCAAAAAACGATTGAAACGCATTTACCTCACCTCTCCCAGCCACAATTGACCGGCTTGGTGCTGTGGGTTTGCGGAGCTATCCTCGCGGGTAGTGCCTGCCAGAACGCCGTGGCCTCGGCCCTCTCGCCTTGGGGTTCCTGGAACGGCCGGCGCCAATATCTGCGGGAGTGGCTCTACGACGGCAGGGACCGGGCCCGACCCTGCCAGACCGAGATGGACGTCACGCTCTGCTTCGCGCCGCTGCTGAAATGGGTCCTGGCCTGGTGGTGTTCCGGCCGCCTGGCGTTGGCCATCGATCCCACTCTCAAAGGCGACCAGACCACGGCCATCGTCATCAGCGTGCTCTACCGTAGTTGCGCCATTCCTGTGGCCTGGAGCATCCGCTGGGCCAACCAGAAAGGCTCCTGGGCCGACCCCACGGTGGAATTGCTCAAGGAACTGGCCCCAGCCGTTCCCGAGGAAATGACCGTCATCGTGCTCTGCGACCGGGGCATTGCCAGTCCCAGGCTGTGGGCGCAGATACGGGAGCAGGGCTGGCGCCCCTGTATGCGCTACCCCAAAAGCATCACTTTCTGCGCCGAGGGCGGCACAAGATTGCCCGCCCACCGCTTCGTCTCCCGTCCCGACACGGCCTGGGTCGGCCGTGGCACCGCCTTCAGCACCGCTAAGGCCAAACGCCGCTGCACCCTGCTGGCGGTCTGGTACGCCGAGCAGGATGAACCCTGGATCATCCTCACCGACCTTGCGCCCGACCAGGTCGGCGTGAGTTGGTACGCCCTGCGCTTCTGGATCGAACTGGGCTTCAAGGCCCTCAAGAGCCTGGGCTGGAAGTGGGACAAAACCAGAAGGACCGACCCCACTCGCGTCTCCCGTCACTGGCTGGTCCTGTCGGTGGCCACCTTGCTGGCTCTGGCCTACGGCACCCGGGTGGAAGACGCCCAGGACCGGAGAATTGATCCCGGCAACCTGCGGGCTCCGCCCAAAGCATTGTCGCCCAATCACCGGGACCCTCGTACTCGTCCGGCGCGAACCGTCAGCGTGATCCGCCTCGGTATCAATTGGCTCCGGCGCTTGCTGCTCAAGGGTCGCCTCTGGACCCGCGTCTGGCTGCTGCCTGAACCTTGGCCTCAACCCAAGTCCAACCTGGAGATCACCCATCATGCGCCACCGTAACAAACCGTTACATACCCCTTTCAGGGGGGGCTGACAGGAGTAGGTAACGGCCGTTACGAGGATGCATGATGGGTGATCTCCAAGTTGGACTTGGGTTGAGGCCAAGCCTCTTTATCTTCCCGCCGGAATCGGCGCGACGGGAGCCGCCACCAGCCTCACATTGGCTTTACTTCAGCCTCATGTCAGGCTCATATAATCGATGTTGATACAGCCTAACCGTTAGTATCGGAGTCTGCAAGACGTTGAGCTAACGAGTACGCGACACGAAACATAAGAAAGTTATGCTATATCACGGCGACACCTGATTTGTCCCCAGGGCAAGGTCCTGCGTCAAAGTGCTTTCCAACAACGGAGCGGCGGCGTCACACCCATCGTGGAAGGGACCTTTCGCCTCTCTGGACCGTACGGGGTGGGACAAGTCTCGCTGGCGAGGCCTGTGGAAGGTGGACTGCGAAGGCTACAAGGCCGCGCTGTCCCACAACGTAAAGAAGATGGTGCGCAGACAGGGGCGTGGCATCGGGCCGCCGGGTCCAGTGGCGGCGCCCGCCGATGCCATAGCAGGCAGCACGGGGCAGGCCATGGACGATATGATGCCCCATTTCGCCGGGCCGTGTCCCGCGTCAACTAGATTTGCCGAATCCTGTTGCCTCACCGAAGAATGTTACCGAAAACTCAGCACTTTGGATCGCCCGCCGCCAGCGCCATTTCCGGCATTCCCGCTGGTCCGGGCAGCGTAGCTTCCGATGCGGCGCAGACCAGCTTGTTTGCCATGATGCCTCGCCACTGTTGCACCCGGCGCTGTAAGGTGCGCAGGTTCGCCCGGCTGAATCGGTCCGGGTGATCTGCCTGCAGCCGGCCCAGCAGCGCCATCGCACTGGCGTCTGGGTCTTCCTGCAGCCACTCCAACACGTCGCACCACACGCCCTCGAAAGGATCCTTCCGCGTTCGCCAGTGGCGCGGTGGTTTCACCCTGGGCTCCCGATCGTTTGGTTCCTGCTCCTCACGCCACCGGTCGGGCAGCTTGGCCAGGAAACGCTCCAGACTCTCACCCCTCGGGGTGGGCCTGAGTTCGGGGGATACGATAGCCACCAGCGCCGACTGGCCTTCCCGGATGGTGTGCAACAATGCCACTGGGTCCAAGGTTGCCCGGTGTTCAGTGAGTGCTGCTTTCACTTCGGCGCTGACTGCCTCGTGGCGGATCAACCGGTCGCAGGGCGTGGCTGGCGGGCTGTAGCGCTTGATCACCGCCGAGCCATTGCGCGTCTTCTCCATCAGCTTGAACGAGGGCTGGAAGTAGTTCACGTACAACCGCATGGCGCCGTGCAGGTGGGCTATGGTCTGTCCTGCCACCTGGCCCGAGTAACGCTCATGGCCCAGGAACCGCCGGATCACCGCGCCGTTCTTCTGCTCCACCCAGGCCTGATCGTTCTTGCGGTACGCCCGGGAACGGGTGAACTCGATGCCACGGTCGGCGCAGTACTTGGTGAGGGTATCGTTGATGAACACGCTGTCGTTGTCGGAGTCGATGCCGAGGACGGGAAAGGGCAGCTGTTTGGCGATGGCTTCCAGGCCGGCCACCACCAGGTTTTGCTCTCTGGCCAGCAGGGGCACGGCCTCGGTCCAGCCGGTGCAGACGTCGGTGGCGACCAGACTGTAGATGAAAGATCCCCACATGCTGTCGCCGCAGTGGGCCACCAGGTCAATCTCCAGAAACCCGGGCGGCGGACGGTTCCAGTCGGCGAAGGTGCGCACCGGAATGTTGCGACCGGGAGATAACCGCCTCCGGCGTTTGCGCCGACCCGCCACCGTGGCCCGCACCGGTTTCAGCAACCGGTCCAGGGTGGCCGCGCTGGCCGACAGCACTCGCGTTTTCACCTCTGGGTCCAGATCCAGATGGCCGTGGCGCTCCATGGACTCCACCAAGTGGGGCATTGCCGCCTTCAGACGCTTCCCACAGATGCGGTCTGAGGCTTCCCAGATCAGGACCACCACCTCCCGGACCGCATCGTCGTAGATGCGCCGTCCTTTGGCCACGCCGGTCCCGCCCCTGCCATCCGCGGACTGGGCCAACAGCCTGATGCCATGCTTGCGGTGGTGCCCGGTTACGGCGATGAACTCGTCCAGGATCTTGCTCTTGTCCTTGCGGGACGACTCCCGGTAGCGGTCCCGTATCGATGCCAGCAACTCTTGTTTCGCCATCCTGCTCATGCCTCCTGCCATCGGTAGCATTCTACGTGCGGCAATTACTTCCTAGAAGTAACCTTTTTATTGAGGCAATGCGCCCACCTCAACCGGCAAAAATAGTCGACGTCAGAGGCATTCCTTAATTGTCGTTAATCAGGGGATCATCCCGCCTACAACGCTCAGGCCGTGGTTTCACCCGCGGTGGACAATGGTGAGGTGGTTGGCCTGCTTATGACCGGGGCCGAGGTGTTCACCAACCCCGATGACCACGAGCAGTTGCTTCCCATGTTGGAGCAGGCTGAGGATGCTACTGGCGAAAAGGCCGGGCTGACGCTGGCCGATGCCGGCTATTACTCGGGAACCAACCTGGAAGCATGTTATCAGGCCCGCCTGCTCGCGGTGATCCCGGAGAACAGACCCAAGGCGGCAGAACGCCGGTACCATAAGGACCGTTTCTCCTACGACGAAGCAGATGACAGTTACACTTGCCCGCAGGGTCAACGATTGACCTTTGCCCGCTACATGGGGGGCAAAAAGGCAGATGTGCGTCTCTACCTGGGCTCTGCGGAAGTTTGTCGAGCCTGTCCCGCCTTCGGTCTGTGTACCAAGAACCGGACCCAGGGCCGCGCCCTGGGCGTGGGACCCGACGACATGGTCTTGCGGAATCACCGGAAATTGATGTCCACCAGCAGAGCGAAGAAGGCTCTGAAACGACGCGCCCCTCTGGTGGAGGCGGTCTTCGGCATTCTCAAAGAACAAATGGGGAGCAGGCGCTTCGCGTTGCAGGGCCTGGTGAATGTGTCCGCAGAATGGAGCATTCTGGCAACCGCCTTCAACCTGCGGACCCTATGGCGGGCATGGCGGACTGGTCATAAGCCTATTTCATGGCCGACCTTGCCACCGCTACATAATTTGAGCGCCACCAAGGTTTGACGCTACTTCCATTCCAGTCACCGCCAGTGAACCCGTCGCCGGCGGCCGACCAAGTTCAAGCACCCATCAGCTTTTGAGACAGGCTCAATCTGACAGTTCTCGATCCGCCCCGCTGTGCCGCTGTACTGGCGCTGCACCACAGCCGATTTCTCCCCTTTCTTGATGAATCCGGTCTCGTCCACCACCAGGACCGCATCTCCGTCGCCCAGATGCTCGACCACATACTGTTTCAGATCATCCCGGACCGGGTCCGCGTCCCAGATGTAACCCGACAGCAGGCGCTGCACACCGTAGGGAGTGGCGTCGCCCGCTTGCTCCACCAACTGCCAGCCGTTCTTGCGTTCTACCGGGCTGAGCAACCCTTTCAGATACTCCAGGGCCCGCCTGCGCGGCTCCGGCCGCTGGAACCTGCCTGCGATGCACTGGTGTACCCGCTCAATGCCCTCGGCCCACCGGGCGACCTCCGCCACCTCGTCTCTCCCAACAACCATCGCCTCACCTCAACACTCCTTTTGCCTGAAATTCTACCCACTTCTGATCTGCAACCGTAGTACTGAGGAGGTCGCCCAAATCACTGGAAGCGAACAGCTCTTCAAGCGGCACGGACAGGTGCAGCAGCACTTCGGCATCCCTTGATTGTTCCCGGCCTCCCCCTTCCGGATGGTGGCGCTCTCCGGGTAGGGCTTCGCCATCTCCGGGCACGTCCGGCGCAGGAGGCGACTCCACGACCTCCACCATGTCGACAGCGTCCTCTCTGGTGTCTGATGAGAGATCAACGCCGGTCTGGCCGTCCTGGGGGAACGGTTCGACCGCAGAAGTTCCCATCGGCCCTGGCGGAGTAGACATTGGCGTGTCATCGGGTTCCAAAGCCTTCAAGTCGAAAAGCGTCATCACAAACTCCCATAGATGGTGTTGTATGCATTATGGCGATTCGCCGCCGCCACTACGTTCTATCCCGTCCAGGGCCCTGCAGTGGCGGCGAGACAGCAAGACAGCAAAAGGATGAAGTTTCAGAAAAATCGGTGCTTCAATACCGCGCACGCCGCGTCCGAGGACTATGGGCTCTGGTCAGGGCGGACCTTCAACTGGTACAGGGCGTCATACCGGCGGTCCTGGATGAGCGTCATGACCTCCGCGATGGGAACGCCGGCGGCGATGGCGTCATGGGCCGCCTGGGCGAAGCACTCCGCCTGAGCTTCCACAGCGGCGGTGCGCCGTGGGCATGAACGCCGGGTGATCCCGCGGAGGTACTTGGTGAGTGCCCTCGCCGTGAGCCCGTATTGCCGGGACTGCACGCCCACGTGCGCCAGAGCTTGGAGTTGGTAGAAGGCCAGCTGTACGGCTCGGACGGGCGGCGGATGCCAGTGCCGGTAGCCAGGGCCGTGAGCCGCACACGGGGCCGGTTCCCCGGCGTCCGAGGTTCCCGGATCAGCGGTTGCGGCGGTTCTGGTATCCGCCCGGTTGCCGGTGGGCGCGGGTTCCCGGCCACGGTCCCCCGACCCCACTATAAAGCTGGCCGGAAAGCCCTGGCTGATTGAGTGGCCGGTTATACTCCGGGCCATCTTGGATAGCGGAGTGAAGAGAGACGATGCTTGGCGAGCGATCCGACCAGAGGGGCCTGTGGGAGGCGGACCAGTTGTACCTGGACTTGGTGGGCAAGGGCACCTTCTATGGTTTGCTGGCGTCATTACGGGGCCGGTTGTTCCGCGACGCGGACTTCGCCGAGCTGTACTGCCTGGACAATGGCCGGGTCAGCGTGCCGCCCAGCCTGCTGGACACGGCGTTGCTGTTGCAGACCCACGACAGGGTCAGTGATGCCGAGGCCAAGGCCAGAGCCGATTTCGACATCCGGTGGAAGGTGGCACTGAGGATTGAGATCGAGGATCGGCCCTTTGCCAAGAGCACACTGCAGGTGTTCCGCGCCCAGTTGATTTTGCACGACAAGGTGCGTGAGGTGTTCGAGCAGAGCCTGCGACTGGCCCGGGAAACCGGCTACCTGAAGGGAAAGCGCGGGATGCGGGTGGCGATGGATACGACGTACATCCTGGGCCGTGGGGCGGTAAAGGACACCTACAATCTTCTGGCCGACGGCATAGTGAAGCTGATGCGGGCGCTTTCGGCCGTAGAGGGTGTGCCGGTGAGACGTTGGGCAGAGGTCCAGGGTTACCAACGCTACGTGGGCAGTAGCGTCAAAGGTGAGGCGGCCATTGACTGGTCCAACCGTCGGGCGCGGCGGAGGCTGTTGGGACAGATCGTGGCCGATGCCGACCGACTGCTGGAGTTGGCTCGGCAGGCCCAGGACGGGCTGCCTGCGGACAGCGCCCATCGGCAAGCCATAGTTGAGGCGGCGGAGTTGCTGGGCCAATTGCTGCTCCAGGACGTGAAGCGTGGTGGGGACGGCGACGGCGACGGTGTTGGCGATGATGATGACGCCGACGGCGGGGTGAGCCTGAAGGATGGAGTTAGCAAGGACCGGATGGTGTCGGTGCATGATCCACAGATGCGCCACGGCCACAAGAGCAAGAGCCGCCGCTTTGACGGGCACAAGGCCGCGGTGGTGGTGGACACCGACAGCCAATTGATCACCGCGGTGGACGTTTTGGCGGGCAACGCTGCCGACCATCTGGGGGCGCTGGAGTTGGTGGAACAGAGCGAGGCCAGCGTCCGCCGCAGGCGGATACCGGCGGTGGAAGCCATTGGCGACACGGCCTACGGCGACGGCGGCACCCGCCAGGCTTTTGCCGACGCTGGGCGCAAGCTGGTGGCCCGAGTGCCGGGACGGCCCAACTGGAAGTGTTTCCCCAAGGCAGACTTCGTCATCGACCTGGTGGCGGGAAGTTGCGCCTGTCCGGCGGGACAGACCACCCGCACCATCGTGCCGGCAGGGAAACGCACCGACAGTACTGGGACGGTACATCGCCTGCAGGCCTTCCGGTTCGACGGTGCGGTGTGCCAGGGCTGTCTGCTACGGTCCCGATGCTTTGCAGCCAAAGGCATGAAGGGACGGCAGGTGCTGATCCACCCGCAGGAAGGCTTGCTGCAAGAAGCCCGGGCGTTGCAGCAGAGCGCCGACTACGACCAGTACCGGCAACTACGAGTGGTGGCGGAGCATCGACTGGCTCGGCTGGAGCAGCTGGGCATCCGGCAAGCGCGTTACTTCGGACGGGTCAAGACCAAGTTCCAGTTGTATCTGGCCGCCACGGTGGCCAACTTGACCTTGCTGGCCAACCAAACCGGTGTGGTCGGTAATCCTGGAGATAACCCCGACGCCATGGTCGCCAACGCTGAAATCGGCGGCAATCTCGGCGTGGATCACCACCTGCTGCCAACCTGGATGCTGGCTTGGCTCAGGTCGCCAGCACTGGCGCTATCACTCTCCCCAATCAGGGCTTTCCGGCCCGCTTTCTCGGCGCAGATCTGCGCCGAGCACGGCGAGCGCAACCCGGATAGCCTCACCCACCGCAATGGCTATCGCAGTCGAGATTGGGACACCCGGGTGGGAACCATGGAGCTGCGCATTCCCAAGGTCAGGGAGGGGAGTTACTTCCCCAGCCTGCTGGAACCCAGGCGACGCAGTGCGAAGGCGTTGCTGGCGGTGATCCAGCAGGCCTACGTGGAAGGGGTGTCCACTCGGCGGGTGGATGATCTGGTCAAGTCCCTGGGCTGCGACGGGATTTCGAAGAGCCAGGTCTCAGGCATCTGCCGGGACCTGGACCAGGTGGTGGAGAACTTCCTGGGTCGGCCTTTGGACGGCGGGCCGTATCCCTACGTGTGGCTGGACGCGTTGGCCCAGAAGGTCAGAGAAGGTGGTCGGATCGTGAACGTCAGCGTGGTGGCCACCGGCGTGAACAGCGCCGGTCAACGGGAAATACTGGGCATGGACGTGGGCGCCGGTGAGGATGGCGCCTTCTGGCTGGCCTTCCTGCGCTCGCTGAACGCCCGTGGCCTCAGCGGGGTGGAACTGGTCGTCTCCGATGCTCACCAGAGCCTGCCCCTGCGGAAGCAGGGGGACTGAAGAACGCCATCGCCACGGTGTTTGCCGGCGCAGGTTGAACGGTGCCGCACCCACTTCATGACCAACCTGCTGACCCGGGTGCCCAAGCGGTCGCAGCCCGGCGTCGCCACCATGGTCCGCACCATCTACAAGCAGATCTCTCCTGAAGAGGTCCACGCCCAGGCCGACCGGGTGATCGTCCAACGGCAAGAACACTTCCCCCAGGCGGCCCAGATGCTGGAAGACGCCTTGCCTGACATCCTAGCCTTCACCGCATTCCCGGTATCTCATTGGCAAAAGCTCCGGTCCAACAACCCGCTGGAGCGATCGAACAAAGAGATCCGCCGGCGCAGAGCCTGCCCCTGTAGGGGACGTGGTGGGCACCTTCCCCAACCGGGCCGCAACTCGCCGTCTGGTGGGCGCGGTGCTGGCTGATCAGCACGACGAATGGGCCGAAGGCCGGCGCTACCTCATCTTCACAGACGACCTCGACGCAGAGACCCTACCGGCCAGCAACATCCTGGAGGCGGCGGCAGGGCAATCGCGTCTTATCCGAGGAGCACTTTGAGCAGGTAGTCCTCGTCCCATCCGGCGTTGAGGCGTTTGCCCTGGATGCCCACTTTCAGGGTTTTCTCGTTCTTCAACAGGTTGTGTCCGATCTGCCGCAGCGTGTTGATGTTCTGTGGGCCATTGTCCTTGCGCACTCGGCACTGATCTTCCCGAAAGGTCACGTCAAGGGTCCAGTGCAACGAGTTTTCGATGCTCCAGTGGCTTCTGATGGCAGCCAGCAGTTGTTCTGCCGAGGCCGCCAGACTGCTGATGTAGTAGCGGGGTTGGCTGGTTGATCCTTCTGTGGTTTGACGATGGCCCACCACCCTGACGGCGGCTTTCAGTTGCGGCCATTGCCCTTGGGGGTCCAGATAGTCCAGACAGTCTTGATCGGTGATGACCCAGCATTCCCGACGTTCCAGCCGTCCATGCCCTTTCTCCACGGTTTCCGTGTGGTCATAGGACACCCCGTCAAAACCCAGCGCCTCGGCCCCTTCGAACAGGTCGCGGATGCCCTCGTGCAGTTGCCCTTGGTTCTCCTTCACCGTCAGCACGTAGTCGGCGCCGCCCTGGGTGATTTGCTGGGCGATCTCCCGCTGGCAGCCCATAGCATCGATAGTTACGATGCAACCGTGCAACTCCAACATCTCCAACAGTTGGGGAATGGCGGTGATCTCGTTGGATTTCTCCTCGGTTTTGACCTGACCCAAGGTCAGGGCGTTCTGCGTGGCCCAAGCGCTGACCATGTGGATGGCGCCCTTATTCCCAGCGCGGTCGTAGGACCGTCGGGCTGTCTTACCGTCAATGGCCACTACCTCGCCGGGCAATAACTGGGCGATGGCCTGGGTCCAGGAGATGAAGCAGTCCTGCAACTGCACTGGGTCCAGCCGAGCGAAGACATCCCCGAAGGTATCATGGGACGGGATGCCGCCAGGCAGTTCCAAGAAGGATTGAAACCAGGCCAGCTTGCTCCTGCCGAAGAGCTCGATATGGACCCAAGAATCGGCGCCGCAGATGGTGGCGCAGATCGCAATAGCAATGATGTCCACCAGTTTATGGCGTCGGGTGCGTTCTACCCGTGGGTCGTCAAGGTCAGCGAAATGATCGAGAATAGTTGCCTTGGGTGGTTGCGCCATGTCCGCCTGCCTCCACGACCCTCAATATATCCTCCGACATTAACACATTTCTAAAAATCTCATTAAGACGCGATTGCCCTGGAGGCGGCGGCCTGAACCAAGCCAACAAGGATGACGATCCCTATACTACTTGACGGGACTTGACCTCCCCAACTATCGGAGTGGCGAAAATTCCGAGGGAATTTCGCTACCCACAACCAAAGAACCTCACGGAGGCCGCGTCCTCTCCATTGCCCGTCCAGCTTTGAGCCGCTAATATGCAAGAATAACAGGAGCAGCCACCAATGACCCCCAGCAGTATCAGCAAGCCAGTGAGCATTTCCTGGCGCAGGCCAGACAGGAACTGGCAGACCGCGATTTAGCACAGGCCTCCGAACAGGGTTGGGGAGCCACCGCTTAAATGCTCAATGCCATTGTCGAGCGACGAGGATGGGAGCACCACTACCACAGGGCAGCCAGCCGAAACCGGTGACGGCGACATACGCCGGCTATCCGACTCTGCCAGCGCCCTGCACGAAAACTTCTATGAGAACGACATGGTGGCTAACGAGGTGGCCGAAAGACTCGACGACATAAAGGCCCTAGTGGACAAGTTCCTACCCTTGCTGGACCAAACGTAGTCCCGGCCGTTCTGACCCTTCGAGTAGCGAAATCGCCTCTTACTGATCAGGGCCTTTCGGTTCTCGGCGTTGTCATTCCGAGGAGCATAGCGACGTGACAATCTCGTCAGGGCATGGAACTCCCAATGGATGGCCGTCCGAGCCTCCACGAGATTGCCACGCGTCGCTCGCGATGACAATCGAAAGGCGCTGCTTACTGGTACCCGGCCCGGTTCTGTCCGGGCCGGGTCGATGTCTGGTGGTGTAGAGTAAGGCCCGGTACTGTCCTCAGCCGACAGTTTGTCCAGCAATTGTCCAGCAAACCGGGCCAAAATCCGCCGATACCCCGCTTATCGATACTGGCCCAAGCACAGCTACCGATCTTATTGAGAAAGTGGAGCCGATGAAGGGACTCGAACCCTTGACCTGCGGTTTACGAAACCGCTGCTCTTCCGGCTGAGCTACATCGGCTTGCCTTTCATTCTACCGCCAACAATACTTGATGCCAACTGCATGAACGAAGCTATCGTATTCGGGGTCCTCATCGCCGCCCTTGTGCTGTTCGTGGTGGGCAGGTGGCGCTACGACATCGTTGCCGTCCTGGCGTTGCTCGTTCTGACCATCGTGGGCATTGTGCCCCCGGCGGAGGCATACCACGGCTTCGGCCACCCGGCGGTCATTACCGTTGCCGCCGTCCTGGTTCTGAGCCGGGCTCTCTATGACTCCGGTGTGGTGGACGTGATCGCTGGTTGGTACTCGAGAATACCCGAGTACCTCACCGTCCGGATCGCCGCCCTCTCCGGCATAACGGCCTTCCTCTCCGGATTCATGAACAACGTGGGCGCGGTCAGCCTCCTCTTGCCCGTGGCGGTCCGAGTTTCCCGAAGAAGTGAGCAACCCCCGTCCCGCTTCCTCATGCCTCTGGCCTTCGCTTCCCTGCTGGGTGGAATGACCACCCTGATCGGTACGCCCCCCAACGTCATCATTTCCGATTTCCGTGAAGCCAATACGGGCGTTTCGTTCAATATGTTTGACTTCACGTTGGTTGGCGTCATCGTAACCGCCGCCGGCGTCCTGTTTATAGTCGGGGTCGGCTGGCGTCTGATTCCGGTCCGGCCGGAGCCCCTCACTATGGGAGGAGCCCTGGACATCGGGAGCTACATGACCGAGGTGCGCGTTCCCGAGGATTCGCAGTTCGTCGGTAGTATGCTCAGAGATGTGGAAGAACTCGTTGAAGAGGATGTCGCTATCGTGGGGTTCATTCATCGAGGCGTAGTGCACGCCGCCCCATCCAGCTACCAGATCATCGACGCCAACGACCTTCTCATCATCGAGGCGGACCCTGAAGATCTCAGCACTTTTGTTGACCGGTCGGGATTCGAATTGGAGGGTTCCAAGGATATCCAGGCCGAGATTGACCAGGCTTTGAACCCTGACGAGGCCACCATAGTGGAGGCAATCGTGGGCCCCGGCAGCCCGGCCCTGAGCAGAAACGCCCGTAACCTGCACCTGCACTCCGAGTTCGGCGTGAACCTCCTCGGTGTGTCCAGCCGCGGCACCAGGTTCATCCGCCGGCTTAGTCACGTCAACTTCAGGGTCGGCGACGTGCTTCTAATTCAGGGCAAGGAGGAACTCGTACAGACGGCGCTGCCCAGGCTTGGACTGCTTCCCCTCGCCGAGCGCGAGCTTCGTATCGGACCGCGCCGAAACCTCTTCTTTCCCCTGGCCGTGTTCGTCGGCGCCCTGCTCTTGACTTCATTCGGCATCTTGTCGGTCCAGGTTTCCTTCGTCGCTGCCGTGGTGGTCCTGCTGATGACCAGATTCATCTCCCTGGAGTCCGCGTATCAGGCCATCGACTGGCCCGTTATCATCCTGTTGGGCGCCATGATCCCGGTTGGCGAGGCATTGGAAACCACCGGTGGCGCAGCGCGAATCGCGTCCGCTTTGGCCGACTTGGGCGGCTTCATGCCTCCCTGGGCCATGCTGGGCGTCATCCTGGTGACCACCACGCTGCTGTCCGCCGTGATCAACAACGCCGCCGCCGTCATCCTGATGGCGCCCATCGCCATGAGCGTAGCCCAAACACTCGGAGCGTCCGTAGATCCGTTCCTGATGGCCGTGGCCGTCGGTGGTTCATCCGCATTCCTTACGCCTATCGGACACCAATCCAATACCATCGTCATGGGCCCCGGTGGTTACCATTTCGCCGACTACTTCAAAATGGGCTTCCCTCTCGAAATCGTGATTGTAGCGGTTTCCGTTCCCGCCATAATTTGGGTTTGGCCTATGGGCATCTGAGTTGTCGCCATCTATGCCTGAAGACCCTCCTGCCAGGGCTATCGCATATGAATATTGCCAGGCAGATTGTATTTCCAGACCTTGCGCGGTACCCCACATTTTGGGCGCTTGGCCTCACCGTCATCTGACTTCAGGCTATGTTTAGGCCCAGAACTCTGACGAAAATCACGGTTTACGCTCTCAAATTTTTCATATGCGATAGCCCTGACCCTCCTGCGTCCCGCTATTGACCCCACTCGGAGTTGCGTGATAGCGTGAACTCAACCAGTCTATTTTCAGTGGAAATCCCCTGAAACCGTACATTTGGTCTTACCAATGAGCAGTATTCTCGCCCTGGATCCCCTGCCCCAACGCCACTCCTGGGAGAAATCCCTAGGCGAATTCCTCGACATCGTCGTCAAGGCCCATCCGGACAAGGTGTTTGTCGAGATTGCCGGCCGGCAGATTACCTACGCCGAGTTTTACCGGCGTTGCCGCTCTGCGGCGTCCATGTTTCAAAGCCTGGGCATCGGACGCGGCGACCGCGTCTGCATGTTCCTGCCCAACGTGCCCGAGGTGCTCTATACCTGGTTCGGCCTTGCTCTCATCGGCGGCATCACGGTGACCATCAACACCGCCTACCGCCGCGACGAGATGGCCTTCATCCTGAACAATGCCGAAGCCGGCGCCCTGGTTGCGCACGAGAGTTTGATCGACGTAGCAACCCAAGCCGCCGACATCGCTCCTTGCGTCCGTCATCGTCTGGTCGTCGGCGATAATCCTGTTGCCGATGGTTGGCGTGACTACGGCGCGATGCTTGCCGGCTCTCCGGAACTGGCGGCGCTCCCCGAAGTAGCTCCCACCGACATATCGATGCTTCAGTACACCTCCGGCACCACCGGCAATCCCAAAGGTGTCCAGGTTACTCACCAGATGTACGTGTCTGCCGGGCAGGGTTTCGCGTTGTGGACCCAGGCGACTCCCGAGGACCGTTTCTTCACCTGCCTGCCCTATTTCCACGCCAACGCCCAGTACTACAGCACCATGGGCACTTTGGCGGCCGGCGCTACTCTGGTGGTGCAGGACCGCTTCAGCGCGTCCCGTTTCTGGCAGCAGGTTCGGGACGCCCGCGCCACCGTGGTCAATTTCATCGGCATGATGATGCCCGTACTGGCCAAAAATGATCCCCAGCCCGACGACGCGGACAATACCGTGCGACTGTTCTACGGCTCGCCAGCGTTCTCACCGGACTTCCTCGCCGATTTTGAACAGCGCTTCGGAACTGACATCATCGTCGGGTTCGGCATGACCGAAACCTGTTACGGCACCATCGAAACCATCCGCGGCGAACGCCGTCCCAACTCCTCCGGCCAACCCCGCCGTCATCCTGACCCTGCCTTTGAGAACACCGTCCGCATTGTGGATGACGAAGGCAGCCCCGTACCCAACGGTCAGCCCGGCGAAATCACCATCCGAAATCCCGCCACCATGGCCGGCTACTGGCGCAACGAGGCCGAAACCAGCGCCTCCCTGCGTGACGGTTGGCTCTTCACCGGCGATCTGGGCTGGCTCGACGACGACGATTACCTGTATTTCGTGGACCGGAAGAAGGACGTGATCCGGCGTCGCGGCGAGAACATCTCTTCCCAGGAAGTGGAGGACGTGATCAAAGCCCACGAAAGCGTTTTGGACTGTGCCATCATCGCCGTTCCGTCGGAACTCGGTGAGGATGAGGTCAAAGCCTACATCACTCCCCGGCCCGGCGCGTCGCCCCAACCTGAGGATGTGATCTACTGGTGCGCCGACCGTTTGGCCTACTTCAAAGTCCCCCGTTATATCGAAATCCGAGACGAATTGCCGCGCACCCCCAGCCTCCGCGTCCGCAAAGACGTCTTGCGCCAGGAGCGGGAGGACCTGATCTCCGGCTGTTTCGACCGCGAGGCCGCCGGTATCCAGATCAGGCGATAAACCAGGTTGGCAACGAGGAGTTATCCCGATGATCAAAATTGAAGCCATCTTCCGTCCCGAACGGCTTGAAAACGTCAAAACCGCCCTCAGCGACGTTGGCATCGTCGGCCTGACCGTCACGCAAGTAAGCGGACGGGGCGCGCAGGGCGGCGTCGAAGTAACCGCCGCCCGCGGCCTCGGTACCTACCGCATGGATATGCTCCCCAAGGTCAAACTGGAGGTAGTCGTCAACGACCCCGACGCCGACAAAGCCGTGGATGTCATCCGCACCAACGCCATCACCGGCGCCCCCGGCGACGGCAAAATCTTCATCTCCCCCGTAGCCGAGGCCATCCGCATCCGCACCGGCGAACACGGCCCCGACGCTGTTTAGCGTACTTCATCCCCGTCATTCCGGCGAAAGCCGGAATCCAGTTGCTTTCCGGAAATGCAACCTCCGCATCTATAATGGGGCAGCAAATACCGTTATCGGAGTTGTCCCCATGCCCGAACCCCGCTACTGGCTCTTCAAATCCGAGCCCTCCTCCTACTCTTACGACGATTTGGAGTCGGAGGACGACCAGACCGCCGAGTGGGACGGCGTCCGCAACTACCAGGCCCGCAACTTCATGCGCGACGATATGCGCGTCGGCGACCATGTCCTCTTCTACCACAGCAACGCCAAGCCGCCCGGCGTAGTCGGCACCGCCCGCATCGTCCGCGAAGCCTATCCCGACGACACCGCCTGGAACCCCGACTCCCGCTACTACGACCCCAAATCCGACCCGGCCAACCCCACCTGGCTTATGGTGGAGATCCAGGCCGAGCGTCGCTTACCGCGCTTCATCAGCCTCAATGAGCTGAAAGCCAACCCGGCCCTGGCGACCATGCAAGTCATCAAGCGCGGCCAGCGGCTATCCATACAACCCGTGACGGCGGAGGAGTGGGAAGAGGTTCTGGCGATGGCGGAACGGGAAACAGGATAGGCTCCCTCCCTTTCCGCCATTGCACTTGCTGCGGTCTCTATGTGACGACTGGTGGGTACTAAAATGCCAAATCAGATCACGCTGCCGGCATCAGATGCAGATAAACTCAGATACGTAGAGATGCTGGAATCGGGCGATTACAGCGAAGATTTACTTGAGACCGCTCTCATTGTGGCGCCCGATTTGTTTGACCCCGCTCCGTATTTCTGCGGGCGTCAGCTTCGTGCTGGATCCGGAACTCTGGACCTGTTCGGTTTGGTGGGTAAGAAGCCCTTCAGGTTGGGATTTTACGTTGACCCTGACGTCGTTTGGGGAGACAGCTTTCCGACGGTTTATGAACTCAAGGCACGCAAACTTAGACCTGGGGATGTTGGCCAAGTCATGGACTACGCCTTGGCCCTCGGTGAAATGAGCGCAGAAGACCTTGCATGGCACCTTATCCGCAGTTCGAAAGACGATACAGGTATCCCTCGTATGGAGCCGGGAATCTTGCAAGAAGTGTCAGAGCAGGTCGCGCACCCCCGCTTGTGGGTGTCGTCCGTCCTGGTGGGAACTGACTACGATGAGAACGTTGCGCGGCTCGCCAAACATACCGAGGTCGAAATCTACACAGTTAGCGAATTATGCCGAGGGTATCGTGTGCGGCATTCCATGATACGTGGAGATCGGTAATGAGGTCCCCTTTCCAACAAGACCGCCTCGAAATCGAGGTTCAGGATTTCGGCCCGATAGTCCACGCAAAGTTGGATCTCCGCCCGATGACCGTGTTCATCGGCCCCAGCAACACGGGCAAATCCTACTTGGCCATACTCCTCTACGCCCTGCATCGGTTTTGCGGGAGTGGTAGCCGGTCGCTCGGTCCGGTGCGTTTTGGACCTTGGCGTTCCCAACTGGGTAGTAATATCCCGGATCCGACGCCGGAGAACATCAACGCTTTTGCGCAATTGGCTCGGTCTCTTGACGACATAAGCCCGTGGAGTGAGGGAGAAAGTACGGTGGTTGGGCTACCTGGTGCTATCGTCAACCTTCTACGCTCGGAATTTGACAAGCTGGCAGGCAACATCAGTTCGGAAATTCTGCGGTGCTTCGGGATGAATACTACGACAGCATTAGTCCGTAAAGGCCACGCCAACCGAGCGCGTGTGTCGATCCGAGGCGCTGATTCACATGGTGGTACGTTGTTGGAACAGAATCTATCGCTCAATAATGGCAACACGGTAGAACTTAAAACTACCGTGCCTAACCATATTGAATTTCCCCATATTGATATGCGACAGACTTATTTGCACTTTGCTTTGCAGGATATACGTACCATATCGGAGCAAGCTGATGGTGATACTTGGGCGAATGGATATTTGAACTCAATGCTCGCATTGATGGATTTAGTACTCCCGCGGATGGTTGCAGACCTTGGCTTGCGGGCGTTCTACCTGCCGGCAGACCGTACTGGCGTAGTACACGCTCACGGTGGGTTAGTCAGTGCCATGATTGACAGAGTGCCTTTGGCAGGCTTGGAACCCGTCGGGCACATTCCATTATTCTCTGGTGTCTTCGGTGATTTTCTGAGTCAGTTGATCCAAGTTGACCGAGTCCAAAGAGAGACGGATGCTGTGTCGCACGTTGCAGGGCAAGATGTGAGCCGCGGGTTAGAGCAAAACATCCTCCGTGGCACTATCGGCGTTGAGCGGTCGGAGCTTATCAACTACCCGCACTTCACCTACCGTCCCGATGGGTGGAAAGAGGACTTGTCGCTGATGCACGCCTCTTCCATGGTGTCGGATTTGGCCCCGATAGTCTTGTACCTGCGCCATTTGGCACTGCCCGGAAACGTGCTGATAATCGAAGAGCCCGAATCACACCTGCACCCGGCCATGCAGGTTGAGTTCACACGCCAGTTGGCCAAGTTGGTCCAGGCGGGCTACCGCGTCATTATCACCACCCACAGCGAGTGGATACTGGAAGAACTCGCCAACGTGGTACAGCGTTCGCAACTGCCGCCCGAAGAGATCTCAACCGTTTCCGTTAGCAACGCCGCCTTGACCGCCGACCAGGTGGGTGTCTGGCTGTTCCGCCCTAAAGCCCGCCCCAGGGGTTCGGAAGTGGTTCAAATTACATTGGACGACTCTGGCCTCTACCCTTCGGATTTCGACGATGTAGCCATGGCCTTGGGCAATGACTCGGCCAAGATATTCAACCGGATTGGAGAATAAAAATGACCGGACCGTTGGCTGCTGTTCGCAGCCAAGTTCCTGAGTCCTGCTTGACGACCAGAGTTAGCAAAGAAGGTTGTAGCGTCGCACTGCGAGAAATACCCAGCCCTCGCTTGGTTATTGATTTCGACAAACGTGGGTCTCCGTTGGCGCCGGATGCGCGCCGCTGTGATTATCTGCTGCTGGCAGAAACGTCTAACCGACAGGTCATGGTTAGACCGATTGAGTTGAAACGTGGCAAATTCGACTTGAGCGATGTCAGAAGCCAACTTCAAGCTGGAGCTCAAGCAGCCGAAACCCTGATACCTCAGAATTTAGACGTGGACTTTCTACCCGTCCTCGCTTCCGGCGGTGTGTCCACGAGTGAAAGGATAACCAGGGAAACCGTGCGGTTCCGAGGTAAGCCCAGCCGCGTGACGCGGATACGCTGCCGAGACCCGTTGCCCTAACGCTTCTCGCCGATTAGCTCTCTACAGCGCCCCGCTAATCGTTATATCCAGCAGCGCCGGCCGCCCGCTATCAAACGCCCGCCTGATCGCCGGCCCAATCTCCGCCGGGTCGTCCACCCGCTCGCCATGCACCCCCATGGCCTGCGCCATCATGGCGAGGTCCAGCCGGTTGGCGAAGTCCATCCCCACGTAATCGCTGTCCCGTTCCCGGTCGTCCAGCATATCCCGCAGGTACACTTCCATGTTCACCTTCAGGATGCGGTAGGCCTGGTTGTTGCAGATGGCGTACACCACCGGGATGTTGTAGCGGCTGGCCGTCCACAGCGCCTGCACCGTGTACATTGAGGCCCCGTCGCCCACCACCGCCAGCACCGGCCGGTCGGGATGCGCCAGCTTCACCCCCAGCGCGCCCGGCATCGCCCAGCCCAGCGCGCCGCCGCGAATGCCGTAAATATCCCCCGGCTTCTCAAAGTCGAAGGCCCGGTTTAGCGCCGGCCGCGAGGTGACGGCTTCGTCCGCGATGATGGTGTCCGGCGGAACGGCGGCGGCCAGCTCGTGCATCATCCGCTCCACCGGCATGGGCAGGTTGCCCCAGGTCGGCTTGATGCGTTCCTGGTAGCGTTGGGCATCTCGCTCCCGCGCCGCCGCCAGCGTAGCGGCCCGAGTTGCAGCCGCCTCGCGTTGGCTGCCCGTCATGCTGGAATCCAGCGACGCGGCCAAGTCGGCCATCCCTGCCCCCGGATCCGCCATGATGCCCACTTCCGTCGGGTAGCTTTTCTCAATCTCCCAATAGTTGCTGTCCATGTGGATCAACTTCGTACCCGGTTGCAGAAACGGGACGTCAACGTACAGGAACGACGCGAACACGTCCGTTCCCACGGCCATCACCACGTCGGCATTGGCGAACTGGCGCGCCGTTGCCGGGCTGTTCAGGTTCAGCATTCCGCCCCACTGCGGATGGGCAGTCGGGAAGTTCACCTCGGAATACGACGTAGCCACCACCCGCGCTCCGGTCTGCTCGGCAACTCGTACCACCTGCTCAACCGCGCCGGCCTGCGCCACCCGGTCGCCGACCACGATGACCGGGTTCTCGGCAGATGCCAGCAGCTCCGTAGCCCGGTCCACCGCTGCCGCGTCGGGCCGGATGCGGAAGAACCCTTCCGACGACCCCACCGCCTCAAAGTCAACCTCTTCATCCAGCGTGTCCCAGGGAAAGGACACGAACACCGGCCCGGTCGGCGGCGTCTTGGCCTCCTTGAAAGCCCGCCGGATCGCCACCGGAATGTCCGAAGCGTGGCGCACTTCCACGCTCCACTTGGTGTACTGCTCCGTCATCTCTACCAGGTCGCCCGACAGCACCGGCTCGCTGATGAGCATCCGCGTGTCCGAGTTCCCCGCCGTCAACACCAAGGGCGTTCCCCCCCGGAAGGCGTTGTACAGACCGCTGATGCCGTTGGCCAGCCCGCCCGCGATGTGGATGTTGGCGAACGCCGGCTTGCCCGTGGCCCGCGCGTACCCGTCGGCCATGCCCACCGCCGTCCCTTCCTGCAACGCCTGGATGTATTGCAGTTGGGGGTAGTCCTGCAATCCGTCCAGAAAGGGCGTTTCGCTGGTGCCCGGGTTGCCGAAGATGTACTCCACGCCTTCCGCCACCAGCATCTCCGCCAGAGCGTGTTTGCCAAGCATCCGCGTCATAATCTTGCTCCTCGTGCGTCGTCAACCGTAGGGGCGAATAATTATTCGCCCCTACCTTGCCATTCCCCCAACCCTACTGGTAAATCATCCATTCCAGCAGGTTATTGTCCGGGTCCCGGGCGTACAGGCTCACCGCCGGCAACACGCCACGTTGCCGCGCCCCTTTGCGCGGCCCCGGCCCCCGTATCACCTCCACACCGGCGTCCGCCAGCATCTGCTGGCACTCTTCAACCGTGCCGTCCCAAACGAAGCATATGTCCGTGCAGCCGGGCACCGCCGTCGGCCCCCGGTAGTCGGCGATATGCCCCTCCGGGTGGACGTTGATTTTCGATTCGCCAACCTGGATCGAGAAGATGTTGGCGCTGCCGGCCCGCCATTCTTCTTCATCGTTGATGGCGAAGCCCAGCTTCTTGTAAAACGCCATCAGCCGCTCCGCGTCGGCGGTGGGCATGGCAATGTGGTCAATTCCAGCGGTGGACATCAAACTGCCTCCTTCTTCTTGGCGAACCGTTCCGGCCACAGTTCTTGCGGAGAACGCGGTGGCTTGTCTGTACCGTCGGGATGGACTTCTTTGGCAGTCTTGGCCGTGGCCCAGTACTCTGCGTCCAACTCAGGATTATCAGGGTCGGCGGCGATGCCGGCCATAATGGCGGCTTCCTCCTCAGGCGTAGGCCAGATAGTGCCGGGTTTAAGCTTGGGCATAGTCTCGCATCTCCTTGGGGCTGGCTTTGCGCAGGCTAATGATGCGCCGGCTGTCGCCCCGCCAAGTATAGACGACGGTGTAAAGGCGCAGGCCGATGTAGTTAGTGGCTACCCAGCGCTCTTCACCATGCGTATCGTTTGAATTATACACGGCGTCGTCCCATTGAAAGTCGTAGATAGCGGTGAAATCAATCTCGTGCTTCTCCACGTTCTCCCGCCGCTTCCGCTCATCCCATTCATAGCGCCCCCCGTTCACCTTGCCTTCACCGCCTGCCCCCGCTCCGTTGCCGCCCGTCGCAGGAAATCCAGGATAATCCGTTGCGTTTCTCCGGCCGCCTCGTTGGTCATCAACCCATGCTCCGCGCCGACGATGATATGCAGTTTCGCCCTGTCAATGCCGGCCGCCAGGCTGCGCCCGCACTCCACGGGGATGCGGCCGTCGGCGTCCCCATGCACCACCAGCGTCGGCATTTCCAACTCGGCCAGCCGGGACTCCAGAGAATCCTCAATGTCCACATAAGCCTGGTGCGTCGCCGCTATGCCGTCGATGCGCTCCAGGTTCTCCGCCGCGATGCGGGCGAACCGCTCCGGGTCGTCCGACGCCATCTGTGGGAAACGGTCCGCAATTGCCTCCTCCACCGCCGCCTGCCGTCCCACCGCCGCGACCCGTTCCTTCAACCGCGCCAATTCCTGCCGCCGCACCTCCCGCTGCGCCTCTTGAGAATAGGACATCGTGTTGATCAGTATCAGCGTGTCCGTCATCTCCGGGTAGTCCAGCGCGAACTGCGTCGCAATCGGTCCGCCGGCTGAAGAACCGAGGATATGGGCTGTCCCAATGCCCAGATGCTCCAGCAGCATCCGCAAATCCCGCGCGCAGTTGGGAATGTCATACCCGTCCGCCGGCGCATCCGACTGCCCACAGGCCCGCCGGTCGTAGAACACACAGCGATACTCCGCCGACAGCGCCGCCGCCTGCCGGTTGATGGTATCCTTGCTCCCGTCGCCGCCGCCCAGCCCGCCGTGAATCAGTGCCATCACGGGCGCATCGTCCTCGCCAAACACCGAGTAGTGCATCCGGTAGCCATTAATGTCAGCGAAAGCCATCGCCCAACTCCCAACTCTACGTGAAATTGCGGCTCACTATAGCCATCGCCTCTGTGAGTGGCAAGGCAACGAGCTGATATAAACATCATGAACACCAATCGACATACGAATTCAGGGCTTTACAAATTACTGGCGTCGGCAGGTATGTCCTTCGTGGTACGTGGAACGGGCAACCGAGCCGCTGCTGGATATATGCTGGCTTCCGTGATCGGGTTTTCGGTGGTCCCGCTGCTTATTGCTGCCGGGAGTCAGGAAGCTCCCTTCCTTTTCAGCACCGGCTTAAGGCTGGGTGCCATCGCCGGATACTTGGCATTATTGATGGTAGTTTATCCTACATTGTTCTTTAGCTTGAATACGTGGGTACAGGTAGCCCGCAGAATGGCGAAATCGCCACTACACATAGGCAATCGTGTCATATTTACTCCTTTGCCAATTATATTGGCGACGGTGACATATTTTGACTATATGTTCTTCGCATTGGCTATCCAAAATAGAACTATAGACCCCTCTATTGCAGCAGTCATTTATGAAACTTGGCCTATACTACTGATCATATTAACTGGATTGTTGTTTCGTAAAGATCGGCGATACAGTGCCACTAGTTATTATGTTTATACACTGTCCGCTCTGGGATTTTTGGGTTTTTCCTTCGTTGCTTTTAGCCAAACTGGCAAAGCGATGTTGAACAATTTTATCGCCATCGATACTATTTTCTTGATCCTTGCGGTTACACTCGCTCCGCTTGCAGCTTTTGGACTGAGGTGGGGTGTGGATTTGGCTGCTCAGTTGAAGAGTGATCTCCATGAGCGTGAGGAGATCAACTTTTTCGGTGTCATACTTGCCAACCTTATCGGAAATATTATCACTCTTCCAGCAACATTAATTGCTGGAGCCCTTCAATCAGAAAATATAGCCTACACGACATTTTTATATACCGTTATTGGTGGATTTATATGCTTGTCGGTTGCCAATATTCTTTGGCGTAAAGTTAATCTTGTCACAACTGAATTGGGCATTAATGCATTGAGTTATGCTACACCGCTTTTCAGTCTAGTTTGGCTTTTTCTATTTTCACAAGTCAACATTGCTCGCGTAGATTATTTAGTGATTGGTACGGCTGCAATTATTATTGCGAATATGCTCATCAACTTTGAGGCCGAAGTCCGTTTTGGGTTCAGAGCACTTATACTGGCTCTGTGGACTTTCGGCACGTTCGTTTATCTCCGCGACGATTTTTTGATCTACCTCCCCTTCGGCGGCTGGCTCTGGCCCCGGGAAACCTACCTCGGCGCCCTGGGCTTCTCCGCCACCGTCTTCATCCTGCTGCTCACCTTCCGGGTCGCCCGTATTGCCCCGCGCACCCAGGATGAGGACAACCGTATCTTCGCCCTGCACCGGAACCTGGAGCTTCTGGCCCGCCGCGGCCTGATTGCTGCTGAGGCCAGCCAGCATCTGCGCGCCATCGACGGCGCCCGGAACGTCGAGGAACTGCGGCTGGCCTACGCCCAGGTCAAACTCTGCTTCGTTCAGGCTGGTGCCGTGGACCACACCCTCGCCGACCGCCGGCTGCTGGCCAACGCCGAAACCCAGCTCAACATGATGGTCCACTCCCGGCAGCAGGGCATCGATTTCGGCGAGCTGTTTTCCCTCATAATCTTCGGCGGCAGCACCATCCTGCTGTCCCTGCTGTCCCGGCCCGAGGTTTCGGGGTGGACGGCATTCCTGTACGAGGTGTTCAGCGCGCTGTTCCCGGCGGTGATAATATTTCTCATTGTCAACGTGTGGGACCTGCACCGGGACCGCGCCGAACTGGTGCTGGCCGCCCAGGAAGGCCCGGAGGGCTACGGCGTAATCTTCCGCGACCCCAGAAGCCGGCGCTTCGAGCAGGGCGTCTCAGTCGTAATCGGGGTGCTGATAATAGTGGCCTACGCCGTGCTGCTCTGGTACAAATGGGTCGGCTGAACCGGGAGGCCGGCAAATGAGAAACGCGCCCCGGGCTCTGATCCAAATGCCCAATCTGGCCAGGGACCGCCTGATCGGGAACCGCGTCGCCATGGGTTATATGCTGGCGGCGGTCACCCTGTTTTCTTCTCTCCCCCTGGTCATCGCGTGGGGTGGCGGCGAAAAAACGCCTTTCCTGTTCAACGCGGCCATGAGCGCCGGCGTCGTCCTGGGTTGCCTCGTTTTCATCGCCCTCCGGTATCCCTCGTTGATACTCGACGGCGCGAACCTCCGGCTGATTGCCCTTCGCGTCATTCACCCGAGGTTTGGCCTTCACCCGATGATTGGCCTTTCCATCGTGGCCAATTTCAACTTCGCTTTGCTCGCCTGGTCGATGCGTTACGTGGATGTGTCCATCTCCGCCATCCTGTTTGGAACCTGGCCCATTTTCATCATCCTCATCGCCGACCGGCTGTTCCGCGGCTCCGGCCGGGATCACCCGATAACCAAAGAGATGCTGTTGTTGCTCACCCTGGGTATTCCGGGGTTCGCCTTCGTGATCGTCGGGCAGGCCGGCGGGTTCGCCAGCGTCGAAACGGGCAACCTTTCTACGCCGGTTGTCGGTGTGGTCCTGGCCCTGGTGGGCGCCGTCGCCACTTCCTTCACCGTGTTCAGCTTCCGTTGGGGAACCGACTTGGCCCAGGAGTTCCCGAAGGAGGTCAAGCAGGCCGTGGGCGATGACGCGCTGAATTTCTTCGGCCTGCTGGTTGCCGCTCTCATCGCCAGCGCCGTGTCCGGCGTTATAAACGCCTTCGCCGGAATGAACAGCGGCGAGGTGATGGATTCGCGGGCGTTGCTCATCGCCGTTGTCGTGGGCGGCGCCACCAACGGCATTGCCAACTTGGCTTGGCGAAAAGTCAATCTCTCCACCGCCAACCTGGGCGTCAATGCTTTGGCCAATGCCACTCCCGTGTTCAGCCTCGCCTGGCTTTTCCTCTTTTCGCAGGTCGCGCCGGAGCGCCCCGATTACCTAGTCGCCGGCGCCTTGGGCATACTCATCGTCAACCTGCTGATTAACGTCGAAGCGGAAGTCCGGTTCGGCTTCAAGGCCCTGCTCATGGCTCTGTGGGCCTGCGGATCTTTCGTGTATCTGCGCGACGACCTGCTGCGGTACCTGCCCTTCGGCGAATGGCAATGGCCCGGCGAAACCTACTTCGGCGCGTTGGGGTTGTCGGCCACCGTGTTCACCCTGCTCCGTTCCTTCCGGGTCGCCCGCCTATCTACCCAGACCCAGGACGAGGACAACCGCCTCTACACCCTGTTCCAGAACGTTGACCTGCTGGCCCGTCGCAACGTAATTGACGAAGCGGCCCGGGAGCACGTGCTGGCCCTTGATTACGCCGTTACCCCCGAACAACTGCAAACGGCTTACCAGCGCGCCAAGGACTGTTTGGACCGGGCCGAGGCTGCGAACCCCGACCCCGACGACCAGGCCCAACTCGCCGAGGCCGAAACCCAGCTCAACGTCATCGCCCACTCCCGGCAGCAGGGCATCGAGTTCGGCGAGCTGTTCGCGCTGATCATTTTCGGCGGCATCACCGTATTCATCGGCATGGCCTCCCGACCCGGTGTAACCGGCTGGATAGGCTTTCTGGTCGAAATGCTGGTGGTGCTGTTCTCCGCCGTCATCGTGTTCCTGATTGTCAACGTATGGGACTTGCACCGCGACCGGGCCGGCGAAATACTGGAAAGGCGCGAAGAATACGACGGCTATGGCGTGGTCTTCCGCGACGCCGTGAACCGCCGTTTCGAGCAGACTACCTCAATCGTTGTCGGACTGTTGGTAACCGCCGCCTTCGCCGTCTTGCTGTGGTACAAATGGCTGCCTTGAGATCTTAACCTTCCGTCATTCCGGCGAAAGCCGGAATCCAGATCTGCCCTGGTCGCAATCCGACGGCTACTCTAATCCCGTATGCTAAAATTATCACAAAGGGCGGACCCACCCATGACCACCCAGAACCACATCTACTTCGACCACGCCGGCACCACGCCCATGGACGAGCGCGTCCTCCAGGCCATGCTGCCCTACTTCACCCAGTTGTACGGCAACGCCTCCAGCGTCCACACCGTCGGCCAAGAGGCCCGCTACGCCCTGGACGCCGCCCGCGAACGCGTCGCCCGCGTCCTCAACTGCCGCAACCGCGAGGTGGTTTTCACCAGCGGCGGCACCGAGTCTGACAACTCGGCCATCCGCGGCGCCGCCTACGCCCTGGAGGAAACGGGCCAGCACGTCATCACCGCCGCCGCCGAGCACCATGCCGTCCTCCACGCCTGCCAACAACTTGAAAACCGTGGCTGGGAAGTCACCTATCTCCCCGTCGATGACTACGGCATGGTTCAACCCGACCGGGTGTACAACGCCATCACCGACCGCACTACCGTCGTATCGGTGATGTACGTTAACAATGAAATCGGCACCGTCAATCCCGTCCCTGAAATCTCCGCCGCCGTACGGCAAAAGGCGCAGGAGTTCGACCGAACCATCGTGATGCACACCGATGCGGTCCAGGCCGCCGGTTTCCTCGATCTCGACGTCCGCCGCCTGGGTGTCGATATGATGAGCCTGTCCGGGCACAAATTCTACGGACCCAAGGGCGTCGGCGTCCTGTTCATCCGTCGTGGTGTCCCCTTTCTGCCCCTCATCACCGGCGGCGGGCAGGAACGCGAGCGGCGTTCCGGCACCGAGAACGTCGCCGGCATAATCGGCCTGTCCGTAGCCCTGGAACTGGCCGACGCCGAGCGCGGCGCGGTGAGTGACCACTGCCGCGCCCTCCGCGACCGCATCATTGCTGAGATCACCCGCCGCATACCCTATGCTATCCTCAACGGCCATCCCGAAGAACGCCTGCCCAACAACGTCAATTTCTCTTTTGACGGCGTAGAAGGCGAATCCATCCTGCTGGGCTTGGATCTACAGGGCATCGCCGCCAGCAGCGGCAGCGCCTGCAGCAGCGGCTCCCTGGAACCCTCCCACGTTTTGCTGGCCCTGGGTCAGACGGCGGACACCGCCCGCGGCTCCCTCCGCATCACCCTGGGCAAACACAACACCGACGCCGAAGTTGACCGCCTCCTGGCCGTGTTGACCCGCCTAATTGCCGACCTCCGGCAGCTCCCGACGCTCACAGGTACGAGCGATGACTAGCGGTCTGCCTCTCCTCCGTCATTCACGCTCCCTCCACCGTCATTCCGGCGAAAGCCGGAATCCAGGTCGTCCTATTGTCCGGCATTGGCCGGTATTTGCGGCTCTGGCCATAATACTCTTCGCCATGGCTTTGGCCTGCTCGTCTCAATCGCCTAACATCGGAAAATACTACAAAGGCCGGATTCTCCACATCAGCGTCGCCGCCATGGAACGCACCGACGAGCTGCGCTGGACCACCTCCACTCGCTACCCGTCCCAGGGCGCAACCGGCGATCCACTATACCGGCTGGAACCCGAATCCAGCGAGAACGAGCTGATCCTGCTGCGGGTCAAGGTCGAGAACCACACCGCCACCAGCGCAATCGTAAATGTTGATCACGAATCCGCCCAGCTCCGCGATTTTCTGCAAGGCCGGTACTTTCCCATCGATGTGAGCGCCCGCGCCCAGGAGGCGGAGGTTCCGGAAAACCCCTCGGACCGATGCAACATACCAGTCAACCCGGAGTACCCGACCGATTGCGTAAAATTCCTTTGGAATGCCGCCTATGAAGAGGTCCAACCCGACGGCGAGATTAAGCTGATCCAGCGCGCTCAGGAACTCCCTAGAGGCACGGGCCTCGACGGGTGGCTGGTCTTTGAAGCTCCCAAAGATACCCAATTCCGTTCCTTCCGCTGGGGTGCCGGCGACACCGTGACGATCGATTTTTAACCTGCGGTCAGCCGGCCATATCCGCCGTTTGCGGGCAGCATTGTAGGGGCGAATAATTATTCGCCCCTACCGCTTGAAGACTGATTGACCCGGCGCAAATCGGCCTCTCTTATCCCGTTCATCCATGCGAAGTACCCCCGATGTGAGCCAATCCCCAGGCCCGCTCCCTATCCCGGTGGGCCGGCGTATCTTCCACCTCATAGCCGCGTCCTCCACCACGTTGCTCGCTCTGGTCATGCCGGAGCACGCCTATATGCTGCTCATCGGCGGCGGCGCCCTCCTCGGCCTGGTTTTGGATTGCAGCCGTCCCCGGCTGAGCGCCCTCAATCGCCTGTTCCTGGGCATCTTCCGGCCCATCCTGAAACAGTCCGAAACCACCGAGATCACCGGAGCCACTTGGTTCCTGGTGGCCGCCTTCTTTACCTTCTACTTCTTCGGCCCGCCGGTCGCCATACCCGTCCTGATGTTTGTCGCCGTCGGCGACCCAGCGGCTGCCCTGATTGGGGCCCATTTCCCCGGTCCGCGCCTTGGGACCAAATCGCCGGCCGGCGCCGTGGCCTTCGTCGCCGCTTCCCTGGTGGCATGGGCAATCCTGTCCGCCCTTGGGTTTGGCTCCTGGACCTGGCCGGTGGTGATCTCAGCGGTAGTTGCCGCGGCCGTGGAGTTAGCCCCCCTGCCAGCCGACGACAACCTGACCGTCCCCTTGATTGCCGGTGCGGTGATGACGTTAGCTCATAGCGCCGGTTGGTAAACCTCGGACGGCTAGACTACAGCCCCGTCGTATTCCAGCACCTCGGCCCGTTGCCGCTGGAAACTAAGGTAAGCCGAGCGCGACATCGCCGGCCGGAACGACGACGTCACCTGCCTGGCCTTGGCCGCGTTATCCGCGAGGAGGTCAATCACCGACATCGCCATGATCTTGGCCGGATTTACCACCGCCTGCTGGTAGTCGGTGATCACGTATTCCGAGCTGTGGCCGGCTCCTGCGGCCCCTCCCGTATAGGGATGGATGGCCGGCAGGATATGGCTCAAATCGCCCATATCAGTGGAGCCGCCCCGGTTTCGGGATGACGGCATCATCAACACTTTCTTCTCGTCAAGCAAGCCGGCGGCGTTCTCCCGGAAAACCTCCAACAGGTTCTGATCGTGTCGCATCGGCAGATAACCGGGAATATTGGTGATGGACACCGACGCTCCCACCGCCATCGCTCCCGCCCGGAAACAGCGATCTACGATGTCGGAATTACGCACCACCGCCTCCGGGGTTCCCGACCGCACCCGCCATTCCAGACGCACGTCCGCCGGCACTGCATTGACCGCTTCGCCCCCCTTGGTCATGATCCCATGAATGCGTACCGTATCCTGTTCCCGGTACAGCTCCCGATTGGCATTGATGGCCTGCAATGCGAAGTTGGCGGCGTTCAGCGCGTTGATGCCCAGATGCGGCGCGGATCCGGCGTGGGCGCCTCGGCCGATGAACCGAACGTACTTCACCACGTGACCGTTGCTGGTCCCTCCCATGGCGAAGGAGTACGCTCCCATGTCGCTGGCCGTGTGGCACATCATCGCAATGTCCACGTCGTCAAACTCGCCCAGCTGTATCAGTTCCTGCTTGCCCCCCATGAACTCGATCTTGCCCGACTCGCGAAGCTCCAGGCGTCGCGCCACCTCGATGAATTCCTCGGCTGGCACCGCGAACGGCACGATCTCGCCGCTCAGTTCAGACAGAACCTCCGGTTGGGAAAGCCCCAATACCGCGCCCAGCATCATCCCGATCTGGCAGTGGTGGCCGCAGGCGTGGGCCGCGCTGGTATCGGCGGCGGCATGAGGGTGGCCGTTCACGATCAGGCTGTCCAGTTCGCCGATTATCGCCACCCGAGGCCCGGCGCCGGCGCCGCCTTTCACCTCTCCCTTCAGCCCGGTCAGAGCCAGTCCGGCGCGAAACTTGATACCCAGCTTGGCAAACTGCTCCGCCACCACCCGCGCCGTTCGGTACTCGCTGTACCCCGGTTCCGGATGCTCCAGGATGTCCCGGGACACTGCGATCAAATCTTCGCGACGCCGGTCAATGGCAGCGCAAGCTGCCTGCTTCAGTTCTTCACGAGTCGCCATAGCTTCTACCGCCATCCCAGCGTCTGGTCCGTCATTCCGGCGAAAGCCGGAATCCAGTCCATCTGAATCGGAACAATCTTGCCCATACTGTGTATCGGCGCAATGCTACCCATCCTTGTACGTCTCTTCCGCCGCCAGAGTCCGCATGAAATTAACGTACTCCCGGGACGTCATATCGGGGCGGTGGTTGGCCACCACCCGGTTGGCTTCCGTCGCCCCGTCCGCTATTAGGTCGATCACCGTAGCCACCATGGCTTTCGCTCCGGTGATCACCGCCATCTGGTAATCCTGGATCACGTAATCCGCGCCGTGACCGATGCCCGTCGCGCCGCCCACGTAGGGATGCACCACCGGCATGATTGCGCTCACGTCGCCCATGTCCGTACTGCCCGTCCGGTGCTCGGTCCGTCCAATGTTTTCGGGACCCACCAACTTTTCGGCGTTGGCGCGGAAAATCGCCTGCATCCGGTCGTTTTGCAGCATGGGCATGTAACCGGGGATCGTCTGGATATTCACCGTCGCGCCCACGGCCATCGCCCCGGCCCGCAACGCCCGGTCCACCTTCCGGTTGGCATCCATGATGGCGTCCAGCGTCTTGCCCCGCACGAAGGTCTCCATCCGCACGTCCGCCGGCACCGCGCTCACCGCCTCACCGCCTTTGGTGATGATGGGGTGCACTCGCACCGTGTCGGTGTCCAGGAAGGTCTCCCGGTTGAAATGGATCGCCGACATCGCCAGCGTCGCCGCGTTGAGCGCGTTGATGCCCAGGTGCGGCGACCCGCCGGCGTGCGCTCCCTTGCCCACGAACTGTATCCTCTTGGCCAGCGTCCCATTGTTCGTTCCGGTAAGGCACAGTTGCTTCTCATGGGGAGTGCTGGTGGTGTGCATCATCATCGCCAGATGCACGTCGTCAAATTCCCCCAGACGTATGAACTCAGGCTTCCCGCCTAGGAACTCAATCTTGCCTTCCCGACGGAGTTGGTCCCGGTACTCAATCTCGATGTATTCCTCGGCCGGCACTGCCATTGAAACCACCCGGCCGCTCAGGTGCGGCAGCACGTCGTCCCGCTGCAGCGCCATGGTCGCCCCCAGCATCATGGCAATCTGACAATGATGACCGCAGGCGTGGGCCGCGCCGGTGCTGCCGTCGGCATGAGGATGCTCGTTGACGATCAGGCTGTCCAGCTCGCCTATGATCGCCATTGTCGGTCCTTCGCTGCCGCCGATAATCTCCCCACGCACGCCCGTCATGCCCAATCCCGACCGGAACGGCACCCCCATCTCAGCGAACTTTTCCCCCACCAGCGCCGCCGTCTTGAACTCGCGGAACCCGGGCTCCGGGTTCGCCAGGATACGCTGGGACAGACCGATCAATTCATCGGCGCGGTCCTCAATCTCGGCAAAAGCGCGATCCTTAAGTTCTTCTCTGGTAGGCATCCCTGCGATCCTCCGGCGCGATTTCTGCTCCTGCGGCCGGCCCGAAGCAGCCGCCCGCCGATACTAACATAACGCACCGCCCCTGCCTATTGCGCCGTGAACCCCAGCCTACTCTGCCGAAAGTCGTACTCCATACCTAACTGGTTCAAAATATCTCGCCCCAGCAAAGACTCCAGCCCATCAACCACCGGATGCGGTTTCGCTACGTAAAGGTCGATGCGAAAATCCTGCCGCGCTTCACCGTCGTAAAACGAAACCACTGCCGGCTCTGCATAGTAGGTTTGCGTTCCGCTGACGCTGGTAACAACTACCTCGTTGCGCAGCTCATCAAACGGCAACAGCTTATCGCGCCCGTCGTCGGGATGCAGGATCGTTGAAGATGATCCGGTATCGACCAGCATCATTACATCGTTGCCTACCCCCAGCTGAGGTAATACTATGCGAGCTCGAACATACGGAGTTCCGTCCGCCTCAAAATACCCGCGAATCATCGAATCACCACACGCACTCGGGGCTTGGTATTGAGGAACACCCATGCCAAGCCCTGCAACTCGCCAAGCTCTTTGACTTTCGCTACCAATTCATCCATTGAATCGGCCACCAGCAGCTCGCCTCCTTTGGGTAGTCCTACGTATTTGTCCGGGTCTTCTCCAACAATTCGGAGCGCATTTCCAGCCTCAATTTGCGTGAGCGAGCCACAAAATCCCGATGCTCCGCAAGTTCCTCCGGTGTCGCGATGTGCCGCTCCACTTTCGGGTAGTTCTCCATTCCATCCGAAGGCGTGTTTTCCTTTGCAACCATGTTCAATCCTCCCCTTTCGACCGGCGTTCCTACCCCGGCAACAAACCCGATAAGAACAAGTCGTCGTCCAACTGGTTCACCGCTGCTACGATGCCGTCCGCATCCGATGGCGGTTCCGCCAGTGCTTTGGGGACCTTTCCGTTCAGAAAGCCGTGTATTTCAGTCAGGGGACGGTTGTTCCTTATTTGAATGAATCCGACCTGATAATTTTCAGCGGTTTGCCGAGCATTGGAACGCGGGCCAATCTGGTCAAAGATAACAATGCCGCCGGTTCCCACACGGGTAATTTTGTCCTCAATTACTTCCTGATTGCCCCGCTCAATTAACCCCATCTCAACCCTGATGCGCCCCCGCCGGCTGGCGATTTCCACGTCAATTTCCCGTGGCACTTCCGCATCCCGCTGCATATTGAGCCAAAAGTCGGTTTCTTCTTCCAAGCCCAGGATGGTCAGGCCGGCGCGCAGGAACGCCCTTTCCAGCGTTTTGCCGGCGGTGGATTTCCGAGACCCCCGTATCGTCAGAGTTGCGGCCCCGGCCCATAGCATCAGCATCGCATCGTCAAACGAACCATCAGGGGAGTTGGCAACGACTTCCCGAATATGCCGGGCCACTTCATCAAGGTAATCAAAACGATCACCCCGGCGGATGCCCAGGTTTTGCGCGGTTTTATTGGTCAGGCCAAGCAGCCACCACGCCAAATCGTTTCCGGCGGTGTCCAGCTCGGCTTGTATCGCGGTCATCCATTCCGCATGGCCAGCATTCGCCGGCAATCGCTCCTTGATCGCCGACAACTGCCGGTAGGCGTCCAGCAACTGATTACGTGTCTGTCCTTCCGTGTACAGCCGATAGTTATAGCCCTGGAACAGCGCTGATACTATCTGCCGCACTCCTTCGGCAGAATTGAGGTCATACAGGTTCGGCGTCATGCTCCGCGCTCCAAAAATACTGGAGGTCGTCGAAATCCACCGTGAAGTCAAAGCCCGGCTGCCCCAACTCCCGCCGCATCGTCTCAAAGTAATCGGCGCGTTTCTCAATAACTACGAACCGCCGGCCCATGGCGGCAGCCACCCGCCCCACGGTGCCGGTGCCGGCAAAGGGGTCAAGCACGCAATCCCCCTCAAATGAGTAGTATCGGATGACCCGGCTGACCAGTTCATCAGGGAATACGGCCGGATGCGCTTTGTGATTTGACGGAGTTATATCCCACACGTTGGTCTTGTCATAATCACCCAGAATCAAAGAACGCTCCACCGCCTCCGAATCGGGGTGGTTCCGCAGGTTCCAGTCAATCAGGCGGTCGGTTTTCTTGCGATAAACCAGCACGTACTCAGTCACGGTCACCGGCTTGTACTGCAACGGCTGCCGGTCGGCGGCGAACCGCCGGCCCCGGCCCAAATGCCAGCCTGCCCCTTCCGGTTTGCGCCAGATGATGTCGTCAATGAACTCAAAGCCAATCCGGTCCAGGATGGGATGCAGGTCAAAGGGGATGGGCAGCCGCTTGCTGGACGTGCTCCGGGAAGTCCGCCGCACCAGCACCGGCGACACGTTGACCACCAGGAACCGCCCTTCTGCCAGCACTGCGTGGCACGCCTCAAAAGCCTCGCCCAGAAAATCCAGGTAAGACGGATAGTCAACGTACTCCGCGCAATCCGGCTTGGCGTTGTAATAGGGCGGCGAGGTGAACGCCAGCTGTGCGCTGTCGGGCGGGAACTCCGCAAGAACGGCGCGGCAGTCGCCCAATATCGCCTTGTTGGGAACGGGCGGGAAGGAAATCCGGGCTTTCCCGCCGGAGCGGCGCGGCCGGCGGTTTCGATGCAATTGCCGTAACCGCTCGGACACCATGGTCGGGGCCGGCGCGCGACAAATCTCGCCCCCGGCGTCAACCTGGATTTCACCGACCGAGTGGCTAGGAACGGCCTCCGATACCAGCGACACCCGCCACAGGGCCAGCCTGTCATCCCACTCCGGCAATCCCAGCGCTAGGCCCGCACCATCCGCTTCTGGCATCCATTCCTGCACCCATCGCTGGGCCAACCGCCGCACGTCGTCGGTCAATAATTTCTCGCCAATCATGATCGGATTGTCGCAGGTAGCCGGCAAAATCCGCAAGGGGCGGGTGTCAGCCAATTGCTTTGCTATAATCCCTCCATGTCTCTCCGCATCGTCATCGCTCCCCAGGCGTTCAAACACAGCATCGGCGCCCGTGCCGCCGCCCTGGCCATGGAGCGGGGCATACGTAGCGCCATGCCCGATGCCGAAACCGTCCTGATCCCGGTAGCCGACGGTGGCGACGGCACCCTCGCCGCCCTTATCGATACCACCGGCGGACAGTTTCACCAGGCCACCGTGACCGGCCCCCTTGGTGATCCGGTAGCAGCCCAATGGGGCGTCATGGGCGACGGTCAAACCGCCGTTATCGAGATGGCCCTTGCTTCCGGCCTCGCCCTGATACCCGACGACCGCCGCGACCCTCGCGTCGCCACCACCTATGGCACTGGCCAGTTGATGCAGGCCGCTCTGGATACCGGCTACACCCGCATCATCGTCGGTCTCGGTGGCAGCGCCACCAACGACGGCGGCGTCGGCATGGCGTCGGCCTTGGGCGTCCGCTTCCGGGATGCCTCCGGCAACGATCTGCCTCCCGGCGGTGCTGCCCTCGCCAACCTGACCCGCATTGACGTTTCAGACTGTCATCCCGGTCTCGCCGACGCCACCATCATTGGCGCAACCGACGTGACTAACCCCCTCTGCGGCGACACTGGCGCGTCCGCCATCTTCGGCCCCCAGAAGGGTGCAACGACTGAAATGGTTGCCGAGCTGGATGCCTGTCTGTCCAATTTCGCCGCCGTGGTGAAATCCGCCCTGGGCATCGACGTCCTCGACACGCCCGGGTCGGGGGCTGCCGGTGGCCTGGGCGCCGGCCTCATCGCCTTTGCCGGCGCCGAACTGCGTTCCGGCATTGACATGGTCTGCGATGTGCTGGACTTCGACCAACACGCCGCCGGCGCGGATCTGGTAATCACCGGCGAAGGCCGCGCCGACCGCTCCACTGCCTTCGACAAAGCCCCGGTCGGCATCGCCCGCCGCGCCCAATCATTTGGTGTTCCCACCATCTTGCTCGCCGGCAGCTTGGGGCCGGGCTACGATCTACTCTACGAGCACGGCATCAACGCTATCCTGCCGGTACAGGAAGAACCCGCCACGCTGGAATACAGCCTTCAAAACGGCGCGGAACTTCTGGAGCGCGCTGCCGAGCGCGCCCTCCGCCTCTACAACTTGGGCCGCAACCAAATCCAGAAAATCTGAAAAATCCTGACCATCCTGCTTCTGACAAATGACCTTCACCCTGGACCTGTCCCACTGGCTCCCCCGCCAACCCGAGGAAATCTTCGACTTCTACGCCGACGCCTTCAACCTTGAACGCCTGACGCCTCCCTGGTTGCGCTTCCATGTTGTCACCCTGCCCCCCATCACCATGCGGGCCGGCGTCGAAATAGAGTATCGGCTCCGCCTGAAAGGCATACCCCTGTCCTGGCGCAGCCGCATCACGGCCTGGGAGCCGCCCCATAGTTTCATCGACAAGCAGGTCAAAGGCCCCTACCGACGCTGGGTGCACCGACATACCTTCACGCCCAGCGACGGCGGAACGCTGGTCCGTGACCAAGTGGAATACGATATGCTGGGCTGGTGGCTGGCCGACCGCCTCCTGGTGCGGCGCGACCTGCGACGAATCTTCGCCTACCGCCAGGAACGCCTCGCCGAAATATTCAGCGGTTGACCGTTGTCATTGCGAGCGCAGCACAGCAATCCCGTCAGGGTATCCGCTGTCCCACGAAATTCACCACGATCCCGGCCAGCTCAATCGCCCGCTCCGCATCAACGTCGTCGAACGCTTCGGACGGTATCCCGCTGGGCAGGTAACCTGGATAGCGAGTGATGTCGTAGTATTTGTCCAGCTGGCGGGCGTCCGCCTTGATCGTGTCGAAGAACATCTCGAAAATCTTGGCGTCCTCGCACAGGTCGATCAGCGAGTTGCCCCACACGTCCTCCGCCCCCCGCTTGTACAGGTACGCTTTCACCGCCTTCTCGGCGGCCTGCTGGCACAGGAAGCACGCCACGTTGTAGCGGCCCCCTTGACGGTTGTATCCGGCGTCCTCAAGGTCTTGCTCCGCCTGGCGAAACCAGCGAGCCCCTTCCGCGGCGAAATCAGGCATCAAAAACCACCCTTCCTTGCTTGCAGGCCTGGTACAGCGCGGGCAGCGTATCCTGCAGTTCCTCAAACTCCGCCGGAGTATAAACCTGCGCCCTCATTCCCACTTGCGAGCCGATGTGATAGGAAAAGAAATCTGCCCGGCGCCCAAAGGGCCGGTCGGTTTCGTGCACGAACACGAAGTCAATGGTGCTGGCCGGCGAGTAATCGCCGCTCACCATGTCGCCGATGAGGATGGCTTTTTCGATGCCCAGCGTCGGAAACACGTCCATCATTTCCGCCAACTGCTGCTCCATCATCTGTTTCCTGAACTGAATGAATCCTACTCGCATCGGCATGGTCTTACTCCCGTTCCAGCAGTACCAAGTGGACTTCTCGCGGCCCGTGTACGCCCACCACGATAGTTTGCTCGATGTCGGCCGTCCGGCTGGGCCCGCTGATGAAGTTCAGGTAGCTTCCCATATCACCGCCGTCGCGCCCGTCCCCGTTACGATAGAACTCCAACCGCCGCAACGCGAACAGATCGTCCAGCGTGCCGATCACCTCCGAGGGCCTCACGATGGCCACGTGAACCGGCGGCACCACCGAAACCAGCCGGCTCAGCCCCCGTTTCGGAAGCACGATCACCGACCCGGTTTCCGCAATGGCGTAATCCACTCCGGTGATCCCCATGCCGCACTCCGCCAGCCGGCGTCGCAGCGCCGTCCGGCCCGCGTCGTCTTCGTACACCGCTGGCCACACTAGCGCCCCGGCTCCCGCCAGCGCCGCGTCCACTGGAACCGCGTCGAACACCGGCTGCTCCGACCGCGCCACCGATGTTACGCCCAGCCGCCTCACCAGCGACACGACATAATCCAGCGCATCCTCGCCTCCGTCGCACCTCGCCACGTTCCAGCCGCGCAAGGCGGCGGTGTCCGCCATCTTGTCCAGCAAGACCGGTATCTCTCCGGCAACCCGCTCCCGAACTGCAGCCGCCCTTGTTTCCAGCTCTACGAACCCCTCATGCAACGCAGCGTAAGGGTCCGTCGGCGGCCCTTCCTCTCGCCCCAACGCCTCTCGAACCGACGCGAGGAATTGGGCCGATGGGATACCTATAGAGCCACCGATTGATCCGGTTGTATGCCTGTCGGGGATACTCATAAACTACGCCCGGGTATCGCCTCTGTCCCCATCCGCCAGTTCATCGCGCCAGATGTCTCGGAACGTGCGGGGCGGCGGAACCGGCAGGTCCCGCGCCTCAGTCCAGCGCGAAAGAAACGGCAACTTAGTGCGCCCGACCACGCCGCCTTTCGCCACCGGTTTCAGCACCGCCCGTCCCACTTTGCGACCCAGGTTCAACAAAAACGGGCTTGTCATAACCGACGCAAATCCACGCGCGGCCAGCGCGTCGGTATCGGAGGCCGTTCGCTGGTAGGAATCCGTCCCTTCCGCCAAATTGTGCCGCAAGTGCAGCAGCATCCTGGGTATGTTTATCTGCACTGGGCAGGCGTCACGACACGCTCCGCAAAGCGTTGATGCGTTGGGCAGGTCTTTGGCCTGTGCCACGCCCACCAATCCCGGCGTGACAATTGAGCCAATCGGCCCGGGATATACCCAGCCGTAGGCGTGCCCGCCCACTCGCTGGTAAATGGGGCACACGTTCAGACACGCGCCACACCGGATGCAGTACAGCGATTCTCTGAGCGCCGGGTCCCGGAGCAGCCGGCTCCGGCCATTATCCACAATGACCAGGTGAAACTCCTCCGGGCCGTCCTCGTCGTCAGCCCGGCGCGGCCCGGTTACCATGCTCACGTAGGACGAGATCCGCTGCCCGGTGGCAGAGCGCGGCAAAAGCCGCAGGAACACCGCCAGGTCTTCCAGCGACGGTATCACCTTCTCCATGCCGGCCAGCCCGACGTGGATCCGCGGCGCCGAAGTGCAGAGCCGTCCGTTCCCCTCGTTGGTGATGATGACCAGGCTGCCGGTTTCAGCCACCAGGAAGTTGGCGCCGCTTACGCCCATGTCGGCGTCCAGGAACTTCTGCCGCAATACCACCCGCGCCACCCGCGCCATCTCCTCGATGTCGTCGGAATACGGCACACCTAGTTTGTCCGCAAACAGGCGTGCCACCTGTCCCCGCGTCTTGTGCAGGGCCGGCGCCACCAGGTGCGACGGCGTTTCCTCGGCCAACTGGATGATGTATTCGCCCAAGTCGGTCTCAAAAACCTCAATCCCGTCCGCCTCAAGCACATGGTTCAATCCCAATTCTTCCGAAACCATGGACTTGCTTTTGGTGACTGTGGCCACACCACGGGTCCGCGCAATCTCCGACACTATGGCGTTAGCCTGCGTCGCGTCGGCGGCAAAATGCACCTGTCCCCCGGCCGCCACAACGTTCCGCTCCAGCATGGCCAGGTAGTAGTCCAGGTTCGCGATGGTGTGTTCCTTCACCCGCCGCGCCTGTTCCCTCCAGCCTTCCCACACCTCCGGAGTGATCTCGTCGATGGCTTCTCGCCGCGCCCCGTCGAACCCGCTGCCGGCCCGGCGCAGCGCCTGGCGCAACTGTTGATCCTGCACCGCCGCCCGGGAGGCGGCTACGAAATCGCGCGTTGCCACTTCAGCCATGTCAGCCCACCGACCGGTCCAGCACCTGGGCGATGTGGCGCGCCTTGACCGGCGATTGGCGCCGACTCAACCCGCCTCCGATGTGCATCAAGCAACCCATGTCGCAGGCGGTCACCAGATCCGCCCCACTGGCAATGATGGCGTCGATCTTGTCGGCCAGCATCTCCTGAGAAATGTGCGGGTATTTCACCGCGAACGTACCGCCAAACCCGCAGCACTGTTCGGCGTTGGGTAGAGCAACCGGCGATACGCCCTCAACGCCCTGCAAAAGTTGCGCCGGCGCTTCTTTCACTTCCATCTCCCGCAGCAGATGGCAGGACGGGTGATAAGCAACCTTGCCGCCCTGGGACGTCTCCGCAACGGAACGCTGGTCCACCCCGACCACTTCCGTCAGGAATTCGGTGAACTCGTAAACGCGGTTGCTCAGGTCCCGCGCCCGCTCCAACATTTCGGCATCGTTTGCGAAAAGATCCAAATAGAAAACCCTCAGCATGGCCCCACATGAGCCGGACGGCGCCACCACGTAATCGCTGCCCTCCATCGCCTTCAGCGTCCACCGGGCCAACTTCTTGGCCTCCTCGGTAAAGCCGGAATTGTACAGAGGTTGGCCGCAGCAGGTCTGGCCGACCGGAAAGTCCACCTCCACGCCGTTCTGCCTCAAAACTCGCACCACACTAACCCCGACTTCGGGGTAAAGTTGATCGATTATGCAGGTAACAAACAAAGAAGCCCTGATGGGCTGTGGCAGGCTCAATCCAAATCTCCCGTGAGCGACGCCCGCCAGATTATCAGAGCGGCACAAATCCGACAAGGTGGACATCGCTCTACCTGGGTATCGCGTCATCAGAGTGTGCTACATTGCCCCGGTAGTTTTTCCCCTTCCGAGATGGAATGATCGATTCAGGACAGCCCGCCCCGCGTCTGCCTTTGCTGAACAAGCTATTGTTCTCGGCCGACCATATCGGAATGCAGGCTATCAGCTATTTCCGGCAGGGATGGGTGGTGTTTTTTCTGGCTCCGCCGGCCCTCGAAGGCGTGACCCGAGTCCCGGACCCGGATGTTTCGATACTGACCTACAATATAAGCGCGCGGGTCCTGGCCGGTTTCCTGATCTTCGCGGGGCGGTTCGTTGACGCTTTTACCGACCCTTTGATCGGGTGGTGGAGTGACCGAACCCGCAGCCCCTGGGGGCGGCGCATTCCTTTCATCCTCTTCGGCACCCCATTCTACGCGCTTTTTGGAGCGCTGGTCTGGTTCCTCCCCAGTGAAGGCAGCAGTTGGTGGAACGTTCTCTACTTGGTGGTGATGCTGGAACTGTTCTTTACGGCGGCCACCATGTCCAGCGGAGCCCTGGAAGCCTTGGTCCCCGAATTAACCAGAACCGCCAGGGACCGGATGCAGGTCGTGAGTTTCATCTTCCTGTTCGCGGTTGGCGGGGCCGGCTTGGGTTTAGTCATGGGTGGTTACATCAAGGACGCTTTCGGTTTCCAGGTTGCCGGCACCATATTCGCCGTAGTGGCTTTAGTGTTTCGTTTTATATCGCTGTCGGCAATTTGGCGGTACGCTCAACGGGACGTCGTCCCGGCTCAGGTGCCCTTCTGGCGAGGGTTCAAAGACACCCTCCGCAATCCTCAATTCTTGGCTTTTCTGCCGACCTTCGTGATGTTCACCACCGGTGTGGGGGTGCTGCAAGGATGGATCCCATTTTTTGCCGTCGCCGTGCTGCAACAGGAACACGAAGGCCGGGCCTCAAGCTGGATGTCCAGCAGCGTTATCGGTGGCGCTGTCCTGTTCGGCTTGGTGATCTGGATACTCTTCTCGGCCGGCTGGGTCAGCAAACGCCGAATCTACGGGATCTGTATTGTCGCTTGCGGCCTCGTGTTCCCACTCCTGGGATTGGTCGGCCTGTGGATTTCTGAACATCTGGTACTGCAGGGACTTGTAATGGTGTTCATCGCCGGGATGCCCATGGCCGCCGTGTTCGTGTTGCCCAAAGGACTGACCGCAGACATCGCCGACTACGATGCGCTGCTGAGAGGCGAGCGCAGAGAAGCCATGTTCTATTCGACCCAGAACTTCTTCGAAAAGTTGACCTACGCCCTTCCGCCCCTGCTGTTGAGCTGGATCCTGGAACTCGGCGACTCCCCTGATGCCCCTCTTGGCATCCGCTTGGCTCCGGTAATGGCCGGAGGCCTGGTCCTCTTGGGCCTTGCCCTTTGGCCCCGCTACAAACTGCCTGATACCATCAACCAGCAGACGGTGACAAGCGCCGGGCTGATGCGCCCCGCCGCCTGATGAGCGGAAGGTTTCCAGAGGCGAGAGGCTCTACTCTTGCGTACGACACGCCGGGCCTTGCTTGCGGTTGTAGTGGCCGTCATCTTTGTTGCCGACCTTTACGTGCTGGGATCTTTAGGTATCGTCCATGTCCTGACCAGCCCGGAGCGAAGGAATCAGCAAGACAGTCCCGCCAACTATGGACTGCGCGTTGAAGCGGTGGAATTCACGTCGCGGGATACCGGGTTGCAGCTGAGCGGCTGGTATCTGGAAGGGACGCCGGATGTCCCTCATCTGATATTCGTCCACGGCGTCAACGGGGTTCGGTCCAGCAGCCGCGCCCTGGAGTTGGCGGCTCGGCTGACGGAGCGCGGGTACGGGGTATTGATGTTCGACTTGCGCGGGCATGGTTCGTCCGATGGCGGTCTGACGTCCGCAGGATACTATGAGCGACAGGACGTTTGGGGGGCATACGATTATCTGACGCAAAGTCGCGGCGTCGCCGCGGGCAACGTCGGACTGGTCGGGTTTTCCATGGGCGCTGCTACGACCATTCTGGCCGCGGCCGGCGAGCCAGGCATACGAGCCGTGGTGGCGGACAGCCCTTATGCGACGGCGGCTGAGCTGATTGCCTCAGAGACGGCCCGCAGTCTCCCCCTGCCGGAATGGTTCACGCCGGTATTCGTACCCGCGGTTTTCCTGCTGGCCTTTTTGCGCTATGGTATTGATGTCGGCGCTTTGGCGCCGGAGCAAGCCGTGACGCGACTGGATTATCCCATACTGGTCATTCACGGCGATTCCGACGTGCGAATCCCGGTCAACCACGGCCAGCGTGTCGCCGATGCCGGCCCCCCGGGGAGTATCCTCTGGCGAGTCGAAGACGCGGGCCACGCCACTGCTCTGGCTACCAGGCCGGCGGAATACGCCCAGCGGGTTGTCGCCTATCTGGAAGGTCGGTTCGAATAGCGCCGGCCGAAGTCTCGGAACCGGACAAACCGGCTCACCTGTCCAGTTGCGTGCCTAGTGTCGCCGCATCCGTCACCGGAAGCTGGCACACGTAGTGCTCGCACACGTAGGCGGTGGGCGCCCCGTCCTGCATCCCCCTCTGTTCCAGCAGCGGCGAATCTTGCAGTGGGGGCGCTGCTGGATCGCTCACTCCGACGATCACCCGATTGGGCAGGTATCGGGATCCCACCTCGGCCAGCATTTCTGCTGTACTCGGGTGTTCGGTCTGGCCCACGATCACGATCTCCTTGGGCAACGAGACATAAAAATCAAGGGCACCCAGCCAGTGGCCCGTGGCAGCTGGCGCTCGGCCAAGTAACTGCTGCAATGCCCGTAACGGCGTCGCCCCCTTGGCCGAGTAATCGTCATTGCCCGTGACAACCGCCAGCCGCAGCAGCACATCCGTTGCCACCGAGCCGCCGCACGGCTGCGCGTTGTCGAATACGTCCCGGGGCCTGACTACCAGCGTTTCGTGGTCGCTGCCGGTGTCGTAAAAGCCGCCGGTTTGGTCATCCCAGAAGAGCGCGATCATCCCATCGGCGACGCCCACGGCTTCTTGCAGCCACCTCGGTTCCAGCGTCGCTTCGTGGAGCGACAAAAGCCCGTCGGCCAGACACGAATAGTCCTCCAGGTATCCCAGCAGTTTCGCCTGCCCGTTGCGCCACGTTCGTAGCAGCCTGCCGTCGGCATCTCGCATATTGTCCAGCAGGAAGCCGGCGTTTCGTCTCGCGGCGTCCAGATAGTCCCCTCGCCCCAGCGCCGCGCCCGCTTCGGCGAAGGAGCGCAACATCAGGCCGTTCCATGACGTCAGCACCTTGTCGTCCAGCAGGGGATGAATCCGCCGCTCGCGCACCGCGAGCAGTATAGAACGCGCCCGGGCGACAGCAGACAGCAGCGCATCTTCCGACATCCCCCGTTGACCGGCGTATTCGGCGGGCGGGCGGGCGATGTTCAGGATGTTCGCTCCTTCAAAATTGCCGCCCGCCGTGACGCCGTAGTAACCCATTACTAGTTCGGCATCGTCGCCCAACAATGGCCGCAGTTCGTCCGGCGTCCAAACGAAGAACTTCCCCTCTACTCCCTCACTGTCCGCATCCTGGGCCGAATAAAATCCGCCCGACGAGTCCGTCATTTCCCGCAACACGTAATCCAGCGTTTCCTCCGTTATGCGTCGATACAGCACGTTGCCGGTGACTTGCCAGGCGTGCAGGTACAACCGCGCCAACAGAGCGTTGTCATACAGCATCTTCTCAAAGTGGGGCACCAGCCAATACGCATCGGTCGAATACCGATGAAACCCGCCTCCCACCTGGTCGTACATCCCTCCGTAGGCCATTTTTTGCAGCGTCAGCTCCACCATCTCCAGGGCGCGTTCGTTGAACCCATGTCGGTGGTAACGAAGGAGAAACTCCGGGGTCATTGGCTGGGGAAACTTAGGCTCACTGCCGAATCCGCCGTTCAGGTGGTCAAACTGCGTCGCCAGCTGCGAGTAAGCGTTGTGCATCACCTCGGTGGTCAACGGCGTGAAGCCGCGCGGCATCTGACCGGAGCGACCCATCTGCTCTGCCAGTTGGCGAGTGACCCGCTCGATTTCGCCCTTGTTGGTGTGATACGCCTGGCTGGCCGCCGCCAGCAACCGGGGAAAACCGGGCATACCCATCCGATCCTCAGGGGGGAAATAGGTGCCGCCGTAGTATGGCCGGCCTTCCGGGGTCAGGAACACGGTCATCGGCCAACCGCCGCTCCCTGTCATCATCTGCACCGCTTCCATGTACACCGCGTCCAGGTCGGGACGTTCCTCGCGGTCCACCTTGATGTTCACGAAGTTCTGGTTCATCAGGGCGGCGATGTCCTCGTTTTCAAAGGATTCCCGCTCCATCACGTGGCACCAGTGGCAGGCCGAATAACCGATGCTGAGCAGGATGGGCCGATCCTCTTCCCGCGCCCGGTTCAGCGCATCATCGCCCCAGGGATACCAGTCCACCGGGTTCTCGGCGTGCTGCAACAGGTAGGGGCTGGTTTCGTCAATCAGGCGGTTGGGCATCAGTTCACTCCTTGTAGTGGATCCGAAAAGCGTGGCGCAGCGTATGTCAAATTGCAGCTTGTTCGGCTACAATCGGTGGTAACATCTGCCAGCATACCAGATGAAATCCTACGTCATTGGTGTTCCATGAGAACCCGGTTCACGACCGCAACCCTGTTTGCCGTCCTGCTTTTTGTCGCGGTGCTGGTCGTAGCTGCCTGCGCTCCCGCCGCAGGTACCGTCGGCTTGGACATAGGGAAAACCACCCCGCCCTTCGCGATGACATTGTCCGACGGTTCTCAGGTTACGTCCGACGACTTGTCGGGAGCAGACCAACCCGTGCATCTCTTCTGGTTCGCAACCTGGTGACCGGAATGTCGCGCTGAGTTACAGACGCTGAACCCGATTGCCACTGAATACGGTGAGATTGATTTCTACGTCGTTGCCTACAACGAATCCGCCCAGGAAGTCGAAGACTACATTGAGCAGCAGGGTTACACCGATCTCATCGCTGCCCAACCCGTCGGCGAAATGTTGGCGGACCTGGAAATTACCCGGCAGATGGCCATGATGGCCGTCAACGCCGATGGAATTATCTACCACCGGCAACTTATGGGAACCGCCGACCAATGGTCGCCCCATTTTACTCAACTTGCCGCCGACCCGGACGCTGTGCCCACTCATAAGCAGGTCCAACAGGAAAAAGACCAGCGTATGATGGATATGCAGCTCCCGGCTTGATGACAATAATCTCTCCGGCGTCGTTGACGCCGCAACACGGAAACGATCAATCCAATGCGTATATTTGCGCCCCTCATTATCACTGTTCTGACCGGCGCTGCGGTGATGGCATGCGGAACCGGCAGTGCTCCGGACCCTGCACCCACCTTACCGTCTCCGCCGGCTGCCGCGCCTACCGTCGCGCCAGCAGCCCCGGCTGAAAAACCCACGGACGCTCCTGCGCCCCAAGTCGCCGCCCCGGTTGCGGAGGCCACTAAACCCGTTTCGCCGACGGATGCGCCGGCTCAGGCGACCGAAGCACTCGCTACGGCGACCCCTGCCGACGCCCCCACTCAGGCGCCCGCGCCCACTGATACGATGGCGCCGCCACCGCCTCCGTCGCTCGACACTCCAACGCCGGCGCCTTCGGCTGCCGAGGCCCCGGTAGCTCCCGTGGGAACCCAGGTTGGAGAGACGCCGCCCGCCTTTGCGATGGAGCGGTCCGACGGATCGCAGGTTACATCGGCGGAGATGGCGGCGGCGGGACGGCCGGTTCTGATGATGTACTTCGCCACCTGGTGACCGGTGTGCCGCGCCGAGTTGCGGACGCTGAACCCCATTCTCGCCAACTACGCCGACCGGGTTGACTTCTATCTGGTGGCCTTCAACGAAAGCGCCGGCCGGCTGGAGGGCTACGTCACCGAGAACGGATACTCCAATATGACCACAACCCAGCCGGTAGGCTCAATGCTGCGCGACCTGAAAGTCGTCAGCCAGTCCTCTTTCATTGGAATGGATAGCAGCAGTGTAATCACATTCCGCAAGAGCTACGGCGGTCAGTCGGTTGATTTCCGCGCTGAACTGGAGCGTATGACGGCGCAGTAGTCACCACCGCTCCTCATCCCGGTATAGACCGAGCCGCCCCCGCCGGGGAGCGTACTCCATCTCCAGCTCGTTCAGTATGTCCCGGCCCAGCAGCGAATCCAAGCCGTCGGTCGCCGGGTTCGGTTTGCCGATGTACAGGTCAAGCTCAAATTCCTGCGGCATATCGTCATCATAGAACTCAATGATGGCCGGTTCCGTATGATAAACATGCGTTCCGCCGGCGCTGATGAATTCCACTGGCCTGGTCAGTTGGTCAAAAGGGCAGCCGATAAGGGATCCGGCGTCTGGGTGCAATATGGTCGTATCCGAACCCGTATCGACGAGGAAACGCACTGACCCGACGACATCAAGGCCGGGAATGGTCAAGCGGCACCAAATATATGGGCTGCCATCCGACGCAAAGTAGCCGGCAATCACAGTATGACCCGTCGCGGCTTGGTATTCAGGTATACTTCAGCAGCGAAGCCGGGGCGCTCGCCCAGTTCCTTGATTTTCGCCACCAATTCTTCCATCGAGGCGGCGACGACAAACGTGCCGTTCTCGGTCAGGGCCACTCGCTTGTCCGGGTACTTCTGCATCAGCTCGGACCGCATCTCCTGCAAGCGTTCCGAGCGCTCAACATAGCTGCGGTGCTCGGCCAGTTCTTCCGGAGTAGCTTTATGGGTGCTAACTTCCACTTTCGGTTTCTTGCCGTCGGTTCTGAATATAGCCATGGTTGACCTCCTCTATGGGTGGAGGATAATGCTTTCCTGAGCGATTACCAACTGCTTTCGCGGGCAAGGTTGCCTGCCAATTTCGTCGTTCAATGTGACGGTTGCCTGGGCGTCCTCCGTTCGGCAAAAACCTCCGTTCCGTGCAGTATGAGCCGCCAGAAGTAAGCACATCCATGCGAGTGGTGACGTTACTTTGGCAGTGGCCTGACTTCATTCCAAATCGCTCGGCGACAACCAACGTGAACATCGGAGGCTTCCTGTTCGGAAAGTTCGTAGTGCCGCTGCAAATCGCGCACTACGAAGCCCCAGCTACCATGAACCGATAAAATGGTGAACAATGCCTCGCAGTTGTATTCATGTCCGTCCAACTCGAAGGTAACCGGTTTGTTGCCCAGGCAAGCAACTGAGGCAAGGAAAGCGAACCCCGCGATAGCGATGATGATCAGAAATCCTTTCATCAATGATCTCCAGCCCGAAAGGTTTTGTAGGTTTCGCCCCCCAAGAATCTCCGTATCCTGGTTTCGCTCACTCCGTATTCGCTGGCGATTGAGGGTATCGCCTGACCACTTTGGTCTCTTTCCCAAATATCTTGGAGTTCGTCGTGCGTGAACCGGGATGTGGGTGGCTTCCGGTTCTCCGCTTCTGCTTTCAAAATGGTGAGCAGGTCACCTACTGATTTGGCACCCAGATTGTCCCCGGCCCGAGTTCTAACAGCAACCGTTCCGTCGGATTTCTCCCGGTCACCAACCACCAGCATGTAAGGAGTTTTCTGCAATTGCGCTTGGCGAATCTTCTGGTTCATCCGCTCGCTGCGGTCGTCAACTTCCACGCGGAACCCGGCATCGCGCAACTTGCCGGCCACTTGTTCCGCGTATTCGTTGTGTCGGTCGGCGATGGGGATGACGACTGCTTGTACCGGCGCCAACCACAATGGGAAGGCCCCGGCGTAATGCTCCACCAGCACGCCGAAAAAGCGTTCCAGCGAGCCCAGAATTGCCCGGTGCACCATGTAAGGACGGGAGCGGTTGCCCTGGTCGTCCTGGAAAACAAGGTCAAAGCGTTCCGGCAGGTTGAAATCAAATTGCACGGTTGTGCACTGCCATTCCCGACCCAGAGCATCCTTGATCTTGATATCTATCTTGGGACCGTAAAACGCTCCCCCGCCCTCGTCGATGCCGTAGGGCAAACCTCGTGTTACGAGAGCTTGTCGCAGCGACTCCGTGGCGTGCTCCCACATCTCCGTTTCGCCCACGTACTTTTCAGGGCGCGTGGACAGCATGATGTCGTAGTCCTCGAACCCGAAGGCCGCCATGATCTCAAAGGTAAGGTCCAGCACGTCGCCCACTTCGTCGGCCACCTGATCGGGCAGGCAAAAAATGTGCGCGTCGTCCTGGGTGAACCCTCGCACCCGCATCAGGCCGTGCAGGACGCCGCTGCGTTCGTACCGGTACACCGTGCCCAGTTCAGCGATGCGCAGTGGCAATTCTCGATAACTCCGCAGCGCTGAACTGTAAATCTGGATGTGGAACGGACAGTTCATCGGCTTCAGGAAGTATTCCTGCTCGTCGATCTCCATGGGCGCATACATGCTGTCCCGGTAGAAATCCAGGTGCCCGCTGGTTTGCCAGAGACGCGCTCGCCCGATGTGCGGCGAATAGACGATGTTGTAACCCCGGCGGTAGTGAATGTCGCGCCAATAGTCCTCAATCAGGGAGCGCATCACGCCACCCTTGGGGTGCCACACGATGAGGCCCGGCCCGATCTCTTCATGGACGGTGAACAGATTCAGCTGCCGGCCAATGGTGCGGTGATCTCGCCTTTCCGCTTCCGCCAAACGTTCCAGGTGAGCATCCAATTCTTCTTGCGATTCAAAGGCCGTCCCGTAAATGCGCTGGAGCATGGGCCGGTTTTCGTCCCCACGCCAGTATGCGCCCGCGGTGTGCAGCAACTTGACCGCGGCGATGTCGCCGGTGCTGGCGACGTGCGGCCCTTGGCAAAGGTCGGTAAACTCGCCATGGCGGTAGATGCTGAGCGTAGTCTCGTCCGGCAGGTCGTCGATGATCTCCTGCTTGTAGGGCTGATTGGCGAACATTGACTTGGCGGATTCGCGGCTCAACTCCTCCCGCAAAAACGTCGTATTGGACTTGATGGTGTCCAGCATCAACGCCTCGATCCGTTCCAGGTCCTCCGGGGTGAAGGGCCGTTCCACCTCAAAATCATAGTAGAAACCGTCGGCGGTCGGCGGCCCGATACCCACCTTGGCCTCGGGAAACAGTTGCAGAACGGCGTCGGCCATCACATGGGCCGCCGAGTGGCGCATTCGGTGCCGCAGATCCGCGACCGGGTCGTCAACGGCGTGTTCCGGGGTTCCGTGGTCCAGCATCATCTTACCTGCCAGTTCATCTATCGCAGCCGGCGAAATTCGTTAAACCATTATAATGGATACTGCCTGATGAAATAGACGCTGGTAACCAAATCATCGGTCACTGGCGACACCGAGGAGCATTCATGGAAGAACTACGTCAGCAACTCACCGACCTGTCCGTCAAGCTCGACGCCGTCGTGGAGCGTCTTTGACCTCGCCGGCCGCGAAAAATCCATCGCCGAACTGGAAAGCGAGGCGGCTGCTCCCGGTTTCTGGGACGACCCGGCTCGCGCCCAGCGCAAGATGCAGGAATTGGGGCAACTGCAATCTGCCGTAGGCGGATGGCGCGGCTTGCAGTCCCAGGTGGCCGACCTGCTGGAATTGGCCGAACTTGCCATCGAGACCGATGACGACAGTTTCGCCGATGATCTGACCGCAGAGACCGCTGCGGTCACCGCCGAGCTTGCCCGCGCGGAGATGGCGCTTACCCTGTCGGGGCCATACGACGACCGGCCGGCGATCCTGACCATCCACTCCGGCGCCGGCGGCACCGACTCCCACGATTGGGTCGAGATGCTGACCGGCATGTACGCCGGTTGGGCCACCGCCGGCAAAAGGCCCGTACAGATCCTGAACACCGCCTATGGGGATGAAGCCGGCCTCCGCACCAGCACCATGGAAATCGGCGGCGAACACGCCTTCGGATACCTGAACGCCGAGGTCGGGGTGCACCGGCTGGTGCGAATGTCTCCCTTTGACCCGGCGCGCCGCCGTCAGACGTCTTTTGCCCGGGTTGAGGTTCTGCCGGCTGTTCTCGATGGTGACACGGAGGTAGAGATAAGAGCCGAGGACCTGAAGATGGACTTTTTCCGGTCCAGCGGCCCCGGCGGTCAGAACGTGCAGAAAGTCGCGTCGGCGGTGCGACTTACCCACCTTCCTACCGGCATCGTAGTGTCGTGCCAAACCGAGCGGTCCCAGCATCAAAACCGCGACTATGCCATGCGTATCCTCAAGGCCAAGTTACTGGCCCGGCACGAGGAAGAGCGAGAAAAAGAACTGTCTTCCCTGCGGGGCGAACGGGTCTCAGCCGAGTGGGGCAATCAGATCCGCAGCTACGTCCTTCACCCCTACCGGTCGGTCAAAGATCACCGGACCGATCATCAAACCGGAAACACCGACGCCGTGCTGGCCGGCGATATCGACGACTTCATCGAAGCCTGGCTGGTCAGCAAGCTGGGTAATGAGGATTAGCCGCATTCACGTTTCCCTTGACAAATGCGTAGGGGCGACCCTTGTGGTCGCCCCGTCATCGTCGCTGCGATCCCTCTCTACCCGGCAACGTTTGGCGGGCTGGGTTGCATCGGTGAAAGCAGGTGTCCCATGCTGTCCCGCTTCGTCCGCAGGTAGTCCTCGTTCGACTCGTTGGGCGCTACGGTCAGCCCAACCCGGTCGGTCACCTGCACGCCAAGTCCACTTATACCCGTCCACGCTGGCACGCAGCGGCGCTGGCATTGGGGGCAGGTGCGGGCTTACCTCCCGCGTACGATGTACCCAACCCCCAGCCAGACCACAGTCAGGGCACGCCATTTTGTGGGGGTTATTGGTAACCAACCGCGCGCGGACAATGTTGAGGTCGCGCATGATTTGCACCGCCAAATCGTATTTTCGCTCATCGGGCTGGAAACCCAACGCTACGTTGGCCTCAATGGTGTCCATCCCCTGATCCTGCAGGGCGTAGGCCTTGATCTTGTTGTGCAGCCCAATCCCGCGACCTTCCTGGCGCAAATACAGCAACGCGCCGGAGCCGTGCTCAAACAACATTCGTATCGCCATGTCCAGCTGTTGCCCGCAGTCGCATTTTAGGCTGCCGAAAGCGTCCCCGGTCAGGCATTCGCTGTGGACCCGCACCAGCACCTCATCGTCCTCGTTCCATTCGCCCACCACCAGCGCCGCGTGCTCCCCGCTATCGACGGCGCTTCGGTATCCGATCAGCCGCGCGACGCCATATTGCGTGGGCAACTCCGCTTCCGCAACCCTGGTGATAAGATCTTCCGTCATCCTCCGATGGGCAATCAACTGGGCAATGCTGAAGATCTTCAGGTCGTGTTTGACGGCAAACCGCTCCAACTGGGGCAGCCGTGCCATGGTGCCGTCTTCGTTCATGATTTCGCAGACCACGCCGGCGGGGTAAGCTCCGCCCGCTCTGCACAGGTCCACGATGGCCTCGGTATGCCCGGGACGCTTCAACACGCCTCCCGGGTCGGCCCGAAGCGGGAACATATGCCCGGGGTGGATGAAATCCGACGGTCGCGAGTCGGGATCAACTAGTGCCCGGATGGTGGCGCTGCGGTCGTAGGCCGAGATGCCGGTGGAAGTGCCCCGCTTGTAGTCCACCGACGTAGTGAACGCCGTGGGCTGTTCGGAACGGGAGTGGCGGCTCCGTAGCATGGGGATTTGCAACTCATCCAGCCGCTCCCCCAGCATGGGAACGCACACCAGGCCGCGAGCGTGACTTACCATAAAGGTAACGGCTTCGGGCGTGGTGTGCTCCGCAAACAGGAACAGATCCCCCTCGTTCTCGCGCCCCTCGTCATCAACGACGATCACGAATTTACCGGAACACAAGTCTTCAAGCGCCTCTTCAAGGCTGCATAGGGGCATCATTCCCTTCCTTGACCAATCGGGTCGTGCTGGCGCCGGTATTCAATTAGATCGGCGATTGACAGGATGTTCAGGGCGTGCTGCTTTGCCATAGGGATCAGGTCGGGCATTCGCGCCATGCTTCCGTCATCTTTCATGATCTCACAAACAACCCCGGCTGGGTAAAGCCCCGCCAAACGGCAGAGGTCGATAATCGCCTCAGTGTGACCAGCTCGGACTAGTACGCCGCCTTTATGATAGCGCAGGGGGAAAAGATGACCGGGCTGGATGAAGTCGGTCGGCTGAGCCTCCGGATCGATCAGCGCCCGGATGGTAGCCGCTCGGTCGTGGGCGGATATGCCCGTCGTGGTGTTTATGGCGTAGTCCACCGGCATGGTGAATGCGGTAGGCATCGCCGCGTCGGAATGGCGGCTGGGCAACATGGGGATGTCCAACTCGGCCAATCGTTCCGCCAGCATGGGCATGCACAACTGCCCCCGGGCGTGCGTCACCATGAAATTGACGGCGTCCGGCGTGACGTGCTGTGCCGGCATCACCAGGTCGCCCTCGTTTTCCCGGTCCTCGTCGTCCACCACGATGAGGAACTTGCCGGCTTTCAGGTCTTCCAGACCTTTTTCGATGCTAATTAACTGCATCTGAACTCTGCATCCGGTGGCTCGAGCACGCTCCAAGTCAGCTGAATCTGGCGGCCAGCAGGCTCTCCACGTATTTGGCCAGAATATCCGCTTCCAAGTTCACCCGGTCACCGATTCCCCGCTCGTGCAGGTTGGTGTTCTGCATCGTGAAAGGGATGACCGAAATCGTGAATCGGTGTTCCGACCTTTGTACCACCGTCAAGCTAATCCCGTCAACCGCGATAAACCCTTTCTCCACTATGTAAGGCGCAAGGGACTCGGGAGCGTCCACCTCCATGATGTAGCAGTCCGCCTCGGGAGTGAAGCCGGTAATCGTTCCGGTGGCATCCACGTGGCCCTGCACGATGTGACCGCCCATGCGGTCGTGGGCGGCCAAAGCTCGCTCCAGGTTCACCGCGCTGCCGGCGTCCGCCTGCTCCAGGGAAGTCCGCCTGAGCGTTTCCGGCGCCAGATCCACCGCAAAATCGTCGGTTCCAAACTCCACTACCGTCAGGCATGCGCCGTTGACGGCAATGCTGTCGCCCAGTTTCACGTCCTCCAGAACCCGACCGGCATTAATTTTCAGCCGGTAGCCGTCCAGGGAGGACACCCGTCCAACTTCTTCCACGATTCCGGTGAACATTTATGCGTCTCCCTGAGTTGGATAGCCGGTGATGAGCCAATCTTCGCCAATGGGTTCCATGCTGGTCCACTCCAGGCGCCAGGCATCGGCCATCAGAGTAGCGCCGTGGCCTTCGATAGGGGATCGTGCGCCCGCCCCGCCGATCAGCACCGGCCCCAGGAACACATGCAACTTGTCGATCAGCCGTGCGTCCAGCATGGCGCCCAGTACCCCTCCGCCCCCTTCCACCAGCAAACTTACCACGCCTTCCGCGCCCAGGTACTCCAGCAGCGCCGACAGATTTACCCTCCCGTCAGTACCCGGAAAAACCTGTACTGTTGCGCCCACGTCCTCTAATGCCGCGATCCGCGACGCGTTGGCATTTTCGCTTACGGCCACCAGGGTTCGCCCCGGTTGGGAAAACATCCGCGCATCGGCCGGCATTCGGGCGTTGCTGTCCACCACGACGCGCACCGGCTGCAGGTTGACCGGGAGCGTTGCCCCATCGTCGTCGCGCGCGGTTAGCTGCGGATCGTCGGCCAGCGCGGTGCCGATACCCACCATTATGCCGTCCAGCTCCTTTCGCATCCGTTGTACCCGAGCGCGAGCGTCCGGCCCGGTTATCCATTGCGAGTCTCCGGTCCGGGTGGCGATCTTCCCGTCCAGGCTCATGGCGAACTTCGCCACAACGTAGGGCAACCCGCTGGTCACGTGCTTGGCAAAGGCTTGGTAAAGTTCGTCTGCTTCCCGGTTGGGACAGTGTTCAACCTCCACACCGGCCGCCCGCAGCGCCTCTCTGCCCCCGCCGGAAACACGCGGGTTGGGATCTTCCGCTGCGTAAACCACGCGGCCAATCCCGGCGGCGATAATGGCATCGGTGCAGGGTGGCGTCCGACCGTGGTGGCAGCAGGGCTCGAGGGTAGTGTACAAGGTGGCCCCTTTGGCCCGGTCGCCGGCTTGCTGCAGAGCCCCGATCTCAGCGTGGCGTTGTCCGGGGGGTAGAGTGTACCCTTCCCCGACGATGTTGCCGTCGCGCTCGACGACCGCCCCAACCGCAGGATTAGGACTGGTGGAACCCAGCGCGATCCGCGCCAGGGCTAATGCGCGCTCCATTGGGTCCCGGATTTCTCTCGGATCGCCGGTGCTCATGTCAAGCCAATCCCTTACGCGCGAAATCCTGATGGAAACGGCTGGCGGTGGGGCCGGATTGTCCCTGATACCTGCTGCCCAGTTCGGGCGACCCATAAAGACGTTCCGCCGGGGAGGTCAGCTGCAAAAAGGAAATCTGGCCAATTTTCATCCCGTAGTACAGTGCAATGGGCAGCCGCGCCACGTTGCTCAATTCCAGGGTCAGCCGCCCCCTCCATCCGGGATCGACGAATCCGGCCGTGCTGTGGATCAGCAGCCCAAGCCGGCCCAGGCTGCTTTTCCCCTCTAGCCGCGCCACCAGATCATCGGGCAACTCGATATGCTCCAGGGTACTGCCCAGCACGAATTCCCCCGGATGCAGCATAAATGGGCTGTCGTCCTCGATGCGAACTTCCTCCGTCAGGTTGTCCAGCGGTTCCCTTACGTCGATATAGGGTTGGCGCGTATTGGAAAACACCAAAAACCGGCGGTCCAGGTGCAGATCGATACTGGCCGGCTGAATGTCGTCCGGGTCAATGGGACGTACCACGATGCGTCCCTCGGCGATTTGACGGCGAATGGTGCGGTCGCTAAGTACCATAAGGCTATCGAAGCTCATAGACGCCAAACACGACAACGGCGATCTCGCCCTCACCCGGCGTTATCGGGGTGTCCAGGGCGAAGGCCGCAGATTCGGCGTAGGCGAGTAGTCTGTTTCCGCCGCCGCCACCGAATACGTCGCCGGTCGGTGTTTCGGAAATCAGCTTCAGGTCACCCAGGGTTCGGCCGGCGAATTCCGCCATTTGCGAAGCTTTTTCCCGCATATTCGCCACAGCGGCTTGGCGCGCCTCCCGTTCCATCGCGGCAGTATCCGCAAAGGCAAAGTCGAGGTCATTAAACACCACGTGGTCGCCTCCGGCAGCAACCGCGGCGTCAATGACTGTGCCCACCGTATCCACGTTCCGCACTGTTACCGTCAGCCCGTTGCTGACCGTGAACCCTATCCGCTTACGCCGGTCCCGGCTGTAATCATACTCCGGGTGGATTCGGAAATGTCTGGTGGCGATATCCGCAGCGTCAATGCCGTTTTCCCGCAGGGCATTCATCACCTTTTCCATTGACGTGGCCGCAGCATTCCGGGCTTCGGCCACCGTCTCGGCAGTAACCGACACCCCCAGCGAAAGCGTCGCCAAATCCGGCACCCCGGTGGCCGTGCCTAACCCGACGACCTGGATCGCGTCATAAGGATGACCCGCGACCTGTCCGACGGGATCCGACGTATCCCCGGTGACGTTGACCTCTCCCAGGGACGCGGCCGGCGTCTGCTGAAACCCGCAAGCCACCATCAACATCAGGAAAGCCGCGCCAGCCAGCGGAAACGCGGAGCGGAGCATATTCTTGTATTTGGTCATTCCGGTATCCTGCTATCCTTGAAAGCCAACCCGTCCGCCCAGCAGCGCCCGCGCCATCACAAATTTATGTATCTCCGACGTGCCGCCGCCAATGCGAGCGTGGCGGAGCATATGGTACCAATGCGCTATGGGCAGGTCCAAGGTCTCTCCCAGCCCGCCAAACACCTGCATGATCTTGTCGATGCTGCGCCAGCCCCATTCCCCGGCGGCGTATTTCACCATGGACGCTTCAACCCGCACGTCCTCCCCGGCGTCGGCCCGGGCCGCCGTCTCCCGCGCCACCGACCGCAGCGCGACGATGTCCATATACACGTCGGTCAGCATCCACTGGATCGCCTGCCGATCCGCAATCGGTCGTCCGTAGGTAACGCGCTGCTGCGACCATTCAATCGCCATCTCCAAAGCGCGGGTCAATATGCCCAACGCCATCGCCCCACGCAGCAGCCGGTCGTGATGCACCAGCCACTGCTGGCCCAACGTGAACCCGCCGCCGACTTCGCCCAATACCTGGGTTTGCGGCACCCGCACGTTGTCCAGGTGAATGTAGTGCTGCTGCGCCTTCGTTGGGACAATCCACACCCGGATTGGCTCGAAGGTTACTCCCGGCGTGGGGTTGTCGATGATGAACATCGTGATGCCGCCCCGCTGCATCTTCTCCGGGTCCGTGACCGCCTGCACCAGCAGGAAGTCGGCGGACGCCGCCCCCGATATGAACATCTTGGTCCCGTTCAACACCCAGTCGTCGCCGTCCCGGACCGCCCGGGTCTGCATCATCCCGCCGGGGTCGGAGCCGGCTTGCGGTTCGGTTTGGCCGAAAGAGTAGTAGAGGTCGCCGTTGATGGCGGGGTACAGATATTTCTCCTCCTGTTCCGGCGTGCAGGCGCCAATCATGAACATCGGAACCGGCGAAGTCGGCAGGTGCACAATGCTGCGATGCACCTCCTCTTCCAACACCAGATGACCCAGCGCCCCCATTCCGCCGCCGCCGTATTCTTCAGGCACGAAGGAAGTGTAAATGCCGGTCTGCTGGGAGATATTGTTAAGCCGCCCCCATTGCTCGGAGGAAAGCGTGCCCAGCACTCCGGGAACCGTCTCCAAAACGCCCCGCGGGGCGCCGCTGTCCGGCTCGCCCTCCTGCGGGGGATGCGCCAGGTATTCAGGTTCCAACGGAACACACTCGTCGCGCACAATTTGGCGCACGGTGTTCTTGAGGGCATCGAGTTCCGGAGGCAATCCTATTTCCTGGGTCATGCTATCTCCACTGCGGGTTCAGCCGGGCATTATTAATGGAAGGGACAAACGTACTTCAGGGCCTCCAGGGCCGGGTTGTCGTCGTCGGACGGCGCGAGCCGAGCCACGTATTCTCCCTCCGCCGGCGGGGGCGCCGATGCCGCTTCGATAACTTCCATCACCGAACCGACCGTCCCGAACACGATGGCCGCCGCCAACACGACCAGGATGCCAATGCCAATTGTTTTCCGTTTCATGTCGCTGCCACCCCGCAACGCAACATAGGGTGGAATCGTTCCGCCGATCCGACGGGCCATCATTTTATAACACCGGACGTTTGCACGCTACGGACTGACCGACGCCGGGCCTTTCACTTTCCCGTCATTCCGGCGAAAGCCGGAATCCAGAGTCCCCTACCGCCGTGACGGCGCGCCACCGAATGCCGCCAGGTGTTAGAATGCCCACCGCGCCACATCAGGCAAACCGCCCGGGAATTCTCGCCAATCCGGGGCGACTAACTGACTACTTATGAGCATGCTTGAGCTACGAAATCTTCCCAGCGTGGAGCGGGTGTTGAACAGCATCGCCCTGGAACCCGCCGTTCAATCCATCGGCAGGGATGGTGTAGTCGATCTGACCCGAGAGGCGCTGACCGCCGCCCGCCGCAAGGTGATGTCGGGCGAATCGGCGCCGACCGCCGAGGACGTCGCCCACCAGGTGTTGAACCTCATCGGCGAACTCGCCGCTCCTTCGCCGCGTCCGGTAATCAATGCCACCGGCGTAATCATCCATACCAACCTGGGTCGCGCGCCCTTGAGCGAAGCGGCCATGCGGGCCGCTCAGGCGGCCGCTCACGGTTATTCCGACCTGGAAATCGACCTGAACACTGGTCGTCGCGGCTCGCGGCAAGCCCATCTGCAATCCCTGCTGTGCCGGATAACCGGCGCCGAGGCCGCTTTGGCGGTCAACAACAACGCTTCCGCATTGCTGTTGGGTCTCTCCGCGCTGGCGGCGGGGCGCGAGGTGGTCGTCGCTCGGGGCGAGGCCGTGGAAATCGGCGGCGGATTCCGCATACCCGACGTGCTGCGTCAAAGCAGCTGCACACTGGTCGATGTTGGCACGACCAACCGCACCTACGTGCGTGACTACGCCGATGCCATCACCGACAACACGGCGGCCTTTCTCAAAGCCCACGCCAGCAATTTCCGTATCGAGGGGTTCACCGCCGAGGTGAACGAGCGGGATTTGGCCGACCTCGGCGCCGGCGCCGGCATCCCGGTGCTCCACGATATCGGCAGCGGGGCCCTAATGCCCACCGAGCGCTACGGCTTAGCCCACGAACCCACGCCCCAGGAGAGCATCACCGCCGGCGTCGGTTTGGTGTTCTTTTCCGGCGATAAGTTGCTGGGCGGGCCGCAAGCCGGGATCGTGGTGGGCAAACGCGATTTGGTGCAGCGCCTGGAGCGGCACCCATTGGCCCGGGCGGTGCGTATCGACAAGATGAGCCTGGCCAGCCTCACCGCTACCCTGGTGCACTATGTGTACGGCGACGCCGAAACCGAAATTCCGGTTTGGCGCATGATCGCCGCTGATCCTGATACGGTCCACGCCCGGGCTTTGGAGTGGAGTGGCGCGGTCAACGGCGCGACCAACGCGAAAACTTCGGTGCTGCCCTCTCGATCTGCCATTGGCGGTGGTAGTCTCCCCGGCGAGACTTTGCCGTCGTGGACTCTGTCCGTCGTTCCCCAAAACGGCGCAACCCCGGAATCGGTCCTGGCCGCCCTGCGCAGCCAGCCGACCCCGGTTATCGCGCGCATTGTGGAAGACACGGTCCGGCTGGACCCCAGAACCGTCCTGCCCGACCAGGACGTGACCGTATTGCGGGCCCTGATTTCGGTATTAGATCAGGGTTCCCTGTCGTGACCAAAAAACCAAAACCACTCCCGTCATTCCCGCGAAAGCGGGAATCCAGAGCGAAATAGACATTGAGGTTTAGCGTGTCGGATTTCCTGTTGATACACGGCGCGGGTCAGGGCGCTTGGAGTTGGGGTAAAGTCTGGGGGCACATGACCGCCCCCGCCGAGCATCCCCCGCGTTTGTTTCTGGCCCGGCAAGCCGTTCGCGTCCGCGCCGTTGATCTGCCCGGACACGGCGCCGACGCGGCCCAGGACGTTGCGATGGTCGATATGTCGGAAAGCGTCCAGACCGTTGCTCGCGTCGCGGAACAGGAAGACTTTCGCGATTTCACCTTGGTCGGACACGAACTGGGGGGTACAGTGGCATTGTTGGCGGCCCCTGATATGTCGGTAAAACCCAGGCGGATCGTCCTCGTGGGCGGCATCGTCCCGGGCAACGGCCGGCCGCCGGCCTCGGCTTATCCCGCTCCCGTCGGGGCATTGATCCGTTTCTGCCGCACCCTCAGCGTCTTGTCGGGTCGGGATCTACCGGTGCCCATCGGCGCCATTAACCGGTATTGGTGCCGGGGATTGGACAATATGCAGCAGGCGCAAACCATAGGTCACTTCGGACCATTACCGTTGCGAATGTTAACACAGCCGGTATCGCTGGATCTGGGTAACCTGCCGTGCCCGGTCACCTACGTGGTCCTGGGTAACGACCGCCTCATCACCCCATCGCGCCAGCGTGGAATGGCCGCGCGCATCCCCAACGCCACCGTCGTGGAACTGGACGCCGCGCACCAGGTCGCCGTGCAGCGCCCCCGCGAACTGGCCGAAACCCTCCTCGCAGCGTGAAACCCTACCCATGACCGCCTCATCTTTCGTCGCTGATCTGCACGTCCATTCCCCTTACGCCTTCGCGTGCAGCAAGCAACTGACCCTGGATAATCTGGCGGTCTGGGCTAGACGGAAGGGCATTGACCTGCTGGCAACCGGCGATTTCACGCACCCGGATTGGGCGGCCAATCTCCGCGACCATTTGGTTCCGGACGATGATGGGCTGTATCGCTACGGGGATATGTGTTTCGTTCCCGGTACCGAGATCAGCTGCGTGTATCGGCAGAGTGGACGGGTTCGGCGGATCCATATGCTGGTGTTGCTGCCCACTCTGGAAGCCGCGGCGGAACTAACCCGTCGTTTGGAGCGTTACGGCAAAATGGAGAGCGATGGCCGCCCCACGGTGAGTCTATCCGCCCGGGATCTCCTGTCCCTGGCCCTGGACATAACGCCGGAGGCCTGTGTAATCCCAGCCCACGTCTGGACTCCCTGGTATGGCGTCTATGGCTCCAAAAGCGGGTTCGACAGCCTGCACGATTGCTTTGGCGACTTGGCTCCCCTCGTTACTGCCGTCGAAACCGGCCTTTCTTCCGATCCGGCAATGAACTGGAGCGTTCCCGAGTTGAGTGACCGCTCCATAGTGTCCTTCTCCGACGCCCACTCGTTGCCCCGGTTGGGCCGAGAAGTTACCGCCTTTTCCGAGTCGTTGTCCTGGAACGGTCTGTCCAACGCCCTCCGCAGCGGGGGCGTTGCGTACACCGTTGAGTTCTATCCCGAAGAAGGCAAATACCATTACAGCGGACATCGCAAATGCGGAGTCTCCTACGGTTCCGCTGAATTGGAGCGCAACGGAACCATCTGCCCGGTCTGCGGGCGGATTATGACCCTGGGAGTGCTCTACCGTGTCTCAACACTGGCGGAACATCCCATCGACGATACCCTCAACCCGGATGCTTACGGATTAATCCACGGCAATGCGGAACGGCCTCCCTTTGCCCGGCTAATCCCTTTGCAGGAGATTATCTCAGCAGTCCACGGGGTCGGCGTCAACACCCGCACCGTAACGCGGGAGTACACCAAAATCACTGACGCAATTGGCAGCGAACTGGACGCGCTGCTGCGCGCTTCTTTCGATGACCTCACTACGGCGACCAGTGAACTCGTGGCAAGGGCAATCCTGCGGTCCCGTACCGGTCAGGTACAGATCGAGCCGGGTTTCGACGGTCAATACGGCTTAATTTCCCTGGCGGTTGATCCGCCCGTTGACGCTATGCCCCGGCTGTTTTAGCTGATGAGAAAGCCGCGGAATTGGCAACGCAGTGCCGGTAGTTGTGTCTTATTCCTACTGTTTTGCTAGAATGGCGCAACAGCCGACCGGAACGGAAATTATGGAAGTTGCGTTGCGCCGGATGCGGGCCGACGACATCCCGCAGGTCATCGAAATTGAGAAAGAGGCCTTCTCCACAGGCTGGGTGGGAACGCCCTTTCGCCGCGAGTTGAACAGCCGCCACACTCGCTTCCTGGTCGCTTATCGGACTGACCTGATCGATAAAGCCGCGCCCTCAACGGAGGAACTGCCTTCGGGTCCTCCCGACGCTCCCCTGTGGGCCAGGATGTTGACCGGCGTCAAATCGGCATTGGGCATGGGAGAAGGCGCGGCCACCGACGACTTGGCCGGGTACGTCGGCATCTGGCTGCAGGGAGACCAGGCTCACATTACCGAAATAGCCGTGCGGGAAGCCCTGCGCGGCCGAGGCATCGGCGAACTGTTGATTATCGGAACCTTGCGCGTCGCCTACGAGCAGGGGCTGGAAGAGGTTACTTTGGAAGCTCGGGTTTCCAACTTTGTGGCCCAACGGCTGTACGACAAATATGGTTTCAACGAAGCCGGCATCCGAAAAAACTATTACGCCGATAACCGGGAAGACGCCGTCATAATGACTACCGACCCGATCCACACTGGAGCCTACCGGGAGAAATTCAAGGCCCTGCAGGAACGTTTCCTGGAACGATACGGCGAGGTACAAATTGAACTGTAGCCGGCTGCCGGCCGGTGATGCGTCGGTTGACCAAAGCAATACGCCTTGTTAGAATGCCCGGCAGTCTTATCCTCTGGGCGGCTATGCTTACAATCGGACTCACGGGTGGCATTGGCAGCGGCAAAAGCGTCGTGGCCGACCTGTTGCGTGAACAGGGGGCAACGATAATCGATGCAGATCAGCTGGGCCACGAAGCGTACACTCCGAATTCCGAAGCTTGGCGCCAGGTTGTCGCGGCCTTCGGAGAAGGAATACTGACGGCGGAAGGAGAGATAGACCGGCGAAAATTGGGGGCGATAGTCTTCTCCGACCCTGCCCAACTCGAGCGACTGAACGGCATCATGCACCCGCTGATGGCCGACATGGTACAGCAGCGAAAAGTCCAGTTGTCCGAAGCAAGCGTAGCTGTCGCAGTTGTCGAAGCCGCCGTACTCTTCGAAGCCGGTTGGGAAACTTTAGTCGACGAGGTCTGGACCACCGTAGCCCCGGATGATGTCGTAATTGAACGCCTCCGGCAACGCAACGGACTGAGCGCGCAAGAGGCCAGTAAACGCATCAATTCACAGATGTCGTCCCAGGACCGAATTCGACGTTCCGACGTGGTGATCGAAAACGCGTCAGACCTGGTCGCTCTGCAGCGCCAGATCAAAGCTTTGTGGGAGACTCGAGTCAAAGGAAAGGTAGATCAAGGCAATGGTTGAAGCAAACATCGAAATGCTGGAAGACGAACCCAGCTTCAAAGAGTTCGCCATCGAAGAATTTCTGGTCCGCAGCGAACCCTACTATCGCGCGGTCGGGGACGAGCTTGAGCTGTTCGAGGCAGCCTATGAACAGCACATCCCCGTCCTCCTCAAAGGCCCGACCGGTTGCGGCAAGACCCGGTTCGTCGAGTACATGGCTTGGAAACTCGGACGCCCCATTACCACTGTGCGCAACCAGGGCGTGCAGGAGATGCGGGAAGGCGAAGTCCGCGTCCCGTTGGTAACCATTGCCTGCCACGAAGACCTGACTGCCAGTGACCTGGTGGGTCGTTACCTGTTGGATGCCCAGGGCACCCGCTGGATCGACGGTCCCATGACCCGCGCCGTCAAGGCCGGGGCCATCCTATACCTCGACGAAGTGGTGGAAGCCCGCAAGGACACCACGGTCCTGATCCACCCCCTCACCGACCATCGCCGGATCCTCCCGGTCGAAAAAACCGGCAACATCATCGAGGCCGATGACCGTTTCCTGCTCTGCATCTCCTACAACCCACACTACCAGAGCGCCCTCAAGGATCTGAAGCACAGCACCCGGCAGCGGTTCATTTCCATCGAGTTCGACTACCCGCCGGTGGATGTAGAAGCGGAAATCGTGGCCAAGGAAAGCGGTTGCAACGAAGATGAGGCCCATGCTCTGGCCCGCCTGGGTGACAAGATCCGCAATCTCCGGGAGCATGGTCTGGCCGAAGGCGCCAGCACCAGGCTGCTCATCTACGCCGGCCGTTTGATGCGACAGGGCATACCGGCTCGCCGGGCCTGCCAGGTAGCCATCGTGTGGACGCTCAGCGACGAGACGGAACTCCAGCGCAGCATCGAAGAGGTCGTGTACTCGATCTTTGAGTAGCCCCGGGCTTTGATTAGCAGGGAGACGGCATGGGTGAGTTCACCCTTGACCTGATCAAGGACACCCTGGCGCATCGCCAAAGGTTTACTGCCGCCGCTGAAGGATTGATGCCGGCGGCAGTAATGTTATTGCTGTATCCCAAAGACGGCGAGTTCTGCGTCCTGCTCAACAAGCGCTCCATGACTGTGGAGCACCACAAGGGAGAAATGTCCTTCCCCGGAGGCGCCCGGGACCCCGAAGACGCTGATTTTGAAGACACCGCCCTGCGCGAGACTGAAGAGGAAATGGGTATCGCCCGGGATGACATAACCATCCTGGGCCGATTGGACGACAACGTAACGCGTTCCAACTTCCTCGTAAAAGTTTTTGTGGGCACCATCCCGTACCCTTATGAGTTCAATCCCAGTTCCCACGAAATCGCCGAGGTGGTAGAGATACCGCTGAGCGTATTGCGTGACAGTGCTACAATCCGTTGGGACTCCAGAATTGAAGACGGCGAACGGGTGGCCGTGCGCTCGTATGGCTACCAGCATCATTTGGTGTACGGCGCCACCGCTAAAATCCTTGACCAGTTCCTCGACATCATCGAGGAAGGGCTGACAAAGGAGGACACGAGCCTTGACTAATACCGCAACTGGCGACCTGTTGACCGAACTGGGCAAACTGCCGCCGGCCGTAACGGAGGCCTATGAGGCCGTCGCCGACGCCATGGCCGAGTCCTTCAGTGATGAGGAAACGGCGCTGTGGGCCAGAGAGGGCGTAGCCATTGGCACCCAGACCGTCCGCTCGTGGGAATCAGCCGTTGAATACTACCGAGTTAGCCCGGAAGTGGCGCGCTCGCTAGCCTTCGCGTCCTTTATGCAGTGGGCGCGGTGCGGCACTTACCTTTCCCAGGATTCACCCACCTTGGCGGTAGCCTTTTTCAAGGCCAGCCCCTCCATCGTCACCAACCTGCGGCCACAATACATCCCCCGCTGGGCCGGCTTGGGTCGTTCGCTCTACAAGGGCACCTGGAAGTCCAGCACCCTCGCTGCTCGGTTTTTCGAGGTCAGCCCGGATCTGGTGCGAAACCTTCCCTTCTGGGATGTCGAGGTCTTCGCCTCCTTGATTGAGGCGTTGTCCTACAAGTCTTACGACGTGGCCGCCGAATGCCTGGTCCTGGGGAGAGACGTCCTCCCGGCCATGGGTCGGGAGCGTGAAGCTTTCCTTTCCATGTCTCGCGCCCTCACCGACAGCAGTTGGCGTGAGGTAAAGGCGTGCCTCGAAATGGCCCCCCGCGCCTTGCAGCACGTTGAGGAAGGACAGACTGGGAGGTTCCTCCGGCTGGGCGAAAAACTGGCCAAGATGGGTCTCCGGGACACATCGCGGTTCCTCTATGACGGCGCCCAGGCCTTGTCCCACGTTTCCGCCGGCTCCCAGGGCCACATCCTCGACCTCTGTGAAGGTTTGCTCGCCAGCACGCCCGACGCGGTCCCGCCCTTCCTGAAGAGCCTGGACCCGGTCCTGAACCGCATCACCCTCGCCCAACTGGACCAGTGGTATCAGCACGGCGTGGGGCTGCTGGGCGAAAATCCTGAAAGTGGTATCGCTTTCTTCAAGATCGAGTCCAACACTTCGGAATCCATGCTGGAAACCCTTTCATCCAGCCTGGATCTGGAGCGTGTCAAGGGCATCATGCGCCTCTACACCCGCGCGTTGTCCGGCGAGAACATCGAGGTGCTCAGCACCGAAGAATTGGTGCGCCGCCAGATCGGGTGGGTGGACCAGGACACGGCGTCCACCGACGGCACCAAGGTGTACCTACCGCCGATGATCGACAACTACAACGACAAGGCGCAAAACTTCGCCTGGTTCAAAGTGGTTGCCACTCACCAGGTGTCCCATCTGGAGTTCGGCAGCTTCCAGTTTAACTTCACCAGGCCGGCCAACGTGTTTGAAGACCGCCGCTTCCCCATGGAAGAGGCGATCCAGGCTCGTCTGGAAGCCATACGCACCGCCGCCATCGAACAATTCCAGCTCCAGGACGCTGACGTCGCGCCCATCATGGACATGGGCGAAGGCCCGGGCGGGACAATGCGGGTTTATACCGATATCGGCCGCTTCCTGGCCCTGTTTGAAGACCGGCGCATGGCCTTCGACCTGTTTAGCGTATTGGAAGACTGCCGGCTTGACTATCGCATCAAGACCGAATATCCCGGCATTCGACGGCCCGCGCTGGACGTGCAGGGCGATGCGTTGTCCCAGCGTCCCCGGATCGAAGAGCTTCCGTTGCAGGAAGCCCTCATCGAATTGCTCATCCACATGAGCCTGGACCGCTTCGAAGGCTTGCTGGTGCCCCAGGACTACCGCGAAGAAGCCTATATGCTGGCGCGCATAATGCACCGTTTGCGCACCATCAGGGCGTCTATCGAGGACACCGCTGAAGCCTCGCTGCGGGCCTATGAAATCATCTCCCGCCTACAAAACCAGCAGCAGCCCGAGGATGAGTTCCAACCCGAAGACCTGGATGATCCCGGCGAGTTCTCTGAAGAGGAATACCAGGCATTGTTGGACAAGTTGCAGGCCGAGATGAACGAGCAGCAGGGTGAACAGGGCGAGGGCGACCCTTACGAGTCGCCGGAGCCGGTCGAATACCGCGGCGACTTCAAGCCCGAAATGGTGCAGCTCCTCACCAAGCTCCAGATGGATCAGAGCCAAATGGGTGACGCTGAGCCGATGACCCAGGAGGAGCTCGAACAACTGCTGCAGGACAGCGCCGAGCTGGAACTCGACGCCCAGGAAGGCGACGTGGACCAGAGCATGGCCATGTTCGCACAGAACATCATGAAGGAAGCCGGCGTTCCGCCGCCGTCCAACGATCCCGGCAAAGGCTACGGCCCGATCCTCCACGACGATGACGCCGGCGGCGAGCTGGAAGCGCTGGAACCCAAGACCTTCGTGTACGACGAATGGGACTTCCGCGCCAACGACTACAAACCCCGCTGGTGCATCGTCAAGGAGAAGATCCTGGATGAAGGTGATCCCAACTTCTACAACGACTCCCTGCGCAACTACTCCTCCTTGCTGGCCCACATCAAGCGCCAATTCGAGCTCATCATGCCCGAAACCTGGCGCAAGACCTACCGGCTGATCGACGGTGAGGACATCGACCTCAACTCCGCGCTGGAAGCCTGGGCCGACCTCCGCATGAACGTGCCGCCGGACGAAAAGATCTACTGGCGCCGGAACCGCGTGGAGCGCGACGTTGCCGTGGTGTTCCTGCTGGATATGTCCGCTTCCACCGCCGAGGCCATCGACGAAGGCCGCCACTCGGTTGACGACCGCGACGCGCCCGACGACCCGGTGGAATACATGGTCTGGCTGCGTCGTCGCCGCGAGGGGCTGGTGCGCCGCCACTACAAGCGCATCATCGACCTGGAACGCGAAGGTTGCGCCCTCCTCATCAGCGCCCTGGAATCCATCGGCGATACTTACGGTATCTACGGCTTTTCCGGCTACGGGCGCGAGAACGTAGAGTTCTACGTCATCAAGGACATCGAGGAGCCGTTCAACGACAAGATCAAGCGGCGCATCGACAAGGTGACGCCACTCCACGCTACCCGCATGGGCTCCGCCATCCGACACGCCATCACCAAGCTCGAAAACCAGGACGCGGCCACCAAGATCCTCTTCCTCATCAGCGACGGTCGGCCCCAGGACCGGGGTTACAGCCGCGAGGGAGTGGAGAAGGAATACGCCGTCCACGACACCCACCAGGCCCTGCTCGAGGCCAAGCGGAAGGAAATCAACCCCTTCTGCCTCACCGTGGACAAGGCCGGGCACGATTACCTCAAGACCATGTGCGGCGACCTGAACTACGAAGTCTTGGACGACATCTGGGCGCTGCCGGAACGGTTGCCCATGCTCTACCGCACGCTGACCATGTAGCGGCAATATTGGATGTGCGGGGAATTTGTAGGGGCGAATAATCATTCGCCCCTACGCATTGGCCCATAGGCCCCTTACTGAGCGACTTCCGTAATCAGCTTCCGCAGTTCCGTCAGCGCCGTGTTGCAGGACCTCCGCTTGATCACCAGGCGGCGCGGTGGCGTGCGCAGCGGAAACTCCCTGACATCATCGCCGTGGGCGATGGCGATATGGATTGTACCGGGGCGGTGTCCTTCCATCTCCTGCGGCCCCAGTACGCCCGTGAGACCGATGCCGAAATCCGCCGCCGTTGATCCCTGCACGACCAACGCCATCGCGTTGGCCGTCTGCTGGCTCACCACGCCGTAAGTTTCCAGCACGTCGGAGGACACGCCGGCGGCAACCATCGCGTCGGCGGTGAAGGCGACGTTGCCGCCTCGGTACCACCGGTTGCTGTTCGGCGCCTCGGTGATCGTATTCGCCAGGAACCCGCCACTGACCGATTCCATGGTAGCCAGCGTCATTCCCTGTTCAACCAGCGCCGCGCCCACCGATAACTCCGGTGTTTCGTCGTCGTAGCCCCAAACGTAGGGAGCCAACCGGTCGTGGATGGCGTTCTCCACCGGAGCGATCATTTCACGCGCGGCGGTCTCGTCCGCGGCCCGGGCGATAATGCGCAGGTGAATGCCGTCGGCCTTGGAATATATGCCCAGATACGGGTTTTCCAGACCAAAGTACTCCGACATGATCTCGTCCACCGACGCTTCTCCCAACCCCAGCGTCTTGATATTCCGTGTGATGGTCACTTCGGTGTCGATGAGGTCTTTCAGCTTCACGTCAATCTCATCCTCCCACATGGCGCGGTTCTCGCCGGGAGGGCCGGGCATACAGATGATGTGCTTGCCATTCTGCTGCGCCCACCAGCCCGGCGCCGTGCCGTTGCGGTTGGTGATGAACTGTGCCGAGGGAATCAGGTGGGCCTGCTTGACGTTATGGGCCGGCATATCCTGACCCCGATTGCGGAACCACTGCCGCAGGTTTTCGATTTCCGCGTCCTGGACCGTGGGCGTCTCGCCCAACGCCGCCGCCACGGCTTCCCGGGTCAGATCGTCCTGCGTCGGCCCCAAACCGCCGGTTGTGAATATGATGTCCGAGCGTTCCCAACCCCGCTGGAAAGCTTCGGTGAGCTTGGGCAGATCATCTCCGATGATGCTCACCCACTGCAACTGAATCCCCAGCCTCGGCAACCGGCCGGCGATCCAACTGGCGTTGGTATCAGTCAACTCGCCCATCAACAACTCGGTGCCAATGGAGATAATCTCTGCTCTCACGACGGCCTCCTCAGCAGCCCGATTACGGGCAGTCGTACGGCGTTTCGGTGGGCGGATTGGTCACCAAGCAGATGGTGCGCTCCGCCCGAACTCTGTTCACCACGTACACCATCGGATCCTCCGGCAATCCGGCGTAATGCACCAGGACCTGCTCGTTACCCTCATCGTCCAGAATGGGTTGATCGTCTTGATCCACCTCGATGTGCCCGCCTCCGATATAGAACTCGTGGGTTTTTTCCTCAGTGGAAATACGCACTGTGGTGTCTGCGGGATTCAAACCCCACTTCGGGTCATCGGCGCCCGTTTCGTCCACGTGCCAACCGCCGGGGGTATCCGGCGCCCCCGGTTTCCCCGGCTGGGCCAGCCATTGCAGTTGCGATGTCCACCACTCCGGCGGCGACACCGCTGCACGATCATCTCCCACGGTAACGTACCAGGTGCGCACGCCAGGTTCGGGAGAATAGGATACCGTTACGCCATTATGGGTAACCTCAAAACCCGTGATGTCCCGAAAGTCCTCTTCGTAAAAATAGCCCAACTCAATGGGCGGCGGTACAAACGGCGGACTGACCACCAGACAGTTGACCACCCTGGCCCAAACCTCCGGCACTGTGAACAACTGGGTGGAGCCGGCCACCGTCATGTAGTTGTAGCCCTCGTCCGGCGTTTTGTTGCCCAACCAGAATTCATAGGACAATCCGGTTTCCTCGGTTATCTTGATCACGCTTTCTGCCGGCTCCAGGCCGTACTGTGCCGGGTTTTCTATCGTCGTGCCCAGCACCCGGTTAACTTTAGGACCGCTCAGGAGCAACGGGGTGCCCGCCCATTTGGGGTGGTGAACCTCCTCACGTTCTTCGCCCTGTACGATATACCACTTCCCGCGCCCCAGGTCCTTGTCGTATGCGATTGATCGCTCCTCCCCTGTGAACGTGATCTGCTTATCCGAACACTCGATGGATTCGCCGGCCTGTCCTCGGTGGGTGACCTCCACCTGCACGATGGCGTCGTCATCAATCCGCCAGGCCCAGGGTTCCTCTTCCGGGGCAGTGTCCTGCTCCCACGGTTTAAACCAAAGCGCCAGCGCACCGAAAAGCGCCAGCACAAACACCAGCAAAATCGTCAACCGGACGTTCATATCCTGATCGTTACCCCGTCATTACGCCAGCTCTCTCGTCGTTCCCGCCTTCTCTTTCGTCATGCCGGCGAAAGTCGCAGATGCGCCTCTCGCATGCCGGAATCCAAGCGCTTTGCGCTACCGGCGCACCCACCACACCACGACCGCCATTATCCCCATCAAGCCCGGCAGCAACAGCCACGTCGAGAAACGCACGAAGTTGAACTCGTTCTCGTCCAGGTTCCACTCCCGGTACACAAACTCCCGGTCGCGTATGGACACCAGGGAATAGTCTCCCATCAAGTAGTTCGCCGCGTTGAGGAACAACGCCGCGCTGGAACCCCGATCGACGTTCTGATTGGAAACGAAATCGGAATCCCCGAACACCGTCATCTTCGCAAACTGGTTGTCCGGAGGCCGCGCTTCGGGCGCCGGCGATCCCACGGGGCCCACAATATCCAGATACACCGCTGGGAAGAAAGTCCCCTGAGGATCCACATCCTCGGGGTTAACCCCTTCGGCCGGGTCAACCGGGTCTATACGCTCGATATCGTCGATCAGCCGCGCCGACGGTGTTGAAAACGCAATCGGCACCGGGAACCGCGTGTTGGTGTCCTCGATAATCGGATCCAGCGCCGCCGCTCCGGGCATGAACGCCACGCTCAGCGGCTGCCCCCGAGGGGTAATGATCTCCGGCGGAGCTTGCGGGTAGTAGCGGCCCACCCTCAGGGTGCGCGGCGCGTTGGGCTGCGAACCTTCGATATCCCGGATATAGCCTTCCCTCACTATCACGCCCCACAGGGCCAGGAATGCGCGGAAGGTGTTGTGCGTATCCGGTTCAGCCAGGAAGATGAGCCGCGCTCCCTCCCGCCTCGGCGTCCCGTCGGGATCTCGGCCGGCCATGTAGTAATTCAGCGCGTCGGCGTGGGCCATCGGCAGCTCCCCGGTCGGCCCGGCGATGACCAGCAGCGCGGCATCGTCGGGCACCGCAACGTCTTCCTCCGTCGGCGACCAGAAAAGGGTTTCCACCGCGTAGTTGTCCACTTCCAGACCCTGTCGAATCTTCAGATAACCGTCCTCGGCGTCCCGGTCAATACTGCGTTCGCCGTGTCCGTTGAGGAAATAAACCTTCTTCTGTTCGGTTTCCGTCGCTACCAACAGCGCGGTGTAAAGGTCCTGTTCCAGCCGGCTGTACGCGGGGTCAGTGGGTTGTACCAGGTCAATGAGGTCGGCTCCCACCGCCGACACCGCCAACGTTTCATACGCGGTCACGCCTTGGCTGCGGGCCAGGTCAGCCTCCCTCTGTGGGTCAACAAACTGGTAGGTGAGATTGGAACTCCGGCGGCTGAATTCGCTCAACGTGGTTTCGACCTTGCCCAGTCGCGTCAGCATGTCAATATCGCGGATCTCGTCCGGATAATAAGCGATTATGCTGATGGGCCGGTCCAGGTTGTTCAACAGGTCCCGTGTGCGCTGCGCCAGCGAAAACTGATTGGTGGCCGTCGTATCGGCGCGAATGTGATTCTCGAATCCCACGTAGTTCGCCAATACCACCAACCCGATGAAAGCGGCTGTCATAATGACGGTGTTCACGCCGTACCGCCCGGTTCGGCTGAAAAACGCCGCCAGCACTTGGCTGAAATACGAAATCCCCACCAGCAGCACCAGCACCGCGCCGATGCCCAGCACGATGCCGCCATACAACTTCAGCGAGCCGATGAACGCCAGCAGCACCGCGCCGACAATCAGGCCCACCACGCCCGCAATGAGGATTGGCGCGTAAAAAATCGTTACGAAGTCGAACGCCGGCTCGATGAAGGAGAACAGTGTCCGGGACTGCTCTTCCAGCGCCGGCGAGTCGCCGCCGCCGGGTGTTTGGTCCGGCGGACCACCCTGCCGGCCGCGTCCACGCTGCCGGCGCCAGTCTCGAGGTGCCTCGTCAGTGCGCTGCTGGCTCATCCTACCTCCAGCGGCGCGACTCCAGCGCCCTTATCGACAGGAACAGGAACAATGCGGTCACGGTCAGGAAATACACGATGTGGGCCGAATCCACGATCCCGCGGTCGAAATCGTTGAAGTGGCTGGTGAAACCCAACTGGTTGAACACCGTCGCCCAAACCCCGGTAACCACGTCGCCGATGAACGACGTGGCGTACAGCACCACCAGGATGCCGGTGCCCACCACGGCGGCGATGATCTGGTTGCTGGTCAGCGTCGATGTGAGAATGCCCACCGCCAGCGCCGCCATTCCGTACAATACCAACCCCAGGTAGCCGGAATAAATCGGCCCCGGATCCGGCGTGGCAAACACCAGCAGCAACACGACATAATATGAAGTCAACGCCAGCAGGAAAAGCAGGAACACGAAGCTGGCCAGGTATTTCCCCAGGATGACCTCCCAGTCCCGGACCGGGGAAGTCAACAACAATTCGATGGTCCCCAGCTTCTGCTCCTCAGCCAGCAACCGCATCGTCAAAGCTGGGGCCAGGGGTATCAGCAGGAACGTCGCCCCTTGGAAGAAATTGCTCAGGGACGCTTCGGGAAACGGGTTCCCCAGGTCGCGCACGAAGAAAAACCCGCTCAGCGCCATAAAGATAAGCGCCACGATGTAGGCCACCGGGCTGCTGAAATAAATCTGGATTTCCTTGAACGCCACCGCGCGGATGGTTCGCATGGCTTTTTAGTCCGACCACTCCGTGTCGTCTTCCGATGTGGTGACCCGCAGGAATATCTCCTCCAGGCTCATGCTGCTCATCTGCATACTGAGCAGGCTCCATCCGTTGCTGACCACGGTTCGCGATATTTCATCCCGCAGGTCCAGACCTTCCCTGAACTTGACGCGATATGCGTTGACGCCGGGACGCGGATGGTGAGTTACCTCGGTGGCTCCATCAATGCTGCGCAACACCGGCAGTACCTCCGCCGGCGGTCCGCCTATCTCCACTTCCAGCTGGGCCACGCCCCGCAGGTGTTGCGCCAGGTTGTTCGGCGTGTCCGCCGCCACGATATGTCCCTCGTGGATGATCAGCACCCGCTCGCAGATCATGCTGACTTCCGGCAGGATGTGGCTGCTCAGCACCACCGTCTGCTCTTGCCCCAATTCCTGAATCAGGCTCCGGGTTTCCACCACCTGTATCGGGTCGATGCCGATGGTGGGTTCGTCCAGCACCAGCACTTCCGGCTCGTGCAGGATTGCCTGCGCAATTCCCACTCGCTGGCGGAATCCCTTGGACAGTTTGCCGATCAGAGTCTTGCTGTAATCCTCCAGCCGGCAGACGTCAATCACGTCGTCGATGCGCGACTTGACCCTCCGCCCCCTCATCCCCCGCAAGGTGCCCATGTACTTCAGGTAGCTGGTCACCGTCATTTCCGTGTGCAGCGGGACCGATTCGGGCAGGTAGCCGACCCGCTTGCGCACTTCCAGGGATTTTTCCACCACGTCGTAGCCGCCCAAAGTAACCGTTCCCCGGGTGGGCGGCATGAACCCGGTGAGAATGCGCATGGTCGTGGTCTTGCCGGCGCCATTCGGGCCTAGGAAGCCCAGGATCTCTCCCCGTCGCACGGTGAAGTTCACGTTCTCCACCGCCGGCATCGGCCCATAGTAGTGGGTGAGGTCGCGAACCTCGATCATCGCGTCGGGTTCATCCGCATCGGTCACAACGGCGTGTTCCGGCTCGATTTCCGAGCGATTTTCTGCTTCTATTGCCATGGCAGATCCAAGTTTTAGGGCTGCGTCTCGATTGCCGCCAAGTTTCCTTGACTGGCATACGCCAGCGCCGGGTCAATGGATTGGCGACCCCGGCGCCGGCGGTGTTTGACAACTGGATTTTCACCCTTTGAATTGGCGTGGCGGCTATGATATTCTATGCGTCGCATTTTCACAAGACGGCGCGGCCCCGTCCCTACGGGGCTTATTTTATCGGTGGGGGCCAGAGGGCAGGATGCATCTGATCATTGACGGATTCGGCGGTGACGCCAGCATGATGTGGGACACCGCCCGGTTACGCGAGTTCCTCAACGAGTACCCGGCCAATCTCGGTATGACCAAAATCACCGAACCAGAGGTGCTGGAATACCACGGCCCCAACCCTTCCGATAACGGCATATCGGGCTTCGTCATCATCGCCGAGAGCCACATCAGCGTCCACACCTTCCCCCATCGGGACTACGTGAATATCGACGTGTTCTCCTGCAAGTCCTTTGACCACGAGCAGGCCCTGGCCGACGCCCGCTCCCTGTTCAACCTGAGCCAGGTGAAAACCTGGCTGTTGGATCGTGGCTTGGAATGGGCCGACGCCAATCAGGGGGCACGCGAAACCCAACGTCAACGTACTGTCCTGCGGGCCGTCTCTACCGGTTCCCCCGTTGCCTGATTCCTGGGTTCCGCCTGTCCCCTGGACGCCGACCAACTTCCTGGCCTTGCCGCCGGAACAGGCGACGCTGGACAACGCGGCGGCGGTGTTGATTCCAGTCCCCATTGACAGCACTACGTCCTACCGGAGCGGCGCGCGCTATGGCCCGGCCGCTATCATCGCGGCATCCGCCGCCCTGGAAGACTATGACCTTGAGCTGGGCATCGACGTAGCCGAACTGGGCATCCATACTGCGCCGCCACTGGAACCCCATGTCGGCGACCCCCGCCAAATGGTGGAGCGCGTGCGGACGGCGGTCTCTCATTACTCGGGTATCGGCTCCGGCAAACTCACCGGCGTAATCGGCGGCGACCATTCCGCCGCCATCGGCTCCGCGCTGGCTCATTTGGAACGCCACCCCAACCTCTCAGTGCTGTACATCGACGCCCACGCCGACCTGCGGGATGAATACCAGGGCACCGCTTGGGGACACGGCTCCTCGGCGCGCCGCATCGCTGAACATTGCCCCATCAGTCTCGTCGGCGTCCGCGCCCTGGCACGGGAAGAGCTGGAATTCATCAATGCGTCAGCGACCCCTGTGTGCTACTGGCCTCCCCCAAAGTCCGATTATGTGGATGACATAACATCGTCGCTGGGTCGCGCCGTTTACGTGAGTGTGGACCTGGACGTGCTTGATCCGTCGGAGATGCCCGCCGTGGGCACGCCCGAGCCAGGCGGTATGCGATGGCTGGAGTTGCTCTCGCTACTGCGTCGGGCAGCCGAGGAACGGCGCATCGTCGGCTTTGACGTCTGCGAACTCGCTCCCAATGAAGGCTTGCCGGCCCATGCCTACACCGTGGCCAAGCTCGTGTACAAGATGGTTGCTTATGCCAGCGTCTCCGGCCAAAAGGTTTAATGAGACCCAAGCGCAGGGAGGCCGTGGTTATAGTTGGTCGTTCATTCGTCGCGGGGTTTGCTCAGTAGCCGGATTACTATGCCGACTATGAAGAATACTCCACTGGCTATCAACGATATGGTGTCAAACTCGTCGCGGTCGCCGCAGTTTGAAGCCGGAAATGCCCGTACCAGTAAAATTGCGGATGCGCCGAGGAGGACCGTGCCGAGATCCGTGCTCATCTGCTGGATAACGCCGCGGGTCCTGTTCCACCAATTGTTTAGGCGGGAAATCACTTCCGCAAAATCCCGACGATAACTATCGCCACCACGCCTAACGATATGATGGCCCCGGTGTAGGCTGCCGGTAAACCATCCTGGAAAACGGAGCGTTGGAAAAGGTCAATTCCTAAGTGGTATCCCACAACCAAAACCCAGCACGCCGCGAAAAACGACAATAGGATTACCGCGATGCCGGCCATGTCAAACCTCCCACGGCGAACTCATGGTCAGTATAACAAACGGGAAATCGGGATCTGCCATCTTATCCTCCCCATGTAGTCGCCGGGACCAGCATTCCTTGACAACCCCGCCGGCCCAACCCTAAAATCCCGGCATTCAGCGCGCCAGCGCTCCCTCATCAGAACCACCATTGTCGCGCCGCCGGCGCAAGGAGTACCCCATGCCACAGCAATGGCCCACCGTTCACTACAAGGAAGAAGGGATGCGGGAGGGCATGCAGATTGAGGACGCCAACATCTCCGTTGATGACAAGGTTGAGCTCCTCGACATGCTGTCCGAGACCGGCTTGAATAGTATCGTCGTCGGCTCGTTTGTCAGTCCTCGGTGGACGCCTCAGATGGAGCGCATCGACGAGATCGTCCAGAAGTTCACGCCCAAGATGGGAGTCACCTACACCGCGCTGGCCCTTAACGCCCGCGGTGTGGAGCGCGCCCGCGCCTACTCGCCCCCGCTCACCATCGAACGCGACGCCTACCCCCGCCTGTCCTGCCACCTCTGCGACGTGTTCGCCCGGCGCAACACCAACCGCAGCCAGATGGACGAAATGGAGCGTTGGCCCGCCATCATTGCCCAGGCCCAGGAAATGGGCATCACCGAGGCCGGCATCGGCTGTAACGCCTCCTGGGGTTCTAACTTCCTCGGCGAATTCCCGGTCGAAAGCCTGATGACCTTGCTGGAGTACCAGCATGGCCTCTGGGACGAAGCCGGCATCAACGTCCGCAGCTGCTCCATGGGCGACCCGATGAGCCACTGCACTCCCGCCAAGGTGGAGGAGAGCATCGTTCGCGTCAAGGAACGTTGGCCGGAAATCAACCACTTCCGTCTGCACCTGCACAACGGTCGCAACATGGCCATCGCCTCCGCCTACGCCGCCATGCGCGTTCTCGGCCCCGAGGATACCCTTGAGCTGGACGGCACCATCGGCGGGTTCGGCGGCTGCCCCTACTGCGGCAACGGGCGCGCCACCGGCATGGCTCCCACCGAAGACCTGCTCCACATGATGGAAGACATGGGTATCCCCACCGGCGTCGATATCGACAAGCTCATCGAGTGCGTGTGGGCCGCCGAGCGCATCATCGGTCGCGAACTCTATGGTCACGTCTCCAAGGCCGGCCCGCGCCCTCGCGCCGGCGCCGGAAATCTCTATGACATCAACATGCCCTTCGTGGAAACCCTGGAACAGGCCACCCACTTCAAGAGGGGCGAGCAGATGTACGAAGGTGGCCTCTACCCCTACCGGGAGCCCGTCACCAGCCCCTACCGCGACCGCATCGACCAGGGCCTCCCCGCCTTCGGCGAAGCCCCCAACGAATTCCCCTGGAACCAGGACTGGCTGCCTAAAGCCGACAACTAACACGGTCGCATCCGTCGGCAGCGCGCCGGCCCGTTTCGCCCTACTCATCGGGGGCATAGGCGGGCCGGCGCTGATTTAATGCGTGCGCCGGTTTGAAGCCATGAGCTCGGACTTTCAGTTGAAGTGTGCCCGCTGTGGCCGTAGCCGGTGGTCGCGGGATGGTGTATGTCCGGCGTGCGGTTACGAGGTCGTCACTTCTCCCACCGTCGTGTCCGCTGATGGGCGGGAGGATGACGGACCGGAAGCCCAGGCCCCTACGCGCCGGCCATGGCTACTGTTGTTGCTCGGCGGCGTCGTGGCGATAGCGCTGGCCCAGTTATCCTTCGGACTGTCCGCGTCAACAACCCTTCCTGCCGCCGGCGTGGTTTCAATTCTGTTGGGCGTGGCGCTTATTGCATCCTACACCGCCCTCGTCGATCCCCATACACCTAGCGAGAAGGCTTCAAGCCGTCTATCCCAAAAGGCCACCGAAGACCCACCCACAAAATATCGGGAGGCGCTTGCCGGTGCAATGGAGGCCTTCCGCAACAACGACGTCCGCTGGGCTGGGCCGCTCGTCGGCGTCGTGTTGCTGCCCGTACTGCTGTTTCGAGTATGGGGCGATAGAGGCGATGTTTGGAATTTGCTGATCTGGTGCGCCGTTATCTTCACTTTTGGGATCTTCTTCGCGCCATCCGGTTTTGACGCAGCCCACGACAAACGTGGCGACGCCGGCGGCCGGATCCGTGGTTGGCTCCGCCACTATCCCCAACGTCTCGCTGCCGCTGCCCGTCACCACTTCGGGGATCTGCTCCCCCTGCTCGCGATCTTGCTGGTTTATTGCGCCATCGCCATGCCTAACCTCACCGCGTGGCGTTACTCCGCCATCGGGGACGAGTACCTATTCTACAAACATGCATCCCAGGTGCTGGAGGATGGCATGTTCCGTCCTTTCAGCCAGGAAGGGGTGTACGGCCACCACCCACAACTGAACACGATCTACAAAGCCGCGATAATGTGGCTGTTCGGCGACGGTCACTTCGGCTGGAAAATGTCCGGTGTGGTTTCGATGTCTCTGGCTACTGCCGGCATCTATGTCCTAGGATATGTACTGTACTCGCGTTCTGCCGCCGTCCTGGCCGCTGGGTTGTTTGCAGCCAGCCACTACCTGCTGGGATTAGTCAACGTCGGCGCCAACCACACCGACGCCCTGATGATCACCGCATGGGCCTTGGCATTCTTCATTATGGGTCTGCGATCAGGAAATCCCCTCTTCTTGTATCTTGCCGGTTGCGTCGTCGGCCTTGGCTTTTACTTCCATTATTCGGCACGCATCACCGGCCTGGTTATGTTGGTGACAGCCCTGTTGGCGATCAAACCTCGTCAAATTCTCACCTTGTGGCCCGTAGCCCTCGGCATCGTGCTGACTGCCTGGCCGACGGTGTTAGCCGCACGGGCAGACATAGTCACCAAAATGGTGGCCCAATCCGCCGTCGGTTACTCGGAAGCTGTATCCGGTCCAGTTGCCCAACGCCTCTTCAACAACTTGGCAATCAATTTGCCAGCATTTCATTTCAATCAAAATAGCCACTCATACGTCGGTGGCCCACTGCTCGATCCCGTAACGGGTGCCCTTGCCGCCGTAGGCTTGGGACTCGCGATAGGGACTGCCGGTCGGCTTGCTTCTATCGTGCCGCTTGTCTGGATTGTGGTCGCATTCGCCGCAACTGGCCTGGTCTCACCCTATCCGGCTACGGCCATCACTCGTCTGTTTCCCTTGGTTGCTCCCCTGGCGCTGTTGGCTGGGACCGCTGTTGCTAGCCTTTTGGATCTACTCCCCCCTCGGGTTCGAATGGACTCGCGCCGGCGTTTGCTTCCTGCGGTTTGGGCGGTATTTTTGGTCGTTGTACTGGTCCTCAATGTCAATCAGTCGTGGTCTGCTACTCACGGGGAGTACCACTACACTGCTGAAGCGCTGTCGGTAGGCGCTTCGCGCCATCAGCACTGCGGCAATTCGGTTGACCGGACCATGTTCATCGGCGCCGACCCGGGTTCGATATTGGAATCCGCGCTGGCCAGTTACCACCCCGAATCCCAGTCTCACCCGCGCCGGATCTATCGGGAATGGCCGCCGGAAGCGCCGCTGCCCGAACCCACTCCCCATTGCGTGATATTCGTCGATCCAAACACTCCCAATGCGCGGGCCCTCCAGGCATCGCTCAAGAATCGTTACCCTGATGGCGCACTGTACGTTTTCACCACTCTCTCAGACAAGAACCGGATCGAATACTTCCATGTCGCTGGAACACCGAGCGCTCAATAACGCCAGCTCCGGCGGTTTATCTCTGACCGTCCACCTCGAATTCATAGGTGTTCAGCAATTCCCCCTCGCTCATAATTCGCAATGTGGCCGTGCCCGCGCCGCATCCCACCAGGTAAAACCGGCTGTACGTCTCTACGCCGGGCTCTAGTACGATTAACGTCAGCCTCGTATCCCCTTCCGGCGCCAACGTCACGGCGGCGCATCCGTCCTGGTCCAGCAATGCCGCGTCGTTGTGTATCACCACTGGCCAACCGCCCGGGCTGGCTGTAATCACCACCGACCGCTCGGACACCAGCTCCAGCGCATGATGCACGTTGGGCGCGCCGGACATTCCCAAACTCGATGGGTCGGGCACAATAATCGCGCCGCCAGTAGCCTCCGCCTGGACTTCTTGGTACGTCGCCGCGTCGGCCCTGTCGGCATCATCCGGGAATGCGCCGGCCGCTCCGCTGCCGTGGTCCAACCCGGGCGACGGGTACACGATGGCGCCCCCATGCGCGCAGGCCCCCAAAGCCATCGTTAGCATCAACGCCAATACCAGCCTCGCCACCGTTACGGCTCCAGCCAAAAAAGAGGCCGGGTTTTGGTGACCCGGCCCCAAGCAAACCTCTGAACGGATCGTATCCATCGATCCGTCGTCCCGCGAACGTTTACGCTGACGCGCACGCCACCGAAATCACATTCTGAGCCATCTCCGGCAGCTGGTCGCTCGTCCAGTTCGCGCCGCCGTCGTGCGTCCCGAACACCTGCCCCCGCCGCGTGCAGAAATAAACCTGCGCCGGGTCCTGCCGGTTCACCGCCACGCCGAAGGTGGTGCTGCCAGGGCTGACGCCGCTGTCGAACCGCTCCCAGGTATCGCCCAGGTTGGTGGTCCGCATCACGCCGCCCTGCTCGCTGCCGAAGTTCATGCCTACGCAGGCATACAGGGTGTTAGGATCGCTGGGGTCGCGCACCACGCCCCGCGAATACTTGATGTCAGAGAACTGGTCAAAGTTGCAGTCCTGCCAGGACGCGCCCCGGTCCGTGCTGCGCCACACGCCTGTGCGGTTCGAGATCAGCACCGAGCCGGAGTCGCCGCCGCCCACGGCCACGCCGTGCAGGTCCAGCAGATCGACGTCCCCGGCGAACTCGCTGTTGCGGATGGTCCAGCTGTGCCCGCCGTCGGTGCTGCTGGCCGCGCCGCCCACTTCCAGGGCCGCGTACATATTGTTGGGATTGCTCGCCTCAATGTCGATGCCCAGGATGCGCATGGCAAAGGCCATCTGAACCTGCTCCGGGTTCGATACCGTCGCGATGTGGCTCCAGTTCTCCCCGCCGTCCTCGCTCTTGTACACCTCGGCGCCCTCGGTGCCCAGGAACATGATGTTGGGGTCGTTGGGATGGAACCGGATGGACCAGACCACGCGCCCCTCGGTCATGTTCATCCGCTGCCAGTGGTCGCCGCCGTCGGTGCTCCGATAGATGCCCCGCTGCGTGCCGCAGAATATCGTCCCGGGATCATTGGGATGGATGGCGATAGCCCTCGCCTGGGTCGCCGGGGCCAGCCCGTCGGTGAGCAGGTCCCAGTGGGCGTCGCCGGCCGATTTCCGATAAAGTCCGCTGGCTTCCGCGCCAACGTAAACGATAGTGTTGCCTGCCATTTTGCTGCCTCCTCATTGTGTGTCGATACGGTGGCCTATGCCGCCATTTCAGCAGACATAACGGTGGATGTCAAACGTGGTCATTCCCGGAGCGATTGCCCGCCGGCCACCGCCAGCGTCAGACACCATACGGATACCGCTCCGGCCTGTTTCAGGGCGGTGGCGCAGCTTTCCAGCGTGCTGCCGGTGGTAGCGACGTCATCCACCAGGATGATTGCGGCGCCGTTCGGGTCGTTGCCGGGGGATACCGCCACGCTGCCGGCCACGTTCACGGCCCGCTGGTCAGCGCTGTCGATGCCCGCCTGCGGTTCCACCTGGCGGGTGCGCGTCAGTAATCCGGCGTCGTAGCGCAGGTTGCCGACCCTGGCGACGCGAACCGCCAGCAGCTCAGCCTGATTGTATCCCCGCTCCCGCCGGCGACGCGAGTGCATGGGAACGGCGGTCAATACATCGCCGGGCAGCGGGTTGTCGTTCAAATAGCCGGCAAGCAGATCCCCCAGCTGCGGCGCCGCGGCCTTGATCCCGCCGTACTTCAGGGCCAGGATGGCCTGCCGCACTGCCCCGGCATAGTGGAAAGGCGCGCGAATGCCGTCAAATTGGCGGACGCCCTCGGCGCAACGCTGACAGCGGGCAAAATCGCCTGGGGTAGCGCAGATTTGGCAGAAAGGCGGCCGCAACGCGGGCAAGTCGTCAGCACAGGCGTCGCAGATTACCTTGCCGGAACCGCCGCAGCCGACACACTCCAGCGGATACAGCGTGTCCAGCAGCGTCCGGCCGGCCAGCCCCGCCATATCCCGTAACGGAGCCAGTCGATTGAATAAGGTCATTGCCGCCAGCTACCGTTGGCCGTCGCGCATTTCCCGCCAGCGACGGATAATTTGCTCGTCGCGCGGAAACGCCAGCGGCGGCAGTGCCTCAAGTGAAAAAAATCCCGCTTCCAGCGATTCCGGCCCCGGCTCTAGGACACCGCCGGTCTCCGTGGTGGCGTAGGCGGCCACCACCACCGGATTGCCGGCATCCGAGAAAATGCCAATCAACTGTCCGACCTCCACCAGCAACCCCGTCTCTTCCCAAACCTCCCGCGCCGCCGCATCCTCGACGATTTCCCCCCGGTCAACATAACCGCCCGGCATACTCCACAAGCCGTAGCCCGTTTGCACCGCCCGCCGTACCATCAGCGTCTTGCCGTCGCGCTCAACGACGCACGCCGCCGCCAGCTTGGGGTCATAATAGACCACCCGGCCGCATTGCGGGCAAACCGGACGCTGCCGTCCCTCGTGCTCCCGCAGCGTGAGCCGCGCCCCACATCCGGCGCAAAACTTGTCGTTGCCTGTCATCATCTCATTCTCGTCATTCCGGCGAAAGCCGGAATCCACTGGCCGATCAAATCCTGTCTATCCTGTGCATCAATGAAAACTATTCGCCCAGTACAGCCAACACCGCCTCGCGCGTCGGCATCGAATCCTGCGCCCCCACCTGGGTTACGGCCAGCGCGCCCGCGGCGCAGCCCCAGCGTACCGCCTCATCCAGCGAACGCCCCTCCGCTAGTGCCACCGCCATCGCACCGTTGCAGGCATCACCGGCGGCCACGGTGTCCACCGCGTTTACTGGAAACGCAGGAACGTGTCCCCTCCGCTCGCCATCGTCCCAACAAGCGCCTTGCGCGCCCAACTTGATGACTGCCGCGCCAACGCCCCGGCTCACCAGTTCGCCAGCTGCTGATTCGGCATCATGGGTATCCCTTATTGGGTATCCCACCAGCGCCTCCGCCTCGGTTTCGTTCGGCGTAATTACCGAAACGTGCCGGTAAAAGTCCGACGGAATCGGTCGAACCGGCCCAGGGTCCAGTATTACGGTCACGCCGTAGGACGACGCCGTTGCCGCTACCCGCAGCGACAACTCAACTGAGACCTCCAGTTGAAGCAGCAGCGCAGACATCTGAGGCGCCATATCGGCTATGGCGTTGTATTCGCTCTCCCCGCAGGTATCATTGGCGCCCAGAACCTGCACGATCCGGTTTTGCCCGCCTTCTCCTACGCTGATTACGGCAATGCCCGAACTCACCCCCGACGTTACCCCGACGCCGTCCGTCTCGACTCCCGCCGACCGTAGCAGCTCAATCAATTGCGCCCCAAACATATCGTCGCCTACCCGTCCCACCATCCTCGAGCGGGCGCCCATGCGTGCCACCGCCACCGCTTGATTAGCTCCTTTTCCGCCGGCATAGGTGACAAAACGGTTTCCCACTACGGTTTCCCCATCAGCGGGCAAACGGTCTGCAAAGGTGACCAGGTCCATATTAATGCCTCCCAGCGACACGATCAGGGGCCGGTCATCATTTGTGCGCATCAGGACAACCACGCGACATAACGAAAATTCGGCCTCACGCTAACACCAGTCATTCCCCCCGTCAACGCCGATACCTCACTCGCCAGGCCTTTTCAAAGTCCTTGCTGGCAATCTTCCCACCCAGATCCGTCATTCCAGCGAAAGCCGGAATCCAGAGCATCCTAAAGACAAACACTTCCTGGATTCCCGCTTTCGCGGGAATGACGGTTCGGGGTAAAGGGCTGGCATCCGGGACTTTGAAAAGGCCCTGCCCACTCGCGCGTATCCGCTTTCGGGAGTTCGTCAGAATCAGGACAGGATAGGACTTACGCACTTGAATACCTACGTTGATCCGCGAGCACGCCAAATACAATGACAAAACGTCCTCTGCGTCTTTGCGTTAATTCCCAGTGCAATGGCTCAACTGCGTAACTCCTGTCAGGATCTTCAGGATTGACAAGATGAGAACCATCTGCGGCGAAGCGTGCCCAATCCTGCTAATCCATAAATCCGGCAAATCCTGATTCTGACGATAACATGGTGAGCCTAACCATACCGCTCATGGTGAGCCTGTCGAACCACGCGCCAATCCCATCCCCTGACCCCGTGCTATAATCCGGCAAAACTTGAAAAAGCGAGGACTCGAACGATGTCGCAGCCTCTGGAAAATATCAAGGTCGTGGACCTTACCCGCACGCTGGCGGGGCCGTTCTGCACTCAAAACCTGGCCGACATGGGGGCCGACGTCATCAAGATCGAGGAACCCAACGACGGCGACGAAACCCGCAAGTGGCCGCCCATCTGGAACGGCGAAAGCACCCAGTTCATGTCCTTCAATCGCAACAAGCGCAGCCTCTCCGTCAACCTCAAGTCGGAAGAGGGCCTCGGAATCGTCAAGAAGCTGGCCAAAGACGCCGACGTGATGATCGAGAGCTTCCGCGCCGGCACGTTGGCGCGCATGGGCCTGGGCTACGATGACATCAAGGCCATCAACCCCGACATCGTATATTGCACCATCTCCGGCTACGGACGCACCGGCCCCATGGCCAACAAGCCCGGCTACGACCTCATCATCCAGGCCTACAGCGGCCTGATGCACCTCACCGGCGCGCCGGACGGCCCGCCCCAGCGCGTAGGTTTCTCGTTGGTGGACCTCTTCACCGGCATGATGGCCTTCGGCTCAATAGTCACCGCCCTCTACCACCGCGACAAGACCGGCGAGGGTCAACTCATCGACACCTCCCTCCTGGACGGCCAGGTCGCCGCCATGAGCTACCACGCCACCGGATACATCGGCACCGGTGTCGAACCCCATCGCCTCGGCTCCGGTCATCCCAGCCTGGTGCCTTATCAGAGCTTCCAGGCCTCAGACGGCTTCTTCATCCTGGGCGTCGCCAACCCCAACCTCTGGGAACGTTTTTGCAACGCCATCGGCCACCCGGAGCTCAAAGACGATCCCAAATACGCCACCAACCCCGACCGGGTCGCCCACCGCGCCGAACTGGTGGATCACCTCAACAGCATCTTCGCCGACCACACCATCGCCCATTGGGTCAAGGTAATCGATGAAGCCGGCGTCCCCGTCGGCCCCATCAACAAGACCTCCGACGTGGTGGCCGACGAACAGGTCAACGCCCGCGAAATGTTCCTTGAGATCGACCACCCCAACATCCCGGATCTGCGCGTGCCCAACTCGCCGCTGAAACTACGGGGTACTCCGGCCGCGCTGCGCATGGCTCCTCCGCTTCTAGGACAACACAATGAGGATGTGCTGGCGGAAATGGGTTACGACTCAGAGGCTTTTGCCAAGTTACTGGAATCGGGAGCTGTCGGAGAACCTAACAAGCAGCCTAGCGGGGTCGGCGGCCACTGATCCTAGTTGGTTCACACAACGCAGGTTATGTACATCCCAAGCGCGATTCCGCCAGGTTGTTGACATAACAACCCGCCATCCGGCAATGCAAAGGCGGCCCGCCGATCCCGGCTTCCATCCCGCCAACCTGTAGGGGCGAATAATCATTCGCCCCTACGCGTATCCGCCATTACTTCTCCTAAAACGCACCGCCTGAACCGGCACGCTACCGTGGACCTCCCGCTGGTTGCCGTATCAGGCAGGCGGGGCTATAATATTCTTACCAAGTCGCGCTGGGGCGGTTAGCTCAGCGGTTAGAGCGCCTCGTTCACACCGAGGAGGTCGGAGGTTCAAATCCTCCATCGCCCACCAACCACCCCCGCCACGGCGACCGACTAGACCATTAACAACGCAAAACCACCTTGCCGAGGTGGCGAAACGGCAGACGCGCTGCGTTCAGGGCGCAGTGTCCTTTAGGACGTGTGGGTTCAAATCCCTCCCTCGGCACCATTTTCCAACGCGCGCTTGTAGCTCAGTGGATAGAGCGCTGCCCTGCGGAGGCAGAGGTCGTGAGTTCGAATCTCGCCAAGCGCGCCATTTCTTTTCTTTGCCATTCCCGCGCGGCCCAGGGCGGTTAGCTCAGATGGTTAGAGCGTCTGCTTTACACGCAGAAGGCCGGGGGTTCGAGTCCCTCACCGCCCACCAACAACCAAGCCCACAATCAGACTCACGTAGCGCCGGATCGTCTCTGCAATGATGGAACACCAAGGCATCCGTTGGGGCTACGTCTTCCTCCGCGCCCCCAATTTCCTCAGCGGCGAAGACCGTGAGCATCTGATGACCGCCGCCGTGGAGATGTACCTGGCCGGCGAGGAAGAGCGCAACGTGGAAAGCGTCGGTTACGAGGGCCGGGTCTATACCGAGCGCCGCTTTGAGATGCTGGGCGAGTTCGGCGGTCAGCGTTTCGACGTGGAACTGGAAACCACCTACGGCCGGGACACCGCAACCTTCCTGGTCAACGAACAGACCGGCGGCCACGGCGGCGGTTTGGGCTTCTCCCGCAACTAGGACTCTCTACCTCCAGTCATTCCCGACTCACCCCCGTCATTCCCGACCCACCCCGTCATTCCCGACTCACCCCCGTCATTCCCGCGAAAGCGGGAATCCAGCGCGGCAGGGAAGGGTAGCGGCGAATGTGTTATATTAGCCAAAACCTCAGCGTGGCAGCCCGGCAGGGAGGCGGTCCATTATGCCAGAGGAACTTTTCACCTTCACCGACAAACCCGAGGCCAACTATCTGGTCGCCGGCTGGCGGCGCCAATGGTCCAATGGCGGGCGGATCTCCAGCGGCTTGCCACGATATCTCATCGAGAAAAACGGCGGCCGGCAAATCGGCCAAATGACCGAGTACGTCAACCAGATGTGCTACCCCTTCCAGGTGGCCGGGACTCACGACGCTTTCCGCCCGGCGGCATCCTTCCAGGAGGGCCTCCCCAACACCGCCATGTCGCGCCAAAACGCGTTCTATGAGATCGGCAGCGGGTTGTTGGTCTTCCTCGGTGAGGAACCATGGTATCGCCTCGACATCTACACCGAGGCGTTTTTCAACGCCGTCAGGGATCTGGGCATCCAGCAGACGGTGGCCGTCGAAGGCGTGAATGGACCGGCTCCGCCGGATCTGGAACGACGCATCACCTGCGTGTACTCCCAACCCGAGATGCGCGAGCAGTTGGAGCGCCACGGCGTGCAGTTCTCCAGCTACGGCAGCCGGGGACGGCAAGGCCCCACCATCGGCATGGCCCTGGTCTCCGTGGCCCACTATGAATACCCGGACATCCAAATGTTCCGCATGGGGGCCATGGCTCCCATGTATCCCTTTATGACCAGCAACAACAACCAGTTGGGCATCACCCAGGATCACCGCGCCTACTACGACATCCTGCGCCGCTTGCGCTCTCTGTTCAAACTCGAAATGGATCTCTCTGAGCTTGAACAGATGGGAAGCCGCGAGTCCCAGGAGTTGCTGGACAATCTGGAGCGGCTCGGCCGCACCAACAGCGAGGCCAAGCAGATCATCGACCAGGTCCGCCTCGACTACCAGTACACCCCCTACGTCGAGCCGGTGGATCTCGATCCGGCCTTGGAGGGAGCGTTGGAAAATATCCTGCGGGACATCGCTGAACCAGGCCAGGAAACCTGATCCTGGACGTCGCATCCCTCAAATCACGGGCCAGCGTGGTGGGTAATCCACGCCGGTCCTTTTCATTAAGGCTTCCCCCAAATCCTGCACTGTGGCCACCAACTCCGGTTCGTCCACAAACTGGGGCCTGTGATCCGCCACCACCACTTTGCCGTTCACGATCACGGTATGCACACTGCGGCCGTCGGCGTTGTACACCAGGTTGTTGATCGGATTGTGGAGGGCGGCCCACTCCGCGCGTCGGGTATCGAATAGCACTAGGTCGGCGAATTTACCCGGCTCAATTGAGCCGACTATGTCATCCATGCCCAGCGCTGCCGCCCCGCCGATGGTTCCCAGCTCCAGAGCGGTCTCCGCCGGTATCATCGACACATCCTGCCGCCCGTCCTTGTACAGCACCGCCGCCAAATATACGGACCGCAGGGTTTCCAACAGGTTGGAATTGTTGCCGGCATCGGTACCCAGACCCACCGTAGCGCCGCCGTCCAGCAACTCGGGTAGCAATCCGTGTCGCGTCATGCCGGCGCCACCCTTTATCGCGGCGGTCGGGCACATCACCACTGCCGTATTTCGTTCCGCGATGAGACCGGCTTCCAGTTCGGAAATCCCCAGGCAGTGAGCCAACGTCATCTCGGGAGTGAGAACGCCGGAACGGTCCAGATACTCGGTCGGTGTGCAGCCATAGCTCCGCCGGCATTCTTCAATCCAACGGGGCCCATTGGTGAAATGCAGGGTCGAACGCGTTCCGGCGTGCTGGGCAATGTCATGGCTGCCCGACAGGAGTTCCGTCGAGCAGAACTCCGGTGAAAACGGCATTGCCCACGCCGAAACCATGCCGTCTAAAGCGCCGTCATAATCGGCTATCGTTTCTGACGTCATCCGCAGGGCTGCGTCAGTTTCGTACACGGGGAGGTTCAGTGGGTTGGGTTTATCCAGTACGTTACGTCCCACTATGATCCGGCAGCCTGATTGACGATAGGCTTCCATACCGGCATCCAGGTGGGTGGTGCTCCCCGGGTCAAGGAAGGTGGTGGTGCCGTATTTGAGCAATTCCGTGATGGCCAGCAAAGAAGTGGCGTACTCATCGGCATCCGTCATCGCGCCCTGCAACCGGAAAACGTTGGGCAGATATTGTGCGCCTAGGTCATCGGGAAACAACCCGCGCGCGGCGTGGGCGTAGCTTATGTGCATATGGCCGTTGACGAAACCGGGCGTCATGACCATGCCGCTGCCATCGATGACCGTATCGGCGGCCACGTCGGCCAGTTCGGCCGCCTTGCCTACCTGGGCGATGCTGCTGCCGGCAATCACCACGGCGCCGTCGGAGATGATGCGCCGCTGCGGGTCCATGCTGACGATGTACCGAACGCCGTCGATTTTCAGAGTGGGTTCAGGCATGGCAATTTTCCTGCTCGTCATTCCGGCACGTCATCGTCATTCCGGCTTCCGCCGGAATGACGGATTAATGCTAATCGGCCCAATCGCGGAAACCCCAGCGGTTGAACGACGTCACCTCAGCGGGCGGACGCCGGGTGGTGGGCCCGAAGCTGCCGCGAGGGTATCCGACGGGAGTGAGGCAGATCATTTCGGCGTATTCGGGCAGGCCCAGTATCTCCCGCACCTCATCCTCTTTGCGGTTGAGAACCGTCGTAATGCGCGTGCCCAGTCCCAAGGCGCGGCCCGCCAGGAAAAGGTTCTGTATCGCCGGCCAGATTGAGGCGGCGTGACGGCCCCGATCAATGGACTGGCCCGGCTGATAGCCGCTGCCGCGCGAGTGGTCGGCGCACACCACGATCATCGCAGGAACTTCGGGCATGTGGTGAGCCAGATAACGGGCGTGGCGATACACCCGGGTCTCCGTTGGCGACGGTTCCCAACCCATAGCATCCAACCAGGTGTTCTTGTAAAGCTCGCCCAGGGAACGCACGGTGCCCGGGTCGTTGACCACCACGAACTCCCACGGTTGGGTGTTGCCTCCGTTGGGGGCCCGCACGGCGGCGTCGATCATCTGCTGCAAAGCCCTTTGGGGAACCGGATCGGGCTTGTAGCGGGTAATCTGTCGCTGGCTGTAAATTGCGTCGAAGAGGTCAATCTGGTCGGCCATAACGGTTATCCTCCAGTCAGTGCCGCGTGATGGCGCCCATTATAGCCGCAATGTCAGCCGCCCTCACCGGAAAATGGTGATAATGACCAAGCCGGCCACGATCAGCGCCGCGCCGATTACCCTGCCTCCAGTTACGCGTTCTTTGAGCACTACTGCTCCCAAAATGAGCGCGAAAAGGAGGCCGACTTCCCGGGCCGGCGCGACGTAGCTGACGTTGGTAAAACTCATTGCCGTGAGCACTAAACCGTAAGCCAGGAATAGTAACGCCGAGGCGGCCATGACTGGGCGGTATCCGGTTCGCCACTCCTGCGCCAGGGCGGTCACGCCGTGGGTGCGTATTATGTAAGGCAACATCCCGATCGCCACGCCGCAGGTCATAAGGTACAGGTAAAGAAACGGGCTAACGTAAGCAACACCCTGTTTGTCCACCAGCGTGTACAGCGCGATACACAAGCCTGTGAGCAAAGCGTAGGTGATGCCGCTTCTACTGGCTGCGAACCCGGCTCCAACGGGCCGCCTAAGTTGTCGCAACCAGGACATGGTGTAGATCCCGACCACGATAGCTCCGATGCCCACCCACGCCGGCGCCGTTACGGTTTCGCCTAACGCGAAGACAGCCAAGATTGGGACTAATCCGGGACCAAATCCGCGAGCAATCGGATAGGCGAGTGAAAGGTCGGCCCGGGCGAGGCTGCGACCCAAAAATAGGAAGTAGCAAATGTGGACTAAAGATGTGGCAATGACGTACCACCAACCGACTGGTTCGAAATCAGTCAGCAGGACCAGCAAAATCGCGATGGGGGCCGCTCCGATTACGGCAAAAGCGGACAGCCACCACACGAACACCTCCTGCCGCTGAGCCCGCTTCAGGAGCAGGTTCCAAGTGGCATGAGCAAAAGCGGACGCCAGCACCAGCGCCAACGCCAGCAATGTGGTCGGCTCCGGCATAGGCAATCGCAGCGTGGTAACAAAAGAACAGCCGACGGCATCAAAATGGCGTCGGCCCTAATGTCCATGGTGGCGCATAGGGGATTCGAACCCCTGATCTCCGCCTTGAGAGGGCGGTGTCCTGGGCCGCTAGACGAATGCGCCGATATCGCGGCCGGGTTTTGTCACCCGTGCCGAGGATTATATCAGATACCCTGCCGCTTGCAACCGGAGTGCCCATTCCAACAAATAGATGACCGCTGGCCATCCGCTTGATGCACAGAAGCAACACCACCGTTTTGCTAAACTAGAGTTGAAATGTTTGATTAGGACGTCTTTCAATTGGAAACTGGAAAATTACCGCCGGAGTTGCTCACGGAATTGCTATCGAGCTTGCCTACGGTCGACCCGCGTGTGTTGCTGGGGCCAGGGATCGGAGAAGACTGTGCTGTAGTCGACATGAGAGACCGGTTGCTGGTCGCCAAATCGGACCCCATCACGTTCGCCACCGACCGCATTGGCTGGTACTCGGTACAGGTTAACGCAAATGATGTAGCGTGCTCTGGGGCTAACCCCCGTTGGTTTTTGCCCACCATCCTGATGCCGCCGAGCGCCACGCCCGAAGACGTCCGAGCCATTTTCGAAGACATCGCGGCCGCCTGCCAGGGACTGGGCGTCACCGTGATCGGGGGTCATACCGAAGTTACGGATGATTTGCCCCGACCAGTGGTGGCCGGGACGATGCTCGGCGAATTGGAGAACCGTGGGCAGATGGTGCTGACGGGGGGTGCCCAAGATGGTGATAGCATCATAGTTACCTCCGGCATTGCCATTGAGGGAACGGCTATACTCGCCAGGGAATTTGGCGACGCGTTGAGCTATGCGGGTGTGGAATCAGAGATTATCACTGGTGCGACCGGGTACTTGGATGAACCGGGAATAAGCGTAGTTGCAGCGGCACGAGCGCTCTGCGAAACGGGAGCTGTACACAGCCTGCACGATGTGACCGAGGGAGGGTTGATAACGGCGTTGCGCGAGGTCGCCACGGCATCAAAGTTGGGCTTGGTAGTGGAAGCGGAGAGCGTACCGCTGTTGCCGGAGTGCGCGGCGATCTGCCAGGCTTTAGCCATCGACCCTTTGGGCCTTTTGGGTTCCGGCGCGTTGATTGCCACGCTCCCGGCATCTGAAGCTCCTGGCGCATTGCGGGCTTTGGACCGCATCGGCGTCAGTGGGTGGGAAATAGGCCAGATGATGGAACAAGAAGACGGTCTGTGGATGATTGACCGAAGCGGCGAACGGGACCTGCCGGAATTCCGCCGCGACGAATTGGCCCGTTTTCTGGAAGACCGGGGTCAGGTATCCAGATAGAGGCTAATGCAATCACGCAACTGGGCTAACGTTATGTTGCCTCCGGATACTGTGATTGACACTTTTTTGCCGCGGACCAGGTCCGGATGGCGGACAGCCCCCGCCAGTGCGGTAGCGCCGGCCCCTTCCGCCAGGGTGTGGGCTTTTTCCACCAGCATCGCCACCGCGCGCCGTATGTCGTCCTCGCTAACCAGGACGAAATCGTGCAGCCGGTGGCGCATGATTTGCTGCGGTAGTTCGTAGCCTTCGGCGGTGGCGGTGCCTTCCACCCAGGTTTGCATCGGCGCTTGCACCAGTTGGCCCTGTTCCCATGAGAGATAAGCAGCTGGCGCGGCCTCGGATTGTACCGCAACCACCTTTATTTCCGGGTTTAGGGCTTGGGCGACGATGCAAGCTCCCGATACTCCGCTTCCACCGCCGATGGGCAGCAGCATCACCTCCACGTCGGGCAGGTCTTCGATGATTTCCAGGCTGGCGGTGGCAACTCCGGCGATGAGTTCCGGTTCGTTGACCGGATGGACGTAGCGGTAGCCCTCCTCAGCTGCGAGGCGCTCGCAATAGCGCCGGGCTTCGTCGAAGTTTGCGCCGTGGAAAATCAATTCGGCGCCCAGCGCTTCCATTGAAGCTACTTTGTTGGGGTTTGCATCGACGGGCAATCCGATTATGGCACGGGCGCCGAAGGTCCGACACGCGCTGGCAATGGACTGGCCGTGATTCCCGCTGCTGGCGGTGATCACGCCTCGGTCTAGCTCCTGTCGAGACATGCTGGCTAATAGGTTGAGTCCCCCGCGAGCCTTGAACGCTCCCAGCGGCAAATGTTCTTCATGCTTGAGGTAAACCTCGGCGTCCAGCGCGGCGCTCAAGCCTGCTGAGTAAGTTAGCGGGGTGCCCTGGACGTAGGGGTTGATGGTGGCGCGGGCGCGATAAACGTCGCGCAGAGTGGGCATGTTCAAGGCCAAGCTCCGGGTTAGACCTGGGTGGAAGTAGATTAGGAGTGCTGGAGAGGTTAGGCAAGAGGACTCTCACTGTCAACTGGATTGGTCGCGGGTGTTTTACGACATTCATTCCACGTTGAGGAACACGGCTCCGCTGTGCAGGGCAAAAGGATCACGGTCCTGTTTCCGCTGCCTCCCTCGTTGGCCCCCAGGCTCTCTTCGCATGTGTAATCGACGGCAACGTGTTGGCATTGGGCTTGTGGAGGTGCGGTCAGATCTTAATTGCATTTTTACAATCCACGTAATGCATGGCGGTCTTGGCAGATGCACAAAGGTGCAACTAATGTAATTACATGCTGTCAAAAGCTTATTACATCTATGCATGCAGCAATCAGTACACGCTGAGTTTGAGCGTAGCCTTCCGCACATCGAATTGTCATAGACTGAGCATCGAGCGATGCGTTACATTTATTGGGGTGTGGAGCAGCCCTGAAATCTCTAATCGATGGATGTAGTGACATGTAATGCACGGTTTGGGCTCCGAAAGCTTTCGGGTTGGGGCCGGACACAGGGGTCCTACGCATTACACTCGCTCATGTAGCAAATCTTCGTTACGGCGGCCAGAAATTTCCATCAGCTCGGGCCGGGAGTCGCAGAGGATCATGTGACTTCCTGGCGGCGCCCAGGCCGTAGAAATTGGGCAAGGGACCTGCCGGCCTCAAATCGGTGAAAATTCCGCAAAATCGGTGCCGGCATCCCTAGAGGATGCCTAGCTGATATGGCAAAATAAGCACGTGACCAGGGCTGTTCTAAAAAAATATAAAAATATTTTAGGATGGTTTTTGGTCACGACTTGACAATCATAAAAGCCGAGGTTAGTGTAGCGTAGGTTCTGCCCGGTAACGCACGCGATGGAGTTCGGTTCCATTTGCAGTGCGGTGTACGGCAACTCGGTACACCCTGGAGGTGCACTTTGGCACGCAAAACCAAATTGATGTTGCGCGTAGAAAAGGAATTCGATAGGCCGCTGGAACGTCTCCTGCCCGAGTTGGTTAACGACCAGGGCATGACGGCCACCGCGGACACCTTGGGAGTGAGCAAGGCTACGCTGGGCTACTGGATGTTGAAGATGGGCATCAACGTGCGGCGCGTAGCCCTCGCGCCAGGCGAAGTGCTGGAGGTCAAGCGGACCGACTATTCCAATTGAGGGAAACTACGCTTGGATGGCTTTTTGTCATCCTCGGCGCAGTACGACGCCCAGGCAGGCCGATGGCGAGCTGGAATGCCGACGCGTCAGTCCGTGGCGAACGTTACGGACAGAGGAACGCCCCGGCCGGTGGCATATGGCCGGGGCGCTCCATTGAGTGCCGGCGCTGTGCGTTAACGACCTAGCCGCCCGCGAAGGTAACGTTATGTAAGCACTGCAAATGGGTGGTCGGAAATGGGCCGGCTGACGTTATGCTCAGGATGACAGGATGACCGGTGAGCATCGTACCCCAGTTCAACCTTTCGTATAATGTGAGATGCACTGCCGCAGCGGACTTTCAAGGGGCCTGACGCGCTCGCGCATACCCGGTTTTAAGACGGGATGAGGCAAAGAGCATGGGGTGGGTTGGGAGCGGCGAGATAGTATTCGCAGCCCGGGTGGATGATGCCCCGCTTGCCACGGTATCACACTTCGCGTCGGAAGGTTGCCGTGCTTATAGTCCCAACAAAAACCAGCAGGCAACTGGCCAGCAGGCTCGCTGCTGGCCAGTGTTGCAGGTGGTAGGCGGTGGTACGGTGTCTGGCTCAGCCCGAAACGCTGTCTGCATCCTTGAAGTACTGTTCTGACTGCATCCTGCGGCGATACATCGGCACCGCATGGCGAGGATCGGCCAGCGAGGTGGCCAGATACCAGGGCTCGCAATGCTCGTGGGTCCAGTTCAAGACCAGGTTGATCCCCACCGGCACGGTTGGCGCGATAGAGAGTTTGGGGCCGGAATACGATCGGGCCTTTGCGCAGAGGATACTCGCGCAGGCGGCCACAATTGTGGGCATTCTGGACCACCACGTCGTCCCTGAAGGCATACTAACTGATCCACGGGGTAGCCAGTGCGGCAGGGCATTTGCCGCACAAACGGATCAGGCTGGCGACTGAAACCACGGTCGGCCAGCAACCGTGGATGAGTGTTGGTGGGTAAGTGGTGTGTGACCGCCGATATTAAAGTGTGCAGAATCGCCGAAATCGAATTGACCCACCCGATGGTGATGGTACCATTCGCGGCCACTCCGCGGAGGTGCGACAGACAAATTGCTAAAGTTGGTGTAAAGGGCGGAGAGAACGGTCTGTTGAAAAAGTAGGTTTGATCGCGGAGTTCAGCGACAAGCTGGGCTACAATGCCGGGCAGTCCGTTGTTGCCGAGGAAGCCGATGATCGAGCCACTGGACCGTAGTCGCCGCGATTCCACCCTGTTCCAGTTCACCACCAAAAGCTGCGGGATTTCATCGAACCAAACCACCTGCTGATAATGATCGACAAATACCTGGACTTCGCCAAGTTGGTGGAGCTGTTGGAAGAGTACTACTGTCCCGACTTCGGCAGGCCGGCGATCCATCCTGAGGTTATGGTCAGGGCGTTGCTGATCTGTTCGCTGTACAACATCGCATCCTTGAACAGGGCATTGAAGTAAACAGGTTGTTCCTGCTGCCTCAGTCGACGGTGGACGAGGACGGTATGGAGCATGAGGAAGTCCGATATTTTCAGGATCCCAACGGCAAATTGCCCCTCAGTGCCGTTGACACCGATGCCCGGTGGCGCAACTCCAGACCGGGCCCAGCCTTCCTGAGCTATGAGGAGAATATTGTCGTTGACCGGGGAGGTTTCATTCTGGCCAGAAGAGTCACTCATTCTTCCCAGGCCGAATGGAAGGCGATGCCGGAGCTATTGGAGCAACTGCCGATCAGTCAGGTGTCAAGGTGTTGTATCGAAGCTGATGGATGAAGCGAGACCGCGCCTACCAGTACGTTGCCCGTCGGCGGGATTGTGAAAGATGCCCGGTAAAGGAGCAATGCCTTCCGGGCAACCAAAAACGCCGGTACGTGGCCCTCAGCATGTATCACCCCTGGATGCTCCTGGCGCAGCAGCGCAATAGCACGGCGGCGTATCGGCGGGAGAAAAACCATCGACTGCGGGGTTTGTGGAAAGTAGATTGCGAAGGGTATATGGCGGCGTTGGCCCACAACGTGCTGAAGATGGTGCGCAGATTGGGGTGTGGAACTGGATGTCAATCATCAGCCACTCAAAGTCGGGGTCGTCGAACGGCTTCCAGCAGTTCGGCCCACGCGCCGCTGTCCCGCCAACGGGGGTAGCGGCGGCGGGTGTTCTTCTCCGCCTTTGGCGGACCATAATCCGGCGGCAGGTCCTGCCAGAGCCTGCCCCGTACCTGATACGGGGGCGCACCGGTGGGCATAACCCAGAATACGGCGTTGAGAAACCGACGGTTATCCTGGGCTGGCCGGACCACTACCTGGTCCAGGTCCCGGCAGATGGGTGACACCTGGCTTTTCGAAATGCCATCGCAGCCCAGGAACTTGATCAGATCATCTACCCGCCAGGTGGATACGCCCGCCACGTAGGCCGGCTGGATCACCACAGGTGGCGGCGGCTTTGGATGTGTCCGAAGGCACGGTGCACGGCATCAAACGGCGGTCAGACATGAAAGATGTCTTCAGGCAGAAATGCCGAGACGGTGACGTTGGGCAGGTCCACGATGTTACTGACGCGGAGGTCCACGGCCACGCTGCAAATTATGTAGGCTTGCTCCGCCGCCCAGCCCCGTTCCTGGAGGAGGGAGATCATGTTGAGGAGCGCGTTGCGCGCGGCCAGGGAGAGGCTATCCTCGCCTTCCTGAGATCCGTCGGCGCGGATAGGGTAGCCGATGGTGGCGATGAAGTTGCGGGGGGCGGCCCATTCGGGCGGCAGGAAGTAGCCGGGGTGGGAGTAACGTGGGAAGGTTATGTTATGCCGGTCGGCCTCGCCTTTGTGGATGGCGAAGCGGATGGCACAGGTAGCGCCCATCTCGATGGCGGTGATGCAGACCTCGCCGTCGCCCTGGGCGAAGTGTCCGTCGCCGGCGGAATAGAGGCCGCCGGGCACGGCCACCGGGATGAAGAGGCGGGACCCAGTGGTTAATTGCTTGGCGTCCACGTTGCCGCAGTTTTCGCGGGGTGGGAGGGTGCGCAGGCCCTCGTTGGCGATTTGACCGCCGGCCGGCACGGCGTCCTCCGGATCCGGGGGCGCGGCCTGGCCGCCACGGCTGACCCAATCGGCTTCACGGGCGGCCCAGGCGGCCACCTGGGCGTGGGACGGGGCGAGGCCGGCGGTGCCCATGAAGGAGCCGTCGGGGATGCGGACGCCCGGTATCTGCGCCGAGGTGGCCCAGCCGTCGGCGATGTCCCAATGGACCAGGTAGGGGTCGGTGAACACGTCGCGGAGGAAGCCGGCGCCGGGGCGGTTGCGGGTCCAGCCGCCGGGCTGGGCGATTATGTCAAGGTACTCGATTTCCAGGAGGTCGCCGGGTTCGGCGCCTTTGACGTACACCGGGCCGGTTAGCGGGTGGGCGACCTTGGCATCGAGGCCGGCCAGGTCGTTGGAGGTCATGCCGGGCTGGATCTGGGAGTCGGAGGCGTCGCGGGTTTCGAGGACGACTTCTTCGCCGGGGTCAACTTCCACGATTGGAGGAATGTCGGGGTGCCAGCGGTTGTGGCCGAGATTGGGTTCCTCTTTGAGGCGTTTGGCGCGGTCGATGGTTATGGATTGCATGGTGTTCCCTCCGGCGATGGTGGTTTCGGATTATAGGTAAGGGCGGGTTTTAAACCCGCCCCTACGTTGGTCGATTTGGGCGGGGGCGAATGATTATTCGCCCCTACGTGGTGCTCTCTGGTTTACAGGGACCAGTCGTCGGGGAGTTCGGGGGTGGGGAGGGGGCGGATCATGACTTCGACGAGGGCGGACTGGCCCTGTTCGGTGGCGCTGATGGCGCGCTGGAAGGCGGGGCGAATGTCCTCGGGGTGCTCGACGCGCTCGGAGTGGCAGCCGAGGCCGTCGGCGACGACGCTGAAATTGCCGCCGAGGACGGCCATTTCCGGGGGCGTGCCGTTGGGATCCTCCATGCCCATCATGCCGCCGCCGATGCCGCCGTTGTTGATGACGACGGTGAGGATGGGCAGGCCCATGCGGGCGGCGGTCTCCAGCTCCATGCCGGTCATGCCGAAGGAGGCGTCGCCGAGGACATGGCAGACGAGGTGGTCAGGCCGGCCGAGCTTGGTGCCGATGGCGGCGCCGACGGACCAGCCCATGGCCGCCATGCCGCCCATGGCGACGAAGTTGCGGGGGCGGGTGGTCTGCCAGAAGGGGACCACGTAGCCGCGGCTGCCGCCGGCGTCGTGGAGGGCGATGGTGCGGTCGGGGTCGATGAGCTGCTGGAGCTCGTGGACGACGCGGTAGCCGTTGGTGGGCGTCTCCGAGTCGCGGAACCGTGGCATCCACTCCATCTCGTGTTTCTCGTGGCAGGCGCGGATTTCGTCCACGATTTCCTGCTTGATGCCGCCACCGTTGGGGCCGAGGCGCTGGCGGACGGCGTCGATGATGGCGCGGAGGGCCAGCTTGGCGTCGGCGAGGATGGGGAGGTCAACCTGGTAGGTCTTGTTGAGGTCGGCGGCGTCGGCGTTGACGTGGATGATCTGGACGCCCTCGGGAATGGGGCGACCGTCGGTGCCGTTGGGCTGGCGGAAGGAGTTGCCGACGGCAAGAACCACGTCGGCCTTGCGGTTGATCTGGAGGGCCGCGCCGGAGGCGTAGCGGCTGCGGGGATAGACGCCGCCGCCGAGGGAGAGGGGGTGATTTTCGGGGAAGATGCCCTTGCCCATGATGGTGGTGGCGACGGGCATGGAGAGCATTTCGGCAAGCTCCATGACCTCTTCGGCGGCGCCGGCGGCCATGGCGCCGCCACCGGCGTTGAGGACGGGCAGGCTGGCGTTGACCAGCATATCGGCGGCGCGCTGGACGTCGGCGTCGGAGGGGCCGGCCTTGCCGGGGGTGCCGACCGGGGTGTAGGCGAGGAGGGCGTCGTCGGCCTCGGCGGTGAGGACGTCCTGGTGCATTTCGAGGACGACCGGGCCGGGGGAACCGGAGCGCAGAGCGGTGAAGGCGCGGCGCATGACCTGGGGGATGTCCTGGACGCGGGTGAAGGAGCCGCGCCACTTGCAGAGGCCGTCGAAGATGCTGGCGGAGACCTCCTGCTGCCACTCCTGGCCGAGGTTGCGGGCGGGGTGCTGGCCCATGAGGAGCAGCACGGGGATGTTGTCGGCGTAGCAGCCGGCGATGGCGGTGAGGCAGTTGGTGGCGCCGGGGCCGGTGCCGGTCATGGCCACACCGACCTCGCCGGTGGCGCGGGCGTAGCCGTCGGCGATCTCAACGCCGAGACGTTCGTGGCGGGCGGCGAAGGGGCGGATGCTGGAGCCGCGGAGGGGACCCCAGAGGGGAGCCAGGCCGCCGCCGGAGAATCCGGTTATGTAACGTATTCCTTCCTGTTCGAGGGCTTTGATAACGGCTTCGGCTCCACGCATGGCTGCACCTCTGCTTGGTGGGTGGGTTTTGCCCTCAAGCAAGGGCGACCCATGGGTCGCCCCTACGGGCGGGACGGTCGTGTTTGCCGGGATGATAGGGCAGCGTGGGGGCGGGGGTCAACCGTGGGGTTATGGGGGTGGGGTAGCCGTTTGGGTTGTTGGGGATGGTCGGCGCGACGTTTTGGCGTGGGGTACGGGGGCGAATGATTATTCGCCCCTACGGATGACGGCCGGGGTTATGGGGATGTTAGGAGGTTTGGGTAAAGGCGCGGCGGCGTCGAGCGGGGGGATCGGGGTCGGATGCTATGGCGCGTTCGAGGTCGGTGACGAGGTGGCGAACGCGGCGGCAGAGGTTGACGGCGATCTGACGGGCGTAGAGAGGGGCGCGGGATGCGAGCACCGCGTGGGTAACGTAGTGGACCTTCTGGAGGGTACGCCGGTGGGGCGCCCACGAACGAGCGCACATGTACATGGCGTTCATCAGGGCCGATTCGAGCTGGCGACGGCTCTGGTGGGGAAGATCCCAATGGACGGCGGCGGCAGTGACGGCGTGGGTGGCGGCACGGCGCAACGTGTCGCAGGCCAAGTCGTAACTGCCGAAGGAGAGGTGGAGGAAGGAGAGGTTGAGGTAATGATGGCTGCGGGCTTGGTGGCGGGCTACGGTTCCGATGGCGGTTGCTCCTTTTGGCTGTGGCGGTTGGTCCTTCGGTGGGCTCGGGGTGGTGGTTCGACAGGCTCGGGGTGATGGTTCGACAGGCTCACCATGAGCGGGATTTTTGATTGGCGTTGAAGGCAGGATTTCCCGCCAGAGGCGGACTTGGCCCGCCGGGGGCAGACTTGGCCCGCCAGAGGCGGACTTTGCAGCAGCAGCACTTCGTTGTCAGCATACGGCCGGTTGGGGTACGCAACTATTTTTCCCTACTTTTTCGTGTACTCAGCGCGCCAAAGGCGCACTTGCGCGCGGGCACGGACAGTCCCGGTGGTCGAGCCGGCAATCCGATTGAGGTGGTCGGGTCTAACTGAGCCTTGCCGAGTGCGACCGGTTGCGATTTTGAAACTGACGGGGTTGGCCGTCGAAGTGAAATCCTGCCTTCTGAGATCGAGATTGAAACAGCTGTTTTGCCTAGACAAATTTAGGATATATGTTCTGGCACGGTGGGCGCAGGGAGCAGGTGTCAGTTCGTCAGAAGCAGGATTTTGGGGATTGGAGGGATTTTGGGGATTGAGGCGACGCCGGCTGCCCATCGCGTTCAACCAAGGGCGAACCGGTCAGGCTACGAAAGTGGCGGAACTGGGGCGGGCTTTGCCGCCGTGGACGGAGGGTTCGGCGCACCACATGGCGGCGAGACGGCGGACAGCGCGGTAGGTGTCTTCGTTGAAGCCGAGGAGGTCACAGAGGACGCGGCGGTCGAGGATGGCACGGCTGGGGTCGGCGTCGGCAAGGTAGGCGGGTTGGAGGTCCAGATTGCGGAAGTCGTTGAAGATGGATCCGGCGGTGGCGAGTTGAGCGTCGGTGAGGGTGCGAAAATCCAGCAGGGGCAGTAATGGTATTAATTGGCGGGTCATTACGCCTCGTCCGCTTTGTTGACGACTGGAGTTCCACCAATAGGACAACAAGCCTAATGTGCTGTTTCCCCATATCGCGAATGCGTAGTCAAACGCCGTTTCTGCAAAAGTCACGTTAGGCCATGCCCTCCCACCAATGGACGAACGGTCGGTGAAAGCTACCGCCAACGGCTGAGAGTTCAGACGAAAATCGCGGTTGATGTGGGCATGGCTGGCGGTAGCCCAGAGTTCGGCAGCCCGCGATTCCATTCCTGGCTTCACTCGCAGTTGCGAATCGGGTTCGCAGACCAGCTTCGTCTCCCTGGTTGCGTTGTGATTGTAGAGAGACGGGTAGATGGATGTCGGGCTGGGAACCTCTTTGACGAAAGGCCCATTGTGGGTTGCCATTGTGAGCATTGAGTCATGAACACCGAGTTCCGCGATTTCCCCCAGCCTAGTGATCGACAGTTGCAGTGGCTGAGGCTCGGCCGGCATCCACAACCGGCCGGCGGCCAGGGAGTGCGCTACTTGCGCGACGCTGGCATCCGCGATACGCGCCGTGCCCCAACCATTTTCAGGTTGATCTACCGGAGCGTGCAGGATCTCGCCGATTGGAGCGGTTCCGCAACGAATTGGTATGCCTCCATAAGGTCCATCTTCCAACTGCCGCAATTCGATAGCGGACCGGATAGCATCGGCTGTTTCCTGCGCCTCCGCGAAACTTTGGGGTCGGCGGCGCAAAGATACGAACTGCGCTCGCCCCGTGGGCGGGTCATCCTTTGATGCTCGTCTGCCGATAACCAAGCACTCGGCAATGCCAGTATCCGATGAAAACGACATATCGCTGCCATCAGCGGTAGTGCTGACGATGGTGATGTCAGTGTATCGCGCAGCGAGCATCTGCCTGAACTTAGCCCACGACGCGCCGTTGACGGCAGTGAAGGGCAATACCAAAGCCAGGACGCCGCCGGGTCGGAGTTTTTTGTCGGCGATGGAGGCAAAGGCCGAACCCAGTCCGGCGTGGCCGTGATAGTGGGAATTGCGGGCCAAGCGGGTCAGGCGGGATGCCATGTCGTCCTGGTCGTCCACCGATGCGCCGAAAGCGGCAAAGGCGGCGTTCTGGACGTTGCCCTCGGCGTCGCGGTGCTTGGTGTTGCTGGTAAAGGGCGGGTTCATTATCACCAGGTCGAAGCCGCCGTCGGGGACGTCGGCGACAATCTGAGCGGCGGTTTCCTCGCCGACGCTGCCAGTGCGCATAGCCGGGTCGCTGGTGTTGAACAAGGTCAATGCCGCCGAGGATTGGAGCAATTCCAGGGAGCCGATTGCCACGCTGCCATCCTGCTGCCGGCCATAGGCCAGGGTGTAGAGGCGGGAGTTGTCAAATTGGACCGACGGCGCGATACCGGACAGGGTGGAGCCGGTAATGTGGATGGCTGACGGCATCACGTCGCACCCATACAGCATTTCTTCCAGCATTACCGGATGCAGCGCCGTAGGGTCGCCGCCGGCGCGCTCGTGCCGACCGGCGATTTGCTGGTAGGTCGCGGACAGCAGGGCGCCGGTGCCACAGGCGAAATCGCCAACCCGTAGTTTGCCGATGGCGTCGGCGTCGGACCAGTCGAAAAGGCCCCGCCCAGGGGAAGTCTGGATTCCGGCTTCCGCCGGAATGACGGTGGCGGGAGGGATGACGGTGGCGGGAGGGATGACGGTGGTGGGAATGGCATTGGCGGCAGGAATGACGGGTTGGAGTTTGCCGACGGCCAGGCGAGCCAGCAGCAACGCGGAGGCTGGGAGAGTGTAGAAGGTGGCCAGATACTTGCGGTCGGCGATGAGCCGTTGGAAGATGCGCCCGGTAAGGTCGTGGGCGATGCTGGCGCCGGTCTCAATGACTTCGAGAGCGGTGTCGCGTAAGAGTCGCATAACGGGCCAACCGTAGCCGGACGGGATGTGTTCCATGATGTCTTTGGCAATGGAGAAAATTGCCCAATAGTTGACCCTAAGTATTTCGCCCCAGGTATCCAGGGTGTCGCCGAAAGGATTGCGGGCATCATCGCCGCAAACGATGCGCAAAGGCGGAATGTCATGTGAGCCGGACAGCCGCTCGTGGAAGACCAGGGCGTTGGCGACGATGGCGCAGGCCATGCGGCGGGTTTGGGGGACGTCGGGCATACCCAAGAGCCTGGCGATGATGGGCATAGTGTCCGGGCGAAGTTGGTGCATATTATTCAGCACCCACACGGCGCGCTCGATACCTTCTTCCAAGATCGCGGTGGCAGCAGCCACGGCTCGTTGGGGAACGGAAATGAGACTGACCAGGTCGGCCAGGTCGGTAACGCGGCCTTCCAGCCAGCCGGCTTCGGGGAATCGGCTGCCATCGTCATACAGGACGGCGTAGGAAAGGCGGGCGTTGTTCAGAGCAGTGCGTAGGTCATCCGCGAAACGGACGGAGTCGGGATAGCGCAAGGCGATGGCGGCTTCTATGGAGTGGCTTTCGTTCACTACTGACAGGCCAAGACGTCCAGCGGCGTCGCCTTCCGCGGTGCCCACGGCCTCGTATTCGGCCTCGACCACCACGGGGGCGCGGTCGGGAGCGGTAATCAGATTGTCCAGTTGCAGGCTGGGGTTCCCGACAACCAGTTGGGTATTTTCGGAGCGGATTTGGCAGCCGAACAGCATTCCGCGTAGCAAGTCGCCGAGTTCATTATTGGCGCTGGGTTCGCTGTGGCGGGGCTGCTGGCCGGTCATTTTGCACTCCGCGTTGGCACGCTACGGTTCGGGTTGCGGATATGATACAAGGGGATGCCGTTGTATGGTCAACGGGCTAGCTGTCAGTGTTGGCGCGGTTCGGGAGGCTCACCATGAACGGCAGCGGTTTGTTGACCGGCCGGCGGGGTGTGGGTATCATCGGCGCAGTTGCTACGAGATTGCTACGCTTCGCTCGCAATGACAGAAGCACTACTCAGGGTGATGGTTCGACGGGCTGAACGTGATCCTTCGACAAGCTCAGGATGAGCGGGGAAAGATAGGAGAATTGTTATGCCGCAGGCTAATGAGTTGATTGTGCAGTTTTTGGCGGAGGCTGGGATTGATGCGGTGTTTGGGATACCGGGGGGCGGGACGGGGCAGATTTTCACGCAGCTGGTGGGGAAGGAACCGGCGATCAACACGTACCTGACGCGGCACGAGCAGACGGCGGCGATCATGGCCGACGCCTACGCGCGGGCGACGGGGAAGCCGGCGGTGATTATGGGGCAGGGGCTGTTCATGGGGTCGAACGCATCGTTCGGGATTATGGAGGCGATGCTGTCGTCCAGCCCGATGCTGGTGCTGACGGATACGTCGGACGGCGGCGTGGGCCAGCATCCGGCGAACCAGTCGGGGGCCGGCGAGTACGGGAGCATCGACCTGCACAACATCTTCCGGTCGATGACGAAGTACACGACGCTGGCGACGTCGCCCAAGGAGGCCGCGCTAGGAGCGCAATTGGCCATCAAGCACGCGATGAGCGGGCGGCCGGGGCCGACGTGCCTGCTGATGCGGACGGCGTCGATTGGGGGTGAGGTTGACCTGGAGTCGCCGCCGTTCATACATGACACAGCGGGATACCTGAACACGGCCAAGCCGCAGGCGGCGCCGGCGGACATCGAGAAGGCGGTGGAGATACTGTCGCAGTCGCGGCGTCCGGTGATCGTGGCGGGCAACGGGGTCCACATGGCGGGGGCGCACGATGCGCTGCAGCAGCTGGCGGAGCAGTGGAACGCGCCGGTGGCGACGAGCTACAAGGGGAAGTCGGCCATCGCGGAGACGCATCCGCTGGCGTTGGGGATGGTGGGCATCTACGGGCAGGAGGCGGCGAACCGGGCGGTGGGCGATGCCGACACGGTGGTGATCGTGGGGGCGAAGCTCAGCCCCCAGGACACGGTGCGGGAGCGGCCCACGGTGTTCAACCCGAGGGGGCAGCGGATTATTCAGATTGATATTGACGACCGAAATGCCGGATGGACGTTCCCGGTGGAGTTGGGGCTGATTGGGGACGCGGGGAGTATCCTGGGTCAGCTAGTGGAGGCGTCGGCGGAGGCGTCGGCATCGACGACGGGGAACCGGAGCGAGTGGGCCGGGGCGCTGGCGGGACGGAAGACGGACGCGGGGTTTTACGAGGACGCCGGGCTGCATACTGACTCGTCGCCGGTGCTGCCGCAGCGGCTGGTGCGAGTGCTCCAGGAGACGATGCCGAAGGATACGGTCTATGCGCTGGACGCGGGGAACAACCGGACGTGGATGGCGCACCTGTTCCAGTCGCAGCAGGCGCATACGTTCTTCTGCCCGGGCGGCACCGCCGGCATGGGCTGGGGACTGCCGGCGTCGGTGGGATTGCAGATCGCGTATCCCGACCGGCAGGTGGTGGGCGTCACGGGGGACGGCGGGTACATGATGACGGTGAACGCGCTGTCCACGGCGATGCAGTACAACCTGCCCATCGTGTGCGTGGTGTTCAACGACGGCGCGCTGGGGATGGTGCGGCACCACCAGGCGCCGGGGCAGTACATCGCGTCGGAGTTCGCGGAGACGGACAACTCGGCGGTGGCGCGGGGGTTCGGGTGCTTTGGCGTGCAGGTGGCGGACTCGCGGGACCTGGGAGACGCGCTGCGCGAGGCGCGAGCGTCGGGACGGCCGGCGGTGGTGGACGTGCTGATTGACCGGGGGCCGAGTCCGGACGACTGGCGGGCGGACGCGCGGGGGTCGGGGGAGACGTGATGCGGTGGAATGGCGCAAAGTCATCCAGTGGAACAAGGGGGAAACATGGCTTTGGCAAGGGAGATTACGGGGCAGGAACGGGAAGAATTGATTGAAAGTCTCGGCGGAGAGGAAAGCATCCGAGAGGGACTCCGTTGGTATGGAGAACGGTGTGAGCTGTTTGACCGCCAACGGGAAGAACTGACCGAGAAATACCCAGACCAGTATGTCGCCCTTGCAGCGGAGGACACCATCGTGGCGTCCGAAACTCTGGATGGGGTCTTTGAGGAGTTGGACCGGCGGGGGCTGGAGCGGGAACCTTGCGTTGTAGAGTTCCTTAGCTCTGAGCCGGAAATCTGGATTCTATGATTGCTGGCTGGTTCGATACCCGGGAGCGTCCGAGAGTTAGCGCCCGCCTGATTGTCCCTCGCTTCGGCCTTAGCGGGCGTATCGATTTTCTGGTTGACACCGGCGCTACCGTCACCAGGTTGCATCCTGATGACGGCAGGCGCGTAGGTTGTCCATTTGACGAACTGCAGAACCCGAGGAATTTGGCTGGAGTGGGTGGCAGCAATCAGTATTTCCAGGAACCAGGAGTAATCGTGCGGTACAGCCGGTTCACGACACGCTGCTGTTTTATGGCGAAACCGATGATTATTTGAGGTAGGGCGATGTTGGAAGAACCCCAACTGAATGGGCGCATCGCCAGCGTCATCAACAAGATTACCAGCTCGGCCGGATGGCTGGCCCGTGAGGAGCTTCGCGGAGCTCTGAGAGGGCCGAAAACCAAGCCTGACATACTGATTACCCGTGACGACGGCCCGCCCATTGTACTGGAAACCGAGTATCCACCCGCGGCGACCGTGGCTGACGACTGTATGAAAAGCATTGGGCGCGAACTCGATCCGGCAGTGGCCGATGCCGCGGGGAGGGTCAGTTCAGTAATAGCCATCCGCGCCACGGACGAACTGCATCAGTGCGCCACCGGCGACGACGCCCAGCGGATGCTGGAAAAGGGCCACGAAATCGAGTACGCCGTCTATCAAGGCAACGAAAAGGAACACACCCGTTTTCCTCAATCCGGCTACATCAAAGGCAATATCCGCGATCTGGTGGACTTCATCCGGCCGGCTGCGGAACCGCAAGACGCGATTAATCAGGCCACCGAGGTTTTTGAGAATGGTATTGCCGATGCTGCCATCCTGATACAGGGCTGCGCCCGTCATACCAGCATCGGTGAGGCCATCGGAACCGAACTGCGCCAACAGTGGCCAGCCTATCCCGCCCAGCCACCCGCCACGAAAGTGGAATTGGAACAGGAGAGGGCCGACCAGAACGCCCGGGAACAAACGGCCAAAATGACCGCCGCAATGCTGATAAACGCGCTAGCCTTTCAGCAGAACCTGGCCGGTTTCTCCGCCGAAGCGGGAGTTGAAGGGGCGCACGAGACTCGTACCATCAAAAGCCTGGGACAAGTCCGCGAGGCCACCGGTGGCCTGCATCCCGACGACGTAATCGCCGAGTGGGACAACATCCTGTCCATCAACTACTGGCCGATATTCCACATCTCCAAAAAGCTGCTGTTGATCATCCCGCCCACCATCGCTGCTCGGCTGCTGGACCGGATGGCGCAGACCGCCAATGCCATACAGGACGCCATCAAGCAGAATGACGTAGCCGGCACGGTGTTCCAGCGGTTGATTGCCGACCGCCAAACTCTGGCTACTTACTACACCCGCCCGGAAAGCACCACGCTGGCGGCATACCTGGCCGTGCCAGATAACCTGGACTGGGCAGACCCGGAAACGCTGAAGAACTACCGCATCGCCGACTATGCCTGCGGCTCCGGCGGCTTGGCGCTGGCCGCTTACCAAAGGGCCCGAGATCTGCATCGCAACCACGGCGGCAACCCCGACGCCGTACACGGCTACATGATGGAGAACAGTCTCACTGCCTGCGACATAATGCCCGCCGCCGTGCATCTCACCTCATCCTTGCTGTCATCGGTGGCCCCGCGGCAACGCTACACTGGGACCCGCAACGTCCTGTATCCCTTCGGCGGCACCGGGGAATACGACAAGAAGAACAAGCCCATCGTGGACATTGGCTCGCTGGAGTTGCTTGACCTCACTACTGCCAGGCGCCAAGCTGTATTGCCGCTGAATCAGCAGATGGCGTTGGGCGCAACCCAGGAACGCCGGGCCATCGAAGTGGATATGTCGCCGTTGAGTCAGTCGTTGGTGATAATGAACCCGCCGTTCACTACGCCCACCAACCACGCCGCCGACCACGCCAAGCCCGGGAACCCGGCCTTCGCCGCCTTCAACACCACGGAAGCGGAACAGAAGGCGATGTCGGATAAAGTAAAGCGGCTGTCGAGAGGCACTATAAGCGACGGCAACGCCGGGCTTGGAACCCAATTCACTGCCATCGCAAATAATATGGTGAAGCCCGGCGGACAGATCGCGCTGATCCTGCCTCTGTCCGCGATGCTGGGCGGGAGCGACAGCCCATCGGCTAAAAGCTGGCTGAAGTTGCGCGGACTGCTAGCCCGAAATTATAACGACATCATAGTGGTCAGCATCGCACAGGCCGCGGCGAAGGATTCGGCATTTTCAGCCGATACGGATATGGCCGAAGTAATAATTGTCGCCCGAAGTCTGAGCATTGGAGAGAAGCCCAAATATCTGGCGCACTTCGTCAATCTTGCGGAACGCCCGGCCAACAAATTGGCGGCTCAGGAAACCGCCAAGTCAATCAAAAAAATCATTGCCAATTTAACTAAACCGGGAATGTACGAAGACGCTAGAATCGGCGATAATCCAATCGCTGGTGTCAGGCTGGAAAAAGTCAATCCGTCCGAGAAGTGGACAACTGTCCGCATTGCAAATACGAACCTGGTTCAAGTCGCCGAAGAAATGGCTCGGGGGAAACTGCTCCTGCCCCAGCGCAAAAGCCCTGTACCTGTCCAAATGACGCGAATGGGGAAGATCGGCCGTGTGGGGCCTCTGCATAGAGACGTAGCCAGCGGCCCACGGGAACCAGACCGCGGCCCTTTCACCAAGCATATGGGGGCCAACAGCGGGACGGAGTGGCCCTTCCTATGGAATCGTGACAGCAAAAATCAACGGAGTCTGGAAGTACCCCCGGACAGCCACGGCATAATCAAGCCGGGCGAAGAAGACGAAGCCGAGGTAATCTGGGGCCGGGCAAGCCACTTGCATATCAGCAATGAATGCGGGTTTAACTCCAGTCCAACCTGCGCCGTATTCACTCAACGGAAAACGGCGGGCGGGCGGGCTTGGCCTAACTTCCGTATGCAAACGCCGGAATTGGAGAAGACCATGTGCGTTTGGCTCAATGGAACATTGGGCCTTATGTGCTACTGGATGAATAGCAACCGCTCACAAACTGGACGGGGCGGAACTACTGTGACCGCCATCCCGAACATTCCCAGCCTGGACGTCTCCAAACTTAAGGCCGCCCAGTTACAAGCCGCCGTCAAAATCTACGACGACCTTTGCCAGAAACCGATGCTGCCAGCTAATGAAGCATGGCGAGATGAAGTGCGCCAGGAACTTGACCGCCGGCTGATGACGGAAGTGCTGGGCCTAGATGACAGCGCCGTCGAGGAACTGGCGATCCTGCGCAACCAGTGGTGCCGGGAGCCTACGGTCACCGGCACAAAAAGAACCGGCCCAGACGGGTAGGGGCGGTTTGGCATGGGTGGGCAGGACTGACCGAATGGATGTAATCTTTCGCACGAACTACATGGCGAGATGTTACGAAGAATCGCAGAGAGCGATTCAAGAGTGGGGGCCAGTCGTAGGGCGTCGGTACATTGACCGCATCAACCAGCTTTACCAGATTGAAGACTTTCGGGAGGCTTACAACATCGCGTCGTTGTGCCTGCACAGTTTACGCGGGTCGAGGACCGGCCAATTATCGATTATGACGACTAACAACCCACGCCGGTTCTCGGACTTGCCGATACCGCCCGGCGAAAACCTGGCAGAGGAATTGGAAGCCAGAGGGATGACAACCCAGGAACTTGCCAGTGCGCTCGGCGTATCTGAGCAATCTGTGGCTGAAATTATCCGTGGAGAGCGTCCGATTACTGATGAGACCGCCTCCGGGCTGGAAAAGGCAATCGGCGTGAGGGCCGGATTCTGGACGGGCCTGGAAGCCAACTACCGGGAAACCCTGGCGCGGCTTCGCGACCGCGAAGCGTTAGCCGGCGAACTGAATGGATAAACGACGGACATCATGCCAACCTTGGAGTAATGCAATGGAGTTCTGGACTGACGAACAGCTGGCTTCGATTGACCGGATGCTGAACCCGCGGTCGATTGCGGTGGTGGGGGCGACGCCGCGGATGCAGTACGGGGGGCGGTTTTTGGCGGCGGTAATGGGGGCTTCGGGGAATGGGGTGAACGTGTATCCGGTGAATCCGAGGTACGAAGAGGTTCAGGGGGTGCGGTGTTATCCGTCGGTTACGGAGTTGCCGGAGGCGCCGGACGTGGTGGGCGTGGTGGTGCCCTATCATGCGGTGCTGGATACGCTGCGGGAGAGCCATGAGAAGGGGGCGAAGTCGGCGATTGTGATTTCGGCGGGGTTTGCCGAGCGGGGCGTGGAGGACCGGCGGCAGCTTCAGGATGAGCTGGGACGGTTTGCGCGGGAGTCGGGGATGCGGGTTAGCGGGCCGAACTGCCTGGGGCTGGCGAATCTGAAGGACGACATCTGGGCCAGTGCGGCGTCGCGGGGCGCGGCCGGGTTGAGCGGACCGATTGGGCTGGTGTGCCAGAGCGGGGCGTCGGCGTTCGGGCCGTTCTTGACGCGGGCGGTGGATGAGGGGATTGGGTTCACCTATATCGTGTCCACGGGGAATGAGGCGGACCTGGATTTCTGCGATTTTGCGCGGTATCTGCTGGATGACGACGATACGCGGGTTATCGCCGGGTTCATTGAAGGGTTCAAGGACGGGCGGAAGTTTGTGGAAGTGGCGCGTTTGGCGGCGGAGCGGGGGAAGCCGATTGTGCTGATCAAGATTGGGCGGTCGGATTTGGGTTCGCGGGCGGCCGGGTCGCATACGGCGGCGCTGACGGGGGTGGACGCGCGGTATGACGCGGTTTTCGCGCAGTATGGGGTGATACGGGTGCAGGACTATGACGACCTGTTGCAGGTGTCGAACTTGCTGGCGCGGTGTCCCAGGCCGCCGCACCGTGGAGTTGCCGTGGTTTCGCACTCGGGCGGGATCAGCAGTTTGACGGCGGATATGTTCGGGCAGGCGGGGTTGGACCTGCCGCCGCTTTCGGATCGGGCGCGGGACGGGATCAACGGGATATTGAAGGGATTTGGCTGGGCGGCCAACCCGTCGGACGTGACCGGGTATGCGAACAGCGACGACTTTCCGGCGATTATGTCATTCATGGCCGACGACGAGGGGGTGGGGACGCTGGTGGTGGCGTCGGCGGGGGCGGACGCGCAGGCGACGCAGGTGATCGCGCAGCGGGACGGGAGCGACAAGGCGGTGGCGTTTCTGTGGACCGGGACGCGAGGGGCGGAGTCGGGATTGCCGCTACTGCGGCGGGAAGGCATTCCGGTGTTCTACGTGCCGGACAAACTGGCGGCCGGGGTACGCTATCTGAACGATTACCACGACTGGCGGGAGGAGCGGTTGCGGCGAGGGTTCGCCACCGCAGGGGATTTGACGGCGGCGCAGGCTGATGCGGCCAGCGCTCTGGCAAAGGGCGGGGCACTTTCGGAGTACGAAAGCAAGGGTTTGATCGCGGCGTTCGGGGCGCCGACTACGCGGGAGGAACTTGCAGCGGATGCGGAGGCTGCCGTTGTGGCGGCGGAACGGATTGGCTATCCAGTGGCGATGAAGGTGGACTCGGCGGATATATTGCACAAGACGGAGGCCGGGGCGATCAGGCTGGGACTGGACAGTGCCGACGCGGTGCGGGCGGCCTTCGGCGAGGTTACGGCCAACGCCAGGGCTTATGACGCCAGCGCGCGGGTTGACGGCGTGGTGGTGCAGGAGATGGTTTCCGGCGGCGTGGAGACGATTGTGGGGGTGTCTTATGACGAGCAGTTGGGGCCGTTCCTGCTGTTTGGAACGGGCGGCGTGATGGTGGAGGTTTATCAGGATGTGGCGTTGCGGCTTTGTCCGATTACGCGGGATGACGCGCTGGAGATGATTGACGAGGTGAAGGGGGCGCGGCTGCTGCGGGGGTTCCGAGGCGCGCCGGCGGCGGACGTGGATGCGCTGGCGGATACGCTGGTTCGGGTTTCGCAGATGGCGGTGCAGCTGGAGGGTTCGCTTGGTGAGTTGGATATCAACCCGCTGATGGTTTTGCCGGAAGGCCAAGGGGTGAAGGCGGTGGATGCGTTGGCGATTAGGGCCTGATGCATACCCATTGAACGAAAGTGGGTACGCGTGAGCGATCAGGACGGGTTAGCGAATGGTCGAAAACGAAGCGGAGATCGAACAACTGCCGGCCGGAGAGCGTTCGGATCGCGCGTTGGCCGAACGGTTCAGGCAGTTTGCCAGGGATGAATGTTCGGGGGACTCGGGGGAAAGGGCAGGGTCGCCGACTTACGAGGCTCTCTGCGAAACGGTGGCGGATAGCCCGGGGCTGCTGGCGCTGGCGCGCCAGTGTCGGGTGGGGCAACCAATTCCCAATCTGTTTTTTGCGGCGGTGAAACGGGTGGCGATGTCCTACCCCGATTCCGAGCTGGCGCGACGCTATGAATGCGCGATGCATGGAGAGCAACCTGCGCAGGGCTTGGGGAGCGTCTTTACTGAGTTTGCCTTGGCGCGTCGGAGTCGAGTTCTCAAGCTGTTGGGCACTCGACTAGTGCAGACCAATGAGGCCGGACGATGCGCTTTTTTGATGCCTGGCTTCGGAATTGTTGCCGGGGAAAATCCTGGCCGGCCCCTGGCGCTGGTGGACGTAGGAGCCAGCGCCGGTTTGAGCCTGCTTTGGGATAGATACAGGTATAGGTATTCAAATGGCGCGGAATTTGGACCGCCGGATTCGGGCGCGCTGATTGAGTGCGTGGCCCGGAACGGGTTGCCTGAGTTGCCGGCAGTATTTCCGTCGGTCAACTTTCGGGTCGGGATTGATTTGGCTCCCGTGAACTTGGGCGATGAAGAGGAATATCTATGGATGATGGCGCTGATTTGGCCGGAGCATGGCGACCGCGCAGCGCTATTGTCGGCGGCGCGGGACATTTGGCTGGCGGGTCCTCCGGTGGTTTATGGCGGGGATGCTTTGGAATTGCTGCCGAAGGTAGTAGGGACTGTTCCTGAGGAATCGGTTCTCTGCGTGTTTCACTGCCACACGTTGAACCAGTTTTCAGCGGAAGGGCGGGAGCGCTTCGGAGAGATCCTGCGCCAAGAGTCCCTGGGCCGGACTGTATATCACATTCCTTCAGAAGGGGAGCGGATGTCAGTGAATCGTATGGTGGATGGAGACGCAACCAGGATTCTGTCGGCGCAGCGGCAGGCTCACGGCAGATGGATTGAATGGGATACCGATGCAAGGGTATCCAGTGGTGGTGAATAAGGGAGGGTGAATCGGGCTTCGAGGCGTAGAGCGCGCTGTGATGCTGGCAGGTTGGGAGTTGGTTCTGGGGCTGGTTGCGATGTTCTTCGGGGCGGTGGTGCTGGGGACCATCAGCTTCGGGCTGGGCACGGTGGCGATGCCGTTTCTGCTGCTGATTCTGCTGCCGCAGGACGCCGTGGTGATCGTGAATGCCATGATCATCCTGACCACCGGGTTGACCGTAGCGCAGACGTGGCGGGAACTGAGGCTGGGCGAAACGTGGTCGTTCCTGGCCGCCGGCCTGCCGCCGGTTCCGGTGGCGGTGTTCGCGCTGCACGAATTCAACCCGACCGCGCTGAGGGTTACCATTGCAGTGGTCGTGCTTGCGGTGGGGTTGATGAGCCTTTTCAACATCCGGATGCCGGCGGCACGAAGGGCGTGGATGGCGCCCGTGGTGGGGAGCGGCACCACGTTCATGGTAACGACGTTTGCCGTAGGCGCGCCGTTAGCCGCGCTCTATGCGATTGAACAGGACTGGTCGCGGGACACCATACGGGCCACGTTGGCGTTGTATTTTCTGCTGGCGGCGGCGCTGGCGATGATATTGTTCGCGACAACGGGGCTGGTGAGCATCACAACCGCCGCGAACATCGGGGCGCTTGCCCTGGCGGTGATGACCGGGTCGGCGGTGGCAGCGGTGGTGGCGCGCCGGATCAGTTTGCGGGTTTTCCGGTACGTTGTGGTGGCAGTAACGGTGATGGGGAGCGTGTCGCTGCTGGTGAGGGAAACCGTCCTGGCGTTGTAGTTAGCCGGGCGTTTTCTGGATTGCTACCCCGTATCAAGCAACTGGACGCGCGTCGCCGCGGCGCGCGAACTGGTATGCGATCAGTACGCCTACCGTGGCGGCGGCGTAGGCGGCGATTACCGAGTCCCCACGCAGTCGTTTAGCGATGCGGACGTTCAGGCAGTCGATACGACTTTCTTCAGGGTTGCCAAAGAGGCAATTTCCCAGTTCGCCAAGGTACGGCGACAAAAGGAAAACCCACAGCAGAACACCGAGGGTCAGCCATAGGACGATGAGTGATTTTCCCGGATTTTCACAAGCCCGCACAATCGGTTTTGCCACCCACCCAATTGCGCGGCGAAGGGTTTCCATCATCGCGGAAAGGATTTCCATCCTATCCAAAAAGCGATGAGTGGCGCGGTGGCCCAGAAGGCCGGCAAGACTACCAGATCGGCGTTTTTGAACCCGAACAAAGACGCTATCAGGGCAACCAGAAGGGAGCAGACCACGCCCCCGAGTACCCCGCCGAATATCGTATTAACGATGAACATACTCGCCCTCGTGGCCGATACCGCACCCCGTGGGATGATGATAACACGGTTCCAGCCGGCGAGGCGTCAGCGTTCCTGAAGGACTTCGCCGGAGAGTTGGTTGATGCGGTAGAGGCGGATGAGGACGGCGGCGCCGGTGCGGTCGGGGTCGCGGTCGAGTTCGCCCGGGACGGTGCGGGCCATTACGTTGTCGCGGATTGCGCCTTCGCGATACATGGTGGCGGTGCCGTAGAAGCGCAGGTTGACGCGGTCGGTGGGGTGGCGGTAGAAGAGGACGACTTTGGAGCCGTTCTGCACGTTGGCGGCGGAATTACGCCAGCCGCGTTCCCAGTAAGCAAGGGTTTCCCGGTCAAACACTAGGACGCTGCCTCTCATGCTGATCTGGGGTTCGCCGTCTGGCGACACGGTGGCGATGAACATGGGGCAACGGTCGGCAAGGGCGTTGTCGATGCGGCGGCGGAGGTCGTCGTCTATGTAAATCATGGCGGTCTCCGGGCAGGGGAAGTTGGCGGGATTAACGCAAAGTCGCAGAGGCGCGGAGACGCAAAGGGCGTTTGGTCGCTCTGACGACTTCCCGTTTTGGGAAGATTATACGTTACACCGGGCCCCCGGAGGCTGAAAGGGGTATGTAACGGCCGAAATCGGCTCTGGAATTAACTTGGGAAGGCGCATCAGCCTTCGGCATCTTGGTTATGACAAGACCAGATGCAGGAGACCCTCGATGCGCCTTCCCAGGGAATGCTATCAGATGCAAAAAACGATTGAAACGCATTTACCTCACCTCTCCCAGCCACAATTGACCGGCTTGGTGCTGTGGGTTTGCGGAGCTATCCTCGCGGGTAGTGCCTGCCAGAACGCCGTGGCCTCGGCCCTCTCGCCTTGGGGTTCCTGGAACGGCCGGCGCCAATATCTGCGGGAGTGGCTCTACGACGGCAGGGACCGGGCCCGACCCTGCCAGACCGAGATGGACGTCACGCTCTGCTTCGCGCCGCTGCTGAAATGGGTCCTGGCCTGGTGGTGTTCCGGCCGCCTGGCGTTGGCCATCGATCCCACTCTCAAAGGCGACCAGACCACGGCCATCGTCATCAGCGTGCTCTACCGTAGTTGCGCCATTCCTGTGGCCTGGAGCATCCGCTGGGCCAACCAGAAAGGCTCCTGGGCCGACCCCACGGTGGAATTGCTCAAGGAACTGGCCCCAGCCGTTCCCGAGGAAATGACCGTCATCGTGCTCTGCGACCGGGGCATTGCCAGTCCCAGGCTGTGGGCGCAGATACGGGAGCAGGGCTGGCGCCCCTGTATGCGCTACCCCAAAAGCATCACTTTCTGCGCCGAGGGCGGCACAAGATTGCCCGCCCACCGCTTCGTCTCCCGTCCCGACACGGCCTGGGTCGGCCGTGGCACCGCCTTCAGCACCGCTAAGGCCAAACGCCGCTGCACCCTGCTGGCGGTCTGGTACGCCGAGCAGGATGAACCCTGGATCATCCTCACCGACCTTGCGCCCGACCAGGTCGGCGTGAGTTGGTACGCCCTGCGCTTCTGGATCGAACTGGGCTTCAAGGCCCTCAAGAGCCTGGGCTGGAAGTGGGACAAAACCAGAAGGACCGACCCCACTCGCGTCTCCCGTCACTGGCTGGTCCTGTCGGTGGCCACCTTGCTGGCTCTGGCCTACGGCACCCGGGTGGAAGACGCCCAGGACCGGAGAATTGATCCCGGCAACCTGCGGGCTCCGCCCAAAGCATTGTCGCCCAATCACCGGGACCCTCGTACTCGTCCGGCGCGAACCGTCAGCGTGATCCGCCTCGGTATCAATTGGCTCCGGCGCTTGCTGCTCAAGGGTCGCCTCTGGACCCGCGTCTGGCTGCTGCCTGAACCTTGGCCTCAACCCAAGTCCAACCTGGAGATCACCCATCATGCGCCACCGTAACAAACCGTTACATACCCCTTTCAGGCCCCCGGAGGGGGCTTATTCCGCCAGGACCAGGAGGTCGGACCAGACGTCGGCGGCGCTGAGAGCGGCTTGCTTTTCGGCGTCGCGAGCGGCGCAGGCGGCACTCATGGCGAGGACGTCCTTGGCCCATTCGTCCACGGGGACATCGATCATGCGGCCGGCGAAGGGAGCGGCGGCGGTGCCGGCGGCAAGAGCCTGGGCGAAAACCTCGCGGACTTGGGTGTAGTATTCGACGAGGGCTGCGGTGGGGGTAAATGCCTCGTTGATGGCTTCGACCCAACGGGGATGTCCGCACACCATGCCTTTGAAGCCCAGATTTCGGGTATCGTTGGCGATCTTGACCATCTCTTCGTGGCTCAGATGGTCAACGCCCAGACCCATGGGGTCGGTGACCGCGACGGGTTGGACGCCGGCGGCGGTGGCTTCGATGCACAGGCGGCCGCGGGCATACACGAATGGGTCCAGTTCAGCGGTTTGGGTGATGCCCAATGATGCGGCCAAGGCAGCTTCGTCGATGCCGGCCTGCCTGATGCGCGGTGACGCGGTGATGATGTCGCGGATATGCCACACGCCGGCGGCGGTTTCGACGGCCGGGGCCAACTCGGTAGCGCCGAGGTTCACGCCGTGCTGACGCTCCAGCTGGGAAAGGACAGCGTCTGCTTCAGCCACGCGGTCCGCCGATTCGACGCCGGGCAGGATGATGCCGGTGAGATTTGCAGAGACCGCCGCCGCGCAGTCGGCGTACACCGAATTGGCGTTAACGCGAACGAACACCTGGGCTCCACCCTTCCCTACCTGAGCGACGGCCTGACGCAGCATTTTGCGGGCCAAATGGATTTCGTTGGTGGGCACGCCGTCCTGGAGGTCGATGGTGACGGCGTCGGCGTTGCGCATCCAACCCCAACGGATCATGCGCAGTTGGCTGGCGGGGATGATGAGGTTGGAACGTCGGACGAGGATGGGCATATCGGAGCGCTCCAGGTTACGCGACGCAACGCGTGGGATCGGGGGCAACCACAAGGGTTGGCCCTACGCGGATTCCTCGGCGGCGCGGACGTGGGCGACGGCTGCGGCCTTTTCGCGGTCGCGCTCGTCGCAGTGTTGACGCCATTGCAACAGTTCTGCGGCACGGGCGGCTTCGTAGCGGTCGATAACTCTGAAGCGGCCCAGGTGGGAATCGGCGGGGAGTGGCCGAAGAGTTTGACCCATATCGACGGTCAGGACATCAACCTGGAACCAGGTATCGGAGGAATGGGCGAGCTTGCGGTATTCTTGCAGCACCCATTGGGCGTCGGAAATTTCGTCTTCCGTGGGAGCGAAACCACGATTTTGAGGTTCTACGACATTGGGGTGGAGTCCGCCGCCGATGCGGAAACCGCACTTGCGGGAGGCATCGGCCTCGGCAAAGGCGCGGTCGGGGTCGCTGACGCTGCCGGTGATGTTGGGGGTGAAGGGGGCGGCGCGGGGTTCGCGGCCGGCGGCGCGGGCGGCCAACTCAACCTCGCCTTTTCCGTACACGAACTGGTCGAAAGCGACGAACATTTCGACGCCCAGATCGCGGGACATGTCGTAACCGGACGCGCCGCCGAAATCTTTGATCCTCGGACTGGCGGTGACGATTTCGTAGGCGTTGGCCACGCCGACGGCGGTCTCGATGTTGGCGCCGATTTCCACGGCGCCGGGGCGGATGCCGCGCTCGGCTTCGAGGCGGGTAATGATTTCGTCCATGCGCTGGATTTCGTGGCCGTACTCGGTCTTGGGGTAGTTGACCATCACGAGACCGGGCCAGATGACGGCGTTGAGGTCAGCCTCCATCAAGTCGTGGTTGATGCGGCAGACAGCGTCGGCGCCGCCTTTGTTCACAAGGGGGATGCTCTGACGGACGAGGTTGCGGGCGACATCTTTCAGATGGGGTGGGACCGAGTCTTCCAGGTCCATGTTGATGAAATCGCAGCCGCGATGCCAGGCGTTGTTGATGAACCGCTCGGTGACGATGGGCATCGTCAGGCCGGAACGTTTCAGGCGCCGGGGTGAATTAGGCATGGGAGGAACTCCTACGGCGCGGGGATGGGCTGGCCTTCGACGGCGGCGGATTTGAATCTCTCTCGGGCAGCGCAGGCGTCGGCCAGGGCCAGCATGTTGGCGGCCTGACGGGCGATGTCGGGCGTCAGGGTGCGCTCGTCGATTGAGACCATGGTGAGCGTGCCGGATTCAGTGGCTGCGACGTAGGTTTGTTGCAGGGTTTGAGCGGCCTCAACTTCGGCGTCAGTGGGGGTAAAACCGTCGTTGAGGGGTTCGACCTGCTCATCCAACACGCAAAAGGATCCTTTGAATCCGATGGCGCGACCGCGTTGGGCGGCCGCCAGGGTGTTCTCCGGTGTGGCCAACAGGCCCCGGTCGGGGAAACGCCACCAGGCGCCGAGGGGAGCTTTGCCGGCGGCGGCGGCGAGGATGATAAGACGTTGCATCAGATAGGGCATGAGGTGGATTTCGCCGGAGGGTTCGGGGCGAAGGTCCATGACGAGATCGGCGCGGCCCAGGGTGAGGCCCCAGATGCGGGGGCTGGCGGTGGCGATGTCGAAGCCGTTGTGGTTGCCCACCGCCGTTTCCAGGGACGCTATCAGTTCAACACTGCCGGGCAACAGGCCGCGCTCACTCTCCAAGCCAGAGATGATTGAGTCGGCTTGACGAACCTGCTCTGCGGATTCAACGCGGCTGATGACGACACCATTCAGGCCGGGCCAAACCGCGGCGCGCAGATCAGCCAGCATGAGTTCGGGGTCAATCTGGGCAAAGACCTCGGCCCCGCCGCCTTTTGCGGAATCCAAATGAACCCGCACGGCCTCACGGGCGGCGGGTTTGTCCAATTCCGCGACGAACTCGGCCAAGTCAAGGATGACCACGTCCGCGCCGGCGGAGGGGGCTGCTGTCAGACGCTCCGGTTGTGAGACAGGAACCAGCAACCAGGAGCGTCGGATTTTATCGAGAGCAAGCATCAGGTTTTATCCAGGCGGCCTCGTCGGGCTACGGACAGCGTTATGTTGTATAATGCCGCTGGTACAGCACGAGTTTGGGGTTGGCTTGCCTTTTGTGCTTGATTCATTATAAATAAACCCGAATTATTTGACAACAACAACCAATTACCTATTCAAATTGATGCCGATGGATAGCGCAAGATTGATATTATGTTAACTAGGAAGAGGCGCAAAAATTGAGACGCCAAGGATGCCCGATGCTGTTGGTTGCTATAGGGAGCAATCAAATATGTATCCGAAGAATGACGATTGCAGGGCGTCCAAGCCCGTAACTCCCAGGACATTTTTCAAGAGGAGATGCCGCCGGTATGACCGCTAGCCTGGAAATTCATGACCAGCCCGACACCGGGCAAATAGAGGTTCGCCTGGTTGAATCAGGGGGAGACAGCCGGCAGGCTGCGCCGGCAGCGTTTGGGCTGGAGTTGTCGGATGAGGAAAGGGTGACGCTGAACCGATACCACGCGGAGTACCGGCGTCCGTCATTGGTCAGGGGCTCGTCGGTCAGGGGCTCGTCGGGCGGCCTGGCGCAGATTGAGGCGGTGGAAACCGCGATGCGGAACTTGGGCAGATTGCTGTTCGAGATCGCCTTCGGGGCGAACAGCGGCGGCCGTGGGCTTTTGGACGACGTGATGGGAAGGGATGACCGGGCAGAGTTGACGATAGTATCGTCGCGACCGGAGTTCTTGTCCCTGCCCTGGGAGCTGATGAATGACCCGAGTTTGGGTTATTTCGTGAACGGATTGGTGGGCGTCTTGAGGCAGTCAACCGGGTCGATACCCTCAGATGCAGCTGGGGAACGAACCAAGGGCGCGCTGCACGTGGTGATGTTGTCGGCGACGCCGCTGGACGGGGGAACTCCGTCGTCCGGAGAGCTGCTCAACAGGTCAGTGGTGGCGGGGGGAAACCTGGCGACAGCGACAGTTGCGGCCCTTGAGGGGCTGAATGTGGAGGTGTCGCTGGATAATCCCCGGCCGGCTACCCTGGACGCGCTGCGCGCTTTGCTGGAACGCAATCCGGACCACTATGACATCGCGCATATAGACGGGGCGACGTTGGACGCCGCAGGGGCGATTCTGCTGGAGCGGGACGATGGCGGGGCGGAGGCGGTTGCGCCGACGGACCTGGGCAAGGTTCTGGCTGACGGGGGCGTGCCGGTGGCGCTAATTTCGGCGGGGGCACAGGCGGACGAAGGGACAGCGGCAAATTGGTCAGCGGCGGCGATGGCGGTGGCGGACGCCGGCGTGGCCCAAGTCGCGCTGTTGCCGGCGCCGCTGCATCCGGACACGACCGAGGGATCGGCCCGGGCATTTTATACGCGGCTGGCCCAGGGGAACAGCGTTGGGGGGGCGATTGCGTCGGTGCGACGTGGTTTGATGGACACGCCGGAGCGGGTGACGATATACGGGAAACGGGTGTTTTGGGACTGGCAGATGCCGGCGGTGTACCAGTCGCGGCGATACGCGCCAGCTGAGATCGAACAGCACCAGCCCGACCCGTTGGCGCCGCCGGTGATCCAACCGGAGGAAGCGCCGACGGATGAGTTGCAGATTCCGGTGGCAGGTCAGTACGGGTTGGTGGGACGAGAGGGGGAATTGCGGCAGTTGGAACGGGCGTTGCAGGCGCACTCCGTAGCGCTGTTGTCCGGTGATACCGGAGTGGGCAAGACGGAGTTGGCGCTGGGTCTTTCCCGGTGGTTCCTGAAGCCGGCGCGGGTGGCATATCCGGGCGGGGTGTTTTACACGGCATTTGAGGCGTCGCATCCGGCCGGCATAGAGCGGGTGGTGCATGAGATCGGAACGGCGGTGGCCGGTTTGGATTTCGCCGATATGCCGGCGGAACAGCAGCGGCGATGGGTGACGGCCTATTTACAGCAGAACCCGTCCCTGTTGGTCTGGGACAACCTGGAGAACGTGGCGGGATTCCCCGATGGCGCGCCGGGATTGTTGGACGAGACGGAGTTGCCCGACCTGGCGGCATTCCTGGGGGAGGTCACCTCTGATATGGGGCTCGGTGGGCCGGTGGGAACGGGCGCGCTGCTGTTGAGCCGGCGAGAAGACGAGGACTGGATTACCATTCCCCACGCGACGCTCACCCTGGGCGGCCTAACCGACGCGGACCGGTTGGCATTCGCCGGTTTTGTGATGGATAAGGCTGGAGTACCGGCGACGCGAGTAGGAGCGGATTTCGGGGATCTGGTGGAGTTGCTGGGCGGGCATCCATTGGCGATGCAGATCGCCATACCGACGGTGAAGGACGTGCCGGCGTCGGTGGTGGCTGGAGAGCTGCGGAATTTGATGACGCAGCAACCGGACGGCGGCGAGCCGGGCCGGAGCGCAGTTTTGACGGCGGCCATGGAGTACGGGTTCTCACGCTTGTCGCACCGGAACCGGACGCACCTGCCGTTCCTGTCGCTGTTCCAGCGTAGGGTGATGCTGGACGTGCTTTCGCACATCACCGAGGAGCGGGTGTACGCGCAGGTGGTGGGGGACGATTTGACCGCGGGCGCGTCGCGGTCGCTGCTGTCACCGGAGGGCGGAATGCAGTCCACCGGGAGATCCTATGCATCCTGCCGGACGCTGCTGCGGACGGCGCAGGCGGCGGGTTTGCTGGAACCGGTGTCGCCCAGCGTGTATCAGATCAATCCGGCGTTGCCGTGGTTCCTGGGGCGCAAGCTGGGGCGGCAGGTGTCCGGGGACGGGATACGGCAGCTGGAGCAGGAATTTGTGCGGGTGTACGCGGACACCGCGGACTATTTCATGGAGAGCCTGTACGAGAACCAGGATACGGGCGTAACGGCGGTGTTGGCGGAGGAAGGCAACCTAACCCAGGCGTTGGGCCTGGCGTTGGAATACCGGCAGTGGGACAACGCGCAGTTGTTGATACAGCCACTGGCGCAGGTGTACCGGATGCAGAAGCGGTTCCCGGAATTGCGGCGTCTGCGTGGACAGTTGCTGGATGTCATCGGGCATACGGCATCGGAGGCCGAGGGCAACGGAGCAGTTGAATTCTGGCAGTACCTCTTGGGCACGGACTCGATGGAATCAGTAGAACTGATGGATCTGGACCGGGCGGATATGTTCAACCGGCAACTGCTGGACTACCTGCTGGAGCAGCCGGACGGGGAGACCGACCCGCGCACGGCGGCGGTGTATCACCAGAACGGGCTGATCGCGACGCGGCGGGGACAGTACGAAAATGCCTCGGAGTGGCTGGAGAGGGGGCTGGAGATAATCGACGGCGGCGATGACCAGGAGTCGATTGCCGACGCCTGCTTCGCCATCGGACAGGTGCGGCATCACCAACGGCAGTACGGGGCGGCCAAAGAGTGGTACAGGCGGGCGCTGGACATTCACCAGCGGCTGCCCGACTACGAGGAGATGGTCAATGACTTTCGCGCCCTGGGATCGGCGTGTCACATGCGGTTTGAGTACGACGAAGCGCGGAGCTGGTACCACCGAGCGCGGGAAATGGTGGAAGACAACCGGGACGAAGAGACGGCGGTTCACATTTTCCACGCGCTGGGGACGGTTGATCACTCCGAATACCTTTTCGAGGACGCGCAGTCGTGGTATCAGCAGGCATTGGGGCTGTGCGACCGCATGGGGATGACGGAGCAGATGATCGTGGAGTTTCATCACCTGGGGGTGCTGGCGCAGGCGCGGGGGATTCCCGATGAAGCGGAGGAATGGCTGCGGGTCGCCATGGAATACCGGGAGCGACAGGGGGACATCAGAGGAATGGGTGTGGAGGCGCGCCAAATTGGGGTGGTGCATCACGAGCAGGGGGATCTGGACCAGGCATACGAATGGTACGACCAGGCGCGGATTGCCTTTGAGGGGGCGCGGGACGTGCTGCGGGCGGCGCGGACCTACGGACAATTGGGGATGGTGGAGGAGGAAAGGGGCAACCTGCCGGATGCGCTGGAATGGGTGGCCCGAACGTTCCAATTGGTGAACGACTACCAGTTGCCGATGCTGGTGCAGGTGAAGGCGCACCTGGCGCGGCTGCGGGACAGCATGGGCGAAGAGCCTTTTGCGCAATGGTGGCGGGACAACACCGGGGCGGAACCGCCGGGGGATTTGGACGTGGATACCAGCGAAATCCTGTGAGTTGGTTTTGCATGGATGGACGGGATAGACGGGATTTGACTGGTTGTGTGCTACTGGATTCCGGCTTTCGCCGGAATGACGGGGGCTAAACGAGGTGAACTGATATGGCGCTTACGAGGTTGGAGATCGGTACGCGGACGGCTTTTGCGGGCGGGGAGATTTTTGGCGACGTGGGGCGGTATGAGCGGATCGACGGGGTGGCGTATTTTGCCGTTGATCCGGAGCATGGGGACAATGCCGTTATCGCGGACATTGGGTTGGCGCCGCGGAATGGTGACGGGTTGGTGGAGTTTTCGTCGGATTTTCGGATCATCAAGCCGGTGGACAACGACCACGGCAACGGTCGGTTGCTGCTGGACGTGCTGAACCGGGGGAAGGAACTGGCGCTGAAGAATCTCAACAGCGCGCCGGACGCGCCGCCGGATGCGGACCCGCATCCGGGGAACGGGTTCCTGATGCGGCGGGGGTACAGCCTGGTGTGGTGCGGTTGGCAGCACGACGTTCCCGATGCGCCGGGTCTGTTCCGTTGCAACGTGCCCAATGCGGTCAACGCGGGCGGATCGCCGGTGTCGGGGCGCATCGTGATTTCGTTCCAACCGACGGTCGCGACTGGCACGCAGTTTCTGTCGGACCGGGACCACGCACCGTATCCGACCAATCACCTGGAAAGTTGGGACTCGGTACTGACGGTACAGGACTACGAGGACGGGCCGGAAACGGTGATACCCAGGGAGCAATGGGCTTTCGCCCGTCTGGTGGATGGTCGCCGGGTGCCGGATGCGGCACACGTTACGATGGATGGCGGGTTTGAGGCGGGGAAGGTTTATCGGGTCGTCTATGGAACCTCGCACGCTCCGGTGGTAGGTTTGGGACTGCTTGCCACGCGGGATATTGTGGCGTGGCTGCGGTACGCCGAATCTGACGATGTTGGAACGGCAAATCCGTTGTCCGGCGCGCTGGGTAGGGCCTACGCCTACGGACGGAGCCAGAGCGGGCGGTTCCTGCGGCAGATGCTGCACCTGGGGCTGAACCGGGACGAGGATGGCCGCATCGTGTTCGAGGGGATGCTGCCCAACGTGGCCGGCGGGAAGATGGGTGAGTTCAGCGTGCGTTTCGGGCAGCCGTCCAGTCTGTCCAACCGGAGCGTGAACAACCTGCCGCCGTTCCTGGACATTGAACCGGGCGGCGAAGATGGTGTGCTGGCTGAGGTAACGCGGCGGGGCGTTGCGCCCAAGGTGATTTACACGAATACGTCATCGGAGTATTGGGGCGGGCACGGCGCATTGGCCCACGTTACGCCGGACGGCAATGCGGACGTGACGCTGCCCGAAAACGTGCGGTCGTGGCTGTTCTGCGGGACGCAGCACGGGCCGGCGAACCTGCCCATTTCGGATACTAACCGGGACACCGGGGCGCGGGGCACGCAGGCATTGAATTACGTTGACTACCGGCCCCTGATGCGGGCGGCGCTGCACCGGCTGGACCGATGGGTTACCCATAACGAGGAACCACCGGCCAATGGGTATCCCAATCATGCGGATGAGACGATTGTTCCTGCTGATAGCCTGCGGGAATGGTTTGGGGCGTTGCCGGGAGTGGAGTTCCCGACGTATCAGAAGGTGATGCGGGCGTTGAACTTCGGGCCGGACCGGGCGGTTCCCACGGTGATACCGCCGGAGGTGGGAGACGAATACCCATCGTTGGTTTCGGCGGTGGACGCGGATGGGAACGAGGTGGGAGGCGTGCGACTGCCGGCCATTGCGGTGCCGCTGGCGACATATACCGGTTGGAACGTGCGGCATTCCGACATCGGCGGCGTCGGGCAGACGCTGGCGCCGGGAGGTACGGTGGTGGGCGGAGCGATACCCTTTGCGGTGACGCGGGCGGAACGGCTGGCGTCGGGGGATCCGCGGCCATCGATTGAGGAACGGTACGGGTCGAGGGAGGAGTACCTGGCGCGGGTGCGAGAGTCTGCGGAGGCGCTGGTGGAGGCGGGGTATATGCTGGCAGAGGACGTGGACGTGGTGGTGGGGCAGGGTGGCGAGGTGTACGACGCGATTGTGGGGGTGCGTGAGGCGGTGGCGGCGGATGACTGATGACGGTGGTTCCAAGGAGGTGCAAAGCAAATGTCCGTAGCAGATGTGCGTCGATCCATTGAATATGTCCAGCAGCATTTGGCGGATTGGGACCGGGATCAGTACTTGTACTACGAGACTCCCACGCGCTACCTGCTCATCGATCCCGTCATCAAATCACTGGGATGGGACGTGAGTAACATGGATGAATGCTCTACGGAATGGCCGATGCCCCCTGGGCAATGGTTCAAAAGGGTGGACTATGCCCTCGGCGATTGCAACGGTGACGTCGTTGTGGTGATAGAAGCCAAGAGTCTCAGAACTTCCGTGAAAAACCGTCCAAGTGGACTGGAAAACCAGCTTGCGGGCTACGTCAGGGGTATGAACGACGGCGTGGCTGTCCTGACGAACGGTGTGATCTGGCACCTGTACGAATTGGACTCCAGTCGCCGCGCATTGAAAAACAAGCACGTGGCGGAGGTAGATATCAGGGAAGGTCACGGGGATGTAGGTAAATCTGCAAGCACCTTGCACAATTGGTTGCGTAAGGATAGGTGGTGGTGACGCTCGGTTTTCTGGATTCCGGCTTTCGCCGGAATGACGGGTTGGAGTGGGAATGACGGGGTGGTGATAATGACGGTTGGGCAGGAATGGCGGTCGGTCAGTGTGCGGGCTGGTATGGCCAGTTGGAGGACATGATGGACGAAACGCAGAAGAAGGGGCGCTTTTACCACGCCCTTTATATTGACGAGTTCAAGGAGCAGTGCCTGGAGTTGGTTGCCGAGGTTTCCGAGCGCGGCGGCAGCGTCATCATCTTCGATGGGGACGAGCCGGTGGCCGAGCTGGTTCGTTTTGTGGAGAAGCCAAGCCCAGCCTACGGAAGTATGAAGGGGCAGATTAAAATCCTTGGCGACATCGAAGGGCCGATGCCGGTAGAGTGGTACACCGACCCTAATGTCCAAACGGATGCGGACTGGAAGATTGATGGGCCGATGCCGGCGTCGTGGTTCGCCAGTCCTGCCAATGATGAGGAGCGGGCATCTTGATCCTGTGCGACACCCATGCCTTGTTGTGGTTTATCACTGCGGACCGTCGGCTGGGTCGGCTCTCTAACCGGATGATGTGGCAAGCGAGCCTGAATAGGGATCTCGCGTTTTCCGCAATCTCGATCTGGGAAGTGAGTATGTTATTGCAGAAAGGACGGCTCGACGTCACCCTCAATGTGAACGCTAATCAATGGCGGCAAGATTTGATTGCGCGTGGGCTTACCGAAATCCCTGTTGACGGGGCCATTGCGGCCCGTGCCGGCGAGTTGCCCGATATGCACGGCGACCCGGCCGACCGCATCATAGTTGCCACTGCCCTCGACGGCCACCGTCTCGTTACCAGCGACACCAATATTCTCAACTGGCCGCACGAACTTGACCGCTTTCCCGCCCGCCGCTAGGCCGGCCACACAAGGAGCAATCATTATGTCCGTTGGCACTTCTCTTCCGTTGCCTGCTTACACCGTTGACCCGGCGTTTATGGCCAGCAAGGCCGAGTCGTTGGGCTTTGAGTCGATCTGGTATGCCGAGCATCCGATTTTGCCGGTGCAGAGCGCGAGCCAGTTTCCGTCCGGGGGTGAAATTCCGTGGACCTACGCTCACTTTGCCGACCCCTACATCGCGCTGGCGCGGGCTTCGGGGGCTACGACGACGATCAAGCTGGGTACCGGGATTACGCTGGTGCCGGAGCGGAACCCGCTGATGCTGGCCAAGGAGATCGCCACGCTGGATCGGATCAGCGGCGGGCGGTTTCTGTTTGGCATCGGGGCGGGCTGGAACCGAGAGGAAACGGAGATTTTCGGCGGGGACTTTGACCATCGCTGGACGCAGACGCGGGAGGCGGTGGCGGTGATGAAGGAGCTTTGGACAAAGGACGAAGCGGAGTTTCACGGAACGTATTACGATTTCCCGCCCGTGAAGTCTGATCCCAAGCCCATACAGCAACCGCATCCGCCGGTGATCCTGGGTGGACTGGCGCGGCGGGTTCTGCAAAGGGTGGCGACCTGGGGCGACGGCTGGCTGCCCAACCGGATCACGCCGTCGGAGGTGGAGGAGAGCCGGAAGCGGTTGGATGAACTGGCCGAGGCGCGGGGCAGGGATCCGAAGTCGTTGACCATCTCGGTTTATGGGCAGGCTCCCGATGGGCAGTTGGTGCAGGACTTTCTCAACGCCGGGGCCGACCGGGTGGTGGTCCGGCCGGAGCATTGTGAGACGGAAGAGGAGATGGGGGCGCAACTGGAACGGATGGCGGAGGCGGTGATTCGGTGACGAGATTGCCATCCGCCAAAGGCGGACTGCGCTCCTCGCAATGACATAGAATAGGGGCGAATGGTTATTCGCCCCTACGGTTTTGGCGGTACAATGGAAGGGCAACCGGAAGGGTTGCCCCTACGTGATTTGGATGAGAGGTAACGGGATTTATGGACCGCACTACCGAATTGCTGAGTTCTTACGCTTGCAACCTTACCTATGAGGATCTGCCGCCGGAGGTGGTGCATCAGGTGAAACGGACCGTTGCCGATACGCTGGGCTGCGCGGTCGGCGGCTATTTGAGCGAGCCGGCCAAGGTGGCCCGGAAGCTGGCGGGTGACGTGACCAGCGGAACGCCGTCGCGGATCCTGGGGACGAATGATTATTCGTCGCTGGATATGGCGGGGTTCGCCAACGGGGTGATGGTGCGTTACCTGGACTGCAATGATTCTTACTTTTCGCCGGGCGGCGGGCATCCCAGCGACATGATCCCGGCGGCGCTGGCCGTGGCGGACAGCATCGACGCGGACGGGCGGACGGTGATCACGGCCATCGCGCTGGCATACGAAGTGTTCTGCCGGATTGCCGACCAGGTGCCGGACAACCAGTGGGATCAGGGTGTGCTGAGCGTCATCGGAGCGGCGTGCGCGGCGGGCAAGGTATTGGGGTTGGACGAGGAACAGATGGGTCACGCGATTTCGCTGGCGGTGGTGCCCAACGTACCGCTGCGCGTGACGCGGATGGGAGAGTTGTCGATGTGGAAGGGTTGCGCGGCGGCGGCGGCGACGCGCTCGGGGGTTTTCGCGGCGCAACTGGCGGCCGAGGGTATGACCGGGCCGTTTGAGCCTTTCGAGGGACGATTGGGTCTGTGGGATCAGGCCATCGGGTATCCGGTGGACATTGAGGCGATGGGCGGCGGCGACGAGCCGTTTCGCATTTTGAATACCATTTTCAAGTTCTATCCTTCGCAAATCCACACGCAAGCACCCATTGACCTGGCCATTCAACTGCACGAGCGGGTGCAGTTGGACGAAGTGGCGTCGATAAAGATCCAGTCGTACCGTTCGGCGGTGAGCAGCGCTTCGACGGAACCGGAAAAGTGGGATCCCAAGACGCGGGAAACGGCCGACCACAGCATACCGTTCCTGACGGCGGCGGGACTGCGGGACGGAGCGGTTACGCCGGCGACGTTTGCGTCGGACCGGATTGCCGATGCCGGATTGCGGACGATCATCAACAAGATGCGGATTGAGGAGAATGCGGATTTCACGGAGCGGTATCCGGCGGAATACAACTGCCACATTGAGGTGATCAAGAACAACGGGCAGACCGAGGTAGCGGCGACAAGTTATCCCAAGGGACACGGGAAGAATCCGTTGAGCGACTCGGACGTGGACGCCAAGTTTCGCCGGTTGGCGTGTCCGACGATCACGGAGCAGCAGTGCGAGCAGGCCCTGGAGTTGATCTGGTCGCTGGAAAACCTGCCGAACCTGCGGGATATTTTCGACAGTGTGGTAGTTTGACGGCCACACGGGTGAGAGTTGCGCAACGGTCACTCTGGCGAAAGCGGATGGGCAGAGAACGGAAGATGAAAAAGCCGGGAAGATCGTTGGCGGTTGGGAATTCTGGATTCCGGCTTTCGCCGGAATGACGGTTGAAGGGCAGAATGACGGTTGAAGAGTAGAATGACGGTTGAAGGGCAGGCGAGTTTTGCACAACCCAATATGAAATTCAGCAATTGGCAAATCCGATATGCAGACGGTATCGTATAAAGACGCAAACCGGTGGTGCCGGAGGCCCGGAGAATTATTGAGGAGGGGCCGTGCCTGATAATCAATACAATGAGGACGTACAGCGCATTTTTGATATTGGCGCTGGCGACGAGAGGGCGCTGGAGGCGGCGTACGACCGCTACGCGCAGCGGATATACTCTTTGGCGGTGTCGGTGCTGAAGGACGAGAGCCTGGCCGAAGACGCGGTGCAGGAGGTGTTCAGCAACATCTGGCAGAAGGCGAGCAGCTATAGGCCGGAGATGTCTGCGCCGGGGACCTGGATCATGTCGGTGGCCCACCACAAGGTGGTGGATATGTACCGCTCGCGACGGCGCACGACGGACCATACGGTGCATCCTGAGATTGAGACTTTGCACCGTATTCCGGACCGGAAATTGAGCGTGGAACAGGAAGTGGAGCGAGGATTCGACGCACGGATGGTACGCGCCGCGCTCCTGGAACTTCCGGAAGAACAGAGCCGACCGTTGTATCTTTCGGCGTGGCATGGGTACAGTCAATCCGAGATTGCGAAGATGCTGGACATCCCGCTGGGCACCGTGAAAACACGGATGCGTCTGGGGATGCAGAAACTGAAGGCGGCATTGGAAGAATATGTGGCCTGAGAACTTGAGCGAACCTCAATTCAATGGCGAGCACCCTGAGGAGGAGCTGGCGGCGTTTGCGCTGAACGCGCTGGACGACGCCGAGTTCCAGGCGGTGTTCCATCACGTGGTGCGTTGCCCGCATTGCCAGGAGGTGCTGCTCGGGTTCCGGGAGGCGGCCGCGAGGTTGACCGAGGCTGCGCCGGAAGTTGATTTGCCGGCGGGGTTGAAAGGGCGGGTTCTGGCGGTCGCCACCGGAGCCGTTTCGGAGGGAGGCTCCGAGCTCACTCCGGTTTTGCCGCCGCCGGACGCTCGGTGGTCGGTGCGGCGGTTGCGCAAGTGGTTGGCTCCAGTGGCCATTGGAACGTTGAGCCTTTTGCTGGCGGCGTCCATCGGCTTCATGGTGTCGCAGCAGCGCGAAATCAATCAGCTGACCGCGGCCAATGAAACCGCGACGCAGTTGCATCTGGCAGCGCTGGCGGCGGCATCCCCGCAGAATGACCCTGAACCTGTGGAGCCGGCCAGCGGCGCTCCAGTCGCTGCGGCAGCCGTCGTTTTGGAACCGACCAGGCCGGCAGCGTTGCAACAGCCGCAAGCTGTTCCGGTTGCGCGCGCGGCGAGCAGTCTCAACCTGATCCGGGCCGGTGGCGCAACGGCGAGCGCGTCGGTAGCGGACACGCCGGAAATGCCGGACGCGGAGGCGGTGGACCACGTGAAACAGGAGATGTCGGACGTGGTGGAGGCCACGGTGCTGTCGGCGCAACCGGAGACGGAGAAACTTCCGATGAAATCGCCGATGGGTACGGAGCCGGAGGCGAAAGGGGTGTTGATGATCGACCCGAGTGGCCGCCAGGGAGTGCTGATGGTTGCCGGGATGCCGGCCGATTCCTACCAGATTTGGCTGGTGCGGGACGACAAGCGGATGCTGGTTGACCGGATTGTGGTGAACGAGGACGACGGGAGCGGCGTGAAGCAGTTTGAGCTGGACGAATCGGTCTTCGGGTTCCAGGAAGTGGCGTTGATGCCCGACGAACGGCACGGGCCCAGCAATCCCACCGGGGAGAAGTTTCTGAGCGCGCGCATCATCACGGGGCCGCCGATACCGCCGCCCTTATACCGGGGGAGGTAAAGGTTATGTCCACCCAGCCGATTGGGATGCCGAAACCGCCTCAACCCCGAAGGGACGATGGCCTGAACTGCGAGATTTGCGGCTTTCGGATGTACGAGCGGAGCTGCAAGATCATCTGCCGCAATTGCGGGTTCACGCGGGATTGCTCGGACCCGTAGGTGGCGCCGAGGGCAACCATCCGCCAGAGGCGGATTGCCCCTGCGTTTTAGAAGGGCCACCATTCGGGCGCGTTGCGGAGGGGGAGGTGGCGGAATAGCTCGGGTTGGGCGTTGACGGCGAGGCGCATGGCCTCGATGATGGGTTGGCGGATGGATTCGTGGGCCTGGCGAGAAGTCCGCAATTTGAACAGGTGGTAACACTCACGCAGGCTCATTCGTGACAGGACGCGTTGGAGGTGGGCGTGGGTGACGGCATACTGAGCGACGGCCGGGGATTGATCCCGCAGTTTACGGTATAGCGCGTCGGCGTGGGCCGTTGCTCGACTGAAAACGTCCTCCATGCCGGACTGGTGGATCAGCGGCGGGACAGCGAACCCGTTGGCGACAGTCAGGGTTTGGGACAAGTAGGTTTGCATGCGGTGGCGTCGGAACTCGCGCAACGCACCGTAGTCTAGGGTGAACTCGAAGGTGTAGCCCACCAGCTCAAACTCCCTGGGGGCTGGGTCATGGGGGCCGATGCCGCAAACGGCGGAGCTGATGACGTCCAGCCGCTGATCTTCCGACATGGAGTTGGATTGGTCGAGGGCGTCAGCATACTCGCCACCTCGCCGGTACAGGAGCGCGGCGGCGAGCTTACGGGAGGCGTCGGGGTCATAATCAACGAGGCGAACAGCCGCATTTGAGACGGGCTTGGGATCCAAGTCGTTGGCTTCGGGGATGCTGCGACGTTGAGCCAGGTATGGATTTTGGTCGGCGTATTTGACGAGGGTGGGGGTGATGGTACGGCCCTGCTCGCGGAGTTCTGCGCCGATTTCGCGCTCTTCGGCCAAGGGAGACGACATGAGCTTGCTGATGGCATGCTCCAGGGTGCGGGCGTTGGCGGTGAGGCCGATGTTGGTGAGGGTGGCGGCGGGCAGGACCGCTCGGCAGGCGTCGGTGGCGAGGCGGCGCAGGCGTAAGGCGTAAGCGCCGTCGCGTTCCTCGGTGCGCTGAGGCAATTGGCTTTTCAAATGAGCTGTGACACCGTCGAGGAGTTCAGCGTAGGTGGTGAAGAGGGACCGGCAGACGGATATGTACTCCTCGCGCAGAGCAGGTTGACCGTCCAGCTCACGGGGTACGTGGAAACTTCCGGGGTCGATGACCTGATAGCGGGACGACTTTTCGGTGTAGGAAGCGAGGCGGTTGTCTTCCAGGGCGTCGCCGGCGAGGCGGGAGACGTTTTCGACGGCGAGGTGGAGGATGGCGTGCTCGGCGACGGAGGCGTGTCCGTAGCCGACGACCCAACGTTCGTGAAAATCGGCGGCGCGCTCGGCACTGACCTGCTGGGCGATTTCGTCGAAGGGTTCGGGCCGGCGAGAGGTCATCGCGAAGGTGACCGCGATTTGCTCCTCGGTCAAATCCCGTGGGGAAAGAGGGTAGATGCGACGGCGGTTGGCCGGCGCCGGCAAGGGTTGGCGCATCGGGCTGATACCATGGCATTGCCGCAGTTTGGCTCAGCAATGTCAGTCCGATTTTAGAAATTTGACCAAAAAAACGTTATAGCATCACCGCCCTGATTAGGGGAGTTTCTGGATTCCCGCTTTCGCGGGAATGACGGTGAGGGGCGGGAATGACGGCATTTACCCACACGCTTTAGTTCCGGCAGAAGGATGGGAAGCCGTCGGGCATTACTACTTCGATGAGGTGGATGCGGTCGGCGGCCACGGCGTCCTGGACGGCGCGGGTCATTTCGTTGACGTTGTGGACGCGGGTACCACCGATGCCGTAGGAGTCGAAGAGTTTTACGAAATCGGGGTTGACGAGATCCGTGGCCATTTGGCGGCTGCCGCGATCACGTTGGTAGCCTTTGAGTACGCCCCAGGCGTTGTCGTTGAACACCATGACGATGGGGTTGATGCCGTACTGGACGGCGGTGCCGAGCTCCTGGGCATTGTACTGGAAGCCACCGTCGCCCGATACGCAGATCACGGGGCGCTGGGGCTGGCCCACCTTGGCGCCCATGGACGCGGGGAAGGCGAAACCGAGACCGGCCCAGCCGTGGGGGTACATATAGCTGCGGGGTTGGTTCATCTGGAGGCAACGGACGGCGCGGTTGGCGGGCACGGTGGCGTCGAGGGACAAGATGGTGTCGTCGGGAATGACGGCGCGGATGGATTCCCAAGCTTTGAGTTCGGGTCCCCACTGTTCCTGTAGGCCGGCGTAGATATTGGTCTTGAGATCGGCGACCTCCCGGCGGTAGTCGTCGCTTGCGCCGATGTCGGTATCGCCGGCGGCGTGGAGAAATTGGCGGACGACGGCGCCGCTGTTGGCAGCGATGCCGATTTCGGTTGCGTAGTTCCTGCCGATGTAGTCGCCGTCCAGCATGACATGGACGATCTGCTCGGGGAGTTTGACGCCGACGCCGGCGGTGGAACGGTAGGGAAGGTTGCTGCCCAAGACGAGGGCAACGTCGCAATCGCCCATCCAGTCCAGGACCGGGTTCTGGCCCCAGATGCGATTGCCGAGGGCCATGCCGAGGGAAAGGGGGTGGTTTTCAGGGAAGGTGCCCTTGGCGCCGTCGCCGGTGACTACAGGCGCGCCGAGGCGCTCGGCGAGTTGGATTATGTCATCCGCGCCGCCGGTGGTGTGGATCTCCTCGCCGAGGAAGATTACCGGACGCTTGGCGTTACGGAGGATATTCCAGGCGCGTTCGACCTGAACCGGGTCGCCTTGAGGCACGTCGGGTTCGCGAGGGCGCAGGACTTCGACGTCGGCATTCTGTCCGAGGAGATCGGTGGGGACTTCCAGCTCGATGGGCCGGGGCCGGCGTTCGCGGAAACGGACGAAAGCCTCGACGAAGTGGTCGGGGATGGACTCGATCTGGTCGATGCGGGCGTTCCAGTCGGTGACGGCGGCGAACATGCCGAGCTGGTCCTTGGTTTCGTGGGTTGCCATCTTGCCGCTGCCGACGAATTCGGCTTCGACGTTGGTGGTCACCTGAAGGACGGATGAGGCCGAGAAGTAGGCCTCGCCCATTGCGCCCACCGAGTCGGCGGCGCCGGGGCCGGTGCTGGTGAGGATGACACCGGGCTTCCCGGTGGCACGGGAGTAACCGTCAGCCATGTATCCGCAACCCAGTTCGAGGCGTCCGCCGATGAAGCGGACGTCATCCTGGCGGTCGAAGAGGGCGTCGAAGAGATCGAGGGTGTGGACGGAGATGATGCCGAAAACGGTATCGACGCCCTGGGCATGGAGGGATGCGACCACGGCCTGGCCGCCGGTCATTTGGGGCATGGTGGACTCCGTTAAACTTGAAGAGGTAAGTAGTGTTCGATATGAGCTGGTTTTATTGTTCAGATGCTCTGACTGGCAGGGGTAGGGGCGAATGATTATTCGCCCCTACGGGATATGCCCACTGGATTCCCGCGGAAGCGGGAATGACAGGTATGTTGAGGTGTGACCTAAAGCAGCAGGCTGACGGGGTTTTCGAGGACGCGCTTGATTTCCATGAGGAATTGGGCGGCTTCGGCGCCGTCAGCGACGCGGTGGTCGGTGGAGAGCGTGGCCTTCATCATCTGGCCGACGGCTAGTTGGCCGTCGCGGACTACGGGCTGCTCTTTGACGCTGCCGACGGCCAGGATCGCCGCGTGGGGCGGGTAGATGATGGCGGTGAAACTTTCAACGTCGAACATGCCCATGTTGCTGATGCTGAAGGTGGTGCTGCTGTATTCCTCATTGCGGAGGGTGCCGCTGTTGGCGCGGGCGATGAGGTCCTTGGTGGCGGCGGCGATTTGCAGGAGGCTCTTACTCTCGCAGTTAGGGACTCCGGGGAGGATGAGGCCGGTCTCTAGGGCGATGGCGATGCCGATGTTCATTGCGCCGTGGACTTCCAGGTGGTCTCCCCGGAAGAATGAGTTGAACTTGGGATGTTTGGCGAGGGCAAGAGCGCAGGCTTTGACCATCAGGTCGTTGACGCTGACGCGGTTTTCGGGGTCGGCTTCATCATTGACATCGCGGCGCAAAGCCATGGCCTTGCCCATGTCGATTTCAGCGGTGACGTAGAAGTGCGGCGCGGTGGATTTGCTGTCGGAGGTTACGCGAGCGATGGTCTGGCGCATCCGGCTGAGTTCGATGCGGGAGTCGGCCGGGGCCGCAGCAGGTTCGGCTGCCGGGGCCGGTGCGGGAGCCGGGGCCGCTGCCGGGGGTTGGTAGGTTTCGACGTCGCGCTCGGTGATGCGCCCGTTGGGGCCGGTGCCGGTTACCGAGGCGAGGTCGATGCCGCGCTCGCGGGCGAGACGGCGGGCGATGGGAGATGCGCGCACCTCCCCGTCGGCCGAAGGAGTCGGGGCGGCAGATGCCGGAGCGGGCTCGGGTGCTGGAGCGGCGGCTGGGGCTGGGGCCGCCGCGGGAGCGGCCGGGGCCGGGGGGGCGGCCACTTCCGGCACCGCTTCGCCGGGTTCGGTGATGATGGCAATGAGTTCGCCCACAGGAACGGCGATGCCGGCCTCGGCGACGATGCGTCCGAGGACGCCGCCGGTGTAGGCCTCGAATTCGACGGTGGCCTTGTCCGTTTCGATGTCAGCGATGACCTCGCCGCGGTCCACCGTTTCGCCCTCCTGCTTGTACCAGCGGACGACGGTGCCTTCGCGCATATCGTAACCCATCTGGGGCATGACGACGTTGGTAGCCACGGTAATCTCCTACGGTGGTGTGGTGGTTTAGGATAAAGAGGGGGTTGGATGTGGATTCCTGGATTCCCGCCCCGTATCAAGTACGGGGTGACGTTCTTTCGCGGGAATGACGGATAACTGCCTTAGGGTCCTTTGACGATTTTGCGGGCGGCGGCAGCGACGGTCTGGGCGCTGGGTATTGCCAGCTGTTCGAGGGGGAAGGAGTAGGGCATGGGGACTTCGGCGCCGGCGACGCGGCCGACGGGGGCATCGAGGTAGTCGAAGGTTTCTTCCTGGATTTGGGAGACGAGTTCGCCGGCGAAACCGCCGAGCCGGGTGGTTTCTTCCACCATGAGAGCGCGGTGGGTCTTTTTGACCGACGAGAATACGGTTTGCATGTCCAGAGGGCGCAGGGTGCGGAGGTCGATTACGTCGGCTTCGATGCCCTCCTGGGCCAGGATGTCGGCGGCCTGCTCGGCGATGAGGGCCATGCGGGAGTAACCGCAGAGGGTGATGTCCGTGCCTTCACGGCGGACGTCGGCCTGGCCGATGGGTACGCGGAAATCGCCGTGGTCGGGGGCTTCGCCGCGCGTGCCGTAGAGCAGGATGTGCTCGACGAACAAAACCGGGTCGTTGAGTTCGCGGCAGGAGCGGAAGAGGCCGATGACGTCGCTGGGTGTGGACGGGGTTACGACGGTCAAGCCGGGCACGGAGGCGTACCAGCCTTCGAAGGACGAGGAATGGGTTGCGCCTACGGAAGCGCCGCCACCGGTCACGGTGCGAATGATGAGGGGGATGGAGAACTGGCCGCCGGACATATAGCGGATTTTGGCGGCGTGGTTAACGATCTGGTCCATGGCCAGGAGGCTGAAGTTGATGGTCATCAACTCCACGACGGGGCGCAGGCCGGCCATGGCGGCGCCCACGCCGGCGCCGACGATGACGGATTCGGCGAGGGGCGAGTCCTTGATGCGTTTCTTGCCGTACTGTTCGGTGAAGCCCTTGGTTACGGCGAAGGCTCCACCGTAGGGGCCGATGTCCTCGCCCATCAGGAAGACGCGCTCGTCCTGGTCCAGAGCCTCACGAAGGACGGATGATACGGCATCGCGGTAAGTAATGACCGACATGATGATACCTCTCGTTGCGGAGTGAGCGCGTTATACGGGGATACCTTCGGCTGGTCGGTCGGTGTACACACCGTCGTAGAGTTCGTCGGGCTGTGGCCACGGGGAGGATTCGCCGAACTCAGCGGCAACGACGATTTCCTCATCTACAGCGGCGTCGATCTCGTCGAAGTCCTCGACGGTAGCAATGCCTTCGTCGGTGAGCCAGTCGCGGAACCGGGGGATAGGGTCCTGGCCGGCCCAGTATTGGACTTCGTCCTCGGGGCGGTAGTTGGCGGGGTCGGCGACGGAGTGGCCGCGAAGACGGTAGGTGCGGGCTACGACGAAGGCGGGACCCTTGCCGGCGCGGACTTCGGCGTTGATTTTCTGCATAAGGGCGCGGACTTCCAGGACGTCGTTACCGTCCACCTCGTAGCGGGACATTCCGTAGGCGGCGGCCATTTCGTGCAGGGAGTCCCACATCACCAGGGTTTCTTTTGACGAGGCACCCATGCCGTAGAGGTTGTGTTCGCAGAAGAAGATTACGGGGAGTTGCCAGATGGCGGCCAGGTTCATCGCTTCGTGGAACTCGCCTTCGTTGACGGCGCCGTCGCCGAAAAAGCAGAGGACGACCTGGTCGTCGCCCCGGTACTGGACGGCGAGACCGATGCCGGCGGCGATGCAGAGCTGGCCGCCCACGATGGCGTAGCCGCCCATGAAGTTGAGTTCGGAGCTGAACAGGTGCATGGAGCCGCCCTTGCCCTTACTGCAACCGGTGGCTTTGCCCATGAGTTCCGCCATGACTTCGTTGCTGCTCATGCCTCGGGCCAGGGCCTGGCCGTGGTCGCGGTAGTGGGTGACGATATAATCGTCGGGCCGCAGGGTGTTGATTGCGCCGACGGCGATGGCTTCCTCGCCGTTATAGACGTGCAGGAAGCCTTTGATATTGCCTCGAGTGTACTGCCGCTCCGACTCTCGCTCGAATTCGCGAATGAGCTTCATCTGCTGGTAGAAGCCCAGCAGGTCGGATTTGGTCAGATCGGGAACGTCCGCTTTGAGCATATCCCTTCCCCTGTAAATAAGTTCGGGCAGGCAGTGTGTTGCAGCCGACCGACGCGGGGCCGGCCGGGATTACATGTGCAGGGCGCGGCCTTCGGCGTCGAGGGCGGCTTCGTGGACCATTTCGGCGACGCTGGGGTGGGCGTGGACGGCCCAGCCCAGTTCCAGGGTGGTTCCTTCCAGAAGGTGAGTCATCTGCAACTCGGCCAGGAGTTCGGTGACTTCGGGACCGCACATATGGCCGCCCAGGATTTCGCCGTAGTTGGCGTCGATGACCAACTTGACCATGCCGTCCATTTCGCCCATGGCCACGGCTTTGCCGCTGGCCTGGACGTTGAAGCGACCGATTTTCACGTCGTAACCCTGTTCCCGGGCCTGGGCTTCGGTGAGGCCGAAAGACGCCACCTGGGGATGGCAGTAGGTCGCGCGGGGCATGAAGGTGTAGTTCAAGGGCTGGGTTTCCTCGCCGGCGATGGCTTCGACAGCCGTGACGCCCTGGGCGGAGGCGACGTGGGCCAGGGCCAGCTTGCCGGTTACATCGCCGACGGCGTAGATGCCGGGAACGTTGGTAGCCATGCGGTCGTCGATGATGATGTAGCCGCGCTCGGTGGCGACGCCCACGGTTTCCAAACCCAGGTCTTCGGTGTTGGGCAGAACGCCGATGGCGACCAGGACCTTGTCATAGCGGGCAGTTTCGCTGACGCCATCCCTATCAACGGTTAGGGTAACGCCGTTGGCGTCGGCCTGGGCGTTGGTTACGCCAGCGCCGGTCTGGAGCTTGATGCCGTGACGGTTGAAGGCGCGCTCCAACTGCTGGCTGATTTCCTCATCTTCGTTGGGGACCAGGTGAGGCAGCAGTTCGATAACGGTGACGTCGGCGCCGTACATCTTGTAGATGTAGGCGAATTCCACGCCGATGGCGCCGCCGCCGATGATGGCGATGGAGCCGGGAACGTCGTCGGCGACGATGCTTTCCCGGCTGGTGATGATGCGCTGGCCATCGACCGGGAGTGGGGGGATGCTGCGCGGGCGGGCGCCGGTGGCGATGATGATGTTGCGGGCGTTGATGCGGTCCGCCTTCGGCGGATGGCCATCGGGGGAGGTGACGTCGATGGCGTTGGCGCTGGCGAGGCGGCCCGTTCCGGCGATGTGGTCAACGTTGTTCTTGCGGAGGAGGAAGTCCACGCCGCGAGTCATGCGGTCCACGACCTGACGACTGCGCTTCATGGCTACGGAGTAGTCGGCGCGGAAGTTGTCGAAGGCCAGGCCAAACTGGTCGCCCCGGTGGACGTAGGAGACGATTTCGGCGTTTTTGAGGAGGGCCTTGGAAGGGATGCAGCCCCAGTTGAGGCAGACCCCGCCGAGAGCCTCTCGCTCAATGACGCATGATTTCAGACCCAGTTGGCCGGCCCTGATGCCGGCAACATAGCCGCCGGGTCCGCCGCCAATAATCGCTACGTCATACTCCGAATTGGTCGTCATCGATCTGCCCAGTCCGCTAAGTTTGGTTTGGCGCAATCCACCAACCCTGGGACAGGGCCGACCCACTACGGAGGGGCTTGCGCGGTGATTGTGGCATTATAGCGTTGGGGGTTGGGGGCGGCAAGTTGGGCGGAATTGGGACGCGACCCGACCAAGGTGGTTCAATTGACAGTGATTTGGGGGAGTCTTAGACTGCCAGTGGCTCGTTTTTAAAGGAGTCGATTCCGGGAAAATTTCGCAGATGAGATATGACCCTTTCCGTAGATGACAGGTGTTTGCGGCTGACCGACGACAGCGGTGAGCGGGGCGTGTTGCTGGGGATGCGGTGCCCGCGCTGTGGAGTGTGCGTCTTCGGGCCGGCTACGTTTTGCCAATCCTGCACGTCCCCGGATCTCGAGGCGATTGAACTGGTCTCGGAGGGGATCCTGTACAGCTACACTATTGTGCGGGTCCCGCCGCCAGGGTGGCCCGGGCCGGTTCCCTACGTGCTGGGCGAGGTGGAGTTGCCAGAGGGTCCCCATGTGCTGGCGGAGGTGGTGGACTGCGCGCACGATGACCTGAAAGTCGGAATTCCGGTCGCGCTGGCATTGCGGACAGTGGCGATGGACGGCGTGGCGGATTCGGAGCGGGTGGTGTACAAGTGGCGGCCAGCGTAGGGGCGTTGCTGGTGGATTTCGGCCCCGTATCGAGTACGGGGTGATGTTCTTTCGCCGGAATGACGAATTTCGTCAGGAGGACGGTTTATGACGCAGTTTCGACCGGGTCGAGATGTGATGGTGGTGGGAGTAGGTCTGCACTCCTTTGGGCGGTTTCCGGAGGAGAGCCTGTCGGATCTGGCGCGGGACGCGGTGGTGGACGCATTGCGGGATTCGGGCGTGCCGTGGCGGGCAATTCCGGTGGCTTACTTTGGGCACGTTTATTATCACGGCATGTCGATAGGGGAGACTACGCTGGCGCAACTGGGCCTGACCGGGGTTCCAATCATCAACGTGGAGAACGCCTGCTCCAGCGGTTCTACGGCGTTCTGGCAGGCGTACTGGGGTATAACATCCGGCGTTTTCGACCTGGCGCTGGCGTTCGGCGCCGAGAAGGTGCCGAGCGGGCCAGTGACGGTTACGGCGGAGAACAGCCCCGCGCGGTACATCGGCGGCGATCACATGATGGCCGGTTACGCGCTGCGGATGAAGCGCTACATGGAGGAGACGGGCGCGCCGGCGTCGGCGTTGGCGCAGGTGTCGGTGAAGGCGCGGCAGGCCGCGTCCATGAACCCCTACGCGCACCGGAAAGAGACCTACTCGGTAGAAGACGTGCTGAACTCACGGCTGATCGCCGACCCGCTGACGCTTTATCAGTGCTGCCCGACCAGCGAGGGCGGAGCGGCGGCGGTGCTTTGCGCGGCGGACGCGCTGGATACCTACGGCATCGACCGGAGCCGGGCCATTCGCGTGGCGGCGGCGGCCCTGACGTCGGGGAACTACAACGGCCGGGGCAGCGACCATTCAGCTTTCAGCCCGTACCGCACCGAGCCGGCCGCGTTGCAGGCTTACGAGATGGCGAGCATCGGGCCGGAGGACGTGGATTTAGCGCAGGTGCATGACGCCGCGACGATTGGGGAGCTACAGCAGATTGAAGCGCTGCATCTGACGCCCTTTGGTGAGGCGTGGCAGGCTACCGTTGAAGGCCGGACGGCGTTGGGCGGCGACATTCCGGTGAATACGGACGGCGGGCTGCTGGCTATGGGCCATCCCTTCGGAGCTTCGGGCATTCGCATGGTTCACGAGACGGTGATGCAGTTGCGGGGCGAAGCCGGGCCGCGCCAGGTGGAAAACGCGCGGGTGGGAGTGGCGCAATGCTCCGGCGCCGGGGACGTTACCACGGTGCATATCCTGATTCGGTAGGGGCGATGGTTCGACAGGCTCACCATGAGCGGCTTGGCGGGTGTGTGAGCGGCTTGGCGGGTGTGTGAGCGGCTTGGCGGGTGTGTGAGCGGCTTGGCGGGTGTATGAGCGGCTTGGCGGGTGTATGAGCGGCTTGGCGGGTGTATGAGCGGCTTGGCGGGTGTATGAGCGGCTTGGCGGGTGTATGAGCGGCTTGGCGGGTGTATGAGCGGCTTGGCGGGTGTGTGATGGCAAATTATCTGATAATGGCGGCGATGAAGGGGCGGTTTATGTCGGAGCAGGGGAACCTGTACGACAACTTTCAGATGCTGGGCTACATGGAGGGCGCGTCGCCTTTCGACGCGGTGGCGGCGTTCTTTGACCAGCCCAAATTCCCGATTGTGTGGGCCGACGTGGAGTATATGTGGGCGGAGCGGTTGGCGGACGATCCGGCCAACGGTCACCACGGGGAATACGACAAGGTCTATATCGCGTCGCTGCGCGAGAGATGGGAAGGCAGTTCGCGGAATTGAGAATTATTCGGCGGCAGTAGCGGCGAAAAACAGTAGGGGCGAATAATTATTCGCCCCTACGCATGGTGTTGCTGGGGTCGGGTTCACACGGCGGCGGCCTTGTTCCTCAAGCGAGTGAACTCGGTGCGGAAGCCTTCGGCCAGGGCGCGGCGGTCGGTGCCGTGGAGGACGAAGCGGGCGCCCTGCTCGATCCAGTATTCGGAGAGCTCGGGGGTCTGGTGGTGGACCAGGGTGGGCAGGCGGCGGGATTCGCATTTGTCGATGATGCTTTTTACGGTGGTCTTGTAGATTTCCTGGGCGTAGTCGTCGGGTACGCCCAGAGAGATGCTCATATCGTTGGGGCCGACGAAGATGGCGTCGATGTGGGGAACGTCGAGGATGGCGTCCAGGTTGTCCACGGCGGCCTGGCTCTCGATGCCGATGATGCAGATATTGTCGCGGTTGCGGGCGGCGAGGTAATCCTGGCTGGCGCCGCTGGGGAACTCTCCGGTGGCCAGGGCCTGCTCCGCGGCGGCGCCCTTGAGGGGGCGGAACTTGGCGGCTTTGACCACTTCGCGCACCTGCTCGACGGTCTCGCAATAGGGGGCCAGAATGCCCTGGGCGCCGGCGTCGATAGCCATGGTGACGTAGTGGGAGTCGGGAATGGGAATGCGGACGATGGGGACGACGCTAATGGTACTGAACATGGTCAGGTAATCGCCCAACTCGCCCCGGCTGCGGGGGCTGTGTTCGGTGTCAATGATGACGTAATCCAGGCCCACACCGTCCAGTATGGGTATCCAGCGCGGGCTGCGGTTGATGCTGATCATGGTGCCGAAGATCCGGCCGCCCTGGCTAAGGGTATCCTTGAGGTCTGCGCCGCTCATGTGGGAGTCGCTCCTTGAGGGGATGGTGCAGGGAGTATAGCACGGTGGGGTCGTCAGGAACCCGGCGCTCGGTGCGGTCTGTGCTAAACTGGCACCGACGCCGGTGGGTTGACGGTAAGCCGGGTTGTCGCCAGGAACTTGGATTGCGAAATCAGTATCGTTACATCAACGAGCAGGGCGACTGGGAAGCAGTGGCGCGGGATCTGCGTCACGCCAGCCGGTTGGCCCTGGATACGGAACGCAACGGGCGTTTTGCGTATCGGGAACGCATCTGTCTCATCCAAATATCAGACGGACGGCATACCTACTTGCTGGACCCTTTGGCCGTAAATGATCTTTCGGCGCTGGGGGCGATGCTGGCCGATGACGAGGTAGTCAAGGTTCTGCACGGATGTGAAGAGGATATCCGGTTTTTTGACCGGGACTTCGGCTTCACGGTGAGCAACCTTTTCGACACGGGGCTGGCGGCGCGGTTTTTGGGCGTGGGACGGCCCAACCTGGGGGCGGTGTTGGAAGAGTTTTGCGGCGTTGTAATCACGAAGGATGCACGGCTCCAGATGTCGCACTGGGGGTTGCGCCCGCTGTCCGGGCCGGCGTTGGATTACGCGGCGGGGGACGTACATCACTTGCTCCCGCTGGCGGACGAACTGGAGTACCAACTGGACAAGCTGGGGCGGGTTGGATGGGTCAGGGAGGAGTGTGCGCGTATTGAAGCGTTGCGGCATCCTCCGGACGAGCCGTTGGAGACGGCGTTCCGACGGGTGAAGGGTTGGGAGGGGTTGAACCCGCGACAGGCGGCGGTGTTGCAGGAACTCTATGCCTTTCGGGATGGCAAAGCATGCGTGTGGGACGTGCCGCCGACGCTGGCTGCCAGCAACAATGACCTGCTGGCACTGGCCCAGTGCGGCGAGCATCCCCCGCGCGGCGTGGGCGGGATGCTGGCCAATCGGTGTTTTGGGGAGTTGATGGAGGCGGTTGAAAAGGGCTTGAGTAAATCGGAACTGCCCAGGCCGATCCGATCCCAACCCGCCCATGACGGTTGGACGCCGGAGCGGCGGGAGCGGTTAAAGGCGCTGAAGCAGTGGCGCGGGAGACTGGCGCAGGAATTGAATCTGGCGGTGAGCCATATCTGGCCGACGGCCAGCCTGGAACGGATTGCGGTGCGGCCCGATGACCTGGAGCGGGAGTTGGCCGGTGGCGAGGGGGAGGTGAGGCGATGGCAACGGAGGGAGTTTGGAGAAGGGTTGACGCAGTTGATGAGGTAGGTGCATCAGGCCGATGCCGATGCGTTGAATGGAACGAATTGGGCGTTCGTGGTTCCGCTGGCCGCCACGTTCGATTGGGGGAGAAAGATGTTTGAGAAGGGCAAAGCCATACGCGAGGCGAAAAAGGCCGAGATGTTAGCCAAAGAGCGCCAACGCATCAAGGCCGAACTGGAGCGAAACGGCGTTTCCATGTCGCCAGAGGTCGCCGCCAGGGTGTTCGGAGACCCTGCTGCCCAAGAGTAGAAGGTTGCCCGGAATCCCGGAGCGGCGCGCCCGGGCCGGTAGTCAATCAGGCGCCGTATGCCATCAGTTGCTCGCAGAAGCGGGCGGTGTTCATCAGGTCGGGGATGACGACGTATTCGTCGATGGTGTGCATGAGGTTGGTGGCCATACCGACCACGACGCTTTCGATGCCGTTGAGGCGGAAGACGTTGCCATCGGTGCCGCCGCCGGAGGGCTGGATGTTGGGTTTCAGGCCCATGTCGCGCATGACGCGGGTGACGAGCTGGGCGGTGGCCTCGTTGGGGTCGAGGCGATACATCTGGAACATCATCTCCAGGTTTTCGGTGATTTCGGCCTCGGTATAGCGACCGCGGATTTTGCCGATGGAGTTGAGGAGTTGCATCCGGAGTAGTTCCAGAGACTCCACGTTCATGCTGCGGAATTCGCCGGTGATGGATGCCTCGGAAGGGACCGCGTTCCGGACGGTGCCGCCGGTGATGGTGGCGACGTTGAAGGTGGTTTCCTCGTCGATGCGGCCCTGGGGCAGATCGGAGATGATGTCGCTGGCGATTTGGATGGCGGAAAGACCCTTTTCCGGTTCGACGCCGGCGTGGGCGCCCCGGCCGCGAATGTTGATGTCGAAGGCCATGTAAGTAGGGCTACCGCCGGTGATGGTGTTGACGGGGCCGTTGCCGTCAAAAACGACTGCCTCAGTGGCATTGATCATGGAGAAATCAAGATTGGATGCGCCCACCAGGCCGATTTCCTCGCCGCGAGTGAACACTACCTGGACCGGGCGGCGAGGGCGTCCCTCTTCACGGACGGTTTCCAGAGCTTCCAGGATGGCGGCCACGCCGGCCTTGCAGTCGCCGCCGAGGATGGTGTTGCGGTCGGAGGTGATGCGGTCGCCGGTAACCTGGGGCCTGATGCTGCGGCCCGGGTCAACGGTGTCCATGTGGGCGGAGAGCAGGAGAGGTCGGTCGCCGTCCTCGCGGGCGATGACGTTGCCGTGGTCGTCGCGGGCAACCTGGAAACCCAGGCTGGCGAGGCGGTCGGACACCTGGAGGGCGACATCCCATTCCTCGCCGGAGGGGCTGTCGATACGTACCAAGTCGCAGAAATCGTTAATCAATCTTTCCTGGTTGGGCATGGAGGCACCTCGCTTGATCGATGTGGGGAGTAGCGTTCCGTTTCAGGTTGGTTTCGCATGGATAGACAGGATAGGCAAGATTTTCCAGATGAGAGATTTCTGTATTCCCACTAAAGCAGCAATTTTAGGCTGGTCAGATGATGTCTGACACATCAAAAGATCCTTGAAACGATATGCGGTCTATGCACTGCCAGCTGCGGATGGAATATCGACAACAGTAAGGTCACGGACGCGACAAAGTACTGTGCCAAGTTCAGGGGCATCGCAAAATGCGATTCGCGCACTTTGGTCACCTAACCACACTACTGTGCCCTGACCTAGATTACGATGTGCAACAGTACTGCCGGCAGCAATCGGACGAGTTGTCACGGTGGAACCTGTCCCTAAGCTACCGTCACCTGGAATGCCGGTGGACTGATGCAGCAGTGTGGCTAGAGGAACCTCAGCGCACACCAGTTCCCGTCGCTCAATACGTCTGCCCCGTAGCGGTCGGTAGCGCCGCAAATTGGATTCCAGCACCGACAAACCGATGAACTTTCCGACCATAGCATCCAATCTGTCGGTATTGACCATAGCTCGTGAAGCAGGCACAAAGCAGCGGATACCGCACCAGGATGCTTCCAAACCTCCCTTGTTCCTAGCCGTCACCCGGCCCAATAGAGGGACTCCGAAGTTGGGTATTCCTCGGGCGAGGAAACTCTCACTTTGACCTGACCAAACCGCAACTATCAACGGAGAACCGTGTTCAGCATCGACCATAACTAGGCCAACACTTATTCCCTCTGGCCAGGACAATCCCCGTGCGCTTTCATAATCTCGGGCCGAACTGATCCCGATGGGTTCCGACCAATTGCCCACAACGCCGCGCCGCGCCGCGCGCAATCGGCAAGTCATTAATGCAGAGGGCCAAACGACAGGCACTGTAACTGGTACCTCAGCCACAGAGGTTATGGTAATCTCCGAGCTCGTATTAATTTCAAGGTCATAGGATAGCCCAGCGACAGCCGAGAATCTCCATTGGAAAGAAATCCAATCTACGCCTGCATCCGCAATCCGCAGCTGTAGAGACGATGGCAATGCTGACCGAATAGATTGGCGTCGTGTATCAATGCCAACCGTGGCAGTATCACTCCAGGGGCCACGACCCATCGCGCTCCACGCGCGAACCCGGTACGAGACGTCGGACAGATCGTCCATTCTGCTATCCGTGTCGTACCAGCTAGTGTCAGTGTGAACAGGCACGTACTCCGGGTGTCCGCCGGCAGGGACAATTTCAACAACATAGCCTTGGATGGCGTCATACCCGAGCCACTCCGGAGCGTTCCAGATTACTCTGATAGAGCCGTCGCGGAGGCACTCAGTAGAAAGGGAGGCAACCGGGCCTGGGGAGACTCCGCCAACAACACAACGCGATTGCTCTCCACCAGATTGCCACGTGCCACTAACGCCATCTAGCACCGCTCTGACACTGTATTGGAGAGATGTGGCTTCATTCACGATGACAGATTCACTATAGTCGGTGGCACTACCCACTTCAATGACAGCGGGTCTCCCGTTATTGCCTTGTCGTTCTACTTCATAATGGACGCCAGGTAAGGGATTATCCACTGACCAATGTACCCTGATTTCGCCGGTCCAGCTATCAAGCAACTCTGCCATAACGTCCGATACCCGCACCAATTTTTGTACGCCTAAAGCTACGTCATGCTCCGACACAGCGAAATCGGCCCAAGGCCCCGGAATATTGTCAAAGTTGACGGCCCTCGCGCGCCAGTCCCCTATCAAATTCGGGCCCAGATGCCCGCGGAAACCGGCTTCCGGGCCGAAGGCAATGGTGACATACCCTGTACGGCTAGCGTCGTACCGTTGTAACTCATACCGGGATACGGGCACTATTTGAGAAGGGCCTAGCTCGTTGGGTAAATCCCATGACAAATCGAAAGAAACTTGCCCAACATCAGCGTCGTAGTTCAGCCCGGCTGGCTGGAAAACAACGACGGGGACTGAGGACAGACCGACAACCTCATCGTATGTTCCTGGGAATTGCCCGTCGGCCTCATTTCGATGTTGTTTTAAAGCCCACTCACAGCGGTACGCTTCATTTCGGGTTGGCAAAGCCGGAGACAACCATCGGATGCGCCGTTCTCCGTGGGTATTTTTGTCTGAGGTGCGAACACCGTGCCAGTGCTCTTGATAGTGTTTTTCCCAACGCTCCTCGAGGTCACTGTAATAAGCCGTCTGGAAATACGCGATCGGGTGCTCGATGTCACTCCTGCCGGCAATATAACGGCGCAGCGATTCGCTACGATCGTGCTCAAACTGACGCCGTGATGGGTTGTAGGTCATGCCGATGTAACCGGTTTCGAGCTGGTACACAAAATAGCCGTCGCGCTCCAGCGCAGGGCCAAAACATTCCACCGAATTGTTATCGCCAGTGGCATCGCGGCCAGTTTCGCAGGTCTCCAGGGCACACCGCTCAGGGCGGCCCCTACAGGGGGCATCCAAGCGGTGAACGAAAGCATCACAGTGCCGACATAGTTCCTCGCAGGGTTCCTTAACCCCACGGGGTGTGCCGTGGCAATCCGGGTCGGGACACCGCCAGGAACAGGCAACGCAAGACACGGGTCCGACTTCCTTATTCCCGCCACAAAAAGCGCAGCGGAGGGACTTTGCCGGGTCCAGCAGCTCCAAAATACGCGCTACAGCGGGGTCTGGCTCTGTGGCATCGCTTTCGCCTTGCCAACGCCAGACCTCGTAGGGCGTATCAGCAATAGGTGAACGATTGAACATTTTTGCTCATCCGTAGCGTTGCCGGCAACCTACACGAGATCATCGTAACAACGTGCCCGGTCGGAATCCGGGCGCTCCAGCCCCAGCATTTCGTGTTCGATAGATCTGGTTCGGTTGCCTATTATAGCGCAGGCCATTAGAATCATCGCTGAATGAGCGATGAAGTACACATACGCGCGGCTGTACCGTCGGACGGGGCGACCATTGCCGAATTTAACGCGGCAATGGCGCTGGAATCGGAAGGGATAACGCTGGATGAGACGATATTGCGGGCCGGGGTGGACGCGGCGCTGGCCGACGTTGGGAAAGCGTTTTACCTGCTGGCCGAAGCCGGGGACAGTCCCGTGGGCCAATTGATGGTGACCACCGAATGGAGTGACTGGCGGAACGGGTGGATCTGGTGGATACAGTCGGTGTACGTGATTCCGGAGCGGCGCCGGCAGGGAGTATATCGCCGGCTGTACAGTCGATTGTTGGAGATGGCCGAAGCGCGGGGGGACGTTCGCGGGATGCGGCTGTACGTGATGCGAGAGAACCGGGTGGCGAAGCGGACCTACGAGGCCCTGGGGATGAGCCACTCGGAGTATGACCTTTACGAGACCGAGTTTTGACGAGCGCAGGCCATGACCACCGGCGGCGATTTACCGACAGAATTCCACTATACAGCGCGCGGGCAGCTGGCGTTGCGGGCCGGACAGTTGAACGCGGCCATCGACGACTTCAACAATGCGCTGCAGATTAACGACGAGTTCGCGCCGGCGTATTACTATCGGGGGCTGGCGTTTCGGAACGGGGGCGATCTGAATCGGGCGATAGCCGACTACACCCGGGCCATCGTCGCGGATCCGCAATATCCGGTGCCGTATTACGCCCGAGGCGTGGTGCGCCGCCACCTGGGATTCTACGAGGATGCCATCGCCGACTATACGTCGGCAATCGAGCTGGAACCGGACGACGCGGACTACTTCTACGCCAGGGGCGTGGCTCGAATATCGCTGGGCAGGTATGACGAGGCCATTGCTGATTTTCTGGCCTGCACACGCATCAACCCGGAACACGCCAACGGGCAGTACAACCTGGGCATCGCATACCGGGATACCGGGGACCGGGATACGGCGCTGGCCTACTACAACGCCGCGATCGGGCTTCGCCCGGCGGAGCCGGATTATCGTTACGCCAGAGGGAACCTGTACAGCGACCGGCGGGAATACGATGCCGCCATTGCCGACTATGACGTGGCAATCGCGCTGGTGCCCACTTTCGCCAACGCTTTGTACAACCGCGGCATAGCCAAGCGCAACCGGGGCGAACCGCAGGACGCCATAGTCGATTTTGACGCCGCGCAATCCTGCGGCATGGACACGGCAACCCTGTACCACAATCGTGGCGTGGCCAGGGCAGATCTTGGCGATCACGAAGCCGCCTTAGCGGAGTACGAACAGGCGCTGCGACGGAATGAGGCCCTGGCGGGTATCTGGTTGTCGGTGGGGAACTCGCAGGCGCTTTTGGAAAATTATCGGGAAGCCGTGGCGGCTTTTACCAGAGCGCTGGAATTGAACGACAATCTGGCCGACGCTTACAGGGGGCGCGGTTTGGCGAACCGGGCGCTGGGCGATGAGGAAGCGGCGGCGGCGGATTTGGCGGAGTTCGCTCGGCGCAGTGGCAGCGGCGGTTCCGCATAATGACCGCCCCGGCCCTGGATGGCCTGCAGGTTGGCGAGCAGCTGGGCCATCTGGAATACGTGATTGATTACGATACGCTGGCTGCGTATCGTGCGGTGGCCGGCGGCGAGGGCCACTACGCCAATCTGTTGGCCGATGACTGCCGGGCGTTGCTGTTGCAACGGTGCGGGCCTTTGCCTTTGACTGCGACATGGCGGGGTTTGGAGTTCATGCGTCCGCCGATTCCGGGCCGACGTATCCAAGTGGGCGGTTGGCTGCGTGATATGAGCGATATAGATGCCGCCCCCAGGCTGCGGGTAGCCGCTTTTGCGGTGGACGAAATTGGCACGGAGATTATGCGCTCGGAGGCAATTTTCCAGGTCAAAGAGCGTTCCGAATTTGATGCATTGAGAGCTACTGCACTGGTGAATTCGCCGGTGAAAAATGCTGATGTACCGGCGAGGGCGCGCACCAGTCTTGACGAGGTGCGATTTGGAGACGCCATCGCGCTTGGTTCAGTGGTTTTGCCTGACGGTGAGAGCCGGGACGCCTGCCGTCGCCTGGGCAACGCTCTGGCCGGGGTTGACCTGGGGGATGACGGGCATGATTTGACGATGACGTTGGTCGGGTGGTTCGAGGCCGGAATTGGCCGGTGGTTTGGGGACGATTTTCGCTGGGGCGGGCGTATGTCATTGGGCCGACGCCGGCCGGTGAACGCCGGTGCTGCCGTCGTCGGCACTGCGGTAGTAATTGAGCGGGACGCCAACGCTGACGGCGCCATATCATGGCGACTGGCAATCTCAGCGGCACATGACTTGCCCCGGTCAGCCATCGTAGGCGACGCGAGAATCACGACGCCGAGTCCCCGGACACTCTGATACCATAGGCAACAATGTATTGACAGTTTGAGACCGCCTTCAGACGCGGTTTCTGGATTCCGGCCCCGTATCGAGTACGGGGTGACGTTCTTTCGCCGGAATGACGGGGTCTCTGTAGGCGTTGGAGGAACCATGCAGCAGCCAGCGGCACCGACTAAAGCGGTGCCCGAGAATTGGCGGACGGGATTGGCCATCGTGGCGCATCCCGATGATTTGGAGTATGGAGCGGCGGCGGCTATTGCCAAGTGGACGGCGCAGGGGAAAAAGATCAACTATGTCATGGTAAGCAAAGGGGAGGCCGGGATCGACGGAATGGAGCCAGCGGAGGTCGGTCGGCTGAGATCACAGGAAGAGATCAACGCGGCCCGGATAGTGGGCGTGGAAACGGTGGAGTTCCTGGACCACGCGGACGGGGTGATTGAGTATGGGCCGAGGCTGCGGCGGGATTTGAGCCGGGCGATACGGCGACATCGCCCGGACGTAGTCATAACCATCAATCATCACTTGCAGTTTTTCAGCGGGCATCTGAACATGGCGGACCATAGGTGGGTAGGACTGGCCGTATTCGACGCGACGAGGGACGCCGGGAACCGGTGGATTTTCCCGGAACTGTTGGACGAAGGGCACGAACCTTGGAACGAAGTGCGTTTCGTGGCGGTGTTCGGCTCCACGATAGCGACTCACGTGGTGGATGTTTCGGAACACTGGGAAACCGGGCTGGCTTCGCTGCGGGAGCACAAGGTCTATCTGGAGAGTTTGGGGGACGTGGGCAACAGCCCGTTTGAGTTTCTGACGGCACACGCCCGGGAGGCGGGCGCGGCCTTCGGGTGCCGATACGCCTCTTACGCGGAGCTGGTTCTGATAAACGAACCTTTTTGATTTCCGGTGGGATGCGTTGGTTCCAAGGTCTGTTGACATTTCCCGTCATTCCCGCGAAAGCGGGAATCCAGCAAGCATACAGTCCGTCCAACTTTCCTGTGGCAACGATTTCTGGGTTCCTGCTTTCACAGGAACGACGGGTGATTTTTCAAATGTCAACACGCCCTAAAACGGCGGAGCGCAACGAGGAACTTGGAGGAACCATGGCCGGTTTCAGCGAGCAACTGAGACAGGAAGCGGAACCGATCTGGAAGGCGATTTTTGCCCATCCGTTTTTGAAGGAAATCAAGGATGGGACGCTGCCGCTGGATACGTTTCAATACTACCTGGGGCAGGACTACCACTACCTGGAAGGTTTCGGACGGGGCGTGGCGATGGCGCTGGCGAAGGCTCCGGATTCGGAACTGCTGCAGGATTTGGCGCACCGGGTGATGACGCCGGTGGAACGTCCGTTGCACCACCGGTTGATTGAGGCGGCGGGATTGACCATGGACGATGTGGAAAAGGCGCCCAGGTCGCCGACGAATACGGCTTATGTCAACCATATGCTGACCACGGCGGCGATGTATGGGCTGGGGCCGACGGCGGCGGCGTTGTTGCCCTGCCCGTGGACGTATCACCTGTTGAAAGACGAGGTGGGGCAATCGGAGCATCCGCTGTACGGGCAGTGGACGCGGTTTTACGTGGAGGGGTTCTTGCAGTCCAGCGTTGATGCCTGGACTGGGTTCGTGGACGAGATGGCGCAGCGGGTCGGCGAACAGGAGCGTGAGGCAATGCGGTACGCTTTCATCGCCAGCAGCAGGTACGAGTATATGTTCTGGGACGCGGCGTACCGTCGGGAGGATTGGCCGGTATAACGACCGGGAACCCGGGTAGGGCAGGTTTCAAACCTGCCCCGACATTGCCGCGCCGAAACTAATCGGAGGAGTCTGGAAATGCCTTATGCGGAGATCAATGGAACGCAGATGTTCTACGAGAGCCATGGCGATGGGCCGGCGATTGTGTTTGCCCACGGGCGGGGCGGGAACCATCTGAGCTGGTGGCAGCAGGTGGCCGCTTTCCAGGGAGACTATCGTTGCATCACCTTCGACCATCGGGGTTGGGGCCTTACGGCGGGAACGGGTGGGCCGCCCGAGCCGGCGGCGTTCGTGGCCGATTTGGAGGCTCTGCTGGACCATCTGGAGATCGGCCGGGCGGTCCTCGTGGCGCAGTCCATGGGCGGGGTCACGTGCCTGGGGTTCGCTCTGGAGCATCCGGAACGGGTGGCGGGTTTGGTGCTGGGGGATACGACCGGAGGGATCGGCGATGCCTCGGTGGTGTCGCTGCTGGAGGACGTGCATCCGCCGGAGGACCCGCTGCGGCGGGCGTTGAGCGACGGGTTCATAGAAGGACAACCGGAATTAACGTTTCTTTTCGGGTCGATAGGCCGCATCAATCCGGTGATGCCTGTCAGCGTGGTGTCCGGGTTGTTCAGGAACCCGGCCGGGCCGCCGGCAGCGGATTTGGCCAAGCTGAACGTTCCCACGTTGTTCGTCGTGGGTGAAGAGGATCTAATCTTCCCGGTGCGAGTAATCGAGGCGGCGCACCGTCTGGTACCGGGGAGCCGGCTGGAGGTGGTGCCGGGTGCGGCGCATTCGACGCATTTTGAGCAGGCCGGGGTGTTCAACGGTTTGCTGGCCGGGTTTTTGGCCGAGGTCGGGATGAACGCGGTGGCGGTAGCGGCAGATAATTAGAGGATGAGGGCGAAAAGCGTAGGGGCGAATGATTATTCGCCCCTACAATTCGGCGACCCATTGGCGCGCTGTTAAAAGGGCAAGCGCTCGGCGATGTCGTTTTCGGTGCGGACCGGGCCCCATTCGCGGGGGATATTCAGCAGGCGATCTTCCAGGTCATCCACGCTGTTCTGGCCGCAGTAGGCCATGGCGCGGTTGAACTCTTCGCGCAGAAGTTCCAGCATATGATGGACGCCCTCGGCGCCGTTGACGGCGAGGCCCCAATAGAGGGGGCGGCCGACGGAGACGGCGGTTGCGCCCAAGGCAAGGGCTTTCAGGACGTCGCTGCCGCGGCGGACGCCGGAGTCAACGTAAATCTCGACCCGGCGACCCGTCGTCGCGACGATTTCAGGCAAAGCTTCGATACTGGACATCGTGGTGTCCATGCGCCGACCGCCATGGGTGGACACCATGATGGCGTTGGCGCCGTGTTCCACTGCCAGCCGGGCGTCTTCAGCAGTGCGAACACCCTTGAATACGATTGGCAGGTTGGTCAAACTGCGCAGCCACCGGATCTCTTGCCAGGTCAGCGGCGGCGCTGACGGCATCTCCCAATTGGGGGGATCCATGTCGTCGCCGGTGTCGGTGGTCTGTTTCAGGAACTCGCGGAAGTTGCCCATTTCCCCGGGGCGCACGAAGCGGTTTCGTAGGTCGCGCTCTTTGGGCGTGGGAATTGGGGCGTCCACAGTGAGGACGATAGCCTTGAAGCCGGCGGCCTCGGCCCGCCGGACCAGGTTTTCGGTGGGGGCATAACCGCGATGGGAGAGCTGGAACCACAATGGGCCAGTGGCGGCGGCAGCGATTTCCTCCAAGCTGCAGTGGGAGGAAGTGCTGCACATCATCAGGGTTTTGGACATACCGGCCCCGCGAGCGGTAGCGCACTCGCCTTCGGGGTGGGCCAGGCCGTGACCGTCAGTGGGTGAGATCATCACAGGAAAACTGATGGCCTCACCCAGCACGGTGGTGGCGATTTTGCGTTCGGTGGCGTCGATCAGGAAGCGCGGTCGCAGGGTGATCTCCTCGAAGGCGGAGCGGTTGCGAGCGGTGGTGATCTCGTCCATCGCGCCGGCTTCGATGAACTCCCAGTTGTTGTGCGGGAGCAAGGGTTTGGCGCGCGCTTCGTAGTCGAAAAGATTGATGGGCTCCGACCTCATAAAAATACCTACTCTACACCGGCGGCCAGCAGCCCATGCTCTGTCATAGGGCTGTGCAAGACAGCAAGTCCACCACTCCGGCGAAGGCCGGAGTCCAGAAAACGCTACTGGATTCCCGCTTTCGCGGGAATGACGGGGGTTTTGAAAACCGAAAGACCCCGGGGTAAACGGGTCAAGCTAGAAAGGCAGATGCTCGGCGATGTCATTTTCAGTGCGGAACGGACCCCATTCGCGAGGAATGTTCAGCAGGCGATCTTCCAAGTCATCCACGCTGTTCTGGCCGCAGTAAGCCATGGCGCGGTTGAACTCTTCGCGGAGCAGTTCAAGCATGTGATGGACCCCTTCGGCGCCGTTGACGGCGAGGCCCCAATAGAGGGGGCGGCCCACGGCGACGGCAGTTGCGCCCAAGGCCAAGGCTTTGAGCACGTCGCTGCCGCGGCGGACGCCGGAGTCGACGTAAATCTCGGCCCGTCCACCGGCGGCAGCGACGATTTCCGGCACCATCTCGATGCTGGACATGGTGCTGTCCAACTGACGACCGCCATGTGTGGAGACGAGGATACCGTCAACGCCGTGTTCCACCGCCATGCGGGCATCCTCGGCGACACGGACGCCTTTCAGCACCAGGGGGAGATTGGTGAGGCTGCGCAGCCATTCGATTTCCTGCCAGGTCAGCGAAGGGGACTGGGGCATTTCCCAGCGCGGGGATTCGTCGGTGCCGCTGACTTCAGCCAGGCGGTCCTGCTGGTCGCGGAAGTTGCCAAGGTCGCCGGGCCGCTCGTAGCGGTTGCGGACGTCGCGCTCTTTGGGACTGGGGACGGGGGTATCGACGGTGAGCACGATGGCGCGGAAGCCGGCGGCTTCGGCGCGCTTGACCAGGTTTTCAGTCAGGTCGTAGCCCCGGTGGTAGAGCTGGAACCACAGGGGGCCGGTGGCGGCGTCAGCGATCTCCTCCATGCTGCAGTTGGAGGAGGTGCTGCACATCATCAGAGTATTGGACATGCCGGCGCCGCGAGCAGTGGCGGCCTCGGCCTCGGGATGAGCGTTCCCGTGGCCGCCGGCCGGCGAGATCATGACCGGGAAGCTGATGTCGGTGCCCAGGACGGTGGTGGAGATTTTGCGCTCGGTGGTGTCACGCATGAAACGCGGGCGCAGGGTGAGGGCCTCAAAAGCCGAACGGTTCCGGGCGGTAGTGAATTCGTCCATGGAACCGGCTTCGATAAACTCCCAGTTGTTGTGGGGCAACACCTGCTTGGCTCGCGCCTCATAATCGTAGAGGTTGATGGGATCCATTCGCATAGGAAGTGTCTCCTTTGGAACAATTGAGAGGTTGAAACAGCCGCGCCAACAGTGTCGCCATGATCAGAGGTTAAGGCGAACAATGGCATCGGCGACGTCAGGCAGCATTCTATACTCGTCGGCCAGGGAGTCAAAGGACATGGGATGGGGCAATGCTACGTTGTGGGCGCGACGGATCCGTCGAACCGCATGACCTTGAGAAGAGAGGCGGCCCGAAAGCTGGCGGACGGTGAGGTGCATTTCATCCAACAACGCTTGCCGAGATAAGACGTAGCCGGCACTTTTGGCGACTCTTTGATAGATCTCCCGGGCATCCGGCGCCAAGAAACTCCAGAAGGTACGCACGTGCTCGATGGTCCACCTACCTTCCGGGACAGGGGCCGGCGGGGGCGCGGGCGCTGGTGACTGGGCGCTGGGCTGCTCCGCTGGTTCTTCCACGTTGTCTTCGGCAGTTACGACTGCCGGGGAAGACGGCGCCACGTCACCGATCGCCAGTTGTCGGAGAGCGGCAATAACTTCCTCGGCTTCGCCTTCAACCGTCAGCGCGACCTTTACCATCGTGTTACCTCGCTGGTGTCGATTGACATAGAAGTGTATCAGATTAATAAACGCGGTCAACGATTTGGTCTAGTAATAATTGGACTACAAAGCATGTAATTAACCCAAAAGGGGCAGGGTGTGAAACCTGCCCCGGAAAAGACGGATTTGGTTTTCGCAGTTTGGCTTATTCGCCTTCGTCGTGTGGACCGAAGGGCACAATGCCGGGGATCCACCACTTTTCCCACGATTCGTCAATCCGCTCCTGGAAGAACTTGAGGTCTTCCTCGGTGAGATGGGCGAAGCGGCCCTGGCGCTGGAGATATTCAGTGACGGGCTTGCGGCGGCGGATACCGCGGGCGATGGCGCGGGACGGGCCGTTGAGGATCAACTCGCCGTCAACGATCTCGTACTGGACCCAGATGCCGGTTTCCACGGCCAGCATACCCAACTCGTGGGAATACTTGGGGTCGTAGTCCCAGCCCTTGGGGCAGGGGTCGATGCTGTGGATGAAAGTGGGGCCGCCGATGGTGAGAGCGCGGCGGATCTTGTTGGTGAAGTCGGGACCATAGGAACCGCAGGCGGTGGCGACGTAGCGGACGTCGGGGTGGCCGGCAGCCAGCATGGGAACGGTGTTCTTCTTCCAGCGACGGTTCATGATGCGGTGAACCTTGCCGGGAGGCGAGAAGGTAGAGTTGGCGCCCCAGGGGCTGGAACCGGAGACCTGGATGTCGGTGTTGGCGTAGGACTCGTTGTCGTAGCAGAGGATGAGCAGGTTGTACTCGTCGTGCTGGAGGGCGGCGGAAATGGCCGAGAGACCCATGTCCACGCCGCCGCCGTCGCCGCAGAAGGCGATGACGTTGATGGGTTCTTCCTGCATCTTGCCCTTGCGCATCAGGGAAGCGAGACCGGCGGCGGTGCCGGTGGCCGCGGAGCCGCTGGAGCCGAGCTGGGTGTGCATCCACGGCACCACCCAGGGGGTGCTGTAGTAGGTGGTGTTGGCAACGTACATACAGCCGGTGCTTCCGACGACGATGGTGCGGGGGCCGGCGGCCTTGATCATCAGGCGCATGACCAGGGCGGACTCGCAGCCCTGACAGGTGCGGTGCCCGGAGGTAAAGCCCTCGAACACCGGGATTTGCTTGACGCCCCGAACCTGGGGGAGTTCTTGTGTCATGGTAGTCATAGCGGCTCTCCTATTCGCGGACACCAATCCAGGTGTTTTCTTGCGTGACACGGCCGGCGTCGATGGAGTCCTGGACCATGGTGGTCATTTCTTCCACATCGCGCACCAGAACTTCGCGGCCTCCCAAGCCGGCGATGAAACTCTGCACCAGCGGACGCTGGTCGAGGTTGTAAAGAGCGGAACGGACTTCGTTGAACAGCACGCCGCCGTAGGAGGGCGAGCCGTAGGAGTAGTCCCGGTCGATGACGCCGACGGCCTGGCAACGGCTGAGGGCTTCGCGGATCTCGTCGGTGGCGAAGGGCCGGAAGAACTTGACGCGAAGGAACCCGACCTTTTTACCCTGCTCGCGCATCCGACGGACGGCGACGCGGACGGGCATGGCCAACGTGCCCATGCCAACCAGCACGATGTCGGCGTCTTCGGTCATATATTCTTCGATGAAGGGGCTGGGGTCGCCGCGACCGAAGACTTGCTTGAATTCTTCGTAGGCTTCCTTGATTACGTCACCGGTGCGGCGCATGGCGTCGTCGGTCTGCCGGCGGATTTCCATGAGCCAGTCTTCATTGACCTGGGGTGCGACGGTGATGGGATTGTCGGGGTGCAGGAGAAGGCGTCCCCGGTCGTACCGGGGCAGGAACCGGTCCACCTGCTCCTGGGTGGGCACGTTGACGATGGCCTGGGAATGGGTCAGGAAGGAACCGTCGCAGGAGATGGCGGCGGGGAGGAAGACGCGGGGGTCTTCGGCGACGCGCCACGCCAGAAGCGCCGTGTCCATTGCTTCCTGGGCGGTTCCGACCCAATAGAGCATCCAACCCAAATCGCGGACGGCCATGGCGTCGTTGTGTTCCACGCCGAAGGCGCCGGGGTCGTCCAGGGCGCGGTTGCCGACCATGGCGACAACGGGCAGGCGGAGGCCGGCGGTCACGGTGATGGCCTCGAAGGCGTAGAACCAGCCCACGCCGCTGGAGCCGCAGAAGGTGCGAGCGCCCACCGCGGAGGCGTGTTTTACGATTTCAAATTGAGAGTGCTCGCTTTCGGCGACGATGAAGTCGCAGTCGAACGCGCCGTCGGCCTTGAGCTTGGACACGTACTGCATCACGGTGTCGTAGGGCCGGATGGGATAGGCGGTGATAACGTCAACGTCGGCGAGGGAGCAGGCGATGGCGATGGCTTCGCTGCCGCTGATGAGTTCTTCACGCTCCTGAGGGCGCTCGGTTTGGGGGACGGTTTGCGTGGCCATTAGTCATCGTCTCCGGTGAGGGCAGCTTCGGATTCAGCTTCGTATTTGCCGGGGCTGTGATAGCCGTGACTGCGCTCGGCGTCGCTGGCTTTCTGGACCTCGATGAGGTCGGCCATCCACTTGTGGTAGCCGTCCTTGTCGCGGGTCCAGTGTTCGTACTGGCTGTTGTTGTCGTTGAACTCGGCCTCGTTGACCATGGTGATGCAGTCGGCGACGGGACACACAGCTTCGCAGACCGCGCAGCCGCAGCAGGCTTCCATGTTGGCGTCGTAGAGACCCTCGGGGGTGACGTCGAAGCAGGTGTCGGGGCACTGGAGCCAGCAGAGGGTGCACTTGATGCAGGTGTCGAAGTTGATGACCGGCCTCATGGAACGGGTGCTGAACTTCTTGAACACGGCGTTGCGGGTGGGTTCGTAACCGTGCCCCCCACCGTCCGCAGGGGAGTTGATGGGATCGTAGCTCTCTCCCAGGGAACCGCCACGGAAACCCTCGCCGCCTTCCATGCCTCTTATGACCAGACCCTCTTCCATGGAGCGCCAGCCGGGGAGGTCGAAACTGAAGGGGGTGTCGTCGTTGCCTTCGCCGGGTTCGACCGGACGCTGGATGGTGCGGTCGAAAGAGTTGCGGGCTGAAGTAAGTTTCAGGCCGCCCCAACCCTGGTCGTCCAGAGCGGCGACCATGGAGTCGAGGCTCACCAACTCGGGGCATACCTTGGCGAGAGCGCCGAGGATGCGGACATCAGTGTGGTCGTCTTTGTACACCCAGAGGCCGGAGAAGCTGGTGGAGGCCGGCACGATGGCGAGGTTGTAGGGGGTATCCTTCTGGTGGATGTCCTCGATGAGGGCGTCGGCTTCCTGGCGGGAGGTTACGATAAGGGTTCCGCCGGGCTTGGTCAGGGCGTTGATAGGTTGCAAGCCGTACCAGGCCCAGGACTCGACACCCTTGCACATGGTGTCGTCAACGTTGATGGTAACGTCCACCTCGCGGGCCTCGTACACGGCCAGGTTTTCTTCCAGCTCTTCTGGGCTGTCGGAAACGATGGCGAACTGCTTGGCGGGAATGCCATTGCGTTCGGGTGAGTCGCCATAGCGTCCGAATGCGGTGCCGATTTTGCCCTCTTTACGGGCGGCAAAAACGATGGTGCGGACGATGTTCCGGGCCAGGGTTTTCTGAAAAATCCCCCGGTACACCACCTCCACTGCCACAGTGCTCATTTTGGGGAGGCCTCCTCGGTGATTGATGCGGCATTATAGCACGGTATGGTGAGGCGGATGATGACCGTATAGTTCGCAGAGACGTTCACAAATCGGCACCCAAGTTTTCCAACTTGGAAAGCCATTCGCCGAAATGCTCGCATCGCGATCGCAGAGCGGGCAACCCAATCTTTCCGGCCACGATGGGGCCGGCGGAAGCTTTGCGGCTTTCGTATTCGGGTACTTCCGTAATGATGCGCTTTGATGGGGCAGTGTGTTCGCCGCCATCGACCAACTCCGGAGAATCAAACGAAGATACTATGGCGGCAAGCCGACGTATTGCGCCATCTCTCTCGGGAAATTGTGTATCAAGCTGCCGCGGGTCCGCTAGCAACAGGGCCTCGAACTCGTGGAGTTGTAGGTAAGGTATGAAACGCCAGTCTGCAATATCCGCACTCAAGGCATGTTCCAACGCCTCGACACGGTCATATGGGTTGAAATGCCGATCGGAGTCTGCGCGCCCCGGAAAGTCGGCAGGCAAAGCATAGAGGTCAAACATCGTCGTAAAGCGCGCGTCCGAGTTCTGATCATTTCGCATCCATTGCTGAATGTCTTTTTTCGCTCGGGCGTAGTCAGTCATCCCCCCACGATGCTTCACGTTGCGCCGACGGCTAGTCTCTACGCAACGTGCGCTTGACGACACGTCAAAAGTTGCCAAGTGCTCACGCAGAACCGTGTTGACGAACGTCTCTTCGGTTTGGCCTTCGACAATGAAGTTCAGCCGAACAGCCATTATGGACGCCCTCCTATAATGTTTTTCTCCCAAAGTTCGGAGAGCGAATAATCGTCGAGCCATTCGTCCAAGGCGTCGCTGCTCAACTGCGTGAATGTTGATGCGCGGTCCTGGCGTTCAACTACAACAATGTCTTCCGGCTCGAAGCAGTCAACGAGAAGTGCCGATTGGGTAGCAACAATGACCTGGGCATTGTGCGATGCGGCGCGTATTAAACCTCCGATGACGTTGATAGCATAAGGGTGTAACCCGAGCTCTGGCTCGTCGAGAATCAGAACGTCTGGCAAGTCTTGCTCTGATTGGAGGAGGAGAGTGACTAGGGAGATCACTCGGAGCATCCCATCGGATGCTTGCGACACATCGAACACAACGTCGCTGTTACGCTCACGCCATTGCAGGAGGATATTGCCGTAGTCAGGCTCCAACACAAAGTCAGAAAAAAACGGGAGTATCAGGCGAACGGTATCGACAATCCGTTGGTATATTGGAGCCTCGTTTTCATGCAAGCGCAACAAGACAGGCGCAATATTTGCGGCGTCCTCTTTCAGCCAACGGCTGTCGTTAATATTCCACTTACCCCGCATACGGGCGGTATCCGCCGTGTTGTGCAATTGATATACGACGATTCTTTGCAAAAGGTTGCGAATGACACGCGCCGTCGTATCTCCCAAGTTGGCCATGGCGAGGAGCTGTGGTACCCGGTGCCCAGCGCCGGTTTCTTGCCAGTCTGCAACGGTAGGGTATGTTGCACGTGAGAACCGATAGCGCTCGTCAGCAAAAATGAAGGTGTCACCTGCCGCGAAAACCAGCCGGAAAGCATATTGGTCTCTGCCAGCTTCGGTCCGAATCGTCAATTCGGTTTCGATTTCCCGTGTCGTAGCTGGACCATCGTGCAGGAATTTACTAGCTCCGCCACGCTGTCCCACATAAGATGGGAGGCCATTTTGGTCGGCCAAGGCCCAGCTCATCATGCGAAAGAATGATATGAAGTTGGACTTGCCAGCGCCGTTGGGACCAATTAGCACGGTTAGCCGACGAGGCTTGAAATTTTCCAAGGCCCGGATGGTCTTGAACCCTCTGAGGGTTATAGCTTCAAGGTGGTTGCGCATGATGGAATTTCCCCATAACTACACTGCCGGCAGACCGTCTCTGGTGAAAGTAAGACAGGGCTACGGCGCTCGCCTATGGTACACTGACTGCTGACCTACGGCAAAGGAGCCCGTAGCGATGGCCCAACGAATGAAGGCCGAGGGAGGCGATTATCGAGCTGCGGCGGCAGGAAAGGAAGAGCAAGATTTTTGACATTGTCGGCCCATCTTTCCTGTGTCACGTCTGCTCTAGCGCAAGCTTTCTGATTTCCTGCGAAGGCAGGGATTCCGACTACGCGGTAGGAATACCCGTCAACGCTGAACACTTACAAGCGCACGGGATCGAAACGCGCCTATTTGTCCATGCCGGCGCTTTCGCCGAATTGCCGGCCGAACAGGGGCATCATGAGCGCGCTGGCGATGGTAACTCCCAGGAACAGGTAGCCGATGCCCGCGTAACCCGTGGTGGCCAGCAGCGCGCCGCCGATGGCCGCGCCCAGCGCGCCACCGGTCTGGTTGCTGAAGCCCATCAGGCTTGCGCCGGTGGACTTGGAATCTCCCGAATACTCGGTGCTGGCGGCGAGCATCGCCGGCATGGTGACGCTGATCAAAGCGGTCGCGGCGGTTGCCACCGCCACCGTCGTCCATAGGCCCAAATCGAAGGAGAAGCAGAGCATGGCAAACACCCCGCCGGCGACCGACGTGACCGCCATGAGCAGTGCGCGCTCCTTCCTGTTGGCGACGTAGGCGGCGGCGTAGCTTCCGATCACCTGCCCGGCTCCATAAATCCCAATAGGCAGAGCAACAAATGCCTCGCTCACCCCAAAGGTTTCGATCAAATAGGCCGCCAGATATGCGCTCACGCCCCAGAAGGCGATCCGCTGGGTGACGCCGACGGACACGGCCACGCGGAAATACCGCACGGAGAGCAGCGCCCAGTACCGTGAGAGGAACGCCAGGTTGCGGACCCGGTCCGTCCGGTCGAGCGGATACCAGATTACACTGGCCAGGAAACCCACCGCCACGAACACGCCGGCGGCCAGGAAGGCAAATTGCCAGCCGCGCCAGTCGGCCAGGACGGCGGCGATGGGCGCGGCGACGGCGAACGCCGCTCCGTTGATGGCGATGATCGCGCTGACCGCTTTCGCTCGCCGGGCCGGCGAAATTACATCTGATACCACCCCAACGGAGGTGGCCGGTATGGTCCCTCCGCCCAGTCCGGTCAATACCCGCAGGACGAGAAGGGTGGCGAGGTTGGGCGCGAAAGCTGACGCCAAAACGGACCCAGTCACCAGCAGAAGGCCGGCCAAGGCCACCGGGCGACGTCCGAAGGAATCCGACAGCGGGCCGATGGTAAGGTGCGACGCTGCCCATGCGGCGGCGGTGACAGTCGCCAACTGTCCGGCCACCGGCACCGTGGAATTTAGATCGGTCGCGATGTCCACCAGCAACGGCGGGACTATCATGACCGCGTTCTGCGTACCGAAAACGGCGAACAACAGCGTGGTGAGAAACCAGGCCTTGTTCACCTCCCCGGCCGCTGAGCGCACTGTTTGAGTCTCGATGTTACTTTCCAGCGCCCGGCGCAGTGGATCGTAGTTACACCCGCTGGACTGGGCGTCTCCTCGCGGAATCCGCCGGCTGAGACGCGCGATGTTGAGTGAGCATAGCACACGTAGCCGTCGCCGTTGTCGGATGCCCGGAACGGTAACCGTTCATAGTTGGACGTGATACACTTCCCGATGACTTGCCAATAACAAGGAGCGCGTTTACATGGCCCAACGAATGAAGGCGGGGGAGGCGGTTATCGAACTGCTGCGGCAGGAAGGGGTGAGCAAGATTTTTGGTATTGTCGGCTCGTCTTTCCTGGACGTGTTGGATCCTTTGTATGACCGGGACGACATGGAGTTCGTGGGGGTGCGTCACGAGCAGGGGGCGGCGCTGATGGCCGACGGGTACAGCCGCATTGCCGGCGCGCCATCGGTGTGCCTGGTGACCAACGGGCCGGGCGTATTGAACCTTACCTACGGAATTGGGTCTGCCTACGTCGCGCACTCTCCGGTCGTGGTGTTGGCTCCGTCGGCATCGCGGGACCATCAGCATCTGGACTCCACGCAAGAGTTCGATCAGGTGGCGCTGTTTGAGCCAATCACCAAGGCCAGTTTTGCCATCAACAAGATTGAGCGACTGCCCGACGCCTTGCGGCAGGCGTTCCGTATTGCGACGTCGGGCAAGATGGGGCCGGTTTTGGTGGACATACCGAGGGACCTGCTGCCGGGGGCTGAGGTTGACCTGGACCTGATGGCTCCGACGGCCTACCGGACGGGCCAAGGGCGTTCGCGAGGTGATCGGGCGCAGGTGGAGGCGGCGGCGAGGGAGATTTTGGCGGCGCGCCGGCCGGTGATCCTGGCCGGCGGCGGTGTGGAATGGAGCCTGGCCGACGCGGCGGTGGCGCGGCTTTCTGAACTTACCGGCGCTCCCATTGTCACGTCCTATGGTCGGGCCGACGCGGTTCCCAACGATCATCCCAACTATCTGGGACACCTGGGCCGGCTGGGGGCGCAGGAAGCCATTGACGCGGTGCGCAACGCCGACGTGATCGTGGCGGCGGGCACGCGGCTGGGACAGTCCACGACCTTCTTTGACAACCGATTTGTGCAAGCGGACGCGCGGATCGTACACGTTGAGATTGACCCCAAGGAGATAGGGCGGATTTACCCGATCTCGGTGGGCGTCGAGGGCGATGTTGGCGCGGTGGTGGATGAGATCAACGGCATCGTGGCGGCGGCAGAACTGCGGCCGGATCCGGAATGGACCAGAAGGGTGGCCGGCTGGAACGCGGCTCGTGCCGCCCGGCTGGCAGCGGAGGCCGACCTGACCGGCGACTACATCAAGCCGCAGCGGGTGTACGCCGAGTTGAGGAAGGTTATGCCCCGAGACGCTATCATCGCGCTGGATGCCGGGTTGGCTCCCAACTTCGGGCAAGACCGGCTGAATTACTACCAACCGCGCAGCCTGATCATGGCGTTGGATCTGGGCGGTTTGGGGTTCAGCTTCCCGGCGTCCATTGGGGCCAATTTCGCGGCGCCGGAGCGGCCGGTGGTGAACTTCAACGGCGACGGCGGTTTCCTGTTCAACGCCCAGGAGTTTGAGACGGCAGTGCGCTACGGACTGAAAAATATCTCGGTGGTGATGAACAACGACTGCTGGGGTTCGGAGAAGGCTTATCAGAAGTACGCTTTCAACGAGCGATACGTAGGGGCGGATACGGTGAACCCCCGGTTCGACAAGTACGCCGAGCTGTTCGGCGGGACCGGGTTTTATGTTGACCAGCCCGAAGACATTGCTGATGCTTTTGCCCAGGCGCTTGCAGCGGATGGGCCCAGCATCATTGAGATACCCACCGATCCGGATGAGATGCCCAGGCCGGCGCGCTTGGCGGAAGTGCAGGCGCCCGGATCCGCGGGGTAGCGATTATGGCGACGTATGACACCATCAAGCCGTTGGACGTTGACATTTCGGGCAACGTGATAATCATCAACTGGGACGATGGGCATCGGGGCATCTACCCACACCGAATGCTGAGGCTGCGATGCCCATGCGCGTCGTGCGTTGAGGAGATGACCGGGAGGGCGCTGCTGGACCCGGACAGCGTGCCCCAGGATGTGCGGGCGCTGGACCAGATGGCAGTGGGGCAGTACGCGCTACAGTTCCTTTGGAGCGACGCGCACTACACCGGGATCTACACCTACCGAGCGTTGCGGGCGGCCTGCACCTGTATAGCCTGCAACGAAGCGCGGGCGGCCCTGCCTTAATTCGCCGGTTGGCCGGCGCCTGTCTCGCTCGATTCGCTGTCGGGTTGACTGCTACGGAAAGTTTCGCCGGGGCGGTTGCGAAGCTTGGGCGAAGTGAAGGTGTCCGACTTGAACGAAAAGTTGGAAATCTGTCGCGTAGCCGGCTGGCCACAGGATTTGCAGTCGATTGGATCGTCGGCGCGGGACACGGGACGGATGGATTCGAATTCGTTACCACAGGCCGCGCAACGGTACTCGTAGATTGGCATAGACACCTCCCTCCGGGAATTATATCCTAACGCAATTTTAGACTGGCCGTTAAGGGCAGGCAGGAACAGAAGAATGAGCGATCAAGTTGCAGATGTCGTAATCATCGGCGGGGGGGCGGCAGGTTGCGCTGCTGCTTTCTATTTGGCCGAAAACGGGGTGAAGGCGACCATCATAGAGAAGGACGGCGTCGCGCAAGCGGCATCGGGGTACAACGCGGGCGGACTGAACCCGTTGGAAGGGCACGGTTGGCCTGAACCGCTGCAGCCGATGGCATTGCAGTCGTTTCGATTGCACCGTGAGCTATGGGAGTCGCTGCCGGCTGAAACCGGGATTGACTACCACGGACGGATTACTTCCATACTCAAAGTTGCGCTGGATGAAGGGGAACTCGAAGAACTGCGGGAAACAGTGCAGATTTTCAACAACGCGCCGGAACCCGGCTTTTCGGCGGAGTGGCTGGAACGGGAGGACGTTTTGGCCCTGGAGCCGCGGTTGACGGGCGAAGTGATTGCCGGCGTCCGGGCGGTGGGCAACGGCGCGCTGGACGGTATGGAATTTACGCAGTCGCTGGCCGCCGCCGCCGAAAAACGGGGAGCGCGATTCGTCACTGGAAGCGCGGTGGGATTGCGTGTGGGCGAGGGGGGCGTGGAGGCGGTGGTTACCAGCGACGGCGAGATAGCGTGTGGCGCTTTGTTGATCGCCGCCGGCCCGTGGTGCCGTACCGCCGAGCAGTGGTTGGACATCGCAATTCCCGTTGATCCCTTGAAGGGGCAAATCATCCGGGTGAAACCCAACGGCCCCGGTTTGACCTACGAACTGATTGGCGGCGGGAGCTCCATGTATGACAAGACGGACGGCCTAATCTGGTGCGGTTCGACTGAAGAGGACGTTGGGTTTGACCTGTCGCTGACCGAAGAGGCACGGGCGAGCATCATGCAGCGAGCAGTGCGGCTGATGCCCTCCCTGGCCGATGCGGAGGAGGTGCTGCATACTGCGTGCCTGCGTCCGGTCACGCCGGACTGGCTGCCCATCATAGGCCGGGCGCCGGGTTGGGAGAACGTGTACATCAGCACGGGCGGACAGAAGAAGGGAATCCTTTTGGGGCCGGCCATGGGTAAGGGAATTGCCGAGGTAATCGCCAACGGCGGCACGGACATAAGTCTGGATGGGTGCGACCCCGCCCGGTTTTCCGGAGTATCCTAGCGTTTGGTCACGCCATCGGCAGGGAAAATGACGACGCTAAACGACGACCGTGACCGACGAAATGAGCGTACCGGTATCCTCAACATACCGACCAGGCTGATACGCTGGTTTTCCGGTATCTTCACCACGATTTGGCTTATACTGACGACCATAACCAGTTACAACGTCTTTACCGACCATGCCGGCCAAACATGGGATGCGCAGACGGTTGGGATAATCACAGCTGGCGCGCCGAACATCGGCTTTGCGTTGCCAGCCGCGTACATTTTGACGGAGGCGATTGATATGGTGTTCGGAGCATGGTATCGGCAGCGAACCCATGAGAGGGCACGCGAACAAGGCCTTAAGGAAGGCCGGCAGGAAGGCCGGCAGGAAGGACTCAAAGAAGGACGCACGTCGGGGATGCGCGAGCAGCAGGAACGTTGGTTAGAGTGGCTGGAGCGAAGGCAGCAGGCTGAAGCCAACGGACAACCTTTTGACGAGCCGCCGCCCAGCTTGAACGGAGAGCACCCAACACAGGAGTAAAACGATGACTACGAATGGCACTTCCGGCGCGTTGCGCGACATTCACGTGGTGGAGTTCGGACAATACGTGCCCGGGCCGATGCTGGGGATGCTGCTGGCCGATCAGGGGGCGCACGTCATAAAGGTGGAACGGCCCGGCGGAGACCCGGCGCGGTCGGAGCCGGCTTTTGCCACGTGGAACCGGGGCAAACGGTCGGTTGCGCTGGATTTGAAAACTGACGCCGGCAAGGAGAATGCGCGCCGGTTGGCAGCCCATGCTGATGTGGTTATCGAGAATTTTCGGCCCGGAGTGGCGGAACGGCTGGGTATCGGCTATGGCGACCTGTCGGTTGACCATCCCGGTCTGATTTACTGCTCGTTGCCGGGCTATGGCGAGGAACATCCCAGCCGAAACGAGCCGGGTTGGGATCCGGTCATCAGCGCGGAGACGGGTTTCTATCCCGAAACCGGCGAAAGCGGCGGTGAGCCGTTGTTCACCCCGCTACCCATCGCCAGCACGTTTTCGGCGTTGTTGGGATCAGTTTCGGTGGCGATGGCGATTAACGCGCGGGACAAGACCGGGAAGGGACAACGTATCGAGGTGCCGTTGCACTCGGCGATGTTCACCGCCATGGGCAGCCGGATCATCAAGTTCAACAACTACGAATACGTTGACCAGTTCGATTTTCCTCGGGCGGTGATGTCTCATCCGTATGAGTGCGCCGACGGACGGTGGGTGTACCATCACGGGATGTTCGAGCGGTTCGCGCGGCAGACGTTGACAGCGGCCGGGCGCACCGAATGGATCGACGAGGTGGCGCCGTTGTTCGGCCGGCCGGTGGATGCGGACACGCTGGCGATGTGGCAAGAGCGGTTCGCGGAGATGTTCAAGGAGCGGACGGCCTGGCAGTGGGAAGCGGAGATCAACGCTCAGGGGGGCGCGTGTACGGTGTGCAAGACGGTGGACGAATGGTTGGTCCACGAGCACGCGGTGTCCAGCAAGATGGTGGAGGAGGTTGAAGACGCTGAACGTGGACGTATGAAACAACCGGGGGTGCAGGTGCGGCTGCGCGGGACGCCGGGGCGAATACAGGGCTCGGCGCCACGGCTGGGGGAGCATACCGACGAAGTGCTGGCGGAGCTGGAATCGGCACCGACGCGACCTACTTCGAGAAACGGCAACGGGGACATCATGTCCGCGCTGCAAGGGGTTCGAGTGCTGGACCTGTGCATCATCCTCGCGGGGCCGACCTGCGGGCGGACGCTGGGCGAGTTTGGCGCGGACGTCATCAAGATCGACGACCCGACGCGCAATTTGGATCCCGTGGGATACATTGACGTGAACCGGGGCAAGCGCAGCATCATGCTGAACCTCAAAACCGACGAGGGGCGCGACGTTTTCTGGAAGTTGGTGGAGAACGCCGACGTGATAGTGGAAAACAACCGCAAATCGGCGGTGGAGCGGCTGGGACTTGGATACGAAGCAGTGAAGAAGGTGAAACCCGATATCGTTTACGCGTCGCTGAACGCGTTTGGATACGATGGGCCCTGGTCGGAACGGGCCGGCTGGGAGCAGTTGGCGCAGGGCACCAGCGGGATGCAGGTGCGGCGCGGCGGACGGAACGGCAAGCCGATGCTGGCTCCTTACGCGGTGAACGACTACGGCACGGGCCTGATGGGAGCTTATGCGGTGGCACTGGCCTTGCACGAGCGGAACCGGACCGGGAAGGGGCAGTCGGTGGACAGCGGGTTGGCGCTGACGGCCGGCCTGCTGCAATCGCCCTACTTCCTGGATTATGAAGGGTACGAGCGGGCCGACATTGAAGGAGTGGATGCCCGTGGATACTCTTCCCGCTCCGGGCTGTATCAGGCGGCAGACGGATGGCTGTACCTGCATTGCCCCGATGATGCGGCCTATGGCGCGCTGCTCTCCGCCCTGAATTTCCGTGACATCCACCACGACGGCGACGCCATCGCCGAGCTCATACGGGGCAACACCATTGAGCACTGGATGCAGACGCTCCACCCTCTGGGCGTGTCGGGGTCGCCGAACCTGACCATAGAGGACTACCGCAACGACCCGGTGGTGCGTAACGCGGGGTTCATCGTAACGCGGGATCACACGGTCTGGGGCAGCGTTGACCATTCGGGAACCACGGCGCGCTTGTCGGCCACGCCGCCGCGTCTTGGCCCGCCCGCGCCGTATTTCGGCCAGCACACGGACGAAATCCTCGCGGAGGCCGGCTACTCGGCGGCGGAGATCGGAGCCTTGAAGGCGTCGGGAGCTGCGGTGATGCCGAGTCAGTAAATCAGCGCCATCATGGTGGGATTGATGATATTCCCCCAGGGGTTTCGGCATTCCAGGACTGGCGTTGGGACCCTGCGGGTTATGGCGGCGTATCTGCCTTTTGTGCTTATCGCCTGCGGCGCGTTCATGGAGCCGCCGTAGGCTCCGGCAACGGTGGAGGTGCCAACGCCAACTATGGAACAATGGCCCACCGTAACGCCCCCACCTGCACCCCAGCCGGGAATAGAATACCGGCAAATGCCCCCTATCGATATTTGGGGCTCAGTGGAGCGCAAGGCGGAAGAGACGTATGGCTTCTCCGTATGGGATCTGGATACAACATTTCCCGCACTGGTGCTGATTCATAGGCCCTATAATTCCTGCACTCTTCCTGGCGATTACCAGATTGATTGGCAAATGGGAAAAGTGCTGGTTTACGTCCATCAGTTGGTGGGCTTTCCCGAGGACGGCTGTCCTTCAGGTCCGAACGATCTCATTGTGCAATACGTCCCGCTGGATATGTTGGAGAATGGCGACGAGATTTTCGTGAACGACAAGTTCTGGTTCATAGCGACTGACGCGGTTTGCACAGATTATAGGTACGAAAATTGTCCGATTGGTTGTCAAAAGCGTTGCGTGATGTCATGCCCCGGCGGCGGAGCTGCTTGTACGGCGGATTGCAATGGAAAGGGCAGCTGCTTGAAGCCCATCCCGGGGTACAGGCACAGTCCTTAAGGTTTGTCCACACCGTCTGCGCGGATGCAATCCAGGGCGGCGCGTGCCGCACTTGCCCAATCTGCTCCTGTCGGAGATGACCGTAAACTGAGACTTCTGGATTCCGTCGTGCGCCGGAATGACGAGCAGGGGCATTTCCATGGGGACAAGTAGCGGTATTTTTCATGGCGACGGGTAGGGGTATGTTCACGCCAATGGATCGAGGGAATTAATAATGCCGTTCACACCGTTTCACATGGGCCCGGCTCTGGCCGTGAAAGCTGCCTGCGGACGCCATTTCAGTGTGCCGGTGTACGCATTCACGCAGATAGCGATTGACAGCGAAGTGCTCTTGGGCTTTCCGTTCCGCGGGGACCTGTCATATCACAAGGTGATGCACACACTGGCGGGAGGAACGGCGGCGGCCATCCTGGCCCTGGCGTTGCTGCGCCCGGTGATCCGACCCGGAGCGCGATTGTGGAACCGCGTGACGGGAGCGAAGGCCGGGAGTATCTGGCACCTGGAACCGCAGGTATCGCCGTTGACGGCGATTGTGTCGGCGTTCACGGGGGCATGGGGCCATGTGCTGCTGGACGCGCCGACGCATTCCCACATGGAGCCGTTGGCGCCGGTGGCGCGGGGAAATCCGTTTGATGGCCTGGTCTCCCACCGGCGAACCATGGCCTGGTGTGTAGGATTAGCGGCGGTCGGCGGCGGCGCGATGTTGGCGCGTTCTTATCTGGTGCAGCGGTCGAAAGATGCCGGCGGGAGCCTGGCGCGCTGATGCAAACCGGGGGCGTCCGTGCTAAACTTGCGGCATCTGCTCCTGCGGGAGGTAGCGGTATGTTGCGCATTTATAATACCCTGACGAAGAACGTCGAGGAAATTCGTCCCATCACGCCTGGAAAAGTGTCGATGTACACGTGCGGGCCGACAGTGTACCGGTATGCACACATTGGAAACCTCCGCACCTATCTCATGGCGGACTGGATACGCCGGATTCTGATAGCCGATGGGAACGAGGTGTACCACATCAAGAACATCACCGACGTGGGGCACATGCGGCAGGAGTTGGCGGAAGCCGGCGGCGACAAGATGATCATGGCCGCGCTGGCCGAAGGGAAATCCCTCCAGGAGATCGGCGAATTCTACGCCGACGTGTTCTGGCAGGACGAAGAGCGGATTAACATTCTGCCGGCCCACGTTTTCCCCTGGGCGTCTCACCACATCCCCGAAATGCTGGAGATGGTCGGGACGTTGATGAACAACGGAGCAGCTTACGAAGCCGGCGGGAACATCTACTTTGACGTGAACAGTTATCCCGAGTACGGCAAGCTGTCGCGGAACTTCGGCGGCGACCTCTTGGAAGGGGTGCGGGCCGAAGCGGACCCGCTGAAGCGCGATCCCCGGGATTTCACGCTGTGGAAAGCGGCCGAGCCGGGACGGGACGTGAAGTGGGACAGCCCGTGGGGTGAAGGGTTCCCCGGCTGGCACATCGAATGCTCGGCCATGGCCCATAAGTACCTGGGCGAACGGTTCGACATTCATACGGGGGGCGTGGACAACGTATTCCCGCATCACGAGGACGAGATTGCCCAGAGCGAGGGGGCCTTTGGCGACCAGCACGTGAGCTATTGGGTGCATGGGCAGCACCTGCTTGCGGATGGAGCCAAGATGGCCAAATCGGCGGGCAACGTTTTTCTGATTGAAGACCTTGCGTCCAGGGGGTTTGATCCGCTGGCGTTCCGTTACCTCTGCATGACGGTGCGGTACCGGCACCGGATGAACTTCACGTTCACGTCGCTGCGGGCGGCGGAGAAGGCGCTGACGGGATTGCGGAACCGGATCTGGGTGTGGCGGAACCTGGGAGGCAACGGATCCGGACACCACGCTCTGACCAGCGACGGCGAGACCTGGCGGAGCAAGTTCTGGGATGCGGTGCATAGCGACCTGGATCTGCCCACGGCGCTGGCGGTTACCTGGGACATGGTTCGCTCCGAATTGCCGCCAGCAGACAAACTGGATCTCATGCTGGACTTTGACCGCGTGTTCGGACTCGATTTGAGCCAGGTGCCGGAGCGGTACGAAATCGGTTCCGCCAACAGCGAAGCCATCGCGCGGAGGGCGACGCTGCGGGAGCAGGCCGCCTACGCCGACGCGGACCTGATGCGGGAAGAAGTCGTAGCCAGCGGCATGGTGGTGGAAGATACCGGGGTCGCCACGCGGGTTCGTCCTCAGACCCCGTTGGAGTTGCAGGAAGCCAAGTGGTCGTCGGTCTCCGCCTCGCGGGAAGTTCCGTCATTGTTGGACGAACCGGATCTCTACGAATTTTCCTTCGTGATCAACGCCTATGACTATGTTGACGACGTGCGTCGCTGCGTCGAGGCGATATTGCGTCATTCGGGTGGCGCATCGGTTGAGGTCCTCGTGGTGGACAATGGCTCCACCGACGGGACGGGGGATTATCTTGAAGCAGCCCAGGACGAGCACGCCAACCTGCGGGTTATCCACTGCGACCACGTGGTGGGCGACGCGGCCGGCAAGAACATCGGACTGAAGCAGGCCCGGGGGCGGTACGTAGTGGTCATGGACGCCTCAACGGAGGTGGTGGGCGATATATTGTCTCCGATTGCCGAACACCTTTCGGACAACAGCATCGGGGTGTTCGGTCCCTACGGGTTGACCACCGACGATATGCAGCATTTCCACGAGGAAGTGGATCGGGGCGACGCGGATGCGATGCAGGCTTACTGCATGGCTTTCCGGAGGGCCGATCTACCGACGGTGGGGTTGATGCACGAGAGTTTCCGGTTCTACCGGAACCTGGATATTGACTACTGCTTCCAGTTCAAGAATGCCGGTTACCGGGTGGTGTGCGACAGTGGGATGCCGCTGGTGAGGCACGAGCACCGGCAATGGGAGGAGCTGGAGGAGAACCAGCGCGACGAACTGAGCCGGAAGAACTTCGGGCGCTTCCTCAGGCGGTGGGGCGGCCGGCCGGATTTGCTAATCAACCCCAACGCGCGGGGGTTTGATACCGGGTTCCGGCACTGATGTCCCTGCCGTCGTTCGCACGCATGAAACCGGAGCGACCAGTAGATGACAACCACTACAATCCAGGACCAGGTTGACGAAATCTTCGCGGATGCCAGACGGATGCAGGCTCAGGCTGTTGAACGCTTGGAACAGGGCGACATCCGCGACGCCGCAGAGAAAGCCTGGTGTGCCACCAAGCGGGCTACCGATGCCTTGATCCTTGCCCTCATCTGCCAAGGGCCCGGGCCAACCGGATTTACCAGTGACAGCCTGGACGACCTGGTTGCATCAGGCCGCGTGACTGACTCGCTGCAGGGGCGATACTATAGCCGTCTCAGCCAGTTGCACGGCGCCTGTTTCTACACCGGCGCTTGCAATCGGCATACCGAGCGCCGTATCCGAGAAACTGCCGGTTACGTCGCGGACGCCGAGAAACTGGCAGTTGGATAATCGCAAATCAGTCCAGCAAAGGGGGCGGGTTTGAAACCCGCCCCTACGCATTTGTGGTGGTTTAAAGATCAGCCGCGCCCGAACCACTCGGGATGGACGGCCTGGAGGCCGAGCTGGGGCCAGGCGGCGGGCGCGCCGCATTTTTCGAGGCGTTCTGCCAAGGGGAGGGATTCGTCCCAGTAGTAGGCGATGATGCGGCGGCCGTTCCATTCGCCGGCGGCGTCGGAGGCGATCCAGACGACCGGCGCCTGCATTACTTCGGGTTGGATGAGGGCGTCGGCGGTGGCGCCTTCGGGTAGGATGACCATGTTGGTGGCGGTGGCGCCGCCGGGGGTGAGGACGTTGGCGGTTACGCCGGTGCCCTCGAGGTCCTGGGCCATGATGGCTACCAATGCTTCGTGGCCGGCCTTGGAGGGGCCGTAGGGCGCGCCGCCCTTGCGCCACATGGTATCCATGCTGGTGGTGACGCCGATGATGCGCCCGAAACCCTGCTCGATCATGTGACCGGCAACGGCGTTGGCCATGAGGAAGGGGCCGCTCAGGTTGACAGCGATGACGCGCAACCAGGCATCGGGGACGATGCCCCAGAAATCGTTGCGGCTGCCGGACGCGCTGCCCCCGAAGCCGGCGGTGCGGGGATTGATGCCGGCGTTGTTGACGAGGATGTGCAGACCGCCCATTTCGTTGATGGTGCGGCCCACCGCGGTTTGGACTGATGCCGGGTCGGTTACGTCGGCGATGATGGGCAGGACGCGTTCGTCGCCGCCGATCTCGCGCATGTCGTTGGCGGTCTGGTCGAGCCATTCTTCGTTGATGTCCAGCATGGCGACGCGGGCGCCGGCGCGGACGAGGGCAGTGGTAATGGATCGTCCCATACCGATGGGGCTGGCGGCGCCGGTGACGATGGCGACGCGGCCCTGCAAGGTGTCGGAGCGGGTAGTCATGGTGTTCTCCTCGTGGGTTGGTCGAGTATTGGCGGGCAAGATGATAACCCCTAGGGCGGGGGTTGTTAAGGGCGAGCCGCTGGCGTCCTTGACCCCGCGAATCGGCGGTGCTACATTGGCCGCCGTGTTTCGTATCAAATATTACGATTTTCGTCGCAGGGTTTTTTGATGAGTGAACTGGCTCAACGTGTCCTGGATGGTGAACTGCGCGCGCTTTCGCGGGTATTGACGCTGCTGGAGCGGAATGATCCGGCGGCAGCCGAGGCCATGGATCTGCTGGATCCCCAAACGGGGAATGGTTACGCCGTGGGTATCACCGGGCCGCCGGGAGTGGGCAAAAGCACATTGGTGGACCGGCTGGCCGAGCACCTGCGCGGGTTGGGCCTGACCGTTGGGATATTGGCGGTTGATCCGACGAGTCCTTTTACCGGCGGAGCGCTGTTGGGTGATCGGATCAGGATGCAGCGGCATTACCTGGATGGCGGCGTGTTCATCCGCAGCGTGGCAACGCGGGGCCAGGCCGGAGGATTGCCGCGAATAGTCAAGAGCATGGTGCGGGCGTTGGATGCGGCGGGGAAGGACGTTACGCTGGTGGAGACCGTGGGGGTCGGGCAGACCGAGCTGGGCATAATGGGAGTGGCCGATTCGGTGGTGGTGGCGATGACGCCGGAGTCGGGGGATTCAATACAGACGCTGAAGGCCGGGGTGATGGAGATTGCCGACCTTTATGTAATCAACAAAGCCGACCGGGACGGAGCCAATCAACTGGCGGCGGCGGTCACGGCGATGTTGCAGATGGCAGATCTGGGCGCAGGCTGGAACCCACCGGTTTTGCTGACGCAGGCGTATGCCAACGTGGGCATTGCGGAGCTTTGGGACGGCATTCGGTCGCATCGCGGCTTTTTGGACGACACGGGCGGATTGGAGCAGCGTCGCAGTGAGAGGCGGCGGTCAGAGTTTATGGAGACGGTGCAGGAAGAGATTTATCGAAGGATCACTAGACGATTGGCGAGGGACGCCGAATTGAGTGGCCTTTTGGGTCGGATCTCGGATAGAGCGGCAGAACCGTATGGGGCAGCGATGGGGTTGTTGGCGTCGGATAGCGGATTGGAGCGACTGCTGGGTGGCAAGGCGGCTCTTTGAGCGGGTGTGCCGGCGGCTGATATACTACGGACAACAAGGATGGCCCGCGACGGGTTGGCGACGACGACTCGCTGCTCGCGTCAGTTGCCTGGGTTCCGCTCACGCGGATGGCCCGCGCCGGTCTATGCTTCGTGTGGGCCGGGTTTTGGGCGGCCCGCGTGTTGCTAGCCGACGCGCTGGCCCTGCTCAATCCGCTGCAAGTGAAACCTGCCTTGCTGGAACTGCTGGGTGAAAACGCTGTTGATCAGGGGTTCAGCATCTGTATGGTGTGGCTAACCGCTGAAGTGGCGGTCATCGTGAGAGACGCTATAGGAAAGGGGATACAAATGCTGATTGCGAAAACTCCGATCAGTTGGACAGATCGGATACTCAGAGGCTTTCCTTTGGAACGGCTTAAGGCCGAGGTCGAGCGTCGTGAAAAATCCGAACCCAACAATGGCTCCAGCCCCCAAACAACGGCAAGCAGGGCTGACCTGGGCCGGTATGGAATTGTCAGCTTGCGCTTACGCGCAAAGCCGGCGGATTTCCTCGCTTACCTCGTCGGGAAGCCGAAAATGGGTCGGCGGCCGGCCCAAGTACCTTTGCGCGGCGGGGGATAGTCGGTCCCGGGAGATCGTAGGCCCCCAATCGACTTTGCGCACGTAGCGGGGCACTTCGCACTCGTCCATGGTAGCGGGATCAACCCAAATACCGGTTCCATAATCGGCATCGGACTTCACGACGCCCACGTGGTACAGACGCTGTTGAGGATCATAGGTTACGACCGTATCGCCTTCCTGAACTTCGCGGCAGAACTCCCAGATACACCTGGTGGCGTTTCCAACCCCTTTGTATCCAGGATTGGCTCGCTCCACGCGGGCACTCAGTTCTTCTTTGGTAGTTTCCGGGTGGATGACCCCGGTTTCGCCCCAGCCAAGATACGCAATGCCTTCATTGAGAAAATGATGCAGTACCGTGCCTTCCCACTCGGCACGCACCATCCACATTGTCGCATTGGGAAGTTCCATGGTCTTCGGCCTCCCTGCTCGGTGAATGGGGCAATCACAAGGGTTGCCCCTACCGATTCACGAAGCTAGTTTCGGCTGTCGCCGTCAGTATTCGCGCTGGCTCCGTTGCCGGCGCTGGGACGGTTGTTCCCGCCGTCGGGCTGGTTCATGCTGCCCATGCCGAGGAAGGGCGAGAGCATGGAGGTGAACTCCATGGGGAAGATGAACTTGGTGGAGGGGCTGGAGCCCAGGGACTTTAGGGTGTCGAAATACTGGAGGCTCATGGTGCGGGCGTCCACGGTGCTGGCGACGCTGAAGATGCGCTCCAGGGCGGTGCTGAAGCCCTCAGCCCGCAGGACCTGGGCCTGCTGGTCGCCCTCGGCCTGCAGGATTTCCGACTCGCGCTGGCCCTGGGCGCGCAGGATGGCGGACTGCCGTTCGCCCTCGGCCAGGTTGATGGCGGCCTGGCGCTGGCCTTCCGACTCGGTGATTTCGGCGGTGCGGATGGCGTCGGCGGACTTCTGTCGCTCCATGGCGGCCTTGACGCCGGGGGGCGGGTCAACCTCGTTGATTTCGACCTGGGACACCTTGACGCCCCAGCGAACGGTTACTTCGTCCATGCGGAGCTGAACCTCATCGCGGATGCGCTCGCGCTCGGAAAGGGTGGTGGCCAGGTCGATGGCGCCGATGACGGAGCGCAGGGTAGCGAAGGCGAGGTTGATGACGGCAGCCTCGAAGTTCTGGACTTCCAGGACGGCGCGATCAACCTGCTCCTCCATCACCCGGTAGTAGATGACGAAGTCCATGTCCACCACCACGTTGTCGGAGGTGATGTACTTCTGCGTGGGAACGCGGGTGACCCGTTCACGGAGGTCAACCTTGGTGCCGTGATATAGGATTGGAATAAGGATGCGCAGGCCGGGACCGCGCGTCCCGACATAGGAGCCGAAACGCTGAACTACCATGCGCTGGTATTGTTGGACTACTACAATCCCTGCGGCCATGTTGAAGCCTCCTTGTCGGCGTCGGTGATGGCGGTGTAGTCGGTGTCATTTTAGCATCATTCCTGCCCTTCAACGGCTGCCGGGCCTGACAGTGACTCCACGGTGATAAGCAGGCCATCGACAGCTACCACCCGAACCCGGCGACCGGCGGGTATCTCCAACCCATCGTTGCTGACTCCGGACCACGTTTCATCCGCCAGAGCCACGACGCCCCTGGGTTGCAGCGCCGACGTAACGGTGCCGATTTGGCCGACCAGATGTCCGGGCGAACTGTGACCGTCGCTGCCGGTTCCCCCGGGAGCCGCGCCGGCTCGACGCCGGCCCACTCGGGAGAGGATCACTTCATAGGCCAGATAACCGGCTGCGAGCAACACGCCGCCACCGACGCCGACCAGTACCCAGCGACTCACGGATACCTGGGGGAAGCTGGGAGGCGAGATTTTTCCGCCTCCAAAGTCGCCGAACAGCAGGAGGCCGCCGAGGACCAGGCTGACGGCGGCGCCGATACCCAGGGCGCCGAAGCCGGATACGAAGATTTCCAGGGCCGCAAGCACAATGGCGAGGATGATGAACGCCACGCCCGCCCAGTTGAACGGCAGGTTGCCCAACGCCAGGAAACCCAGGCCCAGACAGATGATGCCGGCGACGCCCGGCCCGATGGCGCCCGGGATCAGCATCTCGAACACCAGCCCCAGGCTGCCCAGGGTGAGCAGCAGGAAAGCGATGTTGGGGTTGGAGATGAAGTCAACGAAACGCTCGCGCCACTGCATTTTTATTTCGCCGATTTCAGCGTCGGCGACTTGCAGGGTCTGCTCGCCGGCGACGGTGACCACGGCGCGACCATCGACAGCCGCCAGTAAATCGCCCAGATCGTCGGCCAGAACGTCGATTATGTTGAGTTCCAGAGCTTCGTTGGCGCTGTAGGAGGCGGCGGAGCGGACGGTTTGCTCCAGGGCGTCGGCGTTGCGCCCGCGCTCCTCGGCTACGGACCGGATGAGAGCAGCGGCGTCGTTAGTGACCTTGTCGGCCAGGGTTTCGTTGATTTCTTCACCGCTGCTGGAGACCGGAGTGGCGGCGCCGATGTTGGAGCCTGGGGTCATGGCCGCGATGTGGGCAGCGGCGGTGATGAAAGTGCCGGCGGAACCGGCCTGGGCGCCGCGCGGGGAAACAAAAACGGCCACGGGGACCGGAGATTCCAACAGCATTTCTACGATCTCGCGGGTGCTGCTGTAGAGGCCGCCCGGCGTATCCAGCTCGATGACCAGAAGCTGTGCGCCGGATTCATGGGCGCGGTTGATCGACCGGTTGACCACGCGGGCTTTGACCGGGCTGATGGTATCCTCGATGCGGACGCGCAAGACGTCCGGCGACTGGGCGCTGGCGGAATGGTGGCTCACGCCAAGGCCCAAGAGGCCCAAGCAGATGAAAAGGACCCAGACCATCTGAGTCGCGCGCCGCCTCACCAAGCGTTGTCGCGGTGAAACACTCCCCGGCATCGTATTCATTGGATGTCACCTGCTTTCTATAATCAGACCGTGCGCATGGTATGTCAATCGGGCGGTTTGACTAGGTGCGGCGAGTGCCAATACAATGCGGCCACTTGAAAAGAGCGACAGGAGCAACGACCTCTATGGATTACCAGTACATTTTGTTCGAGAAAGAACGCGTCTCCCGGTTTGAGGGGAGCGGTGAGCGGCGGCGGGAGAAAGTGGGGCACGTTGCGTTTCTGACCATGAACCGTCCCGAAGTGCTGAATGCCATGAATCGCCAGCTCACCGAAGAGCTGCATGACGCGGTACGGCAAGCCAACGATGACTCGGAGATTGGCTGCATCGTGATCACGGGCGCGGATACGCATCCACGGGTGCCTGCTTTCTCGGCCGGCGGAGACATTCACGAGCAGCGAGAGGACCAGGCGGCTTTGAGCGCCGGCACGCTGACCCGGGAAGACATGGACGAGCGCGCTGCGCGCCGGCAGCGGGGCGGTTACGAACTGAGCGCTTCGGACAAACCCGTGATCGGTATGATCAACGGGTTGGCCTACGGCGGCGGCGCCGTGCTGTCGTCGTCGCTGGACATTCGGATTGGGTCGGACGCGGCGCGTTTCCGGTTCCTGGCCGCTGCCTACGGTCGTATCAACAGCACCTGGACGCTGACCAACCAGGTGGGATGGCCCCAGGCCAAGGAGTTGCTGTTCACGGCGCGGATCGTCGAGGCGGAAGAAGCCTATCGCATCGGGTTGCTGAACCACCTGGTGCCGACCTACCGGCTGCGGCAGAAGACGATGGAGGTCGCGACGGAGATCGCCACCAACGACATTCCGTCGGTGATCGGCATCAAGCGGTTGCTGCTGCAGCACATGGGCGACGACCTGGAGCAACAATGGGCCAACGAGAAGTATTTCACCTCCGAGGTCTTGCGGGGAACCCTGGCTGAAGAGGCATTCCCGGACTTCCTGGCGCGGCGGGGCCGGCCGGTTAGAGGGGCGCAGTAGGCGATAAGCGCAAATTTTGAGGCCCAACTCCGGCAATGGGGTTGGGCCTTTTTCGTGGGGTGGTTGCAGGCGGCGCTAATCCGCCTGGCTGCGCCGGTATTCCGGGTGCTTGGCGAGTTGCTTGGTATCGCCCTGCCAGGCGGTTTTGCCCTCGGCATCGATAACAGTGTAGGCCACCGGCGAGCGCGTCGCAGCGCCCCCGCTGGGAATGGCGTAGTGCAGGTAACGGGTGGTCAACGTGTTGGCGATGGGCTGAAACGGGGACATGACCCTGGCGACCAGCGGTTTGTCCAAGAGGCTCTCCAACAAACGGTTAACACGGTCAACGCTCTTACTTACGATGGGCATTTCCCTTCCCTCCCTGATTGGCTAGGACGCGCTGTATGCTCATTATACGCTATCAACCAATCCAGGGAATCAGGCGAGAGTGATGGGGGCGGTCACGCTGAAGCGTCCAGTACGCCCTTGGTGCTGGGGACCTGGCCGGAGGCCCGGGGGTCGGGTTCGACGGCATCGCGGAGAGCCCGGGCGAGAGCCTTGCACAGGGCTTCAGCCTTGTGGTGAGGGCTGACACCGGCTATGACCTTGGCGTGGAGATTGATCCGGGCTTCGATGGCGAAGGATTCCAGGAAGTGCGCGATGAGGTCGCCGGACAGGGTTTCGACCATGGTGTCGTTCAGCGTGGTTTCCACGGAGGCATAGGGGCGTCCACTCCAGTCCACGGCGACCATCACCAGGGTCTCGTCCAACGGGACGATGGCGTGGCCCATGCGGCGGATGCCCCGGGGTTCGCCCAGGGCTTGACCGAAAGCGCGGCCCAGCATGATGGCGGTATCTTCAACCAGGTGATGCCAACCGACATGGGTATCGCCGCGCGCTTTCAAATCGATGTCGAAAAGGCCGTGGCGTGAGATCTGGCTGACCATGTGATCCAGGAAGCCGTTGCCGGTATCGACGTCGTACCGGCCCTGGCCGTCCAGATTGACGCTGACGGTGATTTGGGTCTCGCCGGTGGCCCGTTCCAGGGCAGCGGCGCGGGCGGGAATATCAAGGGCGGTCATCAGTCGTCCACCCCCAGGACGGCGCGGAAACCGGCTATAACCGCGTCAGTTTCTTCGGGTTTGCCCACGCTGGAGCGGATGTAATCCCGGAGCAGTTCGTTGTCGAAGTAGCGCAGGAACACGCCCCGGCGACACATGGCCTCGTACACCTCGTGACCCCGGCCTTCGGGCATTTTGCAAAGGATGAAGTTGGCCTGGGAGGGCCAGACGGTGATGCCGGGAATGTCGCACAGGAGACGGTACATGCGACCACGCTCCTGGACGATGGCATCGACTCGTTCCAGCAGGTTGGAGGTGTCCTCCAGGGAAGCGAGCAAGGCGACTTCGGCGGCCAGGTTGACGTTGTAGGGAGGTTTCACGCCCATCATGGTGGCGGCCAACTCGGAGTCCATCGCGCCGGCGCCGATGCGTAGTCCGGCCAGACCGGCCCACTTGCTGAAGGTCCTCAAGACGACCAGGTTGCGATATTCGGGGAGCAAGGGCATCAGGGTCTGGCCGCAGAAATCGTAATAGGCTTCGTCGGCGACTACCAACAGCCCGGTGTCCAGCAGGGCACGGGCCTGGGATTCGGTGACCAGGTTGCCCGTCGGATTGTTGGGACTGGGAAAGAAAATGGCCTTGGTGCGTGGGTTGATTGCGCCTTGAATGGCCTCGATGTCGATGTCGAAGTTGTCGTCCCTCGGTACTGCGACGGCGTGGGCTCCGGCCACGTCTGCCGAAAAGGAGTACATACCGAAAGTGGGCACCGGTATGATGATTTCATCGCCGGGGGCCAGGAACATGCGCATGAGGAGGTCGATGATTTCATCGCTGCCGTTGCCGGCGACGATGTTGTCTTCGGGGACGCCGAGGTATTCGGAAAGGGCTTCCCGCAGGCGGCGCTGGGCCGGGTCGGGATAATGGTTATAGTCGCGAAAATTTCCCAGCGCTTCGGCAACCTGGGGCGAAGGGCCGTAGGGGTTCTCGTTGCCGTTGAGCCGGATCACCTGCTCCAGGGGGATGCCGGCCTCTTCGGCCAGCGTTTCGCTAGGGGAAACGCCCTGATAGGTCTTGAGGCGGCTGATGTGGGGGAGCAACAGGTCTTCTATGGTAGGCATAGGAGCGTCGTCCTGATGTGTTTAGCGGGTGTGGGTTGGCGCAATGTGGTCGAGGCTGGCCTGGACCGCGCCGGCGTGTCCGGGGAAGCCCTCGGCTTCGGCGATGCGAACGGCGGCGGCGTCATGGTGCGCCCACTTTATAAGGATTGGGGCCAGGGCGCAACCACCCATAAGCTCTCACGCGCACCCGCTTTGCGTTGGGGCTTGCTGCCGGTGGTGGCAGGGCGCGGTTGCGAAGTTGGGGTGGTCGGGGGATGGGGTGGGGATTCGCTGGGTTTTGGTGGCGTTGGCTTCATTCAGGAGCGCACTCAAAACTTTTTTGGTCTCGAACAAGTCGGTCATGGTTTCTCCGTAAGGGTTATGTGGGTGCGTCAGACCAAGACGGTTCTCCGCAATTGTGGATTCCTCTCGATGGAGTTTTGGTCAAGTTACGTCAAAGCGTTCACCTCCTTTCATCGAACAGATTGCGTCCAGCCGGTCAGTTGGATGTCCGGTCGCCCTCGGTTCCACTTAAGTCATGCTGGACGACTGACATTGATATGGTGAGGTTGTCCGTAATATCCGGCCTGGTGGCGGCGATGGCGCCGCGCTCGGCTGCTTTTTCCAGTGAGGATAGTTTTTCATCGGAGGGCGGAGTTGCCATCTGGACGGTCACGACGATTTCATTGGTGTCGTGGTCGTAATAGGTCACGCTATCCTGTACACCGTCCTCTTCCAGCACCGCGTAATGCGCTCCGATTACCGCTTCATCCACCTCTCTTATGGCAAGTCCTTGGCCGTCGCCGGTTTTTACGCTGATTTCAACGTGAGGGTAATCAGACTTGAATTTTTCGATGGCATCCTCGGCTCTACCAGAGATTGAACCCAACAACTCGATATAGGCCGATGACCCGCCGGTTATGGCGACATCAACGACGCTGTTGGGGTCGTCGTCCTCAATGGCCGTTACTATCATCGAGAAGTCGTCCTGCCAGGCATAACGGGCTATGGCCTCATCAAGAGTAATCCCCTTGGTGTCGGCCATGAATTGCACGTCTGTCAATTCGGCAGGCTCTATGGTGGGAGTGGGCTGGTGGCTCGCGGGAGCCGTGCCGGGGTAGACCGTCACCGTCCCGCCGTCACCGCCGGGGGCAGTCGTCAGTACCACGACCGCGATCACGACCAGAACGCCGCCGCCGTAAGCGAGCCACATGTACCAGCGGGTCCAACGATTTTCGGGTGAGCCGCGTCGCTCACCCTCGGTCATCATCGGGAAGCCTCCTACGGGGCGGCGGCCCATACAAAGAGGGAATTTCGCTACTCGAGATTTGACTGACACGTAGTCAGAACTAGGTAGTGTTGACATTTGGACTTCGGTACAATCGCCCCATGGCGAGTATAACCATACCTTCCGACCAATGGGAGAAGATTTTGCAATTCCTGCGGGATTGCCCTGACGTGTACGTTGGCGACGCGGCGGAATGCAAGCGGTTTGTCGAGGGCGTGCTGTGGATGGATCGCTCCGGGGCGTCCGCCCCTGGCGGACCGCCGGCCGAGTATGGCAACTGGAATACCATCTACAAACGCTTCGCTCGCTGGTGCGACCGTGGCGTCTGGGAGCGTCCGCCCCTAGCGGATCAGTACGGAACCGGACCTGGAGTATCTGGTTATCGACAGTACGGTGGTTCGAGCGTCCGCCGGAGGCGGATGCGCTGGGGGAGCCCCGACAGAAAAGGGGCAATCAGCGCAAGCCCTGGGCCGAAGTCGCGGCGGGTTCAGCACGATGGTTCACGTGAGCGTGGACGCTCTGGGCAACCCCACGCGGTTCACGTTGACGCCGGGACAGCGGCACGACATCACCCAGGCGGAGGCCTTGATCTCCGGCTACCGGAGCGAGTACGCAATCGCGGACAAAGGACATGACGCACAGGACTTCATCGACCATTAGGCAGAAGAGGGCATGGTGGCAGTGATCCCCGCACGGGCCAACCGCAAAGCACCACGGGATTACGATAGACACTTATAATGTCAACACTGCCTAGCACCCTTGAACCGCGGCGATGTGGTCTAAGCGAGCCTGGACGGCGCCGGCGTGGCCGGGGAGGCCCTCGGCTTCGGCGATGCGGACGGCGGCAGCGCCGAGGTCGGCGAAACGCTGGGGGCTGAGGCCGACCACCGGCATGGTGCGGACAAAATGGTGGACGCTCAAAGCGGAACTGAAACGCGCCGTGCCCCCGGTGGGCATGACGTGGGACGGGCCGGCAATGTAGTCACCCATGACCTCCGGGGAAAACTCGCCCAGGAACAGGCCGCCGGCGTTGCGGACCTCGCCAGCCCAGGCCCAGGGGTCGGCCACCATGAGGCACAGATGCTCCGGGGCGATGTGATTGGCCACGGCAATGGCATCGGAGAATTGGTCTACCAGCACCACACATCCTTGCCGTTCCAGGGAGTGGCGGATGGTTTCGGCGCGGGGGTTGCCGGCGATCTGGCAGTCCAACTGGGATTCGATGGCGTTCACCAGGGTTTCGGAGTCGGTGACCAGTATTGCCGAAGCCATGGGGTCGTGTTCGGCCTGGGCGATGAGGTCGGCGGCGCAGAAGACCGGATTGGCGGAGTGGTCGGCGAGGACGATGGTTTCGGTGGGGCCGAAAACGCCGTCGATGTCCACCTGGCCCTGCACCATGCGCTTGGCGTAGGCAACGAAGACGTTGCCGGGGCCGCAAATTTTGTCCACTTTACGGATACTCTCCGTACCGTAGGCCAGGGCACCGATGGCGGGAACGCCTCCGACCTGGTACACGGCGTCCACGCCGGCGATGCGGGCGGCGGCCAGCACGGTGGCGTTGAGGGGTTCCGCTCCACGGCGGGGGGTGGCAAGCACTACCTCACGGACCCCGGCGACGCGGGCTGGTATGGCGGTCATCAACACGGTGGAAGGATAGGCGGCGGTGCCGCCGGGGGCGTAGAGGCCGACACGCTCCAGGGGGCGTACCAGCTCACCCAGGCCGCCGCGGAGGTCCACCCAATCGCGGGGCAACGTGGCTTCGTGGAATGCGGTGATCCGCTCGGCAGCCAGCTCCAAAGCCAGTTTCAAGTCATGGGGTGTGGCCTCCCACGCAGCGTCGAGTTCGACGTCCGGTACTTCCAGACTTTCAGGTTCTGCGCCGTCGAGCAATTTGGCGTAGCGACGGACGGCGTCGTCGCCCTCGGCGCGAACGTCGCGGAGCATCTGGAGAACGGAGGATTCGGGTGTAGCGTCGGAGCCGAATAACGCACGGGTACGCCGGAGCGTTTCGTCCGGCAGGGAGGACAGGTCGAGGGGGTCGATGCGGGTCAGGACCGATTCGGCGGCGGCCAACCCGCGCACCTGCTTAAGTCGCACTGAGGTACTCCCTGGCCTGGACCTTGGTTTCGTCGATGACGCGCTGGCGGTAGGCGTCGATAAGTTCGCGGGGGACCCGTTGGTACACCCGCTCCAGGCTCTGTGGCATCTGTTCGAGGAATCCGTCCACCACCAACTGGACGTCGCCGTTGTCACGGTACATGCGGTTGAGGGCGCGTTTCAGCCTTTCCCAGGTGAAATCCCAGCCAAGGAGGCGGGCCACCCAGCCGCGCCATTCGTCAATCAGTTCGTCCTGGAGGAATTCCAGGGCCGGCATCGGGTCCACGGCGGCGATGGCGTCGTTTTCGGCAACGAGGCGTTGGTTATCTTCCAGCACCACGCGGTCCATATCGAGTTGCAGGGCACGATCCCAGATTTGCGCCTCGACTTCAGTGTCGGTGACCCGGGTTTCGGAGCCGAAGTGAGGACGGTACATGGAGGTAATCCACACTTCATCGGCGACAATGTGGCTGATGTAACCGAGGAGGAAGGCTCGGGTCTGGGGCGTCAAGCCGTTGTCGGAGCCAGCCAGCTGGGGATACTGCTCGAACATTCGCTGGACGCCGGTACCGACCTGGGTTACGGACAAGTCGGAAAAATGAGTGCGCCCCCGGTCCCATTTGGTCATGGCCCGGATGTCCGGTGTCGTGGAGCCCAAATAGGCGGCTCCGGAATGGTCGTGGACGTAACCCCAATCCAGTTCAGTGGCGACCTGCTGGCACACGTAGATGTGCATGGGGAGGTTAGGCATCGGTTTCGTAACCTCCATTGAGAACGGAGATGCGGGCCAAAAAGCCCTGGAACGCTTGGGATTGGTCTTTGAAAAGATATGATAACTGGGCAGCGGCGATGTCCACTCCGCCGCATTCGCGCAGGTGGGAGACGGCGTCGAGCAATCTATTTTTGCGTATCAACAGGGATACGGCGTACCAGTCATCCTCTTCGACGCTGAACACGCGGGCTACGGTTGGTCCCTGGATGCCGGCGATCTCGGGGCGGGCCAGGATCATGGCGCTGACATCCTCGGCGGAACGTCCCTGCACGTTGGCGGTGATGCGGTAGTAGGGTTCGGCGCGCAAACGCGCTTCGAGCATCTCGGTAAAGGATTGGGCCAACTGAAGGTCGGCCGGGCATCCGGCTAGAGAAGCCGGGTTGGCGATAAGGCAGGCCTGAGACGTGAGAATAGTACCGCCTTCCAGGGTTTTGAGGCGGTTCTCGCGGAGGGTGGCGCCGGTAGCGCTCAGGTCGGCGATGAGGTCGGCATAACCGGCGATGGGAGCAGCCTCCAGAGTGCCGCTGGCCGGGACGAGGGTGAAGAAGTTGATGCCCCGTTCAAACAGGTAGCGGCGCAGCAGGCGGGGATACTTGGTGGCGATACGCAGTTGGCGGCCCCTTTCGTGGAACTCCAGCGCCAGGTCGGCCAGGTCATCGATGGAGGTTACGTCAAGCCAGGAATCAGGTACGGCGAGGACGTAGTCGCACCCCCCGAACCCGAGGTCGTCCATCACGGGGACCACGGCGTCATCGTCGTGGCGGTACTCCATGAGGCGGTCCAAGCCGGTGATGCCCATTTCGGCGCTGCCTTCCTCCACCTTGGAGGTGATGTCGGCGGTGCGCTGGAACAGGACGTCGATGCCGGGCAAAGACGGAATGGAACCGGTGTAGCGGCGGGCGTTGGGCCGGCTCACCTTGACGCCGCAGGACGCCAGGAAACTCATGGTTGGTTCCCCCAACTCGCCGTCGCTCGGTATAACCAGTCTCAAGACGCTACCCCAGGGTTACGCGGTGATGGTGCGCGGATATTTTACAGCTTCGGGATACCCGCCGACATCAAGAACGGCGGTACGACCTTCGTGGCGCAATTGGGCGACGGTTCGCAACGCGGCGGCAGGATTGGCGGGATCTTCGGGAGCGACAAACACAGCCTCGGCAGCGGTACTGGCCGCCCCGTTGGTTGGCATGACCGCCAGCAGGGACTCCAGCGTGAAGGCGAAGCCCAGAGCCGGTACGGGGCAGGCGGCGCCGAGGGCCCGGGCAAGGGCGTCGTATCGTCCGCCACCGCCCAAGGGTTCCTCCCCTGCGATCCCAATCAAATCCGGCCGCACTATATCGAAGATGATGCCGTTGTAATAGGCGATGCCCCGAGCCAATGAGAAGTCGATAGTCAACCGGCCGGCGATTGACGGTTCTTCACCAACCAGTAAGGCCAGATCGGTCAGTCGCTGGACGGCGGCGGGATCAGCTCCCGACGCGGCCACGATTGACTGGGCCTGGGAAAGGGCAACGGAGGGTTCGCCGCGCACTGAGGCCAGTTGACTGGCCAATGCGATGCCGCGCTCGATGGCGTCGGCGTCGTCGCCTCCCCGGAGTTTGCGGAGCAGACGATCAACGATCTCGTCGGGGGAACGCCGGCCGAGGGGCGCGTCCGCCGAGGAATTCCAGCGCATGAAGCCGGAGAGGACGGTACGAGCGATGTCGTCGGGCATTCCGGAGACGGCGGCGGCCAGGTGGGTTTCTTCGTCGGGCAAGCCGATACCGGAGACGATGTGCAGTTCGGCGGCGCGGCTCAAGATGTCCGCCAGACTGTCCGCGCCGTCGCCGATGCGGTTCATGTTAGATACGATGAATTCCCTGGCGCGGTCGGAAAGACCCACGGTGTCGAGCACACTGTCCAGCACGTCCAGGTCGGCCAGCCGCAGTCGATAATCGGTGATGCCAAGTTCGTCGGGGATGCCGGCAGCCAAGGTAAGCAATTCGGCGTCGGCCAAAATGGAGTTGGAACCGACGAGTTCGGCGCCCACCTGGGTGAATTGACCGCTGCCGTCCGCCGGAGGCGGACTGCTGGGGTCGTAGCGGAAGACCGGGCCGGAGTACTGCCAACGGGCCAACGCAGGACGACCGACATCAGAATTGCGCTCCAGGTAGTGGCGCATGATGGCGGAAGTGAATTCCGGGCGCAGGCTCACCGCATTAGAGCCTGGGTCCGTGAAGGAATACATGCGGGCGGCCAGGTCGCCGCCGGATTTGCGAAGGAACAGCTCGGTTGCCTCAAGAATGGGCACTTCCAGCGGCGCGTAACCGAAGCGAGCAATGAAATCGGCGAGGCGACGTTCCACGTCCCGTTTTCGCAAACAGGCAGCAGGCGACAAGTCACGCATGCCGGGCAGGAGACGGACCGGGTTGGGATGAGCAGCAGCGGCGGGGGCAATCATCAGCAGACATTGTACCACCTACCGAAAGGAGTTGGGCACGCACCTGGCGAACGAGACAGGGCTTGTGCAGAGTTCCTATTTGGAATACCTTGGGTCAATCAGATCTCTCAGGCCATCACCCAACAGGTTGAATCCCAGAACCGTCAGACTGATCATCACTCCCGGATAAATCATCAGTTGAGGTTCGCTCTGGAAAAATAAGCGTCCCTGGTTGAGCATGGATCCCCATTCTGACGTCGGAGGCTGGACTCCAAGACCGAGAAAGTTCAAACCAGCCAGAGCCAGGATGAGGGTCCCCATCTCCAGGGACCCCAGTACGATCACCGGGGAGATCACATTCGGGACAATATGGCGGAGCATGATCCTGGTCCGACCGCAACCGATCGCGACCGCAGCCTCCACGAAGGGCCTCTCGCGGGTCTCCAGCACCAGCCCTCGCACCAGACGCGCGTAACCGGCCCATGCGACGAGGACCAGACTCATCATCACGTTCCCCAGGCCAGGTCCCAGAACGCCGACTATTGCCAGCGCCAGTATGATCCCCGGGAAGGCCAGGATCACATCGACCACGCGCATGGCGAGGTCGTCCAGGAGGCCGCCAACGTACCCGGCAACCGCGCCGATCACCACGGCGATGACAACGATGAAGACAGTCGCCAATGCGGCCATGCCGATGGAAAGCCTCGCGCCATGCAGCAATCGGCTCAAGAGGTCGCGGCCCAGATTGTCCGTGCCCAGGAGAAACTCGCGATTGGGGGATTCCAGACGGCTGCCCCTGAACTGCGCATCAGGGTCGTAGGGAGCAAGAAGTGGGCCCAACAGGCCAATCGAAACCATCACAGCCACAATCAGGAGACCCACAACGGCAGCGCGGTTTCGTCTCAGCAGGCGCAGGAACCGGATGTCCAACACTTTGATGGCAACCCGGAGGCTCGGACTGGCACTCAGCATATTGCCAGACGCCCCATCACGCTCGGCTTGAGTCAGGCCCGCCGGCCAACCTGATCCTGGGGTCGATCCAGGTGTATGAAACATCAACCGCCAGATTGACCAGAATGAACACCGTGCCGGCAAAGATTACGAAGCCCTGGATTACCGGGTAATCCCGGAAGGATATTGCGTCGATCATCATCCGCCCCAGGCCGGGCCACGCGAACACTGTCTCGATGACAATAGCGCCGGACAGCAGGAACCCGAGCATGGTCCCCATAACGGTGACCACCGGTATGAGGGCATTGCGCAGGGCATGCACCAGTATGACCCGCCGCTCCGGCAACCCCTTGGCCCGCGCCACGCGCATATATTCGTTGCCCATAGCCTCCAGCATGGACGACCGAAGCAGACGACTGAGAAGCGCAGCGCCGCTCAATCCAAGGGTGGTGCAGGGAAGAACCAGGTGCTGCCACGAATCCGACCCTGCGACCGGCAGCCAGTGCAGATGCACCGCAAAGACCAGGATCAGCAGGTAGGCCAGCCAATAAGAGGGCATGGCGGCGCCGACCAGGCTGAACAGCCGAGCCGCCAGGTCCAATGTCGAGTCCTGCCGGACCGCAGCCAGAATGCCCAAAGGGAGTGCAATCGCCACCGCGACCATGACACCGCCGAGCGCCAGCTTGAGGGTTGCCCAAAGCCGGGACGCCAGTTGGCTCCATACCGGGGTGCCGGTACGGTATGAAATGCCCAAGTCGCCCTGGAGCGCCCGGTAGGTCCAGAGACCGTAGCGCACCAGGAACGGGTCGTTCAGACCAAGTTCGTCGCGCAGTTCATCAAGCGCCGCCTGGTCGGTTGGAGGCACTCCAAAGGTGTGGTAGTAGATCGCTTCCGCCGGATCCCCCGGTGCGATGGCGCCCAGTCCGAACGCGAGGAATGTGATGGCGATCCATACTGGAAACAACGAGAGCAATCGACGGGCAAGGTAGAAGTGAATTACGATACGCGCCCTCCTGTTCTACGCCGGCGGCGTGGCGGCGGGCGGCTCAATCCGGCCCGCCGCCGCTTTGATTTGAACAAGGTTTTGGGCCGGTGGAAGCCACCGGCTCTGCGCAATCACCGGTTGGCCGAGAGAGAATCCCACCGCACGTGCAGCCGGACCGGGTGAGGATCGAAGTCCTGCACATAGTCGCGCGCCGCGTAGATTCGCGTGATGCCCACCAAAGGGATCAGTGACCTCGACTCATCCACCAGGATGCCGATGGCGTCGGCCCGGTGCATCGCGGCCTCTTCGGTGGTGAGGGCGCCGTTGCAGGCGTCGATTGCGTCGTCATAATGCGGCCAGCCCAGGGGACCTGGACCGAAACCCCGGGCGTACGACCCGGGCGTTTCGTAACGGCTGTAGAAGAGACTGGCCAGGAAACAAGGGGAGGGGCTGTTCTGGTTCCCTATCTCAAGGAATAGGTCCCCCTGCTTGTCCTTGAGGAGATTCGAGTACGTTGCATTGTCGGGAACATTGGTGACCTTGAGGTCTATTCCGACCTCTCTCAGTTGGGCTTGGATGATCTCCGCAGTCTGTCCATTCTCCGGTCCTGCGGGAAATCCGTTGATGAACTCCAGGGTTAGGGGCTGGCCTGCCTTCTCCCGTATATCGGCGCCATCCGGCGCCGTCCATCCGGCCTCCGCCAGCAAAGACCTGGCCCGGTCGGGATCATATTGATAACCCACGATGCGGTCCGCGTACTCTCCCAGAACCCCCGGCGGGCTGAAGAGCTGGCTTGCCTCGGCATAGCCGTCGAACGAGACTTCCAGGATTGCCTCACGGTCGATGGCGTAGCCCAGGGCTTCACGTACCATGATGTCCTGGGTCAGAACATACTGCTCTTCTCCGGTGAGCAGCACCATGATGTACTGGCTCGCGCTGACACCGGTGGGCAGCACTTGGATATCGTCCAAACCTTCGAGCAGCGACGTTGCTTCGGGTGGGACATCAAAGATCACGTCCACATCCCCGGCTTGGAGCGCCAGGATGCGCGTATTGGGGTCTGGCATGAAGCGAAATTCGATCCGGTCAACCCGGGGAACCGCACCCCAGTATTCGGCGTTTTTCCCAGCTGCGATGTGATCGTCCTTGACGTACTCAACGAATTCGAATGGGCCGGAGCCTATATGCACCCCGTCCAGCGGGTTGGCCCCTGGAGCCCGTATTCCGTAGGCTGAGTGAGCCAGTTCCTCGGGCAGCCGCAGGTGCGGCTTGACGGGTGTTATGTCCACGGTGAACTCGTCCACCGCGGCAGCGGAACTTGCGTCGATCCTCAGCCGGTTTCCGCCCGCGCCCTGGGACCAGTACGTCGCCACCATTTCGACCACGGCTTGGGCGGTGAATGGCTGGCCGTCATGAAAAGCCACGTCTTCCCGCAGATGGAAACGCCAAGATCCGGTCTCTTGGAGGTACTCCCATGATTCCGCCAGCATCGGCTCAAGCTGGAAATCGTGGTTCACCAGCACCAACTGGTCGAACATGTTCGCGTTGAGGGGGTACATGCCGATGTTCAGGCGGCTCATGTCATTTGCGTCATTTCGGTAGGTATCGGCGACAGCGCCCACCCTCAGTTCCACCGGCTCACTCTGCATCGTCAAGGTGGGCACGGGCGTGGGTTGAGCCGGAGCTTGGGGCGCCGCGGTCGCGGCCGGCGCAGTGGGAGCCGCCGCCGCGGATTGCGGCGCGGCATCCGGTTGTTGAGCGCCGCCACAGGCCAGAATCCACAGGGTCATGGTCGCCAGGATTAAGGTCAAGAATCGTCCGGTAAGTCTCATCGTGCTGCTCCTTTCGCGCTGTGCTGTTGATCAGACTCGCGTCCTGGTTGGGCAATGAGCGATGCCGGGACGGTTTTGGACCTGCCGACGGGTGCGTCTGGGGTGAGGCAACAAAAACCCCGGCATCTACTCTGCCGGGGTTGGATTTGCTCGTTAGCCTCGGGATTTCCTGTCCTGTTCAACGGGAAACCCGATGGGCCTATCTCTGTTCGGCGCAGAGTAGTGCTCCACCTTCCCGGGCAGGTCTCCTGGCTCGCGGATCAGCGCCTGACCGACACCTTCCCATCCGTGTTGGTGGACAGTGGCTTTTGTCAGTCGGCTCCCCGCTTACAGTGGCGCAACCGCGGCGGCTTCTCACCGCCTTCCCTATCAAACCGTAATGGTGCGCCGGGGGTGCTATTCGAATGTTAATGGGCCGTTGGCAGTTCAAATCATAGTCAAGGCCTGTAGGGTTGTCAACGGTCCTGACGGATCACCAAGGACGATTGCAAAGTCGATGAAGCCTCCTTGCCAACGGGAAAGTGTCCTTGCGGGAAGCGCCCCATCCGGTCGCCGGTGCTATAATCCGGTGTCCATTGGTTCATTCGGGTGATGACCGTCGTGCCAATCCAACCGCCTTCAGGAGTTGCCGCAATGAAAATAGGTGTCAGCATTCCCCGCCTCCCTGATGCGGAGGGAATTCGCGAGTTTTGCCAACGCGCCGAAAGGTTGGGTTTTGAGTCGGTCATGGCCGGCGACCACATCGTATTGCCGGTGGGCGGTACCAACCAGTACCCCTATACTCCCACCGGGGCGTTTCAGCGGCCCTCGGACGAGCCGTTCCTGGAAACCATGACCATGCTGGGTTTCATGGCGGCCTGTACCAACGAAATTCGTCTGGGCAGCACCGTCCTGATTCTGCCGTATCGCAATCCGGTGGTGCAGGCGAAAATGTTTGCTTCCTTGGACGTGCTTTCCGGCGGACGCATGATTTGCGGGGTCGGTGTGGGGTGGTTGGAAAAGGAATTTGACATCCTGGGCGTGCCTTACGCCGACCGGGGACCCATGACGGACGAGTTCCTGGAGATATTCAACGCGCTGTGGACGGAGGAGATACCCGAACACCAGGGCAAGTACTACCAGATTGACGGGATCTTCTTTGAGCCGAAACCCTTGCAACGCCCCCGCATCCCCATTTGGGTGGGCGGGCACACCCGGCGAGCCCTGCGGCGGACGGCCAAATATGGGGATTGCTGGCACACCACTCGCCAAACCCCGGATTTCGTCGCCGAGAACCTGCCTTATCTGCGGGAGCAGACGGAACGGGCGGGTCGGGATCCCGCCGACATCACCATATCCCTGAAGCGCAGCCTGCATTTTACTGACATGGATGGCGCCGAGGAGGGCGTGGGGGTCCGTTCCGGCGGGGCGTTGATCAACACCACCCAGGCCGTGATCGACGATGTCCACTACTGCAATGAACTGGGCATAGACCAGCTGACATTCGATTTCCGCGTGGACGGCATCGGGCCGTGCATCCAGGTCATGGAGCATTTGGCGGAACATGTGCTGCCGGTGGCGGAACGCCTGGGCACATGACGACCGTAGGGGCGAATAATCATTCGCCCCTACATCGTTGGCGTCGGCAACATTCGCCTCACAAACCGCTTTCCTTGAACCAGCCGGCCCGCTCCACCAAGTGCTCGGCGGTCATCCGCATCTGCTCAATCTGCTCCTGGGTCACCTGCCGCTTGACGGAACCGGGGACGCCGGCGACGAAGCTGCGATCGGGCACGTCCACGTTGGACAGCACCACGGCGTTGGACGCGATGAGGCATTCCCTTCCGATGGTGGATTCGGTCAGGAAGGTGCAGTTGTTTCCCAGCAGGCTGCCGGAGCCGATCCGGTCGCCGTGAACCACAACACAGTGGCCGATGGACACGTCGTCCTCAATGACCAATCCATCGCCGTGGACCACGGAGCCTTCCTGTATGTTGACCCGGTTTCCGATGGTTATCAAGTCTCCGTCGCCCCTGATGGTTACTCCGGGCCAAACCGAACTGTATTCGCCGATGACCACGTTTCCGACCACGTATGCTGCCTCGCTGACCCAGGCGGTAGGCGCGACTTTGGGTTCAATACCCCGCAGGCTGCGTATCAAATTGCGTCCCTCACAAGATAATGCACCCTCGGCAGGAATACCGATGGGTGCAGGATAATCGCGGTTGAGATTATAGCGCAGCGAGGCCCGGACGGGCACCTACGGCGTCACTGACGCCATTCCTTCACGGCTTGCCTGGCCTGACGCTCCCGCTCGCGTTCGATGATAGCCCGCCTCTTGTCGTACTGCCGCTTTCCCCGGGCCAGGCCCAACTCAACCTTGGCGTGGCGGTTTTTCAGATAGAGACGAAGAGCGGCCAGCGTCAAGCCTTTTTCGGCAGTCTGCGCGCCCAGGTCGTTGATTTCGCTGCGATGCACCAGCAGTTTCCGGGGGCGTTTCGGTTCATGGTTCATGTAGCTGCCGGAGTCGTAAGGCGCGATGTGGACGCCGTGGAGCCAAAGTTCTCCGTCCTGCACCCGGGCATAGGCGTCGCGCAGGTCCACTTTACCGGCCCGTATGGATTTGATTTCAGTGCCGGTTAGAACGAGGCCGGCTTCAACGCGATCCAGTATCTCGTAGTCGTGCAGTGCCTTACGGTTCACCGAAATTTGGCGATTATTGCCTCCGGAGGCGGCCGCTTTGTTCTTTTTCTTGCTGTTGCGATTTTTACGTGGCATCGTTGGCACTCCTTCGGTGCCCGTCTTCAATCCGGATCCGGATCGAAAGCCGATTATTGGAGGTTCGCTGTTTTTATTATACGGGAAATCCGCTGCTACCGCGCCAGGATTTGCTTGTTGAGGATGTCGATAGCCTGTTGCAAAGCCCCGTCTTCAGGATAGTTCGCGGGAAGGGGTTGAGCTTCTGCTTCGATTTCGATATTGGGGGTCACTCCCTGTCCCTCAATCTGAGTATCGTCCGGCAGATACCAACGCCGGATGGTGAAATAGATCGCCGAGCCGTCGGACAATTCCCGCGCGATATTGACGCTGCCTTTGCCGAAGGTGGTTTCGCCAACCACCGGCGCGCGTCGGTTGGTCTTGATGGCGCCGGCCATGATTTCGCTGGCGCTGGCGGAAAACCTGTTGACCAACACCACCATCGGAATATCCACGCCCGGACCCCTTCGGTCGGCGTCGTAGTCGTTCCGGTTGCCCTGGGCGTCGATTTCATAAAGAATGGGACCGCCATCCAGGAAAAGCTCTGTCACGTCAACCACCGCGTTGAGCAGTCCGCCGGGATTGTTTCTCAAATCCAGCACCAGCCCATGGCCTTGGGCATCGTCGAATTCGTCCAGGGCACGACGCACCTCGTCCTCGGTGGTGTTGGAAAAGCTGTAGATCCAGAGGTGTCCAACCCCGTCTTCAACCATGCGGAAGTCGGTACTTTCGATTGGGATGCGACCGCGAGTTACCGTGATGGTTTCGTTTTGATCGGAATCGGCGTGCCTTACCAGAAGGGTTACTTCAGTTCCGCCGGGACCTCGAATCAGGTTGACGGCTTCGATCAGCGTCAGGTGACTGATACTGTCCCCGTCCACTTCGAGAATCAGGTCACCAGCCCGGATGCCGGCAGCTTCCGCCGGAGCGCCAGGAATGGGGGCGATGACGGTGAGACCGGCTTCGGTCATGGATACCTGGGCGCCGATACCTTCAAAATATCCCCGGTATCCCTCCTGCTCCCGTTGGTGCTGGTCTGAGCTGAGGTATGAAGCGTGGGGGTCTTGCAAGGCGGCCAGTATGCCGCGAATGGCTCCCTCCGACAGCTGCTGCGATTCCAGCGTGCGGTGGTCAACGTGTTCATCCATCAGGATGCGATAAGCTTCGGCCACGGTTTTCAACTCCGGCGGGATCTGGTCGCCGGCAGGGATTGGTTCGGTTGCGCCGGCGTTCACCCGTTCGCAGCCGGCAAAAGCCAGCAAGAAGAACAAGGCGAAGATCAGCAGCAGCAGGACACGTGATGCTATCGGTCGGTCGATCATCGGGTGCATTGTAGCACGGGGTCTGCGTTGACACTCTATCGCGGGCGCTGATAGCATCCTGGAACGTATCGTGCTGCACGTTGGGAGAACGTAAAATTGGTCGGAATCGCCGCCTATGGAGCTTATGTGCCCCGCTACCGTCTCGGTGCGGAGACCGCCGGCTGGAACTCCCGCCAAGAGCGTGCGGTGGCCAATTTTGACGAGGACAGCGTCACCATGGCGGTGGCCGCCGGAGCGGATTGCCTCACGGGACGCGACCGCAGCGCAATCGACGGAATAATCTTTGCCAGCACCACTCCTCCCTACGCGGAAAAGCAATGCGCGGCCATCGTTGCTGCGGCGCTGGATTTGCGGCAGGACATTTTCGCCGTCGACGTCTCAAACGTGCTGCGGGCCGGCACCAATGCCATTCAGGCGGGGCTGGACGCCGTGGCGGCCGGGCGCGCCAGCCAGGCGCTGGTGGTCGTCGCAGACAGCCGGCAGGGGCCGCCCAGAGGCGAAACGGAACGCGCGTCCGGAGATGGAGCGGCGGCTTTTGTCATTGCGGACCGTGGCGTGATCGCGGAGCACGTCGGCAGTCACTCCGTCACCGACAATATGCTGGATATGTGGCGGACGCCTGGGGACACTTTCGTGCGAACGTGGGAAGACCGTTTCGCAACCGAAGAAGGGATCGAGCGCATCGTACCCGAGGCGCTGATTGCCTATTGCCAACGTGCCGGCATCAGCCCGACCGACGTGTCGAAAATTGCGTTGTACGCTCCCGATGCCAGGCGGCACGCACGGTTGGCTCGGCAATTGGGTTTCGGGGAAGAGCAGATACAGGAACCGTTGTTCGGCGCCGTCGGAAATACGGGAGCGGCCTTTGTTCCGATGCTTTTGGCGGCGGCGCTGGAAACGGCTGCCCCGGAGGATTTGCTGCTGGGAGTGTCCTATGGCGACGGCAGCGACGTGCTCGGTTTTCGGGGCACGTCCGCCATGGCTGGCGCAGCCAAGCCGGCGATGGGAGTGTCCGGATGGATGGCGGCGAAAAAGGTATTGGGGAGCTACGAAACCTACGCTCGTTGGCGTGAAGTTTGGACGCTTGACGATGCATCACGCCGGCCGGCTCCTGCTTCGCCCTCCGTGTCCGCGCTGTGGCGCGAAGGTGACAAGAACGTTAGGTTATACGCCGCGCGTTGCCGGGCTTGTGGCTACGTGCAATATCCGGCCCAACGAGTGTGCGTGGAGTGTCGCCGCGTTGACGACAGCGAGCCAGTTCGGCTGAGCGAAAAGGCGGCGGAGGTCTTCACCTATTCAATGGATTACATCGCCGGCGCTGTGGATACCCCCTTGGTGGTCGCGGTGGTGGATTTTGAGGGCGGCGGGCGTGTGTTGTGCATGATGACCGACCGGGAGTTGGACGAAGTGCAGGTGGGGATGCCGGTGGAGATGAGCTTCCGCAAGCTGCGGGTGGTGAACGGTATTCACAACTATTATTGGAAAGCCGTACCCAGGCGGACGCCGGCGCCCGTGGCAATTGGCGCCGGATCTGAAGGAGTGTCGCTATGAGTGGAATACGAGACCGGGTTGCCGTCGTCGGGATGGGTTGCACCCGTTTTGGTGAGCGTTGGGACGCTTCGGCCGCCGACCTCATGGTGGAGGCGGCATATGAAGCCTACGAGGATGCCGGGCTGGACAGCGGCGACATCCAGGCGGCCTGGCTGGGCACCGTGAGCAGCTTCCGCACCGGCCAGCCCCTGGCTGAAGCGCTGAAGCTGGACTACATTCCCATCACCCGGGTGGAAAATGCCTGTGCCACCGCCACCGACGCCTTCCGCAACGCTTGCTACGCGGTGGCTGCCGGCGTTTATGACATCGTGCTGGCCATGGGCGTGGAGAAGCTGAAGGACAGCGGCTTTTCCGGTCTGGCCATCGCCGCCGGTCCGGGTTCCGACGTGGAGCCGCCCACACCGCCGCCGTCGCAATTCGCCATGGCCGCCACCCGCTATTTCCATCATTACGGCATCGATTACGACGATGGCAAACGGACGCTGGCGCAGATTGCGTCCAAGAACCACCACAACGGCACGTTGAACTCCAAAGCCCACTTCCAGCGGGAAGTGAGCGAGGACCAGATCATCAACGCGCCGATGATTGCCTGGCCCCTGGGGCTGTACGACTGCTGCGGGGTTAGCGACGGAGCCGCGGCGGCTATCATCACCACGCCGGAAATTGCCCGCACGCTGCGCGATGACTACATCCTGGTCAAGGGGTTAGGGCTGGCCGTCGGCGCTTTCGGCGTGCTGCGCAATGATTGGGATTTCACCTACTTCCCGGAAACGGTGCGAGCCAGCCAGGCCGCCTATGAAGATGCCGGCATCTCCGACCCCCGCGCCGAAATCGATATGGCGATGGTGCACGACTGCTTCACGATCACCGAATTGATCATTATGGAAGATCTGGGTTTCAGCCCGCGGGGGCAGGCCAGCGCCGATGTTGCCGACGGCGCGTTCTCCCTGGAAGGGGACCTGCCGGTCAACACCGACGGGGGTCTCAAATGCTTTGGGCACCCTATTGGGGCCAGCGGCATCCGGATGATTTACGAGGTGTACAAGCAGATGCAGGGCAAGGCCGGCGGACGCCAATTGCAGAAAGCCGACCTGGGGATTACTCACAACCTGGGCGGACGGCCCGGCTCGTTCACCTGCTCCGTGGCGGTGTTCGGGAGGCCCGACTGATTACCCGCTGACGGTGCAGCAACCACTTCCGGGGCGGCCCGTTGGGGTCGCCCAATTTTTTGAAATTACCCAAACTCGCAGCCGGCGTTATATGCGACAAAACGGACGGCATTGCTATAAATACCTGCGATGCCGACAAACGTTAACGAAACCCAGGCGCTGGTGCAGGTCTCAGGCCGCGGCACGCGGGTCAATTTCAAAATTGACGATGGCGTGCCGGTAGAGACGGCCTGCCATGCCCTGTTGGAGCACCTGAACCGGAACAGAAACCTCTACTCCAGCGGTGAGGTGGTGGTTGACATCGGCCGGCATATTCTAAACGAAGAGCGTCGGGCCGAAATCAGGCGGGTAATCGAATCAAAATCGGGCCTCACCGTGAAGCAATTCCGGTGCGAACCGGACATCCTGGAACGGGAAAGGCAGCGCATCACTGACTTGCTTGAAGCGCAGAACGCCGCCCGCCGACCGGTTAGCGATGGAGAGGCTGCCGGCGGCAACGCGGAGGACGCCGAGGAAACGCAATCCGTCGGCGATGACCGACAAACTGTCAATAAGATCCTCGTTGGCGGTATCGTGCCAGGCGGCGAGCGGTACGGGGCGCCGGGGCTGATTGTGCGGGGGACGTGCCGGGCCGGCGAGGTGATCGATGTTGCCGGGAACCTGGTGATATTAGGTAACGTCAACCCCGGAGCGCAGGTCACCGCCGGGGGCGACATCCTGGTGTTTGGAGAACTCCGGGGCCAAGCCCACGCCGGAGCTGCCGGCGACGCCACCGCCACCATCATAGCGATGTCCACGGCCCACCCCAGCCTGCGAATAGCCGGGTATGCGTGGCGCGACGACGAATCACCGCCCAACTTTGGGCATCGTGGCCCGGACCGCAACGTCGCCGTTATCGCCCGAGTCAGGAACGGTTCGGTCCACCTGGCGCCGTATCGCAAAAATTATGCACTGGACCACGGAGGAAACCCCCATGAGCGGTAAGACCATAGTCATGACGTCCGGAAAAGGGGGCGTGGGCAAGACTACGGCCACCGCCAACGTGGGCACCGCTCTCGCCTTGCGATCCAATCGCGTCGCGGTGGTGGACACGGACATAGGGTTGCGCAATCTGGACGTGGTGATGGGTTTGGAAAACCGGATCGTGTATGACCTGGTGGACGTGGTGGAGGGCCGCTGCCGGATTGAACAGGCCCTGATTAAGGACAAGCACGCCGGTGAGCTGTACCTCATTGCAGCGGCCCAGACCCGGGACAAAGACTGCATCACCGGGGAGCAGCTGACCGGCCTTTGCCGCCGGTTGGAGGACAATTTCGATTACGTCATTGTGGATTGCCCGGCCGGGATCGAACAGGGATTCAAGAACGCCATTTCCGCCGCTCATGAAGCGCTGGTGGTCACTACCCCGGAAGTATCGGCCATCCGAGACGCCGACCGAGTAATTGGGTTACTGCACGCGAGCAACGTTCGGGACGCCAGGCTCATCATCAACCGCATCAAGCCGGAGATGGTGCGCCAGGGCAACATGATGGACGCTTCGGACGTGCTGGAGATGCTGGCGGTTGATGCCATTGGCCTGGTGCCGTCCGACGACCGGGTTATCACCGCCACCAATAACGGGACGCCGGTGGTGTATGACCCAACGTCGCCGTCCGGTCGGGAATTCGTCCGCATAGCGGCGCGGATAGACGGGGATTACATACCGATAATCGACCCTGTCGAGGAACAGCCCACATCCATAATGGACAAGGTTCGCAACCTGATGGGACTCAACCGGAGAACGTCGGCTCATGTTTGACCTGTTGTTCAGAAAGCGAGGCCGGCGCGACAACACCCCCCGTCAGGTGGCGAAGGAACGGGTCCAGTCGGCGATCCGACGGGACCGGATGGAAGTGGCGTCACCTGAGCTGTCGGTGTTGCGGGACCGGATGCTTTACACCATTGGCGAGCACCTGCCGGTAGCGCCGGAGTTCACCGAATTCGGTTTGCGCCGGGAAGGGGACGAGGTGTTCCTGGTATCCCGGGTGCGCCTGCAAAACCACCGGCGGTAATTGGCAGCGTTCCGTTTCAGGTGGTTCGGTTGATAATCCGTCACTCCGGCGAAAGAACAGCCAGCCCCGTGCTTGACACCGGGTCACCCCGTAGTTGATACGGGGCCGGAGTCCAGAAAACACTGCTGGATTCCGGCGAAAGCCGGAATGACGATGATTGCGAGAATGCCGTCAGGCCTTCGCGGCAATCTCGTTGCGGTATTTACGGCGGCTCGCGGAGAACCGCTGCTACGCCGACGAGATTGCCACGCTCCGCGCGCAATGACGAAGTGGGTACGTGCGAGGAGCCGGGACTGAGACGGGCGTCCAACCGCAGCCGGACGCCCGCGCCTTTGGGTTTAATTCACCCCGGGACTTGCGCCCCAATTCAGGCGGCTACTCCGCCACGGTGCAGGCCAGCGTCACCGCGGCGCTGTACACCTCGCTCCCGTCGGCAAGCTCATAGACCGCCTTGATGCTGATGCTGATGCTGGCCTCCTTGCCCGCCTGGTAGTCGTCCGGTTCGTTCACCACCGGGTTGCCCTGGACGGACCAGCTTCCACCAGCCGTCGGTCCGGGCCAGGACGTGGTCGTAGGCGTACACCTGGGCGCCCGACCACTCCGGCGCGTCCCACTGGAACCTCACCCGGTCGGTCGCGGCGACGCAGCTCAGGTTGGACACCGGCGAGGGCGGCCCGACCACCGTTACGTCAAAGGCATCGCTGACCGTGTTGCCGTCGGCGTCCCGGGCCGTCGCGGTGACGGTGGCCGTGCCCTCGGCCACGCCGCTCAGGGTTAGCTTGGAGCCGTCGGATGCCACGGACACCGTGGCAATGGCCTCGTCAGAGGAACGGCCGCTTACGGTCAACGCGTCGCCGTCGGCGAAGACCCCGAACCGGGAGACCGTCCGGGTCCCGCTCTGGTTGACGATGGTGGCGTCGGCAAATGGCGGCGGACACCGTGGGTGCCCGGTTGGGCTGCCCCTGCTGCCCGCCGCCCTCCAGCTCCCGCTGGGCGGTGGCCACCCCCGCCCAGCGGGTCAAGCCGGAGTCAGCGAAGGCCTGAGCCTCGTCGGCCTTCATGGCCGTCAGCGACGCGTCGGCCACCGTCTCCCCGAAGGCCAGCAAGGCCCGGCCGGTCCCAGCGGTCCGTGTGGCTCTTGTAGTCCTTTCTCCCAATCTCGTAGTCCCCACCCGCATAGGTGAAGGTATCGTCAGTGAGCCCTCCGGACGGGGCGCAGACGGCCTCGGGGACCGATATGTCTAGGGAGTCATCGCAACCGAAAACGCTGCCGCCGGTGTCGCTCACCGGCAGCGTCGCCGACCAGATCTCGTGGGTAGGTTGGGTCGCGGCCTGGGTTGTGCCGGTGACGGACACCCACCCGCTTGCACTCACCGGGCAGGTGGTGCCCGTTATTGTGCCCACTGTACGTCGTCACGAGGACGATGCGCACCTGCGCCTCATAGGCCGCCCCGTCCAGGCCGGTGATGTCATGGGTGTACTTGGGTCGCTCGGAGGACCACTCGCCCACGGCGCCGTGGGAGTTCAGCCAGGTGGTGGTCCCCTGCTTCCTCCAGCGGACCAGGTACCCGATGCCCCGGTCCGTGTCCGGGTTGATCCAGGCCAGGGTCAGCACGCCGTCCCCGCCGAAGGCCCGCAGGTCGGTGGGGTTCAGGGACGTGTCGGCGCCGCCGGGGCTGCCGTCGCAGCTGGGAGCCTCCCGCTGCTCCAGGCTTATCTTGATCGCGTCGCCGTGGTTCCAACTCAGGTCGGAGTTCCGCCATTGCAGGGCCGTGCCGCCGCCGGCAAGTTCGCCGTCCTCGGAGTGGAACCTACTGCCATTCACGGTGAGCGTCAGGGGCCGCTGGGAGAGGGACGTGATTGGATTGTCCAATACCAATCGAAGGTTTCCGTTGTCGAACACCAGAAAACTCTCGACCTGATAAGTGTGCGGCTCCAACGGGATGTAGAAATCGTTGTCCGAGAGGAAATCACTGCAATTTACGATGCCCCTCTCCGCTTCTTGGCAACCCATGCCTTCCCCGTCCGGGTCCGTCAGGGTGGCGAACCAGACGACGCCGTGGTGGGCGGAAGCGGGCCACGCGTCGTGGACGAGCCGGACCGCCAAGTCCACCAGCGCGGCGGCCAGCAGGAGGAATGGGGATAGGCGGAGGATGGGGGCTCGCATCATTGTGGGCCTCCGTCTCTTTTCAGAGGGCGAAAGTCCGGGGGGGCTGACAGGGGTAGGTACTTTTTCGCCATGTTGATGAACCTCATTTGAAATGGTGCTCGGTCACGGCCTGCCATCCGTGTCGCTGGCGCAGGTAGCCACGAAACCCGTACACTGTCATCCGTAGAATTATCCGTATCTTTCGGGGTCTCTTTTATATGATTTATTGTATAGTTCTGCCCGGTCAGCTATTGGTTACGGCCCGCGCCCGCGCCGCCGCTCACGCGTACCCACTTTCGGGAGTTGGTCAGAATCAGGATTTTCAGGATGGTCGGATGGGCAGGATTGCAGCCATTTGCGGTAGAGTGATCTCAATCCTGATAATCCAGAAATCCGGCCAGTCCTGATTCTGACGATACCACGGCCCAAAGCGGGCACGCGTGCGCCGCGGCGCACATTGACATTGGGCGGCAGCATCGCTACATTGTTGGCGGCGGTGCGCCGCTGAATTAACACTTGAAACTGAGACATCGGGCGCCACAAAACCCAATCAGGCTTAAAATGGGGAAGGCGGTGTGAATCCGCCGCGGTTGCGCCACTGTAAGCGGGGAGCCCGCCGATGATTTGGCCACTGCCTTCCGTAAGGGACTCGGAAGGCGGGAAGGCGTCGGCGGAGCATTGAGCCGCAAGCCAGGAGACCTGCCCGATGTGCTTTCGGAAATCTGCTCTGCGCCCAACAGGGTTGTTCCTTCGACGTGTCGGCCGTCAATTGCAGGACGGTTGGTGGCCATACTCGTGAAAGACAACATCAACCCTGGCGGAGCGATACGCCGGGGTTTATTGTTTCAAACCTCCCATTGCAAAACAAATGACGTCACAATCCGCAAGTACCAAAATGACCGTCGTGGGCATCGGCCCCGGCGATCCTGACCTGCTCACCCTCAAGGGTCGTGAGGCGTTGGAAAGCGCCGACCTGGTGGTCGGTTTCAAGACCGTGCTGGACGTTGTCGCCGGCCGCACCGGGTCCGCAGAGGTTCGTCCCATGGCCTACCGGGACCAGGAAGCGGTGCTCGACTATGCGCGAGAACAAGCCGAGGCGGGAAAGAACTGTGTCGTCTGCGTCTGGGGAGACTTAAACGTTTCCGCCAAGGAGTTGTTGAACCGGGTCCGGCGGCGCGCTGGCACGGTGGAACTGGTGCCGGGCGTCAGCAGCATCCAGATCGCCTGCGCTCGCGCCGGCATTTCCCTGGAGGAGTCGCTTTTCCTGACCCTGCACCAGCGCTGGGACCGGGGTTCGGAGTTGGGCGAATTGGTCGATACTCTGCGGCAAGGCCGGCGCAACGTGATCCTGCTGCCGCGTCCCTTTGACTTCATGCCGCCGGCCATCGCCGCCAACGCGATAGACGACGGAGCGGACCCGCAACACCCGGTTATCGTATTCCAGCGGCTCACGCTGGCTGACGAATCGCGCTGGGAGGGTACGCTGGCGCAATGCGCGGAATTGCCGGACGAATTCAGCGACCTCTCGATCATGGTTTTCCCCCGAACTTTGGCCGACGGGAATTGAGCGAGGGATGACGGCGAATGACGTTCACGATACTCTTCGCGGCCATGGCGTCCCTGCTGGGCGCAGCCGTGGGATGCGCCATTGCTCCGGATTTCAACCGGCACGTCTATGGATACCTCCTGGGGCACCTGGCGACGATGTCCGGTTGGCTGGTAGGCGCGTCGATGGGGGCCATCCTGGGCGTCCTGGTTGATGCGATAAGGCAACGACGACAATGACGATACCAACTGCAACCGACCCGACTACCATCGTCCTGGTAACGACGGCGGACACCGACATCCTGACCGCCGAGCGGGCTCTGGCAGGGATGCCTTGGGGCGGCACCGTCAACGTGTATGCGTGCAATCCGGTGGCGTTGGAGGGGGAAAACAGCGCCGCTGCTGAATCCCGTGATGAACTGCTAAAGGCAGTCGAAGGGGCAGGAGCGGTGGTCCTGCGACTGCTGGGTGGGAAGCGTGCGCTGGGCGACGCATTCGACCCGCTGGTTGAGACCTGCCTCGCCAACCGTATTCCGCTGATCGCCTGCCCCGGGCATCAGGAATGGGACGAGGACCTAGTGACCGCCTGCACCGCCCCAGTGGCCGAGGTGGAAACGGTTTTCTCGTACCTCATGCGCGGCGGCGTGCTCAATTTCCGCAACCTGTTCCTATTCCTGGCCGATACCTATCTCGGCGGCGACTACGGCCACGAGGCTCCGGCGCCGATGCCCTGGCAGGGTGTCTATCACCCGGAGGTAGCGGAAGGAACCGGAGTGGCCGATTACATCGCCGGCCGGTTCATCCCAGATCGCCCCTCCGTCGGTGTCCTTTTCTACCGTGCCCACTGGATGAGCGGGAATTTGGCCTTCGTTGACGACCTGATCGCACGCCTGGAACAACAGGATGTCAACGTGCTGCCGGTGTTCTCCTACAGCCTGAAGCACCAACCGGAAGATGATGATGACGGCGGACACACCCTTACCGATTACATGGTCAACGCCGACGGCATCCCCAGGGTGGATTGTATCGTCAACACCATGGGCCTGGCCATGAGCGACCTGGACCACCAGCAGGGCGGCACCGGAGCCACCGTCGCTACGGGCTGGTCCCAGGAACTGCTGGACAAACTGGACGTGCCCATCATCCAGGGCATTGTCAGCACCGGCAGCCGCTCGGAGTGGGAGGAAAGCTCGCTGGGTCTGGGACCGATTGATACGGCGATGAACGTGGCTTTCCCGGAATTCGACGGGCGGATTATCGCGGTTCCCGTGTCCTTCAAGGAGGAAACTGAGGCCGCCGCCAATGGATTGTCAGCGGGCCGGATGCAGCGTTATGTCGCGCAGCCCGACCGCATGGACTACGTGGCGCGCCTGGCGGCTCGCCATGCCGCCCTGCGCCGCAAGGCCAACGGGGAAAAGCGCATCGCCATCATCCTCAGCAACTATCCCACCAAGGACGCCCGCATCGGAAACGCCGTGGGGCTGGACACCCCGGCATCGGCCATCAACCTGCTGAACGCGCTGAAAAACGCCGGGTATCAGGTCGAAGACATCCCCGCTGACGGCGATGAACTGGTCCAACGCATCATCGAACGGTGCAGCAACGATACCGACACGCTGACCGAAGAGCAGCTCCGGCTGGCGGCCGGCCACGTCGAGCGTCGCGACTACGCCCGTTGGTACGCGGGTTTTCCAGAGACGGTACGTTCCGAGTTGCTCGAAGCATGGGGCGAGCCGCCGGGTCACGTGTACCGGACGGGTGATCGGCTGGCCATCGCCGGCGTTCCCATGGGCAACGTCTTTGTGGGTCTTCAGCCGCCCCGGGGGTTCGGCGAAAATCCCATCTCCGTCTATCACAACCCTGACCTTACTCCCACGCACCACTACATCGCCTATTACCGCTGGATCCGTGACGTTTTCCAGGCTGACGCGATGATTCACATCGGCAAGCACGGCACGTTGGAATGGCTGCCCGGCAAGGGCGTGGGCCTGTCGGAAGCGTGTTACCCGGAAGTAGCCCTGGATGACATCCCGCTGTTTTATCCCTTCATCGTGAACAACCCCGGCGAGGGCACCCAGGCTAAGCGTCGCACTCACGCCACCATCATCGACCACTTGATCCCGCCCATGACCACCGCTGACTCCTACGGCGACATCGCCAAGTTGGAGCAGCTGATGGACGAACACTACCAGTGCCAGACCCTGGACCCGGCCAAGTTGCCCACCCTGGAGGCCCAGATCTGGGAAATGGTTCAGCAGGCCGAGTTGCATCGCGACCTGGGGGTGGATGAGCAGCCTGATGATTTTGGCGAGTTCATGCTGGAAATCGACGGGTATCTCTGCGAAATCAAGGACGCCCAGATCAAAGACGGCCTGCACACTCTGGGTGAGCCGCCCACATCCGAGCAGATGGTGGGCCTGTTGTGCGCTTTGACGCGCTTGGACAACGGCGCCGTCCCCAGCCTGCGGCGCGTCCTGGCCGAAGCGCTGGGCTATGACTACTACGCCCTGCTGGAAGATCCTGCCGCCGCCGTCAACGGTTCCGCACCCTCGGCGCTGCGAGACACGGAAAACGGTTCGGGCATTCGCAACGCCGGCGACGTCATCGAAGCCCTGGAATACCTGTGCCGGTCGGCGTATCAGCGTCTTTGCGAGGACGGGTTCGCGGCCCATCTCATACCCGGAGTGGTAGCTGATACATTGGGCAAAACCGACCGCCGCACCGAAAGCGTCCTGTCCTACGTGGGCGAGCATATCTACCCGTCGCTGCTCCGCACCACTGACGAGATTGACAACCTCCTGCGCGGCCTGGAGGGCCGGTTTGTACCGCCGGGGCCGTCGGGCGCGCCCACGCGCGGTATGGTCAATGTCCTGCCTACCGGTCGTAATTTCTATTCGGTGGACCCGCGAGCGTTGCCGTCGCCAACCGCGTGGGACGTGGGCAAGTCGCTGGGCGATGCCCTGTTGCAGAAGTACCTGGATGAAGAGGGCGGCTATCCGGAAATGGTGGGTGTGGTGGTCTGGGGCACCTCCGCCATGCGGACCCACGGTGATGACATCGCCCAGATACTCTATCTGCTGGGCGTGAAGCCGGTCTGGCAGGCAGAAAGCCGACGCGTGAGCGGTCTGGAAATAATTCCAGTCGCCGAGTTGGGGCGCCCGCGGATTGACGTGACCGTCCGCATCAGTGGCTTCTTCCGGGATGCCTTTCCCAACCTCATCTACCTTATTGACCAGGCCGTGGCCATGGCCGCCGCCCAAAGTGAATCGCCCGAAGATAACTATATCGTCAAACACGTCCGCGAAGACGCAGAACGCCGCGCCGCCGCGTCGGATGACGAAGCCACGGAAAGCGCCGGCGATCCATCCCTGTTCCGCATTTTCGGCAGCAAGCCCGGAGCCTACGGCGCCGGCATCCTGGGGGTGCTGGACGAACGCAATTGGGAAACGGTCCATGACCTGGCCGAGGTGTACACGTCGTGGGGCGGCTACGCCTACTCACGGCAGGACTTCGGGGTCACCGCACGGAACGAATTTCGAACCCGCTTCGGCCAGATCGTCATCGCCGCCAAGAACCAGGACAACCGGGAGCACGACGTCTTCGACAGCGACGACTATATGCAATACCACGGGGGCATGATCGCCACCGTGCGCTCGCTGACCGGCCGTAACCCCCGGCAGTTCTTCGGCGACAGCAGCGACCCGTCCCGCGCCCGCGTCCGGGATTTGCAGGACGAAGCCCGCCGCGTGTTCCGGAGCCGCGTGGTCAACCCCAAGTGGATGCAGTCCATGCAGCGCCATGGCTACAAAGGCGCATTCGAGTTGGCCGCCACCGTGGACTATATGTTCGGCTACGACGCCACCGCCCAGGTCATCGAAGACTGGATGTATGAGGACGTTACCGAGGAGTATGTCCTGAACCCGGAAATGCAGGAGTTCTTCCGGCAGAGCAACCCCTGGGCATTGCGCGGTATCGTCGAAAGGCTGTTGGAAGCGGTCCAGCGGGGCTTGTGGGAAAACCCGCCCCCGGATATGCTGGACCAACTGCGCCAGATGTACCTGGAACTGGAAACCGATATTGAGGCCCGGCAGGAAGCCGGCGCCCGCCCCAATCCCGCAACCACCCCATGAGCAGGAGGACGCGGCAGATGGAAAACACGCTTGAATTGCTCAAGGAACTGACCCTGGACCCCAAAATGATGTGGGTCGTCGGTGGCGGTTCCGTGGTCAGCGAAAACCACGCCGACGGCATCAAGGAGCCGGAGGTGCACAACGGTTGGGCCACTATTGAGGCCGACAACTGGCACTTCCACCTCCAGCTGGAACGGATCGACGGCATCCAGTTCGTGGAGGCCACCAGCCACGGCGACCTGAAGTCGTACTACGTCAGGTTCTCCCACAACTGGGACGAGACGTTGGTGCGTTGCTACTTCCCGAATCCCTACCTGGACGACGATGAAAAGCGCACCGCACTGCAACCGGACAAACTGCGCGCTTTCGAAGAGGCTCGCGACCGCTGGGTCGGCAAGGAGGATGACCTGGTCTTCGTGGAACGCTGATTCGCGCAATAATAAATATCGTCTCCCTGCCGGTATTGTGAATCCGGCGGCGGGGTACTAAAATGCCCCCGTTGATGAGACTCAAAAAACCTTCATCCGACCCTGAGGAGTGAAAACATGGGTATGATCAACCGCTTCCTGTCCGTTACCGACACCGCCGCTTGGGCTCCGTGGCTTGTCCTCGGCGCCATCGCCCTCTACCTGGTCGGCTATGTTGACGGTGGAGTGCACGCCGCGTCCATCGGCGCTCCCGGCATTCTGACTACCGTCCACGAGTTCTTCCACCACGCCCGCCACGTCGCTTTCATGTGCCACTAGGCAACCTCATGGCCCGGCATCAAGTTTACGCCGGGCCGTTTTCTACAACATTCCGGCTCGCGCCGGAACCCACATCGGCAAGTTTCGCCGCGCGGACGCTCGTCTGAGCGTCAGGAGGAGTGCGCCGTGATGCTGCCTGATTGGTTTATCCAAAGCGTCAAAGGGCCATACGGCCAGACGATAAACCGGTTCAGCCAGAGAGTCATCGGAGGTGCATGATGACGCGCATTCTTCCCACCGCCCTGGTAATGGGCGTGATTGTAGGTCTCCTCGTCGCCGCCTACATGAACATCTTCAACGTTCCCGTGATGGAATGGGCCATCGCCCTGGAAGGGTGTGACCTTGACCGGGCCGGATGTGCCGAGCAGTTGGCAAACGCCGAAGAGGAAGAGCCGCTACCCTTGTCTTTCCTGATCAGCCTTGGCGGTCAACGCGTTGGCATGAGCTTGGGCCTCGCGGTTATCGGCGTACTATACGGAGCCCTGTTCACCGGCCTTTACCATCTGACGCGCAACGCCACCCCTGGGTGGAGCCCATGGGCGTGGGCGGCCGTAGCCGGACTGCTGGGGTTCTGGGGCGTTTCCATGTACACCCAGATCAAGTTCCCGTTGAACCCACCTGGCATCGGTGATGAGGGGACGCTGCTGGCTCGCCAGGGCTTTCAGTTCCTGTTCATCGCCGTATCGACCATTTCCGTAGCCCTGGTGATATACGGTGTCGGCTTGGTCAACCGTTCCACTGCCGGCTCAGGCCGCTGGCTTCGCTACCTCGGTATCGGGCTGGCCTATGCGGTAGTCGCCTTGCTGCTAGCCTATGCACTCCCCAGCGTCCGCGACGCCGCCCCCGACTGGCTACCGGCGGAACTCACCATCATGTTCCGCACCTTCACCGCCGGCGGCCATTTCCTGCTGTGGATGGGGATAGCCTTCGCCACTGTGGGGTATCGTCGCTATCGGGACCGCGACGTTCATGCCTATCCCCAGTCATCCGGCGCCGCCCCCGCCGCGACGGGTTAGCGCCCAGTTCATGATCCGGGTGATTCCGTGACGCAACCGACCGCAGGGCGCGAGCCGCGCTTCCCTTTCACCGCCATCGTCGGGCAAACGCCGATGAAACGGGCATTGTTGCTCAATGCCATCAACCCCCGCATCGGCGGCGTGTTGGTGCGGGGCAAGAAGGGCACTGCCAAGAGCACCGCCGTGCGCTCCCTCGCCGCCCTGTTGCCCCAAGTCCCGGTGGTGCCGGGGTGTCCCTACAGCTGCGAGCCGGGCACCCCGCAGGAAGTATGCCAGTGGTGCCGGCAGGCCGGCCGCAGCGCCTCGGCTAACCGCCAGGTCCGTATTGTTGACCTGCCCGTTGGGGCTACCGAAGACCGCCTGGTGGGTTCGCTGGATATTGAGCAAGCGATCAAGTCGGGTGAGAAGAACTTTGAACCGGGCCTTATCGCCGCCGCCCACCGGGGCATCCTGTACATCGACGAGGTGAACCTCCTCAACGACCACCTGGTGGACGTGTTGCTGGACGCCGCCGCCATGGGCCGCAACTACGTGGAGCGGGAGGGCATCTCGGTCAGCCACGACGCCGAGTTCATGCTGGTGGGTACGATGAACCCGGAAGAGGGCGACCTGCGGCCTCAACTGCTCGACCGCTTCGGCCTGGCGGTGGAGGTTGACGGCGTATTCCAACCCGAAGAACGCCGCGAGGTAGTCCGCCGCCGGATGTCTTTCGAAACCAGCCCGTTCGATTTCATGGATGCCTGGGCCAACGCTGAACAGGCCGAGCGGGAGAGGCTGATCAGCAGTCAGCAGCGCTTGGCTGACGTGGTGGTGCCAGACGAAATCCTGGAGCTCATCACCGACATATGCGCCGAGTACCAGGTTGACGGTCTGCGCGGCGACATCGTGATGTACAAGACCGCCAGCACCATCGCGGCCTACGAGGGCCGGGCTGTGGTGGATGTGGAGGACGTGCGTGAGGCCGCCCTGATGGCCTTGCTGCATCGCCAGCGTCGCCAGCCCTTCCAGCAGCCCCATCTGGTCACCGAGCAGCTGGACAATATGCTGGAGGACTTCCAGAACCAGCAGCGCGACCGTGAACCATCCAATCAGGACACCTCGTCCGATCAAGATCCGGGCGACGCCGATAGCGATAGAGAACCCGACCCGCCGGAACCCGAGGCGGAAGAACCCGCCGACGCTGCCCTGGGCGACGAGTGGTTTGAAGTCGGCGACCCCTACGCCGTCCAGAACCTGCAAGTCCAGCCGCCCGACCGCCGGGCCCGTCGCTCGTCCGGCCGCCGCGCCACCACTATCAGCGATACTTCGGCCGGCCGCTACGTCGCTGCCCGCGTCCCTCAAGGCGCGCCGTCGGATTTGGCCCTGGACGCCACGCTGCGGGCCGCCGCTCCCTACCAACAGACCCGCCAAGCCGGCGCCGGAGACGATGCCGCCGCCCTCCTCATCGAGCCTTGGGATGTCCGTGAAAAAGTCCGCGAAACCCACACCGGCTCCCTGATTCTCTTCGTCGTGGACGCCAGCGGCTCCATGGGCGCTCAGCGTCGCATGGTCGCCGTCAAGGGCGCGGTGATGTCCCTGCTCCTCGACGCCTACCAGCGCCGCGACCGCGTGGGCTTGATCGCCTTCCGGGGCACCGGAGCGGAGTTGCTGCTGCCACCCACGGGCAGCGTCGAAATGGCCCAATGGTGCCTCCAGGAAATGCCCACCGGCGGACGCACACCGTTGTCCCGAGGCATCTATCTGGCGATGGAGACCCTGGAAACCGAGCGACTCAAAGACCGCGATGTTCTGCCCCTACTGGTGCTGCTCTCCGACGGTCGGGCCAACGTGACGCTGGCCGGGGAACAGTCCTCCAACGTCCTCACTCTGCCTGACGAGGTAAAGCATTTTGGCGAGACCGTGGCTGCCGCGAAAATTCCGACGGTGGTGGTTGACACCGAGCAGGACTTCATCAAGCTGGAACTGGCCAAGAACATCGCCGACGCCATGTCGGCCCGCTACATCAAACTGGACGACCTGGCCGCCCAAAGCCTCGCCGACGCAGTGCGCCAACAACTGCCCGGACAGGCCGATGAGGCCGCTGTGGTAACATGATAGTCATCCAATTCTGACCGCGAGGTTCACCATGCCGCGCACCATGCCATACGCCGATATGGATAAGATCCTGTCCCTGTCCAAGCGACGGGGGTTCGTCTTTCAGTCCAGCGAGGTGTACGGCGGCCTCGGATCAACCTGGGATTACGGCCCCCTTGGGGTCGAGCTGAAGCGCAACGTCAAGGAGGCTTGGTGGCGCGCCGTGGTGTCCGAGCGTGATGACGTGGTGGGCCTGGACGCCGCCATCCTGATGCACCCCCGGGTCTGGGAGGCCAGCGGTCACGTGGAGAACTTCAGCGACCCGCTGGTGGAGTGCCGCCAATGCCACCGTCGCTTCCGCCAGGACCAACTGGAGACCGACAACTGCCCGGAGCCGAAGTGCGGCCGTGACTTCACCGAACCCCGGCGCTTCAACCTGATGTTCCGCACCTTCATGGGTCCGGTGGAGGATTCCAGCAACGAGGTTTTTCTGCGCCCCGAAACCGCCCAGGGAATCTTCGTCAACTTCCAGAATGTGCAGACCGCCACCCGCAAGAAGTTGCCCTTCGGCATTGCCCAAATCGGCAAAGCCTTCCGCAACGAGATAACCCCCGGCAACTTCACCTTCCGCACCCGGGAGTTCGAGCAGATGGAGATTGAATTCTTCGTCAAGCCCGGCACCGACGACGAATGGTTGCAGCAATGGGTACAGGCTCGTTTCGATTGGTACGTCCGATACGGCATTCGTCCGGACAACCTGCGCCTGCGCCAGCACGCCGGTGACGAGCTGGCCCACTACGCCAAGGCCACCTATGACATCGAATACCGCTTCCCCTGGGGTTGGGGGGAACTGGAGGGCATCGCCAACCGCACCGATTTCGACCTGGGCCGACACAAGGAATACAGCGGCGAGGACCTGACCTATTTCGATGACGAACTCCACGAACGTTACCTGCCCTACGTTATTGAACCCTCGGGCGGAGTGGACCGGGCCACCCTGGCCTTCTGGCTGGACAGCTACGACGACGAACCCGACGGCCCGGATCCCGCGTCCAATAACACGCGCACCGTCCTGCACTTTCACCGGGAATTGGCGCCGGTGACGGTCGCCGTGCTGCCCCTCAGCCGGAATGCCCGCCTGGCGCCGACCGCGCGCAGTGTGTATGACCTGGTGCGTCGCCGGTTCCGCAGCCAGTTCGACGACGCCCAAAGCATCGGCCGTCGTTACCGCCGGCAGGACGAGATCGGCACGCCCTACTGCGTAACCGTGGATTTCGACACCCTGGACGACCACGCCGTAACCATTCGCGACCGCGACACCATGACCCAGCAGCGGATACCCGTCAGCCGTCTGCTGGACGTGTTGCAAGACAGGTATGAGCACGGGTGGTAGATTGCCGGCGCCGGGCATGGCGCTTTTCGTCGCATTGCTGCTGACGGTGGTTGCGCTGTCCTGCAACGCCGACCCACCAGCAGTCGCGCCATCGCCCACGATGCCGGCGCCGACAGTCCTCATACCAACGGCGACGCCGCCGTCGCTCCCGACGGACACACCCGTGCCCACGGTTCTACCCACAACCGTTCCTGCGCAGAAGCCAGCAATCACACCGACGCCAACCGCAAAACCGACCGCCACCGTCGTGCCGCGCCCTACCTACACGCCCGCGCTGCTGCCAACACGCCGCCCGGTTACCATGGTCCAGCCGACGCTGGCGCGCCAGACAACGCCCACGCCCCAGCCGACGAGATTGCCGGCAGCGTCATCAAACAGTGCATGGCTGCGGGCGGAGCGCCCAGCGCTGGCCGAAGCAATCGCAGATTTGCCCTGGGTTGCGGATGGCATCATTGGGGACGAACAGAGAGCCGCCCAGGAACTGATCGATTTGGCGGTCTGGTACGAGGGAGTGTTTACCGCCCTGGTGACTCGTCCGTGGATCAGCGACGGAGTTTCCCGGGATGAATTCATGACGCTACAAAACCTTCGCTGGATGGCGCGCAACTCGGAGGTTGCTGCGGAGCAGATAGTCAGTCAACCATTCCTAGAGACCATAGCATCCCCGGATGCGCTGGCAGTAATGTCGCTGAGACTGCTGGCGCGTTTCTATGCGGACGATTTCCAGCGAATCATGTCGCACCCCAACCTGGTCGATGGCATATCGGATGAAGAGGCCAAAGTCGTAGCCCTGCTGTACGGCACAAATGCCAAGCGACCTGAAACGGTGCCTACCCTGCTGTCGCCGGAGCGGATTCATGTGGAGGAACGCGCAATCACGCTGCCCTTGTCCGGCGAAACGCTGTTGTCGATCATCCGCATTCGAGACCAGCGAACCGACCGGATGGACTTACTGGAGCATAGCGTGCGTGCCCTGGAGGAGTTCATCGCCGAACCCTTACCCACCAACTACATCGCCCTGCTCTTTGATGACGCCACGACCTACGAACTAGGCGGCAACAACTTTGGCACTCACATGTCAATGTCGCTTTTATTCGACATCGAGGGAGGGCCACTGGAAAAGTATGCCGGACCTACTATCGCTCACGAAGTAGCCCATTACTACTTTGGCGGCGCAAATCGAGACTGGCTCAACGAAGGAGCAGCCGAGCTGCTGGCATCCGTATCAGAAAACGCCCGTGCAGACGAGGAAGTGGAGGCTTCCAACTACCCTTGCGCATCCGCCGATACGCTCGCCGAACTGGAAAGCCTTGACGCGGAAGTAAAGACTAATGAGTTCCGGTGCAACTATTCGCTAGGTGAAGCGCTGTTCCTTGACCTCTACCAGACCCTGAGCGAGTCGACATTCCGGCAGGGCATTCGGAACCTCTATCTGAAATCGCGGGTTGACGATGGCTCCGACGTCTGCTTGGGCATACGACTCAACGTCTGCCACCTTAAGAGCGCCTTCCAGGATGACGTTACGGAGCAGACGGCGGCGGCGGTTGAGAATATTGTAACTCGCCACTACTACGGTACCGCCGGCCGCGCCGTTTCCCCGCCGGACACGGCCCCGGTGGTTCCTGACCTGCCCGATATTGGCGGCTATCTTGACGAAGCATATCTCGCTTTGGACAAAGATCACCGCCATACAACCGCGGCGAGCGTATTTTCAGCCCGCGACGCACCAGGCGATGCGTACCTGTTTATCGAGGGCTTCCGCTCCAAGTCTCAGTACGCTCAGGATATCCACTTGGAATATGTCGGATACCTTGAGGACGGCTCCAGATTTTTTGCCAAAGAAGCCACGAACATCGTTAAGCCATCTTGGAGCAGTTTCTTCTATTGGATTAGAATTCCGCCGCCGGAGCCGTCCCATTGGCCGCCCGGCCGCTATTGGGTGTACGTGTACAGCGAGCGTCAAAAAATCGCACAAGTAGAATTCGAGGTCGTTCCTTGACCGGCCTGTCGCGCTATGTCGGGAATCCGTTATGCCAAACACCATCGTCGCCCAAATGCTCCGCACCGGCCTCTACACGGCCATTATCGGGCGCAGTGTGAGGTACTACCAATCCACCGGTTCCACCATGGACGATGCCGCCCAGTGGGCCCGTGACGGAGCGGACGAAGGCGCTGTGGTCGTCGCAGAAACCCAGAGTGCCAGCCGGGGACGCCTCGGACGCCGCTGGGTTTCGGAAAGCGGGAATCTATATTTTTCTGTGCTGTTTCGCCCGGACGCGGACGCATTACCCCTGCTCAGCCCGTTGGCCGGTGTCGCCGTGGCTCGCGCCGTCCGGCAGGTGGCGAGCCTTTACCCTACGATAAAATGGCCCAACGACTTGATGATTGAGGATCGCAAGGTCTGCGGCATCTTGGCGGAAAGCGCGCTGTCCGGGAACAGCATTGAACACGCCATCGTGGGCATCGGCGTCAACGTGGCTCTTGACGTATCCACCGACCCGGAAATCGCGGCCACCGCCGCCAGCCTGAACGAGTTGGCGCAATCGGAAATCGACCGCGCCGAACTGCTCCGCCGTATTCTGCAGCATATGGATGGGTTGTACCTGGACCTGCGGCGGGGGCGGTCGCCGATACCGGAGTGGCGCAGGTGGCTGGACACCCTGGGCCAGCGGGTGACCGTTACCCACCACGACGCCTCCAGCGCCGGCCTTGCCGAGGACATCGACGCGTCCGGGAACCTGCTGCTTCGCGCTGACGATGGCGAACTGTTGACCCTCACCGCCGGAGACATTACCCTTCGGGCAGTCTCAGGAGAACCGGTCCCTAATGCTTGAAAACCTCTATCTTGACGGGAAAGTCGTCATCATCACCGGTGGCGGCACGGGCTTGGGCTTGGAAATGGTCCGCGCCCTGACCCGTTCCAGAGCAAACCTGGCCATAGCCGGCCGTCGGCCCGGTCCCATCGAAGCCGCTCGGGACGAGGTTTTGGCCGCCGGGCAGGACGCCATCGCTGTCCGCACCGACGTCTCCAACTCCAGCGACGCCAACGCGCTGATTGACGCCACCATGTCGCACTTCGGGCGGGTGGACGCGCTCATCAACAACGCAGCGATGGTGGCGGACAACGTGCTCAAGCCCATTTGGGAAATCACCGACGACGAGTGGGAGTCCGCGATGTCGGTCAACCTCTCCGGCGCCTTCTATTGCGCCCGCGCCGCCGCCAAGCCCATGGCCGACGCCGGCAAGGGGAAGATCATCAACGTCGCTTCCGGGTTTGGCCTGCGCGGGGGCCGCGACATCTATATGTATTGCAGCTCCAAAGGTGGCGTGATCCAGCTGACCCGCGTCCTGTCCTTCAGCTTGGCCCGCTACGGTATTACCGCCAACAGCATCGTCCCCGGCTTCATCCCGACCATCGACCCCGGCGCGGAGATCAACCGCACTCTGCCCCAATCCGGAGACTTCCTGCCCACCGGCAAACTGGGCAAACCCGAAGACCTGGGGCCGATAGCTGTCTTCCTCGCCTCCGACGCATCGGATTACATGACTGGCGAGATGTTCATCCTGGACGGAGCGGGCCTGGCCGCCGGCATCGCGCCCACCGGCCACGCGCCCGTGGCTCAGTTGGAACCGTAGGTCAGCCGCTATGACACTACCCGCTGAATACAGCCTGGCCGGGCACACCGCCATCGTGGCCTCTGCCGGCGGCGACGAGGCGCCACATCTGGCCGCGGCCCTGGCCGAGGCCGGCGCCGCCGTATTCGCCGTAGCGAGGCACGGCGACGCTGCCGAAGCCATCCGCGCCGCCGTTGCCGGCGTGACGGGTCATGACGCCCATTGCTATGCCGGGAGGTGGGACACGCCGGAGGGAGCCGCGTCGGTGCTGGAAGCCTTCGCCGCCGCTCATTCGCGCGTTGACATACTGGTGAACGACACTCGCAGCTTTTTCGCCAAACCTGCCGCTGAGATCGAGATGGCCGAGTGGGACGAACTTCATGCTCGCAACGTCCGCGCCACCTTCATGCTGAGTCAGGCGGTGGGCCAACGTATGCTGGGCCAGCAGTACGGCCGGATCGTCAACCTGATCTCAAACCTGGCCGAGCGCGGCAACATAAATTGTTCGGCGTACAGCGCGACCCAGGCCGCCGTCCTGTCCCTCACGCGCTCCCTGGCGGTGGAATGGGGCCGCAGCGAAATCCGCGTCAACGCCATCGGTTCCGGCTGGTCAACCGCCGAGGACATCCCCCTGGAAACCCAGCGCGAAGAACTCCTGGTCCGCTACACCCCCATGCGTCGCAAGGGCCATCCCCGGGACTTGGCCGCGATGCTGGTCTATCTCTGCTCGCCGCACTGTGACTACCCCAGCGGCCAGCCGGTGTATATCGACGGCGGGCTGAACGCGCACCCGTAATTGGCGGTGAGGTCATGCCGGCGCTGGACACCATCACCATTAGGGGATTCAAGAGCATTAGGGCACTAGAGCGCCTGAAACTGAATCGCATCAACGTACTTATCGGACCCAACGGCTCCGGGAAGTCAAACTTTATTGAAGTGTTTTCGTTTGTGCGCGAGGTAGTTAACGGGCGGCTGCGAAACTTCGTTGTCAGGGCAGATGGAGCGAACCGAATACTCCACTTCGGAGCCAACGTGACCGAGCGAATTGACGTTGGAATCGCGTTCGACGATGGCGAGTGGTACGAATTGGAAATAAGACACACGGAAGGTGATTCATTAGGTCTGGTGCACCAATCCGCCAGCAAGTGGCAACCACCGTTAATTCGATCGGAACACGGTGACGAACTGGCTTCAGTTGGTACTCTCATTGACCCTGATCCCTGGGTTCATTATCATTTCCACAATACGGGCCGAACATCTCCCATGAAGAGATTGGGTCATTTGCGGGATAATCGCCGTTTACACGCCGACGGAGCGAATTTGGCAGCGGTTCTGTACTATATTAGGCGGAGACATCCCGAGTCATATAACTTAATTAGGAAGACTGTGCAACAGACCGCCCCCTTTTTCGACGATTTTGTGCTGGAGCCACAAGAATTGAACCGGCGAATGATACTGCTCGAATGGAGGCATCAAGGTTCTGATGCTTATTTCGACGCGGCGTCGTTGTCCGACGGCACTCTGCGCTTTATCGCATTGACGACGTTGTTACTGCAACCCGAGCATATCCGACCGTCCGTGATTCTGTTGGACGAGCCGGAATTGGGTCTGCACCCTTACGCGATCACTCTATTGGCATCATTGGTGCATCACGCGGCGACACAAAGCCAGATCATTATGGCAACGCAATCTCCAACGTTGCTGGACCATTTTGAGCCGGAAGATGTGGTCGTCGCCAACCGGGTGGGTGGGGAAGCGAGGTTCGAACGCTTGGACGCCCAGAGACTGGCGATATGGCTGGAGGATTACAGCTTGGGGGAGTTGTGGGAAAAGAACGAAATAGGCGGTAGGCCCGGTCCGGAATGAAGGCCATCACCGAGACATGACGCGACTGCACGTTGTGGTGGAAGGGGACACGGAAGAAAATTTTGTCAATAAACTGCTTGCGCCCCACCTTTACCAAGTCGGATACATAGCTGTCAGCGCTCGTCTGATGGGGAGACAGCGCCCGAGGCGACGCCGGGGCGGAGTCCGACCGTGGCCCGAAACCCGACGCGACATCGTCAACCGTCTTCGCGGGGATTCGGGAATCATCGTCAGCACATTCGTGGATTACTATGGTATGCCGTGCGAAGGGCCAGGGGTCTGGCCGGGTCGGGCAGAAACCCGCCATTTGCCGGTTCCTGAAAAAAGCCAAAATGTTGAGCTCGCAATGCTCGACGACCTAACGAACGAGATGGGGCCTAGTTTCAACACGGGCCGATTTATTCCATACGTCATGATGCACGAGTTTGAAGCCATGTTGTTCAGCGATTGCGAGACGTTTGCACAGGCCATCGGTCGCACAGGACTCGCCGGACCTTTCCAGCAAATCAGGGATGGTTTCCCGACTTCAGAACACATCAACGATTCGTCGGTAACTGCGCCGTCCAAGAGAATAGAAGCGTTGCTGCCGGGTTATCAGAAACCTCTTCTCGGCGTTTTGGCCGCTTCTGAAATCGGGTTGCCAGCTATTCGCGAAGAGTGTACTCACTTTGGGGAATGGTTATCCCGCTTGGAAGGTTTCCCGGTAAGGCACGCGTAGTCTTCCGGAAGCGCCGCCTGCCGACCGACAGGTGGTACAATACCCGGCGATGATTGCCCCAGCCGTTGCCGCCTTTGCCAATTCGGTGCGTCTTTTGCCCGGTATGGGTGACTTGCCTCCGCTCTCCTGCTTGTAAAAGGAGGCTGTGGAGCGCCGACTGGCCGATTTCATCTCCCGTTTCGGCTACGCTCCGTTGGAAGTGCCCATCCTGGATGCCACCGAGTTGTTCCTGCGCCAGGTTATGGCACCCCGGCATTTGGCGCAGACCCGGTTGCCGATCATCCTCCGTTGCAAAACCTGGCGGAACCACTGTTGACCGCAGCCGCACTCGCCGACCCATTTGGGTACGGACTGCTGCACCCGGTGACATCTTTCACCCTGGCAGCCGATTTCGCGGGCTTTGGCTTTCCAAACCGCGTCGTGGTTGTGTCGCGGGCCCACGATGGCGTGGGCTATTTCGTGCAGGATGGTGTCCTCAATCTCGGCGCGAGTCGCGGCCAGGCAATAACTCACCGCCAGGTCGATGCGCCGTTCACGATAACGACAGACGCCGGCCCGCGTCGCGGCCAGGTCGAACCCGAACGTCCATTGCGCGTCCAGTTCGGCGTGGCGGGCATGGCGCGCCAACAGGCGTTTAGCCATGCGCTCCACTTCTGTCAGGGAACACTGGACGTTTGGTTGGCGTTCCACCGCGAGGATGGCGGCATAAGGCACGGTCCACTCGTTGCCATCCTCGGCAACTACGTCCGCGTGCCGCCGGCGGAGGCAAGTGACCTTGCCATTCAGTTCGCGTCGGCCGGCGCTGCGAAACCGCACGACGCTGGCGACCGGATAGGCTGCCCCGGGGAAATCAGCCGTGATGGAACCGTTTTTGCGCTGGGTCATAGGATGCTCCGCAGGCGTCAATGATATCGTAGCAATTGGGCGGCGGCCCGGTATTTGGGCGAACTTTTGAAAAGCGTTCTTGCCATTATCGCCCGCGATGCTATAATCGCAAAAATAGGGACGGTTGCAATGATGCGGCCGCCGAATTCAATCCGAATTCCACGAGGAGGCGAGCTCATGGAAAAGGGAGACACCATTATCAACATTGGGCCGGTGGACGTAGCTCTGTCGTACCGGAAGGAGATCATGCCTGACCAGGGCCTGATGGTCCAGGTCTTTGGCGACGTTGACGGTCACGATACCGAGATTCTGCGGTTCGACTGCTTCGACCAGGATCCCCACTACCACTATGGGCCGGAGAACATGAACATCCGGCTGCACATGGACAAGACCACCGTCGGCACCCCGCTGGGCTGGACGCTGAAGAACATTCGCACCAACCTGCCCGCCATGGTCCGACGCTCCGGCTACGAAGACCTGGCGATGGCCGTCGAGGCCCAGGGCATCGACGGGAACAAGATGGACGAGGTGGAGGCCTGCGCGCTGGGCAAGGCCCGCGATGAGCGGCGCACGGTCACCCACTTCCGCGGCGACCACATTTACGAGGCCGGCAACATCCGCTTCGGCGTAGAGTTCCGCTCGAACATTGGCGCGGCCGGCGACCGGGGTGTGGCCATCCACGTGCTGACCGACCACCTGGGGCAGGAGTTCGAGCTGCTGGCTTTCGACTGCTTCGAGATCGCGCCGCACTACCACTATGGCCCGCGGAACCAGGACGTCCGGATCTACTGGGACGTTACCACCAGCGGCAACACCCTGGCCTGGACCCTGGACCAGTTCAAGTCCGGCAACCTGGCCAGCATGATTGACCGCGCCGGCTACCCCACCGTAGCCGCCAACGTGGACAACGACCTGGTGCAGGCCGTCATCCCCTCGATGGAGGAGAAGGCCTGGGCGTTGGTTGGGACGAACCAGCAGTAATCGTTCATCCACGAACCCAATCGGTAGGGGCGACGCATGCGTCGTCCCTACACGTTTAATAAACCTGGACTGCGGTTACATCATCGTGTAGCCGCCGGATACGCTGAGCGTTTGTCCGGTGATGAAACTGGCCGCGTCTGACGCCAGGAACACCACCGCATTGGCGATTTCCTGGGCGGTGGCAATACGACGCAGCGGGTAGGCGCGTTTCGCCCGTTCCACGACCTCCTCGGTGAACAGGTCGCCCATCCCTTGCGCCCACATACTTTCGGTTCCGGCGATTTCCGACTGTTCCGGCACCACCAGGCCGGGGCAGACCATGTTGAAGCGAACGCCATACCGGCCGTTTTCGCGGGCCAGGGATTTGCTGAGGGCGATCACTCCGGCTTTGCAGGCGGAATAGACTGCTTCTCGGTACTCGCCCATACGTCCCGCGTCGCTGCTGATGCTGACGATGGAGCCTTGTTGCCGTTCAATCATGTGGGGCAGCGCCGCGTGGATGCAGTTGATGGCTCCCCAGAGATTTATGTCAACTTCCTTGATATGTTCGTCCCGGGACTTGTCCATGAACAGGCGGTCGATGGTCCAACCCACGTTGTTGACCAGGACGTCCACGCTTCCCAAACGGTCGATAGCTTCGGCCATCATTCGTTCAGTCTTATCCTGGTCGGTTATGTCAGCGTCAACGACGATGGCCGATGCGCCCGTGTCCAATGCCTTTACTTGGACGACAACACGTTCACCGGCGGCGCGATTGAGTTCGGCGATGGCGATATTGCAGCCTTCGGCAGCGAAAGCCAGCACGATGGCCCGGCCGATGTTATTGCCGCCGCCGGTTACAACCACGTTCTTGCCCGTCAATCCAAGTTCCAATTTTCCTCCTCCAAGATGGCTCGGAGAACGCGCAGATTTTCTACGTCCTCTCGGTTATATCCCAGCAGCATATCCAATGCCGCCCGGTTACGTTCTTGCCGGTATTTGCGCCAAAGTATTACGGCATCGGCACCATCCATATCCGGAAGGTTGCGGGATATGCCGAGGGCTTTTTCGATGGCTTTGAGACCGCCCCGCAACCCGGCGCGACGTGAGGAACGCATCAGATCGTGATGCTCAAAACGGCGACGCAAATCCACGCCGGGCCGCCACGCCAAGAACGGCAGGTCGAAACTCGCCCCGTTGAACGTGTAGATGGTGGTGACGCCCTCCAGGACATGGAGAACGGCATCGACGGTGATTTCGTCGCCGACTAGTTGGGCAATCGACCAGTCACCGGGAAAGTCCACGGCGACGCCGACCACGGTAGGGTAGGAATTGCCGCCGAGGAACCCGGTGGTTTCGATGTCCAGATAGGCGTCCAACGGGGTGATCAGTGGCGGAAGTGGCGCACTCCCGTGAACACCATGGCGATGCCGGCCTGGTTGGCGGCGGCGACAACCTCGTCGTCGCGGATCGAGCCACCGGGTTGAACTATGGCGGTGATGCCGGCTTCGGCGGCCAGTTCGATGTTGTCCGGGAACGGGAAGAAGGCGTCGGAAGCCAGCACACAGCCGGCCGCTTTCTCCCCGGCCGCACGCTGGGACAGATGGACGCTGACCACGCGGTTGGGCTGGCCGGCTCCCATGCCCATCAAAGTCCGGTCCTTTACGAAGGCGATGGCGTTGGACTTGATGTGCTTGACGGCTTTCCAGGCGAATGCAAGGTCGGCCAATTCAGCGGCGGTGGGCATACGCTCGGTCGCTGTAGTCCACGCCTGCGGATCTTCCTCGATGGCGTCGGAGGTCTGCACCAACACGCCACCGCTGAGTGGGCGCACGTCATAGGTGGCAGTGCCGGGAGTATCCTGCGCTGGCTCAACCTCCAGGATGCGCAGGTTCCGTTTGCGCTGGAGAATCTCCAACGCATCGCCGTCGTACGCCGGGGCGACCACAACTTCGTAGAAGACGGGATCCATGGCCGCCGCGGCGACGGCGGTCACCGTGCGGTTGAAGCCGACGATGCCACCGAAAGCTGAAACCGGGTCGCCTTCATAAGCGAGCTGATAAGCCTCGGCAATGTCGTCTCGGGATGCGAGACCGCAGGGGTTGGCGTGCTTGATCACGCACACGGACGGCTCTGCATAATCGCTGACCGTGCGCCAGGCGGCATCGGCGTCCATCAGGTTGTTGAAGGACAGCTCCCGGCCGTGCAACTGTGTGGCCCGCGCCAAGCCGCCGGCTCCGCCTACGGCGGGAACATACAACGCTCCGCGTTGATGGGGGTTCTCGCCATAGCGGAGGCTGGAAACGCGGGTTAGGCCGATGGTCACCTGTTGGGGCATCTCGTCATCGACACCGGGGTCAGCGGCCAAGTAGTCGGCCACGGCGGCATCGTACACCGCGACGTGTTGGAAGGCTTTGGCGGCCAAATTGCGCCGTTGTTGTAGATCAAGACCGTCGCCGGCCAGGGCGTCTGCCACCCAACTGTAATCTTCTGGATCAACTACCACGGCCACCGCCGGGAAGTTCTTGGCCGCTGCCCGCAGCATAGTAGGCCCGCCAATGTCGATGTTTTCCAGCGCGTCATCCAGCGTAACGCCGGCTTTGCTGATGGTATCCACGAAGGGATAAAGGTTCACCACCACCATATCGATGGCGTCGATACCGTGTTGGCTGAGTTCATCCATATGGGCCGGAGAATCCCGCCTGGCGAGCAGGCCGCCATGGATGACCGGGTGCAGGGTTTTGACCCGTCCCTCCAGGATTTCCGGCGAGCCGGTGACGTCCGACACCTGGCGCACGGGCACGCCAGCCTCGGTGAGACTGCGGTGGGTGCCGCCGGTACTGATCAACTCATAGCCGGCGCTCGCCAGCCGTGCTCCCAATTCTTCAATACCCGTCTTGTCAAATACGCTGAGTAACGCTTTCAAACCGCTGAATGTCTCCTTTCGAGTTTTCTGCCGGGTTGCTAGAAGCCGCCTCCGCCGCCTCCGTCAAACCCGCCGAATCCACCGCCATGATCCCCGGGATGATGGAAGTTGCCCGCATCACCGTGATGGGGCAGGTGGCCGGCATCAATGTTCGAACCGGTATGGTGGCCGCCGAACCAAACGAGTCCCAGCGGCCCCCAGGCCCACCAGGGTCTCATTCCGGCGAGACCGCCAACAACGTCAGACTCCGAGCCGGCACCGCGGCGACGGAACAGTTTCTTCATACCCATGATGCGGTTCCTCCCTGTGGCAGCGCTAAATAACGGTGAGGTTAGTCTGTGAATTACCTTCGCGTTCCACGATGCAGCCGACTTCCACAGCGTCAGGAATACCGGCCAGCAGCGCCCGCGCGCCGGCGTCGTCGCACATGGCGACCATGCCCAGGCCCATGTTGAACACACGATACATCTCAGCGTCGTCGATGTCACCCGCTCGCTGGATAGCGCTAAATATTGGCGGGACGGGCCATGAACCCACGCGGAACTCTGCGGTGGCGTCATCCGGCAGAGACGCCGGCATCTTGCCGGGCAGCCCGCCGCCGGTGATGTGACTCAGCGCCTTGACGTGAGTGAGATGTGGGGTGATGAGGGGATGATACGCCCGGTGGCGCACCATCAACTCGTCGCCCAGGTTGCGCGCCAAACCGGGCCAGGGGCGGTACAACGCCGCCGGGTCGTCGTCGAGGTTGAATACCTTTCGAACCAACGAAAATCCGTTGGTATGCACCCCGCTGGATGGTATTCCAATCAGACGGTCGCCGGGGATGACGTGGTTGGCGCCCAACAGGAGGTTGCGCTCGGCCACCCCGACCACGAAACCGGCCAGGTCGAAGTCGGTTTCAGAGTACACTCCCGGCAGTTGGGCCGTTTCGCCACCGATTAGGGCGCACCCGGACTCCCGGCAACCCCAGGCGATGCCCCGCATCAGCATTTCCAGCCGGTGCTCGTCAAGTGCGCTAAAGGAAACATAGTCGAGAAAGAACAGGGGGCGAGCGCCTTTGGTCAGTATGTCGTTGACGTTGAGCGTGACGAGGTCCTGACCGACGCCCTCGAAATGCCCCAGTTGAGCGGCGATCTTGAGCTTGGTGCCGACTCCGTCGGCGCTGGCCACCAGCACCGGATCGTTGTAGCCGGATAATGCGAACAGCCCGGCGAAACCGCCGCTGGCGTCCAGGACTTCCGGTCCGTGGGTCATGGCGGCGAAAGCCCTGATGCGATCCTTCAGGCCGTCCATGGCCTCCAAGGAAACACCGGCGGCTTCATAGGAGGACGATCTAGGGTCAGCCAAGCGTGGTTCTCCCGCCGTCGTCACACCGTAGTCGGTTCCAACGCCTGCTTGGTCAATTCCAACTGCACCGGAACCGGATAGTTACCCGTGAAGCAGGCGTCGCAGAACCCGCCCTGCGGGCCCCGGACCAATCCCATCAGTCCCCCCACGCTGAGATAGCCCAAGGTATCCGCTCCGGTCACTTCTCGGATTTCGGGAATGGTCTTGTTGGCGGCGATCAACTCCTGGCGCGTCGCCATGTCCACGCCCAGGTAGCAGGGGTGCTTGATAGGAGGCGCGCACACGCGGAGGTGGATCTCGGCTGCGCCGGCCCGACGCAACAGCTCCACCACGTGGGGCGTCGTTGTGCCGCGCACGATGCTGTCATCAACCACTACCAGGCGCTTGCCGCGGAGCACCGCTGGCATGGGGTTGAATTTTTGCCGCACACCACGGTCGCGACGCTGCTGCTCCGGTTCGATGAAGGTGCGCCCGACGTAACGGTTTCGCACCAGTCCGTTGGCGAAAGGAATGCCGGATTCCCGTGAATAGCCCACGGCGGCGGAAGTGGAAGAATCCGGAATGCCAATCACCAAGTCGGCTTCAGCGGGATACTCGCGAGCAAGCTGGGCGCCCATTTCCTCGCGGACCTGGTGCATCAACCGGTCGTCCATCACACTGTCCGGGCGGGCGAAGTAGATCCATTCGAAAACGCACAGAGCCCGGTTGCGACCGGACGCGCCTTCGTAAATCTGGGAGTGAACACCGTCCCGATCCATCACCACCACCTCGCCGGGTTTCAGTTCGCGGACGAACTCGGCCTGCATGTGGTCCAAGGCGCAGGTTTCGGAGGCGGCCACCCAACCGTCCGGCAGGCGGCCCAGGCACAACGGTCGAATGCCCAGGGGGTCACGGGCCGCGATGACCGCATCGGGAGTCAACAGCGCCAGGGAAAACGCTCCCTGCATCAGGCGCATACTGTAGAAAATGCGGTCGGTCCAAGTCGCGCCGGGCGCATTGACGAGGAGATGCGCTATGGCCTCGCTGTCGGTGCTCGTCTCGAAATGACATCCCCAGCGTGTCTCCAGCAGTTCGCGCAACTGCAACGAGTTGATGATGTTCCCATTGTGGGCCACGGCCAGCTGACCGTTAAGTCCGCTGACCAGCAGCGGCTGCGCGTTGGAGTATCGGCTGGATCCAGTGGTGGAATAACGAGTGTGCCCGATGGCCATTTCCCCGGTGAGGCGGTCAATGTCGCCATCGTGAAAAGCTTCCGACACTAGGCCCATCCCAGTATGGACCTGTATCGTTCCCGCGTCCACCGCCGCCACGCCCGCCGACTCCTGGCCGCGGTGCTGCAAGGCGAACAAGCCCACTGCGGCCAAGGCTGCACTGTGGCTGCGGTCCCGGTATATGCCGACTATCCCGCACTCCTCGCGCGGGTGGTCGAAGGCATCGGACTGCGATCCATTGATAATGCACCAGGTCATGGTGGCATTCTATGTGGCGGCCGTAACCAGGTCAACGGCAAAAGCAGCGATTTGCAGGCCGTGACGCACGGTGGCATGGCCCGCCAGGCGTTCAGTCGCGTTCGGGGATGATCTGGACCTTGCGGCCTTCGCCGTAGCCGACACTTTCGGTACGGATGCCGTCTCGTTCACCCAAATAGAGATGTATTACCCGGCGATCCGATGGCGTCATGGGCTCCAAAGTGATGCTGCGGCCCGTTTGGGCGACGCGATTGGCGACCCGGTCAGCCATTTCCCGAAGGGAGTCCTCCCGGCGGCTCCGGTATTGTTCAACATCCAGCGCGACCCGGATGTCCTGATCGAACTGCTGGCGCACGATGCTCTGGACGATAAACTGCAAGGATTGCAGGGTGTTGCCTCTACGCCCGATGAGCAGCCCGGAATCGGGCCCATGAATGTCGATGATCGGCCCGCCGGCCAGTTCATCGTGCTCGGAGCGGAGGTTAACGTCAACTTCTGCCCCGACGATGTTCAGGATACGCTCGACTGATTGGATTGCGAGACCGGCCGGCGTTTCCGCAGTCGGGCGAGGCGGCGTTTCAGGTTGAGCGTCGCTAACCTGGGTTTCCGCTTCGGGCTCGTCCTCGGCGTCGTAGGCATCATAGTCGTAGTCAGTGTCAATTTCGTCTTCCGGTGAGGCGCCGGCGAGCCGGGTAACGCGAACCTCAGCCAGCTCTCCGCCGATGCCGAGGAAACCCTGACGGCCCCTATTTAGTATTTCGACCTCTACCTCGCTGCGGTCGGCGCCTAGAGCTGCGAGCGCCAGTTCTTCGGCCTCTTCTACGGTTCTCCCGGTTTGCACTATCTGATCCATCGGGTCTATTCTCCTGCGATTCGGGAGCCGGCGTCACCGGCGCGACTTGTTCGGTGTCCTCGCCACGACGCGGGAACAGCGGGAACAGCGGCCCCCAACCGGTGATAAAGTACTGGATACCGATGCCGATGAGATTGGAGACCACCCAGTAGAGGGGCAGTCCACTGGGCCAACCCAGGGAGAATGCCCCCAGGAAAATGGGCATCATCCACAGCATCATCGTTTGACTTGACTGCTGACGGGGATCGGGTGACGGCATCTGGGTCATTTTCTGCTGCACCCAGGTGGTGACCGCCACCAGGATGGGCATAACGATGGGGGACGGATCGGGCTGGCTCAAGTCCAGCCACAAAAAGCCGTTGTTGACCGGTACAGCAGCGTGGATGGGTACGAAGGTGATCCACGAATACAGCTTGTCCGACAGTCTCACCAAGTCTTCGGGATTGTTGAACAGGGTCAGGATGAGGACGCGGAACAGGCCGATCAGGATGGGCATTTGGACGATCAACGGCCCCAGGCACCCAATCGGGTTGACCCCGCTTTCCCGATAAAGCCGCATGGTTTCCTGGGACGTGCGCTGCCGATCGCCGGCGTAACGCTCCTGGATCTCGCGCACCCGGGGTTGCAACGCGGTCATGGCGCGCATCTGGCGCAGTTGGCGCACCGTCAACGGGATGGTGACCACCCGAACCAGCACTGTGAAGACGATGATAGCCACGCCCATCTGCGAGAGGCAGATCACGTACAACACCAACAGGGTGTTGAGCATGGGCCGAATGATGATCTCGTTCCACAGCAGAACGAATATGGAGAAGAATTCCACTAGTTGCACCGAGTGTTTTCGCTGGTGTCGTAGCACCACATGATATTGATGCCGGACCGCACCTGAACCCGGCGGACTTTGCCGTCGTCGGACCCGATGTACACCGAATCGGGTGGATCGGCAATCCCGGCGGACAGACTGGTCGCTACGACCAGCGGCGCTTTGATTTCGGCGTCGCCCACGGTCAGGGATGCAATCTCCTGCGCTGGGCCGTGGTCCGATACGGAGGCGCGAAGCACCGCCAACTTGCCCTCCACCGTGCCCACCACCAGACCCCGTTCAAGGAGTATTGGGTTGGCAACAATGGGCGCCCCTACATCGTAGGCCCAGAGCAGCGTTCCGTTGGCATCGAGGGCGTACACCCTTCCATCCATGGACGGGGCGAAAATGGCACGCTCGGATGCGACCGGGGTTGCCCACCACCAGTTGGCTGCTTCGTGTTGCCAGCGGGGTTGGCCGTCATTGAGGCCCAGGGCGTAAAGCTGCCGGTCGAAAGAGCCAACGATCAACAAATTGTTGAAGATCAGCGGCGTGGCGACGATTGCGCCGCCGGTTTCAAACCGCCATTTTTCCGCGCCGGTGGTCAGGTCCACCGCGTAAACGGTTCCGTTTTGCGATCCGAAGTAGGCCACTCCATTGCGGAGAACCGGGGTGGACCAGATCTCGCCGCTCGGCTCGGTCCGAAAAGGTGACCAGCGCAACTCTTCTCCGGTCAGAGCATTGTAAGCGTACAGGCCGCCGTCTTCAGAACCTACCGCAACGATACCGCCGGCTTCGTCCAGCCCAGGACTTCCAACCAACGGCGTCATGTCCTCGGCCTCTATGTTGGGCTTGCGCCAGGCTACTTCTACAGGGCCGCCCGCGGCGGGCGGATCGAAAGCGTACAGGAACCCGTCAATGCCGGCGACGTACAGATAGCGACCCACCGTGGGGGGGTTGTATGCTCCATGGAACCCCCGGTCCGCACCGATTGTTGAGATCCAGCGGGTGCTGACGCCGTCAGGCCCCAAGTCGTTCAAGGCATACACTTGGCCTTGCAACGTCGTCGCATACACCACGTCGTTGGCGGCGGCCACCGAACCCCAACCGCGGGTTGATGCCCCCAAGTCGCGCGCGCATCCGGTGGTGGCTAGACACAAAAGGCCGGCCGACGCCAAGAGCGCTGAGAATCGCCAAAGCGAGGAGATGTTTCGATGGCGCGGTTTAACCGCGAGGTTGCGGGAGGGCGGGAAAAGGTATGACATGTTCAATGATCAGGTAACCGGATCGTATCCCGCGCCACCCAGGGGCCGGCAGCGCAAGATCCGGCGGAACCCGAGCCAACTCCCTCTTAGGAACCCGTAACGGGTTATGGCATCGACGGTGTACTGGGAGCAACTGGGTTGGTAGCGACACATCCCCGGCCAATAAGGGGACAATGCCAACTGGTACAGACGGATTGAGCCGATGGCTAGGCGTCTCATGCAGTACCGTCCGGGTGGAAAGGTTTCCGGGAAGAGTCGGCGCGAGGCCCACCCAACGGGGTTCGCCGTATCAGATTATGCGTAGCCATTCGCAATCTATTGAAATCGACTTCGCCGGCTCCGCGTCGGGCGATGAGGATGGTATCCCATCCGGGGGCCGTGTCGGCGTTGCGGATCGTTTCGCGCAACCGGCGTTTCACTTTGTTTCGCACCACGGCTTTGCCGATCCGCTTGCTGACCACGAAACAATATCGATTGTGGTCGAGATTGTTCGGCAAAAGGCGAACCACCAGCAGGCGATTGACCGCGCTTCGCCCCTGGCGATGAATTTCGGAAATTCGCTTTTGACTGCCGAGCCGGTGACGTTTCTGCATCGCACACACGTAGCCGTCTATGGCGCCTTGCGAGTTGACACGCGCCAAAGGCTTAGACGGCCAGCCGATGCCGGCCCTTGAACCGGCGACGGCGCAAAACCGCGCGACCATCGGAGGTGCGGGAACGAGAGCGAAAGCCATGCACCCGGGCACGGCGGCGCTTTTTGGGCTGATAAGTGCGTTTCGGCATTGTGTTACTCCGATGGCGAATTATGGTACTGCCAAACCCAATTTGCGTCAAGAAATCTTGAGGTCTCACCCAGGGCTATCGCATATGGATTTTGGTGAATTGGGAGAGGATGTTGATGAGGAAGCAGTTGTCCCAACCGGCCCGTTTCAGTTTGCCCCGCATGGACCCCTTGCTTGGTTCCAACCGCGCCAGATTCAGCGCCAACTTACGCAGCAACGCCAGGTTCTCCGCGCCATGCCCTTTCCGGTTCCGCGCCTGGTCTTCGTTGCAGGTTACGTCCAATACCCAATGCAGCCGGTTCTCAATGCCCCAATGGCCGCGCACGATGTCGTTGCAATGCTCCGGCGGGAAGGCCTGGCTCAGCAGGTAATAACGAGTTTCCTCGCTGGTGTCGCCGTCTTTACGGCGGACCGCTGTTACTTTACCCACGGCCTGCAAGCCCGGCCAGTCGTGCCATTCCTGCAGCCAGGCTACGTCGTCGCTAATACTGGCGGTGCGGGTTTCAATGCGTCCGTGGCCCTTGCTGACCTGGGTGGCCTGAGCTGCCGGCGTGTCCGCGTCGTCCAGAAACAGTTTTACATCGTCGTAGAGCGTACCTTGATTGCCTTTCAACGCTAGCGCGTAGTCGCCCTCCTGGTCAATCACTTGCTGAGCAATCTGACGCTGACAATTCAGGGCATCGACGGTAACCACCTTGCCTTGCAAGGTCAACATTTCCAACAGCTTGGGCAACGCCGTAATCTCGTTGGACTTGTCGTCAACGGCCAATTGTCCCAACACCAGGCGCCGCTCTTCCGCCCAAGCGCTGACCAGATGCAGGGCGGACTGTCCTGCCGCGTGGTCGTAAGAACGCCGCAAGGTCTTCCCGTCCATGGCCACCACTCCCTGAACCCCTTGAGCGAACTGTTCCATGAACCTCAAAAACCACCGCTGGAAAGCTTCCGGATCCAGTTTGCCCAGCACCCGGGAGAAAGTGTCGTGGCTGGGAATGCCGTTTTCCAGATTCAGAAAGGACTCCAGAAACTCCCGTTTGGAATGCCCGAAAAGCTCCATGTCGGTGCAAGTCTGACCGCCGCAGACGATGGTGCATAGAGCGATGACCAGAATGTCGTGCAGGGAATGGAGACGCGCATTGACGGCCCGAGGGTCTTCCAAATCGCCAAATACGTCCGCTAGCTCGCTCATGGTGTCCTCCCCACCTCAGCAGTTTGGACGCTATCTTACCTGACACCTCAATTTTTCATATGCGATAGCCCTGAGGTCTCACCCAGGGCATTGGCATACGAAATTACAACCCCGTCATTCTGGCGGTTACGCTTGGCGCGTCGTCGGGTTATAATCGCTGCAAGATGGACGATTGAGGCTCTTTCTCACGGGTAGTGCGACGATGAAAGAACGCTACGAACAAGAAATCGAGCAACTGCTGAGCGAGTTGGAATCTGAAACCGACGCTCCGGACACAACGCCGGCGGACACCACTCCGCCACTGGACGACCAACCATCTCCTTTCGCGCCCCGCCCCAAGCAACGGACGAGGCTGATTTCGCCCACCAAATTGGCGGTGGTCGGGGGGGCGGTGGCTCTGATCGGCCTGCTGGTGGCGCATTTGGTCTGGCTTTCGATGGCCGGCATGGTGATCATGGTGGCGGCCGTGGCGTGGATGTTCTTCCAGCGCATGGGTTCCCAGCAACGGCAATACTGGCGTGGCCGGCCGGTGGAATCGGAGCCGCAGACCGGCTGGCAGCGATTCCGCCGCTGGCTGTCGAAGTAATCACCAACCGACGGCGGTTCCATCCTTACGGGGTTCGCTGCCGCCGCTCAGCACGCCGCTGTCCGGGTCGCGGCTGATTACCTGCCCGCCACCCATGCCGCCGGCGCCGCCGCGCTGGGGGCCGTGCATCACGTTGACACGGTGGCCGCGGCGGTGTAATCCCGTTACGACATCCTGATCAACATCGCCCTCGAGCCAAACGCCGTCTCCGGCAACCTGGAAGCGCAAGGCGTTCAGCGCGTTCTGAGAATCCATTCCGAAGTCCACCATGTTGGTGATGACTTGCAGATGCCCCTGGGGCTGCATGAACCCGCCCATGACACCGTAACTGAGCCACAACTCGCCATCCCGCGTCGCCAGGGCCGGAATAATGGTGTGGAAGGGCCTTTTGCCTCCCGCCAGGGCGTTGGGGTGTCCGGGCACTGCGCTGAAAAGAGACGCCCGGTTGTGCAGAACAATGCCGGTGCCCGGCGCCACCAGGCCAGACCCGAAATTGGCAAACACGCTGTTAATCAGGGAGCAAGCATTGCCGGCGCCATCGACCACGCTGATATAGACCGTATCGCTTCCCGGCACCATTCTCCCGTAGGGGGCCGTAGGCATGGCGCGTTCCGGGTCGATCAAAGTACGTCGCCACCTGGCGTACTCTTTAGAAAGCCAAGCATCGGTGGGCACCTCGGCGCAACGGGGGTCAGCCAGGTACTCGAAGGCGTCCGCGAACCCCAGGCGAGTCGCCTCGATCAGATGGTGATAGCGGTCAACGCTCTGCGGCCCCATTCCGGCGACGTCGAAACCCTCTACGATGTTCAGCGCTTCCAGCGCGATGATGCCCTGGCCGTTGGGCGGACACTCCCAGCACGTCACGCCCCGATAGTCGGCGCTGATGGGTTCGTCCCAATCGGAACGGTGCGCCGCCAGATCCTGTTCGGACAGCCAGCCGCCCTGTTCCTGCACGAAGTCAGCCATGGCGGCGGCGATGGGGCCGGTGTAGAACGCCTCGCTGCCTCCTTCCGCCACGGCGCGGAGCGTGCGGGCCAGCGTGGGCAGGTGCATCAAATCGCCTTCCCTGGGGGCGTGACCGTTGACCAGCATTTCCTGGCCCGACGGCAGCGCGGCCAGTTTGTCTTCCTGCTGCTTCCATTGGAAGGCGATGATGTCGCTGACGGGGAAGCCATTCTCGGCGTAGTCAATTGCGGGCGCCAAAGCGTCGGCCAGGGTCATGGTTCCTTCGCTTTTCAGCAGGACTTCCCAGCCGTGGACGGTGCCGGGGACTGAGACGGACAAAGGGCCGAAGGCCGGCATTCGCCGGTGACCCTTCGCTTGCAGGTCTGCGATGGTGGCGGCCATGGGCGCCCTTCCGCTGCCGTTGAGGGCCAAAACCTCTTTATCCGCCGCTTTCCAGATAAGGGCGAACACGTCGCCGCCGACGCCGGTGGACATAGGCTCGACGACGTTGAGCGTAGCCGCAGTCGCCACCGCGGCGTCCACAGCGTTGCCTCCGTCCATGAGGACGCGCAGGCCGGCCATGGCCGCCAGGGGTTGGCTGGTGGCGACCATGCCATGAGTGGCGTGGACGGTGGAACGGCGGGAGTTGAAAAACATGGGAACGGCTCCAATCGGGCTGAGTGTAAGAGTGTATCGGTGAGTTTAGCACGCCGCCCGATTTCGGCGCACCGGGTATCGTTATGATAAGATGCCAGCGTCGTAAATCAACAACAGCCGCGTGGGAATTGCCCGGCGGCGCGTTGAAAACCCCCAAGTGTCAGCAGCCAGGAGGTTCCTTGATGGCTATCACCGTAGGGCAAGCCGCGCCCGAATTCACCCTCCATGAAACCCCGCAGCAGCAGCGCAGCCTCAGCGATTATCGCGGCAAAAACGTCGTTATCGCTTTCTTCCCCGGGGCGTTCACCGGCGTCTGCACCACCGAGATGTGCGCCCTGCGTGACCGCATCGACCAGTTCAGTTCGATGAACGCCGAGGTGATTGGGATTACCGTGGACCCGCCCTTCGCGCAGGCGGCCTGGAAAGCGGCCAACAACGTGGAGTACACGTTCCTCAGCGACTACAACCGGGAAGTTGTGAACGCCTACGACGTGGCGTTGCCCGGGTTGGCCGGTATGCAGGGATACGTCGCCGCCAAACGCGCCGTGACCATCGTGGACGGCGAGGGTATCGTCCGCTACCACTGGGTTTCAGAGTCGCCGGGCGTGGAACCCGACTACGAGGAGGTTCGCGCCGCCGTGGCCGCGCTGGGTTAGCAGCGCACGACTTCGGAACCACCCAAATCGTGATGTCGTAGGGGCGAATGATTATTCGCCCCTACCGGGTTAAGCGACTGGCCAGGGATATTCCGTGAGGCGCTTTACCACTATCTCGGTGAGCCGTTGGGAGTCCACTCCGAGACACACGTCAGCGTTGGCATCACGGCCGGTCATCTCGTACCAGTCCACCACTGTCTGACCCCGGGTTAGATCACTTCCTGTATCAATCGCCACCGGCAACCGCTGCATGGCCATCAATGCGGGGTCGATGGCAGCAGCCACGGCGGGCACGTCGTTGTAGCGTACCGCCTCGCCCTCCGCCAGCCGGCCCAGGCGACGATACGCCGCTCTGGTATATGTAGAAGCCGATACCAGAAGCTGCACCGCAGGAGCAGCGCAATTCCGAAGTTGCCCGAACTGCTCATCCGAGAGGCCACAAAGGTCGCACACGTCCAACCCAACTTGCATGATGGGGGCGCCGGAATCGTACAAAATTGCCGCGGCTTCCGGGTCCTCGTATAGATTGGCCGTCGCGACCGGGGATACGTTGCCCGGCACCTGTACTGCGCCGCCCATGACCACCACGCCGGCCAGCGCGTCCGCGATCTCCGGAGCGATGCGCAGCGCCAAAGCTACGTTAGTCATTCGACCCAGTGCCAGGACCGTAATCTCGCCCGGCGACGCGAGCGCGCGCCGAGCGATTTCGACCGCTGCCCAACCGTCGGCGAGTCCGACTCCATTCGGGCTGCCATCCCCGGTTTCGTTGCCGCCGCCGAGGGCATCGTCGCCGTGGATGTGGGCCGCCCATCCTTCGTTGGGCGAACGCAACAGGGGCCTGGTTGCACCGGGATAAATCGGGATGTCGGTACGTCCGGCCACGGCAAGTATGCGGCGGGCGTTAGCGGCGCACTGAGGCATGGAGCCGTTTCCGTAGATTGCGGTGAGGGCTTCGACCTGCAACTCCGGGCTGGCCAACGCAAGTAAGATGGCGGCGCAGTCGTCCACGCCGGGGTCGGTGTCGATTATCACTCGCTTGGGCATTGTATCCCCGCTTTGACGGCTGGCATGGGTTGAGGCATTATACCGGGTGCATCGCGGACCCGCCTGAGGCGGGCTGTGACGGAGGGAGATTAATGCCGGTGAACGAAGTTCAAGGGGTTGTATCTAGGGCCAAAGGAGCGCCCGTAGAGCTGATCCCCATCCTGGTACCCGACCCGGGTGAAGGGGAAGCATTGGTTCGGGTGCAGGCGTGCGGAGTCTGCCACACCGACCTGCATTATCGTGAGGGAGCGATCAACGACGAGTTCCCATTTTTGCTGGGACACGAGGCTGCCGGCATTGTCGAAAAGGTTGGACCCGACGTGACCAACGTGCAACAGGGCGACTTCGTAATCCTGGCCTGGCGCGCTCCCTGTGGCAACTGCCGTTCCTGCCGGCGCGGTCGGCCCTGGTACTGCTTTGCCAGCCGCAACGCCCAGCAGAAAATGACGCTGACCAACGGAACGCCGCTATCGCCGGCTCTGGGCATCGGTGCGTTTTGCGAACTGACGCTGGTGGACGCGCTACAGGCCGTCAAGGTGGACCCGGCGGCGAACCCCCAGGCAGCGGGACTGATTGGCTGCGGCGTGATGGCCGGATTGGGCGCCGCCATTAACACCGGGGGCGTCAGCCGAGGCGATTCCGTGGCGGTGATTGGCTGTGGAGGCGTGGGCAACGCAGCGGTAGCGGGGTCGCGACTGGCCGGGGCCCACACCATCATCGCCGTGGATATTGACGACCGCAAATTGGAGTGGGCCAAGGGTTTCGGGGCGACACATACCATCAACTCAACACAGACGGATGCGGTTGAGGCGATCCGCGGCCTAACCGATGGGAATGGCGTCAACGTGGCGATTGAGGCGGTGGGCAATCCCGCCACCTACGAGCAGGCTTTCTACGCGAGGGACCTGGCCGGCACAGTGGTGTTGGTGGGCGTGCCGGACCCCACGATGAAGGTTGAACTGCCCCTGATTGAGGTCTTTGGACGTGGCGGTTCCCTGAAATCCTCCTGGTACGGAGACTGCCTGCCGACCCGGGATTTTCCGATGTTCATCGACCTGTATCTTCAGGGTCGGCTGGATCTGGATACGTTCGTCAGCGAGCGCATCGGCGTCGGCGACGTGGAGGCGGCTTTTGCCAGTATGGAACGTGGGGAAGTTTTGCGGTCGGTAGTGGTGATGTCGGAGTAGCGCCATGGCAACGTTCGTGCTCATTCATGGTGCCTGGCACGGCGGCTGGTGCTGGTGGAAGACCGCGCCGCTGTTGCGCCAAGCAGGAAATTTGGCGCTGACGCCGAGCCTGACCGGACTGGGTGACCGGGAACATCTTGCCCGCCTGATGCCGCCGGCGGTGTTGAATCTGGATTTGCACATTCGGGACATCACCGAACTGTTGGCCGCCAACGATCTCCGGGATGTGATTCTGGTAGGTCACGCCTACGCCGGCATGGTGATCACCGGAGTGGCGGAGCTTGCGCCGGAGCGTATTGCGTCCCTGGTTTATGTCAACGGCGTCGCGCCGTCCGACGGCGAGGCGATGGTCGATCAACTGGAGGTGGTGCGCGGCCCGCAATTTGTTGCCAATGTTCGTCGGCACATCGCCGACGGCGAGCCTTTTTTGCCGGCGCCCACCAACGCGGAAGAAATTGCGCAGCGGTGGTCCATCACCGAGCCAGACGACCAGGCGTTCATGCTACCGCGGTTGTCTCCCCAACCGACTCTGACGTTCTCCCAGCCCGTAAAAACGGGGAATCCGGCGGCAGAGTCGTTGGGGCGAGAATTTGTGCTGTGCAGCGAATCGGGGTTCGAGCCGGTGGCGGAACGGGCTGCGGCGTCCGGGTGGAGAGTTCACCACATCGACACCGGACATGACCCGATGGTTACGGCCCCGGCAGAGCTGGCTTCGATCCTGCTTGGCATCGGGGGCAGCCACTGAGCTACCGGCAATGTGCTAGCATAGCGACGGACCAGGCAGCGCGGAGCTGCCGTTGAATTGAAAGGAGCAAATGGGTTATGGCGATCACTCCGCTGGGTCTTGACATCAGGGCCTGCATTTTTGACGTTTTCGGCACGGTGGTCGATTGGCGTTCGAGCATCACTGAACAGTGCGCCAACATGGGCCGGATCAAGGGCATTGACCGGGACTGGGGCGCATTTGCCGATACCTGGCGCGGCAAATATCGTCCGTATATGGACAAGGTGCGCAACGGGGAGTTGCCCTGGACCAATCTGGACGCGCTGCACCGGATGTCCCTGGATGAAGTGCTGGACGAGTTTGAAATCAGCGGGCTGAGCGACGAGGAAAAGATGGAGGTCACCTATTTCTGGCACAACCTCCGTCCCTGGGCGGACAGCGTCCCCGGACTTTACCGCCTGAAGAACCGGTTTGTCATCGCGCCGATGTCCAACGGCAATATCGCCCTGATGACCAACATGGCGAAGAACGGCGGTATGCCCTGGGACTGTATCCTGGGCGCTGAAGTGGCCCAACACTACAAGCCCGACCCGGAGAGCTACGGTACGGCGGTCAAGCTGCTGGGTTTACAGCCGGAGCAAGTGATGATGGTGGCGGCGCACCAAGGCGACCTGCTGGCCTCTGCCAAGGTGGGCCTACGAACCGGGTTTGTGCCGAGGCCCCGCGAGCATGGCCCGGACCGCACGCCCGATCCAACGCCGGATCCGTCTTTCAACGTGGTGGCGGACAGTTTCGTGGATCTGGCCGCCAAGCTGGGAGCTTGAGGCCCTGTCCAATCGCCAAACCGTGTAGGGGCGACGCATGCGTCGCCCCTACTCTTCCATAGGTTCCAGGCCGCAGGCTTCTGCTACCAGTTCGTAGGAACGGACACGGTCCTCATAGTGGTAGCAAATGGTGACCACGCTGAGATCCGGGGTTTGATAGTCTTCCGCTACTTTTTCGAGACCTTCCTTCACCTGTTCCGGGTCGCCGTCCACGCAATTTGTGAGGTATTGCTGGATGAACTGCCATTCGTTGACGAGGTATTTGTAACTGGCCGCGACCTCGGGGGACGGTATGCCCCTGGCGCGCCCGGTGACGGAGCGGAGCCGTCCCAGGTTTCGGCTGGCCGCGATGCGGCGCGCTTCTTCCTCGGTATCGGCGCACAGCACCTGCACTCCGACGTTGACCAGCGGCTCCGACAGGTGTTCCGACGGCTCGAAGTTCTGCCGGTAGGATTCGACAATCTGCGGCCCGTCGGCGGCGCCGAGGCCGAAAAAGTGGGCGTAGGCGAAGGGCAAGCCCATCTTGGCGGCCATAAACGCGGATTCGTAACGGGACCCCAACAGCCACACCTCGGGCTTGGTTTCCGAGGTCTCCGGCGCAGCCAACACCTCGTGGAAGGGGTGATCGTCCGGTTGGGTGTCGCCCAGATAGTTGATGACGTCCCGGACTTGCTGGGGGAAGTGGCGGATGTCCTTGGGCATACTCGGGTAGGCCAACGCCGCCGCCGTGATTTGGTCGCTTCCGGGAGCGCGACCGATGCCGAGATCGATCCTGCCGGGGTACAGGGAGTCCAGGATGCGGAAGGTTTCAGCCACCTTCAAGGAGCTGTAGTGGGGCAGCATGACGCCGCCGGACCCCACCCTTATGCTTTTGGTGTGCGCAGCGATCTGGCCAACCATCACCTCCGGGGCCGTGCCCGCGAAGTTGGGGAGGTTGTGGTGCTCCGCCACCCAATAACGCTGATACCCGAGGCGCTCGGTGGCTACGGCCAATTGGATGGTCTCGCGCAGGGCTACGCCGGCGCTGCTCCCCTCCCGCATCGGCGACTGGTCAACCACGCTCAGTTGCAGTTTTTGGCTCAATTCGTTCCCCCAGATGGCATTGACTACATGCCGGAACGCGCGGATCTATCCGGCGACGGCAATTATCGTGCCGCTGCATTTCCGGTTGCCGAATCAGGCCGGCCGGCATTATTATAAATGAGGCAAACCAAGAAAGTAGCGTCTGAGTATCGTACCAGAACGGCCTGCCTATCCGGGCCGGAATCGTGCCAAAGCAGGTGATCCGCTTTGCTTTTCGACAAGATAATCGGCGCCAAACCGGGAACCCCAGAGGTCCCGGCCACTGGCAAACCGCTGACAGGCAGCGGCAACAAGTACCTACTTGAACGCATTGTCAAGTGGGTACTTTTTCTTTTGGCCTCGGTGTCGGTGCTGACCACGGTGGGCATCGTGTCGGTGCTGCTTTTCGAGGGTGTGCGCTTTTTCACGTCGGACTTCTACGAGAACAACCCGGTGGAGCGGGTGGCGACCAGCGAAGCGGAGGGACTCGCCGGCATGGCCCCGGATTCGCTGGCGCCCGGCATCGTACCTGAAATCAGGGTCCGGGCCACCACCGATTCGCTGATATACGTTGATTGGGATAAGCCTACTACCGTCGGGAAAGCGACTGGATACTACGTTGACGTGAGGTTCTCATCCGGATCACTTGATCAAAATGCGGACCATTCGGACTGTCAGGGCCTGGGGCCGGAACGGACATTCTGCATAATCGCAAACGCCGCGCCGGGACGCAGTTATGTGGTTGGTGTCGCTGCGGTAGCAGCTGGCGGTCAAGGGGCGGTGCTGGAAACCAAACCCTTCAACGTGCCGGAAGCAGTCAAATGGCACCGTTTTTTGACTGATACCAAGTGGCGTCCGCAGTTGGTGCCGCGCTTTTATGGGATTTTCACGTTAGTGGCGGGTACGGTAACGATTGCCATCCTCGCGATGCTCATCGCCGTACCTCTAGGCTTAATCAGCGCCATATTCCTGAGCGAGTATGCACATCCTCGGCTGCGTGCTATCACCAAACCTGTCCTGGAAGTGCTGGCTGGCATACCGACGATCGTGTACGGGTTTTTTGCGCTAACCTTCATTACGCCTTTGTTGAGGAGCGTGTTCGGAGACGTTGTCGGAACGTACAACGCTTTTGCCGCTGCCATCGTAATGGGCGTAATGATCCTCCCCATGGTGTCCAGCCTTAGCGAAGACGCCATGCGCGCCGTCCCCAACGCACTGCGCGAGGGCGCCTACGCCCTGGGCGCAACCAAGTTTGAGGTCGCCACCAGAGTGGTGGTGCCAGCGGCTCTTTCCGGCATCGTTGCCGCATTCATCCTGGCGATGTCCAGAGCTGTCGGAGAGACGATGATCGTTTATATCGCCGCGGGTCACGACCCCAATTTCAGTTTCCTCAGTCCTAACCCGCTGGAGGCGGTCAGCACTATGACCGGGTACATGGTCGCGACCAACTTCAGCGACAACGCCATCCCAGGCACTGCACAGTTCCAAGCGCTGTTTGCGGTGGGCATAACCCTGTTCATAATCACACTGATTATGAATTTCATAAGCCGAATTGTCGTTACCAAGTTCCGAGAGGTGTACGAATAATGGCAGCGGAAATTGAACGTAATTACCATCAGAAACTGGCGAGTCGCCAGCGAAACTCTCGTATTTTCTACAGCGTGTGCGTGACCGCAGTGGTTATCGCAATAGTTATGCTATTGGCCCTCCTTTACAGCGTAGTTTCCGAGGCCATCGCGTGGCTCAACTTGGATGGCGCGTCGATCAAGACGCTAATCACCGGGACACCATCAAGCAAAGCGGTCGGATCCGGCTTGCTCCCCGCCATCGTGGGTACCCTTTGGGTGATGGGAATCTGCATCCTAGTATGTTTCACAACGGGCGTATCGGCAGCCGTCTACCTGGAGGAATATGCGGGAGGCAGCCGGGTCGCTCAATTGATCCAGACGAACATCCAAAATTTGGCAGCCGTGCCGTCTATCGTGTACGGTATGTTAGGACTTAGCCTTTTCGTCGTACTCTTTGCTATGGGGAAAAGTACGCTGGCGGCTGGTTTGACGCTAGCGTTGCTGATTATGCCCGTCGTAATCGTAGCTTCCCAGGAAGCAATCCGGGCCGTTCCCCCGTCGATACGGGAGGGAGGTTACGCGTTGGGTGCGACCAGATGGCAGGTGATCTGGAGGCTGGTGCTGCCCCAGGCCATGCCGGGCGTGCTGACCGGCATCATTCTGGCGGTGAGCCGGGCCATGGGCGAGGCGGCTCCGCTGGTCATCATGGGGGCCTTGTCGTTCGTGCCATTCGCTCCTGTCCACCCGCTTGACCGTTTCACCGTGCTGCCCATCCAGATTTACGTCTGGATCTCCAAGCCTCAGGAAGAGTTTCACCACCTGGCGGCCGCCGGCATCATCGTGTTGCTGGTGATGCTGCTGGGGATGAACGCCTTCGCGATCCTGCTCCGAAACCGACTGCAAAAGAACCAACGGGGGTAGTGCAATATGGCTGCTGCAACAGTTGCAACCCGTCCGGCGATTCGCGCCATCGACGTCGGGGTCTATTACGGCTCCAACAAGGTGATTGAAGGCGTGAGCATGGACATGCCGGAGAATGAGATCACTGCGATCATTGGACCCAGCGGCGCCGGCAAGAGCACCTTGCTGCGCTGCATCAACCGCATGAACGACCTTATCGAAGTCTTCCGCATGGAAGGGGAGATGTGGTTCGGGGACTTCAACCTCTACGCGCCCGGATCCGACCCGACTCAGATACGCTATCGGATCGGGATGGTATTTCAGAGGCCCAATCCGTTCCCCAAGTCCATTTACGACAACATTGCTTTCGGGCCGCGCATCAACGGCTTCCAAGGCAGTATGGACGACATTGTGGAGCAGTCTTTGCAGGGCGCCGCGTTGTGGGACGAAGTGAAAGACCGGTTGAAGGAATCGGCCCTGTCCCTATCCGGCGGACAGCAGCAACGGCTTTGCATCGCCCGGGCGTTGGCGGTGGAACCCAGCGTGATCCTCATGGATGAACCCTGCTCGTCCCTGGACCCCATCGCCACCCTTGCCATAGAAGAGCTGATGCAGGAACTCAAAAAGCGCTACAGCATCGTGATAGTCACACATAACATGCAGCAGGCCGGACGCGTTTCGGACAAGACGGCGTTCTTGATGCCCGATGAGAACCGGGTGGCCCACCTGGTGGAATTCGGTGACACCCGGACGATGTTCACCAACCCCAGCGACGAACGTACGGAAGCGTACATCACCGGCCGGTTCGGTTAGCTTCGCAAAAGCCGGGCCGGTCCACCGCGAAGACACGGAGGTGTCGCAAATGCTGAGGTCCGACTACGACCGCGACCTGTACAGCCTGCAAGATGACTTGGCCGTTATGGGCCAGCGAGTCGATGCAGCTACTCGGTCTGCGCTTACGGCGCTGGAGCAACAGGATCTGGGGCTGGCGCAGCGGGTGATCAATGACGATGACGCTATCGACGAGTTGCAGGACGCGTTGGAAAGCAAGTGCATCGGCCTGTTGGCGACGCAGCAGCCCGCCGCCACCGACCTGAGGATGGTCATGTCCGCCGTTCACATCGCCGTGGAACTTGAACGCATGGGAGACTACGCGGAGGGTATCGCCAAAATCTGTCTGCGCATCGGCGATCAACCGCTGCTGAAACCGCTTATTGACATCCCACGAATGGCCGACCTGGCTCTGAAAATGCTGGGCGAGAGCCTGCAAGCCTACGCTACTCGCGACGAATGGCTGGCCCGGAAAGTCTGCCGGGACGATGACGCCATTGATGACCTTTACAACCAGATTTACCGCGAACTGCTGACCTATATGCTTTCCGACCCACGCACCATTGAACGGGCAACCTACCTGCTCTGGGTGGCGCATAACTTGGAACGCATCGCCGACCGGGCCACCAACATCTCGGAGCGGGTGCTGTGGCTGGTCTTGGGCCGCACCGTCGGCACCGGGGACCTGAAAAGCGACCGCTCGTTACGCTGAAGCCGGGCCAAAAACGGGCTGTCTTGAAGTGTAGTGAAAAAGGCGTAAACCGCGCCAATCGCCGTTGACAATTCCCGACCTCAGCAGTATAGTTTTCGCAAATGCAAAGTAATTGCAAAACGAACTGCCTTTGCGCCTGTTCCTGTCCTCCGAAATCGGGGGCAGGATGACCCCGGCCTGACACGTCAGGTTCGCGCCTGCGCCCACCGATTTTGCCTAGCGGCAGCGGTGGGTTTTTGCTTTTTCAGCACCTGAGGAGGACACCTTGACCAGCCAAGCGCAACAACCCAGCCTGGAAGATATCCACGAGTCCAGTATGCGGCTGGCGCCGGACGCGCCGGCGATTATCCCGTTCATGGAGGATGAGATCCAGCGCTTCGACGCTGAGGTTGACCGCTTCCGCACCGGGGAACTGGACAACACCGTGTTCACGCCGTTCCGGCTCCGCCAGGGGGTGTACGGGCAGCGGCAAGCGGATGTGCAGATGATCCGGGTCAAGCTGCCCGGCGGCATCATATCGGCGGAGATGCTGGACTGTTTTGGCGATATAGCGGAACGCTACGCCCCGTTGCAGAAGGGGCACATCACCACACGGGAGAATATCCAGCTGCATCATATCCCGTTGGAACAGACCTCTGAAGTGTTGCGGCTGTTAGGCTCGGTGGGTCTGTCCACCCGGGAGGCTTGCGGCAATACCGTGCGGAACGTGGTTGGACCGCCTACAGCCGGCGTCAGCCGGGAGGAAGTGTTCGATCCGACGCCATACCTCACCGCCTACGTGCGTTTTGGCGTCAGGCACCCTATCACGCAAAACTTCCCGCGTAAGTTCAAATCTGCGTTCACCGGCAACGACCAACGGGACGAGGTGGCGGCCGCGATCCAGGACCTCACCTTTGTTTCCCAGTACAAAGAAATCGACGGGGAGCAGCGGAAGGGCTTCAAGGTATATTGCGGCGGCGGCACTTCCATCATGCCCCGTTTGGCGAAGCCGCTATACGAGTGGGTTTCGGAGGATGATTACCTGCGGGTGGCCCTGGCGGTGTGGACGGTATTCAACAACGCCGATATGCTGCGCAAAAACCGGATGATGGCCCGCCTCAAGGTTTTGATTGACCGCATCGGGTTGGACGAATTCCGCGACATGGTGGACGCTGAACTGGCCAATATCGGGCCAATTGACTTCCGTTCCCTGATGGTCGCGGAGGAAATACAGCGGGAAACTCCGCCGACACAACCGGCTTCCGCCAACGGAGACGACAGCAATCCGGAGTACCAAGGGTGGCTCAAGTCCAACGTTGAAGCGCAGCAGCAGGAAGGTTATCACATCGTTTATGTAAAGGCGGAGCGCGGCGACTTGAACCCGGCGCAGTTCCGCGGCCTCGCTGATATCGTCCGCAAATACACCGGCGGGAAGGCCCGGACCAGCCAGGAGCAGAACATCGTCCTGAGGTGGGTTCCCAGCGGGCACTTGCACGACGTGTGGGATGCTCTGCATGCGTTAGACCTGGCGGAGGTCGGTCACAGCCACATCACCAACGTGGTTTCCTGCCCGGGCACGGACAGTTGCAAGCTAGGCATCACCGCCTCCATGGGGTTGGCCAAGGCCCTGCGTGACGAGATGTCGGACTGGAACGGACTTGCCGACGACGCCGGCGTGGGCGACATCCGCATCAAAATGAGCGGCTGCCCCAATGGGTGCGGTCTGCATCACATCGCCAACATCGGTTTCCACGGGGCGGCGGTAAAGGGCGTGGAAGGCCAGCAGATCCCGTCCTACGAGTTGTTCCTGGGCGGCAACTATGGCGACAATCGGGTGGAGGATTCCCGCATCGGCACCCGCGTCCCCAAAGTCAAGGTGCCGGCCAAGCTGGTCCCCTCGGTGCTCAAAGAGATCGTCACCTATTACAGGGACAATCGCACCGGCGACGGGGAACGGTTCAATGACTTCCTGGACCGGGTGGGCCTGGAGGAATTGACGGGCGTCGCGGCACGGGCGCAGGAAGTGGGCCACGAAGCCGAGGGCGGCGGGGAGATGTACTTCGACTGGGAGCGCACCAACCAGTACGTGCTGGAGCGTGGCGAAGGCGAGTGCGCCGTCTAGCGGCGAGGTTCGCGGCGTCATGGCCACGGCGGCCCTGAACGGAAGAGTGCTGGCCTTCGTCGAGGCGCGGATGCCTGACGAGATGGCCGGCCTCATCCGTCGCCACGGTGGGGTGCCTTTGGGCGCTCCGGTATTGCAGGAGCACTACCGGACCGACAGCCCGGAAGTTCGCGGGGCTATTGGCGATGTCTGCGCCGGGCGGGTTGATACCGCAATCTTCCTGACCGGCGTTGGCGCCAACGCCATGATGGGGATTGCGGAGGCCATGGGACGGTTGGCTGAGTTCGAGGACGCGCTACGCAACATCACCGTGGTGGCGCGAAGTCCAAAGCCGGGGCGCATTCTGCGTCGCCACAAAATCCCAATCACGGTGATGCCGCCGGAGCCTTACACGTCGTCGGACCTGACGGCGGCGATGGTCGGACTGCCGCTGGAAGGCAAGCGGGTCGTGTTTCAACGCTACGGTGGGCCTGACTCCGAACTGCCCACCTACCTGCGGGAACAGGGCGCCGACTATCAGGAACTTACACTGTACGACTGGGGGTTGCCCGATGATACCGGCCCCGTGGTGGACCTAATCGACCGGATGGCGGGGGGCGGGGTGGACGCTCTGGCTTTTACCAGCCGGCCGCAGGTTCCCAACCTGCTGGCGATAGCCGCCGATGCTGGCCGTGAAGACAGCCTCCGGCGCAGCCTGTCCAACGCAGTGGCCGTGGCATCCGTCGGGCCGGTTTGCACCCGGAAGTTGGTGGAGCAGGGCATCCGCGTGGACGTGGAACCGGAACACCCGCACATGGGCAACCTGGTGCTGGCCGTGGCGGACTATTTCGGTGGTTAGGGCAGCCACCGGCCAGGGCAACCACAAGGGTTGCCCCCTACGTCAGTATTTGAACTCTTCGCGTACCGGGCTGAATATGTCCAGGGCGACGGCTTTGGTGTCCTGGCCTTGGGCGTAGTGTTCTACGTCGCCGGGGATGATGTACATATCGCCCGGCTTGAGGACGCGGACTTCGCCGCCGATCCCCATTTCCAGCTCGCCCTCGACGATAATGCCGCCCTGCTCGTGAGGGTGAGTGTGGAGCGGCACCAACGCCCCCGCTTCTACCTCCACCAGGGAGAAGAGCATTTGCGCTCCCCAGAAGGTGCGAGTGCGGGCGCCTTCGGCCAGTTCTTTGTAGCCGCGGTCCTTCGGGTTCAGGAAATAATCGCTCATGGGCTGACTCCTCACATCTGTGTAATCCTGGATTCCGGCTTTCGCCGGAATGACGGTAGGGGGTTCGGAATGGCGGTAAGGGGATTCGGAATGATGGTGAGGGGTTTAGGTTCGGTCGAAACCGAGTCCTTTTTCTTTCAGGCTGATGAACCGGCCGCCTTGCCCGATGACTAGGTGGTCCAGCAGTTCAATGTCCATCAACTTGCCGGCGGCGGCCAGATCTCGAGTTATGGCTACGTCTTCGGGGCTGGGCGTGGGGTCGCCGGAGGGATGGTTGTGGACGACGATGATGGACGGCGCGTTTTCGCGGATGGCGGGGCGGAGCACCTCGGCGGGGCGCACCGCGCTGCTGTTGACGGTGCCGATGTAGATGGTGCGTTTCCCAACCACCTGGTTTCTGGTGTTGAGCAGCAGCGCCACCAGATTCTCCTGGGGCAGCAATGCCATCTCGGCCGATACTAAATTCGCGGCGTCCTGTGGACAGGAAATCTCGGCCCGCTCTTCCGGGGCCAACGACGCGATGCGCCGGCCCAACTCCAGCGCCGCCATAATCTCGCAAGTCTTGGCGTCGCTCAACCCGCGCTGGTCGCAGAGTTCAGCGTAACCGGCGCGGGCGAAACCGCCCAACCCTTGGAATTCCGCCAGGATGCGCGTTGCGACGCTGATGGCGTTTTCGCCGGCGATGCCGGTGCGCAGCAATATGGCGATCAATTCGGCATTGTTCAGGTAACGAGGCCCATGGGCGCGTAGTCGTTCCCGGGGCCGCTCGCCGACGGGCAGCTGGCGTATGGTGGGTTGGTACGAAACCGTGGCCCGAACACCAGGTTTTGATTGAGTATCCGCTTTTGAAACCGGGCAGGTATGGTTGGACGGTTCGGTTTCGGCCGGCGACTCGCCCGTCGCGGCGTCGGCTCCGCCGAGGATTTGGTCCAGTTCGGCGCGGAAAGCCTCCAGGGCGGCTAATTCGGCTGGTGACCCGGCGATAACCATCATTCACTCCCGCCGTACAATGGCGTCGCCGACCAGTCTAAACCGACTGCGGATGGTCTCGCTACGGCCGGCTGTCAGCATTTCAGGACAACTGCGGCGGCGCGGTAGTTGTTCAGGTTTTCCTCCTTTCATTGGGTGGTGGCTTCGGGTTCGGGGGTTCAGGTTGTCGGCGCTACGGCCAGAGAGCGTGTTTGCGAATCGATGCCCTAAGTTTGCGCGTGGGGTATAGTGTAGAGAACGGATGTGCGGGCGCGCAAGGGGCGGGTGTCATGTGGCAGCGTTCCGTTTTAGGTGGTTTATTTGGGCGGGCGCCGACGCGGGGGCGGGTAGGGGCGACCGGCCGGTCGCCCCTACTGTGTCAGCGGTACGGTGAAGGACCGGTTCGGCTATGGGACAAAGGGGCGGCCCGGCAGAAACTCCTTGGCATCCAGGTCATCGATGGCGGTCAGGGTTCGTTGCAAAAATACGTCAGCCAGTTGGCGGCTGCGGTCGCTCGTGAAATCCAACTGTCCACCGGCGATGATGGGAGTGCGGAAGCAGCCGAGCATGTTCTGGCGGTAGCCGCGCCAACAGTCCTCGAGCGTAAAGTCTGATACGCCCGAGGCGCGGACAATGCCGTGGTACTCCGTCAGGACGTCGCGCTCGATCTCCCGACGCACCTCGGTGGTGACGCTGGACGAAAGGAAATAGGCGACATCGGAAAGGCCGCTGGCGATGCCGCTGACCTGCCAATCCACCGCCGCGAAATCCTCATGGTCGTGGCCGAAGAACATATTGTCGAGCCTGAAGTCGCCGTGGGTGAAAGTCATGGGGCCGGCGGCGACCGCCATCAGATAATTGACCATGCTTGCCCCAAATTCCTCTGCCAACCGACGCATCGAGTCCGGGAACAGGTGGCCGAAGCGTTCCAGCACCGTCGGCAGACTGGATTGGTACACGGCCTGGACCAACGCATGGCGTTCCGGGGTGGAGGAATTATGGAAACCGGACACCGGCGGCCGGTCCACCCGGTCCCAATAGCGCCCGTGCATTTCTGCCAGGGCGCGAACTGCGGTTCCCGCTTGGGCCGTGCTGGCGCCTTCGATCTGGTCCGCCGTGGTCAAAGCGCGCAAGTCCTCCAGCAACAGGACGAAACGGTGGCTGCGGTCATCGAAATCCCCGTACAAAAGTCGGGGTGACCGTAACGGGATCTCTGGCGCAAGGGTGGTGTAGAAGGCGTACTCCCGCTGGTACAGTCGCAGCCGGCGGGCGGTCTCCATAGTCTCCGGATGCCCACTGGATAACTTGATAATCACAGATTGCGAACCGTGGGGTTCAGGGCCACGATAGGTCAGATTGCAACGGAAAATTCTCCCGACCAATCCGACGCCGGCGCCGATCTCTTCCAGCGCAGCATCCTGAATGGGTGAAACATTAGGGTTCCCGCCGGATATGAACGCCTGCTGCAACCAGGAGGCGGTGATGTCTTCCTGGTTTTCCGGGATTGGTGGTGGAGTGGCCATGCCGACTTCTCTACACTGGTCAGGTTCGTGTTCCGAATGTGGTAGGGGCGAATGACTATTCGCCCCTACAACCCGGATACGCGATGTACGGCGTATCCGGGTTAGTCAAACCGGAACTTGGAGAAGGTGCCTTCTTCCTTGGTGATGAACTCCAGCAGGGCCGGGCGGCCGTCGGCGTTGGCCTGCATGGCGCGCTGCATGGCCGGCTTGATTTCATCCGGGGTGTGGATCTGTTCGGCGTAGGCGCCCAGGGCGACAGCGACCTGGTAGAAATCGCCGCTGAGGTCTTTGAGGCCGTAGCGTTCCACCGCGGTGGGGATGCGGCTGTCGGGGTAGATGGCCATGGTGGAGTTGTTCATGACCACCGTGGTGATGGGTATGTTGGCGCGGACGGCGGTTTCGACGTCGAGGCCGACCATGCCGAAGGCAGCGTCGCCCATGAAGTTGATGACCATCTTTTCCGGGGCCGCCATCTTCGCGCCCATGGCGAGGCCCAGGCTGTAGCCGAGCTGGGTGGATTTGCCCCAGCCGATGAAGCTGCGCGGGGCGCGGGCTTCCCAGAAGGGTGACACCTGTTCGCGGGGGCTGCCTGACTCGTGGGTAACGATGGTGTTGTCGAGATCGACGGTGTGCATGATGTCCCAGACCACGCGATAGGGGTTGAGGGGAACCTCGTCGCTGGTGAGGCGGGGCAGCCACTCGGCCATCCAGGCATCCCGGCTGGCGGTGATTTCGTCGGCGAGGGCCTGGTTGGGGGCGCGCTGCTGGACGCCCTGGGCCTTGAGTTCGTCGATGAACTGGCGCAAAGCCAGCTTGGCATCGCCCAGGATGGGATACTCGGTACGGTAGTCCTTGTTCACGTCGCCGTCGCCGTTGGTGAGGTGGATGAGGGTCTTGCCGGCCGGTATGGGCACGGTGAAACCGCTCTTGGTGAAGCTGACGCCGACGCCGAAAACCACGTCGGCGTTGGTGAGGAACCGATGCACGGGTCCGGTCTGACTGGAACCGCCCACGCCGAGAGACAAGGGGTGATTTTCCGGGAAGGCGCTCTTGCCTTCCAGGGTGGTCATCACCGGGATCTGGAGGAATTCGGCCAACTCCAGGAGTTCGTCGGTGGCCTCGGCGTACATGATGCCCTGGCCGGCATGGATCACCGGACGCTGGGCGGAGATCAGGGCGCGCGCGCCCCGGGTGATGGCGGCCGGGTCGGCGGCGACGCGCATTTTTGCCGGCGGGATGTAATCGAAGTCCTCTTCGCTGATCTGGTCGGACACCAGGTCGGAGGGGATTTCCAACAGAACCGGGCCGGGTTTGCCGGAGCGTAGCTTGGTGAAAGCCTGGCGGAACAGCTCGGGAACCCGGTCGGCGAAGTTCACATGGCCGGCCCACTTGGTGATGGGCGCGTAGGCCTGAACGGGATGGAAGTTTGGCTCGACGCCCAGGCGGTTGCGAGCGACGCCGGCGGGAAGGACCAGGATGGGCACCGAGTCGGCGTAGGCCTGGGCTACTCCGCCAAAGGAGTTTTCCGCGCCGGGGCCGTTCTGGGCCAGGAAGATGCCGATTTTGTTACCGTTGGTGACGCGGGAAAAACCGTCGGCCATATGGACGCCGGTTCGTTCCTGGCGGCAGACGACGGGACGGATCCCGGCGATGGCCGCCGCTTCGATCAGGGGGTTGGAAGGCATGACGGCGATCCAATCCACGCCTTCCATTTTCAATACGTTGGCTACTGCGGTGACTCCGTCCACGGTACAACTCCTTCGGCAGTTTTTTACATGGATGTACAGGATTCGCGAATCAAGTGATTTCGCAGAGGAAAGCGTCGATGGCGGCGTTCACTTCCTCCGGCTTTTCCACCATGGGGAAGTGGCCGGCGTCCTTCATCTTGATGAGCTTGGAGCCGGGGACCGCGCGGTGAATTTCTTCCTCGTAGTCGCCGGTAGCTAACGGATCATCGACGCCCTGGATGAGCAGCAGTGGGGCCTTCAGAGTGTGGATGCGGTCCCGCACGTCGAAACGGTCAATCGCCACGAGATCACGGTATTGAGCTACCGGCCCTACCTCGCGGTGTCGTTGCAGCAGTTCCGCCCGCAGCCCCGGTTCAATGAAGTGCATCGCCCCGTCCATTGCGCCCAGCCACTTTTCGTAAATTTCGGCGTTCTCGGCGGCGTCCAGCCGGAACTGCAAATCGCCGGGCCGGCGCTGCTTGGGGCGCATGGCAATGGTCATCAACGCCAGGCCCTTGACCTCATCCGGGTAGTCCAGGGCGTATTGGAGGGCGATGCACGCGCCCAGGGTGAAACCGCTGAGGATCAAGTCGTGGTCGAGGCCCTGGGCGTGAAGCCAGCCCCGCAGCCAGTCGGCGTAGCGTTCGACGCTGCTACACGGCGCTCCGTCGAGATGTCCGGGCAGATGCGGCGCCAAACTGCCGGGGTAATGGGACAGCTGATGGAGGTAGGAATCGGCGCAGCCGCCGGCGCCGGGGCCGTGGATGAAAACAAGCTGGGTCATGGAAACCTGCAAGAGACGGCCCCTCGGGCCGGGTGCCGGCATTCTAGTGGCGACGATTGCCTCGGTCAACCACTTGCGCTCGTACGAGACCTGTGGTATAATGGATTTGGAATCTTTTGGAAGCCTTATCCAGTATTACCCTGTGACCAAGACCGCCCACTTTGAGCTATTGGAGATTTTTGGTGAAACAAACGACCCCTAATGGGGGAAAGGAGGAAATACAATGGCTGAATTAGCGCTCGTTTTGCTGATTGGTTGCGTTGGTTTCGGAATGCTCTGCGTAATCGCGAAAATTTTGAGGAGAATTTGAAACTTATAGGGGAGGCTGAAAATCAGCCTCCCTCGTCTTAACCCGTTCCTGTCCAACCCGTAGCCTTCTCCGGGGTGATCCTGATGACCGGGTTGCCGTCCAGGGGCATCCGGCGGTATTGAGGGTATTTTTCGCGGAGCAGCGCGATGGCCGCCGGCGGTTCGGGACCGCCCTCGACCAGCTCGGCTCTGCCCTGAACCAAGAGATACCAGAGCCGGGTCCAATCCTCGTCGTAGTGGTCAATTACCAGCGAGACCTGCGGGTTAGCGAGGATGTTGCGCACGCGCCGCAGGCCGGTGAGGCTGCCGCGCTTGGGCTTGGCGTCGAGGACGGAGTAGATGTTCTGACCATCGTAGGCGAAGCAGACCGGGATCACGTGGGGCCGGCCGTTGGCATCGGCGGTGGCCAAGTGTCCCACCGGGGTTTCGGAAAGTCGCGCCGCCTGTTCGGGCGTCAGGCTAACCACGGGAAGCCTCCGGGCCGCGCCGGCCGGCGACGATGCGGGGGATGCGATCCAGCAGGTCGCTGGCGACTACGCCGGCGTCGCCGTGACGATGGCGGGCTTGTTCCGCCGCGGTGCCGTGCAGAAAGCCGCCCAACCTGGCCGCATCGTAGGGGGCAACCCCTTGCGCGAGCAGGCCGCCAATGATGCCCGTGAGCACGTCACCAGTGCCGCCGGCGGCCAACGCGGGGTTGGCGAAGGGCAGCACGCAACGCCGGCTGTCGGGCGAGGCGACGACGCTGTGGGCACCTTTCAGCAGGACGGTTTGCTGCCATCTTGCCGACCAGTGGGCGGCGTTGTCGAGGCGGTTTGCCTGCACCTGTCCGGTGGGTTGGCCGGTGAGGGTCGCCATTTCGCCGGGATGGGGGGTCAGGACTGTAGGCGCGGTCAAGCGGGCAGGCCAGTTGTCGCAGCGGGAGAGGTTGTTCAGGCCGTCGGCGTCAATCACTATTGGCGGCGGTGGATTCCGGCTTTCGCCGGAACGACGGGGAGGGGAGAGGAGCAGACGTTCCACGAAACTGGCTGTACCTTCCGACCAGCCCAGGCCGCACCCGACGGCTAGAGCCGAGTAAGCGCTGATACGTTCCCGAATCACATCCGCCGCCGCAACGTCAATTCGACCGTCGGCGTCTTCGGGCAAGGGAAGGTGAATTGTTTCGGTGAGCTTGGATGCGACGATGCGATACACGGACTCCGGGGCGGCAAGGGTCACCAATCCTGCGCCCGTCCGATGCGCGCCCTGGGCCGCCAGGCAGGCCGCGCCGACGAAGTGGCGGGACCCGGCCACCAACAAAAGATGGCCGAAGGTTCCCTTGTGGGAGTTCGGGGGACGGAGGGGCAGGAGGGTTCGGGCGGACGCCATAGTCATCCATTCGGTGGATAATCCAGAGCTGGCTGCGACGGATGGGGGAAGGCCGATGTCCACCAGGCTCACGCGGCCGGCGTATTCAGCGCCGGGGAAATTCGCGATGCCGTATTTTGGAAAACACAACGCCAATGTCTCGTCGGCCCGGATGGTGTTGGCGTCCGCCGCGCCGGTGTCCGGGTTGACGCCGGTGGGCAAGTCCACGGTGATGACGGTCAGGGCCGGGCGGGCGAGTTTCACTCGGTTGACCAGCGCGGCAATGTCCGCAACTCCGCCAGCCAGGGGGCGATAGCGGCCGGCCCCCAATATGGCGTCAATGACCGTGTCGCAGCGACTCAACATTCGGTTCAGCGTTTGCAGCCCGGCGTCATCGGCCGCATCTTTCACAGTGACGTCGTAGGCTTGAGCGTCGGCCATCTTGGGATCAGCGGCAGGCCGGCCCCGGGCAATGTAGCAACACACGTCGGCGCCCCAACGGCGCAGGTGGCGGGCGATAACGAGGCCATCGGCGCCGTTGTTGCCGGGGCCGATGAGCAACACCACACGCCGACCGGCTGCTCCGTCCATGCGCTCCCGGATGCGGCGGGCGCAAGCCAGGCCGGCGTTCTCCATCAAGGTATCGGTGCTGACGCCGGCGGCCTCCGATGCGGCTTCCAAAGCCTGCATCTCCGCTACGGTAACGACTTTGATTAGCTGGTGTGGCATGGTTCTGGATTCCGGCTTTCGCCGGAATGACGGGAAATGCGGCACAGCCTAGCCTGCTCGCGGAGCTACTGTGTCGCCCCATAGGGTCGCCTCGGTAGCCTGACGTGATTCAGGGGTGTCGGGGCGCATTGCCACCGCCACGACCATGGCGAAACCGCGGGAGTGGGACAGGCTGATGGCGATTTCGGTGACGCCCAGCCGTTCGGCGCGACGCTTGGCGCGTCCGTGCAGCCGGGGGCTGGGAGCGCCGCTGGGAGCGCGGACGACCTCGATGTCGCGCCAACCGACGCCCCGAAAGCCGGTGCCCAGCGATTTCATGACGGCTTCTTTGGCCGCAAATCGGGCCGCCAGGTTGGGCGGGCGGCCGCGGCAGTAGGCTATTTCTCCGGGCGTGAATATGCGCCGCAGGAAACGATCTCCGTAGCGGTCCAGGACCCCGGATACCCGGTCAATCTCGACGAAATCTACCCCGGTGCTGAGCATATAGAACCGCCGGCGGATCCATCACGCTCCGTCGTGACCCGCGATGTTCAAATTCCGGAGGATATGGGATACCGAGTAGGTGCGATTCAGGACGTAGAAATGGATGCCGGGGACGCCGTTGGCCCATAGGTCTTCAGCTTGCCGGGTGGCATATTCAACGCCGATTTCCCGGACGGCGCGGTTGTCGTCGGCGTACTGTTCCAAACGCGCGTCCAATTCCGCAGGGATTGTTGCGCCGCATAGGGAAGTGAATCGTCGAATCTGGGGAGTACTGAGGATGGGCAGCACGCCCGGGATGATGGGCACGGTGATGCCGGTGGCGTGGGCGCGGTCAACGAAGTCGTAAAAATAGGCGTTGTCGTAGAACAACTGGGTGATCAGGAACTCAGCGCCCAGGTCCTGCTTCATTCGCGCGTAGGAGATGTCAGTTTCCAGGTTCGTCGATTCGGTGTGCCCTTCCGGGTAACAGGCTCCGGCGATGCCGAAGTCAAAGTTGCTGCGGATGTGTTGGATCAAATCCGTAGCGTGGGCGAATTCGTCGTCGCCGGGAGCGGTCGCGTCGCTGTCCTGGGGTCGATCTCCCCGGAGCGCGATGACGTTTTCGATGCCGGCGGCGTCCAGCCGCTGGAGTACCTGATGCACGTCGGAACGGCTCTGAGCCACGCAGGTGAGGTGCGCCATTACGACCAAGTCGGTCTCGCGGCGCAAGCGCATGGTGATCTCTTCGGTGAAAGCTCGCGTGCCCCCGCCGGCTCCGTAGGTTACGGATACGAAGTCGGGCGCATGGGAGCGCAGGCGGTTCACCACGTCAATTACGCCGGGCACTCCGTCGGCTTCCCGGGGCGGGAAAAACTCGAAGGAAATGGTGCGTCGATGGGATATGATGTCCTTAATTTTCAAATTTTCAGTCCTGCCAGTGGGCTTGGATGCATGAATGCCCGCAGTTCCCGGTACAACCAAGGTGGAGCAGTCAAAAGCTCGGTTGGCGCTTCTCTTTGAAAGCGGTGATACCGGCTCGTGGATGGGGAGACGTGGCGAAAAGGTGGGTGAAGGTGGCGCCTTCCAGCGCGATGCCGTCCCGCAAGGGCAAGTCCCGGCTGCTGAGGGCCAGGGATTTCATCAGGCTCAATCCCACCCGGCTTTTGTTGCGAATTCCGTTGAGCAGGGATTCCAGTTCTCCCTCCAGTTCCTCGACCGGCGCGGAGCGCAGCGCCAGCCCCCAGTCCACCGCTTCGGCGCCGGACAGCCAGCGGCCGGTGGTCAGCAGTTCCATGGCTCGAGACATACCCACCCGGCGGGGAAGCCTTTGGGTTGACCCGCCTCCGGGTATGAGGCCGAAATTAGCGTGCTGGTCACCGATGCGGGCGTCTTCGGCGACGACGGCCATGTCGCAAGCCATCATCATCTCCAGGCCGCCGGCCAGAGCGTAACCGTGCACCACCGCTATGGTGGGGATGGGCGCCGCTTCCAACGCGCACAATGCGTCGTTCAAGTCGCGAACGTAGTCGGGCAAAAGTGAGAGATCGTCGAAAACCCGATCGAAATACAGGAGATCGGCTCCGGCGCAGAAGCCCCGGCCCTCGCCCCGGACGACCAACGCTTTGACGGTATCGTCGGCGCCGGCCACGGCCACGGCGTCGGAAAACTCTGACAGCAATTGGGGGTTCAAGGCGTTGAGGGCGTCCGGTCGGTTGAGACGGATCGTCGCCACGCGGTCTCCCATAGACAGAGTAATGTTGCTATACTCCATTCGCACTCCTACGTTGACGGCGCCACCGGCCGGGTACGGTTACATACTATACCAGACCCACTATCCAACTCTTGATGGATCAGCCGTATGAATGACCACCAATCGGAGCTTCTCCATGCAAGACAGTTTTCGCAATTTCAGTTGGATCTTACCCGGGGCGTTGGCGGGGGCTATGGGCCCGACGGAGCGGCGGCACCTGATCTACTTTGAACGGAACGACATCATGGCCATCGTGCGGATGGAGGAGCAGACCATTTCCGGGGAGCCCTGGGGGTTTGAAGAGCTGTATGAGCCGGTGCCGGATTTCGAAGCGCCGACGCTAGAGCAAATCGATGGCATCGTGAACTTCGTGGAACAGCAGGTTGAGACATGGGAACGACCCACGGTGATTACGTGCGCGGCCGGTATCGGGCGGACCGGCACCATCCTGGCGTCGTATCTGGTCAACACCGGCTGGGATGCTGACGAAGCCATCGCCTATATCCGGCAGTTGCGCCCCGGATCGATCCAAACGGCGAAACAGGAAGAGGCGATACGAGAGTACGCCGCCTTTGTGAAGGATCGCAACGACAATATGCCGCGCCGTTACCGATAACCAGTGAATCGGCACGGGGCCCGGTGACTGGCATCGGACCCCGCGATCAAAGGCGTGGATCCCGGGAGATTACGCAACGAGCAATTCCTCCGAATGGGGCGCCGGGGTGGTGACGGCGCCCACGCCGACGACAGCCGCCAGGTGATCGGCGGCAATCTCCCGGCTGCACTGGATGCATTGGAGATACGCGCCGTAAATGTCCTTGACCCGGCGCACGTCGCCGCCGCAGTGGGGGCAAGCCCTCATGTGCATCTGCCGGCGCCGCGCGCCGAACACAGACCGTTCGCTGTTTACCTTCCTTGCCATGATCCTGTCTCCTTTGCCGGAAGTGATGGTGTCAATCATCGCGTCGGTTGGGCGTCGCTAATCGTCTCGATATGGTTGCCGTGGATTTGGATCGCGGTTGGTCGCGGTTGGATTTGGGTCAGTGGATTAAATTTCGACGGCCTCGGAGCCAGGTCCGAGGCCGTCGCCTGCGGTTCCTTGTGCTCGGTTTGTTGGTCAGACCACCAACTTTTCGCGGTCGCGGGTTGGATTCGGTGTAACGGCCATGGCGGCCATCGTGGTGGCCGGTGCGGCGCTGGGCGCCACTCGGCGGATTTCACGTCCGCACTGGGCGCACTGGTGATACACTCCGAAGGTATCCCTCATGCGGCAGACATCGCCGCCGCAGTGAGGACATGCTTTGAGTTTCAACGACTTGCGGGTCACGGTTTGCATTTTTTCATCCTGTCGACGGCTCTGGCCGGTTCTGGTTTGCATTTTACAGCCGTCACATTACCGAAGCATTACGGCAAATCAAAGGACAGCGTTGAAAACAGCATATCAGGTTACGTTTTTCGTAACAAGGGGGTTTTATGGGCAATTTTGGTGAACCGTTGGAAATTCCGCTCGTGATTCTGGAGGCGGTGTACCGGGAGGCGCGGGCAGCGTTCCCGGCCGAGTGTTGCGGGTGGCTCACGGGTCCGGCTCAGGGTGGGGGCATTGACGCCGTTCGGCCGGCGGTGAACGATCAGAGCAGCGGTGCGCATCCCACCGCTGCGGAGCGAACTGCCGAGACGGCCTACGTATTGAACTCAGCCGACCTGTTGGAATTGAACGGGAGCCTCGATTCCGATACTCCGGCCCGCATCGTTTACCATTCGCACCCCAACGGTCGGGCATACCTTTCGGATACCGACCGCACCGTTGCCACCAGCCCCTGGGGAGACGGCCCGGCGTACCCGGTGCAACAACTGGTGGTGGGCATAGATGCAGAGCGGGTGGTGGAAGCGGCCCTTTTCGATTGGAGCGATGAAGCCGGGGGGTTCGTGGAACTGGCCCGGTTTGGCGGCGCGGAAATCTAGTGCGTGTCGCCAAATTATCCCGTCATTCCTGCGAAAGCAGGAATCCAGAAACGCCGCGCATCAGTCAACGTGAATAGGTCAAAGATTCCTGGATACCGGCTTTCGCCGGTATGACGGATTTTGAGTTGCGACGGCACCGCAGATCTGAACAGATACGTTTGGCAACTCAATTTGACGACAGGTCTAGTGCGATGGCGCTCCCAGCAGCGCCACCCAAACAGATCCTGCGACGGTGGTCAACAGCATCAGGGATAAGCCGCTCAGTATCATCGGTTGAGGCAGGCGGTTGCGGCCCCAGAGCATCATTCCTCCCCAGACAATCAGCCCAATCGCGATGACCCCGGCGATGTAGTGCTCGGTCTCCGCGCTGTTGACGACCACGCCTTTGCGGTAGAAGAAATCAGCGTAGGCCAGGATGGTTATGTTGAAAACGCAGCTGCCGTACACCCCGGCGAACCCGAGATCGGCGGCACCCAAGCGCGCCGCCGCGAACGTCGCTGAGATTTCCGGCATACTGGTGACCAGTGCCACCGCCAAAATGCCCAGAACACCGGAGGATACTCCCGTGATGTGAGCAATCCGGTCAACGCTCTGGGCCAACAGCACCCCGGAAATGATGACCCCTATGGAAACCAGGATGAACATTGTCCAGGCGCGGCGCAGCGTGATTCCGGCGTCTTCTTCGCTTTCTTCCCCGTCGGTGGAGGGTCGGCGGCGGTACACGAACCACATCCCGACCAGATATACGACGATGACGATGATGGAGGAGATGCCAACCTGCCACACGCTTACGCCGCTCTTGAAGAGCGCGAAAAGAACCGCCATACCGGTGAGCAGGGCCGCCAGGACGATGAGATAACCCTGTTCCGGAGCGACGCGTTGCACGAACCGCTTACCCCCAAAAAGCAACGCGACGACCGCCAGGATCAGCATATTGAACATATTGGACCCGAGGACGTCGCCCAGGGCCAACTGCGGGTTGTCGATGCGGACCGCGGTGATGTTGTTGGACACCTCCGGCAATGAAGTCGCCAGCGCGACCAGGATGCTGCCGACGAACATCCGGCCCAAACCCGTGAGCGAGGCGAGGGCATCGCCGTATCTGGCGAGATAGGTGCCCAAAAATACCACGGCCACGGCGCTGGCCAGAAAAACGACAACGGCGAAGGCAAGGCCGACGCCGGATAGAACGTTCAGCACGGGGTTGGAACCGCCCTAACCGATGGCGTTGGCGATCAGGTCGCCCATTTGGACCGTGCCGGTCCTGGTATCAGCCGCGGTGGCGATGTCAGCGGTGCGATAACCGGATTCCAATACCGTTTGCACGGCGCGCTCGATGGCCGCAGCTTCCTCGGTGAGTCCCAGGGAGTAACGGAGCATCATGGCTGCGCTGAGGACGGAACCGCAAGGATTGGCTATGCCCTGTCCGGCGATGTCGGGGGCGGTGCCGTGGATTGGTTCGTAGAACCCCGGGGTCCGGGCTCCAGCCTGGGGAACGCCGGACAGGCTGGCCGATGGCAACAGCCCCATGGAGGCCGCCAGGATTGCCGCCTCGTCGGTGAGGATGTCGCCGAAGGTGTTTTCAGCGACGATTACGTCGTAGGACGCCGGCCGGAGGACGATCTGCATGGCGCAGGCGTCCACCAAGGCGTGTTCCAGCTCGACGTCGGGGTATTCGTCGGCGAGCCTGGTGGCGGTGGCGCGCCAGAGCCGGGATGTTTCCAGCACGTTGGCCTTGTCAACCGAGGTAAGTTTGCTCCTTCGTCCGCGAGCCAGCTCAAAACCCACACGGAGGACCCGCTCGATCTCCGATTCGGAGTAGCGCATGGTGTCCACGCCGACGATGCCCTGGGGCGTTTCGGTCCGTCCCTTGGGCTGAGCGTAGTACAAGCCGCCGGTGAGTTCCCGGACCACGACCATATCGACACCCTCCAGGACGTGGGGTTTCAGCACGCTGGAACCGGTCAGCTCGGGATAGACCTTGACCGGGCGGATGTTGGCGAAGACGTTGAGATGGGCGCGGAGGGCGAGGAGGCCGTCTTCGGGACGGGTGGGCGCGGAGGGATCGTCCCACTTGGGGCCGCCGACAGCTCCGAACAGGACGGCGTCGGCTGATGTCGCCAAATCACGAACGTTTTCGGTTAGCGGAGCGCCGTGACGGTCGATGGAGATACCGCCGACGTCACCGTATTCCAGGGTGAAATTGTGTCCGAAAGCTCTTCCGACTGCCGCCAAGGCTTTGACGCCCTCGGCGGTGACCTCAGGGCCGATACCGTCTCCGCCGAGTACTGCGATATTGAAATCCATTTTGCCAGCAGCTCCGATTTGATGGGAGTTACCCAAGGCCGGGGTTCGGGGCAAGGGCCAACGTTGGGGCGGCGGGTAGTATAGCCGATGGGTTGAGCGGTATCAAAGGGGTGTCCCCGCAACAATTCGGCCCAGGCCGGTTGCCCGCGGACGACTGACCGGTTCAGTCATCGGGGACGGGAGTATTTTGATGCACTCGGATCCAAAATGGGAGGGTGCTTAAATCATTTGCGCCGGCAGCAATCGTCCGTTCGCAATAATCGATAAACAGGTCATCCAGGAACGCCGTCATCTTGCGCATCGTCGTGACGGGTTGGTCCGTGTCAAGGGCTTCCTGCACGGTTTCTTCCCTGGCTTTGGCTTCGTTCAGCAAGACCATTAGCTGCATACGGGTAGCCTCGCCCGGCGGCCAGCTTTCCGGATGATGCAGGACCATTCCGCACGCTCTGGCGGACATATCCAGCAGCGCCGAGTACTCCGGGTAGAGCTTTAAGGCGCCGTCGAGCATTTCCTGTCGGGAAGTATCGGGAGCCAACGAGTACGTCACCAGGTTGTGACTGATGGAATGCACCAAATTATCCCGGACGGCGATCAGTGAAGCCATCAACTCTTCGTGACACTTCCGGGAAAGGGCTGAGGTCCTAAGTCGCCTGGCGGCTTGGGCGGCTTCGGCGGATGCGGGCAACAACGCTTCCCGAACCGCACGGGTGAGGTCATTCAGCGGCGTCACCATTTGGTCGGCCAATTTGAAGAATTCTCTTGGAACCACCACCCGGTCCACGACGCGCTCTATGGCCCGAGCCACTTCCGGCGGAAAATTGACCTGGCTCATCAGCTCGTCCAGATGCTTGATCTTGCGCTCCGGCGGCTTCATGCCGCCAATCTGGGACACTGACGTAGCGATAAGGCGAACGATGAAAGGATCGCCCACGATCGGGCCGATGGTCGCCATGAATTCGATGAGCTCCGTCGGAGTCCGATAGCGTCGGCACCAGCTGAAAGCGTTGCGGATACCTTCCTCAGAAGGCACCCACACTTGTCGAGATCCCTGCGTCACAACAACAGCCGCCAAGGTCAAATTGGTCCATCCAATTATGGCGGAAGGAGATTGATTGTCAATTCCGGGGCGACTGGCGATCCCAGGCTGAACTGCTGCCAAGCCTCGTTTTTCGTTGACACGCCGGGGCGCAAACCTTAAACTGCCAATATCAGCCAAATTTGTGCTGGCGCATATTGTCGCGCCTGGAAAGGAGGCCCTTTCGCGATGACAACCACCAACAACAGTCGGAATCTGGTCATCATTCAGCTGACCGGCGCCAACGATCCGCTGAACACGGTGATTCCGTATGCTGATGGCCATTACTACGACTTCCGGCCCAACGTCGGCATTCCCACCGACCAAGTCATTCCTATTGACGGGCGGTTCGCCTTCAACCCCAACATGGCGCCCATCAAGGCGCTGTGGGACGAGGGCAAGGTCGCCGTCGTCAACGGCATCGGCTACAACAACCCCACTCGTTCCCACTTCCGCAGTATGGATATCTGGCACACCTGCGAGCCGGAAAAGGTGGCCACCGAAGGCTGGCTGGGCCGCGTAATACGTGACCTCGATCCCTCTGGGCAAAACGTCATCACCGGCGTGAACTTCGGGCGCGGGCTACCGCGTTCCATGGGCGCCCCCGGCGTTCCGGTGGCGTCGGTCGGAAACCTGGAAACCTACGGGCTGTTCCCTGATGTTGAGGAAGAGCGCGTCCGCGGGCTGTGCCTGGAGGCCTTTGGTTCGATGTACGGCGGAGTGCTGCAGGACGCGGTGATGGACTACCTGGGGCAGACCGGACGGGACGCGTTGAAAGGGGCGGACATCCTGCGCACCGCACCGGACAAGTATTCCTCCTCGGTGGAGTACGCCGACAATCCCATTGCCCAGTCCCTGAAGAACGTGGCCCAGGTGATGACCGCCGATCTGGGCACTCGCATCTATTACACCCAGCACGGCAGTTTCGACACGCACGGCGACGAGGTCAAAGTGCACGGCGGCCTGTGGACCCAGGTGTCCGGCGCAGTCAGCGACTTCATGGCAGACTTGGAAGAGCACGGGAAGTCCGACGATGCCATTGTGCTGATCTGGACGGAATTCGGCCGCCGCATCAAGGACAACGGCTCCGGCACCGACCACGGTTCTGGCGGGACGGCCTTCATCATCGGCAACCAGGTCGTCGGCGGCTTCTACGGCGAGTACCCGTCGCTGGCCGAGCGTGACCACCTGGACGGCGACCTGCACTGGAACAACGACTTCAGGTCCACCTACTCCACCATCGCGGAGCAGTGGTTGGGCCTGGACCCCGTAAATATCGTCAACGGCCGGTTCGAGCAGTGGGACTTCATCCGCAGCTAGCCCGCCGAGCGTAGGGGCGAATAATTATTCGCCCCTACTACAATAGAACCCCATTATCGAAAACTTGCGGAGGCAATTATGAGCAATGCCGACATTGCCTTGATGGCGCATCTCATGCGACGGGCCGGATTCGGCGCCAACCGCGACGAACTGGAGCGGCTGGTGGAACAAGGCTATGAGAACGTGGTCGAAGACCTGTTGAACCCGGGCGACGCCAACGTCATTCCCGATGACGTTATCCGCCGCTACCACTCCGAAATGGCGGAGATGCGCGAACTCAACAGCGCCGGCGCCTACTGGATGTACCGGATGGTAACCACCCAGAACCAGCTGGAGGAGAAACTGGCGTTGTTCTGGCACGGCCTGTTTGCGACCGGTTACTCCAAGCTGAACCAGGCCAACGCGCTGGTCAACCAGATAACCACGTTCCGCCGCCACTCCCTGGGCTCCTTCCGCACGATGTTGGTCGAGCTGTCCAAGGACCCGGCCATGATTATCTGGCTGGACAACCACGACAACCACAAGGACAACATCAACGAAAACTATGGACGCGAGTTGCTGGAGCTCTTCTCCATGGGGGTCGGCAACTACACCGAGGATGACATCAAGGAATGCGCCCGGGCCTTCACCGGCTGGACGCTGGGCAACGCCGAGTACATGTCCACCCGGGCCAGCCGCGACTCCATCTGGCCCTACAGCCGCATCAACTGGCACTTCAACTACCGCGACTATGACCACGACGATGGCGAAAAGACTTTCCTGGGTCACACCGGGAACTTCAACGGTGAGGACATCATCGACATCATCGTGCGGCAGGAAGCGACGGCCCGGTTCGTCTGCACCCGCCTGTTCCAGTATTTCGCCGCCGACGAGGTGGACGAAGGCGGCGAGACCGTGATCGGCGACATGATGGAGACCTTCGTGTCCTCCGATTGTGAAATCCGTTCCGTGCTGCGGACGCTTTTCAACTCCGACTATTTCAAGTCGGAAGACGCCCGGTTCGCCCGAGTCAAGGGGCCGGTGGAACTGGTGGTGGGCGCGGTCCGAATGGCCGGCACCTACCAGGAACCGACTTTCGGCGCCGATCAACTGGCCCGCCAGACTATGTACATGGGCCAAGGCATCTTCCAGCCGCCCAGCGTGGAAGGCTGGCACGAAGGCGCCGAGTGGATCGACAGCGGCGCGCTGGTGGAACGGGTCAACTTCGTGGGCAAGGAACTGGGCGATCCGGCCAACCCCGGCGTCAAGGCCATCATTGACCGGATGGCGCGTGACGCCGACGCCCCGCTCTCACCGGAGCAACAGGTGGCCGCCTGCGTGGACCTGATAGGCCCGCTGGAAATCTCGGAGGCCACCAACACGTCGCTGCACGCTTTCGCCAACCAGCAGGGCGAAGCTGATCTCCGCGACGGTTCTCGGACCGAGGCCGATGAGCAGCGCATCGCCAACCTGCTGCGCCTTCTCACGGCGACCCGCGAGTATCAACTGGCATAATACGGATACCGGTACCGGTTCGCGGTGCGCTACGGCAAAGTTCTGCGAACCGGGCCAAGATCATCCTCTAGATGCGTGATATCTTCGATCCACATTTGGAGACCCGACATGGAAGTGGAACTGAAGGATCTCGAAACGCTATTCGGATTGCGAGTCCGATATGAAATGCCAGAGTATCAGCGCGATTACGTTTGGGAGCAATTCAGCCAATGGGAGCCGCTGTGGGGAGATGTTAAAGCCACGGCTGAGTCCTACATGGATCCTGTCGTCGCGTCGTTGTCTGAAAACAAAAAACATTTCCTAGGGCCCATCATTGTTACCAGAGCGCCACAGTCGCCGAATGAAGACACCGCCGGAATGGTTCGGTCTTTGGAGGTCATCGATGGACAGCAACGACTCACCACATTGCAACTCCTAATTCACGCGGCATGTGAGTGCCTACGGCCACTCGATACGAGAAATGCTACTCGGTTACAAGAGCACATAGCCAATGCAGAACATACTTGGGTGAACAACGATGAAGACTACCGTTTCAAAGTTTGGTCCAAATCGTCCACCACGGACCGGGAAACTTTCGTCCACATAATGAGCGGTCTGGCTCCGCCAGACAACGACAACCTCATTGCTCAAGCCCATGATTATTTCAAGTACGAAATCGACGCATGGCTGGCTGAGGCGCGAGAGAAAGACGAACAACTCGCCAACCAGAGGAACCAGAACATTCAACCACAAATCAGTTCCAGTGCTAGCAACAGAACGACGGACAGACCACTGCGTCTATCGGCCCTGGATCAACTACCCGCTGCGCTATCAGGCGAAGCTCCTTCCCCTAACCCTAACATCTTACGCTACTGCGACGCCCTCCGTCAGACGTTGTTAGGGCTTATCACGGTAGTCGTGATAGAGTCGGGGGACGATTACGATGCAAACGTTATCTACGAAACATTAAACAGCCGAGGTACATCCCTAGACTTGTGGCAACGTGTAAAAAATCTATTGTTGACTCCGCACCGAGCATTTGAGAGCCATGGCGTTTGGTTCACTGAAGAGGATATCGATCCGTTCTGGGATACGGTCGACAACGAAGTCTACGAAGACCAGAAACATAGTCACACGGATAATCTATTGCGTCATTTTATCAACTTCCGTAGTCAGAAAAGAGGTCAGCAAGTGGACGAGGCAGCTTCGAGAAATGCCTACGCAGCTAAAGATGCTAAAGGGATATACACGTCTAACGCTGCAAATGGCATATACAATGAATATAAGCGTCTGATCGAGAGAAGAGAAAACACCGATCGGCAGGGTAACAGGATGCGTAACCCTCAAGACGTCATCCTCCGTGATATAGCCCAAGTGGCAAACCGTTACAAAAAAGTCGAGCAAAATGCGCATTACAATTATCTGTTTCTGAAGCGAACTATCCCGTCCGTATTTATCGCGTCATTATTGCCGCTATATGGCGAAAGAGATGGAGACGCTGAGGCGCATAATGCACTAGATGCATTGGCGAGTTTTGTGGCTCGGCGACGTTTGGCGGGTAAACGTACGACGGAAATAGAGGTTGCCACTCTTACGTCAGAGATTATCTACGAGATCACACCACGTGGCGGTGTGCCAAGAGTTGAACGTTTCGTCCAGTTTTTAAGAAAAATATACAATAGCCGTCCGTCAGAGTGGCCAGACGATGCAAGATTCGCTAAAAGTATTGAAGAATACTCCATTTATCGGAGCTCATCGAAGGTAACCCGGGCCATTTTGCAAGCGTTGGAGATTCAACTCAGAATACGACATAATAGAAGCATCGCTGAAAGCGAGAAGTCATTGAGCCTGATACTACCCGAAAATGTATTCTCTATTGAACACATCATGCCGCAAAAGTGGAGCGCATACTGGACTACTAGCCCAGAGGAAGAACAAGAGGACACTAGGCGTAGGAACCAAGTGGTGCATACATTAGGTAATCTTACTCTGGTGACGAGCGATTTGAACAAGAAATTGGACAACCAGCAATGGCAAAGAAAGAAAGAACTGATCAGGAGCGATGTCCAGAGCCATCAATTGCTGATGAATCAATTGCTAACGGGTATTGGCACCGCCGATGAGTGGTATGAGGAGGCCATTTGGAGTAGAGCTCGGACCGTTGTTGACCTTGCTCTAGAACATTGGCCTGGACCGAACAGCCCAAGGTGGAATCTACAGGACTGACTTCCATAGGAGATAAGGTCATGGCTACCGAAACAATAGTCAGCGCTGGTCCGATCGAGTACGTCAAAACCATCGGCATCACCACCAACCAGAGCGGGCGGGGTTTCATCAACCCTTACGATTGCGCCTTCACCAATGACGGGCGCATCCTGGTGCTCAACCACGCCGACGCCGCCCGCACCGCTCTGATTCGCATCGGCGTGCTGAATTGGGATGAGGAATATCTAGGCGAGTTCAGCAAGGGCACCGGTCGCGGCGAGGGCCAGTGGACGCTGCCCATCGGCATGGCCATCAGCGCCGACCAGCGCATCTACGTCACCGACGAGCATCTGCACCGGGTGACCGCGTTCGACACCCAGGGTGAGTTCATCAGGATGTGGGGCGAGAAAGGCGATGGTGCCGGGCAACTCAACGGGCCGGCCGGCGTCTCGGTGGCGCCCAACGGCAACGTGTACGTGGCGGAGCAGTATAACCACCGGGTGCAGGTATTCACCTCGGATGGCGAACCCGTAACCCGCTGGGGTGAACTCGGCGACGGGCCGGGGCAGTTCAACATGCCCTGGGGCGTTGGCCTGGACGCGGGCGGAGACGTTTACGTTGCCGACTGGCGCAACGACCGAGTTCAGAAGTTTACCGCCGACGGCCAGCATCTGGCGACGTTCGGTTCATCCGGCACCGGCGACGGGGAGTTCAGCCGTCCCTCGGCGGTTTGTGTCGACTCCGGCGGGCATATCTATGTATCCGACTGGGGGAACGAGCGGATTCAACTGCTGGATCCTGACGGGAATTTTGTCCAGGCTCTGCGGGGACAGGCTACATTGTCGAAATGGGCACAGGACTTCATGAACGTGAATCCGGACGAATACAACACCCGGCAAATGGCGAACCTGACCCCCGACCTGCCCGATCACCTTGATACCCCGTATCTCATCTCGGCCCAATCCGAGCCGTATTTCTGGGGCCCGGTGTCGTTGCGGCTGGATCCGGAGGAGCGGCTGTTTGTCGTGGAGGCCAACCGCCACCGGATACAGGTTTACCAGCGGCGGAAGGAGTGATCGGACGTTGTCGCAAGTTGACCTGCTAACCCAAATTCGTGCCGTCGTCGGTGACGATTATGTAATCGATCACCGGGAAGACCTGCTGGTCTATGAGTACGACGGCTCAGTTGACCGCTCGATGCCTCGGGCGGTCGTTTTGCCGGCTGACACTGATGAAGTCAGCAGGGTAATGACACTGGCATACGAGGCCGGCGTTACCGTGGTCGGGCGGGGCAGCGGAACCGGGCTCAGTGGCGGCGCCATCACGCCACCGGAGGGGCTGCAGATGGCCTTCCCGCGGATGAACCGCATCATTGACGTAGATATGGTGAACCGCACGGCGCTGGTGGAGCCCGGCGTCATCAACCTTGATCTGGACAACCACGTGCGGCAATTCGGGATGCGTTATGCGCCGGACCCGTCTAGCCAACGGGCGTGCAGCCTAGGCGGGAACATTGCGGAGAACGCTGGGGGCCCGCACTGCCTGGCCTACGGAGCCACCACCAATCATGTGATCGGTATGGAGGTAGTGCTGGAGGACGGCGAAGTGGTGCATCTGGGCAGCATGGCACGGGAGGCGGTGGGTTACGATCTGCGCGGCGCGTTCGTCGGCTCGGAAGGCACCTTTGGAATTGCGACGAAAATACTGGTGCGGTTGCTGCCCTTGCCGGAAACGGTGCGCACGTTCCTGGGCATTTTTCCCGACATCGATTCGGCGTGTACCGCCGTATCCGCCGTGATTGGTCACGGCATTGTCCCGGCAGCGTTGGAAATGATCGATGCCCTCAGCATCAAGGCGGTACAGAACGTTACCGATGCCGGTTACCCCAATGATGCGGGGGCCGTGCTGCTCATCGAACTGGAGGGTCTCAACGAAGAGGTGGACGAGTTGAGCGGCGAGGTGGAGGCGGCGCTGTGGGATACGGGGGCCGCTGACGTCCGCGTGGCGGAGGACGACGCCGAGCGGGAGCGCTTGTGGCTGGGACGCAAGACGGCCTTCGGCGCCTTTGGCACCATCGCGCCCAACTACTATCTGGTGGACGGAGTTGTGCCGCGCACGCGGTTGACGCAGATGCTGCGCAAAGTAACCGAGGTCAGCGAACGGTACGGCATCACCATCGCCAACGTGTTCCATGCCGGCGACGGCAACCTGCATCCGTGTATGCTGTTCGACGCCCGCGAACCCGGGGTCATGGAGAACGCGATGGCCGCCGCCGCCGAGCTGATGGAGGAGTGCGCGCTGCTGGGCGGCACGCTGAGCGGCGAGCACGGCATCGGGTTGGAAAAGAAAGAATTCATGCCCCTGGTGTACACCGATGCGGACATGGCGGCGATGCAACGGGTGCGGGAGGCTTTCGCGCCCCAGAATCGCCTGAATCCGGGCAAGATTTTCCCCGACGGGAGTTACTGGCGGCCGGCGGCGCACCCGGCGGCGCACACCGCCGGGATGTATGCCTAGGCACGGTGCTGTGGCTGGCCTAGTGTACGTCGGGGCCCGGACGTTATGACATTATCAACCTCTATTGTGTCGCGGTTGCGCGACATCGTGGGCCGTGACGCAGTGGTCGATCCCACGTATCTCCCGTCTTACGCAATAGATGTCTATTTGCCGGTAGCTGCCGTTCGACCCGCTGATGCCGATGATGTGTCCACTGTGTTGGCATGGGCGTATCGGTCTGGAGTGGCGGTGTATCCGTCCGGTGGGCGGACGTTTACTCAACTGGGCAATCTACCGACTCGACCCGGGATCGCCCTTGATCTGACGCGATTGAACCGGCTGGTGGATTTTCAGCCGGCGGACCTTACGGTCAGCGTAGAGGCGGGCGTGACCATCGCCCAATTGGATGCGGCGTTGGCGCAGGATGGGAAACACGTTCCGATCAGCGCGCCGCTAGCCGACCGGGCCACGGTAGGCGGGACGCTGGCGACGGGCGTCAGCGGTCCGCTGCGGGCCGCCTATGGGCTACCTCGGGACTGGCTAATCGGGATCAACGTGGTCGGCCCGGACGGCACACCCAGCAAGGCTGGCGGCAAGGTAGTCAAAAATGTCACCGGATACGACCTCAATCGGCTGTACACGGGTTCCCTGGGCACCTTGGCGGTGATAACCGAGGCGACTTTCAAGTTGGCGCCAGCGCCGGGCAATTGGGCCGTTGTGGTCGCGTCATTTTCCAACGCCGTTGCAGCGGCCCGGGCCGGTCAGGACTTGCAATCCCAATATTATGCCCCCCTCGGGCTGCAGTTGCTCACTGGTAAAGCGATTTCTCACCTGGTCCCGACCTTTGCTGGTGATGGGTCCAAAGTGGTTGCCATGGCGGTGGTTGGGGGAAGACCGGCCTCGGTGAACCGGAGGGTTGGCGATACCACCGCGCTTTGGAGAGGCGTCGCCGATGAGATTGAAACGGCGAGCGGACCGGAAGCCGTCAGCCTCGTTGAAGCTCTGACGGACTTGCCGTCCGATACGGCAAACCCTCCGACGGTTTGCATGCAGGTCAACGCGCCGCCGTCGGCGTTGGATAAGTTGATGGGCTTCACGGACACCAAGTTGGGCGATGCACTTCCACCTGGCATCGTCGCCGACGTTGGTTTCGGCGGCGGTCGGCTGCTGTGGTGGGATGATTTCGCCGATGCCGACCCGGTTCAAATCGCCGCCGATTTGCGTAAAATACAGGCTGCCGCCATAGCTCTGGGCGGAGACGCCATCGCGGAACGTTGCCCCGCGCCGGTCAAAGGCCACATTGACGTATGGGGAGAACAACCGTCGGGAATGAATATAATGCGCCGCATCAAGCAGCAGTTTGACCCGGAAAACGTGCTGAACCCGGGCCGTTTTATCGGGGGATTGTGATGATTGAGCGCGCGGATCACCAAACAGAGACTCCCTTCCACGCCGGCGGCGGGATAGACGCGGGACACGGTTTCCCATACGGAGCGCCCTTCGACGGATCCTTGAATGACGGCCCGGGGTTTGAGGGAGCCGACGCTCCCGCCGAGGCTGACCTGTACCGCTGCGTACACTGCGGCCTCTGCCTGAGCGCTTGCCCGACCTACGTGGAGACTCGGCTGGAAACCGAATCGCCGCGGGGGCGCATCGCGCTGATGAAAGCGGTCCACGAGGGACGGACGGGCATCAGCGACCGTTTGGTGTCCCACTGGGAACTGTGCCTGCAATGCCGGGCCTGCGAGGCGGTGTGTCCCTCCGGCGTTCCCTACGGCCGGTTGATGGAACACACGCGGGCGCAGGTTCAGGAAAACGGCCTGGAAAGCCCGGAATTGAGCCGGCTGTCGCGCCTTTTCCTGCGGGCGGCGCTGCCCCACAACCGGAGGCTGCGGGTCGCCGGCCACTTGATGCGTCTGTACCAGCGTTCCGGTATGCAGGGACTGGTGAGGCGGTCGGGCCTGCTCCGTTTCTTGCCCGGCGGCCTGGCTGCTATGGAGGCGCAGATGCCGGTGATGGGGGGACGGTTTTTCAGCCCACGTCAACAGGTGTTTCCCGCCCGAGGCGAGCGGCGCGTAACCGTTGGCCTGCTGTCAGGATGCGTGATGCCGCTGATGCAGGGAGATGCGATGCGGGCGGCGGTACGAGTGTTGCAGCGCAACGGTTGTGACGTGGCGGTGCCGCCGGCGCAAGGCTGCTGCGGCGCGTTGAACCTCCACGCCGGTGATCTGGAGCTGGGCCGTCGGATGGCCCGGCGAAATATCGACGCTTTTCGCGACGCGGGGGTTGACGTTGTGGTGACGGCTTCGGCGGGTTGCGGTTCATCCATGAAAGAATACGGGGACCTGCTTCGTGACGACCCGGATTACGCCGACGCAGCCCGCGAGTTTGCGGACAACACCCGCGACATCACAGAGTTTCTGGCCGGCCTGCCCTTGGAGCCGCCAAAGGCTGAGCTGCCGTGGCAGGTGACGATGCAGGACCCGTGCCACCTAGCCCACGCGCAGCGCATCACCGACGCGCCGCGGCAAGTGTTGCGCAGTATCCCCGGGTTACAACTGACCGAAATGGCGGAGTCTTCGCTGTGTTGCGGCTCAGCGGGGTTTTACTCGCTGATACAACCGACGATGTCGCAACGGTTGCAGCGGCGCAAGATTGGCAATGCTCTTGACACCGGAGCCGAGATCATCGCTTCCGCGAATCCCGGGTGCATTGCGCAACTGGAGCAGGGTTTGCGCAATGCTGGGGCCGACGTGCGGGTGATGCACGTGGTGGAGATTGTGGACGCGGCGTATCAACGGGAGTAGCGCAACCTCAGACCTGATTCTCGGGACCCACCTTGCAGTCGGACTGACGAAAAAGGGGCGCGATCTGCGCCCCTTATCCTTTGGCCCCTGTCGTTGAGCCGCGTTTAGTCTTTGCCGCTATGGGCGGCGAAACTTCGCTGCGCGGCTGACACGCTGGCGCCGTAGGCGACTTCGTAACCCATGTCACCGAGGATGACCTCCAGGGCAGACAGGACGGACAGGACGCTGCGTTCGCGGGCGCCTTCGCCCATCATGCCGATGCGCCAGACTTTGCCGCGGAACTCGCCGAGGCCGCCGCTGACCTCGATGTCGAACTCGTTGAGCAGGCGGGAGCGTACCACCGCCTCGTCGGTGCCCTCGGGCGCGTTGACCACGGTGATGGGGTTGAGCTGATAGTCCGGGTCGGTGGCGAGATCCAAGCCCATGGCGGTCAGGCCGGCGCGGAGGCCGGCGGCTACCTTGGCGTGGCGGTCGTGGCGTCCCGTGATGCCCTCCTCCATCATCATGCGCAGCGATTCGCGCATGGCGTAGATCATGGTGATGGGACTGGTGTGGTGATAGACGCGCTGGGTCTCGTTCCAGTATTCGGCGACGCCCTGCAAGTTGAAGTAGAAGCTCTCCACGGAAGTGTCGCGCTGGTCGATTACGTTCATAGCCCGTTCGCCGAAGCTGATGGGAGCGAGGCCCGGAGGGGCGCCCAGGCACTTCTGGCTGGCGCTGTAGCAAACGTCGATGTCCCAGTCGTCCACCTGGACGTCGTGGCTGCCCAGGGATGTGACGGCGTCAGCCACCACCAACGCGCCGTGTCGGTGAGCCAGGTCGATGGCATCCTGCAACGGCGTGATCGCGCCGGTGGAGGTTTCGGCGTGGACCAACCCGACCATCTTGGCGCCGGGGTTGGCGTTCAGCGCGTCTTCCAGGGCGTTCAGGTCAGCGGGTTTGCCCCAGGGAGAATCGACCATGATCGTGTTCGCGCCGCAACGTTGGGCGATGTCCGCGAGACGAACTCCGAAATACCCGTTGCGACACACGATAGCAGTGTCGCCCCGCTCCAAGACGTTGACGCAAGCGGTTTCCATTGCTCCCGTTCCGGTGGCGGAAATGGGCATGGTGACCCGGTTGCCGGTGTGGAACACCTGGCGCAGCATTTCGCATACTTCGTCCATCACCTGGAAGAAGACGGGATCGAGATGGCCCACCACCGGCTGTGTCATCGCACGCAGCACGCGGGGATGCACGGTGCAGGGTCCCGCGCCCAGCAACAGGCGGTTGGGCGCTTCAAATTCGTCTCGGTATGATTCGATCACGATGGTCTCCGCTTCATTTGTTTTGCCGAGTAATTGCCCTCTCCCAAAAGGGGAGAGGGGGTTTATGATGTCCGCTTACACCACCGCCGATGCGCCGCCGTCGATGTTGATGGCCACTCCAGTCAAGTAACTGGCCCGATCAGAAGCCAGGAAGGCGATCACGTCGCCGGCTTCTTCGCCTTCACCGACCCGGCCCAGGGGTACGCTGCGGCCGGCAGCCAACTGCTCGTAGAAATCGTTAAGGTCCAAATCCGGCTCGTTGCCGATGCGGGCGTCGTAGCGGCGTTGGTGCTGGCCGCTCTTGATCAGACCGATGCACACGGTGTTGACCAGGATGTTGTCGGCAGCCAGGTCCTTGGACAGGCCCTTGGTGATGGCGATGCCGGCGGCGCGGGAGATGGACGTGGGCATGGAATTGGCGCCGGGGGTGCGCCCGCCCAGGTTGGTGACGTTGATGATGCGCCCGCCGCCGACCTTGCGCATTTCGGGGATGGAGGCCCGGATCAGACGCACCGCGCCCCACACCTTCAGCTCGAAGTCGAACTCCCAATCGTCGTCGCTCACGTCCTCGAACCCTTTGGCCATGGAGGTGCCGGCGTTGTTCACCAGAATGTCAACACGCCCGTATCGCTCCACTGCGGTGTTGACCACGAGGGCCGCCGTGCCCTTGTCGGTGACGTCGGCGGATATGGGGAGGACCTCGCCCTCGGTGGCGGTACGGATTTCAGCGGCCGCCGCGTCCAATACATCCTGCCGGCGCGCCACGATGATGACGTTGGCGCCCTCACCGGCCATGCGCAAGGCGGCAGCTTTGCCGATGCCGTCGCTGCCGCCGGTTACAATCGCTACCTTGCCGTCCAGTCCCAGCTCCATCGTAAGCCTCCTTGCATTGCAACACCCGAAATTCGCAAATGTTTCGGGGCGAGAATTATGTCTATAGGCGGACGCGATTATAGCATAGACGCGACGATTCCTTACTTATTTGGGCCTCCCGACACAGGGCAATCGCGTCTTAATGAGATTTTTAGAAATGTGTTAATGTCGGAGGATATATTGAGGGTCGCGGAGGCAGGCGGACATGGCGCAACCACCCAAGGCAACTATTCTCGATCATTTCGCTGACCTTGACGACCCACGGGTAGAACGCACCCGACGCCATAAACTGGTGGACATCATTGCTATTGCGATCTGCGCCACCATCTGCGGCGCCGATTCTTGGGTCCATATCGAGCTCTTCGGCAGGAGCAAGCTGGCCTGGTTTCAATCCTTCTTGGAACTGCCTGGCGGCATCCCGTCCCATGATACCTTCGGGGATGTCTTCGCTCGGCTGGACCCAGTGCAGTTGCAGGACTGCTTCATCTCCTGGACCCAGGCCATCGCCCAGTTATTGCCCGGCGAGGTAGTGGCCATTGACGGTAAGACAGCCCGACGGTCCTACGACCGCGCTGGGAATAAGGGCGCCATCCACATGGTCAGCGCTTGGGCCACGCAGAACGCCCTGACCTTGGGTCAGGTCAAAACCGAGGAGAAATCCAACGAGATCACCGCCATTCCCCAACTGTTGGAGATGTTGGAGTTGCACGGTTGCATCGTAACTATCGATGCTATGGGCTGCCAGCGGGAGATCGCCCAGCAAATCACCCAGGGCGGCGCCGACTACGTGCTGACGGTGAAGGAGAACCAAGGGCAACTGCACGAGGGCATCCGCGACCTGTTCGAAGGGGCCGAGGCGCTGGGTTTTGACGGGGTGTCCTATGACCACACGGAAACCGTGGAGAAAGGGCATGGACGGCTGGAACGTCGGGAATGCTGGGTCATCACCGATCAAGACTGTCTGGACTATCTGGACCCCCAAGGGCAATGGCCGCAACTGAAAGCCGCCGTCAGGGTGGTGGGCCATCGTCAAACCACAGAAGGATCAACCAGCCAACCCCGCTACTACATCAGCAGTCTGGCGGCCTCGGCAGAACAACTGCTGGCTGCCATCAGAAGCCACTGGAGCATCGAAAACTCGTTGCACTGGACCCTTGACGTGACCTTTCGGGAAGATCAGTGCCGAGTGCGCAAGGACAATGGCCCACAGAACATCAACACGCTGCGGCAGATCGGACACAACCTGTTGAAGAACGAGAAAACCCTGAAAGTGGGCATCCAGGGCAAACGCCTCAACGCCGGATGGGACGAGGACTACCTGCTCAAAGTGCTCCTCGGATAAGACGCGATTGCCCTGCCGCCCGACAAGCCCCAGGAGTCATCGTCGTTACAGTTGTCGAGCATGTCTTCCAGTGCGGAAATTTCAGCCTGAGTAACGGTTAACTGCCAGCGGGCTTTCACGTCAATCCAATCAGCGGCGTAGCGGCACCAGCCGGCGCGGTTCTCGGGGCGCCAGGCGTCGGGAGGCTTCTTGCCTTTGGACCGATTGACCGAGGCGCTGGTCACCTGGAGACTGGGCGGGTTCGCCAGGTCGTTGGCGTATTTGCGCTTGCGGTCGGCGTCCCAACGCCATCCGCCGGATTCATGGGCGTGACCGAGAGGTACGTGATGGTCAATGTCAACGTCGCCGGCGTCGGTGAACACCTCGCCGCTCCAGGGGCCGAGCCATTCGCCGCCAGTGACCTGACATCCCTCATCGGTTGCAAAGGACACGGCGGCCCGGCTTTCCTCGATCAATACCTCAGCACGCGCGTCCTGGCAATCCTGGTCGGCGTCAACCCAGTGCCGCCAATCCCTTCGGTTGTATTCGACATCACCGCCGCGCTCCGCCACTGGCAACGCGTTGAGCGTGGCAATTACCTCTGCCACGTCCGGGGAAAGGGGCCGCGCCGCGTCGGAATTTTCGCCTGACGGTGACCCCTCCGGGGCAGCCAGCGTGGCTACTTCATCCGCCACCCGCTGAACGGTTTGCACGGTCCTGACGCCGGAATCACACGCCAGCACAAGGACGATGGCTAACAGCGGCAGCGCCAGCAGCATGAAGAGACGTGGGCGCATTGAGTCTGGATTCCGGCTTTCGCCGGAATGACGGGCTAGATACAAGGCCGAGGCTAAACTCCGATGCCTTCCCGCTCGGCGATGGATGGCACGTCCTTGTCGCCCCGACCGCTGAGGCAGACGAGGATGATGCAGTCGGACGGCATATCGGCGGCCATTCGGCTGACGTGGTAGATGGCGTGGGCCGATTCAAGAGCGGGGATGATGCCCTCGGTTCGGCAAAGGAGGCGGAATCCCTCCAAAGCCTCATCGTCAGTTACGGCCAGGTATTCGGCGCGGCCGGTGGCCTTCAACCAGCTGTGTTCCGGCCCCACGCCGGGATAGTCCAAGCCCGCCGAGATGCTATGGGCTTCCTGGATTTGACCGTGCTCGTCCTGCAACAAGTAGGACATAGAGCCGTGCAAGACGCCGGGCCGTCCGGCGGACAGGGTTGCCGAATGGCGTCCCGTTTCCACCCCTTCGCCGGCGGCCTCCACTCCCACCAACCTCACGCCGGCGTCGCCGATAAATTCGTAGAAAGTGCCAATGGCGTTGCTGCCGCCGCCGACGCAGGCGGAAACCACGTCGGGCAGGCGTCCTTCGGCGTCCAGGATTTGCTGGCGGGCTTCCCTACCGATGACCGACTGGAAGTCGCGCACCAGCATGGGATACGGGTGCGGCCCCACGACGCTGCCAATGAGGTAGTGGGTGGTCTCCACGTTGGTCACCCAGTCCCGGATGGCCTCGTTGATGGCGTCTTTGAGAGTCCGGGTGCCTGATTCGACGGCGATGACTTCCGCTCCCAGCAGGCGCATCCGGTACACGTTGAGGGCCTGGCGCACCGTGTCCTCGACGCCCATGTAAACGATGCACTGCAACCCCAGCATGGCGCAGACGGTAGCAGTGGCGACGCCGTGCTGGCCGGCGCCGGTTTCGGCGATGATGCGCTGCTTGCCCATGCGTTGGGCCAGCAGGCACTGGCCCAGGGCGTTGTTGATTTTATGAGCGCCGGTGTGGGCCAGATCCTCCCGCTTCAGGTAGATGCGCGCTCCGCCGCATTGACGGCTCAGGTTCTCGGCGTAGTACAGCGCGGTGGGACGGCCGGCGTAGTTTCGCATCAGATGATCCAGTTGCTCGGCGAAACTCGCGTCATCCTGGACGGCGCGATAGGAATCCTCCAACTCGGTGAGGGCAGCCATGACCGTTTCGGGAACGAACTTGCCGCCGAAATCACCGAAACGTCCGCGTTCATCGGGGAGTGTCGTCTGCGCTGTAGTTGCCATAGTCGTATCACCCCAACCTATCTGGATTCCGGCGAAAGCCGGAATGACGATCTCTGATTACCACCGTGTCTTGCGTTGGTGACGAAGCGCCGGATTTTGTCCGCATCTTGTTCGCCATCAGTTTCCACGCCGCTGGACACGTCCACTCCCCACGGCTTAACCAGGGATACGGCCTGACTCACATTGTCGGGTGTCAGACCACCGGCCAGCATGAAACTCCGGCCCGAGGATGCCAGTTGCGCCGCGATGCTCCAGTCGAAGGATTCTCCGGTGCCACCGTGCAGTCCGGCGACCTGACTGTCCAGCGTCACCGTGCATCCAGCAGCGGCATAGGCGTCGATGAGATTGCTTATCTCGGCGATAGGGGCGTCGTTTGCAACGTGCAGCACCTTGATCACGCGGGCATGGTCTCCCACTGCGCGGCAGTACTCCACTGCTTCTTCTCCGCACAGTTGGACAACATCCAGGCCGGCGATGGCGATGGTGTCCAACACCTCTTCCAGCGGCTGGTCGCCGAAGAGACCTACGGAACGAGGAGCTTCCGGCCCAACGGCGCGCAACCGGTCGGTGATCAGGCGGGCTGCCGATGGCTCAACGCGTCGTCGTCGTCCCGGTACGAAAACGATGCCGAAATAGTCGGCCCCTGCTTCAGCGGCTACCAGGGCGTTTTCGGCCCGGCGGACGCCGCAGATTTTCACGGTGGTGCGTGACATGGGACTAACTTGCCAAAAGGGCCGGCACGCCGGTCAGGGAGCGCACTTTGGCCGCCGTATCGTCGGCGGTGACCAGCGCTTCGCCCACCAGCACGGCGTTGACGCCCAGGGGTTCGAGGCGCGCCAGATCCTCGGGTGTGCTGATTCCGCTCTCGCTGACGATGATTTTACCGGCCGGTATGAGCGGAGCCAGCGATTCGGTGGTCGCCAGATCGGTGACGAATGTGTGCAGATCGCGGTTGTTGATGCCGATGATCTCGGCGCCGGCATCGACCGCCGTTGCAATCTCTCCGGCGTCATGGGTTTCCACCAGGGGCGTCATGCCCAGCGTCCGCCCCAGATCTATAAGTTCGGCCAATTGGGACGGGTACAGAATGTCCACGATGAGGAGGTAGGTGTCGGCGCCGATAGCGCGGGCTTCGTAGATCTGGTAGGGGTCGAAGAGAAAGTCCTTGCGCAGCACCGGGGCATGGCCCGACGCGCCGCTCTCCTTGACCGCCGTCAAATGGGCCGGCTCGCCCAGGAAGTGGCTGTCGGTGATTACCGAGATCGCAGCCGCTCCGTTGCCGTGGTAGGTGGCGGCCAGTTCAGTCGGGTGGAAATCCTCGCGGAGCAGGCCCTTGGAAGGTGACGCCTTTTTGACCTCGGCGATCAGGCTGATGCCCTCTCCGCGCAAGGCGCCGGCGAAGTCCAATGCCGGCGGTCGGTTGGCAATGGTCTCTTGTAAAGCCGACAAGGACGTGGCGGCCACGGACGCGGTCAGTTCCTCCCGCTTTTTGGCAACGATTTGGTCCAGAATGCTTGCCATTGGGCTGTCTCCCAATCTGCGAGGTAGGGGCGAATGATTATTCGCCCCTACGGATGATTAATCAGGCGATAATTCTCGGGTCAACGCCACCAGGGCGTCCATTTTTTCCGCCGCCTGCCCGTTGGCGATGGACGCGGCGGCCATCTCAATGCCTTCCAACAGGGTATTCGCCATATCACCGGCAACCAGCGCCGCGCCGCTGTTCAGCACTACAGCGTCGCGGATTGGGCCGGTGGCGCCGGCCAGGATGCTGCGCATGGTGGCGGCGTTGGCCGCCGGGTCGCCGCCGCGCAGGTCCTCCGGCGTGGCGTGGGGCAGGCCCAACTGGCGGGGCTGGACCAGGTACGGCCGGATCTCCCCGTCGAACACTTCCCACCCGGGAGTGTCGCTGCCGAGGGATAACTCGTCCATACCGTCGTCGCTATGCACTATTATGGCGTGGTGAGCGCCGAACAGGCGCAGCGCTGCGGCCATCTTTTCGCCCACTTCCGGGTAGCCCACGCCGATGAGCTGGCAGGAGACGCCAGCGGGGTTAGTCAAGGGTCCCAGCACGTTGAACACGGTGCGGATGCCGATTTCCCGGCGCACCGGGGCGGCATAGCGCATGGCCGGGTGGTATGCCGGCGCGAACATGAACCCGATGCCGATTTCCCGCAGGCAACGCTCAACTGCGTCCGGTGGCAGCTCAATGCGGACGCCCAGGGCCTCCAGCACATCGGCGCTGCCGCAGTCTCCCGACGCGGCCCGGTTGCCGTGCTTGGCGACGGTGAGTCCGGCGCCGGCGACTACGAACGCGGCGGCGGTTGAAATGTTGAAGGTCCCCTTGCGGTCGCCGCCGGTGCCGCAGGTGTCGATGGCCTTGCCGTCCACGTTGACCCGCAGGGATTTTTCCCGCATCACGGTGGCAAAACCGGCGATTTCCTCGGGTGTTTCGCCTTTCAGTGCCAATGCGGTCAGGTAGGCCCCCAACTGGGCCGGGGTGGCATCGCCCTCCATCACCTCCCGCATTACTTCGATGGCGTCGGCCATGGAGAGGGATTGGCCGGCTGTTGCCGATGAGATGGCTTCACGGATCATATGAGATTCCATCAAGACGTGGTGGCTACGCGCCCTGCAAGCGGCTGAGCGTTTCTTCCAGTTCCTGATTCCGCGCTTCGGCGGCGAGGCGGGCGTCTCGTTCGGTATCCCGCTGGTTTTCGGCAGCCACACGGGCGTCTCGTTCGGTATCCCGCTGGTTTTCGGCAGCCACACGGGCGTCTCGTTCGGTATCCCGCTGGGCTTCGGCGGCGATACGCCCATCGGCTTCATCGTCATAGGTGGGCAGGTAACGCTGGGCCACCGGGTCGTAAAAGCGCAGCTGGCCGTACTCCCAGCACACGTCCAGGTTCAACGCCTCGCTGTGTCCCCAATACCGGTCATCATCCCACTTATGGATGGTGATGGGCTGGTACACACCGTTGGCCAACCGGTCGCCCGCCAGCCCCGCCGCGTAGAGTTCTCCGCCGGTATGGTCGAATCGCCAGTATTCCAGCACCTCGAAATTCGCGTAGCCTTCCCGCTTGCTCCGTTCGTCGTTCTGCGCCGTATTCTCCGATGCTATTTCCAGAACGAACTCCGGCGCTTTGCCCCATACTGAGATGTCGTAACCCTTGCGGGCGATAATGGCCGCCCGGTCAACCCCAAAGGCGATGAACAGGTCCGGTTGTTGCAGCCCCTCTCGCTGGCTGGTATTCCAGCCGATGGGAATTTCACTGGCGACGATGGTAGTATCAAAATTCCCGTAGCGCCGACGCAGGGCCGGCACGTGGCCCGGCTCGTGGAGGTAAATGACGTTCAGCATATCGTCCCTGGGCGGCAGTTCCGGGAACTGATCCCCAAGCGAGAGGGTCGGCGCGGTGAACTTGGTCGTCATAGAATGCCTCGCCAGACGAGGATTATGTTTTCACGGTAGTCGGGCGCGGTGAATTGGAGTGGGGGCCACGCAATATAATAGCATGGAGTAAAGGAGGGTCTCTATGCGCATCGACGTTCACACCCACGTTTGGCCCGACCGTATCGCCGATGCGGTGGCCGAGAATATGGAAGCCGACCTGGGCTTTACGCCGATTGCCGCCAATACGGTGAGCGGCATCAAGGCGCACATGGCGGCGGCCGGCGTGGACAAGTCCGTCGTGCTGGGGGTGGCGGCGCGGGCCGACCAGGTGCGGCGAGCCAATGATTGGCTCATTTCCATAGCGGACGATAATCTGCTTCCCTTTGGCGCAGTGCATCCCGATTTGGCGGACAAGGCCGGCGAGATACGCTACCTGCGGGAGCACGGGGTCAAGGGTATCAAGATGCACCCGGTGATCAACGGCTTCTATCCCGACGATCCGCAGTGGTTTCCGGTTTATGAGGAACTGGGCGACGATATGACGCTGGCCATTCACGCCGGGCGGCTGCCGCACCAGGGGGCGGACGCGCCGCTGTACGCTGCGCCGGAACGAATTGCCAATGTCGTCCGTCAGTTTCCCAAGCTGAAGGTGATCGCCCTGCACCTGGGCGGGTTCTATATGCTGGACGAGGCGGAGCGGGCGCTGATGGGCCACGAGAACGTGCTGGTGGACACCACCTGGCCGCCGTCGATCCGGGAACTGACCGCCGACACGCTGACCACGATAATCGGCAAGCATGGGGCGCACAAGGTCTGCTTTGGCACCGACTATCCGCTGGTTGACATGGGCGCTGAGTCGGAATACCTGGCGTCTTTGCCTTTGACCTCGGAACAAGTGGAGGGGATTCTGGGTGAAAACGCGCGGCGGTTTATCGGACTGTAACGGCGTGACGACCCCGGATTCCGGCTTTCGCCGGAATGACGGGTTAGGTGGTATTCACTCCGCCATCCCAAGAATGACGGATTGGGCGGTATTCACTCCGCCATCCCAAGAATGACGGATTGGGCGGTATTCACTCCGCCATCCCAAGAATGACGGATTGGGCGGTATTCACTCCGCTATCCCGAAGGCGTTCAGGACGAAGGCGTACTCCTCGGCGATCTCGCGGATGCGCTCGAACCGGCCGGACGCGCCGGCGTGGCCGGAATCCATGTGGATCTTGAGGAGCAGCAGGTTGTCGTTGGTCCGCAACCAGCGGAGCTTGGCCACCCACTTGGCCGGCTCCCAATAGGTTACGCGGGGGTCGCTGATTCCGCCGGTGACGAACATGGGCGGATAGTCTTGCGCGCGAACGTTGTCGTAGGGGGAATAAGTTCGTATGTAGCGGTAATACTCGGCGTCGTTGGGGTTGCCCCATTCGTTGTACTCCATGGTGGTCAGGGGCAGCGTGTCGTCCAGCATGGTGTTGAGGACGTCCACAAAGGGCACGTGGGCCACCACGCAGCCGAACAGGTCGGGGCGCTCGTTGACCACCGCGCCCATGAGCATCCCGCCGGCGCTGCCTCCGACGGCGGCGATGCGGCCGGCGGAGGTGTAGCCGGCGGCGATGAGATGCTCGGCGCAGTCGATGTAGTCGTTGAAGGTGTTGCGCTTGTTCAGGAGTTTGCCGTTTTCATACCAGTCCCAACCCATTTCCATGCCGCCGCGAATGTGCGCGATGGCATAAATGAAACCTCGGTTGACCAGGCTCAGCGCCGAAATGCTGAAATTGGCATCCATGGTCAATCCGTAACTGCCGTAGCCGTAGAGATACAGCGGCGCCGTGCCGTCCATGGAAGTTCCTGCCGGCATCAACAGGCTGATCGGAACCGGCGTGCCGTCGCGCGCCGTGGCCCAGACGCGCCGGGTTTCGTACCGGTCCCCATGGTAACCGGAGGGAATTTCCTGTTGCTTGCGCAGGACGCGCTCCCGCGTCTCCATGTCGTAGTCGTACACCGCGGCGGGGGTTTTCAAGGAAGTGTAGCCAAACCGGAGGGAATTGGTGTCAAACTCCCGGCCACTCCGGGGCGACATGGCGAAGTCGTCTTCATCCACTCCGGCGATAAAGTGAACGTCGCCATCGTCCAGCCTCATGACCATCACCTGCGGGAGCCCGTCTTGACGGCAAGCGACAACCAGATGCTCTCGGTAGGCGTCGATGCCCAGCAATGGCCTTCCCGGTTCGTGGGGCATGAATTCGGTCCAGTTGTCCCATGCCGCGGCGGTTACGGGGGTGGTGGACAGCATGAAATCTTTGGCATCGTTGCCGTTGTGCCGGATGAAAAATCGGTCGCCGTGGTCAACCACGTCGTATTCAAAATCCGTGTGGCGCGGTTCGATCAAAGCCGGCGTGGCGCCAGGATCATTGGCGTCCAGGAAACGCCACTCCGACATATTGTTGCCGCCGGCCACGATATAGATGAAACGGCCGCTGTTGGATTTGCCGGCGCCGACGAAAAAACGTGGGTCCTCTTCATGATAGACCAGTTCGTCGTCGGCCGGGTCGTTCCCCAAGGTGTGTCGGTAGATGCTCACCGGGCGGTGGTGCTCGTCCAGCACCGAGTAGTAGAACGTGCCCGCCGCAGGCGGATTGGCCCATTCCAGACTGTAGTAGGTATTCGGGATGGTGTCGGGCAGGGTCTCGCCGGTTTCCAGGTTCAGCACGTGAATGGTGAATTGCTCCGAGCCGTCGAAGTCCACGCCGTAGGCGACCAATCGGTGGTCGGGGCTGTTTTCAAACGCGCCGACGCGCGTGTAGTCGTGGCCTTCCGCGAGTTGGTTCACGTCCAGCAGAACCGTTTCCGGGCCATCCTCGCCACCCTGCTTCCGGCAGTAGATGGGATACTGGCCGCCCTCCTCGTAGCGGACGTAGTAGTAGAAATTGTCCTCCTTCTCCGGAACGGTGTTGTCGTCCTCTTTGATACGCCCGCGTATCTCGTTGTAAATGGCTTCCTGCAACGTTTTCAGGGGCTCCAGGAACGATTCGGTATGAGCGTTTTCGGCGCGCAGGTACGCCATGGTGGCTGGGTCGTCCTGCTCCCGGAGCCAGTACCATGGATCGATCCGTTCGTCTCCATGAACCGTAATTGTGTGCCGGCGCTGGGGGGCGCTGGGAGGAACGGCGGCGTTGTCCGAGGTCGGCATGGCGATTACCTTTAGGTCCGGAGCTGGGTTGTGGACGGCGTCATGCCGCCACCGGCTCCGCCTTGATTGATTCGGTGGCGGAAGATACGGCGTCCATCTCGTCGAGGACGTAGCGCCGGCACGCTCCCGGCCGCAACCTGGCAATGAGGGAGCCGAGCCAGCCCCCGTATTCGGCCCGGATTGTTACGTAGGCGTGTCCCTGGTCGTCGGAGGTGTAAGCTTCGTCGCCGTCGCTGCACTCCCGCACGTAGTAAGAGAATCCGACCCAGAACCCTGGGCCCGAGGCTCGGTGTGACAGCGTTTCGCCCTTTTGCACCACGGTGATCAGGCTCGTGAAGCGGTCCCGGCCGATTTGCAGGTCAATGCGGTGCCCGGGTTCCGGTTCCAGACCATCGGGCAAATCGGCGCGGCGATAACGCTTGCTGTGTAGCCTTCGCGACGGGAAATCGGCCACCGCCGCCCAAGCCTCGTCCGGCGGACAGGACAGGATTTTGGAATATTCAAAGACCGTCATGCTTAATATTATGGACCCCGGCGAGCACGATTCGCCAAGTTGACCATGGGCATAATTTGTGCAATTGTATCGCACACGGTTGAAGCGGACGGCACGATTATGACTATGCCCGACGGGGCGTTGGCTGGCCTCAAAGTCCTTGATTTCACGCACTACGTCTCCGGATCGTACTGCACCAAACTGCTGGCCGACTTTGGCGCCGACGTTATCAAGGTGGAGCGACCGCCGGATGGCGACCCGGCGCGGCAAATCGGGCCATTTCCCGGCGACGAGCCAAATCCCGAAAAGAGCGCGCTTTTCCTGCACCTCAACACCAACAAGCGCAGTGTTGTCATCGATCTCAAGCAGGGTCAGGCCCTCGACATCGCGAACAGGCTTGCCTTGTGGGCAGAAGTTATCGTGGAAAACTTCCGCCCGGGAGTGGCGGACCGTCTCGGCATCGGTTTCGACCGGATCCATGCCATAAACCCGGCGCTTATCTACACCAGTATCTCCAACTTCGGACAGACCGGTCCGTACCGGGACTATCGCGGGTCCGAGATCGTCTTCTACGGAATGGGCGGTGAGATGCATTCCACCGGCTTGGCGGACCGCGAACCGCTCAAGTTAGGCGGCAACGTGGGTCTGTATCAAGCGGGGGCGGTGGCCGCGGTTGCCACCATGGGCGCCATTCTGGCCGGTTCGTTCCGGCCGGGGGACGGCGAAGCGTCGCCTCCGGGGCAGCACATCGACGTGTCCATCCTGGAAACGCAACTTGGCTCGGTGGACCGCCGCCAGAGCGCGCTGCTGGCCCATCAATACACGGGCGAATTGAGCCGACGGCCGGCGTCGGGCGGTTCCGGCGGGTATCCCAACGCCGTGTATCCGTGCAGCGATGGCTATTTGCAAATCAACGGGAGCCGGATGTATTTCCCCCGCGCCGTGGCCATGCTGGGCAATCCGCCGGAGCTGTCCGAACCACGTTGGCAGGACCCGGCCGCCCAAGGCGACCCGGCGATGCAGGACGAGTTCGAGTCGGAACACTTTCTGCCGTGGATCCTGGAACGTAACCGGGCAGAAGCCTGGCAATCCGCTCAGGAAAATCGTGTGTTGTCCGGCCCGATCAATACGATGGCGGACCTGGACGTTGATCCTTCCTTCAACTCCCGGGGGGTTTTCGTCGAAAAGGAGCACCCGGCGGTGGGTGAATTGCGTTACCCCGGCCGGCCGTTCATGATGACCAAGTCCCCGTGGCAACTCCGGCGAACCGCGCCGTTGTTGGGCCAGCACACGACAGAGGTTTTGGGCGAGTTGGGATATACGGAATCGGAAATTGCCGCTTTTATAGCCGCCGATGTTATTCGGGCCGGATCTGGATTCCCGCTTTCGCGGGAATGACGAGGGTGAAGTGGGAATGACGAGCGCAAGAGCAGGTATGACGGAAAGTGTCAACAGACCCTAGAATGCCCCGCCTGCCGTTGCGAGGTCTGCGCGTCCTGGAGATCACGGTGGTTTGGGCCGGTCCTTACTGCGGTTCTTTCCTGGCCGACTTGGGTGCCGAGGTGATCCGGGTTGAATCGACCAAGACTTTCGTTCCGCTGACGCGCGGCGCGGCGCCACGCCTGACGCAAACCGAGATTGACAACCTGCCACTGTATTCCGGTGGGACACCCGGCCGCGTGCCAGGGTCACGCCCGTTCAACCGCTCGCCGATGTTCAACTCCCACGCTCGCAACAAGCTGAGCATGACGGTCAATCTGCTGGATCCGGGCGGGCGGGAGATTTTTGACCGCCTGGTGTCCGTAAGCGATGTGCTGATTGAAAACAATCCCACCGAGACGATGGATAAACTGGATATATCCTATGAGTCTCTCAAAGCGGTGAAAGACGACATCATCATGTTGCGGATGCCGGCCTACGGCAGCACCGGGCCTTATCGGGATTACCGCGCCCATGGCGTACACATCGAGGGCGTGGTCGGTCACACGATGCTGAGGGGTTACGAGGACACCGACCCGTCCTACAACACCACCGTCCTGATGTCCGACGCCGCCGCCGGAGCGCAAGGCGCCTTCGCCGTACTGGCCGCGCTGCGCCACCGCAAACGGACCGGCCAGGGTCAGCTGGTGGAGTTGGGTCAGGCTGAAAATGTCTTTCCCTTCCTCGGTGAATACTATCTGGACTATCGGATGAACGGGCGCGCTCATGCCTCTCTGGGCAACCGACACCCCTACGCTTTGCAGAACTGCTATCCCTGCGCTCCGCATCCAGACAATGATGACCGTTGGGTCGTGATAACGGTGTACGACGATGAGCAGTGGTATGCCTTGTGCGACGTCATCGGAGCCACACATCTTGGCGCTGACCCGGAGCTGGCGGACGCCGCCGCTCGCCGCGGTCGTCAGCCCGAAATCGACGCGGCCATCGCCGCCTGGACGCGTACCCAAAGTCCCGAAGCGGCCATGAACATCCTGCAACAGCGCGGCGTCCCTGCCGGCGCGGTGATGAACCAGGCTGACGCATTCGCCGATCCTCATATTCGTGACCGAGGCTTCTTTCAAGAGGCGTCACAGGAGGATTGTGGAACTCACCTCTACTCCGGCCCGCTGTACAAAATGTCGGAAACTCCGCTGAGCATACGCCGTGGCCCGGTGATGTTCGGACAGGACAACGAGTATGTGTATCGGGAATTGCTGGGTTACACCGCTGAAGAGTATGCCGCGTTCGAAGACGCCGGGCACATCGGGACTGACTACGTCATCGGGGTTTGACACACGCACCAATCAGCTCGCCAGCAGTTCCTTCAACTGGGCATCGATAAACCCGGTATCGACAGGGTTGCGTCCTGGCCCGCCGCCGGTATGTCCCCAGATGGTCGGTATAACGCGGAGTTCGGCGTTGGGCATCAGCGAAACCTCAATTTCGTTGTCCTCCGGCGGGAAGTATTGGTCGGTTTGGGAAGGCATGACGAAAGCTCGGGCCTTGATCGCGCCTAGGGCTTTCTCGAAATCTCCTCCGTAAAGTGGGTTGTCGCTGATGTCGCCGGCCTGCCAGGTGGCGATCATTGACAGGATGTTGTTGGCGTCCTGCTGAAGATACCTGCCCTCCCAGGACGTGATGAGGTAGTCTTCCAGCGAGGAGTGTCCGAGGTCGAGATACACCTTCTCCCGATAGAACGCCTGGGACGGCGCCCAACCGGCGTACACTCTGGACATGGCCCGGAGACCTTTCCAGGGTTGGATGTCGTACCAGCCGTTGTTCCAGGCATCGTCGGCGCAGAGAGCGGCTTTCACCCCCTCCAGAAACACGAAATTGTGGCGTGACGTGCGGGCCGAACCGCACCATGGCGCGATGCGTTCCACCATTTCGGGGAACAACGCCCCCCAGTGGAAGGACTGTTGCGCGCCCATGGAAAAGCCGCAGACCAGGGCGATGCGTTCTACACCGAATTGTTCGGTCACCAAGCGGTGCTGGAACCGGATGTTGTCGTAGTAAGTGACCTTGGGAAATCTGGCCCGGTCGTAGGGCGCCGGCGTGTTGCTGGGCGACGACGACAGCCCGTTGCCAAACAGATTCGGGATGATGATGAAGTACCGTGACGGATCCAGCGCCATCCCCGGCCCGATCATTGGTTCGTTGGCGGGATGCTGGGAACCGAAGAAAGTGGGGAACACGATGGCGTTGTCCCGGCGGTCATTCAACTCGCCGTAGGTCTGGTACGCCAGGCGGGCGTTACGCAAGCGCAGGCCGCACTGGAGGTCAACGTCTCCCAGTTCGAAGGTCTTGGGTTCGGTCATCTTGGGCACTCCTGAGGGTTGAACGCAAAGGCGAAAACAATTAGGCTCACACCAAGTCTAACAGTGTGGAGGTTCATCATGCTGAACAAGGTGCATCACGTAACCTACGTTGTGGAGAGCGTCAGCGACATGGCCGCGTACCTGGAGAACAATTTCGGCCTCACGCCCATCCGCGCCGACGAATTCACCGAACGGGGCTTCAAGTCCATCCTTTACCAGATTGGAGAAACTTTGGTGGACTTTTTCGAGCCGCTGCGAGACGACACGCCCACGGCCCAGCAACTCCGCGAAAGCGGCCCCGGGGTCATGCACGTCGCCTGGGGCGTGGACGGCATCGACCAGCTGTTCGCCGACCTGCAATCCAAGGGCAACTCGATGCGGGGAGACGGACCGTCCACCAGTCCCTTTGGCTACAAGACAGCCAGCATCGAAACCAGCAGTTCCCACGGCATCTATTTCCAACTCGCGGAGGGGGAACACAGTTAGCGTGAGGCGGATTTGCGGCGGAATGGAGACCAACTCCAGGATCCCCTGAAACCTGTGGAGGAGACTTCCTATGGAATACCGGATCAACCACGTACACATCCGCGCCGCGGACCCTCACGCCACGGCGGCGTGGTACGAAAAGTTTTTCAACGCCCGCATCGTCTCGGAACGGACGGTGATGCCGAACACCATCACCATCGGAATGGAGATGGGCGGGCAGTGCCGGCTCAACGTATCGTCCAAGCCCCCGGGATCATCGGACGAACGCAGCGTTGCCGAACTGAACCGGTTGGGCCTGGAGCATTTTGGCTTCGACGTGGAGGACCTTGAGGCGGAGATGGAACGGCTGACCGCCGAGGGAATTCGCGTCGTACTGCCCATCACGGACACGCCCACCGGGTCCCGGTTGTCCTACATCGAAGGACCGGACGACGTGCTCATTGAATTGGTACAGCCGGCGAGTTAGATGAGATCCGGTGTCGGTGAATCTGCATAACTGTAGGGGCGAATAATCATTCGCCCCTACAGAACGGAGTCAATTGGCAGCTATCCAGTCAGCGACACGTTCGCCGATCATGATGGCGGTGGCGTTGGTGTTGGCGCGGGTTACCTGGGGCATGATCGAAGAGTCGGCCACCCATAGGCCACGGACGCCGCGCACCCGGCACTGCTGATCGGTTACGGCCATGGGGTCGGCGTCCGGCCCGATTCGGCAAGTGCCGGATACGTGACGCGACGTGCCGACGGTCTGCCGGATCCAGGCGTCCAGCGCGCTGTCATCCGCCAGGACCTCATCGGTTGGAGCGGTGCGATACTCCATCACGTCCGCGTAGGATTCCGATTCCAGCATGTCGGCGGCCAGGCGCACGGCGTCCCGCATCCGGCGCATATCGTTCTCGTTGTGGAAATAACGGTAGTTGATCTCCGGCTGCACCGTCGGGTCTGCGGAGGCCAGGCGGACCCAACCGGAGCCATCGGGAAGTTCCAGGGCGCAGGCGATACGAGCGGTGCGGTCGGGCAGATGCTCACCGGTCATTACGTTGAACACGCCCAACGTATGCAGCATCACGTCGTTGGGATAGGACGGGGGCGTGGACGTCACGCGCAGGCCGAAGCGCAGCGCGCCGGCATTGGCGTGGAGCTCAACCTGGTCTTTGACCTGGAAGCTCACGTTGCCCATGGGATGATTGAACAGATTTTGACCTACGCCGGGCGATTCGTGGATGACCGATATTCCGAAGGTCTCCAGCTGTTCGCGGGGGCCAATGCCCGACAGCATCAGAATATGGGGAGATTTCAGCGCGCCGGCGCTTAGCACCACGTGGTCAGCTTCTACGGCGAAGATTTCGCCGCCGCTCTCCGCCTCGACTCCGGAAACGCGGGCGCCGTCAAAAAGAACGCGGCGGACGAAGACGTTGCCCTTGACGGTCAGATTGAGCCGGTGGCGTACCGGGTTCAAATGGGTGATGGCGGTGCTCATCCGCACGCCGGCCTGGTTGTTCATGGGAATAGCGCCGATGCCGGCAGACTCTGGGCCGTTCAGGTCGGGGTTCGTCGCGTATCCGCGCTCCAAAGCAGCGGCGTGGAAGGCTTTTTGCACGTCGGGCCAGGGTTGGTTTTCCCGTCGCACAATGGGGATGGGACCTTCCGTGCCGTGAAAGTCGTCCTGTATATCCAGGTCGGTTTCGGCCTTCCGGAAGAAGGGCAGCACTTTCAGATAAGTCCATTCCTCGTTGCCGAAGGACGCCCACCGGTCAAAATCTTCGGGCAGACCGCGCAGATAGACTTGGCCGTTGATGGAGCCGGAGCCGCCGATCACCTTGCCCTGGGCGATGTTGATCTCGCCCTGCTGGTCGTTGATGGTGCCCCGCAGTGACCACGACACCGGGGATCCGGGCTGCTCTCCCGCATTGGAGTACCCGTTGCGAACGACTTCGGGCAGGCGCTCCGGGTCGGGATAGTCCTGTCCGGCTTCCAGCAGCAACACCGAGCGGTTGGGATCTTCGGACAGCCGGCTGGCCACGACTGAGCCGGCCGAGCCGCCGCCCACTACGATTACGTCGTACTTCATAACTGCGCCCTCGCTTGCAGTTTCAGATGCCCGATTCTACACTATGCCAGCGACAGGCATTGACCGGAGGTTGATGATGGCGACTCCTAAAATACCGCGCGGCGGCGCGATGCTGCCCTACCGTCGGCAGGGTGAAATTGACTATGCCGGCCTGGATTTTGACCCTGACGTAAAGTCGCCAAAGCCGGATGATATGGAACAGCTTAACGAGATGGACGAGATAATGGGCCTTTTTCGCGCCCGTTTTACTGACTTCAACGAGCGCCCTGACGTGTTCCTGAGCCGCGAGACTTATATCTGCTACGATCCGAGCGACCTGAACGTGCGGGTTTCGCCGGACGTCTATCTGGCTTTTGGCGTGGACGCTCAAGCCATCCCGCCCCGCAAGCTGTACCTGCCCTGGGAAGTGGGGAAGCCACCGGACTTTGCCCTGGAGATCGCCTCGGAAAGTACCGCCAGGGTGGACACCGACCGCAAACCGGGCATCTACGCAGCCATCGGGATTCGTGAATACTGGCGCTTTGATCTTACCGGAGGGAGGTACCACGGGCAGCCGATCTGGGGCGGCGAACTGGTTGAGGGAGAGTATCGGGAATTGCCGCCGACCCGTGAACCCGACGGAATTCTGAAAGTGTACAGCCCCCTGCAGCGCATCAGCTTGTGCTGGGATGACGGCTGGCCGTTGGTGTACGACCCGGCGGACGGAACCTACCAACGGAACTGGCGGGCGGAACAGGCTGCCGCCATTGCCGCGCAGGACCAGCGCGACGCTGCCCGCGAAGAGCGCGACACTGCCCTTGCGGAAGTCGCACGGCTGCGGGAACTGCTGAGCCGGGGAAACGGCGAAGGGAATGAAACTCAAGGAGATGCCGGGCCATGCTGACCGACCCACAAGAGTTCCTCCGGTATTTCGACTCCATCCACCGCCGGACGACGCGGGACATTGCGGCACTGCCGCCGCCGGCGGAATCCTGGGCGCCGCCGGTGGGCGAGGGCGAAAACGCCTGGAGCATCGCCCAGATCGTCCATCACATCTGCGAATCGCGGATGTACTTCGCCCGGGCCTATCGAAACGAGGGCTGGTTATACGATTGGCCGGTTCCCAGCACGGCGTCGCAAACCGACTGGGTTCCGGCGCTGGAAGAATCAGCAGCCGAGTTTCGACGGCGGCTGGATGGCACGCCGGCCGAATGGCTCAACCGGCGCATCCGGATGATTGACACCGATGGGACGCTGAGCGGCTGGCGCGTGCTGATGATGCTGGTGGAACATGGGGTGCATCACCGATCACAGATCGATACCTACGCCGGTCTCCAGGGCTGGGACGTACCGCAAATATACGGCCGCACCCGGGAGCAGATTGACGAGTTGCAAGAGCAACAGCAGGCCAGCCGCGCCGGGGATTAGCCGGTGTTCTAAGGGCTGATGAGGCCGCTGCGGTTCTGGACGATGAATGTCTCCCGGCGCTGGAGATAGTCCGCCACCAGGTTGAGCAAAGCCTGCGGGCGTTCCGCCGGGATGTCGTGACCGGCATCGTACACGAAAGCGATGTTGCAGTTGGAGATGCGCTCCCGGTAAACGCTGGCGGATGCTGCCAGCGGATCTTCCTGCCCGAACACCGCCAGCGTAGGGCACTGGATTTGGGCGAGTTGGTTATGCAACTCAGCCTCTCCGCCGGCGGCGTTTGGCCGCACTGTCAACGGGGAAATCAGCACCAGCACGGCGACCCGTTCCGGGGCGCGAAGCGCATGGCGGACGGCTAACTCGGCGCCCGCTGAGATGCCCACCACTCCGTAGTTTTCCGGCGCCAAACCTGCAATGGCCGCTTCGAACTCGTGGACGGCGCTAATGCCCGAGCCGGCCAGCTGCGGTTCCAGTACGATCCACCGATCAGACAACCCGTCCCGCAATGCAGTCGAGGCGCCCGTTAGCCCGTTGATTACCACCACCGTGTCGCGCAGTTGGGCAGAATCCACTGGTTACAGTTCCTTCAGGCGCGGCAGGACTTCGCGACCGAACAGGTCTATTTCGGCCATGATGTCGCTGTGAGTCAGGCTGGGCTGCTGGAAAAATAGGTCGATCACGCCAGTGCCGCAGCGGTCGTGGTAGGCCTTGATCTGCTCAAACACGGTGTCCGGGCCGCCGACAAAGGTAAGGCCGGGCGCGCCGCCCACGATGTCACCGCTGGCACTGCCGGCAAAGACGTTGCGGTAGTCCACCGTACCGCCGGCCCGGGTGGTCTGTATTACCTGGGACACCGATGAGCGCAACGCCATCCCCGGGGCGCGGCCTTCGTCGGTCTGTTGGTTGAACCAATCCTGGGCCTGCCGGTCGGTTTCAGCCAGGTAGATACTGCCACGAAACACCAGTTGATCGGGCTGGGGATGCCAACCGGCCTGGTCGCACCATTCGAAATATTTGTCGGTGATGCTACTCGTTTGATCGACCGGGATGAACGACACGCCCAAGCCCAGCCGGTGCTGTGCAGCGTACTGCACGGCGTCGTCGCTGCGGGTGGCAACCAGCGCCGCCGGGAAGGGTTGCTGGACCGGGCGGGGCCATACGGACACGGTGCGGAACCGGTAGTACCGGCCTTCCCAGGCGAAGGGTTCGGGTTCCGTCATCGCCTTGAGGATCAGGTCCATGCCTTCCAGCATTCGGCCCCGGCCCTCGGCCGGGTTGACTCCGTACACCTGATCCTCGTTGGGAGTGCCCCGTAGGAAGCCCATGACCAGGCGTCCGTCGGTCAGGTTGTCGAGCAGGGTGAGTTCTTCGGCGGCACGCACCGGGTTGTTCAGAGGCAGCAGTGGCCCCAGCATGGCGATCTTAACTGATCTGCACCGTTCGGCAACGGCGGCAGCCATCACTGCCGGCGTTCCGGTGGCGATGCGGCCCGAATAGTGGTGCTCGGAGAAACTGACCCACTCGAAGCCCATCTCTTCGGCGAACTCGCACTCCTCGATCCCGTCCTGGTAGCTCTGCACGGACGTTTCGGGATCGCTGAAACTCGGCGGAGTTGGCCAAGTGGGCGGGAAATCGCGGCGCAGGGAATACCCCATCGCGCCGAGGTATGACGCTTTCATATTTGGCTCCTGTAGTACCTGCCAATCTTACCACGATGCACGAAACAGTGGGATCATCTACGAGGTGTCGTCAAAAGAGTTTGCTCCAGATCATGGCTGCCCGGAGTTGGCAGGCGGCCAAGTATGATGTCGCCCGCTTGGCGTAGCGGGTCACTATCCCACGCCACTGCTTGAATTCCAGAAACCCGTTCTCCACCAAGTGCCGCAGCTTGTACAGCGCCCGGTCGTATTCTCGCTGCTCCTTCCGGTTGCTCTTGGGCGGGATCACCGGCTCTATTCCCATCCTCTGGGCCGCGGCGATGATTTCATTGGTGTCATAGGCTTTGTCCGCCAGCAGGCACCCGGCCTCAATGCCTTCGATCAAAGACAGCGCCTGGGAGCAGTCGGCCACCGTGCCCTCGGTCAGGGCCAGTCTGACCGGCATTGCGTGGGCGTCCACTGCCAGATGCAGCTTGCTGTTCAGCCCCCCTTTGGTGCGGGCTATGGCCTGGCTTCCACCCCGGGCCCCGGTGCTGTGCGGATGGGCCTTGATGTAGCTGGCGTCGATCATCAGCCATGCTTGCCCTCTCCACCGGGCAGAAGAGGCCCGAGCCGCTCCCACACTGCGTCGGTCATATCGTGGCGCCGGTGCGCTACCGTCATACTTCCCACCAACCACACTCTCCAGTTCCCGCTAATCTACCACCCCTCTATGTTTTGACGACACGCCCTAGTATTACAACGACGGGTTAGGGTGGTAGGATTGGGCTGAGCAATCGGAGGCTTCGGGAGGTGAGGCGGGGTGATGGACGCGGCAGCTTTGGAGAGGGTGAATGAGGCTTTCCAGGATTTTCACGCTTACTTCGGGTCGGTTTTCGGTCGCAAGCAGTGGCGGGAGCGTAGCGAGGAATACCTGCAAGCCCTGCTGGTGCAGTCCCAGGAGCGACGTAATGCGGAAAACCTGTCGGAGGCGGTTGCGGCGTCGCCGCGGGTGCTGCAGCGTTTTCTCACCGAGGCCCGCTGGGATGACGATGCGGTGATCGGCCGGTTGCAGGAGTATCTGGGACCCCGATTGGCGGATCCTTTGGGCGTGTGGGTGCTGGACGGCAGCGACTTTCCCAAGCAGGGGGTGAAGTCGGTGGGAGTAGCCCGGCAGTACTGTGGGACGTTGGGAAAGATCGCCAACTGTCAGGCTGGGGTGTTTCTCGCCCATGTGGGGCCCAAGGGCCGAGCGCTGGTGGACAAACGGCTGTATCTGCCGGAGGAATGGACTGGGGATGTGGAGCGCTGTGCGGCGGCGGGAGTGCCAGCGGAGCGTCGGCAGTACCGCAGCAAGACGGAGTTGGCGCTGGAGATGGTGGAGCGGGCCCAGGCCCGTGGGCGCCTCAGCGCCCAGTGGGTAGCTGGGGATAGCGCATTCGGAATGTCGCCGAACTTGCGGGACGGCCTGACGACGGCTGGAGCGCTCTACGTTTTGGACGTGCGTCCCGATATGACCGTATGGCCGCTGGAGCCCACCTGGACCAAGCCGCCGTATCAGGGTAACGGCCGTCCCCGCAAACCGAGACCTTCACGCGAGGAGCGGCAGACCATGGTCCAACGCAGTCTGGCGTTGCCCGAAGAAGCCTGGCGGGAGATCACAGTGGCCGAAGGCAGCCAGGGACCGCGCACCTACCGCTACAGCGCCCAACGGGTGCGGGTGACCCAACGGCGCAAGCCTGGCGAAATCCTCTGGGCAATCTATCGTCAGAACCTGGACGGCAGCGAGCCTCGCTACTACCTGTCCAACGCTCCCGAGGACACGCCCCTGGAAACCCTGGCTTATGTGGGCGGCTCCAGGTGGCGCATCGATCCGCCGGAGGCGGACGAGACTGAGAAGAGCGACGTGGGGCTGGACGAGTACGAGACCCGCACCTGGGCCGGTTGGCACCACCACATCACCATGTGCCTGCTGGCCGGGGCTTTCCTGCTGAGCCTGCAACAGGATTGGGGGGAAAAAGATGCCCCAGATCACTCGGCCCCAGGTGTACCGAGTGGTGCGTGAACTCTTGCCCAAAGAGCAGTTCGGGCCGCGAGAGCTGCTGGGGTGGTTGGCAGATGTCCAGGAACGTAACGAACGGGCCCGACGCTCCCACGAGAAACGCCGCACTACTCTCCGTCGCGATGCTTCCGGCCTTCCTCCTTAACCCGTCGTTGTAATACTAGGGCGTGTCGTCAAATTATTTTAGTCCAGAGTACGATGGTGCGGATCTGGCAGTTAGCCAAGAAAGAAGCGGCTTTCTTGGCATATCGGGTCGCAACCCCGCGCCATTGCTTGAAGTTGCAAAATCCATTCTCCACCAAGTGCCGCGCCTGGTACAAATCCCGGTCGTATTCCCGCTGCTCCCGACGGTTGCTCCGGGGCGGTTTCACCACGTTCATCCCCCACGATGATGCCATGGCCACGATTTGATTGGTGTCATACCCTTTGTCCGCCAGCAGATGCTCCGCCGCGATACCCTCGATCAATGCCAGCCCCTGAGTACAATCGGCAGTGGCGCCTGCCGTCAGTATCATCCGCACCGGTCCGCCTCTGGCGGATGAGCATCCACCGCCAGATGGAGCTTACTGTTCAGCCCCCTTTGGTGCGCGCGATGGCCTGGTTCCCGCCCACGGCGCCAGCAGCATGAAGATGCACCTTGATATGACTGGCGTCAATCATCAGCCACTCAAAATCGGGGTCGTCAATCACCGCTGCCAGCAACCAGTCCCACACGCCCCGGTCCCCGCCAGCGGCAGTAGCGACGATGAGTGTTCTTCTCCGCCTTTGGCGGACCGTAGTCTGGGGGAAGGTCCCGCCAAGGCGCGCCGGTGCGTAGTATCCAGAATACGGCGTTGAGAAACCGGCGGTTGTCCGGGGCGGGTCGGCCCACCTTGCCCGCGCCGCCGGGCAAAGGGGGGCGAGGATTTGCCAAACTCGGTCGGAAATGTCGTGCCGGCGATGTGATGCTGCCATATGCTACCCTGCCTTTGACCCATGTACAGCACCAATTTATCATTACACCTCAATTTGACGACACGCCCTAGCCGGCGATGATAGCATCCGCTCGCCATCAAATCATAAAGTTCATCTCCCCCACAATCCGCTCTCCCAGCGCCCGGTCGCCGGCAATCGCTACTGACCCGTCGGCCAGCGCCTTTTCAGCAGTCCAGCGTCCCGTGCCCAGCGCGTTGAAGGGTTCCAGGCCCATGGTGAGGCGTACCGTGGGCGATGCCGGCGGGGCGCCCATGCGGTGCGCCCGACCGCCGTCCATGTTCAGGGCGATGGCGCCGCCCACGTCGCCGGTTATTTCGAACACCACTGTCGTACCGTCGTCGGGTTTGACCTTGCGGCCCACCACGAAGGGCATGGCCATTTCGGTGCGTCCGTAGGCGTGCTGGGCGACCGGGCCGCTGAGGTGTCCGGGGATGCCCAGGGTGCGGCGCATATCCTGCTCATGCACCCAGGCGTCGTAGATGCGGATGGCCAGCAGGTCGGTGTAGGGGCCGCGTCCCAGGGGGTTGTCCGTTTCGGCGGCGAAGTCGGCTTCGGACATTCCGCGCATCACGGCCAATCGCTCGGCGCTGATTTCGCGGAACTCGGCTAGCACGTCGGCACCGCTGAACTGGCGGCGGTAGTCCACCAGCACTTCGTTGCTCTGGCCGACCTCATTGCGCACGTTGGAGGTGTCCGACGGTTCGTGGGCCGGGGCGGGCCGGCCCAACAGACGGCACTCGCTGCCCACCAGGTGCGAGACCTGATCCTGCACCGACCAGCCAGGGCACTCGGTGGGCATCGCCCACTGCTCGGGAGACAGGTCGGAGCAGAGTCCGTCTATCGACTTCCACACGGCTTCCATGAGGTCAACCATTTGCTGGGACATCGTTTGTTACTCCAAATTAATTTCGGTCATTCCGACGCCACGCTTTCGTCATTCCCGCGAAAGCGGGAATCCAGAACAGGGGTAGCGCCTAGTTGATAATGCTACTGGATTGCGGCGAAAGCAGGAATGACGATAAAGCTCCACCAAGCCTAGTTTCGCACCCACCGGCACTCCGGCAGATGCCCGCGATACCCCCGATCCGGGCAGGTGCAGTCAATATCGTCGCGCCGGCGATAGCCCAGAGACTCCAGCCAGCCGTCGAAGCCGGGATAGAACCCGTAGCCATCGTCAATGGAACGGTAGCCGGCCCGCAACGCGGCCAGGATTTCGTCAGGGTTGGGGACTATCGGCCCACCAACGGAACCGACATTGCTGGTCAAGGTATCGGCCATGGGGCTAGTCGGATACCAGTTCCAGCACGTCCTGGGCGAAGACCATGTCCTCCTCGCCCACCTGGTCGGGATCCTCCGGGCTGGTCAGGTAACGGACGAACAGCCACACGCCATCTTTGGGGTTGGACACAACCTCGGCGGTGGCCTCGCCGTAGAGCCGTATCTTCTGCCCCGGCTCCACTTCAAACAGGTTCACTATGTCAGCCATAAAGCACCATCATTCGCTTGCTGTCATTGCGAGCGCAGCGTGGCAATCTCGTCGGCGTAGCAGGATCGTCAAAAAAAGAAGGTCAGGTTCTTCGCCAGCAGCACGTTCTGATCCAACAAAACCTTTCTCTGAGAGATGCGCCACTCCCCATCAACCCGACGCAGCGTGTCCTCACGACGCCCCACCAATATGTCCGTTTCCGTCTCCACCCGGTTCCGGTAGATGATGAACCGGCAGCGCAGGGATACATCCTCGGCTTCCGCTGCCGTGGGCGACTCCTCCAGTATCTCCACGTTGGTGACCAGGTGGGAGATGCGGGACAGCGGCTCCTCGGCCCAGTGTACGCCGGTGAGGATCTGGTTGACCCGCTGGGTCAGCGTCTGTTTGCCTTCGTCGAACCAGTTGATGTCCTGGCCTTCCCGAGTGAACTCCCGTTCCAGCTCGCCGAATTTGACGTTGCGGCGCATGGGCACCCAGTAGCGCACGTCGTCGGTGAGCAGGGCCAGCCAGTCCTCGTACCGCCGGTCGTCGAGCAGGTTGGCCTCGTGGTACAGGAACGCTTCGATGTCCTGCTTCAGCAGCAACCGTGAGATGGCATCGTTGGTCGTCATTATTGCACCTGGATTCCGGCTTTCGCCGGAATGACGGGGTAGCGTTAGCAGCTGTTGCGCCACGTTGCCAGGTCATCCCAGTCCCGGGCCGCCATGAATTCCCGCCAACGGCTGTAGAAACCGCGCTGGTTCTGCTCGCCGGCCCGGGCCCTGGTGGTGTCCAGCACGGTGCCGTCCAGCTTCAGCCCGCCGTCCTCGAAATCGGTTACGGCGTAGCCCATGCCCATCTGGTAGTTGTAGTGATGGCGGCGGGCCATGGCTCCGCGGCTGGCGGCGTGGGCGTAGTTCCAGTTCTCCATATCGTCCTGTTCGGTCAGGCCGGCGGGACCGGAGTAGCGGATGTAGTACTGACGCAGGAACTCCTTGACCTCCGGCGGCGCGGCGCTGTCCACCAGGAACCAGCGCCAGACTTCGGTCCGGTCGGGGCCGCGCGGATGCCACACGGCGATGCTGCGGGGCTGGCGGGGCAGATAGGACATATTGGGGAAGATAGTGCCCGGCCCGGCCAGTATGCGCCACAACTGGCCCTGCCTTTCCTTGCGCGCGATCTCGCACTGGTAGAAATACTCGGATACGATGGGGTCGTTCTGGTAGGACGGAACGGGCTGGGCGTCTTCGGGTCGCAGGAACATGACTGTGCCGTGGCCCCGTTCCGGGAAGGATACGTCCAGGGACTTGGCGCCCTCCCGCTCGCTGTTGTCCCGCCGACCCTGGCCGGATGGGCCGATGCCCACCAAGTCAACGGAACGGTGGCTGATGTTGTGGTAACGGTCGCCGATGAAGTTTTCGGCGGGGAACTTCCAGTTGCTGGGCACCATCCACTTCTCGATGCCGCCGATAATCTCGGTGCCGCCCTCACTGCCGTCCCACCCGTCAAACAGGATGTCCAAGTAGGTGCGGAAGCCGCCGATGTATTCCAAAAAGTCGGGCGCGTTGGGGTCCCACGTCGCCCAGATACCGCCCTTGTAGTTGACCATCCTGGGCACGCGGATCAGGCCCCACTGGGACTTGTCCAGTTCCTCGTGGTAGGCGTCCTTGTAGAAGGGCACGCCCACCAGGGCGCCGTCGGTGGCGAAACTCCAGCCGTGGTACGGGCAGGTGAAGATGGGCGTGTTGCCCTCGTCGTACCGGCAGACCTTCATGCCCCGGTGCATACAGGAGTTCAGGAAAACATGGATCTCGCCCTGCCGGTCGCGGCAGAGGATCACCGATTCCTCGCCCATGGAGGAAACGAAGAAATCGCCCGGTTTGGCAACCTGGCTCTCGTGGCCGACGAACAGCCAGGCGCGGGTGAAAATCCGGTCCTGCTCCTCGGCGTAGATGTCGGGATTGACGAAGATCTCCCGGCTGACCATGCCGTTTTCCTGGTCAACCAGGCCACTGTAAGCGCTGGGCTGGAACGTAATCGCCATGTTTATCCTCCGGGTGCAGCTCGCCCCGCTGAATGGTATCACAACATCCTGGGAGGATGTTCTCACGCCGCCTTTTCAGGTACGCCGGCATTGTCTTATCCCCAGTTGCGTAAATGGCGGCAATTGGCCGAAGCACAAACGGACTACCGGCTCTTTTGACTGATACGCTGCAATAGACTGAACGTGTCAGGCTGGTAAAATGGGAACGAATGAGAGCAATCGGTCGTGGTGGAGGTTTGTTGACGGTTCGCTGTCGGTGACGGCCAGCATGGCAATTGCGGTGGCGATTAGCACTTGTCGTTCCTGCTCGGGAGTTTGGGGCATCGGGTTCTTCAGGGACCTGACAGACAAAGACGACGGTGTGATAATACTGGCGACGCTGCTGTTGTTTCCCACCACCGTCGCGCTTTATGGAGTTTTGCAGATGTGGTTCGCAGCCAAAGAGGCCGTTGAGAGAAGGGCTACTGAACGCGGCCGTCGTGAAGGGCGCCGGGAAGGACAGCGCGAAGAGCGCGAGCGCATCAGTAAAGCTCTGGCGGAGCACGGCGTGGAGTTGCCGCCTGAAGTTGCCGGCATTCTAGCTGGTGAAGGCGATGACAATCCGCCGGGCGGCTAGAACCCCTTACCCGCTCTCCAGATCGGCACCGGCCAACGCTTCCAAAATCCGCGCCACCACCGGATAGCCGTCTCCGCCCCAGCCGGCTTCCTGGGCCTGCTTGTACAAGGCATCTGCCACCGATCCCGTGCCCACCGGAGCGTCAATTCGACGCGCCAATTCGCAGGCCAACGCCACGTCCTTGGCCACGATGTCCAGCGTACCGCCGGCCGCGAAAGACCGGTTCAATATGCTGTTAGGAATGGCATTGAAGGCGCGGCTGGCGCCGGCGCTCACCGGCACTATCTCAGCCAATACTGCGGGATCAACCCCGCCCAGGCGTCCGATCAGCATACCCTCGATGGCCGCGATCAGGTTGGTGTAGCCCATGTACTGCGTGGCCAGCTTGGCGGTGCAGCCGGCTCCGGCCGGCCCGACGTAGAACACCTGCGCCGCCACGGCGTCCAGCGCCGGCCGCGCCCGCTCAAACGCCGACCGGTTGCCGCCCACCATCATCGTCATTGTGGGAGGCCGGCCACTCACCGGGGCGTCCAGCATGGCTAGGCTCCGGTCGGCGCAGGCGGCGGCGACCCGGCGGGCCACGTCGGGGTCATTAGTGGTGGTGTCCACCAGCACCGCGCTGTCAGCCATCGCCGCCAGCACGCCGGCCTCGTTCCCCAACAGCGCCGATTCCACCTGCGCCGGCCCCGGCAATGACGTCCAGACCATCTCGCAGCCGGCCACCGCGTCCTCCGCACTGTCGGCCCAACGCGCGCCCCGCTCCAGTAATGGTTCCGCCGCTTCACGTCTTATGTCAAAAATGGTCAGGTTAACTCCGGCGTCCAGCAGGCAGCCGGCCATCAGGCTGCCCATGGTGCCCACGCCGATGAAGGCTTGATTATCGGGCAGTTCGACACTCATCTTCTTGCAACTTCCTCAGTACACTGCGGCGCACGCCGGCAGGGCGGTGTGAAATACCACCTGTTGGTCAAACCGTTCCTTGTATATGTCGGAAATCTCGCGGACGGCCCCAACACCGGCTTCGGACACGTCGGCGGGAACCAGCACGTTCAGCACCTTGGTCGATTCCCGGTACAGTCGTCCCTCGCCGGTGTCGAGCCATTGGCCGCGAGCGTCCAGCACGGTCAGCCCGTCAGGGAAACGCGGAGTGACGGTATCCGAGAGAAATGTCTGCCACGCTTCTTCGCTGACTGTCCCGCCGTCTCCTTTCTCCTGCCCAAAGTACACATTCAATTCAATGAATGTATTCATCCCGTCCGGGCATTCAAAATCGCCGCCAACCGCGCAGCCCACCGTGAACAGCAGGCACAGCGCGGCGGCGGCGAAAAGGGTTGCCGGCAACCGCATGGTTCCTAGTAGTGGTCAACCAGCGGGATCTCGTGCAGGGCGGGAATGACTTCCCGGCCGATCAGTTCGATGGAGCGCATCACGTCTTCGTGGGCCATGGCGCCCTCGTTGCCGTAGATGTGCAGGTAGCCGGGATTCAGCCGCTCCACGATCATGGACAGCTTTTCCCGCACCGTGTCGGGGCTGCCCACGATGATGTTGTTGGCCTCTTGGAGTTCTTCATAGGTCATCATCCGGCCGAAGCCGCCGGCGCCCGGCAGGGTCCGCTGGATGTTGACCGCCTCGCGGGACTGGTACCCGGGAGGGTCGTTGTGCTCGCGGGGGCCGCGGTTGCGATGTTCCTGGGTCCACAGGAACTCGCGGCCGATCTCCTGGGCTTTCTCGTCGGTGTCGGCGCAGAAGATCCGCAGCAGGTAGCCGAAGTGCTCCGGCCCCGGCTCGAACCCGGTTTCCCGCGCCGTGTCGATGTACACGTCCCGCAGGCGGTGGGTGTGATCCAGCAGCGATCCCAGGTTCATGTACGGGTGCTCGTGTCGCGCTGCCCACACCACTGACTCCGGGCTGCTGAACCCGGGGAACCAGATGGGCGGATGGGGCTTCTGCATGGGCAGTACCCAGGGGTTCACCTTCCGATAGTGGTAATACTCGCCCTCGTAGCGGAACGGCCCCGGCTCGGTCCAGCACTTGATGATGAGGTCGTGGGCCTCCTCGAAACGGTCCCGGTTTTGCGGCGGAGCAACGCCGCCCTGCAGGGTCTCCACCGCAGTCCCCCGGACGAAACCGGAGATAATCCGCCCCCCTGATATGCAGTCCAGCATGGCGATTTCTTCGGCCATGCGGATGGGGTCGTTGATGGCGATGACGTTGCCCAGGATGGCGATCTTGGTGTTGCGCGTCACCTTGGCGATGACGGCGGCGTCGATGTTGACCGCCGGCTTCATGCACCAGTACGAAGCATGGTGCTCGTTGGACATGATGCCATCGAAGCCGTTCTCATCGGCCCAGGCGTATTGGTCGTGATAGTTGTTGTACAGGACATGGGCCTTTTCGGGGTCAAAATGGGAATTGGAGAAATCCAGCCGTCCCGAGTCGTACTGCGAAACGTCCTCGTCGGTAACATGGCCGTAGGGCTGTTCAGAAAACCAGAAAACTTCCACCTTGTCTTTCGGCATCAGGAGCCTCCTCGGTGTGGGCGGACGGCGCTGGACCGTCGGTATCCGGGCTGGTAGTCGATGGCGGCAGTATAGGGATAGCCGCACATCGTTGCAAACCGGGGCGCTACGGTATAATGTCCACCATCCGCTAACGAGAAATCTCTATCGTTGTTTATGCGATACCCGTCATCGCCATGAGCAGACAGCGTTAACCGAGCAGCAATCAGAGTTTGTCCCAACGCGGCCGGAATCCAATGGAATCGTGTTGTGCCGCAGCATTCGGAGGTGTCCGCGATGAACCTTAACAAGCACCGGCCGGCTGACTTTTCGGTTCGTCCCGATGGCGACTTCGTTGACGTTACCCAAAAGGGAAAAGCAATAATCGCCCTGGACCCCAAGTCGACGCTTATCGACTACAGCGGCCTCAATTTCAAGGAGATGTTGTTGGCTTGTCCCATTGACGACATCGATTTGGAACGCTCGTCGGAATCCTCACGAGCGGTCGAATTTTGATGTATCTGCTCGATACTAACGTACTGTCCGAAATGCGTCGGGGACTACGTGGCAACCCCGGCGGAAACGCTTGGTTCGCCGCCGTTGCCGTCGCTGACGTGTACATCAGCGCGTTGGTGTTAGGCGAGATTAGCAAGGGGATTGCCCGTAGCCGGCTCCGGCGAGACTATACACAAGCAGAGAACCTGGAAGCTTGGCTACACCGCTTGCCGCGTGTTTTCGGCAATCGCATCATTCCGGTCAACGCCGACATCGCCGAAATCTGGGGTCAAATGTACGCTGTTCGCAACGTCCCCGTCGTGGACGGTCTGATTGCTGCAACTGCGATAGCGCACGACTTGACCCTCGTCACGCGCAATATCGCGGACGTTCAGGGGTTGGGCGCTGATTTGCTCAATCCCTTCACCGGTTGAGCGTCAACCGACACGAACGGCCGACGCCGCTTATCTGTCCGGGTAAAGGTCAGCCTCGGACGTGCCGGTGATTTCTTGGACGCGGGCAACGATGGCGTCTTTGACCTGCTCAACCTGCTCGAAAAACTCTTGCGGTGAAATCGGTATCGGCGGGGGAGCCGAATAGCGTTCGCCGCCGTAGAAGTTGTCCAGCCAACCGTCGCTGGGGGGAACATGCAAGCCGTGCCTTTCGCTGAGCTGGTCGAGTTGGGCTTCCAGTTCCCGGAGGTCGTGAGTGCGGGGGTAGGCTACGCCCAATGCCGAGATGAGGGCCTTGTAGCAGTGTTCCAGGGTTTCCTGGGCGTGTCGGCCCATGTACTTTTCGGCTCCGTCGGCAAAGTCGTGGCGCATTGACCTGAATGAGTCGAGAGCGTCCCGAAGGCGTTCGCTGATGTCGGGCCAGTTATCCGGGTAACCGTCGTCGGCGTTGGGGTCGATGGCAGAGAAGGGGATTTGCGTCATTGGGATGCCGTCTTTGATGATGTCGTAAGCGACGTGGTTGACGGCGCGGCGGCCCCGGCGAAAGCGCGGGTGGTCAATCTGTAGAACATCCACTTCCACCGGATGCCCATACTCCATTTCGGCGGCGGCGCGGGCGGTGCGGGAAGCGGCGACCCAGGCATCGTGGCCGCTGGCATCCCGGTCCGGGACCAGCATCATCAGATCGATGTCGGAACGCCGGCGGTAATCGCCGCGGGCGCGGGAGCCGAACAGGACGATGACGGCGTCGTTCTGTACTTGTTCCTGCACCGCCTGCGCTACGGCGACGGCTTTGGGGTCGGCTTTTTTAGGTAGCATCGTTGCTGGTCGGCAACGCAGCGGTCCGCCTATGGCGGATCAGAAGTTGGGCCGGTCGTTGCTGTCCGGTATGTCGTAGTTGGGGCGGTCGATGCTGCCGTAGTTGGGACGGACGTTCATCTCGCGCAGGCGACGGACCCGCTCCTCGATGGGCGGGTGGGTGGAGAACAGCCGCGCCATGGCGCGTCCGCTGAGGGGGTTGACGATGAAGAGGTGAGAGGCGGCTTCGTTGACCTTCATGGGGCGGATTTCGGACCCCATTTCCAGCTTTTCCAGGGCGCGGGCCAGGGCTTCCGGGTTGCCGCAATTGTGCGCCCCGGTCTGGTCGGCCTGGAACTCGCGGGCGCGGGAGATTGCCATTTTGATTATCGTCGCCGCGATGGGCATGATGATGGCGATGATGAGCAGCCCGAATATGTTACTCCCGCCGCTCTCGTCATCGTCGTGATGGCCGCCGAAACTGCCGAAGATGGCGGCGATCTGCGCCATGAATGCCAGCATGGTAATGGCGCCGGCAATGGTGGCCACGATGGTCATGATGAGGGTATCCCGGTTGCCCACGTGGGCCATTTCGTGAGCCATCACGCCGGCCAGTTCTTCGCGAGTAAGTATGCGTCGGATGCCGGTGGTGACGGCGACGGTGGCGTTCTGCGGGTTGCGTCCCGTGGCAAAGGCGTTGGGGGAGTCGGTGTCGATCTCGTACACCTTGGGCATGGGCATATTGGCCAGCTCAGCCTGTTCCGCCACCAACCGGAAGAGTTCGGGGTCCTCCTCCTCGGTTATCTGGCGGGCGTGGGCCATGCTGAGGGCGATCTTGTCGCTGAACCAGTAGGCCCCGAAGTTCATCGCCAGCGCAAGTATCAAGGCGATGATGATGCCCGCTTGACCGCCGATTGCGCCGCCAATGAGCAGCAATAGCCCGGTCAGCGCCATCAGCAGGAAGAATGTCTTGATTGTGTTCATAGCCGTCGCTCCCGAAGGCTGCGTAAGTTGGCAAGTCTTTACATCATTCTACCACCGCCGCCGAGGCGACTGAATTGACGCCACCGGCCCTGTTGGCGTTGCGATTCAGGTGGTTTCCATTCGTAGGGGCGAATAATTATTCGCCCCTACACGCGCCGGCTACAGCATCCATGAGATCGAACGACGCGCATTGGGACCCTGCGCGCAGACAAATAGCCGCTGCACTGGCAAGCAAAGTATGCTAGGGTAGTTGCGCTATGACTTGGCTGCACAACCCATTCAGCGCCCGTCCGCGCAAGACGAGAACGATCAGATTCTCGTCTTGCGCTTTGCTGGCGCTCATCATTTTGGCCCTCGGCACGATTCTTGTCAGCTGTGCCGCCCCCGCCGAGCAACCGGCGACGCCGGACTACCAGGCAACCGTGCAGATTTTGCTGCCCACGGCGGAACCCACGGAACCCCCCACCCCAGCGGCGATGCCCACGCCCGAGTCTCCCACTGCCACGTCCCGGCCGGCCGATACGCCTGAGCCGACTGCCAACCTCCGGCCCACCTACACCCCGCGTCCGCTGCCGGCGCCGGCCGAATCGGATGGATCGAGCGAGCGAGAACCGGCGATACCCTTTCACGCTCACCTGCTGGACGGTAGTGAGTTGGCGCTGCCCGAAACCTTCGGAACCCCCACGCTGCTGGCATTCTGGGCGCCCTGGTGACCACACTGTCAACGGGAGTTGCCCGTTGTAGCAGAGCGGTACCGCGAGAAGTTCGAGACGGCCGGCATCAACGTCATCGGCGTATCCCAGTTCCGGACCACGGAGGCTGACACCATCGCTTTCGTGGAGCGCAACCGGCTGACCTTCCCCAACATTTTCGACGAGCACGCTCAACTGGCGTCCGCCTATGGCATTCAGGGCGTACCCAGCTACGTGTTCCTGGACAAGGAGGGCCGCATTGCCCACCGCAGCGCCGGCGCCCGCGGCGTCGCCTTGATCGAAACCTGGCTCGATGACCTGTTGGCCGAGTAGTCGCCGTTATTTACATAAACCCGCGCGTTATAACAGCGTCATCCCCGTCCACATTGCTGGTATGATGGAAATACGGGAGCGAACCGCGAAATCCGGGACGTTCCCGACGATTGCAGATCAATGAGCACGCCGCTGGCGCAGCCTGACGTGTCGCGGCGTTTGGAGGTGGGTTATGCCTAGCAAAGGCAAACGAGTGGCTTCCCGCCAGAGCAACCTGCGCCGCCGGCGCGGCAACGCGAACCGTAGCACGGCGCCCCGGCCCAACGCGGCAACGGCGCCAACGGCCACCGCCGTCGCCGATGCGCCGTCAACCGATACCGCCCCCGGAGCCCCAGTGGCAACCGCAGCGTCCGCGGATCCGGCGCCGGCTTCAGCCGCTCGCGCCCGGCCAATCCGGCAACCCCAGGGACGGCGGTTCCAGCGCCCGGCGGCCTACAATCACGTCGGCTCGGAGTTGAGGCGCATCGGCATCTATTCAGGTGTCCTGCTGGTTGCCCTGATCGCCGTCTCTTTTGTGCTATAGACTGACCCGTAGGGGAAGGGGCGGCCATGGCGCGGCACGAATTTGACCATCGCCTGCTGGTGACTCCCGAGCGTCCCGGCGTTTATCTGATGAAGAACGCCGGCGGCGCAGTGATCTACGTCGGCAAGGCGGCGGTGCTCCGCAACCGGCTTCGTTCCTATTTCGGCGCGCCGGCCGGGCTGGATCGCAAGACTCGCCGCATGGTCAGCGAACTGGCCGACTTTGAGTATATCGTCACCGATACCGAGGCCGAGGCCCTGATCCTGGAAAACACGCTGATCAAGCGCCATCGTCCCTACTTCAACGTCCGCCTCAAGGACGACAAGACCTACCCGTACCTGAAGGTTGACCTGGCCGAAGAGTTTCCGCGGGTGTACATCACGCGGGGGGCGCATGACGACGGCGCTCGTTATTTCGGGCCTTTCGCCAGCGCGGGCAGCGTTCGCCAGTCCATGGACCTGGTGAAGAAACTGTTTCCCTACCGCTCGTGTACCAAGCGGATCACCGGGACCGACCCCCGGCCCTGCCTGGAATACTACATCCATCGCTGCGTGGGTCCATGTGCCGGCCTGGCCAGCCGGGATGAATATGACGAGGTGATCAAGCAGGTCATCCTGTTCCTGGAGGGCAACACCGAAGCCGTCACTGGCCGGTTGCGGGGCAAGATGGAAGAGGCGTCGGAAGCCCTGGAATTCGAGCGCGCCGCCGCCCTGCGCGACCAGATGGCGGCCATCCATAAGTTCGAGGAGGAGCGCACCGTCAAGGTCGACTCCGGCCGCCAGACTGACTTGGATGCCATCGCGGTTTCGGTAGCGGCCAACGAAACGTGGGTTGAGGTGTTTTTCGTCCGGCGTGGCAAGCTCATCGGTCGCGACCACTTCTTCATGGAAGGGCCGCAGGACGACGAGCCGGGGCAGATCATCGCCCAGTTCGTGCAGCAGTTCTACGCCAACGCCCTGGAAGTGCCTCCCCTGGTGCTGGTGCAGCACGACCCGCCGGCGGAGGACATTGATGTCCTGCAACAGTTCCTGCGGAACAAACGCGGCGGCGCGGTACGCATCTACCGGCCCCAGCGTGGCGAGAACCGCAAGCTCATGCAGGTAGTGGCCGACAATGCCGCCGAGGGCCTGGCCCAGCATCGGGTAAAGTGGCTGAACCGCTCCGACGCCATCCAGGGAGCGCTTGCTGAACTGGAAGAGGACCTGAGCCTGCCGGCCGCGCCGCGACGCATGGAGTGTTATGACATCTCCCACATCCAGGGCAGCAACCTGGTGGGGAGCATGGTGGTCTTTGACGACGGCAAGCCGCGCACCCGCGATTACCGCCGGTTCAAAATCAAGGCGGTGGACGGCGTGGACGACTATGCCAGCATGAAGGAGATGCTCACCCGCCGGTTCAAGCGGCTCAGCCAGGCCATCACCAACCCCGACCCGGACGGCAAGGTGGACACCTGGGGCGTGATGCCCGACCTGGTGATTATCGACGGCGGCAAGGGGCACCTCTCGGCGGCGCGGGAGGTGATGCTGCACCTGGGCCTAGAGCAGATACCGTTATGCTCCCTGGCCAAGGAAAACGAGGAGATTTTCGTTCCCCACACGCCGGAACCCATCATGCTGCCCCGGGATTCCCAGGCCCTCTACCTGATGCAGCGGATTAGGGATGAGGCACACCGTTTCGCCATCAGCTTCCACCGCAACCTGCGCTCCAAGAGCAGCCTGAAATCGCCCATAGATATGGTCACGGGCATCGGACCGAAGCGGAAACGGATGCTGCTGCGCCGGTTCGGTTCGCTCCAGGGCATCAAGGAAGCCAGCGTTGAGGATATTGCCGCCGTGCCCGGCCTGACCCGTTCGCTGGCGGTGAGATTGAAGCAAACCATTTAGGCCGACCGGCGCAACGAGTGTCGGTCGCAGGTGAACCGGAATGAATCGCCAGACCGACCCTCAACCCACCGGCGCGTTGGATTCCGTATCCTCCCCCGGGACGGCGACCCGGGCCGAACTGATCCCGTTTCGTTGGGCGAGCGGGTTCGGCAGGCGTTGGGGCGCGACCAAGTCGGCGCCGCTGCTGCGCTGCTCCGGCAGATGCTGGCCGCGGATCAGGGCATCCTGCTGGCGCGGGTCTCCTACCCGCCGGACACCGCCGGCGGCATCATGACAACAGACTTCCCCCGGGTCAGGCAAAACGTTACGGCCGGCAACGCGTTGGACTCCCTGCGGTTGTTTGGGGAGGACGCCGAGGGCTTCGGGTGGGCGTGCGTGCTGGATGACGACCGGCGCCTGGTTGGAGCGGTGAGCATAACCCAGCTGGCCCTGGCGAGCCCCGCCAGATCCGTGGCTGATATTACGGAACAACACGGACGCCGCCTGGTGCCGATATCGCCGGCAACGGACCAGGAACAGGTTCACCGGATAATGTCCCGCTACTCGTTCAGCATCGTGCCCGTGGTGGACGAGGCGCAACGAGTAGCGGGCGTCATTCGCGCCGAGGAGCCATGTACGTCGGCGAAGAAGAGGCTGCCGAGGATATGCTGCGTATCGCCTCGGCCCCCGGCGTGCGGGTGTTCGGCCCCCTGCGCTTGTCGGTGGCGCACCGGCTGCCCTGGCTGGTGGTCAATCTGGGCACCGTCCTGGCGGCGGCGGCAGTGGTGAACCTGTTCGATCCACCATCGCGGCCATCGCCATGCTGGCGGTGTTCCTGCCCGTGGTGGCCGGCCAGGGAGGAATCGCCGGCACGCAAACGGTTACGCTGGTGGCGCGGGGCCTGGCGTTGGGCGAGGTGCCGTTCCAGTCCGGTTGGCGTCTGCTGGGACGAAAAATGCTGCTGGGATTGCTGCATGGCCTGGCCTTGGCGGCGGTGGCCGGCGCGTTGGGCTGGTTGTGGAAGGGCAGCATTGGCCTGGGGACGGCGCTGGCCATCGCGATGGTGGGGAACCTGCTGGTGGCCGCGCTCACCGGAGCCGGCGTGCCGCTGTTGCTGCGCCGGCTGGGAATTGATCCGGCCGTGTCCTCGGCAGTGTTTGTGACCACCTTTACCGACGTATTCGGCTTCCTGATTTTCCTCGCGGCCGGAGGGGTGCTGGTGGGTCTGTTGGGATGAAGGATTACGGAATCCGCGCGCCGTTTTCTCCTTGCCAGAAAACGCGCCATTCCTTTACTATTGCGACAGGGCGCAGACCATAATGTTGGAAGATGCAGGATGAACAAGCTCAGCATCACATTGCCACTGGGCGCCCAGGTTTCCATCGAATCCGATGACCGGGAGCTGGTGCGTGAGGTGCTGTATTCCTTCATGCCCCAGTTGATCGGGTCCAACGGCGAGACGCCCACGCCGGCGCCCGCGCTACCCGCCACGTCCGGGTTGCCGGCCTCTACCAACGGGCACGGCCATGAAAACGGTGTTGCTCACGAGATGCCCGCAGAAACGGCGCCGGAACCCATGGCCGTGGTTCCTCAAGCCGATACCAGGCCCGCCGTCGTTGTTCAGCAGGTCACCGCCGCCCCACCCGTGCCGGCTCCCCAGTCCGATGCGCGGAACGGCGGATCCAACGGCGTCAACCCGGTGGTAAGAACGACGCCGGACCAGCTGGAGTTCATGGCCTTTTGCCAACGGGTCAACCCACTGGGCGATATGCGGAAAGTAGTCGTGGCCGCGGAGGCAGCGCACCGCTACCTCAACATCGTCAGCGTTGACCCCGACGAGCTTGAGCGCCTGTTCACCTTGATCGGCTGGCCGATACCCCACAGCTTCGTCCAGACCCTCCGCAACGCGGCCCGCACCAAGTTCCGGTGGCTGGAGCGCATACCGGGCAAGTCCGGGCACTATAAGGTTACCAACACCGGCCGCAGCATCGTGCTCGGTGATGGCGAGGCCAGACCCGAACCGGAATAACCTCCCTCCCGGGTGGTATAGTACAATGCCCGTTGTCGCCGCCGGCGAAAGCCCGGCGGTGCTAATTTCGGTTCGACGTTGAGGAGTTAAGCCATGCGAATGTACATCTGCGGCGAGTGGGTTGACCGCGATGACAAGATGCCCGTCATCAACCCCTTTGACCAGACTGCTTTTGACACCGTGCCGCGCGGCTCGGCAGCCGACGTTGAGGCGGCCATCGCCAGCGCCGTCCGTGGCGCCGCCGTAATGGGCAAGCTGCCGGCCCATCGCCGCTACACCATTCTGAAGCGCGCCGCCGACCTGATGGACGAACGGGCCGACGACCTGGCCGAGACCATCACCCGCGAAGAGGGCAAGGTCATCGCCGAGGGCCGCACTGAAGTGCAGCGGGCCATCCAGACCATCACCCTGTCGGCCGAGGAGGCCAAGCGGCTGCACGGCGAGACGGTCCCGCTGGACGCTGCGCCCGGCGTGGTGAGCCAGTTCGGGTTCACCGTGCGCGTGCCCGTGGGCGTCGTCGCCGCCATCGCGCCCTTCAACTTCCCCCTCAACCTGGTGTGCCACAAGGTTGGCCCCGCCCTGGCCGGAGGCAACGCCGTGATCCTCAAGCCGGCTGGCGACACCCCGCTGTCCGCGCTGAAGCTCACCGAGATCCTGCTGGAAGCCGGTTTGCCGGAAGAAGCGATCCAGACCATCACCGGCTCCGGCGGGGAAATTGGCGACGCCATCACCGGGTCGCCCCACGTCCGCAAGATCACCTTCACCGGCAGTATGGAAGTGGGCGACCGCATCTGCCGCAACGCCGGCATCAAGAAGGTGACCATGGAGCTGGGTTCCAACAGCCCGCTCATCATCATGTCCGACGCCGACATCGAGAAGGTGGCCGCCGCCACGGTGTCCAGCAGTTTCTCCAACGCCGGGCAGGTGTGCATCTCCACCCAGCGCGTCTTCGCCGCTCGAACCATCTACGCCGACCTGCTGGACGCGCTGGTCAAGCCGACCCAGGAGTTCAGCGTGGGCAACCCCTTCGACGAGGATGTGAAGATGGGGCCGATGATCCGCCAGACCGACGCCGAGCGCGTCGAGACCTGGATCGCCGAGGCCGTGGGCCAAGGCGCTCGCGTCATCGCCGGCGGCGACCGGCAGGGCACCCTGCACACCGCCACCGTGATCGCCGACGCTCGTCCGGAGATGCTGATTTCCCGCGAGGAACTCTTCGGCCCGGCCGTCGCGGTCAGCGCCTTCGACGACATCGACGACGCCATCGCCAAGGCCAACGACACCCGTTTCGGCCTTTCCGCCGGCATCTTCACGCAGAACGTGGACTGGGCCATGCGGTTCGCGCTGGAGGTCCATTCGGGCAACCTGCACATCAACTCGTCGCCCCAATGGCGCGCCGACGTGATGCCCTACGGCGGCCTCAAGGACAGCGGCATGGGCAAGGAAGGCCCGGCCTACGCCATCGAGGAAATGACCGAACTCAAGACGGTGGTGTTCCACATGGGCGGCTGACCGAATTCCATCCGCTCATCCTGAGCTTGTCGAAGGATCGTCATTCCGGCGAAAGAACAGCCTGCCCCGTGCTTGATACGGGGTCACCCCGTACTCGATACGGGGCCGGAATCCAGACCACGTAGGGGCGAATAATTATTCGCCCCTACACATTGGGGATAGACGATGACCACCGCAAAAGAGCAGGAGGCTTTCGGACTCGTCATCGAACGCTACCGGAGCGGCGCGTCTGAAAATGACATCAGAACCGCCTTCCAGCGTTTCGTTGAAACGGCCGGCATCGCCGCGCTGGCCGACATGACGACCGAAGTGCCGCCGGGAGTCGGCAACGCCGGCCGGATGGACCTGTACATCCACAACACCTGCATTGAGTTCAAAAGGGACATCCTGCGGGCCGGCGCAATCGCGTCGGAATACGTTGACCAGCTGGACGTCTACCTCAAGCAATTGGTCCAAGCCGGCGCCGGCGTGCAGAACGGCGTCCTCACCGACGGCGTGAACTACCTGACCCGCCGGCCGGGCGACGACCGGCTGCCGGCGCAGTACGGCGAATCGCGCCGCGCCTTTGACCGCCCGGAACAGGCGCACCTGCTCCGGGAGCACCTCCACGGCGTCATCTCCGCTCCGGCCGAAAACGTCAGCCCAACCGCGGAGAACCTCGAGCGGCGCTTCGGCAGCGACTCCAACGCGTTCCGCGTCAGCAACCTGCTCCTGAAGGATGCCTACGAAGCCCACCGCAACAACCCGACGGTGGCCGTGAAGCGCCGGCTCTGGCAGGACCTGCTGCAAGTGGCCCTGGGCAAGGACGCCGCTACGGCCGGCGACGAAAGCGACTGGCTGTTCATCCGCCACACCTACATCACCAGCCTGATCGCCGTCATCATGCAGCAGCAACTGCTGGGCGACGTGGCCCGCCACGCCGCCGACCGGCCCGACGACCTGCTCAAGGGCCGCATCCTGGCCCAGCAGTCCGACCTCCACGGCGTCATCGACGCCGACCTGTTCACCTGGCCCACGGAAGTGGGCGAAAGCGCGTACCTGCGCGAAATCGCCCGCGTGGTGGAGCAGTTTGACTGGTCGCAGAACGCCACGGAAGTCGCCCCCACCCTCTACCAGAACGTCATCACGCCGGAAGAGCGCAAGCGCCTCGGCGAGTACTACACGCCCCGCTGGCTGGCCAAGGAAATCACCGCGACCGTGGTTGACGACCCCCTGCAACAGCGGGTACTGGACCCGGCCTGCGGCAGCGGAACCTTCATCGAAACGGCGGTTGAGCACATCATCAACCACGCCGGCGGCCGGTCAGCGCCCGAGACGCTGCGGAAGTTGCAGGAGAACGTGGTCGGCATCGACATTCACCCGGTGGCCGTCCAGCTGGCCAAGGCCACCTGGGTGATGGCCGCCGCCGACACCATCCGCGCCGCCCGCGGCGAGGGCGCCGGCGCGGGCGCCGTGAGCGCCCCCATCTACCTGGGCGACTCCATGCAGCTGCGCTACGACACCGGCACCCTCGCCGCCAGCCAGTCCATCGAGCTGGAAACCCGTGAAACCCTGCCGGGCCACGCTGCGCCAATCATCTTCAGCATCCCCAAGGAGCTCGCCCGCCAGCAGGCCGACATCGACCGGCTCATCTCCGAAATGGCAGCGGCCATCGACGAAGGGCAGGACGCCCAGCGCGTCGTTGACGGCCACCCCATGAGCGACGAATGCCGCCGGAGCGTCAAGGTCGTGGCCGCCCACATGAAGGCGCTGCACGCCGCCGACCGCAACCACGTCTGGGCCTACTACATCCGCAACATGATCCGACCAGCGGTAATCGCCGAGGAGAAGGTGGACCGCATCATCGGCAACCCGCCCTGGCTCACCTACGGCCAGAGCGCGGACATCATCCGCGAGGAACTGCGCGGCATGAGCGAGTCCCGCTACCAGATCTGGGCCGGCGGCAAGCTCGCGCCCCACCAGGACATCGCCACCCTGTTCTACACCCGCTGCGCCGAACTCTACGCCAGGCCGCAGGCCGTCATCGGCATGGTGCTGCCCCACAGCGCCCTGCGCGCCGGCCAGCATTTGAAGTGGCGCAGCGGCAATTACCGGCGCAAGGGTAGATCCGCCGGAGGCGGACCCGGCATCGGCCTGAACCTGCGCGTTCAAGAGCCGTGGGACCTGGACAACGTAGTGCCCGACTTCTTCCCCATGCCGGCCAGCGTGGTATTCGCCGAGTACGGCGGCATGGGCGAGGGCGCGCCCCTGGCGCCGGCAACCGTGCAGGTCTGGCGCGGCGACTGGCAGGAAGACTACGCCGGCATCACCAGGGTATCGGAGGCCCTCCACCACGACGACGGCAAATTCAAGTCCTCCTACGCCGAACTGTCCAGCCAGGGGCCTACGATCTTTGACCGCCGGCTTTTCTTCGTGGATACGCTACCCCATACGGCCGCGATTCCCGCCGCCAACACGACCAACGTCCGAGCGCGTCAAGGCAGTCAGGACAACATTAAATACGACGGCCAATTGCACCGACTGGATGGAGTGATAAATAATGACCACTTGTTTGATGTGTACTTGGGCGAGTGCGTCGTGCCTTACGTCGCGCTGGCCCCGTTGCAAGCCGTCCTGCCCATACATCGCCCTACGATGACTATTCCTCTGCTTCCCGACAACGGTGGACTTGACGTAGAGCGGCTGCATCCCACAATGCAACGTCGCTGGAACAACGCCGCTACCATGTTCCGGGAGGCGCATCGAGGACGCGCCATTACCGAACTGTTCGACAACCTGAACCACCTCAACAAACTCACCAGCCAGCTCGAATATCTGCAAGGCGCAATCACCGGCGACGGAACCGTCAGGGTGGCATATACGCAATCAGGTGAGCCGACTGCGGCTGTCATCAGAGATAGCAACGCCATTCTTGACCGAAAACTGTACCAGACAATATGCCAATCAGAGAGTGAAGCCTACTACTTACTTGCCATCATCAACAGCAACGAGTTGGCAGCGTGGGCCAGACCATTCTGCACCACCAATTGGGCCAAGAAAATCCGAGACTTTGAAAAGCACGGTTGGAAGTTGCCCATCCCGCGCTACGACGCCACCGACCCGCTCCACGTCAACCTGAGCGAGTTGGGAGCGTTGGCGGAGTCGGAGTGCGCCGCGCTGATCGAGAGCAGCGACATATTGCACCGCCCGGCCGGCGACGCGCAATCGCGGGCGGCGCGGCGGTTGTTGCGCCACGGGTGGCAGCCGGAGAGCGAGACGGCGCGGGCCATCGAAACCGCCGTATCCCAACTGCTCAGCGACCCCGCGCAAGCGGCGTTGGCGGCGCGGCAGATGTGGGCGGGTTAGCGGTTTTCCGGGTGATTGTCAGAATCAGGATTTGCGGGATTATTGGATTTTGGGGATTTTGTGATTAGGCACTAACCACATAATCCTGCCGACCTCGGACCTCCGCAAAATTCCTGTACTACAGCAGTCGCCTGCGATGGCGTTCGGCTTCTTGGTTACTGGCATTGACAGTTTGAATAGCACTTCTAGCAATTACGTCGCCGGGAATGCCAAAGGCTTGCATCACTGCCAGCCAAATTCCAATAACACCGTCGTCGGGTACGCGTTCATTTTCTCCGGGAACTGGGCTTACCTCGGGTGCGGCTATGAACCCTTCAGGCCAATTACCTAGCGGTGCGGATAGTTCCGTTTCTTGAACGACTGGAATACCGAATCTTTTAATATGAGATATGTATTCTGACGTATCTATAAATGGGATTACTCTCCATGAATTCTCTACTCTTGCCTTGATGTAGAACGGCCCCATGACGCCAGCGTGGGCTGCTAGCGAACGGTGTCGCTTTACGACGGCTGAGAGTACCATCAGTAATATGTTCAAATTTATTACCCTGGCAGGCTCCAAACTATTTCGGGCGATTAGCGAAGCAAAATCCGCTCCATGTTCGTAGCCGAGATGCCCTGCGACAACGTAGAACTGGTCTGCTTGTCCAGTAAGAGATTCATTCGTCATAGTCGGGAGTGGTACGGTTATAAAAGAATTACATTTTCTCGAAAACTCCCACGTGAATATTCGATTGTATTGATCATTGCCACGTGCTTGCCTCGCAACGAAACCTTCCTGTGAAGTGTAGATATTATCAAATGGGAAATGAGAGGCACTCATTGTGGTACTAAAATCATCTAAACGACCTGCATACCAATGCCCCAAAACCTGGAAAGGGTCAGAACAAATAACCAAGTGGAGGAAAGTTGTATCTTCTTCGCCTTGTGAAGTGGTTGGAGTACGGTCAACTAACTCTTCTAGCAGTGACATTTTATCTTCTGCTTTACGGTGTAGCAGGTCTAGCGTTGCCCGGTCGTTTGCAGGAACGGGCGATGAGGAGTCGCCTGTTCGAACATACACTCGTCCATCATGGTGGACATAGGGCGTCGCTGCGCCTTCCGGTATCCGAACGGTGACGATTGATCGTCCAGAGGGCAAGCCTATGTCGTTCAAGGGCCCTTTTAGGATGTGGTGGAAGAATGGCACGGATGGAGTCAGCAAGTCTTTTGCCGCATCCCTCAGCTGCTGCACAGTTGTAGTGACCTCAGCATCTGGAATCCCGGAGAAACTATCAGCTGTGTTGTCCTCCGGGTTTTCCTGTACCCCGAGCAATAGCCACCCGCCATGCCTGTTAGCAAAGGACGAGAGGCTCTTCGCCAGGTCGCGCGGCCTGGGCACTTGGGACTTGTACTCAACGTACCAGCCTTCAGAGACTTCCCGCAAGCCAGCCAGATGAGACTCATCGATCTCGTGCAAATCCACGTCAAAGGGCGTGTAGCGCATTGGAAACCTCGCACGACGACTTGGTAAGTCTAACCGTCGTATAATTCGATATAACATCTAGTCATTCACGCCGTCAATCGAACTCGGCTAACCTAATCCCATCAATCCAAAAATCCTAAAAATCCTGATTCTGACAATACCCCCGGTCTCGTGCGTCGCCGGCGAGTAAGCCGGCAGGCGCGCAAACCTCACGCCCGCCCGCTTTCAACCGTAGTGTCGTCATCATCAGTATTCGCGGGATCATGGCATTGGCAGGATTGGGTTGGCCGGCCCTTGCGCCGCGCCATCCTGAAAATCCAATAATCTTGAAAATCCTGCTTCTGACGATCCCCCGCCGGGACAACGGGCCGACACCAGCAACCCGGAGCAATCCCCCTTGGCGGAGCGGCCGTCGGCAGCGCAGGATAATACAAGGACGCCCGCCAATTGATGCGCCAAATCAACCACCACGCCTTTGAGTACACTGTACTTGCCACCGCCGTTATGGTGCTGGTCCACTGGTTCAGGGACGACATTCATGCCGGGGCTGTTGCCATCGCCAATGCCACCGCAAACGCGCTGGGCGTTCCGCCACTTTCATACGCCTACGCGTTGCTCTTGGAGACGCTCAAAATGGTGTTGCAAAAAATCAAGCGCGACCTTTTCAACTCGATACGTTCCGACGGCCACAAAGCGGGCCGCGAAGCCGGAATCAAGCACCTGCTCCGACAGCAAAACCCCCAAGCCGACGAAGCGGAAATCCAGCGCCGCTACGAAGCAGCCATCACCACCATGAGCGACGACCCACGGACTTGATCGAATGCTCGTACCGGAAGCCTTCAACCGGGCCGCCGCCCTGCCTCCCGAAGCACAGGACCGGTTCGCCGGATTCTCACTGGCCGAGCTCGAGGCTGACCAAAAATGGGACCAACTATTCGACCGGCCCGAATCCGATGAGTCGCTGAGCCGCCTCGCTATCGAAGCATTGGCCGACCACCGCGCCGGTGCCACCACTCCGTTGGACCCGGCCAACCTCGAGTAGGACCGACTGCTCCGACGCAGTTAGCCCGACGCTGCCGGCGGCCACGCCAACCTCACGCGCCCCCGCTTTCAACCGCGGCGTCGTCAGAATCAGGATTTGCGGGATTATGGGATTGGCAGGATTGGGTTGGCCGCCCCTTGCGCTGCGTCATCCTGAAAATCCAATAATCTTGTAAATCCTGCTTCTGACAATTCCCCGGCGGGATAACGGCCAACATCGCTCCAGCCCAGGCCCCCACGCCGTCCGCGCCATTGCCCAGGCCGGTTAGAGTCGCTAACCTGCCTAAACAGTCTGAGGAGCGCCAGAGTGACCACCCGGAAATATCAACAGGCTAGCGAGTATTTTCTGGCGCAAGCCGGACGAGAACTAGCCGCCGGCGACCTGCCCCAGGCATCCGAGAAAGGCTGGGGCGCGGCCACCCAGATTCTCAAGGCCATTGCGGAACAGCGCGGTTGGGAGCACAACCGTCACCGGCACTACCTCAGAATCGCCAGCCGGCTCCGGGCCGAAACCGGCGACGGCGACATTCGCCGCTTGTTTGGCAGCGCCAGCCTGCTGCACGAAAACTTCTACGAAAACGAGCTGATGACCGAAGACGTAGCCGGCGGCCTGGACGACGTGAAAGCCCTGATCGACAAACTCCGGCCCCTGCTGTCCCAACCGTAGCGACCGAACCAAGATCCGTAGGATAACCATGAAGCAAAAATGGGACCAACTATTCGACCGGCCGGAATCGGATGAGTTGCTGAGCCGCCTCGCCATCGCAGCATTGGCCGACCACCGCGCCGGCGCCACCACTCCGTTGGACCCGGACAACTGCGGGCGCGCGAACGGCTTGACGGCGCCCCGCGAACGGCGTTATACTGGCCTTGATTTACCCCCCGCCCGCACGAGCTGGCTTGCGCCAGTTTCCCCGGTCGGGGTTTTTTTGCTTATGGACACCATAGTTTTCATTGACGGGCAGAATCTCTACCACTTGGCGAAGGACGCTTGGCACGCAAACCCGATGGACAAAGCATCGCCTTACGCTTGGCCTAGTTATGACGTCGAAAAAATAGCCGACGCCTTGGTCAGCAGAGAGGCTGGCCGTACTCTGTCCCAAATCCGTTTCTATACCGGTGTTCCAAACCGATCCAGTAATCCGTACTGGCACGGGTTCTGGACTAACAAGCTCAGATACTTGTCCCGCCGGGGCATCTACGTTTATCAGGGCAAGGTCAACCGGGGCGGCCAGGAAAAAGGTGTTGACGTCAGCCTTGCCCTGGACTTGGTGCAGGCGACCCACGAACGCCGCTACGACGTGGCCATCATCGTCAGCCAGGATTCCGACTTTGGCCCGGCGGTCAGCCTGGCCAAGCAGATTGCCGCGTCGCAGAACCGGATGCTCACCTTTGAATCCGCGTTCCCTGTGGGCCCGGGCAGCGCCTCCCGCCGCGGCATCCACGGCACAAACTGGGTTCACATAGACCAGGCGATGTACGACGCCTGCCTTGACCCCAGGGACTACCGGCCCGCCCGACGCTGACGCCAACCCAATCCAGAAAATCCCCCTTTTGACGTTTCCCCGCCGGGACAACGGCCAACATCCCCCCGGCCCAGGCCCCCACGCCGCCGGCGCCATTGCCCAGGCCGGTTAGAGTTGCTAACCTGACCAAGCACGAAGAGGAGCAATGCAATGGGAACCGTAGTGGTCACCATAGGCATCGGAGACCCGCAAGGCCGGAGGTTCGAAAACATCGATGTAATCGTGGACACCGGCTCAACCTTCACTGCGGTACCCAGAACCACGTTGCAGCGGCTGGGAGTGCCGGTGCAACGCTCCGTACAGTCTGAACTGGCCGACGGAAGCAACGCCCCGGTGGACCTCGGAAAAACCATGGTCAGACTTGAAGGACTGGAATTCTCCACGCCGGTGATCTTCGCCGAAGCGGGCGAGCCCACTTTGCTTGGCGTGGTCACGCTGGAAGAAGCGCTGCTGGCCGTAGATCCCGTGGCCGGACGCCTTATGCCAACGAACGCGCTGCGCCTTTAGTCAATGATTATTCGCCCCTGCACCTTCCCGACCAACGGAGCTAGAACATGAGCAGCAGACCACACGGCATCGACGGATGGGGTTATCCCAATCAGGAGTACGCGCCGGTACCGCGCGTGATTACCGAGGCTCCCCGCAGCGCCCTGGTAGTCACGCCGCATCCCGACGACGCCGAGGGCGGGTGCGGGGCCACCATGGCCAAGTGGATCGCCGACTCGGGCACCAAGGTGGTCATTCTGATGTGCACCAACGGCAACAAGGGCACCGGAGACCGTTCCTTCACTCCGGAATCCCTGGCGGCCACCCGTGAGATAGAGCAGCAGAACGCCGCCGACGTGTTGGGTGTCGCCGAGGTGGTCTTCCTCCGCTACGGGGACGGCGAGCTGGAGGACACCTACGCGTATCGCGGCCAGGTGGTGCGGGAAATTCGCCGGCACAAGCCGGAGATTATCTTTGGCATCGACCCCTACCGCGTAACCTCCCACACCCACCGGGACCACCGCCACAGCGGACAGGCCGCCCTGGATGCCGCCTTCTCTTACGCCTGGAGCTGGCTGGACTTCCCGGAGCAAATCAAAGAGGAGGGTCTGGAACCCCATAAGGTCCGGGAGGCCCTGCTCTGGGGATCAGAGCGTCCCGACACCTTCGTCTCCATCACCGAAAAGCACATCCTCCAAAAAGCCGAGGCCCTCAGCAAGCACGCATCCCAGATCAGCGCTCGCACCAGGTCGCAACGCCTGGACCGGATGACGGAAGGCTGCCGCTTGCAGGGCGAACGCTGCGGCGTCCCCTACGCGGAGGGTTTCCGCCGCATCGAGTTCAACCTGGGCAGCGACGAGTGGTGGCTGCTGAATCGGTAGGGGTTTAGCATGGCGACTGATGATGACATACTCGAAGGCGGGCTGCATCGTGTCACCTGGCTTCGATACTACTTTGCTGAGGAAGAGCTGCGCACGTATGCCCCGGAAGTCGCTCTCGACGTGGGGTATGAAACGGGGCGAGTCATTTCCAACGGCGAACTGCTGAAAATGGCCCTGGCCACCGATGTCAGCGACTTATCATCGGAGACTCTGCGCAGGTTCCGGCGTATGGATTTGGCGCTGGAAGTCTCCGACGACGCTGGCGAGCTTCGCTACTTTGCCGTCGAGATCGCTTTCCGGGCCGAGCAAAGCGGCATTGACCGCGCCCGCGCCAACGCCCGGCTGCTGGCGCGGTTCATTGGCCGTTCCGCTCACGCCGTCATCGCCGTGGGCAGGGACTGCCCTAACCTGCCGGAAGCGGCCCTGAACTACCAGTATCCTGTTCTGTTGGACACCGCAGATGGGGAGCAAGTCTATCTGCACCAACTGCATGAACGAAACTTGGAAAGGGCAGAGGCCGACATGCGCTACCAAAGGGAGCACTACGGCTACTGACTCCCAATCGCCCCAATCACTTCGTCCGCCGTTGCCACCCACGCCATGCGCGGGAAGATGATGTCCATGCAGACGTCGTGCTCGGTGGCGGTGCCGGCCGCGCAGCAGTCCCGCACCACGATGCAGTCGTAGTCCTTGTCTCTGGCGTCGCGCAGCGAGCCTTCCACCACGCCGGTGGTGGAGTAGCCGGTCAGAATTAGGGTGGTGATGCCGAACCGGCGCAGGTACACCTCGATGTCGGTGGTGTTGAACGGGCTGGTAGTGTGCTTGATGATTATTGGGTCTTCCAGTCGGGGCGCCAACTCGGACACCACCTCGGCGTCGTGGGTGCCAGCAGTCAGGCGCGGGCCGGCGTCGGCGGCACTGGCCGGCGCGCCGAAGGGCGGACGGGGCGCGTCCCGCCGGTCGGGGCGGCGGTTCACCACCACGTAGAGCACCGGCATTCCCACGGAGCGGGCCTTTTCCAGCAGGCGCGCGCTGTTGGCGATGATCTCCGCGCCGGACCGGGGCTGCACGGGCATCGCGCCGCCCTTGATGAGTTCGTTCTGCATATCCTGGATCAACAACGCAGTGCAGTTGGGGTCGATGGTGATGTCAGGCATGGTTTTCCTCCCTTGCCGGTAACTCGGTTGCGCGGGGAACGTTGCTGTTGTTGTCAAGATGCGGGAAGCGCGCTCCCTCGGTGCCCCAGCGGACGCCGTAAGCCCGCATCATGGTAGTGGAGTTGGCGCGGGCGATGGCCCGCAGCGCGTTGGACACGATGCCGCCGTCCTTGCGTATCGCCTTTTCGGCAGCCGATACCACCTCTCGCGGACCCGACTCCAGCAAGCCCCAGGCCGGCGGCAGCATCTCGGCCGGCACTACGCCCGCCGGAGCCATGATGTAGTGGTAGTCGGCGATGGCCAGGAATCGCGGGTCGTGGAACTTGGTTGATATGGAAGCCAGCCGCTCGCGCAGCCGTTTCGCTTCCTGTTCCAATCGGGTCAGGTCTCCGTTGGCCGAGTGATAACCCGGCGACTGCGCCAGCTCCATGCGCCGGCGCAGCGCGTCCTGGCGTTGGCGCAGACGGACGATAGCCGCCTCGGTGTGGTTGTCGCGGGTGAAATCGGCGCGGGAGGCTTTAACTTCAACGGCATAAATCACGTTGTTGGGACCAACGCCCACCACATCAACGACGGAACCCCACGGCCCCTGCAACCGGACTTCCAGACCAATGCAGCGACACCGGGCCTCGCAGTACAGCCATTCCCAAGCCTCCCACTTCAGCCGGTAAGCCAGTTCCGACTCGCTGCCCAGCTTGAAGCGCCGGGCATCTAGCTCAACCGCCATCTCCATGCCAACCGTCATTCCGGCGAAAGCCGGAATCCACCCCTACTGCTCTTGCAACTCCCGCACAATGCGGCGCAGTTGAGACTCTTCGGCATCGCCGGTAGTCTGAATGGTGAAGTGCATCTCGTCCACCATGTCGCCGTAGCGTTCCTTGAACATGCCGGGAATGTCGTCGTATTCCCCGATGATGGACAGGGCATTCAACATTTCGTCCGGCACAAGGGCGGTCATATCGTCCCAGCGGCCTTCCCGGGAAAGCGCGTGGAGTTGTCGCCCGATGTCCTCGAAGCCGTGGCACTCCAGCACCGGGAAGTAGGTGCGGGTGGACGAGTAGAAGGCGATGCGCTTCCGCGTCTCCTCCGTAGCCTCGCGGATGGCGGCCTGGTTGGGACCGGTTACGATGAAGCCGTTGCCGACAATGGTGACGTCGTCAACGCTGCGACCGGCCCGGCGCGCGCCCTCGGCCACGTTGGGCAGCACCACCTGCCGCACGTACTCCGGCGACACCAGGCTGTGCAGCATCAGGCCGTCGCTGCATTCGCCGGCCACCAGACAGTTGTAGCCGTTCACGGCCGCGGTGAATACCTCGGGATGCGGGTAATCGCTGGGGCCGGGGCTGAAGAAGGGCGTCATCAGCGAGAATTGGTAGAAATCGCCGGCATACTCCAGGTTGCTGCCGGTGTCCCAGCAGTTCCAGATGGAGTGCAGGGATTGCACGTACTCGCGCAGTCGCGGCCCCGGCGAGCCGGTCCAGCGGGTGGCGAACCGCCGCTCGATATGCCCCTTCACCTGCGTACCCAGGCCCAGGCGGAACCGGCCGCCGCTGTTGTCCTGCAAGTCGCGGGCGGTGTAGGCCACCACCATGGGCGAGCGGGGAAAGGCGATGGCGACGTGAGTTTCCAGCGTAACCCGGCTGGTGGAAGTGGCGGCTACGGCCAGGGGCAGGAAGGGATCGTGGGCCGTCTCGTTGGTGGAAACGCCATCGTAACCCATGGACTCCGCCCAGGCCGACTCGGCGGCCACGGCGTTCAGGTCGCGTGATCGGAGGGAATAGACAACTCGCATGGGGGTTTTGCTCCTGTGGATGATAATCCTCGTTACGCTGGTACCAGTCCGGGTTTCAGCCCCATCATTTCACGAAACTCCGGGTCAATGTCGTTCCAGTGCTCAATCAAAAGGTCAACCAGTTGGTGCCCGTTGATGAGGCCGATGCGAGGAAATGCGGGATCAGACGCCGCATCCCACGCATCTGGATGGTAGTCAGACGTGGTAATGAAAGCGCCTTGTCCGCTCGGCGGGATGACTTTTTGCAATTTCCGCACATCTCTGGCACGGAGCTTTTTTGACTGGTAACGCTTGACCTGCACAAAGAGGTTGACAGTCGCCAAATTGGACACGTTCAGTTCGCCGGTAACATCTATGCCGCCGTCGCCGGATTTGCCTACTACTTTGCTTTCAAAGCCCAGAGCGGCGAGCAGCTGCCCCACCAGCATTTCAACATCTTCGGCACCTAGGTTTAAAATCTGCTTGAGCACCACTCTGTGGGTGTCTGTTCGAGGCGACCGCGGTTCAGTCAGAGATGGTGGCAATTCTTCGCTTTGTTCAATGGCCGTCAAGAAATCCTCTCTGTGCCTAACCGCGAATACAGTCTTCGAAGCCCGCAGTGCATATTGCAATGGCATGGAGAGACTGCCACGCCGCAATGCCTGCTTCTCCCAAACGATCTTTCGGCGCATAGGGTAAGGGCAACCGTCCGGCGCTTCCGGCTCGTAAGAGCAAGATCCCGGCTCCACTTTACCGCACCACAGCATTCCACTATCCGCCGCCGGCGTGATTATCCAATCGCCGGCATGAATATCGAGCAGAAAGCAGGACATCATTCCTACATACTGCGCGATACGAGCTTGGCTGGTTCCCGGGGGAAACCGTGGTGCCAACTTCTCGCGAACTTCGTCGCGGTTTCTGCAGTCGCGAAAATCGGGCCAGTCCCGTGAACCGTAGCCGAAGTAACCTCCGCGCACGAAATAATCCGTATATTGACCGCCATCCGCACGTACACACCAAACGTTGGCCATGTTGTTGGCTCCTTTCTGATCACCTGACACCATAGCATCGGCCATCGGGTTCGCCAAATCATAGAACACATCGAGTTGCGACCTATCCTCGGCTTCGGCTAGCGTCGCGATGATTTCAGCCACGCTTTCGGCATAGAGGGGACCACCCGCCTCATTCGGGACGGAAACTTCACACATCTTGCCACCTCCTTCCTTGCTGAGGATGGCGGCCCATGTCCCCCAGGGGCGCTCATCGCCCCACCCGGGGCGCTCATCGCCCCACCCGTGCGCTTCTAGGTACGCGCGTAGATTCGCAACGGTCAGGGAGTCCAGCGCCTCTTTGTCCCGAATTTGCACCTTCATATCGCAGTCCTTTTCAAAATCCCGTCCACACTGCCCCGATCCACCCTCGGTTCAAGCACCCCGCAATTCGCATGAGTCGCCACCGCGTTAATGTACGCCAGCGAAAACCTTTCCTTCCGCGTGTTCAAATCCATCCGTCAATTTACGCCTTTCGCCTTTGTGTATATTGTAATCCCGAACTCGTCGATATGCCGTTTCAGCGGCGCATACCCGATGCTTTCGTAGGCTTGCACGTCGCACTTCTGCGGTATGTCCAGGTCTTCTAAATCCAGCACCAGCCGACCCAGGCGGTAGTGATCGGTGATGCCTTGGGTCACCAGGTCGAAATCGGAGCGTGGCGTTGACTTGCCGGTGGCCCGGGAACCGAACAGCGTTACCGCCGTCAGCTCCGGATACGCGGCGAAAACGGCGTTCAGTTTCTCCCAAGTTGAAGCGGATATATCGGGAACGCGCGTCATCCCAGCGCTTCCAGACCGAACCGTTGATAGAAGTCGCTGAGCACGGGCAGGTAACGTCTGCGGACGCTGGTCAGCACCGCCTGAAACCGGGCGAAGTCGTAGGTATGCGACATCAGGTTGCGGTCAACGAGCATATCAATCCAGACTTCGGCGTCGTCAATGAGCCTCGCGGCAAACGCCTGCTGGATGACGTTGCGCGGCGTTACTTCGGTGAAGACGATACCGCCGTACTCCAGCCGGTCCTTGAGGGTCAGCCAGGCCAGCTGAAAGGTGTACTCGAACCGTTGGATCGCTCCCTCGCGCTCCAACTCGTTCAACTCCTCAACTTCCCGCTCCAATGCCTCGCTGAGCAAGGTGTAGGCGCGCGCGAAATTGCGGAACCGATAGTGCCAGCGGATTTCCTCAGAATTCGTCACCGTTGTCTCGAGCCAGACTTACCCTTCCGCCGGCGCGTGCTCCGCGTAGAGTTGGTCCGTTTTGGCGGCCATGATGAAGTCGTTGCGATGCAGGTTGCGGATCTTGTGGGTCCACCAGGTTACGCCGACGCGGCCCCACTCGGTGGTCAGACGGGGGTGATGGCCTTCGGACTCGGCCATTTCGCCCAGGGCGTTGGTGAACTCCAGGGCCCGCACGAAGTTCTTGAACCTGAACTGCCGGTCCAACTTGGGTATGCCGGCTTCGTCAATCATGGCCCAGTCGTTGACCGCAGGGTGCAATTCGGCAATCTCGGCGTCGGTGACGTGGGGCGAATCGCGGCGGCAGGCGGTGCATCGTTCGCTGTACAGTTCGGTCATGGGGAAGCCTCCTGAGTTATGGCCGCGTCATCCCCTCAGCAACGGGAATCCAACGGTTACATGGCGCAATTCTAGCATAAGGCGGCGCGGCAACCGGCCTGGGCCGCCCTTGCTTGCCGCTCCCGTAGGCCCAATCTATAATCAAACGACGAATTCGTGCGACTATATCCGCGTACATCGGGCACGATGCCCATTGAGGAGGCCGCTTTGACTACTACCACACGCAGCCCGAAGGCCCTGTTGAAGCACCGCAGCAGCGACATTACCGAAGGGCCGGAACGGGCGCCAGCCCGTTCTTATCTTCGGGCCATGGGCCTGACTGACGACGACTTGGCCAAGCCCTTCGTCGCTGTGGCCAACCTGGCCAGTGACGTTACGCCCTGCAACGTCCACCTGGACCGCTGGGCTGCCGCCGCCAAGGAGGGTATCCGCCAGAGCAACGGCACGCCTTTTCAGTTCGGCACCATCACCGTCAGCGACGGCATCTCCATGGGCACCGAGGGCATGAAAGCGTCGCTGGTGAGCCGGGAAGTCATCGCTGATTCCATTGAAACGGTGGTCTTCGGGCAGCGGATGGACGGCCTGGTTACCGTGGGGGGCTGCGACAAGAATATGCCGGGCTGCATGATGGCCATCGCTCGATTGAACATCCCCAGCGTGTTCATCTATGGCGGCAGCATCCTGCCGGGTCAGTACCGCGGCAACGACGTGAACATTCAGGATGTGTTTGAGGCGGTTGGAGCCTGGGCCGCTGGACGCATCACCGGCGAAGAACTGACCGAACTGGAGTGCGCTGCCTGCCCCGGCGAGGGTTCATGCGGCGGCCTGTTCACCGCCAACACCATGTCCACGGCCATCGAGATTATGGGACTGTCCCTGCCCGGCGACTCCTCGCTGACGGCGGTGGATCCCCGCAAGGCTGACGAAGCGCGTCGGGCCGGCGAGGCCGTGATGCGGATGCTGGACGAGGGCATCCGGCCCCGGGACATCCTTACTCGGCAGGCTTTTGAGAATGCTATCACCCTAGTGGCGGCCATGGGCGGCTCCACCAACGCCGTACTGCACCTGATGGCCATTGCCCGCGAAGCCGAGGTTGACCTAACCCTGGAGGACTTCGACCGCATCAGCCGCCGCACGCCCTACATCACCGACATGAAACCCGGCGGCCGTTATGTGATGGCCGACCTGAGCCGTTACGGCGGCGTGGCCCTCATCGGCAAGCGGCTGCTGGACGCCGGCCTGTTGCACGGCGACGCCATGTCGGTGAACGGCAAGACGTTGGCGGAAAACCTCAACGAAACAGACACCGTGGACGACCAACCCGTCGTCTATACCATGGACGCGCCGCGCAGCCCCACGGGCGGCCTGGCCATCCTCCGCGGCAACCTGGCCCCCGACGGCGCCGTCATCAAAGTGGCCGGTCACCAGGAGAAGGTGTACGAAGGCTCGGCCCGGGTGTTCGACCAGGAAGAGCCTGCCTTCCAGGCCATCCAGCGGGGTGAGATCAAGGATGGCGATATAGTGGTGATCCGCTACGAAGGCCCGAAGGGTGGGCCTGGGATGCGCGAGATGCTGGCCGTGACCAGCGCCCTCATCGGGCAGGGGCTCGGAGACACAGTGGCCTTGATCACCGATGGCCGGTTCTCCGGCGCGTCTCACGGCCCGATGGTCGGGCACGTGGCGCCGGAAGCCATGGTGGGCGGCCCCATCGGTATGCTCCAGGAAGGCGACATCATCACCCTGGACATCCCCAACCGCCGCCTGGATGCCCGCATCACTGAGGAAGAGTTCACCGACCGGCGCGCCGCCTGGACGGCCATGGAACCCAAGTACACCACCGGCGTGCTGGCCAAATACGCCAAGCTGGTGTCGTCGGCTTCGGAGGGAGCGGTTACGCGGTGAATCGGTATCGTTCTACCTACCGATTGAAATGGGAGGTTACATCGTGCTGTTTGGCATTGATTACGCCCGGCAAGCCATCTGGGAGCGACGGCAGAGGGATATAGCAAAAGCTCGTGAAGAAGGTCAGGCCCAAGGCCACGAAAAAGGGTATATCGAAGGCCTCGTGGCTGCCATTGCCGAAGCCCGCGAAAAAGGCCGACAAGAAGGTTATCAACTTGGCTACGAGGTCGGGATGTTAGAAGGCAAACGCCGAGCCGATGCTAACAAGCACAACTGGATGTTTGGAGGTCCTGATGACGACCGCTGAAAACCGCGTTATGTTGGAGCGCAAGGGAACTCTGACCGTCATTCGTCTGAACCGCCCGGAGGCGCGCAACGCCCTGTCGCCGGAGATGGTGGCCGAGTTGGGTCAGGCCATCGCGTCCTGTCGCGGCGGAGACATCCGCGCGGTCTTGCTCACCGGCACGGACGGAGCTTTCTGTTCCGGCGCCGACGTGCGGGATTTCACCGCGCAACTCGAATCCGGCGGCCCGGAGGGTCTTTCCGACCACTTGCGGGAACTGGCTGATGATCTCCACCGACAGGTGGTGATGGGCATCCGCCGGCTGGATAAGCCGGTGGTGGCCGCGATCAACGGCGTGGCCGCCGGCGCGGGCTTCAGCCTGGCCCTGGCCTGCGACCTGCGGGTGGCTTCATCCGATGCCCGGTTCCTGCTGGCCTACGCCAACATCGGCTGCACCGCCGACGGCGGCTCAACCTATATGCTGCCGCGTATCGTGGGACAGGGCCGGGCTATGGAGATCTACCTGGCCCGTCAGCCCATCGGGGCACAATACGCCCTGGAGTTGGGCTTGGTGAGCCAGGTGTTTGAGGCGTCCCATTTTGAGCGCCACGCCATGGAGACCGCGGACCGCCTCTCCCAAGGGCCGACCCGCGCCTACGGACGGGTCAAGGCCCTTTTTGACGGCAGCTGGGACTCCGATCTGGCGACGCAACTGGACGCTGAAACCGACGCCATCGCCAACATCGGCATGACCCGGGACTTCCAGGAGGGGATACGGGCCTTCTCGCAGAAGCGGCCGGCCTGGTTCCAGGGGGTGTAGGCAGTCAGAAAATGGCTATCGGGTTCACCGGGCTGCCCGTAACGTTGCGCAGCCGCAGCGCGCCGATGGACAGCATGAACTCCCAGCGTCCGTGCCGGGCGGCGACCTCCGCCACATCCTCAAGGTTGGCGTTGTCGATCAGCCACACCCCCAGATAGACCAGGCAGGCGATGTGCAAGGGCGAGACGATGTTTTCGTACTGGTTGGGTCGAATGTCGTTTGAAGTGTCGGTCCCCAGCATAGCGATGCCACGTTCCTTGAACCAGGGCGCACAGGCCACATGGCAGGCCACGCTGGGCTCGGTGCCCGGCACCGGCCCTTCCACCATGCGCCGGCGGTAGTTGCCCGTCCGCACCAGCAGGATGTCCCCTTCTGCCACGGTGACGCCTTGGTCCCGCTCGGCAGCATCCAGGTCTTCCGGCATCACCGGGGCGTCGGGCGTCAGCCAGTCCACGCCGCGGACGCGGGCCACGTCCAGCAGCACGCCCCGACTCACCAGTCCCTGGGCGGTCAGATCGATGGCGTGGCTCTGCGCACCCTCCCGTGAGGTGACCACGGCAGCCGGCACGCCGTTGTACATCAGCCCGTCGTAGGAATAGTGGGACAAGGCGTCGATGTGGGTGATGGTCTGTCCGTGGAAAACCATCCCGATGAACTCGGCCGCGCCCCGGCGGGAATTGCGCCGCTCCAGCGGGTCGGTGTCCCGGCCTTCGCCGCTGTCCACCATGAACCGCTGCACCTGGTTGGTGATGTCGGGGGCCATTTCGGTGGTGATGGGGCGGGCGCAGCTCACCGTCTCGCCGGTCTGTACCAGGGCGGCGGCCTGGGTCCGCTTGGCGGTGGTGATCAGGTTCAGCGCGCCCAGCTGATCCTGTTGTCCCCAGCGACCCCAGTTGTTTTCATCCCGATACCACGCCAGCACTTCGGTCTCGGTGGGTACTCCTGCAAAAGCCATAACTCCCTCCATAGCAATCCGCCGGTCTGCGCCGGCCTTCCCGGCGCATTTTACACCAGAGCTTCAGCCTAACTTCGCCCCGATGAAATGCGGATAGCCACGCACAAAGTCTGCCGCGTCGGCGGCCCGCCGGCCCTCCAGCTGCAAGCGACGGACGGCCAGCCGGCCGCGCCCGGAACCGACGGCAATCGGCTCATCATCGGTGGTAGTTACCATCCCGGGCTCGGCGTATCCATATGGTATCGGCGCAACGTCCAGCAGCTTGACTTCCTTGCCGTCCCACTTGGTATGCAGCCCCGGCCACGGCGCATACGCTCGTTGCTGACGGCACAGGAACTCCGCCGGCCGCGTCCAATCGGCTATCCCGTCCGCGCGTTCCAGCTTCGAGGTGTAGGTCGCCTGCTCATCGTCTTGCGGAACTGGCGCCACCGCGCCCGCAATCCAATCCGGAATTATCTCGTTCAGCAAGGCCGCGCCATCCCGGAACAGTGCGGCGGTCAGCGTTTCCGCGTCGTCCTCCGGCCCGATGGAGCGGAGGCGCTGGGCAACAATCGGACCGGTGTCCATTCCCTCATCCAGCAGCATCACCGTGACCCCGGTGGCGTCGTCGCCGGCCAGGATCGCGCCGGCCACCGGCGACGGCCCCCGGTGCCGGGGCAAAAGCGAGGGATGCAGGTTCAGGCAGCCGAACCGGGGCAAATCCAGGACTTTGGTGGGCAGAAGCCGACCGTAGGCGGCCACCACCACCAGGTCGGGCGCGTGCGCCGCCAGCCGGCTCACTGCATCCAGGTTGCGGAGGCTCGGCGGCTGCTCCACCTGAATGTCCAATTCCTGCGCCCGCTGCTTGACCGGAGAGGGCGCCAGGGCTTGTCCCCGGCCCTGCCGCCGGTCCGGCGGCGTATATGCCGCGACCACCGTAAGAGCCGGGTTCTCTGCCAGCGCATCCAGCGCCGGCGCCGCGAACTGCGGCGTGCCCATGAAAACCACGCGCAAGGGGTTTTCGTGTGGGAACGATGCCAGAGAATCGGTTGGATGATGGGTTGACAAGGAGCGTCCCTGGTTGTAAATTGTGCTCAAGCGCTTGCGCGAAATTTTGAGAAAGGAGGTGATTGCTAATGGAACATAGTTTAACATGCTGGGGCGATGGTAGGCACCAGTCTGGACACGACGGGGTGAACGCCTCTTAGCGTCATCGCTTTTCAAAAAACGGCGTTTAGCCCGTCAGTCGGGCCCAGACCAGTGTCTACCGTCGCCCCAGAGGTTCTGGGAGTTATCGGGCGACAAGCCAAAGGTCCAGTCTGGGCCCGATACCCTTTTAATTCCCTGTCATCCTGAGCGCACCCGTCATTCCGGCGAAAGAACATCACCCCGCACTTGATACGGGGCCGGAACTCAGAAAACCCGGGCGGCAAGCGCGTGCAGCAGAGCTTTGGGATTTCCAGAAATACGATTATAGTTTGACAAACCGGGCAGAAAACCCTAACCTAAATCATAATCCTTCATTCCCTTCAACAGCGACACGGAGATCAAATGCTACGGATTCGCCTGCGGCGCGTAGGTAAAAAAGGCCGCCCCTATTATCGAATCGTCGTCACCGAAAAGCGCAACCCACGGGATGGCGCATACATTGACGGCATCGGCCACTACGACCCCATGGCGGACCCGCCGGCCGTAACCCTCGACGAAGCTCGGGCCGTGGACTGGCTGCGCAAAGGCGCTCAACCCTCAGACCCGGTGCGCCGGATTTTCGACCGCAACGACATCTTCAGCAAGGTCCACGCGGATGAAAGAGCTGATTGAGTTCATCGCCCAGTCGCTGACCTCCAACCCGGAAGCGGTTCGGGTCACGGAGACCGACGAAGGCGACCAGATAGTAATACGCCTTGAAGTCGCCCCCGAAGACAAAGGCAAAGTAATCGGGCGACAGGGACGAGTGGCCCAGGCGATGCGCGTCCTGCTCCGGGTGGCTGCTGTCAAGGATGGCACCCGGGCTGTGCTGGAGATTGTCTAGCCGTCGTCGCTCCAGGCGCTACTTCAGGCCGGCTCCATCGCGCAGCCGGAGCGTACCCATTGCCGCCCCGGAGGTGCCGGACGATGCTGTCGTAGTGGGCCGCATCATTCGCAGCCATGGCTTGGACGGCGCCATCAGGATCCGCTCCCATTCGGACAACCCGACCCGGTTCCAGCCCGGCAGTGAACTCACCATCGCCGGCCAAATCCGCACCGTCGTTTCCTGTCACGACCTTCCCGACGGGGACGCCCTGCTCCGGCTGGAAGGGCTGAACGACCCCAACGCGGCGCGACGGCTGGCCGACGAATGGATCCTCGCGCCCGTTGACTCCGCGCCCGAACTGCCGCCGGGCGAGTATTACCACTACCAGTTGGTGGGCCTGACCGTCATCACCGACCAGGGCGAAAACCTGGGCACGGTTCAGGAGGTGCTGGAAACCGGCAGCAACGACGTGTACGTGGCGGCGTCGGAGACCGGCGCCGAGATACTGCTGCCAGCAATTGAGCAAGTGGTGCAGGAAATCGACCTGGCGTCAGGGACGATGCTGGTGCATCTGATTGACGGCCTGCGGTGAACTTGTAGGGGCGAGGCATGCCTCGCCCCTACAGGGGATCGGCTGGAAAGCCTTTCGTCTAATCCCCCGCCGCCACCGCGTGCCGCTCGGCGTGGGCATGGTCATGCTCCGCCTCGTCGGTGAACTCGTGGTCCTCGCAGGCCACCCACCGCGAGCCGTCGGCGAACCATTCCTTCTTCCAGATGGGCACGATGGTCTTGATGCGGTCCACGGCCTCGTGGCACGCCTCAAAGGCCGCCACCCGGTGCGGCGACGCCACGGCCACCACCAGGCTGATGTGTCCGACGTCCACCCGACCCGTGCGGTGGGCGATTGCGATGTCTTCGATCCCGTAGTCGGCGCGCAGGTTGTCACGGACCTCGTGCAGCTTCTTGAGGGCCATCACGTCGTAGGCTTCGTATTCCAGCCGGGTGACGGTCTTGCCGCCGAAGTTGTCGCGAGTGGTGCCCAGAAAGGTGACCACCGCGCCGTTGCCGTCCCGTCGCACCGAGTCGGTGACCGCCACCGGGTCCAGGGGTTCGTCGGTAAGAATAATCATCACTCAGCAACCTCCACTGACCGGGGGAATCAAGCAGACCTCGTCGCCGGGGTACAGGAGTTGGTCATCATCGGCATACTCGGCGTTCACCGCCACCACGATGCGCACCTCCGGCGGCGCCAGCCGGGGATAATCGGCGCGCACGGCGTCGGTAAGGTCGCCGACAGTGGCCCCCTCCGGCACGTCCACCGACACCAAAGAGGCGCCGGCCCGCTCTCGGTACAGGGCGAAGAGACGAACATCGAAACGCATAACGATTGGGATTATGGGCGGGAGGGGGCGGTGGTGTCAACGGGCGGGGCGCTGATATTGGGCGAGGAACATCGTGGCAACGCCGCCATATTCGGCGGATTCGGAAGTGTAGTGGTCAAAGATAGTGGGCCATTCTGAAAATGGGGCCTGCATCAGCTGCCTTTGGATTTCCCTTATCCATTCCGCCCGTCTTATTAGAATGTCCCACTTATTCAGCCCCATAGCCGCGATGGTGCGTAGAGCCAAGAGTCGATCAGCGTCATTCAATCCGTTTCTTGGAACCAATTCGCCAGTGCCAACCTCATAATCAAAGTATTCCTCGGGACGTTGCGCTATTACGGAGGCGCACGGGTCAACCAGTCCGCCCGCCGGCCATCTATCCGCTTTTTCATTGTTGCATCTGCTACAACTGAAAACCCAGTTTGACCATCGATAGGTCAACCGAGGAAAGCGACTTCTGGGCCGAAAATGGTCAACTGTGGGCGATAGGCTGCCCGATTCCGCAACCTGTTCACACTGTCGTTCGCAGTAACCGCATTTGCCGTTGAAACGTCTCCCCAACTCTCGCCGAAACTCCCGCCAGAGAAAATCAGTGGGCGGCCTATCAATCCGACGCTCGTAATAATCAACCCAGCCTTGGGTAAACTGACGCCGGTACTCCGCAACGCCGGAGGGTTCCGCCCCACGGTCCACCCACCTCACTTGCTTATACCACGTCTTGCGACAAATCGGACGCGCGCGAACGCCGGTACTCCTGCATCATTGCGTCGAACCGTTCCTGCTGTGCGTTGAGCGCCCCCCGCGCCAGCAAGTCCTCGTTTACCAGCCGCCGTAGCTCCTGCATCCGCTCTTCTTCTGCCGGCGTGAGAGAAGCCTTTTCTCGCAACGCTCGCAGATCCTCGGCGTGCTGCGCTGTATCATAGTCAGTCGGATCATCAATTCCCATAAACGTCCGGTAAATCTCATCCGCTGTCCAGCCGATGATGTCCTGCTCGTTGCGCGACCACACCACCGCTCCGGTCGTTTCATTCCGCTTGAGCAGGTGAACCTGCCCGGCCTTCAACCCAGCCACCATCATCGGCGAGTGGGTGCTGGCGAAAATCTGCACGTTGGGGAAATGCCTGGTCAGTGTCGGTATGATGCGCCGCTGCCAGGATGGATGAAGGTGGGCATCGATTTCGTCGATGATGAAGACGCCCGGCATCTCCTTCCAATTGGCGCTACCATCGTAAAACCGCTTCATTTCGCCTTCAAACTGCCTGACCCAATCCAACACGGAGCGAGTGCCGTGGCTTAATTCTGGAAAAACCACCAAGCCGTCGGGGGTTCTGAATTTCTCTAATCCCAACCTCCACTCATCTGTCCCTGTTTCGTCCAGAAGGTCCGATTCTTCAAAAGCGCGTCCGGGCATGGCAAGCGCAAACTCCCTGAATATATCCAATACCGCAGAATCTTCAACGGCCTCACCAGAATCGCTGAGTTCCTTATGTGTGCTATCAATCCCCGACATCTCGGGGTTGTAGTAGCCAACATAGCCGAGCTCGCGCACTAATGTATCGATCTTTAACTTGCCCTCACCGTAATATTCGACCTCCTCAACATCGCCCGACTCTCCAATCTGGATGAATAAACTTCCCGCACCGAATAATCCCGATTGGCGGCCGTCCATCGTTCGGGGCTCTCCATGAAAATTTGACCATCGCATCGTAAAGCGCGGATATTTGCCCTGCGGCCATTCGTACAGTGTCTTCTTGAAATGACCTGGCAAGTGCTGCCTTACTGCGTCCCCACCCACAATCAGGGCCAGCGTTCGCAGTATCGTAGATTTACCCACGTTGTTGGGGCCAATCATCAGGTTGACCTGCCGGTTAAATTCCAGCTCTATGTCATTCCAGACACCCGCTCTTCGGAAAGGCCCTGCCAATTGCAAGGCCAACGATTTGACAGCCATCGCAGCCACCTTCCCACCGGGCGATAATCGCCTGTATCATCTCCGAATATACCACACCCCCTTTTACCAGCCTTCTCGCCAGGAGCCTCCCCCATGCCCAACCGACAGCGCCTTACCCAAACCCTCATCGACCTCATCAAAATCGACAGCCCTACCGGGGAGGAGGACGCTATCGACGCCCACCTTTCCAACATCCTCGCCAACCTGGGCGCCGTCGTCCGGCACGACGACTACGGCAACCTGGTGGCCACCTTTGCCGGCTCCGACGGCAGCGCCAGCCGGACGCCGGTGATGCTCTCCGCCCACATGGACACCGTGGAGCCGGGCCGGGGTATCAAGCCCATGCTGGACGCCGATGGCGAGACCCTGCGCTCCGACGGCAACACCATCCTGGGCGGCGACTGCAAGGCCGGCATCGCCATCGTACTGGAAGGACTCACGTCGGCCATGGCGGACGGCAGTCCCATTCGCCCGGTGCAGGTGGTGTTCTCCCGCGCCGAGGAGGGCGGACTGAACGGCGCGCGCAACCTGGATTTCTCGCTGGTTGAGGCAAAGAGCGGCATGGTCTTCGACGGCGAGGGCGCCGTCAGCCGCATCTGCGTCGGCGCGCCGGCCCAGAATATCGTGCAGTGCCACATCACCGGCGTTGCCGCCCATGCCGGCCTGGAGCCGGAAAACGGCGTATCCGCCCTGCTGGTGGCGGCCAACATACTGACCCGTCTGCCGTTGGGACGCATCGACCACGAAACCACCAGCAACATCGGCGTGCTGGAGGGCGGCCTCAAGCGCAACATCATTCCCGAGCGGGCCTACCTGGACGGCGAACTGCGCTCCCGGGACCAGGCCAAGCTGGACAACTACTCCGCCGAGTTTCGCCGCGCCTTTGACCAGGCCGCCGCCATGTATCCCAAGGCGCAGATCGACCTGAACATGTGGAGCCAGTACCGGGCCTACAGCGTGGCCGAAGACCACCCGGCCCTGGCCGACATATCCCGCGCGGTGGCGACTATCGGCCTCACGCCCGCCATGGAGACCACCGGCGGCGGTTCCGACGCCAACGTGTTCTTCGAGCACGGCATCGCCGCCCTGCCCGTGGGCATCGGCGTACGCGACTTCCATACCACCCGCGAGACGGCCAACCTCAGCGAAATCTACGACGCCGCCCGCGCCTGCCAGGAGTACATCAGCCTCAAATAACCCGTAGGGGCGAATAATTATTCGCCCCTACACCGTTACCAGCACGAGCAACCCGGCTACACGTCCCGCTGAATGGGCGCGCCGACGATGCTGCCCCACTCGGTCCAGGAGCCGTCGTAGTTGCGCACGTTGTCGTAGCCCAATAGCTGGCTGAGCACGAACCAGGTGTGGGAGGAACGCTCGCCGATGCGGCAGTAGGCAATGGTCTCGCGGGAGCCATCTACTCCCCGGCCGCCGTATAGCTCGCTCAGTTCGTCGGCGGACTTGAAGGTGCCGTCCTCGTTCACGGCCTGGCCCCAGGGGATGTTGGCCGCGCCGGGGATGTGGCCGTTGCGCTGGGAGCCTTCCTGGGGCAGGTTGGGCGGGGCGTTCAGCGCGCCGGAAAACTCGTCAGGAGAGCGCACGTCCACCAGGGCGTGGCTGCCGCTGTTCACGGCCTGCAACACGTAGTCGCGCAGGGCGCGCAGGTCGCTGTTCTCCGTGGTGATGCTGTAGTTGGTGGCCGGATACGAGGTCACGTCGGTGGTGGTGGGTCGGTTCTCGGCCAGCCACAGCACGCGCCCGCCGTTCATCAGCCGCACGTCGGCGTGGCCGTAGTACTTCAGCTGCCAGAAGGCCCAGGCGGCGAACCAGTTGTTGTTGTCGCCGTAGAGGACGATGGTGGTATCGGGCGAGACGCCGGCGCTGCTGAGCAGGGCTTCCATCTCGTCGCGGGAAACGATGTCGCGGACGACGTTCTGCTGCAGCTGGGACTGCCAGTTGAAACTGACGGCGCCGGCGACGTGCCCCTGCTCGTAGGCGGAGGTGTCCACGTCAACCTCCACCAGGCGCACGTTGGCGTCGCCGCCGTGTTCGGCCACCCAATCGGTGGATACCAGCGATTCAGGATGCGCGTAGTCAGCCATGGTTACACCTCTTTCTGGATATGTTCAATCAGGACGGGTTCGAGTTTGTAATACCGGCGCGGCCGGCGGCAATATTATACGAGGTTGCCGCCCCGGTTGGCGAATGATAACTTTCCGGCGAAGGACGCGCTGACATGACCCCGTCCGCCGAAGGCAGACCGACCATAACGCCGCCGGAGTTCATCGCCCGCTGGCGTGATGCCGGCTTTGGCGATGGTCAGAGCTGAGCGGGTAACTCGGAGATGATCACCCGACCACCGGGGTCAACGTCAACGCTGAGGTTGCTGCCTCGAAGCAGCCGCATACCTACGAGGGCCTCGGACCCCACGCTGGTGACCGCCACGTCTCTATGCTGATCGTGCCACTCAATACGAGCGCTGTATGTTGCGTAGTCGTCGGTCGTCCCATCGCCCAAGGTAACGAATATATCATCGCCTCGCACCAGATTGAGTTCCCCGACAATGTCCAAAGGAAGGATTATCTCTCCGCTATACCCGGTGTCGATGAGAAAATCCCCTACAAATGATCTGCTATCAGCGCCCAACACAGTGAGGGTAACGCGCGGCTCGAGATCCAGGTTCACCTTACCGTAGTGCATCAGGACAGTCCTATCTGTTTGCGAACAGCGCGCGGGCTGCGGATGCGCTCGCCGTAGGATTGATGACGATGGATGCAGTGCATTACTGCATCAGGGCGACATTCCCTGAGCACCAGGATTAGGATAGCCCGATTTTCGCCGATTTCGTAATCGCCGGTGAGGATGTCAATCATCACGTACTTGTCCTCCTCAGCCGGCGCCAGCAAAGACCGGATTTTGACGTCGTAAATCTCGTGCGCCCGCCGTTGCTTCTCCAAGTAGGGAATTTTGCTGTCGGTGGACATGGTTGAACCTCCGTCGGACGGCACGAGGAAGGCGTAAAGAATAGCGCTTCCGGGTGAATGCTATACAGCACGATAAAAAGTTTCGTTTGAAAGAAAACCGTAACGTTTTCCCCGATTGCCGATGAAATGTACTGCATAGGGAATCAATGCCGCATACTGTTGGCTACCCTGATTGTACAATCGCAGTTCGTAATTGTGTTCGCCTAGTCTGGTAATGGCGGCGATATCACCGCTCCTCACGAGTTGGGTACACTTTAGTGGCCCTGTGCCAAGCCTAAAGTCAAGATTGTTTTCGGCTTCGAATGTAACTCGGCTTTCGTGTACAGCGTCAAGGTCTAGATAGCGCATATTGACTATCCAGGAGTATGTAGTTTTGTAGCCGCGCTGATTGAGAATCGTTAGAGGCGGAAAGAAATCGTAACAGTCCCTACTCAGCCAAAAATACTGTGTCCCTTTTGCCGCATTGCCACCAGGAACAGCCATAATCCGAGCTGTATCAGCATGGACCAACCTCAAAATCAGCGTTACTTCGTCGGTCTCGTCGAGGACTATGCTAGACGACTGCTCATCATAGAGTAGCTGCCACACCGGATCATCCCGCGCCTCTAGGGTTGGCCGGTAGGTCTCCCAATTTTGGCGCAACATATTATCAACCATTGTTTCCCACGCGAAGCCGAGGTTAGCGGTGCTGTCATGGTCAAGCAGAACAGACAACTCCGCATTCTGAGACATACCGGGGCCAGTGAAATTGCCACTGGTGACAATCAACTTTTGCCCATTCTGGTCGGCCACCCCGTATGATTTGGCGTGCATCAGGCGTTTGCGGTTGACAACGTGAACTTCCGCGCCGCAATCGAGCAGCTCCCGAACTACTTGGCGACTGGTAAGCCTTTGGCTCGTACTACCGCCAAACACTGCGACAATCTTGCCGCCGTTCCCGATATGCTGCCTGAAAACGGGAAAGAAACGGATGCCCCCGTTGTAATTGGCAAAGCCGGAAACGATATAGAACGTGCCCTCGCCCAAGGTATGCTCGCGCACCCAAACACGCTCCAGCATCGGCAGCAGGCCGGCGCTCCTGCCTGTTGCATATATGTGCGGGTGCAGCGCCAGTTCGTCCATAATGTTTCACGCTCTCAGAATGATGAGCGTTTCGGCAGAAACGGCATTGTTCATATGATAGCCGTAGCGTTGGTAGCTCTGCAAAGGCAAGGTGTCCTCCACGCTCCAGCCAACGCTGCCGGCTAGGCTTACCAAATGGGCTGGCGTGTTAATATCATGCTTTACACCACCCAAAACGGTATGGTTATGGCCGACAATCAGGCCAAAAGGCGCGCCCGGTCGCATAACCCGGTGAACCGCCGCAAAACTATTCCGCATTGCTGCGAAGTATCGGTAAAGCAGGGTCGGAACGGCTCGGCGTCGGAATCCATCATCTGGGCCAATAGCCAATTGCAGCCTGGCGCAAAAATCCGCTTCGGATGTTGGCAGTCCGGCGGCGTTGGTTTTTTGGTCGGCAGCCGCTTCGCGACGTGATCCTCCCCGGATTTCCCGGCTGCCCACCAGACTAGACTCCAGCTCGTGAATACAGTCGGCTGCTAGCAATTCAAGCCACACCAATGACAGACGATGCGTATCAATGTATGGGAGCGCAGTCGCGTAAGGTGGACTGGTTATCGCCGCATCAAATAAGCCGGGAACATCCTCGGTAGACATTTCTGTCGCGTCGTAAACGACAGCCCTGCTAATCCCTAATTCGTTGATCTCCAGCACTGATTGCGCTTCACCAAGTCGGGTGAGCGCTTGCTCGGCGGCACACTGGAATGCGTCCCTAAAAGGTGTGATGGGCAGGGGGGACTTGCGACGGCGTATCCTCAAATCGTGGGGGTCTTGCCGGGAGTAGTCCCGCAGCAAATTGCTACAGACGGCAAGGAAAAACGGGGCGAAGTTTCCGGCTTTTGACGCAATACAGAAGCGTATAGTTTCCAGCGTATCCAGAATTGGGCTGTCAAACCAGTCCGCCAGGTAGCGATTACGCCGACTGTCGGCCACACCGTCGGGCCGGTTTCCAGCGTGTCGCAGGCTACTTAATATGCCGTCCAGCGCGGAACGCAATTGTGCCGCCGGCGTGACCAGTGCCATCAGTTTTGCATTGGCAATATATACGGCAATAGGATTCAGGTCAGTACCGAAACCGCGCACTCCAATATGGGCGCATTCAACAAGCGTTGTGCCGCTGCCACAAAAGGGATCAAGCACATTGTCTCCAGGGTGAACACCAAATATATTGAGTAGTGATTTGGCTATCTGCGGATTGAACTTGCCTTTGTATTCGTGCAGGCCGTGGGTCGAATAGCGGGTAGCCTGTCGGTTTTTGCCCACGCGGGCCGTGGCTTCCAGGCGGCTCTGCGCGGTAGGCACGAAAGATTGTCCATTCAGGAGACCGGAGAAGTAGGTCAGGCGCCTGATATTGCTCGGGTCAAGCGAACCATTTATATCAACCCCATCGACAGCTTCCCGCACCTGCGCCCCGGATAGCAAGGCGGCGACTTCTCGTGATGCTAACTCCCGTTCATATGGATAGTATCGGTAGTTGTGCCAAATTAGTTTCATAGTCCTGGTCCCCCGTCTGCCCGGCGCAGCACAAGCAGTGTCTCCGTCTTGATTTTGGCGTGGGACAGGTTGAATGACTTGCGATGCGGCGAAATCGTCCGCTCAGCTCGGAAAATCTGTACGAAGCCGGCGGCAGTCGCGACATCCTCGATGATGGCGGCGTTATCAACAATCTGCCCGCGGATCTTAGAGCGACCGATGAGAAAACAGGCGAAACCGCCGGGAAGTATAACTTCGCGCAGCAAGTAAAAGGTTTTGCTCATCTGGTATGCGAAATGTCCCGGAGTGTGATGGTTGCGCTTGAAAAAATGCGCCCGAGCCCCTATTTCACGCCGTTTCACGGCCAGCGGGTCGAACCCGAGCCACCACATACGATATTTATGGTAAAGCCAGTATTCATAGGCATTAGGGTAAGGAGGTGATGTAATTACCGCGCCTACCGGATAGTTAATATCAGTTGGGGTGATGTCAAGCGTATCCCGACTAATGACAGTTGCCGGCGTTAGTTCATAATTGCGTGCGCTCAGGGCCGCAATTATTCGGCGTAAGGCTGCGGCGAACCCGCTGAAAACATCCTCACCGAGCACATTTTTCGATACTGCCGCATAACGGGTATCGCTATCCTGGTTTGACACCCGTACTATGATGCTCGACAGTGCCAGACGTAAAATGTCTTGGTAGTCGGGATTAGCGCCAGAGATTGCTTCGGTGCAGGAAGCCAGGGCCAACTGTACCGGTTTCTCGAACCAGTGGTTCAGGTTCGGAATGGACGGGATGGTAGCGGAAGCGCAGCTGCGAGCTTGTTCTACGGTTTCCGCAGCGGCTTGCTCTATCCCTGCCGGCAAGGGGGTTGTTTTGACACGGGCGATCAGTCCGGCTATCGGGTTTAGGTCTATCCCGATAGCGGGGACGCCGCGCCGCTGGCTTTCAACCAAGGTGGTGCCGCTTCCGCAAAAAGGGTCAAGTACCGCGCTGTCCGGAGGAAGCGGCAAGACATCCAACAGAGCGCCCGGAATCTCCGTGATGAACTTGGCGGGGTACGGGTGAAGACCCTCAACGTCGCCGTGAACGACACGATTGGGAAAATCCCAGTCTAGCGCTCCCAGAGCTTCCGCCACATGGCGGTCTGTCGAATTTCGCGTGTTTCCTGGCAGCGGCACGGTGCGTTTCCTTGCGGCCTGAAATCCCTCCCCAACCCTAACGGTAAACCAATGGGTGCGTCAACGACCCAGCCGTCACTACTGTTTGCCCAGGGCTATCGCATATGAAAAATTGAGGTGTCAGGTAAGATAGCGTCCAAACTGCTGAGGTGGGGAGGACACCATGAGCGAGCTAGCGGACGTATTTGGCGATTTGGAAGACCCTCGGGCCGTCAATGCGCGTCTCCATTCCCTGCACGACATTCTGGTCATCGCTCTATGCACCATCGTCTGCGGCGGTCAGACTTGCACCGACATGGAGCTTTTCGGGCATTCCAAACGGGAGTTTCTGGAGTCCTTTCTGAATCTGGAAAACGGCATTCCCAGCCACGACACTTTCTCCCGGGTGCTGGGCAAACTGGATCCGGAAGCTTTCCAGCGGTGGTTTTTGAGGTTCATGGAACAGTTCGCTCAAGGGGTTCAGGGAGTGGTGGCCATGGACGGGAAGACCTTGCGGCGTTCTTACGACCACGCGGCAGGACAGTCCGCCCTGCATCTGGTCAGCGCTTGGGCGGAAGAGCGGCGCCTGGTGTTGGGACAATTGGCCGTTGACGACAAGTCCAACGAGATTACGGCGTTGCCCAAGCTGTTGGAAATGTTGACCTTGCAAGGCAAGGTGGTTACCGTCGATGCCCTGAATTGTCAGCGTCAGATTGCTCAGCAAGTGATTGACCAGGAGGGCGACTACGCGCTAGCGTTGAAAGGCAATCAAGGTACGCTCTACGACGATGTAAAACTGTTTCTGGACGACGCGGACACGCCGGCAGCTCAGGCCACCCAGGTCAGCAAGGGCCACGGACGCATTGAAACCCGCACCGCCAGTATTAGCGACGACGTAGCCTGGCTGCAGGAATGGCACGACTGGCCGGGCTTGCAGGCCGTGGGTAAAGTAACAGCGGTCCGCCGTAAAGACGGCGACACCAGCGAGGAAACTCGTTATTACCTGCTGAGCCAGGCCTTCCCGCCGGAGCATTGCAACGACATCGTGCGCGGCCATTGGGGCATTGAGAACCGGCTGCATTGGGTATTGGACGTAACCTGCAACGAAGACCAGGCGCGGAACCGGAAAGGGCATGGCGCGGAGAACCTGGCGTTGCTGCGTAAGTTGGCGCTGAATCTGGCGCGGTTGGAACCAAGCAAGGGGTCCATGCGGGGCAAACTGAAACGGGCCGGTTGGGACAACTGCTTCCTCATCAACATCCTCTCCCAATTCACCAAAATCCATATGCGATAGCCCTGACTGTTTGCCGTTCCACGGTTGACGCCGCCCCGCCTGCCGGGTATATCTGTGGGCGGTTTGGCATTCCGGCCAAGCCGGATGCTCCCAATCATTGATTAGCAGGCAGGTGTCCCCCATGGCCGAGTTGAGTCCCGCCACCGTCCTGGCGGAGTTGAAGAAGAACGGCGCAACCCACGTGGTCTGGTTGCCCGACAGCGAGACGAACTTCCTCTACGTGCTGATGAGCGAGGAGCCCAGTCTGGACCTGGTGCCGGTCAGCCGGGAGGGCCATGCCTTTTCCACCGCGGCCGGCCTGGCCGCCGGTGGCAAGAAGCCGGTCATCCTCATCCAGAACACCGGCATGATGGAGTCGGGCGACTCCCTGCGCGGCTGGGGCATCGGCATGAACGTGCCCGTAGTGATGATGGTGGGCTACCGGGGCTGGACCCGCCACGGCATCATCAACGACACCGCCGCCTTCTACACCGAGCGGTTCCTCCACGCCTTCAACATCAACTACTATCTGGTTGAATCGGACGAGGACGCCGACCGCATCTCCATCGCCTTCGCGGAGGCCGAGCGGAACAAGCGCCCCGTGGCCGTGCTGGTGGGCGACGAGTACCACGGCTTCAACGTGAGCCGCTAAAGATGTAGGGGCGAATAATTATTCGCCCCTACGGACGTGGCCCGAAACGATAGGAAGTGACCAATATGATGAAAACGGCGGAAATGCTGGAGATTTTCAACAGGCATCGCGGCGACGCGGTGGTGATTCCGGGGCGCGGCGGACGGCACTGGGTGGAGATGAGCGACCAGCCCGACCGGGACCTGCCCCTGGGCGACCCGGCCATGGGCGGCCACGCCTCCTTCGCCCTGGGCCTGGCCCTGGCCATCCCCGACCAGCGGGTGGTGCTCTTCGACTCCGAGGGCGACGTGCTCATGGGCATGGGCGCGCTGCCCACCATCGCCGAGAAGGCGCCGGCCAATCTGTACCACTTCATGCTGGACAACGGCGTGTACGCCACTACTGGCGGCCAGCCCGTGCCCAACGCCGAGCAGATGGAGTACGACGTGGTGGCCCAGGGCTGCGGCTATCCGGCCACCTACTCCATCGACAACTTGGAGGACTTCGCCGGCCAGATCGAGGAGATTCTCGGCCAGCCCGGCCCCGTCTTCGTGGCCCTCAAAATCGACCCCGAAGTCATCAACGAACCCATCAACGCCCGGCCCCAATGGCAGCGTAAAACCCGCAACCAGGCCGTGGCCGATATGCAGGCGGAGCTGGGGATCGGGTGATGCACCGTTGCCTTGACGCTGTTGGGCCTGAATGCTACCGTGAGTCCTGTTATGAGAATCGGAGAATTTGACATCGCCGAACCCGTTCCCGAGTTGCACGAGCCGCACCTGCTGGCGGTGTTGCGGCCTTGGATTGACGTGGGAAACGTGGGCAGCCTCGCCTTGGGACGCATTGAACGGCACTTGCGCAGTCGCGAGTTGGGCCGTCTCCACCGACCGGGCCGTTACTACGATTTCACGCGCTACCGCCCTCGGTCCTACCTGGTCAACGGCCAGCGCGAAGTCACCATCCCCAACACCATCATCCGCTACGCCAACCCGGAGGACGGCCAGCACATCCTGACCGCCCACTTGCTGGAACCCCACCTCTACGGCGAGGACTACTCGGATGCGCTGCTGGAGATCATCCGGCACTTCGGCGTCAAGCAGTACGCTCTGATCGGCGGGATGTACGACATGGTGCCCCATACCCGCCCTCTGGTGGTATCGGGATTGGGCACCGGCGAGAACGTGGAACGGGATTACGGCATCGCCAACGCTCGCCCCAGCAGCTACGAAGGGCCCACCACCATCACCTACACCGTCACGGAGACGGCCACCCGGATGGGGCTGGAGACCCGCGCCTTCGTCGTGCACCTGCCCCAATATCTCAACCTGGATGATGATTATCAAGGCGCGGCCCGCATGATGGGCCTGCTCTGCCGGCTTTACGATCTGCCGGATTACATCGCCCAGGCGGAACGGGGCCAGAAACAGTACGATGAGCTGACCTCCAAGGATGGACAGTTGCCCGAAGGCGACGTGCTGGGCCGTATCGAAGAGATGTACGACAGCGAGTACGGTGCGGACATCCGACCGGAACCGACCACCCCGTTGCCCTCCAGCATCGAAGAGTTCCTACAGGGTTTGGGCGCTGATTTGGGCGACGACAACGAGGATTCCCGGTAACTACTGCTGGCGGGCACTCGGGTAAATTGATGGTCGCCACACGCCACGGGGCCGGTGTCAAACCCCATGTCACCGACCTGCTGCGGCGGCTCATCCGCTACGACACCACCAACCCGCCCGGCAACGAGCGTGAGTGCGCCGCCTACTGCCGCGATGTACTAGCTGACGCCGGCATTGCCGCCGAATTGGTGGGCGACAACCCCAACCGGGTTAACGTGGTGAGCCGGCTGCCGGGCCGGGGAGATGCTCCGCCCCTGCTGCTATACGGCCACCTGGACGTGGTGCCCACAGCGGCCCAGCCCTGGGATGTGCCGCCCTTTGCCGGCCGTCTCCAGGATGGTTACATTTGGGGCCGGGGCGCGCTGGACATGAAAGGCGGCGTTGCCATGATGATGGACGCCTTCATGCGCGCCCACCTTGAGGATACCGACCTGCCCGGCGACGTGATATTGGCGTTGGTCAGCGACGAAGAGGCTGGCGGCAACACTGGCGCGGCCTGGCTGGTGCGCGAGCGGCCTGATTTATTCGACGGCGCCCGCTACGCCCTGGGCGAGTTCGGCGGCTTCAGCAAAACCTACCGGGGCCGCAAGTTCTACATGGTGCAGGTGGCCGAAAAGCAGGGCTGCCGGGTTCAGGCCACCGCTCGCGGTTCCGGCGGACACGGCTCCCTGGTGCATCACGACACCGCGCCCACCCGCATGGCCCAGTTCCTGGTCAAGCTGGACCAAAAGCCGCTGCCGTTTCACGTCCATCCGGTCACCCGGATGATGATTGAGGCCATGGGCGCCCGCCTGCCCAGGCTGGAAGGCGCCTTTCTCCAGTTGCTGCTCAACCCGCGCTGGACCGGCCGGATACTGCGGCGCATGGGTCAAGCCGGCCGCGAGCTGGAACCGCTGTTCCGGCACACCGCCAACGCCACCATCATCAACGGCGGCGAAAAGGCCAACGTCATACCCAGCGAAGTCACCGTCAACCTGGATTGCCGTATGCTGCCCGGCTACACCGCCGATGACCTGCTGGGTGAATTGCAGGACATCGCCGGCCCCAATATTGAGCTGGAAGCAGTCAATTTCCAGCCCAAACCCTGGATCTTGAACATGGGCCTGTTCGATACCCTGGCCGGCATCATCAGCGAGCAGGATCCGGATGGTGTATCAGTCCCCATGCTCATGCCTGCCGGCACCGACGGCCGGCACTTCGCAACGCTGGGCATTCAGACCTACGGCTGGATGCCCATGAACTTGCCGGCTGATTTCGACTTCCTGAAGACCATTCACGCCGCCAACGAGCGGGTGCCGGTATCCGCGCTGGAGTTTGGGGCGGAGGCGCTTTACCGGCTGCTGGGGCGGTTTCACGGATGATGCAGGGTATTTCTTCAGCCCCGGCGACCCGGCGGCGTGTAACGGGGCAGGCTGGCGCCGGCATCGTTTTCGATGAACTCCATCATCGCGGCGACGGCTGCCTTAATTGCGGTCAGAACCCCGGCCTCGTCGGGCAGCGGTTCTTGCACTCCCTCGTAAGGCGCGTCGATAGCGTACTCATTGAGAAAGGAGAAATCGTTGCCGGCCAGGATGCTCTGCCCGTCCGCAAAGGTTCTTACGGCGTCCCGCAGTATGCCGATGTTGTGGGAGCGCAGCCAGTCGTTATTTTGGCCGTCGTCGTATTGCAGATAAGCCAGGAAGCCTTTGAGCGCGTTTTCCAGACATCGCTGGAAGTTGTGGCCTACTTCTTCGTAACCCAAACCCACATCAAGAGCCATTTCGGCTAGCAACACCTGCCGTTGGTAGTTGGTGAAACGCTGCTCTACGTCCGGCCAGTTGTTGGGTGGGGTGTCCGGGTAGCGGTCGTCTTGCCCCACCGGCTCGTGGTTCATAGTGATGCCGTCTTTGAGGGCCGCGTAAGTCAAGTGAGTGCGGGCCTGCCGATAGCGGTGAAAGTCGGCGGGACTGTACCGCACCAGGTCAATCTTCAGCGGGCGGCCATAAATTTCCAACACTTTGGCCTTGCCCTCCTGCAGAGCCCGGCGGTATTTCTCTTTGGTCCCAGCATCGGATTCCGAGATGGTGAAAATGTCGATGTCGGAGTCGTCCCGCCAGTCCCCCCGGGCGCGGGAGCCGAACAGGAAGATGTCGATGGGGTGGATGACGTCCCCAACGGCTTGGGCTACGGTGATAGCACGGGCATCGTGATTTGGCGTGGCGCTCATCAGGCGGCTCCTTTGAGTGTCCAAATCCTCCCGTGGCACCGGCTTATAAACTGCTACGCCATGGCCGGGAAACCCGCCATGGCGTTCAGTGGCCAAGCCCGTGTAGGTTACGCGGCGACGAGGTCAGCCCACGGTTGCTCCTTTGACGATTTGGACCAGCCGCTCAAAAGCATCCGGGTCTCGAACGGCCATGTCGGCCAACATCTTGCGGTCGATCTCGATTCCGGCGACGTTGAGGCCGTGCATGAACTGGCTGTAGGTGGTGCCGTGCTGTCGGCAGGCGGCGCCGATGCGGATGATCCACAGGCGGCGAAAGTCGCCCTTGCGCTGGCGGCGGTGACGGTAGGCGTGGCTCCAGGCGTGCATCACCGCCTCTTTGGCCCACTTATAGTTGCGCCCCGAGGACGCCTGGTAGCCCTTGGCGGCTTTCAGGATTTTCTTGTGGCGGGCGCGCTTGGTGACGCCCCTTTTGACTCTGGGCACGGTTGGGGGTTCTCCGTTGGTTTAGACGTCGTAGGGCACCAGCCGGCTCAAGCGCTTGACGTCGGCCTGGTCGAAGCCGATTTTCTGCGCATACTTGCGGGTTACCTTCTTGGGCTTCTTGCGGCGCAGGTGGCTGCTCATCCGCTTGCGGCGCAGCAGTTTGCCCGAGCCGGTTACGTGGATGCGCGCCTTGGCGCCCTTGTGGGTTTTGAGTTTGGGCATATTACCGTTATTCCGTTGTTACTGCTTCCTTGCGCTCGTTGCGCGCCGCCGCCGCCGTGGCGCTGGGGATAAGCACCATGGACATGGCGCGGCCTTCCATGGCAGGCTGTTGTTCCAGCCGGATGTCGTCCTTCAACTCTTCGGCGACGCGCTTCAGCAAAGACAGGCCGTGGTCCTGATGCACCGCCTCGCGCCCGCGGAACCGCACGGTGAGTTTGACCTTGTCGCCGTTGGTGATGAACTGACGCACCTTGCGCAGCTTGGCATCGAAGTCGTGGGTTCCGATGTTGGGGCGGAACCGGACTTCCTTCAGTTCGTTGCTCTTCTGGGATTTGCGGGTCTCGCGCTCCTTCTTGGACGATAGGTAACGGAGCTTGCCGTAGTCCAGCAGCCGGGCAACCGGCGGGTCGGCGTTGGGCGCCACTTCCACCAGGTCAAGGTCATTCATCCGCGCCCGGGAGAGAGCGTCGGACACCGTCATAACGCCAAGCTGTTCGCCATCTTCTCCAATTACTCTTACTCGTGGAACGCGTATCTGTTCGTTGACCCTGTATTGCCTAGCGATAGCGCCACCTCCTTACAATTTTCTAAGCCGCTGACGCGGGTTTCCGCAATCAACGGCCCCTCAGTGCTGCCCTATTTTACCGATACGGCTATTGACAGTCAACCGAACCTCTTTCCTGAGTATTCTCAACAAGCGACGCTGCGACGGCCGATACGACACCCCCACGGCTGCCACACCGGGTATAATGCCGTCTCGTAGCGCGCCGGCCCGGTGTCCTTGACCAATCACGCCGGCTCCGGTCAGAGGAGGAATAACGGATGCCCGACTACTTCGCGGAGGTGGATGTACTCCGCAACGGCGACTCCGCCGGGAATGGGATGACCCTGCGCCTGACTGACGGCCACGGACGCCGGATCCACACGGTGGCGGTGCCGCAGGAGGGCCACTCCCACACTGGACCGACCTGGGCGTACATCTTCGAGAACGAGGGGTTGACGCTGATTGACCCGGGGGCCGAGGCGTCCTTTGAAGTGCTGCGATCGGGCATGGCGCTGTGCGGGCTGCAGGCGTCGGACATCGAGCGCGTCATTATCACCCACGGCCATGCCGACCATGACGGCGGCGTGGCGCGGGTCATCGAGCAGTCGGGCGCGGAGCTGTGGGCCCACGACATTTACCAACCGCTGCTGCCCTTCGATCCGCGAGACCTGCAAATGGCGGCCAACTCTCCCATCAAGGAAGCCATGTGGGCAACGGCCCGGGCCAATGGTTTCAGCCCCTCCGATTCCGACGAGCGCAATCGCTATATGGAGTCTCGCCGCTCCCACCGGGTCGGACACCACATCATCCACGGCGAGCAACAGGGCATCCTGAGGTACATGCACGCTCCGGGACACTCGCCGGACGAGATCTGCGCGGTGATCGGCAACGGTACGGGCAGCGATATCGTCTTCACCGGCGACCACGTGCTGCCGGAGATCAGCCCCCACCCCACCATGAAGACGGACTACACCAGAGAGATGCGCCAAAGCTTGCCCGTCCACTACCAGGACCCCGACGATTCCTATGGCCTGCTCACCTACCTCCGCTCGCTGCAACGGGTGGCCGATCTGGGCACGGAAGTCGCCGTCCTGCCGGCCCATCGCCTGTACAACAACCACAAGTTCAACTTCCAGACAGCCCAGCGAGCCGCCGACCTGATCCGCTTCCACAACCGGCGGTTGGGGCGCATCCTGATAACCGCCGGGCCGGAACCGCAACCGCTGGAGGACGTGACCCGCCGCACCTTCGAAAGGCGCAAGCTGGAAGGCGGCAACTTTTTCGCGGCCTTAACCGAAGTGGTGGCCCACGTCGAGTTGTTGGAAGACTCGGGAGACATGGAAGTCACGGACGACCACAGGCTGCGCCGGACTGGGCGGGAGAATTACCAGGAGTTGCTGCGGGCGTTGTAAAGCGATATTCAACGGGAGTATATGCTATGTCCCAAATGACACCGATGGAACCCTTTGACGAACTCGGTGAAACCATTGAGGATTACCGCTTGCAGTCTCGTCATTTTTTGGAACGCAGCCACCAATACTTAGCTGAGGACGACCTACATCAGGCTTCAGAAAAAGGCTGGGGCGCGGCGGCGTGGATGGCCAAAGCCGTTGCTACCGCCCAAGAGTGGCAGTACACGAGGCACGAACATTTTAACGAAGTGCTGTATCAGGCCGGTCAACTGACTGGCGATAATCGGCTCCGAAGTTTGCGTGAGATCGCGAATGGACTGCACCGTAACTTCTACCAGCGCAAGCGATTCCTGCACACCGATGACATTTCCGCCTCGCTGGTCGAGGTTGCCACACTGCTTGACATTTTGGAACCGCTAACTGAACGAAATTAACCTGTTGCTGCGGGGAGGAACTCGCTATGTCTTTGGAAGGTAAAGTCGCCCTCGTAACCGGCGCGGGACGCGGCATGGGCCGGGCCACCGCGCTGGCGCTGGCCAACGATGGGGCTAACGTTGCGGTAACGGACATCCTGGCCGACAACGTGGAAGAGACGGCGACGGACGTTCGAGCTACCGGCCGGCAAAGCGTGGCCATCGCCGCCGACATTGGCGACGGCTCGGATATTGACCGTGTAATCGCCGAGGCGGTGAACTCGCTGGGGCGGGTGGACATTCTGGTGAACAACGCCGGAGTGACCCGTTACCTGGACATCATGGACATCACCGAGGACGATTGGGACCGCATCCACCGGGTCAACGCCCGGGGCGCGTTCTTCGTCATGCAGCGTACCGCCCGGCAGATGATCGATCAGGGCAGCGGCGGCCGCATCGTCAACATCGCGTCCATCGCCGGCAAAGGCTACCGGGGCACGTCCAACGCGGCCTATGCCGCCAGCAAGGGAGCGGTGATCTCGATGACGCTGATCGCGGCGCACCAGTTGGCGCGTTACGACATCAACGTCAACGCCATCTGTCCCGGCTCAACGATCACCGCCATGTCCACCAGCACCATGGAGCAGCGGGCGGCGGAGATGGGAATTTCGGTGGACGAGTTGCAGGCTCAGCGCGCTTCCAACATCCCCATCGGGCGAGCTAACGAGCCGGAGGACATCGCCGCAATGGCCGCTTTTCTGGCCAGCCCGGGCGCGCGGAACATCACCGGACAGACCATCAACGTGGATGGCGGGCTGGTGATGCACTAAACCCATTGCAGAAACGGGGGCGTCATGAGACGCCCCCTGCGTTAGGTGGAGGGTGTGCGGGGCAACCTAATGCGCCACCAGCGCCGCCTGGACGGCCAGTTCCTCGTCCCACGGCCCGGAGAGCCGGCCCTTGGCAGTGTTGCCGATCATGTACCCGCTCTCATCGTGTCCCCACTCCTCACGGGGCATCTCGTAGGAAAGCTCAATGCCGTTGCCGTCGGGGTCGCGGATGTAGATGCCGATAGCGTGGCCGTGGTCGGACACTCGGTCGATGGGAATGTTCTTCTCCTTGACCCGGTAGTAGAGCTCCTCCAGATCCGCCAGGGTGTCCATGTACCAGGCCATGTGGTTCAGTCCTACCTGTCCGCCCTGCGGCCCCATGGCATTCTCGCCCACCTCGGTGAGGGCGATCTCGTGGGAGTTGCCCAGGTCGGCCGACATGAAAGCTGCGCCCCCTGGCCTGAACCCGTAGCAATGCAGACCCAGCAGGTCCGCGTACCAGTCCCGGGCCCGCTCCGCATTTCGGACGAATATGTTCACGTGCCCCAGTTTTCTCGGCGTGTAAGCCATAATCTCCTCCCTTTCCTGCTATGAAGTGTTGGTAAGTGGCGCAATGATAACAAGGGGATAGCTCAAAAGAAAGTCCGCACCTCTGGCACGCAGGGCCTTTCGATTATTCCCGTCATTCCGGACTTGATCCGGAATCCAGAGCTTTATGAATGTGGCGACGTCGCTGGTCGCTAACCGTTGCTGGATTCCGGCTTTCGCCGGAATGACGGATACTGGTGGTCGCAGAGCAATAATCGAAAGGCCCTGTCTGGCACGACCCGCGCGTTGACCTGTTGGTATTGCTGTGATAGGATTTCCGCGCTAAACCTTTGCGTTTTGGCGCTTTCTACAGGTTTCTACAGATTTCAGTGGCTACGAGTACCGAAAATCCGGCCCGCTGGATGTCGCTGGGCGAAGTCTGCCGGGCTCTGGAAATCAACGAGGCCACCCTGCGGCAGTGGGCCGACCGGGGCCGCTTGCCCGTGTACCGCACGCCGGGCGGACACCGCCGTTTCCTGCGCGAGGACGTCGAAGGGCTGATGAGCGCCAACGGAGGCGTTGCCGCCGCCGAGTCCGATCCCGAAGACCTGGCGTTGCAACGCATCCGCCGCAAGCTGAGCCAGACCGACCTCTCCGAGCAGCCGTGGCTGCAAAGCTTCCAGGCCGAGGGACGGGACCGGATGCGCCTGTTCGGACGCCGTTTGCTGTCCCTCTTGTTGCGGGACGGACTGCACGGGCGCAGCCGACGCCGGGGCGAAACGCTGTCGGAAACCCATATGCTGGGCAACGAATACGGATCCGAAATGGCCGCTCGCGGTGTGCCGCTCACCGACAGCGTGCAGGCGTTTCTCTTCTTCCGGCAGGCGGTGGTCGAGGCCGTGCAGCCGGAACGGCTGCGGCAGGTGGTGGAGATCTCGGACGGCGTGTTGGTGGGCCTCGTTGACGCCTACAACGCCCGCCTGGCGGCGATGAACGATGTTCGAGATGCGGGTCTGGATTCCGGCCCCGTATCAAGTACGGGGTGACGTTCTTTCGTCGGAATGACGGTTAACTAGGGTGAAAGGAAATGACTACGGAAAGCATGGACATTACCGACCGCAAGCTGCTGAACATCGTGCAGAGCAATTTCCCGGTGGTGGAAGAACCCTACCGGGCCATTGCCGACGATTTGGGCATCAGCGAAACCGAAACGCTGGACCGGCTGGCTGAGCTGAAGCGTCAGAACGTGGTGCGCCAGATCAGCGCCATCTTCGATACGCGCCGTCTCGGTTACAAGACCACCCTGGTCGCCTTCGCTTACGGGGACGACGACCTGCATCCCGGCGCCATCTTTATCAACCGCCATCCCGGCGTCAGCCACAACTACGCCCGCGAAGGCTCCTACTACAACCTCTGGTTCACCCTGGCCGTGCCGCCGGACGGCGACCTTGCGGAAACCGTGCAGTGGATGGCGGAAAAAACCAACGCCATCGAGTTCCGCATCATGCCCACCATCCGGTTTTTCAAGATCGGCGTGAACTTCGACATGGTGAAACGCCGCAGCGATGCTTACAACTACAACCCCGACGCCGGTCGGCCCAACGGCAGCGGCGGCAACGGGCAGAGTCGGGTTCCCGCCAGCGACTGGAACCAGGCCCAGGAGATCACCGATTGGGACAAGGACGTGATCCGCGAGGCCCAGGAGGACCTGCCCCTGGTATCCCGGCCCTTCGACCCCATGGCGGAGCGGCTTGGCCTGACAGTGCCGGAACTTTTCGCCCAACTGGCCGAGTACCAGGAGCGCAAGCTGATGCGCCGTTACAGCGCGGTTCTGTATCACCGCCGCTCCGGTTTCCGCGCCAACGCGATGATCGTCTGGAAGGTTCCGCCCGAACGCTCCGAAGAAGTCGGCATGATTATGGCCGAACACTCGGCGGTGACCCACTGCTACGAGCGGCCCACCTTCCCCGACTGGGAGTATAGCCACTTCACCATGGTCCACGCGCCCACCCGCGACGAGTGCGAGGAGATCGGCCGGGAAATCGCCACGGCCACCGGCATCACCGACAACCTGCTGCTCTACAGCACCCGCGAGTACAAAAAAACCCGCGTCCGCTACTTCGTCGAGGACTACGAACGCTTCTGGGACACGGCAGAAGAGGCGGAGGCCATGGCGGAGGCGCTGGTCTAACCATGCCTGAGTACTACCCCGTATATCTCAACCTGGCCGGCAAACCCTGCGTGATACTGGGCGGCGGCACCATCGCCCAGGGCAAACTCGCGGCCCTGCGTGACGCCGGCGCCAATATCACCGTCATCAGCCCCCAGTCCACCGACGGCATCAAGCGGGCCGCCCAGCGGGGCCACATCACCCTCCTCCAGCGGGAGTACCAGCCGGGTGATCTCGAGGGTGCCTTCATCGCGGTGGCCGCCACCAACGTCTGGCACGTCAACCGTCAGATCTACGAGGAGGCCGAGGAGCGCGGCGTGCTGCTCAACGTTGTCGATGATCCCGACCAGTGCAGCTTCATCGCACCGTCCATCGTGCGCCGCGACCCCATAACGCTGGCCATCTCCACCGGCGGCGCCAGTCCGGCTTTGGCCCGCAAGATGCGCGAAACGCTGTCGGAAGACAAGGTGCTGCAATGGGCCGACCTGGCCGACGTGCTGGCCCAGGCCCGGCGGGTCATCAAGGAAAAGCGCACCGTTATCGATCCGACGCGCTGGCAGTGCGTCATCACCGAAGAATTGCTGGAAATGGCCCGCGACGGTCGGAATGACGAGGCGGTGGAAACCGTCCTGTCCCAACTGCTCAACTCCGAACTCCCGGAGATGTGCCCTGATCTGACGAACTGTAAGACAGGCGGGTGCGCCAAGCGGGCCGCGCTGCGGGCGGCGGAGGCGGTGAGTTGAGCCTGCTGGTACTGGGCCTGGATCACCGCACCGCGCCGGTGGAGATGCGCGAGCGGCTGAGCGTGGAGCGGGATCAGCTCCCCGCAGCGCTGGCGCAGCTCTCTGAATACGTGCCCCAGTCGGTCATCGTCTCCACCTGCAACCGCACCGAAGTCTATACCTACGACTCCGACGACATCGACCTGGTGGGCCGCGTGGGCAACTTCCTCATCGGCTACTCCGGCGTCCCCGGCGCGGAACTGGAACGGCACATCTACCAGCTTTGGGAAGGGGATTGCGTCTCCCACCTGTTCCGCATGGCCGGCGGCCTGGAGTCCATGATCGTCGGCGAGCGGCAGATCCTCGGCCAGGTGCGAGCGGCCTTCAGCGTCGCCAGCCAGGCCGGTTATGTCAAAAGCCCGCTGACCCGCGTGTTCCACGACGCCCTCCGCGCCGGCCGGCGCGTCCACCGGGAGACCAACATCGGCCAGCACTCCCGGTCGGTGAGCCGGGCGGCGGTTCAACTGGCCCGCGGCCTTTTCGACCGGCTGGACAACCGCCGCGCCCTGGTCATCGGCGCCGGCGACGCCGGCCGCATGGTGGCCCGTGCGCTGTCCGACGCCGGCGTGCGACAGATCACCGTCGCCAACCGCACCCACTGGCGGGCCGAGGATTTGGCGCGAGACCTGGGCGGGGTGGCTGTGCCCTTTGACCACATGGGATCGGCCCTGGCCGAAGTCGATCTCGTAATCAGCAGCACCGGCTCGCCGGGATACGTGGTGGACCAGGCGATGGTGTCGGATGCGATGAAAGCCCGCACCATCGACGCGCCGGTGATGCTCATCGACATTGCGGTGCCCCGGGATATTGACCCGGCGGTGGCCGACTCTGACAATGTTCAACTGTTCGACATCGACGCCCTGTCGCAGGTCGCCGAAGTCTCGCGGGACGGTTTGCAGGGCGAGGTCGGCAAGGCCAGCAAGGTGGTTGAGGCGGAACTGTCTCGATTCTCCGAGTGGTGGAACTCATCGGACACCATGGAGTTGGTGGTGTCCCTGCGTCGTCGGGCTGACGCAGTGCGACGGGAGGAAGTGGCGCGGACTCTCAAGATGTTGGGCGCGGACGAAGATGGCGAGTTGGCAGAGCGGCTGGACGCAATGACCAACGCTCTGGTGAAGAAACTGCTGCACCGACCCACGGTTCAACTCCGTTCCGGGGATAACACCATGGACTACCGGGTGGCGCGCCGCCTGTTCGGCCAGGACGACAACGGCGGCAATCGTCGTACCCGCCGCTGACGGTTGGTGACTCACCGATGGCTCGCACCACGGTACGGGTGGGCACCCGGGGCAGCCGGCTGGCGCTGATCCAGACCGAACTCACCCTGGACAAACTGCGCCCGGCTAATCCCAACGTCGATTTCGAGGTCGTCACCGTCACCACCCAGGGCGACGCCAACCAGACGGCGCCGCTGGCCGGCATGGGCCTGGGCGTGTTCGTGAAAGAAATCGAGCGCCGCCTGGAAACCGGCGAAATCGACATGGCGGTGCACAGCCTGAAGGATATGCCCACCGTATTGCCCGACGGCATGGCCATCGGCGCAGTGCTGGAACGCGCCGACCCCCGCGACGTTCTGGTATCCCACCTGGGTAAGACGCTTGCCGACTTCCCCTCCGACAAACGCATCGGCACCAGCAGCCCCCGCCGCCATGCGCAAATCGCCGAGCGCCGCCCCGACCTGGAAATCGTCCCCATCCGCGGCAACGTGGACACCCGCCTGCGCAAAGCCGCCGGCGAGGAGTGCGACGGCACTATCGTCGCAGCGGCGGGCCTCCTGCGCATGGATCTGGCACACGTGATCACCGAATACCTGTCCCACGAGGAGTTCGTCCCTCCACCCGGCCAGGGCGCGATGGCGGTGGAAATCCGCGCCGACGACCTGCGGATGACAGAGTTGGTGAGCGCAGCGGACCACGACGCAACGGCGGCGGCAGTGGCGGCGGAACGCTCCTTCCTGGAAGCGCTGGGCGGCGGCTGCCAGGTGCCAGTGGGGGCCTACGCAGAGGCTGACGGCAACAGCAAGAACGGGCTGCGGCTCACGGTGTTCATGGCATCGGCCGACGGCTCGGCAGCGTACCGCGCCAGCGTGGTTGGTCCGGCATCGGACACGGTTGGGCTGGCGGCGGCGGCGTGGGAGCGTCTGCGGGAGCGGGGCGCGGCGAGACTGCTAACGACGGAGGATAGAGACGATGGTTAACAATTTCCAAAAAATCGGTTCAGTCTCGAATGCCCATGTGGGCCGCGACTTTGAGAAGGCCACCCAAGAATATTTTGGCCAACAAGGTATCGTGCTCAGAAAAGGGCACGGCGTGCAGATCGGGTTTTCCAGCAAAAGGGAGCACAAGTTTGATTTGGGGGCTGATAAACCGCCTATGCTGGTCGAATGCAAAGCCCATACATGGACAGCAGGCGGCAATGTTCCGAGTGCCAAAATCACTGTCTGGAACGAGGCAATGCTTTATTTCTCTTTGGCTCCGAGCGATTCCCGCAAGATTCTGTTCGTCCTGAGGGATTGGAGCGAGAAGCGAGGCGAGAGTTTGGCCCAATACTACGTCAGAACCCACAGCCACCTGATACCGGACGATGTAGAGATCTTGGAATATGACGAGAGCACATCGGGCGCAACAAAGGTGGGATAGTTACGATTTCATGCCTGCTTTCGGCAGCATATCCCAAGCCTTGACCGGTCTGAAATCCACCACTAGCATCGAATCCAAATCAACGTCAGCGACAATGGAGGTGGAATATGGCTATCTCGCTGGAAGTACAGGAAAAAGCCAAGGAAATCATTCTAGCTGGCCTACGCGCTCGGTCCCACGACTCGGTAAGATTCTGCGACATACACGCCGAGGTCAAGTTGAACGCGATTGATGAAGAGGTTCTTTTCGTGTCCGTCATATACGAAGGCCCTCGCGAGGAACTGAACACACACCAGCGCATCGCGTTGCACGAGGAGATTGAGCCTCAGTTGCTCAAGGCCGGCATACTGACTATCCCCGTTGTCTCTTATATCCCCAAGGTGGAGTACGACCGGCTGATGTCTGAGCTGGCCGCGGCGCGCCCTTGGGACCGGCAGGGATGATACGTTGGCAAGACCTCATTGCGGCCAGCCGATTACTGACCGCGACGCCACACCCTGATACCCAGCCACTGCAAGACTCGCTGCGCCGGGCAGTCAGCACTGCGTACTACGCCATGTTCCACGCATTAGCCAGTAGCAACGCCGATTGTCTGGTGGGTACGCCTCACGACCCATTAACAGAGCACGCTTGGACGCGTACTTACCGGGGTCTGAACCACAACACAGCCAGACGGAACCTGTTGCAGGACCGAGGCTTGTTCTCTCTGCCAGTACGGCAGTTCGTGGCCGAGTTCGCGCAGCCGCAGGACTTGCGACACCAGGCTGACTACGATCCTAACAAAACCTTTACTCTCTCCGAAACGCTGGATTGGATTGGGCGAGCCGAAGCAGCCATTGAAGGGTTCATGCAAACCGACGCCGACGAGCGCAAGATGGTGGCGGTTCAAGCACTGATAAACAGTCGTGGGAACTGATTCTATGTCAGCGGATAATACTACGAAACCCGGCAAAGTTTATCTCGTTGGCGCCGGCCCCGGCGATCCCGGCCTGCTTACCGTCAAGGGCGCCCAGGCGTTGGCCGAGGCCGACCTGGTGGTGTATGACCGGCTGCTGGATCCGTCGCTGGTTGTGCTGGCGCCGGCGTCGGCGCAACGGGTGTTTGTGGGCAAGGAGCGAGGGCGGCAAGCCCTCACTCAGGCGGAGATCAACGACCTGTTGGTTGCCGAGGGTTTGGCCGGCAAGACGGTGGTGCGGCTCAAGGGCGGCGACCCCTTCGTCTTCGGGCGCGGCGGTGAGGAGGCGCTGGCCCTGGCGGCAGCCGGAGTACCCTTCGTGGTAGTGCCGGGAGTAACGTCAGCGGTGGCGGCGGCGGCCTACGCCGGCATTCCGGTCACCCACCGGGGCGTGTCAACATCTGTAACCATCGTCACCGGCAGCGAGGACCCCAGCAAGGGCGAGACCAGCACCGACTGGGCCGCGCTGGCGAAAACGGGCGGCACGCTGGTGACGCTGATGGGCTGGGCCGCCCTGCCGGGCATCGTCGCTACGCTGCAAGCCAACGGCATGGCCGCCGACACCCCCGCCGCGCTGGTGCAGTGGGGCACCTGGAGCCGGCAGCGGACGGTTACTGGAACCCTGGCCGAAATCGCCGAGAAGGGCAAGACCGCCGGCATCGGCGCTCCGGTAATCGCCATTATCGGCGCGGTGGCCCGCCTGCGGGATGACATCGGCTGGTTCGACCGGAGACCGTTGTGGGGCCAGCGGGTGCTGGTGACCCGCTCCCGTACCCAGGCGTCGCGCCTGATTGAACTGCTGACCGAATTGGGAGCGGAACCCATCGAACTGCCGTCCATCGAGATTGGGCCGCTGGACGACTACGGCGAACTGGACACCGCTCTGTCCGAAACGGCCGGCGTACCGGGCCGTTGGATGATTTTCGCCAGCGTCAACTCCGTAGAGTACGTCTGGGAGCGGCTGCGGGCAACGGGTCAGGACGCCCGGCACTTCGCCGGCGCGACCATCGGGGCCATCGGACCGGCCACGGCCCGGGCGCTGCGGGAGCGCGGCATTGAGCCGGACTTCATCCCTAGGAGGTCGGTATCCGAGGAAGTTATCGCCGAGTTGTCTAGCCTGGACTGGACGGGCCGGCTGACTCTGCTGCCCGGTTCGGCCATCGGGCGGGACGCGCTGGCGGTCGGGCTGGCCGGCCTGGGTGCCGACGCCCGCCGTGTGCCGGCCTATCGCAACGTCAGACCCGAGGGCATTGCGGAACGAGCGCGGCAGGCGTTTGCCCGAGGGGTGGATGTGATAACCTTCACCAGTTCGTCAACGGTACGAAACCTGCTGGACATCTTGGGGGATGACCGCGATCTGCTGGATGACTCCATCATCGCCTGCATCGGGCCGATTACGGCGGCGACGGCGATAGAGTTGGGCCTGTCCGTTGACATCATTGCCGCTGAACACAACGTGGAAGGGTTGGCCGACGCGCTGGCCGACCACTACGCCGCCAAAGACCCGGCAGGAGGGACACCATGCTGAAGCACCCCGATTTGCGAATGCGCCGGCTGCGGGAGAAGGCCCCGGTGCGTGAAATGGTGCGCGAGACCCGTATCGGCGCCGCCAATTTCATCTATCCCATGTTCGTCACCCACGGCGAGAACATCCGCGAGGAAATCGAGCCGATGCCGGGCTGCTACCACACCTCCATCGACCGCCTTAACGAGGAGATTGACGAGGTGATTGAGCTGGGCATCCCGTCGGTGCTGTTGTTCGGCTTGCCGCCGGAAAAGGATGCCATCGGCAGCGGCGCCTACGACCCCGAGGGCATCATCCAGGAAGCCACCCGCACCATCAAGGAACGCGCCCCCGGACTCATGGTTATCGGCGACGTGTGCCTCTGCGAGTACACCGACCACGGCCACTGCGGCATCATCGACGGCGAGCGTATTGACAACGACGCCACCCTGGAACTGCTGGCCCGCTCCGCGCTGACCCAGGTTCAGGCCGGGGCCGATATGGTCGCCCCGTCCTCCATGATGGACGGACAGGTGCGGGCCATCCGTGAGACGCTGGACGCCCACGGCTACGACGACACCCCCATCATGGGCTACGCCGCCAAGTACGCCTCGTCCTTCTACGGGCCGTTCCGCGTCGCCGCCGATTCCACGCCGCAGTTCGGAGACCGGCGCAGCTACCAGATGGATCCGGCCAACCGCCGCATGGCCATGCGCGAAATCGAGTCGGACATCGCCGAGGGCGCGGACATCGTGATGGTCAAGCCGGCCATGGCCTACATGGACGTCATCAAGGAGGCGCGGGAACGCTACGATTATCCACTGGCGGCCTACAACGTCAGCGGCGAGTACTCCATGGTAAAAGCGGCGTCCCGAGCCGGCTGGATTGACGAAAAGCCGGTCACGCTGGAGCTGCTGACGGCCATCCGTCGCGCCGGCGCCGACATCATCATCTCCTACCACGCCAAGGAAGTGGCGCGCTGGCTGCGGGGCGAGGAATAGGATCGCGGTCGTTGCAGAGTTGGACCGGGAATATTGGGGAAGCTACGGCAGCCTGGCGAGGGCCAGTACTCTAGGGCTTCAGCGCAGTGTTGCTCCTATGGGTGGTGTGGTACTTTACCAAAGCGCCCTGTACGATGGAAAATGCGCGGGAGGGCCTTTGCAACGCCGGCGCTCTGGCCAGATTCATCAACTACCAGATTCTGGCGCAGTGCATCCTCCTGGGTCTCGCTGTTGCCGCCGTGAAAGGAGGTTACAACGAAATTATGGTGAGCAGAGAACGGAAACGCGCAGACGAAGCCGAAGCGCGGCTGGAAGAAACAAGAAAGCGAGTTGACGCACTTTATGAGGAGTTCTTCGAGCAACAACGGGCAGAACGGGAATTGGATCGGGCGGAACGTCAGGCGGTGCTAAACACTCTGGCGCAAATTAATAATACGCTGACCCAACTGCTGGCCCGGCAGAATAACGGGCGGTCATCACCTGAAGACCGCTAGCGGCAGCCGCAACTCCATTGCCGCCGAGGAGGGCACACAGGATGCAGCAAGCCAAATCCCAGCAGCTTTTTGACCAGGCCCAGCGGGTCATCCCCGGTGGCGTGAACAGCCCGGTGCGGTCCTTCCGAGCGGTGGAGGGTACGCCGCCGTTCATCGCCCGTGGCAGCGGCGCCCGCGTTTGGGACGTGGACGGCAACGAGTACATCGACTACCTCGGCTCCTGGGGGCCGCTGGCGTTGGGCCACGCCCACCCTGCCGTGGTGGAGGCAGTGCAGCGGGCCGCCGCCGACGGCACCTCCTTCGGCGCGCCGGTGGAGCAGGAGGTAGAGCTGGCCGAGATGATCTGCGCCGCCCTGCCGTCGGTGGATTTGGTGCGACTGGTCAACTCGGGGACGGAAGCCTGCATGACCGCCTTGCGCCTGGCCCGTGCCTACACCGGCCGCTCCAAGATCGTCAAGTTCGCCGGCAACTATCACGGCCATGCCGACGGACTGCTGGTTGCCGCCGGCTCCGGCGCGCTGACCCACGGCGTGCCCACCAGCGCCGGCGTCCCTGAAGCCTACGCCGCCGAGACCCTGATTGCTACATTCAACGACATATCGTCGGTGGAAAGCCTGTTCGACGCCTGGCCTGAAGACGTCGCCGCCGTCATCGTCGAGCCGGTGGCCGGCAACATGGGCGTGGTTCCTCCGGCGGACGGCTTTTTGGAATCGCTACGCGCCATAACCCAGGCTTACGACGCGCTGCTAATCTTTGACGAGGTTATTACCGGCTTTCGCGTGGCCTACGGCGGCGCCCAAACGCTATACGGCGTCACGCCCGACATCACCACCATGGGCAAGATCATCGGCGGCGGCCTGCCCGTGGGCGCATACGGCGGCCGGCACGACGTGATGCAGCAGGTCGCGCCCCTCGGCCCCATGTACCAGGCCGGCACTCTCTCCGGCAACCCGCTGGCGGTGGCGGCCGGTGTCGCCACGCTGACCGAACTGCAACGTCCCGGTGTGTATGAGCAGTTGGAGGCGACAGCGACGCGGCTCATCGATGGCGTCACCGCGGCCTTCGCCCGGGCCGAAGTGCCATCCACCGTCAACCGCGTGGCATCCATGTTCACCGGCTTTTTCAACGCCGGCCCGGTATCCGCGCTGGCCCAGGTGGAGCAGTCGGACACGGCGGCCTACGGGCGATATATGCACGCCCTGCTGGATCGGGGCGTGTACATCGCTCCGTCGCAGTTTGAGGCCGGCTTCGTCTCCATCGCCCACACCGACGCCGACATCGACCGTACCATCGTGGCGGTGGGCGATGCCCTGGCCGCGATGGAGTAGTTAGCGGCATTGGAACGCCCGTAGGGGCGAATAATTATTCGCCCCTACGGGCTTATGGGATGGGAAACCAGAAAATATACAGACTGCTCAAGCAGCATTTCGGCTACGACAAGTTCCGTCCGGGGCAAGAGGCAATAATCTCCAATGCCCTGGCCGGGCGGCACGGTCTGGTGGTAATGCCCACCGGCGGCGGCAAATCGCTCTGCTACCAGATGCCGGCGCTGGCGCGGGGCGGTCTTACCCTTGTGGTGTCGCCGCTGATCGCGCTGATGAAGGACCAGGTGGACAGCCTGCGCGCCAACGGCATTTCCGCAGAGTTTCTCAACAGCAGCCTGGACGACCGTACCGCAGCCACGATAGAGCGCAAAGCACAAGCCGGCGGCGTCCGCCTCCTCTACGCCGCGCCGGAACGGGTCAGTATGCCCGGCTTCCGGCGTTTTCTGCACACGCTGGACCTGCGTCTCATCGCCATCGACGAAGCCCACTGCATCAGCGAGTGGGGCCACGACTTTCGCCCCGATTATCGCATCCTGTCCGAACTGCGAACGGAGTTTCCCGATACCCCGATGATGGCGCTCACGGCCACCGCCACCGAGCGAGTGCGCCGGGACATCGTGGAACAGCTGGCGCTGGCTGGCTGCGCAGAGTTCGTCTCCGGCTTCGACCGGGGCAACTTGACCTACCGCGTGCAGCCCAGGGCCGGCGCGTGGGAGACGCTGCTGGGACTGCTGGACGAACGGCGGGGGCAATCGGCGATAGTCTATTGTTTCTCCCGCAAGGAAACCGAGGAACTGGCCGAGCGGTTGATTGCCAGCGGGCACCCGGCGGTCGCCTATCATGCCGGCCTAGATGCCGACATGCGCCGCCTCACCCAGGAACGCTTCATCGACGGCGAGGTTCCTATCGTCGCCGCCACCGTCGCCTTCGGCATGGGCATCGACAAACCCGACATCCGCCTAGTGGTCCACTACACCCTGCCCAAGTCCATCGAAGGCTACTACCAGGAAACCGGACGCGCCGGCCGCGATGGGCTGCCCAGCGACTGCGTGTTGTTCTTCAGCGACGGCGACCAGCGCAAGCACGACTTCTTCATCAACAGGATTGCCGACGACGACCTGCAATACGCCGCCCGCCAACAGTTGCAGCAGATGGTGGACTACGGCCGGCTGCAATCCTGCCGGCGCAAATACCTGCTGGCCTACTTCGGCGAGACGATGCTGTCCGCCGAAGGTGGATGCGGCAACTGCGACGTGTGCCTGGCGGAACGTCAGCCGGTGGATGTTACCATAGTGGGGCAAAAGCTCCTGTCGGCGGTGATTCGCACCGGCGAGAGGTTCGGCATTGCCCACATCGCCGACGTGCTGCTCGGCAGAAACGTGGCGAGGGTCCGCGAGTTGGGACACGACAAGCTGAGCGTGTTCGGCATCGTTGACGACCACGACCGGAACGGCCTCCGCCGCATCGCCGAGGGATTGATCGAAAAAAGTTTGTTGCACCGGGCTGACGGACAGTACGCAACCATCAGCGTCACCCCAGCGGGACGGGAGTGGTTGCGGAGCCGGGAGAGTTTGGTGCTGGAGATACGGGTTGACGAGCAATCTCCGCGACGGGAACGACCTCGACAGCGCAGCATCGTCGCCTCGGACCACGACGCTGGCCTTTTCGAGAAGTTGCGCACATTGCGCCGCCGGCTGGCGGACGAGGAGGGCGTGCCGGCCTTCGTGGTTTTCAGCGATGCAACCTTGCGCGGGTTGGCGTCAGCCCGGCCAACCGACCAGCAGGCTATGCTGCGGGTGTCGGGCGTAGGCCCGGCCAAGCTGAAGCGGTACAGCGATGACTTTTTGGCAGTGATACGACAGTATATGAACAGTATGCCTGCGGCAAGTGCGGACGCTGAAACAACCGAACAGCCAGATAAAGCTGTCAGCGCTTTTCTCGAAAGGAACCGGGGGGATGAAATTCGCCAAATATATCCGAGAGCCTATGAACCATGGACTGCCGAGGAAGAACGGGAACTTGAACGATTGCGTGGCGCTGGACTGGGTATTCCCGAATTGGCAACCCGCTTGGGACGCCAGCCCGGGGCGATTGAATCACGTCTAAACCGGATTGGCGAAAGCGACGATGGACGGCCGCTGAGCGACACTCACGTATTGACGCTTGAATTACTGCGTCAACAGTTAACCGTCTCTGAGATTGCAGAAGAACGAGCATTGTCCGAGGGGACGGCGCTGGCCCACCTTGAGCGCATTGTAAATGCCGGTGAAATCGTTGATTTGAGTCCGCTGCTTCCGGCTCCGGAACGAGTGCGACAAATCAAGGCGGCTTTGCAGGCGGCGGGACATGAGCGGCTGGCCCCGGTGAAAGAACTGCTGGGTGATGATTACTCTTATGACGAGATACGGTTGGTTCGGCTTGCGTATGGTGAGGCAAAAGTGTAGGGGCGAATGATTATTCGCCCCTACGTCCCGTTGGTGTTGTTGCTGATGGTCTAGGTGCCATACCGCGCCGCGGCGTTGGGGTCGCTGTATTCCACGTTCTTGGTGGCCCAGAAGGCGGTGGCGATGTCGTCGCAGGCGGCGACCAGGGCCTCGGCGTTGTCCATGCTGACGGTCTGCTTGCACTGGCCGGCCAGCTTGAGGGCGGCGTTGAACTTGGCGGCGATGTCGTTGGCGTCGGTGTTCGGCCAGGCGTAGTCGGCCCACAGGATGCGCAACTCTTCCTTGCACTTCTCGGCGTGCTCTTCCTTGACCGTCACGTAGCGGGAGAAGGTGTTGGCGAAAGCCTGCCGCTCGTTGGCGGGCGCGCCGGGCTGGGGGGCCTCCAGGTTCTGCATCCGCAGCACCATCTTCTGCACGGTCTGGGCCGCCATCTTGGCGACGACGGGGTCATAGATGCCGCAGGGAATGTCACAGTGAGCGTGGGCCGTGCGGGGCTTCAGGAACGCGATGGGATTGAACATCGTGGGTAGTCTCCTTTTGGGTGGGTCTCGGTAGGTGGCAAAAACGCAAGGCGAATTGCCGTCATACGCCGGATGATTTCGGCAAAAATGCTAGCGCAAATCGCCTTATGGCGCAAGGGCGGGATTGGCGGCGTGGCTCTGACCAGAGCGGAGACAGCGGAGTAGAATTGACCCATTATAATCAGGGCAACAGCGGAAGGCTGATGTGCTTTTTGCCGCGTTTCCAACGCCAAGACCGCGCTGATGATTACAAACTGATGCAGGACTTGGGGTTCAAGATTGATTTGGTGAACAAGCGGATTGATCCGCGGACGGACGAGGATATTTGGCCGCCGTTCCTGCTGTAATTCTCTTTGCCTAATCGGATAGTGAGAGATTAGGGCCTGTTCACGCTATTGCAGGGCATCATAAATGAGCGCGAACAGAATGAAGCCGCTGAAAATCACATCCAGTTTGTCGTAGCGCGTGAAGACGCGGCGGAACCTTTTCAACCGCCGGAACAGCCGCTCAACTTCGTTCCGCCTTTTGTACAACTCCCGGTCGTATTCCCAGGGTTCCTTCCGACTGCGCAACGGCGGCACCACCGGCTCATATCCCAACTCCACGGCCAGCCCACGGGTGGCATTGCCTTCATAGGCCCGATCCATCAGCAACTTGGTCCCAGGTTCTGGCGGCCCCAGACTTTCCAACAAGCGGCGGCCCTCCGGCCCATCATGAGCTTCTCCAGGCGACAGCGCAAAGGTCACCGCATTGCGCTCAGACGCGGCAACCAGATGAATTTTGGTGTTCCAGCCGCCCCGGGACTTGCCAATGGCTTGCAGTCCGCTTTTTTGAGCGCCCCAGCGCCGTCCGGATGCACCTTCACGCTGGTGCTGTCCAACGCCATCACCGCCACACTGACCCGGATAATTCCTTCTTCCTGCAAGGCGGCGAAAACCCGATCCAGCACGCCGCTTTTGGACCAGCGGTTCATCCGAGTATAGACCGTGTGCCAGTTGCCGAAGCGTTCAGGCAATCCCCGCCATTTGCAACCGTGTTCATTGACGTAAAGGATGGCGTTCAACGCCTGCAAGTTGGGGATGCTGACGTTGCCCCGCTGCACCGGAAAGTGAGGCGCGATGCGTTGGTACTGTTCTTCCGTAATTTCCATGCGGTGAATTATAATACCGTGCGCTGTAGTGTGAACAAGCCCTAGCCAAATGATTTACCCGGGTTTGAATTCCTCTATACGAATTGCTATGGCGGCAATGGCTCTGGCGATAGTCTTGTCCGGCTGCGGTCCAGAACCAGCTCCAACACCAGCCCCCGAGCCAACGCTAACCCCGAAGCCCCTTGTCCTTGCAGGTTGTATTCTTTCCCCTGCCTCTTTGTGCAGCGAGCTGTTCTGGCGGGCGGTCAGTGTCGCAACTGTGCAAAATGAACTGGAACGTGGCGCAGACGTTTTGGCTGAGGATGAGTACTCCCGTACGCCTCTGCATTTCGCTGCAGAAGTTAGCGCGGAACCGGCGATGATTGGGATCCTGTTAGATTGGGGAGCAGATGTTGACGCCAGGGATAATAATGGCGAAACCCCTCTACACAAAGCGTCATGGCGTAACACTGAGCCGGCGGTGATTGAAATGCTGCTACATGGGGGTGCAGATATTACCGCACGTAGCCAGTCGAACGGTGGCTTGACTCCTCTGCATCTGGCGGCATTACACAATACCAGCGTGGCGGTGATGAAGTTGCTGCTGGATTGGGGGGCAGATACTGCAGCCACAACCAGTTTTGGCACGACACCTCTACATTATGCCTCGGGAAATAATACAGAGGATATAATTCGTTTGCTGTTGGATCGGGGCGCGGATATTTCGGCAAAGGAAGAAAAAGGAATGACACCTTTACATTATGCAGCGATATACAATACAGGGACAGTGATTAAGTTGTTGTTGGACCATGGCTCGGATATTGCCGCCAAAGATGATGAAGGCTATACATCACTACATAGTGCAATTGTTGGGGACGCACATGGTTATAGTCGTAATGGTCCAGTGGCAGTTGCCCTGCTCCTGGACCACGGTGCGGACATTGGCGCACGCTTGAACGATGGTAGAACAGCCTGTCAGTTGGCACGGGAGTTTGGAGGCGGCGATGAGGTACAGCGCCTGGTGTGCCAATGATAGTTGTCATTGCCTTTCCCACAACTGATTGAACCGACGCTTGCCACCGTCGGCGAATGGAACGATTATCACAAACTCAGCTCAAGATGACCCGTCTCGATATATGACCACCAACAACCTACCCAGAGCCATCGCCCTCCTCAATCTCCTTGTCCTGGAGGTTGCGTCGCTCATTCCCGGACCCTACGCGGCAAGCTCCTCGGCGCAACCGTCATCAAGGTCAAACCTCTTATACCACCGGCGTGATACGATAGGGTAACGCAGAGGCAAGCATGGAAGCATTTCAATGCCCGTACCTGGGCGGCCTTGTGGAACTGAACGATGAGCGGGAGCGGCACATCGCGGAAAAGCACTCGCAACTGCTCCCGGACCGGCCCGATTATATCGCCACGACTCCGGCTGACCCGGACTTAATCCTGCGCAAAGACCCTGATGATGACACCATCCTGTTCCACCGCTGGTTCTACGACTTGGACAAGTACGTGATGGTAGCGGTGGTTAATCACCCCGGACGCGACTGGATAATCACCGCTTTTGTTACCCGCAGGTTGCAGAGAGGATAAACCATATGGCAGCGGCGCTGAGATTCGAGCACGACGTGATAGGCAACATTATGTACATTGAGAAATGCCCGCCTTATCCGGGGCAGGATGAGAACGACATTGAGGACGGCGTCATCGCCCGGCTCCATCCTGATACCGACGTGGTGGAAAGCATGATGATACTGTTCTACTCGTCCCGGATCCTGAGCCGCGAGCCGCTCCGGTTGAACATCCCCGTCGCGAAAGGCGCCATCAACGGCCAGCCGGCGGCGGCAGAATTCGACTGCCTGGTGCAGCCCGGCTCAAAGTGGCTGACTTTCCCAGCGAACGCCGAAATCGTCGAGCTGTACATCCCCGGCTGGACTGAGACGGCGGAACCGTCGCTAACGTAATCCCACCCGTCCTTGGCATCCGTGTAAGTGCGATAACATGACCAGCCCCACCGCCCTCCCCAACCTCCGCGTCCTGGAGGTCGCGTCGTTCATCCCCGGCCCCTACTGCGGCAAGCTGCTGGCGTCCCTGGGCGCCGAGGTCATCAAGGCCGAGCCGCCCGGCGCCGGCGATCCGTCGCGGCGACGCGGCCCCTTTCCCGACGATGTTCCCCATCCCGAGCGCAGCGGCCTGTTCCTCTACCTGAGCACCGGCAAGAAGAGCGTCACCCTGGACCTGCACAACCCCGCCGGCCGGGATCTGCTGCGCCAACTGGTCGCCCGCGTGGACATGGTGGTGCATGACCACACGCCGGCCAACGCCGCCGCCGTGGGTCTGGACAGCGACTCCCTCCTGGCCGCCAATCCCGATGTCATCGTAACCGCCGTCACGCCCTTCGGCAGCAGCGGCCCCTACGCCGACTACCGCGCCGGACACCTGGCCGCCTTCCACGCCGGCGGCGAGGGCTGGCTGCTGCCCAACGGCCTCGCCCTGGACACCTTTCCCGACCGTCCGCCCATCGTCGCCGGCGGCAACATGGGCGACTACCAGGCCGGCCTCACCGCCGCCGTGGGCGCGGTGGCCGCCGTCTATCACCGCCTCGGTAGCGAGGGCGACCGCCGGGGGCAGACGGTGGACGCCTCGGCCCAGGAAGCCCTGCTGTCCGTCGGCTATATGCCCATCCAGCGCCACGAGTCGGAGGGCATCACCGAGGATCGTTTCTCCCGCTACTTCCGCGTCGGCGGCGTGCTGCCGGCCTCCGACGGCTACGTGGAGCTGCTGACCCTGGAGCCGCGCCAGTTCGACGGCCTACTGAACTTCATGGGCAACCCCGAGTGGGCAACGTCGGAGATGTTCCGCGACCCGGCCACCCACGGGCCCGAGCTGAACCGCCACCTGCGGGAATGGTTCTCCCAGCACACCCGCGCCTGGCTCTACGCCGAAGGCCAGGCCCACGGCGTCCCCATCGCCCCCTACTACACCCCGGCCGAAGTCTTCCAAAGCCCCCAGCAACGCGAACGCGGCTTCTACACCCAGGTCAACCACCCCGCCACCGGCCCCCTGGAATACACCGGCGCCCCCTTCCAGCTCAGCGAAACCCCCACCATCCTGACCCGCGCCCCCCTGCTGGGCGAGCACAACGCGGAGGTGTACGGCGAGCTGCTGGGCTACCCGGCGCAGGAGCTGGCGGCGTTGGGGAGAGCGGGAGCTATTTAGCCGCCAAACCAAGTTGGCTTCGGAGGATTGTCCCACCCGTTACTCATCGCCCTCTCTCAACATCCAGGATAGCGTCAGCGCTCCGGACAGTGAACTCCAGTATGCCGTCGGTTCGGTCGTACACCATGCGCCAGCGGTCGATGATGTCCCGGCCCAGCAGGGAGGGGATTTCGTCACTGACGTCCTCCGGCTTGGCAATGTCCGCGGTTATGTGGTAGCTGTAAGCCTGCCGCTCCACATCGTCGGTGAACACCAGCGTTGCCGGTTCCTGGTAGTAGGTTGACTGCCCGCCAATTCCGCCCACCGTGGTACTGGCACGGAGCCGGCCAAAGGGGACGCCCGCACTGATCGCGTCCCTCGGGTGGATGGTGGTTACGTCGGCCCCGGTGTCCAACAGGAACTGTACTGAGTGGGATACGTCCAATCGCGGTATATCCAGACGGGCCCGAACCGTAGGATACCCGTGCAGGTCAAAAATGCCGATAATCACAGTTTGAGATTCCTGGGTTTTGTATTCAGAAACTCCACGATAGATTCGCCACGTTTGGCCCCCACTTGGTCCAGCAGCGCCAGAACCTCCTCTAGGGAACTACCCACTACCAGCTTCTCGTCGGGCGCTATGCCAATCCACTGGTCGGGGTACTGCTCCAGCAGTGACGGTCCTTCGTCAATCATCCGCCGGTAGCGCTCTTTGTACTCCCGCATGGATTGGGCAAAAGCCTCGAGGCTGCCATGCTCGGCCACGATGGTCTCGATTAACCGCGCTTTGGCTTCGGGGTCGGGGTTGGTTTCAACAGCCTTCATCATAGCGCTCCTTTCTGTTTATCCACCCGGTTACGGCTCACGAGGCGGCACTAGCGACTCGCCGGCCCATCGGTCATAAACGTACTCGAAGAAACCTTCGACTGGAGTTGAGCCGCAGATAGGCGCTAACTCGTTCCCGGATTGTGTGAGCATGGTTGTGCCGGTGGCTAACTCGTTATCATCGTCGTTTGGAAATTCCAATACCACCGGTCTGCCGTAATAGAACACATTGGCTTTTCTGGGGAAACCCTTAAGCTTAAACCCCGTCAAACCGCCGAAGCGTATTAGCCCAAGGGCTTCAAGTTGGCCTAATGAGTCTAATATAATACCGTTGCGATTGTAAATTTCTGCTTGAATGTCGAACACCAGTGGTTGTATGGATCCAATCATCCAAGCGTATCCACAGAGTTTCCTGAACAACTCCGCGTCGCATTTGTCCAAGTCCGCGACCAGGTTAACCGTTCGGCGGGAGAATGATCCGGGATTGTTCGCCTCTCCTGCCAAAATGCCGGCCCAAATCTGCTGCATATCATCGTCCGATACCATCCGGCCCTTGTCAAAGAAATTCATAATCCAGTCGTTTTCCATTGCTTCCGGGTTGGCGTTGTCGTCAAGACCAGGGAGTGCCTTTTCGATTATGTCCTCCATGTTGACTTGCTTGGTCATCTCCTCGTTGGCGAAGCGGGTGGCGGCCCGTTGCCTGAGCTCATCAACCTCGATGTCCGTCTCCGCAGCGGAGACCCGGAGAATGCGGTCGGCCTGAGCCTCCGCTTCGGCCATGCGGATGCGTTGGCTTGGGTCAAAATGCCGGCCGAATGAATTGGCAATTTTTGTCACTAATGTATTGGCGGGCTTTGAAAATCCGCTGAGATCAACCAACGAAAATCCCGGCACGGTCCTTGCCTCCGTAAGCATTGCAGTACAAACGTACTGTATCACAACAGAGCGTTCATAGTGCAACCTCACGCCCCCGCCCCAGGGCAATCGCGTCTTATCCGAGGAGCACTTTGAGCAGGTAGTCCTCGTCCCATCCGGCGTTGAGGCGTTTGCCCTGGATGCCCACTTTCAGGGTTTTCTCGTTCTTCAACAGGTTGTGTCCGATCTGCCGCAGCGTGTTGATGTTCTGTGGGCCATTGTCCTTGCGCACTCGGCACTGATCTTCCCGAAAGGTCACGTCAAGGGTCCAGTGCAACGAGTTTTCGATGCTCCAGTGGCTTCTGATGGCAGCCAGCAGTTGTTCTGCCGAGGCCGCCAGACTGCTGATGTAGTAGCGGGGTTGGCTGGTTGATCCTTCTGTGGTTTGACGATGGCCCACCACCCTGACGGCGGCTTTCAGTTGCGGCCATTGCCCTTGGGGGTCCAGATAGTCCAGACAGTCTTGATCGGTGATGACCCAGCATTCCCGACGTTCCAGCCGTCCATGCCCTTTCTCCACGGTTTCCGTGTGGTCATAGGACACCCCGTCAAAACCCAGCGCCTCGGCCCCTTCGAACAGGTCGCGGATGCCCTCGTGCAGTTGCCCTTGGTTCTCCTTCACCGTCAGCACGTAGTCGGCGCCGCCCTGGGTGATTTGCTGGGCGATCTCCCGCTGGCAGCCCATAGCATCGATAGTTACGATGCAACCGTGCAACTCCAACATCTCCAACAGTTGGGGAATGGCGGTGATCTCGTTGGATTTCTCCTCGGTTTTGACCTGACCCAAGGTCAGGGCGTTCTGCGTGGCCCAAGCGCTGACCATGTGGATGGCGCCCTTATTCCCAGCGCGGTCGTAGGACCGTCGGGCTGTCTTACCGTCAATGGCCACTACCTCGCCGGGCAATAACTGGGCGATGGCCTGGGTCCAGGAGATGAAGCAGTCCTGCAACTGCACTGGGTCCAGCCGAGCGAAGACATCCCCGAAGGTATCATGGGACGGGATGCCGCCAGGCAGTTCCAAGAAGGATTGAAACCAGGCCAGCTTGCTCCTGCCGAAGAGCTCGATATGGACCCAAGAATCGGCGCCGCAGATGGTGGCGCAGATCGCAATAGCAATGATGTCCACCAGTTTATGGCGTCGGGTGCGTTCTACCCGTGGGTCGTCAAGGTCAGCGAAATGATCGAGAATAGTTGCCTTGGGTGGTTGCGCCATGTCCGCCTGCCTCCGCGACCCTCAATATATCCTCCGACATTAACACATTTCTAAAAATCTCATTAAGACGCGATTGCCCTGGCCCCCGCCCGCTCCAAATTCAGCGCCAGCAGCCGCTCCAAAATCTCCACCTCCGCCAAATCCGCCGGCCACCTGTAGGCGTCGGCCACCGCCGCGTCCAGCGCTCGGTGCGCGTTGTCCAGCCATGTCGGACGCTGGTTGTATAGATTAGTAAGCGTCCGCCGCCTCAACTCTGCCCCACTGGCATCTGGTGGATTTAGCCAAACCTCCCGCAGCCGGTTCAGCTCGGCGGCGGCAGCGGCGATGACCTCCCGCTGGGCCTCGGTGGGACGCGGGAAGGGGAACGTCTCAAACGTTGCAGTATGCGAATAGCGAGGCCGTGATTCGAGTTGCGTACCCAAACTCAGTGCCCAAACTTCGTGAATGCGAGAGTGCAAGACTCCGAAATCGCAATCGTCATCGCTGGCAATGACGACGATTGCACCGTCTGGGATTATGCCGGCTTGCAGGAACACAAAAATACGATGCTTCGATACACGCGGAGTGGCAATGTACTTGTCCAGATGTTTCACCGCTTCCCTGAAATCGGGAGCCGTCCGCCCGTGAACCCACCATCGGCGTCGTTCCAAAGGATTCCTGACCTTGTCACGGAATGGTTTGACGTGTTCCTTCACGTACTCGAAAGGCATTTCATACTGAGCGGCCTCGTATTCTGATATGTGCATATCGAAGTCGATGATCCACATATCACGCGGACGCCTTGTAATATCAAGTGCATTGACCCATGGTCTCACCACATCGGCGTTGGGGAGTCCGTTTGGGTTTCCCGCCGCATTCAGCATCTCAGTAGCAGTTTTGGCATCAATCTCAAACTTGCCCTTTTTCATGTCTCCGATGAATGACCGATCCGCATTCTCGGGGAGTCTGACGGCTTTTGTCAGATCGACTCCTGCCGTGAGGTTTGCGTTGATGGCAGTTACATTTTGACCATCCAGTTCTTTTTCGCTTTGCGTCCCAGCGTCAAAACCCACAATAGATACGCGAACTGCGGCGCCGTCCAGCATCCATGGTCGGTCCGAATGGGCCAGAAATATGTCGCCAGTATCTTTGATGCGTTCCAAAACACGCCGGTTAGCCCCGCCACGAATGCCCTGTGTTGCCAATAGCCCGACCCTCCCGGCCCGACCGGCTTCGATCATTTGTCGCGCTTTCTCGAACCAGTAGCAGCAATAGTCGCTGTAGTTGGGTATTCGCGCGCCGTAAAGTTGAAACAGGCTATCGGTGTGAGACTCCGGCAAACTACCACGAATAAGTTGGCTACCCAAAAACGGTGGGTTGCCCACGATGAACTCGGCCGCCGGCCACTCCGGTTCCGCTGGATGCTCCGGGTCGGAAAGGTCCAGTATGGCGTCCGTCTGCCGGATGGTGTCCAGGGGCGTCAATATCGGCCGCTGCGTGTACGCGAACCCGTTGGCCTGGTGCCACTGGATGTAGCCAATCCACAACGCCGTCCGCGCCAGTTCCGCTGCGTAGTGGTTGATCTCCAGCCCCAGCATCTGGTCCGGCTGCACCCGCGGCGTCAGCCCCAGCCACCCCTGCGCCGCCGCGTAGTCGATCACCTCCCTCTCCAAATCCAGCAGCGACCGCAGAGCGATGTACAGAAAGTTGCCGCTCCCACACGCCGGGTCCAGCACGGTTACGGAGGCGAGGCGTTGGCGGAACGCCTCAAGCCGTTCCCGCGCTCGCTCCATCATTGTTGCTCCGCGTAGGGGCGAATAATTATTCGCCCCTACTTCCCGCTCGTCCTGAGCCTGTCGAAGGACCTCATCTTCCAGCAACCCCTCAACCTCCGCCCGCGCCGCGTCCCATTCCCGGCGCAACGGCGTCATCACCACCGGCTCCACTACCAGGGCGATGTCCTCCGCTCCCGTGTAGTGCGCTCCCGTTTGCGCCCGCTTGGAGGCGTCCAAAGCCCGCTCGAACAGGGTTCCAAATATGGACGGTTCAATGTCTCGCCAATTCCTTTCGCAGGCTTCCCCCAGCCGTTGCAGCGCCGTAGTGCTCAATTCCACTGTATCAATCGTGTTGAACAGGTCGCCATTGAAATAGGCGATTTCGTCCGCGCCGGAAAACCCGCCCGTGGCCATCTGGGCGAACAGGCTGCGGATGGCTCGGTCGAACCGCGCCGGGTCCCGGTAATGCTGCCCCACGATGCGGGCGAACAGGCCCTCGGGAAGCAAGCCGGCATCCTCAGAGTAGAGGCAGAAGACCAACTGATTCAAGTAGCGGGCCAGCCGTTCCGGGTCCTCATGGCGCGTTTCCATGTCCTCCACGATGGACTGGAACAGGGCCGCCGTCTCCCGCGTAACGGCGTCCACCGACCGCAGCGGCTCGCGGAACCGATGGGGCGCGAAGAACACGTCCCGCACCAGACCCAGCCGCTCTGGCTGTTCCAGCTCGCCAACGCCGATGTCGTACCGGGCGGTTTCCATGCCCGGAAAGTTGGTCTGGATCCGTATCGTCTGGAAAGACGACACAATCAGCAACGGCGGCGTCTTCAGATGCACCTGGTAGCGCAGCAGCTGATCAAAGGCCCCGTCCAGCTGGGCGTCCTGCCCCTTGAACTCCCAGCCGAAATGCTCCTCAAAGTAGGCGTCGGCGAACCCGCCCGGCACCGCTTTCTCAAAGGTGAATGTCCCGGGATCCCCATAGCCCGCCGGCGTGGGATGTCCCACCAGCCCGCACAGGTCGTTGAAAAAGGACTGCGCCCCCTGCCGTTCGCCAAAGCCGGCATCCCGCCAGCGGGCGATGAACTCTTGCGGCGTGATTGTTGGCATCAATGGGGTCATCATAACCGTCAACCATCCGATAGTGGCCGAATTTGGAAAGCGCCGCTATTCTCCCTACGGTATGAAGAAACCCAACTCCTGCGCTGCCGTTTCCTGTTGCTCGTCCAGTGTGATGAAAGCCAGCCGGTGTTGTCTGCTAGTCAGTGATTGCCTCTGTTGAAAATACATTGCGCTTGCCAGGTGCCACAAGGGAAGGGCCGGCAACGATGCAATCTCCAATATGGACGCTATTTCGTCGTCCAGCCGCCGGTCAGGCGTTACCCACCAATTTACTTCGGGTATGAGAGAGGGGTCGAACGTTTGCCGCTCAAGCTGAAACGCCGAGCGCAACTCCGCGTCCAGCAAGGTTGCAGACAGCAGAATCGGAAATCTCCCCAATCGGATGCGAGTCTCTTCGGGTTGTTGTCCAAAGATTATGGGAGTCAACGCCGATGGGTCCACGTATGCCATCAGCGGACGCTCTACCGTGGTCGCCATCGCCCACTGCCCCGACTACCTCGCGCGGCAAGAAAGCGCTCCACCGCGCCGGGTATGTACGCCACCGGCGTTAATCTGCCGCGCAGGCCGGCACCTTTTATCAAGATGCCCTGCTTGTGGAGTTCCTCCAGCTGCTCTTCCAAACGGCGCAGTTCGTCGGCATCCGGCTCTGGCCAATCTTCCTGATTGCTGTCATCCTGCCGCCCGGCAGGGGGCTGTTGCGCGCTCATAAACTATTCTCCCACCAACGGCAAGCACCTTAGATTGTCAGTCAATTATACCAGCAGCCCTTGTGCCTCTGCGCTTTTGCGTTAAACCCACTACTACCGGCGGATGTATAATGCCGCCATCCCAACGAGCCCGTCCGCCAGTGGCGGACGCTTTCGTAATGCAATAACGGAGGCTACCCCTATGGAGTTTGGACTGGAAGGTAAACTGGCGTTCGTCGGCGGGGCCAGCCGCGGCATCGGCAAGGCCATCGCTTTGGAATTGGCCCGCGAGGGAGCTGACGTGGTGGTCGGCTCGCGCTCCATGCCCGACCTGGAGCGGGCCGCCGCCGAGATCGCCGAGACCACCGGCCGCCGCGCCATCCCCATGTCGTTCGATGCCACCAACCGGGAGCAGGTGGACCGCGTCATCAACGCCGCCGCCGATGAACTGGGCGGACTGCACATTCTGGTCAACAGCGCGTCTCTGCCTGGCGGCTCCCCCTCGGCCACCGGCCCCATCGAGGACCTCATCGACGAGGACCTCCTCAGCGACTTCGACGTCAAGTTCGTCGGCGCGCTGCGCTGCTCCCGCGCCGCCATCCCCCTGCTCAAGGCCCAGGGCTACGGGCGCATCATCAACATCAGCGGCCTCAACGCCCGCAACGCCGGCAACCTCAGCGGCGGCGCCCGCAACACCTCCCTGGTGCACATGACCAAGACCCTGGCCGCCCAGCTGGGGCAGTTCGGCATCACCGTCAACTGCATCCATCCCGGCACCACTCGAACCGAGCGCACGCCGAGCCTGCTGGCCGCCCGCGCCGAGCAGTTGGGCGTCTCGCCGGAGGAAGCCGAAGCGCAAGACTTCGCCCCCGGCTCCGGCCGCGGCAACCACATCTGCCGCATGGTGGACGCCTCGGAAATCGGCTACCTAACTGCCTTCCTGGCCTCCGACAAAGCCTGGGCCATCACCGGCGAGCTGATCGCGGCCGGCGGCGGCACCGGCAACGCGGTGTACTACTGACATCTTACCGAGCGGACCACCTTCAAGATACAGTGCGGCGTCGCCGGCGGCAAGTTATTATGGACATATCGCTCGGCGACGCCGTCAAGAATCTTCCTTTCATCATCCTTGGCATCTGGCCAATCAATCTGCTAACGCTGTGGGTTGGCGGACACACGTGGGCTTGGGGTAACACGCCAGATGCAGTTATGGAATTATGGGAATGGGGCGCTTTCGTCTCGTTCTCTGTGGCGATTTTGGTTGAATTGGGAGTCGACATGTTTATCGCTTTGGGAAAGTACCGGCGACGTATGGAGCAAGCGCGCGAAGAAGGCCGGAAAGAGGCGCAAAAACAGGCACGGAGAGAAACCAGTGAGATGCTGATGATCCTCAACGCCGCCGCCCGTACCAACCCCGACCTGCTGCCCGGGCTGCTGCAGGAATACCAGGTGAAGTATCAGAACGGTTCGGCAACCCCATAGCGTCAAGGCGGTAATCATGACCAACCCCTCCGCTCCCCTCTCCGGCGTCCGCGTCGCCGACTTCTCGGTCCACGCCGCCGGTCCCTTTGCCGGCATGATCCTGGCGTCCCTGGGCGCCGACGTGATCAAGGTCGAGTCGGCGGCCCGCCTGGACATCACCCGCCGGCCCCACGCCATGTATGGCAAGCCACCGTCGTCCTTCGAACAGGTCAACGCCAGCAAGCGCTCCGTCACCCTCAACCTCAAGGAACCCCGCGCCCTGGAGCTGGCCTACGACGTCGTCCGCATCTCCGACGTGGTGCTGGAGAACTTTCGCCCCGGCGTGATGGATCGTTTGGGCCTGGGCTATCCCCAGCTCCGCGAGATCAAGCCCGACATCATCATGGTGTCCCTGTCATCCAACGGGCAGACTGGTCCCGAGGCCCGCTACGCCGGCTACGCCCCCATGTTCGCCGCGCTGGGCGGCCTCGGCTACCTCACCGGCTATCCCGACGGCCCGCCCGTGGAACTGCGCCACGCCATGGACCACACCGGCGGCATGATGGCCGCCTTCTCCGCCGTCGCTGCCCTGTGCGCCCACCGCAGCCACCAGACCGGCCAGCGCGCCGACGTGGCCGTCCGCGACATCGCCACCGCCTTCATGGGCCACGCCTTGATGGATACCGCCATGAACCACCGCGACGTCCAGCGTTTGGGCAACCGGGACGACGCCATGGCCCCCCACGGCGTATTCCCCTGCCAGGGCGACGACCAGTGGGTCACCATAGCCGTCGCCTACGATGCTGAATGGCACGCGCTCAAAAAGGCGCTGGGCAACCCCAAGTGGGCCGAAGCCGACGAATACGGCGACGCCTTCCTGCGCTGGCAGCACCAGGACACACTGGAACGGCATCTCGCGGAGTGGACGACCGCCCGCACCGCCCACGAAGTGACCGACCTGCTGCAAAGCGCCGGCATCGCCGCCTTCCCATCCCTCTCCGCCGACCAGTTGCTGGCCGACCCCCACCTGGCCGACCGCCACGCCTTCCCGCTGATAACCCACGACGAAAAGGGGGAGCAGCGGGCAGTAGCCCCGCCCTGGCGCTTCTCCGAAACCCCCGCCGACGCCCTCCGCTGGACCCCCGAGCTGGGCGAGAACAATCACGAGGTCTTCTGCGGCCTGCTGGGCATGGACGAGGGCGAACTCGCCGCCCTGCAGGAACGGCGTATCGTCTGGTAGCATTGGCCCGGCAAACGGCCGGCAATGCCCGCATCAGGAGGTTAACGCAGATGGACCCAGTGAATCCCAACACGATAGTGGTCCTGGTATCAGTAGTGCTGGGGCTATACGCGGCCCTGCTGACCGGCATATTGGGAATATTGAGCGCGCTTTGGCTGCGCATGGGCAACGTCCAGCAGGAATTCGGCGAGCTGAAAGGGGAAGTAGGCGCTCTGCGGGAGGCCATTGGCCGCCAGCAGACGGAAATAGCCGAACTGCGCACCGCAATAAGCGGCCTGTCCCGGGAGGTGTCCGACCTGCGCGCCGAAATAGTCGGAGTGAACGAAAGGCTCAATTCGCTCCAGACGCAAATAGAGCGTGTCCACCACAGCATCGATTCGCTCCAGGCTCAAATAGATCGCCGCTTCCGCGAACTGCAAGAGCAAATGGAGCGCCGCGACCGCGAATTTCAGGAGCAAATGGAACACCGCGACCGTGCGCTGCAAGAGCAAATGGAGCGCCGCGACCGCGAATTTCAGGAGCAAATGGAACGCCGCGAGCGTGCGCTGCAGGAGCAAATGGAACGCCGCCACCGCGAACTCCAGGAGCAAATGGAACGCCGCCACCGCGAACTCCAGGAGCAAATGGACCGCAACCACAACCAGTTGATGCGGGCTATTTTAGCTCATAGCCACCGGCCTGACGGACGGCCTACCTTTGACCTGCCGCCCGATTTTGAACCGACTCCCGCCGACAACTGACACCCCCACCGCACTGTGAGCGCATAATGACCGACTACTCTTCATACCAGCACCTGCTCATCGAGAAATCCGACGGCATCATCACCCTCACGATGAACCGTCCGGAAACGCTGAACTCCACCAACTTCCGCCTCCACAACGAACTCAGCCGCATCTGGCTGGACATCGCCGCCGACCCAGAGGTGCGCGTCGCCGTGGTTACCGGCGCCGGCGATGCCTTCTCCGCCGGCGGCGACTTCGAGATGATCGAGCAGGCCATCGACAACCCGGCCATCGTCGCCCAGAACACCAAAGAGGCCGGCGACATCGTCTATAACATCCTGAACCTGGACAAGCCCGTCATTTCCGCCATCAACGGCGTCGCCGTCGGCGCCGGCCTGGCCGTGGCCCTCATGGCCGACATCTCCATCGCCGCCGAGGACGCCCGCATCACCGACGGACACATCCGCCTCGGCGTTGCCGCCGGCGACCACGCCGCCATCATCTGGCCCCTGCTCTGCGGCATGGCTAAGGCCAAGTACTACCTGCTCACCTGCGACTTCCTGGACGGCAAAGAGGCGGAACGCATCGGCCTGGTCAGCATGGCCGTCCCCCGGGACGAACTGATGGAAACCGCCCTGCGCATCGCCCGCCGCCTGGCCGACGGCCCCCAGCCGGCCATCCGCTTCACCAAGCGCGCCCTCAACCAGTGGCTCCGCCAGGCCGGCCACACCTCCTTCGACTACTCCCTCCTGGCCGAGGCCCTGGGCTTCTTCGGCGACGACGTGAAGGAAGGTCTCGCCGCCCTCCGAGAACGCCGCCGCCCACAATACCCGTCGGCATCAGCCTAGCCCCGCTCATCCTGAGCCTGTCGAAGGGCCGCCACTTGCCTACTCTCGTCATTCCGGCCCCTTTCCGTCATTCCGGCGAAAGCCGGAATCCAGAAACACTACCGAAGGTTTGCCATGGGAACCTTCACCTACCCTATAGAAGTGATTTCGGCGGACGGCAACCGCTCCGAAACGGTGGATGTATTGGTGAATACAGGTTCCACCTACACCTGCCTGCCGGCTACCCTGCTGGGCCAACTCGGCATAGTCCCTAACCGCCGCATCCAGTCGGAGCTGGCCAATGGCAGTTTCGTTGAGGATGACATCGGCACGGCCCGCGTGAGCGTGGCGGGAATCGAGCGGCCCACCATCGTCGTTTTTGCCGACGAAAACACCCCGCCCAACTCGGTATGTACACCCTGGAAGGCGCGCTGCTGGTGGTTGACCCGGTGCGCCAGCGGCTGGCGCCAACCCACGCGCTGCGGTATGGCGCTCACCAAATCATTTAACCCACGAGGTAGGCTGGTGTCTTTTCCATGTTGCTGTCATCCCCGAACCCTGCTGACCGCTATATTGCTGGCGCTGCTGGTATGCGCAATCCCCGGCTCGGTTCAGGCAGCCGGGTCTCTGAAGCAACCCCAGCCGCTGGTTCCAGGCGAGTCTTTCGCTCCCTCCAACCTGGCCGCCGTCCCCGGCCTTAATCCCGGAGAGGTTGACCTGACCTGGACGGCATCACCCAAGGCTGAGACCCATTGGGTATGGTCAGTGAAAGCCGATGGCTCCGGCGGTAAATGGACGCCCGTGCAAGCCGGTTCGGCCACCGTCGGCGACCTGGACACTTGGAGAGTGTACTCCTTTGTCGTTATCGCCAGTCGTAGGCTTCCTGATGGCTCCACTCAGTGGTCGGCCTTGAGCAACTGGGCAAAGTCTGCTCCCAAGCCGCAGCATCTCGTACACGCCAAGGACTTTCTTTCCGTGAGCGCCGGCGACGGGCATACCTGCGGGGTGCGCACGGACAGAACCCTGTCATGCTGGGGTGATAATGGTGACGGGAGAGCCGAGCCGCCCAACGGAGAGTTCCAATCGGTCAGCGCCGGTGCGTGGCATACCTGCGCGATACGAACCGACGGCGGTGTCGCTTGCTGGGGCGACGACAATCAGGGACAGGCATCCCCGCCTCCCGGGGCTTTTCGTTCCGTCAGCGTCGGTGACTTTCATTCCTGCGGGGTACGAACGGACGGCGGCGTAACCTGCTGGGGCAGCAACCGGGCCCAGAACGACGATTTCATCGGCCAAGCCACGCCTCCGGAGGGAGAGTTTTTGACGGTTTCCGCCGGCGCGCTGCATACCTGCGGCCTGAAAACAGACCACAGCGTAGCCTGCTGGGGCAGCAACTACTATGTGGAGGACCGCTTCGCCGGCCAGGCCACACCACCGGAAGGACGGTTTCTATCCATCGATGCTGACCACTATCAAACCTGTGGAATAAGAACTGACCACAGCGCGGTCTGCTGGGGAATGGGGTGGGGTCAGACCCTTGTTGCCAAGCCCGGCAAGTTCCAGTCAGTAAGCGCCGGCGACTACCTTGCTTGCGGGGTAAGATACGACGGCAGTTTGGAATGCTGGGGCGAACCCACTGCCGCCTGGAATATGCCGCTAAATGAAACTTTCCAGTCGGTCAGCGTCGGTTTTCAATACACTTGCGGAGTAAGCACAGATAACCGCGTAATCTGCTGGGGCCTCAACTCCGCGGCGCGAGCCACGCCACCCTCCGGTCCCTTCCAGTCCGTCCATCCCGGCGCCGGGGTAGGGTACAACTGCGCGGTGAAAACAGACCTTAGCGTGATTTGCTGGGGGTTGATCGACAACAGCGAAGAGGCGAAAAGGGTGCTGGACGGACCGTTCCTGACGGTGACCGTCGGCGGCCCCCATGCTTGCGGAATACGGCCCGACCGCAGCTTGGACTGCTGGGGTGCCGATCAGGATTGGGACGGCAACGTCGTCGGTCAAGCTACGCCGCCGGCCGGAACGTTCCGGTCGACCAGTTCCGGCTCTTACCATACCTGCGGAGTACGAACGGACGGCGACGTAACCTGCTGGGGCAGCAACGAGAGTATAATCACTACGTGTGAAGATATCGAAGTCAGCCCCACCGAGACCCGCAGAGATTGTACTTACAGCGACCACTGGGCCGGACAGGCGACACCGCCGGAGGGAAAATTCCGGTCAGTCAGCGCCGGCGCATACCATACCTGTGGTATAAAAGCCGATGGCGGTGTGATCTGTTGGGGCAGCAATAAAGACGCGCACGGCAATTTTGCGGGACAGGCTGCGCCGCCGGAAGGGTCATTCCTGTCAATCGGCGCCGGTATGCAGCATACCTGCGGCGTCAGATCAGACGGCGCGTTGGCCTGTTGGGGCAGCAACCAAACCCATAACAACGAGGTCGTGGGGCAATCCACGCCGCCATTGGGAGAGTTCCTTTTGGTCACATCCGGCCAGAATCACAATTGCGCTGTAACAGCCGAAGGCACGGTGTCTTGCTGGGGATATGGATTTCACGTCCCCGAAGTTATAACGGAGCCGTTCCGCTCAATCGGCTCGGGCGGTGAACACACTTGTGTGATACGAATGGATGACGGTATCTCCTGTTGGGGCCCTGGCGGTGCATACGTTATTCCAGCCCGGTAGCGTGGCAGCAACGATGTTGACGACGAGGCCAGCGCTTCCTGCAATCAGGACGATGCCGCCCTGCACTTCGGGAACATCCCGAAAGATGCTTTGCTGAGCAAGGCCCCCGACAAATCCGGCCCGTTGCAGGCCGTCAAAAGCGTTGACAATTTGGGCAATTTTCCGTAACCTATTTACCGACTGGCGAAAACCGGAAGGCCCCGGAAATGCCGGGGCTTTTTTAGCCTATGGCGCACTTCCGCCGGCCCGGTCGGCGCCAGCGCACCCCGCGCCCCGGTGGCGCAATTGGCAGCGCAGCCGATTTGTAATCGGCAGGTTAGGGGTTCGAGTCCCCTCTGGGGCTCCAAATAAAATACAGGTCTGTCAATCACCGGAACGACAGCCGAGGCAATCGCACATGGAGGGGTGGGTGAGTGGTTAAAGCCACCAGACTGTAAATCTGGCGCCCTGACGGGCTTCGCAGGTTCGAATCCTGCCCCCTCCACCACTTGAATGATTTCGTCATTCCGGCGAAAGCCGGAATCCAGGTGCTCCAAAGACCACCAGCAAAATCAAATCACGCCCAAGTAGCTCAGCGGTAGAGCACGTTCTTGGTAAGAACGGGGTCGGCGGTTCGATTCCGCCCTTGGGCTCCATCAGCGTCAATAGCCCGCCGGGGCCGCCCGCGGGAGTGAACAAATCCAAAGGAGCAAGGAGTAACCCGCCACCATGGCTAAGCAAGTCTTCGACCGTTCCAAGCCCCATGTGAACGTGGGTACTATCGGTCACGTTGACCACGGCAAGACCACCCTTACCGCCGCTATCACCAGCGTGCTGTCTCAGGAGAACAACGCCAGTTTCCGCAGTTTCGACAGCATCGACAACGCGCCGGAAGAACGGGCCCGTGGTATCACCATCGCCATCGCTCACGTGGAGTACGAGACCGAGAACCGGCACTACGCCCACGTTGACTGCCCCGGTCACGCCGACTACATCAAGAACATGATCACCGGCGCGGCCCAGATGGATGGCGCCGTCCTGGTGGTGTCCGCTCCCGACGGCCCCATGCCCCAGACCCGGGAGCACATCCTCCTCGCCCGCCAGGTGGAAGTCCCCTCCATCGTCGTCGCCCTGAACAAGGTTGACATGATGGACGACGAGGAACTGCTGGAACTGGTCGAGCTGGAAGTCCGCGAGCTGCTCAGCACCTACGAGTTCCCCGGCGACGACACTCCCATCGTCCGCGTTAGCGGCCTCAAGGCCCTGGAAGGCGACGCCGAGGCAATGGACGGCGTCCGCGAACTGGTCAAGGTCATGGACGACTACATCCCACAGCCCTCCCGCGTCACCGACCAGCCCTTCCTCATGCCCATTGAAGACGTCTTCGGTATCAAGGGTCGCGGCACCGTCGTCACCGGTCGAGTGGAGCGCGGTCAGTTGAACGTCGGCCAGGAAGTGGAAATCATCCGCTCCGGCGACGTGCGCAAGACCGTGGCCACCGGCCTGGAAATGTTCCACAAGCTGCTGGACACCACCGAAGCCGGCGACGCCGTCGGTGTCCTGCTGCGCGGCGTGGACCGGGACGAGGTCGAGCGCGGCCAGGTGCTGGTGGCTCCCGGCTCCATGCGCCCCTACCGCCGGGCGGAAGCCGAGGTGTACGTCCTCAGCCAGGCTGAAGGCGGCCGGCATACCCCCTTCTTCACCGGCTACAAACCCCAGTTCTACATCCGAACCAGCGACATCACCGGCGAAATCGCTCTGCCCGACGGGGTCGAGATGGTTATGCCCGGCGATAACATCACCATGACCGTGAACCTGATTACGCCCATCGCCGTCGAGGAAGGACTGCGCTTCGCCATCCGCGAGGGTGGCCGCACCGTCGGCGCCGGCGTGTTCACCAGGCTTTTGGAGTGACCTGATGGCCCGCAAGTCCACCGACGCCCGGCAAGTCATCACCCTGCAATGCACCGACTGCCGCGAGCGCAACTACTCGACCATCAAGAACCGGCGCAGCCACACCACCCGCATGGAATTACGGAAGTACTGTAGCCGTTGCCGCGGCCACCAGGTTCACCGCGAAGTGAGGTAGCCGACCGTGGCCAGGGCATCAACCCGACGACCGGCGCCGATCTCTCCCCGCGCGGTGGGGAGGATCGGCCCGGTCGGCTTCCTGCGAGAGACCGTCTCCGAGCTGCGCAAGTCCGTCTGGCCCAGCCGCGAGGAAACCGCCCGTCTGACGGCCATCGTCATCGTGCTGGCCGTGGCCATGGGCTTTTTCCTCGGTCTGTTGGACCGGATTTTCGACTACGCCATGGGCTTCGTCATCGGCCTGCGCGATCTACCTTTCTGACCCAGGTCGTTCTCCGACAGCGGTCATCGACCCCCGCTGCGGCTCTGATCGGAACGAAGTGGTTTCTCCGTAACGCGCCGTCGTCTATGTTGGGGAGACGGCGGAACCCCGTTACGGCTCATCCGTGTCCCTAACCACCTTTCAACCGGGTACAAGACAATGACCACAATGCAACCGCCCGCTGACCTGCGCTGGTACATAGTCCATACCTATACGGGCCAGGAGGACATGGTCAAGCGCAACCTGGACCTGCGCCGGCACAGCCTTGGCATGGATGACCGCATCCGACGGGTGGAAGTGCCCGCCGAGGAGGAGATTATCCGCAACAAGGGCGAGCGCAGTTCCCAGCGGCGCAAGCTGTTTCCCGGGTATATCCTGGTCCAGATGGTCATGGACGACGAAGCCTGGTTCCTGGTGCGAAACACCACCGGCGTCACCGGGTTCATCTCCGCCGAGGAAGAAGGCGGCGACCGCCCTCGTCCCGTGCCGTTGGATGACCGGGAAGTTGACGACATCCTGGATCGGGTGGCCTCGGGCGAACCCCGCGCCGTCATCGGCCTCGCTCAGGGCGACATGGTGCGTATTTCCGAAGGCCCCTTCGCCGATATGTTGGGCCGGGTGGAGGAGGTGGATGAACACCGCGGACAGGTTACGGTGCTCATCTCCGTGTTCGGCCGCGAAACCCCCGTCGCTCTGGACTTCATCCAGGTGGAAAAGGTTTAATTCCTTACCAGGCCGCGTTGACATTTCACCGTCATTCCCGCGAAAGCGGGAATCCAGTGGTCGAAATCGTAAATAATCCTTCACGTTTCTTCATATCGCAATTCTCTGGATTCCGGCTTTAGCCGGAATGACGACTAACTATATTGGGAGGCCATCAGTGGCAAAGAAGGTACGCGCCGTCATCAAGCTGCAGCTGGAAGCGGGGAAGGCCACCCCGGCTCCGCCGGTGGGACCGGCGCTGGGTCAGCACGGCGTCAACATCATGGCCTTCGTCAAGGAGTACAACGAGCGCACCGGCAACCAGGCCGGCACCATTGTCCCCGTCCACCTGACCGTGTACCAGGACCGCTCCTTCACCTTCGTCACGCGCACGCCGCCGGCGTCGGACCTGCTCCGCCGCGCCGCCGGCATCGAAAAGGGTCAGGGCGACGCCCGAGCTCCCATCGGCGCCGCCATCTCCAACGATATGCTGCGCGGCATCGCCGAGGACAAGATGAAAGACCTCAACGCCAACTCGGTGGAGCAGGCCATGAACATCATCGCCGGCACCGCCCGCAGCATGGGCATCGCCATCGAAGGCGACTGATGTTGACGTGTCCCCTGGCATATGTAGTCGTAGGGGCAACCCTTGTGGTTGCCCAAAACCGATGAGGGAGAAGTGAAAATGCCCAAACACAGCCGTCGCTACAACGCCGTCGCCGAGCGCATCCCGGAAGACTCCGTGTACCAGCCCCGCGAGGCCATCGACCTGGTCAAAGAACTGTCCACCGCCAAGTTTGACGAGACCATGGAGGTCCACCTCCGCACCAATGCCGACGTCCGCCACGCCGAGCAGCAGGTGCGCGGCGTAACCGTTCTGCCCCACGGCCTGGGCAAGCAGGTGCGCGTGCTGGTCTTCGCCAACGGCGAAGCCGCCGAAATCGCCCGCCAGGCCGGCGCCGACTACGTGGGCGACGACGACCTCATCGCCCAGATTGAAGGCGGCTGGATGGACTTCGACGTCGGACTGGCCATCCCCGAAGTCATGTCCAAGATCGGCCGGCTGGGCCGCTACCTGGGCCGCCGGGGCCTGATGCCCAACCCGCGCACCGGAACCCTCGTGCAGGCCCGCGACCTGCCCCGCGTCATCCAGGAATCCAAGGCCGGCCGCCTGGAGTTCCGCACCGACCGCACTGCCATCATCCACGGCCAGTTCGGCAAGTCCTCCTTCGAGACCGATGCCCTGGTGGACAACCTGACCGTCTTCATGGACTCGGTAATGCGGGAGCGCCCTGATGCCGTCAAAGGCTCCTTCATCAAGTCGGCCTACATAACGTCGTCCATGGGACCCGGCATCTCGGTGGACGTGGGAACGTTGCAGGCAATGAAACCGGAGTAGCAGCCCGCCATGCCGTGCGCAATCGGCATCGCCATAATAACCGTGGCCGCAGTCCTAGCTGCGGCCACGGTCTTTTCTATCGGATCACCAGCACCGGCACGCTGGAATGACGGATCACCCGGTCGGTGACGCTCCCCAGCACCATCCGTCCCACGCCGCTCCTGCCATGGGTGGTCATCACCACCAGTGAGGGCTCGCTGGTGGCCCGTTCAATGATGCTCTGGGCGATGTTGTCCGACATCACGTGCTCGCCGACCACGCCGTGGGCATGGTCAATGGTCATACGGTTGGTCACGTCGGCCAGATACGCGGATGAGTTCGCCGCGTCCTCGGAGGTCAATTCTTCGGGAGAACCCGGGTCAAAATCGGGCATTGCTCCCAGTTCCGGCGTCACCGCCGTGAGCTGGTGCCGGTAGTAATCCAGCGTCGGCGTGACCTGGAGAATCGTTATCCGGGCCGATAGCGCCGCCGCCACGCTCACCGCGTGGGGGATGGCCAGCTCCGACAGCGCCGAACCGTCCAGCGGGACAATCACCGACCGCAGCGACGCGCCCGGCGACGCTGGCCCGGTCACGTTGGCCCTGACGATCAGCATGGGGTTGGGCACGGTATGCAGCACCTTGTCCGTGACGCTGCCCATCACCCACCGGGAGATGCCGCCGCGACCGTGGGTGCACATCACCACCAGCGCGCCGGGATCCGTGCCGGCCTGCGTCACGATGACGTCGGCGGCGGGACCGCGATTGATCACCGGGTTGGCCTCGACCCCCAGGCCGCTCAACCGTTGTCGAACCGGCGCCAGCGAGGCTTCCGCCAGAGCCTGCGCCCCGGTCTGTAACTGCGCCACGACCTGTTCTCGCCGCGTGCTGAGCACGTTCGCCGGCATGATGTCGTAAGCCTGCACCAGTTCCACAGGCACGGAAAGCGACGCGGCCACCAACTCCGCGTAAGGCAGCGCCTGTTCCGCCAGATCCGACCCGTCCAGGGGGACGATTACTTTTGAATACATATGGTTTGTGTTCTCCCGGCGTAAGTTTACGGCAGTTCCAAATGGCAGGCACAGCGTGACGACGCGGCGCTGCCAATCCATTCTACCACCGGGAAACTACGCAACCGCCGGAATGTCCGTGCGGGCAAAATCACCGCCCTTGTACAGCAGTGGCAGTCCCCGCGACGAGGCGAGGGCATACGAGAAGGTATCGCCGAAATTCAACTGCGCCGGATGCCCCCGGCCTTTCCCGTATTGTTCGTAGGCGCGACGGGCGATTTCGGCCTGCTCAGTGTCAAACGGAACTACTGCAATGGGTAGCTCCCGAATTAAGGCTTGTGCTCGTGCATAGACATCGTCGCCCTTGCCCATAGCCACGATGTAGAATTCTATCAGCGTAGCGGCAGAGATTAGCGTTTGCTCTGCTTCGCCAATGGCGTGGCGGATGTCGGGCGCTTCCGGTTCGTCCATCACCAACGCCATCAGCGCCGAGGTATCGGATACAATCATCCAGCTCTGCCAGTCCTGCTACCTTTTCCCGGATGCGGGCGCATCCAAGCCGTCGGCATGGCCTTGCCGCGCCAAATCCGCCGCGTGTTGCTGGGAGAAGTCATCCCAATATTGGCGGGTGCGCCAGCTCGGCCGGCCGGCGGCGCTGTCCTCCAGATACTCCAACGCCACTTCCAGTACCTGCTCGCCGGCGTCCGGGCCGTCAAAGCCCATTCGCTGAGCCAACGCTGCAATGCGGGTTGCGATGTCCGGCTTGTCCAGAGCAGTCATGGCCACTGCATCCTTCGGCTACTTGGGCAGCCCGAATTCGTCGTACAGTTCGTCCTGGAGCAATTGCGACAGGGGCCGGGGGTCGGTTTCCGGGTAGCCCTTCTTCTTCAGGTATGCCACGCGGTCACGTTCTACCATCGTGTCAATCTCGGCGCGGGTGTACCACCGTTCCCACTTGCCGGTGCTTTCGTCCAGATAGTCCAGCGCGGCAACGATGACCCGCTCCGCCGCGTCGGGCCCGGCAAAGCCCAGCCGCTTCGCCAGGTCGGCGATGCGCGCCTCCAACTCCGGTTTCAGTGCGGTAGCCATGTCGTTCTCCCGTGGGTTTGCGCCTCGGCGTTTATTGCCCCACTTGCAATTGTACGGTAGCGGGGTCGATACCGCAGTGCTGGAGCAGTTTTCTAGCATTGTTCCTCATTTGAACGGCGCTCCCATGCGTATTGACCACCAGTTGACCATCGGCAATTTCCCGATACTGGAAAAACCGATTGCCAGTGGGATGCACTGGCTGATCATGAACCATGTAAATTTTCGGGCTTGACGTGACAGGCACGTTGGCGGCAGTGAGCCTGTTGGTCGAGCTGAGCCATATAGCCGATGCTACCAAAATGTCATTCCAGCGACTTATTTCCTGTACTTTGCCGTCCGAGAAGCGGATAGATTGTGGCGGAGCGCTGCGGCTTGGCGGATCGTATTCCGCCAAAGAGGCCCAACTTCCCCGTACTGGTGGTGACGAAACGGGACTCCGCCGTGGAGATTCAACAACATTCCTCATTTCCTGTTCACTAGGTTCAGGAGTGGTCCGGCGCGCCTCTGGGTTCCAACCAACCAGCGACTCATTCGCTTTCACAGGCTGTCCCGACGCTAGGTTGGGCCGCCAGAGCAGCAGCAGTTGCAGCGCGCACTGGTGGGCTGGCGTATTGGCAATCGAAACATCCAGTATCCTCCGGTCCTCCAACTGTCCCCGCTGGAATACTTCGTACAGCTCCCAATGGTCGCCATCAGTCAGCCCGGCGTATTCCACCCCTGATGCGTTGGAGTAGTTCAACATCTGCATCCGGTGCGATGCCAGTGACTCGCCGAGTTTCTTTGCCTCTATGGTAGCTGCCGGCTGACCGTCAGGACGCAGCAAAGCGTAGTCGGCCCAGCGACCGCTCACGTTATATTCCGGCGTCACCGTTGCCGGGTCGGACACATCCCAGCCCAACGCCGTCAACAGCGGGTCAATCAGAGCCATGCGGGTGCGCGTCTCATTTTCCCGCAGCGTTGCGCCGTGGTCCCGGATGCGTCGTTGCAACGTTTCGATTACGGCGACCAGGTCATCCAGCGGCATGGTGTTGCAACTCCGGTTAGTTTTCAGGCGGCCCGTTCCGCCACTGCCAGCTCGCAACCCACGGCTTTGAGAGCTTTGGCGACCTTGCCTATGGGCGTGCGGTAGTCCAGGTTCACGAGCGCGGTTGCGTCGTCCTCGCAGATACCCAGACGCGCCGCCAGCTCTGCCGCACCCAGTTTCTGCTCGCGCATGGCGGTGTGCAGGTCCAGCTGCGCGGCAACCACCGGCTGCACCGTCAGCAGTTCCTGCCCCTCTTGGTAGGGGCTGGGCGCGGGCAAATCCAGGTCGTGGTTGACATAGTGGCTGAGCGCAACCACCAGGCAATCTTCAGCGAGGATGAGGGCTTCCCGGAACGTAAAGCCTCCGGTGTGAGCCCACGGGATATCCGGAAAGGACACCACAAATCCATTCCCGTCGTCCGTATTCCCCTCAATGGTGCATGGGTACAAATATTTCATAGTCAAAACTCCCTGGGATTAATGCCCAGCTGGCGAAACATCCCGAACAGCGTATTTCGGGGAATCTCGCCGTGTTGCACTATTGTCTGCCGATCTCCCATATAAAATCTGCCATGGCTACCCTTGCCCTCCGCCGGGTTAAACCGCCATTCCAGCCCGTTTGCCCTGGCGTACCGCCGGGCGCGCCTTACGAATTCCCTGCCGTTCATCAGCCGATAGTAGCATCCGCAAGGCACGCCTCAAAACGCGAGTTCTACTCCTCCAGCGTCGTAATATCCCCCGGGTCCAACCCCAGCTCTTGCGCCTTCAGCAGCCGCCGCATTATCTTGCCGGAGCGCGTCTTCGGCAGCGTCGGCGTGAACTCGATCTCAGACGGCACCGCAATCGGCCCCAGCTCTCGCCGCACGTGCAGCTGCAGGTCGTTGATCATCCGGTCCGACCCTTCGCTGCCCATGCGCAGGGTCACGAACCCCTTGATCACCTCGCCCCGCAGCTCGTCGGGCTTGCCGATCACCGCCGCCTCCGCCACCTCGGGGTGCGACACCAGCGCCGACTCCACCTCCGCCGACCCGATCCGGTGGCCCGCCACGTTCAGCACGTCGTCGGCCCGGCCCACCACCATGTAGTAGCCGTCGGCGTCCCGCAGGGCCACGTCACCGGACGAGTACACCCCCGGCACCTGGTTCCACGTCTCGGCGTAGCGGTCCGGGTCGCCCCAAACGGTGCGGGAGAAGTGCGGGAACGGCCGGCGGATGACCAGGAAACCGCCCTTGTCCGGCTCCTCGATGGGCTGGCCCTCCCGGTCCACGATGTCCATCACCGCGCCGGGCAGCGGCTTGCCGACGCGACCGGGCCGGGACGCCATGGTGGCCGTCGTCCCCAGGCACGGGCCGCCCGTCTCCGTCTGCCACCAGTTATCCACCATGTGCGCCCACTCGCCGCTTCCGCAGATATGCTCGTAGGCCCAGCGCAGGGCTTCCGGATTCAGCGGCTCGCCGGCGCAGGTGAGGAACCGCAGGGAGCGCAGGTTGTACCGGCTGGCCGGCTCCTCGCCGTAGCGCATCAGCATCCGCACCGCCGTGGGCGCGGTGAAAATCACGTTGACGCCGTACTTCTCGATGACCTCGTAGAACACCGCGTTGTGGGGGAAGTCCGGCGCCCCCTCGCGGAACACCGTCGTCGCCCCCGCCACCAGCGGCGCATAGACAATGTAGCTGTGGCCCACCACCCAGCCGATGTCCGACATGCACCAGAACACGTCGTTGTCCTTCACGTCCCAGAAGTTCTTGAAGTGGTAGTGCGTGCCCACCATGTAGCCGCCGTGGACGTGAACCACGCCCTTGGGCTTTCCGGTAGTGCCGCTGGTGTAGAGGATGTAGAGCGGATCCTCAGCGTCCATGACCTCGGCGGGGCAGTCGATGGCGCTGTTCGCCATCAGCTCGTCGAAATCAACCTCTCTGATGCCATGTAGGGGCGAATAATCATTCGCCCCTACGTTTTCGCGCCGGAACACGATCACGCTCTCCAGGCTGTCGCAGCCCGCCACCGCCTCGTCGGCGATGCCTTTCAGGTCCACCCGGTTGCCCCGGCGGTAGCCCACGTCGCCGGTGATCAGCGCCTTGGCGTTGGCGTCCTGGATCCGGTCCCGCAGGGAACCCACGCTGAAGCCGGCATAGACCACGCTGTGAATCGCGCCGATGCGCGCGCAGGCCAGCATACTGATGGCTCCCTCCGGCGTCAGCGGCATATAGATGACCACGCGGTCGCCCTTGCCCACGCCCAGGGACTTCAACCCGTTGGCGAAGCGGTTCACCTGTTGCGCCAGCCGCGCGTAGGTATAGACCTGCTCCGTGCCGTCCTCGCCCAGCCAGATCAGCGCGGCCTTGTTGCGCCGCTCGGTGGTCAGGTGCCGGTCCAGCGCGTTGTAGGCAATGTTGGTCTGCCCGCCCACAAACCACCGGAAGTTGGGGTATTCCCACTGGAACACATCGTCCCACCGCCGGAACCAGTGCAACTCCTCGGCAGCCTCGGCCCAGAACCCCTCCGGGTCGGCCACGGAGCGGGCGTACACGGCGTCGTAGTCGGAGAGCGTGGCCTGTCCCGAAACGTGCGGCGGTGGCGGTATCTCGCCGGCCTCCTGCAAAAGATGGTCAATCTGTCCCTGCTGAACCATAAAAGCGCACCTCGCAATGCAAAAATTCGCATGAAGTGCGCCTATTGTACCGGGATTGCCCGGCCGATGTTGGCAGCGGGGATTATCGCCCGGAGGGCCTTTCAGTCTCCAAAACCCCAGCCCGTCATTCCGGCGAAAGCCGGAATCCAAGAATCATGGTATGCCGAAACGGGAGAGGATTGCTTGAGAATTCGGCCACTGGACTCCCTCGAAAGCCAGAATGACGACTGAATATTTTCAAGCGCGTAAGTCTTATTCCACTACAGCCGATTGTTGACCCGCCGCGCCACCGGCGGATCCAGACGTGACATATTAGCTCGAGCGGTGGACGATAACTCCAGGCTATACATCATCGGGCCAGTCAAGTCCCAGCTCTTTCGCCACCTGCTCCGCCGGAATGGTCTTCAGCGTGCCTGCTGCCCGGTCCGCGTCCGCCTGGTCCAGTTGTTCCTGTACCCAGGCACTCAGCTCCAACCCCTCGTCCGGGTCGCCGATCAGTTCCACTCCTACTTCATCGACGATGTAATAAATCCACCCCTCAAAATCGTCAACCGTCAATTCGGACACCTTACGCGCCATTCTTTCCGACACGCCGGCTCCCGGCTCCAGTTTCACAACTTCGCTCTGGCGCGGTTCCTGCTTCTCGTCCGGGTAGCCCACTATCCCGGCCAGGGCTTCGGTAGCCGTTTCCCGTAGCAGCGCCAGCAGCTCCGCCAGCGTCAAGTCGCCCACTTTCTTCGGCGTGGGTGTGGTTTCCGTGCTCATCGTCGTTCCTCTCGCTTCCGCCTGAGGCGTACTCCCTCCGTCATTGCGAGCGCAGCGTGGCAATCTCGTCGCTGCCACGCCACTCCAACCCGTTCCCACCAGTCTATCACCCGCCCGCCGTGCCGACGCTGATACAATCGGACTATGACAACGCACCTGGACATCAGCGACCCGCGGTACGCCGACGCGGCAGCGGCAATCCTGCACCGCCACGACCACGGCGAACCCGAGGCCAACATCACCACCGCCGTCCGCGATTTCCTCATCCTGACCCGTTTGGCCCAGACCGACGAAATCATCGAGGAGAACCCGCCGGCCGATTCACCTGGGGCGAGCCGCCGCGCCGTTGACCTCACCGCCCTGGACACCTTCATCGAGTTCAAGCGACGCATCGGTGCCGCCGCCGGCTTCAACCCCGACCCGGCCCACGTCCAGCAACTGGACGACTACCTGGAGCTATCCAAAGCCGCCGGCAAAGGCGTCCGCACCGGCATCCTCACCGACGGCAAATACTGGCTCCTGCGCTGGCCCGAGGCCGGCCCGGTGCGTACCGCGCCGCCCTACGGGTTCGTCCTGGAGTCGGCGGAGCGGTGGCTGCCCCTCTACGAGTGGCTGCGCGATAGCGCCCTCCTGTCCCTGGAAAGCATCCCGGCCGACCGGGCCAACGTGGAGCAGTACCTGGGGCCGGGCAGCCCCGCCTACCAGCGCGACGTTGACACCCTGACCCGCCTGTATGCAGAGGTCTCCCAGTACGAAACCGTCCGGGTGAAACGCCGCCTCTGGGAAAACCTGCTCCGCGCCGCCCTGGGCGAAATCGCCCAGCAACCCGAAGAGCTGGACCATCTCTTCATCCGACACACCTATCTCAGCCTGGTCATCGGCATGGCGGTGCAGGCGTCCTTCGGCATCGACCTCCGCCAGGTGGCGGAAACCGACCCGTCCGACCTGCTCCAGGGCCGCCGCTTCCGCGACGCCACCGGACTGAGCGGCATCATCGAATCCGACTTCTTCGCCTGGCCCGACGAGCGGATCTCCGACCAATCAATCGGCGGCCAGGACCTGCTGCGCGCCCTGGCCCGCCGCGTCGCCCGCTTCGACTGGCAGAACGCTCCGCCCGACATCGCCGCCATCCTCTACGAAACCGTCATCCCGCCCGAAGAACGCCGCACCCTGGGCGAATACTACACCCCCGCCTGGCTGGCCCGGACCATGGTGCGGGAGCTGATTGACGACCCCCTCAACCAGCGCGTCCTCGACCCCGCCTGCGGCTCCGGCACCTTCATCGCCGAAGCGGTGCGGCATTTTCTGGATGCGGCCCCCGTAGGGGCGAATAATCATTCGCCCCTACATTCCGACGCCCACTCGCCCCTGCACCCCCACGCCTATTCGCCCCTGCACCCCCACGCCTATTCGCCCCTACACTCTCCCAACGCCGGCGCCCACGTAGGGGCGCCGCATGCGGCGCCCTCACACCCTGCCCCCTCTCCCGCTCATCCTGAGCCTGTCGAAGGACACGCCAACCTCGACCCCAAAGAACTCCTCGACCGCCTCCGCGCCGCCGTCGCCGGCATCGACGTCCATCCCGTCGCTGTCCACCTCGCCCGCGCCGCCTGGGCCCTGGCCGCCCGGCCCGCCATCGAGGCGGCGGTCCACGCCGGCTACGACGCCTCCGGCTCCGTCCCCGTCTATCTCGGCGACGCCCTCCAGCTCCGTTTCCGCCCCGGCGACCTCTTCGCCGAGCGACAGGTCACCATCCCGGTGGACGACGCCGAAAATGCGGAACTCACCTTCCCCATAAGCCTGGTGGACCGCGCCGACACCTTCGACTCCCTCATGAGCCAGGTCGCCGCCGACATCGAGGCGGGCCACGACCCCCTCATCGCCCTGGACGACCACGCCATCACGGATCCCAACGAGCGCCAGACCCTAACCGACACCATCGCCATCCTGCAACGCCTCCACGACCAGGGCCGCAACCACATCTGGGCCTACTACACCCGCAACCTCGTCCGCCCCGTCGCCCTCAGCCGCACCAAAGTGGACGTGGTAATCGGCAACCCGCCCTGGCTGAACTACAACCAGACCGCCGACATCCTGCGCACCGAGCTGGAAAACCAGAGCAAGAGCCTCTACGGCATCTGGCAGGGCGGACGCTACGCCACCCACCAGGACGTAGCCGGCCTGTTCTTCGCCCGCAGCGTTGACCTCTACCTGAAAGACGGCGGCAAAATCGGCATGGTCCTGCCTCACAGCGCCTTGCAGGCCGGCCAATACTCCAAGTGGCGCACGGGAGCGTGGCAGGCAGCGGCCCGAGGACGCGGACGCAACCGCGTCCCCGGCCGCACGCTGGCCGTGAACTTCGGCCACAAAGCGGCGTGGGATTTGGAGCGTCTGGAACCCAACACATTCTTTCCGATGGCATCCTGCGTGGTATTCGCGGAGCGAGTGGGCGAGAACGCCGAGGGTGCGGCATTGGCCGGCGCGGTGGACTGCTGGGAAGGAACGGCCGGCGCCGACGACGTGCGCCGTGTGTCCAGCGGGATAACGGATACTTCGGTGAGCGGCGATTCACCCTACGAGCGGCGCTCAAGGAATGGCGCCACCATCTTTCCCCGTTGTCTGTTCTTCGTTAATGAAACGGAAAACACCGCCATCGTGCAGGCCGGCCAGACCATCACGGTCAACCCGCGCCGGGGTTCGCAGGACAAAGCGCCGTGGCGCAACCTTGACCTTACCGCGATCACGGAGCAGACGGTAGAAAGCCGACACCTGTACGACGTGCATCTGGGCGAAACCGTGGTTCCCTATGCCACGCTGGAGCCACTCAAGGCAATCCTGCCGGTGAAACGCGGGGAATACGCGATACCAACTGACAGCGACGGGCCGGGCGGTATCCGCTTGGGCGGGCTGGAGCGGCGGATGCGGGGACGATGGCACACAATTAACCATATTTGGGAAACTGATAAAGCTCCAGCAAACCGACGCAGCCTACTGGAAAATCTAGATTATATGCACAAACTATCGTCCCAATTACATTGGAAACAGCAGCCTGGAGAGCGGACCATTCGTGTGGTTTATAACCAATCGGGTGCGCCAATAGCCTCTCTCGTCGAGGATAATACCGCTATTGTTGATTACACTCTTTTCTGGATCGCTTGCAAAAACATAGATGAAGCCCACTACCTTCTGGCGATAATCAATAGCCAGGCGTTGTACGACAGAGTTGAACCGCTGATGGCCAAAGGCCAGTTCGGGGCGCGCCATTTACAAAAGCACCTCTGGAAGTTGCCGATACCGGAGTTTGACGCGGGCGAACCCATCCACCGGAACATAGCGCGGGCCGGCCAGGCAGCGGCGGAAGGCGCGGCGAAACGCCTGGCGGAACTGCGTGCCGAGCGTGGCGACCGGCTCACGGTGACGATAGCCCGGCGGGAGATGCGCAAGTGGCTGCGGGAGTCGGTGGAGGGGGCCACCGTGGAGCTCACAGTGGAGCGTCTGATACCCCCGCGGAAACTCACGCTGGAAGAATGGCAAGAGCGACGGAAGGATCGGCTCACGCTCCATTTCAACTTCGACGCCGCAGAAGCCATCAGGGAGGAACGGGAACTGCGAGAACGTCAGTGGGAACGCTACCTGGAGGATGAGTGGAAGAAGAATACGTCATAGACGCATCGGCAGTGATGGGAAATGGGATGGTACAATATTAGATAAGGAGACTAAAAATGAAACTCAACAAATTGGAAACGGTGTTTTTTGACGAAATAATCAATGCAGAGCTGGATGTACCAGTTCATGCGACTCTAAAATATGAAGGGACTACCTTCGAGATTATCGTTGAACCTGAAATCGCTCCCGAAGGCTATCTCAGGTTCAAATACTACAACGCTCCTCCATACGAGCCGGAACCTCAAGTCGGTCCCGATGGGGCCATATTCAAAGAGCTTAAGGGCATTGAGATTTTTGGGACCCATCCGTTGTTGGAAGAGGCTTGGCAAAAGCGCGCTCTGGTCGAATTGCAATTGAACCCTTCTCAATCGCCGCTACAGCCTAAATCGAACCCCTCGCTGAATGCCAAAGTGCTGTATGCTGATGTCGGTCATCGGGGCGAATTAGTCTTGGACCAAAATCAGGTGATCCGCAGTACCGCGCCTCTCATAAAAGCCGAGTTCACCATTTCGGGATTTTCCGATTTCAGGACGCCTGAAAAGCAATGGTTGTCAACTGCAGGTTTCAGTGAAACCGAGTACGAGGCACTGCAAAGCGTGGCGAACAAGTTGGGAGATGATGCTGAGCTTACTGTAACTCCCGCCCGCCACAATATCGCTTTGAATACCGGGGATGGGTGGCAAATCACCTTAACAAAGGACGAAAACTCTGATAGTGACGTAGTCAGCCATGTAGGGTCGGTGCAGAAAATCAATGGCGATGATTTCACCATCGGCGAACTCTGCGATGTACTGGAGGGGTTACGCTACTTCTTCGCGTTCACCATAGGCAACTACTGCTTTCCCACAGTCATTGTTGGCTACGACGAAAGTCGTCGTGCGACATGGGCACAAGTTGGCAGATTTGAAGCCGGCCGCCAACATACGCTGAATTGGTTTCACCACCCAGGAGATGCGAAGTGGGGCAGGATCTTGGAACAATTTTTTCCTAAGTTCTGGACTAAGTGGACGGCCCACAAGGACGAAATAATCGCAGTGATCGACTGCTATGTGAGAAGCACTGTGATGCGGCGAGCAGGACTTCAGCAAGATGCCGTAGCCAAAAGCTGTTTTGGATTGGAAATACTTGCCAGCCTGGTTCTGGAAAAAACTATTCAGTATCCAGATGTCACCGCGGAAGAAATCGACAAGGTTTTGCGCTGCTACCGCATCCTCAATCGACAAGTAGGTCCGTCAAATGCTCCAGTCTCGGATCAACTATACAAGAACCTAAACTTGACCGGCGACTTGGGAGCAAACTTGATAGTGACGATCCGTAATTACGTTGCCCACCCACTACACAAGCAAAGGACAGAAATTCGGCCACAATACCTGAGGTATTTGGATTCGGATGTGCTACAGTACACGTACTTGCACGACTTGAGCCAATTTTACGTAGAATATACGCTTTTGCGGTTCTGTGGTTATAACGTAGCGCATTGTAGGCAACTGCGTGAAAACCAGGGCTAACAACTCTGCATAATATGCGCATCAGGCATCCCTCAGTCGGCGGATGGCGTCCTCAGGTAGCAGATCCCCCGGCTGCCACGGAACAGCGCCTCTAGCTCTCAGGTAGGATCCCGGCGGGACTTCGGCCAGGATTTTCACGTTCATAATGTTGCGGATGGTGGTCGGCCGGCCAGTGGTCGTCTCACGGGATATTGTCCCGCTGACTCGCGCCCGCCGGCCCCAGGCTTCCCGCATTAGTTCTTCCTGACCCGGAGCCAAGTAGCAGGCCACCGCTTTATCGAGAAGGGTGTCGTAAAGGTTGAACCGCAGCCCGCCCCGGTTACTCAAAGTTTGTATCGTTCCGGTAATCGCGCCGATGGACACCCTTGTGGCGGGTCGGCTTGGAGCGTGGCCGTTGCGGTATATCGTGTATTCGATATCCGGCGTTTCAAACCGCACGTAATCAGTGGCTCCGGTCAGATCCTTGATTGCGTGGGAGGCGGTCATTGCTCTTTGATTAATTCTAGGCAAATCTTCGTGCCGCGAGAGAGCGGCGCCGATTTTCTCGTACTCATCAACTATCCGCTCCACTGCGACGGGGTCGTCAGATTCGCCGCGGAGGGTCACCACGGCGCTCCCAGGCTGCAAATCTTCAACGACCCAGGCAACGCCGGCCTTCCGAGGCGTCAGAGCCGCCACCAGACGCCGGAAAGCGGCGATGCCGTTCGCAAAGTCGGCGATTTCAACCCGCCCCCCGAGTTCGAATGTGAGCGTATTCTTGGCCATTTCCCTGCTCCGAACGGGCCACTGGCAGCCGTCGGATTGGCGTATTTATACCAAAATAGCCGTCACCTTGTCAGCAACACGGCGCGGCGGCCCGTGCGGCCGCTGCTGGGCGGCTTTCGCGTTTTGGCGCAAAAGCCCGGAACCTGAGAAAATCCGTCGCGATGAACGACGTTATAAAAGGCACGCTGCTGCTGCTGTTGGCCATCGTCGGTTCCCTGGTGGTGGTCAGCGGCGCTCTCACCCTTCTGCCCGGCGTTGCCAGTCCGGTGAAGGACGCTGCGGGAATTGTCCAGGCATTGGCAGCCGTGGCCGCGGTCGTCTTGGGCGGCGTTTTTGCCTATCGCAATTCCCTGCTGTTCAGGACCTTTGAGCCGCACCTCACCATCACACAAGCCGTTACGCACCGACGAATTGGGACACAGTACCTGCATATCGCGGTCACGGCCACGCCCCATAACAGCTCAAAGGTCAAGGTGGAAATCCGCGAGGGTTTCTTTCGCCTGATGCAAGTATCCCCTGTTGACGACGATGCAGTAGAAATTTTGTATGCTCAAACGTTCGCTTATGGAGAACGCCGAGATCTTCAGTGGCCTGTTCTGGACGAGTTTCGCCGACCGGGCCGACGCAACGAGGTAGTCATTGAACCCGGAGAATCGCGTCAAGAGACCTGCGAGTTTATAGCAGTGATGGACACTCAGACAGTTATCGTTTATTCTTACTTTTATAATGCGCAGTTTGTTGAAGGTTCTGAGTCCGCACAAGGCTGGTCTGCGACCACCGTTTATGACATAGTTGTACGTAAGTGACGCCGTGTGATTGGAGAGGAAGGTACCATGTGGTTCAAAAAGAAACGCCGCGAAGGTGTTCGGAAAGTGAGAGGCGCGATTCCCAGGGAAGCCCCGCCGAAAGCCTGGCCCCCGGGCAAGCCCCCCGGCGGCAAACTTCCTCCAGGCGCCATACCCCGCCGCAAGGACACTGATGCGCCGGTCGGCTGAGGGGTTACGCCATGGCAAACCTTGAAATCAGTATGCCCGATGACCTCCACGATCGCCTGCGCCGGGTCGCCGGCGCGGATGCTATCGACGACGGCGCAGTCAGCGAGTTCGCGCTGGGCCCTTATCCGGCGGGAAGTGGAACGTGTCGAACAAAAAGAACGACGGGAGTTGACCATGGCCGAGTGGCAGGCGCGACGCAAAGATCGCCCGACCCTCCACACCAACTTTGACGCGGCGGCAGCCATCCGCGAAGAGCGGCAGCGACGGGAATCCACTAAATCCCCCATCTCCCCTTGCAACTGACACCATCCCCTTGACCATCCCATACCAGAACGTATATCCTAAATACAGCCAAGGCAAACAGCTGTTTCTATCCAATCTCGATCTCCAGGAAGGCAGGATTTCACTTCGACGGCCAACCCCCGTCAGTTCCAAAATCGCAACCGGTCGCACTCGGCAAGGCTCAGTTAGACCCGACCACCTCAATCGGATTGCCGGCTGGACCACCGGGACTGTCCGTGCCCGCGCGCAGGTGCGCCTCTGGCGCGCTGAGTACACGAAAAAGTAGGGAAAAATAGTTGCGTACCCCAACCGGCCGTATGCTGACAACGAAGTGCTGCTGCTAAGTCCGCCTCTGGCGGAAGATCCTGCCTTCCCAATCCGAAACCCCGCTCATGGTGAGCCTGTCGAACCACAAAACCCAAAGGAGCAAAGCCACCGCAAACAACCGCCTCCCCCAAAATTGACAGCCCTCCGCCCCTGTACCTACAATCGCGGCAACTCAACTCAATCCATAGTGCTCGGGTTCCGGCCCGAAGGGAGGACAACATGGCTGAATTGCTGGGGCTGGGATGTTCCCACGGACCAATCATTCTGACTCCGCCCGAGGTCTGGTCCCGGGGCCGGGAGCGTATCTTCGCCCGCGTGCCCGACTACCAGCCGCCGGCCGAACTGCTGGCCGAGCTGGGCGACGACAACGGCCTCAGCCGCGACATCAGCGACCAGAAGAAGGTCGTCGAGTCCTTTGAGATCATGCGCGACCGCCTCCACCAGTGGGAGCCGGACGTCCTCATGGTCATCGGCGACGACCAGGCCGAAAACTTCCTCCAGGACAACCTGCCTCCCTTCTGCCTCTATACCGGCGACACTGTGGACGGCTTTCCCTTCCAGCGCCCGGCCGCCCGCACCAACCTGTGGGACGCCGTGCCGGAGACCAAATTCACCTTCCAATGCCCCCGTGACTTCTCCCGGGATCTGCGCAACTTCCTGATCCGCGACGGTTTTGACATGGCTTCGTCCGCCGCCCTCAAGGGCTGGGATTGGGGCCTGGCCCACGCCATCATCAACCCCCTGGTCTTCCTGGATCCCGAGGGCAGGTTCCCGCTGCTCCCCCTCTTCGTCAACTGCTACGGCGAAGAGGCCGGCCCCGACTACCCGCCCCGGCCCACGCCGAAACGGTGCTACCAACTCGGACAGGGCATCCGCCGCTTCCTGGACTCCCGCAACGAGCGCGTCGCCGTGGTGGCCTCCTCCAGTTGGTCCCACAGCTTCCTCGCTCACAAGTTCCAGTGCCGCGCCATCGACATCGAGACCGACCGCCGCAACTTGGAGTGGGTCAAGAAGGGCCAGGGCAGCAAGCTCGCCGAACTCACCGCGGAGGAAATCCAGCAGTCCGGCGACCACGAAATCCTCAACTGGATCATCGCCCTGGGCATCCTCGGCGACGTTCCCGCCGAAATCGTGGACGTCCGCGAATCCCACACCCAGCTCGCCTACCGTGTAGCGGCCATCTGGGGCTGACTGTCAAACCGCCGCTTTCCATGCGTAGGGGCGAATAATCATTCGCCCCTGCCCCCACCCGTCACCCCCTGCCCGCGTCCGCTAAATCCCTACCCAAATCAAACACCTGAAACGGAACGCCACCGCCGCACCGGACGACGGTGATACGGACTACACCCGCCGGTGCGGCATACAATTAACGAGGACTGACCCCCCGGAGAGGCTATCAAACCATGGTCACAGTACTGGACCCGCGAACCCAGACCGGCCAGGGCACCGGCCACCGCAAGTGCGACGGGTGCCCCCGTTGCGAGCGCCCCGACAGCGGGATGTGCAACATCCCCCATCCCAAGTTCGCCAACCGCCATCCGGTCTGCAAGGTCTGCGGCCACTGCGTCCTGCGCGGCCAGCACCAGGACGACGCCTCCGACCTCGACGACCACCCCGGCTTCACCCCCGGCGGCCCGGGGTCGGCGGGAAGACCCAGCCTAAACTGAAGCGGCGGGTGCGGATCAGGCGCCCGCCGCGCTGTAGCCGGCGTTGGTTCGGTCAGGCAGGCTTTCCAAGGTCTGGACGAACTCGGCGATTAGCGCCCGCCCCTGGATAATATGCTCTGCGTTGAACGAACCCTCGTAAAAGCCGACGTGAAAACCGGACGCAATGTAGTACTGCCCACGTAGATGTGGCGGGGCGCGCTCTTCTGTTATCAGACGGATGACAGCAGCGCGCCGGAGCGAGTGCGAATCGTGCGTCCATCCCTTCCGCTGAGCCACGGATTTGATGGCATGAGCGGCCGCGCCCCACAGAACTTCGCAGGCTAATTCCATTTCGCCCCTGGCAATTTCTCCAGCCACCATATTCGCAAAATGCCTGCTGCGCTCTCGGTAATACGACACTGGTCGCGGCGATGTCATCAGTCCATGGCCTCCAGCATCCGAAGCAGTTCGGCAATCGGCCCTTTGCAGTAGGCAACATCATCCGCAAAAATCGGTATCAGCCAAGCCCGGTCGCGCCGGTTGAAAGCATGAGCCATAATAGCGTTGGTGTTCAGGTCAATGTGGCCGCCTTCCTCTTGAATCAGAGGGATAACGACGTACAGCTGGTCGTTGACGGTTTCGTGGGGCCAGCCCCGGCGGGCGGCGGCGGCTTTGAGGCCGTGGGCGGCGGCTTCCCACAACGCCTGGGCGGCGGCTTCCAACTCGCCGCGCTCCAGCTCGGCATCCACCTGCGCCAGCAGACGCCAGCTCTCTTTGCGGTACTGAGCGACGGCGTCAGCGGTAGTCATATCGCTTGTCCTACGGCAACTCTCTTTCCGGACCGTGTCCGGCCAGTATAGCAAAGGACGGACGACTGGTTTTTACCTTGCCTGTTGCGGCGGGGGGCAAGTCTCAAAAGCGAACAACTTGCCGACCCGCACCCCCAGCGCCTTGGCCAGTCGGCGGATACTTCTCAACGACGGATTGCGCGTCCCGCGCTCAATCCCGGAGAGGTAGGAAACGTGTATGCCGGACCGATTGGCCAGTTCTTCCTGAGTGAGTCCGCGCCGGTCGCGTAAACGACGGATCTGTTGGCCAAAAGCTTCTTGATAATTTGCCATGATGTTCCCCTTTCGTATGGCGCGATAGGCTGGTATGGCTGGCGCGCCGGCCGGCCTGTCCTGCCTTTCATCGGAGGCGATCCCGAAAGGCGAGGGTTTGCCTGCCGCCGCTTCCGGCGCGACAACCCGAGCGCAGACGTTTGGCAACGTACGGGCCGCGCCACCGGACCGACCGGTCTCCAGGCAACGACGCAGCGGGATGCCTCTTCCCGAACGGGACCCTGCGGGCCCCTGATAGGCGACTAGCATATACACCAGTCAAAAGCGCTGTGATGAGCGTTCAATCTTCCATGGCTATAGGCTAACGTAATATGGACTATCAGTCCATAGACTATGGTCTATTGACAGCAAGATGATTCTTGATTACCGTTTCAATCACCTGCTACCGCCCTCCACCTCTGATTTGCCGGACGCGACACGTTGGGATGACGGAAAGTCCGGCCGGAAGAGATGGCAAAATTGACGGGATGTCCGTGGCGCTTGGGGCAGGGGAAGGAGAGGAACGCAATATGACTACGCAAAGCAGCAGATCTGACGGCAAACCGGACCGACCGAGCGCCAACGGCCTGCTGGCAGTCAATCTGGTCACTGCTCTTGTCGCCGCGATGTTCCTCGCCGCATTGATGGTCGTGTCCTTTGGCTCCGAGCACGCATGGGCCGGCCCCATCTATCTCCTCTCAATTTTGGTTTCGCTGAGCGCGGCCACGGTTTGCGTCTGGCAGAACCACCTTGAAGCCGCGGTGATGGACATCATCATCTGGGTCATTACCGGTGTCTCGCTGTTCTTCGGTTTCATATCGTTGCTGGTGGCCGTAATCATCGTTTTCCTCGGCGGGCCGGACTTTGATTAATAGCCTCGGCCGCCGGCGCGACACCGCCGGCGGCTTCATGGGCTGACGTCTATGATCGGGATGCGGTCAGCACACGCCGGCGCCTGATACCGGCGACGCGATCCGGTGCCCCAACCGCCCCCAATTTCCATCGCAAAGAGGACACGTACAAATGGCAGAGAACGGAATCACGGAACAACCTGAAGCCGGTCAGCCCTCGGGCCGGTCCGGCATATCTACCAAGTGGTGGCTCATCATCGGCGGCGGGGCCGGGGGCGGCGTTCTGCTGATCATCATCGTGGCGGTGGTCCTGCTGTTCGTGACGGGCGTCATCGGGGGCGGACTGCCGCAGCCGTCATCCTCCCTGGACCTGGTTCCGGAAGACGCATATCGAGTAGTCACCGCGGATGTTCAGAAAATACTGGACAGCGATTATCTTGCCGATGAATTCGACTTGGATGACGTTGACGAGATCGATGACTTGGGCCTGCACCCCAATGACTTGTCCGAAATGGTTTTCGCCGCGTCCCAGGACGGCGACATCATCGTCTTCAAAGGCGATTTCAACCTCGGAGACATACGCGACGAATTTGAAGACCAGGATGGTGAACAGGAAACTTACCGGGGGTATGAAGTCTGGGAAGACTTGTACGGCGGCGGCGCGGCGGCGCTGCTCGACGGTTATATCCTGGCGTCCGACTCGGTAAGGGCCGTGGAGAACACGCTCAAGAACTTGTACAACGGCGACGGTTCGCTGGCGCGGGCCGGCGAAAGCAACGAAATGAAACGCATTCTGGGCAAACTCGGCCGGGGTTTTGTGGTTCAAGCGGCCGGGGAACGTATGTGTGCCGTAGGGCGCTGCGAAGGCTATGGTTATGCCGTTACCGAGGTGGACGATAGCGCAGCGGAAGCCAAGATCGAAATTGCATTCCTGTTCGGCAACGAGCGAACGGCGGAAAGAGCGGCTGATGACTATGACGAGATAGCCGACTTTCTTGAATACGAGGAAGACATTGACATCGAGGACACTAAAGCCGAGGGCAGGTTCGTCGTTGGCATTGCTTTCCAGGAACTCAACTGAAGTGAACCCGCTTTCCTAGCCTTCAGACCGGACGCGCGGCTCAATTCCAGCGTCGCCCTACGTACAGCATCAGTTTCGCACAATTGGAGGAAGTCGCAGGACGGTACGGGTGAAGAACGGCCAATGTCTGCATTACACCCAACGGTATTCCAAAAGCGGCTCTTACTGGCGCCGGGACGCGCTCTCCTGATCGTCGCCGCGCTGCTGGCTCTCGCCATTAGCCTGTCGGCTTGTGGTTTGGTCAACGGCGACCGGTCGTCGGAACGCGGCAGCCGTTCCCGAGATTCCGAGGAGTCCGGCGGGTCCGGCCTTTCCAGAGGACTTTCCATCTCGGATGACCGCGCCGGCTCGCTTCGTTCGGACGCTTTGGGCGGCAGCAATCCGCAGCCAGCGTCCGTCCTGGGGCTGATACCTAACGATACCCAACGCATCTTCCGCATGGACGTTCAAAAACTGCTGACCACGCATTTTTCCTCTGGCGAGTTCGACCTTGCGAATATCGGCGCAACCGACGTCTTCGGGATTTCTGCCGGAGAATTGTCTGAAGTAATCATGGCTGAGTGGTACGGTGGCGACGCCATCGTGCTGAAAGGCAGTTTCATCATTGACGACATCCGGAACGAACTGGAAGACGCCGGCGGCGTTGAGGGAACCTACCGGGGCTACGAAGTCTGGGAGGGACTGTACGGCGACGGAGCGGCGGCGTTGCTTGACGGATACGTCCTCACGTCCGACTCGGTAGCAGTGGTGGAAAGTCTTCTCAAGAACCTGTACACCGGCTCCGGTTCGCTGGAACGGGCCGACGAATACAACAACATGAAATATATCCTGGACAAACTGGGCAGCGGTTTCGTGATCTTTGCCGTCGTGGGAAGCTCATGCCAGGTGGCAGACTGCGAGGGCTATGGTTACGCGGTGAACGAAATCGCCGGCAACGACGAGGAAGTCGGGATTGAAGTTGCCCTGCTGTTCCGCAATCAACGGGCCGCGGAAAGAGCGGCTGACGACTATGACCAGGTAGCCGACTTTCTCGAATACCAAAAGGACGTTGACATCCGGGATACCGAAGCCGACGGCAGATTCGTTACCGGCATCGCCATCAGCGACGGCCCGGAAGCAGTCGCCCCGCCTGCAGCGCTAATGCCCCTGCCGCCCACAGAAGCGCCGGCCAGGCGGGATTCCAGGGTGATATACCCTACGGACGTGTTGCGCGCCGAATGGATTGACTACTGCTACGATTACAGCTCGGTCCTTTCCAGAGACGACTGTAATTGCGTATATGAATACCTCGAATACGAGGGGTTTTCTCCAGTACCGCAATGGGACATTGAGTGGGAAAACGGCTACGGGCCGGGGGCAGAAGCCGTTGCCCAGTGCTACTGATTGGCAGGATGTCGCGGAGAATGAGTATGAATAAAGCCCATCGTTTCGCCGTCGCAGCAATTCTGATGTCGCTACTGGCAGCGTTATCGGCTTGGTCAGCATCGGCGCAGTCTCCCAACGTGCCGCCGGCCGTTCTGGCCGGTACGGCATGGGTGAATGGCGAACTGGCCCCGCCCGGCGCTACGGTCGTAGCGATGCAGGGCACTTCGGAACTGGCCAGTATTGTCGTAGAGGCCGGGGGAAGATTCGGGCCGCTTCTGGTCGAGAGCCCGCCATCAACCGGCCCGGTCTATTTTACGGTGAACGGCGCACGGGCCGGGTACGAATTGACTTGGCAGAGCGGGTTCCGGAAAGCCGACGTGGAGCTGCGAGCGCCCACTGGCGAACAGCCGACGGCTACCCCGACAGCAGTAATGGTCCAGGGTCCGGCCGGCCCTCCGGGCGTACCGGGTCCGGCTGGCGCGGCCGGACCGGCCGGCGCCCCGGGTGAACGCGGTCCGGCCGGCCCGGCCGGAGTGCAAGGCCCGCCTGGGGCGGCTGGTCCACCGGGTCCGCCGGGTGAGCCTGGCGCCGTGGGACCTGCCGGGCCAGCCGGCCCCCAGGGCCCGGCCGGCGAGGAAGGCCGACGGGGCCGCTCTGGGGAGTTCAGCAACTACGTCCTCTACGCGCTGGGCGCGGCCGGGGTGGCGGCGCTGCTGGCGTTGGCGGCGCTGGTGGTAGGAATCATAGCGTTATCCCGCCGGGGTGGGAACAGCGCGCCAGTTGCCGACGATGCCAGCAATGGGGCGGGCAGCGTCCCATAACAAAGCGTATCGTCCCCGTTCCCGGTATGCTAAATTAGCCTCCCCTGCCAACATCTACCCGCCCCGGAGACTAATTTCATGCTGCCCTCCCACCTCACCCACGTTTTCCCTGACACCGCCGCTACCAACGACGCCGGCCACCTTACCCTGGGCGGCTGCGACACCGTGGATCTGGCCGAGCAGTACGGTACGCCCCTCTATGTGCTTGACGAGGCCACGTTGCGTTCCCGTTGCCGGCAGTTCGCGGGAGCCTTCGCCGGGCGGTATCCCAACTCCCAGGCCGTGTACGCCTCCAAAGCCTACATCAACCCGGCGCTAGCGCGGATTTTCGCTGAGGAGGGTTTGGGCCTGGACGTGGTTTCCGGCGGCGAACTGGCGGTGGCCGTTGCCGGCGATGTGCCCCTGGACAAGGTGTATTTCCACGGCAACAACAAAACTCCGGCCGAGTTGGCGGAAGCCGTCGCCGCCGGCATCGGGCGCGTCGTGGTGGACAGCTTCCACGAGCTGGACCTGCTGGAACGCATCTGCGCCGACGCCGGCAAGGCCCAGGACATCCTGGTGCGCGTCTCCCCCGGCATCGACCCCCACACCCACGCCTACACCACCACCGGCATCATCGATTCCAAGTTCGGCTTCTCCATCCAGACCGGCGACGCCGAGCGGGCCATTTTGCAGGCCGTCGCCGCGCCGCACCTGAACCTGCTGGGCCTGCACTTCCACCTGGGTTCGCCCATCTTCGAGCTGGAACCCTACCAGGCGGCCACCGACCTGGTCCTGCGCTTCGCCGCCGGCTTGCGGGAGCAGGGATTGAACCTGAAGGAATTCAGCCCCGGCGGCGGCTTCGCCATCGCCTACACCCGCAACGACCGGCCGCCGGCCGCGGCCGACTACGCCGAGGCCATCGTCGGGTCCCTCACTGCCACCTGCGACGAGTTGGGCATGGAACAGCCCAGCCTGGTCGTCGAGCCGGGCCGTTCCATCATCGGGCCGGCCGGCGTCGCCTTATACCGCATCGGCGCAATCAAGGAGATCCCCGGCATCCGCACCTACGTCAGCGTGGACGGCGGCATGGGCGACAACATCCGCCCCGCCCTCTACCAGGCATCCTACGAGGTGCTGTCGGCCAATCGTCCCGGCGCAGAAGCCGACGCCACCGTGACCATCGCCGGCAAGTACTGCGAATCGGGCGACGTGCTGGCCTCCGACATCCTGCTGCCGGTGCCAGCCGCCGGCGACGTCATCGCCATCCCAGCGGCGGGGGCCTACTGCCCGTCCATGGCCAGCAACTACAACCTCAACCCGCGCCCGCCCATCGTCCTGGTCAACAACGGCGAAAGTCGCCTCATCCGCCGCCGCGAATCCTACGCTGACATGATGCTGTGCGATGTGGCTTAGCTCGGCTTTTCACAACCGTACCGGCTGCCGGTGTGATGTTATACTGCCGGCGAATTGGCAGCAGTGAGGCATATTATGGCCGCGTCTGAAGTCACCGTTAACGCATACATCCTCTACGCCTTCATGGGCGTCATCGTTCTGCTGCTGATTGCGCTGCTCGGCGCCGTCTTCCGTATGCTGTATGTGATGGGCGGATTGAAGGTAGAAATCGCTGCCCTGTGGCGCGCCATTGGCGAAATGCGGCAGGATATCGCCGATCTCAGGGAACAAGTGACGCGGTTGCGGGAAGATGTCTCACAGTTGCAGGAGCAAGTTTCGCGGTTGTGGCAGGAGTTTCCACAACTGCGGGAACAGAACGCCGAAAACCGGGGCCTGTTGCTGGACCTCCACCGGCGCATGGACATGATCATGCGACACCGGCATGAGGCGGACACAGGCAATGTTGTGATCACCCCCGCCGCGCCGGAACGGGAGCCGGTCGCCGATTAGTGCCTACGGGTTCCGGGCATTCCCCGAACAATGCGGTGAATAATCGGCCCAAGACCACCGGCATAATTGCAACCCGCGCCCGCATATCGTCCTGGTCAACGACGGCGAAAGCCGCCCCATACGCCGCCGCGAATCCTACGCTGACATGATGCTGTGCGACCTAACATAGCGCACACTGTGTTGAAATTACGCCGTCATTCCCGCGAAAGCGGGAATCCAGAGTGCCGCTGATATAGCCATGTCGGCGCTACCTAACCGCCTCCCATTTGGAGAAGAGGATGCCGAAAGTAAGCCAGGTCGCTTTAATGGAAATACAAGACGCCTTTGAAAAATACAGGGAGGTAGTTGAGGCAACCGACATGACTGAAAAGACGAAACGTACCTATCTGCTCCACTCAGGCAACTTCGTCCGCTGGTTATCGGACGGCTTCACACCGGGAATCAATGCCCGACGCCAGTAGCTCAGGGTCTTTTCAGGCTGTTTGGAACCACTCACAATTACGATGCTTGAATCCGATACCCTGCCCAACAAAGACATACCTGAATTCCCGCGCTCGCGGGAATGGCGGGAAAAGCGGCCTCCGATTGCATGACCTCTTATCCTGCTTCTGACGATTCTCCCGTAGTGAAATGTGGTCAGTAATCGGCCAGGATCACCTGCTCCAGCAACTCCACGCCAGCCTGGCGGCCGGGCGCGTCGGCCACGCCTACCTGCTGACCGGCCCGCCCCACGTTGGCAAGATGACGTTAGCCCTGGACCTGGCAGCGGCGGTGAATTGCGTAGGGGCGAATAATTATTCGCCCCTACCGGATGCCGCCGCTGGGCCGTGCGGCCAGTGCGAACCCTGCAACCGCATCCGGCGCGGCGTGTACGCCGACCTGAACATCGTGGCCGTGGGCGGCGACGCCCGCGTGACCACCCGCATCAGCATCGAACAGGTGCGGGAAGCCGAAAACTTTCTTTCCGTGACGTCGGTTGAAGGCGCGTGGAAGGTGGTCATATTCGACGGAGCGGAAACCCTCTCCGCCGGTCAGAGCGAGTCGGCCAACGCCCTGCTCAAGACGCTGGAAGAACCTCCCGAACACGTCCTCATACTCCTCCTCACCACCAACGAGGACGCCATCCTGCCCACCATCCGCTCCCGTTGTCGCGTCCTGCCCCTGCGCCCGATGCCCGGCGCAGCATTGGCCGAATATCTGACCGCCCGGCATAACGCGCCGGTGGATACCGCCCGCTGGCTGGCGCGACTGTCCCGGGGTTGTCCTGGCTGGGCCATCAGCGCGCTGGCCGACCCTACGGTGCTGGAGGAACGCAACGCCGAGCTGGACCGCATCGCCGCCACCGCCGTCGCGCCGCTGGACCAGCGGTTCGCCTACGCCAACAGCCTGGCCGGCTCATTTTCCGGCGACCGCGATGCGGTGCGACAAACCTTGTATCTATGGCAACGCTGGTGGCGGGATGTGCTGCTGGTCAAGGAAGGCGCGGCTGACCACGTGCATAACAGCGACCGCCGGGAAGGACTGGCGGCGCAGGCCGAAGCCGCCGCAACCACCGACATCGTGGCCTTTCTGCGGCAGTTGCAGGAAACCCTGACGGCCCTCGACGCCAACGCGAACCCCCGGCTGGCCCTGGAGTGCCTGATGCTGGCCGTACCCATGTAGGGGCGGGTTTGAAACCCGCCCCTATGCTCGCTGGAGTAGCCGCCTAAACTGCCTCGTACACCTTAACCCTCCCCCGGCTCAATGTCCGCAGCCGCCCCTGCTTTTCCAGGGCGCGAACGGCCTGCATCACCTGCGGGTCGCCGTGGCGGCGGAACCGGCCCGTGATCTTGCTTTGTGCTCGCGGCGTCTCGCAGTATTCCCAGACCTGCTCGGCCAGCATATCCCCGATCTCCGGCAATGGCCGCACCGGCAGCACTATCGTATGCCCCGGGTTGCCGTCCACCGTCTCGCCGGGCATATATTCCAGATGCCTGGGGTGCTTTTCCAGAAAGGAGCGAAAGCGAACCCGCATCGTCCCGCCGGTCCCGCCGGAGCCATAACCATGCACGACGTCCAAGGTTTCGGACGCTGCATTCCCCGACCGCAACGTGCGGTTGTACAGATCAATGAAATCGGCCAGACCCTCGGACCAGGTTTTGCCGTGCAGGTCAACGCTGGCCATGCCGAATCAGTCCGCCAACGCCCCGGCTGCAGCCAGCTTTCCGTCGGGCACGTCGCCGTCGCCTTTGCGATTGCGGCCGGCCGCCTGCCACGGAATGTACTGCCGCCACTCATCCAGGATGGTCCGGTTTTCCAGGATCCGGTAGGGGTTGGGCTGCGGCGCGGTGGGGACGCGGCGCAGCTTCATGTTGGCTTCTTCCGGCGTGCGTCCTGCCTTGTCCAAGTTGCACCGGCCGCAGGCCGCCACCACGTTGTCCCAGGTGTGTGGCCCGTGCTGTCGGCGGGGCACCACGTGGTCCAGGGTCAGGTTCTGGGAGCGCGTGCCGCAGTATTGGCAGGTGTAGTGGTCCCGCAGGAACACTTCCTTTTTGGACAGGCGGCGAGGCGCGAAGGGCCGCTTCACCAAGTACACCAGCCGGATGATCGAAGGCGCATCGTGGATAGAGTTGAAGGTACGGATGCGCGCCGTATCGGTGCGCTGTTCCAGCAGCTCCGCCTTGCCCTTGGCTACCAGGACGATGGCCCGGCGCACGGTGCAGACGTTCACCGGGACATAGTTCAGGTTCAGCACCAGCACGGGAGCGGTGAGCCGGCCGGGGATGGGAGTTCTGCTGCCCGGTTTGTCATCCTCCGTTGGGGAAGATGCTGCCGCCTTGCCCGTCGCGGCTCGGGCGGCATTCGCGTGGCGGCCTCCGCCTTTCGCGCGGGCCGTTCCCTTTCTTCGACTCGTTCGTCCCCGGCTTGCCATCTGCCAACCTCAACGCAGGTAGCGCGTTCGCTGCCGTGTCGTGCCGAATATCGTCGCTATTACAATGTCACCGGAAAGTATTATACCCCAACCCGGCCAACCGTAGTATGCCAACGCACGCTCATAAAAACACCACCCACACTACTACCCCAATAAGCAGGCCCAGCAGCAATCCTCCGGCATGATTGATGCGCAGCACGGTAGAGCCGTCACCCAGGCGTTGTTCCAGCCGTCTCCCGAAAAAACCCACGCTGATGACGCAGATGACCCCCACAAACGCCAACGGGCCGTACACCAGAGCCGCCCGCTCCGCATCCTTGAACACCCAAGCCACGGCCACCAGTAGCGCCACCACCGCCAGCGACAGGGCCATCCGCACCAACCCAACGCGGAAGCCCCACCCCATGAGAAAGCACCAGCCGGCCAAACCCAGCAGATGCCACGGCGAATCGAATATCCCGAATACCACGCCCGAATTGTCCGTTATGTGACGAGACGGCGCAACCGCTAACGTGTGCACAGTTTGTCATTGCCCGGGGCGGAACCGCTCATTCTGAGCCGGTCGAACAACGCGGCAGTCCCGTTGCGCTAAACTACCGCACACTCCAAACAGGAAGCATTAACATGACCAACCAACCATCACACCACGACGGCCGCCGCTGGGATGAGCCGAGGCCCGTCCGCATAACCGTCGGCTGCCAGAAGTCGGCGGAGGGTTCGGCACTGATCGAAATGGGCGACACGGCGGTATTGTGCGCCGCCTCCGTGGAGGAACAGGTGCCCCGGTGGATGCGCGGCAGAGGCACCGGCTGGGTCACCGCCGAGTACGATATGCTGCCCCGCGCCACGTCGTCCCGCCGCACCCGGGATCGGGAAACGGGACGCACCGCCAGCCGCTCCCAGGAGATCCAGCGCCTTATCGGACGCTCCCTCCGCGCCGCCACGGACCTCAACAACATGGGCGAGCGGGCCATCTACCTGGATTGCGACGTCCTCCAGGCCGACGGCGGCACCCGCACCGCCGCCATCACCGGCGCCTACGTTGCCCTCCGCGAGGCGCTGGACGCATTGGTGGATGATGGCAAGCTGGAGCGGGTCCCCCTGCGCTGTGCCGTAGCCGCAATCAGCGTCGGACTGCACAACGGCCACCTGCTATTGGACCTTGACTACGCTGAAGACGCCGCCGCCGATGCTGATTTCAATATCGTAATGACGGACGCCGGCGACCTGGTGGAGATACAGGCCACCGCCGAAGGGGAGCCTTTTCCACGGGAGCGGGTGGACGAGGCAATCGCGCTGGCGGCAAGAGGGATGGAGCGGCTATTCGCGGCGCAGCGTGGCGTCTTGCGCTGACGCCGCCACCGCTTGCCGCAGTGCGTCGTTGAGTCGCTTCTGACACCCAAGTCCCCCTTCCAGAAAATGGGCCAGCAGATCCATGTCCAGGTCAATGCTGACCTCCCATTTGTCCAGCCCTTCCTGTTTATGCCGGTGGCGCAGGCTCTGCGCCACCAAGTGGGGAGAACTTCAATCGCCGGTCGCGCTCTGGCTAACGTCTCGGCGGTCCATTCCGGGTCGTCCGGGTCCCGGGGATGCCGACGTTGATGGCGGTTTCTTCGTCGTACTGCGCGGCGATTTCGTCAAAGGTCAATCTGCTTGCCACCAGTTCATCAAAACGCCGGGCGGTCAGGTCAGCGTTCTCCGTCATACGTTCTCACCTCCTTGTCATCCGCTCGGCGCAGGCTGATGATGCGTGTCCGGTTTTCGCAGGCATTTTGCCGCGTCCCATTCGTAAGGCATATTTCATCCATCTCGTGAGAGACCGGCTACAAAGCAGCGGGACGACAGACATTTCAGTACACCACTGCCCCCTCTGCGTCCAGCAACGTCAGCCCGTAGCCCAAATCTTTGAGCGGCTCTTCCACCTGCTCCCGGTCGCCCACCACCAGAACGGTGAGCCGTGCCGGCGAGAGGTACTCCGCCCCCACCCGGTGGGTGTCGGTTAGGCTTACTCCCGCCAGGCGTTCCTCAAAGGTGCGGAAGTAGTCATCAGGCAGGCCGAATTGGGCCAGTGTCACCAGTTGGCCGAGCAGTTGCGCCGGACGTTCGAACCCGGCGGGATAGCCCAGGCGCAGGCCGTTTCGGGCGTTTTCCAGTTCTTCATCGGTGAGGGGACGCTGGCCGCTGATGTCCTCGAACTCCCGCAGGGTTTCAAAAACGGCATCCCGGGTCACCGCCGTCTGCACGCTGCCGCCAGCCGACAGCAGCGCCGGCGCGTTGTACCACGATATGCCGGAGTTGTAGCCGTATGAGTACCCCTTGTCCTGGCGCAGGTTCTGGTTGAGACGCGCCGAGAACTGGCCGCCGAAGGCGTAGTTCAGCACCGACAGCGGCATGAAGTCGGCATGGCTCCGCTCCACCAGCGGCATCCCGGCGCGGATGACCGACTGCGCCGCTCCGGGTTTGTCAATCAAATAGATGCAGGGGCCTCCGACTGCCGGACTGCTGTTTGCGCCGATACCGGCTGCCGCCTCCGCAGGCGCTCGCCAATCGCCGAAGCGCTCCTCCGCCGCGGCCATCGCTTCATCAACGCCGACATCGCCGGCCACCAGCAGGCACAGGCGGTCGGGACGGAGAGCCTGAGAGTGCCGCGCCATCATGTCGGCTCGCTGCACGGCAGACACCGTGGCCTCATTGCCCAAATTGGAGTGGGCATAGGGCGACTGAGGCCCGAACACCAGCGGGCCGAAATTGGTGTCGGCCACGAAACCGGCTTCGTCCCGGGCCCGGCGCAGGTCGGTGATGCGTTCCCGTCGTACCCGCTCCAGCTCATGATCCGGGAAGCTGGCGTTGCGAGCCACGTCGGCGGCCAGACCCAGCGCGTGCCGCCAGTGGCGGTCCAGCGTCTCCGCCGTCAGCAGGGTCAACTCCTTGCGGGCCTCCGTTCCCAGCCGCGAGCCGATATGCTCGAAGGCGGCGGAGATTTCCTGGCTGGTGCGCGTCGTGGTTCCTTCGTCCATCATCGCCGCCGTGAAGGACGACAGGCCGGGCAGTTCTGCCGGATCGCCGGTGGCCCCGGCCCGCGCCAGCAAAGCGAAAGATACCAGCGGTCCGCCTACGGCGGACTTGTTGGCGACGATGACCTCCATTCCGTTGCTCAGGCGTCCCCGCTGGGGCGTGGGCGGCACGAAAGCCGGCGTCGGCCCGCCGTCCGGCTGCCGCGTTCGGTCCACGGCGACGCTGGCCGCTGACAGAGCGCGTTCCGGATACACCCGCATCCGCACCTGCCCGCTGTCCATGATTTGCCGGTGGACGCGCAGCACGTCGTCCCGAGTAACTTTGCGGTAGCCGTCCATGGCCGTGTTCAACCCATCCGGGTCGCCGGTGTACACGTTGAAATAGTTGAGCGCATCGGCCCTTCCGCCGAACCCGCCCACGCGGGCCAGCATCCGGTAGTGCTGCATCTCGATGCGGTTGATAGCCCGCTCGAACTCTTCATCGCTCGGTGGCTCCGTGGCGATGCTGGCCAGCACCGCTTCGGCGGCTTCTTCCACCTCCGCCAGCGTATGCCCCGCCGCCGGCGTGAGTTCCATGCGGAACTGGCCGGCGATCTCGGCGGCGTAGTAACTCACCGACGCCGACTGCGCGATCTGCTTGTCATAGACCAGCGTGCGGTACATCCGGCTACTGTGCCCGTCGGACAGGATGGCGCGCAGGATGTCGCCGGCATCGTCGTCACCCGACAGGTTGGCCGGCGCCAGCCACACCGCATACAACCGCGGCAGTGTGACGCGGTCGGTCATCTCCAGGTCAACCCGGCCCATCAGGGGCGAATCAGCCCTCCCGATCCGGCGCACTGCCGGCCCCGGGTCCAGGTCGGCGAAGTAGCGGTGGGCCAGGTCAAGGGCCGCTTCGGCGTCAATGTCGCCGGCGATGGACAGGCTCGCGTTGGACGGCGAATAATACCGGCGGAAGAAGTCCTTTACGTCGTCCAGGGTGGCGGCGTCCAGATCCTCCTGGGACCCAATGGTCATCCAGTTGTACGGATGGGGCAGCGGAAATAGCGACTGCTGAATGTGCCACTGGGCCATGCCGTAAGGACGGTTCTCGTAGCTCTGCCGCCGCTCGTTTTTCACCACGTCGCGCTCGGTGTCGAAACCGTCCTGGTCCAGGGCGTCCAGCAGGAACCCCATGCGGTCGGCCTCCAGCCACAGCGCCAGCTCCAGGTAGTTGGACGGCACGTCCTCCCAGTAGTTGGTGCGGTCGCCGGTGGTGGAGCCGTTGAGGGTGGCTCCGATCTTCTGCAACGGCTCAAAATGGCTGGCCTTGTGGTGCCGCGTCCCTCGGAACATGATGTGCTCGAAGAGGTGGGCGAACCCGGTGCGTCCCACCTCTTCGTCCTTGGAACCCACGTGGTACCAGACGTTGACTGCGGCCACCGGAATGGAACGGTCCTGGTGCAGGATGACATCCAGACCGTTGGGCAAAGTGTGTTTTTCAAAAGCGATGGCAGCCATAAATCAACGTTCCTTTTGGGGCGCAAGCAAGTGTGAGGGATGCGGTCATTGTAGCACCGGCGGTCACCGCACGACCGGGCGTCATAGCCGTTACTGAATGTGCTATCATCTAAGCAGCGGCTGTAGTAATCGAAATTGGGGGCACTATGGCGACGCACGACGTTCAGAATCAGCGAATTGCGAACGAGGGGTCGGCGCCTGCGGAGACTACGGCGTCGGAGATGAATTCTGGCTGGTTTGTAGAGTTTTCCGACGCGCTCCTGGCTTTGTCGCTGACATTGAAACGCGCTTTCATTATCATCAGCGCCATCGGACTTGGCGCCATAGTTACTGCTTATCTGGGCGCCAATACCGGATACTATCAGATCACCGCCGGCTCGCTGGCGGTTTTCGGATTAACGATATTGGCCTGGGTTGTTGCCGCAGGCTATCTGCTGTGGAGGATTGGCTCCGGGGCAGTCAGGTGGTGGGCTAACCGGGTCCCCAACCCTCGAAAACTCACAGACGGCGAAACAGGATAGACGCAAACCAAATAACGAGCGCCAACGGGAGTACAAAAGCGAAAAAGAAGCGAATTCCAGCGGTAAGGTACCGAATAATTCGGGGAAGCGGAACAGCGTCCCCTGTTCCTTGCCTGACGATTGGCATTAACCACCATAGCACGAACGTGCCGACGAGGAGCAGGGTCAGCTCAAGCAGCATTTCGCCGGGCAACTGCGTCAGCAATTCCAATAATATTTCTTGCACCGGCACTCCTACACTCGCGCAAATTATACTCTGATCGCCATGCTCTACGAAGTCGAAGTTATCGCCGACGGCAATAGCCCCATGGACCTCAATCGGGTCTTCGACCTGCTCACTGACCCCCAGCCCGTCCTGCGCATCGTCGCCCCCGATCCCATGGGCAACGACGTCTGGTGCGACGTGACCGGATGGGAGGACGGAAAACCCTGCCCCGCCATGGCCGCGCTGTCGGAGGATTCCGGCGAGGGCGTGATAATGCTCATCTACGGCGGTGAGGATGGCATCCGCCTCAAACCGGCTGACGATCCCTCCGACTGGGACACCAATGACGCCCAGCAGTGGGGCGAAGCGTGCCTGATGCTGGGCAGCGACGTGCGAATCGAATACGCCACGCCCGAGTGGGACTACTCCCAGCACCCTCACTGACCGCCAGGCAAGCTATCCCGTAGCCGAAACCTCCGCCTCGTCGGGAGCGTCGGGCCAGTCATCGGAAGGCGAAACCGGCTTCGCCTCGGCGTTCAACGTAGCCAGTACGCCGGAAAGGTCCCGGCGGTAGCCGCCCTTGCGGTCCTTGCGGGGCCGCATCCGGGCCGTCGGATTGGCTTGGAGCCGGTGATAGAGTTCATCGCTGTCGTTTTGCAAACAGTCGTCCATCACCAGCGTGGCCACGTACACCCGCCGCGCTGCCGATTCCACCTGCCGCTGCATTATCTCGCGGTACAGGCGCGAACACGCGGGACTTTCCAGCGCGTTGCGGGAGCAGAGCAGAGCCACCCGGTCGTAGTCGCGAAAACGACTCATGTGCGGAATCACGACGCCGTTGTACGCCGTCTCTTCATCGTCCGCCAGCAGGCTCCAGCACTGCATCCCGCGCAACCGCAACTCCGCTTCCAGCCACGCCAGGATGGTATCGTCGGTCACCGACCCGATGAGCAGAACCCGGCGGTGGGGCGCGTCCTGATTGAGCAGCCTGGCGCGGCCATTGATGAAATCGGGCGGCACTCCCGCCGACATCAGGAACGTCTCGGGGATGCAACCGTTGGAGCGGGCCAGGGTGTCGGCGCCCACAATGCTCGGGCCTTCGTGGCGCAGGGTTTCCAGCATCAGGACGGAACTTAGGTCGCAGTCGGCGAACAACGTCATGTCCACCACGCCATCTTCCAACAGCGTCCGGTCCAGCCGCGTCCGCACCAGAGAGGCGCGGCGCAGGTCACAACGGGTCAGATTGGCCACGTCCAGGCACGCCGCGTTGAGCCGCGCCCCGCTCAGGTTAGCGTCGGTCAGGTCGGCCATGGTGAGATCGGCTTCGGTGAGGTCCGCCCCGGACAGGTTTGCCCCCGCCAGCGTCGCGAAGGCAAGGTCGCAGTTGGAGAGATCGGCGCCCCGCAGATCCGCGCCGCTGAGGTTGCCGCCTTGCAGGTTGGACCGGATGAAGGATATGCCGGACGCATGGGAGTCGGCGAAACTGGCCCGGTTCAGGTTGCACCGGGACAGGTGGGCCTCCCGAAGCCAGGCGCCGCCAAAGTTGGCGTTGCGCAGGTCGGCGCGGGTGAGATCGATCTCGGTCAGGTCGTCGAAGGCCAGGTCAACGCCCGGCATTCGTATGCCGCTCAAATAGGCGCCGGACAGGTCGAGATGAGCGCGGCCCTGGAAGAAGCGCGCCCGCCAGCGCGCGACGGCGAAGGTCCGTCCCTTGACGACCGCGACGTGCTCCGGATTTGCCAAGCCGCTACTCCGGGTGGGCGCGGCAAGAGTGCTTAGTCATCGCCGGCGGTCAGGGCCGCTTCGCGTCCCGCGAAAGTGGGCATCACGTCGGAGGCGAAAATGGACAACTGTTCCCGGAACTCGTGCCACGGCATCCCCTCCGGCCACTGCAGCACGATGTCCTCCAACCCGGGATATTTGTCCTCAATTTCCCGCAGGAAGGCGATGAAGTCGTCGGGATTGCCACAGAACCACGCCTTCTGGTCAACACCATCCTCGATGCGTGGTGTGCGGGCCGGCGCTCCGGGGGTTCCCCAGGGTCGTCCATTTTCGTCCATGTAGCGAACGAAGCCGAAGGGCGCAAACCACTTGTACCGCTCGTCGTGGAAGGGGCGTACCCGCTCGATGGCCTCTTCGCGGTTGCCGGCGATGTAGAAGCCGAAGCCCAGGGCCATATCGCCGCCCAGCGGGATGTCTCTACCGGCTCCGGTGGCCGCGTCGTGGTACTGGGTGATCATCTGCTCGGCGTAGAGTTCGCCGGTTAGCGCCACCATGGCCTTGATGCCCCGCTCGGCGATGTAGTTCAGCGTGCGGCCGCTGGCGATGGGCTGCCAGATTTCCACTGGCCGGTTGAGCGGGCGGGGGACCATCGTGATCTCTTGCAGATCGTAGCCCCGGTACGGCACCTGGGGCGGGATGGTGTAGTACTTGCCCTTGTGACTCCACGATTCTTCGTTGAAGGCCTTGAGGATGACCTCCATCTGCTCCAGGAACAGTTCCCGGTTGGCGTCGTTGTCGATGACAGGAGCGCCGAAGGTCTCAACCTCCCGGGCGTGGTAGCCGCGCCCCACGCCGAAGATCATCCGGCCGCCGGTGAGGATGTCGGCCATGGCGAAGTCCTCGGCCACGCGCAGGGGATGCCACATGGGGATGATGTTGAACGCCTGCCCGAACTTCAGGTTCCTGGTCTGTCCGGCCAGGTGGACGCCCATGAGGATCAGGTTGGGAATGCACTCGTAACCCTCGTGCTGAAAGTGGTGTTCGGCCATCCACATGCAGTAGAAACCGCGCTCGTCCATGTGCTGGGCCAGCGCCTCGGCGTGCTCGTAAGCCTGGGCCAACTGGGCGTTGGTGTAACGACGCTGGTCGGCCGGCGTCCCGTCCGCCCCCGCGTTGTCCAGGTCAATCTGCCCCACGTACAGAACCGAAAACCGCTTAATCATCCAGCCAATACTCCGCTCCAATAAGAATTGCGCCGCATTATAGCATGGGGGCGGGGGAGCGGACGTCTGTTGAACTCCTGCTTCCCACGTCGGCGGGAGTTCGGCGTTCAGCCATTGCGGAGACGGTGAATTTCCTCCTCCAACTCACGCACCCGCGCCTCGGCTTGGATTCGGGCGGCCTGCTCCTGTAGGCGGCTCTCGCGCTCCGTATCGAAGGTGGGAATATGCTGCCCGGTGGCCGGGTCGTGCCATCCCAACGTTCCGCGCTCCCACCGCAGATGCAGGTTCAGTACCGCGCTGTATCCCTGCAATATGCCCTCCGCCGACTCCTCAATGTGGATGGGTTCATACCGCCCGTCCACCAGGCGGTCCCCGGCCAGCCGCGCCCCGTGATACTGTCCAGTCTCGTCAAACCGCCAGTACTCCGTAATTTCCAACGCGGCGTAAGCTTCCCGCTTTTCGCCCACGTCAATATGCCCGGTGTGCCGGGAGGCTATCTCCAGCACGAAGTCCGGCGGCTTCCCCTGCTCCTCAATGATGTAGCCGTTGCTGGCCTCGTAGGCCGCCGGGTCCACGTCAAAGGCCACCAGCAGGTCGGGATAATGGCTGCCGGCCATGCTCCGGGTGGGCCGGATGACCACGTACCGGTCGCCGGCGACGATGGTAGTGTCCGGGCTGCCCAGATGCTGAGCGAGATGGTGATGGTTGCCGGTGGCGGACAGGTGTTTGGAGCTGGTCATCTTGTCGTCGGGATGCTCCGGCGGGTCGGGCAGCCGGAAACGGTCCGGCGATTTTGGCGTCTTGGAGCCGGCGCTGGTGTTCGTATTGGCGGTGGTGGTCATGGGGAACCTCCGGGGCCGTCATTGTACATGGGTAGCAGGATCGTGGGGCGCTGGAAAGACTGTCAGAAGCAGGATACGCCGTAGGGTCCGCCTACGGTTTTATCGTAATCGGGGGTTTGCAGGCGTTAGACGGGGGCGGCGGACACCGGCCAGCTTGCACACAACGGAACTCACGCTGTTAATGGCGTGTTCCAGACGATACGCTTGCAAAGCAACCGGAACCACGAATGCAGCGGGGTCTAGATGACGCTCCAAACGCGCTACAAGACGCGCTACATTCCACAGGTAAAGGCACTGGCCGGCAAGACCCACGATGGCAAACCCGAACCCTACCAGCAAAGGCGAGACGTAAGCTATCGCACCGCAGATATCCACCCGAAAATCAATGACCGCTAAAACGGCTCCGATGGCCACCATCGGAATGCCTGTCGGCACGAGGAAGACGCAGAGCTGCCATACAACGGTCCGTCCGGATACCTTCTCTAATCCAACCGTCCTTACACCGCCCGCCTGGCGCACTTCCTCCCCAAGGCTCAACTCCAAAGCTTCAATCCGTTTGTTCAGCGAAAGGACCCATACTCTGAAAACACGCATTATCAGGAGCGACAGTTTGACGCCCAACCACCCCCCCAAAGAAAAGGACACCGACGTCGCTATACCCAAACCCGTAGCCACCTCCATGGACTCCGTGGATAACACACTCAACCCAATGATTAGCCCTATGCCAATACCGTACAGCAGCGGCAGGAACTCAATCGGACTTCCCCGGCGCACAGTAGCCCAAATTTCGCAGTACATCGGTCAATCCCTCGCGCGGGAGAGGAAATTTTTAGTCGAGACTACAGCTTCTGCGGCCACTATCACAGCGCCGCATACGGAAACGACCACGGCAGCACTAACCAGAGATACATCCAGCACCACCGAGATAACCTGATGAGGAACGGAATCCTTCTCGAGGGACAATCCAACCAACCATTCCAATCCTATGCCGGACAAAACCAGTACTGCTGACACCACTAATGAGCCGATGAAAATAGTCCCCGCAAGTGCTACACGGTAGAAAATCCTCTGCAAATCTTTCCAGTACCCCATGAATTGATTATAGCGTGTAACCAGCGGAGAGTCCTCATGTGGAGCGTTGGGTTGCCGCCACCTACATAAAGCCAGGCCTGCGCCGCCTACAACCGCCGGTTTGCCACTACCGGCTCCGACGCCAGCAGCCGGCGCAGCCCGTCCAGGTTGGGCAGCCCCAATATATCGGAAAGGCCGTCGTCCAGGCGGCGGCGGGCCGCGCATTCGACCATCGCCGGCAGACGCTCAAACTCCGCATCGGCAACGTCGTCGAACAACTGCGACAGAGCTTGCAACTGCTCCGGGGCGATGGCGCGTGCATCCAGAACCGGCATCTCGGCCAAATCGGCCTTTTTCAACTTTATCCAAGCACCCATGGTGGTATTGCGGGTTGCCAGCAAACCTAGCAATCCGATACTGCTGTTAAGCCACACTGCAATAGCCTTGTCATGCAGACTGTCATTGACCGCAACTGGCCACCAAACGTTAGACAACACCGCTAAATCGGAGCGCATTGATACAACTCGGGCCGTGTTCAGCCGTAAACGCTCGGCTATAAGCAAACGCCCAGCCTTTGGCCATAGCGTTTCAACAGATTTGAGGCGGCGACCCGGACGGGGTTCTACCAATGGTGCCAAGTATTTGTTCGGTTCAGCAGTCATGCCCTTTCTGACATCGGTATCGTGATTTTCCACCATCGGATAGGCCGTTATGCTGTCCGTTGGTTCAAATCCGTCCCTAACATCTCTTACGTCAGGGCCAATCTCCCCAAGTTCGGCCAGCGGACAGAGGGAAATTCGGCCTACGGCTGACTCGCCGGGAACCCACACTTCGCCGTCGTCAAGCAGGCGCAAGGCAGCGCGAGTCAAATCGGCGCGGGCGAATTGGACGCCGGCCCACTTGCCGCCGACCAGTCTCGACTCCGGGATTGACACCAGTTCGCCGACGTGCCGGCCGTCAAACTCTACCAGCGCGGCGCCGGTCGATTCCAGGTTGGCCGGTGCGGTGTCGGCGATGGCTTGGGCGGTGCGGTGGGCGTCCAGCACGCCGTCGGGGTTTTGCCACAGGCTGACGAAAGTGGTGCGGTGGCCATCTGCGTTGCCGCTGGACGGCCGGCGTCGGGTGGCGATCAGCAAAGCTTCGGACAGGTCGGTGCTGTCAGAAAAGTTCCAGCGCTTCGGGTCGTGAGATACGATAACCATATCCAGGTTGAAATCGCGCTCGATCAAGGAACGGGTTTGCTGCCAGGATGGGCCGGTGCAAACGGTGGCCGGCAGCACCAGGGCCAGGCGTCCTTCACCGGGGCGCAGCTTGGGGGACGCCGCGGCCACAAAAGCGGCGCCGAGGCCGGCGGTTGCCGTAGCTTGCCGCGACTTGAGGCGGCGAGAAAGCTCGTTTTGCAACTTGCGGCGGTCGGTAGCGGGCAGACTGCCGAACAGCAAATTGCCCCCTACGGAGCGGGTAAAGGGCAGGTTCATAATCGCCAGGTCCAGCTCCGGCAGCGTGGCGAGTTCTTCCTGTTGGGCTCCATTGGGGCCGCCGCCATACACGCGGCCGGCTTCGCGCATCGTTCTGCCGCCGGCGCCCGTGTCAGCGGGGGAGAGCGCAAATTGGACTGCCGCTTGCGATTCCCCCAAAAAGTCCAGCGAGCCTAAAGATACATCGTCGCCGTCGGCTCCCAGCGGCATCACGTAGAGGTTCATGCGGTCAAACTGGATGTCGGGGTTCAGCATCGCCAAGCTGGTAGCAGCGAAATGCACCGCGGACAGTTGAACGTCATATCCGTGCAGGGCCTGTTCGACCATGGCCTTGTGCAGGGCGGCGACGTTCCGGCCGCCGGCCTCGGTATGGCGTCGTTCCGCCTCCGCGGCCACGGCCATCAGCAGGGTGCCGGTGCCGCAGGCAATATCGGCCACGTTGAGGGACGCGGGAAACTCGTGGTCATTCCAGTCCACGCCGGCCGGCCAGTTGTGGAATACCAGCCGAGTGAGCAGCGTCGCCGCCGGAACGGAGGTGTAATAAGCCCCGGTGAATTTGGCGTCGGTGAGCAGCGTGTGGAACAGCCGGCCGGACAGGTCGTGTCCTTCCAGCCGGCTGGTGTCCGCAATGGCTTTGAGCAGAGGGGAAAGCACCGGCTCATGCAAGTCGGTCGGGCCGTCGATGAGAATGTCCAGGATGCTGGCGGCCAGGTCGAAAACAGGGACGTAATCAATGTTGTCGCAGATATAACGCCAGGCGCGGAAAAGGCCGGGGATGCCGTCGTGCCACGCTTCCGCAACGGTGGGCACGTCATCGTCTGCGGTAGTGAGCCGCAGGTGAAAAGCCAAAGCGTTGAATATCACCAGGCAGCCGATGCGCAGGGCCTTGGCGCGGTCACTTTCCTGGTCGGTCTGGGCGATGATGTCCCGGACCCGGCGGGCGATTCGGGCGTGGGTGGCGAGCTTATCCGCCGATTGTTCCACGGCGTGCTCGATGACGGCGGCGGCGGCGGCAACGCGGTCAGTCCCCTCCAGTTCCAACGGCAATACGCGCAAGTGGTCGGCAATGTCGGCGGGAGAACCAAAGCGGGGACTACGTGTTGCGGCCGGTTCGCCTCTGGTGCCATGGAACCACCATTCCAGGTCGCCGGCGTTCTCCAGCCCTTCGCGAGTATCGTCCAGGTACTTCAGACCTTCTGGGTAGAGGACGCCGATAATGCCCAATGCGTCGGGGAACTGCTGCAATCGAGCGTCCAGTTGGTTTTCCAACAGGCTGACGGAATCCTCCCACTTGCATTCCAGCAGCACGGTGTCGCCGGTCTTCAGGGTAACGTGGACGTCGGGAGTAGCGTTGCGGTTGCGCCGCTCGGCGCGGGCGGAGATGCCCTGGTCGCGGAGCAGTTGGGCGAGGAACGTGTTGACCGCTTCCTCACGAATGACTTCCCGTCCTCCGTTGCCGGGCAGAGTGGCGTTTTGGTTTCGTCGTGGCCTGGGCATGATTCGTATCCCCTATGGTCGAGGCATCATAGCCCTTGCGCGGCTGTCGTTTCAATCGCTTGCCCGCCACAAACGGCAAGCCGCTATAATCACTACCATTCCCAATCATAACGAAGGGGAGGCAATCCCATGGATTTGACCCGCAACCTGAAGGATGATGACACCGAGGCCAAAATCGCGTTGATGTTGGAGTACCGGAAACTGGCCGAGTGGACGTGGCGGGAAGCCCCCGCATTGAAAAAGCAATATCCCGACCAGTGGGTGGCGGTTGCGCCCGGTGGTGAATTGTTCGCCGCCGGCTCAATGGAAGAACTCCTCACGGTTCTGGATGAAAAGGGCCTGCGGGGTGCCAATGTTTTCATAGAGTTTTTGGATACCAACCCAAGGCCGGTAATACTATGATTCGAGGGGGATTTGAACCGGCCGGATGGCCTTTTGTGGAAGGTTTCCTGACGCTGCCTCGGTTCAATGTAACCAGGAGCGTAATTTTCCTGGTTGACACCGGAGCGTATGCGACGTGTATCCACCCGCGAGACGGGACGCCGGCGCTGATTCCCTTCGACTCGCTGGAACGCCCGGTTCCGTCTGATGGGGTGGGTGGTACTGCCACGTATTTCCTGGAGCCGGCCGTCCTGGAATTCGTGGACGGCGAAGCAAGGGAAGTTCGCAGCTACGAGATTGGCGTGCGCATCGCAAAGCCGGCTCCGGACCCGAGGCACAGCGTAAACCGGCTCCATTCTTTGCTGGGCCGCGACATCATAGACCGCTGGCGAATACTGTACGACCGGACGGATAATCTGCTGGAGTTCACGGTTCGGAACACCGCAACTGCCAACCCGCTATAATCCCCGCATTCCAAATATTCGAAAGGGAGGCGATCCCATGGATTTGACCCTCAACGGAAAGGTAGCGATGATCACCGGCGGCAGCCGGGGGCTGGGCCGGCAGTGCGCTCTGGCGCTGGGACACGAAGGCTGCGCCGTGGCCATCTGCGGACGGGACGGCGATCAGGTGAAACGGACGGCGGAGGAGTTGGCCGGCCTGGGCATCAAGGCCAACGGCAGCCAGGCCGACGTGACCAACCCCGATGACGCGGCCCGGTTCCTCCAGGAGACCACCGATGCCCTGGGCGCGGCCGACATCCTGGTGAACAACGTGGGCGGCCGGCGCGGCTCGGTGCTGTTCGACGAGACCTCCATGGAGCAGTTCCTGGAGGGCCTGGAGGTCAACCTCATCTCGGCGGTTCGGATGACCAAGCTGGCGCTGCCTCACATGCAGGCTCAGGGCTGGGGCCGCGTCATCAACATCGCGTCCATCTACGGGCGGGAACACGGCGGGTCGGTGGACTATATGACCGGCAAGGCGGGGATGATCGCCTTCTCCAAGCACCTGGCCCTGCAACTGGCGCAGACCGGCGTGCTGGTCAACTGCGTGGCACCCGGCAGCATCGACTTCCCCGGCAGCACCTGGGACCGTTTCCAGCAAAACAACACCCCCGAGGTGGTGTCCGAGTTCATCGACCGCAACCTGCCCATGGGCAAGTTCGGCTGGCCGGAACCCATCGGCGAAACCGTCGCCTTCCTGGCATCGGACCGGGCCAGCCTGATCACCGGCGCGTGCATCAACGTGGACGGCGGGCAGTCCAAGTCACTGTTCTAACCGCCGCCGACCCGACGCATGACCGTAAGGGCGACGCATGCGTCGCCCCTACTTACGCCGGCTGGTGCACCGTCCCCACGAACTCCTGCCACGCCAGCACGCATTTTTCCGGCGCCGAGTGCTGCACGTAGCCGCCGGCGCCGGGGACGCGGGCCAGCGTGCAGTTGGGCATCAGGTCGGCCTGACCCTGGGCCCGGTCGGGTATGTCGCCCTCGCTGAGTTCGCCGACCATGGCCAGGGCCGGGGTCTGGATGGTGGGCAGCTTGTCGGACAGGTTCTGCGTGCCGAGATAGGCCAGGGTTTCCAGAACCACGTGGCGGGCGGTCTGGCCCATCTGCTGAATGTACCACTCGTGATGTTCCGGCGCGTCGTCGGCACTGACGCGACGGCCTCCCGTGGCCCGCGCCCAACCCTCAACGCCCTCCTCGGCGACCAGGCGGTAGTAGTTCTGATAGGTATCCACGCCGGTGAAGTTGTACGGCGACGTGCAGGTGGTGACCGTGTGCAGCCGTTCGGGGTATTGGTATGCGAATTGCAGGGCGATGGTGCCACCGATGGTCTCGCCGATGAGATGCGCCTTGTCTATTTCGAGGTAGTCCAGCAGGTTCCGCAGGTCGCCGGCAAAGCCCTCCAGGGACCAGTCGTAGCTGTCCGGCGCCGGCACGGTGGAGCGGCCAAAGCCGCGAGCATCTACCCGGATCACGCGGTATTGCCGCGCCAGCAAGGGCGGCCAGGCGTACCAGAGCCGGCCGTTCTTGGCGTTGCCGTGATGGAGCACGATGGTCTCCACCGTCGCCGGGTCGCGCCACGGGTCGGTGAAGTTGTCGTCGTCATAGTACATTTCAAGGTTGTCGGCGAGCGGTGCGGTGGGCATGATGGCCTCCTCAATCGTGAAACGTGCGTAGGGGCGAATAATTATTCGCCCCTACATCGTTGAAGTATATTCCTACACCCCCAGCCCGCCGCCCGGCGTTTGGTCGGTCAGCGGGATCTGGACGCTGACCCGGTCCACGTCGCCGACGCTGCGGGTGGTATGGCCTCGCCCGGTCAGGTCTTCACACAACTCAATATCGCCCACGTTGAAAATGCGCTTGGTGCCGTCACCCAGGCCAATCTCCACCTGCCCTTGCAGGGTGATGACGTACTGACGCCGGGGAGCGGTGTGAAAATCCACCAACTGGGTGGGCTTCAGGCTGCTGAACTGAACGCCGATGGCCTCCTGCAGCTTCGTCCGCAAGGCGTGTCCCATCTGCTCAAAGGGCAACTCCATATCCTCAATGTGGGACTCGCCGTCCTCGCCCGTGTAAATCCTGACAACCTGCATCTGTTCGTACCTCCGGGGCGTTGTTTCCGTGGGGCGTATGATAGCACCGATGGAGGTCGGGTTGGATGGCGTGTGCCAGCGGCGACAGGAACGAGTGATGATTGGCCGCTACGCCATCGTCATTATGACCAACCGCTTGCTGGTGGTCCTTATCGTCGCCGCAGAGCAGAACAACGACGGTATCGCCGCTGCGCATAAAGTACCCAAGGTTCCCTCATTCATTCTGGCTGTCTCGGTTTGCTTGCCTACCGCTGCGCCGCCGGGTCCAGCCGGCCGTATTTCAGCACCGGATACTGGCTGGACGTACCGAAGTCCCACCACGCTGGATTCCAGGTAGCGTAGATGCCTGTGGCACTAGTGGGCGCTTGCAGGGCACGGGTAGTCTGCCCGGCGGCGACGCCGGGACCTGCCGGCTGCCCGGTAGTTTGGACATCCCAATAGCAGGCGGTGATTGCGCCGTCGTTGGAACCTGCCAGTCCACCCACGTTTTCATCTCCTGTAACCCTACCGATTGCGTAACTGTTGTTGATTGTTGCCTGGTAATCCCCACCCCATCCATTATCCCCAACCAATCCGCCCACATTACCAGCCCCCCGCACATCGCCCGCAGCGTAAGCGTCAGTGATGATGCCTATATAATTCAAACCTACCAATCCTCCGACATCCTCAGTACCAATCACGTTGCCGGTGGCGTAGCTGGCGCTGATGGCGACTTGATTATGCCCATAGGGATGAAGTTGACTCATCCCAACCAAACCACCAATCCAAAAGCTGGTTCCGAGCACATCCCCGGTAGCGTAGCTGCCAGTGATGTGACCGCCACTGCCACCAATCAGGCCGCCAACCCCAAAACGTTGACCAGATACGATGGCATGAGAATGGCTGTCAACTACCACATCGCCGAAACCGGTTCCTCCAATAAGGCCGCCGACGCTAACATCTCCCGACACAGTTCCCGTAACCCAGGAATTGGCAATTAAGCTATTATCGCTGTAGCCGATCAACCCGCCAACGATTTGTCCACCGGTCACATTCGCAGCAATCAATCCGATATTATTGACGACGCCGTTGCCCGCACCCAGGCTCCCAATGAGGCCAACATACCACCGCGTAGGCCGGTGTATGTACAGGTTGGAGATGGTATATCCATTGCCGTCAAACGTGGCATTGAATCCGAAATCGCCGTCGCCAATGGGATCCCAGCCGCCGCCATCATTCCAGTAGGCATCGCCGGCGTCGGCGTCGCCACTGCCGTTGGTGTCAAAGTCCAGATTGGCGGAGAGCTCGTAGCCGATGCAACCTTCGCTGGGGCAGCCCATGTCGGGGGCGGCGTTGGGGAATGCGTGGGCATAACCGGAGCCGGGGTTGCTGGTGGACCCGTCGCCATCCAAATCCCAGCGCATGGCGTTCAGCTGCGCCAGGTTGGACACTTCAATCAGCCCGTCATCGTCAGCGTCATAGTCAATGTCTGGAACGGCGGTTGGAGCGGTTGGACAGGAAGAAGTGTCGTCGTTCAGCGTCAGCGGTTCGGACCATTCGCCGTACTGTGGGGTCCCATTGCGCGCGTCGTTGCTGGCGATGATGAAGTAATATTGTACGCCCGGCGACAGCCGCGTTAGTGCCCATTGTGTTTGGCCGGTGTTGGCCGCGTCCAAGAAGTGAAACGCTTCCAGCCAGTCGTGACCGGCCGCCACCTTAGCCTCGTAATCGGGAAAGGCCACCCAGCCGATGCGATAGAAAGCGGCGTCGGCAACCGCGTTCCAGGAGAGCAGCGCCTCGCCGGGGTTGGGGCCATTGACGGCGACAAGGCCGGTGGGCGCCGGCGGAGTGACACCCTGAGCCTGCGCCATGCCAATGCCGCCCACTGCGATAACGACGGTAATAAGCGCCAGCAGCAGGCCGGTCATAAGCCATTTCATGTTTATTCTTCCAGATTTTTGAACCCAAAGTCGGTGCTCGCGCCGATACTATCCGGTCAGCAGCGCTTGTTCGCCACCGCCGAACAGCAGACCCAGGGCAAATCCGCCAATGACAAATGCGTAAGACATCAAAATAGCGGCGCCAGCGATAACCAATCGCTTGGTGAACTTGGGCTGATCGGGGTCTCGCAAGATTTTATCGACGGTGATTAACAGGTTGAGCAGCGCAAAGCCCAAACCCCATGCTGCTACTTGCGCCAAAATGGCATCCACAAGAAGCCTTGTGCTTGCTTCGCTCCGGCTGGCGCCGCACCAAGTGGCTACTCAGTAGGTTCTACATTCCAGTACTTAATAAGCGTATGGACCAGAACGGCCATCCCACCCAACCCGATGACCACCAGAACACCAAACCCGAAGTATTCGTCCACCCTGGTGTTGTTCATAATGCAGGCGAAACGGGCGAACAAGTTAGAAAAGGTTCCACAGTCCATGTTCCACCTCCCGGTCCAAATCCTACCGCCATTCTAACAGAGCCGCCGCTCCGCTCACGGCTTCAGCCGCACCAGGAAACTCGCTTCTCCCAACGGCATCCCATCGAAAGCGATGGCGGCCACGTGGCGGCCCAGGCGGGTTACCGGGATGCGGAAGGGTTTGATCCAGCGTTGGAAGAAGATGCCTTCATCCCAGGTGACGGCCTGGGGCGGCGGGCTGGACAGGCTGGCGCCGGGAGCGCGGATGGTCACCTCCAGCGTGTGCTCCCCGGCGGTGGCGCCGGCGATGCAGAAGGCCAGTTGGGCGTCCACCTCCGCGAGCACTCGGGGGCCGTCGCCGCCGGGCGGCTCCTCGGGCAGCGCGATGTCCACCAGGTCAATGACTCCCCTGAAACTCAGGTCGTCTCCGTCCCCCTCCTCGGTTTCCCGGCAGAACAGGGCGTATTTCAGGTACACTCCACCTCGTTCGGTAGTCAACAGCAGCTCCGTTCAAACCCGCGCCGGGCTGGTAATATATCGCCACGATTGTAGCATCGGCCGCCCACAGCGGCAAAAGACGACACCCGTCGCTCCATCAAATCGCCATTCCGGCGAAAGAACGTCACCCCGTACTTGATACGGGGCCGGAATCCAGGAGGCGCGCAATGGCACTATCAGCAGAGAAGTTCGCACAGGGCATGACCACCGACCAGTACATCGACATCATCAAGGTGAACAAGGACCCGTTCCAACAGATCCACGCCGGCGTGGAAATTCCGGCCAACGTGCTGGACTACTTTGGCGGACTGGAACAGCCGGTGAACCTGGCCGTTTTCACCTCCGACTGGTGCGGCGACGCCATGTCCACCACTCCGGCCATCCTCAAGTTGGCCGACGCCAGCAATAACATCCGCCTCAGCGTCTTCAACCGCGACGACGAGCTTGAACTGACCAACAGTTTCCTGCCCGAACACCGGGCCGGCACCGTGCCCGTCTTCGTGGTGTTCGACGATGACATGGGAGAAATCGCCCGCTTTATTGAGACGGCCCGCTCCCTGGTTCCAGCCATCGACGCCATGGACGAGATGGTAGCCCAGGCGGCGGTAGCCATCAGCGACGAAGCCGAAAGCCGGCAGCAGGCTCGAGGCCGCCGCACCGCTCATCGCGTCAGCAAAGCCGCAGAATGGGGCGCAGTGATCCTCAACGAGTTCCAGCAGGTGGTGGCCGACGGCATGGCGCTGTCTCCCGCCGACCGTCCCGCCGAGGGCGGCACCGAATGGCCTCCGCAGGACTGATAATTCGTCATTCCCGCGAAAGCGGGAATCCAGACTCAATCCAGAGGAACCTCAATGCCTGACGACAACGACAACATAACCATCATCACAATGGAGGACATGGCCGTCGTCTTCTCGGTCACCGACGACTTCGGCATCCACCGCGAGTCGGTCAGTGTGGAACTGGCCCGCGAGGATCCCGGTGAGATCATCGTCAGCGGCGGCAAAGTGGAGATCACGCTGCCGGCCAGCCGCGCGCCCGCCGAATTCGCCTCAACGATCCGCACGGAACTGGAGGCTCAGGGCTACACGCACAACCCTGGTCAGGTGGTCACCAACGACGGAGATGAGGCCGGAGACGGCGAGGAAGAAGACGACTGGCTGGTGTGAACAGCCGACGGCAACGACGTAGGGGCGAATAATCATTCGCCCCTACATTCGCTGGGGTTCAGTTGCGATGCCTCAGTACCCTTCCTCTCGCCATTCAAAGGCCAGCGTAGCGTAACGCACGAACACGGCTCCCCCCGGCGCCGCCAGCGGCCCGTTCATCGCCAGGATGGCGATGGTCACCTCGTCTCCGGCCTGGGGTGTTGCGGACACCACCACCCGCTGCGGAACGTTGAACCCCTGCACCGTCGCCCGCTCCCGGTCGCACTCGCCGTTGATCCAGATCTCGCCGTAGTCGTCGATGCACGACTCGAACAGACAACGCGCCCCTTCGATGGACCGCCCTCCCACCGTTTCCGGCAGCGTCGCCTTGATGCGATACCAAATGAAGGACACGCCGCGCCGGCGCCAGGCGCCCAGGTCCTCGCAGGCGTCCCAACCGGAGTCGTCATAGTCGGGCAGTCGGCATGGCGAACCTTCCGCCTCGCTTTCTACACCCTCGTTGGGTTGACCGGGCACGAACCCATTGGCGCATTTCCACTGCCCACCCACGGCGGACAGGTCGGCGGCGTTCTGCAGGTCAAGTGTAGCTCGTGGCATGTTAGTCTCCTCCTGTACTGGTAAGGTTCAGTCTATTGTCATTTCGGTTTGTTGTTATACTCCGGTAATCCGCACGCCCGAATGGGTCCGGTGAATGCGGTTAATGTTAACGAGCAGCGGAGTAATCTGCTCCACGTACTTGGCGTTGTAGAGAGCGCCGGCATCCACTGGGCGCAGGTTGGGGATCTTCCGCGTCAGGTCAACAACCACCTGCTTGGCATCCGCGTCATCGGCGCAGATGACCACGTCCTCGTCCAGCGTGACGCCGGGCTTCAACAGTTCCTCGGCGGACACGTTCTGGAAGGCTGCCACCACGCGCGATTCAGGAGCGGCGGCCTGGGCCTCCTCGGCCGCCGATCCGGCGGGTACGTCCTCGGCGACGGCCCCGACGCCTCGCTCGAACCTCATGGGAGCGATAACCGTCACCACCGTTTTGCCGTTCAACGCTTCGCCAACGCCGTTAATGGTGGGAGACATACCGTTGTAGGGCATAGTGAGGAACACCACGTCGGCCTGGGCCGCCGCTTCCGGGTTCACCGCGCCGGAGATGATCGTGCCCGGCGCCAGCTCCAACAGCTCGTCCGCCGCCTCCTGGGCCCGCCCGGCGTCCCGCGAACCGATCACCACCGATTCGCCGGCCATGGCCAGCCGCAGCGCCAAACCTTTTCCTTCCGGCCCGGTTCCTCCCAGAAATGCCAGCATCAATAACGCCTCCAGGAACAAATTCGGCGCAAGTATATCACCGCGCGGGTCGGTCGGCGCGTTATGTTACAATCGGCACAAATATAGGCTGTCACTCTGGCGAAAGCCGGAGTCCATAGAAGACGCTGGATTCCGGCTTTCGCCGGAATGACGGGACTGTTGTAGCAAGGAGGGTTTACCACCATGGCATTCTCACTCAACCACGTCCATCTCAAGACTCCCGACCCCAAGGCCACCGCTGACTGGTATGTACAGAACCTGGGCGCCACGGTGACGTCCGAGGCTGCCAACGGCGGATTCCGGCTGGACTTGCACGGCCTGCCCCTCAACGTAACCGACCACATCGCCACCCAGACCCACCCCCAGAACTACGGGTTCGAGCACATCGCCATCGACACCACCGACATCGAAGGCACCATGCAGGACCTGAAGGACAGCGGGGCCAAGGTGCTGGAAGAAACCACTGTCGGCGGCGGCCGGCGCGTGATGTTCTTCGAGGGCCCCCAGGGGATCATCCTGGAAGTGCTGGAAGTGCTGGACCAGTAACCATGGCATCCGTAGGGGCGAATGATTATTCGCCCCTACCAAACCAGCAACGCCATGGCATTGGAGAGCCGAGAATGACGTCACGCGAAATAATCTTTGAAGTGACCGAAGCCGTCGAGGGCGGCTACGACGCCCGCGCCCTCGGCTACCCCATTTTCACGCAAGGCGAGGATTGGGCTGACCTCAAGGCAATGGTCAAGGACGCCGTTGCCTGCCACTTCGCCGACGCCGACGGCCCCGGAATAATCAGGCTGCATCTGGTCAAAGACGAGGTTATCGCCGTATGACACTGCCGCGCGACCTGTCGGGCGACGACCTGGCCCGGTTGCTGCACCGACATTATGGTTACCGGCTCGTCCGCCAGCAGGGAAGTCATATGACGGTAACTACCGAGCTTGACAGCGTAGAATACAGCGTCACCATTCCTCGCCACCGTCAAGTTAAAGTAGGTACATTGGGGAGAATAATAGCCGAAGTAGCCGAACAGCTTGGCTTGCCCCGGGCCGAGGTGCGCCGCGCGCTCTTTGGCCGTTAACCTCGCACCCGCCAGTTGAGATCTCTGCGATGTGAGTTGAATAGCAGATTTATTTGGCACACCCGAAACCGCCGGACGCTCGCCTCACCTTAACAACATCAGCAATACCGATAATGACCAAGCCAAAACCGGCCATCGGAGGAAGCAATGCGGTCCCAAGCAGTCTATATGAACGGCATCTATGAGGATGTGCTCCGGGACATTGCGCGTGTTCATTCCACGCGCCCCGAACTTCAGCTCTACCTGCAACCCTATGCAGAGGCTGCCATAGCTTACCTCCGCGATAATCCCCCGGACAAGTTCGATCCAGTCCGGTTATACACATCCACCACCAACGACTTGCAGCACGTACACTACACTGCTGATATCATCCGTTGGGAAGACAAAACATCCATTCCAAACGATCGTCGGGAGAGAATCTTGAAGCGCATCGCAGATTACCAGCCCACTGAAGGTGGCTTGTACAACGTACCCGAGGACGGCATCAGCCGCAACCTGCTCTGTGTGGTGCGTATGCAACACCTTGAAGAACCGTTTGGCGTCGACAGATTGATTAACGTCAAGGACAATCACCCGCTGCCGCTCACCAGGACCAGGCCCGGCGGCTGGATATATGTGCTGCCGGAACCTGTCATCGTTGCCCAATAATCCATTCCGGCTCCGTCAGATAAACGGAAAATGTCCGCAAATGGCCTCCGTCCCCCCGCCTACCGCTCCGACGCCTGCGCCGCCGTCGAAATGAACGAAATCGCCGCCAGGCAAGCCTATGCCGACCAAGTTCACCGGTACCAAATCCCACCTCGAGACCTGCAGCCGGAATGACGGAAAGAGTTGCTCAAATGCCCGACCACCGCCTCCTAATCCTCTTCGCCCATCCTGACGACGAAGCGTTTCCCGTCGGCGGGACCATCGCTATGCACACCGCTCGCGGCGTGACCGCGCGCCTGATCACGACCACCTCCGGCGAGCTGGGCGAAATCCGGCAACCGGGCTCTGCCACGCGCGAGACCATAGGTGAAGTGCGTCGCGGCGAACTGGCGGAGGCGGTCAAGGAGCTGGGCATCGAATCCCACGAGGTCCTGGGCTATCGCGACTCCGGAATGGCCGGCTGGGACGACAATCACCATCCCCAAGCCTTCGTGCAGGCCGATGAGCACGAGGTGGTGGCTCGGCTGGTCTTTGAAATCCGCCGTTTCAAGCCGCAGGTTATCCTCACCTTCGGCATGGACGGTCTCTACGGCCATCCGGACCACATCGCCATCTGCAAGCACGCCACCACCGCTTTCAGACTGGCCGCCGACGAAACCGCCTTCCCGCACCACATGGCCATCGGCATTCAGCCGCACCAGACCGACCGGCTGTTTTACAGCGTGCGTCCCCGCGGCTTCCGCGTCCATATGGCTGAAACGCTTCAGGCCGCCGGCGTGGACTTTCCCATGCCTCCGGCGGACCGGGTCAACGACGGCGCCGACCCCGAAACCATCAGCCTCACCGTGGATGCCTCCGACGGCCTGGACGCCAAGATGGCCTGCATCAAGCGCCACTTCACCCAGCTGCAGCCCGACTGGCCCTACGAGCGCGTCCCTCGGGAGGTGGCCGCTTCGGTAATCGGCATCGAGCACTTCATCCGCGCGATTCCGCCGGTGGCCGAAGGCGAAACCGTGCCCGCCGACTTCTTCGCCGGCTTGTGACTACTCCGATATAACGTCGCTCACCGGAATGACAACATCCGGGAATGCGGTCGGCGTGAGAACCCCCTCCATCCCGACCGTCTCGACACGGGTATAAATCCCGTCCACAGGTTCGGCGTGAACCTCAACGTGATGCTCCTCCCTGACCGCCAACCACACTTCGGGAACGCCAAAGCGAGCGTAAGCCGGCAGTTTGTGTCGCCGGTCATAATCTGCGGTAGAATCGGCCACTTCAATCACCAGCAGCACGTCACCAGGACGCGGAGTGCCTGACCTGTATGAATCGGAGCGCCGGCGCAGCAGCATCAGGTCCGGTTCCGGCGCGTAATTGTCGCTCAACCACAATGGCATTTGAATACGTTTGGTTGCCCGCCTTCCTATCGATTCCTGTAGCAGTTCGTCAAAGTCGGTAATGCAAGCAGCGTGCCAGTCACCCATTGGCGGCATGGTGATTATCTCCCCATCCAGCAGCTCAACCCGCTCGTCCGGCGCGAGGATGCCCACCTCGGCCATCTTGTGGTATTCCTCCACCGTGAACCGCCGACGCCGGCCGTCGTACTTGCAGAACAGCTCGCCGTCTAGCAGCTCAATCCCGTCCCCCCTGGTCAGGATGCCGGCTTCCCCCATGGCGAAATATTCATCCGCGGTGAATATCCGACGCGCGGGCAGCGCAGTTGTCGTTCCGGTTGCCATTTCAGCCACCATCCGGTATTGCTGGGTATCGGTATATGACGGGATTATAGCATCGGCAAAAATTGGGGCGCCCTTTGCGGACGCCCCGATGCGCTGGAGTAACTGCGTTGCCCCTAGTCAGGCCGCTGGATAATCTCCAAGCTGACCTTGTCCGGCGCTTCCACGAACATTACCTGGGACCCTGAAGGCATGGTCCACGGTTCGCAGATGATGTTGGCTCCGTTGGCCTTGAAATTCTGAAATGCCGCCTGGATGTCATCGGTCTGGAAACCAAAGTGGTCCAGGCCGAAGCGCGGGTGGGTGGAGCCGGGGACGGCGTTCTCACCCTCAGCCTCGCCGGATACGGTCAGCAGGGGCTGGCCGTTGAGCTCCAACTGGTGGGACACGGTGTTGGCCAGCGGCCGCGTGGAGACGATTTCCGCGCCGAAGTTGTCCACGTAGAACTTGGCGGCGTTGTCGGGATCTTCGCTGCGCAGGTGCAGGTGGTTGCAAACGAATGCCATGATGATATTCCTCCGTGATGGTAGTGTTTCGTGTAGGGGCGTCCCTGGTGGGCGCCCCGGTTAACCTCATACCTCAACTACCGCAAATAATCGGCAATCTGCTGGTCGTAATCGTCCTTGCGGGTGACCTGGGCAATGAGGTCGGCTGACGCCAGCGTGTCCCGCAGGTCGGCCGGCGCAACGCCGTCGCGCAACGCCTTCAGCGTGTCGTACACCGCCTTGATGGCTGCCTGGAAGGGCAGATGCCCCTGCAGGGCCACACGCACGCCGTTCTCGCCCAGCCATACCTTGTCCGACAGCTCGCCGCCGGCGCCGCCCAGCAGCAGCGGAATGTTCAGCTCGGCGTTCACTGCCGCAACCTGTTCCCTGGTGCTGGCGCCGGCCAGGAAGATGGCATCGACACCGGCCGCCTCGTAGGCTTTGACCCGCCGCAGGCACTCGTCCAGTCCCTCGGCCAGGCTGCTGGTGCGGCCGGCGACCACCAGGTTGGGGTCGGTGCGACCGGACAGGGCGGCCTTCATCTTGCCTACGCCCTCTTCCAGGGATATGAACCTGGCGCCGCCGCCGAACTGCATGGGCAGCACGGTGTCTTCAATGGTCAGCGCGGCAACGCCGGAGGCTTCCAGCTCCTCGACGGTGCGCTTCACGCTGAGGGCGTTGCCGTAGCCGTGGTCGGCGTCCACCATCAGGGGCAACTGGCCGGCCCGGCAGATGCGGTAGATCTGCTCGGCGAACTCGCTGAGGGTCAGCACCACGTAGTCCGGCGCACCCAGCACCGTCCCGCTGGCGATGGAGCCGGCGAACATGCCGACCTCGAACCCCAGATCCTCGGCGGCCCGCGCCGAAATCGGGTCAAAAACGGAACCGGGATGCACACAGACATCGCCGGCCAGAACGGCGCGATACCGCTCCCGTCGCTTGGTGTAATCCATATTCGCTTGGCTCCTTCCATTCACATACCGTCATTCCGGCGAAAGCCGGAATCCAGTTGCAATAGTGTCAACGGCAGTGTGTTAACATCCGCCCGCCAGTATTCTAACCGTTTTGTTCCCCCGCGCAACCTGTGGTAATTTCGGGCTTGTCATTGCGAGGAGCGCAGCGGCGCGGCAATCCCGTTGCCATATCAACCAACCCCGTCCCCTCCGCCGGAGCTGCCCATGATGTTCACCCATGCGCCGACGTTTCTCAGAGGAGCCGCGCGACTATCCGTCGTGCCATCCCACCGAACCATGTGCTTGGCATCATTGCTCTGCATGGCGATAATCCTGGCCGGCTACGCTGGACCAGCATCGGATGCTTCCGCCGCAACAACGTCAGACCCCCCACTCTGGGAAGGAGACGCGGCTGTCTTGGCCGCACTCTACAATGCCACCGACGGCAGGTACTGGAGCGACAACACAAACTGGCTGACCGACGCGCCGGTTGGTGAATGGTACGGCGTGACCACAAACGCGGAAGGCGATGTCGTTGCGCTGGAACTCCAAAACAACCGCTTGGACGGTACGATACCGCCCGAACTGGGCAGCCTCGCCAACCTGGAAAGGTTGTCCCTCAGAAGAAATGAGTTGCGCGGCGCCATACCTCCTGAGCTGGGCAGCCTCGTCAATTTGGAGAGTCTGATGCTCGAAAGCAATGAATTGAGCGGGAAGATGCCTCCGGAGTTGGGCGACCTTACCAATTTGACCGCGCTGAGCCTCGCTTGGAACTACGATTTGAGCGGGAAGATACCGCCGGAGTTCGGCAACCTGACCAACCTCACCGAACTATCGCTCAACAGCACCAAACTGTATGGCGCCATACCGCCGGAACTGGGCAACCTTGCCAATCTCGCCACGTTGCGTCTCGGCTCTACCTGGTTGAGCGGTGAGATACCGCCGGAGTTGGGCAGCCTTACCAATCTAACCTTATTGTGGCTGGGCAATAACAAGCTAAGCGGGCCGATACCGCCGGAACTAGGCAACCTAACCAGTATCAACCGGCTTATTCTCCACAATAACTGGTTCAGCGGCCCACTGCCGCCGGAACTGGGCAACCTGACCAAGCTGACCGAGTTGGTGATCTGGGGTAATCAGTTGAGCGGCACGATACCGCCGGAACTGGGTGCCCTTACTAACCTGACCGAGTTGGGTCTCGGCGATAACCAGTTGACCGGCACGATACCGCCGGAATTTGGCAACCTTGCCAACCTGAGAATCCTGGAATTATGGGACAATCAGTTGACTGGCCCCGTACCGCCGGAACTGGGTGCCCTTGCTAACCTGACCGAGTTGGGTCTCGGCCATAACCAGTTGAGCGGCCCGGTGCCCCCGGAGCTGGGCAAGCTTGTCAATCTCAAAGCACTGTCCTTCAGCGGAAACCGGCTGAGCGGCCCGATACCCCCAGAACTGGGCAACCTCACCAGTCTGGAAGAGCTGCTCCTCGACGATAACGGACTGAGCGGGGCGATACCCCCGGAACTGGGCAACCTCAGCAACGTGTGGCGGCTGGCCCTCGACAACAATCGGTTGTGCGGAAACATACCTCCGGAGCTGCACGGCCTCTCCAGTCTGAGATGGCTGAGCCTGGGAGAGAATTCGCTGGCCGGGTGCATACCGGAACGTCTGCGAAATGCGCACGTCCGAGATTTGTCCCTGCTTGCTCTGCCCTTCTGCGACCAATTGGATGCGACGCCGGCCGATGGACCACCGGGGCTCACCGGGGACGGCGCCACGCTGGTCGCGTTCTACAACGCCACCGACGGCCCCAACTGGAACGACAACACCAACTGGCTGACTGAGGCCCCAATCGGCAAGTGGTATGGTGTAACCGTGGGCGCCGACAATCGTGTCGTAAAGCTGAACCTCGGGAGCAACCAGTTGAGCGGGGAAATTCCACCGGAGCTGGGCGACCTGTCAAACCTGGAGCAAGTGATACTGGTTAATAACTGGTTGAGCGGGGAGATACCGCCGGAGCTGGGGCGCTTGACCAACCTTAAGTGGTTGGGTCTCAGCCAGAACCGGTTGAGCGGCAAGATACCCCCGGAACTGGGCAACTTGACCAATCTCACCCGGCTGTGGCTTCACAGCAATAAATTGTACGGTGAGGTCCCGCCGGAACTGGGCAATCTTGCCAATTTGGACGAGTTGTTCCTCTATGATAATCAGTTGAGCGGCTCCATACCGTCCGAGTTGGGCAATCTGACCGGCTTGGCCGATTTATACCTTGGTGACAATCAGTTGAGCGGCGTCATACCCGCGGCTTTGGGCAACCTGACCAACTTGACAGCCCTGGAGATTAGGGATAACCAGTTGCACGGTGTCATACTCCCGGAGCTATTCGCCATGACCAGCCTGCGCGTTCTGGACCTCAGTGGCAACCATTTCGGCGGCTCCTTGCCGCCGGATCTGTGCAACCTGATCAACCTGGGCCTTCTGGATCTCAGCGACAACCAATTGAGCGGCGAAATACCGCCTGAACTGGGAGACCTGACCAACCTGGACTATTTGGGTCTGAGCGACAACCATTTCACCGGCGCCATACCGCCGGAGTTGGACAAATTGACCAACTCGGGAACGATTTTTCTCGGCGGAAACCCACTGCGCGGCTGTATGCCCGGGAACTGGAGAGGTGTGCATATCAGCGACCTGTACCGGCTCAACCTCCCCTTCTGCGAACCCTGAAGCCCCGGTCCGTCGTTCGCATCCGCATGAGCGCTCAGCCCACCATCATCGGCGTCGATTTCAGCGGCGCGCGCTCCGACACCAACACTTGGATCGCGCGCGGGCGGCTGGACGGCAAGGGGACGCTTTCTTTGGACAGCGTCCAGAGAATACGTCGTGCCGAACTTGGCGACTTGCTTCCGTCAATCCCAACTCCCGCTGTGGCTGCCCTCGATTTCCCCTTTGGCGTGCCACGGCGTTTTGCCGAACACCTGGGCGTGGTCTCCCTTTGCCGCGCCATGCCCGATCTCTGGGATGTCGTCGCGGCGATGGGCATCGACGACTTTATCGGCCAACGCAACCGATTCGTCGCCGAGCACGGTGAACCCAGGCGTGCCGGCGACCTGAAATATCATCGGGAAAGCTATTCGCCGTTGCACAGCGTGAACCCTAATATGCTGCCCATGACCTACCACGGCATCGGGTTGCTGCATCGTTGGCATATAGAGCAACCTCGTCGCTGGCACGTCCCTCCTCTAAAGCCTAGCGGCGCTCCGGCGGAGGCCGTCACACTGTTGGAGCTAATGCCGGGCGCATTTCTCAGGTCCGTTGGTTTGCCGTACAAAGGGTACAAAAAGGGTCAGCGTGCCCGGCAACTGCGCGACGAAATCCTGGTCTCTTTGGCCGCCAAATCCGGGGTGGGTATCGACAACCTGTCTGATGTACAAAGCGACTGCCGAGGAAACGACGATTGCCTGGATGCGGTTGTTGCGGCGGTGGGTGCGGCAGCGTGGGCCCTTGCTCCCGCTCGCTTTCATCACCCTACTGAGGACGAACTTCCTGACGCTCGGCTGGAAGGGTGGATTTACGTCCCCGAACCTAAAACGTGTAGGGGCGAATAATTATTCGCCCCCTACCGCTCTCTCAGTGCCCATACTAACCCTATCGCCAAACCCGCCCCAGCCAGCTGCATGACGATAAACAGCGGCGCGGAACCGGGATAGATGCCGGCGAAGGTGTCCGAGAACATCCGCGCCACTGTCACCGCCGGATTGGCGAAGCTGGTGGACGACGTGAAGAAGTAGGCCGCTCCAATGTAAGCTCCCACCGATACGGCGATGAGCGCGGACCGGCTGCGGGGCATGAGGAAAATGACGGACAGCAAGCCCAGGGTGGCGATGACTTCCGCCAGCCACTGGTCCGGGCCGCTACGAACTTTCGTTGACCAGTTAACCGGCGGCAAGGCGAACATCAGGTTGGCCAGGATGGTCCCGATGATGCCGCCGCCGATCTGCGCCCCAATGTAGGCGACACCTTCCTTGACGGGCCGGCCCTGCAATACTACGTCGGCTATCGTTACCGCCGGGTTGAAATGGCCTCCCGACACCGGGCCGAATGCCCAGATGAGAGCCATCAGCGCGAAGGCCGTCGCCACCGCGTTTTCCAGCAACTGCAATCCGACGTCGTTCGGGCTGAGCCGTTGCGCCATGATCCCGCTGCCCACCACCGCCATCAGCAGAAAAGCAGTGCCCACCACCTCGGCGAGCAGTCGCTGGCCTAACGAGCGCATACCCGTCCTACGGCCGGCCGGGTGTGATGCGGACAAACAAAAAGGGCGGATTTTCCGCCCTCGCGCAACGCCCGTCCAGGAGCGATTTCGCCGCAGCAATTCATAATGAAATCAGTCTAAACCCACGGCAATCGGTGGTCAACCGCCGCCTTACGTCGTCATTCCGGCCTTGAGCCGGAATCCAGAAACGTCTCCAGACCACAACGTCGCTTACCCTGGGCTTCCTGGATTCCGGCTTTCGCCGGAATGACGGGTCGGGGCCCAGATACTACTCTCAACTTTGAACCGCTACTGATCCCTAAACTCATGCGAGTAGAAGTGCAGCAGGCTGTTCACCGGATTACCCGCCATTTGGCCCAGACCACAGAGCGATGCCGCCCCCACAATTTCCGAAAGGTCTCGGAGATCCTGAATATCCGACGCCTGCCCGTCGCCGGACGCCACTCGGGCCAACGCCTCCACAATGCGCGGCGTTCCCTCGCGGCAGGGAGTGCATTTGCCGCAGGACTCGGCGGCGTTGTACTCGGCCAGACGCAGCGCCACCGCCGCCGGCGACGCCAGATCATCGAACACTGTGATGCCACCGGCGCCCATCACCACGCCGCTGGAGTGCAGCACCCCGGGACGCAGCGGTACGTCCAACTCCGCCGCGGGCAGGATGCCGCTGGATGGCCCACCCACTACCGCGAAGCCGATACGCCGTCCATCAGGCGTCCCCCCGCCGACCTGCTCAATCACCTGCCGTACCGTCGTCCCCAGGGGAACCTCTGCCAACCCGGGTCGCAGCACTGCGCCGCTGAGCGACACCAGCCGCGTCCCCCTGGCCTCGTTCAGTCCAATGGACGCGAAACGGCGCACGCCGCCGGTGAGAATTCCCGGCACGTTGCACAGGGTTTCGGCGTTGTTGATCACTGTCGGCTCGCCGTACAGTCCCGCGTCGGTGGGGAATGGGGGACGGAGCCGCGGCTCTCGCCGCCGCCCTTCGATAGTGTTCAGTAACGTGGTCTCCTCGCCGCAAACGTAGCCGCCGGCGCCGCGACGCACTTCGACAGTGCATCCGAATTCGCTGCCCAGGGCCTTTGGACCGAAGAGATCTGCGGCATCGGTGTCAGCCACCGCCGCCGACAGCCGTTCCGCCGACAGGTCCGCCTCCGCGTTGATGTAAATCACTACGCGGTCCGCGCCGGCGGCGTAGGCAGCGATCAGGGCGCCCTCGATGATGCGGTGGGGGTTGCCCTCCATAAGATGGCGGTCTTTGAACAGACCTGGCTCGCCCTCCTCAGCGTTCACCACCAGGTGGCGATGAGCCGCGCTAACCCGCCGGGCCGCCTGCCACTTCCTCGCTGCCGGGAAATAGGCGCCGCCGCGTCCCAGCAGGCCAGCGTCCAGGACCAGTTGGATGACGGCCTCAGGAGTCATAGACAGAGCCGTGGCCCAACCTTCGTAGCCGCCTGCGGTCAGGTATTCGTCCAGCGAACGTGGATTGATGCCGCCAACTCCTTCCATCAGCGCGATGTGCTGGGGCGCGAAAAAAGCCTCCAGGGCTGGCGACGGACGCGCCCGGTCTTCTGGTCCGTCTCCATCTACCGACGCGACGATAGCAGACAGGTCATCGCTTGCGCCAACCCGGTCGAAGAAACGCACGGTTCCGTCGTTTCGTTCCGCCACCACTTGCGTGGCCGCGAAACACGCGCCGTCGCAGCCGGTTGCAATCACCGCGACATCCCGCCGATGCGAAAGCGCTTCGGTCAGTCGCCGGTACAATACATCCGCGCCCACCGCCTGGCTGCAGTGCCCCCATTGGACCATCACCCGAGCAGGGTTGCCTGATCCGGCGATGCGATGGCGCGCCGCAATAGCCATAGCCGCCCAGGTTGCCAGGCTATCGACCTCTGTCATTGGCTGGCCTCTGCGATAACCGCCGCCAAACGACCCGTGTTCATGCGTCCCCACCACCGCCCGTTGACGCTGACCGCCGGCGCAACACCGCAGAGAAAGGCGCAGGCAGTGGTTCCGACGCCCGAGCTTTCCTCTCCCGTTTTCCGCGCTGACGCCAACAGCTCGTCACTGCCGGCCAGCCAGCAGGCCAATCCCGTGCAAACGGTGACGGCCAGCGCCGGCGGCGTATCAAGCCGCAGCTCCGAGTACGATGTGGCCGACCCATATACCTCCGACGCCGGCACTCGCAGGTGCCAGCCCACCACTTGCAAGGCCCACTCCGGCAAGTAGCCGTGCTCATGCTGCAAAAAATGCAGCGCCGGCAGCAGATCACTTCTGGCCCGCTCGGGGAACCGCTCCCGGAGGATTCGCCGCAGCCCCGACTGCCGCTCCCGACGCTCCGCATTGGCCGAGCCGTCGCTGGCCGGGTCGGCGTCGTCCCGCCGCTCGCGCCTTCGCCTGAATTCTCCCGGCTCTACCATTGCGGGATTATAGCAGGGCCGGCGGCACATCCGATGACCATAACCGCCGCAGGAATGCGGCTCCCCAACTGGCAACCCCAACATCGATGCTATACTGCCGGACAATATCACCACGCCGTCATTGCGACCCCGTACTTGATACGGGGGTGGCAATCTCGCAAAATCTTTGAACGCAGCTCCGCTGCGGAGGTCAACTATTATGGCATTGGGACTCAACAGTTATCGCCCCCTGGTTGGCGGCGTGAGCCACATGATCAGCACCGGCCACTATCTCGCCACGGCGGCCGGCTACCGCATCCTGGAGCAGGGCGGCAACGCCATTGACGCCGGCGTGGCGGCCGGCATCGCCATCAACGTAACGCTGCCCCAGTACACCAGCTTCGGCGGCGTCGCGCCCATCATCATCCACCACGCCGCCCGCGGCGATACCAAGGAAATCAGTGGTCTGGGCCGCTGGCCGGCCGAGGCGTCCATCGACTACTTCCGCCGCGAGCACAACGGCGATATGCCCCACGGCGTGATGCGCACCGTGACGCCGGCCGCGCCCGACGCCTGGCTCACTGCTCTCAGTCGCTACGGCACCATGACCTTCGAGCAGGTGGTAACGCCGGCCCTGGAGTTGGCCGCCGGCGGTTTCCCCATCCCGGCCACGCTGCACCGCGCCCTGGTGAGCAGCGGCGACAACATCATCCTGGACGAGGGCGACACCAGCCAGTGGACCAGCACCATGGAGATTTTCTATCCTAAGGGCAAGGCCCTGGGCGTAGGTAACCTGCTGGTGCAGTCCGACCTGGCCCGCACCTTCCAGCGTATGATCGACGCCGAGCGCGCCGCCGCCGGACCGGGCCGCGAGTCTGCAATCGAGGCGGCGCGAGACCTCTTCTACAAGGGCGACATCGCCGAGGAGATGGTGGCCTTCCACCGCAGCCGGGGCGGTTGGCTATCTATGCAGGACCTAGCCGACTTCTCCGTGGGCGTGGACGCCCCGCCGATGATCGACTACCGGAACTCCGCGGGCGATAGCATCGACGTTTACGCCTGCGGCCCGTGGTGCCAGGGGCCGATGAACCTCCATGCCCTGCGCATCCTGGAGGGCTGCGACCTGCAGGGCATGGGCCACAACTCGGCGGACTACATCCACACCGTGCTGGAGGCGCTGAAACTGGCCTTCGCCGACCGCCACGCCTGGTACGGCGACCCCGACTTTGTGGACGTGCCCATAGCCGGCCTGCTCTCCCGGGAGTACGCTGACCTGCGCCGCCGCGAGATCGACCCCCGCCGGGCCAACCCCGAAATGCCCGACGCCGGCGATCCGTGGGAGTTCCAGTCGGGCACTGGCCGCGCTGCTCGTAAGCCCGAGGCGGTGGCCGGCCCGCTGTCCGCCGACACCTCTTACATCTGCGCCGTGGACCGCTGGGGCAATGCCTTCTCCGCCACGCCCAGCGACGGCTTCGGCGGCGCGCCGATCATCCCCGGCCTGGGCTTCATGGCGTCGGCACGCGGCTCCCAGAACTGGCTGGACGAGGGCCATCCCAGCAGCCTGGCTCCCGGCAAGCGTCCTCGCCTGACGCCCAACCCGGCCATGGCCTTCCGGGACGGCAAGCCCTGGCTGCCCTTCGGCACGCCGGGCGGCGACGTGCAGCCCCAGTCCATGGTGCAGCTGTTCCTCAACGTGGCCGAGTTCGGCATGAACGTGCAGCAGGCCATCGAGCAGCCCCGCGCCTCAACGTGGAGCTTCCCCAACTCCTTCTGGCCCCACGCCTACCGGCCCGGCCTGGTCGGGGTCGAGTCCCGCATCGACCCGTCGGTGGTGGACGAACTGCGCAAGCGCGGCCACGACGTGGACGTGTGGAACGAATGGACCCCGCGCATGGGCTCCCTCTGCGCCATCGAGATTGACCGGGAGCGCGGCGCCCTCTTCGGCGGTGCCGACCTGCGGCGGGACGGCTATGCCATGGGGCGGTAAGCGGGCTGACGTTCCGCCTCACCGTCATTCCGGCGCAAGAACGTCACCCCGTACATGATACGGGGACGGAATCCATTGGGAACGATGTAGGGGCGAATAATTATTCGCCCCTACGCGCCGCAACTTTGGAGGATGCCGCTATGGTTGCGCGAACCGGCCAGTCGGAGTTGCCGAAAGACGACGCAATGCCGCAAGCCGAGGAGTTCGAGGTGGTGCTGGTGTCCGGCCCTGACGAACCCGGCTATAGTGTCTTTGTGCCCGCCCTGCCTGGTTGCGCCAGTGAGGGCGATGATTGGGACGAGGCTTTGTACATGATCCAAGGCGCCATCGAGCTTTTTTTGGAGAAAGTAGGACGTCCTGCGCGGAAGAAGTCGAAGACAAGGAGCAGATAAGGCAGGATTGGGAACCGCAAGGCTGCTTGGTGGAAACAGCTACGGTGCGGGTCAACGGCTGAATGCCGGTTCCTATTAGAGCACGGGCGGATTCAGGGCAATTCCAGCAGTGCGGCCTGCTCGTCTCGATAGAAGGCTAGTAGTTCATCGCAGCGCTGCCGAAGCAACTCGGCTACCTGCGCAGTGGGGCAATTACCGAGTCGGATCAAAATCACTTTTGGCGGTTGACCACGCGCCATGCTTAGGTCCCGGTAGTCTGCATCTTTGGTGACGATTACAAGATCATCACGCGCTGCGGCATAGCTCCAGATTACGGTGTCAGCGGCGGTTTCCATTGCTAAATCCGCAACATGGAGCGAATCAGGATAAAGGTCTAACAGCATCCCTTTGAGACGGGGAGACAGGTTACGGTTGAACAGCAATCTCACGATGACGTCCGAATCGGCAGCGCCCGCCGTTCCTGCGCAGCGGCAAAAGCGAAGCACGCCAGGATGTCTTCGTGGGTCAAGTACGGGAAATCGTTCAGGATTTCCTCCTCCGACATACCCGAGGCGAAGTATTGCAGCACGTCGCCCACCGTGATGCGCATACCGCGGATGCAGGGCTTTCCGAATCGCTTATCCCGCTCAATGGTGATGATTTTGGTATAGTCAACCGGGCCCAGCAGATGCTTCGGCGGCGTGTGGTAGGGATGGAGCATCATTGACGGGGGCTGCGCGCCGGCCAGATTCGCCCCCTGGAAGTTGACCTCGGCCAGGTCCACGCCGGTGAAATCAATCCCACTGAGGTCGGCGTCGCTGAAGTCGGCCCCAAGCAGACGGGCGCCGGTTATATTCGCATAGGCCAAGTCGGCCCCGGAACAGTTCGTCCCGGACAAGTCGGCCCCCGCAAGATTGGCCCCGTACAGGTAGGCACCGCTGAGGTTTGCTCCCCTCAGTTCTGCTTCACTGAGGTTGGCCTCGGAAAGATCCGGCACAAATTTGACGCTTTCCCGCCGCTTGTTCCAAGCCGCCGCGCCTTCCAGCAGCCACTCGAGATGTTGCGGGTCAGCCATCGGATACCTCGAATTACGCGCGCCTGGGTCCTGTTGTCGCTTTGAGTTTTATCCGTCATTCCGGCGAAAGCCGGAATCCAGCAGGGCCTAACCGTTGCCAGCCAGCAACAGTGATTTTACCACCCCCTCCACCGCCGCGCCCTCCTCGGAGTTCCGCAGCCACGCCCGCAATTCCCGCCGGGCAATGGTTACGGTGAGCCGGGTGCCCCGTTCCGCTCGCAGCGACGTCAGCCGTTCCGACGCCCCCAACGACGCCGCCGCGCCCGCGCGGGCAACTTTCTGATGCAGCGCGTTGGCGAGGTCAAACTCCGGTATCGGTAACTTCCACAGCTGCTTGTGCAAATGGCGTGCCCCGAACTGTCCCTTGGCCATCAACGGCTGCACTGCGTCGTACAGCGCATCGCTATTGATGATGGCGAGTAGATAGTAAGCCTCCAGCATATTTCGGCAAGTAATCCAGTACAAAGTTTCGTCAATCACTGCATCATTGTCCGCCAGGATTGCCGCTGTCGGTACACCTGCTTCCGATTGAATAATCCGAATCGGTCTGCTATGGGGCCGTTGATGACCTTCCAGTTGGGACGAGAGTTTGCCGTAGTGGTCCAAGTTGTCGAGGAGATTTAGTTTGTTGGCCGCCGCTTTATTGTCTTTCCACATCCGGTTGATAGTCCGCCAACGTCCACGCATCAGACGTTCCAGCCCACCCAGCCTTATGCCGCCCGGCCCGTCGACGTCAAATGGTATCCGGTATTCGTCTCGCTTTACTGGTAGCACAGCTTTGAGCGGTTCCAAGATGGCATACGGAACTAATGACTCGTTCAAGTACACGTCATGGATGTGTCGGCTTTCAATCGTCTGTTCCATAATAGCTGTCAAGTCCAAATCTCGCCATGGTGCCTTGTCCTGTGAGCCGCGGCGTGGGTTGACGGTGATTGTTTGACCCGCTTGCACAAAGGCAGTGTTTTCCGTTTCATCGACAAAGAACAGCCGACGCGGGCGAATTGGCGCTCCCTGTCGGGCGTAGTCAGCGTAAGGTGAATCCCCGCTCAACGAGGTATCCGTTATCCCGCTGGACACCCGCCGCACTTCGTCGGTGTCGGTTTCACCTTCCCACCGTTCCACCGTGCTGGCCAAAGCAATAGCGGATTCAGAGTTCTCGCCCGCCCGCTTCGCAAAGGCCACGCACGACGCTACTGGAAAGAATGTGTTGGGTTCCAACCGCTCCAAGTCCCACGCCGACTTGTAGCTGAAATCAGCCGCCAGCGTACGCTCCACCTTCTTGCTGAGATTGCCTTTAGGCGTCAATGGATGACGCTCCCACTTGCCAGTGCGCCATTTGGCATACTGGCCCGATTGCAACGCGCTGTGGGGCAGCACCATGCCGATAACGCCGCCGTCTTTGAGGTACAGGTCAACGCTACGGGTGAAGAATAGTCCGGCCACATCCTGATTACTGGCGTAACGTCCGCCCTGCCAGATGCCGTACTGCCGCCAACTCTGGTCTCTCAGTTCTTCTCGTAAAATACTGGCCGTCTGGTTGTAGTTCAGCCACGGCGGATTGCCGATCACCACGTCCACCTTGCCGCGACTGATAGCCACCGGCCGCACCATATTGCGAGTGTAATAGGCCCAAATGTGGTTGCGCCCCTCGCGGTGCAGCCGTTGCAACGTTTTGATGCTATCTGCCAAGGTGGCCCGCTCGCTTGCGTCGGTGATGCCATGGTCATCCAGGGCCAGCATCGGGTCGTCGCCCTGCTCGATGTCGCCCGCCACCTGGCTCATCATCGAGTCAAAGGTGTTGGCCTGTTCCACCAGTGTCATCGGGAACGCCAGTATCACCCTGCCCAACTCCTCCAACCGCGTCTCGATGCTCACAATGTCCTCGGCGAACATATCGCCAGTACGGTAGCCCAGCTGTAGCGCGTCCCCCAAAAAGACTGGCACCGAGCCGGAGGCATCGTAGCCGGCTGCCACTACCGCGTTGATGGCAGGCTTGGCCGCAATGGCCCAGGCCGCCCGTGCCAGGTGTACCGCCGCCGGGTGCACATCGATGCCGACAATGGCGCTGCGCAGCCGGTCCAGAACCTCTTTCGGCTCCAGGTTGGACTTGCCGGCGGCGTCCATAAAGTGCGCCACTGCTTCCACGATGAACGTTCCGGAGCCGCAGGCCGGGTCCAGGACGCGCTGTTTGAGAGGGTCGGTAATCAGCTCGCGCACCATGGCCCGGGCCAGCCAGTCGGGGGTGTAATACTCGCCAAGCTGCCGGCGCTCGTCGGCGGGGATCACGGTTTGGTAGAGATTGGCGGCAATGTCGGGCGGCGCGCCGCGCCAGTCGAAACGGGATACCAGTTGCGCGAGGCTGCGGATGAAACCGTCGCCGCCGGATACTTCGGTGGGCCAGGCAAAGAAGTCCGACTCGATGATGCCGCTCAGCCCGGTGGCCGCTTTCAGCCTTTCGCCCTTCAGCAAATCGCTGGGCTGCTGCGCCGCCAGGTCATATATGTTGATGCCGAAGGACGCCTGCACCGCCATGCCGATAACGGCGCTGAGGTAGGTATGGCGGACAAACAGGTCGTCCAGTTCGTCGGGGGTTCCGGCAACCTCGCCCAGGGCCGCCCGCAGCAGGTCGCCCCACAACCGCCGCTTCACCCGGACGGTGTTCAGCTCCCGGCGCTGGTCGTACATCCAGCGCAGCGTTGCCAGGTTCTGGTTGGTGGCGACGCTGGCATCGCCGAAGTAGCGGCCCAGGTTCTCCCGGGTCGGGGCGATGTCATAAGCCTGCTCGGTGAGGGCTACGTCCCGCAGCCATTCGTACAGCCGCAGGCCCTGTTGAGGCGTTTCAAAAACCTGGATGGGCGGGGTCAGCAGTTCCGTGGCCGCGTCGCCCCTCGCATCGCCGATGGAGCGCAAAATCCACCGCTTGCCGTCGGTCAATAGGCCGGTTTTGATGCCGCGCCCCTTCGCGACGGCCTCCGCCAGGTAGCCGTCCAGCTGCTTGATGTAGGCGGGGTTGACTACGGAGCCGCTGAACAGGTTGCGCTTGAACTCGATAAAAGTCTCGCGAACCACCATGTCAACCGAGGTCAACGCTCCTTCGGTGGGAGATTCCTCCTGATTCACCTCGGCGGGCCGGGCCAGCTCAGCGCCCAGGATGAAATCCCTGACGGCGCTCCTGATGTCCGTCTCGGAATGGCCCTGGTTGTGCCGGCGCAAAACCTCGGCGAAGAGTACGGCGTACTCATCAACTGCCGGAGACCCGACGCCAGGCACGGCCATGTCAGCATTAGCAGTCATGGCCGGGTTGCAGCCCCAATCCTGAAAATCCCGCTTCTGACGATGCCCATGGCGTCACGGCTACATCTCAATGGCAAGCTCTTGGGTTGACGGTCATTGTAGCATGGCGGCCGGCTATCTACCTCCAGGCTGGTCCTGCGCCAGCGGCCACCGCGACTGCCGCCGCTGCCTTGCGCTCTGCACCCGGCAGACGCTCAGCTCCACCTGGCCGGCAGTTGCGCGGGCCTGCTGGATGGCTTCCATGAAGTTGGACGTGAGGATGCCGGCGGGGAGAGCGAAGAGACCGATGCCCAGCAGCGCGATGAAGCCGGCAATCACGCGGCCCACCAGCGTGCCCGGCACCACTTCCAGCGACGGCAGGGTGGTCAGGATCACCACCGACGCCCATAGCGACTCCCCGATGTTGCCGAACTGCTCGTGGTTGCCGTTGGGCAGGTTGGTCTCGGCCGAGTGCATCAGGTAGCCCGCCGCCAGCCAGAACACGCTGAGGGTCACCAGCACGCTGATGAGCTGCGACGCTGACCGCAGCATCACCCGTCCCATGAGCCGCATGGCGGGGAACCGCCGCCCTGTCATTATCAGCCGGGAAATGAGGCGGAAAATGGGCAGCACCTCGACCTCGCCGAATACGATCATCACCACCAGCGTAGGCCAGATGGCGATGAAGTCGATGATCGCCGCCGCGTTGGTGGTGGCGTAGCGCAGCCGAGCCTTCCAGCCGCCGCCCCGGTAGCTTCGGTGCCAGACGATGCACCACAGCCGGATGAGGTACTCGGCGGCGAACACGCTGATGAAGAAGAACTCCAGTTGCGTGTTGCCCACCGCCAGGTTGACCGCGCTGAACAGCACCAGCCCGAAGATGGTGAAGTCCACCACCCGCGCCGCCCCGCCGCTGTCCGCCTCCAGCACGTGGAACACCGCGTGCTGGAGGCGGACGTAGGGATTCGCCTCAGGCAGCCGGCATTGCAGCAGGACGAACCTGCCGGAAAATATCCCCATAACCTATAGAGCGTCGAGCGGTTTGTAGGGGCGAATGATTATTCGCCCTACCCGGTGCTCCAACTACATAGCCGTTCGCCCGCCGTCAATCACCAACTCGCTCCCGGTCATGAAGGACGCCTCGTCGGACGCCAGGAACAGCACGCCGTAGGCGATGTCCTCAGCCTGACCCAGCCGGCCCAGCGGGGTCCGGTTCAGACGATCCTCCCGTCCGCCGGCGGCCAGCAGGTCGGCGGTCATGTCGGTCTCGATGGTGCCCGGATGTACGCTGTTGCAGCGGATGCCGTCGGCGGCGTGCTGGATGGCTGTCGATTTGGTGAACAGACGCACCGCGCCTTTTGACGCAGTATAGGCCGAGGAGATGTGGTTGCCCACCAGCCCGGCCACGCTGGAGATGTTGACGATGGAGCCGCCGCCGTTCCGCCTAAGCTCGGGGATCGCCGCCTTGGTGCCCAGGAACACGCCCTTGGCGTTCACGCCCATAGTGGTGTCCCAGTTCTCCATAGTGGTGTTTTCCACCGTCTCCGGCCGGTATATCCCGGCGTTGTTCACCAGGATGTCCAGCTTGCCGAACCGCCCCACCGTGGCGGTGATGGCATCCTTCCACGACTGCTCGTCGGTCACGTCCAGGTGGACATACAGGCACTCGCCGCCAAGTTCGTTGATTTCCGCCTCCACCTGCCGTCCCAGTTCGTCCCGCAGGTCGCCGATGACCACCTTGCAGCCCTCTTGAGAGAACATCTTAGCCTCGGTCGCGCCCATGCCCCGGGCGCCGCCGCTGATGAAAGCCACCTTGTTTTCCAGTCGCATTTTGTCAATACCTCGCTATTATGGTTGCTGTCGCAGTTGTGCCAGCTGCTCGCGGAGCCGGACGATTTCGGCTTCGGCGGCCAGTCGGGCTGCCTCGGTCTCTTGATGGGTACGCAGCCATTCCCCGACCGTCGGGTCGTAGAGCCGCAGTTCCAGCGCCGGCGTTACGCAGATTTCCAATTCCAGTACGGCGCTGTGGCCGCGCAGGTTTCCCGCATCGTCCGTGGTTAGGGATTGCTCCCGGTATTCCGTCCCTTCCAGCGTTTCTAATACGAGAGCCGGCGTGAAGTAGTTTCCGGTGGGGTCAAAGCGCACATACTCCGTGACGCCCATGTCAGCGTAGATGCGGCGCTTTTCAGTGGCGTCCCTCCGCCAGGTGCGGGAAGAGGCAATCTCCATGATGAAGTCCGGCGCTGTGCCCTCGCGCCACACCAGCCACGAGTCCCGGGGATGGGTTCCCGTTGCGCCGAAGACAACGAAAACGTCGGGCGCGACGCTAACGTCATTGCGGTTCATCCGGTAATAGATCAACATATCGCCGCCGACGTAAGCGTCATCGCGACCGTGGTATCGAACGCGCAGCGTGGAGACCGTTTCGGTCAGGGGCGTGTACTGCCATTCGGATTCGGCCATGGGTTCACCGTCGGAAGATGGGTAGTCAATGGTGAGATCATCAACCTCATCCTCGTAAGCAACTTGGGCCTTTGCGGTTCTGCTGACCATAACTTTGCTCCAAATGTCCCCGGCAGCACGAGAGAACAGGTGCCGGCGATGACCATTTCACGTCAACATTATAGGCGAGGTCGGCGGCGGATGCCCAAGCCGATGGCCCCGGCCAAAAGAGCCAGTGCGCCCAGTTCCGGGCCGTTGATTCTTGTGGTAGCAAACGGGATGCAGCCACCGCCCCGGTGTTGACCTACCAAGAATACTCGGATTCGTTCCGGCTCCCACGGGGCGTCCAACTCTTCGAAATCTGCAAACGCCCGCCAGGTGGGCATGGTGCGATTGCACAGCCCGGTCTCGCCGTTCCGGGCGTACACGATGTACTGCTCGCCTTTCTGAAACTCGTACCCACAGGAGGATTCCCTGCGTACCGTGTTCACTGTGAGAGTCTCCTCTTGCGGCCCCTTCCAAACGTGGCTCACCTCGAACTCCACGATCACCGGGTCGGCGCTGGACGGCAGGATGAGCAATTTGCGGCGGGCCTTTACTGAAGTCGCCACTCCCGCGAATACCGCGTCCGCTTTCGCGAACTCCTCGGCCGGCGAACCGGGCGCAAGGGCGCAGCTGCAGGCGTGGGCCGGCCCCGCCCCCGACAGGGACGCCAGCGCATAAAGCGCCAATCCAGCCGCCAGCAGCGCGGCTAGGCCAATGCGTCGCATGGCAAACACCCCCTACTGCGCGAACAGCCCGCCGTCAATCACCAACTCGCTGCCCGTCATAAAGGACGACTCGTCCGATGCCAGGAACAGCACGCCCCAGGCCACGTCCTCGGCTTGCCCGACCCGTCCGATGGGAGTGCGGTCCAGCGACGCCTGCCGCGCCGCGTCATCGCGCAGCAATGTCGGCGTAGTCATGGGCGTCTCGATGATACCCGGATGCACCGAGTTGCAGCGAATGCCCTCGGCGGCATACTGGATGGCCGTGGACTTGGTGAACAGCCGCACCGCGCCCTTGGTGGCCCCGTAGGCCGGAGCGCGCCAGCTGCCTATCAGGCCGGCCACGCTGGAGATGTTGATGATGGAGCCGCCGCCGGCTTTTCGCATCTCCGGTATGGCCGCCTTGGTGCCCAGGAACACGCCCTTGGCGTTGATGTCGAAGATGTTGTCCCACAGCTCTTCACTGGTGTCCTCAATGCCCACCTGCCGGTAGATGCCGGCGTTGTTCACCAGGATGTCCAGCTTGCCGAACCGCTCCACGGCGGTGTTGACGGCGGCGTTCCACTCGTCCTCGCTGGTGACGTCCAGGCGGACGAAGACGCACTCGCCGCCGGTTTCGTTGATCTCAGCCTCCAGCTGCCGACCTTCCTCTTCCAGCACGTCGCCGATGACCACCTTGCAGCCCTCGCCGGCAAATAGCCGCGCCTCGGCGGCCCCCTGCCCTCGGGACCCGCCGCTGATCAGGGCTACCTTGTTCTCCAAACGCATGGCATACACCTCAAATCACATTTGCCGACTTCATTTCGCAACGATTGTAACGTCAGCGGAAGGGCAGTCAAGCGTCGCCCACATCAGTTTCGCCGCCGGCGTGGGATGAGTGTGCAATTGCATCAACTCCTTTGGGCATCGCTTTCATACTGCGCTATACTAACTGCGCGACATTATTATCATCCCGTAAGTAATCGCGGCAAACGCTCGAAAAAGGAACGGACAAAATAGCAACGCAAACCGCAGCGACGGGCGGCAGGGAGGTGAACAAAGCGTGGTTTATGGCCGTGCTTGGGCTCACCGTCTTTGCGACGATAAGCTCTATCCTTATCATTCCGCCGCTCCTGGTGGAGATCGCCACCGACCTGGACATATCGGTGGCGGTGGCGGGCCAGTTGGCCACTGCAACCTTCGCGGCCTGGGCGGTTACCGGAGTATCGGCCGGCCCCTTGTCCGACTCATTTGGCCGCCGCCCCGTGGCCATAGTGTGCCTGGCGGTGCTCTCGATATCTATGCTGGCGTGTGCCATTGCGCCCAACCTAGAGACGCTGCTGGCGCTGCGGGTCCTGACCGGGCTGGGTGGTGGAGTAATACCTCCCAACATCGTGGGGTCGGTGGCCGATGTCATCTCCCCGGCCCGGCGGGCCCGAGCGGTGGGCGCATTATTGGGGATTCAAGGGATTGCGGCGGCCATCAGCGTACCGCTGGTGGCGGTGCTGGCTGACGTCGGCGGCTGGCGGCTGCCCTTCATTGTTTACGGCGCGGTGCTCGTGGCCGGACTGGCGGCGAACTGGCTGTGGCTCCCCAAAGAAAGGAGTGAGCGGGTCCGGAATTTCGCATACTTTTCCAGGTACCGGTTGCTGGTGTCGATGCGGTTTTTCCGCGTGGCCGTGGCCGTGAACCTGACGCAGCGTATCGCCTTCTGGGGGACCATCTCTTACTTTGCTGCTTACCTCATAAATACCTTCGGCCTGAGCGTGGGCTTCGTGGCCCTGCCCCTGGCGATAGTCGCCCTCGGGCAAACGGTCGGCAACTACGGCGCGTCATTCGCGGCGAACCTGAAGTATCGCGTGGCCATCATCGCCGCTGTCACTATCGCCGGCGGAGCGCTCGGGCTGGTGCTCTTTTCCGTCGGCCTCGGACTGTGGGCAACAGTGGCCGTAGCAACGGTCAGCTCCGGCCTGCTGAGCATGACGTTCCCGATCCTGATCGCCGCCAGCACCGAGTATTCCGGCGAGTCCAAGGCCACCGGAGTGGGCCTCATGGGTTTCAGCAACCAGACGGGCGGGATGCTGGGCGCTGCGATAGCTGGGGCGCTGTTGGCGAGCATCGGTTACGTGGGGATCGGCTATATGTGCCTCGGCGTAACCATCGTCAGCGCGTTGCTCACGACCCTATTCGGCCGGCAGTTCGGGGAGTCCGCCGGTCAGAACCGGGGCTGAGCCGGCAGTAGTTTGAGCCGGCGCCGGGGAGGCGCAGACTAGCCCGCCCGTCGCAAAAGTGGTATTGTTGGCGCATCAACTCCCGTCGGGAGCGATTATTCAACCCGGCCTTGCCATTTGGCCGCAGGAGGGATGCAATGCCTCAGATCAAACACATCGCCATCGCCACCAACGACGCCGAAAAGACCGCGAAGTTCTATTCGGAAGTTTTCGGACTGCGTGAAGTCGCCAAGCTGGAGAGCGCCAACGCCAATGGCTATATGCTCAGCGACGGCAACGTGAACATGGCCATCCTGGACTTCCAGAGCGACGCCGTGGCCGGCGAGCGCGGCAAGGACTGGGAAGGCATCCACCACATCGGGTTCGAGGTCGAGAGCCTTGAGGAGACCGAGGCGCGCCTGCTCGCCGCCAACTCCCATCCCATGGCAGAGGTCAACCACGCGCTCCACGCCGGAATGACCGGCCCGCGCACCCAGAACGTAGAGACCAAGTACGAAGGTCCCAACGGTGAGATGATCGACGTCTCCGAAACGGGCTGGGTAGGCACTCGCGGCCTGGACTAATCCCGGATCTCCTACCAGTCCTCCGCAGAGGGAAATCTATAAAGGGCGATGCCGGCCGGCATCGCCCAGGGAGTATCGTGAACAGTACACCACGACAACTAACCTGCTACATTAAGAGAACCCAGGCCAACCCCGAGACGTGGGAAGGGTTCTGTCTTGAGGTGGACATACCTGCCATCGGGGATACTTACGAGGAAGTGGTCGGCAAGATGCACCAGCGGGTGGCAAACTATATTGAGTTCATCCGCGAGCGCCAGCCCGACGACGAGCAGAGTTTGATGTTCCGCCCCATGCCCGGCGGTCAGGCGTGGAAACTGAAGTTTGAAGAGCGCTTCCTCCAGCGCCTGCCTTTCTCAAAGCGCCAGATAAGAAAGACGTACGTCAGCGCAGAGCGGGGAATACCGTCCCAGCTGGACCCGAATCACACCGAATTGTGCTTTAACTGTCGCAAATACCGCAGCGTGGGACTGTTCGAGGTTTACCACGAACCCAACTCCGCCTACGTTTGGTACGACAAGACGTGCAACGTGTGCAAGGAGGCCGGAGCAGCCTGACGCAAGGGGGTCTCTCCCGCCAGGTGATCAGTGTGAGCGCTCGCCTTGGAAAGAGGCCCGGCCCGCCATGGCGGACCGGCCTTCGTAGATTCAATGACTGGTCAGCGGTCGGTCAGAACGGCGAGATTATGCGGGCCGGAACACGAGCCCCGGATCGTCCGGGTCAATCTCGGACAGGTCCAACACCAGGGCCATGCCGGTGCGAATGTTCTGGGGGTTGACCGCGTCCACGCCGGCGATGCGCGCCGAAATGCGCGGCCCCTCCTCCAGCGTCACAATACCCGTGCAGTAGGGGTTGTTGCGCCCGTAGCCCTTGGCCTCCAGCGAGGCCGGGGCGACGGATATGCACGTGAAGGTGCTGAGAGTGGCCCGCCCGCTCAGTTCGTGCCACTCCATGTCGCTGCTGTGGCTCGCCGGGTCCATGGGGCGGGCCTCGGCGTAGATGTTCCCATTCTCACGGCATCGGACGCCCATGAACCTGCCCTCCTTGAGGAAGGCATAGAACGACGCGGCGTTGAACGGACGAGATTCGGCATCGGTGGTCATCGGTTTTCACCCTGTGCAACTGGATTCCGGCCCCGTATCAAGTACGGGGTGACGTTCTTTCGCCGGAATGACGGTGGGGGTTAGGCGCGCTGGAGCACGTTGACGACGCAGGTGCCGCCAGTGCCGCCTACGTTGTGAGTGAGACCGAACTCCAGGTCGGGATTGTCGAGTTGGCGGTCGCCGGCTTCTCCGCGAAGCTGCTTGTACACCTCGATTACCTGGGCCACCCCACTGGCTCCCACCGGATGCCCCTTGGCTTTCAGGCCGCCGCTGGTGTTGATGGGGCGGTCGCCGTCACGCGCGGTACGGCCTTCGTCAACGGCATGGGGCCCCTCGCCGGGAGCGAAAAAGCCGAGGTCTTCGCTGGCGACGATTTCGGCGATGGTGAAGCAGTCATGCACCTCGGCCACGCCAACCTGTTCGGGGGTGATGCCCGCCATCTCGTAAGCCTGGGCGGATGCGATCTTCGCCGCCGACAGGGAGGTCAGCTCCTCGGCGTCGTGCAAGGGCCGGCCGGTGGCCTGCCCGATGCCGGCGATATGCACCGGCTTGTCGGTGAACTGTCCGGCGATCTCGCTGGCTACCAGCAGGACGCAGGACGCGCCATCAGTGATGGGAGCGCAGTCGTAGAGACGCAGGGGCCAGGCAATCCACGGGTTGGCGCGGGCGTCGTTGAGGAAGTCCAGCTCATCCTCCCAATCTGGCACGGGTTCGCCGCGCTGCTCGGCCCGGGCTTTGCGCCGCTCCATCATGTCGCGGACGGTCTGCTGGAACTGGGCCTTGGGATTGAGCTTGCCGTTTTCATGGTTCTTGACGCCAACCTTGAGCAGGTGGTTCAGGTTGGTTTCATAGCGGTCCATGTGAGCCTTGGCGATGGCGCCGAAAATGCCGGGGAAAGTCAAGCCGGCCGGCACTTCATAAAGGCCGTCGGCGGCCGACGCCAGCACGTCGGTCACGCCCTCGGTGGGCAGGGACGTCATCTTTTCCACGCCGCCCACCAGCACCACGTCGTACATGCCGCTGGCGATGGCCATGACGCCTTCGCGCAAGGCGCTGCCGCTGCTGGCGCAGGCGTTCTCGATGCGGGTCATCGGCGTGGGCGTCATCCCCAGCCAGTCGGCCATGATGGGAGCGGTGTGGCCCTGGTGCTCGAAAAGGTCAGCGGAGTAGTTGCCCAGGTAACCGGCCTCGATGTCCTGAGGGGATATGCCGGTGTCGATATTCTCCTGCATATCCTGGAAAGCCTCGACGAACAGGTCTCGGCTGGTCTTGTCGGGATACGCGCCGAACTGGGAAAGGCCGGCGCCGACGATGGAAACCGGGCGGGCCAGACGGCGGCTGCGGGTGGTAGCCATTTATGGTACTCCTCGTTCGCGGTTACGGTTACGATGCACCATCATCCTACACTAGAATCCGCTGGCGTTGCCAGCGCGTCTAGCGGTGGCGCCCATTGCCAACCTAGCTGGTTAGAGCGGCGGCATCAGCGTCACCCCTAGCGCCGCCTCGCACCACGCTGCCGCCGCCAGCAATCGGGCCTCGGCGAATGGCGACGCTACCAGCTGTATCCCCAGGGGCAAACCGGATTCGGCTAGGCCCGAAGGAAGGGTGATGGCCGGCAATCCGCAGGATGTCCATGGCCCCTGGAAGGCAGGATCGCCGGTGTTGGTGCGGTCGGCCTGGGACGGCGCCGGCGTCGCCGGCGTAAGCATCACGTCGCAACGCTGGGAGAGTTGCTCCATGTCTTCAATGAACCGGCGGCGGCGTTCCAGGGCGCGGGCATAGACGATGCCGTCCACCTGCAAGCCGTCGGCCAGCATGGCGCGCAGTTTAGGCTGGTAGTCCTCGGCCTGCTGGCGATACATCGGCTCGTGAAACGCCGCCGCTTCAACCGCCATAATCAGGCGCTGGTCATCGTAGGCGTCCTCGATACTGTCGGGCATGGGCAGCTCTTCAATTTCCGCGCCGGCCTGGGCCAGTTGCTCGGCGACAGCGTCAAGATGTCGTCGCGTCTCCGCGTCCGCCTTTTCGTAGAAGTAGCGACGCAGCAGGCCGATGCGTGGCGGCGACGGGTCTTTGATAGCCGACAGGTAATCGCCTACCGGCTGGCGGGATGAGACCGGATCATCCCCGTCCGGGCCGGCCGTCACCTGGAGCAACAGGGCGGCGTCCTCCACCGAGCGCACCAGCCAGCCAACGGTATCCAGATTCCAGCTTACGGGAACGACGCCGCGCCGGCTGACCCGTCCGAAGGTGGGCTTGAAGCCGACCACGCCGTTGTAGGCCGCCGGCCGGAGCACTGAACCGACCGTCTGCGATCCCAGCGCCGCCGGACACATCCTGGACGCTACCGCTACCGCCGAGCCGCTGCTGCTGCCGCCGGGCGTGTGCGCTGCGTTCCAGGGATTGAACGTAGGTGATGGGTCCAGGCAGGCGAACTCGGTGGTAACGGCCTTGCCCAGCATCACCGCGCCGGCCCGCCTGAGCAGAGTCCACGAAGCGGCATCGTATTCGGGCACGAAGTCTTTATAAACCTCGCTGCCGGCGCGAGTGGGTATGCCGGCGGTGTAGTAGATGTCCTTGAGGCCGATGGGGACGCCGTGCAACGGCCCAAGGGGTTGGCCGGAGGACACTGCCGCGTCGGCAGCGCGAGCGTCAGATAGGACGGTATCCCTATCAACATAGACCCACGCCAGCAGGCGGGCATCCAGCGCGTCGATGCGGTCCAGGCAGGATTCGGCCAATTCGACGGCGGTGAGCCGTCGTTCCGCGATGGCGCGGGCGGCCTCGGCGGCGGTGAGCTCGTTGGGGTTGGGCATTATTTCTCCTCGATTGTCGAAGATTCTCGCGGGTAGCCGAATTTTGACACTACTTCGTAGCAAACCTCTTTGACGTAACCTGCCCCACCTTTTCTGAAGTATATGCCTGTATCTCCGACTTGCCCCTCCCATCCCAAGGTTCCAGCGGAGTTTGAGAACACTTCCGGTATTTCAAGAATTTTCTTCTCGAAATCGCCAGGATGGCGGGACTGCATTAGCAAGCAGACTTCCAGCAGCAAAACATTCCATTGCTTCGGCTGCACTGGTTTCTTCAATGCTTCACCATTGACTTGCAACGAAAAAGAAGTTGGCCTGAGTGGCTTCGGTTTGGGCGGCTTTGACAACCGTTGGTGCTAGTTTGAGATCATATTGAAAATGCCACAGGGTTCCTCATGCTGTAAGTTGATCCGCTCTACAGCGGAGGAACCCTGTGAACATCGCCGATTTTATCACCGAACTCTACTGCCAGATAGACGACGTTTTGCCCCGATTGCCCCAGCATCCCCAAGCCGTGCTCTCCCTGGGCGAAGTGGTCACCATCGGAGTGCTCTACGCCGTCAAGGGCGTTAGCCGCCGCGCCTTTTACGACTGGCTCAGGCACAACTAACGTGAAATTGTGCCGACGTGGGCAGTGGAACGTGCGGATGATCGTGGAAACCACCTTCTCCATGATGACCACGGTGTGGGGCAGCAAGGAGATGCGTCATCACACCTGGCGAGGATTTGAGGCGCACCTGAGTTACCTGATGCCGCCTTCAACCTACTGGTGCAGTGGAATGGACTGGAACCGGACGAAAACGGACGCATCCATCGCTCCATTGCCCAATTCGTCCTCTGATATTAACTAGCACCAACGGTTAGTACGGGCAAGGGAGCAGCCGGAAGAAACTCAAACAGTTGATCAGAATTCTTGTCGATCCGGAAAGGTTCGGACTTTTCAGTATTCCTGTCGATTCGGGAAAAGTCATATCTTTCGGTATCTGTTCTCCCTCTTTTGCGGTCATCGAATGTACACTCCAGGTACAGATCATTCTCGACTTCACCGTTGTGTATTGTCACAGCGACGAAAGGAGTGCCATCGACTTTCTCGACAGCCTTTATAAAGGCCCCTGGGGGGTCTTGACTTGAATGGGCGGACATGGCCTTCGGCTCCGGCGCAGGAGAGTCATTCGGCCGCGGCCCATTGTCGCATGCCAACAGCGTAGCGCTTGCAACCAAGCACATCAGCAGGGATCCAGCGAGTAGGTGCCACGTTCTCGTTGCAACCCTTTTCATTGACTCGCTCCTGTTTTGTTTGCCGCCAGACACTCATAGCCCTTGCTCAGCCGGCGGCAGTGTACCCAGGGAGGATTTGGTAGGTATCTGCGTGGCAGGGACTTCACTGCGGCGGAATGCAACCGGCGTCGATGGCGATCTGGACGTAGGCGGGGTCGTCCAGAAATTGGTCAGGGTCGGTGTTGCCGGCTACACCCAACAGGCAGAGTACAACGTTGATTCGCTCGGCCGGACTCATCGCGGCTATGATCTGCCGCAAGGTCACGGGGACCTCGACCTCCCCCGTCCTCGAGTTGTTGGTTTCGGCCCTTTCTTCCTGCTCCGCCGGGAATATGATCTGTTCAGGCCGGTCCAGGTCGGCAGCGTCGCCCCATCGCCTGAGCAGCATGAAGCAAGTTTCGTCGGGGGCGGCTGCTCCATAGCCGGACTGATAGCGGTTGTCTGCAAGATAAGCTCGGGCCAGGGTATGGCCGTTGCTGTCGATGCTCTTCACGACGAACCAGCGGTCGCCGTTTGAGTCCGTATGGAAATCCTGGTAGGAGATGCCCGCGTGTGGCGTCGGACCTTCAGCAGACCCCGAAGGCCAGCTGGAAGGACAATCCGGCGCGCCGGCTGCGTTGGGCGCCAGCCGCGGGGACGCCGCGGCCGGCTGGAACATCGTTGTTGCAAATACGCCGAGCGCAAATACCCCCGCTACGGCGACTAAGATCATTCTGTTGGCCATGGTCACTCTCGCATGAGTACCCGGATGGTGTCCTGCCCGGTGTAACCGGAACCGGTTGCGGTGTGTCGGACCCGCATCCAATGCCCAAAGCTGTTGTCGTCCGTATCCGAAGTTATCGTCACCCTCTGGTCGGTGTCCCACGTCTCACCATCAAACTCCAGCTTCATCGGGCTGATGGTGACGTTGTCCGGGTTGTTGGCGGTGACCGCCACCGTGACCGGTCCCGCCGGCTCTTGCTGCAACCGGACGTTGTAGGAGGCGCTCTGGCCTTCCTTGATCTCGATGTCCCGGGAGCTGATGGTGACGCCCGAGGCCCCGGCATCGGCCGTGACCGTCGAGTTGTTGGTGATGGAGGTCGGGCCAAAGTTCGCCACGTGGTTGCCGCTCTTGTCCATCATGATGGCCGCCCGGTGCCGGGCGTAAACGCCGTCGTAGCGGACCCGGACCTCCTGCCCGGACGCGATGGCCTGGTCCATGGTGAAGGTGACGGTGTTGCCGCTGACCACGGCGTTGGTCTGCTTGGGCCAGGTGCCGTCAACCTCGACGTTCAGCACCGAGATTATGAACTGGAAGGCTGGCGGCAGCTCCAGCTTGTCGATGAAGCTCTGGAGCAGCGGCGAGGTCTGCACCGGCTCGTTGAATACGACGCTCACTTGCCTGCCATCTTCGCTTACCGAACCGGAGCTGATCGTCGGTCGCACCCCGTCCACGCGACGGAATTTGGAAGGCGCAACGGCCTCATGGGCCAGGTCAACCGCGACGCCCGACAGGCCCATGATGGACCCGCCGTTCAGGCTCAGGGCGTTGGCGGGGATGGCGATCCCGCTGCTGGCCACGTCGCCTTCGGCCACCGTGTAGGTGAAGAAGACCACGGTTCCGCCGCCGGCACTGTGGTAGGCCGCGGTGCGGGCGGTTCCGCCGAAGTCCAGGGTCAGCTGGGGGGCGCCGGTTACCGCCACGTTCTCGCTGAAAGCCACCATGATCTCTATGGAGTCGCCGATGGCGTAGGTCCCATCCACACCCGGTTCGGTGGAGAGTCTGAACAAGGCGACAGTCGCCGGGGGTGGCGGTGTGCGCGTCTGCTGGCCGAATTCCTGCCAGGAGGCGGTCCCGTCGCCGTCGAAGTCCACCGACAGCAACGGGTAATCCGACGCCGTGCCGAAGTCCCAAAGGTCCGAGTTCCAGTTGGTGTAGATGCCGGAGGCGGAGGTTGGCGATTGCAGCTCTGCGGTGGTCTTGGGTCCGAGGCCGCTGCTGCGTCCCGAGGTTTGCGTGTCGTAGTAACTGTGCGAGGCTGCTCCCAGACCGATCAGACCGCCGACGCGCTTGCCGCCGGAAACCCGTCCCGTGGAGTAGCTGTTGCGCACTGTTCCCCCGTCGTCGCTCCGACCGGTCAAACCGCCGACGTTGGAGCCGCCGCCGTGGACCGCCGCCGTGACGTAACTTTCCCGTATGGTTCCACGGGAATTCCAACCCACCACACCGCCAACGTTGTGGCTCGAGCCGGACACCGAGCCGGTAACGTAGCTGCGCTCAACAGTCCCGACGTTAGAGCCGACCAGGCCGCCCACAGCCTTGCGACCTTGAACGTCCACATCAGCGCCGTACACGGCCGTGATCCGCCCTTTGTTTTCGCCCACCAGCGCGCCGGTCACGTTTATGCCGCTGGCGACGCTGGGCGCGGCCAAGCCCAGGTCCCGGACCGAGCCGCGGTTTCCTATTACCCCGAAGAGACCAATGGCTCCATGGGATCCTTGATTAATGAACAGGTTGGAGATGGTGTGTCCACTGCCCGAGAGAGTGGAGTTCCAGGGAATTGAGTAGTCGCCGATGGGATACCAGCCGGCGCCCGAGGTCCAGGCGCTGTTCACCGCGCCACTGGCGTAGCTGCCGGGGTCATCGAAGTCCAGGTCCGCCGCCAATTCGTAGCCCTGGCAGGCGCCGTCTCGGCAACGTTGTTCGCGGCCGGGTCGGGAAAGGCCGCAGCGTAACCGTCGTGATCGGAATCGCCGTCGCCGTCCAGGTCCCACCTGATGGCGTTCAACTGCTCCAGATTGCTGATCTCAATCAGTCCATCGTCGTCCGCGTCGTAGTCGTTGAAGGATCGCGCCGCGCCTTGGGTGGAAACCTGGAGTTCCGCCGACTCCGGGCCGTCGGGCACGGTGTCCCGCTGTGCGGTGACGCGGACCTGCAGGGTAACCCCGGACGGCAACTCGCTGATGGTGAAACCGGGGCTGTCGCTGGCGGAAACCGTCGCCGACCATTCCGGGGCGAGGCTGAACTGAGCGTCGGGTTCCCGCCATTGCACCAGATAGCGGTCGGCCTTGGGAGTTGGGTCCCAGTGCAGCGTCACGTAGTCTGTTCCGTTCTCGTGCTGACGCAGGTTGGCGACCTGGCCCAGGGGCACATCGGTAAAGACAGTCAGGTTGAAGATCGAGGTTCCCGGGTAGCCGGATCCCGAGGCGGTGACCCGGATAGGCCAGATGCCGATGTCGTCGGGCGTGCCGGAAAAAGTTCGGGTGTCGGCGTTGAAGGTCAGCCAGTCCGGCAGGGGCGAACCGTCTGCCAGGGCCGCGGTGTAGGAAACCGTAATGCCCTGCGGGTCAACCACTGCCGGGAAGGTCAAAGCAAAGGGCTGGTCTTCATGGGTTCTCTGGTCGCTCACCGTTGGTCCGGCCAGCCCGTCATTGTCGCGAATGGTCAGCTCGGCGCTGCTTCCCGACAGGGAAATAAACTGCACAGCGTAGATACTCGGCTCAATGGGATCGGGGACTGTGTAATCTGCTCTCGTCACGCCGTTTTGAAGCGTGAAACGAATGTCCTCATAGGGTTCGTCTATGGTGTCTTCGAGGATGTTCACCCGCACCTTCAAATGGAACTCAGAGCCCCATTGCCTATCGATAGTAAATAAACGGCACAGATTTACGTCATGGGAACGGAGATTCTCGGAGCCGGCAGGGACCAACACGGTACTGGTGAAATCCCCGTCCTCGCCTTTCTGAGCGCCAACGCCCTCCACGCATAGGCGAGCGCCGCGAGAGCTTAGAGGAGTATCATGGACACGCGTCGGTGTGTCCATCGTAACGTTGAGCGTGATGGTCTGAGTACCCGCGCCCTCGGAGAGTTCGTTCGCGCTGAGGGTAACGCTGGTGATGCTCTCATGGGCACCGGCCTGAGCGTGTACATCCAGCCGCTGACCGTCCGGCCCCAACGCCGCGAGTACGGCCAGGGCCAGGGCTATTGCTATGAGCGGCAGTGCGCGCACCGCCGGTCCGCCGACCTTGGCCTTTATCCGGCCCGTATTCATCGCCCGTTTCAGCAGCGTCATGGTGTCGTCATCCTCAAATCTTCGTAGAATGCGGGCAATTTGGATCCCGGTTTGGGCGACCACCATTGTAGGCTGCATGTCATATCATCAGCATATTATTTATCCGCATTTACATATTATTATCGGTGTATTTCTCCGCCGGAAGCACAACGGCCCCACCAGGGTCACCGGCTGACGAAACTTGACGCCCACAGATGGGCAGCGCTGGGTGGGCAGGCGACGACTGGCAGTCCAGTGAGAAGATGTTCAGGTAATGGCGCGTGTCCGGCGGCCGGCGGTTCTTGTACTCGGTTTTTCGTACCGCCGCGCAGTGAGGCAGCAGGTCGTGCCCGTTTGAGAAGTCCTGCCGCCGAAACCGCTGTTGCCCCTGCCCCGCTCGTTCTCAGCGCGGACGAGTTCATCTTCGAGCGTAACGATGCGCCCCGGGTGGCCGGGTGCTGAAACACCAACTCGCCCCACTCTCTTCCCAGGTGCAGGCTCAGCACGGCGCGGTACCGTTGCAGACTCCCGTCAGGCGGTTCATCGATCTCGATGGCAACTTACGCGCCGTCCACCAGCCGCTCTCCGGGCAACCCAGGCGCCGTGATCCTTGCTCCGTCTCCTGGAACCGCCAGTATTCCAGGATGTCCAGGGCGGCGTAGCCAGCCCGTTTCGCGCCCACGTCGGTTTCCGCCTTGCTCTCGGGGGCGACTTCCATGACGAAGTCCGGCGGTTTCCCCTGTTCCGAAACGTCGTAACCGTTGCCGGCCTCGGAGGCGGCCGAGTCTGCACCAAAGGCCACCAGCAGGTCGGGTAGCGGCTGCCCTTCCAGGTGTCGAGTAGGGTTGGCAACCAGGTAGTGCTCCCCGGAGACTATGATGTCGTCGCGACGCTGGTGGGCTGGGTCAGGAGGTGCTGTATCAGAAGGTGAGCGTTGTCGTTGGCCGCCGCCGGCAACGGCAGCAACGCCTCCAGGTCCCGCTCCATCCGCTGACCAATGGTCTCGGTGTATCCCCTGAGCACGGCGTCCATCCGCGCCAGGCACTTCTGCTCCAGGTGGACATTCAAGGCCGCGAAATCATCTGCCCGAGGGACCGGCACCAGATAATTGCGCCGGGCGTAGCCACCATGCCCTCGACATTGCCTTTGTCATTCCCCTTGCTGGGACGACCGAACCGGTCATCGAACAGGTAGTGGGACTGCAGCTCGGTGAAGGCCCGGGTGCGTTTACGCCGGCCATCGCCCAATATCTTCGCCACCGCCAATCCGCCTTTGGCGGATCGTACAGGATGCTCTGGAGCGACCCGCCCAGAAAGGCGAAGGCCGACACATGACCGTCCAGGAAGGCCTCGGTGGTCTCACCGGGATAGGCCTTTACGAAGCAGCCATCGCTGTGGGGCAGGTCCAGCACGAAGTAGTGGACCTTGCACTCCACGCCGGCAATCACCGCCATCGCATCGCCGAAGTCGCACTGCGCGTGGCCTGGACCATGGGTCAACGGCACGAACATCTCCGCCACACGCCGTCTGTGCTCCCTGACGTAATCCTTGACTATCGTGTGCTTGCCCTCGAACCCGTACTCGTCCCTGAGCCGCTCGAAGATGCGCTTGACGGTGTGGCGCTGCTTCCCGGGAACGCTGCGATCCGCCTCCAGGATGGCGTCAATTACGCCGGTGAAGGGCTCGATCTTCGGCTTACGCGGCGGCCTCTGGCGCGTGTAGCCCTGGGGTGTGGCATTGGCCAGCATCTTGCGCACCGTATCCCGGTGCACGCCGAACACCCGCGAGGGCTCCCGCAGGCTCATCCCCTCCACCAGGCAGGCCCGCCGAACCTGAAAATACACCTCCACGTGAAACATCCATCGCACCCTCCACAGGCTGAAGATCAGCTCTATGAAAGGCGACGGGTGGTACAGTTTTCCACCGCCCAAACCAGGCGATGGGGCCGCCCGCGGGGTACATTTTCTCTCCGCCCTTTACACATACAACAGCACCTTCAGCATCATCCGAGGATGGTGGGGTGGATCACCCCTCCGCTCGCCCTCGTAGCGGGCCGTGATCTCAGCCAGGTCCAACTGGTCGGCCACGTCGGAATGGTCTCACGCAGGAAGTGGGCGGCCCCTCGCGTCCGCCTGAGGCGAGGCGGATTGGCCCGGCCCTTGCGCAGCCGTGCCGTCAGTCCGCCATAGGCGGACCCGTTCCAGCAGCGACGGCGAGGAGCAGGTGATAGCCCCGCTGTCCGGCGTAGTTGTGGCGCTGCGCGCCTGCCTTGGTCAAGCCAAAGGTCTCGTCCGCCTGCGGCGGATGGATCCAGGTCGATGGTCAACGGATCATCGCCGGGTTCGGCCCCAGCCGCCCAGGCTCGGGCCAGCAACTCACGGCTCACCCGATCCAGCTGCCGTACGTGGCCCCACTGGAAACTCCGCAGAAAGGTCCCCAGGGTGGACGGCGCCTTGACCGCGCAGCACAGCACCTGTGCGGTCTCGCCAGCGCGCAGCGCGTCGGCATCGTCAATGCAGTCCCCACCGGCCAGGGCCGACGCCACCAGGGTCAGCAACTTGTCTCCCCCATTCCCTCGATCCGGCGCATCTCCCAGGTCAACGTGGCGATCCACCAACTCGCCCAGTCCCAGATGATGGGCCAGGGTGACGGGTAAAAGCAGCCCCGCGTTGGCCACCAGACGGTGGTCGTCGAAGGCCATGTGAATGCGGTCGAGGTGCTCGCGTGGTAGCATCCGTTGGGTGCTCCCCGTTTCAGGGTGGGTTTTCTTTGACAAAAACCATTATCCCCGAAGCGCGGGAGCACTTTCTTATCCCACCACAACGACACCACACTCATCCTTTCGTTAGATTGGGGGTTAGGAGAATCTGGAGTAGCGAAATTCCCTTGAATCTATATATCCGCTCACTCAGCTTGGATCCTCACCACCGGAGTCGCCGGCCCTTTGCCGTTACTCTTGACGGCCTTAATCCGGTAGGCATACCGCGTGCCCACCTCTACGTCATCGTCCACGTAGCCATTTCCATCCTTGCCCACCGTGGCAGTGACAGTCCATACCTGCCCGCGCTTGATGGCGCGACGGAGGACCTGCTGATTCACAAAACGCTTGTCGTTGCTCGGGGCCCAAGCCAAGGTCACCTGGCCGTTGGATGAACTGGCGACCAAGTCGGAAGGCTTCAACTTTGGAGCCGGCGTTGGAGCCGGGGTCGGACTGGGAGCAGGTTCCGGATCGACTGCCGACGGGTCGTTTCCGGCGCCAGTGACTTCAGAATTGTTCGCGACCCGCTGAGCGGCAAAGCTCTTGAGATCGTTGCGGTACTCATCCGAAATCACGCCTCCCAGCGTGTCAGCAAAGGCCACCGTCAAACTTTGGCTCGAAGTGACAGCCTCTTCCAAGACCAGCGTCACCGTTCGCCCTGAATAGCGCACACTTACCGTCGGGACGACAACACCGTCCACCCGTACTATGAACGCGTCTTCAATAAGCTCTCTGGCTGACCGGTCTTGGGCCTTGCTCTTGCGCAGCAGGTTCGCCGTGAGGGCGATGTTTTCGTCAAAAAAGACGATTACGTCCTTGCCGTCAGTCCGAGTGCGGGACCTCCTGAACTCGGGCGCTTTGGCGTCCACCTTGTACCAACTGCCCGGAGCGTGACCTGCGTGCGTGATCACCGCATCGTTGCCCACCACGTCCTTGATGTATCCACCATCGGGGAAGGTCACGGAGCTTCCCACGAGGACGACGCCGTCCCTGTCGAAATCGCCGTCTTGGACCTCGTAGCTGTAGTACCCGTCCCGCCGGCAGTTATTGACGGCGCTTTTCTCGCTGCCGCCAATGTTCAGGCTCAGAGTCGGAGACTTGTCCCGATGATGGATGACCGGTTCGCTGTACTCGATCCGGACGAAAATGCTGTCGCCCTTGGCGTAAACGTTTATTGGGTACGGGTAGGACTTGGTGCTTGCCGCCACCTCAGAAACTGTCACGCGGGGCCGCACACCGTCCACCTTGTGGGCACTTTTGGCAGCCAAAGCGTGGTGCGCTAGGGTGGCATCGTCCCCCGAGGCGTTTCGAATGGAGGCGTCGGACCCCAGGGTAATGCTGTCGGCAGAGATTTGGATGCCGTCGGTATCCTCGTCGCCTTCAACCACGTCGTACTCGAAGATGACGTCTCGTTCATCGGTGCTGACATATCCGGCGCTGCGGGTTTCGGAACCGACTGTAACCGCGATGGCGGGAGTCCCTGTGACCGTCACGCCTGGTTAAAAGCGGCAGTGACCTGAATGGTGTCCCCGATGGCGTAGTACCCAGGTTTGCGGTAGTTACGGTAGCCACCACCGGGATAGCAATGAAAATGGTCCAATGTCTTGCGGTTGGTGTCAGAGGAAATCGAAACGCCCGTGATCGAGGGTCCGCTAATCGCTGGCTCTAGGGCACTGGCGGGTTTGCCTTGGCTGACCCCAACCACCGCAACTAGCGCGACGAACACTGCCAAAAGCAAAGACAGGCGAGTGAATGGAGAATTTATCTTTCTTGAGATAGCCACGTCAAAACCTCCCTTTCAATGAGTATGGCGCCCCGCCCAAACCAGGGCGGAGCACCTTTGCTTGCCTGGCAAACTGGTCACCTCATTCCTCTCACTTCCTTTCAATTGCTGCCCCAGACAAACGTGGACCAGAGTTGCTCGAACCAATTCAGCGAAGACCTCTGATCTAGAGCCTGTTTGGGCACCGATCATTATAGGCCACGAACCGTATTATCTACGCATTATTAACCCTTTATTTAATATGATTATCGGTGTAAATCCGTGGTCGTAAGCACGATTGGTCGGCATAAGCCAAAGGCTCCTGAAACTTGATGCTCGCTGGATGGGCACGTAAGGGCCGGGCCTGCCCTGTGCTCCCCGACCAACGGCCACGCGACGCGGCGGCGGGTGTCCCAGCCCGAGACGAATACTGGGAGGACAGTAGAAACCGGGATCTAAACGCAATCTGGCGATTAGGGTGACCGTTTCCCGAAGAGACTGGCAGAAGTGGGGCAAATCCAGCACCGTGAGAAAGGGCAGAACCCAGTACCGGCCGGTCCAAGGGACCTGTCCCAGCTACATCAGGGACACCCGGCGCAAACCGCTGGTCTTGACGGTGTAACTCCGACTGGAGCGGACTACATCTCGGTAGCCCCCCATGTAAAAGGCCACGAACTATGTACCAGTAATCTGCGAAATCGCCAGGAACTATAGGCCAGTTCGCCAAGCTGGACTTTCCGCAATTCAAGCGGCGTATGCGAGGGAGTCCACCATTCGGTGGTACAGAGCGACGGGGAATTCCTGCGTGTCGGGGTTGCCGGCCGACAGTGAGAAATCGTCCGACGCCAGCCACCGGTGCCGACGCACCAGGGCGATGGCGTCCACGAAGGTCGGCGATCCGCCTCAGGCGGATCGTACCAGGCGGCGGTGCGCGGGGTGATGGGATGCTGTTTCTGCAACGAATGGGCGGCCAGGGTGGTCCAGGAGAAGAGGCCCAGCAGAGCCGGTGTGGTGCGGGCGATGGCCAGGTCGGACCACTGGCGCTGGGTCTCCATGCCCAGATGGGTGCGCGCCTCCTGAAAGAGCCTGCCCCGTACCTGATACGGGGTGACCTCGAGTTGCCAACGGAAGACAAACCATTCCAGGATCTCGGTCGGGTCTGCCGATGGGTCGGTGCAGAGGAGGGCCTGGGGGTCGAAGGCACCCTCGGGATCGCGGACCAGCACCCAGCGGATGAGGACGGGCGGCTTGCCCGAGCTGTACCAGACGGCGGTCTGGGAGGTAAGTTCCACGATGCGGGTGGTGCCGTCGTACCATGCGGCGGCGGCGACGATCCACGGCACGTCGGCCTGGTTCAGGATGGTTTTCAGGGAGGGTCGCCGGGGGCCTTTCAGGGCAGACCGGCCTTTCTGACCCGACGGCCGTGGCGGCGCTGGGGCGTAGAGAGCAGCGTCCAGACGCAGTCTGGCGATGAGGGTAATGGGCTCGCGCAGGGACTGGCAGCAGTGGAGCAAATCCAGTCCGCCTCAGGCGGATCGCCCACCAGGATCAGCTGACGCTGGGGCAGCCAGCGACGCAGCTGAATGACCATCTGCCTGGCCCAGTCGGTTCCGCCTACGGCGGATTGTGCCGGCGTCCCTGCTGCTGGTAGTACCGTGACGAGGGCGCCAGCACGGTGAGCACCGGCAGAGCCCAATGGCGTCCCGCCCAGGGCACCTGTCCCAGCCACATCAGGGAGATCCAGCGTCCGCCTATGGCGGACTGGCCTTGACCAGTTGATGGCGACTGGAACGCACCGCATCCCGGTAGATTCCCCGGGCCCTGATCTTGGCGCCGCGACGCGGTTCCAGGGTTTCCCGATTGGTCAATGATCCCATGCCGAAGACCAACGGTCCGTCGCCCCGATCCAGGTGTTGGAGCAAAAGCAAAAGCAGGACGCGGGCGACCCCACGGGACGACCACACCGCTCGATTGAGCACCTCATGGTAGCGGGCGTAGTCGCGCTGGTCGCTACGACCCATGACGCGGAGTGCCGCAGCCACGGTGCGCTGGCCCGGTACCAGTATGGCACCCACCAGCAGGAGTTGAGCCTTCTGCCAGGTCGGGTTGGTGAACAGCATTGCCAAGGGAAGAAGAACGGCCACAATGGCATCGGGCAGGGTGAGCATGGCTGGACCTTCAGTGATGTTTGGGGCAGGCCAGCTTACCCTGTCTTTATATTTTTCCTAAATTTTGCGTAAACTCCAGCCCAGGGCAACGCTGGTTGGCGCCGTTCGATGCGGCCGACTTTCGGCAGGACGCTGAGTATTGTTTAGTATGATGGTGGAGGCTAGGGGATTCGAACCCCTGACCCCCTGCTTGCAAAGCAGGTGCTCTCCCACTGAGCTAAGCCCCCGGGTCGTAAAGCGCGACGGGAGTGGCCGCCGTTCAATACTACCATCTACATCCGTGCGCCGGCCAATCACACGTCAATAATCAACACCCACATCGGCGCTTTCCCGATGTCGTACACTTCCAACGGCTCCAGCGCCCCGCTGTCCTGGCTGATCCGGTAGGATGCCAGCCGGCCCGACTCCAAGCCCGACGCATACAGGTAATTGCCCGTCAGGTCCAGGCTGAACGCCCGGGGCACCGGCTCCGTGGCCGTCTGGCCGAGCGGTGTTAGGCTGCCATCCTCCCGATCCACGGCGAAGCCGGCAACGCTGTTGTGCCCCCGGTTGGGGGCGTACAGGAACCGTCCCGACGGCGTTATCTGTATCTGCGAGCAGGTATTCCGCTCGGTGAACCCGTCCGGCAGCGTGGGCACCGTCTGGAACGGCGACAGAGTGCCGGCGTCCCCGTCGAAACTGTACGCCGTGACGCTGCAACCCTGCTCATTGGAGGAATAGACCACGTCCAGGTTGGGGTTGAAGCAGATGTGCCTCGGCCCTTCCGGGGAGGTGGGTACGGCCCGGTCAGGAGTGTTCGGAGTGAGATGGCCCGTCGATTCGTCGAACCTGAACTGGAAGATAGCGTTGGGCCCGGTCTGCGATCCCTCGGCGATGTGGGGCACGAAGGCGTAGCGATTGGAGGCGTCGGTCTGTATGTAGTGAGCGCCGATGCCGGTTTCCCGCCATTCAATCGGCGCCGGGTTCAGATGGCCTTCGTCATCGAAACCATGCACTCCCACCCGCGCCTGGTAGTAGTAGGCGGAAAGCAGGTAGTTCCCGGTGCGGTCGGTGGAAATATGCACCGGGTTCCCGCCCAGGTTGATGTCGTTGATCCGCTCTAGGTCACCGCTGCCGGCCTCAATACGGTACGACGTAAGACCGAACTCCCCAGGCCGTCTCCGGCCAACGAAGAGGAAACGGCGCTGCGGGTCCGTCGCCATGGGCGCCGGCATCCCGGCCAGGTGGTACTCCACACGGTTGCTCAGGCCGCCCGTGGCCTGGTCCAGGTCATAGCGGGCGATGATGTCGTCGTCTTGCAGCGATACGTAAAGATAGGTAGCCATATCCATAACCTCCCTATTCCATGACCCGGGCGTCGGGCAATCCCAGCAAGAACTGGCCGTGGTTTTCGTAAGCGGTGTCGCTGACCATCTGGTGCTGCGCCGCCGCGTGGACGTCGCGGAGGCACTGCTGCAATATGCTGGTGGTGAACAGCGCGGCGCCGCCTCCGTAGTGGAAAGCCCGTGAGGTCACGTCAACCGCGACGTCGGTGGTGTAGGTGGCGCAGCTCCGCATCCGGGCCTGCAACGGCGGCGGCGGGGTATGCCCGGCGCAAACTGATTCCCACGCTTCTTCCAGTATTTCCACGTTCAGCGACCGGGCGGCGCGCAGTCGCATATCGCACTCTCCCAGCATCCATTGAAACGCCGGCCGGTTGGCCAGCAGGTTCACGGAGTTGTAGCCCCGCGTCTTGGATGCGGCCACCTCGGTTATCGCGTCCAGCGCGCGCCGGGCCACCCCCAACGCGAAGGCTGAATGCTCGTTGGTGACGAACCCCGGACGGCCCAGGCGGTACAGCGCGCCGCCCCGTACCGGCTCGGTCAGCGTCGAGTCCCAGGCGAACCCGTCCGGGACGAACAGATCATTAACCGAAAAATCGCAGCTGCCGGTGCCGCGCAGTCCCATCACTCGCCAGTTATCGTGGACCTTCACCTTGTGGCGGGGCATTATCACCCGCAGCTGACGCGGATACCCGTCGAACCCGTTGACCACCCGCGCGCCGGCGGATACCCATTCGGCGTGCTGGATCCCGCTGCCGAACTGCCAGCGCCCGGTGACGCGGTAGCCACCGTCAACGGGCGTAGCCGTTCCGGAGGGCGCGGCGGCTCCCGCCACCTTGGGCGGGTCGCCACGCACGAAAACTTCCTCAATGGCGTCGTCCGGCAGAAAGGCCGCCAGACCGCCCAGGCTGGCTGCGCCGATCATCAGGCACCAGCCCGATGACGGGTCGATGCGACTCACCGCCTCAAGAACATCCAGTTGGGTGACCAGATCGGCCTCGGCGCCGCCCAAAATGTGGGGCATCTTGAGGCGGAGAAGACCCGATTCGTACAGAGCCTCCACCGACGCCGACGCCAGTGTGCCGATGCGTTCCGACTCCTCGGCGTTGGCCTCCAGAGTATCGCGCACGCTTTCCACCGCTTCCATCAGGACGCGATGTTTATCATCACGGTCATAGGGGAATCCGTCCATTCCGGCACCCACTCTAGTCGTCCACCTTCGGAAGCACGTCCTGCACCAACGCGTCCATCGTATTCAGCAGTTGCTGGAGGTTGCCGCAGTCGTGGCAGTTGATCTGGAACTCTTCCAGCCCGGCCTCCTGGCGGTATCGCTTCATATCCGACACGATCTGGTCTGGGGTGCCGTACCCAATCGGGCGGTCACCATCAGCGACGGAACGGCCCGAGATGCTGCTGATGTTCACCCGGAAACTCATCCGCACCCGGGGCGGCTCGTCCCGACCGATTTCGGCGGACACGTCATTGAGGTACTGCCAGTTGCTGACTAGGCTCGGCAGTGGCGTGGGCGTCGGCTGCCACACCTCGGCGAACCGGGCGGCCCGCCGCAGCGAGGCGTGGCTGGAACCGCCGACCCAGATGGGCGGATGGGGCTGCTGCACCGGCTTGGGGCTGGTGTACAGGTCGTCAAAGGAGAAAAAACGTCCGTGGAAAGATACGGGGTCCGGATCCCAGCAGGCTTTCCACAGGCGCAGGTATTCGTTGGTGCGCGCGCCGCGTTCCCGGTGGGGTACGCCCAGAGCGTTGTACTCGTCCTCGTTCCAGCCCGCTCCCACGCCCACGATGGCTCGTCCGTTGGACATCTGGTCCAGCGTGGCAATCATCTTGGCCGTAACCACCGGGTTGCGGTAGGGCATGATCAGCACCGACGTGCCCAGCTTGATGTTCGATGTGCGCGACGCTACGTAGGCCAGGGACATCAGCGGGTCGTACACCTGCCGCCACGGTTCGCTCCGCGCCGAGCCGTCCACGATGACGTGGTCGTTGACGAACACCGCGTCGAAACCCAACTCGTCGGCCTTTATCGCCGTGTCAAGGATGCCCTGCGGCGAGGCTGCAAAGCCCAGATAGTCCGCGTTGGGCAACCGGAAAGAATATTTCACCATGCGTACCACCTTGCGAAATCAACGCGTTTCGCCGCAATGATATTGCCAACGCCAACTTGAAACAAGTACAGACCCGTTGGATAATCTCGCCACGGATTCAGTAGTGCAGGAGGATCAGTATGTCCAAGTTCCGTATCGTTCCCCACGGCAGGCTGCAGGAATGGGTGGCCGAAGAAAAGGGATACTTTGCCGACGAGGGCCTGGACTATGAGTTCGTGGCGTCCAATGGGCCGAACGCAACGGTCAACCCATCGGTTGATTCGGCGGAAGGCGCGCCAATGGAAATCAAGCGCGGCGCGTTTGAGTCCATGGCAGCGGGCCGTGCCTGCGAGATCAGTTCCGCGTGCCACTGGGCAGTCGGCATGGCCGCCAGCGCGGCCCACGGCCGGATGTGGGGCCACGCCTACTCGGTGACGCCCAGCGCCATCTGGGTTGCGCCGGAGTCACCCTTGCAGAACCCGGAGGACCTGGCCGGGGTCGAGGTGGCCGTGGGCTGGCACTCAGGCAGCCATTTCTCCGCGTTGCAGGCTTTGCAGAGTGTCCTCCCTCCCGACCGCATCAATCTTCAGTTCGTTGGCGGCCCCCGGGACCGCTTGCAACTGGCGCTGGACCGCCGGGTGGAGGCCGCCAACGTCTTCGGCGCGCCCGGCTACGTGCTGGAACAGCAGGGGTTCCGCAAGGTCATGGACACCAGCTTCATGATCGGCTTCCTCATCAACGGCGACGCCACCGACGACCAGCTGTGGGCCTACTTCAAGGCTCTACAGCGGGCCCAGCGGGAAATCGACGCGGCCAAGGAACAATACCAGCATTACTTCCTCAAGGAACTGCCCCAGCGATACCACACCATCTTCGACCCCAGGAAGGCGGGCATCGGCGAGCGCATGGTGTTCGAACCCTACACCAGGGAGATGTTTGACCGAACCCACCGCTGGATGCTGGACTGGCAGATATTCCCCGAAGGCCAAGTAGGCAGCGTGGCCTACGAAGAAGCGGTGTTGGTCTAGGCTCAACGGGGGACGTTTACGAATTGTAGGGGCGACGCATGCGTCGTCCCTACGTTTTCGCAGAACCACCGAAACTGCAACACCACACGGCCAGATTTACGCTAACGCCAGCGTCGCTGCCGGGAACAGATCCTCCACGTCAACCCGCTCCGGTATCACTTTCTGCTCCACGTTGAAGCCGATGAAGGTCTCCAGCGTCTTCCGCGAACTCTCCAGCCCGTAGGGAATAGGGTCTTCGCCCACGATGCCGGCCATCTTCAGCAGGGCCTGATCGGCCGGCCCAGCCTCGTCCCCGGCCCGGAGCCGGCCCATGTAGAAGGCTTTGGCCGCCCCGAACACGCCGCAAACTGCTTCGGCCAGGTCGGGATTGGACTCCAGCGCGGCATTCTTCACCACCAGCATATGGCTGATAGGATAGACGCCGGTCTTGCGGTGCCATTCGGCGTCCCGCCGGTCCGGTTCGTCGAACAGCGGAACGATGTCATCAGAGTCCACCGGCCCCGCGCCGACGGCGGCGTCGATCTCACCGGACAGCAGCATCTCGCCGAGGTCGTTGTTGTCCGACGACACCACATTGGACGGCGCGACGTACTCGGCCACGTGCTCGTCCCCGGACAGTACCCACGTCACCGCGTCCAGGTCCACCCCGTACTCCGTTTGCAGCAGGCCCCGCGTCCACACGCCCGGCGTCAGGGTGTAGCTGCGCACGCCGAACCGCTTGCCCTCCAGGTCCCTGGGCGACTCGATGCCGCTGCGCCGGTTGACGACGATGCCACCGTGATAGAACGCCCGCGTCAGGAAGATCGGCACTCCGGTGAACGGCTTCCCGTGGGCCCGTGCGCATAGGTAGGTTGACAAGGCCATCTCCGCCACGTCGAACTCCAAGCCTCGCACCATGCGCCGGAAGATGCTGGTCACCGGAGACACGTCAATGTGCTCCATATCAAACATCTGCGACTCAACGGTCCCGTCTTTCAAGGGCGTAGTGTGGCCGTAGTTGCCTACGGCGGTGCGCAATATCAGTTCACTCATGCTTCCAACCTCCTGTGCCGCGCCCGTCGCGTTTTTGTCCATATCGAGGAAACCATTTGCCCGCCGCGATGCATACGTGCACGTACATCCAGCGCGGTGACCTGCATCATCCCGCATATTCCGGCCTCTCGCAATTGTCTATAGGCGCAGCCGGGGCAAATCCGCCACGCCTCAACACGCTTGCAGGCCTATCCGTCCTATGGTAATTTGACTCGCACGGCTGATACATCGTGCGCGAATATCTTTTATCATTCGGCCGAATCTCAACCCACCGAACCATCCGAGTTGCAACTCAGCCGCTTTCACGCGCGTAACATGCGGGCGTGAACCTCAACCGGATAAGGAGCGTTGCCGTGGAATCGCAGCCGCTGCTCGAAGTCAAGAACCTCCAAACCTATTTCTTCACCTATGAAGGTGTGGTCAAAGCCGTTGACGACGTCACCTACGAGGTCATGCCCGGCGAAACCCTGGGCCTGGTCGGTGAGAGCGGATGCGGCAAAAGCGTCAGTGCCCTCTCGCTGATGCGACTTATTCCCGACCCTCCCGGCAAGACCGTCGGCGGGGAGGTTTTGTTCGACGGCGAGGACATTCTCCAGATCGACATGGACGACATGCGCCGCATTCGTGGGGCCAAGATGGCCATGGTCTTCCAGGAACCGATGACCTCCCTCAACCCGGTGCTGACCCTGGACCGCCAGCTCACGGAAACCATCCAGCTCCACATGGGCAAATCCCGCGACGAGGCCCGCCGGGACGCCGTTGACCTGCTGGCCCGCGTCGGCATCCCCGACCCGGAGCGGAGGATACGCCAGTACCCCCACCAGTTCAGCGGTGGTATGCGCCAGCGTGTCATGATAGCAATGGCCCTCAGTTGCAATCCCCAGCTCATCATCGCCGACGAGCCTACGACCGCTCTCGACGTGACCATTCAAGCGCAAATCCTGGAGCTGATGAAGTCCCTCACCCAGGACCTGGGTGTGGCGCTCATTATCATCACCCACAACTTGGGCGTGGTCGCCCGCTACGCCGACCGGGTCAACGTGATGTACGCGGGCAAGATTATCGAGCGCGGCTCCGCCTTCGAGATCTACACCAACCCGCGCCATCCCTACACCGTTGGTCTGCTGGACTCGGTGCCCCGCCTTGACCAGCGCCTCACCGATGAGGAAGGCAACGCGGCGAAACTGGTGCCCATCGAAGGGCAGCCGCCCGACCTGGTCAACCTGCCCGGCGGGTGCTCTTTCCGCGCCCGTTGCCGGTTCGCCATCGACCAGTGCGCCACCGATGCGCCGCCGCTGATGCCCGTGGAAAGCAACGGGTCGGGAGAACCTCACGTATCTGCCTGCTGGCGCGCCGAGGTGCTGGGCGCCCAGGCTTTGAGCTACGCTATGGGAACCGCCGGCTAGCGTCCCGCCTCTATTCCACGATCTCACGGTTTTGCTATCGTCAGCGAGAAGGGAGTTTAACAATGACGACTGCTGAGATGCCCCAGACCGCCGCCACCACCCCCGGCGCGGACAATACGCTGCTGGATGTGCGCGGCCTCAAAATGCACTTCCCGGTGACTTCCGGTATCGTGTTCCAGCGGGCGGTGGCCTTCATCAAGGCCGTGGACGACGTGCACTTCACCGTGCGTCGCGGCGAAACCCTGGGGCTGGTGGGAGAATCCGGCTGCGGCAAGACCACCACCGGACGCTGCATCCTGCGCCTGTATCGGCCCACCGACGGAGAGATCTGGTTCGACGGAGTTGACATCGCCCAGGCTCGCACCAACCAGATGCGGGCCATGCGCCGCCAGATGCAGATCATCTTCCAGGACCCCTACAGCTCGCTGAACCCACGCATGACCGCAGGCAACATCATCGGCGAACCCCTGGCCGTTCACGGTCTGGTCAACAATCGCCGCGAGTACCGCGAGCGGGTGGCCGAGCTGCTCAACAACGTGGGCCTGAACCCCTACATGGCCGACCGTTTCCCCCACGAGTTCAGCGGTGGACAGCGCCAGCGCATCGGGGTGGCCCGCGCCCTGTCCGTGGACCCGGCCTTCATCGTGTGCGACGAGCCCGTTTCCGCCCTTGACGTATCGATTCAGGCACAGATCATCAACCTGCTGGAGGACCTGCAGGAGCGCTACGACCTGACCTACCTGTTCATCGCCCACGACCTGTCGGTGGTGCGCCACATCAGCGACCGCGTGGCGGTGATGTACCTGGGCAAGATCGTGGAGATTGCCGACCGGAACGCCATTTATGAGAACCCCCAGCATCCCTACACCCGCGCCCTGCTGTCGGCAGTGCCCATCCCCGACCCGGTGCTGGACGCCCAACGCGAACGTATCATCCTGACCGGCGAGGTGCCCAGCCCGCTGAATCCGCCCAGCGGCTGTGTGTTCCACCCGCGTTGCCCCATCGCGACCGAGGACTGTAGCCGCGTGAACCCCGAAGCCCGTGAGGTATTGCCCGACCACATCGCCGCCTGCCTCAACGTGCCGGGGTACGGGCCTTACTGACGGTCTTATCCACTGAGCAACCCGAGCGGGGGTGACCATGTGTCGCCCCCGATTTGGTTTTTGACACATTCAGGCAGGTGGCCGTATCATGCCATCAAGGAAAGTTCATAAGGAACCGCGTTATGTGGGATAAAGCATTCACCGCGTCCATGGTTGCCTACGGCATCAGCACCGCACCATTCCTGGTGGGACATTTCCTACTGCCCGCTCTGTTTCCCGACGGCTCGCCCGTCCCTCTCGTAGCCACGTTGGTGGGAGCGGCATTGTTGAGCATAAGCGGGCTATCCATCGGAGTATCCGGGATGGGGTTGTTACTCTCGCTTTGGCCCAAAGTTAGGGCGCGCGGATAGCTCAGTGGGGTTGCGAAATCAAGTCGCATTTGCGATCGCTGCGACCCTAGCTATGGTAATCGTCGGGTTGGTTGCCGCTGCTATCGTTTCTCTCATCATCGGCTTGGGTAAAGATTTTAGTTTGGACAGAATGCTTGCCTTCCTAGGCGCGACCTTTGGCGCGGTCCCGATCTTCTACTGGGTGATTAAGCGCATCAAAGCGCGAATTGATAATGACGACAGAGAAGGATAATTTTCAGGAGAAACATCCAATGCGTCTTGAAAACAAAACCGCTCTCATCACCGGCGCCAGCCGTAACATCGGCGCCGAAGTCGCCCGCACCTTCGCTCGCGAGGGCGCCAACCTTATCCTGAATACGCGCCAGTCGGCCGAGGAGCTGGAGACGGTGGCCGCCCAATGCCGCGAGCTTGGGGCCAAAACCCACACCGTCATCGGCGATGTGGCCGACCCCAACCGGGTGCAGGATATGGTCGCCGAAGGGATCGACGCGCTGGGCACGGTGGACGTTCTGGTCAGCAACGTGGCGGTGCGCCCCCACAAGCCCATATTGGATGTGTCGGTGGACGAATGGCTGGACGTGATGGGGACCAACCTCCACTCTGCCTTCTACCTCATCCGCGCCGTCCTGCCCGGCATGATCGAACAGCGCTCCGGCAGTATCATCGCCATGGGCGGCCAGTCCGCCATCACCGGCCGGCCCGATACGGCGATAGTCACCACCGCCAAGACGGGACTGCTCGGCCTCATCCGCGCCGTGGCCGCCGAGTGCGCCCAGTACGGCGTGCGGGCCAACTTGGTCAATCCAGGGTCCACCGACACCTCCCGCGCTCATCCTGAGTGGTACCCTGAATTCCAGGATGTCCCGCGCGGCTCCAACGAGCACCTCAGTTCCATACCCCTGGGCCGCCAGGGCACGGTGCAGGACATCGCCAACGCTTGTCTCTTCTACGCCAGCGACGAGTCTTCGTACATCACCGGCGACCGAATGAACGTGGTCGGAGGCCGGTATATCGTCTGATCGTGATCCTTCCGCGCCGGGTCATGTGGGGACGTTCCGGCCGGCGGTTTCCGCCCACACCAGGCTGGCCGCTCCCATCATACCCTGGCTGTCTCCGAACGTGGCTGGCGCCAATCGAAACGCGCGGTGACCCGAACTCATGGCCCGCCGTCGCGCCGCGTCCTCGATGTGACCCAAGAGACCGAGGTCCAACAATCCCAGGGTCACGCCGCCACCCATCACTACAACGTCCGGGTTGAAGATATTCAGCACGTTGCCGAGCCCAACGATGATTGCGCCCACCGCCGCGTCGATCACCTCGCGGGCAACCGGGTCGCCCTGCGCCGCCGCCGCGAACACCGCCGCGCCGTCCAGCGTGGTGTTGCTCTCGTGAGCTTGATGCAGCGGCGAGCCGGGGGTGGCGTCGCTTAATCGGGCCTGCGCCGCCCGTCCGATGGCCGTGCCCGACGCCAACGATTCCAGGCACCCGCTGTTGCCGCAGGCGCATGGTGGCGCATCGGCGCGGCTGTCGATGGTCATGTGACCCACTTCGCCAGCCACGCCGGCCGCGCCGATGAGTACCATGCCCCGGTCAACTATGCCGGCGCCGACGCCGGTGCTGAACGTCAGAAACACCAGCGTCCGCGCCGCCGGATCGCCGGGCCGAGCCGGCCGGCCGGCGCCGTAGTTATACTCGCCCAGGGCCGCCAGGTTAGCGTCGTTGCCAACCCAAATCGGGATTCCCAGCCTGGGTTCCCAATGGGCCGGCAACGACACTCCGTTGAGCGCCGGTAGGTTAGGCGAGGACAGCAGCATGTTGCTGGCGGCGTCTATGGACCCTGCAAGCGCAATGCCCGCGCCGGCGATGGGTCGCAGTCCGGCCCATTCTTTCGCCGTTGTCAGCAACCGGCCCGCCGTATCCACCAGTTCGTCCTGAAAGGCCCCGGGACGGTTGGACACCCGATCTTGCCAGAGGATTGCGCCCTGACGGTCAATGACCGCAGCCCGCGCCCAGGTGCCGCCCCAGTCCATCGCCAACGCAACCTGCGACGGCACGGCATCCGTGCTTCTATTCGAGCTGGTCATAGTTTCCGGATCTCCATTAACCTGAATTGTAACACCCTGCCCAACAGCCGATGCGCGCTAACCCCCGTCTCTGGTAGCCTCAGCCAGCAATCCGTCCAGCGTGCCCCGCAATACATCCTCCGGCATCGGCCCAACGTACTTGCGCCGTATTACCCCTTCGGAGTCGATGAAAAACTTCTCGGGAATTCCACGCACTCCGTAGTTGAGCGCGATTGCGCCGTCCGCATCCGGCCCGGTCGGGTAGCCGACGCCGAACTCGACCAAAAACGTCGCGGCCGCGTCCGGAGTGTCCCAGATATTCACCCCTACGAACTCCACCGGATGGTCGGCATAACCGGCGTAGACGCGGTTCAGCATCGCCGCCTCCTGCCGGCACGGACCGCACCAGGACGCCCAGAAGTCCACCATGACCACGGTCCCGGAAAGATCGGACAGTTGCAACACGCTTCCATCTGACAGTTCCAGGGCGAAATCCGCCGCCCCGATTTCTTCGACCCGCACCTCACCGAACTGGGCGTTGATGCCGGCTCCCGGCGATTGCCCCTTCTGATGTACCGCCGCCCAGGCCAGCAGCGCAAACAACGGGACCAGCGCCACTGCCGTGCCCAGCATGATCCACCCCCGTCGCGACATCAGCCTACGCTTCCCACTGGCCGCCGCCAGATGCCCCAGGCCAGCAGGCCGGCCAGCGTGACGGCCACCAATACCGGGATCGCGCCGTACCAGAACCGGACGCCCGACAACGGGTTCCCCAACCGGGTCAGCCACGACGGCTCCGGCAAACCAGACAGCATGAGGTTCACACCCTCTCCCGGCGCCAAGTTGTCCGCCCGCCAAGCCCGATACGACACCGCCCCCACGGTGAAACCGTCATCAGGGGCCAGCCCACCCACGCCGATATTGCCGAACTCCTCAGGGATCAGCAGGGAGAACCTCTCCGCTCCTTGCAGCGTGTTATCGCGCCATGTCACTTCATTGCCCTCGTATGGGATCGTGGAGGTGAAGCTCACCTGGTGCCGGCCCGGATGCACCGGCGCGGTGATGGCAAACCCCGTGCCCACGGGTATCACCTCGCCGCCCACCAGGTTTGTGGAGACGTCAAGGTCGGTTGCATTGGCCGGCAGGGAGAAGCGCAGAAAACTGAACTGCCCGATCATTGGCGGCGCGGAGAGGTCGGGCACCAGCGTGGTGTCGCCACGGTTCTCCAGAGTGAACAGCTGCACGATGGCCATGCGCCGGGTGGCCGCGTCGATACCGGCTATGATGATTGACTGCTCAGTGGTTGCCACTACACCCACGTCGCGGGTGAACTCGTACACCGTCAGCTGCAACGGCTCTGACAACTCGGCGGGAGAAATGACCTCGGTGTACCGCGTCTGCCCGTAGTCGGTTGCCAACGCCAGGCTATCGCCATCCTCGGGGGTCGGCACCCCGTCAAACCGGAACGCCCCCTCGTCGTCGGTAAGGGTCTCGAAGGTATCCACCGAACCCGATCCGGCGCCAAACCGGTGCAGCAGGACGGCAACGTCAGCCGGAACGCCGCCGCCGGCCGTACCGTTCACCAGCCGTCCTGATACCGCAACGGTGTCCGAACCCTGCGCCTGCAGCACGGCTGGAGCACCTGGCAGCAGCGCAAACACCGCGAGCGCGGCTGCGATGATGCATATCAGCAGCAAAGTTAGCGCACCAGCCTCAAAATTTGGTGAAGGTGAAACAGGTCCTGGTGCGGTATGATCCAAGAACGGAGGTACAACGGAGATTAACTGTCGCCAGCCGAATCGCCGTAGTTGCCATTGCTCTGCTGCATCAACTGCGCCATCTGCGAGGTGATGTCGCTTAGCGCGGCCATGAACGCCTGCTGATTTTCGTCCGACCGCTGGCGTTCTTCGGCGATCCACTGGCGTTCTTCGGCGATCCACTGGCGTTCTTCCGCCAGCGCTTCGAAAAATGACTGACGTTCCTGCCGGCGCTCTTCCTCGGTCTGTTGACGGTACTCCGCCAACTGCTTTATGGCTTCGTCAGCTCGTTGTCGCTCCGCGGCAATCTGCGCGCGCATCCTGGTGAACATATTGTAATTCCAGACTCCTCCAGCGGCCGCAACAATCGCTGAGTAGGTTAGCATCCGTCCAAATATGTCAACGTTGACGTATCCGGCAATCTCCGCTGGATTGCAACTGGAACGCGCTGCCAGTTCCAGCGTGCAAGGCGTATTCGTATAGTACCAGATAATCCACGTCGCCGCCGCCGTAACGATGGCGAACAGCGTCGGCAACCGCGCCACTTCCCAAATATCTCTGATGCCGGGCCTTTCGCTGTCCAGCGCCGTCAGTGTTGACCGTTCATTCATCACGCGTGTCTTCCGCTTCCCGGTCCATGTCCCGCAGTATCACCGCGGCCTGCCGGCGGTACTCATCCAATTGCTCGCGGAAATCGGCGTCGCTGATGCGTCCCAGGCTGTGCTCCATCTGTAGCGTCCGGATCGCTTCGTACAGGCTCTCCAGTGAGCCGGAGTCGTCCGGCGGCGAGTCGTGGTCCGCCCGTTCCGCCGCCGGGCGTCGTCTTCTAACCAACAGAGGCCAGGCGACAACCCCGACAATAAGCAACGCAACGGCGATCGCCAGCACCAGCTGCACGGCGGAAGGCTCCGTAATCCGTTGGCTAGTCGGCTACGCCGGCGACCGGCGATGCCACGGAGGCTGACCGCCGCACCGTCGCCCGCGCCGGCCACAGCGCGATCACCGTACCAAATATCATCACCGGCCCGGCCACCCACATCCACCACACCAGCGGGTTCACCAGGATGCGGAACCCGACTGCTCCGTCCTCTCGGTTCTCGCTGGGCACCACGTAGAAGTCCTCCAGGGGCGTGGAGCGTATCGCCGCCCGGGTTGACGCCATGTTGAACGCCGGATGGAAGGTCCGCTGCGGGTGCATGACTGCCAGCAATTCGCCATCCCGGTACACCTCAACTGTCGTCCGGAATTCGGTGCGGTCCGAGAAGGCCAGTGCTGTGGTGTCCACGTACTCCATCGTGTAGTCGCGTACTGTCACTGACTCACCCGGCATCAGGGCCACGTCCCGCTGCACGCCGTAAAAAGACTGGCCCACGACGCCCAGGGCCACCATCACCACTGCCAGATGGACGATATAGCCACCGTAACGGGGCCGGTTCGCCATTATCAACCGCACGAACCCTACGGCGGGGTTGTCGCCCACGCTGCGGCGCCGCGCCATCGTTCCTCGCACCCACTCACCTGCAATGCTGGTCGACACCAGAGCGCAAAGCCCGAACCCGATCACCGCGTAGGGCTGCCGTATGCCCACGACTACGAGCAGGAGCGCCATTGCCGCCGCCGCCGATCCCGGTATCAACAGCGCCCGTTGCAACGATTGCAGGTTGGCCCGGCGCCAAGGCAGCAAAGGCCCGACACCCATCAGCAACACCAATGCCAGCATCAACGGCCCGTTCACCTGGTCGTAGAAGGGTCGAGCCACCGTGATTTCCTGCTCGGCGAACAGCCGGGAGAGCAGCGGGTACACCGTCCCCCACAGCGTGGCAAACGCGATGCCCAGCAGCAGCAGGTTGTTGACCAGGAACGCCGACTCTCGGGACAGCATGGAGTCCAGGCGCTGTGCGCTCCGCATCCGGTCATATCTCCAGAAGAATATCGCCAGGGGAACCACCACGCCGAAAGCCAGGAACAACAGGAATACCCAGCCCAGAGTAGAAGCTCCGAAGGAATGCACCGACGGCACCGGCCCGCCCCGATTCATGAACATCCCGTACAGCGCCAACCCAAAGGCCACATCGATCAGCACGATGTTCCACATCCGGAACATTCCACGCCGCTTCTGCACCATGATGGAGTGGACGAAGGCCGTGAGCGCGATCCACGGCATGAAGGCCGCGTTCTCCACCGGGTCCCAGAACCAGAAGCCGCCCCAGCCCAGGATGGTGTACGCCCACCACGAGCCCAGCAGCAGGCCCGCCGCCAGCAACGCCCAGATTCCCACGCCCCAGGCTCGCCCGGCGTCAATCCACTCGTCGCCACCTTTACCGCCGATCAAGTTGCCCAGGGAGAAGGCCATGGGGATGCTGATGCCAACCAGGCCGGCCATCAGCGCCGGTGGATGGAAAAACATCCCGAAGTGGGTCAGCAGAGGGTTGATGCCCTGCCCGTCGGGAACCGGAAAAGGCAACTTGGCGAAGGGGTTGGCCATGAACCCCATCACCGCCAGGAAGAAAACCTCGATGAGCATCAGGATGGCTGTGGTCCACGCCAGCGTGGGCCGCGTGGCCGCCGGCGCCAGCCAGATCGCCAACGCGGACATCACCGACAACGCGAAGGCGATGTACAGCAGCGATCCCTCGTTGCCTGCGTAGAACGCCACCCAGGTGTAGATGTTGGGCATCGCCAGGTTGCTGTGCTCGGCGACATACTTCAGCGAGAAGTCCCGGGCAATGAACGACTGCACCAGCGAGAGAGTGGATACCAGGAGAACCACCACCAGCAGGTAGGACGCCTTGCGGCCGCTGTCCACCAGGGCCGCGCCCCGTCCGCCTATGGCGGACCCGGCCACCGATGCAAAGAATGAGTAAGCGGCCAGCGCCAGCCCCATCCAAAGGCAGGCCCCGCCCAGGTCAGCCATCGGACTGCTCCGTGTCCGTGTCTAATGCCAAATCCCGGTCCACTGCAGCGAGATACGGTTGCAATTCATTTGTTTCGTCCGCCGGAGTCTCACTGTCTCCTCCATCAGACCGCCGACGCATCGCCCGCAGCGTGAGCAGCCCGCCAGCCAAAGCCGCGACCACCACCACACCAGGCACTATCCACGCAATCAGGTTGAAGCCAGAGCGGGGAGGTTCGGCCAGTACGCTGGGTCCGTATCTCTCCCGCGCTGCGAACCAGGCCAGCACTTCATCTCGCGTCGCGCCGGATGCCAGCAGCTCGCGAACCTGCGCTCGCATCTGCTTCGCCAGCGGCACCTCGGTCTGGTCGATGGTCTGCGCGGGACACACCGGGCACATCAGCATCCGGTCGATGGCCTGGGCCTCCACCTCGTCATACGAAGCCGCCCCTTCGCCGGATTGGGCCGATACTAAGCCGGCGGACGCTATTCCCATCACTACCGCGATGACAATGGAAAAGCCGGCCCTAATGAGGACGCGGGTCCAGCAGGTCACTGATGTCAGGCCGGTCAGATACAAGGCTCGCCATCGCTTGCAGTGAAGCGGCTACCGAATCAAATGTCAGGAGAACCATCTCATCTCGGTCGGTTTTCAGCAAAACTTCAACCCCCGATATGCGGGTTGGCAAAGTGGTAATATCGGCATCAAGGACTTGTGTAACAGCGACGCTCAGTTGATCAATGATTCCCTCTGTCAAACTGGATGCAATGTCGGAGCGAACTTCGTCATCCAACCTGGCAAAACGCTCCCAAGCAACACGGGGCGTTTCACGGTCTTTCTCTGCCCACGCGAAATTGACGCCATACTCGCTTAACACAGACACCATACCGTCGAAAGGAACTTCCAATATTTCTACGCCGAAACTGCGTATCAAGGCTTTCGACGGCTCCGACCACCGGCCTGCTAATACGGCGATGGACTTGCGTATCGTGGGGAAAGTTTTGCGGAGGTTGTAATGCGCCGTGCAAAGCCAGCTGCCCTTATCGCGGTTGTGCTTGGTGTAGCGGATGTACTTGGGGTCAATAATGATAACCGGATTTTCGTCGGCGTCAAAAACCACAGCGTCAATCTGGTATGTGTTGCCGGTGCCATTGGTTAGTCGAGCAGGGCGGATAGTATAGCCTCTGGCCTCCACTTCTTGCCGGAGTCCTTGAACGACGGCCGATTCAAATAACTTGCCAACCGCCTCGCCGAGTGCGCTGGCCGGATTGGCGACTCGCCTGACGCTAGAAGTCATCCGATATACCCTATTTGGTGATGGTTACGATGCTTTCCCGCAGCGGAACTTTGTGCCGTTGTGTGTTGCCGGCCCACTTCCCGCCCCGCTTCCGTATCACCTCAACCTCATATCCCGAGAACCCCACCGCCACAGCCAGATCGCCGATAATCTCATCAGTACGCACGTGAACACCGTAAGGCGCGGAATCTCCCAGCACCAGTATGAAAGGGCATCCTGCTTTCAGAACTGCATAAGCCCCCTGAATCACTTTCAGCATATCCTCAAAGTAACCAGCCACCATCAGGTCGTAAGCCTTCTTGCCACCTTTGACCAGGCGCAGCTCCGAAAGCCGTTGGATGATGTCCATCAGCTCGGCGTGCGTCGGTGGACTAGCTTCTCTGACGCCGGGACACCATCGAACCTTGTCCATCGCGTTGCGCCGTATTTGTGTGGTGGCAGCGATAATCAGGTGATCCCTTACCTCCCGCGTTATATCACCCCAAGTGTCGTACATTCCCCAGAAGTAGGTTTCCAGCCGCGTCCGGTCCGCGTAGTCGTAGTTGTTCAGATACGGCGGCGAGGTCAAAATCAGGTCAATGCTGTCGGGTTCCGCGTATTCCGCCACACTGCGAGCATCTCCGTTGACCAGTCGATGCTCGGTTTCTTGCACACCCCAAATCCTAGTGGTTATAACATCGTTGACCATCAACTCGCATCGCTTTTCAAATTCAACAAATGCGTCGCGCTGCACCGTCCGTTCGGCGAACTTACTGGGAGCGATATAGGGCCAGCCCGCCCCGGCCGAAGTTACGTCGCGCAGGGTGGCCGTCAGCGCCACCTTGAAAAAATCTTGTCGCTCCGTGAGAGTGTCGCACTGCAATACCGCCGTCCGCAGTGCGTACAACCGCTGGAGGTTCACTTCGTCAAAACACTTGTAAACTAGTGCTGGCCAGATATCTTCGCACTGAACGCCTTCGTCATAAACCGCTGCGGCGGTTTCTTGTACAACCCGGGCATCCGACGTCAGAGCCTCAATATCGTGCTCAAAGTGTAGCTTGGTCTTTGCTACCCAGAACACGAACGGATGCGCTTCAATCCCAACGGAATTTACGCCGGCCACTTTGGCGGCAACGGAAGTCGTCCCGGTCCCCACAAACGGGTCGGCGATCCAATGTCGCCCATCCAGTCCGTACTGCCCGATTTTGCTTTCCACCAGCCGATGCGAGTACCCTGCCGGGTAGGTGAACCAGCGGTGGATGGGAGCGCGCAGGCTGTCCTGAAACGAGCCGTAAGCACTTAGATTGTCAACACCGGCAATCATGCTACGGCTCATCATAACAGCCCTCGTATGTTGGATACACGATTAGGGGCCGGCGTTACTGGCACGCCGCCGCGTTTCCGTCCTGGATACAGCCTTCTACGTAGTCAAGAACCAACTCGATCTGGTCGTCGGTCAGCAGCTTGGAGAAGCTGGGCATGACGGTTACGCCGCCCGTGATGACGCCCTTCAAGCCGTCCCGATCCAGGCTCTTGGCCGCTTCGGAGGTGAGGTTCGGGTTCTGGATGGGCAGGTCGAGAGTCTGATAATTGTAGTCCACCAGCATACGCGCCAGCACCGGCCCGTCGCCAAGGCCCTCTGCGCCGTGGCACATCACACAGTTGGCCTCAAAAATGTGCTTGCCGGACCCGGCGAAGGATGTCGGCTGCGGCGGGGTCGAGCCGTACCACGGCACTGCCGATGCGGGCACGCTGAGTCGCGGCGGTTCGTGGGCCTTATACGCCGGCTGGTAGTGCATCTCGTAGAAGATGTCCAGCGGGTACGACCCCTGCGAACAGGCCGCCGTCAGCAGGCCGACCGCCAGGGTCAGGCCGGCCAAAGTCAGCAAGCGGCCGCGCATCAGATTCATCCGTGTCATCAAAGTTCTCATGGCAATTTTCTGCATTGGTGTTTCCGCCAACCGTTTCCTGAGACTAGGAACGGTTCGACGTAACCTCCACCGCTCCCGCCTCATTCAGTATCTCGCTGACCCGCGAACTCTGCTCGGCGCCAGCGTTGACCAGCACGCCGATCAAGCCCTGACTGATGCGGTCATCCGAAGCGCCCTGGAAATTGGGCCGCAGCGCCAGCCACAGGCCGATGATGCTGAACAAAATTGCTCCCAGCATCCCGCCGGTATAGCAGATGACTGCCAGCGGCGGCATTGCCAGAATGGGCATTTCGCTGGTGAACATCGGAACGGCCAACGGGGTCACACCGGCAACCACCAGGGAAACGATTATTCCTATAGCTCCTCCGATGAGCGGCCACCAGAACAGGCGGTGTGTTTCCATCCTTTCGCCGAACGCTCCCTCGGGATAGGGAACGTCGGTCAGGAAGTGGTAGTCCGATTCCGGGACGCCGGCGGCTTTCAGCGCGTCGCCGGCATCGGCAGCCGCCGAGGCATCATCGAACAGTCCCAGAATTGCTTGCGTTGCCATAGCGATAAATCCGGCCCTTGCTGCTTACTCGTCCGTTTTGACGTCTACGGCGCCCGCCGCGTTCATTATCTGCACCACCTCCCGGCTCTGTTCCTCCTCGGCGTTTACCCGCAGACCCAGGAAACCCTGGGTGATGCGGTCGTCGTAAATGCCCAGTTGGAACTTGGGTAGGCGGGACTCGAAGATGATGCCAATTACGGTGAACAGGATCGCGCCCAACATAGTGCCCTCGTAGCAAACCACGGCCATGGGCGGTAGCGACAGCACCGGCTTTCCGCCGGTGACCAGCGGGTAGGCGACCTGCGTCATCGCCGTGATCATGATGCCGGACGACAGGCCCAGCAACGCGCCGATGAATGGGTACAGGTACAGCCGATGCGGTTCCTCGCGCTCGCCCAGCGAACCTTCCGGGTACGGCGCGTCGGTGAGGAAGTCGTAGTCGGTGTCGGGGATCCCAGCATCCTTGAGCGCGTCGCCGGCGGTGGCGGCGGACTCGGCGTCCTGGAACAGTCCCAATATTGCTTGCTTGGCCATGACTATGTTCCTAGTCCTCTCTGAACGTGGCCGGTACCGTGCGGCGGCCAATCTGCATTTCGGTCTTGAGGATGTCGCCTTCCTTGATGTCGTACAGCGGCACCAGTGGGAAGACTCGACTGAACAGCAGCATCAGCATGGACACGAAGGCGAAGGTTGCACCCACGATGAGCGCTTCCGGCCAGTTGGGTAGATAGTCGTTCCAGGTGAAGGTCTGGAATTGCTTGTTGGCCTGGCCGGGCACGAACAGCAGGTAGCGCTCCAGCCACATCCCCACGTTCACGGAGATACACGCCGCCGACATTATCCACAGGTTGCGTCGCCACGCCCGGGGTAGCCACAGGATGACCGGGAGGAAGTAGGTGATGCCCACGAATATGATCATCCAGATGTTGTACGCCACGCCGTGATCGCCGGGCAGGAATTGCAAGGCTCGGACCGCCAGCTCGTCGCCTTCCAATCCGTAGATGCCGAAGATGATCTCCATAACTAGGAAGTAGAACCATCCGGTAGCGACCACGATGAGCAGCCGTCCCAGGGCGTCGATGTGCTCGTGGCGGATGTAGTCCTGCCAACCGTAGGCCCAGCGCAGCAGGATCATGGCGAACACCACCGCCGACACGCCGGAGTGAACCGCGCCCACCACGAAATAGGGCGCGAACACCGTACTGTGCCACGACTTGATGGCCACCGCCATTCCAAAGTCCCAGGACACAATGGAGTGCACGGAGACGAACACGGGCAGGATCAGCGCCGACAGCAGCACGCCCGCGATGATTTGTAGTTTCCACTGGCGGGGATTACCCTCCCAGCCCATGGCCAGCATGGTGTAAACGATCTTGGGCCAGCCGGTGGTCCGGTCGCGGAGCACCGCGAAGTCCGGCACCAGCGCGATAATCACGAACAGAGTAGAAGAGGTCAGGTAGGTCAAAATGGCGGACGGATCCCACACCAGCGGCGTGCGGATATTCGGCCAAACGCCCCGGGCGAAGTCGTAGGGGAACGCCCAGTAGAGGATGCGCCAGGGCCGCCCGGTGTGGATGATCGGCATGATCATCGCCGTCATCAGGGAGAAGATGGTCAGCACTTCGGCAGCCCGTGTCGCCGGACGCCGCCATTCGGCCTTGGCCAGGCGCAGAATAGCGGAAAGCATCACCCCGGCGTGGCTGATACCGATCCAGAAGACGAAGTTGGTGATGAAGAAGCCCCACGCCACCTTGTAGTTCAGGCCCGTGGCCCAGCCCAGCCCCTGGTCGATCATAATGCCGATGGCGACGGCGGCGGCCAGCACCACCATGCCCAGGAACGACACCACCGGCCAGTACCAACGCGGCGTCTCCAGTATCGACCGCAGCAGGTCCCGGTTGACCTGCGCTGCGGGTAGGACTTTGCCTTCCTGCATCTTGTCTTACTCCGGCTTGGCCATCACCAGGTAGCGACCCCGGATTAGCGTGTCAACCCGCTGGTACATCGAGCCTTCCTTCACTTCCCACATGGATAGCGGCGGGAGCAGCATCGTGCCGACGCGGAACATCAGCAACACGATACCCACTCCGCCCAGCAGCATGAAGATGTCCCAAAGATCGGGGAACCTCGCCGCCGTTACGTTACACACCTCAGTGGCCGTCACTTGGCACAATAGGGCCGGCAAGGCGAAAGCCTCCGACGGCAGGAAATACAGGCCGTGCAGGTCCGCCGGCGCCGCCGCGAATGCCGCCGCGAAGATGCGCACGTGCCACAGCATCAGCCCGATTAGGATGAACACGCCGGCCAGCGGCGCGCCCCAGCCCTGTCGCCGGGCGTGGTTTGATACCAGTATCGGGAACGGTATGAAGAAGGTGAAGAAGAGCTGTGCCCAGAAGATGCCGATATACGAATCGAACATCAGGTAGTTCAGGATCGCCTGCTCAACCTCCAGCCGGCCGTACCAGTAAGTGATGAAGAACGCGAACAGGTGATAGGTGTGCAGCAGGGTCAGGCCCAGCAGCACCTTGCTGGCCGCCCAGAAGGGCGCCTGACCGATATACTCCCGGTAGCCGCCCCAGCGTCGCAAGGCGTAGGCCGCCACCAGGATCAACGCCAGACCGCTCTGGAAGCTGATGACCGTGTAGAAAGGCGGCAAGATGGAGTCCTTCCAGCCCGGTATCATCGCCATGGCGAAGTCGCTGACGATAAGGAACTGCGTGAACACCACCAGCATGAAGTAGAACGCGCCCAGGATGGCCAGCCCCGCCTTCTGGATCTGCCACTGGCGCTTGGTGCCATACCAACCGCCGGCCAGCCGCTGGTACAGCGAGGCTTTGAACCCGCTCACTAATCCCCGACTCTGGGCCATGTCCGGCATAGCCGCCAACCACAGGATCGCCAGTGAGCAGAAGGCCAATCCGACCATGGCGGCCATCAGCCAGCCCGCCGGGTTGTTCAGTTCCTGGAACCAGATGGACCGGCGCACCATCGCCTCGCCACTGTCCGTCATCACTCCGATGTCGGGCAGGGCGATGAGCGCCGGGATAAACAGCAGGATGTTGACGACGCTGACCAGCGAGAAAATCTCGGCGATGCGCGAGAGGGGCCGCCGCCAGTGGCTCTTGGTGAAACGGAAGGCGCAGGCGGCCAGCGGTGCCGAGGCCGTCAGCGTGAACACAAAAGCGAAGGCGGCGACGTAGAAACCCCAGGCCCGGTGGTCGGAGAAACCCGCGGTGGCCAACTTCAGTACGAACCCCACGATGCCCAAGATGGTAAGCACGCCGCCGGCGATGAACACCATGCGGAGCAGGCCGGAGCTGGCATGGCTCTTCTCAGTTACGTCGGCCACCAGGCCTGAGCGTTCGGGGATGACCCACATCTCCGGGCCGAAATGGCCGTGTTCGTGAGCCCCGTGCTCCTGAGCATGAGCCTCGTGCCCGGTTTGGGGCTGCGCTTCGCTAGCCATTAGTGTCCGCCCCCGCTCGCCAGCGGATACTGGTCAACTTTCTTCAGGTAGAGAACACTGGGACGAGTGTTCATCTCTTCCAACAGCCGGTAGGCCCGGGTGACCCGGTCGTGCTCTCCGTGCCCCGGGTTCGCGTTCACGTCATCAAAGTACGGCTTGATGGCGGCATTGTCATCCATCAGGTCGCCGAACATCAGGGCGTTGGTCGGGCAGGCTTGCACGCAGGCGGGGTCATAGTTGCCGCCGGTCATGCGCTCGTCGGTCAGCCGCTGGCCGCCCCGTGCCTCAACTTCGATTTCGCCCCGCCGCAGCCGCTGGACGCAAAAGGTGCATTTCTCGGTAATGCCGCGCGTCCGCACCGTCACGTCGGGGTTCAGCTGGTTTTCCAGCCGCGCCGGCCAGTTGGGATGCCAGAAGTTGAACATCCGCACCTGGTAGGGGCAGTTGTTGATGCAGTAACGGGTGCCTACGCAGCGGTTGTACACCTGAACGTTCAGCCCTTCCTCGTTGTGGTAGGTGGCATACACCGGACAAACCGGCTCGCAGGGGGCGTTCTCGCAGTGCTGGCACAGGATTGGCATGAACCGCGCCTTGGTGTTGGGGTATTCTCCCTCCCAGTAGCGCTCGATGCGGATCCACTCGTAGGCCCGGTTCTGCAGGAAGTAGTCCTTGGTGTTGATGGGGATGTTGTTCTCAGCCTGGCAGGCAATCACACAGCCCTGGCAGCCCGTGCATTTGTCCAGGTCAACGACCATTCCCCATTTGTGCGGAAACTCGGCGTTCGGCATTTTCAATTATCCCAAGGGTTCCGATTCGTCATTCCCGCGAAAGCGGGAATCCAGTCGCCCCTAGTGATGTCCCCCCTCGCTGTCGCTTACTGACTTGAAAACCCGTTCGACGGAATGTTCGCCAACCTCCCGGTTGGTGTAGCCGCCTTCGAGCTTGGAAACGGCCATACTGTCGCCGGTGGGTGTTATCGTACAGCGGTTCCCGCTCCAGGCCAATCCGCCACTCCCGTCCACCTCGGCCACTGCCAGTATGGACATCACGTTGCAGCTCTCGCGGGATTCCCGGCCGGTGGCGTATTCCGACCCAACCGTGCGCCCGCCGCCCATCGGCACTGAAGCGATGCCCGGCGGCGACCCGGGGTTGAGGTACACCAGGGCCTGTATGCTCCCGTTGGCCGTCGTGATGGTCACCACGTCGCCCTCCCGGAGGCCCATTTGCTTGCCCTGCGTGTAGTTGATGTCAACCCAGGTCTGCCAAGCTACCGTGGTCAGCGGGTCCGGCGTGTTCTGCGCCCAGGGCAGGTGGGCGTTGCGCCCGTCCAGCAGCGTGTGGTGGGCAAAGGGCTGCAACTGGAAATCGCCCGACCCCTGCATCTGCGGCATTGACGCCGTGCTGGCTACGTCATTCAACAGGCCTCTAGGCGGGTCCGAAGCCCGGGCGCTTGCGCCGTCATCCCACCAGCCGCCGTTTTCCAGCGTCCTGGTGAAATCGGCGCCCAGTTCGTCAATATTGGCCCGGATTAGCTCTTCGTAACTAGCGGCCGGCATCACCTCACCGCGACCCAGATCGGCGGCCGCGGCCAGCAGGATGTCCGGGAAACTGCGAGGATCAAGGTCGGGCAGCGGGTTCACCACCGGCTGCTGCACGGCGTACACCTTGTGGCCCGGCGCCGGGTTAGGCGCGTCGTCACCCCAGGCCTCCAGCCCGGTCCGGTCGGGGATGATAAGGTCCGCCATGGCCGCCGTTTCGTCGAGGAATGGGCTGGCGCTGATGACGACCACGTCGTCGTTGGCCAGCGCTTCGCGAATCCCAACGCCGGCGGGAAGGGCGTACACTGGGTCGGCGTTGTGCACTATCACCAATCGGGCACGTCCGCTGTTAATTTCGGAAATAGCCTGCCGCCAATCCCGCAGGGTGGCGTAGGGGGCATTGCCGGGGGCGCTGTCGATCGGCGCTCCGGCGTCGGGCTGCATCCCACCGGACTTGCCCACGTTGCCCAGCACATAGTTCAGCATCAGCACGGCCGAGGCGTTGAACTTGCCGTTGCTATACGCACCGGCCTCGCCGCCGCCACCGATCACCAAGCCACCATGGGCTACGTAGTCGTGGGCCAGATGCTCAAAAAACTCCGTGATGCTCTCTCCGTCCAGCACCGCGTCGGGTATCTGGAGCATCCCGGCCACCGCGTCAGGAGAGAAGCCGCTCAATGCTCCCGGTCCCGCTTCGCCGGTAACGGCCTGCACATAAGACGATTCCGGGTGAGATGCCGCAACCGCCCAAGCGATGGCCATCGCTGCATAGCCTTCCGTACCAGGCGCGATTGGTATCCACTTGTCAGCGTTGGCAGCCGTGAGAGAGTAACGGGAGCCGAAATGGAAGTGGCGTCCCCGGTGCTCCTTGCCGCGGAACTTCCCGTAAGCAACTTCGTAAGCCGTTGGGTTGCCCCAGGTCGAGAGGAAATCGGATCCAAAACTCACCAGCGTTTCCGCGCGTGCAATGTCGTGCCAGGGCATCCGGGAGGTGCCCAGGATGTCCTGCACCGCCGCGCCATAGGCCGAGTCGTCCATTCCGTCGTAACGCAGGTGTCGCCCGCCGAACGCTTCGGCGAAGGCTTTGCAAATATGAGCGAAGCCGGCGCACTGGGTTTCGGTAATCAACAGCATCCCGTCGCCCCGGTCGTCCACCGCCGCGTTGAAACGGTTCAACGCCTCCTCCCAGCTGATGGCCCGGTAGCGACCTGAGCCTCGCGGGCCGCTGCGCAACATCGGCCCGGCGATACGGTCGGGATGATACAGCGATTGCAGGATGGCGTCCGCCGTCGCTGACTGCTTGCCCTGGTTGGTCGGGAACCGGGGATTGCCCCGCACCTTCTTGGCCCGGCCTTCCATCACCCGCACTAGGACGCCTTGCCCGCCGGGTACGGACGGATCGTAGGTGGCGTACCAGTTATCCCGGCCCTTGACCAGGTCTTCCGGGATCAGCGCCGGGCTCTGCACCCGCAGCTCGTCGTCAAACAGGTCGCAGGCGATCGCTCCAGTTGCAGCGATGCCAGCCCAGGCGAGGAAGTTGCGGCGCGTCAGTTTCATTGGAAAATATCCGGTGTGAGCGTTCTGCTTACTTGTGGCAGATTGTGCAGTCGGTGCTTACGTCGTTTTCGCGGTGGCAATCCAGGCAGGTGCCCATCTTCAATGATTGGCCCTGCTGCGGTTGCACTTCCTCCATATGCGCCACGTCGCCGTGGCACACCGAGCAGGCTTCGGCCGTCGTCACCGGCAGATTCATCGGCTTTTCGTCGCCCACCGGCAGCGTAACCTGGCGCGGCTCGCCTTGGGTCAGGAATCTGAGGTGCGCTTCGTGGACGAACCGGACGTGGTCGGGCATTCGATGGACCCGCTCCCAGTCGATGGGCCTCCCTTCAGTGTGCTTGTCCAGCACCCGCTGGATATTGACCAGTTGGTCCGGATTGAGTTCCTCAATCTGCTCCCGAGCGCCGGCTGTGACGTTGCTGCCATTGATCTGCTTGTGGCAGATCACGCACACCTCAACGGCCGGTACGGTGGCCGCAGCCCCGGTGGTGACGTTGCGATGGCAGAACTCGCACTGAATGGCGTGGCCCCCTTCTTCCACCGACCCGGCATGGACTGTGTGCGGGAAGGGTATGGGTTGGTCCGGCGCGTTGCCCCACCCGAAGGGCGGATTGGAGAACCAGGATATGAACAGCACCACCAAGATGAAGGCGACGATGGCGGTGACTACGAACCCGGCGATGGCCAGGGGGATGAGTTGTCGAGTTGGCGGCAGGGGCGGCATTTGGCTTGAGCAGGTCTGTGGGCGGGTTTACGGGAAGCGTCGGATGGTGGTTGGTGGTGTGGCGTCGCGTAACGGCCCCAGGCCGGCCTTGCTTTGGTGGCTGGCGTGGCCCGGCAATCCCCGGCTTTTATACAAACAGCCGATCCCAGACGTTGAGCAGGGTGACTGGCGACTGAATGATGGTGAAGATCATCATGACCACCGCGCCGGCCAGCGCGCCCACCCCGATTACGGTGAGCGGGATACGCAAACGGGAGAACATCGCCGGATAGGTCCCGGTCCGCACGCCGGACGGGATCAATCCGTGGGCGATGAGCATGCAGAACGCGAACAGGATGATAAGGGGGAAGTAGATCCAGAGATAGGTCAGCCAGAGGCTGACATCGCTCCAGAACACTGCGTTCATCGCGTTGGGGTCGGTCTGCGGCGGCATTTGGGGGACTGAACCTGCTCTGAAACGGCTGATGCTGGGTTCGGCGGCTGTGGACGGCCGGTATGATCCGGCTAAAATCGCGCAGCCCGTTTTTGGCTGGTGAAAATTATCACATTCACCGGGGCCTGTCAACAAGCCGACGCCGCAATGCGCTAGAATATCGGCGGAAACCCAGCGGCCCGGCCGCATCCAAGGCAAAACCCTTTCCCAATGGAAATGATCTGACAACAGGAGGATTTACCATGGCGTTCGTTCGCATCTACACCGGAGACGACGGCCAAACCCACTTCCAGGACCTGGACCTGCCCGGCGACCGCGCCGTGCATAGCGGTATGCAAGTAACGCCCGGCGTCAACTTCCGCCGCTTTGAGCCGGGCTACTTCTCCGACTGGCACACCGCCCCGCGCCGGCAGTACGTCATCACCCTCGCTGGAGAGATGGAAGTCGGCATCGGCGACGGCACCAAGCGTCGGTTCGGGGCCGGCGACGTGCTGTTGGCCGACGACCTCACCGGCCAGGGCCACACTACCGCCGTGGTCGGGGATCAGCCCCGCATCTCCGTGACCATCCCACTGACCCTGTGGTCCCCCTGGCTGCCCGCCGACGAGTAATCGGCGCGAACGCTTGCGCTACGCCGGCGCGTTGGCGCGGATGATCTCCTGCGCCGACGCAAAGGCGTTCGGGCCGGGTATTCGGGGCGCGATGATTGGCAGCGTGATGCCTGCTTCCCGGTATTCGGCCAACCTTTCTTTTCTTGCACCCGGGTCGGCAGGCAACGACATCCGGTCAATCAGCCCTTCCGGCACCAATCCCTCCGCCTCAGCCACGTTGCCCTGCCGCCACGCTCGCCGCACCATCTCCACCTCATCGGCAAAGCCGGCTTCCGACATCAGCCGGCGGTAGCGGGGGAACCGCCCGGCGTAGGTGGCGGCCACCCGCCGCATCCCGCCGTCGTCGGCCCCTGGCGCAGCCACTCCCACCAGCGTCGCCACTTCCACGTCGTCGGGATTGACCCCAGCCCGCTCCGCTCCGATGGCAACGTGCCGCGCCGCCGTCCGGGCGTGCTCCGGCGACCAGGTCAGGAGGATGCCCTGGCTGATCTCGCCGGCGATTTCCAGCATCCTGGGGAACACGGCCGCCAAGTAGATGGGCATTTCGCGCCGGAAGACGGGGAAGTGGAAGTCGAAGGTGTCGATGTTTATCGCCTCGCCGCGATAGCTTTCCAGCACGCCGTCCTGCAACAGTCGGCGCACTATTTCCACCGTATCCCGCACTCGCGGAATCGCCCCGGAGAATTCCAGGCCGTGCTCCGGCTCCACCTGCACCTTGTGGCTGCTGCCCAGACCCAGGACGAACCTGCCGCCGGAATAGTGGTCCACGCACGCCGCCGCCATGGCGATGGTCGGCGCGCTGCGGACGAAAACGCTGCTGATGCTGGTGCCCAGTTGGATCCGCGACGTCGCCAAAGCGCAGGCGGTCAGTATGGAAAACTGATCTCCCCCGTGCCCCTCGGCAACCCACGCCGATTCATACCCCAACTCCTCGGCAAGCTGCACGCATTCCACCACCTCCGGCGGCGACATCCCACCCCCGGCAAACGCCACGCCGATCCTGTCCATTTCGCATTCCTCCTATACCGGGCGCATATGCGCCTGCTTTCCCCGATCTGTCGTTGCCAGCGAAGCGTGGCAATCTCGTTGCCGGAGAAGCTGCCTTTCCCGGTCTGGGATTGCCTCGTATCTACGTCCCTCGCAAAGCCAACCGGGAAGAACCCACTCCTATCTCAACCGTCGCCCGCCGGTCTCCCAGGTGATCAGCACCTCCCGGGGGTCTTTGAACCACGTTGGCTTCAAGCCTTCTGTCGTCCTCTGGAAGACCCGTTCCAGATTGCCCGAAACCCGCTCCCGCGTCGCCTCATCATCCCGTTCCAGGCGGTACAGGGCAAAGTCTATCGCTTCCTCTTCCGTCAGGTCGCCCGCCAATTCCGGTATCCACCACGGCGGTTCCGGCCCAGGCAGTATCTCCGGCAACAGCCCCATTTCCCACAGCGCCGCCGCCAACTCCGGCAGACCGGGCCACCGCACGGGTTCCTCCTCCAGGACCACCCGCCGCAGCTCCTCGTCCATGTCCCCCGGAGTGGGCCGCCACACCGATATGATGACGCGCCGGGACGCCGCGTTATGCAGCTTGGTGACAAAGGGCACGATCTCCCGCACAAAGTAGCTGACGTCGGAGATATGGACAACGTCGCCGGTTTCGGCTGACTCCATCCACCAGTCCGGCGTGACCCGCGCGTTGGCGATGCCCGCCTCGTCCCGCGAGGCGGCGAACTGTTCGCGCATACTCGCCGAGGGCTCCACCAGGACAACTTCGCTGACCTGATCCGCCAACGCCAGCGATATGCGCCCTGCGCCCCCGCCTACGTCGAGAAAACGGTCCGACGGCCGCAGATAACCGGCGATGGTGGTCAGGTTTTGATCCCACGGCCGGCGGGGGGCCAACCGGAAAAGCTCCGCGATGTCCGACCAGTGGTCACCCGGCATCCGGTGGTCGGTGAAACGGTCCGCCGCCGCGGCGGCATCGTGGACGGCGGCGTAGCGTTCGGCAGCGGCGGTCACGGCGTCAGGATCACCTTGCCCCGGGTGCCGCGGGAGGCCAAGTGCAGGTGCGCGCTGCCGGCTTCCGACATGGGCAGCACCCGGTCCACGATGAGCTTGAGCCGGCCGTCCATTATCATCGGCATCAGGTCGTTCATCGCGCCCTGGTGGTCCAGTGACCCAATGGGCGAGCGGCCCATGCTGAACCCGATGACGGTGCGGTTCAGCGTGGTGATGTCGGCGGCAGACAGGTTGGCCGGCTGTCCGCTGGCGTTGCCGTAACTGACCAACCGTCCGTAGGACGCCACGCAGCGCACCGATTTTTCCAACACCGGCCCGCCCACGCATTCCAGCACCAGCGCGACGCCACGCCCATCGGTGAGTTCCTTCACCTCGTCCTCAAAGTCCGCTTCAGTATAGTTGATAGCCACGTCTGCTCCCAGGGAGCGGCACAGTTCCAGCTTGTCCTCGGTGGAGGCAGTGACGACCACCCGTGCGCCCCACTCCTTGGCCAACTGGATGGCCACGGTGCCGACTCCCGACGCGCCGGCCTGGATCAACACGGTGTCGCCGGGCTGCATCGCGCCCCGCGTCTTCAGCAGGTGGTAAGAGGTAAGGAAGGTGATGGGCATACCGCCGGCCTGCACCGGGTCGATGCCGTCGGGATAGGGGAAAACGAAATTGTGGTTGACCGCCACGTATTCGGCCTGGCCCTGCGGCCCCATGGCCATCACCTTCTGGCCCACGCTCAACCGTCCATCGGTAACGTCCGAACCCAGCGCGGTGATAGTGCCGGCCGCTTCCAGACCCAGCGTAGCCGGCAGGTCGGGGCCGGGATAATTGCCCTGCCGCCGCATCAGGTCGGCGTAGTTCACGCCGGCGGCGTCCACCTTGATGAGAACCTGGTGGGGGCTGGGCGTTGGGTCCGGCGTATCCTTCCACTCCAGGACCTCGACGCTCCCGTACTCTTCAATTCGCAGGGCTTTCATTTCGCGGTTTCTCCTCTTGGAATTTCGTCAGAATCAGGATTTTCAAGATTATAGGATTGGCAGGATTGGGGGTACGCAATCCCGGAAATCTTAAAATCCGGTAAATCCTGATTCTTACGATACCTCAAAAGCAGGCGCGCCCAATAACTTACGCCGGCCCGCGCACGTTAGCGGCTTGCAGCACGTCGGGGTTGATGACCCGCACCGGCTCGCCGGCGGCGAAGGCGCGGATGTTCTCCACCACGCCGGCGTAAAAGGCTCGGTAGCCGTCGTCGGTGACGTAGCCGACGTGGGGAGTGATCAGGGTGTTGTCCAGGGTGAGGAACGGGTGTCCGGCCGGCAATGGCTCCACGTCAAAGGTATCCAGCGCCGCGCCGCCGATGGCCCGGCGTTGCAAGGCGTCCACCAGCGCCGCCTCGTCAACAATGGGGCCGCGGGATATGTTGACCAGGATGGCCGAGGGCTTCATCAGGCCGATCTCATGCGCTCCCACCAACCCGACGGTACGGTCACTCAACCGCACGTGGACTGAAACGACGTCGCCCGCGGCGAAGAGTGTGTCCTTGTCCACCAGCGTCGCGTTGCACTCGGCGGCCCGTTCCGCCGTCAGGTTCTGGCTCCAGGCAATGACGCGCATGTCAAAAGCGTTGCCCACCCGGGCCACCAGCGAGCCGATATGTCCCAAGCCCAGCAGCGCCAGCGTCTTGCCCTGCAGGCTGGCGCCGACGTGGATGCCCCATTTGCCTTGTTCCCGCGTCGCCCGGTCTTCCTGCGGTATCTGCCGCAGTATCCCCAGGATCAGGCCCCACGTCAGCTCCGTCGGCCCCTCGCCGGCCCCGGGCGTCCCACACACGGTGATGCCCAGCTCGGTGGCCGCGTCAACATCAAAGGATGCGTTGCGCGCTCCGGTGGTGATGAGGCAGCGCAAGGCCGGCAGCCGTTGCAGCAGGGAGCGGGGAAAGGCGGTCCGCTCCCGCATCCCCATCACGATGTCGAAGTCGGCCAGCCGTTGCGCCAGCGCATCCTCGTCGGCCAAATGGTCGCTGAAAAATGTTACTTCGATGCCATCGGGCAGGCTGGCCCAATCGGCCATGTCGGCGGCCACGCTCTGGTAATCATCAAGAACGGCAACTTTCATATTGGCGCTCACCGCGGTAGTCATGCTGAACCTCTACGGACGTAGCGTTGGTGGCCGGCGCCCCGCCAAAAGCGACGTTACGCAACATCATACTCCACCAGCAAGGGCGGCCAGAATAGCAATAGTCACACTGCCCACGCAATGACCAAAAGACTTGGCAATGACCTTGGCCGACAAACGCCGCCGTTTTGAAAATTTGACAAAAAGTTTCAAAATTTTATAATTGCCGCGGAATTTTGCTCAATGTATTCTTTGTGCAATGCATTCTTTGTGTCATGACCATTAGACGTCAAACATCTCCCCACTCCATTACCAATACCAACTTTCTCCGCCTCTGGTCCGCCACCGTCTTGATAACGGCGGCTACACTGGCGGTCTGGCTGTCCGACGGAACGCCGGCCGAGAGCAACCGCCGGCCCGCCGACGCGCCGGAACTGACGGAACCGACGGCTCCCGTACCTTTGGTGGCTCCGTCTCCGGATGACCCCAATACAGCTTTCCCCGAAGACCAAGCGGGATTTTCAGCGTATTACCGGGTTGACGGCCAGGACAGCACCAAACCCCGGCTCAACGTGTTAAACGTTACCAAAGCACTGCTGGACAAGCCGCGCCCATCAAACGCAGCTCGCGCCGGCGCCGGCTCACCTCAGCATCTGGGGAGCAACTTCGGCATCGTCGAGCTTCCCATGTTCGCCACTGTGGGCGGCTATCCGGTGGACCCCAGGAAAGTAATCGTCTATTACGACGACCGTGGCTGGGTGGTGGCTTATTTGCCGAAAGGCGAGCCCGCGGCGGCCATCTGGCGGTACGACACTGCCGACCCCGACCTCAATCAAAACCTGCTGGTGCTGGCAATCAACGAGGTTCTCAATGCCGCCGAACTTACGTCGGTAACCCACGACGGTGTTGATTACTACGACTGGCAGAATGCCGATTGCAACGCTTTCCTGTTGTTCAGCAACGAAGCCAGCGGCGGTACGTCAAATCCCGTCAACTTCGTAATCCCGCCCACTATCGCCGATGTGCAGGCTTCGGCGGCGGTGTTGATAACCAGCCGTTATTCTACTGGCGGAGATCCCGTTAGCGCCAGCGTGGTTCTCGATGGGCAAACCGCAGTTACCGCCGACGCAACTACCCTGTTGGAGGTTGCAAAATTCGACATCGCGCGGCAAACGGATGAAAGCAATAACCGCCAAACCAGTCTCCACAAAATGACTGTTACTGTGTCGGGAGGCGACACCGCCACCGGAGTGGTGATGCTCCTGTACGACAAGCCGTAGAGAAACCATCCAGTAATCAGCTCGGCGGGTCATGTGGCACTTTCTGGTACTAGCGTCGGGAATCGTCATGCTGGCGGTTGCCGCGCTCGCCTGGGTTCCCACGGCCGACGAACCTACTCCGGTGACCGTTTCTTTTGGGCAGCAAGGCTACCGACTGGATGAGGGCCAAACCGTTGACGTGACAATCACCTTGAGCGCGGACCCGGGCCGCACGGTGGAGATTCCCATTACGGGCAGTTCCGACCTTGCCAACGAGTACTCGCTTTCGGCCAGCAGCGTTACTTTTGAAGCCGGCGACAGCGGCGACGACCTGACCGAAACCATCACGTTCACCGCTGTCGACGACACCCGCGACGAAGTACCCGAAACCGTTATTCTGCAATTCGGCGCTCTGCCCAACGGCGTCAGTGCCGATGGCTACGACCAGGCCAAGGTCACCATTGATGATGACGACGGAACGCCCACTGTGTCCATCGACTCCCCCAGCGTGGCCGAGGGAGACAGCGGAACGACGACGCTGACTTTCACGGCCACGCTCAGCGCGGCCAGCGAGCGGTCGCCTTACGTATCTTACGAAATCACGGAAGGCACGGCGGACCGGGGCCCTGACTATTACGTCCTGCCGCTGGAGGGCAAGCTTACCTTTGGTTCTGGAGAGACTCAAAAGACCATCCCCATAACCGTTAACGGCGACACCGTAATAGAAGCCAACGAGACGGTGTTGGTGACGCTGAAAGGGCCAATGAGCAACTTGTTACTTTCCCCGCCCGAACTCATCAGAGTTACTACTACCGGCACGATAATCGACGACGATGCCCTAACGCCTACCCCGACCGCTACGGCCACTCCCACGCCGACAGCTACTCCCACTCCCACGCCGACGGTTACTGCCACGCCAACGCCGACACCTACCCCCACTCCCACGCCGACGCCTACCCCCACGCCTACGCCGACGGTTACTGCCACTCCCACGCCGACAGCTACTCCCACTCCCACGCCGACGATTACTGCCACGCCAACGCCGACGCCTACTCCCACTCCCACGCCGACGGTTACTGCCACGCCAACGCCGACGCCTACTCCCACTCCCACGCCGACGGTTACTGCCACGCCAACGCCGACACCTACCCCCACTCCCATCCCCCATCCCGAAGTCGATGTGAAACTGACTGGGATATCCGCGCCCACAGCTCCCCTTTTGGCCGGCGATGTAATCGATGTAACGATAACGGCGACCAACCAAGCCGGTAACCCCACGGGGCGGGTTTCACTCAGCCTTGTCGCCACTGATGAAGCAACCAGCGAATCCCAGCCGGCGGTTCCTAGCGCCATAGAATCAATCGGCGCTAACGGATCGTCCACCACAACCATCGCTTGGGATACCGAGGGGCTGTTGCCGGGCATTTATACCCTCCGCGTGGCCGCCACCGCCGATGGCGACACAGACGATAGTAATAATGCGGTCAGCCTGAGTGTTGAATTGGTCAATGCCCTTTCCCTGGTTGCGGTCTCCCCCAAGACCGTCACCGCTATCGTGGGGAAACCGATTACATTCACCGTGCAGGTCCAAAACCTGGGCAACGACGAGCTGGAAGACGTAGCAGTCAGCTTGTACGAAACCAACGGGACAGAACCCGTGGCCAACACGGTAATAAACACCATCGCCATCGGAACCACTTCCCCAGAAACAGAGTTGACTTGGGATACGACGGGGCAAGAAGTTGATAATCGTTCGTTGGCAATCTTCATCAGCGCCGACGGGCAAGACAGTGATGACAACGATTCCCAGTGGGTAACCGTTCACCTGAGAAATCCAATCACTCTGACCGCCACCGCAGATGCCGCCGCATCCTACGTGGCGGGCAGCCCCGTTTCCATCCAAGCCACCGTTGCCAACGCCGGCGTGGATGACGTCAGCGACGTGGTGGTCAGCCTGTTCGCCGGCGATCCCGCCAAGACGGTCAACACCGACACCATTGCCGCTGTCCCGGCCGGCGAAACGGCAACGGTCAAGCTCGCCTGGAGCACCGCCGGAGTCTCGGCCGGCGAGCATACGCTGCAAGTGGCAGCCGCACTTTCGGATTACTCGGAAGACATCGACGACAGAGCCGACGTCGTGGTGACCCTCGCCGAGCCCGTGGTCGATTTGGCTTTCGTAGGCGCTATGAACGCGCCCGCCGCAATAGTCGTCGGCAAAGCAGCGACAATCTCAGCGAATCTGACCAACCTGGGCAATACGTCGGCGTCCGCTTCCGTCGGCCTTTATATCGACCACGCAACTGAACCCGTCGCAACAACCGACACGGCTACGGTTGCTCCAGGATCCACCACAGCCGTCAGCGTGGAGTGGGGTACTGCCGGACCGGACTCCCTGGCGGGAGAGCGTCAGCTGCGACTGAAAGCGGAAACCCCGGACGACGCCGATCCTGCCGATAACACCATAACGTCGCCCGTCAATTTTCACCTTTCGGCTTTCGTCGATAATCCTGACGCACCAGAAGAATGCGTTGAGGATGTCGCCGTGAAGTCAGCTATTCGCCAGGCCGACGGCAGCCTGGCGAATCCCCCCAACTATCAGCCTCACGATGACCTGTACGTGGACTATCAAATCTACAATTACAGCTGCGCTACCGATGTCGTGGTCAATGTCGATCTACAAACCGCTCGTACTGGAGTGTCCATCAAGGACAACGCGGATGCCTGCCGCGTCGGATGCCTCGTTCCAGCGGGCGGCAGAGTTGATGCTGCAATCCTTTGGCCACTGTCTAGTGTCCCGCAGCATATTGTCGGCGAGACGGTGCAAGCCGCCATCACCGTGTTGTCGCCGGAAGGATTCACCGACGTCAACCCCCAAAACGATACCGCCATCGCATCCCAGAGTATCAACATCTTGCATCCCGACGACATCACTTTGGGCATCGGCGTTGCGGAGGGCAACAAAGGGCAGACTAGGGACCAACTGAAAAAACAAACGTTTGGTTCTGTGGACCTGTGCTTGTTGTCCGCCAGCGTGGAACCGGCGACACTGCCTTACTCCGCCGCCACTATGTCGGTCACTATCGAAGCGTCCAACAATGGCAGCGAAACCGAGCCGGTTTCCATCGAAGTGACGCCGGAAGGCTCGGAAGCCTTGACGCCGCACGCCCCAGCTCAAATGATACCGCAGAGCAACAACCAGGAATTTACCTTCGAAGTGTCCACCAAGGACCTTGCCGTAGGCACACAAACCATTCATGTCAATCTTGCAACGGCGGCTCGCAACACATCCGAGTGTGATAACGAGAGCGCATTACAAGTTACCCGCCTCCCCCGGCCAGCCATCCGGGTTCTCAACGATGTGGAGATAGTCAACATTACCAGCGCGCCGGCCGGAGAGGCGATGCAGGGACAGTGGGTGGAGATACATGTTACGGTGCGGAATAACGGCGACAGTGCGGTCAACGTTCCGGTCCAACTGACCTTTCCATCGGAGGAGAAAAAGCCGGAGCCGAAGTCGCCTCGCGTATTACCTGGAGAAACCAGGACAGTAGCCTTCACGTGGAAAACCCGGGACTATGACCCCGGCGTCCATACATTGCGCGCGGCGATCCTAATGGACGATAACGTAACTGCCGGTTATACCTCTGACGAGCTGCGTTTTCTCCTCACCCCTCCGGTGGTCACCGCAACCATTCTGGATGTTTCAGCACATCCTGAAGCCCCGGTGGTAGGAGAAGCCGTTGCCATCACGGTCTCGGTTCGCAACGATAGCCCCATCGCCGCCAACATCCCGGTGATACTGCACTTCCCGTCTGCCGACAAGCAACCGGAAACCCGCCGTCCCCGAACCGCTCCCGGCGCGACCGCAACGGCCAATTTTACCTGGCGCACCGGCAACTACCTTCCCAGCACGCACGCTTTCCGCGTTGAAGTCCCTTCGGCTTCACCATCTGAACAGCAGTTCACCGTCGAACTGCTCCCGGCTCCAATCAACGTCTCCATCGTTGACATCACCGCCGACCCTGCAGGCAGCGCCACCGTAGGCGAGCGGGTGGAGATCCATGTTACGGCGCGCAACCACGGCTCCACACCGGTGAACGTCCCGATCCAACTGACCTTCCCTTCCGAGGACAAAAGGCCGGAGCGAAAATCGCCGCGCATCCCCCCAGGGGAAACTGCGGTCGTCTCATTTACGTGGAAAACTGGCAACTATGAACCCGGCCTTCATGTCCTGCGCGCAGAGATCATCCTGGAAAACAACCCCACCCCCGGCGATACCTCTGCCGAATTGCAATTCCTCCTGGATCCTCCGGTGATTACCGCAACCATCCTGGAGATCTCGACAGTCCCTGAAGCCCCGGTGGTTGGAGAAGCCATTGCCATAACGGTCCTGGTTCGCAACGACGGTCCCGCCGCTGCGAACATCCCGGTAACGCTCTACTTTCCCGCTGCCGACAAACAACCGGAAACCCGAAGTCCCCGAGCCGCTCCCGGCGCGACCGCAACGGCCAATTTCACCTGGCGCACCGGCAACTACCTTCCCGGCACGCACGCTTTCCGCGTTGAAGTCCCCTCAACTTCACCACCTGAACAACGGTTCACCGTCGAACTGCTCCCAGCTCCGATCAACGTCTCCATCGTTGGCATCAACACCGACCCCGCCGGCAGCGCCACCGTAGGCGAGCGGGTGGAGATCCACGTTACGGTGCGCAACGACGGGTCCACACCTATCAATGTCCCAATCCAACTGACCTTCCCCTCCGAGGACAAAACGCCAGAGCGAAAATCGCCGCGCATCCTTCCCGGAGAAAAAGCAGTCGTCTCATTTACGTGGAAAACCAGTAACTATGAACCTGGCCTTCATGTCCTGCGCGCAGACATCCTCCTGGAAAATAACCTCACCCTTGGCGATACCTCGGCCGAACTGCAATTCCTTATCGATCCTCCGGCAATTGCCGCGACCATACTGGACATCTCGGCCGTCCCCAAAGCCCCGGTGGTGGGAGAAGCGGTGGCGATAACGGTCTCGGTTCGCAACGACGGTCCCGCCGCCGCGAACATCCCGGTAACACTCCACTTTCCCTCCGCCGACAAACAGCCCGAAACCCGCAGTCCCCGAGCGGCTCCCGGCGCCACCGCAACGGCCACATTTACTTGGCGCACCGGCAATTACCTTCCCGGCACGCACGCTTTCCGCGTTGAAGTCCCCTCGACTTCATCGTCTGACCAACGGTTTACGGTACAACTTCTCCCGGCTCCAGTTAACGTCTCCATCGTTGACATCGGCGCCGACCCCGCCGAAAGCGCTACCCGAGGAGATTGGGTGGAGATTTGGGTTGCGGTGCGGAACGACGGCACTGTCGCCACCCGCATCCCGGTGGAACTCACCTTCCCTTCCAACGACAAAAAACCGGAACGCAAGTCGCTGCGCATCGCGCCTAGCGAGACCGCGCGCGTAACCTTCACCTGGAAAACAGCCAATTACGACGTCGGGCCGCACACATTGGTGGCCACACTTCTGTCCGAAAGCAACGTCGCCACGGGCAATACCTCTGCACAGTTGCATTTTCTGCTCACGGCCCCGGTGACAGGAGCGCGGGCCGGCGCCCGTGCTGGCGGTGGCGCAGGAGCGGGCGCCGGCGCCGCTGCTGCTCCCACTCCGAAACCGCCGGTTCCTCCCCAGGCAATCGTCTCCCGCATCGTGACGATAGAGGCGCGTCCTCAATCACCGGTGGTGGGTGACCCGGTGACGATAACAATTGAAGTAAGCCACGACGGACCGGCTGTTGCCAGCATCCCCGTAACCCTGCATTTCCCATCCGCCGACAAGAAGCCTGAGACACGCCGACCCAGGGTGGCTTCCGGAGCAACCGGGACTGCAACCTTCACCTGGCGGACCAGCCGTTATGCTCCGGGAAGGCACTATTTCCGAGTTGAGGTCGGTGCTGGGGCATCGTCCAGTCAGCGTTTTACCATCGAACTACTCCCGCCCGCCGCTGACTTCGCCGTGGTGGACATTTATCCTCCGTCTGTTGCCCATCCCGTCGTCAAAGGAGATTGGGTGGAGGTTGCCGCTTTCGTCCGCAATCAGGGTCCACATGTAGGTCGGGCCACTATCCACCTTTACAACGAGACGGAGCGCAAGGTGATGTACAGTAAAAACCTGAGCCTTGAGCCGGGCCAATCAAAGGTTGTCGAGTTCACCTGGAAGACACTGCGCTACACCGAAGGCGAAAACGAAATATACATCCTGTCAAATGCGGCGTATGACGAAAATCAAGCCAACGATCGTTCTCCGACCGCGGTCGTCAACATACTCACTAACCGGGACATCACCGTTGGCTTCGGGATCAGCAACCTCCCCGACACTACGGCCGACGCGACGTCCGCACCGAACATAAGAACCACTGCCGCATATCTGGACGAAATCCTCGTCCTCGGCGCCGGCTCGCCGCCAGCGGGCAGAGTCACCCTCGTCCCGCCGGCCGCGCAGATCGGGACGCAACCGCAACGGATTGACGACGCTGACAATCCAGCCGCGATACACCGGCTACGTCAGTCAGCCCAGACCTCCGCAACGGATTGCGTCCGCTTGCAGTCCCTACTCGGGCAGAATCAACCTCGTGGCGTGTTGTGCCCGAACGCCCCGGCCCTAATCCGCTAACGGAATTCGGTCACAACTGCGTCGCGCAGCACTTCAACCAGGTGCCGCGCCCGCCGCTGTGCGCCGTGCTCCACCTGCTGCCGGCAGGATACTCCCATCACCGCTACCTCGGCATCAGGTTTGGCGTTGATGGCCGGGAACAGGGACAGCCCGCCGATCTGCATGGATATGTCGTAGTGTTCTTTTTCGAACCCGAAGGAACCGGCCATCCCGCAGCACCCGGCGTTGATCAGCTCCGCCCGGTACCCCGGCGGCATTCCCAGCACCGCCATGGAGGCGGCAGTCCCCACCATAGCTTTCTGGTGGCAATGGCCGTGGAACAATATCTGCTTCTCCAGGCCGGAGAACCGCAAATCCAGCCTGCCGTCGGCATTTGCATTGGCAAGAAATTCGTCAATCAGGAAGGCGTTTTCCGCTACTGTCCTCGCCCGGTCATCGGCGACGAATTCGGGATACTCGTCGCGCAGCGTCAGCAGGCAGCTCGGCTCGCAGCCGACGATGGGTATGCCCTGGCTGGCGTAGGCGTACAGCGCGTCGATGTTGGCGCGGGCCTGGTCGCGGGCCTGGTCCAGCAGCCCCTTGGAAATCATCGGCCGGCCGCAGCAGCCGCCGTTAACCAGCTCCACCCGGTAGCCGGCGGCTTCCAGCACTTCGACGGCGGCGATGCCAATTTCGGGGTAGTTGTAGTTCATAAAGGTGTCGTTGTAGAGGGCCACCGTGCCGTATTTCTCCGGGCCGTGGCCGTTCCGCCCCCGCCGCGCGAACCAATCGGGCAGCGACAGAGAGGCAAAGGCCGGCTGCTGGCGTTGCGGGCTGAGACCCAGCAAACTTGACGCCAACACCTTGCCCAAGGAATTTCCGACCACCCAGTTGCTCAGCGGCGCGTAGCGGCTGCCCAGCTTGTTCAACCCATTGATGTTGGCGAACAGCCGTGATCGCAGGGGCACGCCGTGTTCTTTCTGGTAATGATCCAAAAACTCATACTTGAGCTTGGCCATGTCCACGCCCGACTCGCATTCCGCTTTGCACGCCTTGCACTCCAGGCACAGGTCCAATGCCTGGTGCAGCCGATGGTCGGTGATGGAGCTCTCAGCTCCCTCGGGCATCCGGCCCGACAGGGCGGCGCGGAGCAGGTTGGCCCGCCCCCGCGTGGAATGTTCCTCGTCCCGCGTTGCCATGAACGACGGGCACATCGTCCCGTCCAGCTTGCGGCAGGCTCCCATACCGTTGCACATTTCCACCGCGCCGGCGAAGCCGAAATCGGCGGAGAAGTCCAGCGAGGTATCCAGCGTCTGCGGCTGGTAGGCGATGCCGTAGCGCAGGTTTTCGGTCATGGGCGGCGTGTCGATGATTTTGCCGGGGTTCATGATGCCCTGAGGGTCCCAGGTCTGCTTGAGTTCGCGGAAGGCGTTGTAGATCTGGTCGCCGAACATCTTGCGGGTCCATACTCCGCGCACAATGCCGTCGCCGTGTTCGCCGCTCATGGAGCCACCGAATTCCTTGATAAGGTCGGACACGGCCTCGCCGATGGACACCATCTTGTCGATGCCGTCCTGGTTCTTCAGGCTGATGAGGGGCCGGATGTGCAGGCAGCCCACCGAGGCGTGGCCGTAGTAGCCGGCAGTCGTCCCGTGCTCCGTCACTATCTCGTCGAACCGACGCACGAACTCGCCCATCACCGACGGATCAACGGCCGGGTCTTCCACAAACGGGATGGGCTTGGCGTCGCCGCGGGTGCTCATCAGCAGGCCCAGGCCGCCTTTGCGCAAGTTCCAGACGGCGGCCTGGCCGGCCCGGTCCAAGATGTTGACGCAGGCATAGGCGAGACCGATGTCGGCCTTGAGACCGTCCATCTTGGCAGTTAACTCGGCTTCCGTTTCGCCGTAGAATTCGACCACCAGCATGGCCCCGGGGTCTCCCTCAACAAACCCAGGTAGCCGCGCCGTGCCCAGGGCCTCCCGGGAGCGGTCGAGGACCATCTTGTCGATGAGCTCGATAGACGATGGCTCGTGGCGCAGGACGCGGGTGGTGGCCTCGCTGGCGTCGTAGATGGTGCGGAAATGCAGTACGGAAAGAGAGGTCATTGTGGGCCGGGGCACCAGGTTGACCTTGGCCTCGGTAACCACGCACAGCGTACCCTCGGAGCCGACGACCATCCGCGCCAAGTTCACCGGGCCGCCCCTGCCCAGGTCGTCCAGGATGAACTCGTCCAGGTTGTAACCGCTGACCCGCCGCTGGATCTTGGCGTAGGTGCGGTCAATCTCATCTTTCTGCTCCCGGGCAATGCGCAGGACGCCGCGGTAGATGTCTCCCTCCAGACCGGCGACGCTCAGCCGGGATTCCAACTCCTGTGCAGTCAGTTGACCAAAGTGCGCGGTGGAGCCGTCCGACAGGACCACGTCCAGCTCCCTGATGTGGTCCAGCGTCTTGCCGTAGATGACCGAGTGGGCGCCGCAGGTGTTGTTGCCGATGCCGCCGCCCACGCAGGCCCGGTTGGCAGTGGTGGGGTCGGGCGCATACTGGAGGCCGTGGGGTCCCATCTGCCGGGTGAGTTGGTCCAGGATGATGCCCGGCTGCACCCGCGCCCACTGCTCTTCGGCATTCACTTCCAGCACGTTGTTCAGGTACTTGCTGAAGTCCAGCACGATGGCGTGGTTGACGGTCTGCCCGGCCAGGCTGGTGCCGCCGGAACGGGGCAGAACCGGGATGCCCTCGCGCGCGGCGAAGTCCACCACGGCCTGCACGTCGGCGCTGTTGCGGGGTATCACTACGCCCACCGGTTCCATCTGGTAGATGCTGGCGTCGGTGCTGTAGAGCAGGCGGGAATGTGGGTCGAAACGCACCTCGCCTTCCACTCGACGCCGCAGCTCGTCGGCGATGTCCTGGCGCTCCCGGCCGCGAATCCTGCGCTCCATTACCGTCGCCATGGCAAGTTCCTCCTCTGGAATGGGCAATCCGTACCGGACAGGTTAGCGCACTGGCGCAAAGGGGGCAACTTGGGTGTTTTGTTGGCAGTACCGGGGCCGGATGTTAGACTTCGCCCAAGCGCCGTTTCCGCGCTGTACGACAATCCGTATTCCACTTGTCCCTACAGGAGATGACGAAATGATACGGTTAGGCGCAACAGGATCCATGGCTCACCTCGACCTCTGCCGCGCGCTGGAAACGGTGTTCCGCCGGAACGGGGTGGAATTCGACTGGGTGCTCTACTCCGGCTATGATGAGATGGTGGACGCCTTCGTGCGGGGCGAGATCAACCTGGCCTGGAACGGCCCGCTATCTCACGTCAAGATGCGCCGCGCCCTGCCCGACGGCGCGCCGGTGCTGGCCGTCCGCGACGTTGATATCGGCTTTACCACGCGCTTCATCACCCGCGCCGATTCAGGCATCGACACGGTGGAGGATTTGACGGGCCGGCGCTTCGCTTTTGGCGCGCGGAACTCCGTGGAGGCGGGCCTGCTGCCGGTTTATTTCCTCAAGCAAATGGGCATCAATCCATCGCGTGATCTCACCGCCGCCGACTTTTTCGATCAACGGGAACTTCAGCATACGAACGACCAGGTGGACGTGGCTTTACAGGTGCTCAACCAATCCTACGACGCCGGCGCGATCAGCGCCCGCGCGTTGGAAACCCTGTCCGACCAGCACGGCATCGCAACGGGTGATTTGCGGACTTTCTGGACCAGTCCCGGATACAGCCATTGTTGCTTTACGGCGCGGCCTGAGGTGGATCCGGCCGAAGCGAGCAGGGTAACGTCCGCCCTGGTGTCGGTGGACGACAGCGACGAAGTCGGTCGAGCCGTGCTGAAAGCGGAGGCGTGTGACGGACTGGTGCCCGGCATACAGGACGGGTGGGAGCTGGTGGAAGCGGCGGCCCTGGAGGAAGGGCTGATCTGGTGAGCGCGTTGCCGCATTCGTCGGGCTGCGCTACGCTGAATACCTACTGAGTTTTCAAGAGGATGCCGTAGATGCAAACGCAAAAGCAACTGAAAACCGTCCAGGACTACCTGGATGCCGCCGACCGGGAGTTTGAGAACGCCAACGCGCTGGCGGCTACCGAAAACCTGTGTGCGGCAATGAACCATACTCTCAAAACCCTCGCAGCCAAAAAGGGCTGGGATTATGACGGCAATGACCTCTACCCGGTGGTGGAGAAGATAGCCAAGATGGATGAGCAGGTTGGCGAGATTCTGCTGAGCTCGTACGCTGCTGCAGAAGGCTACCCCGAAAAGGTTCACTATGGCTATTTCGTTTGGGAAGATGGCGACAGCCACCGTATGCTCCGTGTGGTGCGGGAATTCATCAGCGAAGTGCAGCGTCTGACGGGGTGACCCAATGACTACTCCAACGTTGCCGCTGCGGGAACATGTTGAACTGGCGCCGAAATTTCTGGACGAAGCAGATGCCGATCTCACCGCCGGCAAAACGCTGAAAGGAGCGGAAATGTTATGGGGTGCAGTCGCTCACGCTTTGATAGCCGTCGCCTTGCGAAACGGCTGGCCTTATGACAGTCACGGCGCCTTGAAGAGAGTTGCCAAGCGACTGCCTAACGTGCCTGGCGTGTCCCATTGGCTCACCGGATTTGACGTGATGGAACGGTTTCACAGCCATTTTTATCACGGGCAAATGAGTGACAGAAGGATAGTCAGATACCGGCCTAGAGCACGTCTTTTTGTCGCCCGCCTCCTGGCCGTAGCCAACGAACCCGTTTGAGGAGTTGACAACTTGACCGACAAAATCGGCTTTATCGGCCTGGGCCGCATGGGCCTGCCCATGTCCTACAACCTGCTGAACGCTGGCTATGACCTGACGGTACACAACCGCAGCCAGGAGAAGGTGCGGCAGATTGCCGACGCCGGCGCTGCTGCCGCCGCGTCCACCGCCGAGGTGGTCGCCAACTGCGACATCGTGCTGGCCTGTCTGCCCGATGTGGAGACCTGCGAGCGGGTGCTGCTGGACGAGGCGCTGCCCAACGCCCGGCCCGGCCAGATTATCGTTGACCACAGCACCGTCGGCGCGTCCACCTCCAAAGCCTGCGCCGCCGTTGCCGAGGAGCGGGGCGCGATGTTTCTCGACGCCCCCATCAGCGGCGGCACCGAGCGGGCCACCGACGGCACCCTGACCATCATGGTCGGCGGCCCGGCGGAAGCCTACGCCAGGGCGCTGCCGGCCTTTGACGTGATGGGCGCGGTGGTGCGCCACGTGGGGCCGACGGGTTCCGGCACCGCCGCCAAGCTGGTCAATCAGCTACTGGTGGGCGTCCACATGGTGGCCGCTGCCGAAGCCATGCTGTTGGGGGCCAAGTCCGGCGCGGACCCGGCGCTGGTCTTCGAGCTGGTCAACTCCGGCTGGGGCCAGAGTTTCTTGCTGAGCCGCAACGCTCCCGCGATGCTGGACCGCGATTTCGAGGGGACACGCACTCAGTTGCGAGTGTTCCTCAAGGACCTGGGCCTCATCCAGGAAATGGCCCGTGACCTGGACACGCCAATTCCCGGAGGTGACCTGGCGTACCGGCTCCTGGGCGAGGCAGTCGAGCAGGGGCTGGGAGACCTGGACAGCGCGGCCATCGTCCTGCCCATGGAGGAACAGGCCGGGTTTCAAGTGCGGCGCAAGAATGAATAGATTTGTCATAGGACTTGTGCAGTCGGCCCACACCCGTCATTCCCGCGAAAGCGGGAATCCAGTAACGGCAGTCGTTATGGGCGATGAATGTTCATGCACTTTTCGGCTCCTGGACTCCTGCTTTCGCAGGAGTGACGGTACTTTAGTCTGAGCTGCGTAACTCCTATGACAGCCTGGGCACGCATGAGCAACGGAGGCACAGTCAATGGCTGACGAAAAGATAGTCTATTTCAACGGGGATTTTCTGCCGGAAAACCAGGTGGGTATCTCCATCTACGACCGGGGATTTCTGTACGGCGACGCTGTGTTCGACGCCACCCGCACTTTCGCCGGCCAGACCTTCCGCCTGGACCGGCACATCAACCGCCTGTACGACTCCCTGCGCTATCTCCGCATTGACGTGAGCATGAGCAAGGCGGAGATGACCGAGGCCACGGAGGCCGTGGTTGCGCACAACCATCCCTTGCTGCCGGCCGGACAGGATATGTGGGTGATGCAACGCATCAGCCGGGGCGTGGAAGCACCGAACCGCGCCGGTGGACTGACGCCGACCATCCTCATCGAGAGCCACGCCATACCTTTCGCCGCCCGTGCTCCGCTGTACCGGGACGGCGCCCGCATCAGCACGCCGTCGGTGCCGCGCATCCCTCCCCGTTTCGTCAGCCCCCGGGCCAAGACGCATAACTATCTGAACCTGATCCTCGGCGAACTGGAAGCCCACGGCGAGGATCCCGGCGCATGGGCCATCCTGCTGGACGAGTTCGGCAACCTCACCGAAGGGCGCGGCAGCAACGTCTTCCTGGTCAAGGACGGCGTGGCGATGACGCCCAAGTCGCAGTACGTCCTGGAGGGCGTCACCCGCAACCAGACCCTGGAACTGGCCGCCGGCCTGGGCATACCCACCGCCGAGTGCGACCTGGACCTCTACGACGCCTACACCGCCGACGAAGCATTTCTCACCTCCACCAGCCTGTGCATCTGCCCGGTGTCGGCGGTCAACGGCGCGCCCGTCGCCGACGGGGCCGTCCCCGGCCCGGTCACCCACCAGTTGATGACGGCTTTCAGCGACCTGGTGGGCATGGACTTCGCGGAGCAGTACCTGGCGCATTTGGCGTGAACTTCCGCATTCTGGTACAAACCGAACCCGCCTGTCTCGTATCCGCTGGGAGGCACTATGACTAGCAAATTTACCGCTGCCCAAGGGCCGGCGTCGTCCCCGGCCCTTGGCAAGTTTCCCGACTTTCCACCCCGCGCCGATATGATGAACAGCCGTCATCTTCACGACCAGGGGCACCAGCCGTCGCTGCGCCGGCACTTCGGCAATCCGGACACCACGCTCGTCCTGAGTGAAGTTCCACTCTCCTGGGATGTCCCCCGCAGCCGGGCCGGCGTGAGGATTCCCGACCTGACCATCGCTTTCAATGTTCGGCGCGCCCATATCCTGGCCCAGGACGGTTACGCCATCAATGAACAGGGCAAGCCGCCCGATTTCGTGCTGGAAATCGCTTCGGACACCACTGCCGCCAACGATGAAAACGCAAAGTGGTTTGATTACGTCAACTTCGGGGTGACCGAGTACTGGCTATTCGACCCGGACTGGGGCAAGCGCTACGCAACGGGGCTGGCCGGCTGGAGGCTGGTGGACGGGCGCTATGTATCCATACCCATACACCGGCACGCGGCGGATATGCACTATGGCGACAGCGATGTGCTCGGGCTGCAAGTATGCTGGGAGCATGGGGAACTGCGCTGGCATGACCCGGTGGCTCGACGTTACCTGGACACATTCGATAGCATATTGGACGAGCGGAATGCCATCGCGGCCCAGCGGGATGAAGCGGTGGCCGAGGCACAACGGCTGCGGCATGAAATCGCGCGGCTGCGGGAGGACCGAGCGTAGGACAAGCGCCAAGACCAGTGATAGAGCGAAGGGGTACCGACATGGGAAGGCAAATCAGAGCGGGAACCGTCTGCGAAATTTACGAGCGAAAGGGTGAGTGGCTGTTCGTTGACCTTGGCTTTGGGGAAAAAGCGGTATCATGTGGCATTTCCAAGGGAGACGGCACATCCATGGAGGTCAAGTTCGAGAAATTGGTGCAGTTGGCGAAGCGAGAAGCTATGAAACTTATGCCGTCGCCGTTAAATTTAGTGCTTGAAGCTCCCCTTTCGGTGACCTTCGACAAGGATGGCAATCCTGCACCTCGATGCATTGACCGGAGAAATGGTAAGCAAAGGGATTGGTATAGATATGCCGGTCCCCAGATGATTCTTTCCGCTGCCTATCTGATGCGGGCGTTGGTCGATTGCGGTATCCGACGCGACGTGATCTTGTTCGAAGGCTTTGTGTCATTGAAAACGTCCAAAACGAAACACGCAGAGGATGCCAAAGCACTGAAAGATGTCGTATGGAACCGAAACCAAGATTGCATAATCAGCCCGAAAAGGCTCAAGCAACGCAAATCCGACAGGATCGAGTCATCCCTCAAGGTAATGGGCATGGATTTCGGGATACCGCCCGTTATCATGCCATGACCTATTGATAATCCCCAATCACAATCCTCTTGTCCGCATCTCCACTGGAGGCAAACCATGACTGAATACCTACCCGGCATCGTCGAACCCAACCAGGAAGCCCAGCAGCTCGCTACCGATTTCGCGTTTACGGAAGGCCCGCTGTGGCACCCCGATGGCTACTGGCTGTTCGTTGACCTGCGCCGCGAGCCGCCGGTGATCCACCGGATGTCTCCCGCCGGCGGAACGCCGGAGATCATCCGCGAACCCAGCGGCGGCACCAACGGCATGACCCTGGACTTACAGGGGCGCCTACTGATGTGCGAGGGCGACAACCGGCGCATCGCCCGCATGGAAGCCGACGGCACCATCAACGTGGTCGCCGACCGCTGGGACGGCAAGCGGTTCCACCGCCCCAACGACATCGTCTGCCGCAGTGATGGCAGCATCTACTTTACCAATCCCAGCGGCCGCGTTCCCGAGGAGGAGCAGGAGATCGAGTGGCCCGGCACCATCCACCGCATCGCTCCCGACGGCTCGGTGCATCTGTGCGCCCACGACATCGACTTTCCCAACGGCATCGCCTTCTCGCCGGACGAGTCGGTGCTGTATGTGTCCAACACCCGCCAGTTAGGGGAACGACCCGACCAATACTGGGACGGCGAAGTCAAGCCGAATCAGTTCGTACAAGCCTACGACGTGGCCGCCGACGGCTCGCTGAGCAACAGCCGAAAGTTCGGCGACATGGCCTCCGCGGAGGACGGCGTGCCCGACGGCATGAAGGTGGACGCCGAGGGCCGCGTCTATTGCACCGGCTCCGGCGGCGTGTGGGTCTTCTCACCCGGCGGCGAGCATATCGGCATCATCCGCGTGCCCGAAATACCGGCCAACTGTGCCTTCGGCGGGCCGGACTTTCGGACCATGCTGTTCACCGCCCGCACATCCGTGTATTCCCTGCGCATGACCACACCGGGCAACCCGCTGCCGCGAGCGTAGCCGGCAAACACACCCGTCATTCCAGCGGAAGCCGGAGTCCGGAAAATCCAAGGTGAACAAATCGGAAACGTGATTAACGATTTCGGTTACTGGATTCCCGCTTTCGCGGGAATGACGAATTAGCGTAGCGGGGATAACAAAACAGGCAGGGAAACCAATGAGAGAATTTGACGCCATAGTCATCGGCGTGGGCGGCATGGGCAGTTCCGCCGTGTATCATCTGGCCCGGCGTGGCTGGCGCGTGCTGGGGCTGGAGCGGTACGACATTCCCAATGAGATGGGGTCGTCCCACGGCGTCAGCCGCATGATCCGGTTGGCCTACCATGAGGACCCGTCCTACGTCCCGTTGCTGTACCGCGCCTATGAGCTTTGGCACCAGTTGGAGAACCGGTCCGGCGAGAAGTTGCTGGTGACCACCGGGTGCGTGCGCGGCGGCGTGGGCGCGAACAAGTTGCTGGAAGGCTCGCTGGAAACCGTTCGGGAACACCACTTGCCCTATCGCCGGCTCAGCGGGCCGGAGGTCAACCGGGAATGGCCCGGCTACCAACTACCCGAAGACGCCGATATGCTGTACGAGCAGCAGGGCGGTTTCGTCCTCTCTGAGCGGTGCATCGTCGCTCACGTCGCCGGCGCGCTCGAATTGGGAGCCGAAGTACATGGCCGGGAGGCCGCGCTGGAATGGGAACCTACGTCGGCCGGAGGCGTGGTGGTGACCACCGACCGCGACACCTATTCGGCCCGCCGGCTGGTGGTCACCGCCGGCGCGTGGGCCGGCAAGGTCGCGCCGGAAGTCGCCCAACACGCCGTACCCGAGCGGCAGGTGTTGGGCTGGTTCGCGCCGTATCGGCCCGAGCTGTTCAAGCCGGAAACCTTCCCGGTGTTCGGTATGGAAGTCGAGGAAGGGCGTTTCTACGGCTTTCCGTCCTATGGCATCCCCGGTTTCAAGCTGGGAATGTTCAACCACTTCCGCGAGCAGGTGGACCCCGACACCATGAACCGGGAACCCAACGCCCGCGACGAGGCCGCCCTGCGCCAGTTCACCGAGCGTTACTTCCCCGAGGCCGCCGGGCCAACCCTCGCTCTGAAAACCTGTATGTTCACCAACACCCCCGACGAGCATTTCATCATCGACACTCTGCCCGACCACCCGCAGGTATCAGTGGCCGCCGGATTCTCCGGCCACGGCTTCAAGTTCTCCAGCGTAATCGGCGAAATCATGGCCGACCTGGCCGAACACGGCAAGACGGAACACGACATCGGTCTGTTCCGCTTGGGCCGCTTCTCAACATTGGACGTTTAGCAGGTGGCCGCTCAAATGGAAAACCCCTTTGCCAACCCGTTTCCGGGGATGAACCCATATCTGGAATCCAGGCGACTCTGGCCGGAGGTCCACAACAATATCATCCACGAGATGTTTCGTTTTCTCCGACGCACTTTGCCGTTCCGCTACACAGTCATCATGGATGAGCGCGTCGGCATCGGCAACGATCCCTCCCGCGACGCTCCGGCGCGGTACGCTGAACCCGACCTTTCGATCAGAGGCGGAAGTGTGCGCGAGCGTGGCGCCGCCACCTATCTGGCGGAAGGCCGGGTAACCGCCAGGCTCCCCCTGGATGACGAAACGACCCGGGAGATGTTCATCACCATTGGCGAACGCGACCACGAAGACCCGGTAACCATCGTGGAGTTGCTGTCGCCCAGCAACAAGAGCTTAAGCGGACACGGGCGCAGCCAGTATCTGGACAAGCGGGAACGAGTGATTTTCAGCCCCACTCATCTGGTGGAGATCGACCTCATTCGCCGCGGCCGGCCCATGCCGGTGGAAGGTTACGACGGCAACGCGCCTTACCGGCACCTAATCAGCCGATGGCAGATGCGCCCGGAAGTGGACCTGTATCCTTTCCGCCTGCAAACCCCAATCCCCGACGTTCCGGTGCCATTGCTGGAAGGCGACGAAGATGCAGTGGTTCCGTTGGGTGCGTTGGTGGATTATATGTACGAACAGGATTACTACTCCAATTACGCGGATTACAACAACGACCCGGAAGGAATTTTGTCGAATGACGACCGGGAATGGATTGACCGGCTTTTGCGGGAAAAGGGGATGCGCCATTCGGCGGTGGGGAGGTAAGTATCATGGTTGACCATTACACCAACCCATTTCCGGGGATGAATCCATACCTGGAAACATCCGGACTATGGCCTGACGTTCACAATCGCCTGATCGTAGAGATAAGCTCCTTCCTGCGGCGCAATCTGCCGTTGCGATATTCAGTCGTTACGGAAGAGCGTGTGGTTGTCGGGCACAATCCGCCCGAGGAACCTCGCCGGCGCTACGCCATCGCCGACATTGCCGTGTCCAGCGACGCCAATTACCCGGCCGGCGCCAGCCGGGCAAGCAGTCATCAAGCGGTGACTGTCCTGATACCTGAAGCGTACTGGACCCGCCAGCGGTTTCTCACGATACGTGAGCAATCTCGAGGCAACGCAGTAACCATATTGGAAATCCTCTCCCCTACCAACAAGCTGCCGGGAGACGGACGGCGTGAATACAGCGACAAGAGGCTGCGGGTTATGGAGAGTGGGACGCATCTGGTCGAAATTGACCTGATACGGGTCGGCGACCCGTTGCCAGTGGAAGGCTACGATGGGGATGCTCCTTATCGCATTCTGGTCAGTCGGAGCGAACTCCGTCCATCAGCGGAGCTGTACCCTTTTGGCCTGCGGTCCACCGTACCCGATATTGTGGTGCCATTGCTGGACGCTGACGACGAGCCGACGCTACGATTGGGCGAGATGGTGAACGATCTTTATGTACAGGACTACTACGGCCGGCTGTTGAACTATAACAACGATCCCGCGGGTCCTTTATCCGACGCTGACCGTGCTTGGCTTAACCAGATGCTGCGCGAAAAAAGGCTGCGAAAGTAGGAGGGACTTCGTGGTCTGGCTGCTGGTTGCCGTTGGCGGTGCGGCAGGTTCCGTGCTGCGCTACGCCGTGGGCCGCCTGGCCGCTCAGTATCTGGGTGCGGATACGGTGGTCGGCACCTTCGCCGTCAACATCGCCGGCTCCTTTGCATTGGGAGTGCTGGCAACCGTCTTCATCTCCCGCAGCGACTGGCCTCTGGAACTTCGTGCCATGGCAACGGTGGGCCTGCTGGGCGGGTTCACTACCTTCTCCACGCTGGCCTACGATGGCGTCCGGCTCCTGTCCAGCGGCGAATACGCCCGGGCCGGCCTGTCCATCGCCGCCAACCTGGTGGTTGGCGTGGCGGCCGCCTACCTCGGTGTCCTGGTGGGCAGGGCGGCAACGTAACCGCGCTGCAACGGCGCCGATCTGTCAGCGGTTCATCATTCCTTCCAACCGCTCCTTCACGTCGGGCCATTCGGTGTCGATGATGCTGAAATAGTGCGAATGGCGGTTCACGCCGTCCCGGGCGATGCGGTGGTTGCGGAGCACGCCCTCCCGCTGGGCGCCGATGCGCAGGATGGCCCGCTGGGAACGCTCGTTGCGGTGGTCGGTTTTGAGGCAGACCCGGAGCGCGCTCAAGTCCTCAAAGGCGTGGCGCAGGAGCAGGTACTTGCACTCGGTGTTGACGGCGGTGCGCTGGTAATCGACGCCATACCAGGTCATTCCGATTTCCAGCACCCGATTGGGCCGGTCGATATCCAGGTAGCCCGTGGAGCCGATGGCCCGTTCCTCCGCGCCATGAATTACGGCGAACTGCACCCGCTCGCCCGATGCGTTGCGAGCGACACACATATCCACCCACGCGCGGGCGTCGTCCAGGCTGGTGAACGGCGGCGTGGACAGGTAGCGCCAGATTGATTCTTCCTGGCCGACTTGGTAGAGGTCATCGACGTGCTGCGGGCCGATGGGTTCCAGGCGGACGTGTTCGCCCACCAGCGTAATGGGTTGAGGATTCATATGCGGGCAGCCTCCGGGTCTGGCGAGGGTTGAATTTCGCTGGCGGGGTCGCCTTGGGTCGGGTAAGGTTGGGGAGGCAACGGGTCTATGCCGTCCTCTGCGCACGACTCCAAGTACACATCTACGGAGATCTGGAACTCCCGCTGTATGTCATATCCTTCGGGTATCTCGAATATGACGATGGAATACGGTTCGGTGTTGGCAACCGACCCGCAGTAAAGCTGTGCTTCATCATCGTATTCGACTTCCGCCACATATCCCTTGTATTCAATGGTTGTCATGGTCCTGCTCCTATGGCAACGAGAAATGCGGCAACCCTGAGCACAGATGGCCTGCGCAGCGTCGGCATGATACCAGAGGAGGCACTGAAGGAAGTCTAATTTCCGTCTCCGGCGCTGGCCGCCGGCTGGGGAGACCGGGTTTCCGTGCCGATCCACCGGCGCTGGCCGCGTGCCGGCGGCCGGGGCCGCGTGCAGAGGAGGAACGCCAGGGCGCTGACCAGGTACATCGGAGTGAAGGTGGCCAGCACCAACCAGTAGGATTCGGTAAGCCGATATACGATCCCGGCAAAAAGGGGCGACGCGAAAAGGCCGATATTCATGAAGAGGCTCATAAAGCCCATCAGCGTGGCGAACCGGCCGCGCCCAAAGTAGTCGCTGAGCATCAGCCAGTTGACGGAAGTGATGCCTTCCACCACGGCGATGCCGATTACGAAGGCCAACAGTCCGACTACGCCCGGCCCGAGCCACAGACCCCACATACCCACCGCTCCGATGGCCATGCCGCCGGCCAGCATCAGGTTGGAGCGGAACTTGCCCGTGGTCACGCCCAGGATGAAGCGCAGGGGAATGCCCAGGAAGAACATGGCCGCGACCCAGGCGGCGGACTCGTCCTCGGACAGGCCGCGCTCCGCCATCATGGCGAAAATATGGACGAGCATTCCGTTGGTCACCGTTACCCGCATGAACGCGCCCACGGACATCAGCCAGAAGGCGCGGGTACGGATGGCCTCCTTGAACGTGAAGCTGACCTCGGCGCTGCCGGAGTTGCGACTCCGCGGCCCGCCGCTGCTTTCGGCGGCGTTAGCCACGGGCGGGTCTCCGTCCGGGCGGAGGCCCATATCCTCGGGACGGCTGCGGATGATGAAGGACGCGGGCAGGGTGAGCGCAAGGATGCCCACGCCCGTCCAGATCAGGGTTTGCCGCCAGCCCAGCCACTGGATGCTTTCGTTGAGCAGCGGCACGATCAAGGCCCCACCGCCGGCAAAGGCCGTCATCAGGGCGGACATGGCCACGTGGCGACGGCGTATGAACCACTGGTTCACGCCGGCCATGAGGGTTTGTCCCAGTCCCGCCGACTTGCCCAGGGAGATCACGCCGGCGAAGAGGATCATCAGCATCCAGTAGGAGTTGACCTGGGATAGCAGAATGACACCGACGCCCACCGTGATGCTGCCCGCGAAAACCATGGGCCTGGCGCCGAAGCGGTCCACCAGCCACCCGACGGCCGGCCCGGCGACGCTGCCCTCGGCGCGGGCCAGGCTGAACACCAGGGACATCTGGTCGCGGGTCAGGCCCAGGGAAGACTCGATGGGCAACAGAAACCTGGGGAATCCCTGGGAGATGGAGCCGTTGCCGAACATCCCCAGAATAGATGCGGCGGCAACGATCCACCATCCGTAAAAGATGCGAGGTTGCCGCCGCTCTTCATTATTTTCAATATTTGCCACGGACTACTATTATAATTTGATTGGTCGGCCGGGTCAAACTCGCGTTGTTTCCATAGCTGTTCAGATTTAAAGTGCTTGTCTCACACCAAAACCGTCATACCGGCGAAAGCCGGTATCCAGGAAATCCTTGCCATGCTCACGATAGCCGATATGTGGGCTTCCTGGGTTCCTGCTTTCGCAGGAACGACGGGTTTCCCACCAGGGATCCTGTGGACTCTGAACAGGTGCTTGGAAACCAGTAACTGTTTGCGGCAAGCCCGTTGACATCTATGGCCTCGGCTTTCCGCCACCGCGCAGCTCCCACGCCGGTCATTGGAGGATATTCTCAGCGTTTTCACAGATTTCGCGCAACACGTGGTCTGCTGGCCGAATGGCCTGGATCTGACCGACGCCCTGGCCCATATACACCGACGCCGACTCCGGGTCTTCGCGCGCCCGGGCCTGGGCGACGTCCGAGGCCAGCTCTTCCCGGCGGGCCAGCACCTCGGCGTCCCGACCGTGCCACTCCCGCACCAGACGATTGCGGTACACCCGGCCGGCGATGCCCGGCGGCCAGGGGTCGTCGCCCAGCAGGTCATAGAGGTTGGTGAAGATGGTGTCCTGTCCGCCCGACAGCAGGATACGTTCCTTGAAGGGTTGCGGCACTTCCACCGCCTCCGGGGTGGCGAGAAATGCCGTGCCCAGGGAAGCGCCCTGGGCGCCGGCGGTCAGCGCCGCCGCGAAAGCGCGCCCGGAGGTAATCCCTCCGGCAGCCAGCACCGGCACATCGGGAAACTGTTCCACCAGATCCACCAGAAGGGGCAGCAGATTCATCTCGCCGGTATGACCGCCGGCCTCGTTGCCCTGGGCCAGCAGCACGTCCGCGCCGGCGTCCACGGCGATACCGGCCGCCTCCGAGGACTGAACCTGGCAGATCGTGATCGCTCCGGCGTCCTTAGCCCGCTCCAACCACGGGCGTGGGTCGGCGAAGGAGAAGATCACCACCGGCGGCCGCTCTGCCAATGCGATCTCGAAATTCTGCGGGGACGGTTCAATCAGTTGGGTGATGAAACCCACGCCGAAGGGCCGGTCGGTTTGGGACCTGACATACCGAATTTGCTCCCGGAACCAGTCCGGACCGAAACTGTTGCTGCCGCCGAAGGTGCCCAGCCCGCCGGCCAGCGAGACCGCCGCCGCCAAGGTTCCGCCGCTGTGATTGCTCATGGGAGCGGATATGATGGGGTAGTCCAGGCCGAGCAGGTCGGTGAAACGGGTTTGCAGCATCGCGGGATTACCCTGGGATAATGTCGTCCAGCCCCAACTCGGACCAGCGCTGGGAAACCTGCTCCCGAATTTCGTCGCTCATCTCAATGTCTGGCGGCCATTCCCGGTAGTAGCCTTCCTGCGGCCCCTTGCGGGTGGCGTCAATGCCCACCTTGCTGCCGAAACGGGGAGTAGGCGAGGCCACGTCCAGGTCGTCAATGGGGCCGTCCACCAGCACCAGGTCGGTAGCCGGGTTGATGTTGTTGGCGACGCGCCAGGCCACTTCCGACGGGTTTTGAACGTCCACGAAGTCGTCCACCACGACGATAACCTTGGTCAAGCTGAGCAGGCCCAGGCCCCACAGGCCGTACATCACCTTGCGGGCGTGGCCGGGGTATTCCTTCTTCATGGACACCAGAACCAGATTGTGGAAGATGCCTTCGGCCGGCATATTGATGTCCACCACCTCGGGCAGGATCAGGCGGATGAGCGGCATAAAGACTCGCTCGGTTACCTTGCCCATCCAGTAGTCCTCGGTGGGCGGCCGGCCCACGAAGGTGGTGGGGTAGATGGGGTTGTGGCGGTGGGTGATGGTGGTTACGTGAAACACCGGGTACGGCTCGGCCAGGGAGTAGTAGCCGGTGTGGTCGCCGAAGGGGCCCTCCATCCGTTCCTCGCCGGGCGCGACGTAGCCTTCCAGCACGATTTCGGCGTGGGCAGGCACCATCAAATCGACGGATATGGCCGGCGTGAGTTCGACGCCGGCGTCCCGGATGAAGCCGGCCAGCACCATCTCGTCAATATCCGGCGGCAGTGGCGCGGAGCCGGTCCAGATTGACGCCGGGTCGCCGCCCAGGGCCACCGCCACTTCCAGTTTCTCGGCGCTGGCCCGGTAGTGTCGCGCGCCCACCTTGTGGGTTTGCCAGTGCATCCCCGTGGTGTTGCGGTCGAACACCTGCATCCGGTAGATGCCGTAATTCTGCGTGCCTGTATCCGGGCCCTTGGTGATGACCAGGGGCAGGGTGATGTAGGGGCCGGCGTCCAGAGGCCAACACTTGATGATGGGCAGGCTGTAGAGGTCAACGTCCTCGCCGGTGAGGACCACCTGCTGGCAGGGCGCGTTGCGGACGGCGCGGGGCTGGTAGGAGCCGACGTGAACCAGGCGGCCCAGAGTGCGCAGCTTGTTGACCATCCCCTGGGGTGGGCCGCCCTGCACCAGCTCGACCATGGCTTCCAGCCGGCTGGCCAAGTCGTCGGCGTCGTCAACTTCCAACGCCCAGTTCATGCGCCGTTGGGAGCAGAACAGGTTGATGGCCACGGGCATATCGTGGCCAATCACGTTTTCGAAGAGCAGGGCCGGGCCATCGGCCCGCAGGAGTCGGTGGGCTATCTCGGTTATCTCCAGCTCCGGGCTGACCGGAGCGGAGACGCGGAAAAGATCGCCTTTGCTTTCCAGAAAGGCGATGAATTCACGCAGGTCGCGGTAGGGCATCGCTGCTGGACCAACTCAGAGCCCGTACCGGCCAGGGATGCCGGAACTCCGGCGTCAGGAGTTGCGCATCCGGTTGAAACAGTCGCTGCAATAGACCGGGCGGTCGCCGCGAGGCCGGAAGGGTACCGTGGCGTCAACGCCGCAGTTGCTGCAGACGATGGGGAACGATTCCCGGGGGCCGCCGTAGTCTCGACCTCCGCCGCCGCCGTCGCGGGGCTGACCCCGACGGGCATTGCGGCAGGAGACGCAGCGCTTGGGATAGTTGGTGAAACCGCGCGAGGCGTAGAATTCCTGTTCGCCTACGGTAAAGAGAAACTCGGCGCCGCAATCGCTGCACTCAAGGGTCAAATCGGAAAGAGCCACAATTAATCCTCCGGCGGGATCGGTAATCACGATGCACACATCTTGGTCTGATTTCGTCGGGCACAGTGACTTCGATACCCAAGGAACGCGGACCGGCGCAACCTATTCTTATCCCACTATACTTGCAACCAACGCCGCAAGCAACGACTTTGGCAACATTTCGCGCACAATCCTGCTGCTGACAGCTACGCAGGCTCGGCCAGGAACACCGGGATCTTCCGGGTGGTGCGGCCCTGGTATTCCTCATACGGCGGGAAGGCCGCCACCGCAATGTCCCACAGCCGGGCCCGTTCCGCGTCGTCCTCAACCTCCCGCACCCGCATCGCGTACACTTCGGCCTCGTCCCGGATCTCCACGCTGGCGTCGGCGCGCAGGTTATAGACCCACACCGGATTGCGAGGGGCGCCGCCCATGGAGGCGACCAGCACGTAGTTGTCGCCATCCTTGACCCGCATCAGCGGCGTTTTGCGTATGGCCCCGGTCCGGTTGCCTCGGTTGGTGACGATGATGACGGGTAGGCCGGTTTCGCGCAGGGTGGTTCCCTCCGTGCCACCACTTCCCTCGTAGATCTCAACCTGTTCCCGGACCCAATCCCTGGTTGACGGCATGTACTCTGGCATCGGTCATTCCTCCCGATTACGTTTGACGCATCATAACCCGAACCCGCGTCACCTTGTCCATCCCGGCACGGCAAAACCCGGTATAATGCCCGCGCAATTTACTGGAGGCTCCCATGGACGGTAAGACCGCATTCGCCAATATCCTGGCCCGAGAGGGCGTGGACGTCGTTTTCTGCTTCCCCAACAATATCTTGATCGACGCCTGCGCTGCCGCCGGCATCCGCCCCATCATCTCCCGCATGGAGCGCACCGCCGTCAACATGGCCGACGCCTACAGCCGGGTGAACAACGGCAACAAGAACGGCGTGGTTATCGTCCAAGGCGGGCCGGGCATTGAAAACGCCTTTTCCGGCGTGGCCCAGGCCTATGCGGACTCGTCGCCGCTGCTGATGGTGCCCAACCATCCGGGGACCCGCCGGCAGGGAATGTCGTCGGATTTCGACGCCGCCCGCAACTACCAGGGCGTTACCAAGTGGGCCGATTCGGTCAACCACACCGACCGGATACCGGAAATGATGCGCCGGGCCTACACCCAGCTGCGCACCGGCCGGCCCTGTCCAGTGCTGGTGGAGATGCCCAACGACGTGCTGGCCGGCGAAATCTCCGAGGAGCAATTCCTGTACCAGCCACAGCGCAAGCGCCGGTCGGCCGGCGACCCCCGTGATGTTTCTCGCGTCGCCGAACTGCTGGTCAACGCCCGCCGGCCGGTCATCTATGCCGGTCAGGGCGTCCTTTACGCCGAAGCCACGCCGGAGCTGGTGGGATTGGCCGAGTTGCTCAACGCTCCCACCATGACAACCACGCTGGGCAAGAGCGGGTTCCCGGAGAACCACCCGCTGGCCCTGGGCGCCGGGGGCAACACCGGCACCCGTATGGTGGGCGAGTTCCTGGCCAAGAGCGACGTGGTGTTCGGCATCGGCACCAGCTTCCAGAAGACCCTGGCCTCGGCGCCGGTGCCGGCCGGCAAGACCGTTATCCAGTCCACCATCGACGAGAAGGACCTGAACGGCGAGTACCCGCTGGAAGAGATCATCGTCGGCGACGCCAAGCTGGTGCTGGGCCAGCTGATTGAGGAAGTGAAGGACCGCTTGGGCGCGGACGGACGGCGCGGCGACCAGTCGGTGGCCGAGGAGATCCGGCAGGTGCGGCGGGAGTGGCTGGCCGAGTGGATGCCCCGGCTGTCCAGCAACGACGCGCCCATCAGCCCCTATCGCGTGGTGTACGAACTCAACGCCCGGCTGGACAAGGCCAACAGCGTCGTCACCCACGACTCCGGCAACCCTCGCGACCAGATCGTACCCTTCTACGCCGCCACCACGCCTCGGGGCTACATCGGCTGGGGCAACTCGACGCAGCTGGGCAGCGGCCTGGGCTATGCCATGGGGGCCAAGGTGGCCTTCCCGGAGAAGACGTGCGTGAACCTGATGGGCGACGTGGCGGTGGGCATGGCCGGCACCGACTTCGAGACGGCGGCCCGTGAAAAGCTGGGCATCATCACCGTCATCGTCAACAACGGCGCAATGGGCGGCTACGAAAAGAACATCCCCATCGCCACCGAACGCTACGGCACCAAGTACGTCACCGGCGAGTACGCCCGCATGGCCGAGGCCCTGGGCGCCTACGCGGAGCACGTGACGGACCCGGCCGAGGTTGGCCCGTCCATCGAGCGGGCAAAGGAGATTTCGGCGACCGGGCAGCCCTGCGTCCTGGAAATCATCACGCGGGAGGAGCCGGTGTTTTCGCAGTACTACCACTGAGAAAATCTTGCTGACTGGCTCACAGCAGGATGGACGGCAAACCCGTGATATGCTATAAATCGGCAACTCAATCAGGAGGCAGTAGCAAATGCCCGCTACGCTACGGGACGTAGTGAGCGCGAATTTGGTGTTGGTTGGAGTCGGCTTGCTAAATGAGCCGGACGAAGTTGAGCGGTTCAGAAACGAGCTTGACACCGACCTGCGTCTGGAAGTTGGCCTCGTTACCAACATCCCATCGGGTCTAACAGAACCAAGCCGAACGCTTACATTGAACCGGGAGAGGATAGCCCTTAGCTTGTCCTCATCGCGGTCAACAATCGCCCGTGAGTACCCTGATAGGTCAGACTTAGCACGGCTGGCCCAAATCGCCGCGTTGGCGATAGGCAGCACTAGTTGGGCTGATCAGACTATTCAGGCGTTTGGGTACAACGTTGAGATGGTTTTCGACCAGAGTTCTGGCCAGCCGTCGATACGTTACATTGGCGAGCGCCTATTTGGTCAGCAATCGTTTGGCAAAGTAGGATGGGGCCTCTCTGGTGGAACGGGCCAGCTAATCTTCATTGGCGATGACAGCCAATGGACAATCACTGTACGTCCCCAGCCTGGTGACGTGGCTACCACAAGGGTGCTCTTGGCACTGAATTTGCACAAAGACGAGCAGCGATTACCTGACAAAAACGAGATTAGAACCTCACTTGAAGAAGCATGGAATGAGGCAGTGTCGTTCATGAACAGCTTGGATGAGCGTGGGACATCATGAGAACGATTAGCACAATCGAACCAGTTGATGACCGTTTGGCGCCAAGCGTACGGCTGTCCGAACTTGCCGCCGCAGGCCAAGACATTGGATCCCCCGATCACATCGTAGTGTGCTTTGGCGGCGTAGGCAGTGCCGATTGGCGTTGCGTTACAGTGCCTGATGGTGTCATTTGGAGACACCACAGTGCCAGCGGACAGTCAATGCGGTTTGTAGTATTCCGCGCTTCATCTCCGCTGGTTGGGGTGGCCCAGTACCCTGGGTACGCAAGTCCAGACTGGTCTTCCACCATCGGCTTCGACCTGTTGCACTTTGAACCGCCGCCGACGGACGATTTTGGGACGTCTACAGCGATAATCCAATCAGAGTGGCTCTTCGACCCACACACCATATCCAACCGTGGTAAGGATTCAGAGATTGAGCTACACCCGGCAGTCCAAGAGTTCGCTCTGGGTGTTGGTAATGTGCAGCCATCCGACCGCGTTGTAGCCATCGCGTCGCGTATCGTGCAGGAAGTTCTAGAACGCACGGCGGACTCCGAAATTTCGGTGGACGTTGACGGCGCGTTGTCTTTCGTCCTGCGGCTGAACGATGGTCGCTTGGTTTTAGCGGAACTGAACCTGGATGGTGTCATCGATGCCAGCAGATACGACGATGAGCAAGGCGCGAACGTCAAGCGTTTCCCCCGGTCAACAGCGGAAGACTTGATAAAGCTTTTCTAGCCACAGCTCCATGCCAGTGCCGGAAGACGACATATTGTGCCGGTTCATCCGCCCCAAGGACTGGAGCCGCATACTAAACCGTCCCAAGCCTGGGGCATTCAAACAGGCAGCGCTTTCCGTCTGGCATGATGCCAGGTTACGTGAGCGTGGCTTCAGTTTGGAAGACCTGCGTATAGACCACCTTGCCGGGCATGGTCAATCGCACCATACGGCTGGAGATTACATTGATTGCGCTCGTGAAGCCGCGCAAAGAGATGGTGAACCCTTTCAAGTGCAGGTGGAATGGCGTCCGGAAGACCAATACGTAGCAGAGCCCTGGCGCCACTGGCGTTATGCCCACGTGCAGGTAGAGGCAATAGAAGGGCCATCGCAGTTCCTCGCCGAGTTCCGTCGAGTGCTTGCGGAAAGATCGCGGGTAGTGATACCACCCGACCAGTGTCCTCATTTTCCCTGTGCAGCCTGAATCCTCCATCATCGTCATCGGCGGCGGTCCCGCCGGTTCGTGTGTCAGCACGCTGCTTGCCCGTCGCGGCTTTCCCGTCATGCTGCTGGAGCGGGAGCGGTTTCCTCGCGCTCATGTGGGGGAGTCGCTGCTGCCGGCCAGCATTCCTATCCTGGAGGACCTGGGGGCGCTGGAGGCGGTGGAGCGGGCCGGCTTCGTGGTGAAGCGCGGCGCGACCATGGTCTGGGGAACCGACCGTGAGCCGTGGAGTTGGTACTTCAGCGAGACCAACGCCAGCAATCCCCATTCCTACCAGGTGTGGCGGCCCGAGTTCGATGCCATCCTGCTGGACAACGCCCGCCGGGGCGGCGTTGACGTGCGAGAAGGGCGCGCGGCAACCGGCGTGTTATTCGACGATGACGGAACCGCGGTTGCCGTCAGCTGCGGCGAGGCCGTTCTCCAGGCCCGATTCGTCGTGGATGCGAGCGGACAGGGCGGATTGTTGGCCCGGCAGTTGGGTTTGCGCCAGTGGGATGACTTCTTCCGGAACCTGGCCGTGTTCGCCTACTACAAGGGTGGGGAGCGTCTGCCCAGCCCCGACGATGGCAATATTCTCATCGAGTCCCAACCCAACGGCTGGCTTTGGAACATCCCCCTGCGGGACGGTTGGTCCAGCGTGGGCGCAGTGGTGGATGCCGAAACCGGTCAGCGGGGCATCCGAGAACTCGGTCCCCGGAGCTTCCTGGAAGCCCAGATCGCCGCCGCGCCGCGCACCGCCGGGATGCTGGAGTCGGCTCATTTGTCATCCGGGCCCGAGGTGGTGCGGGACTGGTCGTATCGCTGCAAGTCCCTGTATGGGAAGGGTTACATACTGGTGGGCGACGCTGGCTGCTTTATCGACCCGCTCTTTTCCTCCGGGGTGCACCTGGCCCTGACGTCGGCGACGCTGGCTGCCGCCGCGGTGGCGTCTTCGCTGGATGACCCGGATATGGCCGGCCCGGTGGGGCAGGTGTACCAACAGTTGTACTACAAGGAATACGGCCATTTCCGGGAGTTGGCGCGGCTCTTCTATTCCAGCAACCGCACTGCCGATTCCTACTTCTGGGAGGCCCGCCGCCTGCTGGACAACGACCCGTCGCTGACGCCGCGCCAGTCATTCATCCAGGCGGTGGCCGGCCAGCCGCCCCGGGGCTACGAGCGCGCCGTGCTGTCCCATGGGCTGGCGCCGGCGGCTTTCGGTCACAGCGTGGCCGCCGTGGAAACGGAGCGGCGGCGGCGCGAGACCCAGGGTCTGCCATTGGACGCCCGCATCCGCCTGGCCGATGGTGTGGTGCTGCAGCGTCAGCCCGTTTTGGCCGACGGGGAATTTGTGTGGGGATACGGGCTGGTGACGGACGGACACCCGGAAGGTTTGCCATGCAGCGGCCTGGTGGCGCGGTTGCTGCATGGTCTGGACGGCAGCATGACGGCGGCGGAGGCTATTGCCGGGCTATGCCGGGGGTTGGAGCCGGCGGCGTCCCAGCAGGTGGAGCAGGCGGCATTCCAGGCCCTGCAGATCCTCTACGTGGATGGGGCGCTAACAACGTAGGGGCGAATGATTATTCGCCCCTACTGAGAAGCGCAACAATTCTCCCTACGGCTTCACCCACGTTTCCGACCAGGCGATGCAGGCGGTGCTGCTCTGGGCCGGGCCGCGGGCTTCCAGGGACACCACGCCGCTCAATGCCCGGTCTCCCACCGTGATCTGCGCGCTGCGGGCGGGGAAGAAACAGCTGTACACGCCGTGGGTGCGGCCGGATTCGGGGCCGGCGGGGTTGTTGAGCACGAAGGGCGTCAGGAAGTCGTGCCAGCTGAGGACCACCGTCTCGGTGGATGCGACGACGATCTCGTTGTAGGCGCTCTCGATGCCGCCGGACCTGCTGAACTCCGCAGGGATCACCGGCAGGTTGGGATCGGCGAACTCCGGAAACAGCATACTTTCGATTTCGTCCTGCAGGTAGCGTGTCATGGCGATGTTGTCGGAATAGACGCGCACCGGGTCGCGTTCCAAATCTGCGCTTTTGAGGAACAGGACGTGTCCCGCACCGCCGGGCGACCAGAGGATGCGCCAGTGGCTGGTGCGGGTGGTCTGCTCGCCGCCGGCCTCCTGGGCCAATCGGATGAACGAGTTTTCGCCGGTGAGACAAACCTGGTTGGGATCAACAGGGGTGGTCATGGTGTTCTCCTGATGAGGTGGGCGGTTAGGGTTACAACAGTTGGGGTCGCGTCGAGATTGCCGCGTGGTTCGACAGGCGCACCACGAGCGGGGCCGGCTCTAGAGACCGCCGGCGGCTTCGCGCATGGTGTTCAGGTATTGCCCGCTGGCCGATTGGAGCAACCGGCCCACGGTATTGTGGAAGTAGCGTACTCCAAGCTCCAGGTAGTGGGGGACCAGGTTGTCCGGGCAACTACAGCCTGCCGTTATCCCGGATGCTGCGATCTGCTGCACGCCTTTTTCCACCAGCGCCTGGACCTCCGGGTGGGTCTGCTGACCGGGGTAGCCCATGCTCTGGGACAGGTCGCCGGAACCGATGAAGTACACGTCCACGCCGGGCACTTTCACCAACTCGGGGATGTTCTCGATGGCTTCCACCTCTTCCAGCATCAGGCACACCAGGGTGTTGCGGTTGGCGTCGGACACATAATCCGGCGTGGCCTGGTTGAACCCGTACTCAGCAGGGCGGCCGCCGCTGAACAGGCCGCGTTCGCCATCCGGGAAATACTTCACCGCCGACACCGCCGCCCGCGCCTCCTCGGGGGTGTTCACGTGGGGCACCTGAACGCCCCACGCTCCCCGGTCCAGGAATGGCGAGATTATCTCAGGACGGTTGCCCACCGGGCGCACGATGGGCGCGGTTCCCGAGTACTCGGCGGCCCGGATCATGTCCTCCGCCAAATCTATGGTGATGCTGCCGTGCTCGTTGTCGATCAACACCCAGTCGTAGCCGAGATACCCCAGCATTTCCACCACCTGCGGAGAGGGGAAGGTGATCATGGAGCCGAATACCGGCTGTCCGGCCTCCAGTTTTTGCTTCATCGTGTTTTCGCGCATCGTGCCGTGCTCCTATCCGGCGGGACCCGCCGGTACGTTTGACGGAATGCTATGCGCGGTTGTGGCTGCCGTCAACCTAGGGCTGCTCCTTATCCCTGTAACAAAAGCGTAACGGGTTCGTAATCGCCTGTTAATCGGCAGGCGGCAATATGAGGCCAGCGCCGGCAACCACCACACTCACGCCGTCAGCGTTCAGGTATCGCCATGACTATGCACTCCAGGCTCCGCACAGCCACCCGTCAGTCGGCCCGCGTACTGATGCTGGGTTGTGGGTGGGATACTTTGCAAGGCGCCTTGGCCGCTGCCGCCGACACCGGAGCGATAGAGCTGCTGGGGCCGGAACCGGTTTACGATGCCGAATGCGATTACGGCCCCGATGCTCCAGCCGTGCTGCTCCTGGCCCCCGACTCAGATGGGGTTCCATTCAGCCGGGACGACGCCGCTCCTATGGTGCTACGGTGTATCGCCGACGATGAACTGGACGCACCCGGCATCTACGACGATTCCGACGATTTTGTGACCGTGCCGTGCTCGCCGGCGGAACTCATCAAGCGTATCCTCCGCCTGGCTCGCCGCTACGAGCGCTCCGCGGCGTCGGCGGAGTCCATGGTGGTGGGCGGCATTACGTTGAATCCGGCCACCTACCAGGTTACGGCCAACGGCCGGCCCGTGGACCTGGCCTGGCTGGAGTTCCAGTTGCTGTCGTTCCTCATGGAAAACGTGGGCAAGGTCTTCACCAGGGACCAGCTCCTCGCTAATGTGTGGGGTGTGGAGAATATCGGCGGCACGCGGACGGTGGACGTCCACATCCGCCGCCTGCGGTACAAGCTGGAAATCGGTGGCGATACCTACTTTCGCACCGTGAAAAACGTGGGGTACGGCATGGTGGAACCATAAGAGGTTGGTCCAGAAAGAGACAAATATGTAGGGGCGAATAATTATTCGCCCCTACCTCGCACTGGATTCCCGCCCCGTATCAAGTACGGGGTGACGTTCTTTCGCCGGAATAAGGGTGATGGGAAGACCGGAATGGCGGGGGTTTGCTTACCACTCGGCCGGCAGGCTGACCACCCCGCGGATGTTGAGCAGGTTGTGGTATTCCAGCTGGTCCGGGTCGGAGGCGAACCGGAAGGGCGGGAACTTGCGGGTGAGGGCGCGGAAGGCTTCCTGTCCTTCCAGCCGGGCCAGGTTGGCGCCCAGGCAGTGGTGGATGCCGCCGCCGAAGGCCACGTGGGGGTTCGGGTAGCGGGTGATGTCCAGGTCTTCCGGATTCTCGAAGGCCATGGGGTCGCGATTGGCGGCGTTGATGATGACCATCACTTTCTCGCCCTCGCGGATCTTCTGCCCGCCCAGCTCAATGTCCTCCAGGGCGATGCGGGGCGCGCGCTTGACGGGAGAATCATAGCGCAGCAGTTCCTCGGTGGCGCGCACCAGCAGGCTGTCGTCCTCCTTGAGCATATTCCACTGCTCCGGATTCTTCATCAGGGCCATGGTGCCGTTGCCCACCAGGTTGATGGTGGTCTGGTGGCCGGCGATGAGCAGCAGCAGGGTATTGCCCAGCACCTCTTCCCGGCTCAGCTCGCCTTCGCGCTCGCCGATGGCCAGTACGGAAAGCAGGTCGTCCGACGGCTCACCCACGCGCTCTTCCACCAGCGGGTTCACGTAGTCGTTCAGCGTGGTGATGGCCTCATGCACCCGGGTGTGCCGGTCGGGTGACTCCTGGTCCAGGGAAAGCAACTGCCGCGACAGGGTGCGGATGAACTCCCGGTCCTCCGCGGGCATTCCCAGCCAGTTGGCGATGACCAGCACCGGCATGGCGTTGGCGAAGTCCTTCAGCACGTCGATCTCGCCGCTTTCAGGATCAAAGTCTTTCAGCAGATCCTGGATGATGTTCTGCACCATGGCCCGGAAGCGGTTGTCGATGTACTTGGGGTTGAACACCGGGTGAACGGCGCGGCGCATCCGCAGGTGGTCGGGGCGGTCGCGGCGGATGAACCAGTTATTCATATAGTCCAGGTTGAACTTGTACTTGGGGAAGTCCTCTTCCGAAATCGGCGGACTGGGCGGCTTCTCGTCGCGCAGGAACACCTCGGACGAGAAATATTCGGGATGGCGCAGCGCCCATACCACCGCCTGATAGGAGGTTACCACCCAGGTGTCAAACTTGGCGTTCCAGTACACCGGGGCCTCTTCCCGCAGCATCGCGTAGTAGGGATACGGGTTCCGCAGGTTCTCCGGCGACAATAGTTCGTCGTGGATTCGATCCTTCAGCATCGTGGCAACCTCGCTATCGGGTCATAGATTGTGCGGGGTAATGTTGCCGCAAGGGGCCGGGGTTGTCAACGTAAAGAATCTGCCGGGTATAACTTCTGCCACGCCCACCGATAGGCGATAATCACGGGCAGTTCCCGTGGGCTGCCGTCGGCAGTGGTCGCCCGGATTGCGCGGGTGGCGTCGTCCCACCAGAGCCTGACGGGAGTGTCGCCGACCGTGGCATCGATTGGGCTGCGCTCGATGACCGTTGGATAGGGCCATGCTGCCGCCTGGTCGCCGATGACGACGCCGACCACGTGCTGCTCGCCCGGCTGGCGGCCCCGGTAGGGTTGGGACGGCGTTGCGGTGGTCAGGACCCGGGTATCGGGATGAGCCGCTCGCCATTGGCCCCAGGTCGTCAGCTGGGATGGCATTAGCGTGAGCCTGGCGCCGGCCAGCGGTCCGGCAATGGCTTCGCCCGTGGGCTGGGACCAGATGCTGCCGGCGCCGTGGTCGTACCACGTCATCGCCCCTTTGTAGAGGGCGCCCTGGTTGCCGAAGATGAGCGTGGTGCCGCCGACGCTACGCCGGTGGACCAGGGCGGTGTAGCACAGAGGGCACCAGGTTATCAGCGTCGGAACGCCGCCAACGGAGTCATTCACCATCTCCCGGTGGTACAGAATGCCGGCCGGATAGGCCCTGGAATCCCCGTTGACGGTCAGCCCGATTACCAGTTCGTCGGCGGGCAAATCGGCTTCCGATGCGGGAAGGAACCGGGGATCATAGACTGGAGCGATGGCGTCCGGGCGGCGCAACTGCTCATATTCGGCATCGACAAAGGTCGCCGCGACGGGCCCGTCGGGGCCGATTATTTCGTCGGCGCCGGCCAGATGATAGGCAACGGCCGGGTCGGGCTGCGGCTGAGCGCGGTGGACGTCAGGCGACGCGGTCGGCCCGCAGGCGCCCAGTGCTGCCAGCGCAAGGAAGCACGCCGGCAGGAAGGGGATTATGATTGTCCGCCGCATCATCCAATTGTAGCGGACGATGCGGCGGGCAATGGTCAGTCCGCCGCTACACTTGCGCTGGGCACGGCCGGCCGGCGCCTCAGGCGGGCCGCCAACGTCCAGCGTCGCGGAGAAAGGGCCACCGTCACCAGCAGCAAGCCTACGGATACCATGACGATGGCGGGGCCGGTGGGCAGGTTGAAATAGAAAGACAGGTAAAGTCCGATGACAATAGCGACCAAGGCTGAGGCCACCGTGGCTACCATCATTCCGGCGAGGCGGCGCGCCAGGAGGCTCCCCGTCACGGCGGGAACCACCAGCAGCGACATTACCATGACGTTGCCCACGGTTTTGAGCGCGGCCACCGTGGTCAGCGCAACCAGCAAGGGCAACAGGTATTCGAGGAATCGGACCGGGATGCCGGAGGCGGCGGCGACCGAGGCGTCATAGGTGGTGAAAACCAGTTCCTTATAGAAAAGACGAACCACCAGGACGACGCCGCCGGCCAAGACCCCCACGGCCAGCACGTCGTTCCAGGAAGCGCCCAGCACATTGCCGAAAAGGATGCTGAGCAAGTCCCCGGCGTAGTTTTGAGAGACGTTGATCAATATGATGCCCAACGCGAAGCCACCGGCGAACAGCACGCCGATGACCGCATCCAGGCGCACGCCGGACCGGCGCGACACCAGGGATATGGCCAGGGACGCGGGGATTGCCCAGATCAGCGCCCCCAGAAAAACGTTGATACCGATGAGGAAAGCGGCTGCCATCCCGGTGAGAGCGGAGTGGGCGACGGCGTCGCCCATGAAGGCCATGCCCCGCAACACGACGAAGGTGCCCACCACTCCGCACGCCGTGGCGCCGAGGGCCGACACTAGCAGCGCACGCTGCATAAAGCCGTACTGCATCGGTTCAATGATCAGATCTAGCATGAGCAGACATTGTACATGGCGTCGATGACAGGCGCCGGGGCCGCGTCAGCGCAAACCGGCGGCCGGCCCGAGGGTCAGGGAGATGAGCCACGGGCCGGCCGGCCAATCCAGGCGCTTGATTGGGGGACGGTCAGCGCAGCAGTTCCGCGATAGAGTCGGCATTCGCGCGCATCATATCGATGTAGCCGGCCCAGGGGTCAGCGGCCATGGATTGGATGATGCCCACCTGGATGCCGGCGTCGCGGGCGACCTGTTCCAAAGCGTCGGCGGAGAATTGCGGTTCCGCGAAGACGGCCGGTAGGCCCTCGTCCTCAACCAGGTCCAGCACCCGAGCGATGTCGTCAGGGGAAACAGCGCCGCCGTGGCCGCCGACGAAGGCCATCACCTCGAAATCATACCGTGTGCCGAAGTATCCGAAGGCGTCGTGGAAGGTGACAATCACCCGGCGCTCATGGGGGATGTCGGCAAGGGCGTCGTTGATGTAGGCGTCCAAGTCCTCCAGCTCGGCGATGTAGGCGGCGGCGTTGTCCATGTACGCCGCCGCGTGGTCCGGGTCGGCGGCAACCAGGCCGTTGGCGATCTGGTTCACGTAGTGGACGACCATACGGGGGTTCTGCCAGAAGTGCGGGTCGCCAGCTCCGTGATCGTGGCCATGGTCGTGGCCGTGTCCATCGCCGGCTTCCATGTGGCCCGCTTCAGGATGCTCTTCGCTGCCCAGGATTCCTACGAAAGCGATCTTGGTGGGGTTTCCGTCCACCTCCCAGTGGCCTATCTCCTCCAGGTCGTGGGCATCCAGCGCGATAACTTCGCCGGCGGCGGAATCGGTGATGAAGATATGGCCGGGCGCCGTTGCGATGTGGGGCCGCGCCCAGAAGCCGGGATCAATTTCGTCGCTGAGGAAGCCGGAGGCCGAGGCCAGCAGGTCCAGGTCGTGGGCTTCGTACATCCGCAGCTCGCCGTCGCTCATCACGACCAGCAGGAGCTCACCGTCGTAGCTCAGGGCCACCTGAATGGGGCGCAGGCTCTCGGTGGCGGGGATCAACTGGTGCATCTCTCCCTCTTCCGGCTCGACCACGTAGAGGCCGACGGCGGAGCCCAGGGCGAAGAAGTGGTCCAGGCCGTGATAGCCCCACACGGAAGTCAGGCGGAAGTCTTCGGGAGAACCTTCCGGAGCGGCGACGAAAATGTCTTCGTAGTGACCGTCATGGACTTCGACGGCCAGCACGCCGCCGGTGCAGCCGAAGACGGCCATGTGCCCATTGCCGGCATCGCCGTGCAGGTCGGGACAGCCCTCGGCGCGATGCAGCGCGTTGCCATCAAGGTCCCAGATCTCCGCGCCGATGGGCAGGCGGTACTCCTCTGGATTGCTGGCGTAATCGGGATGCTGGATGGTGACTGCGAACAGGTCGCCCTCTATGGGAATGGCAGCGCCGTGTTGGGGACCGGCGTTGAGAACCGTCGGCGTGTAGGAAGCGCCGTCGTGCTCGAGCTCGTGTTCATTGATCAGCGCGATGTCTCCGGAGCCGTCGTAGTAGATGGTGGCCCATTCTCCGCCCACGTACATGTGAACGGGGCGGTCGCCGGACAGGTCAAATCCCAGTCGGCTGATGTCCGAATGCACCAGGTCGAAGTGGTCGCCATGCGCTTCCAGGTAGATGCCGCCGTCGAAAACGTGGGCGGTGTTGGCGTCGCTGGAAACGGCGAAGGCATAGCGTCCGCTTTTGCTGGCGTAGATCCGGCCGGCGCGGGAACCCAGGTCAAATTCGCCCTGGTGCACCTCCCCGGATTCCAGTTCGATGACGGACATGGCGCCGGTTTCGCCGTCGCCGATCAGCAGCCGCCCTTCCAGCTCCACGGCCGCTTCTCCGTGGCCGTGGTCATCGTGGTCGTCATGATGGTCACCTTCGGGGAACGGGAGTTCAACCAGTTCCTGGGGTTCCAGACCGTCCGAGGCGATCACGTGGACCGCTTCGGGAGAAGCCGCGTTTTCGATGAGTTCTTCTACCTGCACAGCCAGTTCGGCGCCGTTGGTTATTACAACACTGGCTTCGGCGATCCGCACGCTGTCCTGCGGCGTGCTCTGCCAGGCGTGCACGTCGCTGCCCAGCGGCACGAGGCTGCTGACGGACACGCGATCCCCGCCGACGCGGGCCGCCAGATCGGCAAGGATTGCATTGCCGGCGACTACGTTGATGGGTTCAGCAACGGTTGCGGACGCCGGCGCGGCGGGGTTAGCCGGCGCGCTGGCCGGGGCCGCGGCGGCCGCCGGCGCGGCGGCCGGAGCCGCGGATGATGCGGGCGCGGCGGACGCCGGGGCGGCCGCGGCGGGGGCAGCGGGGGCCGAACCTGCGGAGGACGATGTGTCGGCCGGAGGGAGCGCCGACTCTTCGCCTCCGCAGGCGGTCAAAAAGAGCGCCCCGGCCATCAGCACAAAGGCCATGGCCGCGGCCCGAAACAGGGCGGGGTGGTTGAGGCGCGGGATACGGTAGTGGGTGCGGTTGTTCATCTGGCGTACTCCGTGGGTGCGGCTTGGCTTCAAACGAGGCCCTGATACCGGGTATCAAATGAGGATATAGCAGATACCAAGTATCAACAAATTATTACTGATATATTGTACCAATAATTACGGATTAAAGGTACTGCGTCTCAACAGAGCGGGAAAAAGAAAGAGCGCGTGGCCTTAGGCAGAGGAGCACTCGACGCAACGGCCGTACACTTCCAGCCAATGACCGCTCATCTGGAACCCGGCCGCCGCCGCCGCCTCGCGCAAGGCATCTTCCACGTCACATTCCGTAAGGTCGGTGGAGGCGCCACATACGGCGCAGAGCATATGATGATGGTGTCCCTGGTGGCTCAACTGATACCTAAGATCTCGATCTTCAAGGAGCACCCGGCAAACCAGGTCGGCTTCGACCAGCAATCGCAACCCCCGGTACACGGTAGCCCGGCCCACACAGGGCAGGGCAGCGCACAGTTCTTCGGCGGTAAAGGGACGACCCTGGGCCGCCGCCGCGCTGATGACCAGCCGGCGCGGCTCCGTGTCTCGGTAACCCAAATCGGCCAGCTGGGAGACGATGTCGTCCACAACGGCTGCGGAACGGGGCCGGGGATGGTTGTGGCCTTTATGACGGGTGTTTGACGCGAGCATTTTTGATACACCGTATCGTTACGATAGCGGCTGTGGGCCGCGTTGTCAACGGCGCAAGAGCAAGATTATCACTCCGGCGGAAGCCGGAGTCCAGAAAACGCTCCTGGATTCCGGCTTTCGCCGGAATGACGGTTTAGGGGCGTGGGAGTGACGGTTTAGGGGCAGGGGTTGTGCGCGGCCCTACTGCTATAATCGCGCCGCAACCTGCTCTTGCGGAGGAACACTGATGGGCTGGTCAATTCATCACCCGGTGGGGCTTATCCATTACACGCCGGCGGCGTGCCAGATGGGCTACACGCTGTTCTCCACCACCCGGGGCGGCAAGGATGCCTACCTCATCGACCTGAACGGCAACGTCGTGCACCGCTGGCATTCCGAGGAGGGCATCCACTACGCCTACCTGCTGGATAACGGCAACTTGCTGTGCCGCACCTTCCCGCCCGTGGACGCCGGCGGATATGAGACCGTGGGCGGCTCGTCGGCCAGCATCATCGAGCTGGACTGGGACGGCAACCTGGTGTGGGCCTACCGCGACCCCACCCTGCACCACGACTACGAGCGCCTGGCCAACGGCAACACGCTGCTGCTCATGTGGGATCCTCTGCCCGACGGGCTGGCAGCCCAAGTGCAGGGCGGCTACGACGTTGATTTCGCCCTGGGTATGCTGGGCGACGTGGTGCGGGAGGTTACGCCCGACGGCGCCACGGTGTGGGAATGGCGCTCCTGGGAACATCTCGACACCGCCGAGGACGTTATCTCCCACATGGAGCCACGTCGCGAATGGACCCATCAGAACTCTCTCAACGTTACCGCCGATGGCGACCTCCTCGTCAGCTACCGGCTCACCAGCACCGTGGGCATCGTTGACCGTCAGACCGGAGCGTTCAAGTGGAAGTGGGGCCCAGGCGAGCTCTACCAACAGCACCATCCCACCTGGCTGGACAGCGGCCGCGTGCTGATTTTCGACAACGGCAGCCACCGCCGGGGCGCCAGTCACTCGCGGATCGTGGAGGTTGACCCGGCCACCAACGAAATCCACTGGCTGTACCTGGGAATGCCGGCCATCTCCTTTTACAGCTACAACATCAGCAGCGCCGAGCGGCAGCCCAACGGGAACACGCTGATCTGTGAAGGCGCGCCCGGACGCATGTTTGAAGTGACGCCGCGTGGCGAGGTGGTCTGGGAGTACATCAACCCATTTTTCCAGTACAGTGGAGCCGCCGGCGGCGGCCCCGGCATGGAGTACACCAACGCCACCTTCCGCTGCCACCGCTACGCCCCCGACCACCCGGCCCTGGCCGGCCGTGACCTGGACCCGGCGCGGCACTCGGGGACGAACCGGTTGCTGCGGTGAACTTCAGGGGGTTGGTCGCTTGACGGCCTCCCCAGCGCGTGCTATTCTCGCGCCACAAACGAATAGGATTCTGGCGGGAGCTTGGTTATGCCAGGCTGAGAGGGTGGCCGTAACAGCCGCCGACCGTAGCACCTGATCCGGGTAATGCCGGCGTAGGAATTCGGAAATTGACTTGTTAGCCGCCAGAGTTGGAAAACCTGGCGGCTTTTTGCTGCCCAACCGCCGCTTTGGCCCAATGGCCCAGAGCGGCCGGGAGGTTCCGTAATGCTGGATACCACGCTGGGCATCGTCACACTGGTAATCGCCTGCGCCGCGTTCCTGGTTCTGGGTTTGACCTACGCCTGGCGTCGCCGACGCCAGAGCGTTGAGGACTACACCATCTCCCGCAACCATGCGCCGGTCAATGTCGGGGTGGCGACCCTGGTCGCCTCGATGTTCGGTACCTGGGTGCTGCTCAGCCCCGGCGAGTCGGGGGCGAACTTCGGCATCATCTCGCTAGTGGGTTATGCCCTGGGCATGGCCGGCATTCCGGTGATGTTCATGTTCGTGGGGCCGCGGATCCGACAGCTGATGCCCAACGGCCACTCCGTTACCGAGTACGTGCGGCACCGCTTCGGGATGGTCCCATTCGTCGCCATCTTCGTGGTGATCATCTTCGTGATTGGCATATTCATCACGGCGGAGATGACGGCGATCACGGCGGCGGTGAGCATACTGACGGGATCCCCGGCCTGGGCGACTGCCGTTGCGGTGGGCATCGTGGTTATCGCGTACACCGCCTACGGCGGTCTGCGCGTCTCCATCTTCACCGACCGGATCCAGTTCTGGGTCCTGATCCCGGTGCTGCTTCTCCTGCTGGTGGTAGCTGCCGCCCTGGTGGGTAGCGCCGGAGCCTGGAAAGGGGCTGGCGAAGCCGGCGCATTGTCGGTTTCCAGGGCCGACAGTTACTTCTTCGCCATCGTGCTGATTATAGGCATCGTGGCCTCCAACGCCTTCCATCCCGGGATGTGGCAGCGGGTGTACACGGTGGAGAACCAGCGGGCGCTGAACCGCAGCCTGTGGGGAGCGGCGGGTATCGCCATACCTTTGACGTTTCTGATGGGAATGGCCGGCATTGCGGCGGTGGGCAACGGATCCGTTGGCCCATTTGAGTATCCGGCGGTGGCGGCGGCGCTGTTCACATTGGCCGCTGATGTGTTTCCTCTGTGGATGCACTTCCTGATGCTCATCTGCGCCCTGATGCTGGCCATGAGCACGCTGGACACGCTGATGAATGGCCTGGCGAGCGGGATGGCCGCCGACCTGGCCGGGATCGGGCTGGAGCGGGGGATGCTGATGGGCCTGGCCCGAGCGGTCACGGTGGTGGTGGCGATACCGGCGATCATAGTGGCGTCGCAGGGCCACAGCGTGCTCTACGTGTTCCTGATCGCCGACCTGCTGGGAGCGGCTATTGCGGTGCCCATGCTGGTGGGCCTGTACTCCAGCCGGATGCCGGGATGGGCAGTGCTGCTGGCGGGCGGCGTTGGCATCGTCATCGGAGCGCTGTTCTATCCCAAGCCCGATCTGCTGTCGCCCTGGGCACTGACGGCGCCCGTCGGCGGGCAGATGTTCTTTGCCTTCGCCTCAGCGCTGGTGGTGTCGTCGGTGATCTCTACGGTAGTCGTGTGGGGTCAGCGACTAGTGGCGCCGCAGAGGGAGTACGACTTCGCTATTTTGAACAACGATGTCAGTTTGATTGACGAGCCGGCGACCGGCGATGATTGATGACTACGTAGGGGCGAATAATTATTCGCCCCTACACACTGGATTCCCGCTTTCGCGGGAATGACGGTTATCGAGACGTACAAGGAGGAAACCGGAACATGACCATCGTGCGCAAGGACTATCTCAGCGAGCAAGCCAGCGTCAGCCCCGAATCGGTGCAGCCGTTCCCGAGCTCGCGCAAGGTGTACGAAATGGGTTCGCGGCCCGACGTGCGCGTGCCCATGCGGGAGATCTCGCTGTCCGACACCCACTCCACCGAGGGCGTGGAGAAGAACCTGCCGGTGTACGTGTACGACACCTCGGGTCCCTACACCGACCCGGACGTGGAGATCGACGTTCGCCGGGGGTTGGCCGCTCTGCGCCGCCGCTGGATTGAAGAACGCGGCGACACGGAAGAGTTACCGTATCTAACTTCCGAGTATGGACGAGAGCGCCTGGCCGATACCGGCCTGGACCGGTTCCGGTTCAGCCATATCCGCAACCCGCGGCGGGCCAAAGCCGGCAAGAATGTTACGCAACTGCACTATGCGCGGCAGGGCATCGTGACCCCGGAGATGGAGTACATCGCCATCCGGGAGAATATGCGACGGCAACAGTTCTTCGGTTCCGACCTGATGGGGCCGCGCAAGGCCATGAGCTTTGGCGCGAACCTGCCGGAATTAGTCACGCCAGAGTTCGTCCGCGACGAGGTTGCCGCCGGCCGGGCCATCATCCCCTCCAACATCAACCATCCCGAGTCGGAGCCGATGATAATCGGGCGCAACTTCCTGGTGAAGATCAACGCCAACATCGGCAACTCGGCGGTGACGTCCAGCATCGAGGAAGAAGTGGAGAAGATGACGTGGGCCACCCGCTGGGGCGCGGACACCATCATGGACTTGTCCACGGGCCGCAATATTCACGAGACCCGCGAGTGGATCATACGCAACAGCCCGGCGCCGGTAGGCAGCGTGCCCATCTACCAAGCGTTGGAAAAGGTTGACGGCAAGGCCGAGGATTTGACCTGGGAGATTTTCCGCGACACGCTGATCGAGCAGGCCGAGCAGGGCGTGGACTATTTCACCATCCACGCCGGCGTGCGCCTGGCCTACGTGCCGCTGACCGCCAACCGCGTCACCGGCATCGTGTCCCGGGGCGGCTCCATCATGGCCAAGTGGTGCCTGGCCCACCACCGGGAGAGCTTCCTGTACGAACACTTCGCAGACATTTGCGAGATCATGAAGCAGTACGACGTGGCCTTCTCCCTGGGCGACGGCCTGCGTCCCGGCTCCATCGCCGACGCCAACGACGAAGCGCAGTTCGGCGAGCTGGAAACCCTGGGCGAGCTGACCAAGATCGCCTGGGAGCACGACGTGCAGGTGATGATTGAAGGCCCCGGCCACGTGCCCATGCAGCTCATCAAGGAGAACATGGACAAGCAGTTGCAGGACTGCTACGAAGCGCCCTTCTACACCCTGGGGCCTTTGGTCACCGACATCGCGCCGGGCTACGACCACTTCACGTCGGGCATCGGCGCCGCCATGATTGGCTGGTACGGCACCGCGATGCTGTGCTACGTGACTCCCAAGGAGCACCTGGGCCTGCCCAACCGAGACGATGTCAAGGAAGGCATCATCACCTACAAGATCGCCGCCCACGCCGCCGACCTGGCCAAGGGGCACCCGGCGGCGCAGATCCGGGACAACGCCCTGTCCAAGGCTCGCTTCGAGTTCCGTTGGGAGGACCAGTTCAACCTGGCCCTGGATCCGGTGACGGCACGAGAATATCACGACGAAACGCTGCCCAAGGAAGCGCAAAAGGTGGCGCATTTCTGCTCCATGTGCGGGCCGCACTTCTGCTCCATGAAGATCACGCAGGACGTGCGAGACTACGCCAAGAGCAAGGGAATCGGCGACACCGCCGCCGCGCTGCTGGTGGGAATGCAGGAGAAGTCGGAGGAATTCAAGGCATCGGGGAGCGAGGTGTACCGGAACGTGTAGGTCGGTTTGAGAAGCCGGGTCAATGCGTCCGGTTTTTGTAGGGGCGAATTATTATTCGCCCCTACATTTTGGAAAACGGGATTTGCACAATCAAACCACCCGAAACGGAATGTTGTCGAGGGTGGCAACCCCAACGCAAAAGCATCGCGCCATGTGGTAAAGTGGCATTGTCATGCTTCGTTTTCTCTGGCCTATCCTGATGATGTTCGGCCCGCAATTGGCGCCGCGGATCATCAAGTTCGTGCGGGCGTTGTACCGGCTGCACCGGGATTCGCGCGTCAACATCCTGCTCAAGCTGCTGGTGCCGCTGGCGCTGGTGTACGCGGTATTCCCGGTTGATCTGGTGCGGGACCGGATCCCCTACGGTCTGGGCCGATATGACGACATCATCATTCTCGGGCTGGCGGTGTGGCTGTTCTGGAACCTGTGCCCTCGCGCTGTGGTCCGGGAGCACATGGGCGAACCGCCGCCGCCACGTCCTGAAGACCGGGACCCGGACAGCGTGGTGGACGGCCAGGCCAGGCCCACTGACGACACCGACGACAGGCCGGGCGGTTGATTGGCCGCCAGTTCAAACAGCATTAATTCCGTAGGGGCGGGTTTCAAACCCGCCCCTACCCACAGGCGCATCATGTACGATCCCTCACGCGGCATATCGCTGTACGTTCACGTCCCCTTCTGCCTCAGCAAGTGCCCTTACTGCGACTTCAACACCTATCAGGGGATCGAGTCTCAGTTTGGCGATTTTGTAGCGGCCGTCATCCAGGAAATTAAGGCCTGGTCAATCGCCCTGGGCCGGCCTGTCGTCAACACGGTATTTCTTGGCGGCGGCACTCCGTCCTACCTGCCCGATGGCGATGTGGCGCGCATTCTCGATGCTATCGCCGGCAACTATTCCGTTCGCGCCGACGCTGAGATTACCGCCGAGTGCAACCCCAATGACCTGACTGCCGCCCGGTGCGCGGACCTGAGAGCCGCCGGGGTCAACCGGGTCAGCATCGGCGTGCAGAGCATGGACAACGGACTCCTCGCGATGCTGGGGCGCCGGCACGATGCTGGGGAGGTTGCGGAGGTACTGGCGCGTTGTCGTGACGCGGGCTTTGACAACGTGAACCTTGACCTGATGTACGGCCTGCCACGGCAGGACATGGTCCAGTGGCAGGACACAGTGGAACGGGTGATTGCGCTGGCTCCGGAACACCTGTCCCTGTACTCGTTGACGCTGGAGGAAGGCACTCCTTTGCGCCGCTGGGTGGAACAGGGTCGGCTGCCCGAACCTGACCCGGACCTTGCCGCCGATATGTACGACCACGCCCGGGGCGCCCTGTCCGACGCCGGCTATCGCCACTACGAAATCAGCAACTGGTCTCGGGTCGGTCGAGAGTCGGAGCACAACCTGGCCTACTGGCGCAACTTGCAATGGCTGGGCGTGGGGCCAGGGGGGCACTCGTCGCTGCGCATCGAGGATGGCGAGTCGGTCGGATGCCGCTTCTGGACGGTGCGCTCGCCTCGGGATTACGCCCGCCGTGCCGGTGCATGGGCGACGGAAGCCCATCCGTGGGCGTCGGTATCGGCAGATAGCATCGGAGCGGTCGCAACAGTTGACGACCTGGAGGTCATCGACGAGGCTACGGCGGCTTCCGAGACCATGTTCCTGGGGCTGCGCCTGCTGGATGGGATGGACCTTTCAGCGGCCTCAGCCCGCATCGGCATCGACCTGGTCGCCCGCTATGAGCGCGAATTTGCTGATTTGACCGCAGAGGGGCTGCTGGTGTGGGAAACGGGTGGACGGCTGCGACTGTCGGAGGCGGCGTACCTGGTGGCAAACCAGGTTTTTACGCGATTTCTAGTAGAATAGCCGGCCATGTGGCCGGCTATTTCAAAATTGATCGGGCTGATTCCCACGCTGATTGGAGAATTGCCCGCTGGTCAGCGTCGCGTTGGCGTTTTCGGGATATTCAGCGTGGTTCTGGTTGTCATAGTCTGTGGGCTTATAGCCTGGCGACTGCGGGCAGACATACCGGAAACAGCGGTGACCGCTTCCCTATCTGTCGTGCTTGACGTCAAGATGGTGGTGTTCGGAATGGTCGCGATTACGGTTATTCTGGCCTGGTTGGCTGCGCTGGTGTATTCGCTTTACCGAGATCACTGAGCCACCGCCTGATTATGCTGATCAGCATCGTCGTGGCTACAATGACCCAGCCGATTCCGTCCAGAGTCACGATGCAGGCACCGATCAGAATAATCAATTCGCTGGGGGTCAGGAATAAGCCGAATATCACCACCAGCAAGCCGATTACGGCGACGCCGGCAAGGACGAAGCTGGCGATTCCCATCCATTCGTCCCTGTCATCCTTAGTATGGGCTGCCTCTCCTATAGTCTTATCAGACGGCTTGAGGCTCGTTTCACTTTCTTCGCTTTGCACAGTTGGCGTTGCCATTTCGCCTGCCTCCGGATTCATAGTACCACTTGACAAAACCGGCTGACAAACGGGTTAAACTGCCGTGCTTCCCCGCCTGTGCTAAACTGCCGCCAGCGTTTGCCTGAGCGGACTGCTCCCCCACCATTGCCATCAATTACGAACTCGCCACGGAGGTTCCACTATGGCCGTGCAGCCCTACACTATCGACGTACCCGATGACGTGCTGGAAGACCTCAGGCACCGGCTGGCCCACGTGCGTTGGCCCGATGAGATTCCCGGCGCGGAATGGGACTACGGTTCCAACCTGGACTACATCAAGGAGTTGGTGGACTACTGGCGCGACGGTTTCGACTGGCGCAAGGCCGAGGCCGGCCTCAACGCCTTCGCCAACTTCTACACCACCATTGATGGCCAGGGCATCCACTTCATCCACGAGAAGGGGAAAGGGCCGAACCCCATGCCCATCATTGTAACCCACGGATGGCCCGGTTCCATTTACGAGATGTACAAGATCATCCCCATGCTCACCGACCCGGCCAGCCACGGCGGCGACCCGGCCGACTCCTTCGACGTGGTGGTGCCTTCGATGCCGGGCTATGGGTTCAGCGCCCAGACCCGCGAGCGGGGTGTGAACACCCGCAGGATCGCTGAGCTGTGGGACAGGCTGATGGCCGACGAGCTGGGCTACCAGCGTTACGCCGCCCAGGGCGGCGACTGGGGCGCCGGCGTGACCGCGCGTTTGGGTTACCACCATGCCAACCACGTGCTGGGCATCCACACCACCTCCGTGACCCAGGCCATCCCCTACCAGGGGGCCAGCCTGGAAGGGTTGAGTATGCGCGAGCGGCTGGAGCAGGTCATCGGCACGCCCCAGGGGGGCTACCGCCGGGACTTCGCCGCCACTTTGTCCGATGCAGAGCTGGGTATGATCGACCAGCGGGTGTCGTGGCAGGCCGCCGAGGGCGGCTACGCCCATATACAGGGCACCAAACCCCAGACCCTGGCCTATGGACTCAACGACTCTCCGGTGGGTCTATGCGCCTGGATCGTCGAGAAGTACCGCACCTGGAGCGACTGCAACGGCGACGTGGAGAGCGTGTACACCAAGGACGACCTGCTGACCACCGTGATGATTTACTGGGTCACCCAGACCATCAACTCCAGCACGCGCCTTTACTACGAAAACAGCCGGACGCCGTGGTATTTTGGTCCCGACGACCAGATCGGCGTCCCCTGCGCCATCGCGGTGTTCCCGAAGGAACTATCCACGCCGCCGCGCTCCTGGGCGGAACGCACCTACAACGTGCAGCGCTGGACGGAGATGGACAGCGGCGGGCACTTTGCGGCGCTGGAAAAGCCGGCGGAACTGGTCGCTGATATGCGGGAGTTTTTCCGTGGTCTGCGATAAGGGGAGTCCTTGCTGACATCCTCCGCAAAACCCGTTAACATATTCGGCATCATCACCTCGAACCAGAGGCCGACCGACACGGCCATCAACAAGGAGGAACCCGTTAGATGATTACCAAGTTTGGCAGCCTTTGGGCCGGCAACGTCGATATGGACAACCCCGGCTACCAGGGCACCCCCGCCAACGACCGCTGGCTTTCCGACGAGGAACTGGCCGGCGGCGGCATCGAAAAGGCCGAGCAGATTGCCATTGCCATGGATCGCCTGGGCTACGATACATTCTGGGCCGCCGAGCACCACTTCCAGCGGGAAGGGTACGAGGTTATTCCCAACCTGCTGATGCTGTGGGTACATCTGGCCCACCTGACCGAGAGCCTGCGCTTCGGTTGCGGCTTCAACATCAACCCCATGTGGAACCCCCTGCGCCTGGCCGAGGACTACGCCACCGCCGACTGGCTCACCGACGGCCGGGTGCGGTTCGGCGTGGGGCGCGGCTACCACACCCGCGAGGTGGAGGTATTCGGCGCGCCCATCATGGACCAGAACGCCAACCGGGAGCTCTTTGAGGAGCAGGTGGAAGTCATCTGGAAGGCGTTTAACCAGCGCAGTTTCTCCCATCACGGCAAGCACTACGACATTCCGCCCAACGTGCCCTATCGCGGCTACGACCTGGAGGAGATTACCCTGGTGCCCCGGCCCAAGTACGAGGTAGAGTGGTGGCAGCCGGTGGTGTCAGCCAGCGACCGGGCCATCAACTTTATGGCGAAATGGGGCATCAAGGGCATCATCGGCGGCGGCGCGGCCACCGGCGGAGCCAGCGACGAGGTAATCCACCGCTGGCAAGCGATCCATGCCGAGCACGGCAAGGAATATGAGCTGGGCGAGGGCCTCGCTGTGGGCTATTCCGTGCAGATCGCTAATTCGGAGAAGGAGGCCATGGACCAGGCCCGCTACTGGATGGAGGAGCGGGTTAAGATGTTCGGTCCCCTGGGCTTCATCGCCGGTCTGACCCAGGAACAGCTGGACGCGCTCAATGCCTTTGGCCGTCCGGTGCCGCAGGGCCTGAAGATGCCGACCATCGAGGACTCGGTGGAGGCGGGTCAGTACCTGGTGGGTCCACCGGACCGCATCACCGAACAGTTGATGGCGATACAGGAACGCTACCCCGGCTTGGAGGAAATCAACATCGGCGTCACCAACATGGGAATGCCGACCTCCGCGTCGCTGGACCAATTGGAGTGGTTCGCCCGGGACGTAATGCCCCACTTTGCCACCAAGGGCGGGGATAACTAGGCCGGCTCTCACGATATGAGTAAATCGAGTCGGCGGCGGAATGCCGCCGACTTGGTCTAACCCACTACCGGGGATTTATTTTATTTTCTAAAATTTCCTCAATATACAGGCAAATTCTGTAGTGTTGGTGCCAAGTTGCCTATGATGACCCTAACGCCGTCGGAAAACTGATGACAGTAAGTAATTGCAGCCCCAACGTCAATCCTGTTAAAGTAGCGTGAATTCAGCACTAGCCCGATATTGGGAGTTGATCCGATGGCAACCATGGTTCCGGCCGCCATACCGGAAGCCCCAGCGGCCGACCGGGAAGTGTTCGATATGTTGCGTGACGACCCTGCCACCGATGGTTGGGTAATTATCCACGGTGTGAAGCCGCCTGGCGCAGACCAGCGACAGCAGGAGATTGACTTCCTAGCCCTGGTGCCCGACGCCGCCATCCTCTTCGTAGAGGTCAAACGTGGCGGGTTTGAGGTCAAACAGGGCCAATGGTATGCCTTGCGGACCAGTGAGCCGATTGACCGGCCCGGCCGGCAAACCGAAAAAGCGATGTTTGACTTGGACGACCGGTTGCGCAACCGATTTTCCGATTGGAGCGCCGATGCCGAACTGGCGATGGACTGTGTCATATTGTTCACCGACACCACTTGGCCACCGCACCTACGCCCATTGGACCACCCCACTGTCGGCTTGCCCGATCTGGAGCTGAGGTTTCAGCAATCCCTGGGCGAGCGGCTGGCTGAAATTGCGCAAGAAACCCGCGCGTACTTTCCCGACGGTGTCCGGTTGGACTCCCAAACCATCAAAGACATTCAGGATTATCTGCTGTCTGAACGCCTCAGTAGCCGTTAAGGTGCGGGGCAGCGCAGGGATAGCGCATCATGGCTACGACGATACCGCGCGTTATCCCCGATGACGCGCCCAATTCGGAAAGACTGGTTTTCCAGCTTTTGCGCGAGGACCCGGCCACTGACGGCTGGATTGTCATTCACAAAATACGCCCCCGGCAGCGGCCTGGGCGTCGTCCGCGGGAAATTGATTTTCTCGTGCTAATTCCTGATGTCGCTCTCCTGTGCATCGAAGCCAAGGGCGGTGGATTCGTCATAGAGGGCGGTTCTTGGTATCGACCGGGCCCACCGCGCGAACCCATTGAACCGCCCGTTGACCAAGCAGAAGCTGCCATGTATCTGATGCGGAACGAGTTGGTCAACCAATTTCGACGGCAGTGGGATGACGCTGAACTGCCAATCGGCTGCGCCGTAGTGCTAACCGATACTAACTGGCCCGAAGAAATACGCGAACCGGGGCGGCCGGTAGTAGGCTTGCCGGATTTGCAGCAGCAGGGAGCCAGAACGCTGGCCCAGCGGCTGGAGGAAATCGCGCAGACCGTTCGCGGTGAAATCGATCCCGCGCGACGACTATCCTTCAATTTGCCGACGGTGCATTCAATTGCGGAGTATCTTCTGCCTACCGATGTAGTGCTTGTTCCGGTTCCGCGCCCGATTCCCTACCGTACCTTCGAGCACCTGCTAATCAGCCTTACGGAAGAACAGTATCAGTCTTTTGAAGCCGTCAACGAGAACGACCGGGTACTGTTCCACGGAGCCGCCGGCACCGGCAAGACGATGCTGGCACTGGAATTAGCCAAACGTCGCGCCGCCGCCGGAGACAGAGTTGCGTTGGTCTGTTACAACCGCATTCTAGGTGATTGGCTGGTTAGTGAATCGATGCAACACTTCAGATTGAGTGACGTCATCGGGAGCTTTTGGCACCACTTCGCTTATACCATCGTCGGGCGAGACCCATTATTCTGGCAGCAATTTTCCTCCGCTATGGACAGTGCTGCCGATAACGACGAGCGCTATGAGATACTATGCCCGGCTTACGCTAGCGATAGCCTGCTACAATCCGGCCCCATGTTTGACTACCTGATAGTTGATGAGTTGCAGGATATGTGCCAGGATCCGTACCTGGAGATTATGGACCTGGCGCTGCTTGGCGGTTTGCAGGGTGGCCGGTGGGCAATGTTCGCCGATTTCAACCAGCAGTTTATGAACTGGGGGCGCAACCCGGATTCCAACATCGCCAATCTGAATCAATACCTGGGCGATGGTCAATATGCGGAGCGGACTCTGGTCGTTAACTGCCGCAACACGCTGCCCATCATCACGGACGCTAGCAATATCAGCGGCATTGACCTGCCGGAAACTTATCAGAACACAATCAACGGGCCGTTGCCGTCCTACGAATTCTGGCGCGACGATAGTGACCTGCGCATCCAACTCGACAGAGCCGTGCGCGGACTGGTCAACAACGGCGAGCAGACCAGTAACATCTTTGTGCTGGGAACCAGCGCCCTAGAACAGTCCGGCTTGGACTTGCTCAATCACGTCTATGCCGGCTACGGATTGTTTGACTGCCCTGGCATATACTGGCCGCCGCGCGCATCGTGCGACCAACTCCCTTGCTGCCAAATTGGAGTTGACGATAATAGCCACTTAAAGTTCCGTGAGGTACGCCGCTTCAAAGGCATGGAAAGCAAGGGCGTCATCCTGATTGTGGATCGCATGAATCTGCCTGACGATCGCGCAGCGTTGTATGTTGGGATGACCAGGGCGTGTATCAACTTGATTGTACTGGCCCACGAGTCTGCAAGGCATAATCTCATTAGGCTCGTTGACCGCTCAATATAAAGGCAGGGCAGGACTTCCTGTGTCCTTTAGCCCTTATTTCTCTACCGCCGTCGTGGGCGCCACCACCTGGGGCACTACCCTGGCTATTCTCACAGCCCGGGCTGGCGTTCCCGTCACCCTCCTCTGCCGCACTCCCGACGAGGCGGACGCCCTGCGGCGGGTCGGCGAGCATACCCGCCGCTTGCCCGGCGTTCCTTTCCCCGCTGCTCTTGTCCCAGAGCATGACCCTGCGTCGGCCCTGCGCGATGCTCGTCTGGTGATTGTCGCCGTTCCATCCGACCGTTTCAGGCAGAACGTCCGCCGCATCGCCGGCTTCCTGTCGCCCGATGCCGTCGTCCTCAGCGCCACCAAGGGACTGGAACTGCCCGCCGGCCTGCGGATGAATGAAGTAATGGCCCAAGAGTTGCCCAACCACCATCCCGGCTGTTTCGCCGCCTTATCCGGCCCCAACCTGGCCGGCGAGATCATGAGTGGCAAGCCCGCCTTGACCGTGGTGGCGTCCGTGGATGAGGCATCCGGCCGGTTAGTCCAGGATACCCTGATGTCGCCAACGTTTCGTGTCTATACCAGCGACGACGTGATTGGGGTAGAGCTTGGCGGCGCGCTGAAAAACATCATTGCGCTGGCCGCCGGCATGGCGGACGGCCTGGAAGCCGGCGACAACGCCAAGGCTGCGCTGGTAACCCGTGGTCTTAACGAGATCGGTCGCCTGGGCATCGCGGCCGGCGCAGAACTGATGACCTTCGCCGGCCTGGCGGGTCTGGGAGACGTCATGGCGACCTGCTCCAGTCCGCTGAGCCGCAACCGGCGCGTGGGCGAGGAACTGGCGCGGGGCCGTAAACTTCCCGAGATACTGGCCGGCATGGATGCCGTGGCCGAGGGCGTCAATACCACCGTGGCCGCCCTGGAGATGGCGGAACGTCTCGGCGTGGATATGCCCATAACCCGGCTGATGTCGCAGGTGCTGTTCGAGGACCTGCCTGCCGCCGAGTGCATCCCGGTGCTGATGGAGCGCCCGCCGCGTTCGGAGTGGTAGTATAAAAAGTGTGAGAAGCCATACAACGTGACCGAAGGAGCAATAACGGTGGCAAGGTGGTCTCTTTACGGTGTGCGGGTTGATGCACAAGACAAACTCACTCGGCGAAAATACGTTTCCAGCCCTTCGGTGATGGGATGTAGCCTGATTACTGAAATCGCCAATATGTTGTCCGATTGGGGCATTGACGAACTGCTGGCTAAAAGCAGGGCATTGCAGTTGTTTGAAGTCGATTGGCGGCAACGAGATTGGATTTTGGCGGTCAGCTTGCGAGATGTGCTTGAATGGGGCGAGATGGCCGACGACAGCCGTCGGATTCAATCTTGCATCGATTGTGATTGGGCATACATCCTCAACTTGGATGACCAGCGATTCGAGGTGTACCGCTACTTTCAGAAGGCACCCCACCAGCGAGGTCGGTATTCACACCTGCGCCCCGACAGTCGAGGAGACTATTATCCGGTGGCCTTGATTAAAGACTGGCCGCTGGCTGCCCTGCCGGAACCGTATGACTTTCTGCAAGAACTTATCGCCATTGAACCGGCTGCGGCGGGGAGGGAATAGCGCCGTTAGCGTAACTCTCGCGGCAGGGTGAAGGTAATGTCTTCCTCCGCGCCCTCCAGCAGCGTCACCCTCTCCGGTTCCAGGGCGCCGATCACCGCCTCGACCAGGACCTCCGGCGTAGATGCCCCGGAAGTTATGCCGACCCGCCGGCAGTCGTTCAACCACTCCTGGTTGATCTCGTCCGCCCCGTTGATCAGGTAGGCGGGCACACCGTTGGCCTCGGCGACCTCCCGCAGGCGGTTGCAGTTGGAAGAGTTCTGGGCCCCGATAACCAGCACCAGGTCAACCTGGCTGGCCATGGTGGTGACGGCATCCTGCCGGTTGGTGGTGGCGTAGCAGATGTCGTTGCGCACCAGGGCGGCGGGAAATCGCTCCTGGATTGCGCCGATGGCGTTGGCCGTGTCGCCCACCGAAAGGGTGGTCTGGGTGATGACGGCTACCTCGGTGTCCTCCGACCAGTTCATATCGGCGCTGACGGCCTGCTCCGACAGCGGGGCGGAGTCATTGATCAGCGTCATGGGCGCCTGCCCCATGGTGCCGCGCACTTCCTGATGTCCTTGGTGGCCCACCAGCAGGACGCGCTTGCCCTCGCGGTGGTATTTCTTGGCTTCGTTGTGAACCCGTGTCACCAGCGGGCACACGGCGTCGATGACGCGCAGGTTGCGGGCGGCGGCGCGCTCAAAGTCCTCCGGCGGCGAGCCGTGGGCCGAGAACACCACCAGCGAGCCGTCGGGCACCTCGTCCACCTCTTCCACCGTGATGGCGCCCTTGCGCTCCAACTCCGCAACCACGTAGGGGTTGTGCACGATCTGATGTTTTACGTACACCGGCGGCCCAAACCGTTCCAGGCATTGCTCCACCACATCGATGGCCCGCACCACGCCGGCGCAGAACCCCCGGGGGGAACTGAGGACTACTTCAACCATATCCGCTACGCTCTCCAATCCATGTCGCCTGTGTAGGGGCGGATGATTATTCGCCCCTACGGGAGTTTCCTGACGATCAGTGGACGATGCTTAGGCTGCGTCCGGCGCCCAACCCCAGGGGCGCGGGCCCCAGCCGGCTTCGAAGACCTCGCCGCGCTTCACCGACAGCACCGGCGTGACGGCGCGTTCCGAGTTGCGTCCGTTGCCCAGCACGTCGTACACCACCCAGTCACCGTCCTGGATGTCCAGCACGGACACGTCGGCCTGCTTGCCCGTTTCCAGGCTGCCCAGCCGTTCCTCTTCGCCGATGGCCCGGGCGGGATTGATGGTGCACATTTCCACCACCCGATCCAGGGTAAAGCCCATGGCGAGGAAGCGCGTCATCATTTCGGTCATGCTGTGGACGGTACGGATGCGGCCCGGCACGGTGAGGTCGGTGCTGATGCAGTGGGGTTCCACGCCCTGGTCCAGCACCCGCTCGCCGATGTCGAAGCTGAAGTTGGCGCGCCCGTGGGCGGTGTCCAGCCAGACGCCGCGCTCGTGGGCCTCCCTGGCCTCGGGAACCAGGTTACCGTCGCTGTCCAGGACGCCGCCGGGGTTGGCGGTGAAGAAGTGGGTTACGATGTCGCCCGGCTCCATGATGGGCAGCAGGTCGCGGATCACCTCGGCGGGGTAGCGCTTTTCGGTGTCGCCAATGTGCACCATCAGGGGGACGCCGGCCTCTTTGGCGGCCCGCTTGGCCAGGCGGGGCATCTCCATGCCCATGATCTCCAGCGCGGGCGAAACCATACGGGCCTTGACGCCGCGAATGGCGCCGTTGCTTTCCTCAATCATCTGTATGGTGCGTTCCAGGTCGATGCTGCTGGGCGAGAAGATGTCGGGCGTGGTGGCCAGTCCGGTGCGGCAGATGTGCAGGAAGGGAATGACCTCGGTGGCGTTGTTGGGGATGATGTGGGCCGGAAACCCGCCGTAGGTGTCGCAGCCGCTGCTGCCGGCGTCCACCATGGTGGTGACGCCGGCGCGGACGCCGCCGATGTCGGCGTTGACGCCGTTGCCGTTGACGCCTTCGTACACGTGGGTGTGCAGGTCGATGAGGCCAGGGGTGACGTACTTGCCGCGTACCTCAACCACCCGGGTTGCCTGGTCGGACGGTATGTCGGCGGCGATGGCGGCAATCTTGCCATCTTCGATGGCGACATCGTAAGCACCGTTCAAGTTCTGCGTCGGGTCAATTACCGTACCGCCTTTGATGAGCAGGTCGTACATACGCGGGTTCCCTCCGAATGGTACGATTAGTCGCCAGGCACTGCCTGTAATCGCCAGCAGAGTACCCCATCATGAGTGATTGTGGCAAACCAAAATTCGGCAGCAATGTTCGTCGATTGCGTGAAGCGTTGGGAATGACAAATGAGAATCTGGCCGAAGCGGCGGGCTTGGACCGATCGTACATTGGTAGCATTGAACGCGGGCAACGTAACCCACCCCTGACCGCAATTTTGCGGTTAGCGTCAGCGTTGGGGATAGCGCCGGGTCGTCTTTTCGATGGTATCGGAGACCATGCCCAAATGCCGGAGCCAACGGATGGGATTACGGCCACGGTTGCCGGTGGTGGGCTGCTAATCCAGTTCAAGTATGACCGGCACGACGCAGAGTATCAGTTATTAGGCGCAACGCAGCCGGAGTTCGACGAGGTGGTAAGTGTACTCAAAAACGGTTTGACATCTGGCAGTAGGCGGGCTGATGCCGTAGCGAGTGCGTTTCTGCGAGCCGTCCAAACTTGGCCGGTTGCTAACCCGTCCGATTTGTGGACGTTCCTAATCAATCGTGCCTACTGTGACCGCTCCAATCATCCTGAGGCCAACGCCCGGCTTAATTTAGAACAAAGCTGGAAACGAACCAGTGGATGGGCATTAGAACGTGTATTGGTGACGCATTACCGGCGGTTCCTCGCCCTCAACGGTGTGGCTGTTAAGATTAGCAGCAAAGCCGAGAAGTCCGTGCTTTTGGGTGGGATTGATGACCCGCGTATCGTTCCTGATAAGGCCGATGTGCTGCTTTCGTATGACGCTGACGGTGCAGACAGTTGTTAGGCGTGGTTCACGTGAAAGCGAGCATTGCCGAAAGGCGCACTGACGATGTGCCAATGAGTCAGGCACTGATAGACGCCGGTTATCTCTCCGTCTTTTGGACGATGGATGTCAAGAGTTTTCCTGCGGCGCAACCAGTCAATCGCGGCGAGTTTGGAGACGTTGATGATGGCCAGATAAGTGACAAGCGGCGGGACTTTGAAGAGCACGGCCATTTTTCAGCCTGCTTTTCATACAACCGGAATACGGTGCCGACGCCAAGAAATAGCGACGCGGCAGCCCGGATATTCGTGTGCGACTTCACAAATCCAGACGACCATTTTTCGCGATTTCTGATTTCTGCTTTGCGACGACGTTTGCCTCGCTAGAGGTCAGGTTCTGTTGTTCGCGTACAAGCGACAATCTTTTCTTTGATTCCGCAGCCTGTTCCGGATCGATCTCAAACCCGATGTAAGTGCAGCCTAGCCGCAGCGCCGCTATCCCGGTTGACCCGGAACCGGAGAACGGGTCTAACACAACCACGCCGCTACCGCTTTGCCCGTAAGCTTCAATGCAGCGTTTGGGCAATTCTATGGGGAAACGGGAACGGTGCTGCAAGCCGGGGATTTGCTCGTTGGCGAATTCCCACACGCTGGGCACCGGCGGCGCAGTGCGGAAAGAATGCCGCTCATCTTTGGCCAATAGATAGATCGGCTCGTGCTTGCGGTGCGGCCGGCGACAGCGGCCTTCCGGCATTGGGTTCTTCTTGGCCCAGATTACTTCGCCGCGATACAGATACCTTGATTCGGTGAGCGCAATCAGCAGGCGCTGGGGCAGCATCAGCAGGTTGCCGTACTGCAGCCAGCCGGTCGTTTTGTCAATAAATGCCTTCCGCTTGAAACGAGGCTTGGTGTAAGCCGCGTTGTCCGGCGCAAAGCCGTTTTTGTCGGCACCCAGGGAGCTGTACTTGTAATCCTTTGCGCCCCAATTGACGGGCGTATTGTAAGCGTCGCCCAGATTGAGCCATACGATGCCCTGCTGCTTCAGCTTGGGCAGCAGAGCAACGAATACCGCCTCCAGAAAGGCGAGATATTCCCTGGGGTCTTCCTCCGTCCCATTGCCCAGCCCACCACCGGGGGAGCGCTGGCCCCAATAGGGAGGACTAGTGACAACAACGTCAATGCTGGCGTTAGGCAGTTTCGGGATCAATTCCAGGCAATCCCCCGCGAAAACGCCAGATTGCGCAACGTTTATCATTTCAAGATTGGCCATGGCTGGACAGCAATTTCACAGTTCCGATTTCGACCCCGTGGGATGATAGATTGCCGCTCTGCGGGAACGCAAGGGGCAAGTGTCATTGATCCGGGTTTTTACATGATGTGGACAGCCGGCAGAGTGAAGAGGCGTCCAACTGCCAACCGCCGGCCTTAACGGTCGTCATCCAAATAATAGTCTTCATCGTGGTAATAGCCATCGGCGTCATCAGGCCGGCGCCGCAGCTTTCCCCACAACCACTTGCCAATCACGACGACCACCGCCAGCAGGACCAGACCGCTGATCAGCCACACGTCCAGGTAGGCTAGGAAGGACAGATTGGCCGGCTCGTTGCCGGCTTGGGGGAGGGTGGACAGGATGATAAAAGGATTCATCTGGGTTGTCCCTGTGGTTGTACTGGCATAACCGGTTGGCAGCGTCGGTGGGGTATTCAGCATTCTGTCGTCAAGAAATCGCCGAATCTCGTTTGATCTCCAATATGCCCTAATCTCATCATTGTAGAACAATGATGCCCCAAACGGGCCAAAGTACCGCGGCCCCGGCCGGCGCATCCGGGCGCTGCCAAGGAGCCCACTGGTGGAGAACATGAAGCAAACGGTGAATTCGTTCCTGCAGCATCTCGTCGTTGAGCGGGGGTTTTCCCAAAACACGCTGGACGCCTACAGCAACGACCTCAACCAGTTCCGGGAATTCATCGCCGACAGCCTGAACTCCGAGGACCAGGAGGGTTGGCGTCTGGTGGACATCAATCTGCTCAACGCTTACATCAGCGAGCTGCGCGACAACCGCAAGTACCGGGATACCACCACCGCGCGCAAGGTGGCGGCGGTGCGGTCCTTCTTCGGCTACCTGAGTGCCAACGGGTTCATCAGCGAAGATCCCACCGAAAACCTGGGTTCGCCCCGGGTGGGCAGGTCGGTGCCCAAGTTCATTTCCGAAGAGGACGTGAAGAAGTTGCTGACCACGGCGGCGGACACGGGCACCCCGGAAGGGAAACGGGACGCCAGCATTCTGGAACTGCTCTACGCCACCGGATTGCGCGTCAGCGAACTGGTTGCCCTCAACCTGCAGGACATCGACTTTGAAGAAGGCTTCATCCGCACCTGGGGCAAGGGGTCCAAGGAACGCATCGTTTATCTGTACCCGGATGCGCTGTCCAACTTGCGGGAATATATCGGCGGCGCACGGGTGGAACTGCTGGGCCAGAAGCGGGGTGAAACGGCCCTTTACCTCAACCAGCGCGGCGAGCGGTTGACCCGTCAGTGGGTTTGGAACATTCTGAAGACGGCGGCCAAAGCCGCCGGCGTCGATCCCAAGATCACCCCGCACACCCTGCGGCACAGTTTCGCCACGCACCTGCTGCAGAACGGAGCGTCACTGCGCCACGTGCAGGAACTGCTGGGACATTCCAGCATATCCACGACGCAGGTGTACACTCACCTGACCGACTCCCACGTGCGCGAGGAATATGATCGCAGTCACCCCCGGGCCAAAGCGTAAGCCGGCCGCGAATAGTTTTCACCTAGCTTCGTCGCTCCAAGTTCCTGATCGCCTCGTCAATGCGGCGCACCTGCTCGGCGTCGCCGGACGAGAGACGGTAGCAGCGGTCGAGATATAGCTGGGCCAGTTGCGCTCCGTTGGGGCTAGTATCCCCGGCAGCGTTCACCAGGGAGCCGATGCTGAACTCGTCGGGCAGGTGACGCCCCAGAGCCGTCATCTCGGCGATGATTTCCTCTATGGCGGAGGCATCATTGCCTTCCTGGGCGAAGCGCAGCCGGCCGAGCAACCGCCCCATTTCGGCCAGTCGGTCGCCCTCGCTCATAAAGCTCCAGAGCACCTCGTTGACGCCCAATCCGCCGGTATCAGCCTCCGGGGCATCGCCCCCACCGGCCAGCAGACCGGAAACGGCTTCCGGCAGGGCCGCGTCATCGGCAGGGACGGATGCGGCGCCGGCGTCGGTTTCGGCCTGGGAGCAGGCATCGGAGTATTCCTGCACGGCCTGGGCCACTGATTCCATCATACGGGCCAGGTCATAAGAGAACATGCTGCCGCCGTACACCAGGTCGTCGCCACGGCGGTTGGCGAGGCGCACCAGGTGGTCGTACCCGCCCTCCACCAACTCCGACATCGGGGGCATAGCAAAGGCGGAGAAATTCGCCAGCGGGCCCGATCCGCCGCTGCCCAAATGAGCGGCCAAGAAGGGAGGCACGTACTTGGTCAGGTCGGCGGTGATAGGCAGCGTAATGATATACGTGCCGTACACGCTGCCGGGTTCGGTGTCAACGCGGAAATACAGCAAGGCGTGGCCCCGGGGGCGCTGGGGATCGCCGATTTCAAACTGGAGGTCCATGGGAAAAGTATAGTTTAGGCGTGCAGTAATAGCAAAGGGATTGACGCCAGGTAGGGTCGTGAAAACAGGAAGTCCGTCGCTCCGGCGAAAGCCGGAATAACGATTTAAGGGCAAGCGAGTTTTGCACAAGGCTAGCCAAGGATTTTTTGCTGACAGTTCGCTGTTGCGAACGCAAGTTCGGTAATGGTAGGGTGGGGACGCCGAAGAAATAAACGGCGATCAATACGAACCTGTGGGGGGTCGGAATGTTGGCAACTGCTCAAACCTGCGCGGTCATTGGACTGGACGGACAGATCATCCAGGCGGAGACGGATATTTCCCCGGGCCTGCCCGCGTTTCACATCGTCGGCCTGCCCGACACTGCGGTTCAGGAGGCCAAAGAGCGGGTGCGCGCCGCCGTGCGGAACAGCGGCTGCGAGTTTCCCATGCGACGCATCACCGTCAACCTGGCGCCGGCCGATTTGAAAAAGGCCGGCCCAGCCTACGACCTGCCCATCGCGGTGGGCATTCTGTTCAGCACCGGACAGGCGCCGCCCACGCCGGAGCCGGCGATCTTTCTTGGTGAGCTGTCGCTGGACGGCGCCTTGCGCCATACCGCCGGCATCTTGCCCATGGTATCCGTGGCGCGGGATCAAGGCGTCCGCAGCGTGTACGTGCCGGCGGTGGATGCCGCCGAGGCCGCGCTGGTGGACGGCATGACCGTTTATCCGGTGGACACACTGGCGCAATTGCTGGCCCATCTACAGGGCGAGGCCGCCATCGCGCCGTTCCCCCATAACGGCGTATATCTCAACGGCAATCGCCGGCAGCCGGACAGTACCGATCTATGCCACATCAGAGGGCAGGACCACGCCAAACGGGCGTTGGAGGTTGCCGCCGCCGGGTTTCACAACATCCTCCTCAGCGGCCCGCCCGGTTCAGGCAAGACCCTGCTGGCGAGGGCACTGCCGGGCATCCTGCCCTACCTGACTGCTGATGAAGCGCTGGACGTCACCAAGATCTACAGCGTCAGCGGCAACCTCCCGCCCGACAGCCCGCTCATCGCCCAGCGCCCGTTCCGAGCGCCGCACTACACCATATCCAACGCCGGCCTCGTGGGTGGGGGCCGGATGCTGCGCCCAGGCGAGATCACGCTGAGTCACCGGGGCGTGCTGTTCCTGGACGAGTTGCCGGAGTTCGGCCACGCTGCATTGGAATCGCTGCGCCAGCCTCTGGAAGATAAGACGGTGACGATTACACGAGTGAGCGGGACGGTAACCTACCCGGCCAGTTTCATGCTGGTGGGGGCGATGAACCCTTGTCCCTGCGGTTATTCCTCGCATCCTCGTAAGGAATGTGTTTGCAGTCCATCAGCGGTGACAAGGTATCAGAGGCGGATCAGTGGGCCGCTGCTGGAGCGCATCGACATCTTCGTGGAGGTCCCGCCGGTGGAGTACGACAGCCTGTTGGGGCAGGCCGACGCTGAGCCGTCGGCACAGGTGCGGGACCGAGTGGTTGCGGCGCGAGGCATCCAGGAAGCCCGGTTCGCGCAGAACGGGGACGAGCCGGGGATGTCAAATGCGGAGATGTCCGGTTCTAGGATATGGGACTACTGTGACTTGCAGGACGACGCCTCGGCGCTGCTGCAAAGAGCCTCGCAACAGCTGGATCTTTCGGCCCGTGCCTTGCACCGCGTGGTCAAGGTGGCGCGCACTGTGGCCGACCTGGCCGGGGCGGAACGGATCGGCGCAGCGCACCTGGCCGAAGCGCTGCAATATCGCGCCCGCGGACTGGGCTAGTCAGCGCTTGCCCAATAACGTCGCCAATGCCGGCCCTGAATCAGGTTCAGAGCAATGTCGCCTGTCGCCGTTCCATCTCCAACAGGCGGGCCTTGACGTCTACGCCGCCCGCTCCGTAGCCATGCAGACCGCCGTTGCTGCCGACCACGCGGTGGCAGGGGACTATCAGAGGGAAAGGGTTTTTCGCCATGGCCTGACCGGCGGCTCTCGACGCCCGCGGATTGCCGGCAGCAGTTGCCAGCCAACGGTAGGAACGAGTCTCGCCCGGCGGGATAGATCGGCAGGCGTCCCACGCTGCGCCGAAGAAGGGCGGAGCAGCAGAGAAATCCAGTGGAATGCTATCCAAAGCCGTCAGGTCACCCGCGAAATAGTCGTTGAAGGCGGCTAGCACTTCTGCGAACTGAGGGGTGTTTTCCTCGGCGTTGCTCAACTCTTCTCCCAGCCCGTCCAAGGCGTCCTGCGGCTTGGGTTGCAGGCTCACGCGGAGCAGACCGTCACGTCCACCCAGCAAGGCGATCCACCCAAAGGGCGTTTCCTGCAAACAGTAGTGCAGCGTCATTTCGTCCCGGCTGACCGCGTTCATCCGATCACATCCCAGCAATGAGCATCCAGTTTTGCTTGGGCCGGGTTCAGACTTCCCGGCGGCGAAGGGCGTACAGTGCTAACGGGAAGCGCAGGGTTTTCCAGGCTTCGGATATGCCGCCGGCATCGTCGGCGTCGGCGGGGGTACGGCCGGAGTAGGTTTGACGAGTGTACCCGTTAACGATGCGCTGGATGGCCGCTTGCTGTTCCGGCATGGCGGCGGCTAGCCTGGACCCCCATTGGTGGGGTGTCTGGTGCTCGCGCATCGGGAAGGACGCCATTGCTCCCAACCGCTGCAACCGACGATAAGCGCCAGTTACGTTTCGCGGCGTAGCCAGCAGCCAACGCCAAATAACCCATGCCGCCAGGACCAGCAGCACGGCGGCGGCCCCGAGACCGATCAACCAGGGCAAGGCAGCGCGGACCGTTTCGGTCCACTGAGCGGTGGTTCCGATGGTGGCGGCCAGCTCTTCGTCGTCGAACAGAGATTCAAAGTCCTCGCATTCCTCTTCAATCTCACAGGGCAGGTCGCCGGCGTCGGCGCTTCCCTCGGTGGTGGAGCCGGGACGGGCCTTTTCCGGCGGGATGGCTACCGGAATCTCCTTGCCGGGAGTTGGCTCGAAAGGTATCCATCCGTAGTCCGGGAAATACACTTCCGTCCACCCATGGCTGTGATGGTCGGACACCATGTACAGGTTGGAACCGTCGAGGGAGTGACCGGTTGTATAGCCGGTGGTCATGCGGCTGGGTACGCCCAGGCTGCGCATCAGCACGGTCATGGCGGAGCCGAAGTATTCGCTGTAACCCTGGCGGTTGTCAAAGAGGAAATAGTCCACTCCATCGGCGCCGAAGGGCGGTGGGTCGATGTCCAGGTTGTAGGTGAAGTTGTTTTTGAGATATTGCTCCACCGCCACGGCCTGATCGTAAGGCGTCTCGGCCTCGGCGGTAATGTCTCGGGCCAGCGCGGCTACGCGAGGCGGCATATCCCCGGGTAGTTGGGTGTAACGCGCCCACAACCAGGGAGCGTACTCGTCTCCCGCCGCCCGCAGTTGGTCCGGCTCGGCAGAGGACACTGACGACGTCAGCTGGTAGGGGACGTCGGCTTCAGCGCTGCCGCCGGCGGCGCGGACCGCCAGCACGTCGGGTTCCGCGGGAACGATTTCTCCGATCACAGCGCTGAGGACGCGGCCAGAATCATCTCGCTCAACCGATTCAAGCACGAAAGACTTTGGTGGCAGAACTGCCATAACGGCGTCGGATCCGGCATAGGCATCAGCGGCAACGGTTTCACGAAATCCCTCGACCGCATCCTGGAGCACAGGAGGCAAACTGGCGATGGGACTGTCGGGATCGGGGTTGATGACGTACCGCGGCGAGTCGAATGTCTCGACGCGAATATCACGGTTCGCTCCGATGACCTGGCCGCCGGCGAACAGACTGCGACTGTCGTATTTTGGTATGACCTCAAAGGTTACGTTGAACCGCTCCTGATATGGGTTGGGAACGCTGTGCTCGGGTTTCCAACCCGGTTCTTTGAGCACGGTCCCTTCCGACAACCAACCCTCATGGCTGTACGTGGCGTAGGAACGGGCCTTCCAGTAGAGCGGCACCGGGGAATTAACCTGCAGCACGGGCGTATCCGTAGGGTTGATGGTGCCCTGGAAGGCCATGGTGTCGCCCCAAATGCGATAGGGCAGCGGGCGACGGGCCGGCAGTCCGGCGAACAAGCGGTTGAAATCCTCCTCCCAATGCACCAGCGGCGAGCGAGAGAAGTTGTAAAAAGCGTTGGCGGGACCCCATTGGCCACCCACCGGCAGCAAGAAGGCAATGAGCAGGGCGACGATGGCTACCAGTGACGTGTCGCTGACCGTGAGGATGCCCAGGTGCCCGTCGTAGGTCCGTCCCTGCCGATCCCAGCGCTGGCGGGAACGAATTGATTGCACCCAGCCCACGAGGAGCAAACCAGTGAACAAGTAGATCCCGAGATAGATGCTGGCGTTGTCGGGCAGGAAGGTAAGGTTGGAAAGCAATCCAACGGCGCCCAGGGCGAAGACGCCCCAGAAATTCCGGTAACGGAAAAACACCCATCCGGCCAGGTAGCCCGACAGCCACGAGGCGATCAGCAGTCCCGTCGCAAAGGGCAATGGGTCAACGCTGATCCCTTCGGTCCGAGCGGCCCAGATCCACCGGCCCAAACGTTCAAAAAACTCCGCCGCGTTGGCGATTTGCAGTTCTTCCGGGGCAGCGGCGACCATTTGCCAGATGACTACGCCGCCGCCGATGAGCAGACCGCCGGGCAGAACCGCTGCGGTCCAAAACCGGACACGGGTGAGCAGCAGCGCGGTCAGGACCGCGATCAGCATGACCAGGACCAACGACGGCGTGGGAGCCCAGTCGGCCACCTCCACCGACCAGACCACGATGATCATGTTGAGCGTGAGGAGTCCGGCAGCCACCCAACCATCGGGCGGGCGCAGGACGAGGAGCAAAGCCCACAAACGATCCGCCAGGACCTGCCCGCGCCAAAGGGCGCCAGCGTCGGCGGAGGGCCTGGTCAGGGTAGGAGCCGGGGATATTATGGTAACCATGACGGCAGGTCTCTACGAAGCAGTATCACGACGCGGTGGCGACCTGAGATGGGGAAGTTTCGCTGGGAGGGACGCTTTCGCCTCCGGCAGTTGCGGCGCCGCTGATGCGCGACGGCCCAGCGGCTACCGGCCGGGACAGGGCCAGGTTGATGTCCTCGCCACGACGAACCATGTAGAGGGGTATGTCGTGTTGGGTCAAATAATCGGCAGTGATTTGCCCGGTGATGCCGGGCGAAGCGCCGGCGTCCGCAAGCGGGAAAGAATTGGGGTCAACGTAACAAACCGCCACATTGATGCCCTGTCGGCGCAAGCCCACCAGCGCCGAGGTCCATTCGGGGCGGCGGGATGATGTAATGACCATGAGAGTGTTGAAGCCGGAAAGCTGGGGACGCAAATCGTAGATGAACCGCTCCAACGGCAAATTACCGTCGGCTCGTATCCCTGCCAAGGTTTCCATCAAGATGCCCAACTGTGCCGGACGGCGGTCGGGCTTGAGCGTCCACAGCTCGCCTGAGTTTGCGGCCAGGCCCACCGGCACGGCCGTTTCATCCCAGTGTTGCACCAGGGACGCGGCGACGGTCACGGCCAACTCCTCGGTGTTGTCGGGCGCTTCGCCGAAGTGGGAGCGTCGTTCCATGTCCAAGAGCACCCAGGCCTGGGCGGAAACTCCGATGTCGAACTCCTTGACCATCAGGCGGTTCATTCTCGCGGTGTATGGCCAGTGAATACGACGCAGGCTGTCCCCATGGGCGTAATCGCGGATGGTGGACGATTCGGGGGTGATAGCAGGAGTGCGCCGGGAGAAGGCGGAGTCGCTGGGCAGGTTGGCGAACCGGCGGTCCAGGTCGGGCAGGGGAACGGTTTGCGGCAGCACCGTGTAGGACTGTTCGTTGAGAAAGGAACGGGTGAGGCGGAACAGGCCGAAGGGATCGCGCGCTGTCATCCGAACCCGCCCGGTGCGATAAATCCCCCGGCGGGAGAGATAAGTCTCGATGCGGAAGGAACGCACCTGCCCCTTCACCAACGCCACGGTGCGCCCGCCGGGATCGGCCAGGTCGGTATCTTCCGTCACTTCCAGCCAGGACTTGGGCAGACGGGAGTGGTTTATCAGCTGGATCTGGCCTTCCAGGAATTCTCCGACCCGACCTCGATTGCCCAGCCGGGTCAGCCGCACGTCCAATCCGCGCAGGTTCAACCATGCCCAAGCGTATCCGATGCCCACCAGCACTATCAGGGTGAACAGCAGCCGGTAGAAAAACGGGAATCCCGTGCCCAGCGCATAAAACAGCACCACCAGAATCAGCAGGCTGAAGAGAATTTTGCGCCGGTGCTGGCGAACCAGCGATTTTATCACGGTGGTACTCAAGTCAGTCGGACCAGAATTCGGGGTTGGTAAAACGTTCGGGAATGTCTCCGTTCATTGCGGCGCGGAATTCATCAACGATCATTTGCAGTTGGCTGATTATGTTGCCCATGACAATCGCGCCTACTTCCTTGTCGCCAAAAGATACTTTGGTGTATAGACCCAGACCATCATGACGGTAGCGCCAGTGATCATTGTGCGCGATTTCGATGAAACCCATTCTAATCAGCAACCGTCGTAGCGCGCGAGTGCGAACGTTGGCATAGCGCGGCATCAGACGCCCGCCGGCTCTTTCGCCGGAATATCAACCTGGTGTACCCGATACGAAACGTCCTCATCGGTTAGTTCCCGCATCAATCTGGCCATCTCGGCGGCCGCCTCTTCGTAATTGGCTAAAGACTTGCCGTCATCCCAAGGGTAGTGGATAACATCGGTCATCGCTGCGGTGATGTCCGCCAGAGCTTCTGCCTCAGTCTCGCCCTGCCCCCATACGCCCAAGACGTAGGAACACCATGCGCCGTAACACGTTGACCCATCGGAAAGGCTGTCCTCCCAAACCACGACTTCAAAGGTGTGCATATTTTAACCTCTCCGCTGTATTTCCCTACCGCGCTCCCGGCACCGGAACGCTGTTCAGCAGTTCTTCGACGACCCGCTCGGGAAGAACGCCTCTCATACGAGCAGCGGGGGTTAGAACGATGCGGTGAGACAGGACGGCCACGGCCAGCTCCTTGATGTCGTCGGGCAGCACGTAGTCCCGGCCCCGGAGCAGGGCCAGCGCCCGGCCGGTGCGGAAAAGTCCCAGCGACGCCCGGGGAGATGCACCCAGGGCGGCGTCGGCGTGCTCGCGGGTGGCCTCGGAGAGCGCGACCAGGTATTCACGCACCAATCCATCCACGTACACCTCTTGCGCCGCCTGCTGGAGCGACAGCACATCCTCCGGTGTCGCCACCGGTTCCAGTTCCAGGATGGGATGGGAGTGTTCCTGCTGGGCGATGATGGTTATCTCCTCGTCGAAGCGCGGGTAACCAATGCTGACCCGCATCAGGAAACGGTCCAGTTGGGCTTCGGGCAGGGGGAAGGTACCCTCGTACTCGATGGAGTTCTGGGTTGCGATGACCAGGAAGGGAGGTGGCAGCGGGTGAGTGACGCCGTCCACGGTCACCTGGCGTTCCTCCATGGCTTCCAGCAACGCCGATTGCGTTTTGGGCGTGGCGCGGTTGATTTCGTCGGCCAGCACCAGGTGGGCGGCCACCGGGCCGGAGCGGAAACTGAACTCCCCGGTGGACTGGTTGTACACGGATACGCCGGTGACGTCGCTGGGCAGCAGGTCCGGCGTAAACTGAATACGGGAGAAGGTGCCGCCAATGGACACGGCGATGGAGCGGGCCAGCATGGTCTTGCCCACGCCCGGCACGTCTTCCACGAGGATGTGCCCTTCGGCTACCAGGGCAGCCAGAGCCTGCTCGATAACGTCGTCCTTGCCCACGATGACCGTAGCGATGTTATCGGCGATGCGACGAGCGACGGTCGCGGCGTCCAGGATGCCCGGTGATACGCCGGCGGCGGGAGAAATGGCGGTATTTTGCACTGGTGGCCTCTTGGAGGGTGGCTTAATGTCTGGTCAGTTTAGCACAGCCAGCCGCCGGAAATGGCAAGCCCAGGTCGCGGTTAATGGCCCACCCGACGGTCCTGAAACTCCCGCTCGGTGGTGGCAGCTTCCACCGCCTGGTACTCGGGTAGGCTGATCAGCGCCTCTACCTCAGCCCGCCGCGTGGCAACCTCGGCAGCTCCGATGCCGATGTGGCCGGTGTCGCGCAGGTTGGTGTAGGCCCGCTGGATGCCCTCAACGGCGGCGATGGCCGGCGTGGTGGCGTAGATGATGACCTTGTAGCCCAGCTCCTCGTATTCCTGCACGGTGATGTCGTCGGTGCCGGCGATGACCAGCAGGGGCACGTCGGGCACGCCGGCCCGGAAGGTGGCCAGGTCCTCCCGCTGCCGCACGCCCCGGGGCATCACCACGTCCACGCCCAGATCGCGCAGGGCGTTGCCCCGGCGGATGGCGTCGTCCATGTCCCCCTCCACGGCGGTGAAGGAGTCGGTGCGCCCGATGATGAGAAAGTCGGGGTCGGAGCGGGCTTCCAGGGCGTAGCGCATCTTTTCCAGGAACTCGTCGATGGGGATGACGTGCTCCAGACCAGCATGGTACGACGCCCGCTTGGGAAACACCTGGTCCTCGATGTGGATGCCGCAGATGCCGGCCCGCTCGAAGGTGCGCACGGTGTGCATGGTGTGAACCGGGTCGCCATAGCCGGCGCCGGCATCGCAGATGACGGGCAAGGGAACCGACTTGGCGACGCGCTGGGCAACGTCAACCTGCTCGGTCAGCGTCATCAGGGGTTCCGTAACGGCCAGGTGCGCCCCGCTCATGTAACCGCCCACGTAAACGGTGTCAAAACCCAGGGACTGCACCACCCGGGCGGACATGGGGTCGTAGGCGCCGGGAGCGACGATGGTTTCGCCAGCGGTGAGCCGGCTTTTCAGGTCGGAACGCAGCGTCATTGGAATCACCTCCAATTGGACAAAGTTTCTTTTCGGATTCTACGAGGCGAAGCGTACCATAACCCGCCCCATCGGTTTAGCCGAAAGGGTCCCAGCAGCGCCGAGGGAGCAAGCCGGCGCTTTCACTCGAACAACGTCCTGGGCAACCCCGATTGCCGGATGATTGACAGCAGGGTTCCAATCCGTAATTCCCGGTGGTCGGGGACCGGCACGGTAATAGTGCTTCCAGCCTCAACCTTTTGCATAATTATGTGGCTGCCTCCCCGTCGCCGGACCTCTGTGAAACCATGCTGCATCAGTATTCCGCAGGCCTCCCGGCCCGACAGCACACGCAGCCTAGCCAACCGTAACCTCAACTTGGGTTACGTACACCTCATCGTGCAGGCGGCGCTGGACCTCATCGGCGGACGCCGTTTCAAAAAACAGCTCCAAAGCCTCTTGCAGGTTACGGCGTGCCTCGCTCACAGTGTCGCCCTGGCTGGCAATATCAAGCTCCGGGCAAAGGGCCACATACCCGTCTCCCTCACGCTCGATAATTGCCGTCAACTGTCTGGTCATCGTTCTCTCCTCGTGCGGACTCTAGTCCGCCGGAATCAACGGCACAACCTCCCGCGAGAACCGCTCCATCGCTTCCTGCTGCTGTGCCGCGCTGTCGGCGGGGAAACTGAAGATGAAGTGCTGAACGCCCAGGTCCTGGTACTGGCGCAGGTCGGCGGCGATTTGCTCCGGCCGGCCCGATACCATGCGGCGGTTCTGGTCCGGCTCGTCCTGGAACACGCAGTCGGTGCTGAACACCAGGTCCACGGCGCCTTCGGCGCGGCCGGCCCGGGCGCTGACGCGGCGCAGGCGGGCGATTTTCTCGGCGAACTCCTCCGGCTCCAGGATGGCCGGCGGACGCAGGCCAATGGGCATCCAGCCGTCGCCCAGGGTGGCGGCGCGGCGGATGGCCGGGTTGGTGTGGCCGCCGATCCAGATGGGCGGATGGGGCTGCTGCACCGGCTTGGGCAGGAAGCCGGCCCCGCTGATGTCGTAATGCTCGCCGTGAAACTCCGGATTGTCGGACGTCCACAACTCCTTGAAGATCTGGATGTACTCGTCAGTGACCTTGCCGCGCTGGGCGTAAGTGTCCAGCCCCATGGCCTGGAACTCCTCCTCCATCCAGCCCACGCCGGCGCCGAGGATGAGCCGGCCGCCGCTGAGCACGTCCAGCGTTGCCAGTATCTTGGCCGTCAGCACCGGGTTGCGGTAGGGCAGGATGAGGACGTGGGTGCCCAGCTTGACCCGCGTGGTGCAGCCGGCCAGGAAGTTCAGCGCGGCCAGCGGCTCGAAATAGGTGTTGTCCCGCTGGAAAGGCGCCACTCCGTCAGCAGCGTAGGGATAGAAGGATGACACCTCGTGGGGAATGATGATGTGGTCGCTGACCCAAACGTGGTCGAAGGACAGGTCTTCGGCCCGCTGCGCCAAGTTGCGCAGATTGTCGGGAGACGCCATTGCCCCCCGGCTGGGCAGCGAGCATCCAAAAGTAACCGGCATTTGATTGCCTCCGTAGGTTGCTTGTTTTCGAGTTCAGTTTGGTCGATTGCGCCGATGCTATACTACGAATACCAACGCCGCAAGCAACGGATGATTATGAACGCCATCGCCAACCCAGCTTCCCCCAACCGCGTTGTCGCCGCCATGAGCGGCGGCGTGGACTCTTCGGTGGCGGCCCTGCTGCTGCACCGGCAGGGTTACGATGTCATCGGCGTCACCATGAAGCTGTACGACATCGACCAGGCTGACCTGCCCGACTACTACCGCGGCTGCTGCACCCTGGACGACGTTGAGGACGCCCGCGCCGTCTGCCGCATCCTCGGCGTGCCCCACTACGTGCTGAACGTGCAGCGCGAGTTCCGCAGTTTCGTCATCGACTACTTCCGCAGCGAGTACGAGAGCGGACGCACGCCCCACCCGTGCATAGCTTGCAACGACAAGATCAAGTTCAGCTTCCTGGCCCAGCGCGCCCGTATGCTCCAGGCCAGCCACGTTGCCACCGGCCATTATGCTCGCATCGAACCCGATGGCCCTGACCGCTGGACCTTGCGCCGCGGAGTAGATGCCGACAAGGACCAGTCCTATGTCCTATTCGGGATGCGTCAGGAACAGCTCGCCGCCACCCTGATGCCCGTGGGTCACTACCCCAAGTCACAGATCCGCGACCTGGCCGCAGATGCCGGCTTCCCCAACGCCGACAAGCCCGACAGCCAGGACATCTGCTTCATACCCACCGGCGACTACCGCGAATTCCTGCGCCAGCGGACTGACGAACGGCCGGGCGACATCGTGGACGACGCCGGCAATGTGCTGGGGCAGCATGAGGGCATCCAGTACTTCACCGTCGGCCAGCGGCGCGGCCTGGGCCTGTCCGGTGGGCCGCCCAAGTTTGTGATTCGGCTGGAGCCGGACACCCGCCGCGTGGTGGTCGGCTCTGAGGACAGCCTATATCGGGATATCCTGTACGCGAACCCCGTATCGTGGGTGTCGGGAAACCCGCCCGCCGGGCCGACGGATGTGACGGTCAAGATACGCTACAAGTTCGCCGAGGCTCCGGCTACCGTGACGCCTGCCGGCTGGGGCGCCCTGGTCCGGTTCCGAGAACCACAGCGCGCCATCACCCCGGGCCAGGCCGCCGTGTTCTATCAAGGCGATAACGTGCTCGGCGGCGGAGCCATCGCCGGCCAAGAACCGGACACTGCCCTTGGGCTGCCGGTCCTGGCCGCGACGGTCGATGCCTGATCTGTCCCTCGAAGCAGAGTTCCGCTCCGGTGGCTATCGACTGATCGCCGGCGTGGACGAAGCGGGCCGTGGCCCGGTGGCCGGCCCGGTGGCCGCCGCCGCCGTTATCTTGCCGCCCGGCCTGTCCGGCAGCGAGCCGTGGCTCGCTGCGATAGACGACAGCAAACGGTTGACGGAGCGGAGGCGCACGGCGGCGGCGGAAGCGATACGGGCCAACGCCCTGGTCTGGGCAGTGGAAATGTTAGAACCCTGCGAAATTGATCGAATCGGCATCGGCAACGCCGTGATCCGGGCCATGCTGGACGCGGTGTCGGTCTTGCGCCCGATGCCTGAGGCTCTGCTGCTGGATTGGGTCCCTATTAAGCAGTGTCCGTTACCCCATCATGCCGTGGTCAAGGGTGACGCGAAATCCCTATCCATTGCCGCCGCCAGCATTCTGGCCAAAGTCGCCCGCGACGAAAGGATGAAGCAGGCCGACCGGAGCTATCCCGGCTACGGTTTCGCCCAGCACAAGGGCTATGCCACCGCCCGACATCTCAGTTGCCTCGCTGAACTCGGTCCCACGCCCATACATCGCCGGTCATTCAGCCCTCTGCGACAGGCGCTCTTTCTGCATGATGCCGGATAGACTTGGCGTGTCGCCACAGGACATCGGGCGGATTGGCGAGCGGCTCGCCCGCAACCACCTGGAAGCCAAAGGCTACCGCATCGTCACGTCCAACTACCGCTGTCGGTGGGGCGAGGTTGACCTAGTTACCCATGACGGTGCGGTGTGGGTGTTCGTGGAAGTACGCGCGCGCCGCAGCCAAGCCTATGGCGGGCCGGAAGAATCGTTGACCCCCGACAAAGCGCGGCGTCTCACCCTGACGGCGCGGCATTTTCTGGCGCAGCGAACCACTGCCACCGTCGAACCGGAGTGGCGCATCGACCTGGTCGCCGTTCGGCTGGGGCCGGGCCGCCGGGTGCTCAGCATCGACCATCTGCAAAACGTCATAGCCGGGTAACCACCGGGCGCTGATATAATTCGCAGCACAACTATTGCGTGAACAGCTCCGTTGCGAGGTTCGCCATGACCACCAAACCGATTCCCAACTTCCCGACCGCCGGCGCTCCGTCAACCGGCCTGACCCCGTTGCCCGACCCGCCCAAGCGGCCTGACGCCATGAAACAGCGCCGACGCATCGCCAAAGCCGATCAGATTTTGCGCAGCCACAACCGTCACCGCCACGACGTACTGGTGTCGGGAGAAGGCTATCTTTGCTATGAGGCACGGGAGGCGCGCCGTTCACCCCGGCCGGATTGCGTCGTTTCCTTCGGCTTGTCCATTTCCCCCGATATTATTGAGGAAGTTGCCAACGGCTACGTAATAAGCGAGGTCGGCAAGCCCCCGGAGTTCGTGCTGGAAGTGGGGTCGGAAAGCACCGGGGAACGTGATTACGCCGTCAAGTGTGAAATCTATGCCCGCTTCGGCGTTAAGGAATACTGGCGGTTTGACTACACCGGCGGTCGTTTCCACGATGCTCCCCTGGCCGGCGACCGTTTGGTAGAGGGCAGGTACGAGCCCATCCCGGTTGAAGAAGGGGCCGACGGCATCATTCGCGGCCATAGTGAAGAGCTGGGGCTGGAGCTGCACTGGAGCGCTGGCCAACTGCGATTTTGGAACCCGACGACCGGAGAATATCTGCCGGACCTGATTGAAGCCCTGGCAGCTTTGGACCTGGCCGAGTCGGAGCGGGACGACGCCATAGCCCAGCGGGATGAAGCTATTGCTCAGCGCGACGCCGCCCAGGAACGCATCCGGCAGCTGGAGGCGGAACTGGAGCGTCGGCAATCGGAGAGTTAGACCGCTCCATGCGGCGGTTGACTGTGCCACCGCCTGATACTAGACTAATCATCGCTTGGCCCGCCGGCCATCGCCAACCATCCAGCGGGCGGCCTCACTATGGCTATAGATCTCGCCGAACATATCCGAAACGTACCCGATTTCCCCGTCCATGGGGTGCAGTTCAAGGACATCACGTCGTTGCTGCTGTCGCCGGACGCTTTCAGCGAAACCATTGACCGGATGATCGAGCAGGCGCGCCAGCGCAACGTGGACAGCCTGGCCGCAATCGATTCTCGTGGTTTTCTGTTCGCCGCGCCCATGGCGGACCGTATGGGGCTGCCCCTGGCGCTGGTGAGGAAGGCGGGCAAGCTGCCCGGCGAGACAATTGGCTATGAATACACGTTGGAGTATGGCTCAAATACCCTTGAGATCCACGCCGGCGACATCAAGCCGGACCAACGTGTCTTGATTATCGACGACCTGCTTGCCACCGGCGGCAGCATCCTGGCCGCTGCCAACCTGGTTAAAAACGCCGGCGGCATTCCCGCCAGCGTCGGGGTGGTAATTGAGCTAATCGGTTTGGGCGGGCGCCAAAACCTGGCCGACTATGACCTCTTTTCCCTAGTCACTTTTGAAGTGGACGAATAGCCGCCAGCGAAATTCGCAGCGCACTGAGGAGGATTTCCCCAATGGCAGACAAAGCAACCATCGGCAACGTTGAAGTTACCGCCGTCATCGACATGGTTCCGCCGCCGCGCGAGCCATCGGCGATGTTCCCCGATGTCCCCGCCGACGCCTGGGCGTCCTATCAGGACACCCTGGAAGACGGCCAACTCCAGCTTTACTACGGCGTCTTCCTCCTCAAGACCTCGGAACACGTCATCCTGGTGGACACCGGCATGGGCCCCGGCCCGCACCCCGACCGGGGCAACGTCACCGGCAACCTCTACGAGGAGTTGAGGCCCCACCTGGAGTCCAACGTCGGCGTCAACAACACCAACGTCGGCCCCAGCGACTCGGTGAATTACATCATCCACACCCACTTGCACGGCGACCATGTGGGTTGGAACCTGCGCTACTCCGGCGGGATGCCGGCGCCCAACTTCCGCCGTGCCCGCTACGTTATGTCCCGCCCCGACTACGACTACTTCACGTCGGACGAGGGACGCCAGATGTACCCGTACATCGACCGCCAGGTCATGCCCCTGCGTCGGTTGCGCCTCCAGCAGATCCTGGAAGAGCCGGAACACACCATCAGCGACGAGATTTCCATCGCTCCGGCGCCGGGCCACACCCCGGGTCACCAGGTGGTGCTGATCAACTCCAACGGCCAGCGCGGCGTGGTCATGGGCGACGTGCTCCACACCATCGCCCAGGTATCCGAGCCGGCCTGGTGCGCCGGAGTGGACACCGACAAGGAGCAGTCCGCCGCCTCGCGCAGCCGCCTGCTGGACGCCGCCGAGGAGGGGGACTGGACCATCTGCGCCGGCCACTTCCCACCTGGCAAGCAGATCGGCAAGATCGCCCGAGTGGACGGCAAGCGGGTCTGGCAGCCGCTGTAATCGAGCCCGGTATCGCCGAAATTGTGTAGGGGCGAATAATCATTCGCCCCTACACATCGCCAATACCCTCAATCATCATGGGGGTCATCTGATGACTGCGCCCCGCATTGTATCAACTAAATCGCCCGCTTCCTGGCCGCCCGAACCCGACGACGGCGTTTATTACCCCGTGGCCTGCGACGTACTACCGCCAGAGGGAATGATACACTTCGTGCCACAATCCTATATGCAGTCGGCCTTGGAAGCCTGGCTGGACGACCCCACCACCCTGGTAGCCGCCCAGATGTTCATCTACTACGAACCGGGCAACCCACGCGCTTTCGTATCTCCTGACGTGTACGTAATCCCCAACGTAGGCAACGCAATGCGCAACTCCTACTTTTTGTGGCTGGAGCAGGAAGCCCCGATATTCGCTATGGAAGTGTCATCGCCGAGCACGTACCGGAATGACTTGGGAAGCAAGCATGACCTCTACGAAAGCTGGGGAGTGCAGGAATACTGGCAGTATGATCCGCATGCCAGGTTCCTGACCCCTCTGCTACAAGGCAACCGACTGGTCGATGGACGTTATCAACCCATCCCGGTTGACGTTGACTCGGACAGTGGTCGTTGCGTGGCTTACAGCGCGGCGGTCAACCTGGAATTGCGCGCCGGCCGGGAGTGGTTCCGTTTCGCAGATCCGGCCACCGGACGCATCATCCCTAACCGCCAGGAAGTGGAACAGGACCTCGCCCAGGAACGCACCGCGCGGCAGGCGTTGGAAACCTTGCTGCGCCAGCATGGCATCGAGCCGCCAGCCTCGGAGTAAAGCGTCGCCATGACCAAACTCCGCAACCTGTTTGAGCGCATCGAAGCGGGCAGCGGCCCCTCGCTGGGCTTCGGTTCCTCCCAATCGGCCCGCCTGCCGGCCATGGCCCTGATTGCCCGTTGCTCCGGCCATCTTGAGGCGGCCCTCGCCTTTGCCGGCGAAGCCGCGGACGCCGTCGTCATCGCCTCCCCAGGTCTTGCGCCTGATGCTTTGCCTGAAGTCGGCGAGCGGATCTGGGGCGTTGGCGGCGTGCCTCTTGAGCCGGAAACCATCGGGAAGTGGATAGCCGCCGGCGCCGACTTCGCCGTTTCGCCATTCGCCGGCGCCCTGGTGGACGGTATCGACGCCGCTCAGCCACAGATGACCCACGGCGTGCGCATCCCCGACGACGTGGACGACCATCTTTGGCGAATTCTGGCCGGCACTCTGTTGGACTTCTTGGTTTTGGACAAGCACGATATGGCGGGACGCTGGACGCTAGCCGACCTGGGACAGGCCGCCGACGCCGCCCGACGCACCGACAAATATCTCGTCGTCAGGGTGGGTCCGCAGCCCACCGCCAACGAACTGCTGGCCCTGCGCCAAGCCGGCGCCGTGGCCATAATAGCCGAAGCCAACGATTTGGGCGCGGAGGGCATGGCCGCGCTGAAAGCCGACCTGATGGCCTTGCCCCGTGCGCAGCCGGCGTCCCGCCGCCGGGTTCAGCCGGGGAGCCTGGAAAATCCTGCGACGTGATACTCCAGAGCCTCGATCTGCTCCGTGACAATCCGGTTTCCTTTATCCTGGTAATCGGGATCGGGCTGCTGGGGTTGATAATCGGGTTCACCGTCCACGAGTTCAGCCACGCCCTGACCTCCCACATGGAGGGTGACGATACGGCCCGCCGCATGGGGCGGCTGACCTTTAACCCGATCAAGCATATCGACCTGCTCGGTTTCCTGCTCTTACTGGTAGTCGGGTTCGGCTGGGCCAAGCCGGTGCAGGTTGATCCCTATAACCTGCGGCACGGTCGCCTGGGGATGTCATGGGTGGCTTTCGCGGGGCCGTTGTCCAACTTCGTGCTGGCGTTCCTGCTGGGTCTGGTCTTCCGCTTTGACCTGCTGCCAGTGGTGACCAGCACGGTGTTCATATCAGGAATCGCCGAAGTGGTGGGGTTTGCCGCCTTTCTCGCCATCTTCTTCAACCTGATTTTGGGCATCTTCAACCTGATACCCCTGCCCCCACTGGATGGCAGCAAAGTCCTGGGCGGGCTGCTTCCCCGGTCGCTGTATGTACCGTACCTACAGTTTGAACGCTACGGCTGGATACCCCTGATCGGCCTCATCGGCATCAACCTGGCGCTGAGCTACGCCTTCGGTATCAACTTGCTGGGCCAGATATTGTTGCCGCCGGCGCTTTTCATGTTCCGGCTGGCCACGGGCCTGCCTCTGTAAAACGGTAGGGGCGAATAATCATTCGCCCCTACGGAAACTTGCCGTGCGCGTGCGGAGTTAGGGGCGCAGCGGTATGGGCCGATTGGCCTGGTTCTCTGCGATCTGGTCAGTGTCCCACAACTTGGCGAAGTTGTAGGCCCGGGGGCAGTGGCCGTAGGCTTCCTCGACGTTGATGATGATGCCCTGCAGGTGCTTGGAGTTGTCGTCGGTCCAGTAGAGTTCCAGCTCCACCTTCTGCCGCTCCAGCTCTTCCTTGCTCACGATGGTGACGGTGCCGTTGACGCGGACGGTGTCGTTCACGCCCGGGATCATAAACAGCAGGCCCACGTGGGGGTTGGAGTCCATGTTCTGGTAGGACTGGAACAGGCGGTTTCCCGCCACGTCGGGCATCAGCAGGCGCGTATTGTCAATCACCTTCACGAAGCCCGGCTTGCCGCCCTTGGGGGAAGCGTCGCAGTTCCCTTCCGGATCGGAGGACGCCATCACGACGAAAGGCGCGGCCTGGATGAACTTCTGCACGAATTCGGACATCTCGCCCTTGACCTTGACCTTGGCCCGTGCGCTCATCTCGCCGAATTCGTCGTTGAACCGGCTCGGCTCCTGTTCAATGGTGCAAAGGTCGTCAACGGTCGCGGTGGTAGTCATGGCGAAAACCCTCCCGGCATTCCTCAGTCTATTGGTACGAAGTGCGCAACAGAATAACGGATTTGACCTGGATACGCCACCTCCCACCGCGATCTTTGTATCCCGTTTCATCACCATCCCTGCACTTGGATACGATATTCGTTAGCAATTATCATCAAATTAGATGATACGTTGAATAAATCGGCTGAATATACGAAATCCATTTGACATTAGAGAGCGTAATAACCTATATTCGGCATACAATGGCCAGGCTGGATAGTTTTCGTCACCGTCAGCGATGTTGTTTCGTTTGCCGGATGGGAGGGACATTATGTTGCAGCAATTCGTCACGCTACGGGCGGTAATTTGCGGGTTACTCGTTGTAGGGATGTCGGCAGCGGTAGCCTGCGGCGCGCCCGCAGAACAACAGGCTCCCAGCGCGCCGGCCGGCGGCGAGCAGCAGCCGGCGGCCCAGGCGCAGACGGCTCCGCAACCGGCGGCGCCCCAGCAGCCGGCGGCGACGGAAGCTCCGGCCGCTCAGGCGCCGGCCAAACCGACGTTGGCGCAGCCCGCTGGCATGGCGGACACCAAGGTTGGGCGTGCCGCTCCCACCTCTGTTCCCGAGCCGGCGGCGCCCAAGGCCGAAGCGGAGGGGACTCCGGTACAGGCCGACCTCCGCGTCGCCATCACGCCGCCCTACGCCGAGAACCTGCTGGGCTGGCGCGTGGGCGGCACCAACCAAGGCATCCTGCAGCCGATGCAGGAGCAGCTGTTCCAGCGTCATTACGAGACCTGGGAGGCGCAGGCGATGCTGGCCACCGACTGGTCGGTCTCGCCCGACGGCAAGACTTGGACCATCAAGCTGCGCGAAAACGTGCCTTTCCACGGCGGCGCGGATACCTTCGGCGTGTCCGATTTCGTGTTCAGCTGGCAGCTCTGGACGCACCCCGAAGCCAAGACCGGCTGGGGGCCCCTGTGGAACACCATGCTGGGACCGGGAGACGACAAGCACAGCTGGGACGTGGACACCCTGGGCGCGACGAGCACCGTGGAAGAGGTCAGCGACAGCGAGATGATCTGGCACCTGAACCGCCCCGAGCTGTGGGTTCCCTTCTACGCTTCCGACACGGTCACCGACCCGCTGATCTACAGCCTCCAGTACTGGGAGGAGAACGGCGAGGACGCCTACGCCCAGGACCCGATTGGCACCGGCCCCTGGCGGCACGTCAGCTACCAGCAGGGCGCGAAACTGGAGTACGAACGGGCTTTCGAGGAGCACTGGCGGATCAACCCCGACTTCGAGACCCTGACGTTCTTCTTCGCCGAGGAGGACCTGACCCGCGTGGCCATGCTGCGCGCCGGCGAGGCCGACATCGCGGAGATTCCGCGGGAACTCCAGGGCGAGATCATCAACGCCGGATATGCCATTACGCAGAGCACGCTGCCGGCCTTCATGGTCTGGATCGCCATCGGCGGTCAGTACCTGGAAGACGTGCGAGACCCCAATGACCCCAACACCAACATCCTGGTCCGCAAGGCGATGAACCACGCCATTGACCGGAACGCCATCAACGAAGCCTTCTTCGACAACAAGATGGAGTTGATGGCCAACACCGGCTGGCATCCCACGGATCCGACCTACGATCCGTCGTGGGCGATACCGACTTACGATCCCGACATGGCCCGGCAACTGCTGACGGAAGCGGGCTACGCAGAAGGCAACGGCCCCAGGATCGAGTTCATGGCCGGCAAGCTGGTGGGTGTGCCGGAGCTGACCGAGATTGCGGTGCCCATCATCTCCTGGCTGGAAGAGGTGGGCTTCCAGGTTGACGCACAGATCGGCGAGTTCCAGCCCATCCGCACCCGTTACAAGGCCCGGGAAATGAACGGCGTCCTCTGGACCCACCGCACCGGTTTCTGGCCGGCGGGACGCAATATGCGAGCGTATTTCGTCAGCCCGGCCCTGGACGGCGGCGTATTCATGCTGGAGGACCCGGTGACCGAAGCCCTGTTCGACCAGTGGCAGAACAGCGTGGACGAGACGGAGCGTTTGGACCTGATGCGGCAGGCCGGACAGTACATGTACGAGCAGTCCGCCACGATGCCCCTGGGGTTCCTGTTCGCGGAGTTCGGCATCAACCCGGAGGTGGTCGCCGGCTACTCGGTGAACAACAGCTACTTCGGCGGCATGAAGGGCCACGAGTACACCCAGGTGGTGCGCAAGTAGCCGGTGGTTCGCCCGAAAAACGCTGACCCTCAGGGGTCATCATCTCCCGGCAAGGCGGTGGCGCGACGCGGAATCAAATCGCGCCACCGTCATCGTTATTCGTTCCGCTTTCCGTAAATCGCAAGCGGATGTTGACAGGTTTGATCCCGTGCCTTTTCGACGCTATTGGCTTCATATGGCGATTATGATAGTCATACTTCGTTGTTATTGATAATATTTATAATCATATCGATTGACAACGGATTGACTTTTGAGTAAATTCCGCCACAGACGCCAAACGGCACTGATTGTTTGGCGAATGCGTCGCGCCAGACGGCATCGGCAGGCCGCTGGCGTGGAGGTGAGATAGGATGTCAAAAGCCATTTCCATACGAACCGTGATATTCGGGGCGCTGTGCCTCGCCCTGGTGACGGCGCTGGCCTGCGGCGCTCCGGCAGAACAACAGCCGGCCGCGCCCGCCGCTCCGGCTGCCAGCCAACAGCAGCAGCCTGCGGCCCAATCTCAAGCGGCGGCGCCGCAACAGCCGGCCTCTCAGCCGGCGCAGGCCCAGGCTGAGGCGAAGCCCACGCTGGCGTTGCCCAGCGGAATGTCGGACGCCAAGGCGGGCGGCGCGGCTCCCACAGCGATTCCTGCCGCCGCGCCAAAGCCCCAAGAAACCATGGGCGAACCGGTGCAGGCCGACCTGCGGGTGGCCATCACGCCGCCCTACGCGGAAAATCTGCTGGGCTGGCGCGTGGGCGGCACCAACCAGGGCATCCTGCAGCCGATGCAGGAGCACCTGTTCCAACGCGACTTCCAGGACTGGTCGGCCCAGCCGATGTTGGCGACCGACTGGTCAGTCTCCGCCGACGGCAAGACCTGGAACATCAAACTGCGGGAGGACGTCCCATTCCACCATGGCGAGGACACCTTCGGCGTTTCCGACTTCGTGTTCAGCTTTCAGCTCTGGTCACATCCCGAGAGCAAAGCCGGGTTCGGGCCGCTGTGGAACACCCTGCTGGGCCCGGGCGGGGACAAGATGAGCTGGGAAGTTGACGAACTGGGCACCACGGCCGCCGTGGAAGAGGTCAGCGACAGCGAAATGGTCTGGCGTATGAACCGGCCCGAGCTGTGGATCCCGTTCTACGCATCGGACACCACCACCGACCCGCTGATCTACAGCCTGGACTATTGGCAGAAGAACGGCGAGGCGGTGTACGCCGAGAGTCCCGTTGGAACCGGCCCCTGGAAGCATGTCAGCTACCAACAGGGCGCGAAGCTGGAATACGAGCGCGCCTTTGAAGAACATTGGCGCATCAACCCCGACTTTGAGACGCTGACGTTCTTCTTCGCCGAGGAGGACCTGACCCGGGTGGCGATGCTGCGGGCCGGAGAGGCCGACATCGCGGAGATCCCGCGGGAACTCCAGGGCGAGATCATTGACGCGGGGTACGCCATCACCCAGAGCACTCTGCCCGCCTTCATGGTCTGGATCGGCATCGGCGGCCAGTACCTGGAAGACCGGTACGATGCCAACGACCCCAACACCAGCGTGCTGGTGCGTCGGGCGATGAACCACGCCATCGACCGGGACGCCATCAACGAAGCCTTCTTCGACAACAAGATGGAGATGATGGCCAACACCGGCTGGCATCCCACGGACCCGTCCTATGATTCGGCGTGGCAGATTCCGGAATACAACCCCGACCTGGCCAGGGAACTGCTGGCGGAGGCGGGTTATGCCGAGGGCGCCGGCCCGAAGATCGAGTTCATGGCCGGCAAGCTGGTGGGCGTGCCGGAGTTGACCGAGATCGCCGTGCCCATCATCTCCTGGCTGGAGGAAGTGGGCTTCCAGGTTGACGCTCAGATCGGCGAGTTCCAGCCCATCCGCACGCGCTTCAAGGCCCGCGAGATGAACGGCGTGCTGTGGACGCACCGCACCGGGTTCTGGCCCGCCGGCCGCAATATGCGGGTCTATTTCGTCAGCCCGGCACTGGACGGCGCGGTGTATATGTTCGAGGATCCCTACACCGAAGACCTGTTCAACCGCTGGCAGAGCAGCGTGGACGAAGAGGAACGCCTGAACCTGATGAAAGAAGCCGGGCAGTTCATGTACGAGAAGAACGCAACCATGCCCCTGGGGTTCCTGTTCGCAGAGTTCGGCATCAATCCCGAGGTCATCGCCGAGTACTCGGTGAACAACAGCTACTTCGGCGGAATGAAGGGCCACGAGTACACCAAGGTGGTCCGCAGGTAGGCAACTGAACCGTCCTCAACGAGCGGGGAAGTTCGGAATCGAATGAACGCCCTGCGAATGCGGCGATACCACAATGCGTAGTATCGCCGCAATCAGCAAATTCGTGGCAGTTTATAACGATACACAAAACATCATGCGGCATCGGCAACGATAAACGATTATGTATCTTTTGTATAACGGAGCATATTCGTCTGCCGTTGGTTCATTGCCGAAACGATTACGTTCATTTCGATTGACATTAACATGGCTTTTGAATAGATTCCGCCGCATGAATCGGACGAATTATGTCGTTCGATAAATGCGTCGCGCCTGATGTTTTCAAAAGATAAATTGGCGCGGAAAGGAGACAGAATGTCAAGAGCCATTTCCATAAGAACGACGATATTCGCCGCGCTGGCTCTCGCCTTGGCGATGGCGCTGGCCTGCGGCGCTCCGGCGGAGCAGGAACCGGCGGCGCCCGCCGCCCCGGCCGCCAGCCAGCAACAGCAGGCGGCGCCCCAATCGCAGCCGGCTCAGCAACCGGCCGCCCAACAACAGACGGCGCAACCAACGGGATCCCAACAACAGCCCGCGCAAGCGGAGGCCAAACCCACGTTGGCGTTGCCCAGCGGTATGGCTGACACCAAGGCCGGCGGCGCCGCTCCGACTGCCGCTCCAACCGCCGCGCCGGTCCCCCAGGCGACGACGGGTCAGCCGGTGCAAGCGGACCTGCGCGTCGCCATCACCCCACCCTACGCGGAGAACCTGCTGGGCTGGCGCGTGGGCGGCACCAACCAGGGAATGCTCCAGCCCATGCAGGAGCAACTGTTCCAACGGGACTACGTGACCTGGGAAGCCAAGGGGATGCTGGTGACCGAATGGGAAGTGTCGGAAGACGGCAAGGAATGGCATTTCCAGCTGCGTGAGGGCGTGCCTTTCCACCACGGCGCTGACACTTTCGGCGTTTCCGACTTCGTGTTCAGTCTCCAGCTCTGGTCGCACCCCGAGGGCAAAGGAGCAACCGACTGGTTCCACGAACTGCTGGGACCCGAGGGTGAACAACGTAGTTTCGAGGTTGATACCCTGGGCGCCACGGCGGCCGTGGAGGAAGTATCCGACAGCGAGATGATCTGGCACGCCAATCGTCCCGAGCTGTGGGTGCCTTTCTGGTTCTCCGACGCGACCACCGATCCGCTGATCTACAGCCTGGACTACTGGGAGACCAACGGAGAGGCGGTATATGCGGAAAGTCCGGTGGGCACCGGCCCCTGGCAGCACGTCAGCTATCAGCAGGGCGCGAAGCTGGAATACGAGCGCGTTCCCTACGAGCATTGGCGCATCACGCCCGACTTTGAGACGCTGACCTTCTTCTTCGCCGAGGAGGACCTGACCCGAGTGGCCATGCTTCGCGCCGGCGAGGCCGACATCGCGGAGATCCCGCGCGAGCTGCAAGGAGAGGTGGTTGACGCCGGGTTCGCCATCACCCAAAGCACGTTGCCGGCCTTCATGGTCTGGGTCGGCATCGGCGGGCAGTACCTGGAGGACAAGCGCAACGCGGATGACCCTACCACCAACGTGCTGGTGCGCCGGGCCATGAACCACGCCATTGACCGCAACGCCATCAACGAAGCCTTCTTCGACAATAAGATGGAGCTGATGGCGAACACCGGCTGGCATCCCACGGATCCGACCTACGACCCGGCTTGGGAGATACCGGCTTACGACCCCGATCTGTCCCGGCAGTTGCTGGCTGAGGCGGGTTACGCCGAGGGCGCCGGGCCCAGCATCGAGTTCATGTCCGGCAAGCTGGTGGGCGTGCCCGAGCTGACCGAGATCGCGGTGCCGATCATCTCCTGGTTGGAAGAGGTCGGCTTCGAGGTGGATGCTCAGATCGGCGAGTTCCAGCCCATCCGCACCCGCTACAAGGCCCGCGAGATGAACAGTACGCTGTGGACGCACCGTACCGGCTTCTGGCCGTCGGGACGCAACGTGCGGGTGTACTTCGTCAGTCCCGGCCAGCAGGGATCCGTGTTCATGTTTGAGGACCCCTACGTGGAAGAGCAATACGACACGTGGAAGAAGAGCGTGAACGGCGAGGAACGCGAGCAGATCATGCGCGAGGTGGGTCAGTTCATGTACGAGCAGAACGCCACCATGCCCCTGGGGTTCCTGTTTGCGGAGTTCGGCATCAACCCCGAGGTCATCGCCGGGTACTCGGTGAACAACAGCTACTTCGGCGGCATGAAGGGACACGAGTACACCAGGGTGGTGCGACAGTAAGTTTTCGACCTGTCGGCAACGACCGGGTGAATGCGTCATCCAAAAACCAACCACGATTGCGGTGGTGCGTGATCCTTCGCATCATCGCAATCAGCCAATTTATCGCTAATAGTAACGGTACACAAGATGTGACCGGATGTTTCCGACGATAAACGACAACATATGCGATACAGTGTAGGTATGATTCGTCTGTTACTTGTTACGCCTGCTAACTCTCTGGACCAGTCCAGTTGACATTGAGGTGGCTTTTGAGTACATTCCCCCGCACGATTCAAACGACAACAGTCGTTTGACGAATGCGACGCGCCTGGTGTTATCAACACACACGATGGCGTGAAAAGGAGACGGAATGTCAAGAGCCTTATCAATCAGAACGACGATATTCGCAGCCATGACACTAGCTTTGACAGTTGCCATCGCCTGCGGCGCTCCGGCGGAGCAGGAACCGGCGGCCCCCGCCGCTCCGGCCAGCGGCGCCCAGGCACAGCAGCAGCCGGCGCAGCCGCAACAACCGGCGGCGGCTACCGAGGCGCCGGCGGCAGCGGCCCCGGCGGAACCCGCCGCCACTGCGGCATTGGCCCAACCGGCCGGCATGAGCGACCGGGCCGCCGGCGGGGCCGCACCTACCGCCGCTCCGGCGGCCACGGCCGTACCGGAAACCACGCTGGGCGAACCCGTGCAGGCGGACCTGCGCGTCGCCATCACCCCGCCTTACGCTGAGAACCTGCTGGGCTGGCGCGTGGGCGGCACCAACCAGGGCATCCTGCAACCAATGCAGGAGGCGCTGTTCCAGAGAGATTACCAAACCTGGGAAGCGCGCCCCATGCTCGCGGAAACTTGGTCGGTTTCTCCCGACGGAAAGGAATGGACGATAAAACTGCGGGAAAATGTCCCCTTCCACCACGGCGAAGACACCTTCGGCGTTTCCGACTTCGTGTTCAGCTTCCAGCTGTGGTCGCACCCGGAAGCCAAGACCGGCTTCGGTGACTTCTGGCACCAGATCCTGGGGCCCGAGGGCGAACAACGCAGCTGGGAACTCGAGGAAATCGGCAAAGCGGCCACGGTCACCGAGGTCAGCGACAGCGAAATGGTCTGGAACATGAACCGGCCCGAGCTGTGGGTCCCGTTCTACGCCTCGGAAGCCACTACCGACCCGCTGATCTACAGCCTGGACTACTGGGAAAAGAACGGTGAAGAAGCCTATGCGGCCAACCCGATCGGCACCGGGCCCTGGAAGCACGTCAGCTACCAGCAGGGCGCAAAACTGGAATACGAGCGGGCCTTTGACGACCACTGGCGCGTCAACCCGGACTTCGATACCCTCACCTTCTTCTTCGCTGAGGAAGACCTGACCCGCGTGGCCATGCTCCGCGCCGGCGAGGCCGACATCGCCGAGATCCCCCGGGAACTCCAGGGCGAGATCATCGACGCCGGATACGCCATCACCCAGAGCACCCTGCCCGCCTTCATGGTCTGGATCGGCATCGGCGGCCAGTACCTGGAAGACCGATATGATCCCAACGACCCCAACACCAACGTGCTGGTGCGCCGGGCCATGAACCACGCCATCGACCGGGACGCCCTGAACGAAGCCTTCTTCGACAACAAGATGGAACTGATGGCGAACACCGGCTGGCATCCCACCGACCCGTCCTATGACCCGGCCTGGCAGATTCCGGAATACAACCCCGACCTGTCCAGGGAATTGCTGGCCGAAGCGGGCTACGCGGAAGGCTCCGGCCCCAGCATAGAATTCATGGCCGGCAAACTGGTGGGCGTGCCGGAGTTGACCGAGATCGCAGTCCCGATGATCTCCTGGTTGGAAGACGTCGGCTTCACCGTTGACGCCCAGATCGGCGAGTTCCAGCCCATCCGCACCCGCTACAAGGCCCGCGAGATGAACGGCGTGCTGTGGACCCACCGCACCGGCTTCTGGCCCGCCGGCCGCAATATGCGGGTGTATTTCGTCAGTCCCGCCCTGGCCGGCGCGGTGTACATGTACGAAGACCCCTTCACCGAGGACCTGTTCAGCCAGTGGCAGAGCAGCGTGGACGACGAAGAACGCCTGAACCTGATGAAAGAAGCCGGCCAGTACATGTACGAGCAGAACGCCACGATACCGCTGGGCTTCCTGTTCGCGGAGTTCGGCATCAACCCCGAGGTGATCGCCGAGTATTCGGTGAACAACAGTTACTTCGGCGGGATGAAGGGCCACGAATACACCAAGGTAGTTCGCAAGTAGAGTAGAGCAGTTGGGGGGCGGCCCACCGGTCGCCCCTTCATGAAACACCGTGAAACGTTCCTGACGGCAAAGGTCCCCCCATGCAACGTTTTATCTTTTTGCGTGTGATCCAGTCCATCATCGCGATACTGGTCATCAGCGCAGTAGTGTTCGCATTGGCTCGCGTTACCGGCGACCCGGTGGCCATCCTGCTGCCGGAGGACGCCAGTCCTAAGGTGGTTGAGCAGGTCCGGGCGAAATGGGGCCTGGACCAACCCATTTACGTCCAATACGCCCGCTACATCGGCAACTTCGTTACCGGCGACTTCGGCGAGGCTTGGGCCTATGGCGGCGTACCTATCACCAGGTTGATCGCCGGAAGCCTGCCCAACACCATTTACCTGGCGGCTTTCGCCTGGGCGATCAGCGCGGCTATCGCCTTGCCCATCGGGGTCTTGGTAGCGGTGAAAAAAGATACGGCATTTGACTGGGCCGGCAAAGTTATTGCGCTGATTGGACAGTCGGCTCCGTCGTTTGCAATCGGTCTGATACTGATGTGGGTGTTCGCGGTTATCCTGGGCTGGTTGCCAACCTCGGGCAACGAAGGGTTCAAATCGATAATCCTACCCGGCATAGCCCTGGGCTACTACAACGTCGCCGCGGTAATGAGGCTCACCCGCTCGTCCATGCTGGAAGTGCTCGACACCGAGTACGTCAAGCTGGCGCGGATCAAGGGGATGCCGGAGCGAAAGGTGATCTGGAAACACTGCTTCCGGAACGCGCTGATCGTGCCTTTCACCTACATGGGCCTGATCGGCGCCGTGCTGCTCACCGGTTCGGTGGTCATAGAGACGATATTCGTCTGGCCGGGCCTGGGCAATCTGGCCATCGACGCCATCCGCAATCGGGACTTCCCGGTGATCCAGAGCATCGTCATTCTGTTCGCCGCGTTCTACATCTTAATCAACCTGTTCGTTGACATTATGTACGCCTACCTGAACCCCCGGATTCGTTACTAGACGAACAGCTCTCCGCGCCCATTCGCCCGAACAAGGAATTTGGCCATGACCACGCCCGCAGCAACCTCGGTCGCAACCCCACGACCTACCGACGATCTGCTTCCCCAGCGGGGAAAAGTAGGGCAAGCGTTATTCAACGTCCGCCAATACCCGATCGTTCCCCTGCTCATCCTCATGATAATGCTGATCATACCGGCGATATTCGCCAATTTGATCGCGCCACACGATCCGGTGGAGGTCAACCTGCAAGATCGCCTCGTGCCCCCGGTTTGGCAAGAAGGCGGCAGCTGGCAGTACGTCCTGGGCACTGACCGCCATGGTTTTGACATCCTCAGCCGCATCATCCACGGCGCCAGGATTTCCCTGTCCATCTCCCTGCTCGCGATCGCGCTGGGCGGCGGCGTGGGCACCGTGCTGGGACTGCTGGCCGCCTACGGCGGTGGTTGGGTTGACAACCTGATCATGCGCATCGTGGACATCAAACTGGCGTTCCCGTCAATCCTGTTAGCGCTCGTGCTGGTAGCGGTGAGCGGCCCCGGATTCCAGACGGTGGTGTTGGTTATCGCACTACTGCTTTGGGCCAGGTTCGCCCGGATGGTGCGGGGTGAAGCCCTGGCCATCAAGCAGCAGGACTTCATCGCCCGCGCGCAGGTTGCCGGCGCGTCGCCGACGCGGATCATGATGCGTCACATCTTCCCCAACGTGGTGAACACGGTGGTGGTGCTGGCCACGCTGGAGGTTGGCCACGTCATCATCCTGGAGTCAACGCTCAGCTTCCTGGGAGCGGGCTTAGTGAAGCCCACGCCGGCTTGGGGCCTGATGGTGGCCGACGGACGGACGCTCATCGTCACCGCCTGGTGGTTGTTCTTCTTCCCCACCCTGGCCATAGTGTTGACCGTGCTGTCCATGAACCTGTTGGGCGACTGGCTCCGCGACCGCCTCGATCCGAAGCTGCGCAACGTGTAAAACCATCAAATTACCGCACATCTGGCCGGCGGGGTGTATCATTACATCCCGCCGTTTCTTTGGTACCGCTCCATGTGAAAACCTATGACCATGTCCACCAACCCTTCAGACACAGAAAACCCTGCCGACGCCCCGGCGCCGAACCAACCCGGACCACCGGAGGCGGATGTCCTGCCCGATTGGGCCCAGGAGGTTCCGCGCCGACGCCGGTTCATCTCCCGCCGCAACGCCATCATCGGCGTGGTCGCGCTGATCGTGATCGGGTTCGTGGTGTGGCTCAATTTCCCGTTCATTCCCGACCCGGTGATTCTGTGGGGACGGCAACCCGAAACGGTGTTCGACTCCGCATCCACCGGACAGGCATGGACGATGGCCGGCCGCAACCTGGGCCAAACCAGGTACGCTGCGGACGTGCTGGACGAACCGCGGGGCAGATTGGCCTGGAGCGCGGACACCGGCGAGGCTACGCTGGCCGCGCCTATCGTATCGGGAGGGCGCATCTACCTGGGCGCGCACTTCCGCATCGCGGTGCTGGATGCCGGAACGGGGCAGGAACTGGATTCCATGCCCGCCACCGGACCGCTGGGAAACTCGCTGGCCCTGGCCAACGACACGCTGTACTACACGACGCCGGACCGCCGGCTGGTGGCCAGGGATCCAGTCAGCCAGGAGATACGCTGGGAATACGAGATGGGCGATTCGACGGCCGGTCCGGTATCGGTAGCCAACGGCATCGTGTACGCCGGCGCGCTGGATGGCGTCACCTATGCCCTGAACGCATCTACCGGCGAGAACATCTGGTTCCACGAGTCACTGGGCGAAGTACGTTCGCCTCCGTCCCTGGACGGCAATCATGTTTTCACCGCCTCCGCCGACCGGAGCCTGTACGCCCTGGACGCCAGGACCGGCCAGGAACGGGCAAGGTTCCGCAGTACGGGATCGTTGACGGCCTCGCCGGTGACCGCCAACGGGCTGACTTACTTCGTGGCGCAACGTCAGTTGCACGTTATGGAGGCCGACGCCCTGGAATACCCCGCCCAGTATGCCGTCACCCGAACCTGGTCCCAGCTGTGGCTGTGGGGTTTCCCCTTGCCAGCGCCACCGTCCCAACCGGGCGACCGTTGGCGGTTCGGGTCGGACTACCCCGATGATTACTCCTCGCGCCTCAAGAGGACTGAGGGCATCATCTCCGCGCCGGCAGTGGCGGGAGAGAGGCTGTACATCGGCGACACGGTGGGCAAGATGTACGCCATAGACGCGATAGCCGGCGGGGAGGAGTGGCAGTTTCAGGCTGAAGACGGCATTGTTGCCTCGCCCGTGGTGGTGGGCGAATTGCTGGCTTTCGGAGACAAATCGGGCTGGCTCTACGGCCTGAACCGGGCCGACGGCACGGAACGCTGGCGACTGCAACTTTCCGCCGGCGTCCGCACCGACCCGGTCTATGCGGAAGGACGGCTGCTGGTGCGCACGGAGGACGGCGCGCTCCACGCCATCGACTGACCCGCCCGGCTACTGCGCCGTATAGCCTCCGTCGATCACCAGTTCGCTGCCGGTCATGAAGGACGATTCTTCCGACGCCAGAAACAGCACGCCAAAGGCAATGTCATCCACGGTGCCGATGCGTCCGATGGGTGTGGAATCGACGCGGAGTTGACGCTGCTCCGGGTCGGCCATGGTGCGTGCCGTCATGGCGGTGTCGATAAACCCGGGATGGACCGAGTTGCAGCGGATGTTCTCGCCGGCGTACTGCACGGCGGTGGACTTGGTGAGCAGCCGCACCGCGCCCTTGGAACTGGCATAGGCCGAGCCGGCGCCGGAGCCGGGCCTGGTGGCAATCATTCCGGCGATGGACGAGATGTTGATGATGGAGCCCCCGCCGGCGGTGCGCATGGCCGGGATGGCGGCGCGGGTGCCTAGAAAGACGCCCTTGCCGTTCACGTCCATGATCTGATCCCACACTTCAGTGGGGGCCTCATGGATGCGCGGCGCGTTGGGGCCGCCGATTGCGGTTCCACCAATACCGGCGTTGTTGACCAGGATGTCCAGCTTGCCGTAGCGGTTCACCGCCTCGGTGACGGCGTCAGCCCACTGGTCGGCGTCGGTGACGTCCAGGTGGACGTAGGTGGCGTTGCCGCCCAGTTCCCGGATCTCCGCCTCCAGGCGCATCCCTTCTTCATCCAGGATGTCGCCGATTACCACAGCGGCACCCTCCTGGGCAAACAGCCTGGTCTCGGCAGCGCCCTGGCCCCGCGCGCCGCCGCTGATGAGGGCTACTTTTCCTTCCAGTCGCATGGTGATTTCTCCTCTTGCATTGTGTCTATGCCAGTAGGGGCGGGTTTGAAACCCGCCCCTACGTCGTTACGACGGACGGCGTTAGTCGCCCAGCGTGGTCGTCAAAACCGACATAGGACGCTCGCCCACGGCGTAGGTTCCCAACGGGGTCATCTTGCCGGTGTCGGCGTTGATGCTGTAGGACGCCAACTGCCCCGTCGCCGAGCCGGCGGCGAAGACGTAGTGGCCCGACGGGTCCAGGCTGAACGCGCTGGGCACCGCCTCGGTGGCCGCGTGATCCGCCGGAGTCAGTCGGCCTTCGCCGTCCACAGTAAAGCTGGCGATGCTGTTGTGGCCGCGGTTGGGCACGAATAGCAAACTGCCATCCGGCGAAAACTGGATCTGCGAGCAGGTGTTGCGCTCGGTAACGTCGGCGGGCAGGGTTGAGACGGTTTCGAGGGGCGTCAGCCGACCCTCGCCGTCAATAGTGTAGGACGACACGCTGCATCCCTGCTCGTTGGAGAAATACACCACGTCCAGAGAGGGATGGAAGGTCAAGTGCCGCGGGCCGATGTCGTCATCCTGGGCCAGGGTGGGCGGGTCGTTGGGGGTCAACGCGCCGCTGGATGCGTCAAACCGGAACTGGTAAATGATGTTGGGTCCCGGAATGTTCTTGGGCGGCTCCAGCACGTTGTCCTGCTGCTTGGCGATGTGGGGCACGTAGGCGAACCGATTGGAACGGTCGGTGAGCATGGCGTGAGCGCCAACGTCCGTTTCTACCACTGCGGTGGCGGCACCGCCCACGCTGCCGTCGTCGCCCAGGGGGTGCACGGCGGCGCGCCCATCGGGATAGTATGACGACAGCAGGTAACGGCCGGTGCGGTCGGTGGCCAGGTAGGTGGGCTGGCCGGGGGGCGTAACCGAGCCGGTGGTGGTCAGTTCACCGGTCTGCTGATTGATGCGGTGACTGGTGATCTCGGGGACCTCCCGGTGGCCGGCGTACAGGGTCTGACGGTCGGGACTGATGGCAAGCAGGGACGGCCCGCCGGAGACGGCCTCCTCGCCCACCAGCGTCAGCGCCCCGCTGCCTTCGTCCATGGTGAAGATTGATACCTTGTTGTCATCCTGGGCCGCTACATACACATAGGTTGCCATTTTTGTTACCTCCTTTCCTCAAACCGTCATTCCGGCGAAAGCCGGAAACTAGTACTCCTTTGCTACTCGGACGCGGGAGCAGTGTAGGGGCGGGTTTCAAACCCGCCACTACGTACTACCGAAGCAGCGCCTCCGCCATGCGCTCCAGCTGCTGGCCCATTTCCTCCTCGCTATCGGAGTGGTTGGGCCAGACGCAGACGCGCATGGCGCCGGCGTTGAGGAAGTCATCGACCGTCTGGCGGGTGGTGTCCGGCTGCTGCCCGAACACGGAGATGGTCAGCGACTCGGGGTCGCGACCGCGTTCTTCCGCCAGGGCGTCCAGCTGCTGTCGGCTGTCCTCAATCTGGGCGGGATTGGCCCGGTTGGGCAGCCAGCCGTCTCCATAGCGCACCACCCGGCGCAGCACGTTGCGGGCGTTACCGCCCAGCAGGACGGGCGGGTGCGGGTCCTGGGCCGGCTTGGGGTACATATAGACGGGCGGGAAGTTGTAGTACTTGCCGTGGAACTCAGCCTGATCCTCGGTCCAGAGGGCTTTGAGGGCGTTCACGGCCTCCTCGGTCTGGGTCCAGCGGTGGTCGAAGTCGCCGCCCATCATCTCAGTTTCTTCCCGGTTCCAGCCGGCGCCGATGCCGAAGACGAACCGGCCGTTGCTGTGCTGGTCCAGCACCGAGATCTGCTTGGCAAGGATCAAGGGGTTGCGCTCCGGAACCAGGGTGATGCCGGTGCAGAGTTTGATCTTCTCGGTGACGGCAGCGGCCATGGCCAGCGCCATGTAGGGGTCGGAAAAGTGGCGGTAGGTCCAGGGTATCTCGCCGCCGGTGGCCGGGAAGGGGCTTTCGCTGTGCACGGGCAAGATGGGGTGCTCGTGATACCAGATGGACTCGAAGCCCAGGTCTTCGGCCTTCTTGGCGATGAATGCCGGGTTCAAGGTGTAGGCCGGCAGGGGAACGATTATACCTACTGACATTTGGTTGCTCCTCTCTAGTTGCCGATGAATGTCGGTGTAGGGGCGACGCATGCGTCGCCCCTACGTTTCGATTGCGACTTTTACCCCTCCGCAATCCAGTTGGCGACGCGCTCGCCGATCATGATGGTGGTGCAGTTGGTGTTGGCGCGGATGACGTCGGGCATCACGGAGGCGTCAGCGACGCGCAAGGCTTCGATGCCGTGGACGCGGCAATACTGGTCCACCACCGCCATGGGGTCACTGTCCGAGCCCATCTTGCAGGTGCCGGAAAGATGCTGGCCGATGCAGACCTCGCGGAGCATCCAGTCGTCCAAAGCCTCGTCGGAGACCAGGTCTTCCTCGGTGGGCGAGATCAGGCCGTCGTAGATATGGTGGAACTGCTCGTGATCCAGCAGGCCCAGCGCGATGCGGACCGCTTCCCGCATCCGTTCCCGGTCCCACTCGGCTTCAAGATACCGGCAGTCGATATGAGGCTGCACGTCGGGGTCGGTGGATTGCAGAGTGAGTTCGCCGGCGCTCTCCGCCAACTCCATCATGCACGTGATGCGGATGCCCTCGTTATCGAAGGGGTCGCCACCCAGCGGCGTCGAGAAGGACGAGGGGAAGATCTGCATATCGTTGCGGGCGTCGGACCCGCTGGCGGTGTAGCGCAGCACGGTCTGGATGCGTGGCGCGTCGGGATCCAGGGGGAAGTCGTTCTTGACCTTGACGCGGACGGGCACCAGGGGATGGTCGCGGAGGTTCTTGCCCACGCCGGGCAGATCCTTGACCACCGGAATGCCCAGGCTGCGCAGCTCCTCGGCCGGGCCTACGCCGGACAGCATCAGCAGTTGGGGCGAGGCGATGGCGCCGGCGCAGAGGACGATCTGCTCGCCCTCGATCTGGAAGGTTTCGCCGCCGCTCTCCACTTCCACCCCGACCGCCCGCGGTGAGCTTGTCGAACCGGGTGAGCCTGTCGAACCATCCTGAAACAGGATGCGGCGCACACGGACGTTGCCGCGAATGGTCAGGTTGAGCCGGTGGCGATTGGGGTTGACGTAGCTCAGCGCGGTGCTCATGCGCACGCCGTTGGGGTTGTTCATCGGGAAAGGGCCGACGCCGGTGGAATCGGGGTGGTTGTGGTCGTACACCTCGTTATATCCGATGTCGGTACAGGCTTGGACGAAGGCTTCCTGCAGGGGCAGCCAGTTCTCGCGGCGGTGGCGGCGGACGGGTATGGGTCCGTCGAAGCCGTGGAAGTCGTCGGTGATGTCGGTGTCCGTTTCCTGCCGGCGGAAGAAGGGCAGGACGTTGATGTAGCTCCACTCGTCGTTGCCCCACTCGGCCCAGCGGTCGTAGTCCTCGGGCACGCCGCGCAGGAAGACCTGGCCGTTGATGGCGCTGGTGCCGCCAACCACTCGGCCCCGGGGCACGTTCACCGGCTCGGTCTGGCGGGGGGTGCCGGTGCCCACGAAGGACCAGTTGTGGGGCGCGCCCATTTCCGAGGCGCGGGGAGCGTAGCCGAACTTCAGGTCATCGGGCGTCTGCTCCAGGTCAGGGTAGTCCGGCCCGGCTTCCAGCAAGAGCACCGAGCGGGAGGGGTCTTCGGACAGGCGGGTTGCCATGGTTCCGCCAGCGGAACCGGCGCCGATTACGATAACGTCATATTTCATACCGTTGCACCTCTGTCATTGCGAGCACAGCGTGGCAATCTCGTTGGCACGTAGGGGCAGGTTTGAAATCTGCACCTACAACGCACTCAGAAATTCGTCGGTGGTCATCACGGTGCCCTGCCTGGGATAGACCTTTTCGGTGAGGACGCGATGCACTTCCGGATCGCCGTCGGAACAGGCGTCAGACAGGACGATGAAGCTGTAGTTGACGTCCACGGCCCAGCGCACCGATGAGAGCACGCAGCCGCTGGTGGCAACACCCATTATGACCAGGTTGTCCTTGCCCATCTCACGCAGGCTCACGTCCAGCGCGGTGGTGGAGAACGGGCCGGGGCGAACTTTGGTGATAACCGGTTCGCCCTCCGCAGGAGCGACGCCCTCGTGCAGTTCCACGTCGGGGGCGTACTCGGCGAAGGGGCCGCCGCGATGCACTACGTAAATCACGGGGATGCCGGCCTGGCGGGCTCCGGCGAGGGCTTTGGCCGCATTCTCAACGACCGCCGCCGGCTCGGTAGCCACGTTGGCGATGATGCGCTGCTGGAAATCCATAATCAAAACGGCGGTGCGAGCGGCGTCGATTTTGGTGGCTTGCTGGGTCATGGCGTTCCTCCCTCAGCGGTTGAGATCCCCGTGCTTGTTTTGGGCGATATTATAGCGTTGGAATCGAAATAGGGTTATCGCTTACCCCCGAACCTCGCTCCGCATCGTCCCGGTGGCAACGGCAACGGAACGGTCGCTAACCTACTGTGGTAAAGTGTCGTCGCTACCGGAGTTGACGTTGGCGACACCGAATCCGGAAATACCGTTCCACGATCTGGCGCAACGCCACATCGGTCTCACCGACGCGACCGGTGAAAACTGGACTGAAGCAGCACGAGTATGCCTTGATCGTCACTTCCAGCCGCCAGTTATTTTTCGGGTTAGCTTAGCGGGCCGACAAGTGGACGCGGTAGTGAACTGGGAACCCCCAGATGACCGTACAAAAGATGCGTGGGCGAATGATATTGACACCACCGAAGCTGGCGCGTACGCGTTGGCTTTGGCCGCTGTAGAGTTGCTCCATGGGCTGGTGGCAATGCGGCGCGCTGAAACCGAGACTGGGTCTGACTACTATGTCGCACCATTAGGTACATGGCGCGGCGATTGGGAGAGTTTCATACGCCTCGAAGTTTCGGGAACGGATGGGGGAAGTGCTACCACAGTTGCCAGCCGACTAAGGAGCAAACTGCGGCAAGCAGCATCAGGAAACAGCGATCTGCCTGCAATTGCCTGTGTCGTTGGCTTCCAAGCCAAATTGCATACTCTTGGCCAATTTGGAGGAGTGATGACATGGCTTGATCACCACATTCGAAGCGAACACTTCGCTTCCGATGCAGAAATTGCCCGCCGTCGTGGTGAGCGCGACTTGGCTTCTGAACTCTACGGCAGCGCTGCGCGTGCTGAGTCACAGGCGCTTGAAGAACTTGATACGTCTAAATTGCGCACTTATGGGATCATCGCCGTGAGTGCAGTGGCCTTGCACCACAAAGCTGATTTGAGCGATGAGGCCGCTATCCTGGCACATCGAATTCTAGGCTCACCTGAGCCACTTCCCAACTTCGCGCGCCGCCAACTAGACGATCTACTTGAAACCATAAAAAGGGAACAATCTGGAATTAGTTTAGCCGAGGCGCAATTGCTCGTTTCAATCAGCGGCGGTGAAGTAATCCGGGGCGGAGCACCCTTAGATTTAATCCTCGCCAAAACGCAGAAAATGAAGAACCTGCTTTACCGAACGACCGAGCACATGAAGTAACTTCCGCGCCGTACACGCGGGGAACCCAGCAAGGAAATCCAAGATTCCTACAGGCCTTGGATTTTTCAGACCGCACCCGGCAGCTACCAGTTCGCTGTCTCAGTGCAGCAAACCAGACAACTCGGTATGTTCGACAACGATCAGCTACTGCCCGAGCAGATTGTTGACGGCTTGTTTGGGATTCTGACGGCTTGCGTAGAATCGCCTGTAAATGAACTGCCTAAAAAAAGTTCCTGACGCTCAATACAGGACCACATTCCTTAAATTGACCCGTGACTTAGCCCCCACCTTTGCGGGAAAAGCATTCGCGCGGATCGACATCAAATCTGCGAACGACGAACACCCTATTTCGTTGTCGCCCAATACGAGAAATGTTCTTAACGACGTGATTAGGACAGGAAGCTCGCCTATTCCTGAAGGGCGCGAAGAGGAAATTAGAGGTATTTTACGGGCTTTGCACCTCGACCATGATTGGATCGAGGTCAGGAATGTCAATGGAGAACCACAACGCATAGAACACATAAGCGATGAAGTTGACGATAGACTCGGAGCGATGGTGAATCAAGCCGTCACCGTTCTAGTTTGGAAAGTTGGTGACGACCTGTATTTCCGAGACATCGAAGCAGACGAATAGCCTAACCATCGCCATTTTGGGGCGACTCTTCCTCGAAAGGCGGCATTCGGAACGGGTTTCAACCTCTAAAAAACGTAGGAGCGAATGATTATTCGCCCCTACACAGGTTTGCAATTGCGGGAATACCTCACAGGTTCAGCGGGTGTTCCTCGTAGTCCTTGACCTTGTCGTACACCTGGATGCGGTGGCGGTTGGCTTCCAGGACGAAGATGCGGTCGTTTTCGTCCACGCGGACCGACACGGGGCGGCGGAAACGCCACTCCGGTTCCAGGTTCACCCGACGCCTTGCCTTGATGATGTCGGGGTTGGCGTCGATATAGGTCTGCGTCCACGGCGAGGGCTGCTGGGCGTCGCCCACCAGGGTGGCGATGAAGCGGCCATCGGGCGCGTAGATCTGCAGCCGGTGGTTGCCCCAGTCGGCGACGTACACATCGCCTTCCGAGTCCACGGCCACGCCGGTGGGGCCGGACAGGTCGCCGACGCCTGACGTCGGCGAAGCCTCGAACTTGAGCAGGAAGTTGCCATCGGCGTCGAACTTCTGCACCCGGTTGTTCTTCCAGTCGGCCACGTACACGTTGCCTTCGGCGTCCAGGCACAGTCCCCAGGGCAGGTCGAACTCGCCATCATGCTTGCCCTTCTGCCCAAATCCGCCAAGGAACTTGCCTTCCTTGGTGAACCTCTGTACCCGGTGGTTCTGGCTGTCCACGACCAGCATGTTCCCATCGGCGTCAATGGCGATTCCGCAGGGGCCATTCAACTCGCCTTTGCCGCTGCCGGACTCGCCCCAGCAGGACAGGAAAGCGCCCTCGGGGTCGAACACGGACACGCGGTTCAGGAAGTCGTCTGAAGCATAGACGTTGCCGTCGTCGTCCAACGTGATGGAGCGAGGCCAGACGAACTGCCCGTCGCCTCGCCCGAAAGCGCCGAACTGGCCGAGGAACTGGTGATCCAGCGTAACGCGGCTGACGCGCTGTCCCAATTCCTCCGCGCCCCGGCTGAGTACGTAGAGCGTGTCGTCGGCCAGCGCGAAGTCCTGGGGCGTCCAAAAGCCCTGCCCCGACATGCCGTACATGCCGATGCAGTAGCTGTAGTCAAAGACCCGGCCGGCGGCCACTGTGGTAAGCATGATTATCCTCCTTCGTCCAACCGCCTTCTTCTCTGCTATTGGTAGGGGCGAATAATTACTCGCCCCTACATCGCGGATCACCCTGCCGGGCTTTCTACACGAAGTCCAGCTGCTCGAAGTTGCCGTTGACGATGGGCACTGGGTCCAATCCCAGCCACTTCTCGATGATGGTGGAGTAGAACCCGCGGAAGTCGTAGTTGGGTTCAAGGTCGCCCTGGGTCAGATCCTCGGGCGCCAGGGACGGGTAGGCGCTGTAATGGCCGCCCTTGACCTGGTTGCCGATGACGAAGGCCGCGCCGCCGGCGCCGTGGTCGGTGCCGGTGCCGTTGTCCTTGACGCGGCGGCCGAACTCGGTGAACAGCACCATAATCAGGTTGTCGCCGGCTTCGTGTTCGGCCAGGTCGTCGAAGAAGTCGCCAATGGCCCGGGACATGTCAATCCACAGCTTGGTGTGCATCGGCGGCTGGTTGAAGTGGCTGTCGAAGCTGCCATGCTGGGTGTAGAACAACTGGGTTCCCAGATCGGCCAGATAGACCTGGGCGATGTCCCGCAGGTACTTGGCGATGGGGGTGTCGGCGTATTCCACCGTGGAGGTGTACTGTTCCGGCGCGGCGCGGATGATGTCGGCGCCTTTGAGCGCGTCACGTCCGGTCTGGCCCAGGTAATCCATCACCGGGCCGGTTCCGACGGTGGGGGAGTACATGCGGGCGAAGCGGTCCAAAAGCTGGTCGCGCTCGGCGTCAATGGGGACGCTGGAGAGGACGCCGTAGGATTCCAGGCTGGACACCGACGTGACGGGGACGCCGCGCAGAGCCAGCGCCCGGGGCAGACCCTGGCCGAAGTTGACGCCCTTCAGCACGTTCTCCCCGCGGGGATCAAGGTCACGGATGACGCGGCCGGCCCAGCCCTCTGTTCCGACGATGTCCGGCTCGCAGGTGTGCCAGATGTCCATGGAGCGGAAGTGGGAGCGCGGCGAGTTCGCGTAGCCGATGCCGTGGACGATGGCCATTTTGCCCTCATCCCACAGCTTCTTGATGGGACCCATCTGCGGGTTGAAACCCAGCTCGTCGTTGATGGGGATAACCTGGTCTGCGGCGATCCCTACCCTGGGACGGGCGTCATAGTAGTGGCCGTTGGTGTAGGGAATGACCGTGTTCAGGTAGTCGTTGGCGCCGGTCATTTGCAGAACCACCACCACCGGGTCTTTCGTCGTAGTAGTCATTTTGTTCCTCCATACACGGTATGGGCTATCGCATTTGGTAGTAGGGGCGAATAATTATTCGCCCCTACGCCGTGGTTGATGGTTATGCGAATTGGAAATCGCGGGACGCGGCGATGAGCGCCAGCATCACGCCGATACGCCTTTCGGATTCGGCGGCGTCTGCCTCGATGTCCCAGCGCAAGTCGCCGTGGCTGCGCGCCTCATCCAGCAGTTCGGCGCGGGTGCCGTCGCTGACTTCCAGCGGGCCGACCAGCTCGAGGCAGGCTTCCACCAACTCCTCGGGACCGAGGGTTCCGCGTTGGCGCAGGTTGTCCACCATGGAGCGGACGCCGGGCAGAGAAATGTCGCCAAGCAATCCGGCGGCGAAGTTAACCCGGCGCACCAGCGCGCCACCGTCGATCCACTCGCTGCCGGTGTGCCAGCTTTCCACGCTGGGCGGGTTGAGCAGTTCCTGTCCTTGGTAGGCGCACTCGAAAGCCAGGGCGTTGAAGCCAGGGCGTGGCGCGTCGTAGTTGCCGGCCAGCTTCACGGTGCTTACCACCAGTTCCGCCGGACTCTTGACGCGGCTGAAGCGGGCCTGCTTGAAGAAGTCGGAGTTGAACAGGACCCGGAGCATCGCCTGAATGTCGCCGTCGGATTCGTCGTAGGCGGCGATGAGTTGGTCAATGGCGTCCGGGTCGTTGGGCGGCGTGATGTTCCAGCTGGGCACCTGCGGCTCGTCGGCCACGAAGAAGTTGTAGAGGTGGCGGGAGAGGAACCGCGCGGTGGCCGGCTGGTTCACCACGATATCGACGATGTCCTGGCCGTCGAAGTTGCCGGTGTGCCCCAGGAAGGTCTTCTCGCCGTCGTCGTGGTCTTCGGGGCGGTATTCAAAACTCCAGTAGAAGCGGCCCAGGGGGTTGCGCGGAATCTTCGGGCCGATGGTCCAGCCGGTGAAGGCGCGGCTGGCCTCCTTGATGTCGTCTTCCGAGTAGTTGCCGACGCCCATGGAGAAGAGTTCCAGCAGCTCGCGGCCCCAGTTTTCGTTGATAGCACCGCGGTGGTTGCCGTTGTTGTCCAGCCAGAAGATCATGGCGGGATTCTGCGCCAACTCCACCAGGATGTCGCGGAATTTGCCCAGCCCGACGCGGCGGAACATGGCGATCTGCTGGGTGAGTTCGGGCGGGTTGTCCACCTTGGAGTTGCCGGTGGCGAAGAGCTGGTGCCAGAACAGCGCCATCTTCTCTTCCAGCGGCCGCTCGGTGGTGACCATTCGGTAAACCCAGTCGGCCTGGTTCAGCGGCGGGCCGAGAGCGCCCTCGTAACCGGGCATGAAACGGTAGAGCAGTTCGGTGTCCACGGGTTCAAACTGCTCTGGGTTGAGCAAATCTTCCACCGTGTCCTCGTATCCCCGTTCCGCCCGGTCTTGCAACTCATCGTGCGCCGCGCCGAACCCGGCCCGTCGCATCAGATGGCCCATCAATGCAATGTCTTCCCGATTAGCCATCGCTCTCCCTCCTGTAAGGGACCGTTTAATCGCGTCGCAACGCGACGCTCGATTCCGGCGAGTATATGGGCTAATGCTACGGAATGGCCCGCGCACTGTCAAGAAAACATTGCATTCGATAGCATTTCAATTTAGCTACCGAATGCACTTCTGTGGTTCGCTGGGGAAGCCGCACGACTTGAGCCTATCTCTCTAGCTCCATGCGCTTACGTACCTCGAACTTCAATTCATCAGACATCCTGAAGCACAAACCTTCCCCGCAAAATTGCACATCAAAAGCGCCAGAAAGTGCTTCTTCTCGCAACTCGGCAAGTCTCTCCAAGTTTCCGCCGCTCCGGCGCATGATGTCCATTTGGACATCGAGTCTGAATCCCGATATCAAACCCCTTGCTTCCTCTTGGTCTTCGAGTGCGAAAAGATGAGCCAGCGTTGATAATGCGCCAACTCCAATCGAACCATCGGACGTGGCCAAGTCGTCCTGTATGCCGGGGGCCAAGTCAAGGAGCCTCATGTATTTGCTAACTGTGGACGGGCTAACGTTGGCTTGTTTTGCGACTTCTGTGTACGTACCGTAACGATCATATATTTGCTTGTAGGCTCGCGCCTTGTCGATTGGGTGCATCTCCGCTCGGTGGACGTTCTCAATGAGTGACACAACCGTGGAGTCAGTATCGTCAAGACCGTCATTCACTACGGCCGGGATACTCGGCAATCCCAACGCTCTAAAAGCGAGGAACCGGCGTTGACCCGCAATGATCTCAAACAATCCGTCGTTCCTAGTCCTGACCATTATGGGATTGAGCAAACCTCGCTCCCTGATGCTGTTAGCCAAGTCATCAAGGCTGGCATCATCGGTCCCTGATTGCAAATCCTTGCGGGTGTTGAATTCCGAAACGACTATGCTGCCCATCGGTATGTCTTTGACGTCCATTTCGCGCTCCCAAGTGGTAAGGCACATCGCTGGTGCCAAATTTTGCTTACACCACAATTCCATAGAACATTTTACCGAATACTCCCTCAATTGCGATAGTCGTGGCCGGTTGTAATTCAGGGCAATCACATATGAACTGTTTAACCCACCGTCATTCCGGCGAAAGGCGGAATCCAGCGGCCTAAGTCGTCAGGTTCGTTGCGGAAATCAAACTTCTGCCGGTGTCTGGACTCTGGCTTGCGCCGGAGTGGCAGTGTGTAATTTCATATGCGATAGCCCTGCTGACTGACACCCGCTCATCCTGAGCATGTCAAACCATCATCCCTGCCTGCCGTAGGATCATGCGTCCAGCAGGGTTTTGGCCAGTTCCCTTGCTTCGTCCAGGCCGTTGACGAACCGTTCTTCCGGCAATCGTCGGAAAACGTTGAGGGATTTGAGCGTGTCGGCCACCGGACCGGACAGATTCATCACTATGCACTCGGTGTTGGTCGTGCCGGCGGCGGTGATGAGACGCTCCATTACCAGGGCGGCGCTGTCATCCATGTGGACGGTGTTGGAGAAGTCGAAGATGACGACCTCGTGTTCTTCGATGTCAGCGCCGACTCGCCAGGCCAGTTCGTTGGCCGACGCGAAGGAAAACTGGCCGCGCAGATCGACCAGTCCCACGCGGGCCGAAAACTGATCGACGTCGGCATCGCCGCCGGCGAAAAACGCCAGGTCCAGCACCGGCACTGAAATCACGCGGCCCAGCTCCAGCCGTTCCGACTCCCGCGCTCGCGCGAATCCGGCCACGATAAGACCCAGGACGATGGCAGTGACCAGGTCCACGAATACCGTGACGCACATGGTGAGCAGCATTACGAGCAGGTAATCCCGCTGAACATAGCGAATGCGAGCGATAAGTCGCCAATCGATGATGTCCCAGCCGGTCTTGATCAAGATGGCGGCGAGAGCGGCCAGGGGTATGGGTTCGGCGATCTCGCCCAGGCCGAGTATCAGGGCCAACAGGACCAGCGCGCACAGCACACCGGAGACCGGGCTGGTGCCGCCGGCCCTGACATTGACGGTGGTGCCCGACGCGGAACCGGCCCCAGGCAACCCTCCCAGAAAACCGGCGGCAACGTTGGCGATGCCCTGGCCTACGAGTTCCCGGTCGGGCCGGTGACGGGTGCGCGTCAGGGTGTCGGCAACCAGCGACGCGACGAGGCTGTTGACGGAGCCGATGAGCGCCAGCGTCAGCGCCGGTTGCAGGGTTGATACCAGCAGGCCCATGGACAACACGGGCAATTGCAGCGCCGGCAGACCGGTGGGCAACTGCCCGATCACCGGCGCGTCGCGGAGCCATAACGCCGCCAGCAGGGTGCCGACAACTAAGGCAACCAACGGTTCGGGCAGAAACCGGCGCAGGCGACGGGGCCAGAACACGCATATCGCCAGCGCAACCAAACCCACCGCGACTGCATGGAGGTTGAGAGACAACACCGCCTCCGGCCAGGAGCGAATGATCCCGAGCAAACCGCCCGGCGCGGAGGCCACGCCCAGGAAGGGCAAAGTCTGGATTATGATTATGGTGATGCCGATGCCCGAGGTGAATCCGGCAATCATGGAGTACGGCGTATAGGTGACGAACCGGCCAATGCGCAGAACTCCCAGGGCAACCTGAATCAGGCCAGCCAGCATGACGATGGTGAAGGCTTCGGCGATACTGTTGGCGTGCCGGGTGAGCACCACCATCATGGCGACCGTCATCGCGGCAGTGGGAAACGCGATCCGGGCCGCCGTACCACCGAACACCGACGCGAACAATCCGACGACGATGGCGCCGTACATGCCGGCAATCGGGCCCAACCCGGCGGCGACGCCGTAGGCCAAAGAGACCGGGAGCACCGTGGCCGCCGTGGTAAGCCCGCCGAAAACGTCCCCGGACAATTGTCGGGGATGGTAGGGCAGGCGCAACTTGCTACGTATTGTTGCTGCCGCTTTCATTATTTCCCGCAGAAAGCCAAGGCGCAACCGTCGGCGGGGGCAACAGTGATACTAACCCACCGGCCTCTTCCAGTAATAGTACACGTAGCAATCGGTGGGGTTCTGGGGCACGAAAAGGGGCATGGCCGACACCAGTTCCCATCCCGACGCGCCACGTTCGTTCAAGTATTCTTCATCGACAGAATCGACGTTCATCCCTCCGCCGAAAAATCCTCCGGAGCGAATCTGTATCTTGTCAACGGTGTATTCCCACTTCATGCAAATAATCCTTTTGGCGCTCAACCAATTTCCCACGTAGGGGCGGGTTTCAAACCCGCCCCTACTCTTCAATTCGCGGTTGTTTCTGCCTATTGCCCCGCTTTCACCCAGTCGGCGCAGCGCTCGCCGATCATGATGGTGGTGCAGTTGGTGTTGGCGCGGATGACGTTGGGCATCACCGAGGCGTCGGCGACCTTGATGCCCTCCAGCCCGTGGATGTTCAGTTGCTGGTCAACCACCGCCATGGGGTCGCTGGCCGGCCCGATCTTGCAGGTGCCCGAGGCGTGGGTGGTGTTGAACACCGTGCGACGCATCCAGTTGTCCAGCGCCTCATCAGAGGCCAGGTCCTCCGGCGCTGGCTGCTGAATCTCCTCCACGATGGGGCCGAAGGCGTCGTTCTCCAGCAGGTTGACGCTGATGCGGACCGCCTCCCGCAGACGCTCCACGTCCCGCTCCTCCTCCAGGTAGTGATAGTTGAGCGACGGCTGAACGTGGGGGTCGTTGGCGGACAGGCGGACCTCGCCGGCGCCGTCGGCCAGCTCCAGGATGCACTGGATACGGACGCCACCCGGCTCGAAGGGATCGGCGCCGCCGATGGGCGTGGAGAAGGACGACGCCGTGATCTGCATATCGTTGCGGTCGGGCGAGCCGGCGGCGGTGTAGCGCAGGGCGGTTTGGGTGCGCGGCGCCAGGGGATCCTGCTCGTGATCGTCCCGCACCTTGCAGATGACGGCAACGATGGGATGGTCGCGCAGGTTCCGGCCCACGCCGGGCAGCTCGTGGATCACCGGGATGCCCATTTCCCGCAGGTGGTCCGCCGGCCCAACGCCGGATAGCATCAGGATCTGGGGCGAGGCCATGGCGCCGGCGGAGAGCACGATCTGGTCGGCCTCCACCTGGTACACTTCGCCGCCGCTCTCCACCTCCACGCCAACGGCGCGCTTGCCCTCGAACAGGATGCGGCGCACGACGACACTGGAGCGCACGGTCAGGTTGAGGCGGTGACGCACGGCGCGTAGAAAGGTCAGCGCGGTGCTCATGCGGACGCCTTCGGGGTTGTTCATGGGGATCGGACCCACGCCGCCGGAGTCGGGATGGTTCATGTCCTCATCAGACGGATAGCCGGCCTCCAGGCAGGACTGGACGAAGGCATTCTGGAAGGGCAGCCACTCCTGGCGCGGGAACCGCCGCACCGGAATGGGGCCTTCTGAGCCGTGGAAGTCGTCGCTGATGTCCAGGTCAGTCTCCATCCTGCGGAAGTAGGGCAGGACATTGACGAAAGACCACTGGTCGTTGCCCTCGGCGGCCCAGCCATCGTAGTCCTCGGGCACGCCGCGCAGCAGCACCTGGCCGTTGATGGCGCTGGTGCCGCCGACCACTTTGCCGCGCGGCGCGGGCAGCATCTCGGTCTGCTCCGGGGATCCCTGGGCCCACCAGGTCCAGTTGTGGGGCGCGCCCTGGGCCGAGGCGTCGGGCTTGTAGCCGTACTTCAGGTCGTCGGGATAGTGCTCGTATTCGGGATAGTCCGGCCCGGCCTCCAGCAGCAACACCGAGCGGTTGGCGTCCTCGGCCAGTCGGGAGGCCACCACGCATCCGCCGGAGCCGGCTCCGATAACTATGACGTCGTACTTCATGATTCCACCTGCCGCGAGTTGGGTTCAGAGTGGGTAGGGTTAGCCGGGCAAGGATAAAACAAGGGGGATGGATTGAAAAGGGCCGCGAGGCAGTCCTCACGGCCCAAAGCCGTAGGGGCGAATAATTATTCGCCCCTGTACCGCGTGGGGATAACAACCTATCCGCGACCGTTGCGCAGCAGTAGGCCGGGCATTGCGCCGGTAGGCTCGCCGTCCTCAAAGGTGACTTCGCCGTTCACCAGAGTGTAGCGGTAGCCCTTGGCCTTCTGGATGCGGCGCCACTCGCCGCCGGGCAGGTCTTCGGCGACCTCGGAAGGCAGCACCTCCAGCTTCTCCAGGTCATAGATGACCATGTCCGCCGGCGAACCTTCGCGCAGCGCGCCCCGGTCCTGGAAGCCGCCGAAGTGGGCCGGCAGGTAGGACAGCTTGAAGTGAGCGTCCTCCAGGGTGATGACCTGTTCGTCGCGGACCAGCCAGGCCAGCATATCGGTCGGATAGATGCCGGCGGTGAGGAACTTGACGTGGGCGCCGCCGTCGGAAACGCCGGCGACGACGTGGTTGGAGTCCAGCACCTCCGCCGTGTACTGCGCCACGTCGCGGCCCTGGGTGTCGGCGTAGAACTCCGTGGCCAGGTCGTCCTCAACGCACATATCCAGCAGCGCGTCGATAACGTGCTTGCCCTGCTCATCGGCGATGTCCTGCACGGTCAGGCCGGCCTGCGGGCTGGAGGCCTCGGTTTCGTCCGGCGCCAGCGCAATCATGCGTCCATCGACGACGTTGACGACAAAGGACTTCAGGCGCAGTTCGCCGTTGGTGATGCAGCGTCCGCCGTCGTGCTCGTACTCGTAGCCGTGGGTGTCGCAGACGAACTTGTCGCCATCGTCGTCCACGCAACCGCCCTGGTGCGGGCAGGTGACCGACAGCAGCTTATAGCCGTCGCGGGTGTTGACCAGGAAGTAGTCCGCGCCGCTGACGTTGACCTTGGCGGGCATCCGGGTGAAATCGGCCTCGGCGCCGATGTCAATCTTCACCTTGCGGGTCATCACCTGGAGGCTGCCCACGGAGCCGGGAGTGACCTGGGTGGGACGCCGGCCGGAGTCCCATTCTTCCTTCAGCTTCCGCCGCATCTCCGGGTCGGACATCTTGGCCTTCCGGGTGGCCTTGTCGCCCAGGGTGACCTCGCGCCACATGGGAGTGTCGTCGAACAGGTTCCAGTCCTCGAAGGTGAGCTCGAAGCCGCCGCGGCGGGTGTTGCCCTGTCCGTACACGCGCAGGCCGCGCTCGGCGCAACTCTCGAGCCAGCGGATGCGCTCCCGGTGCTGTTCGGGATGCACGGAGTTGGGGGACACCGTCTGGTACAGCACGGGACGGTTGGAGACTTCGGCCACCTTTTCAAAGAACAGGCGCGCCCCTTCGCCCAGGGGCCGGCCTTCCTCGCCGGTCTCCTGATAGGCCAACTCGATGAATCCCTCGTCCCGGTCGGCCAACACCTTGGCGAAAGTCAGCACCTCGTGCTCCGACAGCAGATCGGTAATCATGGGTGTGCCATCATAGTCGCGCTGCACCGAGTTGACGCCCAGCACCTGGGCCGACCAGCCGCAGGCGCCGGCATCCATGGCTTCATGGATCAGCCGCACCATTTCCTGCAGCTCGTCCTCAGTGGGCCGGCGGTTCTTGGCCTCGTCCCAGCCCATCACCCAGGCGTAGAGCGGCGTCAGCGGCACGTAGGTCAGGCAGTTCACGCCTTTGGGGGTGTTGCTGAGGCTTTCCATGAAGTCCGGGAAGGTCACCCAGTTCCAGGGCATCCCTTCCTTCATGGCGTCGTAGGGTATGGCCTCGTTGCGGGTCATGCTGAGCATGGCGCGGTCCTGGTCCTCGACCCGCGAGGGCGCGAAGCCGAACCCGCAGTTGCCCAGGGCCACGGACGTGACGCCGTGCCAGCCGGATAGGGTGCAGTAGGGGTCCCAGAAGATCTGGGCGTCGTAATGGGTGTGCAGGTCCACGAAGCCCGGCGCGACAATCAGGCCCTCCGCGTCAATAACCCGGTTGGCAGTGCCGCCGTTCAGGCCGCCGATCTTGGCGACCCGGCCGTCCTTGATAGCAATGTCGCTGACGTAGCGCGGGGTTCGAGTTCCGTCAACTATGGTGCCCCTTCTGATAATGATGTCGTAATCGGCCATGGATCCCCTCCTCTGGGTTGCTCGTGGAGACGGGTGGCAAAACGTCGGAATCCGTCGCGATTCCGCATGTGCGTTAGTCTAAATTATAAATGAATGGGGCGTCAATAAATTTTATTCGTATTTCAAATGCAGTATCGCAACACGGTAGCGAGGATCGGGATGACGTTGCTGGGCGCAGGCACTATAATCAGCCCCACGGAGCTACCCGCGGCGCCAGGGAGGAACCCATGAACTTTGGCATGTTCACCGACTTTCACATTGGGGAAAACAAGACCCAGGCTGAGGCCTTTGACGAGTCGTTCACCCAGATTGACGACGCCGAGAGCATGGGGTTCGACACCGTGTGGCTGGCGGAACACCACTTCAGCCCGGAGCGGGCCGTGCTGGCCTCGCCCATGGTCATCGCCAGCGCCATTGCCGCCCGCACCAGGCGCATCCGCACCGGGCTGGCGGTGCAGGTGCTGCCCCTGACCAACCCCCTGCGCGTGGCCGAGGAAGCCGCCACCGTTGACCACATCAGCAAGGGCCGCTTCGAGTTCGGCATCGGGCGCAGCGGCCTCACCAAGTACTACCAGGGCTACAACATCCCCTACGCGGAGAGCCGGCCCCGCTTCCTGGAGGCGCTGGATATCATCATGCAGGCGTGGCGGACTGACGAGTTCTCCTACGAGGGGCAGTTCCACTCCTACCAGGACGTTGCCGTGGTGCCCAAGCCGTTCCAGCAGCCCTACCCGCCGGTGCGCGTGGCGGTGGCCGGCGAGGATACCTTCCCGCTGATTGGGCAGATGGGGCATCCTATATTCGTCAGCGCCAACGCCGGCCGGGAACAGCTGATGGGCCGCATCGCGTCCTACGAGGAGGCGCGGGCCGCATCCGGTCACACTGGCCCCGCCGACATCGCCGTGCGCATCCCGGTCTATGCCGCCGAAACGACGGAGCAGGCCCACTCGGAGCCGGAGGCCAGCGCAATGTCAGCCATCCAGTACGCCGCCAGCGAGTTGGTCAAGACCGCCGCCAGCGAAGAGACCGCCGCTCGCATTCGCCAGACGGCCAACACGCCCTACTCTCAAGTTTTGCAGCAGCGGGTGGTGTTCGGCACGCCGGCCGAAATCGTGGAACGGTTCAAGGGCTACCAGGAGGACTTCGGCGCCACCGGCGTGGTGATGGAAGTGAACTACGGCGGGCGCATCCCCTACGACCGGGTCAGGAATTCGCTGCGGCTGATCAGCGAGCAGGTGATGCCGCACTTCAAGTGAAGGGGCGGATCGACTTAACCTTTCATTGCGAGCGAAGAGCGGCAATCTCGTCGCCGGAGGACACGCCGCTCAATCGGCGAGATTGCCACGTCGCTGCGCTCCTCGCAATGACGATATGAATGAGTCGCGAGCGAAACGCGGCTATACTCCGGCCAATTCGGCAGTCAGCCAGGACTCCCACTCCGAAGTCTGTTTGGTCATTTCATCCAGCTCAGTTTGGAACTGGGCGAGCCCGTCGGCCAATTCGGCGCGGGCTTTTTTGACCTTTTTGTACTCGCTCCACACAGTCCAGGCGGCCAGGGCGGGACCGATGACCAGGCCCACTATGGAAACCGCGCTGAGGGCGAAACGCAAGCCCGTGGATGCGGCGATAGAGCCGGTGGCGCCGCCCCCGAACGTGGCGAACCTGGGCATGAAAGTGACGGTGCGGGCGACGAAGGGCTGAACGGAGCGTATTATGGGCGCGGACGAGGTTTTCCACACCGTGGAGGCCGCGAAACTGGCCCCGTGACGCCCCACGATAGTCACCGAAGACCCGCCGGGACGCTGCTCAAGCAACGCTGCTTTTTTTCGGGTGGGCAGTCGGGCGCGGATTCTGGAGCGCATTTGGGACCAACGCCCTTGCTCCACCTCGGGTTCGGGTTGTGGCAGCAACGCGGCCGGCAGATCCGGTTCGGGCAGACCCAACTGGACGCACAATTCCAGTTGGCGGTCGTATTGGCGCTGCATCGCCTGGACGTGCTGCTCCCTGGCATCCGCCAGTTCCTGGTGCAACTGGGTCAGCTTGCGGTGGGCGCGCACCTTACTGGCCGCTTGTATGGCGGCGGAGCCACCGGCCAGGGCGATGGGCAGGAGTATGACGGGCAATGGCATGGCGGTTAAGGTCGGACAAGAGAGTCTAACTAAATTGTATGGATAGTTTGGCGTCCTGTACAGCGGGGATGAACTGCCAGGTTCGGCGAACGCGCAAGACTCTATGCTCAATCAAGTTGTCGCGAGATCAAGCAGGCTCGGATGTGGCGGGCTTTGGTGAAACGGGCACCGCTGACAGATCTCCTCAATACTCTCGTCCTCTTGGAGGTGTGAAGGGATGGTATCCAAGTAGTTGCAGTAGTACCGGTACGTATCGCTCCGGGCCTGGAATGCCCGCTCGCACCTGTTCCTTCTTACTTGGGGATCAGGATTGGGTTCGGTAAAGGACCCGCCGGTGACCAGTTCGTACAGCGTGCGGTCTATAGCAGAGGCACGTTCAGCCTGGGGCGCAGATTCCTCCCAAGCCGACGATCTTTCCAGTTGCGCCATCTCCATCAGCGCGTGATAGTAGATGTTGACGCCGTAGTCGGCCAACTGTGCCAGAGCGATTGCGATGTACGTCAGCCTCCGGCCCGCATCCGTAGCAGCCGGTGTTCCGGAGAGGTCCAGTTCACACAGCGCGTTTACGGCGTCGGCCAAGTCCAGCATCATTCGGCGGGCCGGGGGACCAGGATTGCGGGGCGGGTCGGCGGTGACGAGCACAGGCGCTTGGTGTCCCGGGTCGGGCCGGTAGTGCAGGTCGGCGAATTGGCGGATCACCAACGGGCAACCCAGGCAGGGAAAGGTAGCTTCGTTGATAACCCGTTCGCAGAGATAGTGGCCAGAGTACCCGTCGCTGTAGCAGACCTGCATACAGTCTTCCTCGCTGTCCGGCCGGCAGTCGTAGATACCTTCGAGTTCGTCTTCGGTCAGGTTCAACGTGTGCGACAGGCCGGCGTTTTCGATGTCTGACGCCAAATCAGCCGTGGTTGAGGGGTCGGGTATTCTCAACACCACCGCCAGCGCGGCCAAATGATGCCCAACCAAGCGGTTTGTTTCCAACGCCTGGCGTACGCCGGACCCGGTCAGGGATTCGTTGGGTTGCTCCGCCAGGTTGCTGGAAACCAGATTAGACGCCAGTTCATACAGCCTGATGGCAGTGGCGACCAAGATTTCGGAATGGTTTTGTGCTTCCGCCATATTGGATTTATCCACATGGGGTCGAGAAGTTCACACTCATACGGGGTGCAATCTCAATTACCAACGCTGGCCGGGAACGCGCTCCTGCAATACTTCGCCGAACAGGGTTAGCACCTGGTCGATCTGCAAGACGACGATGGCGCCCTGGCTGTCGGCCAGGTAACGTTCGTTGACCAGGCCTGACTGGAGCAGACGGTCGGTCATCTCCTCGAATACGGAACCGTCCCGGTGGACGCTGGCGGTGCAGCGGAACTTCCAGCCGGCGTCCCGGTCAGTGTTGCGGAAGAGGACGATTACCTTGGGGTTCTCCTCGATATGATCCAGTGGGTTGCGGCCGGTGCGGTCGCGATAGATCAGGGTGCCTTCGCCGACCGTCAGGACGGTGCCGATGTAGCCACAATTAGGCGTCCCATCAGAGCCGGCGGTGCCGACGATGCAGGGGTAGCCGTCATCCCGCGCTCGGTTAATCAGCTGCGTCATTTCTTCGGTCAACTGGATCATTTGATACCTCCGGCTAGTCCACGTAATCGCCCGGCAATACGGTGATGGCAACGTTATAATACCAACAGTGTCACGTTACAAGGAGGGCGAGGGATGGTTGAACGACTGCCCCCGGGGTTGGTTCCCAGCGGCGGCTCACTTAACTTCACGGAGAAAACGCTCCCGGATGCCTTCAAGGCGGAGCATGAACTGGCTACCGGTCGCTGGGGTGTGCTCCACGTATTCGACGGTTGCCTGCGCTACGTGAACCTGGAGACCGGCGCGGAACGCATGGTCAGCGCGCCCGACTTGGTGGTGATTCGGCCGGAACTGCTGCACCGGGTGTCGGTTGATGGGCCGGTGCAGTGTCGCGTGGACTTCTTCCGCGAAGCGGACGCCGACCCCGCCATTCGTACACCGGGCGAATTCGCGGATGAGGACGTGCGCCGAAGTTTTGACCGGTGTGAAGCAACCGGGGGGTTCGCCGAGATATTTTACAACCTGTTTCTGAGATCCTCCCCTGAAGTAGAGCCTTTCTTCGCGGAGACGGACTTCGACAAGCAGCGACACGTGCTGCGCGACTCGGTGCACATGATGGTTACGCGGGACGTGGCGGAACCCCGGATGCGCGCCATGCTGGACCAGCTGGGACTGGCGCACAGCCGCAATGAATACAACGTCCTGCCGCGACTATACGAACTGTGGCTGGACAGCATTTGCGAAACCGTTGAGATGCTGGACCCGGAGTGGGACGCGGAACTGGAGCGCAAATGGCGGGCCCGGCTGCGCCCCGGCCTGCAAATCATCATGGCCGCCTATTAGGCCAGCCCCCGCGCTCGCTATCCGGCGTTCAGGTACTCAACGGCGCGGCGGTGGCTTTCCAGCAGGCCGGAAACGCGGGTCGGGTCGGTGCGGCCCCAGCCGCATTCGGTGGCGACGCTGAAGGACGGGAGGAAACGGCGGGCCGTATCGCTACGGGCGCGGTCGCCGGGTTCGTCTTCGTAGTGGATCAAGCCCAGCGCCACCTCGGTGTCGGCTGACAGCGCCAGGTCGTTGAGCGGCTGGAAGTAGGCATCGTCGGAGCGGTCCCGGGGGACGGGCATATGGATGAAGTCCAGGCGACGGTCGAGGTTCACCGCCAGGCTGTTGGCGATTTCCACGAGGAAGCCCATGTCTTCCGGCATCACGAGATGCTCGTCGCGGGGCGAGCCGTAGCAGAGGTGGTACCCCAAGTCCACGGAGGCGGGTACAGCTTCGCCCAGCCGGCCCAACTCAGCGAAGATCTGCTCCTTATAGTCGGCGGGACGGTGGGAAAAGTAGTCCTCGAAAATCAGCACTTCCTGGCAGACGTCCCACTGGATGGACAGCCGGTGGTGAGGAGTAGAGTCCAGGATCTCCGCCACGGCGGCCAGCAGCGAGCGCTCGTAGGCCGGGATATAGGCATCGCGGGCGCTGGGGCTGACGTACATATAGGCGGTAGCCATGGGCGTAGGCAGGGACACCTGGAACCGGGTATCTGCGCCGATGACGCCCTCGGCCTGGAGGCGGGTGTACAGATCGAAGGACTCCAGCGCGGCTTCGGCGTAGCCGGTGGGGAAGTCCATCGTGGCCGGGTCAACGCCGGGCTTGAAGCGGAGGTACGGCGTTTCCCGGAGCAGTTGGCCGTCCCACTGGTAGAGGGCATAGGGCGGTTCGTCCGCGTCCAACTCCATAGCGGGGTGCTCCTCCAGCATCTCCCGCTGGAACCAGATCCAGCGTCCGCGCCGGCCCGTTTCGCCGTCAGTGATGCGGCGCAGGCGCGGCCCCAAGGCTCGGCTGACAGTGCGGAAAACCGTTTCAGCGTCGGGCAGAGGGACGCTGCCGACGAGATGCGCTCCACTTTCACGAGCAGCCATATCGCCTTCCCTATGCCATGACGCGGCGGAAGTAGTCCAGGGCGTTGCCGCCGATGATCTTGAGCACGTCCTCGTCGGAATGGCCACGGCGAATCAGGCCGCGCACGATGTTCTTGCCGTCGGCCGGCGACTCCAGGCCGTTGAGGTAGGGAGCCGGAAGCATGTCCGGCGTGCGGCCCAGGAGGACGCGGTGGAAGCCCACGTGGTCGCCGACGGTGGTGTCGGTGCCGATGCCCACGTGGTCAACGCCGACGAGGTTCACCATGTAGTCGTAATGGTCGAGGACGCACTCGATGTCCTGCTCTGGGTCGTCGCTGAGGGAGTTGGGCACCGCCGTGATGCAGACCAGGCCGCCGTTGCGGGCGCAGGCCAGCAGTTCCTCGTCCTTGCGAGTGCGGCCGTTGGGACGCAGGGTGTAGGAGGCGTTGTGGCTGAAGACGGTGGGCGCGCGGGAGATCTCGATAGCGTCCATCGCCGTGGGCGTGGAGGCATGGGAGAGGTCCACGGCCATGCCCAGGTCGTTCATGCGGTGGACAACCTGGACGCCAAAGTCGCTCAGCCCGCCGGGGTTGCGCTCGGTCTGGCCGTCGCCGATGAAGTTGCGGCGGTTGTAGGTAATGCCGGCCAGGCGCACGCCCATGCCGTACAGGGCGTCCACCCGCTCGATGCGGTTGCCGATGGCCAGGTGTTCCAGGGTGGGCAGGAAGCCGATCCGTCCCTGCTGGCGGGCGGACAGGATCTCGTCGGCGTTGGTCACTCGGACCACGTCGTCCTGCTGGGCCACGTCGGCCAGCATTCCGCCCACCTCGGCGGCGATGTCCTCGTATTCCATGAAGGACATATCCGTCGTGCTCTTGAATCCGCTGAAGGCGCTGGCCGTGGTGACCGTGGACCACCCTCCGGCCTGCACGGCCTGGTAGCCGTAATGATAGCGGTCGTTGGTACGCAGGAACTCGATGAACAGGTCCATGTCGTCGGGCAGCACGAAAGGGTGCTGGTGAACGTCGATCATCACGGCCTGATCCATGATGTGCTGGAAACGGGTTTCCTCATCGCGGCCCAGGGGAACGGTGGACGAGGGTACGCGGCCCACCTCGCGGGCCAATGGGATGCCGGGCGTAGTCATAGGGCCGACCTCCGGTGGTGTGGATTGCCAAAATCATACAAAAATGTCTGGGGCATTCGTGCCTACATAAACCATCGCCCAAGATGCGATGCCGGCAATGGCATAGGCGACTCGCCTCGAAACAGATTGACCTATTGCACTTACCCGCCTAAAATCGCAAGGCGTAAACATTTTGTTGCCGAGTTTGATCTCATGTTTGAGCAGCATATCAACCAACAAGACGCGGTTCTAGGCGCGGCTGGGCATAGCGAACGGTTAGTTACGGGCATTCGCCGCGGCCGCATGTTGGATGATCTGGAATCGAAGGTCTCGGCCATCGAACGTGAGTTGGGAGAGGCGAGTTATCGCGCTCCCGGCATTCGCATCTTTGGTGGCGATTGCATTAAGCACTTGAGCGCATTGGCCAAGACTGATTTCGCAGCATTTGACCTGACAGTCACATCGCCTCCCTACAACATCGGTAAGGAGTACGAAGTCCATCGAAGTATTGAAGAATACATTGCGTGGTCCCGAGATTGGATCCATGCGGTATTCGACATTACCGCTCCATCAGGAGCATTTTGGCTTAACGTCGGTTACTTGCAGCTCAGCGGACGAGCCAAAGCGATTCCGATATCATATTTGATTTGGGAGCATATTCCATTTTACTTGTTGCAAGAAATAGTATGGAACTACGGGGCGGGTGTCACCGCGCGAAAGACATTCTCTCCCAGGAATGAAAAGTTTTTATGGTACGTGAAAGATCCTCTCAGGTACACATTCAACTTGGACGCGATACGTGATCCAGATGTCAAGTACCCTAAATCGAAAAAGAACGGTAAGCTTCGGAGTCACCCTCTAGGCAAAAATCCCACTGATGTGTGGAGGATTCCGAAAGTCACTTCGGGAAGAAACCGCAGTTCTAAAGAACGAACCGCACATCCAGCGCAATTTCCGGTGGCCGTGATTGAGAGAATCGTCATGGGTTGCACCAATCCCGGAGATTTGGTTTTGGACCCATTCTTGGGGTCCGGGACAGTCGCGGAGGTATGCTTACGCACTGGACGAGCGTGTGTCGGGTTCGAAATTGAGCCCAAGTACATCGATATCGCGAGCAATCGCCTAGACGCTTGTGCACAGAATGCTCGCCTGTTTCAATAAGGCTCATGCTTCATACAGGGTAACAAACTTGTTCTTATAAGTTTCCGTGGACAGACGTGCCTGTTGACCAGATGCGGCAGTTTGACCAATCCAGTCAGTATGGTCTAGCCACCCAAAACGGATACGGATTATTTCCGGCCTACGCGCACTTTTGGCACTGCTGAATTTCTGGAAATTCACGGCTATGAAGTACCCTGCTTTTGACTTCCCTGAGTTCGTGGGTTGTTGAGCGTAGCTCCGATTACCAAAAATTTGATCCTTGTGGGACGAAGTTTTCAGCTCGACGGAATATCTGTCGCGATTGATGCAAACGATGTCTTTTTCGTCCTTGTTCTGGTTCTTTCTCCATGTCTTTGGATATTTGGTTTGCAGTTCATGCGGTATCAGTTCGTGCAAAAAGAGTCCCATGGCCTGAGGTGTAGGGGAAATATCTTGCCCGATTCTTAAGCCTCCGATCTGCGACTCAAAAATAGAGTTCCAACATCCAAGAACAACTTTCACAATTTGTTGCTGGTTCAAAGGATGCTCTTTGACCAATGATTTGGTCTTGGCGGGCCATTGCCGTTTTGGTATTCCGGTGTACGGACTTGTCATGATATGCCATCCAGAAGCGTCGAGGGAATGGTGTTTAAAGCGCGGGCGATTTTGACCATGTTGACCAGACTGACGTTGCGTTCTCCTCTTTCTACAGAACCAATGTAGGTTCTATGAAGGTCGGCTCTCTCCGCTAATTGCTCTTGAGATAAGCCGAGGATGCGCCGTCGATTGCTGACATTGGCCCCGAAAGTCTTGCGTACAATCTCAGGGTTCATGGCAACTATCCTAATGCGAAAATGGCCGTTGATATACAGACTTTAAGTAGCATGGACAGTAGTTTGAAGAGTAGGATGTGATGTCGCCTAGGTTGGAGATTGAGCCTTGACTACCGCCAATCCTGTTGTCGCGCCCTATGGTTCGTGGCGCTCGCCCATCACTGCCGACGCCATTGTGGCGGAATCGATCGGCATCAGCAGCGTCACCATCGACGGGGACGCCATCCTGTGGACCGAGTCCCGGCCCTCGGAGGGTGGGCGCAATGTTATCGTCCGCCGAGGATCGGACGGCGCGGTATTCGATATCAACCCGCCGCCGTTCAACGCGCGGACCCGGGTCCACGAGTACGGTGGCGGCGCGTGGATTGCCGATGGCGGCACGGTGTGGTTCTCTAACTTCGACGATCAGCGCATCTACCGCATGGAGGTCGGGGGCGAACCGCAGGCGATCACGCCCGATGCGCCGCTCCGCTACGCCGACGCCGTGCTGGATCGCGGTCGCAACCGCCTGATCTGCGTGCGGGAGGATCATTCCGACTCGGACAACATCGTGAACGCCATCGCCGCCGTGCCTGCCGACGGTGTCGGAGAGCAGACGGTGTTGTTCGACGGGTGGGATTTTGTGTCGTCGCCCCGGCTCAGCCCCGACGGCGGTACGCTGGCCTGGCTGTCGTGGAACCATCCCAACATGCCCTGGGACGGGACCCACCTGTGGACTGCCGCAGTGCTTGACGATGGATCTCTGGGCGAGGCGACACTGGTTGCCGGCGGGGAGAGTCTCTCCGTATTTCAGCCGGAATGGTCACCCGACGGAGCGCTGCACTACGTCTCCGAAGAAACGGGCTGGTGGAACCTGTATCGCGTTGTTGATGGAGAGCAGCAGGCGCTGCATCCCGACGACGCTGAATACGGTAGGCCGCAGTGGGTGTTTGCATCGCGGACCTACGGGTTCGCCGGGAACGGCGAGATTGCGTGCGCGGTCAACCGACGGGGGGCCTGGTCGCTGAATCTGATCAACCCGGATGCTGGGACACTGACGCCGCTAAATGTGCCGGCCGGCGAGATGGGTCGGGGCGACCTGGCGGTGTCGGGCGATACCGCCATCGTAATCGCCGGCGATGCCGCCCGGCCGCTTTCGCTAGTGAGGGTGAACCTGCGCGATGGGAACTGGGAGACACTGCGGCAGTCGGCGTCGGTGGATGTTTCCTCGGAGTACATATCGCCGGCGCAGACCATTGAGTTTCCGTCCACCGACGGCCGGCCGGCCTATGCCCTCTACTACGCGCCGCGCAACCCGGCCTACCAGGCGCCGGCGGGACAGTTGCCGCCTTTGCTGACGCTGAGCCACGGCGGGCCAACGGGCGCTGCGTCCGGCGCGCTGGATCTATCGATCCAGTACTGGACCAGCCGGGGTTTTGCGGTGGTGGATGTGAACTACGGCGGCAGCGTGGGCTACGGACGGGCGTACCGGCAGTTGCTCAACGGCAACTGGGGCCTCGTTGACGTGGACGACTGCGCCAACGCCGCGCTGCACCTGGTGCATCGGGGCCGGGCCGACGGCGCGCGGCTAGCCATCCGGGGCGGCAGCGCCGGCGGATACACCACGCTGGCCGCGCTGGCCTTCCGCAACGTGTTCGCCGCCGGCGCCAGCTACTACGGCGTATCCGACCTGACCGCGCTGGCCGCCGATACGCACAAGTTCGAGTCGCGGTATCTTGACCGGCTGGTGGCTCCGTATCCCGAGGGGGCCGATACCTACCGGCTGCGCTCGCCAATCAATCACACCGACGGATTGTCGTGCCCCATCATCCTGTTACAGGGTTTGGAGGACCGCATCGTGCCGCCCAACCAGGCCGAGATGATGTACGAGGCGGTGCGGGCCAAGGGCCTGCCCTGCGCGTACCTGCCCTTCGAGGGGGAGCAGCACGGGTTCCGCCGCGCCGAGAACATCAAGCGGGCGCTGGAGGCGGAGCTGTATTTCTACTCGCGGGTGTTCGGGTTTGAGCTGGCCGAGGCGGTAGAGGCGGTGGAAATTGAGAATTTGTGATTCAACGATGCAGAAGCTGTATTGCTAGCGCTCACTGATAGCAACGAAATTGGTTTGCTCAATGGGGTGGTGAACGGCTTCGTACGCTTCAATGGAGGCGACCAAGGCGTCCAGTTCAATCCGGTTGGGATGGTTGGGGTCGTCGATTTGACCGTCCGGTCCTGATAGATCATCCATGAGTGCAGTAACGCGGTCCAAAGCCGCATCGTACTCCTGTTCGTTTTGTATGTGTTTCGCAATCGTCATATCATACCTCTACGCGTCGATCCTGTCGTATTCGGCGTGGGTACCAATAAACCGGATGTACACGATCCGCGCCGGATAGAAAATTCGGACTACCAATCGGTAATTGTTGCCCCTTATTCGGAAAACCGCCCGGTCGTGTCCGACGATGCTGGCGTTAGGGTAACGCTGGAGCAGATGCGCCGGCGTTGCTCAATCTTCACGCTCAACATCTCGGTGCCAATCTCGCAAGGCGACTTCGGCATCTGGGTGGGTTTCCCAAAACCGCCGGAGCGTCCTTTTCGCGATTATATGCACAACTCGGAAACTGCGATATCCGGTAAAGAACCGCCCTGGCTCAGTAAGCGGCCCGCAACACCTCCATGATCGGGCCGGCGTCGGTGACGGGCTTGGGGTTGGTGCTGAGGCTGCGGTCCTGTAGGGTGGCCGTGGCGATGTATTCCAGGCCGTCCTCGGGGACGCCCACCTCTCGCAACGTGCGCGGCAACTCCAGCTGACGGCATAGCTCGTCCACCGCGTCGGCGGCGGCCAAGCCGGCCTCTTCGTCGGTCATGGCGCTGCTGGCGACGCCGATGGCCTCCGCGATGAGCCGTTGGCGGTCGGCGCAGGCGTCCAGATTGTAGCGCATGGAGTGGGGGAGCAGGATGGCGTTGGCTTCACCGTGGGGCACATCGTAAAGGCCGCCTACATGGTGGCAGGTGGCGGTGTTCAGGCCCAGGCCGCCGAAAGAGGCTAGAGACGCCATGGCGCAGGCGGTCTTGGTGGCCAGCAGGGTGTCGATGTCACCGTCCTGGCAGCGGGGCAGGTTTTCAAAGAGCAGGCGGATGGCGTGGAGGGCCATGCCGTCGCCGATGGGGTTATGTCCAGTGGAATAGACCGTTTCGATGGCGATGCGGAGCTGTCCGATGGCGGTGGACACCAGGATACGCAATGGAGTGGTCGCCAACGCCTGGCCGTCAATTATCACCGTGTGGTGGGTCACGCCGTCGCCGGCGATGCTCAGCTTGCGCCCCTGCTGGTGATCAGTGATGCCGCCGCCGCCGCGACTGAACTCGGCGCAACCCATGGTGGTGGGGACGCTGAGAATGGGCAGCTTGGGAGATGGGGTTGGCGGGATGGTGACCTTGTCCGGCGGCTCGAAGATGATGGCGTAGTCACGTATGTCGCCGCCCTCGGCCAGGAGCGTAGCAATGGCCTTGGTGGTGTCGTGGGTGCTGCCGCCGCCGACGCTGATGAAGATATCGGGCTGGGTCTCCTGGGCCATGGCCGCGCCGGCCTCCACCGTATCCACTGGCGAGTGGGGCAGCACGCCGGAGTAGGTGCCGACGTAGCGGGAGCCGAGGGCTTCCTGGACCCGGGGCACCACGTCGCAGGCGGCCAGGATGGTGGGGCCGCAGGTAATCATGGCCCGGCCGGCGCCCAGGCTGTCCACCACGGATGGCAGGTCGTTAATGGCGGTTTCGGAGCAGACGATGTCCTGGTGGAGGGGGTTGTAGCGGTATTGCAGGGTGCTGGTAGCCATGATGATGCCTCCGAAGGTGACAGCGAAAGTAGGGGCGAATGATCATTCGCCCCTACTCTGTTCGGACGTGATTGTCTATTGGTTGAGACCTCGTTGCATACCCCGCAGGTAGCCGGCCTGGCCGCCGTGCTGGTTGACCTCCCAGATGAGCAGGCGGAACATATCGGCCACCGCCATGCTTTCGCCGCGGCGGTTGGTCATCTGGGTGTTGATTAGGGATTCGTCGTCGTGCTGGCTGAGGAAGTCCAGCAGGTTGTTGCGAGCGGAGTCGGCGTATTCCATGAGCAGGGCTTTGTCGGGGCATTTCCAGTTGGTCAGGTCTTCGACGGTATAGCCGAAGCCGACGTTCATCGGTTCGGGGGCGAAGCCGAGGCGTTCGGCCCACTCGCGCTCGTAGAGTTGCTGCTCCTGCTTGGCGAGGGACTGTACCCACATATCCAGCGCGCGCCCGTAGTGCCAGACGATGAAGCCGATGGAATGGCACTGCTCGTTGGGGGTGAACTCGATTTCGTCCTGGGTCAGGCCGTCCACGTAGCGGACCAGCCACTCCCAGTTGGCGTCAAACGACTCCTTGATGAATTCTTTCAATGCCATGATTCCCCCGGTGATTGTCAGGTGGTCCAAACCGGTTGCCGCTTTTCCAGGAATGCCGAGATGCCCTCTTTAGCGTCGTCGGTCTGGAGGTTGTCCACCATTACCTTGCTGGCGAACTGATAAGCGGAGGGGCGGTCCATCTCGATCTGTTGGTAGAACGCGGCTTTGCCCAATGCCAGAGTGTGCGCGCTGGCCGACGCGATCTGTTTGGCCAAATCCATGACCTGATCTTCCAGTTCGTTCGCCGGGACGATCCGGCTGATGAGGCCGAAATCCAACGCTTCCTGAGCGGAGATGGGCCGGCCGGTGAGCAGCATTTCCATGGCCTTTTTGGGCATGACCGAGCGGGCTACGGCGACGCCCGGCGTGGTGCAGAAGAGGCCAATCTGGACGCCGGGCGTGGCGAAGGCGGCGGTGTCGGCGGCCACCGCGATGTCGCAGGTTGCCACCAGTTGACAGCCGGCGGCGGTGGCGAGTCCCTGCACCTGGGCGATGACCGGCTTGGGCAGCAGCCGGATGCCTTCCATCACCCGCATACAGGCCGCGAACACCGCTGTATAATCTTCCTGGTCACCATTGACCAGTTCGTTCAGGTCATGACCGGAGCTGAACACCGGGCCTTCAGAGCGGATGACGACGACGCGGGCGCCAGGATCTTTCGCAATCCAATCCAGCCATTCTTCCAACGCCGCCAGGGTGCGCGATGACAACACGTTGCGCTTTTTGGGGTTGGTCAGCGTTAGGACGGCGATGCCGTCTTTCACCCAGTTGTACAGTACCGTCAGCGGCTCTATTTCGTCCGGTGCGGCTGGCCTGGCCTGATAGTTCTCCACCGTGGCAACGGCGATAGTGTTGCCGGCCGGGGAGAAAAACTCCACTTCGTAGGCCGCGCCTTGCGGGTGTATATGTACGATAGTACCGACATCGCCGGCCTTGAGGCCCTCATCCGGTATGTCGGCAGTAAGCGTAATTTGTTCAAATTCCTGCAACATACTTCATCTCCGCCTTGGGAGAGCGGTAATCAGCCAAGGCTCATCCGAGTCGTGATAGATCATCCAAACGGTCCGGACACGGGGGTTGCGTCCGTCGGGAGTTTGCAGTGCGCCGTCAACGGTGAACTTCATGCCGTGTTGAGTTTCAATGAAGCTGGCGACTTCGTGGCTGCCTCCGTGAACCAGCAGAGCGTCCGCCAAGCGCTGCCATTCATCCTGGTTAAACCCGAACTCCATGAAGAACTTGGCTTTGCTCCTACCGCGCTCACTATCCAACGAAAGCAAGTATCTCGTGATTTTGGCCGGTTCGACGCGGGCACTTTCAGTATTGGGCAGTCTCATTCCTACCCGCGCGGCAGCCCCAACCCCCGACTGGCGATGATGTTGCGCTGGACTTCGCTGGTGCCGGCAGCGATGGTGTGGGAGAAGGCCCGCAGCCAATGCTCCTGCATATCGGCTTCCATGGGCGTCCACTTCTGGTCGCGGAGGCCGCCGTACATGCCCATGACTTCCAGGCAGGATGCGGTGGTGCGCTGCACGGTTTCGCTGCCGAAGACCTTGGACATGGACGCTTCCTTGTTGGGCACCAAGCCCTCGCCCTGCATCCAGGCCACGTTGTAGGCGATGAGGCGGGCCACTTCGCACTCGATGTAGCGGTCAGCCAGCGCGTTGCGGACCCACGGCTCGTTACTCAGAGGTTGACCGTTGCGCCGGATGCCGTCGGCCCACTGGCGAGTGTCGTCCAGGTGACGACGCGCCGCCGCCGAGTAGTCGATGCCGGAACGCTCGAAGTCCAGCAGAGTTACCGCGACGTACCAGCCGCGATTTTCCTCGCCGACGATGTTGCGGGCAGGGACGCGGACGTTGTCGAATATGATCTGGTTGAACTCGTGGCGTCCACCCATGTTGATGATGGGGCGTACCTCGATGCCTGGGGTCTTCATGTCCACCAGGAAGAAGCTGATGCCCCGGTGCTTGGGCGCGTCGGTATCGGTGCGGGTGAGGAGCATGATCCAGTCGCCCCGGTGTCCCATGGAGGTCCAGATTTTGCTGCCGTTGACGACGAACTCGTCGCCGTCGCGGATGGCGCGGGTGCTGAGGGACGCCAGGTCGGAACCGGATTCCGGCTCGCTGTAGCCCTGGCACCACTGGACTTCGCCCTTGGCCACCGGGGGCAGGTGCTCGGCCTTCTGCTCGTCGGTGCCGTGAATCATCAGGGTGGCGCCCATCATGCGGACGCCGAAGTTGTCCCGGCCGGGAGCGCGGTGATAGGTCATCGCCTCGTTGAAGATGGCGGTGCGCACCGGCGAGGCTTTCTGGCCGCCGTACTCTTCCGGCCAGTGCATAGTGAGCCAGCCCCGGTCGGCCAGTTTGCGGCGCACGTCAAGGGTACGCTCCCAGTTCTCCTCCCCGGAGCCCCGTTCGCCCAATTCCCATTCCGGGACATACTCTTCGGCGATGAACTGTTGCAGCTCGCTCTGGAAGGCGGCATCTTCGGTACTGAACTGGAACTCCATAATCGTGACTCTCCTGTGGTGCGCGTCGCAGAACCGATGTAGGCAAAGAGTTGGTTAATTACGCTGGATAACGCCGCAGGCCACGCGCCCGCCGGCGCCGGGGTCCGCGCCATAGGTGTCGGGTTTTTCGTGGATGATGATGGCGGAGCCGTCGGCGTCAAAAATGGAATGGTCGGCGCCGGCGTCCAGGGTAACGGCGTCGGTGAAATAGTCGGCGCGGGCGAAACCGTCGGCGGCGGCGTAGATGTTGGGCAAGTCGCCGGCGTGAAAACCGCCGGAATGGTTGAGGCCGTGACCGGTGTCTCCGGGGTTGAAATGGTCCCCGGCGGCAGCGAAGTCCGGCGCGCAGGTTCCAACGGCGTGGATGTGGAAGCCATGCCCTCCAGCAGCAAGTCCGTTGACGTCCGCCGCGAGCAGCACGCCATGCGGCGTCTGCGTCAGCGTGACCGTTCCCATGGCTGTGTCGTCCGGCCCGGCCATTGCCGCCATCGCCTGCGCGCCAATGCCCTGCGGCTGAGGAGGTTCAGATTGACAGGCTAGCAAAGCGCTGACTGCGGCCACTACGACGATAATCGGCAGCAAACGTTTCATTGGTTATTCCGGCTCGGTGGGTTCGGCTATCTTATCACGGCGCGGGTCAGATTTGGCTGTAGCCGCTGCCCGGCCCCCTGGTATCGTCCACGCCCCAGCCACGGCCCTCGGAAATCCAGCCGAACTCCAGGAGGATTTGCTGGCTGTAACAGACGCGGCCGGTGACCTTGTCCGCCGGCTCGGAGGCCAGGAGCAACGTGGCTTTAGCCAGGAGTTCGGGCGGCTCGCCCCGGGGGTCGTCCATGCCCTCGACCAGGTGGTGGAATACGGTGCCGGGGGTGGGCACCACCAGCGACGGCGACACCGCCGAGACGGATATGCCGTATTCGTACACCTCCTGGGCCAGGCCCTGGGAGAACCGTTCCAACGCCGCTTTTTCCGCTCCGTAGCAGGTTCCGTTGTTGGCCGGCGTGGTGTAGGGCCCGCGGCCCGGACCGACCGCCGCGCCCGACGAAATATTGACGATGCTGCCCGACTTGCGTTCAATCATGTCGCCCAGCACGAGCTGGCTCAGGATGAACGGGGCGTGGAAGTTCACCGCCCAGGAGCGCATCCAACGGTTGACGGGAAAGTCCTTGATGGGCAGGTAGTAGGTGAGGGCAGCGTTGTTGACCAGCACGTCCACCGGCCCATAGATGCTGCGGGTTTCCTCGACCAACCGCTGGCAGTCCTCGGGCAGGGATATGTTGGCCGCCACCGCCGTAGCCTCGCCGCCGGCCTCCTTGATGTCGGCGATGGTCTTGGAGAGGGAACCTTCCAGAGGATGATCGCCCTCGTTCACGGTGCGGGCGGCGCAAATGACGCGGGCGCCCTCGGCGGCGAACAGGCGACTGATCTCGGCGCCGATACCACGGCTGGCGCCGGTGACGATGGCGGTTTTTCCTTCGAGTCTGGGCATTTTGCCGTTTTCCTTTACGCGGTTAGCTGTCGTCCTTTTTAGCGGCGCCGTTGTGCGAGGGCGGTGGTTCGGTGAAAGGCCGGCCGTCGCGCTCCGCAGCGAGGCGACGTTCGTTCCACGTCTCCCAAGCCCGTTGAGTTTCCTGCCGGCCTTCCTGCCGGGCGCGATCAAGCCATAGTTTTGCGATTACCATGGGTATGCCTCCGAGAAAGCGAACGCCAACGGGATCGAGATTGCAGCGCACACGGCGGCAGCAACAATGACGATTATAGCAATTTCCGGCCACGCCAACGGAGGACTTTGCGCGGTAACAATGCGCGCGTAGCTCAACAATCCCGTTAGCGCCGCCCAGCAGGTGTAAAAAGCCGCCAAGAACTTGCCGCTGCGATGAACCAGCACATCGAATGCGCTGATGTGCACATCCTGCTGTTGGTCGTCCCGGGTAGCCACCCTACCCATCCAGCAGGTCGGCCAGCACCTGTTCGTTCATCGTGAAGCTTTCCGCCTCGGCGGGGAATGCGCCGCTGCGCACATCGTCGGCGTATCTGCGGAATGCTTCGGTCATGTCGTCGGCCAGTTTGGCGTATTGCCGGGCGTGCCTGGGGACGAAATCGGCGAAGAGGCCGAGCATGTCGTGGAACACCTGGACCTGGCCATCACAGTCCGGGCCGGCGCCGATGCCGATGGTGGGGATGGTGAGCCGCTCCGTAATCAGGCGGGCCAATTGGCTGGGGACGCATTCCAAGACCACCGAATACGCGCCGGCGTCCTGCAACGCCAGGGCGTCGTCCAACAACCGGCGGGCGGCAGCCCTGGTGCGCCCCTGAACCCGGTAGCCGCCCAGGGCGTTCACCGACTGCGGGGTAAGCCCGATGTGTCCCATGACCGGCACGCCGGCATCGACGATGCGGCGAACGGTGTCGGCGATGGCGATGCCGCCCTCCAGTTTCACCGTGTGGGCGCCGCCCTCCTGCATCAGCCGGCCGGCGTTGCGCAAAGCCTCGGCGGGGTCAACCTGGTAGGCCATGAAGGGCAGGTCCACCACCACCAGCGCCTCCGAGGCTCCCCGGCTCACCATGCGCCCGTGGCGCACCATATCGTCCATGGTGACCGGTATAGTGGAGTCGTAACCGAGGACCACCATTCCCAAGCTGTCGCCGACCAGGATGATGGGAATGCCGGCAGCGTCGGCGATGCGGGCTGCCGTATAGTCGTAGGCGGTCACCATGGGGATTTTCTCCCCGGCCCGCTTCATTTCGGCCAGCTTTCTGATGGTGGTCGGCATGATGGGTGGATTGTAGCAGTCTGGGGCGGTGGCGGCGACTGGATGAACTCTGGAGTGCGGCGCGAGCGTGGAATACTTAATTCAACTCGCAATATCTGCGGGCGGGCTTTGCGTCCAGGTCGGCCAGCGCTTCACGAATGAAACCGTCCGGCAACTGACGCGCCGTAGAATACCGGGCGCGCCGACGCTCGCCGTCGATGGTGATAAAGCACGCCGCCTCGCCAGCGGAGCCACACAGCACTACCACTCCTCGGTTGTTGGGACCGCGAGCGTCAATGGCAACGTAGCCGCCAGGGGCCGGATAAACTCCGTAGCGCCGCGGTGAAATGGCGTACATCGCTTCCAGCAAGCGCGCGGCATTGACGGATGCAATCTCCGAGGGGACGTCGATCTCGTCCTCTGCCGCATAATCCGACACCTCGGCCAGCTCTTGCAAGGCAGCTTCCAGGTCGGCGGCGGTTGAGGTAGCCACCGGCCCGCTATCCTGCGGCGTGCTATGTTCCATGATGCGATGTTCCTCTTGCGTGTCCGGTTAGGGCGGTCCGGTCATGCTGCGAGTCTAGCATAACCCCGCACGACGGTAGGGCGCCGACTGGCGAAACCGAAATTGATGACAGCCGCCCGTTACGCGCTACAAATTCAATGGTGTAGAATGCGCCCGCACTGCAAGCAGGGAGGATTATCTGCCATGCCAACATATGACCATTGGTCTGACCTGACTACCACCGAGATTATCAAAGAAGCGGCGCAATTCTGCTATGGCGAGATCCCGTTCAGGGACGACTTGGTGGAATTGCCCAAGGGTATGGATGTCTGGACTGCGGTGATGCAGTTCGACGAACCTTGGGCGTATATGTGGAACGCAGATTCAGCCTTGCGGATGTTGACAGATCTGTCCAACAAACGATCCGAACTGCGGGTTATGCTGGACAGCGCTACCGTCGAGTACCACGATGGTGATACTGAGATTTGGTTCACCAAAACGTGGAACTTCCCCGATGGCACTGAATTGCAGATGATCGTTCCGCGGCGTACCGGCCCAATCGGGTATTGCACCGGACATGACCCGATAAACATTTTGGCTACGCACGAACGTATCTGACTCAAGCCGTAGCTCGCAACCAGGCGGAGGCACCGATGACAACAGAAAAATACCGGCGCATCACATTCACTCCGCCCGATGCGCTGGACGCCAACGCGGATGCAGCTGTGGCCGCATTAAACAGCCGGTTCAACCCGGAGGACTTTCACGTCCTTTGTGGCGACGACGGGTTGGAGGTTTGGCTGCGGCAGGTCAATGTGGGCGAGTTGTCCGACGCAGTAACCAGCATTGCCGGAGAGTACGGCAACGCCGGGGCAATGGCGCAGATACTACAGTCGGTGGAGAACATCCGCAGCTATGGCGTCAATGGCAACAAGCGGTTGTACGTGGGCTATAACGACGAGCGCAAAGTCGTTGGGCGCAAAGAAAAGGAACTACGTCGCGGCAAGCATTTCTACGCCAACGACCACGGATTCGGCCGCATAGACAATCCGATGCCGGCAGCGTTCACGGACCAAATCGTTTGCGGGGACAGCCAAGAGGTACTGAAACAACTGCCGGACAACTGCGTCGATTTGGTGTTCACCTCACCGCCCTACAACTTCGGGCTGGGCTACGAGCAATCCGATGCTGACGCCAATGGAGACGCCGCTGACTGGGAATCCTACTTCGCCAAGCTGTTCGCCGTGTTTGACGAGTGCATCCGGGTGCTCAAGTTCGGCGGGCGCATCGTTGTTAACTTACAGCCGTTGTTCTCGGATTACATTCCCAGCCATCACATCGTCTCCAACTACTTTATGGAGAAACGGCTGATCTGGAAAGGCGAAATTCTGTGGGAAAAGAACAACTACAACTGCAAGTACACCGCGTGGGGCAGTTGGAAAAGCCCATCCAGTCCTTACCTGAAGTACACATGGGAGTTCCTGGAAGTATTTTGCAAAGGTAACTTGAAGAAGCCCGGCAAATCCGCCAATGCCGACATCGACGCCGAATCGTTCAAGGAGTGGGTCATGGCAAGGTGGTCAATTGCCCCGGAACGGCGGATGCGAGAGTTCGGTCATCCGTCAATGTTCCCGGAGGAACTAGCCCGGCGCGTGATGCTCCTGTTCAGTTTCCGCGGCGATACGGTGCTGGACCCGTTTAACGGGGTTGGCACGACGGCCGTTGCTGCACGGCGCAATGGGCGCAAATTTTTGGGCATTGACATTGCGCCGGAATACTGCGCCACCGCAGAGACCAGACTTGCCAGCACGCAGTTGAGAGGGTTGTAGCAATGACGACGCCAGACGCGCCGGCGACCAGGCAAGAGCTAATCCGCTCGTACAACCTGCTGGTTGGCGGTATCGAGGAAGAGGCCCGCGACGATGAGGATAGAGCGTATGGCGGCGTGATACGCGCTGCCAAAGGCAAGCTTGTTGAAGGAATGGCTCCGCACATCATCCGATTGGCTTGGGCAGACTGCGGCGGTGAAGCCGGCCGGCTGTCCTTTGGTGACGTCAAACGATACCAAGTGCCCGTCCAAAGGGGCTATGTTGACCGCCTGCCGGACGAAATCCGGGATTACATCAACGCCCGGCTGGACCAGCATTTTTACCGAGCGCAGGTTGACCAGCACGTTTTTGTGGACGGGGAATTTGCAATCGGAGTGGAGTGCAAGTCTTACACAGAGAATGCGATGCTGAAGCGGATTTTAGTGGACTTTCGTTTGCTGAAGTCCCTGCATCCCAATTTGGTGTGCTGCTTGCTCCAATTGGAAAGCCAACTTGGCGGTGGGTACTCCGAACCACTGGCAGACCCGCAAGTTGGCAGCCCCAGCACCCACACGCTGATGTCGTATTTCCCGGAGGTTGACCTGAACATAATCACCCTGCTGGAAGGTGAGCGGAAAATCGACCGTCCCATCCACAGAACGGAATACTTCAAGGAACTAACCCCTGAGATTTTGGAAAATGCTATATCGAGTTTCTCCCAATTGCTCGCGCCATACGTCTAGCGTTTTTGCTCCATCAGACGACGCATGGAAATCACCTAAAACGAAACACTGCCGTCTGTGTGTTGCTATCAAATTTGCGAACCTCACGTCCGTTGTAGTGGGATATACGTGGGGATGACAAAAGTCGCCCCTAGTAGGCCGTCTTCGCCATCTTCTCCAGGCAAAATCTCCCCAGCACCGCCGCCGCCGCCCCCTCCGGGGCCAATCTCGACAATGGTAGCTGTCGGTGTATTGTACGGCCAATTGCATTTATGTATGCCGGGAGTTGTGAAAAGCAAAGGTTCATGCTCCGTACCTTTGTGGCTCTCCGCATACATTTCGAAGGCTTTGATAATAGGAATATTTTCGCGCCCGCCGCCAGCGCCTCCTCGGTGAACAAAGGGGTCCTGAACATCGTCGAATTGCTCACCGGGAGGGCCACCTGCACCGCCCTTACCCGGTGAGCCAACCGCTACCTCAATCTCGCAGCCTCGGTACAATCCGTTCATGTAGGACACCTGAACTTGCCCAGGATTGCCGGGGCGTCCGTAAGTTGAAGATAGCACTGTAGTAACCATCTGTATCGTCTCCTTGTCATCAAACGCTCTGCGCCCGCCGGGGGCAGTTATTCATCAGGTCAGGGATTCCATTATAAACCGTCCTTCACTCGTTGGCAGTCGTGATCAGCGCGTCTAACATCGCCAGCTCCGCCTCCCCCACTCCCTTCCCCCGGGCCAACGGCAGCGAGGCCAGCGTCAGCTCCCGGTACAGGGGAACCAAATGCGGCGCGTGGCGCGACAGGGCGTCGAGGTGGGCGGCTATGGTTGCGGCGTCGCCGCGCACCGCCGGGCCGGTTACGGCGTTGGCGGGGCCAGCGGCGGCAATGGCTTCGATGGTGGCGCGGGCAAGGGGTAGGGCCGCGCGGATACCGTCATCGGCGCTGAAGCCCATCTGAGTCCAGAGGTTCACGGCAGCGTCGAGGAGGGTGGCGACGTAGCCGCAGCTCAGGACGGCGCTGGCGTGGTACAACGGGCGCAGCTCGTCGGGGATGGTGACGGCGCTGCCACCCAGAGATTCGGCAAGGGACGGCAGGTAGTCGGCGAGCCAACCGGTGGCGGATACGGCGAAGGTAACGCCGGAGAGGCGGCGGGCGGCCTCGGCCGGCTCGCTGAGGGCAGCGAAGGTTTGGAAGGGGTGCATCGCGCCTACCTCTGCCCCCGCGGAGGCGGCTGGCGTTAGCAGTTCGGTTGACGCCGCGCCGCAGCAGTGGACGACGCCCTGTCCAGCCCGCCAAGTGACTGCGGCGGCCACCTCCGCGATGGCAGCGTCCGGCGTGGTGATGAACACCAGATCGCAGGCGTCGGCTACTTCCTGTGCGGTATCCAGGGCGGTGCAATCGTGAATGCGCTCTGCTAGCCACTCTGCGCTTGCCCAGGTGCGGCTGGATACCGCGACTACGCTGTATCCCACCGCGTCCAACGCTAGCGCCAGCCCGCGCCCCAGCGTACCGATGCCTACGAAACCGATGCTGATGTTGTCGGCGTCTGTTGACATTAGCATCGTATCTTTACTGGAAGATTTAACGCAAAGACGCGAAGACGCAGAGGCGCGAAGGTTTCTGGATTCCCGCTTTCGCGGGAATGACGAGTGAGGCGGCGGGAATAGCGAATGAGGGGAGTGGGAATGATGGAAAACATTACTGCAACTCGCTTACCGCCGGCACGCCGGCCAATCCAGTGGCCGACCGCACGGCGTCGATGACGGCCAGCGCGGTAATTTGCGTTGCCGCCGCCACTATGGCCATCAGGTCCGCCGGGGCCGTGTTTTGTCCCGTCGCCAGGCAGAACATCGTGTCGCCGTCGTTGGGCGTGTGGCAAGGGTGGATGGTCAGCCCGAGGCCGTCGTGGGCGGAGGATGCGACGAAATTGACCTGCATTTTGTCCAAGGCGGCATCGGTGGCGACGACGCCGATGGTAGTGTTGACGAGCCCGAGCTCTTGACCAAGCAACCTTTCCCCCAGGGCTTCGCCCGTCAGCACGACCTCCACCGGATCGGCCATGGTTCCATCGTGCCGTCGGGGGCCGGCGATGAGACTACCGTCACGGTGATCGCGGACGCCGCCCCAGGCGTTGACGGCCACCGCGGCGCCCACCGATACGCCGTCGGCCAGCACGCAGCGGGCCGACCCGATACCACCCTTGACCGCGCCGGCTATTCCAAAGGCCTTGGCTACCGTAGCTCCCGTCCCGGCGCCTACCGAGCCGCAAGGTAGGGGCGAATAATTATTCGCCCCTACGCAAGCCGCATATCCCGCCGCCGCGTCGGGGCGCACGTCGGACTTGCCCACGCCCAGGTCATAGAGAATAGCCGCCGGCACAATGGGTACGTAGCCGTGCAGCGTCTGAAAACCGATGCGCCTTTCCTCCAGCCACCGCTGGACGCCGCCGGCGGTCGCCAGGCCGAAGGCGCTGCCGCCGCTCAATACGATGGCGTGGACGCGGTCAACACGGCGGATGGGGTCCAACAGGTCAGTTTCGTGGGTGCCTGGGGAGCCGCCGCGCACGGCCACGCCGCCGACCGCGCCATCGCCGCACAGTATGGCGGTGCAGCCGGTGGCGGCGTCGGCATCCGTCCAATGGCCGGCGGAGATGCCCGGCACATCGGCAATTGTGCCGTCATAAACAACCTGGTTCATGATGATACGGTTTCGCCATCAACCGAGGCCAAGAGCGCCTCGGCGCGTTCCAAGAGTACGTCCCGGCGTTCGGGACTTATGCCCCGGCTTTCCAGGTACAGGCGCAGGGCGGCCAGGGGCTGAAGATCAGACGGCTCGGCGGTTGGCCGGCGCCGGGCTTCGTCGGTGATGTCGCGGGTGATGCTGGCGACGTAGTGGGCGGATGACAAAGCCGGCCGCAGGTCGGTATCGCGGATGCGAGACGATTGCTCGGCGGAGAGCTTGAGCCGCAGCCGGGCGATGGCTCCGGCCACCGGGCGACGGGCGATGGCGCGAGCCACGAAATCGGTGGGGTTGGGTTCGTTGTCCGGGACGGCAGCGTCAATGGTGACGAATGGTCGCGCTACAATTCGCTGGAATTGGAAATCGGTCAATCGCTTGCCCTGGGGGGCTTTCGGGTCGATGTCCACCACGCAGAACCCCTTTTCGTCGTCCTCCTCGGAAAAATCGACCCGCTGCAGGCTGCCCGAATAGGCTACCGCCGGCCCGTCTCCACCCGGCGGGCGCAACACCTGGTGCTTGTGTATATGGCCCAGGGCGACGTATTCCAGCTGCGGTTGCTGCACTGCGCTGACGTTGAGCACGTGGTCGTTGCCCAGCATCATGGACCGTTCCGTGCCGGTGGTGGCGCCGTTGACAGTTACGTGACCGGCAAGAATCGCGGGGATGTCGGGGTCAAGCATCTGGGCCTGCTGAGTGATGGTCTGGGTCATGCGGCGCTCCAGTTCCTGGCGGATTTCCTCGATGCTCAGGCCGCGGGAATCGTCGCGGGCCAGCATCGCGCCCCGGGAGGGCCAGGGGACGGCGAGCACCTGTATGCGGCCGGCCGGTGTCGGCACCGGATAGCAAATGGGCCGCGCGCCAACGTACACGTTGGGGACCTGAAGGGTGGAGAAAATTTCCACGGCGTGGGCGCGGCTGGCGGCGGCGGGCAGGTCGTGGTTGCCCGGCAGCAGGAAGGTGGGGATGCCGGCGTTGGACAAACGCAGCAGGCGGCGAGCAAACTCCCGCTGGTGGGTTTGCGACGGGTCGCGGCCCTTGTAGGCGTCTCCCGCCAGCAACACGAGGTCAACGCCGTTGTCCAGCGCATACTCGATCAGTTCGTCCAGCGCGTCCAGGAAATCACCCAGCCGGGTGGAAAGCCCGGTGTTGGGATCGGTGCGCCCGTAGTTTTCGACGCCGATGTGGAGGTCGGAGAAGTGCAGGATCCTCATGCGGGCCACTATACACCCTGACGATCCTCGGCACGTTGGACTGCCTCCCTCGCCCGCGTGAACACGGCGTCCAGCATCGCTTCGGTGAGCCGGCCCGTCTGGGTATTCTGCTGGCTGGGATGATAACACGCGACGAGCAACGGCCCGCCGTCGGGCAGTTGCGTTGCCACGTCGTGGCCGAAGGGCGGTTTGCGCTCCGGCGGAGTGCGTCCGGCGGCGGCCCAAGCGCGGAGAAAAGCGTCGAAGGCAATGCGTCCTAACGCCACCACCGCGTGCAGGTCGGCCAGCAGCTGGATTTCGCGGGTGATGTAGGGGCGACAGGCGGACAGCTCGTCGGGTGTGAGCTTGTTTTGTGGCGGAGCGCAGCGAGCGGCAGCGGTGATGAGCGCGCCGCGCAGTTCCAGGCCGTCGCCGGGGCGGGTTGATTCAGGCTGGTTGGCGAAACCAGCCCGGTGCAGCGCGCCGAACAGCCAGTCGCCGCTGCGGTCTCCGGTGAACATCCGGCCGGTGCGGTTGCCGCCGTGGGCGGCGGGGGCCAGACCGACGATGAGCAGGCGGGCGTCGGGATCACCGAAGGCGGCCAGCGGACGGCCCCAGTAATCCTCGTCGCGGTACATGCGGCGCTTGGCCCGGGCCGTTTCCTCCCGCCACTCAACCAGGCGGGGGCACGCGCGACAGGAGATGACCTGCTGCTGGATTTCAGCAATGGTGACGGCTTTCGTGATGTCGGGCATTTTCTGGATTCCCGCTTTCGCGGGAATGACGGTTATGGATTCACGAATGACGGTTACGGATTTGGCGCGCCCCAACCGCCACCGCCGGGGGTGCGGATGCTTAGTATGTCGCCGGCCTCCACGTCGAGGGTTTCCTTGCCGGCCAGGTGGATTTCCTCGTAGCCGCCCTTCAGCAGGACGTTTTCGCCGTGCTCGCCGTGGTGTCCGCCGTGGTAGCCGGGAGGAGCATAGCGGCGTCGCTCGGACAGCACGGTGACGCGGGCCGGACTGAGAAACTCGACGTCGCGGATCAGGCCGTCGCCGCCACGATGGAGGCCGTCGCCGCCGGAGCCCCGGCGCAGGGCGTAGCGCTTCAGGCGCAGCGGGAAGGCGAACTCCAGCGCCTCTACCGGCGTGTTCATGGTGTTGGTCATGTGGGTGTGGATGCCGGACACGCCATCCTTATCGGGCCGTGCGCCCATGCCGCCGCCGATGGTTTCGTAATAGACGTAGGGCTTGTCCCGGGAGATGTCGTGGCCGCCGATGATCATGTTGTTCATGGTGCCCTGGGACGACGCCGGTATCCGGTCGGGCAGGGCCTGGCTCATGGCGGCCAGCAGCACGTCGGTGATGCGCTGGGAGGTTTCCACGTTGCCGCCGGCCACGCCGCGCTGGGGCAGCGGATCCACCAGGCTGCCCCGGGGAGTGATGACTTCCACCGGGCGCAGGCAGCCCTGGTTGGCCGGCGCCTCGTCGCCCACCACGCAGCGGACGACGTACAGACTGGCCGATACGGTGACGGCGCGGGGCGCGTTGATGCAGCCGGGCCGATGCTCAGCGGTGCCGGTGAAGTCTATGGTCAGCCGGTCGCCGGCCACCGTCACGGCCACGGTGATGGGCACCGGCTCCTCGGTCAGTCCGTCGTCGTCCATATAATCAGTCACGCGATACACGCCGTCCGGCAGCTCGGTGATGCGCCGGCGGGTCAGCCGCTCGGAGTAATCCAGCAGCGCGTCCATGTGCTCGTGAGTTTCGGCCAGGCCGTACCGGTCGGCAATCTCGCTGAGGCGTTTTTCACCCACGCGGATTGAGGCGATCTGAGCGGACAGGTCACCCTGGCGGTCGTCGGGCGTGCGGGAATTGCGGCAGATGAGCGCGATAACCTCGTTATTGATGCGCCCGCCATCCGAAAGCTTCAGGGGCGGAATGATCATGCCTTCCTGGTACAGCTCGGTGGACAGGGGCATGGAGCCGGGAGCCATGCCGCCCACGTCGGAATGGTGCCCCCGGTTGCTGACGTAGCCGATGAGGCTCCGCCCGCCATCTGCGTCGATATAGGCCGGCGCGACCAGCGTGATGTCGGGCAGGTGGGAGCCGCCCAGGTAGGGGTCGTTGAGGATGATGATGTCCCCTTCCTGCAAGCCGTCGGGAAAGGTCTGCAAGGCGGCCTGCACCGAGGCCGGCATGGCGCCGAGGTGCACCGGCTGGTGGGCGGCCTGGGCCACCATCTCGGCGTCGGGGTTGAACAGGGCGCAGGAGAAGTCCTGCCGCTCCTTCATGTTGGTGGAGTAGCTGGTGCGCTGCAAAGCCACGCCCATCTCCTCGGAAACGGAGATGAACATATTTTTGAAGACTTCCAGGCTGATGGCGTCAACGGGCATGGTGGATTTCGTCCTATCTGCGTTCAAGGAATCAGGTCGATGTGTTCCAGGGTTACGAGGCGGTCGTCTTCAACTACGGAATAGGTAATTTCAATAATCTCACTGCTGGCGGGAGCGCGTGGAAAGCGTATTACGCGGGCGTTCGCCGGCGCGTCCTCTGGCGGACGTCCCAAGCCAGGAGTTTTGGAGAGCACATTTTGGATGAAGTATTCTAACTGCGCCGGATGCACCATCGGGTTGAGCCATCCTGAGGCTACGCCCGCGTCCCACTCGACATAGAACGAGGGACCGCGGACTACGCGGTATGGCTCAGCTTCTCTGGCGGACGTCATCAGCGACTTTCAGTACGCGACGGGTGGAATTCTGGCTCAAAGGCGGGGCGGTGATGCCGGCCAATTCGTAGGCCAACGGCTGCCCGTCCTCAGTGGCAAGCCAAGCCGCTTCGTATCGGGAGTAGTCCTCAATGGCCGCCGCGCTGTAGTCGGCGAATCGCTCCAACTGCGCATCCATTTCCTCAATTTCCCCGGGCGCCAGCATTTCCCGGTTGGCCGGCCGGTTGGTCAGCAGGCCATAGCGGTGGTAGCCCTGGTCGTGACGGTTGCGCAACACAGTAACGGCGCCAGACTGTTCCATTTTCATGCGGGCCTGATACCAGTTTTCAGGGTACGGCCCATGAGGAAAATGCAGGTAGGTAGTGCCTGTGATAGGCCTACCCAGCAGGATATAGGCACCGCAGTCGGAATAGTAAAGTAGCCTTGCCAGCTTGCTCACTCCGAAATAAGGGTCGTTTTCCGACCGCTCGCCGATGTACAGGGCCGCCTCGATAAACTTATCCAGGTCTTGCGTGAAACTCCGTTGCGTCGTCATTGCGAATCTCCACGGTCGTCAAGCGCCGCCAGCAAATCTACGGCTCCGGTCGGGGCTGCCAATTGGTAGTATTCCGTCCCCATGAGGCGATGGACAACGGCGGTGGGAAGTTGCTCGAAGGGGCCGTCGTCGTAGATTTGGGTGCGGTGGCAGGACAGGGACGCTATCTTTGTCTCCACCCACTCCGAAACATCCAGGGTGGTGGTTACGTCCTCGTCGGGGGTGCCCAGGGTGTCGACGGCGTCCACGGCGAAGGGCGGGGTGATGCCCCGGTCGGTCATCTCCTGCCACATGCGCTGGAACACGCTGCGGGGGAAGCAGGTGTAGTACAGCAGCGGCGTTGCAGCGTCCGGGTCGGAGGCGCGCTCCGCGGCGGCGGTGGCGTGGCTGCACATGGTCTTGTGGTCGGGATGGCCATAGCCGCCGCTGGGATCGTGGGTGAGCACCAGGTGGGGGTTGATTTCGGCGATTATGCCGGTCAGCTGCCCGATAATGGCATCGTCGTCTGCGTTGCAGTAGGCGTTGGGATGCAAATTGTCGTCGGTGCCGTCCATACCGCTGTCCCGGTAGTCCAGGAACCGGATGTCGCTGATGCCGGTGATGGCCATGGCATTGCGGAGTTCCTGCTTGCGGACCTGCCACAGGTTTTCCGGCGTTGCGAGAGAGGGATCGCTGATCTCGCCCACATCTCCGTTGGTGGCGCAGACCAGGGTGACCCGGGCGCCGCCGGCCGCCAGCATCGCCAGCAGGCCGCCCGAAGAAAAACCTTCATCGTCCGGGTGGGCGAAGCAAGCCAACACGGAGAGGCGGGAAACGGATGGAGTGGTCATAATCGCAAAAAGTCCGATAGTCTGGAGCGGACGGCAAACGATTTTGCAGTCTGGCGGAGACGATGTTACATTAATTCGACTTTGTTGAGCGAGAGCAGGCAATGACTACAGCCGTTGAATACCACGCAGAACGGAGTTGGCATTTTCTGGAATTGGTGGATGATGAAGTAGCCCGAGGGGAGATGGAAGAGGCCGGTAACAAACTATGGGGAGCCGCTGCTCATGCCATCAAGGCTGTCGCCGAGCGTCGAGGCTGGTCCCACGGTGCGCACCGCGACTTGGAGGAAGTCGTAATGCGCTTGGTTGATGACGAGGGCGGTCCGGCGATTCTGTACACTTACTATGCATTGGCAAACTGGTTCCACGCACGCTTTTACGGCGGTCCACCCGAAGAGGGCATGATTCACCACGGCAAAGAGCAGATAACCGACTTCATCCGCCTGCTGGAAAGCCTTTAGCCGGGTTCCAACAGCAGGTTGCCGTAGGGGTCAACATCGCCGGTCCAGCCGGGCGGGACGACGATGGTGGTATCCAATTGCAGCAGCAAGGCGGGCCCGGCGATCCGGTTCCCGGTTTGCAGCAGGTCGCGGTTGTAAAGAGTGGTGGCAACCGGGCCGTCGGCGAACACCACTTCGGCGTTGCCGATCACGGCGGGCGCGGAGTCGCTTCCCTGATTGGCGGCGGGCTCCATTTGTGGCTTGTCCATCGCCAGCTCCAGCTTCAAGCGCAGGTTGACCACCTCTATGGGCAGCGCGGCATCGGCGTAACCGAACCGTTGCAGGTGGGCTTGGTAGAAGTCGGATGATATGTCGCCGGTCAGATCGCCCGGTTCGACCAGCGGGGGGCAGTCCACCGTCAGCTCGAAGGACTGGCCTACGTAGCGCACGTCCAGGAAACGGCGGGGCGTCATGGCGTCGGCGCGGAGGCCCTCGTCAACCAACTCGGCGCGGGCCTGCTGCTCCATGCCGTGGAACTCCTCCTCCAACCTCGCGCTCTCCAGGTCGTCGCCCCGCAGCATCACTGTGCGCGAGTAGTCCTTGACCACGTCGGCGATGGCGACGCCCAGGGCAGAAAGGATGCCCGGATGCCCCGGCACCAGCACGCGAGGGATGCCCAGCTCGGCGGCCAGCTCGCAGGCGTGCATAGGGCCGGCGCCGCCGAAGGGGATCAGGGTGAACTCGCGGGGGTCGTAGCCCCGCTCCAACGAGATGGCGCGGATGGCCCGTTCCATATTGGAGTTGACCACGCGGATGATGCCCAGCGCGGTATCCGTGGCTGACGCGCCGACGCCGCCGGCCAACTCGGTCATCAGAGACTGAGAGCGCTGTTGATCCAGCGTCATGCGGCCGCCGAGGAATCCGTCGGGACGCAGCCGGCCCAGGGTCAGGTTGGCGTCGGTGACGGTAATACGGTCGCCACTACCGTAGCAGGCCGGGCCGGGGTCGGCGCCGGCAGACTGGGGGCCAACCACCAGCGCGCCACCGGCGTCCACACGGGCGATGGAACCGCCGCCGGCTCCGACGGTGTGGATCTCGATCATCGGAACGCTGACCGGATAGCCGCCCAGGTTGGCCGCCGTGGTCTCCTTGATACGGCCGGGGCACAGGGAAACGTCGGTTGAGGTGCCGCCCATGTCCAATGTGATTATGTCAGGGTAGCCGGCTTGTACGCCGGTATAGAACGCGCCGACCACGCCGCCGGCAGGGCCGCTGAGGATAGTACGCACGGGCTGGTCGGCGGCCAGGCGGGCGGTGATGCTGCCGCCGGAGGACTGCATGATGCGCAGGCCGCGCCCCAGCACCGATTCCAGTTGGGTCAGATAACGCTCCATCACCGGGCCGACGTAGGAATTGACGACGACGGTGCTGGTGCGCTCGTACTCGCGAAACTCGGGCAGTATCTTAGATGAGATGGAGATGAACGGGTTGTTGGGGAGTTCGGACAGCCGTTGCGCCAGCATCTCCTCGTGTATCGGGTTGAGGAAGGAGAACAGGAAGGATACGGCGACGCCATCGACTTGAGCGTCGGTCAGCAATGACAGTAGCGCCTCCACCGATTCCGGCGTTAGGTCGTCCAAGATCGCGCCGGTATAGTCGATGCGCTCAGGGAGGCCGAAACGCAGTTGCCACGGAGCCAGCGGCGTGGGCCGTTCCATAGACAGGTCATAGAGATCGGCGCGGTTCTGGCGGCCGATTTCGAGGACGTCCTCGAACCCCACGGTGGTAACCAGCGCGGTGCGCCCGCCTTTGCCCTCCAGCAGGGCGTTGGTGGCGACGGTGCTGCCGTGGATGAAGTCTGCTGCCTTTATGTCAACGTCGATTTCGCCAATGCCGGTGGTGATGCCCACCGACGGGTTTGCCGGCGTGGAAGGGAGTTTGTGAACGGAGAGTACGCCGTCCCGAAGGACGGCGATGTCGGTAAAGGTTCCGCCGACATCAATGCCGACTACGGTAGTGGACATTTGCGATCATCTCTCCGCTTGCTCGGGGTTCTCATCTTTGGTTCGCGCCATTCTAACGCGGCACGCTGCAATCCGGTAGGCGGACCGTTATCCCGTCTCGGCCAGCGCGATGCGCAGGCGCTTGTTGATGCGGCCCTTGCTCTCGTGTCCGACCACGCTGATGCGTCCAACCTCGCGGGTATTGTGGACGTGGGTGCCGCCGTCGGCCTGTAGATCCAGGCCGCGGATGTTGATGGTGCGGACCTCGGTGATGGCGGCGGGCAGCAGGTTGATCTTGGTGCGGATCAGGTCCGGGTGGGCGTCGGCATCGGCGCGGCTCATGGAGTCGACGCCGATGTCCCGGGCTGCGGCGACCTCCGCGTTGATGCGCGCTTCCACTTCCTCGGCGAATTCGGCCGACATATTCTCCAGCTCGAAGTCCATCCGCGCCCGGCCCGGCTGCATATCGCCGCCGGTTACCAGCGCCCCGTAGTCGCGCCACACCACGCCGCAGAGGATATGCAGGGCGGTATGGGTGCGCATGAGCAGGTAACGGCGCTCCCAGTCGATTGCGCCGTGGAGTTGGGCGCCCACCGCGGCGCGCGCGTCGCCGTCTATGATATGCACGATGGCGCCGCCGGCGCGACCGACCTTGGTGACCCGATACGCTGCGCCGGAAGCATCGGTCAGCGTTCCCACGTCGCAGGGTTGGCCGCCGCCGCCGATGTAAAAGGCGGTGCGGTCCAATACCACGCCGCCGTCGTCAGTGACGTCTCCGACGGTGGCGTCGAACTCGGACAGGTAAGCATCAGCAAGGAAAAGTAGTTGAGTCATAACAGCCTCTAAGCACACAAATGCGTCGCGTTCCGTTTGGGGCTTACGATTATACCAATGAAGCGCCATGCTATAATTCGGCGCAATTCCGGTATTGGGTTGGCTAGAGATGAAACTGTCGTGCCTTCAGGAAAACTTGGCTCGTGGACTGGGCGTGGTGGGCCGGGCGGTGGCGAGTCGTTCCACGTTGCCGATAACGCAGAACGTTCTGCTGCGAACTGACCAGGGAATGCTGATGCTGTCGGCAACCAACCTGGAAATCGCCATCACCACGTGGATTGGCGCGATGATCGAGGAAGAAGGCGCCATCACGGTGCCCCACCGACTACTGGCGGATTGGGTCAACACCCGGCCCAGCGACCGTATCGACCTGGACCTGCAGGGGCCTGGGGACGACGGGGGAATGGGAGGCGGGAATGTGCTGCACCTCTCCTGTGGCCGCGCCGTGACCCGCATCAACGGCGCCGACGCCGCCGACTTTCCGCCAGTGCCCCAGGTTGACGCCGGAATGGCCACCGACATCGACCCCAGCGTGCTGCGTTCCGCTATCGGACTGGTGGCGTTTTCCGCTGCCACCGATGAGTCCCGCCCGGTGCTGACCGGCGTGGAGCTGAAACTGGAGGAGTCGGACTTGGTGATGGCCGCCGCCGACGGGTTCCGACTGGCAGTGTACAAGGGAGAACTGCCGCAGCCGGTGGAACAGGAGATCAAGGTGATCGTGCCGGCGCGGACCATGAGCGAGATACAGCGCCTGGCCTCTGAGCAGAGCGGCCCGGTCAAGGTCACGCTGTCCCCGGAGCGCGGCCAGGCCCTGTTCAAGCTGGAACACGTAGAGGTGGTCTCCCAGTTGCTGCAAGGGAGCTTCCCCAATTACGATCAACTGATACCGGAGCGTTACGAAACCCGGGCGGTGATGGAGTTGGACGACCTGAAAAGGGCCACTCAGTCGGCGTCGGTATTCGCGCGGGACGGCAGCAACATCGTACGCTTGGAGATGATGCCCCAGGAGGATGCCGAGGGCGGGCAGCTCAAGGTGTCGGCCCGTTCCGAGGAAGTGGGCGACAGCCTGGACGAGCTGGACATCGACCAAATGGACGGCGAAGACGCGAAGATCGCGTTCAACGTGCGCTATCTGCAGGATATCGTCAACGTGTTGGGCCGGGGCAAGGTCGCCATCGAAGTCACCAACTCATCAAGCCCCGGCGTATTCCGACCGGCCGATTCGGACAGTTACGTACATGTGGTCATGCCGATGTATGTTCAATGGTAGTTACATTTGGGTCAACCCGTACAGCAATCGCAAGATTCCGGCGGGTGGCCTGAACGTTTACGCCAAAGGCTGCCGAGGCTGCCCGTTTGCCGTCAAAATCCAAGGAGTCGATCCGCTCTGAAATGAGGCGACAGTACTCCTCCACCCGGGCAGCTACATCGGCAGCGTCATCGTTCTGACGCTGCCGATCCTCAAGGAGGCGCAACGCCTGCTCCTTGTCATCACAGCGGACCTTCGGGGGCCCCAGCTGAGTCTCAAGCAGGTACTGATCCACCATGTCGTGTTGCCACAATTCGAGCAGGCGACGCTGCTGTGACCTGAGATCGGAGATCTCCCGCTTGAGTTCGCGCATCTTGGCACCCAAGTCGCCATCACCGTGCGTGAGGTGATCCTGCAGATCAGCGACGAGGACAGAGGGGTCGCGGATAGTGTCCACCAAAGCGTTCCAGACAACTTCTTCCAGCAAATCGGCCGGGATATAGCCCTCGTGGCAGATGGCGTCCCGAGTTGACGTCCTAGCCGTACCCCGGCAACGATAGTAACGGTATTTCGCGCCGAGGCAGGTACCAGTGACGCCAGTCCCGCAGCTTGGGCAGACAACGAGACCGGTCAGCAGGTACTTCCGCTCGCCATTGACGTGGTGGGCTTGGGGAGCGGCAAGACGACGTCCGACCGTGTCGAACTCAGTCTTGGAAATCAACGCCGGGGTAAAACCCTTGATGAGGATCCATTTCGACTCGGGGCGATCCGTAACCTCCCGCTTGTGCTCGGAAATCTTCCGGTAGCGTTCCTGCCCAAAAAACTGCACACCCGTGTAGGCCTCCGTCAAGAGAATCCATTCGATGCCCCGAGGGTGCCAACGGCGACCCCGCTTGGTCGGAATGTTCATCTCATTGAGCTTGAACGCAATGCGATAGCAAGTCCAACCCTCGACAGCCCACTGGAAAATGCGCCGCACGACGGCGGCCTCCTCCTCGTTGATTGTCCGTGTCTTGGTGTCCTTGTGGTAGTCGTAGCCAAAGAGCCCAGCACCAGTTCCGTTCGGCAAACGCTGGCGCTCGAGAGCGGTCCTGCGCTTCCTGCGGTAGGTTCGCTCAAAAATTTGGAGACGTTCGCGTTGCGCCACATATCCGGTGATGTACGCCATGAGGCGCACTTCCGGCGTATCGGGGAAGTCGACGTGAACGAAACGCGGATCGACTCCGGATACCGAACACTCGCACATGACGATCATGAGATCCAGGGGATCGCGGACCAAACGGTCGGGATTGTGAACGTAAATAACGTCCACCCTGCGGTTCAGGATCATAGACCGAAGTCGGTTGAGCAACGGGCGGTCAAAGTCCACGCTGGTCGATTGTTCGCGGAAGATATTGGCGGGATCCACTGAGAAGCCGTCTTTAGTGGCGAAGTCCAGACACTCGTCCACTTGGGTATCCATGGACGTGCCTTCGCCCTCCTGCTGAGGGGTGCTGAGACGGGCGTAGATCACGACGACAGCACCCAAACCCAGCTCACGGTCCGAACGGAGTGGGTCAAAGCCTTCAGGGGACAAACGCACCTGCAGAGTCGCGGACCCGGACAGGGGTTGACTGGAGGGCCAAACCACGACGGGCTCGTTCACTGGTTGTGGGGCACGCCTATCCTCAAGAGCGAAGACAAAGTCGGCGAAGGCCACCCCGACAACAAAACCCTCGTGACGGGGCAAACCCTCAGGGCCAAACGACTCTTCGGTGCGTTACGTGGAGTGCGGGACGGAACCCAGGACCCCCGGCAGCGCACGGGGGCATTAAACGTCGCGAAGAGCCGGTTGCCATCCTCAACATCCTGAAGAGGATGGTCCAAGACGGCGACGTCCATTGCTGGCGGGAAGCCGATCGAGTGGAAGGCGTCGGGCGAACCAAAGGTCTCGCCAAGGGAAATCAGGGTTTGTTGACCGTGCATAATTCCTCCGATTTTGGGTTAGGGTTGGAGTTGAGTTGGAAATTGCCGGCGGACATCTCCGCTGTTGCGGGGATGCCCGCCTGTAGCGATCAGGCCGCCAGGGCCGGAGTCGTGTCCGGCAGTGCGCAGGCAGCACCGGAAGACAGGTCTGGGGGCTCCGCAGGCACCAGAGCCTGGGCCAAGGTGCTGCGCACCCAGGCGCGCCGGATACCGGCGTCAAAGGCGCCGAGGACGAGAACCTGAACCGGCCGGCCGGTCACATCGGTGAACTCACGGCGCGAAATCACGCACACAGAGCGATGTTCCGGGGCATTAGGGCAACTGGGACCACCCAAAGGGTTTTCGTTGCTGTATGTGGCTGAAAATGGAAAATTCGGGGTATTGGTGTCAGAGCCGGGATCCGCAAAATGCTCCACGGCGCCATCCGGTGCGGTAAAATTAAATGCGCCAGCGCCAGCGATGGGCTGGTTCATATGAGCATCCGCTTGAGGTCCTATGCTCGTGGGCGGATTTCCGGGGTGACTGGGCCCCGAAGGGCCCAGTTTGGCCTTTTTTGTGTTTTTTAGGGTGGGCATCGTCATGCCTCCTGCCGGAAGTGAAAATCAGCTTGGTTTTCAGAAAGGCAGGAGGACCACGGACGGGAACACCGGGCGGGCGACGGAAGACAAAAAGCCCAGGGCGACACTGCGGTAAGCGCGAGCCGAAACGGCCCAGGCCGGGTCGGGAGCCGAAAAGCGGAGTTTTCCGAGCGGGAGTGTACTCAGATTGAGCGTGTGCTAGACTCACCATGCGCCTCCTCACCGAGGCCGCAAAGGGGCCGTCGCTCGTTCAGGGGAGACGGCCCCGATGCTTTTAATTCCGTTCAAGAACGGGCGTTCTATTATAAATTTGGGAACGTTCAACCGCAACGAATCCATGTCCTCATTGCCCTCTGGCCCAATAGAGCACCAGATTGATGACCACTGCGCCGTCGGAGCGGTAAAGGGTGTGCGGCCAGAGTAGAGTACCTGGAGGTGGTGTAACGGAAACCGGGTGGCAAGGAGACAGCCACCGCGTCATCCTTATCGGAATTACCACAAACCCGATGCGGGAGGAACGCGATGGCCCAGAACAGCATGGACTGCGATGATCTGCCTGGGCCATCTCGTACCGGGTTTGACCCGAGCATGGATTGGCGGAGATGCCTTCAAAAGGATCTGTCCCCGATCCGAAGTGGCCCAGACAGCGCCGACCGCCTCGGTGAGCCGTGACCTAATCGGAGCGTGGCTCAAAGCCCCATCGCAGTCTTGTCCGCTCAACCGACCGGCGACTACTCTCCGGGAGGCAGGTATGCTGGAAGTCACCGATCACCAACATAGGGCAGCTCTGCGGGTGATTATTGGGATCGACACTCACCAGGAACAGCATGTGGCGGTAGCAATCGACCGGCAAGGTGTCCGCCGGGGAGAGCGGTACGCGACAGCGACCACATCCGGCTATCGCGAGCTCGAGCGATGGTCCAGCAACCTGGGAACAATTCACGCCTTCGGTATCGAGGGAACGGGTTCATACGGCGCGGGCATCGCTCGCTTCCTGACCAGTCTGGGCTATTGCGTCGTCGTGGTCAACCGTCCCGACCGGCCGACCCGCTATCGGAAGGGTAAGAGCGATGCCACCGATGCAGAGATGGCGGCCCAGGCGGTCCTGGCCGGAGTAGCCGATGCTATTCCCAAGTCGGGCCCGGGTGAAGTCGAGATGATCCGCATGCTCAAGAGCGCCAGGGACTCCGCCGTCAAAGCCCGTACCCCGGCCATCAACCAGATGAAAGCTCGGATCGTCACGGCCCCGGCCGATCTGCGCGAAACCCTTGACGGTCTCTCGATCCGCGCCCTCGCCGCGCGGTGCCGGAGTTTCCGAGTGCGTTGTTTGAGCGATCCAACGGCGGCGGCAAAGTACGCCCTCCGTTCCCTGGCCTGCCGGCGCCATCAGCTCAGCGAGGAGATCCGCAACCTGAAAGCCGAACTGACGCAACTGATCGGCACCGCATCTCCAACCCTGATCAACATCGTCGGCGTGGGACCCGACACCGCAGCGACCCTTCTGATTGCCGCCGGCAGCAACCCGGAACGCCTACGCTCCGAGGCCGCTTTCGCCGCGCTGCGTGGTGTGTGTCCGATACCGGCTTCCTCGGGCAAGACCCATCGGCATCGGCTCAACCGGGGTGGCGATCGCCAGGCCAACGCGGCGCGGCGCGGCACCGCATCGTCCTCGTCAGACTTCGATGCGACCCGCGAACGAAAGAATACATGCGCCGTCGAACCGGGGAGGGAATGAGCAAACCGGAAGTCATGCGCTGCCTCAAACGGTACGTCGCCCGCGAAATATTCTTCCACCTGGAGACGCCCGCGAGAATGGTCAGCAACCCGGCTTGACACCTATAGGAGCATCCTTTTGGTACTACTGCGCAAGCGGGGCCTGGACGGCGATGTGGACTTTCTGCGGGAAGCCCTGCAGGTGCTGGCGGAGGGGATCATAGCCTGCCCCGTGCCCCGACACGGGGGACGCTGAGGTGTCAGTGCAGATCGGCGCCCAGCACGGTGAACGCAACCCGGACCGGCTCACCCACCGCAATGACTACCGCAGCCGAGATTGGGACACCCGGGTGGGGACGATGGAATTGCGCATTCTCAAGATACGGGAAGGGAGCTACTTCCCTCCGCCAATGGCGGACTGGAGCCCAAGCGGCGCAGCGAGAAGGCGTTGCTGGCGGTGATCCAACAGGCCTACGTGGAGGGCGTGTCCACCAGGCGGCAGGTGGTGGAGAACTTTCTGGGTCGCCCTTTGGACGGCGGGCCGTATCCCTACGTGTGGCTGGACGCCCTCACCCAGAAGGTCCGTGAAGGTGGTCGTCCGCCTCAGGCAGACCAACTGGCGCCGGCAAATCCGCCTGAGGCGGACCGCACCCACTTCATGACCAACCTGCTGACCCGGGTGCCCTAGCGATCCCAACCCGGCGCGGCCACCATGGTGCGCATCATCTACAAGCAACTCTCACCGGAGGAAGTCCACGCCCAGGCCGACCGGGTGATTGCCCAACTGCAAGAACACTTCCCCCAAGCGCCTCCGCCTCAGGCGGACTGGCAAACGCTTTGCCCGACATCCTCGCCTTCACCGCCTTCCCGGTACCTCATTGGCAGAAACTCTGGTCCAACAACCCGCTGGAACGGCTCAACAAGGAGATCCGTCGTCGCACCGACGTGGTGGGCATCTTACCCAACCGGGCCGCAACCAGGCGTTTGGTGGGCGTCCGCCTCTGGCGGACTGGCTGAACAGCACGACGAATGGGCCGAAGGCCGGCGCTACCTCACATTCGCCGACGATCTCGACGCCGAGGCAACACCGGCAACCAACGTCCTTGAGGCGGCAGCCTGAACCACATCAACAAGGATGACGCTTATTCCACCACTTGACGGGACGTAACCCAATCCGCCATAGTCGGAACCGACTGGGCAAGGCAGATGGTCATGCTGCTGCGCTCATGGTGAGCCTGCCGAACCACGCTGGCTGCCCCATCGTCCCCTGGTGCTGGTGGGAGACAACGGCTACCAGTGCTCGACCTGCTCCACTGCCGCCAGTCGCTGCGCGAACCGGTGACCCTCATCGCCAGACTGCGCCTGGACGCCGCCCCCTACGCCCCAGCGCCACCACGGCCGCCGGGCCAAACCGGCTGGCCAGCCCTGAAAGGTCCCCGGCGACCGCCGCTGAAAACCCTCCTGGATCAGGCCGACGTGCCGTGGACCGTCGCCGCAGTGTCCTGGTATTACGGCACCACCCGCACGCTGGAACTCACCTCCCAGACCGCCGTCTGGTACCCCTCGAGCAAGCCGCCCGTCATCATTCGCTGGGTGCTGATCCGAGACCCTCACGGCGCCTTCGATCCCCAAGCCTTGCTCTGCACCGACCCGGCGGCGAACCCTACCCAGATCCTGGAGTGGTTTGTGTTGCGTTGGCAACTCGAAGTCACCACGTATCAAGTACGGGGCAGGCTCTTTCAGGAGGCGCGCACCCATCTGGGCATGGAAACCCAACGCCAGTGGTCCGACCTGGCCATTGCGCGCACCACCCCCATCCTGCTGGGTCTCTTCTCCTGGACCACCCTGGCCGCCCACGCCTTGCAAAAGCATCATCCCATCACCCAGCGCACCGCCGCCTGGTACGATCCGCCTGAGGCGGATCGCCGACCTTCGTGGATGCCATCGCCCTGGTGCGCCGGCACCTGTGGATAGCAACGGAGAGTTTTTCAACGTCGGCACCGGACGCTCGACTTTGTACAAAAACTAGAAAAATTATAAGGACAGGGTAAGCTCGACCAAATCACTACAAGAGGTCGAGCATGCCTACCCTGCCCGTCGTCATTGTAACCCTGCTGCTGCCCTTTGAGCATCTATTCGACCGCAGGACCTGGCGCAAAGCTCAGCTCCTGGTGTTGGGAGCGATCCTTTCGCCAGGCAAGCGCACGGTGTCCTCCGCGCTGAGCATCCTGGGGATTGGCCAGCACGGCGACTTCGCCATCTTTCACCAAGTGCTCAACCGGGCCCGATGGCAGCCCTTGCAACTGAGCCGGGCGCTGTTGCTGCTGGTGGTGGGCCGCCTGAGTTCGTCCACCGAGCCGCTGGTGTTCGGCATCGACGAGACGGTGGAGCGGCGCTGGGGCCGGAAGATTGTGGCCAAAGGGCGGTACCGAGACCCGGTGCGCTCCACGGACGACCAAGTGGTGATGACGCCGGGACTGCAATGGGTCAGCCTGATGTTGCTAACCCGCGTCGGGTGGGCGGGCCGCCACTGGGCGTTGCCCTTCCTGACCGCGCTGGTGCCATCGGGCCGCTATGACTGGCAGAAGGGGCGTCGCCATAAGCGGTTCGCCGACTACGCTCAGCAGATGCTGGACTGTCTGCGTCGCTGGTTGCCGGATCGGGACCTGGTGGTAGTGTGCGACGGCGGCTACGCCAAGCGTGATTTCCTGCTCCACTGCCAGAACATGTCCAACCCCATTGTCGTCATAACCAAACTGCGCAAGGACGCGTCCCTGTACCAGCCCGCGCCGCCGCGACGACCGGGTCAGATCGGCCGGCCCCGGGTGGTGGGAGCGCGACTGCCCAGTCCCACCGAGGTACTGGACGATCCCGACACCCCATGGGTCCCCTGCCGTGCCACCACATCCGACGGCTCTGATCTCATGATCGAACCGACATCGACGCCGACCCGCTGCAGATCGTGCAGTGGTATCTGCTGCGCTGGTCCGCCTCTGGCGGAAGGTTACCTTTGAGGAACTGCGGGCTCACCTGGGTATGGAAACCCAGCGCCAGTGGTCCGAGCGGGCCATCGCCAGAACCACCCCCGCACTCTTTGGTTTGTTCAGCCTGGTGACCCTGACGGCGGATGTCTTGATTGAACAGCAGGGCGGCATATTACCACGGACCACGGCATGGTATGCCAAAACCAACCCCACTTTCGCCGACGCCATCGCCCTGGTCCGACGACACATCTGGGCACAGCAGGAGACTTTTGCCGCGTCCGAGCCCGGCCCTGAGTTGATAAAACTCCCGCGCGGAGTTTACCGCAGGATGATCGACACCCTCGCTTACGCCGCCTGATTGTACAAAGTCGAGCAGCCAGCGCCGACGCTCAGAAACTCCCCGTCACCCTATACCACCGAATGGTGGACTCCCTCGCTTACGCCGCTTGAATTGCGCAAAGTCTAGCTGAGTTTGCGCCTGATGACCGCCCCCTACCCTTCCCCACCTGGATTCCGGCTTCCGCCGGAATGACGGTAAATAGGCGCGGCTTGCGCCGGCCGTGAGGAAAGGTTGGGCTGCGTCCTGCCGGAGCAGGGCACATGGGCAACCCTCGCGCAGCGGTGGTTACACCCGCCGTACTGGTCTATGCGGTACCGGGGAATGCAATTACCGGCCTGTGAGCGATAGCCAGCGGTGCAGAAAATCCGACGTGCAGTCCGCCACAGGCGCATCTGCGACCGTGTACGGTGGCAGCGGTTGGCCGTGTTACCTGAACCCCTGTGAACCCGATATTCAGATGCGATTTAGGCAGATGGGCCGTGGCCTTGGGCTTGCTGCCTTACGCGTGGGGTATAGTTTAGGGAACGGATGTGCGGGCGCGCAAGAGGCCGGTGTCATGTGACAACATTGTAATACAGGTGGTTTATTTCCCGGAATGGTGGATGCACTCGCACAACCAGGGCAACCATCCGCCGGAGGCGGATTGCCCCTACGCGTGAACAACTGAAAGGAACGCTACCGGGGCGACGCCGGCGGTTGAACGGCCGGCCGGGTTATCCTACAATGCTCACAACCTATGGTTCCCGTCCCCGGCGAACTCCCCTAGGGCGCCAGCGCGGCTGAACCACCGGAGGAATTCGATGATTACCACATTTGACAGCCTGTACGCCGGCCATGTTGACATGGAGAACGTGGGCTATGCGGGCACTGCGGTCAACGACCGCACCTACTCGGATGAGTACCTGGCCACCGCTTTCGACAAGGGCGTGGCCATCGCGCAGACGCTGGACAAGTACGGGTACGACACCTTCTGGATGGCCGAGCATCACTTCCAGCCCGAGGGTTACGAGTGTATCCCGAACCTGCTGATGTTCATCGTGCACCTGGCCCACGTGACGGAGCGGCTGCGGTTCGGCTGCGGCTTCAACATCGCGCCGATGTGGCACCCGCTGCGCCTGGCCGAGGACTTCGCCATGGCCGACTGGATGACCAACGGGCGAGTGATCTTCGGCGTGGGACGCGGCTATCACACCCGGGAAGTGGAATCCTTCGGTTCCCCGCTGATGGACCAGCCGGCCAACCGGGAACTCTTCGAGGAACAGGTGGAGGTTATCTTCAAGGCGTTCCACGAGCGTTCATTCTCCCACCAGGGCAAGCACTATAATTTCCCGCCCCAGGGAGTGCCCTATCGCGGCTACGATCTGGAGGAAATCACCCTGGTGCCGCGCCCCAAGACCCTCCCCGTGGAATGCTGGCAGCCCATCCAGGGCGGCACCGGCCGCGCCCTGGAGTTCATGGCCAAGATGGGTATCAAGGGCGTCATCGGCGGCGGTTCCTCCGAGGGCGGCGCAATGGACGGCATCATGCACGGATACCGGGATGCCCTGCGACGCAACGGCAAGCCTGACGCCGAACTGGGCGAGGATCTGGCCGTCGGATTCCACTTCCACATTGCTCCCACGGTGGAGGAAGCCGCCGGCATCGGCGCCAGGTACTACGAGGAAAACCTCAAGATGTTCGGCCCGCTGCGCCTGACCCGGGGGTTGACCGAGCAGCAGATCCAGGACATCAGCGACCCGCGCGTCGCTCCCAACGCCGGCCTGCCGACCATCCAGGACGCCATCGAGAACGGCAGCGTGCTGGCCGGGCCGCCGGAGCGGATCATCGAGCAGTTGAAAGGGGTTGAAGAACGCTACCCCGGATTGCAGCGCATCCAGGTCGGGCAGCCCGTCGGCACGCCACAGAGCATTATCCTAGAGCAGCTCCAGTGGTTCGCCGAAGAGGTGATGCCGGCGTTCAAGGACACGAAGGTCGAGGTGTCGGTGCCCGCCGATGACTAGCCACCGGAGCGAATGGTATCCGACCCATCGTAGGGGCGACCGGCCGGTCGCCCCTACATTATTGGCTGCGGGCCATTGCCTGAAATTGATGACAGCCAGGCGGGGACAGCAGCGCAAGCGCCCTGATATGCTGGTAAGGAATACCAGAATCACGGAGGCTGATTTATGCCCGAAATGACCGACTATCCCTCAGGTACTCCGTCGTGGGCTGACCTGCTATCCCACAACGGCCAGGCGGCGAAAGATTTTTACACCGGCCTTTTCGGCTGGACCTACGACGACCACCCGGTGGGGCCGGACATGGTCTATACGATGTACTCGCACAACGGCATGGCGGCCTGCGCGTCCGCTGAGGCCGGCCCCGGACAGGAAAACCTGCCGGCCCACTGGAGCGTGTACGTAACCGTCGATGACCTGGAGGCCGCGGTGGAGCGAGCCAAGACTGCCGGAGGAACCGTCGCTTTCGGACCCATGGACGTTACGCCGATGGAAGGGGTAACGGTAGGCCGAATGGCGGTTATCCAGGACAAGGAAGGCGCCTACCTGAGGCTGTGGTATCCCGTGGCCCACGCCGGCGCGAGCGTGATGATGGAACCGGGCGCGCTGTGCTGGTTTGAATTGGCCACCACCGACCCGGAGTCGGCCAGAGATTTTTACCAGACCGTGCTCGGGACCGAAATCAAGCTCGACGAAAACGTTGAAGAGTTCCCCTATTGGGTGATGCGGGTCGGCGAGCAGATGGTCGGCGGGATCATTCAGATTGGCGAGGATTGGGGCCCGGTTCCCCCCAACTGGGGCGTCTATTTCGGAGTCAACGACGTTGACGCCACCGCCGCCAAAGCCACAGAGTTGGGCGGCGGCGTTGTCGTCGAACCCAGAGACCTTATGGACTTTGCCCGCTTTTCCGTGCTCCAGGATGCGGAAGGCGCGGTTTTCACGGTCATACGGCTGAACGAGTGGTAAAAATATCGTGCGCCGACCGGCGGACCCGTAGGGGCGAATGATTATTCGCCCCTACAGAGTACCAGGAGGATATTTTTCCAGCCACCAGCGGGCGATTTCGTCGCGGCGGGCGAACCATACTCCGGGGTGGCTGCGGGCGTAGCGCAGGAAACGGTCCAGGGCGCGGGAGCGGGCCGGGCGGCCGGCGATGCGGCAGTGCAGGCCCACCGACATCATCTTGGGGTGGGTGCGGCCCTCTTCGTAGAGTACGTCGAAGGTGTCCTTCATATACTCGTAGAAGTCGCCGACGCTGTTGAGACCGCCCCGCCAGAAACGGGCGTCGTTGGTCTCAAAGCTATATGGGAGCACCAGCCAAGGGTTGCCGTTCACGTCGGTGTAATAGGGCAGGTCGTCGTTGAAGACGCCGCTGTCGTAGATGAAACCGCCCTCGTTCACCACCAATTCCCGCGTGTTGACGCTGGGGCCGTAGCGAGTGAACCAGCCCACGGGACGGACGCCGGTGGTGGCGGCCAGGGATTCCACAGTCATGCGGATGGCCTCGGCCTCCTCGTCCCGCGTCTTGTTGTGGTATTCCTCCCAGCGGTAGCCGTGGCCGCAGACTTCGTGCCCCCGCTCAACGACGGCGCGGGCGACTTCCGGGTTGCGCTCCATGGCCACGGCGCAACAGAAGAAGGTGCTGGGGACATTGTGCTGGTCCAGCAGTTTCAGGATGCGCCAGACGCCGACGCGGCTGCCGTACTCGAAGAAGGACTCGTTGAACAAATCCCGCTGGCCGGCCGGCACGGGCGACGGCACTTCGTTGTTGGACTCATGGTAGGCGTCGCCGTCCAGCAGGGACGCCTCGCTGCCCTCTTCGTAGTTCACGACTACGGAGATGGCGATGCGGGCGTTGTTGGGCCACTGGATGACGGGCGGGTTGGCGCCGTAGCCGATGAAATCGCGTTCTAGGCCGGTCATGGGCTAATCCTTGTAAGTTGGGCCATTTGGATCGATGAGATGTGCTATCGCCAGCAACCGTTTGACTACTTCATCCACAACTGTGTTGTATTCCACACCCACCGGCAGGAAAATCGGGATATGCCAATCTTCCGCGTCTACATCCGTGTCAGGAAAAGTTTGGCTGATCTTACTCAGAAGGCGGTAGGAATCTTCGCTATCCGGCAACTGCTCCGATGAATAAACCTCAATGCAGACGGGTGTGTTACGACGCTGAGCCCAATATTCCAGATTGACGCCAAACCAAGCCCTCGTTCCAGCAAAATCCATCATTCGTCCGTAGTAGTTGATTGTATCGTCAATAGTGGGACGCTTGTTGTCCGGTCGCAGCCATCCGAGTCCTTTCATGCGTTCGATAGCGGCGTCCACCAATGGAGGCAAACTGCGTATCCGCTGCGGAATTTCCGGGGAGATTTCTTCCGGTTGTATTGGTAGAAAAACCTCGTTATCCATCCTGTCAGTTAGACCGAGCAGCTGACGAATATCTGATACCGCCTTTTCGTCTGTACTTGCTTGCGTGATCATAAATTGGAGCAAATCTCGCCAACTTATCATCATCATTTTGCGTCCGTTGCCGTTTGCAGTGACGTTCCACAAATCACCCGTAGTGGAGCGCATAGCCAATTCGTGCCCGATTTGCGCTCGACTACACACTTCTTGCCACAGCGTTCCCATACGTCGCGCTGGCACGATGAATAGCAACGCCGAGTGTCCCGTCTCGGGTAAGCCCTCGAGGTAAGTGTTAGGTTGATTGTCAGTAAGTTCGGCCCTGAATTTCGCTTCGATGAAGACCCGTGCTGCGTTAGATCCGTCATAGCAAACCAAGTCAACGCGCTCATTGTCCTTGACGCTGGCTTCCGTTCGGAACCGCGTTAACGAACCTACTTCCACGCCGGCAGTACTTAGCAACTGTCCAAGAGCGTCCCGCGCGGCTTCGGACTGTACCAGGATATGCCGTAGCGCCTCAGTAGCAGCCCGCTCGGTTTGGCCGGTGAACATCGGCAGGATTTGGGCGAACAGGGTAGTCTTGGTGGTCATTTTCAGATTCTCCTCTAACCTGTATGCACACAACGGTTGATGCCCGCATGTTCGGGCGGGAAGGACCAGTACCGCCAACCGTTGGATACGAAAGAGCTGTACCGTCGGGGGCGGTCATTCTCACTCAGTTGAAACCATACGTCTTCCACGTGGTTCCACATCGACTTAATGATTTTGTCATAGAGGACACGGCCATCCCACCATCTAGCGATTGTGTAATCGTGCCGGTCGTTGGGATGCGAGTAGGTGCTGGCGAACTGCCACTGCGTGACGGTCTCAAGGACTGCGGTCAGTTCTTCTCTGCTATACAGTTCGTCAGCGCCGTTAGCCGGGTCGATAGCGCTAACCCTATTCTCCCTGGACAGGCAGAAAGGTGGCTGCCGCTGCTGGTCAAGCCAGTAGTGTCCGCCTGACGTGTACAGCGTCCAAACGCGGTCTTGTGTACAGAATGGCCGGACACGCTCAGCCCAATTTGAGGGCAAATGTATGCAGGCGACGCAGCCGTGGGTCTGCGGGGTTGGCATCTCGATATTTGAATACCCAAGCCAGCCGACGAAAGGGGTGTTGATGACTCCAGTGTCCACCAGAGGTTCACCTAACGGCGTCCCGCAATTAGGGCACTCAATACCAAATTGCAATAACATCCTAATGCCCGCGCGCCCATTTTACAGCGTCCGCCACATCGTCCTCGGTTATCCCCAAAGCCGCTATTTTGGCCCACACGGCTTCCATCGGGGACGGCTCAATAGGCGTCAGCACAATTCGCCCGTCATCAATAGCGACCTCAAAGTAGTCCCCAATTTGAAATTTGCCGAGGACGCCATCGATGATGGTGAGCTGATTATCGTCCGTCAATACGGCTACCGTCGGCAGGCATTCCGGCGATTCTGTTGATACGGGCATCGGTTCGGCGGCCATTTTCCTTGCCTCCATTGGGACAATAAAGCTTGGTCTAGAGTACAGTAAAGCAGGCCGGCGGGACAATTGGCCAACTGGCACCACGTTGCTGCCGCAGGATTTGACGGCCCGCACTGCCCGGTTTATCCATGTATGAGGATGCTATGCCGGCATCCGCACCGGCTTGCACACCGGGCGGTTGTAGGGGCGCGGCGGGCAGTAGGCGGAGCGGGAGCGGGCCGGGTCGCCGGCGACGACGATCATGATGTTGTCCGGGTCGCGGACTACCGGGAGCATGGTTTCGGGGCCTTCCGTGTCCAGCCACTTGGGCCAGAAATAGGGGTCGCCGGCCTCTACGTTGCGCCCGTAGCGCAGTTCCTTGTAGCGGCGCACGCGCTCGACGGGGATGCGGGCGCGTTCGTACAGATAGAGTTGGACGTCCCGTTTGGTCCAGCCTTCGTCGTGCAAGCCCTGGGCGATCAGAGGGCTGACCACCGCCAGCAGGTGTCCGCCGTGGATCATGTTGTGGTTCAAGTTGCACAGGGAATCGGCCAGGATCCAGAGGGCGAACTCCATGCTGCCGGAGCCGGCCGGGCTGTTGCCGCGTGGGGCGTCGGCGGCGAACACGGTTACGCAGCTTTCATCGGCGGCGTGGCCAAAATCGGTGTGGATGGGAGTCCAAGGGGTGGCGATGTCAGCGCCGATGCAGTAGGAATACTTGGACGGAGCACCCAGGGTTGACTTGTCGCCGGTGTCGGGGCGGCCGTCGCCCAGGTTGATCATCAGCAGCCGCAGGGCGCGGCCGATGGTGGCGTTGGCGCGGCTGCCGTGTCCGAACAGGCCGATGCCGTGGTTGATGCCAAGCTGCTCCACCACCGGGCCGCTGACGATAATCAGGGGCGCGGCCGGGTCGCTGGTTGCCTGCAATCCGCGCATGTCGAACCGCTCGTCCAGAGACGCCGCCACGGCCGCCAGCACCACCGGCATATACTCCGGCCGGCAGCCGGCCATGACCGCGTTAATGGCCACCGACTCCACGGTGACGACACCCAGGCGCGGCGGCATCAATCCCATGGTTTCGCCGCCATCGCGCCCGGACGCAGCGACGAAATCGGCGACTGCGGTCTCGGTGGGCGGGACGATGGGCAACCCATCCGTCCAGCCGTTTTCGAAATAGGTTTCAATGGTGTCCAGCGCGCCCTGGACCGTATCCAGTCCGGTCAAGCGGCGGGTTTGTTGTTGAGTCAGCATAAGATTTGGCAGCGACGTCTGGGGTAGGGGACCCTGGATTCCCGCTTTCGCGGGAATGACGGGGGAGTGCGGGAATGACGGAGGAATACGGGAATGACGGGGGAATTTCGGAGCGGACTAGCTGCCGGGGTCTCCGGTTATAGCCGCGACAACCTGGGTGGCTATGGTGCGGGCGCGTTCGGCGGCCTGCTCGCGATTGCCCAGAGGGTGGGGGATGGACACCAGCGGCAGGTCCACGAGCTTGTTGGCCCCAGCGATGGAGCTGGCCAGGCGGAGGAAGTTGGTGGTTGCGACCACCGCCGCCGGCTTGTTGGTATCCTCGAAGTTCACTGCGTCGAGCACACTGCCCGACGTGCAAGAACCTCAAAGCGCCACACCCGAAATGAGGAAATCCGCCTCCTCACCCAACCGTGAGATCAGGGCCGCTTCGGCCGGCCGCGTTGACGTGAACTTGGTGCGCAGTACAACCTGGCTCACGGCAAACTCGCTTTGCAATACTTCAGCCAAGCTGGCAAAAAAGAAGCTGGAAGTATCGTTGCCGTTATCCAGCAGGCCGGCCACTTTGCCGGCTACGCTGCCCAGCCTGGGGGTCAGCATCCGGTTGGTTTGTTGTACGAATCCGGTTGGATCCAGGTAGGCTATCCGACCGATTTCTGGCGCTATCGCCACCGGAGTCTGCATGATTGCCGCCTCAACAACAGGTTTGGGCAATCATATCACGCCATGCGTCAACGGCGATGGCGCGATTGCCCTGGGTGTAGTGATGCGTTATGGCAAATGCCGGGCATTCGTGCTACGCTTGTATCCGCCGCCGAGTTTGGGTAAAATCGTTGCCTGCTATTCCCGTCAGGGATTCCCCATGTGCTTTGATTTCGGACGCGGGACGGCGCAATCCATACGGAGGAAAGGGTGATTGGATGTACTAGGTACTCACGTGCTGCTGGAACTCAGAGACTGTGACCCCAAACTGCTTGACGACCTGTCCTACATACGACAGGAATTGCTGCGCGCCGCATCAGCGGTTGACGCGCACGTGGTAGGAGAGTCGTTCCACCAGTTCACGCCCCAGGGCGTGACCGGCATTCTGTCCATCGCCGAATCGCACATCTCCATCCATACCTGGCCGGAGCATGGTTACGCGGCGGCGGACGTATTTACCTGCGGCGACCGCACCATGCCGGAGCGAGCCGCTGCATTAATCATCGACGCACTGCGTTGCCGAGACCCCCAGATCACGCAGATCCGGAGGGGACTCAACGGCGCCCGCGCGGTCGAGCTTCAGACGGCGACAACCTGAACCGCTGACCGTCTCGCGGTGGCGGTTTGGTCCGTCGGACTTCGGGTTGCTCCCTTACGCTGACTAAACCCCAACCCGAAAGGTGCTTCAGTGGCCAGCTATCCCATGGAAGAGATCACCGGCAAGTGGGTGATCGAAACCGTAATGCCCGACTTGGCGATTATGCTCAAGGTGGATGACGTCCTCTACTCCGGGCACACGGGATTTCAACGGGTGGAGGTGGTCCACTCCGATGTGTACGGGCGCAGCCTTCTGTTGGACGGCAAAACCCAATCCACCGAGCGGGACGAGCACATCTACCACGAGACCCTGGTGCATCCGGCGTTGCTTTCGCATCCGAACCCCCGCGACGTGTTCATCGGCGGCGGAGGCGAAGGCGGCACACTACGCGAGACGCTGGTTCACAGCGCCGTCGAAAACGTGGTGATGGTTGACCTTGATCGCCAGGTTGTTGACCTGTGCCGCGAGCATCTGCCGCAACACCACCAGGGCGCCTTCGACGACCCGCGCACCACGCTGGTATTCGACGACGCCCGGAAATATCTGGCATCCAGCAGCCAACAGTTCGACGTGATGATAATGGATTTGGTGGACCCGCTGGAGGGTGGCCCGGCGTATCTCCTCTACACTGAGGAGTATTACAATATCGCCCGGGCCCGATTGAAACCAGGCGGTATCCTGGTGACACAGTCCGGTCCGGCGGGATATTTGAGCCTGCACGAATGCTTTACGACAATCTACAAAACGTTGGAAAGCATCTTTGACCACACGCTGCCGTATCACGCCCACGTACCGTCGTTCATCACCATCTGGGGTTTCACCGTGGCGTCCGACGCCCCATTGCCGCAGTTGGCGCCGGCAGAAATAGACTTTCGCATCAAGGAACGCCTGGCTCGTCCCCTGCGCCATTACGACGGCGAAACCCACGCTGCGATGTTCGCGCTGCCCCGACACATCCGCGACGGCATCGCCGGCGAAACCCGGATCAACCGGGACGACGCGCCGGTGTTCATGGTCTAGCCCCTGGATCCCGTCCTTCGACAAGCTCAGGATGAGCGGCTCATCCCCACTCAGGATTGCGGCTCATCCTACGCTAATGGCGAGCGGCTCATCCCCGCTCATGGTGAGCCTGTCGAACCATCCGCCTGCGCCGCCGCCAGTTCAGGGAAAGCGTCCAAGGGCAAGACTTCACCAGCTTCCTCCCAGCGTCCCACCAGGGTTCGTATGGCATCGGGAACTCGGCGCGTTCCGCCGGTGTCGGCGTAGAAGCCTACGTACACGGTTTCGATGGTGGTCAGTGCCGGCTGATCCGGGTTCTGACCTTCCGGGAAGATTGCCACCTCCAGGATCAGGCTGGTGTTGCCGATGTGCGCTACCCGCGCCCGCAGGTCCAGCATCTCGTCAACCCGTACCGGAGCCTTGTACTCGATGGTGATCTTGGCTACGGCGCTGTCGAAATATCCGGCGGCGGCAACGCGGTAGATGCTGAACCCCAGGTTGCGGAAATATTCGGCCTGGGCCACTTCCAGCCAGCCCAAGTAGCTGCCGTTAAACGCGATGCCCTGGGCGTCGCATTCCTGCCAGCGCACCCGGACGGGGTAGCCAAAGCGGAAATCGTTGCGTTGCATGGGATATCTGACTATCAGGTTACTGGATTCCGGCTTTCACCGGAATGACGAATTTAAAAGGCCACACTAACTCCGGTTTAAGAGGCCACACTATCTCCGGGCCAACCCAAACCGGCCAGGAAAACCCGGTCCGAATTGGTCAGGGGAGCGGTTGCCAGCAAATCGGGGCGCAGACGCAGCGTCCGTTCCAGTGATTGCCGGCGTCGCCACCGCTCAATCTCCGCGTGGTTGCCGGAGCGAAGAACGTCGGGCGCATTCATCCCCCTGAACTCGGCCGGCCGGGTGTAGAGCGGGTGCTGGAGCAGGCCGGAGGTTATGCTGTCCTCGCGCACATTTTCTTCCGACCCTACGACCTCCGGCACGAATCGGGAAACGGCATCGATTATTACCATGGCCGCCAGCTCGCCACCGGTCAGAACGTAGTCGCCAATAGACACTTCGTGGGTAACCAGTCCCCGACGGATACGTTCGTCCACGCCGGCGTAGTGTCCGCAGATGATGACCAGGCCGGGGGCGGCGGCGAACTCATCGACCATTTCCTGATTGAGCGTTCGTCCCTGTGGCGAGGTTAACACAATAGGCGTGTGCTTCCGCTGGTTGGCCGGCAGGGTTTCCAAGGCAGTGTCCACCGCGGCGAATACCGGCTCCGGTTTCATTACCATCCCAGGTCCGCCGCCAAACTGATAATCGTCGGCGGTGCCGTGGCGGTCGGTGGCGAATTGTCGAATATCGGTAGCAGTCACTGACAGGAGACCGCCCTGGATTGCCCTCCCGAGGACGCTGTAATGGGTGAGGAACCGGAAAGTGTCCGGGAATAGGGTCAGTACGTGAAAGCGCATTTGATAATCCGGTAGGGGCGAATGATTATTCGCCCCTACCACATGAGCCGAAACACCACGCTTATTACGCCGGTTGCAGTTCCAGGACGGGGAGGCGGTTGGTATGCGCCTCGCCGCCTTTCATGATCAACAGCAGTCGCTCCCGGTCCCGCAGTACCGAAATGTTGCGCAGCGGGTCGCCGTCCACCACCAGGATGTCGGCCAGCTTGCCGGGGGCGATGGTGCCCACGTCCTTGCCGAGGCCGCAACATTCTGCCGCGTGGCCGGTGGCGGCTTGGATGGCGAGCATGTTGCTCATGCCCTTTTCGACCATGAGCTCAAGCTCGCGAGCATTGTCCCCGTGGACGAACCCACCGGCGTCGGTGCCGGCGACGATACGGACGCCTTCCTTGATGGCCAGTTCCGTGCTCCGGATGTGAATGTCCATCAGGGCCTGGGCGCGGACCTTGATGTGCGGCGCGCTGACGGTACTGTGGAAGTCGTACACCTCGAAGGTGGGCGTGAAGAAGGTGCCCTGGTCGGCCATCATCTTGAGCATATCGGGGTCGGTGGCAAGGTAGCAGCCGTGTTCGATGGAGCCGGCGCCGGCGCGGATGGCGATGGGCAGGCCGGTGCCGCCCACGGCGTGACACAGGGTGCTGCGGCCCAGGGCGGCGGCTTCGTCCACCAGGGCTTTGGCCTCGTCCAGGGCGTAGGCCTGGTCCAGCGGCCCGTTGCCCGGGCGGCCGGAGGCTCCGCCGGTGGTAGCGAACTTGATCTGGTCGGCGCCGCAGCGAACCAGCTCCCGCACCTTGGCCCGCACTCCCTCCGGGCCATCGGCAATGCCATCGGGGGACAGGGGGTCGTGACCGAGTAGCACCTTGCGGTGGCCGCTGCCGCTGACCTTGTCCTCGATGCCTCCGGTGGGGGACATTATGTTGACCGAGATGATGAGCCTGGGTCCTTTGATTAAGCCCTCTTCAACGGCCATTTTGAACCCGGCGTCCAGGCCGCCGGCGTCGCGGACGGTGGTGTAGCCGGCCGCCAGGGTGTCCTCGATAACCTGGGCCGTCTTGATGTTGGCCAGGGACATCGGCTCGTCCATTCCCCAGCGGCCACTGAGGTTATAGCCGCCGGACGCCAAGTGGTCATGCACATCAATCAGGCCGGGCATGATGGTATGCCCGCTGGCGTCGTGGACCTCCGCGCCTTCGGGGATGGGGACCGAGGCCCTGGGGCCCGCCTCGAGGATGCGCTCGCCATCGATGAGGACGGCGGCGTTTTCCACCACCGGCCCACCGGAGCCGTCTATCAAGTTCCCTCCGACTATCGCCAGCATAGCGTACCTCTCGTCAAGCCCGAAATTCAGTTCTGTTGGGTTAGATGGCATGGCGCCTCGAACCGGTGCCGCGATGCTAAATTGGCCGCCGGCCCTTGTCAAGGCAACAGCCGCTCGCTCCAACCTGACGTCACCGTAACTGTTTCTCCGCTCTTTACTCCCAGCGCAGCCGCTGCGCTCCCATTCACCACCACGACCTCCAAGCGCCCGTGGCTCCCCAATAATGCGCGGAGGCCATCGCCCGGTGGGTGATGGAAGGTCCGGGAAAGGCCGGTGATAGTGCGTCCCGCAGCTTGCACCGTGACTGACGGGTCTTCTGAGGATATGCCCATGCCGCTCAACACACTTTCCGTGATGTCGGTGACCAGGTTACCGAAGGCGTCCGCGAATACGACCTGCCCGCGCACCGTGTTGCCTGCCGGCCGTGGGCTGGGCAGCGGCAGCGCGACGATGGCATCGGTTGGCTCCCCCAGCGAATCGGGCGGTACTCCCTGCAACAGGTGGGCGGCAACCGGAGCGAACACGTCCCGCCCGTGAAAGGTGGCGCTCACCGGATGTTGCCAGTAGGCGGGATTGGTCAGTCGCCAGGCCCGACAAACGTCGGGGAGGGCTGTCGTGCTGAAATCGTCATTCTCGCCAAAACTGGGGGCATACTCTCTACAGACCAGCGTCAAGAGGCCGTTGTCCGGCGCCAGGTACCGGCCATCGGGGGTATCAAGGAGGATGGCGGCGCGGTCGGTTCCCACGCCGGGGTCAACGACGGCAACGAAGATGGTGTGCGGGGGAAAATAGCGGTGTGAGTCCGCCAGCACGACGGCGCCGTGGCGTACGTCCTGGGGGCCGATGCCGTGGGTCAGGTCGATGACAGGGACATCGGGGCTAATGCTGGCAATGACGCCGCGCATCATGCCGACGTAGGCATCGGCAAGACCGAAATCGGTGAGGAGGACGATGGGGAAAGTGGTCATAATCCAGCATTGGGTAGAGGCGGGTTTGAAACCCGCCCCTACTACAGGCTGTAGCAGAAGTGTCCGGGCTATCCTCCGGTGAACCGGGCGCTCAGGACGGAAACCAGTAAAAAGACCACGATAAGCGCGATGGTCAACTGGAACATGGTCCGCTCCAGTCCGCGACGGGTGCGGATGGTGTTCTGGGCGCTGCCAAACATTCCGCTGCCGGCTTCCCGCACCTGGGACAGGATGATGAGGACCAGTACTATGGAAACTACGATTTGGGCGACGTTGAGCAGGCTCATTAGAAAACTCCGCCGATATTGTATCACGTCAGGGCTTCTGCGCTTCCAGAGCTTCCTGGACGAGGCGCATGGCAAGGTCCGGCTGGGCCTGGCCTTTGGTGATGCGCATCACCTGGCCCATGAGGAAACGGACGGCGGTCTCCTTGCCGCTGAGGTAGTCGGCAACGGCCTTGGGGTTGGAGGCGATGGCTTCGGCAACGGCGGCCTCAATCGCGCCGGTATCGCTGATCTGCTCCAAGCCCTTCTCCCGCACGATGTCGGCGGGGGCGCCGCCGGTGGAGTACATTTCTTCCAGCACGGTTTTGGCCAAGGAAGTTGACAGCGTACCGGCGGAAATCAAGCCTAGGAGGCCGGACAAGGCGGCAGGAGCGACCGGGGAAACTGAAATGTCGCGGTGGTCCTGGTTCAGAAGGTAGGTGAGGTCTCCATAAACCCAGTTGGCAACCTCTTTCGCGTCGTCCCGCAGAGCGTCGCCCGACGAGTCGCGCTGGGAAAGCGTTTCCTCAAAGTAATCCGCCATCGCCCGGGAGCCGGTGAGTTGTTCAGCGTCATACTCTGATAGTCCGTAGTCGGACTGAAAACGGGCTTTACGCTGGGGCGCCAACTCGGGCAGGGCGGCCTCCAGTTCAGCCACCCACGCCGGTCCGATGTTGAGGGGCGGCAGATCGGGTTCGGGGAAATAACGGTAGTCGTGGGCATACTCCTTGCTGCGCTGGGAGACCGTTACGGCCCGTTCCTCCACCCAGCCGCGGGTTTCCTGGACGACTGCTCCGCCATCTTCGATCACTTTGCGCTGTCGCTCTACCTCGTATTCCAGAGCCTGATAGACGGCGCGAAAGCTGTTCATGTTCTTGACTTCCGTGCGGGTGCCGAAAGTATCGCTGCCCAAAGGCCGGATGCTGACGTTGGCGTCACAGCGGAAGTTGCCGTCCTGCATATTGGCGGTGGACACGCCGAGGTATTGCACCATGGAATGGAGGGCGACCAGATACTGCCGGGCTTCTTCCGGAGAACGGAGGTCGGGTTTGCTGACGATCTCCATCAGAGGGACGCCGGAACGGTTGACGTCCACCAGAGAGTAGCCGGCTCCCCCGTCGGCATAGGGGAAGTGCTGCATTTTGGCGACGTCCTCCTCCAGATGAACCCGCTCCACGCCGATGCGGCGCGGGGCGAAGGCTGTCGTGGGGTCGCCGTCGATGTCCAGATAGCCGTTCACAGCCAAGGGAAGGTCGTACTGGGAAATCTGATAACCTTTCATCAGGTCTGGGTACGGGTAATTCTTGCGGTCAAATTTGGTGAATTCGGGGATGCGGCAACCCAGGGCCAGGCCGGTCATCACGGTGTACTCCACGGCCCGACGGTTGATTACCGGCAGCGCGCCCGGCAGGCCCAGACACACGGGGCAGGTGCGGGTGTTGGGTTCCGCAGTTTGGTAGTCGGCAGCGCACCCGCAAAACATCTTGCTGAGGGTGTCCAGCTGGACGTGAACCTCCAGGCCGATGACGGTTTCGTACTGCATGGTAGTCGTTCCCGGTTTCCTCTGAGATTGGCGATCAGTATAGCAGGGACAAAGTTGCGCGCATTTCGATTCCATTGCGGGTAGGGGCGAGTGATTATTCGCCCCTACAGAGAGGCATTATCTGAATTGCCGCACTGCCGAGGCCGAGTGTGATATTGACAACCTGCCGGATTTTGGTGTATCACTCTGCTACTGCTTGTGACCGTCAATTCGTGAATTGGCAGCCTTGCCAACGGAGGAGGAAACCATGCCCGACATCTATTATGCCCGTCCCAGCAACTTCCTTTCCGATCCCCGAGACCGCACCGTTGTCACCGGGGAATCTGAGGACGAAGTTCTCCAGAAAATGTTTGAGTACCTGAGCAGCCCTGAAGCCCAGGCTCGCTACCCTGGTGTGGATGATCCCACCGAGCTGGAAAACAACATCCGCAAGTGCATCTTCAAGAAGGGCACCAAGGCCATCCATAACCGGCCGCCGGATGCTGAACACGCGCATTAAGTTCACTTGAACACCAGGCATTATCGCCCCCGTTGCCGACAGTAACGGGGGCGACTGCTTTGCGCCTCAGCGTGACTCCGGGGACGCCGGCGCGCGGGTGACTTCGCGGGGCAACAGGATGCCGGCCAACAGCGCCGTCCAACTCATAGCCCAGCAGACGAGGAAGCCCGGCAAAAAGGAGCCCGAAATATCTCGGAACGCTCCCGCCAGAATTGGCGACACGAACATGGCGATCCCGGAAAAGGTCATGATCGAGCCATAGATTACCGCCAGGTTTTGGGGAGTGATGTCGCTCATGCGGAGGGGCAGGGTAAGCAACATCGGCACATAGAACCAGGAGCCGAACCCGAGTACAGCCGCAGCGACGTATATCGCGGTGGTTCCAGGCAGCAGAAAAGTCCCGATGCCGCCCAGGGCGGCGGCAACCCCCGAAACCAGGAAGATAGGTCGGGCGGAACCGAAGCGCAGCGGTAAAGCGCCGCCCAGCAAAACGGCGAATACGCCGATGAAGGGGAGCACACCGGTTACCAAACCCGCTTCAGCAAGGGACATACCACGACGCTCGTTGAAAAAGGTGGGCAGCCAACCCGTCAACGCCGTGTATTGCACCAAGACACCGGCATCGGTCAGAACTAACAGGACCACCGTGCGGCCCCGCAACACTCCCAGGGTTTGACGCAACGTAATCGGCGCCGGGCGCGAACCGCTGAACGGCGCGTCCCGCCCCGCCACCGCCCAGGCCACGGCTCCGGCCACACCCAACACGCCGAAAAGGCTCATGGCGATTTTCCAGTCCGTCATGGCGGCCAGGGGAGCCGCGCCGGCCACTGAGATAGCTACGCCCAGGCTTACCAGCGCGGTGTTGAGGGCGTTCATCACCAGCACTTCTTTCTGCGAGAACCAGCCCATGAGCAACGGGCCGGTGGACGTTATGGTCATCGCCAGGCCGATCCCGTAGGCCAGACGCAGAATGAGCATGGCGGCGAAGTTCGGGGAGAGGAACGACAGGGCCAGGATCGCCATGGCAATCCAGGCAATGAGGTTGGCGCGCCTGACGCCGATACTGGCGACCAGCATACCGCCTGGAATTCCGAGCGCCGCGCCCACCAGCATGGGCAGCGAGATCAGCAGCCCGGCGGTCACTCGGTTGATCTGGTAGTCCTCGATCACGAGAGGCAACACCGGCGAGATGCCGAACAGGTTTAGCCCCAGCACCAGGTGGGCGGCCAGCGACAAGCCGCCCATCACCCAGCGGTAGTTACTCGCTATGGGCTGCGCTGCGGTGGAGTGCATACCGCGCCCGACCCGAGAGCCTAACGCAAACTTGGGGCGGGTTTGTAACCCGCCCCGACATTGATCAGTTTGGCCAAATCGCTAATCCGTTATGATGCCCTCGGCACGGCGCAAGGATGCTACGTCGAAGGGTATATCCTGGTCCTCGCCATTCAGCGCCGCCAACACTCGCTCGCCGGACAGCGGCAGTTCCTTCACGCGCACGCCCACAGCGTCGTACACGGCGTTGGCGATGGCGGCCGGCGGTCCGAAGCCGGGCGGTTCCGCCACGGCGCGGGCTCCAAAGGGGCCGTCGGGCGCCGGCACGTTCACCAGGACGATTTCCATTTCGGGAAGGTCTATGGCCAACGGCATCAGATACGACGCGAAGGACGGGTTGCGTACCGCGCCTGTGTCCGGGTCGAATTGCTGGTCTTCCGTCAGCGCCCGTCCGATGCCCTGCACCACACCGCCGTCCAACTGGCCTTCTACCGCCATGGGATTGATGGCTACCCCCACGTCCTGCGCCTGCACGTACCGCAGCACCTTCACCTGCCCGGTATCCCGGTCCACCTTGACCTCCGCCGCCTGGGCGGCGAAAACCGGGGTGTAGGGCATACTGGAGAGCGATGCCGTACCGATAATGGGACCGCCGCGCGACGTGATACTGGCCGCCGCCAACTGGGCGAAAGTCAATCCCTGGGGCTCGTTGTCCAGGACGTAGATGCGCCCATCTTCGCAGCCCAGGGCATCCTCCGGCACTCCCAGCCGCTCGGAGGCCAACGCGGTCAGCTTCTGGATGGTGTCCTGGGCCGCGCGGAACACCGCCGTGCCCTGACTGTACACGACGCGGCTGCCGCCGGACTGACCGGTGTAGGGAGCCATGTCAGTGTCGCGCTTGGCGACGATGACGCTGTCCATGGGGATGCCCAAGGCTTCGGCGGCGATGGCGGCCAACGACGTGTCGCTACCGGATATGTCGGTTGAGCCGGTCAACAGGCTCACGGTGCCGTCGTCGTTGACGCTGATGGCCGCGGTGGACGGGCCGCTGCCGCTGCGCCATTCGCACAGCGCCAGACCCAGGCCATGGCCGTCCTCCAGGTCGCGGGGCCAGTCCATCTTGTCCCGGATGGCCTCCAGGGTTTCCATGAGGCCGTTGGTGGGCACCACGGCGCCGCTCACCGACACGTCGCCTTCGCGCAGAGCGTTATGCACCCGCAGGTCGAAGGGGTCAATGCCGAGTTCCTGGGCGATGTGGTCCATGTGGGATTCCACGGCGAAGGTCATGTCGGCCACGCCCGACGCCCGGTACGATCCCACGTAAATCTTGTTGGTATAGACGCCGTAGGAGCGCAGCCGGAAGTTGGGCACCCGGTACGCGCCGATGCCGTGGCCGATGCCGGAGTTAGGCCCGGCGCCCAGGTACGCGCCGACGTCGAAAATGGTGTACGCCTCCCGGGCGGTGATGGTGCCGTCCCGCATCACGCCGGAGCGGATGTAGTTGGTTACCGGCAGGCGCGGGCCGTTCATGGTGAACACTTCTTCGCGGGTGTTGACCAGCTTGACCGGGCGGCCCGTCTTCATCGCCAGCAACGCCGGGAATGCCTCGAACGCCAGCCGGAGCTTGGCGCCGAACCCGCCGCCCAACTCCATCGCCACCACCCGGATGCGCGACACCGGGATCTCCAGCGCTGCCGCCAGGCCGGCCCTTATCTGGTACGGCCCCTGGGTGGAGGCGTAGAGCACCAGGCGACCGTTGGGCTCGACATCGGCGACGCAGGCCATGGGTTCGAGGAAGCCCTGGTTGATGCCCTGGGAACGGTACACGTCTTCCACGACGACGTCAGCGTCCTTGAACGCCTGCTCCACGTCGCCCCGGTCGGCGTCCAGCAGCGTGCTCACGTTGTGGCCCAGGGTGAAGCCGTAGCCCTCGTAGCTCTCCACGTCGGGATGCACGGTAGGGGCATCGTCGCCCATGGCGGCCAGCGGGTTCACCACCGACGGCAGGTGTTCATACTCCACCTCGATCAGCTCGATGGCTTCCTGCGCCGTCGCTTCGTCGTCGGCAGCCACCGCCGCGATGGGTTCGCCGACGAAGTTCACCACCTCCCGGGGCATGACGTAGCGGTCCCGCAACGCACCCGAGCCATAACGGATGTCGGGGAAGTCCGTTCCCGTTATGATGCAGCGCACGCCGGGCAGCGCGGCGGCCTTGCTGGTGTCCAGTCGGGTGATGCGGGCGTGGTTGCGCGCGCTGGGCAGCAACTTGCAGGCCAGCATTCCCGGCAGGTACACGTCGGACGCATAGGCGGCGCGGCCGGTTACCTTGTCATGGGCGTCCACGCGGGGATGGTTTCTTTCCAGGACTTTGAACTGCGTCGTCGTCATATCAAATGCCTCCATCGCGCCGGGGTGACCCGATCAGCCGGCGTTTCGCATCTCTTGGGCGGCGGCCATGATGGCCTCCACCACCCGCGCGTATCCGGTGCAGCGGCACAGGTTGCCGCCGATGGCGAACCGCACTTCTTCCTCAGTGGGGTTGGGGTTCTCCTGCAAAAACCCGGTGGCCGACATGATCAGGCCGGGTATGCAGAAGCCGCATTGCAGACCTCCGTGCTCCACAAACGCCTTTTGCACCGGGCTGAGGCCGCCAACCCCGGCAAGACCTTCTATGGTGGTGATTTGGGCGTCGTGGGCGCTGTGGGCCAGCACGAGGCACGAGGTGACAGGCTTGCCGTCCATCAGGACGGTACAGGCTCCGCAGTCGCCTTCGTCGCAGCCCTTTTTGGTTCCCGTAAGCTGCGCTTCGTCGCGTAGGCAGTCCAGCAGCGAATAGAACGGCTCCACCAGCATCTGCCGGTTTTCGCCGTTGATCGACAGGATTAGCGGCTGTTTCATTGCGTCAACCTCAGTTTTTGGCTCACCAGGCGGTCTGCACTGCAAGGCGGCGGATGTCCTCAAACGTCGGGGCATCGCCGCCGGCAGTGGCTGCAGCGCGTTGCAAGGTGCGTTCCGTCAGGACGCGGGCGATTTCTCGGCGATATTCTGCGCCGCTACGTACATCGGCGATGGGGCGGGATGCCTGGGCCGCGATGCGTGCCGCTTCCGCGATGTTGGCGGCGTCGGGTTGCTGGCCGACCAGGCGTCCCTCAGCGCCGTTGGCGCGCATGGGGGTGGGCGCGACGGCGCCCAGGGCGATGCGCACGCGGGCACAGGTTCCGTCGCCGGCCAGGCTCACCACTGACGCGACGCCCACCGCCGAAATATCCATGGCGCCCCGGGGGCTGTGCTTGATGTACAAGCCGCCGGTGTTAGGCGCGGGAGTCGGCAGGCGGAGTTCCGTCATGATCTCGCCAGGGGCCAGCGCCGTTTGCCCGGGCCCGACGAAAACTTCATCAAGGGGCAGCCATCGTTCGCCTCCAGGCCCGACGATACGGCACTGGGTATCATAGGCCAGCAGCGCGGGAAGCGTATCGCCAGCCGGCGAGGCGTTGCAGATGTTGCCGACCACGGTGGCCAGATTGCGAACCTGCACGCCGGCGAAAGCGGTTGCGCCGGCGGCCAGCGCGGGGTAAACGTTGCGTACCACGTCGCTCCGCTCGATGTCTTCCACGGTCACCAAAGCGCCCAGGGTGAGGCCATCGTCATCGTTGAAAGCAATATCGCCCAGGCCAGGCACGTGCTGCATACATACTACGGTCTCGGGACGCCACACGCCGGTGCGCCAACGCACCAGGAAGTCAGTGCTGCCAGCCACCAGACGCGCGCTGCCGCCATGTTCGGCCAGCATCCCCAGCGCCTCGTCAAGGGAGTGCGGCTCCAGGTAATCGAAACGAGCCATTCAGCCCTCCAATACCGGCCACACCCTCAGCAATCCACACCCAGCGGCCACCATGACCGGTTCGATGGCGATTATATGGCCCGCTAGATAGCCGGTCAACGAAACTCGGTTCCGTTCGCCGGTTGAGAACGCCGGCCAAAACCCCATACAATCAGCCCACACTGCTCAACCGCCCGGCGCCGGAGGCCCTCCCATGGCAGCCACCAGAATAATCACCAACGCCTGGAAAGTGCGAACCCTGCCTGACATCTTCTATGAAGAGAAGGAACGGGAAGAAGACAGTATGCAGCAAGACCTTCCCATCCGCCGCATCGCGCACCTGCTGTCCGAACGCTACGAAGACCTTCCGGACGTATTCATTTCGGGAACGGTGTTCATCTCCTACGACATTACCAACGGCAACGCGCGCGTCGGGCCGGACCTGTTCATCGCCTTTGACGTGGACAGCGCGGGGATACGGGAGAACCTGCCAAACTTCTGGGTCTGGGAGACGGGCAAGGCGCCGGACTTCGTGATGGAAGTGGCGTCGCCAAGCACGGCGGCGAATGACTTGGGCCGGAAGCGGGAGTTGTACCAACGGTTACAAATCGCCGAGTACTGGCGGTTCGACCCCACCGGCGGCCAACTCTACGGACAGGCAATCATCGGGGAGCGACTGGCTGACGGCCAGTATGAGGAGTATGAGTTGGAGTTGGGCGAGGATGGTTCGGCGCGCGGACACAGCGAGTTGCTGGAAGTGGTGTTCTACTGGGATGGACAGCGGGAGTTTGACGTACTGAACCCGGTTACGGGTCAGACGATAGACAAGCGCGTCGCCGCCGAAGCTCGCGCCCAAGCCGAGCAGGCGGCTCGCATCGTCGCCGAAGCCCGCGCCCAGGCCGAGGAGGCCGCTCGCATCGCCGCCGAAGCCGAACTCGCCCGCCTCAGGGAGCAGATCCACAGACAGCAGTTGTAGCCGTAGTTTGACAGCACCTCGCTTAACGGGGAGCTGCACACCCGCCAGACCCGGTCAATATTCTGCAAAATCGTCGAGAGGGTAACTGATGATGGTCACGTCCAAATCGGCGGCGGCAACGTTCATCGCGTCGGGCCAGTCGTGCTGCGTGGCCAGATAAGCAGCGGTGGGGGCTCCGGCAATCCGACCAATCAGTTCGGCGCGACGGGCGGCAATTTCCAAATCCTGCCGATTGAAAGTGACGGATACTTCGATGACGGCCAGCATCACGGTTTCGGCGTCGTCATCCATGGCGCGGGCGATGATGTCCGCATTGTAGCCGTCGATGAGCTCGGCCCGGGTGATTTGTCCTGCGTGGCGGGCGTTGACCAACAGCGTGTTAATGCGCTCCCGGTCGGCTGGCACGGCGCGGGCCAGATAGCCGTCAAGAACGGCGGCAATCTGCTGACGACATCTGTCCTCGTAAGAAGTCCCTCTCAATGCTCCCACCTGCCCTTGCAAAACCCGCACTGCGCGGTCGGTGCGCACTACTGCTTCTTCTACCACGCCGAGCCGCTCCAGAATCAGCCGGATGTTGTCGGAGTTTTCCCGCACCAGAGCGACCAGGGCCGGGAAATCCTCAGCGAGTAAAAACCGCAGCATCGGCTCTCTGATTTGCGGATACAGGGCAATTTCCTGCAACATCCGCCGCACCAGCGCGGCTTCTTCCGGAATCAGGTCGCTTATGTCCGTAGTGGTCGTCATCACTTTCGCGCTGGCGTTAACCCGGCTGATTCAATGTAACATACCGGGGCGGGTTTAGAGACCCGCCCCGCGTGAAAACAAGCTTTCGGAGCCAGCGTTAATGGCTGCCGTTGCCGTAGGGTTGGATGAGGACGCGCAACGTGCCGTCGTCTTCCTTGCGCTGGGTGAGCAGACGGTGGCCGGCTTGCTCAGCCCAGTAGATGACGTCGTAAATGTTGAGCGCGTCGTGAAGGATGGCTTCGATGAACGACGTGCGGTCGTATTCCATCTGGCGGCTCAGCGCAGCGATGACGCCGGCGCAGTTCTTGCCGCGGCCGTCGATCACGGTCCAGCCGGTGTTGCCATTGCCGTTGCTGTGGCCATTCCCATAGCCGTTGCCGCCGGGTGTCGCGCCCACCGGAGCGCGCACGTCGATTACGCCGCTCTTGCGCAGGTCCAACTGCTCCTTGAAATAGGCCACGGCTTCCCAGGCCACCGCACGGTCCCGTTCGCCGCTGGAGCACACCGCGCCGCGCACACCCACGATGTCAGGATTGATGCGGGCCAGTTCGTCCAGGTTTTCCAGCTTGAGGTGGCCGCTGAGGGCGGTGCTCAGGCCGGCCTGTTTTGCCTCCATCACCATGTCCCGCAGGACGGGTTCGGGCATGAAGTCGAACAGGTTGCGGCCGTCCTTGGTCAGCGTGTCGATCAAGAAACCGTCGCATTCGCCATCCACGGCCAGCTGCACCATCAGGTGCGGGTCCAGGCCGCCTTCGAACAGCAGGTTGTCGGCGAAGAGGGAACCGATGAGCTTGGTATCAGCGTTGCCGATGGCAGCGCGGGATTCCTTCAAGACCTCCACCGCCGTTTCGTAGTCGGCGACCTGGAAACCCACCTTGACGGAGGTGGCATCCATCATTGCCGCCGCGTGAACCGCCATGGCCACGGTGCCCGGCTGGTTGGGCACCACGCCCAGGGTTACGCTCACGTGCTTGTGGGCCGGGATGATTTCCCGGACTTCCCTGACTAGATTCGGATGGGCCGAGCCGACCAGGGCTTCTTGCAGGTTTTTCAGATCTATGATGTCAGCGCCGCCCCGGTCTGCCTCCATGGCCTCGGCCTTATTCTGGGCGCTGACCAGCAGCATCATGCCCGACTCGTTGAGGCCGCTGCGTCCGTCGCGCATGTTCGCCACCGGCGAACCATTGAGCCACGGCGCATGAGGGCGGCCACTGATGATTTCACGGGCCGGTTGGGCCGGCGCCGCCTGGGGCAGCAGGGGTTCCAGTTCACTCCACAGCTCGGCCTTTTCCTCCGGAGTTAGGTCAACCAGCGGGGCGCGGACGCTGCCGCCGGCCATGCCCATCATCTCGCCCCAGGCTTTGCACATGGCAACGGGCAACGCGCCGCCCATCTTCTTCATGGTGCCGCCCCACCACTTGTCGGACAGCGCTTTGATGTCCTTCAGGTAGCGGTTGTAGAACTCCATGTCATGGTCGCCGGCGGTGGCCCGGTCGATGAACTGGGTGTAGTAGTTGTGGCGCGGGGTGTCGAAACGCCAGTCCGAGGTGTTGGCGAACATCACCTGCTGGTGGAACCCCAACTCCTTGGCCTTATGGAAGATCCATTCGTCCGGCGTGCTGATGATGGCGTCCCGGCCCACGAGGAGGTGGGTTTCGATGGAGATCTGCTGGTTGAAACTGGCTTCCTTAACGCCCACCACGTTGGGAATGGCGCAGAGCCGCTTCAACCCCTGGGGGCTGATGGTGATACCAAACTGAGGGGAGTTGTAGAACATGATCGCCAGGTCGGTGGTGTCGGCGACCTGCCGGACAAAATCGACAACCTGGTCCTCGGTACGGGTGACCATGTACGACGGGGCGATAATGAGCAGGTCAAAACCGCGTTGCTCCGCGTGGTTGGCCAACGCGATGCTCTCGTTCAGAGAGGTATGCGTCACGTGGGCGCCGATCAACCAGTGTCCGGCGGCCTCGTCGGCCACAGTGTCCATCACCAGACGGCGCTCGGACTCGGTGAGGCTCCAGAACTCGCCCATGTTCCAGGTACAGCCGCCGCCGCGCACGCCCAGGCTCTGCACGTGGCGAATGTTGCGGCGCAATCCCTCGGTGTCCACCCGGTTGTCCGGCGTAAACGGAGTGACCAGGGTGGTCCATTGCCCTTTCAGCGTTTGCCAGGCCCATTCCTGCGCCTCGTGCTTGCGGTAATCGGCCATAATAGAAAGCCTCCAACGCGATTGATCAAAGGCGATTGATCAAGAATCGTACCGTTATAACTTCTATGCCATCTGCACGGCGGGCCGGCTCGATATGACCGGCGGAGACGACCGCTTGGCTGGAGATAGTGTACGGGCCGGCCTGCGCTCAGTCAACAAACGCTCGGGACGCGGTCAGGGCTATCGCATATGAAATTACACACCCGTCACTCCGGCGGAAGCCGGAGTCCGGGGGGACGTGTGGCGAACAAATCGGGGACTAAACTAACGATTTGAGACGCTGGATTTCGGCTTTCGCCGGAATGACGGTAGCGAAAGCGGGCATGATGGGGGCAATTCAGTCCATATGCGATAGCCCTGGGGACGCGGTGGCCTCCGGTATGGAGACTTTTGTTTTTCGCCATCGCCGGCGAACACTGGCGCACTCACAAGACCCGCGGGGCGGTTTGCCTTGCCTTGTCGTGTTATCTACAATGTCGGCCATTCGTCGCCCGGCATCCACCGATGCCTTGACCCATCAAGTTTTTTCAGGGTGGGGCATATGCAGGAAACCGTCCCAACGCAACTGAACGACCGCTCTCATCTTCCGTTGGGCGGACGCACCATCATGCCGGGGCTGGCGGTCGGCCACGTGGTTTTTCACTGGGTAGTGCAGAGCTTTATCGTGGTGCTGCCGGAGATACAGGCCGCTTTCGGCCTGTCCGCGGTGGGAGTGGGCGGATTGTTGTCGGCGCGCGAGGTGGCGGCCGGCATCGTCGCCCTGCCCGGCGGTGTGGCGGTGGACATCATACGGCGATACTGGGGACTGCTCTTGGCGGCAATGCTGGGCGCTTGCGCGCTGGGGTCTCTGGTCATCGGGGTATCCCCCTTCTACGTGCTGCTGATGTTCGGAATAGCAGTGGTCGCGGCGTCTCATTCCATCTGGCACCTGCCCGCGTCGTCGTCGCTTTCCTACCACTTCGAGCAGCGGCGCGGGATGGCGCTGTCGATCCACGGAGTGGGCGGAAGTATCGGAGACGTGGCGGGGCCGGTGGCGACCGGAGCGCTGCTGCTGTTCCTCACCTGGCGGGAGATGCTGAGCATCTACGCTGCCGTGCCGCTGTTCCTGGGGCTGATGGCGATATGGGCATTCCGAAACATTGGCCGGGTCACGGAAGAGGAAACAAGCGGCGTGGACATGGCTACCCGGATCGAGGTAACGAAGCAACTGCTCAAGAGTCCGGCGCTATGGGGGTTCATGGCGGTGCGCGGGTTGAGACAAATGGCGCTGGTGGCCCTGGTTACCATTTTGCCCCTATACCTGGATAATGACCTGGGCCTGAGCGAATGGAACCGGGGCTTTCACATCGGGTTGCTGATCGCGGTGGGCCTGGTCGCCAAGACCGGAGCGGGCTATCTCTCCGACCGCCTGGGGCGGAAACAGGTCCTGGTGCCGGGATTGATCTGGTCGTGCGTGATGGCGTTGGCCCTGGTGATTTTCGACGCCGGGATCATGCTCACCGTAACCATCGCGCTGCTGGGGCTGTTCCTGTACCCCGACCAACCCATCCTCGTAGCCAGCCTGATGGACTACGTGGGCCGGGAGGTGGCTTCCACCGGGCTGGGGGTGGTGGCGTTTGCCGGTTTTCTGATGGCGGCAGTTTCGTCGGTGGTGGCCGGCGCTCTGTACGAAACACTAGGTTTTCCGGCTACCGTGTACTACGTTGCCGTGTTGTTCGCGTTGGCGGCTGTGGTCTTCCTGGCGCTGCCCGTGTCCACGAGAGCGGATGAGCAGGCGGCTACGTGACGTCCCTCGGCTGACAGCCCGGGCAATGCCACGAACTTCGCCCTCGCACTCGGATCATTTCCACCAGCGTGTCGCACTTTGGACACTCTTCGCCGGCGGCTCTGGGTATGGTCCACGGCGACAGGGCCGTCGGCGGGTCGGGCCATTCCGCATCGCGAGCGGCGGCGTAGGCGGCAACCGAGCGGGTCAGGGCGGTAACGATGGCCCGGTGGAGACCCGACAGTTCGACATCGGTAAGGGTGTTGGCCGACCGCTCCGGGTGTATTCCCGACAGGTACAGGGCCTCATCGGCGTAGAGGTTGCCCAGGCCGGCGATAACCGACTGTTCCAGCAGCAGGGCTTTTGCCGGGGCCTTGCGACCGGCCAACGCTGACGCCAAAACGGATACGGTGAACGACGGTTCCAAAGGCTCCGGCCCCATTCTGGACATGGCGCCGGCAGGGTCGGCCAGCAGCCACAGGTGGCCGAACTTGCGCGAGTCGATGAACCGCATTTCGCGGCCATCGTCCAGGGGAAAGGCATGACGCAGCATACGGGGCGGCTCAATATCAGGGCCGTGGATGCGAAGGCTGCCGGTCATGCCCAGGTGCAGCACCAGGTATTGCCCGTCGTCCAGCGGGGCGATGAGATACTTGCCCCGGCGCTGCACGTCGGTGACGGTACGCCCGGCGACACCTTCGATAAACTCCCCCACCGACGGTTCCCGGACGGTTTTCGCCCAGGTGATTTCGGGCGCGCCCAAACGACGACCCGCCAGTCCCGAGCGGAGCAGGTACTGGCGGGTGTTCTCGACCTCCGGCAGTTCGGGCATGAGCGCTTATCCCGGCAGCGCCAGCCGCACCGCCAGAGTTACCTCCATACCTTCCACCTTGGCGGTTTCAGACTTGGCGGCGTCCTCAGGGACCGACGTAAGCAAATCGTTGCTGAGCGTTTCTTCCTTGATGTAATTGCCGTGAACGGTCATCACGCGAGCCACGTCGTCGGGGCCCTCGTAATAGGTGACGATGCGGTCGGTAATCTCGAACCCGGCGCCCTTGCGCAGGTTCTGGATGCGGTGGGCCAGTTCCCGAGCCATTCCCTCATCAGCCAGTTCCGGCGTGAGCCGGGCGTCCACGGCCACCATGTAGCCGGCTTCCAGCGCGGCGGAGTAGCCGTTGACGGACACCACGGTGTCCCCGTCGTCGCCGGCGGCGGCTTGCGCATCGGCGTAGAGGGTGGAGTCGGCATCCGTAGCACGCAACTCCTTGATGTTCAGCTCTTCGAGCACCTGCGGGCGCACTTCCGAAAGGTAATGCTGTTCCGCCGGCGTTCGGGTTTTCACCACCACTTCGGCCAGCGGCTGACGGACCTTGAGTCCGGCCTTGCTCCGGGCCGCCCGGCCCATGCTGGAAACGCGGATGGCCAGTCGCGTGGCGTCCATTATCTCCCGGTCAATGAGCGAAACATCGGCCACCGGGTAGTCAGTCAGATGTACGCTATCCGGGCCGTCTTGGTTGTAACGCAGTTCCAGGTTGCGGTACATCTGCTCGGATACGAAGGGGGCCAGCGGCGCCATCAATCGGGCCAGGGTGGTCAGGCAGCGGTACAGGGTGGCGTAGGCGCCGATCTTGTCGGCGTCGTGCTCCGACCTCCAGAAGCGGCGGCGGGAGCGGCGGACGTACCAGTTGGAGAGGACGTCGATGAATTCGGCGATACGTCGGCCGGCGTCGGTGGGGTTGTAGTTGTCCAGGTGGTCGTCAACCACCTGCACCAGTTGGTTCAGTTCGGCCAGCACCCAGCGGTCCAATTCGGCCTCGGGCTGCCAGTCGCCGGGGATTTGCCTCGGCTCGAACTCGTCGATGTTGGCGTAGTTGGTGAAGAAGGAATAGACGTTCCAAAGCGTCAGTAGAACCTGGCGCAGGGTCTGCTGGACGAGACGGTCGGAGAAGCGGCGCGGCTCGCCGGGATGGGACGCCGTGAACAGATACCAGCGCAGGGCGTCGGCACCGTGGGAGTCCAGGATGGTGTCCGGTTCCACGATGTTGCCCAGGCGCTTGCTCATCTTGCGCCCGCGTCCGTCCAGGATGAGGCCGAGGCAGATGACGTTGCGGTAGGCCATATCATCCTGCAACAGGGTGGAAAGGGCGTGTAGGCTGTAGAACCAGCCGCGAGTCTGGTCAACGGCCTCGCAGATGTAATCCGCCGGCAGCCGTCCGTCGGTGGCGATGTCTTGATTCTCGAAAGGATAGTGCCATTGGGCGAAAGGCATCATGCCAGAATCGAACCAGCAGTCCATCACCTCCGGGATACGACGCATGACGCCGCTGCAGCCCGGCAAAAGGCAGGGCCACGTCACTTCGTCAACGTCGGGGCGGTGCAGGTCCAGGCCGTTCAGGTCCTGGGCGGAGCGTTCCGCCAGCTCGGCGATGCCGCCCACGCAGTCCATCGCCCCGCAGTCATCACACCGCCAGATGGGAATTGGCGTGCCCCAGTAGCGTTCCCGGGAGATGGCCCAGTCCACGTTGTTGCGGAGCCATTCGCCAAAACGGCCCTCGCGGATGTGGCCCGGATACCAGTTGATGTCGCTGTTGATGTTCACCAGCCGATCTTTGACCGCAGTGGTGCGGATGTACCACGAGGTCTTGGCGTAGTAGAGCAACGGGGTGTCGCACCGCCAGCAGAAGGGATAGGTGTGGCGATACACGCCCTGATGGTAGAGCAGACCCCGCGCGTCCAGGTCGGCGGCAATCTCCGGGTCGGCGTCTTTGACGAACTTGCCGGCGAAGGGATAGTCGCCGGTGATGACGCCCTGCAGGTCAACCTGCTGGACGAAGGCCAGTTCCTGCTCGCGGCCCAGCGCCAGGTCTTCGTCTCCGAAGGCTGGCGCGATGTGGACGATGCCGGTGCCGTCGTCCATGCTGACGAAGTCGGCGGCGACTACTCGGGGAGCGTAAGCGTCGGCTTCTTCCAATGTGGCCTGCCCGTCGGGGCCGCGGATGAATTGGCGGATCGGGCTGCCGTACTCGGTGGCGTCGTACAAAGGACGGTAGGGGAGGCCAACCAGTTCGCTGCCTTGCAGAGTTTTGACTATCGTGTATTCTTCTTGGAGCACGTTAAGGAGGGCGGTGGCGAGTATCAGCCGGCACCCGTCGGTTTCGATCATCGAATATTCGGCGTCAGCGTCCACGGCCAATGCCGTATTGCCGGGCAATGTCCACGGCGTTGTGGTCCAGGCCAGGAAGAAGGTGGGCGCCTCTTCGGACAAGTCAGGGGCCTCGAACTTGATAAACACGCTGGGGTCCGGGGTGTTTTCCCGGTAGCCCAGCGCGACCTCGTGGGATGACAGGCTGGAGACGCAACGCGGGCAATGGGGCGTGCCGCGCCGGTCCTCGTACAGCAAGCCACGATCCCACAATTGCTTCAGTATCCACCAGCCGGTCTCGATGTAATCGGTCTCCAGCGTGACGTAGGGATCGTCCATATCGACCCAGTAGCCGATGCGGTCGGTCATCACTTCCCAGTCTTTCACGTACCGGAAGACGCTTTCCCGGCAGCGCTGGTTGAACTCGGCGATACCGTACTCCTCAATATCGCGCTTGGTCGAGAGTCCCAGCTCCTGCTCGACGGCCATTTCCACCGGCAGGCCGTGAGTGTCCCAACCGCCCTTGCGGATGACCCGGCAGCCTTTCATGGTGCGGTAACGCGAGATCACGTCCTTGAACACCCGCGCCAATACGTGATGGATGCCGGGGCTGCCATTGGCAGTAGGCGGCCCTTCGTACATCATGAAGAGCGGGGCGTCCGGCCGGTCGTCCATCGAGCGCCGGAATACGTCGCGCTCTTTCCAGTAATCCAGAATTTCAGCGTCCAGCGCGGGGAAGCTGACCCGGCTGGAAACCACGTCGAAACCTGCCATGATGGGAATACCTCTTACTGCCAGAAAGCGTGAAAATGGTGCAACGGCCCATGGCCCCGTCCGATTGGATAGGACGCCCGTATCGCCTCGGTAACGTACTCTTTGGCCTGGGCCACCGCGGCGGGCGGCTCCAGCCCGTGGGCCAAACCGGCGGCAACGGCCGAGGCGAAGGTGCATCCGGTGCCGTGGGTGTTGGTGGAAGGAATGCGCTCCGTGGTGAATTCCTGGAACCGTGCGCCGTCGTAGAACACATCCGTCGGCGGGCCATCGCGATGCCCACCTTTGATGACCACGGTGCGGGCGCCCATCCCGATGATGCTCACGGCAGCCTGGCGGACATCGCCATCGGTGTTGATGGTCAGCCCAGTCAGATCCTCGGCTTCCGGGATGTTGGGCGTCACTACCGCCGCCAGGGGGAGGAGGGAGTTGCAGATTGAGGTGATGGCTTCCTCACGGAGCAAGCGGTCTCCGCTCTTGGCCACCATCACTGGGTCCACCACCAGATTAGTGACGCCATGCCGCCGTATCGCTTCAGCGACCGTTTCAACGATGGCGCTGGACGACAGCATCCCGGTTTTTACTGCGTCGGCGCCAATGTCGGTGATCACGGCGTCGATCTGGGCCGAAATCACATCGGTAGGCACCTCGTGCACTGCGGTGACGCCGACGGTATTCTGCGCGGTGATAGCGGTGAGCGTGGAGGTGCCGAACACGCCCAGGGCCGAGAAGGTCTTGAGATCAGCCTGGATGCCGGCGCCGCCGCCGGAATCGGAGCCGGCGATGGTCATTACGGTGGGCGGTCGCGAACCGGTCATGGCATATCCCTTAAATTCGGCAATTCGGTGAGACGATCCCAGTTAATCTAACCGGGTTCGTCCGGGAGACGCCACTCGTCGCCGTTGCCGCCTTCGTCCGGCCCGATGGGCAGGTTCAGCGCCACGGCGGCGTCGCGCAGGATGCTGATGTGCTCCTCATCGGACAGCACGCCGAGGGGCATGGCCGGCAGGGTTTCGATATTCAGCCCGGCCCGGACCCCCAATTCCAGCGACAACCTGGCAGCGGCGTCATTGTCCGCCGCCTCGGTGATAATCACGAAATCGTGCTGACCCAGCACCGCGTATTGCGTAAGCACCTTGCTGGAGGGCGTCTCCACCTCTGAAGCAGCGTCGCTCAGCAAATCGGGGTTGTTGCGGCTCATACGCCGGCCTTCGCCGGTGAGATTGGCAAGCATTATGTAGAGTGGCATCGCGAGCATCCTCAATGGCGGCTCCGGAATAATTACGGTAAAGGAGCCATCGCAAGTATAACATTACCAGCGGAATGCCTTGCATAGACCGTCGGGAAGCGCCGTGCTATTATCCCGGACAGGTTGAAGCAGTAACTTTGTGTCCCCAGGCGGAGGCTTATATGGACATCGGCTTGAATATGTCAATCTCCACCAACTCAATTGACGTGGCTGACATCGCGGCCAAAGCGGAGGCCATGGGGTTCGAGTCCATCTGGCTACCGGAGCATCCGGTGATGCCCGTTAACCCGGCGTCCAAATACCCCGGTTCCCCCGACGGTTCCATACCCGACTACATGAGCGACATGGCCGACCCTTACATTGGCCTGGCCCGGGCATCGGCAGTGACCACGAATATCAAACTCGGCACGGGGATCACCCTGATACCGGAGCGCAATCCCTTGGTGCTGGCCGGCGCGATCTCGAGTCTGGACCGTTTCTCCGGGGGACGGTTCATCCTGGGCATCGGCACAGGCTGGTTGCGGGAGGAAACGGAAATCATGGGCGGCGATTTCGACCACCGCTGGACCCAGGCCCGGGAGGCCATCGAGGTGATGCGCGCCCTGTGGACCCAGGACGCCGCCGAGTATCACGGACGCTACTACGACTTCCCGCCGGTTCAGTGCAACCCCAAGCCGGCCCAGGAGGGCGGCCCGCCGGTGATCCTGGGCGGCAATGCTCGCAACGTGTTCCGCCGGGTGGCCCGTTGGGGCGACGGCTGGATGCCGACCGCCTCCAGCCCGGAGCAGATTGCCGCCGGCCGCGCCGCCATCGACGAGCTGGCCGAGGCGTCGGGCCGCGACCCGTCAACCATCAACATCACGGTATTCGGCCAGCCGGCGGACCGGGAACTGATTGGCCGCTTCGAGGAAGCGGGCGCCAACCGCGTGATCATCCGCCTGCCCGATACCACCAGTTCCGAGGCGTTGGACGAGGTTGAGCGGATAGCCAGCGCTGTCCTATAAATCAGATTAAATCAGTTGACCCACTGGGTCGGCCATGCTCCGGGTCTCGGGCGCATGACCGACCCAATTGCTTGACTATTATCATCCGTGATACATCACCGTTCGCTATATCATATATTGGCAGCAGGCATATTGCGTCATAGCCAATTCGTCGTCACGATTGCCGATAATGGAAGATCATGCTAAAGACACTACCGAATTATTTTTATATACAGTGTCAAAAGACAGATTTCGTAACAATCAGTCAAAATAGGGGGGTTTGACTACAATCCGACAAGTTGCCTATATTGCCCTAGCCAACCTCAGATTAGGCATGATTGCCGGCGTTCGCCGCGTTTTGAACTTATCAATCGCACCTCATCGTGGGAGGGTCCAAATGCTTATCCGACGGTTAATGACTTTTCCGGCCATCGCTCTGCTGATTGCCCTGACAGCTACGGTGGTTATCGTAGGATGTGGCGGAGCAGTCGAAGAGGAAACGGTCGTTCCGACCCAGTCCGCAGACACGGGCTCGGCGCCAGTGGTATCGCCCACCGACACGCCAGTGGCGGTCCGCGCCACCAACACTCCGGTTCCAGCGGACGCTCAGCCCACCCCCACCCAACGGACTGTGTTGCAGCAGGCCACTCCCCGGCCTACCCTCGCTCCGGAAACTCTCAGCGGCGAACTTGCCACCGAGCGGCTCATCCTGGTGATTGACTCGCCCATCTTGCAGTCCCCGCTAGACTGTGAGGTCACGGGTTCTGGCGTAGTCGTCTATCGGATGTCCTCGGAATTCATGGTGGAAGCGAGCCGCTTCGACGGCTCTTATCAGCCTATGCTAGCTACGGAATGGACCATCACCCCTGACGGGCGGACATGGAACTTCAAGCTGCGCCAGGGTGTGACTTGGCAACATGGCTGGGGTGATTTCACCGCCCAGGACGTCAAGCACTCCATGGGGTACTACACCAATCCCGAGTGCAGGGCCTCTTATTCAGACTACTTCCGCAGCGACCCTGGCGTCGAAGTGGAAATCGTCAACGATTACGAGGTCAACCTGCACATGCAACTGCGTCCGGCGGTTGACTTCGTGTACTGGTACTCCGGTCACCGGGGTATCCCCCAGAGCAGCAGCGCCCAGTGGAATCAGGACTGTCCCAACGGCGAAGCCGATTTCGGCACCACCGAAACGGGGATTCCGCTGGGGTATTGCAAAGCCAGTCGCGACAAGGTGTATGAAATGTCCGCCCGCACCGGGCCTTACCAGTTCGTGAGCTTCGAGGAGGGCGTCGGCTGGGAATGGGAAGTGGTGGATTACGATCACTGGCGCATCGAACCCGATTTCAGCGAAATCGAAATCAAAGACGTCAAAGAGGCGGCGACCCGCCTGGCAATCATGCTGGCAGGGGAAGGCCACATTGCGGCCATCAACCGCACCTTGCTGCAAGATGCCATCGACGGCGGCTTGGAAGTGTACGACAGCTCGGTCACGGCAAACACCACTTTCGCCCTGTTCGGTGGCCTGTTCTACGCCACTGGCGCGAAGGGCATACCCACCGACGTTTCCGTGGAAAAGCAGGCGCAGTTACGAGAGGATTACAACATCGTCGCGGCCCGGGATGAAGAAAACCCGTGGAACATACCAGGCGAGACCGGAAGGCTGGTGCGCCAGGCCATGAACAAGGCCATCGACCGCGACGCCATCAACGAAGCCATCTTCAAGGGAGCCGGTGGCCGGCAGTGGGTTTCGACGCTGGCCCCCGAACTGCCGGCCGGCTACAATCCGGAATGGGAGGCAAGGTGGGAGGAGCTCTACGGGTATGACCCGGAAAAGGCCAAAGAACTAATGGCCGAAGCTGGCTTCCCCAACGGGTTCTCTTTCCGGCTTCCGGTGTACACTCTGTCCGGTGTGCCCGAAATGCCTGACATGACGGAAGCCATGGCAGCGTACTGGAAGGAAATCGGCCTCGAGCCGCAGTTAGATCCCATCGAAGTCTCGGCTTGGCGCAACAATTACCGCGGTCTGAATACGGACTGCTGTATTTACCCCTTCCGCGGACCTGCATCAGCGGTGGACACGCGGGTGCATTTCTACTTCAGTGCCGAACGGTTCTTCCGCGCCTACAGCAGCGACGACATCCAGGAAAACAAGAACAAAGCGTTGCGCGCGCTTAACGAATCTGAAGCCACCGCCTTGTGGCAGAAGGTTACGGACGAGATTTTCTACAACTCCGGAACCATCCCCGGATGGACGCTGCCGGTGAGCGCCACGGTGGACCCGAATGTGGTGGCCGAGTATATCTTCCTGGGTCCCAACAACGGGAACTACGTCTATCTGGAGTACGTCAAGGGCGTCAGAGAATAGCGTAAGTTCCAACTGCCCGAAACGCCGTCCGCCGAGGCCGGTCAGCCGCTCCGGCGGATAGCGTTGCCGTCCAGAGTCCTACCAAAGCGCCTGAACAGAATCGACTCCTCGAAACTCGAACATCACTCTCAAGTAGGACTAGTATCATGCAGCGATTTATCGTTTTGCGTATCCTCCAGGGGCTGCTGGCGGTGTTCGCAATCAGTCTGATCGTGTTCGCGTTGTCTCGGGTTGCCGGCGATCCCATCGCTGCTATTTTGGATGATGAGACTGGGAAAGAGCAGATTGAATTGCTCCGAAAAGAATGGGGGTTGGATAAGCCGCTGCACGTCCAGTACTTCACTTACATGAAGCGGCTGCTCACTGGCGACTTGGGCACCTCTTTCAAGTGGGACCGCCCGGTGGCCGAGCTCATCGTTGAAAAGTTGCCCGCCACCATCCAGCTCTCCGCCTTTGCCCTCATCGTTACGGGGCTAATCGCGTTCCCGGTGGGGGTTTTGTCCGCCGTCAAGAAGGACTCCGTGCTCGACATCTTCGGAAAGATGTTCGCCATATTAGGCCAGTCTGCGCCAACTTTCGCGGTCGGCCTGATCTTGATGTGGATTTTCGCGGTTCAGTTTAACGTTTTCCCGACCTCCGGCAAGGGCGGCTTCATGCACATGATACTGCCCGGTTTCGCCTTGGGTTATTACAATGTGGCGGCCATCATGCGGCTGACCCGCTCCTCCATGCTTGAAGTGCTGGACACCGAGTACGTCAAACTAGCCCGCATCAAAGGCGTTGCGGAGTGGAAGATCATCTGGAAACACTGCTTCCGCAACGCCTTGATCGTCCCGATCACCTTCTTCAGCTTGATCGGAGCGGTGCTGATCACCGGGTCAGTGGTTATCGAAACCGTGTTTGCCTGGCCCGGCTTGGGCCAGTTGGTGATTCAATCCATCGTGGCCAAAGACCACATCACCGTCCAGGCCATCGTGATGTTGTTCGCGTTGTTGTACGTAGGCATCAACATCCTCACGGATATTGCCTACGCGTACGTTGACCCGAGGATCCGGTACAACTAACCGGTCAACGGCGTCTCCAAGTGGGGAGGGACTGAAAATGGCTGTACAAGCGAGCGCCCCGGGCCCAACGGGTGAAGTTCAGCAAGCGGCGCCTGCGGTTGGCGGTTTTTCTATCGGAGGGACCATTCGGCAAGTGCGCCGGTTCCCGGTGTTGCCTCTGGTGATTCTGGTGGTGTTGTTGGTGGTGCCGGCGATCTTCGCCAACCTGATCGCGCCCCATGACCAAATCGTCGGAGATTTGGAGCGGGAACTGGAGCCGCCGGGTTGGGTTCGCGATCGGCACAGCGAATTGGTCATCGTTGATCGAGTCAAAGACCCGAGCAACGAAGTCAGTATCCGCAACGCGGCCCGCAATCTGGCTAACGGTGTGGGAACTCTGGTAGATTCCAATGGAAACGGCGAAGCCGACTTGGGCGAATCGATGGTACGGGTCGAACCGGGCGGTAGCTGGGAATACCCGCTGGGAACGGACAAACAAGGCCGAGATGTCCTCAGCCGGATCATTTACGGATCGAGAGTATCACTGACAGTCTCCTGTCTCGCCATTCTCCTGGGCGGTTTTCTGGGCACGGCGTTGGGTATGGTCGCTGCGTACCGAGGTGGCATCACCGACGCCATCGTGATGCGCGTCGTTGACATCAAGCTGGCTTTCCCTTCCATTCTGCTGGCCTTGACTTTAGTCTCCGCCATCGGCTCGGGTTTCACCACCGTCATCATCGTGATCGCCTTGCTGCTCTGGGCGAGATACGCGCGCGTTGTACGTGGGGACGCCCTGGCCATCAAGCAGCGGGATTTCATTGATCGTGCGCGGGTTTCCGGAGCATCCAACCTCCGTATCATGTTGCGTCACATCTTCCCCAACGTTTTCAACACGGTGATCGTGCTGGCGACGCTGGAAGTAGGACACGTCATCATCCTGGAATCGACGCTCAGCTTCTTGGGCGCCGGGATTCCCGCGCCTACGCCAGCCTGGGGTGTAATGGCTTCCGACGGACGGGAACTCATCACCAGCGCCTGGTGGATATTCCTGTTCCCGTGCCTGGCCATCGTCCTCACCGTGCTGTCGATGAACTTGCTCGGTGATTGGCTGCGCGACCGTCTTGACCCCAAGCTGCGGAACGTCTAACTCTCGGGCCCGAGAGGCCGATTCCCTGGGTTAAAAATCACCCGATTCCGCAAGGTTTCCCGGTTCCTCGCTGCTACGACTATCCCGGCATTCCGGCCATGGCCGGAATGCCGGGATAGTTTTTGGAGCCGGGAGACGATACTTCTGTCGGTGCTCGTCGCCCCAGGTCCTGTGATATTAGCGGTCTGTGGCGCCTCAGGATATTTAACGAATTTCGAAATCAAACCGGGTTTAATCGTCGGTATCAATTGCTTTGATAAATTATTGTAGATAATATCGTATATTTTCTGGTATATTGTAACGATGTTAGTAATTCGTCGCTTTACAATGGCGGCAATGTAATTTTTCACGGAAAGCGTATCAAATAATGATTTATTTAACGGAAAACAACAATTTTAGTCCGATAATAGCGGATTTGACTGCATACAGTATCTTCGCCATACTATTTATCGTCGTGAGCAATACTAAAATCGGGCTGTGGGTAATCCCCTACCGGTTGCGTCGTTCATCCGGAACTGCATCGTGGACAGGAGCACGGTTTGCCGGCGTCATCTGAAATTTCTCGCCACCGCTCTGGAGGATTGTATGACACGCAAAAGCCTATTTCCATTGCCGATAATGCCGACCGGGATCGCGCTGGCAGCGGCGTTGTTCATCGCGGCCTGCGGCGGCGCAGAGGCACCCCCCGCGCCACCCGCTGCGTCAGCTACGGAGGCCGCGCCGGCGGCCGCACAGCAGGCAGGTCCCACCGATGCCCCCGCTGCCGCGCCGCCACCAGCCCGGGAGCAGCCTGCCGCACCGGCCGTGCCTACTCAGCGGCCTTTCGTGATCTCAACCCCAGTCGCCGCTCCTGCTGCGACGCCCGCTGCTGCGGCCAGTGCCGGCGAGCTCAAAACCAATGACCTGGTTTTCTTGTTCTCGCAGCAGACCCGCCAGGGCATCATGGACTGCGACGTTACCGGAAGCGCCACCAGCCAGCATCGTCCCTCGCACGAATTCCTCCTCGACCCCAATCGTTACACCGGAACGCTGGAGCCGCAACTGGCCACGGAATGGAGTATCAGCGACGATGGCCGAACCTGGAACTTCAAGCTCCGAAAGGGTGTCAATTTCCACTTTGGCTACGGCGAGTTCACCGCCCACGACATCGTCAATTCGCTGAATTACTACACCAATCCCGCCTGCGCCGCGTCCTATTGCGACTACATGCGCACCAACCCCCAGGTACTGCCCGAGGTGATCAACGATTACGAAATCAACCTCAATATGGGCGTACGGCCGGAGTTGATCTTTGACTACTGGGTTTCCGGATATCGCGGCCTGCCCATAACCAGCAAAGCCCAATGGGATACGGGCTGCCCCAACGGTGAGGCCGACTACGAAACCTTCGACGTAACGCCTCACCTCGATGGTTACTGCTCGGCCGGTGAACCCACTTTGCTTGAAGAAGGCCCGGCACGCCTGGGGCCGTACCAGTTCGCCAATTTCGAGAAGGGCATCGGTTGGATGTGGGAGAAAGCGCCCGGCGAACACTACCGGGTCAACCCCGATTGGGACAGCATCGAGATCAAAGTCATCGAAGAAGCTTCCACCCGGCTCGCCGCGATGCTGGCCCGAGAAGCTCACCTGGCAACCATTGACCGCGCACTGGTCGGGCAGGCCCTGGACGCTGGCCTGGACATTTCTGAAAGCCAGGCGGTTGCCGTCAACGGCATGATGGTCTTCGGCGGCGTCTATTACGCGACGAAAGAAGGACCAACTTTCGATCCATACTCGCCAGCGTCGTATGACCCCACGATCCCGTGGGCTGCGCCTGGGGAGACCGGCAAATTGGTGCGTCAGGCCATGAACAAGGCCATTGACCGCGACGCCATTCGTGAAAATATCTTCGACGGGCAGGGCGCCGAAGGTCGGGTCGCCAACTTCGTTCCCCAGGCGGAGGCCTTCGGAGGCGAGTACGGCGGTTACAATCCCGAATGGGAAAACTCTTGGGAGGAGCTATACGGCTACGATCCCGACCGCGCCAAGGAACTGCTGGTCGAGGCCGGCTATCCCAATGGATTCCACGTGCCCTTGATCAGCTATACGATGAGCGGACTGCCGGAGATGAAGGACTACGTGGTTGCCATCGCCGCCATGTGGGAAAACATCGGCCTGGATACCGAAATCCGCGAGATGGAATTCTCAGCGTGGCGTCAGGAGTACCGGGGCGCTACCACCAACTGCTGCGTGTACCCCTTCCGGGGTTACGCCGCGCCGCCACACCCGACGGTCCACGGCTCATACAGCCCGGAACGGTTCATGCGGTTCTACGTAAGCGACACGGTCTGGGAGAATACCTACAAAGCGCTGAACTCCCTGACCTTCGAGGAGCAGCTGGTTCACTGGCATGCGGTGTCTGACGAGCTGTTCTATGAAGTAGCCACCATCCCGCTGCACACACTGTCGGTGCAGGTGGTTATCGATCCCGAGGTGGTGGAAGAGTATATCTACCTCGGTCCGTATGGTGGTCAGTTCACCGACCTGGAGCACATCAAGGGAGTACGCTACTGACGCCATGCGGCCGGCGCCGTTCACCGATCAACCCTTTGTCGTCCTCCGGCATCATTCCTGATTCAAGAGTGATGCCGGAGGCATCCCGTTCTATCCGTAAAAAATGGGAGTGCGCTGATGCAACGATATATCCTCCGGCGAGTGGCCCAGGGCATCCTGGCCATCTTCGTCATCAGCACGATCACCTTTGCGCTGGCCCGAGCATCCGGAGACCCACTCAACGTTCTGCTGCCTGAAGAGGCTTCCGAAGAACAGATCCAGCTTACCAAAGAGGAATGGGGCCTGGACAAGCCCCTCCATATGCAGTACGCGCTGTACCTCGGCAAACTTTTCCAGGGTGACCTGGGCGAAGCCCTGGCCTGGCCCAACGCAACCGCCGACGAGCTGATCATAGAGCGCCTGCCCAATACCCTCAAGTTGTCCGCGCTGGCGCTGGTGGTCAGTGGGATAATCGCGTTTCCCATCGGCGTCCTGGTAGCCATCAAGAAGGACACGCCCTTTGACTACAGCGCGAAACTGTTCGCAATCCTCGGCCAATCCGCTCCCTCTTTCGCAGTGGGGTTGATCCTGATGTGGGTTTTTGCGGTGCAGTTCAATATATTCCCCACATCAGGCAGCGGCGGAATCAAGTACATGATCCTACCGGCGTTGGCCCTGGGGTACTACAACGTGGCAGCGCTGATGCGTCTCACCCGCTCGTCCATGCTGGAAGTGCTGGACACCGAGTACGTCAAATTGGCCAGAATCAAGGGCGTCGCCGAGTGGAAAGTGGTTTGGAAACACTGTTTCCGCAATGCCTTGATCGTTCCCTTGACCTACTTCGGGCTGATCGGCGCCGTGCTCATAACCGGCTCGGTAGTAATCGAAACGGTCTTTGCCTGGCCCGGCCTGGGCGCCCTGGTGATCGACGCCATACTGTTCCGTGATTACGTCGTCGTGCAGGCCGTCGTACTGCTGTTCGCCACGTCATTCATTGTCATCAACATCATGGTTGACGTGCTTTACGCCTACATCGACCCCCGCATCAGATACACGTAAACGGCGTCGGCCATAATCGCGTCAAGACACGGCCCGCTTACCAAGTGAGGTGCTAAATGGCAGCGGCAACCACCACGCCGGACCTTGCGGCCCCGGCAATTCCACAGACCACCGGCAGAGTGATTGCCGGCTTGAAAGCCGCGCGTCAACTGCCGCTCATCCCGTCCGCAGTACTCATAATACTACTGGTCGTACCGGCCATCTTCGCCAATCAACTGGCGCCTCACAGCCACCGCATCGGAGCGTTGGACGACGCCAAACTGCCGCCCTTCTGGGTGTCGGAGAGTTATGAGGATCGGACGGTGGTGCAGCGCGCCGACCGCGATCGTCTCGACGTCGAAATCGGCCTCTCCAACGCCAAGCGGAAGATCGAACGGGGCGAAGCCAGTTTTCTGACCGGCGGCGAAGACGGCGATGTCAACCCGGGTGACCGGATTCGCTTCCAGGCACGGGAAGGCGGCTCCATGGTTTATCCATTAGGCACCGACAAGCAGGGAAGGGACATCCTCAGCCGCATCATGCACGGCGCGCGAGTCTCGCTGCTAGTGTCGTCCCTGGCCATCCTGTTGGGTGGAGGTCTGGGCACGTTGCTTGGGATCCTGGCAGCATACCGTGGCGGCAAGGTTGACGCCATAATCATGCGCGTCGTTGACATCAAACTGGCCTTCCCCTCCATTCTGTTGGCTTTGGTGCTGGTCGCGGCCATTGGGGCCGGCTTCACCACCGTCATCATCGTTATCGCGGTATTGCTGTGGGCCAGGTACGCCAGGGTCGTCCGGGGCGAGGCCCTCGCCATCAAGCAGCAGGACTTTATCGCCCGCGCCCGGGTTTCGGGCGCATCGAACTCTCGGATTATGATGCGGCACATTTTCCCCAATTTGGTCAATACTGTGGTAGTATTGGCGACATTGGAAGTCGGACACGTTATAATCCTGGAGTCAACCCTGAGCTTCCTGGGCGCCGGCATACCCGCGCCGACTCCGGCTTGGGGCGTTATGGTGGCAGATGGCAGAGACCTGATTACCACGGCATGGTGGATCTTCCTGTTCCCCTGTCTGGCGATTGTGCTCACCGTACTGTCAATGAACCTGCTGGGCGACTGGCTAAGAGACCGACTCGACCCCAAATTGAGGAACATTTAGGCCATGACAGCTGTACAGACCGCAACCGACACCATTCTCGAGGTCAACGACCTCAAAACCTACATTTTCACTCGCGCCGCCGTGGTGAAAGCTGTTGACGGGATCTCCTTCAACTTGAAGAAGGGGGAAACGCTGGGCATAGTCGGCGAGTCCGGGTGCGGCAAGACCATGACCGCACTGTCGCTGCTGCGCCTGGTGCCCAAACCGGCCGGCCGTATCGTGGAGGGCCAAATCGTTCTCAATGGCGAGGACATCCTGCAGAAGAGCGAAGACGAAATGCGTGACGTGCGCGGCCGTCAGATCTCTATGATCTTGCAGGACCCGCAGACCTCTCTCAATCCGGTGTTCACCATCGGGAACCAACTGCGGGAGGCGCTGGGCATCGCCCATAAGGAAAACAAGAGCTCGATGCTGGGTCGCGCCGTTGACGCTTTGCGCAAGGTCAACGTGGCCGCTCCCGAGCGTCGCCTGGAAGACTACCCGCACCAGATGTCCGGCGGCATGAAGCAGCGCGTCGTCGGAGCCATTGCCATGTCCTGCGAGCCGGGCATCATCATCGCCGACGAGCCTACCACCGCCTTGGACGTCACCATTCAATTGCAGTACCTGCGGCTCCTGAAAGAAATCCAGGCGGAGACCGGACTTGCCATCATCTTCATCACCCACGACTTTGGCGTGGTCGCTCGCATGTGCGACCGGGTGGCGGTGATGTACGCCGGACGCATCATTGAGCAGGGCGACGTGCGCGACATCTTCAGCCGTCCGGCGCATCCCTACACCCAGGCGTTGATCAACTCGGTGCCCAAGCTGGAGGAGCGGGTGGACCGGCTCTTTTCCATTGAGGGGCAGCCGCCGCTGCTTTCCAACCTTCCCGAAGGCTGCCGGTTCGCCCCCCGGTGCGAGTATGCCACGGACAAGTGCATCAACGGCTATCCGTCGTCGGTCCAGATAGATGAAGGGCACTACGCCGACTGTTGGGCCCTGGGTTCGGACTGGGAGGGGACGCCTATCGCCGAGTTCGTCGCTCCCACCGGCACCAGCGGCTAAAGGCGCTCCAGCTACTTCAACTTTGAAACCAGATAGGAGGTCGCGTCGATCATGGCAGTCGCCACCAACGATACGTTGCTCGAGGTCAGCGGGCTGAAAAAGTATTTCCCGGTCACCAAGGGCCTCATAATGATGAAGACCATCGGCTACGTGCAGGCGGTGGACGGGATCTCCTTCACCATCAAACAGGGCGAGACCCTGGGGTTGGTGGGGGAATCGGGTTGCGGAAAAACGACGACCAGCAAGCTTCTGCTGCGCCTGGAACGCCCGACCGAAGGCGAAATCCTGCTTGAGGGCGAGGACATCAACACCTTCCGCGGCGCCCAACTCCAGGAGTATCGGACCACCGTCCAGGCCGTTTTCCAGGACCCGTGGTCCTCACTCAGCCCGCGCATGAGGGTCCGGGATATCGTTTCGGAGCCCCTGGTGGTGAACCGAAATGTCACCACGCAGGAGAAAAATGAACGCGTGGCGGAAGTGCTGGCCCAAGTGGGACTGCACTCCCAACAGGCGAACAACTATCCCCACGAGTTCAGCGGCGGACAGCGCCAGCGCATCGCCGTAGCGTCGGCCCTGGTGTCATATCCCAAGCTGATCGTGCTGGACGAGCCGGTTTCCGCCCTGGACGTGTCCATTCGCGCCCAGGTGATGAACCTGCTGAAGGACCTGCAGGAGCAGTACAACGTCAGCTACCTGCTCATCGCCCACAACCTGGCGACAGTCCGCTACATGGCCCATCAAACGGCGGTCATGTACCTCGGGCAGATCGTGGAATTTGCCGAAACTGAGGAGCTTTACAACAACGCACTGCACCCTTACACCAAGGCGCTGTTCTCAGCGGCGTTGCCGTCCCACCCCGACCTGATCCGGGAGGACATCGTGCTGCAGGGAGAGGTGCCGTCGCCCATCAATCCGCCCACCGGATGCCGCTTCCACCCACGCTGTCCCTTCGCGATGCCGCAATGTTCCGAAGAGGCGCCCGTGGACAAGGAAGTTTCACCCGGCCACCGCGTGGCTTGCCACCTCTACTGACGGAGACGGTGGCGGTCTCACGCGCAACACATCCGGATTGTACGGAGCGGCATCGCGGTTCGGCGATGCCGCTCCCCTATTTTTCAGCGTGTTTCAGCGGGCCGCCGTGGCCGGCACATGCGCCTTCAGGAAGTCGCGCACCTGGTTGACGGTCTGGGCTTTGATGTCCGGATCTTCCTTCCAGGGATACACGGTGGCCTGGGCATTGGGCGCGATTTCGGCCAATTCCATGGCGGCCTCGAGGGAGTGAGAAGGCGTGTCATCGGGCATGACCAGCAACGGGGTCTGGCACGAGCGAGCGAAGTCCCGGGACACGCTGTACACAAAGTCCGGCTGGATTCGGTAGAGGTTGTGGAGGTATTGCTCTATGACCTCCGCAGTTAAATCCGGGCGGCCGGCCATCAACTCGGGCCCCCAGACGTCGCGGCCGGAATCGTACATGGCGTCCGGGGTTGCCCTGGCGTGTCCAACCGGCTGACAGAGCACGGCGGCGACCACCCGGTCCGGCGCGCGATTAACGAGCGTCATGGCGAAAGGCCCGCCGATGCAGAAGCCAATGAAACCGAACTTGTCAATTCCCAGGTAGTCCATCAGCCCCAGCTGGTCGTCGGCGAAGGCCCCCCAGGGGTCTTCCACCTGAACCGGGCCGGTGGACTGTCCGCCGTTGGCGTTGCGCTGGTCCATGGTGATGCAGCGGAAGTCGTCCTTGAACTCCGCCATGGCGTTGAAGACCTGTCTGGGCCAACCGCTCATTATGGAGTTCAATCCCCCGCCCGGCGTCGCCAGCAGCGGAAACCCGGACCCGACATCTTCGTAGTGGATGGTAACGTCGCCTCTGGTATAGAACGGCATGGTTGTTTCTCCTTTGTTTGATTGCAGTGGGGTATCCGCCGCCAATTGTAAATTGGGCAACCGGGTTGTCAAGGCGTGAGCCAAGCATAAGATGATGCACAGCGCTGCCGCTGACGTTGCCGGTTGACCGAGACGCGGAGCGCTGTTACCGTCCGATTCACCGGCATGGTTGCCCGACCAAAGGGTAGCGCAGCCCATAGGAGATCATAATGGCTACTTCCACGAAGCTGACAGCAGGTGAAGCGACGCTCGCGGCAGCATCCCATCCTTTGGATCCACTGACCGCTGAGGAGATAGCCGAAGCGTCGTCCATCCTGAAAGCTCAACGCCAATTGGGATCGCGGGTGCGATTTGAGACCGTCGTACTCAGGGAGCCGGCCAAGGTTGACGTGGTGGATTTTTCGCCGGGCGCACCGATGCGCCGTGAGGCTTTCGTCGTAGTGTTGGACAACGACGACGGGGCAACCTACGAGGCGGTGGTCTCTCTGGATGAAAAACGGGTCGTTTCATGGGAGCATATTCCGGGCGTACAGCCCAGGGTGATGTTCGACGAGTTCCTGGAGTGCGAGGCGGCGGTGCGGGCCGATGCCCGGTTCCAGGCCGCCATCAAAAAGCGGGGCATCAATGACCCCAGCCTGGTGATGGTGGACCCGTGGTCGGCCGGCAACTATGGGTTTGAAGACGAGGAAGGCCGGCGGCTGGTGTTGTGCCGCAATTTCGCCCGATCCAGCCCAACCGACAACGGCTATGCTCGCCCCATTGAGGGCGTCACGGCGGTGGTGGACCTCAACAGCATGGAGGTGGTGCGGGTTGACGACTACGGACTGGCGCCGCTTCCGCCTGAGCCCGGGAACTATTCCGCAGAGTTCGTCGGCAAGTTTCGAGACGATCTCAAGCCGTTGGAAATAACGCAACCGGACGGACCCAGCTTCCAGGTGGACGGCTGGAACGTTGCCTGGCAGAAGTGGCGGTTGCGCGTCGGCTTCACCCCCCGCGAGGGGCTGGTGATACACACCGTTGGCTACGAGGACCAGGGACGGGTTCGGCCAATCCTGTACCGGGCAGCGTTGTCGGACATGGTCGTCCCCTACGGCGATCCCAGCAAGGACCACTATCGCAAGAATGCCTTTGACGCGGGCGAATACGGCATTGGCTCCCTGACCAACTCGTTGACGCTGGGATGCGATTGCCTGGGAGAGATTTACTACTTCGACGCCGTGCTGAACAACGGCAAGGGCGAACCTTTCGTGATACCCAACGCCGTGTGTATGCACGAAGAGGACTACGGCATTCTGTGGAAGCACACCGACTGGCGCATCGGCCAAACTGAAGTTCGCCGGTCCCGGCGGCTGGTGGTGTCCAGTGTCGCCACGGTGGCCAACTATGAGTATGGCTTTTTCTGGTATTTCTACCAGGACGGCGCCATACAGATGGAAGTCAAGCTGACCGGCATCATCAACACGGCGGCGGTTGCAGAGGGCGAAACGCCCAAATACGGTACGTTGGTGGCTCCCCAGCTTAACGCGCATATTCACCAGCACTTCTTCAATTTCCGGCTGGACATGAGCGTGGACGGGGAGAACAACACGGTTTACGAAGTGAACACCGTTGCGGAACCTCCCGGCCCGGACAACCCCCACGGCAACGCCTTCTACGCCGAGAAAACGCCGCTCCGGTCGGAATGGGAAGCGCAGCGGGTGATTGATCCGATGAAAGGGCGGTACTGGCTGGTTTCCAACACATCAGCCATGAATACGCTGGGGCAACCGGTCTCGTACAAGCTCATGCCTGGGGAGAACATTCTTCCCTTTGCGCATCCCGATGCCAGCATCATCAAGCGCGCCGGTTTTATGACCAAGCACTTGTGGGTCACGCCCTACGACCGGAACGAAATTTCCGCCACCGGGCCGTACCCCAATCAGCATCCCGGAGGAGCCGGACTGCCCGAATACACGAAGCATAATCGGAATGTCTCCGACACCGACGTGGTGCTCTGGTACACCCTTGGCTTTCACCACGTACCTCGCCCCGAGGATTGGCCCATCGCGCCGGTGGCGTATTGTGGATTCAGCCTGAAACCGGTCGGGTTTTTCGACAGGAACCCTGTGCTGGACGTGCCGCCCAGCGACCATCATGGTGGGGCATGTCATCACTAAGACCAGGGAACGCGAGGGGACAATCGCGCATGACAGAATGAGGCAAACATGACCACATACACCGTACCCCTTCCGCCCAAGCCCGTAGTTGACCGCGCAACCCTGCCGCCCGGTCCATCCGAATTGCCTGTCGTGGGCCAGTCGTTCCAGTACTTGTTCAACTTGCTGGGTTTCCTTCGCGGGGCCGCCGGTTACGGCGATCTGGTCACCCTGTCGGTGAAACCCACCCTGGTGTATCTGGTCAACCACCCGGATCTGGTGCAGGAACTTTTCGTTACCAACCACCGGAGCGTGGGGCGCGGCCGAGTCACCGAGACCCTGCAATACCTGATGGGCTATGGGTTGGTCACCGCCGATGGCCCGCTGCACCTGCGCCAGCGCCGCTTGATGCAGCCCCAATTCCACCACCGTCGCATCACCGCCTATGCCGAGACAATGACCGATTTCACACAGCGGCATGAGGCGAACTGGCACGACGGAGCCAGGGTTGATCTGGCTGGGGAGATGAGCGAACTGACCTTGCACATCGTCGTCAAGACGCTGTTCGGCCTGGAACTGGCTGACACGGTGCGACGCATCGGCGCCGCTTTCGAACTCAGCAACGACTACATCAAGGCCCGGGACAATCAGCCGCCGGCGCTGCGTCGATTGTTCCACCGCCTGCCGCTACCGTTTACACGCCGTTTCAAGCGGGGGTTGGCCTACCTGGACGAAACGACCTATGGTCTCATCGAGGAGCGCCGCCGAACCGGGCTTGAGGGCAACGACCTGTTGTCCATGCTATTGAACGTGAGGGATGAAGAAGCCGATAATCCGGCCGACGCGGTGATGACCGACCAGCAGGTTCGGGACGAGGCAATCACCCTCTTTGCCGCCGGCCACGAAACCACCGCCGTAGCCCTGACCTGGACCTGGTATCTTCTGGCTACCCATCCCGATATGCAGGCTCGATTCCACGCCGAACTGGATGACGTATTGGGAGGCAGACCGCCGACGCCGGAGGACTTGCCCGAGCTGGCCTTTACCAAACAGGTACTCACCGAGTCGATGCGGCTGTACCCGCCCATTTGGTCCACGGGCCGGATGACCTTTGAACCCATCATGCTCGGCGGATACCACATTCCGGCCGGCGCGGCCCTGGTGGCGCCCCAGTTGATTATTCAAAGGGATCCGCGATGGTACGATGATCCGCTGGAGTTTTGTCCCGACCGGTGGACTCCCGGGTTCCGCGAAAGCCTACCACGATTCGCCTACTACCCCTTCGGAGGCGGCCCGCGACTCTGTATCGGGGAAGGGTTCGCGTGGATGGAGGCCATGCTGGTATTGGCGACCCTGGGGCAGAAGTGGGCAATGCGCCACGACTCAGGCCATCGGATCGGATTAGCGCCGCTGGTCTCGCTGCGTCCTACAGGCGGGATGCCCATGTTCCTGGAACGGCGGTAAGGAGCGCAAAATCGCTCGCCCGATTTTTGACAGTACCGACGGTTCGGGGTAGCATATTTGCTACGTAGCGCGCCTCAAACCTAACGTCGTTGGCCTCTGACCTGAGCACCCTGATGTCGTTCCTCGTCTCCGTTATGCCGCAGACCGTTATGTTGAGTAGTTGATCTGGTACGCGGCGGTAGCCAACCCGAACCGCCGCGCTCATTTTACCCAGCCACGGGGGGAGATACATTGACTAGCCCTACCTCCAAGCCCGCCGGCCAGCCAGCAGCCACGTCGCCGCTGACCGGCCCCGAAATCATCCCCGACTTTGAAGCGGCGCTGACCCGGCTCTGTGCCATCGCGCGGAAAGGACAAAGGGCTGACAGCCCGCTGTACAATCCATCGGAAGAGTGGATAGTAGGAAAGATGCCCATTTTCCAGGATCTTCCGTCCGAGCGGCAGGCCGAACTGTTGGCCGAAGCCGAAGCTCTTGAAGCCGACGCCGTCGAAGCCAACGCCGCCGGCCGCGCCGCCAGCAAGGTATGGCCTGAGACCGTGTTTCGCCTGGACAACGGAGGCCTGGCGTTTTTCAGCCAACTGGGAGTGGTGCGGCGGCCAGACTTGACGCAATATTTCGTGGAAGGGTTCACACGCAACCGGGACGCTTTGGCGTTCTCCGAGGGCAATCAGCAACTCTTCACCGAAATCTTCCATCGCGTCTGCGACAAGATGGAGACCAGCTTCGCCGCCGGCGAGGGCATAGTACAAACCGACCGGCAGATTTGCGACGCGCCCGGTCGGTCTTTTCACGCGCGGCAACTGCTTTTCGGCACGCGGTATATGCAGGCTCCCTATATGTGGCGCCGGCTCACTTTCGATCTGCCACAGGGGCAATGGCAGGAACCGCCGGATATTCTTGAGGTGTCCGTTCCGCACTGGATGGATGACCTGGACCTTGACGAGGGTTTGAAGACCCGATTACGCGACGCCGGCATCACCCAACTGGTTTTCAAAGCGCCGACGCGGGGTCTTTCGCTCCATTTCGGCTTCGACTACGTGGGCGAACACAAGATGGGTCCGCTATCCATCGCCATGCACCAGGTCAAGCAGAAAAACGGGTTGGCGGTGCAGGCTGCGTTAAGCATGGCCCGGGTACGGAAGCTGGATGGAGAACTCGCCAACACCGCCCTGGTCACCGTCGGCCCGTCGCTGCACGGGAAAAGCACGCTGACCATCATGGTTGAGTTGGCGAACAGCGAGTTGGCCGGCGTGTTGAATCTGCACACCGACCCCGAAGAAGGGGTCTATCCGATGAACGACGACATCGTGCTGCTGCAGCCCTTGGCAGACCCCGTTGCGAGTAACCGGGGCGGGCGGCGCGCGATGATTTCCCATGCGATCGACGGGACCGAGAACAACTTCTATGCCGTTCCGTTCGGATTGACTCGGGAAGACGACCCCATCACCTACGACGTCCTGCGGGGCGCTCCCGGTGTAACATCACCTGACGAGACCCTGGAAAACGTCCCGGTTCACGTGAATAGCCAGGAACCCAACTACCTGGAAAATCCGGTCCGCAATATGCGGATGATATTGTCGCGGCGCGGCTTGTTGCAGCGAAAGGGGGCGGCTGGATTGATTTCCAAAATCACCGGCGGGCGCCTCACGGATTCGGTCCACGTGCCTATGGAGAGCACGGACCGGGTGTTCTGGCAAGAGGTGATGCGCCAGAACACAGTCATACCGCCCCTGCGCCGCCTGAGCCTGGAGCAGTACATCCGCGTTCTGATGTACGGTGAAGCGGTCCAGATGGGAGCAGCCATTGGCGCCATTGGCCGTCCCTACGTCGAGTATTTCTCCGATCCGTTTATCATCGGCCTTGAGGATGAGAACGCCAACCTGCTTTACCATGTGCTCCAACAACTAGCGTGGGGCGGGATGCCACAGGAGTACTACGCCTTCAATACCGGTGGAGTGGGCGCCGACAGCAACGAGGAAGCTTCAGGTTCACGATATTTGAACATACCCCGTGAATTGACGATGATGCTGCAAGAGGCCTTGCTCCGCAACGCGATCAAATTCGAATACGATGGGATACTCCGCTCGGAAGTGGCGGTAGCGATTCTGGACGCAGATAGCAACGAGGTAGTTGACCTGCGTGAGAAGTGGCTGCCAGTCAACATCTACGGAGAAAAGGACTACGCCGACCGAGTAGCCGAATTGATGCACCGTCGTTATTACGGCCGGGACCAGCAGGACAAAGCTGGTATTCTTCGGTACACCAAAGTGGTCAACACCATCCTGGACATCAGCGATGTACCGTCGCCCAGCAACGAGCGGGAACTTTCCTGGCTACTGTCGTTCTATTGGTCGCTGGATCAGGCTTACGAAACATTGGATGAAACAGCGGCTCACCGTGCCGAAGGGATGCGACCTGTTTCCTACCAACTGCGCGAACTCCAAAGCAAATACCAGGAAGGCATGGAGCGAGGCTTGGCCATCACCGAATCCGGCCGGATGAGCCTGCCCGATCTCGCATTGTGAGCCGGGTAGCACGCCAAATTTCAAATTGGAAAACCAGGATAGGCAGACATGGCAAATAACAACATTCAAATCCTCGGCGCCGTTCCCGGTCAGTACGGCGATATCCTCACGGATGGCGCGTTAGAATTCGTCGCTGATTTGCATCGCAATTTTGAGGCCACGCGACGGCGGTTGATGCAGGCGCGAGTTCGCCGCCAGGCCGAGATCGATGCCGGCGCTATGCCAGATTTCCGGTCCGAAACTCGGAACGTGCGGGAAGGCGACTGGCGGGTATGCCCGGCCCCGGACGACCTGACCAACCGACGGGTGGAGATCACCGGCCCGTCGTCAAACCGCCGCATGGTGATTAATGCATTGAATTGCGGCGCGCAGGTCTATATGACCGACTTCGAGGACGCCCATGCGCCGGCCTGGTTGCCCACCCTGGACGGACAGCTGAACGTGCGGGACGCTTACCGGCGCACGATCAGCGACGAAGCCGCTGACGGCCGGCAATACCGACTGAACGAAAATTTGGCCACTCTGTGCGTCCGGCCGCGCGGGTTGCACCTGATGGAGCGTCACATCCTGATTGACGGGGAACCGGTGGCCGGCAGTTTCTTCGACTTCGGTCTGACTGTTTTTCACAACCACGTCGCCCAGCAGAGTCATGGCACTGGCCCCTATTACTACCTGCCGAAATTGCAGTCTCACCTGGAAGCCCGTTTGTGGAACGACGTTTTCAAATATGCCGAGGAACGTCTGGGCATTCCGCAGGGAACGATCAGCCCGACCGTCCTGATTGAGCATATCCTGGCGGCTTTTGAGATGGAGGAGATCCTGTACGAGCTGCGGGAGCGACCGGCGGGATTGAACCTGGGGCGATGGGACTACATATTCAGCGTCATCAAGGTTTTCAACAAGCGCGGCGACATGGTGTTCCCGGATCGGGCGCAGGTTACGATGGCGACGCACTTCCTGACCTCGGCGGCGCAACTGTTGGTGAATACGTGCCATCGCCGCGGAGCGCACGCTTTGGGCGGCATGTCCGCATTCATCCCACGCCGGGATGACCCGGCGGCCAACGATGCCGCGTTCGCCCAAGTTCGTGCCGACAAACAGCGAGAGGCCGATCAGGGTTTTGATGGAGCATGGATAGCCCATCCCGGTCTCGTGGAACCAGTGCTGGATGTATTCCAATCCTCGTTTTCCACCGACAACCAGCTCTCAGTTATACCGGAAGTCCGCATCGCGCCTGATGATCTGCTGGCCGTGCCCGAGGGCCAAATTACCGAGGCCGGGCTTCGCAACAACGTCAGCGTAGCGTTGCAGTACATCGACGCCTGGACCCGGGGCAACGGCGCTGTTGCTATTTACGGATTGATGGAAGACGCGGCCACCGCCGAAATCTCGCGGTCTCAACTTTGGCAGTGGCTGCATCACGGTTCCAGTTTAAGAGACGGACGCCCAATCACCGCTGAGCTGTACCGACAGGTGCGCGCGGAGGAAGCGGCCGCTCTGGTCGGGCAGAGGGGCCAGGACAATCCCGGCGCGCTGGACAAGGCCGTGGAACTGCTGGACGAAATCGTGCTGTCCGACGAATTTGTCGAGTTTCTGACGCTGCCGGGATACCGCTACCTGGATTAGGCGAAGATGACCGATATGGCTACCGCCGCTACCGTCAAAGACACCGCCCTCCTGGCATACGATGACGGTCTTTATTTCGACCTGCCGCATCCGCTGTGGGTGAATATCCGACCCATCCTGGAATCGGTGGCCGGGAAGCTCACCGAGGAAGAGATTGATCAGTGGTTCGTCGGGTTCCACGAGCTCAACGAAGGGCGCGGCTTTACCCTGGAACTGACTGCGGAAGGAGAGTTGATAATCAGTCCTATGGTGAATCGCGGCGGCCTCAGAGCCGAATTTAGACTGGCGGTCGCGTTGCACAATTGGGAAGACGAACACGGAGGCGAAGCCGGCGGACCCCACGCCAATATGCGACTGCCCGACGGCTCGCGGATACGGCCCGACGCCTTGTGGCTGTCGCCGGAGCAGGTGGCAGCGCTTCCGCCCGTTTCCGACGATAAGCCCATTACCGTTTGTCCGGCATTCGTCGCCGAAATCATGTCCGGCACCGACCGCTTGCCTCCCTTGCAGCGGAAGATGGAACGCTACATCGCCAACGGGGCGCAGCTGGGCTGGCTGATCGACCCCTACCGCCGCCGGGTGTATGTCTATCGCCCTGATATGGAAGTCGAAGTGCTGGAAGACCCGGAAACCATCAGCGGCGAGCCGGTGCTGCCGGGCTTCGTGTTCGAGGTGGGCTGGCGGATATTCGCCCTGCACGAACCCACCGGGCAGTAAGCACAGCCTCTCAACTATGAAAATCCACTTGGTTGACGGCACCTTTGAGCTGTTCCGCGCCCACTACTCGCCCCGTCCCAGCCGTTCCACCCCGGATGGGCGGGATATCAAGGCCACCCACGGCCTGGCCCAATCTCTCATCGCTCTGCTGGGCCAACCTGACGTCACCCATATGGCCGTTGCGTTCGACACGGTAATCCGTTCCTTCCGCAACGACCTGTTCGACGGGTACAAGACGGGTGATGGCGTCGAGCCGGCGCTGCGGGCGCAGTTCCCCCTGGCCGAACAGATTACCGCTGCCCTGGGCCTCACCGTCTGGCCGATGGTCGAATTCGAAGCCGATGACGCCATTGCCACCGCCGCCGTTCGTTTCGCCGCTTCATCGTCGGTTGAGCAAGTCGTGATGTGCTCTCCGGACAAGGACCTGGCGCAAGTGGTGTCGGGCGAACGGGTGGTGATGCTGGACCGACGCAAGCGGGAAGTTATCGACGAGGACGGTGTGGTGGCAAAGTTTGGCGTCTCACCGCCATCCATTCCAGACTACCTTGCGTTGGTGGGCGATTCCGCAGATGGCATACCCGGCATCAGGGGCTGGGGCGCGAAAACCACTGGCGCCGTGCTCACCCGCTACGGACATATCGACCAAATCCCAACGGACGCTGGCGATTGGGATCTGAGCGTGCGGGGAGCCGCCAACCTGGTGAAAGTCATGACCGAGCTGTGGGACAACGCCCAACTCTACCGCCGACTGGCGACGCTGCGGTTGGACGTCCCATTACCCGAAACCGAACCGGAGCTGTTGCGTTGGATTGGCGTGCGGCAACCGGAATTCGCGGACCTATGCCAATCGCTTGGCCTGGAGTCTCTGCTCAGTCGGCTCCCGTAGGGGCGAATAATTATTCGCCCCTACAGTGAACTGGCGTTAGCCGCAGTCAACCGACGCCGCCAGTCGCTGGAGCTCGGCGGCGGCTTGATCAGCCGTGGGCGCCCAGGCAGCCCTGGCTTGCGCCAGCAATCGGCGCGAAGCCTCCGGGTTGCCCTGCACCGCCTCGGCTTCCAGACGCCCCATCCAGTACGTGTCACGCACTGACGACCGCCGCGACAGCCGCTCATGCAGCATTGTCTTGGCTTCGTCGTACCGGCCGGCCCGGATGTAGGTTTCCAGCAGAGTGTCCTCGAACACCTCCCGCTGGGCGTGGCTCCCGCCGATGCGCGCCAGCATGGGATAGGTCGGGCCTATCAGGTCGGCAGCCTCATCGTAGTCGCCGGCGACGAAGGCCGCCGCGCCCAGCGCGATGGGAAGAGACATTTCGCGGGACAAGTCGTCCCCCTTTTCGCCCTGGTCGGTAAGACGGTCCACCAACTGATGAGTGGCTTCCGCGTCGCCCGCGCCGGCGAAGGCGAGGGCGGCGTGACAGTCGCGGAATGCCGCTCCCGGCCCGGTGGCCGCCGGCAACGCCAGATCCCGCACCTCGTCCCAGGGCTTGCCCGGCTCTTCTCCTGAATAGATCTGCAAACGCCACATCAGCGAAGCAGCGTCCTGCAGGTTCGCCAGGTTACGCGCCTGCACCCCGGGCCGAATGTGAGTTTCGTACAGGTCGAGGGCCTGGCTGTACCGCCCTTGCGCCAACTCGAACAACGCCAAGTGCCAGGACAGGTGGGTGTTGTAGGAGGCCCTTCGATCAAAGCCGTCCAGCCAATCCGCAAGCCACCGCCCGCCGTTCCGGGCATCGCCCTGCTCGAAGTAGGAGTGGGTGACGGAATGGCAGGCCACCGCGTTCAGCGGGTTGCCTTCCAGAGACCGCGTAGCGAGATCCATGGCCTTTTCCGGCTGGTTCGTTTCGTGGTGCGCGAAGGAGTACTGGCCCAGGAAGGCCCAATCGTCTCCGTTGGCCGGCGCCACCTTTTGCATCATTGCCATCAGGTGGTTGGGGAAATCGGGCACGCCGGCGCCGAAACAGCCCAGCATATAGAGCCGCTGCGCCACGCGCATCGCCAGCGTATCGGTGGGGAAGTCGTTCAGGTGCTCGTGGATCAGGCCGATGGCTTCCGTGCCCTTGCCGTGGGTGAAACAGTGCATGATGCTGGCGATCTGCCTTTCTTCCCGGGAGCAGCCCGCCGCAAGCTCGACGCCCTTCTCCGCGGCTTCCCGGGCCGCGGGCACGTTCTGCTGCAAGTGCAGGATGTAGGCCAGCACCACATGGGCCATAGCGAACCCATCATCAGCGGCAATCGCGGCCTGAAGCTTCTCTTCCGGCCCGTAGTTTTGGGACAGCACCAAGTCCAAGCCCTCATGGTACGAGTCGGCAGCATTTGGGGAGGAAGTCGTGACAGTCAGTCCGCTTCGATTTTTCACCATGGCACACATCGGGATGCCCTCCTGAAATGACGAGTATGTACCCGCAGATTACCACAATGCCGACACGGATTGCAGACACTACCCAACGCCAGCGCAAGACAACAGATAATTTTGAATATTCAGAATTTTTTCGCAAAATTGTGTTCTATTCTCACCGAAGTCCGATATAATAGCGGCTATATAGGCAACCAACCATCTACTGGAAATCGATACAGTCGGCATATCGCCCAATGGAGGAAACGGTGCACTCCGGCAAAGCACGAAACCACAGGTGGCAAACGCGCACTTCGCGTGGAAATAAGGGACTATGGTTGTTGATTATCGCGTCATTGGTCCTTGCCGGGTTACTGGCACTGACGTTCGTGGCCAGGAACCAACAGACTTCCCTCACAACCCACGTGCCATCAGCAGCGATGACCGGGACTGAGGTCGCCCAAGGGCCGGTGGATTACGGAACGGTTTGAACGCCGCGAGAAACGCGCCTTTCTTTAAGGAGGTAATCCGCTAGTTCTGCTCGCTCCTTCTATATCCGCCTGCTCTATAATGCGCACGACCGCGTACTGATCCTGGCGGTCGGAGATGCGCATGAGCGATATTTACCTGGACTACAACGCCACCACACCGGTCGATCCCCTGGTCGCCGAGGCCATGTTGCCGTACATCCACGGATTGTTCGGGAACCCATCGAGCGGCCACTCTTTCGGGCAAGGCGCCCGCGAAGGCGTCAACTGGGCCCGCCGGCAGGTTGCCAATCTGCTTGGATGCTGCGATGATGACCTGATATTTACCAGCGGGGGGACCGAGGCCAACAACCATGCCATCAAGGGAGCAGCATGGGCCAACCGCCACCGTGGCAACCACATCATCACCTCTGCCGTCGAGCATCCTGCCGTGACCGAGGTTTGTAACTATCTGGCGGGACAAGGCTTCCGCATCACCCACCTGCCGGTGGACGAGTACGGCATGGTTCATCCTCATCAGATTCAAGAAGTCATCACACCGGAAACTCTGCTCGTCACGGTGATGCACGCCAACAACGAGGTTGGCACCATCCAACCCATCGGCGAGATTGCAGAGATCGTCCACCGCTACGGCGCGCTGATGCACAGCGATTGCGCCCAATCCATCGGCAAGATTCCGGTAAGGGTGGACGACCTGGGCGTTGATCTGCTCTCGGTGGCCGGGCACAAGCTCTACGCGCCCAAGGGTATCGGCGCCTTGTACATTCGCCCCGGCGTCCAGCTGGAAAAGTTGATGCACGGCGCGAACCACGAGCAAAACCGCCGCGCCGGAACAGAAAACGTGATCCAGATGGTCGGCCTGGCCAAAGCCTGCCAGCTAATCCAGGAAAACTTGACCGACTACGCTCGGCACATGGCTGCGATGCGGAACCGACTGGAAAAGGGGATCATGGGATCGGGAGTTGATGCCCGCGTGAACGGCCATCTTGAAAAAAGACTGCCTAACACTTCCAGCATAGCCTTTCACGGGTTGGAAGCCGACCGGATCCTGGAGAACCTGCCCGCCGTCGCGGCCTCGGCTGGCGCCGCCTGCCACAGTGACCAGGTGGAGGTGTCTCACGTGCTACGGGCAATGAACGTGCCCATGGAATACGCTATGGGAACCCTCCGCCTTACCGTGGGTCGTTTCACCACAGAAGACGAAATCGACCGTGCGCTGAATGAAATAACGGATGTAGTCAGCAGTCTGTCCGCGGTTCAAGCCGCGGCAAATTGATTTGGAACCGGGAATGGTCAGAATCAGGATTTACGGGATTATGGGATTAGCAGGATTGAGGGAACGTAATCCAGAAAATCCTACAATCCTGCAAACTCTGATTCTGACAGATCCGAAGCGGATACCCATGAAGGAGAAATAACATGACAATCCAGACCAACCCAGGCGCTCTGAACGCCGAAACCGTCGCCGGCTTCCAGGAAGCCTTCGCATCGCATCCCAACCACCAACTGATGCAGAACGTGGTAACCCAGCACGACGTGAACGACGTCGCACTGAACCGCAACATAGTGTCTGAAGCCACCCACTCCTTTTCCACGGTTTTGGACGAATGGGGCGTCACCAACCAGGCCCGTTCCGGCCGCTGTTGGATGTTCGCCGGCCTGAATCTGTTCCGGTCGGAGAGCAGGAACCTGCTCAATGTCAAGGAGTTCGAGTTCAGCCAGAGCTATGTGATGTTCTGGGACAAGATGGAACGGGCCAACTACATCCTGGAGGCGGTAATAGAGACTGCTGATCGGCCCATCGACGACCGGGTGGTGGCCTGGCTTCTCAATGGGCCTCTCGGCGACGGCGGTCAATGGGATATGTTCGTCAGCCTGGTGCGCAAGCACGGCGTGGTTCCAAAGAGCGCCATGCCCGAGACGGAGAGTTCCGGCAACTCAATGAGGATGAACGCTGGCCTCAACTACCAGGTCCGGCAGGGAGCGCGGAACATCCGGCGCATTTACGGTGAGGAAGGCGGACTGGACGCTATGCGGGAGGCCAAGCAGGAGGCCCTCCAGTCCATCTACCAGATCCTGTGCATCCACCTGGGCAACCCGCCGGCGGAGTTCGACTGGCAATGGAAGGACAAGGATGGCGAGTTCCACCGCGACGGTCAGCTGACGCCGCTGGAGTTTGCCGAAAAATATATCTCCACTCCCATGGAGGAATATGTTTGCCTGGTCCACGACCCGCGCCAGTCCAGCCCGCCGGGCCGCACCTACACCGTGCAATACCTGGGCAACGTGGTGGACGGCGCCCGCATCAAGTATCTGAACGTGGACATCGAGTTGATGAAGGACATCACCATGCGGATGCTCCAAGACGGCAGGCCGGTCTGGATGGGTTGTGACACCGGCAAGCAGATGCACCGGGACAAGGGGGTGTGGGACGCCGAGCTTTTCGACTACGGCAGCGTCTATAACGCCGATTTTGACATGGACAAGGCGGAACGGCTGGAGTATCACCAGACCGCCATGACCCATGCAATGCTGTTCACCGGTGTTGACGTGGTGGACGGCAAACCCCGTCGCTGGCGCGTGGAAAACAGCTGGGACGACAAGGTGGGCGAGAAGGGTTTCTTCTTGATGAATGACTCCTGGTTCGCCGAGTATATGTTCGAGATCGCGGCCCCGAAGAGCTACTTGCCCGAAGAGCTACAACATGCGCTGGACCTGGAACCCATCGTGCTTCCGCCCTGGGACCCGATGGGTTCGCTGGCTGGCTAAACGCCCACTATCCACTCTCTCAACCCCAAAAGGGGCTGGTTCTCCGGAACCAGCCCCGACACTTTTCTGACAATCCGGCGGATTTAACCCTTGAATCGTCCCGTCACCGGCTGGTGGCCGGCGTTCTCTTCGTAGGGTTCTTCCCGGTACAGGGCCATGTCCTTCAACACCGGGATGTCCTGGATGGAGAACAGGACCGCCTCGTCTGAGGCGTCATTGGCATGCTCATGCCAGACCCATGGCGGCACCACGAAGAAGTCCCCTTCGCTCCAGTCGAACCGCTGCCCGTCAATGACGCTGTAGCCCTCGCCCTTGTACACCTGATATACGGCGCAACTGGTCTGGCGGTGGGCCCGGGTGCATATGCCGGGGCGGATCATCTGGACCCAGCAGGTCATGGTGCGCAGCACCGGGCCGCCGGTCACCGGGTCGCTGAACTCCATCGCCACGTCGTCAAAGGGGCTGGCGTCCACCTCGGCCAGGCGTTGCAGGGCCTCGTAGGTCTTGTCCCATTTGTAATGCCACAGCGGGGAGTAGGGAAGGCTGGTGTCCTCCCAGGCTGGTCGCAAGGAGCCGGAGGCGAACTTACGCTCGGACTCGGCCACGCCGACGATGGGCTGCTGGTCTTCGGGATAGGCCTCGTAGAAGTTGGCGCGGAGATACCGCACCAGCGGCACATCCAAACCGTCCAGCCAGATCATCGGCTCATCGCCCTCGTTGTTGTGGTCGTGCCAAGTCCAGGACGGCGTGAGGACCAAGTCGCCCGGCTCCATGTAGCACTTGTCGCCTTCCACGGTCGTGTACGCCCCGGTGCCCTTCAGCACCCAGCGGATGGCGGTAGGGGTGTGACGGTGGGCCGGGGCGTTTTCGCCGGGCAGGAGCAGCTGCAGCGCCGCAGTGATGGTGTGCGTAGTGCCCCGGTCCAGGCCCGGCGTTGCCAACCGCAGCGTGCGCCGCTCCACATCCCGGTCCGGCGTCACCAGTTCGCCGCTTTTCAGCACCAGAGGCTCCACTTCGGCCCACCGCCAGAGGTAGGGTTCCATGTGCGGGAGGGGCTGGCCCTCGCCCTGCAACCAACCGGGTTTGAGCTGGATACGGTCGGTGACCTCGAAATACTGTTGCTCTTCGTTGGTGCGTATGGTCTCGGGAATAGTCATCGCGCTACCTCCTCGCGTCAAATCAATCGCCGCTATGCCCCGATTGTAGTCTCATTCCCGTTGGATGTCATGCCATCGCGATGGCGGCGCAATCAACGCATTGAGTCACACGATGCTACAATCGCCGCGAGGCGACGGCTTGCGTCGCTGGACGATCACGTTTGACAACCGAGGTGTATTATGGCCCGACTACCCATTGTTACCCGAGACATGGTGCCGGCAGAGTTTGGCGAGGCGTTTGACGAGTTGACCAGGGACACCGGCGGAACCATTACCGGCGGGCCCTATTCCATTGCGATCAACAGCCCGGAGATGGCGCGACGCCGCAGCAACCTGACCAACTACCTGCGTTTTGAGAGCACATTCTCCAAGCGGGTCCAGGAGTTGGCGATCCTGGCCACGGCTCGGGCTTTCGACTGCCCCTACATTTGGAACGCCCACGCTCCCGCCGCCCGGCACGAGGGAGTCAGCGACGCGCTGGTGGACGCCATCCGGGACCGGAAGCCTTTGCCGGATATGGCCGCCGACGAACGGGCCATCGTCAACTACTGCAACGAGTTCTACAACAACCACCGGATTTCGGCGTCAACCTTCCAGATTGCGCTGGAGCAGTTCGGAGCGCAACATCTGGTGGAGATCACCGCGCTGATGGGCAACTACGCCCAGACCGCGTTCTTCCTGAACGCTTTTGAGGTTGAACTTCCCGTGGAACGAACCGAGCCGGTCTTGCCGGTGGGATAGGCAAGCGGCGGGATTGGCGCGTGGCTCTGGTACGGTCCAACCACGCGCCGCGCCTCATGGATCGACACTCAGCATCCAACGCCCGGCGCATACCCGCTCTGGGGGTTCGTCAGAAGCAGGATTCGCCGGCTGATGCGGATTTTGAGGATTAGGTTCGTTGGTGGGCAGGGTTGTTGCGGTTGCTGGCCTCCTTTTGAACCTTTGACGACATTTCATGGGGCGTGTTAACATCCGCGCCGTTCTAGGGTGTGTCGTCAAATGGAGTTCCCAAATGTTAAACCGCTTCATTTCCGTCATTCCCGCTTTCGCGGGAATCAGGAATCGCCTGCTATTGTAGAACGATTTGGTTATGGAAGCGCCTGGATTCCTGCGAAAGCAGGAATGACAGGATAATTTGACTACACACCCTAGACAAAATGGGTCCCCTACAGTCTTGGAGGTATCCTGACATTGAGAACATTTTACAAGAAGAAGACGGCACGGCTCTTGAGTATTGCTGCAGTAGTGGCAGCTATGGTTGCGCTGATGGGCGTCATCGGGTGGATTTCGGGCGGAGAGTTGAGGGCGCAAGAGGATTCCGACAGCGATGCGGAGGTTCTGGCCGCCGCGCTGGGGGTGGCAACTCACTCCAGCGCGCTGGTCACAGAGCATGCTGACCAGACCAACCTGGATATGGCGCTAGGCAATAGTTTAGAGCAGGCCGCGACCAAAGCCGCCGGACGGAAGGCTGAGCTGCAGAAACACCTAGTTACCTTGCGTGGGAAAGGATACGACGACCGGGTTGGCCGGATCGAGAACCTGGTGAACCGGCTGGTAGCCAACACGGATCAGATAATATCGGGCCGGCCGGCGCTGTTGCAAGTGTGGTACCAAACGGCTCAACTCAGGCAGGCTATCGTCAATCAGGGATACGGTTTGATCCAGTCGGGCAACATCAGCATCGACGACCAGTTCTACGATTTGATGGACGAAGAAATCCGGTGGTCTTTCCAAGACGATGCGCGCCGGCAGGCGCATATGGAGTTGGTATCGGAGAACGCGGTTTCAGCATCGTTCCTGGTGTCCCTGTCGACTACGCTGGATGATCCCAGGGCCGTAGGCGTAGTAGAAGACACTTACCTCACGGTGTCCAATCGCCTCCAGCACAGCGCTCAATATCTGGAACAGAACCCCGGACCTCATTTGGACCCTCGGGTAGTTCAAATATCCAAGGAACTGCTCGACACGGGAGACGAGGCTTTTTCCGACACGCTGGCACAGCGGCAGAGCCTGATCTTCGCTGAAAACGAGCTGATTTCGGACAACATGGCGACGCTTGAACTCCTGCTGGGCGAAATAGAGGCGCTGTCTGCGGTAGTGCAAGGGCAAACCCCGCAGCCGGTCCGCACGCTGGAGGAATTGCACTCCGTGCCCGGCGTTACCGACACCGAGATTTTGTTCGGACAGTCAGCCGCTTTGACCGGGCCTTCATCCGAACTAGGCCGGGGGATGCAGCTGGGGATCGCGGCTGCATTCCGAGAAGCCAACCAGAATGGCGGGGTGCATGGCCGCCAGTTGAAGCTCACAACACAGGATGACGGTTACGAAAGCCAGTGGGCTTTTGGACATACTTTGTTCTTGGTTGATATCGCACAGGTGTTTGGTCTGATTGGAGCCGTCGGAACACCCACTTCTCTGGCCGCTTCTCCGGTAGCGCAGGAGGGTGGGGTGCCTTTCATCGGGCCTTTTACTGGCGCCGCTTTCCTGCGCGACAGCGAGCTGGACAACGTGATCAACTACCGAGCCTCCTACCACCAGGAAACCGAAGAGATTGTGAAACGCCTTACCCAAGACTTGGGGGTCACTCGTGTGGCCGTGCTTTATCAGGACGATTCATACGGCCTGGACGGACTGACCGGCGTGCGCCGGGCCCCTCGCCCGCCGGAACCTGGAGCCGGTGGCGTCCGGATATTACACAAGGAACACCAGCGCCGTTAAAAGGGCGGCGTTCCAAATCGCGGAAGCAAATCCGGAAGCGGTCATTATCATCAGCGCCTACGCTCCGGCGGCGGCGGCCATCGAACTGCTGCGCGACAAGATGGAACCGGATCCCGTTTTCGCGGCCGTGTCCTTCGTCGGCAGCGAAGCCCTGGCCGATGAGCTTGGCGAACGCGGCGCCGGCGTTTACGTCACCCAGGTGACGCCTTTGCCTGATGACCTGAGCAGTCAAGCGGTCGTGAAGTATCGCGCCGCGCTGTCGGCGTTGGACCCCGACGCGGAACCCGGCCTCGTCTCCCTGGAAGGTTATCTGGCCGGCCGCCTGGCCGTCGCCGGCCTCGAGGCTTGCGGCCCTGACCTCAGCCGGGAATGTTTCCTCGGTGCGCTGCGCGATGCACGAGCCATCAACATCGACGATATCACGCTCCTTTACGGCCCCAACGACAATCAGGGGTCGGATTCGGTGCGCCTGACTGTGCTGGACGCGGATGGCAACTACCGCCAGGTCAATAGGATCACGAAGTCGCCGTAACGCTCGAGTTGCGTTGTGTTGACTGATGCGGGATGAGACGCCGCTCCTCGGCGTCTCTCCCGGGAACGAGGCAGCCGGATTTGTCAAAGATCGAGCTGTGCTCGGTAGCGTTCCGTTTTAGGTGGTCAAGTAGGGGCAACCCTTGTGGTTGCCCCGATTCACGGTTGTTCCGGCATACCCAGGGTGACCACAAGGGTCGCCCCTACGTTCAAGCCACCTAAATTGCAACGCTACCTGAGCGTCCACAGGGCAATCGCGTCTTAATGAGATTTTTAGAAATGTGTTAATGTCGGAGGATATATTGAGGGTCGCGGAGGCAGGCGGACATGGCGCAACCACCCAAGGCAACTATTCTCGATCATTTCGCTGACCTTGACGACCCACGGGTAGAACGCACCCGACGCCATAAACTGGTGGACATCATTGCTATTGCGATCTGCGCCACCATCTGCGGCGCCGATTCTTGGGTCCATATCGAGCTCTTCGGCAGGAGCAAGCTGGCCTGGTTTCAATCCTTCTTGGAACTGCCTGGCGGCATCCCGTCCCATGATACCTTCGGGGATGTCTTCGCTCGGCTGGACCCAGTGCAGTTGCAGGACTGCTTCATCTCCTGGACCCAGGCCATCGCCCAGTTATTGCCCGGCGAGGTAGTGGCCATTGACGGTAAGACAGCCCGACGGTCCTACGACCGCGCTGGGAATAAGGGCGCCATCCACATGGTCAGCGCTTGGGCCACGCAGAACGCCCTGACCTTGGGTCAGGTCAAAACCGAGGAGAAATCCAACGAGATCACCGCCATTCCCCAACTGTTGGAGATGTTGGAGTTGCACGGTTGCATCGTAACTATCGATGCTATGGGCTGCCAGCGGGAGATCGCCCAGCAAATCACCCAGGGCGGCGCCGACTACGTGCTGACGGTGAAGGAGAACCAAGGGCAACTGCACGAGGGCATCCGCGACCTGTTCGAAGGGGCCGAGGCGCTGGGTTTTGACGGGGTGTCCTATGACCACACGGAAACCGTGGAGAAAGGGCATGGACGGCTGGAACGTCGGGAATGCTGGGTCATCACCGATCAAGACTGTCTGGACTATCTGGACCCCCAAGGGCAATGGCCGCAACTGAAAGCCGCCGTCAGGGTGGTGGGCCATCGTCAAACCACAGAAGGATCAACCAGCCAACCCCGCTACTACATCAGCAGTCTGGCGGCCTCGGCAGAACAACTGCTGGCTGCCATCAGAAGCCACTGGAGCATCGAAAACTCGTTGCACTGGACCCTTGACGTGACCTTTCGGGAAGATCAGTGCCGAGTGCGCAAGGACAATGGCCCACAGAACATCAACACGCTGCGGCAGATCGGACACAACCTGTTGAAGAACGAGAAAACCCTGAAAGTGGGCATCCAGGGCAAACGCCTCAACGCCGGATGGGACGAGGACTACCTGCTCAAAGTGCTCCTCGGATAAGACGCGATTGCCCTGGAGCGTCCACGCTAATTGATTAGCCATGCGACGCGGGCTATAATAATGCTGATTACTCTTGGAAAATATGGGGGAGGCGCTCCGATGGTTGCAGAAGTCCTAACCGGCACATTTACCGTGAAATCAGGCCATGCTCAGATGCTGAAGGGCGGCGTCATTATGGACGTGGTAACGGCGGAGCAGGCTCGCATCGCGCAGGAAGCCGGCGCCGTGGCGGTCATGGCGCTGGAACGGGTGCCGGCTGACATCCGCGCCGATGGCGGCGTGGCGCGCATGAGCGACCCCTCCATGATCTGCGAAATCATCGACGCCGTGTCCATCCCGGTGATGGCCAAGTGCCGCATCGGCCACTTCGTGGAAGCCCAGATCCTGCAGGCTCTCGGCGTGGACTACGTTGACGAATCGGAAGTGCTGACGCCGGCGGACGAAATGCACCACGTCTGGAAGCACGACTTCACGGTGCCCTTCGTCTGCGGGTGCCGGGACTTGGGAGAAGCCCTGCGTCGCGTCTCCGAAGGCGCGGCCATGATACGCACCAAGGGCGAAGCCGGCACCGGCGACGTGGTGGAGGCGGTGCGGCATATGCGCGCCGTACAGGACGCCATCCGCAAGCTACAGAACATGCCCGAGGACGAGTTGGTGGTGGAAGCCCGCGACCTGCGGGTCAGCCTTGATCTGCTCCAGCAGACCCGCGAGGAAGGCCGGATGCCCGTGGTCAATTTCGCTGCCGGCGGCGTTGCCACTCCTGCCGACGCGGCGCTGATGATGCAGCTGGGCGCGGACGGCGTTTTCGTCGGCTCCGGCATCTTCAAGTCCGGAGATCCGGTGCGCCGGGGCCACGCCATCGTTCAGGCCGTGACCCATTACAACGATCCACAGATACTGGCCGACGTTTCCAAGGACCTTGGCGAACCAATGGTGGGCCGAAGCGTGCGGGAACTCAGCGAGCAGGAACTGCTGGCCACCCGCAGCGTCTAGCCCCACACCGTCATTCCGGCTTTCGCCGGAATCCAGAACTCTTCCCAACGAGGCCAACCTGGATTCCCGCTTTCGCGGGAATGACGGAAAAGATGCGAGAATGACGGGATCGACCTTTTGAAAGCGGCAAGACTTTGGGCAACCGGGTGGTTACTTAGTTGAACATCGGCGTTTTGGCGGTACAGGGCGATTTCGCGGAGCATTGCCACGTGCTGCGCAGCATAGGCGCCGCCGCTACCGAAGTAAGGCTGCCTGAACAACTGGACGGGCTTGACGGGTTGATTATTCCGGGCGGCGAAAGCACCACGCTGAGCCGCCTGATGTCTTTGTACGGGCTGCGCGAACCCGTGGCGGAAATGGCTTCCAGCGGCAAAGCCGTGTGGGGCACCTGCGCGGGGATGATCATGCTGGCCGCAGAGATCACCGAACAGGACCCCGTTCCCCTGGGTCTGATGGACGTGGGGGTTCAGCGCAATGCCTTTGGTCGGCAGGTGGACTCTTTTGAACAGGACCTACCCATCAAAGGTCTTGGAGAGGCCGCATATCATGCCATCTTTATCCGCGCGCCGGTCATCATCCGGGTCGGAGAAGACGTCGACGTTCTGGCCGCCCTGCCTGATGGACGGCCGGTTGCGGTGCAGCAAGACAATCTGATGGCGACGTCCTTCCATCCCGAATTGACCGCCGACGCCCGCATACATCGCTACTTTGTCGCACTGGCCGGCGGGCCTCCCCTTGACACTTCCGCTCCGCCCATTGAAGCTCCGCGCGTGCGTTAGCCCACGCCGCTGATTACGCCATACCGTCATTGCGACTCCGTCACCCCGGCTTGCGCCGGGATCAAATACAGGAGGCTGTAGTTGGTAACGGTCGAGCAACTGGCCCACGATGAACTGGAACAGCTACTGTCGGTGCTTCCACCCCGAGTGACCGGGAAGCTCCGTGAGCAGGAAGAACTGGACGATCTCCTGGAGATCATCCTCGATTTGGGTCGCTTACCGGAGGCACGCTTCTCCTATGGCGATGTGGTGCTCGGCGGCGAGCCGGTGAGCCGCGAAGACCTGTTGCACGTGGTATCCGGCATCGGCGACTTCGGGGACGACAATCGGGCCGGAATGGAGCGAACCCTGCACCGGATTTCCGCCATCCGCAACCGTTCCGGCAGCGTCGTCGGGATCACCTGCCGGGTGGGTCGGGCCGTTTTCGGCACCATCAAGATGATTGAGGACCTAACCTACAGCGGGCAGAACATTCTGCTGTTGGGGCGGCCCGGCGTGGGCAAGACCACCATGCTGCGGGAGGTGGCCCGGGTCCTGGCGGACGAAGCGCAGAAGCGCGTGATAATCGTTGACACCTCCAACGAAATTGCTGGCGACGGCGACATACCGCATCCCGCCATTGGCCACTCCCGCCGGATGCAGGTGCCCACGCCCACCGAGCAGCATGGCGTGATGATCGAGGCGGTGGAAAACCATATGCCCCAGGTCATCATCATCGATGAAATGGGCACTACCCAGGAGGCCGCCGCCGCCCGTACCATCGCCGAGCGCGGCGTGCAGCTGGTCGCCACCGCCCACGGCAACACCCTGGACAACCTGATTATGAACCCCACCCTGTCGGACCTGGTGGGCGGAGTGCAGACGGTGACCCTGGGCGACCAGGAAGCTCGCTTCCGGGGAACCCAGAAAACCGTGTTGGAGCGCAAAGCGCCTCCGACTTTCGACGTGGTGGTCGAAATTCAGGACTGGGACGAGGTGTACGTTCACGAGGACGTGGCTCAGGTCGTTGACCAGTGGCTTCGGGGTTATCCCGTGGAACCGGAAGTGCGCCGCATGGACGCCGAGGGCAGCGTGACGCGTACCGCAGCGCCCAGGCCCAGCGAGGTCGGACAAACTCCCTGGTCGGCCAACGACATCCGGGGTCGAAAGGGACGCAAGCGTTCCGGCGGACCGGAGACGGAGTACGACCGTTATCCGCACGAAGCCTTTCACGACGAACCCGACGCCAATGGGTCGGCCCCCCGCCGGCTGGATGCCCGCATCTTCCTCTTCGGCGTCAGCCGCGACAAGGTGGAAACCGCCCTGGCGGAACGGGAAGCCAGCGCCGAGATAGTCGGCGAACTGCGCCGGGCCAGCCTGCTCCTCACGACGAAGAATCACTACCGCCGGGGAAGTCAGTTAGTACGGATAGCCGAGAGCAACAATGTGCCGGTGTACGTTCTGCGCAAAAACACCGTTCCGCAAGTTTCCGAGTTCCTGACGTCGCTGGCCCGGGACCAGGGTATCGACCTGCCCCCGCCGGCCGGCCGGCGCAACGGACAAGACCGTGACGAGGCCAACGCCGAAACCGTCGCCGCCGCCCGCGCCGAGGTGGAAGAAGCCGCTCAGCGGGTCATGTCCGGCGAATTCAGCGTCCAGTTGGAACCGCAACGCCCCTACATTCGGCGCCTACAGCACATGCTGGCCCAGGAATTCAACCTGGCCTCCACCAGCCGGGGCAGAGACCCGCAGCGCGGCGTGCTGATCTACCGGCCCTAGCCCATGCCTAACTCCGTCATTCCGGCGAAAGCCGGAATCCAGACTCCGATGCAGCAACAGGTAGTTCTCTGGTAGTCTGCCGCTGCCGTATCAGCAAGTTGAGGAGTAGCGGCGATGTCCGGTGTGTTTATAGCGTTTGAGGGCGGGGAAGGCGCCGGCAAATCCACGCAGGCCGGCATATTGCGCGACGCGCTGCGGTACGAAGGTTATCGTGTGGTTCTGGTGCATGAGCCGGGTTCCACTGTCTTGGGCGACTACTTGCGGGAATATCTGATTAGCGACCGACCCGTATCGCGGCTAGCGGAATTACTGCTCTTTGAAGCGTCCCGGGCCCAATTGATGGCGGAGCGGGTGCAGCCGGAACTGGAAGCCGGCGCGGTAGTCATCGCCGACCGCTTTGCCGGCTCCACCATTGCCTACCAAGGATACGGGCGCGGCATCGATCTGGACCGGATAGGGTGGTTGAACGATTTTGCGACCGACGGTCGTTATCCCGATTTGACCGTATTGCTGAACATCGACCCACCGGAAGGGTTGAAACGGGCAAATAATCGGCAACAAGAACTGCGACTGCAACTACAACTTCCTTTGCAGCTCGGTGACGCAACCGATCGTTTCGAAGGGGAAGCAAAAAACTTCCACTATCGAGTGGGTCGCGGGTTTATCCAGCAAGCAGTTGACAACCCAGACAGTTGGCGGCTCGTTGACGGCAATCGCTCAATAGATGACGTAGCCGCTTCGGTGTGGGCGGCAGTGTGTCCGCTACTGTCCGAGAAACACGTCGCCCGCCTGACCGCCGGAGAAACTGGCTGACGCTACCGAGGGCGAATGCTAAACGAAACCGCCGCCCTTTTGCCAAGGGCGGCGGCCAAATCTTTGCGGTAAGCGCCGAACTAGTTGTCGGCGGCGACTGCCAGGTCAACCTGGGCGATCTTGGCCGAGATGACTTCCTTCATCTTGCGGACGCGGCCCAAGTCAGGGTAGATGTTCCCCTCGGCCTTCCTGTCGAAAATCTTCTCGCCGTCCAAGAACACCTCCATGATGCTCTGGCCACGCGGGGAGATTGTGATAGCGGCATCGCCGCCGTAGGCCCGGAAAAATTCGTTCGCCATCCACGTGGCGGTAGCATGGTGCTGTCAAGGCACGCAGTAGGTAATCTCAATCTGAACTTTGCCTTCCATTGTTTCCTCCGGTTGGGAGATGTTTGTTGGCGCCTGCCTTTGCGCATTTTATCACAAAGTTAGAAGGGTTCCAACCTCGATCTTGCTGAAACAGCAAACTACCGTCAAATAGCGCCCGCTCGCACATCACGGCTATCAATCCAACGACGGCGTTAGTATGCGCCAAACGACATTGACCGGAAATTGCGCCGTTGCTAAAATACGTATAATCATGTTGGTAAAGTGCCAGCCCGCTTCGAGCCGGCGGTTTCAGTTTGCCTTGAAAAGTCATTGGGAGGGACTTTATGGTTACCACTTTTAATGAAGACCTGTTCTCGCCTGAAGTCATCCAGGACCCCTACAGTTACTTCGGGCGGATGCGGGAAGAAGACCCGGTCCACTGGAATGACCCGTACAAGCTCTGGGTCATTACCAAGTACAAGGACTTGGTTTGGGTCACACGGCGTCCGGAGGCATTCTCGTCCGAGGTGTTCCATCGTGACCCGCTGCCTCCTTACCCTTCCATCGACGAGTCCGATATGGGCCTCTACGAGGATGTGCGGCGGTTCTTCGGCCAGTGGTTCATCCAGACCGACCGCCGGGCGGTCAGCACCCACGAGGAAATCCGCGAGCACGGCGGGCCCGACCATACCGATATGCGCAAGGTCATCCACGGCTACTTCACCCCGAAGGCTATGGAGCTCTGGCGTCCGCTGGTGCAGTCGGCCATCAAGCAGTTGCTGGATGAGGCCGAAGACCGCGGGCACATGGACGTGATGCGCGACTATGCGACGCCACTGCCGCTGCTGGTCATCGCCGCCATGATGGGCATCGAGACCTACGACCGGCAGTTCATCCGCTCCCTGGCCGAGAAGCTGTTGTTCATCGGGCGCGGCAACGCCGACCGGATGCAGCCGCTGGCCGAAGGCATCACCGAGTTGCAGGAGTACCTGCGGCCCATGGTCAAAGAACGGCTCAAGAATTCCAACGGCGACCTGCTGGACAAAATGACCGACGCCGCTCGCATGACCAACGCCGCCGGCAAGCAAATTATGGATGAAGAGCAGGTCGTGGCCAACGCCATCCTGCTGCTGCTGGCCGGTCACGAGACCACCATCAACCTCATCTGCAACGGCACTCGCGCGTTCATGACGCATCCCGACCAATGGGAGCTGTTCAAGACCGACCCAGCCGCCAAGACTGTCCGCGCCACCGAGGAATGCCTGCGGTTCGACGCGCCGGTCAAGTCCATCACCCGCATCGCCGGCGAGGACGTGGAACTGGGCGGCAAGCTGATCCAGAAGGACGAGCGGATGCGCTGGTTCGTCACCTCCGCCAATCGCGACCCCGAGGTCTTCGACCGGCCCGACGACTTCGACATCGAGCGCTATCCCAACCCCCACGTCGCCTTCGGCTCCGGCATCCACCACTGCCTGGGCGCCACGCTGGCCCGGTTGGAAGGGCAAGAGGCTTTCAAGGCCCTCGCCGAGCGGTTCCCCAACCTGAACATGGACTGCAACCCGGCGGATCTGAACTACACCTCCAGCATCACCTTCCGCACATTGGAGACGCTGCCGGTGAATCTGTCGTAACCGCCGACAGCAACGACCAATCAATCGGCCGCTGGTTTCCCGGCGGCCGACTTCGTTTCGCTTTCTCGCCGCTAAAATCCCGACAATTGTTGACATGATGCAAAGGCATAAGTACGATGCAACCAATTTCGTAACCATGCCGCTTGAAGGCGGCGACAACGCATCTCAGTGTCAGAAGGAAGGACGCTATGGTTACCACACTGACCGATGACCTCTTCTCCCCGGAAGTGGTCCAGGACCCCTACACCTATTTTGCTCGGATGCGGGAAGAGGACCCGGTACACTGGAACGCGCCCTACAAGCTTTGGGTGATTTCCAAGTACAAGGATCTGGTATGGGTCACCCGCCGTCCCGAGCTCTTTTCCTCAGAGGTGTTCCACCGCGACCCGCTGCCTCCGTATCCTGACATCGACGAGTCCGACATGGGACTCTACGAGTACGTGAAGCAGTTCTTCGCCCAGTGGTTCATCCAACATGACCGCCGGGCAGTGAGCGCCTACGAATCGATCCGCGAGCATGGAGGACCCGACCATACCGACATGCGGAAGGTCATCCACGGCTACTTCAACCCCAAGGCCATGGAGTTGTGGCGTCCTCTGGTGCAGTCCGCCATCAACCAGTTGCTGGACGAGGCAGAGGAACGCGGTCACATGGACGTGATGCGCGACTATGCCACGCCGCTACCCCTACTGGTCATCGCCGCCATGATGGGCATCGAGACCTCGGACCGGCAGTTTATCCGCTCCCTGGCCGAGAAACTGCTCTTCCTGGGCCGGGGCAACACCGACCGAATGCAACCCCTCACCGAGGGCATCGTCGGCCTTCAGGAATACCTACGCCCGATGGTTGCAGAGCGCATCAAAAACCCCAACGGGGACCTGCTGGACCGCATGACCGACGCCTACCGGGTCGGCGTGATGGACGAGGAGCAGGTGGTCGCCAACGCCATCCTGCTGCTCCTGGCCGGCCACGAGACCACCATCAACCTGATCTGCAACGGCACGCGAGCTTTCATGACCCACCCCGACCAGTGGGAACTGATGAAGGCCGATCCCGAGGGCCGCATGATCCGCGCCACCGAGGAGTGCCTGCGGTACGACCCACCGGTCAAGTCCATCCAGCGGATCTCCGGCGAGGAGCTTGAGTTCGGCGGCAAGCAGATCGAGAAGAACCAGCGAATGCGGTGGTTCATCACGGGCGCCAACCGGGACCCCGAGGTCTTTGACCGGCCCGACGACTTCGACATCGAGCGCTATCCCAACCCCCACGTCGCCTTCGGCAGCGGCATTCACCACTGCCTCGGCGCCACGCTGGCCCGGTTGGAGGGGCAGGAAGCCTTCAAGACGCTCGCCCAGCGCTTCCCCAACCTGAATCTGGGTTGCGACCCGGACGACCTGACCTACACGTCCAGCATCGCCTTCCGCACGCTGGAGCAGTTGCCGGTGAACCTACGCTGACAGAACATCGGACCATAGGCGCCGACTATGCCCGGAGGAACATCCTCCGGGCATTCTTTTTTGCTTGCGGTGAGCGGTTTACTCACCTATAATCGGGCCATCAAAGCCCGATACCGACGTATTTCGTCGTGAGCCGCACCCGTTTAAACGGAGGTTGCACAAAATGGTCAGCACCATCAACGACAACCCCTTCTCCCTGGAGGCGATGTACCAACCTTACGACTTCTTCGCGCGGCTGCGCGAGTGGGAACCGGTGCATTACAACGAGGAGTATGAGGTCTGGATGGTAACCGACTGGGAGCACCTGGTCTGGGTCACCCGCCACCCGGAGGTCTTCTCGTCCAGCGTTTTCGCCCGGGACGTTCGCCCACCGAACCCACCCATCGACGAAGACGACATGGAAATCTACAACTACATCAAGAATTGGCAGGTTTCCCGGTTCATTCAGCACGACCAGCGGCGTTACAACCCGGAGGTCACCGGCCCCGACCACGTTGATATGCGCCGGGTGATGCACGGGTACTTCACGCCCAAGTCCATGGAGATGTGGCGCCCCCTGGTGCAAGCGTCCATCACCGAGTTGCTGGACGCCGTGGAGGAAAAGGGCCGCATGGATGTGATGGCCGACCTGGCCACGCCCTTGCCCTTGCTGGTCATCGCCCGAATGCTGGGCATCCCGGACAGCGACCGGCCCATCATGCGCAGGCTGGCCAAGGACCTGCGTCATCTGAACCGCACCGGTCCCGACCGCATGGGGCCGCTTTCAGAGTCGGTGCAGAACCTGCAAGACTACCTCGGGCCACTGGTGGCGGAACGCGTCGCCAATCCCAAGGATGACCTGATTTCCGTGGTTGCCGAAGGCGAGCGCAAGGGCATCTTCAATCGCGATATGGTGGTCAACAACGTGATGCTGCTCCTGTCAGCCGGCCACGAGACCACCATCAACCTGATCTGCAACGGCACGTTGGCCTTCACCCAGCACCCGGACCAGTGGGCCAGCCTGAAGTCCGATCCCGAAAGCAAGACCGTGCGGGCCACCGAAGAGTGCCTGCGGTACGACTCCCCGGTGAAGTCCATCCAGCGCATCGCGATGGAGGACATGGAACTCAACGGCCAGGAGATCAAGAAGAATGACCGGGTGCGGTGGTTCATCTCCGGCGCCAACCGCGATCCCAAGGTCTTCGACCGGGCCGACGACTTTGACATCGAGCGCTACCCCAACATGCACGTGGCCTTCGGCAGCGGTGTGCATCACTGCCTCGGCGCAACGCTGGCCCGGCTGGAAGGGCAGGAAATCTTCCGCAACCTGGCCAACCGCTTTGACAGCCTGGAGCTTGAAGTGCCCGTCGAGCAACTGGAGTACGACCAGCTGATCGGCCTGCGGGCGTTGGAAAGCTTGCCGGTTACGGTGACCAGCGCACGCTAACCGCGTGTCGATATTCGTCGCGATCTCCGAGGGGCGGGTTTGAAACCCAGGGCAATCGCGTCTTAATGAGATTTTTAGAAATGTGTTAATGTCGGAGGATATATTGAGGGTCGTGGAGGCAGGCGGACATGGCGCAACCACCCAAGGCAACTATTCTCGATCATTTCGCTGACCTTGACGACCCACGGGTAGAACGCACCCGACGCCATAAACTGGTGGACATCATTGCTATTGCGATCTGCGCCACCATCTGCGGCGCCGATTCTTGGGTCCATATCGAGCTCTTCGGCAGGAGCAAGCTGGCCTGGTTTCAATCCTTCTTGGAACTGCCTGGCGGCATCCCGTCCCATGATACCTTCGGGGATGTCTTCGCTCGGCTGGACCCAGTGCAGTTGCAGGACTGCTTCATCTCCTGGACCCAGGCCATCGCCCAGTTATTGCCCGGCGAGGTAGTGGCCATTGACGGTAAGACAGCCCGACGGTCCTACGACCGCGCTGGGAATAAGGGCGCCATCCACATGGTCAGCGCTTGGGCCACGCAGAACGCCCTGACCTTGGGTCAGGTCAAAACCGAGGAGAAATCCAACGAGATCACCGCCATTCCCCAACTGTTGGAGATGTTGGAGTTGCACGGTTGCATCGTAACTATCGATGCTATGGGCTGCCAGCGGGAGATCGCCCAGCAAATCACCCAGGGCGGCGCCGACTACGTGCTGACGGTGAAGGAGAACCAAGGGCAACTGCACGAGGGCATCCGCGACCTGTTCGAAGGGGCCGAGGCGCTGGGTTTTGACGGGGTGTCCTATGACCACACGGAAACCGTGGAGAAAGGGCATGGACGGCTGGAACGTCGGGAATGCTGGGTCATCACCGATCAAGACTGTCTGGACTATCTGGACCCCCAAGGGCAATGGCCGCAACTGAAAGCCGCCGTCAGGGTGGTGGGCCATCGTCAAACCACAGAAGGATCAACCAGCCAACCCCGCTACTACATCAGCAGTCTGGCGGCCTCGGCAGAACAACTGCTGGCTGCCATCAGAAGCCACTGGAGCATCGAAAACTCGTTGCACTGGACCCTTGACGTGACCTTTCGGGAAGATCAGTGCCGAGTGCGCAAGGACAATGGCCCACAGAACATCAACACGCTGCGGCAGATCGGACACAACCTGTTGAAGAACGAGAAAACCCTGAAAGTGGGCATCCAGGGCAAACGCCTCAACGCCGGATGGGACGAGGACTACCTGCTCAAAGTGCTCCTCGGATAAGACGCGATTGCCCTGGTTTGAAACCCGCCCCTACTGCATATTGACCCAAAATCGGTTATAATCGCGAAATGTACAGCGGCCGGCGCCAGGCCGGCCGCGGATCATGCCACGTTCAACCGGAGGTTTCAACCAATGGTCAGCACATTCAACGACAACCCATTCTCGCTGGAAGCGATGTACAAGCCCTACGATTTCTACAATCGGCTGCGCGACTACCAGCCGGTGTACTACAACGAAGAATTCGAAGTCTGGATGGTCACTTCCTGGGAGCACATCGTCTGGCTCACGCGGCATCCCGAGGCGTTCTCCTCCAGCGTGTACGCCCGGGACACGCGGCCGCCGAACCCGCCCATCGATGAAGATGACATGGAAATCTACAACTTCATCAGGCAGTGGCAGGTTTCCCGGTTCATCCAGCACGACCAGCGACGCCACAACCCCGCCGTTTCTGGTCCCGACCATGTGGATATGCGTCGGGTGATGCACGGCTACTTCACCCCCAAATCCATCGAGATGTGGCGGCCCCTGGTACAGTCGGCGATTGACGAACTGCTAGACGCCGTGGAAGAGAAAGGGCGGATGGACGTGATGGCCGACCTGGCCACGCCGCTACCCCTGCTGGTCATCGCCCGGATGCTGGGCATCCCGGACAGCGAACGGCCGCGACTGCGTGAACTGGCGAAGGACCTGCGCTTCCTCAATCGCGAAGGCCCCGACCGGATGAAGCCGCTGAGCCGGGCTGTCCAGAACCTCCAGGACTTCATCGCGCCGATGGTTGAAGACCGGGTTAACAATCCCGAAAAATTCGATGCGCTGGACCTGATGATGGTGGTGGCCGAAGGTGAGCGCCAGGGCGTATTCACGCGGGATATGACCATCAACAACGTGATGCTCCTGCTGTCGGCCGGCCACGAGACCACCATCAACCTCATCTGCAACGGGACTCTGGCCTTCACCCAACATCCCGACCAGTGGGCCATCTTGAAGTCCGACCCCGAAGGAAAGACCGTGCGCGCCACCGAAGAGTGCCTGCGCTACGATTCCCCGGTGCGGTCCATCCAGCGGATCGCCACGGACGACATCGAACTGAACGATCAGGTAATCAAGAAGAACGATCGAGTGCGGTGGTTCATCCCCGGCGCCAACCGGGACCCCAAGGTCTTCGACCGGGCGGATGACTTTGACATCGAGCGTTATCCCAACCCCCACGTTGCCTTCGGGAGCGGAGTGCACCACTGCCTGGGCGCGACCTTGGCCCGCCTGGAAGGACAGGAAATCTTCCGCAACCTGGCCAACCGTTTCGACAATATCGAACTGGAAATCCCGGTGGAAGAGGTGGAGTACGACCGCGTCCTCTCCTTCCGCGCCGTGGAGAGCCTGCCGGTAACGGTGACCAGCGCCCGCTAGTCGCAGCCTGAACCGAGTTTGTCGGAATCAAAGCCGGCGGCCACGTGAAGGCCGCCGGCTTCTCAGTATGGCTCGGACGCAAGTTAGTGATCGGAGTATAGGGATTCCAGAGCCGCTTCTACTTCGACCCGACTAATGCCAACGTCAGAAAGGGCACGCACGATCTTGTCGAAAGGCACGTCCCACTGCATTGTGAGGTGAATAGGGATTCGCCGACCCTGATTGTCGGCATATACCCTATGGACGCCTGAGCTGTAGATTTCATTCATTCCAAGCCGAGCGAGTATCCCGGTTATCTCTTGCCAACTCAGCTTTCGCTCATACGGCAATGAGTACCTCCTCCTGGCCCATTTCCGATACCGGGTTGCTGTATTCGATGTCCGTGTCGTGCTGGATGCTGTACTTTACGCTCCGGCTTGCAAGAAACTGCTCAATGGTTTCCAGGTCCTGATAAAAGCTATCCAACAGAACTTGCAGTGCGACATTCACTTCCTGCCTGGCAGCTTCGGAGGTTTCGCCGTACACGAGGGCGCCAAACTCCGGGACATAGCACACCCAATGGTCGCCGCGGAACTCGGTCTCGACGGTGATGTGCATGGATATTTTAGCCATGGTCTGTGACCTCCTGCCCAGGGGATTGAAACGCAACGGCGTTTGAATTATAGCATCGCATATGATAATTTTGACCGCGAACCGGCTCGCCGCCAAAGGGGTCCAGATATGCCTGCCAACATCCACGATGACCTGTTCGCGCCAGACGCCATCCAGGATCCTTACGCTTATTTCGGAGCGCTCCGTTCTGAAGCGCCTGTCCATTGGAACGAGCAGTACCAGATGTGGGTGGTCACCAGCTACGAGCGGTTAGTCTGGACGGCGCGCCATCCCGAATACTTTTCGTCGGAAGTCGCCCTGCGCGATACGCAGCCGCCATCGCCATCCATACCTGAGGAGGATATGGAACTGTTCGGGGCGGTGCGCAACTGGATGGCCGCCCGCTTCACCCAGAACGACGGGGCGAAGCACAAAGAGAAACGCAAGGTGGTCCACGGGTACTTCACGCCCAAGGCGATGGAAACCTGGCGTCCCCTGGTGCGGCAGACGGTAAACGGTCTGTTGGATGACCTGCAAGGGGCGGGGCGCATGGACGTAATGCACGACTTCGCCACGCCGCTGACCTACAGCATCATCGCCGGCCTGATGCATATCCCGCCCAGCGACCGGGCCTTCGTCAAGGAACTGTGCGGGCGGATGTGCGGGTTTGACGGCAATCAGCCCGACCGCATCCGTATGTTCGCCGAGGGAGTGCAGGCCGTAACCGACTACCTGGCTCCCATCGTGGCCGAGCGGGTGCGGGATCCGGGCGATGACCTGCTGTCCGTCATCTGCAAGGGCGAAATTATGGGCGCCTACACCCGCGACGAAGTGCTGGCAAATGCGTTGCTTTTGCTGGTGGCCGGGCACGAGACCACCAACGACCTGATCGCCAACGGTGTGCTGGCATTTGCACGACATTCCGACCAGTTCGACCTGCTTCGAACCGACCCGGACACTCACATCGTCAACGCCGTGGAAGAGGTCCTGCGCTACGACTCGCCGCTGAAGTCAGTGCAGCGCATCGCGACCCAGGACGTGGACATGGGAGATGGCCAACGGGTTGGCAAGGACGACCGGGTTCGCTGGGTCATCTCGTCGGCGAACCGGGACCCGGAGGTTTTCGAGAACCCGGACGACCTGGACATCACCCGCAACCCCAACCCTCACGTATCCTTCGGCAGCGGGGTACATCATTGCCTGGGCGCGACCCTGGCGCGTTTGGAGGGGCAGGAAGCCTTCGCCGAACTGGCCCGCCGGTTTGAAGGTTTCGAGCTGGAAACCGCTCCCGAGGAACTGGAATACCTGCCCAGCGTGGGCCAACGCACGCTGCTCAACCTGCCGGTTGCGACTCGTTGACACCGGCCGCCGCTTTCACTACTCGCAACACGTTACACCCGTCTGACCACCACGAGGAGGTTACCCCAATGGCCCGACAGTTGAAGATTACCGTGGACTACAACGTGTGCGTGGGCAACGCCATGTGCGAAACCTTCGCGGTCAACACGTTCGGCCTCAACGAAGACCGGCAGTCCTACGTGAAGGACCCGGCCGGCGACCCTGAGGAAACCATCCTTGAAGCCGCCGAGAACTGCCCGGTGACCGCCATCACGGTGGAGGATGCCGAGACCGGGGAGATCCTGTTCCCATAGCCTCAACCGAAATCGGATTGTCGTAGGGGCGAATGATTATTCGCCCCTACATTTTGGCAATCACTTCCTCGCCAAAACGCTGGATTATGTCGCCCGGGTCATGGCTGATAGCGGTGATTTGCAGCACATCAACCCCGGCGCTGCCAATCTGCGATACCTTGGCGCGACATTCCTCGGGCGTGCCGACCACGGCGAAACGGTCGGCCAGGTAATCGGTGACGCCGAACTCGTCGGTTATGGCGGCGTTCCGGGTGTCGCCGACCTGCTCATGTTCGGCAGGCACATATTCACCCTGAATGGCCATCATCGCCTCGTGCAACTCTTCGGGCACGTGCTTGCCTTCCAGGGTGAAACGGAAAGCGTGGTGCGCGCTGGCGGCAAGGGCCATCTTGATTTCAGCAATGGCCGCGTCGTGGTCGTCGGCGATGTTGCACTTGGCGAAAGCCCAGATTTCCGTTGCTCCCAGAGGCTTGCCGACGTTCCATTCGCCGGCCCGAACGTGGGCTACCGTGTCCTCGAGAATCTCCGGTGTCAGGCCGGTGTGAATCATGGCCCGGTCGGCGATTTCACCGGCGATGCGCAGGGTGCGCGGCCCTTCCGCGGACATCATGATGGGCGCAGGATCGGCGCTCCATCGCACATGGCCCGCTCGCCCAAGGTATTCGGCGGTTTCGCCGGACATGAAGGAGCGCACCGCGCCGATGTACTCACGCAACGCGGCGAGCCGAGCCGGTCGTAAGCCCACGTTCAGGATGGCCGAGTCTCCGGTGCCGATGCCGAGGAACGCCCGGCCTCCGGAAAGCTCCTGCAGCGAAGCGATGGCGGAGGCAGTAACCGCCGGGTGTCGGGTCAACGGGTTGGTGACCGATGGCCCCAGGTGGACCCGCTCAGTTTCCATTGCGGCCACCGCCAGGGAGACGAACAACTCGCGGAACAGCGATTGTGAATCAGCGACGCCGATGTAATCAAAACCGACTGATTCCGCCAAACGCACGTGGCGGCGGAAGGAACCGTAGGAATCGGGGAGCAGGGTTACGCCGTATTTCATGGCTGAGAGTCCTGCAAGCGTTGGAGTTCGGCTTCTAATTCGCTGACGCGGGCTTCGGCGGCAATTCGTCGCTCGGCTTCCTGATAATGGGTGGGCAGGTATCCGGTCGCCGGGTCGTACCAGCGCAGATATCCGTATTCCCAGCAGACATATAAGCCCAGTGCGTCGCTGTAACCCCAATGCCGGGCGTGGCCCACCTCTATCACTGGTATGGGTTCGTACCGTCCGTTGACCAGCCGGTCGCCGGCCAGATTGACGCTGTAAAACCGGCCGTCGGTGTCGTCAAAACGCCAGTACTCCGTCACGCCGTAGGCGGCATAGCCATCCCATTTCTCCCTTTCGTCCCGACGGGCGGTGCTCCGCGAGGCGATTTCCAGCACGAAATCGGGAGCTTTGCCGTGGTATTCAATGGAATAGCCGTTATCGGCGATGATAGCGGCGACATCAACGTTGAAGGCAATCAACAAATCGGGAGACATCAGGCCCTGGCGCTGGCTGACGTTCCACCCAATGGGGAACTCGCTGAGCACGGCGGTAATGTCGGGCGCGCCGAGATGGAGGCTGATAGCCGGGATGAAGCCGGGGTCGTTGAGGTGGATGAGGTTCTGCATATCCTCTTTGGGCGTGTCCGGGAACCGGCCGGCCGGCGTCGTATCGGGCGGGGGTGAAACAACGGGTTTGGTGGTCATGGTGGGCCTCACCGGATAATCGGATAAAACGAGCGTCAGCGTTGGCGGACAGTTCCACCGCTAATGTCCTTTTGACTTTACCACAGCCGCGCCCCACCCTCGCCCAGCAGCTTGGCACGTTATACTACACGCCCGTCCCAAATATTCCAACGGCGCCAGGGAGGCCGGCAATCAATGACTGCTGCCCTGAAACTGCTCACCGCCGACGACCTGCTGGCGATGCCCGACGACGGCAACCGACACGAACTCGTGCGGGGAGAACTGATAACGATGCCGTTGCCTGGTATTACACATACCATCGTTACCGGCCGAATTGGCCACCGTATTGGCAACTGCGTTGAGGAACTTGGTCTCGCCTTCATCGGCGGCCCCGGGGCGGCGGCGTACATTGAGCAGAACCCCGATACCGTCCGCGCCGCCGATTACGGCTTCTGCTCCCGGCGACACACCCCCAGCCCGTTGCCGGAACGCGGCTACATCCCCGGCTTGGTTCCCGAGCTGGTGGTGGAAGTAATCTCGCCCGGCTACCGCACCGCCGCCGCTGCCGCCGACCGGGTGCGGATGTGGCTGGACGCCGGGGCGCAGCTGGTTGTGGTGGCTCACTCTGCCACCAGAGAAATAGTCACCTATGACGCGGACGGCACGGTGCGCCGGTTCGTTATGGGCGACACGCTGACGCTGGAGCCGGTGCTGCCTGATTTCGCCTGCTTGGTTGACGATATTTTTGCGTGGTAGGCGGCAATGAGATAGCCAAACTTTTACTCTGCGCCGTTATCCTCCGGTTCAGCGTCTTCTTCATAATTCCAGTTCGCCGTCGGGTGCGATGGTTAAAAGGCGTCGCCAGAACTCGACCAGCCGGCTCTCGTTGCCGCCGTGGGGAATTACCGTGACGATGGAACTCCAGCCGTTTCCGACGTCCCAATATACGACGTCGATGTTCTCACCTTTCACCCGCCACGCGCGTTCGCCGTATTCTGCGGCGCTTCGTGCCAACCTTCGGCTCGCGCTGCCACACTAATAGCAGTATCTTGGAAATCCATAGGGAAAGCACCTCTTATCACCACTTCATTCGGTTGTAATTCTCGTCAATTTTGTCGGTGCCAATGAACGTTACGCGCCGGCGGATGTCGTGGAACGTGTCCATGTCGATCCGGTCGTCAAAATGGCTTTTCCGATGTGGTGGGGCAACGATACTGAATTGGGTATAGAAATCACGCAGTTCGTTGAATTTGGCCAGCGAGTTCAGCATATCGGTGGAAAATTCGACCTCGAACAACTCGGCGGGCATATCGCGCCTGTTGAACCAGATGACATCCACCGTCCTTGCCCTGCGTATAAAGTGCTGATAGCCGAAATTGGGCAATCTGGTTGTGCCACAGACTTCCCCGAGCTTTTGATTGCCGTAGGCACGGTTCCTGTCTTGAGCTGGCACGTAGGTTTTATAGTCCCGCTCGTTGCCAATTTCGAGCAGCAAGCCTTGATAGTACCAGTGATTACGCGCCGCGACGTTGGGCGCCACTTCTCCCTCTGGCGGCAGGTTGTAGTCGTTTTCATACCTTGCCGCGAGTTCCTGCAAGCAGTACAGGCCGGGTTTGAGAACATGGATGCGGTCAGGCGTATTTCGCACGATGCGGCGTATCGTCGCCTCCGGGGTTTTGGTTGCCCACTTCGTCGCGTCTCCGCCCGGAGCAAGGAGATACCGATTCAATTGCGACAGCGTAGCAATGCCGCCCAATTCTTTGAGCGCAGATACAACCCGCATCCATTGCGTTGTCCGGGTTTGTATGACCATAATAGATCACATGATCTTTAATGCATCGCAACCCTAACACTAACCGCCCGGCGCTGTCAACGGGCAGTCTCGCATTTATCAAGTGAGACTGGTCGGCCCTTACCCCCACCCGTCCACGTCTGCGTCCGCGCCATGTCAATCGTCGTCTGGACGGTCAGATTGTCGCCCACCTGACCCTGATAACGGGCCAGCTCCCGCCGGCGCCGCATCAACTCGGTGTCCACATGCAGGGCGTCTTCGGGCAATCCACCCCGCCGGCGAACCGGGCCCGGCGCCTTGGCGAGCATTTGCAGCAGCCAACGCATAGGGTGATACCCGTCAACTGTACCGTAGCCGCGGCCCCACCGTCGCCTGATACCCCTCGTAGTTGCGCCGCGTTTCGGGGAGACTGTCGCCGCCGAATTTCTCCATGAAGGCGTCGGCCAGCACCAGGGCTACCATGGCTTCGCCGATGACGCCGGCCGGGGGAGCTTGGCACACGTCGCTGCGCTCGAAGTGGGCCTGTACCGGCTCGCCCGTGTCCAGGTCAACGGAGGGCAACGGGTTGTGCAGGGTAGCGATGGGTTTGATGACGAACCGGGCCACCAGGGGCGGGCCGCTGGTCATGCCGCCCTCGGTGCCGCCCGCCCGGTTGGTCTTGCGCTGCCAGGGGCGGTCGGGGTCGGTGACGGGTTCGATGACGTCCTGGAACTCGGAACCCCAGCGGTCCAGCAACTCCCACCCCGGGCCGATGCTGACGGCTTTCACGGCGTTGATGCTCATGAGCGCCTGGGCCACCTTGGCGTCGATCTTGCGGTCCCAATGCACGTGGGAACCGAGGCCGATGGGGACGTTTTCCGCAATCACCTCGACGCTGCCGCCTACAGTGTCCCCGGCTTCTCTAGCGGCGTCCACCTCGGCCATCATCAGGGTAGCGGCCTCGGGGTCGGCGCAATGAACGGGAGAATCCTCCACAGCGTCCCAGTCGATTGCGTCGTGCTCCGGCGGGTTGGCCCGGATGCGGCCGATGGAAATGACGTGGCTGTGGAGGACGATACCGAACTCTTCCAGCAGCCGCATGGCCACAGCGCCGGCAGCGACGCGCCCGGCCGTTTCTCGCGCCGAGGCGCGCTCCAGGGAGTTTCGGACGTCGTGAAAGCCGTATTTCATCGCGCCGGGCAGATCGGCATGTCCGGGGCGGATACGGGTGACGCGGCGGTTCCGCCCCTCCTGGGACGGGTTCTCCACGTATTCCACCGCCATAGCGTCCTGCCAGTTGACCCAATCGCGGTTTTCCAAGAGCATCCCGATGGGGCTGCCCAGGGTATAGCCATGGCGCACGCCGGTCTGGATGTGGGCGTGGTCGCGCTCAATCTGCTGACGGCCGCCGCGCCCGTAGCCGCGCTGGCGGCGACCCAAGTGGCGCGCGATGTATTCCTCGTCCAGCGGCAGGTAGGCCGGCACGCCTTCCACAATTATCATCAAGCCCTGCCCGTGGGACTCTCCCGCTGTGAACCAACGTATCATCGCGTGTGGGCCTCCTGGATTGAGGTTAATGGGCTCCCGCCTCGCGGGCGCGCATTGCGGCTAAAGCCGCGTCCATCATGGCGGAAACCGGGGCCGGACGTTGCAGCCACAGTTCAAAGGACGCTGCTCCCTGGTACACCAGCATGGAAATGCCGCCGAGGGTTTTTGCTCCGGCAGACTGCGCCGCCTGCAGCAAAGGTGTCAACATGGGATTATACACCAGGTCATAGACCAGAGACCCCGCCGGTATGTGCTGCGTCGCCAACGGAGAAGCCGTTTCGTCGGGGCCGTGCCGCATCCCAAGGGATGTGCAATTGACTATCAAATCGGCCGCAGCGGCAGCCTCGGACAATTGGCCGGGATCCAATGAGGCTGCGCCGGTTGGCACGCTTCGCTGTTCGGCCAGTTCCGCCAATGATTCAGCTCGGGCCAGCGTGCGGTTGGCGATGTCAAGACGGCCCACCTCGGCGCGGATGAGGGCTTGCACAACGCCTCTCGCTGAGCCCCCGGCGCCCAAAACCAGAACCCGTTTGCCGGCGGGATTCAAACCTCCCTCGTCGGTCAGGGCCCGCAAAAATCCGTAACCATCGGTGTTGTAGCCCGTGAGCCTGCCGTCCCGGTTGACGATGGTGTTAACGGCGCCGGCTTCGGCGGCCCAATCGTCAATGTCATCAAGGAAGGGCATAACCGCTTCCTTGTGGGGGACGGTCACGTTGATGCCCAAGACGTCTTCAGAGCGGAGGGAGGCGATGAAGTCTCCCACGGAATCGGGATCCACTTCGTAAGCGCGATACCGGTGCGGGACGGAAAGCCGGTCCAGAGCCGCCTGTTGGAACAAGGGCGATACGGAATGGCCAATCGGGTAGCCAATGATACCAAGGGCAGATTCAATCGTCATACGAATGTCAGGCTCGCTCCGTACGGGTCAGCAAGGGCGGTCATCATTCTACCAGACGGCAAACGGCCCCGGATAATCGCCGTTCCGGGGCCGCCAGCGCCGTAGTGATGCACCCTATGGGATGGTCAGGTTCCTTATTTCCCGGCAACCTCGGAAGGTTACTGGGGTATCGACGCCCGAATCCTGGACCCGGACGAATATGTCGAACGCCTCGTTGTAGTACAGGATACCCAGTTGATATGTGCCATCCTGGTTGGTTCCATCTTCGGCGACCACTTGCCCGTCTCCCCTTTGGCTGCGGGCATACACTGGCGTCCCGGCCGGCGGGACAACTCCGCCGATAGTGACTTTGCCGGCGACTATGCACGGGGGGCCATCGGACGGCTGGCGGGCCGGCGCGATGGCAGTGGGAACCGGCGTGTTGGTAGGCGGAGGCGTGTTAGTAGGCAACGGCGTGGCCGTGGGCTGGGGCATAGCAGCGCGGGTCGCGGCGATACTGGCGTCAATGGTAGCCTGAATGTCGGGGGTGGGCTCCGGCGTGTTGGTGGGTGGAACCGGGGTGTCCGTGGGCGGAACCGGGGTGTCCGTGGGCGGAACCGGGGTGTCCGTGGGCGTTGCCGCGCTGACCGCGGCGGCGATGGTGGCCGCCAGATCGGGCGCCTCGGTGGGTTCCGGTTCCTCTTCCTCTCCGAAAAAACAGCCGGTCATAGCGGCGAGCATCAAGGCAGCGGCCAGACCGACAATCGATAAACGGACAATCCTCTGCGTCATCAAAGGCACTCCTGTCAAACGGCGCACGTGGTGCTACCGGAATATTTTGCCATCAAGGGACCGGATGCGCTTTGACTGCGGCGTGCAGGTTATGGCAACTTTGGCAATCATCGGCTCAGTTGAGCCATGATTTCCTCGATACGTGCCCGTTGCTCGGTGAGGCTTTGCAGACGTTGACGTTCTTTTTCCACCACTTCAGGCCGAGCTTTGGCCACAAAGTTCGGGTTATCCAACAACTGCCCTACCCGTTCCTGGTTGCGGCGGGTTTCGCCCAGTTCCTTGTCCAACCTTTCGGTTTCGATCTCCAGGTCAACAACCCCCGCCAAGGGGAGACATACCACTAATGGGTTGACAACCAAACTCACACCGGACTTCGCTCCAGAGTCTCCTGCGTCCAGGACGCGCAGCGGTTCCACACGAGCCAGAGCGCTGATGACATCTTTTTCCTCCGATACGACGGACATCATCCCATTGGTTTCAATTGCGGCCTCCAATTTTTGCCCGGCCGGTATTCTCAGTTGCGCGCGCATATTACGGACGGCGCGGATGGTTTGCATCACAACTTCCACTTCGGATTCAGCGTCAGGGGCCGGCCGGGGCGCACCAACCTGAGGGTATGGCGCGACCATTATCGACGGCGCTGCTCCACCATTGGGCGCGGGCACCCGCGTCATCAGGCTCTGCCAGATCTCTTCGGTGACGAAGGGCATGAATGGATGCAACAGACGAAGCGAACGCTCCAACACGTGGACGAGGGTCGCTGCCGCACCGGCGGGTTGGTCACTGCGCAAGCGGACCTTGGCCATCTCGATATACCAGTCGCAGAAGTCGTTCCAAATGAAATCGTAGAGTTTCTGCTGGGCGTCACCCAATTCGAACTGTGCTAACCCCTCGTTAACGGATTCCGTGAGGGCATCCAGACGGCTTACGATCCAACGGTCCTCCCGGTGTTGGGGTGTCGGCAATTCGTACCAGTCAGCCAGATCATCTCTCCCCTGATCTGAAATCGTATCGATGGCGGTGATGACGAAGCGGGCTGCGTTCCAGATTTTGTTGGCGAAGTTGCGGGCCGACTCCAACTTGTCGTCGCTGAGACGCAGGTTGTTCCCCGGAGCCGTGCCTGTGGTCAGAGCAAAGCGAAGGGCGTCGGTGCCGTACTGCTCCAGCAAATCCAGCGGGTCCAGCGTGTTCCCCCGGGTTTTGCTCATCTTCTGTCCGTGGGCATCCAGCACCATACCGTGAAGATAGACAGATCGGAAAGGAACCTCGCCGGTATTCTCGATGCCCAGCATGATCATGCGGGCCACCCAGAAGAACAGGATATCGTAGCCGGTCTCCAGCACGGTGTTGGGGTAGAAATAATCCAGATCGGCGGAGTCCTGTTCCGGCCAACCCAACGTGGAATGGGGCCAAAGACCGCTGCTGAACCAGGTATCGAGCACGTCGCTTTCCTGTTCGATGTCAGCGCTGCCGCAGTCGGGGCATTGGTCAGGCTCTTCGATGTGGGCGGTTTGGCTGGCGCAGGACGCGCAGTACCACACCGGGATGCGATGGCCCCACCAGAGTTGACGGCTGATACACCAGTCGCGAATGTTCTCAAGCCAGTTCAAATAAACCCGGGCGAATCGCTCCGGCACTATTTCGATGTCGCCGTTGACCACGGCGGCATAAGCGTTGCCGGCGATGGTTCCCGGCTGGTCGTGCTTGCCGACGTTGAGGAACCACTGGAGGCTGATCAGGGGTTCCACCACCTCGTTACACCGTTGACAGTGGCCGACGGAGTGGTGGTAATCCTCAACTTTCTCCAACGCGCCGGTGGACTCCAACTCGTCCACCACGGCGGAGCGGGCGGCGAAGCGTTCCATGCCGGAGTATTTAGAGCCGGCCTCGTCGGTCATACAGCCGTCAAATCCGATGACGGTGACGATGGGCAAGTTGTGGCGCTCGCCTATTTCAAAGTCCACCAAATCGTGGCCGGGCGTGACCTTCAACGCTCCCGTGCCGAACTCCATTTCGATGGCGGTGTCGCCAACCACCGGAATTGGCCGCTCCGCGATAGGGAGCAACACCGCTTTGCCTACCTTGTCGGCGTAACGTTCATCCTCGGGATGAACGGCGACGCCGGTGTCGCCCAGCATAGACTCGGGCCGGGTGGTGGCAACGGTAACGTAGTCGGCCGGGCTGTCGGCTACGGTATAGCGAATGTAATAGAGCTTTCCGTCCTGCTCCTCGTAGTCCACTTCAAGGTCAGACAGGGCGGTGGCGCAGCGCGGACACCAGTTGATGATCCGCTCGTGGCGATAGATCAATCCCTTGTTGAAGAGGTTGACGAAGGTGGTGCGGACGGCCTGGACGGGACCCGGGTCCAAGGTGAACCGGAGGCGCGACCAGTCACAAGACGCGCCGAGGCGTCTATGCTGTTCGTCGATGGTGTTTCCGTAGAGGGACACCCAATCCCAGACCCGTTCCTCGAACTTCTCGCGGCCCAGTTCATGGCGGTTGGTACCTTCGGCGGCAAGGGCGCGCTCCACCACCCACTGGGTGGCGATGCCGGCGTGGTCTTTGCCCGGGAGCCAAAGGGTGGGATCGCCGCACATCCGGTGCCAGCGGGTAAGGGAGTCCTGGAGGCTGGCAGTGAGCGCGTGTCCCAAGTGCAACTCGCCCGTCACGTTGGGCGGCGGCATTATTACGCAGAAGGGCGGTCGGTCAGCGCATATGCGCGGTACGAAGTAACCCGAATCCCACCAGTTTTGATAAATGCGCTGTTCGACGGATGCGGCATCATAGGCGCGTGGCATCGTAATGGCAGACTGAGTCATCGTACCGTCCCAACAGCCACCACCGAAAGATGGCGCGGAGCTAAGGGCGTTCGGTGGGTTAGCTGTAGTTGATTTTGTTCTCAAAAATGGTACATCCTACCTGTTGGGTTGTCCATATGATATTGCTCTCACGCGGGGCCTATGCGAGGTTATTCCGTCATTCCCGCGCAAGCGGGAATCCAGGCTCCTAACGACAAAGATGTTCTGGATTTTTGCTTGCGCAGGAATGACGGTTTTGGGGAGAGGCGGCCGGCTGAAACAGGCCAATTTCGCGTCAGTCTGAAATGGCGGTTGCAATTTGTATCCGACATAAGTATTATTAGGCAGGCGAATTGTAGGGAAAGTGCTTCACGAGAGAAACCGAGTACCTGCTCGACCTATGCGGTCGGTCTAAGATCGACCGTCAGCAAGAGTAAGGAGCAGCTGAACTGATGGTAGCCCAGGACCCGAACGTAGTTGATGTCACCGACATGTCGCAGCTTCCCGAGTCGGCGTTTTCGCCTCGGGAATACCGCAGGGGCGACCTGGTGACCGGGGAAATTGTACGCATTGATGACGAAGGTATGGTGATTAGCGCCGGCCTTAAAACCGAGGGCATCGTCCCGCCCCAAGAAATGCGCACATTGACCTCAGAAAAGCGGGATCAGATGCAGCCTGGTACGAGCGTGATTGTTATTCACCTCAACAACCGTGGGCCGGGAGGTATGGCGGTATTTTCCTACGACCAAGCGCAGGAGAAACAGGTCTGGGAAGACCTCATTGAATTGCACCGCAACGATTCCGAACTTGCGGCTAAGGTGGTTCAACACAATAAGGGCGGCCTGGTGGTTGACTGGAACGGCGTACGCGGGTTCGTGCCCTTTTCCCAGATGGCTCCGGTTCCCAAAGAAGGCCGGATTGAGCATCTGGATGCGCGGATCGGCGAAGACGCGCGCTTCAACATCCTGGAGCTGGACGCCCAGCGGGAGAAACTGGTGCTGACGGAACGCCGCATCTGGCGGCAACTGCGAAATGCCGCCAAAGAGCGTCTCCTTGAGGAACTGCAAGAAGGCCAGATCGTCCAAGGCACCGTGCGCTCCATGCGCGGTTTTGGCGCTTTCGTTGATCTTGGCGACGCCGAAGGTTTGGTTCCTATCTCCGAACTGTCCTGGTCCATGGTCAAGTCTCCCGAGGAAGTAGTCAGCATTGGGGATAACCTGACGCTGAAAGTCCTCCGGGTGGACCGGGAGAACAGCAAGATCTCCCTCAGTCTGAAGCGCACCCAGCCGGAACCTTGGGATACCGTGCCGGAACGCTACCACGTGGGCGACATTGTTGATGGGACAGTCACCCGGCTGATGGACTTCGGCGCTTTCGTAAAGCTGGAAGACTGGGTAGAGGGCCTGGTGCACATCTCGGAGCTCTCGGCGCGCCGGATGGAGCACCCCAAAGAGATCGTTTACCAGGGCCAGCAGATCAAGGTCCAGATCCTGAGCATCGACACCGAGCGCAAGCGGATGAGCCTGAGCTACCGCAGAGTGTACGGGTTGTAAGCAGACATCTTTCCGAAGCTGACTCCGAACGAAACCGGGGCGACCTGAACGGTCGCCCCGGTCGTTTTTGCGCGTCAACTCGCTTCACTGACGGCGGCCGGCAGACATCAGAGCCGGCGCGTCATCATCGGGGACGTACAAGACGCCGGCCGCGTCTTCCGGCCCACCCCGACGCAATTCGTTCAACCGGTCCAGTCCCCGACGGGTGTCGCTGGCGACGCGGGCAGGATGCCACTTCCGGACGCGCCGCTTGAACAGCCAGTACGTAAATTCATACCAGCCGGCCAGAGATATGGTTTCCAGATCATCGCCCCATTGCCCGACAGTCTCTTCCCAAAATTGCCCCGCAAGTTCGGTGCGGTTCGCACCGTAGAGATGCTGGTAGGCTTCTTCAACCACCTTTTCGCTGTCCCCGTAGCAACGGGCTATGCGGCTCTTGCGGATGCTCTCCTCCACCGCCAGTTGCAGGGCCTCTTCCACCACTACTCCGTACCAAAAGTTGAGGTGGGCCGTGTAGCGGTACGGGCCCACCAACTGGCGGAACTGATCAGTGCTGAGGTTGCCCGGCAGTCGGCCAAAAAAGAGCAGCGTCTCAAGTTCTTCGGCAGGGATGACATCGGGGATGGCCTGGCACAGCCGTTGGGCCAGCGTGAGCCAATCCAACGCCTCACCACCGATTATGTAATGCCAACGGCGCCTGTACACATCTTCGTCCGGCAGATCCCACTCGCCGATGGCGCGCAGCAGGGATATGTGCCATGGCTCAACACGATCCGCGTGGGCCTGCAATCGTTCCACTACACCCTGGGCGGCGGGCAGTGTCCCATGTCCATCGGCGTCCGAGAGGACCGCAACCAGCCTAATGTCATCTACGGCAGAGCTCATGGACTGGATGCCGGAGCGCGCGCCGCGACCATAGAGTCAAAGTGGCGGGCGCGCTGAGCTTTGGGAGAACGGAGCCAGGCCAGGAATTCGTCAGCCGGATAGGTGTTGAGGATGTGCTCCGGGCCGCACTGAGCCCGCCGTGCTACGGCGACGCCGAATCGCTGATTGGTCAGGCCGTCAATATGGTGAGAGTCGGTGTTGATTACCAGGGGCACGCCCAACTCCCGGGCGCGGGCGGCATTGGTGTCTTTCAAATCCAACCGTTCCGGAGCGGCGTTGATTTCCATGGCCGTTCCGGTGTCACGGGCGGTTTGGAGGAGGGCTTCGATATCGAAATCCACCGGGTCGCGACGACCCAGCAGTCGGGTTGAAGCGTGGCCAATGGCGGCGACGTGAGGGTTCTCCATGGCGCGGATGATGCGCCGGGTCATCGTGTTGCGGTCCTGGTTCATGGCGTTATGCACCGAGGCGATCACCCAATCGAGCATGGCCAGCACGTCGTCGAGGAAGTCCATCGCTCCGTCGGCCCGGATGTCCACCTCGGAACCGCAGAGGATGACCATGTCATAGCGGTCCTGTAAGCTTCGGAGGACTTCGATTTGCCGGGCGAGGCGATCCGGGGTCAGACCGTTGGCGACTCCCAGGCCCTGCGAGTGATCCGTCAGCGCCATGTACTGGTATCCCATCGCGGCGACGGCGGCGACCATTTCTTCCAACGAAAACTTTCCGTCGCTCCAGTCACTGTGGAGGTGCAGGTCACCCTTCAGATCGGATTCGGTCACCAGGTCAGGCAGATTGCCGGACCGCGCCAGGTCCAGTTCGTCGGCGCCCCGCCGCAACTCCGGCGGAATCCAGGGCAGTCCCAAACGGGCGTAGAAAGATACCTCGTCTGGGAACCGCTCAACCTCGCCGCTTTCCATTACGGTGATACCGTACTCGTTGAGGGACAGTCCCTGCCGGTTGGCGTAGTCGCGAAGACGGATGTTGTGCTGTTGACTGCCGGTGAAATACTGGAGCATTGCGCCCAGGCTGTCAGGTTCTCCGGCACGGAGGTCGATCTGGATGCCCGGATCAACGACTACGGACGTTTTAGCGTCGCCATGCACCAGCACCTCACGCACGGAAGGCAAGGACGCCAACGCTTGCCCGGTTTCGGCAGGATTGTCGGAGACGGCGATGAGGTCCAGGTCGCCGATGGTTTCCTCCCACCGGCGGAGGGAACCGGCCGGGGTCAGGCTCACCAGGCCGGGGCAGGCGTCGAACAACTGCGCCGAAACTGCCGCGCACGTCTCGGAGGCAATCCCTAGAGGAGTCCGGTCGGAACGCATCCGTTGCGCGCGTATGTGGCGCAGGATGTTATCCGCCGACTTTTTGCCCATACGGGGCAGTTGCGCCAGCCGGCCATCCAGCGCCGCCTGTTCCAGCTCCACGACCGACCCGATGCCCAGCTCTTCCACCGCCGCCTTGACCGTTTTTGGACCCATCCCCGGAACTTCCAACAGGTCCAGTACGTTGGGCGGCAGTTCTTCGGCGAGCCGGTCGTAAGCGACGACGTGGCCGGTGGCGACGTATTCCTGCACTTTTTCGCTGATGGCCTTGCCCACGCCTGGTATCTTGCGCAGGTCGTCCCCCGCCGCTGCGGCAGCGGCCAGTGACCAACTCAGCTGTTCTATCGTATTGGCGGCCCGCTGGTAGGCGCGGATCTTGAATACCGAATCGCCTTTGATCTCCAGCATCGCGGCCATGTTGTTGAACAGCCGGACAATTTCATCGTTGCTGATTGGTGTGGTCATGGATAACACGATACCACCGGCCTCACGGGGCGGGCAAGCGGGCAAGCATGGCGCAACTTGCTGGTTTGACGACAATGAGCAGCCCCGATACGATGCAAAGGCCCTGGGCATTCGCCTAGATTAAGGTCCCGCTGGGATCTACGCTGGTTTCCATAACTGACGGTAAGTTGCAATGGATATCTACTGGTTGGGTCACGCCTGCTTCCGGCTCCGGTCGGCCAACTCCGGCCTCTCCATTATCACCGACCCATATCCCTCAGGCATTGGTGGACTGGGCGTGCGCATGGACCCGAGGCAGATCGTGGACGTGGCCGCGGTTACCGTCAGCCGCGACGCCCCTCTGCACAACGGCGCCGGCGACCTGGATAGCCGACCCCGTGTTTTCGATGCTCCCGGCGAGTATGAGTTCCAGGGCATTACGATCCGAGCCGTGATGACGCCCCTGCCGGAAGGGACGCCACGGAGTCAGCGCAACGTGGCCTATGCCATAACCATCGACGGCATCTGCATCTGTCATCTGGGCAACATCACTCAGCCGCTGACTGCCCAACAGATCGATCTGATTGGGCCGGCGGACGTCGTGTTGGCTCCGGCCGGCGGAACGGAACAAAACCTGCTGTCCTATCGGGCCATCAACCAAACGGCTCAGCAACTCGATGCCCGGTGGTTGGTTCCCATGCACTATCGAGGCCCCGGCGAACCTTCGGCGGTGGAACCCGACGGGGCCGGCGCGTTTCTACGCGAGCTGGGCGTAGCCGAAGGCACATTGCAGCCCCAGGGCCGGATGCAGGTAACGCGCAACAACCTTCCGCCGTCGCTGCAAATCGGGCTGTTGACGCCCCAATACCGGACGCAGTAGCCCACGGTCTTTCGGTTTTCCTTTTTCCGTCATTCCGGCGAAAGCCGGAATCCAGTCCGCCAAAAGCGGGTACTGCGACGACGCTCTGGGTTCCCGCTTTCGCGGGAACGACGGGATAAAGTTTTTGAAAACCGAAAGACCCGGCGCGGTGTATAATACCGCCATCGGGAGGTGCGTTATGCCAGAGTCAATGGGGCCATACACCGCGATCCGTAATGAATTCAACCTGCCCGTGGCGATGCGCGACGGCGTTACTCTGTACGCCGACGTGTATCGACCCGACGTTTCGGAACCACTGCCGGTACTGCTCCAGCGCACTCCCTACGATAAATCTCAGGGACGCACGGGCAGCCTGGACGTGATCCGGGCAGCTTCACACGGATATGCCGTGGTGATCCAGGACACCCGGGGGCGCTACACCTCCGAGGGTGAGTTCTATCCGTTCCTGGACGAGCCTGACGACGGCTACGATACGGTGGCCTGGTGCGCCGATCAGCCCTGGAGTTCCGGCCAGGTAGGGATGTTCGGACGTTCCTACGTTGGCGCGACCCAGTGGCTGTGCGCTATCACCAACCCGCTGGCCCTGACCTGTATCGCTCCCGGTATTACGGCCTCCGATTACTACGAAGGCTGGACCTACCAGGGCGGCGCGCTGGCGTGGGGTTTTGCCCTGTCCTGGACGATGCGGCAACTCACCATGGCCAACATGGACGCCATCGGCCGCCGCCATGAGGTGCCCGACGATACTCGTGGAGCGCTGCTGGCCGCGTTCAATGAACTGGATTGCACCTTCCGGCACCAGCCCATTGTGGACCTGCCCCATCTCAAGGAGCCGTTGGCCGGCTACCTTTACGACTGGATCCGCCACTCATCCAGCGACGAGTACTGGAAACGCTGGCGCATCGAAGAGCATTATCCCCACATCACCACGCCGGCGTTGCACATGGGCGGCTGGCACGATATTTTCCTGCTGGGCACCCTGCGCAACTTCGTCGGGATGCGCGCGCAGGCCGAGAATGCCGCGGCGAGAGACGGGCAGAGACTTATCGTCGGCCCCTGGCATCACGGACCTTTCGGGGAAACATCCGGCGAGTTCTTCTTCGGGTTGGCCGCCGCCGGGCCGGCCATTGACACCGACGGCATCCAGTTGCGCTGGTTTGATCATTGGCTGAAGGGTCAGCGAAACGGCGCCGGTGCCGAGGCCCCGGTGCGTATCTTCGTAATGGGAGCAAATCAGTGGCGAGACGAGCAGGAATGGCCCCTGGCCCGCACCCAGTACACCGACTACTACTTGCATAGCAGCGGGAAGGCCAACACGGCATCCGGGGATGGTTCGCTGTCCGTTGTTGCTCCAAGCGATGAAGCGCCGGACGTGTTCCTGTACGACCCTCGAGATCCGGTGCCTACGCGGGGCGGCGCCCTTTGCTGCGGCCCGTCCTTCGTACCGGGCGGCGCATACGACCAGCAGGAGATAGAAGCCCGCAACGACGTCCTCTGTTACACCACACCGCCTCTTTCAGAGGATTTGGAAGTAACCGGGCCGGTTACGGTGACTCTATTCGCCAGCACCACCGCTGCCGACACCGACTTCACCGCCAAGCTAGTGGACGTGGAACCGTGCGGAGCAGCCCGCAGCCTTTCCGACGGGATCATCCGCGGCCGTTACCGACTCGGCACCGACGCGGCCCGACCGGCGAACGCGGGAGAAGTGGCGGAGTACACCATCGACCTGGTGGCGACCAGCAACGTGTTCAAGGCGGGCCATAGCATCCGGCTTGAAATCAGCAGCAGCAATTTCCCCCGTTTCGACCGCAACTTCAACACCGGCGGCGACCCCTGGGCGGCCACCGAGTGCGTCCCCGCCATCCAGACCATCCACCACGATGGGCAATATTCTTCGCGAGTGCGTTTGCCCGTCATCCCGGCGTAAGTTGTGGCCCGGTACGGTTGCCTGGTACTGGCGGTAATCGTCGCCACAGTGCTGCTGTTTTTTATCGTGTACCTGTGGTCGGGTTGGCTGAACCGACCGGTGGGTCACAGCCCACCGGTGGCAGCGAACGGCGCGGTTGTCGAGTTGCGCCTAGACAACCCGATTGCTACAATAATAGGGCACACCGGCGTGGTGTAATGGTAACGCATCGGTCTCCAAAACCGAAAATGTGGGTTCGATTCCTGCCGCCGGTGCCACCGCATCCCTACTTTGAGTAGGGATTTTTTACTGGTCATTGCTCATCACGCCCCCGATGGCGATCACGGAGGACAGCAGGCAATGAGTTTGGAGGACATCGAACGCAGGCTGCGCGCCTTGGAAGACGTTGAGGAGATCAAACGGCTCAAAGCACGTTACTGCACCTACTGCGATGACAATTACGACGCTGAGAAAATCGCTAGCCTGTTCATTGAGGACGCGGTTTGGGACGGCGGCATACGGGGCCGGGCAGAAGGGCGAGAAGGAATCCGAGAGTTTTTCGTCAACGCGCCCAACCGGCTGCCCTTCGCCGTTCATATGGTTATGAACCCGGTCATCGAGGTTGACGGGGACACCGCCACCGGCATCTGGTACCTGTTCCAGGCTTGCACCTACGCTGAAGGCGACCGGGCGGTTTGGGGCTCGGCAAGGTACGACGAAGAGTACGTCAGAGTAAATGGCGTCTGGATGTTCAAACACCTGAAATTGACATCCCATTTCTGGACACCCTTCGATGAAGGGTGGGCCAAAACTCAGTTCGTGTAGGATGGCGTCGAACCAGGATTTCTTGCGGACGGTGAAAATGCGTACAGGGGATGATTACAAAGAGAGTTTGCGCGATGGGCGCGACGTGTGGGTACTGGGCGAAGGCGCTGTAGCGGACGTAACGACGCACCAGGCCACATCGGGCATGGTGAGTGAGTACGTGGCGTGGTACGACCGCCACTTCGCCGCCGATTGGCAGGATATTCTCCTAACCGATCCTGATGACAACGGGGAACGGCATCCCTGGGCGCTCACCCCGCCGAAAACGTCCGAGGATTTGAAGCGGCTGGGGAAACAGATCAGCGCCGTCCATTTCGTGACCGGCGGGAACATGACCCACACGCCGGGTTACGGCGCATTCATTTCCCTGGGATTGATGAACGTTATGAAGCGCCTGGGCCAATCCGCTGAGGATATTGAAAAGGCCGAGGAGTACCGGGAGTACATATCCAAGAACGGCCGGTTTCTCACCTACGCCGGAGGCGGCCCGTTGATCGGTACGCGGCTTCGTCCGGATGAGAGTGAGCGTGTAGCGCTCCGGCTGGTCAGCGAATCCGCCGATGGCATCGTGGTAAGCGGCAAAATCCAGATGCACACCAGCACGCCCTTCGCAGAGGATCTACTGATCAGCACCCGGAACGATATGCCGCCGGGCAGCGGACGGCACCTGTGGTTCATCGTTCCCGTGAATGCCCCCGGCCTGCGAGTAGTGTCACGCCGAATGGCTCCCCGGCACAATAATTCGTTCCTGTCGCCGCTGAGCAGCCGTTTTGATGAACTGGATTCCATGGTGTGGATGGAGGACGTTTTCATTCCCCGCTCTCATGTTTTCACCGGAGAAGCCCCGGAACGGAACCGGCGTCAATCACTGGTGTGCTGGATGCTTTGGCATCATTGTTACGGCTGGCTCGCCAAAGCCGAATTGAGTCTGGGCATTGCCCTTGCCCTGGCTGAGATCATGGGCCTCAAGGCCAATCCTCAGACCGTTGAACAATTGTCCGAGATGACCGTCAACGTCCAGACCACGCGGACCTGTCTGACGGCGGCGGAACTGGACCCGGAAAGTACGGCGAGTGGCTACATCCTTCCCAACCAGATCCACGTGGCGGCGGCGGGGGTGAATATTCTCAGGGTGCGTCAGCGTATGGGCGAATTGCTGCGAGCCTTGCCCGGTTCGTCCTTGATCAACGCTCCCGCCGACACCGACTTTGCCGACCCCAAAATGGCCGCCGAGCTGGAAGATTCCTTCGGTGGCGGCGGCTATACCGCGATGCAACGGGCGGCGCTGCTGCAACTGGCCTGGGATCAGGTTTCGTCGGGTTTGGACGGAAGAGAAGCTGCTTTCGAGATGCACGCCAGCGGCGGTTTGGACGCATGGCGCAGCCAAGTGGCGTCCTGGTTCGACCGCTATAACGAGTTGGCAAATGGCGTGCACCAGTTTGTCCGGCCGGACCTACCCGCCATGGACCTCTCCAGCTTGCAAGAGGTGGCGGGGCCACCGCGTCGAATCCCTCAAGTCAACACTGAGACCGTGAACCCCCAAGCAGCGAACTAGCGCCAGGGATTTTTCTCGCGGCGCGAATCAAGACGTAAGGCAGCATGGGTGGATACGAACCAAGCGCGTAGGCAGGTCAAGCATGGGTCAGATGGACGGGATGGTGGCAATTGTTACCGGCGCCAGCCGGGGACTGGGGCGTGCCATAGCCAGAGAATACGCCAGGGAAGGGGCAAGCGTGGTTATCTGCGCTCGCAGCCAATCCCCAACTGGGCTGACCGGGACACTGGACGAAACGGCCGATGACATCAGGAACGCCGGCGGGGACGTCCTGGCAATAAACTGTGACGTCACCGATGCGGACCAGGTCAACGAAATGGTCCGTCAAGCTATGGAACGCTACGGCAGGATCGACGCTCTTTTCAACAACGCCGGGGCGATGGTGCTGGGCGAGACGATTATGGAAATTGACCCCGTCCGTTGGGACCAGTTGATGCGGGTCAATGTGAGCGGCCCGTATCTTTGCAGCCGGGCCGTGCTTCCGATAATGATGGAACAGCGGCGAGGCAGCATTATCAACATCGGCTCACGGATGGCCACCGACCCGAACCAGGATGGCGGTGTTCTCTACAGCGCCAGCAAAGCCGCGGTCCATATGTTCACCTACTGTCTGGCCCGGGAAGTTCAGGACTACAACATCGCCGTCAACGTCCTTAGCCCCGGCGCGCTGCGGAGCGAGGGATCCGCCGCAATCCTGTGGACACAACGGGATTGGCACGAGCGGGTCGATCCGAGCGTAGTGGGACCTTGCGCCGTGTACCTGGCGCTACAGGACGCCAGCACATTTACCGGGCAATTGGCATTTCGCGCGGATTTCGGCACGAGCTGGGGCCCGGGCGTTTGAGATTGCTTCCTTTTCCTTGCCGCACAACGATACGGGGCCGGGACCAGTAACGGTTCCGGCCCCAAGTTTGCATAAAATGGAGCGGAAGACGGGATTCGAACCCGCGACCTTCTCCTTGGCAAGGAGACGCTCTACCACTGAGCCACTTCCGCAGGGGCTACCTTGCACTCAGGTTAGCATAAAGGGTGGCGCCCTGTAAAGAAAGTCAGCCCGCTCAAGACGCAGCAGCGCCAACTGTCAAGTTCGAATGGGCCTTCAGGCAACGTCCTGCGGGGTTGGGGCAGCTTGATCTGCGATCTGAGCAGGGGGCGGTGGTGGCGGGGCCGGTCGTCGCTGCTGAGGCCGGCCGGCTTCCGCTTCGGCGGCGAGTTTCGCCAGTATGAGATTGGCGAGTTCCCGGCGCATGGGCACCGCGTCCAGGTCGCAGCCGGCAAATGGGTCAAAGCCAGGCGAGATTGCGTCCATCATCTGACGAACCCGGGTGCTCCCATGACGAGAGGCGACCAGCATCCTTATGGATTGGGCGTCACGCGGGATGGGAACGTCTTCATCTTCCTCATGTTCCAGCGCCTGGTCCAAGTCGTCCTCGTAATCCATGCGATCAACCACACTCAGCGACGTGTTGGCCTCGCGAAGAAAGGTATCGACCTCCCGAAGGGCGCGGGCGAACTGGTTCACCAGGTCGGCGGCGGTGGCGATCAAGTCAGGCAGATTCCGTTGGGCTTCATCGGCAGCGATCACGGCCTGCCGGGCGCGCTCGAGGGCGTCTTTCCGGTGTTGCTCGCGCTCTTCCCGCCGTTGCAGCAGCGTGAACTGCTCTCTGAGGGAAGGCGCTTCCGATGCCAGAGTTTCCAGTCGCTCCATGTAATTGGCGGCTTCTTCGGCTTTGCGCAATCTCTGGGCTAGTTCCTGCGAACGTTCGTCGGGCATCTTGCGTTCCTACCTCTTACCTCTTTGGTTGGGCTTGGCCATATCAGGCGTTGGCATTTGAATACAGCCTGGGGCGGCGGCGAGTTATGCAATGCAAACAGGCGAGAGGCCGCCACCTCAGGGATTGGTTTGTTTATAGCAGAGGGTGGGCCGGCGGCGGGTTCGGAACGGTTGACGCATTTGGCGGATTTTTGGAAAACTCCTTGCGTAGGAAGTGGCGATTGGCAACATTCGCCGGTCAACGGTATAATGCTCGGAAATCTTTCCTCCAGGGGGCATTACGTGACTACCAATGGCCAGGCTTCCTTCGATTCCAACCAGCTGCAGGTGTTCTTTCGCGGGCAGTTCGTACCTCTGAGCGAAGCCAAAGTAAGCGTAATGACCCACGCCCTCCACTACGGCACGGGCGTATTTGAGGGGATTCGAGGCAACTGGAACGCCGAGCAGGGCGCCATCAACATCTTTCGGATGCGCGAGCACTACCAGCGCTTGCTGGACGGCTGCCGCATCCTGATGATGGACATTCCCTACTCCGCCGATGACCTCTGCAACATCACCGTAGAGTTGGTGGAGCGCAACCGGCACAACTCGGACATTTACATCCGACCGCTGGCCTACAAGAGCGAGGAGTTGGTCGCCAACCTGAAACTGCAGGAGCTGTCGTCTGACTTCACCCTAATTACCGTGCCCTTCGGCAACTACCTGGGCAGCGACCGGCTGCGCTGCTGCACTTCGTCCTGGCGGCGAGTGGACGACCCTATGATACCGGCGCGTATCAAGGCATGCGGCATCTACGTCAACAGCATCCTCGCCAAGACCGAGGCGACGCTCAGCGGATTTGACGAGGCCATTCTGCTCAACCACGATGGCCACGTGTCGGAAGGCTCCGGGGAAAACCTCTTCATGGTCAAGGACGGACGCATCTACACGCCCGGCCTGGAAGACAACGCCCTGGGCGGCATCACCCGCGACACGGTGATGCAACTGGCCCGCACCGAGCTGGGCCTGGATATCGAGATGCGCACCATTGACCGCAGCGAGCTGTACCTCGCCGACGAGGTATTTCTCAGCGGCACGGCCGCTCACCTGACCCCGGTGATTGAGCTGGATTGCCGTCCCATCGCCGACGGGCAGCCCGGTCCCATTTCCAGCGAACTGCAACGGATGTACTTCGACATCGTGGTGGGCAATAACCCCAAGTACCGCCACTGGTGCACTCCGGTAAAGACTGCCGCACTGGCGCCGGCCTAGTCCGCCGGAGGCGGACGCGATGCTCTGGTTGTCCGGCGCGGCGGTCCTGTTGGGCTACCTGCTGGGCAGCATCCCTACGGCATACCTGGTCGTGGGGTGGGTCACCAAAGGCGAGGTTGACATCCGCCGGGCCGGCGACGGCAACGCCGGCGCCAACAACGTAAACCGCGTCATTGGGCGCTGGTGGGCAATCACGGTTGGCGCGGTGGATATCGCCAAAGGCGTGGTGGCGGTATTAGTATTCAACCTGCTGTCCAACCTGATTAGTTCCACGCCGGCCGGCAATCATTTTGCTTTGCCCGGTCCGTTGGTCCCGGTCTTTGCTTTAACCCCAGCGGGAATGCTGGCGGGCGGCGCGGCCATGGCCGGCCAAATCTGGCCGGTGTGGCTGAAGTTTCACGGCGGGCGCGGGGCGGCTACGGCTTTGGGCGTCACCGGGGCGGCCCTGCCGGCGCCCGTGCTGCTGTTGGCGCTGCCCTGCATCGCGCTGCTGCTGCTCACCAGAAGCACGATAATTGCCCTGCCCTTTATTTATCTCGCGTCGGCAGCGTTGGCCGGGGCGCTTTTCGGGGTCGGATGGGGAACCATCGGATATTGCCTGGGCGTTTTTATCGCGGTGGGAGCGGTGCATTTCTGGGGCGTGCGAGCGCGTCGTCCTTCCGGCGGGGCCGGCCCTACCGGCGCCGGTTAAGCTCGCCTCTACAAAGCGAGCCTGTCCTTCGACAAGCTCAGGACGAGCGGTCGGTTGCTTCCCGCTCATGGTGAGCCTGTCGAACCATCATCACGTTACCGCCAGCAGCGTAGTGCCGGCGACGATCATCACGATGGCGGCGAACTTTCCGGCCAGCGCCGCGGGACGCATCGATTCCTGGAGCATCCCGAAAGCGCGCCAACTCAGCAATGTGCCGACCACGAAAACGAAAAAGGGGCGCGTCGCCAGTATGGCTGCCGCCAGCGACACTGGTCCAAAGTGGAAGGACCAGACGAACAGCACTATGGCCAACTGGGGCAACAGACCTTCGCCTACCAGGAACGTCGCCAACGCCGGCGGGGTGCGCAGGCCATCGCGGAGCCGTCGCCAGTTGTTGGGATGACCGAATACCGCAAAGACCGGAACCATGCCCAGTTCCTGCAATCCGAATACCTCCCACGGCGTCAGGTCATCCAGCACGAACTTGGCCAGGAAGAACGACAGGCCCAGGGTAACTGAACTGCCCACCAGGGCAGTTAGCCCCGGCGTCAATCGGTAGAGTCGCCGCCCCAATCCCTCTATGGACACCAGGGCCGCCCCGCAGATTACCAGCGCGATAGCGGTCCACTGCCAGGGCGACACCGTTTCCCCCAGAATCGCCAGCGCGAGCAACGCTACCAATATGGGGTTGGTCTGACTAATCGCAACCGCGCGGGAAGCCTCCCCCAGCTTCAACCCCAAGAACAGCAACGCCAGCCCGGCTCCCAGGCTGACGCCGGACAGCAGCCCCACCAGCACTGATTGCGCCGGTGCCTCCGTGGGCCAACCCACCGCCGCCAGCACAATGACTGCGCAGGCCAACCGGGTCAGAATGGAACCGGCGCCCAGCACGCCCACGCCGGGGAGATAGTTGTCCAGCAACCTCTTGTGGGCGATGTTCGCCAGGCCCAAGGAGGCCGCGCTGCAGATGGCCAGGAAAATCCACACCGCCGCAGGATACCAGACCCGGCCCGGCCCGACCGACGAGACAATCGGCGGCTATTGACACCGGGAACTCTTATGCTATCATTGGCTCCCGCAAATTACTGCAATAAGGGCAAGACTCCCATGTCTGGACACGAATCGGCAGTTACTCGTTTGCGCTCGCAGGGTTACCGAATGACCCCGCAGCGCCTCTCAGTGCTGGATATCGTAGCTGGGCGCACCGGGCATATCGGCGCCGACGAGGTCTGGAACCTGGCCAAGGAGCAGCATCCCTACGTTGACCTGGCGACCATCTACCGCACGCTGCAACTCCTGAAACGCCTGGGCGTGGTGACCGAGGTGGTCATTGGCAACAAGCTCCATTTCGAGCTGGCCGACCAGCACAACCGGCACAACCATATGGTCTGCTCGGAGTGCGACGGAGTGCAAACCCTGAGCCCCGCCTATCTGGCTGAATTCAGCCAGCGCTTGCAGCAGGAATTCAGGTTCACGCCCGACCTGGACAACATCACCATCGGCGGCGTCTGCTCCGCCTGCCAGCCACGCGGCTGACCAACGAATACCTGACGTTTCTCGTACCAGACCCCTGCACAATTTTCCATGCCCGGAAGTGGAGCAAATTATGTTTCTTACAAAGATATGCATCAGCGCCATGCTCAGCTTGGTGATCGTAACTGCCATCGCCTGTGCCGGCCAACAGCCAGCCGCGGCCCCAACCCCAACCCAGCCAGAGTCAACCCCGCTCAACGTGGCGGCCACGGTATCCCCCATCACCAGCATCGTGGAAAACATCGGCGGGACCCGCATCAGCCTGGAGGGCATTGTGCCTGAGGGCGTAAACTCCCATACCTTCGAGCCCGCGCCCTCGGTGGCGGTAACTCTGTCCGGCGCCGATCTGATCTTCCTGAACGGCCTGTTCCTTGAGGAACCCACTCTGGAAATGGCGAAGGCCAACCTGAAGCCCGGCGCCTCTATCGTCAGCCTGGGTGAGCAGACCATTGACCCCGAGCAATATCAGTTCGACTTCTCCTTCCCCGAAGCGGACGGGCACCCGAATCCTCACCTGTGGCCCGACCCCATCCTGTCCCTGCGCTACGCCGAAATAGTGCGAGACAACTTGGCGGCCAGGGATCCGAACAACGCCGACTACTATCGCGCCAACTATGACGCCTTTGACGCCCGCATCGCGACGCTGGATGAGGCCATCAAGGCCGCGATCCCTACTATCCCGCCGGAGAATCGCAAGCTGTTGACGTATCACGATTCCTGGGCGTACTTTGCTGACCGTTACGGGCTTACCGTAGTAGGAGCCATCCAACCGTCGGACTTCTCCGAACCCTCGGCCCGCGACGTGGCCAACCTGATCACCCAGATCAAAGATGAAAATATCCCGGCGGTGTTTGGTTCGGAGGTGTTCCCCAGCGACGTAATGCAGACCATCGCCGCCGAGTCGGGGGCTGCATACATCGACGAATTGAGCGACGACGACCTCCCCGGAGGCCCCGGCGACGCCGAGCACAGCTACTTGGGTCTCGAGGTCACCAACCTTCGCATCATTATCCCCGCCCTGGGCGGGGACGCTTCGGCCCTGGAGCAGGTGGACACATCGCCCGTCTTTGACGGCGAGTCCAATGCGGTCTATCCTCAGTAGTCCCGCCGCCACAGGTGGACTGAAACAAGGAGCCTTGCCATGCTGCACCCCCCGGAGTTAGAACACCTTCATCGCCCGGACCCGGAAGCGCGGCCAGTTCTCGAGTTGAAAGGGGTCACCGCCGGCTACGACAAGTCGAAGGTGCTTCAGGATGTTGATTTGAAGCTCATGCCGGGAGATTTCGTCGGCCTCCTGGGGCCCAGCGGTTCTGGAAAGACGACGTTGCTGAGGGTGATCCTTGGGGCGGTGCCGGTGCAGCGCGGCGAGGTAGTGGTGCACGACAGGCCATTGCGGGGCCGAAACAATCGCGCGGGCTATGTGCCCCAGCTGGAAACCATTGACTGGAACTTCCCGGTGACCGTTGAGGAAGCGGTTATGATGGGCCGGACCAGGTCCAATCGGTGGCTTCCTTGGTATCGCAAGCAGGAAAAGGAACTGGCTTACGACATGATGCAGCGCCTGGGGATTTCGGGGCTCGCCAAGCGTCACATCCGCCAACTGTCGGGCGGCCAGCAACAGCGGGTGTTCCTGGCCCGCGCGCTGGTCAGCAGCCCCGACCTGCTGCTCCTGGACGAGCCGACGTCGGGAGTGGACCTCAAGACCCGTGATGACGTGATGCACCTGCTCCACGACCTTAATCACGCCGGCGTTACCATAGTGCTCACGACACATGAGATCAACGCGGTGGCGGTGCACCTCCCCCGTATTGTCTGCCTCAATGGCTCCATCGTGGCCGACGGACCGCCTCATCGCGTCATCACGCCCCACATCCTCCAGGAGGTGTACGGCGCCGAGATGCCCGTGATCCAGTACCACGGGATGACCCTGGTGGCCGAAAGCGCGCACTTCTGGATGGATCGCAACGGTGGCGAACCGATTTCCACTGTCCCCGACGACAGCCACCGGGAAACAGTAATCTCTCACACCCACCCTGCTTCCAACAACGTGCCGATCCATCACCATCACTGGGATGACTCCGACTAGAACGGCCCATCTTCCCGATTCCGGGTGCGGCGATCAGCCGGGAGAGAGTTCGGGACTTGAGTCCAGTGTTATCATGCACCCTAATCCATTGCAGGCATTTCCGTAATGGCATTGCTTGAACCCTTCGAGTTCGGCTTCTTTGTACGCGCGATCGTGGCAGCCTTCCTGGTGGGCGGCCTGTGCGCATTCATGGGCACGTACATCGTGCTGCGCAGTATGTCGTACATTGGGCATGGCCTGGCCCACGCCATTTTCGGCGGAGCGGTGGTGAGTTCCGCGATGTCGTTCAACTTTTTTGTTGGAGCTATCTTGTGGGGGTTCCTGTCCGCGCTGGTGATCGCCTGGACCACCCGCAAGAATCCCATCGGGTCCGACGCTGCCATCGGGATCGTCACCACGGCCAGCTTTGCCCTGGGCATCGCCATAATCAGCCGGAACCACGGCATCACCCGTGATTTCGAGGCTGCGCTTTGGGGAAGCGTACTCGGCGTGGAGCGCGCCGACATAGTTGCCATATGCATCGTGACCCTTGCGGTTGCGGCGGTGTTTTTTGTCGCATTCAAACTCTTCCTGTTCAACACGTTCGATTCGGACGTGGCCCAATTTTACGGGGTGCCGACCAGCTGGATGGACGCGGTGTTTGCCCTAATGCTGGCCGGGACCGTGGTGGTGTCCATGCGAGTGCTGGGCGTGACCATGATCGCAGCGGCTGTTGTGATACCTCCCATCATCGCCCGTCTATCGACCAACAGTTTCGGCAAGATGACGGTGCTGTCCACTCTGATAGGCATAGCGTGCTCCGTCAGCGGGGTATATTTGAGTTATTTCGTCAACGTTTCGTCAGGCGCCAGCGTCGTGCTGCTATCGGCATCCCTGTTCGTCGCCGCGCTGGCCTGGTCCAAAATCCGCACCCGCATATTTCGAGCGCCGGTTGAAACCGGCGGCCTGTCCCAGCTTCCGCGCGGTTCCGTCGAATAACCTCCCCTTCAAAAAGGCCACAGGAGAAAACTATGGCGCACGCACATCATCACCACGCGGCTCCCTCGGTGGTCGAGGGTCGAACCGGATTCCGAAGGGGGGCCGCCTTCATCGTGGGCGGGCTTTCCAGCGGGCACGGCGTTTTTCATTCCATTGCCCAAAGCTTCATCGTGGTGCTGCCCGAGGTTCGCGATTTGCTTCTGGGCGGGAGCGTGATTGCCGTCAACAGCATTCAATCCGCCCGTGAAATCGCATCCGGCGTGGTGGCACTACCCGGGGGTGTCCTCACTGATGCGCTGCGACGCTACTGGGGTTGGGTCATGGCCGTGTGCATGGCACTGTTCGGGGTGGGCTGGCTGCTGATGGCAGCGGCCGGGTGGCAAGTTCCGGGCAGCGGGTGGGTAGCGCCACCGGCGTCGGCGGTTGCAGCGGGAGCGAATGCGCCCTTCAATCCACTGGGTTATGCCCTGCTGATAATAGGAATGTCCGTAGTCGCCATCGCGGCGTCGGTGTGGCATTTGCCGGCCATGGCGGCCTTGTCGTCCCACTTCACCCACCGGCGCGGCGCAGTGCTGTCTTTCCACGGGGTCGGCGGCAATATAGGGGACGTGCTGGGGCCGGTGATCACGGGGGCGCTGCTGGCGGTGCTGGCCTGGCAGGCGATTATCACCATCTACGCAGCGGTGCCTATCTTTCTGGCGTTTCTGGTGTTCTGGGCATTCCGCGACATTGGACAGCGAGCGCAGGCGGCGGTGGAAGATCAGGCCATTAGCACCATGCGGATGCAGATTGACGAAACCAAACTGCTGGTGCGCAATCCCCGGGTCTGGGGCATCACGGTGGTGGCGGGATTGCGCGGCATGGCGTACCTCGGGTTCCTGGTGATGTTGCCCCAATACCTGGTGGACGAACTGGGCTTTACCATCACCGAACACCGCAGTTTTGAAAACCTCTTCATCCGGGGATCTTTGATCGGCCTGCTGGTGTTGGTGGGAATCTTGGCCAGTCCTATCATGGGCTACTTGTCCGACCGGTTCGGACGCAAGATCGTCCTGATTCCGGGAATGCTGTTCCTCGCCATCGTAACCCTCCTGATGGCGCCCCTCATCAGTGGCCCGGAAGACCGCATCGTGATGACCATATTGCTCGCTGCCCTGGGGTTGTTCCTCTTCAGCGACCAGCCCATCCTGACCGCGGCAGCCATGGACATCGTGCGCGAGGGTACGGCAGCGACCACCCTGGGCCTGCTGTCAACCTCCCGGTTCATACTGGCCGCAGCGTCTCCCCTCATCGCCGGCTGGCTGTACGGGATCGACTTTGACTACCTGTTCTACTACACGGCGATGTTGTACTTGCTGGCGGCGGCCATCCTGGCGATTGTGCGCCTACCGCAACTGGCTCCGGTTGACGACCATCACGGCGGACACGACGACCACGGCGGCCATGGTCATCACGATGACCACGGCGGCGGGCACGGGCATCACGATGACCACGGCCGTGACCATGGCGGACATGGTCACGGTGAGCATGGGCACCGGCATCATTAGAAGGGAGGCCGCGCGTGAGGCAAAAAGTAGGGGCGAATGATTATTCGCCCCTACGCCGTTCCGACGCCGACGCCGATCAGTCTTCGTTCTGCTGGGTCTGGCTGCCCTTGACGGTGATAGTGATGTGGGACATGGCGGTTTCGCGGGAACCATGCCAGTGGTCTTCGCCAGCGGGGATGATGGCGGCGTCGCCTTCCGTGACAGTCACTTCCTCATCGCGGGTGGCGACGATACCGGTGCCCTCGGTGACGATCAGGATCTGATCGCCGCTGTGGGTGTGGAACTTGTTGCGGACGCCGGCGCCGAAGTGAACGATGCCGAAATTGAAGTTGTTGCTGTCGTCGGGATCCAGGATGGCCTGCCGGCCCACGGGCCCGGTGAACAGGGGCGCGGTGCCTTCGGTCCTCTCCACTGCCGACATTTTCACAATTTTCATGGGAATCTCTTACCTCCGGGGTTGTTTTCAGGTGGGAATGCCACCGCAATCATACCGCCTGCCGCTTATGTCGTCTAGCCGGACATGCTCCGCCGGCGACGGCTACCGTTCGTTGGGCGGCTTGTTCCGGTTCTCCTCCTTTCGTTGGGTTGGTCAGTTGGCTGGTGGTTTGGGGTTTTCAGGTTCGGGGGTCAGGCCTTGCGCAAAGTAATCGGCCTATTTGATTTCCGTTCATCCTGAGCCTGTCTAAGGATGCCGCCGCTGCTGGAGTCATGGTTCGACAAGCTCACCATGAGCGGGTGGAGGACTTTGCACAGGCCCGGCGGCGCAATCGGGTTTCGTTGACACTGCCATCGCCGGGCCGTACACTGCGGAACCAGCCAGCCCCTTTGCGCCCGGGCCATCGGCGCTCCGCAGGAGGAGGTAACCGCAATGAGTTTTGACCTGTATGAAAAGGGCATGAAAGTGGAAGCCATCGCCGATTTTGAGGTTCGTGAGGTGATGGCATCCCCGGTCGGCTCGTCCGTCCGCAGCATTACCACCGGCGACGTGGGCGAAGTCCGCGAAAAGCGCACCATCGGCCCGGCTACGTGGCTGATCGTCTATTTCGACAGCGTGAAACGGCAGATCAACGTGGACGACACCAACATCGTCAACATCAAACCTGTTGAGTAGCAGAGTACACACCGGATGACCACAAATTCCATCGCCCAGGTCAACACCCTGGCCTTCGACATATTCGGCACGGTGCTGGACCTGGGCGGCAGCCTGTCCGGGCCGGCGGGACAATTCCTGGCGGAACACGGCTCGTCCGTGTCCGCCGCTACATTTTGGGACGACTGGCGCAACCGTCAGCGCCTGGAGCAGTATCAGGACAACCTGTATATGCTGGGCCACAGCGGTTACCGGGAGACCTGCCGCCGTTCGTTCGTCTATTGCCTTCGGTTGCACGGCGTTGAGTTCGACAACGCGGACGTGGACCGCTTCATGGCCGTGTACGAAGATTTGCGGCCATTCGACGACGCCGTTGAAGGTCTGAAACGGCTGGCCAAGAGCGGGGGATTCACCCTGGCGGTACTGTCCAACGGCGAGCAACCCTACCTGGAGCGGATGGCCGGCAACAACGTCGGCATTCCCTTCGATCACGTCATTTCCGTGGAAAAGGCCGGCGTGTTCAAACCGCACCCGGCGGTGTACAGGACGGCGGCCCGCCTATTGGGAAAGGCTTGCGGGGAGATCATGATGGTCTCCTCACACTCCTTTGACGTGACCGGCGCCCGCGCTTCAGGGTTCCGAGCCGCTTACGTCAACCGTTACAACCTGCCCAACGAGGAATCTCCCTACCTGCCCGATTTCGAGGTGGGCGATTTCCACCAATTGGTCGACCACCTGCTTGCCGAGGCCGACAAGATTGGGGCAAACTCCGGGTAGCCTATGGCCGCCGCTGCCGCTACCGGTCGGCTCCGAGCTTTTTCCGCCCTGCGCCACCGAGACTTCCGCCTGTTCTTCCTGAACATTGGCGTCCAGTCCTTCGGGCAGGGCATCCAGTTTCTGGGCATCGGATTCCTGATTCTGGACCTCACCGGCGAGAAGACTTCGCTGGGCCTTGCCGTCAGTTTATTTGGCGTTTCCAACCTGGTCTTCACATTTGCCGGCGGGGTGATCGCCGACCGGGTGGACCGCAAGCTGTTCCTGATCTGCTGCGTGCTGGGCAACGCAGTCATCACCATCGGCCTCGCTCTCCTAGCGCTGACCGGGCTGGCCCAGATGTGGCACGTGTACGCCGTCGTATTCATCCTGGGGGGATTGATGGCGGTGCAGATGCCGGCCCGGTTCGCACTGGCCGCCGACCTGGTGCCCCGGGAAGAGATGATGAACGCGGTGGCCCTGCACACATCAATCGGCCAGATTGGCAATATGATGGGCCCTTTGGTCGGGGGTTGGGCAATCCAGTACATCGACACCTGGGCCGGCATCATGATCAACGGCGTCAGTTATCTGCTGGGGATCGTGTTCCTGTTCATGATGTCCCGGCCGGCCGTCACCACGCGGCGCGGCTCGTCGCCCATCAGCGATTTTATCGGCGGGTGCTCTCACGCCATCCGCACGCCCATGGCCGCCGTGCTGATCTTTTTATCGGCCACATTCGGCTTTTTTGGCATGGCCTACATGCAGGTGGTTCCAGCCTTCACGACCGAATTCCTACGGGTCGGAGAGTTACAGGCCGGCATCTTCATGGTGTTCCGAGGGGCCGGGGCCTTCATGGGATCAATGGTTGTGGCCAGCTGGGGCCACACCAAGAACAAGGGACTGCTGATGTACCTCCAGCTCATCATTTGCTGCCTCGCGCTCATCGCCATGGGCTGGTCCCAGTGGTTCTGGGCGGCGTGCGCCCTGGTGGCCCTGGTAGGCTCCACCAGCATCGGCGGCTTCTGGCCGGTATCCAGCTCGCTGATGCAGCTGACGACCGCGCCGGATATGCGCGGGCGCATGATGGCGATGATGCAGTTGGCGCCGGTTTTCCACTTTCTGGGCGCGTGGCCGCTGACCTGGCTGGCGCAGATCTACGGTTGGTCGATAGCCATTACCAGCGGGGCAGCGGTGCTGCTGGTCATCTCGGTGGCGGGGTGGATGTACCGGCCCATGGTGCGGCGGATGAACGAAATTTGACCGGCTCGTGATGACGGGACACGGTTGCCCGTGCCGTCCCGTCTGTGCCATACTGCTGGCGACACGCTCCGAGTGAGAGGGCCGACATGGAAACGATTACGCTGGCTGACTACATTCAGTATGGCTTTATGGCCTTCATGTCTCTGCTGATGATAGCCATGTTCGTCGCGTTGCTCCGGCAAGGCCGCGACATCGGCGAACTGAAAGGCGACATCAGGGGAATCAATCGACGGCTCGACGAGCTGACCGCTCGCGTCAATCGGCTGGAAGAAGCCCTTATGACTTTGGTCGGAGAAGTCGGCGAGGTCAAAGGTTCGGTACAGGCCCTGCACCAGAAGGTGGATATGCTCATGCGCCACCGCCACCAGCCGGAAACTGGTCAGGTAATCCTCACGCCTGAGGAAGTAGCCGCCGATTAGCCCCGGCTGCCATACATCTGCATCCTTGCCCGCCGACGGCGATTATCGTATATTACGCCGCAACAGGCGCCCATCTTTATCAAACAAGGAGCACTGAAATGGTCAAACCCAAGCAAGTCGGTCACCTCGTCATCAACGTTTCCGACGTTGAGGCTTCCACCAAGTTTTACACTGAGATCCTGGGCTTTGAGATCGCGGTTTCGCGCCCCACCGCAACCTTCCTGACCTGCGGCGAGATCCACCACGACCTGGCCCTGTTCCAGGCTTCCGAGGACTCCCCGGCGGTGGGGAAGGGGCACATCGGCCTGAACCACTTCGCCGTGCAGGTGGAGGACTACGACTCGCTGCGGGACCTGTATCACACCCTGCTGGAACACGACGTCAAGGTGGACCGCACCACTGACCACGGCATGACCGGCAGCGTTTACTTTGAGGACCCGGACGGCAACGGCATCGAGTTTTACTACGACAAGTTCGATACCGCTGAGGAAGGGCTTGCCGAGATGCGCCGTGAGGGACGGGAGAACACGGTGCTGGTCATCGACTAACGCCAGCCGTTTCGGTGAAGTTTTGTAGGGGCGAATAATTATTCGCCCCTACGCTTTCTAACCAAACGGATCTGACGCCATCAGCGCGCCCCGGCCAGATTGTCATCATCATCGTCGCTCGGCAGGTCGAACTGGCCCAAGATGTCGGCCAGAGTGCCTTCGATACTGGGGTCCAGTTCGACAGGCTCCTCGAAGGGCTGGAACTGGTAGTCGTTGCGCACCCGGTCGATGTAACGCCGCGCTTCCTCATTGCGTTGGGCCACCCGGTCCAGGGATTCCAAGAGCCGGTTGGCTTCCTCCTCGTAGCGGGGCCGCAGATCGGAGAGGTCGATATCCAACGAGTATAACGCCCGCAGCCGGCGCATGATGTCATAAAAGGCCCGGTGGTCGGTGGTGATCCCCAACTGTCCGCCGCTTCGGCCGCTAAACGGGAACATGGGCGCCATGGCGCCGACCCGCACCATCTCCACGTCGGGATGGCGGTAGTGGGCGATGCTCACCAAGGCCATTCCCACCGTGGGCCCCTGGCGCTGCTGCGAACCGTAGCTGGAGAAGAGCATCCCGTGCTGCCGCAGGACCTCGGCCATCGATGCCTTGCTGTACACGCAGGACACGCGGCGCTCCAGCTCCGGCGGCGCCGGGCCGTTGTAACCCTCAACCGCCGCGATTTGTGGATTGCCCAAGGCGGCCACCGCCTCAAAGAAGGCGTCGCCATACAGGTCAATGCGATACCAGGGTTCCACGCCCAGGAAAATCACCACGCCATCGCCAGCGTCCCAGAAGCCGTTATCCCACTGCAGGGGTCGGCTGGGCAGGCCGTCATCAAAGGCGGCCCGGGGCCGGTACATATCATGGGTGCCGGCCACCTGGAAGGGGAAGCACATCCGTGAGATTTCGTCGGTCATGCGGCCGATGCGCCGCGCCGACAGTTTGTCAATGAGCCAGCGCGGCATTCCACTGGATATGTTGCCGCCGTCCGACCACTGCCGCCGCCAGCCGGCGATGAGCACCCTGGCTTGCGGAGTTTCGTCCAGCGCAATCAGCGGCTCGGCCATGATTCCCTCCTCACGGCGTGCCTAAATCAACTGGGCTGGCGTGAAGATGCCTTCCATGTCTTCTTCCGTGGCCGGGCTCTTCGCCGGCTGCCCCAGGTGTTCGTCCATGAACCAGTACACCTGCTTGAGATGGTGTGTGCTGTGGCTCAGGATGATGTTGAGCAACTCCAGTACCGTGACTTCTCCGCCGTAGTGAGCGGGCACCACCCGGTCGAAGCCCTCGGTGTCGCCACTGTTCAGGAAGTCCATAATGCCGTCGGCCACCTTTTCGGCATACGCCGAGATATCATCGGGCTTTTGCAGGTGGGCCAGGCTCTCCTTGCACGCCCTCATGTCCTCGGTGCTCATGGACCCGCGGGTGCGGCTGGTGTAAGCCAGTTCCGGGAAGGACACGATATGCACCAGGGTATCCCGGAGCAACTCAGGACGCCACTGCACGGGCTGGGCCAGCTGTTCACCGCTGAGCTCGCAGGTGGCGCGGGCCGCGGCACCCAGGATGCGGCGGTACTTGTCGGCCAGCCACGCGGTGCGGCCGGACAGGTCGATGGGGGCATCGGCCAATCCCAGCGCGGGAATTAGCTTCTTGGGATAGTACCCGATGATGACCTCGGTGCCATCAATGATGGTTACCGGGGCGGACAGAACGCCGCGCGCCTTGAGATCTTCCCGGGCCGCTGCGTCGGTCAGCAAGTCGTGGTGCTCATACTGAACACCGTTGGACGCCAAGAACTCTTCCAGCGTCCGGCAGCTGAATCAACCAGGGTTGGTATAGACGTGTACTTCTCTCGCCGTCGTGGTCATGGTTGCTTTCCCCTTTTCCTTTGCGGGATTATTCGCCAGCGCGGAACCAGTCGGACTTGCGCTCGGCAATCATGATGGTCGTGCAGTTGGTGTTGGCGCGAATGCAGTCGGGCATTACCGACGCGTCGGCCACGTGCAGGTTTTCCAGCCCGTGGACGCGGCAGTGCTGGTCAACCACGGCCATGGGGTCGTCGGCATTGCCAATCTTGCAGGTGCCGGAGATGTGCTGCGAAGTGCTGACGGTGCGCTTGAGCCAGTCGTTGAGCGCCTCGTCATTCTCCAGATCCGCGGGGAGCGGGTCCAGCAATTCGTCGGCAACATCCCGATAGTGATCACTGTCGAGCAGGTTGACACAAAGGCGCACGGCTTCCCGCATCCGCGAAAGGTCGAATTCTTCCTGGAAGTAATTGTAGTTCAACGCCGGCTGTTCGTGGGGGTCGGTGCTGGCCAGTTGCAAGCGGCCGGAGCCGACCGCCAACTCCAGAATGCAGGTGAAACGGATGCCCTCGGCCTCCAGGGGGTCACCGGCGATGGGCGACGAGAAGGAGGACTGCATGATCTGGATGTCGTTGCGCAGGTGGCTGCCCGACGCCGTGTAGCGGAGGCAAACCTGGGTGCGCGGGGCCGATGGATCCAGCGGGAAGTCGTCCTTGACCTTCACAGGAACGCGGATGTTGGGGTGATCGCGCAGGTTCTGGCCCACGCCGGGCAACTCGTGAACCACGGGGATGCCCATTTCCCGCAGGTGATTAGCGGGTCCGACGCCGGACAGGAGCAGAAGTTGGGGCGATGCAATGGCGCCGGAGCTGAGGATGATGTCCTCGGCCTCCACGGTGAACACTTCACCGCCGCTCTCCACCTCGACGCCCACCGCCTTCTTGCCCTCAAAGAGGATCCGACGGCAGGTTACGTTGGGGCGGATGGTGAGGTTGAGCCGGTGACGGGCCTCCCGCAGATAGGTTATGGAAGTACTCATCCGAACGCCATTGGGGTTGTTCATGGGAACGGGGCCGACGCCACCGGACTCCGGATGGTTCATATCGGGGTCGTGGGGATGGCCGGCATCACGGCAGGCGTTCCAGAAGGCGACCTGAGCGGGCAGCCAGTCATCCTGCCGGTGGCGACGCACCGGTATGGGGCCGGTGTTGCCGTGGAAGTCGTCGGAGATGTCCATGTCGGTTTCCATCTTGCGGAAATACGGCAGGCAGTCGGTGAACTTCCATTCGTCGTTGCCCAGGGCGGCCCAGGCGTCGTAGTCTTCCGGCACGCCGCGCAGCAGCACCTGGCCGTTGATGGCGGAGGAACCGCCCACCACCTTGCCGCGAGGCACGGGCATGGGATTGGCCTGGCCGGGGTTCTGCGCCCAGAAGGTCCAGTTATGCGGCGCGTCCACCGCCGAGGCCGTCTGGTCATACCCGTATTTCAAATCGTCGGGGTACAGCTCGAAGTCAGGATAGTCCGGCCCGGCTTCCAGCAGCAGCACCGAGCGGTCCGGGTCTTCGGTGAGCCGGGCGGCCATGGTGCAGCCGGCGGAACCGGCACCGATAATGATTACGTCGTACTTCATTGGATTACGCCTCCTGAGAAATTGAAGGGTCATTGTTAGACGGGTCATCGCCGTCGGCGCCGTCAACAGGCAACTGCTCCTTTGACTTACCCTTCTTCGACCACGGGTACGGAACGTCATAGGGAACGGGGCCATAATTTCCCGTGGCACGAGCGACACGGGCCATCTCACGGTAGCGTTCTAATTCCGCCTCGTGGTTGGGGACAGGCTTCCATTCGCCGTTCTCAAACGACCGTAGCATCTCCAATTCTTCTGCATCTTCGACGCCGTTACCGTCTGCCAAGAGCTCATCTTCAATCGCCACATCGGGCGACGGATTCGATTTTCCTTCGTCCCGGTTCGTCATAATAAGCCCCGGTAAATTACAAATAGTCCCTGACGGCCTTGCGGCTCGGATACGCCGTCTTGAGAAACACCGAATCTTCTCCTCTTACAAACGGCACTTCGTAAGCGTAATCTCTGATACGAACGATGAAGATGTGCTGGCTTGGATATCTATCCTGATTGTGGTGCGGCACCACGGCCAGCAAGCCGCCGTGTTCGATATGATATACCACATCAGCGAAGGATATACCACGCTCACGACGCAGCCGTTCGTCTTTATCAGCGTTCCAATGATAAGCTGGCATACCGACACTCTACCACTGGAAGACAGGAACGAACATGAAACTTGGAACTCGCGCACTCAAAATAGCGTGCTACGGCGCCGCCTATGAGACCCTCATCGCAGGGTTGCAGGAGTTTCCCAGGGAGATGTGGGACTTCCGCGATGAACACGGCTGCTGGAGCATCCATGAACACTTGATCCACATCGCTGACAGCGAGGCCAACAGCTACATTCGCTGCCGTCGTTTGATTGCGGAACCTGGAGAACCTCTGATGGCCTACGATGAAAATGAGTGGGCCGTCGCCCTGGGTTATGGCGGACGGTCCGTTGAGGAGGCGTTGGAACTGTTCCGGCTGCTGCGCCGGCAAACCCATGCGCTCATCGAAACACTGCCCGAATCGGTCTGGTCAAACACCTGCTACCATCCCGAAAACGGTAACATGACGCTGGACGACTGGCTGGACGTTTACGCTGCCCACATTCCCGAGCATCTACAGTACATGCGGGAAAATTTCCAGGCGTGGCTGGCCGCCAGTTGACCCTTTCGGTGAGTTCCTCATCGCCTTCCGTCGGTTCGCCAAGCAGGTTCTTTTACGCTATACTGCGGCCAATAATCGCCTCCGGCGCCAGGCGTTGCTTTCCGTTGCGTACTCATCCACGGATGAACTGGAACACCTGACGCCGCAGTCCCGCCGCACAGGAGTTTTGCCATGCAGTTCGGCCTGCTTTACGAATGTCAGCGCCCCTTCCAGGGCACTGAAATTGACTGGAACGCTCTCTATAAAGAAACCCTGGAACAGTGTGAACTGGCCGACCAGATGGGCTTCGACAACCTCTGGTTTGTCGAGCACCACTTCCTGACCGGTTTCTCCGGTTCGCCGGCCCAGGACGCCATCTTCGGCGCCCTCAGCCGGATCACCAAGCAGATCCGCATCGGCTACGGCGTCTGCATTCTGCCCTACCACCATCCTGTCCGCGTGGCCGAGCGCGTGGCCCTGTTGGACCAGCTGACTGACGGACGCATCGAAGTCGGCACCGGCCGCTCCAACGCTTACGAGCAGACTGGACTGGGCATCGACCCTCGTGAGACCCGCAACCTGTGGAACGAGTCCATCAATATGCTGCCCAAGATCTGGACCTCGGACGAGTACGAATACGAGGGCGAGAACTGGAGCGTGCCGAAGCGCCGGGTACTGCCCAAGCCCTACCAGCAGCCACACCCGCGCCTGTACCTGGCCTGCACTTCCGAGGACAGCTTCCGTCTCGCCGCCCAGAAGGGCATCGGCGTGCTGTCTTCCGCGTCCTACGCCGTGGAAGTGCTGAAGGAAAAGGTGCAGATCTACCGCGACGCGCTGAAGGACTGCGAACCCGTTGGCGAGTTCATCACCGAGTTCTGGGGCAACAACGTCCACGGCTTCTGCGACGACGACGACGATTACGCCAAGGAACTGGCCGCCGAGTCGATGAAAACCTTCTTCGGGCCGGACAAGCCCTATATCGCCGGTCGCATCGGGGCCTACGAAGAGTTGCTGGAAGCCTGGGGCGGCGTTCCCGACCACCTGTCGGCGGACTTCAGCCGCTGGCTGCGGCAGTCCGACGAAGAGCACCAGCAGTTGGCCCAGGACGTGGGACTGTCCCTGGACGCCGGGCCGGGCGCCGCTCGCGCTGCCATCGCGCAGTTGGACGGCAAGACCCTGTCCGACCGGGGCGTCATCATCGCCGGCAATCCCGAATCCTGCATCAAGACCTGCCAGATGTACGAAGACATCGGCGTTGACCAGGTCATGTTGATCATGCAGACGGAAACCATCCCCCACGAGAAGGTGATGGGTTCCATCGAGAAGTTCGGCAAGGAAGTCATCCCGGCGTTCCGGAACGGCAACGGCTCGAAGTAGTTGCCGAGGGACATACCGGCCGACCACCGTAGGGGCGACGCATGCGTCGCCCCTACATTGGGTTAACGAACCATGACACCCCAACCGCCAGTCAAATTCAACGTCCGCGTCAACCAGTACCGCTATGGATACGACGACCTGTTGCGCATCTGGCAAGAGGCCGACCGGCTGGGCTATTACTCGGCCAGCCTGTTCGACTTGCTGACCACCGACGCTTTGGAATGCTGGACGACTTTGACGGCGCTGCTGGCTCAGACGGAGCGTATCCGAGCCGTGCCCATGGTGCTGGCCAATCACTACCGTCATCCGGTGTTGACGGCCAAGATGGCGGCGACGCTGGACGTAATCAGCCGGGGGCGCATCACGCTGGGCATCGGCGCGGGAGGGAGCGGGAGCGACACCCGGGCCGCCGGGCTGCCTTTTCCCTCCACTCGGGTACGCTGCGAGATGCTGGAGGAATCCATCGCGCTGATGCGCCGTCTTTGGACGGAGGACTCGGTAGATTTTCGCGGGCAGCATTACCAGGCAACCGGCGCGTCCGTCCAGCCCAAACCAACTCAGAATCCCTTTCCCATCCTGGTGGGCGGCCACGGCCCGCGTTACGTGCTGCCGATGATCGGGCGCATCGCCGACATCTGCAACGTAGGCTCCAACGATCCCCTCGAGCAACACCGGGCATACATACAGATCATGTATCAGGCCGCAGAGGCCGCAGGCCGCGACCCGGCCAGCATCGAGCTAACCCACAACGCCAACTGCGTGATCGCCCCCACGCAACGAGAGTATGACCTGCTGGTGGCGCGGCTGGCGGAGCAGTCTGGCATGAGCGCATCCGCTTACCAAACCCACCGATTGCGTAATACCTTGTCCGGAACACCGGAGCAGGTCTCGGAACACATCGCGGAGTACGTTGAGCACGGCATCCGGTACTTCTTCGTCGTCTTCCCCGACCCGGCGCCGTCGGATACTCTGGGCCTGTTCGCTGAGGAAGTGATGAGCCGCTTTGTCGCTGCGCGCGGTTAGTTCTCCTCGCTGAGCACATTGGGCTGGGATGGCGCTAGCCGGGGTTCACCGGCTACCAGATACGCAACCATCGCCAACCCGGCCAGAGCGGCAGCGGCATCAACGGGCAAGAAACCACTGGCATCGAAGTTGTTGAGCCAAAAGGCGCCGGGGTGCATCACTGCAATCAGCGGCCAGACAATCACCATCTGGATGCCGATGATAGTGGCGAACCTCCTGCGCCCGAAATATGCGCCCACTGCCGCGACCGACAAAGCTGCCTCCCCGCCCGCTCCCATCCCCAGCAGGGCGGCGGACAGCCATAACATACCGACGCTGTCGCCGACGACAAGCGCGACTGCCGAGAGCAGGTGCAGCAGCGCAAACATACAGAGGGCATAACGAATCGGAATGCGGTCGCCCAGATAGCCTCCCACCAGCAGAAACGCTAACATCGTCACCTTTTGGATGTTCCTGAACCCGGCGAACTGCACGGCATCCGATGCCCGGTCGGGGACCAGCGAGGCGGGCGCGAGGGCCATAATCCCGCTCACCGCAGCCATGCAGACGGACGCGAGGGTGAGCAACCAGAACGCCCGCGATCCCAACGCCTCCCGCACCGAAAAATCTGGCACCGGCTCCGCGCGGGCGGTTTCGGAACCGTCCGGGAATTGGCCGTGAGATTCCGGACGGTCGCGCACTAGCCACGCCAAAGGCAGAACAACTACCAATATGACCGCCCCATGTCCGACCAGCACCCATCGATCCACCGGCCAAGGCCGACGGCTAACCCCCCAGGACAATACCTCCCCGCCGAATAATAAAAGGGCAATCGCGGTGGCCCTTCGATCCAGGAACCAGTGGTTGATGGCCGTGGCAACCGGGATGAATGTCCCCATAGTGCTCCCAACCACCCCCGATGTAATGATGAGGAAGGACACCGGTCCGGTCCGCGCCACCCACAAAAGCGTCAGTGGGCCTCCAATCAGGGCCAAGCCGATCAACATTGATATACGCGAACCCCGGCTGTCCACGAACATGCCGACGAATGGGAGTAAACCCAGGCTCAAAGCCGCCAACCCAATAACCCATATCAAATACCTAAAGACTCAAGATCCGGCAGGTCAATCGACGCAAGCGGGCGCACGCTCTGGGCCCACTCTGTCGCATGGGTTGGAGCTCCCACCAGTGCGAACACTAGGATGCCTATGGCTACCAGCCACCAGCCATAAAATATGGCGCGGAGCGATTGAGAGCCGGCGGGGCGCGCTATATCCCCCTCCACGGGGTCCCGTCCGTCATCGTCAAGAATTGGTCCACCAACGTCGGGTTGGAGACGATCAGCCCTGATGAGAAGAGCGTTGCCTCCTCCAACGTCGAGCGATCCAGGACCTGCCCGCCGGCCTCTCGGGCCAGCAGGATGCCAGAGGCGATGTCCCAGGCGGACAGGCTATGGTGAAAATAGAGGTCGATACGCCCGCAGGCGGCGTAGGCCAGGCTCATGGCGCTGGAACCCATGAGGCGGTACGCCTGCACCTGGGGCCAGATGCCACCGGCCATCTCCAGCAACAGCTTGGCCTGGTCGAAGTTGTAGCCCAGGTCGAACCCAAGGACCGCTTCGTCAATCTGCTGGCGGTCGGATACCTGCATTGGCTCGCCGTTGAGGGTGGCGCCGCGCCCACGCTGGGCCGCGAACATCTCGTCGCGCACCGGATCGTAGGTGACGCCAGCCACCACATCGGCGCCGGCAGCGATGGCGACCACCACGCAGAAATGGGGGATGCCTTCGGCGAAGTTCCGGGTTCCGTCGATGGGGTCCACTACCCACGTGTATGGTGAGGATCCGACGACCGGCGCCGACTCTTCGGACAGTATTCCGAACTCCGGATACTCCGCGCCCACATAGTCCAGGATCAACCGTTCCGAAGCCAGGTCAGCATCCGTGACCACGTTGGCCCGACCTTTCAGACTCACCTCAACGTCGCTGCGAAACCGCCCCATCACCAGCGCTCCGGCCCGGCGGGCGGCAGTCTCGCAGACTGACAACGCGGTTTGACCCGAGGTGGACCGGGGCAACTGGTCAACGGAGGGTTGATTGGGCATTGGTACGCCTCCTGGGCGGGTGAGGATCACGGGACGGCGCAGTCTAGCACCGGGCACGGAATCACGACAAGCGGGGGCTGTAGGTAGGGCTGTGCAAAACAGCGAGTCCGTCACTCCGGCGAAAGCCGGAGTCCAAAAAAACGCTACTGGATTCCGGCTTGCGCCGGAATGACGGCTTGAGGGCAAGCGAGTTTTGACAGTCCTATGTAGGGCGGATATAACCCGTATGCTATACTGCCGGTCGTGGGTGCGCAGCAAAATCGGCCATTGGTGGGTGTGGGTGTGGTGTTCATCCGCGACGGTCGCGTTTTCCTGGCACAGCGTCGCGGTTCCCACGGGGAAGCAACCTGGGCGTCGGCTGGGGGGCACCTGGAGCACGGGGAATCGTTGGAGGATTGCGTGCGCCGGGAAGCCCGGGAAGAGCTGGGAGTGGAGGTGGGTGAACTGCGGGTATTGTGCTTCAGCAACATCATCGCCTACGACCGTCACTACGTAGATGTGGAGTTCCTCGGCGATATAGGAGAGCAGGAGCCAGTTCCCAACCAGGCCGATGGCACCCTGGAAGAATGCGGCTGGTTTCCCTTGCGAGAGCCGCCGGAACCGCTGTTTGAACCCATGCGTCTGGCCATCGCCAGCTTACTGTCGGGGCGCTGGTATCACTCTTCCGGGGAGGAAGGGCAGACGGCGGTCCAACTGGACTGACCTCCCGGATTCCGAGGAATAGTTGCAGCAAGGGACGGGCTCGTAGGGCTTCATCCTGGATGCCGATCTTCGCCGGAATGACGATGGTTAACCTGGAAAATGGCCGAATTGGTGACGCCGGCGGCATGGCAAGTCAAACTGGACTATGGTATAATAAAAGGCGACGCAAAATCTGATATTCTTGCATTTATCAACTGTTTATTACCCCTAAACCGGCCCCCTGAAGTGCGGAGTTTTACAGCAGAATGACTCAACAAATAGTAATAAATGAGACCGAGCAATCTTCTGAATACACTTCAGACAACATCCAAGTGCTAAAGGGATTGGAGGCGGTCAGGGTTCGGCCGGGAATGTACATCGGTAGCACCGGGGTTGACGGCCTGCATCATCTCATCAAAGAGTTGCTGGACAACGCCGTTGACGAGGCGTTGGCGGGGCATTGTGACCGCATCGACGTGCATATCGGCGCCGACGGCGCGGTAAGCGTGGCGGACAATGGCCGGGGCATTCCGGTGGACCTCCATCCGGACACCGGCGTGTCCGGCCTGGAAACGGTGATGACCACCCTCCATGCCGGGGGCAAGTTTGACGGCGCGGCTTACAAAGTATCCGGTGGACTGCACGGCGTGGGGGCGTCCGTGGTGAACGCTCTGGCGTCGAAACTCCACGCCGAGATCTGTCGTGGCGGCGTGCGCTATACCCAGGACTACGCCAAGGGTATCCCGACCACCGAACTGGTGCGCCACCAGCGGGTGAAAAAGCAGGGCACCAAGGTCACCTACTACGCCGACCCGGAAATCTTTCCCGAAATCACCTATGACTTCGGTCGGCTGGTGGCGCAGCTGCGGCAGACCGCTTACCTGAACAAGGGGCTGGAAATCCGTCTCATCAGCGAGTTCCACGAGGAGGCGCGGAACAGCGACATCGAGCGATGCTTCTTCTTCGACACCGGCGTGGCCAGCATGGTGCGGAACATCAACCGCAAGCGCAACGTGGTGATGACGGATCCCTTTTACTACCAGCGCATCGCCGAGGACGCGGACGTGGAAGTGTCCTTCCAGTACCACCACACCGACGGCCACGACAACCTGGCGGCCGACGAACGCACCTTCGCCAACTGCATCCTCACGCCGGAAGGCGGAACGCATTTGGCCGGTTTCAGGTCGGCGCTGACCCGTGTGCTGAACGACTACGCGCGCAAGCAGAACTTCCTGAAGGACCCCAAGGACTCCTTCAGCGGCGAGGACACCCGGGGCGGTCTGGTCGCGGTGGTCAGCGTGAAGCTGGGCGACCCGCAATTTGAAGGGCAGACCAAGAACAAGCTCAGCAATCCCGAAATACGCAGCCGGGTTGAGGCCGCGACGTCGGAGGGGCTGACCCGTTTCCTGGAAGAGAATCCCACATCGGCGAAGGGGATCATCGAAAAGGTTCAGACCAACCACGCGGCCCGGGAGGCCGCCCGCCGGGCCCGTGACCTGGTGCTGCGCAAGAACGCTTTGGACGGAACCTCTTTGCCCGGCAAACTGGCGGACTGTTCCGAGCGTGATCCGGCGAAGTCCGAGTTGTATATCGTGGAAGGCGAATCCGCCGGGGGTTCCGCCAAGATGGGGCGAGACCGCCAGTTCCAGGCCATCCTGCCGCTGAAGGGGAAGATCCTCAACGTGGAGCGGTTCCTGGACAAGGTGGAGCGCATTCTGGGACACGAGGAAATCCGCGCCATTATCTCCGCCGTTGGGACCGGAGAAGGCGAAGCATTCGACATCTCCAAGCTGCGCTATCACCACATCATCATCATGACCGACGCCGACGTGGACGGCTCGCACATCCGCACTCTGATCCTGACCTATTTCTACCGGCGGATGCGGCAGCTGATCGAAGACGGCTACCTGTATATCGCGCAGCCGCCCCTTTATCGCGTGCAGCGCGGGCGCAGTATCGCCTACGCCTATTCCGAGGAAGAGAAGGAAGCGCTGATCAAGCGGATGTCAACGGCCCGCTCCGAACCTACAGTGCAACGGTACAAAGGCCTGGGCGAGATGAACGCCGACCAGCTTTGGGAAACCACCATGGACCCGGCGGCCCGCAAAATGCTGCGGGTAACCATCGACGATCTGGACGACGTGGACAACATTGCCGACACTGACGGCGTGTTTGCCATGCTCATGGGCGAGCAGGTCGGGCCGCGCAAGAGTTTCATCCAGACCCACGCCACGCAGGTTCAGAACTTGGACGTATAGCAAGCCCTCCAATCATATCCCTGGATTCCGGCTTTCGCCGGAATGACGATGGGAGGGAATGACGATGGGGGGAATGACGTGGCAGAACCTGGACGTGTAATGCCGGGTGACGGGCTGGAGCTGCTGATCTCCGAGGCGGAGCTACGCTCGGGGGTTGCCAGACTGGCCCGGCAGATTGACCGAGATTACGCTGCTACCGGATTGGTGGTGGTCTGCCTGCTGAAAGGGGCTACGGTATTGACCGCCGACCTGCTGCGCGCCCTGCGAGCGGAAGTGCATCGGATCGAGTTTGTCCGGGCCAGCAGCTACAGGAGTGGAACCGAGTCGTCGGGCCAGGTGAACATTACCGGCGCACTGCCGGCCGAACACGTCACCGGTCAACACGTGTTGGCCGTGGACGATATTGCCGACACCGGCCACACCTGCGCCGCCGTTGCCGAATACATCAATAGTCTCGCGCCGGCGTCCCTGCGCTACTGCACGTTGCTGGACAAGCCGGAACGTCGTCAGGTGGATGTGCGCTACGACTACGTGGGATTTACGATCCCGAACCACTTCGTGGTCGGGTATGGCATGGACTTTGACGAGCGGTATCGGGGGTTGCCGGCGGTTTATTACTTTCCCAACTCCTGAACGTCGTAGGGGCGAATAATTATTCGCCCCTACGCTAGTCAATGCCTTAAAACGCCACCGCCTGACCGTCGCCGCGGGGATCGGATGCTCCCGCCAGGACGCCACGCTGCCGGTCCCTGACGATGATCTGGACCGAGCCGTAGTAAGATCCCAGAGGGTTCTGCACGACGTTGTGACCCATGCGCTGCAGATCCCGCACCGTGTCGTCGGGCATCCCTACCTCGACCCGAAGCTCGCCAGCCCGGCTGAGGGTCGCCGGATCGGTGCCGGGGAAGCTGAACCACCGGGGAGACTCCACCGCCTCCTGGGGCTGCAGGCCGCCGTCGATGAGCTTGGTGAGCATCTGGATACCGCACTGAGGCTGGAAGTCTCCGCCCGGAGTGCCGCCGATGATGGTTGCTTCGCCGTCCACCGTGGTCAGGTAGCAGTTCAGCGTGTGCATGGTACGCTTGCCAGGTTGGACCTCGTTGGGATGGCCCGGTTCGAGGCTGAACCCGCGTCCCGCCCGGTTGTTGAACAGCACGCCGGTGCCGGGCACCACGACGCCGGACCCGAACCCGTTGGACAGGCTATGGATCCAGCTCACCGCGTTGCCGGCGCCGTCCGCGACGCAGAAGTAGGTGGTGTCGCCGCGCCCGTCCACCGGCATCAGCGGACGGACTTCGCTGCCGGCCTGGAAGGGATGGATCTGATCCCGGCGCATATCGGCGTACTCCATGGACAAGAGGCCGCCCAGAGGCCAATCGATAAAGTTGGGATCGCCGGCCAGCCGGTTGCGGTCGGAGTAGGCGATCTTCTTGGCTTCCACTAGGAGGTGTATGGAGTCCGCCGAGTTGGGCGTCATGGACGACAAGTCATGACCGCTGACGATATTCAGCATCTCCAGCAGGATGAAACCCTGGGAGGGCGGGCGGGTCTGATATACCGTGTGGCCCCGATAGGACGTGCTGATGGGTTCGCAAACATCCGCCTGGTGTGCGGCGAAGTCGGCTTCGGTGAAAAGACCGCCGGCGTTATTGAGGCCGTCCACCAGCTTCTTCGTCAGGCCGCTGCGGTAGAAGGCGTCGGCGCCACCCTCGGCCACGCTGCGAATGGTGTCGGCCAGGTCGCGGTTGACCAGCACCTCGCCGACGCGGGGCGGGCGGCCGCCGTTGGCCAAGTAGATGTCAGCGGTGGCGGAGAAACGGGCCAGCAGTTCCGCGTTGCCGGCGAAGGCCCGGGCGATGCGGGGCGGCACCGGGAAGCCCTGCTCCGCATAGCGAATGGCCGGGGCCAGCAGGTCGGCAAAGGGCATAGTGCAGAAGTCACGGTGCATGACCTCCCACGCGGCAGCCTCCCCGGGAACCGAAACGGAGTGCGGCCCCTGGATGGGCATGAGGGCCAAACCCTGGCTACGGTAATACTCGGCCTCAGCGCCGGAGGCCGCAACGCCGCTGCTGTTGATGTTGGTGACTTTTCCGGTAGCGGCCTCGTAGGCCAGGATGAACGAGTCGCCGCCCAACCCGTTTGACGGCACGATGGTCACGGCTTCCACCGCCGCCACGGCCAGGGCGGCATCGAAGGCGGTGCCGCCATCCTGCAACACTCGCAACCCGGTGGACGCCGCCAGCGGGGAATTGGAGCAAATCATACCGTTCTGGCCGTACACGGCGCTGCGGGTGAGGTTGGTGATGGACATTGTAACCGTCTCCTGCATCATGGATAGTGTCGGTAAGCGGACGCGTCGGCTTGCGGTCAATCTTGTCAGTGCTCAGATTGTAATGGATAATTCAGTTGAATGGGAACGAATGGACGGAATGAATAGGCCGCGTTGACGTTTTACCGTCATTCCCGCTTTCGCGGGAATCCAGTACCGTAATCCGTAATTATGGCCGAGAAATTTAACACCTAGAAGCCTCTGGATTCCGGCTTTCGCCGGAATGACGAATAAAATTCAAAATGTCAATAGAACCCACTCCCACCTCAGGGCTATCGCATATGAAAAATTGAGGTGTCAGGTAAGATAGCGTCCAAACTGCTGAGGTGGGGAGGACACCATGAGCGAGCTAGCGGACGTATTTGGCGATTTGGAAGACCCTCGGGCCGTCAATGCGCGTCTCCATTCCCTGCACGACATTCTGGTCATCGCTCTATGCACCATCGTCTGCGGCGGTCAGACTTGCACCGACATGGAGCTTTTCGGGCATTCCAAACGGGAGTTTCTGGAGTCCTTTCTGAATCTGGAAAACGGCATTCCCAGCCACGACACTTTCTCCCGGGTGCTGGGCAAACTGGATCCGGAAGCTTTCCAGCGGTGGTTTTTGAGGTTCATGGAACAGTTCGCTCAAGGGGTTCAGGGAGTGGTGGCCATGGACGGGAAGACCTTGCGGCGTTCTTACGACCACGCGGCAGGACAGTCCGCCCTGCATCTGGTCAGCGCTTGGGCGGAAGAGCGGCGCCTGGTGTTGGGACAATTGGCCGTTGACGACAAGTCCAACGAGATTACGGCGTTGCCCAAGCTGTTGGAAATGTTGACCTTGCAAGGCAAGGTGGTTACCGTCGATGCCCTGAATTGTCAGCGTCAGATTGCTCAGCAAGTGATTGACCAGGAGGGCGACTACGCGCTAGCGTTGAAAGGCAATCAAGGTACGCTCTACGACGATGTAAAACTGTTTCTGGACGACGCGGACACGCCGGCAGCTCAGGCCACCCAGGTCAGCAAGGGCCACGGACGCATTGAAACCCGCACCGCCAGTATTAGCGACGACGTAGCCTGGCTGCAGGAATGGCACGACTGGCCGGGCTTGCAGGCCGTGGGTAAAGTAACAGCGGTCCGCCGTAAAGACGGCGACACCAGCGAGGAAACTCGTTATTACCTGCTGAGCCAGGCCTTCCCGCCGGAGCATTGCAACGACATCGTGCGCGGCCATTGGGGCATTGAGAACCGGCTGCATTGGGTATTGGACGTAACCTGCAACGAAGACCAGGCGCGGAACCGGAAAGGGCATGGCGCGGAGAACCTGGCGTTGCTGCGTAAGTTGGCGCTGAATCTGGCGCGGTTGGAACCAAGCAAGGGGTCCATGCGGGGCAAACTGAAACGGGCCGGTTGGGACAACTGCTTCCTCATCAACATCCTCTCCCAATTCACCAAAATCCATATGCGATAGCCCTGCTCCCACCTGGAATCACGCTGCCGTCGCTGGCAGCGTTGGCTATGATGCGGCAAACCGCTGCGACACCAGGGCGCTGTCGGTAGCGCAGGCCGTTTATGAAGCGTTGCGTCCCGAAACCGTCATTCTTTTCGGCAGCCGGGCCCGGGGCAACTACCGACCGGATTCCGACATCGACCTGCTGCTGATAGTGTCCGACGGCCCCAAGAACCGGGAACGGGAACGTATGGCGTGGGACGCGGCCCGCGCTGCCATTGAACGGATTTACGGGCATAGGCTGGACGTGGACATTGTCCAGTACACCCCGGAGCAGTTCGACGCCGAGTTGCCCAGCATCAATCGGCTGGCGGCCCGGGTTGCTGAGGACGGCATTACGCTGGACGGGAAAAGAATGGCATACCAGAGGCTGCATTACGACGACGAGCGCCGGCAGGAAGAAGTGGAACTGCGGCTGTATGACGCCGCAGAACACTGCGCGATGACGGAACTTCCCATCGCCAACAACCGAGGCGACCAGGTGGTTGGATACAACGCTCAGCAGACGCTGGAACATTCGCTGAAAGCAATGACAGCGGCGTTGGGCGGCAGATACGCCACCACCCACAACCTTCAGGAACTTATCCAGGAAGTAAGAACGACCGAACGGGCGGCAGGTCAGGACCTAGGCATCGCTATGCCGGAGCATCTGGCGTGGCTGACCGAATACGCCGGTCGGGGCAAGTATGACCCCAAGCCACAGCCCATCACAGACCGGCCGGCGTTACTCGAAGCGGTCAGCCAATTCCAACGGGTTGTCGCGGAACGCTTGCAGACCACGGAGTTATGATGCATAAATCGTTGCGCATCAGCGCTATCGTCCTGGCTTTGATGGCCTTTGTTTCAGCCGCGTCAATATTGTTCCTTGATCCCACTGCCGTGCAGAGCGCTCCCGCGTGTCCCAGCTCCTGGCCGGAGCAGGCATACGACGGGCCGCTACAGAAACAGGACTACGGTCGCATCGGCTATCAGGACTTCTTTACCGACACCGACGGCGCGCGGTGGTACGTTGTCCGGAGTTCCGACAGCAACGGCTATACGACCGTCCGCGCCTACCCGGCAACTGACGACGGCGACGGGTACGCAGCCGGCTCGCCCGACGAGGTTTGCTACCTGGTGGTCCGCCGGCCGGACGACACCGAGGATGCTGCCGAGCCGCAGCAGGTGATATTCCCCAGGGAGCGAGAGGAGCCAACAACCACCGCGCGGCGTCCGGCTCCCGCCACTCAGACCATAAGCGTTGAACAACTTCGCAGAAATGCCGAGTATTTTGAATACGCCATCGGGAAGCCCGGCGGCGTCCTGACCTTCGCCACCATCGGCGACCCGCTTACCTTCAACCTGGCCATTTCCACCGATGGCTCGTCGTCAGGCGTTCTGGGATACCTCTTCGAAGGCTTGACCGAGACCTCCTGGCTGACTAACCAGGTGGAGCCGGCGCTGGCGGAGTCGTGGGAGCGCTCGGAGGACGGGCTGACCTGGGTTTTCCACCTGAGGCGGGGCGTGCGGTGGCACGACGGGCAGCCCTTCACCGCCCACGACGTGGACTTCACCTTCAACCAGATTATCTACAACGACGATATTCCGGCCAGCAGCCGTCCGACGTTCAACTTCCGGTATCGGGATGAGGCAAGTGGTCAATGGCGGACAGCGCCGATGACGGTCACGGCGCTGGATGACTATACGGTGGAATGTGTCCTGCCGGCGCCATTCGCCCCGTTCCTGCGCTCCATGGGAACGCCAATCTATCCGAAGCATGTCTTGGAGCCGCGCGTGGACGACGGCACCTTCGTCGAGACGTGGGACATCAACACTGACCCGACCGAGGTGATCGGCACCGGCCCCTTTACCATCGAACGTTACGTACCCGACGAGCGCATAGTCTTCCAGCGCAACCCGGATTACTGGCTCAAGGACGCCGCCGGCAACAGCCTGCCGTACCTGGACGAAATCGTTAGGCTCACCGTTCCGGACCTGGCCGCCGACCTGGCCCGGTTCCGGGCGGGCGTGGTGGATACCCATGGGGTGCGGGGCGAAGAATTCGCCGGGCTTGACCCGCTCCAGGGGCGGGAGAATTTCACCATCTACCGGCGCGGCCCTGCTTACGGGACGACGTTCCTGGCGTTCAACATGAACCCAGGCAGCAACCCGGACACCGGCGAGCTTTACCTGGCGCCCGAGCGGCTGGAGTGGTTCCGCAACAAGCAGTTCCGCCAGGCCGTGGCCCACAGCGTTGACAAGGACACGATCATCAACGACGTACAGCACGGCATCGGCTTTCCGCAATGGTCATCCATCAGCCCCGCCGCCGGAGATTTCCACAACCCCAACGTCCGACGGTACGAGTACGACATAGATCGAGCCAACCTCATCCTGGACGGCATCGGCTGGACCGATGGCGACGGGGACGGCACGCGGGAAGACAGCACGGGCAACGAGATAGAGTTCCGGCTGGTGACCAACGAAGGCAACACCGAGCGTCAGCAAGTCAGCGAGATAATCCGCCGTGGCCTGCAAGACATCGGCATCAGGGCGAACTTCGAGATAATCCCCTTTGGCGACCTGGTCTCCCAGCTAACGACATCCTATGACTGGGAGTCCATGGTTATCGGCTTCGGCGGCGGGAGTGAACCTCACTTCAGCATCAACTTCTGGCACAGCAGCGGGAACCTGCACCTGTGGCACCCCAACCAGTCCCAACCCGCCACCGAGTGGGAAGCTGAGATAGACGATCTCTATGTCAAGGCGAGCCAGGAGCTGGAACATGACCAGCGCGTGGCCTCCTATCACCGGGCGCAGGCGATTGCGGCCGAGAACGTTCCGGTCATCTACACGACGCTGGGCGAGCGGATAAGCGCAGTGCGCAACGTGTTCGGCAACACCACGCCCACCCTGTACGGACTTTGGGACACCCGCTACCTGTACCGGACGGACCAGTAATGCCGGACGGTGTGGTACGGTGGGGGAAACCGCTCCCACCGTACCACACCGTCCTTTCCGTCCACCTCGTCCAACAGCCGCCGGACGGTGTGTCAGTCCGGCGGCCCGGCCCGCCGCGGCCGCGACCCTCCGTCAACGGAGATATAGACTATAGCCTATGGCCGGTACGGTGGCGGTTGCTTTAGGCTCATGCGAGCGCTGTATTTGCGCCGGCGTGTTCACGCTGATACAGTGCGCCTTGGCAGAGTTGCGGGGGAACCGGCCTCATGACGTATACGTACCTTTGGCGCAGCCCCATGATAGGATGAAGCCCCCGTGCCTCTCTTGCGGGGCTTACGCCTATCGGGAACCCGGCGCCTCCGCCAAGTAGCCTTACTCCTGTCCGCAAGGGAGGTTCCCAATGGGGAAGTCGCACGCCCGTTCCGTTTCAAAGGCCACGCCAACCGCCGCATACCCTCACCGTCGAAAATTGTCGCGCAGCGTCCTGATTGCTGCGGCATTGCTGATGTTTGTCGTGGCGGGCATGGCCCTGGCCTTGCAACCGGCGAACGCCCAGGGAACGCCGGCCGCCGAGCCGACATCCGTAGGGCAAGCCGCCAATCTGAGAGCCAGCACCATTGGACAGGATGATGGAGCGGTGCGGCTGACTTGGACCGGCGCCTCGGATGCCCAAGTCCATTTCCTGGTGTACCTGAAGACCTCAGACTTGACGGCGCTGAACTACGGCCAGATGCGAATGGCGCCCTTTGCGGGGACGGAAGGAGTGGTCACCGGGCTGGAGGGAGGTACGGAATATAGTTTCATAGTGATTGGGATGCGGTGGAACTGGGTGAATTACGGCACTGTGTGGGGAAATTGGTCTAACTGGCAGACCGCCACGCCGAGGGGCACCACCACAGACATGGGTGCAGCGCTACCGGCGACCGAGCCGACATCCGTAGGGCAAGCCGCCAATCTGAGAGCCAGCACCGTTGGACAGGATGATGGAGCGGTGCGGCTGACTTGGACCGGCGCCTCGGATGCCCAAGTCCATTTCCTGGTGTACCTGAAGACCTCAGACTTGACGGCGCTGAACTACGGCCAGATGCGAATGGCGCCCTTTGCGGGGACGGAAGGAGTGGTCACCGGGCTGGAGGGAGGTACGGAATACAGTTTCATAGTGATTGGGATGCGGTGGAACTGGGTGAATTACGGCACTGTGTGGGGAAATTGGTCTAACTGGCAGACCGCCACGCCCCTGGGAAGTGGTGCCGCTATGCAACCAGACCGGCCTGCCCTCGTCGCCCTTTACAACGCCACCGGTGGTGCCAACTGGACGAACAACGCGAACTGGCTAAGCGATAAGCCGCTAAGAGAATGGCACGGTGTAACCACCGACGACAGCGGCCGCGTTATCGAACTCTATCTTTCGGAAAACGGCCTCACCGGGTCGATACCGGCGGAACTGGCTAGTCTCACCAGCCTGACGAAGCTGACCCTCTCAGTTAACGAGTTGGCCGAAGGACCTATTCCCACATGGCTGGGTAACCTGACCAATCTGGAACAATTGGACCTCAGGAGCACCTCGCGAACCGGGATGATCCCATCGGAGCTGGGCAATCTCACCAATTTGACCTATCTGAGCCTCCACGGAAACCAGTTGACCGGGACCTTGCCCCCTTCCCTGGGCAACCTCTCCAATCTTCAACTCCTGTTACTCAGCAGCAACCAGCTGACGGGGGACATACCGTCAGAGTTGGGTAATCTCTCCAACCTGCAAGTGTTGGCCCTCCGTGGCAACGACCTGGAAGGGCAGATACCCAACACCCTGGGTGGACTTTCCAAGCTGACCGACCTGCGCCTCAACAGCAACCGGCTGGGCGGCACTATACCACCGGAATTGGGCAGCCTCACCAACCTGGAAAGACTGAACCTCGACCAGAACCAACTAAATGGGAGCATACCCGTAGAACTGGGCAATCTCACTAACCTGCAGCGGCTGGACTTGGATGAGAACGAGCTTACAGGTTCGGTCCCCGCAGAATTGGGAAATCTTGCCAACCTGGAACAGTTGGCCCTCCGCGATAACCAGTTGACCGGGCCGATCCCAACGCAGTTGGCTAGTCTCTCCAATCTGACTTTGCTGTCCCTCGGTAGGAACGAACTGACCGGCCCCATCCCTACCTGGCTGGGCAACCTCGTCAACCTGGAAGTGTTGGCTCTCCAACAGAATCAGTTGGAGGGGTCAATCCCGCCTCAGCTAGGGAACCTAATCAATCTGGACGGGCTGGGCCTCCAAAACAACCGGTTGACCGGGCACATACCCCCGGAGTTGGGGAATTTGGTCAACCTGGAAATAATCCGGCTGGCCGGCAACCAGCTAACCGGCTGCGTCCCGCTGGGCCTGCGGGGGGTCGCGAACAACGACTTCGACGCCCTTGGTTTGCAGTTCTGCGCCAACTGACGAGTGAGACTTCACGGTGGGGGCGCGTTCCCCCACCGTACTACACCCTCCCGTCCGTCCACTTCATCTAGCCGCCGCACGGTATAGCCCTGCGGCGGCACCCTGGTATCCGGCGCAATCTCCGCCAGCGGGACGAGCACGAAAGCCCGTTGCGTCATCCGCGGGTGCGGTATCTGCAAGTCCGGTTCTGACGAATCCACTACTTGGTCGCCGTACAGCAGGATGTCCACGTCGATCAGCCGTGGCCCCCAGCGGTAGGACGCGACGCGGCCAACCTCCGCCTCCACTGACTTGCACGCCGCCAGCAGGTCAAACGGAGCCAGCGTCGTCTCGTAGGCGGCGACCAAGTTGAGGAAGTTGGGCTGGTCCGCCACGGCCCACGGCTCGGTCTCGTACACCGATGAACACCCGGTTCGGCGCATACCCGCCGTCGAATCGAGGAGTTGCAACGCCTCGGCCAGCGCCGCCATGCGGTCGCCCAGGTTGCCACCCAATCCGAGATAAGCGGTTACGGGTTCTGCCATCCGTCGGGCCTCCAGTCGCGCACGATGGCGTCGGTCATACGGGCCACGCGCACCATCTCTTTGACATCATGAACGCGGACGATGTCCGCGCCGCCGGCGATGCTCATGGCGACGGCAGCGGCAGTGCCCTCCAGCCGTTCATCCTCCGGCAGGCCCAGCACTCTGCCGATGGTCGATTTACGCGACACGCCCAGCAGAAGCGGATAGCCTAACGACCGGAGTTCGGGCAGGCGGCGCAGCAATTCCAGGTTGTGGTCGGCGGTTTTGCCGAAGCCGATGCCGGGGTCTAGGACGATGTTGTGTTCGGGGATGCCGGCAGTGAGGGCGTGGTCGGCGATACGGCCCAGGCCGGCGATTACATCGGGCACCAGGTCGGCATACTCCGCTCTGCGCCGGTTGTGCATCAGGATGGCGGGAACGCCGGCGTCTGCAATCACCCGCGCCATATCGGCGTCGGCCAACGCGCCCCAAACGTCGTTGACCACAGCCGCGCCGGCAGCAATGGCCTGTCGCGCCACGTCAGCTTTATAAGTATCCACGCTGACCGGGATGCTTACGGCCTCGCAAATGGCCGTCAATGCCGGGAGCAAGCGAGTGAACTCCTCTTCCGCCGTAAGGGGCGTGCTGCCCGGACGGGTTGATTCCGCGCCCACGTCGATAATGTCCGCGCCGTCGGCTTCCATGCGCCGGGCCTGGGCGACGGCGGCGGACACGTCGCCGTTCAGCCCGTCGCCGGAAAAGGAGTCAGGGGTCAGGTTGACGATACCCATGACATAGGTGCGCCGCCCCCAAACCAGGGGAGCGCCGCCGGCGACGTTTAGCGCCGGACCACGACGCGCACAGATTTCCTCAGATGGTGTCAAAGGGATGGCTTCATTCCGTTTAGCGTTTAAAGGTTCAGACCATTATACTTGCCGCTGTTAATCCTCATTTGCTGCGAAACAGGCCGTTTTGACAGCATTTCCGCCGGAGGCTCAACTTGTCCACGCAACGGGAATCAATCACCAACCAGAACCTGGAAAACCTGTTCCATCTGGCGGAACAGGCTGAGTTGGGCGGCGGCCAGCGCCGCATCGACCAACAGCACCAACGGGGCAAGATGACTGCCCTGGAGCGGTTGACCGCGTTGATGGATGACGGCACCTTCCAGGAAATCGACCGCTTCGTCACCCACCGCACGACCGATTTCGGACTGGCCGACCGTACCTTCCTGGGTGACGCCGTGGTGACCGGATACGGCAACATCGACGGCCGCCAGGTGTTCGCCTATGCCCAGGACTTCACGGTGTTCGGCGGTTCCCTGTCGGAGGTGGTCGGACAGAAGATCTGCAAGGTTATGGATCTGGCGGCCAAGACCGGCTGTCCGATGATCGGGATCTGCGACTCGGGCGGAGCGCGCATCCAGGAAGGAGCGCTGAGTCTGGCGGCCTACGGCGACATTTTCCTGCGCAATACCATGTATTCCGGCGTGGTTCCGCAGATTTCGGTGATCATGGGGCCGTCCGCCGGCGGGGCGGTCTATTCACCGGCCATCACCGATTTCATCTTCATGGTACGCGGAACCGGGCAAATGTACATCACGGGGCCGGACGTGGTGCGCGCGGTGACCGGCGAGGACGTCACTCACGAGCAACTGGGCGGAGCGGACGCCCATGCCTCCCGCAGCGGCGTGGCGCACTTCGTGTACGACTCCGAGGCAGATTGCCTGGAAGAACTGCGGCGGCTCATTTCATTCCTGCCTTTGAATAACCTGGACGACCCGCCCGGATACCGTACCGCCGACCCGGTTGATCGCACCGATGAAGTTCTACGCGGCATCGTGCCGCCGGAGCCGAACCGGCCCTACGACGTAAGGGAAATCATCTACCACATCATCGACGACGAGGATTTCATGGAAGTGCAGGCCGGCTACGCGCCCAACGTGGTGGTGGGCTTCGGGCGCATGGCGGGCCGGACCGTCGGACTGGTGGGCAATCAGCCGGCGTATCTGGCCGGGGTGCTGGACATCAACGCATCGGCCAAGGCCGCGCGTTTCGTGCGCTTCTGCGACTGTTTCAACGTGCCCCTAGTGACGCTGGTGGACGTGCCGGGGTTCATGCCGGGCACGGAGCAGGAGTACGGCGGAATCATCCGGCACGGAGCCAAGCTTATCTATGCCTACGCCGAGGCCACGGTGCCCAAGGTGGCGATCATCACGCGCAAGGCTTACGGCGGAGCCTACATCGTGATGAGCAGCAAGCATCTGCGCTCCGACGTGAACCTGGCCTGGCCTTCCGCCGAAATTGCCGTAATGGGTCCCGATGGGGCGGTCAACATCATCTACCGCGAGGAGATCAGCAACGCGGAAGACCCCGATACCCGGCGCGCTGAACTCATCGCCGACTACCAGGAGCGGTTCACCAACCCCTACGTGGCGGCCAACCGGGGCTATCTGGACGACGTGATCGACCCGGCGGCCACGCGGCCGACGGTGATACGCGCCCTGGAGATGCTGCAAAACAAGCGGGATACGCTGCCGGCTAAAAAGCACGGCAACATACCGCTATAATGATGGCATCTGAGCAAAATAGCGGGAGGGGATGGATTGGCATACCCAGCGTACCGCCGGAGCGGGCCGCCCAAGCCTTCGCCGCGTTCTACCTGGCGGTGGCAGCGGCGATTGTCATTGACGTACTGCTGATTACCCACAATCACTGGCCGGCAACGTGGCAAATGACCGCGGAGATGGTCTTTGACGACGGCGGCCAAATCGTGGCCTGGGCGCTGGCGGCGACCTGGCCGATTATGGAGGCGTTTAGAATGGTATTCGCAACGATTTTTGAGAAACGGAGGTACCAAAAGGGCAAGGATGACGCCAATCGGCTTTGGCGAGAATGGCTCCGGCGTCGAGAACAAGCCGAGGCGCGGGGCGAACCTTTCACGGAGCCGGCGCCCGACGAGGACGACAAAAGCGCAGCATAGGCGTCAATATCGACCCGCCAGGGAGTAGCAAATTATGCAGTTCGGCGTCTTCTACCAAATCCCATGCGGCGAGGACCAGACTCCTGCCGGACGCTATGCCGACGTGATGGCTCAGGTTCAGTTGGCCGATCAGTTGGGTTATGACATGGCCTGGCTGGCGGAGTTGCACTTTGCCCGCCGCTTTTCGGTGATGCCGGCGCCGTTGCTGATGGCTTCGGCGCTGTCGCAGACCACCGAGCGCATCATGCTGGGCACCGCCGTCAACCTGCTGCCGCTGCACCATCCGCTGCGCATCGCGGAAGAGGTGGCGACGCTGGACGTGCTGTCCGGCGGGCGGGCGGTTTTCGGCATCGGGCGCGGCTCCAACCCCAACCACTACCGGGGCTACGGCATCCCCATTGAGGAGCGCAACGACCGATTTGTCGAGGGGCTGGACCTCGCGCTGCGGGCCTGGACCGAGGACGAGTTGGACTATTACGGCCAGTTCTACCAAGCTGAGGGTATCCGCTTGGAGCCGAAACCGATCCAGCAGCCCTACCCACCGGTGTACATTGCATCCAACGGCGCCGACACCTTCCCGTTGGTGGGCAGCCTGGGGCACAGCATCCTGGTCACGCCTCTGATTATCACCATACAGGGCGTGAGCGACGGATTGGCCAATTACCGCGAGACACTGGTGAAGCATGGCCACGATCCTTCCTCCGTAAAGGTGGTGGTCAACGTGCCGGTGTACGTGGGCGAAACAGCCGAGTCCGCCAAAGCGGATTTCGCGCCCACCGTCAACAACTATCTGGGAACCCTGCGCAGTATGCAGAACAACTCCCGGGGTTCCGGGCGCGCTTTCCAGATTAGCTACGACGATCTGTACGACGAATTGGCAGCCATCGGAACGCCGGACCAGGTGGCGGAGCGTCTGGCCGGGTTCCGGGAGTTGTACCAGCCGCAGGAGATAATGTGCTGGTTCAACATCGGCGGCATTCTCACCAATGAGGAAGTGGGACGTTCCATGCGGCTTTTCGCCGAAGAGGTGATGCCGCGTTTCCGCGACTGATGATGTCCACTCGGAGCGAAACCGGCGGACTGTTCGAGCACGGGCGGCGCAGACTGTTGCAGGACACCGCTCCGCTGGCCGAGCGGATGCGCCCGGTCAACTTTGACGAGTTCGTGGGGCAGCGGCATATTCTTGCCGAAGACCGGGTGCTCCGACGCGCCATCGACGCCGACCGGGTTCCGTCAATCTTGTTCTGGGGGCCGCCTGGCTCCGGCAAGACTACACTGGCGCGGTTGATCGCCAACGTCACCAGCGCTTATTTTGAGCCGGTGAGCGCGGTGTCCGCCGGCGTAGCCGATCTGCGCAAAGTGGTGGCTGAGGCTCGGGAACGACAGTCGTTGCACCGGCAGCCCACGATTTTGTTCGTGGACGAAATCCACCGTTTCAACAAGGCCCAGCAGGACGTGATCCTTCCCCACGTTGAGGACGGCACCATCACTTTCATCGGGGCCACCACGGAAAACCCGTCCTTTGAGGTCAACGCGCCCCTGTTGTCGCGCTGCCGAGTGTTCACTCTCCACGCGCTGGACGAGGAGGCCGTAACAGACATCGTCACGCGGGCCGTCACCGACCACCGTCGCGGCCTGGGGGACCTGTCGCCGGTGCTGAAACCGGACGCTCTGGGACATCTGGTCAACATCGCCAACGGCGACGCCCGCGTCGCTCTGAACGCGCTGGAAATGGCCGCCGTGACCGTGGAACCGGAACTTGACGGCACCCGGCGCATCACCATCGAGGCGATTTCCGACGCCCTGCAGCGGCGCACGCCGCATTACGACCGGGCCGGCGACAGCCACTACGACACCATTTCGGCGTTCATCAAGTCGGTGCGCGGTTCATCCCCGGACGGGGCGCTGTACTGGCTGGCCCGGATGCTGGAGGCCGGCGAGGACCCGCTTTTCATCGCCCGCCGGCTGGTGATACTGGCTGCCGAGGACATCGGCTTGGCCAATCCCGGCGCGCTGCCCGTGGCGGTGGCGGCTCAGCAGGCCGTCCATTTCATAGGATTGCCAGAGGGACGGATCCCCCTGGCCGAGGCTACCGTGTACCTGGCGACATCTCCCAAGAGCAACGCAGCCTACATGGCCCTGGAACGGGCCCTTGATGACGTGCGCAGTCATCCCCAGGACCCGGTGCCCTTGCATCTCCGCAACGCCGTTACCGGCCTGATGCGTGGCATGGGTTACGGCGCCGGCTACAAGTACAGCCACGACTACGAGGGCCACTTCGAGGCGCAGGAATATCTGCCGCCCAACCTGTCCGGCCGGCGCTATTACGAGCCTTCGGACCAAGGTTCCGAAGCAGCCATAGCGGAGCGGCTGCGACGCTGGTGGGGCCACGGCCCTGGTTCAAAAGCCTGAAGCCGCCGTCGTTGGGGAAGTATAGACCTGCACCGGCTGGGAAACGGTAAGGTTCGGCAGGAAGGCCCGGGCTATTGCTGCCCTCACCTGCCAGCCGACGAAGGTATGGTGCCCCAGGACCGAAGGCATGAGCCGATCGGGCACCGGAAGTTGAAAGGCCCAGTTGATCTCCTCGCCGGCGGTGAGAACGGCGGGACGTTGCAACACCTGGGAACTCTCCACCACCCGTGCCTGTTTGCTGCCGGAGCGTTCCCACCGCATCAGCTCCACGCGCAACTCGCGGGCCGTAAAGGAGCGTTGCGGTTTAACCGACAAACTCCCTTCCAGCGCGCCGCCGTTGGCGACCTTGCTGGACGACAACATCAGATCGAGGATAACCCTCCGGTGCTCCCTGGTCGCCTGGGGTTCGTCCGGCAAGCGTTCGCCGCCGAAGATAGTCCCGTCGGGGTGCGCGAACACGACGATTTCCTGGGTACATTCACCGGCTCGTCCGCGCGCCAGATTGGTCAGCACGCTGTTGCCGGAGGGCATCCAGTCCGCGTCAGTCAGCACGGAGGCGGAAATTTCCCAAGTGATGCGAGCGTGCTTACCCTTGACGGTTGGCATGGCCTGCAGGGGGAGGCGCACGCTGACGGGGTATCGTTGCGCGACGCCGGTCTCCATAGGCACCTTCTCGGCGAAGACATGGTCCACAAATACCGGACCGAGACCGCGCCTTCCCCCGCGCCGGCCGGGCGCCATCATCTGGGGCACAGCGTCCCGGGCCGAGTCGATCCGCAGCACCTCGGTCTGCAACAACCGTACCAGACCCAGGGCGGCAACGAAGGAATCGCGCGGCGTCACCACCACCTCGCCATGCACCGCGTCACCCGGATACAGTGGTTGACTGGCAACGGACAATGCCACATCGGCGGCGGGGGTTGCAACGCGGCGCAACATTCGGTCAAAAATCCGGTGGTCAACCCGAGCGGATGGCCGCTATGGCTTCCTCAGCGGTTACGATGTCCGCCTGGCGGTTCAGAATGCGGCCAATGAGGAAATCATGGACGTCCGCCTCGCTGTCGGCGCAACAGTCTGCCACGATATACAGGCGGTAATCCCGGTCAGCGGCATAGCGGGTGGTGGACAGAACGACCCCGCTGGTGGCATACCCCAGCAGGATGATGGTGTCGATGTTGTTGCCGGTCAGCGCCACGTCCAGGCCGGTGCCGAACAGCGCGTTAACCCGGTGCTTGCCCACTACAACTTCGCCTTCCTGCGGTCTGACGTCGGGATGGACCAGCGAAACCGGGTCGAACACCGCCGGCTGGCCCGACGCCTTGCGGGCGCTGAAGGTCTTGTTGCGCTCGCTGATTTCGGGATAGCCGGGTCGGAACACAGTGGCGCAGTAGCAGACCATCAGCCCGGCCTCTCGCGCCGCTGCCTGGAGGCCAACGGTTCTGCCGACCACACCGCGCTCCACGGCGTGGGGCAGGTTGCCCATGGCATCGGCGTAGAAGTCGGCGATGAGCAGGGCGGTGGTGTCGCGGTTGATGGTGAATTCAGCCATTTCCGACCTCTACATCGATGTCAACTCGAGCGCTCCGGCGAAAGCCCTGTCCATAAGACGCTACTGGATTCCGGCGAAAGCCGGAATGAGGGGTTATGGGTTAAGTTAAACGGACGCCGCCAATCTCCGGACCGTTCCGTTCACCCGGGACAGCGCCTCGTCCACGTCGTCAGACGTGATGTGGCGGTGGGTGACCATGCGCAGGGACTGGTCCCGGCTGTGGCTCACCAGGACGCCGTCTTCACGCAGAGCGACGATGACTTCCCGCGCCTCACCGACCTGGTCCCGGTCCACCTCGAAGATGACGATGTTGGTGTGGATACTGTCGGGATCCACGGTGAGGCCGTCGATGTTGGCCAGCCCTGCCGCTAGTCGGCGGGCGTTGGCGTGGTCGTCGGCCAGACGTTCAATCATCGAGTCGAGAGCGATCAGCCCGGCGGCGGCCAGCACGCCGGCCTGACGCATCCCGCCACCCACCATCTTGCGCCACTTGCGGGCGCGGGTAATGAACTCCTCGGAGCCACAGAGCACCGAACCCACGGGGCAGGACAAAGCTTTGGACAGGCAGAAGCTCACGTCGTCCACGTCCCTGGTCAGTTCGGCGGCGGGCACTTCCAGGGCAACGGCGGCGTTGAAGATGCGCGCGCCATCCAGGTGGACGGCAGCGCCGGCGGCGTGGGCTACCTCGACCACTTCCTGGGTGTCCTGGGGGGTCATCACTCCGCCGCTGCAACGGTTGTGGGTGTTTTCCAGGCAGACCAGCGTGGTCGCCGGCACGTGGATGTTGGAATTGTCGCGGATGGCGGCCGCCACGCTCTGCGCCGAGATGCGGCCGTTCTCTTCGTTGGGCACCAGGCGGACCTGGGCGCCGGATAGCGCAGTTGGCCCGCCCGACTCGTTCCAGAACATATGGGCTTCCTGACCCATAATCATTTCGTCGCCCCGGCTGCACCAGGTGAGGGCGGCAATCAGATTGCTCATGGTGCCGCTGGCCGTCAGCAGACCCGCTTCCTGCCCCATCAGTTCCGCGGCCCGTTCCTGCAAGGCGTTGATGGTGGGGTCTTCGCCGAACACGTCGTCACCCAACTCGGCCGCCGCCATAGCCTGGCGCATCTCGTCGGTGGGGTGGGTAATGGTATCGCTGCGCAGGTCAATCGAAGCCATGGCGCCTCCTGGATGGGCATTAATATCCGCCGCTTGGGGCGCGGCGACCGGCGCTATTCTAGCATAACTGCCACCGGAGTCATGGTTCGACAGGCTCACCATGAGCGGCAGAGAGACTTTGCATAAGCCCCGGGTACAGCCGGGGCAAGCACAAGAGCTGCCCCTACGCCTGACCGCCTAAAACGGAACGCTGTCGGGTGGAAACCTGTTATCATTACCGTGCAGTATGGGCCACGAAACGGCTGCTGGGAGACGGAATTATGCGGCAGAGCGCGGTAAGTTTTCTGACTAAGGGGATGACTTTTGAAGGCATCATCGCCCTGCCTGACGGTGAAGGCCCGTTCCCGGGAGTGGTGATGTGCCACCCCCATCCGCTGCATGGCGGCAGCATGGATAACAACGTGGTGGTGGCAGTGACCTTCGGCCTGGCTGACGCGGGTATTGCCTCGCTGCGTTTCAACTACCGGGGCGTCGGCAACAGCACCGGCGAGCACGCCCACGGTGAGAAGGAGCACGAAGAGACGCTGATGGCCATGGAGTTTTTGGGCGCGTTGCCCGACGTGGACGACGACCGCATCGCGCTGGGCGGATACTCCTTCAGCACGCGGGTCATCTGCTCGCACAAACAGCTTTACAAGAAACCACTGGCCATTGCCCTGGTGGCGCCATCTCTGGAAGCAATCACCGACAGCCCGTTGCAGTCCGACAAAACGCCGCGCCTGATTATCACCGGCGACCGCGACCGCCTGGCCAACTCCGACGGCGTGGACGCGCAGCTGGCCAAGTTCAACCCACCGGCCGAGTACCACGTGATCCCGGGCGCCGACCATTTCTGGGTCGGGCAGGAACATCAGATGGCTGAGAAAGTAGTGGCTTTCTTCCGAAAGCAACTTCTCGGTCCCTAAATCATGTCCACAGAGTCCAAAGGCCGCACGCCGCTGTACCGGGACTGGACCCTGCTGCAAATGGCGGCGTTGGTGCTGGCTCTGGACCAACTGACCAAGTTCGTCGTCCGCCAAACCTTGGAGTGGCATTACTCCTGGCCTTACCACGGCTTTTTTCGCTTTACCCACGTGCAGAACACGGGCAGCGCCTTTGGGTTATTCCAAGGCCACAACCTGCCGCTGCTGTTCGTGTCGTTGGTCGGTGTGGTGGTGCTGGCGTATATCTATCGGAGCCAGGAGCGGCCCAGCCTGCTGATGCGCATCAGCATCGCGCTGATGTTGGGCGGAGCGGTGGGCAACCTTTTGGACCGAATTTTGCAAGGTCATGTGACGGACTTTATCGACATCGGCCCGTGGCCGGTGTTTAACCTGGCCGATTCCGCCATCGTGGTGGGCCTGTGCGTCATGGCCTGGGCGCTGGTGATGAACCGGGGGGCGCCGGCCGCCGAGGCGCCGGCCATTGCAGCCCTGCCGTCAACCTGCCCCATCTGCGACGGCCTCATGATCGACCTGCCCAACGGCGCCCGTTGCGCCGATTGCGGAGTGCGGGAGCGGATTGTAATTCGTCAGAATCAGGATTCACCGGATTAGAGGATTTTCAGGATTGGAAGCCGGCGACAGGTACGAATTTGTCGTGAGCGGCGACTCCGGCCCGCCCCGCCTGGACGTCTGGCTGGCCGGCCAACCCTCGCTGTCCCAAACCGGACTGTCTCGCAGTCGCTTGCAGGCCCTGGCCGCTGACGGTCTCATCACGGTCAACGACCAACCGGCCCGCTCGGCGCAACGGGTACGGCCCGGCGATGCTATCGTCGTCTCCGTCCCGACCGTGGCAGCTCCAGCCGACCTGGTTCCGCAGGACATTCCGCTGGCGGTGGTGTATGAGGACAGCCACGTGGCGGTGGTTGACAAGCCCGCCGGCCTGGCGGTGCATCCTGGACCCGGCCATCCCGACGGAACGCTGGTCAACGCGCTGCTGGCCCGCTGCCCGGATATTCGCGGCATCGGCGGTGAGTTGCGGCCCGGCATCGTTCACCGTCTTGACCGCGACACCTCCGGCCTGATGGTAGTGGCCAAGACACAGCCGGCCCACATCCGGTTGACCGAGCAACTGAAAGACCGATCGGTGCTGAAGGAATATTTGGGCGTAGCGGTGGGATTGGTTACGCCGGCATCGGGCGTCATAGACGCTCCTATCGCAAGGGACCCGCGCCACCGCCAACGCATGGCCGTGGACGCCGGCGGACGGGTCGCCCGGACCCATTACGAAACGGAGGCGGAACTGCCGGACCATACGTTGCTGCGGCTGCGGCTGGAAACGGGCCGGACCCACCAGATCAGGGTACACCTGTCCTATCTGGGCTACCCGCTGTTGGGCGACCCGGTTTACGGCAAGGCCAGCGACCGCATCGAGCGCCAATTTCTGCACGCTGCCCGGTTGGGTTTCCGACACCCGGAGACTGGCGAATGGTCCGAACACGAGGCTGGCCTGCCCGTGGATTTGGCTCGGTTGCTGGCGAAACTGCGCTCTAACGCCCCAACGTTTCAACAAACAGGCGATTTCGTTGCGGGCAAGATATAATCAATAGATGAACCGCTCCGCGGCTACGAATCTTGGAAACCAGGCAACGTAAGATGAGTTCAAATCAAACACCCCCAACTCCCGAAATCCCTTCCGACTTCATCCGTACCATAATCAATGAAGACCAGGCTGCCGGCGCCTACGACGGCCGGGTGGTGACCCGTTTCCCGCCTGAGCCGAACGGCTACCTGCACATCGGGCACGCCAAGTCCATCTGCCTCAACTTCGGCGTGGGCGAGCAGTACGACGGCGCGCGCTGCCATATGCGTTTCGACGACACCAATCCGACCCGCGAGGACATCGAGTACGTGGAGTCCATATTGGCGGATGTCAAGTGGCTGGGCTTCGATTGGGGCGAGCACCTGTATTACGCCTCTGATTACTTCGAGGAACTCTACCAATACGCGGAGCAGATGATACAGGACGGCAATGCCTATGTGGACAGCCTGACCGCGGACGAAATGAGGGAATATCGCGGCACCCTCACCGAGCCGGGCCAGGAGAGTCCCCATCGCAACCGTCCGGTCGAGGAGAGTCTGGACCTGTTCCGCCGGATGCGGGCTGGGGAGTTTCCCGATGGCGCTTACGTGCTGCGGGCGAAGATTGACATGGCGTCGCCCAACGTGAATATGCGCGACCCAGTGCTCTATCGGATCCGCCATGCCGAGCACCATCGCACGGGCGACGACTGGTGCATTTACCCCATGTACGACTACGCTCATTCCTTGTCCGATTCCATCGAGGGCATCACCCATTCCCTCTGCACCCTGGAGTTTGAGGACCACCGGCCGCTGTACGACTGGTGCCAGGAAGTTCTGGGTATCTACCGCAGCCGACAGATTGAGTTCGCCCGCCTGAACCTTACCCACACCGTGATGAGCAAACGGAGGCTACGGCAACTGGTGGAGGAGGGCCACGTGAAGGGGTGGGACGATCCCCGAATGCCGACCCTGAGCGCGCTGCGGCGCCGAGGCTACACCCCCGAATCGATCCGCGATATGTGCGAACGAGTTGGCGTGGCCCGCCGCGACAGCGTGACCGAATTGGCCTTGTTGGAACATTGCCTGCGGGAGGATCTCAACGCCCGCGCCCAGCGCCGCATGACCGTACTGCGGCCTCTGAAAGTCGTTATCACCAACTACCCCGAGGGTGAGGCTGAGGAGTTTGCCGCCATCAACAACCCCGAGGACGCGTCCATGGGCGTCCGCAACGTGCCCTTCAGCCGCGAACTGTACATCGAGCGGGACGACTTTATGGAAGACCCGCCGCGCCGGTTCTACCGCCTGGCGCCGGGCCGGGAGGTGCGGCTGCGCTACGCCTGCCTCATCACCTGCACGGACGCGGTGAAAGACGCCGACGGCAACGTCACCGAGGTTCACTGCACCTTTGACCCGGATAGCCGGGGCGGCAACGCGCCCGACGGCCGGCGGGTCCAGGGGACTATCCACTGGGTATCCGCCGCCCAAGCTGTGCCGATGGAAGTGCGCCTGTACGACAACCTTTTCACCGACCCCTACCCGGCCAGCAGCGACGCAGACTTCCTCGATCTGATCAACCACGATTCCCTGGAAGTTGTAAATGCCCTGGCCGAACCTGCTCTGGCCGACGCCAATCCCGGCGACCGTTACCAGTTCGAGCGGCTGGGTTATTTCTGCGCCGACCCAGATACAAAACTCGGGGCGCCCGTGTTTAACCGCACGACCACCCTGCGCGACACCTGGACGCGTATCAGCCAACGGCAGGGGTAATCGGGCCGATGCTCGCAGCGCCTCTGAAACCCAAAGCGCCGCCCATCAAGACGCAGGGTATCAAGACCAAGCTGGTTCCTTTCATCGCCGGCCATATTGAATGGGACGGCCAAGGACGCTGGGTAGAGCCGTTCCTGGGTTCGGGGGCAGTCCTGCTGAACATCAGACCGCCCCGGGCACTGGTTGCCGACACCTGCGGCCCAATCATCAACTTTTATCGGGAGCTCCAGAACCGGGAAATTACCGCCGCTCGGGTAGAAGCGTTCCTGCAACGCGAGGGGGAGCGGCTGCGAATAGAGGGCGCCGACCACTACTGCGAAATCAGAGAGCGGTTTAATAGCGAGGGCAGTCCGCTGGATTTCCTGTTCGTGAGCCGCGCCTGCTTCAACGGGTTGATGAGGTTCAATCAGAAAGGTCAGTTCAATACGCCCTTCTGCAAAAAGCCGGAGCGGTTCCGCCCAGCCTACATCACAAAGATCTGCAACCAGGTGCAATGGGCCGCCGATGCCATGCGGGGGCGGGATTGGGAGTTCGTCTGCGCCGACTGGCGCGAGGTTATCGGTAGCGTTACCGAGCAGGATTTCATATACGCCGACCCGCCCTATTCCGGGCGTTACGCCGACTACTACAACAGTTGGAGCGAACAGGACGGATATGAACTGGCTCAGGCGCTAAAGAGCGCGCCGTGCCGGTTCCTGTACTCGATGTGGGTGGAAAATCGGTTCCGGCGCAACGACCGGCTGTTCGACTGGTTCGCCGGCTACGAAATCGCTACCTTCTCCCACTACTACCACCTGGGAGCTACGGAATCGCTGCGGCACGCGATGCAGGAAGGGCTGGTAATCGGATGAGGGATTACATCCTAAATTACCTCGCTGGCCTTGAAAACGGCTACGGCGTTTGCGGCATTATCGACCGTCGAGGGCGAACCTATCCGCTGGGTTCGGATACCAAGGTCCTCAGCACGCTTTTTGAGAACATTGCAAGACAAGCGGTTGCGTCTTACGCGAACCGTCAAGGGCTAACTCTTTTCGATGCGGACAAGCAAAATTACTATCCCGATTTCACCCTTGCCGCCAACAGGTACGACGAAAACAAAATCGCCATCGACGTCAAAACCACCTACAAAATCGCTATAGCGGATAGGTTTTCGTTCACGTTGGGCAGCTATACCAGCTTCTTGCGGGGCGATGGCACCAAAAATATCATGTTCCCGTACCACGAATATGCCGAGCATTGGATAATAGGCTTTGCGTATCGCCGCGTCGAAGTTGATCCCGCGGCTGCGAACCGGGTGTACACTCCCGCAATCCGTGACGCAATCCCGGTGCCGTTTACCGACGTAGAGGTCTTCATGCAGGAAAATTGGCGCATCGCCGGCGACAAGGCTGGCAGCGGAAATACGACCAACATCGGTAGCATCAGCGGGATGTTAGCGGATTTTCAGCAGGGAGATGGCGTCTCTCAATCGGAAAGTGAGTTCCTAGCCTACTGGCGGGGATACGGACGTACCGCCAACGAACGCGCCCGGCTGTATCGCAACGCCGTCGAGTTTCGGGTGATGTACCAGTGCTAGACACCCGCCCCGCCGTCGTTGTTGTGCACTTGACACAACCGGGCAAATAACCCCATTGGGCCCTATCGGGATATCCGCCGGGGAGTAATTCATTTATACTGTATCCGACATCCGTTTTCGGTCAATCAGTCACCGGAGGCCATCAGCCATGTCCATCCGCGTGCGCTACGCGCCCAGCCCTACTGGCAATCCGCACATCGGCAACATCCGCACGGCTATGTTCAACTGGCTCTTCGCTCGCCGCAACGGGGGGCAGTTCGTGGTGCGGGTTGAGGATACCGATCAGGGGCGCATTACCGAAGGAGCGGTGGACCATATTCTGGATGGGCTGGAATGGCTGGGCATTGATTGGGATGAAGGCCCCCGGGTTGGCGGACCTTACGGTCCTTATTTTCAGTCGGAGCGCCTGGAGCGTTATCACGCCGCCGCCGAGCGGCTGATCGCCTCGGGCGACGCCTACCGCTGCTACTGCCCGCCGGAACGGGTGGCCGAACTGCGGAAGGAGCAGGCTCGCAACAAGCAGCGGCAGGGTTACGACAGCCATTGCCGTTACCTTACGGATGCGGAGCGGCGCGCCAACGAAGCAGCCGGGATGCCGTCCGTGCTGCGCTTCGCCATGCCTCAATCCGGCACGACCTCCGTGGACGACGCCATCCGGGGACACGTGGAATGGCAGAACGAACTCACCGACGACTTCGTGCTGATCAAGACGGACGGATTTCCTACCTACCATATGGCGGTGGTGGTGGACGACCATGCCATGGAAATCAGCCACATCCTGCGGGCCGAGGAATGGCTGCCCAGCACGCCGCGACACGTGCAGTTGTTTCGGGCGCTGGATTTGCCCATGCCCGTATTCGGCCACCTGCCCATGATCCTCGGCTCCGACCGGGCCAAGCTGTCCAAGCGACACGGCGCGACTTCGCTCATGGAATACCGGGACGACGGATTCCTGCCGGAAGCGCTGATCAACTTCATGGCCCTGCTGGGCTGGTCCCTGGACGGCGAAACCGACGTGATGAGGGAAGACACCATCCGGGACAACTTCACCCTGGAGCGGGTGGGCAAGCCGGCCGCCATTTTCGACCTGGACAAGCTGCAGTGGATGAACGGGGTGTACATCCGGCAGTTGGATACCGAAGATCTGGCCGACCGCATCCTCCCGTTTTTGGAACAGACTTATTCCGATGATCTGCTGCCCATCGACCGGGATTACCTGCTGCGGACCGTTCCACTGGTTCAGGAGCGGCTCAAGACTCTGGCCGACGCTCCCGATATGCTCTCCTACTTCTTCGAGGACAGGCTGGAATATGACCCGGCGGCGCTGGTGCAGCGGGGCATGGACACCGACGGGACGCGGGTCGCAATTCGCCGGGCTGAATCCGACCTGGCCGCCGTGGCTGGCGCCGACTTCAACCACGAGAACCTGGAAGTCTTATTGCGGGCCGCCGGAGCCGAATTGGGCCTGTCGGGGAGGCAGTTCTTCGGCGCTCTCCGCACCGCCATCACCGGGCGCACCGCGACGCCTCCGCTCTTTGAGATGATGGAGGTGATGGGCCGGGAACGAGTGCTGCAACGTCTGGCGGCGGCGGAGAAGATATCCGCCGTCTAACCCGACTCCCGTCCGTCAGGCATGGGCTGGCCGCAGTGAGGACATAGGTCGCCGCCCGGCGAAGGCGCGGGCCGGTCGGGGTCGGGTGAGTAATCCGCAGAATTGGCCTCCAGCAGCCCGGCGCTGACTATGCCAGCCGGCAGGGCGAACAGGCCGATGCCCAGTACGGCGATGACGGCAGCCAGCGCGCGGCCAACGGGGGTGACGGGAACTGTGTCGCCGTAGCCCACGGTCGTCAGGGTAACGACGCTCCACCACATCGCCGCCGGGATGCTGGGAAAGACCTCGGGCTGGGCTTCAGTTTCGGCAAAGTACATCAGGGCAGCCGCAATCACCAGGGAAATGAGCAGCGCGGCTACGGTAGTCAGCAGCTGTCCGCTTTTCTCGCGCAAGGCCAACCCCAGCCGGCGCGCCGCCGGGAAATAGCGGGCCAGCTTGGCGGTGCGGGTCAGCAGGCGAGCGGCGAGCAGGAAGGACAGGCTGGGGCCAGCGACGCCGGACAACAAAATGACCACGGCGGCGACCGACGGGGCCAAAGCCGCAGCGTCCACCAGAGCGTGGGGAGAGACAACGTAGCGCCAGCGCTGGCGCCAACCGGCGGTCGCCGGGTCGGGGGCCGCTTCCGGGGCGGTCCAGAGCCGGAGGATATACTCGGCCAGAAAAACGGCTACGGTGCAGTACTCGACGATATGGAACCAGAAGCCGTAGGACGATGCCAGGTCGGGCACCGTCCACAGGATGAGGGCCACCGAGTTAATGAGAATAACCGCAACCAGGACAGCTTCCACCAGGACGGAGGCTTTGGCGGATCCCGGACTGACGCGCTGAAATCCAGCGCCGAGTTGGGGTTCCAAGAGAGCGTAGGCCCGTCGCCGCAGCCCGGCCGGGCCGCCGGGGTTTGCAGACGGGACATCGCTCATTTGTGTTTAAACCTCGACCTTAGCCCCGCGATTGGAGCGGCGTGGCAATCTCGCGGCCCCGATAACGCGTTGGTATCATTTTAGAAAAATAATCAGAATTGGCAGATTTTTTGCTTGACGCCCGGCGAATTGAGGGTTGTAAAGTAGGCTCTGGTATTTCCGGTGGCTGGGACATTTTAAACGGCTTCCAGCATCGCCATACCGGGCGAACACCCACCTCATTCATGCCCTTTCAGATCATACAAATCGGGTGGCAGTGGTGGCTAGGGAACGAATACCGAATTCCATCGTTTTGGCAAGGAGAAACCGCGCATGACATCAAGCGGTGCAACGATCATCAGTGACGGCGTATTCAAAGTTGACGCAGGGGCCTGCTTTGGCAGCTTTCCCAAGATGATGTGGGAAAACCTGGTTTCGACCGACCGCAAGAACCGACTGACCATGGGGCAGAACTGCCCACTATTTGAGATCAATGGCCGCCGGATCCTCGTGGATACCGGCATCGGTCCGAAGACCAACCCCCAGGACAAGGAGCTGTACGGACTAGTGCCCAGCCGCTTGATGCGCAGCCTCAAGAGCGCCGGGCTGGGACCCCGGGATATCGACGCGGTGGTGCTTTCCCACCTCCATTTCAGTCACGCTGGCGGGTCCACTCGCATGGACCGACTGGGCGACATGGTGCCTTCGTTTCCCAAGGCCACGTACTACGTGCAGCGCGCCAGCTGGGAAGACGCCCAGCATCCTTCGCTGCGCAACGCGGGAGCCTTCCGTGTTGAAGACTTCGCTCCCATCGTGGAACGGGGGCAACTCGAACTACTGGACGGGGACACCGAGTTGTTTCCGGGTTTGAGCCTCATAGTGACCGACGGACACTGCCCCGGGCATCAGATTGCGATTTTTACTCATGGCGGAGAGCGCATCGTGTACCTGGGTGATTTGGTGCCCACGCCCCACCACCTGGGCCTTACCGTCATCTCGTCCTTCGACTACGAACCGGAAGCCACGCTCTGTCAGAAACGGGACATCCTGGCCCAAGGGGAAAATCAGGGTTGGCTATTGGTGTTTGCCCACGGCCACGAGATCAGGGCGGGCTACCTGGAGCGTCGGCAGAACGTAAGCTACCTGAGGCCGGTGGATTTCTAGCCGGCCAATCGCGGTTGCGTCAGACCGGCAGCCGCTCGGCGCGCATCACCTTGCCGTCCAGCCCGGCCAAATGGGCCGGGGTGATGCGGTTTGCCAGATCGTCGCCGGTTTGGGTGGATACCCGGACGTAGTTGTCGGTCAGACCGCTCCAGACAGGCAATTCATCGCCAACGGGCCGGGCGGTTTCCCAAAGTACCCGGCGCGTCCGGCCTATCATACCTTCGCGATAAGCCACAAATCCCTGCTCGGCCGCTTCGGACATTTCGGCGGCCCGGCGACGCTTCTCCCTCGGGTCCACCTGTTCCGGCAGGTAATGGGCGGTAGTGCCTGGGCGCTGCGAATAAGGAAACACGTGGCAGTCGGCGAAGCTCATTTCCGTGACCAGATCCAGGCTGGCGTCGTGATCGGCGCCGCTCTCTCCGGGGAAGCCGACGATGATATCCGTGGTGATGGAGGACCCCGGAACCGTGTCTCGGATAGTGTTGACCGCCTTGCGATAGGCATCCGCATCGTATCGGCGCCGCATCGCTTTGAGGGTGGCGTCGGACCCGCTTTGCAGGGGCACATGAAAATGGGGGCAGAGGCGGGGATCTTCCCACCGCCCCAGGAGATCAGGAGTAATCTCGTGAGCCTGGAGTGAGGAAACCCGCAGTCGGGGCACGGTTGTTTCCGACAGGATTCGGTCCAGCAACAGCGGTAGGTCCACCGCATCCAGATCAAACCCGTAGGTTCCCAGCTGGGTTCCCGTCAGTGTTACTTCCCGGAATCCGTTGGCGACGTGGCGACGCACCGTGGCGACCAGTTCGTCAGGGAGAATGCTGCGCTCGCGGCCACGTACCTTGGGCACGATACAGTAGGCGCAAACTTGGTCGCAGCCCTCCTGTATCTTCACCATGACTCGGCTGCGTCGCAGAATGCCGGGGCGGATTTCGGCTTGGGGCACGGGCAGTGGGTTAGGTAGTCCGCCCCGCTGCCGATTATGTTCCGTGATAGCCAGATCGGCCAGTTCCGGTTTCTCTCGGTTTCCCACCACCAGCGTAACCTCTGGCATTCGGCGCAATTCGTCGGCGGCGCGCTGCGGATAGCAGCCGGCAGCGACCACCACGGCGTCGGGATTAGCGCGGCGGGCGGCCCGCAACGCCTGGCGGGCCTTGGAGTCGGCGGTGGCAGTGACGGTGCACGTGTTGACGACGATGATGTCGGCATCGCGTTTTCGGTCCACCAGGCGATAGCCGGCTTGGGCGAACCGGCGGGCCAGCAGGGCGCTGTCGGCCTGGTTCAGCTTGCAGCCGTGGGTTTCGATGGTGACGGTTCCGGCGATGGTTCCACCGCTTTCGGGGTCTGGATTCCGGCTTGCGCCGGAATGACGATGGATAGCGGAATGACGATGGCTGCCGGAATGACGGTGGATATTGAGCATAATGGCTTACCCGCTCGGAATCCGGGCCACCAGCCGTTCAATGGCCTCGGTCAGGTCATCCATCGCCATGAAAAGATAGTCCACTCGGCTGCGGCGTTCGCGCACGCGCTCGGCAGCTTCGGACAGGGCCGACAGATGGTCGAAGGCGTCGCGGATGTGGCGGTCCCGCTCCTGTTGTCCCAGACGACGCACGAAATCCCGCAGCGCGGCATCGTCGTCGGCCGGCTCGCCATGCCACAACGCAACGCCGCGAGCCGCCGCCACCAGGCTACCCCACAACAATTCCTCCGCCTGGTTCCACTGGCCGCGCTGCATGGAAACCTGGGCCGATTCCAACAGCCGCAACGCCTGGCCCCGATAACGGGCCAGACGGTTCGGCAAAGAAGGACTGGGCGTGGAACGGTGGACGGTCATAATCGCACTATGATTTTACCAAACTGGCGTGGCGACCCATAGGCGCAGATAGTACACTGCTTTCGGCAATCAGCCGCATCCCAGCATCGAAGGTGCAGTTATGCCTGCCGTCAGTCCTTTTCGCCACGTCGCCTACCCGGTACGGGTTTTCGCCGGGGATGACGCTCTCTCCAACCTGCGCGCCATAGTGCAGCGCACCGGCGCGTCGCGCCCCTTTGTGGTCTGTGGCCAGTCGATAGCCAAACGCACCAACCTGCTGGACCGGGTGACGGAGGCGTTGGGAAAACCGCCGGCGGGAATATTCGATGGTGTACAGGCCGGTTCGCCCGTGCCGGCGGTGCTGGAGGGTTTCCGCATGGCACGCGAGTCTAACGCGGACCTCATCATAGCGGTGGGCGGCGGCAGCGCGGTGGTGACGGCCCGGGCCATCATTATCCTGCTGGCCGAAGGCGGCGATCCCCATGACCATGCCACCAAGTACCCGCCCGGCCAGCCTCCCGCCAGCCCCCGCCTGATGGCGCCCAAAATCCCCAACATCCTGGTATTGACCACTCCCACGACGGCCGCAACTCGGGCCGGCACCGCCGTCATCGACGGCGAGACCGGGCGCCGATTGGAGATGTTCGATCCCAAGACGCGGCCGGCGGCAGTGATCTGGGACACAGAAGCCCTGCTCACCGCCCCCGCCGAACTGTGCGTCAGCGCATCCGGTTCGCTGTTCAGCGGCGTGATCAGTGCCCTGCAAGCCCCCAGGCTGAATGCCATGGCGGCCGCCGATCTGCTGGGCGCTCTGGGTCTGTTGGTGGAAAACCTGCCGGTCGTGCGCAAGTCGCCGGACGACGGCGCGGCGCGGGTCAACTTATGCGCGGCATCGTTCATGTACAACCGAGCCTGGGACACGGGAGCCAGCGGTTCCGCCCTGGGCGTGGTCAGCGCCCTGGCCCACAGCCTGGATACCCGCTACCCCGATTGCAGTCACGGCGCGGCGTATTCCATCCTCACCGGGCCGGGTATGCGATTCAACCGGGATCATAACGCGGCCGGCCAAGCCCGCGTTGCCGAGGCGCTGGGGGTGCGTGAACCCGGCGCGGCCGATGCCGAGGCGGCCGATTCCGCCGCCGCCGCCGTGACCGCCTTTTTCGAGGCCATCGGCCTACCGGTCAGACTACGAGACGTAGGGGTGCCCGGAGAGGGCATACCCGCCATTGCCGAGGACGCCCTCACCGATTTCGGACTGCACCGCAACATCAGGCCCGTGAACGGAGTAGATGAGCTGGAAGCGGTGCTACGGTCGGCGTGGTGATCGGCGCCGAATGGGTCCACCCAAGATCATTCGCCGACGACCGCGCTTCCGATAATCTCTGACACGGAGGAAACTTCCCACGTCGTCAGCAATGCTTCCAATTCCGACAAAATGCGGAAGGGCGCGTATAAATCCGCCAGATTAGCGCTGCCTACTTGGACCGCCGTCGCTCCCGCCATCAGGAACTCGGCGGCGTCGCGCCCGGTCATCACGCCGCCCACGCCTATGATGGGGACGTCAACGGCCTGGGCGGCCTTATGCACCAAGGCGACGGAGATGGGCCGCAGGGCCGGCCCGGAGAGGCCGCCGTAGCCCGTGCCCAGGGTGGCCCGACCAGTGTCCACGTCGATGTGCATCGCCGGGACGGTGTTGGATATGGTCAGGGCGTCGGCGCCGGCGTCCACGGCGGCGCGGGCTATCTCCGTTATGTCGGGTACGTTGGGCGAAAGCTTGGCCCAGATAGGCCGGTCGGTTTGGCGGCGGACGCCGGCGACAGCGGCTGCGGTGAGGCGTGGATGGTGGCTGAACATCGCGCCATCGTCAACATTAGGGCAACTCAGGTTCAACTCGATGGCGGTGAATCCCCTCACGCCGCGCGTCATCGCGGCCATCTCTTCCCACTGTTCAGGACTGTCGCCGGCCATGCTCATGACGATGTTGGCATCCATGGTCGCCCAACGCGGGGCCAGATCGGTCATGGCGGCCTCGATCCCCGGGTTGGTCAGTCCAATGGAGTTCAGCAGGGTGGTTTCTCCAATTGCCAATCCTTCGCGGAACGAAGTGGGGAACCAACGGGGTTCCGGGTTGCCGCGCCTGGCGTGGCGGGTGAAGGTCTTGGGCAGCACTGCGCCCAAGGAGGCCAGGGGAGCATCAACGTCGATCCCCCTGCCGTAACCGTCGTAGCCGAAGGTGCCCGACGCGATCATAACCGGATTGTTCAGCAGCAATCCCGGTTTCCTCGCGGGCGCCAGATCCACCGACAGGTCCATAGTGGTGTCAATCTCCGTGGCAAGCGTTAATTTAGGGGCGAATGATTATTCGCCCCTAGGGTTGAAAACGGTTTGTCGCGAAGGACATCACAATTGCGGGATATCCTCGTCCTCCTCTTCGAAGGGCGAGAAGACCCGCGACGCCGTCAACTCGACTTCCCGGTCGATTTCGGAATCACTATCGGTAAGGGACTGGGCCCGCCGCAACAACTCGTCCTCTTCCTCAGCAGTGCGGATCTGGAAGCCCGCGTCGCCGAAGCCGCCACCCTCGCCCAAAGGCGCTGCCGGCGTGCCGGAGATGATCTCATCGTCAACTATGCCTTGCGAAATATCCAACGGTCCGCCCAGGCCTTCCGGCAGTTCGTCGCCGGAGAGCCACGGTGGCATCATCTCCCGTTCGTAATCTTCCAGGGCTTCACGCAGGGCGAAAGCATTCTCGGCCTCGACCAGCGATTCCAACCGCGCCGGGATCAGGCGGCCGATGATGACGTTTTCCTTGAGACCCCGCAGCCAGTCCCGGTCGCTGGCCACCGCAGCCATGGTCAGTACCTTGGTAGTTTCCTGGAAAGAAGCCTTGGACAGGAAGCTGTCCGTGGTCAATGCCGCCTTGGATACTCCCAACAGCAGGGTCTTGGCAGTAGCAGGTTCCCCACCTTCGGCCAGCACCTGAGCATTCTGATCCTGGAAGCGGAACTTGTCCACCACGTCTCCGGGGATGAACTCGGTGTCGCCGGCCGTTTCCACCTGGACGCGGCGCAACATCTGCCGCAGGATGACCTCGATGTGCTTGTCGTGGATGCTGACGCCCTGGGAGCGGTACACCTCCTGCACTTCGTCCACCAGGTAATGCTGGAGGCCCTCCAGGCCCCGCACGTCCAGCAACTCCCGCATATCCAGAGGGCCATCCACCAGGGCGTCGCCCGCCATGACCTGCTGGCCGTCACTGACCCTGAGCGTCATCTGTCCGCTGACGTCGTAGGCTCGGGATTCCTCCTCGCGCCAGACGACCGTGATGCCATCGGCGGAGACTTCCGCCTCACCCAGGAAATCGGAGCGTATCTCATGCACAACATTGGTGTTGACCAAGGCATTGCCGGAGTCGGCCTCGCCGCCACCGGAGGCATCGGTATTGAGGACGACGGCCAACAGTTTGCCTTCCGAAACCGGCTCGCCCGGCTCCACCAGGCGGATTGCGCCCGGGGGAAGGGCATAGTCGTGACGCTCCTCTTCATCGTAGATAACGCGGATGCGGCGGGAGCCGTTGGGGTCCTCTTCTATCGAAACGATGCCGTCGATGTGGGTCAGCACGCCCACACCCTTGGGCGGGCGCACCTCGAACAGTTCCTGCACTCGGGGCAAACCCGTGGTGATGTCGGAGCCGGCGATGCCGCCCGTGTGGAAGGTGCGCATGGTGAGCTGGGTGCCCGGCTCGCCGATGCTTTGCGCCGCGATGACGCCGACGGCCTGGCCGATCTCCACCACTTGACCGGTGGCCGGCAACCGCCCGTAACACATCTGGCAGATGCCCCGCTTAGTCTGGCAGGTCAGTGGCGAGCGCACCGGGACCCGATCAATACCAGCGTCGCGGATCTTCGTAGCCAGTTCCTCGTCAATCATTTCGTTGCGGTCAACGATGATCTCACCGCTCTCCGGGTGCGCCATCACGTCGCCGGCCATGCGTCCCACGATCCGCTCCGGCAGGTTGCTCAAGGTCTGATCGTTGGGTCGGGGTTCAACGTAGAAAGGTTCAGCGAATTCGCAGTCGTGTTCCTGGACGATCACCTCCTGGGAAACGTCCACCAGCCGGCGCGTCAAATAGCCGCTGTCAGCGGTACGCAACGCGGTGTCGGTGAGGCCCTTGCGGGCGCCGTGGGTGGAGATGAAGTATTCCAGGGCGGTGAGGCCCTCGCGGAAGCTGGATTTAACCGGACGCTCGATGATGTGGCCTTCGGGGTCGCTCATCAGGCCGCGCATACCGGCCATCTGCTTGATCTGCGAGATGTTGCCTTTGGCGCCGGACTTTGCCATGACGGCCACGCCGCCATAACTGTTGCCCTCGAGTCCCTCTTGCACCAGCTCTTCCATTGCGTCGGAAGCGGCCGTCCAGGTATCGATGATGCGCTCGTACTTCTCCTCTTCCGTCATCATCCCCATCATGAAGTTGTCTTCGTGCTCGGCCACTTTCTGGCCGGCCGAATCGAGGATATCCTGCTTACGCTCCGACACCTGGATATCGTTGATGGCGATGGTGATGCCGGACTTGGTAGCGTAGAAGAAGCCGATTTCCTTGATCCGGTCCAGCGCCCGGGCCGTTTCCTCATTGCTGAGGCTCCGGTAAAGCTCGGAGGTGAGATCCTTGATCGCGCCCCGGTCCATCAGTTTATTTTTGAACCCCAGGGATTCGGGGATAGCTTCGTTGAAGATGAGCCGCCCCATGGTGGTCCGCTCAACCTTGCCCTCCATGCCATCCACTTTCAACACCGTAATCGGCGCCCGCAGATCAATCTGACCGTCGGAGTAGGCGATGCGAGCCTCGTGGATGTCGTAGAACACTCCGCCGGCGCCTTTGGCGTCGGGGGCCTCTTCGGTGAGGTAATAACAGCCCATCACCATATCGAGGGTTGGCGCCACCAAGGGGTCGCCCGACGCCGGGGACAGCATGTTGTTGGTGCTCAACATCACCGAGCCCGTTTCGTTCACCGCCATGGCCGACAGCGGCACGTGAACCGCCATCTGGTCACCATCGAAGTCGGCGTTGAACGCGGAGCACACCAGCGGGTGCAACTGAATGGCGCTGTCCTCGACCAACACGGGCCAGAAGGCCTGGATACCCAGTCGGTGCAACGTGGGGGCGCGGTTGAGCATTACCGGGCGCTCCTTGATGACGCTTTCCAGTATGGGCCAGACTTCGGGCGAGGAACGTTCGACCATGCGCTTGGCCGCCTTGATGTTGGGCGCCAGCGCATTAAGCACCAGCCGGTGCATCACGAAGGGTTTGAACAGTTCCAGCGCCATGCGCTTGGGCAGTCCGCACTGGTCCATCTTCAGCTCGGGACCAACTACGATCACCGAGCGGCCCGAGTAGTCCACACGCTTGCCCAGCAGGTTCTGGCGGAAGCGGCCCTGCTTGCCCTTGAGCAGGTCGCTGAGCGACTTCAGCGCGTGGTCGCGCTTGCCCTTCACCGCCTTGCCCTGCCGTCCGTTGTCGATCAGCGAGTCCACGGCCTCTTGCAGCATCCGCTTTTCGTTGCGGATCATCAGGCCCGGCGCCCTCATGCTGGCAAAACGCTTGAGCCGGTGGTTGCGGGACAGGACCCGGCGATACAGGTCATTGAGGTCACTGGTGGCGAACCGTCCGCCATCCAGCTGAACCATGGGGCGCAACTCCGGCGGCAACACCGGCAGGACGGTCATGACCATGTCCTGCATTCGGTTTTCACTGCGTCGGAAAGTTTCCAGCAGGCGCATCCGCTTGCCGGCTTTGGTGCGAATTTGAGAGGACGTGGCGCGCATCTCAAGTTCGGTGTAGTACCGTTCCTGGTCCAAATCCAGGTCCAGGAGCTTGAGGAAATCCAGAACCGGCTCCGCTCCCATGTCGGCGTCGAAGGCCTCTCCCCAGAAGGGCTTGAGCCGGTCGTAACGATTAGTGGAGAGCGTGGTGAGATGGAGTCCGAGGGACCCGCTACGGGCGATGTAGAACTCATCGGGCAGCTCTTCATCGTCTCGCGCTGACGCCGGCAGTTTCAAGTCCTCCCAGAGCCAATCGAGGTCCGCCGTCCGGGGGCGCTGGGTCGGGTCCCAGCGCAGCCACCGCATCGCCTGGATGAGGTCCACGGCTTCCCGGCGCCGCTCCGCAATGGCGCGAAGAAGGTAACTGTCCACACTGGCGATCAGATCACGGATGACCTGCAACTGCTGTCGACAATTGTTGATGGTCTCCTGACGTTCCTCCGGAGTAGTGATGCCGGCGATGGCATCGGTGTGTGACTCCAGATTGGAGACGGCTTTTATTTCATCGCTATCGGCCTGCAGCCGCTCCAGCAAGGCGGTGAATGCCGGCACATTCCAGCCCCGGCCTTCCGGGTTGTCTTCAGAACGGCGGTAGTTCCAACCGCGCACCGCCTGCTCCACGGCAGCCAGGGAATGGTGTATTTCGGCCAGGTCGTCGGACAGTCGTTGCTGCACTGCGGAATCAAAGGATTGCGGCGCAATGCGGCCAATGGCCTCGGCCAAAGCGTCCAGCGCCGGCGCGATCAGCTCGCCATGAACCGCGTTAATGTCAGCCTGCAATCGCTCCGCCGCGTCCGCCAGGTCGTCCTCGTGCTCTTCGCTGGGATCATCGCGCCAGGCGTTGAAGGCGGCAACCACCGCCTGAGCATGGCGCTGCTGTTCGTCCAGCGCGTCAACGACAGGCAGGCTGCCGTGGTGGAGCCTGGAAATCGCGGCGGCTACCGGATCTCCTTCAATGGCGGCCAGGGCCAGGTTGTCTGCGGAATCAACGACTCCCTGGGCCAGCAACAATCGGCCCACCTCACGGGCGGCCCGCTCCGCCGCCGCGCCGGCCGGCGCCAGGGCGATCAGGCTCTCGAGTTCTCCGGTGAAATCCCCGTCGGCGGCCGCCGGGGCGTCGATGAGGCGAGCCAGCGACACTTGAGCCTCGCTGAGGGCCCGGGAATAGGCGGCCGGGGACTGGGCGATGATGAAGGAGGCCTCGTGCATCCGGCTCTCCAGCTCCCAGCCGGCCACGCAGTCGGCGATGCGCTGCAAAGCGGCTTCGGCGGCCGCTATCGGGGCACCCCGGAGTTCGTCCACTTCGTTGGTGTGGCGCTCCAATTGCTCGCGCATCAGGTCGATGTCAACCTGGTTGATGACGTAAGCTGAGTAGTAAAGCACCCGGGTAAGGTCCGACAACTTGAGGTCCAACACCAAGCTCATCACGCTGGGGGTATTTTTGACGAACCAGATGTTCGCCACCGGGGCCGCCAGCGCGATGTGTCCCAGCCGCTGCCGGCGTACGTTGGCCCTGGTCACCTCAACTCCGCACCGGTCGCACACTACGCCCTTATACTTCTGGCGCTTGTACTTCCCGCACTGGCATTCCCAGTCCTTGGTGGGTCCGAAGATCTTCTCGCAGAACAACCCGTCCTTTTCGGGCCGCTGGGTGCGGTAGTTGATAGTCTCGCCCTTCTGCACCTCCCCGGAAGACCAACCGATGATCTGCTCCGGCGAGGCGATGGAAATGCGGATAGCGTTGAAATCGGAGGAGGTGGATTCCCGGTTGTCCAGCATCCTGACCATGTTTAGTTCACCTCCGCGGTAAAGAGAAAATCGTCTTCGCCGGGCAGACCCAGGCTAGCGTCATCCTGTTCTTCCTCGTCCTCCAGTCTCACATTCAGCCCAAGGCTCTGCAGCTCTTTGAGCAAGACGTTGAAGGATTCGGGGATGCCAGGTTGGCTGATGGGATTGCCCTTGACGATGGATTCGTAGGTGTTGACCCGACCCGTCACGTCGTCGGACTTGATGGTTAGCACCTCCTGCAGGTTGTGGGCAGCGGAGTAGGCTTCCAAGGCCCACACTTCCATCTCCCCGAACCGTTGGCCGCCGAACTGGGCTTTGCCGCCCAGGGGCTGTTGAGTGATCATCGAGTAGGGACCGGTTGACCGGGCGTGGATTTTATCCTCCACCAGGTGGATCAGTTTGAGCATATAGATGCTGCCCACGGCCACCGGCTGGTCGAAGGGTTCCCCGGAGCGTCCGTCGTAAAGCTGGAACTTGGCGAAAGTGGGCGGGGAGATCAACCTTTGGCGATGGACGTCCAGCGCGCGCTGGTGCATTTCCGCCAGGGAAATATCGCCAAATTCGCCGACGTCTTCGCCGGCCACGTCGCGCAGCCACAAGTACAAACAGGCCTCGCGAGCCTTGCCCTGCTGTCCTTCGTCGTAGATGACCTCGGGGTCGAAACCTTGTTCCCGCAACCAGTTGTACACCCCGTCCAGATCAACGGCGCCGTCGGAATCGGTTCCGTTTTCGGCGGCGTTGACCTGCTGGCCAAACCACCACCGGGCCAGGGAGTCCTCGATATTGTCGTCGTCAGCGCCCTCAAACACTGGGGTCAGCGCCTGGAAGTTCAGATTGCGCGCGGCCCATCCCAAGTGGCTCTCCAGAACCTGACCCAGATTCATGCGGGACGGCACGCCGATGGGGTTGAGGATGATGTCCACGGGAGTCCCGTCGGACAGGAAGGGCATGTCTTCTTCCGGGAGTATCCGGGAGACCACACCCTTGTTGCCGTGCCGTCCGGCCATCTTGTCGCCAACGGAAATTTTGCGGGTCTGGGCGACCCATACCCGGATGGCTTCGTTCACGTCGGGGGGCAGGTCATCCTTATTGTCCCGGCTCAAGGCCTTGACGCCGATGACTTTGCCGCGCTGGCCATGGGGAACCCGGAGGGAGGTATCGCGGACGTCCTTGGATTTTTCGCCAAAGATCGCCCGCAACAGGCGTTCCTCGGCGGTCATTTCAGTTTCGCCCTTGGGGGTGACTTTGCCCACCAGGATGTCTCCCGGCCCCACGTCGGCGCCGATACGGATGATGCCACGCTCGTCCAGGTCCCGCAGGTTGCCCTCGCCGACGTTGGGGATGTCACGGGTGATTTCTTCGTCGCCCAGCTTGGTGGAGCGACTTTCGACCTCATATTTCTCGATGTGTACGGAGGTGAATTGGTCATCCTTCACCAGGCGTTCGCTGATGATGATGGCGTCCTCGTAGTTGTAGCCTTCCCAGGACATGAACGCCACCAGGACATTCTGGCCCAGGGCCAGCTCGCCGCCGTCGGTGGAGGAACTGTCGGCCAGGGTGTCGCCCACGTTGACGTAGTCGCCCTTCTGCACCACCGGGCGCTGGTTCAGACACGTGCCCTGATTGGTGCGGGCAAACTTGGTCAGGCGGTGGTAATGTTCCCTGCCCGCGTCGTCCACGACGATGATGTTGTTGCCGTCCACGGATGCCACCGAACCCTGGACACGGGCCAATAGCACCTGACCGCTGTCCCGGGCAACTCGACTCTCGATGCCGGTACCGACGATGGGCGCCTGGGGCTGCAGCAACGGCACCGCCTGCCGCTGCATATTGCAGCCCATAAGGGCGCGGTTGGCGTCGTCGTGTTCGAGGAAGGGGATCAATGCGGCCGACACGCTCATGATTTGGAGGGGCGACACGTCGGCGTATTCGACGAACTCGGGGGAAGCCAACCGATAGTTGTCGCCTTCTCTCACTTCCACCAGCTCATCCATGAATTGGTAAAGTTCGTCGAAACCGGAGTTAGCCTGAGCAATGCGGTACTGTTCCTCCAGATCCGCGGTCAAGTATTGGACGCTTTCCGGACGGGTGTCCACAAAGGGCGCCACGTCGATCATCAGGTCGGCGGACAACCGGCGCAGACGACGCCATTGCGTTTCGGTGATGGCCTCCCCAGCGGAGATTATCACCTCGCCCTTGCGCGTCTTCACGTCGTTCAACACCTGGTGTCCGACGGGGTCGAAATAACCCGGCAGACCAGGGGTTCGACAGTCGCCCAACCAAAGCTCCTTGATGACCGGCCAGTAAGGGGTTTCGATGAAGCCCAGCCGGTCAATACGGGCATAGGCCGCCAGGCTGCTGAGCAACCCGATGTTCGCTCCTTCCGGCGTCTCGATGGGGCAGATGCGTCCGTAGTGCGAGGCGTGAACGTCGCGCACGTCGAAACCGGCCCGTTCACGGGTAAGACCGCCCCGACCCAGGGCGGAAAGTCGCCGCTTGTGAGTCAGTTCCGCCAGCGGGTTGGTTTGATCCATGAACTGCGACAACTTGTCGCCGCCAAAGAACTCGCGGATCGCTCCGGTAACCGGGCGTACATTGACCAGCTTGGCCGGGACCGCGTCTTCCGGTTTTTCCAGGCGTCCCACCCGGTCCTGGAACATGCGGTGCATACGAAGCAATCCGATGCGTACCTGGTCGCGCATCAACTCTCCGGCGACCCGCACCCGCCGGTTACCCAGGTGGTCAATGTTGTCCCGGGGTTCGGTGTTGCTGGCGTGCTGCTGGATCAGCCCCTGCAGGGTATCAATTATGTCGTTCAGGTCCAGGACCCGACGCTCGTCCAAGGCAATACCCGGAAGGTTGAACCGCACCTGGTGCATATTGCCGTTGGGACCGCAGTTGACATCGGTGACCACGCCCACGATGCGAGAAGCGCGCGCCCGGACGGGGGTCAGGTGCCAGTTTTGCAGCGGGCCCTGGCTGATCTTTTCGGCGTAGATCAGCTGTCCCGGCTCGACGATGCTATCCCCGGCCAGAAAACGATTCTTCAGTATGGCAATTTCGCCGCACGAAATTGCATCAGCAGCTTCCGTGCCGCCAAATATGGGCTGGGTGGAGATCACCACCGGGTCGCCGAGGATGTCGGTAACCTGTCGTTGGACGCTGACGGACTGAACGCCGTCCGCTCGGGTCTCAACCAGAGAGAGCAAGGTGCCGGTATTCGCTGCATCCAGGCTCACCACCGGGACTCCCGCCTCTTCGTCCGGCGCGCCGGCGAAAAGGTCCACCGGCTCAATCCGGCGGTCCACCTGACGCGCCAGATAACCGAAGTTGATGAGGGCCTCGACATCTCGTTCCGCCAAGACCCGCTGGTCACGCCCGGAGGCGTTGAAAATCTCGGTGGCGGTGACCCCCTGGCCCGTTAGCTCATGCTGTTCTTGAACGAAGGCCAGTATGGTTTTCTGAGGTCCGGTCAGAATCTGCTCTCCGGAGCGGCCCAGGCGCTGGTCAACCTTGATGCGCCCAACTTCGCCGAGATCAAAACGCCGACCGTCAAAGAAGTGGTTGACCACGAAGGTACACGCCGCGTCCACCTGCACCGCCGGTTCGCCCGGGCGCAGCCACTTGTACAGGTTCCGCTGGGCCAAGCCGATGCGGTGAGCCTGTTCGTAGTTGAAATCACGGTCGGGGTGCATCCGGTCCCAGAGTGACCTGAGTTCCTCTTCGCGGGGGTTGTAGTCCCGGTCCTCCGCCGGAGGGACGCCGGCCACGAAGGGACGGCAATCGTTGGAGTCAGCCTCGGCAAAGAGCGCCCGCATTTCCTCGGCGCTGACGATGCCCAGGGCATGCAGGAATGTGGAGACACCCATCCGGCGACGGCGGTCCACGCTGACGGTGATGGTTTCGGGCAGATTGCGCCGACGGGCGTAGTAATGGGTCCAGGTGGACAGTTCGATGCGCGCGCCCCGGCTGGCCGAAATGCGGGCCTTGTAGTACCAGTTCTCCAGTTTGCCACACTCGGGACACGCCGGGTCCTGGGAGGGTTCGCGTTCGTAATACACGCTGGGGGCGCGTTGCAACTGGCTCACGAGCACGCGCTCGGCGCCGTTGATGACGAAGGTGCCGGTATCGGTCATCATCGGCACATCGCCGAAGAAGATGTCGGACTCGGTCACCTCTCCGGTTTCCTGGTCCCGGAGTTGCGCTTTCACGTAAAGGGGCTGCGAGAAGGTAATCTCCCGCTCCCGGCACTCCTCCGGGCTGAACTGGGGGTCATCAAACCAGTGGTCAAGGAAATACAGCTCGAACCGCTCGGCCCGGCGCGCCGCCTCTCCATTGGCGAAGCGCCTGGTGATGCCGGCGACAATGGGCGAGCAATCCCGGAATGTTTCGGCGAGTCCCCTGGTCTTGAACCAGTCGAAGGACTCGATTTGGCTGCGTATGAGGTTGGGTACGTCGAGGACGTTGGCGATGCTGGATTCGGAGTAGGTTTTCACATCACGGGCGGCCAAGCCACGGTTGTTCCGGCCGGAACGTCTGCGGGTCAGAACCATAAATCGACCCTCCTGGTGGGTGCGCGGCGGTTCTTTAACGGCATTTAACCTGCCCCAAAGCGATGCACCAATAGACACGAAGATTCGGCCCGCCAACAGTGGGCAAGCCGAATCGTAGGATTAGTTAGCGCTGAGGGAGCAGGCGAAAATTCGAAAAAGTCGTAGCCACTGGATTTCTGTACATTATGAACGGATCCAGCCTACACATAATCCAGACATTTTGTCAACTGACGCGCCGTCACGAATACGCGTTTTTGCGCTTAACCGCCGCCGCCGCGAACCTCCAAGCTGGGCTTGGTCATCTCCTCCGGGTTGAGCAGAGCGTCCAGCTCGGCCTCGCTGAGTGAAGTATCAGTCCGCGCGATTTCGCGGATGGTCATCCCGGTTTCCGACGCTTTCTTGGCGATCCCGGCTGCCGCGTCATACCCGATGGACGGCGCCAATGCCGTGCCCAGCATCAAGCCTTTTTCCACCATTGCCGGCCCGGTGTCGGTGGCCGTGATGCCCACCACGCATTGATCCGCGAAGTTCTGCGCCGACGCGGCCAGCAGGGACACCGACTGCAACAGGTTATAGGCGGCCAGCGGCATCATGGTGTTCAGCTCGAAGTAGCCTCCGGCGCCGGCCAGCGCCACCGCAGCGTCGTTGCCCACCACGTGAGCCGCCACCTGGATCACTGACTCCGAAATCACCGGGTTCACCTTGCCCGGCATGATACTACTGCCGGGCTGCACCTCCGGGACGTTTATCTCGCCCAGGCCGGCCCGGGGACCGCAGCCCAGGAAACGAATGTCATTGGCAATCTTGTGCAGGCTGATGGCCACCGTCTTCAGCTGGCCGCTGGCCTCCACGATGCCGTCCAGGGCCGACTGAGCCTGGAAATGGTTGCCGGTTTCCCGGATGCTCACCCCGGTCATTTCCTGCAAACGGGCGCAGGTGCGTTGGGAGGACTCCGGGTGGGTGTTGACCCCAGTGCCCACCGCCGTGCCGCCCAGAGCAACCTCGGCCAGCGCGTCCTGGGCGCGGCGCACTCGAGTGATGCTGTATTCCGCTTGCCCGGCGTAGCCGCTGAACTCCTGACCCAAGCGTACCGGAGTGGCGTCCTGCAGGTGAGTCCGCCCGGTTTTGACAATCGGCCAGAACTCGTCGGCTTTAGCTTGTAGGGATACCCGGAGGGATTCCAAGGCTGGAATCAAATCCTCCTTCATACCCAGCAGGGCCGCCAGGTGAATGGCCGTGGGAATCACGTCGTTGGAAGACTGCCCCAGGTTGACGTTGTCGTTGGGATGCACCAGACGGGACCCGAGGTCGCCGCCCAGGATCTGCGAAGCCCGGTTGGCGATGACCTCGTTGGCGTTGGTGTTGGTGGAGGTTCCGGAACCGGTCTGGAAGATGTCCAGCACGAAGTGGGCGTCGTGCTTGCCGTCCGCCACTTCCTGGGCCGCCCGCACGATGGCTTCGCCCACCGTGGGGTCAAGGACTCCCAGGTCCATATTGGTCCGCGCCGCCGCCAACTTGATGAGACCCAAAGCGCGGATGAACTGCCGTGGGAAGCGGAGGTCGCTGATGGGGAAGTTGAGCACGGCCCGCATGGTGGACGCGCCGTAGAGAGCGTCGGCAGGAACCTCCATTTCGCCCATGGAGTCGCGTTCGATACGTGTTGCGAGAGTAGCCATCTTCTTTCGCCTTCCTCTTACGATTATTATTGTGGGCAACATTTTAGCGCACTTGCCGGAGAGGCAGCGACGCTAGCTTTCTGTTCCGGCTTCCAGGCGGCGCAGTTGTTCTCGCAGCCGCTCGTTTTCCAAACGCATCGCGTCCAGTTCCGCTTCGGCGGCCAACCGCGCGGCCCACACTTCCCGCCAGCCCTCCAGGTAGGTTTCGGTCACCGGGTCGTAGAACCGCGGCCAGCCCTGATCCCAGCAGAGGCACAATTCCATAACCGCACTGTACCCTTTGAGGATGCCGTCGGGTTCCGTGGTCAGTTCAATGCCGCGGTACTCTCCATCTTCCAGTCGCCCGCCGTACAGCGGACTCCCGTGATACCGGCCTCCGGTAGGATCAAACCGCCAGTATTCCAGCACGCCAATGCGCGCGTAGATGTCGGGTTTGTGGCGCACGTCCTCTCTGCCGGTAGAATGGGAAGCCACTTCGATAGCCAAATCCGGGGGCTTGCCCACTTCCCACGGCAGGTAAAGATGCCGCGGGCGTATCGCTCGGGCATCAACGCCAAAGGCCAGATAGATGTCCGGGGACACCCGCACGTTCAGGTTAGCGGGGTCGTAGCAAATGTTGGTGTCCCGGTCCAGAAAAACGTCAGGCCTGCGGTTGAAGTCGGTGAACCGCGCCCGCATCACGCCGAGGATTTCATCCTGCTCCAGATTCTGCTCCATGGCGTCGGGTTTCCTCACCGGCTCACTGGCATCGAACTCCAAATTGTCGTAGTCAATCTCGCCCATCTTGCGGTAGGGCAGCATCTTGATTCCGGTTGCGGGGGTAGTCATCGTGCGCCTCGCGGTCAACCGGCGTTAGTTGCCTTCCTTGATAAAGTCCGCCACGCGCTCGGCAATCATGATGGTGGTGGCGTTGGTGTTGGCGCGGATCACGTCGGGCATCACCGAGGCGTCCACCACTCTGATGTTCCGCATCCCGTAGATCCGGCAATACTGGTCCACCACCGCGTCCAGATCCGAACCGGGCCCCATCTTGCAGGTGCCGGAGGAATGGTGCTGGGTGTAGGCGTTGCGCAGCATCCACTGGTCCAATGCCGCGTCGGAGGCCAGGTCTTCATCGGTGGGAGACAACCGCTCGGCCACGAATTGCCGGAAAGTTGGCTGCTCCGCTATCTGCAAGGCCAAGCGAACCGCCGAGCGCATCCGCTGCCGGTCCACCGGGTCGGAGAGGTAGTCGTAGAACAGATCGGGCTGCACGTGGGGGTCGGTGGATGCCAGCCGGAGGCGTCCGGCAGTGGCCGCATTCTGCAACGCCGCGCTGAACCCGAAGTGAAAATCATCGGACTCGATGTTGACGCTGGCCGGGCGGTGCTCGCTGGTCATAAGGATTGGCGACAGCTGGATATCTCCGCGCGTTCCGGTTCCCTCCGGGCTGTAGCGCAGGCCCACCTGGATGCTCGGGGCGTCCAGTTCCGGCGGGTCTCCGATGCCGCGAAACAGGCTGAACACCGCCGGGTGATCCCGCAGGTTCTCGCCCACGCCGGAGAGTTCGTGAATCACCGGAATGCCCATCTCCCGTAGGTGATCGGCCGGGCCAACCCCCGACAGCAACAGGATCTGCGGCGAGGCGATGGCTCCGGCGCTGAGGATGATCTGTTCTCCGTACACCTGGAAAATCTCGCCGCCGCTGTCCGCCTCGACGCCGATGGCGGTTTTGTCGTCGAAGAGCACCCGGCGGGTCACCACGTTGCCCCGCACCGTCAGGTTAAGCCGGTGTCGGGACATGGACAGGTAAGTCAACGATGTGCTCATTCGCACCCCGTCGATGTTGTTCAGGGGCCGCGCCGCGATGCCATTGGAATCGGGATGGTTCTGGTCGGCGTCTGCGGGGAAGCCCAGGGCACGACAGGTGTCGTAAAAAGCCTCGGCCACGGGCAGCCATTCTTCGCGCTTGTAACGCCGGACCGGGATCGGGCCGCTATTGCCATGGAAATCGTCGCCACCGAAGTCCAGATCGTTTTCAAGACGTCGGAAATACGGCAGCACCTTGGTGAAGGACCATTCGTCGTTGCCCCACACCGCCCAGTTATCGTAGTCCTCGGGCACCCCGCGGAACAACACCTGTCCGTTGATGCTGCTGGAGCCGCCCATGGCCTTGCCGCGGGGGATGATGATGGGCTCTTCCTGCTGTGGAGTGCCCTTGGCAAGGTAACCCCAACTGTGCGGGCCATATGCGGAACGCCAGACGTTGTTGCCGTTCTTCAGGTCAATGGGCAGGTGTTCGAAGTCGGGGTAGTCCGGCCCGGCCTCCAGCAGGAGCACTGATACATCGGGATCTTCGGTCAGCCGCGCCGCTAGCGTACAGCCGGCGGAACCGCCGCCGACGATTATGTAGTCGTAATTCATGGAACCTCCACCGATTGCCTGCGTCTGTTGTCGCAAGTCGTCGATTTCCTTATCGGTGTAATTCATGCGGCGCAGAATCCGATAGGCAATTCTGACTTCCGGTTCGCTCCCGCTCATCAGGTAATCCAGCGCTCTTCCATACTGCAACTCTTTCAAATCCGGGCTGCGACGGTATTGCTCGCGCATGGCAGTGTCGTGGTCAAGCAAAGGCATAGTCTCACTCCGGGTATTCTCTCAAATAGCGTCTTGCCCGACTGATGTCCCGGTTTTGATCTTCCTTCTTGCCGCCCCAAAACAGGATTATCTGCTGCTCCTCTAGGATAAGATAAATCCGCCACCCACCGCGAGCGTGCAAACGACGTTCTCTGAGCCCTTCCCCATTTCGCATCAACGGACAATCTCCTAGATTTTGATTTTCCGTCATGCGATCCAACATGTCGGCGATATAGTCTTGTACCGTTGCGTCGAGATCGACAAACCAATCTTCATACGGACACCTTCCGTTTGGCGCTATGTAGTAGCGAATCTCCCAGGGCATAGGCCGTTTTCAAAAGACGGAATATCTCGGCAAGCCACCCGGCGCCTTGCATTCGACGTGAATCGGGAGTCGCTAACCCTACAGTCCGCAGCTATCCAGCAAACAGTTGAAAAGATCCATGCCGTCCATGCCGTTCAGCGTCTCTTCATGGACGTCGGCCAGGTGCTTCATGATGCGGGGGGTGTTCATCGGCACCAGCAGCGCGGTGGCGTTGATGCTGACGATGCCGATCATCGGATGGGCCATAAATCGGCCAAAGGCCTGGGACTGCTCCGGGCACCGCAGGCAGCGCACCGTGATCTCATCGTCCCGCTGGTCGAAGATCAGCCGTACCAGAGGCTCACCGCCCAGCCGGGCGTCAAAGACCTCCCCGTTGCCGAATCGGTCCGGCCCGACGTACTCGGCGGTCAGAGAATTCGTCCACCCCTCCGGCGGGTACACGACCCGATTGCTCTCCCTGGGCATATCCCGCACCTCATATTCCAATCAACGTGTTGCCCGATTTTACCCTATCGCCAATCCGGTTCGCCACGCCGGGCCGGCAGTGCGGCTTCTGACCGAAGTTTGCCGGCGTTCAACGCCGCCATATATGACTGGAACAGTTCCGATACTCCGGTCGACTTTGACTACGACACCGGTCAGACCGCGCACACAATTGGCGTCGAGAATATAGGGAACAGCCGTCCCTACGGTCGCACGGATTGGCGTTGTTTCAATTTCGGGAAGCGTTCGTACACATACGCTTTCATCAACAGTGGGCAGGTGCCGGATGATGCTGCATATGCGATCAAGCGTGACGTGGCCACGCATGAGTTGGGGCATTATATTGGTCTGAGCCACAGCCTTCACGCGCCCGCGATCATGGATGTCAGGGACACAGTGGGGGACATTTACCAAGTGCAGTTGGACGACGAGTGCGGCGTCAATGACCGGTACAGTCATTCGTCCTACCCCGTTGATTGCAACTACTGACAAAAGGAGATCAATCGTGGTTAGCAAAAAGTTGATGCTTGGCGTCAGCATACCCGTGCTGTTGTTTGCCTCGCTGGGCGGGGTCTTTGTGGCGTACAGCCTGATGGGGTCCGAGGGTTCATCAGGATCTTGGCAGGATTACCGGGATGCTGCATCTCTGCTCAGCGCTTCCGAACGGATTTTGGTGGCGACGTACCTGGATGAGGAGACTCATGAGATTCCGACTGTTACCGCGGATGACGGAACGGTTGTTGGCTCGGTGACGGAGAAATTCCGCCGCTTCCGGATTACGGAAGCGTTGAGGGGAGATGGAGAGTCGGGCGACATCATGTACGTCGTAACGTCGGTTGGGTACAAGACTGCGTTGGCTGGCGGCGGCTCCGAGTCCTCCACGTACGACGTACTGGACCTGACTGCGGATGAAGATTACGTCTTGTTCCTGGACGGCAGGACGAAACAGGAGGGTTACCCGTCGCAATATGGAGATACTCTCTGGACGCGTCCTGGAGAGCCGGGAATTGCAGAGCTGGATGATGCAGGCCGTCTCACCTTTATTGCGACCGACAGGTACAAAGATACTATTGAAAGCGAAGGACTGGAGCGTGTGACAGGTTCGGATGCGCCTTTTGAAATGACAAAGGAGGACATCACGGGTTCGCCCCCTGCAAAATAAACCGGCGATTTTCGGCTTGTCCTAGCGCGAATGACAAGCTTTGGGGCCGGAATCGGGCCGCCCCTTTTCGTTTGGGATTGTACGATGGTTTTACCCACGTGCGGGGTACCATGCGAAATTGCGTAAGTGGCCCGGGTTGGTTGGACAGGCCGGCGGTTGCCCAACCCATTGGGATGTGGCACCATTGTCGGAACTCTCAATGGCGTCCGCCATTCCGCAGGAGCGTTGCTATGAGCTTGGATATATTTGATGTTTCGGGCCAGAAAGTCCTGCTGGTGGGCGCGGGGCGCGGCATCGGGAAGGGTATTGCGTTGGCGTTTGCCCAGGCTGGCGCTGACGTGGCGGTCACCGGCCTGACTTCCACCGGCGTCAACAGGGTTGCCGAGGAAGTTAGCGCCCTGGGGCAACGGTGCCTGCCGCTGACCGGCGACGCCACCACCGCCGCCGATACCGACGCCATCGTTGCGCAAACCATTGCCGAGTTCGGCCACATCGATACGCTGGTCAACTGTGTTGGGGACGCTATCCGCAAGCCCGTGGTACAACTGCCGGGCAGCGACATTCCCGGCATGACCGAAACGGAGTGGCACAGCATCGTTGACATCAACCTGACCGAGGCTTTCCAGGGTTGCCGCGCCGTGGGTCCGCATCTGCTGGAGCGGGGCCAGGGCAACGTCATCAACATCAGCGGCTGGGCCTCATTCCGCGGCCGCCCTATGTCCGCCGCTTACGACGCCGCCAAGGCCGGCCTGATGCGTTTCACCGAGGTGGTGGCCCAAGAGTGGGCGCCCTTCGGAATCCGCTGCAACGCCATTGCCCCAGGCTCGTTCCCCGACCCGGAGCAGATGTCTGAAGAAGCCTTCGCCGCCCGTGACGCCGGAGCCGGGGAGACCGTTCCGCTAGCCCGCGTTGGCCGCCTGATTGAAGTGGGTTATCTTGCGGTGTACCTGGCGTCACCCGCAGCGTCGTACGTAACGGGGCAGACCTGGGCGATTGACGGCGGGGTCAGCATCAAACATCCGTAGGGTATCGACTGAACTGTGCAACGGTAACAATTTAGATTCGGAGGGGATAGCGAAATGGCAAATATGATACCCCAGAAAATTCGTGCCGAAGCCAACGATGAAGAGCGCGAGGTGTTCCGGAAGCTGCAGTCCGGCCCAGAGGATTGGGTTGTAATCCATTCGGCTCATGTGCCGCAAGGCAGGAACCGAAATGCAAGAGAGCTTGACTTCGTGATACTTACCGGGCCATCAGTTATATACCTTGAGGTGAAGGGGGGGCGCTATTCGCGGACGGATAACCAATGGTACGACGGTAAGCGCAAACCCACGGATGATCCAATTGAGCAGGCGCGCAGCGGCATGTACGCCCTGAAGAACCATGCCGAGAATGCCCTACCAAGCCGCGTGACGGAAGACTGTCAAAAAATCGCGGGTAGTCTCCGGTATGAATTCGCTTTGTTATTGGCAAACCCGGACATTCCAAAAAGCACAATCCGCCGCCTAAAAGCCGAAGCGAAATCGGAAAATTGGCTGTTCCTGGATCATAATACATTGAGCGATGACAGCAAGTTGAACGAGGAATTGGGGGCTTTTGCCACGCGCAAGTTGCGAGCTTCCGGAAGGAAGCTCAGAGACTTGCTGAGCGGGCCATTCAACACGCCCTTGGTCGGGGATGTGAAAGACAAACTGAGAGAACTGCTGCTGCCGGCGGATTTGGACGGGACTTACATCAAAGTTACCAAAGGCAACCTGAACAACATCAACGATCATGTGGTGAAACTGACCGACCAGCAAGCCCGGATACTCGAAGCGGGAATAGGAAACGATCGGTTGATGGTTTACGGTGGAGCGGGCACGGGCAAGACAATCTTGGCGCTGGAGCTGGCTCGTAAACGGGCAGATGCCGGGCAGCGGGTTCTGTTGCAGGTGGGACTTGGCTATGACTTCCACTTAGGCGCTTGGATGAAGAAAAAAAGATTGCCACACAACGTTAATATGAACACCAATGATGTGGAAGAGTTCTTAAGCTGCTTCTTTGAAGAAGACGGTTCTGAATGGAAACAATATTGGAATGAGTGGCGTCGGACAATCGGCAGTTTTTCCGGCGGCGTAGGACCTATCATAGATGGATCAGCGCTTTGGGATGATGCAAAACAAGGGGAATGGGACAGGCTGCGAAACGATAAAGAAAAGTGGGCGAAACAGGTAGTGAATGTCTTCACCTCCTCTGGACGTAAGCCACCTTTTGACTACCTCATTGTTGATGAGGCTCAGAGTTTCATTGACGGGTGGAGCCTGCCATTAGTGGACGGGCTGCTGGTCGGAGGATTGGCCGGTGGGAAGTGGGCAATGTTCGGCGATTTTGCCAATCAGAACCTGCTTGCCGCAAGTAGGTCGGTCGATCTAAGGGATGAACTGTGTCAGCGATACAATGTGGCAAGTCCGCCGATGTTAACTTTGGGAACAAATTGTCGCAACACGGGGCCAATCTTCGACACCTTTGCCGGATTGGCTGATCCGAGGACGTACAAGATGGATCCGGATTGGCAAATAGAGGGACCCAAGGTAGTCATCAGGTACGTCAAACATTTACAAGGCATGCAGGACGAGTTAGAGAAATCCGCTGAAGCGTTGCGAAAACAACACGTGCCGCCTGGACGCATCATTATCTTGGGGCCGTGCCCGTACGATATCTGGTTAGCGAGAACCAAGGGGAAGGAAGAATACGGTGGGTGGCAATTGCATGACATGAGCCATGACCACGCGAATTTGTCTAACAGCAAGCTCAACTATTGCTATGCGCCTTTCTTTCAAGGGATGGAAAGCGACGTAATTGTGGCGCTTGTAGGTTTGGAGGACGACGAAGAATTAGCACGAAGGTATCTATATACGACGCTAAGCAGGGCAAAAGGACACCTCATTGTCATTGCGGACGAAACGGTCAAGCCGCTCTTGAAACAGGCAGCGGAGGGTGACCGCTGAATAAATGGCGGCCTTTTGTCCATACTTATGGGTAAGCCGGCCCGGGGATAAACTCTAACGGTAAAGGAGCCTGCCATGACGATGCACTACGATTTGTTGGCCCACCGTATCCTGGAACGGGCGGCGAACCAGTTTCCCAATAAGCACATCATCACCCGCGTGGGCGAAGGCACGCACCGCTACACCTACGCCGATATGTTCGCCCGCACGGCCCGGTTAGGCAACGCGCTCCGGGAATTGGGGGTTGGCAAAGGCGACCGGGTGGGGACATTCGCCTGGAACAACTATCGGCACCTGGAAGCCTATTTCGCGCCGCCCACCATTGGCGCCGTAGTGCATACCATCAACATCCGCTTGGCGCCCGACGACATGGCGTACATCATCAACCACGCCGGCGACAAGGCGCTGCTGGTCGATCCGGACCTCGTACCGTTGATCGAAGCCATCGCCGACCGCCTGACCACCGTGCAGCATTTCGTGATCCTAGCCGAGCCGGCCGAAGTATCCACCACGCTGCCCAATGCCGTCGCCTACGAAACCATCCTGGATGCGGCATCCGCAGAGTACAGCCCGGCAAACGTGGACGAATACGCCACCATGGGCCTGTGCTACACCTCGGCCACCACGGGCCTGCCCAAAGGGGTCGCCTACTCCCACCGGGCGGTGTATCTTCATTCCATGGCCTCGTCCGCCGTGGACGTGCTGGCCCTGTCCGAGCGGGACCGGGTCATGGCCATCGTCCCCATGTTCCACGCCAACTGTTGGGGCCTGCCCTACAGCTCGACCATGGTTGGCGCCGACCAGATTTTTCCCGGCGTTCGTCCCGACCCCAGGGTAATCTGCGAACTGGTGGAGAGCGAAGGGGTGACCTTCAGCGCCGGCGTGCCCACCATCTGGATCGGCGTACTGGACTATCTCCAGCGTTCCGGCGTCGAATACGACCTCTCTTCCCTGAAACAGATTATCAGCGGCGGTTCCGCCGTTCCCCTGGCGATATTGCAAGCGTATCGGGAACAGCTGGGCGTTGAGATGGTCCATGCTTATGGCATGACCGAGGCCGCGCCTCTTATTTCGGTGAACCGACGGCGCACCTGGCTGGACGACCTTTCCGATACGGAACAATTGGCCCTTTCCGCCAAACAGGGCGTAATCGCTCCCGGCATCGAGATGAAGCTGGTGGACGAAAACGGCGAAACCGCCGAGTGGAACGGCGAGCAGCGCGGCGAGCTTTGGTTCCGCGGCCCGTGGGTCGCCGACGAATACGTGAACGACGAGCGCAGCGCTGAGACCTTCATCGACGGCTGGTATCACAGCGGCGACATCGCCGCCATCGACCCTGACGGCTACATCCAGATCGTGGACCGGGTGAAGGACATGGTGAAAAGCGGCGGCGAGTGGATCTCCTCCGTGGACCTGGAGTCCGCGATCATGGCCCATCCCGACGTGCTGGAAGCCGCCGTGATCGCCATACCACACGCTCAATGGCAGGAACGGCCCCTGGCGTGCGTGGTGTCTCGCGCCGACACTTCGGCGCAGTTGACCAAAGATGCCATCCTCGATTTCATCCGGCCCGACTTTGCTCGCTGGTGGCTGCCCGACGATGTGGTGTTCATCGACGAAATCCCCAAGACCAGCGTGGGCAAGTTCGACAAAAAGGCGCTGCGCGAGCGGTTTGAAAGCCACGGCTGATTCGCCCGCATGAATGTCGCGTCCTCCGGGGTCCCTGCCATCTCCGCCGTCGGGGTTCGCAAGGACTACGGCGACAGAGCGGTGCTGCGCGGTATAGACCTTTCCATCGGCTGGGGAGAGATTGCCGTGCTCTTCGGCGCCAACGGGGCCGGCAAAACCACCCTGCTGCGCATTCTCGCCGGCCTGGCGCGCCCTGACTCCGGATCGGTTCACATCGCCGGCCGGCGCATGGGACGCACCGGCGGCGCAGCAAGGCGTCTGGTGGGATTCGCGGGGCACCAAACCATGCTCTATAACGATCTCACCTGCCGCGAGAACCTGGACTTTTATTGCAAGTTGTACGGCGTAGCGGACCACAGCCGTCGCGCCGATCAGGCACTTGAGCAGCTTAATCTATCCGACCGAGCCGACCGGCGCGTCCGCACCCTGTCTCACGGCATGCAAAAACGGCTGTCAATGGCCCGAGCGATCATGCACAAGCCGGCCGTGCTGCTGCTTGACGAGCCGGAATCTGGCCTGGACACGGCGTCATTGGAAACGCTGGGCGACCTGCTGCGAGACTGGGCCGCGTCCGGGAGGTCCGCGCTGCTGACCACCCACAACGCGGAGGTCGGCCTGGCCTGGGCCAGTCGAGCGCTGGCGCTGGCCGGCGGCAGGGTGGCCTACGACGGGCCGGCGGACGCGGCAACGGCAACCGGATTGAGGATGCTACAATGAACCTGTCGGACCTCGCGAATGAACTGTCAGAACGAGGAATTTGGTGGCAGGTTGGCGGATTCGCCATCGCGGGGTGCGTCAGCGTAGCGATTCTGCAAATCTGGGAAGGCTCCGACTTCTGGGCCTACCGGAGCTTTGAAATCGCAGTGAAAGACCTGTATTGGCTCTTCATTCTGCCACTAGCCGGGCTAATCGAGGGAGTACGAAAATTGTTTGAGAAGGCATCGGAAATCCGCGCTGCTCAACGCGAAAAAATCCGGGAACGAGGCCGGAGGGAAGGCCGACGGGAAGGTCGACGAGAAGGCCGCGAGGAAATCCTCACCAAGGTACGCGAGCTCTTCCAAAATCCCGACATCTCCAAAGACCCTGAGACCGGCGCCATAACCCTCACCCCGGAAGTCATGGACTTCCTGTTTAGCGAATCCACCGACCCCGGCGCGTAGGGCTTGGGCCGGGCGGTTCGGGTGCACCCTCTACCCGCTCTGTTATGGCACTGGTGCGCAGCGCGCTGGCCATCGCCTGGAAAGACGTTCGCCTGGAACTGCGGTCTCGCGACACCATAGTCTCTGCCCTGGTGTTCGGGCTGATCGTAGTCGTCGTATTCAACTTTGGCCTGAACCGGACACCCGGAAGCCTGGAACCCGTCGCCCCCGGCTTGCTCTGGGTCGCCTACGCCTTCATCGGAGTCCTGGCCATGAACCGGGCATTTTCCCGCGAGATGGAACAGGGCGGCCTGGACGGTCTGCTGGCGGCGCCCATCAGCCGCGACTCCATCTTCCTGGGCAAGGTGTTGAGCAGCATCGTGTTCATGCTGGTCATCGAGGCCATCCTGCTGCCTGTATTTGCCGTTATGCTGGGGCTGCCGGCGTTGTCTCCCGCCCTGGGGCTGGTGATCGTGCTGGCCACCGTCGGGTTCGCCACCGTGGGGACATTTTTTGCCGGCATGGCGGCGCAGACCCGATCTCGCGAAATCCTGCTGCCGGTGCTCTTCTTCCCGGTGGTCGTGCCCGTCATCATCGCCGCGGTGGAGGGATCCGCGCTGGTTTTACAGGGAGGGCCGATGCAGGCGGTGTGGACCCGATGGCTGCCGCTGCTGGTGGTGTTCGACGCCCTCTTTTTGGTAATATGTTCGTGGATTTTCGGATTCATTTTCGAGGGATAACGCAGCTTGGCGGCGATAGCGAGCCAGCCCAAAAGCAGATCATCCTGGCGCGCGGCGGTACGAGACGCGCGCCTTTGGCTGTTGCTTCTGACTGCCGTGCTGACGCTGGCGGACGGCTACCTGATTTTCGTAGTCGCTCCACCCGATATGGTGCAGGGGCAAGCTTCTCGTATCTTGTACGTCCACGTCCCGATTTCGATCTTGTCATTTTTGGGCTTTCTACTCTGCGCTGTCGCTGGGATAGGCTTTCTGGTGAAACGAAGCGAAGGATGGGATCGACTCGCGCACGCATCGGCTGAGGTAGGTGTCATATTCGTAACGCTGTCGCTTTTGACTGGCATTATCTGGGGGAAACCTATCTTCAACGCGTGGTGGCAGTGGGATGCTCGGCTTACCACGACTCTCATCTTGTGGTTTATCTACGTCGCATACCTAATGATCCGGCACTATGCGCCGACTCCCCAGCAGGGGCGAACATGGTCAGCGGTGGTCGGCATCGTCGGTTTCGTTGACGTGCCCATTGTGTACTTCTCAGTGAAGTGGTGGAGGACTCTTCACCCTGAGCAGGTAATAGGTCCGGCGGCAAACGAGGGTTCTCTGGAACCAATCATGGCCCGTATCCTGATTTTCTCCATGCTGACTATGCTCGCCCTGTTCACTTACCTGCTCCTCGAGCGTATGGCCTTGCGCGGCGCTGAAGATACCCTGACCCAAATCCGCCGCGAAACACGTCCTGACTAGAATGAACACATCACCCGACAACCTGCCCTTTCTTTTTGCCGCGTTCGCGGTGGTCTGGGCAGTGTTCTTCATCTACGCCGCGTACATGTCGTGGCGTCGCCGTTCGTTCCAGCGTGAACTCCGAGATCTTCAGGAGACGGCCGACTCCGACCGGCCTTCGGTTGCCGATGATCGGGATGAAGGGCCGGTATAATAGACGCCGCAAATCCTCAAATGAGGTTCTCTCTAGAATCATGCAATCCGAATATCCAGCCAATCAACCGGGTGAAACTGTCGCCTATGCACCCGATTTGGAAGCCGAGCGCACCGGGTGGCGCAGCCATCGGACCCGGCTTATCATCCTGGCCGGCGTAATCGCCCTGGCCGTCGCCTACATGGTGTACGCCGCCTTCCCGGGAAACACCCTATACTTCGTGACCGTCAGCGAATTCCTGGACGACCCCAAGTTGCAGGATGGACAGACGCTGCGGGTTGCCGGGGCCCTTGCGTCTGACACTTTCCGCCGCGACGACGGCTCGACCCTATCCCATTTCGCCCTGGGCGACAAACTGCCCGACGTACCCGGGGTCTCTCCCGGCAGCCCCCGGTTGCAGGTCAGCTACGTGGGAGTCCTGCCGGATTTGTTCTTCAATCCCCACTCCGAGATCATCCTGGAAGGCAACTACGACGCGCAAAGTCAGGTCTTCGCCACCGACAACATCCTGGTGAAGTGCCCATCCAAGTACCAGTCCATGCCGGCCGAAAGCCCCGACCTGGTTCCCGGCGCAGCTGCGCCAAGTAGCTACTGAGCTGATCCAAGCGCCGGGAATTGAAATGCCCCCGACCGAAACGGTCGGGGGCGCGGTTTTGGTAGGGTATCAGCCCGGGCGTTAGAACGTATATGCGTTCATCAATTGTTCCGTCGTCCGCTCTCGCGCCTTGGACCGGATGTTATTCATGTTGGTTTCCAGAGAACCCCTGGATTCGTCCTTGTAGATGATGCCCACCGGCAGACCGCCCTGCTGCACCAGGTCGTAAGCGGCCTGCTTGCTGGAGTAGTCATGGTCTTCCGGTATGTCCCAGAGGGCCGGCGCGATGCCTTCCCTGGCGTTGCCCTTGATCAACTGGAAGGTGTCGTTGTAGGTAACGCACGGCGACTGAACGTGGATCATCGACATTCCGTCGTGATTCATGCCCTCGTTGATGAGCCGCGCTAAGACCCGGGGCTGACCGGAGAAACCGGAGGCGATGAACGAGACGCCCAACGTGAGGTACAGTTCCAGCGGATCCAGGTCCTCTTCAATTTTGCCGAAGGGGGTGCTGCTGGTGATCGCGCCCATTTCGGTGGTGGGGGAACTCTGGCCTTTGGTAAGACCGTACACGCCGTTGTCCATGATGACGGCGGTGACGTTGACGTTACGGGCCGCCTGGGGCGCGATGTGCTCGCCACCGATGCTGAGGAAGTCTCCGTCGCCGGCCACTATGATCACGTTCAGTTCGGGCCGGGCCATCTTGACGCCCATGGCCACCGGCAACGTGCGCCCGTGGATCCCATGGATGCCGTAGGGCTGCTCACCCTCCAGCAGGTGAACCAAGTTGCCGCTGCAACCGATGCCGGCGACCACCACGTTGTTCTCAATGGGCAGGCCGGTTTCCTCCAGCCGGTTGATCATGGCGAATTCCAGCGCGCGGCGCACGCCGAAGTCGCCGCAGCCGGGGCACCATTTAAAGTCGTATTCCGGGTTCTTTTTGCTCATACCCGTGCTCCTTCCCTGTGTTCAGCCATGATCTGTTTGACCTGTGCCACCAGGTCGCTCACCTTGAAAGGCAAACCGGTGTACTGCGTGATGGGTGTCGAATTGACCCGGTGGAACCTGAGGATGTTGGCCCACTGTCCCTGATAATTCAGTTCGGGTACGATGACCAACTCTTTCGCACGAAGCTCTTCGCGCAGCTTGGGCGGAATGGGATGCAAGAACATCGTGAAGTACCACGCGATGTCGATACCCTCTTCCCGCAGCGCGTTGTAAGCCTCCCGGACCGGCCCTTTGGACCCGCCCCAAGGCATCAGCGCGATTTTCGCGTCGGTGTTGTCGCTTTCGTAATGGTCTTCTTCCAGCAGCTTCAGCTTGCTGAACCGCCGCTCGGTCATTTGAATGTGGCGACTCGGCAAGTGCGTGGTGTCGCCCATCTCGTCGTGTTCGCTGCCGTTGGCCACGTAAGCGCCGGGGGCGCCGGGCAAAGGCATGGGTGACAACTCGTAGCCGGAATAGCGATGATAGCCGTTCCCGCCTTCGTAGGTCAGCCTTTCTTCCACGTGAACCTTGCTGAGGTCCGGCCTGGGGATGTTCTGCACCCGCTCGGCCATGGACATCTCACTCATCAGGATCACCGGGCCCTGGTAGCGTTCCGCCCAGTTGATCGCCTGCACCGCCCCGTAGAAACACTCTTCCACCGAACCGGGCGCGATGATGGGCATCCGGACGTCGCCATGGGCCGGGAACAAACAACCCATCAGGTCGGATTGTTCGGTCTTGGTGGGCAAACCGGTGGCGGGACCGCCGCGCTGCACGTCCACCACGACCAGTGGGATCTCAGCCATCCAGGCCAAGCCCAAGCCTTCGCTCATCAAGGAGACGCCGGGGCCGGCGGTGGCGGTCATTGACTTTTTGCCGGCGTATCCGGCGCCAAGTATCGCGGTAATAGCCTCGATTTCGGACGAGACCTGGTACGCGAACTTGCCCTCTCCCACCAGGTTGCGCTCCATCCACAGCAGGATGGTGGTGGCCGGCGAGATGGGATAGCCCGCATAGAACTCCAGGCCGGCGTGGGTCGCTCCCAGGGCGATGGCCTCGTTGCCCTTCAGCATGAGCTGCTGGTAATCCGGTGGGTTGGGCGGGGCGAGGTCGCCCAGGACGAAACCGCTTTCCGCAGCGTTCTGGCGGCCCAGCCGCATGGCCTGGATATTGGATTCGATGATCTCATCGTCGTTGGCGCGTCCCCGTCGGAAACGCGCTTCGACAAAGTCTTCCAGGTACTGCTGGGGCATGTGGACCAGTTGGGCCAGGGCGCCGATGACAACCATGTTGGCGGCCCGGTTGTTGCCGGTGGACCGCGCCAGGGTATCGACGGCCAGTCCGAAGGATCTCGGGTCGGTCATCGTGAAGTCGTCGGCGTTGTAGATGATCACGCCGCCTTCCCTGACTTCCTCAGCATGGGTTTCGTAGGCTTCTTCGTTAAATGCGACCAAGACGTCCACCTGGTCGCCGGAGCTCAAGATCGGCTCAGTACAAATTCGGGCCTGGGTCCAGGTCGGGCCACCGAGAATCTGGGAAGGGAAAGTTGCGTAGGTCAGCGCGTGATAACCTACCTGGGTGGAAGCCTGGGCTAGTCCTTCGGCTGAAGTAACGACGCCCTGTCCGCCTTCACCGGCGAACCGGACGACGAAGTCGTTCATCTGCATCTGGAGGTTCCTCCGAACCGGCAGTAATCTGCGAATTGCCCGCTGGCGCTAATCAATACTGACTGATGAAGGGAGCGGCGTGGCTATAAAAAACACCTTCCCCCGTGCCGGTGGGATGGTGTTGCCGGTCGCCGTCCTGTGTATCGCGGGTTGAAACACCCCGTCGCGCCGCACTCAAATCAAAGATTGCGAACACGCTTGCGCCAAGTGTTTAGCAGACGGAATATAGCACCGCATTCTTCAGTTTGTCAATTTTATAAACTTGGCGCAACGTTCCCATCCAGGTGGTTCGTTGGATAATCCGTCACTCCGGCGCAAGCCGGAGACCAGAAAACGCTACTGGATTCCGGCTTGCGCCGGAATGACGGGAAAATTAAACCACTCGCCCTGATATAATCCCACGCTATGCCACCAACCCTTGACGTAGTAATCCCTTGCCTCAACGAGGAACGCGCCCTGCCGATGAGCGTCCGTCGTTTGCACGATTTCATGCGGTGCAATCTGTCGGACTACGATTGGGCCATCGTAATCGCTGACAACGGTTCCATCGACGGCACCCTCGACGCCGCGGAGGCTCTGTCCAATGAGTTTCCGCAGGTGCGTTACATTCGCCTTGAGCAACGGGGACGGGGGCGGGCTTTGCGCCGAGCCTGGACCGACAGCGCCGCCGACATTGTGGCCTACATGGACGTTGACCTGTCCACCGACCTGGCCCACCTGCCGCCCATGGTGTCCGCCATCGCCCAGGGACGTTGCGACGTAGCCATCGGCTCCAGATTGCTCCCCGATTCCCAGGTGGTCGGGCGGACATTGAAACGGGAGATTACCTCACGCGGCTACAGCCTGCTGTTTCGCGCCATGTTCTTCACATCGTTCCGTGACGCCCAATGCGGTTTCAAAGCGGTGAGCCGTCGCGCCGCCGACGATCTGGCTCCGCTGGTGGAAGACAACGGGTGGTTCTTCGATTCGGAGCTGCTGATCCTGGCGCAAAAATGCGGCTATCCCATCCTGGAGCTGCCGGTTCGCTGGACCGATGATCCCGACTCGCGCGTGCGGATCATTCGCACCGCCTGGGAGGACGTGAAGGGTTTGCTGCGGCTGAAATTCGGAGGCGTCGGGAAGGTACGCCGGCAGTTGCGCGCCGCCGGCAAGCTGTAGGCGACTCGGGCTACAGTACGGTCTCCAGTCTGTTGGCCAAGTCACGTCCGGACGTGGGCGGTGGCAGCGGTTTGCCGTCTATCCGGTAAAGTTCAATGGCTTCTTCCACGATGAAGCAAAGCTGATCGAAAACCTCCCGCTCGTCATCACCGTGGCAACCGCCGTAGATCAGGCCGGGCGCACTGCCAACATAGCACTGGTCATCCTCAGACCACTCGACTATTTTCACGTACCGGGCGCTGTCCTTCATTTCACGGATTTTCTGCGGCAAATTTACTTCCGAATAAACCCGCCAGATATGAAAAAAATAAATGGCTGGCCGGCCAATACTGTAGGGCGAACTTTCCAACTCACGGTCCAACTGGCCGGAAAACCACAACCCACGGACCCGGCGAAACGCCGCGCCAACCAACGCGAATACCAGCGAAACTGGCGACGCGATAGCATTACTCCCGAACAACGCGAGTCAGCCCGTAAACAGGAAAGCGCACGCTACAAAGAGCGGCTCGCCGCCGGGATCTGCCAGTCGTGCAACAACAAAGCGCTCCCAGGACAAACTCGGTGCGCAGGATGCGCAGAGCGTAACCGAAGCAAGACAAGCGCAAAACGTACCAAGGCCGGTTCATCAGACGCAACGTCGCCGTCTTCCGGTCCACAGTCAGACTGACAATGATTGCCCCAAACGGTTCAATCCGAACGCACGAAGAGGCTATCTCCGGCCCCAAGCCGTAGGCGCCCAGTGCCACGCCAAGCCGTGCGCAACTGCCCCGCTCCTCCCGGAGCGGGGCTTTTTCATTGCCCACGCTGCACCGGCCCTTTTGCCCAACCCGCCGTCAATCCAGTGGCGCGTCCGCCGCAATCCATACCGGGATAGCGCAGCTCCCTGAAAGCGGAACCACCCAACGACCCAGCAACCCAAACTTTGAACTCAAAACCGGCAAAAACGCCGCGTAAATGCCATACGAAAAGCAGCACCAAATAACCCGCCCAACAGCCCTGGGGCGACGTCGCTCCGGGCTTGCCCATGATGCGGTTGCTACGATCTTGCGTCCAACCTGACTCGTTGCCGAAAAAGGCAACAAAGGAGAAGCAAGATCGTGCAGACACGACTGAAAGTACCACACTTGGCGACGCTCATGGCCAGCGCAACGCTGGCCGTCGTGGTTGCCGTAGCCATCGCGTTCGCGCCCGGCAACGCCGAGGCGCAATCGCCACCGGCCACGCCAGCCAGCGTTACCCTGAACCGCGCCGACGGAACCGTCACCGCCAGCGGCTATGCCGTCTCCGGCGCGACCAAGTACCACATCACCTACAGCTCCGACGGCAAGAAGAGCTGGAGCCTAGCCGCCTTCAACCACACGTCCAGCAGCATCACCTTCGACGCCACCAATTCCAAGACCTACGTCGTCGCGGTGCGCGCCGGCAACGACGCCGGCTGGAGCGGCTGGCGCAACTCAGCGCCCATCGGCCCTTACGTAGACCCAGCCGTCACCCCACCATCCGCGCCCAGCGCCGTCTACGTGAGGCACAAAGGCCACATCGTCAACTTCTCGTGGAACACGCCGTCCGGCGCCACTTCGTACAACGTGAATGGCTCGGCCAACAACAAGGCCAGCTGGACGAGACTTGCCAGCGGCTACGGCAAAAACAAGGCGCACATCAAGGCGAAGGCCAACAAGACCTACTGGATCGCAGTCCAAGCTTGCAACAGCGGCGGCTGCTCCGGGTGGACTAACTCAGGGCCGGCGACGCTGCCGAAGCCAGTCAGCAACCTACAGACTACGACCACTACGGCTGACGGTACCAGCAGGATCAACGCCACATGGTCAGCAGCCAGCAAAGCCAAAGCGTACAACGTCAACCACAGCAGCGACGGTGGCAAAAGCTGGAAGAGGATCCACAGCAACCAAAAGAAAACCAGCGCCAAAATCCAGCTGAAGTCCAGCTCGGTCAACGAGCACCACATCGTCGCCGTGCAAGCCGTCAACGGCCACAGTACCAGCCATTGGCGCAACGCCGGCGCAACGTTGCTGACCACAAGCGAAACGAAAGACACCAGCGCGACCCTAGCGATCTCAAACCATTACCATGGCGAATGGTGGCTTAAGAATCACATAGGGAACATAGACTGCGTCAAGAAAGCGGGGAAATCCGCCGCCATAGATACCCTCAGATCAAGCACGTCCTACACCTATACGGCGCATGGGTCCGCCAATTGTCCAGAGAATAGCAGGCTGGCATCGGTAACATTCTCAACAGCCAATGCTAATCAACCTATCGGTGGCAACGTCAGCAACCTAGCGAAAGAGTCCGACACACTAGGCCAAGGCGTCTGGCACGGGTACGCTGTCGGGTTCCGAACGAGCAACAACCCCGGGGGGTACATTCTGGACAGCGTCACCATGAGGTTCATGGCTAAGCAAGGCACCGCGAGCAGTTTCACCGCGAAGATCGTCACCCCAGCAGAAAACGACGAACCAAACGAATCCGCCGTCGCCGTCTGCGAACTCGCAGGAAGCAGCAACCCCAGCGAAGCCACGGACTACGTGTACGAAGCAACAAGCGACAGCTGCAAACTCGCAGCCAGCACGCACTACTTCATACTGATGAACCAAAGCGATAACGCCAGTCGGTACGAGAATACATACGTCGTGGACACAACACTGTCCAACAATGAGGTCAACCAGCCCAGCGGTTACGGCTGGAGAATCGCCGACAAATCGTACAGGAAGTACCTGCCCGACAAATGGTTACACGAAGAATTCACCAGCTTGGTCAAACTGGACTCAAGGTACCAGCAGTAACCCGAGTCCCTCAAAAAACGCAACATCGCAACGCGCCATGCACACCAGCCGCGCCGTCTGTGACGGCGCGGCCTCTTCGCCACCAAGTATGCTATTACCCACTACATTCGCACACAGCGCGACAAGCCAGCAAAAGGCCGCTGCCCGCTGGCGAACTCCACGCTAGGCAACGACAGTACGTTGTGGTTCTCGTAGCTGGATACCTGCATACCTTGGGTGAACGGCAACGCCAGCGCCATGCCACGCGCCACCACTCCCGATAGTGGCGTCCAAGAACCACAAACCCAGTAGGTCTAGGCTGTTCTCCGTACACCAGTAGGCCAAGGCTCATATCAAAGGCAATGACGTACTACGCCATTATCGGGCATAATCCGATTCTATATCATTCCAAACGCGCATATAATCTTATAAAATGCTATCGCGCTTGCACTACCGGCCGCGATAGCATGGACCAAGTGGCACCCACACTTGCCGATAGGCAACGGGCGGGAGATTACGCAGATTAGGAGACGGACAATGCTGAACGGATACTTGACCCGACGACCCGCCGTCTTGCTGACTGCCATCGCCGCCCTGCTGGCGGGCGCGCTGGTGCTGGCCTACGCCGGCGTTCCCCTAGCCGAGGCGCAATCGCCGCCGGGTACGCCGTCCAGCGTCAGCCTGACCCGCGCCGACGGGACGGTTACGGCATCCTGGCCGGCCGTCTCCGGCGCCACCAAGTACCACGTTACCTACAGTTCCGATAACAGGCAGAGCTGGAGCGCGGCGTCGGACAGCCATACGTCGAACAGCATCACGTTCAACGCCGACAACGGCAAGACGTACATCGTGGGCGTGCGGGCCGGCAACGATGGCGGGCAGTGGAGCGGCTGGCGCAACTCGCCGTCCATCGGCCCCTACACGCCGCCCGACCCCGATCCTACTCCCACGCCGACGCCGACGCCGACACCCACGCCGGCGCCCAACCCGCCGGGCACGCCGCCCTCGGTGACGGTGACGCGGGGCAATGGCACCGTCTCCGCCGACTGGCCCGACGTGAGCGGGGCCACCAAGTACCACGTCACGTACAGCACGGACAACAAGCAGAGCTGGTCTCACGCGACCTCGGCGCGCCCGTACAGCGACGTTACCATCAACAACACGGACAACGGCAAGACGTACATCGTCGCCGTGCGGGCCGGCAACTCCGCCGGCTGGGGCGGCTGGCGCAACTCCGATCCGGCCGGCCCCTACGTCACCGCACCGGGCGCGCCGGCATCGGTGACGGTGACGCGGGGCGACGGAACGATTACCGCCAGTTGGGACGCGCCGGCCGGGGCGACGAAGTATCACGTAACCTACAGCGCCAACAACAAGCGGACGTGGACGGCGGCATCGGACAGCCACACGTCCAGCAGCATCACCATCACCGCCAACAACGGCAAGACGTACCACGTGGCGGTGCGGGCCGGCAACAGCGCCGGCTGGAGCGGCTGGCGCAACTCGGCGGCCTCGGCCCCGACGGCCACGCCGGGCATCATCGTGCAGGACAGCAGCGGCAACGCCATCACCAGCCTGACGGTGCCCGAAGGCGGCGAGGCCACCTACCAGGTCAAGCTGGCGTCCAAGCCCGACGCTTACGTGGAAATCTGTATCGGCCTATCGGTGCGGGACCGCAACGACGGCAGCATCACGTTCAAGGGCGAGCCGGCGGGCACGGTGGCGATCAAGGTGCCGTTCACGCCGGAGAACTGGGACACCGCCCAAACCGTCACGCTGGTGGCCGCCGAGGATGACGACTCGGACAACGGCGTGCGGGACGTGATTAACGACACCAGGGACTTCGTGGAGTATTTCTCCGGCGCCGTCTGGCTGGAAGTCACCGAGATTGACAACGATCCCATCCCCGGCCCCGACAACCTCAGCGTAACGCCCGGCGACGGGTACATGGACATTGCCTGGGACGCCGTGAGCGGCGCGACGGGCTATGACGTAAAGGCCCAGGCGGCCAGCACGTCGGGCTGGATCACCGTGGCCAGCAACATTACGACCACCTCGCACCGCTACACCACCAGCGCCACGATTGACAAGGTGGGGGTGCGCTCCCGCAACGCCAACGGCCCCGGACCGTGGACGGAATTGTCCCGCGCGCCGAACGAAAACTGGTTGAACATGGTGCAGCAGTCCGGCGGCGCGTCGTTGCAGGGCGGAGCCATGGCCATGTCCATGGCATCGGCGCAGTCTCAAACCAAGCTTACCGCGCCGACGTTGGGAACGATAACCCGCGAAAACAGCCGGGATCCCAGAATCGACGTCAACTGGACGGCGGTAACGGGCGCAACCGGATACTACGTCGTCTGCTCCAGCAGCAACGGCTGGAGTTGGTGGCGATGCGGCACTGTTACTTCCGGTTCGACAACCACCGTAAGCATTACAGAAGAGAAGCAATCAGGTGTGGAACTGGGCCGCAATCGGAGCTACACGGTTGCCGTGCGCGCCGTCAACGCAACTCCGGCAGACGCCAGCGATTGGACCGTATCGGATGAAATCCATCCGGTCATCCAATATCTCACGGGCCTCACCGCCACACGCGGGAACGGCTCAATCACCGTGTCGTGGACGCCTAACCCTCATACCACCGGCTATCAGATAGATTGCGCCGAAGTTGACACGACTCAATCATTCACTCCGCCGTCGTACACCAGTTGCGCCACACTGACCAACCAGGATGACACCGCGACGAAGCACACCGTTACGCTGCCGCACAGCAGCAACTCGTCTTACACCATTGATAACAGCAAGACTTACGACATACGGATAACCGCCACCAACCAGTGGGACACGGGCGGCAAAGCCAAGATATTCGTGCCGCTGGTTGGCCCGCTGAGCCTGGGCGCAACGACCGTCGGCACGACGACGGCGACCATTGCCGTCAGCAACTTCACCGCCGCGTGGTGGTACAAGCGCACCACTCCCAGCGGCGACAATACCTGCCACAGCGTTGCCGCCGGCACGGCCTCGGCCAACCTGGGCAGCCTGACGTCGGGCGTATCCTATACCTACAAGGCATACAGCGCGTCGGGTTGCACTAGCGCGAACGAAATCGCATCGCTGAACTTCACGACCGGCTCCAGCGTCAGCAACCTAAGCCAAGCATCGGACAACTTTGGCGTCAACATCCACAGCAATTACGGCGCGGGAATCGGCTTCACCACGGGGGATAACGGGGGCGGCTACACGATACGCAGTGTGACCGTCAAGTTCAGAGACAATAACGGAAATCCCACCGGATTCAATGCGGCGATTCACGCGGACAGCGGCGCCGGCCGGCCGGCGAACTCCGCGCTCTACTCCCTCGTCGGCGACGCCCCCACCGGTGCCGGCCAAATCACCTATACCTGCTCCGGGTCTTGCAGTGTAGCCGGAAGCACGGTCTACTACGTGGTGATAACGGGTACCGGCTCCGGGTCGCAAAACGCCTACTTCTGGGACACGACAGCGGCGACTACCGAAACAAACTCGCCGAGCAGCTTTGGCTGGTCCATCGCCGACGACGCTAGGGTCTATTACAACAATGGCTGGAACACCCAGACCAATTGGACCGGCCTCTTCCAGGTCACGGCGACGAAGAACCCCAACCTGACTACGTCGGACGTTATCGCCAATGGGGCGACGCTCAACATAGACAACTACACCGGCGTCTGGTACTACAAGGCGACCAGCGGGCCGGATGCGACCTGCCAGGGCCCGGTCAACGGGACAAGCCAGGACGTCAGGGGCTTGACCAAAGGCAGCGCCTACACTTATTCGGCGTACAGCGACAGCGGCTGCACGACGCTGCTGGCAACGGCGGCGGCGTTCACCACGCCGACGATTGGCGTATCTAACATCGGCGAGAACGGCGCCGATCTGCTCATGTCCAACTATTCGGGAACGCAGTGGTGGTACGACGCGGACACCGGGCCGGACTCCACTTGCAAGGGGCCTATCAGCACCAGGAACCCCGTCACCTTGAGCGGCCTGACCAAGGGGACGCCGTACAACTACACGGCATACAGCAAGAGCGGTTGCGCGAACGCAGACTTCATCACCAGTGCCTACTTCACAACCACGGCGGTTGAGTTGACCGTATCGAGCATCACCGGCACCACGGCGACGCTCAAACTCGCCGGCCACAGCACCGACTGGTACTACAAGGCAAACGCCGCGCCGGATAACACCTGCAAAGGCCCCGTCACCAATAGCTCGGCTACTAGTACCAAGGATCTGACGGGCCTGACCTCCGGCTCGACTTACACCTACGAGGCTTTCAGCGACAGCACATGCACCACGGCGAACCGGCTGGCAACGGCGACGCCGTTCACCACGGGCGCGTCATACGCAACCAACCTGAACAGCGCCAAAGCTGGAGGATCGGTCATCAGTAGCGCGGTCAAGCAGGCAGTGGCGTTCACCACCGGCAGCAGCGCCAACGGTTACACCCTGTCTAGCGTGACTATGCCGCTCCGTCAGATTGACCCGGCTGCGACCCTGACGATTACGCTGCATCAGATGGATGGTGCGGGGACGTACAGCGCGAGCAGCAGCCCGTCCGACACGGTACTGGCGACGCTAACGGGAACTGACCCCAGCAGCGCGTCGTGGGCCGATACGACCTACACCTGCTCCGGCAGCGGTTGCAGTCTCTCGGCAAGCACCACCTACTTCATCGTGGCGACAGGCTCCCGCGTGTCGGACTACGCCTGGGCCTACGCGACCGCCAACACCGAATCCACCTACCCGACCAACAGCGGTTGGGACATCGGGTACGGTCACAACAAGTCGTCCGCGGGCAGGCCCTGGTCCTCGCCCAGCGACCACCATCCGGTGCAGGTTGTGTTCACGACGACGCCGTAGGCGTGGGTCTGGGAGGGCCGACAGACTGCGCCGCCGCTGGCCTGCGGGAGTGGGTTGGCGGCGGCGCGTCGCCAGCATCGAGATGCGCCGGATCAGCGGACCATCAGGAAGGACCGTCAGCGTCAACCTGTGAACGACTACTGCCGCGAGAGAAAAGATGAAACACCGCCACCGGACAGCGTGACTCCTGCTGACGGGCGAGCCGATTTCATACACGCAGGTCGCGGCAAACGAAGAGGCGTTGCTGCACGTGGCGATGTCCATGCTCAGCCGACACCACGTACGGGGGAATGATTATGTGGATTGGGAGACTGGCCATGCCGAACGGATACTTGACCGGACGACGCGCCGCGGCCCTGCTGACCATCATCGCCGTCCTAGTGGGGGGCGCGCTGCTGCTGGCCTACGCCGGCGTCCCCGGAGCTGAGGCGCAATCGCCGCCGGCTACGCCGTCCAGCGTTAGCCTGACCCGCGCCGACGGAACCGTCACCGCGTCGTGGCCGGCCGTCAGTGGGGCTACCAAGTACCACGTCACCTACAGTTCCGACAACAAGCAGAGTTGGAGCGCGGCGTCCGACAGCCACACCGGAACCAGCATCACCATCAGCGGCGCCGACAACGCCAAGACGTACATCGTTGGTGTGCGCGCCGGCAATGACTCCGGCCAGTGGAGCGGCTGGCGCAACTCCGACGCCATCGGCCCCTACACGCCGCCGACGCCGGACCCCGATCCGCCGAGCGCGCCGTCATCGGTAACCGTGACTCGCGGCGACGGGACGGTCACCGCCGACTGGCCGGACGTGAGCGGGGCGACCAAGTACCACGTCACTTACAGCACCGACAACAAGCAGAGCTGGTCGCTGGCGGCCTCGTCGCACCCGAACAGCGCCATCACCATCAACAACGCCGACAACGCCAAGACGTATATCGTCGGCGTGCGGGCCGGCAACGACGCCGGCTGGAGCGGCTGGCGCAACTCGCCGCCGGCCGGCCCCTACGCTCCCGAACCGACGCCGACACCCACGCCTACGCCTACGGAACCGCCGGACAGCCCGACGCAGGTAACCGTTACCCGCGGCGACGGCAGCATGACCATCACGTGGCCCGCAGTCGACGGAGCATCCGGCTACACCGTCCTGGCCAGCAGCGTCCGCAACACCCAGTGGTACACCAAGTCCCAAAATCAGCAGGGCACCAGCCTGACCGTAACCGGACTCCAGAACAGCCGCGCTTACCACGCCGCCGTTCGCGCCGAGAACTCCGCCGGCGAAAGCGAGTACCGGGTATCGGCCGCCGCCGCCCCGTACTCGGCGCACAGCGGCGACCGCCCCGAGTCCGTGACCCTCACCCGCAGCCACAAGAAGCTGACCGCCAAGTGGCAGTCGGGCTGGCAAGCCACCAGCTACCACGTCACCTACACTTCCGACGGCGGGCAGAGCTGGTCCTTGGCTGCCCTGAACCATCCCGTGGGCAAGGGATACACCGTCATCGAAATCCCCGACGCCGACAACGCCAAGACCTACACGGTGGGCGTCCGGGGACGCAACAAACACGGAGACAGCGGCTGGCGCAACTCCAACGCCATCGGCCCCTTGAACATCAGGTTGGCAGTCAGCGACATCGCGCCCACCACGGCCACGATAACGCTGTCCAACCACGACGGAGACTGGCATTACAAGGCCAACGCAGCCCCGGACGACTCCTGCTCCGCCGCCCAGAGCAGCGCCACCGTGAACCTCACCGGGCTTTCGTCGGGAACCACCTACACCTACGCGGCGTACGCAGACGCCGCCTGCTCAAACCTGATGGCAACGGCGGCAGCCTTCACCACCGGAAGCGTCGTGACCGTCGGCAACCTCAACAAGACCACCGGCGCCTACGCCTACCAGGTGGGCCGCGTGCACGAACCGCACATGAAAGCCATGGTGCGGCACTCCACCCACTTCACCACCGGCGGCAACAGCGACGGCTACACGCTGAACCAGGCGACCGTGATCCTGGGTGCGCCCCACGGCTCGCCCACCGGGTTGACGGCGAAAATCTACAGCGGCATCGTCGCCAGCGACGGCAAGAACCTGCCCAACGCCATGGTCAAGAGCCTGGGGCAGCAGACTCCCACCAGCAACGGCGAAGTAACCTGGAGTTGCAGCGACAGCGGCACGGGATGCGACCTGTCGGCGAACACGACGTATCACCTGGTGTTGGAAGGGGCCGCCCCAGCGTCGGGCGACCACCACTACACCTGGGCGACGGCCCATTCGTATGCCCAGGTAAACGAGCCGGCCGACGCCGGCTGGCTGATCAGCAACCGCGGATTCCGGCAGGATGACGACGGAGCCTGGGGCGGCGGCGGGCACATTCCCGGCAAATTGAGCGTGACGGCGACACCCAAGTAACCGTCTCAAGCACACGCCAGAATCGCGGAACAACCGCGCCAGACGCGCCCCACGCTATCCAATCAACCAACCGACCCGGAGACCGACCATGCTGAACGGATACTTGACCCGACGCCCCACCGTTGCACTGCCTGCCGTCATCGCCGCCCTTCTGGGGACCGCGTTGCTGCTGGCCTACGCCGGCGTTCCCCTGGCCGAGGCGCAATCGCCGCCCGCTACGCCGTCCAGCGTCAGCCTGTCCCGCGCCGACGGAACCGTCACCGCGTCCTGGCCGGCCGTCTCCGGCGCGACCAAGTATCACGTAACCTACAGTTCCGATAACCGGCAGAGTTGGAGCGCCGCTTCCGATAGCCACACTACCAACAGTATCACCATCAACAACGCCGACAACTCGAAAACCTACATCGTCGCCGTGCGGGCCGGCAACGACAACGCTCAGTGGAGCGGCTGGCGCAACTCCGCGCCGGCCGGCCTTACACTCCCGATCCGGCACCGACACCGACGCCTGACCCGGATCCGCCCGCCGCCCCGGCCAACGTAACCCTGACCCGCGCCGATGGGACGGTCACCGCCAGTTGGGACGCGCCTGGCGGAGCGTCAAAGTACCATATCACCTACAGCTCGAATAACCGGCAGAGCTGGAGCGCGGCGTCCGACAGCCACGCCGGAACCGGCATTACCATCAGCGACGCCGACAACGCGAAAACCTACATCGTCGCCGTGCGGGCCGGCAACGACGCCGGCTGGAGCGGTTGGCGCAACTCCGACCCAGCGGGGCCGTACACGCCGCCGCAATCGCCGCCGGCCGCGCCGTCGTCCATCACCATCACCCGCGCCGACGGAACCGTCACGGCGTCGTGGCCGGCCGTCAGTGGGGCTACCAAGTACCACGTTACCTACACCTCAGATAACAAGCAGAGCTGGAGCGCGGCGTCCGACAGCCACGCCGGAACCGGCATTACCATCAGCGACGCCGACAACGCGAAAACCTATATCGTCGCCGTGCGGGCCGGCAACGACGCCGGCTGGAGCGGCTGGCGCAACTCCGACCCAGCGGGGCCGTATGAACCGCCTACGCTCACGACGACCAACGAGACCACCACCGGCGCCACGCTGACGCTCAGCAACTACGGCGGCGCGTGGTACTACCGCGCACAGGGCGGCGCCGGCGCGAGCGGGCAGTCGGTGAATTGCGTTGGGCCGGTGAACGGCGGGCAGACCACCATCGGCGGCCTGGATCCCAACACCGAGTACACGGTAACGGCCTACGTGGAGTGCGGCGGCGCGGCCATCGCCAGCAGCGAGTTGGTGACGGCGCAGAACGCCGCTCTCGCCCACTCTAACGTCGGCCTCTCCACGGCCACCATCACCCGCTCCGGCTCCAGCGGCGCGTGGTGGTTCAAGGGCAGCGCGCCTTACACGGGCTGCACCGACGCGGGGAGCGGCGACAGCGTGAATCTCACCAACCTCAGTAGCGGCGCGTCCCACACCTTCACCGCCTACGCCAACCAGCACTGCCACTCCGACCTTGTGAGGGGCAGCACGACGTTCACCACCACCGGCCAGCCGCTCCAACTAATCGAGAACAACGCCACAAACGTGGTCATTGGTCCCTACGCCTCGTGGACCGGCCCCTGGTACCGCAAGACGGCCACAAATATTCCCGTCAATCTTTCCGCCTGCACCGGCCCGACCACCGGATCGCATGAGTTCACGGGCTTGCGGGCTGAAGGCACGGTAGTTCTCCTGATGTACGACGACTCGACCTGTGGGAACCTGGTCGGGGCCATGTCCCTTAAGACGCCCAGAGCGGGCCTCGTCGTCAGCAGTTTCGACTCCACCGGCGCAAACATCACTATCCAGCGCTGGAAGAGGGGCTGGCGGCTACGGCAGGAATCGCCGAGCGTCGGCGCCTGCATCACCGTCGCCACGGGGACAACCACCGCAGTCACCGGCCTCACCCCGGGGCAGCAATACACGTACAAGGCGTACCAAGACAGCGGCAGTGGCTGCGCTGACGGCATCCTCGGAGTTACCGTCACCTTCACCGTGCCGGAGTTGGCCGTGGAGACCGGCTCCACCTCGGCGGGGCTGACGCTGAGCCACTGGTCGGGGCAATGGTGGTACCGCGCCATCGGCATCTACAGCTCGTCCACGGGCAACCTAATCACCTACACCGGCCAGCCCTGCCGGGGGCCGGCAACGGGCGAGACCACCGCCGTCCTAAACGGCCTCGTCGGTGACTACACTTGGGGGTTCAAAGCCTACGGCAGTTACGATGCCTGCGCCGCCGACCTCAGCGTCGCCAACGGCGGCGATGACTCGGGGGCGACGGGCGTGCTGGGCGCAGCCCCGGTCAAGGCGGACACGCTGGGCGCGCCCACCCTGGACGCCAGCCCGGTCAGCGGCGGCGTGCGGCTGAGCCTGGGCAACTGGGGCAAGAGCGACGGCGACTGGTGGTACCGGGCCAACGTCATGATCCCCCACGCCAACTCGCAGGAGCACGGGGCCAACGGCTGCCGCGGCCCGGTTACCGGCGGCAAGCTCCAGCATGACGACACCAACCTGCCGGCGCTGTCTGGAGCCGGCGCCTACTACCGGTTCAACGTGTATCCGGTGGCCGGCTGCCACTACTCGAAAGTCGCCGCGTATGCCACGATGGGCAATGTCCCGGCGATTGACGTATTTAGCGTCAGCAACCTGAGCAAGACCGGTAATGGGCAGCGGGGCGTCACCAGCGATGTCCCGGTTGGCGGCCAGTTCACCACCGGCTCCCGCGAGTACGGCTACCGGCTGACGTCGGTCACCATCAGCGCCTTCGATCCCAGCGGTTCGCCGGGAAACCTGACCGTAGCCATCCACGGCGACTCCAACGGCAAGCCCGGCACGTTGCAGACGACGCTGAGCGGCAGCAATCCCACGAGCGCGGGTGAATACGACTTCACCTGTACCTCCGACTGCGCTCTGGCCAAGAACCAGAAATACTACGTGGTGCTCACTGCGCCCGGCGCCTCGCCCGGGAGTGCCCACAAGTGGAACTACACGACCTCTCAATTGGAGGACCGGACGCCGTCAGGCAATGGCTGGTCCATCGGCGACAAGACATACCAAAAGATAGGGAACTGGTCTGAGTTAAGTGGTCCCGTGAAGTTCAAGGTGACCGCGACGGAGCCGCCGACGGCAACGCTGGCGGCCTCGAATGTCAAGGCTTGGAGCGCGACGCTGACCATATCCGGGCATCCGGGCAGTTGGTACTACAAGGCCAACGCCGCGCCCCACGCTTCCTGCACCGGCCCCGTCCACGCTACCAGCGAGGCACTGACCGGCCTAACGGCCAGCATGTCCTCCTACGTCTATACGGCGTACAGCGACTCCTCCTGCAAGAACGTGGTGGCAACGGCGGCTTCCTTCAGCACCCTAGACCCGCCGCCGGCCCGGATTGACAGCGTAACCCTGAGCCGGGGCGCCGGCACGCTCATCCTTTCGTGGACCGCGCCGGCGGACAACGGCTTTACCATCACGCGGTACGACATCGAGTACAAGACGAGCAGCGCGACGACCTGGACCAGCGGCGGCACGTCCACGACGACCAGCAAGACCGTCAGCAGCGTGACCAACGCCACGTCCTACGACGTGCGCGTCCGGGCGGTGAACGCAAACGGCAACGCCGAGTGGCGGGAAGCGTCGGTGGGCGCGCTGGGGAATCCGGGCACGCCGACGGGCCTGACCAAGACCGGCTGGGTGCTGAGTTGGACTGCGCCGTCCAATACGGGGAACGCGGCCATCACCCGCTACGAGGTGGAGTGCCGGCGGGGGCTCAACAAGGGCACCGTTCACAGTACAACCGGCGCCACGTCCGTCACGCTCACCCACAGTTGGTGCAAGCAGTACTCGAACCACGGCAACCACGCGCGGGTGCGGGCGCAGAACGCCGGGAACCTGTACGGCCCATGGTCGGGCTGGCTGCGGTTGCAGTAGGCGGAAACGCCTACCCTACAATGACAATGATTGGGGCGGCCGGCTGGCGCAACTCGGTGTCTAGCGACCCGCACACCCGGCCGCCGCCGACTTGCCCGCCGGACAACAACCGGCGGGCCGTTATCCAAACCACCCACGGCGCTGCCGGGGCGGCATCGTCACCATCTGTGACGCCGGCAAGCGCCTACAACATAGTGGCGTCCAAGAACCACAAGGCCAGCAGGTCCAAGCTATTCTCCGAATACCAGCCGACCAAGGCTCATATCAAAGGCGCGCACGCGAATGCGACGTGCTACTGCCGTAATAGTGACACTTGGCCATTGCGAGCCGGCCATGGCGAACCATAGACTCACGGCAACCCCACCGCCGCGAGTTTCGTTTTGCCTACCCCGCGAGAATCCCCCTACATCTGGGCCACCTGGCTGCCCAAGCTGCTGACCGGCGACAATTCCTGCGAATGGGCCGTCTGGCTCAAAGCCCATTACCAGGACTGGGCCAGAATGCCGTCCGACTTCAACCAAGCCGATTGGCTGCTGAAGCACACGGCGCTGCTGAACGAGCAGAAGGCCAAGTGGGAAGAACCCGGCTACGACGTTCACGTCGAAGGGCAGAACGCTTTCCGACTGCGCGGCATATCCGCCACGCTGGCAGGAAGGCCCGACCTGATTGTCGACCGCTTCGATGACACCCTCATCATCGACATCAAAACCGGCCGGGAGCAGCCGTGGCACGTCGTGCAGGTCATGATCTACATGTACGCGCTGCCCAGGGCGATTCCGCAGTATCGGAACGTTCGGTTGGCCGGCGAGATAACCTACCCCACCCACACGGTGGAAGTTCCGGAAGTTGGCCGGCAAGGCGGGTTCGCGCGGAACCTCGCATCGCTGATACGGCGGCTGGCGTCCGACACGCCGCCCCAAAGGACGCCGAGCGCCCACGAGTGCCGGTTCTGCGACATCAACAGCGTGGATTGCCCGGAGCGTGTGGACCTGGAAATGGCACCGCAAGAAGCCACTACGGAAGATTTCTGACAGACAGACCGCCTACGGCCTGAGCCGCTTTGGAGCGGAGCTACGGCTCCTACGACCATCCAGACTTCACCAGAACCCTAATGCACATTGCCATTACGCGAGGCCTCCACTTCAATCAGCCGCAGGATCTCGCGAGCGTTGCCGACTACGTCAGCCTGTACAGCGTCGTCACGAGTTTGGTGTAGGAATTCAGCCGCCCGTATTGGACCCAATCCATCGTGCCGGGTGAAATAGTCTCGAATAATGCCCAAGGCCTTGTCAACAATCGGGTCAGCCGAAAGCGGCAACAAGCACTCGCTAACCACATCCACGCCCAAGCCACTCCATACGTAGTTCAGGTCGTAAGCGTCCTTTCTCGCACCTCGCCCCCTGAATGCCAAAGCCTTGAGCACGGTAAATGCCCCTGGTCCGCAAACTGGGACATCCCAGGCTGTATACTCTTGCGACAACGTAAAGCCCTCAAGCCTCACCCACTGGCGGTCTCGGAACGCCAGGTCCAACCCTTCAATGATGAATGCCCCGAAATCCCCTTCAATGTGGCAGATTCTGCCGGCTGGTCCACCTTCTGGACTAGGTGCTACCAAGAAGTCGACCTTCGCCGAAGCGCCACCGCTGAGCGCCCACGTCTGTAGTCTGGCATTGCCTTTGTCATTGGGCTCAGGACGCAATCCCGCATCACGGAGCCTCTCAGTCAAACCCTGATAGCTCGCTTGGTCGAAGACGGCCAGCGACAGCCCTAGGTCCAGATCCATGGTACCCACATGGGGGGCCATGCCCATTGGCAACTCGTCCTGCTTCACCAGCAGATACGGCGACAAGCCACCAACCACAACGACCTGATCGCTGTAGTCCCCCAAGAAGGTAAACACCGAAAGGCAAGTACTGACTGCCAAATCCAAGTCGTTGATGGAGTACCCATCCCGGTAACTAGGTTTATTTGCCATCGTGTCCTCCAAATAGCAATTGAGACCTTAACTCGTCCGCCGCTTCCTGGGAACGCTCGGGATGGCTCTTCAGGTCCAAGTAAACCTGTACCGGGTGGGCGCACTGCACACCATCCACCCGGCAAACGCCGTGGAACACTCCATCGTCGTTAGGAACCACCAGCCAAGTGTTGGCGCCCCTAGGCTCTTCCCTGAACCCTAAGTCACTCATCATCCCAGCCGATGGGAAGTCGGCCACGTAAACCGTGGCCAGCCGGAACCCAGCGTGCCGAGTGAGCAACCAAGCGGCCGGCAACCCGGTGGCAGCATGAGACACCCCTATATGATCAAGCCTCTCGTCCAGAGAGCCGGCCAACTCAACTCCAGAACGCGCCGCCACATGACCCGGAATCACGGTGTGTCGATCAAAACGGTACTCCTCAGACCAAGAGTCCAGCAGAATATCCGCGTCAACGACTTTGGCTCCCTCACTACTGCGTTCGACCAAACCGGTGTCAACCAGCTTGCCGACAACACGGCTTACATGGCCTTCGTTGAGACCCGTAGCTTCCGCCAAAGTACGCTGCCGCAACCGAGCATCCGGGTCCAACAGCAGCTGTCGCGCCACCCGAGAACCTTTGGGCCCGAAGGCACTTTCGGGTCGCCCCGGACGTCGGAACCGGTTAGGATGCCCCAAATCCTGGTAGAAGATACCGGGAGCCACGATACGCGCGTTGCCAGACAGATCCATCCAAGCAACACTGTTCTGTTCGCAGTGGGCCCGCGCCGCCGCGCCCATGTAAGGCACCACCAGCAATACGCTCACCGTTTCATGGCAGGACTCGCGGTACCTAACCAGTTGATCTACGGCCATGGCGGTCCCAGAAAGCGAACCGGAACGCTTGCACTCCATCACGAAAGTTCGGCCGGCTACAGTAAGCAAGCCGTCAAACTGCCTAAGTTGGATTTCTCGCCTGACGGCGACTTGGGCACCACCCGCATCACCGAAAATTTCACACCACTGATCAGCCGCTAGCAGGGGCATTTGATGTTCTGCTGGAACTCGCATAATGTCATTATACGCTGGCTTGCTCACAGGCGCAAGCCAGCGTATTTAAGCAAGCCACACGTGAGACGTACCAAACAAGGACGCTGAGCACCAAACCGCGGCATTTCCACTATTGCCGAAAAACAGGGCCAGTCGCCCTTGAACTCGCTAACTATTACAGGACGATTACTTGCGGTTCAGCGCTCACAAACTCCAACACTACCGTCTCGCCGGCCATGCCCCGGCCGTCAATGATCGCCATCACCGCGTCCGGCGATTCACCACATACCGCAATCCCGTCAACGCTCATCCCAATCCAGTAGTCATCGTCAGACAAGGGCGTCGCCGCGATTGCGTCGTTCAACAGCGAACGCAACCGGGCGTGTTCGTCCAGCATTGCAGCGACCGTCGCCGGGTCAAGCGCTTTGCCGTCAACGGTGGGAACTGTGCCCGACGCCGCAACGTCGTCAAAATCTTTCCTGATCGCCATTCGCTGACCTCACGACTGCGCTGAGCGGGATTCCGCCCCGACTATACCAGTTAGCAATTGGCTGGCATAGTCAGCCGACCACGATGCGAGAGCCGTTTCCGACGGCTACTGGGAGTCGCTGCGGCGCAGGCGCATAGCCCAAGTACAACTACGTTGGCATCTACGAATAGCCGGACAATCCCGGCGCCTTGCGACCACCACGCCGGCCGCCGAACACCTGCCGCCTAGAATGCGGCGCCAGAGCGCTGCCGAGAAGCCCCGATTCCGAGGGATCGGGGCTTTTTGTTGCCTGTGCCAATCAGCTACCAGGCGCCGCAGCCGCGCTTTTCGAGCAGCGACCCGAACTCGCCTGAAACGACAGCCAAGCAGTCACTCAGGCCAAAAACTTTATAACCATCTCAAAAAGGCACCGAGTATGCACTCCAACACCCCGGATTTCGCCATCAACGAATCAATCGCCATCGTAGCCGCCATGAGCCAGCAGGCCACTGACGGCAAGTGGCTAGAACTCGAAACCGCGGGCACCGCCCCGGTCATCCCGGAATGGGACGTCAGCAACTGCTGGACCTGGCCGGATTGGCCGCAACGCGAGGTCGAGTTCCCCGGCTCCACCGGCCAGGACATCGGCATCGACTGCGTAGCCGTCCGACGCTCCGACGGCAAGTACGTCGCCATCCAGTGCAAGTCGCGCCAACTGGACGAATACGGAGCCGGCGCCGCCGTAGCCAAAGGCGAGCTCGACAAGTTCGTAGCCGCCACGTCAGGCGACTTCTGGGCGGAACGCTGGCTCGTCACCAACGGCGACGTCCCCATCGCCGCGCCGGCAACGCAGATGATCCACGTCACTGGCAAGCCGGTAAAGCAGGTCAACCTAGCCGCCGACCTGGTAGCCGCCCAAGCGCCGGCTAACGATCCCCCATGCCCGCATTGCCAGCCTAATCCCGACGGCGAGCCGCGCCGGCAGACCCGTACCTGCATGCAGAAAGAAGCTGTCGCCAGCAGCGTTGACCTGCTGCGCCGTCACGCTCAATCCGAAAGCGGCGGATTGCCCGCCGGCCAGGCCCGCGGCAAAATCATCCTACCCTGCGGCACCGGCAAGACGCGCATCGCGCTGCGCATCATCGAAGAGATGACACCCGCCGGCGGTGTCTCGGTGGTGCTGTGCCCGTCCATCGCGCTGGTGGCGCAGATACGACGCGAGTTCCTGCAACACACGGTCAGGGACCTGCGCGCGTTGGCCGTCTGCTCCGACGAAACCGCCGGCTACGACCCGCGGAAGGAAGACAGCCGCAACCTGCTCGCCGACCCCACCATGGACAGCAGCAACGTCAGCGCCGCCGCCGTCAAAGGCCAAGTCACCACCGACGCGGGCGAAATCGCCGGCTGGATTGCAGAAAGCCGCTACGGCAACCGCATCAACGTGATCTTCGGCACCTACCAGAGCAGCCACCGCATAGCCGAAGCCCTGACCGCCAGCGGAACCGTCGCCGACGTGCTGGTCGCCGACGAAGCCCACCGTACCGCCGGACTGCGCCGCGTCAAGAAGCTAGAAGACAAGCTGCGGGACTTCACCGTCTGCCACGACAACGACCGCTTTCCCGCCAAGTACCGCATCTATCAGACTGCCACGCCGCGGGTGTACGACACCACCAACCAGCCCAGCAGCCGCAATCCTAACTGGATCGTCCGCAACATGGACGATGAGAGCATCTTCGGCGTGGAACTGTACCGCAAGGAGTACCGCGACGCCGTGAGAAACGGCTGGCTCGCCGACTATCGCATCATCGCCCTTGGCGTCAACGACCCCGACACCTACAGAGCCGCCAACGAGCTCGTGAAACTCCACGGACGCACCGGCCGCAACGCCCTGACCACGGATCACTTCCTGAAAGGCATGACGCTGGCGCTGGTGATGGCCGGAGCCACCAACGAGCCGGATGGCTACCAAGCGCAGGTTAATTCCTGCATCGGTTTCATGAACACCGTGGTGAAGTCGAAGACCATGGCCGAGCAACTGCAATCGGACACCGTACGGAAATGGCTGGAACGATGGATGCAGGAAAACCGCACGGGGCAGCCGCCGGCTCACTATCGCTTGGAGCACCTGGACGCTTCCAGCAACGCCGTCAAGCGCGAGGACGCCAAGCGCCGGCTGGCGCAGGCCAGCGAGAGCCAGCCCCACGGCATCCTGAACGTCGGCATCTTCGGAGAGGGCACCGACGCGCCGTCGCTGTCCGCCGTGGCGTTCCTGGAACCCCGCAAGAGCCCGGTGGACGTGATCCAGGCCGTCGGCAGAGCCATGCGCACCGCGCCCAACAAGGAGCTCGGCTACATCGTCTGTCCCATCGTGATACCCGCCGACCACGACGCCGAGACCTGGCTGGCTACCAGCAGCCCCGGCGAGGGTTGGCAGGAACTGGGCCAGATACTGCTGGCCCTGCGCGCCCACGACAGCAGGATCGAGGACAGCCTGGCTGAGCTGCTCAAGGTCTACGTGCCGCCGGCGCCGGAAGAAGAGACTACCGCCATCGGCATCGCCGACGACGCCAAGCAGCGGATCCAGTACTACGCTCACGTGGGTAACCCCAGGGATGTCCCGCAGATCGTTGAGGACATCCTGGACGGCAAGCAGCCGCCATCAAAGAGCCTGCAACCGCTGTCCGTCATCGAGCAGACCGCCAAGCCCAGAGTTCCCAGCGAGCCCAAGCCGGCAGACCCCAACCAGCCCACGCTGATACCGTCATCCGCGCCGGTTGCGGCAGCAACCACGGCGGAACCTGCAACGGAACCGATGGCAGGAGACAGCGGCGCCAAAGCGCCGCCAGAGCCGAGCTCGGTAATCACCGGCAAGCGGCACGCCGACGGCAGCAAGGAGCTGCGCCGCGACAGCCCCGCGCGCATCAGGAACCACAAGGGCTACGGACTGGCGCCGGTGGACTACCAGGCCACCAAGAAGAAAGCCACCGAGATGATCAACCAGGGCGCCGGCACCCGGGTGCCTGGCCCCGAGCAGCGCAAGCGCAACGCCAGCCGCCGCAGCGCCGGCGACAAGCACGCCCAGCTCATGCTGGACGCCATCGGACTCAGCGGCGACAACCGCAACGCCATCACCGCCAACCTGCTGACCAAGTCGGGACTCACCGGCAACCGGGTGCAGCGGGACCTGAACCTCTTGGAGTACGGCGTTGGCGAGGCCGCCCGCTGCCTTGGCGCCGACAACCTGAAGGGCGCACTGGATGCCCACTTCCTGCTGGACAATCTGAAGGAAGACAGCCGCAAGGCGCAGGCCGACGGCTGCACCATCGCTGCCCTGCTGATGATGAACGCCGCCATGCTGCACCAGCGCATTGCCGCCGGCCAATGGCTCAGCGGCATCAGCGACCTGTCCCAGCTGAAGAACGACGAGAACGTGGTCAGGAACCTTTCCAGAGAGTGGGAGCGCATCATGCGCCACGACTTTCACCCAGTGTTGGAGCCGGCGCTGGAAGCGATCTACGCCGTGGAATCCACCGGCAAGATCGCCGGATTGACCCAAGCGCTGCATGTCGTCTGCGCCGAAGCGGAGCGCATCGCTCACGCCTACGCCGACATGGGCGCCGATCACGCCGGCCCCTTGTTCAATAAGGTGATGGGCAACCAGGCGTCAGACGGCGCCTACTTCACGAGGCCTGTTGCCGCATCGCTGGCGGCGCGCCTCACGCTGGACGCCTGCGGCGAAGTGGACTGGCGCGACCCGGAAGTCTGGCGAGAGCACAAGACGGTGGACCTAGCCTGCGGCAGCGGCACCCTGCTGGCAGCGATGCTCACCGACATGAAGCGGCGCGCCCGGAAAGCCGGCGCCACCAATGAAGAAATCGCCGGACTGCAAAGGTTGGCAGTGGAAGATACCATCAAGGGACTGGACATCAATCCAGTGTCGCTGCAACTGGCAGCAGCGCAGCTGACCGCTGGCAACACGGAAGTGCGCTACCAGCAGATGGGGCTGCACCAGATGCCCTACGGCCCGCAGGAAAACCAACGGGTAGCCGCTGGCACGCTGGAGTTGCTGGGCCAGAAAGCCATTGTGCCACGGCGCGACGAGCTGAACATCGGAGATGAAGTCGTCAACTCTGCCCGATTGCAGATGTCCACCACCGCGGACGCGAAAACGGACAAAGCGGTATCCGAGGTGCTCGGCACCAAAATGATCATCATGAATCAGCCCTTCACCAGTCGGAACAAGATGGGCGAGAAATTCCCAAAGGAAATCCAGCAAGCGCTGCGCAAACGGATCGATTGGCTAGAAGAGAAAGCCACATCAGCAGACAGCACATTGCAACTCATGGCATCACGAACAACGGCCGAGCCGTTGTTCGTGATGCTGGGCGCGCGAATAGCTAAGCCCGACACCGGTATTGTAACGATGATCAACCCGACAGTCGCCTTGTCGGCACCATCCGGCTTGAGCGAACGCAAAGCGCTGACTAAAGAATTCCACGTCCACACAGTACTCAGTTGCCACCAACCAGGAAACGTCAACATGAGCCAACAAACAGGCATCAACGAAAGCATCATCGTGATGCGCCGGCACCAAGGCAAGCACCCTGCAACTAGGTTCGTCAACCTTGACCGTATGCCAAGAGATGAAGGAGAAGCGGAAGCGTTGTGCGAGTGCCTGATCCAATGCTTGGAAGGTGAGATCAACGACGGTTGGGGTGAAATATCCTACTGGCCCGCAGAACGCATGGAAGCAGGCGACTGGTCAGCCGCTATCTGGCGCTCGCCAGAGCTAGCCGAATCCGCCTACCAGTTCAGCAATGACGCGAGCATGCAAATGCTAAAAACGGCTGGCCTGTCGTCGCAGGCGACAGGCCAACTGCTACGCGGCTCTTACGAGCGCGCAGCAGCCGGTTCTCCTGGAAGTTTTCCGATATTGAAATCCAAGGGTGCTGATGCGCAAACGCGCATCCAGAGCCAGCCAGACGAGTACTGGGCGCCAAAGGACAACGACGACGAAATACGCCTACTGAACAATGGTCGCCATCCAGCCACTGATAGCATGACAGCAAAAGCTGGACACCTGCTGATCACCGCTGGACAGAACAACAGCACCGGCCGCCTCACCGCAACTGCGGACGACGCCAAATACGTAGGAAATGGGTGGATGCCAGTAGCTGGAGTCACGTCAGAAGGAGCGAAAGCCTTGGCGGTATTTATCAACTCAACCGCTGGTCGACTCCAACTGATGGAAAACCCTGGGCGCACGCTGGTTTTCCCAACGTACAGCACAGAGGAAGCGGACAACCTTCGCATCCCCGACGTGAAGGACGCCCGCATCCGCGGCATCCTCGCCGAGTGCTGGGAGCGCACCAAGGACATGGTCGTGCCGCAGTACCGCGATGGCGAGTGCGAAGTGCGCCGCCTGTGGGACGAAGCCGTCGCCGACGCCATGGGCTGGGATCCAGATGAGCTCACCCGCCTACGCCTGCTGCTCCACCAAGAGCCGCACGTGCGCGGTTTGGGATACGGCCAGTACAAGGATTAGCCACTCCCCCGTTGCTCACTCCGTGCAACCCAAACTGCGCGAAACTACGGCAATGCCTGCCAGCCAACTCCGCTCACTCTACCGAAAGTGGGTAAAATCAGCGCACAGTCCCTATCGAATCGCCGTCAACCTGACCGCCGAAGCCGTGGCGACGCCAGTCACTGCCTGCTTCACCCAACCAGGAACGCCGGCGGCGACGGCGGACTATTACAACGCGGAAGTCACGGAGCTGGACACGCTCTGGCGTGACCGCAAGACGCTCTACCTTCCAAAGCATCGAAGCCGCCTGAGCTCGGACAGCCGGCAGAGGCCGCCGGGGACGGCCGTTTCGCTCCAACAGGCAACTTCTACCCGACTGGCACAGAACGCGCCCGGTGGCCCTTTCCGGCGAAAATACGGGGCATCCTAGCGCGGTTGTCCAACCCTGCGGGAGAGCGCGACACCGCGCCGTGCTTTGCGGGATAATCTCGCCGCCAATTGATGACACCCGCCCGTAGCGCGGTAGCGTCCGACGATGGGACAATGAAGACGTCGCTGACTAACGGCGGCGCCGGTTGCTACCGACTAACGGGGCAGCCGGCCTGATTCGCAGCCGCAACAGGTATCCGCTTGCTAGCACCGCTACTCCTGGATACGACTCCCAAGAACTCGAACGGCACAACCCGTGGGATAAATGCCGACCAAATTGCCACGAGCGTCACGCGCAGGATTACCCAACCAAGTATTCACACCATCGCATGCAGCGTCCAGAGCATTGGCGCTCAAATCCACGGGACCAGAACGAGCGCCGTGACGACGGGGGAACGCGGTATGTCAACCGTGAACTGGGACAGATACGGCTGGACAAGCAAGCCGATGCTGCTTACCCAGCAGCACCAAGAAAGCCTGCGGACCGTGCGCTCACTGCTGAGCTGCCCGTCAACGTGAACGAACTGGTCGTGACTTTGATGCGCGATGGGATCGCCAGCCAGCAACTGCTTAACGCCCTCACGGCAATAATGGCAGAATCGCCCAAACAAGATAACAGGGGCGAAAGCCAACTGCCGCCAGCTCACGACACGTGCGTAGTTTGCTCAACAGGAATCGAGCCGGCGTAGAACAAAGGGGGCAACGACCGCTGCCGCAAAGCGAGCGGCACCAAATCACCGAAAATCCGCAAAAACTCGCGGCGGAACTGCCGCGAAAAATCAGGTTCCGAAAAGGTAGCATTTTCTCAATAAATGCTTACGCTTGGCGAGGTGAGTAGGGCAGTCATTCGCCATGAGCAATGGGCGGCCTACGATGGGAACCAACCCTACCACCACCGAGCAAGGTACACGCCAGTCGTACCTAATCCTGTTCTTCGGGACCTTCCTCCCGATGCTTCTGCTTGCCGCTTTACTGAGCAGCAAGCAAAATTGGGAACCTTATGCGCCCAACTGGCTGAACGCCATGACAGAGCAACGGGTAGCATTCCTCGTAATGCTGACGGGGAACGCAGGCATAGCTGTACTAATCAGAGCACTCGCCAAGGCTGGTAGAACAATCGAAACAGGGTTCGCTGGGATAGCCGGAATCGCCACATTCAGCGCGGGACACGCCCACATCACCGACGCGGGCGCCTCGTGGCAAGAGCAAGTGCTCGCTGTACTGATCGCACTGACGCTCGTACCTGCCATCCCAATTGTGACGAACTGGATTTCCGCCCTACCGATGCAGTTAAATCGGCTGCGGAAAAGCCAACTGGGAATGCTGCTGCTATTAGGGACGCTCTCCGTAGCCATGCCCATTGTCAGCATTCTGCTGATGGAGTGGTGGTTCGATGGATACATCGCCCAAGTGCGGACGATCACGGCCCTGATTGGAAAGGCGATACTGAGCGTAGCAGGCGGTCTTTTCGCAATAGCGGTAATCGGCTACTTCGTTTGGCTACCATTGAGCCTGATCCTGTTCATCATTAGGAAATTCAGGAAAAAGACAGGCGGCAGACCGCCGGACGAAAAATAAAGCCGTACAGCCCGCGAACGCCGCCGGGAGCGCCCTGCCTAGATCCGCCAATACATCACTACCCAATTGGCGAAGAACGCGCCCGGTGGCCCTTTCCGGCGGAAATACGGGGCATTCCGCGGCGTTTGTCCAACCATACGGGAAAGCACCACGCCGCGCCGCGCCTTTCGGGGTCATCTCGCTGCCAATTGATGACACCCGCCCGTAGCGCGGGAGCGCCCGCCGCCGGCACAATGTAGACGTCGCTGACCAACGGCGGCGCCGGCTGAACCCGACCAACGGGGCAGCCGGCTTGATTCGGAGCAGCAACAGCTATCCTCTAGCCGGCACCGCTACTCTCAGATACGACTTCCAATGCCGTCGGCAAAATGCCCGGAGCCGTCATTGCGTTACCATTCAGAGCAGAAGGCAACGCGACCTGCGAAGCCACCAAGCGGACGCATCCGCTTCTGGAATTACGAAACCGTAGATACGAGTCTGCGCCACGCACCAACGAGGATAACGACAGAATGAAAGACCCAGGAATAATCCAACAAGCCCCAGAGACCGCCAAACACATCGCCCAAGCAACCAGCATTGCCGATCGCGCCAGCGGAGTTCTGCTAGGACTCGCCGCCGGCAACTCGCTGGGCGGTCCAACGGAAGGCGCGCGGCACGACTACATTGCAAAGCAATACCCACAAGGCATCACCGAAATCGACCCGAGCCGCGCGAACGAGCCCATGGACGACGACCTAGCCCAAGCAGTCGAGCTCGGAGCGGCCCTGCTAGAAGCAGGCGACCTCGCCGAAAACTTCGCCAAGCGCATGATCACGTGGTACCGCACCAACGGCCGCGGCATCGGCATGACCACGAGAGCTGCTATCCACGAACTGGAAAACGGCACACCGGTGCCAGAAGCCGCCCGCGTTGTTTACGAACGTCGAGCCATCGCGCCCAACGGCGGCGTCATGCGATGCGCACCCATAGCCATCGCCCACCGGCAGAACCCGGAACTATTAGTCAGAGACTCTGCCATCACGTGTGCCGTCACCCACTACGCGCCCACATGCCAGTGGTCCTGCATCATCATCAACTCGACCATCGCCACGCTACTCAACGGCAACAATCCAGACTTAGCAGCCACCTACCAGGCAGCAATAGCCGATGGCTGCCCCGACCTGGTCGCTACCGCACACAAAGACGGAATACCGACCGATGTCCTGGACGCCATCGCCAACGGCACTTCCATTCCACAGAACGCTGACTGGCTACGAAAAGACCAGAAACTGATCGGGCACACGCTGCTCGCACTGCAATGCGGGCTGTGGGCCGCAGCCACGCCACTCAACTTCGAAGACGCGCTGATCGAGATGGTCAGCACAGGCGGCGACGCCGACACCAACGGAGCAGTAGCCGGCGCGGTGCTCGGTGCCCGCTACGGCGCATCTGCCATACCGCAGCGCTGGCTAGATTGCATCCCAGAACGAGAACGAATAAAAGATCTTGCCATCAACCTGTTAGAACAAACAATACCGCCAAACTCACCAGAAACCGGGGACCAGTCAACCGAGAATCAGCAGACGAACATGATTACTAGGTTCATCAGAAGGCGCTTGCCAAATGGTGAGCATAGTCCAAGACAACCACAAGAATGACGAACACGAGAAGTGAAACAGAACCACCACAGAGCACCGGCAGCAGCCCTCAGACACTCCAAGACACGGTGTCCCAACCACCGCTGAAATGTAGAGCTAGATGCCCTTGTCGTCTCTTGGATGTAATCATGCCGCCATCAAGCAGACAGGCTATCGCTCTTGACGTGGTGAAGATATACGAACGAACCATGTCTCGTCATCTCGGCCTTAAGCCAGCCAAAGAGATCGCGGATTTGCCAAATTTCATTGGCAAGCACGATCCCAGGCTCCGGGAGATTGCTCATCAAGTCCGAATGGCCCGCAACCGCGTCATCCATGGGAATCCGGGACAAGACGCCACGCAAGGTGACGTCTCCGTTTTGCTTCACAACGTCGAAAAGGCGCTACAGCACATCGGCAGCAAAAAATCGTTGAACGAAGTTAGGAAGAAGCGTCGGGCACTTGAGCATGGCACGTCAAGCCATGGCACCTCTGGCGATAGCAACAACAGTACGCATAGCCGACACGGAAACCGCAACAGCAGCAGGGGGCGTGGTCGTGGGAACCACAATCCGAGAAGATACTGGAATAATCATAATCAGCGTACGAGACCTAACCAAGGCGCGAGCAAAAGAAGACGACAACCAACTCCTCAGCGACGCAACCAACACAATCGTCAACATCCTGGAAACCGACGAGCGCACTCCGAGACCGGATTCGCAATAGGCGGCATTGCCGCACTTGGCATTGCAGTAGGTGCTTTGCTGGACGTAGCAGGGATGGATGCAATGGTTCCCTTGGGCACCATAGGAACTTGGGTAGTGCTAGGGTTCGGATACTGGTGGCAACGCATCCGCCAGTGAAGCCCATGCAAACATGCGTCATCTGGCCAATGCCCAGATTTCCGCGGTCGTAGTTGCGTTAATATTCAGAGCGGAAGACAACCCGAACTGCGAAACCACCCCAAAGGAATCCCAGTCATGACCACATTGGAAAGCCCAACCATCTACGTTCTGGAAGGACTCATTCGCTGCCGCCGATGCGACGCCGAACTCCGGGTACGCCCGCTTGGCAACACGGACATCTTCACCTACCAATGTCCTGTCTGCGCCGAAACCCGGCCTGCTCTACCCATGCCAGCCGACGAGCTGGAACGGTGGCTTCTTCAGCAGGTGACCAACACCGTGATGACGGAAAGCAACACCAGGATGCTGACCCAGGAAATGGCCGCCGCCGGCACCGGGCTCTCGGACGACGCCCCGGAAGCGCTGCGCTACCCAGAACGCCACCCGGACCGGGTACGCGCCATGGCGACCGACCCGGAAACATTCCTAATCCCGGCCAACGTCCCCGACGCCAGGCAACTCATGTCGAAGCTCATCAGCCACATCACGCTGGGAGACCAGGAAGCCGTGGTCCATTACGCGGTGCCCCTGCCCCAGGACAGCGCCCTGGCTGGCGCGTACCGCCAGCATCTGCCGCTACCACACGACGGAGTTGAGTAGAACCACAGCCGCGGCCCCGGCGACAATCAGCAGGGCAACGGCGAAGTCGTAGCGCTTCCGCGAGCCATCGACCTTCTGTTGCACGAAACGGTGCGGGTCCGCTTCGTGCGCGCTAAGCACCACCCGGCCCAAGTCGGCCATCAAATCCCGCCAGAACAGATTGAGGGAATCCGCCCCATCGTCACCCGAACTACCGTCCGGCGATTGGCCGTTGCCTGCGACAACCGGCTCCGACGCCGGCGGTGGCCCACTCTTCCCTTGCACGACTTTCCTGCGGCTCATCGCAAACCTCCCGGCAATCACCGCCATCCGGGAGACCAATTAGACGCGCTCGCATTCGTGTAGGGCAGCGCCGGAGCGTTGCGGTACAATCAATACTGAGCGCCATCGGGCGGGGTTCCCTGTGGGTCGGCTCACCAGGCCGTCGGAATGCGACTCCGGCGGCCTTCCAATTTTGACCAACCCAATGCCTGAGACGGTGCCTGTTGCTGGGCAGCAGAATAGCATAATCGCAGATAATAGTCTATGTGACCATGCGCCGCCGTCAGAACGGCGCCAGTAATCAGCCAATTCGTTGACTTGCCAACCCGATGATGCTACCGTGGGGCCGGGAGAACCCCCGCCCCACGAACATTGATTTTCACTAACATTTATAGGGGGTTCCCCCGAGGTGCAAAATGGCCCGGATACTGATCCACGGATTTTCATGCGGACGTTGCAACTACCGCTGGGCTCCGAGAGCCGCTCACACTCCCGACGAGACACTGCCGAAAGAGCCGAAATTCTGCCCCAGGTGCAAAAGCCCATACTGGAACAAACCTCGCCAACTGGCGCGCGCGCCTGAGCACCGCGCAGCCGTCTGGGCATCAACCTAGACCGGCTCAGCGACTGTGAGGCGCCAGCACAAAGCCGGCGGCAGACGGTAAATCCGTCTCACTCCGTGACGGTCAGGCGAGGGGCGTTCCCAACAGGAGAGGACGACCCCATGAACTCAACTCCCAAGCGGGACAAGCCAACCCGTTACGCGGTCTACGGCCGGACGTCCAGCGAGCAGCAGGACGTCGAGAATTCCATCGCCGGCCAACGTTCCGCAGCGCAAGAGCACGTCGCCCGCACCGGCGGCGTCATCACCCAGTATTACCTGGACGAGGCCAAATCCGGCCGGGTGGACCGCCGGCCCGCGTTCCAACAGATGATCGCGGACGCAACCGCAAGCAACCCGCCCTTCGACGCTGTCCTGGTGTGGAAGCTCAACCGGTTCGCCCGCAACGTCAAGGACATGATCCGGTACTGGGACCTGCTCGAAGAACACGAGATACCAGTGGTCTCCATCATGGAGCCAATGATGGACGGAGCCATGGGCAAGCTGATGCGCGTCATCATCGCCGGCTTCGACGAGTTCTTCTCCGAAAACATGGCCAGCGACATCAGGCGCGGCATGAAAGAATCCGCGGAAAGGGGGTTCTACCTGAGCAAACAACCGCCGATTGGCTACCGGATCGTCAAAGTATCCGACGGCGGGACGGCAACCGGCGACCGGTCCAAGATGCGCCCGAAGCTGGAACTGGACCCTGACCAAGAACCCGTAGCCAGACGCATCTGGGACCTGGCCCTCAGAGACTTCTCCGTCCTGGACATCGCTCGGAAAATCGACGCCGAGGGCCATCTCACCAGGGATGGCAAGCGGTTCACCAGAACCAAGGTCCACAACCTACTCAGGAATCGCACCTACACCGGCTACGTGGCGTGGGACGTCAACAAGGAAACCGGCGAGCCCAGGGTCATGTCCAGGGAACCGGCCCATCCCGCCATAGTCTCACCGGAAGAATTCGACAAGGTGCAGCAGAAGCTGCGCAGCCGGGCGCCCGACGTGGTACACCCCAGAACCGCGGCCAGCGAACACGCCTTCAACGACATGGGCAAATGCGCCAAATGCGGCGGCCGGATGAAGATCAAGTCCGGCAAAGGCGGCGCCTACTACTACTTCGTCTGCGCGAAAAAGGACGACTTCGGCAAGGAAGCCTGCGACATGGCGTCCTTCTCGGAACAAAAGAACTCTCCCCGCATCATGCAGGCCATCCTTGACGACATCCTGGTCGAGGACAACCTGCGCGCGCTCATCGACACCGTGCGCCACGAAGCCAGCCCCACCAACGAAAAACAGCAGCAGCAACTGGCGAGCATCGAACAGCAGATCAAAAAGCTGAACCGGCAACAGGACCGGCTGCTCGACGCCTATCTTGAGGCTAAAATTCCGGTCACCAAGCTGAACGAACGGAGCGAAAAAATTCAGGAACAGATCGCCGAGCAGGAAAGCAAGAGGGCCGAGACGCAGTCCCTGATGGGGGACGAAGCCGTCATCCTGGACAACCCGGAACGGATAATGGCGTACGCCAAGGATGTCCGAACCTACCTTCAGCAGGACAACATCAAGAGCGTGAACGCAATCTGCAAGCGGTTCGTCAAGGCGATCTGGTTTGAGCCGGGCTACGCCACGATTGAATACGCAATCCCGATCCCGGATGGGAACCGGAAACCGGCGGCCAAGGCCAGCAAGGTGGCCCTGAGAAATCGAGTTCGCTCTACAGTACCGGATGGCTGGGGATACAGGATTCGAACCTGTGATACCTGATCCAGAGTCAGGCGTCTTACCACTAGACTAATCCCCAGCGTTAGTCCATTCTATCGGGGAGGCCCGGAAATTTCAACGCGATGGAACCGCGACTAACTCAAGGAGACACGACCATGCAACTGGGAGCCATCTTTCCCCAAACCGAAATCGGCGCAGACCCCATCGCCGTGAAGGACTTCGCCCAGGCAGCTGAATCGCTGGGCTACGAGCACCTGCTGGTATTCGACCATGTGCTGGGCGCCGACCACACCCAGCGCGAGGAGTGGAACCGCCCTTACAACAAGGACGATATGTTCCACGAACCCTTTGTGATGTTCGGCTACCTGGCCGCCCTGACCGAGAAGATCGAGTTCTGCACCGGCATCATCATCCTGCCCCAGCGTCAAACCGCCCTGGTGGCCAAGCAGACCGCTGAGGTGGACGTCCTGACCAACGGCCGCCTGCGGCTGGGCATCGGCGTGGGCTGGAACGAGGTTGAGTTCGAGGCGCTGGGCGAGAACTGGGAGAACCGGGGACGCCGCTCTGCCGAGCAGATTGAAGTCATGCGGATGCTCTGGACGCAGGAAGTGGTCAACTACGAAGGGCGGTATCACAAGATCACCCATGCCGGGATCAACCCGCTGCCCGTGCAGCGTCCCATCCCCGTCTGGTTCGGCGGCGGCGCGCCCCAGGTGGTGCGGCGCATCGCCCGCATGGGAGACGGCTGGTTCCCGCAGTTCCAGCCCGACGGCGCCGGCCGGGAACGCCTGGAGGAGATGCGCGAGCTGGCCCGGGGCTACGGGCGGGACCCGTCCGCCATCGGTGTAGAGGGCCGCGCGTCCCTGGCCGACAGCAACAACCCCGACGACTGGAACCGCCTCGCCTCCGACTGGAGCGACGCCGGCGCCACCCACTTCTCCGTCAACACCATGCGCGCCGGCCTGAAGGGTCCCGACCAGCACATTGAGGCGATACGGCGGTTCAAGGAAGCGGTGGGCTGAACGGACGCCGCCCCGGTGTCCCGTACCCGCTCCGAGGAGGCATCTGCCATGACTACCACCTCCGCCCGGCTGCCGGCCAGCAACTCACTGTTGCCCGGCGAAGACCCCACCGTCGTCTATCCCGAAGAGGAAAAAGCGCCCGAATCGGAACTCCAGGGCAACGCCCGCCACTACGTGCAGAGCGCGCTGTCAATCCGCTACCAGAACCGGCCCGACGTCTACGTTACCGGCGACTTGTTCGTCTTCTACCGGATGAACGACGCCGAAGCGCGGCTGGCGCCGGATATTATGGTAGTGTTCGGCGCGGCGGAAAGTCCGCCCCGGCCGTCCTGGCGGGTGTGGCGGGAAGGTGGATTGACGCCGGACTTCGTGCTGGAAATTGCTTCGGAGGGAACCGTTGCGGATGACGCGGGATGGAAGCGGGACCGCTACGCCACCATGGCGGTGCGGGAATACTGGCGGTTTGACCCCCAAGGCGGAGAGCTGATACCCGAGTTGTTGGTGGGCGAAGTCTTGGACGCGACGGGAGCATACCAACCGCTGCCGGTGGCGCGGGACGCCGGGGACATCCTGCGGGGTCACAGCGCACTGCTGGAATTGGACTTGTGCGTGGTGGGCAGCGAGCTGCGGCTGTATGACCCGGCAGCGGGCGAATGGCTGCGCAGCCATGCCGAATCTGAGGCCGCCCGGGTTTCCGCCGAAGCCCGCGTGGCACAACTGGAGGCCCGACTGCGCGCCGCCGGAATTGAGCCGGGTTGACGATATGGGTGTCTCAGTTGACAAGCGATTTATCATTGGCATCCTATCCCAACTCACAGGCGGCTTGCCCCCAGCCGGCAAGGACAAGATGATCGGCCAGGTTCCACATCCGTTTCCTTACCAGGGCAGTAAGCGTAGCATCGCGCACCATATACTGCCCTACATACCGACCGACGCCGGCCGGCTGATTGAACCGTTTTGCGGTTCGGCAGCCATTTCAATCGCCGCCGCCGCCTACGGGTTTGCCGACGAATTCGCGCTCAACGACCTAAACGCTCCCTTGATCGCCTTGTGGTCCGAGATATTGGAACGCCCTGCACGTTTGGCCAAAGAATACGAGCGGCTTTGGTATGAACAACAGGCGGACAGGAAGAAGTACTTTACCAGCGTCCGCGCCGAGTTTAACGCAACGCACGAACCGCATCACTTGCTCTACCTGTTGGCGCGCATCGTCAAGGGTTCGGTCCGATATAGCTCGGACGGGCAGTTCAATCAGGCCCCGGATAATCGTCGTGCCGGCATGAGGCCGGAAACCATGAGGCGGCACATTTTCGGCGTGTCGGAGTTACTGGCCGGCAGGACATCCCTGTCCGCATTGGACTTCAGAGAATCAATAATGACCGCTACACTCGCAGACGTGCTGTACTTGGACCCACCATATCAAGGAATATCTTTTACCAGAGATAACCGTTACTACCGAGGACTTTCCTACAATGAGCTAGTAGATGTACTGGCGTTGATGAATTTGAACGGCATCTCTTATCTGGTCAGCTATGACGGGCGAACCGGAGAAAAGCACCATGGCCAATCCCTTCCGAGTGAGCTGGGACTGCGGCACCTAGAGATTCACGCCGGCAAATCCAGCCAGGCCACACTGCTCGGCGAGCGCCATGAAACCGTAGAATCTTTGTATCTGTCTCCGGCTCTTGTGAAGCGGATGGACTCAAGCCGTCGTGACTTCTGGGCACTCTCAGGCAGCGTACAGGCAAAATTACATGGATGAAACAAATCTGCCGCCGGAATTCGTGGAGTTGCTGCACAGCGTAACCGCACGCCGTCCCAGGACAGTTATAGACCATATCCTCCAACATGGTTTTGTTACTACCGAAGAACTTCGGGAGCTCTACGGGTACAATCATCCTCCCCGAGGCGCGCGCGACGTCCGCGAACTCGGCATCCCGTTGGAAACTTTCCGGGTCATAGGATCTGATGGCCGGTCAATCGGGGCTTACAGATTCGGAGACCCGACAGCACAGCGGTCAGCTTTGTTGTCGGGCCGGACAGCATTCTCCAATGCCATCAAAACCGGGCTGATTGAGCGGTTCGGTTCACGCTGCAACATTTACCTTGAAGACTTCCCAGAGCGCGAGCTGCAAGTCGATCATCGCATACCGTTTGAAATCGCGGGCGACGCAGGTCTGACCGACGATCTGGACGACTATATGCTGCTGTGCCCATCCGCCAACCGGGCGAAATCGTGGAGTTGCGAACACTGCGATAATTGGGGAATTCGGGACGCTAACAACTGCCAATCCTGCTACTGGGCTTTCCCCGAAAACTACACCCATGTTGCCATGCGGCAAATTCGTCGCTTGGATATTATTTGGTCAGGTGAAGAAATCTCAGAGTATGAACGACTGACGGGGGCGGCAGATAATGACGGCCAAGAACTGCCCGAGTTCGTCAAGGCTGTTATACGCCGCCACTTGGAGACAAGGGAGTAGTTTTACGGAAATGAACAGGAAGGGCAGGATCTGATCGCCTAGGGAGGCTCATCCTCCAACCGGGTCAGGACGAGCGGGCAGAATGTCCTCTAATTCCATACTGCCTACACCCTCCCCACCAAATCCTTCAGCGCCGCATAGGTCCGCGCGCTCGACTCCCCGTCGTCGCCTACGGTGAAGATGTTGGCGATGAAGTCGGTTGCGCCGCCGGCGGCGAACTCCTCCAGCTGGCGGCGCAGGCTGTCCTCGTTGCCGACCACGGCCACCTCGGAGGGGCCTTCGACGCCTTCGATGTCCAGGACGCGGCGGTAGTTGACCAGCTGGCCGTACCGCTCGAAGTCGGCCGCCGCTTGACGCCGGCCGGCCGCCTCGTCGTCGCAGACCGCCGTGGGCAGACCGACGCAGACGCGGGGTGTTTCCCGGCCGCTGGCGTCAGCCGACTGTCCGATGCGAGGGGTGATGTGCTCCCGTATGGTGCGCGGGCCGGCCATCCAGGTGATGGTGCCGTCGGCTCGCTCGCCGGCGAGACGGAGCATCCGGGGCGCCAGGGCTGAAATCAGCACCGGGCACTGGGGACGGTTGGGTACGTCCAGCTCGGCGGTCACGTTGAAGAACTCGCCGGAGAACTGCACGCGCCCTTCTTCCATCAGCGGGCGCAGCACGGACAGGTACTCGCGGGTGTGCAGCGCGGGCCGGTCGTAGGACAGCCCGAAGCTACCCTCTATGCCCGGACGGTGGGACGGGCCGATGCCCAGGACGAAACGCCCGTTGCTGGCCGCCGCCGTGGTGAGGGCCTGCTGGGCCAGCGCCACCGGATGCCGGGGGTACGTGGGGACGACGCCGACGCCCAATTCGATACGGCTGGTCTGAGTCCCGGCGAGGGCCAGCACCGTGAGCGCGTCATAGCCCCGGGCCGAGATGTGCGGTATCCAGAAGCTATCAAATCCGTCCGCTTCGGCCTGCTTGATGCGGCCGATGAGTTCTTCCAGGCTCATCAGGTCGGCGGTGGACGCTCCCACGAAAACCCCAATGCGCATCATTATCCTCCACTGGTGGTCGGGGCAGCGGGCGGCCTGGGCTCTGATCTCGCGCCGGCCAGAATCTTTTCCGCCACCTCCCGAGCTTCGTCTCGTGTCTCGACAAATCGGTCTTCCGGCACCCGGTGCAGCGTGTTCAATGCCCGCAGGTTCCGCTCCACCGAACCGGTTAGACCCATGACGATGGGTTCCGTGTCTTCGTCCATCGCCACGTCGATCATCTGCTCCACCACCATGGCCGCGCTGTCGTCCATGTAGGCGGTCTCGGTGAAGTCGAATATCACCACCTCGTGCTCCTGGATGTCCGTCCCAATGGCGCTGACCAAGTTGCTGGAGGACGCTACGGAGAATCGGCCCCGCAGGGCCACCAGACCCACCCGCGCCGAGAACTGGTCCAACACGTCGTCGTCGCGGTCCAGCAGGAAACTCTGGTCCAGCAGCGGCACGGACACCACGCTGTCCAGTTCCTGCCGCTCCAACTGCCGGGCGCTGGCCATCCCGGCGGCGATAAGGCCGATGGCAATGGCCGTGACCAGGTCCAGGAACACCGTGAGGAAGAAAGTTATCACCATCACCACCATGTGCTCCTTGGGCACCCGGTGGATTCTGGTGACAAACCGCCAGTCCATGATGTCGTAGCCGACCCGCATCAGGATGCCGGCCAGGACCGCGTGGGGTATCGCCTCAACGTACCTACCGACGCCCAGCACCAACGTCAGCAGGATGCCCGCCCGTATCGCCCCGGAAAGCTGGCTGTTGCCGCCGGCCCTGATGTTCACCACCGTGCCCAGCGTGGCGCCGGCTCCGGGCAGACCGCCGATCAGGCCGGCCACCATGTTGCCGATGCCCTGTCCGATCAGCTCGCGGTTGGGGTTGTGGCGCGTGCGGGTCAGGGAGTCGGCGATGAGCGACGTGAGCAGGCTGTCGATGGAACCCAGCAGGGCCAGCACCAGCGCCGGCTCAATCGCGCCGAGGATGAACCCCAGAGAGAACGTCGGCACCTGGAACTCGGGCAGGCCAGTGGGGACCTCTCCGATAACCGGCAGGTCGTTGAGCCACAGGATGCCGATGGCGCACCCGGCGATCATCGCCGCCAGTGGAGCCGGCAGATATTTCCGCGCCTGGCGGGGCCAGAGGATGCCCACAACCAGGGTGACCGCCGCCACCGCCAACGCGTGGAAATTGACGCTGGTGAACACGTCCGGCAGCGCGTTCACCGCTCCGATGACTCCGCCCACGGCCACCGAGGAACCCAGGAACGGAGCGATCTGCACAATCATGATGATGACGCCGATGCCCGTCATGAACCCCGATATGACCGAATATGGGGTGTAGGCGACGAAACGGCCAATGCGCGCGATTCCCAACGCCGCCTGTATCAAACCGGCTAACACCACGATGGTGAAGGCCTCGGCCAGGCTGTTGGCATGGCTGGTTACGATGACGGCCATGGCGATGGACATTGGCCCGGTGGGGCCTGAAATCTGGGAGCGCGTTCCGCCAAATACGGCGGCAAAAAAGCCGACCGCTATGGCTCCATACATGCCGGCGGTCGGCCCCAGGCCCGATGCGACTCCGAAGGCCAATGCCACCGGCAAACCCACCACCGAAGTGGTGATGCCACCGAAGACATCACCCTTGAGTTTTTCCAGGCTGTAATCGAAATTCACGGTCTCAACAGCGCCGCCACCCGATCCAGAATTCTGTGCCCCACCTCGTATTTGGTGAGTAACGGCAACCGCTCGACTTGCATCTCGCGGTCAATTAGCACAACTCTGTTCGTATCCACCCCGAATCCGCTGCCCTCTTCGGTTATATCGTTGGCTACTATGAGGTCGAGTTCCTTGCGGCGAACTTTATCGGCGGCGTTTGCCTCCAGGTTCTCGCTTTCGGCGGAAAACCCGACCCGTACAAAATTACCTCGCGCCGTGGCGAGAATGTCCGTCGTCTTTTCCAAGTCGATGGACATTTCATCGGCGGCGGTTTTCTTGATCTTCTGCTCGGCCGCGACGGCTGGGCGATAATCGGCCACCGCCGCCGCCATGATCAGGGCGTCGGCGGCCGGCGTTTCCGCCAGGACGGCGTCGCACATTTCCTGGGCCGAACGGACCGGCACCATGCGCACCAGAGGCGGATCCCGCAGGGCGGTGGGGGCGACGACCAAAACCGCTTCCGCGCCACGGTCCCGCGCCGCTTCCGCTATCGCGTACCCCATCTTGCCCGAAGAGTGGTTGGTGATCACGCGGACCGGATCGATGGCTTCCTGGGTGCCTCCGGCGCTGACTATGACGCGACGCCCGGCCAGATCGCCGTGTTTGCCCAGGGCGGCTGCGATGTGGCCCAGCAGGTCCCCCGGCTCCACCAGCCGCCCCATACCCATCAGCCCCGACGCCAGCCGGCCCGGAGCCGGCCCGACCAGGAAGACGCCCCGGGCACGCAGCCGGGCGATGTTCTCCCGGGTCGCCGGGTGATCGTACATATTGGCGTCCATGGCCGGCGCCACCAGCAGGGGAGCGTCCGTGGCGATCACGGTGGTGGTCAGGGGGTCGTCGGCAAGTCCGGCGGCCAGCTTGGCGATACAATGCACCGTGGCCGGTGCGATCACCACGATGTCGGCCCAACGGGCCAGGGCGACGTGCTCGACGCTGTGCTCGGAGCCGGCGTCGAAAGTGTCGGTGACCACCTCCCGGTGGGTCAGGCTGCGGAACGCCAGCGGGGTTACAAACTGGGTCGCTCCGTAGCTGAGGATGGTTTCGACGTTGGCGCCGGCCTGCACCAGTTTGCTGGCCAAGTCCAGCGCCTTGTAGCAGGCGATGCTGCCCGTAACCCCGAGAACGATATTCTTGCCGGCAAGTGCGCTTTCCATCACTCACTTATCCTTTGCTGCAAAGACGTTCTGGATTCCCGCCCCGTATCAAGTACGGGGTGACGTTCTTTCGCGGGAATGACGAATAAGGTGCGGGTATGACGCATAAGACGCTGGCATGACGAATAGGGCGCGGACATGGCGAACAGGGCGCTGGAATGACCATGAAATGTCAAAACGCCCTGGTGCCGGGAGCGCCGACGGAGTTCATGCGGTAGATTATGTCCAGCCCCACCAGCGTCAGTTCCTGGTTGATGTCATCGAAAACCGGAGCGTGGTCAGCGATGACGGTCACCAAGCCGCCGGTGCCTACAACTTTGGCGTCGAACCCGATTTCCGCCTTGAAGCGGTCCACCATGGCGGTCACGAGACCGGCGTAACCGAGCACGAGGCCCGATTGCAACGCCGCGGTGGTATTGCGTCCCACCGCTTCCGGCGGCGCGACCAGTTCCACGCGACGGAGCAGGGAGGTATTGTCGTAGAGGGCGTTGGCGGACAGGTTGATGCCGGGCGCGATGGCTCCGCCGAGGTACTCCCGTTCGCGGGACACGGCGTCGAAAACGGTGGCCGTACCCAAGTCCACTACAATCATGGGCGCGCCATACAGCTCCACCGCCGCCACCGCGTCCACGATGCGGTCGGCGCCCACGTCCCGGGGGTTGTCGTAACGAATGGGCATCCCCAGATCAATCTGGGACGTAACCTGGAGGGGAACGACGCCGAAGAACCGGCGGCAAAGGTCGTCGAACATTCCGGTGAGAGGCGGCACCACCGAGCAAATGCAGGCCGCGTCGATTTCCTGGGTGGGAATGCCTCGGAATTCGAGCAGGTTTTTGAGGAGGATGCCGTACTCATCAGCCAGCCGCCCGAATCGTGGAGGCGCACGTCGTGGACAGCCGGTTGACCGGACTGTTTCCGTTGGAATCGCCATCGCCATCGACGCTGTTGCGGAATACCCCGATGGTAACGGCCGTATTCCCAATATCAATAGTCAGCAGCATCGTATATCCGACCGCGTCGGAGAGATTGGGCATCCCAACGCGCCGGCAGCATTATAAGTCGCAATGCCGCTGTGGGCAAACAGCATTGTCATGTGTATCTGTTCAGACTTGGGGTGCCCCGCAACTCCCAATCCGTCATACCGGCGAAAGCCGGTATCCAGGGATCTTTGCCTTATTCACGTTGACTGATGCGTCGCGTTTCTGGATTCCTGCTTTCGCAGGAATGACGAGTTAATGACGATTGTCCGCATCGTATTCGCTCCCGATGAATTTCAGGTTCCTTACCCTTCCTTACCACAGGTGATTTTATGCTAAAATCGCCGTTGAAACCCTCACGGAGACTGCAACAATGGCCGACATTGAACTGGTCCAAACTGTGAAACGGGGCCGCGACGCGGTGGCAGCCTGGCGCGACGAGAACCCCAATCGAATCATGGATCTCAACGCTTGTTACATGAGCCATGCGCGGATTCCCATGGTAAATCTGCGCGGCGCTGATATGCGGGGCGGAGACTTCATGGGCGCAATGGTGCGCCGCGCGGATCTCTCCAACGGCTATCTTAACGACGCCCATTTCTATCGGGCAGACCTGCGCGAGGCGAACTTCAACCGCGCCATCGCCTCCGGGGCTAACTTCCGAGGCGCTGACCTGCGCAACGCCAACCTGGCCGGCGTGAACTTGGACCGGGCCACGTTGTCAGAGGCCAACCTTTCCGGGGCCGACCTGACCAACGCCAACCTGGACCGGGCCAACCTGGATCGAACCAATTTCACCGGAGCGAATCTCACCGGCGCCAGCTTCAACGGCGCAAACCTTTCCCGGTCTAACCTTTCGTCCTGCATCCTCAACGGGGCCGACTTTTACGAAGCCATCCTCAACGACGTGGGCACGGAGGAGGCCGATTTTCGCGACTGCGTGATCGGGTACACGGTGTTCCAAAACTGCGCTCTGGACGCGGCCGTCGGCTTGGACGACATCCGACACGACGCTCCCAGCACGATAGGATTGGACACTTTGCTCCGGTCTCGTGGCAAGTTGCCGGAGTCTTTCATTCTGGGCTCCGGAGTGCCGGCCGCGGTGGTTGGCCTCCAGGATTCCGTAGCGGACACCCCGGTTTCCACTATGGAAGTGCATATCTCGTGCGCCACCGCGGACGTGGACTTCGCGCGCGAGTTGGAAAGCCGCCTGCGGTCGGCGGGTCTCCGCAGTTGGGTGTTTGCCGAGAGCTTCCGGGGCAACCCGCTGGTGGACCGTCGCGCCACTTCGGGCGAAGAGGAGATTGAGCGGTGGGTTCGGCACTACGACCGCCTTATCGTGGTTTGTACCGGCGCTGGATTGGACAGCGAAACCGTCCGCAACGACATCACCGCCGCCCACGAGTTTCAAAAGACGTCGGATCGATGGACCATGTTCCTGGTCGATGCCGATGGCGTCATGGGGTCAGGTCGCACCAGGAGCGCGCGTCTGCTGAAAGAAGAGCACCGGGTGTTCGACCTGACGGGCCAAGCCGGGGGCGACGCGGATTATCAGACGGCTTTCGAAGAGCTAATCACCAATCTCCGCGAAGACCAACCGGCCAGCGCCAGCGCGCCGCCGCGCCGCGAGATTGATCCTCGTACCCTGCAACTGTAAAGGGAAGGAAAGCAATCCCGACAGCAAGGAAGGGCGGCGCCGGCGCCGCCCTTCCTCATTTGGCGTGATGTGTGTTCGTCGTTTCTAGCGGAATGGCGGGGCGTAGATCTGCCCTCCCTTGGGGCAATTCTGGCAAGGGGCGTCGGCCCACAGGGCGTTGCGGCTGTTGGACGGCCGGGGAATGCCCAATCCGCCGGAGCCGAAATTCCGCTCATACACTTCGCCATAGTTGCCCACTTGCCGGACCACGTCCTGGGCCACGGTTTGGCTGAGGCCCATGGTTTCCTGACCCCAGGAACCTTCCAACCCGAACAGGCGGTCAACCGCAGTATTTCCGGTGTTCGAGGTCGTAGGCACGTTTGCCGAATTGATGTCGTAGGCTTCGGAGTAGATCAGGATACCGACCACCGACTTGACGATGTCGAACCACTGGTCGTCGCCGTGGGGCACGGCCAGGCTGATGGGTTCTTCGGAGATGGTCTCGGGCAGGATGATATGTTCTTCTTCGGCGCCACCGGCGGCTATGATTTCGCCCTTCAGGAACGTGCGGTCAGTGGTGTAAACGTCGCATTGTCCCGCGATGTAAGCCGTGATCGACGCCTCGATGGTCTCGAAGGTGACGACGTTCATACCCAACTGGTACTGGCGGTTGAAGTCCTCCAGGTTCAGCTCGGTGGTGGTCCCCTGCGCGACGCAGGCCGATGCGCCCTCCAGTTCATAGGCGCTGGCGACTCCCAGGGAAGCCGGCACTGCGAAGCCCTGTCCGTCGTATAGCGTCGTATGGACGAAGTTTCCGCCCCAGGTGGCGTCGCGGCTGGTGGTCCAGGTGTTCACCCACGCCAGGACGTCCAGTTCTCCCGAAGCCAGGGAAGGACCGCGCTCAGCGGCGGAGCCGATGATGCGGAACTCAACAGCGGTGGGGTCATTGAACACCGCGACGGCAACGGCCCGGCACAGGTCAACTTCGAACCCGGCGTTAGCGCCGGCATCGTCTATGTAGCTATACCCAGCGATCACCTTGGTGGTGCCGCAGACGATGTGTCCCCGGTCCCTGGCCCGGTCCAGCCTGCTGGAGGTCTGGCCGGCGACGGCGGTATTTTCGGTCAACGCGCCGGGTACGGCCATGCTTTCGCCGCCGGTTGTTGCCGAAGACGACCCGGGGTCACCTGCGCCGGCCAAAGCCAATGTACCGACCAACGAGAGTGCGACCACGATGGAAAACGCCGACCTCAATCGCCTGAGCATTTTCTTCAATCCTTTCCGGATACCGGCTCTCGCCGGTATGACGGTCTTCCGATAAAAATGGGGGAAGGCACACACCTTCCCCCAATGGCGTCGTTCCCGAAGAACCGACGGATTCGGTCGGCTACACCGTTTAGATGTAGTCTTCCTCCTCGTACATCATATCGACGTTGTCGGTGCTCTGGTTCAGGCCGCGGACAACCTGGGTCTTGAACTCGGCGAGCATTTCGTCGGAGATTTCGTTGCCGTTGGCGCGGGCGGCGTCCTTCAACTGGTCGAAGGCCCATTCGCCGGTGTCGCCGTGAGGCATGTCAAAGAAGCCGGTTTCGAAGACCGGGAGTTCGCCGGGGCCGAAGTAGCCCTTACCCTCAAGGTTGTAGCCCTCGAGGTCGTGGGTGCCCTTGCCCAGCACCTGACCGGTGGCGGCGTAGTGCTCCATGGTGGCCTTCATGCCGTACTTCTGGATGGGGCAGACCTTCATGCAGACGCCACAGCCGAGGTAGCGTGCCATCACCGGGCGGCAGCGCTTGAAGTACAGCTTGTTCTTCTCAATTCCGCGCCACCAGATCTTGTCGCGCATCAGGGCGCGGCCCGGGCAGCGGTTCACGCAGACCTGGCACACCTGGCAGAAGGCGTGGATGCCATAGTCCACCGGCTCATCGTAAGAGACGTTGGCGTCGGTGGTGATCATCATGATGCGACAGCGGGAGCCGACATGGGGAGTCAGCAGGTAGCCGCAGGCGCCCAGCTGGCCAAGGCCGGCAGCGACGAACATCGGAATGTAGGGGCCGGTGTTGTCGTTGGGGCTGTGAACCTGGGCGCGATAGCCGAGGCTGCGGATGAAGTTGCCGAGTTCCAGACCGGCGGCGCCTTCCGTGCGGTAGGTGCTGGAGTGGACGATCTCAGCGTCGATGCTGGGGATGGTCTGGGTGGGCTCGAAGTCCTGCTCGTAGGCCAGGCAGATGACGTGGGGGAAGCGGACCCAGTCCTTCTTGCTCTGGTACACGTACCGGATGTCAAAGGCGGCGATACCAACCTCGCAGAAACCAAGCTCGCGGGCCTTCTGCTTGATGGCTTCAGTGACGTCGTCACCGGTGGCATCAGCGGTGGGATCCAGTTCGCCGGTCAGACGGGCGGCCATAACCAGGTTGCGATTGAGCTTGTCGTGTTCCTTGCGGATCTCACGCATTTCGGCGTGCTGGTCGCGCAGGGTGTTGGCCCAGTCGCGGGAAGCGCGCTCGGTGATGTTCATGGTCTCGACGGGATATTCCCGCGAATACCAGTCAACTTCGCGCTGGTTCATGGGGATGCCGGGAGTGGTTTCCAGCTCCTCGGGCACCGGGATGGTGACAGGCGCGTCGCCCAGGTACTTGCCGGGTCGCCGTACCTCATGTCCAATCGTTAGCATATCCTCCTCCTTGTTTGGACTGCGTAGATACGCTTAGTTTGCGAGAAGGGTAAATCCCCGGTTTGGTGATGTCAATACTCTTCCCCCGAAATAATTACATTCCTTTACGTGATGATGATTATTGGGGGCATATGACCGTGCGGCTGCCATCGGAGGCGGATCGCCACTGCCGCGTCGGGTCAGCATGAGCCGTTCAGTAGGCGAAGATATCAGCGACGGGACAGGCAAAGCCGGCGAGAACCGGGTCGCCAGTCAGTGTGTCGTTGACGCCGAATCGTTGCACCGTGCCGTCATCGCGGTTGGCCACTATCGTCCGGTCGGCGATGTACGCGGTCAGAACCAGGCGCGCGCCGGCGTCGATCCACATCAGCGCGCGGGCGTTAGCCGCCGTTGCTGAGTACCCGGGGGAAATCACTTCCACCACCAAATCAGGAATCAGCCCGGCAACATACCCTCTTCGCGGCAACGGCTCCTGGACACGTTCATGAGATATGAGGGCGAAATCGGCGGCGCGGACAGTATCCGGGTCTTGCTCAATGTAGATTCCTACTTCAAACGTGACGACGAAAGGCAAGTTGTTCTGCCTTACGAAGGCACTCAACAGCAAGCCAAAGTTGCCAACAACAATCCCGTGCATTACTCCCGGCGGCGGCATTTCAATTAGTTCTCCCCTGACCAGTTCGTGGCGTTTGCCGTCGTCGGGCAAAGCCAGCAGGTCTTCAGCGGTGAGCAGTTTTTTCGCGGTGGTCATGGCCTAGCCTCCGAAGCAGGGGGCGGATTTCATGGGCGCAGAAGGCCAGTGCAGTATAACGCAGACATGAAAAAGACCGGCGGGATTGCTCCCGCCGGCCCATTTTGCCGGTTTGGCAGGATGTGGAGTTAGGACTAGATGTAGTCTTGGTCCTCCGCCATCATCTGCAGCACGTCGCCGGACTGCAACTCGATGGCGCGCTGGATCTGCAGCTTGAGGTTCTCCAGCATGTCGTCGGGGATCTCGCCGTCGTTCTCGCGGGCGACTTCCTTCATCTCGTCGAAAGCCCACTCGTCGGAGTTGCCGTGGGGCATGTCAAAGAAGTCACGCTCGAAGACCGGGAGTTCGCCGGGGCCGAAGTAGCCCTTGCCCTCAAGGTTGTAGCCCTCGAGGTCGTGGGTGCCCTTGCCCAGCACCTGGCCGGTGGCGGCGTAGTGCTCCATGACGTTCTTGAGGCCATACTTCTGGATGGGGCAGACCTTCATGCAGACGCCACAGCCAAGGTAGCGTGCCATCACCGGGCGGCAGCGCTTGAAGTACAGCTTGTTCTTCTCAATTCCGCGCCACCAGATCTTGTCACGCATGAGCGCGCGGCCGGGGCAGCGGTTCACGCAGACCTGGCACACCTGGCAGAAGGCGTGGATGCCATAGTCCACCGGCTCGTCATAGGTGACGTTGGCGTCGGTGGTGATCATCATCAGCCGCATGCGGTTGCCGGTGTGCGGGGACAGCAGGTATCCGCAGGCGCCCAGAGAGCCGAGGCCGGCGGCCACGAACATGGGGATGACGGGGCCAGTGGCGTCGCTGGAGTGGACAACGTGGGCCTTGTAGCCCAGGGAGCGGATGAAGTTGCCGAGCTCGAGGCCAGCCGCAGCCTGGGTCCGATAGGTGCTGGAGTGCACGATCTCGGCGTCAACGCTGGGGATGGTCTGCGTAGGCTCGAAGTCCTGCTCGTAGCACAGGCAGATGGCGTGAGGAAGGATGGTGAAGCCGCGCTTGCTCTTGTAATCGTACCGGGGGTCGTAGGAAGTGATGCCGACTTCCAGGTAACCGAGCTGGCGGGCCTTGTCCTTGATGAGCTGGGAGATGTCCTCGCCGGTGGGCTCAGCAGTGGGGTCCATCTCAGCAGTCGCGCGGGCGGCCATGATCAGGTTGCTGTTGAGCTTGTCGTGCTCCTTGCGGATCTCACGCATCTCAGCGTGGAGGTCGCGCAGGGTGTTGGACCAGTCCCGGGACGCGCGCTCGGTGATGTTCATGGTTTCCAGCGGATACTCGCGGGCGTACCAGTCAACCTCACGGCCGGTCATCGGAATACCGGGGACGGTTTCCAATTCTTCCGGGATGGGAATCGTAACTTCGGCGTCCCCCCAGTGCCTTCCGGGACGGACTACCTCATGCCCAATGGTTAGCATATTAGCCTCCTCGCTAGTTGGCTTTACCGCACAAAGGCGGCGGCATTTGGCGCAATTTATACCGTTGCCGTCACTTTGTCAACAACTAATCGAAAGTTGCCCAAAGAAATGCGACGACCCTGCGGAACAGGCCCTGAATCGAGACTAATTCAGTCGGTAAACGCCTGGTCAACGTCGCCTTCCGAAACGGCCCCGGAATGCTTTCAAGCCGGCGGCTCGCGGGAATCGGCCGGCAGATCAACCGCGTTGACGCCCGGCCCAGCGTGGGGCAAAATACTCCCGCCATGAAATTGCACGAGTATCAGGCCAAGGAAATCTTTGCCCGCTACGGCATCCCTATCCCAAATGGCAAACTGGCGCGGTCAGCTGAAGAAGCCGCAGAAACCGCGACATTTTTCGGGGGACGCGCTGCGGTGAAGGCCCAAGTACACGCCGGAGGGCGTGGCCTGGCCGGCGGCGTGAAGGTGGTTGACTCGGTGGATGAGGCGCGAAGTTTCGCCGACGCATTGCTCGGTTTTCGGCTGGTGACAAACCAGACCGATGCCGACGGCGTGCCGGTGGACAGCGTGCTGGTGGAGGAACTGGCCGACATCGCCGCCGAGATGTATGTCGCGATCACCATCGATCGCAACCATCGCGGCCCCATGTTGATCGGCAGCGTGGCCGGCGGAACGTCCATCGAGCAAGTTGCCGCCACCAACCCGGATGCCATCATCACCGAAGCGGTGGAACCGGGCCTCGGGCTAATGCCCTTTCAGTGCCGGCGCGTGGCCGCCCGGTTGGGTCTGAGCGGCGCCGCGGCGCGACAGGGGGCGGCTATATTTGCCGCGCTGTACCGCATTTTTACCGAAAATGACTGCACCCTGGTCGAGGTTAACCCGCTGATCGTCACGGGCGCCGGCGACGTGATGGCGCTGGACGCAAAGGTGGAAGTCGAAGACGACGCGCTGTTCCGCCATCCCGATCTGCAACAACTGCGCGACCGCAGCCAGGAAGATGCCCTGGAAGCGGAGGCTGCGGACGACGATATCGCCTATGTGAGTCTGGACGGCAGCGTGGGTTGCCTGGTCAACGGGGCGGGACTGGCGATGGCCACGCTGGACGTGGCAAGCGCGGCCGGGGCTGCCCCGGCCAACTTCCTGGACGTTGGGGGCGGCGCATCGGAAGAAAAGGTAGCCGCCGCGGTGGGGATCATCCTGTCCGACCCCAAGGTTGACCGGGTGCTGGTCAACATTTTCGGCGGCATCCTGCGCTGCGACGTGGCGGCCCGGGGCATAGTGATGGCCTACGAGGAGCGTCAGGCCGCTCAGCCGCTGGTGGTCAGGATGCTGGGCACCAACCTGGAGGAAGGGAAGGGGATCCTGGCCCAATCCGGTTTGGACGTGACCTTTACCGACACGCTGACCGAAGCGGCGGCGGCCCTTTCGTCCCGGGCCGGGGCAGCGGTTCCTTAACGTCATGGGGATTCTGGTCAACGAACAGTCCCGTATCCTGGTGCAGGGCATTACCGGACGGGAGGGGAGTTTCCACGCCCGATCCTGCAAGGAATACGGGACGCGGTTGGTTGCCGGAGTGACGCCGGGAAGGGGGGGGCAGCTATTTGACGACGAGGCGCCGGTTTTTGACTCGGTGGGCGAGGCGGTAGATGCTACCGACGCCAACGTTTCCCTTATCTTTGTTCCGCCGGCGTTTGCGGCCGACGCCATCGCGGAGTCGGTGGATGCCGGCGTGCCGCTGATAACCTGCATCACAGAAGGCATACCGGTGCGCGACATGGTGGGACTGTATCGCTACGTGCAGGCCCATTCCGTGCGCCTGATTGGTCCCAACTGCCCGGGCATGATCAACCCCGGAGCGCGTTGCAAGGTGGGAATCATGCCCGGCAACATACACATGCCGGGACGGGTTGGCGTAGTTTCTCGCAGCGGTACTCTGACCTATGAAGCCGTCGGGCAGTTGACGGAACTGGGAATCGGCCAATCGTCTTGCGTGGGCATCGGCGGCGACCCCATCATCGGCAGCAACTTCGTCGATATATTGCGGCTGTACGACGAAGACCCGGACACCGACATGGTGGTGTTCATCGGGGAAATCGGCGGCACGATGGAACAGGAAGCTGCGGAGTACATCGGGTCCTCGGAATTCACCAAGCCCGTGTGCGCGCTGGTAGTCGGCGCCACCGCCCCGTCGGGCAAACGGATGGGTCATGCCGGGGCGATAATCACGGGGGAGTCCGCCACCGCCGCTTCCAAAACCCGGGCGCTGGAACGCGCGGGAGCAGCCATAATCCCGACCCCGGCGGATATCGGGACAACCGCACGAGACGTGCTGGCGGCCGCGGGGCTGGCCGGCTGACTTGCGCCGGCGCTGAAACGTTGGGCGGAAACCCAAACTTTGGGTTATTATAGATAGGCGTTCCAAGCGGGCGTAGCTTAGTGGTAAAGCCCCAGCCTTCCAAGCTGGCTACGTGGGTTCGATTCCCATCGCCCGCTCCAGTATTGTGTCCGCGAATGAGGCTGCCAGCATGAGCGCCGCGATGAACGCCGGCGAACGGGCCCGTTTCCTCCAAGCCCTGCGGGAGGATCCCGACTTCCGCGACGAGGTCAGGAGCCTGCTGCTGGGCGATGAGCTGCTGCAGCTCCCGGAACGCTTCGCACAATTCGCGGCCTACGTCAACGACTTCATCGAGGAACAGAAGGCGTTCAATGCCAAGGTGGACAAGTTCATCGAACGGCAGGAGGAGACCAACGCCGCGGTTCAGAGCCGACTGCAAAGCATCACCGACGATATCGGCGACCTGAAAGGGCACGTGGCCGGACGCATTGCCCGCGAAATGGCCGACGACATCGCAGAACGCTTGGGTTTCGAGATCATCCAACAACTGAACGGCAATGACCTCCGACAGATGCTCCGCCAGCACAACCCCGCCGACATCGACCCAGGGACAAGACGGAGCTTCTACCTCGCCGACCTGGTGGCAAAGGTCCTGGACCAGGACGGCAACGAGTTCTTCATGGCCACTGAGGCGTCCTACACGGCCGACCGGCGAGACACCGACCAGGCCGTCAGAAATGCCGCCTTTCTGACCCGGTTCACAGGACTTGCAGCCGTACCCGTGATCGCCAGCAGGCAGAACGACCGGGCCGCGCAGGAACTGGTTGAAGCCGGGACCGTGCACTGGTTCGAATTCGACCAGCGAGACCTCAGCCCCCGCTAAACCCCGCAGTAGCTTCGGTAACCATCTGCCCCGTCCACCGGCGGGGCCAATTGTTTCGTTTCCGCCAGGCGGAACGGGAATAGGCCCAAACCTATAACCGGCTTTCGTTGGACGAAAATTGCGCAAACTGGCACGCCCGGTTGTAGATCTTCAGCGCGCGCCGGCCTACTTTGTTCGATGAACGTGAATGCCGCCACCAGGTCGCGCGGGGGGCAATTATGGACTATTGAGAAGGGACAGCAGCGAATTATGAAACTGATCAGTACTTGGAGCCACTACCTGGGATTTCAATGCAACGACTGTGGCGAGACCGCACACGTGGACGCGGCACGAAACTTTCCCAGCGCGGTGGCGGGCCGCTTTGGCAAGTGTCGAACTTCTCCCCAACAACTCGAAGCGGTTGCGAATGGCGCCCGCCTCGTCCAGATTGGAATACCGGCGGGCCACCGTGGATGCTGGCAACCGCGAACCGAGTGACCACGGCTAAAACCGGCATTCCACGCCAATTAGTTGCTCCACGCGGCCGGCCAAGCTCCGCAATTTCGCCCTCAATCCCTCGTCCGGGAAGAAACCGTAGTGTCCTTTCCGGAAGACTACCGCACCCGGTGGCACGCCAATTTCGTCCATTATCCGCCTGGCTTCGTCAACCTGGCACAGGTCGGCAATCCCGAAGTGAATGCGATTGTCTATCTCCTGCACCGCGCCCGAAGTGAGGGGGATTCCACTCCGAACAAATGCCGTGTACAAGATACCGAACCATCGCAACAGATCATTAAAGGCGTAGCCGCCTTGCACGGGGACGATGCTCGTGATCGTCCGGTCTCCTCCGTAAGCTTCCCGGAACGCGGCACGGGCTGCCTCTACCTCTGCCGGATCCAACATGAAGACGTATGCCCGCCCCCGGTCCTCCCGGTCGAAATAGTAACCGCCGAAGCCACCCTCGTGGGCCTCGGCTATTCGGGCCAACCGCCAGTCTGGGTTTATCATCCTGCCCTGATCGTCGAACAGCCGCCGGACCGCCTCTTCCTTGATTTCATCCAAATTCACCCGGGTGGGCGGAACCGGCGCGGATGTTGGCATGCCTAGCTTTTGAGGTTGCTCCCTCGTCAACCCTGCTGCCGCCACCCCTGCGGCAACCGACAAAAGCAGAATCAGCGGAATCGCAAACACGTAAAACTTGCGCACCCTTGTCCCCGGTGAATTGCCGCTGCCGACTATAGTAGTTTTTATCCCGGTTCGCCCGGAGTCCCGGACGGCTGCACCGGCTTTAGCGTAACGTCAGGGCAGCTCCGACATGGGGGCGGCCGGCTGGGGCGTACACGCCCCAGCTACTCAGGTGGCCAGAAGCCACGTTATCAGTCCAACGACGATAGCAACATCTCCTTCAAATCGGAGAAATCAACCGGCTTGACCACAAAGCCTTGGGCGCCGAGCTCCCGCGCTTCATCCATGCGTTGGGGATCCCCGTATGCCGACACCACGATTGACTGAACCTCGGGCCACGACTCGCCCAAGGCGCCGAGCAGCTCCATGCCATCCATGCCCGGCATGTTAAGGTCGGTCAGAATGAGCCGAATACTTGGGTTTTCGCGCAGCACATCAAGGGCTTCAAGGCCAGACTGGGCAAAGAACAACTCGTAGATCCCCGCACGAACCTCGCGACGCATCCTTTGCTGAAACATCACCTGAACGTCCGGCTCATCATCCACCACCAAAACCTTCCGAGGTTCCACGCCATCGCTCATCTCTCAGACCTCCAAACGGACGGTGGCGCGTCCAACAGAGCGCCACCGGTCCAATACACGGCTACGTTATCGAAAAACATCTTTGCATTATGTTACCACCCCCGCTGTGATTCCCGACCGAACTCAGCCCGTCCAAATCGGACGAAAACCAGCCTAATCCTCCGCAAACCGACCGGCTACGGCGCTGATGGCGCGCTGGCCTATGGGTTGCACGGGGCGGTTGTTGGGGCCGCCGGTCAACGCCTGCAGGCGTTCCACCTGCTGCGGTGACACCGTGCCGACGTCTTGCATAACTATCCAATGAACCCCTTCGGTACATGGCGGCGTGGTGAGGGATCCATCGTATCCGTAGTATCCGAGCCCAGCAGGTACGAACTGAGCGGCAGCCGCGCCTTGTTCCAGAGGAACCGTTACCCCAGTAGCCGGCGCGGCGTCGAGCAGCGTCTGAACCAGGGCGCTGGGCGCCCCCAGGCGGAAAAGCAACCCCACCACCGCCAGACTTCCGGCGTCGTCTTGGTGGACCAGATGCAGTTCGGCGGCGAAGGATTCGCCATCCAGCAGGTGCTCCCCGGGCGAGTGGTAATGGACTCCGGCCAGTTCGTAGCGGTGGCCGCCGGTGACGATGGCATTGCCGGGGCCGAAGTCCAGGTACACCGTGTGCCCGTTGTTCCGCGCCTGGGCGGCGCCCCCCGTGTAGTCGAAACCCACGGGTTCACCGCCGTCCCGCAAGTCTCCGGCCAAATTGACCGGGGACTGCTCCACGCCTTCCGAGCACAAGCGATAGTCGGAGGAGAGGCAGGACCAATGATCCGGGCCTGTTGAGCCGGAGTAGCCCCATTGGGTTTCATGCAGTGACGACACCATCAATCAGCACCATGTATCGTCGCCAGGACGCGAACCGCCGCCTGCTGAAGGGCGTCGGCATCCAGGGTGGCGCGCAGTTCGCCGTCTTCGCCCTGACCGAAGCTCTCCTCCACTCGAAACTCGTCGATGAGCGAAGAGACGGCGGTCAGCCGCTCCGATTCGCTGGCGTCGGAGAAGGCGGTGAGGCTGCCATCCGCAATATGGCGGTCGATCTCGGCGGTCAGCAACTCTTCCTCCACCACGCGACGCTGGATCAGCCCGATGTTCTGAAGGTTGCGACCCAGGTAACAGCCACCGAATTGCATGATCTCGCACTCGCGGCCTTCCAGTCCGTCGATTTCGGCAAACCAGTGGTAGCGCGGCTCCAGTTCGTGCTCGGTGAGATAGTCGCGTACCTGCTGGTCCTCGGGTGCCGGTTCGGCCGGGTCAAAGACCAGCTTCACCGTGTGCATCATCAATCCGGCGGGTTCAACGGTGATGTACATATTGCGGACTCCTCCGGGTGGCGCAATGGATTCCGGCCCCGTATCAAGTACGGGGTGACGTTCTTTCGCTGGAATGACGGTTGACAGCGAAATGACGAACAACGACTGAGGGCAGGTTAGCTTTCGACGGCGCGGACGATGCGGTCCACGTTTTCAGGGCCGGGGGTGATGGTCTTGTTGTCCACCAGGCGCATGGCTTCGACGATGGCATCGTGGTAGGGCGTGGGAACGCCGGTTTCAAGCCCTTTGTCGCAGATGAGGCCGTTCATAAAGTCGATTTCCGACTTGCGGCCCTTGTGGACGTCCTGGGCCATGGAGGCCAGCCAGTTGACGCGGCCGCCGGCCTGGGACAATCGACCGTCCAGTTCTTCGAACACGTCGCCCCGGTCGGCGTCTGCCCAGAATTCGGCGGGAGTACCGTTGATCTCCACGACCCTGAGCCCCTGGGCGAGGCCGACCTGTGCGCCCTCCTTGGCGAGGTTGATGCGGATGCGGCGGATGCGGGCGTCGCCGGCCATCTCCTGGCTGCCCATCTGACTCATGGCCGAGATGGCGTTGCCCATGCCGTTCTGGCACAGCTTGGCCCAGCGTTCGCCGGGGAGGTTGTCGGTGGCGTAGGCAGCGTCGATGTGGTCCAGCTTGGAAGCGATGGCCTCGGATCGCGGGGTGATGGCGCCGTTGAACTCGCCGACGCGGAACACGGTGTGGCCATGGTCGCGTCCGGGCGCGCCGCCCCGGTTGACGTGGGCCGGCTCCCAGAGGGCGACTTCAATATGGGAAGCAATGCAGCCCATCTGCCGCTCCGGGCCCACTATGGAAGCGATGGTCGGGTCGTTCCAGCAGTTCTGGATGGACACGAAGGCGCCGTCGTCCTTTACGTACCGCTTGATGAAGTGGGTGGCCCACTCGGTATCGTAGGACTTGACGGTGATGAAGGCGTAGTCGAAGGGTTCGGTGATGTTCTGAGCGTCGGTGAGGTGCATGGCGTTGACGGGAACGGTGAAATCGCCCTGGCTGCCGCTGGCGCGCAGGCCCTCAGCGCGCATCTTTTCCACGTGCTCGGGCCACATATCGATAAAGGTGATGTCGTCCTCGCCGGCCTGGACGAGAAATGCGCCCACGTAGCTGCCCACGGCGCCAGGGCCCATGATAACGATGCGGTCTGCCATGATGTCATCTCCGACGATCTTTTGTTGAATGTTGTTGCTGACTTTTTACAGCGAGCAACGGAATTTGTCCATTCCCGGCACGGTTGCCTTCACCCGAACGATGTTGAGCAACGCGGCCGGCGTCGGCTATAATTGTGTCAACAATACCTGAACGCAAGACGATCATGCCCGTTGACTACTACGATACCCTCGGCGTGGACCGAGGGGCAAATGACGAGGAAATCCGCCGAGCCTTCCGCCGGAAGGCCATGGAGTTCCACCCGGACCGGAACAAAACTCCTGGCGCCGAGGATAGGTTCAAGGAGATCAACGAAGCCTATCAGGTGCTCAGCGACCAGGAAAAACGGGCCCGTTACGACCGTTTCGGTCACGCCGGCGTGAACGGCGGCGGAGACCGTCCCTTTGATGGATTCGATCCCTTCGGGGGCTTCGGCGACATTTTCGACACTTTCTTCGGCGGCGCCAGGACGGCAAACCAGCCGCGGACCGGGGACGACATCAGCCAGAGGGTCACGCTGACCTTCGAGGAAGCGGTATTCGGCTGCGAACGGGACATCGAGGTGAACCGCGTCGAGCCGTGCCACCAATGTTCGGGCGGGGGCAACGAACCGGGGACGCCCATCACCACCTGCGGCGTGTGCAACGGCAGCGGCCAGGTTCGCCGCGCCCAACGCAGCGTGTTCGGGCAGTTCGCCGTAACCAGCCCCTGCTCCAGCTGCAATGGGTCGGGCCGCTCCATTGAAACCCCGTGCAGCAACTGCCGCGCCCGTGGCTTCGAACGCCGACGCCGCACCAGGACCGTTACCATACCCGCCGGCATCGACGACGGTATGCAGGTGCGCATCACCGGCGAAGGCGATGCGGGATTGAACGGGGGCCCGCCCGGCAACCTGTACGTCCAGGTGAGGGTACAGGACCACCCTCTGTTCGTCAGGGAGGACTCGGACCTGCTGCACCGGCTGACCATCAACATGGCGGACGCGGCGCTGGGCGCGAAGAAAGCGGTGCCAACGCTGGATGGCGAGGATGTTGACCTTGACATTCCGGCCGGCACGCAATCGGGCAGCCAGTTCCGCGTGCGCGGGCGAGGCGTGCCCAGGCTGAGGCGAGACGGGCGTCCAACGGACCGCCGGGGAGATATCCGCGTGCTGGTGGACGTGGAAATACCCGCCAAACTCAACAAATACCAGCGCAAATTGCTGGAGGACCTGTCCTATTCATTTGATAACAACGGAAAAGCGCCGCCGGCTGCGCCCAAAAAGCGCCGAACCTCAGGGAGGAAAAAATCCGGCGCCACCCAGGCAAAAGAGGAACCGGCGACCGTTCCGGAAAACGATGCTCCCGAATCACCCTCGGACGAGGCTGGTGACGACAAACAGCGGGGGCTGTTTGACCGCATTAAAGACACGCTCTCGCCCAAAGACGACTGAACCGAGACCGCTTGGCCACCCTGACGCTCAACTGGCGGAATCTAGGCTGCGATGTCCTGGCACGAACTCTGCATCACCGTTCCTTTCGAGTACGTTGAGCCGGTATCCTACCTGTTCGAGCGGTACGGCTACGGTCTGAGCGTGGAGACCAGGCCTGGCGAGCACGCCGTGCTGCGCTCGTATCTGCCCAGCCTGTCCCGCCAGCGGCTAGCCCACATCGAGGTTGGCATCAAGCTCGCTTCCAGCGTGGCCGAGCTTGGCGAGCTGGAAATCCGACCGTTGGACGACAGCGAGGACTGGCGCAACAACTGGAAACAGCACTTCACCTTGCTGCGGGTGGGCCGCAACCTGGTGATCAAGCCGTCCTGGATTGAATACGAAGCGCAGGACGGGGACGTGGTGGTGGACCTGGATCCAGGGCTGGCCTTCGGCACCGGCTACCACCCGACGACCTATTCGTGCCTGGAAGCGTTGGAGGAGTTGGTACGGCCGGGCGGCACAGTGCTGGACGTGGGCACGGGGTCGGGCATTTTGACCATCGCCGCGGCAAAACTGGGCGCCGGGCACATCACGGCGGTGGACATCGACGGGCACGCGGTGCGGGCGGCGCGGCGCAATTTCCGGCGTACCGGCATCGCCCAGTGGGTCAACGCGGAAACCGGCAGCATCCCCGGCGCGGCGACGCGGGGGCGCGTTTATGACCTGGCCGTGGCCAACATCAGCGCGCGGGGGATTAGAATAGTAGCGCCGGCTATTCCGGAGTTGCTGGCCGATGACGGCGTGTTCGTCGCGTCGGGCGTCATCGTGGAGCAGCACGACGAGGCGGCTGACGCCATCACCGGAGCCGGTTTGATGATTGACGAGATTAGGCAGAAAGAAGACTGGCTGACGATTTTGAGCCGACACCGTTAGACGTCATCCACTGGACTATGGACACCATCACGTTGGACCGATTTGAGCTGGTTGGGCCGCTGGGGAGCGGCGCCGATTACGACGTGCGCGCCGCCGTGGACCGGGAGACGGGGCAGCAGGTAGTGTTGAAACGACCTACGCCGCAGACGGTGCGCCGACAGATGCACGGGCCTACGGAGGAACGCACCACGCGGGCGCTGGAAGCCTATGAGCGCGCCGGGCAGCATTGCCCGGCGGTATCCCGGGTCATCGGTGTCACCGATGTGGCCGTCCACGACGGTTACTTCGGGGACGACGTGGGCGAACCCTACCGGGTGCGGGTAGAAGAGCGCGCCGCCGGCATCCCGCTGGTGGGTGACCCGATGAGCCGCATCCTGCGGGTACCAATTGGGTTGGGGCAGAACCTCTTTGCGCTGCATCCGTTGGCGCTGCCGGAGGGCGTCGGCGACTGGCCGGTGCAGACGCAGTTGCTGGAAGCCCAGGAAGTGTATGCAGCGGCAGGATACGCCCTGCTGGACCTGGGACCGCACAACGTCTTCTATTCGCCCGGGACGGGCCGCGTCACGCTGGTTGACGCCAGTGCGCTGGTGGGCCACGGTATTGACCGTGCCCAGGGGAATCGGGGTCCGCAGGACATCCACGATTTCTACGTCGAGATGCTGAAGTTCTACGTCGCGCCGCTGCTGCCCCCGACCGAACAAGCCGGCTACTATGATCCGTATAACCAGCGGCCCATCATCAGCCTGGAGCAGGAGTGCGACGATTTGAGCCAAGCATTCGCCTCGGCCGGCGACGAATTGCGCGAGGCGACGACGTCCTGTATTGGCAAGGTGCGCCGGCGCGGATACGGGTCGGTGGCGGAATTCGGGCAGGACTTGCGGGAATGTCTGGGCCTCATTACCATTCGGAACGAACAGATGGCGGAGCGGGACGCGGCGACGGCGGCCTGGCAAGGGGCGTTGCATCGCCTGACCGAAAACCACTGGACGCGCTACTTATTTGACGCGGACGCCGAGCTTGCCGCTCTGTCCGCCTGACCTTTGACACCCAAACCATTGTGAGGATGCAGCAATCATGCTCACCAGTTCTTTGGCGATACTTCACGACAATACCGCCCACGGGGAGGACAGCTACCTGACCCGGGACTTGGGCGATGGCAACTTCCTGGACGTAGTGCTGGACGGTGTAACCGGTCACGGGGGCGACGAAGCAAGTTCGTCGGTAGCCGATGCGCTGAACCAGGCGGCCATCACCGGCCCGGCGGACATCGTTGCCGTCCTCGACGAGTTGAACTCCGAGTTTCACCAGGTTGGCGGCGGACGTTTTCTGCTCACCACCGCCTCGGCGGCCCTGTACCTGAACGGCCGGCTGCACGTCGTTTCAGTGGGCGACAGCCCGATCTATGTCATCCGTCCCGACGGCTTTGAGCAGTACAGCGGTCGCATGGGGGGAATCATCCGCCTGGGCGTCTCCAAAGCGGTGGGCGGCGAGGCCAACCTGACGGTGTTCCAAACCGAGTTGGACCTGACGGTGGCCGACCGTTTGGTGTGCTGCACCGACGGCGTGAGCGACAACCTGCTGGGCGAAGAGTTGATGGACATAGTGCGGTCGTCGGGCCACGCCGAGACGGCGTCGGAACGGGTCAAAGAGTTGGTGGACCAGCATATCGAGCAGGGGCGGGACATCCGGTTCCGCGGGGGCAGGTTCCGCCACGACGACGAGACGGCGATATTCCGGTTCTTTGCCGAAAGCTAATCGGACCGACTCGAAACCAAGCTCTCATCGCCCCTGCGAAAGCAGGAGTCCAGATATGAGGTGATGAAGGAAACCCAACCGTCGTTAGCAGATTCGATCACTGGATTCCCGCTTTCGCGGGAATGACGGGTAGGGGGTAAGCTGCCGATTCTGCGGGTATGTTAGACTATCTGGCAGACTTTTGAACGAGCGGCGTTGCTGCCTCCAGACCCCGACTTTTTGTGTCGCCAGCCGGGGCCCTTCACTAAGGAGAACTCAATTGGGCAAGATAAAGGTTGCCATTATCGGCGTAGGCAACTGCGCCTCTTCCCTGGTTCAGGGCATCCATAAGTACGTCGAGGTGCCCGACGACGAACCGATCCCCGGCGTGATGCACAACCGCATCGGCGAATATCGCATTGAGGACATCGAGGTGGTCGCCGCCTTTGACATCGACCGCAACAAGGTGGGCAAGGATCTCTCCCAGGCAATTTTCACCGATCCGAACAACACCATCAAATTCGCCGACGTACCGCACCTGGGAGTGCCGGTAGAGCGTGGGATGACCCACGACGGCATCGGGCGCTACCTGTCCGACGTGGTGGTGAAGTCGCCCCACAGCACGTCAGACATTTCCGGCATTCTCAAGGAGCGGGAAGTTGACGTGGTCATCAACTACCTGCCGGTGGGCAGCGAGATGGCGACCAAGTGGTACGTGGAGCAGATCCTGGACGCGCGCTGCGCGATGATCAACTGCATTCCCGTTTTCATCGCCCGAGAAACCTACTGGCGCAACCGCTTTGAAGAGCGGGGTGTACCGGTCATCGGCGACGACATCAAATCGCAGGTGGGCGCCACCATCGTCCACCGGGTGCTGACCCGCTTGATGGAAGACCGGGGCGCGGAGATTGACAACACCTACCAGTTGAACTTCGGCGGCAACACCGACTTTCTGAACATGCTGGAACGCGAGCGGCTGGTGTCCAAGAAAATCTCGAAGACCGGCTCCGTCACCAGCCAGATGCAGGAGGAACCGGAAGCGGACGCCATTCACATCGGCCCCAGCGACCATGTGCCGTGGCTGCAAGACCGCAAGTGGTGCTACATCCACATCGACGGCAAGGTATTTGGCGGCGCGCCGGTGAAGATGGAAGTGAAGCTGGAGGTTTGGGACAGTCCCAACTCGGCCGGCGTGGTGGTGGACGCCATCCGCTGCGCCAAGCTGGCGCTGGACAACGGGCAGAGTGGCGCAGTTTTCGCTCCGTCGGCCTACTTCATGAAAAGCCCGCCCATCCAGTACACCGACTCCGAAGCCCACGACATGGTGGAGGCGTTTATCGCCGACCCGTCGGTGGCCGGCCTGCACATCAAGCACAGCGACGGGAGCAGGTAATCCGCGCAATCACTTCGGCGCTTACCCAGAGCCACTGGATTCCGGCTTTCGCCGGAGTGACGGAAAAAAGGGCCGGGCCATGAAAATCGCCATGGTCTCGCCTTATGATTTCGCTTGGCCGGGCGGAGTCAACGCCCATGTGGCTCAATTGTCGGCCGAGTTGCGGGGGCGTGGCCATTCGGTTCGCATCATCGCGCCGCAAACGCCGGCCCGACCGCTGACCGCCGGCCTGGCGGAAGAGCATTTCATTCCCATGGGGCGCACGGTGCCGTTATCCGCCGGCGGTTCCCAAGCGCGGGTCACGCTCTCCTGGTGGCTGTATCCGCGAGTGCGGAGGCTCATGGCGCGAGAGCAGTTTGACATCGTGCACCTGCATGAGCCGCTGGCGCCGCTCCTGCCGCTTATGGTGTTGCACCACTCCAACGCGGTGAATATAGGCACCTTTCATGCCTACTCGGACCGGCAGCGGCTCTACCGTCTGTCACGGCCGGCACTGCGGCGATGGCACCGGCGTCTGCACGGTCGCATCGCGGTGTCGGCGGCGGCCCGGTCTTTTGTGGCTCCTCACTTCCCCCAGCACGCCTATCAGGTTATCCCCAATGGGATCGAATATCACAGGTTCGCCGGCGCCAAGCCGTTCTCGCATCTCAAGGACGGCAGGCGGAACATCCTATTCGTTGGACGAAAAGACGAACGCAAGGGCCTGCGCTATCTGCTGGAGGGTTTCGTCGGCCTGTTGCGTCAACGGAAAGATCTGAGGGTGGTAATCGTGGGGCCGGGTACTCCCGACCGGGAGAGTGCCCGGATCTTGGACGAAATTTCCGGCATCGACGCCGGGGCCGCCATGAACGCCGGGGCAGTGGACAACGAGGACCTACCCCGTTACTACGCCAGCGCGGACGTGTTTTGCAGTCCGGCCACCGGAGGGGAGAGTTTCGGCATCGTGCTGCTGGAAGCCATGGCGGCCGGCACTCCAGTGGTAGCTTCGGACATCGGCGGCTACCGGGACGTGGTTACCCACGAGCAAACCGGGCTGCTGGCTCAGGCGCGGGCGCCCCAAGCCATCGCCGAAGCGATCACACGGTTGATCGATGATTCCGGTCTGGCCGGCCGCTTATCGGCAGCGGGCCGACTCGCCGCCGAAGGATACCGCTGGCAGCACGTGGCTTCGGACGTGGAAGCCTATTACCAACGCTGCGTTGAGGAGGCCAGGAGAGTTGGCATTGCCCGGTAGAGAAGAGTTTCGAGGCGCGGTTCTGCGCTACCTTGAGATACCCGGCGCCAAGGCGCTGAACGCCGTGGGCCTGACACCCAACAGCATCACGCTGCTCGGTTTCCTGGTATGCGTTGCTGGAGCGGCGCTGGTCGCTCTGGGATGGCCGCTATACGGGGGCATCGTGTTTTTGGCCGGCAGTATCCTGGACCTGTTCGACGGGGCTTTGGCCAGGTTGACGGGGAAGGCGTCTGATTTCGGGGCACTCCTTGATTCCGTGTTCGACCGGCTGGGGGAAGCCGCGCTCTTCGTGGGGCTGGGGTTGTACTACTTGCTATCGGATTTGCCGCCAACCCAACTGCTGCTGAGCATGCTGGCGGTGCTGTTGGGGCTGGTTTTCTCGCAAGGGGTATCGTATCTGCGCGCGCGGGGCGAGGGCTTGGGAGCGTTCACCCGTTCCGGGGTGATGACCCGCACCGAACGGGTGGTGATCCTGGGAGCAGGATTGATCGTGGAGGGATTGGCGCCCGTGCCGGTGATGGTGTGGGTGCTGTGGGTAATCGCCGGCGTGTCGTGCTTCACGCTGTTCCAGCGGATGTTCACGATACGGGGCATTTTGGAACGACAGGGAGAGTGACCTCATGGTTGCAAAGCCAATTGCTGAAACACCAAAGTTGCTGATGGAATCGATGTGGGTGGACGGAGAGACGGAAACGTCCCCGCTGGTCCTGGATTTTCGCCCGGTGCTGGAGCTGATGGCTCAACTGGAGTACTCAGAGCGGGACATTGACCTCTGGCTGATTGAGTTCAATCACGTTAACAGCGACTTGGTGGGCAAGCTGGAACTGGATGCGGAAGGAGCGCTGCTGATAACGCCTATGTTGAGACGAGCAGGGTCTAGCGACGAATTGGAATGTGCCACTGACGTGAGTATCTGGACCAGAGAATACGGCGGTGAAGCGCACGGTTCCCGGCTGGGAATCCGAATGCCTAACGGCCAGCGCTACGCGCCCGATGCAGCCTGGATTTCGCCGGAACAATTGGTCAACGAACCTGAGCCATACCCGGCTCCGGAAGACTGGCTGCTGCCCTTCTGCCCCGCGTTTGTGATTGAGGTGCGTTCGCGCAGTGACCGGCTCGCGCCGTTACAGCGGAAGATGGCGGACTACATTGCCAATGGGGCGCTGCTGGGCTGGTTGATTGACCCGTACCAGCGCCGGGTGCATGTTTATCGTCCCGGTGCGGAGCCGGAAGTGCTGGACGACCCGGAGACGGTGAGCGGTGAGCCGGAGTTGCCGGGGTTCGTGTTTGAGGTCCGGCAACGGATTTTTGACCGGGATGGCGCCGAACGGTAACGCCGAACGGCGTGGTAAGATGGCGGACAGGTTGCAAAGAGCAGGAGGTTCTCAAGATGGCGTCACATTCCATGGGTCTGTCGCTCCACGATGCGGCGCGACAGATGGGAGTTCCCTTCACGGTGGAAAACGAACCGGCAGACCGATTTATAGAGGTCAACGGCTTGAGGTTCCACTACTTGGAATGGGGCGAGCCGGATAAACCGACCATCATGATGCTGCACGGGGTCCAGCAACAGGCGCACAGTTGGGACTTCATCAGCCTGCCGCTGTCGGTGGACTACCATGTGATCGCCGTGGACCAACGCGGACACGGTGACAGCGACTGGGCGCCAAACGGCGACTACTCAACCGACGCCTACGTCGGGGATGTGGAGGCGTTGGTCGGCGCGTTTGGCCTGGAAGATTTCCACCTGATCGGTCACTCCATGGGTGGGCGCAACAGCCTGGCCTGGGCATCGGGCCGACCCGGAACCCTGAAATCCCTGACCATCGTGGACACCGGCCCGGAAACGCAGCACCGGGGCTCCAACCGCATCCAGCAGTTCCGGGAGCTTCCGGACGAATTGGACACGCTGGAGGAGTTCGCCCAGCGCGTTATGGAATACACCGGACGGAGCCGGGAACAGACCCTGGGCGCCTTGAAGTACAGCATCCGACAACGGGATGACGGGAAGTGGACCTGGAAGTACGACAAGGTAATACGCACCCGGGGATTCCGGGCGCCGGCCTGGACGCCGGAACAGCTGTGGGAAGGCTGGCACAAGATAGACTGCCCGGCCCTGGTGGTGCGCGGCGAACGCAGCGACATTTTCGCCGACGAAACGATGCAGCGCATGGCGAAGGAGCATCACGACTGCACCACGGTGACGGTCGCCAACGCCGGCCACCTGGTGCAGGGGGACAACCCCCCGGATTTTCTGGCGGCGGTGAAGGGGCTGCTGGGGCGGTTTGATTAGATGGCGGCATTCACAGAATGCGACGGACGGTGAACTGGAGAATATCGTTGGTGGGATCGCACTCGGTGTACCAGCAGCTTATGATGTCCATGCCGAGGAGGGATGGGTAATCATAGTTGTCGGCGTCGGGTTCGGCAATTGCGATGTCGATGCGGTAGGAGTACTCAGTAACGCCGTCGGCGTCGTTGAAATACAGTACTGCCGGCTCAACGAAGGTTTCTGCGGAGCCGCCGATGCCTCGAGTGCCGGATTGACCGCGAAGTTGATCGAACCTGATGCCGGCTCGTCGGGCGTCGTTGGGATGAATGAGGGTGATGGTGGAGCCTGTATCTATGAGGAATCTCACGTGCGCCCATGCCGCCAGGCGAGGGACGACTAGTAGACCCCGGACATAAGGGCTCCATATATCAGGAAACGAGCCGATAATCACAAAACCCACCTCCGCGGTTGGGTATTCAGGAACTCGCAGGGGAAATCTCCGCTGTGGAGACCCTTTGCAGCAAGGGCGGCGATAAGCTCCTCGTGGGTATCGGCCACGGTCAGAGTGCCGTCCTCGTCCATTGACACCCACTTGTCCGGGTACTTTTCCAGCAAGGCAGGGCGGGCTTCGTCCAGGAGATTCGCCGCCCGTTGGTATCTCGCGAACTTGGCTTGCAGGACTTCAATGCCGCCAAAGGGTTCAGAAATTTTCCTGTTGAAATCGTCCAATTCTCTAATGTATTCCTCGTCGGTGGGAGGGTACGGGCTGCCGGGATGGGCCCACGTTTCCTTGTAATTCTTGTTGAATACCATTTCGATGCTCCTTCAGTAATGTCCGGGCGTAGTTGACAGCGGCGTACGCAGGCGGGGCAATTAGAAGCCTAGCACGCGGGGCAGCAGCTCGCCCAACGCGTAGCCCAGCGCGGCGGATGCGGCGCCGATACCCAGTATTTCCAGGCCCTGCAAGAGGGGAGATTTGCGGACGATGCGGCCCTTGACCAAGCCGAGGGCGAAAAGTCCCGTCAGCGAGAGACCTACCGAGAGGCCGATGGCTGCCGGGCCGACGGCCAGGAACAGGAACGGGATAATGGGTATGATTGCGGAAGCGCCGAAGGAAACGCACATCACGGCAGCGTCCTTCAAGGGGCTCCCGCCAAAATCGGGGCTGATGCCAAGCTTCTTTTCCAGCAGGGTATTCAGCCACAGGGATTCGTTGCTGGAGATTTCGTTGGCCAGGTGGACCGCATCGTCGTAGGTGTTCCCTTCGCGCTGGAAAAGGATGACCAGTTCGGCCAACTCCTCGGCGGGTTTTTCTTCCAGATCGCGCATCTCGCGGGCGATCATGGCCTCGCGCACGTCTTCTTCGGCGCGGGACCCCAGGTAGGCGCCGGCGGCCATGCTGATCATGCCGGCGGCCGCGGCGGCCAATCCGGCCACCAGAACGGTGCCGGTATTGCCCACGGCGATGGCAACCGACGTGGTCAGGGCCACGGTGCTGATGATGCCGTCCTGGGCGCCGAAAACTACCTCGCGCAGGCGGCCCAGGTTGGCGACGTGGAAGGGTTCCCGGTCCAGCGCCCGGGCGGCGTCGATGTAGGTTTCCAGGTCAAGGGGCAGAACCGGGGATTCCCCGGATGTCGTGGCAAGCAGGTCCCTCGCGGGCAAAGCCGGAGGCTCGTGAGGCGGCATAATCACCGCTGCGGCGGCGCCGTCGGGACCGCCCATCTGCATACGGGATAGAGCGTCGGAGAAGGCTATCTGGTGCTCCTTTTCCTGCTCCATTGCTCGCGTGAAGGCAGCCACCGCCTCCTGGTGGTCCTCGGCCATGGCGTCGTTAATCATGCGCGGGTAGGTACGGGTGTATTCCCGGGTTTCGCCGGCGATGACGTTCCCCAAGTTAACGGCGGTGTTGTCAATTGCGCCGGCAACGGTCAGGTAGCTGATGCCGTGCCGCGTCTCCGCCCGGGCGACTTCCTCAAAAACCTCGGCGACCTCCGGGTGTCCTTCCTCGCGGGCCTTTTCAGCGTAGGCGGTGTAGGTGAGGTGGGCGATGGCTTCGGCGACGATAGCCTGCCAGAGGTTGCGGTCGGTGGCGGACATTGCGGGGGGTGGGGGTGAGGAATAGGACATAAATCCCTCCACTGAGTTATTTGGTGAGATGAGTAGGGGCGACGCATGCGTCGCCCCTACCCTTGCGGCCTCAGTTTGGCGCTTTAGAGGCGGGGCGAGGCGTGGTGCGCGATGACCAGCCACTCATCCCCGGATCGCACAAAGATATTGGTAGCCAGGACGCCGAAGCCCTGGGCCTGACCTTCAACGACGCTGGTTATACTTTCGATGCAGGTTACGAAACCGCAATTGCCCTCCACAACGATATTGACGTAGTGGATGTTGAAGTGCATCAGAGCGGCGCCGTTGAAAATCCCCTGCCACGAGCGGCGTATATCGCCCCAGCCTACGATGGGCTGCCAGCCGGGGTGGACGCACAGGGCGCGGTCGGATTGCTCCCAAACGGAGTCCATTTGAGCCAAATCCAGAGAGCCGAAGGCGTCGTAGAAACGCTGGTTGGCGTCTCTGAGGGAAAGTATGTCGGCGTTTTCGGAAAGCATGGTTATGCCAGCAGTTTGGCGGCGTAGTCGTCCAACTGGCGCAATGCCTGGTCGCGCGGAGCGCTGTCGGCAAAGACCATGGCGCGGGTTGCCCCGGCGTCCTCGTAGGCCTTGAGTACCTCGGGGTCGGCCGGCAGACCAAAGACGGATACCTCAATTTCATTGGGGTCGCGGCCGGCTTCCAGAGCCAGGCGGACTATTTCCTCGCGGGTCTCGTTCAGTCGCTCCGGCGTGATGCGGTTGGGCATCCAGCCATCGGCCCACGCCACCACGCGACGCGCCACGTTGGGCGCGGTGCCGCCGATCAGGACGGGCGGATGCGGCTTCTGCACCGGCTTGGGAGACGAGTAGATGGGCGGGAAGTCGATATGCCGGCCGTGGAACTCGCCGGCTTCGTTAGTCCACAACTCTTTCATGGCGGCGATGGATTCGCGGGTGTAACCGATGCGCTGGGAGAACTTGATACCGAACAGCTCGGTTTCCTCCCTGAGCCAGCCGGTGCCGATGCCAAAGAGGAAACGTCCATTGCTGAAATAGTCAAGGGTGGCGATCTCCTTGGCCAGCAGGATGGGGTTGCGCTCCGGCACCAGGCAGATGCCCGTGCCCAGCTTGAGCGTTGAAGTAACGGCAGAAGCACGGCCCAGGGCGACGAAGGGGTCAACGCATTCGTAGTACATCTGCGGGATCACGCCGTCGGGGGAACCGGGCCACGGCGTCTTGGGGCCGGCCGGAATGGCGGGATGTTCCGGCACCCACAACGATTCAAACCCGTGCGCTTCGCAGGCTTGGGCCAGTTCGGCAACGTCGATGGACGACTGGGTGACGAACATTGCGATACCGATATTCATTGCGTTGACCTCGGTGGAGCGATGCCGGTGTAGCAGTTAGATTGAACCGATTATAACGTAGGGGCGACGCATGCGTCGCCCCTATCACGCGGCTGGCGATTCCGCCGGGCGCTATGCTTGGGGGGAGAAGCTGGCCGGGACCAGAATCTTGGTCTCCTGACCCACGAGAAACTCCCGGGTGGGTGGCGGCCAATGCGGGCTGGACGATGCCTCGGCGCGGATGCGGTCCCGGGCGGCCAGGTCCTCATACGGCCAGATGTGGACCCACTTGTTCAAACCGCCGAATTCGCTGTACAGGCCGGCAGCCAGGGGCGAATACACTTCCCGATGCTCGATGGCGGCGGACCAAATGTCCAGAACCTTGGGCATGGCGCCATTCTGGTACTCGTAAATCCGCATTTCATAGACGTTGCCCAGCTTCTGTCCGCCGCCCATGGGCCGCATGAAGGGGGCCGGGTGGTACACCTCGGACTCCATGTGCATGATGGTGCCCTGGCTGTCCGGGGGCCAGTTGGGGTCTTTGCTGGCGGCGGCACGGATTTCCTCGCGCTCGTCCAGGCTCTCGTAGGGCCAGATGTGGATGACCTGATTCAGCGGGCCGATTTCAGTATGGAAGAAGGCGGCCAGCTTGGAATACTTCTCCCGGTGGGGCAGCGCTTTCTCGAAGGCTTCCTCGAAGATAGGCACGCCGCCGGGTTTGAGGTCGTAGGTGCGAACTTCGTAAATCATTTGCATATCTCCCTGGCAGGCAGAATTTTGCGGGGTTTGGATTACCCGGAAAGATAATCCGTGCAACGGCCGCAGTCTAGCAGACGGGTAGAATCGGGGCAACCGAGCGGGGTATTATGTCGGGGCCGCTGCTATGGAAGCGGCGTGACGAAGATACGGCAAGGAGGTTTCGCTACGATGGGCGCAACTGAAATGGTAGCAAAGTGGGTTGTGGAGACAACCTATGAGGACATTCCCCCTGACGCAATTCGGGTCGCCAACGAGTCCTGCTTTGACCTGTTGGGCGTGATCCTGGCCGGTTCCACCCAGAAAGTGGGCGAGATCATTCGCGGCTACGCCGGCTACCTGGGCGGCGCCGAGGAGGCCACGATTCTAGCCACGGGCGAGCGCACGTCGGCGGTGAACGCCGCGCTGGTCAACGGCACCATGGGCCACGCGCTGGACTATGACGATTTCGGCGGATTCGGACACCCTACCGTCGCCATCTTCCCGGCGCTGCTGGCCCTGGGTGAGAGCATCGGCGCCACCGGCCGGGACCTCATGGAAGCTTACATCGTGGGCTGCGAGGTGGGCCTGGCCGTGGATTACGCCACCCACTACCATACCCAGCAGATGCACCGTGGGTTCCACAGCACGGCCATCCTGGGCCGGCTGGCGGCGGCAGCGGCCTGCGCCAAGCTGCTCAAGCTGAACGAGGAGCAGACCACCATGGCCCTGGGCATGGCCGGGTCCATGGCCGGCGGGGTGATCCACAACTTCGGCACCATGACCAAGCCTCTGCACGCCGGCATGACCTGCCGCGACGGCGTAATGGCGGCGCAACTGGCCCAGCGCGGTTTCACCGCCGGCGACCAGATTCTGGAACACCCGGTGGGCTTCACCGCCACGGTCATCGGCGACGAGCACACCAACCTGGAAGAAGCGGCCGAGCAGTTGGGCAAGCCATTCCGCGTCCAGGATGCCCTGATGATCAAGAAGTACCCGTCCTGCGGGGGCAACCACGCCATGCTGGACAGCGTGTTCGGCCTGATGCGCGAGCACGAGTTCGGCCACGAGGACGTGGCCAACGCCGAGGTAGTGCAGTCCTATGCCTCTACGGTGATGCTCTACGAGGAGCCGGAGAGTGACTTGAAGGGGAAGTTCAGCGCCAAGTACAACATGGCGGCGGCGCTGGTGGAGGGTGAAATAGCCATCGATACCTTCACCGACGACAAGATCGTTGACCCGGAGGTGGTGGACATGATGGAACGGGTCCGCATTCGCGTCCAGTCCAAGTTTGAACGCGGCGGCGGCACGGTCTCCAAAGGGGTGCCCATCCGCATCACCCTGAAGGACGGCCGGGTGTTCGAGCACGAAACGCCGCGAGGCGACATCCTGGGCAGCCAGGCCAACCCGTGGGGAATGGAAAACATCGCCGGCAAGTTCCGCGACAACGTGGGGCTGGTGCTGTCGGACGACCGCGTTGAGGACGCGGTGCGCCGGTGGCAGGACGTGACGGAGGTCGGGGACGTTGGGGAGGCGATACGGGGGACGCTGGTGCGGTAAAGGAAGGTGCGGCTACTCCGGAGCTGTATCCCGGAGTAGCCTATCCGAAGCAGCCCGGCAACCGGCATCGGGAGATTATGCAATGGTATGGGGGTTCATAGGTTTTGGCGCGGCGTTCATCCTGGGCGCTATCTTGACGGTAGTCGGTGGCGCCGGCGTGGGATTAATGGACTGCCCCGCGGTTATCAGTGAGTTCCCGGCGGAAAAATCCGGCTGCAACTCGTTCTCGGTATTGGTTTTCGCCGGCGGCGCGATGACGATAATAGGTGGCGCCGTGGCATCAGGGATCCTCGTCTTCGGCAAATTTTCGAGCTGAACGACGGCATGAGCGCAACGATCAGAAAGGCGATTTACGTCGCCCACTGGGCACTGTTCTTCCTGTTTCTGGCGACTGCCATCGGAGCCGTATCAGTCTTCTGGTTTGGTGATGACTTGAGGACGGCCGGTTTCATCGCCGCATCTGCGGCATTCTTTGCCACGGCAAGCACGTTTCTGGAGCGGCTGTTTCCGCGGGAGGGGTGAGGTTACAGAGTTGCCGCGGTTGTGAATATCGAAAAGGGAGGCTGATTGACCTGCTCCCGGTTTACAGCATTGATCGCAGGTTGAAATTAACCAATGAGGCCCCGTAGGAATTCGCGGCTTTGGCGCATGGCAATGTCGGGGTCAGGCACTTGCTCGCATTGGTGCCCGAGGAAATCTCCGCGGCGCCCGTTCACTGGTGGTTCCAATGCTTCAATGAGCACGGATTCCAGGATGTTGACGAGATGAACGGCGTCCAGTGCACTCGGCATAGGCTTCAGTTCACCCGATTCGCCATCGACTTCACGAAAGCCGAACCAGGAGAATTTGTCCCATCGCACCGATTTGTGGTCCCGGTTGTGCGACCGCAGTCGCTCGTACAAGCTGTCAGTAGTACGTCCGACGTAAGCGGCGGAACGGTCTTTGTGCAGTATGTAAATGCCCTGCTGGTCAGCAAAGTTAATTGTGTCGGCGGACCCTGTAGTCCGCCCAAGAATTTGGCGCGAGTTCCATTTGACTTTGTCCTTTTCCCAGTAAAGACCAAATGCGGCCACGCGAATGATTTGGTTGGGGTCAGCAACAGGATCATCATCAAGGTCGGCCTCATAGTCCACGACTTCCGAAGGACGCTCACCGGTAGCGATTTCGAATACGCCGCGGCCGACCTTCCTGACCCTACTGTCGTACCAGGAGTGGCCGGGCCTGATCATCTGGCTCAAATAAGAGTTAACTGTGTCCGCCGGCGTTGCTCCGGTAAGGGTTCGCAGCCCGCGCTCGCCGATCATTTGCGCGATTGCGTCGTACTTGAGCGGGGCGTCAGCATCCTCTAAAACTGCTAGAATTGCTTCACGCCAGCCAATTTCCCGGTTTGTCATGTCTCCTCCGAGCGATAGGTGACCCGTTCCGGGTCAGTCGTCCATCTCGGGCATCAGCACGAACTCGGGATAGGATTCCATCCCAAGTTCGGCGGCGTCCTGGCCGATTCGTTCGGTGGCCTCGGAGACCCGGACCCCTATGGTCTTCTCGATGGCGAACCAGACGATCCAGGAGAGTGCGAAGACGAATGCGCCGATGGACAGGATGCCGATGATCTGGGTGACGAAGTTACCGCCGGCGGCGATGCACACCGCGATGGTGCCCCAAACGCCGGCGAAAAGATGCACCGGCACCGCGCCAACCACGTCGTCAACCTTGACAATCTCCAGCAGCTTGATCCCGCCGGTACAGATCGCGCCGCCAATGATGCCAATTATGACCGACCAGAAGTGGGGCACGATGTCAGGGCCGGCCGTTATGGAAACCAGACCGGCCAACCCTCCATTAAGGCCCACCAAGAGGTCTATACGACCGAACACCAGGCGAGACAAGGCGATGGCGGTGATGACGCCGGCCGCCGCCGCCAGATTCGTATTTACCAGGACGTTGCTCATCCCCACCGCGTCGCCCGCCGAACCCAGGGCCAATTGGGACCCTCCGTTGAAGCCGAACCAGCCGAACCACAGGATGAATACGCCCAGGGTCACCAGCACGACGTTGGACGGCGGAGTGGCGCGCACGCTGCCGTCCGGCCGGAACTTGCCCAGGCGGGGGCCGACCACCAGCGCGCCGGCCAGGGCGGCCCAGCCGCCAGTGCTGTGGACGATGGTGGAGCCGGCGAAGTCCTGGAAACCCATCTGCGCGAGCCAACCGCCGCCCCAGGTCCACGCGCCGATGATGGGATACAGCAACGCGGTGAGGATCAGGGTGAAAAGAAAGAAGCTCCACATCTTCACCCGCTCTGCCAGGGCGCCGGAGATGATGGAGGCGGTGGTAGCGACGAAGACCATCTGGAAAAACCAGTCGGACATCACCGAGTAACCGTTGCTCAGGACCCCTTCCAGAGCGGAATCGTCGCCGCCGATCAGGGCGATCTCGTCGGCGGATGGGCCGTAGAGCGGCCAGACGACCGTGCCGATGACCGACTGAACGTTGCTGTACATCAGGTTGTATCCGATGAAGTAGAAGGCCAAACCGGCGATGGAATACAGGCCGATGTTCTTCAGGCAGATCATGGAGGCGTTTTTGGTTCGCACCGAGCCGGCCTCAAGCATGGTGAAACCGGCGCACATCCACATCACCAGCGCGCCCCAGATGAGGAAGGCGAAGGTGTTGAGTATGAATTGTGTTTCGTCGCTGACGCCGGCGGCGTGGGCGGCGTGAGGCCAGGCGACGAAGGCCAGCGCCGGCAAGATCAAGGCGGCCGCAATGGCGATAAGGCGATAACGGGAGGCGGGCAGGTTCAGCAGCATTCGCATTTTAAATCTCCGGTCACGCGATTCGCGTCACTAATCGCTCCAAAGCATATTGCTATGCGCTGGGCGCATAGCGAAGTCCCGGCCTGCCGTTCTCCGGCCGGCACATAGGCCACCACGCAGCGTCCGCCGACCGTTGAGCGGGCGGAACCGTCCGCGTGCGGTCCCTTCCGTTCCCCTTGGGGAACGGGTTTTACGGTTCCAGTCGGATGGTATCTCCGACCTTGATGTCTCCGCCCTCGAGCACCACGGTGAGGATGCCGCGCCGGCCGAAGATCTCTTTTTGCAGGCCGGGGATGAGGGCATCCATCTTCTGGCAGGGTTCGCAGTCGCCGGTAACTTCCAGGGTGACGTGGTTATCCGGGTCGCCGATGAAAAAGACGTGGCCCTGGCGGGCTTGGGAAAGGTCCATGCCCGTAACTGTTATGTTTTCTTTGATCATCCCGGGTTGGAGGCCGTAGTGGTCCAGCGTTTCCTTGTCCATAACCAGGACCTGCCGGAGGTTGCGCGGGTTGCGGCTGCGGTCGCCCTCCAGCCCTTCCGCCGATATCGCCCGGGCCGCTTCCACCGGGTCGGACGGAGTGCCCTTGACGCGGGCGATGTGCAGATTGACTATCGTGCCGGATTGCATGGCATGGCTCCTCGTTATCAGGCCGGGTCCGGCCTCGTAGCTGCGGATGGCGGATAGACCGGATTTTAGGATATGGCCGGGCCGTTGGCAAACCGGCGGATTTCGTTGGAGGTTGACAGTCGGGTGGGGGGTAAATTACCCTGCGGTGGGCTTGGTGCCCCCAATGTCACGAATAAGAGAGCTAATACTATGACAAATAGCATGAATAGAGCTGACACTATGACAACGCAAAACCGAAAGGACGATGTAATTGCCAATTACGGCTTGTACTGGGAACGGGACAAGGTAAATTGGTGGCCCGGACGGCAGGGGGCGGAGTGCGCGTGATCAAACTCCCGGGGAGAGAATATGCCATTGGTCGCGCGCATGACGAAGATGACAGCGAGGGCGCGGTGGATTTTGCGAACCAGAACGGGATTTACCTGCTGCACAATGGGTTTGAAACCGTGTACGTGGGCCAAACGACCAACAACAGTTAGCAGACCGTAAGGAGCAGCCTTATGACGACGCAAGAGCGACTGCCGGATGCAGTACTGAAAGTTTTGGAAACGGCAGAGGAGCCGCTGCGGGCCGATGAGATAGCGCACCGCATCGTGGAAAACAACCTGCGACAGGAAGCAAAAGTGCATTCTGTGAACGCCACTCTATCTGCCATGGTCAAAGAGGGGCTAGTTGTCAAGCCGGAGCGGGCTTTGTTTGCGCACAACCCCAACCCAGGCCAGCCGGTGAGCGCGGAGGACATCCGAAAAGCGGAAGAGGATGAGCAGCTCAACAACGTCAGTGGATATGGCCTGTACTGGGATCGGGATAAGGTGAACTGGAATCCCGGCCGGGGCAGGTCGCGGGGTGGACTGCTGGGTTCGGCGGGCGACGGGACGGATCCAGTGGACTTTTCCAACCAGGCCGGCATCTACGTCTTGTACAACGGGATGACGCCGGTGTACGTGGGCAGGACGACTGCGGAGAACAACGCCCTACTAACTCGGTTGGTTAGTCACCACAACGATGACCGGAAGAGTGCCCGATGGGACAAGTTTTCCTGGTTTGGATTCCGGTCCGTGGGCGATGATAACCAATTGGTTACCACCGACACCAGCGTGTCCACGGACTTGCTCATCACGTTCATGGAAGCAGTGATGATTGAAGCGTTCTTGCCGCCGCTGAACAACAAGGGCGGCGACCTGCTGGGCACGATGTACGAACAGGTTGAGGACCCGGACCTGGTCAGCCGCAAGGAAGCCGATTTCCGCCGAATGGTGGGGCGAGCGCTTGCCGCGACATGAAAACCAGAGACGGTGCCTGAATGAGAAACTGGGGCAGGTCCAGTGCCGGATAGCACCGGCGGTGGACCTGCCGTGGGCATCGTCCGGTTGGCGTGCAGATAGACCCGGCGCCTGGCGATCCCAGGCGACGTAGAGACGCGCGATTTTGTCCCGCCCTCTCCAACACAGCGAGGATAGAACATGATTGTCTCAAGCTCATGGCGCATCGTCTTGACTTTGCTGGTTGCCGCGGTAGCCGGCGGGATACTGCTAAATGCTTGTGGCGGCCCGGCCTGCGGCCGCTTGTGCGAGGGGGGCTTCTGGCACGACGAAGATTATGTCTCGAAAAATCCCAGCGTAGCACTGGTGCAGGTTGAACTGGACAAGGAGGTGGACATCAATGCGGAAAACGATGATGGTAGAACGCCGTTAAGGTTCGGATTACTATATGGAAGTCCAGAAGTGGTTGAATTGCTACTGGACCACGGAGCGGTTGATAAGAATTATCCGGATCCGTTGTGCCTTGCATCACGCGAAACGCAAAAAGCGGAGTTGTTGCTTGACCGCGGTGCGAATGTTAACGCAGCTTGCCTCTTAGATTATAGCCCGTTGATGATAGCAGTTACCAATGGGAATACTTCACTGGTGCAGAGTTTGATACTGTATGGGGCTGATGTTAATGCAATTAATGACCACGGATTGACTGTGCTGGTCGTTGCGTTGCGACAACCTGTTGAGGAGGTAGCCACTGAGGAGATAATCCAGTTGCTGTTGGCATACGGTGCCGATCCAAACTCAGAGTCACAGTTTGCAGGTAGTCTATCCGGCCGGCCGTTGCATTGGGCGATACTAGAAGGCAATGTTGCGGGGGTTCGGGCGCTTTTGGACAGTGGCGCTAACGTTGAGGCGAAAAATGCCGACGGAGAAACGCCTTGCGATTATGGCAAATATCTGGCCAGAGAGGTGTTTAGTAGCTCAGCTGACCTGGAGGAATGGGAGGAGATAGAACCGTTGGTATGCCCATGAAGTAGGGTTGTGAAGGGCCTTTTCTTTCTCGGGATGACGGCGGTAGCCGGCAGCTGTCTGGGCCGAGTAGAACGCGGACTAATCCATTAACCCCGCCTTTCGCCGGGGTGCTGGTGATTACCATGCACGACCCGCCCACGCGCAACTCGATACAATAGCGGCATCGGTATATGCGGCTATGGGGGCGGGCGGTCATGATTTTCAGAACGAGCGGCAAGAAACCGGAAGTGGAGGTCGGCACCCGAAAAGCGACGGCGGAGGAACTGGCTGAGCATCGCGGTTTTACGGAACGCTCGGCGCGGCTGCGGGCCGAACCGATGCAGAAGTATCCAGACAAGCGGGTTGCGATAACCGAAAACGGTGTGTTCCTGGTGGCCGATTCGGCAGAGGAAATGGTGGCGAAAATCCTGGAACTCGGCGAGCGTCCGGGCTACGCCGCTCACGCATTCCTCAATACCAAGCCGCGGCACCGGATGATTTTATGACGGTAGCCGCCGCTGGGCCAGGCCGGGTAGAATGCGGAGCAATTCGTTGACCCGGCATTTAGCCGGGGTTTTGTGAGGCTACCGTTATGGCTTACGAGTTTATCAAGACTGAGGTGGTGGACGGGGTGCTGGTGATGACCATGCACGACCCGCCGACCCGGAACGCCCTGGGGCCGGACATGGCCGGGGAGATGTTCGAGCGGCTGGACGAGTTTGAGAACAACCCGGAAGAGCGAGTGCTGGTGCTGACCGGGACTGAACCATCCTTCTGCTCCGGGGCCAACGTGCGGGGGTTCCGGCAGCGCATTGACGAGCGGGAGCGCGAAGCGGAACCGGAACCGCTGACCTGGGGCAAGATGGAGTACATGAAGGGGCGGCCGCGCAGCAGCGAAAGCGGCCCGCGGGTGAACTTCGTGCCCCTGCGTATTCACGACCTGCAAAAGCCGTCGATAGCGGTGGTGAACGGCCCGGCCGCCGGGGTGGGTTGCGGATTGGCGCTGTCGTGCGACATCCGCGTGGTGGGGGACAGCGGGCGTTTGTCGGAGCGGTTCGTGCTGAACGGGCTGATTCCGGGGGACGGCAGCTGCTGGCAGTTGCCCAAGCTGATCGGCACCAGCAACACGCTGCTGCTCCAGTACACCGGCGACTGGATGGGCGGCGAGGACGCCGTGCGCATCGGCCTGGCCAGCAAGTGTTTCCCCGACGACCAGCTGATGGAAGGGGCTATGGAACTGGCGACACGCATCGCCAAAGGGCCGACGGTAGCCCACTCGCTGACCAAATACCTGGTGCAGGAGAGCATGGACCTGACTTTCCGCGAGGCGCTGGAGCTGGCGTCGGCGGCCCAGGAACACGTGCGCCGCACCGAGGACCACAAGATCGCGGTGCAGTGGTTCCTGGACAAGAACCGGGGAATGCCGCCCTTTGTGGGACGGTAGCCGGGGCCGGGGCAACCACAAGGGTTGCCCCTACGTTGCGATTAAACCGCCTAACTAAATTGCAACGCTATCATGGGCAAATCTGCCGATTGCAGCCCTTGACGGAAGAGTGGATTAGCCCTATACTTCGTTGTTACCGACTGGCCTCAAGCCGCGTCTGGGATGCGGCAAGCCACCGGCGGAAACGCCGTTGAGGCGGGGGACGGTCGGGCACTTTAAAAACTGAATAGGAAATTTGAACTGTAAGAACCGAGTCTAAGGAATTTGGAATTCTTAGCGTGGGTCAAATTATGAAGGGCTTACGGTGGATGCCTTGGGACCAAGGGCCGAAGAAGGACGCGGTAAGGCTGCGATAAGCCTCGATGAGCCGTCTAACAGGCGTAGTCGGGGGTCTCCGAATTGGGTAACCTGTTCCGGCGTTGAGTCGGTCCATCCGCCACCGGCGGAAGGTAAGTGGGGGAACTGAAACATCTAAGTACCCCGAGGAAAAGAAATCAACCGAGATTCCCTTAGTAGTGGCGAACGAACGGGGAAGAGCCTAAACCGCAGCGACCTAACGGCATGAGGGCCTATGTCGTTGCGGGGTTACAGGACGCTTCTGGAGCCGCCTCATCAGGCTCCAGGGAGTTACAAACTTCATCTCTAGTCGAAGGACCCTGGGAAGGGCCGCCGCAGACGGTGACAGCCCGGTAGGCGAAAGGGATGGAGCTCCCGAGGCAGATCCTAAGTACCATGGGGCACGTGAAACCCTGTGGGAAGTCGGGGGGACCACCCTCCAAGGCTAAATACCCTTGGTCACCGATAGCGCACCAGTACCGTGAGGGAAAGGTGAAAAGAACCCCTGGCGGGGAGTGAAATAGACCTGAAACCGTAAGCCTACAGAAGGTCGGAGTCCGCCGTAAGGCGGATGACGGCGTGCCTATTGAAGAATGATCCGGGGACTTACTGTATGGAGCGAGGTTAAGGGACTGTAGTTCCGGAGCCGCAGCGAAAGCGAGTCTGAACAGGGCGAACAGTTCCATGTAGTAGACCCGAAACCGGGTGAGCTACCCATGGCCAGATTGAAGGTTCGTTAACGCGGACTGAAGGATCGAACTCGTGGCTAGTACAAAAGCTTGGGATGAGCTGTGGGTAGAGGTGAAATGCCAATCGAACCCGGAAATAGCTGGTTCTCCCCGAAATGCATTTAGGTGCAGCCTCGGGAACTAGGAGGACGGAGGTAGGGCACTGAATGGGCTAGGGGGCGTGAGCTTACCAAACTCAATCAAACCACCAATGCCGTTCTACCGATACCCGGGAGTGAGACAGTCACAGATAAGTGCGATTGTCAAAAGGGAAACAGCCCAGACCACCGGCTAAGGCCCCCAAGAGCAGACTAAGTGGGAAACGAGGTGGGGTTCCCAAAACAGCCAGGAGGTTGGCTTAGAAGCAGCCATCCTTTAAAGAGTGCGTAATAGCTCACTGGTCGAGGGATCCTGCGCGGAAAATGTAACGGGGCTTAAGTCTGCCGCCGAAGCCGTGGATGTACAGGTACAACGATGACAATGATGCGTGACCAACGGTTGCCACCCATAGGCGCGTCCCCTAGGTGGGATTCGACTGGTGGAGTTCAGCCAGCGGAAGCCCCTCGGAGAAGTCGTTGAGTTACGCCTGGGCATGGTAGGGGAGCGTTCCTCGGGCGAAGAAGGCGAGTCGTGAGGCTTGTTGGAGCGCGGGGAAGTGAGAATCCCGGAATGAGTAGCGTAAATCAGGGTGAGAATCCCTGACACCGAAAGCCCAAGGTTTCCTACGCAACGTTGTTCGGCGTAGGGTTAGTCGGTCCTAAGCCGTAGGCAAGCGCCGAAGGCGATGGACAGCAGGTTAATATTCCTGCACCGCCGTTGTTTCGCTTTAAAACCAAGGAGGGGTGCGGGAGGCTAGGTGGGGCGTGCCTATTGGACATGGTGCGTCCTTGCTTGTAGGCGTGCCGGGGCAGGCAAATCCACCCTGGCGTCAAGCTGAGGAGTGAGGGAATCCTAACCTACGGGAAAGGAGATTCCGCTGAGGCCATACCGACAAGAAAAGCTTCGTGGTTATGGAGCTGCGGCGACCGTACCGCAAACCGCCACTGGTGGGCTGGGATAAACGTCCCTAGGTGTTCGAGCTAACCTCCGCTAAGGAACTAGACAAAAGGGCCCCGTAACTTCGGGAGAAGGGGCCCCCTGGAAGGTGAAACCACTAGCTGGTGGAGCGTTCTGGGGGCGCAGAGAAGAAGGCCGGGCGACTGTTTAACAAAAACACAGGTCTGTGCTAAGGGGAAACCCTACGTATACAGGCTGACGCCTGCCCAGTGCCGGAAGGTTAAGGGGCGGTGTGCAAGCACCAAACTGAAGCCCCGGTGAACGGCGGCCGTAACTCTAACGGTCCTAAGGTAGCGAAGTCCCTTGTCGGGTAAGTTCCGACCCGCATGAATGGTTGAACGACTTGGCCATTGTCTCGGCGGGGGGCTCGGTGAAATTGCGGTGCCCGTGAAGACGCGGGCGACCCGCGGCAGGACAAAAAGACCCCGTGGAGCTTTACTGTAGCCTGGCATTGGGCTGGGAGCTGTCATGTGTAGGATAGGTGGGAGACTGTGAAGCCCCTACGCCAGTAGGGGTGGAGTCGCCGTTGAAATACCACCCTTGGCTGTTTTTGGTTCTAACCTCAGCAAAACTGGGGAACAGTGCTTGGTGGGCAGTTTAACTGGGGCGGTTGCCTCCTAAAAAGTAACGGAGGCGCCCAAAGGTCCTCTCAGGACGGATGGAAATCGTCCACAGAACGCATTGGCATAAGAGGGCTTGACTGCGAGACCTACAAGTCGAGCAGGGACGAAAGTCGGGCAAAGTGATCCTACGGCACCGAGTGGAAGGGCCGTGGCTTATCGGATAAAAGCTACCCCGGGGATAACAGGCTTATCTCGCCCAAGAGTTCACATCGACGGCGAGGTTTGGCACCTCGATGTCGCCTCGTCCCATCCTGGGGCTGAAGGAGGTCCCAAGGGTTCGGCTGTTCGCCGATTAAAGGGGTACGTGAGTTGGGTTCAGAACGTCGTGAGACAGTTCGGTCTCTATCCGCCGTGGGCGCAGGAGGCTTGAGGGAACCTTTCCCTAGTACGAGAGGACCGGGAAGGACAAACCTATGGTGTTCCAGTTGTTCCGCCAGGAGCAGCGCTGGGTAGCCATGTTTGGCAGCGATAAGCGCTGAAGGCATCTAAGCGCGAAGCATCCCCCAAGATTAGGCCTCCCTCCCCGATTCAGTTCGGGGGTAAGACTGCAGCGAGACTAGCTGCTTGATAGGCCGGATGTGTAAGGCTGGCAACAGCTTCAGCAAACCGGTACTAACCAGTCGAGTGATTTGACCCACGCTAAGAGTTTCTAATTCTCTTGGCTCGGTTCAGCGCTCATCATCAAATGATTGCCAGTTTCAAATTTCCTGTTCAGTTCAAGGCGCGCACGCGCCGCAACGCGGGGTGGAGCAGTGGTCCGCCGCAGGCGGATCGGGTTCCTAATCCGTGTACAACAGCGCGGGGTGGAGCAGTGGCAGCTCGTCGGGCTCATAACCCGAAGGTCGTTGGTTCGAGTCCAACCCCCGCTACCAAACTAACCACCATGCTGCTCAGGCCGTAAACCTGAGCAGCATTTGCGTTGTATAATCCCGCTTCGACACCGTGTCAGTAAAGCGATTTCGAACCAGGAGAAACAATGACGACTCCTTCAGGGCCTCCCATTGCCGACCGGGTCCGTTTCTGGGAAGAGCAGGACCGCATCAATCGAGAGCTCATACCCCGGGTAATCCGCCAGCACGAACTGCTTACGCAACACATTGGCGAGCACTATAACCTTCCAGAGTTGGCGAGCCGAGCCATCAGTGAATCTCTGGTCGCAGCCCGGGAGGAACAGCAACTCCAATTCTCGGCAGCGTTGGTTAGCGCCAGAGCGGAACTGGCGGAACAATCCGAGGTTAAACTGAAGCAGGCATTAGCCGATCTACAGGCTGCGCTGGATTCCGCCAAGACCGAACTAAGCGAGCAGACTGCCGACGCTTTGTCTCAGGCGCTGGCTGATCTTCAGTCAGCTCTTACCGCTCACAAGACCGGGTTGGATGAACAGACTCAGGCCGGATTGGATCGGGCATTGGCCGCCATCCAGCAACAGGGCCGCAGGAGCCGCAACCTGCTCATCGGTATCGCTGCCGGCTCCGCTGCCATCAGCATAGCGCTGATAATCGTCAACATCGTTACCGGGTAGGGGGGCATCGGATGACTATGCAATCGGTAAACTTGCTCCCCGCCTTGCGAGAACTGCCCGGGTCGGCCTACGACCGGCGCAAGTCATTCCGCGACATGATGGCCGATTTGGTGAGCACTGACCAGGCGATGTACGCGGCCGAGTTCACCGCCTCCACCTCCTTCGGTTTGTGGGCAATTTTCGATGACATCAACGTCGATGATAATCTTGCTCAAGCCTATGCCGCTCAGTACCCTGGTTTGGCGGCCGATCATTCGCTGCATGAGCATTGGCAGGAAATGTTGGAGCGTGGTCCTGCTTCGGTGGAAGGTTTCATCAGTGGTCTCAAAGGCAAGGTGGCCGAATTCGACGCCAAGGATATGCTGGAGCAGCAGGGTTGGACTAATGTAGAAATCGCTCCCGACCCCACACAAACGGTCCTGGACATATCAGCCGTCAATGATGTTGGCGAAGCCGTATTATTCCAAGTCAAAACCGGATTGGAAGGGTATGCTGGAAGCGTAATCGAGGCGATGGAAAACGCTCCGGGCGTCGAGTTCCTGGTGGGAACTGAAATCTACGATCAAATTGCCGAAAGCGCGCCGGAACTGTTGGATAGGGTTACCGATATTGGAGCCGATTACATTTTGGTCGAGGGCATTCAGGACGGTTTGGGGACTTTGAGTTCCAACTTGGGAATAGATATCCCTGATAGTATCGGCGACATCGTGCCGTATGCTGGCGCAATTATCGCTGGTGCCCGTCTGATCTACGGCGCGTTACGTACCGAGCAGGAATTCAAAGCCGCTGACCGAACCACCCGTAACAAAATCCAAGTGGTGCAAGCATTAACTACGATGTCCCGGATGGGCGTGGGCACGGTGTTGGCCACCGTTGGTGGCATGGGAGGGGGTGCCGCCGGCAGCTTCATTCCCGGCGTTGGTAATCTTATCGGTGGTATCGTCGGTTCAGTAGCCGGTGCCGGGATGGGAATATACTTGAACCGGCACCTGCAACCGCATATGCTCAATCTGGCTCTGGACATTGTCGGTCTGACCAACGACGACCTGTTCTACTACAAGAACAAGCCGCGCATTGACGAGGTGGCCTTGAACTTCCGCCAAACCGCTGGCGAATTACCCGCTGCGCTCGCCAGATAAATTGCCAGCAGGGGCTAAATCCGGTCGAATATCCAACGCGCCACGTCAAAGGTGAACCCCGGCAGCACATCTTCTCCGGAAAGCGTGGCCGGGTTTTCCAGCAGCTCCGGTTCGGGCTGGCCGGCGCGGTAGATATAGACGCGGCGGTTGCGGGCGTCGATGAGCCAGCCCAGCAAAGCGCCGTTCTGGATGTAGAGGCGCATCTTAGCGTGAAGCGGCGCCAGGTTGTCAGTGCCGGAGCGAATTTCAGCGACGAAATCAGGGCATAAATGGCTGGCCTGACCTGCCGGGTGTGGACTGGATGCCCCCCAGCGTTCCGGGGATGTCCAAGCGGCGTCTGGGCACAGGATACCGTCGGTGACGGGCATCCGGTACGCGCCAGCGGAGCCGGTGGACACGCCGCCAATCTCCTGTTCCGCAAAGAACAGGTGACTGCTCAAGGCAGTTTCACGGATGTCTCCGGGGTAATAGACCGGCGGCATAATGATAATCTCTCCCTCCGGGCTAAGCTCGAACTGCCAAGGGCTTTGGCTGTGCCGATTGGTGAATTTGACGAACAACTCTACCAGCTCCGGCCCGGTTGCAGTGATACCCAGGTCAGAGGGGTCGATGACTAGGGCATCGTCGGGGGCTATTCGCATTTTTGCTTCCGTAGCCATAGCCAAACTCCTGAAGCATATGGGTCAGGCGTGGTCGAATATCCAGCGCGCCACGTCAAAAGTGAACCCCGGCAACACGTCATCCCCGGATAAGGTGGCTGGATCTTCCAGCAGCTCCGGTTCCGGCTGGCCGGCGCGGTAGATATAGACCCGGCGGTTGCGAGCGTCGATCAGCCAGCCCAGCAAAGCGCCGTTCCTCATATAGAGTTGCATTTTGGTGTGGAGTGGGGGCAGGTTGTCGTAGGTGGAGCGGATTTCAACGACGAAATCGGGACAGAGAGGGTGAGCATCGCCGGCCAAATGCGCGTGAGAGTCCCATTTTTCTTGTGCCGTCCACGAACCATCAGGCGAGAGAGTACCGCCGGTGACCGGCATTTGAAAGGCGGCGCTGGAACCTCTAGCCACTCCGCCGAACTCGCGTGTCCATAACCCCAGCTCGATGCCAAAGTCGTGCTCGTGGCCATCGCTGGGGTGATGAACGGGCGGCATGATGATGATTTCTCCTTCCGGACTGAGCTCGAACCGCCAGGGGCTTTGACTGTTCCGGTTGCAAAACTCAATGAACAGTTTTTCCAGATCGCGTCCAGTTGCAGTGATGCCCAAGCTCTGCGGGTCGATTACCAGGGCGCGGTCCGGGGCGATGCGTTCTCCCGTTTTCGTGGTCATGGTTCGTACCCCTCTTCCAGCAATCCCTATATAATGCCTCGCTCGGCGAGTTCATGGAGGGTTTGCGGCGCTATGCCCAGCAGGTCGCCATAGACCAACTCGTTGTCGTACCCCACGGGGACGGAGCCGCGCCAGATTTTTCCCGGTGTTTTGGAAAGCTTGGGAATTACGCCCACCCCTTTCACCGGCCTTCCGAGTTGTTGGTCCTCCCATTCCGCGTGAACTTCCCGGGCGCGGTAATGTGGGTTCTCGGCCATCTCCTGGGCGTTCATGATGCGGCTGCAACCGACCTGCGCCGCATTGAAAATCCTGACCACCTCGTCCACCGTGCGGTCTTCCACCCAGCCGCGCAAGATGGCGTCGAACTCAATCCCCTCTGGCGAATTAATCTCGCGACGGGCCTTGATCCATTTCTCGTCTTCCGGGTCCAGTTCCAGCACACGGCAGACCCGGGCGTACACCGCCGGACCGACGGCGGCGATGACGACCCAGCCGTCGCTGGCTTGGAAGGTGTCCCAGGGCTGGGCGTTGCCCGCCTTGTTGCCGGCCCTTTCGCGCACCAGGCCCAGCTCATGGTAGGCCACCATGGTGCCGGACAGGATGCGGTGGACCGCCTCGAACTGGGCCAGGTCGATGACCTGGCCTTCTCCGGTGCGCTGCGCGTGGATGTAGGCGGCCAGCGAGGACCACAGGCAAAACAGGGCGGTGATGTAGTCCGCCGTCCAGGGCACCGCCCGTGTCGGCGGGTCCGGTTCGGGATTGCCCATCAGGTTCATCATGCCGCCGAAAGCCTGGGCCGTGAAATCGTAGGATGCGCGGTTCACGTACTCCGGGTCGCCGTGCTGCCCGTAGCCAGAGATATGGCAAATGACTATGCTGGGGTTGACGGCCAATACGGTGGCGTCATCCAGCCCCCATTTGTCGTAGGTGCGGGCTTTGGAACTCTCCATCCAGATGTCGGCCCTTTCGATCAACTTGAGGAAGATGTCGCGTCCTTCGGTCATGCTGAAGTCGAGGGTTATGTTGTACATGTTGCGGTGATCCTGGATCCAGGAACTGGCGGCCAGGTCTCCGCTGGGAGTTTCGATGGGGAACTCCGCCACCCGCCAGTCCTCGCCGTTGCCGGTACGCTCGATATGGATCACCTCGGCGCCCATCTCCGCCGCCATTTCGGCAGCAAAGGGCTCCGCCACGATGGTGCCGGTGGAGAGTATGCGCACCCCTTGGAGCGGGCCGAAGTGTTCAGTCAATAAAGTAGGTTCGGTCAGCCCCATTTGCGGACTCCTTGGAGCGCGGCCCCGGCGATGACGGCAGGGCTAGACCCGGTCAAAAATCCAGCGGGCAACCTCAAACATGAACTCCGGCAGCACACCCTCGCCGGACAGTGTGGCCGGATTTTCCAATAATTCCGGCTCCAGCTGGCCGGCGCGGTAGATATAGACCCGACGGTTGCGCGCGTCAATCAACCAGCCCAGCAGCGCGCCGTTCCGCATATAAAGGCTCATTTTGTCTTGCAGGGGCGGCAGTCGGTCGGACGTGGAGCGGATTTCTATCACGAATTCCGGGCAGAAGGGATGAGCTTCGCCCACGGGGTGAAGGTGGGCGTCCCATGTTTCCCGTGACGTCCAGGACGCATCCGCGCAAAGAACACCGCCGGTTACCGGCATCTCAAATGCGGAGCTGGCCGGGCGCGCCTCGCCGCCGTGATTGTCTGTCCAGAACTCTAGGCGCGAATAAGCTTTGCCTTCATGGTCATCACTTGGATGATGAGTTGGCGGCATGGCGATGATTTCACCTCCCGGGGTAAGCTCAAACTGCCAAATGCTGTCGCGATTGCGATTGCAAAACTTGACGAACAGATTTTTCAGCTCCGTTCCGGTCACTGTGATACCCAAGTCGCGCGGGTCAATCACCAGCGCGTTGTCCGGAGCGATGTTGGCTTTCATTGCAGTAGTCATAGCCATGTTCCCCTTACGGCGGGATCCGGCGACGGATTAGTCCGCCGCCGTTGCCGCCGCCGCTTCCAGGCGGTGAACCACCTCGTAGGTGTGGAACTCTCCGGGGCCGAGGAGGAAGTCGGGCGGGCCGCCGGCGTGGGCCGAGCGGAAGGCGTCGCTGCGGGTCCAAGTGTGGTGATGCTCCTCGGTTTCCCAGTGGGTGACAACCAGGAACTCCTCGTGGTCGGGGGTTTTGTTCATTTTCCACAGCTCGAAGCTGATGAAGCCGGCATGGTCCTGCACGGCGCCCCGGGCCTTGAACATTTCTTCCAGGGTGTCTCCGTAGCCGGTCTTGACTTTGATGCGGTTGGTTGCGATGAACATGGCGCCTCCTTTTGGTGGCTTCTGTCGGTTCACTCGTTTATTCGCCGGGGGCTAGGTCGGCCAGCTGGGGCAACGTTTCGGTAGCGAGCAACTCCAGCGAGCGCAGGCCCTTGGCCCGGTCGTCACCCCAGTCGTGGCACAGCATCAGCAAGGTGCCGAAGCCGCCGGTGTCGTCGTAAAGCTGGCGGATCTGCCGGGCGCACTCATCAGGGTTACCCACTATCCAGAAGTTTTCCAGCATGTACTCGGGCGTGATGGCGGAGTCGGGCAGGTCTGGGTTGGTCTTGACGGCTTCGAGGCCGCGCTGCCCCTGGCCCAACAGGGGGATGAAGTATTTGTTGAGCGTGCGAGCCGGCGGCCCGCTCATTATGTCCGCTACGGCCTGCTCCGTGGTGTCGGCCACGGAGATTTCCCGGGCGATGCGCCATTGGTTCCGAGATACCGGGCGCTCGGCGGCCCTGGCCCCTTTGGAATAGGCCTCCCAATGGCGCGGCAGGTGCGAAGCGTGGAGGAAAAGGGTGCTCATGGGCCACCAGCCCAATTCGCCGGCGACTTCCAACGTTGGCGACGACGGGCTGCTGCCCGCCACGGCGATGGGCGGGTGCGGTTTCTGGTACGGACGCATGTGGTAGGCCAGGCCCATTTCCGGCCGTGCGGCGGGCACCGTTACGTCGTAGTATTCCCCCTGGAAATGGAACCCGTTCGGATCGCCGTCGGTCCACATCTTGACGATGAGCTCGGCGGCTTCCCGCATCCGGTTGCGCTGTTGACCGGATTCCCGATCCATGCCGAACATCTGCGAATCGGTGGGCACTCCGCCGGAGCCGATGCCGAAGAAGAAGCGCCCACGGGCCAGGTGATCCAGCATGGCCATGCGGTGCGCGATCATGATGGGATCGTGAAAGGCCAGCAGGGATACGCCGGTGCCCATCACCAGGTTTTTGGTTGCGCCAAGGGCCCGGGAGATGAAGAGATCCGGGGCCGGCATATTTTCCCACTCGGTGGTGAAATGCTCGCCAATCCACGCCTCGGCGTAGCCCAGTTCGTCGGCATACGCCATCAGTTCCAGGTCTTCATCGTAGGTGTCGGCGTGCAGCCGGCCCGGCGGGTGCAGGGGCATGTTGAACAGGCCAAGTTTCATGGCGCGTCTCCCGTTCAGAGCGACTGGGCTACTTGGCCCAGCAGGTTGATGGTCTGGTCCATGTCGGCGGCGGGGTCGTCACCGGCGGTCACCGGCGTCACCAGCAACTCGGAGACGCCCATGTCCAGCATGGCGACCATGCGCTCGCCGACGGTGTCCGCGTCTCCCGACAGCACCGTGGCCTCGATCATGGCGTCGCTCCAGGTTTCCTCAGCGGCTTCCGGGTAGCCGGCCGCCGCCCACATGCGCTGGTAGAAGGGCAGGCGCGGATAGTTGGACAACTGCTGCTGCACCGCCAGCCTGGTGGCGTCCGGGTTATCGCTGATGCAAACCGGGGCGTGGGCAATGAGGGGCGGCGTTTCCCGCTCCGCCTGATCCGAACCCCGACGCATGGCCGGCAGGGCTTTGTCCCGCAGGAACACGGCAGGGCTGACCCAGCTGATCGCGCCGTCGGCCAACTCCCCGCACAGCTCGTAGGAACCTTCCTGGAGAGCCGACGCCATGACCGCAACATCCACCGGGCGCGGGATGCTGGCGTGGGCGGTATATTCCTGGCCATCGAAATCGACGGCGCCATCGTGGAGCAGCGCACGGAGGATGATCAGGTATTCGCGCAGGTTGGTCAACGGCGCCCTCAGGTTGAAACCGAACATGGAGCGCATCGTGGGCCGGTGGCTGGGGCCGACGCCCAGGCGCAGCCGGCCGGGGGCCAGCTGGTCCAGCACCTGCACCTGCTGGGCCGCCACGATGGGATGGCGCGGGTAGGTGGGGACGATGGACGTTCCAAAAAGGATGTTATCGGTCTGCACGGCGGCGGCGGCGAACAGGGTCAGCGCGTCCAGGCCGGTGCCGCCGGTGGTGAGCCAGGTGGCCTGGACTCCGGCCGCCTCGGCGCGGCGCATGAGGTCCAGGGATGCTTCGGCATTGGGGGCGCCGGCGTGGAGGCCGATGCGTTTGGTGGGCATGGGAGTTACCTCTTGTTTTGGGTGGGCTGATACACGCCTATCGTATCATCGGGGGGCCAATTTGTAGAGGACAGGCCCGGTGCTATAATCGAATGCAGGAGTGAGATTCATTGTGACCACCGTAAATACCATAGAAGACCTCGTCAGAATCCTGGACGAGCACCCGGAGTGGAACGAAGCGCTCCGCGCCAGGATGCTCTCGAGGGAGCTACTGAACCTGCCCCAGGCATTTGCCGAATTTGCCGAAAGCACGGAACGTCGGTTAGCCGCTCTGGAAACCTCACTGGCCGAGTTTGTAATGAGCACGAACGAACGCGTGGCCGCATTGGAGACCTCGATGGCTGATTTGCAGGCGACGCTGGCCAAGTTCATTGAGAACACCGATCAGCGGCTGATGTCCCTGGAAACGGGGCAGAACCGCCTCGTGTCTGACGTGGCGCCACTGAAAGCGGCCCATGCCCGTAACGGCGCGCTGCGAACGGTTGCCCGTATCGCCAGGGTGGTGGGTTGTCGGGATTACCGAGTGCTGGACCTGGGCGACGTGCTGAACATGATCGATGACGCCGACACTACTGGCATTCCCTCCAATGAACTGACCAGCTTTGAAAACGCCGACATCATCATTGAGGCGACGCATCGCGAAACCGGCGAAAGCCATTACATCGCCGTGGAAGCCTCCTACACGGGCAGCTGGCGGGACGTTGACCGCGCCACCCGCAACGCTGGATATCTGACCCGGTTCACCGGGCAGCCGGCCCATGCGGTGGTAGCAGCCCAACGGATCAGACCGGGCATTGAGCGGCTGATTGAACGGGGCGAAGTGCATTGGGCACAGATCCTGCTGAAAGAGCTTGAGACGGAATAGGCCCGTCTGAGCCGACAGTGCGCGGGTGGCCGCTACACCAACCCCAGGCTGCGGCACATTTCCAGCATGGCTTTCGCCGTCTCCTCGTGGGCCACGTCCACCATGTCGCCGGCGTAGGTTACCGCTGCCGTGCCCTGTTTCCGGCTTTCTTCCATAGCGTCGAGAAGGCCCTGCCAGAAGGCGATCTCCTCGGGCGTGGGGGTGAAGATCTCGTTGACGATGGGCACGTGGGACGGGTGGATCAGGTTCATCCCGGTGTAGCCCAGCGCCTTCAGGTTGTTGGCCCAATACCGCAGGCCGTCCAGGTCGCGGATGTCGAACCAGCCGCCGCTGATGGGCCACTGGATGCCGGCGGCGCGGCTGTCGATGAGGACCTTGCTCCGCAGGTACAGCGTCTCCGCGCCTTCCAGCGTCCAACGGTAGCCGACGCTGCGGGCCGTGTCGCCGCCCTTGCCGCCGCTGCCGCCCATGTGGGCCACCCGGTCGGAGGCCATGGCGATATCGTAGGCCATGCGGATGCCCGACGCCGTTTCCAAACCCGGGTCGATGCAGACGGTGTTCAAATCCATCCCCGCCTTGCGCTCGAAGTACCGCAGCAGAACGTCCGCCTCCACCACGTCGGCCGGCGATTCGACCTTGGGCAGCAGGATGCCATAAAGTCCGGGACGGGTAACGGCCTCCAGGTCAAACCCGGTCAGCCCGGTTTCCAGCCGGTTGACGCGCACGAACAGCGTCTGTCCTCGCTGGGAGAGTTCGTCGATCATCTTGGCGACCAGGGGACGGGCGGCGTCCTTGTCGTATTCGGGCACCGAGTCCTCAAGATCCAGTATCAGCGCGTCCGGCCCGTACTGCGGCGCCTTGCGCATCCAGTCTTCCTTGTTGCCGGGGACGAACATCACGGAGCGCAGGGGTTTGGTGGTGATGCGGGGCATTTGGTTGCTCCTTCATTAGCAATTCGGCGTAGGGGCGAATAATTATTCGCCCCTACATCCAAGAGTTCAGATCACGCCGTCAGCAAGCAGTTGCGCCAATCCGTCAGAGTCGATGCCGCACAGTTCGCCCAACACGTCGGCGTTGTGCTGCCCCAATGCCGGCGCCCCGGGTACATCGGGCAGCGGCTGGCCATCGAACAATACCGGGAAGCCCGCCACCACCTCGTCCACTTCACCGCCGAAGGCGGCGTTCCTCATGGGACGCAGCGCGCCCCGGTCGCGGAAGTGCGGGTCGGCAAGAATTTCCGGCACTGTGCGGACCGGAGCGCAGGGCACGTCGCCGGCGGAGAGGCATTCCAGCGCCTCCGCCCTGGTCATCTTCCCGATACGCTGCTGCACCTCGGCACGGGCCGCGGCGGCGTTCTCCGAGCGGGTCTGATAGCGGGCGAACCGTTCGTCCTCGATCAGTTCCGGCGTACCGATGGCGTTGCAGAGGCGGCGCCACTGGTCGTCGCTGGCGGCGGTGATGATGATGGTTCCGTCGCTGGCGTGGTACTGGCCGGTCGGCCCGCTGCGGCTGTTGTTGCCGGTGCGCAGGGGGATGCCGGCGGCGATGTCCTCTTCCAGGTTTTCCATCAGCATCAATGATGCCAGAGTGTCCATCATCGAAACGTCCAGATAGCAGCCCCGGCCCGTCTTTTCCCTTTCCCGCAGGGCGGCGAGGATGCTGGTGGCGGCGAACATGGGCGTCACCAGATCCCCGATGTAGAAACCGACGCGGGTGGGCGGCCCGTCCGGTTCGCCGTTTATGTCCATCAGACCGCTCATGCCCTGGATCTGCGGGTCGTGAGCCGGCTGGTGGGCGTATGGCCCGGTCTGCCCGTAGCCGGAGATGCTGGCGTAGATGACGCCGGGGTTCACCGCCGCCACGTCGTCGTAGCCGAGACCCAGCCGCGTCATGGAGCCAGGGGCCAGGTTTTCCAGCACCACGTCGGACTGTTTCGCCATTTGCAGGAAAAGTTCCCGTCCCTGCGGAGTACGCAGATTCAGCGTTATGCTCTTGACGCCCTGGCTGCGTTTGAGGAAGCGGGTGGCGATGTGCTCTTCCGATAGTTGCTCGGATTGGATGCCGTCCGGCCCGGCGAAGGGGCCGTTGCCGCGTACCGGATCGCCTCGGGCCCGGTATTTCCACCTTGATGACCTCAGCGCCCAGCCGAGCCAGGGTCATGCTCAAGAACGGGCCGGCCAGAAACACCGTAACGGCCAGAACGCGTAAATCCGAAAGCGGCTGCATGGCAATCCCCCTGCTGTACTATGGCTTGACTCCGCGGCGAGTGTAACACGGGTGCATTCGGTTACTTTCCAATCTCGTAAAGAAATCGTCGGAATCAGGATTTGCCGGATTTGGGGGATTTACAGGATTGCATTGAATTCCCCAACGCAAATGCAAAATGCCAATGCCGATTTCGGCCAGCGCAGCCGGTTGGCGCTGACGCATCCGGTCACGCTGGCGGCGTTGGGCGTCCTGCTGCTCAACGACCTGGTTTTCAAGTCGCTGTGGGTCAACCCCTGGACCACGGGCAAGCTGAGCGACTTGGCGTGGGTGGTGTTCGCCTCGCCGCTGCTGGCGTTTCTGTTGTCGCTGGCGGCGCGGAACCACCGGCGGGCGCAGCGGGCGGCGTTTATGGCCGCCTACGTCGGGCTGCCGCTGCTTTATGCGGCGTTCAAGACCTTTGCGCCCGTTCATGACGCAATTATTTGGGGGTTGTCGCTGCTATCCGGCGGTGCTGCCGGCTCGCCGCTGGACCCAACCGATTCGCTGGTCATACCCGTGGGGCTGGCCATTGCCCTGTGGGTCTGGCGACGCGGCGGCGATAGTGGCAACGGCGGCGGGACGGGAACGCTGCGGCAGCGCGTCGTGCTGCTGGCCGCCGCGCTGGCCACGGTTGCGTCCATAGCCTCCTCGTCGGAACGACCTCACTTCGAGGGCGTTGAGCTCTCACGGGCGACCGATTCATCGGCGAGTGAAGGGATAATTTTCGCTGTCTCAGATGATTCGCGTGTCTATGAGAGCTCTGACGGCGGGCTTTCCTGGCAGACTAACTCCAAAAAGCCTGAACGATTCGACGATTCAAATCGGCAGCGCGTTGACACGCCCCGGGGCCGTTTTGAAATTCGGGAATCCGGCATCGTCCGTGTTTCCAATGATGGCAGCGCCAGCGTCATATATTCCACCAAGCACTTGAAAAGTGATGGCTCGAAATGGTTCCAAACAAAGACAGAACCTCACTTTTTCCCTGATCAAATCAATACCACGCCATCTGACATAGTGTATGACCCACGGTCCGACAACGTGATAGTAAGGATGGGGATACAGGGTGTGGTGGTTGGCACGCCCGATGGGGAATGGACTCCGGTTGCGGTGGGGTCATACCGGCCCATCGACTTCTCCCTCGGCGCCAAAATTCAGGCATTGATGGGTATTTTCTGGACGATCGTCATTACGCTGGTGCCAGCAGTCATGATTCCAGTGGTCGCTCTCGCTGGCACATTGAACGGGCGCAATCTTGGCCTTCCGCTTACCGGCGCTCGTAGAGTCATTGGGTTCATAGCGATGTTGTTCAACATCAGCGCCCTTCTTTGTGCGCTCGGGATACTGATGCCCTTCGACCGATTCACCGATTCATTTTTGCAGCTTCATCTGATCTTCCTGGCGGCAGTGGCTATCATATCGTCGATAATCTCGGTGGGGTTGTATTCATACGTGTTCTCCGGACCATTCTCTGTGTTGTCAGGACTACCCTCTGCCCACGGACGCGCAATAATAATCGCAACCCTGGCGATGGTCGCCGCGATATTCTTGATGCTGATCATCTGGGTGCAGACTGATGTATCCACCGTCTTTGCCGCAGCCGGCATTCTTATCCTACTCGCCGCGACCGGCGTCTCCCTGGTGCGGTACCTTACAGGGCGATCGCCTCTGACTTGGTAACCGGAACGTCTCTGCATCTTCTGTTAAGCAAGGATCCCGGCGCATGGCAATTCGCAACTCCGTTCCGGTCAACGACATCCACTCCCAACTGAACGCGACCAATGTCAGCAGGGTAATTGCGCCGCGCAACGTCGCGGAAACGAGGCAGGCCATCATCGCCGTTCGTGACGCCGGCGACAGTTTGAGCATCGCGGGAGGGCGCCACGCCATGGGCGGCCAGCAGTTCCTATCCGGGGGCGTCCTGCTGGACACCAAGAACTTGAACCGCATCATCAGCCTGGACGCCGAGCGCGGCGTTGTGACGGTGGAGGCGGGCATCCTGTGGTCGGACCTGGTAGTCGGTTTGCGATATTTGCAGCGGGACGGTCCACAGCATTGGAGCGTGGTGCAGAAGCAGACCGGCGCCGACCGGCTCAGCATCGGCGGAGCCCTGGCAGCCAATGGCCATGGTCGGGGCTTGACCTACCGGCCCATCGTGCAGGACGTGGAGTCTTTCGAGCTGATTGACTCCAATGGAAATCTGATGCGGTGCAGCCGGGAGGAGAACCCGGAGCTGTTCAAGATCACCATCGGCGGATATGGGTTGTTCGGCGTAATTGCCACGGTGAACCTTCGTCTTATGCCGGCGCAGCAGATGCAGCGGGCGGTGGAGATAACCACCATTGACCGGCTGCCCGAGCGGTTCACGGAGCGCATCGCCGACGGGTTCACCTACGGCGATTTCCAGTACCGCACCGACGAAACTTCGCCCGGCTTTCTGCGCGACGGCGTGCTGTCGTGCTATCGCCCGGTTCAAGACGAGAACCGAAGCGCCTCAAAATCGCCGCTGAATCTCCTCACCGAAGCGGATTGGCGTCGTCTGCTTTACTGGTCCCACGCCGACAAGGCGCGAGCCTTCGACGAGTACGCCGCTTTCTACCGCAATACCGACGGCCAGATCTACGGCAGCGACACCTTTCAGCTCAGCCTGTACATTGACGACTACCATCGGGAGCTGGACGAACGCCTGAGCGCCGGCTGCGGGGGAAGTGAGACCATCACCGAACTGTACGTCCCGCTGGAACGGCTGCCTGATTTCATGGATACGGCCGGCCGGGAACTGCGCCAACGGGAAGCCAACGTAATCTACGGAACCATCAGGTTGATCGAGCAAGATGACGAAACCTTCCTGAATTGGGCGCGGCAGCGGTACGCCTGCATCGTGTTCAACCTCCACGTTGACCACACGACGGCCGGCATCGCGCGGGTAGGCGATGCGCTGCGTGGCCTGATTGACCTGGCCACCGCCCGCGACGGCAGTTACTTCCTGACGTACAACCGGTTCGCTACCCCGGAACAGTTGGCACGGTGCTACCCGCAATTTACTGAATTCCGGGCATGGAAGCATCAGTTTGACCCGGACGAGGTTTTCTCCAGCGACTGGTATCGCCACTATCTGCAAAGCCCCTGCGTTATGTCTCATTCATAACGTGGTCATAGCGCAACAGGCAGGATTGGACCACCAGGTCAACGTCTTCATCCAGCAGGTAGCCGGAGCGCGCCAACGCCTGCGCCGACTCCTTCGCCTGTCTAGCGTAGTCTTCCCGGCCGGCGTACCGCTCCGCAACGGAGGGCCGGGGGTCGCCGGCGGCGTTGCGCTGGACTTCGGTGGCGGCGAACCAGTGGGTGGACCCCTGCATGGACATCAGCTGTTCGGGAGCTCCGGTGTCGGGATGGCGCAGGTTCCAGCCGGCGTGCGTCCCAACCGGCACGGTGAGGTCCGGCAGGCGGATGCCGGCCAGTTCGTTGCCGTCGGTATCGGCAGCGGATACCAGGCATGGGTACTCACGCCCCTCTTTCACGGGATACGCGGCAATACCGACGCCGCTTGCCGGCCCCACGTCGATCTCACGGATTCGCCACAGCCTTGACTTGTCCGGTGCGCTCTGGCCCGGAATGGACGGCAGACTTGGCAGGTAATCCGACTGCGGAACGGCGGTGCCGTCATCAAGTCGAGGATGCTGGCTGGCCGGCGGTTCGACACCATCGGTGACCCAACGGTCCAGGTTGACCAAGGCGGCGCGTAGCAATGGAATGTAATCCACCGCGTTGTAGGGATGGGAACCCGTGGAGCCGTCCGGCCCCTGACCTTTCATCAGTTCGGGAGCGCCGGGGAGATGCTGGGTTCCGGCAAACAGGTAATGCCGGGTTTCGTCGGCGGGTTTCAAATCAACGCCGCCGATGCTGTCAATTTGGGCCAGGCAGCCGTCGCCACGCCAATATTCGGCGGACGAATTGGTGTAAATGATCTTCGGGACCGCATCCAGCTCGCGCAGCCGGCGGAGAAGCCCGTCGTTCTGCTCGGTGAGCGGGTCAGTGAGATCGTTGTCGGCGAAGGGGAACTGGTGGCCGAAACCGGGGTTGGATTGGCATGAGGGTTGGGCAAAGCGGTGGTTGAACTCACCCATGCGCCCGCCGGCGACGTGGGGCAGCAGGCCGTCGAAAACGGCGCCGCCGTCCTCATCCAAGTTGAGGCCCAGATAGACCATGTGGCGCAGCAGGCGGCCGCACTGAGATACCCCGTGACCGTAGATGCGCTCGTAGCCGCCCTGCACATGGCTGAATTTCCCGGGTTGACGCAGCCAGTTGGCCGCTTCGCGAATAGCCAGCATCCCACAGCCCACCACCACGGGATTGGCTGCCGTGTAGATGGCGTAATAAATCTTGCCCGGCTGAAACCCACCTTCAAGGCTGATGTGCTCGGCATCGGGGAAGCGCCATTGCGAACGGGGGATTACGCTGTCGGGGCCGTCCTCCCAATCACGGACCAGCAGCATCGCGTTGGGGTCCTCAAGGTCGGCGACGGGATAGGGACGGTGTTCGCGATTGGCGAGGAGGCGGGTGGCGTCGTTGGCGTTGGGACGCATCTCCACGCAAGCTTGTCCGGTGACCGGCGAACCATCAATAAGGATACCGGGGGCTTCCAGGCCGAGCAGGGCGTCGCTTCGATAAACGTCCCATTGCCATCCGATGGACAGAACCGAGTAGCCGTGGCGGAGCAGAAACCCGTCGCCCTCGGGTATGGCATCGGAATCAATGGGCGGCGTCGGCCCCCGGTTGAAAAAGGCTATGGTGCGGCGGCGCCCCCGGTTCACCGCTTCCACTATGGCGCGACCGTTGCCGCGGGCAGGGTCTTTGGGAGCCACCAGGGTAAAGTCGGACTGGAACCGGACCCGACCAGCATCATCGAGAGGAGCGTACTGCAAGTCCACGATGGACCGATTGGCCGCGTTATTGGGGTCAACGGCGTAAGCCAACACGCCCTCAATGCGCTCGTATTCGCCGGCGTCGGCGAATGACTTGCCATCGGCGTAGGGCTGGCGGCTCTTGATGTCAACTGCGATGACTGCCATGGTAGATCTCCTGAAAAAGGCGGCTAATCCGGGAATCTGCTCCGGCTCCACTCCAACGCAGCCCGCAGTCCTCCCTCGGCGCGGATGCGGGAGAACTCAGCCTGCTCCGGCGTTTCGGCAGTGTCGAACTGCGTCATCAGCTCCAGGTTGTGGTTCAGGGCCGAGAGGAAACCGGCGGATTCCAGTGCGCGGTTGACCGAGAGCTTGGTGGTCTTGATGCCGATGGCGGGGATGTTCTTGATCTTGGTGGCGACTCGTTCGCACTCGGCGATCAGGTTGTCGTGGGACACCACCCGGTTAACCATGCCGATGCGAGCGGCTTCGTAAGCGTCCATCATGTCGCCGGTGAGCATCAGTTCCTTGGCCATGGCCAGGTTCACCGAGTAGGGCGTCATCAGCAAGGGCGCACCGAACCCAAGACGGATCTCAGGCTCGCCCAGCATAGCCCGCTCAGATGCGATTTTGACGTCGCAGATCTGCACCAGTTCGCACGCGCCGCCCAGGGCATAGCCGTTGACAGCGGCGATGACCGGCTTGCTCAGGTTCCACACCATCAGGAAAGTATCAATGTTAGCTTTCAAGCGGGAGCGGCGGCCATCCACGGAGAGGGGGCCGCCGTCGGCTTCGCCGGCCTCGGATTCGATGTCAAAGCCCGCGGAGAACGCGCGGCCGGCGCCGGTCAAGATCACCACCCGCACGTCGGGATTGGCCTCGATACCTTCCAGTGCCTCACGAAACTCGGCCATCAACGTCTGGCTGAGGGCGTTCAGCTTGTCGGGCCGGTTCAACGTGAGATAACCGATACCGTCCCGCTCATCGTAAAGCAGCGTCTGAAAAGCCATTGTCTGTTTCCTTCGACTAAAATCCGATTCACATCCCGTTCAGCCGCTGGCCAACCACTGATGCGATAGCGGGCTGCGCACGGTGAAACGTTGTTGTTTCCGTATCAGGCGATTGATTATAGCAGGGGCGTCTTCGCCTATAGGTTCAATGTCTGTATAAGGCTTCTTGCCGAATCTGGGAAGCCGCTTTAAACTTACGCCGGGCATTGGTATTTGGCCGATAATCGTCAGGAGGTAGCCATGGCCTCGCCGGAACATTTCGAGCAGGACCGCAACAAGCTGATTGAGGCGGCTATTTACCTGAGCGAGCTCTCCATTGACGACCCCAACTTTGCGGTGGCCAAACTGGTTAAACTCCTCTACTACGCCGACTGCGAGTCCTATATGCAGTATGGCGCGCCTATCACAGGCACTACCTACCTTCATTTCCCCCACGGCCCTCACCCCGAAAATTGGTACCAGGTCCGCGAACAGATGGAGCAGAACGGGGATGTTGAGATACTGTACGAAACCGCAGTCCCCGGCTACCGGGAGTATCGCATACTCCCCCGTCGCCCTGCTGACTTGGAACATCTCAGTCCAACCGACCGTGAATCATTGGAGGCGCAGGTGAAGCGCTTCGCCGGTTTCAACGTCGCCGGTATCGAGCAGTATTCGCATCAGGAAGTTGGTTGGCTTTCCACCGAGGACGGTCAGCCCATCCCCTATACCCTGGCTGGCGTTTTTTCCGCGCCAATGAGCGTGCGAGACATTCGGGCCAGACGCACCGCTAACTGATGGGCCGGATCCGCGCGAGCCACACTCTGCCGTCATCTTCAAGAATCTCGTACTCTATTTCTAACCGACCCTGTTCGTATCTGGCCGAGCGAGGGAATCTGACAGTTCTAACGTTCGCCGGTAGGTCGGGAACGGAATGAGCAGAGTGGGGCGATACAGACAAACTATCTCTAATTGCCGTTAGTACGACAGCGTCAGTCATTGGATTAATCCATCCTTCGGCAACGCCGCGCTGCCAATCGGAGTTGAAACTTTCTCTCTCGGCGACAATATACCGTCGCCGCCCACCCGGCGGCACCATATGCGGCCCTCCATTGATACTTTGGGGGCGGACCATTATCCGCCCCACTAGATCATTCACACTTGTTCCACCCGCAGGAGTAGCAGGTCAGGCATCCCTCCTGGTTGACCACGCCGCCGTTGCATTCCGGGCAACGCTGGGCAAAGCCGACCGGGTACGCCGAACTGGCGGAGTGGCCGTTGCCGTTCGCACTTCCGTTTCCGTTGCCGGCGCCTCCTGGGCTTGCCGGCAGGGTCAGCTGTACGCCGGCCGGCGAATGGCTGCCGGCGTTGAGGCCACTCATCAGGTTATCCAGCACCAATGCTACCGCGTCGGGGCCGGAACCGACCAGGACGCCCTCGTCCCAGGCCGGGCAGCAGGTGATGCCCCGCAGTTGGCGCGTGACCTCGCCGGTTTCGATGCCGGCCCGCAACGCCAGGGAGACCAGGCGCGATACCGCCTCAAGCAGCGCGGCGTCGCAGCCGCCGGCCTTGCCCATGGTACCGAACACCTCGAAGGGCAGGCCGTCGGAGTCAACGTTGACGGTGACGTACATATTGCCGTGACCGGTCCTGACCCGCTCGGTTATGCCTTGGATCTGGCGGGGCCGTCCCCGGGGCACTCGCGGACGGGGCACTTCTATCTCCACCACGTCGGATTTGCCCTCGGTATGCGCCGGTTCAGTCGTTGTCCCAGTGCTCAACACCTGCTCCGATTTGCTGCCGTCACGATAGACGGTGATGCCCTTGCAGCCCAGGGTGTAGGCCGACTGGTACGCCTCGGCCACGTCGTCAACGGTGGCGTCGTGGGGGAAGTTGATGGTCTTGGACACGGCGTTGTCCGTATATTCCTGGAACGCCGCCTGCATCCGCACGTGCCAGCGCGGGTCGATGTCGTGGGAAACCCGGAACACGTTCTTGACCCAGCCGGGCACGTCCAGCTCTTCCAGCGAGCCGACGGCGGCCAACTGCTCCATCAGTTCTTCAGAGTAAAACCCCTCGTGGCGGGCCACGGCCTCGAAGTAGGTATTGCCCTCCACCAGCCTGGTGTTGTCCATCACATTGCGCACGTAGGACAGGGCAAACAGGGGCTCAATGCCGCTGGACGCGCCGGCGATGATGCTGATGGTGCCGGTGGGGGCGATGGTTACCGGGGCGGAGTTGCGCATCGGGCGAGCGTTGGGGCCCGTGTTGTACGCGCTATGTTCCCATTCCGGGAACGGGCCGCGAGTTTCTGCCAGTTCGCCGGAGGCCCGGTAGGTCTCATTCTGGATGAACCGCATCACCTCCCGGGCCAGCGCCAGCGCCTCATCGCTGTCATAGCGGATGCCCATCTGGATGAGCAGGTCCGACCAACCCATCACGCCCAGGCCGATGCGCCGGGTGCGCCGGCTCATGTCGGCGATCTCCGGGATCGGGTACTCGTTCATGTCAATCACGCTGTCCAGCATATGGACGGCGACGGTGATGACCTCGGCCATTCTCTCCCAGTCGATAGACACGTCGTTATTCGAGTAGCGCGCCATGCGGGCCAGGTTCAGGGAACCCAGGTTGCAGGATTCGTAAGGCAACAACGGCTGCTCGCCGCAGTTGTGGACGTAAAAGCCGTTAGCGTCGAAAGCGTTGACGTCGGGCACAGCAACGTCAAACACATCTTCATATTCATCGTCGGCTATTGACTCAACTTTGGCGACGAACCGCTCACGGTTCATTTCACGCTTGTACCCATCCAGCAGGGTGGCGAGTTTGGCGCGCTTTTCGCTGTCGGCAAAGCCGATGAGCTCCGAATACCGGGCCATGTTTTCGCCAGAAATGACCAGCTCGTGCTGACTCCTGACGGGATAGAGCCGATGCCCACCCCGTCCGTCGGGCAACCAACGGTGGCCGAAGGACCGACGCTCCCGGTATATCTGGGATGCGATCCCCAACCGCAGCAGCATACGTTGTACTGCTTCGAGCCGGCTAATGTCGCTCTGGGCGAGACGGATGCTGACACCTTTCTGCTGACTGCCGACAACCGTGCCGTCAGCGTCAAAGAACCCCCGCAAGAACCCGACGTAGAACTCGCTGGATGCCTGCTCCATCGTCTCGGTCACCCGTTTCGAACCGGGAACCATGCCCAATTCGAGCGCCAGTGTCCGCACCGCGCCCAAGCTCAATCGGTATTCTCCGCGCCCGGCTACGGGCGTCCAGCCGGAAAAATCGCTGCGCCGGGCCAACGTTTGGGTTGCGGAGACAACTCTCTCCATCACGGCCAGCGCTCCCGATCGTTGCGTTCCCGCGTCCGCTGACATTTCGCCAGGCCAAGCGCTCAGCACGGCTTTGTCCTGTTTCAGTGTGCCATCCCCAATCAGTAACCCGATGAGATAGCCGTCGGATTCACTGTATGCGCCAGTCCACTTGCTCCTGCGCCGATGATCGTGCAACTGAATTTCGTCGCCCGGTCTCAAGTCGCAGGCTTTGGTCCATGCGTAATCCATCCGGTATCGAGTCTTGCCCAAGATTTTCAGCACCGGGTGATCGGCGGTCAGCCGGAGGTTGTAACCTTCCTTGGTCATTACCCGCAACACCGGCTTGCGCCCGGTCCGGAAGAAACCTCGATGGTCGGTGTCATAGGACTGGCCGTCCACAGTTGCCACAAACGGAACGTCAACCAGTTGACGGACCTGGCGCGGCCCGTCCGAGGTTTGCACCCAGGTATCGGCGGTGACGCATGGGTTGGTGGACTCAATGTCCCCCAGCTGCGGATTCGGATTATCCCGGTTGATCCGGTCGAGGAATACGATGCCCGGGTCGCCGGTGCTCCAGGCCAATTGGGTCATGCGCTCGAATACTTCCCTGGCGTTGAGCTGACCCACCACCTGGCCGGTGCGCGGGTTCACCAGGTCGTAATCTTCGCCGGCCGCTACCTTCTCCATGAACTCTTCAGTGACCGCCACCGAGATGTTGAAGTTGTTCAGATGCCGGCCGTCCTCCTTGGATTGAATAAACGCCAGGATGTCAGGGTGGGTAACGTGCAGGATGCCCATGTTGGCGCCCCGGCGGGTGCCGCCCTGCTTCACCACGTCGGTAGCGGCGTCAAAGGCGTTGATGAAGCTCACCGGCCCCGAGGCCACGCCGCCGGTGGAACCGACCACGTCCCCCTCCGGCCGCAGCCGGGAGAAGGCGAAGCCAGTGCCGCCGCCGCTCTTGTGGATGAGCGCCGTCTCCTTGACCTTGGTGAAGATGGCATCCAGCGAATCCTCAACCGGAAGCACGAAGCAGGCCGACAACTGCTGCAATTCCCGGCCGGCGTTCATCAGGGTCGGCGAGTTGGGCAGGAACTCCAGCCGGCGCATCACTTCGTAAAATCGCTCCTCGGCAGACGCCCGCTCCGCTTCGGTAGCGCCGTATTGCAGTTCCGATTGGGACAGGTTGCGCGCCACACGGCGGAACATTCCCTCCGGGTCCTCCAGAACGTTCCCCTCCCGGTCCTTGGAGAGATAGCGGCGCTGCAACACCACTCGGGCGTTATCGGTCAGCGCTCCGTTTCGGTTGTTGTATTCCTCCGCGACGCCGGCCGCCGCCATTGCATCCCGGATGCGCCGCCTCACCGCGTCGGCGGATTCCGGTCCTGGCGTCATATTGATGCTTGTAGCAGTAGCCGTCACGATTACCTCCATTAGATAAATAAATGCGCGGCGGGAGGCCGGGTTCGGGGGCACCGCCGCAGCGATGGTTACGCGCTTGCCTCGCCTCTTCCATGCAGCGACTGCAACCGCGCGGACAGGTCCAGGTCAAACCTCAACCCCTTGTAGAAGTAGAGCACCGGGATCTCGCGCGCTGGCCGCAGATCCAAGCCGGTGAGTGTGGCGGCGAGATCCTGGATACGGTGGACGATGCCGGCCGGATCGGGCCTTTGCCTGGTCACCAGGCGCACCACGCCGGCGGTAATTCGGATCCCCAGGCTGGTCAGAGTCTCGCAAACCATATCGGCAAAATCCTTCAACGCCCCGTCCGCAAAGGGCCGGGTGGAAACGAGCCGCATGGTCAGTCCGTTGCGCGTGTTTCGGCAGCCCGTAACCGGAAACGCGGTCCGCAACTGCCGGGCAATCCGCGACTCGTATCCTTCCGGACACGGGCCGCAATTGATTTCAACGTTGTACTGAATTGTCTGCTGCATTTGGTCAAGCTCCGGAGCTTCTCGCTTCTGGTGAATTGATGTCAAGACCTGATTGTTGCTGCGCCGGGGCAACCCGGACGGTTCATGGATCGACCCGGTTGGTGGTCGCATTCATGCAAACAGGCCATCATCCTCCTGCGACGCCGGCAGCGCCGCCCAGCAACTGACCAGACAGGCCCGGGCCTCTCGGTCCAGGTCATCCTGCAGTTCGGCAAAGGGATTGGGGATCCACGAGTCGCCAATGTCCGCGTCGTTGACCTTCCAGTCAGACGGGACCCACATCTTCCGCAGCATCTCCTCCATATCGTGGACCCGATTGTTGTGGGTCAACAGCCTGGTAAAGGCGGAGTACTGAACGCTGCTGTTCATAATGGTGTTGAACACCTCCGTGTTGGATTGTGGTTGGCGAGCAGATAGCAATTTTGCCGAATCGGCTTGACCGCGAGCGCCCGGCGATGGTGGCGACGCCGGCGCGCCCAGAGTCTCATTATTGTGGTGTGACGTCTTCATGCGTTGGTGGCAGATGCAGTCGGACGTCGTCACGCGGTGGGCCGGCGTCCCGGCGCGGAGCGGCGAGTGGCGCTCCGGGCGCGGGTGCGGCGATTGGACACCGCAGCCACGCTAAGCAGGGGTTCGGGCTGGCCCTGTCGCAAGGACTGGGCTTGCTCCTCAAAATCGCCGGCGGCCTGGAAATCGTAATAGACCGACGCGTAGCGCATATACGCCACTTCATCCAGGATACGCAGCCGCTCCAGGACCATCAGCCCCAAGTCCCGACTTTTGACCACACCACTGCCCAGGCGCTGCAACTCCGTTTCGATGTCGTCGGCGAGGCGATCAATGTCACGGCGGGAAATCGGGCGCCGGGTACAAGCCATGTCAATTCCCGAAACCAACTTGTCCCGGTTGAATTCCTGCCGTCGGCCATCACGTTTGTCCACCAGCAGGACGGGCAACCTGACCTGCTCATGGGTGGTGAACCGCCGGCCACAGGACAGGCATTCGCGCCGGCGGCGAATGCCGTTCTCGGCGTCTCGCGAATCGGTAACCTTGCTTCCACCGGCGTCGCAGTAGGGGCATTTCATGACGTTGCAAACCTTTTGGTCGGTTTTTCAAATAATTTTTGAAAGCGGCATATATTGTGCTTTTGCGTGGAAAAAGCACAACTTGTAGTGGTCGGATTATAACGGAGCGGATTGCCCTTTGACACCAAAGGAAGGTCACGAATTTGAGTCAATTTCGCCAATTTTGGCGGCTCCGCCAACACCGACGAAAAAATTACCCCCCTCCCACGAGGAGGGGGGCAAAAGACTTCAGACGGATCTGAGCGTCAGCGACTGAATCCCCGGCGGTTCTGCCGGTGCTGGAGGAACGTGGGCAACTCGTAATCCCGCCGCTCGGGAACATCCATTTCGCCCAGCAGCTTGGCGATTTCGTCCTCCGTTGTCTCCATCATGGCGGGGAAGTCCGCGGCCACCATGGTCATCTTGACCTCATCATCCAGCCGAGCATCCCGGTTGGTGCCGAAGATGATGTTGGCGTTGGGGTCGGCCAACTCTTCCACCACCGCCGCCGCCTCCTGAACCTCCTGAAGCGACAGGTTGTTGCCGCCGGTGAGCACGAACAGAATGCGCCGGGAACCTTCCAGAGAAATGTCCAACAGTGGGCTGGACGTGCACTGCCGCGCCGCCTCCCGGGCCCGTCCTTCGCCCCGGCCCCGGCCGATGGAGAGCCAGGCCTGGCCGGCGCCGGTCAAGATGGTTTTAACGTCGGCGAAGTCAACGTTGATCTCGCCCGGCACCGTAACCACTTCCGCGATGGCGCTGATCCCCTGGTGCAGGACCGAGTCGGCGAGCTTCAGCGCGTCCTCCCACGAATACGAATCGGACTGTTCCTCGTTGAGCGCCAGCAGGCGGTCGTTGGGGATGACAATCATCGTATCAACCTGGTCCTTCAGGCGCTCCAGGCCGTCCTCGGCGTTCCTCCGCCGCATCTGCGCCTCAAAACCGAAAGGCCGGCTAACCACGGCGATGGTCAATGCGCCGGTTTCCTTGGCAATCTGGGCCACGATGGGAGCGGCGCCGGTCCCGGTGCCACCGCCCATACCCACGGCGATAAACACCATGTCGGCGCCGCGCACGGCCTGCTCGATCTCGGAGCGCGACTCCTCCGCCGCCTGCCGGCCCAGTTCCGGCTGCGCTCCGGCGCCCAAACCGCGGGTCAGGTTCCGGCCCAGCGCGATCCGGTAATGCACGTCGCACCGCGCCAGATGCTGGGCGTCAGTATTGAGCGCATAGTACTCGACCACCGGCAGCTTTTCCTTGTACATGCGGCTCACCGCGTTGGAGCCGCCGCCGCCAACGCCCAGGACTTTGATCAGCGGCACGCCACGCCCGATTTCCGGGATCATGCCATCAGTCTCATCGAAGCCACTGGCCGGCTCCCAAGACGCCGAGTTATCCTGAAATATCATGTTTGTTATGCCTCCTGTTACTGGTGCAAAAGAGCAGAGTTGTCGGCTGGAAAGCCCGGGGTTTTGCGACGTCAATCGCGCTCGGACTGGCGCGACGCGACGCGGGCGAAGGGCCGCCGCAGCAACGCGCCCGGCGACCAGTTACGATCCTTCGGTTCCCGGGTGAGCCCCGGTTCGGTTCGATTCCGGTGTTTGACTGACCATTGGAGCGCGCCCAACACCGCGGCATACTCCGGTTGCCGCATGGAGTCGGGCAACCCGGCGTACCACAGGGGCACTCCAACCCGGACCTGGGTACGCAGACCCCGAGCCGTCATTGCCCCGAAGCCGGGCATACGCGCTGCACCGCCCGTGAGCACGATGCCACCGTGGGGCGGGGAAGCCATTGCCGCTTTGGACAATTCTTCGTTAATCAATTTGAGCATCTGCAATGACCGGAGGTACAACGGCTCGCAGAGTTCCCGCCGCCGGACGACCCGCTTGGGCTGAACTTGGGTCGCCGGTATCAGTACCTCTTCGTGTGGGTCCAGGTCATCGGGCAATACGTGACCATGTTCCAGCTTCAACTCTTCCGCAATCTGGTAGGGAATGCGCAAAGCCACTGCCATGTCGCGGGTGAGCTGGTTGCCGCCAATGGGAACCACGGATGAGTAGAACGGCGTCCCTTCCCGGTAGGCGGCAGTTTTGATGGTGCCGGCGCCTATATCCACGATAGCCACGCCCATCTCGCGCTCATCGGCGGTGAGAACCCCTTCCGCCGATGCCAGCGGGTGCGACACCATACCCTCCACGCGGATTTTGCACGCCTGGAGGGCGCGAGCCGTGTTCCCCAGGGGCACGGACATCCCGCGCACCACGTGGGATTCGAGCTCCAACTCATTGGTGTATAAACCGGTCGGGTCCCGCACCCCGGCCACTCCGTCCAGCCGATAGCGCATGGGAATGATATGCAGCATCTGCTCGGACCGGTTGTCCAGTTGCTGCTGCAGAACGCCGGAGGCGCTGTTAATCAGCGAACGCAGGTGCTGCTCGGTCACGGTTAAGGAATCCCCGCCGCTACCCAGCATTTCCTTTGAATTCTCGCTCACCAGATGGTCGCCGTTCACCACGACAAAGAATTCCTCCACGGGATTGCGGCCCACGTAACGGAAGGATTCGTCCAGACTCTCGCGAACGGAATCCTTGACCTGATTGAAATCATCAATGACACCCTGTCCCACCCCCAGGGACGGGGCCGAACCCATGCCCAAGGGCTTGAGCTCTCCTTCCGACCCCAGTCTGGCGACGACCGAGACCACTTTGCTGGTGCCAATATCGATAGCGGCGTAAATCGGTTCCCGTGGCATTTGCAAGTTCCTTAATATGATTTGCCGATTGAAGTAAGAGGTGACCAACCAGACCGCGGCGGTTCAGAGGCGTTCCGCCACCCTCAGGCGCGCGCTACGGCTGCGGGGGTTCGCTTCCCTTTCCGCGTCAGTCGGCCGGACGATGCGGCGCTGCACCAAGCGCAAGGTTGGCGTATGCTCACAGACGCACACCGGCAGGTCGGGCGGACATATGCAGGTGGCCGCTGCGTGGTCCAGCCAACCTTTGACCAAGCGATCTTCCAGACTGTGATAACTGATGACGACCAGCCGGCCGCCGATACTCAGAAGTTCCTGCGCCTGGCCCAACCCGGTTGCCAGGTGCTCCAACTCCCGATTGACCGCAATCCGAAGGGCCTGAAACGTTCGGGTGGCCGGGTGTTGGCCGGTGCGACGACCGCCAACGGCCCGCGTCACCAGATCAGCCAATTGGCCGGTGGTGTTGACCGGGCGGGCGTTCACGATGGCCCTGGCGATGGCGCGGCTCCGGCGTTCTTCTCCGTTCCGGAAGATCACATCGGCCAGTTCGCGCTCACTCAGGGAGTTGACCAGGTCTGCTGCGGTCGCTCCCTCGAGGTCGTAACGCATATCCAGCGGTTCATCCCGCTGGAATGAAAAACCGTATCCTGGGGAGTCAACCTGACGCGAAGAGAAACCCAGATCCAGCAAAATCCCGTCGGCGGCGGTTATGCCGTTTGCTGCGGCGATGCGCGTCATTTCCGCATAGTTCCCGTGCGCCAACCGGGCCCGCTGGCCATAACCACCCAGGCGGCGCGCTGCCACCGCCAACGAACGCGGGTCGCGGTCGATGCCCAACACCACTCCCCCAGGCGCCGACGCATCAAGAATGGACTGGGCGTGACCTCCTTCACCCAGCGTTCCGTCCACATAAACGCCGCCGGTTCTGACCGCCAAAAACCGCAAGGTTTCTTCCGGCAGCACGGGCCGATGCCGAGGTTCCGCAGCTTGGCCGGCCACATATGCCGCCGGCCGGTAGAACCGCCTGCGGAACACCGCTCCGGTCGGCATGAGCATCGGCTGATTTCTGATCGCCGTCGCTAGCACCGTACTGTCACTGTCCTGAGTGAATGGAAGCTGAAAAACGGTGCAAAGTGGCCGCACCGAATTGGTTCAGCCCGGCCTGCTCCGTAATATTCGGTAATTTAACAAAGGGCTCGCGCGTTGCGCCTACTGCTGTAAATACATAATTCGCCGATTTTAAAAAGTTCAAATTCTATCCAAAACACCGGCGCGGCAAATTCGTCAGAAGCGGGTACGTGTGAGCATCGCTCGCTTTTCGCGAATCGGCTCGGTGTGCTATACTCCCAGACACCAGCGGGCAGGCCGGTGGCGACCGCCCTGCCCGCCATTTTTGCAGCAACATCAGCCCACAGGAGTGAATCGGCGGTGAAGGTCACCAGGGAAAATTCATCACCCATCGAAGTCACGCTGACGGTGGAATTGGCCAGCGAGGACGAGAACCCCTTCATCGAACGGTCCTACCGCCGGACCGTTTCGCGCATCAATATCCCGGGCTTTCGCCGTGGCCGCGCCCCCCGTCATATCGTGGAAAGCATGGTGGGCCGCGCCGCTCTGGTGCAGGAAGCTCTGGAGTTCATGGTGCCCGAAACCCTGGACAAAGTCCTCCAGGATGAAGAGGTATCGGCCTTCGCCGAACCGAGCATTGAGGTCACCGACCTGGAACCGGTTTCTTTTACCGCGAAGGTCCCCCTGGAGCCCACCGTTGACCTGGGCGACTACCGGTCTATCCGCGTCGAATCTGAAGGCGCAAGCGTTGCGGACGAAGAAATCGACAGCGTGCTGGAACGGCTGCAAGAAGAGCAGGCCGTTTGGGAACCCGTGGAAAGGGCGGCGCAATATGGTGACCGCCTGAACATCGACGTCCATGGCACCATGGACGATGAGACCGTGGTGGAGGACGAGGACGTGGAGTATGTCCCCAACGAAGAGAACGTACTGCCATTCCCCGGCTTTGCTCCCAACCTGGTCGGCCTGTCCGAAGATGACGAAACCGAGTTCACCATAACGGTGCCGGAGGATTACCCCAGAGAGCAGTACGCCGGACAGGAGATCGATTTCAAGGTATCCGTGCTGTCGGTGAAGGAAAAGAACCTGCCCGAACTGGATGATGATTTTGCCAAATCCGTGGGCCAGGGCTTCGACGATCTCGCCTCGCTCCGGACCAATATCCAGGAATCCCTGACCGCCCAAGCCGAGGCGGCGGCCCGCAACGAACTGGAGCAGAAAAGCCTGGAGGCCCTCTGCGATGCTGCCGTGGTAAATGCCTCGCCAATCCTCTACGAGCGGGAACTGGACGCGATGGTCGCTGACCGCGAGCGAATGTTGCGCCAGCAGGGCCTGGACCTGACTACCTACCTGCGGTTCGTGGGCAAAACCGACGCAGAGTTCATGGATGAAATGCGTCCCACCGCCGAAAGACGCCTGGTGAGCGGTCTGGTCCTGCGGAAACTGGCTGAAGTCGAGGAAATCGAGATCACCGACGGCGACGTGCAATCCGAGGCCGACCGCCTGCTGGGGTTGTCCGCCGGCGAAGAAGAGGAAGAGACGGCCAACCTAGACTCCCTCCGCGAGTTCCTCGGTTCCGAGTCCACGCGAGACAACATCCGCTCCAGCCTGCACAGCCGCCGCGTCATGGAGCGGCTGACCGACATCACCCAGGGCAAGATTGACGCCGACGCCGACGGAGCGGAAACGGACCAGGACGCCGCAGAGGTAGCGGGCGCTGACGACGCCACCGAGGTGGCGGATGACGCCGAGGAACCCCAAGCCGCTGCTGCCGGCGAGGACGATGCAGAAGCGCGGGCCTGATCCCGTCGCCAACTACCCCAGGAGACACTCCCAATGTCGCACTTGCTAGATCCCTCGGGACGCCCGTTGCCGGCCAACATCATTCCGGGGATTATCCGACCCACCAACGAAGGCGAACGTGCCTTCAATCCCTACTCCCTGCTGCTCCAGGCCCGCATCATCTATTTGGGCACGCCGGTAGATGACGATATTTCCAACGCCATCGTGTCCCAGTTGCTTTACCTCAGCTGGGAGAACCCGGATGAAGATATCACCCTGTACATAAACTCCCCCGGCGGCTCCGTCCTGGACGGAATGGCGATTTACGACACCATGCAGTTGATCAAGCCCGACGTGGCGACGATCTGCATCGGCAAGGCCGCCAGCATGGGCGCGGTGCTGCTGTCCGGGGGCGCGTGGGGCAAACGCTATTGCACTCGCAACTCCACGGTCCTCATCCACCAGGTGATGGGCGGCATCCAGGGTTCCGCTTCAGACATTGAGATCACCGCCCAGGAGATCCTGCGATTGCGCGAGCGCTTGAACACCATCCTGTCGGAAAACTGCAACCAGCCCTTTGATAAGGTGTCCCGGGATTCCGACCGGGACTACTGGATGGACGCAGAGACGGCGGTGGAATACGGCATCGTTGACCACGTTATGGACCAACTTCCCGACGCGTTCAACCGCGCCATCGCCTAGCAACACCCGGCCGGCGTTCCGTCCCGAACCATTCTGCCATTCAACAGGAGACCCCAATGGCCGTTCCCTTTGAAGATTCTCCCTTGTTGCAGCCCACCAACATCGTCCCCATGGTCATCGAGACCAGTCCCCGGGGCGAGCGGGCTTTCGACATCTATTCTCTGCTGCTGCGCGAGCGCATCATCTACCTGGGCACACCCATCACCGACCAGGTGGCTAACGTCATCATCGCGCAACTGCTCTACCTGGAGCGCGAGGACCGGGACCGGGACATCAGCCTGTACATCAACAGCCCCGGCGGTTACATCGCCTCCGGCCTGGCCATTCTGGACACCATGCGGCTGATCAACTCCCCGGTGTCCACGATCTGCGTCGGCACCGCGGCCAGCATGGCCACCGTGCTGCTGGCCAACGGCGAGAAGGGCAAACGCTACTGCTTGACCAACTCCACCGTTCATATGCACCAGCCCAACGTGGGCAGCTTCCAGGGACAAGCGGCCGACATCGAAATCCAGGCCAAGGAGATTGTCCGCCTCAAGGAACGGCTCAACAAGATCCTGTCCGAGGCCACCGGACAAACCATCGAGAAGATCGCCGACGACACCGACCGCGACTTCTTCCTCACCGCCGACGAAGCCATCGAATACGGCATCATCGACGAGATACTCGGCGCGCCGGAAGAGGAAGCCGCCGCCGAAGCCGCCTGATCCCATCCTTGCAACAGCCCGACCGTTCAGCACGCCTTGCGTAACGTCATGACCACCAGTAGCCGCAACGCCAACCGCAACTCCCACCGTTGCGTCTTCTGCGGCAGCCTGTTTCCCCAGAACCGGCTGATGCGTCCCCCGGGCCAGAGCCGGGGCGGCATCTGTTTCGACTGCATACGCGAACTGGCGAACTATGTGGCCGAACGTGGCGGCAAGAAAGGGCGCGGCGCCGGGGATGGCCGAACGCCTCAAGGCAGCGACCGCGCGGAGGCCACCGAACCGGCGAGCGCCAAATCCGGCGGCTCCCGTCGCACCGTGGTTCCTCGAGGAATCTACGCGAGCCTAGACTCCTATGTCATTGGCCAGGAAAAGGCCAAAAAGACCCTGGCCGTCGCGGTGTACAACCACTTCAAGCGGATCCGCGACGAAGCCGCCTCCCAGGATGTTGAGGTGCAAAAATCCAACATCCTGCTCATTGGCCCCACCGGGTCGGGCAAAACCCTGTTGGCGGAAACGCTGGCTCGAACCCTGGAAGTCCCCTTCGCCATCTGTGACGCCACTTCTCTCACCGAGTCGGGATACGTGGGCGAGGATGTGGAAAACATCCTGCTCCGACTCATCCAGTCTGCCGATTGGGATGTACCGCGAGCCGAACAGGGGATAATCTACATCGATGAGCTGGATAAGATCGCCCGCAAAGAAGGGGTCAATCGCTCCATCACCCGCGACGTAGCCGGCGAAGGGGTGCAGCAGGAACTCCTCAAAATCATCGAGGGCTGCATTGCCAACGTTCCGCCCCAGGGGGGGCGCAAGCACCCCCACCAGGAGATGTTGCAGATCAACACCCGCAACATCCTTTTCATCTGCGGCGGCGCGTTTGACGGCTTGCAGGAGATAATATCAAAGCGGGTTTCTTCCGGTTCCTCCATGGGTTTTCTAGCCCAAAACCCGGAGCGCGCCGACAAAAACGGCAACGGCACGGCCACGCTGGAGCAAGTCACCCCGGAGGACTTGCTCCAATTCGGTTTTATTCCCGAATTGGTGGGCAGACTGCCCGTGGTGTCGGCGCTGCAGCCGCTGGATCGGGGCGATCTAGTGAGAGTGCTCGTCGAGCCGAAGAACGCTATCGTCAAGCAATACCAGCGGCTTTTCCAACTGGACAACGTCAAGCTGGAGTTCACCGACGACGCGCTGGAAGCGGCGGCGGAACGCGCCTTGGCGTACCACACCGGGGCGCGAGTATTGCGTCACATTGTCGAAGACGCACTGCTTGAGGTGATGTACGAACTTCCGTCGCTGGCCGACATTGGCCGGTGCGTCGTCCATGGGGACGCTATCCGCGGCGAAGCATCGCCGCGCCTGTACCGCCGCCAGGGCGGTCGTTACCTGACCCTGAGATCCGCCATCGCCCAGGCAGCTACGCTGCAGAAGAAGTCCGCTTAGGCGGCGTCCTCAGCGGCAATGGCCGCCTCTATCTCTTGGGTCAGTGGCAGACCGCTGGGATACCGCTGCCGCAAAGGACTGCCGTCGGCGTCCAACGCTTCCCCCGGCCTGACCATAAGCCGTCCTTGGGCTACCGCTTGCAGTGTTGCCAGCATCAGGTGCGGTTCCCGACGATAGCCCTCAGCGCGGATGCGCTGGAACAGCGGGTTCTGCTCGCCCTCGACCGCCGGCACTTCGGCCACGTCACGCCCGGCCAGCGCCCGCCAATCCGAGTCAAAAGCGTCGCCCACGATGGGCACCACGCAGTGGGACAGGACCGGCCCCCGGTCGACCTCCTCGGTGGCCAGGTGGATCATTGCGCCAGTTCGGGTAGCCCGCGTCTCGATTAGCTGCCAAATGACCGATTGCCACGTTCCGATGGGGCCGTCCGGCAGTGCGCCGTGCAGGTTCAACAGCGGGTAGCGCCGACACATTTCGCCGCTGCAAATCAGCATATAGCCGGCCAGCACGCAAACGTCGGGTTGGTAGTCCCGCAATAGATCCATCACCTCGCGGTCAAAGCCGGCGCGGTGCCGAGCCATCCCGCCGCCGCCGTGCTCGCGGCGATAACGGCTCGACGACAGCGTTACCAGGGGCAGGCCACGAGAGCGCACCAGCTCGAAAAATGCGTCGGAACCCTCCGCTTCGCCGGGTTCCCGGTTACTGAAAACAAACTCGATGCTCGCGTACAACCGACCGTCGGCGATGGCATCGCAGAAAAAGCGAAGCAGGCCGCGGGAACCCTCGCCCCGTCCCGTGGAAAACCAGCCTATCCGCAGCACAACATCCCTCCGATCCGCGCCGAACCCTCAGAATGGCGCGTCATCATCGTCTAAGAGCGACGGATCATCCGGATCCAACGGGGGCGGCAGGTCCCATTCGTCATCATCATCCGTTGCCGCGCCGCCGGCTGGCGTCGCGTTCTCCCGGCCATCCCCGATTTGGGTGATACGGAGTTCCGTTTCGTTGAGCAGCTGCTGGCATCGGCTGGCCAACTCCATGCCCTGTCGGTACAGCAGTTCCGAGTCGGTCAGCGACAGTTCGCCCTGTTCCAGCCGGGTGACCGTGTCTTCCAAGCGGCGGTAGGCTTCCTCGAATGGCAACTCGGCCAGCTCGTCAAGCCACTCGGCGGTGGGTTCGGTCATAACGAAGGCTTCCCGGCAACCGGATTACAGTAGCCGCCGCATAGCAGGGGACGGTGGGGGGGACCGGCGGCGTCGCGGTCTGCCGGGTTTACGGGCACGTTCGTCGCCAGCCGCCGCGTTCCTGCCGGCGGTGGCGTCCAAAGAGCCGCCAGCCAGGGTTATGTCTAGCGCCGTCCCGTCCGCAACCTGGTCCGGCGCGGTGAGCACGGAGGCGTCTTCCGCGCGGCGCACCACCGCGTAACCGCGCCGGAGCGTGGCAGCGGGATCAAGAGCCGCCAGTTTGGCCTCCAGCGTTACCACATCCCGCTGAAGCCGTTCCCGCCGCAGCCGCATGGCGGCGAAGCCCCGTTCGGTCAGTTCGTCGATCTGCCGACGCAGCCGGCCCAGGTCCGGCGCCCGGCGTTGCAGATGCTGCCGCTGGGATTCCAGCCGGCTGCGCTGCCCCTCTACGCGGGCAATCATCACCGACGTCATCTGCTGCCGCGCGCCGAAGATGTTGGCCAGCAGTTGGTTGCGGTCCGGCGTAGCCAGTTCCGCCGCTGCCGAAGGGGTGGGCGCACGGCGGTCGGCGACGTCGTCGGCAATGGTGTGGTCGGTTTCGTGGCCCACGCCGGACACCACCGGGATGCCGGAGGCGAAGATCGCCCGCGCCACGTCCTCGGAATTAAAGCACCACAGATCTTCCAACGACCCTCCGCCCCGGGCCACGATGATCACGTCGGCCCGCCCTTCATCGTTCAGGTTTGCGATGGCTCTGGCAATCTGTTCGGCGGCCACGTCGCCCTGAACCGCCGACGGCGACAATCGCAGTTCGGCCAACGGATACCGCCGGCTCACCACATTCCGGATGTCCTGCCAAACCGCGCCACTGGGGGAGGTTACCACGCCGATGACGCGGGGGAACAAGGGCAGCGGACGCTTGCGGGAGGGATCGAACAGCCCTTCCGCTTCCAGCTGTTGTCGCAACCGCGCCAGTTCCAAAGCCAGGGCGCCGGCGCCGACGGGCAGCGCCGTCGTGACATGCAAATTGGCCTCGCCGGAGGGAGGGTAGAAGGTGAAGTTCCCGCCGGCCAGTACCTCCTGCCCCTCTACCAGATATTCCTGGCCGGAGCGGCCGCGGAACATGACGCAGCGAATGCTGCTGCCATTCTCCCGCAGGCTGAAGTAGGAATGGCCGGAGGCCACCGTCCGCAGGTTGGCGATCTCGCCTTGTACCGTCAGGCGGGACAGCAGGCCGTCCGACTCAAGCTTGTCCTTGAGGTAGATGGCCACCTGGCTGACCGAGTGGACTACCGGCGACAGCATGGGCGCTCCACCTCTTCAACGTATCGCGCGGGGCCTACGAGACCCGTTCCGAATAGGTGCCGTTGCGGGTGTCCACGCGAACGCGGGTGCCTGGGGTGATGAACATGGGTACGGTGATGCGCAGGCCGGTTTCCAGGGTGGCCGGCTTGTTCCCACCCTGGGCGGTATCGCCCTTGAAAGCCGGCGGAGTATCCACCACTTCCAATTCGACGTGTATGGGCAGGTTCACGTTGATAGGGTTGCCCTTGTAGAACACCAACTCGACCATCATGCTCTCGGTCAGGTAGCCCAGGGCATCCCCCAGTTGCTCCGGGGTCAACTCATGCTGGTCGAAGGTTTCCTGGTCCATGAAGTAGTAGTGGGAACCGTCGGTGTAGAGGTACTGGGTTTCCCGATTGTCCACCTCGGCGATGCTGAACGCCGTGTCGTAGCGCTGGAAGGTGCGCTCGATGACCGTCCCGTTGATGAGGTTGCGCATCTTGATGCGGGTCACCGGGGCGCGCTGCTGCATCTTGTGCCGCTCGTAGTCCATCACCTGCCACGGCTGGTTTTCCAGCTCGATGACCATGCCCTTGTTCAAATCGCCAAAGTTGATGCTCATTTTCGTGATCCCCTTGCGGTTTGCCTGCCGCTGCTATTGAACGTCAGCCGGCCTCGTCGGCGATGATGCCTACCAACGCTTCCAGTGCCGCAGTATAGCCTCTCCAACCCAACCCGGCAATTTGACCCCGGGCGGTATCGGCCAGCACCGACCGGCGTCGCCATTCCTCGCGGGCGTGGATGTTGCTCAGATGCACCTCAACCACCGGAACGCCGGCGTCAGTAAGGGCGTCTTTCAGAGATAGCCCGTAATGGGTCAGCGCGCCGGCGTTCACCACCACGCCGTCAATGCGGCCAGCGCTTTCCTGCAAGCGGTCGATGAGCGCCCCCTCGTGATTGGACTGAAAGCAGTCCACGGCGGCGCCAAGCTGTTCCGCCCGTTCCGCGATGCGCCGGTTAATTTCATCCAGCGTCAGCGTGCCGTAATGATGCCGGTCCCGCCGCCCCAGCGCGTTGAGGTTGGGCCCGTGCAGTACCAGGATGGCGGTCATGCGTCCGCGCTCTCGTCGTCGGCAGCCGGCGCGTCGGCCGCCGCTGTCGCCAGCGGGTGGAAGTCCATGTAAGCGCGGCGCGCTTCCCGTTTGGTGATGTGGGTATAGATCTGCGTGGTTGACACGCTGCTGTGTCCCAGCAATTCCTGAATGACCCGCAAATCGGCGTCGCCTTCCAGCATATGACTGGCGAAACTGTGCCGCAGGGTATGGGGGTGGATGCCTTCCTTGAGGCCGGCGCGAGCGGCGTAATCGCTGACGACTTTCTGGATGCTGCGACGGGACAACCGCTTCCCATAGCGGTTCACGAACAGGGGAGCATCGGTTTCCGAACTACCAGCGAGTTGTGGGCGGCTGTCGCTGAGATATTGATCGAGGGCCTCCGCCGCCTCGTCGCCATACAGCACCCAACGTTCCTTGTCGCCTTTGCCGCGCACCAGGATTTCCCGGCGCCCGTGATGCACGTCGCCAAGATTCATTCCGTGCAGTTCGGCCAACCGGACGCCGGAGGCGTACAGCAACTCCATGATGGCGCGGGCGCGCAGTCCTTCGGGCGTCTCATCTTCGTCGGTGGCGGCCAGCAACCGTTGGGCTTCGCCTTCCACCAAAAACGCGGGCAGCGGTCTTTCCACTTTGACCGGGAAAGACCGGGCCGACGGCACCGGCGTTGACTTGAACCAGCCCTCCTGCACCAGGAAGTTGTAGAAGGTACGCAGTGCGGTCAGCTTGCGGACGATGCTGACCCGGGCGTATCCCGTGGGTCGCGGCCCGTCGGTGCGTCCCGCCGTGGCCAGGTGAGCCACGTACGCCCGCAGCAGCTGGCGGTTCATGTCACGCAGGTCATGCCTCTGCTGGCGGCAGTAGGCCAAAAACGTGTGCAGGTCGTCCAGATAAATCCGCCGGGTGTTGTCCGACAGCGCCCGCTGACCGGTCAGGAAAAGGCTGTACCGTTCCAGAAGGTCCGGAGTGGCCGGAAGGCAATCCCGAGCCGAGCGCGGCGCAACGGCTGTTGAATCAGTCGCCAACGGACGCCAACTCCGCATCGCTGGGCGCGGCATCGCCGGACGGCTCCGGCGGGTCGCCCTTCCACTTGCAAACGGTACAGGTGGCCTGCCCGCGCGCCGCAGTCACCAGCATACCGTCGCACTGCGGGCAGGGCATCAGCAACGGTTCCGTGTTGACGAGGAAATCGCAGTCGGGGTAGTTGGCGCAACCCCAGAAGGGACGGCCCGATTTTCTGGCCCGCCGCTCCACCAGGTCACCGCCGCACTTGGGGCAGGGCACTTCGCTCTTCTTGACGATGTTGCGCCGGTTGTCGCAAGGATTCTCCGGAGCGTTGTAGCCGGTGCAGGCCAGGAAGCGTCCGTATCGCCCGGTCTTGATGACCATAGGCCGCTCGCACCTTTCGCAAACCTCATCGGTCGGCTCGTCCGGGGGCCGCTCTCCGGTGTCGCGCAGGTTTCTGGTGTTCTTACATTCGGGATAGCCTGAGCAGCCCAGAAAACGACCAAAGCGGTTCATCTTCATTTCCATGGGCCGGCCGCACTTTTCACAGGACGGAGTGAATTCCTCCTTGGTATCGGTCACGGTCTTGTGGAACGGCTCGTAAAACTCCCGGAGCATGGGGACCCAATCCTGCTCGCCTTGAGCCACGTCGTCCAGGTCTTCCTCCATTTTCGCGGTGAACTCAAAATCCATGATTTCGGTGAACCGCTCGGTGAGCAGGTCGGTCACAGTGCAGCCCAGTTCCGTAGGCGCCAGGCGGCGCTGCTCCCGCTCCACGTATTCGCGCTCGATCAACGTGGCAATAGTGGGAGCGTAGGTGCTGGGACGGCCAATGCCCTTCTCCTCCATCTCCCTGATGAGGGTGGCTTCCGTGAAACGGGGCGGTGGCTGGGTGAAGTGCTGGTTGGCCTCCAGTTTGTTATTGATCAGGCCATCGCCGGCCGCCAATTCGGGCAGGGCATTCTCTTCGCCATCGCCGGCATCGTCCCGGCCCTCCCGGTAAACGGCGCGGAAGCCGGCAAATTTGAGAACCGATCCGGTGGCGCGGAAACGGAACACGCTATCCGAGGGGGCGACGCATTGAGCGTCGATTTCCACCGTGGTCGCTTCCAAGAGGGCGTCGGCCATCTGGCTGGCCACCATACGCTCCCAAATGAGGGTGTATAGTCGCAGTTGATCCCGGTCCAAGTAGGTTGCCATGGCCTGCGGGGTACGCCCAATTGAGGTTGGCCTGATGGCCTCGTGAGCCTCCTGGGCATTCTTGCTGCGGCGACGGTGAGTCCTGGGCTTGTCCGGCACATACTCCTTGCCGTAGCGCTGGCGGATATAGTCCCTTGTCTCGCGCACCGCAGAGTCGGCGACATTGACGCTGTCGGTACGCATATATGTAATCAGGCCCACCGAGCCTTCGTTTCCGATATTCAGGCCCTCGTACAACTGCTGCGCCACCGCCATGGTGCGCTGGGCGGTGAACCGAAGCTTGCGCCCCGCATCCTGTTGCAGGGTGCTGGTGATGAAGGGAGGCGCCGGCCGCTGGCGACGTGGTTTCTTCTCCACACCATCCACGGAGTAGGCAGCCCCCTGGAGTTCGGCTTCCAGGCTACGCGCGGAATCCTCGTCGCCGATGGTCAGTTTGCGCGACCCCTTCCTAGAATGCAGGGTGGCCGGAAACAGGTTGGGCCGGTCGGTCGGGTCAGTGTCCTTGTGCAGCTCGGCTTCCAGGGACCACCATTCCTGGGGCACGAACGCGGCGATGGCCCGCTCACGCTCCACAATCATCCGCAGGGCGACGGATTGCACCCGGCCGGCCGACAACCCCAGCTTCACTCGCAGCCAGAGCAGCGGGCTGATCTCATACCCCACCAGCCGATCCAGGATGCGACGAGCCTGCTGGGCGTTGACCAACTGCATATCGATTTCCCGGGGATGATCGAAGGCGTCCTCGACGGCCTGCTTGGTAATCTCGTGAAAGACCACGCGCTTGGGCGGACGTTCGAACTTGTCCCAGCCGGCCGCCGCCTGCAGGTGCCAGGAGATGGCTTCGCCTTCCCGGTCCGGGTCGGTGGCCAGGAAGATGTCGGAGGCCTGGGCGCCGGCTTCTTTCAGGCCCTTGACCAAGTCTCGCTTGTCGCTCAGGGTCAGATACTTGGGCGCGAATTCTGCTTCGGTATCGACGCCCAAGGTTGACTTGGGCAAGTCGCGCACGTGGCCCATGGACGCGGTCACCACGTATTTGTTGCCCAGGATTTGCCCGACGGTGCGGGCTTTGGCCGGAGATTCGACAATCACCAGCCGTTTGCCTCGGGTCGAGGGCATCCCCAGGGCTCGTCGCGCCGCGCTGGAGGCCCTGCTCCCGGTGGCCCGCGACTTGGCAGCCCCTTTGGCGCCTCCGGTTCTGCCGCCGGCTTTGGCGGTCCCGTTGGTACGGCGGGCCTGTGACGAGGATTTCTTAACGGTGTTTTTGGTACCCGTCTTGGGTGGCATCGATCAGGTTTGTCTCCAATTCAGCCGGACAACTGGTAGTGCATTGTGCCCACCTGTTGTACCAGGCCCTTCAGTTCCAGCATCGTCAGCAGGCTGCTCACCCGCGTGATAGGCATAGCGCTGACCCGCACGAGGTCGTCAATATGGATGGGATCCCTCGTGACGTGCCGCAGCAGGTCTGCCTCTTCAGGGTCGGCACTTTCCACGCTGACCGGTTCCCATTGTACCGGGTTGTTGGGCACAACGCCCGACATCGGGTCAAACCCATTACCGGCAATATCGTCCCGGGTATTCGACGTTGGCCCGATTCCATCGAGCTCCAGTGGGATCTGTCGCTCGGCGGCGTCCAGTCCGATTTCCACCAGAATATCGCTGACGTTGCTCACCAACTTGGCCCCCTCGCGGATAAGCCGGTTGGTGAGCTTGCTGGTTTCCGAATAGATACTGCCTGGTACACAGAAAATCTCCCGGTTCTGTTCCAAGGCATGATACACCGTCCACCGGGTGCCGCTGGTCTCGCCAGCCTCGGTTATCAGCGTGCCCAACGTCATACCGCTGATGATGCGATTCCGTCGGGGGAAGTTGGACGCCTCAGGCCTGACGCCCAGGGCAAACTCGCTGACCACGGCCCCGCCTTCGGCGACGATGCGCTCGGCCAGCCGCAGGTTCTCCCTGGGATAGACGGTATCCAACCCGTTGCCCAGCACGGCGACCGTCCGGCCACCGGCGTCCAGGGTAGATTTGTGCGCCCGCGAGTCGATGCCCAGGGCCAGCCCACTGACCACTGTGATGCCTCGGCCGGCCAGCGCGGCGCACAGGTCGGCGGTCACTCGATAGCCGTAATCGGTGGGCCGTCTGGTGCCCACCACCGCCACCGACGGCTCATCCTGGACGGGCAATGTGCCGCGGACGTAGAGCACGGGTGGCGCATCTGCGGTTTCCTTCAGCCGGTCGGGATACCTCGTGTCGTGCCAGGTGAGCGCCCGTACTCCGGCGTCGGCCAATCGTTCCGGCTCGTGTTCTGGCGCCACCGACTGGCGAGCCTCAATTATCGCCTGGGCCACTGCGCCCCCGACGCCGGCGGCCCTCAGTTCCCGCAACGGAGCGCCCCAGGCGCGTTCCATGTCCCCGCCGAAATGCGCCTCCAACATCCGGAAGCGGGCGGTGCCCAGGCGAGGGACCTGGCTCAACGCGATCCAATGGCCCAAAGTATCGGTGACCACAGTATTCATGGCCGCGATTCTAACATAGGCACAATTTTTGCAACAACGACCAAACGTCAGTCCTGAGAGGGACTCCTAAACCCGGCCACCACAGTCTGATGCCGTATAATGGCACCAGCCTGCGCTCTTCTAAACTTGGGCCAGCGTTGCCCGCCATGTTGAGGCTGACGATGACCACCACCAGACCAAGATTGGTGACCGCCGACGAGTTTCTGGAAATGGAGCCGGTCCCCGGCAAACGTTACGAGCTGATCCGCGGCGTCCTCACGGAGAAAACAGTGGGTACAGGGCACCCTCACGCCACAACCGTATTCCGAACCAGTGGCATCATGTTCCAGTACACCGAGGCTACCGGCTATGGTGAAGCCCTGACCGGCGAACCCGGCTATCGGCTGGAACAGGATCCGGATACGGTGCGCTGCCCCAACATCGCCTGGTTCGTTCCCGGACGCATCCCACCCGGAACGTCCGGCTTTCCCGACCTCACTCCCGATCTGTGTATTGAGGTAGCCTCCCCCAGCAATTCCCGCGCCGACCGCTTGCTGTCCAACAAGGCCCAAATGTGGCTCGATTTCGGCGCCCGCGAAGTCTGGGTTCCCGATCCCGAAACGACCACGTTGACCCGCTACCGACCCGGCCAAGCGCCCGAAGTATTGATTGAGGACGACATATTGGACGGCGGCGATTTGCTACCTGGGTTCAGTGTGACCGTATGGCAGCTTTTCCGCCGTTCGCGGTAGGTGATCGGAGCAGTCCAGGGTCCCGGATATTTGTTGCCTGCCACACCGTCAGCGGCTAGTATTACGCCAACCTAAACTCCATGAGCGCACGGAGGTACTGATGCGGTACGACTACATCGTGGTTGGCGCCGGCTCCGCCGGATCCACCATTGCCACGCGCCTTTCCGAAGATTCTGACCAGAGCGTCCTGCTGCTGGAAGCCGGCCCCGACTATCCTGATTTCAACCACTTGCCCGATGACCTGAAGCTGGGGAACAACGTCTTTTTCTCCGCCTACGGTCCCCACAGCTGGGCGTACAGTGCGCGGGTCACCGCGCAGCAGACGGATCTGGTGATCCCTCGGGGCAAGGCCACCGGCGGCTCTTCGGCCATCAACGGCCAGGTGCTGTATCGGGGGATACCCGAGGACTACGACCGCTGGGCCGAGTGGGGCAACGACGAGTGGGGTTACACCAACGTCCTGCCCTTCTTCCGCCGCATGGAGAACGACCACGATTTCCAGGACGACTGGCACGGCACCGACGGCCCCATTCCGGTGCGCCGCTACCGGCCCGACGAGTGGCTGCCCCACTCCAACGCCTTCAAGGACGCCTGTATCGCCCTGGGCTTTCGGGACGATCCCGACCAGAACCATCCCGAATCCACCGGCGTCTCTCCCCGCGCCCGCAACACGCTGGAGGGCGTCCGCATCAGCACCGCGCTGGCCTACCTGAACCTGGCGCGACATCGCTTGAATCTGAGCATCCGGGCTAACGTGCAGGCGTGCCGGGTCGTCTTTGACGGCAATCGCGCCGTGGGCGTGGAGGTGGAAAGCGGCGGCGAGCGTTTCACTGTGGAGGGCGACCAGATAATCGTCAGCAGCGGCGCCATCGCTTCGCCTCAACTGCTGCTCCTCTCCGGCGTCGGACCGGCCGACCACCTGCGCGAGGTGGGCATTCCGGTGGTTCATGAGCTGCCGGGCGTGGGCCAGAACCTGCGCGATCATCCCTCCGCGTGCGTCCTGTTCCGCGCCGCCGGTGACCGTCCCGACGTGCAGGCGGCCGCCATCCAGGTTGGCCTGCGCTACACGGTGGAGGACTCGTACCTCCGCAACGATATGCAGATTTCGCCATTGCTGATGACCTCCGAGCATCGTCCGGCCCAGGTGGTCATCAACGACGACGAAAACTACATCGGCATCAGCGCCAGCCTGCAACTGGCCCTGGGCAAGGGCGAACTCCGGCTCAAGTCCAACGACCCGCTGGAGTATCCCTACCTGGACTACAACTACTACCAGGAACCCTTCGACCTGGAGCGGATGCGCAAGGCGATTCGCACCTGCGTGGAAATCGGCGAGCATCCATCCTACCGGGAAATCCTGCTGGAACGGGTCAATCCGGTGGACGCGGAACTGGCTTCTGACGCGGCTCTGGACGACTGGCTGATGGCCAACTCCGGCACGTCCCACCACGTGTCCGGCACCTGCAAGATGGGACTGGCCAGCGACGACATGGCAGTGGTGGACCAGCAGGGCAGGATCCACGGGCTGGAGAACATCCGCGTGGCCGACGCGTCCATCATGCCGGACTGCATCCGCGCCAACACCAACGCCACGACGATAATGATCGGCGAGAAGGTCGCCGATTACATTCGCACCGGGAGGTAATGGGGCGTGTCGTAGGGGCGAATGATTATTCGCCCCTACGTTTTCCGGTCAGATGACCCGCGGCACCGGCACCCCCGGTATATTCACCCGTACCCGGCACAACTCGTGGAAGGTGGTGATGTACAGCGTGCGCCAGTCGTCGCCGCCGAAACCGACGTTGGTGGCCCGTCGTCCTTCGCCCAAGGCGATGGTGCCCAGGTGCCGTCCGTCGGGCGAGATGATCCATACGCCGCCGGGGCCGGTGCTGTAGAGATTGCCCTCCAAGTCGCATTTCATACCGTCGGGCACGCCGCCGCGTTCGTCGTTCACCACGCAGAACAGCCGGCCGTTCTCGATGCCGCCGTCGGGCCGCACGTCCCACGCTTTGATGAGGCCGACACGGGAATCGTTGATGTAAAGGATGCTCTCACCAGGGGAAAAGCACAGCCCGTTGGGGCCGACGTAATCGTCAACCAGCAGGGTGATGTCGCTGAGGTCCGGTGAAACGCGGTACACGCCCGCGTAGCCCAACTCCATGCCGGGGTAGGTATCACGGTAGGGGTCGGTGAAATAGATCGCTCCATCGGATTTGACGACGAGATCGTTGGGCCGGTTGAGCCGCTTGCCCTGGTAGCTGTCCGCCACCACGGTAATGCTGTCGTCGGCTTCCCGGCGGGTGACCCGTCGGGCGGCGTGTTCGCAGGCCAGGAGACGGCCCTGGGGGTCGCGGGTCAGCCCGTTGGCTTCGTTGGTCTCGGTGTGGAAGACGGACAAGCCGTCGGCGTCGTTGTAGCGCATCCGGCGGTTCTGGCCGATGTCGCTGAACAGGAGGTAGCCGCCCTCCTGCCACCACACCGGCCCCTCCGCCGGCCACCAGGGGACGCCCAGGGCCGAGCCGTCGCCTCCGAAGCCGCTGGCCAGCCATTCCACTTCCTGATCCAGGTCCAGAATTCGATCCAATCGCGGTGCGATTTGCTCAATCGGCATTTTTTCCTCCCTCATAATCTCTGGATTCCGGCTTTCGCCGGAATGACGAGAAACGTCAACACGGCCTAGCGGATGCCCGACAGCGCCCGGTCCAAATTGAACGCGGAGCTGATCAGGGCCAGGTGGGTGAAGGCCTGCGGAAAATTGCCCAGTCCTTCACCGCTGGGGCCGGTTTCTTCCGCGTACAGGCCCAGGTGGTTGGCGTAGCCCAGCATCTTCTCGAACATCAGGCGGGCCTGGTCGAGCCGGCGCGGGTCTCCCCAGCCGGCGCGGGTCAGCGCCTCCACCAGCCAGAAGGTGCACATATTGAACGTTCCCTCATGGCCGGTCAGCCCATCCGAAAACTGCTCGGGATTGTAACGGTACACCAGGCTGTCCGACACCAGACCGCCCTGCTGAGGGCTGCGATTGATGGCGTCAATGGTGCTCAACATCCGGGGGTCCGTTGGCGACATGAAGAACACCAGCGGCATGATGAGCGTGGAGGCGTCCAGCGAATCACTCCCATAGTGCTGGACAAACGCCTGGCGTTCATGGTTCCAGCCGTGGGCCTGGATGTCTTCGTAAATCGCGTCGCGGGTGGCAATCCACTTTGTACGCTCCGAAGGGAACGAGCGCGACTCGGCCAACTTGAGGGCCCGGTCCAGCATCACCCAGCACATCAGCTTGGAATAAACGAACTGCTGCCGTCCGCCCCGGGTTTCCCAGATCCCTTCGTCGGCCAGCGTCCAGTTGTCGCACACCCAGTTGGTCATTTGCCGCAGCTTGGTCCAGAAATCAAAGGAGATGGGCTCACCGTAACGGTTGAACAGATACACCGAATCCATCAGTTCGCCGTAGATGTCCAGCTGCAGCTGGTCGTGGGCGCCGTTGCCGATGCGAACCGGCTTTGAGCCGCGATAGCCGTCCAGATGGTCAAGGGTGAACTCATCCAACTGGCGGCGACCGTCAATGCCGTAAAGGATCTGGATGTTGCGCCAGTCGTCGTCGAAGGGGTCAATCTGGGCCTCCAGCCAGTGCATGAACCGGCTGGCTTCATCGGTAAAGCCGATACGCAGCAAGCCGTATAAAGTAAAAGCCGCATCACGAATCCAGGTGTACCGATAGTCCCAGTTCCGCACACCGCCCAACTCTTCCGGCAGGCTGCAGGTCGGCGCGGCAATGATCGCTCCGGTGGGTTCGTAGGTCAGCAGCTTCAGGACCAGCGCCGACCGTTCGACCATCTCCCGCCAGCGGCCGGTGTAGGTGCATTGGGACAGCCAGTTCCGCCAGTAGGCCACCGTCTCCTCAAAGAGCGCGTCGCTTTCCGCCTCGGACGGTGGATGATAGTCGGAACTCTCATCACCCATTACGCCGATGGAGATGGTGGTGGACTGTCCTTCGTTGAGCGCGAAAGCGCCCAGGACGCCGCTTTCGTGCTTTTCCAGGAGAACGCTGGTGGATAGCTGCAACCCCAGGTCTTCTGATATGAACGCCGCGCCGTTGCTGTTGAGTTCGGTGCGGTGGCTGTCCCTGGCGTAATTGAACGCGGGGTAGCACTCCAGGATGAAGGGCACGACCCCGCGAACGCAATTCACGCGACGAATCAATTCGGTGTGTTGGTGAGGGTGTTCGGCGGTTGCCACTGGCATGAAGTCGATTACTTCCGCTACCCCGTTTTCGGCCAGGAACCGGGTGACCAGAACGTTGGTGGCCGGCCAGTACACCTGCTTGTACACCGGCTGGTTATCGAGGAGAGGCGCGATTTTGAAATAACCGCCCTTTCGGTCGTCGAGAATGGCGCCGAACACGCTGGGGGAGTCAAAGTCCGGACAACAGAACCAGTCCACCGACCCGTTGACGCCCACCAGCGCGCAGGTCCGCATATTGCCGACGATGCCGTAGTCCTCTATCGGCAGATATGCCATGGTTCAAACCGCCGTACTAGGCTGCGGGGGCTTCGAGAGACGCCACGCTGAACACCACGCGGAACGGGTTGCAGTAAATCACCACGCTCTGCGCTTTGGCAAGGTCGAAATCGTCGGGAATTTCGTAATTCTGCGAGCCGACGTTGCCCTTCAGCTTGCCCAACTCAACGTACCCGGCGTCCGCCAGGTCCGAATGACCTTCCGGGTTGGGCGCATTGGCCAGCAGCACCCGCAGGTCGGGGCCGTTGGTGACCCGGAACTCGTCCAGCCGCAGGACAAGCTGGCCGCCACCGACGTCGTAAACGGTGGCAGAGCCGGAACCTTTGTGGAACGCGTCGGCATCCTGGAACTGCCCGGTCAGCCGGGACTGCGGCTCTTCCCGCGCTGTCGTCGCGGTCATTTCCGACATGGTTTCCGAAACCGAACGATCCTCCATATCAGCCGCCGCCGCCATCACTTCCTCAACCTCCCCCATGGTCATGTTTTCGGGGATGACCGCCCGCGCCGCCAGGGGAAACTCCTCAGAGACCTCGGTATCCATCCACAGCGGGCTGAGCAGCCACCAGGCCAGCCAGGCGATGGGGACAATGGCAACTATGCCGACGCCGATCAGGACGTAACGCAACATGGCAGCACCTATGATTCGAGAGAACAAGGTTATCCGGAAAGGGTGCCCCGCAGCCGCGACAGCGCGTTGCGTACCGTTTCGATGTCCGCGGCGTTGGGCGCTGCTTCAATATACGCCGCGAAGTCGTCTGCGGATTGTTGGTGGTTGCCGGCCTTCAGGTGGACCACGCCGCGGTCGCGCTGTTCCTCGGGGCGGTCGGGCAAGACCGCCATCAGCGCGCCGATGGTGGTGATACAGCGGTCGAAATCCTCCCGGTCCCAGTAAATGGCTTTCAGGTTGCGCAGGATGCGGGCCAGTATCTCCCGGGGCGTGACCGGGTCGAGGTGGGACGATTCCAGCCGCGCCTCATCGCCGGCGGCTTCGCGCAGCAATGCGCCGCACTCGTCGCGGTTGAGCAGGAGGCCGCCGTTGAAGGCATCCACAAAGAAGTTTTCCTCGCGCCGGTGGCGGATGAGAAAGTGCCCCGGCATACCAATTCCGAGGATTGGGACGCCGGCCCGGCGGCCCACCTCCATGCAGAGCAGGGACAGCGTTATCGGGATGCCCAACCGCCGCTCCAATACCTGGTTCAGGTAGGAATTGCGGGGGTCGTAGTAGTCGTCACGGTTGCCGGCGAAGCCGATCACGCCGAAGAGCAGGTCAGTGACGGCGTTGAGTTCCTGCAACGCGCCCGCGTCCGCCGGTATCCGGTAACGGGCCGCCTCGGCCATCCGGTCCAGGTTGGCGTTGCTGCCGTCGATATCGACGTTGGGATCGTCCGTCGCCGCGATGAGCAGGGCCCCCAAGGCCAGGTCGAAATCGCCGCCCGCCGAATCGGCGGCGTCGGATGCCGACAGTCGTTCCAACTCAAGAATTGCATCTGCCGCAAACATATCAGCCCCGCCTCGTTTTGTTGCCGGCTACACGCTGATGCCGGAGTTCCGGCGCCGACGAAATTCGGCGGCGCTCACGTCGGCTACCGGGGGATTGCCGGGGTAGCTGGCCTGTTCCGCCGCCACCGTTTCCTCCCGCTCCGCGATGTCTCGAACCTCCGGCACGTCAGAGCCGCAGGCTTCGCACCAAGCCAGCTCGCTGGTCATCAGCCGCATATTGTCCTTTTTCACCGTCATGGTCCCGATTTCGTAGCGGCATTTCGCGCACCGGCGCACGATGGTGACATCGTTGATGGGCATGGCAACGTCCCCCTTTCCCGGATTCCATATCAAATCGGTGTGGCGGGATTCGGACCGAGGCATCAGCGGGCGGTGAACCCGCCGTCCACGACCAACTCGGCGCCGGTGACGTAGGAAGCGTCGTCGCTGGCCAGGAACAGCACGGCGTTGGCGACCTCCTCCTGCCGGCCCTCGCGGCCCATGGGAACCTCGCCCTCGATCATTTCCCGGCGGCCTTCGCGCACGTCCTCGGTGGGGATATTCCCCATCATGGGCGGCATATAGCCGGGGTGGACCGAGTTGACGCGAATGTTCTCTTTGCCGTAGCGCACGGCCATGGCCTTGGTGAAGATGCGCACCGAACCCTTGGAAGCGTTGTAGGCCGGATGCCCGCTGAGCATACCCACCAAGCCGGCGATGGAGGAAATGTTGACGATGGAGCCGCCGTCGTTCTGCTGCATCTGCCGTATGGCGTGCTTGGCGCCCAGGAACACGCCGGTGGAGTTGATGTCCATGATGCGGGACCAGGCTTCCAGGCTGTCGTCGTCGGGGACGGCGCGGCTGCTGATGCCGGCGTTGTTCACCAGGATGTCCAGCCGGCCGAACCGGGAAACGGCTTCCGACACCACGTTGGCCCAGGCGTCCTCGCTGGTCACGTCGGTACGGACGAAGACGCTCTCGCCGCCGGCCTCGTTGATTTCCGCCTCCACCTGTCGACCGTCGTCATCCCGAATATCGGCGATGACCACCTTGGCCCCTTCCCGGGCGAACAGCCGGGCCTCCACCGCCCCCATGCCGTGGGCGCCGCCGCTGACGATGGCAACCTTACCTTCCAGTCGCATACTTCATCTCCGGGATGCCGGCTGGTGATCTCGGGCCGGCATACATAGTCAGGTCGGTATCGGCACCAGCATAACCGCACGGCGGCATCCGTTCAACCATCCGCCCTCGGGCGGGCAGCGTTTCGTTTCAGGTGGTTTTAATTCTGTGGACACCGTTGCTGGCACGGGTAGGGGCGACCGGCCGGTCGCCCCTACATGGGGAAACCACCTAAATTGCAACGCTATCCCACAAGCGCGCCAAATATTGTCTGCCGGCGCCGGAGTGTGGCACCATGTCTCACCATGTCCAACACGCTGTTCAGCCAATCTTTCCTGGAAGCCGGCTTGGGGGAGACGGCGGAGTACCAGCAGGTCAGTCCCCAACTCCTCTCTCATTTCGGCCAGGATTTGCGGGCCCCCTACAATACTTTCGTCAGGGCGTATCAATCTTCCAACGAAGCGCAGATTGAGGATGCTCTCATCCGGCCCGTATTGAACGCGCTGGGCTGGAGCTATCTGCCGCAGCAGCCTATTCCCGTAAGCGGCCGGACGCCCGACTATATGCTGTTCGCCGACGATGAAGACCGGGCGGCCTATACCGCCGGCCATGGCGACATATCGGTATATCCGTTGGCCCCGGCCGAGGCGAAAGCCTGGGACACCGACCTGGACCGGCGCGCCGGCGTCCTCAGCCCCAACGCCCAGATCCAGGAATACCTGCGGCAATTCTGGCAGTCCACCGGCGGGCGCGTGAAGTGGGGCATCCTGACCAACGGCGATACCTGGCGGCTGTACCGGGCCACCGGAACCGGCCCGGACGGGAAGTTCCACCAGACGCAGGACATCTGGTTTGAACTCAAGCTGGGCGAGTGTGTCAGCGACGCCGGCAAGGAGCAGCGCCGTCAGTTTCTGCTTTTCTTCCACCGCGACGCTTTTCGTGTCGGGGACGACGGGTATTGTTTCCTCGACCGGGCGCTGGCCGAAGCCGCCAACTACGCTCAGACGGTGGTGGACACCCTGACCGACGCCGTTTTTGAGGAGGTATATCCGCAGCTCATCAGCGCGTTTTACCAGGCAGAGCCGGACGCCGCGCCGGATGAAGTACAGGAAGCGTCGCTCTTCCTGCTCTACCGTCTCCTGTTTCTGATGTACGCCGAAGACCGACGGCTGCTGCCCACCGAGCACCCGGCCTATTCCACCATCAGCCTGCGCGGTTTGCGCCGGGAAATACTGGAGCGGCTGGCGTCCAACCCCGTTTTTCTCAACACCTACACCTATTGGCCGCGCTTGCAGGAGCTTTTCAGCCGCATTGACGCCGGAGAGCCGCTGGCCGGGCTGCCGGCTTACAACGGCGGGCTGTTCAATCCGGCCAGACCGGAACTGCTGGCGCGGGTGCGCCTTGCCGATGCCAGCGTGGCCGGCATCATCAACAGCCTGGGGGCCGCGCCGGATCCTGGTTCAAGGGCCAGCGGTTCGGCAGCAAGGGCGTTGGTCAACTTCCGCGACCTGGCCGTGGCGCAGTTGGGCACCCTGTACGAACGCCTGCTGGAGCGTCGCCCGGTGATGCGGGATGGTCAAGTATCGGCCCAGCTCCAGCCCTACGCCCGCAAGGACTCCGGCAGCTACTACACCCCGCCCGAACTGGTGCGGCTCATCGTGGAGCAAACCCTGGGGCCGTTGGTGGCGGAACGTGAGGAACGCTTCCGCCAACTGGCGGCATCGCTTGGAAGAAAATCCGGGGCGTCGGACCCACGGGATTTTGATGCGCGCCGCCGCGAGCTGATGGCCGCCGACCCGGCCGAGGCCGTGCTGCAACTCAAAACGCTGGATCCGGCCATGGGCAGCGGTCATTTCCTGGTGGATGCCCTCAATTATCTGACCGGCGAGATTGACCGGCTGGCCGGCCTGGGCGCCGAGGTCGCCGGCTGGCTGCCCGACGACGCCCCCTATGTATCGCCGCTGGAAACCCGCATCGGCAATATCAGGAACGAGATCCAGCGGCAGTCCGCCGCCGGCGGCTGGTCCGCCGTAGGCGGAGGCGCCGATACCCTGACCGACCGGGCCATCATCCGCCGCATGGTTCTCAAACGCTGCATCTACGGCGTTGACCTGAACCCGCTGGCGGTGGAACTGGCCAAGATGTCCCTGTGGCTGCACAGCTTCACCGTGGGCGCGCCCCTGTCCTTCCTGGACCACCACCTGCGCTGCGGCGATTCGCTGGTGGGCGGCTGGCTGGAACAGACGGGCGAGGACATACGCGCGGCCGGCGGCGGGTTCGCCAACCATATCTTTGCCGGTATGACCGCCGCCACCGAGGGTATTCACGCAATTGAGCAACTGGGAGACGCCGACATTGCCGAGGTAAAAGAGTCGGAGACCCGGTTCCGCGCTATGCAGGAAACCGTTGCGCCCATGCGCCGGATGCTCAACTTCTTCGCCGGCCTGCGCTGGATGGCCGCCGGGAACAGCAACCGCCCGCTGGCCCTGCGCCAGCCCCGGCAACTGCGCCGCCAGCTCGGCGACGACCACGCCACCGCCGTTGAGTGGTGGCTGTCGCAGGACTCCGCTGTCCAGCTGCGGCTGTTGCAGCACGGCCCCCCGGCGCTATCTGAGGCCGACCGCACGATTCCCGACTTCGACTATGCCGGCTTTGCCCGTTTCATCGCCCTGTGGCGCGTGGTACAGGAACTGGCGGAAGAACGGCGGATGTTCCATTGGGAGCTGGCCTTTCCCGGAGTATTTAATGCGCCAAAGGCGGAGACGCCGCGACGTGGCGGGTTTGACGCGGTTATCGGCAACCCGCCCTGGGAGCGGGTGAAGCTGCAAGAGGTGGAATGGTTTGCCCCCGAAACCCGCCGGCCCGATATTGCGTCCGCCGCACCGGCCTCCCAACGCCGGACGATGGTTCAACAACTGGAATCCGCCGGGGACCCGCTGTATGGCGAATACTCGGACGCGCTCAGTCGGGCCGACACCATGCTGCAGTACGGGCGGGCTTGTGGCGATTACCCCCTGCTGGGCGGCGGAGACACCAACCTGTACCGCCTGTTCGTGGAACGAGCAACGGCGCTGGCCGACCCCGACGGCATTATGGCTCTGCTCACGCCGTCCGGTATCTACGGTGACCGCTCGGCGGCGGACTTTTTCGGAAGGGTGTCCGGTGAAAAGCGCCTGCTGGCCCTGTACGATTTTGAAAACCGGCGCGGGCCGGACGCGGGACAGTTTTTCCCGGATGTGGACAGCCGTTTCAAGTTCTGCACCCTGGTGATGGGCGGGCCGGCCCGGACTGCCGCTGAACTGCCGGCCGGTTTCCTGCTCCACGACCCACCGGGCGACACCGAACCGGAACGGCTTATCACGCTGCAAGCCGCCGACTTTTCCCTGGTGAACCCCAAGACGGGCACTGCGCCAATCTTCCTCACCAAACGGGACGCCGACATTGTATTGAACATCTACCGTAACCACCCGGTGATTGACGCTGAAAATCAAAACTTCGAAAACCTATCCGTTGTCGCTCGTCATGTCACTTTGGCGCACATGACGAACGATAGCGGAAATTTCTGGACACGGGAGCAGCTGGAGGCATATGGCGCTTATCCCGTTGCACTGAACCGTTGGCGCAAGGGGCAGGGAGAACAATGGTTGCCACTGTACCAGGGGCGGACGATCCACCAATTTGACCACCGTTATAACTCGGTGGGTTTCAATCCGGACAATCTACACAACCCTTACATCAATGATCCTGTAACAGTTGAACAACACGGCAACCCCCGGTTTTACCCGAGTCCGCGATACTGGGTTCGCGATGATTTCGTGGGTCAGAAATTCCCCGAACAACCAGGGTATGCTATCGGATTCAGGGACATCACCAGGACTACGGACGACCGCACCATGATTGCTACTATCGTCCCGTGGTCTGGGTATAGCAACAAAGTTCCGCAGTTGGTTTGTAATGACGAATTGGCGACCACGGTCTTCAACGACGTGGTGCCGTTGTGGGCGGGCAATTTCGCTTCTTTTACGTTCGATTTCGTGGTGAAGCGAAAAATGCAGAGTACGAACATGAACCTGTACATCCTCCAGCAGCTCCCCGTCATCACCCGCGCCGCCTACGACCGCCAAATCGGCGACACCACCGCCGCCGACCTGGTGCGCGACCACGTGCTGCGCCTGTGCTACACCGCCTGGGACTTGCAGCCCTTCGCCCAGGCCCAGGGGTATGAGGGCGAACCCTACGGCTGGGACGTGGAGCAACGCCGCCACCTCCGCGCCCGGCTGGACGCCCTCTACTTCATCCTCTACGGCCTGGACCGGGATGACGCCGCCTACGTGATGGACTCTTTCCCCATCACCCGCCGCAACGACGAACAGGCGCACCACGGCGTCTATGTAACCAAAGAGCTGATCCTGGCCTACATGAGCGCGCTGGAGGCCGGGGACACGGAGACGGTGGTGGCGGTGTAGGGACCGTCAGAAGCAGGATTTACCGGATTGATAGGATATACAGGATTGGGATTTTACCTGACTGCAGGCCCGGTAATCCTGTCAATCTGCGTAATCCCGAAAATCCTGCTTCTGACGATCACCTCTCAGTCCGGTAAATCCTGCTTCTGACAACTATCGCCTGGAACCCTTGAGATCGTTAAAAATACGCCGATGTTCCAGCCGTTGGCCGCCGAAATTTATCAGCAGGCCGACATCAAAGCCATAAGCCGCCAAGTAGTTTTTTGCCTGAACCAAGTGGACATCTTCAAGGGCGGTAAGGGCTTTCAACTCCACGACCACCCGGTTGCCCACGATGAAGTCCGCCCGCCGGCTGCCTATCTCTATTCCCTCGTAGTAGATGGGCTGTTCAACCTCTCTGCCAAAATCTATCTCCGCGCGAGACATTTCGATGGCCAAGGCGCGTTGATAAATTACCTCCTGAAACCCACTGCCCAGCGTATTGTGAACTTTCATGGCACAACCGATGACGCGGTAAGTTAGTTGGTCGTCAAGCATGGCTACCTCTTGTCATGTTGTCAGAAGCAAGATTTTCAGGATTGGACGGATTTTTAGGATGAATCCTGGACATCCTATACATCCGGTAAATCCTGCTTCTGACGAAAGATGAATCACCGTCCGTCCGCCAGCAGCAACGCGCCACAAAAAATACCGCTCACCAAACGGTTCCAATCCTGGTAATCTCCGAATCTTGAAAATCCTGATTCTGACGTTTGCCCCGGCAGGTTAGAATTGCTAACCTGCAAAAACGGCAGGAGCAGCCGCCAGGAGGCAAACCATGGACACCACCAAGCGTATTGCTGAATACGTCACCGCCACCGACATTGAAGACTTCCCGCCCGATGCCATTGCGGCGGCCAAGGGCGCGATCATGGACTGTCTGGCCTGCATGCTGGCCGGCTCCCGGGAAGACCTGGCGGACATTCTCTGCCGCTACGTTGCCGGCGAGTCTGCCGCTCCCGCCGCCAGCGTGGTGGGCCGGGGATTCCGCGCCTCGGCGACCAACGCCGCCCTGGTCAACGGGGCCATGGCCCACGCCCTGGACTACGATGACATCACCCAAATTACCAAGACACACCCCACCGCCGTGCTGCTGCCGGCGGCGCTGGCCGTGGCCGAGGAGACCGGCGCTTCCGGCCGGGACCTGCTGCTGGGCTATATGTCCGGGTTCGAGGTCGCCTGCGCCGTGGGCGAGGCCCTGAGTGAAGCCTATTACGATGACCTGGGCTGGCATCCCACCGGCCCCCTGGGCGCGGTCGGGTCGGCGGCGGCGGCCAGCCGGATCATGGCCCTGGACCCGGAACAGACGGCCATGGCCGTCTCCCTGGCCGCGTCCCAGGCCTCGGGATTGCGCCAGAACTTCGGCACCATGACCAAGCCTTTCCACGCCGGGGACGCCGCCCGGGCCGGCGTCGTATCGGCCAAGCTGGTCCGCGACGGCTTCACCGCCAGCGGGGACGCCCTGGAAGGACGTTTCGGGTTCGTGCGGGCCTTCTCAGGCGGCCAGGGGTTCGACAGCCGGCAGGTCGAGGCCAACCTGGGCAACAAGCTCTACCTGGTGGAATCCGGCATCGAGATCAAGAAGTACCCCTGCTGCGGCAGCGCCCACCTGGCGCTGGACGCCACCTTCGACCTGCTGTCCCAGGCCGCCATCGACCCGGCGGCGGTGGACCGGATCGACGTGATGGTGGACTTCGATCCGCCGCGCTCGCTGATCCACTCGCGCCCGGTGTCGTCACTGGAAGGGAAGTTCAGCATGCAGTATTGCCTGGCGGCCGCCCTGCTGGACCGGCGGGTCGGGTTGCAGTCCTTCACCGACGATCAGGTGATGCGTCCCGAAGCCCAGGCGATGATCCCGCGCATCGAAATGCGCCGCATCCCGGGCCACGAGGGCCAACCCAGCTGGACCGAAGGCTACCACCAGGTTGACGTCCGGCTGAAGGACGGCAGCGTCCTGCGGCAGCAGGCGCGCCGCTCCGATAGCGGAGCCCTGCGCGGCGTGACGATGGAGGATATTCGCGAGAAATTCCGGGACTGCGCCGCGCAGTCGCTGTCGGAAGCGACGACGGCGGAAGTCCTGTCCCGCCTGGAGCTGCTAGAGGAGGGGGAACCGGTCAGCGGCCTGGCGGACCTGCTCCGGGGCTGAAAAAGATTCATGTACCAGGCGGCGGTTTTCATTCATCTGGCTTCGGCCATCGTCTGGATTGGCGGGAGCCTGTTCCTGGCGTTGGTGCTGATACCCGTGATGCGGCGCTTCTCGCCAGCGCCGGGGCAACCGCCCGCGCTGCCGCCGGATCTGCTGGGCATGATGGCGCGGCGGTTCCGCGTGATTTCGTGGATCTGCATTGCGCTGCTGGTGGCCACCGGGCTTTATATCCTGCCCACCCGATACGGCATTGGGTTCGCGGAATTTTTCAGCCGGGGCGGGCACTTCGTCGCGGTGTTGCAAGTCAAGGTGGCTCTGGTGGTTGTGGTGATATGGCTCAGCGCGATGCACGACTTTATCATCGGCCCCCACGCCAACCGGCTGATTGAGGCGATGCAGGCCGGCGCCGAGCCGCCGGGCTACCTGCCGGCCTTGCGCCGCGCCGTGGTCTGGATTGCCCGCGTCAACGTGCTGCTGACTATTCTGGTGGTGGTCGTGGCCGTAACCATGACTCGGGGAGCTCCCGTCTGAAACCGGAGGAAGATTATGTCCGACCGCAACTCTGGCCCGATCTACGATACTCTGCCGGTCTTCGACCACCACCACGGCCGCCCTGAAGCCTGGGCCGGCTTGCGGGTGGAGGGGATGGTACAGCGTCCCACCGTGTTCACTGCGGAGCAATTGACCGAGCTGACGCGGCAAGCGTTGACCGACGATTTTCGCTGCACCGAAGGGTGGGCCGTCCCCGATCAGGAATGGGAAGGCGTACCCCTGTCGGCGCTGCTGGAAGCCGCCGGGCCTCTGCCCAACGCGCGCTACGCTGCCGTGTCCGCGTCCGATTTCACCGTCGCAATTGCGCTGGACGACGCCGATGCTGTGCTGCTGGCGACGCGGCTCAACGGAGCCGACCTTCCCGAAGAGCACGGCGGCCCCTGCCGGCTGGTCAGCGCCGGCCAGGCCTGCTACGCCAGCGTCAAGTGGGTGGATTCCATCCGCCTGATGGAACAGATGCCGGCGGAAACCGCACGGGACATCGCCATGGCGCGCAACGCGGGCGTCAGTTCTCCAACTCTTTGAAGCGATAGCCCAGGCCTCGCTCGCTGAGAATGTACTCCGGGTTGCGCGGGTCCCGCTCCAACTTCTGCCGCAGATAGGTGACGTAGGTACGGACGTACTGGTGCTCGCCGCGATACTCCGGCCCCCACACCCGTTCCAGCAGCGTGTCGTGGCTGAGCAGCTGTCCGGGATTGCTGACCAGTTGGTACAGCAGCCGGTATTCGGTGGGGCGCAGGCGCATCTCCTTGCTGCCGGCCACGACGCGGCTCTGGTCGAAGTCGATGGTGAGCCAGTCGTCCACCGCGACTTCCTGCAAACGGGGCGGCTCGGTGGCTTCGATCACGGACAAATCCGCGCGGCGGAACAACGCCCGGATCCGCGACACCAGTTCGCGCGGACTGAAGGGCTTGGTCAGGTAGTCGTCGGCGCCCAGGTCCAGGCCGGCCACCCGGTCGGCCTCGTCGCCGCGCACGGTAACGAAAATCACCGGCACCGATGACTCCGCCCGGATGCGGCGCAGGGTCTCAAAGCCGTCCAGCTCCGGCATCATCACGTCCAGCACCACCAGGTCGATGACATCGCCGGCGGTCAGGGCCTCCAGCGCTTCCATGCCGTTGCCGGCGGTGACGACGTTGAAACCCTCCACCTCAAGGTTCATGGCAGTGAACCGCACGATGTGCGGCTCGTCGTCCACCACGAGGATGGTGCGCCGGTCGGCGGAGGTCATTCCGGCAGCTCCGCGCCGTTGGGGAACGACAGGGTAAAGGCCGAACCTTCTCCCGGCGCGCTGGCAACGGTAATGTTGCCGTGATGGGACCTCATGATCGCATCGCAGATGTAGAGGCCCAGACCCATGCCCCGGGAATGGGCCAGGACCGGGTCCTGGGAGCGGTGAAAGCGCTCGAAGATGCGACGGGTTTCCCATCGGGGCACGCCGACGCCGGCGTCGGTCACGGTCACTGTCACTCTGCCGTCGTCGTGCTGACGCCCGGATACCGCAATCGGGCCGCCGCCGGGAGAATACTTCACCGCGTTGTCCACCAGGTTCACCAGGGTTTCTTCGAGCAACGCCGGGTCGCCGGGCACCGGAGGCAGGTCGTCCGGGAAGGAAACCGAGAAATGATGCTTGCCGGAGGTGGGGAGCATCCGCCCCACCACCTTATGGGCTACCGCAGCGAGGTTCACCTGTTCCAGATTGATGGGCAGGGCCCCGGTCTCCAAACGGGAGGCCAGCAGCAAGCGGTTCATGAGCTGGCTCATGTGGTCGGTTTCTTCCTCGATGGCTTCGAAGCTGCGGCGCAGGGTCTCGGCATCCCACTCCGCGTCCGGGCGGGAGAGGGTGTTGGTGTAGCCCTTGATGATGGACAGCGGCGTTTGCAGTTGGTGGCCTAGCATCGACAGGAAGGTCGAGCGCATCTCCTCCACCTCTCGAACCCGCGTCATGTCCCGGACGTTGACCACAGCGTTCAACGGGACCATTTCCGGCGACCGCACCACGGAGTAAACCAGCGCCACGTCGGTACGCTGGCCGGTGCGGGAGCGTACCGTGGCGGCCAGTTCCGTGACGTTGCCACTGCCAACGACGCCCTCGCCAGAGGGCGACATATTCAGCATGGGGCAACGGCCCGGGCAAAGCGGGCGGCCATCCCGGTCGCGCCAATCCAGCGCGACCGCGCAGGGCAACCCAACTAACTCCTCGCCGGGCCGGCCCAGCAGCCGCTCCATGGCCGGGTTCACGCTGACGATGCGGCGCACCGAGTCCACGGTATAGATGCCGTCCGCGCTGCCCTCCAGTATCGACTCCACGCGCTGCTTTTCCTGGCTCAGCAGGTGGGCCAACCGGGCGGACTGGACGGCGATGGCGGCCTGCTCGGCGAAGGCCGCCAGGACCGGCGGGTCCAGCTGGGAGAAGTTAGCAGCATCGGAGGAGCGCAGTACGAAAATCAGGCCGACATTTTCGTCGCCGGTATGCAGGGGCACGGCCATCACCGGGTTCTGCATCTCCCCTCGGGCGGATACGGGGAGCAACGACTGCGTCGCCAAGGCGGAGAGCAGAGTGAAGGGCTCGCGGCTCAGCGCCAGGTCGGGTATGGCCTCGTTGAGCAGCGGACGGATCCGGGCGATCTGTGGACTATCAAGCCCGTAGGCACCGGTGATTACGAAACGGCGCACCGCGTCATCCCAGGTCGCGACCACCGCCGCGCTGCCGCCCAACGCGCGGACCGCGTTGCGCAGGATGTTCTCCAACTCGGGTTGCAGTTCGACGTTGTCGTCGCCGAACGGGCCCGATGGGTTTGCGATGGAATAGCGATTCACCATGCCCAACCACTCCAGCTGAAATGCGCCGGCGGATTTTCAACGCAATTTTAACATTAAGACCATTGGAAAATGGTCATCGCGCGACGAAAATAGAGTGCAACCTACCCGGCCAGCAGCCTGCTGACCGACGCTAGGAGGTAGAGATGCCCAGGTACGTTTACCGGTGTACCGACTGCGACCACGAGTATGACCAGAGGCAGAGCTTCGGCGCCGCTGCGGAAGGGGAATGTCCCGAATGTTCCGGCGTCACCCGCCGAGTGTTCCACCCCGTTCCGGTCATCTACAAGGGTTCCGGTTTCTACACTACGGACTACGCCCGCAAGAAGTAGCCAATCCGCTCATCCTGAGCCTGTCGAAGGATGCGGGTACACGGCATTAACTAGGCCAGCAACATCACCACATTTGCAAGGAGGCATTCAGTGGCCACTTTCACACCACTAGGCGAGCGAATCGTCATCAAGCCCACGGAGCAGGAGACCCAGACCCGGGGCGGCATCCTTTTGCCCGACACGGCGAAAGAGAAGCCCCAGGAAGGCGAGGTCATCGCCGTCGGCCCGGGCCGCGCTGCTGACGACGGCAGCCGTATCCCCATGGAACTGACCGTGGGCGACAAGGTCATCTACTCCAAGTATGCCGGCACCGAGTACGAAGACGGCGACGAAGAGTACCTGATCATGCGCGAGTCCGACGTCCTCGCCAAGATCGGCTAACCGCAACACATTTGGTTTTCGTTATTCCCGTCAAGGCGGGAAACCACACCACACCCCCTGGATGCCCGCTTTCGCGGGAATGACAGGGAAAGATAGAAGGAGAGTACAGCAATGCCCGCAAAGAAATTGGCGTACTCCGAAGAGGCCCGCAAGTCGCTGCGAACCGGCATCGACACCCTGGCCGACTCGGTAAAGATTACCCTGGGCCCCCGCGGCCGCAACGTGGTGCTGGACAAGAAGTTCGGCCCGCCCCAGGTCTGCTCCGACGGCGTGACCATCGCCAAGGAAATTGAGCTGCCCGACGCCTTTGAGAACATGGGCGCCCAGCTGCTCAAGGAAGCCGCCACCAAGACCAACGACGCCGCCGGCGACGGCACCACCACCAGCATCGTGCTGTCCCAGGCCATCATCACCGAAGGCTTCAAGAACGTCACCGCTGGCGCGAACCCCATGGCCATCAAGCGCGGCATCGAGCGCGCCGTCGGCCAGATCGTGACCGAGCTGCAGTCCATGTCCCAGCCCGTGGAGACCCGCGAGCGCATCGGACAGGTTGCCTCCCTCTCCGCCCACGAGGACGCCATCGGCGAGACCATCGCCGAGGCCATGGAGAAGGTCGGGAAGGACGGCGTCATCACCGTCGAAGAGTCCCGGGGCCTCACCGACGAGATCGAGTACGTGGAAGGCATGCAGGTTGACCGCGGCTACATTTCGCCTTACTTCATCACCAACAGCGACCGCATGGAAGCCGGCATCGACGACTCCTACCTGATCATCACCGACAAGAAGATCTCGGCCGTCGCCGACCTGGTTCCCTGCCTCGAAAAGCTGCTGCAGGTCGGTCAGAAGAACGCCGTCATCGTCGCCGAGGACGTGGACGGCGAGGCCCTGGCTACCTTGGTGGTCAACAAGCTGCGCGGCATCATGAACGTGCTGGCAGTCAAGGCTCCCGGCTTCGGCGACCGACGCAAGGCCATGCTGGAAGACATCGCCATCCTGACCGGCGGCACCGTCATCAGCGAAGAGACCGGCCGCCGGCTGGACTCCGCCACCATCGAGGACTTTGGCCGCGCCCGCCGCGTCGCCTCCACCAAGGACGATACGACCATCGTTGAGGGACACGGTTCCGAGGACGCCATCCAGGCCCGGATCAACCAGATCAAGGCCCAGATCGAAGACACCACCTCCGAGTATGACCGCGAGAAGCTGCAAGAGCGCATGGCGAAGCTGTCCGGCGGCGTAGCCGTCATCAAGGTCGGCGCGGCCACCGAGATCGAGCTCAAGGAGCGCAAGGCTCGCGTGGAGGACGCTCTGTCCGCCACCCGTTCCGCCGTTGAAGAGGGGATCGTCCCCGGCGGCGGCGTTGCCCTGGTTCGCGCCCAGCGCGCCCTGGAGGGCGTCAGCGGCCTGACCGGCGACGAAGTGGTCGGCCTCAACATCATCCGTCACTCCCTCGAGCAGCCCCTGAAGATCATCGTCGAGAACGCCGGCGGCGAAGGCGCGGTCATCCTCCACGACGTGAAGGACCAGTCCGACGACTACGGCTACGACGCCGAGGTCAGCGAGTTCGGCCCCATGCTCGAGCGCGGCATCATCGACCCGGTGAAGGTGACCCGCTCTGCCCTGCAGAACGCCGCTTCCGTGGCCGCCATGGTGCTGACCACCGAGTCCATGATCACTGAGATCCCTGAGCCCATGCCGGCGGCACCCGCTGCCCCTCCCATGGACTTCTAAATCTCAGGCACAGATCCCTCGGGACAGCAGCCGGGGCGGTTTTCGCAACCGCCCCGGTTTTTGATGTTAACAAGGCGGCTTTATTTGATAGACGATTGGGAGTATATTTGTCGCCAATTGACTCCAACCTGAACCCTACGACAGCGTGCCCATTCCCGAACACGGGTGTAATACTCCGCGCGAGGCCGCCCTGAACCGCTCTCCATTGCGCCGTTTTCTGGACTGGCATCCGCCCACGCCGTTCTTTTACGGGTGGCTGGTGCTGGCGATGGGCTGCCTGTCCAGCGCGGGGGGCGCCAGCGTCTCCCAAGTGGTTATGGGGACCATCCAGGTCTATATTTCGGAAGACACCGGTTGGAGCATTGACGAAATCGCTATTGCGGTGACGGCGGGAACCTGGATTTCGGGACTGTTCGCTCCCCTGGCGGGATACATGGCCGACCGGTACGGCCCGCGCGTACTCACCACCATGGGCCTGATTATCGTCGGCTGCTGTCTGCTGGTCATATCATCCACCGGCAGCAATTCGCTTTGGCAGTTCATCGTCCCCTACGTAATCGCGCGGTCCATCAGCAATCCATTTCTGATTGGGGTGGTGCCAAGGGTTGCCACGGTGAATTTCTTTCGCCGCTGGCGCAACATCACCATTTCCATCTCCGGGATGGCCCGGCCCGTGGGTGGCGCAATCAACATCCAGATAATTTCGCTGATCGCGTTGAGCCAGAGTTGGCGGGCGGCTTATGGTTACGTTGGCGTGTTCCTGCTTCTGCTGGCGATCCCGGCGTTCGTGACCATGCGCCGCACCCCCGAGGAAATCGAAATGCTGCCTGACGGCGCCCGTCCCGGGCAGACGGCAGCGAATACGGCGCGGGCCGGCGCCGGCCGGGGCAGGAATGCCCCCGGGCTGGAACCCGAGTTCAGTTGGACCGCCCGGGAGGCCATGCGGACCCGGGCTTACTGGTGCATCGCGGCTACTGCCGTCTTTGCGATCATCGCGTCAGCAGGGTCGGGCTATATCCTGGTGCCGTACCTGGTGAGCCAATCCGGCCCCGGCCTGTCCAATCCCCAGGCGGTGGGCGTGGGGAGCCTGGGCGCAGTGCTGGCGATGACTACCCTGGTGTGGGGATATATGGCCGACAAACTGGGACCCCGATACTGCATGGTAATCACCATCACCGGGGCCGTGGCGTCGGGAATTTTTCTGATCACCGGCGTGAACTCGGTGTTGACGGCCTATCTGTTCGCCATCCTTTGGGGGTTCTTCTCCAACACCGTCGGCACGCTGGAACATATGCTGCTGGCCCAATACTTCGGACGGGGTTCCTTCGGGGCCATCATGGGGTCACTGGGGCCGCTGCAGACCACCGCCCTGGGGATTGGGCCGCTGTTCGGGAGTTATCTGCTCACGTTCACGCACAGTTATTCGGTGGTTTTCATGGTGTTGATGGCGATGTACGCCGGCGCGGGGATGCTGATTTTCCTGGCCAAAGCGCCTCGCCTTCCTCCCCGAGCCACGGCAACGCAACCCGACGCCGCCGGAAGCGCGGCGGCAGTATAATCCACCCGAACCAAACAATGGAGGCAACACAATGGCAAACAGCACCTACATGAACCCCAGCGGCATCGCCGACCCGTCACCCTCCGGCTTCACCGCCGTGGTGAAAGCGGGCAACACCGTGTACATCGCCGGTATGGTGGCGCAGGACGAAGGCGGCAACGTGGTGGGGGCCGGCGACGCCGAGGCGCAGACCCGGCAGATCTGGCGCAACATTGAGGTGGCCGTCCAAGCTGCCGGCGGCAGTCTCGCCGACATCGTGAAGACCACGACCTATGTGACGGGCATCGAGCACGCTCCAGCCATCCGCGCCGTGCGCAGCGAACTGTTCCCCAACAACCCGCCGACCAGCACGTTGCTGGTGGTCAGCGAGTTGGCGAACCCGGCCTATGTGGTGGAGATCGAGTCCATCGCGGTCGTCGGCTAGTTACAAAACCCGCCCCCTGTCGAATACCGTAGGGGGCGGGCGGCCATTTCGGTCGTCATGGTATCATTGAGGCGGCGGCATCGGGCCACGTTAGTGGCGCTATTCCGGCGCCCTACGTCGGGGAGCATCCGCTGGGACGATGTTGAGTCGTTGCTGCTGGCCTGCGGCGCTCATATCGAGGAGCGGGCCGGTTCACGGGTGTACGTAGAATTGAGCGGATCAAGCACGCATTTGCACCGCCCGCATCCAGGAAACAACGTCGATAAAGGGGCGGTGGCTACGCTGCGGCAATTCCTGATGAAAGCCGGGGTCGCGCCTGAAGGATGATAGGAGGTAGCACTATGGGAGACGCCCAATATGAAGTGGCCGTGGTTTATGACGAGGAAAACGCTGAGTTTTTTGGGAGTGTAACCGGCAAGCGCGACGGATTCACCTTTATAGCGAGCACACCCGCCCAGGTGAAAGAGGAGTTCAGAATTTCGTTTGACGACTACCTGAAAGTCTGCGCTGAGCGTGGAAGAACGCCGGACGAGACCTTTACCGGGGCGATGGAAGCCCGCGTCGTTGCCGATGTTTATCTAGCGGCTGACGCCGCCGCTGAGCCGGGGGGGCTGACACTGAACGAATGGCTGGGGGAAACAGTAGAACAGACAACGGCGCAGACTGTCTGAACAAGTGCTTCACCCGCCGGCATACGTCAACGGGTGCTGCCAGGATGACGATTAGTTGAAGTAATCCGACCGCTGGCGCTGCTGCAGCACTAGCCACATCCGGCGCCACACGAAGCGGCGTTCCGGCTCCTCAAGACGCCGGCCGATCAGTTCGCGGACTGCCAGCACGGCCTGTCCGGCGAAGAAACCCCAGTGGCCCGGCTCGTTTCTCAGCCAGCCCTCCACTCGGTCCGGGTGGGCATCGGCGACATCCGCCAGAACTCGGTCCAGCGCCACATCGCCCGAGTCACGGCCCGACGCCATGGGGTCAGCCGCCTCCGACGGGGCGGACTATCTCGAGGGCGTCGCCCGGGTGCAGCTTGACGTCGCCGAAGTCCTCTTTCCTCACCACCTGCCCGTTGTAACCGACGGCGATGAAGCGCATATTCACGTCAATGGTGGCGAGGTAGGACTGGAGGTCCAGCCCATCTTCGATCTCGCGCGGCTTGCCGTTTACCTTCAGGGTAATCATGGCTGCGCTTACCTCCTCTCCATTGCCAAGCGGTCATCGGCACCGCTTTCGTTTCGGTTGACGCTACTTTCGGGAATGGCTTCCATCATGGCGGCTTTCAGCCGGCGCGCCGCGGTTTCCGGGTCATCGCTGGCGAGCACGCTGGTAATGACCGCCGCTCCGCTGGCTCCGGCCGCCATCACCCGGGCTATATTATCCGATGTGATGCCACCGATGGCCAGCAACGGGACAGCAACGCCGGCGGCCCGGATGCGCTCCAACAGGCCGGGGCCGGACGGTTCCTCGCCGGGATGGGAGCGAGTGGCGAACATGGTGCCCACCAGCAGGAAATCGGCTCCCGAGGCGGCGGCCTCTTTCGCTCCATCAACGGAATGCACCGAGCGGCCAATCACTGAGCCGCCGCCCACGATGGTTCGCACCAGTTCGGTGGCCATCGCCGTCTCGCCCAACTGCACGCCGCCGGCGCCGCTGGCCGCGGCCACGTCGGCTCTTTCGTTGACCAGCAGCAGGGCGCGATCCTGCACAACCTCCCGCAACGCCATCGCCTGTTCAAGCAGCGCGCCGCCCGGCAGTTCCTTGTCGCGGAGTTGCACCATGTCCACACCTCCGGCCACGGCGGCGGCGACTCGCTGGGGCAACTCGTCGGGCGGGCAGACCCCCCGGTCGGTGACCAGGCACAGGCAGGGATAGGGTAGGGACAGGGGCATAACGCGACCGCTCAGTCGGCCAGCACCGGCTCGGGCACATCCGCCGGCGGGCTGCTGGGTATGGCCTCGGTACGGACCGGGATACGGCCGGCGAGGTACGCCTGGCGGCCGGCCTCGACACCCTTGCGGAAAGCATCGGCCATCATGGCCGGGTCTTCGGCCTGGGCGATGGCGGTGTTCACCAGCACGGCGGAGGCGCCCATCTCCAGGGCCTTGGCGGCATCGGAGGGGACGGCCAGGCCGGCGTCCACCACCACGGGGACGGTGGCGTTTTCCAGGATGATACGGACTTCTTCGGCAGTATGAATGCCCTGGCCGGAGCCGATGGCAGAGCCCAGGGGCATCACCGTGACGCAGCCGGCCTCCTCCAGGTTCTTGGCCAGCACCGGGTCGGCGTGGATGTAAGGCAGTACCTTGAAGCCCTCAGCGACCAGCTGCCGGGCCGCCTCCAGGGTTCCATTGGGGTCCGGGAAGAGATACTTGGCGTCCGGGATGACTTCCAGCTTGACGAAGTCGGTCTGGGCGACCTCGCGGCCCAGGCGGGCCACGAAGAGGGCTTCTTCCACAGTGCGGCAGCCGGCCGTGTTGGGGAGGAGCCGGTACTTGTCCAGGTTTATGTATTCCAGGATGTTCTGCTCCGGGTTGTCGAGATCCAACCGCCGGATGGCAACGGTAACCATCTCAGCGCCGGAGGCTTCCAGGGAATCGACCATTTCCTGCATACTGCGGTGTCGGCCGGTTCCCACAATCAGCCGGGAATTGAACGTCACGCCCCCAATCACCAGTTCATCGGCCATCGTTGCCACTCTCCTGTGTCGTTACCGGGACAGTTCATCCGCCACGGGCGGATTGCCCGGAATATGCCAAACGCAAAACCGCCAGGCAGGAACCCGGCGGCAAAATACAAACGCTGCCTGCTGTCCCTACGTCGGCATTATCCGAGTCAGGTACAGCGGTCGGCGACGAATTAGGCCGCCCTCTCAGCCTGGTTTGCCCAAGCTCCCGCCAGAATCGCGTCAGGCGTTCAATTGTGGGTTGAATGTAGCACTACGGGCGGGGCAAGTCAATGTTCCTTCCGCTCGCAATGACAGGTTAGGGAAAAGGATGGTGGTTCGACAGGTTGATGATGATGGTTCGACAGGCTCACCATGAGCGGGTGGTTGTTGGGGTGGGTTGGCTCCTTTGCAGTTTGGATTGGAAGGCAGGATTTTCCGCGAGAGGCGGACTTTGCAGCAGCAGCACTTCGTTGTCAGCATACGGCCGGTTGGGGTACGCAACTATTTTTCCCTACTTTTTCGTGTACTCAGTGCGCCAGAGGCGCGCCTGCGCGCGGGCACGGACAGTCCCGGTGGTCCAGCCGGCAATCCGATTGAGGTGGTCGGGTCTAACTGAGCCTTGCCGAGTGCGACCGGTTGCGATTTGGGAACTGACGGGGTTGGCCGTCGAAGTGAAATCCTGCCTTCATGGAGATCGGGATGAAACAGCTGTTTTGCCTAGGTATTATTAGGATATATGTTCTTATTACTGGCAGTCAAGGGGGAAGATGTCAGTCGGTAGCGTTCCGTTTTAGGCGGTTTGATTTCGGCGGACACCGTTGCTGGCGCGGGTAGGGGCGACCGGCCGGTCGCCCCTACATGGGGAAACCACCTAAATTGTAATGTTATCTGTCAGAATCAGGATTTGCCGGATTGATGGATGGGTAGGATTGGAGGGTTGCGGGTAAGGGCGAATGATTATTCGTCTCCAGGAACAGCGGCCACCCCAAATTAGAACGCTACTATGTTGCGTGTATCTGTTCAGACTTGAGGCGCTGTCGTAACTCCAAATCCGTCATACCGGCGAAAGCCGGTATCCAGGAAACTTTGCCCCATTCACGTTGACTGATGCGCCGCTCTTCTGGATTCCTGCGAAAGCGGGAATGACGAGTTCCCGATTGCTATTCCCATCAAATCTGAACCGTTACAATTGCGTTGGCTGTGGCAGCGTTGCGATTCAGGTGATTTAACATTTCCGTAGGGGCTGGCTTCAAACCTGTCCCTACACATCACACATCCCGAACCGGCCCGGAAATCTCGACCACCTAAAACGGAACGCTACCATTGGCTGTTTTGTCCGGGCGGTGGTTTGGGTTAGAATGGCGTCCGTTTTCGCAGGCGGAATCATGGCGTTCAGCAAACTTTACGACAGTCCCGCCGCTGCCGTGGCCGACGTGAGCGACGGCTGCACGGTGTTGATCGGCGGCACGACGCAGGCAAGCGAGCCGACGGGATTGCTGGCCGCGTTGGCGAGCGATGGCGCGCGCAACCTGACCTGCGTGTGCGATTTCACCGGCTGGGACGGCGCAAACGGCCTACTCCGCCTGGCAGCCTCCGGGCGCGTTTCCCGGATCATCTCGCCGTCTCCGTTCCCGGAGAGCGCGGATGACCCGATCCGGGACCTAACGTTGACCGGAGCGCTGACGGTGGAAGTGATGCCACAGGGCACCCTGGCGGAACGGCTGCGGGCTGGGGGCGCCGGCATCGGCGGAGTGTTCGTTCCGGTGGGATTGGACACTCGGTTTGCCGAGGGCAAAGAAGTACGGGTGATCAACGGGGTTGAGTGCGTGCTGGAAACGCCATTGCGGGCGGACTACGCCCTGCTGCGAGCGCACCGGGCCGACACGATGGGCAACCTGGTATATCAAGGAACCCAGCGGGGTTGGAACCCGGCCATGGCTACCGCGGCCCGCATCTCCATCGCCGAAGTGGACCACGTCGGCGAACCCGGGACCATTGACCCGGAACTGGTGATAACCCCCGGCATCTTTGTGAAGCGTCTGGCGATAACGCCGGTTTCGGGATCGGAAGGGTGAACGTCGTGCTGCCCAACCGTCTGGAGAACCTCGATATTGTCCGCCGCGCCGTGCGGGAAGTTTTGCCCGGAGACGTGGTGGCGCTGGATTCCGGACTGCCCGAACTGACGCCGGCGACAGCGCCGGCGGAGTTGGGAGCGTGGTTCCTGCGGCCCGACGGTACGTTTGGTCAAGGGACCGGGAACGGGCTGCCGTTAAGCGCGGCGGACGCCGGCGCTGTGATCCGGGGCGGGCACGTTGACCTGGCGATCTTGAGTGTTGGACAGGTCGATCTGGCCGGCAACGCCGCCGGCCGGTTGGCGGTGGCCCATCCCGGCGTGGCGCCGCCGGGAAACACCGTTGACCTGGCGGTCAACGCCGGGAGGGTGGTCGGCGTCCTGCCCACCATAGGCGCTGACGGAGCATCGAATATCGTCGGCGCGCTAACCCTTCCCGCCGACGTTGCCGGCCGCCTAGATACGCTCATCTCGGACGTAGGGGTGTTCCGGGTGGTTCGACAGGCTCACCATGAGCGGGTGGTTCGACAAGCTCACCATGAGCGGACGGGTGGACGTCTGACGCTGACGGAGGTTGCTCCCGGCTGGTCGGCGGGGGATGTAACGGCCATCATCGGAGTGGACCTCCCGGTTGCGGCGACGTTGCGGGAGATGGAGTTTGCGCCGCCCTCGGGACGACCTCCCAGCAAGGTGTACGCCGACGGGCCAACTGCCATCGCAGACCTGCCCGACGGGGCCACCGTGTTCATCGACGGCTTCGGCGGGCCCGGGGGGATGGCCCATTACCTGCTGGTCTCACTGAGGGACCGGGGCAGTCGCGAGTTGACGATTGTGAGCAACACGGCGGGCATCGCGCGGGTGGTCAGTTTCGGCACTCCGCCGGGGCGCACCGCCATTGACCACAGCGTGCTCGTTGAGAACGGACAGGTGGCCAAGGCTATCGCGTCTTTTCCGGTATCGCCGTCGGTCTCACGGCCTTCGGAATTCGAGCTGGCCTACCGGCGGGGCGAGGTTGACCTGGAATTGGTGCCCCAGGGAACGCTGGCCGAGCGGCTACGGGCCGGCGGCGCCGGCATCCACGCCTTCTACACGCCAACGGGGGCCGGCACGCTCATCGCGGAAGGCAAGGAAGGCCGCATTATCGACGGACGGGAGTACATCCTGGAATACGGGTTGCGGGCCGACTTCGCGTTGATCCGCGCCCACCAGGCCGATACGCAGGGCAACCTGGTGTACCGGGGAACGTCGCGCAACTTCAACGCGGTGATGGCGCCGGCGGCGCGGGTGACCGTGGTGGAGGTTGACGAGATTGTGGAGGCGGGCCAGCTGGATCCGGAGGCGGTGGTGACGCCGGGCGTTTTCGTGCAACGCATCGTCCGCCGGCCGGACGGTTTCACCGGCTACGAATAGGGCAAATTTGTCAGAATCGGGATTTGCTGGATTTTAAGATTTTCGGGATTATGCTCCCCAACCCTGCCAAGCCCATAATCTGGAGAATGCTGATTCTGAAGGGAGATTTGTCCAATGAGCACGGATAAGGAACGACTGGACCGGGCCATCATCGCCATGCGGGTGGCGAAGGAGTTGCCGCCGGGCGCGTGCGTCAACTTGGGTATCGGCATTCCTACCCTGGTGTCGATGTTCGTGGACGATGACAGCGTGGTGTTCTACCACAGCGAGAGCGGGGTGCTGAACTGCGGCCCGCTGGCCGAAGAGGGCAGCGAGGACATCGACCTGATCAACGCCGGGGGACAGTTCCTGCAACAGGTGCCGGGGATGGCCTATTTCTCGTCGGTGGACGCATTCGCCATGATCCGAGGCGGGCACGTGGATGTTACGGTGCTGGGGGCGCACCAGGTATCGGCCACCGGCGACCTGGCCAACTGGATGCTGCCCGAGCGCGGCGTGGGCAACATCGGCGGGGCCATGGACCTGGCGGCGGGCGCGGAGAAGGTGATCGTCGCCATGGAACACAACGACCGCAACGGCAACCCCAAGGTGGTGGAGCAATGCGACTTTCCCCTCACCGGCCGGGGTTGCGTGTCCCTGGTGGTGACGGACGTGGCGGTGCTGGAACCGACGCCGGAGGGCATGGCGCTGCGGGAAGCGGCTCCGGGCTGGACGGCGGAGGACGTGCAGGCCGTTACGGGGGCACGGTTGATTGTGCCGGACGTGGTGGGGGAGTACGAGGTGTAACGAATGACACGAGACGAGTTGCTACTGTCGGTCACGCAATGTCCGGAACTGTCGAGGGCGAAAAGAGATGGGTCGCACCCCTGCGCCAAGATAGTCGGCGTCCAACAGGGCGACCTACGGCATTTACCGGAACCCTGGAGCGGACACATCGACGCCGCTCCAATTTTGTTCTTGTCCTCCAATCCGAGCATCGATGCCAAGGAGGACTTCCCTACGGCGTCATGGGATTCGGGAGACATTGCAGACTATTTCAATCGGCGCTTCGAACCACGTGCTGGATATGTTACTGACAAACAATATCGGGGCGTACGGTTCTGGTCCAGTGTGCGTGTGCGCGCTGGCGAAATCCTGGGCCGTGCGGCGGTTCCCGGGCGAGATTTCGCTTTGACGGAATTGGTGCATTGCAAATCAAAAAACGAAATCGGGGTATCCGATGCGTTGCCACTTTGTTCCCGCCACTGGCTGTCTCCGGTTATTGAACACTCTGCCGCGCAAGTCGTTGTATTGCTGGGAAGCCGAGCCAGGGACGTGTGTGTTCGCCTTTGGGAGCTAGATGGCTCCAAGTCCGCGCATTTCGGCGTGGAACTCGGCGGGATCGAAAGGGCCGTAGTGATTATCCCGCATCCCAACGCTTTTGGGCCGAAAAAGATTTCCGACCACCTTAGCGAGGAAACCCTGACGCGGTTGCAGGCTTCGCTTCAATATTGGACACAGACGTCCGCGACGATTCAAACAGGAGGCCGGAGTGCGAAATCAGGTTGATCGTTGAGAGAGAGCCACTGCCATTGACCACTGGATTCCGGCTTTCGCCGGAATGACGATCTTAATGGCAAGCGAGTTTTGCACAGGGCTGCATGGGAAGTAACTGTTCAGGGTTGAGGGGAAGCGAGGAGTTGTCGGCAGGTGGTGAGTGGGTTGAGGTTTTGTGCCCGCCAGGCGCCGAAGATTGAAGCCAGCGTCATCTTGGTCTCGGTTCCCTGGGGTGAGCGGGTGCCACCGCTGATTTTGCGGCTGGTTACCACCGGTCGCAGGCTGCGCTCGGCAGTCCGCCTCAGGCGGATTGTCTGGGGGCATCTCGGGATGAGCCACGAAGACGAAGAGTTCCTTGATGTGGTTCTCCATGCGTCGGCACAGCCGGGCCTGTGCTGCCGACGGGTCATCCAGGTAGGGACGGCACAGCACCAGCAAGCGTCGTTCCAGGGCCAGTTGGGCGGTGCGCCGCTGTTGCTCTGCCGGGTGGGTGAAGGCTTTGGCCTTCGCATAGACATCGTGGACCTAGACATCGTGGATCGCATCAGTCCACCGTGCCAATGATCCGTTGCTGGGGTAAAGCGTGCGCAGGTCGTGCAGGTTGATCCCAAAGCGCTGCTGGCCCAACACCACTCCGTCCAACGACGGCGATGGCAGGCAGCGGCGTTGGCACTGGGGGCAGGTGCGAGCGATGTAAGCGTGTTCGGTTACCTGCACCAGCGCCGGGGGCAACTCGACCTCCCGAGTACGCTGGGTCCAACCCTCGGACAACCGGATCCCACAGTCGGGACACTGCTCCACCACATGCTCCACCCGCTGGGTGGGCGTCATGCGGACGCGGGCGAAGCCGTGGCGACGGGGCTTCCGTGGCTTCTTGGGTTGGTCCGGCTTCTCGTCGCCCTTGGGCTTCAGACCGGGCATCCGGCCCAACCGACCGATTTGGCGCGGCCTTCCAACTGGGCGATCCGCTTCTCCAGGCGTTCAATGATGGCCTGCTGCCGTATGACGATGCCAATCAGCACATCCCGGTCGGCAGTCCTGAGATCAATCTCTCCGTCCATCCCAGTTATATGACATAACCACCACCCTCAGCGCCAGCCATCCCGCAACCAAGTTCCGCCCATTCAGCACCACAACCCTGAACAGTTACCATGGGAACCCCTGAATTGACACGCCGGAACGCGAACTATATCATTGATGCATGTAGAGCCGAGGTAGCTCAGCCTGGTAGAGCACGGCACTGAAAATGCCGGTGTCGGTGGTTCGAATCCGCCCCTCGGCACCACTTTCTCAATCGTACGAGCATCTGAGTTCAAAAATAGATAGGATCGCTTGCTGACCCGTCCCAATGTGGGACCATTGTGGGACAAACTCACAGGACCCTACCCTATCAGGCAGGTCAGTACCGCGCCAAACGCCGCGAAGCACCGTGGTCCACATGCAACCTTGGTTGTGGGACTGCGGCCTACGGTTGGCCGGAGTGTGAGGTTGATGCGTAGGCCGATGGCCCGCTGGACGCGGACCGTCGGCCTTTCGAATATCCGGGTTGTGGGACAACTTGGTCAGATGAGAGACGGGGAGTGGGGCCGGCTGCCGGACGCCCCATCGCAGCGTGTCAGGAACCGGCGACGTGATGCCTCGGCCATGGTAATCAAGGTCGTTTGCTGGAACGTCGCCCCAGCGGTTCCGGACGGTTGATGAGTTGCTGGACATGCAAGCCAACGTGGCGCTGCTGAAACAGGCGAGTCAGGGCACCCTGGAGAAATTGTCCAACGCCAGAGGCCATGTCGCGCTTAGCCCTGAGGATCCTTGTCGACCTTAGTCTAGGGAACGCTGGGGCTTCTGTCCGGTGGTGGTGTAACTATCCGACCACGTTGAGCTGGAGTGGTTCCGTCTGGTCCTGCCCTCCACCCTGCAGGAGGCACAGGACGAGATAGCCGTCAGCAACGTCAGCATATCGGCGTAGATCGAATCGTCCAGCAAAGCGGCGGAGAGCCGTTCATAGTGGCTTCGATGTACGCGCGCTGGCCGGCCGCATCCGGTGGTGGGAAGTCTGTATATCTATTCCGACGCGGCGCCGCCAACACCAGGAGATTGCACTATGACCCCGGAACCGGAAACGCAACCAGTGATCCACAACGGTCACATTCCCGAAGATTGGACCGCCGCGTTCCGCACGGGCCACATTTTGATGGTACCGACGGACTTCCGTAGTTGTATCATCTCAACGGAAGACATCAAAGCCATTGTGGCGGGCTTCTATGGACCAGAACCGATTCAGGCAGACGCAATCGACCATTTGTCGAACCTGTCCAGAGCCTTGGGAGAAGCAGGTTATATCATCCGAGAATTCCCTGTCGGCTCGGTCGAAATAGCGCAGGAGCCAGCCACCCAAGACGCGGCCAATGCCCTTGAACGATACCGTGAACGCCTTGCCAACCTACGGGAAGCCGCAGAAGAAGAAGGCATCGAGTGGAGCGAAGCATCCCAACAGGACTTCGAAGCCTTCGTCACCGGCAACCCCGGCTGGCGCAAAGGATCCGTCGTGCTGATGGATAACGGCAATCTGCGCACCGTCTGGGACGACGAACACGACGACGATAGGCACGTGGCCTTGCAGTTTCTTGGCGGCGGCCAAGTCCAGTACGTGATGTTCAAACTCCGCCCTGGAGCGAGGCAAGCTTCGCGTGTCGCCGGCAACGACACCTTTGACGGCATCAAATGCCAAGTCGCAGCCTTTGACCTGAATCCGTTGGTGTACTCATGACCGCCACTTACCTACCAGACGGCGACAACGTCGTGCGCTATGTAGATCGTTCAAAAATCAGGGAAGACAACCGAATCGACGGCACCGCCTTCTGCCGACGCAGCGACGAGGACGGCCCCTCCGTCAACCGGCTGGAATTCTTCTCCTGCCTTGATAAACAGGAGCATGTGGCTCAAATTGGCACTATACTGTGGTGGTGAAGGCGTGGACCCATGGTGACCCGAAGGCACAAGCAGCGGAGTGATGCTGTCTGGCTTTTGTCGTTTGAAGGCGCCGCGGAAACCGCGGCGCTTTTTCGTTTAGTTCAACACAGGTGAGAAGACCCCTTTTCGCATGCCGCCCAATCTTGGTCGCCGTCCTTGGTGCTCGGCACCATTCACGTTCATCTGAGGTAGCGGCGCCCACCGGTGAAAACTGCCATCCGCATACCAGCTGGCGTCTCCGTGGCTCTGTAAGCGAAATTTGGCGCATCTGGTGCCGTAAACGAAACCGGCCGCCCAGTCAGTCGGGACGGCCGGCGTCGCCGTTCGTAAGCGACGATTGCATTGTGCCATTGGCGGGTGAATCACGGCCACCGGTGGGTGTCACCAATCCATGACTGAATGTGCCTCGTTTCGGCCACAGAACCAAACGGTGGATGAGCGGTGGCCGACGTGGCAGGACAGCCCCGATTTCCGCTGGAAACATCCCCGGGGCGTGGTCCACGCCTGTGTGGAGGGGAATTTCTCCGGTCGGAGATCTCGAAGCTGTCCGGTGGCCGTTTGCGGGGATTATCGCCGACGGGACGGCGGTTACTTCTCGCAGACGACGCCGTCGCCATCGCCGTCTCGGGCGCTGGGCACCATCCACTTGGGGGATCCTTTGCCGCCGTCCTTGCTGCCCTGTATGCGGCGTTCTCCGACGCCAGGGCAGGGTCGCAGGATCTCCGCTACCTTACGCCTTCAGAAGTCGCTGGTGACCCCGCCCTTGGGCTAGTACTCCTCGGCCGCCCGTTCAGGGCAGACGGCGGCGCTGATGTCTCATAAACGGCACTCGCTGGCGCCGGCTGCTCGGAACGGCGGTTCCGGCGCAGCGCGGCCGGCGAAGCCGGCTGCACAGGTCTCGTACTGGGCAAGCCCGCTGAGCAGGTAAGGGCCGGAGATCCGGCGAGGGTTCATCTTCCCGGGTGCACGAAGCCCCCTTGCGAGGTGCGGATACCTACCGGCATCCACAAATCGAAGTGCAGCGGTTGCGCTATTGGTCGAGCCTTCGGCCTTCGGAGCTGATTTGATAGACGCCAGTGCGGTCGCTGCCTTCCGAGCCTACGGCAATGTAGTATTTGACGGGTTCGGTCGAGTCGTGGGTCGGTTCGAAGGTGATGGAGACCTTCTTTCCGCTGTTGCTGGCGGTGCCCGAAATCAAGGCGCTGCCTTTATCGTAAATTCCCAGTATTTTCAGGTCCTTGGCCTGGTACTCAGGGGCAAACCTGTCCTCGGTCCACAGTTCGATGGTGTATTCGTGATCAGTCTTCAGGTGGATCCCGATCCAGTCCACGTCAGGCTCGCTTTCCCGGTACCAACTCCAGTTGTCTCCCAGGTACCCGGGAATGGCCGTCCAGTTCATGTTGTAGGTTGGCATGAGGTCCCGGTCGGTGCTCTCGTCGCCAGCCGTGTCCATCACGTAGCCGTCCGGCCCTCCAAGCCAGGGGTACGTTTCTTTACTGTCCACGTTTTGGCAGACGTTGTTGACCCGGACCTTGATCTGGTACGTCCCGGTGCCTTCTTTACCCTGGACCTCAATTTCGTGCCAGCCCGATGAGGTAACGCCCCTGACGATGTCGAAGCTGTTGCGGCCAGTGCCTCCGTCGTCGGACCCGGCCGGCCCGGTCCGAATCATCATATTTCTGCCGTCGTCCCAGACCGCGGTGATTATGGGGTCTTCCAAAGTCAGGTCGCCGGGGTAAGTGTCCCGGTTCATGATATCCTCGCCACTATCCTTGCCCAGCACCTCGATGATGTAAACCCGGTAGGGGTCAAGCTTCACGCGCCAGAAGTCGGCTTCCTCGGCCGCGGTGATTTCTCCGACGCTTTCGAGAATTATCCTTTCGCCGGCGTCGTCAGGGCACGGGTAGATGACTTCCATATTCATCAGTTCCACGGTGGCGGTGCTCTGGGTGCCTCTTGCCACACCCTGTGGCAGGCTGCCAAAGGCGAGGAGGACTTTTTCTCCGCCGTCTTCCACGGTATCGTCGTACGCCATCACCGTGAAGGTCTTGGAGGTTTGACCGGAACTGAAAGTGACTGTGTCCGGGACACCGGTCCAGTCTGCGCTGGTGGCGCCGTTCATCCCAGTGGCTGTGATTGGGATGACAGTTGCAGAGGTGGGGGCTCTGTCCAGCTGAACGGTGACTACAGCACCGTCTCCGCCCTCGTAGGCTTGGTAGTGAGTAGCTGCGAACGAAACGTGGATGGAATCGCGTATGGAGACTGTTGTCTCTGGAGTGCCCCCGGCGCTGAGGCCGTCCGGCAGGGTTCCGAAGCCCAGGATCAGATTTTCGGTGTCCTCGTCCAGATCGTCCGGCACCGCGGTAAAGGTGAAGGACTTTTCAATCTCGCCACTGACGAAATCCAGTTCCGAGGGGACAACCGAATAGTCGCTGGAAGTCATCCCGGTCTGGTGGTTGGTGGTGAGCGGAATCCTGAGCGACCGTTCCGGGTCGGCGCTCAGCTTCACCTTCACCGTGACGCTGCTCCCCTCGGCGACGGTGTAGGAGGCCTGCTCGAAGCTGACGGTGACCGCAGGCACGTCGTCGTCGGTGATCGAGACCACCGTCTCGTCCGGCGAGCCCTTGGTGACGCCGGCGGGCAAGCTCGAACCGAAGCCCAGCTTGACCGACTCGCCGTCGTCGTCCACGCTGTCCTGGGCGGCGCTGAAGTCAAACGTCTTCTCCGTGTCTCCCGAGTTGAACACGACGTTGGCCGGTACGCTGAAGTAGTCGGACGAAGTTGCCCCGCCTTGATGAGCTTTGGTGAGAGGAATGGTGACGGTGCGCTCGGGATCGGCGCTCAGTTTCACGTTGATGCTGAGGTTGCTGCCCTCGGCCACCGTGTAGGTCGCCTGCGCGAAGCTGACTGTGATGCTCGGCGCATCGTCGTCGGTGATGGAGATCGTCGTCTCATTAGTGCTGCCCTCTGACACTCCTGTGGGCAGCGTGCCGAAGGTCAGATTGACTGACTCTCCGTCGTCGTTCTCCGTGTCCTGGGTGGCCTCGAAGTCAAAGGTCTTCTCCGTTTCTCCGCTGGCGAATTCCACGTTGGCCGGCACGCCCGAATAGTCGGACGATGAAGCGCCGCCCTGATTGGCCGCGGTGATGGGGACCGTCACCGTCCGTTCGGGGTCGGCGTCCAGGACCACCTTTATGGTGACGCTGTTGCCCTCGGTTACGGTGTAGTTGGCCTGCTCGAAGCTCACCCTCACCTCTGTGGGGTCGCCGACGGGCTGCTGCTTGTTGTCGCCGGGGCTGCCGCCGTCGTTGTCGATGATGCTGATTACGGTCTCGGTGATGGCGCCTTCGGATACCGCATTCGGCAGGGTGCCGAAACCGAGCTTTACCGACTCGTCGTTGTCGTCTTCCTCGTCGTCGGTGATCACGACGTCGAAGGTCTTCTCGGTCTCTCCGCTGTCGAATTGCACGCTGGCCGGCACGCCGGAGTAGTCATCGTCGGAGGCGTCGTCCTGGTTGGTTGTGGTGATGGGGATGGTCACCGTGCGTTCGGGATCCGCGCTGAGGGTGACGGTGATGGTGGCGCTCTCTCCTTCGATGACGGAGTGGGTGTCGGATCCGAATGTGACGGTGACGTCCGGAACGTCGTCGTCCGTGATCGAGATCACTGCTTGGGACGGGCTGGTGGAACTTACCCTTGCGGGAAGTGTCCCGAAGGTGAGGCGCACTCTTTCGTCGTCGTCGTTGTCGGTGTCATCGGTGGCCGTGAAGTCAAAGGACTGCTCCGTGTCGCCCGCGTTGAAGGTGACGGTTCCGGGGATGCCTGAGTAGTCGGCGGCGACTGCACCGTCCACGTTGGTGACCGTCAGTGGGACCTGCACGGTTCTCTCCGGGTCGGCGGAGAGGACCACCTTCACGGCGACGCTGCTGCCCTCTGCCACCATGTATGTAGCCTGCTCGAAGCTGACGGTGACCGGCGGTACATCGTCGTCGGTGATGTTCACGATGGCTTCATCGGGGGATCCTTTGCTGACGCCCGTGGGGAGGCTGGAGCCGAAGCCGAGCTTGACACTTTCGCCGTCGTCGTCGGACCCGTCGTCGGTGGCGCTGAACTCAAAGGTCTTTTCCGTATCTCCGGAGTTGAATACGACACTGGCGGGCACGCCCGAATAGTCGGATGATGAAGCGCCGCCCTGGTTGGCCGTGGTGAGAGGGATGGTGACAGTTCGCTCGGGGTCGGCGTCCAGGACCACCTTGACAGTGACGGAGCTGCCCTCTGCGACGGTGTAGGAGCCCTGCTCGAAGTTGACGGTGACCTCGATTATGTCATTGTCTGTTATCGAGACCGTTGATTGATTTGTTGCACCTGCGGAGACGCCGGCGGGTAGACTGGAACCAAAGCCGAGCCTGACAGACTCGCCGTCGTCGTCAGCCGTGTCGTCGGTGGCGTTGAAGGTGAAGGTCTTCTCGGTGTCGCCGCTGTTGAACACTACGCTGGCTGGCACTCCGGAGTAATCAGATGCGGAGGCTCCATTCTGGTTATTCTTGGTTATAGGGATGGTGACGGTCCGCTCCGGGTCGGCGTCGAGTTTCACCTTGATGGTGACGCTGCTCCCCTCGGCGACGGTGTAGGCCGCTTGCTCGAAGTTGGCCGTTACTGTAGGCACGTCGTCGTCAGTGATGGAGACTACTGTCTCATCGGGGGATCCCTCGGAGACGCCGGAGGGTAGGCTTGAACCGAAGCCCAGCCTCACGGATTCGCCGTCGTCGTTGTCGCTGTCTGCCGTCGCCGTGAATGTGAAGGACTTCTCGGTGTCGCCGGAGTCGAAGACTACGTTGGCGGGTACGCCTGAATAGTCGGCGTCGGAAGCCCCGCCCTGGTTGGCCTTGGTCAGAGGGATGGTCACCGTCCGTTCCGGGTCGGCGCTCAGGACCACTTCTACGGTGACCGTGCCGCCCTCCGCCGCCGCGTATGTCGCCTGCCCGAAGCTCACCGCGACCGCAGGCGCGTCGTTGTCAACGATGCTTACTACCGTCTCTTTCTGGCTCCCCTCGCTCACGCCGGTGGGCAACGTTCCAACGCCGATTTTCACCGACTCGCTGTTGTCGTCCACGCTGTCGTCGGTCGCGCTGAAGGCGAAGGTCTGCTCCGTGTCCCCTGAGTTGAATACGACGTTGTCGGGGACGCCGGCGTAGTCGGAGGAACTCGCGCCGCCCTGTTCCGTCTTGGTCAGGGGGATGGTCACCGTGCGTTCAGGGTCGGCTGAGAGGACTACCTTGACGGTGACCGTGTTGCCCTCGATGACCGTGTAGGAGCCTTGCTCGAAGCTGACCGTGACCGAGGGCACGTCGTCGTCTGTGATCGAGACCACCGTTTCGTCGGGGGATCCTTTGGTTACCCCCGTGGGCAAGCTCGAACCCAAGCCCAGCTTGACCGACTCACCGTCGTCGTTGTCGCTGTCGGAGGCGGCGGCGAAGGAGAAGGTCTGCTCCGTGTCCCCGCTGTTGAAGGTGACGCTGGCCGGCACTCCGGAGTAGTCGGAGGAACTGGCGCCGCCCTGGTCGGCGGAGGTCAGAGGAATGGTGACCGTCCGCTCCGGGTCGGCGCTCAGCTTCACCTTCACGGTGACGCTGCTGCCCTCGGCGACGGTGTAGGAGGCCTGCTCGAAGCTCACGGTGACCGACGGCACGTCGTCGTCGGTGATCGAGACCACCGTCTCGTCAGGGGATCCCTTGGTCACTCCGTTGGGCAGGCTCGGACCGAACCCCAACTTGACCGCCTCCCCGTCATCGTCCACGCTGTCGGAGGCGGCGCTGAAGTCAAACGTCTTCTCCGTTTCTCCGCTGTTGAAGACGACGTTGGCCGGTACGCTGAAGTAGTCGGAGGAACTTGCTCCGCCCTGGTTGGTCTTGGTCAGAGGGATGGTCACGGTCCGCTCCGGGTCGGCGCTCAGCTTCACCTTGATGCTGAGGTTGCTGCCCTCAGCCACCGTGTACGTCGCCTGCGCGAAGCTGACCGTTACCGCAGGCACGTCGTCGTCGGTGATGGAGACCACAGTTTCGTCCGGCGATCCCTCCGTCACGCCGGTGGGCAGGCTCGAACCGAAGCCCAGCCTGACCGTTTCGTTGTCGTCGTCCACTGCGTCCTGGGTGGCTTCGAAGTCAAAGGTCTTCTCGGTGTCACCCCTGTTGAAAACCACGTTGGCAGGAACGCCTGAATAGTCGGATGAGGAGGCTCCGCCCTGGTTGGTCGTGCTAAGCGGGATGGTCACCGTCCGCTCCGGGTTGGCACTCAGTTTCACCTTCACCGTGACGCTGCTGCCCTCGGTGACGGTGTAGGAGGCCTGCTCGAAGCTGACGGTGACGCTGGGCACGTCGTCGTCGGTGATCGAAACCACCACCTGCGAAGGGGCGGCGGAACTCACCCTTGTGGGTAGTGTGCCAAAGGTGAGCCTAACTCTTTCCCCGTCGTCGTCCACCGCGTCGTCGATGGCGCTGAAGCTGAACGTCTTCTCGGTGTCCCCTGAGTTGAACACCACGCTGGCCGGTACCACGGAGTAGTCCGCAGACGAGGCCCCGTCCATGTTGGTGGCCGTTATGGGCACCTCCACAGTTCTTTCCGGGTCGGCAGAGAGCACCACCTTGACAGTAACGCTGCTGCCTTCCGCCACCGTGTAAGTCGTCTGTTCAAAGCTCACCGTTACCGCAGGCACGTCGTCATCCGTGATTGAAACCACCGCCTGGGAGGGGGAGCCTTCCGACACGCCCGTGGGCAGGCCCGACCCAAAGCCCAGCCTGACCGACTCCCCGTCGTCGTCAGCCCCGTCCTGGGTGGCGCTGAAACTGAAGGTCTTCTCCGTGTCACCGCTGTTGAATACGACGTTCGCTGGCAAGCCCGAGTAGTCGGAGTTGCTTGCCCCGCCCTGGTTGGCCTTGGTCAGGGGGACGGTCACTGTCCGTTCCGGGTCCGCGCTCAGGGTGACCTTTACAGTAACGCTGCTTCCCTCGGCTACCGTGTACGTCGCCTGCTCAAAGCTGACGGTGACGCTGGGCACGTCGTCGTCGGTGATCGACACCACCGTCTCGTCGGGCGATCCTTTCGTCACGCCGGTGGGCAAGCCCGTGCCGAAGCCTAGCCTGACCGACTCCCCGTCATCGTTCGCACTGTCGTCGGTTGCGGTAAGGGTGAAAGTCTTCTCTGTGCCCCCTGAGCTGAACACCACGCTGGCCGGCACACCGGAGTAGTCGCTGTTAGATGCCCCGCCCTGGTTGGTCATGGTCAAGGGGACGGTCACCGTCCGCTCCGGGTCGGCGCTCAGGGTGACCTTCACCGTTACTGAGTTGCCCTCGGCCACCGTGTACGAGGCCTGCTCAAAGCTAACGGTTACGCTGGGCACGTCGTCGTCGGTGATCGACACCACCACCTGTGAGGGCGAGGCGGAACTCACCCGGCCAGGAAGGGTCCCGAAGGTGAGGCTCACTCTTTCCCCGTCGTCATCAACTGCGTCGTCTGTGGCTTCCAGGTCGAACATCTTTTCGGTGTCGCCGCTGTTGAACACCACGTTGGCAGGAACCCCCGAGTAGTCCGCAGACGAGGCCCCATCCATGTTGGTGACCGTTATGGGCACCTCCACCATCCTTTCCGGATCGGCTGACAGCACCACCTTGACGCTGACCGTGTTTCCCTCCGCCACCGTGTACGTCGCCTGCCCAAAGCTCACCGTTACCGCAGGCACGTCGTCATCCGTGATTGAAACCACCGCCTGGGAGGGGGAGCCTTCCGACACGCCCGTGGGCAGGCCCGACCCAAAGCCCAGCCTGACCGACTCCCCGTCGTCGTCAGCCCCGTCCTGGGTGGCGCTGAAACTGAAGGTCTTCTCCGTATCACCGCTGTTGAACGCCACGTTGGCAGGAACGCCCGAGTAGTCGGAGTTGCTTGTCCCGCCCTGGTTAGCCTTGGTCAGGGGGACGGTCACCGTGCGTTCAGGGTCGGCCGAGAGGACTACCTTGACGGTGACCGTGTTGCCCTCGATGACCGTGTATGAAGCCTGCTCGAAGGCGACGGTGACCTGTGGGACGTCGTCGTCGGTGATTGAAACCACCGCCTGGGACGGGCCTGTGGAACTGACCCTTGGGGGAAGGGTACCGAAGGTGAGGCTCACTCTTTCCCCGTCGTCATCCACCGTGTCGTCGGTGGCTGCAAAGTCGAAAGGCTTCTCCGTTTCGCCACTGTTGAACACCACGTTGGCAGGAACCCCCGAGTAATCCGCAGACGAGGCCCCATCTAGGGTGGCGACCGTTATGGGCACCTCCACTGTCCTTTCCGGATCGGCAGAGAGGACCACCTTGACAGTGACGCTGCTGCCCTCCGCCACCGTGTACGTCGCCTGTCCGAAGCTGACGGTGACCGGAACGTCATCATCGTCGGTGACGTTCACCAGCACGTCGGCGACGGATATCCCCTCATACTTCGCGTCTGAACTCGTGGCCGTGTGGGTGACCGTGGCGTCTTCGTCGTCGTGGCCGCTGTCCTGCGACGCCGAGACCGTGACGGTCTGAGCCGTGTCCCAGTCGGTCGTGGTGAAGGTCAGACTGGCGGGTTCGGCGGTAACATCGGTGTTGGATGGGTCGTTGACTGCGATGGTGACGCTGTGCGTCGGTTGACTATCCAGCACGACCGTGTAGGTATCTTCGCCACCCTCGTCAATGTCCAACGAGGCCTTCGATATCGTCACCCCGGCAGTGTCGTCGTCCGTCACCGTCACCGGGACGGGGGCGACGGCCAAGCCGTCGTAGTCGCTGTCATCGCCAGAGGTCAACGTATGCGTGATGGTGACCACCTCTTCATCCACAGCGTCGTCGTCCTCTTCGGCCGTTACGGTCACCGTCCGCACCACCTGCCAGTTGCCGGGCGTGAAGGTTATCCTATCCCCGTCGAGGGATACGTCCGTTCCAGTGACGCCGCCTATCCCCAACGTCACGTTGCCCGTTGGCTCCGTGTCGAAGACAACGGTGTAGGTGTCGGAGTCTCCCTCTTCGATTTCAAGGGAGGTCTCCGAGATCGTCACCCCGGCGGTCTCGTCGTCTGCCACGGTTACCGCCACGCTTCCGGCGGCTATGCCGTCGTAGTCGGTGTCATCAGCGGAGGTCACCGTATGCGTGATGGTGACCTCCGCTTCGTCCGCGGCGTCGGCGTCCTGGCTGGCTGACACCATTACCGTCTGAACCGTGTTCCAGTTGCCTGATGTGAACGTAAGCGTGGTCTTGTCGAGGGATACGTCCGTACCAGCGACGCCATCCAAGGTCACCGTTACGTTGCCCGCAGGCTCGGTGTCCAGGACCACGGTGTAGGTGTCGGAGTCTCCCTCTTCTATTTCAAGGGAGGTCTCAGAGATCGTCACCCCAGCGGTCTCGTCGTCCGTCACGGTTACCGCCACGCTTCCGGCGGCTATGCCATCGTAGTTGCTGTCGTCGGTGGAGGCCACGGTGTGGGTAAGCGTAGCGGTGTCGTCTATTGCGTCGTCGTCGTGCGACGCCGCGACGATCACAGTCTGGGCCGTATTCCAGTTCGCGGCGGTGAACTTGATGCTCGAGTCACTGAGGGTGAGATCGGTGCCGGTGACGCCTGCAATGGCGACATCTACGTCGCCCTTGGGCTGAGAGGCCAGGACGATGGAGTACGTCCTGCTTTCCCCCTCGGGCACGGTCATTTCCTGTTCCGATGCAGTGACTCCCACCTGCACTAACGGTCCGTCCGGCAACTGGAGAACGGTGACTGCTACGCTTTCCGCCGTGGCCGCGTCATAGTGCGTGTCATCGGTAGAGCTGACGGCGTGCGTCAGGGTTACCGTGTTGGCGGAGGCGGTTTCGAGGGCGGTCACCGTTACCGTCTGAGCCGTATCCCAGTCCTGGTCGGTATACGTGAGAGTGGTCTTGCCCAATGACAGGTCCGTGCCCGTTGCTCCCGCTACGGTAACCTTCACGTCGCCCGCAGGCTCGCTGTCCAGGACTACCGAATAGTAGTTGCTCCTGCCACCCACCACGGTGATGGCGGTAGGGATAACAGTCACGCCCGCAGTGTCGTCATCCTCCACGGTTACAACCACGCTGTCGGCGCTCACTCCGTCGTACCCCCCGCCAGTCACGGTGTGGGCTAGGTGGATAATCTCTTCGGTGCCGTTGTCGTCCTGGCCCGAGGCGACCGTGACGGTCTGTTCCACGTTCCAGTCGGACGTGGTAAAGGTGAGGGTGGACTTGTCCAGGGTCAATGCGGTCCCGGCGAAGCCCGAGACCGTTACGGTAACTTCCCCGGTAGGTTGAGTATCCAGTACAACCGTGTAGGCGTCGCTGTCGCCTTCGACGATGCTGAGTTGGGTGGGCGCTATTACCACAGAAGCTGAGACAGTGTCCTTCACGCTTATAGCGACGTTGTCCGAGGATACTCCGGCGTACTTGGTGTCGGAACTGCTAATGGAGTGGGAAATTTCCGCGGCCGGTTCGTCGTCTGCGTCAGGGTCCGCAATACCGGTGACGTAAACGCGTTTCCAGCCCCAGCTTTTGGGCCCGAAGTTTACGGTTCCCGGGTTTACCGTGAACCCGGCATTGGTGGGAACATCGACGGTCAACACCACGTTCGAGGTTGGCTCTGAGGTGAGGGCGATGGAGTAGAATTCCGTCTCGCCTTCCCGGACAGTGAGGGATGTGCGGGAAACCCTGACTCCCGAGGTGTCGTCGTTGGCTATGGTCAGTTGGGTGGAGACTACGGTCAGATCGGGGTCATCCGACGCACCCTCGATGGTTACGGTCTCGTCCTCATCGTCGACGTCGTCGTCTGTGCCTATGATCCACAGGTCCGCCGTCCCGGAGGACTGGCCCGCCTGGATGCTCAGGGGGCTGAACAGGTAGGCCGTGTAGGACTGGGACCTTTGAGTGTCGCCCTTGAGGTTGACCGTGAAGTTGACGTCGGAAGTCAACGTAACGTCCCCTTCCAGGGTCGCAGTGATCATGGGGAAGTGAGTGCCGGAGCCTTCCGTTACCGTATCCGTGTCCAGGGACAGGATGACGGTGGTCGGCTGCGGGTCGTTGTCCAGTATGGTGAGGCGTACGCCATTGACCGGCAAGCCGGGGTCGGTGTTTCGCCCGCGGACCGCGATGTGTTCGGCGCCCTCGTAGATGGTGTCGTCCACCGGGGTCAGCGTCAGGTTGGCTGTGGCGGAAAACTCTCCAGCCGGGATGATCAGGGTTGACGAGTCCCAGGACGCCGTGTAGTCGTCGGCAACGGTGGCGGACACGTCGGCGGTTCTCAGAGTCACCTCCGTATCCTCCGACCGGGTCCCGCCTCCCAGCAGGGTTGCTCGCACCGGCATGGTCACAGCGCCGCTGCTCTCATTTATTGGCGGGGCGGTTACCAGGAGAGAGATACTGGTGGGATCCTGGTCGTCGTCTTCGATGACCACTTCGGCCGGCCGTACCGTGATGGTTCCGGGGACGGTGCCGGTGACTTCCAGGGTCTCGTTGCCCTCCACGACACTGTCGTCCAGCACCGTCAGCGTCATCGCCGCCGTTGCGGACATCTCGCCGGCAGGGATGGTCAGGGTGGCCGTGGCGGCCTGGTAGTCCTCTCCTGCGGTTGCGGTATCGTCGGCAAGCTCTAGGCTCACCACGGTGTCGGTCACGCGGGAGGACAGCCCTGCCAGGGCGCCGGTTACGGTCATCTGCAGGGCGGATGCCGATTCAGCGACGGCGTCCGGACTGACGGTCAGATTTACCTCCCCGGGCTCCACGTCATTGTCCTTGATCCTCACCCCCCGGCCCGCCGAACCGGCGAGGACAGCGGACTTGGCCGACAGGCGCGCGACTTCGTCGTCCTCCGAAAGGCTGTCGTCCACCGGGGTGAAGGTGATGACGGCGGTCACGCTGGACTCCCCGGCCGGGATCTTCACATTGGCTGTGGTAGCCGTGTAGTCCACACCCAGGGTCGCGTTGTTCCCGACGTTGGGACGGTCGATCATCTCCACGGTTACCGGCGTGTCCACAGTGAACTGAGTCGTCCCGTCCAGGGCGACTACGACCGTGATGTCGGTCGCCCCCGCATCCTCATCAACCTCGGAGTGTGAGATGGAGGAGATGGTCAATCCGGTGGGGGCAGTATCGTTGTCGGCAATGGTCCCTTCTGCTCTGGTCACTCCCAGGGGTACCATCTCGGCTGGTGAGGAGTTACCGATGGTGGCCTCCTCCAGCTCTACGACGAAGGTTTCAGCGCCCTCCACCAGGGTGTCCTCGGTGGTCGTCACAGTGAAAGTGGCCGACCTGTCGCCCGCCGGGATGGATACCGTCCCGCTGGCGGCGGCGTAGTCCTTGCCTGGGACAGCCGTTTCGCCTGCGTCCAGGGCGTCGCCCACCTCTTTCGTCGCCCATCCCGCCGACACGTCCTGGTCGGAGGCGGTGGACAGGGTGACGGTGAAGGTGGCAACGGCGCCTTCGGTCACGCTGGGAGCGTCCCCGATGGATACCGTCAGGTTGTCCTGGTCCAGGATCGTTGTCGTGGCGACGTTGTCGGTGGCTGAAACTGATCCTGCCCGCTGGTCGGTGGCGACGCTGAATATCTCCACCTTGAGGGTTTCGTTGTCGTCGTCGATGCCGTCCGCCAGTACCGGGAAGGTAATGGTTCCCCTGGACTGGCCGGCGGAAATCTCCAGGACTCCAGCCTTGCCGGTGGCGTCTCCGGGCGGGAACGTGATGGCCCCTTTGGGCGCGGCATAGTCGTCCGTGACCGTGGCGGTGCCGGCAGTCTCGAAGGAAACGCTCACGTCGTCCGCGGGGACCCCACCGGTCAGCGTTACGGTGAAGGTCGTGTCGTTACCTTCGGCCACTGTTTCGCCGTTGGCAGCGATGGAGGCCGTCAGGGTCTCGTTGTCCCTGATGGAGACCTCGAAGCTCGCGTCGGTGGGGGAGATGGCGACGAGCCGCGAATCACTGGCAACCAACTCGACGCTGAAGGTCTCCAGGGCGTTCTCGATGAGATTGTCGTCGATGATATGCACGTCGATGAACCCGGTGGCTACTCCGGGCCTGAACGTGAGTTTCCCGTTTTCTCCCTGGTAGTCCTCGTCGAGGGCTGCGGTGCCCGGGACCGTACGCCAGCCAACGGCCGGATTTCTCTCGCTTGCCGTCGTGTCCGGATGAGACAGCTCAACGGTGAACCTCACGGGACCCGCGTGGTTCTCGTTCACTATCGAGTAGGACCGGCTCACGGACGCGACCAAAGCTTGGTCGTCGTCGTCGATGGTGCCAACGGCGGTGTCGTCGGCCAGGCTGGCGAGGGTTGACCACCGTTGCGCGGAGTTGTACCTGTTGCGGTTCTGAGCAGGTGTGCTGAGACGCGCCGTGAAGGTCTCGTTCCTCTCATGAATCGTGTCGTCCAGAGTGACCACGGAGAAGGTCTTGGTCTGCTCCCCGGCCGCGAAGGTCAGGGTTTCGGTCTTGGCCACGAAGTCCTGTCCCAGGCTGGTGGCGGTCACGTTGGCGTGGGAGGTGGCTTCGCCGTCCACGGTGGCAAGGTTGACGGTGACCTGTTGCGGCGCCGGATCATTCAGGCTCACGGTGAAGTCCACCTGGCCGGTGGCCTCGTCGTCCTGGGCATCTTCTATTGAGAACGCCAGGTCGTTGTCGTAGAGATACAGGGTCCGGTAGGGGGCCTCCTGGTTTTGTGAGTCCGGCGGTCCGATATAAGCAGGGGAGTAACCCGTGCCCTCGAGTATATTGACGCTCAGGCTGCCGTCGGCCTCCACTGTGCTGTCGTCCACCGTGGCTAGGGACAACTCTACCTCGGCAACTCCCTGGGCGAAGGTCACGGTCGCCGGCGGCTGGCTTGATAGAAAGTCTCCCGCTTGGATGATGTCCAGGCTTACCGTTATTTCCCCGTTCGCTATGTCTCCCTGCGTCGCAACACTGAAGCACCGGCTTTGAATGGTGACGTAGCAAACGCCACCTCCGGACTCTTGTGGGACCAGGCGTTGGAGCGAGACCACCACATCGTCCCCTTCCTCGGTATGGAAAGTGGACCCGCTGAAGGCTATTCCGTAGTCAATGTCATCGTTCAGGATGGTGCCCGCGCCGGTGTCGTCCGCCAGGGTCAGTTCCGACGGGTTACTGAGCACCAGGTTGAAGGTCTCGTCGCCTTCGTCCAACTGGTCGTCCAGCAGGGTGACGGCCACCGTCTTCTCAGTTTCCCCGATGGCGAAGTTCAGTGTCCCGCTGGCCGCGGTGAAGTCCACGTCGCTGGTCGCGGCGGTAGTGGAGCCGTCCTCCGCCGTGGCCCAGTCCACCGAGGCTGCCCGTTCGGTATTGGCTTGGGACAGCGATACGGTGAACTCGATGGTCCCGTCTGCCTCGCCCGCGGAGGCGTCGGAGACCGATGCGTCAGGCAGTACGTAGTCGTTATCGTTTACCGCGGTAGTAACTGAGCGCACGTACCACGGGGAACCCTGGTACTCCTTTTGGCGGTAGCAGTGTTCGTCGTCGCAATCTCGGCTCCATGTGTACACCAGTTCCACCGTGATGGCCCCGTCGGTCTCGTCCACACCGTCGTCGGTCGTCGGCACGCTGAGCGTGGCGGTTGACTGGTCGGCGGCGAAGGTAACCGTCTGGGGAGCGGCGCCGGAGATGAAATCGCCCTCCTGGCTCACGTGCAGGGTGACCTCCAGGGTCCTCGTCATGGCGTCGGGCTTGCCGCCGTGGCGGTGCAGGGTGAAGGTTGCGGGCTCTCCCTCGGTGACGGAACCCTGGTCCGCCTTGATGCGCACCCCCATGGTGTTGCTGTAGTACCGGTAGGTGATGCTCGATGGGGTCCCTACCTGGTACTGGGGGTAGTAGCCGCAGGCCGCCGGGTTGTTTGGGCAGTAGTGGGACTCAAGGTCGATGGTCCCGCTGCGGCCCAGCGCTTTGGTGTAACCCAAATCCCCGATGCTGACGCCGGTGGCTTTCCCCGGCTCGAATCCATGTCCTTTGATCCAAGTCGTGGTCTCTGTCTCATCCTGAAGCGGCGCGGGCCGGTAGCCGGTATAGGAGCGGTCATAGTCCAGCGGAAGCCTGCCGGACACGTCGCCGGTGCGGGTGAAGGGAAGCACGACCTGGTATCTTCCATCGTAAAATTCGCTGGTTGTCGACGAGCCGGTCACCGTGGGTATGTCGTCGTCCTGGACCCAGATCTTGGCCGAGGCGTTGCTCAGGGCAATGTAGTCGTCGTCAGCGTCGTTCAGGACCGTGGCGTGGTACGTGCTGTTGCCGTAGTTTAGGCTGTCGTCGGTGGTCTGGCGGGTGACGGTCACAGTCTGGGTCCCGGACGGGAAGTCCACGGTGATCTCCTCGGTGTCGAAGTGGATGTGGTTCTGCGGCGTGGTGATGCCCCGGGTGGGATCGTCAAGGTCGGCCTGGGTGACCCGGTACCTGACCCGGTTGAGTTCGAGCCGGGCCTGCAGGGCGTTGTCCGTGGGAGTGGTGCGGGAGACCGTGAACGACACCGGCTGGCCCTCGTTCACCCAGGTTTGGTCATTAGTCACGGACACCGACGGCTTGGCGCCGTCATCGTCGTAGATGGTGAAGGTGTGCGAATTAGGCCAACCGGCGCGGTAATTCGTGCCGTCCACCAGGGTTACGGTCAGCTTGCCGATGTCCTCGGCGGTGGTGTCGTTCTGGGTCGGGATCGTGACTGTGGCGGTCGGTTCTTGCAGACCGAAGCTTACAGTCTGGGGCAGGGCGCCGGTGGTGTAGTCTCCGGTCTCGGTCACGTCCAGGGTCACGGTGAGGGGCGCCCTGCCAGACCTGGTCAGTTCCAGGGTTATCGAATCTCCCTCGGCCACTCGTAGGGTGGGAGTGAGCAGGATGACGGTCTCCAAGTGGGTCTCCCGGACCGTCACCGTATCACTGGATGGTCTCCCCACCCAGTAGGTCCTGGTTTCGCCGATGGTGGCAGGGTCCAGGATCGTGGCGGTGACGGTGTGGGAGCCGTCCCTCACGCCGTCGTTCGTCGTGGTTATGGTGTGCTCCACGGTGGCGTCCCCCGCCGGGAACACGACCGTGTCGCGACGGTTGTCGGCTTGGGGAGCGGTCTTGGCGACCTGCAGCCAGGCAGTGAGCTCATCAGTGGGGTCGCCGTCGCGGGTTAGAGTCATGATGACGTCGCTGCCCTCGTCCACGGCCTCCGCCTGGGCTTCCAGCGTGACAGCCGATTCGTCGTCTTCGATTACCCCCTCATGGATGAGGTTGGCGACACCATCCTGAAGGGTTGCGTTTACCGGGTTTGACAGGACGACGTAGAAGCGGTCTTTGTATCCGGCGATGGAGTTCTGCAGGATTTCCACCGTGATGGCGGCGCTGGTGTCCCCCGGAGCGAAGGTGAGTGTTCCCGTGCTCCCGGTGATATTGAAGCCATCGCCGGAGTACCAGTCTTGGGCGCTGTAATCGACGGTCACGGTCTTGAGAGGGGGCACGGCCACTTGCAAATCCACCCAGATGTCGACGGTGCCGTCGCCTTCGCCGACCAAGGTGCTTGTGTCGCGGAACCCCAGCAGGGGCAGCGGGTCCTTGTCCCGGACGATGATGCTGGCTGATGAGTTCCCGCTGTCGATCTCATAGGCGTCGTCCGCCAGCAGCTCGACCGTGAACTCCGCATCCCCGTCGTAGCCGTCGTTGCGATGGGTCAGGTACGCCCGGGTGATGGACGAAGACCCAACGGGAATGGTGTGGGTCTGGTTGCCGAGGATCGTGTCGTACACGGCACTGCCGGTCTCGGCGTGGTCCACCTTGACCTGAAGGGGTTCACCGGTATGCCCGTTATGGGAGATCCGGTAGTAGAGCAGGTTCCCCTCGTCCACGCGAGGGGTTATGGCCTGCACGCCCACGACATAGGGGTCGTTGTCCAGGATGGCGCCGTTGACGGTGGTGTCGCCCGACGGGACCCAGAACTCGGCTCTCAAAGGGTGCAAAGTCGCTCGGTAGTGATGGTCCGGGCCCCGGAAGCTGTCGTCGGGCTGGCGGTATGTGAAGTGCAAGAGGGACATCCCGGCGTCCATGCCGATCACGTGGTACTGCTGGTCCCCCACCGGACCGGCGGTGATGGGGATTTCCAGGGGGTTCTTGTCTTCGCCCGTACGGACAATTTCCAGGACCAGGTCGGTACCCTCGTCGACCTCCGCGTGGTTGAAGGAGATCGACACCTGCGGCGCAACGTCGTTGTCCGCCACCTGCACGGTCAACGAGCTCGAGCCCACGATGTCGTAGTGCGGCTCCTGTGCCAACGCGAACGTTATGGCGTTATCGGGAATGTCCCGCCAGTCGTCGGGTACGGCGATGGCGACTTCCCTGGTCGTTTCCCCGGCCGCAAACATGATGCTGGAAGGGACTGCAACTGCTTCTGATGCGAAATTGCCCTCGAGGAACCCGCCCGGGTCATCCATTGAGACGCCGACAAACAGCTCGTTGGCGGTGTTATTTCCCCGGGTCAGGGTGAAGGTGGCGGTGTCGCCCTCCGTAATGCTGGTGTCGTCCACAGAGAGGGTGATCGTGGGGCGGTCGTCGTCATCTATGTTTGTCTTCTTCGTAGAGATAAGTAATGTCCGATCAGATACCACAGAGGGAATGAGCAGACTCGCCATGAAGGTATCCCGGGTCTCATACACGGAATCGTCCCAGGTTGAGACGGTCAGCGTCTCGGTCTGGGTGACATATTCCACAAACAGATTTGTCATTGGGACGGCTGGGAATACCACATCGTGGACCTGGTCCGTGGGATTGGTGCCGTCGGCCATGACCTGGTTGGGTTCCCAAGTGCGTAGCTGGACCGGATAGGGCGCTAAGGGGTTCCCAAATTGGCGCTCCAGGATGATGGTGACGGCCTGTCCCTCGGGTACCGGGTCGGGCGCGACCGATTTGATCTTGACCAGCGTTCCCAACACAAGGTCAGGCCAGATGGTCTTCTTCCGGTCGCCATTCACCGTCCAGTACTGGGCCTCCGCGGTAGGGCTGAGGGCGGTTCCGTCGGCAGCGTCCTCTATCTGTTTGATCTCGGCCGAGTATTGCCACAGACTGTGATCAACGATGCCGTTGTCCAGCAACTCGATTCGCCCGACCAACTGCCTCTGGTTTCCGGTCAGTGTCAGGGGGAACTCCTGGTAGCGATTCCCCGTTTCGGGATCTGTAGGCCAACTGGAGTGCCGGGGACTCTCCCAGTCGCGGTTGTGTTCCACCCGAACGACGAAGGTTGCGGTCTTGCCCGTGTCCGTCTGGCGGCGGCTGACCAGGAAATGGGCGGGATGCGGTTCCTGCAGCTCGTTATCGACTACGAAACTGCGGCCGTCCTCATAGTAGAAAGTCCCCTCCGCCGGGCCGGGGGTACAGTTGCCCGTCCCCTCGTCACAGGTCCGGTAGGATTCCCCCGCCTCCCAATGCACACTGTCGGGGCTGATCCGACCCCACTTGAGGGTGAGTTCCTGGGCCGTGTCGTTATCGGTTACCGACAGAGTCGCGAGGGTGCCGAGATTCCCGGTCTGTTGCAGGAAGTAATCCGTTCCGGGCAGGACGCGGACTTTGACCAATCCAGCGGAATCCAAATCTCGCTGGTCGTCCGGGAAGGTCAGGGTGATCGTCTGGGTAGTGGAATTGGCCGGGAAGGTCACCTGCGTGGGAATAGTGGGAGCCGGGTCCCAATGATTGCCCCGGAGGCGCTCATCCGGGTCGTCCACTAAGATGTTCACGGTAAGCGGCTGTGCCGTGTCGCCCCCGGTCCGTGTGAAGGTGACGGTGGCGCTCCCGCCCTCGATTACAGAGGTGGGGTTGGCGGCCACCGTTACAAGGGCGTTGCCGCTGGCCGGGTCGTTGATCTCGACAACAACTCTGTTGGGTTGCCCCTCGGTGTAGCGGTCGGCGCCGTCGACTTGGCTGATGCTCCGAATCACCGCAATCAACTCGTCGGTGTCGGTCTCGGTAACCCCGTCCACGTAGGGATATACCGTGAATTCGGCGTATCCCCTCCAGGCCTCGATGGTCACGTCGTGGTCTTGGATGCTGGGGTTGGATCCTCCGCTTGCCCGGTTGGGTTCCCTGGTGCGGACCTGGACAGTTACGGGCTTGTTCATTGGCCCTTCTATCCTGTACAGCGTAAAGACCACGCTTTGGCCCTCGGTCACCGTGGCCACGTCGCTTTCGATCGAAATTGTACCGTTGCTGGCGCCGCTGTCGGTGGCGTTGACAGTCGTCTCGCGAAAGCCCGACTTCACGGTCCAGTACTCTGCCTCCTCGCCGGATGTCAATTCGGCGCCGCCGTGGTGCTGGAGCGGCAGTATGGAAGCCCAGTAGTCCCAGTTGGATTCGGCCTGCCCATTGGTTGTGACCGTGAATTCCTCCCTGACCTGGAGGTCGGCGCCCGTCAGCTCAAGCGGGTAGTCCTTGTACAAGCGGCCGGTGCCGGTGTCCTTGGTCCAGTCCTCCAGCCTCCAGTCGTCACCACTGCGGTCGGTCTCGATCCGCACTGTAAAGGTTGCTGGATTGCCAGTGTCCGCGTCCTGCTGCCTGCGCTTGACGACGAAGGCCAGCTTGTCGCCTTCGGCAACGTCGGCGTCGTTTACGCCCTCCTTGCCGAAGTTGAGCTCCAACTCCTGGGTGGTGTCGTTGTCGCCGACGGCCGTACTGGCTTCGGTTGTGAGCCCTGTGTGTCCAAGGAGATATGGCACAGTTTGCTGCATCACCACAGGCTCGACCCCCAGTGTGACCGAGCCGTTCGGGAGGTCCCGGTGGTCGTCCAGAGTCTGTAAGCTGACCGTGGCCGTGGACGAGTTTGCGCCGAAAGTCACGCCGGTTGGCAGCGAAGGGGGTGGGTCCCAGTAGTCGCCCCGGGTGAAGCCGCTGGGGTCTTCGACACTGACCTGTACGGTCAGAGGTAACGCAGTAGCGCCTGTACGGGTCAACGTGAAAGACGCCGAGTCGCCCTCAGTTATGCCCGCTGAGTCGCTCGCGATGCTGACGCGGGCCACGGTGGCCGGCGGGTCCAGTATGGTGAATTCAGCTTCATTCTGGGCATCCAGCGCGTAAGAGCCGTCGCTGCTTGCCACCAGCCTGGCTTTCAGTGTGTGGTTGGTTTCCGTGGACTCGTCAACGCCGTCAACGTAGGCGTTAACCCTCAAGACCAAAGAAGAATTCTGGCCAGGGAACGTGACCTGGTGCGTCTGAAGACTGGGGTTGTTGCCGTTGCCGTCGTCCAGGTTGGGTTCCCAGGTCTCGACCTCTACGGTCACATCCGACGCGGGTAAACCGGCGACGGTCCGGGCCACCTGGAAACGGACCTCAGTCCCTTCGTACACTTCGGGAAGCCCGGAGTGGAGGGTCTCGATTTTGAAGGCGGGCGTCCGGGTTTGCGCGTGGGCTGGGGGTGTGGAATCAACGAGGACCAACGCCGCCAATCCTAAGGCTAGCGCAGCGCAGAAGAGAAAAACGACCGCCCCAAGGTGACGGATCACAGCCGAGCCCTCCCACACAAGCAGTCTCCTTGCAACACCCATACTCTCGCGGCAATTGACGTGTTCATTGAGTGACGGATGCTCGTTCGAGCTTTGTCCCTAACGGGTTCGCGGCTGCCCCAGCGCTGCGTAGTTGGTCATGACCGTTGCGCAAACACAGGTGAAAACCGCCATTTGCTCCTCGCTGACGCCTTCGCAGAGCCTGGAGTCGTATGCCTGGACGCGCTGATACAGGACCTGCGTCAGCTTCAATCCCTCTTTGGTCAACGCGAGGATTACGACTCTCCGGTCGCTGATCAGACGTCGCCTCTGGACCAGTCCCATACTCACGAGTTTGGTGAGCGAGCGGCTGATGCCCGACGGCGCGAGCGGCAGCGTTTGGGCCAGTTGGGTGGTGGTCCATTCCTCAACACCCAGGAATAACCTGAGGAGGGCGAAATCAATGTTGGTCAGACCGTGAGGAGCTACTATCTCCGCCATGCCTCCACCTACCGCATTCACCAGCCCCGTCACGTATGTTCCAAAGTCGGCAGACGTTGCCCTGCTGGCTGTGTCTGAAGAAGTGTTCGGCGAGTCAGCGGGGTCCATACCGATTCACACGGGTTAGAACTATCGCCATAGGAAACAAAGTACAAACCCCGTGTGAGGATGCCGTGAGGATTATGTCAAATACGTGTGAGGGTTTCCGTGAAGATTGGCTCACAGAGGAACCGGGGCAAGGGGACGCCATGGACCAGGGTGAGCCTGGCCTGATGGCTGCAAGCTCACTCCGTCTGACAGCCGCCCGGTTCTTCGGCGCCGGACGTGGGAGTAGCCTGAAATTCCGGGTGAGCGTCAGGACCTGCCGGCGGGCTTCAAGGGCCGGGACTTACCCTTCGGCTTGGATTAGCGAGATTTCAACGGCTCCGGGGCCGGCGTAAACCCCCAAAGCCGGTCCCAAGCGGGCGATGTAAGGCTCAGACCCCTCCGGCAATAGATCCTTCAGATCGTCGGCAACCTCACGGGCAACATCGGGAGTGGTGCTGTAAGACACGGCCAGGGACTCGATCGGCGCGAATCTCCGCGCGGCTTTTTTCAGACTGGAAAGGGCTTTCGGGAAGGTTCTGGCCCTTCCCAGCGGATGCACCACCCCGTCCCGCACGATTATCATGGGCTTGATTTTCAGCAATGATCCCATCAGCCCCTGCGCCTTTCCGATTCTCCCGCCCTTCTGAAGGTACTCGAGGGTCTCGAGCAGGCACATACATTGGGAGCGTTTCGCCGTGCTTCGTGCCACCGAAATGACCTCTTCCTGGGCGGCTCCCCGGCGGGCCGCTTCCGCAGCAGCCAATACGACCAGACCCAGGCCCATGGAGGCTTGGCGTGAATCGATCACCTCAATCGGGCAATCCGAGGACGATACCGAAGCTCCCTGGAGTGCCGAGTTGCACGTGCCGCTGATCTTCGAGGAGATGTGGATGGACACGATTCCATCGGCGTCACGGCCCAGCTCGTCATACACATCCTTGAAGCGGCCAGGGGACGCCTGAGACGTTGTAGGCAGCTCAGCGCTGTCGGACAGCATCTCGTAGAATTCGTCCGGTGTGATTGTGACGCCGTCTTCGAAGGCGCGAGTGCCGAAGTGGACACTTTGCGCAACGACGGTAATGCCGAGTTCCTCGGCCGTGCCGCGGTCGATGCCGGAGGTGCTGTCGGTAACTATCCTGACGGTCATGACGCTTCCCTCCAAGGTAGGTGGTCGTTCAATGGCTTTGGCATGTGGTAACCCACCCCGGGTTCGGTGAAGATGTAGGTGGGGCGCGCGGCATTGTCGCCCAGCTTGTGACGCAGTTGCTTGACGTATGTACGCAGTATCCGAGCGTCGCTGGAGTAGAGCGGACCCCAGACCCTCCTCAACAGCTGTTCGTGGGTCGACACGCGCCCTGCGGCGGCAGAGAGCTCGACAAGGAGCTTGTACTCGGTCGCAGTCAGAGGGACAGGAATGCCGGCGACACTCACCTCGCGTTCGACGTAGTCGATGGTCAGGTCGCCATGCAGGTAGGGCACTGACGGCTCTTTCCGTCCGGCTGCCGACCTCCTTCGCAGGGCCGCACCTACTCTCGCCAGCAGTTCCGTCGATGTGAACGGCTTGGCAATGTAGTCGAACGCGCCAAGCTCAAAGGCGCGGCCGATATATTGGTGCCATCCATGCCCGGCCACTAAAATCACCGGCACTCCGGAGACTCTGCAGATGCGCACCAATGTCTCAAGCCCTTGGGACCATGGCAGCGCCGGCTCCAATAGGATTACATGGGGCTTCTGAGTCTCTATGACGCACTCAGCCTCGCCGAGGCCCCCCGCCACCGCCACGGACAAGTCAGCCTGTGCGAGGATGTCACGTACGTATCTGCGCGTCTCCGGGTCTGGAATAAACCCCAGGACTCGCGCCCGCCTCCCGTGGGAGCCGGGAGATGGCAGATGCCGAGACTCTTCCGGCCCTGTGACGGACGCGGCTTCGTCGACCATTGGAATCGTGAAAGTGAACCCGCTGCCGCGCCCCGCTTTTCCATCCTCGACCGATAGGCGACCCCCATGGGCCTCAACGATGCCCACGGAGATCGCGATGCCGATGTCATCTCTTCCGTTTCTCCCCTCAGTCACCTCATCAGCGGCTCCAACGACCCTCCCCAACTGGTGCGGCGGACTAGGAGTCGCTGCGACATCTCCTTTATTGTCCACCGTGACCGCAACATACTCGTCTCCCTGCACCGCGGTAATCCTGACGGAGGATGACCTTGAAGCGTACCTCGATACGCTCGCGATTAGATAGCCGAGAACCTGTATCATTCTCGGCTCATCGGCCATCACCCTTGGCAGATTCGGCGCAAGTTCAAGTTCGACACTGTTGCTTGCCGCCGCACGGATATGCACATCCCTAACCCGGCGCAGCAGGTCCGCCATGTCTGTAGGTTCGGGAATGACCGACAGCGTCCCGGATTCAATCTGTGTCATATCGACCAGGTCGCTTATCAGACGACGCATGTGATCCGACTGCTCGTCAATGACTCTCAGGAACTGTCGGGTTTCGTAAGGGTCTAACGGATAGGTGGAACTGAGCAAGGTAGAAGTCGATCCCTTGATGGCGCTGAGCGGCGTACGCAACTCGTGGCTCACGTCGTGCAGGAACTCTGTCCGTTGCCGCTTCAGCTCTTCCAAGGGAGTTATGTCTTGAATCGTGGCGATGACGGACACGATGTCGCCGTCCTCCTGGCGAATCGGCCGAGCGTTGACAAGGGCGGTGATCGGACTCCGTCCGTCTGGCGGGTGTATGACGACCTCGTCGGCGAGGATGGTCTCACCGCGGGTCACTGCCTTCACGGTGGGGAGCTCTTCCACCGGAATGTCGCTACCGTCCGCCCGGCGCAGAGCCATGACCGCGAGAAGATCAGCAAGAGAACGGCCCGGCGGATGGAGCTTGCCGACGAGTCGTCTCGCCTCATCATTGGCCGAGACGAGGTCCCCGGACCTGGCATCAAAGACTACAACGCCGATGGGGGAGATGTTGACCAGCGCCTCAAGGTCTGCCCTGGCCCGATGTTCCTCTTGGTATCTTCGTGCGTTGGAGATTGCCGCGCCGGCCTGAGAGGCGAACATCACCAGAATCTCTTGGTCCTCGCTGGTAAACTCCGCGCCGCCTTCCTTCTCAGTGAGGTAGATGTTGCCGACGTACTCATCGCGATAGCGGATCGGCATTCCGAGAAAGGTCTTCATGGGTGGATGACCATCGGGGAATCCGACTGATCTGGGATGGCGGGAGATATCCGCGAGCCTCAGCGGTTCCCGTATCTCGTTCATGTACCCGAGCACTCCCAGACCTTGAGGCAAGGCGCCAAGGCTCTCGATCTCTGTGGAAGAGAGTCCGGAAGTGATGATGTCCTGTATGGCCCCTGACTGTTCGTAGGTCAGGAGGGCCCCATATCGGGCTCCGGTCAGGGAACGTGCGTTTTCAATGACTTTCCGTAGAACGACATCGAGATCGAGGCTCTCGCTGACCAGACGACTGGCCTCACTAAGCTCCGAAAGCCGAGTCCGGAGTGATTCAATCTCATGCAGCAGTTCATCATTGTCTAGGAGTCGCATCATGTTTCGACGTGGCACAAGACTGACCTCTGCCAACCGGGAGAGCTTGTCACCCGGGATCTGTTTAGTGGACGTGTCAATAGCAAGTCAGATCTGACCCACCTGTGAGATCGACATTGTGTAGCAAGTTAGAATTGACCCACTTGTATAGTGATCAGCGATTCTGTCAGTCGGCGTAGTTGTCGCCGGCCACCTCCAGCGTCGCGTTGAGTTGTTGTTGCGAGGGGGCCTGGCGTTTCTCCCTGAGCCTGTAGCTCTCGCCGCAGATGTTCAGCACGTAGCTGTGGTGCAGTAGCCGGTCCAGCACCGCCGGTCGATCACGCTGTCGCTCAGCAGCTCGCCCACTCGCCGAAGCCTTTGCGGGTCTATTGCCGCATAACGCCGAGCCGTTTCGTGGCTCATTAGCCAACTGGGGAACTGGCCCTCGATGTCTAGCACCCGTTCAAAAGCCTTCTCAACGTCGCAGACGGTCATTATTTCCTCGCCGTGGACACGCCTTCTTTACGCCCAGACCGTAGAGTTGCCGGCCTTTTACTTGCACACATTCCGGGTTGTATTTGTCCGCCGATCTGGACCGGTTCCACATATCTGATAACGGCCCAAGCCTTCCCAATCGCCCAGAGCCACCACGCAGCCGGCAGGGACGGTCAGCCGTTCTAGAGTTGAGGGTCGCGATCTGGTGCAAGATTGAACGTGTGGCTCTCTCGAACATTTATGGCGTGCGTCGAGCGCGGATTGTCTGGTCGTCGCGTTTATGCACTGGATTTTCCGGTGCAGAATTATGTTCGGTCTTGCTCTGAGATTCTGTGCTTTGGCTCTGTTGCACATGTGCGTTTTCATGATCCCGCCTTCGTCGTGCGGGTTTGGACGCAGAGCCCGGGGCTAGGGGATTTACCTGCCGGTGTCTCTGCGGGCCGGTGTTCGGGTAGAATTGCGCACATTATTCGAGAGCTCGGTGCGGGAACATGGCATGGGAACGGGATGCACAGCGTGTCAGAGCGGCCCAGGTCGGGTTGCTCATGAAGGCCTACCGGGAGTCGTTCGTACCGTCTATCGGCCAGAAGGGGATTTCCCAGGAGGAACTCCTCAGGAGGATGGCCGACGTGGACGGGAACTATTCCCAGCGCTTCAGCCACACCACGGTGTCGCGGTGGGAGTCGGGCGTCACCCGTCCCACCGTCGTGCGGCTGCGTGTCTTCGGGACGGCACTCAACCTGAGCGAGGCCGAGGTTGAGGGGCTGCTGCTGCTGGCTGGGCTTGGTGGGGGCAATGCGGCCGAGTCAGACGATGCTGAGGCGGAGAAACTCGACTCGGCTTCCGCTTCTGAAGAAGGACACGGGCATAGACCTTCGGCGGCGGCGCCGCATGGTCAGGCTGGTACGGTGCGGAGGCGCGACCTCTTCTGGGAGGTGGGCCGGTTTTTCGTGTTCCGGTTCCTGCTGCCGGCAGCGTTGATTGCCGGTTTCCACTACCTGATGTCGTTCCTGGGGTGGAACCACAACTGGATGCCCATGATCTGCGTGGCGTTCGCGTTCTTTGTGGTGCTGGGCCAGGGGTTCATTTTCGGGGAGAGGTCGGCCGGTCTCAGGGAGTTCTACTGGATCTCGGTTTTCTTCGTTCTGACCTCGCCGTTGCTGCAGTTCGGCCCGTTGGGATTGGACCACTACAACTTCCACCTGGTGCCGGGCTGGAGCGGGACGATGCTGCCGTACCTGATGGCTCTGCTGGTGAACTTGAGCCTCTCTTGGACGGCGGGGTTGATGTTCCACCTGCTGTGGCGGTGGCGGTACCGAGACGGAACCACGGTGGGAGGCACCGTGGCCGGGGCCGCGTCGGTGACCTGTCCGCCACTGGGCGTGGTCTACATCATGACCGTGTTGATCACCAACTTCTCCGTCACGGTCCAGCTCGCGGTGGTATTCGCCGTGCTGCCAATGGCCTTCTCTCTGCTCCTGATTTTTCGGGACACCGGCGTTGCTTTCACGGCAGAGGACCGGCGGGTGCTGTTCCAAGCGTTGATGGTGGCGGCGTGCGTTTCCGCGACGGTGGGGATTGCGGTCATGATGTCGATCTATCTATCGCCGGACTTTCCGTCGGTGCTGCCGGACCACAACCTGGTGAGGTCGTGGGAGCTGGATTTCGCGGCCCTGGGTTACACGAGAGAAGAGGCGTTAGAGCGGGTGAACTTGGGCTACATGTGGCACGCCATGTTCCTGCTGATCTACATGGGTTGCGTGGTGGGAGGCCGTCTGTTCATGGAGGTCCACCGGATGGGGGACGGCGGCGAGACCGTGTCGGACGCTTTCGGCGACGAGGCCTGGGCCCGTTCGGACCGGCCGTCCCGCGGTAGAAGGAGGTTGCCGTTCCATGTGTTGGCGCGTCTGGCTCGCGGAGACGGCGGCTCAGCCAGGGCTGCGGGAGTTTGATGACGGCTGGTCAGCGGCCTGCGGTTGACCAATTGCGGTGGGTACCGTCAGCGGTTCGATGACCTGCGCGGAGTGTGCCATGCCGTTTGCCTTGGTGGTCGAACGTCTTTGGATTCTACTGCTGCCGGGATGGGAGACGGGCGCCTCTGTTGCAGGGATGTCTTTCGTGTCAACGGCACTGGCGAGGATGGTCTGTTTTTGTATTCTGGGCTCTGTAGGGGCCACCAACTCTATGCTGGTGACCCTGCTCATGCCGGTCACCACCTTGCTGTTGAGCGTAACGGTTCTGGGTGAGAGCTTGGACCCTAAACCGAAGCCAAAGTGAAATCTACATTTGCTGGGCCGGAACCATTGGCGCGGGTGTTGCAGGTCAGTTCTGCGGCGCGAGCCTGAGGGACGGTGCGACAACGGCGGCTGACTTCTTCCCGACGGTGGGTCAGATCGGCAAAGAAGCCGCCCACTTTCTCCCGCACCGTAGCCCTGGTGCCCAGGCACAGATTAGCGGTTGCCTCCTGGCGCGCCCAGCCCCAAATGGCGCGATTGGTCAAAAATCGGGGCATTGAAGTCCGGACTGTAACTGGGCAAGTTCACCAGGCGCAGGTTCAGGCCGGGTGTGGACAGAAAGGTCTTTATCGCATCGCCAGATTTTTGACCAATCGCGGGCTGGCGAATTGTCCCAAATCACGGTTAGCGGTTCAGTGTGTCGCGCCCGTCCGCCAGTGGCGGACCGCAGGAAAGCGGTTGAGGTGGCCGAGTTGCTGTTGCCTTCCACTCCAGTGCCATCACCTCCACCTCCCGGTCTCCAGGTACACCGCCGAGTAGTAGCTGACCCCGTATCAGGTACGGGGTGACGTTCCTTCTCCCCACGGCGGGGGCTGGTGGAGCCCACCAGAGCCTGCCCCGTACCACGATACGGGGGCCGGTTCCCCTTTCAGCACCCATTGGCCCCGCAGATCAGCCTCCGCCTGAAAGTGGGCCTCGTCAGCGAAGAAGATCTTGATCCCAGTCCGTTGGGCCACCGCGGTCAGAGCGACATATTCCGCCACAAAGGCTTCCCGTCGCACCAAGTCGGCCTTGAGCAACCGCTTCTTGGGTCGCTTCAGCACAAACCCCAACCGGTGCAGAGCCTGTCCCGTGCTCGACACGTGATAGTTCAGATCCGCCGCAGGCGGACTGCGGCTCAGCGCCAACCCGAAGCGCTCCGTTACAAACTGACGCACCGCCCTCCAGTTCCAGTTGGATAGCTCGATGCCCCCCTGCGACGGTGATTGCTGCACCGCCGCCTTCAACTCGGCGCGTTGCTCCACGTCCAACGCGGGGGGAACCACTACTCTGCTCAAAAACCAGCCCTTTGGGACCGCCCGCAGCGAAGGCTTGGGCCCATTGACCAACCGTATGGGCATCCCGCTCCAAAGCTCGGCCCACCGCCGCCGCCGTCCACCCCCCGTGTCAAGCACGGGGCAGGCTCTGCGCCAGCAGCCAAACCGCGTGCCATCGCTCCCGTTCCCGAGGCCTCGGCGCTCGGTACATCCGTCGCCGCACCTCAGTCTCGTCCATGCGCCAGCGCTCCAGCAACGCTCCCATCTCCTCCATGACCAGCAACCCCCTCAGCTTTCCCTGTCAGCTATCTCAATCGCCTCCAATTCCACCCGCCCTTGATGCTGGCTTCACCTTGGCTTCGGTTTAGCTTCCAATTCGCGGATGCGGGGGCAACAGCGCATCCCCGAGTGCGCGGCGGGATGCCGGCCTGGTATCCCCGCAGGCGCGGGCTTGAGCCGACTGCTGGTCCGGGGCTGGCAGGCGTTGTGGAAGGCGGTCATGACGTCGGGATGAGCGTCGGAGATGACGTCGGTTAGTTGACTGGTCAGATCCGGGTACTGTTGGCGGATTTTGTTCTCGAGTTCACCGACGGTGGCTTCGAGGTGGTTCACCGACGCGTAGATAATGCTTTCGGCGATGTTCCGGTACGTGCGTCGGGTGTCGGTCAGCAGACGGGGGTTTCCATTTGGGCGGCGCAGTGGCACTTGGCGGCCATGGCCATGGTGTGGGTGACCGCGGTGGTGATCTCTATGTCGTCTTCGGTGGGTTCAGGGATTTGGTCCGGGTCGTAGGGTTCGCCCTGTCGGTCGAGGATTTCGAAGGTGGCGTCGATGGAGTTTTGGACGAGTTCCTTGACGATGGAGGCAGGGCGTTCGACGACCTCACCGGCGGCGATTTGTGCGGCGACGCGGGTAGGCAGTACGGCGATGGTCATGGTGTTCACTTCCTCACTGGGGCCACGGAGAGGCCCTCGAACGCTCCCGATGGACCCCATCCCACTTGCGGCCGGAAGGCCCGACCGGGGCCTCGTGGTGCGGGGATTGAGGTGCTGCGTGGCCGATGGCGTCTGTGGTCGCTGGTGCAGCGTCAGCCTCTTCCTGTTTCTGGCTAGAAAGCTGGCCGGAAACCCCGCCTGGCGAAGTGGAGGTTATACTCCGGGCCAGCTGAGATAGCGGAGCGAAGTGAGACCATGCTGGGCGAGCGATCCGACCAGAGGGGCCTGTGGGAGGCGGACCAGTTGTACTTGGATCTGGTGGGTAAGGACACGTTCTATCCGCCTATGGCGGACTGGCCTCGTTGCGGGGCCAGCTGTTCCGCGACGCCGACTTCGCCGAGCTGTACTGCCTGGACAATGGCCGGGTCAGCGTGCCGCCCAGCCTCCTGGCCACGGCGCTGCTGTTGCAGACCCACGACAAGGTGAGCGACGCCGAGGCCAAGGCTCGGGCCGACTTCGACATCCGGTGGAAGGTGGCGTTGGGGATTGAGATCGAGGATCGGCCCTTTGCCAAGAGCACACTGCAGGTGTTCCGCGCCCAGTTGATTTTGCATGACAAGGTGCGTGAGGTGTTCGAGCAGAGCCTGCGGTTGGCCCGTGAGGCCGGCTACCTGAAGGGAAAGCGTGGGATGCGGGTGGCGATGGACACGACGTACATCCTGGGACGCGGTGCGGTGAAGGACACCTACCCGCCTGAGGCGGATTGGCCGACGGCATCGTGAAGCTGATGCGGGCTTTGGCGGCGGTGGAGGGTATTCCGATGCGGCGCTGGGCGGAGGGCCACGGTTACAAACGCTACGTGGGCAGCAGCGTGAAGGGAGAGGCGGCCATCGACTGGTCCAACCGTCGGGCGCGGCGGAGGCTGTTGGGACAGATTGTGGCGGATGCCGACCGGCTGCTGGAATTGGCCCGTCAGGCCCAGGACGCGTTGGACGCCGACAGCGCCGAGCGGCAGGCGATAGTTGACGCGGCGGAGTTGCTGGGCCAATTACTGCTCCAGGACGTGAAGCGTGGTGACGACGACGATAATGGTGACGGCGGGGTGAGCCTGAAAGAGGGTGTGAGCAAGGACCGGATGGTGTCGGTGCACGATCCGGAGATGCGCCACGGCCACAAGAGCAAGAGCAAGCGCTTTGACGGGCACAAGGCCGCGGTGGTGGTGGACACCGATCCGCCTCAGGCGGATTGATCACCGCGGTGGACGTTTTGGCGGGCAACGCTGCCGACAATCTGGGAGCGCTGGAGTTGGTGGAGCAGAGCGAGGCCAGCGTCCGCCGCAGGCGGATACCGGTGGTGGAGGCCATGGGTGACACTGCCTACGGCGACGGTGGCACCCGCCAGGCTTTCGCCGACGCGGGGCGCAAGCTGGTGGCCCGAGTGCCGGGCCGTCCCAACCGGAAGTGTTTCCCCAAGGAAGACTTCATCATCGACCTGACCCAGGGAAGTTGCACCTGTCCGGCGGGACAGGTCACCTGCACCATCGTGCCGGCGGGGAAACGAACCGACAGTGCTGGGACGGTGCATCGTCTGCAAGCCTTCCGCTTTGACGGTGCGGTGTGCCAGGGCTGTCTGCTGCGGTCCCGATGCTTTACCGCCACAGGCAGGAAGGGAAGGCAGGTGCTGATCCACCCGCAGGAAGGCTTGTTGCAAGAGGCTCGGGCGTTGCAGCAGAGCGCTGACTACGACCAGTACCGGCAACTACGCGTGGTGGCGGAGCATCGACTGGCTCGACTGGAACAGTTGGGCATCCGTCAGGCGCGCTACTTCGGACGGGTCAAGACCAAGTTCCAGTTGTATCTGGCGGCCACGGTCGCGAACTTAACCCTGCTGGCCAACCAAACCGGTGTGGTCGGTGATTCTGGCGATGGCTCCGACTGCATCGTCGCCACCGCTCAAATTGGCGGTAATCTCGGCGTGGGTCGGCACCTAACGACAACCCGGATGCTGGCTTGGCTCAGGTCGCCAGCACTGGCGCTATCGCTCTCCCCGACCAGGGCTTTCCGGCCCGCTTTCTAGGACTTGTCGACGTCCATCGGCGACCGCGACGCCCCGAAGTCCTCTTTGAGGGCAGCGGCACTAAGGATTTCGTCAATCACCACAGCGGGTATGATGATTCGGGCTCCGATTCGGGTGCATCGCATCTGACCACGTCGGATCTCCTCGCGGACAAGCCACTGACTTATCCCAAGTGCTTCGGCAGCCTCCGCCACGCTGTACGCCCGTTTTGGTGTGTCCATGACTGTGTTTATCCTCCTCCTTCCCGGCGGTTGTAACGAACGCCGGAATGTTGCAGCGCGTTTTGGTCTCTTACAGGATTGTAACGTCGCGTCAGGTGGGGTTTGCCCGGGAGCGAAAAACGGGCGGCTCCTAAAGCAAACACACGCCCGGGAGCGCGGATAGTTCTCAGTCACCGCGTTTCCCAGCGGCTAGTCGACACGGAAATCGAATGATTGGCGCCCTTGCCCGGGACGCCCGAGGGCGAAAGGACGATGATCGACCCACCGTCCGACCCAAGCCAAATCGGTGTTTCTACACGATATCGGCTATTGCGAAGCTAGAAGGCCTCGGCCTACGTGCCGTCGTGCTGCGGCCTGCGAAGTGGGCCGCGTTGCCTTCTTTTTGGGTTCGTACTGCTTCGCGCATCCCACAACGGTCAATGGCCACACGTTTGGGCCTTTACGGTATTGAAAACGAACCCGCAAAACACCGCCCGGATGGGTGCGCGATGAACCAAGATCCGGTGCGGGGTCTACCAGTTTTTGTTCAGCGTCGCGTGAAGCAGTCCCGCCGCCGGTTTATTGTTGGGGCAGTGATTCCGGCGGCCGAGGCAGGATGTTTTCGCAGGGAGACGACCTGCCCCGTGAGGTAGACCGTCCAGCCAGGTAACGTTTCCAAACTCCACGAAATGCTCCCACATGATTGCTCAGGGCTCTTGAGAGGCTCTGGACCTGTCCAGAATTCTCCCACGTTGAAACTGGCACAGAGCCGTGCAGCATCCCAGGCAAGGCTAACGTCTACGACCATCTCCGCCGGCCCTGGACCACCCAACTCCCATGCTCCTGCGCGCGGGCGGCAACGGCGGCCACCCCGCGCATGTTGGGTGAGTAGGGTTGGCGCTTCCCACGTTTACGCCTCCTCAGAATCGAGGTCTGGCGGAAACCATGGGAACGGAATTTGGAAACGTACCGCTGGAAGACGATAGCCCAACCGGCACAGGTTGCGGACGTGGAGAGGAGCGAAAGGCTTGGGGCCGTGGACCAAATCCCGAACGAAAAAGGAGAAAGCCACACCCGACGGCGTCAGCTGTGGTGAGCGTAAGGCGCTGTGTTTGACGCGTTACTCAGCCGGCCCGCGTGTTCAGTTTCCCCGGCTGCTGAGTTGTTTCGACCATCCCGGGGTGGCCAATAGGGTTCCGGAGAATATTACGGGGGATTCTCGTGGTGAGACGTGTTGGTGGTCAAATTCATCAACTTCACATAGTGGTCGCCAGTTGCTGCGAGAGATGAGTGTCTCACCAGTCGCGGGAACGCGCCCACCTGCGGAAAGCCGGAGTCCCCGAAGGTACCGGAAGATTGCACGTCGGGGACTCAACCGATTTCATCACGTAGTTGATGGCTTCTGCCAGCGGCATAGGCCCATCGATCCGCACCGCGCGTTGGTATCCGGTGCCGGGTTCGCGGCGCACGCCGGTGATGCCGGTCCAAGCCTCCGACAACCAAGTATGCAACAACCTGAGGTACTCTTCACTCCCTGAGGGTATCATGATATGGAAATGTGGCGTGCCAGCCGCCGTAAACTCCAAGCTCCACAAATGAGGTGGAGTAGCTCCCCATTTCCGGCGCCAACGGGCGCGCAAGTTGTCCAGATCACGATGAGCCCGCTTCATCCACTGTGCAGACGTCAGGGATGAGGAAGCTCGGTACGTTAACGTGAGTAACAGCACCAAGCTTGGGCCGAACGCGTCGACACACTCTCGGCGTAAACGGTCGCAAATACTTTCAAACCGCCGATGGCAGCAAATCACGCAGTCTGACCGGTTACATCTGCACTTCACGCCCTTTCCGCCTACTGTTCCTCTTTCTTCGAATAACCCACCGTACTCATGCTTTGCCTGGGCCAGGCTCCGACGGCGGTCACGGCACCGACAGGTGTCACCCTCTCCGGCTGCCTCACGATAGTCGGGCCAGATGACGCAACCGGTACTGGATGCGTGCAACTCCGTCGCCATGTCAAGGTCACCATTGTGCCTTCCGCAATTGAGTTGTCTGTGGGCCAGCAGGTTGGCCAATGTGAGCACCGCATCCTGCCACACTTGGGCGCTGTCGGCGTGGCAGACGTTTATGCCTGTCTGTCCGATGCGCCACAGGTGGAGACGGACAGCTCGGTGAAGGTCTAGACTGTCCAGCATGACGAACAGGACCTGATCATCGCCGCCGTAGCTGGTGAGGGCGTCCAAGAACTGTTCAATGGGACTCGAACCTCCCAACATACCGGCTGCACTGTCGGGCAGGTGGCGCGGTTCGAAACGCCGAGTGAGAGGCGGGTGCTGGATCTGCTTTCTCCACAAAAATGGGGGGACCTCTTCACTCAATTTAGCGTCCACGGCAACGGCCACGGCTCATTGGCCCGCAGAGCGGCAAACCCCCGCGACGGACCAGATGCCATAACGGCCCAAATCCGGATTGACTCTTTCGAAAGCCAGGCGGTTCGGTCGGATTCCGTTCTGGCGCCACCTGCGTCGGACGGTGCTTTCACTCAAGCCAGTTTCGGCGGCCACACTCGCTGCCGTCCTACTCCCTGATCCGTCCGGCGCCGGAGAGAGCGTTTTGGTGATGAAGTCAACTGCGTCCTGCCCAGTCGATGACCTCTGGCGCCGTTTTCTCGGTTCGTCTCTGAGACCGTCGACGCCGTGTTCCAAAAACCGGCGCCGCCATCTGGCGACGGTCTGTTCAGATTTTCCAAATCGGCTAGCGACCTCGCGGTTGGAGCGTCCCGAAGCACACTCTAGAATGATCTTGGCCCGCAGGACCATGTTGGCCGGCTCCTTTCTGGCACGGCTCAGGCGCTTCAATGCCCGCCTTTGGTGGTCGTTTAACTCAATACTTGGAGTAGGTCGTCCCCGTCTGTTCATCCAGCCCTTCCTTACCCTAGTGAACTGAAAATACCTGGTCCATTTTATGTGTTTTTTTTTGACGTTGGTAGGCTTTAGTATTGGGAGTGGTCTCGGGTTAACTACGTCCTACGTAGTACCCAAGAGACAACCTCCGTTCGCAGGCCGTATCAGGGTCCTGACCCGTGAAGTTTGAGGTCATCGCTGACTCGGGTCGTACCTACCTCAGATGGGTTGTTAATCTTGCCCCTGTCACATGCCAACTCCCAAACCGGTGAGTTAGCATCGGGTCGTGGCACATTGACGCGGTGGCCGACAAGCACTGGGCGACGGTTTGAGGTGACCGAGGTAGTAATGGGATTCGCTCAAAGGACCGTTTAGCACCCTCGAAATGTTCGGCGGTATTTGAGCAACTAAAGGGCCGGCGGCCCTCACAGACGCTGTACGGGGCTAATTCGGGCTACTGTGTGCAATTTCCCAAAGCGGTAGCGACGCCAACGATGGGCAGGGGAAACTGTCGCGCTGTCATTGGAGAGGAATAATCGGGACAATCGCGGCGGGCTCGATGCCCATCCTTGGGCGTTTCGACTGCTGAGCTGTCGCCATGAAACGGCGGAATCAGGTTCCTACAACGTGGTCTCGTTGGATCGCCGCGGTACAACTGCTATCACGTTCCCGTCATAGTCCTGACAAGACTCGCCGGCCGGGCGGACCACCGCCCAGCCTGTTGTGATCTTGAGGTTTTGGCGCAGACTCATCTCAACAGTTCCAGCGGAACCGCGCGCTTGGCCGATGCCATTCGCGCATTGCCTGGGAATTTGAGTGATTGTGGGCTCAGGTAATCATTGAAGCTGCGTAGCCTTTCGTGTTTGCCGTCGGGGGGTCGTGGACCCATACCGCCAGTCAGCTTCGTCCCAACGGCGGGCAGATCACCAGATGACGCAGAACGACCCGATGCTGTCGCCGCAGCGGTGGCCCCATGCCGGCACCGGCGTCCGCGAGTTCGGCCGTCGAGGCCAAGATTTGAGCGGCCACCAACGCGGAATGAGGCAAGGTCGTTTTGCATGAGGCCATCATTTCAGGTACGGCCAACGGATCTGTTTCCCTAATTTGTCTACGGTGACACTCTCATCCAATTCATCCGTCCGATAGTACTCCGCATCGTCTTGATCTCGAAGGGCGCTGATGGCGGCACGCAGTATGGCGTGGCCAGGACCCTCCAGGGTCGAACGAACCAGATGACCCCGCGCGCTGTACATCACCACGCTGTACTGGCCCTCTCCCATAAAACGCGCCTCATAACGCCTATCGTCGTCGTCGCACCAACGGGCGATGAGATAGGTTTATTTCCCCGACTTCGCGGGAAGCCAATTCTTGAACCAAGCACCGCCGACGCCTTCGTCCCATCCCGCTACGTGCCGCCCCAAGTCCGACATCGCCATCAGTATCACTGCTATTGTTCTTGGTGTTGGTCCCATAAGTCTTCCTCCTTCGATCAAGGCAAGGCCTGTCTTTGTTCGCTCACGGCGCATCAGCCGCTGCAACGAAAGCGCGGCAACAGTCTCCCATGTCCGCCATCGCCGCGATGTTTACATGGTGCCCATCTTGTTGGACTGCCACGTTGGTCCATACCTCGCACCAGACGAGCACAGACACGTACAGGCGATTTTGATCAGGGTCCTGTCGGCAACCCTTGCTTTCGGCGGTCTTGTTCCCAACGGTGGCGGTGGAACTCGCAGAACCGGCTGTCACCAGAGCTGTGTTGCGTAACGCCAGTCGGTTGTCCTTCTTAGCCTGCAACTGACCTTTCTAGCGCCGAGCCTGCCGCATCAGTACCTGGTAGTCGCATGTGCAGGGCGGCGGCGGGTAAGACTATGCTCTTACCAATCTTGGTGCATCGGGTCTCGGCACGGTGGATCACCTCTCGGATCAGCCACTGGCTGACGGCAAGTTTTTCAGCGGCCTCCGCAACGCTGTAAGATTTTTGAGATTTTCCATCAATCTGTCCTCTATCTGGCTTCGCATGTTGCCAGAAGCAAGCGAAACTCGAGGTCTGTGTGGTTTCGCCCGGGATTGTAACGTCAGCTACGGTTGATTTACCCCGGGCGAGAAAAATGGCTTTTCTCGTTTGTAAATCGGCCGCGACGTGGCCCACTCGCTGTGCCATACCGCTACTCGCGATGAACGACCGAAAAGGCTCGAAAGCGAGGAAGAACTTCCAGGACGGGTCGGGAATGTGCAGCTGTCGGATCAGTATCTGGCACGACGAGGGCTGTGCCCCAATTCGAACCGTTGCTTCCCTGGTGAACAAAGCGCCGCCACTTGCAATCCCAAGGTCCGCCCGGGCGGATTGAGCGACCCGCAATGGTTCGTCAACGTTATGATCGTCAACGAATCATTGGTTGGCAGACCTCGTTACGTGGGTCAAATCGGGCTAACCAACAAGGAGGCGTATCATGCGAGGAGAGATCAAGCAACGGAGCCCAGGTTCCTGGCAAATCCGGGTGTTCCTGGGCCGAGACGAGAACGGCAAACGCATCCGGAAGAACGAAACCGTCCGGGGCAAAAAGGCCGACGCGGAGCGGCGCCTCAGGGAAATTCTCGGAGAGATGGACCGCGGTGTGGTTCCATCCGTCCAGAGGTACAAGCTCACCGAATGGCTCAACGTGTGGCTGGCTGATGTCGTTTCTCCCAACAAGGAGCAGAAAACCGTCGACCGATACGAGGAGGTCATCCGGATCCACCTCGCGCCTAACTTGGGCAACATCGAGATCTCCAAGATTGCCCCGCGGCACGTTCAGGAGTTGGAATCCAGGTTACTGCGCGACGGGATGGCTCCAAAGGGCGTTGAGATGGTCCACAACGTTTTGAGCGGAGCCATGAAACACGCTTTGCGCATGGAGTTAATCTCCCGCAATCCTGTCGCGCTAGTTTCGCCCCCAACTGTAACGAAGACCGAAGCCGACAGCCCCAGCATCGAACAAGTGCAAGCCCTACTCAAGGTCGGAGCGTCCTGCGCCCATTACCTCTGGCTCTGCGTGTACTTGATCATTTACACGGGGATGAGGCGTGGCGAAGCGCTAGGTTTGAGTTGGGAGAATGTAGACCTCGGGGGCAAGTCCCTCAGAGTGGGAGCGTCGTTGGTGATCACCAGCGAAGGCCTCGTATTGAAACATCCGAAAACAGACAGTGGACGGCGGATAGTCGACCTGGATGCCCAAACGGTCGCTCTGTTACGGGAACACCGAAACCACCAGCGAGAACTCGCTGAAGAACTGGGAGTGGATCCACCCGAGATGGTCTTTCCCAGGCGGGACTTGCAGAATTGGTGCCATCCCAACACCTTGGTCCACTTCCTGTCGGGCTTGGCCGAAAAGGCTGAATGTCCTGGGATCACGATCCGCAGCTTGAGGCACTTCCACGCCTCCGTGGCATTACAGTCGGAGAAGAACCCCGTCGTGGTTTCCAAACGCATCGGGCACGCGAAAGTCAGCACTACAATGGACATCTACGGGCACGCGCTGCCGGGCTGGCAGAGCGAGACAGCGGAGTCCGTCGCCCGGTTGATCAACCCTGACCCTTAGCCCGAATCCACCGAAAGGGTGAGTGTGGTGTTGTTGTGGTGGGATAAGAAAGTGCTCCCGCGCTTCGGGGATAATGGTTTTTGTCAAAGAAAACCGACCCGAAACGAGGAGCACCCAACGGATGCTACCACGCGAGCACCTCGACCGCATTCACATGGCCTTCGACGACCACCGTCTGGTGGCCAACGCGGGGCTGCTTTTACCCGTCACCCTGGCCCATCATCTGGGACTGGGCGAGTTGGTGGATCGCCACGTTGACCTGGGAGATGCGCCGGATCGAGGGAATGGGGGAGACAAGTTGCTGACCCTGGTGGCGTCGGCCCTGGCCGGTGGGGACTGCATTGACGATGCCGACGCGCTGCGCGCAGGCGAAACCGCACAGGTGCTGTGCTGCGCGGTCAAGGCGCCGTCCACCCTGGGGACCTTTCTGCGGAGTTTCCAGTGGGGCCACGTACGGCAGCTGGACCGGGTGAGCCGAGAGGCGCTGGCCCGAGCCTGGGCGGCTGGGGCCGGACCCGGCGATGATCCGTTGACCATCGACCTGGACTCCATCCGCCGCAGGCGGACGAGACCTTTGGCTTGACCAAGGCAGGCGCGCAGCGCCACAACTACGCCGGACAGCGGGGCTATCACCTGCTCCTCGCCGTCGCTGCTGGAACGGGTCCGCCTATGGCGGACTGACGGCACGGCTGCGCAAGGGCCGGGCCAATCCGCCTCGCCTCAGGCGGACGCGAGGGGCCGCCCACTTCCTGCGTGAGACCATCAGCCGAGTGCGCTACGCGGAAAGCCACCGGGCCACTGATCCGCCTCAGGCGGACGGGCCGACAGTGGCTTCTACAACCACGACATCGTCGCCGTCTGCCGCAAGACCAAGGTCCGCTTCTCCGTCACCATTCGCCAGCACGCTCAGTTGCGCAATCTCATCGAGGCCATATCCGAGGAAGACTGGAGACCCATTCCGTACTGGATGGAGGGCGCCGCCGACGTGGCCGAAACCACCTACCCTCGGGGCGCTTCCCCGCCAACGCCGTCTGGCTAGCAGTACAGAGCCTGCCCCGTACTTGATACGGGGTGATGGCGCATAACCTCGCCCGCTGGACCGCCCGCATCGGCATGGGCGAGCCGGCGATCACCACCAAGACCCTGCGACGACGCTTCTTCTCCCTGGCCGGACGCATCACCCGCAAGGCCCGTCGCCTCACCCGGCATCTCCCCCACAACTGGCCTTGGCAAAACCAGTTCGCTGGTGCCCTGGCGAGACTGCGCGCCCTGCCGCTCCCCTCCTGACGCCGCCCTCGGCCTTGGACCTATCCACGATCACGCCCCACGCCTCGGCGATCAGCGCCCCAGGCTGGGCCCCCGACGGTCGCCGCCTGGGGTCTGCGCTGAAAATCGCTCCCAGCGCCGCTACCACGGGCCGCAAACATCCCCCTGGCGTGGCATCTACGCTCCGCATCTTCAATTTCATCGACATCAGGTCCTCGCCAGCCCATTCCCTGGTCCCTCATCCACGCCTGACCGCCGCCGCCGTTTCCCTCGGTGGATTCCGGCTTAGGATTGTGGGTCAAATGTGGGACAAACCCACAACACCAGGCCGTGTTACACTGTGGCAGACTACGGGTTTTGAGTAGGAAATCTCACCAGACAGGCCTCGACAAAATGCTACTTCACGCAAAATGGCGAATCCGCCCCTCGGCACCACTTTTTGATCGTGTATGCAACCCGGGTTGTGGGATTGGGGCCGTCAGTTGTCCGGGGCGCGAGGCCGATGCATAGGCCGATGGCCGCTGAACGCGGACCGTCGGCCTTTCGAATATGCGGGTTGTGGGACAACCTGGTCAGATGAAAGATGTCGATAAGGTGAGTTAACCCTAAGACAGCCATAGCCGGGAGGTGATGCAATGGTGCAGGTCGGAGCAGAAGCGCCAACTACACCGGGAGCTTTGTCAGGAATCCGAGTGTTGGACTTCACCTGGGTTCGGGCGGGTCCCTGGTGCACCCGATGGCTGGGGGCGTTGGGAGCCGAGGTTATCAAGGTTGAATGGCCGCAGCGCCCCAATACTCGGGGCGACAACATTACGACGGGAGCGGGCACCCCCGAGGGCCGGCCCGTCAATCTCAACACCAACGGCCATTTCAGCGACACCAACGCCAACAAGCTGAGCGTCACCCTGAACACTCGTACCGCCCGAGGCATTGACCTTACCCGGCGCCTGGTGGCCATGTCCGACATCGTCATCGAGAACTTCGCCTACGGTGTATTGGAGCGGTGGGGGCTGGGCTACGAGGAGATGAAGAAGCTCCGGCCTGACATCATTTACCTTTCCATGTCCGGCTTCGGCCACACGGGTCGGGACCGGGACTATCAAACCATGGGAGCCATTGCGCAAGCCTTGTCCGGTATGACCTACACCTCGGGCCTGCCGGACCAGCCGCCCGCCGGTTGGGGCTGGTCCTACCTGGACGACACCGGTGGCTTGTACGGAGCCATGTATGCTCTGAGCGCGATTTACCATCGCAACATGACCGGTCAGGGACAGCACGTCGACAGTTCCCAGTGGATCCTCGGCGTCCCCCTCAATGGTTCCGCTTTTCTGGATATCCAGGCCAACGGTCGTTCCACCATGCGAGAGGGTTACCCGCCGGGCAACCGCGCTCACTGGCCGGGCACTCCCCTGGTGAACAACTATCGGGGGCGGACCGGGGCGCCGCACAACGCTTACCAGACCAGTCCGGCGGAGCACAACGACTGGTGTGCCCTGGCCTGCTTCTCCGACCATGAGTGGCGGAAGTTAGTGGAGGTAATGGGCTCTCCCGGTTGGGCCACCGGCGAGAAGTTTGCCACCTTTGAAGGTCGCCTGGAGCGCCAGGAAGAGCTGGACCAGGGGATAGAGGCGTGGACCAGGACCCTGGGCAAGTACGAGATCATGGAGCAGTGCCAGGCGGCGGGCGTACCCGCCATGCCCGTGCAAAGCAGTCAGGACCGGGTGGAAAATGATCCCCAGCTCAGGCATCGAGAGATGTTCCGGGACGTGAAGCATCCCGCGCTGGGGACCTGGCCCCTTCAGAACGCTCCCTTCAAGATGTCGGAGACGCCGGCCATCAACAGCCGCTCCGGTCCCCTGATCGGCGGGCACAACAAGGAAGTGTTTGAGGGGTTGTTGGGCATCAGTCACGAGGAGCTGGTGAGCGGCTTCGCCGACGGCGCCTTCTGGCCCAGGGACCTCAGTATGGAAGACTATCCCTACTTGAAGGAGATGATGGAGGATGCCTCGCCCGTACAGTGGAGTGGGAATGAGCCGATAGCGAATCCCGCTCCGGCACCGGCGCGGACCCCGGACCGGAACTCAGCGGGGGCCTTTGGGGGGCTGCGGGTGCTGGAGCTCGCCGATGAGAAGGGGCAGTGGTGTGGCAAGCAGATGGCTGACATGGGAGCAGACGTCATCAAGATAGAGCCGCCCGGCGGCGGGGCAGCCCGGACTGTGGGGCCCTTCTACCAGGACCAGCCGGACCGGGAGCGGAGCCTTTACTTCTGGCATTACAACACCTCCAAGCGGGGGGTTACCCTGAACCTGGAGACGGAGGACGGGCGCCGGCTGTTCCGGCAAATGGCGGCGCAGGCGGATGTGATACTGGAGACCTTCCGGCCCGGTTATCTGGCCTCCCTGGGGCTGGGGTACGAAGATCTGGCAAAGAGCAACCCGGGGCTGATTATGTGCTCACTTACCCCCTTCGGGCAGACCGGGCCGTGGCGGGACTTCCAGACCAGCGACCTGCTGCATCTGGCGGCAGGCGGACAGATGGCCAGGTGTGGCTACGACGACGAAGTGGTTCCAGGTGCGCCGCCCATCGCTCCCGGAGGAGGACAGGCCTGGCACATCGGAAGTCACTACGCCTACATCGCCATTACGGCGGCGCTGGTCAGCCGGTCGGTGACGGGGCGGGGACAGTACATCGATGCCTCGGTGCATGATGCCTGCGCGCTCACGACCGAGGGCCACGTGAACCAGTACATCTACAAGGGGGATGTGGTTCCCCGCAGAACCGGAGGCGGCAACACCAACGTTGGGCCCAACGCCCAGGTCCTCTGCAAGGATGGGAAATACGTGAATGTCGGCCAGGTTCCGCCGCAGCGGGTGCTGACGCTTGCGCCGTGGATGGACGAGCACGGCATGGCCGGCGACCTGATAGATGAAAAGTATCAGGACCCAGCGGTCGTCGCCGAGAACCAGTCACACATTCGCGAAATTTTTGTGAACTTTCTCGCCAACATCCCTCGCGACGAAGCCTACCGCGGCTTGCAGACGCGTAGCTCCAACGCCGGGGCGATCCGTTCCCCGGACGAGGTCATGCAGGACCCTCACCTGGAGGATCGAAGGTTCTGGACAGACGTTGAATACCCGGAACTTGGCAGGACATTTCGACACCCAGGCCCGGGGGCCATCTTCAACGGCTCACCCTGGAGGATATCCCGGCGCGCGCCTCTCATCGGAGAGCACAACGAAGCGGTCCTGTGCGGGGAGTTGGGACTCTCCAAGGCGGAGTTGGCCGTCCTGGCTGAGGGAGGTTCGGTGTAACCCTGGTCTTCCCGCCGCAGCTGGAACTCGGTTCCGTCTCGCTTCGGCCTACAGCCCCTGATATTACAACGACTGGTTATGAAGGAAGGCCGGAATCATCGTGTCCGAGGGTGGCGCGCCGTTTTTCGTGGGAGCGTCCGGCCCGTTCGTTGCGCTCCTGGACATCTGCCAACCACCTCAGCAGTTCCTCCGGTTCCGTTCGAAATTGCGTGGTGAGGCACTATAGCCGATTTTCCAAGTGGTGCAATTTACTTGCGCGTTGGATATTCCAGTACGGCGATTAGGTATCGGGGTTCCATAGTCTTGCAATACGTTCGTTGAACTCAGCGAAGGCATCAGACATCAACTCTGGGTCGTATCCCCACGCAATCGCTTGTGCTTCATCAACAACGGTTGATTCGTAAACAAGGGAGGAGGATAGGGAGATATCGTTCTGTCGGAGTTGGCGGATCAAATATCTGACCACCATTCCCGAGGGCAAACATCTGCTTGCTGGCTTCGATTATTTCCGCTTCCAACTCAAGCAACTTATCGGTCCCGTCGTCCGTATCGTTTCGGACGGGATTTGGAATGTCGCCGTTCAGCAATTCGCCTATCCGTCGGAACATATCCGCAAGGTGGTCACCGTGACCGTGCAACTCCACTGTGTCTCTGATTTTCCAAGGGGCGAGCGTCGTATCGACGTTACCTCCGAGGACGCTAACAGCGATTTCTAGGGCCAAGAGGCGGCGGTCAAGGTCTTAGGTTCACTGGGCATCTTGTTGCTCCCTTCTTCATCTGTTGGGGTTCAGGAGTTTCTTCAGCGCGGCCTTGCCCTGGCCGAACTTATCCGTGTTGGGCAGGTTCCCGGTATGCTTGGCCGCAGTCTTGGCCTGCTGGAATCGGTTCTTCGGTTTCGTTCCTGCCATAACAAATCCTCCGGCGACGGTTTCGCGCCGGAGGATGGGTATTGCCAATGGCCTGGGCGGGCTGTTAATATCAACCTGTCCCTAGGATTGGGGCCTGCCTGTCGTAAGCGAAGGTTCCACGCGAATGCCCGCTGATGTAGCAGCGGGTTTTTGCGTTTAATCGGCAAGGACGTCTTTGGCAACGTCGGTGTACTCCGTGACCCAGCGGTACAGGGTTTCTTTGGAGGGTTCCGGGATGTCGTGCCCGTCGGCCATCGTCTCGGCGGTCTGCTTGTAACTGTTACAGCCGTAGTACATCCTGACCGCCATGCCGATTTGCTCGGCGGTAGCCCAGCGACCCGCAACCTGCCCGGTGTGCAGGAACCGCATAGCACACCGGAATATCGGCTATAATACCTTACCACGCAATTTCAAACGGAACCGAGATGCCGCCGTTTTGCCGCCAACGATGGCGGCAAAATTTTTCTCGGGCCGGACACAGCCGATGGCGCCGGGTCGCATGGGTTCGGGCCGCCAGCTTTAGAGATGGTTTCAAAACACACATTGGAGTTGAGCAATGAGCAAACGTGAGGAACTCAGGCGCAAGGGCAATGAGATACGGGAGCGCCTGCAACACGGCACCTACCCGGTGCGGGAGAGGCCCCGGGCGACGGCCAGCATCCCTGGCCTGCGAAACTATACCGGCGAGGCTATCTTCGGAGCGGTGTGGGCGCGTCCGGGCCTGGACATCCGCTACCGGATGCTGGCGACCCTGTCCGTCCTGACCTCACTCCAGCGCCTTTCCCAGTTTCAGACATATGTACACAGCGCGCTGAACCTGGGATTGAGCGCGGAGGAGATCCAGGAAGTACCAATCCATTGCTCCCTCTACGCCGGGTTCCCCTCGGCGGTGAACTCCCTGGAACTGGTGCACGCGGCCTTCCGAGAGAGAGGCATTGAGGCGCCGCAGACGGAGGTTCCTGAGGTCAGCCTGGAGGAGATGGAAGCGCGAGGGCGCCAGCTTAGGGAACAGCTCTTCGGAGCGGAGGGACAGCAGGGATACGCCAGCGCGCTGGAGGATCTGGCGCCGGACCTGCGGGTGCTCACCTACCAGTACGGGTTTGGGGAAATCTTCTTCCGCCCGGGTCTGGACCTGAAATCCCGGGTGGTGTGCGCAACGGCTTCGCTCACGGCGCTGCGGGCCGACGGCCAGTTGCGGAACCTGCTGCGCGCCGGGCCTCGGGTGGGCCTCTCTAAAGAGGAGATGGTGGAGGTGCTGATCCAGACCGGAGGATACGCCGGCTATCCGGCGGCGTTGAACGCCATCTCCATAGCGGCCGAGGTCTTGAGTTGAGGCAACGGCAGACCCAGGGCTTGTGCAAAGTCCCCTTAGCCGCTCATAGTGAGCCTGTCGAACCATGACTCCGGCAATGGTGGCATCCTTCGACAGGCTCAGGACAAGCGGAAAGCAAAGAGGCCGCTCTTTGCACATGCCCTGATGGCAAACCGCCAATGCTGTGGCTGCGGGCTGTGCGACGGTATAATGCGGCCCACTATCACCTTGCAGGGGGCCGCCATGACTACCGTTGATTACTCCGTGCTGGACAACCCCGAGACGTCGACCCGCTCGTTTCATCCTTTGCGAGGCTGGACCGATACGCCCCCCGGAGCGATAGACTATGGGGTGACCGTGGGCGACGGGACCACGCTCTCGTGCCGGTTTTTCGCGGTGGGGCGGGAAAACCCCACCGTGCTGTTTTTCTACGGTGGCGGCGAGAACGTGGCCCGCTACGACGACATCGCGCCGCACTACAATGGAATCGGCGCGAATTTTTTTGTCGCCGACTACCGGGGCTTCGGCGCGTCCAGCGGGTCGCCGAGTTTCAACACTATATTGTCGGACGCGCACGCGGTGCTGGACTGGCTCCAGGAGACGATGCGGACGCTGCGGTTCACGGGCCCGCTGTACGTCATGGGGCGCTCCATGGGTCGTCACTCCGCCGGGGAACTTGCGATTACCGCCGGAGACAGAATCAACGGCGTCATCATCGAGAGTGGGCGGCCCAACCTAGGGCGGATAGCCGAGGGACTGGAGCCGGAGGTGGCCCAGGCGCTGGAGGACGACTACCAGGCCAAGTTCTATGCCATCGACATTCCCGCGCTGGTGATTCACGGGCAGTGGGACGAATCGGCGCCGCTGGCCGAAGCGGTGGACATGTTCAACAAACTGGAAACCGCGAACAAGCACCTGGAAATCATTCCGGGGGCGGGGCATAACGACCTGATGTACGTAGGTTTCCGGGAGTATTTCAACGCCATTAGGGGCTTCATGGCGCGGTACGGCCGGCCGATTCCCCAGCGTTAGTGACATTGGGGGGCTTCGCTCCGGCCGGCGCCGTGTTAAAATTCCAGCCATGGTGCTATCCGCGTTTCATACCGTCATTCAACGCTGGTTCCGCGGCCGGTTCGACGCTCCGACGGAGGCGCAGGCTACCGGTTGGCCGGCCATTGCCCAGGGACGGCACACCCTGATCGCGGCGCCCACCGGGTCGGGGAAGACCCTCACCGCCTTCCTGACCTGCATAGACCAGCTGGTGCGGCAGGGCATGGATGCGGAGCTGCCCGACGCGACGCAGGTGGTGTACGTTTCGCCGCTGAAAGCCCTGTCCAACGACATCCAGAAAAACCTGGCGACGCCGTTGGAAGAGATCGCAGCCCTGGCCGAGGAGACCGGGACGCCAATACCGCAGATCACCACGGCGGTACGCACCGGGGACACCCCGGCGTCGGAACGGCAGAAGCTGGCCAAGCGGCCGCCGCACATCCTCATCACCACCCCGGAGTCGCTTTACATTCTGCTGACCTCGGAGAGCGGGCGGCGGGGACTGAAGCACGTCAGGACGCTGATCCTGGACGAGATTCACGCCGTGGCCGACGACAAGCGCGGCGCGCACCTGGCACTCTCGGTGGAGCGCCTGTGCCAGCTTTCCGAGGAACCCATCACCCGCATCGGTCTGTCCGCCACCCAGCGGCCCCTTTCGGAAATGGCCCGTTTTCTGGTGGGCAACCGGCACATCGATGCGGAAGGCAATCCGGACTGCGTGGTCGTGGACACGGGCAGCCGCCGGAAGGTTGACCTGTCCGTGGAGCTGCCGGAGCAGGAGCTTGGCCCCATCGCCACCCACGAAATCTGGAGCGAGACCCTGGACGCCATCGCGGGAGCCACCGAGACCCATGCCATCACCCTGGTCTTCGTCAACACCCGCCGGCTGGTGGAACGGGTGGCCCACCAGCTTTCGTCCCGCCTAGGAGAAGAAGCGGTGGTCGCCCACCACGGCAGCCTGTCCCGGGCCACCCGGTGGGACGCCGAGCAGAAGCTGAAAAACGGACAGGTCAAGGTCTGCGTCGCCACCGCTTCGCTGGAACTGGGCATCGACATCGGCGAGATAGACTTGGTGTGCCAGATTGGCTCCCCCCGCTCCATCGGGTTGCTGGTGCAGCGCGTGGGACGGTCGGGACACACCGTTGGCGGCGTGCCGAAAGGCAAGCTGTTCCCGCTGACCAGGGACGAAATGCTGGAGTGCGCCGGGCTGTCCCGGGCGCTGCGGCGCGGTAATTTGGACACCTTTGTCATTCCGTCGTGGCCGCTGGACGTGATGGCCCAGCAGATGGTGGCCGCCTGCGCCGCTGAAGACTGGGATGAGGATGCGCTGTTCGAGCTGTGCCGGCGAGCGTACCCCTACCGCAACCTGCCCCGGGACCGGTTCGACCAGGTGGTGGGGTCTCTTTCCCAGGGATTCGCCCCCCGGCAGGGACGGAACGGCGCCCACCTGCACCGGGACGGCATCAACCACCAGGTGAAGGGACGGCGGGGGGCGCGCCTGGCCGCTCTGACCAGCGGCGGGGCTATTCCCGATAACGCTGATTACGACGTGGTGGCCGACCCGGAAGGGACCTTCGTAGGCACCGTCAATGAGGACTTCGCCATCGAGAGCATGGCCGGCGACATCTTCCTGCTGGGCAATACTCCCTGGAAAATTCGCCGGGTGGAAAGCGGGCGGGTTCGGGTTGAAGACGCCCAGGGCAATTTGCCGACCATTCCCTTCTGGCGGGGCGAAGCCCCCGGCCGCACCTGGGAACTCTCCGACGAGATCACGCAACTTCGTGAGGGCATCGACCGGCTGCTGGACAATCCGCAGAGCGCCGCAGCGTGGCTGGTGTCCGAAGCCGGCGTATCGCCGGAGGTCGCCCGCCAGTTGGTGGCCTATCTGGTAGAAGGGAAGCGGGTCCTGGGCGTGGTCCCCACCGCCGGACGGGTGGTGGCCGAGCGGTTTTTTGACGAAAGCGGCGGGATGCAACTGGTGATTCACGCTCCCTTCGGCGCGGCCATCAACCGGGCCTGGGGCATGGCGCTGCGGAAGCGCATCTGCCGCACCTTCGACTTCGAGCTCCAGGCCACGGCCACCGACGACGGCTTGAACTTTTCCCTGGGACCCAGCATGGCCTTTCCCCTGGGCGACGTGTTCAACTACCTGTCGCCCAACACGGTGGAGGAGGTGCTGACCCAGGCGGTGTTCCAAGCGCCCTTGTACGGAACACGCTGGCGTTGGAACGCTTCGCGCTTTCTGGCCCTGCTGCGGCACAGCGGCGGGAAGAAGGTGCCGGCGCCGCTGCAAAGGATGCGCTCCGACGACCTGCTGGCCGCCGTGTTCCCGGCGCAGGTGCAGTGCCAGGACAACGCCATGCCGGGGGACATCGAACCGCCGGACCACCCCCTGGTGTTCGAGACCACTCGCGACTGCCTCACCGAGGCCATGAGCCTGGAAGGACTGAAAAGCGTCCTGGCGTCCATCCGCACCGGGGAGATCGAGGTGTTCGCGCGGGATACGGTGCAGCCCTCGGTGTTCGCCCACCAGATTCTCAACGCCATGCCTTATGCTTTCCTGGACGACGCGCCATTGGAGGAGAGACGAGCCCGGGCCGTTTCCCTGCGCCGCGCCCTGCCCGAGGACTCCCGCGACCTTTCCGCGCTGGACGCGGACGCCATCCGGGAAGAGGCGGCCTACGCCTGGCCGGCCATCCGCGACGCCGACGAGCTTCACGATGCCCTGCTGACGCTGGGCGTGGCTCCGCCGGATGAACTGACGTCGCGCGCCGAGGCGGCGTCCCGGGAGAAACTCCTCGGATGGCTGGAAGACCTGGCCCAAGGGGGGCGGGCGCTGCGCATCACCCAATCGGAGGGAATGACCCTCTGGCTGGCGGCCGAACACGCCGCCCTGGTGTCCGCTGCCTACCCTGCTGCCGCATTGGAAGGAAGGGGCAGCCTTTTGCCGCCGGCGGGCGGACGTGGCGGGGATGAAATCGAGCGGGAGGATGCGGTACTTCACCTGGTTCGGGGCTGGGCCGAGTGCTCGGGTCCGTTCACCGCCAGGGAGATGGCTGGATTACTCTGCCTGACGGTGTCCGATGTAGATACCGCCGTGGCCGGATTGGAAAACGAGGGGCTAGTCCTGCGGGGCAGTTTCCGTTCCGGTGTTGATGAGGAGGAATTCTGCGACCGGCGTATTCTCGCCCGCATCCACCGCGCCACGGTGGGCCGCCTGCGGCGGGAGATCGAGCCGGTTCCGCAATCGTCCTTCATGCGTTTCCTGTTCCGGTGGCAGCACGCGGCCGCCGGTTGGCAAACCGCCGGCGAGGGCGGACTGCTGGACGTCATCGACAAGCTCCAGGGGTTTGAGACCGCTGCCGCCGCGTGGGAGCCGGAGCTGCTGGCTCGCCGCGTCACGGGCTACAGGCCGGAGCTTCTGGACCGTCTTTGCACGGGCGGCGAGGTCGTCTGGGGACGTTTGTCACGGGGGAACAACGCGGCATCAGGCCTGGCCTCCGGTCCGCGAGCCGGTTCCCTGACCCGCGCCTCCAGCATCACGCTGTCGCTGCGCGAGTCCCTGGACTGGCTGCTGGACACGGCCCCCGAAAGCGTGGACAGCCTGAAGGGGGCGACGGCGGAGATACTGGAAATCCTGTCCGACCGGGGCGCCTGCTTCCAGAACGACCTGACCACCCGCACCCGACGCCTGCCGTCAGACGTGGAGGAAGCCCTGTGGATGCTGGCAGCCAACGGACTGGCGACATGCGACAGCGTTATCCCGCTCCGCGCCCGCATCGACGGGAAAAAACACCGGGGCCGGGCGGACCGAAAACGCTCCCGTCCGCAGCGGCGGATCAGTGCCGGACGGTGGTCCCTGCTGGAGTCATTTGACCCGGTGGAAGATCCCCTGGAATCCAAAGCCATGCAACTTCTGCACCGATACGGCGTGGTTTTTCCCGAGCTGATCGCCAGGGAAAGGATGTCTCCCCGCTGGCGGGATTTGGTGCGGATCTACCGCCGTCTGGAGGCCCGGGGCGAGATCAGGGGCGGGCGGTTCGTGTCCGGTTTCGTCGGCGAGCAGTTCGCTCTGCCCGACGCCGTCGCAGCCCTGCGGGAAGCCCACCGCGCTCCGGCCACCGGCGCCCTGGAAGTTGTTTCCGCCTGCGATCCGCTGAACCTGGTCGGCATTGTCACGCCCGGGGAGAGGGTTCCGTTCCAGCCGGGGAACCGGGTCGTGTTCTGCGACGGCGTCCCGGTAGCGTCCCTGGAAAAGGGCACTGTCGTCAACCGCAGCAACGCCTATGCCGACGCCATGACTACCGCCGTAGATCTCCTCTACGGTCCCATCGGGCATTCCCCGGCGGAAAAGCGTCGGCCTTTGGACACTTATCTGGAAAAGGGTTCAGTACAGGTGGCATGAAACGACGTGCCCGGGCGCCATCTCCCTTACCGTGGGGACCACAGTCGAACACGGCTCGATCACGAAGGGACAGCGGGGATGGAAGCGGCACCCTTCGGGCGGGTTCAGCGGTGAGGGCACCTCACCGGTTAGAATCATTTCTTCCTGCTCTATGTCCGGGTGCGAAGGCAGGGCCGCGTTCATGAGCGCCTTGGTGTAGGGATGGGACGCGTTTTCAAACAGCTGTTTGGTCGGTCCAAATTCGACGATCTGCCCCAGGTACATCACGGCTACCCAATCGCACATATACCGGACCGTTGCCAGGTGGTGAGCGATGAGCAGGTAGCTCACGTTGTATTCCTGCTGGAGGTCTTTCAGCAGGTTCATGATCTGGGCGCGGATGGAGACGTCCAGAGCTGACACGGGTTCGTCAAGCACGATGACACGGGGTTCCACGGACAAGGCGCGGGCAATCGCCAGTCGTTGCCGCTGTCCTCCGCTGAACTCATGAGGATACAGATTGGCGTGATAAGGGCTCAACCCCACGTCTTCGAGCAGCTTGGAGACTCGGCCCTGCATTTCCCGGCGGCTGAGGTTGAGGTTGATCACCATGGGTTCGGCGATAAGGTCGCGGACGCGCATCCTGGGGTTCAACGAGCTCCAGGGGTCCTGGAAGACGGCCTGGACCGAACTGCGGTACGACCGGCGCTCGTCCGCGGTGGCGTTGTGAATTTCTCTCCCCTGGTACCGGATGGTTCCTTCGGTGGGTTCTTCGAGCTGCAGGAGCATTTTCGCCGTGGTGCTCTTGCCGCATCCGGATTCGCCGACGATACCGAGGGTTTCACCGGCCCGGATCTGAAAGGATATGCCGTCCACCGCTTTAATCCAGCCGGTGACTTTGGAGATCAGCAGGCCCTTGGTGACCGGGAAGTATTTTTTCAGCCCCTCCGCTTCCAGCAGTACCTCGTTTCCGGTATCTGTCATCGGCCGGGCGTCCAGAGTAGTGGTGGTCATTCGAGCCTCCAGCAAGCCGCGTAGTGGCTATCCGTTACCTTGAACTCGGACGGATAGACCTGAGAGCACTTGTCCATGGCGTACTGACACCGGGGCGCGAAGGGGCAGCCGGGCGGCAGGTCGTGGAGCGTCGGCGGCTGGCCCTCAATAGAATACAGCCGGTCCACGTCCTCTTCGAGCTTGGGAACAGATGACAACAGCGCTTCGGTATAGGGATGGGACGGGTTGTTGAATATGTCCCGAACGTCGCCCATCTCAACGATGCGTCCCGCATACATCACTGCCACGCGGTCGCACATCTTAGCGACGATACCAAAGTCGTGGGTGATGAAGATCAGCGCGATGTCCGACGCTTCCTGAAGTTCCTTCAGGAGCTTCAGGTATTGGGCCTGGATCGTCACGTCCAGCGATGTGGTCGGTTCGTCGGCGATCAGCACCATTGGCTCGCAGGATATGCCGATGGCTCCGACCACACGTTGACGCATACCGCCGCTCATTTGGTGGGGATAGTCCCGCACCCGGGTTTCCGCCGCCGGTATGTTGACCTTCCGCAGGACGTCCAGCACCTGCTGCACCACGGTGCGTTTGGGGATGTCCTGGTGGATCTTGATGGCCTCGCCCACCTGGTTGCCAATGGAAAAGACCGGATTCAGGGACGTCATCGGGTCCTGGATGATGAGCGCGATCTGGCTTCCCCGGACGGCGCTCATCTCTTTATCGGATAACTGCACCAGGTCCTGGCCTTCCAGCAGGATCCGGCCGTCGATGATTTGCCCGGGCGGGCTGGGGATCAACCGCATCAATGACAGCATGGTCACCGATTTGCCGGAACCGGACTCCCCGACGATGCCCAGGGTTTCACCTTTCCTAAGGTCAAAACTCACGCCGTCAACGGCCTTGACCGTACCCCAGCGGGTTTCGAAGTAAGTTTTGAGACCTTCTACCTGCAATACCACAGGGTTTCCGTTGATAGCCGTATTGGTACTCATGCCTTTGCCTGCCAGATTCTTTCCGTCATTCCGGCTTGTGCCGGAATTGCGGATGGCCTTCGCGAGGCCGCGTATGAAGAATGAAAATAAGGTTGCGCCAGCCGAGGCAACCACAAGGGTTGCCCCTACGTCATGACGGTTATTTTCATGGTAATGCCGAGAAACGTCAAACCGGCCCTAGTTCAGTTGCCTGAGCCTGGGATCGAGCCGGTCCCGCAGCCAGTCGCCAAACAGGTTCATCGACAGCACCGTCAACATTATGGCCAGCCCGGGCATTGTGGAAATCCACCATGCCACAGCCAGACGGTCCCGGCCATCCGACACCATGGATCCCCACGCGGGTGTAGGCGGAGGAACTCCCGCGCCCAGGAAGCTGAGCGTGGATTCCAACAGGATCACGATACCCACTTCCAAGGTTGCCAGCACGATCAGAGTGTTGATCACCCCGGGAAAGATGTGGATGAACAGGATGCGCGGGGTCGATGCTCCGGCAACCTTGGCCAGGGCGACAAAGTCCATGGTTTTAAGTTGCAGCACTTCGCCGCGCACGTTTCTCGCAAAACGGGGCCACACGGCAATGGCCAATACGGCCACAATGATCATGAACGACTGGCCGAGGGCTAATACCAGCACCAGAGCCAGCAAAATAGTCGGTATTGCCAGCTTGATGTCCACTACCCTCATCAGCAGCTCGTCGATCCAGCCGCCATACCAGCCGGCGGCGAGACCGCTGACCACACCGATGCCCATGCCCACGCCCAGGGTTACGGCGGCGACGACCAGCGAAATGCGAGCGCCGAATATCACCCGGCTCAGCATATCGCGGCCCAAATGGTCGGTTCCCAGGAGGAACTTGCTGTTGCCTCCTTCTTCCCACGACGGCGGGAGGTTGCGCTCGCGAAGACCGCCTCGCTCGGGGTCGTGGGGCGCGATGAGCGGGGCGAATACCCCGGTCAGGATGAAAACCGCCAGAACGAACATGGGAATGAGCGGCCAACGCCGCAACTGCCAGGCTCTCCTGGCGATGCGAACCGGCACCGGCGCCGGCTGAACGACCAGAGTTGCTTCTGCTGCCACGATGCGCTCCTCCCCTATGAGTACCTGATCCTGGGATCAATGTATGCGTACATTATGTCCACCAGCAGGGCCGCCATCACGTACATCAGCGTGAATACTATCACGACGGCCTGCAGCAGCGGATAATCGTTACCGGCCAGCGCCTGGATGGCCAATTGCCCCAGCCCGGGCCAGGCGAACACGGTTTCGACCACCAACGAGCCGGTTACCAGGCTGCCCAGGGTGACACCCGCGAAGGTCAACACCGGGATCAAGGCGTTACGCAAGGAATGTTTCCAGATCACGGCGTTGTTGGACACGCCCTTGGCCCGCGCCAGTTTGACGTATTCGGAGTCCATCACGTTCAGCATGGCGGACCGCAGCAGCCGCAGGTTGGCCGCCGCGTAGAACCAGCCCAACGCCACGGCGGGCAGAACGATGCTGGCGATCTCTTGCCGGCCGTAGGGTGGCAGCCACTCCAACCGCACCGCAAACAGGAACACCAGCATCAGCCCCAACCAGAACACGGGTGCCGATTGCCCCACTAAGGCGACAATCTTCCCCATCATGTCGAGGATACTGCCCCGTTTCACCGCCGACAGGATGCCCAGGGGCACGCCCACTACGACGGAGAATACGAAGGCGGCCAGACCCAATTGCAGTGTGGCGGGGATGCGCTCAATTATCACGTCCATTGAGGGCCGACCCTCCTTGATGGACTCGCCGAAATCGCCCTTGAGCGCGCTGCCCAGGAATATCCCGTACTGATGGTAGTAGGGCTTGTCCAACCCCAGGGTCTCGGTGAGACGATCCCAGTCTTCCTGGGTGGAATAGTCGTCCAGGTAGATATGCCTGGGGTCGCCCGCCGCCCGGCTCATCACGAAGATGATGAGCGAAACGGCGAGCAACGTCAGCAGCGCGAGCAGGATGCGCCGCAACAGATACCGCTGCATATTTCACTCTCTCCCAAAGGCGTTTTCCCATCCCACGGTGGTGGCGATCAGCGGCGCTGGGCCTCCCCCGCCGGGCCGACAACCCGGGGTTTGGACGAAGCCCACCGTCCGAACCCTCCCTCATAACCGATGTTGAATAACAGCGCGATACAGTTTGGCACCAGCGCCGCGCCCAGGACGATGTACGTTCTTGGCTTGAGGAAGTATCCGCACACCCCCACGCACCTGGCGTCCTCGATCTCGGAGATCCAGTCTCCGACCTGGAAGCCCGCCCAGCCGCCTCCAGCGCCCAACACCGACAAGACCAGGGCCACGCCCAGCAAAATCGTCCAATGGGGGATGGCGTCGATCCTCAGCATCATCGCCCCCGCCCCAATCCCGGCGCCGATCCCGGCGCCGATCATCAGCAGGGTGAGCAGGGTGTTCAGGCCGGATACTCCAAAGAATACCGCCATGGCCGATGCAACCGCCATCCCGATAACCCCCAGCACTCCCGCCAGCGGCAACCCGAACAGGGTCCGCAACACAACCGAGATTCCAGGCTTGCGCCACACCATATCAAAGTCGCCTGCTCAACCTGCTTACCGTCTGATTACTCTCTGGGCCGAATGTACTCGTAGCCGTTGATATTCCGCAAGTCGCGGTAGCGCACGCCCTCAACCCAAGGCTGGATGTTGGGACCCACCGGCCACAGAGCATCGAAGTTGTACAGGCCGATGCCGGTGATGGCGTTTTCGAACATGAAGGTAGCGATCTCGACCGCCAGTTCCCGACGTTTTTCGGTGTTCACTTCGCCCATGTGCTGGGACACCTTCTCGTCAAACCAGGGATGCTCGATGCCCCGGTTCCAGACGGCCTGGTGGTGCAGCTTGGACAGCATACCGGAGAAGCCTTGTCCCGGCTCCAACCGGATGCCGCCGGCGTGGCAGGTGGAGCCCTGGTAGTTGCGGGCAATCAGGCTGGGCCGCAGCGTCGCGTAGGGCAGCACCTGGAACTTCACGTCCACGCCGATGTCGCCCCACATGGTGGCGATGGCTTCACAGGCTTCCACTTCCACCGGGGCGCCGCGCCGGGCTGGCGTCAGGGTGATGCTGAACCCGTCGGGGTAGCCGGCTTCGGCGATCAGTTGCTTGGCCCGTTCGGGGTTGAACTCCCAGCGCAGTTCCTGGGGCAGCCAAGCATCTTCGTAGCGACCGAAGTCCCACAGCACCGCCGGGTAACCGTAGCCCTGGAGCAGGGTATCTACAATGCCCTGCCGGTCAATGGCGATAGACAGCGCGGTGCGAATCTTGGCGGCGTTCTTCCACTCTTCGGAATTAATGTCGGGGTTGGATGACACCCAGGGCAGTTCGGGGTCGTAACCCGGTTGCTCGTCATCGGTGCCGGCCCCTACGTAGTACTGGCCGTAGAAGGTCAGCGCCGCCTCGCCACCGCCGGGGATGCGCATGATTTCCGCGCCTTCCACCTCTTCGATGAGGGAGAGGGAGTCAAAGGCGACGATGGTGGTATCCAGGTTACCGGTCTGGAACCCCGCGAGACGGGAAGACTCCTCGGGAATTTCACGGAAGATCATCTCGGCGAAGTGGGGGGTCTTGCGCCAGTGGTCTTCCACGGCCTCCATGCGCCAGAACTCGCCGGTGCGGTATTCCACCAAGTCCCAGGAACCGGTGCCGGCAATCTTGTCGTTGGCCTCTTCGGCGCCCAGTTCGTCGTGCTGCTTCTTACTGACGATCCAAGTTCCGCCGCCGCCGGCGCTGGTCAGGATCTCGTTGACCGGAACCTCCGACCAAGGTTCGCCGGTATTTACCTCAACGGTGTAATCGTCAATGGCCTTGGCGTGCCCCTCCGGGTTCTCCCAGATACCGCGCATATTGGAGGCCCGGGGGTGCTTGGAACCCTCGGCCCCAAAGGCGCGCATACTCCAGATGATGTCCTCGGCGGTCATCTCGCCATATCCCTTGTGAAACATGACGCCCTCGTTCAGGCGGAACGTCCAAGTAGAACCGTCCTCAGAGACGTCCCACTCTCTGGCCAGCATACCCACAGGCCGCAGCTCGCTGGAAACCGTCAACAGCGATTCGCCGATGGGCGCGGTTTGCAGGAGGAAAATCTGCGGGTTGCCGGTCAGGGCGGGGTGCCCCATGAACGGGCCAAGCTCTTTTTGCCCGACGTTGAGGGTCCCCTCCGGTTTCTCCATAACCTCGGGCATCGCCGCCTCGGGAGTGGGGGCGGCGGTGGCGATGGGAACTTTCGTGGGAGCTCCTTGTTGTGGAGCAGATTGCTGCTGCGGGGCCGCCGGTTGCTGGGCGGGAGCCTGCTGCTGGCTGGCCGGTTGCTGCTGCGCAGGGGCCTGCTGCTGCGGGGCCGCCTGTTGTCCGGAAGGCTGTTGTGCGGCCGCCGGCTGCGATTGCTCGGTTGACGGCGCTTCCGTGGGGGACGCGCCGCCGCAGGCAACCACCAGCGCCAGCAGCAGGAGCAGCGCCGGCAAAGCGGCGATCATGGCGATGGACTTTCCTGTAAGACGCTGCATATTCACCTCGGAGGCTTCTTCGGAGGGTTTGGGAATCCAAGAATGGTCAATTCCCTGTAGCAAAGCACTTTACCACAGAAACCGGGGGTTGGATGTCACTGCCCTGGTAAATCCGGAAAAATCTGCTGGTCTGGCGCGGAACGCCCTCCCGCGCCAGGGCGAGAAGACGTTCCAGGGACAACTGGCGTGTCGGCTGCGGTCACGGGGAACTAGCGTCGGTGTCGGATATATTCGTAGCCGTTAATCTGGCGGACGTCGCTGCGCCGGACGTGTTCGGTCCAGGGCTCGATCCGCGGGCCCACGGGCCAGATGGCATCGATGTTGTAGTAGGTGAGGTCGGTAAGGGCGTGGTCAAACAGGAACTGTCCGAGTTCACGCTCCATGCTTTCCCGCTCCACGGGGTCCACTTCCGCCATGGCGCGCCGCATCAGGTCATCCGAGTAGGCGTGCTCCAGCCCGCGGTTGAAAGGATTTTCCGTCAGATAGCTGCCGAAGCCGTTGGCCGGGGTGGGCAGCGGCCCGCCGGCGTGGCAGGTGGCGCCCTGGTAGGTTCGTCCCACCAGGGTGGGGCGCAGCGTGCCGTAGGGAATGTTCTGGAAGTCCACGTCCAAGCCGATGTCATTCCACATCTGGGCGATGGCCTCGCAGCTTTCGACCTCGGCGGGAGCGCCACGCAGGGCGGGCGTCAGCGTGATGCTGAAACCGTCCGGGTAGCCGGCTTCGGTGAGCAGCTGCATGGCGCGGTCCGGGTCGTACTCCCAGTCGCGGCCCTCCAGGTAGTGCTCAAAGCCGCTGTAGGAATGGATAGGCGTGTTGGTGTTGCCAAAGCCGGACAAAATCTCGTCCACCAGGGCCTGGCGGTCAACGGCGGCAATCAGCGCCTGCCGCACCTTGCGCGCCCGGCCCCACTCCTCGGAGTTTATATCGTCCGACGCGGAAACCCAGGGTAGTTCCGGATCATAGCCGGGCCGCGTCTCGACCCCTTCCACCGGGTACCAGTTTCCGTAAATCCGGAGGCTTTGCACGATGGCGTTGGGCACCTTCATCAGTTGCGCGCCCTCAACGTCCTCCACTAATGGAATGGAGTCGTAAGCCATCAGGAAGGTGTCCAGGTTGCCGGTCTGGAACCCGGCCAGTCGCGAGGACTCCTCGGGGATTTCCCACATGAAGAACTCGGCAAACTCGGGCGTGTGGCGCCAGTGGTCGCGCACGGCCTGCATCTGCCAGAACTCGCCGGTGCGGTGGTCAACGATTTCCCACGGGCCGGTGGCGGCGATCTGGGCGCTGGCGCCTTCAACGCCGAGTTCTTCGGTCTGCCGCTTGCTGGCGATGAAGGTAGAGGCCCCGCCGGGCGTCATGTGCCAGCGCTGGGCAATCACGTGGACCAGCGGCTCGCCGGTATGCACTTTCAAGGTGTGGTCGTCGATAATTTCCGAACCCTCGCGGTCGGCCCAGAACTTCTCCAGTTGGCCGGCGCGCGGATGTTTGCTCAACCCCCACTGCTGCATCGACCACACCACGTCTTCGGCGGTCATCTCACCATAACCCTTGTGGAACTGAACGCCCCGGTTCAGCTTGAAGGTCCAGGTCAGGAAATCATCCGAGATCTCCCACGATTCGGCCAGCAGGCCCAGCACGTCGCGGTTCACGTCTTCCTGCAACAGCCCCTCACCGATGGGGGCGGTGCCGTGAACGAAAATCTGCGGGTTGCCCAAAGTGCTGGGATGCAGGAAGAAAGGCCCCATTTCCTTCAGGCCGGTGTTGAGCGTCCCCGTGGGTTCGGCGGTCATAGTAGTATCCGCCGCCGCGGCCTGGGGCTCGGCGGTGGGCGCGGCCGACTGCTGCGCCGGGGCGGCCGGCTGAGCCGCCGCTTGCTGGGACGAAGTGGCCGGCTGCTGGGCCGAACCAGCCGGCTGGGACGCCGGTTGCTGCGCGGCGGCCGGCTGCTGGGCCGGCGTCTCCGATTCCTCCGCCGTGCCGCAGGCCACCACCAGGGCCGGCAGTAGGAGCAGGGTGAAAAGGGTTATGATGGTAGAGAGCCCGGGAAAACGCGCCATGTTCACCTTCACCTCATTGCGTGATGGGTTGGATTTTTGGAATCGACAGCCGGTCGATTCCTTGCCGGACGGCACTTTACCACAAAACCACGCAATGGGACGCAATTCACCGTTCCATGATTCCCATACCAAAGCCCTGATGATCGGGACGGGAAACGTCCTCCCACATAAGTTGAGAGGACGTTTCCGCAGCGACGGACGGCAACGGCCGCCGGTTAGCGGCGCGCTTACTGCCGAGGCCGGATGTACTCGTAACCATTGATCTGGCGGACGTCGGTGGTGCGCACGTGATCGAGCCAGGGTTCGATGCGAGGACCCACGGGCCAAACGGCGTCAATGGTGTAGTAGTTGATGTCGGTTAGCACGTGGTCGAACAGCCACTGTCCGATTTCACGCTCCAAGGCTTCCCGCTCCGCCGGGTCAACGGCGGCCTGGGCTTCCAGCATTTTGTCCTCAGACCACTGGTGCTCCAGTCCACGGTTGAAGGGGTTGGCGCTGATGTAGCTGCCATATCCGGTGGCGGGGGTGGGCGGCGGGGTGCCGGCGTGGCAGGTGGCGCCCTGGTAGGTGCGTCCCACCAGTTGAGGCCGCAGCGTCGTGTAGGGCACCCGCTGGAAGTCCACGTCCAATCCGATGTCGTGCCACATCTGGGCGATGGCCTCGCAGCCCTCGACCTCAGCCGGCGCGCCGCGTATTGAAGGTGTCAGGGTGATGCTGAACCCGTCCGGGTAGCCGGCTTCCGCCAGCAGTTCCCGGGCGCGGTCCGGGTTGAACTCCCAGTCCCTTCCGTCCAGGTAGTGTTCGAAGCCGGAGTAGTTTCTCATGGACGTATCTATGTGACCGTAGCCCGACAGAATGGTGTCAACCAGGCCCTGCCGGTCGATGGCGGTAATCATAGCCAGGCGGACCTTGCGGGCCGGTTCCCATTCCGGCGAGGTGAAGTCGTCGGTGGGAGAAACCCAAGGCAGTTCGGGGTCGTACCCCGGCCGGGTTTCCACGCCCTCAACGGGATACCAGTTGCCGTAGATGCGCAGGCCCATTTCGATGGCGTTGGGCACCGTCAGCAGCTTGGCGCCTTCCACTTCCAGGACGGCGGGGATGGTGTCAAAGGACATCAGGAAGGTATCCAGATTTCCGGTCTGAAAGCCGGCCACACGGGAGGCTTCCTCGGGAATCTCCCACATGATGAACTCGGCGAAGGCCGGAGTGTGGCGCCAGTGGTCGCGCACCGCTGACATCTTCCAGAACTCTCCGGTACGATGATCCGAGATTTCCCAGGGGCCGGTGGCAGCCATGTCCATGCTGGCGGCTTCGACGCCCAACTCGTCGGTTTGTTTCTTGCTGGCGATGAAGGTGGAACCGCCGCCCGGGGTCATAAACCATTGTCGGGCGATTACTTCCACAAATGGCTCGCCGGTGTGAACCTTGAAGGTATAGTCGTCGATGATCTCGGAACCGGGGCGCTCTTCCCAGAAGTTAGCCAACTGGCCGGCCCGGGGGTGCTTGCTCAATCCCCATTGGCGCATGGACCAGACCACGTCTTCCGACGTCATCTCCCCGTATCCCTTGTGAAACTGGACGCCCTCGTTCAGCTCGAAGGTCCAGGTCAGGAAGTCCTCGGAGACTTCCCACGACTTGGCCAGGAGGCCACTGACTTCGCGGTGGATGTCCTTCTGCAGCAACCCCTCGCCGATGGGGGCGGTGCCGTGGACGAAAATCTGCGGGTTGCCCAAATTGCTGGGGTGCAGGAAGAAGGGGCCCATCTCTTTGAGACCGGTGTTCAGGGTGCCCATGGGCTCCGCGGCCATGGTGCCGCTCCCGGAGGCGGCTGCTTGGGGCACGGCGGTAGGCGCGGCCTGGGCGGGAGCCGTTTGACCGGAAGTCTGGCCCGCAGCACCCGCCTGGGCGGGCGCCGACAGGGCAGGAGCCGACTGCACGGCAGCCGACGGCTCGGTAGGGGCGGGTTGCGCGGGCGCCGACTGCTGAGCAGCCGGCTGTTGTTGGGCGGCGGCGGGCTGCTGGGCCGGCGTTTCCGTTTCGCCGGCCGTGCCGCATGCGATGATCGGGGTCAAAAGCAAGGTCGCGATCACCAAAGGAATTAAGCTTTGGCGGCTGATCTTGAACCAACTCATCGGGCCACCTCCTGGCAGCATTGCGTTACGGAGAAACTGCTGACAACACCTGACGCTTGACGTATCGTAACCGACTGAATCGCTCTAGTTTCGCTGGAAATATCTCGGTCAACGCCGATATGTAAGTCGGTGGCATAGCCTATCCAACGATTTCCGCCATGTCAATATACGGAATAATAATTATCATTTTCCGCCATTATTTCTGTGAGTGATGCTACACTATGCGCGTCGAGGCAGCTTCGGTTAGTCGGATGAGGTGACACGAAGGGCCAAGGAAGTCAGCAAAGTGGGTACCCATGAGTTGGAAACCGACGTTGACCCGGTTGCATTGGCCTGATCTTAATGTCTTATTGCCCACTATATGCTTGCATTTCCGTTGATGACTCTGACCCATGGTGGTCTTAGAACTGCTGGGGAGATTATGAAATCCGTTGCGGTCAGACCGAGTGTCAAAAGACTCGCCGTGTTCGTGGTCCTCTGCGTGTTGGGGATGGCGCTGGCAGGGTTTGGCGTACAAGCCCAATCATCCCAGCTGCCGTCACCTCAGCAGCAGAGTGCATTGGGCAATCCGACAAACCTACAGGCGACTCCGGCGGGAGCGGGGCAGGTGAACGTGACTTGGCAGCCCGCCCAGAACGCGGATTTTCATTATGTCTGGTCAGTGAAGCCCGATGGCAGCGGTGGGAAATGGAACCCAGCGGGCGCCACGGATGGCGCTATCACCGTCACCGGACTTGAAGGTGGACAGCTCTACTGGTTTATCGCGCTGGCTGGCGAGCATGTGAATGGCGTGAGGCAGTGGTCTCAGTACAGCAACTGGGCTTCGGCGACGGTTGCTGCGGGCACTTCAGATGATCGCACTGTCCTGGTGGCGCTCTACAACGCCACGGGTGGCGCCAACTGGACGGACAACACCAACTGGCTCAGTACCTCGCCCATCGGCGAATGGCATGGTGTTACCACCGACGCCAGCGGTCGGGTCACTGAGCTCGATCTTCGCGACAACCAATTATCTGGACAGATTCCACCTGCTCTGAGCAACCTGTCTGACCTAACATGGCTGGTTCTGAGCCGCAACCGTCTGACCGGCCAAATACCTTCCCAGTTGGGTAATCTCTCCAACCTAGAAGTGTTGGCGCTCGGCGGCAACGAGCTTACGGGACCTATTCCGTCTTCCTTGAGTGGCCTCTCCAGGCTGGCCATCATGAACCTTTGGAGCAACCAGTTAAGCGGTTCAGTTCCCTCTTGGCTGGGCAACTTGGCAAATTTGGAGTCGATACATCTCGCTGATAACCAGTTGACCGGACAGATCCCGCCTTCCTTGGGGAATCTTGCCCATCTCACCAGACTGCGCCTTCAGGAAAATCAGCTCAATGGCGCTATACCATCCCAGCTGGGTAACTTGTCCGAGCTGGAACGCTTGGAACTCCACGACAACCAGTTGAGCGGACGGGTGCCGGCTACACTGGGCAACCTGTCCAGTTTGGAACGATTAGATCTGCGCGACAATGAGTTGACCGGCGCAATACCAGCACAGCTTGGCAACCTTCCCAACCTGACGCTCCTAAACCTTGGAGACAATGAACTAACCGGGCCTATACCGTCCCAGTTGTAGAACCTCAGCAACTTGAAGGGAATGTACCTGTGGGGTAATCAATTGACCGGTGCTGTTCCGACTTGGCTGGGCAACCTTTCCGACTTAGAACGGTTGGGCCTCAGCAGAAACCAACTGACCGGGACGATCCCAACTTCGCTCGGTAACCTCACTAACCTGCAGTTACTCACCCTCGGCGACAATGAGCTGACCGGTGCCATTCCTTCGGAATTGCAGAACCTCAACAGTTTGGAGGAGTTACGCCTGTGGGATAACCAGTTGACCGGCACCGTTCCCTCATGGCTGGGCAACCTCTCTGACCTGACGCAGCTAAATCTGGGTGGCAATGAACTAACCGGGTCTATACCAACGCAGTTGCAGAACCTCAGCGAACTGGAGGAGTTGTACCTGTATGGGAATAACCTAACCGGTACCGTACCAACGTGGCTGGGCAACTTAGCAAATTTGGAGACGATACATCTCGCTGATAACCAGTTGACCGGACAGATTCCGCCTTCCTTGGGGAATCTTGCCCATCTCACCAGACTGCGCCTTCAGAAAAACCAGCTCAATGGCGCTATACCATCCCAGCTGGGTAACTTGTCCGAGCTGGAACGCTTGGAACTCCACGGCAACCAGTTGACCGGTCCTATACCGTCACAGCTGGGGAGCCTATACGGCCTGACGCTCCTAAGTCTTGGAGACAATGAACTAACCGGGCCTATACCGTCCCAGTTGCAGAACCTCAGGAATCTGAAGGAATTGTACCTGTGGGACAATCAATTAACCGGTGCTGTTCCGACCTGGCTGGGCAATCTTTCCGACTTGGAACGGTTGGTACTCAGTAGCAATCAGTTGACCGGGACGATCCCAACTTCGCTCGGGAACCTCACTAACCTGACGTATCTCACCCTCGGCGGCAATGAGCTGACCGGGGCCATTCCTTCGCAATTGCAGAACCTCAATAATTTGGAGGAGTTGCGCTTGTGGGGGAACCAGTTGACCGGGACCGTTCCCACGTGGCTCGGCAGCATGACTAGCTTGCAGGTGGTCCATCTCCATAGCAATGAATTGACGGGAACCATACCGAATCAACTGGGCAACCTGTCCAACCTGCAAAGCCTGGCGTTGAGCCGGAACCAATTGACCGGTTCGATACCGTCATCCTTGGGGAATCTCTCCAATCTGGAGCGGCTATGGCTCTACGACAATCAGCTGACCGGCCAGATACCCGCTTCGTTCAGCAATCTCACCAATCTCACAGTCCTGGAATTGGCGGGATCCAATCAACTCAGCGGGTGTGTACCGGCCGGCCTGATCGACGTGGCGGAAAATGACCTGGCAGACCTGGGATTGCCGGGCTGCTAGGGTGCGCAGGGTCGGTCAGTAAGTCAGCGCGTCCGCCGTGCCTTCGGGCAGCTCTACGGCCAGGGCCTGCAGGGTGTGGGCGAGGCCGTGGTAGTAGGCGACGACCACCAGCAGGTCAACGATGCCGGCGTCGCCGATGATGCCCCGGAGGGCTTCAAAACTGGCGTCGGAGACGCGGTGCTGGCGCAATAGCTCGATCACGAAACCGGACACGGCGGCGTCATCACCAGACAGCCCATTGGGGGCGCGGTACTCGTGTATGGCGGCGATGTCAGCGTCGGTGAGGCCGGCGTTGCGGGCAGCAGGCTGATTGACCGTCCACACGTAATGACCGCAGGCTTCTCGCGCCGCCGTCAGCACGGCGACGGCTTTCACGCGCGGCGGCAGCGGAGTTTCAAAACGGACGTAGCCGCCCAGGTGGGCGAAGTTGCCGGCCGCCTGGGGGTTGTTGAGGATGGCGGCGTAGTTGCGCTGCACGCCGCCGCGAGAGGATTCGATCTCGTCCCAAACCGCCTGTCCGGCGGCGTCCATGCTGTCTCTGGTGGCGAAGGGTACGCGGGCCATGGTGTCGCTCCTGAATCGGACTGTTCTCGATTGACTAGCTGAAAATACTCGCAATGATGACCGCGATTGACAGCGTTCCTACAATGCCGAGCACGGCGAGCATCAGATTGGTGACGCGGTCCGCCACACGGTCGGTGCGAGCCTCCACCGTACCTAGCCGAGCATTGACTTCCCGGGCGTGTTCTCGCTGGCTTTCTTCCATCTTGTCAAAGCGGGCGTTGACTTCCCGTTCCATCTTGTCAAAGCGGGCGTTGACTTCCCGTTCCGCCTTGTCAAAGCGGGCGTTGACTTCCCGTTCCATCTTGTCAAAGCGAGCGTTGACTTCCCGTTCCGCCTTGTCAAAGCGGGCGTTGATTTCCCGCCGGTGCTCTCGCTGGTCTTCCTCGATTTTGTCAAAGCGAGTGTTGATCTCCCGCCGGTGCTCCCGTTGCTCCTCAATGAACAACGTCATTGTGACTTCCAGAGCGCTCATACGGTTTTCAATACCGGCAAGTCGTTCTTCTATTCCGACGGGCGTTGCTGCTTGTGTTGTCATAGCTTTGCCTCAGTATGGAGGCCGGCGGCAGTTTGATACTGCCGCCGGCACTTATCACCCCGCCGTAGCGACGATCTAGCCGCCGTTCTTTTCCCAGAGTTCTTCCAGGATGGCGCCCGGAGACATGGGCAGGTTGTCCATGCGGAGGCCGATGGCATCGTGGATGGCGTTGGCGATGGCGGCCATGGGCGGGACGATAGGCACTTCGCCGACGCCGCGCACGCCGTAGGGATGGCCGGGGTTGGCCTTCTCCACGATGACGGTGTCGATCATGGGCAGGTCAAGGCTGGTGGGCATCCGATAGTCCAGGAAGCTGGAGTTGACCATGTCGCCAGCGTCGTTCATGTAATACTCTTCGTTGAGCGCCCAGCCGATGCCCTGGACGGCGCCGCCCTGCATCTGGCCTTCCACGTAGCTGGGGTGGATGGCTTTGCCAGCGTCTTGCACAACGGTGTACCGGAGGACATCCACCTTGCCGGTGTCGGTGTCAACCTCCACGTCCACCAGGTGGGTGCCGAAGGCGCCGCCTTCACCGCCGGGGCTCACGCTTACCTGGGCGGAAATCGGCCCGCCGGTCCGCGCCAGTTGCGAGGCGAGTTCCTTGAAGGACATCTGAAGGTCCTCATCGGAGTTGTGCTTGAAGATGCCGTCGGCGAGGTCAATCTCGTCGGCGTCCTTTTCCCAGATCTGGCCGGCGCGGTCGATCATCTTCCGCTTGATTTCCTGGGCGCATTCGTAGGCGGCCCATCCGGTGGCGAATGTGGTGCGGCTGCCGCCGGTCAGGAAGGTGTAGCCGACGGAGTCGGTGTCTCCCACGCTGGGCCGCACGTCTTCGGCCGGTATTCCCAGGACCTCGGCGGCCTGCATGGCGATGGACGCGCGGGAGCCGCCGATGTCGGTGGAACCCTCCACCAGGCCGATGGTGCCGTCGGCGTTGACGCTGATGCTCGCGCTGGACGCCAGGCCAATATTCATCCAGTAGCCGCTGGCCACCCCGCGACCGCGGTTGGGCCCGGACAGTTCCGACTTATAGTGATCGGTGTCTTTGGCTGCCTCAAGGGTTTCGACGTTGCCGATCACGCGGAACTGTGGCCCGTCCACCCGGCGACTGCCCTCCTTGCTGGCGTTCTTCAGGCGGAACTCCAGCGGGTCCATGCCACACTTGGCGGCCAGCTCGTCCACGACCTGCTCGCCGCCGAAGGCGGAAATCGGGGCGCCCGGAGCACGGTAGGCGAAGGATCGCGGCTTGTTGGTGACCACGTCGTAGCCCTCAACCCGCTGATTGGCCAGGTCGTAGGGCGCGAACACGCACTGGGCTCCGGCGGTCACGGGTGAAGAGCCAGGGAATGCGCCGGCTTCGTAGATGAGGACCGCGTCGGCGGCGACCAGCGTGCCGTCGCTCTTGGCGCCCATCTTGATCTTGACATATGCGCCGGCGGTGGGGCCGGTGGCCTCAAAGGTATCGGTGCGGCTCATCTGCATCTTGACCGGCCGGCCGGTCTTTTTTGAGAGAAGCGCAGCCACCGGCTCCAGGTAGATCGGAATCTTGCCGCCGAAGCCGCCGCCGATCTCCATGGGCACGACTTTGATCTGGGATACCGGCAGTTCGAGCACGCCGGCCAACGCGTCCCGGGCCACGAAGGCGCCCTGAGTGCTGGTCCAGACCGTCAGGTACCCATCTTCGTTCCAAAGCGCGGAGGCGTTCTGCGGCTCGATGTACCCCTGGTGCACGGTGCGGGTGTTGAATTCGCGCTCGATGACGAAATCGGCTTCCTCGAACGCCTTTTCCACGTCACCCTGCTCGTACACGAAGCGGCTGGAGACGTTGCTGTGCTTGTCGGTCTCTTCGCCAAGCTCGGTGGTGGTGAGATCCTCGTGGATCAACTCGGCGTCGTCCTTCATGGCGTCCAGGACGTTGGTGCTGGGCCGAAGCGCCTCGTACTCCACCTTGATGAGCGCCAAGGCTTCCTCGGCGACGTGCGCCGAGTCGGCGGCGACACCGGCGATGGGGTGCCCGCGAAACAGAGCTTTCGATCCGGCCAGGATGTTATCGCTGGCGGCCCGAGCCGACAGTGGCGGATTGTCCTTGGCGGCGATGGGCAGGTCGGCGCCGGTTACCACGGCGCGCACTCCGGGCAACGCCTCAGCAGCCGAGGTGTCGATGGACTTGATGCGAGCGTGAGCGTGGGGACTTCTCAGCACCTTGCCGAAAAGCATCCCGCTCATCTCAAAGTCGGCGCCGTATTTGGCGCGCCCGGTAACCTTGTCGGATCCGTCGTGGCGGATGGGCCGCGTACCCACGACCTGATAGTTGGTGTTGGAGAGCACGATGTTAGTCATAAATTGCCTCTCTACAGGTAATGCTTGGGGCCGATTTTAGCACAGCGGCGGCGTGCGCCCCAACCTGGGTTGATATAATCACCAGGGCTATCGCATATGAAAAATTGAGGTGTCAGGTAAGATAGCGTCCAAACTGCTGAGGTGGGGAGGACACCATGAGCGAGCTAGCGGACGTATTTGGCGATTTGGAAGACCCTCGGGCCGTCAATGCGCGTCTCCATTCCCTGCACGACATTCTGGTCATCGCTCTATGCACCATCGTCTGCGGCGGTCAGACTTGCACCGACATGGAGCTTTTCGGGCATTCCAAACGGGAGTTTCTGGAGTCCTTTCTGAATCTGGAAAACGGCATTCCCAGCCACGACACTTTCTCCCGGGTGCTGGGCAAACTGGATCCGGAAGCTTTCCAGCGGTGGTTTTTGAGGTTCATGGAACAGTTCGCTCAAGGGGTTCAGGGAGTGGTGGCCATGGACGGGAAGACCTTGCGGCGTTCTTACGACCACGCGGCAGGACAGTCCGCCCTGCATCTGGTCAGCGCTTGGGCGGAAGAGCGGCGCCTGGTGTTGGGACAATTGGCCGTTGACGACAAGTCCAACGAGATTACGGCGTTGCCCAAGCTGTTGGAAATGTTGACCTTGCAAGGCAAGGTGGTTACCGTCGATGCCCTGAATTGTCAGCGTCAGATTGCTCAGCAAGTGATTGACCAGGAGGGCGACTACGCGCTAGCGTTGAAAGGCAATCAAGGTACGCTCTACGACGATGTAAAACTGTTTCTGGACGACGCGGACACGCCGGCAGCTCAGGCCACCCAGGTCAGCAAGGGCCACGGACGCATTGAAACCCGCACCGCCAGTATTAGCGACGACGTAGCCTGGCTGCAGGAATGGCACGACTGGCCGGGCTTGCAGGCCGTGGGTAAAGTAACAGCGGTCCGCCGTAAAGACGGCGACACCAGCGAGGAAACTCGTTATTACCTGCTGAGCCAGGCCTTCCCGCCGGAGCATTGCAACGACGTCGTGCGCGGCCATTGGGGCATTGAGAACCGGCTGCATTGGGTATTGGACGTAACCTGCAACGAAGACCAGGCGCGGAACCGGAAAGGGCATGGCGCGGAGAACCTGGCGTTGCTGCGTAAGTTGGCGCTGAATCTGGCGCGGTTGGAACCAAGCAAGGGGTCCATGCGGGGCAAACTGAAACGGGCCGGTTGGGACAACTGCTTCCTCATCAACATCCTCTCCCAATTCACCAAAATCCATATGCGATAGCCCTGATATAATCACCGACTATGCTCGACTCCATGCTGACCTCCATCGTTGACTATCTCCGACAGCGCACGGCTTTTCCGGGTTGGGCGGTGGAGTTGTTGGTCTTCTTTGCGGTTTTCACGCTGGCGAGATTAGCCGCCGCGGTATGGAATGGTACAATTCTAGAAGGAGAGACTTTGAGGTAATCATCATGGTGCTTGCTAGAAAACGTATGCGTATCGAACGCGAAGAAGGCCGCGAAGAAGGCCGAGCTGAGGTTAGGGCTGAACTTGAGCCTATAATCGAGGATTTGCAGGAACGTATCCGCCGACTGGAGAATGGCAGCACCGAGCAATCCCCGGACGCGCCGGCATCCTAATGCCGAGCTCCGCGTGCCTTTCACGTCAGCGGCAGCGGCGGCTGCCAAAACTTTCCCGTGTCGTTGACGGTGATGGAGTCCACCCACTTGACCCAATCGTAGCCGCGCTTGTGCGGCTCAACCATGCGGGCCGGGAAGCCATGGCCGGCGGAGAGGGGCGCACCGTCCACACGGCTGGCCAACAGAGCACGTCCGGCTTCGTCCAGGGAGTAGCGACGGAAGTAGCCGGTGCGCGAGCGGATGGTGATGCTGGCGGCGCCGGGTTTGGGTTGGGCCCGGGCCAGCAACTCGGTGACCGGAACGCCGGCCCATTCGCGGGTGGTGTGCCAGCCACCGGTGCAGTCCAGCGTGGCCGTGAGTTTGTGTTCCCAACTTTGCAACTCGGCAATGTCCATCTCAAAGGAGTTTGCCACGTGGCCGTCCACGCGCATTCGCCAACTGTCCGCGTCGATGTGGGGCGTCCGGTCGTTGAGCCACATGGTTACGGGGAAATCGGGCCCGTCTTCGGGATACGAGCCGGTGTAGCGGCGGGCGGCCCCCGGCCCGGCGGCCAGCACGTTGGTCAACTCAGCAGTGCGCCACAGCATCAGACCGGCCAGCGCCAACGCGACGACCCGCAGCGCGTGGCGGCGGTCGGCCAGGTAGCGGCTGCGGAGGCTGATCCGGTGGCGGAAGGTGTGCCAGAGCAGCAGGGGGATCAGCATCCAGGCCAAATTCATGTGGATGGTCGTACCTGAAAATCCCATCCAGTCGTAAGGCCCCAGGTGGCTCCAGGCCAGGCCCAGGCCAACTACGATCAGCAGTCCGGTGAGCAGGACAACGGAGCTGACCATCGTTCCGCGAGCGACACGCCAGTTGCGCCGGGTCCGCAGGGAGCCGAGAATGTTGCGGGATTTCCAAAGGAACAGGGCCAGAATGGCGAAGCCGAAGATGCGGTGCAGGTGCATCGCGCCGATCCATTCCGGATTGGAGTGGGTTAGGCCCAGATACCCGGTCAGCAATTCGGCGACGAACAGGACAATCAGCGCGATGTTGGCCCAGGGGAAACGCATGGAGAGTTTTCCCTCTGGGATCCGTCATTCCTGCGAAAGCAGGAATCCAGAAAGGCGACGCTTTGGTGAACGTGAGCGGGGCGAAGATTCCTGGATACCGGCTTTCGCCGGTATGACGGATCTGGAGTTGCGACGGCACACAACACTACCCCCCTTCACCGGCCCGCAGCACCCGCTGCACTTCCAAGCGGTTGGTGACGAAGGCCAGCCAGATCACCGTCACCACGCTCACCACGGCCAGGACGGCATAGGCCAGGGCCAGCATCCGCCAGTCGGTTTCGAAGGTCAGCGGCGGGGTGGCGCGGACGCCGCCCTCGGCCACTTCCAGCACCGGCAGCAGGGCGGCGCCGATCTGCGCTCCGGCCCACGTACCCACCGCCACGCCGGCGACGACCACCACGGCGAGGTTGAACCACACCACGGCGTTGAGTTGTCCGCGACTGCTGCCCAGCGTGCGCAGCAGGGCAAACTCGGTTTGCCGCTCCCTGGTGTCCAGCCAGCAATACAGGGCAATGCCGGTGGCGCTGGCCAGGGCGAGGGCCAGGAACATGATCACCAACAGTCCGCCCCAACCGGCGTTGGCCAGTGGCTCTTTGCCGCGCAGCGCCGCCTCTTCCTCGGCCACCATGACCTGCCCGCTGTTCACGCCGAGCTGGGAAATCTGGGCGGTGGCGTCATCAGCGGCGGCCAATGCGGTGTCCAGGTCTCCCGGCAGTATTTCCCGATCCAGCCAAACCTCGCTGGCCCCTCCGAAAATCCGGCGACTGTGCCGGTTGGCGTAATCAACGAACTCGCCCAGATCGGCGACGACGAAGGGCTGCTGGCGTGGGTTGACAGTTGGAAAATATTCTGCCACACCGGCTATGACTATAGGTATGGCGAAAGTGGACATACCCAAGCTGAATTGGTCACCAACTTCAGTTCCGGTCGCTTCTAGGATTGCGGGACTCACTATTGCTCTCAACGGCGGTTCGTTTTCGCCAGGCCACAATCCGGGGATACCAATACCTCCCGGTGACCAATTGAACTCCACCGAGCCTGAGGTGCCTGGGCGAGCTGCGCTGCGGTTTGTCACCAGAGAATACAATCCTAAACTTTTTTCTTCCAATTCAATCTGCTGTTGCAAGTAATTCGCAGAAGTTATGTCTTCGTGCCCGGTGGAACTTCTAGGATTGAAACTTTCGCGCATATAGTCCTGAATCGCACTCCAGCCGTCCGCTGAGGTCAGATCCGAAATTACCACGTCTCCCTGGGTGGTCTGGGCCATCAGGCCGTCCATGAACAATACACCGGGACGGTCTGTGCTGGTGCGCCCGACGATTTGCAGGTTGATCAGGGTGTACGGAGGCACGTCCAGGCGGGGCCGATCTTCGTCCTCAGTGCGGCGACCGGTGCGGCCCAAGCGCAGCGCAATGTCTCCCTCCAGCCGCTCCCATTCGTGTCCGCTGACGTCGCCCATGCGGACGTCGTAATGCCGCCCGGCGCCGTCCCGCAAACGTGCTGCCACGGCGACCAGCCGGTCCTGAAGTCCGCCGGTGCGCGCCCACAGCGAAAGGCCGGTGATGTTCTCCGGCAACGGCAAGCCCTCCGGCGCGTCGGGGTTCGGGGCGATCAAGGCCATCAGTTCCGGCAGCGTATTGCCATCGCCAAAATCCTCTCGCCACCAGGCCACGTCGGCCAGGCGGTCCGATTCCACGGCCAGCACCGAAACCCGCTGGGAGCCGAACCCCTCAGTGAGCAAGCTGCCTTCGGTGCGCATTGCTTCGGCGCCTCCCGGCAGCACCTCGGACGCGCCGGTGAAGGCGCGGGCGATGCGCCCGCCGTCGTGCTGTATGCGTATGTCAGCGCCAACGTCGTAGCGAACGCGATCGTCCGTGCTCTTGGTCAGCGTCGCGGAAAATGCGCTGCCCACCACGCCCAGAGCAGTTGCCAGCATCAGCAGCGCGACCAGGCTGCCCGGCGCGATGGGATCCCGGGCGATGCGGCGCAGCCCCTGTACCAGCCAGCCCGGACCCACCGGGCCTACCACCCGGGCCGACAGCCCCATGGCCAACGGGAATACACGCATCACCAACAGCCCCAACGCGACCAGTCCCAGCGCCGGACCCAGCAGCAGGGCGAAATCAACCTCCAGTTCCCGACCTCCCAGGCTGCGGGTCAGCACCGTGCCCCGGTTGGAAATCTGCCACCAAAGGAAAGCGATCACCGCCAGCGCCAGCAGGTCCAGGTAGTAGCGGTGAACGAAGGGGGTACGGGCGGGTCTGGCTCCGGCCTGGCGGAACTCCACGATGCCCTTGCTGGCCGCGGCCAGGGTGGCCAGCGACAACACCACCACCGCCAGGGCCGCGCCGGCCGCGCCCATGCCGAAAGCCTGCCAGGACAACGACACCGGCGCGCCCGTGGACTCGGCGTCGAACACCAGCCCGCCCAATCCCCGGGCCAATAGGGGCGACAGTAGGGCGCCGGCCACCAGCGCGGGACCGGCCAGCAGCAATCCCTCCACCAGGGTCAGTATGCCGATCTGCACGGTGGTCGCGCCACGGCTTTTCAGCATGGCGATTTCGCTGGCCCGAGCCCGTATGACCATGCCGGCCGTGATGGTCAGGTAGTAGGCCAGGATGCCCGTGACCAGGAACACCATCAGGAACAGCGGGATGCGCGCCAGAAGTAGCTGCTCCTCGTGGTCTTCCAGAATTCGCGCCAGGCCGGTGGACGTGCTTCCGTTGGGCAAGTGGTTGGCCACGTTGCGGCGGACCTGCTGCAGCGACTGTTGGATCTCGTCAACCTGCTTCGCCGGGATGCCTTCGCGGTCGGTCTGGAGGAACCAGGCCGAGCTGGTGTAGATGCCCGGATAACGGCGTCCCACCTGCTGGCGCAGGGCGTCCTCCGCCACGAACATGGGCACCAGGGTCCAATCGTCGTCGTGATATGAAAGCAACTTTTGCCGGCGATACCAGTATTCCTCGTCCGGGTCGGTTGGCTCGACCACGCCGACCAGCACCACGTTGGTGGTGGCCTGTCCGTCGCCGCCGGTGGCCGGGACGATGCCGAAGCCCTCGCCCAACGGGATGTCCAGGAACTCAAAACCCGTCGGATCCACGGCGACTTCAATGACGACGTCGTCAGTGTTGCCGGTGCTGTCGTCGTAGCCGCCATTGACCGGCAACTCCGGCCAACGGCCCTGCACCAGCGTACCTTTGCCATCCTGCAGGCCGGAGAGGTATTGCATCCGTCCCCGGGGGCGCACGTCGTTGGGCAAATCGAGGTTGGGCCGGCCGGTGAAATAGAAGGTGGCCGTCTCCACCTGGAAAGACAAAGCGCCCACGGCATCGCCCAGGGGCGGCAGCACGCGGTGGGCGACGAACTGGTGACTGGTCAAATAACGGTCGCTGGCCGGCGTGGCCGTGCGCGGATCATCGAGGTCGTTGAACACGCGGACCCAGATGTTCACGTCGCCGGATTCGGCGTCGGCCAGAGCGCGGCGCAGGGCCGTCTCGGCCAGCAGGTCGTTGAACACCACCGCGCTGGACAGCAGCACCACCGCCAGCGTAACGCCCAGCAGCACCGTAAGCTCGATGCGGAAGGACGACATCAGCCGCCGCCGGGCGAGGACGTAGCCGAGGTTGAGGATTGCGGTCATGGGAGGCTAGGCTATGGCGCGTGTTTCGCTCACGAAATCTTGCAGTGTCATCAACTCGCCCCTCACCGATTGGGGATACCTAGTATGCAACGGGCTTGGTACCACAAGGCGGACGTTTTCATTGCGCATCTGAGCAAATTGGTTTTCCGACATCCCTTCTTGCAGAGTAAAAAGATGCTTCACTGGAATGCGGTTAGCTTCGTTGAGAATTTGCCGCCAACGTTCTCTGACGGTCGTTTTGGCGGCCAACATCCTTAATCCGCTGACCGGATAGTCCGGGTCATCGTAAGCCTCTTGCGAGGGGAATACGAAGTCGGGCTGGTTGCCAGATTCGGTTGTCGGATGGAAAGCGTAGGCGATATTTTCTTCATCGAGAATGGCGCGCAACTGCAACTCTAGCGACCGGCCCGCTCGTGATTTACGTCGTTGCAGTATCGTTTGGGCTCTGGCGAGAAACTCGTCGATGGAGTTGAATCCCTGCTCGATTACCCTGGATTCGACAGCATGTTCAACGCTCCGAAAAACAGCGTATTCGCAATCCCTGCGCCGTATCATACGTTCGTCCATTGGCAAGGCACGATGAGCCTGCAAAGCTAATGCCCTGTCAAATATCTCTTGAGGCGTTGGGAATCGTTCAAGCCACCGCTCCGGCATTTGTTCAGGCGCCAGCCAACAACGGACGTCTCCACGTCCAACTGCGGCGTCAGGAAGGGTAAACATATCCGATATTCTTATTGTTGAAAGATATTTTCTCGGTGCCAAGCGAGAAACTTTTGATCAGGGCCAAATTTTTCAGGAAGATAAATCGGCTGTTGATCATATCGTGAGATGGACGTTGTGTAGAAATCGTCGTTGTCCACGGCCTGCCTGCAGGATACGCGAACCGTCATATCGTCGTTAATGGTAATCAGGCCGGCGTCGAAAGCCCTCTCGTGCAACACAGACAGTAACAGACCGTTTCTAGGGTTCACCCGGTTAGATTCATCTACGTGCCAAGGAATGATGTGGCCTGCTCTTAGCAAAGTGGGCAATGACAATCCAGTGATGCAACATCGTCCGTTATAAGCGCTCAATACCGTTGCACGGAAGAAACTTTGACCGATGCGCGCCGTGGTCTGCACAGAGCGGTCCTCTCCAACACGGTCCGCATTCGCTTCTGCCACAGCTTCGTCATCAGGCTCTGCCGCATTCATCGTTTCGCTAACGGCCCGCTGGGACTCCACGGCAAAACCCTCCCAATCGCTTTGCATTTCCTACCACATTGCGCGGTCATTAGCTGATGCCCTTCTCAACCCGGCGCGGCCTGTGGATGTAATTGCCGGGTCTAGGCTCGCAATGTTAGTGAGCTTCATTGCTAACGCCGATGGAGACCGCCCGATGGCATTCGCGAACCGGACGATTTCCGGGTTCCGGTAATGTAATCTTCCAAAGGGTAAGCGACAGTACAGCGCAAAAGCCACTAACAATTGCTGCCGTGTCCAGCCGGATGCCGCAGGCATAGTTAGGGATCTCCATACCAGAACGTGCAATGCTCGTAATCATCCGGGTCTGCCCACCATGGAGCCTCGGTACCCCAGGTATCGAGGCTATATTCCCAAATGCAAATGTATCTATCATCCAGCTCGGCGTAGCCGTAAGGTTCGGTTAGTGGTGGCCCCCATCCGGCCGCGTTGGTGAGGATCAGCGTGTTGTCCGGGCCAACGTGCGTCAGAGCCGAATCATCATAGCGATTGCGATGCACCGCAATGCGACTCTTCTCCAAGATTGCTTTCAAGCGGTTATCTGAGCCCTGCATGGAAACATCCGGTGTGGGGAACTCGCCGGGGTTGGCGTTAGTGTTGGGGCAAAAGCAACCAGCACGCGGGCCGGGCGCCACTTTGACCAGCGGCAAGCTAATGTCCAGTACGCCCCTTTCGTCAAAACCGTACTTAGCGCGGTAGTACGTTTGCTCGGCCCAGGTCAGTTCGTCCCACTGACGAATGACCGACCTGATCGCGATGGCATCGTCGGCATCTTCATCGTAAATGATAATCCAGCCACGGCTAATCAGTTCATCGACGGAGGGTAGGTAGTGAGTCAAAGTAGCCATGGTCCGCCTCGCGGTTTAGTGGTTCATCCAGTATGGTAATGCCCTCCTGACTAGTTACGCAACGGCTTCGCATCATAGAAAGAAATATGCAGCGTGCAATGCCGCCCCGATCGCTCCACTTACTCCGCCTCGCGCAGCACTTCCGGCGGGCGCAGCCGAGCGGCCACCGCGCCGGCCAGGGTGATGGCCGCCGCCGCTCCGATGACCAGGCAGAGGAACGTGGCCGCCAGCCACGGCCCCTGGGCTACGAATACAATTGGCGGGGTGACCGGGCCGCCGGCCGCGTTGCCGGCCAGTTCGCCCAGGGTCCAGCGGGCCAGCGCCCAGCCGGACAGACCGCCTACCACGATGCCCAAAACGGCGATGATGGCGCGTTCCAGGGCCAGTCCCGCGAATCGCTGCCAACGGGGCAGTCCCAGCGCGGCGCCCACCGACATATCCACCCGCTGCTCCCGGACGGCCACCGCGGCGTGGGCGCACAACGCGAGACCTACCGCCAGCGCCAACGCGGCCAGTCCGATGCCGGTGAGGGCGTCCCACGCGCCGCCGGCCAACGGGTTGCGGGTAGCCAGGTCCACCGCTCCGTCCCGGTCCCGCAGGAACGAGAGGCGGTAGCCCACGTCCAGTATGGCGGCGGCGGCGGCTTCCCGGTCGGCGTCCTCGGCCAAGCCGAACCACCATTCATCGGGCGTGATGGTCTGGGCGCCGGGCGCCTGGGCCAGCCACGCCCGCAACTCGTGGACCGACACCACCAGGAACGACCGTCGGGAGTCCAGCGTCGGGTAGTGGTTCACCGTGCTGGCAACCTGGGCGGGCACGATGTATCCGTCAACGGTGAACCGCACCGGCTGCCCCGGCGTGAAGCCCGGCCCAGCCACGGCCGGCAGGGGCAGGGGCCCCGGCGGGATCACGATGCCCCGGGGCGAGCGTCCCAACGGCTCTTCCCAGATGATAGACAAGCCGTTGTCTCCGGTGCGCGCCGCCTCCGGGTTGCGTTCCAGTCGGTCGGTTACGTTGCCACCCTGGGGGAGCGCCTCCCAGGGGCCGACATCTTCAAATCCCTCCACGACTTCCCCTGACGCCGGCAGGCCCGAACCATAGGCGGTGACGTCATCGAAGGACAATCCCCCCGGCGGGGTACGGGCGAAGGAATCTCCCGACAGGAACACCGCCACCACCCGCCACCGGTCATCGGCCAAGGCGGTGATGCTCTCCTCGGGGAACGACGCGATCAGTTCCTGCCACCCGTCGCCTCTCGATGCGTCACCCTGGAAGGGCGCCAGCGTCCCCAACTCCAGGTTGCGATAAAAACCGCGTTCGTTGCCGATGCGCATCCAGAGGCGGTAGGTGGGCAGCGGAACGGCTGAACCGAGGTTTTCGCCGTCATCGCGCCGGACCCAAATGCCGACCCGATCCGTGCCTTCGGGCAAGGCGATGCCGGCCTCCAGGGGCGCCAGGGTGCGGCGCAGAGGCGCCATCAGCGTATCCAGCGGCGCCGGCTCGTCGTCGGCGAAGTCATCCCGCCACCAGGAGGTTTGATGGATGGTGAGGGGATCTACGCCCAGCACGGTGCCGCGCTGGGTTGGGCCATCTACGAAGCCCACCGCTTCCCGTATGACCGGGCTAACCGCTTCCACGCCGTCAACGGCGTTCAACCTGGCAATGCGCTCCTCGGCGGTGCGACCGATGAAGCTGGTGCCGCCGAGGGTGATGTCGCCGCCGATGCGGTGCTTGGCCTGATCCGCCTCGCTGAGGGCCAAAGTGGTCTGGAACGACCCGGCGAACACGCCCAGCGCCGCCGCCAGCGTGACCACTACCGTCAGCGAAGCATAGGGCAGCGGGTGCCGCGCCATCCGGCGCAGCGACAGCGCGACCCAGGCCGGAGCCGTCCGCTGCGCCGCCCAGGCCGTACCGGTCATGATCCACGGCAAAGCCCGCAGCAGGAGGAAGGCCAACGTGAGTAATGCCGCCGACGGCGCCAGCAACAGCGACGGGTCCAACGACGGCCCTCGGCCGGTCAGTTCGCCTTCCACGAATCCGCCCCGCTGCCGGATCTGCCAGATGAGGACGGCGAGGGCGATCACGGCCAGCACGTCAATATAGTAACGCTGTATCCAGGGGGCCGACGGCGGACGGGCGCGGGCGCGCAGGAAATCCAGGATGCCCAGACGGGCCAGGCTGCCGCCGGCCACCGTCAACACGGCCAGGCTGAGCAGGCCGCCTACTGCCCCCATGGCGTACATCTGCCAGGACAGCGACACGACCAACGGTGTTTCTCCCGCGCCGGCCCGGGCCGCCGGATTTATGGTCTCAACCAGCAGACCGCCGATAGCCCATGCGATCAACGGCCCCACGATGGTCGCGGCCAACACGACCAGGCCCTCGCCCACCGCCAGCAGGCCGCCCACCTGACCGACGCTGGCCCCCCGGCTGCGCAGCATCGACGACTCGGCGGACCGCGCGCCGGCCAGCAGGCCGACGGCCAGAGCGAGGAAGTACAAAATGACCACCACTACCAGGGAAATGAACAGGAACAACGGCGCGCGGGCCAGTGTCAGCTCCCGTTGATAGGTCGCCAGCAGGCCGGTGTTGCGGCTGTTTTCCAGCCCGGTGATGATGTAGGAACGGGGGAAGCGGCTGTTGATGTCCGTTTCCAGGGCGGTCAGATTGTCTCGAGTGTCCTGCACCGTGCCGGCGGTGATGACGTCGGGGTTGATGTACACGAACCAGCCGTAATCGCCCACCAACGTGGGGTAATCCTTGCCGATGGCGTTGAAGTAGATGTTCTCCGTCACATAGATGGGCGCCACGGGACGGCCTTCCCAGTCGCCCATGCGGAAATGGTCTGCGGAACCCATCCAATATTCCGCCCTGGGGTCAATGGCTTCCGCGATTCCCACGATGGTAACGGCGATGTATTGCGGGCGGGTCTCGTCGTCCGCCGGGAACACTACCAGCCAGGCTTCCTTGCCGACGCCCCAACCCATCAGCCGCGACGTATCCAGGCCCAGCACGCCCTCCACGCGGGGACAACCATCCTCAAGATTGGCGCACCCGGCCGGGTCTCTTGTAATCGCGTCAGACGGCCAGCGGCCTTCGAGGAGGCGGGAATGCTCGGTAAATCCCGTCTGGAAAAAGGGCCGTCCCAGCGGAACGTCGTTTATGCCGAAGGGCGCGCCCACCTGCGTAAAGGGCAGGGTGGGCAGCATCTTAGCGTAGCGGTTCTGATCCCGTCGCAAGTAGCCTACCGTATCGTCGATAATGGCTTCGATGTCGGTGCGCAGCGCGGCGTAGTCCTCCGGCCCCAGGGGACGGTTGCGCACGACAATCTGCGTGTTGATCACGGTAGCCGACGTGACGGCCAGGGAGTGACGCAACCCGGCCTCGGCCAATGCCTGGGAGTACATGGCGCCCAGGGCCATGATGGTCACCGCCGCCAGCACGCCGAAGGCGGTCACCGCCAGGAGGCCCCACGCCGAGCGCATCCGGCGCGGCAAAAGCCAGAGCAGTAAGCCGAAGCTGCGAATCATCGCGTAGCCTGCGGCAGTAGGGGCGAATGATTATTCGCCCCTACGGTGGTACCCGACGACCCCTGCCAGTATGTCATCATGCCCGTTCCGCCTCGATCCGTTGGCGCAGACGGGGCAACAACTCGTCGGCGGCGCGGTGGCATTCTTCCACGTGGGGGAAACCGCTCAGGATGAATTCGTCGATGCCCAGACGCCAGTAGGCCAGCAGTTCGTCGGCCACCTGGTCGGGCGTGCCCACCAGGGCGCTGCCGCAGTTGACCCGCACCTCCGACAAGCCGTTCCACAGGTGTCGGGCGAGGCGATGGTCTTCGGCCTCCCGCGCCTGGGCCTGCTGGCCCACCATGGGAGTGCCGGCGATGGCGGACTGGCGTTGCGCCTTGACCTCCGGGGCAGCGTCGGCAATGAGGCTGCGGGCGGAGGCCCACGCCTCCTCTTCGTCATCCCGAATGACCAGATGGGTGCGGAGGCCCAACTTCACCGGGCGCCCGGTGGCGTCGCTCTGCTCCCGCAGGTCGGCGATGCGCTGGGCAGTGTCTTCCACCGGCTCGATCCAGCCCAAATGCACGTCGGCCTGGCGGGCCGAGAGGCCGAGGGCGCGGGGCGAGGCGCCGCCCAGATAGAAACGAGGCGCGTCATCGCCCGGGGCCGGCGCGCAGTAGGCTCCTTCCAGCCGGTAGAAATCGCCGGCGTAGCTCACGGGCTGGGGTTGCCGCCACAGGGCGCGGCAGGCCTCGATGAACTCCTCGGCGCGCTCGTAGCGGGTGGCGTGGTCGCTGACCTCTCCAACGCGCTCGAAATCGTTCTGGATGCCGCCGGGCACGATATTGATGTCCAGCCGGCCGCCGGAGATCTGGTGGAATGCCGCCGCCATCTGCGCGAACAGGCCCAGGGTGATGAAGCCGGGCCGGACTGCGACCAGAAAGCGGATCCGCGACGTGACGGCCGCCAGGGCCGTGGCGGTGGTCCAGGTTTCGGCCAGCGGCGCGTCCTCGGCGAACAGGCCGTTGGCAAACCGAGTGGGGATGAGCATGGAATAAAACCCGCAATCCTCGGCGGTTTCGGCCACCTTGCGGAGGTAGTCGAACGTCGGCGGGCGTTGCGCCCGCAGCGTGCCGGCCCGGTCGCCGTCGCCGTCAATGGGGATAAACCAGTCAAAGCGTGGTTCGGGGCGATGCTGATTTCCGTTACGGTTAGCCATTAATCACCAGCCGAAAGTTTCTGAAGGGTACTAGCGGGCAGTATCCTACAATCCGACGATGCAGGCGGTCAATTTGAAAGCCGTAAAGCCTAGACACTCTCCAAAGTCCATACTGGAGCAATTGTCAGAATCAGGATTTACCGGATTTTAAGATTTTCGGGATTACGTTCCCCCAATCCTGCCAATTCTATAATCTTGAAAATCCTGATTCTGACGATTACTTTGAAGCAGACATATCATCGTCTTCTCCTGCCGGCTCTGCCGGGACAGGCATGGGCGGGTTGGGATTTTCTGCCATTTCGCGCTGGTACCACATGAACATCACGATGCCGGCCGCGATGATGCTCATCATGTCGCCCGGCACCCACAGCATCAGCCCGCCTAAAATTTGGTCAGACTGGTACGAAAAGCCTTCCCAGGGACGAGGTAGTTCCTGGTAGGCCGAGTAGATCAATTCTTCCTGGAAGACGATGGCCGCGCCCAGCAGGGTGTTGGGCAGCACGATGAGGCCCAGATACAGCACCCGCAGGCCGTAGTGAAGGCGGGAACGATGGGGTTTCGGATCAATCACGATCCACCAGAAGAGGAACCCGCTGATGAGCATGGTCCCGTGCATCAGTTCGTGCACCCAATCGTTATGCACCGCCAGGTCGTGGGGACCCGGCGCTTGCCAGAAGTACAGGAGCGCGAGAAACGTTACCACCGTGAATACGGGGTTGGTGATTTTGCCGTACACCCACCGGGCGGCCGGTTGGCGAACGATCCGGCGTATCACATTTTGACGCAACCAGGGCGGCATCCCCCGCAGCATGGGAGTTAGCGGCGCCCCCAGCAGGATCAGCAACGGCCCCACCATGCGGACCAGCAGGTGCTGCACCTGGTGAATGGAGAAATAGTGCTCCGCCAGCGGCTCCATGGGGGATTGCAGGGCGAAGAAAAGGACTAGGATGCCGGCGAAGAAACTGGCTTTCTGCCAGATGTTGATGGGGTGCGTCTGGTTGGGCCAGTTGTTCAGCCCGTTGATGTAGAAGTACACCGCCGCCAGCAGGAACAGGCTGGGAACCGGATTGGTGACGAATCCCCAAGCCGTCGCCGGCGTCTGGCCCGGCGGTATGCCCTGGTGAGCCGACGCCGCGCCGACGCCCAGGGCCAGGGCGGCCAGCCCGCCTACCGAAGCGCCAACCATCCAACGCCCCATACGGATTGATGACGCGATGTTCATATCGCCGTTTCCTCAGATCCGGCGTTTCGCGCCCTTTGCGCCTGGCGGATACGCCACACCAGGTATCCGGCGCCGGCCATCAGGACCACCGACACGCCGAGAAAAACGAAACCGGCTTCCAGGTTGCGGGAAGGCTCCGGGATTTCGAAAACGAAGCCGTCCGCGCCGTAGGAGCCGCCACCGGGCGGTTCGATCAGCACAACCGTCTCCCAGCGGCCCGGATCAAAGGTGAGGGTTGCGGCATAGAAGCCGGGGACATTGGGGCTGAGGGCGACGTTTTCGCCGGTTGCGTCGCCGCCGCTCCAGGTGGTCATGATGGTGACCGTGACGTCGTCCGCCGGCGCTGCCGTGGCGGTTTCGGTCACGCGGATGAAGAACTGCGCCGACTGCAACGACGGGAGCATCTGGGCGTCAACCACAACGGTGTACGGGCCGGCTACGGATTCGGCGCGGCGCGTCCCCTCGCCAACGATGTCCTGAGCCGCGACCGATGGCGGCCAGAACAAGGAAGCGGTCAGCAGCGGCAGAAGCGCCGCCAACGCTAGCAGCAGCAACTTATTGATGGCGTAACCGGACACTTGTGGCCGACCCTGGTGACAATAATGTAGGGGCGAATAATTATTCGCCCCTACATTGTACGCTATCGGCTCTCCCTGCGGTGGTTACGGTTGGAAGGTCTTGCGCCAGATGCCCGGCGAGCCGGGGGCGTGGGTCATGACGTCCCGCATTCGGGGGTTGTCGGGATGGGCTTCCCGCTGCTCCAGCCAGGCCGGGGTGGACGACACCTGCGGGTCTGCCAACTCGTACACTGTGGCATAGGACGGCTCGCCGCGCACGGCCTTCCAGCGCCGGCCGCGAATGCAGCCGGGGACCTTCTCGTAGTTGGGCACGTACACAGTGGAGTACCAGTTGTTCCATTCCTCGTCGTTGGACGCCGGCACGTCCATGCGCCCGATCTGCAAAGCTGGCGACATATCGGCGTTGGCCAGGGCATCGGACAGATCGGCAGGGTGGATCATCGTGTACACGTTGTTGATGAGGGTGGTAGCGACAGCCCGCGGGCCGACCTTCTGTCCCCATGGGGTGGGTGGCCGGTTTTTGAAGGCGTCGGTGTTGATCACGTCGGCGGATTCCAGCTCATACATCGCCAGGTGCTTGGGGCCGCTGCTGGTGGCCTCGTAGCGGGCGGCGTTGAGCACGCCGGGCACGGCCAGCAACTCCTGCAAGTGCTCGGTGTTGTACCACTGGTTGAACTCTTCCTCAACGTCGGCGGGGACTTCGCACCAGACCATCATCAAGCCGGTGCCGCGCTTCTTGCTGGGCATAACGGACCTCCTGGGTGGGGGTAAGGGTGGGTGATGTGAGCATTGAAACTGATAGCGGCAGTGTAACATACTGACCGCCACGGGGTTGACGCGACGCGCGGCGCTGCGTGAAACTTGCCCATCGTCGGATGACAGATGAAAACGGATGACGCGGCCAATACACTATGACAAGTTTGCTTGGCGCCATTAGTGGCTCTCACTCATTGCCGGAGTTCTCCGCCAACGGTTCCGCCGGAGATGCTGTGGATACATATCAACGGGGTAAATTGCTGGCGCGTTTCGCTGACCGCATCACTGTCAATCCCGACCTGTCGCGTTCGCTGGTTTCCTGGCAATCCAATAGACACACTCCGGGATTTCGGTGGTTCAAGTTCAAGGAGGGGTTCAGTGCTGCGCTGGTGCGCTACCTGTTGGGTTTTGTGGGAAACCGGGGGCAATTGCTCGACCCGTTCGCCGGCACGGGCATTGCGCCGATTACGGCGGCGCGGGCTGGATGGCAGGGAATTGGCATCGAGATTCTGCCGGTAGGGGTTAAAATCGCTAACGCCCTGTTGGCCCTTGCCGACATTGATCGGCCGGGGTTTGAGCGGCAGGCGATGGCTTTTCTGAATCATGTCGCAACAGCAGTCGATGCGCCACCAGCGGATTGGTTTCCCCACATTCGCATCACCGAAAAGGCATTCCCTCCGGACAGCGAGGTTGCGATTGCAGCCGCCCGTAACTGGCTGCGACGGACCGAAGCAACGCCGGAAACCGAGTTGCTCGCCCTGGCAGCGATGGCGGCTCTGGAAGATGCCAGCTGGACCAGTAAAGACGGCCAGTACCTGCGCTGGGATCATCGCTCCGGACGCCAGCTCAAGGCCAAGATGGAAAAACGGCACGTACTCCCTTACGATGCGTCCCTACGCAACAGAATTGACAATATCGCCGCGGACTTACCGACGCTGGCCGGACATTACGCGAATAACTATGTACGGATTATTGAAAGTTCCTGTTACGATGCTATAGCGGAATTGCCCACTGATTCCGTTGACGCTGTGATTACCTCACCGCCTTACGCCAATCGCTACGACTACACTCGCACCTACGCGTTGGAACTGGCTTGGCTGGGCTACGATAACCAGGGCATCAGCGCCCTACGCCAGCGTTTGCTTTCAGCCACCGTTGAGAACCGTTCCAAGCGGGAGCAACTTGCGGCTGATCACGGCGACTCGTTGGCCCGATTTGACTGTCACGCGGCGATTGCGGAAATAACGGACGCATTGGAGGGGGCCAATCAGAGAGGCGAGTTGCCCAACCCGCACGTGATACGGTTGGTGCGGAATTATTTCATGGAGATGACGGTGGTTATCTCCGAATTATCGCGGGTTTGCCGGCCCGGTGCGTCAGTGTTTATGGTGAACGACAATGTGCAATACCACGGCGAGGAAGTGCCGGTGGATTTGATACTGTCCGACCTTGCCGAGCAATGCGGGTTTCACACCAAGGCAATCTGGACGCTGGCCCGGGGCAAGGGCAACGCCAGCCAACAGATGGGGCGCTTTGGCCGCAGGGAACTGAGGAAGTGTATCTATTGGTGGGTACGGAGATGAGCAGCGATTACCGGCGGTTGCTCAGTCAGCTGCGCTCACAGAACTTGACTGGCAGCCTGCAACGGCGTTTGGATATGCGAGTGCGCCTTGCGGTGGCATCGCTGGGAAGCCGCTTCGGCTTTGCCGATCCCATTGAGTCATACTTGATTTCCCAAGGCGCGTGGGAACATGTGCGTAACTTGCGGCTAAATCCGGTCAGTGTATTCTGTCATCCCGATATGCTGGTGGAAGAGCCTTTCGTATCACTGTACTACCGAGGCATTGGTGGACTTTCCCTAAAGGAAGTGCAAAATCAGGCGCGCTCGGTGGTCAATTGGGAGTCTCCTCCGGACGAGAGACGGCGCAAGCCGCGGGTAACGGCAGATGCCGCCGGGCAAGTTGCGGGATTGTACAACAGCGTAATTTCGTCAATCATAGAAAACACCACGGACTGGACTCTGGAAAACGGCTACCGCAATATAATCGCGTCGCTGGGTATAACCTTCGATGGTTCGATGCGGAATACGATTGGTCGGCTCCCGGAGCAGCGAATTCGTCGTCTGCTGTTGCAATATCTGTTTGAGAATGCCTTGCTGTTAGCGCCGGAATATCCCGATGCCGATTCGCTGCCGGCTGCTCCCGGCAATGGCGAATTCAGATTGCAGGACGATTTCGTGATGACGTTCAGTTCAGAACCCGACGTCGCTTTTCGTCAGGTCGATTCACTTGAAGCCACCATCGAGGTTAAGGGTGGCATCGACCCTGCCGGCGCTCTGGAGCGCTTGGGGGCCGCTGAAAAATCCGCCCAAGCAGCGATAGAGGTCAATCGGCGTTGCAAGAATTTTCTCGTCGCCGGCGTAATCACGCCCGAAATGCGACGACGACTTGACCAAAGCCGCTTGTTTGAAAAGGACTTTCTGCTTGTTGAATTACTGGCAAGCGAAAATTTGCAATCCGAGTTCTTTGACGAAATCTTTAACCACACTCTGCGGATGACTACTCCCAACCCTTAATATTCGTGTCGTTATGACCTACTCCCTCCTTTCCAGCCTCCGCGTCCTCGAAATCGGCGGTATGCTGTCCGCGCCCTATTGCGGCAAGCTGCTGGCCGACGCCGGCGCGCGCGTGGTCAAGCTGGAACCCTCGGGGGTGGGCGAACCCGCCCGCCGTTACGGTCCCTGGCCTGATGACATACCCCACCCGGAGCGGAGCGGCCTGTTCCTCTACCTCAACGCCAATAAGCAGGGCATCACCGCCAATCTGGAGACTCCCACCGGGCGCAGCATCATGCGTCGCCTGGTCGCCGCAAGCGACGTGGTGGTACACAACGTGCCGCCGTCAGATATGGAGCGGTTGGGACTGGATTACGACGCGCTGGCGGCTGACAACCCAAACTTGGTCATGGCCAGCATCAGCCCGTGGGGCTTGTCCGGCCCGTGGCGGGATTACAAGGCTTACGACATCAACCTGGCGGCGGCCGGCGGCATCTGCGAGGGATTGGGTGAAGCCGACCGGGAGCCGCTGACCTTCGGGACGCCAGAGGTTGGTTACTTCGCCGGCATGGCCGCCGCGTCGGCCATCGTGATGGCATTGCTGGGCCGCGACACCCACGGCGGGCAGCACATCGACATTGCCGAGGCAGAGACCATGGCCGGCCTGTACAACGGCCCAGAGGCGCTGATGGCCGTGTACGAGTGGCGAGTAACCCGCCGCACCGGCCACCACGCGCTGGATTTTCCCTACCCCAACTGCATCCTGCGCTGCAAGGACGGGCATATCTTTGTCGGTTCGCCGGAGGGCCGGCAGTGGGGTCGCCTGCTGCAGGTAATGGGCAACCCGGAATGGTCGCAGGAACAGCGTTTGCGCAACCGCACGACGATGAATAACCTTTACGCCGACGAGGTGGACGGCTACGTCGAAGCCTGGTTGGCCGACTATACCAAGGCGGAACTACTGGAGATCGCCCTGGAGCATCGCATCCCGCTGGCTCCGGTGCGCACCTACGACGAAGTGCGCGCCGACCCTTCGCTGGCCGACCTCTTCGTGGTTATCGAGCGCGACGACACCGGCCCGGTGACCTACCCCGGAGTACCCTACCGTCTGAGCGACGCCGGTGTCACGCCCCATTCGCCAGCACCGACGCTGGGACAACACAATCGGGACGTGCTGTGCGACGAACTCGGCTATACCGGCGAGGAGTTGGTCAAACTATATCAGACGGGCATAATCTGATAGGTAAGGTAGTGGTATGTCGCTGATCCGCATCGCCATCATTTGCGTCGTGGTGTTCCTGGGCAGTTGCCTGATTGCCCGGCAGATCGCCCTGCGCAAAAATCACCGGCCCGACGTCATCATCATCGCCGGGATCATCGTCGGAGCCATCGCCTTCGCGTTGCTGTGGACGCTGAGCCTGGTGTACGGCGGCAACTACACCAAAATCGCGGCGGCCGGAGCGCTCGCCGTGATGCCGGCAGTGGCGGCATGGATCGTGCCGCCGCGACAAACATAGGAAACCCGGATTATGACCTCATCGACAAACGGCGACAGAAGCGCCACCCCAACCAACGACGGAGCGCTGGCCGGGTACCGGGTGCTGGACTTCGGCTGGGTATTGGCCGGCGCATTGCCCGGCATGGTCCTGGCCGATATGGGCGCCGAGGTCATCAAGGTGGAAACCCGGCAACGTCTGGACTACATGCGCATGGGCCGGCCCATCGTCGGCGATCAGCCCGACCCGGAGCAGAACCCCATGTTCCACAACGTGAACCGGGGCAAGCTCAGCGTAACCCTGAACATCAGCGAACCGGATGCAGTGGAACTGGCGAAAAGGTTGGTTTCCCGCTGCGACGTGGTGATCGAGAACTTCTCGCCCGGCGTGATGGACCGGCTGGGCTTGGGGTACGAAACCCTGCGCGGCATCAAACCCGACATCATCATGGCCTCCATTTCCTCCACGGGCCAGGAGGGACCGCTGCGAGATCTGCGCGCCTACGCGCCGTCCATAGGATCGCTGTCGGGACTGGACAGCACCATGGGCTACGAGGGCGGGGGGCCGCTGGGGCTCAAGCACGCCTTTGGCGACATCTGCGGCGCGCTGCACGCCGTATTCGCCATCGTCTCCGCCCTGTACAACCGCCAGCGAACCGGACAGGGGCAATACATCGACGTGTCCATGCTGCGGGCCACGGTGGTTACGCAAGGGGTCGGGCTGATGGAACACGCGCTGACCGGGCGCTCTTTGCGACCCAGCGGGAACTACGACCCGACGATGGTTCCATATGGAAACTACCCTTGCGCCGGCGAGGACAAGTGGGTATCCATCGCCGTCGCGTCGGAACGCGAATGGCAGAGCCTGGTGAGCGCCATGGGCAACCCGGCGTGGGCCGACGACGACCGGTTCCGCAGCCAATACCGCCGCCAGCGACACCGGCGGGAGCTGGACGCGCTGCTGTCCCAATGGACGGCGCAGCGCGATCCCGACGCGCTGACCGACTTGCTGCAACAACACGGCGTGGCCGCCGCTCCGGTGTTGAGCGCCGAGGAACGGCTCTTCCACCCTCATTTCATGGAGCGTGGCCTGTACAACGATATTGACCATCCGTCACTGGGAGCGGAACCCATCTTCAACCTGATGTGGGGCTTGAGCAAGACCCCTTCGTCGGTACGGCGCCACGCCCCGCTGATGGGCGAACACAACCGGCAAGTGCTATGTGGTATGCTGGGGATGAACGATGGCGAACTGGCCGAGCTGGCGACGCGGCAGGTGGTGTACTAGCAGCAGCCCCGGCGTCATTGGCGAGTTTCTTGCCAATCCCCGGGCTGCAACGATGATGAAAATCCGCAAAGACAGCTACCTGCGGGCTTTGGGACTGCAAGCTACGCTGGCCATCGTGCTGCCCATTGCGCCTATCGTGTTGCTGGTCCTGATACTGGCTGAAATACCCTACGCCGGAAACCTGTGGCTGGGTCTGGCCCTGATGGTATCGCTGCTGTTTTTTGGACTGGGACTGCTCACCTACTGCATACGTCACGACCTTCGCGGGGACCGCTGGCAGTGGTGAAGCCGGTAAATCAGCAGTCACAGCATTTTCAGTCACTGTCGCTTACCATTCTCGCTATCGCTACGGCAGCAATCGGATTCGGGCTTTTCGGCGTCGATTTCCCTACCATTGCCAGCCTGCCGGATTTGCAGGGGCCGGCCCGGTTTTAGGCTGCGCTGAAACTGATTTGCGGAGCGGGCGGTATGATTAGCTATGCGTCGGTTGTGGTCACGGTTGGCAAAATTTTTACGCAGGAATCTCCGGTCACAGGCCGTCAGGTAGCACTGGGCCCTTTATTGTTATTGGGCGTAGTAATGGCATTCGTGGCATTGATATTCATCAGCGGCGTGTTTGAAGAACCGACCGGAGTTCCCCAAGAGGTAGAGGAAAAATGACACAACAGCAACCCCAGCAACAGGTCGTAGAAACACTTCCCGAAGTCGAAGGCGGCATATCCGACGAGGCCCTGGCCGCCGCCCGCGCCATGATCGGCGTGCGGATGCGGACGGAGCAGTACGTCCGCCAAGCCAACCTGGACACCATGCTCAACTTCGTCAACGGCATCGGCGACGCTAACCCCCTCTTCCGCGACCAGGAATACGCTGCGTATTCCAAGTATGGCAGCGTCATCGGTCATCCCTGCGCCCCCTATATGCGCCACTGGTCGGGACGGACCCGCTGGGGACTGCCGGGCGTTCATGGCTTCTTTGCCGGCAACGACTGGGAGTTTTTCCGAGCGCTGCGGCCCGGCGACGCTGTGAACTGCGTGGAACGGGTGCTGGACGTGCAGGAAAAACAGAGCGCCTATTCGGGACGGTTGGTCATTCAGTACGTGGAGACCATCTACTCCAACCAGCGGGACGAGGTGGTGGCCCGGGTGGTCGGCTGGTGCACCCGCCACCAGCGTCGCGCCTCGCGGGAGCGAGGCAAGTACGCCGACGTGCCCAAGCGCCACGAGTACACTGAGAATGAACTGGCCACCATCGACGAGCAGGTGCTCAACGAGACCGCCCGGGGCGGTCAGCCCCGCTACTGGGAGGACACGGAGATCGGCGAGGAGCTGCCTACCGTAGTGCGCGGCCCTCTGTCGTTACAGGACGTGAGCGCGTTCCTGGTGGGCACCGGACGTTCCAGCGCCCACGGCGTGCTGCTCCGAGAGGCCATGCGACACCCCAACCATTTTTTCCGCAATCCCGAATCAGGCGGCGGTTTGGAGTACACCGGAATCGGCCATCTGCGCGATTCCGTGGCCGAGGCCGTCGGAGTGCCAGGCGCCTACGATTACGGCCCCCAGCGTGTGTCCTGGTTGGGCACGCTGATGACCAACTGGATGGGCGACGACGCTTTCCTGAAGCGGCTGCGCGTGGAAACCCGCCGCTTCAACGTGTATGGCGACACCCAGTTCTGCAAGGGCCGTGTCGCCCGCAAGTATATCCACAACGGCAACACCCTGGTGGACGTGGACATCTGGGCCGAAAACCAGCGGGGCGAAGTTACGGCACCCGGTATGGCCACCGTCCAGTTGCCCTCCCGCGACCCGCGCAACCCGTGGTTCACTGACGGGAGCCATCTTTCGCTGCGCGACGTAACCCTGCCGGAGGAAGCGCCTCCGATACTGCCGGTCTGATACGATGGATCAGCCGCGGAAGGTACAACGTGAACTACTTCCAATGTCCCTATTTAGGTGGCTTGGTAGAGCTTAATGAAGAACGAGAACATCATATTCTGGCCGAACATTCCGAGTTGCTCCCAGGCCGCCTTCACCTCATCGCGTCCACTTTGGCCGACCCTGACCTCATACTGCGCAGGGAGAATGACTCCGGCATTTCCTATCCATTTTGCCGTTGGTATGATGACCTGGGTAACTACGTGATTGTTGCCGTGGTACGCGATCCTACCCCTCGTGACTGGATTGTTACCGCTTACATTGCCGGCAGGTTGCCAAGAGGAGAGACGATATGCCAACGAAATTGACTTTCCAATACGACCGAATTGGCGACATTCTCTCAGTTGAAATATGCCGGCCTTATCTAGGTCAAGATTCGGACGATATAGAGGACATGGTGGTAGCCAGGCTCAATCCTCACACCGAGACAGTGGAAAGCATTAATGTGCTGTTCACCTCTACGCGCATTATCAGTCATAATCCGTTCCGGCTGGACGTCCCCATTGTCCCCGGCGCAATCAACGGCTGGCCGGCCGCGCCGGAATTCAACTGTCTGGTAGAGCCCGGCTCAGAGTGGCTGACCGTGCCCCAGGCGGCTGTAGTCGGTATGGAGTTGGACACCAAGCCGCCCAAGTTCCCCACTTACCCCGGCAACCGTCCCGCCGACGTCAGCCGGTTTGAGTTGACGATAGACAGCGCAATGCAGCTGGCAACATAGCGTTTCGTATTTAGCGGCAACAGTCACTTCGGCGCCCAGCCATCGGGCCACTCCGCTTCGTTAGAGGCGCCACCATGGCCAGCGACATCCTGGTGATTGAAGACGACTCCGGCATCGCCCGCATCGTCAGCCTGTATCTGGAGCGGGACGGCCATCGCGTTACCGCTGTCGGAGACGGCATCAGCGGCCTGCGCACTGCCCGACAGTTGGGTCCCGATTTGATTGTGCTGGACTTGATGTTGCCTCAGTTGGACGGCATGGAGGTGTGCCGCACCCTGCGCGAGGAATCCGACGTCCCAATTATCATGGCCACCGCGCGGGTGGACGAAGCGGACCGGCTGGCCGGTCTGGATTTGGGCGCCGACGATTACATCCTCAAGCCCTTCAGCCCCCGGGAGTTGGCAGCTCGCGTCCGGGCTGTCCTGCGTCGCACCGCCCGGCAAACCACAGCCGCCGGGCCTTCCCTTATCGAGTACGAGGACTTGACCATAGACCTCAAGGCGAGGACGGTACAGCGAGCGGACACTGAACCTTCCCTTACGCCAACCGAGTTCCGTCTTCTGGTCTTGTTGGCGAGCGAACCGGGCCGGGTTTTCACACGCGACCAGATCATCGACGGGGTTTTCGGCTACGACTTCGACGGCTTCGACCGCACGGTGGACGTACACATCGCCAACCTGCGCCGCAAGATTGAACCCAGCGCCAGGAAACCCCGCTACGTTCACACCGTCCACGGCGTGGGCTACCGTTTCGGCCATGGGTAAGTGGCACTTCGGCCTCCAGTTCAGGCTGGCGCTGGGTTTCGCCGTCATCCTGGCCTTGTCCACCGGCGCGGTGGCGCTATTCACCGGATACGCCGCGCACCACGAAGTCGTCCATATCCAAGCGGAGCAGGACCGAGTGCGGGCCAACCGCATCGTCGTGGCTTTGGCCGAATTTTACGATTCCAACGACGGGTGGGCTGGAGCCCAGAACTTTATTGATCGGGCCAGCTTCCAGTCGGAGCGCGAAATTGTGGTGCTCGACGCTGACGGAAATGTAGTTGGCGATAGCCGGAATCGCCGGTATAGGCGCGATGGCCGAGGCTGGCGAACTTTTCACGAGTCGGATAGTGACCACCAACCCCTGCCGCCGCCTCTCCATTTCACCCCGATAGTTTCAGAGGATGTGCCGGTGGGGTCGGCAGCGGTGATTACTCGGAGATATGGCGGACCCATTCCCATTATTCTCCAAGACTGGGACGAGGAGGAGTTCGGGCAAGCTGAACCCCCACTGTCACGCTTTGCGGAGGCGGTCAGGCGGTCTTTGACCATAGCAGGTCTCGTTGCCGTAGGGGTGGGCATTCTGATGGTGCTGTTGCTCTCACGGCGCGCGCTGAGATCAATCGGCAACCTCACCACAGCGGCGCGAGCGCTGGGCCGCGGTGATTTGTCAAGCCGGGCCCAGGTGAAGGGCAACGATGAAATCGCGGAACTGGGCCATGCTTTCAACGCCATGGCCGACGCCCTGGAGGAGTCCGAGCGGCAGCGTCGCAACATGGTTTCAGACGTCGCCCACGAACTGCGGACGCCCCTGGCCAACCTCCAGGGCCACATCGAAGCTTTGCAAGACGGATTGCTGGAACCCGACACTGCCACTCTTGACACCGTGCATCAGCAGGCCCTTTACCTTAATCGCCTGGTCAGCGATCTCAGGTTGCTGGCCGAATCGGAAGCCAACGAACTGCGCCTGGTTACGGAACCGGAATCCATCTCTGACATCATCCTCCGGGTTGCCGATTCCTTCCGGCCCCGTGCCGAGGCCGCTTCGGTCCGGCTCGCGGCCCAATCCCAGGAGCCACTGCCGATGTTGAACCTGGACCGCATCCGCATTGAGCAGGTCGTCGGCAACCTGGTGGACAACGCCATCCGCCACGCGCCGCCCGGCGGCGCGGTTACCCTTTCCGCTTCCCAACACGGCGACTCCGTCAGGGTGGAAGTGGCCGATACCGGCCCTGGTATCCCGACCGACGTTCTGCCCCACGTATTCGACCGCCTCTACCGCGCTGACCCTTCCCGATACCGGGCTACCGGGGGGAGCGGCCTCGGCCTCACCATCGCCCGCCAGTTGGTGGAAGCCCACGGCGGCGTCATCTGGGCGGAAAGCGAGGAAGGCGCCGGCAGCCGGTTCGGTTTTGACCTGCCCCTGTCCTGACGACGCGATTTTTGGGACAATCACAACTTCTTAACATTTTCGCCCTATCCTCCACATATCGAAGCCGCGGAACCAATACAAAACTGCTCCAGCGGCGCAGGAGGCAACAATGTTCAACAGGATTCGCAGCATAAGAAAGCGGTGGTTTGTGGTGGTGGGGGCGGTAGCCCTGCTGTCCATCGGGCTGGTGGGCGGCAGCGTGTTCGCCGCCGGCGCAACCGGGAACCCCCTGGGCAACGGCTGGCACGATGTGTCGGGTCATGACGGATACCGGCACGGCAAGGGTGACAGCAGCGCCGTGTTGGCGCGGGTCGCCGAGATTGTCGGTGTAGAACAGGATACGCTGAGGTCCGCTTTCAAGACCGCCTTTGACGAGCAGGCCGAAACCAGGTTCGACGACCGCATCGACGCTCTGATAGCCGATGAAACGCTGACCGAGGACGAGGGCAACGCGGCCAAGACCTGGTTCGAGGATCGCCCTGAATTATCGGGACCTCTCGCCATTCGATTGGCCGGCACCTCCGACTCCGACAAGGTGGACAGCTGGTTGGCCAAACTGGTGGATAACGAAAAACTGACCCAGGACGAAGCCGACGCCCTGTCCGAATGGCACGATGACCGTCCCGAGGCGCTGCCCGAACTTGGCCGCAAGCACTTCGGCAAACGCCATGGACATCGCGACGGACACGCCGACGGGGACGACGGACAGAGCGGCTAGAGCCCGCCTGTTCCAACGGCTGAGTTACTGACGCGGTGGCGATCGACATAGTCGCCGCCGTGTCAGCGCAATTGCTCGACGGGGATGGTAACGGTCAGCAATTCATGAACGCAGTTAAGAAACGCCTCGGCCCGCTCTATCACATCTTGGGCACCCGTTTCGCTAAATACGGTGTCGACTACATAGTCCGCCTGATTACGAAGAGCATATAGCCTGCCAATCTCGGAGGCAAAGTTTCGTTCTATCAAGCCTGTCATCGCAATGTGCAGACCGAACCGGTTGCTCACGCCGTCATGAGTGCCAGGCGCGCCAACACCGTTGGATTCAAGCACTGCTTTGGCAGCGTGCAGAACCGCATAATATGCCCGCAAAACTGCATCCGCATAGTATCCGTCGCGCCGGCACGAACCGGCTGCGCCCAGGGCTTCCCGCGCTCGTTGCCACTCGGCTAAAGCCGCTGGCACGTTCATAGTACGCTAATACCTTCACTGCTGGGCGCACTATAGTAATGCCCGCCGGTTCGCTTGGTCTTCTCCCACTCCGCCCGCGTCAAAGTGTGGACGTCAGGAAAAGCCCCAACCGACATAGATACCTCATACCCAATGTCTCTGATTTGCTCGCCGGTTTCCGGACATCCTTCACTGATCACCACCAGTACGTTCATCCCTAGCTCCGTGTCAGCAAAGCCCCGTGCGCGAATGCCATACACGATGATGTCCTGCACCACCTCGGAAAACTCCTCCAGCAGCCGCGCCCTAAACCGGTCCAGCCAAGCCAACTCGTCAACGGCCAGCGTCAGGCAGTCCTCCTTGGGACGCCACCCGTTAGGTACCACCCGCACGGGAACCCCCGATGCGGTGGCGGACATGGTGACAATTTCAGCGTCGGATGGAGTGGCGGTCATCATCCCCTCCCGGTAGGGTGGTGTATGGCATGGCCTGGTTCCAAATTCTAGCAAACCGCCGCCGTCCCTGCCGTCAACATGCGTTTGTGGTAAATTACGCCCGTCGCACTGCCTTTTACGTCCACAGGGAGATAGCCGCTTATGCTTGACTACAAACCCAACATTGTTCTCTCCAACCCCGATGAAAACTATAAGGTCGTGGGCACTCGTCCGGTGCGCCATGACGGGCCGGACAAGGTGATGGGGCGCGCTCGCTACGCCGCCGACATCCACCTGCCGGGGATGCTCCACGGCAAGATCCTGCGTAGCCCCCACGCCCACGCCCGCATCCGCGGCATCGACGCCAGCCGGGCGTTAGCTCTGCCCGGCGTCCACGCCGTGGTCACCTCCGCAGACTTTCCAGAGGTTTCCGCCGAGATCAAGGACCAGGAAGAAGGCGCCGCCGTCAACTACGGCTTCTACAGCCGCAACGTGATGGCCCGCGAGAAAGCGCTTTACAAGGGCCATGCCGTCGCCGCCATCGCCGCCGACTCGCCCCACCTGGCCGAGGAAGCGCTGGCGCTCATCGACGTGGACTGGGAGGTGCTGACGGCGGTGCTGACCGCAGAGGAAGCCATGGCGCAAGGCGCGCCGCTGGTTCACGAACGGTTGGTAACGCTGTCCAACCCCGCGCAACGTTCCGGCGGGTGGGCCGAAGCCGACGCCGGCGACGGTTCCAACGTATCCAACCACTTCCAGGCGACGCTGGGTGATCTGGAAGCGGGCTTCGCCGAAGCCGACGCCATCGTGGAACGGGAGTACCACACCCGTCAGGTTCACCAGGGCTACATCGAGCCGCACTCGGCCACCGCTCGTTGGAACAACGACGATACCGTAACGGTTTGGGCCAGCAGCCAAGGCCATTTCGCGCTGCGTGACCACACCAGCCGAATCCTCGGCATTTCAGTTGGCCAGCTCAACGTCGTCCCCATGGAGATCGGCGGCGGTTTCGGCGGCAAGGGTCAGGGTGGTTGCTACCTGGAGCCCGTGGTTGCCGCGCTGGCCCGGAAGACCGGACGCCCGGTCAAGATCGCCATGACCCGCACCGAGGTCTTCACCGGCACCGGCCCCACCTCCGGCTGTCACATCAAGGTGAAGGTCGGCGGCACCCGCGACGGACGCTTCACGGCGGCCCAGGCCAGCCTGATTTACGAGGCCGGCGCCTTCCCCGGCTCCCCGGTGCCCAGCGGCTGCCGCACCATGTTCGCCCCCTATGAAATCCCAAACGGTTTTGTCGAGGGCTACGACGTGGTGACCAACGTGCCCAAGGCGGCCGCCTACCGCGCCCCCGGATCGCCGGCCGCGTCCTTCGCCGCCGAGCAGGCCATTGACGAACTCTGCGAGCAGCTGAATATCGACCCCATCGAGTTCCGCGCCAAGAACGCCTCCAAGGAGGGCAGCCGGCAGATTGGCGGTCCCGTCTTCCGCCGCATCGGCATGGAGGAGATCCTGCAGGCTACCCAGGAACACCCGCACTTTGCCGCGCCGGTGCCCGAACCGTCGGCTCCAGGTCTCATGACCGGACGCGGCATCGCCGCCGGCGCGTGGTTCAACGGCACTGGGCCGGCCACCGCCGTGGCCAGCGTGATGCCCGACGGCACGGTGAGCCTGATTGAAGGCTCGCCGGACATCGGCGGCTCCCGGGCCGCCATGGCCATGCAACTGGCCGAGGTGCTGGGGCTGCCCGCCGAGAACATCAAGCCGTCCATTGTCGATACCGACAGCATCGGCTACAGCAGCGGCGCCGGCGGCAGCGGCGTTACCTTCAAGATGGGCACCGCCGTTTACCAGGCCGGCGAGGATGTGCGCCGCCAGATGATTGAGCGCGCCGCCCGCATCTGGGACGTTCCCGTAGAGGACGTGGACTACCAGGAAGACGGCACCCTGGCCCACAAGTCCGACGACGCCCTGCGCATGACTTTCGATCAGTTGGCCCGCCGCCTCAACGGAACCGGCGGCCCCGTCGTCGGGCACGGCGCGGCCAACCCGGCCGGCGTGGGCAACGCCTTCGCCATCAACATCGCCGACGTGGAGGTTGACCCCGACACCGGCAAGGTTGACCTGCTCCGTTTCACCGCCATCCAGGACTGCGGCAAGGCCATCCACCCCAGCTACGTGGAGGGGCAGATCCAGGGCGGCGCGGTGCAGGGCATCGGCTGGGCGCTGAACGAGGAATACTTCTTTGACGACAGCGGCCAGATGCTCAACTCGTCCTTCCTGGACTACCGGATGCCCACCGCGCTGGACCTGCCCATGATCGACACGGTCATCGTGGAAGTGCCGAACCCGGGCCATCCCCTGGGCGTGCGCGGCGTCGGCGAGGTATCCCTGGTGCCGCCGATGGCCGCCATTGGCAACGCCATCGCCCGGGCGACGGGCTCGCGGTTGGAGAGCCTGCCCATGAACCCCGGGGCCGTGCTGGAAGCGCTGTGGGAGCAGAACGGCGGATAGCGTTACCGAATACCGTCATTCCGGCGAAAGCCGGAATCCATGTAGGGGCGAATAATCATTCGCCCCTACATCATTACCGTGCTGCGTAACCTCGCGTCCCGCTAGCAGTTCGGCAGGTCGAGTTCGTCCAGGTCATTCTCATCCACGCCGCGCAATGCCGGCGGTATGCACCCTTCCAACTCATTCCTGATGATGTACAGGAGTTCCAGATTGGTCAGATTGACCAGCTCAGACGGTATCTCGCCAGTCAACTGGTTGGTGTCCAGGTGAAGCTGCTCCAGGTTGGACAGATCGCCCAACTCAGGCGGTATCGTGCCGCTCAACATATTGTTGTCCAGGTGCAACTCTTCCAGGTTGGCCAGATTGCCCAGCTCGGGCGGTATTGCGCCGCTCAACCGGTTCCGGTTGAAGTTCAATACCTTCAACTCGGCCAACTGGCCCAGTTCCGGCGGGATCGCTCCTTCCAACTCATTCTCAAGGAGGTACAGTCTTTCCAGGTTGGGGAGATTGCCCAGTTCCGCCGGCACCTGACCGGACAGCCGATTGCTGTTCAAACGCAAGTTTTTCAGTTCGGTCAACTGGCCCAGTTGCGGGGGAATGGCTCCGTCCAGCCGATTGTTGGAAAGGTACAGAGTTCCCAGGTTTTCGAGACTACCTAACTCCGGCGGTATTTCGCCGGTCAACCGGTTGTTTTCCAGGCGCAGCACGGACAGGTTGACGAGACTGCCCAGATCCGAAGGTATCTTGCCGGACAACTCGTTGTCGAAGAGGTACAGCCACTTCAGGCTTTTGTTTTCAGGATTACTCAGTTGCCACGGTATCTTGCCGGACAACCGGTTGCCATGGAGCCACAGCCCTCTCAGGTTGGGGATATTGCCCAACTCGGCGGGTATCTCGCCGGTCAGGTCATTGCGATACGTGCCCAACAAGGTCAGGTTCTTTAGATTGCCCAGTTCGGCGGGTATCTCGCCGGTGAACTGGTTGTCGCCGACCCATAGAGCCGTGAGGTTGCTGAGACCGCCCATTTCAGGGGGTATCTGCCCTTCCAGTCGGTTGCCGTCGAGGTCAAGTGTCCTGAGTTCGTCCAGGTTGTTGAATGCGGCCGGTATCGTGCCTTCCAGATCGTTGTTCCACAGCTCAAGATCGGTCAGGTTGACGAGTTTGCCCAACTCGGACGGTATAGACCCGCTCAAATCGTTGTGGTCCAGGGACAGCACGGTCAGGCTGATCAGGTTGCCCAGTTCGGCAGGTATCTCGCCGCTCAGGTAGTTCCCGTCAAGGTCCAGGGTTTCCAGGTGGGCCAGGTTGCCCAACTCAGGCGGCATCTCGCCGAACAGGTAGTTGTTGTCCAGGTAAAGAACCAGCACGCAGCCGTTGCCGTCGGTGGATACGCCGAACCATTGGCCGATGGGGGTATCGCTGAGCCAGTTTTGTTTGTTCCGCCAGTTGTCGCCGCCGGTGGCGTTGTACAAAGCTTCCAAAGCGGCCCGGTCCCCGTCGCACGCCTGCGCATCACTAGGAAGTTCCATCAGGTCGGACCAGGGCGACCATTGTGGATTGCCGTAGAGATCGTTGCTGGTTCCCACGATAAACCAGTACGAAGCCCCCGGAGTCAGGCGCTTCGCAACGTAGGAATCCTGCCCCCGATTAGGTACGCCCACGGAAGTGAACGTTTCGCGCCAGTCCCCTCCGGCTGCGACGGCGGCATCGTAGTCTTCTTTGTGAATCCACCCGATGCGATAGTACGCGGCTTCGGGTACAGCGTTCCAGGTGACCATCACCTCGCCAGGGTTTGAGCCGAGCTCTACCTGCGGCTTCCCTGGGTTAGCCGGAGTGGTTTGGGCCGCCGCCGGCGTCACGTTTCCGCCAAAGACAGCCAAAGAAAGGGCCAAAAACAGCGCTGAGAGGTATATGTAAGTTTTCATCGTCCTCGTACTCATCAGGTTCGGGTCTGCTCCAATATCGGACAACATCCCGATGCAGGCCGGTCGGCCAGGCGGTGTCGCGTGCGGTGCCCGGCACTACTTCGGAATCGCCCAGGCCGGTGGCGGAGCGTGTACCACCGATGGGTCGTTGTCGGCGGGGATTTGGGCGATCAGCCGGCCGTTTTCCGCTTTTACCACGTGGTAGAACAGCTGGGCGCGGGGGCCGTTGACGCAGATGCCCTGCCCTTCCTCGAACCTCCAACCGTGGTCGGGGCACAGGAAGCTCTTGTCCCACTTCACGACGCGGCCCCAGGCGTGGGGACACACCATGGACAGCAGGCGGTACTGCCCGTCCCGGGCCTTAGCCAGCCAGTGCTCTTCCCCGCTTTCCAACCGCACCCGGGCCGGCAACTCCTTGAAGTCGGCAACCGCGCCGATGTCAACCTGACGCGCCGGAGCCATCTTGTTGTTGCCAATATCCGCGGGATCAGTGTACATCCGGCGGCGGCGATGGTAAATATTCTCGCTCATGGCGTTTCTCCTGTCGCGCGTCAGCGTGCCTTAATGTTAGTCGGTGGGCAAGCCGCCGAAAGCCTGTTCCATGGTGATGATGGGGTAAATGTCGGTACGGTTCCAGGTGGCCAGGCCCATGTCAATGACCGCATCGTCGATGGCGTGGGCGTCGGGGCCGTCCAGGACCAGCCAGGTTTGATGGGAGGACTTGCCGACCCAGCCGCCCCGGTACTCGCAGCCACGACGGGACAGCGTTTCGGTGAGTTCCGCCGACATCCGCAAAACCCGGTCGCGGACTCCCAAATCCACACCGGGGCAGCGTTCCGGCGCGTGCTCCAGCGATACCATGTACAAGGCCATCGGCGCGTTCCTCCGTCACAAAATAGATTAGCGAGCCGGTAGCCCCGACACCGCCGGCGTGGGCAGCTCAGCCCGGCCGGAAAATACCCGGTTGGGTAAGTCCGGCGAACCGCTCCGGGCGCATCGCCTCGGCCAAACCTTCCAGCACGTCTATGACGCGGGGGCCGTGCCGGCTGGGAATCTGACCGTCAAACAGATAAACCCTTCCGTCTCGCACCGCATCCAGGGCGTTCCATGGGGGCAAATCCGACAGGCGGGCCGTTTCAGCGATGGTGCGGTCCATGTTGAAGGCGCAGGGCATCACCATCACGTAGTCAGGCTGGTATTCCAGTACCTCGTCCCAGCCAACCTCGCGCGACTTCCCCCACTTCTCCGCGAGACCCTCCTCGCCGCCGGCCAATTCCACCAACTCCGGCGTCCACTGGCCGGTGTTGCGCAGCGGCTCCAGCCAGTCGATGCAGAACACCTTGGGGCGACGCTGGTCGGCGGCGTGTTGCGCGACGTAAGAGGTACGCTCGCGCAGGCGGGACAGTAGCCGCGCCGCGTTTTCGGGCGCTCCGGCGGCCTCGCCGATGCGCCGGATGTTGTCGAAAATGTCGTCCAGGCTGGCGGGCCGTATGCTCAATATTTCCGGGGAATAATCCAGCGCTTTGGCAGCAGTCTCAAAGACGGAGCCGGCGCCAACGGCGCAGACTTCGCACAATTCCTGCGTCAGTATCAAGTCCGGCCGCAGGCGGCGCAGCAGGTCGCCGTCGATGATGTACAGCGGGTTGCCAGTGGCTCGAGCCTGTTGGATGATGGCGTCGATTTCCGCGCTGGACAGGTGCGACTTGCTGCGGATGCTGCGACTGACTACCGGCAGACCACGGACGGCGGCCGGATAGTCGCACATATGGGAGACCCCGACCAGTGCGTCCCCCAGCCCCAGGGCACACACTATCTCCGTTGCGCTCGGCAATAATGAAACTATACGCATGGAAGGCATTGTAGGCACAATCGCTGCCGTTGGCAAACGTCGCTTCCGCAACTCTGATGATATGATGTACGCCATCACTGGCAGAGGTCGAGTAACCCCATGACCACCAAACCGAAACCGATTGCGGACCCGGCTGTGGCTGTCCAGGGCGACACCGACGTAGCGGAACCGGCTGGCGCCATTCGCCTGAAGATGGCCGGGCTGGGCATCGACCACCGGGCGCCGGATTTCCCGGCCCGGTTCACTGAGTTCTGCGAACAGAACGAGCTGTACGATATGGAAGTCAACGCCGAAGGGGAGCTGCTGATACTGCCTATGACCGGAGCGCATGGTAGCCGACAAGAAGGATATGCATTCGCTTTTCTGTGCAATTGGGAGATTGCTCACTTTGGCGTAGCGTATCCCCAAACGGTTCGCTTCCGCCTGCCCAATGGCGCGATACTGGGGCCTGATGCCGCCTGGATGACCCGGGAACGCTACGACGCCTTGCCGCCGGAGCAACGGGCCAGAATTATTGAAGGGGCTCCCGACTTCGTTGTGGAAATCCGTTCCCGCACCGACGATCTGCGTCCTTTGCAAGACAAGATGCAAATCTGGATGGCCGCCGGCGCCCGCCTGGGCTGGTTGATCGACACCCGCAACCGGCAAGTTTACGTCTATCGGGTCGGGCCGACGGAGCCGGAAGTATTGGACAACCCGGAGGCGTTGGACGGCGAGGACGTGCTGCCGGGCTTCGTCTTCCCGGTGCGGCAGTACACTTTCGACCTGCCGTAGGTGTGAGAGAACTCCATGACGACCGCACCGAAACCGATTGCCGCCCCCGCCCCATCAGCGCCGGATGACGCTGGAATGGCTGAGCCGGCCGGAACCATTCGGTTGAAATTGGCCGCGCTGGGCATCGACCACCGGGCGGCCGATTTTCCGGCCCGTTTCATCGAGTTCTGCGAACAGAACGACCGGTACGAAATGGAAGTCAACGCCGCCGGAGAACTGCTGATACTGCCCATGACCGGATACCGAGGCAATAAACAAGAGAATTACATGAACCACTTCCTGGTCGGGTGGGAACTGGCTAATGGCGGCAGCGCCTCATCTCAAACGGTCCGATTCCGCCTGCCGTCCGGTGAGATCCGTGGTCCCGATGCCGCGTGGATAACCCAGGAGCGATTTGAAGCTTTGACCGAGGATGAGTGGAACCGGATAGTTGACGGCGCGCCCGATTTTGTGGTGGAGATACGTTCTCGCACCGACGCCCTGCGCCCCTTGCAGGACAAGATGACGCTGTGGATGGAGGGCGGCGCGCGATTAGGCTGGTTAATCGACGCCCGTGACGGACAGGTGTACGTCTATCGGGCCGGGCAGACGGAGCCGGAAGTATTGGACAACCCGGAGGCGTTGGAAGGCGAGGACGTGCTGCCTGGCTTCATCTTCCCGGTACGGCAGTACATTTTCGACCTGGCAGGACCGGAGGAGTAGCAACATGGCGGCCCGCGTTCTCAACGGCAACGAGATAGCCGCCGAACTCCGGGCGGAGGTCGCGGTTAGCGCCGGCCAATTGGCCAGCACCTCCGGCGTCATACCGGGACTGGCCGCCGTGCTGGTCGGTGACGATCCCGCGTCCGCAGTTTACGTTCGCAACAAGGGCCGGGCCTGCGCCGAGGCCGGCATATTCTCCGAGATCTTTTACTGGCCCAGCCACGCCAGGCAGGACGACCTTCTGGCTTTCATCGACCGACTGAATGCCGACCCTCGCTTCCACGGCATATTGGTCCAACTGCCCCTGCCGGAACAGTTGGACGAAAACACCGTCATCCAGCGGGTTGACCCGCGCAAGGACGTGGACGGTCTGCACCCCGTGAACCAAGGCCGAGTGCTGCAAGGCGAGCCCGTATTCCTTCCGTGCACTCCTGCGGGAGTTCAGCAACTACTGCTCCGTTCGGGATATGACCCGGCCGGGAAGCACGTGGTCATCGTGGGCCGCAGCAACATAGTGGGCAAGCCCCTGGCGGCGTTGTTGATGCAGCGCACTCCCGGCGGCAACGCCACGGTGACGGTTTGCCATACTCGGACCAGGGACTTGTCCGACATCACCCGAACGGCGGATATTCTGGTGGCGGCCATGGGCGTCCCGGGCGCTATCGGCGCGGACATGGTGCGCAAAGGCGCCGTAGTTGTCGATGTGGGCATCAACCGGGTGGACGACCCTTCGCGCCGCCGCGGCTATCGCCTGGTGGGCGACGTGGATTACCCAGCGGTGGCGGCCAAGGCTGAAGCCATCACTCCCGTTCCCGGCGGCATTGGGCCAATGACTATCGCCATGTTGCTGAGAAACACAGTGGAGGCGGCCCGCCGCACCGCCGCGGCGCTCAGCGACACGCTGGCGTCCGCCCTACGCAACACCGATGCGCACCAGTGATTTCGACTACTTTCTGCCGGAGGGACGCATCGCCCAAACTCCGGCGGAACCCAGGGATTCCTCGCGCCTGCTGGTGTTGGATCGCCATAAGCCGGGCGTCCACCCGTGGTCCGGAGTTATGGAACACCGGAAGTTTAGAGACCTCACTGAATACCTGCGTCCCGGCGACTTGATGGTATTCAACCGGAGCCGCGTGATACCAGCGCGGCTGTACGGCACGGAAACCCGTTCCGGCGCCCGCGTGGAAATCCTGCTGGTAAGACGGCAGTCGCCCGGCGTGTGGCAGGCGTTGGGACGGCCGGGGCGACGGCTGCGCGTGGGCGCGACGGTTTCCTTTGGCAGTGAAGGTGAACCCGGCGCCACGGCGCGGGCGGAGGTTTTGGAAACCCACGACAACGGATTACGGGTGGTCAGGCTTTCCGATGAGTCGGCGCTGGATGGTCTGGGCGAACTCCCACTGCCGCCCTACATCAAGGAGACGCCGTCCGATCCCGAGCGCTACCAGACCGTGTATGCCGACGCTCCCGGCAGCGTCGCTGCCCCCACGGCGGGATTGCATTTCACCGATGAACTGCTGGGGGAGATACGGGGCTTCGGGGTTGCTACGGCATGGGTCACCCTCCACGTGGGTTTGGACACCTTCCGACCCATACGCGGCGAGGACATCTCCGAACACAAAATCCATACTGAATGGTACGAACTGCCGGGAGAAACCGCCAACCTGATCAACGCCGCACGAAACGAGAACCGTCGCATCGTCGCCGTGGGAACCACCACCGTCCGGACCCTCGAGCAGGTGGGCCGCGACGCCCATCAGAAAGGCGTAAAGGAAATCTCGGCGACCACGGGCGACGCCGACCTGTTTATCGTCCCCGGCCACCAATTCCGCCTGGTGGACGCCATGCTCACCAACTTCCACCTGCCTAGGTCCACTCTGCTGATGCTGGTGTCCGCCTTCGCCGGCCGGGAGCGTATCCTGGAGGCCTACGAAGCGGCGGTGCGGCGGGAATATCGGTTCTATTCCTTTGGCGACGCGATGCTGCTGCTCTAATCCCGGCGCGGGCCAAAAGCAAAGATGTCGGCCACTGGACAAGTGAAGCCGGGCAGCACCGGTTCCCCAACGAGTGTATCTTCTATGCCGTAACGCACCACTAAACCGTCTTCGTGGTGCGCGTACACTTCCTCGGTTTCGGGATACGCCACCAGCACCAAGCGGACGCCGGCGTCCAGCCACATCTGGGTTTTGGCGTCGATGTCCGGCTGCCGGTCGCTGGGCGAAACTACTTCCGCCACGAGGTCGGGAATTACGTCAGCGAAACCCCTCAACGGCGGAGGCTGTGCTGCCCGTTCGTAAGATATAAACCCGTAGTCGGGCGCTCGTATTGTATCGGGGTCTCGCTCAATATGTATGCCCGCATCTGCGCCTACGTCATGACCCAAGTCCTGATCTTCCACGAAGTTGCCGATCCGGCGTCCGAACCGCATCGCTACTCTGCTTGGATTGTGGCTTGTCGGCGGCACTTCAATCAGCTCCCCCCGGATGAGTTCGTAGCGCTTGCCATCGTCGGGCATGGCGAGCAAATCGTCGGCGGTGAGCAGTTTTTTGGCGGTGGTCATTGCCCTACCTCCCCATGAGGCGGACCGTCCAGTTTGTTACGTCGCATTGTAGCACGGGCGTCGTTCCGGTTAGCGTATCGGATGGCTGATATACTCAACCCACACCACCATGCAACGTACAAGCAACCCAAACAGGAGACCACGAAAATGGTTACGCCCACAGGCAACGGCACTTGGTATAGTGTTGACAAACAAGAGCACGACCGAAGGTACTGGCTAAATCCCCGAGGTTGGCAGGAAAGATTCGGTGCCCAATTCCCCAGTTGGGCGATGATTGTAGATTCCGCACTATCTGACAACCGGACTCCTGCAAATTTGAAGATTGCTCAAAAGCAAATGCTGGTTTATGGCCTGCGAAAATGCGGTATGAAACATCGCGTCGCTTGCATAGTCGCCGGTGTGAGTGACAAGGCTGGCAAAAATGCCGTTCGTGTAGTACGAAACGCGCATCCTGACGTCACTGACCTCGTCAGGTTAGGTTTCACCAGCGTACATGATGCAATGCAGGTAATGGACTTGCCCGCCTCAGTTCAACAAGCAGCAGCGGCCGAAGTCTGGATAAGGAAGAATACTCAACGGCAGTTTTAAATTAGGTCAAGCTTTTATCTGAAGTTGAACCAGCTGAACGCGCAAATCGCCGCCGACCGCAACTTGGGCTAGCAGTTCCGCATCGGCCACAGCCACGTCACGCCACCGCCTAGTGCTGTGGTCGCCGACCCGGCGAAATGGTTCGCCCAGATTGTCGAAACCGGGATTGCCCCGTTGCTCTGCGAATATTGGTTTGACGACCCGGACAAAGCCGACGCTGCCAGGACGGAGTTGCTGAGTGGCCTACCGTGATAGCGACAGTCTTCGGCATTCGGCTCCACTGTTGACAGGCGCGGTCGCCGAGCCTATCGTCGCACCATGATGAACTGGCTTACGGCGATATTGACAACCATAGGCATGGTTGGCGCCGCAGTATGCTTATCGGCGGTTGTGGTCGTTACGGCTTGGCTGATCGGCAATTACGGCTTTGATCGAATATTGCAAATCGCGAGCCCTATGATGACCGTTGCCGCATTTCTGTCTCTCCTGACCCTGTATATTCGCCCCAAGCGTCAGCGGATTCCACGCTGTGTTGAGCGCCGCTAACCGGACCTCCACCCCGGCAACCCTCGGCTTCATCGGCCGGATCCCGGTCCGAAACATCTGGTTGCTCCTGCTATACGCCTCCCAGTTGTACAAAGAGTTGCCGGAGGCCCGTCGCGTCGCGTTGGAGGACGCGCCCGACGACATACCGGAGTTGGTGGCTGAAATCCTGGCCAACGCGGTGGAACGGCGGCTGCGGCGGAACCTCAGCTTTGGCTATGAGCGGCGGATGACCGACCTCAACCGGGTGCGCGGTCGGATCGATGCGCTCCGCACCGAGCGGCGGCAGTTGCTCCAACGGGGGCGCGTGGCGTGCGTGTTTGACGAGCTTACCGTCGATACGCCGCGCAACCGCTACGTAAAAGCAGCGCTTCTCAAGCTGGGCCAGGTCGTCAAGGACACGGCATCGTCGCGTCGCTGCTACAACCTCGCCGCCAGATTGGAGCGGGCCGGCGTGTCCAGCGACTGGGATGCTGGCCGGAACGGTCGGCATCCGCCTCCTGATGCGTTGGGGTGGATGGAATCTCAAGAGCGGCGGATGCTGGCAGCGGCGCGGCTGGCGTTCGACCTTGCTTTCCCGACTGAACAGGCCGGACGGAACCTTTTGGCAACACCTGATCGGGAAGCAAACAAAGGCTGGAAACTGTACGAAGACGCGGTGGCCGGTTTCTACGATGCGGCGCTATCCCATCTTGGCTGGAAGGTAGAGCGTCAAAGTCATATCCGGTGGCCATTGGAAAATCCTAGTTCCCTGCTCGGAGAGATGATGCCGAGGATGAAAACGGACGTCGCGCTGGAACGCGGGAGCCGGCGTATCATCATTGACACCAAGTTCATGGAAATGCTGACCTCCAACCAATACGCGCAACTGAAGATGAACAGCGACAACATTTACCAAATCTATGCCTATCTGCGTTCGCAGGAACGTGCTGACGACCTGCTGTCCAAGACCTCCACCGGCATCTTGCTGTATCCGTCCCTCGACGTCGACTACGATGAGGCGGCAACCATACAGAGCCACGAAATCCGTTTCGCAACGGTGGACCTGACCGCCGATAGCCGTACCATCAGGCGCCAACTGCTGCGGATTGTTGCCGCTGCACCCGCAACCAGCGGCGTAGGCGGGCCGGCCGAGTGACCGACGTTCCCGCCCTTGCCCCCTTTCGGCGGCGATGCTATAATGCCCGCACATCACGCCCTGGTGTAGGATTCGGTTGCGTTTGGTTGCCGGGCCTGCAGCAAGTGGTTACGAGGTTTTGCAGAGCGGGGCGGACACCCGCTTTATTTTTGCGATTCTCGCAAGGACAGAAATTGATCGATAGCATAGCCGGCGGAGGACGACGATGAAAAGCGACTTCATGATGGCGTTGAATCAGCTATCCGCCGAGCGTGGCTTGCGCAAGGAACTGGTGCTTGACAAGGTGGAGGTCGCCCTGGCCACCGCTTTCCGCCGGGATCGGGTGGCCGGTTCCCAGAACCTGTCGGTGAAACTCAATCCGAACACCGGCGACATCAGCATCTTTCCTCTCCTCAGCGTTGTGGAAGAGATCGAAGACCCGGAGACCGAGATCATCCTGGCCGATGCTTTGAAAATCGCGCCCAACGCGGAGATCGGCAGCGAGATTTCCGAGACCCATGAGGTCGAGTATGACACCAGCCGTATCTCGGCGCAGACCGCTCGGCAGGTGCTGATGCAGGGGCTCCGGGAGGCCGAGCGCGAAAAGATCTTCGAGGAGTATTCCTCCTACGAGGGCGAAATAATCAGTGGCAACATCGAGAGCATAGAAAAAGGCCCCACGGTATTCGTCAACCTGAACCCGCACCAGGCCCAGAATCAGAACCGCGCCCGGGGCATCATGCGCCCGGATCACCAGGTGCATAACGAACGATACCGCAAGGGCCAGAACCTCAAGGTCCTGCTGGTGGAAGTTCAGCAGACCACGCGCGGGCCGGAAGTGATCGTAAGCCGCTCCCATCGGGACCTACTGCGTCGGCTGATGGAGGCGGAAGTGCCCGAAATCAGCAACGGAACCGTGGAGATTCGCGCCATTGCCCGGGACCCCGGCGTGCGCAGCAAGGTGGCGGTGGCGTCCCACCAGGAGGGCGTTGACCCCGTCGGCTCCTGCATCGGACTCCGGGGCAACCGGATCCAGAGCATCGTCAACGAATTACAGGGCGAGAAGATCGACGTCATCGAATGGAACGGCGACGCCGGCGAACTGATCAGAAGGGCGCTCAGTCCGGCGGAAGTGCAGGCGGTAGAAACCGATCAGGCCGAGAAGACCGCCTATGTGGTGGTGCCCGAGAGTCAAATGTCCCTGGCCATCGGGCGGGACGGCCAGAATGCCCGGCTGGCGGCGCGGCTGTCCGGCTGGAGGCTCGATATCAAGAACGTGGAGCAATGGGAAGCTCTACGCGCCGCCCGAGCCGCCGAGGCGGCACGCATCGCCGCTGAAGAGGCGGCGCTCATCGCCCAGCGGGAGGCGGCGGAACGGGCTGCGGCCGAGGAAGCGGCGGCCGCCGCTGCTGCCGAAGCGGAGGCGGAGGCCATTCGAGCAGTGGGCGAATCCGGCGATATCGCTATCGCGGAGGTCGAGCCGGCAACGCTGCCGGAACTCGAAACGGTGGCGGATGTCGTCGAAATGGAAGTCGCAACGCCGGTTGAGGATGAAGTTCCCGCCGCCGCGGACGTAGATGTATTGGAGCCGGTTGCCGAAGCCTTGCCCGAAATCGCCATCGTCCCGCCGGCTCCGGCTGAACCGGAAATCGACGAGGACGCGCTGCTGGAAGCCCTCATGGCCGAAGAAGAGGCGGCGGCCGCAGCGGCGGCGGCCGCAGCGGCTCAGGAACCGGCGGTCCCGGCCGAACCCATTGGCCTGAGCGTCGATGACCTGGACAGCCTGACCATTGACGACGTAATCGAGGATGAAGACGACGAACTCGATTACGAAGACGATTACGACGAGGAAGAACCGGACGAAGATATGGCCGACCTGCTGGCAGGACTGCCCAGTCTGGCGCCGGACGCTGGCAAGATCCGGTTTGCGGAAGACATCGTGGGCGAATTCAGAGGCGGGGACCGACGCCGGCGACGCGGTGGCGGCGCGAACCGTCGCGGCGGCAACGTACCGGGCGCACGCGGTCCTGGTCCTCGTCGCCGGTAAACCGTCATTAGTTGGCGTCAGCGACGCTTCGGAAACCGCCCACGGATCGGATATCCCCCATTCCAAGAGAGCGACATATCCCGGAACGCAGTTGCATCGCCTGTGGCCGCAAAAGGGCCAAGGGCGATTTGACTCGGCTGGTGCGCACGCCGGACGGCTTGGTGCGTCCCGACCCCACCGGGCGAAGCAATGGGCGCGGCGCCTACCTCTGCCGTCAGGCGTCGTGTTGGGAAAAGGGCCTGGTTCGTCGGACCCTGGAACGCAGTTTCCGTGGCCCCGTGGCCAGTGATGACCTGGAAGCCCTGAAGCTGTATTTTATCGAAACCGTCGCGTCCGGCGGTGCATCCGCCGGATCCGGGGCCGCTTCGTTGTCGGCCCGGGGAGGGGAACGATAGCAGCGCCCCGCCGTCCGGCCCGGCGCGCTCCGGTTCCCAGGAGGAGGTGACAATCATGACCACGACAACTGAACAAAGATCCGGTGAACAAAGATCCGGCGAACAACGTTCCGGCCCACGGCGCTCCCGTCGAGGTGAGCCGCGTCGCGCCGCGCCGCGCACCCTCACGTTGCCCGAGACCCTGACTGTCAAAGAACTGGCGGAACTGCTGGATCAGTCGCCGATTGACGTTATCAAACAATTGATGCGTCACGGCATCATGGTGGCCGTGAACCAAGTGATCGATCACCAGGTCGCCACCGTGGCCGCCGCCGCCTATGGCGTGCGGACCCGCCTGGCCGAGCCGGTTGAGGATACCTCGGCCATCCAGGCCGGGTCGGATGAAGAGAGCGGCGCGTCACTGGAACCACGGCCCCCGATCATCACCATCCTGGGGCACGTTGACCACGGCAAGACCAGCCTGCTGGATTACATTCGCAATACCGCCGTGGTGGAGAAGGAAGCCGGCGGCATCACCCAGCATATCGGCGCGTACCAAGTGACGGAGAACGGGCACCCCATAACCTTCCTGGACACACCGGGTCATGCCGCTTTTACGGCGATCCGCTCCCGTGGCGCTCGGGTGACCGATATAGCGGTGCTGGTGGTGGCCGCTGACGACGGCATCATGCCGCAAACCGACGAAGCCATTTCCCATGCCCGCGCTGCCGAGGTCCCCATTGTGGTAGCCATCAACAAAATGGACCTGCCGACGGCCCAGCCGGACGTCGTCAAGCGCCAGCTCAGCGAACGCAACCTGCTGGTGGAAGAATGGGGCGGCGACGTCATCGCGGTTCCCGTCTCCGCTCAGACCGGCGAGGGCGTGGACGACCTGCTGGAAAACCTGTCGGTACTGGCCGAGATCATGGAACTCAAGGCCAACCCCGACCGGCCGGCCGCCGGCGTGGTAGTGGAGGCGACGCTGGACCGGCGCCGCGGACCGACCGCCACGGTGCTGGTGCAGGCCGGCACCCTGCGCGTGGGCGACTACATAGTCGCCGGCCACGCCTGGGGCCGCGTGCGGGCCATCACCGACGAGCGTGGCGAGATCATGGCATCCATCACCCCCGGTTCTCCCGGAGTAATCATCGGCCTCAACGCCACGCCGGAGGCCGGAGACATTCTCAGCGTCGTGGGCGGCGAACGGACCGCGCGGCAGACGGCCACCCGCCGGGCCCACCGTCCCACCAGCGTGAGCAACCTGGATACCGTTTTGACCCTGGACAACGTGGTCAAGCAGATCGACGCCGGCGACGTGAAGGAACTGGTGCTGGTGCTCAAGGCTGACGTGCAGGGCAGCGTTGAGGCCGCCGTCCAATCCATTGAAAAGCTGTCGGAAGGCGGCGAGGTCAAGGCCCGGGTGATCCATGCCGGCTCCGGCGCGGTCAGCGATTCCGACGTGCAGCTGGCCTCAGCCTCGGAAGGGATCGTTCTGGCCTTCAACGTCGGCTTCGAGGTCGGGGCGGAACGAACCGCCGAAAGGCTGGGCGTGGAGGTCCGCCAATACCGGATCATCTATCGCTTGCTGGAAGATGTGGAGCAGGCCCTGCAGGGAATGCTCGAACCGGAGTACCAGGAAGTCGTCGTCGGGCGGGCGGAAATCCGCGAAATCTTCCCCGGCAGACGCGGCGTGCGCATCGCAGGCTGCCGAGTGCTGGACGGGCGCATCATGCGCCAGGGTTCGGTTCGCGTGCTGCGCGAGGACGACATCATGGTTGAGACCGAGATCAGCAGCCTGCGCCACTTCCGGGACGAAGTCAACCAGGCTACCGCCGGCACCGATTGCGGTATCGTTCTGGACGACTACAACGACTTTGAGGAAGGCGACGTGATCCTGGCCTACCGCATGGAACGCGCGAACTAAACCGACGACCTGCCGGGGGGAATCATGGTCGACCGCAGGCGCATCGAGCGAGTGAACGGGCTGCTCCGTGAGGAGATCTCCGCCCTTATCGCATCACACGTCAACGACCCACGGCTCAAAGGGATCATCACCATCACCCGGGTGCAAACCGGATCCGACCTGCGCAATGCCCGAGTGTACGTCAGCGTAATGGGCAATGAGGCCGTCCGGCAAGAGGCCTTGGCAGGCATCCAATCCTCCGCGTCATACTTGCGACGCGAACTGCGGGATCGGGTCGCGTTGCGCTACGTACCGTTCCTGAAATTCGCGCTGGACGATGCGATGCTGGAGGCGGACCGCGTGATGGGCATCATCGATAGTCTGGAAGTGCCTGAGGAGTCCGAAGGCGAGGAAACGGCATGGGCCAGGGGACGTGCCTGACGTTATGTCCACTGGCGGCGGCAACACGCCGGCGGTCAACGGGTTCCTGAACTTCTACAAACCCGCCGGCATTACGTCTATGGAGGCGTTGCGTCGGGTGAAGCGCATCACCGGCCAACGCAAGAAGGTCGGCCATGCCGGCACACTGGATCCGCTGGCCGATGGCGTGCTGCCCATCTGCTTTGGCCAAGCCACCAGGCTGATGGAACGAGTGGTATCCGGTTGGAAACGCTACCGCATGGCCGTGCGCCTGGGCGCGGTGAGCAACACCTACGATGCCGAGGGCGAAATCACCGAAATCGCCGACCCCTCCCACCTGGGCCGCACCGAGATCGCGGCGGCGCTGCAACGGTTTGTCGGAGTGATCGATCAAGTCCCGCCCATGTACAGCGCCATCAAGATCGACGGGCAGCGGCTTTATGACCTGGCCCGGGCTGGCAAGGAAGTGGAGCGTCCGCCCCGCCAGGTGAACGTGCGGGCTATCGGAATTGACGAAATCATGATGCCCTACTTGCGGTTGACCGTGGACTGCGGACGCGGCGCGTATCTACGCTCCATCGCCCACGACCTGGGCCAGGCGCTGGGCTGCGGCGGATACGTGATCGAACTCACGCGGCTGTCCTGCGGCGGCTTTCGAGCGGAGGACGGCGTTACCCTGGAAGCGCTGAACGACGCCGAGCAAAACGGCGGGTGGCAACAATACTTACGCTCGGTGGACTGGGCGATGCGGGATTTGCCGGCAATGATGCTGGACGCCTCCGATGCCTGGTCGGTGCGACACGGCCAGGCGATATGGGTCAGAGGCTTCGGCCAGAGGAACGACGGCGAACAGTGGCGAGCCTACGACCCTGATGGCGTGTTCCTGGCCCTGCTGGACCGCCAGCCGGACGGGTTATGGCAACCGACCCGGGTGTTCCACGGCGATGCGCCGTCGCCCTACGCCCCGGCGCCCGCATGATGACGTAGCGATGATGGATGAAGCCGAAGTCGGGTGCCTACCTTGCGGCCGGCGCATACCGCGGCGCGGCAGCTACACGTTTCGACCGCCGGGCGGAAACGCCGGCGTAACCAAGTGTTTCCGCTGCGCCCTTCGCCATTGGCCCATGCTGCGCCGTTCCCTGGTCGCCGGCGCGGTGGTGGGCACCGCGCTGACGGCGCTGAATCAGGGTGACGCAATATTGTCCGGCCAACTGGCGGGCGCGCTGGCCTGGAAAATCCCGCTGACCTACTGCGTGCCCTTCCTGGTAGCAACCTACGGCGCGCTATCCAACAGCCGCAACTGACGGCCCCGACTGGGGTATTAACGAATACCGTCATTCCCGCGAAAGCGGAAATCCAGGGAGCGTGCAAACAAGGCAACGTTCCGGTCACCAAGGCTTTGCTGGGTTCCTGCTTTCGCAGGAACGACGGCGCGATTTGCGATCCAGTTAAGGGCCCTAGAACTGGCGCAACACTTCAACTACCTGGCCTCTGATTTCCACGTTGTCGGCGGCGACATAGATGGGGTCCATGGTGCTGTTGGCCGGTTGCAGGCGGATCTGGTCACCCTCTCGGTAAAACTTCTTCAACGTGGCCTCTTCTTCGTCCTTCAACCAAGCCACGACCATATCCCCGTTGCGGGCGGTTCCGGTGGGTTTGATCACCACCACGTCGCCGTCGTCGATCAGGGCGTCGATCATCGATGTGCCTTTGACGGACAGGGCGAAAAGGGTCCCGTGCCGCTTCTTCAGTTCGGGACGGACTTCCACAATGTCAAACTCGGCGGCGGAGCCGACGCCTTCCGACGAAAATGCCGGCAGCGGTTCTCCGGCAGCGATGTTTCCTACGATTTGGACGCGGGCCGCTCCGGTGGTGATGGGCTGTCCCGTCTCGTCCAGCAGCTCAATGCCCCGGGCGACTTCGGAGCGGCGCTTCAAGTAGCCATCACGCTCCATGAGGCGCAGATTGTAGTCCACCACTGATGTGCTGCTGATCTCGCAACCGTGCTGGATGTCCCGCACGGTGGGAGGGATCCCATTCTCATCCAGGAATTGCTCGATGAAGTCGAGGATGCGTTGTTGTCGTGGGCGAAGGGCTTTCTTTGGTGGCATGGCGGCAACCTCCGTGCGAGGGTCGGGATCGTCAGATACACAAACTAATGTTCGGCACTGATATGCTACGGCTATCGCCACCATTTGTCAACGCGAAAAGACGAAATCGGCGACGGGATTAACCGTTGCGGGAACGATTCAGGGCTGCCGCCAAGCGCGACTTGCGTCGGGAGGCGTTGTTCTTGTGGAAAACGCCCTTCCGCACCGCGATGTCCAGCAGGCTCATCGCCTTGCGCACGGCCGCTTCGGACTCGGGAGCGCCATCGGCAACGGCGCGGCGGGCCTGGCCGATGGCGGTGCGGGTGGTGCGGCGCACGCTCATATTGCGGGAATTGCGCTTTACTGATTTTCGGTGGGCCTTTTGAGCAGGCAAAAGGAGAACTCCTGTTTCTTGAAATCGGGCCTAGATGGTATCAGACGCCGCCGGAATTGTCATTACCGTAACCCGACTCGCTTCTCGTATCGCGCTTCGACATTCTGGGCGCATCAGGTTGACAATTCCGGCCCGGTTGCCCGAAAATCAATGTGCTAAAAACCGCCCCGCCCTGCCGTTATGGGAACGGGTTTTTCGGTTTAGTTACTGCGAATTGCGTTTAACAACACCATGTTGGCGGAGGATTCCAGCGATGCCTGAAAAGCAGTTAATTTTCGATGCCGACGCTCGGCAGAGCCTGATGAGCGGCGTTAACCAACTGGGCCGCGTCGTCGCCCTCACCCTGGGCCCCAGTGGCCGCAACGTCATCCTGGGTCGGGTCTGGACCCTGCCCGTGGTGTGCAGCGACGGCGTCACCATAGCCAAGGAAGTGCAACTGCCCGATCCTTACGAAAACATGGGAGCGCAGGTGGTGAAGGAAGCCGCCGCCAAGACCAACGACGTGGTGGGCGACGGAACCACCACCTCGGTAGTGCTGGCTCGCTCCATGATCCAGGGCGGGTTCATGAACGTGGCCGCCGGCGCCAACCCCATGGCGCTGAAGTCCGGTATTGACCAGGCCGTTTCCGCCGTCAGCAATGAGATCAGCGCCCAGGCCGTGGCCGTGGAAAGCCGGGAACAGGTGGCCCGCGTCGCCGCTCTGTCCGCCCATGAAGAGGCCATCGCGGAACTTATCGCCGACGCCATGGACAAGGTGGGCCGGGAGGGCATCATCACCGTGGAAGAGAGCCGCGGTCTCACCGACGAGTTGGAAGTGGTGGAAGGTATGCGCCTGGACCGGGGCTATCTGTCGCCCCACTTCGTGACCGACGTTGACCGCATGGAGGTATCCCTGGACGAACCTCTCTTCCTGCTCACCGACCAGAAACTCTCGGCGGCGGCAGACGTGGTTCCCGTATTGGAAGCCGTGGCCCAGGGCGGACGGCGTCCGTTGGTGATCATCGCCGAGGACGTGGAAGGCGAGGCTCTGGCGACGCTGGTAGTCAACAAGCTGCGCGGCACCATCATCAGCCTGGCCGTCAAAGCGCCCGGCTTCGGCGAGCGCCGCAAGGCCCTGCTCGAGGACCTGGCGATCATGACCGGCGGCACGGTGATCACCACCGACACCGGGATGCGCCTGGAAGACATTTCCATCGAAAACCTTGGATCGGCCCGCCGGCTGGTTGCTTCCAAGGACGAAACCACCATCGTCGAGGGCCGCGGCCACGAGGACGACATCACCGGGCGCGTGGCGGAGCTGCGCGTTCAGATCGAGGACACCACCTCCGATTACGACCGCGAGAAGCTGCAGGAGCGTCTGGCCAACCTGGCCGGCGGCGTGGCCGTTATCAAGGTCGGCGCCGCCACCGAACCGGAACTGAACGAGCGCAAGAGCCGCACCGAGGACGCCCTGGCGTCCACCCGCGCCGCCGTTGAGGAAGGCGTCATACCCGGCGGTGGAGTATCCCTGCTCCGCGCCCAGGCCACCCTGGACAATTTGCTGCACAGCGCCTCCGGCGACGAAGCCGTGGGCATCCGCCTGGTGCGGGAGGCCCTGGAAGCGCCGCTGTACACCATCGCCGACAACGCCGGACACAAGGGCGACGTCATCGTGGAAAGGGTACGCGACGGCGAGGGAGACTACGGTTTCGACGCCGAAAGGGGTGATTACACTGGTATGGTGGCCCGGGGCATCATCGACCCCGCCAAGGTGACCCGCTCGGCCCTGCGGAACGCCGGCTCCGTGGCCGGAATGCTGCTCACCACCCAGGCGGTGATCACCGAGATCCCCAGGTACGAACCCCTGCCCGCCGACATTCAGGACTTCATGCACGACTAGCGGCTAAGCTGCTTCGATTGGCTACGTAGGGGCGACCAGCCGGTCGCCCCTACCGTTAAAACCTCCCCCCAATTGTGCACCTGCAACCCGAACACACCGGCGCACTCAACCGCGACGCCATCGCCGCGCTCATCAACGGCGTGGCCTCTTTGCCGTTGGTGTCCGAGTACGTTGACCTCGCCAGTCAGCTCCAGCCCAACGGGTTCGACCTAACGGTTCGCGGCGTGGCCGCCATCCGAGCCGCGTCCGGCGACGCGGTCTTGGGCGCGTCGGACGAAGACCGGCAGCTGCCCGAACCTCAGGAAACCGATTTCCACCACGACGATTGGTGGCGTCTGTCGTCGGGCGCGTACCGGATAACGTTCAACGAGGTGGTCAGCCTGCCTCGCTGGTTGATGGCGCTGGGCCGGCCCCGTTCCAGCCTGCTCCGCATGGGCGTGGCCCTGCACACCGCCGTCTGGGACGCCGGATACAGCGGACGCTCCCAGGCCCTGCTGGTCGTTCACCATCCGGGCATCCTGCACCTGCAGCGCAACGCGCGGGTCGCCCAACTAGTATTCTTGCCACTCGGTGAAGCCGACGCCCTCGGCTACGCCGGGAGCTATCAGCGGGAGAATTTGTGACCGGTACGACGGACAACAACGTTCACTTGGCGCATTTGCGCCAGTTGGTTGACGAGACGGCAACCGCCGTAGGTTTTGATCTGGTTGCCGTGACGACCGCGGATGAGTTCGCCCACGACCGGGACATTGCCGTCCGCCGCATCGACGCCGGGCTGATGGACGGTCTGCCGTGGTTCACTGGGGAGCGGGTGCGCCGTGGTTCAAGCCCGGATGAGCTGCTGCCCGGCGCCCGCTCCATCATCTCCCTGGGCTGGAACTACCGGCCGGCGGAGGAAACCGATGCCGCGCCCGGGCACGGCCTGATTGCCCGCTACGCCCGGGGCCGGGATTACCACCGGGTGATGAAACGCCGGATGCGCCGGATGGTGCTGGATTTGCAGGACCGGCTCGGCAGCCAATTCGCGGCCCGATGGTACGTGGATGATGGCCCGATGCTGGACCGGGCCGCCGCCGCCCGCGCCGGGCTGGGTTGGTTCGGCAAGAACGGCAACATCCTGAACCCGACCTACGGCTCATGGATACTCCTCGGCCAACTGATTACCGACCTGCCGCTGGTCGCCGACGCTCCACTGAGCAAGACCTGCGGCCAGTGCGCCCGCTGCATTCCCGCCTGTCCCACCGACGCCATCGTCGCGCCCTACGTGGTGGACAACCGACGCTGCATCAGCTACCTGACCATTGAGCACAAGGGCGACATTCCACGGGAATTACGTCCGGCAATGGGCAACTGGGTTTTCGGCTGCGACATCTGCCAGGAAGTTTGCCCGGTCAACCGCAAGGCCAAGGCAACCAACGATCCGAATTTCGGGCGGCGAGACCTGTCCGCTGTTGACCTGGTTGAGTTGCTGGAAATGACCGAGGAGGAGTTCCGCCAGCGTTTCGCCGGCACGCCAATCATGCGGGCCAAACGAGAAGGTATGCAACGCAACGCTGGCGTGGCTCTGGGGAACCTGGGCGACTCCGACGCCGTTCCCCCGCTGTCCCGAGCGTTGCAGACCGCCGCGCCGGTGGTGCGGAGCCATGCGGCATGGGCGCTGGGGCGAATTGGAAGCGCGGACGCACGAGAGATCCTGCGCGTCGCCGCTGACACCGAGTTGGACGGCGAGGTACTGACCGAAATCCGGGAGGCGTTGGCCGACGCAGAGCGTTCCTATCCGTTGTCGTAGAAATGTTTCGGGTCGGTAGCAGGACGCCGGACGCCGGAACGCGAGCGGGAGTTGCGCCGCTGCCTCCCGTTAGTCCGAGCGCTTTCGGCGGAAGATTGTCCTTCTTCAGCCAGCGCGACCGGAGTTTCCTCATTGGATTGAGACCGATCTTCGCCTTGCTCTCCGCCACTGGATCGCGGCGGCCGGCCGGCGTTACGGCTGGGCGCCCGCCGGCGTCGCTCACGCTGGGAATTTGATCGCTCTTCTTCTACGGCGAGCTCGGCGTCGATCTGCAGCAGGGCTTGATCCCGGCCGTCGCGCAGTTTGAGCATCTCCGTTTCCAGCAGAAAGAAGTCGTTCTTGGACAGCAGATGCAGGTTGCCCTGGAAGGCCATATACCAGTCTTCCGGAGGCCATTTGCGTATGTATTCAAGGCGATAGGCCAACAACCCGGCGTCGATGTACTGTTCCTCCCCAAGCACCACGTTGGGTTTGATGCCGATGCGGTAAGGCCAGGCAGTCTTGCCTTCTTTGACCCACGGGCCCGAGCCTACTTCCTCATAGCCAAGGGTCACGGTGGCGGTGGCCGTAAATACACGGGCGCCGGTTACGTAGTAGATGATTCGGTCGCCCGGCTCGACGCGCTGTACTTTCCGACGGTACTCAGCCTTCAGTCCCTGCTTGGTGAACCCCAGATCGCGGGTGATGTTGTAGTTCTGCTCGTTGCAGTTAATCATCCAGAAATTGTGCGGCATATCCCCACCCGGCAGGCTTCGCAGCAAGCGAAATCTGGCCTCATTCTAGCACAGCCTGAGACGGACGCCTTGCGGAAAGACCCGGCGCGGGCTGTCCGGCAATTGTAGGGCCGCAACGAATGTTGTACCATCGTTGGGCTTGAAATCGCCAATGATCAATACTGGAGGGCAGTTCCATGGCCAGCACCGCACAACGTGAACGCGACATCGCCATTGTCGGCGTCGCTGAATCCGATGAGATGGGCAACGTTCCCAACAAATCGTCCCTCCAGCACCATGCCGAGGCTGCCTATAACGCGCTGGCCGACGCCGGCTTGTCGCTGTCGGACGTCAACGGCCTCATGACCGCCGGATTCAGCACCCTGGCCACTGCCGAATACTTCGGCGTGCAGCCGTCCTTTACGGACAACACCTCGGTGGGCGGCTCTTCTTTCGTCATCCACGTGGCCCACGCCGCCGCCGCTATCCGCGCCGGTTACTGCGATACCGTGCTAATTACCCATGGTCAGGCCGGGCGTTCCACCCGCGTTCCGGTGCCGCCGGACCGGAATCTGCCGGTGGCCCAGTACGAGACTCCCTACGGCATGATCGGCCAGCCCATCAACTACGCCATGGCCTGCACCCGCTATATGCACGAGTACGGCGAAGACCGCACCCGCCAGGCCCTGGCCGAAATCGCCGTATCCACGCGCAAGTGGGCCAACCTCAACCCGGTGGCCTACATGCACGAAACGCCCATGTCATTTGACGACTATCACAACTCCCGCTGGGTGGCCTGGCCCTTCCACCTTTTCGACTGCTGCCTGGTCACCGACTCCGGCGCGGCAATCATCGTCACCACGGCTGAGAAGGCCCGCAACTGCGCCAAGGAGCCGGTGTGGGTGCTGGGCGCCGCCGAGGGCCACGACCACAACCTCATCAGCTTCATGGAGGACCACACCTCCACCTGGTCCCGGGAAACCGGCCCGCTGTCGCTGGAACGCGCCGGACTCACCCACGACGACATCGACCTGACGATGATCTACGACTCCTTCACCTACACCACCCTGGTGACCATCGAGGGCCTGGGCTTCTGCGGACCGGGAGAAGGCCCGGACTTCGTGGCGAACCAGCGCACCGCTCCCGGCGGCGACTTCGCGCTCAACACCAACGGCGGCGGTCTGTCCTACTCCCACCCCGGCATGTACGGCAGCTTCCTGCTGGTAGAGGCCGTCCGCCAACTGCGCGGCGAATGCGGAGAGCGGCAGGTCAATCGCAAGGGATCAAACGACCAGGCCGCCGCCACCAGCATTGTCAACGGCACCGGCGGCTCGCTGTCGTCAACCGGAACGGTGGTGCTGGCCACCGGCTGAGTAATCAGACCGGCGGGCTATGCTACAATGGACTTCATCAAGCAGGCAGCCAGACGCTACTGGATTATCTACTATCTGGTGTACACTGGCGGCGTTGCTTACGGCATCCCCAACTATTGGCACCGGCTGTCGGATGACGGTGGACTGCTATGGCTGGCCGCCATTTTTGGCGTATCGGCCGGCTCCGCTCTGCTGGTGGCGATTTTCCTGGAGGTTTTAGGGCGCATGGTGCTGCTAATTCCGGCTGAGATCAAGAGACTCAAAGAACTGGGCCGAGAAGAGGGCCGACGGGAGGAACGCCGGCGCATCGAGGAGGAGCTTCGACTCGCGGCAGGACGCCGGCCGGAACCCGTCACAATCCCTGAGGAGAGCCTGCGGGAGGCACGTGAAGCCGGGTGGCGAGAGGGCCGTGAAGCAGAGCGCCAGCGTATCATCGCGGCTTTTATAGCGCAGGGCGAAAGGGATGCTGACGGCGCGCTGCGGGTTACACTGCCCCCCGAAGTGGTCAAAATCCTGTTCGACGAATCAGATCAGCATACCGAAATGGCGTAATGCCCAATTTAGCCCGCGCATGGACATCGTAATCATCGGCCTGCCCCAATCCGGCAAAACCACCCTTTTCAACGCCCTCACCCTGGGCAAATCCGACACCAGCGGCGCGTCCGGCAGTCCCACCGAAATGCACCTCGGCGTGGTCAAAGTACCCGACCCGCGGCTGGAGCACCTGGGCGTCATCTACCACCCACGCAAGGTCGTGCCGGCAGAAATCCGCTACACCGACCTGCCCGGCCCGGAGGGGATGGCCCGTTCCCAGGGCATCAGCGGCCGCTACCGCAACGTCCTCCAGTCCGCCACCGCTTTCCTGGTTGTGGTCCGCGCCTTCCACAACGACACGGCGCCCCACCCGTCCGGGGAAGTTGATCCGGCCCGCGACCTGGAAGCCATGCTGGGCGAATTGTCCTTCGCCGACCTTGAGGTGCTGGAACGGGCGTCCACTCGTCTGGCGGACCAGTTCAACAAGACCAAACCCGCCGAGCGTCCCGCCATGACCCGCCAAAAGGAAACGGTGGACAAAGCCCGCGCCGGTCTGGAGAACGGCATCCCCGTCCGCCGTCAGACCTTCACCGACTCGGAGCGGGCGATCCTGGGCAACTATCAACTGCTGACCGACAAAAACGTCATCGCCGTGTTCAACACCGATGAAGGAGCGGACGACATCTGCACCGCCGACCTGGACCTGGACGCCGACCTGACCGCCGGCGTGGGCGAGGTCAGCATCAGCGCGCGCATCGAGGCGGAGTTGGCCATGATGGACGCTGCGGAAGCCGACGAGTTTCGCGCCGACTTCGGGCTGGGCGAGCCGGCCACGTCGCAGGTCATCCGCGCCAGCTACGATACCCTGGGCCTGGTGTCCTTCCTCACCGTCGGCGACGACGAGGTGCGGGCGTGGAGCGTACCCGGCGGTATGCCCGCCGTCAACGCCGCCGGCGTCATCCATACCGACTTCACCCGGGGCTTCATCCGCGCCGAGGTCATCGCCTACGACGACTTCCGCGCCTGCGGCAACAGCATCCCCCAGGGCCGCAAGGATGGCCTGCTGCGCTCCGAGGGAAAAACCTACCCGGTGCAGGACGGCGACATCATCCATTTCCTGGTTAACACCTGATGGAGTTATCTTCGTGGTCACCATCCGCCAGTTCCGCCCCGACGATACCGATGCGGTACACCGGCTATTCCGGGAGGGGCAGCGGGACTTTATGGCCGACCACTTCCCCACCGAAGCCTCGCGCCAAGCCTTGGAAGGCTATATCCAAGGGGCCCTTTCAAGTGACCTGGCCGACATCGCATCCACTTACCTGGAACGCCCCAACAGCAATTTCTGGATAGCCGAGGAGGGTGACAAACCCATTGGTTGCCTGGGCATTTATCGTCACAGCGACGCCGAAGCGGAGGTCTGCCGCGTTGCCGTTGACCGCGACTCCCGTCGCCTGGGCGTAGCGTCCCACCTGATGGACCACGCCGAATCTTTCTGCCGAGATGCTGGCTATTCCCGCATCATCCTAAGGACGGCCAGCTTTCTCACCGCCGCCATCAGTATGTACCAACGACGGGGCTACCGGCTGGTTTCCGAAGAAGGTTTTGCCAACACCACGATCATCATTTCCTGGTACGCCCTGGATCTCTAGCCGCGTTGTTATGCTTAGCATCCGCCAGTTTCGACCCGACGACGCCGAGGCCGTCCGCGACCTGTTCTCCCACGCCCAAGACGACTTCGCGGAGAGCTATCTGGACAACGAAGCCGACCGGGAGGGGTTCCACGAATACATCGACGGCGCCCTCAACCACGACTTGGCCCATGTGGAGCAGAGCTACCTGCAACGTCCCAGCAGCAACTTCTGGGTTGCCGAGCTGGACGGGCAGTTGGTCGGTTCCATCGGAGCGTACCGCCGCGACGATGCCGAGGCGGAAATCCGCCGCCTGGCCGTGGACCGCACCGCTCGCCGCCAGGGGGTCGCCTCCCTACTGCTGGACCAGGCCGAAGACTTCTGCCGGGACGCCGGCTACGCCCGCGCCATCGTCTGGACCGCCAACCACATGACCGCCGCCATCGCCTTCCTCAAGCACCGCGGCTACCACGAACTTGAGGATCATGCCTTCCCGCATACGAGTTTGACGCTGTATTTGTACGCGCTGGACTTGTAAGCGGTGCTGTTTGCGCTCGCCGGCAGCGGTTTTGGTATAGTGGACGGTAAGGAGGTGGTTACGATGCATATTACCGGGATGACGGTGGGGCCTGGTTCGCATCCGGCCTTTGGGGAGGATTTTGATCTTCATTTCGATGAGCATGTGAACCTGTTCATCGGGTCAAACGCGTGTGGCAAGACCAGCCTCTTGCGCGTGATCGCATCTGAATTTGGGGGGGACCAAACGGCGAGATACCAATTTACTCCCGACAATCTGATGGTGAGTGATGACTGGCTATTTAATCCCGACAATCCAACCCACGCTGCGCTGAAAGATAGGTTATTGGATGCTGGCAGCGACCCGTCTCTATTTCAAAGAAAGTGGTACTGGACAGTCCCATGCATCCATATTCCAGCAACTCGGATTGTTTTACCTAGCGATCTGGATACAGAAGATATCCAGTTGTCAGATGACGAAAGGACCTCTTTGGAATCCGAAATCAACTGGCGCGAGCACACCTATATTTTGGACAGCAGGTGGATAGCGAAAATCTATAAATATTTGTATGAGGATCATAGAAATAAGGGCAACACCGCACTCAGCACTATCGCTCATGCCGGCAAGATCGCACACGAATGTGCTGCTTATATTGCCGATGAGATTCTAACTGGCAATCCTAGCAACTATGTGCCAGATAAAGATAGCTTGCTAGAATCTGATTTCGATAGGTTTTATCCCTTAATGGATGACCCATATGTCCACCCTGCCATGGGTACTCGAATTAAGACGAATGAATACGGTGACACAGTCGAAGAGTATGTTGGCAATCTGAGTGCTGGCACACAAAGTGCTCTGATGTGGATATTCTATCTTAGTTTGAGGATAATGTGCCACTACCAAGGTATTGAAACGAATGCGGTTGCCTTCCCGTGGCGACTGTACAAGGGAGATTGGCACGAACAGCCTGCTATCCTGCTCATTGACGAGATTGAGAATCATCTGCACCCTACTTGGCAGCGAAGGGTCATCCCGGCGATTCGAAAACATTTCCCAAATGTGCAGATTTTCGCCACCACTCACTCGCCCTTTGTAGTGGCCGGGCTGAAAGCGGGGCAGGTGCATCTGCTCAGCCGGGAGAACGGCGTCGTCACCGATACCACCAACACAGAGAATATCGAGGGCTGGACGGCGGATGAAATTCTGCGGGTGTTCATGGGGGTTGACGAACCCACCGATGAGCCGACCGCCCAGGCCGCGCAACAGCTGAGGCGGTTGCGGGATGAAGGGGCGCGGGCGGACGAGCAAGAGGAAAACGAGCGGCAGTCCGAGATAACCAGGCTGCGCCAGATTGTTGATCGGGCTACGCTTTCCGGCCCGCGCGCGGCGGAGGACGCGCGTTTTCTGGCAAATCTTGAGGCCATTTTGGAACGTTATCAGCAGACTCAGGACCTGAACCAAGAGAACGGATGAAATGCGCACCGTCGAGAGACCTACTATCGAACCGGCCGAGCTCGGGGAACTTAAGCAAGGCGGCGGTGAAGATTTCGGGCCGTTAGCCCATTCGCTGGACGTAGTCTTTGCCGGCGTCTGCGCATACTGTGAGCGGACAACTGGTGATGACGACTCCGACCTTACTACCAGGCTTTTCTTCTGCGACCATTTCCGGCCACGCCATTTGCTTTGTCATCAGAACCCATCAGTAGGACAGTGCACTGACCGACCGCCACCCCATTCCGCTGATTGTCCGATATACGATTGGGCCAACTTGGTGTACACCTGCGGGTCCTGCGCCGACGCCAAGGGCGGCCAGTGGCCCCGGCCCGGTGATAGCGCCGATGGCTACATCAATCCGGCCGGCGCCCGCGATGCCGCCGACGCGCCTGAGGAAGTTTTCGCTTACGATGTTAGCAGTGGCAGAATCCTGGCGCGTGACAACATAAACGGGGTTGTACGCAACAATGCCCAGCGTACCATAGGCGATTTAGCCCTCAACGAGCCACGCGGCCCCCGACATCAAGGTACGGCCTATGCCGCCAAAGACCGCCGGATTAACTTGGCTGAATTGCGTGGTCAGTGGGTGAAAAGGCTACAGGAAACTCTGGACAGGATTGGTTCCGCTGGACCGGACGTATTGCGCTATGTGATTGACGAACATGTCCATCCGAGTTGCAGATTTTCCTCAATCTGCCTTCAGTTCGTGCGGGAGTCAAAGTACAGTATCTACGTCTGACGTGGGCTACCCAATCGGCCGCGCGAAGCTGATTTCGTGCCCATCCGGGTCGGTGATGTGATAGTAGCGTTCGCGCCAGGGCGCGTCGGCCGGGCGGGCGTCCGGCGAATAGCCGGCCGCGGTCATCCGGCTATGGTGGGCGTCCACGTCGTCCACGTACAGGATGCAGCGCCCCCACCAGCGCACGTCGGCCTCGCGTTCCAGGATGAGGTTCAGGTAACCATCGCCGACGCTGAGGGATGTGAAGGAGGCATCGGGTCCGCCGTATAGGATTGGGATGCCGGCCCCATTGTGGTAGAAAGCCACCGACCTGGCCATATCCTGCACCGCCAGCGTAATGGCGCTGATGCTCTGCACCGTCATTATTGAATCTCCGAATCGGTTTAGGACCCCGTTGTAGTAGAATGATGCAACACCATTCCGCAGTTCTTGATGGATATTATGACAGAAGCCCGCACCCTCCGTACCCAAGATCCACCCGATTGCCTGCCCCGGCTGGAGTCTATCCTCCGCGATATGCGGTCCGTCATCGTCGCCTGCTCCGGAGGCGTGGACAGCACCCTCCTGGCGGTGGCCGCCCAACGCGCGCTGGGTAGCCGCGCTTTGGCCGTCACCGCCGTCTCTCCCGCCCTGGCCGCCCGCGACCTGGCCGACGCCGAGGCCATCGCCGCCCAATTCAACCTCAACCACCGCATCATCCGTACCGAGGAACTGCAGCGAGAGGGTTACGTCGCCAACTCGCCCCAGCGGTGCTACTTCTGCAAAACTGAGCTGTACGACCAACTGGGCGCCCTGGCCGCATCCGAAGGTTATGCCTGGATCGCCAACGGCGCCAACACCGATGACCTGGGCGATTACCGTCCCGGCATGACCGCGGCCGCCGAGCACAACATCCGCAGCCCCATGGTTGAGGCGGAGATGGACAAGGCCCAGGTGCGCGCCGCCGCCCGCTGGCTGGGCGTCCCCCTGTGGGACAAACCGGCCCAACCCTGCCTCTCCTCCCGCATCCCCTACGGCACGCCGGTGACGGTGGAGTCGCTCAACCGCATCGAAGCCGCCGAGGACATCCTGCGCGACCTGGGCCTCCGGGAAGTCCGCGCTCGCCACCACGACAAGCTGTGCCGCATCGAGGTGGGCACGGATGAGATGGAGCTGGCCTTCGCCCACCGCGATGAGATAACGCGGCAAATGAAAGCGTTGGGCTACCTGTGGGTGTCTCTGGATTTGAGCGGCCTGCGCTCCGGCAGCCTGAACGACGTGCTGCGGACCGACGGCGCAAAGCAGCGGCGATGAAAACCGCCTACATCCAGTCCGTCGGCGGCGCCAGCGGGGATATGCTCCTCGGTGCCCTCCTTGACGCCGGCTTCCCCATCGACGCCGTCCGTGAGGCTGTAGTTGCCCTGGCCATACCCGGCGTAGCGATAACTGCCGGCGACGAAGCCCGTTGCGAGGTTCGCGGCAGTCGTGCCATGGTTGACGTATCCGATGCTCCACGCTACTCGCCGCAACAGATGTTGGACGCCGTGGCCGGAGCCGACGGACTGTCTAACCAAACCCGCGCCCGCGCCACCGTCGTCCTTAACGCCCTGTTCACCGCCGAAGCGCGCGTCCACGGGTCCGACCCGGATGAAATCCATCTGCACGAACTGGGCACCGCCGACACCCTGGTTGACGTGGTGGGCGTGGTTCACGGGCTGGAGCGACTGGGCATCCAGCGCGTCTATGCGTCCCCGCTGGTGCTGGGCGAGGCCACCGGCCCGCGCCGACCCGGCGGTTACAGCAACCCGGCTCCGGCGACGCTGGAAATCATCGCCGCCGCCGGTGCGCCCGTTGCCCCGGAGCGTCCCTTCCACGCCAACGTTGGCGAGCTGACCACTCCCACCGGCGCGGCCTTGATAACCACCCTGGCCGACGAATACCGCCAGCCCGCCATGACCCTGGACCGCATCGGCGTAGGCGTGGGCGGCAAGAACCCGGTAGCCTTCCCCAACGTCGTCCGCCTCTGGATCGGCGAAACCGGCGACATCGCACCCCCATTCGCCCGCTGGCAGGACAACGTCATCCTGCTGGAAACCAACCTGGACGATGCCACCGGCGAACAGCTGGGCTTCGCCATGGAACGCCTCTTCGAGGCCGGCGCGTTGGACGTGTGGTACACGCCGATCCAGATGAAGAAGAACCGCCCCGGCGTGCTGCTCTCAGCGCTGGGACCGGCGGCGCTGGAAAGCAAATTGGCCGAGGTCTTCCTGCGCGACACGCCAACCCTGGGCGTCCGTGTCCGCCCGGTGGGTCGCTACGTGGCCGAGCGGGACATCGTGACGGTGGAAACGGAGTACGGCCCCATGCGTCTCAAGCGCAAGTGGCTGGGCGGAGAGGTGGTGAGCGCCGCCCCGGAGTACGAGGACCTAGCGGCGGCGGCGCGGGCGTCTCGGATCGGGTTGCAGGGTGTTGCCGGAAATGTCGATCAGAGTGGGAACTAGGGCCTGTTGACATTTTGGAAACCACCCGTCGTTCCTGCGAAAGCAGGAACCCAGAAAAGCCTCTGCCACAGGGACGTTGGCCTTATTCTGTACTCTCTGGATTCCCGCTTTCGCGGGAATGACGGGAAATGTCAGCAAGCCCTAGTTAATGTCCTCCGCCAGACCGTCGGCCCCGACGCGGACGCCGATGATAGGCGCGGCTTTCTCGTTGTAGATTTGTACGGCCTGGCTGTTGGGACCGCCGGTGCGCTCCACCCAGCGGGGCAGCACGTTGTTGCGGCCGGCCTGGAACAGCGCGTCCTGGATTTCCTGGGAGAACTCGATGTACTCCATGCCGCCCTCGGTGTTTTCGTCGATGCCCTCCTGGGCCCAGACGGTTTCCACCCACTCGCGGGAGGTGCGCTGGTGGCGCTCTCCCTCCTCCCTGATGATGGCCTGGAGATCGGCGGGGATGGCCTCCCACACTTCCTTGTTCACGGTGATCCAGGTCACGCCGATGGCGACGATGGGACCGACCATGTAGTCGGTGACCTCGTACCAGCGCACGCCGGAGCCGCAGGTTCCGCAGGACACGGCGGCGTCCAGCACGCCGCGTTCCAGCGCGGTGTACACGTCGGCGAAGGCCATGAACTGCGGCTCCGCGCCCATGCCGTCCAGCAGGTCGCTGAGTACCGGGCTGTGGCTGCGGGTTTTCAGGCCCTCGAAGTCGCCTAGCGTCCTCAACTCTTTGGACGAGAAGTAGTAGTTGCTCTCGTAGTAGTTCTCATGGTTGTCTCGCTCATATTACCTCCGGTCGGAGCGTGTGCCCCGCCTCTGGCGTTGCGGCGGGCCGGATTTACAACGGGCGCAAGTTTATTTCAGCGAAATACGGTTGCCAAAAAGGCGGGACGGGTTCAGAACCCGCCCCGCCCCCTTTGGCGTAATGGCCGGACGGCCCGGCTTACTCGGTTGCCGACGCCGTGCCGTCCGGGTTGATTTGCACCTTGACGATGGGGCCAACCTTTTCGTTGAAAATCCGTACCCCTTCCGAACCGGGACCTCCCGCGCGCTGTACCCAGTTGGGGATGATCAAATCCAGCGCGGTTTCCCGCATCTTGGCCTTCACGTCATCCGGGAAGTCAGAGTATTCCATACCCTCTTCCACGTTGAGGGTAATGCCGGCCGGGTCCCATTCTTCCTTCAACAGACGCAGGTTTTCGGCTTCGTACTCCTTGCCTACCTCTTTCAGTATGGCCTGGCTTTCCGGCGTCAACGCAGCCCATTTATTGCTATTCACCGTCACGTAGGTCACGCCAACGGAACCCACGATTGGCCCGTAGAGGTAATCCGTGACCTCGTACCAGCGCTGCCCATAGCCGGGTGTGCCGCCGGTAACGCCGCCGTCCAGCACCCCGCGCTCCAGGGCCGTGTACACGTCGGCGAAGGCCACGAACTGACCCTCGGCGCCCAGGCCGGCCAGCAGATCCCCCAGAATGGTGCTGTGCTGGCGGATCTTCTTGCCTTCATAAGACGCCAGGTCGGGCAGCGGCTCGCGGCTGAAGATGTACTGGTTGGGGTAGTAGTTGCGGAAGACGGGTTCGCCGCCCGTGGCGTCCCGCAGGATGCGAACCATGTCCTCCTCAATGGCATCGGTCAGCGCCAGGTGGGCGTCGTTGCTGGGTGAGAGGCCCCAGAGATTGCCCACGTCAATCACCGGCAGGTCCCCACCCACGTAGCCGGAGTAGATTTCGGCGAATTCCAGCGTATGGTCGTTCACCAGTCGGATGGTGTCGGGGCCTCCCAATCCCAGCTCCGGATACGAGGAGATTTCGATGGTAACGGCGCCGCCCGTCCGTTCCGCAACCTTCAGCGCGTAGAAGTCGCGGATCAACTCGCAGGGACGAAGGGAGCGGTTGATGCACACCACTTGGAGCGTCATGGCTTCCTGAACCATAGCAGCCGGCGGCTTTTCCGTCATGGCCGTGGTTTCGCGGGCGCTGCCGTCGGGGTTGATGGCAACGCCGATGATGGGAGCGACTTTCTCGTTATAGAGCTGGGCCGCCGCGCTGTCGGGGCCGCCGGTGCGCTGCACCCAGTTGGGCAGGATGACCTCCAGGGCTACCTCGCGCATCTTGGTCTGCACTTCATCGCTGAAGGGCCGGTGGATCATGCCCGATTCCACGTTGGCCGACACGCTGAACGGGTTCCATTCTTCAATGAGCGTCTTGCGGGCCAGTTCCTCGTACTCGCGGCCCACTTCCAGCGTAATCTGCTGGATGTCCGGGGGCAACTTGTCCCAGGAAGCTCCGCCCATGGTGTAGTAGGCTACCGCCACGGAGCCGACAATGGGGCCGTAGAGGTAGTCGGTTACTTCATACCAGCGCTGGCTGTGGCCGGGTTCGCCGCCGGTTACGCCGCCGTCCAGCACGCCGCGCTCCAGAGCCGTGTACACGTCGGCAAAGGCAACGAACTGGCCTTCTGCGCCCAGCCCGGCCAGCAAGTCGCCCAGGATGGTGCTGTGCTGGCGGATATTTTTGTTTTCAAACTGATCCAGGGTTTCCAGCTCTTCCCGGCTGAAGATGAACTGGTTGGGGTAATACTGGCGCATGATGGGCTGGCCGCCGGTGGTTTCCTTGAGCACCGCCACCAGGTCATCGTGGATGGCGTCGGTCAACTCCAAGTGGGCCTCCTCGCTGGGCGACAGGCCCCACAGGTTGCCGATGTCCAACAACGGGAGATCGCCGCCGACGTACCCGCTATAGACTTCGCCGACTTCCAGGGTATTGTCCTCAATAAGGCGCAGGGTGTCGGGGCCGGCGATGCCGAGTTCGGGGAATGACGACAGGGTGAACGTCAGCTGGCCGTCGGTGCGCTTGGCTATTTCCGGGATGAAGAAGCTGTTGACCAGCTCACAGCCGGCCACGTTGCGGTTGATGCAAACCAGCTGGAACTCGAAACTTTCGCCCTGGGTTTCCAACTGGGTTTCCTGGGCTGTCGCGCCCGCGGTGGGCTGGGCCGGCGCTGGAGCCGGCTGGCCCGCTGCGGCCGGCTGAGCGGCCGCTGGGGCAGCGGGAGCCGCGGCGCCGGAGTTCGCCGCCGGAGTCGTTTCCGCGCCGCCGCACGCCAGCAGCCCGACAACAATGGCGGCCAGTACGGCCGGCAGTAGGAACCTCAATCCAGTTTTACGGAATCGATCGATGTTAGTTTCGCTCATATTCCCTCCGGTCAATACGTGTTTTCGCGCGTTCGGTGCTCCGGCAGGACGGATTTGCACCGGGCGCAAGTTTATTTGAGCGAAATACAGTTGTCAAAAGGCGGGGCGGGTTCAGAACCCGCCCCGCCGCACGACGCAAGCTGTTGACCGGCCGGTTACTCGGTGGCTGACGCCGAGCCGTCGGCGTTGATCTCCACCTTCACGATAGGCGCAACCAGCTCGTTGAACAGAACCGCCGCCTCCGAAGTGGGGCCACCGACCCGGTCCACCCAGCCCGGCACCACGTTTTGAATGGCGGACTGGCGCTGGGCGGCCTGCATCTCGTCGGTGAATTCCACCAGCTTCATGCCTTGTTCAATGTTCGAGTTGATCGCATTGGGAGCGAAGTGCTCGAACAGCAACTGCCGGTTGAGGTAGGCGTGACGCGCGCCCTCCTCCAGGATGATGTTCTGGAGGTCCTTGGGCATCTGGTTCCAGCGGTTTTCGCTGATGGAGAACCAACTGTGTCCCACGGAGACAATGGGGCCAACCAGGTAATCGGCCACTTCGTACCAGCGCAGGCCGTGTCCGCAGGAACCGCAGGAAATCGCGCCGTCGATGACGCCGCGCTCCAGAGCGGTGTACACGTCGGCGAAGGCGATAAACTGCGGTTCGGCGCCCATGCCGGAAAGCAGGTCGCTGAGCACCGTGCTGTGGCTGCGGACCTTGAGTCCCTGCAACTTCTCCAGGCTGTCCACCTGTGGCTTGGCGAAGATGTAGTTGTGGGCCGTCATCATGTAGGCCACCTGGATGCCGCCGTTCTGGGCGGTGACCTCGGCCATCTTGGGCTGGATGGCGTCAATGACGGCCAACTGCGCCGCCTGGGTCGGGTACAGGCCCCACAGGTTGCTCATGTCCATGATGGGGAAGTCGCCGCCCACGTAGCCGGAGTAGATCTGCGCGGAGTCCAGCGTGCCGTCCTCGATGAGGCGCAGCGAGTCCGGCCCGGCGATGCCCAGTTCGGGGAAGGACGAGACTTCGAAGACGACCTGCCCGTTGGTCCGGCGCTTGACACGCTCCACGAAGCCGATGTCCTCGGTTTCGGCGTAGTTGCCGATGGCCAGGCCGCAGTCAACCAGGGTCCGGTTGATGCACGCCATTTGCATCTCAAACTTCTCGCCTTCCGTAACCAGGGGAGTCAAGTTGAAGTTGATGCCGTCTTCCAGGCCACAGGACTTGCCCGACGGGCTGCCGCCGCCGTGAACGTCCGGCACCGTTGCGGCGGCCTCGCCGTCGCATGGCGTGGCGGCGATGGCTTCCTGCCCGCCGTTGGGGGAATCGACGATGCTGATGCTCACGTCGCCAACCTTCCGGCCGCCTTCGTCGGACATCATCATGGAGGCGGAGGTTTCGCTGGCAGTGCCGTCGGAGTTGATGACCACGCCCACGATGGGGCCGACTTTCTCGTTGAAGATGTTGACGCCCTCAGAGTTGGGGCCGCCGGCGCGCTGCACCCAGTTGGGAATGATGAGTCTCAGCGCGGTCTCGCGCATCTTCGCCTTCACGTCGTCGGGGAAGTCGGAGTACTCCATTCCTTCCTCAACGTTGAGGGTGATTCCGGCCGGGTCCCAGTCCTCTTTAAGCAGGCGCAGATTTTCGGCCTCGTATTCCTGCCCCACTTCCTTGAGGATGCTGCGGTTCTCGTCGGTCAACTGCGCCCATTTTTCGCCGTTGACGGTGACGTAGGTCACGCCGATGGAGCCGACGATGGGGCCGTAGAGGTAGTCGGTAACTTCGTACCAGCGCTGTCCGTAGCCGGGGGTTCCGCCCGTAACGCCGCCGTCCAGCACGCCGCGCTCCAGGGCGGTGTACACGTCGGCGAAGGCGACGAACTGGCCCTCGGCGCCGAGGCCGGCCAGCAGGTCGCCCAGGATGGTGCTGTGCTGGCGGATCTTCCTGGCATCGTAGGACGCCAGGTCGGGCAGGGGTTCGCGGCTGAAGATGTACTGGTTGGGGTAGTAGTTGCGGAAGATAGGCTCGCCTCCGGTGGCATCGCGAAGGATGCGGATCATATCCCCTTCAATGGCATCGGTCAGCGCCAGGTGAGCGTCGTTGCTGGGGGACAGTCCCCACAGGTTGCCGACGTCTATCACCGGCAGGTCGCCGCCCACGTAACCGGAATAAATCTCCGCGAATTCCAGGGTGTGGTCCTCCACCAGCCGGATCGTGTCAGGACCGCCCAATCCCAGTTCGGGGTAGGAAGAGATTTCGATGGTCACCTCGCCGTTGGTGCGTTCCGCGACACGGGGGGCGTAGAAGTCGCGGATCAACTCGCAGGGACGCAGGGAGCGGTTGATACAAACCACCTGCAGGGTGATGGCCTCCTGGACCTCCGGCGCCGGGATGGGAGTTTGCGTGGGAGGCACCGGGGTGGGCGTATTCTCCGGCCCGGTGGCGGCCGGCGCCGTCTGGCCGCCACCGCCGCCGGCGGCAGGAGCGGATCCGCCGGTGGCGGCGCCAGTCTGCGTTTCAGCCGCCGGCTGCTCGGCGGGGCTGCCGCCACACGCGGCCACAACCGTCATCAAAAGGGCAATGCCAACCATGGCGACCATTGCCCTCCAGGGCAGAGACGCCCGCAGATACGGGCGCGATCGGTACGAATTCAGCATGGTCAATCCTCACATAAGCGGCATCGGAGCTACTGACCGCGCCAGCAACCCTCGCGATGGGGTATCGGCGCAACAAACTACCAGCGGCTTGGCGCGGTGTCAACGATATAATTGTCTGAATCAGGATTTGCGGGATTTTTGAGATTATCAGGATTGAGGCAATCCCGGTAATCCTCCAATCCTGATAATCTTGATTCAGACAATTTAAGGAGAAAGATCATGCCATACCCAGGGTTGGATTTAACGGGGCGCAAGGCGTTGGTCACGGGCGCGGCGCGGGGCATCGGCGCGGCGCTGGCCCTGGGACTGGCCCAGGCCGGCGCCGACGTGGCGGTGAGCGATCTGGCGACGGACGAATCCTGGGAAGGACTGTCCGACACGGTTATCCGCATCCGGAACGAGGGGCGCGTGGGCCTGGCCGGCGATCTCGACGTCCAGGACGTGCCGGAGATCAACCGCACCATCCGGCGCATGGCAGACGACCTGGGCGGGCTGGACATACTGGTGAACAACGCCGGCATCCGGCGCCGCGCGCCGGCCCTGGAGGTCACGGAAGACGACTGGGACGCGGTGTTGGACACCAATCTGAAAGGGGCATTCTTCTGCGCCCAGGCCGCGGCCCGGCTGATGATCCCCAACGGGTTCGGGCGCATTATCAACATCGCGTCGCAGATGGCGGTGGTGGGAGCGGTGAACCGGGCGGCCTATTGCGCCAGCAAGGGCGGCCTCGCCAACCTGACGCGGGTATTGGCGCTGGAATGGGCCCAGCACGGCATCACCGTTAACGCCATCGGACCAGGCCCGACCACTACGCCCGGCCTGCTGGAGGCGGACGACCGCGACGCCGACGAGGTGGCCGCGGAAATGGCGATCAAGATGCCCCTGGGCCGGCGCATGGACCCGGAGGAACTGGTGGGCGCGGCGATTTACCTGGCCAGCGATTCAGCGGGAGCGACGACGGGGCACCTGCTGGTGGTGGATGGTGGGTGGACGGCGTTGTAGAATTGTGACGAGTGCATTGTCGTTACGAACGTAGGGGCGAATAATTATTCGCCCCTACACGGGAGGCGCTATGAAGTTCGGGATGTTTTACGAGTTGCAGATGCCCCGCCCATGGACGGACACAGCGGAGTACGACACGCTGTGGAACGCGGTGCGGCAGGTGCAGTATGCGGAGGAGATGGGCTTTGAACGGACGTGGCTGGTGGAGCACCACTTCCTGACGGAGTTCGCGCACTCGTCGGCGCCGGAGGTGATGCTCGCGGTGATGGCCCAGCACACCAAAAAGATGCGCCTCGGCTTCGGCGTGGTCTTGGCCCCGGTGCATCACCCGCTACACGTGGCGGCGCGGGCGTCCACGCTGGACATCCTGAGCGACGGCCGCGTGGACGTGGGCGTCGGGCGCACCAAGGGGCCGTACCAGCTGACTCCCTTCGGAACCGACGTAGCCCAGACCCAGAGCATGATGGTGGAAACGCTGGAATGCCTGCCCCGGATGTGGTGCGACGAGGTTTTCAGCCACGACGGGGAGAACTGGACGATACCGCCCCGGGAGGTCATCCCCAAGCCCTTGCAACAGCCTCACCCGCCCCTGTGGATGGCCTGCACCCAGGAAGACACCTTCCGCCTGGCCGGACAGTTGGGCGTCGGCTGCCTGGTGAACACGCTGGGCGGCACCGACAAGACGCGGGGGCTGGTGAATGCCTATTACGAGGCCATTGAGAACGCTGTTCCCGTTGGGCGATTCATCAACCGACAGGTGGTGGCGTCCACCATCGGTTTCTGCGACGAAGACGACGCCAAAGCAAGGCAGAAGGGCGCCGAGGTCGCCGCGTGGTACCTGGAGCAGAGCCGGCAGCGGTTCGTGCTGGAATGGTCCGGCGTGGATCCCGACGCGGTGCCGGACGAGTACAAGTTCTACGTCCAGGGCGGCGCGGTGCGCGGCGGCGGTTCCGGCTTGCGCCGGAATGACGAAATAAGGTCGGAAGACCCGCAGCAGCAGAAACCGCCTACGCCGGAGGAGCTGCTGGCCGGCGGCGGCTACTGCGTGGGCGACCCCGACGCCTGCATCCGGGTGATCGAGGAGTTCGAGGCCATGGGCGTGGACGAGATCATGCCCATCTTCCAGGCCGGCTACGCCACCCACGAAGAGGTGATGAACTCCATCCGGCTGTTTGGGGAATATGTAATCCCCTATTTCCAGAAGAAGGCGTAAAGCCACAGGGGACATCATGGCCCGCTCGACGTAGGGGCGAATAATTATTCGCCCCTACAACATAACAATGGAGACAGCGCGAGGTATTGATGACTACGGTTGAACAGTTGGGGACAAATCGGCAGGCGACGGATGCCCGCAGAACCGGGACGCCGGTGGTATCGGTGGTTGCCACTACGCCAGGGACAGTGCTAGCCGACGTGGAGCGTGCCATGCGGCTGGCCGGCGCGGAGCAAGTCCTGTCGCCGGAGCAGGAAACGCTGCTGAAAATCAACATCTCGTGGCAGCACTGGTATCCGGGGTGTTCAACTACGCCGTGGCAGCTGGAGGGTGTGATCTGCGGGTTGCAGAACATGGGCCATCGCGATCTCATCGCCGCGCACAACGGGACGGTGGTGGTGGATTCCTTTGAGGGCGAGGTCAACAATAAGCACAAGCCGGTGCAGGACAAGTACCGACTCCGCACGGTTCACCTGGACACGCCGCCGGAGCCGTGGGTACGTTACAAACCCAAGGCCGAGATGCTGGTCCTGGACGACATATATCCTGAGGGCATCGAGATACCGGAGATATTCGCCGGCAAAAACATCGTGCATCTGCCCACCATGAAGACCCACGTGTTCACCACCATGACCGGCGCGATGAAGAACGCCTTCGGCGGCCTGCTGCACCGCAAGCGGCACTGGACCCACTCGGTGATCCACGAGACGCTGGTGGACCTGCTGGCGATCCAGCAGGAAATCCACCCCGGCATCTTCGCCGTCACCGACGGCACCTTCGCCGGCGACGGGCCGGGTCCCCGCGCCATGCGCTGGCACATCAAGAACCGCCTCGTGGCCGGCGCCGACCAGGTGGCCGTCGATGCGGTGGTGGCGTCGATGATGGGCTTCGACCCGCTGTCCCTGCGGTTCATCCGCCTGGCCCACGAGCGCGGCCTGGGCATCGGCGATATGCGCGACATCGAGGTGGTGGGCGACGAGCCGGACATCAGCCACGTCAACTGGAACTTCGCCGACAACGAAAACACCTTCGCCAGCCGCGGCCAGAAGATGATCTACTGGGGGCCGCTAAAGCCGCTGGAAAACGCGCTGCTGCGCTCGCCGCTGGCGGGCTGGGCGTATGCAGCGAGCAATCTGTACCACAACGGGTATTGGCTGAATACGATTGGGAAGGGTAGGGTGAAGAAGGCGCTGCGGACGGAGTGGGGGAAACTGTGGGAGAGTTATTAGGATATGGTTGGGCACCCCATCATGGTCGATGGTCAAAGGAAACGCGTATGCATGTACCAGCTACTACAATCGGGGGAATACCGCCATTTACCGATCCGGTGGAGTTCAAGTTCGATGAGCGCGTTAACGTGTTCATTGGACCAAATGGGTCTGGCAAAACCACTCTTCTAAAGCATCTCCTGAAACGATCCAGGCACGCCATTTGGAATGGCCTGACCGATGCGATCACGGTCGTGATACCGGCAATGCGGAGTCAATATGTTGACCGCAAGCATGACAGCGGTTTTTCCGTATCGGCTTACCTCAACCGGGAGTATATGTACGATTTTTCAGTGGAAATGCAGTCTAGCACTAAAGATTTGGACGACGTTCTTAGCGGTAACGATGTACAAGATATCGCCAACTGGATGTCCAAATTTATCGATGATTCTCAGGAAGAAGGCACTCTGGGTGATTCAGGGATTCCGATAGTGGATGCGGCTGATCAACTGAGAAAAGCAATCGATATATCGTTCATGTGCGCACGGGAGATTTGCCAAGAGATCATAATCCCGAGTCCAAGCCAACCAAAGCCCACTGATGAGGTTGTCACATCAGAAGGGATTTCTGGCAGTGGCTTACCAATCGCAGAATCTTTTGTGGAACTCGGTATGAGCGTTCCAGCCGGTTACCAGTATGATGCCAACGCCGGCAGGACAGTGCAATATATCGTCGGCGGGCTGCCAATGCAGTCTTTGAGTTCAGGTACGGAAGGAACGCTCTGGTGGACGAGGTGGATTGCACTTAATCTTTTGGTGGTCGGATTACTTAATTTTTCGCACTGGCAGGATTGGGAGGAACGACCCGCTATCCTTCTCATCGACGAAATCGAGAACCACCTTCACCCCACCTGGCAGCGCCGCGTCATTCCCGCCCTGCTGGAGCATTTCCCCGGCCTTCAGATTTTCGCCACCACGCACTCGCCCTTCGTAGTGGCCGGGTTGAAGGCGGGGCAGGTACATCTGCTGAACCGGGACGCCAACGGTGTCGTTACCGCCACCACCAACACCGAGGACATCGTGGGTTGGACTGCGGATGAGATTTTGCGGACGATGATGGGTGTCCAGGACCCGACCGATGATGAAACGGCCCGGAACGCCGCGGAGTTGCGGCAACTACGGGATGAAGGGCCGCGGGCCACTCCCGGAGAAGAAGAGGAGCGTCAGAAACGAATGCAGCAACTCCGTCGCCTGGTGGACCGGGACCTGCTGGCCGGCGGGCCGAAAGCGCGCCGCCGCGAGGATTTTGCTCGGCGGTTCCGGGAAGCCATGGAACGCCAGCGACAGGGAGAAGAATTGAACCAGGACAATGGGTAGAGCCATGCACGGCGTGGAGCGTTCGCCGGAACCCGGCTTCTTCGACGCTATCCGCTGCCGCTACGACCGCTGGGATGAGCTGTACGGAGTTGCCGGCGCACTGGTCAGGGACTGCCGCAACCGCCGGCCGACGCCATGCTGCACCGCGTATCTGCGCGGACTTGACGGTGAAGGCATCCGCCAGGAAATCAGGAACGCTCTGCGGGCCGATTTTTCCGGCGTTTGTGGCTATTGCGAGCAGGATTGCGCGGACATCGTAACTGCTATCGAGCACTTTCGCCCGCGCCTACGGTTTCCCGGCGAATGGATAACTTGGCTCAACCTGGTTTATGCTTGCCAACGCTGCGATGAGCGGAAGGAAGACAAATGGCCGGGAGCGCCCGGCGACCCGGATAGGTCGTTCAGCTACGTCAACCCCAGCCTGACTCCCGACCAACAGCCGGCGGAGGAGTTCTTCGAGTATTACATTGAGACTGGCGATGCAGCCAGCCATGTGGATGACGCTGGCGATATGGTGCCAGGCCAGGTTATACCATCGTCAAATCTATCATCCAGTGATTGGTGGAGAGCAGATCGTACCATTCTGGACTTGGACCTGAACTCCGACTACGAGCAGGTTGACGCCAGGCTGCCGGATCTCCGCACCGATCAGCTGGACTTTGTACTTGACGAGATTGGCGACCTGACGGCGGACGTAACTAGAACGTCGGCGGTATTGCAGCAGTATTCCCAGCCCGATCAACCTTTCTCGAGCTACGTGGCGGCGTTTGCCAGGTCATTGGGTGTCCAAGTGCGCTGAGGTCGATGCTTCGACCACCGCACTCCAACCCACCCCCGCTCCCGCGCCGCCGCCATGTCCTCATACCCCAGCGCCGCGCTGACCACCGCGCCGCCCAGCCGCTTGCGCTTGAGCGCATTCTTGACATCCGTTTTTGGGGCGCATAGACTGCCCCCGGCGTATTGGGACACCCGATTTTGCGAATGTTTCGGCTGAAATCGGGTGTCCCGCGACCTCGCAAGGCTCCTCTTGAACCGACCTGACTGAAACCCGGAGGCCCCCGTTGAGCACTCAAGCCGTTCAGCCTACGGCGGACGACCAGCCGGCCACCATCACCATAACGCGAGCCATATATAGGATGGACGGTGGATTGGACTACGTCTATCGCATTCTCGGCTACATTTGCGGAACGCTGCTCCTTCTGCTCGGCCTGTTCATTACCTACCAGGTGATCGCTCGCAAATTGGGTGGGCCCATGGCCCCTGGCATGGACCAGCTCAGCGGCTACGTGCTGGCCTTCGCGGGGACTTGGGCGTTTTCCTATTCGCTCCGAACCGGCTCCCACGTGCGCATCGACGTGCTGCTCCCCCTGTTCTCCCGCATTCATCCTTATATGCGTTCCGCCGCCGACTGGCTGGCGTTGGGATCGGTGGGTTTCTTCGGCGCCATCACCGCCTGGAAGACGTGGGAAGAGGTTTTAGAGTCCTACTGCATCAGCAACGATCCCGCCACCGGAGCCTGTATTCAGGCGTTGACCAATACCTACCCCCTGACGCCCCTGTGGATACCCCAGACCGTGGTGGCCATCGGGTTCACCATGCTGGCCTTCACGTCCTTCCAGTGGATGCTGAGCATGGTGGTACGCGGCATTCTGGAGATCATCCACAAATCCCGCGGCGGCGACGTTGCCGAACTGGCGACCACCGAGACCGTCCAGGAAGCCGCGTCGGGCGTCTAGGGACTTTGGCATTTAGCGTCATTCCCGCATCCTGTAGATTCCGGCGAAAGCCGGAATGACGAATTGAAATACCGGCCTCAACTGACCGGAGGACTGCAACAAAATGGCGATCATCACCGCTTTCAGCATGATGGGGGTCTTCTTCCTCATTGGATTGTATGTGGCCGGCGCCTTGGGGGTGCTCTCGCTGGTGATGATGCAGGCGTTTTCCGATGCGCCTTTGTGGAACATCCTCGGCAACAAGGCCTGGGAGAGCAACACCAACTTCATTCTGGTGGCGGTGCCGCTGTTCCTGCTGATGGGCGAGCTGATGCTGCGTTCCGGCATGGGCGAGCGGATGTACGGCGCCCTGTCCCGCTGGCTGGTGTTCCTGCCCGGCGGACTGCTGCACACCAACATCGCCTCCTGCGCCGTGTTCGCCGCCTGCTCCGGCTCCAGCGTCGCCACCTCCGCCACCATCAGCCGGGTTTCCCTGCCGTCCTTCCGGCAGCGCGGTTACAGCGAACGTCTGGTCATCGGCTCCCTGGCCGCCGGCGGCACTCTGGGCATTCTGATTCCACCCAGCATCGGCCTGATCATCTACGGCGTGCTGGTGGAAGAATCAATTGGCCGGCTCTACATGGCCGGTTTCTTCCCTGGCTTCCTGCTGGCCTTCGTCATGATCCTCATGATGGTGTTCACGTCCATCGTGGTGCCGCGTACCGCCCCCATGGACGAGGAAGTGAAGCGCCTCTACCGTGGCTGGTTCCATGGCTTGGGCATCCGCCGATATAACGACGAACAGTTGGATGTTCTGCGACAGGAACAGGCCACCGAAGCGGGGCTCGCCGACCTAGTGGAACGAAAAGCCTATCGCCGGGGCCGCTCCACGCTGAACTACGTGGAAGCAACTTCCGAATGGTTCCGCATGATCCGCGAGGCCATCGTCGGTCTGGTCGCCATCATACCCGTGCTCATCATCATCGCGGTGGTGCTGGGCACCATCTACCTGGGCATCGCCACGCCCACCGAGGCGGCGGCTTTCGGCGTAACCGGCGCGCTGATCGTGGCGGCGGCCAACGAGCTATACAAGCGCGTCCTGGGCACCTACTCCAACTGGGGTCAGGCCTTCCGCGCGGTGTACCTGATGCTGCTGGACGCCATTATCTCTACCGTGCGCACTTCGTCCATGATCATGCTCATCGTCATGGCGGCCTTCACCCTGAGCTTCGCCTTCGCGCGCCTGGGCATATCCCAGGACATCTCGGAGTGGATCACGGGTCTGAACCTCAATGCCCTCCAGTTCGTGATCATTCTGGTGTTCTTCTACCTGTTGCTGGGCACCTTCATGGAAAGCTTCGCTATGCTGGTGACCACCATCCCAATCCTGACCCCGGCGTTGGTGAACGTAGGAGTGGACCTGGTGTGGTTCGGCATCATCATGGTAATCCTGGTTGAGGCGGCGCTGATCAGTCCGCCGGAGGGCATCAACCTGTACATCCTCCACGGCGTGAGGCTGGACGTTGACTCCCAAATGGCGGAACAAACGGAGGCCGCCCAGGCGGCCTTGCAGGAGAGTACCATCACCGACGTGTACATTGGCGTGTTGCCATTCATGGGGTGCATGGCCGCCGTGATAGCGCTTTTGTTCGTATTTCCCGATATTGCCTTATGGGCGCCGTGTCTCATCTACGATGATCCAAGCCGGGATTTCCTCCAGCACATCAACGTGGAACGAGACGCGGCCGGGTTCTGGGAGCAGATACAGTTTTGCTCGTCCGAGTTCCGGCCACGCGCCTACGAGTAACGCCATTGGCTTGATAGTGTTGAGGAGAACGCCTCTGCCGCCATCGCGGGGCAGGGGCGTTGCTCTTATAATGCAAGCAACCAAACGGCAAAACGAGGAACGACCATGAAGTACCGGGTTCTACTGCACAAATCTGAAGACGGTTACACCGCAGTTTGTCCCAGATTTCCGGTGTGCAATTCACAGGGACCCACAGCCGAAGATGCCTTGGAAAACGTCCGATGGGCGATCCACGACTTCCTCACCGTGCGCGAAGGGTTGCGTTGGCACGATGTGCTGGACAGCGGTGATATCAAGACCGTGGATGTAGAAGTTGACGCGCAAAAAGAAATCGCGTTGCAGTACCGTATCCAGATGATAAAGCACTCCGAAGGCTACGCAGTTTCTTGCCCAATGCTGCCCGGCTGCTATTCGCAGGGCGACACCGCGGAAGAAGCGTTGTCAAATATCCAAATTGCCATCCGTGAGTGGCTTGTGCTAGCTCAGGAAATCCTGCTTTTAGGAGAGCCCGACATTGAGATCATTGAAGTTGGTGACGAGGACGAAGTAGCGGTTTAGCCGTGCCACGGGTGCCAGGAATTAATCATCGCCGGGCGGTCAGAGCATTGGAGAAGGTGGGCTTTGTCGTGGAGCGAGAAAGTGGGCATATAGTCATGGCAAGAGGCAGCACTCAAGTATACATCCCTCGCCACAATCCCGTTGATGCCTTTACCATGGGCAGCATCGTCAGGCAGGCCGGGTTGACCGTTGAAGAATTTCGTAACCTGTTGTGATCCCTGACCCGCCAGCTGCCATTGACCCAATCCGCCGCCGGGGTTAGCATATCCCTCGCTATGTACGCGCTCATACTGGCCGGAGGCAAAGGCGAGCGGTTGCGTCCCCTCACTGACACCGTGCCGAAACCGATGATACCGGTGGACGGCCGGCCCATACTGTGGCACCAGGTTCGCTGGCTGCGAGAGGCCGGCGTGACCGACGTGATTTTCCTGGTGGGCCATCTGGCCGACGTGGTGGCGGATTATTTCGGCAACGGGGCCGAAACCGGGATACGCGCCCACTACAGCCATGAGCACAATCCCCTAGGCCGAGGCGGCGCTCTGAGACAAGGATTGGCCATGCTGCCGCCGGATGCGGGTGATGACCCGGTCATCGCCACCAACGGCGATGTGATCACCGACGCCAGGCTCGATGAGTTGCTGGCCGACTACCACCAGCGGCGGCGCAAAAATCCCGCTCACGTCGCCACCATTTTAACCGTTCCCATGACCAGTCCCTACGGTATCGTTGACGCCGGCGCTGACGGGTTAGTCAGGCAATTCCGCGAAAAGGCGGTCCTGCCCTACGCCATCAACGGCGGCGTGTACGTGCTGCATCCCGCCATTCGGGATCTGCTTCCCGAGATCGGCGACCACGAGACCACGACCTTCCCCGCCCTGGCCGCGTCTGGTGGTATGTCCGCCGTGCCGACCGGCGCGTTCTGGCGCAGCGTGGACTCGCCCAAAGACCTGCGAGAGGCAGAAGAGCATTTCACTGGCGCGGCCGGGGGCGCAGTCGGAGCGACGCGGTGATCACATCCGCGCAGGCGCAGCAAATCGCGGATACCGCCGCCGCAATCCGGGACAACATCCAGCTGGCGATAGTCGGCAAGGATGAGGTAATCGAATACACTCTGGCGGCCCTGTTCAGCGCCGGTCATATCCTGGTAGAGGACGTACCCGGCATCGGCAAGACCACCCTGGCCCGGTGCCTGGCCTATTCGCTGGATTGCGAGTTCCGCCGCATCCAGTTCACCCCCGACCTGATGCCCTCGGACATCACGGGAATCCACTATTACAACCAGCACAACGGGCAGTTCGAATTCCGCCCCGGGCCGGTGATTTCCCAGGTGGTACTGGCCGACGAGATAAACCGGGCCACTCCTAGAACGCAGTCGGCGCTGCTGGAGGCCATGGCCGAGCGACAGGTGACCATCGACCAGGATACCGTGCCGCTGCCGGCGCCGTTCCTGGTATTGGCGACGCAGAACCCCATCGAGCTGGAGGGGACCTTTCCGCTGCCCGAAGCGCAGATCGACCGCTTCCTGCTGCGATTGCGGCTGGGTTACCCGTCGGAAACCGACGAAGAGGCCATGCTGGAACGTTTTGAAGATGCCGATCCCCTGGGGTCGCTGCGCCCGGTGGCGTCGGCGGACGACGTGTTGCGTATCCAGAGCATGGTGCGCCAGATCTACATTGACCCGGTGCTCCGGTCGTATCTGGTCAGCGTGATCCGGGCGACGCGCGAGCATCCCGACGTTGAACTGGGGGCCAGTCCCCGCGCCACGCTGGGCCTGTACCGGTGCGCCCAGGCCCTGGCCGGCATACGCGGTCAGGAGTACGTAACGCCGGACGACATCAAGACGCTGGCTTCCCCCGCCCTGGCCCATCGGATCATACTGAAAAGCATGGCCCGGCTGCGGGAACGGAATCAGGAATCCATAGTGGCCGAAGTGCTGGAAGCGCAGTCGGTGCCCATATAAGCGGGGCGGGTTGAGCAACCCGCCCCGTATCGCGGCGAAGATTTGGGGGGGTGCCTAGAGACGCCCGCCGCCGCCGGAGACGCGCTCGTTGACGCCGTAGAAGACGGAGTCCAGCTTGGTAAAGACCTGGATCCGTGACCGGGCGGTCTCCACCACGAAGATGCGGCCCTCGTCATCGCACTCCACGGCGATGGGACCCCAGAACAGCTTTTCCCGGTCCAGGCCCTGGGCGATCTCGCGCTCTTCCCACATCTCGGGGTTGGCGTCGATCTTGCCCTTGCCCCAGGTGGAGATGGTCGCCTCGCCGTAAGTCATGCCGGCAAAGGAGCCGTCGGGGTGGAACAGCTGCATCCGGTCGTTGTTCCAGTCGGCGACGTAGATTGTGCCCTCATTGTCCACCGCCACATCGGTGGGGCGATTGAACTGGCCGGGGGCATCGCCGGTCTCGCCGAACTGCATCAGGAACTTGCCGTCGGCGGTAAACTTCTGGATGCGGTCGTTGCGCCAGTCTGCGACATACACGTTGCCGGCACTGTCGGTCTCAACCCCGAAGGGCATATTCAGCTGGCCGGGGCCGTCGCCGAACCCGCCGAACTGGCCGACGTAATCACCATCGGCGGTCAACATCTGCACCCGGTGATTATTGCTATCCACCAGGTACAGCGTGCCATTGGGCCCGAAGGCCAGGCCGCTGGGCTTGTTCCACTGGCCGTCGCCGTCGCCGGGGCGCTCCCACTTGGTGAGGTACTCGCCCTCACCGGAATAGACGCTGATACGATCCAGGTACTCGTCGGCCAGATAAACGTTGCCGTTGGGGCCGACGGCGATGGCGGTGGGCCAGATGATGGCGCCGTCGGTGGACACCGCTTCGCCGTCGCCCTGCTCGAAAACGCCCTTGGCGAACTCGCCAATGAACTCCTCGCCAACGGTGCACATGGTGATGCGCTTGCCGTCGGGGCGGTAGTCATAGGAACGATTGGCGACGTACATGACGTCGTCCTCGCCACGGGCCATCGCGGTCGGGTTGCGGAACCCGGGGCCGGAGAACTCGGCCCGGCCGATGGTATGGCTGTACTTCAGGTCAATGCCGACGGCGGGCAATGCCGTGCGGTCAATGGTAGTGGTCATAAGACATTCCTCCGCTGCATCCTCATGATGCGACCATTCTAGCGTCGGTACCTCGGTGTAGGGGCGACGCATGCGTCGCCCCTACGTTTTGGTACAGATTCCCTAGATGAAGTTGAACTTCTCAAACGTCCCGTTGACCAACGGCTGGGCGTCCAGACCCATCCAGTTTTCCAGCAGGTCGGTATAGATGCTGCGGAAGTCGTTGTTGAAATGCAGGTCGCCCTCCAGCAGCTTGTCGGCCTCCAGCGAAGGATATTCGCCGTACATGCCGCCCTTCACGTTGTCGCCCACGACGAAGGCCACGCCGCCGCTGCCGTGGTCGGTGCCGGAGCCATTGTCGTGCACGCGGCGGCCGAACTCGGTGAAGACCAGCAGCGTAACGTTGTCGCTGGCGTCGTGCTCCCGCAGGTCGTCCATGAAGTCGGCGATGGCGTTGGAGGTGTTCCCCCACAGGCTGGCGTGCGCGGCCAGCTCGCCGGCGTGGGTGTCGAAGCTGTTATAGGGAGCCGTGGTGTAGAGGATACGGGTGCCGAACCCGGCCAGGTGCACCTGAGCGATGTTCTTCATGTACTGGGCCACCACGTCGCCACCGTACTCCACGCTCGAGGTGTACATCTCAGGCGCGGTGCTCAGGATGTCGGCGCCCTTCAGCGCGTCGGTGCCGGTCTGAGACAGGTACTCGACCACGGCGCTGCGCCCGATGGTGGGCGAGTACATCTTGGAGAAGATGTCCAGGGCGTCCATGCGCTGCTCCTCGGCCTCGATGCCGGTGAGCACGCCGTAGGTGGCCAGGTTGCCCACGGAGGCAACGGGCACGCCCGGCGCGGCCAGGGCCCGGGGCAGGCCGCGACCAAAGTTCACGCCGGTCAGCACGTTTTCCTTGTTGGGGTCGATCTCGCGGATGGCGCGGCCCAGCCAGCCTTCGGTGCCCTGCTTGTCGGGCTCGCAGGTGTGCCAGATGTCCATGCTGCGGAAGTGGCTGCGGTTGGGGTTGGGATAGCCGACGCCCTGGATGACGGCGACCTTGCCCTCATCGTAAAGCCTCTTCAGGGGCCCCATGTTGGGGTTGAGGCCCGCGTAGCCATCCAGGTCCAGCGCCTGGCCTTCAGGCACGCGAACCGAGGGGCGGTTGTCGTAATACAGCGGGTCGCCGTGGGGCACCAACGTATTGAGCGCGTCGTTGCCGCCGGAGAGCTGGAGCACCACCAGCACCGGATCTTTCTTGGTAGCAGTCATTTTGTTTCTCCTTGATGCGGTCGGAGCACAGTGTTTGAGGTTTCACGTAGTAGGGGCGAATGATTATTCGCCCCTACACGAGTAGCCTTACGCGAACTGGTACTCCTGGGTGCTGACGATGAGCTGCAGCGTCTGGGCGATGGTCTCGGAGTACTCCGGGGTGCCGATGGCCGGGTTGCCGTTGCTGCTGGCGTAGTCAATCAGTTGGGCGCGGGTCTCCGGGGCCAGCTCGTAGGCGCCGACCATTTCCAGGCAGCGGTCAACGATGTTCTCGGCGCCGGCCACTTCCTCGGTGCCCAGGCGGGATACGATGTCCCGGATGCCGGGCAGGCTGGTGTTGCCCACCTGGTCGGCGGCGAAGTTGATGCGCTCCACCAAGGTGCCGGAGTCGATCCACTCGGCGCCGGTGTGCCAGCCCTCAACCGTCGGCGGGTTCATCAGGTCCTGGCCCATGTAGCGGATGGTGTTCGCCAGGGGGTTCAGGCCCAGCTTGGGCGACGTGAAGTCCTGCACCAGGCGCATGGTTCCGATCACTACTTCGGTGGGGCTCTTCACCTTCTCGAACCGGGAGTTCTTGAAGAAGTCGGAGTTGAACAGCACCCGCAGCATGGCCGTGAGGTCGTAGCCGGAGTCGAAGTAGGTCTGCTCCAGCAGCGCGATGGCTTCAGGATCCCGCGGCGGCGTGTTCTGCCAGGCCGGCACCTGCACCTCGTCGGCGACGAAGAAGTTGTAGAGGTGGCGGGAGACGAACCGGGCGGCGGATTGCTGGCGGGCGATGATCTCAACGATGTCGTCGCCGTTGAAGTTGCCGGTCTCGCCCAGGAAGGTCTTCTCGTCGTTGTCGTGGTCGTAGGGGTTGTAGATGAAGTTGGACTCGTAGCGCCCATAGGGATAGCGCGGCACCGCGTTGGTGATGGTCCAGCCGGTGAAGGCGCGGGCGGCTTCCTTGACGTCGTCTTCAGAGTAGTTGGCTTCGCCGTCCATCCCGACGCCCAGGGAGAACAGCTCCAGCAGCTCGCGGCCCCAGTTCTCGTTGATGGCGCCCTTGTGGCTCATGCAGTTGTCCAGGTAGAACACCATGGCAGGGTCGCGGGCCAGGCCCTTGAGCAGGACGTCAAACTTGCCCATGCCCAGGTCGCGGAACATATCCAGCTGGAGCTGGATCTGGCGGCCATGCTCGCACTTGGAGTTGCCGGTGCAGAGGATGCCGTGCCAGAACAGGGCGACCTTTTCCTGCAGCGGGCGCTTGGTGTTGATCATCCGGTAGGTGAGATAGGCCTGGTTGACTTCCAGGGCGTTCATCTCTTTCCAATCGACGAAGTAGCGCTCAAGAATGTCCATTTCCAAGTCGGGCTGGGCAATGGGATTGAGCAATTCTTCAACAGTGGCTTCGTAGCCTTTGGCGGCGCGCTCCTCCAGCTCGGCGTAGGTGGCGCCGAAGCCGGCCCGACGCATCAGGTGCGCCATCTGGGCAATTTCCTGGTTGGTGGGCATAGCGTGTACCTCCTGCGGGTAATCTGACGGTTTCGACCGTTTCAGGGGCTGTTTCCGACGGTTTTCCGCACGCCCATAGCTAAATTGCCGTGGGCATCGGGCAACCCCCGGGGAATGGCCGCATACTACCCGCCGGCGCGGTTGAGTGTCAAGGAAGGGAGGCCGGCCGGCAGCGTTCCGTTTCAGGTGGTTCGGTTGATAATTGGTCGGTCGGTGGTTTGGTTTGCTTCGGGTTCGGGGGGGCAGGTTGTCGGGGCTACGGCTAGAGAGCGTGTTTGCGAGTCGATGTCCTAAGTTTGCGCGTACTGACCGCCACACGCCTCCCCGCCTGGATTCCGGTACGCCAAAGGCGCATCTGCGACACGCCAAAGGCGCATCTGCGACTTTCGCCGGAATGACGGGGGTAGGCGTGGTCCTAGATTCCGGCCGAAGCCGGAATGACGGTGGTGGGCGCGGTTGCTCCGCCGTAAAGACGGAGCGGCGACCTTCGCGCGGGGGTGGTGGCACCTGCCGTGCTGCTCGATGCGGTAGCGGTTACCGTCCGGTGAGCGATTAGCCAGCGGTGCAGAAAAGTCCGATGTGCTGTCCGCCACAGGCGCATCTGCGACCCTGTACGGTGACAGCGGTTGACCGTGTGTGTTACCTGAACCCTGTGAACCCGATATTCAGATGTGGTTTTGGCAGATGGGCCGTGGCCTTGGGCTTGCTGCCTGACACGCCGCAGGCGCATCTACGACGCGTGGGGTATAGTATAGCGAACGAATGTGCGGTTGGGCAAGGGTTGGGGTGTCATCGGATAGCGTTCCGTTGCAGGCGGTTTATTGGGGCCGGCGGCTTGGCAGGCGCGGATAGAAGACATTCGCTACTGACGAGGCGGTTTCGCTACTCGTCGCGGCAGAGTGGATGAGACTACGCTTGGGCCAATAGGGGGCGGAGCTTGTCCAGGAGGGCCGCCACGTCGTCGAGGCTTTCAGCCACCAGGTCGGCCTCCATGTCGTTTTCGTAGAAGTTTTCGTGGAGTTCGCTGGCTGAGTTGAAGAAGCGGCGGATGTCGCCGTCCCCGGTCTCGGCGCGCAGCCGGCTGGCCGTTCGGTGGTAGTGGCGGTGGCGGCTTGCTCCCAGCCGCGCTGCTCGGCGATGGCCTTGAGCATCTGGGTGGCAGCGCCCCAGCCCTTTTCGGAGGCCGGCGCCAGGTCGTCGTCGGCCAGTTCCCGCCTGGCCTGCGCCAAGAAACGCTCACTGGCTTGTAGATACTGCTGGGTCGTCATTTGTCGTTGCTCCTGCTGCTCTGGCAGGTTAGCGTATCAAACCTATTCGGGCAATGATGCTGCCGCGACCGTATCTGTTCAGACTTGCGGTAACGTCACAACTCCAAACCCGTCATACCGGCTTTCGCCGGTATCCAGGAAATTCTTGCCAAACTCACGATTGTCGATGCACAGACTATCTGGATTCCTGCTTCCGCAGGAATGACAGGTTCCTGATTGCTATTCCCACCAAATCTGAACAGTTACCGCGGGACCGCAGCGATTAGAACGGCGGTGCAAACCCGTCTTTGCCTTCGCCCAACTCCGGCAAGGTATCGCGTAATACGTCGAACACCATCGCGTAGTGCTCCAGGTATTCCTCGCGGAAAGTCTCCCGGTCGCAACCCAGTTTTTCAGCCATCAGGTCAAACGCTTGATCTCGTGTACCTGCGAGGAATTTCCCACGTTGAAAATGGAAGGGCTGAGCGATGAACTTCTGGACGCCGGTTTCAACCAAACTGTCGGCGAAGGCGTAAGGGCTGCTGACCAGCAGCAGGGGCGTCATCGTGATGCAAGTATCAATCCCGGCCGCCTGTACTTCGCCAATCGCCCGCAGACGCACCATGTTTGACGGGCAGAACGGCTCAAAGGTACGGCGAATGTCCTCGTCGTCGGTGGTGACGGTCATGTTGACCTGAACGCGGCCGCCATTCTCCTCAATCTGGCGGAACAGGTCGCAATCGCGCACGACGGTGGGGCTGCGGGTCTGGACGACCAGCTTGGGCTTGTGCCGTTCCACCATGATTTCTAGGATGGCTCGGGTTAACTCAAGCTCCCGATCCACCGGCTGGTAGGGGTCCGTAACGCTGCTCATGTAGATGAGCTTACCGTCCAGTGCGCCGGGTTTCCGCTTGGCCATCAGCTCAACGGCGTTTTCCTTGACGCTAACCCAATAGCCCCACGTATCCCGCTTCTTCACGTCGCGGCTGAAAAAGGCGGCATAGCAGTAGGTGCAACCGAAGGAGCAGCCGCTGTAAGGGTTCAGCGTAAAGTCGTAAGCGTCCATGAACCCGGTGGCTCGGGTGAGGATTTCTCGAGCCGGGGCGTAACAAATCGTCGTCTCACCTATCAGGCAGGGACGGGATTCTGCTGCGACGCGCGCTCCTTCACTGTCAAAGAGGGAGGGTTGAACGTTGATTGTGGCCACATCATCACCTTTTCGTGTAAATGAGATAGCCGACGTCACTGGGTTGCCAATCTACAATGCCTTTCAAATAGTTCCTGACCAAATTGACGTCGACTGCGTGGCTTCGCAACCCACCGGACAATTCGAGCGCCTGGAGTATACCTTGCCTCAATGTTGTGACTACGGGAAGTCTGCCACTGAGCCCTCCCTCGATTTTCAGATACCGTCGGTTGTAAATCTCATTGCCAAAAGGAGAAGCGATATGAGCGAGATGAATCTTCCGGTCAAATGTGGTCACGAAGCCAGCTTGAGGTTGTACCGTATTGCACAAGATACTGAGACATTGCTGTACATCAGTCAAATTTGCTTGATATACCGCATGAATAGCACTAAGCCAGCGTTCCTCTTTTGTATTAGCGATCATATTGTTTACGGCGTTGTTTGGATGAGTTGGCAATATGTTAGTTTCGACTATGGTACAGGTGTGGTGCAAGCAAGCCAACCAGTGGTTTTCATTGGCTACTTCGTCCGCTGCCTGTACAAAATTATTCCATATAGATTGCCCCATACGAATCATCGCATCGCTGGAGTCAATGGCGTCGATTTTTATAGATTCTATGCGTTGCCTTTGGCTCAGAGCACTTGCAGCCGCCAACGCTACGCCGAACTGCATCGCAAAGGATCCGCATCCAAAATCGACCACCCGCAGGGCACCGCTGTCGGTCAGGACCGGATTTCGGGCATTCCGTCCCTTGGCCATTACATCTATCATGCGGTAGGCCAAATTTATGTGCTTGGGTTGATACCAAAGCCCGTAGAACAGAGTAACCCATTCGTTATAGTTAGGCATTTCGCCTCTCGCTAAACGGCGAAGCTGATCCAAAGCATAGGCGACATTCGCAGTAAGTTGTTGGGGAGTCAATCCTTGGGCTAGCCTACGGAATTCGGCGCGGCCGGCGTCCGCAATTGCGTTATCCAATGCATCTTGAACTGCAAGCTTGTCCATCTCCTCGCTCCGCATTTTGGATATGAATATTATACTATGGCTCGCTGTCTCCTGTGCTGGCACAGAGCACAGTTGCCTTTGCCATTCTGACAGTTGCAGACGCGCATCGAGTGGCGACTACGTCACCGCAACAAACCCCGCCACCCGCTCCCCAACCCACTCCGCCACCTCCGGCGCAAAGTCCGGCTCCGGCGGCGGGTCCTGGTAGCGCGCCACCTGGCCGTAGCGGACAGTGTGGTGCATCCCGTTGATAATCGCGCCCAAGTCAACCTCCAGCTCTTCGTCCTCGGGCAGCAGGGGTAGCGTGAACTTGGGGATGGCCTGCTGTACGGTGAACGGATACAGCAGCGCGCTGGGATGCTCCAAACTGCGGCATACCAGAATGCGGTAGTCGCTGGCCGGAGGCGGCGTTTCCAGCGGCATTGGCTGCCCACGGCGGAGCAGGTCTATCTCCACCAGGTTGACGTAGCCAGCGGAAATCGCCTCGCGCTTGCGGAGATACTGGAGGCGTCCAGTGCCCGGCGCTTTGTTGGTGGGTGACAAAACTTCAACTATGGTAACGACGTCCCTTTCAGGCATAGATTCTAACCATTGGTGCTAGTAAGTGTCAGAGGATGAAGTGAGCGATGGAGCGATGGATGCGTCCCTGGGCGTCCGGTTCCAACCCATTCCATTGGGTCAGTATATCGAATGCGGCGATGGCGTAAGCCAAGTGGGCCTCAAAGCCATTCCACGCCCGATGGCGCATTTCTTTACTGCCCCACACCACTGACATCATGGCGAAAGTGGTCTCCACTGCCATGCGCACGTTCCACTGTCCCCGACGACAGATCTTGACGTTGGCCGGGTCGCCTTTGGCGCGGTGAAAGCCGGTGTCGGCCAGCACAATCATCTGTCCGTCGTATTGAGCGAGCAAGGGCAGGAAGGTCTGGTCGTGGACATTGGCTCCGGCGCAGTCCCAATCGGTAATCAGGCCCCACTGGTTCTGTACGATGCAGAGTTTACCTCCCACGATCCAGCGATGGTTGGACTTGCCTTTCTTGCCGATTTGGTTAGCCCGTCGCCCTTCGCGTATGGGATGACGCAATTCTACTCCGTAGCTGTCGGCCACCCCCAGGACGGTGGGCCCGGCCAGGAAGTAGCCGGTCCAGTCCCGTTGCGCCCGCAACCGGCGGTTCAGACGGGTGCGGCTGGGCAGTTGGGGAAAGAGGTGGCCATAGTTGTCTTTGAGCCAATGGTAGAAGGCCCGTTGCGTAACCTGCTTCATGGCTTGCAGCACGCCGATGGTAATCAGTTCGCTGAGGGAGAGGATGGCCTGACTGTGCTGGGGAACGTCGGGCAGCGCGTCATCTATCTGGCAGTACAGTTCAGTGATAAAATCGGCGATGTTCACGAGGTTCCTCCGCTGTAGTGTAAGCAACTCACAGCATAGTGGAACTTCGTGGCATTTTCAAAATCAACTCAAACTAGCACCAATGGTTTCTACGCGAAGCCAAGTGACCCGGACTTCCCTGGGCATTCGAACTCGCACTGCGGGGGCCTCTTCCTGCGGAGCGGCCACGGCGGTCGCCGTGGCCGTTGCCTCCGGCGTCGCGTCAAGCGGTGAGGGTGCGGGTTCGTCAGTCACCAGCGCGTCCGGAATTATCAAGGCCAGGTCCGGCGCTGGACCGAGGGGTGGCGCCACCTCGGTTCGTTGCTGCAACGAAATGTGATAGCGGTCGGGGAGTTGAGGATTCAGGGCAGAGCGAATCTGAGAAATCAGTTCGTTGTGAAAGTCCGGCCAGATGTCCCCACTCTCCAGATAGGGGTTCATCCCCGGAAACGGATTGTCGTACTGCATGGCCATTCTCCCGCGGCAGTATTCCATGTCCCGGTCAGCCGCCACCCCGCCGCTGCTTGTGCTGCCGCAGGATGCAGTGGTTCACCGATATGCTACCCTGCCGCCACAAACCCCGCCACCCGTTCCTTCACCCACGCCCCCACCTCCTCCTCGAACGCCGGCCCCGGCGGCGGCTCGTGATACCGTGCCACCTGGCCGTAGCGCGCCGTGTGGTGCATCCTGTCGATGATGGGCCCGAGATCAACCTGCAAGGGTTTGTCCTCCGCCAGCAGCGGCAACAGGAATGGGGGGATGGACTGCTGGACGTTGAAGGGATACAGCAGCGCGCTGGGGCGCTGCCAGCCCTGGCAGACCAGGATGCGGTAGTCGCTGGACGGCGGCGGAGTTTCCAGCGGCATTGGCTGCCAGCGGCGGAGCAGGTCAATCTCCACCAGGTTCGCGCCACTGCCGACGATGACTTCGCGCTTGCGTTCATAGCGGTTGCGTTCTCTGCCCGGCACTTTGTTGGTGGGCGACAGCACTTCAACGATGGTGACCAGCTCTCGGTGCGGCATGGCTTCGATGCGGAGCCAATTAACCTTGACCTCCCGGGGCATCCTTACCCGCACCGCGTACTCTTCCACCGGAGACGTGACCACGGCGGTGGAGCCCGTGGCCGTATCAGGGGGCGATGTCTGGACCGCGGGTTCGCCGGTCACCAGCGCATCGGGGATCATAAACGCCAGGTCCGGAGGGGAGCTTGACCCCGCGTCGATTTCCACGCGCTGGTGCAAGTCGACGCGGTATCTATCGGGAAGACGAGGCCCAATATCAGCCTGAAGTTGAGCCACCAAACTATCATGGAACCCCGGCCAGATATGCCGGTGTTCCAAGTAGGGGTTCATGCCGGGAAACGGGTTGTCGTATTTCATGGTCATCACTCCGGAACCGCCGGCACAAATATACCACCTGCCGACGGCGGCGCGCGCCGCGCATTGCGCGTTGTGCCCATGGCGGTATGCGGCTAGAATGGGCAACCGAAATTTATCCGGGGGCTGAATATTGACTAGCGGAGCACTGGCCGGCGTCAAGATAGTTGACCTGACCCACCACATCGCCGGCCCCTACGCCACCAAGCTGTTGGCCGATTTCGGCGCCGACGTGCTGAAAATCGAACGGCCCGGCGGCGATCCAGCACGGCGGTTGCCGCCCTTCTACCACGACGAGCCGGACGCCGAGAAAAGCCTGCCCTTCCTGTACCTCAACACCAACAAGCGCAACGTCACGCTGAACCTGAAAGCGGAAACGGGCCGGGGCATCCTGCTGGATTTGCTGGCCGACGCCGATGCCCTGGTGGAGAACTTCGCCCCTGGCGTGATGGCGTCCCTGGGGCTGGACGAAGACGCGCTGCGAGCGCACAACCCCCGGCTGGTGGTGGCGTCGGTGTCCAACTTCGGGCAAACCGGGCCGTGGCGGGATTACCGAGCCACGGACATGGTGGAGTACGCTCTGGGCGGGCTGATGTACATCTTCGGCGCCTACGACCGGGAACCGCTGAAACACGCCCTGCACCAGGCCCAGTTCAAGGCCGGCACCAACCTGGCGTCGGCAACGCTGATGGCGCTGTACCACCAGCGGCTGACCGGCGAAGGGCAGCGGGTGGACGTTTCCATCCAGGAGAGCATCGTATCGGCCCTGCGGGACGTCACCAACAACTACACCTACACCGGCGCGGTGCGGCGACGCCAGCCCAACCACACCGGCGACCTGACGCGGCTGCGGGCGGTGTCCGATGGCTACGTGCTGCCCAACCCCGGCATCGGGGCTTCGTTGAACTGGCAGATCCTCGTGGACTTCCTGGAAGCGCCGCAACTGGACGATCCGCGCTTTGACAACGCCTCGGTTCGGCTGGAGAACGCGGAAGCCCTGGGCGCAATCCTGGACGAAATATTCGCCGCCAAGCGCAAGCAGGAGATTTTTTACGCCGCCCACGAAAAGCGGTTCATCTACGGCGTCATCGACTCGCCGGAGGAAACGGTGGACAACCCGCAGATACAGGCGCGGGGATACTACGTGCCATTAGAACACCCTGACCTGGGCGAAATAACATTCCCCGGCGCGCCGTTCCTGATGTCGGATTCGCCGTGGCAGGTTCACGCCGCCGCGCCCCGGCTGGGCGAACACAACGCGGCGGTGTTGGGCGAACTGGGGTACTCGCCGCAGGACTTGGCGTACCTGCGGGCATCGGAGGTAATCTGATATGGCCGGGCCGTTGCAGGGAGTTCGCATCATCGAGATGGGCCAGCTCATCGCCATACCATCGGCGATGAAGTGGATGGCCGACATGGGCGCGCAGGTCATACGCCTGGAGTCGGTGCAGCGTCTGGAAAGCTACCGAACCGACTCGCTCTACCACAACGACGTGGATGGCGAATTCTGGAATCGCGGCGCCAATTTCTACGAGCAGAACCGCAACAAGCTGGGGCTGACGCTGGACTTGAGCCGCGACGAGGGCCGGGCCGTGCTGCGGGACCTCATCGCCGTCACCGACGTGTTCGCCGAGAACTTCACGCCACGGGTGATACGCAACTTCGGCCTGGAGTACGAAGACCTGCGGAAAATCCGGCCCGACATCATCATGGTGTCGTCAACCGGCTATGGTTTCAACGGGCCGTGGGCCAACTTCGGCGCCACCGGGCCGGCTACGGAGGGAGCGGCCGGCCTGGCCTACATGACCGGCTACCGGGACGGCGGCCCGGTGATGTCGGAGATACCGTTCACGGATTACACCGCCGGCGAACACACCGTAGCGGCGGTGATGCTGGCCCTGATGCACCGCCTCAACACCGGGCGCGGCCAGTTCATCGACATCTCCCAAACCCAGACGTGCAGCGCGACCATCCCGGAGGCCCTGCTGGACTGGACGGTGAACGGCCGGGTGCAGGAGCGCATCGGCAACGAAGACCCCGCCATGTCGCCCCACGGCTGTTATCCGTGCGCCGGCGACGACCGCTGGATCGCCATCGCCGTGGACAGCGACGAGGCGTGGCAGGCGCTGTGCCGGGTGATGGGAAGGGCGGATTGGGCGGCGGACGCGAGGTACGCCGACGCGCTGGGACGCATCCGCCACCGTGCCGAACTGGACAAGATGCTGGCCTTTGAAACCCGCGCCCGCGATAACCACGAACTGATGGCAAGGTTACAAGCCGAGGGCGTAGCAGCGGGCGCGGTGATGGACAGCGAAGACCTGCTGTTCAACGAACACCTGAAAGAGCGGCGCTTCTACGAGGTGGTGGAGCACCACCCGGACACCGGGATGCCTCCGCTGCCCTACGCCGGCCGGCCCTGGAAGTTGTCGGGCACGCCGGCGGTTCCGCCGCAACCGGCGCCGATCATGGGACAGCACAACCGTGAGTTGCTGGTGGAACTCTTGGGCAAGACCGTTGACGAGATCGCCGCGCTGGAAGAGGCACAAATCATCGGCTACGCGCCGCTGTCGCCCCGAGGCGTGCGCCGTCCGTCACTGGACGAGCAGGTACGGCAGGGACGGATGCAGCGGTACGATACGGATTACGCGGAGCGGGTGCGGGAGTGGTTCGGGATTGGGGAATAAGCTGATGCTATAATGGCGTTAGCGCCGCATAGCGTAATTGTAACGGAGAGATTCATCATGGCCTGGGAACGGGTCATCCGGGTTTGCCGAGCCGTCTTCTTGGTATCCGTCACTGCCCTCAGCGTCGGTTTCGTGTTGATTATGATGGTCATGTTTGGCGGCCCGGCCTGGCTGGATTCATCAGCAGCCACCGAAACGGTTGGGGCAAGCCTCATGGCCGGCGGTGGTATCGGCGGCGGTATTTCGGCTATTTTCCTGAGACTTGGCCAGACGGGCGCACGATGAAGAGGGCGGTCAGACTAATCGGCCTCATCATCTCGTTCGGTTTCGTAATTGGCATCGCAGTCGTATCGGTTTTGTTCGCGACTGGCTTGATAAAATACGACGCCAACGTCGTTTGGGTGACTTTCTTCACAAACGTCGGTTACAGCATCTTTGCTGGCATAATCGTGATTGCGATAATTGAATTGTACAAAAACATCGAAACTGCCGTCAGGCGCGGCAATTAACGGATAAGTTCAGCGCGCCGGGATTGAACCCGGCGCGCTGCTGCGTTGCGCTTCTTTGGAATGCCTAGCCCTGCCGCGCCTCGTAAGCCGAGATAGCGTCCTCGTGCTGTAGCGTCAGCCCAATGTCGTCCAGACCGTTCAGCAGGCAGTAGCGGCGGAACTCGTCCACCTCGAAGTCCACAACGATCTCCTCCTCGGCGTCGCGCACCTGCTGGGCCTCCAGGTCAACGGTGAGCTGGAAGCCGGGGTTGCCCTTCGACTTGTCCATGATGCGGCGGACATCGTCCTCCGGCAGCGTCAAGGGCAGCAGGCCGTTCTTGAAGCAGTTATTGAAGAAGATGTCGGCGAAGCTGGGCGCGATGATGCACCGGATGCCGAAGTCCTCCAGCGCCCAGGGCGCGTGCTCGCGGGAGGAGCCGCAGCCGAAGTTGGGGCCGGACACCAGTATCCTGGAGTTGCGATAGGCGTCCTGGTTGAGGATGAAGTCGGGGTTCTCCGAGCCGTCCTCGTTGTAGCGGTAGCGGTCGAACAGGTGCGGGCCGAAACCGACGCGCTCAATGCTCTTGAGGTACACGGCGGGAATGATCATGTCCGTGTCCACGTTCACGGCGTCCAGGGGGGCGACGACGCCTTCCAGTTTGACGAAGGGTTCCATTTTGTTTGCACCTCGGTCGGGTAGGGCGACGCATGCGTCGCCCCTACGGTGGTGGAGTTTAGAACTCGCGCACGTCCACGAAGTGGCCGGCGATGGCGGCGGCGGCGGCCATTTCGGGGCTGACCAGGTGGGTGCGGCCGCCCTTGCCCTGCCGTCCCTCGAAGTTGCGGTTGGAGGTGGAGGCGCAGCGCTGGCCGGGATCCAGGATGTCGGGGTTCATGCCCAAGCACATGGAGCAGCCGGCGACGCGCCAGTCGAAACCGGCGTCCTTGAACACCTGGTCCAGGCCCTCCGCCTCGGCCTCCGCTTTCACGCGGGCCGAGCCGGGTACTACCATGGCGTACACGTCGGAGCTGACCTGCCGGCCCCTTATCACGTCGGCAGCGGCGCGCAGGTCATCGATGCGGGCGTTGGTGCAGGCGCCGAGAAACACGCGGTCAATCCTGATGTCCTCAATGCGCTGGTTGGGTTCCAGTCCCATGTATTCCAGAGCGCGCTCGGCGGCCTCGCGCTCGGCGGTTGAGTCGAAGGAAGTGGGGTCGGGCACTCGGTCGGTTACGGGAACTACCATATCGGGCTTGGTGCCCCAGGTTACGAAAGGCGCCAGGTCACTGGCCTGGATGACGATGGTGCGGTCGTAGGTCGCGCCGGCGTCAGTGGCCAACCCGCGCCACTCCTCAATCTTGGCCTCCAGCTCGGCGCCCTTGGGAGCGTAGGGACGGGTGCGGACGTACTCAAAAGTGGTGTCGTCGGGGGCGATCATGCCGGCGCGGGCGCCGCCCTCGATGCTCATGTTGCAGACCGTCATACGCCCGTCCATGGACAGACCGCGGATAGCCTCGCCGGTGTACTCGATGACGTGGCCGGTGCCGCCGTTGACGCCCATGTGGCCGATGATGCCGAGGATGACGTCCTTAGCGGACACGCCGTTGGGCAAATCTCCTTCAACACGGACCTCCATGGTCCTGGGCTTGAACTGGCGCAGGGTCTGGGTGGCCAGAACGTGCTCCACCTCCGACGTGCCGATGCCCACTGCGAAGCAGCCCAGCGCTCCGTGAGTAGAGGTGTGGCTGTCGCCGCATACCACCGTTTTACCCGGCAAGGTGTAGCCCAGGTCGGGGCCGATGACGTGGACGATGCCCTGGTTTTCGCTGAAGCGGTCGTAATAAAAGGGCAAGCCAAACTCGGCGGCGTTCCGGTCCAAGGCATCCAACTGGGCCTTGGAAATCTGGTCTTCGATGGGCCGGGTAAGTTCCCAGGTGGGGGTGTTGTGATCGGCGGTGGCGACGGTGAGGTCGGGCCGGCGCACCTTACGGCCGGCCAGGCGCAAGCCGTCGAAAGCCTGCGGCGACGTTACCTCGTGAACCAGATGCAGGTCGATGTAGATGAGCGAGGGCTGCCCCGGCTCTTCGTGAACCACATGGGCGTCCCAGATTTTTTCAAACATAGTGCGGGCGGCCAATTCAGTTCCTCCTCGGGCCGGGCGGACGTAGCTATGGCCGCGCCGGCAAATGTCACGATACGGCGCGGGTATTATAGCACTGCCGACCGTGTTTCATCCGCCGGCTAACCATGCCCTCAGGGCTATCGCATCATCCTCGTCATTCCGGCGAAAGCCGGAATCCAGTAACCGAAATCAACAGCGACTTTCGCGATTCTTTCAATTTGCGGCCTCTGGACTCCGGCTTTCGCCGAAGTGACGGTTGTGAGGGTTATGACGCGATTGCCCTACTCATGGCCCTCCGACACGATCAACCCCACGATGTCATCGCTGTTTATCGAGCCCAGGAACTCTTCCGTCTCCCGGTCCAGGACGGGGATGGTTGACAGGGAGCTTTCCGTCATCCGCTGCAGCGCGTCTTCAATGGGGTCGTCCGGATAGGTCTCCGGGGTTTCTTTCCGCAGCACGTCGTTCAGGGAGGCGCTGGGCCAGGACTCCTTGGGCAGATAACGGAGCATTCCCAGGGACACGATGCCGACCACGGAGTCCCGGTCCACTACCACGTAGTCCTGCTGGTGCGGGACGGTCCATCGTTCGGTGAAATCACGCACTGACACCGCCGGACCGGGATGACGCCGGCTCCGGTCCAGGATGTCGTCCACCCTGATATCGTCCAGGGCGAAGCGGACGATGCCCCTGGGGATGTCGTCCAGCCTGGTACTGGGGTCCAGTCTCCGGCCGGCGCGCCCGACCGTGAAGCTGATGACCGGCGGCATGAACAGTATGTAGCCGAACATCACCAGCACCAGGAACGAGAATACGGCCTCGTTGATGATTGCCGCCTCCCGCATCACCAGCAGCAGGGCGATTTCAGCTACCCCCTTGCCCATCAACCCGGAGGCCACCGCGTAGGGCACGGTCAGTCGGGCGGCGTAGGCCCCGACCAAGGCCCCGACGAAGTTGCCCAGGAGCGGGATTATCGCCAGGGCGGCCATGGTCCACAGCGGCAGCGTGACAAACGTGAAACTGAAATGGAGTCCCGCCGACGCAAAGAAAAGCGGCACGAACAGCCCTTCGGCGACGCCCCGCATCCCCGGGATGATTTCCCGCCGCACCTGGTACGGCAGCCCGGACAGGGCGGCGCCGAACAACAGCGCCCCCAGAGTGCCGTGCAGCCCCATCAGCTCGGCGCCGTCCACAACCAGGAAAAGCACTCCAATCAACAGTCCCAGGGACAGCTGCGGCACCTGTATCACGCGCTGCAGCAGGGCGACCAGGGGCGGCAGTACCCGGGATGACAAAACCCAGCACACCACGGCGAAGCCGGCGATTTTGCCCAGCAAAATCAATATTCCGACCGGCGACACTTCGTGAACGTGTTCGCCGATACTGAACCCGATGAGCAGCAGCGTAATCAGCTCGGCGATAATCACCACCGTGAAAATTTGCAGGCCAATCGGTTCTTTCAGGCGTCCATCGTCGGCCAGCACCTTGACCACAATGCCCAGGCTGGTCATCGACAGCACGCCGGCCAGGGCCACGGCCTCCGTTATCCCTAACCCCAACCCGAAATCGTAAATCACGCCGGCAGTTACCAGCAGGGAAATACCCAACGACAATATTACGGAGAGTATCGCGGCCAGGAAGTAATGGCCGCGTAATGTTGCCACAAAGCTGGAAATGTCAATTTCGTCCAAGCCAATCAGAAAGAAGAATATGAAAACTCCCAGCGTCAGCAGCAGTTCGATGTGGCTCGTGAAATGAACGTACCACAGGCCGGTCAGTTCCAGCGTCGGGCCCAGCAGCAGGCCCGCGGCCACGTAGGCGACGATGGCATTCAGACGCACTCGGCGGAAAACTCCCTCCGCCAACTTGGCGGCGATAATCAGCAAGCCCAGCGACAGCAGCGATTCCCGGATTTCTCCGGACTCGCCGGCAAAACTGAACAGATCAGTAATCCCATGAAGCAGCAGGGATTCTTCAATCATTTGAGATTTCTCCAATAATTGGGCTACGCAGCCCGTGGGCATTATTCCCCAATTGCCCCCCGGCGTACAAGCGGCCCCTGACCCGTGTGATAAACTGCCCGCAAACCTATTTCGAACCGCAAACCCGGAGGAACCCCGATGCCTTCCGCCGACGCCGTTGTACTGCCCGACACCGTTCGCCCCGTTCATTACGACCTGACGCTGACCCCCAACTTTGACGATTTCACCTTCGCCGGTGAGGTGGACATCACGGTGAGCATGGAACCCGGCGCCAGCGAAATCGTGCTCAACTGCGCCGAAATCGACATCCATACCGCCAGCGTAAGCTGGACCGACGCCAATGGCGAACAGGAACACGCCGCCAGCGGCATCGCCTACGATACCGGCAACGAACGGGCCATCATCAGCATCCCCAGCGCGCCGGCCGACGGTCTGGTGGGCAACCCACATCTGCGGATGACATTCACCGGCGAGCTGAACGACAAGCTGCGGGGGTTCTACCGCAGCCAGTACACCAACCCCGAGGGCGAAACGGCCTATCTCGCCACCACGCAGTTCGAGGCCACCGATGCCCGGCGCTCCCTGCCCTGCTGGGACGAGCCGGCGGTGAAGGCTTCCTTCCAGGTGACGCTGAACATTCCCCAGGATATGCAGGCCGTATCCAACACGCCCATCATCGATGAACGCCACGGCGACAATGGCCTGAAAACCCTGGTGTTCGGCAAGACTCCGGTTATGTCCACCTATCTCCTGGCCTACGTAATCGGCGACCTGACTCACATTGAGAAGGAAGCGGCCGATGGCACCACGGTGGGCGTCTGGATGACCCGGGGCAAGGAGGAACAAGGGCAGTTCGCGCTGGACACCTCGGTAAAGCTGCTGTCGTTCTTCAACGACTACTTCGGTATCCCGTACCCATTGCCCAAGATGGACCACTTGGCCATACCGGACTTTGCCGCCGGCGCCATGGAGAACTGGGGCTGCATCACCTACCGGGAAACCGCCCTGCTGGTGGACCCGGCCAACTCATCGGCCGGCACCCGCCAGCGCGTTGCCGAGGTGGTAGCCCACGAAATGGCCCATATGTGGTTCGGCGATCTGGTCACCATGGAATGGTGGGACGACCTGTGGCTCAACGAGAGTTTCGCCACCTGGGTGGGCACCAAGGCCGTGGACTGGCTCTTCCCCGAGTGGTCCATGTGGACCCAGTTCGTCAACATGGACACCAACCGGGCCTTCAGCCTGGACAGCCTCAAAAATTCCCACCCCATCGAGCAGGAAGTCGCCAATCCCGCCGAGGTCAGCCAGCTATTCGACGCCATCAGCTACAGCAAAGGTGGCTCCGTGCTGCGGATGCTGGAGCAGTTCCTGACGCCCAGCGTGTTCCGCACCGGCCTCAACGTCTATCTGAACCGGCACTCATACCAGAACGCCCGCACCACGGACCTGTGGACCGCGTTGGAAGAAGCGTCGGGCCAGCCGGTGAACACCATAATGGGCAGCTGGACGGGACAAACCGGCTATCCGGTCCTGGACGTGGCGGCCAGTCCCAGCGACGATGGCCTCGCGCTGGAGGTGCGCCAGGAACGCTTTGTCTATGACTCCATTCTTGGCGAGGATTCCGGGGACGATGAGGAACAGGTGTGGCCGGTGCCGCTGACCGTAACGGCGGCCGGCGCGCCGGTAACCGCCCGGCTGGTCAACGCCGCCAGCGACACGGTGCCGGTGGCGGCTCCGTCTGAACCGGACTGGTTCAAGGTCAATCCCGACCAGACCGGCTTCTACCGGGTGAACTACACCGACGCCGACCGGGAACGGCTCGCAACAGTGGTCGCCGACCAAGCGCTGCCGGCCACCGACCGGCTGGGCATCCAGAACGACGCCTATGCCCTGTCCCGCGCCGGCTTGTTGCCCGTTACCCGGTTCCTCTCCCTGGCGGAGGCATATCAGGACGAAACGGACGCCTCGGTGTGGAGCGACCTGGCGACCAACCTGCGGGAGATTGAAGGCATGATCTCCGAGGAACCCTACCTGGATGCGTTCCATGCCTTCGGGCGGCGTTTGTTCGCCCCGGCGGCGCAGCGCTCCGGGTGGGAGCCGCAGCCCGGAGAAGGACACCTGGACTCGTTGCTGCGCTCCACCGTCCTCAGCCAGGCCGGAGTGTACGGCGATCCGGCGGTAATATCGCAGGCACAGGAACTGTTTGAGGGCTACCAGGCCGACCCGTCCAACGTGCGCCCCGACCTGCGCGGCGTAGTCTTCAGCCTGGTGGCCCAGGAAGGCGACCGGACGCTGTACGACCGCATCTGGGAACTGGAGCGCGCCGCTGAACTGCACGAGGAAAAAATCCGCCTGCTGATGTCGCTAGCCAGGTTCCGGCAGGATGACCTGCTGCGGGAAACCCTGGACCGCTCGCTGAGCGACGACGTGCGCTTGCAGGACACCATCTTCGTGGTGTCGGCGGTGGCGGCCAACAACCGGGGCCGCAACATTGCCTGGGACTTCCTGAAGGAGCAGTGGGACGAATTCGACCGGCGTTACGGCAGCGGCGGGTTCGGCCTGATGCGGCTGGTGGCCATCACCAACTCCTTCACCAGCAACCAAAAGCGCGACGACGTAGCCGCTTTCTTCGAGGAGCACCCCACGCCGGCCGCGGAGCGGACAATCCGTCAGGCGCTGGAGCGGATCGCCCTCAACGTGGCGTGGCTGGACCGGAACCGGGAAGAGCTGGGGCGATACTTTGGGTAAGGATCACCTGACGGCCATCGCGCGCCTGTCGCTATGACAGGCGCACCGCTTCAAAGCTTGGCGACTAAAATGCCCCGTTTTGAAATAATTGGCCCCATAACGGACATTGAAACTATAGCAGTTGGCAACTCCATCCGTGTGATTGGGGACTTGCGCCGCCGCTACGGCCACGGCAGCTGGCGCAAGCGAAAAGGAATTGCGACGGTACGCGCTTGGGCGATGGTACAATACGCGAAGCCGAAGTGCATTGGTATGAAGCGCATGGCATCGGTAGGCGCCGTATCAAAATCAAGCGATTATTCGGGTGATGACTATGGGATCAAAATTCGTTGTCTGTATAGACAGCGGCGACTGGTCAGAGGACTTGGTGGTCCACAAAATCTACTGCGTGCTCCCCGATGATGCCGCAGCAAAGGTCGGCTGGATTCGCATTATTGACGAGTCGGAAGAAGATTATCTCTATCCGTCCGACTGCTTCATTCCAATTGAGTTGACGCAAGAAATTGAGCAGGCGCTTTACGCGACCGCGCCACTTGGCTAACCACCGGCCATAGCTAACAGCCCGCCGGCCAGCCCCTCTATCCGTTCCCGCTGCGGGATGCACTCCAGCCACCGTTGCGGTATGGCCGACGCGCGATAGCGCCCTCCCAGCACCGCGCCGGCAACCGCCGCGTTGGTGTCGGTGTCTCCGCCGGCGCTGACGCTGGCAACCAGGGCATCCTCAAAACTCAGCGGCGTGGACACCGCCCACAGGCCGACCTGCATGGCCAGCAGGGTGTGGCCGATGAGGCGGTGGTCACGCAGCAGCCAGGAAATATCGGCAATTATAACCCAAAGTAGCAAACCCCTATAAATCTAGGCAAACCTCTAAATTCAGAACATCAGCCCTAGAAACCCCCAGAACCTATGACCCAGACCGTTCACCCTAAGCCCATATTCCGAGCACTGTAATTCGAGCCTCGTATTCCAAAATAACCCCTTTATTCGAGGAGGTAAACCCTATGACCACGCAACCTGAAACACCTGAACAACATCAACCTGATTGTTCTGACGACACCCTGCAAATAGTACGGTTTTTTACCGATAGCGGATTTGCGGTAACTGATTATGCTGAGATACGGCGCAATCTCTGTTGGATTGAATTCGCCGGTGATTATCATGAAGCTATGGGGGCAGTGGTGATCGCAACAGCCCAAGATTACACTATTCACAGCCTGCACCAGATTTTGATAACTAAAGACCCCGAAACGAATAAGCCCTATTGGGTGGACAAGCCTTATTGGCAGATTACGATTTCTGATTCTTACGAAGACGATGAGAGTTGCGACGAGCCAGAATAGGCAGACAATTTCCATTTATGATGCGTTCAAAACAGGTGTCGCACAATTTCCTATCATCCTCGCCCTGCCACTTGGTTCGGAGCTTTTTGCCGATGCGCTTGAAATCCGGGCAATTGCGGCAGAGATGATAGACCGGCTCTTTTTCGGTATTAGCTGTGATTTGAGCGATTAGTGGCCTGTTATTCTCAGGGTTAATGTTCTTTACCTTGATAATCCTCATAGTCAATCTCCTTTTCACCGGATCAGTTCTGCCACGGCGAAATTAACACTCACCTCTGAAATTGTCAAACCCCCTAGAACACCCGCCCTGACCGTCCCGAGCAACTCCATATTCCGAGCACTATAATCCAAACCTCGTATTCACATTAGGAGAACACCCATGACCGAAACCCTCACAACCATTAACTCCTACCCCACCATCGAAGAGAAAGTGAAACTCTTCGAAGAGAACGGTATTGATGCCTCTATTTATTACGATGATTTGCCTGCTGATGTAAGCCAACAAATTCTCTTTACAGGTCCGAGCCCAGTAGCCAGACGCGTCGCGAGGATAGCAAATGAGAACGGCATTAAGATCATTAGACTGCACCTTATTTGGGATTACCATAGCGGTCACCCTCATAAACCTCCCCGTTGGATCGTTTCATTTCTATACTAAATCGCGGAATGTATTATCATCAGCCTGCGGGTCGTCGGACTTGAATATAGCAAAAAACATCTTCTCACATCTTTCGCAGAGATCAGCCGTTGCAGGCAATCCAATAGGGTATCCGGCCTCGTTGATTTCTACCCACGTGGATGCTTCATTGTGGGGTTGGATATTGTCCGTAGCACCGCAATCGGAATAAATGTGGCACACAACCAGTCGCCGAGTTGAAAACCAGACCTCGCGCACTTGGCTCATGGTAGCCCCCTGATATTCGTTGGCAAGAGTGGTACTTCAGGATACCAGCCGCCTCGGAGCCCGGTCAAATTCTGGCCGGGTTTTCTGTTGAGGACACGAACCTTGACAGCCCGGAACTCGTGTCCTAATCTCCTCGTTGCCACAGACGCAAGGCCGCAGTGCCTCGTGCAACAGATATGGGTTTTTTGACTGGTTGGCCGTGCGCCTCCTGACGGGATACCCATATCTGCGCGGCGTCCGTAGCCAAGAACCGGACCAGAAGACGCGAGGAGGTATCCATGACCACTCAGAATATGTCCTGGAGAGCCGCTGTTTTGCAGGTGTTACGGAAAGCAGGCGAGCCACTGCACTACACAGAAATCGCACGGCGGATCATGGATCAGAAGTTAGTGAAGACAAGAACCGCAACTCCCCACGCCTCCGTAAGCGCAATTCTGACTCGTCTTACCGGCGAGAAGGGCAGGGACCGTGTTGTAGCAATCGAGGGGCAACGGGGTTGGTATGCGATGGCGGATGTTGCCCAAAAGCTCAAGGCGGAAGAAGGTGCGGCAGATGACAGCGGGATGATCAAAGTCGCCGCTTTCGGTCTGTTTTGGCGTCGGGACTTGGTGGACTGGAGTTCCGGTAGCAAACTGATCGGCCAACAGAGCCAGGATACAGAAGGGGTCGATTTTGCTGATCAGGACGGCGTGTATTTTCTCCACGACGGCCGAGAGGTGATGTACGTAGGCAAGACCGTCACGCCTACGGCCAAGTACGGTCTTTACAACCGGTTGAAGCATCACCACAACGACCCCAGGAAGACCGTCTATTGGGACAACTTCTCTTGGTTCGGGTTCAAGCCAGTTTCTGATGACGGCCAATTAGGTCAGTCTCCCGAAAACGCGAAATTTGAGAGCGTGGTGGATCTGATCGAAGCGATTTTCATTGAAACGCTGCTGCCCCGACTGAACCAAAACTCCGGTGAAGGAATGAACCAAGCTCGGGACGGTGGTATGTACTTCCAATTCCCAGCCGTCAACCCGTAGCCTTGACATCCCCGTAAAGCCCGGCTAACCTCCTTGGTGCCACAGACGCAAGGCCAGCCCGCCTAGCGTAAAAGATACGGATTCATGTCTGGTAGGCCCCGTGCCTCCTAGCGGGATCCGTATCTGGCCGGCGTCTGTGGCAAGAAGCCTAACCAGAGGCCGCTAGGGGGTTCCACCATGGCAACGCAGAACACGCAGCCGGGTCCAGGTAAGAACCGCTGGACCCGTTGGTATATGTGGCTCCTCTACGGCTCAACAGCGCTCGGCGTTGTTATAGTCATCGCGGCCGTCACCAGCTCAGGGGATTCAGCAACGGCCAACCCAGAGGATAACTCCCCGCAGACCCCAGAGGCCACACAGCAAGCCGATGCTGCGCCGGTCACTGACACCGAGTATTGCCAGAGCGTGAGTGTGGCGGTTAACGAAATTCCCGATTTCTTTACGGGCATCAAGGAATACACTGACGCTGTAATGACCGCCAGCATGGTCATACCGTCAGCGTATGATCAGGTTATGGCCGACAAAAAATCCGCTCTGAACATTGAAGTGCTGGCTCAATTGGATTACATCGACGAAGCGGCTACCGAGGTAAAAAACCTAAACGTTCCAGAACAGGCCGAAAAGGGGCACCGCAAGGTTGAAAATCTAGCCGACGACCTGATGGATCAAACCGATAAGGTCAGAGAAAAGTACGCTGACCTGACGGAATCCGAAGGTTACGCTTATATCACTCAACACGGTATAAGCAAGGACGCCCCTGAATATGAAGTGTTGTGGACTAACGTGGAAGATTTCAGGGACGCATATACCGGACTAGTCGCCGTGTATTGGAACCACGTTTTTGACGAATTACAGGGATCTGAACACTGCGAAGGCTGGTGGGATTAGAAAGGAGGAGCTGCTTACGCCAATGACGGCAGACATCAACCTCGAACCAGACGAAACCGTGCTCCTGGAAATAGAACCTAGCAACGTGGGGATAGGCGGATGTGCTTTCATGGTAATCGGCGTGTTCATGTTCCTGATACCCACTGTGCTCGGGTTCATTTATTGGCGTTACCAGAAGGGCCGGCACCGAAACTCAAAATGCACGGTCACGAACAGACGCATAATCGTACAGAACTGGGGTGAACAGGAGCGTTTTCTTGACCTCGGCTACGACATGATCAACGGAATACAACCGGAATTTCAGTCGGGCTTGGGGTCAACCAGCTCAGGATCCGTGGTAATTAGGCTCACCAGCGGCAACCAGATCGAATTGGATTATATGGAGGGTGTCGTTCATTTCGCCGACGTTGCCCAGAGAGCCATGGAAGCACACAAGACCCGCTAACCGCCGTCCGTAATATCCCGATACCGCAGCCGACGCCCCAACATCCCCAACGTCAAAAGTACCATCTGATCCAGCGTGTCCAGATCTCGCACGTTGTTCCGGCCGGCAAACTCGGTGATATAACGGTGCAGGTGCTTTACGCTCATCTGGTGGTAAGTGCCCTGGTAGCCCCGTTTCAATAAAGACCAGAAGGACTCGATCCCGTTCGTCGTCGCCCAATGGTTCACGTACTCACCGGCGCTATGGTTGACCGTCTCGTGGTGGTAGCCCTGTAAGCCCTGGTATGCTCTATGTTCATCCGTGAAAACTGTGCTGCCCGGCTCAACTAATTTATTGATCAGCCCGTGGAGCGTTGCTTGGGTCCGGTCATTCACAGGCAGGGCGATAATCTCTTTGGTGATCTGGTCGCGGATACCTACTACGGGGGTCAGGTGCTCGAGGCCCTTGATTTCTTTGCGGTTCCGTTTGTTTCTTTTACGGCCACCCACGAAGGTCTCATCGACTTCTACGGGGCCAGTAAGCTGTTCAGGATCTATTAAAAAGCCTTCTCTGATCTTGTGTAGCATATGCCACGCCGTTTTCTGAGAGATGCCGAGGTCCCGATGCAATTTCATGGACGAGATGCCTTTCAGGTTAGTCGATACCAGATAAATCGCATAGAGCCACGTCCTCAGTGGAACCTTGCTACCATGCATCACGCTACCAGTTTTGACCGAGAAGTATTTATAACAACTGGAACAACGATAAGGCATGGTCGGGTGTCTCACGGGTCCAACGGCATCACTATCACAGAACGGACAGAACATATTATTACCTGGCCAACGGGTATTTTCAAACCATTCCTGTGCGCTTGCTTCGTCGGGGAACATCTCATATAGCGTGAATAAACTAATACCTTCACGGTCAGCACGTCCCGGTCCGCTATTTCGGTCAGTCATATCTATAGTTCCTACCTCTTTAAGTGTGGGTATAGGGTAGCACACATTGCCCTTAAAGTCAACACTTTTAGTCTCTTGTCAAGGGCCAGTGTGTGAGTAGTGTTGCAAAGTGTGTTTTAAAGTATATCCTTGACTTTATAACGCAGCTGGTATATGCTTGTCTCTAGTTAGATTATTGGAGATTATGTTGAGATGCCAGATCAGTTTGAAATACCTGAAGATATTACCGTTGAAGAGATGGCCGGAGTGCTTTTTGGTCGGCCCGTGAGAAAGGAAGGGCGCAAGATGGTACGGTTAGAGATCGCTGAACCTGACGAAGCTGATCCGGACTGGGTTCCTTTGAGGCGAGTAGATGAGGTTGACGGGATGGACGGCGAGGGTGAGGATTGATAGTTTGTCTAGCGCGCCCGGTGAGGCTCGAACTCACAACCTTCGGCTTAGTAGGCCGATCCTCTGCCAATTGAGGTACGGGCGCACTTTCGGAGACGGGGACGGTGTAGTGGCCGTCCCCGTCTTCAATTTTGCGGCGGCTTCGGATCAAAGGCAATCAGTTTTCATAAGAGCGCAATTACCTGAGGATGCTTGATCTTGGGGCGAAGATGTGCTAGTGACTGGACAAAACTAACGGCTCGGATGTTTGGGATCCGAGCCGCTGGTACTATAGCCAGTAATCGTTAATAAATCGAATAATGATTATCACGATTTTTAGCCATACAATCAATCGGTCCATAAAAATCCTTTCTATGGTGTGATTATCCGCGTTGGTTGAGCGATAAGCTGCTAGGGCCGGTTTGAGTGATTGATAGTGATTATTGATGTGAGTGATTTTACATCGGCTCATCTCCGTTGGCGTAGTTTTGGTGGCGGGGTCCTGCAACGACCCCTCCACCAGGAACTCCCCACTATACCAGGTTCAATCGACGAGCGCAACCCCCTGCGATGCGGCTCGGTGATGGTGAAGATGGGCTAGGGGTCGGTGTTGGATCTCGGGACGGTCTGGGGCTGGTTGGGACTAGTGTTCTAGGGCTGATTCTGGGTCATGTGTTCTGAAATGTGAGGTTTGCTACTTTGAGTTATAATTGCCGAAATATCGCTGGGCGGGGCATCGCCGGCGGCAATGGCATCCAGGACGTCAGCCGGAATGCCGTCGGCGTGGGCAATGGCCGCCAGATCAGGGCAACCGTCGGCACGGGCAGCGTCCAACAGAGCCGATAAGTCCGGCGTTACACCGTCCAGCAAAAGCGCGATGGTCGCATTGATGATGATGCAGGACCACTGGCACGCGGGAGCGTAGTGAGTCACGGCGCAGGTGGCGGCGGAGTCGCTGACCAACAGCTCCGGCCGGCTCCGGCGGGCAATGGCAACCGGGGCGCAACGCATCACCCCGCCGTTAGGCGCGATGCGGTTTCTGCGTTCATAGACGATGCGGGCCGGCTCGGGTATGGGTTCGCCACGTTGCAGTTCGCGGATGACCTCGCCGGTGGTGATGCCCATGCCCCGCCCATTCTCCCGCGCCCAGACAATCAGCAGCCTGGCGAATTCAGCGGCGGTATCGCCGTCGGACAGCAGCGCTTCGGCCAAATCCACCGCGTGGGCCAGGTCATCGTCCATGGGGCGATGCGCCTCTCGCGGGTCAATGTCGGCCAAGCCGCTGGGATACCGGCGGGCAATATCGTAGTGCCACTCGCTTTCCACCGGCAATCCCAGCAGGTTGCCGGCAGCCAGGCCGAGCAGGACGCCCCTAGACCGGTTCAGCAAAGCGCCCGGATTTCGGGCGGCTGTGTCACCCGGCGCTTCGGTCAACAGCCGGGCGAGAGTAGGGGATTGAGATACGATACCGGAGTCGTTCATTTGCCCCCACACCGGTCGGTCAGGGATACGGGATGATGAAAAGGCTGACGCCACGCGCGTCGGCCAGGAAGCGCTGCGATTCGGGCACGTTTGACGCAACCAAGGCGGGTATCACGGTGGCGTTGGCAACGCCGGCCAGCAGTCCCGACCGCCGGACCGCGCGGGACAGGTCAGTCTCATCGGCAGTGATTGAGACTTCAGCCAGCAGGTAACGGTTGTCCTCATCTTTGATGATGATATCCGCGTTGTAAATGTCCGTGGCATCGTCCTCCGTAATTGCGCCGGATTGGATGGCGCGATGGATGATGCTGTTGAGTTCAGGAACGCTTTGACGGTCCTGAACCATGGCGAGAATGGGTTGGTTCAGATTGAAGCGCAAGGTAGCGCGGAACAGCAGGCGGTTGCGGATCCTGCGCTCGTAGTCGCTCCCTTCAAAATTGCTGAACCGACCCTCCAGCCGGTCTAGGCGTTCATACACCAACCGGAAGTTTTCGTTGGTGACCTGTATAAAGTCATCAAGCCGCTGGGTAAGGTCGTCAACCCGCTGGGTCAGGGCATTGACCGTTTGGGTAAGGTCGTCAACCCGCTGGGTCAGGGCGTTGACCGTTTGGGTCAATTCGCCCAACTGCTGCGGGACGCTGAGCAGTTCCTCGCCGACCACGATGCTGCGGATGATATCCAGCCATTCCGGCCGCTCGCGCAGGATTCGCGCCACGTCGCTGATGTCGTTGATAGTAATAGGCGTAGTCATAGCAGCCATTATAGTCCATCTCCTGCTGGCGAGTTTGACATCGCTGCGCATTGCGGGTAGCCTTGATTGTGAAAATCGGTACAAATTGGCATTGCATTATGAACGCTTCTGAACGCATCAACGAACTGAAATCGTTGCTTTATCAACGTATTCTGGTCACCGACGGGGCCATGGGTACGCAGATTCAGGCGCGCGGGCTGGGACCTGACGACTTCGGCGGAGAAGAGTACGAGGGGTGCAACGAGTATCTCAACGTCACCCGCCCGGATGTTATCGACGACATTCATCGTTCCTACCTGGCCGCCGGCGCCGACATCATCCAGACCAACACCTTCGGGGCGACTGCCCTGGTGCTGGGCGAGTACAATCTGGCCTCCGAGGCGCGGCGCATCAATCGGGAAGCCGCCGAAATCGCCCGTCGCGCGGCGGACGATTTCACGGTTGCCGAACCGGACAAACCGCGTTTCGTGTACGGAGCCATGGGGCCAACCACGCGCACCATCTCCGTGACCGGCAACCTGACTTTCGACGAATTGGCCGCGGACTATCACCAGCAGGCCGCCGGATTGATCGAGGGCGGCGCCGACGTCCTCGTGCTGGAAACCGGACAGGACACCATCAACATCAAGGCCGGACTGGAAGGCATCGACCGCGCCCGCGCCGAGCTGAACGCGGACGTTGCGGTGGCGGTGCAGGGCACGGTCGAACCCATGGGAACGCTGCTGGCCGGCCAAGACGCCGAGGCGCTGTACACGTCGCTGGCCCATCGGGACCTGCTCTGGGTCGGTTTCAACTGCGCCACTGGACCGGAGTTCATGACCGACCACATCCGTGTGCTGCATGACCTGTCGCGGTTCGGCATCGCCTGCGTCCCCAACGCCGGCCTGCCCGACGAAGACGGCAACTACAACGAGTCGCCGGAGATGCTGGCCGGCACGCTGGCACGTTTCGCTGAAAACGGTTGGCTCAACGTGGCCGGCGGCTGCTGCGGCACCGGGCCGGACCACATCCGCCGCATCAGCGAGGCCATGGCCGGCAAGGCCCCCCGCATAACGCAACCTGTGATCGAAACCCGCGTATCCGGCATCGAAGCGGTGGTGGTCAACGAGGACACCCGGCCCACCATCGTGGGCGAGCGCACCAACGTCCTGGGCAGCCGCCGGTTCAAGCGGCTCATCGGCGGCGACCGCTTTGAGGAAGCTGCCGAGATTGGCCGGCGACAGGTTCGCAACGGCGCTCACGTGCTGGACGTGTGCCTGCAGGATCCCGACCGGGACGAAACCGCCGACGTTATCAAGTTCCTTGATCAGCTGAACCGGAGGGTCAAGGCGCCCATAATGATCGACTCCACGGATGCGGCCGTCATCGAGGAATCGCTGAAGCGGCTCCAGGGCAAGTCCATCATCAACTCCATCAACCTGGAGGACGGCGAGGAACGGTTCCAGCGGGTGGTTCCCCTGGCCCGGCGCTACGGCTCCGCGCTGGTGGTGGGCTGCATCGACGACGATCCCCACCAGGCCCAGGCCATCACCCGCGAGCGCAAGCTGGAAATCGCCCGGCGCTCCCATAAACTACTCACCGAGAAGTACGGAGTGCCGGAGCAGGACATCATATTCGACCCGCTGGTATTCCCAGCCGGCACCGGCGACGAGAACTACGTCGGTTCCGCCGCCGAGACCATCGAGGGCGTGCGGATCATCAAGGAAGCCCTGCCCAACACCAAGACCGTGCTGGGCATCTCCAACGTGTCCTTCGGCCTGCCCGCCGCCGGACGCGAGGTTTTCAACTCGGTGTTCCTGTACCACTGCACCCAGGCCGGCCTGGACATGGCCATCGTCAACTCGGAGATGATGCAGCGTTATGCCACCATACCCGAGGAAGAACGGCAGTTGTCCGAAGACCTGATCTGGAACCGGGGCGAGGACCCAGTGGCGGCCTTCGCCGCCCACTTCCGGGACCGCGCTCCTCGGGCCACCGCCGAGGAACGCTCGGCCCTGCCGCTGGACGAGCGGCTGGCTCAGTGCATCATCGAAGGCAGCAAGGAAGGCTTGACCGAGGATCTGGACCTGGCGTTGCAGGAGCGAGAACCGCTGGCAATCATCAACGGCCCGCTGATGGCAGGGATGGACGAGGTAGGTCGGCAATTTAACGCCAACCAGTTGATTGTAGCGGAAGTGCTGCAAAGCGCGGAAGCCATGAAGGCGGCGGTGGCTCACCTAGAGCCGCACATGGAGCGCACCGACGCCGCCAGCCGGGGCTGTGTGCTGCTGGCCACCGTTAGGGGCGACGTGCATGACATCGGCAAGAACCTGGTCGAGATCATTATGTCCAACAACGGCTACCGGGTGGTCAACCTGGGCATCAAGGTGCCGGCCCAGGAACTGATCGCCGGCTACCGCGAGCATAACCCGGACATCATCGGCCTGTCGGGCCTGCTGGTGAAATCGGCGCAGATGATGGTGGAAACGGTGCAGGACTTCCGCACCGCCGGCATCCGCGTCCCGGTGCTGGTGGGCGGCGCGGCGTTGTCAAACCGTTTCACCCGCCTGCGCATCGCCCCCGAGTACGACGGGATGGTGGCCTACTCGCCCGACGCCATGAGCGGCCTGGCCCTAGCCAACGTCATCCAAGACGCCGACGAGCGGGAACGCCTGGCGGCGCAACTGGAAGCGGAGAGCGCGGAGCTGGAAAGGGAAGTTGCAACTCGTGGATAGCGTGGTCACATCGAGCGGCGTCGAACGGCTGGACTCTTCCCCCCAGCCCCCGGACCTGCGCCTCCATGTCCTGCACGATTACGACCTGGACGAGATTTTCGGCTACATCAACCCCCAGATGCTCTACGTCCGGCACCTGGGCTACCGGGGACGGTTCTGGGAGGCGCTGCGCAACGATGAACCGAAAGCCGTGGAGTTGCGCCGGCAGGTGCAGCGGGTCGAGGACATCATGCTGTCCCGCTCCGACATCGCCGCCAACGCCGTCTTCAAGTTCTTTCCCTGCCGCTCCGAGGGGAAGTGGCTCGTCATCTACGAGTCGGACGGGGCCACGGAGTTGGAACGCTTTTACTTCGGACGACAACAGGAACGTGAGGGGTTGTGCCTGACCGACTACGCCCGTCCGGTGGGCGACGGCCCCAACGACTACCTGGCAATGTTCGCCACTACCGTCGGTCCCGGCGTCCGTGACCTCTCCGAGCGGTGGAAGAACGACGGCCGTTACCTGGACTCCCACACGCTACAGGCGCTGGCGATAGAGTCTGCGGAAGGGTTTGCCGAACTGCTGCACAAGCGCATCCGCACCATGTGGAACATTGGCGAACCATCGAGCCGGCAGGGGCCGAGCGAGGATGAGCTACGCGACCTCTTCCGGGCCAACTACCAGGGCAAACGGTATTCCTTCGGCTACCCGGCCTGCCCCCGGCTGGAAGACCAGGAAAAGCTGTTTTCGCTGTTGGACGTTACCAACAATATAGGCGTGGAACTGACCGACGGGTATATGATGGACCCGGAGGGTTCGGTATCCGCTGTGGTCTTTCACCATCCCCAAGCCAAGTATTTCAACCTGGACGAGGCAGATATCCAGCGGCTTGAGTCCGAAATCGCCGATTTGCCGGCGGTGAGCCAATAGGCGATGTACCGGCATTCGTCGCATCGGCCCGTAGCCTTTCGGCATACGGGTTTTTATTTTGGGTATCGCAGCAGGCCGCTACTGCGCCGTGAATCCCCCGTCCACCACCAGCTCCGCGCCGGTGATGTAGGACGCTTCGTCGCTGGCCAGGAACAGCACGGCGTAGGCCACTTCCTCCCGGCGTCCGGCGCGTTTCATAGGAATGTTGGTCATCATGGAGTTGCGGGTTTCGGAGTCGGCCGAGCCGCCGGCCATGGGCGGCATCAGCCCAGGGTGGACGGAGTTGACCCGAATGCCAACCTCGGCCCATCGAATGGCGGCGGACTTGGACATCAGGCGCACCGCCCCCTTGGCGGCGTTGTAGCCCATGTGCAGGAAGTCCTGGCCCACGATGCCGGAGATGGACGAGATGTTGACGATGCTGCCGCCATCTCCCTGCTCCATCGCGCCGATGGCGTGCTTCATGCCCAGGAAAACGCCCTTGGCGTTGATGTCCAGCAGGCGGTCCCAGGTCGTCGTCCCCAGGTTGTCCTCCTCGTCGTAACCGGAGATGCCGGCGTTGTTCACGAGGATGTCCAGTCGCCCGTGCCTGGCGACAATATCGGCGATGACCTGACGCCAATTGTCCTCATCGGTGACGTTGAGGCGAGCATACTCAGCGGCGCCGCCGCCGGAAACGATGTCGTCGGCCACCCGCTGCCCGGCGTCGTCGGACACGTCGCACAGCGCCACCGTTGCTCCTTCTTCAGCGAACAACCGGGCCTCCACTTCGCCCATGCCGCGGGCGGCCCCCGTCACTATGGCGATTTTCCCTTCCAGCCTGGGCATCGCAAACCTCCTGCCGGATCACGCGTTTCGTTGTCGGTTGGCGGATTATAACATTGCACTTCCCGCCGGTTTCGCAGCCACCACCTGAGGATGTAATGACGACAACCCAGACCATCGACCCCGCCTTTGTCGCCGATCCGATCTCCGCTGATCGCCCGCGCCGGGAGCGATGTCAGTACACCGGCGTCATCGATGTTGGTTCCGGCTCCGCGCGAGCCGTGGTGATGCAGGTGAACTCCGGCGGCGGCATTGAGATCGTTGCCCAGCAGCGGGTGAATCTGAACCTGATGAGCCACGTGGACGCCAACGGCGTGCTGGATACGGTTGGTGTCCGCAGCACGCTGGATGCCCTGGAGGATTTTGCCCTGGTCGCCCGGGGGTATGGCATTGAAACCGTCCACGCCGTCGGCACCGCCGCCCTGCGGGAGTCGGGAAATGCCGAAGCAATCATCGCCGCTGCCGAGCAACGCTTCGGTCTCACGCTGCGGATCATCGACGGGACGGACGAGGCGGCATACTGCTTCATCGGGGCGATACACGGGCTGCGGGTAACCGACGGGATGCTGGCGGATATCGGCGGCGGCAGCACCGAGTTGGTGCGGTTCACGGACCGGACACTGGGCGAGAAAGTCTCCTTGCCGCTGGGCAGCCTACGCATCGCCAACCGGTTTGGCCTCACCGACCGTCCGAGACCTGAAGATGTGCAGGCGGCCTACGATCACGTATGCGGTGTGCTCTCCCACGGCGATGTTCCCCGGTTGCCCGCCGGCGGGGCGTTAGTAGGTTCCGGCGGGTCGGTGCGGCTCTTATCCCGGTTGCGCCGACACCGGGAGATGTACCCGATCATCAAGATGCACGGGTTTCAGATCGACGCCGACGCCCTGGCCGAACAGGTCTATATCCTCGCGGCGCTGTCTCAGCAGGAACGCGACGCCATACCGGAAATGAACCTGGAACGCAGCCATTCCATCGTTGGGGGAGCCGTGGTGGCCCACGCGCTGGTGAGCCACCTAGGGGCTGATGGGATACTGGTATCGGGCCAGGGATTGCGCGAGGGACTGGCGCGCCATCCGGCTCCACTGCTGGAGTGCGAAGAAATCCGGCTGCCCGATCTCGAAACGGTGCGGCAGGAATCCCTGGCTGATCTGGAGGCCCGTTTCGCGCCGCAATTTTCCCAGCGCGGCCGCCGTCGAGCCGCGCTGGCGGCCCGCATCGCCCGGGTGACGTGGCAAGGGCAGCACCGGCAAATCACCGGGTCCCTGGAGTGCGCGGCTTTGCTGGTGGACCTGGGCAACGCGGTGGATTTTTACAACCGCTTGAATCGAGCGGCCAGTATAATAGTACGCACCGACCTGCCGGGGTTCACCCACCGGGAGTCGGCCCAGGTGGCGGCGATCCTGCTGGAAGCGGAAGCCGGACAACTGCCGCGCCGGTTCCGCGAATCGCGACTGTTCCCAGGAAACGACGCTGCGCTGGTCAGACAGGCGGCGGCGATCCTGCTGGTTGCCGACGAGCTGGAACGGAGATTGCCGCCGGATTGCAACGACTCTGTTGTACAAATAGGGCGACAATCGGGTAAATTGACACTGACGACGCCCTGGTGGTCGGCGGTGGCTGGTCCGGGGATCCGGGAAAAGTGGTTGAAGACAATGGGGGAAGACATACGTATAGGGAGAAGTGAAACATGACCGTGCTGCTAGAACAACCGGCGTACAAGATGGGCGAGCGCTACGGCCAGCACCCGGACGACGGCGAATATCCGGGCAAGCTGATCATCGTGGAGGGCATCGACGGCTCCGGCAAGAGCACTCAGATCGACCTGCTGGGGAAATGGCTCACCAGCCAGAACCTGGTGACCGTATTCACCGAGTGGAATTCGTCGCCCATCGTGCGGCGCACCACCAAAAAGGGCAAGGTCGAGGAGTTGCTGACGCCCATGTCCTTCAGCCTCATCCACGCCGCCGACTTCGCCAACCGCGTCCATGCGCAGATTATTCCGGCATTGCGCGCCGGCGCCGTTGTGCTGGCCGACCGCTACGTTTTCACCGCCTTCGCCCGCGATGCCGCCCGCGGCGTGAACCGCGAGTGGCTGCGGCGGGTTTATTCCTTCGCCGTGCAGCCCTCGCTGGCGCTGTATTTCAAGGTTCCGCTGGACGTATCAATCCACCGCATCAACGTTGGTCGGGAAGGACTGGGATACTACGAGTCCGGCCAGGATATGGGTTTCTCCACCGATCGTGAGGAATCTTTCCGCATCTTCCAGGGCAAGTTGTTGGAAGAATATGACGCCTTGACCGAGGAATTCGGTCTGATGACCATCGACGCCACGCAGCCCATCGCCGTGCAGCAGCAGCAGGTCCGTCGCTACGTGGAACCGCTGATCAACGGCACGATGCGAATTGAAGGACAAAGCGTGCCGCAGGCCCTGGGGCAATCCGGCCTGACCGGACGTTACATCACGGCTCCCTCGCGCCGCCGGTTGACCGAACAGGAAGCGCTGGCCGCCGCGTCAAGCGGATAATGGCAGCGAGCCTTGCGCCGCCGTCGCAGGATCTAGGTTATCTGATTGCGAGAATTGCCAGGGAGCATTAAGGATGAGCACCGTCAGGTTCTACGGACACACTCCGCCGGTAGCCGGCGACGAGCCTACCCTGGGCCGTCTCATCGTGGTGGAAGGCACCGATGGGGTGGGCCGTTCCACGCAAATCGCCATGTTGCAGGAGTGGTTGGAGGCCGAAGGTTACGCTGTGCTGGTAACGGGCCTCCGACGCTCCGAACTGGCCTCTTCGGGTATCGACCGGGCGATGCGAGGCAACACCCTGGATGCTCTCACCCTCAACCTGTTCTACGCCACCGACTTCTGGGACCGGCTGGAGAAGAGCATCATACCGGCCATGCGTTCCGGCATGGTTGCGCTCATCGACCGCTACATCTACTCCATCATCGCCCGGGCGCGGGTGCGGGGGGTGCCCGCCCGCTGGCTCAACGACGTGTTTGAGTTCGCGGTGATTCCCGACCGCGTGCTGTATCTGGATGTGGACGTGGAGCATCTGCTGCCCAGAGTGCTCGCGGTGCGGCAGCTGGACCACTGGGAATCAGGCGACGACTTCCTGGGCGGCACGGACCTTTACGAAAACTTCATCCGTTACCAGAGCGCGCTGATTGACGAGTTCCGCGAACTGGCCAAGGAGCACAACTTCGTGACCGTGGATGCACGGGGCAGCGTCAGCGACGTCTTCCAGGCACTGCAAACCGAGGTTCGGGAAGCGCTGAAGGGGATGGGGGAGTAACAACGGACACGCCGGTTACGCCAATCCATATTGAAGAGGAGGCGCAAAATGGCGACGCAGAGCAGCGAGGAAATCTCCCGTCTGGGCAAAGAAATTTACGCCCGGATCCGGGAGGAAATGGAAGCCAACGAGTGGGGCAGGATGGTGGTAATCGACGTCAATAGCGGCGACTATGAAGTTGCCGACGACGATCTCACCGCTTTGCTGCGGCTAATCGAGCGCCGGCCCGATGCAATGACTTGGGGCGAGCGGGTAGGCTACCGAGCAGCGTACTATCTCAATCGTAACTACCTCCACGATCCGAACTGGCCGGTTTCCGAATCACATACAAAATAGGTGCCAGACTATGCTCGAGGGACGGGTCGAACTAGCCGGCATGATCGGCAACATTCCGGTACTGAAACCACGTGTTTCGTTCGCGGTTGCCAACGCCGGCACCGCGCAACGAAGTTTGGTCTTCACCGTCGATACAGGCTTTACCGGCTGGTTGACCCTCCCTACAAATATCATCCGTGAGCTTGATTTAGAATACCGGGGAACACGTCCATATATGACGGCCAGCGACGAGGTATCACAAGCAGACTTATACGTTACGTTAGTAGCGTCCGTACCAGTCATCGCTCACCGACTGGACGCCGAACCGCTACTGGGCGCCGCCATGATGAACGAATGCCGCCTTACCATAGATTTCTGGGAAGGCGGCCGTGTGACCATCGAGCCAAGGGCGGAGTTGGGATAAGCGGGTTCTACAAATCCAGCGCGTCCGCCAGCCGGCGTCGGTGAAACTTGGGATCGCCCAGGAACTGGTACAGCGTGCGCGACGCGGTGGTGTGCAGGGTGAGTCCGTACTCGGTGGTGCTGCCCACGCCGGCATGGACCTCGTGGGCGTGGTTGCAGGCATTGTAGTAGGCGACGCTGCTCACCGCCTTGGCCAGGTGGATGCTGTCCTCGGCGGGCCGCTCGGTGTCCAGTTTCCACAGGGCTTCGTAGGTGGTCCAGCGCGCCGCGTCCAGCTCGTTGACCAGGTTGATGATGTGGTCCTGCACCCGCTGAAAGCGTCCGATGGGCGTGCCGAACTGGATTCGCGTGCGGCTGTAATCCACGGACATCTCATAAACCTGCTGTGAGCCGCCTACCTGGTAGGCGCACAGCAGCGGGATGGCAGCGGCCACCGCGCGCTCCAAAGCGATCCAGCCGCGGGCGAAGTCGCCGCCCAGCACCGCCGACGGCCCAACTTGCACCCCGTCCAGCCGCACCTCGGCCAGGTTCCAGGCAAAGCCGTCCAGCTTCCTGATGGCGACGCCCGGCGCGTCGGCAGGAATCATCACCAGTCCCACGTGCTGGCGGTTCTCCGTCCGGACGGCGCAGATCAGGTCGGTGGCAGCCGCGGCGTCGTACACGTACACCTTGGTCCCTGAAATGCGATAGCCGGCTCCGTCGGGCGCAGCGATGGTCTGCACGTCGGACTCGTCCCACTGGTAATCGGCTTCGGTAATCGCCAATGCCACGGTGCGCCGCCCGGAGGCGATGTCAGGCAGCAGGGAGCGTTTCTGCTCATCGGTGCCCGCCTCCAGGATGGTCAGAGCTCCCAGCGCGGCGGTACTCAGGTGGGGTCCTGGCACCGGCCCCCGCCCCAACTCTTCAAACAGAACTCCGGCGTCGGTGTAGGAACCGCCCTCGCCTCCATATTCGGTGGGGATGACAATGCCCAACCAGCCGGTGCTTGCCAGCTTCTGCCACGGCTCCGACGGCGCGGTCTGCCCGGTGGCTTGCAGTTCCAGCAGCACGTCTTTGGGATATTCGGTATCCACAAACCGGCGCGCCGCCGCCTTGAGCATTTCCTGTTCTTCGGTGAGGGCCAGGTCCATTGGTAGTTACTCCCGCTGTTCGTTAGTAGGGGCGACGCATGCGTCGCCCCTACGTGTGCTAAACGACTATAATCTCAGGCCAGCGCCCCGGCCCGCTCCCGCTGCTGCCGCCCGATGCCGATGCGGCGCGCCATGATGACCTTCTGGATGTCGGTAGTGCCGCCCGGATGCAGGGCGATGATGGCCGCGCGCTGGTGGGACTCGATGTGTCCCTCGCCAGCGCCCCAGTGCTTGTCCTTGGTCAGCGCCGCCGGTCCGAGGATGTCCAGGATGCCGGTGGCGATACGCAACCCCGACATCTTGCGGAAGTAGGATGCCTGGGGGCCTTCGTAGGTGATGTGGGCGCCGCTGTGCCGCATCCAGTAGTTGCGCAGTTGGAACAGCCGGCCAATCTCGGCGTCGATATAGATATCGATCAGCCGGTCCCGCACGTCGGGATCCTTGCTCAGCGGCTGCCCGCGCCGGTTGTTGGTCTTGCAGTAGTCGAAGATGCGGTCAACGATCCAGTTGCGCCCGATGCGACCGCCGGTGCCGTGCTCCAGCTCCAGGTGCGTCGTGGCAACTTTCCAGCCCTCGTTCTCGCCGCCGATGAGGTTCCTCGCCGGCACGCGCACGTTGTCGAAATAGACAATGTTCTTGACGCCCGAACCGGCCCCGGACTCGCCGGCGGAGGACAGCAGGTCCATGGGGAACACGCTGATGCCGGGCAGGTCGGAAGGCACCATGAACCAGCTCAGGTTTTGGTGGCGGTCGCCCTCCGGGTCGGTGCAGGTGATGGTCCACATATAGTCGGAGCCATGGGCGCTGCCCACATAGACCTTTTGGCCGTTGATGACGTAATCGTCGCCGTCGCGGCGGGCCGCGGTCTTGGCGTTGGCCAGGTCGGAGCCGGCCTCCGGCTCGGTGAGCAGCTGCCAAGTGCGGATCTCGCCCCTGAAAATCTTGGGCAGAAATTCCTGCTTCTGTTCCTCGGAACCCCAGACCAGGATGGAGTTGCCGCCCAGACGTCCCCCGGAGTCGTAGTAGGGTGGCAGCGAGAGGTTGTAGCCGTCGATCTCCTCTTCCAGCACCACCGAGTGGTCAACGGTTAACCCGCCTCCGCCATATTCCTCCGGCGCCGTGGGCCACAGCCAGCCCTTCTCACCCAACCGCCGACCCAGATCCCGGCGCAACTGGTACTGCTCATAGGTCAGGTCAATGGAGTCGGCGGGATGCTCAATGCCCGCCGGGATATTCTCGCGGAGCCAATCCTGCACCTCGGTGCGAAAGGCTTCCTGCTCGGCGGTATAACGGGGTTCAAAGTCCATGGTATGCCTCATGGCCGGCCACGCCGGGGCCGGGAGATGAAATTCGGAATCAGGCCGCAATTATGCCCTATGGGGCGGGCAGGGGCAACCGGGCTTGACGCCGCGTTTGGCGCAACCATATATTCAGGTTATGACTACGCCAAACATCAAAACCACGTACACATTGGACGACGAATCGGCGCGCGCACTGGCGAAGTTGGCGCAGCACTGGAATATGACGGAGTCCGAGGCGCTGCGGCGCGCGTTGCTGCAGGTGGCTTCCGGTTATGGCCCTGTTCTTTCCCCTGAAGAACGGTTAGCGGCGTTGCACCGGCTGCAAAAATCGCTGGCGGAGCGGGGCGTTGACTTCGACGCTTGGGCGCGCGAGGCATGGGAGATACGACACGGCATTGACCCGTAATGATTCACCTGGACACCAGCTTTCTAATCCCAGCGCTGATACCGGATACTCAGCAAGACCGGCAGGTGCGGAACTGGGTTAGTGAAGGCGAAACTATCGTCATCAGCACGGTGGCCTGGGCCGAGTTCCTTTGCGGGCCATTGTCACAAAGCGACTTGAACGCAGCGCTTCAGATAGTTGAGCGGCACTTCGAGTTCACTACGGAGCACGCAGCTATTGCCGCTCGGCTGTTCAACGCAACCGGCCGACGGCGCCGGATGATGGTGGACTGCATGATTGCCGCCGTCGCCATCGCTGATGACGCCCCGTTGGCAACGGTAAATACCGGTGACTTTGGCAGGTTCACCGAACACGGTCTGCTGCTGGCTTAATCTATCCAACAAAATGCGGGAATAGTTGACTACAGAATATGTATGCCGTATGCTTGTATTAAACATACAACATACCATGCTGTGAAAGAGGACGAAAATGAGAATTGGAGTCAACATCCCCAACGACTTGATGAAACGGCTGGAGCCATTGAAACCAGAGCTCAACATCTCCCAAGTTTGCCGAGAGGCCCTCGAAGCCAAAGCTGCGAGCTACGAGCAGATGCTCGCTCGCCTCGACGACGGCATCAGGGCGGCGGTCGGCAGGATATGGGAACAGGAGCAAGACTTCCTAGCGGCGATTGAAGTTGATTGGGAAATGCTTGCCTATGAGGATGCGGAGGCTTGGGTAAAAGCGGCGGGATGGAAAGATTGGGAGTATCTCCATCACAGGCAGGATATTATCGGGAGACAGGGACGGCCGGCGTGGGAAGTTCCACCGCCCCACTTGTCTAGGGTGAAAGATTTCATGGAACGACGTGGGGAACTCAGCGAAAGAATGCGCCGACAAGGCGACGACTTTTTCGATTGGCTCTACGCGGAGCAAGGCGGAATCGACTTTGCCGCAGCGGAGCGGGAATACATGACCGCCTGGCTAGCTTACACCAACGCGGTGTGGAAACTGGTTATCCAGCGACGCGAGGAACACTACCGGAGATTGCTGGCAGAGCGTGGAATGCCACCTGATGCAGAGGTTCCTGAACGCTTGTTTGGTCATGCCCAGCCTCAAGAGGAACCGCCGGTTCAAGTCGTTCCCCATCATGCCGGCTATGCGCCCGGTGTTGACCCACTGAAGCTCAATCACCTCATCGGCGATCTTGACGTGGAGGATTTTCTGGTTAAACGGGAAAGGCTACAATGATTGTGCCGGACGTCAACCTCCTGGTGTACGTGCACAACGACGGCGACCGCCAACGCCACACCGCGGCGCGGCGTTGGTGGAATGGGCTGGTCAACGGAACGGAGCCGGTTAGCCTACCCTGGGTTGTCATAACTGGATTTATCAGGGTGACTACTCATCCCAGGGTAATGGCATACCCACTGACAACGGAGCAGGCGGTTGAGTATGTCCGGGATTGGCTACGTTGCGACCATATCACACCGCTTGATCCGGGTCCGGAGCATCTTGCGCTCCTGCAACAGAACCTTGCTGCGGCCGGAGCCGGCGCTGACTTGGTTCCCGATGCCCATATCGCCGCTTTGGCGATGGAATATGGTGCCGAAGTGCATTCCAACGACTCGGATTTTGGCCGGTTTCCCGGCCTCCAATGGCGCAACCCGCTGTGACAATAGAGCCTATGCTACCGCACCACGACATTACAGGGACCCAGCACCATGTCAGTGGACTACAAGAAAATCATTACCATTGAGCCGGGAAAGCGCAGCGGACAGCCGTGCATCCGTGGAATGCGTATCACCGTGTACGACGTGCTGGAATATCTAGCCGGCGGGATGACCGAGGCGGAAGTTCTGGAAGATTTCCCGGAACTAACCCATGAGGATATCCTGGCCTGCTATGCCTTTGCCGCCGAGCCCAAGCGCCGTATCCGGCACCCGCAACCGCTGTGAGATTGCTGTTCGACCAAAACTGGAGCTGTTCTGAAACTACCGGCTCCGCACCACCTGCCCCGGCAGCGCCCCGGTGTGCCGCCCGTCGTCAATCACCAGCGTCCCATTCACGGCCACGTAGTCGATGCCCACCGGGAACTGGAGCGGGTCGTCAAACGTCGCCGGCGTGTCCACGGTATTGGGGTTGAACAGCACCAGGTCGGCCTTCGCGCCGTTGCGGATTACGCCCCGGTCGGTGAGGCCGAAGCGCTGCGCCACCGCGCCCGTCATCTTGCGAATGGCTTCCTCCAGTGAGAACAGTCCTTCGTTACGCACGAATTGGGCCAGCACGTAGGGATAGGTGCCGTAGGTGCGCGGATTGGGCCGCCCGCCCGTCAGGATGGCGTCGGTGCCGATCATCTGGGCCGGATTGGACGCGATTTCGCGGATATTCTCCAGGTTGCCGGTGCGGGCCACGAAGGCCACCTGCAAATCTTCTTCCAACAGCAGGTCGCACACGGCGTCCACCATGCGCCCGCCCCGGTGCTGCGCCAGCTCTTCCAGCGAGCGGCCCTCCCATTCCTTGTTCTTATCCGATGCGATGTTCGCGAAGATATAGTTGTCCAGGGTCTGCCCGCCCCACTGCGGCTCCACGGCCCGCACCATCAGGTTGCGCACTTCGGGGTCGGCGATGCGGGTCAGCAGGGCCTGCGGGCCGCCGGCATGAACCCAGTAGGGCAACAGCGAGTGCAGGATGGTGCTGGCCGCCGGATACGGGTACTGGTCATAGGTAACGTCCTGACCCCGGTTGCGCGCCTCGTCCACCAGCGCGGTCATCTGCTCACCCAGGCCGGCCACCGGGCTGTGATAGTGGGAAATATGCACCGGCGCGCCCGAACGCCGGCCGACCTCCAGCGCCTCGCGGAATGGGTCCAGCAACCGGTCGCCCAGGGTGTAGCGGGCGTGGGTACAGTAGAAACCGCCCTCCTCGGCGGCGACGGTGGCGATGGCGGCCAGCTCGTCGGTGTCGCTGTACGCGCCGGGGGCATAGGTCAGGCCGGTGGTGAAGCCGAAGGCCCCATCGCGCATCCCCTGGCGGGTCAACTCCCGCATCGTCGCCAACTCGGCGTCTGTGGGCAGGCGCGATGACCAGCCCATGGCGGCAACCCGAATGGCGGCGTGGGGCACGAAGTGCAGCACGTTGCACGCCGCGTTGCCCTCGAACAGGGCCAGGAAGTCTGCCACGCTGCTCCAGCGGACATCCGGCGCCTCGCCGTTCACCGCCGCCAGATACACTAGCAATTCTTCCAACCCGCGCGGCGTGGTCGGCGCGTAGGACAGGCCGTCCATGCCCAGCGCCTCGGTGGTAACGCCCTGCCGTATCTTGGCCTCATGAGCCGGCTCGGTGAGCAGTTTCAGGTCGGAATGGGAGTGCATATCGATGAAGCCAGGGCAGATGACGTAGCCGCTGGCGTCGATGACGCGCCCGGCATCCACCGCCGAAACGTCCCTGGTCATCACCTGAACGGTATCGCCGGTCACGGCCACACTGCCGCGATAGCCGGCCGCCCCCGTGCCGTCAATCACCGTGGCGTTGGCAAATAGCAAGTCAACCATCGTTACACTCCCCCGAGAATCCGTGGCCACATTAGCGATGCTCGGCATGATACAACGGCTCATGAAGAGAATGTAGGGGCGAATAATTATTCGTCCCTACGCGGAACAGAACGTTGCATCCCAAGCTATCCCGCCCATCCCATCCGAATATCGGCTATAATGGCTCATAATTACCCACGGCAAAGGAGGCTCACCATGCCGGCTACGGTGAATCCCGATGAAGTCTATGAGGCGCTGCGCACGGTCTATGACCCGGAAATTCCGGTCAACGTGGTGGACTTGGGCTTGATTTACGATGTGCAGGTCAGCGACGCCAACGACGTGTTCGTCCAGATGACGCTGACTTTCCCCGGCTGCGGCATGGGACCCCACATCGCCCAGCAGGCCGAATGGGCCGTCCAGGACGTCGAAGGCGTCGAGGAAGTCAACATCGAGTTGACCTTCGACCCTCCCTGGTCTCCCGACCTGATCAGCGAGGAAGCCCGCAATATGCTGGGCATCTAACCCACAACGTCATTCCCGCTTGCGCGGGAATGACGAATTAAATTGGAGACACCACGTTATGGCAACTCCACAGCAGCCCAACGCCCAGCAGAACGCTCGCCTGCAGCAGATCCGCCGCCAGTGGGAGCAGAAACGGCAAATCACCGACCGCCTGGCCGCGGTGCGCACCACGATAGGCGTCTATAGCGGCAAGGGCGGCGTGGGCAAAACCACGGTGGCCTGCAACCTGGCGACGATGCTGGCCCAGCAGGGCGAGCGCGTCGGCCTGCTGGACGTGGACATCGACTGCCCCAACGTCACCCGCGTCATGGGCATGGTGGACACGCCGGACTACCGCGACGGCCAGATCACTCCGGCCCAGGAACACGGTGTCAAAGTGGTGTCCATGGCCTTCTTTCAGGAGAACGAGGACGAGGCCATCATCTGGCGCGGCCCGATGATCCACAACGCCATCAACCAGTTCCTCCAGACCACCGACTGGGGCGAGTTGGACTATCTAATCGTTGACCTGCCGCCGGGCACCTCCGACTCGCCCCTCACCGTGATGCAGACTTTGCCCATGGACGGGTTCGTGGTGGTCAGCACGCCCCAGGACCTGGCCATCATCGACGCCAAGCGCTGCATCAACATGATCCGCAAGCTGAACCTGAACGTGGTCGGCATAGTTGAAAACTACTCCGGCGACATCTTCGGAGAAGGGGCGGGCCGCCAGCTGGCCGAAGACATCGACGCCCCGTTTCTGGGCAGCATGTCCCTGCGCGGCTCCTACCGCGACACCAGCCAGCCCACCGTGCTGGTGGACGAAACCGTAGGCGAAGAATATGCCGCCGTCGCCGACCAGCTGCGGAGCAGCCTGAAAGCCTTCGGGCGAGAAGCCTGACGGCAGCAACCGGAGGGGATTGAGTTGAGACGGCGCTCACGGTTGCTGCAAAGAATCCTGACTGGTCGTTCCGATGCCAATATCCGTTTTGATGAGTTACTCGTCCTGCTCCGGAGATTGGGGTTCGACGAGCGGATCAGTGGTAGCCACCATACGTTTCGCAGAGCGGGTGTTTCCGAGAGGATTAATTTGCAGCCGCGCGGCAATATGGCGAAGCCCTACCAAGTTCGGCAAGTGCGGCAGGTAATCCTAAAGTATGAACTGCATGAATAAAGTATGAACTGTATGCATAAGGAGAAGTCCATTGATGCTGAAGTACGCGGTCGTCATTTTTTGGAGTGACGAAGACGATCTATTTTTGGCGTACGCACCGGAGCTGCCGGGCTGCATGGCGCACGGCGATACCTACGAAGATGCGCTCAAAAGCATCACGGAGGCGATGGCGCTTTGGCTCGACGTGGCCCGAGAGTTCAAGGACCGGGTACCGGAACCTCTAGTAAGGGAAATCATCTTCGACATTCACGCTGAAGCGCCGGAATCGCCGGTCGAGACGGGGGCATAGCGATAGCGGCGGCGCACTCGCCTTACGACGCCCGCCGCTCCAGCCCTTCTTCCAGCGCCAGGCGTTCACCCGGCGCGCCCGCCGGCAACTCCGCCGGCATCTCGTCAACCACGTGCATCCGCAACAGCGCGGACACTTCCTGCTGGATGGCTTCCTGGGCGAAGGGGTTCAGTTCACCCATCTGGCGGAATTTGCGGTAACGTTGCTTGACCAACTTGCCGGTGGATACGCGGCTCGCTTCCGCCAGGTGTTTGTAGATGGCAAACTCCAGGTCCGTCGCGGCCTGACGTGGATCGTTGTGGGAGCCGCCGGCGGGTTCGGGCACCACCTGGTCGATGATGCCAAGTTCCTGACAGTCCCGGGCGGTGAGCATGAGGGCTTCCGCGGCCTCCCGCGTCAGATAGCGCTCCCGGGACGGTCCGCCCACGGTGTGATGCAGTGAAATCGGGGAATAGATGGCGTACTGCTGCATCAGTATGCGGTCGGACAGGCTCAGGGACAGGGCGGCCTCGTTGCCGGCCTCGCCGATAATTACTGAAACCAGCGGCGTCGGCGCATCCAGCATCATGGAGAGACTGCTGGCGATGGCGTTGCCAACACCCTGCTCTTCCGACTCCAGTCTCGGGTCGGCGCCCTGGGAGTCGATGAGGGTAATTAGCGGAAGGTTGAACCGGGCGGCGAGGCCGATGACCCTTTGGGCCTTGCGGAGACCGCTGGGGTGCAGCAGGTACCGTCCGCGGTCGCTGTCGTGGGAATGGCTGCGCTGCTGGCCGATGGCGGCCACCGGATGTCCGCGCAGCAGGCCGATGCCGCCGACCACGGTGCGGTCGTCGCTGCTCACCCGGTCACCACAGATCTCAAAGAAATCCTCCAGAATGTGCCGCATGTAGTACAGGGCGTCGGGCCGCTCGTCGTGGGTCGCCGCGTTCAGCGATTCCCACGTCTCCGTATCCTCCGCCGCCACCGCCTGCAAACGGGAAACCGCTCGCCGGCTCAGGCGAATGCCCTCCGGTTCCACCAGCAGATTAAGCAATTGGCTGAGCCGTTCCCGCAGTTCTTCCCGGTCCACGACGCTGTCCAGCAGTCCTTGTCGCAGGTGGTGTTCGGCGGTATGCGCGTCCGGGGGCAACTGCTGGCCGGTGGCTTCAATAATCGTGCGTATGGGCGACAAACCCACCACCGAACCCGGTTCGGCGATGATGATGTCGGCCAGGTTGGCGAAGCTGCCGTAGGCCTGTCCGGTGGAAGGGTTGGACAGCACGGCGATGAACGGTGCCGCAACCTCGCGCAGCTTGTTGACCGCCGTGACGGTTTTGGCCATCTGCATCAGCGACAACACGCCTTCTTGCGTCCTGGCTCCACCGCCGGTGACCAGCGCCACCATCGGCAGGCCGCGCCGGGCGGCCAGCTCGAAGGCCAGCGCCACCTTTTCTCCCACCACGCTGCTCATGCTGCCGCCCATGAAGCCGTAGTCCAGCACCGCCAGCATGACGGTTCGCCCGCCAATCCGGCAGGTCCCTGTGACGGCGGCCTCGGTGAGACCGGTGCGATCCTGGCTTTCCGTCAGCTGGTCGTCGTAGGGCGTGCGGTTAGAGAAGGATAGGGGCGCCACCGAACGGACGTAGCGGTTATGCTCTCGAAAGCTGCGCCGGTCGGCCAGCAGTTCGATCCGCTCGCGGGCCGACAGGGTGTAGTGGAACCGGCAAAAGGGACAAACCCGGAAGTCCAGGTAAGCCCTGGAGCCGTTGATCGGCTCGTGACAAAACAGGCAGTGGTCATGCACCGCCGAAAGGTACATCTCCTCCAGCTCGTCCCCGTCGCTGAACAGATGCACCAGGAAATTCGTCAGATTGCGGACCGGCACCTAAGCCCCTCCTTTGGCTGCCGAGAAACCGACGACCGGCGTGTTGGTGAATCGTGCGGTTTTCGCTGTCAATCCGGCTACTTTAGGTTATCCTCTTATTCTACACAATCATCGAATCGTCAAGGCTAGAACCGGCCGTTACCGTTTCGTGCCAATCCACAGATCTGAAATCAACTCCAGCCGGCTCAGCCGTCAACCGCCGACGCGCTCAAACCTGACCATGACTGCCGGGAGATCGCCGCCGTCTGAAGTGGGCACGGCGGCCCAGTCCGCAATCCGAACCCCGGCAACCCAGGCGATGCCGGCCGGCGTGACCACCAGAGGCATCCGTTCCCGCCAGCCCCGGGGAACGCCGGCGTCAGTAAAGAGGTCCTGTAATTTGCGCGTGCCCGACATCCCCAGGGGCTGGATCCGGTCGCCGGCCTGCCAGGTCCGAACGGTAGCGCCTTCCGCCAAAGCCGCCGGGGACAGGTACGCCGCCATCGGATCGCCCATATCCAGCGCCGCATCCGGCGGCAGCCTGACCGCCTGAGCCGTAACCTCCCACCCGTCCTGCTTGGTAACGGCGACGGCGATAGGCCCCATGGGCAGCGTCAACCGGAACTCCCGGCTCAGCGCCGGGTACGGGCAGTCGTCATGGGGTGGCGGCGCGGCCAGCGTTGCGTCGGCGCCCCTGGCGGAGAAACGATAACCCCGGGGAAGCTCCACCGTTTTCCCCGACCCGGGCGCAGTCACTATACGCGCCATCGCGGCCAGATGTCGCTCGGTCAGGCGGCGGTCCTGGCTGGTAACGGCAATCCACGCCCGACGCAACAGGACGTACTGCAACGCCGGATGCGCCTCCGCCAGCCGCTCCCGGTCCAGATGCAGTGCGCCGTCTTCGGTTAACGGTTTGGACGCGACTTCGGGCCACAGCAGGTCGGCCTGCTCCTCCATGTAATCCGCCTGGGCCGACGCGGTGCGGGAGAGGCGACCCAGCGCCTCCACGATGCGCGGGTTCAACTGCTCCCTGAGCGCCGGCATCAGGTCGTGGCGCACCCGGTTACGGGCAAACTCGCGCATATAGTTGGTGCTGTCGTCCCGGTAGTCAATCCGGTGATTCCGGCAATAGGAAACGGTGTGATGCCGGGTCAGTTCCAACAATGGGCGCCATACGCGCAAGCCCTGTTCTCTCCCCGCCGGGTAAGGCCATTCGTCCAACTCGCTCATCCCGCGCAGTCCGTGCAGGCCGCTCCCACGGGCCAGATGCAGAAGCACGGTTTCCCCCAGATCATCGGCCGTGTGGCCCACTGCCACCAGCCTGGCGCCCACCTGCCGGGCCACCCGCGCCAGGAAGTCATACCGAACGTCTCGCGCCGCTTGCTCGAAGGAACTTACACCGGACTCTCGCTGGTACGCAGCCACATCCACCTCATCGATGATGCAGTTGGGCCACATTCGCCGCACGAAGTCGGCATCGTCGTAGGTTTCCTGGCCGCGGAAGTCGTGCAACAAATGCGCCGGCTGCACGGTGAAGCCGAAACGGGTATCCTCTGCGACCCAGCCCAGCATCGCCATCAAAGCACACGAATCCGGCCCCCCCGACACGCCGACCACCACCACGTCGTCTGCCCCCAGACCGGCTCGCCGCGCCGTCGTCAACGCCGTGATGTATAGCCGGTAGGACGGCCAGAATCCCGGATCGCAATGCGGTTTGTTGCGGCCCATTGAACGCCAATCCTAATACCCGGTGCGGTTGGCCGGCGTCAGGTGGTCAACGGCGTTGTATTGGTTGAGCCGCCGGCCGCGCCGCCCGGTGGTGATGGTGGTGCGACTGCCCAGGCCCAGATCCATGTAGTTGATGTTGGCCAGGGGAAGGTCGAGCACGGCGGCGACTATGCAGCGGATGGTGAAGTTATGGGTCACCGCAATCACCGTATCCTCAACGTCGTGCGCGTCATCCATGTCGGCGAAAGCGGCCATCGCCCGCTCCTGCACCATGCCCAGCGACTCGCCGTCGGGCATGGTGACGCTGCTGGCGTCCCGGCGCCAGCCCTGGTAAAGGTCGGGCCAGCCGTCGCGCATCTGCTGAATGGTTACGCCTTCCAGCGCGCCCATGTGCATCTCAGTCAGGCGGGGTTCATCGGCAACCGTCAATCCGGTCATATCGGCCATCCGGGCTGCCACGTCGCGGGCCCGCTTTAGGGGGCTGGAATAAATGGCCGCCGGGTTCCAAGCCAGGCTGGCTACCGCCAGTTCCCGGGCCTGTCGATGGCCCCGCTCGGTCAGCAGGGAGTTGGTGGAACCCTGCAAACGGCCGGCCGCGTTGATGTCCGTTTCGCCGTGGCGCACCAGGTGGAGTTTCACCGAACCGCCTCCTGTCCGACGGCGGCCACGCGTTCCAGCCGCACCCGGTCGATGCGCGCCCCCGCCATATTAGTAACCGTAACCATCAAATCTCCGGTACGTACCCAGTCGGTTTCCCGGGGCAGTTCGCCCAGTTCGTGGAGCACCAGCCCGGCGATGGTTTGGTAATCGCCCTCCGGCACGGAGATACCGGCGTCCTGCAGACGGTCGTTGATCTCGATAATGGTCAACCCTCCCTCCATCAGGTAAGCTCCTTCATCCAATTCGACGATGCTGCTGTCGGCCTCAGCCGACGGCGGGTCGTCGTCCACCACCGTCCCCACGATGACGCCGACGATCTGCTTTAGCGTGACCAGGCCCGCGATGCCTCCATACTCGTTGGCGACCAGCATCATAGACCGGCGTTGCGCCTGCATGGAGTCAAAAGCGTCGGATACCGGCACCGTTTCCGGTATGAAATCGACCGGCCGCAAGGTGTCGGTTATGGGGTCGTCCATCCCGATCTGGCCCTGGCTTTGGGCAATGAGCACTTCCTTGTTGGAAATAACCCCCAGCACCGTTTCCTGAGAACCCTCGAACACCGGAAACCTGGTGTGGCTGTTTTCGGCGTATAACGCCAGGAACTCCCGCAAGGTGGTGCCCTTCTCTATCCACACGATTTCGGTGCGGGGCGTCATGATTTCGCTCAGCCGCCGGTCCCGGAAGTTGAACACCCGGTGCAGGCGCTGCGCCTCCTCCTGTTCCACCGCTCCCTGCTGGCTGGACAGGTCGATCATCATGCGGAGTTCGCCCTCGGTGAGGCCCGTTTGCCACGCGTCCGGAGACGTTCCCAACAGCTTGTACATCAGATGCGGAACCACCGTGAACAGATAGATGAACGGGGTGCAAACCAGCATCACCAGGGCCACCGGACGACCGGCCAACAGGGACCAACGCTCGGAGTAGGTGGCGGCCAGGGTCTTGGGCGTTATCTCGCCGAATATGGAGATCGTCACCGTCATGATCACCGTGGTCAAAAGGGCCGCGTATCCCGCGTTTTGGAGCAAATCCGCCGCCAGGGCCGTGCCGATGGCGGTGGCGAATATGGTGAAGGCATTTTGACTGAGCAGGATGGTGGCGAAGAACTTCTCGTGCTGCGCCAGCACCCGGTTCACCACGCCGGCGGCGGCGTTGCCCTGACCGTCCAGAAACTGGATGCGAATCTTGTTGACCGCAACCAGCGCCGCCTCGGCGCTGGTGAAAAACGCCACCCCGACAAAACTAATGACCAGCAACGAAAGCTGCAGGCCCAACGGTACGGTCAAACCCCCGGTCAAATCTCCGGCCTGCAACAGAACTACCCAGCGGGATAAACCATCGGGCGCAATGTCCAACATTGGGACGCCAAACCTCCTTATGAGAACGCGGGCGGTTCGCCATCCCTGGCAACCAAAACCCCGATTTTGATTATTCGCGAAAAGGATAGCATTGGCGGCGGCCTACCGTAAAGTTGCCGCTCCATTCGTATCTGTTCAGACTTGAGGCGCCGTCGTGACGCCAAATCGCCTCATACTGGCGAAAGCCGGTATCCAGGTATCTTCGCCCTCCTGCTATAATTTTTCACGCCATCAATCGGGACCGGTCAATCTGTATGCTTATTCTGGGTATCGAAACTTCCTGTGACGAAACCGCGGTCGGCGTGGTTGAAGACGGCCGCCTGCTGCGTTCCAACGTGATTGCCTCGCAGGCGGCGTTGCACGCCACCCACGGCGGCGTGGTGCCGGAGCTGGCTTCCCGCCAGCACATCCGCGATATGCAACCCACTTTGCATCGCGCCCTTTCCGACGCCGAAATTGCCTTGGAGGACGTGGACGCCGTTGCCGTCACCCACGGCCCCGGATTGGCCGGCGCCCTCATCAGCGGCGTTAACACGGCCAAGGCTCTGGCGATGACACTGAATGTGCCGCTGCTGGGTGTCAATCACTTGGAGGGACACATCTATGCCGCCTGGCTGGCGGCCACCGGCCCGGCGCCGGCTGAGGAGCCCGGCTTCCCTCTGGCCTGCCTGGTCGCGTCCGGCGGGCACACCGACCTGATCTTGATGGAAGGCCACGGCGACTACAGATTGGTGGGCCGCACCCGCGACGACGCCGCCGGAGAAGCCTTCGACAAAGCGGCCCGGGTGCTGGGCCTGGGCTTCCCCGGAGGACCGGAAATACAGAAGGCCGCCGAGTCCCTGGCAACCTTCGATGAAGATGACAACAACCACAGCCCACGCGAGGAGCTGGCGGCGGCGGCTCTGCCCCGGGCCTGGATGCGCGACACCCTGGATTTCAGCTTCAGCGGAGTGAAAACCGCCCTGCTGCATCGCGCCCAGGATGTTGAGCTGTATCCGCCGCCGGAAGCGGATGACCCTGACGCCGACCGGCTGGTTGCCCAACTGGCCCACCAGTTCCAGGAGTCCCTGGTGGACGTCATGACCGCCAAACTCCTGGACATGGCCGAACGCTACCATGCCCGGGGGCTGATCCTGGGCGGCGGAGTGACGGCCAACGCCCGCCTCCGGCAGCGCGTACTGGCCGATTCGCCCCTGCCGGCAGTCATACCTCCGCCCGTGCTGTGCACCGACAACGGGGCCATGATCGCCGCCGGAGCCTTCTACCAGTACCAGCGCGGCGACATCGCCGACCTGACCCTGGACGTTGACCCCTCGTTGCCCTTCGGCCAGCCCGCGTAGGGAGCAAGGGCAGGGCACTATTGCCTTTACAATACTTCGGCCCAGAATTACTATTCCAACGGTTATCATGCCCGAGACCACTGAACCGCCGCCGCCCGAACGGGAGGACAACTTGGGTAGCCTGGAGGCCAATCTGGCCAGCCGGCGCGCCAAGTTATCCCGCATCCGCGAACGCGGCATAGAGCCATACCCGCCCCGCGTCCGGCGCGATTGCACCGCCGCCGAAGCGGTGGCCCGTTTTGAGGAAGCCGAAGCCGCCGGCCAGACGGACAGCGTAGCCGGTCTCCATCTGGCCGGCCGCATCGTCTCCATGCGCGTCATGGGCCGCGCCGCCTTCCTGGATCTGCGCGACGCCTCAGGCGTGGTGCAGGCCATGTTCCGCCAGAACGTCCTCGGCGACGAATACGCCCTGCTGCAAGACCTGGACCTGGGCGACTTCCTGGGCGTATGCGGCGACATGATGCGCACCCGCACTGGCCAGCCCACCATCGAGGCCCACTCGCTGACCGTCCTCGCCAAAGGGATGCGCCCTCTGCCCGAAAAGTGGCACGGCCTGCGCGACGTGGAAACCCGCTACCGTCAACGCTACCTGGACCTTATCGCCAACCCGGAGGTCGCCGATACCTTTGTGCGCCGGGGGCGGATCATCAGCGGCATTCGTCGGTTCTTTGACGGCCGGGGCTTCATCGAGGTGGACACCCCCATCCTGGTGCCCATTCCCGCCGGCGCCCACGCCCGCCCCTTCGTCACCCATCACAACGCCCTGGACGAGCAGCTTTACCTCCGTATCGCCACCGAGTTGTACCTGAAGCGTCTCATCGTAGGCGGGCTGGACAAGGTGTACGAAATCGGCCGCGTCTTCCGCAACGAGGGCATCGACCAGGACCACAATCCCGAATTCACTCTCCTTGAGTCCTACGAAGCCTACGCCGACTACAACACCGTGATGGAGATGGTGGAGTCGCTGGTGTCAGCTCTGGCCCAGGACGTTCACGGGAGTATGCAGATTGCCATGGGCGACGACATCATCGACTTCACGCCGCCCTGGCCGCGCCTGTCCCTGCGGGAGGAACTGCTGCGGCGTAGCGGCATAGACATCGAGGACTATCCCGACGCCGAATCGCTCACCCGCATTGCGTGGGATCTGGGACTGGAACCTGGGCCCAGAGAGGCGCGGGGACGCCTCATCGACAAGATGCTCTCCGTGTACGTGGAGCCGCACCTGATCCAGCCGTCGTTCCTCATGGATTACCCGGAGGATATGTCGCCGCTGGCCAAGGGGCATCCCGATAAGCCCGGCTACGTGGAACGGTTCGAGGCATTCGCCGCCGGTATGGAAATCGCCAACTCCTACACCGAGCTGAATGACCCCGAAGTGCAGCGCGCCCGCTTCGCCGCCCAGGAACACCAGCGCGACGCCTACGGCGACGAGGAGGCCGACCGCACCGACGACGATTTCCTCACCGCTCTGGAATACGGTATGCCCCCCACCGGCGGTCTGGGCATCGGCATCGACCGCCTGGTTATGCTCCTCACCGGCCAGTCCACCATCCGCGATGTGCTATTATTCCCGCAGATGCGCTCCCTCTCCAACGACGGCGGAAACGCGGCAACGCCGGATGATGCGACGGGATGATTGCCATGGCCACGACCGCCTCGGCCAGAAAGCCGGAAATAGCAGAAGAAACCGCGCCATCGGTCTCCAATACGGCGGATAGTGGTCTGTTTCCCATCAAACTGAGGCTCCCGGAGACGGTAATAGCGGCCGGCCCCGACGCTTGCGCCAACTGGTTCTGGGACCTTTGCTTCGCCAACCACGAATCCGTTTGGCAAATGGAGCTCACCGCTGATGGAGTACTGGAACTGATGCCGCCCACCAATGACCCGTCTGACGTTCAAGAAAACAGGACTTCCAGTGAAGTGTACCTCTGGGACCGGGAACAGGATTTCCCCGGCGTGCCTACCGGCCCTACCTCCGGGTATCGCTTGCCCAACGGCGCACTACGTGTCCCTGACGCGGCATGGACAGCGTTGGAAAATATCCGCGCCAGACAGCCCGGCGACCCGGGCGGGCGGCCCTACTGCCCCGATTTCGTGGTAGAAATCCGCTCCGCCTCACAATCGCGCCCGTCGGGTTTGACCGAACTGCTCAACAAGATGCAGGAATACATGGACAACGGCGCCAAGCTCGCCTGGCTCATCGACCCCTCGGAGCGCACCGTCCGCATCTACCGCGCCGGCATCGCTGCACCCGAACTGCTGCAAGACCCGGAGACCCTGGACGGCGAGGACGTGCTGCCCGGTTTCATCTTTGAGGTGCGGCGGCTGATTTTTGAGTTGGCGTAATCCGAATGGCCAGCCATATATGAGGTGATTTGGTATGACGACGGCAGCAACCCGTCGGCCGGCGGCGGAAATACACAGTGACGCCGTCAGAGCCAATCCATTTCCGCTCAAACTTCACCTGCCCCACGACGTGGTCGCGGCCGGCTCCGCGGCTTGTGCAGCCTGGTGTATCGACCTAACGCTTGCCAACCCTGACTTCCCCTGCCAAATTGAGCTTAACGTCAACGGCGAACTGGAACTGACCATGCCTCCTTACTACCCGGCCGATGCGCAAGAAGGCGAGACTTATGGAGCTCTGCACATCTGGAACGTTGCTAACGGACGCCCCGGCTACGCTACTACTGCCACCGGCGCCTACCTCTTGCCCAACGGTGCCATCCGTTACCCTGACGCAGCCTGGACAGCAACTCTCAATACTCGGCTTGATGCCATTGGGCCGGGTAGCCCACGACCTTATTGCCCCGATTTCGTCGTAGAAATCCGCTCCACTTCACAATCGCGTCCTTCGGATCTGACCGAACTGCTCAACAAGATGCAGGAATACATGGACAACGGCGCCAAGTTGGGCTGGTTTATCGACCCTATCGAACGAACCGTCCGCATCTACCGCGCCGGCGCCGACGAACCGGAGTTGCTTGCCGACCCGGAGACCCTGGACGGCGAGGATGTCCTGCCCGGTTTCGTTTTTGAGGTACGCAAACTAATCTTTTACCTTGTCTAATACAGTGGGTTTATGCTCTCTCTCGAACAGATTCGCAACGAAACCGACACGGTGCGCGCTGCATTGGTACGCCGCGCCGAGGACGAGGACTGCCTGGACGAAATCCTGGCCCTGGACGCCCGTCGCCGCGCCGCCATCACCGAGGGCGACGAGCTTCGCGCTCGCCGCAACCAGGTGTCCCGCGAGATCGGGCGCGCCCGCTCCCAGGGCGGCCCGCCGCCGGACGACGTGGTCGCCGAGATGCGCCAGGTCGGCCAGCGCATCAGCGCCCTGGAAGACGACGTGCGCGACCTGGACGCCCAGATCAACGACGCCATGTTGGCTCTGCCCAACCTGCCCGACACCAGCACGCCCGACGGACACGACGAGACCTCCAACATCGTTCTGCGTCACTGGGGTGAACCCACTACGCTGGACTTTGAAGCGCAACCCCACTGGGACCTGGCCGAGCAACTGGGCATCATCGACTTCCAGCGCGGCGTCAAGCTGTCCGGCAGCCGGTTCTATACCCTGAACGGCTACGGGGCGCGGCTGGAACGGGCCATCATCTCCTGGATGCTGGACCTGCACGGCGGCGAGCATGGCTACAACGAAGTGGCGCTGCCCATCCTGGTGCGCCGGGAAATCATGGAAGGTTCCGGCAACCTGCCCCTCTTCGCCGACAACCTGTACCACGATGAAGAGGACGACCTGTGGTTGATCCCCACGGCAGAGGTGCCGGTAACCAACCTGCACCGGGACGAAATCCTGTCCGCCGATGAGCTGCCCCTGTACTACGTCGCCCACACGCCCTGCTTCCGCCGCGAGAAAGCCGCCGCCGGCCGCGACACCCGGGGCATCAAGCGCGTCCACCAGTTCAATAAGGTGGAGATGTACAAGTTCGTCGCGCCGGAAACGTCATTCGATGAACTGGAATCCCTGCTGGGCAACGCCGAAACCGTGTGCCAGCGACTGAACCTGCCTTACCGCATCCTGCAGCTCTGCGCCGGCGACATCTCCTTCCCTTCTGCCAAGTCCTACGACATCGAGGTCTGGGCCGCCGGCTCCCAGGAATGGCTGGAGGTGTCGTCGTGCTCCAACTGCACCGACTTCCAGGCCCGCCGCGCCAACATCCGCTACCGGCCCGGCGTCGGCGAACGCCCCCGCTTCGTGCACACCCTCAACGGCTCCGGCCTGGCCCTGCCCCGCGTAATCATCGCCATCCTGGAAAACAACCAGCAGCCCGACGGCTCGGTGGTAATACCGGAAGCGCTGCGTCCCTATACGGGGTTTGACGTGATACCGGCGGGGTGATGGGAATGGCCGAAATGACGCCAGAGGAACGGGCCAGAGTGATTATTGACCGGCTGCTGGAGCAAGCCGGATGGACGTTTGACGTGGAGGAATACGCGCCGGGGTCGGAACGCTCTGGATTTGCCGACTATAAACTTTTCGATAGGGCGGGAACAGGGGGACTACCCGGCCCGCTATAGGCGCGACCCGACCGCTGACAGGCCAGCGTTGATGAAGCCCCATCGCCCCATCGCCCCATCCACAGACACCATCTTATGCTGCTTGGCTCCGGTGTGGTAGGATGGCGCAGTACGCCGGGTGGGATTTGAACCCACGACAAACCGCTTAGCAAGCGGCCACTCTGTCCTCTGAGTTACCGGCGCACAACGGAGCCGAGCAGGTGCAACTGCTCGGCTCAACTGTATCACCAATTTTCCCAGTGCAACAGATTGACAGGCTGACATCCCCCTCGCCTTCATGATAAAGATTATCATGGATTTGCATTGTTGGGCGAGCCTACACGGTGGCGAGAAATTGACAAAAGCCGCGGTCAATTTTTCCGGTGTCGTGGGCGCGCTACCGTGTATAATGGTTCCAAATAGGACGAATTCGGAAGGCGACGGGGACCTATTTCCCGTCGCCGCCCAGCGAACCGGCCGCTGCCTAACCAAGCGTTCAGCCCGTTTCCGTCTCCAACATTCCCGGATCGTAACCCCCGGGACACCGCGCTCTGCGCAAAGGAGACAGGCCGTGAAGAATGCTCCCAGAGACGAAAATCGAACCGCAGCCGGCTCTAATCACCAGTATAGCACACATGTTCGCTCGTCGTCAAGCGGCGGCGAGCAAACGGCACACGCTCAGGTCGAGCAAACCCATGAACACCGGGGATTGACACGAAAATTCTGCTGGTGCTGGCCTGTCCATAGAAGAAAACGGGACAGGAGAGAACGGGAAATCATGATCGAGCAGCACAACGTCAGCATCGGACTAGACGGCGAAATCTATTACAAGGGAGAAGAGCGCCCCGACCGGACGCCTGCGCCGAAGAAGCAGACCAAGAAGGAACAACAGGATATCATCAGCATCGATCGGTTCTATCGGGAAATCCCCGACGAGGCCGCTGCCGTCGCTTTCGTCGAAAATCGGCTTTGGGGCGACACGCCTTATTGTCCGCGTTGTGGCCGGGAGAATGTCTATCGGGTTGAGAGCGGCCGGCCCATGAGCCATCGCTGCCGCGACTGCAATCGATACTTCAGCGTTCGCATTGGCACGGTCATGGAAGGCACCAACCTGCCATTGAGAAAATGGCTGCTCGCGATCCATCTTATGCACACGGATCGCAAGGGCGTCAGCAGTGTTCAACTCGCCAAAAGCCTGGACATCGGGCAGCACGCGGCGTGGTTTCTGCAACACCGCATCCGTGAAGCGATGGAAGAAGGCGACCTGATGATGGGCGAGATAATCCAGGTCGATGAAGCCAATATCGGCGGAAAAGAACGGTGGAAACACGCGGACAAGAAATTGCACAAGCGGTGGCCGGAGGGCAAGATCAAAGTGATGGGTTTCAAGGAAGACGGCCCGGGCGGTAGAGTCAAGGCGTTCCCGATGTGGCAGGCCGACAATAAAGCGTTGGAGAAAGCGGTACTGGACAACGTAAAACCCGGCTCCACGGTGTACACCGACAGCCATCCCGCGTACCGAAATCTAGCGAGCCATGGGTTCGATCACGGAACGGTGAACCACGGTGTCGGTGAGTACGTCAATGGTAAGGTGACCACCAACGGGATCGAGAGCTTTTGGGCGCTTCTAAAAGGAGCGTACCGGGGCACGTACCACTACATCAGTTGGAAGCACCTGCATCGCTACGTGAACGAATGCGCCGCCCGCCTCAATGCTGGACAGGGCAATGGCTTCAAGACCATTGGGAAGGTGCTAACCGGTATGCGCGGGAAAAGGCTAATGTACAAGGACTTGATCGCCAAACTTCCCAGAAGATAAACCGTCACCCCAATTGACGGTGCCCGGCGCGGATGCCCACAATGGAGATGAACGCAACATTGTGGGAGAGAGCCGGGACATGCAAGACGACATCGGAGAGAACATCGGAAGAACGTTGGATACCCTGCTGCGGCCTCGGACGCCACTGCCGGCGTCTGGCGTTCTCCGGGTGGCCGTGCTGGGTGGCATGAGTGACGCCGCGCGCGATGCCAGTTTGGAGGTCGTGTACACCAATCAGGGCGAGGAAGTGGGCGACATATCAGCCTACGACCAAATCCCGCCGTTCGACATCCTCTCGGTTGGTCTGCCGAGTGCTGAACAGGACGCGGCTTTCGCTTTCGCGCTCCGGTTCCTGCGCGTCCGTCGCCCGGTGGCGTTCCTGCTGTCGGCGGCGGTACAGGATAGCATCAGGGCGGATTTCCGCCGGGCCGTGGAGACGCGAGCCGGACGGCTGGGCTACCGTCATAGCCACACGGCTGACGCCTTCATAGTGGGTGCGCTCTGGCCGGAGCCGTTCACTTGGCCCGATGACCTGACCGCAACGGCGGTGTTGGCGCAGGTGGCGAAGGACGCGATGGTTTACACTGCAAACTGAAGCAGGATATTGACACGCCCCGGCACCGGTTTTTTCTGGATCATGCGTGTGTGGGGGTGGTCGGCCCTACCTGCTCCCAGCAGGTGGGGCCGACGTTACTGGCCAGGACCGGCGTTGTATAGTGCTCGCAGCTCTTCTGCCAATTGCTTGTCCATCTGGTTATCACCTCCCTCCTTGCCGCGGGGCGACTTACAAAACCTGTTGACAATCTGCTGCCAAGCCAATAGGCTTCGGCCTAACGGGCCAGCCCCTGACGAATAGGCAGGGGCTGGTAAACTTTAATTGTCGGGATGTCGAAATCCCGCAGGGATTTCGATAATTTCATTCCGTGGAGTAAGCAAAGATGGAGGCGAGGGCACAACCAGCCGTTCAAGTTCGCATTACCCAAGGGCATTTGTCTGCCGACCCTAGGGTCGTAACAGGGAAAACCAACCGGACAATCACGATTCGCAATGGCAAGGAGAAAACCCGCACATGGAAGTTGATTTCGCGTTCCTGTGTGACTACGCTGACGCATCGGGGAAGTTGACCGCCGTCGGCATTGGTTTTGACCAGATCTTTGCGCCTCAGGTTCCTTGTACGCATGGCCTTATGCACGTCGTGGCGCAATTGCGGGCCAGCGTTGCAGAAGAGGGAACAAAGCAACTGACGCTGCGGTTCCTTGATGCTGACGGTGCAGATGTCATTCCGGCTTTTTCGGCAGACATTGAGGTGCGAAGTCCTGTCCCCGGTTCAGAGGCTACAGCTCGATTTAACTGCGGGCTTCCTAATGTCACCTTTGAGAAGTACGGCGATTACGCTATACACATCCTCATCGATGGCAACGAGATGCAGCGTATCCCGTTCGCGGTGGTTAGTCCACCGTCCACCGGCTAGGCATACCTTTCGGTCGCCTTTGACACCGACCCTGCTGTTTTCAGCAGGGCTTTTCATTGTCCATCCGAGTTTTGCAAGTCCACCGGTAAATGAGGCGATTTTGCAGGCGACTTGCCGTTCCCACCGTTTTGCAGTGGCTCGCCGCGATTTCCCGATACCGCGGGATAGCGGCCACTGCCATTTTAGTACATGCGTCGGCAAACATCTGGTAGCGTCCCGATTTAGCGCCGTTCCGGGGTTCTCCCCTCGTCAGCGCGGCGTCAGCGGGCCGGAGCTTCGTACTCCGGCCCACCTTTTTTCCTTGATTATTCGCTACCGTGATAATTGACACCCTGTTGGCAGGGTGTATAGTGGCAATTGCCACAGTCCAATTCACTTGGCCTGCCCCGTTCTGTTCGGGGCATCGGCATGGACATCATCCATGCAGTTGGCACGTTCGTGCCTCCTTGCGGTGTCTATGCCAGTGAGTTGGAGACTGTGGCAGGTAGCCAATTTCTGTGTGGCCGCAAGGGGGTTCCACACGAGCGCTACCGGAATGGGTTACAAAAAGGTGCGCCCCGACGACGGCAATCGCCGGAGCGCGTCTGGCAAGTCCTTTAGGGAGGAACTCGCCAGAGGGCCGTAAAAACCCGCCGGTAATCTTACCAGCGCCGCCTCTGTTTCGATAGTGCCCTCCCGCCGGATTTGCCGGTGTGGGGGGGATTTTGCTTGTCGGTCTGGGCTGGGCATCTGTCCCTCTGTACTACCAGGAAAAAGCGTGGGCACCGTCCGCGTCAAGATACGGAGAGAAATTTATGCCTGAGTACGTTCAAAACACGGCAACCAAAAAGGTGCATCAAGCAAACTGTCCACACCGGGGGCGACCTTTACGTCGCATTGGATCATATTGGAGCATAGAAATCGCCTCTATTGAGGCGGAGAGCCGGGATGGTGTGGTGCCGCCTACTTGCGACCATTGCGATGATGCTGAACGCCGTCGGTGATTGTGCCGAATATCGTCAATGATTTGATGAACTCGCTACGGTCGGTCACGGGTCGGGCGACCGTAACAAGAAGCCATCCTATGGCCGCAAGGGGGGTGCCACAATGAGGTTCTTGCGATCTTACAGGCCGGCCCTGGTGCTAGTCGGTTTTGCCTTGCTGGCGGCGCTGGCCTGCGCGTCTGCCGCGGAGCCTCAGAATTCGTTCGTGCCCGGCATATCGCCAACCGTCACCCCGCACTTCAACCCCCAGGGCACGCCCAGCAGACCCATCTCGATCACGCCGGACTTGCCGGACGGCTGGCGCTGGCAATATGCTGGAGATTGGAACCGTGGCGCACTCATGCGCGACGCATGGTTCCTACTTGGAATTGATGGCGTGTGGGTCGGTGCTATCCACCACTCCGCCGGTAACGATTGCTGGTTCATAGTTTCCTTACGCGGCGGAGAGTATCACCAATTTGACGAATGTCATCTACGGGATGATGCCGGCAGAGAGGCGGTAAAACTGTTGGCGACGGATGCAGATTTCAAGGCGACAAGACCGCCCACCCCAACCCCCGCGCCAACGTTCCCTCCTACGCCGACGCCCGACCTGACCACTCTGGCGGGGCGTTACCAAGCGGCCGGTCAAGAGTTGCACCACGAGAGATCGGTCCATAACCGGGGCGTCGTCGTGCGTTGGGCGGACGGCAGTCATTGGGAGGACGGCGTATCCCACGAACTGCCCGACCTGCCCCTGGACACCACTCAGAAACAGAGGGAAGGCATGACCTGCATCCAGGCCGAAGCGTTGGAGGCGGCCACGTTCCCCAACGACATGGCTGACCGTAGCAATTGGCAGGTGCAGCCCAACGCCGCCGAGATCGCTGAGGAATGGGAACGACGGCATTCCGAGATCTTGTGGGGACCCGATGATGAATTGGCTGTCGAGCGATTACGGCAGGACCCTTTTACCGACTGGTGCGGGCAGATGATGCAGCCGGCACGCTGACGCGGTGCGTTCCAAACGCAACCTCCAAGAGGCGGTTGGGTCTGCGGTCATTGTGCTCAAATTGAAGCGCTGGGGATTGTGTCGCGCTCTGCGCTAGTGTACCGTGATCGAGTGGGGAGTACGGGATTCGAACCCGTGGAGCCCGTGTCGGCGAGCTCACTCGATCCTAAGTCAAGCGCAATCGACCTCTCTGCCAACTCCCCACCACTCATTCTAAGCAAATCGCAATCCATCCCGTCAACAAACCATTTGGGGCGGCTATAGCGGGGCAGATAATCCCCGGAACAGCCATCGCACTGTTGGAAGCGAAACCGGCGGAGTCGGATGCGCTGGTGGGCAAGGAACAAGCCCGGGAGTACGCCAACTCGTTGGGCATTCCGTTGGTGATGCTGTCGAATGGCCGGGAGCATTACGTGTGGGACACGCGGGCCGGCAATCCCAAGCGGGCGTTGTCGATTCCGTCACCGGAGATGGTTGCCAGCGTGAGCAGCAGGCCACCAGTGGATCGGGAGCTACTCTGGACTACGGAAACGGGTAAGTCGTACCTGCGCCGAAAGGCGGAAGGCGACCGGGACTTGCGGCAATACCAGGCGGACGCCATTGCGGCAGTGCAGCGCGGGGCCGAGAAAGGAGAAACGGCGTTCCTGCTGGAAATGGCGACGGGGACGGGCAAGACGACGGTGGCAGCCGCCCTCTGCTTTCTCTACCTGAACACCGGAAACGCGCGACGGATACTGTTCCTGGTTGACCGCATTGAGCTACGGCAACAGGCTGCGCTGGACATCCGCAACGCCATCAATGACCAATACACGGTGGCGGCGTATGAGGGCAACGACAATCACGACTGGAATAATACCCGCATCACCGTGGCCACGGTACAATCACTGGAAGCCCTGCACCAGCAGGGAGCGCCGATACCTGCCGACCATTTTGACCTGATAGTGGCCGACGAAGCGCACCGTTGCATCAGCGGGCCGAACCATCGCCGGCTTTTTGAGATGTTTCAGGCTGAGAAAATCGGGCTGACGGCGACACCGCGAACATTCGTCACCAACGATCCGGTCGGGGATGATGACAAATCTGCGGCGGCGCGGGAGCAGAGGGCCATCCGGGATACTTATCTGGCGTTCGGCCTGAACCCGGGCAAGCCGACCTACTCCTACACGATAGAGCAGGGAGCGGCAGACGGGTACCTGGTGCTGCCCACGGCGGTTGACGTGCGCACGGAAGTAACCGAGGCGCTGATGTCGGAAGAAGGGTACGAGGTGACGATAGCCGATTACGAAAGTGACGAGGGGGAGCAGCAGTTCACATACCATATCGGCGACTTCGCCAGGAGTTTCCTGTCGCAGGGAACCAATGTGGAGTTCGCGCGGGTGTACCTTGCGGAGGCGCTGCGGGAACCGGGCACGGAGCTAATCGGCAAGGGCATCATATACGCGGTGAGCCAGCGGCACGCGGCGATGTTGACGCAAGCGTTGAACGAAGTGGCGGAGGAGACTTGGCCCGGCGTGTACCAGTCCGATTTTGCAGTACAGATTACTTCGGAAGTGCGGCACGCCAACGATTACGGCGAGAAGTTCAAGAACAACGCTCTAAACGGCCAGCACCCGGCGATTGCCGGCTACCAGACTTCCAAGACACGGGTCTGCGTTACGGTGGCGATGATGACTACCGGCTACGATTGCCCTGACTTGTTGAACATCGTCGTCTGCCGGCCCATCAAGTCGCCTACGGACTTCACGCAAATCAAGGGGCGCGGAACCCGTCGTTACGACTTCCGGGAAAACTATACCGACCCGGTGGTGCGCCAGCGGATGGAGCCGCAGCCCAAGGACCGGTTCCGAATCATTGACTACTTCGCGGTTTGCGAGTACCACCACGAAGGACACTACTATGAGCCTCGAATCCCGATACCGCCGGAGCCCAAGCCGGACGACGATGGCGGCGGGAACGGCGAACCGCCACCACCACCCAGAGGCACCTACATACGTCACGGAGATGACGAGGCGACCAGTCTGACGCGACTGACTTTCCAGAGCGACGCCAGGCGGATAGCGGAGCGCACGGAAGACCTCCGCTACACGTTGCGGCAGGAACAAGAGGCAAGCAACCGGACCATCGCCGAAGCTTTCGACCGGTATCTGGTTGAGCGGCCGGTCAGCGACGAAGCCGCGTTGGAAAACGTCCGGGCGGTGTTTGAAGCCTACGCAGCGGATGAGGACGTGCGGCGGATTATCGACAGCAAGGATTTCGGCGCGCTGGAAGGTACTGCGCTGGAGTTTGGGAGATACCGGGATACCCCGGCGGAGCATCGACAGGCGATACCCGGTTATGTGCGGGAATATTTGCTGAAGGATGAGCAGGCGGCCTGATGACGATACAGAACCAGGATACCAGGGACATCATCAACACGGCGCGGGATTTGCTGGTGGGCAAGGTGCCGACCCCCATTGACCAGTGCGAGGAAATCACCCGGGCGTTGATTTACAAGTACATCAGCGCCCTGGACCTGGAAAGCGTCGAGATGGGCGGCAATGCCAGGTACTTCACCGGCGACGGTGAGGAACTGCGCTGGGACAAGATGATGGCCCCGGAGCAGACGGCCAACAGCATACAGCGGCTGTACACCAGGGGGCTGGAGATGCTGGGCAGTTCGTCGGACATCCCGGGGGCGTTCCAGACCATCTACCGGGACGCTTACCTGCCCTACAACGACGCGGTGGTGCTGCGGGACTTTCTGCAAACCATTGACCGTTTCGATACCAGGGACACTGAGCAAATCGGCGACGCTTACGAGATGATGCTGCAGACCTTCGGGGCGCAGGCGGCGGCGGGGCAGTTCCGCACGCCACGGCACATCATTGATTTCATCGTGGGCATCGTCAATCCGCAGAAGCACGAGACGATACTGGACCCGGCCTGCGGCACGGCTGGGTTCCTGGTGTCGGCTTACCAGCACGCCGGGAAGGCTGGCCGGTTAACCGCGCAGGACCGGGCGACGCTGGCGGAAAATACTGTCGGCTACGACATATCGCCGCAGATGACGCGCATCGCTACGGTGAACCTGTACCTGACGCACCGGCAGGAGCCGAAGGTTGCGGTGTACGACACCCTGACCAGCGAAGAGAAGTGGAACGACCACTATGACGTGATTCTGGCCAATCCGCCGTTCATGTCGCCCAAAGGCGGCATCCGGCCCCACGGACGCTTTTTCACCAACAGCAAGCGCAGCGAGGTGCTGTTTGTGGACTACATCATGGGCCACTTGAACGGGGGCGGCCGCGCCGGCGTTATCGTGCCCGAGGGCGTCATTTTCCAGAGCCAGCGTGCCCACACCCAACTGCGCCGCCTACTGGTGGAGACCGCGCTGGTCGCCGTAATCTCCCTGCCGGCCGGCGTCTTCCAGCCCTATTCCGGCGTCAAGACCTCCATCCTGATCCTGGACAAGACGGTAGCCCACCGCGCCGACGGCATCGCCCTCTTCAAGGCGGAAAACGACGGCTACGACCTGGGGGCCCAACGCCGCCCCATCGACCGCAACGACCTGCCCACCGTGCAGGCGGAGCTGTCCGAATACCTGCGTCGCCGGCGGGCCGGCGAACCGCTGGACGACTTCACGCCGACAACGGGGCTGGTGGTGGCGAAAGCGCGCATTGCCGACGGCGGGGACTACAACCTGAGCGGCGAGCGGTATCGGGAGAATGGCCGGCGGGATTCGCAATATGAGTGGGTTTCACTTGGCGACATTATTTTGGGAAAGCCGCAGTATGGTTCCGGAGCCAGGAAAGTAAATTACGATGGCGAAGTACGTTACGTGCGTATCACCGACATTACCGATTCTGGCGAACTCAAAAGTGATGACGTGGTATCGCCGTCGGTAATTGAACCGGACCGCTTTCTCGAGTCGGGCGACTTGCTTATTGCGCGCTCGGGTTCAGTCGGACGCACTTATATCCATGATGACGTACCAGGCATTTACCAATACGCCGGCTATTTGATTCGGTTTCGCATCAATCCAGATATAGCGATTCCTCAGTATGTTTATCACGTCACCAAGTCAGAGCATTGGCGCGAATGGATATTAAGCAACTCAAAAACGGGCACGCTTACAAACATCAATGCCAAGCAATACTCAACGTTTCATTTTCCTCTGCCGCCGCTGGAGGTGCAGCGTGAGCTAGTGGCGGAGATTGAGGGATATCAGCGGGTGATTGATGATGCACACCGGCTGGTTGAGCAGACAGAGGGGGAGATTGTGGCGGCCATCGGGCGAGTGTGGAGCGGTGGGTAATAGTCAGAATCAGGATTTTGAGGATTAGCGGATTGTCAGGATTAGGCACTTCCGCATCAGCCGTGCAATCCTGCTAATCCCATAATCCGGCAAATCCTGATTCTGATATTCTCAACAGGAAGCGCTGATAGCAGCCCGCATCACGGCGGCGGAAACCGTCAGAATCAGGATTTTGAGGATTAGCGGATTGTCAGGATTAGGCACTTCCGCATCAGCCGTGCAATCCTGCTAATCCCATAATCCGGCAAATCCTGATTCTGACGACACAGTGCCAAAAGGCAGCGCTCTTATGGTCAACGACGATCTCACCTACCGGATAATCGGCTGTGCTATGAAGGTTCACCGCACCCTGGGCGCCGGTTTTCAGGAGGTAATCTACCAACGCGCTCTCGCTATTGAAATGGGGCGCGCCGGTATCGACTTCGGACGGGAAGTCGAACGGCCCATATTCTATGCTGGAGTGGAAATAGGTTCGAGGCGAGCGGACTTCATCGTCGGCAATCGCGTCGTAGTCGAACTGAAAGCCCTGACTGCATTGGAGAATGTGCATCTGGCCCAGGTGAAAAACTACGTGGTCGCCTACGGCCTTGAGTTGGGCCTTCTGTTGAACTTTGGCGCACAAAGCCTGGAATACCGGCGAATATATGGCGGCAACCGTCAGAATCAGGATTTTGAAGATTAGGGGATTACTAGGATTAGGTACTTCCGCCACCGCCGTCCAATCCTAAAAATCCCATAATCCGCTAAATCCTGATTCAGACACCCTACCGCCCCTGACGGTGCAGCAAGCCATCGTCTCTGAGATAGAAGCCGAGCGGGCGTTGGTGTCGGCGAACCGCGAGTTGGCGGCGCGGATAGAGGGGCGCATCGCGGCGGCGGTGGGGCGGGTGTGGGGCAGTTCGTAAGGAAAACGCCCCGGTTTGGCCTCTCCTGCCTAGCGGTTTTATAATGCCGGCATCCTGAGGTAACGCCTAGGCGGGTGCACCACGATGCCCAGAGTCAACCCGGAAATACTGGTTTGGGCGCGGGAGACAGCCGGGCTTACTCAAGAGGAAGCGGCCCGAAGGAACCAAAGCCTGCGCGACACCCGCAATGCGTCGGCAGTTGACCGGCTCAACGCCCTCGAATACGGCTTGGATGAGCCGTCCCGGTCGGTTCTGGCCGAAATGGCCCGGGTGTACAACCGGCCGCTGCTTACGTTCTATTTGCCCGATCCGCCGGCAAAAGGGGATCGCGGAGCGGACTTTCGCGTGCTGCCGGCCGAACACTCGGCAACTGACGAAGCGCGGTTGGATGCCCTGCTCCGGGACGTGAGCGCCCGGCAGAGCATGGTCCGGGCGGTTCTGGAGGATATGGACGAGGCAAGGCCTCTGGCCTTCGTCGGATCGCATCGCCGGGAAGACGGGGCGGCGGCAGTTCTGGCGTCGCTGCGGGCACTGCTGGACGTTGACTTGGCGGATTTTCGCCGGCAACGAACTCCCACGGCGGCCTTCGGGCTGTTGCGGGTCGGAGCGGAAAACGCCGGCGTTTTCGTGCTGCTTAAAGGCAACTTGGGCACTCACCACACCGACATCGACACCGACGTTTTCCGAGGTTTTACCATTGCGGATGATGTTGCCCCCTTTGTAATAATCAACCACCATGATGCCAGGCCGGCATGGTCATTCACTCTGCTCCACGAGCTGACTCACTTGATTCTGGGCCAGACCGGAGTTAGCGGTGCGCAGGTCGCTAACGACATTGAAAGGTTCTGTAACGACATCGCCAGCGAGTTTTTGCTGCCTCAGGAGGAAAGTGGCGATCTGGAGTTTGCCGACGATGTTTCCTTTGAGGAAGTAGTTGCCCGCATTAATCGGTTTTCGGATGATCTGAACGTAAGCCGGACGATGGTTGCGTACAAGTCATGGCGTGTCGGCGGCATCGAAAGGCACACTTTCAACCGCCTGAATAGATTGTTTCGCAGCGAATGGCTGGCAGAACGTGAAGAGCGGCGCGAACAAGCCCGTCAGGGAGAGCGAACGCGTCCCGTCAGCCCCTACATTACCGGTCGGTATCGACTTGGTTCGGCGCTGGTTGGCTTGGTAAGGCGCGCGATAAGTTCCGGCGACTTGACCACATCCAAAGCGGCTAAAGTCCTGGGAGTGAAACCGTCCCAAGTTGGCTCGCTGTTTGATACCGGCGGCGCGTTGTAGGGGAATCCATGCTCGACCTCCTCGACGCAAATATCCTTATCGACGCGAACCGCGACTATTATCCTATGGACCGTGTTCCCGAGTTCTGGGATTGGCTGGCGGCCATGGGCCAACAGGGTTTGGTAAAAGTCCCGCGGGAAGTCTATGACAAAGTTACCCAAGCCGATGACGCGCTGTCGCGCTGGCTGAAGGAACATCGGGAATCTCTTCTGCTTGACGAGGTGGTAGACAGCGATTTGATACGCCGCGTGATAAGCGAAGGTTACGCTCCTGACCTGAACGATGTTGAGACCGAGCAGCTGAACGAAGACCCCTTTTTGGCCGCATACGCCCTGGCAGACCCTGGGCAGCGCCGAGTGGTCTCTACCGAGCGTTCTCGGCCCAGGGCAACGCGCGCCAACCGCAAGATTCCTGATGTGTGCCGCGATTTCGGCATACCATGCCATGACACGTTCAGATTCATCCGGGAACTGGACTTCCGAACTGACTGGCGCGCGCAGCAGTAGAACAATAGCGTAAACGGAGCGGGCGTTGGTATCGGCCAACCGTGAGCTGATTGAGCGGCTAGGACGAATGAACATGAAAAACGTGAACAACTTTCCACCCGGCTGGGACGAGGAGCGTGTCCGACGTCTTATCCACCAGTACGAATCTCAGACCGAAGCGGAAGCGATAGCGGAGGACGAAGCCGCCTTCGCAATATCGTGGGATGAGAGACAGGCGCTCCGGGCCGAGTTGGGTCTGCCGGCCGAACCTCTGCCGGCGAAGACCGCCGAATAAACCGGGTTCGCAGCCATAGCATCCCGCCCCTCCCCACCCAACAAGCCATCGTCGCCGAGATAGAGGCGGAGCGGCCGTTGGTGTCGGCGAACCGGGAGTTGGCGGCGTGGATGGAGGGACGCATCGCGGCGGCGGTGGGGCGGGTTTGGTATGATTAGGCTGAACTGCCGGTCAATTGAGCTACCCGGAGGGAACTGCCATGACGACATCCGCCGCTAACCCGGTCCATACTGACCATGCAGCCCAGGCCGGCAAGGACCGGGAGTACGAAGTGCTGCTGGTTACTCACCCTGATGACGAAGGCTACGCCGTGCTGTGCCCTACGCTGGGTTGCGCCAGCCAGGGCGACACCCGGGAAGAAGCCCTAGAGATGATTGCCGACGCCATCGCAATGTGGCTGGACAGCTACGCCGAAAATAGCCTGGAACCGCCTTTTACTCCCGAGGCCATGGCGCCCACCGTCGCTGAATACCAGGCCGAGGGCTATGGCATCGAAATAGCCACTGTCCTTCCGGCGGATTGGGACGCCATAATCGCCAAATGCAACGCCGCCATTGACCGCAATCCCAATGACGCCAAAGCGTACTTGGAGCGAGGCGGCACTTATCTCAACAAAAGGGAATACGACCGAGCCATCGCCGATTACACCACCGTCATATCCCTTATCCCCGACGACGCGGAAGCTTATTGCAGGCGAGGCGACGCCTACCGAAGCAGTGGGAAATATAATCGAGCTATCGCCGATTATGACGCCACACTGCGACGCGATCCGTATTACGAAATTGCCTACGTCAACCTGGAAATGGCTTACGTTGAGCTATGGGAACGGGGGAAGAGCGTCTGATGCCGCCTCGCGTACCAGGTTTTAGCATCGCAGACGTTCTGCGCGCCTTCCACAACGACGGGTGGCAAATCGGAGAAGGCGGCAAGCATACGAAGGCAGAAAAGGGTGGTCGGTCAGTACCTATCCCACGACATCATGGTAGAGACATTCCCCCTAACACCATGGGCAGGATCATGTGCAAGCCGGCTGGACGGTAAGTGAATTCCGCAACCTGGCCCGTGGCCGCAACCGCGACGGCAGCCGTCGCAACCGCTGAATACCCCTCAAGACTGGCACAACGGAGACAATCAAAATGTCCGGCATCTGGCCCAACGACACCCAATGCGTCGCCCTCATCACCTTCGATGTGGACGGTATCACCTCCTGGCTGAACCGCAACCCCGATTTCATCAACTACCCCAGCCTGCTTTCCATGGCCGAATACGGCCCCAGCGTCGCCACACCGCGCATCCTGGATATGCTGGACGCCCAGGGCATTCCGGGCAGTTTCTACATCCCCGGCATGGTTGCCGAAACCCATCCCGACCTGGTGCGCGAAATCGCCGGTCGCGGTCACGAGGTGGCCCACCACGGTTACATCCACGAACCGCCGGCTACCATGACGCCGGAGCAGGAGGAAGAGGTCCTCATCAAGGGCATCGGCATCCTGGGCGACCTCACCGGCGCGGCGCCCGTCGGCTATCGCTCGCCAAGCTGGGAACTCAGCCCCGTTTCCCTGGACCTGCTGGCCAAGCACAACTTCCGCTACGACAGCAGCCTCATGGGCGACGACGCTCCCTACTTCGTCTCCGGCGGCGACCCGCCCCGGCGCATGGTGGAGCTGCCCATCCATTGGCTATTGGACGACGCGCCCCACTTCGCCTACGCGCCGTCGGCCAACCGCCTCGGCCCCATGCGCAACCCCGACGAGGTGTTCGACAGCTGGGCCGCCGAGTTTCGTGGCCTCTACCGCTACGGTCGCTGCTTCAACCTCACCATGCACCCCCAGTACATCGGTCGCCCCGGCCGCCTGCTGATGCTGGAACGGCTGATTGAATACATCAAGACCTTCCCCGGCGTGCGGTTCATGCGATCCGTGGACGTCGCCGAGATGTGGGCCAACTCGTAGGGGCGAGGCATGCCTCGCCCCTACTTTCCAACAAACGCCGCATCAGGAGTAATTCACACCATGCCCGCAGTACACGACCGGGGCGGCTGGCCCGACGACACCCCCATCGACCGCACCGAGCACGAATACAGCGACTGGGAACGCCGCGTGGACGCCGTGCATCAGGTTCTGGGCGCTCAAGGCATCCGCACCACCGACGAGATGCGCCGCGCCATCGAAAGCCTGCCGCCGGAACGCTACGAGGCGCTGTCCTACTACGAAAAGTGGACCGCCGCCCTGGAAATCCTGCTGATTGAGAAGGGCATCCTGACGGCGGAGGAAATCGACCTTAAAGCGGCGGAGCTGCGGGAGCAGGGGTTGTGATGGCTATTCCCACCCCACTGATCCATTACTCCGACAAACCGTTGGAGTGCCCACGCGATACCTCTGATCCAGGCGTCGATGGCAATCCAAATGGGCTGTGGGTGTCGGTCGGAGACGCTTGGCTCGTTGACCAATACGAGCGGTGGCGTGAGAAACGAGAGAACTCTCATGGGCTTGGGTCGGCTCATTACCCGCGTTGGTTCGCACATGCGAACCACATTTTCATCGCGGATGTGCATAACATATTGGTCATCACAAACGAAAAAGAATTCAAAGCGTTCAATGACCAATACTCAGAACAGCGTCCTATGCGCGCTTCACGGGGAGCACGGGGAATTCCTTGGGCCAAAGTGCGAAAACATTATCAAGGCATCATAATCGCTCCTCACTTGGATGCGATGGCATTCCGAGCCAACCGAGGCGGTTGGCAATTACCAGTAGAAGAATCGCACTGGTACCATAATTGGGTAGTCGCCAGCGGTTGCCTGTGGGATGTTTCGGTTATCGAAAACATTGAAACGTCGAGTGTTGCCCTACCTCCATACTGAGATTCTTCAAAGGAAGTATTATCATGGTCAACCCCATCTTCGCCTCCGTTGCATCCCAAGTCATACCACCCACCATCTCCGGCATTGCCGAGTGTTTTCGCACGATGCAGGAAGAGGAAACCAAACGGCGAGCAATCATCGCCAACTGCGATGTGCTGATTGCGCGTCTCACGGCAGAAAAAGAGACCATCCTCGCATATTTCAGCGAACGGTTTGCCGAACGCCGCGCTGCGCTGGATGAATTTTTCGAGTTGCTGCGTCACGCCGTTGACAGCCGGGATAACCACCAGTTGAATGTCGCCTTGACCGGCATCCTCGGCATTATCCAGGACAACCCGCTGGACGACTTTGAAACCTTCAAGCAGCATTTCCACGACCCGGATTACGTCACCGAAATCTGACAACTTGGATGTCGCGGCAAACTACAGAAGGAACACAGGATTATGCCACTACCGTTGATTATACCCGTCGCGATCATAGGCGGTGCCGCCCTGACCGGGGGCGGGCTAACCCTCAACGCGCAAGGGAAAATCAAGAAGGCAAAGGCCAAATACCGCGCGGCTTATACAGGCTACAAAGCAATGTACGCCCGCTATAAGGCTTACCACGCCGGGACTGAAAAGCGTCTGCAAGAGGTGGGACAGGTTCGGGCAGACGGGATGCAAACTATCCGCGAGGCCATCACATTCATCAGGAAGGCCAAACTTGCCAACCCTAACATTATTAGCGACGCCGAAGTAACAGTTCAGGACTTGGAAAGCCTGGACCAAGCCTATGGGAACATCCTCAAAACATTAGGTGGTGCTGGCGCCAGCCTCGCCGGCGGAGCCGGTGCGGGTGCCTTGACCGCATTAGGCGCTTATGGTCTGGTGGGCGCATTAGGTACAGCATCAACCGGGGCAGCAATCAGCGGTTTGAGCGGAGCCGCGGCCAGTAGCGCAACGCTCGCTTGGTTTGGCGGCGGAGCTCTGGCCGCTGGAGGGTTGGGCATCGCCGGTGGAACTGCCGTCCTGGGTGGTATTGTCGCCGCGCCGGCCATCATCGGTTTCGGGGTATTCCGACAGGTAAAAGCGGGCAAGGTGCAAAAAGAGGCCACCGAGAAAATCCGAGAAATCAAAGCGAAGGAAGCCGAAATCGGCCGGGACCAAGTCCGATTGCAGACGGTGCGGCAACGCTGTAACGAAGTACAGAGGACGGTGAGCGAGTTGACTGAACAGCTCAAAGTTGCCTTGCATAACGCCAACCCCAACATGGCGGAGGACGTCTATCGCATCGTCCAGATTGCCAAAACCCTGCGCGCCGCCATTGACGAACCTGTCATCCCGGCCGACCGGCAGTAGCAGAACTACGGCGGCCTCTCAGCATCCGCAAATTACCCATAACGCCAAAGTGTGGGAAAATGGATGTCCCATTTGCGCTAGGCAGACGCAGAGAACCACCATGACGCGCATTAGTAGCGACGCCCCATCCATCAACGCCAACTTCGCCGCAACCGTAATCAACCGGGCGGCAGAAATCTTTGCAGACACTGCGACAGGCCCCGGGCAAGAGTGCTACGTTGTCGACGCGCTCTATCAGGCCAGGGACGAGTTCATGGCCGCCGAAACCCGCAAGCAGCGGAACAGCCGAACCTACGGGTTCCCGCATTTGCTTCGTGACTTGCGACAGTACACCACGAGCCGCTACCCAGAGTATGCTGACTCATCTAGCCCAATCACCGAGTGGAGTGGCGAAACCGCCCCTGCATCCGTAGTCGAAACCCTCCGCGAGGCCGCGCTCAATGTCAGCATGATAGTGGAGGAGCGAACCAGAACGGCGAGCAAGTTCGACGCCATGTCCGACAAGGAGCTCAGAGAGTACGACCTGATGCGGAAGGTCGTCGATTTCCTAACCCGGCATGGCCTGAGCGTCGGCGTAGAGTGGGACCGGGAAAATCCGAACGCCCCTATTGACTATTGGGCAACCATTGACGGCATTCGATGGGCCTTCGAACTTACCGAATTACGCCTTGATCCCAAAGAAAATTACTACCGCAAGGTTGGGCACCCGAATGAAAAGCGGAGCATCGATGAGCAACTTGAAGCGCTGGGAATGCCACTGCCGCAGATACCCGACGGCCCCGACGCTCTCCAAAGCGCCCTTAACGACGCGGTGAAGCATGGCAGCAAAGAAGGAAAACTGAAAGGGCTGAATGGGGCCAGGTACTGCCTCGTAGTGCACAACCGGCAATTCCTGTATGCGCCGGATTGGGAGGCAATCGCTATGCCGGACTTCAGCGCGTTTGACGTCGTTCTGATGCTGCACCAGGACAGCGTAGCGGCAGCGCAAACGTGGGAAGCCTTGACGCAAGACGGATTCAACAAACCCCTGCTCAGCCAGAACGTGAGTGATTTATCAGATATCGCCAGTTTCAGGTTGTCCGGCAGGCCGGATATTAACCCTGAAGTCATCAGGTCATTTTGGAAGCGAGTAGAGGAATCTGGGATCACTGATGCAGAAATTTACGAGGCATTGAAGGAAACCAGAGCGGATAGATGCCGACGCTACGGTTAGTCCTGGATACCAGTGCGGTGCTAATGCCGATAGTCAGAGAGAACAGCGGTGAAGGATGGCTGCGAGAAGCGTGGCGAAATGGGCAGATAATCCCACTGATCAGCGCTGACACCCGGTCAGAATTGATTGAAACCCTGGGGAAGCCCGAGTTCGACGCCGGCGAGGAACAAGCCGCTATGCTCTACCTCAACTACTGCGTCGAGGTTGAGATACCCGACCCGCCGCCGGAAACGCCGATCTGCCGCGACCCCAACGACCAGCCGTTCCTGATTCTTGCCTACCATGCCGCAGCGGATTATCTAGTCACAAAGGATCCCGACCTGTTGGCGCTCAGTGACGAAACCGAGATACCGATCATCACGCCATCCGAGCTGAGCGTTATACTGCAACAGCACCTTCAATAGGGCAATCCTAATTCGCTGGATCAATGATGACCACTCCCGCCGAACCCACCCTCTACCCCGACGGCGCCTCCGTCCGCGTCCGCACCGGCTCGCCGGCCCACCACTTCCGCACGCCGGCCTACATCCAGGGGCATACCGGCATCGTTGATGCCCTCTGCGGCGTCTATCCCAACCCCGAATCGCTGGCCCACGGCGGCGACGGCCTGCCCCGACAGCCCCTCTACCGCATCCGCCTGCGCCAGACTGACCTTTGGCCCGATTACGCCGGCAGCCCGGCGGACATCCTGCTGGTGGACGTGTACCAGCACTGGCTGGAACCCGCCTGATTTGTGCTATCCTGCCGCCTAGCATCGCAATTGAGAGGGACCTGAGGAATGGAGCGACCGATATTTCAGCCCATTGGCGCACCCGCCGAGGAACTGGATACGCCGGCCCTGGTGGTTGATCTGGGGATAATGGAGCAGAACATCGCGGTCCTGCACAACGCTTTTAGCGCGTCTGACCAGGGATCGGCCACTGACCAAGTCCGAGTCCGCCCTCATGTCTCCTGCCACGGCTGCCCTGAAATCGCCCGGTTCCAGTTGGCCGCCGACGGCAACGCAGGCGGTGTGGCGGTTAGTTCGCTGGGAGAAGCCGAGGCATTTGCCGCCGCCGGCGAAGACGCTTCCAACGACGATGGGACCGCGTTGCCTTCCCCCGCAATCGACGACATACTGATCGCGGGCCGGGTGGTCACCGCCGCCAAGATTCGCCGGCTGGTCGCCCTGGCCGGTCGAATAACGTTGAGTGTGGCCGTGGACAATCCCCGCAACGTCGCGGACCTTGCCGAGGCTGCGCAGGCCGCCGACGTCACTTTGGGCGTATTGGTGGACATAGACGCCGGCTACGGGTTTGGCGGTGTGGCGCCCGGACGCGACGCGGTTGACCTGGCGCGAACGGTTGCGGACGCAACCGGACTATCCTTGCAGGGGATAATGACCTACGAAGGCCCATTGCCCATAACCGACCGCGCCGAACTGGAGGCCGAAACCCGTCTTCGCTTACAACCGGTACTGGATACGCGAGGCGATCTGGAGCGGGCCGGTATGGATGTTGCGACGGTAAGCGCGGGCAGCACTTACAACTATGATATAGTCTCGCAACTGTCAGGAATTACTGAGGTTCAGGCCGGGGTGTATCCCCTGATGGATGTGGAGACCTTGCGCATTCGCCCGGAACTGCAACGGGCGGCCACAGTTCTGGCAACGGTCATCAGCCATCCCATAGCGGGCCGGGCGGTGCTGGATGCCGGTCACAAAACTACCGGGCCCGATTTCGGTGTACCCGTCCTGGAGGGGTTTCCGGGCGCCGTGGCCACCCGGTTCAGCGCGGAACACGGCATCCTGGACCTGGAAGGGCCGGCCACTGAGCAGCTGATGCCCAATGACAAAGTCCACCTGGTTCCGTACAACCTGGCGCTCTGCGTTAACCAGTATGATTACATCCGCGCCGTGCGGGATGGCAAGCTGGCAGGGTATTGGCCCGTTGCCGGCCGGGGACAACTGGGGTAGTTCCTAGTTGCTTCAACTTCCTGGTTAGGCCCTGTTGACATTTCCCGTCATTCCCGCCGATACCCCCGTCATTCCCGCAAAAGCGGGAATCCAGAGAGTACAAAATAAGCCAACGTTCCCGTCACAGAGGCTTTTCTGGGTTCCTGCTTCCGCAGGAACGACGGTGTGATTTTCAAAATGTCAACACGCTCTAGTATTCACAGCTAGATTCCATTAGATATGTGGAAACTTCGGAGGTACGTCCATGCCGCCTACATATGAACCCCAACCCGGCACTCCGATTGAGCACCTGGACACTCCATGCCTGATCCTGGACATGGACGCCCTGGATCACAACATGGATGTGATTGCCGATTACTATGGAGACCGTCACAGCAAGTTGCGTGGCCATAGCAAGAACCACAAAAGCCCGGCCCTGGCTCTCCGGCAGATCCAGCGCGGCGGCACCGTCGGCGGAGTATGCGCCGCCAAGGTTGCCGAGGCTGAGGTGATGGTGCAGGGCGGAGTGACCAGCGTATTCGTTACCAGCGAGGTGGTTGCCCCGCCCAAGATCGCCCGGCTCTGCGCTCTGGCGGACCAGGCCGAGGTCCTGGTGGCCTGCGAAAGCGAAGCGAATGCCCGCGACCTTTCCCAGGCTGCCGCTGCCCAAGGCGTGAACCTGGGTGTGGTCATCGAGCAGGAAACCGGACTGCTCAGATGTGGCGTGCAGGAAGGAGAGCAAGGGGTGGCATCCGGGGTGGCTCTGGCAAGGTTGATCCATTCACTGCCCGGACTCTCCCTGAAAGGCGTGATGAGTCACCAGATGATGTCCGAACCTTCCTCCGACCGAGAGGACCGGGTCACTGAGGCCCACCGTCTCATCCAACCGGTTCTGGACCTCCGGGAAGCCATGGTTGCCGACGGACTGCCGGTGGAAATCGTATCCACTGGCGAAACCTGGAGCTACGATATCGCCGGGGAGATGCCGGACGTTACCGAAATCCAGGGCGGCTCCTACCTGGTGATGGAAACCTCATACGAATACATCCCGGATTTTCAGTTGGCCGGCAAGGTGCTATGCTCCATTATCAGTGTCCCCTGGCCGGGAATGGCGATAGGAGACGCTGGCGCTCGAGCGGTGTGTGGCATCAAGGGACTGCCGCGAGTGGAAGGCCGCCCCGGGGTTGAAGCCGTTGCTATGGACGCCGACCGCACCGTGTTTCAAGTGTCGGAGGGAGCTGAGCTGGCGGTTGGCGACCAGGTTATGCTGCTTCCCGGCCAGCAGGACGCCATGGTCAGCCGCTGGGATCGTTTCATCGGCATACGCGACGGAATGGTGGAGGCGGTTTGGGACATCGAGGCACGAGGATGCCACAACTAGGCCGGCATAATCGGTTCTGATTCACAGCCGTTCCAATACTGCATTGGAGAGAGACATATGACCGCTACCCACGCCGTTGACCACATTCACGACCAGCCCATGAGCGAAGTTGCCCTCCGCTCCGTAGCCATCGAGGCCCTGCTGGCGGAGAAGGGGCTGCTCACCGCCGACCAAGTGCAACAACAGGTGAACCTGATGGACGGGCGCACGCCGGCAGACGGCGCCCGCGTCGTCGCCCGCGCCTGGGCCGACGACGGCTTCAAGGCTAGGCTCCTGGCCGATTCCCGCTCCGCCTTGGCCGAAATGGGCATTGATCTACCCGCAGAAACTCCGCACCTAACTGTAGTGGAGAACACCGAGGACGTGCATCACCTGGTGGTCTGCACCCTATGCTCCTGCTACCCCCGCATGCTGCTGGGCCGCCCGCCCGACTGGTACAAGAGCCTGGCCTACCGCGCCCGCGCCGTCCACGACCCTCGTGGCGTTATGGCCGAGTTCGGCGCCGCGCCTCCCGCCAGTGCCGCGGTGAGCGTGCTGGATAGCACCGCCGATATGCGCTATCTGGTCCTGCCCCGACGGCCGACCGGAACCGATGGAATGAGCGAGGAGGGGTTGGCCGCGCTGGTCACCAGGGACAGCATGATTGGGGTGACCGACGCTTTGGCTCCCTAATCTATTTGAAAGTCGCTATCCGTCAACTGACGCCAATGCACATCCCCGGCATCGATGACGGGGCGTATCCGTTCGTCAATCCTCTGGGCTGCGACTACAGCGTGAGACGGCATACTGGTAAATCGGGCCAGGAACCCGGCGTTACGGAGCGCACGTCTAGTATCTCGTTCATCGGCGGTGTAGGATGCTTCTACCGCGACGTAATGGGTAGCTCCGTTCTGGTCCAAGGCTTGGATCACAGCGTCGGCACCCAGAAAACTGTCCAATTCGTTGGCTGAGACCCCGGTCGTATCTGCCTCGTAAATTATTTTGGCGAGGTCGTCTTCACTCAGGATCGCCACGGGCTGTAAGCTCAGGGCTAGGCAGATCCGATAGGTTGCCTTGCGTGCGCCGTTCGCCGCGTGGGCCGCTTTCAGTGGCCCAATATCGTCGCGAATGGCTTGGACGTTGCGTTCGATCCGTGTCACTGCCTCCCGCAGTTCTTCCTGTCCAGAACGTAGTTCTTCCTGTCCAGAACGTAGTTCTTCCTGCCCAGAACGCAGTTCTTCCTGCCCAGAACGCAGTTCTTCCTGCCCGGCGCGTAACTCTTGTTGCCCGGTTTCCAGTTTGTCTAGCCGGCGGTTCGTTTCAGCTTGGCCTTCTTCTAGCCGTTGCAGCCGACGGTTCGTTTCGTTGTTGGCGCCGTTGACCGTCATATCGTTTATCCTCAACGCCAATATTATACGACGAAGTTATGAGGTCAGGCGCTGTGGTTCATCATCGATCTGGTTGATCCGCCGCAGGTGCCGACCGCCCTCAAACTCGGTGGTCAGCCACACGTCCACAATCTCCCGCGCCGTCTCCCACGACACCAGCCGCTGTCCCATGGACAGAACGTTGGAGTCGTTGTGCTGCCGGCCGTAGCGGGCGGACTCGGCGTTCCAGCATAGGGTGCAGCGCACGCCCGGTACGCGATTGGCCACTATGGCCTCTCCGTTGCCGGAGCCGCCCAGCACGATGCCCCGGTCAACCTCGCCCCGCGCCACCGCTTCGGCCACCGGGCGGATCCACTGCGGGTAATCGGTGGCCTCGTCCGAATAGGCCCCGTAGTCAACGGCGTCGTGGCCCAGGTACGCCAGCAACGCCAGCAACTTGCCCTTGTATTCAAACCCGGCGTGGTCGGAACCAATCGCAATCTTCATAACTATCCCGCTCCGGTGGTGCCTGATACGCCGCCATCCTAGCACAACCGTATCGGGTTTGTGCTAGGATACCGCCAATCGGCAATGTCGCCAAACTGGAGGGAAATACCATGAAAGGACGCATTGTTGTCGTAAAAGAGTACGGCCAGCCCTTTGAAATCGAGGAATACGACGTGCCGGAACCCGAACCGGGGGCAGTGTTGCTCCGCATGACCCAGGCCGGCATCTGCGGCTCCGACCTGCACACCTGGCGCGGCGACCAGACCCAGGAGCACAATCCGCTGCCACCCACCGGCCGCGTCATGGGACACGAAGGCACCGGTGTCATCGAATACCTCGGCGACGGCATCACCACCGACTACTGGGGTACTGACGTGAACGAAGGCGACCGCGTGGTGTACGCCGCCGTGTTCCCCTGCTACCACTGCCATATGTGCCTGCGGGGCGCGACCAACTGGTGCGCCAACCGCCAGTATCCCGCCGCCGGCAACTGGCCCTACTTCACCGGCACCTACGGCGACTTCCTCTACCTGCCGCCGCGTCATCCCTTCTTCCGCGTCCCCGACGAACTGCCCGACAACCTCCTTGGCCCGGTCAACTGCGCCATGGGCACCGTGACCACCGGCCTGGAGCGGGCCAACATGAGCCATGGCCAATCCGTCGTCATCATCGGCGCCGGCGGCCTCGGTCTCCACGCCACCGCCATGGCCAAGGAGCGCGGCGCCGACCGCGTCATCGTCCTGGACCGCCTGGAGAACCGCCTCCAACTGGCCGAGGAATTCGGCGCCGACCACACCATCAACGTCGAGGAATTCAACACCCCCGAAACCCGCGTCCGCCGCGTCCGTGAGCTGACCCGGGGCCGCGGCGCCGACGTGGTGATGGAGCTGGTGGGCCGCGCCGACCTGCTCCGGGAAGGCATCGATATGCTCTCCAACGGCGGCACCTTCGTCGAAATCGGCGACATCGTGCGCGGTCAGGAGGTATCCATCGACCCGTCCAAGCTGCTCCAGGGCAAGAACATCGTCGGCAGCCTGATGTATCGTCCGGCCCTGCTGCCCGAGCTGCTGGACTTCCTCGTCCGCAACCAGGACCGGCTCCCCTTCAACAAGCTGGTCTCCCACACCTTCCCCCTGGCCGAAGTCAACGAAGCCTTCGCCGCCGCCGAGTGGAGCCAACGCCAGACGGAGATCACACGGGCGATGCTGGTGCCGTAACCAACCGTGCCGGCCTAACTGCAGAAACCGGTTGGAGCGAAATCATCGCTCGCTCCAACCGGATGGAGAACCTAAATGACTGCCCAAAACCAGTGCCAGTTCTGGGATTGCAACGAAACTATCCGCAGGGACCACTACCTCTGTCTCAACCATTACACGAGGGCCCAAGCGGGCAACATCGATAAGTGCCCGTCCTGCGGAAGGTACAAGGATGCCGAATACGATGTTTGCCTCGCCTGTTATCGGCACACGGCAAGTGCCTGGGCGACCACTCGCGCTCAAACAGCGGAGCGGGGCAACCGTGAGTTCTCGGCGGACAGGGACGCCGACCGGTTTTTCGTGTATGTCCTCTTGCTGAACGACGGTACGTACTATCCGGGGCAAACTCGCGAAATCCTTGAACGGTTACACGAACATCGAAACAATCAAACCCTCAGCACTAGGGGCAAGCAACCCAAGTTGCAGTGGTTCACCACGGTTCCAACACGCCGCGAAGCAATAGACTTGGAGGCGAAACTGCAACAACTCAACTCCAGCCCTGCCGGCCGCCGGCAAATAGGCCGATTGATTATTGACTTTAAGAAACTGGTTGACGAGTTGGATTACGAACCCCATAACTCAGGAGCGCAAAGCACCGTTCAGGAACGGCGAATGCCCTACGGTGGGGTAACGACGCCGTCCGCTCAGCGCCGTGGGTTTTTTGACCGGCTACGGATCCGAAACTAATAGCGACTAGGCACCTATCTGACCACCATTTCACTCGGAAACTATGCCATGATTAACGAGCAAAAGCCGCGTTTCAAGAATGGGATGCCTCCTTTCCATCCCGGCGAATTCCTGGCCGACGATCTTGACGCATTGCAGATGTCCCCGGCAGAGTTTGACGTTGCCTTGGGCGTACCTCCTGGCACCACGGCGTTGCTTCTGGATGGCTGCATTGACATCACCCCCGAACTGGCCTTGCGCTTTTCTCGCTACTTTGGTGGAGGAGCGGAGTTGTGGCTGAGCTTGCAGGCCGGCTACGATGTTAAAGTCTATGCCCGTAAGCACGGCCCGTCCATCGTTGCGCAGGTCGCGCCGATGCCCGGCGAAGGCGGCAATTCGTATTTCATATGGGGGGAGTGAACCGCTCAAGACGGCTGATTGATGATTCAAGGATTCCGAGACCGGGATACCGAGCGAGCGTTTTACGGTCAATTTGTGCCGGCCTTCCAAGGATTTGCCGCATCGGCGCAGCGTCGGCTGGATATATTGAATAGAGCGAACTCTCTTGCAGAATTAAACGTTTCTAACGGCAACCGCCTGGAATCTCTTGTCGGTGACCGCGTCGGCCAATACAGCATCCGCATCAACCACCAGTGGCGCATCTGCTTTCGCTGGGCGAATGACGGCCCTCACGACGTTGAAATCGTAAACTACCATTGTTAAAGGAGAGGCTATGAGCAGCGGAGATACGGCCCCGGCGCATCCGGGCAAAGTGCTGGCCGATGAGTTGGCGGAACTCGCTATGTCCCACGCCGATTTTGCCGCCGCGCTGTCCATTCCCGTAGCTACTGCCGAAGCTCTGCTGGCCCAACGTATCGACATAACCCCGGAATTAGTGTTGCGCATTTCCCACTACTTCGGCACCACGGCCAGGTTTTGGACTGATTTGCAGAACGCTTACGACCTGCACGTTGCCAAGCGCAAACACGGCGCAGCCATCGCCTCCCAAATCAAACCTCTTCCCACCAGACCCATCCCAATCGCCGGTGAACCTGATCCGGCGCCAACCCCAGGTAACTACTGATGCGTGAATTGAAAACTAAACCCCAGCACACCATCGTCATTCCTGCGAAAGCAGGAATCCAGAGTTCGCCGCTGCGAAGACGTTCTGGATTCCCGCTTGCGCGGGAATGACGGGGTTGTTTAGCTAATCGCTCACGCATCAATAATCAACCGACCCAACCAAAAGGAGACCACCAATGAAATTCGGATTGATGTACGAAATCCAGGTTCCCGAACCCCACTACCCCGGCATCGAAGCCGAGCGTTACAAGCAGGTCATGGCCCAGGTGGAGTTGGCCGACGACGTTGGCTTTGACTACTTCTGGACGGTGGAGCACCACTTCCTGCGGGAGTTCTCCCACTGCTCTGCCCCCGAAGTGCTCTACGGCGCCATCTCCCAGCGCACCAAGCGCATCCGCATCGGCCACGCCGTTGCCCTGCTGCCCGGCGCCTACAACCACCCCGTCCGCGTCGCCGAGCGCGCCGCCGTGCTGGACATCGTCAGCGACGGCCGCATGGACCTGGGCACGGGCCGCTCCACCACGCTTATCGAGATGGACGGCTTCGAGGTTGACCCGGAGACCACCAAATCCCAGTGGCGCGAGGCCATCGGCATGATCCCCCGTATGTGGACCGAAGACCCCTTCTCCCATGCCGGCGAGTTCTACAACATCCCGCCGCGCTCGGTAATCCCCAAGCCGGTGCAGGACCCGCACCCACCCCTGTGGATGGCGTGCAGTCAGCCCACTTCCTTCGGCGAGGCCGGCGAGTTGGGCGTGGGCGTCCTCTGCTTCAACCTGGGCGGCCACGAGCAACTGGTGGAACGGGTGGGGATTTATCGCGAGGCCGTCAAGAACGCCCAGCCCATCGGTCGCACCGTCAACGACAACATCGCCGCCCTGTGCATGGTCCACGTCGCCGAGACCGACGAGGAAGCCTACGCATCCGCCGCCCGCGAGGGCGAGTGGTTCGTCGGCAAGGCCGAGGAACTCTACGCTCCCTGGGCCGGCCGCAACGTGCCGCAGAGCTATCAATTCGCCGTCAACGCCGTCCAGGAAGAGCGCGTGGACAAGACCGCCGACGACCACCTCGCCTCCGGCGCTTTCGCCATGGGCACGCCGGAAACGGTCATCAAGACCATCGAAAAGTACCAGGAAGCCGGCGTTGACCAACTCCTCTGCTTCATGCAGATGGGCAACCTCCCCCACAGCAAGATCATGAATAGCATCCGCCTCTTCGGGAAGTACGTAATACCCCACTTCCTGTAGGCCGCCCCATTCTCGTCATTCCGGCGAAAGCCGGAATCCAGACCCCTCTCCCAAGCCATTTTGCGACCAAGCGTAGGGGCGGGTTTGAAACCCGCCCCTACGTTGTTTTGACGTTGCTGGGAAGTGTCAGTCCGACGACGGCAGTTGCTTGGCCTCCTGCAACTCCATCGGCTCCCCGTTGAGCCGCAGGTCGCACTTGCCCGCCTTGGTAATGAGCACCGACACGCTGCCATCGGCTGAGGTGAGCCGCTTGCCCATGGTAACCTCCGGCGCGTCGTCCGCCGAAGTCACCCCGCCGAAATCCACGTTAGGACCTTTGACTTGCAGCAGGATTTCGCCGTCGGTCAGATCCCCCTCGCCGCTGGCCTTGCTGACGATCATCTCAGCCCCGCCAGGTCCGACGTAACGCTGTCCAGTCTTCAAATTCATCGCTGGAAATACCTCTCACTTTCGCATTTGTACAGAAAGAATCACCACCAGATTTTGCCCTGCGCCTCTTTCGCCAACGTCTCGTAATCCTTCGTCCACAGCTGGCTGCTCAGGTACTTCCAGCCGCCATCGGCCAGGAGACACACCATGTTGCCGCCTTCCATACGCTCGGCCTGCTTCAACGCGCCGGCGATCACCGAACCCGAAGAGATACCGGCGAAGATGCCTTCCTTGTCCATCAGTTCCTTGGTCATGTAGAAAGAATCGAAGCTATTCACCAGCAGGCGGTTGTCCAGCAGGTTGATATCCAGGATCGGAGGGATGAAGCCGTCTTCCAGCCGGCGCAGGCCGGAGATGAAGTCGTCCGGTTCCGGTGCAACGGCGATGATCTTGATGTCGCTGCGGTGTTCCTTGAGCCGCCGGGCGTTGCCCATGAGCGTCCCGCCGGTGCCCAAACCGGCCACGAACACGTCAACGTCGGGCAGATCTTCCACGATCTCCTGGCCGGTGCCCTCGTAATGGGCTTCGGGATTGCCTTCGTTGCCGTACTGGTAGAGCATCAGGTAGTCGTGGGGGTTTTTCTCCACCATCTCCTGGGCCACCACCACGCTGCCGTTGGTGCCCAGCGCACCGTCGGAATAGACGATCTCGGCGCCGTAGGCTTCCAGCAACTGGGTGCGTTCCACCGACACGTTCTCGGGCATCACCACCTTGACCTTGTAGCCCTTCAGCCGCCCGATCATCGCCAGGGAGATGCCGGTGTTGCCCGAAGTCGGCTCCAGGATGGTACGGTTGGGCGAAATCTCGCCGTCGGCTTCGGCCCGCTCGATCATTTTCAGGCCGATGCGATCCTTGACGCTGCCGGTTGGGTTCTGCCCCTCCAACTTGGCGTAGATGCGCACGTCGGGATTGGGGCTGATGTTTTGTAACTCCACCAAAGGCGTGTTGCCAATGGTGCCGAGCAGCCCTTTGTGTACGTTTTTGGTGCCCATGGCAGGCCCTTCGGGTCCGGGGTGGGTCTTACACGGCGCCGGCGGCCATGGCGACCGGCTCCGGAGCCTCCGCCACGCCGCAGAACACCTCGTAATCGATGAGTTTCCTCACGGTGGGATTGTCGCCGCACAGCGGGCAGGCCGGATTGCGCCGCAGCCGCACCTCCCGGAACTGCATACTCAGCGCGTCGATCACCAGCAGGCGCGAGGAAAGGCCCTCGCCGATGCCCAGGATGTGCTTTAGTGCTTCCGTGGCCTGGATGGAACCCACCAGGCCGGTCAGCGCGCCCAGCACGCCGGCCTCGGCGCAATTGGGCACCATGCCGGGAGGAGGCGGCGCCGGGAAGAGGCAGCGGTAGCAGCCTTGCCCGGGCAGGAACACCGTGGCCTGGCCGTCGAAAATCAGAATGCTGCCGTCAATCAACGGCTTGTTCAGCAGGTAGCAGGCGTCGTTCACCAGGTATCGAGTGGCAAAGTTGTCAGCGCCGTTGATGACGATGTCGTACTGGTCGATGATGTCGAAGGCGTTCTCGGAAGTCAGCCAGGTTTCGTGCAGCACCACGTTCACTTCGGGGTTGTAGGACTTGATGTTGTCCAGCGCCGACTGAACCTTGGGGCGTCCCACGTCGGGGGTGTGGTGCAGGATCTGGCGTTGCAGGTTGGACAACTCCACCACGTCAAAGTCAACGATGCCCAGCTTGCCCACGCCGGCCAGGGCCAAATAGACTGCCGAGGGAGAACCCAGGCCGCCGGCCCCGATTATGAGCGCGCTGGCCTCCATCATCTTGCGCTGGCCGGCGCTGCCGACATCCTGCATGATGATGTGGCGACTATAGCGTTTTACCTGGTCGGGGGTCAGGCGAAGGGGCTGGACCATTTCCGATTCCTCCCTTGATGTCGGTTCCTGGTTACAACGAAAAACCTGCGTCCTCGACCGTCAGGCGACGGTTTCCGGCGGGCGCAGGCGCGGCTCATATCGCAAACCGCCTGCCCCTATGTGCTGGGACAGGCGCAGAGATAACGTGGCAGTTGCGTGGACAGCATTGCGTCGCAAAGTGTATCGCCGGGCCGGAAATCTTGTCAAGGGACTGGCTAACTGCGCTAGGCCGAGCCGGCGGGAACCGGGTCCGGCAACGCCTCCCGATGGTCTCCTGCCGCGATCAGCGCGCTCTGCCGCTCGGCAAGGTGGGCCAGGGTAGTCGCTTCCAGCACCTGTTGGATGGATTCCTCCACCGATTGCCAGATTTCCTTCTGGGCGCACGAATCGGCGAACATGCAGTCCGTGGGCAGAGTGAGGCAGTCCAACGGAGAGGAATTTCCGTCCAGTTCCTGCATGATGTCGTACAGGTTGACCGTCTGTGGAGGTCGAGCCAGCAGGTGACCGCCCTGGGGACCGCGCCGGCTGTGCACGAATCCACTCTTGTTGAGGGTGGACATCAGCCGTTCCAGGTAGGGTTCGGGGATGCCCTGGCGATACGCGATGGCCGCTGTCTGCACCGGGCCGTCGCCATAGCGCATGGCCAACTCAACCAACGCCCGCACGCCATAGTCAACTCGCATCGGGACGCGCAAAACGACACCTCCGTTATTCTCGGATTATAACCAATCGGAGGCGCGTATGCCAACCTTATCAACTCTCTAAGGTTGTGCAAAACCCGCCTGCCCTTAAACCGTCACTCCAGCGATATAAATCGTCATTCCGGCGATAGAAATCGTCATTCCGGCGAAAGCCGGAATCCAGTGGCGTTTTCTGGACTCCGGCTTTCGCCGGAGTGACGGACTTGCGTTTTGCACAGCCCTAACTCACATCCATTGCGTGGCCTGTCCTACGGTCGTACACAGTCATATACGTCCCGATGCCGGTGGCTATCAGTTGGCCGTCCGCTCCGGTTATCTCCATGTCGCCGACGATGATGCGCCCGCCCCGGCTCTTGATGCTGCTGCGCGCGGTGAGTTCGCCGTCCCGGGCCGGCGCGATGAAGTTCAGCTTGAGCTCGATGGTCACCGCGTGTTCGCCCTCCCTGAGCGTCGATCGACAGGCACGAAAGAAGGCATAGTCGGCCAGAGCCACCAGGATTCCGCCCTGGACCACGCCGGCCCGCTGCCGGTGGCGGTCGGCAACGGTCATAAAGGCCGTACCCACGCCGTCGGCCGACTCACCCGGCCGGATTCCCAGCAGTTCGGCGAAGGGGCCGTCCTGCCCCGCTTGCGGTTCCTGGTGATTCATTCGTTGCCTGCTCCTTATTTGTCAGAATCAAGATTATACTCCCGCCGGTCGGTGCATTGTCACCTGCCGCCGGCTATACTTGCTATCCGATATTTGACGGCGTCGCCACTTATTTGTTGCCACCGACGATGTATCCCCTGACGAAAGGACTGCTCACCGCCCTGGGCGTGATGCTGATTTGCACGGTCGTGCCGGTGGCCCAACTGTTCCTCGCGCCTTTCGGCCCGTTCCTGGGCGCCTACTTCGGCATACGCGACATTGACACGGCGGGGGAGCAACCGCTCATGGCGGCCGCCAAGTTCGGCGCGGTGGTCGGCGCGGCATCGGCGGCGATCCTGGTTGTCATCGCCGTCGTATTGACCGCCGTGCTGGATCTGTACGCAAAGTTCGTCATCTTGACCTGGATCGCAGTGGTGGTGTTCTCGGCATACGTGGCCGTCATGAGCACCCTGGGCGGATTGTATCGCCTGATGAAGCAGCGGATGGCCGCCCAAACCGCTTCCGCCGGGGCGGATTAGCCCATGGCGCTGACCGATGCAGAGCGCGGGGCGCTGGTTGCCCTGCTGGAGAGCGTCCGCGACGGCACGACAGAAGTGTCCGCCGCCGTTGCCGCCCTTCGTGACCTGCCCTATCAGGACCTGGGATACGCCCGGCTGGACCACCATCGGCCCTTGCGTACCGGCTGGCCGGAGGTGGTGCTGGCCGAAGGCAAGACCGCGGAGCAGACGGCCGGCATCGTGGCGGCCATGACCGGCCGCGGCCATCCAGTGCTGGTGACCCGCGCCGCGCCCGATGTTTATGACGCCGTGGCAGTCGCCGTCCCGACGGCCCAATACCATGAGTTGGCTCGCTGCATCGTCGTACCGGACGCTCATCACATGGAACAGCGTGAGGTCGGTCTGCTCATCCTGACCGGAGGCACCGCCGACCTGCCGGTGGCGGAGGAAGCGGCCATCACCGCCCAACTCATGGGGTGCAAGGTCAAACGCATCAGCGACGTCGGCGTTGCCGGCTTGCACCGCCTGCTGGCGCAGCGGGAGAGCTTGCAAGCGGCCCGGGTGATCGTCGTCATCGCCGGCATGGAGGCCGCCCTGGCCAGCGTGGTGTCCGGGCTGGTATCGGCGCCGGTCATCGCCGTGCCCACCAGCGTGGGCTACGGCGCCAGCTTTGGCGGGATGGCCGCGCTGCTGGGGATGCTGAACGCCTGCGCTCCCGGCGTTGGCGTGGTGAACATTGACAACGGTTTCGGCTCGGGCTACTTGGCGGCCCAGATTTGCCTCATGCCGGAGGCAGATTGAGCGCACCCGGATTTTATGAACACCGGATCTTATGAACAATAAATGGCTGCTGCTGGGTTTCCTCACTGCGGCGGTATTCGGCGGGCTGGTGGCCTACGGAGATTTTCGGGAAATCGGGCGATTGCTGGTCAGCTCACCCTCGGCCTACGGCGCGTTTGCCCTGGCCGCCGGATTGGCGTTGCTCAACTACGCCCTGCGCTTCCTGCGGTGGTCAATGTATCTGCGAGCACTGCATATCGACGTGCCCTTGCGAGTGAGCCTGCCGGTGTTCCTGGCTGGGTTGGCATTGGCCATAACGCCAGGCAAAGTGGGAGAGTTGCTCAAGAGCGTATGGCTGAGCCAACGCTCCGGCATTCCGGTGGCGGCGTCGGCACCGGCGGTGGTGATGGAGCGGCTCACGGATGTCATATCGGTCGCCCTGCTGGGGTTGACCGGCGTATTATTGCTCCCGCCGGCCATGGCCATCGTCACCGGGGCGATCCTGGTGGTTGGCATGGCCCTGGGCCTGCTGGCCGCTTCCCGCTACGGTGCGATGGCGCTGCGGTTGCCCGTCCTGCGGCGTTGGCAGGAACCTTTGGAGCAATCGCAGGAGGGACTGCATCGCCTGATGTCGCCGCGACTGCTGACGGCGGCGGTGGCGCTGGGCGCACTGGCCTGGGCTGCGGAAGGCGTCGCTTTTTGGGTAATCATCATGGGTTTGGGAGATGCAATCGCGCTGGGCGTGGCGTTACCAATATCGGCGGCCGCGGCTTTGGTGGGCGCGGTTACAGCGCTGCCCGGCGGGTTGGTCGGGTTCGAGGGCAGCATGGTGGCGCTGCTGGGCCAGGCTGGACTGTCGGCGACGGCGGCAGCGGTGGCGACGCTGCTGACCCGGTTGGCTACCCTCTGGCTTGCGGTGTTCATCGGCCTAGCGGCGTGGCTGTGGCTGAGCCGGACGGGAACGGGCCAAATCGCCGGGGCCGAAATCGTCGATTGTTCATGAGATCCGGGAGCCGGATTAGCGGTCTGCTGCGCACGGCGCGCCCCCGCCAGTGGGTGAAGAACCTGCTGGTGTTCCTGCCCCTGTTGTTCGCCGTGGACCTGGTGTGGTCGCCCGGAGACTTGACGACGCTCCTGCCCTACGCGCCGCTCTTGGCGGTTCTGTTCGCCTCCTTCTGTGCCCTGTCCTCAGCCGTTTATATCATCAACGATCTGGCCGACCGGCTGGCGGACCGTCAGCACCCCGTCAAACGAAACCGCCCCATCGCATCGGGACTACTGCCCGTCCCGTTGGCTGCCGCCGCCCAATTCGTCCTGATTGTCGCCGGGATGTTCGGCCTTTACGCTATCTCCGAACCGCCGTTAGCGCCTTTGGCGGTAATTGGCGCCGTCTATCTGCTGGTCAACGTGGGCTATTCTCTTGCGCTCAAGCGGGTGGCGCTGGTTGACGTGATGCTGGTGGCTGGCGGATATGTCCTGCGGGCCGTTGCCGGCGCAGTGGCCGTGGGAGCCGCGCCATCGCCCTGGCTGTACGCAGTGACCGCCGCCGGCGCGCTGTTCATCGTCGTGGGCCGGCGCTACGCCGAGGCGCGCCTTGCCGGCTCCGACCCGGACGCCCAGCGGGCCACGCTGCAATACTACGGCCCCCCGTTGGGCGGGCAATTGCTCATCCTCTCCGCCACCGCCGCGCTGGTCAGCTACACCCTCTACGCCGTGGAAGCGGACAACCTGCCCGACAACAACACCATGCTCCTCACCGTTCCCTTGGTGATCTTCGGCCTGTTCCGCTACCTCTACCTGCTCAACCACAGCGGAGACGCCGAATCCCCCGAGCTTTTGATGCTGAGAGACGCGCCTCTGCTCGTTGCCATCGTGGCATGGATAGTGGTAGCGGGGGCGGTGCTGGTGCTGAATTGAACCCGATTATTGCCGGTGATAGAATCGAATTGGTTCAATTGATGGGGGAGGCTCGGCAATCATGGAATGGCAAAAACGCATCGTCTGCACACCGGGAGTAGTAGGAGGCAGACCCCGCATCAAGGGGACCCGGCTGTCTGTGGCGCTCATTTTGGAGTTTATGGCCGCCGGATCCAGCGAGGCAGAGCTTCTTGAATCTTATCCGCAACTGTCGGCAACCGACATCCGCGCCTGCCTGCGTTACGCCGTACAATCCCTGGAGCCTCCAATAACTTCGGAGATAGACGCCTGGATAGAGGGGGTTCCTTTCCCTGATACTGGCGCGGCAGCCACGTCTAACTTTATCTTGGATACTATTGAAGCCCGCAACGATTGGGAAGGCTATTTTTGGGTTATAGATGAGCGCGGTGTTCGTGCTCGTCCCTTGCCTGACTGATGCTGCGACTGGTGAACAATATGGACTGGCAAGAACGCATCGTCACCGACGCGAGCATACTGTCCGGGCAGCCGACGGTTAAGGGCACCCGGCTGTCCGTAGCGTTTGTCCTGGACCGGCTCGCAGACGGCGAGAGCGAGGCCGACCTGCTGGCCGGCTACCCGCAGTTGTCCACGGACGACATACGGGCCTGCCTACGCTACGCCAGCGAGCGCGTGGCGCCTCAGAAGGTTTCTCCGATCAGCGATATGATTGACAGTCAGGTCATTCCGCAGAAGGCACGGGCCATGCTGGCCAAAGCGGATGAGCGGTTCAGACACTACGACCTCTGCGAAGGTTCGCGACTGCTATGGCAGACGGTGGAATGGGCTATCAGGGACGTTGCCGCCCGGCGGGGCTGGCCGGCGGGGGAGGATCGGGAGCTGGAGCAGGTTCTGGAGCGGCTGGATGCGGAGACGGACGAAAAGCACACTCTGGCCGGAGGATTTATCCTTGCCCTTACTGTTCGTGAGAATGCGGATGGCTATTGGCTCCACGAGTCGGATATAGGGTTCTTTGCCGAGCTGATGCCTCCTTTCATTGAGGGTATCTTTGTCGCGGCGGCAACGACGGTCTGACTACTGTGGATCCCGACCAGCATCGTGCGTGGACGATGATTTGCACGGAGCGGGCGGAACTGGAGCTCGCCGGTGGGCGTTTGGTAACTGGGGCGGAAATGGCTTGGGGGGCGGCTGTCCATGCCGTCAAGTATATCGCTCACCAATCGCCAAACTTGCCTACGCGCAGCCACGACGACGTAAAAGCAGCGGTCCGCCAATTAGATCTCCAGTATCCCACACTGCACCTATCCAGCGACTTTGGGCACGCCGAAGTGTTGCATCGACACTTTTACCGCGGAAATCTGCAAGCCCATCAGGTGCTGAACTCGTGGCGTCGCTCCCAAAGCCTTACTGCCAACCTGTTGTCCTTGACGCCGACACCATAGCGTAGGGGCGAATGATTATTCGCCCCTACCTACGCCGTTTCGCTAGGCCGCGCCTACCAACTCCCGCTCCGGCGCAGCCGCCGCCCGCACCGTCAGCTCCAGCCCGTCCCTCGCCTCGTTCACGTCGGCGATGATGTGGTCGCCCTCGTTGAACTCGCCGGACAGCACGCCCCGGGACAGTTGGTTCTCCAGGTGCCGCTGGATCGCCCGCCGCAGCGGACGCGCGCCATAGGTCACGTCAAACCCCTCCTTGACCAGCCACTCACAGCCGGCCTCGGTCAACTCGCAGCTGATCTGCCGCTCCGACAGCCGTTCCTGCACCTGGGCCACCAGCAGCCCGACGATTTCGCCGATCTGCGCCCGATTCAACGGGTGGAACACGATGGTCTCGTCGATGCGGTTCAGCAGCTCCGGCCGGAAGTTCCGGCGCAATGCCTCATGAACCGTCCTCGAAAGCTCAGGTGTCACCTTGCCGGCGTCCTGCTCCCGGTCGGCAGTTGGACCCAGTCCGAAAGGCCGCTGGGACAAGTCAACAGTACCCAGGTTGCTGGTCATTATGATCACCGTGTTGCGGAAATCCACCGTGCGTCCCTGGCCGTCGGTAAGCCGTCCGTCCTCCAGGATCTGCAGCAGCAGGTTGAACACGTCCGGGTGGGCCTTTTCGATCTCGTCGAACAGGATGACCCGGTGGGGCCGCCGGCGGACGGCCTCCGTCAGCTGTCCGGCGTCGTCGTAGCCCACGTAGCCCGGAGGCGCGCCGATGAGCCGGGACACCGTGTGCCGCTCGCCGTACTCGGACATATCCAGGCGCACCATGCTGTCCTCGTCGTTGAAAAGGAACTCGGCCAGGGCCCGGCTCAACTCGGTCTTGCCCACGCCGGTGGGGCCCAGGAAGATGAAACTGCCGAAGGGCCGCTTGGGGTCGTTGAGGCCGGACCGGGCGCGGCGGATGGTGTCGGCCACGGCGTTGACCGCTTCGTCCTGGCCGATGACGCGCTCGTGCAGGCACTCCTCCATGCGCAGCAGCCTTTCGGCCTCGCCCTCCATCAGCTGACCCACCGGGATGCCGGTCCAGTTGGACACCAGCTCAGCGATGTCCTTTTCGTTCACCACCAGGTCGGGGCCGGTGGTGTGTTCCATGCCCTCCCGCTCAGCGTTCAGCTCCGCCTCCAGGCGCAGCCGCTCGGTGCGGTGCTGCGCGGAACGCTCGTAGTCCGACATCTGGTTGGCCCGCTCCTCCAGGTCGAGCAGTTCCCGCCGCCGGTTCTCCATCTCTTGCAGCTGGGGCGGCAGCATCCCGGCGTCGATGCGCACCTTGCTGGCCGCCTCGTCCATGAAGTCGATGGCCTTGTCCGGCAGCTTGCGGTCGGTGATGTACCGGTCGCTGAGCCGCACTGCCGCATCCAGGGCCCCGTCCGTCAGCGTAACCTTGTGGTGCGCCTCGTAGCGGGGCTTCAGCGCCTGTAGGATGGACAGTGCCTGCTCCGCGTCGGGTTCCTCCACGTACACCGGCTGGAACCGCCGGGCCAACGCCGGGTCCCGCTCGATATGTTTGCGGTATTCGTCCAGGGTGGTGGAGCCGATGGCCTGCAATTCGCCCCGGGCCAGGGCCGGCTTCAGCATATTGCTGGCGTCCAGGCCGCCCTCGCCGGCGCCGGCCCCCACCAGCGTGTGCATCTCGTCCAGGAAGACGATGACCTCGCCGTTGGAGGACGTCACTTCGTCGATGACGGATTTCAGCCGCTCCTCGAACTCGCCCCGGAACTTGGCGCCAGCCACCAGCCGGCCCATGTCCAGCGCCATCACTCGCTTGTTGTGCAACGAGTCGGGCACGTCGTCGCAGATGATCTTGCTGGCCAGGCCCTCGGCGATGGCGGTCTTGCCCACCCCGGCCTCGCCGATGAGCACCGGGTTGTTCTTGGTGCGCCGGGTCAGCGTCTGCATCACCTGGCGGATTTCCTGCTCGCGGCCCACCACCGGGTCCAGCTTGCCGACGCGGGCCAGCTCGGTCAGGTCCACGCTGTACTTCTCCAGGGAACGGTAACGCTGCTCGGCGTTCTGGTCGTCAACCCGGTGCGACCCGCGCAGTTTCTGCATGGCCTGATAGACCATCTCCTGGTTTATGCCCAGATCCCGGAACAGGCGCGCCGAGTCGCCGGAATCCTCCCGGGCGGCGGCCACCAGCAGGTGCTCCACGCTGATGAACTGGTCGCGCAGCCGCTGGGCTTCCTCGTCGGATACTTGCAGCATCCGCTGGAGGCGGGGCGTGATGAAGATTTGCTGGGCGCCGGAAACCACCTTGGGCGCGCCCTCCAGCGTTTGGTGCAGCCGGCTCTTGACCGTCTCCGGGTCCACGCCCAACTCGCGCAGGATGCGCTCCGGCAGGCCGTCTTCCAGCGCGACCAGGGCCAGCAGCACGTGCTCCACGTCCCACTGACTGTGCTGGTAATTGCGCACCAGTTCCTGGGAGCGTTGCAGCGCTTCCTGGGCCTGGCGGGTGAATTTATCTGCTGTCATTACCATAGTTATAGCCTCCGTCATCCCTGTTCAACCTCGTCATTCCTGCGAAAGCAGGAATCCAGTGCCCGAACTCGTTAGGTACGTTTTCGATTCGTTCACCATAAGATTTCTGGACTCCGGCTTCCTCCGGAGTGACGAGCGGGGTAACTTCTGTGTATTAATGGCGCCCTTGTGGCCGGCGGGTTCCACTGTTGTTTGCAGCGCGCAGCTGCGCCACTTCATCGGTCAGTGACGTCACCTGCGCCTCCAGATCGTTGATGCGGTCAATCAGCTTCAGCGCGACTTCAGCGCCGGCCAGATTGACGCCCATTTCGTCGGTAAAGGTCTTGATGCGTCGCAACCGTTCCACGTCGGCCATGGAGTACAGCCGCTGCCGGCCCCCGGAACGGGAGGGCATCACCAGGCCCACGCGCTCGTAATAGCGCAGCGTCTGGGCGTGGAGGCCCACCATGCGGGCGGCCACGCTGATGACGAAACAGGGCTCGGTGGCGAAGTTGCTGTCGGGTATCATTGCATCACTCCTTATCAACTACCGTCATCCATCAACTATCGTCATTCCAGCGAAAGAACGTCACCCCGTACCTGATACGGGGCCGGAATCCACACCGGCGTCCCGCAACCGCTCAAACAGGCTGCGCTGTTCGTCGGTGAGACTGGTAGGCATCGTAACGTTCACCACGGCATACAGGTTCCCGCGTTGTTCCGGGTTGTTCAAACGGGCCAAGCCCTGCCCGGCCAGGCGAAAGCGCCGGCCGTTCTGTGTTTCCGGCGGCAAAGTCAGCTCGATCTGGCCCCGCAAAGTCCGCACTGTGGCAGTCCCTCCCAAAACGGCGTCCAACAGCGGCACGTCCACGGTGGTATGCAGGTCGTCTCCCTGCCGTTCAAATCGGCCGTGTGGCGACACGGACACCAGCAGATTAAACTCCCCGCCGGAATTGTTGCCGGCGGCGACGTGCACCCGCCCCCCATCGGCGATGCCGGCCGGTATTTTCACTTCCAGACGGCGGCCGTCTGGCAGGTTGACGAGGCGAGTGGCGCCCTGGTCAACCTCTTCTAACGTAACTTCTACCGGAACCTCAGCCGGTCGTGGCCGGAAGCGCTCTCCCCGGATCCGCTCACCAAAATCGTCCCCCAGGCCGGAGGCAAAGCCGCCCAATCCACCCAACAGGTCGGAAAGCGAGCCGTCGCCAGTGGTAAAGGTAAAGCCGCCGCGCCCACCGCCGAAATCGCCGCCCCGGAAGAACTGGGTAAAGTCCGGGCCGGGGCCGCCCCGCTGCTCGAAATGCTCAGCCTGCTCCCAGCGGTCGCCATAACGGTCGTACTTGGCCCGCTTGTCCGCGTCGGATAACACCTCGTAGGCGGCGTTGATGGACTTGAATCTCTCGGCGGCAGCATCGTCGCCCGGGTTCACGTCGGGATGATGCTGCCGGGCCAGCCGGCGATACGCCTGCCGGATCTCCTTCTCATCGGCGTTGCGCGGGACCCCCAGGATGTCGTAATAGTCAGCCATTGCAGCACTTGCCTGCGCGTAGATAGTTTCACGTCCATCATATATCGCTATGTTAATATTGTCAATATTATGATGTCTAAACAATCATAAACTTGATAAAATCATATCAACTATTGGAGCCGTCAGAAGCAGGATTTGCCGGATTGCATGGATTGGCAGGTAAGACGGCTTGCCGCGTTTAACCGGGAGTGCTAAAATTATTCTACGTTGGGTTTGTGACCCAGCGCCATGCTCCCCTGTAGCTCAGCGGTAGAGCGGGCGGCTGTTAACCGCTAGGTCGCAGGTTCGAATCCTGCCGGGGGAGCCATTTGCTGCCTGGAGCGCAGGGGTGGCGAGCGGCGGATTTCGGTGAACAGGTGCCCAGGAAGACATCCCATGCTCGTTAGCGGAAGTTGGGCATGTACACCGTTTACGTGCTGCGAAGCGCCACTACCGGACGACGTTACGTAGGGCAGACGGAAAATCTGGACCGTCGCCTCCATGAACATCAGTCAGGCCAGGCCGGGTACACCAAAGGCCGAGGGCCATGGCTGCTATTGCACCGGGAAGAATACCCTACGAGACGAGAAGCGATGCAAAGGGAGCGTTTCCTGAAGTCAGGCGCTGGGAGGGAGTGGTTGAAGCGCGAGCTCAGCGGTAGAGCGGGTCCGCCAGAGGCGGATTAACCGCTAGGTCGCAGGTTCGAATCCTGCCGGGGGAGCCATTTGCTGCCTGGAGCGCAGGGGTGGCGAGCGGCGGATGAGGCCGTCAACCTGTCAACGGCGCTATCACCCCGGAACCGCTCCCTGTTGCGGCGGTCCCGTTCCCTCATCCAGCAATCCACCTCTTTGTCCGCTTCGCCGTCCGGAAGGCGGTTGGCAAAGCGTCCAGGGTCTAAAAACGCGCGAAATGACCCAATAAGTCTTTCCAATCTCTTGAGAGTCGCGCTATCTCGTCGTCAGAATCCGCCCACGCGTCGGAACCCGGATGGAGCGCCGTCGCTCAGCGCGTACCGCATCCGCCGGTGGCGGACCGGGGCGCACACCTAAAATGCCAAGGATTTCATCATGGCTTTCGAAAGTCGTCGTGAAGACACCACGTGGGTCATCCAAACCGAGGAGCGTCTGGATAGCGGCAACGCCCAGGCGCTCTGCGACCTGCTTGACGCCGCGACTGAGTTCCCGGGCCAATCGGTGGTCATTGACATGGAAGACCTGGTGTACATCAGCAGCGCGGGGCTGAGAGCCATATTGCAGGCGGTTCGCAAGACGGAGCGCCAGAACTCCCAGTTGGCCCTCTGCTCTCTGTCGGAAGACGTGCGGGACGTGTTTGAGACCAGCGGCTTCGACCAGTTGATCGACATCCACCCGTCCTGCCCGGAAGCCATCGCAGCCGTCGGCGGTTGAGCTAGTAGTCAGGAGATAGGCCCAACGCTATCTTTCGTCCCACTATCCCAACGCCAGAAGCTCTGGCGTCCGATGGCCGGTACCGGCTCGGTCAATGGTCTCACCTCAGCGAGAAACCACAACCAGCGTCCGGGGCTGAAATCACCCCACGGGTCGATACGGCTTTTTCCCTTGCCGACCGCGCAGCCGGCCTCCGTGCCGGGTTCGTGCGTCGCGTAGCCATCTACAAGGTTGACCCGCTCCACCCTCGCCATGCCGGCGAGGGTCGCGGTTGCCACGACCATACCGGCGGGAATCACCCTGCGCCAATCCTCTCCCATGCGCCCGACCATCGCCGCGTCAATGGCCGGACCGGGTTCTCGCGCCACCAATTTGGCGGCGTGGATGGCGATGTTCTGCTCAAGCAAACGGACCGGCGCCGGCCAGGACCGGGTTTCCACCGTCTTGATCCCCAGGACGATCAACGATGCCCAGGGCTGGTGCAGCGTAATGGCGTACATCACGCACCTAATCCTAGGTGGTTTGTCTGCTAATCCGTCATTCCGGCGAAAGCCGGAATCCGGCAGTGTTTTCTGGGCTCCGGCTTTCGCCGGAGTGACGGGATGGTATATCAGAATGTCAACACAGGCTAGTCAGCGGCTGACGGCGCCAAACCGGCCCGGTCGGCCAGCGCCAGGTCGATTGCCTGCCGCTCCGCCCGCTCAGTTTCCGGCGAGAAACGCACTGTCAGCACCAGCGTCGAGGCCAGGATCACCGCCACGCCTACGATGAGCAGCGCGTCGGCGTAGCCCAGGCTCTCGGAGCGAAAGAGGAACCCGAAGGCCACCGCGCCAGCGTTGCCACCCGCGCCCACAATGCCAGCCACCGAACCCAGCGCTTTGCGGTTGATGAACGGCACCACCGAGAAAGTCGCCCCTTCCGACATCTGCACGAAGAGGCTGAAAACGATCATCGCGCCCACGGCCAGGAACAGCGTCGCCATCTGCGAAAACAGGATCAGCGCCAGCCCTTCCACCAGCAGCACGCCGCCCAGGAACATAACCCGGCCCTTCAGCCCGAACCGGATCCCCATCTTGTCGCCGAACATCCCGCCCAGGGTCCGGGCGAAGATGTTCATCAAACCGAAGGTGCCGGCGATGATGCCGGCGGTGGCCAGGTTCAACTCAAAGCGGTCGTAGTAGTACAGGGCCGCGATGTTGTTGATGGTCAGCTCCACGCCGAAGCAGGCTCCGTAGATGACGAACAGCACCCAAACGCGCGGGTCCTTTGCCGCTTCCAGGAACGAACCTTTGGCGGCGGCAGAGGATGGCATCAACCCCCGGGCGCGGAGTTCGCGGTAGTTCCCTTGCGGACAGTCCTGCGTGAAGAAGTAGTAGGCCACCCCCACCAGCATCAGGGCCGCGCCCGGTATCACCATGGCGATCCGCCACCCCAGCAGTTCCCCAACCCCGAACATGAGCACGCCGGCGAAGACCAGCGGCATCGCCATCTGGGTGATACCGCCGCCCATGTTGCCCCAGCCGGCGGTGGTGGCGTTGGCCGTGCCCACCACGTTGGGCGCGAACATCACCGAGGTGTGGTACTGCGTGATAACGAAGGACGCGCCGATCACTCCTATCGCCAGGCGGAACAGCAGAAACGTCTCATAGCTCTGGGCCAGCCCGATGCACATCACCGGAATCGAGCCGAGCACCAGCAGGCCGCTGTAGGCCAGCCGGGGGCCGATGCGGTCGCACAGCCAGCCAAAAACCAGGCGGGCCACGATGGTGATGGCTACCGACGCGATGATGGTGTTGCCGATCTGCGCCTTGGACAGCAGCAGGTCCTCCCGGACCACGGCCATCAGCGGCGCGATGCCGAACCACCCGAAAAAGCACAGGAAGAAGGCGAACCAGGTCAGGTGGAACGTCCGCATCTGCGGCGCCGCCAGGCTGAAAAGGCGTATCCGGGTGGCTTTCCCGCCGTCCACGGCGGCATTCAGCAGGCTCATTTTCTCATCTCCTCGTGGGCAGGGCAGCCGGTCAGGACTCACGCCACCCGACGACGATTTCTCCGTGTTCGTTCAGCGAAACCGGATAGGTCAACAGCGCGGGGCAGTCGTTGCCCAAGGGTTCCCCCGTTTCCAGGTTGAACTTGAAATTGTGCAAGGGACAGATCAAAGCATCGCCGCCGATCAGTCCGTCGGCCAAAGGCCCCGCCTGATGGGAGCACTCGGCCTGCGTTGCGAACACTCGCCCCTGCCGGCTGCGGAACACTGCGATGGCCGCGCCGCCGATCTCGAACCGGCGACCCTCGCCCAGCGGTATCTGCGCCGCGCTGCCCAGGTTGTACGTTGTTGCTGCGCTCATGTTGGTCACGGAAAATACTTCCGGCGTTTTCGTGATGAGTACCATGCCACTACCTCGCTACGACCATCGGCTCCGCCGCCGGCGCGGTGACGAACTGGTTGGGATGCACCGGCTCGCCGGCCTCCAACCAGGGGTCCTGATAGGCGTCCACAGCGGCCTGCATTTCCTGATCCAGCCGGTCGCAGATACCCTCGCTGTCCTCAACCAGGATCTGCCGCAGCCGTTCTATCCCCATGCGCTCCACGAAATCGTAGGTGCGCTCCAGATAACGGGCGTTCTCCCGGTAGTACTGCATGAACCGCCCCATCATCAGCACGGTCTCGTCGTGGGAGTCAGTTACGCACAGCACATCCCCCTTGCGAACCCGCGATCCGGCCGCTCCCCCGATATAGACCTCCCACTTGCCGCCCTCAATGGCCGTGGCGCCCACGTCCTTGGTGGTGGACTCGGCGCAGTTGCGGGGACACCCCGAAACGGCCAGCTTCATCTTGTGCGGGCTTTCGATGCCCTGGAACCGCTTTTCGATCTTGACGCCCAGGCCGGTGCTGTCGCCCACGCCGAACCGACAGAATTCGGTGCCCACGCAGGTCTTGCAGGTTCGAAACGCCTTGGTGTAGGCGTGGCCGGAGGGCATTCCCACCTCCTGCCACACCTCCGGCAGGTGCTCTTTGGGGATACCCAGCAGGTCGATGCGCTGGCCGCCGGTGATCTTCACCATACGAGCCTCGTACTTATCGGCGGCGTCGGCGATGCGGCGCAGTTGGTCAGGAGTGGTGATGCCGCCATAGATACGAGGAACCACGCTGAACGTACCATCGTTCTGGATATTGGCGTGGACCCGGTCGTTGATGAACCGGGCGTCCCGCTCATCCTCGTACTCGGCCCCCCAGATGGTCCGCAGCAGCGACGCCAGGCCCAGCTTGCTGCCGGCGTCCTCTTTGCCGCCGGCCAGGGCCTCAAAGACCTGGGACACGCTCTTCAGCGCCATGGCCTTGATCGCCCCAACCAGTTCCGGCTTGGTCAGGGGGATGCCCGGCACGTAGTAATGTGCCGAGGGGTCGTCGGCTACCAGGCCGTCGGCGGCCAGTTCCAGCACCGCCTGCACCTGCACCTTGCAGGAGCCGCACCCGGTGCCGGCCCGGGTCGCGTCACAAACCGCCTTCAGGCTGCGGCACCCGCTGTCCACGGCGGCGATGATCTTGCCCTTGGTCACGCCGTTGCAGTTGCAGATCTGGGCGTCGTCGGGCATATCTTCCACATTGAGGGCCGGCGCGGCATCCCCAGCCAGGGGGAACAGCAACTCGGAGCGGTTCTCCGGCAGAGCCTCCCCCCGGTCGAATGCCTGGAGGATCCTGGGCATGGTCAGCCCGTCGCCCAGCAGGATGGCGCCCTTGACCTTCCCGTCCCGCACGATGACCTTCTTGTACACGTTGCGGTTGGGCTCCACGTAGGTCACCACCTCGTCATCCTCGTCCAGCGGGTCCTTATCGCCGGCCACCGCCAGTTCCACGCCCATGACCTTGAGCTTGGTGGAGACCTGGGAGCCGCCGTATGCGGAGTCCTCATTGCGCCCGGTGAGCCGCTCGGCCAGCACGCGGGCCTGCTCCCACAACGGCGCGACCAGGCCGTACACCTGGCCCCGGTGCTCGGCGCACTCGCCGATGGCGTAAACGTCCTGGTCGTTGCGACAGGTGAGGCTGTCGTTGACCAGGATGCCGCGCCGCACGTGCAGCCCCGCCATCCGCGCCAGGTCAACGTTGGGCCGGATGCCCGCCGAGATGACCACCATGTCGCAATCCAGCGTCTCGCCGTCCTTGAACTGGAGGCCCGTTACGTGGCCGTTGCCCAGCACGGCGGTGGTCAGCTTTTCCAGGTGGAACCGCACGCCCAGATCCTCCAGGCTTTGCTGCAGCAGCCGGCCGGACAGGGAGTCCAGCTGCGTGTCCATGAGCCACCCCATCAGATGCACCACGTCAACTTCCAGGCCTCGGTTCATCAGGCCTCGGGCCGCTTCCAGGCCCAGCAGGCCGCCGCCGATGACCGCCGCCTTCCGCGCTCCTTGGGCGTGTTCAATGATGTCCGCGCAGTCGTCCAGGGTGCGGAACACGAACGCGCCGCTCTTGAAAGCCCCGTCCTCGTCCTGCAGCCCGTCCATGGGCGGCACGAATGCGCTGCTGCCCGTGGCGACGACCAGCTTGTCATAGGGCAGCAGCAGGCCGCCGGAGCCGTAGGCCATCTTTCCCTTGCGGTCGATGCCAATGGCGCGGACGCCGGCGTGCAGCGTCACGCCGTTCTCGGCGTACCAGTCCAGCGGGTTAATGAAGATGTCGTCCGCGTCGTGGGAACCTGACAGCACACCGGACAGCAGGATGCGGTTGTAGTTCCCGCAGGACTCCTCGCCGATGACGGTGATTTCGTAGGCGGACTGTCCGCCCAGGCCCACCATTTCCTCCACGAACCGGGCGCCGGCCATGCCGTTCCCAATCACCACCAGTTTCTGCTTTTCCATCATCGCTGCACTTCCTTTTTTTCATGGTAAGGGCGAATGATTATTCGCCCCTACGCTTGGCAATCAACATCCGTCACGCTTTCAATCCGCACCGCGCAGACTTTGAACTCCGGCATCCGGCTGGTCGGGTCCAGCGCCGGGTTGGTCAGCCGGTTGGCCGCCTGCCGTCCTCCCCAGTGGAAGGGGACAAACACCGTGTCCTCCCGTATCCCGCGAGTAACCTTCAGCCGGAAGTCGGCGTGGCCCCTGCGGGTGGCCAGCCGCACGGCGTCGCCGTCGCGCCGGCCGTAGCGGCGGGCGGTGGATGGGTGCATCTCCGCCACCGGCTCCCGGCTGATCTCCGACAGCTCAGCGATGCGGCGGGTCTGCGTCCCCGATTGGTACTGGGAGAGGTTGCGCCCCGTGGTGAGAAACAGGGGGTAATCTTCATCGGGCGTCTCGGCGGGCGCCTCGTGGCGTACCGGGAACATCCGCGCCCGCCCGCTGGCGGTGGGAAAACCATCCGCGAACAAACGGGGCGTGCCCGGATGTCCGTCGTCCGGGCAGGGCCAGAACACCCCGTCGTTGGCGTCAATCTTCGCGTAGCTGATGCCGGAGTAGTCGGCGGGGCCGCCGGCCGACGCGCGCCCCAATTCCTCGAATATCTCTTCGCTGCTGCCATACTCAAAATGGCGTCCCTTGCCCAGCCGGCGGGCTAGTTCGCAGATCACAGCAACATCGTCCCGGACACCCGCCGGCGGGTCGCCGGCTTTCCGCCGCAGGATCACCCGACCCTCCAGGTTGGTCATGGTGCCGTCTTCCTCCGCCCACTGCGCCGACGGCAGCACCACATCGGCCAGCGCCGCCGTTTCCGAGAGGAAGAAGTCGGATACCACCAGGAAATCCAGCGCGTTCAGCCGTTCCGCCACGTTGTTGAGATGGGGCGCGGACACCGCCACGTTGGAACCCATCACCAGCAGCGCGCGCACGCCCTTTGATTCTTCGGAGTCCGGCCGTCCCAGGCAATCCAGCAGTTCGTAGGCCGATTTGCCGGGCCCGGGCAGAGAGGCTTCGTCCACACCCCACACGGCGGCCACGTGCCGGCGCGCCGCCGGGTCGTCGATGCGCCGGTAGCCGGGCAGCTGATCGGCCTTCTGTCCGTGTTCCCGACCGCCCTGACCGTTGCCCTGCCCGGTCAGGCAGCCGTAACCGCTGTTGGCCTTGCCCACCAGGCCCAGCGCCAAGGCCAGGTTGATGCAGGCCGATACATTGTTGACGCCCTGGCTCTGCTGCTCCGTGCCCCGTCCAGTCAGGATCATGGCGGACTTCGCCGTACCCAGCAGGTGCGCCGCCCGCGTCAGCCCCGCCTCGGGCACTCCGGTAATGCGTTCCACCCGCTCCGGCCAATATGTCGCCACCTCCGCCTTCACCCGGTCAAACCCCTCCGTCCGCTCCAACAGGTAATCATCGTCAATCATCCCGTCCCTGATGAGGATGTGCAGCAGCCCGTTGGCCAAGGCGGCGTCCGTGCCCGGTATCAGCCGCAGGTACAAATCCGCCCGCTGTGCCGTCGGCGTCAACCGTGGATCCGCTACCAACAGTTTGCCGCCGCCAGCCCGCTGCTCCTCGAAATACTGCATCAGCGGCGGCATGGTTTCCGCCGAGTTGTCGCCCACCAGGAAGACCACCTCGGCGCGGCCGATGTCCTCCACCGGGAAGGGCAGGCCCCGGTCGATGCCGAAAGACCGGATGCCGGCCGCCGCCGCCGATGACATGCAGAAGCGGCCGTTGTAGTCGATGTTGGCCGTCCCAAGCGCCACCCGCGCGAACTTGCCCAGCAGGTAGCTCTTCTCGTTGGTCAGCGAACCGCCACCGAATATGCCCACCGCGTTGTTGCCGTAGCGTTCCTGCACGCTTCGGAAGGCGCTCACCACCCGGTCCAGCGCCTCATCCCACGAAGCTTCACGCAAGGCGCCGCCGTCGTCCCGTACCAGCGGGGTCGTCAGGCGTTCCGGATGGCTCAAGGTCGCCGCCGCCGTCCAGCCCTTCACGCACAGCGCCCCCCGGTTCACGGGAAACGCTGAGTTGCCGGCGATTGCCACGTCTCCGTCGCCATCCCCAAACAACGTCATACCGCACTGCAACGCGCAGTAGGGACAGTGCGTCGCGGTCGCCTCCGGCGACAGGATCAACAGCTTTTGGGTGACGCTGGTCAAAGTTCAGGGCCTCTACAACTATCTTGCCGATAATCGTAGAGGCCCTTTATTGCGCTTCGTTTTCGCAGACGTAAAAGGAAGGTTTCACCAGCATTAAATTTCAATGAACCGGGTGTAAATCGGCGGTAACATACCGACCACTGGAATCAATATCCTACGTGAAGTGGCCCCATGGCATCCGCTACACGCGGCTCGAAGCTATTCCACCTCGGACGTGCTGACCTACTAACCCCCGTTCTTCTCTAACTCATACTCGCGCAGGCAGTTGACGATTACCTCGTTCATCGCCGGGAATTCGTTCTCGGCGAAATTCTTCACCCACGCCTCGATTTTGGCGCGGGTGGTGCCGTCGTCCCAGTGAGAAAGATCGGATTCGTCGATGATGCCATCGCGCATGTCAATCACGATCCCCCCGTCAGTGAGGGTCCGGCCCGTCTGGTTAAAGATTGCCGGGTTTTGATTCACGCTGGCGAGTATTGCTTCGCGTACCGCTTCATCTGTGCCGGGTGATATGTATAAAGAAATGGAAGGAGGGCCCTCCGCAAGATAAAGTTGAAACGCCAACAGAGAAGAGGACTTCCACCACCAAGTTCCAGTGCGGAAGGCAGTATAGCTATCCCAATCCATATGCCGGAACCCTAGGTAAAAAGGAAATTCATGGTCTAATTTCCAACCGCTATTCTGCGCGAACACCTCTTTGAGGATCTGCTTCATGTCGTCGCGGTAGTTTGGTTTGTGACGATGTATCAACTCGATGACTTCCCTGTGTTCCAAGTAGATTTTACGAGCCAGTTCAGCAATCTCATTGGATTCGGGCACGATTTTCCTCCGTAGCGTGTTCGCGTACTGCCGCAAGAAGACACGAACGTCTTCGCTGACCACAGCAACGTTGTCGTCAATGGTCTGCCCCACCAGTTGCAAAATGGCGGCATAGGTCATTGGATTCCAGTATTTCCGTTCCCCTTCCCAATGCGATTCCATACCACTGGGGGATAGGAATATGTAGCGCTTGATGAAATCGGGGTCAGGATATTCGGCTTCCAGCGCCGTCCGGTAGTGGGTTAGCTGCCTACCACCTTCGGGCGAGAACACCTTGTTCTCTATGGCGCAAACAAACCTCTTGCTGCGATCCACGACGAGAATATCCAGCCAGCCGGCTCCACCATCTACCACGCAATACCATTCCCTTTGAGATTCTGCTGTTGTCCAATCGCTGGACGTGTCCACTCCCGGGGGTGGGCACGATGCGAGCAGAAAGTTCTTGAGGAAGTAGTCCTTGAGACCGTGGCTACCGTTGGGATCCAACAGCCAAGTGAGTGTCCGCGAGTGAATGTCTTCCTGCCACCACAGGTTGAGCATGTCGAAAAGGTCGAACTCCGCCGGCTGCTCTTTCGCCTTGGCCAGCAGCTGCTCTAACTTCGCCAGTTCGGGAACCAGCCTTTCCAGCCCCGCCGTCTCGTCGTTTCCCGTCTGCATATTCACCACCGACCCAACACAGGATGCCACGCCAACCGCCCTGTTGTCGTCGCTGCGGCGGCATTGTACCATTCTCTCTCAAAAGGACTGCGCGGGAGGAAGCCGGGCCATGGCCACGATTACCAAAGACACCACCGACCGGGTGGCCGCCCTCATCGGCGACACCCTCAACGGCTGGTTCCAGCCCCATCTCCACTTCGACCCCATCGTCGTCCGGCAACGCTACGACGACTGGTACGGGGAGGACTATCTCGAAGCGTGGATTGTGTGGGAGGGCGACTACGCTTATATGGACCACTACCGCACCAGTGGCCTACCCTTAGACATTGAGCCGGAGTTGGATGAACTAGGCGTCAATCTGAGTATCCATCAGCACTATGTCGCCAAATGGGACTGGGAACTCAACAAGGAGCGGGTTCTCAAATGAATCCGTTGGAGCTTGTCGCCCTGGCTCGCGCCTTAGTCAGCGGTGTCATCGCAGCCGGCGCGCCGCCTTCTCAAACCGAACTACGCCACGCCATCAGCTGCGCCTACTATGCCATGTTGCCGAACTTATTGACAAAGTTGAAACCGCCATCGCCGCCTTCAATCAAACCCCCGATGACGCCCGCCGCGACCTCGCCATCCACATCCTCACCAACGTCCGCAGCGACTGACACCACAACTATCACGCCACGCTCACGGAGGCCCCGCCATGCCCGCTGACTACGCCTATCTCGTCCAGATGGACATCCCCGCTGAACACGAGGCAGACTTCAACCGCGTGTACGACACCGAACACGCCAAGTACATCTGCAACGCGCCGGGCGTCCATTCCTGCGACCGCTACATCCTGGAGTCCACCAACGCGGAGAAATTCGCTCGCTACGCCGCCCTGTACGGCGTGGACGACCCGGGTGTGCCCACTTCCCCGGGCTGGCAGACCGAAAGCGAAAAGGGCGATTGGGCCACCAAGATCCGGCCCCATGCCACCAACCGCACCCACACCATGCTCAAGCGCATCGCCGACGCCGGCGACGAAACCGCCGGCGCCCCGTACATTTTCGTGGTGCGGACCGACATCCCCGGCGACGTCGAGGATGAATTCAACCACCTGTACAACACCGTGCACCTGCCCGGCCTGTGCCAGGTGGACGGCGTGCTGGGCGCCCGGCGTTACCGCGTGGAGACCACCAACGCCGACGGCTTCCCCAAGTACGTAGCCGTGTACCAGATTGCCAGCCCGTCGGTCATCGAGTCCGAACCCTGGAAAGCCGCTGCGCAGGACGAATGGGCCGCAAAAATCGGCCCCAAGTGCGTCGGCCTGACCCGCGCCATGTTGCGGCAGGTCGCCCACCATCCCGCCGACTGAACGCCAGCGGAGCAGATTTTATGACAACCGACACCACGCCCCAACTTGACCAGGGGCAACTGATTGCCAAACGGGTAGCCGAGTTTATCCGGGCGGGGCTGAACCGGCCCCTCTCGGAAGACGACCCCGACATCTTCTATCCCAGTTCGGACGGTGAACCCTTGGCTGAATCCGACTTGCAATTTACGCCGCTGACCGAAACTGTCCACGTGTTGCGCCGCCGCTATCGTGACCGGAGCGATGTTTATGTTGCCGGCAACCTGCTGCTGTACTACCGCATGAACGACAATGAAGTGCGCGTAGCCCCGGACGTACTCGTTGTCTTCGGCGTGGAAGACTACCCGCGCGATTCTTACATCGTCTGGCGCGAGGACGGCAAAACGCCCGATTTTGTCATGGAAATCGCTTCGCCGGGCACCTACTCGCGAGATATAACGGAGAAGCGCGCTATCTACGCGGCGTTGAACGTGACGGAATACTGGCGCTTTGACCCCACCGGCAGGCTCTCCTCCCCGGGATTGGAAGGCGAGCGGCTTGTGGACGGAGAGTATCAGCCCATTCCGATTGCTCCGGACGAGGAGGGCATACTGCGCGGCCACAGTTCCGTCCTGGAACTGGACATCTGCGTCCGACCGGAGCTGGAGCTGAAGCTGTACGATCCGGCAACCGAAACCTGGCTGCGCAACCTGTACGAAGCCGAGGATGCGCTGGACGAAACGCAGGCCGCTCTCGACGAAACGCAGGCGGCTTTGGAAGAATCCAACCGCCAAAACGAAGCCCAGGCCGCCCGCATCCGCGAACTGGAAGCCCAACTCCAGCAACAGGGCATCGCGCCACCTGATCCACCCGCATGAACGCCGAACCAGCCGTTACCGTAACCATCCACACCGACGGCGCCTGCCTGGGCAACCCCGGCCCCGGCGGCTACGGCGTCATACTGGACTACCACGGACGGCGCAAGGAACTGTCCGGCGGCTATGCCCTCACCACCAACAACCGCATGGAGTTGCTGGCCGTCATTCTCGGGCTGGAGGCACTGAACCGTCCCTGCCGCGTCACCCTCTACTCCGACTCGCGCTACGTGGTGGACGCCGTCAACAAGGGCTGGGCGGCCAAGTGGCGCCAGAACGGCTGGATGCGCAACAAGCGCGAAGCCGCGGTCAACCCCGACCTCTGGGAACGTCTGCTGGACCTCTTGGAGCAGCACGCAACCGATTTCCGCTGGGTACGCGGCCACAGCGGCGACCCAGACAACGAGCGATGCGACAAACTGGCTACCACCGCCGCCCGCCAATCGGGCCTGCCCGCCGACCCCGGCTACCCACCGGTGAATCGGCGCCGTCTGTCCGTATAGCTGCCGGCTCTTGTCATTGCGAGCGAAGCGTGGCAATCTCGTCATCGGACGAGCCGTTTCTGTCAGTGTGGGGTCGTATGGCCGAAAAAATCTACATACGCAACGCCAGCGGAGAGCTGGAGCCTCTGACCGAAGAACGATTCGAGACGGAGGAGTTGCTTCAGGAACTGATTGGCCAGCACCCCGAACTGCTGGCCGGGGAGCAAATGCGCCCGGACGACCCGCTGCGCTGGATTCTCATCAAGCGCGAAATGCCGATTGAGGGTTGGGCGCTTGACCACCTGCTGATTGATCAACACTCGCGGCCAACGCTGGTGGAGGTGAAACGCGGTTCCAATCGGGAAATCCGTCGTAACATCGTCGGGCAGATGCTGGACTACGCGGCCACTGCTGCCAGCGTATGGTCCCAGCATAATATACGGCAGGTTTTTGAAGATGCCCAAGACCAACCCGACCAAGTGATCAGCAAGCTATTGGGTGATGATGAACGAGACGTTGACGCGTTTTGGGAACAGGTGGCTACTAACTTGGACGCTAATCGGTTGCGCCTGTTGTTCGTAGCTGACGAGATACCTCCCGAATTGGAGCGAGTGGTCAAGTTCCTGAACGAACAGACACGGGACAACTTGGAAGTGCTGGCCGTTGAAGTGAAACAGTATCCCGGCCAGTTCGGAGATGCGCTGGTCTCACGGGTCATCGGACAGATTGAGCCATTGCGTGACGGTGCTACAGGCGCAACCGCAGGCCGACGGCGAAGCATGACTGTGGATGAGTTCTTGGGAACGTTTGGCGCCGATGTCCAAGCGGCAGCCGAGAAGCTGATTAATGATGCTCGGAGGGCAGGCGCAAACATTCAAGGATCTCCCGGTGGTATCAGAATCGGAGGTCGATGTTCCGTCTATCGCAATCCAATTAACATAGCCCAGTTCTATTGCCCTACTGATACCGATGAAGGTCAATTTACGTTCCGTGTAGGCCAAGGATTTGACATTCCCGAAGTGCGGGTGTTCTTGTCGGACTGGATAGCAAGGTTTGAGCAAGACGATTTCGTGGAAAAGTACGAACCGACGAATTGGCAAACTGGATGGACTGTAAAGCCGTCAGACATGGCAAAACACGTTGACTTACTATCCGCTCGGCTGTGCGCCGCACTGACCGGGTTACGCGAATTACAACCCTCAGAATCTGATTGACGATATGGACCCTCTCATCGCCACCGCCCTCGATACCGCCCGCCAGCAGGGTGCGCAGTACGCCGACGTCCGCCTGGTCTCCAACCGCGAGCAGCGCATCGTCGTCCGCAACGGCGTGGTGGATACGATGACCGCTGATGAATCGGCGGGCCTGGGCATTCGCGCGCTTTACGATGGCGCGTGGGGTTTCGCGTCCACGCGGGAGTTGACCACTGCTGCCGCCAACCACGCCGCCGGCCAGGCCGTGCAGATCGCCCGCGCCTCGGCCCGGCAGAACGGCACGGGTCTGGCCGTCGCCGAACTGCTGGGCGTTCCAGTGACCAGCCGAGGCAGCTACGCCACTCCCATCAACATCGACCCTTTCACCGTGTCACTGGACGACAAGCTGGCCCTCCTGTTGGCCGCCGACGCGGAAATGGCCGACGTTCCCCAGGTAACGGCCCGCATGGCCAACGTGGTCTTCATCCGCGAGGATCGCACCTTCGCCAACACCGAGGGCGCGCTGGTGAGTCAGACCATCTACGAAGCCGGCGGCGGCGTCCAGGCCACGGCCGTGGGCAACGGCGAGACCCAACGCCGTTCCTATCCCCAATCCCACGGTCGCCAGCAGGGGTGCGCCGGTTGGGAGTACGTCGTCGCCATGGACCTTCCCGGCAACGCGCGCCGCACCGCCGAAGAGGCCGCCGAACTGCTCACAGCCGACCCTTGCCCCACTGACATCACCACCGATCTGATAATCGACAGCAGCCAGCTCGCCCTGCAAATCCACGAATCCTGCGGCCACGCCGTCGAGCTGGACCGCGCCCTGGGCGACGAAGCCGCCTTTGCCGGAACGTCCTTCCTGACGCCGGATCTGCTTCACGATTTCCAGTACGGCTCCGAGCACGTCAACATCACCGCCGACAGCGCCACGCCCTCCGGCCTGGGCACCTTCGGCTGGGACGACGAGGGCTTGCCGGCCCAGGCCACCGACATCATCCGCAACGGGCAATTCGTCGGCTACCTGATGTCCCGCGAATCGGCGACACGCTTGGACCTGCCGTCCAACGGTTGTATGCGGGCGTCGTCATGGAACCGCATCCCCCTCATCCGCATGACCAACGTCAGCCTGCTGCCCGGTCAGTGGAGACTGGAAGACCTGATCGCCGACACCGATGACGGCATCTACCTGGAAACCAACCGTTCCTGGTCCATCGACGACCGCCGCTACAACTTCCAGTTCGGCACGGAGGTGGGGCGCGAAATCAAGAACGGCAAGCTGGGCCGTCTGCTCCGCAACTGCACCTACACCGGCATCACGCCGGAGTTCTGGCGTAGCTGCGACGCCGTTTGCAGGCCGGACCTCTGGCAGCTCTGGGGCACCCCCCGCTGCGGCAAGGGACAGCCCGGCCAGATCGCCCACACCAGCCACGGCGCCAGCCCCTCGCGCTTCCGCAACGTCCGCGTCGGCGTGATGCGCTAATGCTCAGCCCCGACCACATTCGCCCTCTTTTGATGGACGCCCTGCGCCACTGCCCGGTCGGCGCTGACGCCGACATCTACCTGACCGCCAGTCAGCAGGCCCTCACCCGTTTCGCCAACAACCGCATCCACCAGAACGTGGCCCACCAGGACGCCGTGGCCCACGTCCGCGTCGCCATCGGCAAGCGACAGGGCCGCGCCGTCACCAACAACCTGTCCGCCGCTGGCCTGGCCGACGCGGTGCGCCAGGCCGCCGATTTCGCCCGCCTGATGCCCGAAGACCCCGACTTTCCCGGCCTGCCGGAACCGTCCGCCATCCAGTCCGTGGCCGCCTACGACGCCGCCACCGCCGCGTGCGACGCGGAACAACGTGCGGAGGTAGCCGGCATGGTGTGCCGCAAGGCCGCCGAACTCGCACTGGACGCCGCCGGGTTCTGTCGGACCGGAGCTACCGAATTGGCCGTGGTCAGCACCCGGGGCGCCGACGCCTACCACGTTGGTTCCTTCTCCGGTCTGCTCGTCACCGCTCGCAGCGACGACTCGGCGGGCTGGTCCAAGGGCGGAGGGTGGCGCATGGGCGACTTCGATAACGAAGCATTAGCCGACGAAGCTATCGGCAAAGCGCTGCGTGGCCGCAACCCGCAGGATCTCGAACCCGGCGATTACCCCGTGGTGCTGGAGCATTATGCCGTGGACGATATGCTGGAAGCCCTCAGCTTCTACGGCATGGGCGCCCAGATGGTGCAGGACGGGCGCAGCTGGATGAACGACGTGTTGGGCCGGCCGGCGATGAGTCCCCTGGTATCCATCCACGATGACGGATCGGACCCGTCCGGATGGCCCGTACCCTTTGATGCCGAGGGCGTCCCTCGGCAGAGCGTGAGCATCGTCGCGGACGGCGTGGTGCAAGGCCCCGTTCACAACACCTACACCGCCGCCAAGGCCGGCGTCGCCTCCACCGGACACCAGCGCGGCGCAACGGGCGGCCCCACGGCGACCAACCTCTTCATGCGCCCCGGCGACCGTACCACCGAGCAGCTGATAGCCTCGGTGGTACGGGGCCTCTACATCACGCGCTTTTACTACACCCGTCTCTCCCACAACCGGGGCTGCGTGATGACCGGCATGACCCGGGACGGAACCTTCCTCATCGAAAACGGCGAACTCACCACGCCCATCAAAAACCTGCGCTTCACCCAAAGCTACGTGGATGCGCTGGCCGGCTGCCAGGCCCTCTCGAACACCGCTCGCCTGAACCTGAACGAGGCCGGCGTCGCCATACACGTGCCGGCGGCCTTGCTGGAAAGTTGGCGCTTTACGGGGCAGACGGTGTAATCTAACAAGTGCAAATCATGGATAGGGCGTGACATCATGCAAACGACATTGAACCTCCACGAAACTGTCGTGGCGCGGCTGCAAGCGGAGGCGAAACGCCGGGGCACCACGGCATCGGCGCTGGCGGAGGCCGGCATCCTCCGAATCCTGGACGATGGCCAGGAAGCGGCTCCGGAAAAGGCTTCTGCTGAGCCTCTCCCAAAACTGCCAACTTGGAATTTTGGCGAGATGCTTATTGACATATCCAATCGAGACGAACTTTATCGTGCCATGGAGGAGTAGAAGCTATGGTATATGACACCAACGTGCTTATTTACACTGTGGATGATAGGTCAGAGTTCCATACTGCTTGCTTGCAGAGAGTTGAGAACGCGCGAGCGGGACACGCCGCCGCGTATCTGACTTGGAATATCTGTTACGAGTTCCTCAGGGTGACTACCCACCCTCGGGTATTGAGCAATCCCTGGAGTTTGAGCAACGGAGCGAGTTTCCTGACTTCACTGCTGGATTCTCCAGGATTTTTTCTGTTGCGTCATACTGCTCGCCATCTTTCAGTCTTGTCACGAGTAGCCCGAGAAGTGCCAGAGGTGCGCGGCAACTTGGTGCACGACTTGCACACCGCCGTGCTGATGCGGGAACATGGCATCACCCAAATCTGCACTCTAGACGGCGATTTCCGCAAGTTTCCGTTTCTTGAAATCGTTAACCCATTGGAGTGAAATATCGGTGTCATCATGAGCGATTTGAACAACGAAGAAATCCAGGCTCTCGCCAAAGCCGTCGGCCTCTCCCTCCAGGAACCGGAGCTGACCCAGGTCACCCACAGCCTGAACGCCATGCTGGAAGAGATGGCCGCCATCAATCCGCCCGGCTTCAACCTGGAAGAGTACGTCGCCGTAACCCTGCCGGCCGATATGGAGGATGCAATATGACCCCCGCCGAGATTCCCTTCCTCTCCGCCTCCGAACTGGCCGCCGCCATCCGCGCCCGCGAGGTATCGCCCGTTGAGGCCGTCGATGCATACCTGGACCGCATCGACGCGGTGGGCGACCGGCTGAACGCCTACATCACCATCTGCGCCGACGAGGCCCGCGCCGACGCGAAACTCCTGGAGGATGAAGCCGCCGCTGGCAACTTCCGTGGCCCCCTCCACGGTGTGCCCGTGGGCACCAAGGACCAGATCCACACCGCCGGCATCCGCACCACCGACGCCTCGAAACTCCGCGCCGATTTCGTTCCCGATGCTGACGCCACCGTTGTTGCCAAGCTGAAAAACGCCGGCGCCGTCATCATCGGCAAGACCAACATGAGCGAGTTCGCCCTGGGCGATCCCATCAGCAGTCACTTCGGGCCGGCCCGCAACCCCTGGGACACCGCCCGCAACCCCGGCACCTCCAGCACCGGCAGCGGCTCCGCCACCGCCGGCTTCCTGTGCGCCACCTCCCTGGGCGAGGACACCGGCGGCTCCATACGCGGCCCCGCCGCCAATTGCGGCCTGGTGGGCATCCGCCCCACCTGGGGGCGGGTCAGCCGGGCCGGCGTGGACGGCGCCAGCTGGTCCACCGACACCATCGGCCCTATTTCCCGCACCGTTACGGACTGCGCCCTGACGTTGCAGGTCATCGCCGGCCACGACCCCAAAGACCGCTACAGCCGAACCGAAGCGGTGCCCGACTACCTGGACGGGCTGGACGCCGGCGTCCGGGGTATGCGCATTGGCGTGGTGCAGGAACTGATGGGCGGGCACGGCCTCCGGCTGGACGACCGCAGCCGCGACGCGGTGGCCGCCGCCGCCGAAGTGTTCCGGGAACTGGGCGCCGAGGTCGTGCCCGTGAGCATACCCATCACTCCACAGACCGGCCCCATTGTCCGCACCATCACCAGCACCGAGCGGGTCAGCCTCAACCCCGAGTGGCTCCGCGAACGGTTTGAGGACTACCACCCCAACACCCGGGTGGCCTTCGCCGTGGGCAACCTGATACCGGGTCAGGTGTATTACAAGGCGGTGAAACTTCGCGCCATGGTGCGCCGCCAGGTGATAGCGGCCTTCCGCGACGTTGACCTGCTGTTGCAGCCCACCTCCACCGGCCCGGCTGGCCTGTTGTCCGACGAGCCTCCGGTGGTCAGCAGCAAGGAAATGGCCGCCGCCGCTCTGCGCGAGGGCAGTTTCCGTGGCTTGTACAGCCTCAGCGGCTGCCCCGCCATCAGCATCCCCTGCGGGTTCACCAGCGACCCGGCGGCTCCTGACCGAGAGAATGGAGCGCTGCCTCTGGCATTGCAGATTGGCGGGCCGCACCTGGGCGAGGCCGCCATATTCCGCGCCGCCTACGCCTACGAACAGGCCACGCCCTGGCATGAGCGACGGCCACCGGCCTTATAATTTCACGTTGATGCACTGGATCAAACGAACGGCTCCGGCGAGGAAACTCACCTCGCCTTGGGCGGGCGTTACCCTGATATTAGCGCTCGCGGCTGTCGCGCTCGGCGCGGCTTGCGCCACTGCCCCGGTGGCCTCGCCGCCAAGCCAAGATGCCGGAAACGCCGTCGCGCTGACCCTCCCTCCTGAACCGGGGCAAGCCGACCCCGGCGTGTACGATGACCGCATCGTATTCGGGCAGTCCGCTGCATTCAGCGGTCCAGCACAACATCTGGGCACGGAAATGCGCCTGGGAATACTGGCGGCGTTCCGCCAGGCCAACCAGGCCGGGGGCGTTCACGGGCGCCGGATGGAGCTTGAGTCCCTGGACGACGGCTACGAAAGCGACGCGGCCTTTGCCAACACCCAGCGCTTGATCTATGAAAGCAACGTTTTCGCGCTGATCGGGGCGGTTGGAACCCCAACGTCTCGCTCCTCGTTTCTGTCGGCGGATTACGCCGGCGCGCCCTTCATCGCCCCATTCACCGGCGCCGAGTTTCTGCGCAATCCCGAACTGGACAACGTGTTGAATCTGCGGGCGTCTTACTACCAGGAAACCGAAGAGATGGTGGCTCGCCTCACCGAAGACCTGGGAATAACGCGGGTTGCCGTCTTCTATCAGAACGATGCTTACGGGCAGGCCGGACTGGAAGGAACGCGCCTGGCACTGGAACGCCGGGGGCTTGAGCCGGTAGCGTCGGGGCATTACGAACGCAATACCACCGCCGTACACGGGGCCGTTTTCCACATCGTTGATGCCGACCCCGAAGCAGTAATATTGATTGGCGCCTACGCTCCGGTCGCCAACACGATCACTGAGATACGCCAGAGTATCGACCCCGTATTCATGGCAATCTCTTTCGTGGGCGGCGAAGCCCTGGCCAGGGAACTCGGCCCGGAAGGTGAAGGAGTTTACGTCACCCAGGTTGTGCCCTTTCCCGAAGATACCAGCGTCCCCGCGGTCGCCGGATACCGGGCCGCGCTGGTGGAGTACGATCCCAACGCAATTCCGGGATTCGTGTCACTGGAAGGCTACCTGGCCGGACGCCTGGCCATCGCCGGACTGGAAATGTGCGGCAGTGTCGTCAGCCGCCAGTGCTTCCTCGACGCCATCCGCAATGCCGGTCCAATTGACATTGATGGGGTTGTCCTCCAGTACGGTCCCGAGGACAACCAAGGGTCCGATACAGTGTTCTTAACCGTGATAGGTCCGGATGGACAGTACCGCCAGGTCGATAAACTGACCGATGCGTATTGACGATGTTCCGCGCGGTCAACCCTCGTACACCGTCCGCCCGCCGAGGATTGTCCGCTCCACCGGAATGTCCTTGATGCCGAACGGATCTATTGCCGTGGGGTCCGCGCCCAGCACCACCAGGTCGGCCAGCTTGCCCACCTCGATGCTGCCCTTAAGGTTCTCCTCAAAGCCGGCGTAAGCGCCGTTGAGGGTGTAGATGCGCAGCGCGTCCTCCACAGAAATCCGCTGGTTCAATCCCCATTCCCGCCCTTCGCTGTCGGTGCGGGTTACGCAGCTCTGAATGCCCATCAGCGGCTCGAACGGCCCCGGCGGGTAGTCGGTAGCGCCGGTGGACATCACGTTGTAGTCCATGAAGGACCGCTGCGCAAACATCCATTGCAGGCGCTCCTCACCGTAGAACTGCATCTTCTCGCCGTGGTAATAGACGTAGGTGCAGAAGGGCGTCGCCACCGCGCCCAACCGGTTCATCCGGGTCAGCAGGTCGGGATTGACCAAAGTGCAGTGCTCCACCCGGTGTCGTGGGTCCGATCTGGGATAGGCCGCCTGCGCCGCCTCGTAGGCTTGCAATACCAGGTCGATGGTCGAGTCGCCGTTGGCGTGGATGCACACCTGGAAACCGGCGGCGTGCATCTCCATGACGTTGCCGGCGATTTCGTCCCCGGTCATGGTCAGGATGCCGTGGTCGCAGCAACTGCCCACGTAAGGCTCCGACAGGTAGGCCGTGCGCGATGCTATCGCGCCGTCGGCCACCATCTTGATGCCGCCAATGCGCAGCCGCTCGTCGCCCATGTCGGCCTTGATGCCGGCGTCCCGCAGGGCGGGGAAGTAGCGGTGCCACATCAGGGCATAGACCCGCAGGGTGAGATCACCGGCGTCCCGGCCCTCCTGATAGGTCCGCAACTCATAGTCGGTGACCCGGGCGTCGTGAACGCTGGTCAAACCGGCCCGGTTCAGCATCTCGCAGATGACGCGCAGGCCGTCCCGCCGCGTATCGGCGGATTCCACCGGCAGCTGATTTTCCCGCAGGTCGTCGGCAGCCCGCTCGTAAATGACACCGTCCAGCCGGCCGGTATCGGGGCTGCGCCCCAGCCGTCCGCCCGGCGGATCGGGCGACTCGTCGTGGTAGCCCGCCCGCTCCAACGCCAGCGAGTTGCCGTAATAGACGTGCCCCGCCCGGTGGGCCACCAGTATGGGGTGATCGGTACTGACGGCATCCAGGTCCTCCCGGCGCAGAAAGCGATTCTCCGCCGTCTTGGTGTCGTCAAACTTGAAGCCCTGCACCCACTGGCCCGCCGGCGTAGCCGCCACCCGCTCCCGCAGGGCATCCTGTATGTCGCCAATGGTGGGCAGGGAGCAGTCGGCCGCCATAACGTGCCGCGTCCCGCTGCTGAGCACGTGAATATGCGCGTCAATGAAACCGGGGAGCACCGTCCTGCCCGGCAGTTCCAGTATCTTGGTGCCCGGCCCAATCAGCGTTTCCACATCAGCATCGCTGCCCACGGCGATGAACCACCCGTCGCGCATAGCAACGGCGGTGGCTCTGGGTTGCGCCGGGTCGATAGTGATGACGTTAGCCCGGCGAATAACGGTGTCGGCTTGGTAATTGGTTGCCAAATCATCGCCTCCGGTACTGATTTGCCCAGTTCCCTTGGGGCTACTCCAACCGACCGTCAACTTCTTCTGCAGCGGCCTGTATGGCCGCATATACAAGGTTTAGCAATTCTTGGGCATCCGAGCTTTTGTCAAAGCCAATGGCTGGTGCTGCCCTTCTGTAAATGGCATCTATATCGTCCGCCCTGCGATAACTGGAGCCTGTCCCTCTGTGATCGTAAGCCCGCTCCCAAGCCGCTAAGTTTCGACGCGCGATTCTTTGCTCCGCCATACTTTGTAACGGCGCATACACCCGTTGGCGTATGACAGTGAGAGCTGCCAGCCTTTCGTCCTGCGTCGCGTCGTCATCAATTGCCGACGCTTGCCGATTCAGCCACCGCGAAACGCCATCCTGCAATCTAGAGCGTAGGTCATCAACAGGCCGGAGGCTATCATATCCGTTCAAGCCGATCGTCAGGCGCAAAGTGAGTGCTTTGATCCTGGTCCAGTGTTCCTTGGGATAGTCAGTATGTCTCCCATGCAACCAACCTTGCCATGGTTCATGAAACCTAGCTACGGCATCACTAATTGCCATGTCCAAGTCCCTGCTGGACAGCCTAATTCTAGCCGTGGCCTTGGCTTCGGGGTGGGCAGCCTCTTCTATTGCGTCCAGCAACCTGCGCATCTCGCCGATGCTATAGTTTGGCAACTGAGCGGTGGGCTTATCCATGCTTTCCAGAAAAAATGTGTAGTCCTCTACCCGCTCTAGCAGGTCCTCTGCCACGTCGTCCCCAACAATGCTCCGCATAGTTTCGACCGCGTCACGTCCGGGATTGCGCACTCGGTCTTCGCGGTCTTCTATGGTGTATAAATCGTCGCCGGTCACATTCTCAAAATGAGTGAATGCGAAAGCCAATTTGCCGGCATAGCCCGTGCTTCCTGCCGCTTTAACCAATTCCTGAGGAGCAGCTAGCATAGGCTGTTGCGCATTGTCTACCAGCAGAATCACATCAGTCAGGGAGAAACGATCGGTGATTTCAGACCTTATGCTGGTGGCTGACTGTGCACGGTGCCCGAGACCTTCGCCATCTAAAATGACTAATTTACGGTCTGTCTGTAGTCGTATATCGGCGGGCGTGAATGGCCCACGTACTCGAACCCCATTGACCAATGGGGTGAGTAGGCGGCCAAACTGCTGACTGTTGTTACCGCAAAACCACCTGACTTCTGTTAGGAAATCATCACTGTCGCTGGAACGATACTGCCATGCTAATGGCCAATCGTTCTCATCAAAGGTGAATTCGCCAGTCTCAATCCAGGCAAATCGCTCGTGGATTTTTCCGAGAACCTCAGTAGCCAGTTCTTGGAGAACCTCGTCTGTTTCTAGTGTTTCGGAGAACAGACTCATCCAAGCATCCCTTTCGCCAGCTCCTCTAGCATCAGCTAATGTTGATCCAGCGGCGTCTGTTTTCTCCATTACACGTGAGGTTATTGACCTTATCTTGCTAATGAAAGATTCCAAAATTTCTTGATTTTCTTCCTTTTCTTCGGCACTGGTAGCTTCGTAGTCGCTCAATGTGTTACCAGAGGTGCCCACCAATTCACTTTGTGCCGAAATTTCATTTGGTTCCCATCTCCCCAATGGGTAACTCAATCGGAATCGCTGTTCTGGTGGCGACAACAGGGCACGAGCGACTCGGTCGTCTCTATCCTCAGTAACCGCTGTGCGGCAAGCGTTATGCAGGCATTTTTCGATCTCGTCCACAACCTCGCGTTGGTCCATGAAAGTTACGACGGCTTCGTATGACCCTTCAGCGGTCACAATTTCGATGTCTGAGGTCGTGGTACGGGAGGTTGAAGTCGGTGGGAAACGATCCGAACCGATTAATTGCCTTAAGACCGTCGTTTTCCCTGCTCCGGTAGTTCCTACCAACATCACAGTAGCATAGCCGTCATCCCGTGACGGCAACGGTATAGCCTCGTCCCTAATTCGCATGGGATTGCGGGCCATGGTGGATTGAGTTGCCATTTGGTAATCACCTGCTTCCGAAACCTTGCAAATTTGCGCGCAGAATCTAGCAAATGGTGTGACTATCGTCAAATTTCGGCAACGGAAAGCCGCCGGTCGGGCCAAGTTGGAGCATGGATGTGGTCTAAGGTTTAGCTCGACGGTTTACGCATCCGGCACGATGGCGGCGATGGGCGCGGTTCGGACGCTTGCGCCTGGTGTGCGGGCCATTCAGACCATCGCCGATGAAAGCGCAACGGATGAACCGCTGGACCGCCATCGCGTCAACCGGACTTTAAAGCTACGGTTCGGGGTAGGTATGGGTATAGAATCCAGTTTCATCTGGTAATCGGGCGGGTCCAGCGCAATTTCCGCCCGGTGCAGGATCGTCGCGATGATGAGCGTCATCTGGACCTGCGCCGCCCCCTGTCCCAGGCAGCTGTGCGCCCCGAAACCGAAGGGCGCGTATGCTCCCGGCTGCCCATGCTCCCGGCGTTCCGGCAGGAAGCGGTCAATATCGAAACGCTCCGGATCCGGGTACAGCTCCGGTAAATGATGCGACACCGGCATCGCCACCCACACCGACGTCCCCGCGGGTATCCAGTAGCCGGCGAATTCAAAAGAGTTCACCACCGTTCGCACCATTACCGGCACGACCGGATGAAGCCGCAGCGTTTCCTGAATGGCGCGCTGGGTGACCGGCATATTGTTTATGCCGGCCGCCGTTGGGGGGCCGTCGCCAAACAGCTCATCGGCCTCGGCACGCACCCGCTCCAGCACGTCGGGGTGTTTCAGCAGCGAGTAGAGCATGAAGGAAGTCGCTGAGGATGAGGTGTCCGCTCCGGCCAGAAATGGGCCCATGGCATCGACGAACAGGTCGGTATCCGTAATGAAGTCCGGCGCCGAGTGTCGCATTTCCATCAGGGTGTCAGATAGGTTTGGCGTTCCCCCGGCGCGCAGCGTCGGCTCGTGGGCGGCCAGCACCCGCTCAAAGAGCGCTTCGACCCGACGGCGCGCCCGCCGCACCTTTGGCGTATGCGCCATAAATCTCGGGTACATTCTGGCCATATAGACCATTTCCAGCGCATGGGCAAAGGTTAGTATATCTTCCAGACGTCCCTGAGGAGATATGCCGGACATCAGCGTGCCCAGTTGCTCCACCACCATACGCTGCACGCTGGGATAAACTGAAACCGGACGATTTTCCGGCCATTGCCGCATCTCATTCTCCACAATGGCCACGGTCTGGGGCAGATCCTTCACCAACTGCCCCCGGGAGTAGCCGTCCCGCATGAGCTGTCGCAGGCGCGTGTGTTCCGGGCCGTCCATCCCGGCCAGGGCCCTGGTGCTGCCGAATTGCTGGGCAAATCCCTGCCATGCCACGTGGTCGGTATTCAGGCAATTCTTACCTTCCTGCAGCAAAAATCGATTGGCTTCCGGCCCCGCCAGTACCAGCCATTTTTTGCCCAATAGCGATATTTCAAATACCGGCCCCAGGTTCCGATACTGTTCCGTCAAAAATCCATTTATCGTGTTGCGGAATTGCAGCGCGTGGCCGATGATGGGCAAATGCCCTGATGCCCGTGGCCAGCCGCCGCCTTTCTCCTGTATGGCGCGACGCCGGGCGTAAGCTTCCGCCAGCGTCAAGTTGCGAATCCCGTCGATGACCGACCGGCTCAACGGTTCACGCCGGGAAATCAGCTCAATCCGCCCGCGCGCTTCCGCATATCCCATAGGTGGCAGTATCCGCTGGAATATGTTGCAGGCCTGGGCCAGGCTGATAATAACTACGTCCCGCGTGTCGGGAATGTCGTCGCTGAAAATAGCGCGCCACACCCTAAACCACACCTCTCGCTCGTGCTGGCCGCCGGTTGCAGGGTGGCGCCGGCCCCGAGCCACCAGACGCGAGAGAGAGAAGAACCCGGCGTCGTCCGCCTCCACGACGCCGGCCGCCGCCAGTCGTTCCAGCGTCAGCGAGCGCAGCTCTTCCGACCGTTCGGCCACCCGCCGCACCCAGAATTCAGGGTTGCGGTTACCGTCCTTCGATACCGCCACGATGTCGGATAGAACCGGGTCCAGCAGTTTGTCATTCAGCGGTGTGGAGTCGGCTACTTCCAGGGTATCAAGGCTGGCATTGATGCGACCTTGCAGGGCCAGTTCCAGCAGGGCCGCCCCGGCCAGGGCGTATCCCAGCGTGCGCGCCGGAACGCTGGCAGCTTCGCCGCTGCCTTCATCCATAACCAGAAGCAGTAGCTCTTCGGCCAGGTTGAGCATTGCTGACAGCTCCTTTATGCGGTCATACGCACATCTTCACTTGGCGGTGTAACCGCCGTCGATGACGAGTTCGCTTCCGGTCATGAAGGATGATTCATCGGATGCCAGGAACAACGCGCCGTAGGAAATGTCCTCGGTGGTGCCAACCCGTCCCAGCGGTATCTGGTCGATGCGGGCCTGGATCTCCTCGGCCGTCTGACTACCCATGCCCTCGCGCCGCATATCGGTGTCCACGCTGCCCGGGTGAATCGAGTTGGCGCGGATGTTCTCCGATGCGTACTGAACGGCAGTGGACTTGGTGAACAGACGCACCGCCCCCTTGGTGGCAATGTACGCCGGCGGCCCGATGGACACCAGCCCGCTGATGGACGAAATGTTGATGATGCTGCCGCCGCCGGCCCGCCGCATCGCGGGAATCACCGCCTTGGTGCCCAGAAAGACGCCCTTGGCGTTGATCTCCATGATATTGTCCCAGTCCTCGCCGGTGGTCTCCTCAATGTCCTTGCGCAGCACGATGGCGGCGTTGTTGACCAGCACGTCCACCTTACCGAACTGTTGCTCGGCGCTTTCTACCGCCCGCTGCCAGTCGTCGGCATTGGCAACGTCCAGGTGCAGATAAACCGCCTCACCGCCCAACTCGCGGATCTCCGTCTCCACCTGCGCCCCTAGCTCATCGCGGATGTCGCCAATAACCACCTTCGCCCCTTCCTGAGCGAACATCCGCGCCTCGGTGGCCCCCTGCCCCCTTGCGCCGCCGGTGATAATCGCAACCTTGCCTTCCAGCCTCATGGTGATGCCTCCTGGTTTTCCTGTTCGATGCGGGCGAGCTCAGCATAGCTGCGCCGGTAAAAAATCACGAACATTAACGACATAGTACAGCTGACCCCAAACGCGGCAGTCAATATAACCACGCCGACTACAAATGCGGCTTCGTCCACCGGGATGGACAATTTCGGGTCTCGGGAAATCTCCCACAACTCTTCGGCTATGAACAACAGGAACGCGCCCAAGAGCGCCGCTGCCACTCCGGCCCAAAACCTGGAATGTCCCAAGTTACGCTCATATGAACGTTTCAACCGGCCTGCGCCCGAGTCAGCCACGGTCGCCTAGCCACCATACGCCATAGACTATGCCGCCCGAAATTGCGGCGCCGCCGAAAAAGAAACCGAAAATGACTGCCGCAAGCCATTCCGAATCGCTCACGGCTGAGAATGCCCCTGGCATCCAGCGTAACGCTGCGACTGATAGCAGAATCAGCGCTATTGCAATCACAGTGATTTGCCAAAACTTCATATGTCTACCTCAGTCTCAGTTCGCCGGTAATGGGGTTCAGACTACTTCGGCATAGCATACCGCCGACAGCCCGCCTACGCCAAACCCGCCACCGCCCGCTCCGCGAACTCCGGCCGCACGATGCTCTCGTAGGGATGCGCTTCCCGCACCAGCCCGCCGGAGATTAGCGCGTCCCGCATCCGGTCAAACCCGTGCCGCGTGATGGTCGGGTCGGTTGCCCACACGCCAGCGTCCTTGTACCGCTGTACGCCTTCCGTCAATACCTCCCGCTCGTATTCTGGAAATACGCCGGCGATGCGGTCCGCCACCGCCTCGGCGGGACTGTCCGCAACCCAGCGTTGGGCGCGAGCGTAACCGTTCACGAATCCCTGAACTGTATCGGGATTCTCGGCCAAATACGCCGGCGTAACCGCAAAGCTGCTGTAGCAAACGAAGCCGCTCTCCATGCCCAACGCAGCCGCCAGGTGGCCGGAGCCTTCTCGCATCAGCTGCACCGCGAAAGGGTTGGGAACCTGGAGGTAGTCGGCGCCGCCGTCGCGGAAGGTGCCCAGCATCTCCTCGGCGGACAGACCGCCCAGCAGGTTCACGCTGGCCGGGTCCACCCCGTGCCACCGCATCGCCGCCTGCAACGTCGTATAGGGAACCGGCGTGAAGCCCACCGGAATCAGCGTGGCGCCCGTCAACTCGGCCCAACGCCAGTTGTCGGTGGGCCGCTTGGACAGCAGGAAAAACCCGTCCCGCTGGTTGATCTCCGCCACGTGCAGCGGAGGGTCGCTGCTCCCGGCGTCCAGGTCCATAAAGCTGCGGCTGATCCCGCTTTGGGTTATGTCAATTTCACCCGCCTTGAGCAGATCCGTGCTGGCCCGCCCGGCCGGTATGTGGTCAAAATCGACGTCAAGGCCCTGGTCCGCCAGGAAGCCGCCCTCCACGGCAACGTATATCGTGGTGTAGAACATATTGCGGAAGGCCACCCGCAGCCGGATGCGCTCCTTATTGGATGGTTGTGTCATTACCTTTCCTCCGTTGTGGCTATGTAGGGGCGAGGCATGCCTCGCCCCTACCCGCGTTCCCAGGTCGCACCGTCTATACCGCCACCGGCAGGCGCACGTTGCCGCCGGTGAGCACCACGCCGTCCTCACAGATGCACTCCACGCCGCCGCTTTCGTACTGCTCGTCATACAGCTGGGCGTACAGCCCGCCCTGGGCCAGCAGTTCGTAGTGCGTGCCCCGTTCCACAATCCGGCCCCGGTCCACCACAAAAATCACGTCCGCCGCCACGATGGTGGAAAGGCGGTGGGCGATGGCGATGGTGGTACGCCCCTTCATCAGCGGCTCCAGCGCCGCCTGAACGTACCGCTCGCTGGTGGTGTCCAGCGACGACGTGGCCTCGTCCAGTATCAGCAGGCGTGGTTCATGCAGGATGACCCGGGCGATAGACAACCGCTGCCGCTCACCTCCGGAAAGCCGGTAGCCGCGCTCGCCGACTATGGTGTCGTAGCCGTCGGGAAACTCCATGATGCGGTCGTGAATGTAGGCCGCCTTGGCGGCATCGTGCAGTTGCTCCTCGGTAGCCTCCGGGTTGCCGTACATCAGGTTCTCGCGGATGGACGCATGAAACAGGTAGCTCTCCTGGGATACGTAACCGATGATGCGGGCCAGATTCTCCAGCTTGATGCGCCGCACGTCCACCCCGTCGATGCTGACCTCCCCGGACGTAGGGTCGTACAGACGTGGTATCAGATACGAAATCGTCGTTTTGCCCGCCCCGCTGGGGCCAACCAGCGCCGCCAGTTGGCCGGGCTGCACTTCCAGGTTCACCCCGTCCAGCGCCCAGAATTCTTGCCCCTCATCCTCAATCTCATAGGCGTCCGCCGCCAGGCTGGCCGGATGGTAGTTCATCCGCACGTCCCGCAGGGTCACCCGGCCTTCAACCCGCTCAATCGGCATAGCGACGGCGTCCGGCGCATCAGCAATGTCCGGCCGGATGTCCAGGTAGCTGAAGATCCGCTCGAATAACGCCAGCGACGATTGCAGTTCCACGGAAGTCCGCAACAGCGTGCTGATTGGGAAGTACAGTCTGGTTTGCAGCGTGGTGAAAGCCACTATCGTCCCCGGCGTAACGCCGCCCTGCCCGATGCTGCCGTAGATGATGTAACCGGCTATCACGTACACCACCACCGGCGTCAGCGAGAAGAATATCTGCATTCCGGCCCACACCGCCTGCCCGGTCATCTCCCGCCGTATCTCCAGACCCGACAGCCGCACGTTCTGGTCGTGGAACCTGGCGACCTCACGGCGTTGGGCGCCAAAGAGCCGGGCCAGCATCACGCCGGACACCGACAGCGTTTCCTGGGTGATGGCCGTCATCTCCGCCGTGGATTCCTGCACCAGCGCCGACATGGCCCGTCGTCGTTTGCCCACCAGGTAGCTGAACACGGCGAACAGCGGCGTGATACCCACCGCCACTACCGTCAACTCCCACGATATTATGGTCATTGCCACCAGCGTACTGATGAGAATGACGACGTTGGACAGGATGTTGCTGACCGTGCCCGTCACGACCACGCGGATACCGGCCACGTCGTTGGCCACCCGGCTCTGTATCTCTCCCGTGCGCTGCGACGTGAAGAACCCCAGCGACAATGATTGCAGGTGCGAGTACAGCCGGTCGCGCAAATCCCGCATCACCCGCTGGCCCACCTGCTGCGTCATCCAGGTTTGCAGCACCCCCAGGCTGCCCGTCACCACCACCACACCGCCCATGGCAGCGGCCAGCGTCCACAGCAGTGGCAGGTTCGGCCCGCCGTCCACGAACAGCGCCGAGTCAAACACCACTCGTATCAGGATGGGATTCACCACACCCAACCCGGCGGTAACCAGTATCAGCAGCCCGATGGCCAGCACGCGAGGCCAGTGCGGCTGAAACGCGGCAGCAATCCGCCGGTTCAGGTGCGGCACCCGCCGGCTTGGACGGTTCCGGCTGGAGCTAACCGACCGCCGGAAGCCGTGGGGCATATTTTCACGCACCGGACGCATCGTCACCGCCCGTCATTCCACATATCTCCTTGTAAGATAAGGCCATAGTGCCATGATACCGGCAACCGGGACTGGCAACAATGTCGGAACGCTGCCGAGGCAACCCCGCCCGTTGACGCCCCAAATGCCGCCCCATATAATGCCGGCTGGAAAATTACGCACTGCTGATATACCCTTCCCGCCCATCGCCCCAAGGAGTCTCCAGAATGACCACCGAAGTTTACGAATCTGTTTTGCATCCGGGTTCTCTGGTAGCCGAGCTGAAAAAGAACAACGTTTCCCACGTCGTCTGGCTCCCGGACAGCGAAACCAACTTCCTCTACAACATGATGCTGGAGGAACCCACTCTGGACCTCATTCCGGTGTGTCGCGAGGGCGAAACCATGGCCGTCGCCGCCGGGCTCTGGGTCGGTGGCGCCAACCCCGTGGTTCTCATCCAGAACACCGGCGTTTTCGAGGCCGGCGACTCCATCCGCGGCCTGTGCCTGGACCTCAACCAGCCCCTGGTGATGCTGGTTGGCTATCGTGGCTGGACCCGGCGCGGCCCCACTCCCGACTCCGCCGGCCGCTTCATTGAGCACATCCTCCACGCCTGGGGCATCAACTACTACCTGGTCGAAACCGACGACGACGCCGACCGAATCAGCATCGCTTTCGAAGAGTCCCAGCGCCTCAGCCGCCCGGTAGCCGTCCTCATCGGCACCGAGTTCGGCGCGTAGCCATTCCAATCCGCAAAACCGTCATTCCGGCGAAAGAACGTCACCCCGTACTCGATACGGGGCCGGAATCCAGGAGCGAAACTCCATGATCAGCAACACCGACGCCGTCCGCGTCATCGACAACAACCGCGAAGACGCCGTAGTCATACCCACCATGAACGCCGGCAACGTCCGCTTTGGCCTGCCTTCCGTCACCTCCAACCAGAACCTTGACCTCCCCATCTCCGGCGCCATGGGCAAGGCCAGCAACGTCGGCCTCGGCGTCGCCCTGGCCCAGCCGGGACGCAAAGTCATGGTGCTGGACGGCGACGGCAGCCTCCTGATGAACCTGGGCGCGCTGGTCACCACGGCCACCAAAGCCCCCAGGAACTTCTACCACTTCCTCTTCAACAACGGCGTCTATGCCGTCACCGGCGGACAGCCCATACCCGGCTCCGACGGCGTCACTGACTGGCAGGAAGTCGCCAAAGGCGCCGGCTACGCCGCCGTCTTCTCCTTCGACAACCTGGAAGACTTCACCACCGGCATCAGCGAAGTCCTCGCCGCGGAAGGACCGGTCTTCATCCACCTCGCCGTGGAGCCGGAGATTGAGAACACGCCGGTGCAGTTCCGCGTCCGCGCCTCCCGCACCGCCAAGCAGGCTTACGACGAAGTAACCGCCGCCCTGGCCGGCGACAACTAGCGCTTTCCAACCCGCCCGCCGATGGAGCACAACCGGGGTTCGGGCCACCGGCCCACGCTGCCGGAGACCATCACCGCGGGCGGCGTCACCAGATGGCTGACCAGACACTTGCGTTATGAACCCTACCCGGACGTTACTGCCTCCAGAATTCAACACGCCCTGGAAAACTGGGTTGTCCGGGGAATTTGCTTGGACGGACGAAGGCGCCGCGAAACGATAACCTATTGGGGATTCGTCCCGGGCCGAAACGAGCTGTTTCGAGTCGTGATCTCGCTGGATGACCAAGAGATTATAACGGCCCACTTTGACAACTCCGTAGCCAAGCGCATTGAAGAAGAAAATCGTCCCTGGTTCAGGCAACGTTGCAGAGACTTGGAGGTACGAGATGCGGGTTAGCTACTACCCTGAAGACGATGCTTTGGTAATAGAGGCGTTCCGGGGAGGATGTAGCGGCGGTACCCTGCGGGACGATTTCGGCGTTATCCTGAACTTCGCGGACGTAGGCAGCGAGGACGTTGCAAGGATAGACGTACTGCACGTTACCGACTTTCTCCCGCTCGACGCGAAGCGGGGCTACGACGCCGATGCCGACACCCTGACCCTGGGCGACAAGCCGGACGCCGACGCCGACTACCGCGTGGTGGACAACGGCGACTTTGTAAGCTACCGGCAGTGGTTTGACGACGGCAGCCAATGGGACGTAGTGGCGTTGGACCTGCGGCAGGCGTCCAAATATCTGGCACCGGCGATTGCCGCTTCATCGCAGCCGAAGACCGTCAGCGTCTGACGACTCATCCAGGCCAGCCATGCCCAAGCTCCGTCCCTTCAGCATCTTCGGCCGCCTGCTGGCTTCCGCCGTGGTCGTGGCCGGCTTCTACCTACTTTGGCTGGGCTTTATCGAAGGCAACGCGCTCAAGGCTGTCCCGGGAGCCATCCTGATCCCTGCCGGCCTCTACGCGATGGTCTCCTCCCGCCGCGCTGAGATTCGCCGCGAAAAAGACCGTGAAGGCAATATTGACGATTAACCGGCCTATATTCCATCCCCAATCAACCAAAATCCTGTTTATCCTGTTTATCCATGTAAATAAACCATGATCCCCTCCCACGAAGTCGCCCGCGCCATCAACTACCATCGCCAGGAGTCGCTGGTGGTGTCCACTTCGGCGGCTTTGCGCGACTGGCACCAGGTATCCGACCGCCGCGATCTGGACATCGACCTCACCGACTGCATGGACCGCGCCCCCGCCGTCGGCCTGGGCCTGTCCATCGCCCAGCCGAACCGCCGCATCCTGGTGCTGGACTGTGACGCCACGCTGCGCACCGACCTGGCCAGTCTGGCCACCATCGGCGAATCTGCCCCGGTCAACCTGGTTCACTTCGTGATGGAAGACGCCGACCACACGTCCACCGACGGAACGCCCATCCGCGGCCTGGACCGCATCGACTTCGAGGGAATGGCCCGCAGTGCCGGCTATGCGCACGCCTGCCGCTACGACAACCTGGAAGAGTTCCTCATCGGGATGGAAGACGTTATGCGCCGGCCCGGCCCGGTCCTCGTCGCCGTCCGGGTAATGCCCGACGCGGAACCACCGCCATTCCCCCAGCGCACCATGGCCCAGGGTTGGGCCGAAGTGCGCCACACCCTCAGCCAGTAGCCCGCACTACCCGGGCAAGAATGCCAACTCGCCCGCTCATGGTGAGCTTGTCGAACCACTGGCAATCCCGTCGCCTTCGTCTCCGCCGCTCTCGTCCGGCCGTAACACAATCTGCCGCGCCACGTTGTAGCCGATGGAGATGCGGTCAACCTCCGTCTCCACCTGCATGACCCCCAGGTAGGGCATCCCCTCCAGCAGGGTGATGCGGCGCTCCGGCACCAATTGAGCTCCGCCCAGGAATTTGAGCAAGTCGGCGTCCTCTTCCGGAACCCGGTCCACCACGTAGGTTGTGCCGCTGGTGGCATTGTCCAGCGTGACCGCTCCCGGCGCCGGAGCGCTGGGGCCGCTGCCGGGAATGGGCCAGCCGAAGGGCGAGTGGGTCGGGTTGCCTAGCCGCTCCATCAGCTTGGCCTCCAACGCCTCGGACATGCCGTGCTCCAGCTGGTGAGCCTCGATGTGGGCCTCGTGCAGTTCCATGCCCAGCAGCCTGACCACCAGCCATTCGGCCAGCCGGTGGCGTCGCGCGATGTTCTCCCCTTCCCTCTTCCCCCGCGCCGTCATGCGGATGCGCTTGTCGTTCCCGATGTCCACCAGCCCCTGCTTCTGCATTCGCCGCAACATCCCGGCCACCGACGGCACCGATGTGCCCAATCCCTCAGTGGGCGGCAGTTGACGCAGCGCCTCGGTCAGCTGGGTCAGCGTGGGTATCTCGGAATCCTCCCACATCTTGTACAGCGACAGCAGGTAGTTCTCGGTAACCGGCGACAGGCGGTCGGGAGCATCATGCCCCTGGGCTTGGGCAGTAGTGGCGGCATTCGATTTACGCGGACGTGGCATGGTATCCCCCACAAGACCATGCAGGATCTGGCCGGATTATACCCTAATCGCTATGCAAACGCCGCCGATGCGGGTGTTTGGGCAACGTTGCAATTCAGGTGGTCTAACTTTTTCGTCATTCCGGCGAAAGCCGGAATCCAGTAGCGTTTCCTGGACTCCGGCTTTCGCTGAAGTGACCGATTATCAACTATCAACCGAACCAGGTAGTGTTCCGTTTTAGGTGGTTTGTCCTCACGTAGGGGCGGGTTTGAAACCCGCCCCTACACGCCGCGAACGGATCCAGAAGATTCGACCACCTAAATGGGAACGCTACCGCAAGTTTGTAGTACAGTGGCTTTTACCCGAACCGGCCGGCAGCCGCCATTAACGTCCAACCGGGAGCAACGCCATGACCACCGCCAACCCGCTGCCTCGCGGCGAAATCACCCAGCAACTGGACGGCACTTACGAGCTGTTCCCCCTGCCCACCGACGAGGAAATCCTGTCCGGCATCCTCCGCGACTGCCTGGCCGAGTGGGAGCGCATCCGCATCGGCCTGTTGATCCCCGGCGCGGTGTGGGAAATCAAACCGCCCCGCGAACCGCGCATCGGCTATCTGGACGGCTACTTCACCGTGGACTTCCAGGAATGGCACCTGCACCTGTGCATCGGCGATTCCAAGTCATCACCGCCGGAAGTGGCCCGCTTGCGCCGCGCCGCCCGCGCCGAACTGTATCGTCGTCTCAACCCGGACCACCAGCCCACGTCCTGGGGCTTCCGCCTCTTCAACGGCGGCGGCCAGCAGCAGATCACGGTGCTGCTGCCCAACCCCCACCTGGACGAGCACCAGAACTACATGGAAAACCCCGACTGGGATCGCCTCTACCTGTGGGACCGGCTGCGGGAGAAATACCTGGCGACGGGCGAGGACCCGGTGGACCGGACAGCGCCGGGCTTTTGGCATGGATAACCAACCCTATGCTTACGGCTCACGCGCACCGCTTGCCTCCCGGCATAACCCCCGCTACGATACCCGACATCCTTTTGCGGGAGCCACCCATGCACCATTGGACCGTCGGCGGCGACATCTACATCGGCTGGCCCGACCACGGGGCCGAGGAACGCCGCTACACCATCGTTGACCTTGACCGGTTCGGCAAGGTCTTTCGCGCCCGGGTCACCGACGGCGCGCGGCAGGGCGGCTTCATGGTCATCTTCGACTGCCCCAACATCATCATGGAGCAGTTGGCCGAGCAGGCGTCCCACGCACTGGGCTTCCGCGTCATCGTGTCCAGCCTCCGCACCAGCATCGAGGGCACGGTGGTCCGCAGCTTCGACTACGAATGGTATCCCACGCCGGAGTACGCGGAGCGTCCCCACGCGCTGGCGATGACCCTGGCCAGCCTGTACAACGAAATCGCTCCGGGACAGGCCGGCTAAAGGGCAGCGGCGGTTGGAAAATAAACCCGTCGTTCCTGCGAAAGCAGGAACCCAGAAAAGTCTGACGGAAAGAAACGTTGCGGGATCTTACGCTCTCTGGATTCCCGCTTTCGCGGGAATGACGAGAAACAGCGAAAGGGTTTAACCACCACCTGGTATATTTGGATGCCCCCACAGCGGATGCCGGAACGTCGGCGCCAACGCCGGGTTCAGATCCCGCCGCGAGCGGCCCGCCGCGCCGCCATCATGCGTCGTATCCGTACTCCTCGAAACCCCGTCGCCGTCTTCCCCTTCGGTTCGACGGCGCGCTGACGGCGGCGCCCGTCGGGCCGTCAGGTGGTTCAGATGTAGCGCCAGTTCCTGCAAGCTGTGCAGGTTGTGGGCCGGCAGGAAGTCGTCGATGTACGGCAGCGCCGCCTGCATCCCCCGGGTCAGCGGCTGGTAGTCCGGCGACCCCAGCAGCGGGTTCAGCCAGATCAGGCGGTGGCAGCTGCGTTGCAATCGCGCCATCTCTTGCGACAACAGTTCGGGGTCGCCCCGGTCCCATCCGTCCGATATGACCAGCGCCACCGCGCCGCCGCGCAGGGTTCGCCGCGCCCACCGATAGTTGAACGACTTGATGGCCTCGCCGATGCGGGTGCCGCCGGCCCAGTCGGGCACCGCCCGCGCCACCTCGGACACCACCCGGTCAACGCCGCGATGCTCCAGATGCCTTGTGATGCGAGTGAGCCGGGTGGCGAACAGAAACGCCTCCAACTGCTGACCGCTCACGGCCATCGTATGTACAAAGTGCAGCAGCATCCGGGTGTAGCGTTCCATGGACCCGCTGACGTCGCAGATCAGGGCCAGCGGCCGGGGCTTGGTCTTGCGCTGGCGGTGGGCCAGGTCGATCATCTCGCCGCCGTGGGACAGGCTTCGGCGCATACTGCGGCGCAGGTCAATCTCCGACCCGTCACCCCACGTGAGCCTGCGGGTCCGCCGGCGTCCCAGATCCCAGGCCAGATCGGCCATCAGGGAACGGGCGGCGGCCACCTCCGCCGGCGTGTATTCGGCGAAGTCCCTCTGCCGCAGCACCTCCTGCGCGCTGAAGGAGCGTTGCAGGTCCACCACCGGCTGCCGGTCTCCGGCATCCTCCGCGCCGTCATCCTGCGGTGGGCCGTCGGAGGTATCCTCCCGGTGGGGCATCACCCGAGGCGTCCGGTAGCGTCTCTCCTCGCCCATGGAGCGCAGGTCCCGCATACTGCGCCCGTGGGCCGGCCGTCGCCAGAACACCTGGAACGCCTCGTCAAAAAGCTCCAAATCGCTGCGTCTATGCACCAGCAGCGCCCGCGCCGCCAGCCGGAAGTCGTTGCGGTTCCCGCCGATGGGCACAAACTCCGTCGCCCGCACCAAATCCAGCATATTGCCGGAACCAACATCCAACCCCAACCGCCGCAAAACCTCCCCGAACATCAGCAGGTTGGGGAGGATGGAGCCCTCGCCGGCATCGGCCGGCGCGGTGTGCAAGTTGACGTTGAGGGTGGTGGTCATGCGGACCCGGTGGCAGCGACCGCAGCGCCTTCCGCCTGGGCCGAAGGAAGGTCATCCCGCCAACTCGTCAAGTAACGAATCTCCGTCGGAACCAACACTTCGTACTCGCCCCAAAAATAGCGCGCGTGGGTTTGCTTGATAGTCTCCACGGATGCACCACCCAGGACAACGTACTCCATACGAACCGGCTTGCCCGCCTTCAAGCAGGCATTGAGCTCGTCCATCTGCTCGTCCTCAAGCTTGTACAGCCGCTCTTCCGCATCCTCAACGTTGTCGTACACCGTAATTCTGGTGGGAATCTTGCCATGCCGGTCGTGTTCAACCAGAAAGTTCTGGCCCATCTCCTATCCTCCTGTTCGCAGCCCGGCCCGGTTACCTGGAATGGGCAGATATTATCACACTGCGCGCTTGGTCAATCTCGGCATCCGGCAAGTCAACGCCTTTCAGGTCACATCGCCAGGCCAGTTCCGACAGCTCCTGTAACGCCTGGTTGACGTCCGACCGGCCGCCGCCATACTTGATGGAAATATCGTAGCCGGCGGCCTGCTCAGAAACCAGTTGCCAACGGTGCTGGTTGCGTGTCTGTACCTGAATTTCCATTAGCTGGCCTTGATAGCGAATGTCCAAGTGAATGGCCCGATATCCGAACTTGGGATTATCGCTCTTGTCGTCGACTTGCTGGACATCATAGATTGCCAGCAGTCGAGCTACGATGGCGCGCTGAACCGCACTGCCGGACACGATGATGCGACAACCAGCGAGGTCGGTGACCCGGGACAGGGCCAACTCCGGGCGGCGTTGCAGCTTTGCAACTACTGTTTCGAGTCGTTTCGTACGGGAACCAATCTCAGCGTCCGGCGCTAAATCGCGCAATTCCTCTTCCAAACTCTGGCGGAGTGAGGTTAGGCTGCGCTGGTAACTTCGGTAGGTTGCACGGTCGGAAGGGGCGGTTTGCTCTATACCCCGCCGCAACCGCTCACCAAGGTCGTCAATTTCGTCGTCCGTGAATTGTGTCGTCATTTCTCATCTCCCAATGTCGGACAATCCCCAAACCCTAATGCCGTCAAGCGTCAGCCAACCACGTCGTACCTGCTCCCCCCGAAACTGCGCGGCAGCATTGCCGCCGCTAGTATCGCCAGGCCGGTCAGCCCTCCCACCACCAGCACCCCGGTGACCGCCGACCCCGACGCCTGAGCCAGCGCCCCCGCCAACAATGGCCCGCCGCCAAACCCGATGGCGCTGAACGTCTGCACCAGACCCGCCAGCACCGACACTTCCCGCGCCCTGATGCCCCTGAACTCGAAGGGGAGTATCTCCATCGCCGGCACGAACACCCACACCAATCCCACGCCGGTCAACGCCACCGCCACCAGCAGTTGATTTCCAGCCAGCAGCGCTATCACGGTGAAAAGAGTGTTCATCGCCGCCGGCAGCAACACCATCAGGCGCCGGTCAGTGATGTGCTGGAAAATCCGGCTGCCCAGCAGCCCGCCCGGTATCAGCACGTAGTACATAAAGCCGAACAACATACTCCCCGCTGAAATCGCGATGCCCCGTTCCTCCTCCAATATGGTGGGCAGAAAGGTCAACACGGTTGTCCACGACGCCGAAAGGCACAGCATCACCACGCCCAACAGCCAGGCGTGGGGGTAGGCAACCAACGCCTTGATCAGCGGTGAGCTTGCGCTGTCCTCCCCCGGCGCATCGCTCTCTCCGGCGCCGGAGTCATCCGTCCCTGCCGGGCGCGATTCGTCAAAAACGGGTTCCGCCCTGCGGGTCAGGACTGCCCACGCCAGCAGGTGCAGGCCCATCAGGGCGGCCTGCAGGAAGTAGGCCAAACGCCAGCTGTCCAGCAAGACGATAATCAGCGGACTGAAGGTCAATGCCGCCGCCATGAATGTGGAGTGCAGCGACAAACCCACCGACGCCACCGTGGCGTACTGCCTCGGCGCGGCCCACCAGCGCAGTAACAGTGGCCGCGCGGGAGTCACCCCCGCCTGGGTCAGCACCATCAGAAACCGGGACACCAGCAGCGTCCAGAAGCCCACCGCCACGCCCTGAGTGAACAGGAAGGGCGTCAGCAGCGCCAGGCCCACCAACACCCGACGGTTGGGGTTGAACCGGGCGAACAACACGCTGAAGGGCACCAACAGCGCAACGGAGGCGCCCCACGACACCGCCTGCAGCGCCCCGATTTGCAGGTAGCTTAGCCCCAGATCTTCCTGTATGAAGGGCAGGAACAGCCCGAACCCAAAGGACGACAACACCACTGTGCTGTAGTGCAGCCGGTTGAGCAGCAGAACCGTCCAGCCCCGGACCGACGTCGCCATTTCGGACCCGGGCGCGTCCGCCGACGCGGCGACGGTCTCCGGCTCGTTAGCGATGTCCTGCCCTGGGGTGCGCCATCTCCGCGGCGGCCTCCGCCGTCAACCCGGCGAAGCGCTCCGGTCGGTATGGCCCCAGCACCGCATCGGCCCGTACACCGTCGCAGATTTCCTGGGCCGCCAGCTGGCTCAGCGCCGGCGCCAGCGTGACCCCGCTGTGGGTCAGCGCCACGTACAGGTTCGGCGCTTCTGGAGCAAAACCCATCACCGGGTAACCGTCCAAGGGCATGGGCCGCCAACCCACCGGCACGGGTATCGCCTGCGCTCCGGCCAGACTCGGCAGATAGTGGCAAGCGCGGGCCAGCAGTTCCTCGGCGTGGGCCTGGCTGTCGTCCTCGGCCAGGCTCTCCTGGTCGCCTTCGCCTATCGTCAGCCGCCCGTCGGGGCATTGTCTCAGGTGTATCTCCCGGCGACCTTCCTCCAGGGGCGGCGCATACACCACCGGCACGTTTCGCAGCAGCGGCGGCATGGGAGTCGTGCGCATGACGACGCCGGGGCTTTCCGCCTGCGGCACGTTGACGCCGGCCAACGCGGCCAACCCGGTGGTATCGGTGCCGGCGGCCAGCACCACCGCGTCAACCTCAATATCGCCGGAAGTGGTCTGCACGGCGCGGACGGTTCCATCACCGGACTGCGCCAGTCCCACCACGGTAACGCCGGTGAGAATGCCAGCCTCCAACTCCGCCAACCGTCGGACGCAGGCATCGACCACCAACTGCGGCTCCACCTGCCCCTCGTTCTCGTTGTACTCCGCCGCTGCCACCGGCCCGATGTTCAAGGCCGGCTCCAGTTCCTCCAGTTCGGCTTTGGAGACCAGCCGGCTGGGATAACCCCACGATTGCAACTGACGCACCCGCGCCGTCAACGCCGCGGCGGCTTCCGGTTCCGTCTCCCACGCCACCTTGCCGCCCCAGCGCAGGCCCACGTCCTCGCCCAGCGCATCGGCGAACCGGGGCCACATCTCCAGGGAACGCCGGTTGAGATTGTGGTATCCGATGGGTTCCTTCGCGCCGGCGTTAACCCACGCGAAACTGTGGCTGGAAGCCCCGCTGCCGGGTTCCCCTTTGTCAATGACAGTAACCCGCGCCCCGCGCCTGGCAATACGCCACGCTATGGACGCCCCGACGATGCCGGCGCCAATTACGGCCACGTGGCGGGGAGCGTTGCTAACGGTCATCGAAGTCATCATGCCAGTCCAGTCTCAAATCGGAAACGCCCAATATGTCCGCCAACTCGTCAATGTCCAGGTCGTCAAAATCGTCGAAGTCGCCGTCGCCGTCCATAAAACCGCCCGCCAGAGTGTCAATCACCTCCAACGCGGCGGTGGCGGCTTCAAAGTCCATCCTCCCGTCGGCCACGCTGAGCAGGATGGGCCGCGTAGCCACCACTCGGAACATCGCCACCCCCACCGTTTTGGCATCGTCCGAACCGTCTTCCTCCATCAGCGCGTTCAGGGCAGTCATCGCCAGCATCGCGTCTTCATCGCCTTCCTCCGCCATTTCAAAAAGCGCATCGGCGACCCGGTCGGCGACGCCTCCGAACTCTTCCTGTTCGTTGGGATCTGCCACCAGGCAGGCCAGGTACAGCATCAGCAAATCCGCCGCCGTGCCATCGCCCTTGGCCAGCGCTTGCTCCACCGCCTCGACGGTCAGCGATTGTGTCCCGTCAAGGTCCGGCGTGTCGAAATAGTTGTTCACGTAGCAGTCCTTTCCAAAACCGGGACCAAACTATCCCCGCTGGCCGCCCCGTCGCGGCCCCCGGTTCCGGGAACGTTCCAGCAGCGCCCGCACCGGCTCGCCGCGCACGGCCTCGATGTCGTCCTGGTACTTGAGCATGATGCCCAGGGTGTCGTCGATCACCTCCGGCTCCAGCTCCCGCATATTCAGTGCCATCAATGCCGAGGTCCAGTCCAGCGTTTCCGACACGCCGGGGATCTTGTACAGTTCCGTATCCCGCAGCTCCTGGATGAACGAGGTTACCTGTTGCGCCAATTGACGGGGCGCCTCGGGCAGCCGCGCCGTGACAATCTGCATCTCCTTCTGGTAGTCGGGATAGTCAACCCAGTAGTACAGACAGCGACGCTTCAGGGCGTCGTGAACTTCCCGCGTCCGGTTGGACGTAATCACCACCACCGGCGGATGCGTAGCGTGGAACGTGCCCAGTTCCGGTATCGTGATCTGGTAATCGGCCAACAGTTCCAGCAGGAACCCCTCAAATTCCTCGTCTGCCCGGTCCAGCTCGTCAATCAGCAGCACCGGCGCACGGTCCCGTCCTTCATCGATGGCTTCCAGCAGCGGCCGCTTGATCAGAAACTGGTCGCCGAACAGGTCAACACTGCCATTGTCCGCTTCGCCGTCGCCCCGTCTCGCTTCCATCAGCCGGATTTCCAGCAGTTGCCGGGTGTGGTTCCACTCGTACACGGCGTGGTTGACGTCCAGCCCTTCGTAGCATTGCAGGCGGATCAGGTCGGTATTCAGTCCGGCGGCCAACGCCCGGGCGATTTCCGTCTTGCCCACGCCGGCCTCTCCCTCCAGGAACAGCGGCCGGCGCAGTTTCAGCGCCAGAAAAATCGCAATCGCCAAGCCCCGGTCGGTGATGTAAGCCTGGTCGCGCAGCAGCCCCTGCACGTCCTCCACGGACGCGGGGGCCGGAAAATCATCATCAGTGTGAACGGCAGTCAATAGAAAACCCCGGCGGTCAGTATGGTGCGTAGTCATTGTAACCCAATTGTCAGAATCAGGATTCACCGGATTGGAGGATTATCAGGATTGGGGAAAGTAATCCCGAAAATCCTAAAATCCGGTAAATCCTGATTCTGACGATAACCAACCCGACACGAACTCCTGCACCAGTCCTCGCAGCGCGTCCCAATGGTCGCCCAGACTGGCCCGTTCCGCCTCGGTCAGCCGGTCGTAAGTCCGCCCGAACTCGGCAAAGTGCCACAGCGGAAACACCCAGAATCCGTCGCCATCGGTCGCGCCCCCCCGGTCGACCAGCGTATCCACGATGCGCCCCGTCGCTCCCTGCACTTCCCACGATGCCAGCGTGCGCCCGCCGTCGGCAATGGCCAGACCTTCCACGAAAGCGGCCTTACGGTCGTCTCCGGCAAAGGGCCGCAACAGTTCCAGCAGACGCCGTTGCCGCTCGTCATCATCCGCCGCCGGCCCGGCGAAGCGGTGGGTGTAGCGGCTTTCCCAATTCGCGCCCAGGGACGGCACCAGCAACCCGCCGTCGCTGGCGATGGCGGGCATCCCGGCGGTTCGTGACCATTCCTCGGCCTTGGCCCTGGCGATGGCTTCGTGAGTATCTGCCGATTCGTCAGGGTCGGCCCACACGCCGGCCTCGGCGGGCGTGACGCCAACAACGGGCAGCCCTTCCAGCAGCCGCGCCAGCATCCGCTGCTTGTCGGCGTTGCCCGTGGCCAGCAGAATTTTGGCGCGGGACACTGGCAGGCCGCCTTCAGGAGGCCCGACGCTGACGTTGATGGGCAACCGCGCCACCTCGTTGCCGTCGATTACCACGTGAAAAGCGTGGGGGCCGGATTGCTCAAAGGTCACGCCGTTGACTTCCGCGATGATGCGCGCGTTGGCGTCCACGACTCCATCGCGGGCCGGCAGGGCGATGACTTGCTCAACGGGCGGCAACACGTCCTGAGCGTCCGGCCCCAGCAGCCGGATCTCCATTCGCTTGTCCCCGGCCTCAAACACTGAGTAGCGCATCACGCACACCACCACGAACCGGGGATGCGTCATCGGCAACGCATTGCCCTGCACCCCGTCAATGCCGATGCCCATGGCGTGCAACTTGCCCCGGTCGTCCAGGGCAGAGTCGCAGAGAAAGGCCAGTTCCGTGTTCATATCGAAACTTCACCCACCACGTCATTCCCCAGCCCTAACCCATCATTCCCGAGGCCAAACCCGTCATTCCCGAGGCCCAACCCGTCATTCCCGCGAAAGCGGGAATCCAGAGAGTACGAAATAAAGCCAACGTTCCCGTTGCATAGGCTTTTCTGGGTTCCTGCTTTCGCAGGAACGACAGTGGTTTTCAAAATGTCAACCCGCCCTAGTTGCCGTCCCCGCCCACGTTGCCAAAGGCGACCCCAGTAGCAGCGGCCGCCGGCGGCGCCACCGCCGGGATGCTGACCGCGGAGGGCGTCCTGGCTTCCGGCGGCAACTGGTCTTCCCAGTCGGGGATCAGCTGCCGCTTGGTAGTCTCCAGGGTCAGGATGATAAAGACACCCAGGCCGCTGAAAATCATCGACAGGATAAAGGCGGGTATGTATCCCCAGAACTGGATGATGACGCCGGCGACCAGTGTGGAGATGAAGTGCCCCATCATCGCGCCCGAAATCTGGAAACCGTACACCGTCGCCACCGGTCCGGTGCCGAAGTACTGCCGGTTCACCACCGGGTATGCCGACATCTCGCCGCCGAAGCCCAATCCAAACACGCAGGCGAACAGATAGAAGGCCCACGTATGACCGGCCATATACTCGCCGGCTATCAGCAGGATAATCACCGACCCGGCCTGTATCCCCAGTGCCGTCGCCATAATCAGCTTGCCGCCGACCCGCTCGGTGATGATAGGCACCAGGAACCGGCCGCCAATGCTGAACACGTTGATGAGGGTCAAAATCACCGCGGCGGTGGTGAACTCAATGCCCCGGGTTACGGCGAAGTCCACCACGAAAATCAGCACGATGCCGTGTCCGGCGCACCCCATGCCGTGAATAACCGGCAGGTTCCAGAAGGCCCGCGTGTGCTTCATCTGCCGCTGGAACACCTTGAGACGCAGCCGGGACGCCTCGGCGCTGAACGACACCGGCGGCGGGTCGTCGGCCGACGCACCGTAGGCCAGCAATCCTTTCTCCGACGGCTGATTGCGGAAGAAGGGCATCAGACCCAGCGTCAAGCCGCCACCCACCAGGCCAATGGCCACGAAGGTGGCCGTCCAGCCGAAGTTCACCAGCAGCAGCGAATACACCGGCGCCAACGCCGCCGCGCCCACGCCGCCGGCCGCCCACATCAGCCCGATGCCCAGGCCCAGCCGGCGCTTGAACCAGGGATTCACCGCCGCCATCAGCGGCACCATCGCAATCGACGAGGTCAGGGCCAGCATCACGCTGTACACCAGGAAAAACTGCCAGACGTGGGTGATGAACCCGATCAGGACCATACTGACGCCGAATAGCACTCCCCCGGCCATCAGCAACTTACGCGCGCCGAGTATGTCTCCAAACCTACCGCTGAAGGGCGAGGTCAGCGAACCCACCAAGTAATAGCCCGCCAGCGCGAACCCGATCACTGCCGGCGACCAGCCGAACCGGCCTCCTTCGTCCAGCGGCATTCGCAGCTCGGGCACCATGATGCCGGCCGACATCGAAATCGACTGGCCGAAAATCTGCACAATCGACAGAATGGCGATGATTACCCAAGCATAGTGAAAACCGCCGCCGGTTCTCTGGATGGAAGAGAAGTTAGCCATTAGAGGGAGTGCCTCCCCAGGTTGACGTTTTGCAATTTCATGCCGTCATTCCGGTTGCAATTTCATACCGTCATTCCGGCCTTGAGCCGGAATCCAAAAAGTCTGGGCGTGGTTAATTTCGGGCGGGTCATGCTTATTTGAAACAATAGATTCCGGCTTGCGCCGGAATGACGGGTAAATTCAACACGCCCTAATGCAGCGGACAGGCCCCGAGGAGCGCTTTGCCCCACCAGGTGTCAGCCGCGCTGCCCGACGACGCCGACGCCAGCCTGGGCACGGTATCGCCTTCAGCGCCAACCGCGCCTGTTTCCGGTGCGACGGATTGCGGCGACACGGCCCCGCTGAATCCCGCGGCAGCGCCGGAAAGCAGACCCTCCAGATCAGCGTCCCCACTGGCCGATACCGCCCATGCGCCAAAGAAGATGATCAACAGCAGGCACACCACCATCGCCCCGATGGAGGTGAGCATCGCTATGTTTCGCCTGGAGTATCCAACCATAGCGGCCACATTGTACTACTCACCGAGCGGGCGCGCCAATCGTCGCCGGCTACGGGCTGGGCCTTTCGGTTATTGCTCTGCAACCACCAATATCCGTCATTCCGGCGAAAGCCGGAATCCAGGCGGGGTCGGGCGTAGGGCGATCAGCACGCGCAAAACTTGGGGCATCATTCGCAGCCCACGCTCTCTGGCCGTAGCGCCGACAACCTGAACCCCGAACCCGAAACCAAACCGATCATCCACCCGACCGACCGGAGGAGGAAAACCCGAACAACCCAACCACCCCGCGTTTATTCCGCCAGGCTTTGCTGGAACACCTGGTCCCAGGCCAGTGCCCACGGCGGCCGCAGGTAGCCCAACGCCCGCACGTCGTCATACCATACCGACAGGGGCGAATAGCGGGTATAGGCGCTGCCGCCGGTGAGTTTGCACAACCGGCCCAGGCAGTCTTCCGAAAGACGTGCCACGCTTTCCTTTGCCAACAGCAGCTCGCGCCGGCCCGTGTTGGTTTCCAGGCAGCGCAGCGCGCCCTCCCAGGCCTGCCCGATGAGCCAGGCTTCCTGCTCGGCGTGGGCCCACTCCACCTGCTGGTAGGCCCGCAGTCCCGGGTCCGACGCCATGCCGTTCTTGATGCGGGGGCGCACGTAGTCCATGGCCGCGTCAACGACACCAACGACGACCGACGTGAACGCCGCCGCGCCCAGCCCGCCGTTGGCCCCCATCAGCTCCGCCTGGTGGTTGGGCCAGGCGACCCGAGTGGCCGGGAAGTTGGCAAATTCAAAGGCGTGGCTGTTGGTGGACTTCATGCCGTGGCCGCGCCACTCGGCAGTCAGCTTCAATCCGGTGGAGCCGTCCCACGGATGATCGCGAACTTCCATGAAGAACAGGTCCGGCGCGGCTTCCCCGGCGGCCAGCGCGCGCGTGGTTATAAAGGAGGTGAGGCCGGAGCCGCTACCAAAGTGCTTCTGCCCGGAGATGCGATATCCGAAGTCGCTCACGCCGTCCGGTTCGCAGACGCTGGCGGTCCGAGCGGTGTCGCCTCCGGACCCCGGCTCGCTGACAATAGTGCCCCACCAGCAGCCGCTGTGCACGCTGTCGAACACCTCGTTGCGCTGTTTCGACCACCCAGCGGTGAACGGCTCCGGCACGGCGGGCAGCCGCCACGAGGACAGTACAAGGTGGTGCATCGCGCTAGCCAGAGTGATCGATGGATCGCCGGTAGCCAGCGTCCGCAACATGGAGCAGATGGGCCGCGCCGACTGTTCAATGCTCTCCCAGGTTCCCCCCAGGTCCGTCGGCACCGCCATCAGCGGCACGCCGATCTGCGCCAGCCGCGCGTAGTCGGTGGGATCAGCCTGGGTGCGCTGCTGCCGGTCAGTCCGCTCCTCCGCCCACTCGGCCGCCACCTTGGGAGCCTGCTCCAGGATGGATGCAATGGTTGTCATATTCTAGTCTCCATCGTGGTTCAGCCGGGCGTGGCGAGCGAATATGAGCCGCCGCACCTCGAACACGAAGCCGGGCAGCACATCCTCGCCCGACAGAGTTTCCGGGTTGTCCAGTATCTCAACGGGTCGGCCCGGACGAAAAATGTAAGCCCGCGTTTCGTAGGGGTCAAGATACCAGCCCAGCCTGGCCCCGCCATCCATCCACTCCTGCGTTTTGGCCAGGCCGTCGGCAAGATTGTCGGTGCGGGAGCGGACTTCAACGACGAAATCCGGGGCGCCATCAATGGTGCTCTGATATTCCCGGGAAAGCAACTGTTCGTACCGTTCCTGCGTAATCCAGGAAGCATCAGGAATATAGCGCGCTCCGCTGGGAAGGTTGAACATTACCGTAGGCGGGAAACTCAAACCGCCGTGCTCATCCTGCCAGATTGCTACCCTCGAACTGGCCGCTTGTTCGTTAGCACCGCTTTCCCAACCGGATGGTGGCATTACAATCAGTTCCCCTTTAGCGGAAATCTCAAAGTCATAGGGTTCGTTGTCGCTAGATAATCGGCACAGTCGTTCACCGAAATCGGGCGCGCTGGCGTCAATGCCCAGCGCCGACAAGTTGAGGCGTAGTTGGTTCACCAAAGGCATTGCCGGCGCGTCATCGTCGGCAACGGCCGCAGTTATGGCACGGTTGAGTTCAGCAGTGGTCATCCTCCCTCCCGGTAGCGGTCAAACACCAGCCGGCGGACTTCAAACACAAAGCCGGGGAGCACGTCTTCGCCCGACAGGGTTTCCGGGTCATTCAGGATTTCAACCTCCCTGCCGGCCCGGTAGATATAAACGCGCCGGCCGTAGGGGTCGATGTACCAACCCAGCCGGGCGCCGCCGTCCATCCATTCCTGCATCTTGGCCAAGCCGTCAGCCAGGCGGTCGGTGCGGGAGCGCACTTCAACGACGAAATCGGGCGCGCCGGGTATAACGCTAGTGTACTCCGCGGCACGGAGGGCGTCGTAACGCTCCTGGGTTATCCATGCAGCATCGGGGATATAGATTGCCCTGCTGGGCAAGCGGAACTGCACCGTTTGGGAACAAGCGTAACCGCCATTTTCGCGGCGCCAAATCCCCAAATCTATGTTCGTTTCGTTTTCCCCTATGTTGCTTTCCCAGCCGGTTGGCGGCATTACGATCAGTTCTCCTTTGGCCGAGTATTCAAATTTGTAGCCTTCGTTGTCATTCGCCATGCGGAAGAACCGCTCGGCAAAATCCGGCGCGCCGGCATCGATGCCCAACGCCGACAGGTTCAGCCGCAGCTGCCCTACCAGGAGCAACGGAGCTGCCTCGCCGCTATCCACTGGAACGGCGGCGGCAGTTTTTGCAGCGGTGGTCATGGCGGTTACTCCACCGTGATGTCGTACCCGACGATGGCGCTGAAGTTCTTCCGCATATTGTTGTAGCGCGGCTCGTGGGATTGCACCTGCCCCACGCTGTCCGTGGCCCGGGACATCACGTTGTATTGGCCGGGCGTGGCGTCCCAAACCCACGACCAGCGGCGCCACATCCAGCGTTCCGACGGCTCTTCCAGCCGGGCCGGCTGCCACGTCTTGCCGCCGTCCACACTTACGTCCACTTGGGTGATGGCTCCGGATCCGCTCCAGGCGTACCCGCGCACCACGTGCTTGCCGGCGGGCAGCGCCGTCGTATCGTCGTTGGGCTGCGACACCAACGACTTGACGCCGATGGTGGTGATCAGTTCCTTGTTGGGGTCATCAGGCGAGTCGCCGTAGTAGTAAAAGTTGTAGTGGTACCAGCAATCCGGTTCGTGGTCCAGAACTTCCAGACGGCGCAGCCACTTGACCGACCAGTTGCCCGACCAGCCCGGCACCAGCAGGCGAATGGGCGCACCGTGCAGGTGTTCCAGGACCTGCCCGTTCTGAGCGTAGGCCAGGATGGTATCGGGATGCAGGGCTTTCTGCAAAGGCAGGCCCTTGTCGTAGAAGAACGGCTCGGTGCCTTCCTCGGCAGTGGCCGGCACCCCTTCGTCCCAGCCCTCGGCGCGGATGTGAGTGGCCCGCCCGGTGAGGCCGGCTTCGTTGAGGATGGCCGCCAGCGGCACGCCCGTCCACTCGCTGCCGGAGAGAATCATACGCTCTTGGGTACGCGACGGCTTTGGCCCCTCGTCCCTGAAATACTCAAAATAGGTGGCGTCGCTGCCGGAGCATTCCATCACGGTGCGCACCGAGCGGGACGGAAACCGGCGCACGTCGTCATAGGTCAGGCGCAGCGGCTTCTTGACCTCGCCATCGACCGAAAGGGACCAGTCCTTTGCCGCCATCGTCTCCGGCACGCCGAAGTGCTGCACGACGTAATGCAGTTCGGTGGGCGTAATCAGGCCCTCCAGCTCCATCACGGGAGTGCGAACCCGCTCCGTTTTTCCGTCCGGGCGCTGCAGCGTGACCGGTTCGACCTTCTTGTGCGGCCAGCCGTACCAATTGTCGGAGTTCTCGCCGGCATCCGACGCGTCGGCGCCGTCCATTTGCAGGAAGTCGGGCCGTGCGGCGTCGCTTGGTAAAGAGTTCGGGGCCTGGGTGTCTGACGGGTTCTGCTGAGTGGTCATTGGGTTAGCGCCTCCGCGAATATCGTCAATGAAGAGTGCGGGCCGGCCTAGCGCCGACGCTGTGCCAGTTTCCCACGCCAGCGGCACGGCGGCAAGACCCGCTCCGGCGCCCGTTTGACACCACCGCGTAACGGGGCAACAATCGATGGCGCCCAAGCCCAGCCGACCGTTTCAGGAGACGCCGATGACCACCCTGCATATCATAGTCGAGATTGCCGAGCAGGTCCCCACCGGGCGCACCGAGTGGCGCGTTGACTGCGCCGAATGCGGCTGGTACGACATCTTTGACGACCGCCGCCGGGCCGAGGACGCCGCCACCCGCCACGTCGGCGAAGCCCACGCCGGCGAAACTGCCTACAACCGCATCGTCCAGACCCTGCGCATCGAGCCGAACCCGGAGGAAAGCGACCTGGTGGAGACGCCCCGGGATGCCGGCAGCTAGGCGTCGTGCGTCTCGTAACGGTCAAAAACCAGCCGTCTGACCTCAAACACAAAACCGGGCAGCACGTCCTCGCCGGCAAGCGTTTCCGGGTCGTCCAGTATTTCAACCTCCCGCCCAACCCGGTACACATAGACGCGCCGCCGGTAAGGATCGATGTACCAGCCCAACAGCGCGCCGGCGTCCATCCATTCCTGCATCTTCGCCAGGCCGACCCGCAAGCTGTCCGACTGGGAATGCAGTTCAATCACGAAATCCGGCGCTCCATTAATCGTTCCCTGCCGCTCCGCCGACGTCATGCTGGCGTACCGCTCCTGGTTGATCCAGGACGCATCTGGCATGTATTGGGCGCCGCTGGTCAGGCGGAACATCGCAGTTTGGGGAAAGGTGCGTCCCGGGTTTTCCAGGCCCCAGCCATACAACGCATAGCTGATGCCCTGCTCACCGTGGCTTCCTTCGGCTCCGGTAGGAGGCATAACAATCAGTTCTCCCTGGGCTGAATATTCCAACTTGTACAAGTAATTGTCGTTGGCGAACTGAAAAAACCGCTCGGTGAAGTCCGGCGCCAGGTGGTCAACGCCCAACGCGGCCAGGTTCAGCCGCAACTGGCCAACCAGCGGGAAGGGCGGAAAGTCCTCGGTATCATCCGTCGCCGGGGCAACAGGTGATTTTGGGGCCTGTGTCGTCATAACGCCACCTTCTTCGAGGCGAAGGGCCATCACGCGCCCGGCGCGTATTTTTCGCCCAGCGCCGTTTCCCAGCGCAGGTAGTGCTGCATATCGGCGTAGGTGCGGTCCGGGCCGCTGAACACGATGTCGGCGGGGGTGCGCATCACCCCGGTGAGACCCTCTTCTACCGGCAAACGGGCCGCCCGCCACGCCGTCATCCCTCCCGTCAAAGCCGAGATGTTTGCGTAACCCATCTGACGCAGCGCCGCCGCCGCCAGCAGGGATTGCCGGCCGTCCACGCAGGTCACCACCACCCCGGCATCCGTCGCCGGGACGTGCTCTCCCACTTGCCATTCCAGCCAACCACGAGGGACCCAACGGCTGCCTGGAACGTGGCCGCGGGCGAAGTCCTGGCTGGTATCCACGAAGATGACCACATCCGGCGGGTCGTCGTGCAGTTCAAGAGCGTGTACGGTAGGCACGGACTCGCGGGCGTCCACGAGAAGCTCCGATTCGCTGTCGCCACTGATTGAGCCGTCGCTGAGGGCGCTCAGGCTGAAACCTGATTCCAGAGGCCGCCCGGCGGCAACCCAGGCAGCGGTGCCGCCGTCCAGCGCGTACACTTCCTCATAGCCTAGCTGCCGATACCAGGACGCCGTAAGCGTCGCCCGGGCTTTGCCGTCGCAACAGAATACAACTGGCGCGTTCTTCACCACCGCTACGTCGTCGCTGCGCTGGACGCATTGGCCTCCGGGGAACCAGCGGAAACCTGGAATCCTCCCGCGATCGTACTCCTCGGAAGTTCGAACGTCGATGAAATAAACGCTTTCGCTGATGCTGCGGTCGGCGAGTTGGTCCAGCCCTTGGATATCCAGAAACCGGACGCCATCCTCGGCGGCGCAACGGTCGGCGTAGGCTTCGGCAGCGGCGCGGCCTTCTTCGCTTACTCGGGGCAACAGGTCCCGATCGGCGCCGGCCTCCAGCTCGTAGCCGGCCAGTACCCAGCCGGAAGTACCATTTTTCAGGCCCACCACATCGCGGTCCAGCCCCATCCGTTGCAGCACCCGGGTTCCGATAATGCTGCGAGTGCGCCCGGCACAATTGACTACGACCGTCGTATCCGGGTCCAGATCCGCGGTGACGTCGGTGATGCGCAGGGCCAGTTCCCCGCCCGGGAGGCTGCGTCCGCCGGGGATGCAGAAACGGCGGTATTCCTCCGGCGTCCGGGTATCGAGAATAACCATCTTGTCGCCCCGGTCCATGCGGGTTTTTAACTCGATGGCGTCGATTTCCGGCACATGGTGGACCACTTCCACCTTCTCGCCGAAATCCTTGCTGGGAACGTTGACGCCCCATTCGGTGGGATAATCCAGGCTCATCCAGCGGTTGACGCCCCCCTCCAGCCATCCCACGTTGGAGAACCCCATCGCCTCGGCGGTCTCAACGGCGCGGGCCACCCGGCGGCCATCATCGTCGCAGAGCACCAGCAGCGTGCGGGGATGCGGCAACGCCGTTGGCAGGTTGAATTCCAGCATCCGTCGGGGGATGAGGCTACTGCCCGGAATGTGGCTGGCGTTGTACTCCCCAGGTTCGCGGACATCCACCAGGGCAAATTGAGCGGTCCCTTTGAAAAGTTCGTCCAGTTGGGCAGGCGTGATTGACTCGGCCATGGGAACACCTCCGTACCCGACGGGGTCGGGGCTAACATTCTCCGCCCCAGACGGTTGGTTGGTTAGCAGTTATCGTACTTTTCGGTCATCATCTGGCGTATGGCGCCAGTTTCCAGATTGTAGCGCACCCGCTCAAGGCCGCGCAGGTCTTGGCCGTACACGTGGATCTCCACGGTGGGACGGTCGGTGAAGTTGTCCATCTGGTGTATTTCATCCACTTCCGGTATCAGCAGAGTGATTTCTCCGGGTTTGACCACGGCGGAACGGTCCTGTTCCAGTTGCGCCCAATCGTCGCGTTCGCGGTCATCCACCCGGCGGAAGCGGGTTTCGGTGAGGGCGTTGTCCATGACGCCGATCATGCCCCAGGTCCGGTGGTCGTGGGGCGCGGCGTGGTCGCCCGGACCCCATACCACGGCGGTTACGAGCAGGCCGCTGTCGGGGCTGTGGCGCAGCAGCCACGAGCCATGATTGGCCCGTCCCCCCGCGCCGACGGGTTGCCGGAACCGCTCCGGGATGGCGTCGGGATTGGCGATCAGGCGGGATAGAGCGTCGGAGCCCTTGTCGAAAATCTTTTCCTGATTGGGCTGGCTCACCAGCAGATCGTTCATATCGTGAACGAAATCGTCCAGCGTGTATTTGACGGCTACCATGGCGGCTCCTCCGTATGCTTGGTGGAGGCAGTGTACGCGGCGATGGCGGGCAGTGGCAAGGCAGGCATTGCCGGCGTTGCTATACTAACCGCCGGTATCCACACTTGGGCGGAAATCACCGAAATCACCAGCGGAGGCAAAGCAATGTCCGACCAGATCAAAATATCCATGCGCGTTCCCGGGACTTCGCCAATGCCCGAGCTGTTGAAAATGATACGACAGATCGAGGAACTTGGTTTCGACGGAGCCGGGATCCTCGACAGCCAGATGATCTGCCGCGACACCTTCGTCACCATGGGACTGGCAGCCAGCGCCACCAGCACGCTGCGGCTGTTCCCGGCGGTAACCAACCCCTTCGGACGTATCCCGTCGGTGCTGGCGGGAGCCGCGCAGACCGTCGCGGAGATCGCGCCAGGGCGGACCAAGTTCATCATTGGCACCGGATACACCTCGGCCAGCACCATCGGACGCCGGCCGGCCACCCTGCGCCAGATGCGGCGCTGCATCATGGAAGTCAAGGCACTGCTGGCCGGTGAAACGGTGGACTACAACGGAATGTCCAACCGCCTGGACTTTGCGGGGAGCGACGGCGGACACGGCGTGCCGGTGCTGATGGCTGCCTCCGGGCCGCGCTCCCTGGAGCTGGCCGGCGAGGTGGCCGACGGCGCGTTGGTCCTGGTCGGGTACACGCCCGGCATAGTGGGCAAGGCCCTGGAACACCTGGAGACCGGCGCCAAACGCAGCGGGCGCACGCTGGGCGACCTGGACGTCGTGTTCGCCGTCCGTACCTGCGTCGCCGACTCCAACGAGGAAGCGCGTCGGTTGGCCCGGCCCGTCGCGGTACATTGGGGCCTGTTGTGGGGCGGCCCCAACTGGCTGCCCTATTCCGGACTGGACATCCCGGACTACGAGGTTCCCCAGGCCGCGCGGGATGTCTATCCCGACCTTGGCCACGCGCCGAACTGGGACGAGGCCATCGAACTTACGCAATTCGTCAGCGACGAGGTGAACACGCAGCTTTGCGACGCCCTGGGTCTCATCGGCACCCCGGAACACTGCACCGAACGCATCCGGGAAATGGCGCAGCATGGCGTCAATCAGCTGTACCTGATGCCCTGCCTGACCTTCGCGCCGCCGGAGGCAGAGGTGAGGGCTTTCGGCGAGCGGATCATACCGGCGCTGGCGGCCCAACCATAACCAAAGGGCCGCCGCATTGCTGCGACGACCCTGGCAGAACGGACGGCCAGCGCGGGGAGGGAGCGCCGGCCGTCGTTGACCGGCGTTGGCTAGGCCAACTTGGTGTAACCGTCAGCGAAGCCCTTGGCCTCGGCAATTTCCCGGTTCAGCCGGTCGCGCTGGGTCATGCCCGGGCCGGCCAGGAGGTTCCAGGCACGGACGAGAGTGGCGGCGATGACCGTGTGCAGCAGCGGCTTGCGGGAAACATCCCACTCCTTGATCAGGTCGGCGGGAGTTTCCGGGATGCGAGAAACGTCAACGGCAGCGGCCGGCGCAATGGTGGCGGCAGGGGCAGCGGCGTTTTCGGCAACCGCGGTGTTGGCCTCGTTTTCGTGTTTCAGTGCGGTAACCATTTTGTTCCTCCAGCAGGTTGATATTGTTTTCCTGCTTTCATCTGTAAATATGATACTGCTCGTCTGGTATTCCGTCAATAGATATTTCATCATAGTCTATATCTGAATTAACAATATTAATGGGCAGGTCAGCAGCCCGCCCATTGCGCCCTGAGCCGTTCCGGTTGTGGCCGGGTTACAAGGCCAGCTTGCCCGGATTCATGATGCCCGCCGGATCCAGCGCCCGCTTGATGCTCAGCAGAGCATCGCGATTGACCCCCAACTCGCGGGCCAGCAGGTGATGCAGCTTGATGCCCACACCGTGGCAGTATTCCATTATTCCGCCCATGTCCTGGGCCAGAGTGAGAACTTCGTCCACCCCGGCCGCCAGGTTGGCGCGCACGTCGGCGTCGTAGCCGTCTCGGCCCTCCACGCGCCGGTCGCCGTCGGGCACGACCAGCATGGAGAAGAACTCCGGCCGGCTCCAGAGGCAGTATTCCACAACCCTGATTTTGCGGTCTTCCAGCAATTCGTCGGCGCGGCTGCGGTACTCCAGCACCCGGTCGGCGGGCAGGCTCATGTGCAGGTAGTCAAAGGTGCGGCCCCATTGCCGCTGCCATTTCTCGGCGCGGGGCCGCCCCAGGGCCGTTTTGCGGTAGTTAAGCGCCGAGTCGTGGCGGTGCCGCCAGTAAACCAGGGTCGGCTCCGGCCCCACGTTCCAGCCGCCGGCGTCGTCGCATACGGCCAGCGTGCGCTCCAGGGCAGCGTCCACCCCCTCCCGGTATCCCTCAAACAGCAGGTGCAGCAGGACGCCCTCGCTGTCCTCGGTCAGGTCCAGCAGCGTGGGACGAATGCCCAACGCCGCCATCTCCGACACGGCGGCGAATCCATCCTCGAACTCAGCGAACTCCATGGTGGCGAAGGAGGCGGCTTCCGGCTGGCGAAACACCTTAACGGTCGCCTTGGTGATGATTCCAAAGGTGCCCTCAGCGCCGATGAACAGGTGGTTCAGATTGGGGCCGCTGGACTGCTTGGGAACCCCACGGGTTTCGATAATCCGCCCGTCGGGAAGCACCACTTCCAACGCCACCACCTGATCGCCCATGGGGCCGTAGGCGGCAGCCCGGTAGCCGACTCCGTTGGTGGAGATTGTTCCGGCAACGCTGGCGATGGGAACGCTGTAGGGATCATGGCCCGGCATCAGGCCGTAAGGTTCCAGGGCATCGTAAAGGTCCTGGAGGATCATCCCCGCCTCAACCTCGGCGGTCTGCGAGACGGTATCAACGTGCCGCAGACGATTGAGCCGGCCCAGGTCCAAAATGATCCCGCCCGCCACGGGCAGGATGCCGCCCATGACGCCGGTGCCGCCACCGTAGGGTATTACCGGTATGCCGCGCTGTTGGGCCAACGCAACGATGCGGGAGACCTGGTCAGTATCAGCCGGCCGCACTATCACGTCGGCCAGCCGGTCAAAGGCGGCGTCGGCGTAGTAGGCGCGGTAGGGCGTCAGGGCGTCGGCGGAGTAACGGTCAAGAGCCGCCGCGTCGGTCAGGATATGCTCGGGGCCGACGATTTGGGCCAGGCTGGCGATGACATCGGGCCAATCCACCGCCAGGGTTGAACGCGGGGCTTCTGACACGGATGCACCATCACCCCATGTTCTGTCTCTGCCACTGGGTCCCTTGCGGCCCATCTTCCAGCGTAACGCCCTGCTCGGCCAGGCCGTCGCGGATTTGGTCGGCCAGGGCAAACTGACGCGCCGCCCGCAGCTCGGAGCGCACCGACACCAGCAGGTCGATGAAGGGCGCTGCCGTAAGGTCGGCATCGCCGCCGGCCCGGTCGGTGAAGGTCAGGCCGAGGACGGCGCCCAACTCCCGGAGCGCAGCCTGGCCATCGTCAATACTTTGGCCGTCGTCGCGGCCCCGGTTGATGTCCCGGGCCAGATCGAACAAAGCCGCTATCGCCTGGGGCGTGTTCAAATCGTCATCCATTGCCGCGGCGAAACGGGCGCGATGGGGCGAGGCATCGACCTGCGGGCCGGAGCCGTTGCCCGGCGTCAGCGCGTGGCGGACCCGGTCCAGGCTGCGCTCCACCGCCGCCGCGCCTTCGTCGCTGTAGGCCAGGGGGCTGCGGTAGTGGCTGCTCAGGAAGTACAGCCGCATCGCGTCGGGGCTGTAGCGTTCCAGCGCCTCCACCACCGATACCAGGTTGCCCAGGGACTTGCTCATCTTGTCGGAGCCCAACTGCAACAGACCGTTGTGCATCCAGTATCGGGCAAAGGGTTTTGCGCCGGTGTAGCACTCGCTCTGGGCGATCTCGTTTTCGTGGTGGGGGAACACCAGGTCCTGCCCGCCGCCGTGAATGTCCACCTGCTCACCCAGGTATTCCAGCGACATTGCGGTGCATTCGATGTGCCAGCCGGGTCGGCCCTGCCCCCAGGGGCTTTCCCAGGAGGGTTCGCCGGGCTTGGCGCCTTTCCACAGGACGAAGTCCATGGGGTGTTCCTTGTTCTCGTCCACCTGGATGCGGGCGCCGGCGATCATGCTGTCCAGAGACCGATGGCTCAGCTTGCCGTAATCATCCTTGCTGGTGACACGGAAATAGACGTCGCCGGCGGCGGGATAGGCGTGGCCCCGGTCAATCAGGCCGGCGATGGCGTCGATGATGCGGGGTATCTCCCGCGTGGCGCGGGGGTATTCAGACGCTCGCTGGATGTTGAGGGCGTCCATGGTGTGGAAGTAGTCGCTGATGAACTCCTCAACCAGTTCGTCCTCGGAAACGCCGGCCTCCTGGGCCCGCTGGATTATCTTGTCGTCAACGTCGGTGAAGTTCTGGACGTGGCGCACCTCGTAGCCCTTGTGCTCCAGGTAACGCCGCAGGGTGTCGAATACAACGTAGCTCAACGCGTGCCCGACGTGGGTGGAGGAATACGGCGTCACGCCGCACACATACATTTTGACCTGGTTGCCGTCGGCGGGAACGAATTCCTCGACCGTTCCGCTTAAAGTATTGTAGAGCTTCATAGAAACCGAACACCGTACCGTCATTCCGGCTTTCGCCGGAATCCAGCGGCGTTTTCTGGACGCCGGCCCGCCACAGGCGGGTGACGTTCTTTCGCCGGAGTGACATGCTTGCCGTTTAGTATAGTTTTACATCCCAGCTGCAACTTGGTTTCAAGGCCGGCACAGCAGCGCAACAGCAGTAGCCGCGATACCTTCCTCCCGACCGATGAACCCCAGGTAGTCGGTGGTGGTGGCTTTCACGCTGATCTGCTGATCCTCAACGGAAAGGGCAGCCGCGATGTTGCGCCGCATCGACCCCACGTGGGGCGCCAGCCGGGGCCGCTGCGCGAGCATTGTAGCATCAACGTTGACGATGCACCAACCGTCGGCGGCGATGACCCCGGCGGTGCGCTCCAGCAGCACCAGGCTGCTGATGCCCTCCAACGTCGGCTCTCCCGGGGGAAAGTGCATCCCGATGTCGCCGGCGCCGGCCGCGCCCAGTAAGGCATCGATGATGGCGTGGCTCAGCACGTCGCCGTCGCTGTGGCCGGCCAACCCGGTGGTATGCGCAACGTTCACCCCGCCGAGGATCAGGGCACGGCCCTCAGCGAGGGCGTGCGCATCCGCTCCAGTTCCCACCCGATACTGCACCGAGTCTCCCGGTCTCAACGGCAAGCGCCCCGTTCTTACCTTCTCTCTATGTCTCTCAGCACCCGATGGGCGTATTCAAGGTCATTCAGGGCGCCGTGGTGCGCTATGATTGGCGCATAGGCGATGGCGGCGGCGGCACAAAACATAGCGCCCAACAATATGACCACCATATTCGCAGCGGCGCTTTTCATTGCATCCAGTTGGGAGTACAAAGCCTCGGCCTGGGCTGCTACCGACTCCGGAACCGGCCAATCGTAATGGAATACCAGCACCATCAGCAGCGGCAACAGGGACGCCAGCGCGATGAGCATCCAAACCGCCACCCAAGCCAGGAACATATGGCGTTCCGAGTTCACCTTGGAGCGCAGATATTCCAATCGGGCGGGAGCCACCGCCATGTCCAGTTGGTCGGCGGCCACGCGGAGGTACTGAGCGTATTCTCTATAGCGCGCCCTATTGACGCTGCTGGCAGCCATGTATATCCCCTTCGCCAATAAGTATATCTTCGCTCAACGGGGCCATCGCGCAGATCTCGCCGGGGCCGGGCGCAGGGCAATCCCTGCCATAGTATCCGTGCTCACGATGCCGTTGCAACCCACGTCCATTGCCGGTTATCGTAATTTCAGCCGGCCTGCTCCGAGATAATCCGGTCCACGATGGCGAGGTCCTCAGGAGTCGTTACCTTCAGGTTGTCGTAGTTCCCCCAGAATACGCGTACCGGATGGCCGACGGCTTCCACCATCGCCGCGTCATCCGTGAAATCGCCCGGCGCGTTTCGGTGCGCTTCCAGCAGCAGCCGGTACTCAAACACCTGTGGCGTTTGGGCGGCCCACAAAGCGGCGCGCTCCGGCGTATGGGTAATCAGGCCCTCATCGCCCACCACCTTGATGGTGTCTTTGACCGGAACGGCTGCAATCGCCGCGTTGCATCGACGTACTGCGTCCAGGCCCCGGGTCAACACGTCGGCGGCGACGCAGGGACGGGCGCCGTCGTGGATGGCCACCCAGCGGCGTTCACCCAGCGCCAGCAGGCCGGCGTAAACCGAGTCCTGCCGGCGAGCGCCGCCGGCGCAAATGGACGTGATCTTGCCGACACCGAACCGGCGCACCAGCGTCTCCGCCTCGGACACCGCTTCGGCGGCAACCACCAGGGCAATAGCCGCCACGGCTTCCGACGCCGCCAGCCGGCGCAGCGTATGGACAATCAGGGGAGCGCCCTGAACTTCGGTGAAAGTCTTGTCAGTTCCGCCCATGCGGGTGCTGCGGCCGGCCGCCACCACGACGACGCCCAGGCGGTCGTCTCCTTCAGCGTGGGATTGATTATCGGATCTGACCATCACGCCATGCCTTCCTATATTATGATACGACAGTTGGCGGTAGTGTCTCATATGGTTTATGATTTGGACATATCAATATCAGACTGTAACGTAGCGTAACGATCAAGACGACACACCACGGACAAGAGGTGGCAACATGGCTACATTGGATTTGGCCTACCGCGTGCAGACGTACAGTTCCGGAACCCACGGCAGGGCAATCTGCAACGCCCGCACCCACCATTGGGTCGCTGATGACGGCGGCGGTGACGCGGTGGGCGCCGGGGAACTCTTCCTCTCGGGCATTACGGCCTGCGCCGTCAACATGGTGGAGCGCATCGCCGTCACTGATGACGCTCCGGTCGATTTCATGGAGGTCTCCGCCGAAGCTTACCGGGACCCTGACGCCGTACCCGGCGACATTTCCCTTTACGCGGACGTGCGGATACACTTCAAGATCTGGGGAGTAGATGACGACCAGGGCAACCATTTGGTGGACACCTGGAAAAAGCGTTGACCGCTGTACGGTTCGGTCGCCGTGGCGACCCCCAGCACATCGGTAACCGCCGAATTCGTCGCCGAATCTCACCAGAAGCACGGCGGTTAGTTCCAGGCTTGTTGACGTAGCCCGCCGTTCCCCGGCATTGCAACGGCCCCGGTCGTCCGCCGCGAATGCGCCTGGGCGCCCGGGGCATGGCTTTGGATAAACCGCGTCGGGGATACCGGGCAGGAGACCTATCATAGAGTTCCCGTTGGCCATATTCGCCGCCGGCCTTTCCGACGGAAGCGGCGGCCTGCTTAAGGACTTTGCCATCGCCATGGCGATTGCCGCCGGCGGGCTGGCCTTGGCCCGGCTGGTGTGGCAGCCGCCGGTGCTGGGCTACCTGATCGCCGGCCTGATCATCGGCCCGTACACGCTACCCCATCCCATCATCAGCAATCTGGACACCATCGAGTTATTGGCCGAGCTTGGGTTGGTGCTGCTGCTGTTCGGCATCGGCTTGGAGCTGGGCTGGCGACGCATCCAGGAAATCGGCTTACGGGTGCTGGTGATTGGCGTAATCGAAATCAGCGGTATGACCTTCCTGGGGATGTTTATTGCCAGCCATTGGCTGGGAATAACGGGCGCCAGCAGCCTGTATCTTGGCGGCGCCATGGCCATCAGCAGCTCGGCCATCCTGCTGAAAGGGTTGCGCGACAGCGGCAACCTGCGTTCCGGCTGGGGCCAGACCATCGTTGGCATCCTGCTGGTCGAGGATTTCGCGGCGGTGGTCCTGCTCACCGTCCTGGCCGGCGTTGCCACCACCGGCTCGGCCAGTCTGGGTGATGTGGGCTGGCTGGTGGCCAAATTGGCTATCTTCTGCATTGCGGCGCTGGCCTTCGGAGCTGTGCTGGCTCCCCGGCTGATGCGCATTCTGTCTCGGATGCAGTCGGATGAAACCCTGCTGGTGGCGTCGCTGGGTTGCTGCTTCGGCATGGCGCTGGGCGCCGAGTTCCTGGGGTTGTCTGCCGCCGCCGGCGCGTTCCTGATCGGTGTGGTAATCGGCGACACGGACGCAGCCGGCCGGGTAACCCGACTGGTCAGCCCGGTGCGGGATATGTTCGGCTCGCTATTCTTCCTGTCCATTGGAATGCTCATCGACTATCGCACCCTGGACGACTTCATCCTGCCGGCCCTGGTGGTGGTGGGAGTATTCATGGGCGGCAAAATCATGGCGAACACCGTCGGCTCGATACTGGCCGGCCGGCGTTCCCGGACGGCGGTACAGGTGGGAATGACCATGCCGCAGATGGGAGAATTCTCGCTGGCAATCGGACGGGTCAGCGCCGCCGATGCCGTCGCCGGCCCGATCATCGGGCCCGTTCTCGCCATCTCCACGGCCATCACATCGGTCCTGGCCCCGCTGACCTCACGGGTCGCCACCCCAATGTACGACTGGATCGAACGACATTCCCCACCGCCGGTACTTGCCATCAACCTGGTCATACACCTTGGGGTGCAGTCTTTCTGGTCAGCGTTCTCATTGCCCGGCTACACCGGGCAGGTGCTGAAGAACCTGGTGCGCCGCATCTTGATCAACGTGTGCATCATCGCGGTACTGACCGCCATCGGAACCGCCGCTGTGTACACGCTGCCCGACCTGCTTACTGACAAGGATTCTTCCTCCAATGCGTTGCTGGCCCTCATACTGGCCGGCGCCACCGTGGGCATAAACATACCCGCTGCCGTCGCCATCTGGCGAGAACTCAGGGCGTTGGCCAACCTCACGGTCCGAGCCCACGTGCGAGAGACCGCCGGAGACCCCGCCCGCTACACCCTGCGCACCTTGATACAGGACGGCATGGCCACCGCCCTCCTGCTGTTGGGCGTGCTGATGCTGGTGCCGCTCATCATCCGGTTGTTCGAATTGGGGAGCCTTTCCGCTCCGCTTTCCATCTTCCTGCTGGTTGCGTCGGCGGGAGCGTTGGTTTTTGCCGGGTATCATGTACACCGAGTCCTGGAACCTATATTCCGCAACACCTTCATCGCGCCGCCGGCATCAGCTCGCTCCGAAGGCGCCGGCCAGGCTGCGTTGGAAGTCATTGACGCCGAAACCCCGGCAGAGCGACACCGGGCGGAACCGACACAACAGCCAAGCCAGCCGGCCCGCGCCACGGCGACTTCGACAGCCGACGACGACTCGACCGAGGATCTGTGGCGCTTCCTTGAGGAACGCATTGAGCGGTTCAATCCTCCGACGAATGGGTCAGCAGATGACGCCCGTCGCACCGCCCAGAGGGAAGCGGATTAGCACGACACGGTGCTACAATGCGTCCAGTTCTCATCAGGCAGGTCACACGATGCGTATTTGCTCTTTTCTGCCCTCCGCCACCGAGATCGTGTACGCGCTGGGGCTGGAGGACCAGCTCTACGGCGTAACCCACGAATGCGATTACCCGGCCCAGGCCCGCGACAAGCCATGGGTGGTTCGCAGCGTTTTTGAAGGTACCCAGCCCAGCAGCGGCGAGATCAGCCGGGTCATATCCGAGCGGTTGGCGGAAGGTCTGGGCATTTATCACATTGACCAGGACATACTGGACGCGGCCAACCCGGACTTACTGCTGACCCAGGCCATCTGCGAGGTTTGAGCGGTTTCCTCTCGGCAGGTTGCCGAGTCCACCGCGAATATGACCAAGCAGCCCGAGGTTCTCTCCCTGGACCCGCAGTACCTGGGAGATGTGCTGGAGGACGTGCGCCGGGTAGGGCGCGCCACCGGAGCCGAAGCGGTTGCCGAGCAGGTGACGGCCCGTATGCAGGAACGCATCGACGCCGTGACCCAACGGGCGAAGTTGGCTGACACCCGGCCCCGGGTGCTCCACCTGGAATGGACCGACCCCCTGATGTGCGGCGGTCACTGGGTACCGGAAATGGTGGAGCTGGCCGGCGGGTCCAACTGTTTCGGCGACAAAGAGATGGGATCATTCCCGTTGGAATGGGACGAGGTCGTGGCGAGCCAGCCGGAGGTCATCGTGGTGATGCCCTGCGGATTTGAGGTCCCCAGGGGGATGGAGGACATTCCGCTGCTTACGGCGAAAGAAGGTTGGCAGTCGCTGCCCGCAGTGCAGAACGACCGCGTGTTCGTCATCGACGCCAGCAACTACACCAGCCGGTCGGGGCCGCGACTGGTCACGGGCCTGGAGATACTGGGCGAGATGATACATCCCGAACTTTTCTCGGGCATGATTCCCGAGGCTGGGGCCCGGCGCATCTACACCGCCAGCCAGGGAGGTTCGCCGTGACGACTAAACCCCAACCCCCTCCGGCGTATCCCCACCTTACCGAACTGCCGGACCCGCCCCCACTTCCCGATGGCATGAAACAACGCCCCCATATTGCTCGCATCGATCAGGTGCTGCGCAGCCATTACCGACGACAGCCTCACACGCTCGTATCCGGCGAAGGCTACCTTTGTTTTGAGGCCCGCGATGCCCGTAACTCCCCTCGCCCCGACTGCGTGGTAGCCTTGGATCTGCCCTTTCCCGCTCAACTTATTGAAGAGGCCAACGGATACGTCATCAGCGAAGTGGGGCAGCCGCCTGATTTTGTGCTGGAGGTGGCATCGCCGAGCACCGGCCGACACGACTACACTTCCAAACGGAACATATACGCGCAACTGGACGTGCGGGAATACTGGCGGTTCGATCCCAGCGGCGGCCGGTGGCACGACGCGCCCCTGGCCGGCGACATTCTGGAGAACGGCGTGTACCGGCCCTTGACGATTGACTACAACCACAGCCCGATACGAGGTTACAGTCCATCCCTGAGGCTGGAGTTGCACGCGGAGGACCGACTGTTGCGGTTCTGGAACCCGGTTACGCGGGAATATCTGCCGGACCTGATTGAGGCGTTGGAAGAGTTGGCCGCAGCGGAAGCCCGCGCCGAACAGGCCGAAGCCCGCGCCGCGCAGGCCGAAGAAGAAGTGCGCCGGCTGCGAGCCGAGCTGAACCGCCAGCAATCACCGGAGTAAACGCCGCCGGTGGGCTAATTCAGCCGCGGCCCTTTGAACGGGGTGTTTTGCTCCACCTGCTCGGCGACGATGCGGTTGGCTTGACGCATCAGGATCAACAGCTTCTCCAGTTGGCCGCCGGCGGTCGGTGTCTCCAGCAGCGATTGACGCACGTCGGGAGGGAGGGGCAGGCTCACCGCGAGGGTCGCGCAGGCGATGCGGGCCAACGCGATGGCTTCATCGGGCACCGAAACTTCACGGTCCCAACCGCCGGCCATGGCGGTCAGTTTTCGCTGGAGCTGGATATACTGTTCGCGTACGCCGGCCACGGTGGTTGACGACACGTCGCCTTCGGCGTCCTCAATATAGCGGACCAAGCCCACCAGATGGGGCACGGTCTGCACCGTTTCCAGTAACTCGAAACGGTTCTCGCCCCGGGTCAGTATGTTGAGGCGCCCTTCCTGGAGGCGCTGCACCTGCGAGACACGGGCGCTGGTGCCGATGGAATGGGGCTCCGCCGGGTCGCCGACTTCGTTGCCCTCCCTGATGAGCAGCACGCCGAAGGGCTCATCCTGGTCGATGCAGGAGCCGATCATAGCCTTGTACCGCTCCTCAAAAATGTGCAGCGGCAACGGCATACCGGGGAACAGGACCACGTTGTTCAGGGGGAACAACGGCAACTCGTGATACGAACCCGGAGGGAAATCATCAGGATTAATGGCCATGATGCCGCAGTATAACCCCGCCCCACCGCCTCATCAAGATGTTATACTGTCGCTCGGATAATGGTTTGAGAGATGCCCGTCATGACCACCCAGGAACATCTTGTTGCTCGATTGAAGCCGCTGGGCATTCGGCTTACCCCTCAGCGCCTTGCTATCGCCGAGGTGGTGGTCAATTCCGCTGACCACCCCACCGTGCGGGAGATTTTTGAGCGGGTGCGCGATTTCTTCCCCTACGTCACCCTGGCCACGGTATATTCTACCCTTGGCGTGCTGGAACAGGCCGGCATCGTCCGTGAACTGCCGTTCCAGAAACAGTCCCGCTACGACGCCAACCTTTCCCCCCACGCCAATCTGGTGTGCCTGGGCTGCGGCGCAGTGGTTGACGCGGACGTGGGACAGGAAAGCGTGGCCGAACTGCAGCAGGCCATCGGCCAGAACACCGATTTCCACGTCTCCTCCCAGCGAGTTGATTTCTACGGTTACTGCGAAGGTTGCGCCCTGCGCAACTGACAGACCGCGACAACCGCGAGGTGGTTTGCAGTGACAACCTACTACATTAGCTACGGAGAGCCGCAACCCCGTTTCAACTGGCGGACCCTGCTGCTCATCCTGCTGGGTCTGCTGGCGTTGGCGATTCTGGCGGGAATCGCTTACGGCATCTTCCTGCTGGTGACCGGCGAGGACGATTCCGGCATCGCATCCCCTGCGAACGCTTCCGGCGCCGTGCCACTGGCCGAGGCCGTGCCTTCTCTCTTTCATAACAACACCAATACCATTTTCCTGGTGGACAACAGCAAAACCATCAGCGACAGCCTGCCCGTGGTTAAGCAAGCATTGTTGAATGTGGCGCTGCCTTATGTCACTGACGATGATGACACCGCCCGTCCGCCCGATGACAGTCTGGCGTCCCTGGCTCTGTTCACCGACGTTCCCGATCCTTTCCCGGATTTGGCGCCACTGGAATCGCTGGAAAACTCCAGGAAATGGCTCAATGCGGTGGATACCCTGAAGACAATAGACCGACCGGCATATATCTACGACGCGGTTGACGCGGCCCACAGCGCACTCCTGAGCCACGGCGACGGCGAGCGGGATAACGTGATAGTGCTGTTGACTGACGGCAGCGACGGGGGGTTCATCATAGTTGACCCGGCCAAAGCGGAGATCTGCGGAGCAGGAATCGATAGCGCGCCCGGGGAAGTGTGCAGTCCGGTGTTTGAAACCATCACCATCGACCCGGCGGGGCTGGTGCCTTGTCCACCGGATATGGCGGTGCGACCCGGGGAAGTGTGCGACCCGGTACGGGTTGCCACTACCGGCGAGGCAGTCACCGCTTACCATCCGGTCCATCCTGATGAGGTGAAGCCCTGCCCAGCGAATCTGGGTGGCCCAAGCAACTTCTGCGTTGACATCATCACCGGCTACCAGCCCTTCAACCCCGATGCGGTGCAGCCCTGCCCGGCGGAGCTGGAGGAACCGGGCAAAGCATGCATCGATTCTACGAGTGAGCTTACCCAGGATGAACTGTTGGCGGTGCTGCTGAGCAGCACCGTGCATAATCTGACGGTGCATACCATCGGGCTGGGCGACCCAGCCGATCACACCGTTTTGCAGCTGCTGTCGGAGGCCACGGATGGTGAGTACGTCCATGCGGACGCTTCCGAGGCCAGCGCCTCTGCTATGAACTTCCTCGGCGTTGCCGCCGGTTCGCGTTAAATATTCCCACCGTTGGCCTACCTATCCAGGCTCAGCCTCACCAACTACCGCAATTTCCGCCAGGCGGATGTTGCTCTACCCAGTGGCGTGTCTGTGTTCTACGGGTCAAATGCGCAGGGTAAGACGGCCTTGCTGGAGGCCGCGTACACGCTGGCGGTGGGTCGCTCTTTCCGCACGGAACGGGAACGGCAGGTGCTCAACTTCGACGCCGCACGGACGGGCGACGCCGCTTACATCACCGGAGTCGCCGGCCGGGATGGGCAACAGATGACCGCGGTGGTTGGTTACTTGCCGTCGGCGCGAGAGACCGGAGACCCCGAACGCGAGGACGGCGCATCGTCAAGCACAACCTCCTTGCCGCCGGTCACCAAGGAGATACGAGTCAATCGCCAACGCAGCACCGCCTCCGGCCTGGTGGGCCGCATCGGCGCTACTCTGTTCTCGGTCGATGACCTGGAACTGGTTCTCGGCTCTCCTTCAAATCGGCGCCGGTTCCTTGACATTCTGATCTGCCAGGCCCACCGGCCTTACCTGGACGCCCTGCAGCGTTATCAGGCCGCGCTGCGGCACCGCAACGGCCTGTTGCGCCGGCGTCGGGAAGCGCATATCGCGCCTGAGGAGTTTGATTACTGGGACGAACAACTGCTTCAATCAGGGACGGAAGTAACGATAGGCCGAGATGACGCCATCAGGGGGTTGTCCGACTCGGCTCGTTGCCATCACCGGAACATGGCTGAACCCGACCAAACCCTCACCCTGGAATACCGCCCCAGCGTCGCGCCGCAGGAGACTGCCCACGACACGGCGGCGGTTTTTCGCGAGCGGCTGCAACGGCACGCTGCCCGCGAGCAGGCCACCGCTGCCACCGCCGTGGGGCCGCACCGCGATAACTTCGCCATATTCATGAACGGGTTGGACGCCAACTCATTCGCGTCCCGCGGCGAGGCCCGCACCATCGCCCTTGCGCTGCGCCTGGCGGAGGCCGACTACCTGGCGCAGGCTCGCGCCGACGACCCCATCATTCTATTGGATGACGTATTCTCCGAAATGGACGACCGACGCCGCATCAGGGTCTTGCAAAAGGTTTCTCAATATCGCCAGACTCTGCTGACCACCACCGACGCCGAACCCTTGCGTGCCATTTTGGGCGATACGGCCTCCTACTTTCGCGTAGCCGACGGCGCGGTATCTCCAGAAACAGGGCCGAATTGAAGACATGGATCCTATTGAGAGCGCCGCCCGCATCCTGGCTGCCGCCGACTACGCCATCGCCCTGACCGGCGCCGGCCTGTCGGTGGAGAGCGGCATACCGTCCTTCCGCGGTCCCGGCGGCTTGTGGACCAAGTACGGCCAACCCAGCAACCTGTCCTACCGGGTGTTCGCCCGGGATCCCCAGGACTGGTGGGAACGTCGTCTCCGTGACGAGGTCACGCCGGGCAACCCCACCTATGATCTCAAGGACGCCGTGGACAACGCCTTGCCCAATCCCGGCCACGTCGCCACAGCGGAACTGGAGCGCATCGGCGTCCTCAAAGCCGTGATTACGCAGAACGTGGACGATCTGCACCGCCGGGCCGGTAGCGTCAACCTTCTGGAAATCCACGGTAACCGCAACTACCTGCGTTGCATCGGTTGCGGCTGGCGTCATCCCCGCGCCGAGTACGCCATCACCGACGTGCCGCCCGTCTGCCGGGAGTGCGGCGGCGTCGTCAAGCTGGACACCGTAATGTTCGGCGAACCCATACCCGCCGCCACCTTGGCGGCCTGCTTCGCCGAGACGCAGCGATGCGACGCCATGCTGCTGGTGGGCACCTCCGGGGCGGTGAATCCAGCGGCCCAACTGCCCCTGCTGGCCCGCGAAAGGGGCGCCAAAATCATCGAAGTCAACCCGGAACCGACTCAACTGACTGCTTCGGCCCATCTCGTAGTCGCAGGTCCATCCGGCGAAATGCTGCCCGCAATAGTAGATGCTCTGCACCGTCGCATTCCGTCATCCCACTGAAAATGCAGGAATTCATTCAAACCTGGTGGAGAATCATCTACCGGGCGATTGCCGATTTCGCTCCCGACGTGATTAACACGGCGCAGGTCAATCTGGTGACCGGCGTGCTTATTCTGGCGGCGTCAATGGTTATCGCCTGGCTGTTCAGCCGGATGGTTTTCCGGCGACTGCTCCGGGTGTCCATCATCGCCGGCGCCAATTTCGACGTCAAAACGGTGGCTGCCGTGCGGTTGCCCCTCACCGTCCTGATTGTACTGGCCGGGGCATATGTGGCGATAATTATCAACTCGCCGCCGCCGGAGGTTCAGTCCGTAGTCAACAAAGTCGCCGGCATTTGCGCCATCGTGATCGGCGCGGCGCTGATTAACGGCGTGGCCACCGCGGCCCTGCTGTGGCTGCAACTCTACCTGGATGACAGCAGCGTCGAGGAGAAGGCCGACTGGCTGCTGCCGCTGGTTCGTCGTGTCGTGCTGGGCGCCTTGGTCGCCATGACCTTCATGGTGTCTTTGGACATCCTCGGCATCAATATCACCCCCCTCATTGCCGGCCTGGGCATAACTGGGCTGGCCGTCGCCCTGGCCTTACAACCCACCTTGAGCAACCTTTTCGCCGGTACTTACGTCGTATCCGAGGGCGTGGTCAGCGTCGGTGATTACGTTGAAATGGAAAACGGAATCGCCGGTTACGTGGTGGACGTGAACTGGCGCAGCACCCGCCTCCGCACTTGGACCAACAACCTGGTCATCATCCCCAACTCCCGATTTGCTGAAACCATCATAACCAACTACAACAAGCCCGACGAGCCGGTCAACGTCTTTCTGACCTGCGGCGTGGCCTACGAGAGCGACCTGCAATGGGTTGAGACGGTCAGCTACGAAGTGATGGACCAGGTGCTGCGGGAGCATCCGGGGGCGTCGCCGGAGTACGGAGCGTATTTCGGCTACGACGCCTTCGGGGAGAGCAACATCGACTTCTGGCTGTTCGTGCAAGCGAAAGGCCGGCTGGCCAGCTTCGAGCTGCGCACCGAGCTTATCAAACAACTGCACGCCCGCCTCACGGCCGAGGGTATCACCATCAACTACCCGGTGCGGACGCTGCAGTTCCCTGACGGCTGGACCACACAGGACGGGGCACCGTCGGCACCTCGCGTTTCGGCAAGGCCCGTTCCTGCCATCTCCTCACGTCGTTCGACGCTCGCCGATGACACTCCGGGCGAAGCCGGCGGAGACGGGCCAGACGTTTAGCCAGCCCATTACCTCAAAAAGTAGCCTGGACTGTTACCGAACTACCGCGATAACCCGTAGGCCGTGGCTTGCAACCTGGCGTCTCCCGTCGCGTTCAGACGTTGCGTGATGCTGTCAATCAGGGCGCCCACGGCGGTTTCGCCCCAGAACCAGCGGTGGATGTCTTCCTCTCCGTCGTTGGGACGCTGGGCCATGCGGGCCTCGTAGCAAAAGGCCTTGAGGTCGTCGGCGCAGTAGCGGACGAACTGGGGCACCGACACGTCGGTGGGCCGCTCGTCCATGTCGGCGTCGTCGCTCTCGGCGTAGGCTTCCAGGAAACGGATGATGCCACGGAACCGTCGCTGGGGTATGCCGGTGACGCCCACGGCGGTGCGGCCGCGCTGTTCCTGCCAACGTTCATAGTAGCCGCGCAGAGCGGTGATCTCGCCGGCGGCATCGAGTGGTCTGGAGCCGACGGGCTTGGCGTCGCCGTTTGAGGAGGCAGAGACCTCCGAGGCCTGGGGCATCCCAATAGGGCCGGCTTCCTCGGGATAGTCGGCCAGCACCGGGCCAACGTCGGCGTCCAGGGTCGCCAGCGCGGCGGCCAGGACCTGGTGCTGGAAGTAGGGATCATCGGGTTTGCCCATGGCGTAGCCGAAGTAGAAGGGCACCCACAGGGCGCGGGGCGGGCGCACCCGCTCCGCGTGTTCCCGCACCAACGCAACGGCCACGGTGGTCAGGCCGGCGGCCTCGAAAACCCGGGCCAGCACGCTCACGGCGTGCGTGCAGAGGGGTCAAGTGGGGGTCAGCAGGACGAGGTCAACGCCCTCCTCCTTGAGCCGTTGCGCCACCTCCGGGCCGGTCTGCTCGGCGATTACAGTGCAGTCGCGGAGCGCGCCCATGAAGGAGTAGTGGTTGGGGGCCGCGTTGCCGATAACGCCCCGCTCCGCCAACTCCCGGATCCGGTCCATGGGGAAGGTGATGTTGATGTCCCGGTAGATGGCGGTGCGGTCGAAGCCGATGCTGAAATGGCTCTGCACGATGTCGGCGGGATCGGAATCGCCGGGGATGACGCGATAGGTGGACTCGCCGCCAGGGTGGTCGCGGTTGAAGGGCTGGTCATCCCGCAGATGCAGGCCGGCAGTGGTGATGATGGCGGCGGTGCACTCGTCCAGCGGCTTTGCCAGGGGCGTCCACGGCACGCCGTCGGCCTCCATGCACGGGAAGAATTGCAGCATCTGGCGCTGGACTTCGGACAGGACTGATAGGCGGGGCATCGTTATCTCCCTATTCTAATCGTCAGCATCCACCATTTGCGGATGCCTTCTAAACACGGCTACGCCGTCTTCATCATGAGTGTGATCCAGGATGGCGTTTTCGAGGCGCGCGCCAAGATTTTGTATTGCCAGCAGAACCTTTTCGTTGTCGTCGTCGATTTTCTTTTCCAGACGTGCGGTTTCGTCGTCGATTTTCTTTTCCAGATCGCCCTTGGTGTCGGCGATTTCCTTCTCCAGCTTGTCGCTGGTTCTATTGAGGTCATCGCGGGTGACCAACTTGCCAATCCTGAATCCCGCTGCAATCAGTACGCTGAATAAGGTAGTAATACCTACCACTGCGGCAATCACGATGCCGGTTAGTTGCCAGGGGGTGAGCGTGATTTCCATGGTTCTGTATCCTCTTCAGCCATGGCACAACTCCGGCGATGGATGTCGTAGGGGCGAATAATCATTCGCCCCTACGCAGCCGGCTAGTCGAACATTATCGCCCCGCGCCCGATTTCGCCCCGGTCCAGGTCGGCGTAGGCTTCGTTGATCTGGTCCAAGGTGTAGTGGCGCACCACCAGGTCGTCCAGGTTCAACTTGCCTGATTGGTACAGGTCCACCATCACCGGCATATCGGTGCGGGAGCGGGCGGAGCCGTAGTAGGAGCCGCGCAGGGTCTTTTCGTTGCGTACCAGGTCAACGGCGTTGATGCCGGCCTCCTGGCCCCAGGGCGCGATGCCGACGACGGTCACGATGCCGCGTTTGGCGGCCATCTCGTAGGCGGCCTTGGTAGTGTCGGCGCTGCCGAAGACCTCGAAGGTGTAATCGGCGCCGCGTCCGCCGGTGAGGTCCTTTACCTGGCGCACCGGGTCCTGGTCGGCGGCGTTGACGGTATGCGTCGCGCCAAAGCGCATGGCGAACTCCAGCTGTGCCTCGCGGATGTCCACGGCAATGACCTGGCTGGCGTTGGCCAAGGCCGCGCCCATAATGACGTTGAGGCCCACCCCACCGCAGCCGATAACGGCGACGGAGCTGCCGGCCTTGATCTCCGCGCTGTACAGGGCCGCGCCGACGCCGGTGGTCACGGAGCAGCCGATCATCGCCGCCTTGTCCATGGGCAGCGGGTTGGATACGGGAACGACGCCCGTTTCGGGCAGGACGGCGTACTCGGCGAAGCAGGCCACTTTGCCCATGTGGTGGATGTCCTTGCCGTCGGCATGGAGGCGGGTGGTGCCGTCCAGCATATTGGCGCCGGTGGCCCCGTGCAGGTCGCAGAGGTTGCTGTACCCTTCCAGGCAGGAGCGACAGCGTCCGCAGGCCGGGACGAAGGACAGGATGACCTGGTCGCCCTCGCTGGCCAGCGTGACGCCGGGGCCGGTCTGGACGACGGTGCCGGCACCCTCGTGTCCCAACACCACCGGGATAGCGATGGGAGCGTCGCCGTGCATGAAGTGGCGGTCGCTGCGGCAGATGCCGGCGGACCCCACCTTCACCAGCACCTCGCCGGCCTTCGGCTCATCCAGGTCAACCTCGCGGATGTCCAGGGGCTGACCAACTTCCCACAAAACGGCAGCTGTAACCTTCAAAACGGGTCCCTCCTGACAGGCAACGGCGTCGGGCCTATATTTTCTGATGCCCCGCCGAGTAATAATCGTCCGCCCATTGTAGATTACGCGGCAGGATACCGCCATACCTGAATGCGCAACGACGTAGGGGCGAATAATCATTCGCCCCTACCCGCTCGTCTTGTCCCAAGTAAGTGTTACGCGATTACTCCGCGACAGTGACGTACTCCGTGTGAGTGAAGCTGGTGTTGATGTTGCCGGGCCAGACGAACTCGCCCACTTCCTCGGGGTTGATGGCGATCTGGCTGGGCAGCCAGATAATGGGCACCTCCGCGTACTGGTCGAACTTGATGTCTCCGGCGGCGCGCCGGGCATTGGACTTTACCTCCGGGTTCACCGCGCCGGTGATTTCTAGGTACAGCTCGTCCAGCCTGGGGTCCGGAACGATGCGCATGAACCCCTCCGGCCCGCTGCGGTTGTAGAAGCGCAACGTTACCTCTGCCGGCCGTATGGTGCCGCGTATAGGATTGATCGTTCCGTGGGTCTTGCCGGGACGGTAGTAGTAGGCGCGGAAACGGGCCCATTCGATCTCCTCGGCGGTGGTGTCGATCCCGATGTCCTGCAGATAGGTGAATGCGGCTTCGGCCATGGGGATCATCTCCGGTACGCCGGCCAGCTGCGTGATCAGGATCTTGAGGGGGTAGCCTTCATGGCCTGATTCTTTCAGCAACTCTCGGGCGCGGTCCGGGTCGAAGGCGTATTTTTCCTCGAACTCTTCGGCCCAGCGCGGGTTCCATCCGGGCAGGCTGGGGTGGTAACCCCAAACCTGGTGAGGGACCCCGAGCCCGTTGAACAATTGCTCATTGATTTCGTCGCGGTTGATGGCCCGGTTGATCGCTTCCCGCACCCGTACGTCCAGGTGCGGGTCCGACGGGTCGTGAAACGGGCTAAGTGGCGAATAGACACCGCCCATGATGAAGGCAACCTGGATCGCCGGCAGCGTGCTCTCGTTGATCTGCATTCCGCCTGAGATTGCCTCGGCATGAAGATCCCGATTCACTTCCGCCATCTGGACCTGACCGGAGAGCAGACTGGCTAGGCGCGTCGCCGCCTCGGGAGTGTTCACGTATTCCAGCTCCGACCAGAAGGGTGTCTGCCGCCAGTGGTCAGGGACGCGGGAATACAGCACATTGCCGCCAACGCCGAGTTGTCGGCTCTCGAACTGCCACGGCCCGTTGCCGGCCGGCTCGTCAACGTAAGACTGCTCCCCGTCGGTGTCCCACTGTTTTTTGCTGTAGATGAACAGGTTGCCCTGCTGCGCCGACAGTACGAAATCCAGCGTCGCTTCGGTGCGCAACAGGTTGAACTCCAGGGTGTAGTCGTCCACGACACGGATGTTTTCCAGCACCTCAGCTTCCGTCGCGCCAAAAAGACCTCGGAAAAGGCCGGTGTCGGTGGCGATGGCATCGTCCCGAACAATCACTGCGGTCGAATGCGGCACGTCGTGGGCCGTGAATTCGCCCCAACCCCGATGAAACTGGATGCCTTCTCTGAGCCGGACCACCCATTGCGTCCCATCCGCCTTCGTGAGTTCCCATTCGGTGGCCATGCCCGGTTGGAGCGAACCGTCGAAGCGGTCGGTATGCACCAGCGGCTCTGCGAACGGACGCACCTGGGCGTTGGCGGAGGTATTGGTGCCCAGCCAACTGCGTATCAGCTCCTGGATGGGAGGAATGGTGGCGATGCGCAGGCGGGCGCCGACAACTTCAGACTGCTGGGCGGCGGAGGGAGTGTTGGTCGGCCTTGGCGTGGCGGTGGCTATCACCGCAGTCGGCTCGGCGGCCGGCTGGGCCGGTTGAGCCGGCTGCGCTGCCTGGGTCGCTGGCGCGGGCGCGGCCGGCTGTTGTTGCGTCGCTGGTGCAGCCGGCGCTGCTGCGGCAGGGGCTTCGGTAGGTTGCGCCGGCGCGGGTACCTCCGCAGCGCCACCGCAAGCGGTGCCGGCGAACAAAACGGCAGAGACTATTGCGCTCAATATAATCGTCGGCTTCATGATTTCTTCCCTCCTGGATAGCGCATGGTCGCTAAAAATGGAGCAGGAACTTCGCCAGTGGACAATTTCAGCCGGCGGCAAAGACAATTGCAAACGTTTTCATCAATAAATCAATTTATTATAACGATTCATATTATATTAAGCGGATTATCAAGCCGTATTACATCTACGTATAGTGCTTTGGATTACGAGACCCGACGCGTACCGTCTCAGCATCCGAAAAGAAAGCGCAGCGGGAAAATCCCGCTGCGCCGTTAGCGACCGGGTTGTCTTTACGGGGCTACACTTGCCGCTGCTTCGGATCCAGCCGGTCCCGCAGCCAGTCGCCCAGCAGGTTCATGCTGAGCACCACCAGCATGATGGCCAGGCCGGGCAGCAGGGAGACCCACCAGCCCTTTTCCGAGGCCACCAGCTCGCGCCCGTCGGCAACCATCAGGCCCCAGGCCGGGTTGGGGCGCGGCACGCCGGCGCCCAGGAAGCTCAGGGTGCTCTCCAGGATGATGACGAACCCTACCTGCAGGGTCGCCAGCACCACCAGGCTGTTGAACACGTTGGGCAGGACATGGCGCACCATTATCCTGCGGTGGGACGACCCGGCCACCTGGGCACGGGAGATGTAGTCCTGCACCCGCACCGCCAATGTCTCGCCACGAGCCAGCCGAGCATAACGGGACCATAAAAGCACCACGATTACGGCAATGACCGTGCTGGTGCGCGGACCCAACGATGCAACCAGCACCAGTCCCAGCAAGATAATAGGTATCGATAATGATATGTCCACCAATCGCATGATGAGCGCGTCAACCCAACCACCCCAATAGCCGGCGGTGATGCCCAACGCCGTGCCGATGATGCCGCTGACCACAATGGCGATCATGGCGATGATGACCGAAATGCGGCTGCCGTAGATGATGCGAGTCAGGATGTCCCGCCCCACCTTGTCGGTGCCGAGGATATGCTCCATGCTCCCGTCCGGATGCCACGCCGGCGGGGACAGCCGATTGCCGAGACTGCCCCGAGTGGGGTCGTGGGGCGCGATCTGATTGGCGAAGATGGCCGGGATCACCAGCACTATGAGCAGAATGAGTATGGGAAACAGCGGGAGCCGTCGGGCCTCGGAGAGGACGACGCTCAGGCGTGAACGACCGTCATCGAGGGCCGCGACCTGCTCCTCGGCGGCGGGAACCGGGCTGGTACGGTTTTCGGCGGCCATGTCAGCTTTCTCCTCTAACTGTACCGGATGCGCGGGTCCACGTAGGCGTAGGCGATGTCCACCAGCAGGTTGGCCGTGATGTACACCGCGCAGAACACGATGACCACCGCCTGAATCACCGGAAAGTCGCGAGCGATGGTGCTGTCCACCGCCAGCAGACCCACGCCGGGCCAGGCGAAAACGAACTCAATACTGACGCTGCCCACCATCAGGGAGCCCAGTATCAGCGCAAAATAGGTGAAGGGCGCGATGGCGGCGTTGCGCAGGCAGTGCTTCCACACCACCTTATTTTCTGATACTCCCTTGATGCGCGCCAGTTTGACGTACTCGGTGTCCAGTACGTCCAGCATGGACGAGCGCACCAGCCGCATCAGCGCGGCCACCTGGAACCAGCCGATGGACAGCGCCGGCAGTATGTACGACCCGATGCCGGCCTTGCCCGAGGTGGGCACCAGTTCCAGGTTGACGGCGAAGATCCACATCAGCACCAGACCCAGCCAGAAAGCCGGCAGGGATTGTCCCGTCAGCGCCAGCACCTTGCCCACGTAGTCAAAGATGGTGTCTTTCTTCACCGCAGACAACACGCCCACCGGCACTGCGATCAGGGTAGCCACGGCTAACGCGAGGCCGGCCAGTTGGGCAGTGGCGGGCAACCGGCTGAACACCAGCTTGATGGCCTGCTGATCCCGGTGCTTGATTGACTCTCCGAAATCACCTTTCAGCGCGTTGCCGAGGAACTTGAAGTACTGAATATAGATCGGCTTATCCAACCCCCAAGCCGCCCGGACTCGCTCGGCGTCCTCCACCGTGGCCTCCAGCGGCAGCAGCACGTCCAGCGGATCGCCGGCGATGCGGGCCAGGCTGAATACGATTACGGTCAGCACCAGCAGGGCCAGGATGGACTGGACGATCCGTATCAGTATGTATCGTTGCACGGTTCGCTACCTTTTTGGTGTAGGGGCGACGCATGCGTCGCCCCTACGGTCGAGGTTGCCGGTGCGGCGTCCTACTGGGCCGTGGTGATGTACTCGGTGTGGGTGATTGCGGTGTTGATGTTGCCGGGCCAGATGAACTCGCCGACCTCGCCGGGGTTGATGGCGATCTGGCTGGGCAGCCAGATGATGGGTACCTCGGCGTACAGGTCGAACTTGATGTCGCCGGCTTGCTGCAAAGCGTTGGCCTTGACCTCCGGATTGACGGCGGTGATGGCTTCCGCGTACAGTTCATCGAGTTTGGGGTCGGGAACTATGCGCTGGAACCCTTCGGGGCCGCTGACGTTGTAGAAGCGCAGGGTTACCTCGGCCGGGCGCATGGTGCCGCGGATGGGCGCGATGGTCCCATGGGTCTTGCCGGGGCGATAGAAGTCGGCGCGGAAGCGGGCCCACTCCATCTCCTCGGCCTGAACGTCGATGCCGATGTCGCCCAGATAGGTTAGAGCGGCCTCGGCCATGGGGATCATTTCGGGCACGCCGGAGAGCTGGGTGATGACCATCTTCAGCGGGTATCCTTCGTGTCCCGATTCCGTGATCAACTCCCGGGCGCGGTCGGGGTCGAAGGCGTACTTTTCGTCAAACTCCTCGGACCAGCGCGGGTTCCAACCGGGCAGGCTGGGGTGGAAACCCCAAACGGGATGGGGCGATCCGAACCCGCTGAACAGTTCCTGGTTGATTTCCTCACGGTTGATGGCCCGGTTAATGGCCTCCCTGACCCGTACGTCCAGGTGGGGGTCCGAGGGGTCGTGGTAGGGGCTGAGCGGGGAATAGATGCCGCCCATGACGAAGGCAACCTGGATGGAGGGCAGTTCGCTTTCCACGATTATCATGCCGCCATCCTTGGCCTCGGTGTGCAGGTCGCGGTTGACCTCGGCAATCTGCACCTGGTTGGTGAGCAGGTTGGCCAAACGCGTGGCCGGCTCAGGCGTATTGATCTGTTCCAGCTCAGACCAGAATGGGGTCTGACGCCAGTGCTCTTCGACGCGGGAGTAGAGGACGTTGCCGCCCACGCCCAGCTGCCGGCTCTCGAACTGCCAGGGGCCGTTGCCGGCCGGCTTGTCGATGTAGCCCTGCTCGCCCTCGGCGTCCCATTGGTCCTTGCTGTAGATGAAAAGGTTGCCCTGTTGCGCCGACACCACAAAGTCCATGGACGCTTCAGGGCGCAGCAGATTGAACTCCACGGTGTAGTCGTCCACGACGCGGATATTCTCAAAGAGTTCATCCGGCGTCTGGCCGAACAGCCCGCGGAACAGGCCGGTATCGGTGGCGATGGCTTCTTCGCCGATAATCAGGGCCGCGGAATGGGGGACGTCATGGGCAGTGAACTCGCCCCAATCGCCGTGGAAGGGGACATCCTCCCGGAGGCGAAATACCCACTGGGTTCCGTCGGGCTTGGACAGCTCCCATTCGGTGGCCAACCCGGGCTGCAACGAACCGTCGAAGCGGTCGGTATGCACCAGCGGGTCGGCGAAGGGACGAACCTGGGCGTTGGCCGAGGTGGTGGTGCCCAGCCAACCGCGCACCAACTCCTGCACCGGCGGGGTGACCGCGATGCGAAGCCGACCACCCACCACCGCGGACTGCTGCGCAGCGGACGGGGTGTTGGTGGGCCGAGGGGTGGCGGTAGCGATGACGGGAGCAACCGTCGCCGCGGGTTGGGCGGGTTGGCTCTGCGGTTGGGCCGGGGCCGATTGGGCCGCCGGGGCCTCGGTTGCCGCCGGCGCGGCCGCCTGTTGCTGCTGCTGCGATGCGGCGGCGGGCTGTTGGGCGGGAGCGGCCGGAGCCGGCTCCTCGGCGGCTCCGCCGCAGGCAATTCCGACCATCAGAAGCAACGATGCGGTGATGGTCAGCGCGATGGTGGGTTTCAGCACTTTTCCCTCCTAAATAGATCCCGGTTGTCGGCGGACTCTGAATCGGTTCTCGCGTCCAGATTCGGATTGTTTAGATTAGGGGCGCATTATATGTGAAATTTTCAACGAATGCACTTGACGTCAACGGGCAAGGTGGCATCCCGGTTTAAAGGGTTTGGTTCCGTTGGCGTCTCCAGCCCAAAGTAGGGGCGAATGATTATTCGCCCCTACCCAAGGAGACCTCTAAATTGCAAATATAGCGCCGTCCCGTTTCCAGGGAGCCGTCTAATCAAACTGATAAGGATAGATGACCTGGATGACACGGCCGTCGCGCAGGGCGTCGAAGTAGCCGTGTGCCGCCGCGGGTTGCTGGAGCCAGCGCCGGATAATGTAGGCGCACAGCGAGGCCAGTTGACCGCCCACGCTGGTAGCCGCCGGCGCAATCAGCAGGTCGTCGTAGATGTTCGGGTTGACGGAGTCGTTTTCGTCACTGAGAAATTCGGCCAACGCCAACGGTATCGAAGGCGTGTCGGAGCCGGCCATCAGCATGGCGTAGTCGTTGACGTCCCATACCGACTGCATGATGTCGTCGGGGTTCATCTGGGCCATCACGTTCTCGTCCAGGAACATGGTCAGGGCCAGGAGCAAGCGGCTGAAGGCCAATCTCGAGGGATCGTTGTCGCCGTGCAGGGAATTGCCCTCGGTGGCGCGGGCCTGCCGGTACTCTTCCTTGTTGATATACGACACCAGCAGCGGCGTTTCCCGGCGGATGAGAATGCTCAGGCAGTCCTGGATCAGTTCACCGCGTTGTTCCGGGCGCCAGGACCGGAAATGGCCGCGACCCTGGTAGAGGTCGGCGGGACGCAGCTGCGCCGGCACGCCGTCAGCGCCGGGAGGCGCGCCAAAGTGCCGGCGCACCAGGGCGTCGTACTCGCCGGTCATCGATATGTACTGGTTCTCTTGCACCAGCAGTCCGGCGTGGACGTGGTGAGGCTGGCTCGGGTCGTCGGCGCTGAGGCCGGTCAGGCCGGATTCGCTGAGAAAAACCAGGTACATCGTAGCCTCCTGGGGCGGGGGACGGCGTGGTTTCGGGTGGGCCGGACTTGGTATCGTAGGGGCAGGTTTGAAACCTGCCCCTGCAAGTTACGACGCAACAGTGCGGAGATCCACGTGGAGGACATCGCCGGTGCGCGGCTCCCACTGGATTTCCGACGGCACCGCCGAATATTCGTTGGATTCGCCGGCGATGGTAACGCGCAGGGGCTGGCCGTACTCGCCGCCGGCGCGGCTGATGGCCTGGAGCAGGGTACGGGCATCGCACTGCAAAGCGCGGGATTCGACACCCCGCCCATAGAGATGAACGGGCACGATACCGGCCCGACGCAGCGCTTTGACCTTCTTGCCCAAAGTAGTGCGCGTTTCAAGTTGGACGGAAGCCGCCGGGGTAGTCATGGTAATTTGGAACTCCTGGGAGCGGATGGACGCGGGGTTCACTCACCCGCACTGTGAGCGCATATCATAGCATATAGGGTAACGGGCGTCTTTTGGCTATTTATCCGCGCAATCGACAAGCTAAACAAAAATTTTGTGGTTGCCGCGTTCAGTATAATCACGCCTGATTAATGATATGACATCCTAACCGGGCAGATTGGCGGAGCGTTGCTATGGAAGTACAAATCAGAGATGGGGCGGCCTTGAGCCGCGTGTCCCCTGCCATGTTGTGCGCTTACCTCAAAGCCCACGGGTGGGTCCATGAGCAAACCTGGCGCAACCGGATTATGGTGTGGTCAACTACCCAGCGCGATGGAAGTGTCCGGGAGGTTCTGGTGCCATTGCGGGATCAGTCTGATACTTACGCTGTGCGAATTTCGGAAGCGGTTTCGCTTTTCGCCGATATCGAGCAACGCTCCCAGATTGATATCTATCACGAATTGATTGGCACCGGGGATGTTACCTAGCGAGACGTGCAAGCGAAGCTAATCCTTGATGCACGCTGTCATAAAGGGCCGGTACATTCACAGGTCGCGCAGCAATTGCTGCCAAGCCAACTTATGCGCCGGCTGTGTAACCCGGTCGTTTAATTCCTTGCCCACCGCGGTCAGAAACTGAGCGCGACTTCCTTCACCGGCTATGGTCAGCACAACGCGCACCATGGTTTCGATTTCCAACTGGTAAATGTTGACGCCCAACCCGAACTCCCTATGCACCCTTTCGGCAATTGCCGCGTCGTCAACTTGAGGCGTCACATTGGCGAAAAGCACTTCGGTTACATCGCTTCGTCTGGCTTTACTGATAGCCGTATCCACGTCCTGGAGCGTGACAGTGCGGTCTTTCACTTCCACTGCGAATACCAGTCTGTCGCCATCATAGCAGGCAACATCCCCCGGCCGGTCGCCGGCGGCGTCCGCTTCGTTGATGGCTTGCCTTACCACACGGTCGAAAATGCCGAACCGCTGGCCGATTGTTCGCATCAATGAAGCCACTATAATTTGCGGCCGTTCACCGCCGCTGGGTTCTGCGATATAGGCAGCCACCAAGTTTGCGGCAACGTCCAGGGATATACGTTGTGGTACGTCAAACTGGACGAGCAACTCGTTGTACTGCCGAACCAGGGACGCCAAACACAAACGCAATTGGGTTTCCGTATATTCCGGGTCATTTCGTTCCTGTACCGTCTGAAGCACTGCCAATAATCTATCCCAAAGAGGTCGGTTGCGTCGTGGTTCGTACCCGGCGTCTAGACGAGGACGCCGCAAGGGGTTATTGACATAGGGATCGGGACTGGTGCCGAGAACCTGCCCGGCTTCCGCTACCCAAGGTACGACATAGGCTTGGCAGAAGCTTCTGGCATCCCAGCGGCCGGCGGCCTCGGCGGTGTCAGCCTCTCCACGCTGGATGCTCAAAGCATCTCGCCTGTGGTCGGCCAGCTTGCCTAGCAGTTGAGTCAGCAAGGCATAGCGGATGCTCACTACATCGCAATTGATTAGCTCTTCAACGCTATCATCAACCTGGGGCTCAGTCTCCGCCAACGCGGCCAGCCACATGGCCCGTAATAGCTCCAAAGGGGACGGCGGCCCCGCCGTCGCGTCAGGCGCTATGTCATCAGGGTTTTGCATAGCGGTTCGTAATTCATCCATAAGGATTCTTGCCGCGGCTGTCGCACCGAGTGGCAGTTCTTTTCCGGCGCGTCCACCCTATGCCAGTCGGCGTACAGCGCATCGTACAGTTCGCAGCGGTAGCCGGATACGGCGGCGCGGCCTTTGATGCCATGCAGCAGTCCGGCCAGTTCGGTATGCTCGGCGTCGGTCATTTCACCGTAGTAGGCGTGCTTGTCGCCGCGGGCGTCGTGGACATAGGGCGGGTCCAGGTAGAACAAAGTTTCCGGAGTATCGTAGCGTTGGACGACTTCCAGGGCAGGGGCATTATCAATCTGGACGCGCATCAGCCGGTCGATAATGGGCGGCAGGCCCTCGATTGCGCCCAGCCAGCGGGATACGGCGCCGGCCATCCCGGAGCGCGAAGTAAGAATGCACTGCGCCCAGCGGCCTTCTGATGAAGTCTGGGCCAGTCCGGTCCGGGTCTGGCGGGCCCGAACGTAAAAACGGCGGGCCCGCTCCACATTGTCTATGCCCGGCTCAGGGGTACAAGCTAACGCCAGCTCTTCACGGGAGAAAGGGGTCAGCGCAATATCTTTGAGCAGGCATTGTCCATTTTCCGGGTGCCGGAGGGTAGCGAAAAAATTGACCAGTTCGGAATCCAAGTCGTTGTAGGTTTCCACCGGCGCCGGCTCCCGGTTGATGAGTACCGCCGCCGAGCCGCCGAATACGTCGCAAAAATGCGTGGCGTCGTTGGGCAGGTTGGGCAACAAAAAGTCCAAGTGGCTGAACTTGCCACCGTACCAACCGAAAGCGATTTTCTTGCGGCGTTGGTTTTTGTACCGGGCCATTCTCCGGCCTCCTGGGAGTGTGTTTCGGATTGTCATACCACGATAGATCCTAAAAATTGGCGCAGGCTTCCATCGGCTCCCCACACAACCCCGCTACCAAGTTCCTCGCCGCCAGTTTCATGGTATTCAACCGCGTGGGCAGGGCGGCGCTGCCGATATGCGGGGTTATGACCAGGTTGTCCAGGGTGAGCAGCGGGTCGTTGGGGGCGATGGGTTCGGGGGCGGTTACGTCCAGGGCGGCGCGGGCGATTTGGCCGTCGCGCAGGGCTTCGTAGAGGGCCGCCGGGTCCACCACCGGGCCGCGGGAAACGTTGATGAGGATACCCGACGGCTTCATCATCGCCAGCTGGGGCGCGCTGATGAGGTGATGGGTTTGAGGGGTCAAGGGCACGCTCAACATGACGAAATCGGCCTGGGCCAGCAACTCCTCAAACTCCACGTAGCGCACGCCGTACTCCGCTTCAGCGTCGGGGTAGCGCGTGCGTGAGTGGTAGATGATGTCCATGTCGAAGCCCCGGGCGCGTCGGGCAATCTCACGCCCGATCTGGCCCAGGCCGACGATGCCCAGGCAGGCGCCATGAACATCCTGCCCCAGCCAATGGGTGGGGTGAAACTGGATCTCCCAGCCGCCGGAGCGAACCCAGCGTTCGCTCTCCGCAGTACGCCGCGCTGCGCCCAGCAACAGGGCAAAGGCCAGATCGGCCGTCGATTTCGCCAGCACGCCCGGCGTATAGCCCACCGGGATGCCCCGGCGAGTGGCCTCGGCAACGTCCACGTTGTCCAGTCCCACCGCCAGCTGGCTGATGACGCGCAGGTTGGGCGCGGCGTCCAGGAGCGTGGCGTCCACCCGGTCCATGATGGTGGTGAGAATGCCGTCAGCGTCGGCGGCCAGGCGGCGCAACTCCTCCGCCGAGGGCGGCGCTTCCTCCGGCCAGACCGTTACATCGGCGGCCTCGCGGATGATGTCCAACGCCGGCGGGAGCAGGGTTCGGGTAACCAGGGCTTTGTGCTGGGGCATATCAGTTCACCGTGGGAGGAGCTATGGATTGAAAGGAACGTTGGTTGGAATTGTAGTATGCCGGAGTTCAGATTGTCATGCGCCGACTTTCAGCCCCGCGACCGATTATGATATGCTCCCTGACGGCTCGAATTCAGTATGCCCCTATGTTTCGGGGCGCGCTCAACCGCAACCGTTACTCTCTGGAGGTCCCGCCTTGTATCAAACCGTGAGCGACGCCACGCTGAAAGCCCTGTCCCAGATTGATTCCCCGAGCATCTGCAACGCCATCGAGGGGTTCAATGTTCGTCCCAAGAACGCGGGCTTCATGCTGCCGGAGATAAAGACGGTATTCCAGGAATTTCCTCCCATAGTGGGGTACGCAGTCACCGGCGTCATATCCGCCAACCGTCCCGAGGGACACAGTGTGGCCCGGGAGGACTGGTGGGATCTCATCGTTTCAGTGCCCGAACCCCGGTTCATCGTCCTGCACGACATCGACAACCCGCCGCTGGGAGCTTATTGGGGAGAGGTGCAGTCCAACATCCACAAAGCGCTGGGCGCGTTGGCCGTAGCCACCGACGGCACCGTGCGAGATTTGGACGAGGTACGCGCGCTGGGGTTCCAGTTCTTCGCCAAGGAGATTTCGGTATCCCATGCTTACGTTCACATGGTTGACATGGGCATTCCGGTGGAAGTGGGCGGGCTGACCGTTCACACCGGCGACCTGCTCCACGGCGACAAGCACGGCGTGACCAACATCCCCTTCGACATCGCCGACCGCATTCCCGATATGGTCAGCACCATCGCCGACTACGAGGAGAAAACCATCAGCCTGTGCCAGTCTCCGGACTTCTCCCTGGACGCGCTGAAAGAAGTCGCCAAGATCACACGGCCATACTAGATTGCCTAACATTTCCTGTCATCGCACGAAAACACCCCACCCGTCATTCCTGCTTTCGCGGGAATGACGAAATTGGATAGCCCGTTGATATGAGAATGCCTACCAGACTGCTCACCACCCTGGTCCTGACCCTGGCCGCAATCCTGACGCTGGCGGCCTGCAACTTCATAACCACTCCCCCGGTGGGGGGTCCGGGAGGGGGCGACGCCGCTCCGACCGAGCCTCCCGCCACGAGTACGCCGCCACCGCCCGCCACCGCAATCGTGCCGGCAACGGCGGTGCAACCGGGAGCTCCGGCGGCATCCGGCGCCTCAGCGCCGACCGTCATGGTAGTGGGTGGGCGCTCCATCCAGCAGTGGTCCGCCCCGCCGCCCTTGACCATCGACACCTCGGTATCCTACACCGCTGTACTCAACACCACGGCTGGGCCCATCACCGTGGAACTGCTGACCGGCGATGCGCCGAACACGGTGAACAACTTCGTCTTCCTGGCCCGCGAGGGTTTCTACAACAACGTGATCTTCCACCGCACCATACCGGGGTTCATGATCCAGGGCGGAGACCCCACCGGCACCGGCGGCGGCGGTCCCGGTTATCGTTTCGCAGATGAGCCGGTGCGCCGGCCCTATGCCCGCGGGGTCATGGCCATGGCCAACGCCGGCCCCAACACCAACGGCAGCCAGTTCTTCCTGATGCACGCCGACTACCCCCTGCCACCCAACTACACCATCTTCGGCCAGGCGATATCCGGGTTGGAAGCCATTGACGCCATCGCCACCGCTCCCACCAGGCCCGGCGGAGAAGGTTCCTCACCGGTAAACCCGGCCGTGATCCAGTCGGTGGAAATCATCGGGCCGTAACGCCAGACCCGGATCGGGCCTTGCCCGTTTACGGAGCGGCAACATCATGGGCACTTTCAGAGTCGCAGTGACCGTGGGCAACCCGGATTCCGACGCCAGGGAAATGGTTGACGCGCTGGTGGATACCGGGGCCACCTTTTCGGTGATGCCGTCCAGCCTGCTGCGTCGTTTGGGTATTGCGCCGACTCGTATGCGACGGCTCCGGCTTGCCAACGGCCAGGTCGAGGAACGTCAAACCGGGATGGCTTTCTTCGAAGTCGGCGGTATGGATGGCGAGGCCAGAGTTGTCTTTGGCCCGGAAAACCTCTATTTGTTGGGAGCGACGACGCTAGAAGACTTGTCTTTCATAGTTGATCCTATAAACAAGCGGCTGATTATTGAAGACGCCCTGCTGATGTGGGACAACGATCATGACGCTTGCTGAGAGCGCTCATTACGACGAAGCCCTCGCGCTCGCATATGAGGCCGGCTGGACCGACGGCTTGCCCATCGTCCCTCCCACCGCCGAGCGGGTGAGGGCTTTCATCGATGCTTCGGGCCGGTCGGCCTTGGAGTTGGTGGGGGAGATACCGCCGCGTGGTGGACGGGCCACCGTGGAGAAGCTGGCGGCCAATGCGGTGATGGCCGGTTGTTTGCCCGAGTATTTCCCGGTGGTTATCGCCGCCATCGAGGCATTGCTGCTGCCCCGGTTCAATCTGGCGTCGGTGCAGTGCTCCACCCACATCGCCACGCCGTTGGTGGTGGTGAACGGGCCTATTGCCACCAAGCTCGGAATGAACGCCGGCGGAAATTGTTTCGGCCAGGGCAACCGGGCCAACGCCACCATCGGGCGGGCGGTGAAGCTGGCATTGACCAACCTGGGCGGCGCACTGCCCGGCGACGAGGACCGGGCCACCTTCGGGCATCCTGGCAAGTACACCTACTGCATCGCCGAAAACGAGGCGGAAAACCCCTGGCAGCCCTACCATGTGGAACGCGGGTTCAGAGCCGATGAAGCGGTGGTGACGGTGCATCCGGCCGAAGCGCCGCACAACCTGAACAATCACGGCGCGGACAATCCAAGGGACTTGCTGGCTACCTTTGCCATGTCCATGGCCATCCCCGGCTGCAACAACATCCACGTCATGGGCGACGTGCTGCTGGTATTGGGGCCGGAGCACGCTGAGATCATCGCCCGCGCCGGCTGGAGCAAGAATGACGTGCGCTCGTACCTCTACGAACTGGCCCGGCAGCCGCTATCGGTGCTGAAGCTGGGCGGTATCCACGGACGCCACGCCCATCGCAACACCCTGTGGCCCCGCTGGATCGACCGGGACGACGATGAGGCGATGGTGCCGGTGGTGCGCCGGCCTGAGGACATACATATAATGGTGGCCGGCGGACCGGGGCGACACTCGGTTTACATTCCCGGCTGGGGTTCGCGGATCACGTCCGCACGGGTAACCTGAATTGCATCGACGCACGGGATTAACAGCATGACCACCATGAATGACTTGAACTCTCGTATCGCCGCCCTGGGTTTGGTGGATCCCACCGACCGGCAGGAAGAGCCGGAGCGCCGGCCGGCGGCTCCGCTGGAAACGCTGGAGGGACGGCGCGGCGGGTTCCTGGACAACCGGAAGGGCAACGCCGACGTGATACTGGACGCCGTCCGGGAACGGCTAGCCGACCAATATGGCATGACTGAATCGCTGGTGCGTTCCAAGTGGATGTTCTCCGCTCCCGCCGCGCCGGAGATCATCGACGAACTGGCGGAGTGCGACTTCGTGGTGACGGCGGTGGGAGATTGAGGGAGCTGCGTGGCGCGCAGTTTGCGCGACGCAGTGGAACTGGAAGATCGGGGCGTGCGGACGGTAGTGGTACACACGCAAGCGTTCCGCTCCGCCGCCGAACAGCACATCGTCTCGCTGGGCCGGCCGGATTACGCCGGGTCGGTGTACCTGCAACATCCGATCGCCGCGCTGGACACGGCGGCGATTCAAGCCAGGGTGGATGCGGTGGCGCCGGAGATCGTGGCCGCGCTGCTGGGCCACGGCCGGGATTTACCATGACACGCCCGGATTGCTGAGTCTTCACCGTGGAGTTGGCGCCGAGGTTCCACCGATTATATGCCGTTCCATGACGGCCTCAATCAGGGCCATGGCCGCTTCTTCCGAACCCTCTTCCGATTCTGCCGGCAGACCGGGTCACAGACACATGGGCCGGGTTTTCAAGATTGCCCCATTCGTTAAACGTAGGGTCGTGAAGAAACTTGGCGTCAAATCCAATGCGTTCGAGATTTTCTTTCGCCCGGCCTACCGATACTTCTGCCATCAACTCGCCTTCCCGCTTGCGGCGGCTGGTGTTGTGAGCCGCCAGCAGTATCTGTGCGTCCCGGCTTCGGTCTGACCAGTATTGCACCCACGTCGTTGAGAGGGCCGTTTCGGATGCCCGGCGCTGAAAGGCTCGCGGGTTGATGTCGCCATCGTTTTCTATCAATCCCCAGCGGATATGACGCAGTACCGAGTGCTGCGGTAGCAGTTCTTTCGCCGTCATCGGGGATTGTTACGCTCGTATGTCATCATGAATTGGGCCAATGTGTGTGCCGGATGAATGCCTTTCGTGGCTTCGCCGGCCGTGTTTTCCATTATCCAGACGTTGTTATCGTCATGGAACTCGGCCCAGACATAAGATCCCTTGCGGCTGCCCCAAAGTGCGTTGACCCGCCCGTTGTCAGGCAGGGTTAGAGACGCTTCATCCCGCGTGTGCGTATTCCGGACGAAATCCCAGAAGGCGTTTTGTGAGCGTTCGTCGATGGCTATTCCGTATTCCTGGGCGTCCTGTTGCAGGAATGACATACGCTGCCGGTAGGCGCGTTCGCGTTCGACATCCAAAATATCGGCGCTGATGACTTCCTGCACGTACTGAGTCAGCTCGTCAATGTGCGCCCAGGCGTTTTTTTCGCCTTCCTGCCCATCCGCGCTCTTGAAAAAGAATTCGGCAACCCCGTCCGGGGCCACGTCGATCTCGAGGTCAACGTTGTTACGATGCCACTCGGCCTGTACTCCGCCGTTCCAAGCCGGGATGATGTAGGGTGGCGGCATCCGGTCGTCCCCGACCCTGACCAAAATGGCAATCAGGCCGACAACCGCAGTTGGGTTGGTGCGTTGACCGTCGGAACTCCAGTTGTCGTTTTCCCAGGGCAGTTTGACGAAAGCCTGGAGCGTAGGAAACAGCCAGCGGTTTTCCGGGACGATATAACTATCGCCGGTTTGGGGGTCGCTATTTGCAGTTAAGGCAAACCTTGACGTCATTATGGGGCCTCCCATGCAAGTATGATTATTGTAAGCAGGCGTCGATATGGACAGCAAGCGGCTTCTGACAATAGCGGCGGTCGAACGGACTATTCCCCACGGCCTCAGGCGCCGCGCTCGGTAATCCAGCGATGTTTCTGGGATTGGCGGCGTTGTTCGTCCGTGGGTCGGTAGGCAGCCAGGAAGTCGAAGCGGAAAGCGTCGAAACGCTGCGCCGCGATGGCGGCGCGCAGATCCGCCATCAAGCGGAGGATGAAGCGCAGGTTGTGGATTGACGCCAGACGCGGCCCGAGCATCTCGCCAGCCTTGAACAGGTGGCGCAGGTAGGCGGCGGAGTAGTTCCGGCAGGCGTAGCAGTCGCAGGCGTCGTCGAGGGGCGTGTCCTGCTCGGCGTAGCGGCGGTTGGCGATGTTGATGCGGCCCGTGGGCGTGAACAGGGCGCCGTTGCGGGCGACCCGGGTGGGCAGCACACAGTCGAACATATCCACGCCCAGCGCCACCGAATTCACCAAGTCCTCCGGCGAGCCGACGCCCATCAGGTAGCGGGGCCGGTCGGCGGGCAGCCCGTTGCACACCTGCCCCGTAACGGTGTGCATCTCGGCTTTGGTTTCGCCCACGGCGAGGCCGCCGATGGCGTAGCCGTCAAAGGGGATGGCGGTGATGTAGCGTGTGGATTCCTCCCGCATTTCCGGCACGGTGCCCCCCTGTACTATGCCGAAAAGCGCCTGGCGGCCGGCGCTGGGACTGCGGGCATGGGTCTCGTAGCAGACGTCCGCCCAGCGGTGGGTCCGCTCCATGGCGTCCCGGACGGAGGACGGTTCACCGGCGGAGAACACGCACTGGTCGAAGCACATGATGATGTCGGCGCCGATGCCGTGCTGATTGCTGATGGCGGACTCCGGCGTGAAGAAGTGACGGCTACCGTCGATGTGGGACTGGAAAGCGATGCCGTCGTCATTGACCCGACGCAGGTTGCCCATGCTGAAAGCCTGGTAGCCGCCGCTGTCGGTGAGGATGGGGCCGTCCCAGCCCATGAAACGGTGCAGGCCCCCGGCGTCGCGGACCCGGTCCACGCCGGGCCGCAGATACAAGTGATAGGCGTTGCTCAGGACGGTTTCCGCACCCAGGTTTCGCACCTCGTCGAAGGTCAAACCCTTGACCGTCGCCTGGGTGGCGACAGGCATGAAAAGAGGCGTTTGCGCGGTGCCGTGGGGCGTGGTAATCTGCCCGCGCCGGGCAGCGCCGTCGGTATCGAGCAGTTGAAAACTGAACTTGTCGGCGGTCATGGATGCCAATTTACCCGCATATGCTCAATTCACGCAATCCGTAGCGCCAGAGACGGTAAGCTAACAAGCTGTTTCGTTAAATATCCGACATGATAGGGGCGACGCATGCGTCGCCCCTACGCCTTGCAAAGATATAAAATTGATCGAACCTAACCAGTGGAGCAGGAGCCTTACGCCTGCTTGAGTTCGATGATGTACGAGGCATTTTCCGAGTTTCTGGTGCGCCTGAGCGGCCAGGGTGCGCTATGGTCAGTTTGCGTTATCCTGACCATGGCCGTTACTGCTGTTGTGCTGTACGTTTTCTGGGACCTGGTGGGACGCGGGGTTTCGCTGGTCAGGCCGCGCGGTCGAGACAGGAACACCGCCGGCGGCGGACCGCCGCCGGCGGACCGGGGCCACTGACGTGCATTTTCCAATCGCTGACGTCACGGTATCGCCGCTGCTGTTGGGGCTGCTGGGGATGATTGTTGGGACGATGACCGGCTTCTTCGGCGTGGGCGGCGGGTTCCTCATTACCGGAGGCTTGCTGGTGCTGGGCGTGCCGACGATTTACGCCGTGGGAACGGGCCTGCTCATGGTGATGGGAACGGCGATCACCAGTACGCTGCGACACCGTCGGCTGGGCAACGTGGACATCCGGTTGGCGGTTCTAATCGTCTGTGGCACGATACCGGGCGTTTTCGCTGGGGAGCGGGTGAACAGTATGCTTGCGGAGGCAGGAGTCGCCGGCCCGGTGGTGGGAGCGGTGTATTTCGTGCTGCTGCTCAGCCTGGGTTCCCTGATGGTGGGCAACTGGCTGAGGACGATCCGCTACCGGCCGCGGCGGCCGGTGGGGGAAGGTCTGCCGGGATTTTTTCGTCGGGTGCGGATTGGTCCGGCACGGGTGACGCTGCCGACCTGGGCCGGAGCAACGCGGGAGGTCAACCTGCGGCCCGCGTTTCCCCACGCTGGCATCGAGGAGATGTCCGCGCTGGTGCCGGTTTTTGCCGGGTTCGTTATCGGGTTCATAGCGGCCCTGTTGGGCGCGGGCGGCGGGTTCCTGCTGATGCCCTTCCTGGTATATGGGCTGGGGATACCGCCGGCGGTGGCCATCGGCACCGACCTGTTCCAGATCATCATCACCGGCACGCTGGGCGCATTCCTGTATTCCCTCAGCGGCAACGTTGACCCGGTGATCGCGATAATAATGTTCGCCTCGGCATCGGTGGGCACGCAGCTGGGCGCGCTGGCGACGCGCTTCGTGAATGCGACTCGCATTCTGGGCCTGTTTGGCGTCACCGTGCTCAACGCCGGCGTGGCGGTGGGCCTGGGGCAGCTGGCGCGAACCATCGGCGCCGACCGCCTGGAGCAGGTGAGCCAGGCGCTGTTGCTGGGCGTCTCCGGCGCAGTGGCCGCAACGATACTGCTGCTGCTGGCGCTGGCGGTGACGACCCAGGCGCGGCGCGGGCGACGGCTGGCCCGATTGCGGCAGGCGCGGGCGGAACGGCCCAGGGATCTTTCCATTCTTCGTCAGAATCAGGATTTTCTGGATTAGAGGATTTACGGGATTGGACGTTCCTCACATCCGAATGTGTCCAATCCTGCTAATCCTAAAATCTGGTAAATCCTGTTTCTAACGATTTCCAAAGGCGAAGTTCGCATGAGCGGCCCGTGCGCGCAGGGCAACCGCATTTCAAACCTACACGCCCGTCACTCCTGCAAAAGCAGGAGTCCAGAAGCCGAAAAGCAAGCGCATCTGTAACGGATCTACCTATCAAGGCCACTGGATTCCCGCTTTCGCGGGAATGACGGATACCTTCCTATCCAAATGCGATTGCCCTGCCCGTGCGCGTCACAATTCCACCACCATCTGCAACTCCGTGGTCGGTTGGCACAGGGCCTCGAATGCGCCTTGTATGCCCTCCAGCGGCACGAAGTTGGCGCTGGACAGCATGTGCTCCACGGACACCCGGCCGGTTCGCATCAGATCCAGGGCGATGCGCCAGTCCTCGGGGAGGGTTCCGAAGGACGACTGCATCCGGACCTCTCGGGCCATCCAGTTGGGCGGGACCACCGGCGTCGGTTCCCAGGCGATGGCGATCATCACCACCTGCCCGCCCCGGGCGCACAGGTCCAGACCCTGCTCCAGAGTTGAGGGAGCGGCGGCGCATTCGAATACCACCTGCGGGCCGGTTCCGCCAGTGAGTTCGACCACCCGCGCCTCGAAATCGGAGTCGCCAGGGTTGAGCACGGCGTCCGCGCCCAATCGACGGGCCGCCTCCGCCCGTCCCGGGGCCGGCTCGGACACGATGACCGTAGTGGCGCCGGCAGCCCGCGCCGTCTGCATGCACAACAGACCGATGGGTCCCGCGCCCAGCACCAGCACGGAGTCGCCCAGCTTGATGTCGGACAGGCGCACGGCGTGGACGGTGACGGCGCAGGGTTCGCAGAGGGCGGCCTGCTCGTCGGTTACGGCATCGGGCACCGGCGTCGGTTCCCATTCGTCCAGCAGCACGTACTCGGCATAGCCCCGGGGGCGGGTGTTCTGCTGGAAGCCCATGGTGCGGTAGTTGAAACGGGGATGGCGGCGCGTAGCCGAGCCGCCGCCCGGCGGGGGATGCCCGCCGCCACCGACCACACGGTCGCCCACCTGCCAGCGGGTTACGCCCGGCCCAACGTCCACGATGGTCCCGGTGTATTCGTGGCCCATGACGGCGCCCGGCTGGGCCAGGTCGTACATGAAAGCGTGTACGTCCGTGCCGCAGATGGCCGAGTACTTCACCCGCATCACCACCTGCCCAGTGGAGGGGGTCGGGTCGGGCAATTCCTCAACCTGCAAAACCTGTTCACCCTTATAGACGGCGGCGCGCATGGTCAGTCCCTCCGGTCGTACTCGTGGCGCAAGGATAGCACACGCGGGCTGCATCCGGCGGGGAACAGAGGCGGGCTGCACCCTAAGGGTCGGGGCCGGGCGGGCGCCAGTCCGGCGGCCACCGGACGCGGTTGAAGTCGATGGGGATTTCCTCCTGTTGGCTGGTTTTACCTTCTTTGCCCGAAAAGGATGTAGGTAGCGAATCGTCGTTTCTCTGGGATGGGAACCGCTTGGAATGCCTCTATGGCTGCCCGCGCCCGCTGAATGCTTTGGATGGTCTCGGATCTTCCGAAGGGTCTCTCTGGGTTCGGGTTGTAGTCGGCCTCGTGGCGCTGAGGTTGCAGCGTGACGAAAGTATTGCTGAAATCTTGAACGGCCAGTTCAAACGCGGCCATCTCGTTCCTTTTGGACATCTGGGTCTTGGCAGCGCCGTGGTTCAACGCTCGCTGGGTCCTGGTCCATTCGGGGCTGGTTCGTACGTTTGGCGTTGAGCCGACCAGTGCGTCAGCATTGCTGTTGGCCAGTGCGTGGAACATGGCGTAGTAGGCAGCGCGGATGGCATTGCGCAGGTTGGTCTGTTGCGGTCTTCCTCGGGATTCTCCGTGCTCTGGCGGTCTGGCCAGTGTCTCGGCCAATGCGAGCAATTGCTCCCAGTTCATTCGTTGGTTTCCTCGCTTGGCGCGGTGGAAATCATGTCGGACCATGGACCGTCTAAGGTCTGGTCCACGTAGGACTCCGACGTGATGTCCACTCCCCATTCGGCCAGCCGGTCTTGATTTCGCCGGCGGAACCCGTTCAGCCATGACGGGTCGAGCAGTTCGCCATCTCCCGTGTAGATGACCACGATGCGGTGGTAGGGGTCTCCGAACTCGTCCTCCTCAGGTGTGATGCGGATGGCCTCGAAGGTGATCCGATCTCCGAACCTGCTGCTCAAGTCCTGCCGAACTATCTCCGCTATTTTTTGTTCAGCTTCTTCGCTGAGTCGCGCTGCAGTGGCCACCATGGTCTCCTTTCCCCGTGCCTGCTGGGAGCTTGGAATTCACCCCGTGGGTTCATTGTTTTTCTGAATTCTAAGCAGGTGCGGCATCAATTGCTAGCCGTTGGACAACCTGGTAACTGTTCAGAGCTGGTGGGTTTCCTTGTTGGGGACCGGTCATTCCTGCGAAAGCAGGAATCCAGAAAGCCTTCGCATCGGTAAACGTGAGTAGGGCAAGGATTTCTTGGATAACGACCCCGTATCAAGTACGCGGTGACGTTCTTTCGCCGGTATGACGGTTTTGGTGTTAGACGCGCACCTCAAATCTGAACAGTTGGGGTAGTGTTGACCATTCAGAATGATGGGCTACGGCGTTACCCCGAACTCCACTTCGGCCACCTTGCGGCCGCTTTCGTACACGTACACCCAATAGCGACCCGGCGCCCACCGCTGGGGAGGGTTTGGCCCGACCGACAGCCATTGGGTTCCGCCGGCTGACAGCAGACGGACCGGCAGGGGCACGTTCCGTCGTCCGGTGGTGAAGCCATCCTCGAAATACTCCACGACCTCCAGCGTCAACTCTTGCGCGGCGTTGGCGGTCGGGAAGGAATATTCCAAGGTCAGGTACACCCAGCCTGGTGAACTGCTGGACGAAAAGCCAGCCACTGCCGGTCCGTCTTGGCTCAACGCGATGTAGGCGTGGTCGATGCGTCCGTTGATGGCGGGCAGGCTCGGGTCCACCGGACCCGGGTCCGGGGCTTCTGTGATCTCCCGGCCGGCGCGGCCTCGATACCATTGGTCCCAGATATGCTCCAGTTCCGGCTGCATGGTCATCCCGCCGGCCCTCAGCCAGGCGACGCGAATATCGATCTCCGCAAAATCGCGTTGGGACGGGTAGGAAGGCTCGCTCGCCAATGCGCTGTAAAGTTCCCGCCAACCCTGCAGGAACCGCTCCTCGCCCAGCTTGCGATACAGCGCCAGCATCAAACGCTCGCCAAGGGCATAGTTGCACTGCCACAGGTCGGGGTCGGCGTCGGCGTCAACGGATGCGTCCCTGGCGTCCGCGGGCAGGCGCCTTTCCACTTCGCTCAATGATGCCGCCACCGCGCACGGCGTATTGGTCGCTTCAATCGGCGCGCCGGCGGTGATGTATCGCGCGTAAGAGGCCGCGAAGTCGGCGCCGCCCTCGGCGTACCACGCCGGTTCAGCGTACAGGTAGTAGTGAGCAATCTCGTGGTAAATGGCGTGGACGGCCAAATCGGGCTGTTCGTTGGCGTCGATTTTCTTTTTCAGGGTGACATGAGTCTGGTAATTGGTGCCGGCGGCCACGCCGGCCACGTAGTCGGTAACGTGAACCACGATGGCCGGCGTCGGGAACGGGGCGTCGAACATCTCCTCAAATACCGGCACAGCGGCTTGGGCAATGGTCATTACGGATGATTCAAAGGGTAGTTCACCGGCATCGCGGATGATGGCGATGGGAATGGATTCGCCGGCGCGGTTGGCGGTATAGGCCGTCTCGACGCTGACCGAGCCGGGGCTGCTCACGATGTCGTCAAACTCCGGGGATAAGAACCGGGAGCGCTCGTACAGCACGGCTACGATGGCGGCCTCCGGGTCGGTGAGGCCGTCGCGGAACCAGTCGGCGGCGGTGAGCTGGGCCAGTCGTTCCGGCCGGTCCTGCGCCATCCTCGCCAGGGACAGCAGCGCCGGTAAGTCCAGCGGCGTCAACCCTTCATTCAGGGAGTGCGCGTCCAGCAGCACGTCCAGCGTATCCGGCGCGTTGATGGCGATGTTGACCAGGCGCTCGGCGGCGTTGAATTCGTCAACGTCCTGCAAGCCGTCCGCAATCCAGGCGATGCTGCTGATACGCGTTGTGGCGGCGGGGTCGGTCTGCCTGGCGTAGTCCCAATTGCGTACCTGGGCCAGGTCATACGCGGCGGGCCCGGCGGGAACGGTGGGCGGGGGCCGGCGGGTTGCCCTAGGCGAAGGCGTGTTGGTTGGCGCCGCCGTGGGGGTGTTGACCACCGTGGGGGTGGGCGACGGGGCTGTGGTCGCTTGAGCGGCGTCAACGCGGGCCAACGCGGCAGCAATCGTGGCTTGCAGGTCGGGGGTGGCGGCGGCCTCATCCGTTTCATCGTCCTTGAAGATACAGCCGGCAAAGGCCGCGGCCGCCAAGAGGACAAAGGCAAGAATGGACAAGGGGTAACGCATGGCCGCTGCAAGTATAGTATAGGGACAGCGGCAACGGTGCGCTATAATGCCGCTGCACAGACCCGCGCGATTTGCGGCGGATTCACAGGACAGGAGAGGTGCAGGATAATGGGCAAACTGGACGGCAGAGTAGCGTTGATTACGGGTTCGGGCCGGAACATCGGACGGGCGACCGCTTTGATGATGGCCGCCGAGGGCGCCAACATTGTGGTCAACGCCCGCAGCAACCGGGACGAAGCTGAGGCCACTGCGGCGGCGGTGGAGGAATTGGGCGTCAAGGCGCTCCCCGTCCTGGCCGACGTGTCTCAAAAAGACCAGGTGGACGCCATGATCGACGCCGCCATGTCAACCTTCGGCCACATCGACATCCTGGTGAGCAACGCCGCCATCCGGCCCCACAAGCCCTTCACCGAGGTCACCGTGGAAGACTGGGAGCACGTCCGCGGGGTCGTGCTGGACGGCGCTTTCTACACGACCCGGGGCGTCATACAGCAGATGGTGGACAACAGCTTCGGACGCATCGTGTTCCTGACCGGCGACGGAGCTTTCCGGGGCAGCCCGCTGCGGGCGCACGTATCGGCGGCCAAGATGGGCATAGTGGGCATGGCCCGCAGCCTGGCCTCGGAGTTCGCGCCGCATAACATCCGGGTTAACGTCGTATCTCCCGGCAGCATCGACACCACCCGCGCTAACCCCGAGTGGTACGCCGGCCGCGTCCCCGATTCGTCAGGCATTCCGCTGGGCCGCCAGGGCAAACCGGATGAGATTGCGGCGACGGTCACTTTCCTCTGCACCGAGGACGGGGGGTTCATCACCGGGCAGACGGTGCATGTGAACGGGGGGCAGGGGTTTTTCGGGTGAGGATGGCGTAGCGCCGTTTTCCGGCGGCAGCGCCCGTGTTCAGCCATGATTATCAACCGGATACAGGTGCTCAACTACGGTTGTCTGCGGTACGTGGACGTGCCGATGGACCGCTTCCACGTGCTCATCGGCCCCAACGCCAGCGGCAAGAGCACGCTGATGGACGCCATCAAGTTCGTCTCCGATGTGGTGCGAGACGGGGTTAGCGCAGCGTGCGAGCGGCGGACAGCTAATTTTGCTGATTTGGTTTGGGGCCGGCCGGACGAACCCGAGAAACAACGGTTTGAAATTGCACTGGAGTTTGATTTGCCTGACGAGGTGATCGAGCTTTTGCCTTTGGAACGGAACTACCAGATATTCCGGTACGAACTGCTAGTGGGAGTCGAATTGGAGACAAGCCGCGTAAGCTTGCTGAGTGAGCGTGGTGCTCTGCGGAGCGAAATGTCGCGGGATCTCAAACAACCGTTGTTTTTTCCGGAACCAGATATTCCTCCACATACTTTGGGGGGAGGCAGGCCGCGGGGGCAACGAACGATATTCAGCAAGGGTGAGACCGGGCGGAGCAGGTTTAACGACGAAACAGTCAAGGAAAGCGGGAGCGTCAATTGGAATTTGGGGTTGAATCTCAGCCCTGACCGTTCCGCTTTATCTATTTTGCCCGACCACGATGACAAATACCCAGCTTCCACTCGCGCGATGGTATTCCTTCGTGACAAGGTAACTCCTTTGTTCCTTAGCAGCGAACGTATGCGGCAAGCCAGCCCCCCGGGGACGGGCGTTGATATGCGATCAGATGGATCCAATTTGCCCTGGGTAGCCGACGCCATGATGACCCAAGTTCCCGACAAGGCTAGGGAATGGATAGGTCATATTCAGTTAGCGCTGAACGGACTCGAGGATGTAAAGATAATTGATAGGCCAGACGACCGACACAAGTATCTTATGCTGGAATATAGCAACCGCTTAGAAGTTCCGTCTTGGAAAGTTTCTGACGGAACTTTGCGTTTGCTGGCGCTTACCATGCTGGCTTATACGCCCCAGTCGTCGGGTTTGTACATGATTGAGGAACCTGAAAATGGTATCCACCCCGGCGCGCTGCAAGATGTTTTTGATTCGCTGTCGTCAGTCTATGACGCTCAAGTTTTGTTAGCTAGCCATTCCCCGGAATTTGTCGCCATCGCGAACGTACGGCAACTACTCTGCTTCGGCAAAACGGAGACCGGTGTGGTTGACATCGTTCCAGGGGATTCTCATCCTCGTTTACGAGATTGGCAATACGAAACTGATTTAGGAACGTTTTTTGCATCGGGACTTTTGGCGTGACAAAAGATCTTATCGTTCTAGCTGCTGACCCGACCATGCAGCGCACTGTTAGAACCCTCCTCGACCACCGGCATCAAGCGTTGGGCATATCATCGCTTTCCTCGGATGTACGTGCCCACCCGCGTCGTGATCCAGGTTGCAGGCTTGCCTCTGAACAGGTCTTAAACCCGGTGCGCCAAGAATTCCGCAAAGCCATCGTGATATTCGATTTCCACGGTTGCGGGGAAAACAATCTCACGGCGGTCCAACTTGAAAACACACTTCAACAAGCATTTGAAGCCGCAGGTTGGGGCAAAGATGAAATCGTTTTCATTGTAATTGAACCAGAGTTGGAAGCTTGGATATTTGGCGCTTCATTTGGGCAATTGGAGTGCCATCTGGAATGGTCGCAAGCACTTCCAATCGACGAATGGCTGCGGCAGAACGGACATCTTTCCGAAGGTATGCGCAAGCCAGGCGATCCTCAATCCGCTCTCGATGCTATGCTTCAATTACAAAAGAAAAAGCGCTCCTCAAAATTGTTTGCCGACCTCGCTCGCAACGTTAGCCTCGCACGTTGCCAGGACCGCGCGTTCCAGAAATTCCGTGCCACCCTGCAACGCTGGTTCCCGGCACAATAAAACACGGGCGGCGCAAAGATTGCGCCGCCCGAGATCTTTCTTTAGCGGTTTAGCAACTCGCTAACTCGGCCGTACCCGTATCTCGCGCAGGTCGTCGGCGATTATCAGCTCGGCCTCGGTGTGTTCCTGGATGTCTTCGGGGGACCAGCCGGGGGCGTGCTCCTTTAGGACGAAGCCGTTTTCGGTGATCTCGAAGAGGCCCAGGTCGGTGGCCAAGAGCTTGACCACTCCGGGGGCGGTTATGGGTAGGGCGCAGCGTTTGAGGACGCGGGGCGCGCCGTTGCGCTGGTTGTGCTCCATGGCGATGAAGACGCGCTTGGCGCAGGCGGCCAGGTCCATGGCTCCGCCGATGCCGCCGCCTTTGCGCACCGGGATGCGCCAGTTGGCGAAGTCGCCGTTTTCCGAAACCTCGTAGGCGCCCATGACCGTAACGTCCACCATGCCCTTGCGGATGAGGCCGAAGGAGTCGGCGTGATGCACGATGGCCATGCCGGGGAGGGCCACCACGTTCTGGCCGCCGGCGTTGACCAGGTGCCGGTCTTCCTCGCCGGCCGGTGCCAGCGGGCCGTAGCCGATGACGCCGTTCTCGGAGTGGAAGATGATTTCCTTGTCCGGTTCGCACTCCAGGTAGTTGGAGCACAGCGTCGGCATCCCGACGCCGAGGTTCACAATCCAGCCGTCCTGGAACTCCATGGCGAGGCGGTCGCACATGGTCTGCCGGGACAGGCGGGGCTTATCGGCGGTGGTCATCGTCGCACTCCTTTGGCAACCACAAGGGTTGCCCCTACAATTTGATTCGCAATAGGATTAAGGGTGTAGGGTAGGGGCGAATAATTATTCGCCCCTACGTGGTGGCGATTGGTCAGTCCCAGATGCCATCCTCGGGTATCTTCACCAGGCGGTCAACGTAAACGCCGGGGACGTGCACGCAGTCGGGGTCAATATCCCCAGGCTCCACGATGCTGTCCTCCACCTCGACGACGGTCACGTCGGCGGCCATGGCCATGATGGGATTGAAGTTGCGCTGGGTGAGGCGGAATTGCAGGTTGCCGAAGGTGTCGGCGCGATAGGCGCGGATGAGGGCGAAGTCGGCCGGCAGGGGATATTCCAGCACGTAGGTACGGCCGTTGATTTCCCGGTGCTCTTTGCCCTCGGCCAGCTCGGTGCCGACGCTGGCCGGCGTGTAAAAGGCGCCGATGCCGGCGGCGGCGGCGCGCATCCGCTCGGCCAGGGTGCCCTGGGGCACCAGCTCGGCGTCCAGCTCGCCGTCGTTGTACATCTGCACGAAGGGGGTGATCTGCGACGGATGCGTCGGCGCCGTGAAAGCGCAGATCATCTTCTTGACCTGGCGGGCCTCGATAAGTGTGCCCACGTCCACGCGCTCGTCCAGACTGCCGGCGTTGTTGGAAATGCCGGTGAGTTCCTTGACGCCCAGGCGGTGCACGGCGGCCAGCAGGTTGCGCGCCAGCCCGACGTTGCCGAAACCGGGCGACATGAACGTCATGCCGTCCTTCATGTCGGCCACGGCGGAATCGAAATCAGGATAAACCTTGTTCTTCATTGGGATTGGCTCCCAGTCGGATTTCGCCGGCATCCCGCCGACGCCGCCCATTATACAAGCAACCAGAACGCTGGCAATCCGTGACCCAGCCTGGCGGGCGGCTGCCGGGCAAGGGCGAGTTCGCGTAATTGTTCGGAGTCGATGAGCATTTTGCCAAGAAACCGTCATTCCCGCGAAAGCGGGAATCCAGAAATCCAAGCCATAAGCAAACGTGAGCAAGGCAAGGATTTCCTGGATTCCGGCTCAAGGCCGGAATGACGAGTTTAATGCACAAATGACTCAACAGATCTGAACAGTTACCTGCCCTCTCGCAACGTTGCGTTATGCCGCGGGCCTACGTACAATCTGGGAACCTCAACGTACCATAAGCTGGCGTGAAGTGCGCCCGGAACCGCAGGAGAGCCCAATTGACCACTGCAGAACAAACCGAAATCATCCTCTACACCCATCCGGACTGCCCGTTTTCGGCGCAGGCCAAGATGCACTACCGCCGCCAGCGGGTGCCCTACACCGAGATTGACGTGTCCAAGCAGCCCGACCAGGTGCCGGCCCTGCTGGAACTGTCCGGCGGGGAGCGGATAACGCCGATCATCGTCGAGAACGGCGTCGTCACCATCGGCTTTGAAGGCGGGTATTGAGACTTCTGACCCCGGGGCCGTGGGCCCCGTAAAACCGCCCGAAAATAGTGTCAATCCACCGTTGCGCCAATGGAACGCACGTGCTAAAATCTCAGCAAGTGCAACCAAGCAGCACGGGAGGCTAGTGATGGCGATCAACCCCGAAACCCTCAACCTGGACAAGAACAAGCTGGCGGCGCTGGAGCTTGCCCTGGGCAAGATCGAGAAGGACCATGGTCGCGGCGCCGTGATGCGCGGCAACGAGCAGGTGGCGCACCTGATTACCAACGTCATCCCCACCGGCTCCCTGTCGCTGGACCTGGCCCTGGGCGTTGGGGGATTGCCACGGGGACGGGTCACCGAAATCTACGGCGGCGAGTCGGCGGGTAAATCGACCCTGGCCATCCACGTCATGACCGAGACGCAGCGGATGGGCGGCCTGGCTGCATACATCGACGCCGAGCACGCCCTGGACCCTCAGTATGCCACCAATTGCGGCCTGGACCTGGACAACCTGCTCATCTCCCAACCCGACTCGGCGGAGCAGGCGCTGGACATCACCGAGCAGTTGGTACGCAGCGGGGCCGTCGATTCCGTGGTCATTGACAGCGTCGCGGCCCTGGTTCCTCAAGCCGAGATTGAGGGCGACATGGGCGACGTTCACGTAGGGCTGCAAGCCCGTCTGATGTCGCAGGCGCTGCGCAAGCTCACCGCCACCATCAACCAGTCACGCACCGCCGTCGTGTTCATCAACCAGATACGGGAGAAAATCGGGATCAGCTACGGCAGCCCCGAGGTTACGCCGGGCGGGCGAGCCCTGAAGTTCTACAGTTCCGTCCGCATCGACCTGCGCCGCACCGAGTCACTGAAGCAAGGTTCGGAAATCATCGGCAGTCGGGTCCGGGCGCGTATCGTGAAGAACAAGGTTGCGGCGCCTTTCCGGGTGGCCGAGTTCGACATTATGTTCAACCAGGGCATCAGCAAGATGGGCGACCTGTTGGACATCGGCGTGAACCAGAACATCATCAAAAAGGCCGGCGCATTCTACTCCTACGGCGATACCCGTCTGGGTCAGGGCCGGGAGAACTCCAAGAACTTCCTGTTGGAACGCTCCGACATTGCGGACGAGATTGAGGCGCTGATACGGGGCGAAACCACGCCGGAAGAGGACTTGCCCGACGGTGCCGCCAACGGCCATCAGGCCGCAGCGTCCGAAGGCGCGGCCCACGTCGCCAACCCGAACACCGTCAGCCTGAACTAGGGTCTGTTGAAAATGACGACCGACGGGTACAGCGATATCTACGCCCAGGCGATGCAAACCGCCCTCGGTTATGTAAGCTTTAAACCGAGGTCAATCGGTGAAGTACGCAAACGGGTGGGGCGCGACTTCGAGCAGCCGGTGGTCGAGCGGGTGCTGGATTCTCTCAAACGCTACGGCTACCTGGATGATGCCGAGTATGCCAGGCAGTGGCGCCGGAGCCGGGATAAGCGCAAACCTCGAGGAGCGTTCCTGCTGCGCCGCGAGTTGCGCGCCAAAGGCGTGGCCGATGACCTGATTGACGACGCCCTGGACGGGCTGGACGAAGCGAGCAACGCCTACCGGGCTGGCCAGCGCCGGGCGCAACGTTGGTTGAGCGACGATTCCATGTCGTACACTACGTTCCGGCGCAAGATGTGGGATTACCTGGGGCGACGGGGGTTCCCCGCCGGCGTCACCCGTGACACGGCCAATCGCCTGTGGCGGGAGTACGGCCCGCAGGATTAGCGTGTTGGTATTTTGTCGTCATTCCCGCGAAAGCGGGAAACCAGAATCGCCTGCCGCCGCAGAACGATTTGGTTATGGAAACGCCTGGATTCCTGCTTTCGCAGGAATGACGGGATAATTTGACGACACGCCCTAAAGGCGGACCCGCGCGATGGCGATGAGCACTCCGCCAATCAGAGCGAGGATACCCCACAGGCTCAAAACCAGCCCGCTGGTCATAAACATCGCGAACAGTGTAGTCAGAACCACCGTGCCGCCGGCGATATACATCAGGCCCTTGCTTCGCTTCAGATTGACCACGCGGCTGATGATCTCTCCGGCGGCGTAGCCCACGGCCAGCGGCGTGACGATCAAGGACAGGAACCACGTCCCCGTGAAGAACCCCAGGGTGAGCCACAGGATCACGCCCAGCACCACCAGCACGGCCGCTACCACCAACGCCTTCGCATAATTCGACGGCCTGACGTCGAAGGTCGGCAGGGGCACCGGCCGGCCGCACTCCCGGCAGCGTATCCCCACCGGCGCCTGCACCAGGCACTCGGTGCAGATGGGACGCCGGCACTGGCTGCAGGACAACCCGGTCGGCACCGTCGGGTGCCAGTGGCAGGTCATGGTCGGCGGTTCTGTTTGCTGCCCTGCCATTTCGCGTCATCCCGCATTGTTTCCGTTGCTGCCGGCGCGGGCCAGCCATTGCTCCCGGTCGGCGATATCGCGGTCCCGCAGCAGTCGATTTACCAACACCGAACTGCGCGGGAGGTCGGCAGGCGGGGCGCCGTTGGACAGCAGCCGCTTCACCAGGATCAGCAGGGCCCCGGCGCCAATGAACAGGGCCATCTGCTCGGTTCCGCCGGCCAGCAGCCATCGCTCCGGCCACGCCAACGCCAACGCCGGGAGCGCCGCCATTACCATCAGCAGCCATTCCGCCGACCGCCCCGTGGCCCGCCATCCCAACAGATAGAACAGCAGTCCGGCAACAAAGAAAAGCGGGGAAAAACCGATGATGCCTCCAGCCCAGATACCGACGCTGCGGCCCCCCGTAAAGCGCAGGAAGGGTGACCAGTTGTTGCCCAAGATAGTGAACAAGGGCGTCAGCATCAGCAGCCAGGCCGCGCCGCCCAGCCCGAAAACCTGATGGCCCAGCAGCAGCGGGACAGCGCCCCGGCTAAAGTCGATAACCGCGACGACCAACAACCACGGTTTGCCCAATTGGCTGGCGACGTTGCTGGCGCCCACGTTTCCGCTGCCATGCCGCCGCAAGTCAATCCCGCCCACAATCCTGGCCAGCAGGTAGGATACCGGGGCGGCGCCAATGAGATAGGCTGCAACCCACAGGGCGAATAGCTTTGCCGCATCCTCGGGCATGGCCAGATCGCATCCGGAGAGGGAAAACGGGAGTTTGTGGCGTTAGCGCCGAGCGGCGAGGCGCTGCGCCGCTTCCTCAAGGCGCTCCACGGTTTCCGAGGGCGGTCCGTTGACGCCAGGCCGTGGCTCCCGGGAGTTGCCGCTGTGGTGATAGTCGCTGCCGCCGCAGGGAATGAGGTCGTAGGCCCGCGCCACGTCGGCCAGCCAGTCCACCGTGGCCGCGTCGTACATGGCGTAATGCACTTCCATACCGTGCAAACCGGCGGCTTTCAACTCTTCCACAGTTTCGATGAGTGATTGCTCCGGTTCCGGCTCATTGCCCCGACGCTCAAACCACGGGTGCGCGAACACGGCCACGCCTCCGACGTCGTTGAGCAGCTTCACGGCGTCGGGCGGGGTAAGCTTGGCGCGTTCCACGTAGGCTTTGCCGTTGCGGCCCAGGTACTCGCGAAAGGCCTCCGAGGGTTCGGGGAAATAGCCCTTTTCGACGAGGGCCTGGGCGATGTGGGGCCGCCCCACCGAGGCGTCGCCGGCGATCTCCAGCACCCGCTCCCACTCGATTTCCATTCCGAACTCCGCCAACTTGCGAACCATGCCTTCGCCCCGGGCCAACCGGCCTTCGCGGAAACCGGCCAGCATCTCCTGGAAACCGGAGTCTTCAACGTCCATGAAGTAACCCAACATGTGAACCTCGCCGCCGGGCACGTCGCAACTCAACTCGATTCCGGGGATGAGCCGCATACCCCGGATCTGGTTCACCGCCTGCTGGGCCTCGACCAGGCCGGCGGTAGTGTCGTGGTCGCTGACGGAGATCGTCCGCAGACCCTTGGCGGCGGTGAGCTCGACCAGTTCGGTGGGCGTCAGCCGCCCGTCGGACGCGGTGGTGTGCAGGTGAAGATCAACGGTTATGGACATCAGTGCCCCCAGTCATTGTCATTGCGAGCGTAGCATGGCAATCTCGTCAGTACAGGAGATGGCGCCGACGCTCTAGGATAAGCTGACCAAGTTACCACGTCTCTATGCTCCTCGCAATGAAAATCATATCAGTCAATCTTGCGGTCAATACGCACTATGTCAACGGCGTGGCCGCTTTCGTCGTCAATGTCGATCAGCACTGAGTTCAGAATGCACGCCCCCTTGGCCGGCTCGAAGCGTTGCGGCAGCCCAGTGCGGAACCGTTCCAGCACCGGCGCAACCTCTGTGCCGATCACGGAGTCCTGCGGGCCGGTCATCCCCAGGTCGCTCACGTAGGCGGTGCCGCCGGGCATCACACGAGCGTCGGCGGTGGCAACGTGGGTATGGGTGCCCACCACCGCGCTGACGCGCCCGTCCAGATACCAGGCGAGTCCCTGCTTTTCGGAGGTTGCCTCGGCGTGAAAGTCCACCACCACCTTGCGGGGGGCGTATCCCAGTTCGCTCTGGGCCTCGGCCAGGCGCTGGTCGGCCTCGCGGAAGGGGCAGTCGATGGGCGGCATGAAAACCCGGCCCTGCAGGTTCAGGACCATCACGTCGCCGAACATCATCCAGCCGCGGCCCGGCGCGCCGTAGTAGTTGGCGGGCCGGAGCAGAGGCAGTTCTTCCATGTGGGGCAGGATGTCCTTTTTGTCCCAGATGTGGTTGCCTGACGTCATAACGTCAACGCCGGCTTGCAGCAGGGCGTTGGCGGTCTTGGGCGTCAGGCCGAACCCGCCGGCGGTGTTCTCAGCATTGGCCGTCACCAGGTCAATATCAAGTTCCCGGCGCAGCTGGGGCAACAGACGGGACAGGGCGCTGCGGCCCGGCCTTCCGATGATGTCCCCGATCATCAAAACTCGCATAATGGCACCCGTAGGGGCGAATAATTATTCGCCCCTACAACTTGGTCGATCAGTCCTGGGCAGGTTAGCGGGCGACACTCTCCTCGCGGGTTTCGCGGATCACCGTAACCTTGATCTGGCCGGGGAACTGCAATTCCTTGGAGACCTTGCCGGCGATGTCGCGGGCCAGGCTGGCGCAGGCCACGTCGTCCACGTCGTCCGGACTGACCATCACCCGCACTTCCCGGCCGGCCTGTATCGCAAAGGCACGCTGGACGCCGTCGAAACTGTACGCGGTGTCTTCCAACTCCCGCAGGCGGCGGGTGTACTGCTCGATGGACTCCTTGCGCGCGCCAGGGCGGGCGGCGCTGATGCCATCGGCGGCAGCCACCAAGAACGACTCGATGCTGGAATGGTCGTCGTCGTGATGTTCCCGGACACAGTTGCAGACCAACAACCCAATACCGTTGCGGGTGGTCAGGTCGTAGCCGATCTCGGCGTGCGGGCCGGGTATCTCGTGGGTCAGGGCTTTCCCGATGTCGTGGAGCAGGCCCCCGGCTTTGGCGATCTGCACGTTGGCGCCGACCTCGGATGCCAGCATCCCGGACAGCAGGCCCACTTCGATGGAGTGGGTCAGCACGTTTTCGCCGTAGCTATAGCGGTACTTGAGCCGTCCCAGCAGACGGATCAACTCCGGGTCAAGGCCGCTGACGCCCACCTCAAAGGTGGCCTCTTCGCCGGCCCTCCACATGGTATCTTCTATTTCCCGCATGGCGCGGTTGACGCTTTCCTCGATGCGGGCGGGTTGGATGCGGCCGTCTTTGACCAGTTGGGTCAGGGCCAGCTTGGCGATTTCCCGGCGCACCGGGTCAAAGCAGGATAGCGTTACGATGCCGGGGGTGTCATCGACGATGATGTCAACGCCGGTCTGGGCCTCAAGGGCCCGTATGTTACGTCCTTCGCGGCCGATGAGACGACCCTTCATCTCATCGTTGGGCAGGGAAACAACAGATGTCGTGCTCTCCGACACAACGTCGGTAGCCAGACGGTTTATGGCGAGGGTGAGGATGCGACGGGCGTTATCATCCGCCCGGGTTTGGTGTTCCTTCTCCAGCTCGTAGTAGCGGCGAGCCAGTTCGTGGGAAGCCTCCTCTTCTCCGCGTTTCAGCACGATGTCTCGCGCTTGTTCGATAGACAGCGACGCGATTCGTTCCAGCTCGCGGTTATGCTGGAGTTTCAAATCCTCGGCTTTTTGCAAAGCGGACTGGGCGTTGGTTTCGCGCTGTTCCAGTTCGGCTTCCTGATTCTCCAATGATTCCAGTTTGCGGTCGAGCTGTTCCTCACGCTGGATGTAACGGCGCTCCATGCGGTTGAGCTCGCGCCGTTGCTCCTTGATTTCACGGTCCCCGGTCTCGCGGATCTTCAGCGCCTCTTCCTGCGCTTCGAGCAGGATGGTACGCTTTTCATCTTCGGCCTGGGTTACGGTGTCTGCAGCCTCCTCAAGGCTGCGTTGCAGTCTGTCATCGCCTTTTTTAGTGGATAGCAGCAGCCAAACCACTGCTGCTACGCCTGTTGCTAACCCTGCGACCGCCAGGACGACGAGGATAATAGTGGTGACCATGGGTCCTCCTCTGCCGTTCCGAGCGTCGGCTCGGGGTATTTTTGCCCTATGCTTATCCTAGTGGTTGGCCCACCGCAAAGTCAAGAATTGTTTGAGTCCTGGTCAGGGCAATCGCATATGAATTGTCTAACCACCGTCATTCCGGTGAAAGCCGGAATCCAGGGGCAAAATCGTTAGTTTTGTTGTGAAAATCAAGCGCTTGACGGTTTCTGGACTCCGGCTTTCGCCGGAGTGACGGGTGAGTGATTTCATATGCGATAGCCCTGGAGTCCTGGTAGCGTTTCGTTTTAGGTGGTTTCCCCCGGTAGGGGTGACCGGCCGGTCGCCCCTACCTCGCGCCGGCAACTGTGTCCGCAGAATTAAAACCACCTGAATTGCAACGCTACCAGAGAAAGAAGTCCAGAGGCCGCAGGTACTCAATCGATGGTATTATGCCGACTGCGTTGCGGGACGCAACCTGACCTGCCGCCAACGTGGCGTTGAAAAGCGAAGCAACCATGCTCATAGACCTCCACACCCACACCTACCCCAAGTCTGACGATAGTTTCGTGTCCCCCGACGAGTTGGTGGACGCGGCGCGAGCCGCCGGACTGGACGGCGTCTGCATCACGGAACACGATGATTTCTGGACGCCGGACGCCACCGCTGAGTTGACCCGTCGTCATGGCATCCTGGTACTCCCCGGCGCGGAGATCAATACCGACGCGGGGCATGTGCTGGTATTCGGCCTGCATCGCTACCGTTTCGGAATGCACAAGCCCGCCTTCCTCCGCGCCGAAGCCGACAGCCTGGGCGCCGTCCTCATCGCCGCCCATCCCTATCGCCGTCGTTTCCTGGCCGGCCCGGGCAGCGACCCGGATATCCGCGCCGAGATGCTGCAACGGGCCGTATCCGACCCCCTGCTGCACCTGTTCGACGCCGTCGAGGCGCGGAACGGACGGGGCGGGGAATCCGAAAACTGTTTCGCCGAGGACCTCCGCAGGCATCTTGCATTGCCCGGCACCGGCGGCAGCGACACCCATTCCCTGAACCAGATGGGCACTGCCGCAACCCTTTTCCAACGCCGCATCGCTTCGTTAGACGATCTGATTGCCGAGCTCAAAGCCGGCCGCATGCGGTCCGTTGACCTGACCACCGCGAGGCAACCCATACCTTCAGCGTGTTGACATGCCGCCGGTCCTAGAAATTCAAGACCTGCACGTGGAATTCCGCGTGCCCAACGGCGTCGTTCACGCCGTCAACGGCGTCTCCCTGGCCCAGGAAGAGGAGGAGGTATTTTGCGTGGTCGGCGAGAGCGGCGCCGGCAAGAGCGCGCTGGCCCTGGCCGTGATGGGCCTGCTGCCCGACAACGGCGCGATCACCGGCGGCAGGATACTTTTCGACGGCGTTGACCTGGTGAACGCCCCGGATGAACACCTGCGCCAGTTGCGCGGCAAAGCTATGTCGTTGGTCTTTCAGGATGCCCAGTCGGCCCTGAACCCGGTGCAAACCATCGGTCAACAGCTCACCGAGGTCATTATCACCCACTCCCAGCTGAACCGCCGCGCCGCCGGCGGGGTATGCCAGGAGATGCTGCGCGAGCTGGGGGTTCCCGACCCCCGCCGCATGATGGGGGCGTATCCGTTCACCCTGAGCGGCGGTCAGTGTCAGCGCGTCATGCTGGCGATGGCGCTGGTCATGCGCCCGCGGCTGCTCATCGCCGACGAGGTAACATCCAGCGTGGACGTAACTCTGCAAGCCGAGATACTGGAACGCCTCAAGGAACTCAGCCGCGATTCCAAATCCGCCATCCTGCTCATTACCCACGATATGGGCGTGGTAGCGAACATGGCGCGCCGTGTGGGGGTAATGTACGCCGGGCACCTGGTGGAGAGCGCCGATTTGCTGCCCATCTTCCAGCAGCCGCGCCATCCCTACACCTGGTCCCTGCTGCAAACGCTGCCCCGGCTGGACGCTGCCGGTCGCCGCCTCCAGGCCCTGCGGGGTACGCCGCCCGACCTGATCAACCTATCGGAGCAGTGCCCCTTCGTGCCCCGCTGTCCCAAGGCGATATCCCGCTGCCGCGTGGAACCTACGCCGGGGTTGTCCGAGATTGACGATCGGCATTGGGCGGCCTGCTACAATCCGGTGACGTATCCGTAGCGTCTGCGTGGACGGGGTTTCCTAGAGCGGTCGTATGGTTACTGCGCCGCCTTCCTCAAAGTCAATGGCAAGGTGGCAATTGGTGAAGAGAGCGTTGCCAACCAACGGTTTGTCGTCCGTTTCATACACGACAGCAGCCCGCGGTTGACCAAGCCAGAATACTGCCGCTCCATAGACGGGCAAGTGCCGTTGGCCGTATGCTAACGTAACGATTCGTTCGCCGTGGTGGGTCAAACCAAGTTCCTGGATAGTCTCATCCGGCAACGCCAGAGCACCGGTGAACCCGGTATCAACGACGGCTTCCACCGCCATGAAATCCATAGCAGGCCCGGCGACCGAAACCACTATGCGAGGTTCCCAAAAGGTTATGGGGCCGTCGCGACCCACTGCAATGACCGTTCCGTTAATCACGGTTTTGGGGCCTTTCACGCAGGGGTTTGATGGAGCCGCCGATAGCGCAGGATGCGTTGTAGCCGACCAACTCGCCCCAAGTCATGGCGTCGGGCTGTCGCTCCAGCAGACGCAGTATGCCTGTTATGTCGTCCTCGGCGATCTCGTAATCGCCGCTTTTGACGTCGATGACCACCATCCAACCCCAGTATTTCTCCTCCATCTCATCGCGGATTTTCTCGTACATGGCCTTTCCGATGGCGGCTATTTCACCTTCCTTGAACTCCATGCCGGCACCTCCCTGACTATTGGCTAATGGCTATGATTACATAGTAGCACGATGGCGCCAATGCTAACGGCCTGTAGCCAAATCAGCCGCCAGCAGTTGCAGCGATACGGCCGGCTCCAGCCGGCCCTGCTTGATGGCCAGATCGCTTTCCAGCACGCGCCGGTACTTTCGCGATATGTCTGCCAGCGTCATCCGGCGGGCCTGCCCCAGCGTCTTGCGCACTACGAAGTCGGAGTTGGTGCCCATTCGCTTGCCCAATTCCGGTTGGGTGATGCCGTGATTTTCCGTGAGGTCTTTCGCCAGGGCCAGCAAGCGCAGTTGTCGTTCCACCATGGCGATGATGTACAACGGCTCGTGTCCGTCGTTCATTAGTTGCATCAGCAGGCGCAGCGCCGGGCCGGGCTGCCCGTCCACCATGGCGTCCACGGCGGCGAAGATGTTGGCCTCCTGGGCGTGGGGCACCATCTCGCGCACGTCAGAGTCGGTGATGTCTCGCCCGGCGGCGTACAGGGACAGTTTTTCCAGCTCCCGGTCGATGGTCCACAGGTCGCCACCCACCATCTCGGCCATGGCCTGTATCGCCGGCGGCGTGATGGACGACCCCTTGGCCTCGGCGCGTCCCTTGATCCATTGGTTCAACGCCGTGCCGGTGGGAGTGGATTGCCGGTGGACCGAGCAATGCTCCGCCAGCGATCTGAGCAGCGGGTTGTTCTGGGACACTTCACCGTCGATCACGATAAGGAGCGTCGTATCGGGAAACTGTAGAACGGCCTCGGCCAGCGATGCCCAACCGCCGGACGCGGCGGATTGCCGCCGCCCGCGCGACCGTCCGCCGCCGCCCGAGCTCTCCTGGGTTGCCAGCGCTCCCTCCAACTCCACCAACCGCATCACGTCCAGGAAGGGCAGGGAGTTGCACATCGCCAGCACTTCTTCGGGCCGGGCCTGCGCTGCCGTCACCCGGTGCCGATTGGACTCCATCAGGTCGCCGGCGCCCAACTCCTCCTTGATGCGGCGGACTTCCTCCGCCACCAGGAAGGTATCGCCGTACACTACGTGGGCCGGCATGGTGCTCTCAGCTGACGAGATTGCCACGTGGTTCGACAGGCTCACCATGAGCGGGTGGACGACAGTGAGCGGGTTAGTTCTCTACCAATTCGGTGAGCACGCCGAAAACCGAGCGGGGATGCACGAAGGCGATGGTTCCCGATAGCCCATGCCGGGGTTCGCTGTCGATCAGGGACAGGCCGTTGGCTCCGAGGATTTTCAGCTTGCCGCCGATGTCGTCAACGTTCAGGGCCAGGTGGTGCAGACCTTCGCCGCGCCGCTCGATGAAGCGGCCCACCGCGCTCTCCGGCGAGGTGGGTTCCAGCAACTCCAGCCGGGTTTGCCCGATTTCAATGAGGCAGGCCCGCACGCCCTGGTCTTCCAGCCCCACCACTTCGGCATCGGGCGCGCCGAAGTTGGCGGCGAAGAAGTCCAGCGCGGCGCGAATGTCATTCACCGCGACGCCGATGTGGTCGATGTAGTTGACGGCGCAAATCTCGGTCATCGTCGGTGCGTCCTCTTTGCTTTAAACCGTCATTCCGGCGAGAGCCGGAATCCAGTAGCGTTTTCTGGACTCCGGCTTTCGCCGGAGTGACGGGCTTGTTGTTTTGCACTCCCTTACTGATTCCCGGCAGTGAATCGGACTATACCGGGTACTGCGCGAGCACCTGGCGGGCGATGATCATGCGCTGCACTTCCGAGGTGCCTTCGTAGATCGTCGTGACCCGGGCGTCGCGGAAGATGCGCTCGATGCGGGATTCCTTGAAAACGCCGATGCCGCCGTGGATTTGCATGGCTTCGTAGGCCGCCTTGTTGCAGTTTTCCGACGCGAGCAGCTTGGCCATGGACGCCTCGTTGATGAAGGGCAGGCCCTGGTCGCGGAGGGTGGCGGCGTGCATAGTGGCGACGCGGGCCGAGTGGACGCCGGTGGCGATGTCGGCCAGCTTGAACTGGATGGCCTGGTGCCCGGCCAGCGGACGCCCGAAGGTCTCGCGCAGTTGAGCGTAGCGGACGGCTTCTTCAAGGGCGGCCTGCCCGATGCCCACGCACTGGGCGGCGATGGAGATGCGGCTGGAGTCCAGGATATCCATGGCGTAGCGGAACCCCATGCCCTCTTCTCCGATCAGGTTCTCCGCCGGAATTTCGGCGTCATCAAACACGATCTCGCAAGTGCTGGACGCCCGAATGCCCATCTTGTTGTGCTGGGGATTGATCTGCATCCCCCTGGTGCCGGCGGGCACGATGAAGGCGCAGACGCCCCGATAGCCGATGGAGCGGTCCTGGTTGGCGAACACCACCAGCGTCTCGGCAACCTCGGCGTTGGTGATGAACTGCTTGGAGCCGTTGAGCACCCACGAGCCGTTACGCCGGGTGGCAGTGGTGGCCATGGCTGCCGCGTCGGAGCCGCTGCCCGGCTCGGTGAGCGCCCAGGCGGCGATGCCCTTGCCGGACGCCAGCGACGGGACGTACTGCTGCTTCTGCTCCTCGTTGCCAAAGCGGGCGATGGTCTCCAGGCCCAGGCCCAGGTGCGCCGCCAGGGTTACGCTGGCCGCAACGTCGGCCCGCGCCATCTCCTCGATGGCGATGGAGGACTGGCGGAACCCGCCGCCGCTGCCGCCGTAGGCCGGGTCAACGCCGATGCCGGCCAGCCCCAGCCGGGCCATTCCTTCCCAGTTTTCATGGGAGAACTCGGCCTTTTCGTCCAGCTCGGCGGAGCGGGGCATTACTTCCCGTTCCGCAAAATCCCGAACCAGATTTTGCAGCATCTTTTCGTCTTCGGTAAGCATCAGGTCGGTCACGGCGTTCCTCCGGGTTAACTTCCAGGTCGCGGGCAAAAATGGGTCAGGGTTCGTCAATGATAGGGATGAGATGTTGGACAATGGCTACCAGTCTATCCAAGATAGCGGGGGTACAGTCGGCGTCGAAGCGATAATCGGCAAATTTCCGCACATTATGAGCGTCGGACAAAAGGCGCCGGACGCGCCGCCCGTCGTTTGCGTTGGTAAGGTCATTGCGATAGCGCTGCCAGCCTCTTTGCAGTGCGGCATGGGTTTTGATTACCGGGCGACCGTCAGGGTAGCGTCCATGCCAGTAAAATCTCCAGGTTTCGCCAGCGGTCTTTGCGGCCAGAGTCTCGCCGGCATAGTGAAACAAAGCATAGTAAAGGGAGTGGGCGGCAGTACGCCGCTGAAATTCGTCGCTGGCGGAAGCGGCTAGCGAGAATGCTCTGGCCAACGCCTGACGTGCTGGAACCAAACCGGTTCGTCTCCAACTATGGACGGAGGGAGCGCAATGTAAGACAGGGCAAGGCGTTCCCGCAAGATTGCTTTCTCGGTGTCGGACAGTGCAGCGTCAAAGAGGTCTTCCCGATCAGACAGCACGTCTCCCCAGGCCAATTCTTCGGCCGGCGACAGTTCTTGTGGAGCTTCGCAGTGGAAGGCGATAAGCAAAGGCTCGTCGGCATAGTGGTCATAATACACGGACACCGACTGCAACGGCGGCAGCGGCTCCACCAGCAGCGCGTCCGCATAGCGCGCGATGAAATCCAGCGTTGACGGCATCTCGTACTGGATCACCCAGGGGTCTATTTCCGTGACGACTTGCGCCGGCAACCGGCCAAAGGCGGAGAATTGTTTGGTCGTAGTCATAAGCGATTCTCCCGGCTTTGCAGCAGTGTATCACAGCCCCGCCGCTGGTTCGTATTCACCGAACACTTGGCGGAGCACCTCGCAAATTTCGCCCAGGGTGGCGTATTTCTCGACGCAGTCCATCATCAGCGGAATGGTGTTGGCGTCGGGGGAGCGGGCCGCGTCGGCCAGGCGGGCCAGGCTGATCTGCACCGCCATGTTGTCCCGTTCGCGGCGCAGGGTCTTGAGGCGTTCCACCTGCTCGGCGGCGGCGGTGGCGTCCACACGGAGGAGGTCGGCGATGGGCGGGGTTTCGGTGACGTACTGGTTGACGCCGACCACAATGCGCCGGTTTTCGTCCACCTCGCGCTGGTGGCGGAAGGCAGCGTCGCCGATTTCGCGCACCTGGAAGCCATCTTCGATGGCGGCCACTGCGCCGCCCATATCGTCAATCCGCTGGATGTATTCCAGGGCGGCGGCTTCCAGGCGGTCGGTCAGGTTTTCCACGTACCAGGAGCCGCCCAGGGGGTCCACCACGTCGGCGGCCCCGCTCTCATGGGCCAGGACCTGCTGGGTGCGGAGGGATAGCTGGGCCGATTCTTCGGTGGGCAGGCTGAGGGCTTCGTCCCGGGAGTTCACGTGCAGGGATTGGGTGCCGCCCAGCACGGCGGCCAGGGCCTGCACAGCGCTGCGGATCACGTTGTTGTCGGGCTGTTGGGCCGTGAGGGTTACGCCGGCGGTCTGGGTGTGGAAGCGCAGCATCATCGAGCGAGGGTTTTTCGCCCCGAAACGGTCGCGCATGATTTTGGCCCACAGGCGGCGGGCGGCGCGGAACTTGGCGACCTCCTCGAAGAGATTGTTCTGCGCCACGAAGAAGAAGGACAGTCGCGGCGCGAAGTCGTCCACCGGCAGCCCGGCGTCCACGGCGGCCTGCACGTAGGCAATGGCGTTGGCGAAGGTGAAGGCCAATTCCTGGGTGGCGGTGGCGCCGGCTTCCCTCATGTGGTAGCCGCTGATGCTGATGGTGTTCCAGCGGGGCACGTTCTCGGCACAATACTTGAACACGTCCACCACCAGGCGCATGGAGGGGCGCGGCGGGTAGGCGTAGGTGCCGCGCGCGATGTACTCCTTCAGGATGTCGTTCTGCAGGGTGCCGCTCAACTGGTCGGGTGATACGCCCTGCTTCTTGCCGGCGGCGATGTACAGGCACAGCAACACCGCCGCCGTGGCGTTGATGGTCATGGAGGTGCTGACTTTATCCAGTGGGATGCCGTCGAACAGGGTCTCCATGTCGGCCAGGGAGCAGATGGGCACGCCCACCTTGCCCACCTCGCCTTCGGCCAGGGGGTGGTCGCTGTCATAGCCGATCTGGGTAGGGAGATCGAAAGCCACCGACAGGCCGGTCTGCCCGTTCTCCAGGAGGTAGCGATAACGTTCGTTGGTAGCGGCGGCGGTGGCGTAACCGGCGTACTGCCGCATGGTCCAGATGCGGCCCCGGTACATATTGGGCTGCACGCCCCGAGTGTACGGAAATTCCCCGGGATAGCCGATGGATCCGCTGTAATCGCTGCCGGCCGCGCCGTCATCCTCCGGCGTGTAAACGGTGTCCAGGCCCAGTCCGGAGTCGGTCTGGAACGCTTCCCGCCGCTCGGGGAATCGCTGCGTGACTCGCGAAAGCGTGGAGTCCTGCCATTCCTGCTTGCTCGTTGACATGCTGCCGCCTCCCGACCGGATAACGTAGGGAAATTTGCGCGCTCATTTTACCACTTGCGCCGGCCTCGCTTTACGCGCATCCACTTTCCACAACCGGGGCTAAGGGTCCATGAGACCCTCTTCCTCCAGTAGCTTGGTCGCAATGGGCAAAACAGCCTCTCTGAACCTTAGTGCTTGCTCGTCTAGGTCCGGTCCATCAGCGTAGTCCGGCACCCTCAATATCCCGTTATGCACCAACTCAAACATGATGTGGCTGAAATGGCCTCGATGATTCTCTGGGTGTTCCCTCAAATCATCCAGCAGATGCTCTACATCCATTCCTTTGCGCTGACGCCTACGGATAGTTTTCAGGTACTTGCCGACCTTGCCAGTTGCCCAGAAGTCCTCGGGTAATTCCTGGTGACTCATTGCTTCCGACGCAATGATAGACAGATACATACACACCAGGTAATGGTCGGAAACGGGGCTATGGCGAGTGAACAATTTCCCAAAGTTGTCATACCACTCATCATGCCTCAATTCCTTGAAGCGCCGACGCCCCTTCCCGGCAGCAGGAACCACGTCCCAATGGAGCGGCGCTGGGGAATTATGACGCAAGAGTTCCATCATCCCTGCGGGCGGGTCTATCCATTGCCCCATTGGTTCATGCGACACCAGCAGTCGCTTCGGTGGGTGATCTTCGTAGAAATCCAAGTATGGTCTGGCTAGCATCTGAGCGTAATCAACTTGTGCCAGCCATACCATTCCTTCGGTGTTGGATGGTGGTACAGAATCAAGGTATTCGACAAGCAACCTCGGGTCCTCTTTAGACATTTGTGCAATCGCACGAACTGTCTTGTCTACTTCGTCTTTGAAGCAATTGGGAGGGACAAAGACATACGTCCTATTCCCCTCGGCTTTCTCCAGCCATACCCGTACCATGTAACAACCGAGGAGCAACGAGTTTGTACCTGCGTCCCCCATTAAAACGTATCGGCATGGTTCTTGTTCTTGGCTGGACCAATCGTCCAAGATAGATTTCTGCGGGCGTTCCAGTCCTATGATTTCCTGTGGGCCTTGGTATCTGGTTTTCTCTTGACCTTCGCCGCTCGATTCATCGGCCCGTTCCAGCAATAGGGATTCATACACCACTCTCCATCCGGCGGCCGCAATTCCGGCAGACCGAGCAGCTTGGTGCGACGCCTTGCTTTTTTGCTCGTCTGCTTTTTGCCGGAAGATTTGTCGAATGGTTTGCCAGCTTCCCGCCAACATCTCCAGGGCTGCCTGCGCCCGTACCGCTGTTTCGAGCAATTCCTCTGTTCGTGTTTGAGCGATGGGCGGAAGAGAAATTTTCTCCTCAATGAAGTCCAGAAGATGTCCGGCATGGGTTAGAGCTGATGCAATTAGCACGTCGCTCTCCCTGTCCTCGCTTAAATCGCGCGCACAGCGACGGAATGCCCGATTCGAGTTGTGCAAGGCAACGAAGTGGTTCCACACCAAATTTGCGGGCGTGATATGCCCATCATTCAAGCGGGTTTCGTCTGGGTCCGTTTGATGGCCGAATAAACATAGACAGGCACGAACCCGGATTGCATCTCGGAAAACCTCGTCTAAAAAATCTCTAATGTGAGACGAAATCATGCTATTTCCCATAGTGTGCTAAGCCCAGACCTGCAATCAGTGAAACGTTTGATCTCCCTTCACGTAGTGTACCACTCATCCTGCTATGTCTCAATTCCTTGAGGGCGGTGTTTGCAACATGGTGATAGGTTCAAGATGTTGTTCGACAGTTGCAGCCTAACATCGTGCCGAGCCGCGATGCCGACGCTGGGCATGCTACGGTTGGTCACTACTTGCGAAAGCGGAATGTACTAATCTAATCCTGCTGGATTGCGGACCACCGCCCCAACTCCTCAACTATGGCGGAGGTGAACGCGCTTACCGCGCAGACGCGGGCCAGCAGGTCGATGACGCGCTCTTTGTGGTCGGCGAAGCGGTAGGTGTTGAACCGCTCGGCGATGGTTGGGTCTCTGGATTTGCGTTCCTTGTACTGGTCGAGGACCCACTCCAGGGCGGAGCGGTTGCCGAGGCGGTACTCCCAGGCCTCGGGCGGCACGCCGGCCAACGATGTCCGGTCGTCCAGTTGGATGATGCCCTTTTCCTGGTCGGCGCGCAGGATGGGGCGGGGCGGCCGGTTGCCGGGTAGGGGCGAATGATTATTCGCCCCTACGTCGTGGCGTTCCAGCGGCCACGGGTCGGCCGTCTCAAAGCCGAGGTGCAGGTCCAGCAGTTCCCGCCCTTGCTGCGCCCACCAGGCAAAATCATCCTGGAAGTACACGCGGGGGAACTCCCGGCGCAGGTCAACCTCGTACCGCTGGCGGTAGGCCGGGTCATGGAGCATGGCGTAGGTGTACGCGAACACGTCCTCGGCGCTGATGCCGTCGTCGTCGTACTGCTCGCGGAACTGCCGCAGCCCCCACTCGGTGATGTTGCTCACCCGCTCGCCGTCCCCCGTATAGCGGTACAAGGGCAGGCATTGTGCGCCTGCAAAGAACAACTGGTAATCTGTCATTATGTTAGTAGCCAATACGGCAAACGGTCTGCGAGCAGCGGTACCTTGAAAGCATATTACGCAATTTGGGTGTTTCAAGTCCGGCCCAAATACGTCGTAGTGATTTCTGGTAAGAACATCGTTCATCGTAAAGTCGGCAAAGTGATGCTTGACGACAAAGGGGCGGTGTAACGACTCAATACGATTACCGTCGTTATAAACGATACGCCGTCCGCGTTGGAATTCATTCCGCAGATCGCGGCTCCACTTGATGACCGGGTTGTACGATGTATCGCCGGCGTCCAGGGCTTCGTTATAGGTGTCGGCAAAGAAGAGCGACTTGGCGCGCAGGCTGGCGACGTCAAAGTCGTACACCCATTCATCTCGGTTGGTCTTTGCGCCATTAGCGAACAGGCCGAACACAGCCTGCTCATCAGCTGTTGTCTTGGCGAACTTGGTTTGACGGTCTGCGATAGTTAGGAGTTGCTCAAAGCCGGCAGTGGACTGATTGAGCCAGTTGCTTTTCGCGTCCGGCAAGATTGTCTCAAACACTATGTCAGAGATATTAAGATCTGCCAGTGCGGTCAACTTCTCTGCGCCCGTTTGCCGGTCATCAACGGCGTAGTAGTGAACGCCCCTGGATTCCTGCTTTCGCAGGAATGACGCTCGTGAATTACGGACGAAAAAGGTGATGGCGACTCCTGTCATGATCCCAAAAATGTTGCCAACGTTGCCGTCTTTTCTTACATCGCCGCCCAAGTCCACCACGTATAAGTTGCTGAATTCTTGATTTGCTACTTTGCGGAATCCGTCATCTTGTTGGGCATCAAGAAATCGGCGGTTTGTGATTAAGGCTACGATGCCGTCGTCCTCCAGCCGGTCCGACGCCCATCGGATGAACCGCTTGTACATATCGTATTGATGCGTCCGTTGCGCCGTACTTTCCTTGATATAGGTTTCCCGGATACGCTCGTCGATATCCGGGTACTTCCGATTTGGGTTATCGTCATTCCAATTGAATTGTTGGTCGTTGTACGGCGGGTTGCCGATGATGACGCTGATGGGCTTTTCGTTTTGCTCCTGCACCCGGATCCAGTTCTCTTCGGAGACGCCGCCCAGGTTGAGCCCCGTCTGCCGCTGCACCGCCGCGCCGCTGGCCCCCTGCCAGTCCATGTTGTCCAGCGTATCGACAAAGCACAGGTTCGGGAACTCCAGGTATTTGCCCGTCAGCTCCTTGTACGTGTATTCGACGTTGAGGTTGGCAATGTAGTAGGGCAGGATTTCCACCTCGTTGGCGTGGATCTCCTTCCGGTACTTGTGCTCCAGCCGGTCGGCCGGCAGGTGGCGCATCAGGTTGGTGATGAACGTGCCGGTTCCGGTGGCGGGGTCAAGGATGTGCACGTTCGGGTCGGCCAGTGTCTTGCCGAAGTGCTTTTGCAGCAGCCGGTCGGCGCCGCGGATGATGAAGTCCACCACCTCGTTGGGGGTATAGACCACACCGAGGCGGTCGGCGGCGCCGGGGTTGTAAGCCTGGTAGAAATCCTCGTAGATGCCCTTGAGGAACTGCTGCTTCTCGCCGTACTCGGCGATGTCGTCGGCCGCGCGGCCAATTGCGCCATAGTAGGCGCGCAGCCGGTCCACGGCCTGGCGGCGCACGTTGCCGGTGAAGAAGGTGCCTTCCAGGGCGTCCAGCTGGCGGGCCACATTGTTCTCGCGGTGGAACTGGTCCTCGGCGAAAACCCGCAGGAAGATGTCCTTCGTCAAAATGTGCTGGATCAGCATCTCCCGGACGTTGTCGTTGGTCACCGCCGTGCTGATGGACTGGTGGCACAGCTCGAGGAAGACCTGCGCGGCTTCCTGATAGCGCGGGTTGCCGGCCTCGGCGTCAACGATGGTTTCCCGCAGGTTCGCCAGCACCGCCGGCAGGTCGTCCTTGAACTGCTGCCGCGCCTGTCGGAACTCCTGGATCTCGGGGAGTTCGTAGTTGAGGAACTGCCGAACCAGCGCGTCCAGAGCGGCCGGGTCGGCCATGTCCACCCGCATCGCTTCCCGTTGGTCCTGGAAGAGGACGGCGGTGCGGGAATTCTCGAAGAGGATGTTGTCGCCGGGGTAGCCCTGGGCGAGCTTGTTGCGGATTTCCCGGTCCAGGTCGTCGTGGGTGTCCTTGGCTTCCCACAGGCCGCGCGTCATGCGGAGGGAGTCGCGGACCGTGCCGTCGGGTTTGTTGCTGCGGTCAGACCGCAGTTCCGGCACCAGCGCCAGCCGCTCGGAGTGGTCGGCACAGTAGGCCGCCAGGCAGTTCTGGAACGCGGCGCGGATGTTTTCCTCGTTATCGACGCCGCCGAACTCGATCAACTCGGCGAGTTCGCGGTGGTAACGGTTGATGTGGGGATAATCGGGCATTTGGTGTGCCGTGGTATGAATTTTTGTGATTTGGATTGGAACGTCGCAGCGCGGTCTGTGGTGCCGATTTTAGCAACGGAAGCCGTTGGGCACAAAAGCGCCGAGAGAAACCGGCCAGAGCCGTTTCAAAGTCGCCGTGGCAGCCCCGCACCGTCAAATCGTCATTCCTGCGAAAGCAGGAGTCCAGAAGCTACAAATTGATAGAATCGTGAAAGTCATTCCTGATGCCGGTTACTGGATTCCGGCCCCGTATCAAGTACGGGATGACGCTCACGCGTACCCACTTTCCGCAATGACATATCAAGTACCGGTCAGCGCGAAGCCTGCTTCTGACAACCTCGCCAAGAGGCTACCCATCCCCGTCGCCGTCAGCGGCGGGTTGCGGAGAAATCGGCGCTTCCGCAACGGGGCGACGCTGCAACCCGACGACGCGCAGCACGTGCCGGTAAAGATTGGGCACGCTCTCCTCAAACAGCATATAGACCACCGGCACGGCAACCAGCGTGAGGAAGGTGGAGCTGAGCAGGCCGCCGATGACCACGGTGGCCAGTTCGGCGCCGACCAGTCCGGCCGAATCGCTCATCGACAGCGGTATCAAGGCCAGTATCGTGGTGAACGCCGTCATCAGGATGGGGCGCACCCGGGTGCGGCCGGCGGCCATTACCGCATCTAATGGGGCATAACCGGCCTGTCGCAGCTGTTGTACAAAGGTCAGCAGCACGATGGCGTTGGTGACCACGATGCCCACCAGGAGCAGGAAACCCATCAACGCCGGCAGGCTCAAAGAGCGGTCGGTGATGACCAGCGCGACCAGCGCTCCCACCACGGCCAAGGGCATACTGAGCACGACGATGAACGGGATTTTCAACGAACCCAGGGTGGCAACCATCACCAGGTACACCAGGGAAACGCCGATGGCCATGGCCACGTACACGTTGTTGAATTCCTCCCTGATGTCGCTGAAGGTTCCGCCGGAACGGACCTTGACCCCCGGCGGAAGGGGGGTGGCCGCGACGATGGCGTCAACACGTTCCCCGATGGCGCCGGCGTCCCGTCCGGCCAGGCCGCCGGAAATCGTAGCCGAGCGGTTGCCATCGTAATGGGTGATTACGTTGGGTCCCACCGTATGCCGCGTGTCGGCGATGGCGCCCAGGGGTATGGCTCCGGCGTTGCCGGATATGGGAAGCAACGGAATGTCCATCGGCTCATCAGTGGCTTCCGGAGCGCCGCGAACCACCACGTCCAACGTTTCACCGGACAGGTCGATTTCCGTGACGTCGCTGCCACGCATCCAGGTGCGAATCTGGTTGGCCACGTTGGCCGTGGACAGGCCGTAGCGTCCGGCCTGGTTGGGGTCGATGGCGATGGTCAACTCTTCGCTGCCGTCAACAATGTTGGTGCGGACGTTGCGCACGCCCGGGTCCTGTTCAACGGCGGCCTGCAATCGGTCGGTGGCGACGCGGACGTCTTCATAGTTGGGGCCAGTGAGCGTCAGCCGCAGCCCACCACCCCGGCCCGGCCCGCCGGAATCGGCAAAAACGCGGGTGGTTACGTTGCGCTTTTCGGGCAGCGCGTTTATAATCTGTTCGTCCAGGTCGGCCGGCGGGTCTTCGCCCAGGACGACGGTGAACCCGGCGCGGTCGAAGGACGGGTCGGCGGTGGAGCCGAAGCTTCGGCTGCTGGCGCCCAGCGTAACCTGGTAACTCGCCACGGCGCCGCTGGAGACGAACCCGTCCAGTATCCGCTCGGTCTCGTTCACTTCCTGGACCAGCCGAACGGTGGAAGGGTTGCCCCGCAGGGTGAGGTCAATGCGAATACCCTCGGTGCGCCCCTGGGAGAACAGCTCGATGGGCAGGGTCCGGATGAGGCTCAGGCTCGCCAGAACGACGATGACGCTGAGGATGGCGGTAATCACGCGGAAGCGCAGTGCCAACCGGAGTACCGGCGTATAGACTTTCTGCAACAGCGTGTCGCCCGGCGGAGTCGCCGGCTCCCCGGTCGGGTCTCCCTGGCGCAGGAACCACGACCCCAGCACGGGAACCGCGGTCAGCGCGACCAGCGTGGAAGCCAGCAGGGACACGCATACCGTCTGGGCAAAGGGCGAGAAGAACTGGCCGACCACGCCCGGCAGAAACGCCAGGGGCACGAACACGGCCACGGTGGTCAGCGTGGAAGCGACCACGGGCGGGCTGACTTCCTGGGTGGCGGCGATCACCGCCACCGACCGGGGGCTGCCTTCCTGGATGTGCCGGTAGATGTTCTCCAGCACGACGATGCTGTCGTCAACGATACGGCCCACCGCAATGGCCAGACCGGCCAGGCTCATGAAGTTCAGCGTCCAGTCGAACAGCGCCATCACCAGCATCGTTATCATCACGCTGAGGGGGATGGAAAGGGCGATGATGATGGTGGGCCGCAAGGTGTTGACGACACCCGCGAAGGGCCGGGGCCGCAGCTGCAGCAGGAAAAGGAACACGGCCAGCACCGCGAAAGCGAAACCCTGGATGCCCTGGCCGACCACCTTGCCCAGTTCTTCCTCCAGCCGGGGCGCCTGGCTCTCCATCACTGAGATGTCAATATCGGGCGGAATCTCCCCTTGCAGATCGACCAACAACCGGTCAATGGCGTGGGTGATGTCGATGGTGTTGCCGTCCGGGGTTTTCTGGACGTCCAAGCTCACGCTGGGGTTGCCGTTGGTGCGGGAGACGGTGCGGGCTTCGGGAGTGGCGACGCGCACGTCGGCCACCTCGGCCAGGCTGATGGGGGTTGCGTTGCCGCCGGCGGCCCGGTTGGGACCGGTCGCGCCGCCGTCCCTGGAGAAACCCACCGGCAGCTGGCGGATGGCCTCCAGATTGGTGTAGTCATGGAATGCGCGGACGGTAACAGTGCCGTCTCCGGAAGTCATGCTGCCGGTGTTAACATCCACCGAGTTGCCCTGCAAAGCGCCGATTACGTTCTGGATGGTCAGCCCATGGGTGTCCAGCAAGGCCGGGTCCACCGTCACGAACACCTGCTCGTCCACGGCGCCCTCAATCTGCACATCGAACACTCCCGGGACCGACTGGAGCGCCGGGATAATCTGTCGCTCGACGATTCTCACCAGGTCGGGAATGTCCCGCTCTCCCGATATGCTCAGCTCCATTACCGGCCGCTGGTTGGGCGTGAGCTCGAAGACGCGCGGGTCGCCGGCGGCGTCGGGCAGGCGGAGGCCCGATACCCGGCTGACGATTTCCGCCTCCGCCTCTTCAATATCAACGTTGTTTTCGAAGCTGGCCCGCACCTGGGAACGGCTGGAGCGGGAAGTTGAGGTGACCTCCTTCAGGCCCTCCATCCCGATAATCAGGTCCTCGATGGGCTTGGTCACCTCCTCGGCCACCTGGTACGGCGTGCCCTGCTGGTAGGAGGTTGTTACGTTGATGACCCGGAGGCTGATTTCCGGAAACAATTCCTGCTGCAGTTGCTGATAGGCGTACAAGCCGCCCACCAGCACCAGGACCAGGGCCATCACGGTGACCGGACGGCTGCGCAGCGCCAGTTTGGACAAGATAATCATAAGCAAACGGGGACGCCTATCGGTGGCGTCCCCAACTTCGGAGAACCGTCAGAATCAGGATTTACCGGATTTAAGGATTGGCAGGATTGGAGCCGTTCTGACGTGGCGAACTTTCCAATCCGGTAAATCCTCTAATCCAGAAAATCCTGATTCCGACAATTATGCCAAGAACGGAAAGACCCTGTGAGTAGCGTGGGATTCCCTTGCGGAACGACCGCCTAATCGCTGGTGAAGGCGTAGTCGGTGGGGCGCATGATGGTGTGGCGGGATTTGCGGACCAGTGGGCCGTTTTCCTCGCTGGCGGCGCGGGCGGTGTTCCAGTCAGGGTCGGCCTGAAAGGAGCGCCAGCTCTTTTCCCGGTCGGCCAGGCTGGGGTAGCCGAGCATATAGACCAGTACGTTGTTGACGCCCACGTCCTCCGACCAGTAGCCGATGTTCTCGATGCCGTGCTTCTCGAACAGGCCGATGGTGTGGTTGGCGAAGCGGTTGTGCACGTCGGGCAGACGGCCGGGCACCGCTTCGTAGATGCGGAGTTCCTGCACGGCGGTGGATATCTTGGGCTCGGGTGAGTAGGGAGTAAGACGCAGGAAGCGATTGGTCACCGCGTCCACCAGCGGGCCGTTGGCCTCGGTCTGCTTGCGGACCTCCAGCCAGTCGGGGTCGGTGCCGAACTTGGCCCAGCGGCTCTCCCGGTCGGCCATGCTGTCGAAGACGTTGATGTAGGTGAGGCGGTTGCTCTGGCCGATTTCGTCGGTCCAGAAGCCCAGGTACTTCACGCCGTGTTTGCGGAACAGGGCGCAGGTATGGTTGGCGAAACGGCCGCTGATGTCGGGCAGACGGCCGGCGACGGCGTCGTAGATGCGCAGTTCGTACAGCATCGCTTCTCTCCTTTCCGGTGTGGTTTCTTTACATGGATGAACGAGATGGACGGGATTTTTATATGGCGGCGCATCGCTGCCGGCGTTAGTATAGCATCGGCACGGCGCGCATGGCGTCAAAATCCGGTTGCCGCTCCCCCTTCGTATCAATTGTCAGAATCAGGATTTGCTGGATTTGGGGATTAGCAGGATTGGGACTTCTCCACCTCTGAACCGCTCCAATCCTGCTAAATCATAAAATCATATAAATCCTGATTCTGACGATTTCGCAAAAAGCGAGTACTCGTGAGGGATGAACGGGAGTTGAAAATGTCCAACAGCCGAAACCGGAAATTGCTGCGGCCCGTTACCGTTAGCATCGGCGTAATAGGACTAGCATTCATCGTCGCCTGCGGGCAACCGAGCGCGGCGGAACCGGCTCCGGTTGAGCTGACTCCTCCACCTCCTCAGGCGGTGAACACGGTCGCCCAAGCAACGGAGCCGACGGCGGCGGCGGACCAACCCACGACCAATCCGCAGGAAAATGCCGCGCAACCCAACGCCGGGCAATCCGCGCCGGTCGCCGAGCTGACCCACCAACAAGTCATGGCCGCCCATGACGCGATGATGAGCGAGCTTTATGACGCCACAGTGCCCTCCGTCGTGGGACTGAGGGTACTTAAAACCATCACCGTGGGCGGGAGTATGCCTCCGGGTATGCCCAGTGACTTCTTCTCACGGGCCGCCGGCTCCGGCTTTGTTTGGGACGATGAAGGGCACATTGTGACCAACCGTCATGTTGTGATCGAGGCGGAACGGATCATCGTGATGTTCAGCGACGGCGTGCAGGCCGACGCCGAGTTGGTAGGCGACGACCCCGACTCCGATCTTGCCGTGATCAAGATTGCCGATGACTCCGTGCGCCCGCCACCCATCGCCGTCGGAGACAGCGACGACATCCGGCCCGGCCAGTTGGCAGTTGCCATCGGAGACCCGTTCTCGCGGGGATTTTCCATGACGTCCGGCATAATCAGCGCCGTGGGGCGCACCATCAACCCCACGGACAGCAACTTCTCCGTTCCCCGGGTGGTCCAGCATGACGCCGCCACCAATCCCGGCAACTCGGGTGGCCCCCTGCTTAACCGCGGAGGAGAGGTCATCGGCATCAACACTCAGATCATCAGTGAAACCGGCGCTTTCTCCGGCGTGGGCCTCGCCATTCCAATCAACTTGGCGAAACTGGTGGTGCCGGCGCTAATTGACGACGGCCATTACGAATATCCGTACATTGGCATCCGGGGGGCCACCGTGCGGCCCGACATCGCCGTCGCCATGGACATGCCGGCCGAGACCAGGGGCGCGCTGGTAATTGCCGTTGGCTCCGATACTGCGGCCAGTCGCGGGGGCCTGCGGGCCTCGGACCAGCTGACCGTGATCAACGGCGCTGAGGTGCCCGTGGGCGGCGACATCATAATCGCCATCGACGGAACGCCCATCCAGGGAATGGACGACGTGATAGCCTACGTCGTCGAGCACACTCAACCCGGCGATACGGTGGAATTTACGGTGTTGAGGGATGGCGAGGAAGTTCCGGTGACCATCACCATGGGCAAACGCCCCGGCTAGCACCGGGGCGCACGAGAAGCGGAACGCAGTTTTCACCGGGGCGGCAACGGGCCGCCCCAGCCCAGGGAGAGCCATTCGGCGGGCACCAGTTGTTCGCCGGCGGGGTCAACCAGCAGATTGAAGGACTCTAGTGCAGACGCCCCCAGCAGATAATTGTCATCCGGCCCGAAGATGACGGGACAGGGCCTTTCGTCGCCGCCGATGCTGAATCGGGCGTAGCCGTAGCCGTACCGCACCCGGCGGCCGTCGGCCAGGATGAAGCCCAACCGCTGCCGGGGTTCAATGCGGAGCTGGGTCAGCAATGATTCGGGCAGCATGGAGTGGGCGGCGCCGGTATCGACAACAGTTTGGACGGGGGCCAAGTCGCCACCATCCAAATTGCCGATACCTATGGATACCCTGAACATTGACACGGCCTACGCTACTCCGCCGATGGGTTTTCTGGTGGCGCGCCTGGCAGGACTCGAACCCGCAACCCCTGGGTCCGAAGCCCAGTGCTCTATCCATTGAGCTACAGGCGCAGTTCCCGTGACGATGAAGATTATGGGGAATGGGGCGAGCAACGGGATTCGAACCCGTGATCTCCTGTGCCACAGACAGGCGCCTTAGGCCACTTGGCTATGCTCGCCGCGATGTTGCTCCGGCGCATGGCGCCGGCACGCGATTTCAGGTTAGCATACCTTAACAAATTGGACAATACATCGGGCTCGATTGAATTGAACGCCTGCCGGCGATTGGATACAATTCTTCCGAGCGTTGCTGTTTTCAATCCGGCATTTCAATCATAGAAAACTGATTCCGGTCAGCATCTCGTATTGCCTTTATATCCTGAGTACTGATTCGGAGGAGATATGACCCGCAAAACTCTCAGCATACCTGTCATGGTAGCGGCGCTGGTGGCAGCTGTCGCGGTGGTGGCCTGCGGCGGCAGTGAAGCTCCCGCCGCGGAACCTGCCGCCACTGCGCCTCCGGCCGCCGCCGCCGCCGAATCTCCCACCGCTGCGCCGGCGGCGGCCTCTGAACCCACAGCGGCACAGCCGACCGCAGCGGCGGCAGCCAGCGCCTCGGCATCCGTTCCAACCGTAGCGGCCATGCCGGCGACTACGCCCGCCGACAGCTGCGCGCCCTCCGCCGATCTCACCTTTGACAACCGACCGCCTCAGGGCGGCACGCTGGTTCGGCTCTTCGCCGACCCGCCGACGCTGGACCCCCACCGGGCGGGCGACGTAACTTCCAGCGTAATAATCAACGAGGTGTTCGGCGGACTGGTCACGTTGAGCCTGGACTACCAGCCGGCGCTGGACCTGGCGGAAAGCTGCTCGGTCAGCTCCGACGGCTTGGTGTACACTTTTATACTGCGGGAAGGCGCCACCTTCCATGACGGCAAGCCGGTCACCGCTCACGACGTGAAGTGGTCCATCGAACGCGCCGCCGATCCGGATACAGTCTCGCACACGGCGGAGACCTATCTGGGCGACATTGTCGGCGTAGTTGACAAACTGGAAGGGAACGCCGACGAAGTGAGCGGAGTTCGCGTCATTGACGACCGCACTGTCGAGTTCACTATTGATGCCCCCAAATCCTACTTCCTGGCCAAGCTCACCTATCCCACCGCCTATGTGCTCGACCAGGACCAGGTTACGGAGGACGGCTCCTGGCTGGAACAGCCCAACGGAACCGGCCCGTTCCAGCTGGGCACCTACGAGGTAGGGGAATTGATCGTCCTGGAACGCAACGAAAACTACCACCTCGGCCCGCCCCACCTGGAAAGCATCCAGATGCTCCTCAGCGGCGGCTCCGCGATGATCATGTACGAAAACGACGAGATCCACCTCACCGGCGTGGGCTTGGACGATCTGCCCCGGCTGCTGGAACCCAGCGATCCCCTCAACCCGCAACTGCATCGCTCCCCACAGGATTTCGACGTCTTCTACATCGGTTTGAACGTGGCCGAGCCGCCTTTCGACGACCCCAAGGTACGCCAGGCGTTGAACTACGCCATAGACTTGCAGAGCATTGCGGAGAACGTGCTGGACGGCAGGGTTTCACCGGCAACGGGGGTGATACCTCCCGGCTTCCCGTCGCACACGTCGAACCTGCGCAGCTACGAATACAATCCCGACCTGGCGCGGGAGCTCATGCAGAGTTCAACCTACGCCGACGCCCTGGCCGCCGGCGATTTCCCCCGCATCACCCTGACCATCTCCGGCAGCTTCGGGGCGGCGATACCGACGTATTTGGAAGTGATACTGGAACAATGGCGACAGGAGCTAGGCATCGAAGTGGATATCCAGCAGACCGAATGGGCCACTTTCCTTGCCGACGTCAACGACAAAAAGTACCAGATGTTCTCCCTGGGCTGGGTCGCCGACTACCCCGATCCGCAGAACTTCCTGGACGTGCTGCTGCATTCGGACAGCCAGAGCAACCACACCAATTACAGCAATCCCGAAGTTGACCGCCTGTTGGAAGAGGCAAGGACGGAGCGAGACCGGGACCGCCGCTTCCAGATTTACAACCAGGTTGAGCAGATGATCCTGGACGACGCGCCCTGGGTGTGGACCTGGTTCAGCGGCGAGGGCTACGCGCTCATCAAACCGGAGGTCTCCGACTACTTCCTGCTCCAGATGAGCATACCCAAGTACCGCTACATCTACTTCAACCAGTAGAACCGACCGCGGTTACGGTGTAGGGGCGAATAATCATTCGCCCCTACAGACCACACAGGACAACGGTTACAAATGGGAGCCTACGCAGTTCGCCGCCTGATCTGGCTGCCGTTCCTGCTACTCATCGTGACGTTCATCACCTTCACGCTGCTCCGGCTGGGGCCGGGGGACCCGGTGCAGGTCTGGCTGGGTCAGCACCAGAACGACGAGGTGCGCGAGCGTATCCGGGCGCAGTTGGGCCTGGACGACCCGCTGGTCGTGCAATATGTCCGCTACGTTGAAGGCGTGGTGACGCGGCTGGATTTCGGCGAGAGTTTCCGCTACCGGGGCAAGTCGGTTGGGGAGCTGCTGGCGGCCAAGATTCCCGTCTCCCTGCAACTGAACCTGGCCGCCATCATCATCACTCTGGGCGTCGGCATTCCAGTGGGCTTGTACGCTGCGTTGAAGCAAGGCACCGGGGTGGACAACGTGGTGGTGGCGATTGCGCTGGCCCTGCAATCGTTGCCCGTTTTCATCACAGCACCGATCCTGTTGCTGGTGTTCGCCCTGAAGTTGGATCTGCTGCCCACCAACGGCTTTGAGGGTTTCTTTTCGCCCCACATCGTTATGCCCGCCGTGGTGATGGGCGTTCCGGGGATTGCAATTGTGGTGCGGCTGGTGCGGGCCAGCGTCCTGGATGTGCTGGGTCAGGACTACATCCGCACGGCCCGGGCCAAGGGGCTGCCTGAAATCATCGTCCGCCGACGCCATATTTTGCGCAACGCCATGATTCCATTGGCAACCAGCTTCGGGTTCACTATCGCCGGGTTGGCTGGCGGCACGTTTATCGTTGAAATCTACTTCGGCATACCCGGTGTGGGCCTGTTCGCCATCGAGTCGTTGTTCCAGCGGGATTACCCGGTGATGATGGCCTTCGCCATCATCAGCACATCCCTGTTCGTCCTTGCCAATCTGGTGGTTGACCTGATGTATCCGCTGCTGGACCCACGAATACGCCTGGGAGCCGGTAATGTTGCCTGACCGTTCCGGCCTACCCGCCCGGGAGCACGGCCACGCCCAGAGTCTTGACGCCGACGCGGAGAGGCGGGATTGGTCGGAAAACGATCTGGGCGGCGGCCAATTGCTGGAACTGGACGAAAGGCCAGCCAGTGGTCATAGCTATTGGGGCCTGTCCGCGCGCCGGCTGGTCCGTAAGAAGCTGGCGGTAGTTTGTCTGTCGCTGATCGTCCTGATGTACGGCGGGGCGCTGCTGGCGCCGGTGATCACACCCTACGAATACACGGCGCAGGACCTGTCCCAGAGTCGCGCGAAACCGTCCCTGGCGCATCCCTTCGGGGCCGACCGATTGGGCCGGGACATGCTGACCCGCGTCATCTACGGGCTGCGCACCACCGTGATCATCACCATCATGTCGCTGTTGGGCGGCACGCTGGTGCTGGGAGTCATTCTGGGCCTGCTGAGCGGCTACGTGGGACGGTGGGTTGATGCGGTCATCATGCGCACCGGAGAAGTCACCTCAGCGTTCCCCGAAATCCTGCTGCTCTTGATCTTCGTGGCCGCGCTCCGGCCCCGGCTGGTGACCGCCGTCCAACAGTTCGAGGACGCCACCGGCATCGACTGGATAATCCGCCTTGGCATGTTGGACTACGCGATTATCTCCGTCGCCCTGTCCATCTTCGGGTGGTTTGGCATGGCCCGGCTGGTTCGAGGCCAGGTGCTCCAGGCCCGGGAGAGCCAGTACACCGAGGCAGCATTGGTGGCCGGGTCGTCCACCGCGCGCATCTTGCGGGTCCACATGCTGCGCAACATACTCAGCCCGCTGATCGTGTCGATATCGGCGGGTTTGGCCGGCGTGGCCGGCGCAGAGCTGGTGCTCAGCTGGATCGGCATCGGCGTCCAGCCGCCGGTGCCCAGCCTGGGCCGCATGATGTTCGAGAGCGGCAGCATACAGGTACTGCGCAACGAGCCGCATCTCCTCCTGTTCCCCATTGGCACGGTAACCGTGCTGTTCTTCTGCTTCAACATCCTGGGCGACGCGGTGAACGACGCCTTCAACCCGCGGGTGAGATGATTGCTGGAGACTGGTTCAGCGGTGGCGGTTTTCTTGCCCGGCTGTGGGGCGTACCCTATAATCGAGTATGCCCGACGCGACGCGCGCCCCGTGCACATCCGGGTAAGGAGGTGCGAGATGCCCGCTACTTGGGATGAAAATGTTGCCGCTTACGAAAAGATGAAGGACTACTTGGAAGATGAGCACTTCCTCCATTGGGCGGTTTTCTACGATGGTGAACTGGTGGGAATTTACGATGATGGCTTGGAGGCCCGTCGGGAATCATTGGTACGGTTCGGGACCGACCCGTATCTCATCAGGGTAATCGGCGAGCATAATCTGGAAAAGAAGCGGCAGCACTTGGCCGCCGCAATAGAGCGTCGCAGGCAACATGGCAAAGACTGATTCCGGGTATAACAACCCCTATGATTTGATCCAGTATGGCCCAACCCTTGACGTTTTGAGACAACCGTATATCTGGCGCAGATCTACATACCGGAACTGGATTTCACCATCGAGGGACCGTTCGACAGCGCAAATCTGGCCGCCGGCGGGCAGCCGTATTACGCCCTTATCGGCCGCACTTTCCTGAGGCATTTCAACATGGCATATGAGGGACGGACTGGCAGTGTCATTATCAGTAACGACTGATGCGGTCGCTTGGCAAACTTGGGGCGCCGCCGCTTTCGCCGCTGCCCAGCAGCATGACCGCCCCATCCTGCTGTCCATCAACGGCGTCTGGTGCAACTGGTGCCACGAGATGGCGCGCGGCACCTACGGCGATGCGGAAGTGGCCCGCTTCGTCAACGAGCATTTCACGCCCATCCGCGTTGACACCGACCACCGTCCCGACATCAACGCCCGCTACAACGTGGGCGGTTGGCCCACCACGTCCTTCCTGACCCCCCACGGCGGCTACATCGCCGGCGCGACCTACCTGCCGCCCGACCAGTTCCTGGCCATGCTGGATGAAGTGCGCCGCGCCTACGCCGAGCGCAAGCCGGAGCTGTACGAACAGGCCAACGACATCCTGCGGCAGCGTCGGGAACATGCCGGCCGCGTGGCCGCCGGCCGGGAGCCGGACGCCGCCCTGGTTGACGCCATCACCCGACGGGTCGCCGGAACCTATGACCCCAGCAACGGCGGCTTCGGCGTCGAACCCAAGTTCCCCTCGGCGCCGATGCTCCGCCTGCTGCTGCACCGCTATCGGACCACCGGCGAGGCCTTCTTCCGCATCATGCTGGAGAAAAGCCTGGACGCCATTACCGGCGGCGCACTGCATGACGACGTGGAGGGGGGATTCTTCCGTTTCGTCGCCGGCGCGGACTGGTCGCAGGCCCAGTACGAAAAGATAGCGGAGGACAACATCGCACTGGCCGGAATCCTGCTGGAAGCCGGCGTGGTGCTGGAGCGGCCCGACTACACCCACGTCGCCGGCAAAACCGTCGATTACCTGTGCGGTGCGCTCTACGATGCAACAGCCGTTGGCGTGCGCGGCAGCCAGGGGGCGCACTCCGAATACTACGGCCAATCTGCCACAGTGCGGGCGCAACTGCCCGCGCCGGCCGTTGACCCGTACTGTTATGTATCCATCACTGCCCAGGCGGTTTCCCTGTTCTTCTCGGCAGCGTGGCATCTGGGCCGGCCCGAACTCACTGAAATCGCCGTTTCACTATTGGATCGCCTGGCGGCAATGGCCGAGGACGCCCGGCTGCCGCACACGTACACCGACGCCGACCCGATGCCTCAGGACGAAGGGGATCTGCTGGTTGACTGGGCCTGCTTCCTGGTGGCGGCGCTGGATGGTTATGACGCGGTGTCCGTGGGCGGAGAACGCTATCTGACCGTCGTCCAGAGCGCCGCCGACGTGCTGCTGGAGCGGTTCCTGGACGGTCCAAACGGCGGGTTCTGGGACATCGAGAACACGCCGGAGCGCCTGGGCTACCTGCGAGCGCGGGAGAAGCCGCTGGCGGAGAACGTGTCCGCCGCCGTGGGCATGATGCGCCTGCACCATGCCACGCTGGAGCCGCGCTACCGGCAGGCGGCCCACCACGCCCTCAGCGCCTACGTAGAGGCCAACCGCGACTACGGCGAACTGGCCGCCGATTACGCTGTGGCGGTGGACCAATACCTGAACCCGGTGGTTGAGGTTACGGTGGAAGGACGGCCCGGGCGGGCCGATACCGACGTCATGCTGGCCGCCGCGCTTTCGTTATCCGATCCTAATCTGCTGATCAAACTCGCCGAAGCGTCCCACGGAGACGCGCCGGCACAGGCCCACGTCTGCCTCGACACCGTCTGCTATCCACCAGTAACCGACCCTGCGGAGCTGGCAGCAGCGGTGCAGGAGGGCGGCGCAATCGCGGAAAGCCCATTCCAAAACGTGCTTGACCTGCTGGGATAGATAGCTTCACCCGGCGGACGGCCCAATCATCCGATGCCCAGGAGTTGATACCCTGAAGACCCAAGACTGCGGCGAACTGCGCGCCGCCCACGATGGCACTGCTACCATTTTATCCGGCTGGGTCAGCCGACGGCGCGACCACGGCGGGATTATTTTCATCGACCTGCGAGACCGTTCCGGCTTCGTGCAGGTGGTTTTCAATCCCGAACAGATCCCCACCGAAGACTACGCAACCGCGGAGCGGCTGCGCTCCGAATGGTGCATTCAAGTAGAGGGGACCGTCTGGACGCGGCCGGCCGGCTCGGAGAACCCGGCGCTGCCCACCGGCGACGTGGAGGTGATGGCGCAGCGCGTTACCGTGCTCAACCAGTCGCTCACTCCGCCCTTCTACATCACCGATGATGTTGACGCCGACGAAAGCCTGCGCCTGCGCTACCGCTACCTGGACCTGCGCCGGCCCGCCATGCAGAACAACCTGCGCCTGCGGCACCAGGTGGTGAAATACATCCGCGACTATCTTGACGGACATGGCTTCCTGGAAATCGAGACTCCAATCCTCATCAAGAGCACGCCGGAGGGCGCCCGCGACTACCTGGTTCCCAGCCGGATGCAGCCGGGCAGTTTCTACGCTTTGCCCCAGTCGCCCCAGCAGTTGAAACAACTGCTCATGGTCAGCGGCGTCGAAAAATATTTCCAGATCGCTCGCTGTTTCCGCGACGAGGACCTGCGGGCCGACCGCCAGCCCGAGTTCACCCAGCTTGACCTGGAAATGAGCTTCGTGAATGAGGAGGACGTGCTGAGCCTGATTGAGGGACTGTACGCCGGGATGGTACGGGAGCTGACTCCTGAGTTCAAGGTCAAGACCCCATTCCCTCGCCTGTCCTACGACGACGCCATGGCCCGTTATGGCAGCGACAAGCCGGATTTGCGTTTCGGCCTGGAGATGGCGGACGTCAGCGACCTGGCCGCCGAGACCGAGTTCCGCGTCTTTCATGGCATCCTGGATCGCGGCGGCATCATCAAGGCCATGGCGGCGCCAGGGCAGGCCGACCGCACCGGTTCCGATATGCGGCGCATGGAGGACACGGCCAAAGAGTTCGGAGCGGCCGGCATGAGCCACGTGCGGATCACGGGCGAAGGTTCGCTGGAAACCCTGGCGGACGGCGACACCCTGTTCTCGTCCGGCCTGCGGATGCCGGTGGAGTGGGTACGCCGCCTGGCGGAACGGGCCGGCGCATCCCGGGGCGACCTGATCGTATTGATGGCCGGTCCGCCCAAGCAGGCCAACCAGTGGCTGGCCGCCATGCGGGACCACTTGGCCGACCAGATGCAGCTGGCCGACCCCAATGTGCTGGCCTTCGCATTCGTCACCGACTTCCCCCTTTTTGAGTGGAACGACGATTCGAGCCGTTGGGACTCCACCCACCACCCCTTCACCGCGCCGGCGCCGGGCTGCGAGGGGATGCTGAACGGAGAAGACTTGTCGGCCATCCCGTCCCGCGCCTACGACCTGGTGTGCAACGGTTCCGAGCTGGCCAGCGGCAGCATCCGCATCCACCGGCGGGAGATGCAGGAAAGGATTTTCGGCATCCTGGGCTACTCGCCGGACCAAGTGAGCGAACGGTTCGGGCACATCCTGGAGGCTTTCGACTACGGAGCGCCGCCCCACGGCGGCATCGCACCCGGTATCGACCGGCTGGTGGCAATTCTCGCGGGAGCCGATTCCCTGCGCGAGGTGATCGCCTTCCCCAAGACGCAAAGCGGCTCGGACTTGCTCTTTGGCGCGCCGGCGCCGGTGGATACCGCCCAGTTGCGGGACCTGTCGATCCGGGTGGTCGAATAGACACATGCTACAATCGGAACAGCCAATCGGTCAGATAACCAGCATGAGTACAGCTGCGACATACTCGGAAACAGCCGACTCGCCGTTGGCGTTACTTGCAAAGGGTGAACGGCAGATCTCCGCCGGCCAATACCGAGAAGGCTCCGCCACGGTTTACCAGGCCGCGTTCGCCGCGTTGCAAGAAGTTGCGGCGCGGCGGGGCTGGGTCTGCGAGACACACGATGACGGTCACGATGTTATTTACCGACTCGATGGAGTGGAACCACCGGCGGAATCCGTGGTGGAGGAAATGAAGCGGATACGCGAGCGCAGAAATGAACCGCTCCCCGTCTATTCACTCCTGTTTACCACGGTGTACTGCTTCAAGCATCACGGCGCCGAAACGTCCCCGGACGGTGCCCTTCCCACCACGTTCTGGGAACCGGATGATTACGTCCGCAGCCTGCCACTGGTAAAAAAGTTCATTGATCTTCTGGCGGCGGAAGAATAAGTCACAGCGGCAAATGTACCGTGGCCAGCACCTGCAATCGGCGCACGATTTCCCAGGGCCTGTCGTCAAATTGAGTTTCAAGGGTATCTGTTCAGACTTGCGTTGCCGTCGCAACTCAAAATCCGTCATACCGGCGAAAGCCGGTATCCAGGAATCTTTGCCCTATTCACGTTGACTGATGCACCGCGTTTCTGGATTCCTGCTTTCGCAGGAATGACGGGATAATTTGACGACAAACCCTAAACATTGCCGATGCCGGAGGAAAATCAATATGACCGAGTTCAACTACGACAGCCTGTTCGCGGAACGCGCGCCCATCACCACCCGCGGCGCAAATCGCCACGCCAGGTACGACTTCGCCGTGGCCTACCCCGATCCGGACACCCTGCCGCTGACCGGTCTCGCCGACGCGCTGCGGGTAGCGCTGGAGCGGGAAGGTCGTGATTTGGCATACTACCCCGTTTCCGCCGGTTATCCGCCCTTGCGCGAACTGGTGGCGGAGAAGCTACAGCGGGACCGCCAGATGGACGTTTCGCCCGACGACATCATTCTGACTTCGGGCTCCGGCGAGGCCATCAATATGCTGATCCAAGCGTTGACCAACCCCGGCGACGTGCTGCTCACGGAGGAGTACGTTTACCTGGGCACCATGCGCCAGATGCGGCTGTGGGGCGCCAACGTGGTGGGCGTGAAGTGCGATGACGAGGGGATCATCCCCGAAGCGCTGGACGAGACCATTCGGGCGCAGGCGGCGGCCGGCCGGCGGGTGAAGTTCCTCTACACCATCCCCACCTTCCAGAACCCGCTGGGCTGGACCATGACCCTGGAACGCCGGCGGCGGACGCTGGAGATCTGTGCCAGCCACGGTGTCCCCGTGATGGAGGACGACTGCTACGTTGACCTGCGCTTTGAGGGCGAGGACGTAACCTCAATGAGCAGCATGGACGACAGCGGCCAGGTGCTGTACGTCGGCTCCATGTCCAAGATCATCGCGCCGGGCGTGCGCATGGGCTACATGGTCGCGCCGGAAGCGGTGCGGGAGCGGGCGCTGAGCTTCAAGTCCGGCGGCGTCAACCAGTTCGCCGCCCTGGCCATCAACGAATATCTGCGCAGCGAGATGTACGAACACATCGACGAGGAGAACCAGGCGCTGCGGGTCAAGCGCGACGCCATGCTGGCCGCGCTGGGCGAGCACTTCGGCAACCGGGCGCAATGGTCCCGGCCCGAGGGCGGCCTGTACGTGTGGCTCACCATGCCCGAGGGCACCGACCTGGCCGGCTTCCAAGAGCAGTCCTTCCGGGAGGGCGTCGGCTACTACAACGGCACTATGTTCTCGCCGGAGGGCAACGGGGCGAACATGGCCCGCCTCTGCTTCGGGCATCCCACGGCGGAAACCGTCTCAGCCGGCGTCGCTGAGCTGGCGAACATCTTTGAGCGGAACGGGATATTCTCGTAACCATGTCCGGTATTCGATCAGGTCCGCAAGGTGAACAACACGTGGGCGGCGAGCTCACGACGCTCCGAAGTGGTTGCGGTCAGGAAATCCCTGATGGTGGATTCAGCCTTCACAATCAGGTTCAGAGTTTCGGCTCGGGAGAAGCGTGATTGCGGGTCGTAATCAGCTTGGTGCCGGTGATCCTGCAATTCTCTGAAGGCACTCCCGAAATCTCTGATTTGATCGCTATAATCACTGAGTCGTGCCTCACTTAACTGCCGGTAAGCGGCACGGTGTTCGAGGGCTCGATATGTTCGACGCCATGCGCCAGATTCCCGGTCAGTTTCAGACTCGCCAACCAAGCGGTCTGCGTTTTTAGAGCAAGGGCGTGGAACATAGCGTAATAGGCTGCGCTGACGGCTTTCCCCAGTCTAGCTGAGAGCACATCGTCTTCTGATCCAGCGTTGCCATCCAGGTCGGCCAATATCCTGCTTGCTGCGATCAAGCCTTCCCACTTCATAGGACATCTGGTGAACGGCGAGGGCCTGAGGCGAGGTCGGACCAAGGACCGTCTTCGGTTTTGTCGATAAAGGAATGGCTAATGAGTTCGTCTCCGATGCCGTGTTTGACCAGGTCCGGCCACATGCGGCGATGGAGACTGGTCATCAACTCAGCCGTCGGCGTTTCTACGCGGCCATCGTACAGTATCCGCAGGTGGAAGCCCGGATCGCCGTAGAGGTCGGTTATCGGGCGCGCCTGCACTGTGGCGGAGGGCAGGTCGTCCCGCAAATATTTTCGCGCGGCTTCCGCCACGATTTCGGCAAGGGCATCGGGAGTGGCCATGGGATTCATTCCGCTTTGTGAAGAGCGTAGGCAGGGTTGGGCATTTGCCTCTGAAAGGTAGGGCGGGGTTTGGAAACCCCGCCCTTTCCCACGTCAGCATTTTGGCATCACCAGCAGGAAGTCAGTCATCATCCCCAGTGGCAACCGCTTCTTCTTTCGCCGGCTGGTGGCCATTCGTCCGAATTGCGAAGCGAGCGACCAGGTCGCCGATGCTCTGGCGGAAGCCGGAGTATTCCAGCTCGCCGTAGGGGAGCATGGCGGCGCCGGACCAGCCCTGGGACCGCATGGCGATGCCTTTCTCCTGGGCCAGCTGACGGGTGTAGTCCCAGGCCGGGTTGTCGAAGAAGTCGGTGGACGAGTCGGCGAACTTGCCCTCGCCGTTGATGCTGAAGCCCACGCAGGACACCAGAGGCAGGCAGTACATGCCGGTCACGGCGGTGTTGATGGGTACCGGCATCAGTGGCATCACGTGGGAACCCCGCGCGTCGCCGCCGATGTAGTGGGCCTTGGTGTAGGGGGAGATCAACTCCTCAGGCGCGGGGAAGATGCCCTGGTTGCGCACGATGGCCACCGGGTCGTCCTTGCCGGTGTAGCTGCCGGCGATGTTGTGCAGACGGGTGGCGGACACGGCGGCGGCGGTCTGGCCGCTGTAGCGGGAGGTGATGCTCTCGATGGCGAACCGCTCGTTGTCCCGCAACAGCACCGTGATGCGGTAGTAGTCCTCGGGAGCGTCCAGCGAGATGATGCTGTCGCCATCGGTGTTGTCCATGTCGATGATGTTGAAGGTGAAGCCGTCGCCCAGGCGGGGAAGCATCAAGCCGGCGCAGTACATGGGGTCGGCGAAGCCCAGGAACATGGGCAGGTTGTACGCGCCGGGGCCGCACTTGTCGGCGGCGAGGACGAAGAAGGATTCGGCGGGGCGTATAGGGTTGGTCTTGATGGGGTCGTGGTCGAAGGTAATCTCGGCCACGGCGGGGCCGGCGCCGCGAATGTTGCCGGAGGGAGCGTCAACCAGCAGGTCCTGTCCGGCGCCGTACAGGCCGTACTCACGGGCAATGTCGGTGGCTTCCAGGAACGTGTTCCAGGCAAACTGGTGGACCGCCTCGTCGTTGTCGCCCCGGGTGTGGGTGGAGGTGATGCAGATGTCATCACCGGTATGCCCGATGTAGGCATCGATGAGGAGGCCATCCCGGATCGCCCGCTCGGTGGCGGCGTTCACGGCGGCCATCATGCGTTCCGACGGCCTGGTGTGGCCGCCGATTGAACCGACGTCGGCCTTGAGCACGGAAATCGTCAAATCCATCTGAGTTCTCCCTCCAGCGCCCAGCGAGCCGGGGACGCCTGCTGGCGCGATACAATACTTCCAGTATGCGTTGGTTTTTCGAGGTTACGATAGCACCGGGGCGGTTGAACTGTCAATTTGCGACGGTAGCGTTCCAATTTAGGTGGTTTCCGTTGGTAGGGGCGACCGGCTGGTCGCCCCTACCCGCGCCGGCACCGGCGCCTGCCCGAATAAACCGCCTAAAAGGGAACGCTATCAAATCGTGACGCCAGGTTTGCCCCGCTTACGATTTTGCAGTTATAATAACAAGGGAAATATCCGTAATCGGGCAAAAATGAACGAGATTCTTCAAATCCTGTCGTTGCTATTCGTAGTCGCTTGGACGGCGCGATTAGCCCGCAACAAAGGTAGAAACCCGCTGTTGTGGGCCGGAGCCGCGGCTATCCCAGCAGTGGGCCTCATCCCAGGTTTTTACGAGTGGCTGACGGTTTTCTGCATGCTACCGATGTTGTCCCTGGTGTTCATGCGGGCGCGCCAGCCTGTCGCCACCGATGGGGATCAGGACACTACTGTATCCTGCCCGCGCTGCCAGCACAGCCACGAACCCGGCCCCTCTTTCTGCACCAACTGCGGATGGGAACTGACCCGGCCCTACGCCACGGCCGACGCGAGCGGTGAGCAGGCTGACGCACTGGAGCCAACGCTGGCTTCCTCTGCGGAAGCCACTGCCGACGCCGGCGCGACGATGCCATCTCAAACCGCCGCGCCCGGCGAGGCCACCCCGACGCCGGAACCCGAACCCGCGCTGGCGTCTCAGCAAACCTCGGAAGCGAACCCGGCGTCCCCCACACAGCCGTCGGAGCCGGGCGGCGAACCCGCGCCGGCCTTCGCCGTAGCCCCGCTGAAGATAACCCGACCGCTCACCGCCGCCGGTATGACGGAACTGGGCCTGTCCCTGTTCAACCAGGGAAGGGTGCGCGAGGCGGTGGACCAGTTCACCAAGGCCATCGCGCTGGACCCGCGTTATCGAGAGGCCTGGGCCAACCGGGCCAAAGCGTACAGTGAACTGGGGCTCAACGAGAAGGCGGCGGCAGATCAGCAGCAGTTGGAAGCGATCTAACCTAACCAACGTCGCGGTTCGGTGGTTTAGCTTCGTAGGGGCGAATAATTATTCGCCCCTACCCTTTATCTCCAACAGGATCAACCGCCTGAAACGAATCGCGGCCGCCGTCCAGCCTGTCACACCGCCATGATGTGATAGCCGGCGTCCACCGGGAGCACTGCTCCGGTTACGCCGCTGGACAGGTCGCTGCTCAGGAACAGCGCGGTATTCGCCACCTCGTCGGCGGTGATATTGCGGCCCAGGGGAGCTTTCTCCGCGTGGGTGCGGCGCATGTCCAGGAAGCCGCTGATGCCCCGGGCCGCCAGCGTGTCCACCGGGCCGGCGGAGATGGCGTTCACCCGAATGTTGTCGCCGCCGTATTCGTAGGCCAGTTGCCGGATCTCGTGCTCCAGCGCGGCCTTGGCCGTTCCCATGACGTTGTAACCGGGATAAACGCGGCTGGAGGCGTGGAAGGTCATGGCGATGACGCTGCCGCCGTCGGTCATCAGAGGCGCGGCATGGCGCACCATGGGCAGCAATGTGAATGCGCTGATCTCCAGGGCCAGGCGAAAGCCGTCGCGTCCGGTGTCGGCCAGCCGGCCGGCCAGATCATCCCGGTTGGCGAAGGCGATGCTGTGTACCAGCACCGATAGCGATCCCATCTCGGCCCGCACACCCTCGAACACGGCCTGGATCTGGTCGTCGTCCGAGGCATCGCACGGGAAGATCAGGGCGCCGTCCAGGGTTTCGGCCAGCCTTGCCACCCGGCTCTTGAGGCGGTCGTTCTGGTAGGTCAGCGCGATGCGCGCGCCGGCCTCAGCCAAGGTGCGGGCGATGGCCCAGGCGATGCTGCGGTCGTTGGCCACGCCGAAGATGACCGCATTGCGGCCGGTCAAGTCGATGGGATACACGGATTACCTCTTAACTCCCGTCATTCCCGCGAAAGCGGGAATCCAGCGAGGGTACAATCAGGCCAATTTTCTTGAGGCAACGATTTCCTGGATTCCTGCTTTCGCAGGAACGACGGTGTGGTCTTGTACATGTCAACAAGGCCTAGCGCCGGAAATCGGGCGCGACCTGCTCCAGGAAGGTTTGCATCTGTTCTTCCTGGCGGTAGCTGGCGAACCGGACCACGATTTGGTCGGCGCCGGCTTCGGCGTAGGCGTGGATGCGCTCCCGCACTCGCTCGGCGTCGCCGAAGGGTCCCCAGCGGTCACCCCAGATGTTGGCGCCGTAGTAGCCCAGCAGCCAGTCCTCGGCCTCCGCCTCGGCCCGGGCCACGTCCTCGTCCAGATTCACCGTCATGTACATCACCGAGGACATATCGTCGGGGTCGCGCTGGTACTCCGCGTAGTAGTCGCGCACGGTGTCGGTCATTTCCACGAACTCATCGGGGGTGGCCGAAATGGAGATGATGCCGTCGGCCAGTCGCGCGGCGCGGCGGGCCTGGCGTTCCCGCTGCGCTCCCTGCCCGTCGCCCCGGCCGTGCCAGTGGACGCCCAGGTACACCGGCACGCCGTTGGATTGCACCGGCGTGGGTTCCATCACCACATCGTCCAGCTGGAAGTGCCGGCCGTCGAAGGTGTAGGGTTGGCCGGAGCCGAGGCCCTTGATCACCTGCATCATCTCTTCGAGACGCAGAGCGCGGGTGCGCCGGTTCACGTCAGCGTTGCGCCATTCCGCCTGCTGCATGGCGTTGAACGCGCCGCCTACGCCGACACCCAGCTGCAGCCGGCCGCCGGAAATCAGGTCCACCGTGCCCACCATCTGGGCCAGCAGCACCGGATGGCGCAGGGCCATCAGCATCACGGCGGTGCCCAGCCGGACGCGGGACGTGCGGGCAGCGATGGCCGCCAGGGTGGTCATGGCCTCCAGCCGGGGCTTGGCGGTCAGGCTGTCGCCGACCCAAACCGAATCGATGCCGGCCTCCTCGGCCCACGTGGCCAGCCGCAGCACGGATTCGGCGTCGGTGGGCTTGCTGTCTTCCAGCAGGAGGCCACGGGTGGGCAACAGACAGCCTAATTGAGTGTTTGAGGTCATTGTAGTTACAGCCGTTAGCGTAGGGACGGGATTTTTTGATTGGTGGATTCCGGCCCCGTATCAAGTACGGGGTGACGTTCTTTCGCCGGAATGACGAGGGTAAGGTGGGTCACAATTGCAGGGGTTGGCGGTTGATGTTCCCAGGTTTCCGGCCCATCAGACGCTCCAGCAGGCCGGGTTCCATGTGCTCATACTCATCCAGGTCGGAGCCGTCGTCCAAGTCGAAACCCATGCCCGAGCTGTAGTAGAAGGCTACGGATACACCCATGCGGGCGGCGGTGGCGACGTGCTTGCGGAAGCTGTTGTTGCCCAATTCCGGCCGGAAATACGGTATCAGATCATAGGGGACCAGGATGGCGTTGGTGCCGCCGTCCCGCCGCGCCGGGGACAGGGTGATGTTATGCTGGTGCTGGGCGCTGCGGATCAGCTGGTGGATGTCGCTGGGCTTGATGAAGGGCAGGTCACCGGGCAGGTACAGGGCTGACACGCCGCGCAGGCGGGCATTCTCGAATGACTTGGTGATCGTGTCGTTGAGGTTGCGGCCCAAGTCCTCCATCCAGTTGGCGCCAAAGGTGCGGGCCAGGTTGCGGATGCGGTCGTCGCCGCCCACCACCCAGTAGGGGTCGGCTCCGGCGCCTCGGATGGCCAGCAGCACCCGGCGGAGCATTCCCATGGTCAGGTCCTCCCGGTCCTGGACGGTCATCACCCGGGACAAACGGGTCTTGCAGTCGGCCAGCGGTTTCATGGGAACCAGCGGCACAACGGTGGGATTGGACTGATTTTCGGAATCCATCATCATGCAGTCGCCTCTGCTGGGGCGGCCAACTCCAGGACCTGCCGCGCCAGCGCGATTTTGTCGTCGTCGGTCTCCATTATAGTGGGCATCACCGCCGGCTCTATGCCCTCGGCGGCAACGGCGTCGGCCAGTCCCACATCTTGCGAATCCAGCGCCAGCACGTCGCAGATGCCGCGATACTCGCGAGCCACCCCAACGGCGGAAACGTCGGCGCCCAGCTCGGCCATGATCTTTCCCGCCGGGCCGCGCACGGCGGCCCCGCCGACGATGGGGCTGACGGCAATCCGCCGCCCGCCATGATTGGCGATGGCGTCACGGACGCCGGGGACGGCGAGAATGGGCGCGACGCTGAGGAACGGGTTGGATGGGCAGATAACGATGGTAACAGCATTCCGCAGGGCGGCGGCGAACCCGGGCGACGGCTGCGCGTCCTCGGCCCCATCGTAGCGGATGGAACGCACCACCGGCTCGGCGCGATGCTTGACGAAATACTCCTGCATCGCCAGAGCGCCGGCGTCGGTTTCCAGCACCGTGCGAACCGGCTGATCGCTCATGGGAACGATGGCGTGTTTTATGCCCAGGGCGGCAGTCAGCCGGGCGGTTACTTCGGACAGGGTAGCGCCCCTGCGGAGCAGGTCGGTGCGCCGGATGTGCATAGCGAAGTCGCGGCTGCCCAGGTTGAACCAGGTGTCCGCGCCCAGGCGGTTGAGCATCTGTAGGGTCTCGAAGGAGTCGCCGGCGATACCCCAGCCGGTGTCGGGGTTGTACAGGCCGGACAGGGTGTAGGTCATGGTGTCCAGGTCGGGAGACACGTGCAGGCCGTGAAACTCCTCGTCGTCGCCGGTGTTGACGACGATGACCAATCGCTCCGGCGGCAGGACTTTTGACAGGCCCAGGGCCAGCTTGGCTCCGCCGACGCCGCCGGCCAGGGCCAGGACCAACCCCTGCGATGATTCGCTCACGGTTACGCCGACTGCTCGGCGGCGGCCCGTTCCCGCTGGGCGCGGGGGTGCTCGAAGCGGTAGGAATCCATCTGCACCAGCTTGTTGTAGGAGCCGAAGATTTCCTCCACGTTGTCGCCCACCAGGTCCAGGGGATCCACAACGTCGTCGGCATCGCTGAAGACGCGGCGCAGGCCGTAGGTGGTGTAGCGTTCCGCCGGGGTGCGGCCCGCCTCACGGATCATACCGCGGAACTCGGCCGGGCGCATCAGCTGGCCGTGCATGGCGCCGGCGGAGGTGGATATGCTCTCGTTGATGAGGGTACCGCCCAGGTCGTTGACGCCGGCGGTGAGCAGCAGCTGGGACATCCGGCTGCCCTCCTTCACCCACGACGCCTGGATGTTGGGGATCCAGTTGTTGAGCATGATGCGGGCGATGGCGTGGACTTTGATGACGTCCATTCCCGTGGGACCGGAGCGCACGTTTTCTACCGTGCCCTTCAGGAACATGGGCGCTTCCGAGGCGACGAAGCTCAGGGGGACGAACTCGGTGAAGCCGCCGGTGCTCTGCTGGATGTCCCGTAGCAGGGCGATGTGACGGACGATCTGGGCGTTGCTCTCCCGGTGGCCGAACATCACGGTGGAGGTGGTGGGAATGCCCAGGTCGTGGGCGGTGGTGATCACCTCGATCCACTGGTCAACGGTGATGCGGCCCGGGGAGATGATGTCGCGCAGCCCCTGGTCCAGCACCTCGGCGGAAGTCCCCGGCAGGCTGCCCACGCCGGCGTCCTTCAAACCCTGCAAATACTCACGGATGCTACACCGGGAGCGTATGGAGCCGTACAGCACCTCCTCGGGGGAGAAGCCGTGGATATGCATGTCTGGCAACTCTTCCTTGATGGCCTCGCACAGCCGGATGTACAGGTCGCCCTCCATCTGGGGCGGCAGGCCGGCCTGGATGCAGACCTCGGTGGCCCCGTAGTCCTGGGCCTCCCTGGCGCGGCGGATGATCTCGTTCACCGGCAGGAAGTACCCCTCTTCCTCACGGAAATCCCGGCTGAAGGCGCAGAACCCGCACCGCTTGATGCAGACGTTGGTGAAGTTGACGTTCCGGTTCACCACGTAGGTGACCACGTCACCCACGACGCGGCGGCGCAACTCGTCGGCCACCATGGTCATGGCGGCAAACTCAATGCCGCTGGTGGTGAACAGCAGATCGGCCTCGTCAACGGTGATGTCCTCACCGGCCAGGGCTCGGTTCAACGCCGATGCGACATCGGGTTCAACCCCGTTCATCAGCGCGGCTAGGGTTGCCGGAACATCTTTATCAGTCATTGCGGGCATAGCGTTGGGTTCCCCCTTTCACGTATCCGTCCTGGTCGGTGAGACCAATCAGTTTTTCTTGCAGAGGCTGGGGCAGCGGCCACGGGGAGCCGTTGGCGAAGTATTCGGGATAGACGGGCAGGCGGGGGCGGAGCTCGTAGCCGGCGTCCCGCGTGCGCCGTTCCAATTCGGCCAGCTGCGGCCACGGCGCTTCCGGATTCACGTAGTCAATGGTGAGCGGAGACACGCCGCCCCAGTCGTTAATGCCGGCGGCGATGTAGCGTTCGTAGTTCTCGCTGAGGTTGGGCGGCACCTGGATGTTCACGGTCTCGCCCATGATGAGCCGGGCGACGGCGGTGGTCCACATCAGCTCGTCGGGCGCGGCGTCGGGCGTGTCAGCCATGGGGGTATCGGACTTGGCACGGAAGTTCTGGACGATGACTTCCTGGATGTGCCCGTAGCGTTGGTGCAGGTCGCGAATCGCCAGCAACGACTCCACGCGCTCGGTTCGGGTTTCGCCGATGCCGATGAGGATGCCCGTGGTGAAGGGTATGCCTAGCTCGCCGGCGATTTCCATGGTGCGCAAGCGGACGCGGGGGCGCTTGCTGGGCGCGAATTCGTGGGGGCCGCCGGGTTCATACAGGCGGGGGCTGGAGCTTTCCAGCATGATCCCCACCGACGGGTTGGTGGGTTGCAGCGCCTCCAGCTCGCGACGGCTCATGGTGCCGGGGTTGCCGTGGGGCAACAGGTCGGTCTTCTCGAACACCAGGCGGCACATCGCCGACAGGTAGTCCAGCGTGGTGCGGTAGCCGTTCTGGGCCAGCCAGTCGCCGGCCTCGGCGTAGCGTTGTTCGGGACGTTCTCCCAGCGTGAACAGGGCTTCGGTGCAGCCGAGACGCTGACCGGCGGATGCGACGGCCAGAACCTGGTCCGCCGTCAGGTACAGACCGTCCGCCTCCTCCGGCGATTGGCGGAAGGTGCAATAGCCGCAGAAGTCGCGGCACAGGCGGGTCAACGGAATGAACACCTTTGGCGAGAAGGTGATGACGTTGCCCCTTCCCCGGTCGCGCAATTCGGCGGCGGCGGTGCAAAGGTCGCCCATGGCCTCGTCGCCAAAACCAGCCAGAGCCAGCGCATCGCTATCGGACAAAACAGCGCCGGCAGCCAGCTGGTCGAATGTGGGGAGAGACGGAGTAGTTGCGGCGATGGCAACTGCGGAGGTCACGGCAATATTTCCTGGCGGGGCAATCGCATCATAGCCTACCCTCTCGTCACTCCGGCTTTCGCCGGAATGACGGGATGATGCGATTGCCTTGCATTTCCTGGGGCGGGCAAACTTCAGCCATTGTAAGCAGGGGATAGTCAGGATTCAAGCCGCGAACCAATGACGCAAAAGCAATTATAAATATTATGTCAATTACAATCGGAATGCGCTACCGAACTGAGTTTCTATTATGTCAATCAATGAAACAGCTGCGCCTGCTGGCTGGTATCAGAACCTCCGCCGGCCCAGGGCCAGCCCAGGTATTCGTAGGCCAGCCGGGTGGCGACACGACCGCGAGGGGTGCGTTCCAGGAAACCCTGTTGCAGCAGGAATGGTTCCAGCACTTCCATGACGGTGCTGGTATCCTCGCTCAGTGAGGCGGAGAGGGTGTCCAATCCTACCGGGCCGCCGTTGAACTTGTGGATGATGTTGGTGAGCAGGCGGTGATCGGTCTCATCCAGGCCGCGAGCGTCCACGCCCAGGCGGTCCAAGGACTCCCGAGCCACCGGGCCGGTGATGCGGTTGTCGGCCCGGACCAGCGCGTAGTCCCGCGCCCGGCGCAGCAGCCGGTTGGCGATGCGCGGCGTGCCCCGGGAGCGGATCGCCACCTCGCGCAGGCCCTCGTCGTCCGCCTCCATCCCCAGGATGCGAGCGGAACGGCGCACCACTGTTTCCATGTCCTCGTCGGAGTAATAATCCAGCCGGAACACCGAGCCGAATCGGTCGCGCAACGGCGAGCTGATCAAAGAGTACCGCGTCGTCGCGCCCACCAGGGTGAAGGGATTGATGCGGAGGTTGATGCTCCGCGCCGACAGGCCCTTGCCCACCACCCAGGAGAGGAAAAAATCCTCCATCGCGGAGTACATCACTTCCTCCACCGCCCGGTTGAGGCGATGGATCTCGTCGATGAACAGGACGTCGTTGGGCTGTAGCCCGGTGAGTATAGAGGCGATGTCGCTGGCCCGTTCCACCGCCGGGCCGGAGGTGACCTTGATGGTGGAACCCATCTCGTGGGCGATGATGTTGGCCAAGGTGGTCTTGCCCAGGCCGGGCGGGCCGTAGATGACTACATGATCCAAGGCCACGCCGAGCATCCGTGCCGCCTGCGTGGCGATGCTCAGGTTCTCACGGACCTGGGGTTGGCCCACGAAATCGTCGAGCCGGGCCGGGCGTAGGCGGGCATCCTGCTCGCCGTCGTCATGCTGCGCGGCCGGAGATACCGCCCGCGGGTTGGCTTCAGTCGCCCCGTCGGTTCGTTTTGCAGTGGTCATACTCGCATTCTAGGGGCGGCGTTGGAAAACGGTCAACCGTCGAAATGTCACCACCTGTAGCGTCAGTTTCTGATTTCAGGGGTAGAGGCGAATGATTATTCGCCCCTACTGATGGAAACGGCCGCCGGAACAAACCCTGGTAAAGCTGCGCCGATCTCTCTTTGCGCCTCTGCGTCTCTGCGTTAATTCCACAGCCACGGCTCAGCCACCCGTCCGCCGGGCGATCATGGCGTCGGCAAGGGGGCTGGCACCGGACCGGACCGATATGTTCACCAGGGACGGGCGGCCTGAGTTGATGGCGCGCTCCACCGCCGGGGCCACTTCCTCGGGTTGTTCAACCAGTTCCGCGTAGCCGCCGATGCCCTCCACCACCTGGTCGTAGCGGACGCCGGGGCGCAGGGCGGTTCCCACGTCGCGCCCGAAGTAGGCGAACTGGAAGGTGCGGTCGATGCCCCAGTTGCCGTCGTTGCCCATGATGCCGGTGATGGGCAGGTTGTGGCGGATGCAGGTATCGTATTCCATGGTGTAGAAGCCGAAGGAACCGTCACCCATGAAGGCCAGCACCTTGCTGTCGGGGAAAGCCAGCTTGGCGGCCATGGCGTAGGGTATCGCCCCGCCCAGATGGCTCAACGGCCCCAGGCGCATGAAGTGGCCCGGCTTGCGGGCCGGCAGGTAGCATCGGCCCCACTGCACGTAGTCGCCGCCGTCCAGGACGATGAAGGTATCCTCGTCCACCAGGTGCTCGATGCGGGTGTACACGTCCAGGGGGTGCATGGGGGCGTCGCCGGTGGCGTTGCTGCGCAGGCTGTCCAGCCAAGCAGTTCGTTCCTGTTTGAGGGCGTCGATCCACGGGCCGACGCCGCGGTTGGGCTTGGCCGCCGCCGTGAGTTGGTCCACGATGGCGCCCAGATCGCCCAGCAGGCCGACGGCCACGCCCCGGTTGCGGCCAATCTCCGCCTCCGACGGGTCGGCCTGGATCAGCTTGGCGTCGGCGGAGAAGACGCCGCCGTAGCGATAGCGATGGTCCAGGCGCTTGCCCAGCAGTAGAACCACGTCGGCTTCGCGGAACTTGCGGGCGGTGCGGTTCAGCGCGCCGTCGGCATAGCCAAAGCACAGGGGATGCAGGTCGTCGATGAGGCCGCGAGCCTGCTCGACGGTGAAGATGGGCGCGCCGGTGGCCTCAGCCAGCGCCTCCAGTTGGGCCGGCTCCACCGAGTAGCGGGCCGGGTTGCCCGCGATGATGACAGGACGCTGGGCGTTGGCAATGAGGTTGGCGGCCTGCTCAATCAGCTTGGGGTCACCCTGGGACCGGCCCATGTTGCGGTATTCCTGGGGCAGGTAGGGCGGCAGGTCCTCCTCGCTGATAGGCGCTTCCTGGAGGTCGATGGGCAGGGTCAGATGCACCGGGCCGGGCCGGCCGCTCATGGCGGTGCGGAAGGCGGTGGCGACGAACTCGGGGATGCGGTTCTTCTCGTGGATGAGCCACGAGCCCTTGGATACGGGGGCCGCCATAGCCACCTGGTCGATTTCCTGGAAGGTGGCCTGGCCCTTTTCGGGCAGCTCAGCGCAGCCGGCCACGAAGATGACGGGGCTTTCCGAGGTGTAGATGGCGGGCAGGCCGGAGATGGCGTTGGCGAAGCCGGGGCCGCCGGTGAACAGCGCCACCGCCGGCTGGCCGGTGATGCGGGCGTAGCCGTCGGCCATGTGCATCGCCGCGCCCTCGTGGCGGGTGTCGATGAACTCAATGCCTTCATCAGCGGCAGCGTCCACCAGGGGCAGGATGGTGTCGCCCACAATCGTAAAGACCTTCTGTACCCCCTCCTGCTTCAGGCAGCGAATGAACAGATGCCCACCATTCAACTCCGGCATAAACGCAACTCCTCTATAGGGAAATTAACTACAAATGAGCGACTTGAACCAGCTAGATAATTTTATCACAGGGAGTCGTGGCCTACTGGCGCTCAGTAGCGCACGAGCGCTCGAATGGGATTCCCAAGATATTCAAAGCCCACAACCGTGGGTGCTGAAAACTGGGCTATCACAGTGCTTCATCACTAATCTCGCCTTCCTCGGCGCTAATCATCCGACTGCCGCGAATCCCAGCCACTGTCGCTGCCAGCTTAGCAGCTGCTCTTGACCTTGCTGGGTCGAGAACACAGGCGAGGATTGGGCCTCTCGAAACCATGCAGCCCAATCGTTCTTTACTTCTTGGGGAACGCGGTCTATACCGTGTTCCAGCGCGTAACGGATTAGCGAAGTAAAAAACGTGGTGAATGGGTGTTCTCTGGCACCCCATTCCGCAAAATCCTTAGCGTTGTCAAGGTTTTTTATACCTTCACGCAAATCTAAAATCGATCCCCTCCTGATCGCGGTACGCAGCAGTACAGTCCCCAAAGTATTGAACCCAAAGGAATGACGATGCACTTGAATCGAACGCTCGGCGTATGACCTCGCAGTTTCATGTTGGCCATATCTGGATTCGAACAGGGCTCGTTGGTCCCAATACCGACCGTTCCAATCGTAGTATGGCCGAAGTTCCTCATACCATTTTCGGCCCTGATCTTCTCCAGCAATTCGGGCGATCAGATCATGGTTCATTAGGTATCTGACAATTCGGTATTCCCTAGTGCCCGCGCGCATTGCACGTTCGTCGATGTGCGGTGCCAAGACTTTAGAAAGCGACAAATAAACATCCGACCTCACTTCGGCTGGCAAAGTACTGACGGCCAAATTAGCGGTGATGCGGTGCGGCGGCCGAACCCCAATTCTGGTCAGGACCAATGCTCCGGCACATTCATCGTTGATCAAAGACACCAAATCTTTAGGAGCAACGCCAGCGAAATTCGCAGCGATACCTGTCGGAATGGGGATTGATTGGTCGTAGCAAATGCAAGCTGCCGCATACAATCGCCTAAGGCCCTCAGTAGGAAGGCTCTGATATATTTGACGTACCGTTTCTCGAAAGCCTGTCCCACCTTCCAACTCCGCCATAGCGTCAAACAAGCTGCGATTGGCATACCCGACAAAATAACCCCGTTGCTCTTCGCGGTTCCATCGAGTGATCCGACCAAGCCGTCCGCGGCTATACAATTTATCAATAATGCGCTCTATGTCGTCGTCACTCAATCGACCGTACCATTGGGCTTGGCCAAGCTCTAAGTAATGTGGATCGATGCGATCGCCAATCATGGGGCGTCGTGCTGAACGATCGGCTCCAACCAATAACATCCGTATGTTCTCTTTTTTACACTGGTCCGCCAACCGTTGTATAGTGCTCGAATGATCCGCAAAATCATCAAACAAAAGCACGGTTCTAGGCACCGTTTTAAGCCACTCGACTGCGGCTTCAACATCAATGTATTCGTCAGCTCTAAACAGAAATGGAAAGATCCCGTGACCCCGCAGATTGGAGGCGATGCGTAACAAACCCGCGGATTTTCCGCTGCCCGGATTTCCGGTAAGAAGTACAAATTTCTGATATACGCCGTCGCTGGTCGCTAATCGGACGATTTCTTCTGACGCTTTGGTTGTGGCATCCAAAATGGCATCGTTTTCCGACAGGATGGTTCGCCAAGTAGGCTGGTAACCGCTGTAAAAATCCCCAGCATCCAGGTCAATAGGGTCGAATGTACGTAAGTCTATGAACTGCTGCGAGAACTTTCTCAGGCCGGGCGTACTCGGACCGAAAATTTTTTCATTTTCGCTAATCAACACACGGTAGCGTTCTAGCAATTCACCGACGAAGGACTCACCGTCGCTTTCGACAATCGTGAAACCGCTCGCTTCCAGTTGGTCACGTCGAATCGGCGTGATGCTAGGTACAACCAATATGGAAGGAAAGCCAGTCGCAGTGCTTGACGCATTGCCAGGAACCAGCGCTTCAATAAGATCAATCTCCTCAACAAGTTGTGCACCGATCACGAGGAAAGGTTTAGCGGCAAACTCATCAAAAAAAACTCTGTGCCAAATGCGCGGGTTTGCAACTTCTCGTGCGTAGTCAGACAACGAGAATACCAAGGCGTTTTCGTGGGTTTGGGCACCTCCGAGGTGCCCAGCGAACCCGTGGAGGTGTACGATTTGTTGAACAGAATCAGAATCCCTTTCAGAAAAACGCTCATGCCAGGTCCGTACGCTTAGAGGCCGTCCGAATTCTGCGTACGCGGTTTCGACCACATCATCGATATTCAGCGTCCAAATTCTGTGCCAGTTAAATTCCGCCAGCATTTGCTGCCAATTCGGGCTGCATTTTGTGAACCACGCCCACAAAAACTCGTCGACTTGTTCTCTGCGTAATCGTTGTAGATAGTCATACAATTGGGGTAGCGGAAGAGCATCCCCCTCGTCTTCTATCCCGAACTCCTCCATGAGGGCATCGCGCAATCCGATGCCAGTGGGCAATAACCGCCCGTTGCCTCCTCTGGCGCCGATGCTAGCACCAGCACCGAGCAAGAGAGAATATTCTCCGTAGATCAAACCGCGCGCTACAGCATCGATAACATTCTGATTCGTCACGGATGGCTCCTGTTTAACCACTGCAATGGAACGCGTCGTTCCCTTTGGCGAGGCTCAAGATTGTTGCGGTGACCAGTAAATCCGCAAACTTAGTCGGAAGTTGCCATTCTTGGGATCAACTACATTCCCGACAGATGTAACCATACTTCAGCGTGCTTTTCAACCAAGCACTGCAGATTAGATGGCATTTTGGGCACCCTCTACGTAATCGCCACACCCATCGGCAACCTGGAGGACATCACCTTCCGGGCGGCGCGGATCTTGGCGTCCGTGCCGCTGGTTGCCGCCGAGGATACCCGTGTTACGCGGCGATTACTGGCACGCCTGGAGGCCAAGCCCCGGCTAATCAGTTGCCACGAGCACAACTGGCAGCGGCAGTTGCCGCGCCTGATCGACGCGCTGGCAGAAGGCGACGTCGCCCTCGTAACGGACGCCGGTTCTCCCGCCATCAGCGATCCCGGCTCCGGCGTGGTGGCCGCCGTCGCGGAGGCGGGTCATACGGTGGTGAGCATTCCCGGCGTGTCGGCGGTTACGGCAGCGCTGGCGGTGGCTGGCTTTCCCGCCGACCGTTTCGTCTTTCTGGGCTTTCTGCCCCGCCGTCGGGTGGAGCGTACCAAGTCGCTCACCGAAGCAGCTCGGCTACATCAGGCGCTGGTGCTGTTCGAGGCGCCCCATCGCCTCCGGGCCACGTTGACCGACATCGCCGATGCCCTGGGAGACCCGGCGCTGGCGGTGTGCCGGGAACTTACCAAGCTGCATGAAGAGGTCTGGCGGGGCGCGGCGTCCGACGCCTTGGACTACTTCACCGAGCCCAGGGGCGAATTCACCATCGTCATCGGGCCAACCGCTGCGCAAACCGATAACGACAGTGACGAGGGTGACATTGTGGAGACGGCTCGCCAAAGCCTGGCGGAACACCGTGCTGCCGGAATGCACGGGCGCGATGCGGTTGCGGAGGTTGTCTCCGCAACCGGGCTGCCGCGCCGCGTCGTCTATGCGCTGTGGGTTGAGACGGGCGGGTCAGGCTGATTCGCCGCGCAGACGGCGCAGTTCCGCTTGCAGCTCGGCTACTTGGGCTTCTGCAACTTGCTGCGCGGCCTGCGCCGCTTCACGGGCAGCGCGTTCCCGTTCGTGAGCGGCGACTATCTCAGCGCGGGTGCGCAGCCATCGGCCAGTTGCCGGGTCGAAGAACCGCAGTTGGCCGTCTTCCCAATACAGCCATAAGCCCAGGGCCGGGCTATAGCTGTGGGGCCGCCCTTCCGCGTCGGGAGCAACGTCAAACCGATGGTATTGACCGTCGGCGCCCAAGTATTCGCCGACCAGCGCCTCGCCGTAGAAATCGCCGCCGGAGCCGTCAAAACGCCAGTATTCGCCAAAGCCGATTTGCGCGTACAGGATGCGCTTCTCGGTAACGTCCCGCAGCGCGGTGCTTTCTGAGGCGATTTCCAGCACAAAATCGGCCGGCTTGCCAATCTCCCAGACGAGATAGGTGTTGCGGTAGTCCATGGACGCAAACCCCTCGGCGGTGACGCCCAGAGTCACGTGCAGGTCGGGCGATATAAACCGCCGGGGGTTGCCCTCTTCGTAATAGATGAACGTGTTGCCACTCACCTCCACGTCCGGCCGGCTGCGGAAGTGCTCGCGGACCGTGCCCACGATTTCGGTGAAATAGGGTTCCTGGTAACGTCCGTCCGGCAATGGCTCATCATCCGAATCGGGGTAGTGGATTTCCGCGCCGGCTCTCGGCAGCTTGGTAGTCATGGCAAATCTCCAATCTGTAAAAGAAACTGGCAACCCGGCGATGCCGTCATTCCCGCGAAAGCGGGAATCCAGCAAGCGTGAATTCCGGCCGACATTCCTGTCGTGGAGATTCTTCTGGGTTCCTGCTTTCGCAGGAACGACAGGATGATTTGTCAGTTGTCAACATGTCCTAGGCGCAGACCACGATGGCCTCGCCCAAGCCCTCGATTGAGATGCGGGCTTCGGAGGCAAAGCCCAGCGGCGTGGGCGGCACCAGGCTGCCCGTGATGACGGTATCGCCGGCCTTCAGCGGGTGGTTGCGGGCGGAGAGTTCGTTGGCCAGCCAGACCAGCGGCTCGAAAGGATGGCCCATCACGTCGCGGCCATAGCCCTCGCCAACCTGCTCGTGGTTGATCCGCATCACCCCGTGGCAGTTGACCAGGTCCACGCTCTGCCAGTCGGTGACGGGATCGCCCAACACCACGCCGGAGTTGAGGATGTTCACGGCGACGCTCATCAGCGTGCGCTCCTCGGTAGTCAGGTCGTCGGGGGTGCGGATGTCCACGATCTCAAAGGCCGTGGCGACTTCGGCAACTGCGTCAGCGACGGATTCCCGGGTGTACGGAGCGCCCGACGCCGGCAGGTCTTTGCCCAGGGTGACGCCGACTTCCAGCTCAACGCCCAAGTTCACGTACTCGGTGAAGTTCAGCACCACCGGCGAACGATGGATGGTCTTCTGGAAGACACCGCCCAGCACCGGGTGGTCCAGGCCGGCTCGCTCCTGCATTATCGGAGTGGTGTAGGCCAGCTTGTAGCCGGCCAGCGGCCCCCACAGGGAGGACAGCATACAGTGGAGTTCCAGCTGGATGGCATAGGCTTCTTCCAGCGTCTTGGGGAACAGGTCGGCCGGCAGCCGCTGGAAGGGCTGCACCGTGCGGTACTGCTCGAAAATCAGCTCGGCGGCCGCGCGGGCCGGTGTGGTGGTTACCATGGAGGGCCTCCTGCGTATCGTATCAATCGGATTATAACCGTTATGGGCCGGCGAGATTATTTGAGCCGTACTGACGCTCGTAGGGGCGAGGCATGCCTCGCCCCTACCGGGTTACACAACGGAAGGCGATTCTGAGAACCACCCTAACCGAACAAGCCTAGCGGGCTTCGCTGGCGGCCTCGAACCCGGCGTCGCGGTGGGTGCCGTCACAGAAGGGCTTGTTGCTGGACTGCCCACAGCGGCAGAATGTAGCCCACTGCCCCTCGGGAATGGTGTAGTTGTTGCCGCTCTGGTCAACAATCTCAATCTCGCCGGTGACCCGCAGGGGTCCATTGGCTCGCACTTCTACTTTCACGTCTGCCATCAGGGGGTTCCTCCTCGGTTTTGTCGGTTAATCCGCCGGCCCCGGTAGTTAGCGGCTCCCGCGGCAAGCGTACTGATTATTCACCATAATGGGGTGATGGTCAAATTGGGACGGCAATCTCTGCCGTGGAAAACCGTAGGGGCGACCCATGGGTCGCCCCGACACCGCCGGTATCCACCGCTATGTTACAGGTTCACCACCAGGTTGTCGGGCGCGCGGCAGAGGATGCCCTCCTGCTCTTCGTCGTAGGGGTTCTCCTCGATGTGCGGAGTGTTGGCCGGCACGAAGATGAAATCGCCGGGGCCGGCTTCGATCCACTCCTCGAAGTTCTCGCCGAAATAGACGCGGACGTGTCCCCGCAGGACGTAGGCGGCGGTTTCGGCCTCAAGATGGGTGTGCGGCGGACCTTTTTCGCGGGGCGCGGCAGTTACCTTGCCCATCCAGATCTTGGTGGTGTCGCCCTTGCCGGGCACGATGGCCGGCTGGCGCACCATGCCGGGGGTCTGGATGGTCTCCGAGGCGTCGCCCACGGTGTGCACCACGTAGGGCTTCATGCCCGTCTGCTGTTCGGTCGTCGTCATTGTTATTGCTCCTTGCGTTGGTTGGTCGGGGAGTCCTGTGACATTATACGCAACGGAACTGTGCTACGCCCCCACGCTACGCACTTTAGGAGATCGTCAGAAGCAGGATTTTCAAGATTTTAATGATTTACCGGATTGTGGGGCAACGGCTGTTCAATCGGCGATGGCGCTCCGGAAAGCCGTCGTCATCCTGGCAATCCATGCAATCCGGCAAATCCTGCTTCTGACGATACCGCGTAGGAAATGGGTACGCGTGAGCCTCATACCGCGTTGCGCCATCCCACGCCCACCGCTATCCTTGCCTCACCATGACCAGTCAACCCAACGATTTCTCCCGACAGATTGCTCAATTTGCGGCGGGCGTCGCTCATGACGAAATAGCCATACCGCCGGCGGTTACCGATCTCAGCATCGACATGATGCTCAACGCCGCCGCCGCCGCGCTGGCCGGCGCGGCTCATCCCGACGGCATTGCCATCGCCCGGGTCGTCCGCGAGATGGGGGGCAACGGGCGCAGCACCATCATCGGCATGGGACAGCGCACCTCTCCGGTGTACGCCGCCCTGGTCAACGGAGCGCTGGTGCGGATGTTGGACTACGACGACAACACCGTTGATACCGGCGGCCGGCCCACGGCGGCGGTGTTTCCGGCGGTGATGGCGCTGGGCGAGATGCACGGTTACTCCGGACAAGCGACCCTATCCGCCTTCTCCGCCGGTTGCGAGATTTCCGTCCGCCTGTCCGCCGCGCCGGAGACCCGCGCCGGCGCCGGTCCGGTGGGAGCGGCCGCGGCATCGGCCATGCTCATGGGCCGGGACGAAAGCGGGTTGGCTAACGCCGTCGCCCTGGCCGCCGGCGTGGGCAATACCGGCATCGGCTACATGGCCCCCGGAGCGGCGGCGTTGGATGGGGGACGAGCCGCCATGAACGGCGTCATGGCCGCGCTGATGGCGCGGGAGGAGGTCGCCGCTCCCATGGGCACGGACGCGCCAAATCCGGACGTCCTGGCCGATCTGGGACGCCATTGGCGCTTGACCGACCCTGGCATTACAATTCGCCTGTACCCCTGCCACCCGGCCAGCCATTGCGTCATTGACGCTGCCCTGGGATTGGCTCAACTGCACCGCTTTGAGCCGTCGCAGATCGCCGGCGTACACGTGGGCGTCACCGCCGATACCCTGGAACAGCTGCCCTACGTGCTGCCGGAAGACGGGTGGCAGGCTCGCGGTTGCCTGGCCTTCATCGCCGCCGCCACCCTGTGCCACGGGCCGCCGCTCATCAACTTCTTTTCCGACGTGGCGGTGCAGGATGAGGGCGTGCGAGAGATGATGGAGCGAGTCTCGGTGGAGGCGACGCTGCCGGCATCGCCGTTATCGCTGCACCCGGCGGAAGTGGCGGTAAGCCTGGCCGACGGCAGAACGCTGCGGCATCGCATCGACCACCCCCGCGGCTCGCCGGCCATGCCCCTGGACGCCGAGGAGCTGGAGGCCAAGTTCCTCTACTGCACCCGCTACATCCTGCCGTCCGACCACATCGAGGAGGCAATCGACAGTTTCCGAGGCATCGCCGAAATCGAAAACGTAACCGGAATGGCATCCGTACTTGGCGGCTGACCCTCTCCGTCATTCCCGCGAACGCGGGAATCCAGAAACCTTGGAGGCAGAATCATGAAAGGAATCCAGGCATACGAAGTTGGCGCCCCCGACGTGCTCAAATATGAGGATATGCCCGAACCCACCGCCGGACCCGGTGAGGCCATCGTCGCCATCCGCAACATCGGCGTCAACTACACCGACGTGTCCAGCCGCAAGGGCACCAACCCGCCGGCCTCGTTTCCGTGGACGCCGGGCCGGGAGGCATCCGGCGAGGTCATTGCCGTGGGCGACGGCGTTACCGAGGTATCGGTCGGCGACCGGGTGGCCTACACCATGCACACCGGCTCCTACGCCGAGCAACAGGCCGTCCCCGCTTGGCTGCTGGTCCGCATCCCCGACGACATGGACTTTGAGACGGGCGCGGCGACCCTGCTGCAAGCCATGACCGCCCACTTCCTGGTCAACGACATCGCGCCCTTGCAGTCCGGCCAGCGGGCGCTGGTCCACGCCGGCGCCGGCGGCATGGGCCTGCTGCTCATCCAGATGCTCAAACGCATGGGCCTGCACGTCTATACCACCGTGTCCACCGGCGAGAAGGCGGAGATGGCCCGGGGCGCCGGCGCCGACGACGTTATCCTGTACACCCAGCAGGACTTTGAAGAAGAAATACGCCGGATGACCGATGGCGAAGGCGTCAAGATCATTTACGACGCCGTGGGCGCGACAACCTTCGAGAAGGGCCTGCGCGTCCTCGGACGGCGGGGCTGCATGTGCCTGTACGGGCAGGCCGGCGGCCCGGTGGGCGCGGTGGACTCCGGGATGCTCCGCAACGGCTCACTGTTCCTCACCCGACCGACGCTGGGCGACTACACCGCCACGCGCTCGGAGTTGCTGCAGCGGGCCGAGGAATGCCTGGACTGGGTGCAGTCGGGCGAAATCAAGCTGAACGTCAGCCTGAACCTGCCGTTGTCCGAAGCCGCCGAAGCCCACCGCCGGCTGGAGGGGCGGGAGACCACGGGGAAGATACTGCTCACGCCGTAATTGTACCAAGAGGGCGGACCGTTTAGCCCGGTTGACCCCGATAAGAATTTCGGCGAATGCCGGTAGGGGCGAATAATTATTCGCCCCTACAATTGAAGTGCCAGCATCAATTTCAGGAAGGAACATCATCATGGCTGGCATCCGTTACATAGATGAGCGTCCCCGCATTCTGTTGACCGGGGCCACCGGCTATATCGGCCGGCGGCTGTTGCGGACGCTGGAAGCCGAAGGCCATCGTGTGCGCTGCCTGGCTCGCCGCCCCGAATATCTGCGGGAGCGGGTAGCGGAGGCAACGGAGGTGGTGCAGGGCGATTTGCTGGATCGCGAGTCGATGTGTGCCGCTATGGACGGCGTCGCTACGGCCTACTACCTTGTGCATTCCCTGGGGTCGGCCGGCGACTTTGCCGACGAAGAACGCCAGTGCGCCCGGAATTTCGCCGACGCCGCGAGGCAGGCCGGCGTCAGCCGGATCATCTACCTGGGCGGGCTGGGCGTGGACGCGCCGAACCGGTCCGAACACCTGCGCAGCCGGGGGCAGGTGGGCGACGTTCTGCGCAGTTCGGGTATCCCGGTGCTGGAGTTCCGCGCCTCCATCGTCATCGGTTCTGGCAGCCTGTCCTTCGAGATGGTGCGGGCGCTGGTGGAGCGGCTGCCGGTGATGATCACGCCGCGCTGGGTGTCCGTGCCGGCCCAGCCCGTCGCCATCGACGACCTGCTGCAATACCTGTACGCCGGCCTGACCATCCCATTGGACGAAAGCCGGGTGTTCGAGGTCGGTGGCGCCGATGTCGTGTCCTACGGCGGCCTGATGCGGGAGTACGCCCGGCAGCGTGGGTTGCGGCGGATGATGCTGCCGGTGCCGCTATTGACGCCCGGGCTGTCCAGCCTGTGGCTCGGTCTCGTCACGCCCCTGTACGCCCGGGTGGGTCGCAAGCTCATCGACAGCCTGCGCAACGCCAGCGTGGTCACCGACCCTACGGCGCGGGATACTTTCGCCGTGCGTCCCATGGGCATCAGCGACGCCATCGCCGCCGCCCGGCGCAACGAGGACCGGGATTTTGCGGAGAGCCGGTGGTCGGACGCGCTGTCGTCATCGGGGAAAACGCCAAGCTGGGGCGGCGTTCGGTTCGGAACCCGGCTGGTGGATACGCGGACTGCTCCGGTGTCCGCGCCGCCGGCCATCGCCTTTGAACCCATCCGACGCATCGGGGGCGACACGGGTTGGTACTTCGCCGATTGGCTGTGGCGGGTGCGCGGGTTCATCGACCTGCTGGCCGGCGGCGTGGGAGTGCGTCGGGGCCGACCCCATCCCGACCGGCTGGCGGTGGGCGACGCCGTGGACTGGTGGCGGGTGGCATCCTGCGAGCCGGGACGGATGGTGAGATTTCAGGCGGAGATGAGACTGCCCGGTCGGGCTTGGCTGGAGTTCGAGGTCGAACCGGGCGACGGCGGAAACGGTTCCGTCATCCGACAGACGGCGGTTTTCGAGCCGGTGGGCCTGGGCGGATTGCTGTACTGGTATGCGGTCTGGCCCGTCCACGCCGCCGTGTTTCGTGGCATGATACGGGGCATCGCCAAAGCCGCCGATGGCGAGGGCCGCCGGCGGCTTTGGCGACGACAAACCGGGTAGGTGTCAGTGACAGATGTCCCTTGCCAGCACATATCAGCAAAGATTAGGATTGCAACCACCGTCCCAGCGGAGGTGCCCGTTTTGGTACAGAGAGATTTGTTCATCGAGGAGGGGTATCTTCCCATTAGCAGCGTGTGGGAAGGCAACGACCGGGACTTGATTGAAACCATGTTGCAGTTCTACTCGTCGATTGCCCCCGAACCCATATTGGACGCCACCTACAACAGAGGGCGATTTTGGAAGGGTTCGGCGCGTCAAGTCGTGTCGATGGACATCGACCCGAAGTTCAATCCGATGATCCTGGACGACAATCGGAAAATGGAAGGGGTCCCGGATGCTGCGTTTGGGACCGTCGTTTACGACCCTCCACACGTCGGCCCACAAGGCCGGGACAAGAGCAGCAAGAAATTCGACGAAGACTTCGGAGCGACCGTCCCGTGCGGGAAAGAGCATGATTGGAGCCTGAGCTATCTCTACCCGCCGTTTTTGGAGCAGGCGAAAAGAGTGCTGAAACCCAAAGGTCTGCTGCTAGCGAAGATCACAGACATGGTGCATAGCCATCGAGCCAAGTGGAGCCACTGCGATTTTATGCGCATGGCCGACGAGGCCGGGTTCACCGTTTGCGACCTGATTATCAAAATCAGGGAAGGGCCCATGGTATCGACAAAGTGGGCAACCGCCCATCACGCCAGGAAACGACATTGCTTTTGGATAATCTGTCGTAACAGCACCAGTTGCGAGAGGCAAACGGTCTCGGTGAGCACACGCCTATCTACGTTGGGAAAGCGGACCCTCCGGGGCGGCGGCAAGGGCGAGCGCAGGCAGCCTCGACCACACCCGCTCTGTACCGCCGCTTGTTGAGGCACGCTGAGTCGATTGAATCGGCATACAACTTGGACCTGAGCGATTTTCGGTGCCGCTGGCTCGTACTCGACCCGGTATGGATCAGCCTTACCGAGCAAGTGCTCATCGCGGAATACCAACCGATATGGAATGTTGTTGTTGACGGGTTCGGCAACAACGACCCAGGTCGGGGACGCTGGAATCAGCGGCGCTCACAATGGGACACATTGCACCCCGGCCGTGAATGGGCTTTTAACCTTCAAGACCGTGGCGAAACTGACGCGGAAGTGCTGGCCGCGATAGGCGCATTTCGCGGGAGCAAATAGGGGATTACAGGAGCATTGTTATGGTAAGCAACGGCGCGGCAAAGACGCTGGACGGCGTGCGGATCCTGGAATTGGCCCGCTGGCAGGCGGCGCCTCGGGGCGGTCTGATCTTGCAGGACATGGGGGCGGAGGTGATCAAGCTGGAATGGCGCAAGGGGGCTGACCTGCGGGCTTCCGGCCCCTTCGTAGGCGGCATGAGCGTGCAGTTCGCCGCCTACAACCGGGGCAAGAAGAGCGTTACCCTGAACTCTCGGCACGAACAGGGCAAGGAGCTTTTCTTCCGCCTGCTGGAAGTCTCCGACGTGGTGCTGGAAAACTTCCGTCCCGGCACCATGGCGCGGATGGGGTTCGGCTACGAGGAGATGTGCAAGGTCAACCCCGGCATCATCCTGGCCTCGGTGTCCGGCTTCGGCCAGTACGGCCCCTACCGCGACCGCCAGTGCTTCGACCCGATCATCCAGGCCATGAGCGGCTTCGGCGACCAGACGGGGCGGGGCTTCGGCGAGCCGATCATGGGCAACGGGCCGGTGATGGACCGCACCGCCGCGCTGCACGCCGTCATCGGCATCCTGGGTGCGCTGCGCCACCGCGACCGCACCGGCGAGGGGCAGTGGCTGGAGGTGGCGATGCTGGACGGCGGCATCACCCTGGAGGAAGTCGCCCTGGCCATGTGCTACGAGACCAACACCAACGACTTCGTGCGAGTCGGCACTTTCCTCAAGTGCACCGACGGCTGGGTCACCACCGGAGCGGCCCGCGCCGGGATGTGGGAGCGGATGCTCAAGTTGATGGACTACGACGAGTTGGCCGAGGACCCCGAGTTCGCCGCGCCCATGTTCGCCACCGACATGGCCCAGATCCGCATGGAGCTGCTGCGGATGTGGTGCGAGGAACGCTCGGTTAAGGAGGTTGAGGAGGCCATGGTCGCATCCGACATTCCGGTGGGCGTGGTCAAGTCCATCCCCGAGGTCCTGGCCGACCGCCATATGTGGGAGCGCGAGGTGATGATGGAAGCCGACGCCCACGAGCCGCCGGGCCAGAAGGTGCTGGTTCCCGGCCCCACCATCATCAAATTCTCCAAGACGCCCACCACCGCCGGGCCGATTCCAAAGTACGGCGAGCACAACGGCGAGATTTACGGGGATTTGCTGGGCATCTCCGAACCGGAAATGGAGAGCTTGGTGGAGCAGGGCGTCATTACCTGACGCAGGCGAACCTACGCAGTATCCATCCGCATGGTCACCCGTGGCGTCCAGTTGCGCGGCAGGTTTTCCAGCGGCTGCCGGATGATGCTGAACCCGGCGCGGCGGAACATCGGCTCCGTTCCAAAGTAAGCGTTGTCGTCGCCGGTGCGTTCTCGGCCCGCTCGCGGATAGGCTTCGACGGCGGGAGCGCCGTGGGCGGCGGCATACTCCACCGCGGCCCCGATCAGGGCAACCGCAATGCCGCGTCCGCGCTCCGTCTTGCGTACCGTAACGCAAGGGATGACCCACACGTTCACCTCGTCCACCGGCGGCGTAGCCCGTGACCGGTCAACTCGGATCAACTCGTGGCGCGGCGCGACGGCGATCCAACCCACCGGCTCAGCCCCGGCAAAGGCCAGCAGGCCGGGGGCGCGGTCCCGGCCGGCCAGTTCCGTCATTGCCGCCCGTCGGCGCCGGCTGACCGAACCCTCTCCCGGCAGCTCCTGGGTCTGCTTTCGGGTCAGGCGCGGAAACATGCACCAACAGCCGGCGCCAAAATTGCCGCGCAGCACCGCGCCGAAGTCATCCATCAAGTCCGGCGTCAGCGGGCGGAAAGCCAGGTTCGGGGTTCCCCTTGTTTCGTGGGTCATTACGCGGTTGCCTCAAGCCGGGTGACGGGACATATTATCGCCGGTGATATACTTTTGCCAGCCTCCATTTGAGTTGAGACGCTCGCCGCCAAGAGGTCATTGGTATGTTGCATGAAGCCACTCCAGCCCAGGCCACAGCATTGCGTGCAGTCGTGGAAACCATCGAAGAAGCGCTGTTTGTGCTGCGCGAACTTGACCGGCGGACGCTGCCCACGGAACGGCGGATGCTTTACTCGGCTGCTTACGGGTTGATACGCATCGGCAGCGTTATTGAGCAACATTACGCGCAGCTGGAACCGGCCAGCCCCGAATACCCCTGGACAGACTGGATTGCTCTGCGCGACCGCCTGGCCGGAAAGCCGGGGCAGGTCAGCGTTGACGAAGTAGCCCGGGCCATAACGGAAGACGCGCCGCAACTGGCGCGCGACATCACCGGCGCCGATCCGCATATCGGGCCGAAAGTGCGCTTTGAAGACCTGCCGCTGGATGACATTGCCGACTTCTGCCGGGAATGGGGCATTAAGGAGGCGTATATGACGCCGCCCGAGCTGACCGGCGTGTACCTCAGCGGCCCCTTCGAGGGTGTAGAGCTGGCGCTGCTGGTGGACTACCACGACGATGCCCCTGGGCGCAAACGACACTCCTCCATGAGCCGGTTCATCAGCCAGCGCATCGGCATAAAGACCTATGTCGGAGGGCTGCCAGACCTCCACAACACAACGCTACGCTGGCCGCAGACCGAAATGATAGCCCAGAAGATGCCGGTCTATGTTGAATAACGCCGGCGAACCCCACGCGTCCTGGTTACGCACAATAGCCAGTCAGGCAGTGGAGGAATGGTCGTTGGTGCGCGGCCTCACCGAAGCTTCCTTGCGCCAGGATACCATCATGCTGTATGCCGCCAGCTACGCCTTAATCCGAGTCGGCAACGTGATAGCGGATCATTCCAGAGACTTGGAGATAATCTACCCTGATTACAATTGGGTGGATTGGGTTGATCTCCGCAACAGGTTGGCCCACCAGCCCAATCCCGCTACTCCGCTGGATGCGGGCGAAGTTTGGGCAACCATATCCCAATCATTGCCCGAACTTGTCAGATCAATTACCGGACAGCCACCGCCATGACGTCCGCCGTTTCCACCCACTCCTGCCTAGCCTTCGAATATCTGTGCGATCTCACTATTTCGCCGCTCGATTTCTCCCACTGCCTTGTACAATCGTATATGCGTATATGGCTGAACCATTTCTGACTACAGCTCGTCAAGCATTTTACGATTTCCTCGTTGATAACGAATGCTTGACAACAGCCAATGGTGTCCCAAGCATTGCCGATGGGAGCAGTCCTCCCAGCCGTGCCATTGCTGTTGCGCTGTTCAACAATCTGGGCATAAACGCGGTTGGCGGCAGGCTCCCAGGCCAACGTGCCGGCGCGTTATTTGAGGAAGCTTGCGCCCGATTCCTGCGGCAAACGTTCCTCAATCTTGGTAGCATTCGCCCAGGGCAATCGCGTCTTATCCGAGGAGCACTTTGAGCAGGTAGTCCTCGTCCCATCCGGCGTTGAGGCGTTTGCCCTGGATGCCCACTTTCAGGGTTTTCTCGTTCTTCAACAGGTTGTGTCCGATCTGCCGCAGCGTGTTGATGTTCTGTGGGCCATTGTCCTTGCGCACTCGGCACTGATCTTCCCGAAAGGTCACGTCAAGGGTCCAGTGCAACGAGTTTTCGATGCTCCAGTGGCTTCTGATGGCAGCCAGCAGTTGTTCTGCCGAGGCCGCCAGACTGCTGATGTAGTAGCGGGGTTGGCTGGTTGATCCTTCTGTGGTTTGACGATGGCCCACCACCCTGACGGCGGCTTTCAGTTGCGGCCATTGCCCTTGGGGGTCCAGATAGTCCAGACAGTCTTGATCGGTGATGACCCAGCATTCCCGACGTTCCAGCCGTCCATGCCCTTTCTCCACGGTTTCCGTGTGGTCATAGGACACCCCGTCAAAACCCAGCGCCTCGGCCCCTTCGAACAGGTCGCGGATGCCCTCGTGCAGTTGCCCTTGGTTCTCCTTCACCGTCAGCACGTAGTCGGCGCCGCCCTGGGTGATTTGCTGGGCGATCTCCCGCTGGCAGCCCATAGCATCGATAGTTACGATGCAACCGTGCAACTCCAACATCTCCAACAGTTGGGGAATGGCGGTGATCTCGTTGGATTTCTCCTCGGTTTTGACCTGACCCAAGGTCAGGGCGTTCTGCGTGGCCCAAGCGCTGACCATGTGGATGGCGCCCTTATTCCCAGCGCGGTCGTAGGACCGTCGGGCTGTCTTACCGTCAATGGCCACTACCTCGCCGGGCAATAACTGGGCGATGGCCTGGGTCCAGGAGATGAAGCAGTCCTGCAACTGCACTGGGTCCAGCCGAGCGAAGACATCCCCGAAGGTATCATGGGACGGGATGCCGCCAGGCAGTTCCAAGAAGGATTGAAACCAGGCCAGCTTGCTCCTGCCGAAGAGCTCGATATGGACCCAAGAATCGGCGCCGCAGATGGTGGCGCAGATCGCAATAGCAATGATGTCCACCAGTTTATGGCGTCGGGTGCGTTCTACCCGTGGGTCGTCAAGGTCAGCGAAATGATCGAGAATAGTTGCCTTGGGTGGTTGCGCCATGTCCGCCTGCCTCCGCGACCCTCAATATATCCTCCGACATTAACACATTTCTAAAAATCTCATTAAGACGCGATTGCCCTGAGCATTCGCCCCGGTGATTGGCAAATCATGCGCAACACTGCTATCACAGAGTTCTACCAGTATGAGCATCTTGCCACGCTGGCGGAATTGGCTAACGATAATGTTGAATTGGCGGCGGCTATGGTGAGCGATTACCTTGTCAAGCCGGATGTGGTGGTGGTTAGGGGACCAGTTTCGGAGGATCAATTGCGCTCGGCTGCTGACGGGACCATCGGCTTGTACTCGCCGTTGAGAGCGTCAAACGGTGGGAAACCGTTGCTCCACGCCAGTGTCTCCTGCAAGTGGACAATTCGCAGCGACCGCTCACAGAATACACGCTCGGAAGCGTTAAGTTTGGTTAGAAACCGTAAAGAGCCCTTACCACATATCGTTGCCGTCACAGCGGAGCCATTGCCTGACCGCATCGCCTCAATCGCTCTTGGCACTGGCGATATGGATTGCGTTTATCACATCGCCTTGCCCGAATTAGAGTGGGCAGTGAAATTGGTGGGTTCTCCGGCTGCGGAAAAATCGTTAGCGACCTTGGTATCAGGCAAATTATTGCGCGACATCGCCGACTTGCCGCTCGACCTTTGCATATAGGACACGGTCAATTGGCTACACCGCCAACTACTGCCGCGGCAACGCGAGAAATAGTAGCTGCTCTCCTCGCCGCCGACCTAGCCTTCCAGGCGCCGGCGCGGGAGGCTCATCCGCTGTACGCTCTGCATCCTTTCGCTGCGCGGTTTCCCCATGGCTTGGCCGGCCACTTTATCACCGCGCTCACCAGGCGCGGCGATACGGTGCTGGACCCAATGTGCGGCTCCGGGATCACCCTGCTGGAGGGCTGGCGGGCGGGACGCTCCGTCATCGGCGTTGACCTGGACCCGCTGGCTCGCCGGCAGAGCATGGCTCGCACCACGGCCCTGGACCACCGGGCCGTCGGCGTTGCCGGCGACGCCATGCTGGAACGGGCTGCCCGTCTGTACGCCGGCATCGGCCAACCTGCCGACCCTTTGGCCGCAGTGCGTGATGGCATGGACGATGCCACGCGGGATTTTCTGGACTACTGGTTTTTCACGGAAACCCAGCGGGAGTTGGCCGCGTTGGTTCTGGCCATCCGCGAGGAGTTCGACCCCGACCTGCGCAACCTGCTGGAGGTGATTTTTTCCTCCACCATCGTCACCAAGTCCGGCGGTGTCTCCCGGGCCCGGGATCTGGCCCACACGCGGCCCCACCGCGTTGCCGACAAGACGCCGCGACGCCCGATCCCTCTCTTTGCAACTCTCCTCGAACGCGCCGCCAATGCTTACGCCTCCGTTGATCTCGGCGCCGTTGGTGAAAGCCGCATCATCGCCGGCGATGCCCGCGACCTGCCTCTGCCTAACGCCGGCGCGGATCTCATCGTCACGTCGCCGCCCTACGCCAACGCGCTGGACTATATGCGCGCCCACAAGTTCTCACTAGCCTGGCTGGGTGATCCCATTCCCAGCCTGACCGGCCTGCGGGCGCAGTACATCGGCTCCGAGTCCGTGGGCAACAGGGACAGCCAACCTGGCGCCGAATTGCCCGCATCGGTTCAGACCGTAGTTGATCAACTGTCCGCCAAAGACGCTCCCAAGTCCCGCGTGCTGCGGCGCTACTTCGTAGATATGTCCGCCGCCATTGGCGAGATGGCCCGCGTGCTGCGGCCCGGCGCGGCGGCCATCATCGTGGTCGGCCCATCCACCATGCGCGGTTTGCTGATACCCACCCACCAATGCCTTGCCGACCTGGCATCCCACGCCGGCCTTGACGTGGTGGCGGTGGCTCCCCGGAACTTGGACCGCGACCGCCGCATGATGCCGGCCCGGAATGGCAACCAGGCTGATCCCGCCGCCGGCATAGAGCGTCGGATGCACACCGAATACATCATCGGCGCGGTCAAACTCTGAACCAGCGCCGCCAGGGCCTTTCCAGGTCACTCCGTCATTCCTGCGCAAGCAGGAATCCAGAGTCCCACGCTATAAGAACGTTCTGGATTCCCGCTTGCGCGGGAATGACGGTTCAGGGCGAATGACTACCCGGTAATCAACCCCTAAACGGCAACCCGGCTTTGCCCGGCGGGGTTATCTACCAAATATTGTTATCGCCTATATTGGGTTGCCGCGCGCGCCCGCCGCAGCCCGCCCCCGGCGGTTGACGCCAATTTTCTCGCCGCCGCCCCGGTTGGGCAGTCGCAAGATTGAGTTAAATCCCTTTTCTCAAACGGCGGATTTAATTGACCTGTTTCCAAAAATGGGGCGGAACAATATCTCTACAAACTCGCCTAGCAGTCCTACTCAACCCCGTCCTAACATTGTCGCCAGTTCTACAGGGGGCACTGACGACCATGCCGGACCTTTCCGACCCCGTTTCCGTTTGGCAAGCCGTTCTCGGTCGGCTGCAGCTGGAAATGCCGAAAGAGCATTTCAACACCTTTCTGCGTCCTTGCGTCGGCCAAAGCTGGGATCCGACTACGGCGGACGGCCCCGCATCAGGTACGGGGCCGGCTCTGGTGGTGGCCGCGGCCAGCTCCTTCGCCGTGTCCTGGCTGGAACTTCCCCTGCATCTCACCATGGCCCGGGAGGCCCTAGCCGGGGTCCTCGGCAGAGAGGCCGCCATCCGCTATGAGGCGACGCCCGCCGTGGCCCAGAGCGACGTTGTTGAGAGCGGCCGCGCCACGGTCCACGCCGTCAGCGCGCCACCGGCGACTGGCCAAGAGTCGCGTCGCCGCCGCCAGCGCGCGCCGGTTCCCGACGACTATGACCTGGGACGGGGCGGCGGCGACGGCTACGATTGGGCCGCCGTCAACTCGGCCACCTGCGACCCGCGCTACAGTTTCGACAACTTCATCGTCGGCGATAGCAACCAACTGGCCTACCAGGCCGCCCGGGCCGTGGTCTCGGTCAAAAATCGGGATAACCGGGGGAGCGCCCCCGCGGGATACAACCCCCTGCTGCTGTATGCCGGCTCCGGGTTGGGCAAGACCCACCTGCTCCACGCCATCGGCAACGCGGCCTTGCAGCAGGGACGGAGCGTCCTCTACGTAACCTCCGAGCAGTTCACCAACGAGTTCGTGTCCGCCATAAACCGGCGGGCCATGCGCGAGTTCCGCGACCGCTACCGGGGGGTTGACCTGCTGCTGCTGGACGACGTGCAGTTCCTCGCCGGCAAGGAGCAGACCCAGGAGAGCCTGTTCCACACCTTCAACGACCTCCACCAGGCCGGATCGCAGATCGTGCTGACCAGTGACCGCGCGCCCCAGACTATCATGCCGCTGGAAGACCGGCTGCGCTCCCGGTTCCTGTGGGGCTTGGTGGCCGACATCAGTCCGCCATCGCTGGAAACTCGCCTGGTCATGCTCCACGCCTGGGCCGGCCAGAGAGATGCAGCCATGCCCGACGCCGTGCTGGACCTGATCGCCCAGCGGGTCAGCAGCAACGTCCGGCAGTTGCAGGGCGCGTTCAACCGCGTCATCGCCATGGCGCAGCTTATGAATACGCCGCTGACGCCTGAAACCGTATCGCAGCAACTAGACGCCATCGTTGGCCCCGACGCGCGGCGCGACCTTGCGCCAGCGCAAGTTCTGGGCGCAGTGGCCCGCCACTACGACATCACCGAGGAACAGATCCTGGGCCGGAGCCGAACCGCCGCCGTTGCCCGGGCTCGCCAGATTGCCATGTACCTGCTTGCCGAAGAACTGGATATGCCTCCCACCGACACGGGGCGCGCCCTGGGCGGGCGAAACCACAGCACCGTCATCCACGGCGTCGGCAAAATCCGCGACGGCATTGCCGCTGACGACCGCCTCCGCCACGCCGTCAACGCCATCAGGGACGCTCTGTTCGCCTAGCGTACTTTCCTTGTGGTATAGGTGTGGGGGCGGGTTTGAAACCCGCCCCTACGTGCGAAATTGCCTATCCTTTGGAGGCCCCATGACATCGACAAACGTATCTACCATCCGTACCGTCGTCGGCACCGGCGAGGCCGGCTATACCGGCGACGGCGGCCCGGCTGCGGATGCCACCCTGCGCGAGCCATTCATGTGCTGCTTCGACTCCGCCGGCAACCTGTTCTTCTGCGAGGCCAAGAACCACGTCGTCCGTCGCGTGGACGCCGTCACCGGCCCGAACTCCATACCAATCATAACCACCGTGGCCGGCACGGGGGAACCGGGCTACTCCGGCGACGGCGGGCCGGCCACCGCGGCCGCTCTCTACGAACCCTACTCCTTGGAGGTTGACGCGGACGGCAACATCTACATCGTTGACCGCCTCAATGCCGCCGTGCGGCGTGTTGACGGGGCCACCGGCGTCATCACTACCGTGGCCGGCACGGGCGAACCGGGTTATTCCGGCGACGGCGGGCCGGGGGAGCAGGCCCAGCTGCGCGAACCCAACGACTGCTTTCTGGACGGACGGGGCGGTCTGCTCATCGCCGACATCCAGGACCAGCGCATCCGCCGTCTCGACCTGGCCTCGGGCATCATCGACACCTTCGCCGGCAACGGGGAGAAGGCGCGTGGCGGCGAAGGTATGCCGGCGCGGCAGGCCAGCATCCTGGGCGCTCGCGCCGTGTGCATGGACCACCACGGCAACACCTACATCGCCGAGCGTGAGGGCAACGGCGTGCGCGTGGTCACGGCCGGCGGCATCATGGGCACCGTGGCCGGCGCCGCTGCCGAGCGAGGCTACATCGGCGACGGCGGCTCGGCGCTGGCCGCCACCTGGGGCGCGCCCAAGGCTATTCGCTGCGACGCCGCCGGCCACATCATCGTGGTGGACACTGAAAATCACGCCATCCGCCGCATCGACGCCAACACCGGCATCGTCACCACCATCGCCGGCGGACAACTGGGCGGCCACGGCGACGGCGGCCCAGCCACCGACGCCGGCCTGGACCGGCCCCACGGCTGCGGCATCGCCGCCGACGGCGCAATCTACATCGCCGACAGCAACAACCACCGGGTGCGGGTGGTACAATAAACGCTATGACTGCGCAGCAAATATCCGACCCGCGTGAGTTCGTCCAATACGTCATCGCCGCGATCGATGCCAACCCCGACCTACGGGAGCCGTTGTTGCGTGCACTGCTCACCGAGGAGTTCCTCCAAGTGCCGACCCGGCTGGACAACGTGTCGGGGCGGCTGGACGACGTGTCGGAGCGGCTGGACGACGTGTCGGAGCGGCTGGACGACGTGTCGGGGCGGCTGGACGACGTGTCGGGGCGGCTGGACGACGTGTCGGGGCGGCTGGACGACGTGTCGGGGCGGCTGGACGACGTGTCGGGGCGGCTGGCCCGGGTTGAAGATGATGTCAAGACGTTGAAAGATGACATGGGCAGAGTAAAAGGGCTGGTACTGGAGAAGGATTTTGCCGACCGTGCCACTTCGTGGCTGAACCGGGAGTTCGGATTTTTTCGCAACCGAGTGGTGCATGGCGCAACCGGCGTTTTCCCCCAGCACAGAGAGGAGTTTCTTGATGCAGTTGCGGACGCGCAGAGTAATGGACTGATAACTCCCGAGCAAACCCAACGGCTTTCTGACACCGACCTCATCGTCCAATGCCGCCGTTTCGGTGATACCGAACCCACTTGGGTCGCCGTGGAAATCGCTGCCCGCATTGACGAGGATGACATTAACCGCGCTCTCCGCTCCGCCGAGGCCCTGCGGGTCGTGTTCGGCGAGGAATCCCTGCCGGTCGTGGCTGGCGAACGCATCGACCCTCCTGACGTTGAGCGAGCGCGCCAGTCCGGGGTTACCGTCATCAGCATTGCAGAGTGACGCTACGCCGGCACGGTTGCGTTTCTTGACACCAACCGCTTGCGTTGGCTACGATGGAGATGTGCCCGGTACGGCAGGAACAGGCCCGCCGGCAGCAGACGTGGGGATATAGCTCAACTGGGAGAGCGCGGCGTTCGCAATGCCGAGGTTGCGGGTTCGAGCCCCGCTATCTCCACCAATTCGTTTCTGCCCCTGTAGCTCAGTTGGATAGAGCGGCGGCGTCCTAAGTCGCGCGTCGGGGGTTCGAGTCCCTCCAGGGGTACTTTTTTGCGCCAATATGAGGCGGATCACTGATCGGCCGGAACGCGATCCAGGCGCCGTTTGGCTTCTTCGAGCACGGTGGCCGGCAACGGCCCTTCGCGCACGGCGGCGACGTTCTCTTGCAGGTGCGCCGGATGCAAAGTGCCCACGATGGTGGTGTGGGCATGCGGGTTGGAGATGGTGGCGCGCAGCAGGAACTCGGTGGCGGTCATTCCCTCCAGCAAGTCGTCCAGTTTCGCCTGCTCCCAGCGGTCCCATACCTGGGCCGTCCCCTGTCCCGCTCCGGGCTGTCCACGCGCTACTCCGCCGCGGATGACGATGCCCAGCCCTGCCGCAGCCGCCGCCGCAATCGCTTCGGAATGTTCCGGCTGCAGGATTGAGTAGGGCACCTGCAACACGTCGAACGCGTCCATCGCTATGTGGTCAAAAATATTCGGCAGGATCGAGGAACAGCCCAAGTAGCGGATCTTCCCCTGGAGCTTTAAATCCTGCAACGTCTCGATAGCCCCTTCCTGTTCCAGAACTTCCCGCGCTGGACTGAAGTGAAACTGGACAATGTCGAGATAGTCCGTCCGCATCCGCCGGAGGCTTTGGTGGCAGGCATTGACGATGCTTGCCCGGCTGTAGTTGTGGAAGCGGGGCAGGGGAACGCCAAACCTGGTGCGCTCCTCCGGTTGGAACCGGGCGTTGTCCAGGGGACATCCGCATTTGCTGGCCAGGTAGAACTCGGGCCGGCGCTGTGAAATATGCCGGCCGATGTGTTCCTCGGCCTCTCCGTAGTCAACGGCGGTGTCGATGTAATTTATGCCGGCGTCCAGCACGGCATTCAGGATTGCAGCGGGTTGGCCCGGCGACAGCGGCCGGCCCACGCCGGCTACCATGCCGCGCAGCTCCAATGCGCCGAATCCCAGCGTGGTGACCGGCAAGCCGGTGCGTCCCAGGGTTCGTGTCGGTAGAGCTGGCATGGTTCCTCGATTACGGAGTCTGACTTCAGGCTCCCCAAGTGTGGATGCTTGAGTATAACCCTGCGTTCACGTCCATGAGAAAGCGTCCGCTGCCTCGGTTTAATTTCGCTATATCGCCAGGCCCGATATACAATGCGCTCCAGGACGAAACTCGCCGGAACGTGAGGCAACCGCCGGAGGTGTACATGCCCGCTGCGAAAGGCATCATTCAAACCGTGTTGGGGAACGGATTAGAGGGTTGGGACGGCGACGGCGGCCCGGCGATAAACGCCGCGTGTCAAACTCCCTATGCCTGCGAGTTCGATCCCCAGGGGAACATGATCGTGTGCATGGGACGCCACCACCGCATCCGCCGCATGGACGCGGGAACCGGCATCATCACGCTGATCTGCGGCACCGGAGAGCCCGGGTACGCCGGGGATGGCGGCCCCGCCGTCGATGCTGTCATCAACCAACCATACGGGCTGGCCATCGACGTCAACGGAGACGTCTATTTTGCCCAGCGGTTTGACCCTGCGGTGCGAAAGATTGACGGTCGCACCGGCATCCTCTCCACTGTCGCCGGCACCGGCGAATTCGGGTACAGTGGCGACGGCGGCCCCGGCAGCGAAGCCATGCTGCGAGAACCCAACGACCTGTGCCTGGACCACCGGGGCGGCCTGCTGATTGCCGACGTGCAGGACCAGCGCATCCGCCGGGTGGACCTGGAGACCGGGATCATCACCACCTTCGCCGGAACCGGAGAGAAATCCCGCAACGGCGACGGGAAACCGGCAACCGAGGCGTGCCTGATGGGACCTCGGGCGGTGTGCGCCGATAGCCAGGCCAATATCTACGTGTGCGAGCGGGAGGGAAACGGGGTCCGCAAAATAGCGGCGGACGGGACGCTGACCACCATCGCCGGAGCTGAGGCGGTGTACGGCTACTCCGGTGACGGTGGGCCGGCGCTGGCGGCCACCTGGGGATCGCCCAAAGCGATGCGCTGCGACTTGAATGACAACATCATCGTGCTTGACTCGGACAACTGTGCCGTCCGGCGCATCGACGCCCGCACCGGCATCGTAACCACCATTGCCGGAGGCCGGGAGGGCTCCGGCGGCGACGGCGGCCCCGCCGTTGAAGCCGGGATGATTCATCCCCACGGCTGCGGCCTCAATGCGGAGGGCGACCTCTTCATCGCCGACACCCACAACCACCGAGTCCGCGTGGTCGGCCTGTGATTAACTCCCGATGGTCAAGATACGGCTGTCCGAATTGCGGGAAAAGGAGCAGGGTTATGCGAAACGGATTCAAGGTGTACGACTCGGATACCCACGTGACCGCCTCGGCGGAGGAGCTTGAACCCTACCTGGCGTCCTCGGTCAAGGAACTCGTGCCGGAGTTGGAGCAATACAAGACGCCCATCAGGAGAACCTCTGCGGGATCTGTCCTGGAGCCTCCCTACTCGCATCGCTACAGCCTGGGCGGGTTCGGGGGCGGTTGGGGATCGGACGCGCCCCGAACTTTGGGCGAGGCTGCTCCCCAAGCCAACGCGGAGCGGCGAACCCAGAAGTTCATGGGTTCCAAACTACCTACTGCCGACGGCGAATGGGTAGCCGAGAGCCGGTTGAGGGACATGGATGAAGAGGGCGTGGACGCGCAACTGATGGTGCCGGGAGTGCCCAGAGGCCACGACGACCCCAAGGTGGACGTCGAGTTCATCCGAGCGAACCACCGGTTCCTGAACGATTTCTGTGGAACCTCACCCCACCGCCTCAAGGCCCTTTTGACCCTGGACGCCAGATTCATCGAGGACTCGGTTCAGGAGATCAAAACCTGGGGCAAGACATCCTGGGCCGTGGGAATCTGGCTCAATCTGCCGCTGGACTTCCCGCTGGATCACCCCTCGCTGGAACCGGTGTGGGCCGCAGTGGAGGAAGAGGGGTTGTGTGTGGTCCATCACTCGTTTTCCGGCGGGTATCCCGGTTACCGGGACCTCTGGCAGAACCCCTTCCTGGGCCGTACCGCGTCCCACCCGTGGGGAGCCATGCGCGCGGTGGCTTCTTTCGTGGGGGCCGGGATCATGGACCGTTACCCTGCCATACGGTTTTCCATACTGGAATCGGGGTTCGGGTGGCTGCCCTTCTGGACCGCGCGAATGCAGGATCAGGTGGAGTACATGGGCTACGTCCCCGAGTTGAAGCACACCATCACCGAGTACATGACCGGCGGCAGGTTCTTCGCCTCGATAGTGCTTCACGAAGGACCGGAGATGGTCAGAATGGTGTCCGACATGATGGGAGACCATCTGCTGATGTACAGCTCCGACTACCCGCACCCGGAAACCCGATTTCCAGGATCGGTTGACCTGGTGTTGAATTGGGAGGCCGTGGAGGGGGATCTGCTGCCCAAGATCCTGTGGGACAACGCCGTGAAATGTTTCGGGGAGCCGTAGCTGCGGCTCCCCGGATCAAGGTATGTGAGAACCGGCGAGGGCATGGACGGTCATCTCAATGGCGGTCGAGAAACCCTCCAAGTAGGTGGCTTCTCTTCAGGATCCTAGTATTACAACGACGGGTTGCCTGGCAGGATTGTGCTGAACAATCGGAGGCTTTGGGAAGTGAGGCGGGGCGATGAACGCGGCGACGCGTGTACCGCCGTTGGGTGTCGGTGTCCACCACCTCAACCTTGTGCCCGTCAAAGTAGGGCCGGCAACTCGGGTGTCCGTAGCGCGTCTCCAGATCATGCACCGACGCGATCCTATCCTTGCTTAACTCTTCATTCACGCTCACCCCAACGCCATCGCCGTTGCGATTCACGTCTTACAGCAGTGGTTGCCACAGCGACAAAGATGCCTTCACCTATTGCTTCACGTCGTAGCCACCCCAATCCAACAAGAGAGTCCAACCAGTACTACACGATATCAAACCAAACAACTCCCGAACACCCAAACTCACCTAAAGGCTGCCATAATGAACGATTACACGATCGATGCAGGAACCAGAAACGAGATCAACCTCTACACCGGCGAATGGATGATCATCGACATCGGCCTGAGCGAGACCGACGATACTACCGGAATCTGGCGCTCTCCCCACTTCCTCTACACCGTCACCTACGGCGAATTATTACCAGAAGTCATCAAACGAGCCGCCGACGGCGGCTCTGGACAGCTAAATCTTGCCATAGAAGCGCCTCTTTCCGCCGCCTTTGCGAGCAGCGGCAACCCGCGCCCGCGTCCTTGCGACTTTTGGAGGCGGCGAAGAACGAATACACCAATCCGCAGAAGCTGGAACGAAAACGCTGGAGCTGCGACCCTCGTCATGGCTCAATTCTTGCTACAGAGCCTCAATGAGTCCGACGAGCGCCGGCGGAACATCAGGCTATTCGAAGGCCATGTCTCGTTTAAAGATGATGATCTGACCAAACAGTTCCCTAAAGCGAACGGAAACAAACACCTGGCAGATGTCCTCGCCATTAAAGCGCAGATTGAGAACGAGATCCTAGCCGACATCTTCACTGAAGAAGAACTCCGACACAACAGACATACCGGTGAAGACTTGGTCATTAAATCACCTTTCCCGTTTTTCAAGCCCACGTTGATCCCACCGGTAATCCGCTACACCCCCCAGCGCCAGCCGACGGTCAACGATCTCTAACACACGACCGATCATGTCCCCAACCAGCGACGATTCGTCTGTGACTATCCCTGACAGGATCATCAACGAAACTATCATCCGGGCGCGGATCCGGGACTCGGGTCGCGCCTACCTCCCTAACCCGTCGTTGTAATCCTAGACGTAGTGGGGCATGACTTCGGACACGAACAGTTCCAGTGAGCGCATGGTCTCCTCGTGGGACAGGTGGCCCCACTGGAAGGCGGCTACGAAGTAGTTGGCCCCCGTTTCGAGATAATCGTCCATGTAGTCCCGGATGGAATCGGGGGAGCCGGCAACGACGTTGAACCCGCCTCCGCCAGGGGCGGCGTGTTCCTCAAGCCCGGCGGAACCGGACCGGCGCGCGGCGGCGGGTCTGCTGACCTCCGCCTCCCGGTCGGGCAGGTTGGACGGTCTGGGATTGTTGTTGCCCCCCGCAAACTGAGTTAAGCCGCGCCGCTCCACTTCCAGGCGGCGCGGCGCGGCCAGGTTCCACTTGTACTGGTCCCACGCCGGCTGGGCGATGGCGGCGGCTTCCGCATCCGTCTCGGCGAGGTAAAGGTGGTTGACCAACCCGATCTTGGGCGCTTCGCCCTGGGCGTTCAACGCTCCCGGCCCCTGGTGCTCATCCCATAGCTGGAAGTAGCGTTCCACGTTGGCCCCGAAGGAATCCAGGTTCCCCACGATGATGGAGTGCATCCCGTTGACGGCCGAGGTCTCCACGTTCCTCATGTACCATAGGGGCGGGTGGGGATCCTGTATGGGCCGCAGGCGCATGGGCAGGTCGTCAAAGTTGTAGAACTCGCCCTGGTAGGTCAGCGCATCGTTGCCCAGCCCCTCCTTGACCACCGCCAGGGTCTCCAGGTAGCGGGCATAGTTCACCTCAACGTCTCCCTCCTGTCCCCAGAAGTAGGCTTCGATCACTCCGCCCCGGCCCACGCCGATGTCCATTCTCCCGCCGCTGAGGTTGTCCAACATGCAGATTTCCTCGATCAGGCGCACCGGATGGTGCAGGGGCAGCACGTACACGCACGGCCCCAGCCGCATGGTGGTCGTCCGCTCGGCGGCGGCCGCCAGGAAAACGTTCTGCGACGGCGCGAGACTGTGGACGGCCGGCGTGTGGTGCTCCGCAAGGTGGTAGGAATAAAACCCAGCGGACTCCAGCCGCTGGATCTGGTCCAGCCGTTCCCGGTAAATCCGGTCCAGCGGTACGCCGGGAATGGGCTCGATGTGGTCGAAAACCCCGAACTGCAATGCCATGTACAAGCTCCCTGGTGGAAATCAATATCTCGCGACTCTATTGTACGCGGTTCCAAAGCGTCAAACGCTGTCACCTCAAGCGGCTAGGGTTCCGTTTTGGGTGGTTTATTTGGGCAGGCATCGTTGCCGACGCTAGCAGGGGCGACCGGCCGGTTGCCCCTACAAACGGAAACCACCTGAATTGCAACGCTGCCGCGCCGTTTGCCAACTGATGACTGCCGGCCCACAACGCCGCTATACTTGAGGTAGGAAACAAAACCGAGGAACCATGGCCGGCAACGGTGCGGACACCCATGCTCTGAACATCGCGGCAGCCGTCCAGCGGCAGCTGCCAGAAGACAGCGTCATCCTGTACGGCTCGCGAGCGCGCGGCGACCACCGACCTGACTCCGATGTAGATCTGCTGATCGTAACGTCAGGCAGAACTCAAGCCGGCTGTAGCGCCGGCAACGCCGCCGGCGACTACATGAAGCAGAACCCGCCGTGGCTGGAAGTCAACATCGTCACTATGGACCCGGACGAGTTTCAGCGCAACCGCAGGGCTATGCAACACGTGGCCGGCCAAGCCGACCAGCACGGAGTCATGATGAGCGGCGAGGAGATAAACTGCGGCACCAGCTACGACGACGGGTACCCCGAGCACTGGCCGGCCACCAGGGAGCGGCTGGAGAACGCCGCGGAGTGGCACAAGGAATTCAACGACATGGTGGATCAGGATCACTGGAACCAGAAGCTGCTGGGACTCGCGGCTCAACAGTCAGTGGAAAACGCTCTGCGCGGGCTGCTGTCGGCCTACAACGACCCGACGATATTCCGCCACGACCTGAACCGGATCTGGAATCACTACCTCTCAAACCATCATCCGCCGCAGGCGGACGGCGACCCGGCAGCGGAACCGCTCCAGGAAGCCGTCTCGGAGCTGCTCGAGCACACTACCTACCCCAGCGAACAGTCGCCGGAGGGATACCGGAACTGGCTTACCCAGTACGCTGCCGACTACCGTTATCACGGCTCCTCAAAGCAGATGGACCATGATGAAAAGTTGGCCCTTCAGGAGTTGGTCAACCGGGCAACCAATCTCCTGGCGGGCCGCATTCACGCACTGAGCGGCACTTCGGATGAGGACCTGTTCCCCGACGGCGTGCCCTGGCAGTGACCTGCTCCACAGGAAAGCTACACCCGCAGGCGGCGTAGCGTGGGCCGCCAAACCCCCAGCACGAAGGCGACCGTCAGGTAGATGGCAGCCCCGCCGGCAAAGGCGGCGGTCCAGCTGATGTATTCCGCGACCAGCGTCATCGGGTAGGAACCGATGAACATCAGCGCGGCGGAAACGTACCAGACGCTCATCACTCTGCCCTGGAACTCCCCCGGCACGGAGAGCTGTAGCACGGTCGTCCCCATGGGCACGATGCTGCCCATCCCGACCAGAAACAATATCGCCCACGACAGCCAGAACCAGTGCGACCAGGCCAGACAGAAAAGGGCGATTCCGAAAAGGAAGATGCAGCCCAACAGCAGCCAGTTCTTGTGAGATGAGTTGCCCAGCGACGCCATGATGAACGTGCCGGACAGGGACCCGATACCGGCGCCGGTCATGAGCAGTCCGGCTCCGCCGGCGCCGGTGTCCAGCGCCAGTTTGGCAAAGGCGGGCAGCAACTGGGCGTAGGGCATGGCGAAGAAGCCGAAGGCGAACCCGATACCGATGACGGTGAAGGTGACCGGGTTGGACCAGCAGTACCGCAGCCCGCCCCACAGTTCGGACAGGATACCCGAGCGCTGGTCCCGGGCCGCCGGCGGCACCCGCCGGATCATCAGCAGCGTGACGGTGCCCACACAAAAGCAGCCGGTGGCCAGGTAGAGCGCCGGAGCTATTCCGGCCAGTTCGATGACCCCTCCGGCCAGAGCCGGCCCCAGGATGCGTCCCGAATTCATCACCGCCGAGTTGAGCACGACAGCGTTCATCAGGTCGTCGCGGTCCACCAGATCCCGGACTATGGCCAACCGGGCCGGGGTGTTGATGGCCTGGAGGGTGCCGAGAACGAAAGCCGCCGCGTACACGTGCCACAGGGCAACCAGCTGGGCGGTTTCCAGCACGGCGATGCCCAGGACCAGGAGCGCAACCAGGGCCTGGGTCAACATGAGCAGCCCGCGCCGGTCGAAGCGGTCGGCGAAAGTGCCGCCGAATAGTACGAAGCCCAGCGTGGGCATCCCGTAGAGGAAGATCATGAAGCCCATGCGGGCGGCGGAATCGGTCAGCTCCAGGACCAACCAGCCCAGGATGAGGAACTGCATCCCCCGGCCCAGCGCCTGGGCGTTAGCGCCGATCCAGAACCAGCGGTAGTCCCGGTGCCGCAGCGCGCGGAAGGTCTGGAGCTTGCGCCCGATGGCCAGGATCTGGGCCAACTATTTCACCAGTTACGCCGCTCCCAGGTCCGACGCTGCCTGACCGATCACGTGGTCCATGGTGGACACGATCTGCTCGACCTCGCCGGGCGTGACGCACAGGGGCGGCATCACGTTCATCAGGTCGCCGCCGCGCAGGAAGAGGCCATGGTCGGCAAAGCCTTGGGTCAGCCGGGGACCCAAACCGGCCTCAGCAGGGAAGTGTGCCTTACTCTCCCGGTCCTGCACCAGCTCCAGCCCGCACATGAGGCCCAGCCCGCGCACGTTGCCGATGATGGAGTGCTTTTCCTTCAGCTCTTCCAGGCCGTCCAGGAGGTATTTCCCCATCCGGGCCGAATTCTCCACCATCCCCTCCCGTTCCATGATTTCCAGGTTTTTCAGGGAGGCCGCCGCCGCCACCGGATGCCCGCCGAAGGTGATCACGTGCCGGAAGGCCGCCCGGGGGCTGCCCACAAAAGCGTCGGCGATATGCTTGCGCAGAATGGTTCCGCCCATGGGGATGTAGCCGCTGGTGATGCCCTTGGCCACCGTCATCATGTCGGGAACGATGCCCCAGTTGTCGCAGCCGAACCACTTGCCGGTGCGACCGAAACCAGTGATCACCTCGTCGGCAATCAGCAGGCAGCCGTACTTGTCGCAAACTTCCCGCAGCAGGGGCCAGTAGTTGTCCGGCGGCACCACCGCGCCCATGGGGCTGGAGATAGGTTCGGCGATGACCGCGGCGACGGTTTCCGGTCCCTGGAACTGGATGATGCTCTCGATGGCGTCCACACACCGTTGACCGCATTCCTCCGGCGTTTCGCTGTTGAACTCGCAGCGGTAGAAGTTGGGCTGGGGAGCGTGGAATGTATTGGGCATCAGGGGTTCGTAGTCTTCCCTGGGGTAGAGGTAGTTGCCGCCCAGGGCCATGGCGCCCATGGTGGCGCCGTGGTACGAGTCCTTGCGGCTGATGAACTTGGTGCGCTGGGGTTCGCCCATGCGCTTGAAATAGGCGCGGGACAGCTTCAGCGCCGTTTCCACCGACTCGGAACCGCCGCTGGTGAAGAAACAACGGGAGAGATCGCCGGGCATCATGGACGCGATCTTTTCCGACAGCATGACGGTGGGTTCGGTGGTGGTGCCCATGGGCATATAGGTGATCTTGAGCATCTGCTCGTAGGCGGCGTCGGCGATTTCCTTCTGGCCATAGCCCACGTTCTTCAGCCAGAGGCCCGACATGGCGTCGATGTAGGTGTTGCCCAAAGCGTCGGTGACGTGACAACCCTTGCCTTCCACGAAGATCTGGGGCTCGCCCTTTTCGGCCATGTCGCTGGGTTCCCGAAGGTACACCCAGAGATTCTCTAGGGCAGTCCTTTGCAGATCGTTGACCGCGGTTTCAGTGTGGGTAGCCATGCTTGCCTCCGGATACTGTTGTAAGTCCAAGATTGGGTCTGTACGTTGCCCAGGCAGTTTAGCATTGCGCAAGGGCCGCCACAAAGGGTTGCCGGGCCTTCGATAGCGTTCCGTTTTAGGTGGTTTATTTGGGCAGGCGCCGGTGCCGGCGCGGGTAGGGGCGACCGGCCGGTCGCCCCTACAAACGGAAACCACTTAAATCGGAACGCTACCCGGACCTCCCCCGCCGCCGCTTTTCTGCTAATCTGTCGAAACACAAAACCTTCGCGACAAGCCCGCAACGGCTGGAGTTGACCATGGCATTCGCACATCCGGAGTTCCTCGTTTCCACCGATTGGCTTGCCGAACACTTGGCGGATGAGGATGTCCGCGTCTTTGAGACCACGGTTTTCCTGCATCGCGGCGACGGCGACGTTCGCGCCGAGTCGGGCCGGAACGAATATGAGACGGGACACATCCCCGGAGCGGGCTTCCTGGACCTGCAGGCCGACTTCTCCGACAACGACCAGCCCTATCGCTTCATGATGCCCTCGGCGGCGGCCTTTGCGGAAGCCGCCGGACGGCATGGCATCTCGGAGGCATCCAGACTGGTGCTGTACGACCGCTTGGGATCCCAATGGGCGGCACGGTTCTGGTGGATGTTCCGCGCCATGGGCTGCACGGGCGCGGTGGTTCTGGACGGCGGTTGGCGGCGTTGGACGGATGAAGGCCGCGCCGTCTCGACAGATGCGGCGACCAACGCGCCGGCGAGCTTCAACCCGACGGCCGACCCGGCCCGCTTCGCCGACCTGGCCGAGGTTAGGGCGTTCATCGAGTCCGGCGCCGGCGGCGGGAGCTGCCTGATCAATGCCCTAGGGCGGGATCAGCATTCCGGCGAGGACGGCGGGCGAACCTATGGTCGCGCCGGCCACATTCCCGGCGCGACCAACGTGCCCTCGGGCGAGCTGACCGACCCGGAGACCGGCCTGTTCCGGCCGGCGGAGGAGCTGGCGGAGCTCTTCGAGTCGGCGGGCGCGGACCCCACCCAGCGCGTCATCACCTACTGCGGCGGCGGTATCGCGGCGTCCAACGACGCCTTTGTCCTCGCCATGCTGGGCTACGAAAACATCGCCGTGTACGACGCTTCCATGTCGGAGTACGCCGCCGACCCGTCGCTGCCGCTGGTGGCGGACTGATGCTGCCGCGTCCGTTCATGAACCGATACCACTGCCCCCGCTCATGGTGAGCTTGTCGAACCATGAGCGTAGGGGAGATACGTTTTGTCAGACGCCTTCTCACCCGAGGGTAGGGGCGAATGATTATTCGCCCCTACGGACGGAAACTACCCAAAAGGCGCAGATCAGGAGGTGAGCCATGACCCAGGCCGCCACACTTACCGACACCCTCGAATTCGGCCTATTCGACTGGATTGAATGGGACACGTCGGCGCCCCACGAGATCTTTGAAAACCGGCTCAAGATGCTGGAGTACGCCGATCAAAACGGGTTCTACAGCTACCACCTGGCGGAGCACCACATCACCCCGCTGAGCGTGTCGCCCTCGCCGGCGGTGTTCCTGGCGGCGGCGGCGCAGCGCACCACGAACCTGCGCCTGGGGCCGCTGGTCTTCCTGCTGCCCTTCTACAACCCCATCCGCCTGTATCACGAAATCTGTATGCTGGACAATCTCAGCAACGGACGGCTGGATTTGGGCGTGGGCCGGGGCGTGTCGCCGGTGGAGGCCGCCGAGTTCGGCGTGGACCTGGACATCAGCTGGGAAATGTTCAACGAGCAGATGGAGATGTTCACCAGGGGCTTCACCACCGGAATGCTCAACCACCGGGGGAAGCACTATAAATACGAGGACATTGAACTTTGGATTGCGCCCCATCAGAAGCCCTATCCCCCGCTGTGGTACGCCAGCAACAACATCGAAACGGTGCCGTGGATGGCCCAGCACGGCTTCAACACCTGCACCGTGTTCGCCGACAACGCCGGCGTCAGGGAACACTATGATCTATACAAGCGGGTCTGGAACGCCGAGCGGATGTCCAACGGGCTGAACAGCCACGTGCCGGTTCCCAAGCTGGGGCTGGTGCGGCATATGTACATCGCCGACACCGACGAGCAGGCCCGGGCGGAAGCCAAAGCGGCGTACCGGACCTGGTTCCACAACATCGACTACCTGTGGGCCAAGAACGGCCTGGACCGCCTGGGCGCGATGCGGGATTTCGACACGCTGGAAGCCAAAGACGTGATAATAGTCGGCGCGCCGTCCACCGTCCGGGAGCGGGTGCAACGGGCCATCGACGAGACGGGCATCAACTACTTCTGCCCCATCTTCGCCTGGGGCGACTTGACGCCGGAGCAGGTGATGGGGTGCATGGGGTTGTTCGTGGATGAGGTGATGCCCAACCTGCGGCCCGGGCCCTAAAGAATCGTCAGAATCAGGATTTGCCGGATTTGCGGATTGACAGGATTGAGTGGAATTACCCGTGATGCTCTGAATCCAGTTCATCCATAAATCCTGATAATCCTGATTCTGACGATTTTCGGAAGCGTCCATCTGCCAGCCAACCACAGGAGACCTAACAATGTCCTCGGCCACACCCTATTCTCCGGCCACCGCCGAATCAATCGACAGGACCATCGCGGCCCTGGCCGCCCGCAACGTGGACGCCGTGCTGGTGGAAGACAGTGAGGCGGCGCTGGCGAGGTTGAAGGAACTGGTGCCGGAGGGTTCGGAGGTATTCGTCAACACCTCGGAGACGCTGGACACCATCGGCTACACCGAGTACATGGACGGCAACGACCGTTACGTCAACCTCCATGACCAGATGGTGGCCCAGCCCGACGCGGCGTCCCAGCGGGAGTTTCGGCGCACCACCACCACCGCCGACTACTTCGTGGGCAGCGTCCAGGCCATCGCCGAGACCGGGGAGATCGTTGTCGCCAGCGGTTCCGGCAGCCAGATCGGCGCTTACTCATATGGCGCACGACGGGTCATCCTGGTGGCCGGCACGCAGAAGATCTGCCCCACCCTGGCCGAAGCCGAGGCCCGCACCCGGGGCTTCACCCTGGAGCGTCACGACCGCTGGCTGGAAGGACGGGGCGCGGCGCCCACGCCCATCGGCAAATTCCTGGTGATGGAGCACGAGCCGGTGGTCGGACGCATCTCCATGATCCTCATTCCCGAGAGCCTGGGCTGGTAAGTTGATGGACGAGGCGGATGACGCCGTGCATACGTTACCGGCCGGGCGCATCTACGGACAAATCGGTGGTGACGATGGCGAAGATGCCTTCCGCATCGCGGACCGGTACAGAGCGGGTGATCATCCAGATCTCTCCGCCGCCGGCGTCAAAATAGGGAGCGGTCCAGATGCCGGTGTCTTTGGCCAATGGCTCCGTTACCCAGGACTGCGCATCGATTTCGTACGACGGTACGGCGAGATCCAGGGTGGCATATCCTGAAGAGGTGCGATAGACGTATGGGCTTGCGGTGACCTTGCCGCTCGGGTCCAAAAGGGCGGCGGCGCTGCCGTAGAACGCGGGGTGGGCTTCCAGGTAGGACTGCAACCGTTGCGAGTAGGCGGCGGCATCGGCCGGTCGCTCTGCCGCCAGTTCGGCCGCCAGGGCGTCCAGGGCGGCAACCACCTCGGCCCGGAGCGCATCATCCTGTGGAACCTCTTGGTCAGCCCCGGGCGAGCAGGCCAGGGCCAGCGCAACGGCAGGCAACATCAACAGCAGGACAATCGCAACGCGCACAGTTATTCACCTTATACCCTCGGGGCGACCCGTATCGGCGGTCGCAGGCTCAGATAAGGGCTCAAATTAATGACGGCATCATAATCCGCGCTTTGCAGTCGGTCAATTTGAACTTGCCCGGCAAGCAGGGCCGCGCCATTGAGATCGTGAGGACAACAACTCAGCAATGACGGATAGGGCGTCGCGGGTGGGGAGGAACATGAAAACGGATCCGTTATCAGGTATCATTACCGCCGCGCATCATTTGAACCCTGTATCTGCGCCTTTGGCAGTGTCGCCAACACCAGGAGCCATCAACCATGCTCATTGACCCCAGGAATTTCGACCGTTTCAACATGATCCTCACTGGCGTGGTCGTGCCCCGGCCCATTGCCTTCGTCTCCACCAGGTCCACCGACGGCGTGGTGAATCTGGCGCCGTTCAGCTTTTTCAACGCCATGGCCTACAACCCGCCCACGCTGATTTTCTCGTCGTCGCGCCGCGCCCCCGGCTGGCAGGACAAGCGCAAGGATACCCTGACCAACATCGAGGAGACCGGCGAGTACGTGGTCAATGTGGTGGTGGACGACATCGCCGCCGCCATGAACGCCACCGCCGCCGAATACCCGTCCGACGTGTCCGAGTTCGACATCGCCGGCCTCACCGAAGCGCCCAGCGAAATGGTGAAGCCGCCCCGGGTCCTCGAATCGCCGGTCAACATGGAGTGCCGCCTGGTCCAGGTGGTCAACATCGGCGAGCAGCCCCACTCCCACGGTATCGTCATCGGCGAGATCCTTCGGATGCACCTCCGCGACGACATACTCTATGAAGGCCCCAACGGCCTCCGCATTGACCACGCCGCCCTGAAGCCCACGGGCCGCCTGGCCGGCAATATGTACTGCCACACCGACGACGTGTACGAACTGGTCCGCCCGGTGTACACCCCCCAGGAAGAACAGCAGGCCGCGGATTAAGGCTTGCAAAGGAGCGCAACATGACCACCGCCGACCCGGGCATCAAGCTCTATGGCGCCGAATGGTGCCCCGACTGCCACCGTTCCCGCAACTACCTGGACAGCCAGAGCATAGCCTACGAGTACATCAACGTTGACAACGACGATGACGCCCAGAATTATGTGAAGCAGGTCAACGACAACCGGCTCATCATCCCCACCATCGTATTCCCGGACGGCTCCGTGCTGGTGGAACCCTCCAACGCCGAGCTGGCCCGCAAGCTGCGGACGTAACTCCATTCAGATCAAGCGCAATTGCCGGCACGTACGGAGGATTGAGATGGTTACGAAACCGCAACCTGGGCGCGTTCCCGTCGTGCTGCCCGATGACTATGTGTGCCCCGACCCGGAGCCGCGCGAAATGATACAGGCCCCCACCATTGACAAGGCCGGCTACTTCGTCACTCGCCATTTGAAGGACCGGGCGAATACCTACGTGCGAAGCGCCGGGGCGGTGTACTACGACCCCTACGACATGAACCGGCGGTTTGAACCGGATCTTTGCATCGCATTCGACGTGGACTTGCCGCCTATTCTCAGGCGTCGCGGCTACATCATCTGGGAGGTGGGCAAGCCGCCGGACTTCGTCATGGAGGTGGCGTCGGAGTCCACCCATGACCGGGATACGTGGTTCAAGCGCGAACTGTACGCCAGCCTGGGCATCGGCGAGTATTGGAGAATTGACCCGTCTGGCGGCGAGCTTTACGGCTACGCCATGGCCGGCGACCGGCTGGTGAATGGAGCGTACCAGGAGATCCCGCTGACAACGGAAGCCGACGGGATGATCTGGGGGTACAGCCCGACGCTGGACCTGTGCCTGTGCTGGCATCCGGCGTGGGACTGGGACGTTGACGACGAAAGCCACCTGCGGTTTTACGACCGCAAGACGGGCCGCTACCTGTGCGACTTTACGTTGGTGGAAGAAAGGCTGGCGGCGGCTGAAGAGCGTAACCGGCAGCTGGAGGCGCAACTGCACCGCCTCCGGTCGGAAAACGTCTGAGGCCGGCTCTGCGCCCGGCCCTTACTTGGGAAACTCCAGCAACTGCAACACGTTCCCGTCGGGGTCTTTCAGCGTGGCCACCCAGCCACCCCAGTGCTCCTGCTCCGGAACGCGGATGAACTCCACGCCCTCTGCCGCCAGGCGGTCGTGTTCGGCATGAATGTCGTCCACGCCCAGGTGGGGCATCACTCGCAGGGGGTCCTTTGACGCGCCGCTGACTCCGCCGTGCCGGCCCACGTTGAACCGCAACTCGCCCAGCTGGAAGGCGACGAAACCTTCATCTTCGTGAAAAGAATGCAGCGGCAGCCGCAGCACGTCCCGGTAAAACCGCAGCATCCGGTCCAGGTCGTCAGTCCACAGCGTGATGCCAACGATGCCGGTGATCACAGCGGTGCGACTCAGGAGGCGCGGCGTTTATTCGTCCGCGGGCTGGCAGGCGCGGCACCAGCCGTGGAAGTCCACCCGCTGCCACATCACCTGGAAGCGGGTCTCGTTGGACACCTGGTCACGCAGCCGGACAATTATCTCGCTGCTGTCGTCGGCGTCGGTGATGTTGCCGCAGCCCAAACACACCAGGTTGACGTGAGGTAAAACGTTGTTCTCGTAGCGCGTTTGCTTGGCGAAGGGCAGTTCCTGGATCAGACCGCTCCGGGACAGCACCCCCAGCGTCGAATAGACCGTGGCCAGGGTCATGGACGGGAAATGCTGCTGCACGCGTTCGTGGATTTGCTGCACCGTAGGGTGGTCGGTGGAGTTGAGCACGGCCTCGGCTATTGCCAATCGCTGGGGCGTAACCCGCACGCCTCCCTGGCGAAGCTGCTGCACAACGGCGCTCTGTATCATGGGTGCCCTCCGCGATACTGCCCCAACACGTACCGTAGGAACCGCGCCAGCAGCATCGTATTGAGCGAGTATAGCACCGGGGTTTTGGAGCGGCAAATCAGCATTCTGATCGAGCATGGCCGGTGCAAGGTCCACTTTGCGCCGCCCATGGTGAGCCTGTCGAACCATTGGCCGCTTGCAACGACATCCTTCGACAAGCTCAGGATGAGCGGAAACTGTGCGGCGAGATACTTTGCACAAGCCCTGGCGTAAGGGCTCGGGCAATCGCGTTGACCTCGCGTCAATCCTGTGGCACAATTGTCGCAGCATGATAATCATTATTCGGCAAGTGGCCGTATCCGATTGACGCCGGACGGTAAGCTCGCGCAGGGCAGGCGTCAGTAATGAATTTCAGTTGGCAGCGGTTGCATCTGATTTGATGCCGGACGGCGCGCCCGCCAAGGGAGGTTGCCCATTATGTGGACTGGCGACGATTTACAACGACTGGTGAGCCGGGAATTGAGCGACTATCGGTTGATTGTGGTTTCCAACCGGCAGCCCTATGCTTTTAAGATTGAGAACGGAGCGCCCAAGGGCGAAATGCCCCCCGGCGGACTCACCGCCGCCATTGACCCCCTGATGCGCGCCTGCGGCGGCACCTGGATCGCCCAGAGCAGCGGACCCGACGACCGCGCCGCCATGGACGATGAGGGGCGGATCGCCGTTCCATCCGACGCCCCCGCCTACTCCATGCGCCTGCTCAACCTCAGCGAAGAGGAGAACAACGGCTTCTATTACGGATTTTCCAACGAAGGGCTTTGGCCGCTGTGCCACATCGCCTACACCGAGCCGGTGTTCGACTCGGAACACTACGGCTTCTACCAATCGGTCAACAGACGTTTCGCCGACCTGGTGCTGGACGAAATCAGCGACGACCCGGCCATCGTCCTCATCCAGGACTATCACCTGGCGTTGCTGCCCCGATACATCCGCGAGGTCAATCCCGACGCCATCATCGGCCAGTTCTGGCATATCCCCTGGCCCAACCCCGACATCCTGCGCATCTGCCCGTGGCAGGACGAAATCCTGGACGGGATGCTGGGGAACGACCTGCTGGGCTTCCACCTCTCCGGCGACTGCCAGAACTTCATCAGCTGCGTTGACGCCAACCTGGACGCCCAGGCAGACCCGGAATACGGCCTGATCGACTACCGCAACGAGACCACCCTGGTTCGGCCCTTCCCCATCAGCATCGACTTCGACAATCTGGACGCTGAGGCCCGAACGGAAGAGGTGGAACTGGAGATGAAGCGCCTCTCCCGCGAACTGGGCCTGAACCGGGGGCGCATCCTGGGGCTGGGCATCGACCGGCAGGACTACACCAAGGGCATACCCCACCGGCTGCGGGCGGTGGAGCGGCTCTTCGAGAAGTGGCCCCAGTACCGAGGCCGGCTGGTGTTCCTGCAGGCCGGCGCCACCAGCCGTACCAACATCGATTCATACATGCAGCTCACCATCGACATCGAGGCCACGGTCAACCGCATCAACGAGCGCTTCGGCCACGACGGCTGGCAGCCGGTGCTGTACTGGCCCACGTCGCTGCCGTCGGCCACCTTCTCGGCGCTGCGCCGCCTGGCCAGCTTCTGCGCCGAAAGCAGCCTCCACGACGGCATGAACCTGGTGGCCAAGGAGTACGTCGCGTCCCGGGTTGACGAAGACGGCGTGCTGATTCTCAGCGCCTTCGCCGGCGCCGCCCAGGAACTCACCGGCTCGCTCATCATCAACCCCTACGCCACCGAGCAGTTCGCCGACGCCATCCACCAGGCCCTGACCATGAGCGAGACGGAGCGCCGCATCCGGATGCGCCAGATGCGCAACACCGTCCAGGAAAACAACATCTACAAATGGGCCGGGCGCATCATGATGCACCTGATGCAGGCCAGCACTCCCGACCACGCCCGCCTCACTACCGCGACCACGGCGTAACTTCCTACCCGATGCCTGAGGCCGGCGCCAACCTGCTCAGTCTGGCCGCAGCGCATCCACACATACTCCTGCTGCTCGATTTCGACGGAACGCTCTCGGAAATAGCGCCCAGCCCGGAGGCGGCCGTCCTGCGTCCGGGGAACAAGGCCCTTTTGGACGGTTTGGTCAGTCATCCGAAATGCACAGTAGGCGTGATCAGCGGCCGCGCGTTGGACGATGTATCCCAGAAGGTCGGGGTTCGAGGTCTGGTGTACGCCGGGAATCACGGCTTGGAAATAGACGGCCCTGACCTGCAATACCTGCACCCTGACGTTGCGGCGGCGTTGCCGGCCATCGCCCGGGCTGCGGGGGAGATGCACGCCGCCCTGGCCCCCATTCCCGGCGCGTTCGTGGAGAACAAGACCCTGACGCTGACCGTCCACTACCGACTGACGCCCGAGGAATATCACGAAGCCGTGGCGTCCATCTTCCACGACGCGGCACAACCGCTGGTGTCCGCGGGCGTGTGCCGGGTCACCACCGCGAAATCAGCCCTGGAACTGCGGCCGGCGGTCGATTGGGACAAAGGGCGGGCGCTGATGCTGATCCGTTCTCGTTCGACTCCCGACGCCTTTACCATCTATATCGGCGATGACGCCACCGACGAGGACGCATTTCGAGCGGCTCAAGACGTGAGCGGCGCCGGCATTTTCGTGGGGCCGGTTGATGTGGATACGTATGCCCACTGGCGGCTCGACGCGCCGGCGGATGTGTCCCAGTCTTTGGCGGACCTGCTGGGCGGCTTGCCGGGATAACCGAAGCGCCGGAACGGTGGCAGAGCCGCGGCGCTCTCACGGGTGATATTGCGTCTCCAATGAAGTGGCCGTACGCGCACGACCAACCTGCTGAATGGTAGGATGTCCACGCACAATGCAACGTCTCTCGCCCCCGAGAACCGTCGTGCGGCGCGGGAAGCGAAGGAGAAACCAGACACTGATGCTTGAACAAGACACCCTCCGCCGGACGGCCCTCATTCTGGTGTTGGTCGGTCTGGTGTGGAACCTGGCCGAGGCTGTGGTTGCTTTCTGGGCGGGCGCTCTGGCCGGCAGCGTGGTTCTCCTGGCCTTCGGGGCGGACAGCGTCATCGAACTGTTCGCCGGTGGGGTCATGGTGTGGCGATTGTCCAGGGAGCAGGACGGCATGGATGACGAGGCGGCTGAAGGTAAAGCGCAGAAACTGATCGGCCTAACCTTCTTTCTGCTGGCGGCCTATGTCATGGTCCATTCCGGGTCCAACCTGCTGGGATGGCTGCCCAGGCCGGAACCGAGCCTGGTTGGCGTTGGGATTGCGGTGGTCAGCGCCGTGGTGATGAGCGGCCTCTACGTCGCCAAGATGCGCGTCGCCGCTCGGATGCAGTCCCGGTCGTTGCGAGCGGAGGCGGTGGAAAGCCTGTTCTGTGACCTTCAGGATCTGGCCGTTCTGATCGGGCTGGGGTTCAACGTGCTGCTTTCCTGGTGGTGGGCCGACCCGGTGGCGTCTCTGATTTTGATCCCGTTCTTCATCAAGGAAGGCAGAGAAAACTTCTTTGGACACGAGCACGAACACGAAGATGATTGGGCGAATACCGCCAAAGCAGCATGGGTCTGCTTCTGTCGGAGTTGTTTCTACGGCCTTTCGATCTGTCGATCAGCCTGCTGCCGGGCCTAACTAAAGCCGGGCGCACGAATGACAAGCGCACTTGTGCTATCATTGGCGGCGGCAACCTTGGGTCATTAAGGCCAGTCTTCCGTTGCGCCGCTGTTTCGACTTCCATGATTGAGGCCATTTTCTTTGACTTTTACAACACTCTGGTCCGGTTCTGGCCGCCGCTGCCCCAGATCCAGCACGCCGCCTGCCAGAACCTGGGTATCCGCGTGCCCCCGGAAAACCTGGCGCGCGGTTACGCCATAGCCGACCTGTATTTCAATGAGGAAAACCACCGCCTGCCGCTGGGCGAACGGGACGCCGCCGGACGGGATGAGTTTTTCGCCCGTTACGAACAGATCATCCTGGAAGAGGCGGGCGTAGCCGTATCCCTGCGCATGGCCAAGCAGATCTGGGATATGGCCATCTCCGTGCCCAAGGAATTCGTGGAGTTCGAGGAAACTCGACCGGTCCTGGCCGAGTTGAAGCGACGAGGCTACCGGCTGGCCGTCCTCACCAACCTGCGGCGCGACATGGACGAACTCACCGAACAGTTGGATATCCGCCAGTACCTGGAGTTCTCCATCACGGGCCGGGAGGTCGGCGAAAAACCGGCCACCGCCATCTTCGAAGCCGGACTGCAACGCATGGGCGTAAGCCCGGACCGGGCGATGCACGTCGGCGACCAACCCCGCTCCGATGTTGAAGGGGCGCGAGAAGCCGGCTTGCACCCGGTCCTGATCGACCGGGGCGGCTTTCATAGCAACGTCACCGGTTGCGAACATATCGACAGCCTGGAGGGGCTGTATCCGTTGCTGGACCGGCTGGCCTCCTGTCAGTCCAGCGGCCAACCATAACCGTTTTTCGGGATCGACCCGGAACCCACCACCCAGCCGAGGTGCTGACATGACCACCCAACCGCCGGCACACAGCCATCCCGACGATCCCAATCCGGTTCACGTCATAGTCTGGTACGACTACGTTTGACCCTGGTGCTACGTCGGGCTGGAACGCGTCGACAAACTGGCTGAAGAATACGACATCACCGTTGAAGGCCGGGCCTATCTGCTGCGTCCGGATACCCCTCCGGAGGGACGGGTTCGCGAGGGGCGCCCCGGCGAATCGGAAGACGAGCTTTCCGACCCCCTGCGCACCCACGCCCGCGAGGCCAACCTGATCATGCGCCCGCCGCGCTACACCCACAACAGCCTCAAATCCCTGCAGGCCACCGAGTACGCCCAGGAACAGGGCAAGTTCATGGAGTACCACCACGCCGCCTACGAAGCCTACTGGGACCAGCGCGCCGACCTGGGCGATACGTCCGTGCTGGCCGACATCGGCGCCAGCGTGGGCCTGGACGGCGACGAGCTGAAGGAACGGGTGGAGTCGGGCCACTACGCTCAGAAGGTCGTGGACCAGTATCACGAGGCGCTGGGCTACGGCATCCGGGGCATACCCACCTTCGTCTTCGACAACCTGCTGTTCACCGGCGCGCAACCCTACGAGGTTTTCCAGCGGGTGATGGACAAAGCCCTGGAGAACCGCGCCGCCGCCGAGGAATAGAGGCGGGCCGTCATGACCACGCCAATCGCGTCTCCGCCGGCAGCCGTCGCGCCGGCCCGCCGCCGCTTCACCGTGGCGGAATACTACGCCATGGCCGAGGCCGGCATCCTGGTCCCTGACGAGCGCGTTGAACTGCTGGATGGAGACGTGATAGTTACGGCTGCCATACTGGACTGGCACGCTTTTGTGGTGGACTGGCTTAATGAGAATTTCGTCCTTTCCTTGCAAGGACGGGCTCAGGTGAGAATCCAGAATCCGACGCGGCTCAACGAATACAGTGAGCCCGAGCCCGACGTTATGCTGCTCCGCCGCCGCGACGATTTTTATCGGTCGGGGCATCCCGCACCTGCCGACGTACTGCTGCTCATTGAAGTTTCCGACTCATCCTTATCCTTCGACCGCAACCAAAAACTGCCCCGCTATGCTCGCGCCGGCATCCCGGAAGTATGGATCGTCAATCGGCCTGACCGCTGCATTGAATCCTACTCAGACCCTTCCGGAGACGAATACGCCGCCGTGCAGCGCTACGGCCTGGGCGAGAGCATCGCGCCCCAAGCGTTCCCGGACATCGTTCTACAAGCTCGCCGAATCATCGGAGACTGACCGGCGCACGCCATGACCACCACCGTTGCAATTACCGCTCCGGCGGCGACCGTTCCCACTCGCCGCCGCTTCACCGTGGCCGAGTATTACGCCATGGCCGAGGCCGGCATCCTATCGGAAAACGACCGCGTTGAGCTGCTGGACGGAGACATCATCGTAATGCCCCCTATCGGAGACTGGCACGCCGCCAGCGTGAAACGACTCAACAATGCAATGCTCCCGCCGTTGCAGGGACGGGCTATCGTCAGCGTTCAGGACCCCACACGCCTGGACAACAACAGCGAGCCGCAGCCAGATGTCATGCTCCTGAGGTGGCGCGACGACTTCTATGAAGCCGGCCACCCCGGCCCCGCCGACGTGCTCCTGCTGATCGAGGTGGCCGACAGCTCCGCTGATTTCGACCGGAACGCCAAACTGCCGGTGTACGCCCGCGCTGGTATTCCCGAAGTGTGGATCGCCGTCCGTCGGGGCCGGCGCCTTGAAGCTTATACCGATCCGGTCGGTGATGAGTACGCCACCGTCCGATGCGTTGGTCCTGGCGAAAGCATCGCTCCCCAGGCCTTCTCAGACGTAATCCTGGAAGTTGACCGGATTATCGGAGAGTAGCGCCCCTTGGCTCACATTGCCCGTCCGCCGCCGCCTGTGCTAGACTGGCGCCGTTCCAATTCGCACTTGTAACGGATTTCACAAATGGACGACGCTACCCGCGACCTGATTGATGCTGCTGTTAACAATCAGCCGCAGAGCACCGTCACCGTACTGTCGTCGCTGCTGGCCGTTGAAGACGCCATCGGGTACATACCCCAGGAGGCGGTGGAAGCAGTGGCCGCTCGGATGGACGCCACCATCAATGACGTCTGGGCCGTTGCCACCTTCTATCCCAACTTCCGCTTCGAGCCGCCTACCGAGCATCGTATCGAGGTCTGCTGGGGCCCGTCCTGTCATGTGATGGGCGCCACGGCCATCATCGCCGCCGCCCAGGATGCGCTGGGCCTGTCCGACGAGGGCGACACCCCCGACGGCAGGGCCACCCTGCGCTACAACACCTGCCTGGGGGCCTGCGCCCACGCTCCCGTCATGGCAATTGACCACCACCTGGCCGGGCGCATCACGCCCAATGCCGCCAGGGACAGGATCGCCGCTGCCCTCGCCGCCCCGGCGGCCCACTGAATCCCCAGGTTATTGCCGTGACAGCGCACAATGACTCCTCCTTCGCCGCCATTCTCGCCGAGGCGCAACGGCGCTGGAATGACCTGACCGCGGGCGACCGCCCCTGGATCCGCGTCGGCACCGGACTGGCCGGCGAGGCTGCCGGCGGCTTCGAGGTCGTCAGCGCCGTGAAAGCCGCCCTGGACGAGCGGCAGGTAGCGGCCAACGTGTCGGAGGTCGGCACCCTGGGCCTGTGCTTCGCCGAACCGCTGCTGGACGTGCAGACGCCCGGCGGCCCCCGGGTGTTTTACCAGCGGGTCACGCCGCAAATTGCCGAGGTCATTGTCAACCAGCACGTCGCCGGCGGGACGCCGGTAGCCAGATATGCCATCGGATACCTGGGGGACGGAAACGCTGCGCCCGACGGTATTCCCAGCCTGGCAGACCACCCCATGATGGCGATGCAGCAGCGCATCGCCCTGCGCAACGCCGGCAACATCGACCCCTCCGACTTGTACCAGTACATCGCCAATGGCGGGTACTCCGCGCTGAACAAGGCCCTCACCGAGATGTCCCCGCAGGATACGCTGGGCGAAGTGCGGACGTCGGGCCTGCGCGGACGCGGCGGCGCGGCCTTCCCCGCCGGTGTCAAGTGGGGCTTTCTGGCCGGCAACCCCGACCCCAACAAGTACATCCTCTGCAACTGCGAGGAGGGCGACCCCGGAGCGTTCAACGACCGGGGCATCCTGGAGAGCGACCCGGCCACCGTGGTCGAGGGCATCACCATCGCCGGCTACGCCTGCAACGCGAACCGGGGTTACATCTTCATCCGCCACGGCCACAACCAGCCCATCGACCGCACCCGCGCCGTGATCGACCAGGCTTACGAGCTTGGCCTGCTGGGGCAGAACATCCTGGGCACCGATTTCTCCTTCGACCTGGAGGTGGCGCTGACCGGCGACTCCTACGTGTCCGGCGAGGAGACGGCGCTGATGGAAGCCATCGAGGGCAAGCGCTCCATGCCCCGCTACCGTCCGCCCTTCCCGGCCCAGGTGGGCGTGTTCGGTATGCCCTCCAACATCAACAACGTGAAGACGCTGGCCTACGTGCCGGAGATCATCGCCAACGGAGGCGAGTGGTTCGCCGGCATCGGCACCCAGCCTGACCCGGACAACCGCATCAACGGCAGCAGCGGCACCGCCATCCTGTGCCTGTCCGGTGACATCACCTACCCCGGCCTGATCGAGGTTCCCCTGGGCATGACCTTCCGGCAGGTGCTGTTCGACATGGCCGGCGGCGTGCCCAACGGCAAGCGAATGAAGCTGCTGCAAACCGGCGGGCCGCTGGGCGGCGTGCTCTCCGCCAGCGATGCCAACCTGGACCTGGTGCTGGACTTCGACGTGTTTCGCGCGGCCGGCGCCATCCTCGGCTCCGGCGGCATCATCGTGGCCGACGAGGACACCTGCGTGGTTGACCTGACCCGGAACCTCATCGCCTTCTGCCAGTACGAATCCTGCGGCAAGTGCTTCCCCTGCCGCATGGGGATGAGCCACCTGCTGGAGGTACTGGAACGCATCCACAACCTGGAGGGCACCGACGAAGACCTGGCCCTGATGCGGAACATCGGGGAGAATATGCAGGCCGGCTCCCTCTGCGGACACGGACAGCTGGGGTTCAACCCGGTGTCCTCTGCCCTGCGCTACTTCCCGGAGGAGTTCGAGGCCCATATCCTGGAAAAACGCCACACGGGAGAATGCCCGGAGCGGGTGTTTTCGCCCCGGTTGACCCGGCGCTGACCCGCCGCAAGCACCCTTATCACCGTAGTAAAATCACAGACGCGCCGCAGCCGACCCTGGCAGGATAATTCGCACACCGGAGGAGATGCACCGTGAGCACTGCCGCCATCACGACGACCGAGGTAAGTACCGGCGATTTAGCGGCGGTTGCGGCCCGTATTGACGAGCACGAGCGACTATCCCGGCTGTTGAAAGTCGCAATCGAGACGCTTGATGACCCGCCCCACGACCTTTGGGTCGGTATGGGAACGGATGGGGTGCTGGTGAAAGGCGCGTCCCTGGGAGACCTGATGCATCAGTTCCGACGAAGTGGCGTCGCCGAGGGAACCACCGTTGCCGAGTTCCTCAGCGCCGAGCCGACAGAGCTGGTATTGTGATAATCGGCTTGCCATCCCTGCTGGGGCAGGACGTTATTCACAACTGGCGCCTGGTACACGAACCGGCAATAAGCCGGGTGGAATGCTACGTAAGGACAGCAGAAATCCTCAATGCCGGTGGATAAGCTCGGCAAAGCTGACGCAGCAAGGCAATGCGCTTGGAATATATGACTGACCTCATTGACTCGCTCGTCAACCGCTTTAGGAGCCGCTATGCCTGACGACATCACCATCTCCATAGACGGGGTGGAAATCAAAACCCAGCCGGGCAAGATGGTGCTGGAAGCCGCCATTGACGCCGGCGTTTACGTCCCCTACCTGTGCTACCACTCCGGGATGAAGCCCTATGCCGCCTGCCGGATGTGCGTGGTGGTCGCGGAAAACGAGCGGGGCCGAGTGCCGGGGTTCCCGGCCGCCTGCACCCTGGCCGCGACCGACGGAATGGTGGTGTGGAGCGAGACGCCCGATGTCAACGAGGTGCGCCGCTCCGTCATGCAGATGCTCATTGCCGAGCATCCCAACGGCTGCCTGACCTGCCACCGGGTGGAAATCTGCGGCCCCGCCGACGTGTGCCTGCGCCACGTATCGGTCAACGACCGCTGCGTAACCTGTCCCAAGAACGAGCGCTGCGAGTTCAAGGACACCGTCCGGTACTTGGGCATGGAGCTGGAATCGCCCATGACCTACGTGTACCGGGACATCCCGCTGGAAGTCAGCGATCCCTTCTACGACCGGGACTACAACCTGTGCATCACCTGTGGACGCTGCGTCCGCGCCTGCGAGGAGATGCGCGGCGACAACGCCATCTGCTTCACGGAACGCTCCGGCAAGGCGCTGGTGGGCACGTCCTTCGGAACCTCCCTGCTGGAATCGGGCTGCGAGTTCTGCGGGGCCTGCATCGACGTCTGCCCCGTGGGTGCGCTGACCGAACGGGAAGGCAAGTGGGAAAAGGCGGCGCGGGTGGAACGCACCATCTGCACCCACTGTCCGGTGGGCTGCCAGATGAACCTGGAAATCAACGACCAGGGCCGCGTCATCCGGGCCATCCCCGAGTTGAACTCCCCAGCCAACAAGGGCCAGGCCTGCTACAAGGGCAAGTTCGGCCTGGACCATCTGACCAGCGGACAGCGGCTGCGCCGGCCCATGATCCGCCGCAACGGGCAATTGGAAACGGCCACCTGGGACGAGGCGCTGGACCTGATTGCGGAACGCCTGCGCCCGCACCAGTCGGGCGACGGCTTCGGCTTGATCGCCGCGGCGGACAGCACCAACGAAGAGCTGTACCTGGCCCAGAAGTTCGTCCGTTTCGGTATGAACACCAACAACCTGGACCATTCGGGCAACACCCAGCCCGCCCTGACCGGCGCGCTGGAGGACGTGCTGGGCTACCCGGGGGCGACCAACTCCATCTGGGACCTGGAAAAGGCCGGCTGCATCCTGGTGTTCAACACCAACGTTACGGAAAGCCACAACGTGGTCAGCGTTCCCATCAAGCGCGCCGCTCGCAACGGTACGCCGTTGATCGTGATTGACACCCGCGAGGTGGAGCTGACCCGCTACGCCGACCTGTGGCTGCGTCCCGTACCCGGCGCCGAACTGGCGCTGCTGGGCGCAATCCTGAAAGTGATACTGGACGAGGACCTGATTGACGCCGAATGGCTGAGCGAAAACGCCGACAGCCACGACACCCTGGCCTATGAACTGGAGCGGGTGGATGCCAACGCCATTGCCGCCACCGGCGTATCCCCGGATGACATCGCTCGAGCCGCCCGGATGTACGCCGGAGCGGGGGCGTCGGCAATCGTGTACGGCTTGGACAACGTTCCGTCCGAGATTGCCCGGGAGTGCGTGGTGTCGCTGGCTGATTTGGCGGTGCTCACCGGCAATGTTAACCGGCCCGCCGGCGGGGTCTTCCCCATGCGCCAGGGCGCCAACGGGCAGGGAGCCATCGACATGGGATGCCTGCCGGACCGGCTTCCCGGCGGCGCTCCGCTCTTTGACGTTGCCCACCAGTCCCGCGTCGAGGCCGCCTGGGGCATAACGCTGCCTCCGCTCTCCAACCGGGGCGTGGCGGCGATGCTGGAAGCCGCCGGCGATGACATCAAAACCATGCTGGTCATCGGCGACAGCGCCAACTTCTCCAACGGCCTGCTGGGAGACAGCCTGGCGTCATTTGAGCGGCTGGACTTCCTGGCCGTGATGGATACCTTTCTTTCCCCCGTTGCCCAAATCGCCGACATGGTCCTGCCCCGGGCCACCTTCGCCGAAAAGGATGGCACCTTCACCAATCTGGAACGGCGCATCCAGCGGGTCCGGCCGGCCATATCCGTCCGGAACAACGACGCCATGCCGGAGGGCTGGGCGCTGGCCCAACTGGCGGAACGTCTGGGCATCGCGGGCATTGCCTACGATGATCCCTCCGCCGTGATGGATGAGATCGCCGCCATCACCCCGACTTACGCCGGCGTCAGCTACGAGCGCCTGGCCCGGGAAACGGCCCTGGTGATGCAGACCGGGGTTGAAGCGCCGCGACCCACCCAGCTGCTCTACACCACCCGCGAAGAGCGCGGCATCCAGTGGCCCTGTCCCGCTGCCGACAGCCCGTCATCCCCGGTGCTGTATGCCGGCGGCTTTCCCAACGGCCGGGCCGAGCCGGGCGCGCCCTTCTTCCGGGCCGTCGAGATTGCGACGGAACCTGACCTGCCGCTCCTGCTGGCCCCGGGGCGCGTTCTGCTGCAGCGAGACCGGGAGATGTCCATTGAAGAAGAGGGCCTGAACCACATCGTAAGGGACGAACAGGTGCAGTTGAACCCGGCCGACGCGGCGGCCTGGGGCATCGCCGACGGCGCTCCCGTCGCCGTAGCCACCACCGGCAGCCGCATTACCGGGATCGCCGCGCTGGACGCCGCGATCCCAACCGGCGTCGTCGCCGTCACCACCCTCTTCGGCCAGCTGGCGGTGGAGTTGCAGATGTCCGAGGACATCAACCCCATGGCCAGGGTGCCCGGCCTGCGCCTGGAACCGTGCCGCGTGGAACCGTTGGCATAGCGTCATCAATAAAGTACACGGAGACAACATGACCACCACCCAAACCGCCGCCGCAACCCGCGATCGAACCGTCAACCTGCCGCGGGCGCGACTGGTCGAGCGTATTGACTACACCGAAGACCTGATGGTCATCAAGCTGGAACCCCAGGGCTTCGATTTCAACTTCAAGCCCGGCCAATACTGCACCCTGGGGCTGGACGGCATCGAGCGGGCCTACTCCATCGTCTCCGCGCCCCACGAGCCGCTGCTGGAAATCTTCGTCGAACTGGTCCCCGAAGGCGAGCTGACTCCCCGGATGTGGCGCATGGACATCGGCGACACCATGTCGATCCGTCCCCGTCCCAAGGGCATCTTCCTGATGGACCCGTCCGCCACCCAGCACCTGATGCTGGGCACCGTTACCGGCGTGGCGCCTTTCGTCAGCATTGTCCGCGACCACCTGCACTACGGTCGGGACGGCCACCATTTCTACGTCGTCGAAGGCGCGTCCTATCTGGACGAGTTCGTGTACGACGCCGAGCTGTCCGACCTGGCCGCTGCCCATCCCGACGTGGTGACCTTCGTGCCGGCCATCAGCCGGCCCACCGAGAAGCGCAACGTCGGCTGGGAGGGCGAAACCGGCCGCCTCAACAACATCGTCGCCGCCCAGCTGGAAAGGTTCAGCCTGGACCAGTCCGAGGCGCTGGTGTACGCCTGTGGCCACCCCGGGATGATCGAAGCCAGTCGGGAAATCGTAACCGCTGACGGCTGGCGCTGGACCGAGGAACGATTCTGGAAGGAATAGATCCCAACGCAAGTCCGAATCAGGCAACCGTGGGGCGAATGGATATTCGCCCCCGTTCATTTCTCCAAGCGGGATAGCATCGCCTCTGCCAATATGGTATCAATCTCACGTGTACAGCCTTTCGCAAATTTGTCAGAAGCAGGATTTGCCGGATTAGAAGATTTTCAGGATTGAGAATGTTCTACCACCAAATGACTTCAATCAAGCCAATCCCAAAATCCAGAAAATCCTGATTCTGACGATTACTAAAAAGTGTGTACACGTACAGTGCAGCGACGTCGGGCGAAATATTTTCGTCAATGACGAACCTCGCCATTTGTTACCCGTTCTCAAACAGCTATTTGAGCGTCGGTTCCTCGTCTCCTTTCACTAACTCCCACTCATCGCTGTCTAGGAAGCTGCCCTCAAACTTCCAGGAGGGAGTCCTGCCCGGCAGGTTCTCGCTGGCGTAAAGGCAGCAAGCCCGGATGTCCTCAACCGTCAGGCTAGGATAATACTTGACGATTTCGGCCTCGCCGGATCCGCCGGCCAGCAGGCTGAGTATGAAAGAGACGGAAAGCCGGGTGCCGCGTACTGCCGGCTTGCCCAGCAGAATGTCAGGGTCGGCGACGATGCGTTCGCGCAGGTCCATGATTGTGGTCTCCAGTTTATGACCGTCGGTTATTTTCATTCCCACTCTATCATAGCAGCGCTGTCGAAACCGCCGTCCTGCCCCCATGCTATATTTGGCCGACAACGGCTGCCGATCCAGTGCGGCGGCCAGTGGAGCCCGACATGACGACGCGAGAGCACGAACAAACCCTGAACGTTCAGCTGGCCGACGAGTTGCACGCTTTGGGCCTCAGCGCCAGACCGGAAGCAGCCCAGCCGGGCCGGCGGCGGATTGACGTTGAAGTGCGTATCGGTCCGGTGGTGGTCGCCGTGGAAGCGGAACACGGCCAGAGCGCCGCTAAGAAGGCCGAGGCCATCGGTGACGCTGATGCCCGATTGGAGCAGGGGTTGGCGCAATGCGCCGTGGCCGTTTGTTATCCCGACGACACTACGCGGGAAACTCTGGCGTCGGCCGATATGCAGTGGACGGTTCGAGATTCTACTGACCACCCCACGCCGGCGTCCGCGGCCGACTGGACAACCGGCGATTTGGAACAGCTGGCCGCGGTCATCCGCCTCACGCCGGCGCAACTGGGCAATCCCGATTACACCGCTGCCGCTTTGTCCAGCAGCTTGGACGGCGCCGTGCATCGCCTGAGCGAAAGCCAGAAACGAGAACTCGCCCGTGCCCTGGACCTGCCGCAGCAAACTCGCAACCGCCGGCCCGTGCGCAATCCCTGGGATGCCCCAGCCAAACGCGCGCTGCTGGTGGTTGCTACCGCAGTAATGTTTCATTCTCGGTTGGATAGTCATTGGACGGATCTGCGGCCTGAACACGATAACCGCACCAATCCTCCAGAACCCTTCGCCGGCGACTGGCCGCCAGCCATGGCGCAACAGTGCGCCAACTCAGCTGACCCTATCACCGCGTTTGTTGACGCCTGGGACCTGATACTGGCGCTGGATTACAAACCCATCTTTGAAACCGGACGCGCCGCCCTGCTGTCCTGCCCACTGGACCCGGCTTTCACTGCCGCTATCCGCGATACCGCTCGCGCCGCTCTGACCGTGGTGGGCGACATTGCCGGCCTTCGCCACGACCTGCTGGGCCGCATCTTTCACACGGTGCTGGATACGGCCCGCTACGACGGTTCCTTTTACACGACCACGCCGGCCGCCACTCTGCTGGCGACCCTGGCCATTGGCGAAGATTTTTGCGACTGGCAGGACCCGGATGCTATCGCCCGGCTGCGCATCACCGACCCCGCCTGCGGCACTGGCACCCTGCTGATGGCCGCCGCCGAGCGCATCCGCGAACTGGCCCCGCAGTCGCGAGATGATGAAACCGTCGCCCGCGCCTTGATCGAGCAGGTATTCAGCGGCTTCGACGTCAACCTCACCGCAACTCACATGGCCGCCACCACATTGGGGTTGCTGTCGCCGTCCACACGATTCGAGAACATGAAAATAGGGCGGGCAACCTTGGGGCCCAACGAGGCCGGCGAGGTCAAGCTGGGTTCCCTGGAAATGCTTGGCCCCGACGGACAACTGCCGCTGTTGGCCTGGCCCACCGGCATCGCCCAGGTTGACACCGCGGCGGAAATGTCCCAGCCGGAACCCTCCGACCTGGTGATTATGAACCCGCCCTTCACTCGCGACAGCCTGCGCCACGACCAGTTCACCAAAGACGTAGAGAAGAAGATCAAAGACCGGGAGAAGGCCATCTTTGCCAACACGCCGGTCCATCTTTCCAGCAACGGCAACGCTTTCTTGGTATTGGCCGACTATATCAACAAGGCGGACTCCGGCACTCTCGCTGCCGTGCTGCCGCTGGTGACCGCCACCAACGCATCGGCGCTGGGCATTCGCCGCCACCTGGCGGCCAGGTATCACGTTGAAACCATTGTGACCTCCCACGACCCGGAACGTATCTACTTCTCCGAGAACACCAGCATCGGGGAAATGCTGCTGGTCTGCCGGCGCTGGCCTCCGGATCCTATACCGATAGGCAAAGGCCCGAAACCGCCGACGCGGGTGGTCAACCTGGCGGTCAACCCCGACACGCCGGCGGAGGCCATCAGCGTCGGCTGGGCCATCGCGGACGGCACGATAACCATGCGGCGCGACTACTGCACCGTGCAGGAGTGGCCCGAGAGCAAAATCGCTGCCGGCGATTGGGGCGCGGTTCAATTTCTCTCGCCCTATCTCTGCGAACAGTTCACTCGCTTGCGCGACGGCGCACACTTCCGAACGACGCCGCTGGGCAGCATCGCCGCCGTCGGACCGGCCGGACAGCGGATTAGGGAGGCTTACACCAAGTCGGCAATGCCCGACGCGCAAGGCCGTACCGCGTTGTGGAATCACGACACCGACGTAACCCAGACCATGGCGGCCCGAACGGACACCAACATCGCTGCCAAGCCGGGGCGGGCGCATCTGGCCGAAACGTACTGGCAGCAGCGCAGCAGGCTGCTTTTGCCGCAAAGGGTACGTCTGAATACCGTCAGAGCTCTCAGCGTTAGATTGGATATGCCGGTGGTGGGTTCGGCCTGGGTGCCCTGTAATCCTGACTCCGAAACGTTGGAAAAGGCAATCTGCGCCTACCTGAACTCAACGATGGGCATCCTTGCCTTGTTGGGAAACCGCTCCAACACAACGCCGGCCTACCCGCGATTCTCCATCGACGATATGCGGCAGTTGGTGGTGCCCGACTTCGCCGCCATCGGCGAGGACGCCACCGCACACCTGGCCAGAGCGTATGACGCATTCGCCAATCGAGCGCTGCTGCCCCTTCCCAACATGGACGTCTGCGACGCGCGCCGTTCCCTGGACACCGCCGTGGTCAACGCGCTGGACCTGGACAACGAAACGGTGGCCATCATCCGACGCCACCTGTCCCTGGAACCGTCGGTAACGGGCAAACGTTACGCCCTGAGCGACAGCGGCCCCGCCAAACCCGTATTCGTCCTGCCGGAGGATCAAATCGCCGAGTTCTGCCGCCGCAACCACATCACCCGCCTAGCCCTGCTGGGCGACGCTGTGCCCGATTACTACCCCGGCGAAACCCGCGTCAAGGTGCTGGTGGAATTCGACCCGGAGCACATTCCCGGCCTGGCGTTCTTCCGTATGCAGCGCGAGTTGGGAAAAATCCTGGGTCACAGCGTGGACTTGCATACCCCCGGCGGGATGCGCTCAGATTTCTGGCCGGCGGCCCTGGCGGAGGCGCAGGACATCTATGCCGGATAGAATTCACCAGTCCATCAGACATATGCTCAATCACGCCCGAGAAGCTCACCTATTGGCAATGGATCGCTCACGCGCCGATTTGGACGCCGACCGGGCATTTTCTTTGCAGTTGGTTCGCCTGATGGAGGTTGTGGGCGAAGCATCACGCCGTGTCCCGGAGGAGTTCCGGTCGGAGTATCCTGAGACTGACTGGCGCGGCTTTGCGGGTCTCCGGGATATCCTGATCCACCAATTCGATGCTATAGACTACGATATCCTTTGGGGGATCGTCCGGGATGAATTGCCCTTGCTAATTGGACAACTGGAAGCCATTCTCCAGCAAGAAGATTAACTCCAGCAACGCACGAACCCGTCCATAAACCTAACGGCGGCCAACCTACCCCATGGGGTAAAATCGCTCCATGACCGCCTCCGCCGCCGGCGGCCGGCTCACCCCGGTGCGCCGCCAGTATCTCACCATCAAGCACTCTTACCCGGACGCCGTGGTGCTGTTCCGCATGGGGGATTTCTACGAGTGCTTTGACGACGACGCGCACACCCTGGCGTCGGCGCTGGAAATCGCCCTCACCTCCCGCACCATGGGCAAGGACACCCGGGTGCCCCTGGCCGGCGTACCCGCGGTGTCGCTGGACGCCAACCTGGCTCGCCTCATCAAGCAGGGCTACAAGGTAGCCATCTGCGAACAACTCAGCGATCCCGCCGCCTCAAAGGGGTTGGTGGAACGCGGCGTCGTCCGCGTGGTCACCCCCGGCACGGTGCTGGAAGCCGCCCTGCTGGACAATCGCGCCAACAACTACCTGGCCGCCGTGTATCGGGACGACGAGCAGGCCGGCCTGGCCTACGTTGACGTCACCACCGGCGAGTTTGCCGTCTCCCAAATCCCCAACGACCGTCTGCCGCTGGAACTGGCCCGGTTGCAACCCTCGGAATTGCTGACGCCGGACGGCGAAACCCGGCCGGACTTCACCGGCGCTGATGGCAACTCGATCCCGACGACCGCCCTGGACGCCGCCGCGTTCAACCCGGACGTGGCCCGCCGCGCCTTGCTGGATTACTACGGCGTAATATCCCTGGAAGCCTACGGTTTGGAATCCAACGGCGCGATGACCCTGCCCCTGGCGGCGCGGGCCGCCGGCGCCATCCTCGACTACCTGCGCTACACCTGGCAGGGCGAGCGGCCCACGCTGGCATCCCCGACGGTGTACAACACCGCGTCCTACATGACGCTGGATCCCCAGACCAGGCGCAACCTGGAGCTGTTCACCGCCGGCCGGTGGGACAGCCAGGACCTGTCGCTGCTGTCGGCCCTGGACGATACCAAAACCCCCATGGGCGCGCGCCTGCTGCGCCGCTGGCTGGGACAACCGCTGCTGGATTTGGAACGGCTGGGACGCCGCCTGGACGCCGTCCAGTTTTTCCACGACGACGCATTCCGGCGCAGTGACGCCGCCGCCACGCTGTCTGCAATTTCCGACCTGGAACGCATCCTGACCCGTATCCAGACGCAGAGTGCGCCGCCCCGGGATCTGCTGGCCCTGCGGCAGAGCGTGGACGCCGCAACGCGGCTGGGTGAGGCGCTGTCCGGCGAGGGCAGCGGGCCGGTGGCCTGGCTGGCCGACCGATTGCGTCCATTGCCCGACGTAACGACGCTTATCGACCAGGCCATCGACCCGGAACCATCCGGGGCGGTGGGCGAGGGCCGCGTCATACGCGCCGGCTTTTCGCCCGAGTTGGACCGCATCCGCACCCTGGCCAGCGACGCTCGCGGTTTCATCGCCGGCTTGGAGGCGGAGGAACGGGAGCATACCGGCATCCGCAACCTGAAAGTCGGCTTCAACCAGGTCTTCGGCTACTACATTGAGGTCAGCAAGGCCAACACAGAATCCGTGCCGCAACATTACCAACGCCGGCAGACTCTGGTGCACGCGGAGCGGTACATCACCCCCGAACTTAAGGAGTACGAGAGCCAGGTTCTGGAAGCTCGCGAGCGGCTGGAGGATTTGGAGCGCACGCTGTACCGGCAGGTCTGCGCCCAGATCGCCGACCACGGTCCGGCGATTTCCAGGCTGGCCGCCGCCGTCGCCCGTGCTGACGTATTTGCCGGGCTGGCCGACGTCGCCGTCCGGCATGGCTACGTCCGCCCGGAACTCAACGATGGCCCCGCCATCCGCATCGCCGACGGACGGCATCCGGTGGTGGAGCGAGTGAACGGGCCCCTGACCAATCACGGTGGTTCCTTCGTTCCCAACGACGCCGCGCTGGATGCCCAGGACGCCCAGATCATGCTCATCACCGGCCCCAACATGGCCGGCAAGTCCACCTATATCCGGCAGGTGGCCATCATTGTCCTGATGGCCCAGGTGGGCAGCTTCGTGCCGGCCGCTTCGGCCAGCATCGGCCTGGTTGACCGCATCTTCACCCGCGTCGGCCTGCAGGACGACCTGGCCACCGGGCAATCGACCTTCATGGTGGAGATGGTGGAGACCGCCGCGATCCTGAACCAGGCCACCTGGCGGTCGCTGGTCGTCCTGGACGAGATCGGCCGGGGCACCAGCACCTACGACGGCCTGTCCATCGCCCGCGCGGTGGTGGAGCACCTGCACAACAACCGCGCCTGGGCTGCAAGACGCTCTTCGCCACGCACTACCACGAGCTGACCGAGCTGGCCGCCACGCTGCCCGGGGTGCGCAACTACCGGGTCGCCGTGTCTGAAGAGGAGGGCCGGATCGCTTTTTTGCGCCGCATCGTTCCCGGCGGGGCGGATCGCTCCTACGGCGTCCACGTCGCCATGCTGGCCGGTATGCCGCCGTCGGTGGTCAGCCGCGCCCAGGAACTGCTCACCGGCCTGGAGCAGGACCGGGCTGCCGGCGATGGGCCGAACCACCGCAAACGTCGCCGCGACGACGCATCTCCCCAGCTGGCCCTGCCGCTGTTCTCCCCCGCCAGCGACCGGCTCACCGAGTTGCTGCTGGAAATGGATGTCGCCAACCTGACCCCGCTGGAAGCCATCAACAAGCTGTACGAACTACAGGAGCGGGCCCGGGATGGTGGGCATGGCGGAACATAGCCGCGGGAGTTATGGCAACGCCAGGGTCAGAAAGCCGACATTACACAGAATTTACATTCCCCCCACTTATGTTATAGGCAACCGGGGGTATAAAATGTCCTTCACTATCATCGCCGGCCAACGCAATTCGTCAGGAGATTGAGATGAGCGCTACGGCAACAATGTATTGGTGGCCCCGTTGAAGCAGCTGTCGTAAAGTGCGGGAGTTGCTCGTGCAAAAGGGCTACACGGTGGAAGAAAGGGACTACTTCAAAGATCCCTTCACCGAAACGGAACTGCGAGATCTGGTGGCCGAGGTCGGCGAGCCGGGGGTCAGCTCCGTATTCGCGGCCCGCAGCCCATCGCTGAAGAAGATGGGCCTGACCGCTGCCGAACTGTCCGACGACCGTAAGGTCTCCCTGATGCTGGAAGAGCCGCGCCTGGTGCGCCGGCCCATCGTACGCCTGGGCGACCGCCTCATCATCGGCGCCAGCATGAAGGCCATCACCGAAGCCATCGACGCCTGATCCATACCAGACCAACCGACCAATCGCCCCGGGACGACTAACCGATTATGAAAATCTTTTTTGACGTTGACTACACGATCCTGGGGCTGGACGACACGCTGCGCCCGGGCACGGTGGACACCTTCCAAAAACTGCTGGACGACGGGCACGAAATCTATATCTGGTCGGGAATGGGCGAACGGTGGGAGGTTATTGAAAAGCACGATTTGCATCGGTTCGTATCGGGGGTGTACGAAAAACCCACGCACCACTATCAGGAACGTCTCGCCGAGCTGAAAATCCCGGTGGCGCCGGAGTTCGTGATCGACGACTATCCGGAAATCGTTGCGGAGTTCGGCGGCGTCTGGGTGCCGCCCTACTTCTTCTCCCGCAGCGTTGACCACGAGATGGCCCGCATCTACCGCATCATCTGTGACTTCCTGGAAACCGGCGGCTCCGAGGACCGCCAGTACCGCGCCAAGGGCACCAAGATACCGTTGTTCTAGCCGGCCTGAATTTGGAGGGCTACGTGATAGACTGGAACCATCAGGAGGCGACTCATGGACCCCATGGATTTGCTGGCGTTCAAGGTTGTTATTGAGCCGGATGAAGACCTTTGGCAATCTTACTACCCAGCGTGGGAGCATCTGGGGGCCGCGACATTCGGGAACACGCCAGAGGAGGCCGCCGCTAACATCAAGGAAGTCCTGGAGATGATTGTCGAAGGAATCGAAGATGGCGATATTGAATGGCCCATCGAACCGTGCGCCGGTTGGGAGTTCAGCAAGCCAAGTATCCAGGACGCGCCGGAGTTCATCCAGGTCAAATGCGCTCCAGAATACCCCGACGCGATAGCCTCACACGGCGGCTTGCCTGTGGACGGCCTCCCCGTCGTTGATCCTGATGGCTTCTATCGGCTGATATACATAGCTATGGACGACGTCCTGGCTTCAATATATGCCCAGCGAACCTTGAGGAAAACCCGCACCGGTGGCCTGGTCTCCCGGATATTTGTGCCTGAGGCCAAGAACACGCCAGTTGAGCAGGAGCTGCGAATCCGATAGCCGTGACGAGCAAATCCATGTTTCTATGCCTATAAACTACCAACAGGTCAGAAACATAACCGCCCGCGAGATTGAGAGCGCACTATTCCGGGACGGTTTCGTGCCTGTCCGCAGAGGTCGCGGTCATCGCCAATATCGTCACGATGCCACCAACCGCAATGTTATGCTGGCTTGGCACGGTCAGGGGCAAACCCTCAGTTTGGGAACGCTGCGCCGCATCATCGAAAGGCAGGCTCGCTGGACCGAAGCTGATCTCATCCGCCTCGGCCTCATCCGCAACTGACCGCCTATGACCATCCAGCAACTCCCTCCCCACGTCGCCGCACAGATTGCTGCTGGCGAGGTGATCGAGCGTCCCGCCTCGGTGGTCAAGGAACTGGTTGAAAACTCCCTGGACGCCGGGGCTGCCCGTATCGACGTCGCCATCCGCGAGGGCGGCGTGGCCGAAATCAGGGTGACCGACGACGGCTGCGGCATTCCCACCGGCGAGTTGGCCCTGGCTTTTCGCCACCACGCCACCAGCAAGCTGGCCACCGTGGCCGACCTGCAATCCGTAGCCACGCTGGGCTTTCGCGGCGAGGCCCTGCCCAGCATCGCCGCCGTGGCGCGGGTCACCTGTACCACGCGGACGAGGGATTCCGACGCTGGCGCGCGTATTGAGTTTCGTTACGGCGCGGCCGTGGCTGAACGCAGCGTCGGCTGCCCGGTGGGCGCCACCGTGCAGGTGGTGGAGCTATTCGGCAACCTGCCGGCCCGCCGCCGGTTCCTGCGCTCCCCGGCCGCCGAGACCGCCCGCATTCAGGAAGTCGTGACCCGTTACGCCCTGGCCAATCCCGGCGTCCGTTTCGCCCTCAACGTGGACGGGCGGGAAACGATGAACACCGCCGGCAGCGGCCGGCTGCAGGAGGCCATCCTGTCGATTTACGGAGCCGACGTTGCCGGCCGGATGTTGCCCGTAAGCCTTATCGACGGCGACGTATCGGTAAGCGGGTACGCCAGCGCGCCCGACCTGAGCCGGCACAACCGCTCCTACATCACCCTGCTGGTCAACCACCGCTGGGTTTATGACCGCTCCATCGCCTACGCCATTGAGCAGGCGTACCGGGGGACGCTGCCCGACCGCCGCTATCCTATCGCCGTAATTGACGTCGCCATTCCGCCGGAGCAGGTGGACGTCAACTCTCACCCCAGCAAGCGGGAGGTGCGCTTCCGCAACGAAAACCGCCTGTTTTCCGTCGTGCAGCGGGCCGTGCGGGATGCGCTGGTGGCCCACGCTCCGGTGCGCCAGGTCACCCGTTCCTTCACTCCCTCCGGCAATCCCGCTGTCGCAGAGGCATCTCCCCCGGCCGCGCCAGCGCTTCGTGTCCCGGCGTCCTATGCCGGCAGCGCTGCTCCGCCGCGGGAACTTCTGACGCTGCCCACCACATCCCTTGCGCCCACCGGCGGCTCGCTGCGGGAGGTGCTGGCCGACCTGCGGGTGGTGGGCCAGATTCGCAAGACCTACGTGGTGGCGGAAGGCCCTGCCGGGATGTACCTCATCGACCAGCACGCCGCCCACGAGTGCGTGGTGTACGACCAGTTGCGCAAGCGGGCCGGGCAGCGGGAACGCGCCGCGCAGCCCCTGCTGGCCCCATTGCCGGCGGAGCTGTCCACATCCCAGACCGCCACGCTGGAAGAATACGCTGGACTATTGGCGGAATACGGTTTCCAGCTGGAACCCTTTGGCGACAACGCCTGGCTGGTCCGGGCTGTGCCTGCCACGCTGGCCGCCCGGGGCAACACCGACCCGGCTGCCACGCTCACCGACCTGCTGGACGCCGTGGCCGTTGAGCAGGTAGTGATGGAGCGGGAGGACGCCCTGGTCGCCACCATCGCCTGCCACGGCTCGGTCCGTGCCGGCATGACTCTGGCCCACGACGAAATGGACGCGCTGCTGCGCCAACTGGAGACCACCGACAACCCCCACAACTGCCCCCACGGGAGGCCGACGGTGGTGCATTTCACCGAGTACCAGCTGGAACGGGAATTCAACCGGCGATAGCATCCCCATTAACGACGCGGGGGCAACCACGAGGGTTGCCCCTACATTTGCGCCGATTGGCGTCCGGTTACCGTCGCGGGTCGGTGCGCGGGTCCTGGGCCGGATGGAACATGGATCCGGGGCCGGGGAACTCATTCATGGCTTCCGCGGCTCTGCCCCGGCGTCCGAAGGGCAGCATACTCGCCACAACCGCCGCGCCGGCGATGCCAATCCCCAGCACGCCCAGAAAGCGGCGGCGGGAAGTCCCGTTGGTGGAATCACGGTTTTCAATCTGAGCAGGCACGGCTACAAACAACCCCCGGAAACGAACTTGGAACGCCGGAAAATCCTATCAGCCGCTCCCGGCGGTGTCAATCGCTACTGCTTCCCCGATCAGGACGATTGCAAAGTCATCTCATAACCCCTTTTCCCGCTCATCCTGAGCTTGTCGAAGGATGCTCGTTGCGGCGGTGATGGTTCGACAGGCTCACCATGAGCGGATGGAAAAGGACTTTGCAATCGTCCTACTTCCCCGATTGCGGGGAGCGCGCTGGCGTGGCAAACTCGACAGCATCAGCCACCCGCCAAACTCTGCCCACCGCGAGGACACCATGACCCAGCAGCTTCCGCCAGAGGTTATCAACCTCATTGACGCTGCCCTCACCGAGGACCAGGCGTTCAACGATCCCACCACCCAAACCCTGATTCCCGGCGAAATCGTCGGCAGCGGCCTCCTTCGCGCCAAGGCCGACGGAGTGCTGGCCGGCGCCGCCGTCGCCGGCGCCGTGTTCCACCGCGTTGACCCTGATCTGGACGTTGACCTGTTGCTGGACGACGGCGCGGATCTGTCTCCCGGACAGGACATCGCCAGCGTGCGCGGCTCGGCCGCATCCATCCTGCGGGCCGAGCGCACCGCGCTGAACTTCGTCCAGCGCATGAGCGGCATCGCCACGGCCACCAACCGCTACGTCCGCGAGGTGGAGGGAACCGCCGCCCGCATCGTTGACACCCGCAAAACCGCTCCGGGCCACCGTTTCCTGGACAAGTACAGCGTCCGCATGGGCGGCGGTTACAATCACCGTCTCAACTTGGCCGATGGCATTCTCATCAAAGACAATCACCTGGCCGCCCGCGCTTCCCTGGAAGAACCCCTGGCCGCCGTGGTGCGCCACGCCATCGCCCAGGCGTCTCACACCATCCGCGTCGAGGTGGAGGTAGAGTCACTGGAGCAGGTGCGCGAAGCCCTTGACGCCGGCGCCCACATCATCATGCTGGACAACATGCCGGTGGACATGATGCGGGAGGCGGTGGGCATCATCGCCGGCCGGGCCTCGGTGGAAGCTTCGGGCGGCATCACCATGGACACCGTCCGCGCCGTGGCCGAAACGGGGGTTGACCTCATCAGCATCGGCGGCCTCACCCACTCCACCGACGCCCTGGACATCTCGCTGGACCTGGAGTTTCCGGGATAGCGCCGGCCTTTGTGATACAGTGAAATCGGCGAGGGCGGCGGATGGACGCAAGCCGCTGCCCGGAGGCAGAGCTATGGACTGGCAGGGAATTATCGTAAAGGTGCCCGGAACCTGCGGCGGACATCCCATCGTCAAGGGGACCAGAATCCCCGTGTGGCTGTTGCTGGAGTTGCAAGCCGACGGCGCCACCGAAGACGAACTGTTGCAAAACTACCCAACCCTGTACCGTGAAGGCATCCACGCCGCTAACGCCTACGCCGATGCCCACGGCATGGTCGCCTACGAAGATTGGGGCATGGAGTTTTGCCCTTACCACAATCCGGACGGAACGCCAAAGTACACCTCGACCAGTTCGGACTGATTGATCTTCTTTATGCGTGGTCTGGCTGACGAACATATGCCAGGGTTGGCAGTAGCCTTGTTGCGCACCAGCAACTATTCAGATTTGAGATGCCCGTCTGACACCAAAACCGTCATACCGGCAAAAGCCGGTATCCAGGAAGTCCTTGGCCTATTCACGTTTGCCCATGCGAAGGCTTTCTGGATTCCTGCTTTCGCAGGAATGACGGGTTCCTGACAAGGAAACTCACCAACTCTGAATGGTCGCGTGTCTCGCACCCGGCTTGAACACCAACCCCGCCGGCGGTATATTGCCAATCCCATACCCACGCAAGGAGCTTACCCAATGGCCCGTCTCAGCGACGTTACCCGCGATCAACTCGCCCCTGAACACCAGGAGTTCTTTGACTCCATCGCCAGCAGCCGCGGCAGCGTGCGCGGTCCCTACGGCGTGCTGCTGCACAGCCCGGACCTGGCCGCCCGCGTCGCCCATACCGGCGCATACGTCCGTTTCGACCTGGACATCTCCGAGGCGCACCGGGAGATCATCATCTGCGCCACGGCCCGGGAAATCCGGCAGCAGTACGAGTTCTCCGCCCACGCCCGCCTGGCCCGGCAGGCCGGCGTTTCCGAGGACGTGGTCAGCGCCATCGCCACCGGCAAAGCCCCTGAGGGTTTGAGCGGTATCGAGGCATCCCTGGTGAAATACGTCCAGGAGTTGTCCCAAAATCACAAGATCAGCGACGAAACCTTCAACGCTGTCTCCGGCCACTTCGGGATGCAGAAGACGGTGGAAATCACCGCCCTCATCGGTCACTACCTGCTGGTAGGCCAGATCCTCTCCGCCTTCGAGGTTGACCTGCCCGATGGCGTGCAGCCCGAGATCACCTGAACCGGAGGCGACTCGTCCGGTTGACAGCCGGAACGGGCGAAACATAGAATAGTAGGCCGTTTGGGAGATTACCGAAATGGATTACGCAATCGTAAAAACCGGCGGCAAACAGTACCGCGTTTCGCCCGGCGACGTGCTGGACGTGGAGCTGCTGGAGGTCCCGGAAGGCAGCACCACCACGCTGGATCAGGTGTTGGCGGTGTCCCGCGACGGTCAGGTGCGCTTCGGCGCGCCTACGGTGGACGGTGCCCGCGTCATTGCCGAGGTGCAGTCGCACTACAAAGATCGCAAGGTCATCGTGTACAAGTACAAGGCCAAGACCCGATACCGCCGCAAGAAGGGGCATCGGCAGAATTACACTCGCATCCGCATCCAGGATATTGATACCGGAAACGGATCCTAAACAGGAGAGCAGGGATATGGCCCACAAGAAGGCCGGCGGCAGCACCAACAACGGCCGCGACAGCAACCCAAAACGGCTGGGCGTCAAGAAATACGGAGGCGAGCGGGTGACTGGCGGCGCCATCATCGTGCGCCAGCGGGGAACGCGCATCCGCCCCGGCACCAACGTGGGCATGGGCAAGGACTACACCCTGTTCTCCAAGATCGACGGCCAGGTCACCTACGAGTGGGCCGCCAGGGGCAAGCGCCGGGTCAGCGTGTATCCCGTCGCCGACGCCGTGGCCACGGCAGCATAGAGGCATCGCCATGAAAGCAGCAATACATCCTCAGTACTTCAAAGCCACCGTCACCTGCTCCTGCGGCAACGTTTTCGTGACGGGGGCGACCAAGCCGGCCCTCCGCGTCGAGATCTGCGGCAAGTGCCACCCCTTCTACACCGGCGAGCAGCGCATCGTGGACACCCAGGGCCGCATCGAACGCTTCAGCCGCCGCTTCAACCTCGACGGCTAATCCCCATCGCCAACCGTATCAGTAGGGGCGACGCATGCGTCGCCCCTACGTGTTTGCGCAAAACCGGGCGGAGGCCAGGAATATGCCACGCTATGTCCCCAAGACCGTCCGCGAGTACGGCCGCATCTATCTGGCGGAGCGGCTGGCCGAACACGGCTGGCAGTGCTTCATCGCCCGCCGCAGTCCCAACGAGGACGAGGTCATCGCCGGACGACCGGAGCAAGGCCGGGAAATCCGCCTCAAGTTCCATTCCCAGGAACACAGTCAAGCGGTGCGCTTCTACGACCTGGCGGGGCTCGATTGGGATTGGGAGTACCTGGTTATCAGCACCTATATCCTGGATGGAATGCCGGTAACCTATCTGCTGTCGCAGGACGACGTGCGCGCCGAGGGCCGGCTGGAAGAAGAGTTCAACGGGTCCGCCATAGGCGGATGGCTGCAACCCGACGCATTCTCCGAGGATGCGTTCAGAGAGGCTTGGTACAAACTGGCCGGCGAGTAGGGGCGGGTTTGAAACCCGCCCCTACGGATGGATAAGGAAGCAGTAAGTGAGCAGTCAGCCTTTAGCCAACCCATCGCAGGCCGCCCGCCCCCTCTACGGCGGGCAGGCGGTCATCGAGGGCGTGATGATTCGCGGGGTGCGCCACTACAGCCTGGCGGTACGCCGGCCCGACGGGGACATCTTCTGCACCACCGAGCCGGTGAGCAGCCGGTTCTCCGGCCGGATGCGTCGCGTACCCTTGCTGCGCGGGGTGCTGATCCTGGCCGAAACCCTGTGGCTGGGGATGAAGTCGCTGCAACGCTCCGCGCTCATCGCCGCCGGCGAGGAAGACGCCCAAGGCGAACAGTCCAGCGGCGGCCAGTGGGCCATGGTCCTGACCATGGCGGTCGCGGTGGCGCTGGGCATTGGCGTCTTCCTGGTGCTGCCCCTGCTGGCGGTGCGTCTCCTGGAGCCTTTCGTGGCGTCCCTGCTGGTGAGCAACCTGATTGAAGGTATCATCCGGCTGGTCATCCTGGTGGGATACGTGGCTGGAATTTCGATGATGCGGGACATCCGCCGGGTGTACGCCTATCACGGCGCCGAGCACATGGCGGTACATACTTACGAAGCCGGTCAGCCGTTGACAGTGGACAACGTGCGCCGGCATCCCACGCCCCACCCCCGCTGCGGCACCGCCTTTCTGATCACTGTGGCCATCGTATCGGTGGCGGCTTTCGCCATTCTGGACGCGGTTCTGGGAACCGAACTGTACTGGCGCGTGCTTTCTCGTATCGTTCCCGTGCCGGTGGTGGCGGCGGTGAGCTACGAGATCATCCGCTTTGCCGGCGCCCATCGCGGCGCCTGGTTCGGCAGGATCCTGTCGGCGCCGGGCCTCTGGCTACAGCGCATCACCACCCGGCAGCCCGACGAGGACCAGATTGAGGTGGCCATCGCCGCCATGGCGGCCGCGCTGGCGGCAGATGGTCAACCGCCAGGCAACCCACCGTAGGGGCGACGCATGCGTCGCCCCTACCCGACGCGTTCTCGTCGTGTGGTACATTACGCCCACAACGATTGACGCTATCAAGCCCCAAAGTGCAGGTGCAGCATGGCCGACGTTCCCGATATGCAGATGATCCCCTACCCGACGGCCCAGGAGCCGCGCAACTTCGTGGAGCAGGGGCTGCAACGCTACAACGAACTGCTGGAACGGCTGGCCGGGCAGATGGACGAGTTGCTGGAACTGGCGCGGGCCGGTCAGCCCATCGACCCCAACCTGGCGGAGCAACTGATTTCGCTGCGGGAGTCCCTGCGGCCCCGCCACGGCCTCTGCATTGACCGGGCCTGCTTCTCCTGTCGGGTGCATGAGGAGGCCATCAAGGAGCACGTCCTGCTGTACGTGGACTGGAAGCTGCCGGGCACAGTGCAGCAACTGGAACGGCTGAAGAACCGGAACTGACGTGACTACCGCACCGGCCGTCGCGCCACCGCGATGATGTGGTACATGTGCCGATAAAGTTGGCCGGCCCCTTTGAGCAGGGATTTCGTGTCCCGGTCGGCGTCGGGGCGCACGTGGCGGAAGATGTCGGTCTCGGTGTAATAGACGGTGATGTCAGGGCGCTGCTGCTGCAGGGCGTCCACCAAGCGGCGGGACTCGCCGGCCGGTATCAGCGGGTCACCCCGGTCGTGCATCACCCGCATGGCGGTGTGGCCGCTCCACTGTTGGATGTGTTGTGACGGCGATATGGAATCGACCCGCTCACGAAACTCTTCCGGCAGTTGCTCATACAGCCGCCGCGCCTCTCCGATGCTGTCAACTCCGGCCAGCAGCGACAGAGCCGCCACTGCCTGGGGAGGCACATTTCGCGGCAGTGGTTGGTCGGAGCCGTTAACGTAGCCCCGAGACGCTTGTTGATGGGCCAGCTCATCAAGCGCGTCGTTGAGCATATTGTTGTACACTTGCCGCGTCAGCCTATCCACCTCCCACGGTGCTTCTCCGTCCGCATAGATGGCGCGGCCGGCGGCTATCTGAACCATAAGGTCCGGCGTATCGTAGTAGCCTCCAAAGGCGTTGACGAAGCCAATGTCGTCGGCAATGCGGGGATCGGCGGCGGCCACCAGGGCGAAGGACGCTCCCACCGAAAAGCCGGCCAGCCCGACCCGCCGGGGATCCACGAACTCCTGCCGGCCGAGGTGCTGAAAGGCGGCCACGATGTTGGCGATTTCGCCGGCGTCAACCCGCGCCTGCTCGCCCATGGTGGGCGACCAGTAGTACATCACGGCAAAGCCGGCCCGGGCCAGGGCCTTGCCCAGGTTGATAACGTCAGGATCGTCGGCACCGGCGGCGTTGGCGCCCAAGAAGATCAGCAAGCCGGCCCGCCGCTTGCCGTCGGGGATAACGTAGATGTCCGCGTCGCCATCCGTACCGTCATCGCGCCGGAAGTTCACCTTCCGGTGTTCCGGCTCCGCAGCCAGCCAGGGCTGGATCTTCACCGGAGAAGGCAGCACCTGCGCCGCAAAGGCGACGGTGTGGATGGCCGTCGCAACCGGCCGGTACAGGGTCATCACGGCGACGACGGCCACCCCGCCGATTATCACGGCGACGTAGCTGCGATAGGCGATTCTTCCCAGGGCGCGCAGCATGACGCACGGAGATTGCCACGCCGCGCTCGCAATGACAAGGGCCGGTGGGTTACTCCGCCCAGACCCAGCTAACGACCCCCGTTCTCCAGGGTAATCGCATATGCAATTCCAACCCCGTCACTCCAGCTTTCGCCGGAATGACGGTAGGGGCAGTGGGAATGACGGTGGTCAGAGCACCCATATGCGATTGCCCTGGGAGCTCACGACTATTCTACCGAAACAGCGGCCAGCGGTAACTGTTCAAGGTCAACTACTGATTCTGCCGTTCCCGGCGTTCATGGCTGGCCATAGAGGACAATATTGGTGATCGTTCGTTTATCGGTGGGGCGCATGGCGTCCAGGTTGTTCAGGGCCGCTATTGCGCGGTTCAGCCAGTGACTGGCCGATGTCAGGTTGAAAAAGACGTTTGGATTGTAGTCGGCTGTTTCTCGCGCGTTTTTCAAGTTTATGAAGTGGTCGCTAAAATCGCGCCCGTTTTTGTCCAGCGTGAACATATACTGCTGGTGTTGGTTCGCCGCGTAACCGTGACGCATCCTGCGGTAGGCGTCGACCCAATCCAACGCCATTGCTGGGTTCGCCGGAGGCCCAATGATGTTGTCGGCGTTATTTCGCGCCAGTGCGTGGAATACGGCGAGTAGGCCGTGCTCACGGCGCGGTGTATCGTCTCACGCGATGCGGGCATAGGATGGGCCGCTTGGTTGAGAGTATCGCGTACCGAGCGGATCAGTGCCCAAGGATCCAGGGGAACTGGTGGCTGAAAAGGAACTCCCGCTTGAGGTGCGGTCACGTGCCGTCGTCCTCCCGGTCGATATAGGCGACTGCGGGTTTGTCGAAGATGAGTTGGCCCATCAGCCTTTCGCGCAGTCTGATGTCGAACTCGATGAGGGTGTCGTCGTCGAGGGGCGGATGGCCCGGTTCAAAGTACACCGTCATGTAGTTCACGTCCCGCTTTTTCCGTCGCATGGAAGTGCTTTCGATGTGACTGATGTGGAATCCTTCCCCGAGGTGTCCGGGCAACTCCTTGCGGATGATCTCTTCCGTTACTTGGAGGGCGCGGTTTGTTCTGGGCATTGTGACGCTCCGGTGTCGGTGGCCGGGCGCGCCTTTGGTACGGTCAGCATATAGGCCGCCTGGGCGCCGGTCAACGTAGTGGTTCAGTACATACAGCAAAGCGGGGCCAGCAGGCTCAGGACCAGTTCCACCGATACGCGCATATCGCGGATGATGGGTTTGCCGCCGAATACAGCAGAGCTGCCGGCAATGCGGGCGAGCAGTTCGTGGCTGGCGGGCATACTTTTCCCCCAAGGCAGCGCTCGTATCCGAGGCCCTGCTATAATACTAAGGGCATAAACATAGGACTTACGGAAACTATGGTAGTGGACAAAGTGGATGTGCCCGCCGACTTGGCTGAGGCGTTGCAAGAACTTGCCGAGGTAGCGGCTGATGCCGAAGATGACGGGTTTGAACCGCCTTCCGAAGTCGCCTTCGCCAATGCCGAGGGCCTGCTGAAGGCAATGTACCGTGTTTCGCCGCGACGCTTCGCCGTATATCCGGAATCCGACGGCGGGATTGCTATTGACGCGCGAGGGCCCAACGGACGGATTGCGGTGGTGTCGTGTGAATCGGATGGCGGTGTGCTCTGCCTGGTCTCCATTGACGGCGCGCGCCGGCGCGCTCGGTATTCCACCGCCCACGAGTTACCCGACGGTTTCATCCGTGAAGCGTTGGCCGGTCTGGACCAGAAATCGGCCCTATGACCGCCGCAGATGCCAGCGCAAACGCAACCGACAGTCAGGAGCCGGTACGCGAATGGGAAGAGCTGGGACGCGGCGTATTCTCGCGTTCCCATCGTCGCCGAGCCGCCAATGGGGCAATCCCCTATCAGGTCTTTCTTGAGCGAGCGGGTGAACGGAACATTTCCGTTGACCGTCTTTCCACCGCGCCGGACGCGGTGGCCGCTGCGATTGCCAGCGAAGTCGCAGCGCAACGCGACCCGCCGCGCCGTTTCTACGGGTGGGCAGTGATCAGCGCCGAACATGCAATGGAGGCCGGCTGTTACGTGCAAGCGTCTCCCCTGCCCGGAAATCCATACCACGCTGACATCATCATGCCAGATTCCATATTGGATAACCGGGAAGAGCAAAGACTCTACGCAGTGGCGTTAGCCGGCAAGGCTGACTGGCGTCCGTGGCAACCACCGGAAATGGACGGCAGTGAAGGCTGACCCCCTCACCCGCCGTTCCCCACCCCCAACACCGCCGCCACCCGCCGCGCCGTCTCCGCGAACGCCTGCACTTCCTCCACCGTCAGCGCCCGACCCAGCACGCGCTGCTCCCGGTACGACAGCCACTTTTTGAGGACCTGGTAGCCGCCCAGTTGGTAGTTCCAGACGGCGGCGGGCACGTTGCACCAGTAGGCGCGGTCGTTCAGATACACGTCAAACGTCGTGTCGCCCAACCATGCAATAGCATCGCCCAGCGCCGCCCGCTCCTCGGCGGTGTAGTCGCGCGCCACGATGCGGCCCTGGCCGGGCATTACGGCGTCGCCGGAACCGAAATGCCCCCAGCCGGCCGTCACCGCGAAGTCGTCGCCGGCCATGTTGTCGTCGTCGGTAGTGGACGGGACGGCGATGGACGCCATGGCCGGCGTCAGCGCGCCGGACGTTACTCCGGCCACCGGCGTATCCGAGTCCAGCAGCGCCGCCAACTGCCGGCCCCGGGCCGCGGACGCGAACAGTTCTGCCGCCGCGACGTCCGCCGATCCGTCGGGCCAACCGGGCAGGGGGATGCGCGGCCACTCCATCCGCAATGCCCCGGCGTTGGCGGCGCGGTATTGCGGATTGTGCAACACGGCGATGACGTGGTGAAAGAGGTCATCCACGCTCAAGCCCAGCCGGTCCAGGTAGTTTTGCGCCGCCGGCGACAGGTTGGGACTGCGCTGGGCGCCGTCGTTGCCGAGTCTGAGTGTGTCGTCGCGCAGCCACATGGGAAAACAAGTGGCACCTCTGTCCATAAGGTCAAGACAACCGATATGCGTAATGACTTGTGGCGGCCCCCATTCCCGGCGCGGTTTCTGTTGTGACACTAACCACAAGTTGCCCTCAAAAACGTGTGGCACGTACTCTGGACGCGGCCTATCGACGAGTTTCTCTCTATCTTCCCAATAGAGCCACCGCGCATCGAACGGCCGATACGCATAGCGAACAAAGCCGCCGTCGATAGGGCCGCCGCCTTGTAGCAGTGCGTCGCGTACTGCGCGAGCGTCATACTCACGCGGGTTACGCATCGCAGTAGGATAGCGTCGCGCTATTTCATCATGACTCAGGCTCGAATCGAAGTAGTCGTCAATCCGTTTGCGGAGTCGGGGCAAGTCAATATCTACGACGAACGGATCCCGACCACTCTTGACGCCGGGGAAGGACGCGGGGAACAGGTCGGGCAGCGACGGCCAATGCTGCCAGCCGTCGCTTACCGCCAAATCCGCAAAAGGCAGGCCCAGGGGCAGCAGGGGCGCGACTTCATCGTACAGGCCGGCCGGCGCGACCTCGGCGGTGGCGGTCAGGTCGGCGTGCTTGGTCTGGCCCCATAGGTGGCGGAAGCTGACGGATTGCGCCGGCCCGTGGTCGTCCTTGCGCACCAGCGTGGCAATGGCGGTGCCTACCTGGATGCCCACCGGGTCGTCCGGCGTGGAGAAGATGCTGGGGTCGGGCGCGCCGTCGGGGGTGGTCTTGCCCGTCTTGTACTTGTCGCCGTTGAGATTATCAATACGGATGGCGTCGAAGGCGTCCAGGAAATGCTCGCGCATTCCGGTGAAGGAGAGGCCATCCAGCCACGAGTAGTTGGAGATGTAGCAGACGACGCCCCGGCCCGTCTTTTCGGCGATGCGCCGTTCCGCCATGCGAAAGAAGCGGACGTACAGGTCATTCAGGCCCTGCCCCTCCGGGCGGCGCACCTGGCGGGTGCTGCGGTAGGCTTGGGACAGTTCGCGTTCCTCGTCCACGGCGACGCCGGCGAAACCGTTGTAGGGCGGGTTGCCGATGATGACCAGCACGGGGGTATCCTGCTTGACCCGCTCGGCGCGGTCCCGTTCCTCCTCCAGCTCCGGGAAGGGGAGCGGCTTCTGCACCGTCGGCTCCCATCCGGTCAGCGCGTTGGTGAGAAAGACGCTGGCCCGTTCGCTGTCATCATCATCCGACAACGGCGCGCCCAACTCCTGCATTGCCAGCCCAACCTGCAAGTGGGCGACGACGTAGGGGGCGGGCATAATCTCAAAGCCGAACACTCGCTGGGTGGCGGCCTGCTTGACACGGGCGCCACCCAGCGCGCCCAGGCCCTTGCCGTCCAGGTTGGCGGCGATGCGGCGCAGGGTTTCGGCGAGATAGGCGCCGGTGCCGCAGCAGGGGTCCAGGACATAGACGTTATCGGCGGCGAGGCCGTCGGGGATGTCCAGGTCGTCTTTGAGGGCGCGGTCAACGCGGGCGACCATGTAGCGCACGACTTCGCCGGGGGTGTACCAGACGCCAAGCTGCTTGCGGAGTTCGGGGTCGAAAGCCTGCAAGAAGGGTTCGTAGAAGTACGGCACGGCCTCGCCCTCGCGGAAGCGGGCGAAGAAGTCGGCGCGGTTGACCCGGTTGAGCGCGGCGGCAGCCCAGGCCAGCACTTCCACCAGGCCCAGGGGTTGCAGGCGTCCGGGATCGGAAAGCTGCTGGAAGAGGGCGCGCAGCACCGGGGCGCGCAGGTGCCACACCGCTTCGTGCCAGTTGAAAGGGCCGAACGGCGCCGGCGTCTGCCTAGCCCATAGCGCCCACGCCGAGAAGACGCCGTAGAACAGGGTCTGCACCAGGGTGGAGCGGAAGAATGCCGCGCCCCGGTCGCCCTCAAAGCGCACGCCCAGGGATTCCTCCAACGCAGCGCGCACGGCGGCCAGCGACGCGGGATCGCCGGCCCGTTCCACCCGCGCCAATCCGTCCCGGGCGTAGGACGCCAGCAGCCAGGCCAAGTCTTTCGGCTCCGCCAGCGCCGCCGCGTTGGACATGGCGCGGCACAGGTATTCGCCCAGGCCGACGCCCACCTCGTTGGCGAAGGCGCGGGGGCGCTCCAGCCGTTCCGCAAAGTCCGCCGCCGAATCTGCCAGGCGGAAGGTTTCCAGACGGACGGGCTGGCCGTTGGCATCCTCGCCCACCATCACGAAGTCGCGGGTATTGGTGACCAGGACTTGACGGTAACGCTGCCAGTAGCGGCTGACCTGCTCGCCGTCGGCGGTGAGCCAGGCGTCGTCAGCGGCGGACTTGACCTCCACCACGCCGCGCTCGGGCAGCTGGCCCCGGCGTTGACGCTGGTCGCGGGCGCGTTGGGTCTGGCGCGTGGTGTAGAGTCCGAAGTCGGGATGGCCGGCGCCCTGGTCGGCCAGTTCAGGGACGCAGAAGACTTTGGGGCGCAGGGTGTCTCCCACCGCGTTGAGCAGGTCAGTCAACGCGCCGTAGGCGGAACGTTCGCCGGTTGCGCCGCCCGACGCCTGAACCCGGCGCAGATCGGTGAAGTAGGCCGCGACGGCCGTTATTGCTGTGCTGCCCGCCATCGTTTCCTCGCTGCTTGCCTCCGCGCTGTTCAGGCGAGATTATATGGCATAGCGGCGAGGCTAAGGATGCTAGAATGTCGCATGGGCGCAATTTGGCTTGGGGGTTTGTCGCCATGAGTACATCGTCATCTTCGTCAGCGTCGTCGCAGCGCGGTGAGTGGGTTGACGCCAAGCATGGTGGCTCGATGGACGTAGAGCCCGCCGACCGTGAACGCTTTGAAGCATTGGCCGACCGGTGGCGAGAAGAAACTTTCTTCCTGTCCCGATCGGACCTTAAAAATGCTCACCCCGCACTCCAGGAAATCATCAGTATGGGGCAGCCGGCGGTGCCGCTGATTCTGGAGCGGATGCGTTCCCAGGGGGGCACTGGTTTGAAGCGCTGCAACAGCTAACCGGAGAGGATCCGGTATCTCCAGCCGACTACGGCAAGATTGCAGCGATGCAGAATTCCTGGCTGGAGTGGGGCGAACGCAATGGCTACGTCTAGGTGGATGACCTGGCTCATCGCAGCGTTCCCAACTTCCAGAAATTGTTAGAATCAGGATTTACCGGATTAGGGCCTGATGACAAACTATAAATCACACCGTCGTTCCTGCGAAAGCAGGAACCCAGGAAATCGCTACCAGCAGGAAGTTGGCCTTATTTAGCACTCACTGGATTCCGGCCCCGTATCAAGTACGGGGTGACGTTCTTTCGCCGGAATGACGGAGTTCGTCAACAGGCCCCAGGAGATTTTCAGGATGTGGCCGCCACGGCAGCGAACCAAGCCAATCCTATAATCCGACAAATCCTGATTCTGACATCACACGCGCACGCGGCTGATCCTGGCGGCGGCGCGATGCTAGAATATCGCACAGCCACAATCCAGCCTGAGGGTATATCGCCATGAGCACGCCATCATCATCGCAACCAAAGCCAGCATCGTCCCAGCACGGTGAGCGGGTCGACGCCAAGCATGGCGACTCAACAAGCGTCGAACCCGCCGACCGCGAACGCTTTGAGGCATTGGCCGACCGGTGGGAATAGGAAACCTTATTCTTGTCGTTCTCGGATCAGGCAGCGGCCCACCCTGCCCACCAGGAAATCGTCAGCATGGGCGAACGGGCCGTGCCCCTGATTCTGGAAAGAATGCGGTCGCGGGGGGGACTATGGTTCCACGCGCTGCGTGACCTCACCGGCGCTAACCCGGTTGCCCCCGAAGACCGCGGCAAGACGGACGCAATGCAGACATCCTGGCTGCAATGGGGCGAACGCAATGGCTATGTCTAGGTTAGAGAACCTGCTCATATGAAAGTCGTCAGAATCAGGATTTGCCGGATTTATGGACTAACGAGATTGGACTTACGCAGTTGGATGCCCTTACGTCCGTCATTCCAGCTTTCGCGGGAATGCAGGGACCGAAATCGTTGACATTGTTACCGGTTCGTTCACCATAAAGCCTCTGGATTCCTGCTTTCGCAGGAATGACGGGTTTGTAATTTCAAGGGCGTAACCACTACAGGATTGGGAGCGCTCTGCCGCAAATGGTTTCAATCCTGCCCATCCTACAATCCAACAAATCCTGATTCTGACGTCACACCCGCACGCGGCTGATCATCCCCGCCGAAATCAGCCGCGTGGCGGCCATGACGAGGAACACGATGGGCCATCCGCCGGAGGCGGACTCGGTCATGTCCAGCAGGACGCTGAATATCATCGCCTGCGCCCCGGCGTAGAGGTAGCCGTGGGCGTCCAGCACGCCGGCCCCGGTGCCGGCCATTTTGCGTCCCGACAGGTCCACCGAGATGGTGGAGATGAGGGACACGCCCATGCTGATGCCGCCCCACAGCATCAGCGCCGCCCCCAGCCAGGCGTTGGACGGCGGGGCAATAGCGATGACCACCAGCGCGGCGGCGGACAGGAAACAGGATGCTAACACCAGCGGGCGGCGGCGACTGCCCAACAGCTTGTCGGAGATGAAGCCGGACATCGGCGGCGCGATCAGGTAGCCCAGGGGGAGCAGGAAGGTGATGAGCACCGTCTGGGTGATGTCCAGGCCGCCGGCCTCGAAATAGTACAGGGGAACCCAGGTGGTCAGGCCGTAGCGGGCCACGTTCTCCAGTCCCTTGACGTGACAGGCCAGCTGGAAACGGGAGTTGGTCAGCAGCAGCTTGTAGGGGCCGAAGCCCTTGAGCTCTGCATCGCTGGCCGACTCCGGCGCGGCGGAAATTTGGTCCTCCTCGATATATTCCGGCAGGCCCACGTCCCGGGGTCGGTCGCGGGTGAGGAAGTAGAATGCCACGCCCAACACCAGGATGATCAGCGGCGGATAGCGGAAGGCGGCGCGCCAACCCCACTCGGTGGCTACCCAACTGCTCAGCCACCACATCAGCAGCATCGCCCCTCCGGAGATCGTGCCGACGAAGCCCATGGCGATGCCGCGCTCCCGGCGGGGCCACCACTGGCTGATCATGCTGATGGCCGGCGACCAGCAGGCGGCGTTGACGAACCCCGCCAGGCCCCAAGGGATGGCGAAACTCACCGCCGACGTGCCGAAGGACGCCGCCCAGTTGAAAACCGTGGTGAATACAGCGCCCAGCATCACCCACAGGCGCAGCCCATAGGCTTCGGACATCCGCCCGTGCACCAGGTCGCCGGCGGCGAACCCCCACAGCAGCATGGCGTTGATAATGCCAATCTCGATGTTGGTGAGCTGCAGGTCGTCCTTGATCAGCGGCGACGTGGGCCAGAAGTTGAATCGCCCCGTATAGACGAACAGGTAGAAGGCGCAGAAGGAGATCAGCACCTGCCACTTCCAACGGTGATACCGTCGGGGCAGTTCGTCGTAGGCTACCGGGCCGGCGACTGTACTTTGGTCACGCGCTATCATTTTCGTCGTTCCGGCCCTACGCCGTCATTCCTGCGAAAGCAGGAATCCAGGTCAGGCCAGGTTTGGGTATAAGTCTCGCCACAATGGGTTCGTCTTTTCGATTAGCGCCAGCTTCCACGCCCGTTTCCATCTCTTCAAAGCTTTTTCTCGTGTGATTGCGCTATCCATGGTTTCATGCGATTCGTACCAAACGAGAGTATGCGTACCGTGCTTCTTGGAGAAACCTTCAACCAAATCATTTTTGTGCTGCCAGACTCTCTGAACCGAGGTTCGAAGTGACGCCAATGTATAAGGTTCCGTTGCGTTTGCTGGCCAGGATATAGACGCAGGGTTGCTTCATTTCTGGGCTTCCTGGATTCCTGCTTTCGCAGGAATGACGGTGGTGAAGCGGTAGTGAGGACGGTAGAGACTGGCGTGCATAATGACAAACCGCCGCTGCCGACGCGCCGGCAACGGCGGAATGTGTTGAGTTACGCAGACTAGCGCTTGCTGTGCAGCAGTTCCCTGGCCTCGTCCAGCAGCTCTTCGTCGCTGCGGGAGAGGTCCAGCGGGTCTCCGTGGGGTTGGGGAACCGGGAAGCCGGTCTTGTAGTACAGCTCGATGCGGTTGCCCTCGGGGTCAAAGAAGTACATCCCGAAGGCGTTGCCGTGGCTGACGATGCGGTCGATGGTCAGGTTCTCGGCGTCGATGCGCGCCTTGAAGTCGCGCATATCCTGGATGGACGGGACGGCGAAGGAGATCTGCTGAATGACCTTGGCGTCGTCGGAGGTGACCCGGCCTTCCATCAGCACGAACTCGTGGTGCTCGGCCACGGGATCGGAACTCATGAAAACCATGCGGCGCTGTTCCAGGTCCTCATCAGCGATCTTCAGCCCCAGCACGCGGCTGTAGAAATCGCGCATCTTCATCAGATCGGTGGCATAGATGCCAACGTGTCCAAGTCCGGCAATCTGGGCCATTTTAGTACCTCCTGAGAGTAGTCGAATATTGGGGCAACGGTAGTTTAGAGCGGCGGGTATGTCAAGTGAAGGGAACGCCCCGACCGGCCGGCGTCAGCGGTCCAGCCCCAGCCGGCTCCGGCATTCGTAATAGACGGCTTCCAAGAACCCGCCGGCGTAGTGCTGGTGGCTGAAGGTCAGGCCGTTGGCCGCTGCGTCCGAACGGGCGGCTTCGTATAGCTGTACCGCCGCCGCGTTATCGTAGGGGAAGGGTATCGGCCCCATGTAGTGCTCGAAGTCCTCAATGTCGGCCCAGGCGACCAGGTCGGACATTGCGGCGTCGTTTTTCGCCCAGCGCTCCCCGTCGTTCTGGCCGCGCATCAGGCACCAGGCCGGCAGGTCATCAGGTCGCTGCAACCCTTCCCCCAAGGACATTATCCCAGCACCTGCTCCGCCAGCCGCTCCAGCTCGCCCAGTCCGTCGGCGCCGGCCTCCGGCGGCAGCGCCACGGTGACCCGGTTGGCTCCCGCTTCCTCGTAGCCGGCGATGACTTCCCGGTTGGGCTGCACATTGGTGACGATGAGCTGTATGGAGGCAGGGTCCCGGCCGGCGGCCTCGGCCAGCTCGGTCATGGTCGCCCGACCCTCCCGGACCTGCTCTTCCGTCACCCGCACCGGCATCCAGCCGTCGCCCCAAGCCACCACGCGCTTGAACACGTTGGCGGCATATCCGCCCAGGAGCACCGGCGGGTGTGGCTGCTGCACCGGCTTGGGCGAGCACTTGACCGGCGGGAAGTCGAAGAAACGTCCGTGGAACTCGGCTTCTTCCTTGGTCCAGAGCTCCTTCATCGCCAGGATGGCTTCCCGCGTCTGTCCCCAGCGGCGCTCGAAATTGCCGCCCATGATCTCGGTCTCTTCCCGCAGCCAGCCCGCGCCGATGCCGAACAGGAACCGGCCGTTGGAGAACTTGTCCAAGGTGGCGATCTGCTTGGCCTGCATCAGCGGGTTGTGCTCCGGCACCAGGCTGATGCTGGTGCCCAGATTGATGGTACTCGTGGCCGCCGCCGCCATGGACAGGGCGATCAGCGGGTCGCCGATGTCGGCCATGGACGACGGTATCGACCCGTCGGGCGTCCCGCCGTACCGGGATGTGGTATGCACGGGGAGGATGGGATGCTCCGGCAGCCAGAAGGATTCAAAGCCCAACTCCTCGGCCCGCTTCGCTAATTCCGCCGGGTCAACCGAATCGCTGGAAGCCCGGGCGCTCACTCCAATATCCATATCAATACCTCTCTATGAAATTGGGCTGATGATACCATTGCGCGCTGACGCATACCCCCTCGGCTCCGCGAACTGTCAGAAGCAAGATTTACCGGATTTCAGGATTTTCGGGATTGCGTTCCCCAATCCTGCCAATCCTATAATTTTGAAAATCCTGATTCTGACGATTTCCCACCGGAATGAATTACAATCGGCAGGTGATTAGCCTGATTGTCCCTCCGTGGCCGGCCGCTCTCCCGGCGGGGTCCTCGCTTTGGTAGAGACCCAAGCCAAAGAGCGCCGCGGCGCTGCCTACGCGCGCCGGCTCCTGGGTCCCTGGCGTTCTTACAACTTCCGGTGGTATTGGACCAGTTCCGCCACCCAGGCATTTGCCCAGGGGATGCAGTTCCTGGTCATTGGCTGGCTGGTGCTGGAGGTCACCGGCTCCAACACCCAACTGGGATTGGTGCTTTTCCTCTACGGAGTTCCCAACGTCGGCCTGCTGATGGTGGGCGGCGTCATTGCGGACCGCTTTGACCGGAAGCGGCTGCTGATGGCGATTCAAATGGCGGTGGGAGTGTCAATCGCGGCGCTGGCGGTACTTTCGCTGACCGGCGTCATCGCGATTTGGCACATCTACGTGGCCGTCGTGTTGCTGGGCTCGCTGCAGGCCCTGAACCAGCCGGCGCGGGTGGCCATGGTCGCCGACCTGGTGGATCGGCGCACGCTGCTGGACGCGGTGGCCCATTTCAACGCCGCGGTGCATATCGGCCGGATCGTCGGCCCGCCGCTGGTGGGGTTGGTCATCGACCACTGGAACATCAGCGCCGCCCTGCTGGTGAACGCGTCGTGCTACGTGGCGAGCGTTTTCTGCGTCGCCAGAATCCGGCCGGCGCCCGGGGACACCAGGCCGGGGTCCGAGCCCATACTGCGGAACTTTGTGGACGGGATGACCCAAATCTGGCGCTCGCCCGTTCTGCTGACCGTCCTGGTACTGGCCTGTTCCTGGGGCGGGTTCGGCATGAGCCATCTGGCGGTCATTCCGGCCTTCGCCATAGACCAATTGGGCAGCGAGGCCTACGGAGCCGGGCTGCTGCTGCTGGCGAACGGTGTCGGCTCGCTGATCGGCAACCTCAGCGTAACGTTCATGCACCGAGCCTGGCTGTACCGCTGGCTGCTGGCCTGCCTGGTGCTGTTCTGCCTCATGCTGACGCTGTTCGGCTGGTCATCCTGGTTCTGGGTGGCGTGGGCGCTGTTCCTGGTGGTGGGTATCTTGAGCCTGGGCACGGTATGGCCTCTGGCCACGACCATTCTCCAGTTGGCGTCCCCGGCGGAGATACGCGGACGGGTGATGGGAGTGCTCCACTTCACCCCCGGGTTCCACTACCTCGGCGCGCTGCCGCTGGCCGCCGCCGCCGGTTGGGTCGGCTGGTCCAGCGCCATCGGCATATCCGCCGGCCTCCGCCTGCTGGTAACGCTGTGGTTCGGAGTGGCGCGGACGGCGGGGCGGAGGCTGGCGGAAACACCGGCGGGGTAGGTTTGCGTACCGCTCTGGTATAGTGAAATTTACGCAGCCAACGTGACAACGGTTGCGGGAGCGTCACCATGCTTACGTCCCTTCGCCTGGTCAATTTCAAGAACTTCGCCGACGAGACGCTGAAAATCGGCCCTTTCACGGTGATCGTCGGCGCCAACGCCAGCGGCAAGAGCAACATCCGCGACGCCTTTCGCTTTCTGCACGGCATCGGGCGTGGGTACACGTTGGCGGAGGCTGTAGGAGGCAAGTTAGGGGTGGGCGGCTATGTTGAATGGGAGCCGATTCGTGGCGCGCCCAACGAAATTGTGCGACACGGGCAAGTTGCCTCCGATGGGATGGGCGAATTTTATGCTAAAGCAGGATTTGTGCTAGACGAAAAGCGGCTTTCCTATTCCATAACGGTTGGAATCGATCCTGGAGCGCATGATGGATTTCGTTTGCTCACCGAAAATATGTCTATCGACGACCAGCCAATTTGGGGAAGCGTAGTCGCGGAAACAGACCCGTACTTCATCCCTGAAGCCCGGCCTGCTTTGACCCGTCTGCTTCGCTTCGATCCGGTAGCTGATGAAATTCGGGCCCGCCTCTGTTCCGCGATACAGAGTATGCGTTTCTGGGAGTTTTCGCCGGGAAAAATGCGCGAACCCTCCATACCCGGCGCAACCACTTTGGGAGACTACGGCCAGAACCTGCCCTCCGTTTTGGAAGCAATCTGCGCCGACGCCGACCGCAAGCAAACCCTGCTGTCGTGGTTTGAAGAGCTGACGCCGATGGACGTACAGGACCTAGTATTGGTTCAAATCAATAATCGAAGGTCTTGGACCTGATCGGTTGGAGTCCTTATGCTGGCTGCAAATTCGGGTTGCGGGGAGGTGCAGCAGCCATGTCCGGGAAGCGATACACCATAGAGTTGACTGAGGAGGAACGAGAAGAACTGAACCGGTTGATCCGGAGCGGCAAACACGCGGCGCGCATCACCACCCGAGCCCGCATCCTGATCAAGATAGATGAGGGTTGGAACGTACCACAGATCGCGGCGGCTCTGGACGTGTCCGAAGGCACGGTGTACCGGGTCAAGCGGCGATACGCCGCAGATGGTTTGGACGGCGTGGTGCGGGACCGGGTGCAGGCCAACCGCTTCCGCAAACTGGACCAGAAGGGAGAGGCACATCTGATTGCTCTGGCGTGCAGCGACGCCCCAGAGGGCCACGACCATTGGACTTTGCAGTTGCTGGCCGACCAGATGGTAGAGTTGGGAGTGGTGGAGAGCCTCTCGTACGAGACGGTACGCCTCAAACTCAAAAAAACGTCCTCAAGCCGTGGCGCAAGCAGCAGTGGTGCATTCCCAAAGTAGGGGGTGAATTTGTGGCGGCAATGGAGGACGTGCTGGACCTGTACGCCGAACCCTACGACCCTGACCGTCCGGTGGTGTGTTTTGACGAGACCTCGACCCAACTGCTGGCCGACGTGCGGGGACCGCTGCCTCCCCAACCCGGGCGACCACGACGGCAGGACTATGAGTATCGCCGCGCCGGTACCCGCAACCTCTTCCTAGCCTGTGAGCCGTTGGCCGGCTGGCGGCATATCGCCATCACCGAACGCCGCACCATGCAGGACTTCGCCTACCAGATGCAGTGGCTGGCGGACGAAGCCTACCCCGACGCCCCGGTGATCCGAGTGGTCCTGGACAATCTCAACATCCACCGCATGGCCTCTCTCTACGAGACCTTTCCCGCCGCCGAAGCCCGCCGCATCGTGAAACGCTTGGAGTTTCACCACACACCCAAACATGCCAGTTGGCTCAACATGGCGGAGATTGAGTTCAGCGTATTGACCAGAGACTGCCTCCGGAGACGCCACGGCGACGAAGTGGCACTTGCTGGAGCCATCAACGCGTATCAGATCCGGCGCAACGTCGCCATGGCCACCATCAACTGGGGTTTCAGCACCCAGGATGCTCGCTCCAAACTCCATCGCCTCTATCCCTGCAATTCCTGATTTGATCCGATACTAGATTTTCCGCGAGATCCCAGCGGCCGCATCCACCTCCAAATCGTCGAGCGGAACGGGCGCAAGGTGTCGGCGTACAGTGCCTCGGACGGCACCCTGCGTTTTCTGGGCATCCTAGCCGCGCTACTTAACGAGGACACCGAAGGAACCTACTTCTTCGAGGAAATTGACAACGGCATCCACCCCAACCGGCTGTGGCTGCTTCTGGACTTGATTGAACGGCAGACGGCCAAGGGCAAGATACAGGTAATCACCACCACGCACTCGTCAGCTCTGTTGGCCTGGATAAACGACGAAACCTTTGAGCATACGTCCGTGGCTTATCGTGACCAATACTGGTCGGACAGCGTGATCCGCCCCATCGCCGACCTGTACAACCTGCGGGAATTGCGGAAGTCCCACGGCCTGGAACGTCTATTTACCAGCGGATGGCTGGAAACGGCGATGAAGTTTTCCGAAGGGGATGCTGACACTGACCACTTGGACGATGACGACGAAGACAAATGGGGGCTTGACGAGGAATGAACGTACTCATCATCCCCGAAGACTTTCGCAAAGACCAGTACATCCTCAAACCGCTATTTCACCGTCTTTTCCGACGCTTGGGCGCGCGTAACGTAAATATCGATATTTGCCGGGAGCCGTTGTTAGGCGGCGTCGGCGAGGCATTGAAAACAGAACCGATAGTTGAAATCATCCGCGATAACCGCGGAATGACCGACATATTCATACTGTGCGTTGACCGCGACGGTGTGGCAGGACGGCGGCAAAGGCTTGACGATATTGAGGCCGAGATACAAGCCCGGTTCGGGGACAGAGTGCGTTTCTATGCCGAAAACGCTTGGCAAGAGCTGGAAACTTGGGTTCTCGCCGGCCTTGACTTGCCCGGCGAGTGGCGGTGGGCCGACGTGCGCGCCGAGATCCACGTCAAGGAACAATACTTCGAACCGCTGGCAGTTCAGCGCGGCGTAGCCAACTCTCAAGGTGGGGGGCGAAAAACGCTGAGTGAGGAAGCCCCCCGCCGTATCCCCTCCATCCGCCAGAAATGCCCGGAGGACTTTGACGCCCTGGCGCGCCGGCTCGAAACCGCCGCCCACGCGCCGTAGCCATCCGCCGCCGGCCACCGTTTGATGTTACAATTCCCCGCAGACTTTTTGCCGCCGGGTCTGATGATGGCCCATCCAGAGGAGAACCGAGAGTGCCTACCTATGTCGATCCCTCCGCCTGCAACGCCTGCGCCGGCGTCCATGGCGGCCCCCAGTGCGTCTATATCTGTCCCAACGACCTGATGGTCCTGGACGGCATCGTCAACAAGGGCAGCAACCAGGAGCCGGATATGTGCTCCGAGTGCTACGCCTGCGTCAAGCTGTGCCCCGAAAACGCCATCCACGTGCGCGGCTATGCCGACTTTGTGCCCTTGGGCGCCGAGGTGCAGCCCCACTACGAGGGGCAGGACATCGTTTGGAACGTCACCTTCCGCGACGGACGCACCGAGCACTTCCGGTTCGCCTCCCGCTCCACGCCCTGGGGCAGCATCGACCCATACGCAGGCGTCGCGCCGGCCGACGGCGACGCGCTGCGCGGCCAGAACCTCTTCGGCGAACCCCACTACCTGCTGCTGACCGACGACAACGGCGGATGAAATGACTACAACCAACACCGTCGCCTATCACCGGGAACGCAGTTGGCATTTCCTTGACTTGGTGGAAGATGAGCTGGCCCGCGGGGAATTGGAAGAGGCCAGCAACAAGCTCTGGGGCGCAGCCGCTCATGCCATCAAAGCCGTTGCAGAAGCGCGGGGTTGGGAGCATCACGCCCACGTACTGCTGGAACAAACCATGACTCGGTTGATTGACGAGGAAGGTGCGCCCGCACATCTATTCGGTCAGTATATGATGGCGACCGCCTATCACCAGCGCTTTTACGGGGGCCCACCACCTGCCGGCGGTATCCGCGCCGGGAAGGAACTAATCGCCAATTTCATCCGCGCCTTGGAAGTCTGGGCTGACCCGCAGCCCTAATCGTCGTACTGTTCTCCGCCCAGGCTTACCGACAGCACCCGATCCCGACCGGCCAGGTCCGGCTCGACGGTGATCTCCGCTTCCGGGAACGCAGCCGCTGCAAGTGATTGCGATTCGGCCATTTGTTCCGGGTCCATCTCCAGCAGGATGACGCCGTGGGGCTTGAGGCGGTCGCCGGCCGAGGCTTGCGTTATCAGGCGGCGGATGTGGTCCAGGCCGTCGGGTCCGCCGTCCAGGGCTGCGGTCGGCTCCCACTGCACTTCGGGCTGCAACGTGGGGATGCGTTCGGTGGGCAGGTAGGGCAGGTTGGCGACGATTACGTCCACCGGCTCCGGCAGTGGTTCCAGCAGGTCGCCTTTCAGCAGGGTCACCCGGTCGGCCACGTTGTGCATCCGCACGTTGTAGGCGGCCACGTCCAGGGTGGCGTCGTAGGCGTCGCAGGCGTAGATGCGGGCGGCGGGCAGGTGGATGGCCAGGTTGACGGCGATGGCGCCGGTGCCGGTTCCCACGTCGGCGATGACCAACTCGCGGCTTTCCATGCCCATCAGCGCCATGAAGAGCGCGTGCTCCACCATGGTCTCAGTTTCGGGACGGGGAATGAGCACGTCCCGGTTGACCAGCAGGTTAACGCCGTAGAACTCACGGTAGTTGAGGATGTAGGCCAACGGCTCGCGGGTCAGTCGCCGCTCCACGATGGCCGCCAACTGCTCCTCCTGCTGGGGCGAAACCTGGGATTCCTGCTCGGCGAAGATGGCCTGACGAGGCATCCGCATCACATCCATGACCATTACCTCCGCTTCCAGGCGGGCGTCGGGTATGCCGGCCTCTTCCAAGGTGCGATGGGTGTCCTGGATGACGGTGCGAAGGTTGGGCATGGCGATTCAATATGTAGGGGCGAATAATCATTCGCCCCCGTACAAGCATGTAGTGAAGGGGTAAATCAGGCGGAGACGCTGGCCAGGCCGCGTTCCTGGTCATCGGCGATGAGACGGTCGATGATGTCGCTCAGTCCCCCGTCCATCAGGCGCTGCACGCCGTGGACGGTGAGGCCGATGCGGTGGTCGGTGATGCGGTCCTGCGGGTAGTTGTAGGTGCGGATTTTCTCGCTGCGGTCGCCGCTGCCCACCTGCGCCTTGCGGCTGTTGGAGATGGCAGCCTGGTGACGCTCCTGCTCGGCGGAGTAGAGCCGGCTGCGCAGGATGGTCATGGCCTTGGACTTGTTCTTGTACTGGGAACGCTCGTCCTGGCACACCACCACCAGGCCGGTGGGTTCGTGGACGATGCGCACGGCGGTGGCCACTTTGTTGACGTTCTGCCCGCCGTGCCCGCCGGCGTGGAAGATGTCGATGCGCAGGTCGTCTTCCTTGATGTTAACCTCAACTTCGTCAGCCTGGGGCAGCACGGCGACGGTGGCGGTGGACGTGTGGATGCGCCCCTGGGCCTCGGTTTCCGGAACCCGTTGCACGCGATGCACGCCGGCCTCAAACTTGAGGCGGCTGAAGGCATTTCTGCCGTCCACCGAGAAGGCGATGCGGTTGAAACCGCCCAGGTCCGACGGGTTCGAGTCCAGGATATCCACGGCCCAGCCCTGCTCCTGGGCGAAACGCTGGTACATCCGGTAGAGGTCGGCGGCAAAGAGGGATGCTTCCTGCCCTCCGGCGGCGGCGTGTATCTCAACGATCACGTCCCGCTCGTCGTTGGGGTCCTTGGGCAGCAGGGCGATTTTCAACTGCTGGGCCAGCGTGCCAAGGCGATTTTCCACCTCTTCCAGTTCCTGCTGGGCCATCTCCACCAGTTCAGGGTCGCCGCCCTCGCTGACCAGCGCGCGCAGGTCGGCGTGTTCTTCAAACAGCTTGCGATGCTCGCTATCAATGGCGACCAGTTCTTCCAGGCCAGAACGCTCCCGGTTGAGTTCTCGCAACCGGGCGAAATCGGCGGCAACTTCCGGCTGCGCCATCTCCTCCTCAATGGAGTGATATCGCTCAACTATTGGTTGCAACTTGTCGAAAATGTTTGCCATCACACGCCGCTCGCGCAAATAGTGTGCCACGGTAATTATAGCGCAGGCTGCCAAACAGCGACAAGGCCAGGGCAATCGCACCATCCTCGTCATTCCGGCGAAAGCCGGAATCCAGTAGCCGAAACCCGCAATTACCTTCGCGATCCTTTCAATTTACAGCTTCTGGACTCCGGCTTTCGCCGGAGCGACGAGTGTATGGACTATGATGCGATTGCCCTGGCGACAAAGCCGGGCGAAGCGGTGGGGCACTTCGATCAGTTCTGCTGAGCGTTGTTGTTCTCGGCCGGTGGTTCGGCATTATCACGGTTACGAAAGCGGTTTATCAGATCCCAGAGGAAAATGCCGAGTTCACTGCCCATGGCCACCAGGCCGGAGATCCGTGACGATGTCTCCAGCATCAACCGGGAAGCGATTTCAAAATTACGCGCACCCCGCCGGAGCGCGGGAAATATCTTCAGTACAACTACCGTAAGCGTTGCCGCCGCTACGGTCACCATCACCGCCATCACGATGATGGCAATATCCCGAACAATCGACAATATGTCTGGCGGCATATGGTGGTTCCTTCCCGTTGTTTAAAAGGCCGGAGGGTCGGATACGTTCCGACCCCTCCGGCGACAGGTGGCGACTAGTCCTCTGCTTCAACGACATCGACGACTTCCGAGTTGCCGCCGCGGCTGCGGATGCGCTGCCAGTAGTCGCGGCCTCGGTCGGCGGCCTGGGTGGCGGTGCGCTGCAATACCTCGCGGGTTTCCCGTCCGCTGCGGGGAGCCAGCAGCATGCCCAGCCCGACGCCGATGCCAATGCCGGCTGCCAGGACCACTAAATCACGTTGCGTTCGGTTCATGTCATACCTCCCGAAAATGGATGTTACATAAGTCATTATACAACGAATATCTGTTGATGCCCGGCCTCTCCGGGTGTTTCGGGTTGGCCTTCGCTACTCCGAGCGAGTTTCAAAGCGTCCGATGAACTCGCCCTCCTGCGGCTCCCGGGGCAGGCGTCCCAGAAACAGACGGTCGGGCAGGACGATGCCGCCGGAGAAAATCAGTTTGATGGCGTCTTCCACTGACAGATCGGTTTCAAAAAGGTCGTCTTCGTTGACGAAGGCCATATTGCCGGAGGTGGGATTGGGGATCGTGGGAATGTACACGATGGCCAGGGAGTGTTCGCCTCTTTGGGAAAAAGCGCGTCCGGTGACGAATCCGATGGCCACCATGCCCTCCCGGGGCCATTCAAGAAAAACTACCCGGCTGAAGTGATAATCCGACGCCAACAGTGTGGTGGCCTGCTCGGTGACCCCGTATATGTTCTTGACCACCGGAACCTTGCTCAATACCCGGTCCATCGCGTCCATCATCCGCCGGCCCACCGTGTTGGAGATCAGCAATCCCACCAGGTAGAAAATGAGGATTATCGCGATTAGGCCGACGCCGGGAAAATCCCACGGTCGGTCTTTAACAAAGGGCATCGGCCGCACGAAGTCGTCGGTGTGGCCGATGATGAAGGCCAGCACGAATACGGTAACCAGAATCGGCACCAGCCGCATGAGGCCGGCCAGCGTTTTGCCCTGGACGTGCCCCTCGATTCGCCGGCCCATCCCGGGCTTTTCCGGCCCGCCGACGCCGCGCCTTGCCTGACCCAAGATTGCCCTCCCGTCCGACCGCAACGGTCAGCGCCACCATACCAGCCGGCGATGTTTGAAGTATGGTAGAAACGCGGCTACTTTTCAATAAAACGAACATAGCACTGACGTCTCAACCGGGCCCTGCATTACGCAGGCTTGTCGCCGAAGTGCAGGGCCACGCCGCCCAGGCCCAGCCGGCGGTAGCCCACGCCCGCCAGTCCGCCCTGACGGTACACGTCGGCCAGTCCGTCGGCCGTTAGGAAATAGTCCACGCTGTCGGGCAGGTAGGTATAGGCGGCCCGGTCTCCCGCCACCAGCTGGCCCAGCAGAGGCACAAACTGGTGAAAATAGAAACGCCCCAACAATGCCGGTATGCCGGGACGCATGGGCGTCAGCTCCAGGGTGGTTACCCGCCCGCCGGGGACCACCACGCGGGCCATCTCGTTGATGGCGGCGGGCACGTCGGGCATATTGCGCAGGCTGAACCCGGCAGTGGCGCCGGCGAAGGAATTATCGGGGAAGGGCAGCCGCAGGGCGTCGCCCTGCACGAAGGTAATAGGCACGTCGCCCCGTTGCCGGACGGCCCGCCGCCGTCGGGTCGCGATGGACAGCATCTCCGGAAGCAAATCAACACCAACGACGCCGGTTACTCCAGCGCAGTTCGCCAGGGCAAAGGCCAGGTCGCCGGTGCCGGTGGCGATGTCCAGCATTGCCCCGATCCCGCCCGTTCCCCCACGCTTCGTTCCAGTCACGCCGGCGGCGGTGAGGCGGGCGGTGTCCCGTTTCCAGCGGTGATGCAGCCCGCCGGTCATCAGCGAGTTCATCAGATCATAGCGCGGCGAGATGCGGGCGAACATCTCCGCCACGTAACGCCGCTTGTCGCCGCCGGTAAGGTGGGCCATCGCGCTAACTTCTACATCCGTCATTCCGGACCCCGTATCTAGTACGGGGCAGGCTTTGAGCCGGAATCCAGAGGGGGGCGAGGGAGGTAGCGCAGCATCACCACGCCGGCACCGTAGGATTGAGACTCGACCAGTTCCAGCCGCGTCGGTGGTGGATTCCGGCTTTCTCCGGAATGACGGGGGGATGTGAAATGACGGGGGGATGTGAAATGACTGGGTGATGTGAGGGGAATGCCGCGCCCCAGAATCACAGGAATCACGTGGACTAGGTATTCGTCGATCAGGCCGGCGAGCCGGAACTGCTCCGCCAGGTTCCCGCCGCCCACCAGCCATACGACGCCGGGGTAACGCGCCGCGACTGATTGTGCGAACTCCGTTGGCGAAGCGCTGACAAACTCAACCCCATGGGGGTGGTCATCCGGCGTACTGTTGGTGAAAACATACGCGGGCTTGCCGGCGTAGGGCCACTCGCCGAAACCCAAAACCTGGTCGTAGGTGCGCCGCCCCATCACCAGCGCGTCAACGCCGGCGTAGAAATCGGCGTACCCGTAGTCGTCAGGATCCCCCTCCGGCAGCCAGCCCACGCCACCGTCGGCATCGGCTATGTAGCCGTCGAGGCTGGCGGCGACGTAGTAGATGATTTTGCCCATGCCGCACGGCTACTGCGTTGCTGCGGGGTCGGATCCGGGATCGTAGCCGGAGGTTTCGACGATGAGCCTCATCAACTGCTCTACCGCGGCGGGAATTTCCCGATGGATTCGGCTGCGGTTGAGGGGCGGCAGGTCATCGGCGTAAATAGCGCTGCCGGCGTACTCGGTCAGGTAGCTGTGATATTCACCGGGCACCGGGAAATCCGCCGGCAAGTCCAGCCGTTCCCGAACCAACGCGATCAGTCCAGCCAGGTCGTGTCCTTGCCAACCCACCGGATAATTGTGCCCGTTGGCTCCCAGCAGGGCCTTGTAAGCGTGTTCCAACGCCTGTTGGGCGATGTGGCCAAAAGCTTTCTCGTTGGCGCGATTGATGTCCAGCGCGTTTTGGAGAGTATCCGCGTTTCCGATGGCGTCCCTGACCCTGGTTCTGACATTGTCCCAGTCGATGGCTTCTTCGCCGTAGTCGCTGGAGTAACCGGATATTTCCGGCGGCATGATTGGCACCCCCTCCCGGGCGACGTAATTGGCCAGGTTGTTCTTCAAGCAACGGCTATGGAGGAATTTCTCCAGCGTCCAGCAGATTACGTCTATCTTGTCAGCTTCCGGCAGCAGCTCTTTGCGCGCCTGTTCGGCAACGCTTTTGGCGTGCTCCCGGTAATCCGACGCCGTTTCGCCCCCGGTGATGACAAAGATGTCAATGTCCGAGTACCACCGGTAGTCGCCCCGGGCGCGGGAGCCGAACAGGATGGTCTGCACCGGGTTGAGGGTATCGTGAACCCGGCGGGCCACGCTGGCCGCCCTGGGGTCATGCTTGACGGCGATTTTGGCCTCGACCATCCGCCTTCCCTTCCTAGTGTGATGACGCCGGCTCTGCCGGTATCATCATTATACGCAACGCCCCTGGGCTACCGTTCCCGGTCGCGGTACTGCATATCGTCGGGCAGGCGGTCAGCGACGCCCAGGGCCACCAGGGCGCGCTGCACGACGAAGCGTACCACGCCGTCGATGTCCAGCGGTTTCAAGTAGAAGGGCGGCTCCGGCGGGAGGATGGTCGCGCCCAGCCGAGACAGGGTCAGCATATTCTCCAGGTGGATGGCGTGGAGCGGCGTCTCCCGGGGGATCAGGACCAACCGGCGGTTCTCCTTCAGCGTAACGTCGGCGGCGCGGAGCAGCAGGTTGGGCGTCAGGCCGTGGGCCAGCGACGCCACGGAGTTCATGCTGGCCGGCGCGATGACCATGCCGGCGGTGGGAAAGGTGCCGCTGGCGATGGGGGCAAACAGGTCGCTGATGGCGTACTGGCGAAAATGCGGATTCTCCACCCAGCGGGCCGCCGTGTCGTTGTAGGACTCGTCCAGCTCCTCCTGCCACACCATGCGGGCCGCGTTGGACGCCACGACCGCCACCGGCGTCTCCCGCTCCAGCAGCGCGTCAACCAGCCGCCGGGCAATGACGGCCCCGCTGGCCCCGGTAATGCCGACGACTACCGGAGGGGCCGAAGGGTGATTGTCGGCGTGGTTTGTCAACGTTTGAACCCGTTACTGCCCTATCACGTTGAGCAAAGCCTGACGCTTCTCCTCGCGCACGGCTTTCAGGGCGCGTTCCAGCGCGGCCGGCACCTCCGCCGGATCCTCCACCCGCTCGCCGTAGCCGCCGGCCGCCTGGCAGATCAGCTCGTACTGGAACGACTGGGAGAGCGTGGTGACGGCGAAGTTGTTGGTCTGCACCGCGTAGCCGTCGGCGTAGGTGCCTCGGGTCGCGCTCTGCACGGCGTTCCAGATGCCGTTGTTCCACACGATGGTCAGAATGGGCAGTCGCTGCGCGTCGGACACGATGTGGCCGGCCGTGCCGGATCCGAAGATGTACGACCCGTCGCCGACGCAGCAGATCACGGTTCGGTCCCGGTCGGCCAGTTTCGCCCCCAACGCCGCGCCAACCCCCCAGCCCAGGCCGCCGGACACCGGGACGCCGAAGAAGCTGCCCGGCCTCCTGATGTCGATCTGCACCGCGTCGATGCCCAGTTCGTTCAGCACGATGGTATCGTCGTCCAGCACATCGGACAGGCACCTGGTGAACCACGATTTGCTGATGGGCGTCTGTTCGCTGGCGGCCACCGTCTGACGATGCCAGCCGGCCCGCATCTCGTCGTTGCGACGCTCCCACTCGCCGGTCCGCTGTTTGACCGCCGCCGCATCGACGCCAATCTCCCGGACCGTATCCACCAAAGCCTGGATGACCAGCCGAGGCGTGCCGGCCAGGTTCAGGTCAACCTGGAACCCGCGCACCGGATAGGCGGAAAAGAGCGGGTCATCGCCGATGCCGATCACCTGGCAGCCTTCGGCCGGCTGGTGTCGCTTGGGCGTCCAGGGCACGTCGGCTTCCAGAACCACCACCACGTCCGCGTCGGCCAGCGCCGACCCAATGTCCGACCCGGCGTACAGGGCGTGATTTTTGGGGAAGTTAGCGTACAGCGCCCCCGACTCGAACACCGCCATGCCCAGCAGCTCGGCCAACTCCACCAGCGGAGCGACCGCCCGGGGATCCTTGCCGCCGCCCCGGGTGACTAGGATGGGATTGCGGGCGCCGGCCAGCGCCCGGGCCGCCCACCCGATGGCCTCCGGCGTGGGCATACGGTCGCCGGCCTTCTGCTGCCGGGATGCGTCCCGGTACGACAGGCCGTCGATCTCCTCGGCCAGCACCTCCCGGGGCATGGTCAGGTACACCGGTCCGGCCGGCGGGGACTCGGCGATGGCAAAGGCCCGGTCCACCAGACTTTCCAGGTCGGCGCCGTGGCGCAGCTCGTAATCCCATTTCACCCACTCGCGCACCATTGCCGCCTGGTCGAAGGACTCCTGCGCCCAGTGAATGCTGCCGTCGCGGGAACCCCGGGCGTCGCCCTCGGTGATGGGCGTCCGGCCGGCGCTGAACAGCATGGGCACGTTGGAGCGCGCCGCGTTGACGATGCCCCCGATGGCGTTGGCGGTGCCGGGAACCGTATGCACCATCACCACCTGCGGACGGCCGGTGATCATCGTATAGCCGTGGGCCATGCTCACGGCGGTAACCTCGTGGGGCACCGGAATGGGATGCGGCGCCGGCAATTCCTGCACCTGCCGCTTGGCGTAGGCCTCGATGATGGGCGCAAAATCCGTCCCGCCGTTGCCGAAGAAATAATCAATTCCACGGGCGGCCAGCAACTCCAGGTAAGCCTCCGCGACACTCTCCACAGGGGCATGGTTCAGCATCTCAAATCCTCGCAAGCAGGGTTGATTGACGTGAGGATACTACTCGATCGGGATGTCGACCAACTGCTGCGCAGTAATATGCCCACTGACGGATCGCGTTGCGATTTAGGCGGTTTGGTTGACAATCCATCACTCCAGCTTCCGCCGGAGCCCAGAATACGCTACTGGATTCCCGTTTTCGCGGGAAAGACGAGAAATTAACCCACCTAATTTGCAACGCTACCACCGTGAAATCCAATTTGTTTAGGCTGCGTCTGCTAGGATGTTGGTAGGTGGGGACGAATCGGTGGCTTCGACTGATAGAATAATGTCCCATCCTTAACGTTCACGAGCTCAGGCGGGAAGACCTAGAAATCATTCTTCGAACTACCAAAAGGCGTCCAGCATGAGAATCACCGAACCGATCAACACGCAAGGCATATTTTGGCAACCCGACACGCCTGAAACCAAAATCCCAGGCACCCTCAACATTTCTCAGGAAGGTGAAATCACCGTCGCTTTGTCTGGACCGGTCGTTGATCTGGGATTGCCTGTCGCTTTGGCTAGGTCAGATACCGGCGTGCCAATCCGACGTATAGTGGGGACCGTCGCCCAAGGGGGTCCTGTGACATTGGACAGGTGTTGGGTAGCAAGCAACAACCCAGCGCTTCGGTCGGTATCGATCAACGCCAGCGTGTTAGCGGAAGTCGTTTGTATTGGGGCGCAATACGAGGAAGGGGAGGAACTGTGCTTCCAGGAGTTCAGTTTCTCAGTAGAAGGGCTGGATGTTTGGTTGGATACTTCAGGGATCGAGACAGGCTGGGATGATGAGGGGAACAGTTTTTGGATCCGATACTATCCGCTTGACCCTATCTGTTTTGCGCTTGCTGAAGGGACGGATGTCACTTTTCGTTTCGACTGGCACACGCAAGGAAACCTGACCCGGCTCCAGACAGATGCGGGGGTGCGCCAAACTTCGAAAATATTGTTAAGTTCCAAAGAGACGAAACCGCTGGCGCACTATACTGATCTAGCGCTTCGCATTTCTTATTTTCTGTCACTGGCGCTCGACCAAGTCGTTTGTATTGAGTCGATGACCGGCTATTTGGATGCCGATAGTCGGGACGGTCGCAAGATCCCCATTTCAGTATATGGCATGTATGCACCTTGGAACGATAGCAGGCCGACGATCCAGTGGCATGAAGCTTTATTTCGCTATCCAGACGTAGCTAACCGCATCAAAATGCTTCTGCCCACATGGCTTGACAACTGGGATCAATTCATGCCAGCGATCCGCTTGTACTTTTCATCGAAAGCTCAGGCGTCGCCATTTTGGGATGTGGAGTTGCTTTGGTTGGCACAGGGATTGGAGACCCTCCACAGAAGGGCGTCTCAGGAGACTGCTTTGCCTCAAGCCGATTTTGACGACCTAATGCACAAAATATGCGGAGTGTGCTCCAAACAAGAATGGGATTGGCTAGGACCGAGAATAGCCAATCAGAATCACCTTTCGTTCCGAACTCGGCTCAGAAGGTTGGTAGAGCCGTTTGACCAATGGTTCGGTGGACCCAAAGAACGTAGGGCATTCATCAACCGCGTTTACGAAACTCGCAACTATCTGACTCACTACGACGAGTCCACTACCAATCACAGAGTTGACAAACCCCGAGATTTTGTCGCGGTCCGAGACAATATGTCTGCGCTGTTTCAACTCCATCTGATGAAATTGGCTGGATTGGATGAAGACGAAATCAACTCCATGGTCGAAACGAACCGAAGGTGGCGACGAAAATACGGTTTGACCGAACTAACCGATTAAAGCTCATCGGGCCACGATCTCGCTGTACAATGCGCCCATCCAACTCACCGCAGGCAAATAGGGAGCGATTCCCATGAAATACGATCATATCGTTGTTGGCGGCGGCACGGCTGGGTGCATCGTGGCGACGCGGCTTTCGGAGGACCCGGAGCGGTCGGTGCTGTTGCTGGAGGCCGGGCCTGATTTTCCCGACTTCAATCAGTTGCCCGATATGCTCAAGCTGGGCTGGGGGACGGTGAACCTGGAGGCTCGCGCCGCCGGTTCGCCCTACAATTGGTCCTTTACCGGCACGGCCACCGCCGATCAGGGTCCGATGCCCGTGCCGCGGGGCAAGGTGCTGGGCGGCTCCAGCGCCATCAACGGCCAGACCTTCATCCGGGGCGCGCCGGAGGATTACGACACCTGGGAAGCCTGGGGCAACGACGGGTGGGGATACCTGGAGTGCCTGCCCTACTTCCGCAAGCTGGAGAATGACGCCGACTTTCACGACGACTTCCACGGCACCGACGGGCCGGTGCCCGTGCGACATCATCAGCGCGAGACCTGGCCACCGTCGCAGGAGGCGTTCTTCCAAGCCGCCACCGCCGCCGGATATCCCTTCCATCCCGACGTGAACCATCCCGAAGCCACCGGGGTCAGCCTGCGCGCCGAGAACAACATCGACGGCGTGCGGATGAGCATGGCTCTGTCCTACATCTCTTCTGTGCGCCACCGGCTGAACCTTACCATCCGCCCCAACGTCCAGGCCAACCGCGTGGTGCTGGAGAGTGGTTCGACAGGCTTACCTGGTTCGACAGGCTCACCACGAGCGGTTGGGGTGGAGGTGGAGAGCGGCGGCGAGACGTATGTCGTCGAGGGCGACGAGATCATCCTATGCACCGGCGCGGTGGGTTCGCCGCAACTGCTGATGCTGTCGGGCATCGGCCCCGCCGACCAGCTGGCGGCCCACGGCATCCCCGTCGCGGTGGAGCTACCGGGAGTGGGCCAGAATATGCGCGACCACCCCAACGTGTCGGTGCGTTTCATGGTCCGGGAGGACGTTCCGCAGGACCCCAACGGAATGCGGGCCCTGCGGCTGCGCTACACCGCCACCGGCTCGGATACGCCCAACGACATGATCCTTTCGCCGGCGTCCCTGAACACCGTGGTGCGAGACGACAATCCGGCCCACACCGTCAACTGCGGGCTGTATCTGGCGGCCGGCAAGGGCGAGCTGCGGCTGGAGTCCGCCGACCCGAACACGTCGCCCAGCATGGACTACCGCTACCTGGAAGAGGACTGGGACCGGCAACGACTGCGGGAGGCGGTCAGGCTGTGCGTCTCCCTACTGCAGCACAGCGCCTACAGCAGCATCATCGAGGAGATCACCGCGCCCACGCCGGCCGACCTGGAGTCTGACGAGGCGCTGGACGGCTGGCTGCGCCGCAACATCAGCACGTCGTATCACATCTCGGGCACCTGCAAGATGGGGCCGGACGACGACCCCATGGCCGTGGTTGACCGGCAACTGCGCGTGCGCGGCGTCGCCGGCCTGCGCGTCGCCGACGCATCAATAATGCCCGACGTGGTGCGCGCCAACACCAACGTCACCACCATGATGATCGCCGAGCGCGTCGCCGATTTCATCAAGACGGGGAATTAGGCAACTGTTCAGACTCAGTGAGGCGTTGCCATCCCACCCGTCATTCCGGCCTTGAGCCGGAATCCAGAGACGTCATCAGATCGCATCGTTGCGAGCCCTGGGCTTTCTGGATTCCCGCTTTCGCGGGAATGACGGGGTTTGTCATGACAACTTGGCCTCGACAACAACAAGGTCTTCATTGGAACCTACGATGTCGCTGCCCAAGCAGGGCGCGAACAGGCGGCGGTATTCGTCCAACTGCGTGTCTATGTCGCAGCCAGCCGCGTCCTGCACCTCCACCTCAAGGATCCGGCCCACGCCTGTCACGGTGTCCAGGTGGAATTTTACGTTGTCCTTGCGCCAAAATTCCCGCTGCTTGTGGACGACGGCCCTGACGCCGAGGGCCGCGGCAAGGACTTCGCCCATGCGAGGATCATCGGCCTCTGACAACTGGAACCGGCTGGTTCTGCCGCCGGCTTCCTGCCGGTCGCAGTAGTAGATCAGCTCCCCCTTACCCTTCTCAACGCGAAGCTTGAGCCGGCGCGTCTCCTCATTGGCGCTCCCGGTCGGCAGGTGGTAGTAGTGATCTACCTGCTCCTTGACCTCGACGAAGACTGCGCCCTGTTCTCGAAGAAGCCGGCGGACAGTCACAAAATCGTCGCAATATGCTTTCAGTTCCCGGTTGAACCGCAATTCCATAGTGTGTGTTCCTCGCCGGTTGGTAAGGCCGTAATGCCGCCCCTAAACCGGCTTGTATAATACGCCCTCAAACGTACTGGAGCGGAAGAATATGGCTAATCTGACCAACACGCAGCGTATCGGCGCCCTGGTTCCCGCCACCAATCCGGTGGTGGAACCCGACTTCTACCGGGTGGTGCCGCCGGAGATCACGGTGCATTTTGAGCGGATGTGGAACGGGGCCTGGGGCAGCCAGCCGGAGACTTCCACCGACTCCGGGCACCGGCTCAGCATGACCAGCGCCGAAGCCAACGAAATCGACTGGGCGCTGTTCGGGTTCGACGTGGGCAAGATGAACGACGACGTGGCCCGGGGCGCCAGCGCCCTGTCCAACATCGGCCCCGACGTGCTGGTCTATGCCTGCACCTCCGGCACCTGGCACAAGGGCTACCTGGAATACGACCGGATGATGGCGAAAATCATGGAGGACGCCAGCGGCATCCAGTCGGTAACCGCCGTGGGTTCGTGCATCTCCGCCATGCGGCACATGGGCAGCCGCAAGCTGAGCATCGCCGGCCCCTACCGCAACTTCCACCTGCGCAACCGCCTGAAGCCGCTGCTGGAAGAGGCCGGTTTCGAGGTGCTCAGCGCCGACGGCGAGCCGTGGATGCAGGACTCCATGAACCCCCGGGAAATCGACATGGACCCGCCCCAGGCCATCATCGACTTCGTCTTGACGGTGGCTCAGGAAGAGGCCGACACCATCTTTCTGCCCGGCACGGCCTGGCGCGCCCTGGACGCGGCGGAAGAGCTGGAACAGCGGCTGGGCAAGACGGTCATCACCGTCAACCAGGCATCCATCTGGATGGCCCTGCGCCGCCTGGGCTGGACCAAGCCGATAGACGGCTTCGGGAGTCTGCTGCGAAACCTGGAGTAGCCGGCGAACCGGCGATTGGGGGAGGAGGGACTGGGGACCTACGCAATCCCACCGTTTCAGAAAGCGCACACCGATATGCGGTGGATGCTTACTATACGGTTCAATACACATAAACAAGGCGTGCCTGCCATCGTATATGAACCGTTTAACCACCGTCATTCCGGCGAAAGCCGGAATCCAGTAACCTAAACCGTCAGTTTCGTTGAGGTAATCAACCGCTCAGCGGTCTCCGGACTCCGGCGAAAGCCGGAGTGACGGGGGTGTGCGTTCATATGCGATTTCCCTGACCAGGCGTGGCAAATGTATTGACAGCTCTATCACTCGTCGATAGACTGACGCCTGTTTTCTTGCCGCATTCACATTAATATCCTATGCGTACTTTGTATGCTGTTCGCTCCGTCTAATGACCACGCGCAATCGGCCGTCAGCGCTCCGATTTCGGGGCGCTATGCGCTGCGGTTGTCCGGGTTATGGAAGTCCTTTCGCGACGTCAGAGCGGTCGCGGAGGTTGACTTGGATTTGGAGCGCGGGGAGATTTTGTGTCTGCTGGGACCCAGCGGATGCGGCAAGACTACCATGCTCCGCCTGATCGCCGGGTTCGAGACGCCGGACGCCGGAACCATCCATATCGGGGACAGGCTGGTGTACGGCCCGGGCGCCAACGTGAGTCCGGACAAGCGTCGGGTAGGCATGGTGTTCCAGGAAGGAGCCCTGTTCCCCCATCTGACGGTGGCGCAGAACGTCGCCTTCGGCCTGGCCAAGGGAAGGCGACGCAAAGCGCAGGTGGCTGAAGCCCTGCGATTGGTGAACCTGGAAGGCTATGACGCCCGTTACCCCCACCAGCTATCCGGCGGTCAGCAGCAGCGGGTGGCGCTGGCCCGGGCTTTGGCTCCCGAGCCGGACCTGATACTGATGGACGAACCCTTCTCCAGCCTGGACACCGGCCTGCGCAGCCAACTGCGCGCGGAAGTACGCGCCATCCTCAAGGAACGGGAAGCCACCGTGGTCTGTGTGACCCACGACCAGGAAGAGGCCATGCAGATCGGGGATCGGATTGCGGTGATGAACGAGGGCCGCATTGAGCAACTGGGGTCACCGGAGCGGGTGTTCCACAGCCCCGACAATCGCTTCACTGCCGAGTTTTTCGGAAAGGCTGATTTCCTGCCCGCCTGGCAGGATGGCGATCGCTTAGCCTGCGAGGTGGGAAGCGCGCCGTGGCCAACGTTCTGGCCCTCTCCCTGGCCCGAGCGCAAGGTCTTGCAGGTTATGGTGCGCCCGGACTGCATGGACATAACTCCGGACCCCGCCGGCGACAGTGTGGTGATAGGCCGGGAGTTTCTGGGGGCCTTTCATATGTACACGGTGGAGTTGCCGTCGATACAGCAGGTCCAGGTGATAAAGTCCCACGTGGAGCATGTGGAGATCGGATCCCGCGTCCGCGTCTTCTTGCGCGAAGGCCACAAGATCCTGCCGTTCATCGACGGGCAAATCTTCTTTGACGCTCCGGCGTACCAGGCGGATTCTGACGCGGGGAGACGCTGAAGCTCGATCAGTACAGCCACCTCGGAAGCGCGTGGGCGGTGTCTTCTCGCGCATCCGCTTGTGCCTCCTGTCGTTGACAAATCGGGCGCGCGGGAGGTGGCGCTCCACTAGCGCCCTTCATACCACCCTGTTATGATGGCACGATACCTGACGGCCTTCGTACCGTCGTTCACGGAACCTGTGGATCCAGAGGGCGTATGACTTCCAAATCCGCCGCGCCGGTCACCGCGCCGATGTACTTTGGCTGGTACATCGTCGCCACCTGCTTCTTCGTGTCCTTCCTGTCCATGCCGGGGCGGCAGGGATTTGGCCTCTTCGTCACCGAGATGGAACCCACCTTCGGCTGGGACCGCTCCGACATCTCCTGGGTGGGCTCCATAGGCTTTTTACTCAACGGGGCCATGCAACCCATCATGGGCGCCCTGTTCGACAAGTACGGTCCCCGCCGGGTGTTCGGCATCGGCCTCTCCATAATGGGTCTCGCCATCATGAGCCTGGCCTTCATGATGGACCTGGAACACATGGTGAACCTGGGCGTCGTCAGCATACCGCTGGACCTGCTGTGGTTCATCTTCGTCTTCTCCATCGTCATCAACACCTGCCTCAGCGCGGCCTCCATCACCAATATGCTGGCCTTGGTGGTGCGCTGGTTCCGGCGCAAGCGCAGCAAGGCCACCGGCCTGGCCGCCGCCGGCACCTCCATCGGTGGCCTGCTGATGATCCCCTTCGCCGCGTACCTGATGGGCGTCATCGACAACGCCACCCTGAATATCGCCGGCATGGAACTGGTGGGCTGGCGCACCGTGTGGTTCCTGTTGGGCGCCATGGTGGTGTTCCTGTCCGCGCCCCTGGCCGTGTTCTTCCTGCGCCCCAATCCGCAGGAAATGGGCCTGAACCCCGATGGCGACCCGAATCCTGAAGACCTCCCCGCCGGCAGCGCCCCCCAACGGGGGCCATCCGGCGGTCACTACGAGGTGAATAGCTGGCGGCAGTGTTTCAAGACGCCTCCCATGTGGCAACTATCGGGCGCATACGTCGTCTGCGGCATTACCACCGGCCTGTTGAGCATTCACTTCATCCCTTACGCTGAAGACATCCTCCCGGAAACGGTCAACTTCCTGTGGATGACCTTCGATGAGAAAAAGGTTTTCGCCGCGTTGCTGTTCGGCGTAATGACCGGGCTCAACGCCGCCGGAGTCATCATCACCGGCTTCATGGGCGACCGGATGCGCCGCAAGAACGTGCTGTCGTTGGTGTATGCCACTCGCGGCGTGGCGTTCATGTGCCTGGTGTTCCTGCCCGTATTCGGCCACCCCATGCTGGGGTTGGTGGCTTTCGCGCTGCTGTCGGGAATGTCATGGGTGGCCAGCGTGCCGCTGACGTCCACGCTGACGGCGGACGTGTACGGGTTCCGCGCCCTGGGCACCATCAGCGGCTGGGTATTCTTCTCCCACCAGATTGGCTCCTTCTTCAGCATTCAGTTCGCCGGTTACGCTTACGAGTGGTTCGGAGAGAGCTACTTCTGGCCCTTCCTCATCGCGGGGCTGACGCTGATTCCGGCGTCCATCGCCGCCTACAGCATCAAGGAATACCACTACTCCGGGCGTTACAACCCCCGGCCGGCCGAAGGCGGCCCGCAGCTGGCCACGGCAGCCGCCGGCGGCGCCACGCGCTATTAGGGCCGATTTCCCGTACTCCCACTCCCGGAGGTGACGGGGATGACTGGAATAACCATCGCGGCGATACTGGCCGCCCTGGGGCAGCATCACGGGGAAGCCGACCCCACGCTGCTCCAGTGGATCATGGAGGCGCTCAGCCACATCCTGCTGGGCACCCTTGGCTTCACCGAACTCACCATCGTCATCATTATCGGCATAATAATCCTCGCCATGCCGGCGTTGATCGTCGTGGCCTACTGGGCCAGCACCCGCCGCGCCGCGCCCAGGGCGGTGAACGCGCCGGCGGAGGCCGAAAATCCCCATTTACGTTCGGAGTAACCCGATGACCACCCGTCGCATTGTCCCACCAGGGCGGGCTCGTCCACCGGAGCCCGATGATGGAGTGTATTACCCGGAGGCCCACGAAATTCTCCCGCCAGTAGGTATGTTTCATTTCGTTCCTCAAGCCTATATGCAGGCCGCCCTGAAATCGTGGCTCGGCGATCCGACCATCCTCGTGGCCGCCGAAATGTTCATCTACTACGAGCCGGGCAACCCCAGGGTCTTCGTCGCGCCCGACGTGTACGTTATTCCCAACGTGGGCAACGAGCTGCGCCGGTCATACTTCGCGTGGTTGGAGCACGAGGTTCCAAGTTTCGCGATGGGAGTGGTGTCGCAAAGCAGCGTCCGTAATGATCTGGCGCGCAAGTGGGACCTGTACCAGTCCTGGGGGGTGCAGGAATACTGGCAGTATGATCCGGAAGGCCAGTTCATGCGTCCACTGCTGAGGGGCAACCGGCTCGTCAATGGCCGGTATGTGCCCATCGACGTTGAAGTTGACCCCGAGAGCGGGCATTGTCAGGGTTTCAGCCCAGTGCTTGGTCTGGAGCTGCACGGGCGCCGGGAGTGGTTCCGCTTTTTAGACCCAGCAACGGGACAGTATCTGCCGGACTTGGAGGAATCGACTCGAGCGAGACGCGCTGAGGAGCAAGCCCGTCTGACCGCCGAGCAGGCGCGGGATCATGAACGAGCCGCCCGTTTGACCGCAGAACAGGCGTTGGACCAAGAACGGGCGGCCCGTCTCGAGCTGGAACGCCCGCTACGCGAACACGGGATCGAGCCGCCGGACAGCGCAACGTAGCCTCAGCCCCGCCGGACCATCGTGAACCGTGCTATCATCAAATGCGATGTGCGCTGCTGTTCGTAAAGCCGTAATACCCGCCGCCGGGTTGGGCACCAGGTTCCTGCCGGTAACCCGCTCCGTGCCCAAGGAGTTGCTGCCCATTCTGGACCGGCCCATGCTGCAATACGTGGTGGAGGAAGCGGCCGAGGCCGGCATCACCGAGGTGATAGTCGTAACGTCCCCCGGCAAGGAAGGCATCGCCGAGTATTTCCGCCCCCGTCCCGACCTGGAAGCTCGCCTCGCCGACGATGCGGCGCTGCTGGAGAAGGTCAGTTCCGGCGCACGGCTGGCCGACGTGTCCTTCGTCATCCAGGAGGAACCGCTGGGTTTGGGACACGCCGTGCTGACGGCACGGGAAGCTGTGGGCGACGAACCCTTCGCCGTCATTCTGCCCGACGACATTGTGGAGCACAAGACCGGGGTACTGTCGCAGATGCTGGCCACCACTGCCCATGCCGGGGACGCAGCTTCCGTAGCCGTGGAACGGGTGCCCTGGGAGATCGTACACAACTACGGCGTGGTGGATACGGAACCCGCCGGCGAGCGGTTGCACCGGGTCAATGGCCTGGTGGAGAAACCGCCGCCGGGCACGGCCCCATCCAACCTCTCCATCGTGGGGCGCTACCTGCTGCCGCCGCAGATCTTCGAGTGCCTGGAGCGCACGCCGCCGGGAGCGCGGGGCGAGATCCAGCTGACCGACGGCCTGGCCCTGCTGATGGAAGACGTTGCGCTCTACGCCTGCGAGTTCGAGGGCATCCGCTACGACGGCGGCAACCCCATGGGCCTCCTGCGGGCGTCGCTGGAATACGCGCTGCGACGGGAGGACACCCGCGTGGCGGCGGCGGACTTGATACGAGGGCTGGCGGCCAAATTGTAGCGGTCGCCCGGTTGAATTGACACTCCCGGCGGGGCCACCGTAGAATTGCCGGGCGCGTTGCAGAGGTCGCTCAGACTGACGTTCTGCGCCGCTTTACTCTTGACAGAGGAGACGCCTAGCCATGGCAACGAAAGCCTTTTTGCTGGTTGAAACCGCCGTTGGCCGTACCCGCGACGTGGCCAACACCCTCCGCGACCTGGACGGCTGCGAGTCGGTTGACGTGGTCACCGGCCCTTACGACATCATCGCGGTAATCTCCGGCGACGATATGTCCGTGGTCGGCGGACTGGTCACCGAAAAGATCCATACCGTGGTCGGCGTGGTACGCACCGTAACTTGCGTAGCCGTGGATGCCTGACCATCGTTCCTGAATTCCAGCGGTAGGGGCGAATAATCATTCGCCCCTACGTATCGCGCCGGCCGGCGTGCCAAGGAGGCCCAAGTGGAGTACCGTTTTACTCCCGACGACGACCAGTTTCGCGGCGAGTTGCGCCAGTTCATCCAGTCCGAATTACCGCCGGATTGGGAAGGCGGCGGCCGGTGGCCGGAGGAATACGACTGGGACTTCACCATGCACCTGCGCGGCCGGCTGGCCGAGCGCGGCTGGCTGACCATGCACTGGCCCGAGGAATATGGCGGGCAGGACGCCTCCCCCGTGCGCTCGGCCATCTACAACGAGGAACTGGCCTACCTGCGCGCTCCGGGCCGGGACATTTTCGGCGTGCGGATGCTTGGCCCGACCCTGATGATCCACGGCAGCGAGGAGCAGAAGCAGAGCCATCTGCCGCCCATCGCTAGGGGCGAAATCCAGTGGTGCCAGGGCTACAGCGAGCCGGAGTCGGGGTCCGACCTGGCGTCGTTGAGCACCCGCGCCGTCCGCGACGGCGATGAATACGTCATCAACGGGACCAAGATCTGGACGACGTTGGCCCACCGTTCCGACTGGATAATGTGCCTGGCCCGCACGGACCCGGAAGCGCCTCGGCACCGGGGCATCAGCTTCATCCTGGTGGACATGAAATCCCCCGGTGTTGAGGTGCGCCCGGTAATCAACATGACCGGCGGCCATGAGTTCAACCAGGTGATTTTCGACAACGTGCGCGTGCCGGCCAGCAACCTGGTCGGAGAGGAGAATCGGGGTTGGTACGTCGCGGTTACCCTGCTGGACTTCGAGCGTTCCGGCATCGACTATTCGGCCATCGCCCGCCGTCTGCTGGACGATACACGGGAGTACGCGGCCAAGGTGTCCCGAAACGGCGTCAAGGTTACCCAGCAGCCATGGGTGCGCAACCTGTTGGCTGACCGCTACGTGGAATGCGAGGTGGCCCGCCTGATGGCCTACAACGTGGCCTGGATGCAGGGCGAGGGGTTGGTGCCCAACAAAGAGGCGTCCATGAGCAAGGGTTTCGGCAGCGAGACCCTGCACCGCTCGGCCAACAGCGTGCTGGAGATCGCCGGCCTGCCCAGCGCCCTCGGACGGGGCGAAGAACGGGCGCCGCTGAAGGGCCGACTGCCCGAGAACTGGATGATCAGCTTTTCCCACAAGATCGCCGGCGGCACCTCGGAAGTGCAGCGAGGGATCATCGCCGGCCGGGGGTTGGGTTTGCCGCGGGGCTAGCGCTGAGACGGTTCCTCGTCTCCAGCCAGTCTCTGGGCCAGTTCCGGAGAGAGCGGCACGCCATACTCCTCCAGCATTTTACTGATACGCTCGCGCTCCGCGCGGCGGCCCACTTCGATACCTTCCCGGCGGCCGCGTTCACGGGCTTTGCGTTCTACGGCTTCTTTCGCTGCGAAGAACAATTTGAAACCTCCATACAACGCGGCGGTAGTGGGAAACAGCAGTAGCGTTGCCGTTATTATAACCCCATCCTCCCGGTTGGTCAGCTCATAGAGATAGCCCAGTAGGGGCAGGCCGTCGCAAGATACGCAACTGTTGAGCGCGACTGCCAGCGCCATGCTGGCGCTGACCGACGCCGCGCCGTCGAAGAACCGCCACAGGGAACAATTGCGGTCGTCATTCTGCATCGCCATCCTCCGGCAGGGCCGGCCAGGGCGCCAGGCTGGCGAAGACGGCGGCCTCGGCATGCGTCAGTTCTCGCATGGCTTCACGACTGCGGCTGAGGACACGGAACACGGTGCGGGGCGTTATGGAAAACCGCTGCGCCGCATCGGCAATGGACAATCCTTCGTCGTCGATGATAGAGGTGATCCGCAGGTCCCGGGCCAGCCGGCGGTATTTGCCGAACCACTCCATGTCATCGAACTTGCAGCGAGGCAGCGGACACTCCAGGCAGGTTACCGCGACCTCACATCCGTTATCCTCATAGTGGTCAAAAGGCGTTTCGTCGATTTGGTGTTGGCTGGGCGCAACGGCGTTGATAGCGTACATTGCCAGACTCCGAAACGGACGTTCTAATACTTTTGCAGATTATAGAACGTCAGTTCGCGCACCGTCAACCGAACACCCCACGCGGATTTTCGGCTTTTGCGACCCGGGGCGGCCGGCAGCCGGGAACACAACCCAGACGGTTTTACATCCTATGAGGTCAGAAACCGGCGCAGTATGGCGACAGCCGCCGCGGCGTCAACGGAGCCCCGTTCGCGGCTGGGCTCGCGCCCGGACTCCCGCAATTGGGCGGCGCCGGCGTGGGACGTGAAGCCCTCGTCAACCGTCAGGACGGGAACGGCTGCGACCCGTTCCAGGGCGCGGACGAACGAGGCAGTCTTGCGCGCCTGCTCACCGGCCGCGCCACGGGTGTCGTAGGGCATCCCGACGATGATGGCCACGGCGTCGCGCCATCCCGCTTCATCCAGGATGGCGGCGACGTCGGCGCGGCGGTTGCGCCGTTGCACGTAGCCGGCGGGCAGTATCAACTCGCCCGGCGGGATGCTCACTGCCATCCCGATGCGTCGGTCGCCCACGTCCAGCCCCAGCAGGCGGCCGGCGCGGGCGAGGGTTGACGGGTCGGATGGTCGCGTGGTCAATTGTGCAATGGCGCTAAGTCAGCCGATTTGCAATTCTGAGAAATAAGTGGAATAAAATCCCCGGTCTCTGGTCAGGAAGGCGTCGGCGGTAGCGATGGCGTGGGCGCCAATGAGAAAGTCGGAGAGGATGCGCGTTCTGGGACCGCCAGCCCGCCGGTATTGTCCCCAACGCAACCCGGCAATGAAAGCGATGTCCGTGTTTATCGGTGAAACCGTTACACCGATGTTACGCAAGGCCGCTTCCAGAGCCCCACGACTGGGAAAGGCCGGGACCAGCTCCGCGTACACGATGTCGCTGACTATCAGCGGGCCTCGGTCATAGGCAATCCGGAGCAATTCCCTTGATGCTCGGCTGGTTGTTCCGCCCGAAGCGACGACGTCCAGCAAGACGTTGGTGTCAGCTGCCGTCGTTATATCTACGTATTTCCGCGGCATAGTCATAGCCTCGAATTTCCGACATATACTCGTCGGTGCTCATGCCTAAATCCAGGATGCCATAAATAGCATCCACCGGATGCTGTCCCCTCACTCGCTTGCGGATGAGCAGGCCACCTTCGGTTGCCGTAATTTCAACCTCCGCGTCGGGGTGCATCCCGAAACGGTCTCGCAAGTCTTTGGGTATGGTTATTTGACCTCTCTTGGAAATACGCATCATGTCCTCCCGATGCCCGGTTTGACTATCAGTTTAGCCCATCGCGCACAAGGCCAGTTACAGCATCCAGCGCAGCGCCCAGCCGCTCCGGCTGGCGCCCGCCGGCCTGGGCCGTTTCGGGACGGCCGCCGCCGCCGCCGCCCATGAGCTTGGCGGCGTCGCGGGCGATGTTGCCGGCGTGCAGGCCCCGGTCCACCAGGTCCGCGGTGAGCATGGTGACGATGATGGGAGAGCCGTCGATAACCGCGCCCAGGGCTACCACCACGCTGTCCAGCTTCTGCTTGAGGAAGTCGCCCATCTCGCGCATGGCCTCAACGTTATGGGCCGACGTTACCCCGGCCACCAGTTTCACGCCGTCCACGTCCCGCGCGCGGTTGAGCAGGGATTCGGCCTCGGAGCGCAGGCCGGCCCGCTCCGCATCGGCCAGCCGGCGGCGCAGCGTCTCGGTGTCGGCCATGTAGGCCTCCAGACGGGCCTCCAGCTCGGGAACCGGAGCCTGCAACTTCCGCGAGATTGCCTCCAGGGTGGCCGACTGCTGCACGAAAAGCTCCTCAGCGGCCCGACCCGTCATGGCCTCGATGCGTCGCATCCCGCCGCCGATGCTGGACTCGCCCAGCACCACCAGGGTGCCCACCTCGCCGGTGGCATGGACGTGGGTGCCGCCGCAAACCTCAAAGCTGAAGGGATCCTCGCCGTTGTCGTGGCCGGCCATACGGACCACGCGCACCACGTCGCCGTAGCGGTCGCCGAAGAAGGCCAGCGCGCCATCGCGCACGGCGTCGGTGTAGGTGGTCTCCCGGGCGGTCACGGCCAGGTTCTCGCGGACCTTGCGGTTGGCCAGGCTCTGCACGGCCAGCTGCTCGTCGTAGGTCATCGCGCCCACATGGTTGAAGTCAAAGCGCAGCCGGCCCGTATCACACAGAGAGCCGGCCTGCCGCACGTGGGGGCCCAGGACGGAGCGCAGCGCGGCGTGGAGCAGATGAGTTCCGCTGTGGTTGCGCGATGCGTCCAGGCGGCGTTCCGCCTCAACTCGGGCGGTCACGGCCTCGCCCAGCGCGATGTCGCCGTCAGAAACCACGCCGCGATGAACGATGAGACCGGCGACGGGACTCTGGGTGTCTTCAATCTGCACCCGCCCGTTGGGGCCGGCGATGACGCCGCGGTCGCCCACCTGCCCGCCACCCTCGGCGTAGAAGCAGGTCTCGGCCAGCACGATCTCCACCTGCTGCCCCCGGGTGGCGTGGCCCACCGCCTCGCCGTCGCGCAGAATGCCCAGGATGCGCGACTCAACGGCGGTCTGCTGGTAGCCGTTGAACGGGGTATGGCCGGCACCCAGGTTCTCGTAGGCGGTTACGATCTCCATGCTGCCCGTTACCTGGTGTCCGGCCCGATCCCGCTCCCGCTTGGCCTCCATCTCGGTGTTGAAGCCGTCCATGTCCACGGCCAGCCCGTACTCGCGCCGGCCGATTTCGTCCACCAGCTCCGGCGGAAAGCCGTAGGTGTCGTAGAGCTCAAAGGCCACTCCGCCGTCGATGACACCGACCGAGCGGGATGTTTCCAGCCGCTCTTCCAGCAGTGGTCCGCCTCTGGCGAGATTGTCCAGAAACTGAGTTTCCTCCAGCCCGACCACGCGGCGGATGAAGTCGCCGTTTTCATGCAGCGCCGGGTAAGCAGTGGCGAAGCGGTCGATAACCGCCCCCACAACATCGGTCATAAAGGGCCGGTCCAGCCCCAACTGCCGGCCGTAGCGGATGGCGCGGCGGATGATGCGGCGCAGCACGTAGCCCCGCTCGCTGTTGGAGGGCACCACGCCGTCGCTGATGAGGAACGACGCGGCGCGGGCGTGCTCGGCGACCACGCGGATGGCGTAGTCGGTATCGGCGCTTTCGCCGTATTCGTAGCCGGTGAGCCCGCAAACGGCGTCGATGATGGGTTGGAACAGGTCGGTCTCATAGACGTTGGGCTTGCCCTGCAGCACGGCGGCGGCCCGCTCCAGGCCCATGCCGGTGTCAACGCTGGGCGCTGGCAGAGGCGTGCGCACGCCCTCCAGGTCCTGGTAGAACTGCATGAAAACCAGGTTCCACAGCTCCACGAACCGCTCACAGTCGCAGTTGGGATGGCAGCCGCCCGGTTCGGCGGGAATGCCCTCGTCGGCCTCGCGGCGCAGCATGGCGGTGAGTTCGTCCGGCGGCATCATCTCGTCGGTTACGGGATGCTGGCCGCGGCCCTTCTCGGCTCCGCCGTCGTAGTGCAGCTCGGAACACGGGCCGGTGGGCCCTTCCAGGCCGGCCGGCCCCCACCAGTTGTCGCTGTTGCCGTAGCGATAGATGCGTTCCGGCGGCACGCCGATGTCGTCATGCCAGAGGTCGTAAGCCTCGTCGTCGTCCAGGTGGACGGTCACGTACATCCGCTCCGCTTCCAGTCCGAACACGTTGGTGCAGAGGTCCCAGGCAAAGGCGACGGCGTCCTTCTTGAAATAGTCGCCGATGCTGAAGTTGCCCAGCATCTCGAAGAAGGTCAGATGCTTGTGGTCACCCACCTCGTCAATGTCGGTGGTGCGAAAGGACTTCTGGCAGCTGGTGAGACGGCGACGCGGCGGCGTCTGCTCGCCCATGAAGAAGGGTTTAAAAGGCACCATGCCGGCGGAGGTGAACATCAGCGTCGGATCGCCGGCGGGTATCAGGGACGCAGAGGGCATGTACAGATGCCCCCGTTCCTCAAAAAATTGGCTGAAAGAGCTGCGAATGCTGTCGCCGTCCGTATTCATACCAGGTTACGACTCCCGTAAGTTTCGTTACGAAAATAGGCCATTGGGGGACGCAACCGATTGTAGGGGACGGGCGCAAACAGCGTCAACGATTGACGGCGCGGATAGCGGTCAGCCGGCGGCTCGGGCGCGGAGGAAGTCGATCAGGCGGGCGAAGTTGGCGCAGGCGCTGTACACGGCGGCGGGATCGATTTGCATCAGCAGATCTGGTGCATGATCCGTCTTATCATAAATGCCTTTTGACGTACCCCGAGTTGCATTACGCAAGCGACGCATGACTTCCGTCTTCGCTATGTTCTCCACATTAGAATTGGCGGTCAGGCTGTTCACGTTGAAGTTCGGTCCATAGAAGGCCTGTAATGCTGTTTCATCGGCCAAGAACCATGCCTCCATCAGCTGCACCATGAAGAAAAGCCGAGCGCTGGCGTACTGCAAATTGGTTCTGGCAAGCACATCCCGTCTCAGTGCGTCCAAGTCGTCGCCTTCGGAATCGATCAATAGCAATGAATCCGAGGACGACGCCCGGCCGAATAATCGGATGGCTCTGCCTCGGTCCCGGCACGGTCTGACGTCCAGAGAGATGCTATTGCCGACCGCCCTGCGAATGAACCCCCTCATCGGGACGCGCAGGTGATTCCCGCCTTCTAAATAGACATCCATTTATTCGTCACCGCACCCCACCCATTGCCCCGGACATCCATACTTCCCCTAGTGGCTGATCCTCCAGCCAATCTTTCAGTTCGTCGCGGGTGAAGCGCTTGAATTGTGTGCCCGCCTCCGGCTGTCGTTCACACACCACGACTTGATCGGGTAAGGCAGACAGTCGGTCGATCAGCCACGGGGAGTGGGTGGTGACTATCAACTGGGTACGTTCGGAGGCTTTCCGCAAAAGTTCAACAACCAGGTCGAGAGAGTCCGGGTGCATGGCGATCTCCGGTTCCTCGATGCAGATCAGCGGCGGCGGCTCCGGGTGGCACAGTATGGCGAGGAGGGCGATGAAGCGAATGGTGCCGTCGGACAGGCGGCTGACCGGCAGCGCGCTAGTCATCCCGACTTCATTAACTATTAACTCGATGGTATTGCCGTACAACCGCGGATGCATACTTTCATAAGATTCGTAGAATCGGCTGAGGTAATTGCTCAGGGACGGTTCCAAGCGTCGGCCTAACAGGTCATTCACCACTAAAGCCAAGTTGCTGAAGTCCTCTTCAAGGGAGCGCGGGTCGCCGTCAGTACGTTGTGGGCTGCGAACGGGACTGTCGCGACCAACGTACCAGTTGCGATATACCTTTATCGCGGAGAGCATACGGGCGGTTTCGGTGATTGCGGGATAATCGGCGTAACTGCGTACCTCGCTCAGCACCGACCTGCCGCGCGGAATTTCAACCTGTACCGGCTCGTCGCTGTAATCGGCAAGAGCTCCATCGGGTCTTGTCGGCCAGAGCCGCACGCTGTCGTTTGAGGCCTGGAAAAAGGGGTTGGTCAAGAGCTTTTTGTTGTCCTCATTTTCGATTAGGTCAAGCCGTTCGGTCAGCGAATGAACGCGGTCCTTGCCCACAATGATTCTCAGTTGGTAGTTGAAAGGGAAACCCGGAGCCGCCAACTCGACTTCGGCTTCTGCGGTGTGGAAGGGTGTCTCCTCCAGACCAGGGCCTTTCCAAGTCCAGTCTCCGGTGGGGCCGTTGCTTCGCAAAAACCCGGCAATGTCGTTAGGCACCGCCTGCAATAGCGCAATCACGTCAATCAGGTTGGACTTGCCGGAGCCGTTGGGGCCGATGAGGACGTTCAGCGGCTGGAGATCCAACTTGGCGTCCTTGAACGACAGGATATTTTTGAGGTGCAGCGAGTTGATCAGCATGGCAACCCCCGTTGCTACGCCGTGGCGACCATGGGGCGATGACGGCCCGCATATCCCCGCTATGTTACCATAGGCCCTGATGCAGACCGCTCCCGCACACCCCGGCCCCTTCCGCTTCATCGCGGCCAAGGTTCCGCACTATCTCAACGCCATCAACGTGTCGGAATCGCTGTTCGCCATGCCTTTTGGCTACATCGGGATGGCGCTGGCGTCCCACTACTCCGGCGGCAGTGGGTGGCCCGGTTGGCACGCCTTTATCTGGATCACCCTGGCCTTCCTGGGCGTGCGCACGCTGGGGATGTCGGCCAACCGCATCATCAACGCCAAAGAGGATGCCCGTAACCCGCGCACCGCCGGCCGGCACATACCCGCCGGCATCCTGAAACCACTGGAAATCGGCGGCATGGCGACGGTGGGTGCGGCCATCTTTTTCGTCGCCGCCTGGCAGCTGAACCCGCTGGCCCTGATGCTGGCGCCGGTGGCGGCGGCTTACGTCGTGCTCTATTCCTTCGCCAAGTACTACACCTGGCTGTGCAGCCTGATGCTGGGGCTGGCCCTGTCCATCGCGCCGTCAGGAGCCTGGATCGGCGTAACCGGTCAGCTGATCTGGCAGCCGGTGCTGCTGACCTTCGCCGTGGCCATGTGGGCCGGCGGTTTCGAGACCATCTACGGCAGCCTGGACTACGATTTCGACCGGGCCAACCGCATCAACTCCATCGCCTCCCGGTTCGGCGTCCGCAACGCCATCCGCACCACGCGGGTCCTGCACAGCCTGGCCGCCGCCGCGCTGCTGGCCCTGGGCATCTGGATGGGCCTGAACGTCTTCTACTTCATGGGTTGGGCCGTGGCCGTGGTCCTGCTGGTGTACGAGAACAACCTGGTCAAAGGGGGCGAGCCGGCCAAGGTGGGCAAAGCCTTCGCCTTCAACAAGTACATTTCGACTCAACTGCTGGCCTTCACCATACTGGCCGTGGCGCTCCCCTTCGAGGGCTTCCTGCCGTGGTAGGCGGCCTGGAAGGGCGGGGACTACCGATCCGCTACGGCTGACACCGTGATAGACTCGATATGCTGATTCGGTTCCCGACTGAACATTGGAGAGGGATAATGACCGAGGCCGCCAAACCCCAACCCATCATTCTCACCATCCATACCGAAGAATTTAAAGAGCGTTGCCTGGAACTAGTCGCAGAGCTCGCTGAGTGTGGCGGCATGGTAATCATCTTCCATGACGGCGAGCCAATCGCGCAAATGACCCAATTCGAGGAGCCGCCTCTGAACGGCTACGGGTCCATGAAAGGGCAAATCAAAATTCACGGCGACATTGTGTCCCCACTACCTCCCGAGTGGTACAGCAGCAACTATGACGAGGAAAATTTGGTTTGATACTACCGGACACCCACGCGCTGCTCTGGTTCCTGAACTCTAATCCGCGCCTCGGCCGGGAAGCCAACCTCATAATTCGTAGGGCGACCGACTTGGGAATCGCCGCGTTCTCAGCTATATCCGTCTGGGAAGTCGCCCTGTTGCTGGAGAAGCGCCGCCTCACGTTAAACACGAGTGCCATACAGTGGCGTCAAAGCCTCCTCACCACCGGATTTATCGAAATTCCGGTTGACGGCGCCATCGCCGCCCGCTCCGTTGCCTTGCCTGATTTCCACGACGACCCCGCCGACCGCATCATCATAGCCACCGCCCTGGAAGGCCACCAACTCATCACCGACGACAGCCGCATCCTCGACTGGCCCGGCCAACTCAACCGTTTCCCGGCCCGTCGCTGAAGGAAGCAATATGTCATCTGATCGCCGCATCTATCTGGTCTCTTGCGTTTCGCAGAAAACGCCGTACCCCGCTCCGGCTCGCGATTTGTACGTGTCGCCGCTGTTTCAGAAGGCTCGCGCTTATGTGCTGAAGTCTGGCGCACCCTGGTTCATCCTGTCGGCAGAGCACGGCTTGGTAAATCCCGACGACGTTCTGGCTCCTTACGAAAAGACCTTGAACAATATGCGGGTTGCCGAGCGACGCGCCTGGGCGGAAAAAGTCCGGAGCCAAATGGAGAAGTCGCTACCGGACGCTGATGAGGTAATCATACTTGCCGGCACTCGCTACCGCGAGCATCTTGAAGATTGGCTGCACCGCCGGTTTGCCCGTGTCCAAGTCCCAATGAGGGGGCTTCAGATTGGTAAGCAACTGCAATGGCTGACGGAAAATGAGCCGGATTGAAGACACCATCACGTTCTACGCACACCTGCAAGAACTGGAACGACGCAGCGGCGGGAAGCACACGCTGTCCAATTCCAACGGCAGGATGGACTGGCCGGAGCGAGGCGTTTATTTCTTTTTCGAGCCGGGCGAGAATCGTTCCGGCAGCGGTGACGGCCCCAGGGTAGTGCGAATAGGCACCCACGCATTGACTGCGAAATCTGGTACATCCCTGTGGAACCGCCTCCGCCAGCACCGCGGAACCTTGCACCCACCCGGCGGCAATCATCGCGGTTCCATTTTTCGCCTCTTGATTGGCGAAGCGCTAATCCGCCACGACGGTCTGACCGCTGTCGCCAGCACTTGGGGACAGGGTTCAAACGCTCCGCGTGACGTGCGGGAAGACGAGCGGCCTATCGAAATCGAGGTGAGTCGCCATATTGGCGCCATGCCGTTCCTTTTCGTGCCCATCTTGGATGCCCCCGGCCCGGACAGCAAACGCGGCTACATCGAGCGTAATGTTATTGCCCTGCTCAGCGGCTATGATGCCGCTGGCATCGACCCGCCTTCTGCGGAATGGCTGGGCGCCAGCTCAGGGCGCGAGCGTGTCCGTCGCTCCGGTCTCTGGAATAACAACCATGTTGATGAGGACTATTCACCCGAATTTTTGGACGTTTTCGGGACATTGATTGCGCGTGCGGGATAAAGCCTGCCGTTGACGCTCCCAACCTGCCGCCATACAATTAACCTCGTAAATCCGAATACCCAAACGCCGTGAAGGGGATTAGTAAGCGTCCAGCGAGGCCCAGAGAGCCGGAGTAGCTGCGAACCGGCGCCAGGCGCAGACGCCCAATGGACCCCGGAGCCGCCCGCTGAAAAGCCGTCTCCCCTCACTTGATGCGGGGCCGAGTAGGTGTGGACGCCTGAGCCGCGTTAACCGCTCGTCAAACACCGTATGCAGGGTGGCATTGCGGCCTTCCAGGCTCGTCCCGCCGGGGACGGGCTTTTCTTTTGCCTGCCCTCGCCGCCCCCAGACACCAATGGACTGGAACATCGTGACTACCTACCACCCCACACTGGAACAAGTCCGCGCGCTGGCCGGCCAGGGCAACCTGTGCCCGGTGTACCGCTCCATCAACGCCGACCTGGAAACCCCCGTTTCGGCCTATCTCAAGGTCGCTCGTCCACCCTACTCTTTCCTGCTGGAATCGGTGGCCGGCGGCGAGCGCATCGGACGCTACAGCTTCATCGGCACCGAACCCTACGACGTCTTCAGCACCGGCGCCGACCAGCCCTCCGGCCAGGTTGACCCCCTGACCCTGGTGCAGCGGGAGATGGACTCGTACCAAATCATCGCCGTGGACGGACTGCCTCCCTTCCACGGTGGCGGCGTGGGCTACGTTGCCTATGATGCGGTGCACTACTTCGAGCCCCGCGTGCCCATGCCGGACTCCGACCCCCAGGGCCTGCCCGAGTCGGTCTTCATGTTCACCGACACCCTGCTGGTGTTCGACCACCTGCGCCACGACATCAAGGTGGTCAGCCACGCCCGGCTGGACGACGGCGATGTTGACGCGGCTTACGAGGCTGCCGTCGCCAAGATCGAGCGCATGGTGGACCGCTTGTCCCGCCCTCTGGAAATCCCGCCGGAGCTGCTGGCAACACCATCGCTCCCCGTCGGCGGCGATACCCAGTCCAACTTCACCGTACCCGAATACGAGGCGGTGATCGAGAAGTGCATCGAGTACATCTTCGCCGGCGACGTCATCCAGGTGGTCAACTCCCAGCGCTTCAGCCGGCGCACCGACGCCCACCCCTTCCAGGTGTACCGGGCTCTGCGCAGCGGCAACCCGTCGCCCTATATGTACTACCTGGACCTCAACGGGTTCCAGATTGTCGGCGCGGCCATCGAGACCGTGGCCACCGTTCACGACGGCACCGTCGCCACTCATCCCATCGCCGGCACCCGTCCCCGGGGGCAGACGCCGGCCGAGGACGTCGCCCTGGAAGAGGAACTGAAGGGCAGCGAAAAGCAGCAGGCCGAACACATCATGCTCCTCGATCTGGGCCGCAATGACATTGGGCGGGTCAGCGTCCCCGGCACCGTCCACGTTACCCAGTTCATGGACGTGGAACGCTTCTCCCACGTCATGCACCTGGTGTCCCATGTGGAGGGCCAGCTCCGGCCCGACATGACCACTTACGACGCCCTGCGCGCCTGCTTCCCCGCCGGCACCGTGTCCGGCGCCCCCAAGATCCGCGCCATGGAGATCATCGCCGAGGTGGAACAGGAACGGCGCGGCCCCTACGGCGGCGCGGTGGCCTACTTCAGCTACAACGGCAACATGGACACCGCTCTGGTCCTGCGCACCGGCATTTTCAAGGACGGCGTCATGTACGTCCAGGCCGGCGGCGGCGTGGTCGCCGACAGCGTCGCCGAGGACGAATACATGGAAACCCGCCACAAGTCGGGCGCCATGATGCGCGCCATTGACACCGCCGAAGGCATCGCTTGATTGCATTCGCGCTCGCTTGACGGTACATTGGCCGAAAATCCCGTGAGTTCATGGATTTTGTAGTCCGATTTCATCCGGACTTTGAACCGGAGTTTGATGCGTTGCCTGATGCGGTTCGGGAAGCCCTTTTGCAAAGAGCCAGCCTGTTGCAGTCTCAAGGTCCGGCACTGGGCCGCCCCAACGTGGACAATCTGCAACTCTCCCGATATCCCCGGATGAAAGAGTTTCGGTTCAATGCCCACGGCGGCGTGTGGAGGGTGGCTTTCGCTTTTGACGTTAACAGGGATGCTGTTCTATTGGTAGCCGGTGATAAATCCGGCGTCAGTGAACGCAGATTTTACCGGCGGCTAGCGGAGAGGGCAGACCAGAGATATGCCGAACACGCCGCGCGTTTGCAACGACAGGGAGCCGAATAGCATGACGACGTTGAATCAAAAGATAGCGGACTTGACGGATGAAAGCCGGGAGCGAGTTTTGCGAGGTTCCAAAGCCCTCATTGCAGCCGAGGCCGCCAATCGTTCCGGTTTGCTCAACTTGCGCGACGGCGCCTACCAGCGGGCCATCGCGGACTTCAGCAAAGCGTTGGAATTGGATCCCGATCATGCCGCCGCCTATAACAACCGGGGCCTTGCCTACGTTCACCAGTCCAACTATACGCAAGCCATCGCCGATTTCGATGCCGCTTTAGACCTTGACCCCGAGTTGTTTGAGTGCCTGGTCAACCGAGGGCTGGCGCACGATGAGCAATCCGACTACTCGATGGCCCTGGCCGACTTCAACAATGCGTTGCGCTTGCGCCCTGCTTTTGCTCCGGCTTACCACGGGCGTGGGTTGACGCGCTCCCACATGGGCGATTACGAAAAAGCCGCCAGCGACTTTGACCAAGCCATACGGCTATCGTCAACCCCAGCCTACAACGATAAGCATTCCGCCTATTTGCCAATGGGCGAAACGGAGCTTGACGCTCTCGATAATCGCCAACAAATTCATTCACCACCCGAAGCCATGAGGTAAAAATGCTCAAATCCTTCTTCCACACCGGCTTTATCGTCAAGGACCTGGAGGCCGCCGTTGCCTTCTATTCCGACGTGCTGGGCCTCACCCTGACCATGCGCACCGAGCGCACCGGCGACTTCCCCACCACCCTGCTCGGCTTCCCCGACACCCACATCAAAGGCGCATTCTTCGACATGGGCGACGGCCACCAGCTTGAGTTGATCCAGTACATCAACCCGGAGGGCGGCTACGCCGACTTCGACAAGAACGACGTCCGCGCCGCTCATCTGGCATTCTACGTCGATGACATCGACGCCTTCTACGAAAATACCCGCCACCGGGGCCTGAGCTATCCCACGCCGCCGGTGCCCATGTACGACGACGCCGGCAACATAGTCCGCAAAGCGTCCTACTGCCAGGACCCTGACGGCAACTGGCTGGAACTGGTGGAGCTGTACTAACCCACCCCGTCATTCCCACTTTTCCTCCCGTCATTCCGGCGAAAGCCGGAATCCAGAAGCGCTGAAAACACAACGCGATGCAGGGTGCCGGCTTATGCTTTTGCTCATCGACAACTACGACAGTTTCACCTGGAACCTCTACCAGTACCTCTGCGAACTGGGCGCCGAGGTTGAGGTGGTCCGCAACGACAAGACCTCCATCGAGGACATCGAGGCCCTGCGGCCCGATGGCATCGTGGTTTCCCCCGGCCCCTGCACCCCCCGGGAGGCTGGCATCTCCAACGACGTCATCCGCCACTTCGGCCCCCGGCTGCCCGTCCTGGGCGTCTGCCTCGGCCACCAGTGCATCGGCGACGCCTACGGCGCGACGGTGGACCGGGCCGGCGAAATCCGCCACGGCAAGACCTCGATGATCCACCACGACGGCAAGGGCGTTTTCGAGGGCCTACCCAACCCCTTCGAGGCCATCCGCTACCACAGCCTGGTCATCTATCCCGACACCGTCCCCGACTTCCTGGAAGTCACCGCCTGGACCGATAACGGCCTCGTCATGGGCGTCCGCCACAAGGAACTCCCCGTCGAGGGGGTCCAGTTCCACCCCGAATCCATAATGACCGCCGTGGGCCACGACCTGCTGCGCAACTACCTCAACCAGGTCGCCGAGTTTCACGCCCCTGCGTCGTAAGCGTACCAAGCATGTCATTGCGAGCGCTGCGTCGGATCGCAGTGATCGGCACCTCAGGTTCAGGCAAAACCACGCTGGCCGCTGAGCTGGCGAACCGCCTGAGAGCGCCACACGTCGAGTTAGACGCCTATCATCACGGCCCGAACTGGATTCCCACCCCGGACGAGATACTCAGGCGGAACATCGCCGACAGGATGTCGGGCGAAAAGTGGGTGGCCGATGGGAATTACAGCGCGGTCAGGGACATCGTTTGGACGAGAGCTACCGCCCTGGTCTGGCTGGATTACCCGTTCCCCGTGGTGTTCTGGCGTCTGTTTCGTCGGACCATGGCGCGCGGCATAACCGGAGCGGAGCTGTGGAACGGCAACCGGGAGATCCTGTGGCGACATTTTTTAACCAAAGACTCCCTTTTCCTGTGGGCCTTCCAGACTCATTGGAGGCGGAGGAAAACGGTCCCGGAGGCGTTGGCTGCGCCCGACTATGCGCATCTGGCCGTGCTGCGGTTCCGTTCACCTAGGGCGGCAGAAACCTGGCTGAATTCAATCCCAAACCGGAGCGGATTGCTATACTGAAATAAACCAACCCGTTCATCGCCCCTCCGCGCCGGAGGTCAACTATGCCACCCACCAACATCGGCCCTGGCGTACTTGCTTGGCTCCCCACCGAGCAGATCGAAGAGTCGGCAATGCGGCAGATCGAGAACCTGTCGCAGATGCCCTTCATCTTCAAGCACGTCGCGGTGATGCCCGACTGCCACTTCGGCCTGGGCGCAACCGTCGGCTCGGTCATACCCACCGTCCGCGCCATCATCCCCGCCGCCGTCGGCGTGGACATCGGCTGCGGCATGATCGCCGTCAAGACGCCGCTGCAGCGCGCGGATTTGCCCGACGACCTATCCGACATCCGCCGCGCCATCGAGAGCCAGATACCCCTCAGCGCCGGCCACTACAACCGCAGCGTCAAGAAGACCACCCGCCCGCGCATCGAACAGCTGGAAGCCAAAGCCGCCGAGCTGGACCGCCTCGATTTCTACGACAACCTGTCCAAGAACTGGCGCAACCAACTGGGTTCCCTGGGTTCCGGCAACCACTTCATCGAGATCGTGCTGGACGAGGAGGACTACGCCTGGGCCTTCCTCCACTCCGGTTCCCGGGGCATCGGCAACCGCATCGCCACCCACCACATCGCCGTCGCCAAGCAGCTGATGGAGAAGTGGTACATCAACCTGCCCGACGCCGACCTGTCCTACTTGGTGGAGGACACTCCCGAGTTCGACAACTACATGACCGACCTGGACTGGGCGCAGGAGTTCGCCCTCCTCAACCGCGAGGAGATGATGGAGCGCATCATCAAAATTCTCCAGCATCGCTGCGGCGATTTCGATGAAGTGGAACGCATCCAGTGCCACCACAACTTCACCAAGCGGGAGCATCACTTCGGCAAGAACATCCTGGTCTCCCGCAAGGGCGCAATCGAGGCCCGCGACGGCCAGCTTGGGCTGATCCCCGGCTCCATGGGCGCCCGCAGCTACGTCGTGCGCGGCAAGGGCAACCAGGCTTCCTTCAACACCGCTCCCCACGGCGCCGGCCGTCGCCTCAGCCGCAACCGCGCCCGCCAGTCCTTCACTATGGACGACTTCGACCGGGACATGGCCGGCATCGAGGTCAATCGCTCCGAAGCCTTCCTCGACGAACTCCCCGGCGCCTACAAGGACATCGACCTGGTGATGGAACAGTCCGCCGACCTGGTCGAAATCCTCCACACCTTCCGCCAAATCGTCAACGTCAAAGGAGCGTAACCTCGCGCCAGGAGGCCACCAATGCCCGATGCAGAACAACACCAGGAACCAAAACCTCGCCCCTACGCCCATCTGACCGTCGATGAGTTGCGCAAGGTTGAAGAGCTCACCGATGAGGAGTGGTTCGACGAGCTCCGCGCCAGGGGTATCCTCGTCCGGGCATACGATGGCCCGCCTAAGCCCTGGCCGCCTAAGCCGGTATTGCCACCGGGCGCGCTGGAAAGATTTCTCAAAGATCGGGGGTAATGATCGTTGACACCGCTCCATCTACCCATTGCCTACGTCGATTCGTCGGCGATGGTAGCCATCGCTCGTTTTGAACCGTCGGCTCAGTCGGTCGTACAACGCTTGGCAGCGTTTTCGGGATTGGTGTCGTCAAACCTGTTAGAAGCAGAGGTACGTTCCGTATTTGCCCGCGAGAGGCAGGAGTTGGACGCCAGCCTGTTACAAAACATCGAATGGATTTTCCCTGACCGACCACTGAGTTCCGAAATAGCCGCCGTCCTCCAAGCCGGCTATCTCCGCGGCGCCGATCTCTGGCACGTAGCAAACGCCCTCTACGCCGCCCGCACCATGCCCGGTCTGGCCTTCATAACCCTTGACCAACGGCAGCAGACCGTCGCGTCTGCCTTGGGCTTCCCTATTTGATGAACCTCTCTGCATCTTCGCGCTTCTGCGTTAAAATGCCCCTTGCCATACCCAGCCAATGTCATTGCGAGCGCAGCGTGGCAATCTCGTCGCTATAGATTGGATACCATTCTCCCGCCCGCGCACCCAGCCATGAGGCAATCATGCCCGACCCAGAACAACACAAAGATCCAAAACCTCGCCCTTACGCCCATCTGCCCGTCGAAGAACTGCGCAAGGTTGAAGAGCTCACCGACGAGGAATGGTTCGACGAGCTCGAAGCCCGGGGCATAATCACGCCGCCAAAAGATCCTACGGCGAAGATAATGCCGCCTAAACGGCCTTTGCCTCCCGGCGCTCTGGAGCGCTTCCTGAAGGAGCGGGGTTAGTGAGCGATGACACCGCCTGAACTCACGGTGGCATATGTCGATTCCTCAGCAGTGGTTGCCGTTACTCGCGGCGAACCGAACGCAGCCTTCGTTTCTCAACGGCTTTCGAGCTTCGGGAGGTTGGTATCCTCGAACCTTCTGGAAGCCGAGGTGCGCGCGGCATTTGCCCGGGAAGGGCACGAATTCGACCCAGGCATCCTGGACCCTATGCGGTGGGTCATCCCTATCCGACCTCTCCACGCCGAAATAGCCGCCGTCCTCCAAGCCGGCTATCTCCGCGGCGCCGATCTCTGGCACGTAGCAAACGCCCTCTACGCCGCCCGCACCATGCCCGGTCTGGCCTTCATCACGCTGGACCAACGCCAGCAGACCGTCGCGTCCAGCCTGGGCTTCCCAATCTGAAACGAATTTCGCTCTGCGTCTCCGCGTATTTGCGTTAAAATGCCCCTTGCCAAAGCCCGACCGCCCGACCCCTGACCAGGTGACCAAAATGCCCACCATCGCCGAATACGTCTCCAACTACTCCGCCAACCTCCACTACCGCCACCTGCCCGCCGACACCGTCCACCTGCTCAAGCGGATGATGATTGACACCATCGGCTGCGCCATCGGCGGCTACACTTCCGAGCCGGCCAAGATCGCCCGCGACCTGGCCGGCGACGTTACCGGCCACCGCCGTCCCGTCACCATCATCGGCAGCGGACTCACCAGCAGCCCCGAACTCGCCACCTTCGCCAACGGCGTGATGATCCGCTACCTGGACTTCAACGACGGCTACACCACCCTGGAGTCGGGCCACCCCAGCGACAGCATCGCCGCCACCCTGGCCGGGGCGGAGCTGGCCGGAGCCGGCGGACGCCGCCTGCTCACCGCCACCGCCGTCGCCTACGAGGCTTTCTGCCGCTTCGGCGACGCCTTCAACATCCGGGCCTTGGGCTTCGACCACGTCACCAACGGCGCCATCGCCAGTTCCCTGGGCGCGGCCCGCGCTATGGGCCTGTCCGCCGCCCGGACCGAACAGGCGCTGAACCTCGGCATCACCCCCAACCTGGCCCTGGGGCAGACCCGGGTCGGCGAGCTGTCCCACTGGAAGGGCTGCGCCTACGCTAACGCCAGCCGCAACGCCGTCTTCGCCGCCTTGCTGGCCGAGCGCGGGCTAACCGGTCCCGATCCCGTATTCGAGGGCGAGCTGGGCTTCTTCAACGCCGTCACCAGGGAACCCTACCGGCTGGAACCCTTCGGCGGCGACCAGGGACAGCCCTTCAAGGTCCACGAGTGCAACATCAAGCAGTTCGCCCTGGGCCTCTACTCGCAGACCGTGGTGGAAGCCGCCCTGGCTGCCCGCAACCAAGTGCCGGATTTTCGCGTCAACGACATCGAGGACGTCCACATCCGCACCCTGCAGAAGGCCATCGACATCATGGCCGGCGACGAGGAAAAGTATCATCCCCAGACCCGCGAATCCGCCGACCACAGTATGCCCTACGCCACCGCCATCGCCCTCACCTACAACACCCTCAACCAGGGCCACTTCTCCGACGAGCATATCAACGACCCCGGCATCGCCACCCTGATCGGCCGTACCCGCATTGAGGCGTCCGAGGAAGCCAACCGCCGTTTCCCCGAAGCCATGCTCTGCAACTTCGACCTGCGAATGCGCAGCGGCCAGACCTACAGCGCCGAGGTTGCCCAATTCCGCGGCCATCACCTCAACCCCATGACCGACGCCGAGGTCGAGGCCAAGTTCCGCGCTCTGTGCGAGAACCTGCTCACTCCCGACCAGACCGAGGAACTCCTTGCCCGCCTCTGGCGGCTGGAAGAAGAGGAAGACATCGGCGCCCTTCTCCGCCTCACCCGCATCTAACGCAGGACTGGATCATCATGGTCGAAACGCCCACCCGCATCCTCATCACTGATTTCGTCTGGCCGTCCACCGCGCCGGAACGGGAGGTCCTGGCGGCCGGCCTGGGGGACGACGTTGTGGTGGTGGAGGCGCCGGACGGATCGGAGGACACGCTGGCGGCGCTGGCCGTGGATTGTGACGGGATCATGACGTGCTTCGCCCAGGTCACGCCGGCGGTAGTGCGGGCGGCGGAGCGATGCCGGGTCATCAGCCGGTACGGCGTGGGCGTGGACAACATCGCCGTGGACGTGGCGACGGAGCTGGGGATCCCGGTGACCTACGTGCCCGACTACTGCGTGGATGAGGTCAGCGATCACGTGATGGCGCTGCTGCTGACGTGGAACCGGCAGGTGGGCTTCTATAATGGCGTGGCGAAGGCGGGCCGGTGGGAGGGAACGCCGTCGCCGCATCCGCTGACGCGGCTGCGGGGCCAAACTATCGGCATCGTAGGTTTTGGACGCATCGGGCGGGCGGTGGCGGAAAAGGCACGGGCCTTCGGGTTGGCGACGCTGGCCTACGACCCGTACCTGCCGTCGAGCGCCGAACTGCCCGACGGGGTAACCGCCGCGTTGCTGGACGACCTGCTGGCCGCGTCCGACTACGTGACGGTTCATACGCCACTGAATGACGAGACGCGAGGATTGATTGGTGAGAGCGCCTTCCAACGGATGAAGCCGACAGCATATCTGGTCAACTGCGCGCGGGGACCGATTGTGGACGAGCCGGCCCTGTGCGACGCACTGTGGAGCGGGCAGATCGCCGGAGCCGGGCTGGACGTTATGGAATCGGCGTCGCCGCCGGAGGATCATCCGCTGTTCGGTATGGACAACGTGATCGTCACGCCCCACGTGGCCTTTCTGTCGCAGCAGTCGGTGCTGGAGCTGGAAGTGCGAACGGCGCGGGCCACGGTGGACGTGCTGCAAGGGCGGATGCCGGAGTTCCTGGTCAACCCATCCGTCTTGCCGAATTCCAGGGTAACGCTGCGGAGTAGGGGCGAATAATTATTCGCCCCTACTCCTTATGCAATCACTGCTGCAAAAGGGAGAATGATTTGACTACAGCAGGTTTTACCATCAGTTACTTGGGCACTGGCGGAGGCGGGAGCACTCTGCGCAACCACACCGCCATGGTGGTGGAGTGTCCCGACGGCGAGCGGATACTGCTGGACGCGGCATCGGGGAATACCGTGCTGCGCCATGGCGAGCAGTTGGGATTTTCGCCAACGGACTTCGACCACTGCCTGCTGAGCCACAGCCATGCCGACCACTGCGAGGGACTGCCGCACATCGAGATGCAGCGCAGCCGGCGCAACCCTGCCGAGCGCCCCATGCTGGTGTATGGTTCCGAGGGCGCTCTCGCCGACCTGGGCGGGTTGCTGGCCTATCCGACGCGGAGGCTGTTGGTCGATGCAGAGGGCGCGGTGCGTCGGGGAGACGGACGGCGCAGTTTCACCTTCCGGCCCGCCGAGCCTGGGCAGTGGATCCAGATCACGCCGACGGTACGAGCCAAGTGCGCGCCGGTGGACCACATCGACGGAGCGCAGGCGTGGCGGGTGGAATCGGGCGGACGGGCGATTGTGTTTTCGGGCGACACCCGGTGGTGTCCGTCGCTGGCAGAGCTGGCGGAGGGGGCGACGCTGCTGATCCACGAAGCCATCTGCACGGAGGCGGACCGGAGACGCGCGGACGAGACTGCTCACTCCACCGCCGCGGAGGCCGGTCGGATCGCACAGATGGCCGGCGTCGGGTCGTTGACACTGACCCACATCGACGACCCCTTCCACGCTGAAACCGAGTTGCTGGCGGGAGAGGCCCGCTCGGTGTACGACGGGCCGGTGGCGGTGGCGTCGGACTGCTGGCAGCAGCGGGTTTAGGCTGGGGAATGGTGGTAAAATTGCCGACGCCAAAATCGCGGCTATGATAACCAGCTCCGACGCCCATGCACGCCCAGCCAGCCGAACACGTAAACCCCCTGATGCGGGCCATCGACCTCCTCCAGGAGTTCTCGATCCCGCTGATCCTGGGCGTAATCATGGGGCTGATCGCGGCCAACATGGCCTATCACTGGTACGAGGGGCTGGTGCATTTCCGTCCCTTCGGGGACGATGCCTACGTCTTCGGGCACAAGTTGGACTTGCACTTCATCATCAACGGGATGTTCATGTGCCTGTTCTTTGGCATCGCCGCCAAGGAAATTGCGGAGTCCACGCTGCCGGGTGGCGTTTTGAATCCGCTGCGGCGGGCCATCAATCCCCTGATCGGCACGCTGGGCGGCGTGTTCGGCCCGGCCGGCCTGTACCTGCTGCTGGCCTGGGTTATCTACGGCGGGACGGCCGATTTCGGCGCGGTGGCCAACGGCTGGGCGATACCGACGGCCACCGACATAGCGCTGGCCTGGCTGGTGGCGCGGGTGGTGTTCGGGCCGCTGCATCCGGCGGTAAACTTCCTGCTGCTGCTGGCCGTGGTGGACGACGCCATCGGGCTGGTCATCATCGCCGTTTTCTATCCCGACCCGCATCATCCGGTGGAACCGATCTGGCTGCTGCTGGTGGTCGGAGGCATGGCGGCGGCCTATGCGCTGCGGCGGCTCCGCGTCCGCTGGTGGCCGGCGTATATCCTGGTGGGCGGCGCGCTTTCCTGGAGCGGAATGGCGAAAGCGGGAGTGGAGCCGGCGTTGGCGTTGGCGCCCATCGTGCCCTTCCTGCCCCATTCGAGCCACCACGCCGACCCGCACACTCAAGAAATGAGTTCGCACGAGACCCGTTCCCATGAAGTTGGGGGGGCGCCGCATCCCCACGCCACCACGGTTGTCGAGCATTCCACACACAGTGTGCTGGAACAGTTCGAGCGCCAGCTGAAGCTGTTTGTTGACTTCGGGCTGTTCTTCTTCGCATTTGCCAACGCGGGGGTAGCATTCTCCAACATCGGCTGGGTTACGTTGATGGTGCTGCTGTCGCTGATTGTAGGCAAAGCCGTCGGCGTTACGCTGTTTTCGTGGGTGGCAGAGCGGATGGGATTCCCACTGCCGGATGGGATGTCGCTGCGGCATCTGCCGGTGATCGGCATAATCGCGGGCCTGGGTTTGACGGTGGCGTTGTTCGTCGCGGGCAAGGCATTTCCCGAAGGATCGGCCTTCGAAGATCCCGGCAAGATGGGAGCGGTGTTCAGCATCGGCGCGGCCCTGGTGGCGTACCTCTTGGGCAAGATCCTGTACGTCCGGCAAGAAGGCTTAAAGGCGAAGCTTGAGTTCCCGTGGAGCCGTCGCCACGACAAGATTACGAGCAGTACGGATGACTAATCGCGACCGGATAAGGAGAACACTGGCATGGCATTGATTGGCGTATTGACGCACCACTGGGCCAAAGCGGACAAGGTAGCGGAAGCAAAGGCGCTGCTGGACCGCAATGGAGAAGCGCAGAGCCACGCACCCGGTTTCGGCGCGCGTCAGACTTTCATATCGCTGTCCGACCCGACGAAGATTTCCACGCTGGTGACGTGGGACAGTAACGAAATCTACGACGCCTGGCGAGCCAGCCCGGAGCGGGCGGTGGCAATGGCGGGCGCGGAAGAGCTATGGTCGCAACCGCCGGAGTCCGAGCGGTTCGAGATGCAGGACTAGCCCGCAGGGTCTTGGGGTCGCTCGTAGGGGCGAGGCATGCCTCGCCCCTACGAGACCAAACCCGATATATCAATACGCTCCGCAAGCAAGTCGGCCATCCGCTCCGCCTTGTGCGGCAGGTGAGGCACGGCGACGTCCAGCAAACCTCCCACGGCGTCAGCGGTGGCTACCGTGCCCTGGTCCACCAGCAGCACCGGGACCTCGCGCTTGCGGGCCTCCACGCGGATGTACTCGGTGGGTCGGGACCCGCCGGTGAGGACGAGGCAGCGGGTGTCCTGCATCAGCGAGGCCATTTGGATATCGGGCCGCTCGGCGCGGGTGATCACGGCCTGGTGGGAGTAGCGGCCGAAGTAACCGGCGCCGGAGTCCATGATGTTGCCACCGATGAGGAAACGGTCAACCCACCCGTCGGCGTCGGCGGGTTCCAGTTCCCAGCGTCCGTCCAGTTCCTGAGCCAGCTGGGTCATGGTGAGGGACAGCATGGGTCGGTCTTCGGGCAGGGCCGCAATCACCGGGACAGCGGCAGCAGCGACCTCGGCAAGAATGTCGCTCACCTGTTGCGTCCGGTAGCGGGGCGCCTGGTTGACGATGACCCCGGCCAGGCGGTCGCCCAGGGTGGCCACGCTGCTGGAGATTGAGACTGCGGACAGGCCCGCATCGTACCCGAAAATGGCAACGACCCGGGCGGAAAGCCGTTCGGCCAGGCCCCGCGTCACCGGCGACGCGATGCCCTGACCACCGGAAGGGGTCGGAACCTCCGCAACGACGTGTTCGCTGATGCCAGTGAGGGAGCGCACGGCGCTGGCGGCGGCATCGAGGGCGGCGTCATCCTCTGGGGAAGTGACCGCCACACCGCCCCGAAAGTTCCCCGCGAAATAAACGCTGTCGGGATCGGCACGCCCCACCTGGGACAGAGGTTTGCAAGCGGAGACGGAAGCGCCGGAGCGGGCGATGAGGGTCGCTAACCCCGCCGCAATGGAGGTCTTGCCGGCGCCGGGTCCGTGGGATGCTACGAGAAGAATGGCCATTGGGTATGGGTGGATATTATGGCCGAGGCTTACTCGGGGCTAACCGGAACGCGAAAGATGGGTTGGCCATCGGCATCGTGAGAGTGGTTGGCAAGGGCGAGCAGAAGCTGCTGGTTGCCGCGGCGGATTTCTTCGAGCAACTCGGCCCGTTGATTGCGCATTTCTTCACACATCTCGCGCATTTCGTCAGCCAGTTGGTCAACCCTGTTTTCCAGATGACCAACCCGGTTGCTGAGCTTGCCCAGCCAGAAAAACCCGCCTCCGATGAGTGCGAACAGAGTGATTAAGCTGATTACCGCTCCGGCAACGGCTGGGTCAATACTGATCATGGTACGTACCTCCCCCTATGCGGACTTCTGCGAATCCCTAGTAATCGTCCACCCGGTTCTCGATAAACGTTGGATCGAAGCCGGGCGGGAAGTTGGTGCTATCGTCCCATTTGCCCATGGTCATATCGCAGCGGTGGAGGCTGGCCTTGTTGAAGTTGGCTCCCCTCATGTCGGTCATGATCCACATGGAGTCACGGATCTTGGCGTTGGTGAAATCGGCGCCCTGCATGATGGCGCGGCTGACGTCGGCGCCGTTCAGATTGGCGCCCTGCCAGTTAGAGTCCGTCAAGTTGGCGGAGCGGAGGTCAACCTCGATGGCGGTGGTCTGGCTGGCATCTGCGCCGGTGAGGTCGGCGCTGAGGAAGGAGGCGCGGTTGAAGCGGGACCACTGGAGGATAGCCTCCTGCATATTGGACTGTTTGAGGTCGGCCCAGAAAAGGTTGACGTTGCGCAGAATGGTGGTGGCCATCTGCGCCGAGGCGAGGGTGGCCCCGTACATATCGGCTCCGGTGAAGTCGGCGGAGCGCAGGTCGGCGCGAGCGAAGTTGGCCTTGGTCAGCCTGGCGTCGCAGAGCATCGCGCCGCGCAGGTCGGAACCGCGCAGGTCAATGGCGGCCAGATCCAGCCCCTTCAGGTCGGCGATGCGCAGGTCCAGTTGGGTATCGGGATTCTCGGCGCGCCAGGTGTCCAGGGCAGCTTTGCCGTCGCGGACGATGGCGACGTGTTCGGGATTAGCCATTTATCCTCGGGCGGCCATCATCTCGTCTTCGACGTCGAAGACACGTTCCGCAATGACCATTTTCAGTTCGTTGACCTTCTGATAGCTGGGATATTCGGCCTCTTCCTCAAAGCGGTCGAAGATCTTTGCGCCGTCCAGGTAAATCTCGAAGCGGCCCCGGTCGGATGGGGTCAGCTTGACCGCGACGTCTCCCACGTTTTGGGAGCGCCAGAACTCTATCGCCAGCCACGTGGCGAGGCCGTGGTAGCCTCAAGGCACGCAATAGACGATGTCCACTTCGACTTTGCCGAACTCGGACCTGGTCATTGTCATTATGATTGCTCCGTTCTGTTCTGGATGTTCGCAACGTAGGGGCGAATAATTATTCGCCCCTACACGGGGTTACACGCGGGCGCTGGCCTGGCCGACGGCGGTTTTGTCGCCGTTCTGGTTTTCGCAGTACACGTCAACGGTTACCAGCGTGGTGCCGTCGTCCTGAGGCTGGCGGCTGTTGACCTGGCCGTGGACGGTTACGGTGTCGCCGTGCTTGACCGGGCGCAGGAACTTGAGGTTGACGTTGCCGGAGCGGTGGAAAGCGTCGCCGCCGATGAACTTGCGCATGGCCTCGGTGCAGAAGGCGATGCTCATGCGCCCCGACGCGATGGCGTAGGTGGTTCCCAGGCGCTTGGAGGCCAGCTCCGGGTCGTTGTGGATGTTGGCCCGGTTCAGGATGCCGCAGGCTTCAAACTGGTTGATGACGTCCTGGGTGATGTGCTTGCTGATGACGGGCAGCGTTTCGCTGTCTAGCCTTGGGGATGCCATTTCTTGCCCAACTCCTCGGGTTTCTTGATCTGGTAGGTGCGCATTTTTTCGATGATCCGCCCGTCCTCGTCGGTGGCGGTGGCCTCTATTACCAGGTAGGGCTTCTCGCGGCGGACGTACTTGTCGTGGATCCGGCCGGTGACGCGGATTTTCTTGCCGGGAATGGGCGGGTTGAACAGGTCGATCTCGTTGCCGGCGTTGATGCTGCCGGTCTGGTCGTCGTAGGCCAGGGCCAGGGAGGTGGCGTCGTGCTTCACGGCGATGGTGGGAAACACGGCGTCGGGGTCGTCCACGGCGCGGCGGTAGAGGTCCACCATTTCCTGGGTGAGCAGGTACTCGTAGGAGCCCAGCTCCTCACCAATCTGGACCTCGTCGTAATCGAAGAGGGGAAGTTCCTGTTCTGCCATAATGGGACACTCCCAGTATCGGTTGCATGGGTGGCACTAACGATACCGCAGCGGTGGGCGGGCGTCAATTGGGGCTGATTCCCCCAGGGCAATCGCACCATCACCGTCATTCCCGCGAAAGCGGGAATCCAGTGACTGAATTCGTTAACTTTGTTTCCGCTTCCTGCATTGTGCGACTTCTGGACTCCTGCTTGCGCAGGAGTGACGGGCGAGTAGTCTATGACGCGATCGCCCTGCTGATTCCCCGGCATCGCAAAATTGACCCTGTCCGTATGGGTTACTATAATCGGCAGAGCCAAAGCGGTGGCGGGTCTTTGCCCAGGCAACGGAAACCGTGCCGGCTGGGTTCACTGCGTACACAAGGAGGATTTTCATGGTTCAACAGCAGGCAGCGGTGCTGAGCCCGGAAGCTCTGGTAGAGGAGTTCCAGAAGAACGGCGTCACCCATGTGGTGACCATTCCCGACAGCGAGACCAACTACCTGTACGAGTTGATGAAGGACGAGCCCTGGCTGGACATCGTCCCCACCTCGAGGGAAGGCGAGACTTTCGGCATCGCCCTGGGGTTGCTGGTCGCCGGCAAGACCCCGGTGGTCCTGATTCAGAACACGGGCATGATGGAATCGGGCGACTCCATCCGGGGCATGGTCCTGGACGCCGGGTTCCCGCTGGTAATGGTGGTGGGCTATCGTGGCTGGAACCGCCACGGCGTTATAACCGACTCGGCAGCCACCTATACCGAGCCGTTCCTGAACGCCTTCCGCATCAACTACTACCTGGTGGAGCAAGACGCCGACAGTCCGCGCATCTCCATTGCCTTCGAGGAAGCCCGGGCCACCAAGCGGCCGGTTGCCATCCTCGTGGGCGACGAATACCACGGGTTCAACCGCTAATGGAGGCAAAACAATGATTCAATCCCAGGACGTATTTCGAGTCTTCCAGGAGCACCGGGGCGATGCCATCGTGATTCCCACCGGTACTTCCGGTCGCCACTGGCGGGAATTCAGCACCAACGAAAACCGGGATCTGAACATGGGCGGCGCAATGGGCCAGACCACCTCGGCGGCCCTGGGACTGGCCCTGGGACTGCCTGATGAAAAGGTGGTGCTGTTCGATTCCGAGGGCGCGCTGCTGATGAACATGGGGATACTGGCCACCATCGCCGGCAAGAAGCCGCAAAACTTCTGCCACATCCTGTTGGACAACGAGTGCTACGCTACCACCGGGGGGCAGCCGGTTCCCAACGCGCAGGAGATCAACTACGCCGGCATGGCCAAGGAATCCGGTTATACCTCTGCCTACAGCTTCGACGACCTGGAAGAGTTCGCCACCAACGTGGAGCAAATAATGCGGGAAACCGGCCCGGTTTTCGTCGCCATCAAGGTTGTTCCGGAGATAGAGAACGAGCCAATCGGTATGCGGGTGCGTCCCCCGACCCGCAGCCGGGCCGAAACCATCCGGGACTTGCAGACCGAGTTGGGCATTAGCGCCGATTAGTGTCAGGGGCCGGCGACGTTCCGCGGAATGTCGCGCATCCCTGCCGTTCTTAGCCACCGTGGTCCTCCTTCATCGAGTTGGCAGTTGTTCCGACAAGGATGACGCGGTGGCTTTCTTCTTGCCGCCGGGTTCCCGTTACACCCGTACGGGCGCTCTGCTGGCGCCCATTGTTGGAGACAAGCAATGCCTAAGGTAATCCCGGTACCCGATGAACTCAGCCAGCCCTTCTGGGACGCGGTGAACGAACGGCGCCTGGTCCTCCAGAACTGTACGGACTGCGACAAGCTCCAGTACCCGCCCCAGCCGGACTGCCCGGGGTGTGACGCCGGCGATGGGCAGGAGTGGGTAGAGGTGGAAGGCAGGGGGCACATCGCCGCCTACATCGTCATCGAGGACGGCCGGCTGAACCGTCGGATGCCCGATCAACCCTACAATCTTGCCCTAGTGACGCTGGACCAGGACCCCACGGTGAACTTCTACTCCAACCTGCCGGGCGTCCCGCCCTACGAGGTGCCGGTGGGCGCCGCCGTGGAGGTCACCTTCGAGGAAGTGGCCCCCGGTCAGTTGATACACGAGTGGCGGGTGGTGGAATAACCACCATTCATTGAAAATTTCGCGCTTATTCGCGGATAAGCGGTAGGTGCGACCGGCCGGTCGCCCCTACAAACGGAAAGCATCTAAATTGCAACGCTACCAAAGGACCGGACTATGACCAGCAGCAATAACTTCCAGTGGCGCCGGGATCAGGACGGCCTGGGCGTTTGGGAACACCGGGGCAAGGTGGCCGTCGTCGGCTACGGCCATTCGCCAGTGGATCGGCGGTGGGACGGCGTGGACCTGACCACCTCCCTGGGCGCTTACACCATCATGGCCTGCGAAAAGGCCATGGAACAGGCCGGGGTCACCATCGACCAGGTGGACGGCATCGTCTGCTGTGACAGCCACATCGCCGGCGGCAGCGGCGGGACCGCCTCCGTGTGGGCACCGCGGCCCTACTTTGATCCGCCCTACGACTCCGAGTACGGCCTGACCCTGATTAACGCCCAGTGGCTCATCAACACCATGGGCTTCAAGAACGTCAAATTTGCCCCCACCGGAGTGCCGACCATCGGCGAGATGGTGGGCATGGCCGCCCAGGCCGTGGGCGACGGTGTCTGCTCCACCTGTCTGGTCATCTATCCCACCGGCAACATGGAAGGCCGCTACCGGCGGGGCGGCGAGAACGCCGACGACTACGCCCGGGGCGCGCGCCAGTGGACCGTGCCCTGGGGCAACCATGGCGGCAACGACTTCATCAACATCTTTCCCCACCTCCAGTACCTGATGAGGTACGGCGGCGAACATGCGGATCTTGCCCCCTTCGTCATCAACCAGCACAAGAACGGTATGCTCACGCCCTGGGGATACAACGCCACCCACAACATCCAACCCATATCGGTGGAGGACTACATCGGCTCCCGGCCAATTTTGAAACCCCTGCTCATCTGGGACTGTGACCGTCCCGTCAACGCCTCGGCGGCCTACCTGTTCACCACCGCCGAGCGGGCGCAGGATATGAAATCCCAGCCCGTGTACGTGCTCAACCATTCTCAGCACAACTTCCGGTTCCGGACCACCCAGCCCGACCTGGACGAGGTGGAGATGTGGACCGACCGGCAGGCCGCCCGCATGTACGAAGGCGCCGGCCTGGGTCCCGCCGACGTGGACATCTTCAACCCCTACGACGGCTACTCCATAATGACCCAGTTCTTCCTGGAGGGATTCCAGTGGCACGGGGTCAAGCGGGGCGAGGCTCTGTCTTTCTACGCCGGCGACATCACCGTCAAGGGCCCCCATCCCTTCAGTTCCAGCGGCGGCAACCTGGGCAACGGTCGCACCCGCACCGCCATGTACACCGACAGCATCGAGCAACTCCGGGGCACGGCCGGCGACCGCCAGGTAACTGTGCGGGCCGAGACCGCCCTGTGCGCCTTCTCCACCCCCAGCAGTGGCGGCTGGCTGATGCTGGGCAAGTACCCTTCGTGATGATTCCGGCGGCTGAGCCAGCGACACATGAACGATGTCACCGGGTGGCTTGAACGACTGGACGCCGGGCGCTCCGGCGACGTGCTGTTGGAGACTCCCGCATTCATCTACGACGAGGCGGGCATCCTCCGGCTGCTGGGCAAAGCCGCAGCAATCCGGGAAAGCAGCGGTTGTCGGCTGCTTTTCGCGGTAAAGTCCTTCTGCTTCCGCGACGCGCTGGAGCTGATGGTTCCCTATCTGGATGGATTCGCCGTCAGTTCGCTCTTTGAAGCGACGCTGGCGCGGTCGGTCCTGCGCGACCGGGGCACGGTGCATTTCACCACCCCGGGACTGCGGCCCCAAGATGCGGCTGATTTGGGCGTGCTCTGCGACTACGTCGCCTTCAACTCCGTCAACCAATTACGATCCCATCGAGACGTGTTGCATCCGGCAGTCCAGGCTGGCCTGCGGGTGAACCCGGAACTGTCTTTCATCGGCGATGCGCGGTACGACCCCTGCCGGCCGGCGTCCCGGTTGGGTGAGCCGCTGCCGACGGTGGCGCAAATTCTGGACGAGGGCGATTCCGTGTCCGGTCTGTTGCTCCACACCAACTGCGACGCCACCGACTTCGGCCAGCTTGAAGCCACCGTGAATAAAATCCGTCGCGGTTTGGGTCCCCGGTTGGATGACGGCCGGCTGCGGTGGATCAATTTGGGCGGCGGATACCTGTTTGAAGACGAATACGGCGGCGACGCCCTCGACCTGACGCCCCTGTACCGCACGATAGATTTCCTGCAACGAGGCTGTAGCCTGGAGACGATCATAGAACCGGGCGCCGCGCTGATACGGACGGCATGCTGCCTGGTATCCACCGTGCTGGAAATCCAAACGCGGAGCGGCGAAAGAACCGCGATCCTCGATACGACGGTAAACCATATGCCGGAGGTGTTCGAGTACCAGTATGAACCGGACGTTCTGGGCCACCGGGACGGCGCCGATTGGGCCTGTACGCTGGCCGGATGTACCTGCCTGGCCGGGGACGTCTTCGGGGAGTACAGCTTTGACCGTCCCCTGGCGGTAGGTGACCGGGTGGTGTTTCTCAACATGGGCGCCTACACCCTCGTCAAGGCCCATATGTTCAACGGCGTCAATCTGCCGACGATTTACGCCCTCACCTCGGGCGGTGAACTGCTGACGAAACGACGCTACACCTACGACGATTTCGCAGCGCGATGGGGAGCATGAGCAACGTCATGGCGACTGTCGAACTGTACGAACGGGAGCTGATTGTCTCCACAACAGGGCTGAAAACGAATCTGCGCCGGCGGTTGTGCGAAGCCGTGGCGGAGCGACTGCAACCGGACGAGATGCCGATCAGGTTGGCGGTTACTGGCAAGGTGCGGATCCCAAATTCCGATCAGGAAGGACACCACTGCGAAGTTGGCCTGCTGCGCGGGTTGGAGGGCCACCGGCGGGCGGCGTCCCTATTCCGCTTGGACCGCCGGCCGGTGGAAAACTCCGAGCAGTTCAACGCCGTTCTGCTGGTGCCCACCGGGGTGGGAGCGGAGATCGGCGGTCACGCCGGGGATGCCATGCCGGTGGCCGCCCTGCTGGCCGCGGTCTGCGACACGCTGATCACCCATCCCAACGTGGTGAATGCGTCGGACGTCATCGAGATGCCGGCCAACTCCCTTTATGTGGAGGGCAGCGTGATCGCCCGGCTGATGCAGGGTCAGCTAGGGCTACAGCGGGTCCGCAACAACCGTTTGCTGGTGGTGATCGGCCCCCATGACGACGAACTCTTCGTCCATGCGGCCATCAATTCGATCAACGCGGCCCGGACGTCCTATGGGTTGATCCAGCCACAGGTGTTACGGCTGGAAAGTGGCCTGGAGATGGACTCCACCTACGCCCGGTCCGGGCGGGCTGCCGGCCGGGTACGGGGGCTGGAACCTCTGTTTGCGGAATTGGACCGGCGGCGCGACCAGTATGACGCCGTGGCCATCACGTCCCTGATCGGGGTGCCGGCCGGCTACCATTTCGAGTACTTTGACCGCATGGGCGACATGGTCAACCCCTGGGGCGGCGTGGAGGCGATGCTGACCCATGCCATTTCATCCCGGTACGACGTGCCCTCGGCCCATGCCCCCATGCTGGACAGCCGGGAGATTGCCAACGCCGACCCCGGCGTGGTCGATCCCCGCATGGCGGCGGAGGCCGTATCGCTGGCGATGATCCAGTGCATCCTGAAAGGGTTGCAGCGCAGTCCCCGGCTGGTCACCGACCCGGAAGCCCGGCGACATCACAGCGTTCTCAACGCGGCCGACGTGTCGTGCCTGGTGATCCCCGACGGATGCGTGGGGCTGCCCACCCTGGCGGCGTTGGAGCAGGGCATAGCCACCATCGCCGTGCGGGAGAACCGCAACCTGATGAGCAATGACCTCACGGAACTGCCCTGGGCGGCGGGCCAGCTGCACATCGTGGAGAACTACTGGGAGGCCGCCGGCGTAATGGCCGCGCTGCGCGCCGGGGTGGACCCGGCCGCGGTGCGCCGGCCGCTGACGGGGGCGGAGGTTACTGGATTCCCGCTTTCGCGGGAATGACGGGTAGAGGAAGCGGGAATGACGGACTAAGGGGCGACCGCCCGTTACCCGGGCAACAGGCCGTCGCCGATGAAGATGTGCTCCGCTTCGTCCAGCGTGAGGTCCGTTTCCGGCAGGATCAGGTCCGATTCTACCAATTCGTCAAGGGGCAAAGGCTCGCCCCGGTTCCGCACCAGTTGGAACATCTCGTCCAGCAGCGATTGGAATTGGGCGCCGTCCTCAGCGGCCACCGCTTCCACCATGCGGTTGTCGATGTCGTTGAGTTCGTCGATGGCCGACCCGGGCAGGTTGAACTGACCCTCGCCAAGTATCCGTACAATCACGTTCAGCGCTCCAGTATTGCGGAAAGCGGTGGGGCGTCAGTCAGGCGCCGGCCCCGCTGGGCGGAGTTGCCCCGTTGGGGTTTTTCAGCGCCGCCAATTCGGCTTCAACAGTGCTGGAAGCCGATATCTGCGCCAGTTCCCGCTCAATGTCGTCCTGGGGGCCGGTGATGTCGTCCAGCACGCCGGAGGCCACCAGCTCGTCAATGGCGCCGGCTTTGGCCCTCATCTGGTCAGTCTTGTTCTCGGCCCGCTGCACCGCCAGCGAAACGTCGCCCATCTCCTCGGAAATGCCGCCGAGGGCGGCGCCGATGCGGACCTGGGCCTGGGCCGCCGAATACTGCGCCTTGATGATTTCCTTCTTGTTGCGGAAGGCGTCCACTTTGGCCTGGAGACGCTTTTCGGCTTCGGTCAACTTCTCCTGCTCCCGCTCCATGCCGGCGATCTGTTCGTCCAGACCCTCCAGCTCAATCAGGGCAGTCTGCTTGCGTTGCAGGGCCAGGCGGGCCAGGTCGTCCCGGTCGGCATCTACCGCCTGGCGAGCCTGCCGGTCCAGGCGGGCGATGTTCTCCTGAACCCGCTCGGCCTGCTGCTGGATGCGTCGCTTTGCCGTCACCATCTCGACGACGCCGCGCTTGACGTTCTGGAGCATTTCCAGCTGCTTCTCGTAGGAGTAGTCCAGGGTTTCCCGCGGATCCTCAGCGGAGTCCAATATCCGGTTCATTTTCGATTTCACGATGGTTGACATTCGGGAAAACATTCCCATGATCTCACCTTCCTAATGATTGTTTTCGAGTACGGCGTGCCGGAGGCTGCGCCGGCAGGTCCGGCGACGGCTCAATAGCCGCGTCTTGAACCTGAACCGAAGAAGGCCCAGCCCAACATCACCACCGCCGCAATAACGCACAGCACTCCGGCGATACGGAGCAGGAAATCCAACACGCCAAGGATCATCAGTATGCCCAGGGCCAGCAGGGCCAATCCCAGCAAGATGCCGGCAGTTCTACTAAATCCTCCCATCGGGCTTCCTCCATCGTCGGTTGGTGTGAACAGAGGATAATAGTCGCCGCCGGCGGCGGTCAAGCCGGGCCTTTCTCTGAGTCAGGACGATTGCAAAGTCACCGCGCAACCCTTTTCCGCTCATCCTGAGCCTGTCGAAGGATGCTCGTTGCGGTGGTTGATGGTTCGACAGGCTCACCATGAGCGGATGGAAAAAGGACTTTGCAATCGTCCTGTTCTCTGAGTAGGGCGGTCCTGGGCTATAATGTGGCATCCTGCATCGCACTGCTGGCGGTATCCGGGCATTCCCATTTTCCTCCGCTTGGGGAGACCACAATGCGCAACCAATCATCCTTGGGCCGGCTTTTCGGTCGAATCATGGGCCGTGGCAATAACCGGCCGTCCGGAACAGCCGACCGCCTGGTTATCGACAACAGCATCCGCGCCGCGCAGGTTGGCGACGTGGTGGTGGTGCAGGGTTTCCATTTGGACTACGACGATGCCTACCTGCTGGTGGAACAGGTCCATCGGTACGCCGGCAGCGGCATCGAATGGCACGAGCTGGTGGCAGCCGACGCCCAACGGCGCCTTTGGCTGGAGTGGTCCGGCGACGGCGACAACATTTTCGTCACCGCAACCACGGAACGCCGGCCGGTGGGGCTGGACGCCATCGGTTTGACCGAAGATGATCTCATCGCCCTGGACGAGGAGCATTCAATCGACAACGGCGTGGTCATCGCAGAGCGGCGTTACTCTTACCGCAACAGTTTCGAGGCTTTTTATTACCCGGGCGACCGCCCCGGAGAAGGAGAGGGTTTCTATATGTGGGAGTTTCTGGCGGACGATGGGGGCGATATGCTGGCCGTCACCAAGTTCGAGGGCCTCCCCTTTGAAGCCCACTTCAGCGAAATCATAGATCCTGACAACGTGCTGGTGTATCCGGGGCAGAGGTCAGAGACGTAACCGCGATAGGACGGAATGGAGAAAGCGCCAAGTGGACTTGCTGATTGACATACTGACCTACCTCCCCCGAGGGCTGATTTACGTGGCGCTGGGGCTGGTGGTATTGACCATCGCTAAATTGGCGCGGGACGTGGTCACTCGCCACCGTATTGAGGAGGAGATCGTAGCCAAAAGCAACCTCGCGGTGGCGCTGCGGCTTTCGGGATACCTGGCCGGCGTCATCCTGGTTTTCCTCGGAGCCGTGTACCAGCCTTTGGGCGTTGGGGCTTACGGGGGACTGGGAATTGACCGGGCATTCGGATTGGAAGCGCTATGGGTATTCCTGTACTCGTTGGCGGGAATCGTCGCATTGAACTTGATGCGTCTGGTTACCGACCGCCTGGTGCTGTATCGGTTTGAGCTGGAACGCGAGATCATCCAGGACCAGAACGTGGGGGCGGCAGCGGCGGAATTCGGCGTGAACGTCGCCTCCGGTCTCGTCATCGCGGGAGCAATCGCCGGCCAGGGCGGTCCGTTGAACGCGCTGGCGTTCTTTGGACTTGGCCTCATCGTCCTCGTCCTGTTCGCCCTGTTCTACGAATGGACCACCCCCTTCAACATCCACGACGAGATTGAGCAAGATAACCCGGCGGTGGGCATCGCCCTGGGTGGCAACCTGATTGCAATTGGCCTGGTCACCTTCAAGGCCACCTTCGGCGATTTCGTAGGTTGGCAGGAAAGCATCCTGGAGTTCGTCATCTACTCCGTGGTGGGCTTCGTATTGCTGTACGTATTGCGTCTGGCGGTGGACCTGGTGCTGCTGCCCCACACCCGGGTCTCGGAGCAGGTGGCAGCGGGGCGCAACGTAGGCGTGGCCTTCGTGGAGACTGCGGTGGTGGTCAGCTCCGCGCTGATATTGCTCCTGGCCATCTAGGCCGTGCTGACATTTAACCGTCATTCCGGCGAAAGCCGGAATCCAGTGACCAACACCCTCAGTTTCGTTGCGAAAATCAAGCACTTGACGGTTTCTGGACTCCGGCTTTCGCCGGAGTGACGGGTTGGTAATTTCATATGCGATAGCCTTGGGACGCCGGCAATGACAGCAAACGCCGCGTGATGTCGGCTTGGGCCGCGCTGGCGGCAGCGGCTTCGACCCGCGCTTCCAGCAGAGCGTAGCCATCCTCCATGATAGCCGTGAGAACCCCGTCAGGGGGCGGGGGCATGTCGCGGTTAACCACCGGCTCCAGGAGACGGTCAAAAAACGCCGGGTCGCCCACCAACCCCTGCCATTGGTCGGCAAAAGGATCCAGGCTGCCGTCGTAGAGTCGCAGCAGGAACACGGAGCGAACCGGGTCCAGACCCTCGGCGATGATGGCCTCGACCCGCAAGTCGGCGCCGCGTCCGGTGTCGAACTCCGCCGCTCCCTCGTCCTCGTTCCAGCGGGCGTCCTTGAACAAATCGAAACCGTCGATCAACGCCTCGGTTTCCTCCAGCAATGCGCCGATCAGCCGGCGGCCGGCCCTCGCCACCTCGGAACGGCTCCCGTCGGGCGCCGGGCGGAGGCAGCGGCGACGGTACAGACCGGACACCACCGGCCGGCATGGTTCGGACCGGGACATATCGGCGGGCGGCGGTACTGCGCAGCCGTGCTTGTCCACAAAGTAGAGCAGCGCGCACGACTGCATCCAATCCAGAAGTTGCTGCCGATCCTCCGCGTATCCCTGGGTTACTGCCCATTCCAGGGGCCGATAGGCGGGCAGCATCGTCAGCGTCAGGTCAGCGTCGCCACCGCCAGCCCGGCGACACAAGTGCGGCCGTTGCAGGTGGGCGGACACCGGGTCGTCGGGGTGGGCCGGCCGGCCCCAACCGCGCCCCGTCGCCAGCGACAGCCGACAGAGACCGGACCGCCACTGTTCCACCAGCGCCAGCAGCACGGCGTAACAGGCCGGCAGGTCGGGATTGGCGTGTCGGTCCAAACTAGCCTGGACCTCGGCCTGCCCGCCGGCATCCTCGGGAAACAGCCGGCCCAACAACCGGCGCAGGGTCAGGCGGCGGGTTTCGCCCGGCAATTCGACGTACAGCGTCGTGTCCGCCGGCAGTTGGTCCGTCCATGCCGATACGGTGAGACCGCCGGCATCGGAGACTCCCATTGGCTCAGGCCAGCCAGGCGGGGCGGGTTCCATCGTCGCCATCGGAACGGTTGCGGAAATTAACCCGTCCGCCGCCGCCGCTGAAACCGCCGAGGCTGCTGCTCCGGGATATGGTCGATCCGCTGCCGCCGCCGATGCTGGAACTGCGCGAGATGGACGAACTGCTGCGCGTCGCGGAGCTGCTGGTGCGGAACGCGCCGGAGGATTTCTGGGTTTGCTGGTAAGTCTGACGGCTGGAACTGACGCCCCGCCCGGCCTCCCGGTAGCGGGAGCCGGCGAAGGTCTGCTGCCGGGAGGTGTATTGCTGGTTGCGGTTCAACTGGGTGTCGTAGCGACTGGACCCGCGATACGAAGTCCGGTCCCGGCGGATGTCGGTCGCCCGGTCGGGAATCGTCTGGTAAAAGTAGGGACCCCGGTTCAGGCTGCTGATCAGCAGGTAGGTGAAGAGAAAGTCGCCCGCGCCAAAGTGACTGTGATAGTAGGAATTGGCGTGATAGCCCTGCAGTTGGTGCTGTTCGTCCTCTTTGATGATGGCAAAGAGTTGGTCGTCCGCCGCGTCGTCAATCTGGTTGTTGGCGTCCAGGTCTTCCCAACCCTCCAGGGTCAGACGGTTGCCGTCCTGGGAGGCGCGGATCAGGATGATGCCGTCGCCTTCATAGATCTCGTTGACCCGGCGTTCAAACTCGGTCGCGCTGCTGGACTGCTGGAATGCCAGCTGCACGTCGTCCAGGTTGATGCGGCCGGCCGCGCCATCCGTAGCGGCCCACTGGTCGTAGGTGGCACCGCTGGAAGAATCTCCGCAGGCAACCAGCAGGGGCGCGCCCACCAACACGCTGCCGGCGGACATCGCCAGGGCCATTCGGCTGATTCGTGGCGACATATCGGTCAACTCCTTGGGGCGGGAAAGGGTCGGAAGGCAGGAATCAGGACACGAGCTCCGATAGATTCGGATCTACGGCCAACGGCGACGGCGAGCGGTGGCCGTGATCCGATGCGGCAGTCAATCCGGCGATGGGGAATGTCAACATCTGGTGCATGAAACGATGGGACACTTCCTCGCGGAAGCGTTGCCAGGCATCGTCGGCGGCGATTATGTACTCTGCTATGGCTGTTTTCGGCGCCCGCGCTTCCAACCGGGACGCGGCGGCCGTGTTCCTCAAGTTGGCCCGGTGATTTTCCCACAGTTCATCGCCGACTTGCAAAAGGAGCAATCGGGCCAACTCGCCGAACCGGGCCGCGCCCAGTTGTTCCCGTCGTTCCGCAAGCCGTTGCTGCAATAATTCCGCCAACGCGCTGCCCAGGTCATCCAGGGAATGACCCCGGGCCGGATCAGCAGCTACGTCGTACCGGGTCCGCATTTCTGCCGCCAGGGCATTGAAGCGCCGGGCATAGTCGTCCCCGACGAGACCGGGAAAATGCTTACTGGCGAGATCGTCGGCTGCGGCCCGCGCCGCGTCGTCGGCCCACCGGACCAAACGGTCAGAACCGGCGACGAGGGCCTCCTCCCGGATTTTATAGTAAGCATCGGCGTGGTGGTCCAACACTGCGGCATATTCCAGCAAATGAGCGCGTGCGCCGGCATCTTCCTGCTGAGCTTCCTCGCGCCGCCGCCGCAACTGCCGCTCCAGCTCCGGCCCTTCCCAGCAAACGCGGCCAGCCTGATCCACCGTGGCCGCCCCATACTCCAGGCCGGCCAGCCATCGATCCGACCTCACCAGCAGGCTCCGGGTGGAGCCGAATGCGCCCTGCCGGCCGCTGCGCCCCTGCAGTTGCAGCGCAACCCGCGGCGAGTCGTTGAACTCGGCGCTGACCAGGTGGAAGCCTAGTCCGAATTCGAGAGCGACGGCCGGTGACTGCTCCCCCTTCGCCGCGCCGGAACGGATCGTCAATCTGTCGCCGTCGGCGCGCCGGACGGACAGCAGCGGGTTCGCCTCAATTGATCGCGCCAGCAGGTCGGCTTCGGCGGAGGTATTGGCCCGAACTTCCACCGCCGCGCGGTCCGGGTCGGCGGCGATGATCTGTTCCAGCATGGAGACGAATCGTTGCAAGAGGCGCTGGTCCAGGCCGCCCGGCAGAACAACATCGGTGCCGCGCCCGGCCATGTTGGTCGCCACGGTAACCGCGCCCGGCTGTCCGGCTTGACGCACGATGTCCGCTTCCTCCGGATTGGTGGCCGCATTGAGCAGACGGTGCCCGATCCCGGCATCATTTAGCCGCTGACTGATGACCTCCGACTGGGCCACGGTCCTGGCGGCCACCAGGACCGGACGCCCCCACCGGTGGCAGTGGCGCACCTCGTCCACCACCGCGCTCAGTTGGTCGGCGGATTCAGCATACACGCGAGTGGGCAGATCCCGGCGCAGCGTGGGGCGGGTCTCTGTAACCACAGCCACTTTCAAGCCATACAGACGGCGGAATTCGTCGGTTGCCAGCGCAGCGGTGCCGGTCAGGCCGGCCAGGCTACGGTAGCGACGGAGGAAACCCGGGACGCTGATCTCCCCCAGGTTCCGGTGGTCGGGGTGAATGGTCACGCTTTCCTTGGCTTCCACCGCCGGGTGCAGCCCATCCTGGTAGTAGGTGTCGGGCCGGGGGCGGCCGGTATCCCGATCCACCAGCACCACCCGGTCGTCGTCCACCACGTACTCTACGCCGCGGCGCAGCAGCAGGTGTGCCCTCAGCAGCTGATTCACCTGGTTAACCAGATTGACTCGTTGGGCGGCTCGTCGCGAACCTGGATTCAAGTTGTCGGCGCTGGCGGAGTACAAATCACCCAGACGAGTCTCCAAGAATGCTACGCCCTCGGGCAACAGGCTCAAGCTGCCTCTCTCGGCATCCACCGCGCAATACAAACCTGCTTCAACCTCCGGGCGGGGTTTGCCGGATCCATCCGTGTCAATGAAAGACCGCGCCCGGCGCCGGAGGCGTGGATGGGCCGCCGCCAGGCGCAGGGTCTCTTCAGCGTCGGGCTGGGCCAGCATCGCCCGGGCCAGTAGTATCGCCGATGCGTCGTCAGCCTGGCCCCTGGCAACGTGTTGTTCCAGCTGGCGCCGGCATTCCGCCGCCAACCGGGCCTGTTCCGCCGCGAGTTCCCGCACCGCCCGGTTGGCGCGAATAATCATGCGTCGGCTGAGGACCGGCGTGCCGGCGATGACCATGGGAGTTACCGCCTCATCCAGCAGCGTCTGGTCCGCTTCGTCGATGATGGCGACGTCCCGCGGCCCCTGGATTTGCTCTTCCGACGACATAACCATCCGGTCCCGCAGGTAGTCGAAGGCGAACTCGCGCAGCGTGCCGTAGATGATCCGGTGGGTGTAGGACTCCCGGCGCTCGGGTCCGGCCATGTGGTCCAGCACTGATCCGACGGTAAGCCCCAACGCTCGGTACACCGGCGCCAGCAGTTCGCAGTCTCGGGCGGCCAGGTAGTCGTTGGCGGTAACGACGTGGACGGTGCGACCCAACAGACCGTACAGCGCTGCCGGGAAGGCGGCAACGACCGTCTTGCCCTCGCCGGCCGCCATTTCCACGACCCGGCCGTGGCACAGGTGCAAGCCGGCCAGCAATTGCTGATCGGTGGGGCGAAAGCGCAGTCCCTCAGCGTCGCCGATTTGCCGGCGGCGGGCGGCCCGGTAAAACTCCGCTGGAAGGAGCAAATCGCTTCCAGGGTAGCGACCACGACCCGTGGCGGCCAGCTTGCGGCGGGCCTCTGCGATGCTCGGCTCATCGCCCGCATCCGGCAGATCGAAGACTTTCCACAACCCCAGGCGCCGCCGTATGGTCTCGTCAACCACTGCGAACACGCGGACGAGCGTATCCTCCGATATGCAATTGGGAGCTGCGGCCCCGTGGGGCAATCGCATTTGGTTGGGTTTATGCTCGTCATTCCGGCTTTCGCCGGAGTGACGGGTGAAATCATTTGAAATGCGATTGCCCGGTGCCGCCCCGCCAGCCAGGTCGGCGACGGCTTCGCGCAGTTCTCGATCTGACCAGTTGACCAGGCCCCACTCGTTGCGCGCCGCCCGGATGCGTCGCAGGATCCGGCCCTCCGTCGCGCGCGCGCGCCACTTTCGGAGCAGCCGAGGCGGCGACCTATCCGGCCTGACGCTCACGGCGTTTCCTCTCCACCCATAATTGTCGAAGGAGGTTTCAGAGCGATTACAGCCAAACCCGACCGGTGGCCCGGACAATCCCACCAGTCGTAGCGGGCGGCTAGACTGTCTTGTGCCGCCAGCAGGCGCGCCGCTATCGCCGGATTGCAAGCTGCCAGTTCCTTGCCTACCGGCCCGTTCAGGTTCCAGTCCGCGCTCACGTCAACCCGAAAACCGGCGTTTTGGCAGAGTTCTTCGTACCGTTGTTTGGAACGCCGGAATTCCCCTTCGCTGCGGTAGGGCAGCGGCATCACGTAGTGCCGCTCCGACAGGTAGAGACCGAGTTCGTTCTCAAAAACTTGCACCAGGTCAGCGTCGTCCAACCAGCCTTCCAAGGCGAAAAACAGGTTTTGCGGAATGTCCTGGTCAACCCGGTGATAGTAATAGTCTTCCGTTTCCGCCACCATCCGCACCGACACGCTGGGGCGGTTTCCGGCCGCGTCGTCACGCAACAGCCGGTGGGCCGCATCACCCCGGAGAAACAGGAAAGGGATGTTGCCGTTGGTCGCATCCACCAGCAGGGGTTCGCCATCCACCCAGTACAGCAGGGCGGCGTGCTGCCAGTAACGCATATGGCGCTGTGCGAAGCGGAAATCGAAGGTGTTGAGCATTTCCCGTAACCGCTCCGCCGGGAACGGCCCGGGCGCATAGGGACCGCCCAGCAGGTATTCCGACTCCAGTCGGTAGTGGTCGGTAAGGAACTTCAACGCTTGCACTTTCTCGGTGCAGATGCCGCCCGCGTCCGCGGCAATGTTCCGCACCGTTTCATCGCCGGTCTTGAACCGCAACCCTCCGTCAGAGAAACGCGAGTAGTTCTCGAAATCGCTGTTCCAGATGCGCAATGCCAAGGCTCGGATTAACTTTCGTTGGCGTCCGGGGGTATCCGCCCGCAGCGCCCGTTCGCCTTCTTGCGGACCGTAGGCCGCCGCCACGGCGCTGCGGACGAAGTCTTCATAAAAATGCGCATCGTGGTTCCAACGGCGCCGGTGAAAGCCGGTCCAGTTGCGATCATAACCGGCGTCGGTGCGGTCCACCGCCACATCGATCAATTCCAGCGGAACATCACCGGCCACCGCCGACTGAATCGACGCCGGCTGATCCAGGCCGGCGGGCCGACCCTGCTGGAGAAACTTCACCCCCGCGAAAATATCGGTGAGCCGGCCGGAGTCATCGGAGCGGTACACCAAATCCTGCAAGTTGCGCAAGGATAGCAGGCCGTCAGGCGTAACCGCCCCGGTCCGAATCAGGCGGTCGTCGTCGGGCGCGTCTCTCAAGCAGCGTTCCAGCAAACGGCCCAACGAGGCCTCGCGGTCGCCGGGGCAGTCCAGCCGCCGGGCCGCAGTTCGCCCGGAAACGCTATCTGTAATACGCAGGATCGGGGATGGCGGCATGGCAAAGGGGAGGGCATCCCCACCAGCTTCAAGGGGTGTCGGCAGACGAAAGTGAAATGCACCATACCACACCGAACGAACGGCCGGCCGGCGCGTTGACAGCGCTATGTACGAGAATTACACTCGCCTCGGCTGAACTGTGGATAATCTAACGCCCCTTATGGCTCGATAATGCTTTCCATCGACGTTTCCGATGCCATTGAATTGATGTTCGAGACCGGGTGGACCGATGGCCTGCCGGTGGTGCCGCCGTCCGAACCTCTGATCCGCCGGTTCGTGGAAAGCGCCGGACGCGGGGGCGACGAACTCATCGCGGAGCTGCCGCCCCTGGGTGGGCGCGCCACCGTCGAGCGCATCGCGGTCAACGCGGTCATGGCGGGCTGCCGGCCGGAGCACATGCCGGTGATCATCACCGCCCTGGAAGCGATGATGGACGAGGGATTCAACCTGCGGGGCGTGATGTGCTCCACCGGCATCCACACTCCGCTGCTGATCGTCAACGGCCCCATCGTCAAGGAGCTGGACATCAACGCCGGATACAACTGCTTCGGCTCCGGCTGGCGGGCCAACGCCACCATCGGTCGGGCGGTCAAGCTGGCCCTGCTCAACCTGGGCGGCGCCATACCCGGCGAGACCAACAAGGCCACCTTCGGCCACCCCGGTGCCTACACCTACTGCGTCGCCGAGGACGAGGACGCCAACCCCTGGGAGCCGATGCACGTCGAGCTGGGCTTCGCCCCCACCGACAGCACCGTGTCGGTGTTCCCGGCGGAGGCGCCGCACAACATCATGTACCACGCCTCCCACTCGCGGAACTTCCTGACCGTTCTGGCCGACACCATGTGCACCCTGGGCAACGTCCAGATGTACGTCATGGGCGACACCTTCGTGGTCATCGGCCCCGAGCACGCCAAGTTCCTCCACCGCGACGGCTGGAACAAACGGGACATCCGCCAGTTCCTCTTCGAGCACGCCCGCAAGCCGGTACGGAAACTCCGCCAGGGCGGCCCGCCCCAGGGCGACTCCCGCCGCGGCCACTTCTGGCCCCGGCACATCGACGCCGACGATGACGACCAGATGGTGCCGGTGGTCCGCGCCCCGGACCGCATCAACATCTTCGTCGCCGGCGGCGCCGGCGGCCCCCACTCGGCCTACCTGCCCGGCTGGGGCTCCCGCCGGGTCACGCGAAAGATCGAACGTTATTAGATTGTGTTGACATTTTGAGAATACACCGTCGTTCCTGCGAAAGCAGGAACCCAGAAGAGCCTTGCGACCAGAACGTTGGCTTTATTGGTACTCTCTGGATTCCCGCTTTCGCGGGAATGACGGAAAATGTCAACACAATCTGGCGAATAGTAGAGGGAACGATGACTGTCACGAACTACCAGGAACGGATGCGCGAACTGGGTTTGGCCCTGCCCATCGACCCGGACGCGGCGTCGCGCTGGCGGGCCGCGCCCCGGCTTGACACGCTACACGACAAGGTCGGCGGCTTCTTGGGCAACCGCAAGGCCAACGCCGACCTCCTGTTGCGCAACGTGGGCGAGCGTCTGGCTAAAGACCTGGAATTGGGCGACATCATCGCCGTGGACAAGTACGTCTATTCCCGGCCGGCCGCCGATGAGATTATCAGCGATCTCTCCCGGCGGTGCGACTTCGTGGTCACGGCCATTGCCGATTGAGGCTCCTGCACCGCGTGCAGTGTGCACGACGCAATGGCCCTGGAGAACCTCGGCATCCCCACGGTGGTGGTCTGCACCGACCCGTTCCTGGACTCGGCCTTCCGCCACGCCCGCACCTTCGGCCGCCGCGACTTCCACCCCCTGGGCATCCCCCATCCCCTGGGCGGTCTGACCGCCGACCAGGTTTCAGTCCGCGCCGGCGAGTTGGAGCAGGCGGTTATCGATACGCTGACAACCTACTAGAGCCTATTGACATTTGGCGGAGGAGGAGCCTCTGCCGACGGGAACACCAATCAGGAGACGGTTGCATAGGCGGCCATAGAGGGCTGAGTAACGTAGAAGCGAAGGACACCACCTGTACTCCATACCGAATGCTCCAGGCTCTACACTTGCAGATCGCTGGAACCTACGCTAACTTACACTAGCGAACGTCGACGCCACAACCACGCGACCGCCATCCCGCCGGTCCAATGCGTATCCTCGACATTTTCAAGCCCACTACCGCGACCATCGAGTTCGGCCAAAGAGTATTCAACCTCGTTTACCGCGTCGTTTTCACCACTGCTGCAATCGTCGCGCTGGGTGCCCTGGCCGTCGGCATCGGACACGCCGCCAACCTGGGAGCCCAGGCCAGCGGTGCCAATGACACCATCAAACAGTTCGTGAAAAACGGATCGACCGTCCTTTACGTAGTCACGGTGATAGTCTCCTGGCTGTTCGCTGCCACGGACCCCATCCGTTTGGCGCTCTTGACTTTCTCCAATCGGAGACCCGACGATGACAGCCCCGACCATGAAAACTGAACAATCTCGCCAGCTTCAACCCTGGTGGGTCCAGGCCGCGAAACTTTCGGTAAGCGCGACTATTCTCAACTGTATCCTTTTGGCCAGCGCCCGTTACCCCGGCGAACACTGGCCCATGGCCGCCGCCACAATAGTGATAACCGTCTTCGCCATCAGCTTCTGCACCGAAATCATCATCCTTTTCACATCCCACCGCCTGCGTTCATACCGCAACGCCGTATTCACAAAACACAACCTGGACCGGGAAAAAACAGACGCCGCAACGCAACGCAACCGAAGTCAAGTCATGGCAATAACGGTAATCTTGGTCCTCTTGTACGCCGCCGCTATCTGGGGCGCCGCCCTCTACGCCTTCCAATGGACAGCGCAGCTCAGCGACCTGCCGCCCATAACCAACACCGTTCACTCCGCCGGATTGATCGCCCTGATCGCCGGCGCCTCAACGGTCGCCGCACTGATAATCGTCGCCTTCGGCATGGTCGCGCTGGTCGACCGACTGGGCGATCCGGCAAAACCGGCCCCGCCCGTGATCCACGTGATCTACAAGTTCGCCAAATCCGCAAGTGCCACCAGTCAACAACCCCTGCCCAGCTTCATCTTCCAACCGTCCCGGGCCGCTTGACCCGGGACGTCTTACCCAGGGTGGTGGAGATACACAACATCGAATGTGTCCGCTAAGCGTTTGGCATGGGGCTGGAGGACCACCGATAGCGTAGGGATTATGCACATTGGTTCATAGCCGCACCTATGTGGCGGCATCATACGAATTTGTCAACCTGCCCTAAAGCTACCTACAACCCACTCCCCGGTGTCACCGGGCGCGATCCAGGAGGTGACGACATGACCACCGTCGGCAATGGCAAGTACACCTACGAGCAGGTCGAGAATTGGGAGAAGTTGCCCGACGGATGGGCACTGGGACAGACCGCCATCGTCACCGACGCCGAGGACCGGGTGTATCTCTTCAATCGGGGCGAACACCCGCTAATCGTCCTGGACCGGGACGGCAACTATCTCGCCTCCTGGGGCGAGGGCGTGCTCACCGACGCCCACGGTATGTTCATCGACGACGACGAAAACCTCTACCTGCCGGTCAAGAACAGCCACGTGGTCCTCAAGTACGACCCCAGGGGCAACCTGCTGATGACCATGGGCGAGTGGAACCAACCCTCCGACACCGGCTGGTCGGGGAACTACAGCGACCCGGTGGTCCGGGCGGCCGGGCCGTTCAACAGCCCCAGCGACGTCGCCATCTCCCCGGACGGCCTCCTGTACATATCCGACGGCTACGGCAACGCCCGGGTGCACCGGTTCACCTCCGACGGCGAGCTGGTGGACTCCTGGGGAGCGCCGGGTAAGACCGCTCCCGGCGAATTCCACGTCCCCCACGGGGTCTGGGTGCACACCGACGGTCGGGTGTTCGTGGCCGACCGAGAGAACAACCGGATGCAGATCTTCGACTCCGAGGGCAATTTCCTGGAGCAGTGGCCGGACCTGGCGCGACCTTGCGACATCTACATCGACGATGACCTGGCGGTGTACGTGCCGGAACTGGACGGTTTCATGTCCATTCTCGACATCCAGGGCAACGTACTGGCCCGCTGGGGCAGCCCCTCGGACGCCGGGTGGGGCACCGGCGGCCACGCCGTCTGGGTCGACTCCCACGGCGACATCTACGTGAACCAGAACCTCGAAGGCCAGCGGCTGATCAAGTACCGCCACGTCGGAGGCTAGGGCCTGTTGACATATTGAAAACCACACGTCGTTCCTGCGAAAGAACGTCACCCCGTACTTGATACGGGGCAGGAACCCAGAAAAGCCTCTGCCCCAGGAACGTTGGCCTTATTTTGTACTCTCTGGATTCCCGCTTTCGCGGGAATGACGGAAAATGTAACGGGCCCTAAGGCGGGCCAAGGTGAGGATATGCGCATCGGTTATCAGGTCGGGCAGGTGGTGCAGCGGGACAGCATCGACCATCAGCAGCAGTGGCAAAACCACCTGGAGCAGTTCCGGGCTTCCCGCGACGCCGGGTTCGACATCTACTGCTGGGCCCACCACTACCTGATCGATCCCTTCCAGCACTTCCAGCCCTGGCCGGTACTGGCGCGGCTGGCCGCCGAGCCGGGCGACATGAAGCTGGCCACCTCGGTCCTGTTGCTGCCGCTGCTGAATCCGGTGGAGGTTGCCGAGCAAGTGGCGACCCTGGACCACATCGCGGAGGGGCGTTTCATCCTCGGTATCGGGCTGGGTTACCGCCCGGAGGAATGCGAAGCCTTCGGAACGAAGATGTCCCAGCGCGGCGCCCGCTGCACCGAGGCGCTCGGCCTGATGCGCCGGCTGTGGAGCGACGACGAGGTGACCCATCACGGCAGCTACTACCAGGTAACCGGGGCGCGGCCCACCGCCCGGCCCTACCAGAAGCCTCATCCCAAGATCTGGCAGGCCGCCATGAGCGATCCGGCGGTGCGCCGGGTCGGCCGGGGCGGCGACATCCTCTACGTCGGACCCGCCCAGTCCAACGCCACCATCCGCCACCAGATCTCCCTGTACCACCAGACCCTGGAGGAAAACGGCCACGATGTTCCCGAGGACATGGTCATCGTGCGCGAGTTCTTCTGCGGCCCCACCCACGAGGAGGCGCTGGAGCGGGCCAGGGCCAACTTCGCCAGGAAGTACGAAGTCTATGCCTATCACGGTCTCCACGGCGCCGACGACGAGCTGACCCGGAAGGTGACCGGCGACCTGGAAACGCTGATGGACGACACCTTCCTGGTGGGCAGCCCCGAGGAATGCGTCGAACAGGTCGCCGCCTACCACGAAATGGGGTTCACCGACGTGGCCCTGCGCCTGTTCTACCCGGAGATGTCCCAAGCCGAGGTGCTGGAGCATATCGACCTGGTGGGCCGAGAGGTCATACCGGCGTTGCACGCTTTGTAGTTCTCCCTCAGGATCTCTGCGGGACGCGGTTGAAACGCCGCCCGCTTCCCGCATGAAACCGCTTCTCCTTTCGTATGCAAAGTCCACCATTACAAGGATGGCAAAATATGCGTAACAACTACGTGGGGGACATAGGAGATTTCGCCAATAACGGATTGTTGCGTGCGCTTGGCGGTACGCCGAGAGATCCAGTACCCGACATCAGGCTAGGGATAATCTGGTACCTGAACCCAGGTGAGGACCGATATGGCAATGCGATTGGATACCTGAATCCGTCGCGCCACAACCTTTCCACTTACAGAGAGTGCGACCGAGACCTTTACGACGAACTCCGACAACTGGTCGGACAACGTATGTTGACGAACACAAACCGAGATATTAGAGATATAATCGACAACCCTAACATCCTTCGTCGCGACACCCAGCATTATGATAAGCCGATACTCCCGGGTCACACCCGGGAAACAAGGGATCAATGGTTCACTGACGCCATGGACCGAACCGCCGCTTCCGACGTGATTTTCCTAAATCCCGACATTGGAATCGGCTGGAACTTGGGCGCTAGCCATCAGCACGTTGTTTCCCGGGAAGTAAATACTCTTTTGGAAAGGCGAAAGACCGGCGTCATTTACCAAACCCCACCGCGAAGGGGCCAAACTCATAAGGATTGGGTTAAGTCCAATGTCAAAAACCTGCTGTATGACACCCTGGCAGTTGAGTACCTCTGGGTGATTATGTGGAATCGAGCACCCAAGAGAGCATATTTCATTGTAGCCAGTACTGCACAACAGAAACGGTGGATGCAACAGCGCCTGACAATCTTTTGTAACAGCCAGTGGGTAAGGAAAGGGCATTTTTCTGAGCCGCAAGAATACTCTAGACGGTGATTTTCAGGGTAATCTACAGGACGTTGAGCATGACGGCGGCGCGAGTGACGAGTTGTAGGAAGGGGCCAGCTCCTTCCTGGTGGGCAGCCCCGAGGAATGCGTCGAACAGGTCGCCGCCTACCACGAAATGGGGTTCACCGACGTGGCCCTGCGCCTGTTCTACCCGGAGATGTCCCAAGCCGAGGTGCTGGAGCATATCGACCTGGTGGGCCGAGAGGTCATACCGGCGCTGCACGCCCTGTAGTTCCCCTCGGGTCCCAACACCTTTCAGGACGATTGCAAAGTCTTCTAATTTCCGCTCATAAAGTCTTCTAATTTCCGCTCATGGTGAGCCTGTCGAACCATGCTCCGCTCCGGTAGAACCATCCTTCGACAAGCTCAGGATGAGCGGACCAGGAAAATTTATCGACTTTGGAATCGTCCTGCCGCCAAATAGGAGGACGCATGACTACTCAGCCGACCCTGCTGACCATTGGAGACTACGAAGCCCGGGCCAGGCAGACCATGCCCCAGGCCCTGTTCGACCGGCTGTTCGGCGACCTGGGCGCGCCGGACTGGATAACCAACACCACCAACGTCCAGGCCATGAGCGAAGTCAAGCTGCGCCCCCGGATCCTGGTGGACGTCACCCAGCGGGACCTGACCACCACGGTGCTGGGCGAAGAGATCAGTATGCCGGTGATGCTGGCCCCCACCGGCACCCACCAGCGCGCCCACCCCATGGGCGAGTTGGCTTCCACCCGGGCCGCCGGCGACGCGGGAACCATCCTGGGCCTCAGCACCGCCTCCAGCTACAGCATTGAGGAAGTGGCCGAGGTTGCCACCAATTCCCTTTGGTTTCAGCTCTACTTCTTCCAGAACCGGGAACTGACCGAGATACTGGTGCACCGGGCGGAACAGGCGGGCTACAAGGCCATGATGCTCACGGTGGACAACCTGGGCGCCAACTCACGGGAGCGGGAGTACCGTTACGCCTACACTCTGGACCAGGAACGCACCCTGAAAAACTTCGCGGGAATCGAGCTACCCAACCTGCCCACGCGGGAGAACTTCGCCGAGAGCTTCGAGCATGGGCTCAACTGGTCCGACCTGGAGTGGCTGCGGTCCATCACCTCGATGCCGCTGGTCATCAAGGGCGTGCAAACCGCCGAGGACGCCCGGCTTTGCGCCGAGTACGGCTGCGAGGCCCTGGTGGTCTCGAACCACGGCGGCCACGCGTTGCAGGGCACCGAAGGCACCATCGAGATGCTGCCCAAGATCGCCGACGCCGTGGGCGACCGGCTGGAGGTCTATCTCGACGGCGGCGTGCGCAAGGGCGCCGACGTGCTGAAGGCGCTGGCCCTGGGCGCCCGGGCGGTCTTCGTGGGCCGGCCCATCTTCTGGGGGCTGTCGGTCAACGGCGAAGATGGCGTCCGCCACTGCCTGGAGATCCTGCGCAACGAGCTCAGCGTGGCCATGGGCCTCTGCGGCGTGACCGACGTGAAGCGGGTGGATCGCTCCGTTGCCCAGGACCCGGGCGCGGACGGCGCCGGAGGCGTGGTGGGCGAGCTGGAGCGCCTGGCCCGTCTGCTGGACCAGGGCTACCTGACCCGCGAGGAGTTCGAGTCGCTGAAGGGCCGGCTTCTGTAAGCCCGGTGGAATGATGGCGATTACCATTGACGAAATGCTGGAATTGCTGAGCTTTGCCGGGGCAGAATTGGGCAACGGCAACGCGAACCATGGTCCGATGGCAGCGGAGGCGTTGTTTGCGCTGGGCAGGGACGAAGCGGTCCTGCCCTGGGTGGAGGACTACCGGAGTCGTTTGATGGACCGACCGTCGCCCTCCCTGGCCATCCCCCGAACCGAATGGCGCGAGTTTCTTGGCGACCGGCGGAGATTGGGCGACTGGATTGAGTTTTTTGAGAACGAATTGAAGGAGGCCGGCTGGCAGGACGTAGTGAGGACGTGGGTGCCGCGCCTGGCTCCGGCAGTGATGGCCGCGGCCACGCACGGCCTGATCCGCACCGGCCACGCCGCCCGCAACCTCTCCTCGGGGGACACGCCACAGCGTCGGCACGAGTTGGCGCAGGGGTTGGGCTACTGGGCCGCTCGTTACTACACACTGCCGGGAGAACCCTCGGCAACCAATGCGGGGTACCATCCCCGGGCCGCGCTGGACCGAGTCGAACGGCTCCACGACCTCAGTTTCGACGCTGCGGGGCCGATCACCGAGCAGATCAAGGGTCTGGAAAACCACCCGGAGTTTGAGCCGGTCATCGACCTGGCCGACGCCGGCGATGACGTATCCGCCTTCATATCCAACCTCACGGAGACGTTTGCCGGCATCTACCTGGCTAATCCCAAAGGTCTGATCGCGTTCGTACACACGGTGACGGCGCCCAGCGCGTTGCGGATGTTGACACCGTACCTGGACGCAGCGGACGCGCGTCAAGCCGCGCGTTACGCCTGGCAGGCGTGTGCCGGGATCTATAGTTGGTACTCAACAACGCCGCCGCAGGACTACGCAAACTGGGAGGCGCCGTCGGAGGACCGGGACGAGCTGATCGACCGGGCGGTTGCCGCGGGCGGCGCGCACTCCATAAAATTCACCGAAGCCTGTCTGCGCGAGTACGCGCTGAACCCCAAATCGGTGTACCTGGCGGCGGCGCGAGACGCGGCCGAAAGAGTTGGTCCAGTGTAGGGTATGTTTACAAACTGAAAATTACACCGTCGTTCCTGCGAAAGCAGGAACCCAGGAAACCACTGCCGGCAGAAATTTGGCCTTATTTGTACTCGCTGGATTCCCGCTTTCGCGGGAATGACGAAGTTTGTAAACACGCCCTGGAACGTCGGCCCAGCGTTGGTCATACCTGGGCCAACAGGCTGAAGCCGATCAGCGCCAAGCCGACGACGATCAGGACTATGTGGACCGCAACCAGGGTCCACCGACCCGGACTGAAGGGATCGCCCAGGAAGCGGGGCACCGGCGCCAGGCGGAACCAGAACCAGAGGCCCAGGCCGCCGCCCATGAGCACCCCCGCAGTGGTCATCAACCAACCGACCCGGGCCGTGCCCCATTCCGCTGGCAACGCCGTCAGGCAAATGGTGGTGAGGCCACTGCCGACCAGGGTCGATGGCAGCGCCAATCCGTAGCGCGCCACCGGCCACCTCAGGCTCACGGCCAGCAAAACCGGCATCAGAGCCCAGCCCGCCGCCAGGCAGATTCCCACGAATGCGGGGGTTTGCAGGGTTGCGAACTGGAAGCCCCAGATCAAGCCCAGGGCAACCACGCTGGTGGCCGTCAGTCGGATGACGCGGACTCCGAAACGGGAGTCCCGCGTCATCTCTACTGACGTTTGCCCGCATAAGAGAGCAATCGTGCCCGCCATGATCCCGGTTCCCGCGCCCGTCAGGCCGCTGTTGCCATACATACTGCCTTCTCCTCGCGCCGGGGCTGCCGAGCCGTGCGCACGTGATCGCGAAAGGCGTTCCTGCGACCGGCTTTGGCCTCGGCGGTGTATAGCTGACTCGCCAGTTCGATGAGGCCGTGTTCCAGGTCCTCAACCGACATCCGGCTGGGTTGGAAGTTCACGTCGAACAGCGTGCATTTCTCCCACGCGGTTTCGTCCAGCAACCTGCCTTCCCCAAGGAGCCGGGAGTACAGCGGAGTTCCGGGGAAGGGCGTCATGACGGTGATCTGGACCTCGCACAGGCCGCTGTCTTCGACGAAGTCCCGGACGGCCGGAAAACAGTCCACCGTATCGCCGTCCATCCCCAGTACGAAACAGCCGTTGACGGCGATGCCGTGGGACTGGATGCGGCGGATGGCCTCCTTGTAGCCGTCGAGTCGCTTCCGCTTCCAGTTGTTGTTCAGCTCGACGCCGTCCAGGCTCGTAGCACTGGGACTCTCGAAGCCGATCAGGACTTCCGCGCAACCGGATTCGCGCATCAGGTCAAGGATTTCGGGATCGTCGGCCACGGCCACGTCGGTCTCGGTGAACCACTTAATGCCTTCGTCGGCCAGGGCGCGCAGCAGTTTTTTCGAATGGGAGCGGTTGACGAAAGAGTTGTCGTCGGCAAATTCGATAAAGGGTCGCGGCCAGATCTCCTTTATCGCCCGGATCTCCCGGATCACGTTCTCCACCGGCTTCAGCTTGTAGCGCCTGGTCATCAAGATGGAGCTGGCGCAGAAGTTGCACCGCCACGGGCAGCCGCGCTGGGTCTGCACCGTAATCCGGTTATACTCGTCGGGGTTGAGCAGGTCGAAACGGGGCAGCGGAGAGACGGCAAGATCGAATTCCTGCCCATCGGCACGGTAAATGCCGCCCAGGCAACCGTTCCGGAAATCCTCCAGCACCTGTGGCCAAGTCAATTCGGCCTCTCCGACCACCACCGCGTCGCAGTGGCGGATCGCCTCTCCCGGGAGCGCGGTGGCGTGGTGGCCGCCGATGACGGTTTTGACGCCCGCCGCCCGGTACCGGTCGGCCAGGTCGTAGGCGTCCTTGACCTGGGCGGTGAAGGTGGAGATGGCAGCCAAATCGCAGTCCGGCAGCCGGTCCAGCTTCCTGATGTCAGGCACCTGGTGGTACTCGACCTCAAAGCTTTCCGGCGTCATCCCCGCCAGGGTGAGCAGGGACAGGCTGGGCAGGGAGGCGATCACCTCGCCGCGCTCCATGAAGCCCGGCATGGTCATACCCAACGCCGTCAGTTCCTCGTTGTAGGCGCGCACGCCACTCATGGCTATCAGCGCAATCTTCATCTCTCTTTCTCCTCTCGCTCAACCTTCGGACTACGACGTAGCGCCGGTGCTATTCGCACGATTGGCGTCGTCGTTATGATTGAGCTTTTGTTTGACCAAATGGTATGGTCAAATATCTGACGTATCCATAACGGTTTGGGTTATAATTATGACGGTTACATGACAGTTTGCGGAGAACGGCGCGTTGCGTCTCGAATGTCAACCGGATTGTGTTTATCGAGCGGCGACCGGAGGTGAGCATGGCGATCAAGGAAGACCGGACGGCAGCGGATGTGCGGGCGTTGCAGGACCGCCTCACCAGGCTGAGCGAGGCCAGCCTGCGCATCAACGAGGACCTGGACTATCACAGCGTGCTCGAAGAGGTCACCAACAGCGCCCGCATCCTGACGGGCGCGAAGTACGCCGCAACAACGGTCCTCGACGGCGCCGACCCGCTGGAGGAGTTCGTCACCTCCGGCTTGACGCCGGAAGAACACCGTCACCTGGCGGCATTGCCGGAAAGTGAGCGACTCTTCCGTTACCTGAACGATGTGCCGGACCCGCTCCGCATCAACGATTTGGCCTCATATCTGAGGCCGCTGGGCCTGGCGGAGTGGAGTCCTCCCGTGGCCGTGGCTTCCCTGCTGGTGGCTCCCATCCGCAGCAAAGGCGTGCGGTTGGGTTCCATATACGTGACGAAAGGGGAAACGGGCAGCGAGTTCACCCGGGAGGACGAGGACACCCTGGTGATGTTCGCGTCCCAGGCGGCGCTGGTCATCGCCAACGCCCGGAGATATCGGGACGAGCAGCGCGCCAGGACCGACCTGGAGGCCCTGATAAGCACGTGCCCGGTGGGAGTCGTGGTCTTCGACGCGAAATCGGGAGCGCCGGTGTCCTACAACCGCGAGACACTGCGGATAGTAGAGGGCATCCGGCCGCCGGATCAACCGGTCGAGCAGATGATGGACATTCTGAGCATCCGGCGGATTGATGGACGGGAGGTCTCCCTGGAGGAGTTCCCGCTGGCGCACCGGCTGAGGACCTACACCGCGTTGCGCGCCGAGGAAGTCGTGCTGAGGGCGCCCGGCGGCGGGTCGGTGACGGTGCTGGTGAACGCCACCTCAATCTACTCGGAGGACGGAAACGAGATGGCGTCGGTGGTCGTGACGCTCCAGGACATGACGCCCCTGGAAGATTTGGAAAGGCTCCGGGCGGAATTCCTGGGTCTGGTCAGCTATGAACTGCGGACCCCGCTGGCCTCCATCAAAGGTTCGGCGGCGACCCTGCTGGACGAGTCGGCAAACCTGAACCCCGCAGAGACCCGCCAGTTCCACACCATCATCAATGACCAGGCCGACCGGATGCGCCGGATGATAAGCGACCTGCTGGACACGGCTCATATCGAGTCCGGCACTCTATCGGTCAGCCCGGAGCCTTCGGAGGTTGCGACACTGGTGGAGCAGGCCGGAGCTTCGTTCGTCAGGGGAGGGAGCCGGAACGACCTCCAAGTGGATCTGCCGGCAGAACTCCCCGCCGTGATGGCAGACCGGGCGCGCGTAATCCAGGTGATCAGCAACCTGTGGTCCAACGCAACCAGAAACGCGCCGGGGTTATCCGCCATCAGGGTCAGCGCCAAGCACGATGGTTTACACGTCGCGATTTCGGTGGTGGCCGAAGGGTGGGGACTGCCGCCCGACCAACTGCCCAATCTGTTCCGGAAATACTCCCGTATTGATGGCGGCATGGTCGAACGGGACATCGCCGGGTACGGTCTGGGACTGTCCATCTGCAAGGGGATCGTTGAAGCCCACGGCGGCCGGATCTGGGCGGAAAGCGAAGGCCCCGACCGGGGCGTCCGCTTCACCTTCACGATCCCCGTCGCCGACCAGTCTAACCAGCAAGACCCCGCCCATTTCGACCGACCGGCCAGCGGCTCGCGCCCCGGAGAAGTTGGTCCGGCGCGCATCCTGGTGATGGAGGACGATCCCCAGACGCTGAGGCACGTGCGCGACATCCTTTCCAGGGACGGTTACACCACGATATTCGCCACCGGCCCCGATGATGCGCTTCACCAGATGGAGTCGGAAAAACCCCAACTCGCCCTTTTGGATCTGACGCTGCCCGGCGCCGACGGTTTCCAGTTGATGAAGGACATCCTCGACATCGCCGACGTGCCGGTGATCTGTCTCTCCGCACACGGGAGGGACCAGGACGTTGAGCGCGCCCTCGACCTGGGCGCCGCCGACTACATGGTCAAACCATTCTCGCCCACGGAGTTGACGGCGCGAATCAGGGCTGCCCTGCGCAAGGCGGCCGCGGCCGACCTCGGCGATGAGGCGTCGCCATTCGCGCTGGGCGACCTGACCATCGACTATGCCCAGCGCCGGGTGAAAATCACGGGGCAGCCCGTCCATCTGACCCCCATCGAGTACGAAATGCTGCGCGTGCTGTCGCTGAACGGCGGGCGGCCGATGTCCCACGAGCAGTTGTTGCGGCGCGTTTGGCGCGTGACCAGCTCCGGCGATCCCCAGGTGGTTCGCACTCATATGCGCCGGCTCAGGCGCAAGTTGGGCGACGACGCCGACAGCCCACGGTACATCTTCACCGAGCCGAGGGTTGGCTACCGTATGCCGGAGTCGTATGCTGCGGGACCATCATCGGGCAGCCGGTTCAGGTAACCATTGAATAATCTGATGCAAGGTAAAATCTGTCTCATCACCGGCGGCAGCGATGGCATCGGCTACGCGGCCTCCCGCGAGTTGGCCCGTCTCGGCGCCAGGGTCGTCATCGTAGGCCGCAACGCCGCCAAGACCGAAGCCGCAGCGCGGCGGATCATCGCCGACACGGGCAACCCGGCCGTTGAGTGCCTTTTGGCCGACCTTTCGTCCCAACGTGAGGTGCGTCGCGTCGCCGCCGAAGCGATGGAACTGTTGCCCCATCTGGACGTGCTGTTGAACAATGCCGGGGCCATCTTTCTGTCCGACCGGCGCAGCGCCGATGGCATCGAGATGACCTTCGCGTTGAACCACCTGAGCTACTTCCTGCTGACCGGCCTGCTGCTCGAACATCTGCGGAAAGCGCCACGGGCCCGGATCATCAACGTATCCTCTTGCGCCCATGAATCGCCGGGCAGGTTCCGGCTGGAAGACCTGCCCAAGCCTGCCGGCAATGGGGGATATGGAGCCTACAAACGCTCCAAGCTCTGCAACATCCTGTTCACCTACGAGCTCGCGCGGCGACTGGAAGGCGAGAACATCACGGTGAATGCCCTGCATCCCGGCCTGGTTCGGACCAACATCGCCCGCAACAATGGGTTGCTGGGTCGCGTGGTCAATTTCTTCATCGGAGTTCGCGGCATTGCCCCCGACCAGGGAGCGGAGACGCCGGTGTACCTGGCCGCATCGCCCGCAGTGGAGGGTGTGTCCGGCAAGTATTTCGTGGACTGCCATCCGGTACCGTCGGCCAGAATCAGCTACGATGCGGAACTGGCTGCCCGGCTGTGGGATCTGAGCGCGTCCCTCACCACCGCTGGCGAGCCGCCGGCCCGCTGAAAATTTCGGGAAGGACTGTCGGCCACACCGACAGCCTCTGCGATGCCCACCGCTCTGGCGCCGACCATCCGACCGTACCGGGCAATCGCATCATAACTCGCGCAATCGTCATTCTATTGGCACGAGGTTGCGCCTATCGGGGCGCCCCAGGTGAGGTTCCGGGCCGACTCTCCCGTGGCGAAATGGACCTGAAGATAGCGAGGTTGGGTCGGCATTTTGACTGGCGCCGGCTGTGGTGTCCAACCCTCCAACCTTGTGGGCCGGCATCTCCCGGTGTCGCCGAACCACAGCACGACGTACACTCCAAATCCTGCGGCCCCAGGATCCCGAGTTACTTGGCGATCAGCTGACTCTGAACCGCTGTCCAAAACGTCAGGGGGACTACAGAGCATGACGGACGTGAACACCGTCCTCGATGGGCCTTGGTCTGCTCCCGATTCCAAGCAACCCGGGCGACAAGCCGATGCTTCAGGGAGGGGCGCATATCGCCTCGTGCCCGAACGGATCGCCGGAGAAGAGGTCGGTCCCCATGTGTTGGCGCCAACTATCCATGCTTGAGTAGTTAGGATTCGCAGAATTGCTTGTCGCCTTCGGAAAGGACAGCGCCCGAGGCCGTAAGGACCTCCTCAATCTCGGGATGCCCCATGGACCGGGACAGGCGCAGCATTGATTGGCCCTGGGAGTCAGTCCGTAGCGTTCACCTCGCGCCCGCCTCTTTGAGAAACCTGACGATCTCCATTTCTCCCCGCAATTTTCCATACCGGGTCGCTTTCTCGAGAACAGTATTTCCCTGTGCGTCCCTGGCGTTCACGTCGGCGCCCGCCTCCACGAGAATCCTGACGGCCTCCAATTCTCCCTTCCAGATCGCATGCATGAGAACAGGATTTCCCTGTGAGTCTCTGGCGTTCACGTCGGCGCCCACCTCCATGAGCATCTCGAGAGCTTTCGGGTCGAACTGCGGACAAGTCCTATGAAATAATTCACAGGGCTTCGTCATCGAAAGGGCTGCGAAGAGCATTGGGTTTCCGTAGCGGTTCCTGGCGTTCACGTCGGCGCCCGCTTCCACGAGAATCCTGACGACCTCCAATTCTCCATGATTGATCGCTGTATGGAGAACAGGATCTCCCTGTGAGTCCCTGGCGTTCACGTCGGCTCCGGCCTCCACGAGAATCCTGACGGCCTCCAATGGTCCCCGCCAGATCGCTTCACTGAGAACGGGATTTCCCCGTGAGGTCGTGGCGTTCACGTCGGCGCCGGCCTCCACGAGAAACCTGACGATCTCCAATTCTCCCTCCCAGATCGCCGTACTGAAAACAGGATCTCCCTGTGAGTCCCTGGCGTTCACGTCGGCGCCGCCGGCCACAAAGCCCCGCACTTCCTTGATATTGCCCTGTCGGACGGCTTCTTCCAGGTTCCAGGCCGGAGAAGCATAGGTTAATGCTCCTCCGCCGCAGGCGGCAGAGGCCATCAGGGTCGTGACCAGAGCCGCTGTTGCCAACAGCGCATTGGGTGAGTTGCGTATCCCTTGGCGGCTATCCATACTCTTCTCCCCCTCGTGTCAGTGTTCACGGTCGGGTCCGTTGAGAAAGTCGCTGAACGGGAGCCGGATCTACCAAATCCAACCTGCCCGGCGGCGTGCTCACCGACAGATTAGTCGGCGGGAAGGGCCTGGTGGAAACCACCGGGCGAGCACCGAGGCGGCAGGCGGCGTCGTTGCACCCTTCCACTCGCACCACCCAATCGCCTAGCCCGACCGGGTGAAACTGGCGACGGTATTGGCGGTGGTGAGGCTATCATCCGGCAGGAAATTCTTTTTGATGCGACGTCACCCCTGGAGCTGTTCCCAGGATGCAGGCAATTTGGAGCCTGTTTTGCGGACCAGCATTATAGGCCACGGAGCGTATTATATACGCATTATTCATCCCTATTTATATATGATTATCGGTGTATTTTCGTAATCGCAAGCACGATTGGCCGGCATAGGCCAACGGCTCCCGGTACTTGACGCCCACCGGGCGGGCCCGGTTGGGCGGGACCGGGACGGCGCTGCGCTCTCCAACCAACGGCGACGCGATGCGGCGGCGGGCGTCCCGGTCCGATACGAATACCGGGTGGACGCAGATGGAACTTCTTTACGCTATCATGGGTTCAGTATCTCGATGAACGGCATCGCGGACCCGAGCGGACGCAGGAGGAAGTACCTTGGCAACACTGAACCCAGCAGAGGTGAATGAATTTCTGTCCCAGCCCCGAACGGCGCAACTGGTCACCATGTATGCCGCCGGCACTCCCCACGTGGCGCCGGTCTGGTTCCTTTGGGATAACGGTCGGGCTTTGGTGATGGCCGACCGAGCGGCGGTCAAGGTGCGCAACATTCGTCGCAATTCCGCCGTGGCCCTATGCGTCCCCACCGCGGATCACCCCTATTCGTTTGTGACCATCGAGGGCACGGCTGAGATCACCGACGGCGGGCGGGACGACATGGTGCGCCGGACCTGCGTCCTCTACGAGGGAGACGAGCGAGGCGCCGAGTTCGCCGCGGAGCTTCTGGCAGACGAACGGCTGACCCTGATCGTCATTACCCCCGGTCGTTTCATCTCCTGGAAAGAGGACTAGGGCGTGTCGTCAAATTATCCCGTCATTCCTGCGAAAGCAGGAATCCAGAAACGCCGCGCAGCAGTCAACGTGAATAGGTCAAAGATTCCTGGATACCGGCTTTCGCCGGTATGACGGATTTTGAATGCCGGTATGACGGATTTTGAATTGCGACGGCGCCGCAAATCTGAACAGATACGCTTGACAGCTTAATTTGACGACAGGCCCTGAGGAAGCTCAGGAAATTTCGATGCCGACGGGGCAGTGATCGGATCCCATCACGTCGGGCAGTATGAAGGCATCGGTCAAGTTGGAAGCGAAATCGCTGTCGGTGAAGAAGTAGTCGATGCGCCAGCCCACGTTCCGGTCCCGCGCGCGAGTCACCTGGTTCCACCAGCTGTAGTTGTGCGGTTCCTGGTTGAACCGGCGAAAGGTGTCGATGTAGCCGTGTTCCAGGAAGGTGTCCATCCAGGCCCGTTCCTCCGGCAGGAAGCCGGAAATCTTCGCGTTTTCCTTGGGCCGGGCCAGGTCGATTTCCTTGTGGGCGGTATTCACGTCGCCGCACACAACCACACTGCGCCCTTCCCGTCGCAGCTTGTCCACGTAATCCAGGAAGGCATCGTAGAACTCCATTTTGTAACGCAGCCGTTCGGCGGATTGCTTGCCGTTGGGGAAATAGATGCCCAGGAACACGAAATCGTCGAAGTCGGCGACGATGGTGCGCCCCTCGCTGTCGAACCGCTCGACGCCCAGGCCGAAGCTGACGCTGCGGGGTGTATGCCCTTCGCGGGTGTAGAGGCCCACGCCGCTGTAACCCTTTCGCTCCGGAGTGGTGAACCAGTTTGAATAGCCCTCCACCTGCTTCAGGGCGGTGGGCAACTGGGATTCGTGGGCCTTGGTTTCCTGGAGGCACAGCACGTCGGGCTGCGCTTCCTGAAACCACTCAAGGAAACCCTTCTTGTGAGCTGCCCGAATGCCGTTAACGTTCCACGAAATTAGCCTCATGCTACTCCCTCAGCGACACCCTCCCCGGAGGGAGAGGGGGAAATTGAATTGCCCTCCGCGCCCGATTTTAGCACACGGGCGGTATTGGAAGCCCGTCAAGAGTTGGGGAACTGTTCCGGCTTGCTGTGGTGACCCAGCCAAATTTGCTTCGTGGATGGCTGGCGCTGGTAGGGCTGTGCAAAACAGCAAGTCCGTCATTCCGGCGAAAGCCGGAATCCAGTAGCGTTTTCTGGACTCCGGCTTTCGCCGGAGTGACGATTTAAGGGCAAGCGAGTTTTGCACAGGGCTACGCCGGGTGTGTTGGTTGACAGCGACAGCGCGGCAGTGTAATATCCCCTGTTACCTAATTGATACCTCATATCAATTAGGTCTGAAGGAGGATTCTATATGAACACGCCTCGCAAAGTACCCGTCACCATCCTCACCGGCTTCCTCGGCTCCGGCAAGACGACCCTGCTCAACCGGATCTTGACTGAAGAGCACGGCAAGCGCATTGCCGTGATCGAGAACGAGTTTGGGGAGGTCGGCATCGATCAGGCGCTCGTCATCAACGCTGACGAGGAGGTCTTCGAGATGTCGAACGGCTGCATCTGCTGCACGGTGCGCGGAGATCTGATTCGGGTGCTCAACAATCTCAACAAGCGCCGTGACAAGTTCGACTATGTGTTGGTGGAAACCACCGGGCTTGCCGATCCCGGTCCGGTCGCTCAGACGTTCTTCATGGACGACGAGCTCCGCGCTGAATACGCTCTTGACGGGATCGTCACGCTGGTCGATGCCGCCCACATTGAGCAGCAGATCGGCCGAAGCGAAGAAAGCACGGAGCAAATCGCGTTCGCAGACGTCCTCCTGCTCAACAAGACGGACCTCGTCAACGGAGAGACCCTCGACAATCTGGAAGCTCGGCTCCGCGACATGAACCGAATGGCGCGAGTGGTGCGCAGCGAGCGGGCGAACGTACCCGTGGACACTGTACTCGACCTCGCTGCCTTCGACCTGGACCAGGTGCTCGAGCGTCGTCCCACTTTCCTTGAACCGGAGTATCCGTTCGAATGGACCGGAGTCTATTCGCTGGAGGTCGGCCGCTACGAACTCAGCCTCGCCGAGGGACCTGATCCGGCGATGTCACTCGTTGTCGTGCCCGGCCAGGGCACGGATGACGCTGCCCTCCGCGAGAGTGCGGAGTGGTGTGTGCGGCAGTACGCCGAACCTGCGGAGCCCATTCACCCCGGGGCCGAGATTCCCGTCGGAAAGCATATGAACCTTCTGCTCGATTCCCCTGGGCGCAAGTCCTTCTTCCTGGAGGTCGATACGCCGGCACAGCTTGGCTTCTACACCCAGCACCTGGCGGAGGAGTTCGATATCCGACTGAGGAACGCGGATGGAGAGGCTTTCAAACTGGGGGGCAACTTTTGCTCCGAGCCGGCCTGCGTAGAGGACAACGCTCCGCGTATCAAGGGAGCGGAGGTTCCCGCCGTGGCCGAGCGCACCTGGGTCGCGCAGCACGAGCACGACGACGAGGTGGGTTCCATCGCGATCGAGATTGACGGCGACTGCGATCCCAATAGACTCAATGCCTGGCTCAGCAAACTGCTCAGCGAGCGCGGGGTGGACATCTTCCGAATGAAGGGCTTCATCAGCGTCGCGGGCGAGTCGCAGCGCTTCGTCTTCCAGGGGGTTCATATGCTCTTTGACGGCCAGCCGGATCGCGAATGGGGGGACGACCCCCGCCGCAATCAGCTCGTCTTCATCGGCCGCAACCTCGATGAGCAGAGCATGCGGGAGGGGTTCGAAGCATGTCTGATTTAGATATCAGCAGCCCGAAGGGTGTTCTTCACCGGGACTGGTCTGCGGAAGTCGGCGACTACGCTATTGCCGGGGGTTGGAGCCTGGCCGGTGAGTCGCTGATAGTCGGTGACACTGAGGGTGGCGTTTACGCATTCGACGGCGAGTCTGGCGCGGCCGCCTGGTCGCGGGACGGGGTTCATGATGGTGGTGTGCTCTCGATGTCAATCCACCCAACGGGAACCGCGTTCGCCACGGCCGGCCAGGACGGCCGTGCCTTAATCTGGAGCGCCGCCGACGGTCTGGTAAGCCGGGCTATCGACGTCGGAAGCGGTTGGGTGGAAAACGTGGCGTGGTCGCCGGACGGCCAACGGCTGGCGGCCTCCTGCTCCCGGCAGGTTCGCGTGTATGACGCGGAAGGCGCGGAGATTTGGCGGTCTGATGAGCACCCCAGCACCGTCAGCGCGATCGCCTGGTCGAGCGTAGGGGAGCTGGCGACGGCCTGTTACGGTCGAGTGGCGTTCTTCGACGCAGCTACCGGCGAGCTTCGCCAGAAGCTGGAGTGGCAGGGGTCCCTGGTATCGATGGTACTGAGCCCGGACGGGGGCATCGTGGTCTGTGGCAGCCAGGACAACTCAGTGCATTTCTGGCGCCGCTCCACGGGGCAGGACTCCGAAATGTTTGGATATCCTACCAAGCCGTCGGCCCTGGCTTTTGATGATACCGGCACCCTTTTGGCCACCGGCGGCGGGGAGGCGGTGACAGTCTGGAGCTTCCGGAGAAAGGGGCCGGAAGGCACGACGCCCGGCGTTCTGGAGTTTCATGTTCAACCCGTCACGACGCTTGCCTTCGCTCCAGGCGCGATGCGCCTGGCATCTGGGGGGCGCGAAGGCGCCGTAGTTGTGTGGTCGCTTCAGAGAAATGGGAAAGGCGGTCCGCTAGGAGCCGCGGTTGTGGCGGGCGCAGTGGCGGAATTGTACTGGCGGCCTGACGGGTGCGCGCTTGCCGCCCTCGACGCGCGGGGCCGCGTGACCGTCTGGCGAGTAGAACGAACAAAGGGCCGAATTGACAGCGTGAGCGCGGGGTTGTTCCGCACCAGGTTGCGCGAGTTGATGGAGCTAATGGATTGATCGCGCCCGCGCCGGGTTTCGCCACAGTGGGGGCAGCGGCTGATTTTCCGTCCACCCATCGAACAGTCACACCTGTTGCCCCTGAATCCGTATGCAGTGCGATTCACCGGCAGCCTGCGGAGGAGCCGTCCTCCCGGGCCGATAACCTTCGCTCCCAGCATCCCACTTGGCTGGTAACGGAGACCCTCCTGGGCGTAGGTATCCGAAGGTGGTGTAACAGAAACCGGGTGGCAAGAAGACTGCCACCCGGGTCATCCTTTGGTGTGTCGCCGAACAGTCGCCGGCGGGGATTCCTAAAGGGAACCGCCGCGCATCATCTCGTCGGGCTGTTCACACCGGACCTCAAGCACTGGATGTCGGCAGCCAAGGCGGTGGGGAGTCCGCGCACCTTCACTGGGGTCGCCGCCGGCGAATACGTGGCGGCGGCAACGGTCGGCCCGGACAGCAAGTACCGGTACAGCGGCACGGTAACGGTGCGTTAGCCGGCGGCGGAACGGGCCGTTTGACATCGGCGCCTCGTGGATTAGATAACCCTCGCCGCCCGCAGCAGTCCCAGGTCCCGGACCGTGAGGCCCAACTCACCACACAGAATTTCGACGTTGTGTTCGCCCAGGCGGGGCGCCGGTCGCGCCGATGCCATGGCGTTTTCTCCGTCGATAAAGAATCCCGAACCCGGGTATTTCAACCGGCCGGCCCGGGCATGATCCATCTCGACGAAGAACCCTCTCTCTGCCAGGTGCGGCGATTCCACTACCTGCTCCGGCGTCTGAACCAGCCCTATGACCAGGCCCCGGGCCATGGTCTCTCGCATTAAGTCCAGGTTGGTCCACTGGGCCAGCTTGGGGGCCACCAGTCCATGAAGCTCCTCCCAGTGTTCCATCCGGCCGGAGCGGGACGCGAACTTGGAGTCCAGCAGCCCCGGTTCCTCCAGAAACTCGGCCCACGCCGCCATGGGACGGCCGCCGGTGCCCGCCGTGGTGAGTGTTACTTCCCCATCCCGGGTGGGCAGGTGCATCCCGTCCATTACGTTGCCGTCACTGCCGCCCCGGTGGGGATTGCGTCCGGTGTAGGTGTAGGGGTGAATCAGCCCGGAGGGGGTGCTGACGGCGGCCTCCATGGTCGAGACATCAATGTGGGTGCCTTTTCCGGACTGCTCCCGCCGCAACAGCGCCGCCATTACCGCCACCGCCCCGTTGCGGGCCGCGGTAATCTCCATCTGCTGCAGGGCCGTACCCATGGGCGGTTGGCTGGCCGAGCCGGTTACCGCGTAAAGGTAGCCCCCCATGGCCTGGGCCACCAGGTCATCGCCCTGGTAGCCGGCATAGGGTCCGTCTTGACCAAAATAGGTTATGGAAACCAGGATCAGGCCGGGGTTGGATTGGGACAGCTGTTCAGAGCCCAATCCCAATTCCGCCAGCCTCCCCGGTGGATAGCTCTCAATAATAATATCCGCAGTGGTGGCCAATCGCTCGAAAAGCTCCCGACCTTCGGCCTGCTCCACGTCCAGTGTGATGCCCCGCTTGTTGGTATTGAAGGCAAGGTAGGAGGTGCCCCGGTCGGGATGGGGAACCTCGTCAATAAAGGGCGGCTCGTGGCGGGCCTGGTCGCCCCAGCCGGGCGGCTCAATCTTGATGGTGTCCGCGCCCTGGTCGGCCAGCAGCTTGGCGCAATAGGCGCCCGAGGGCCGGTGAGTCAGTTCCAGCACGCGCAATTCTGAAAGTATTCCGGGCATGGTCGCTCCGACAGTTGCGGTTCCGTTTACTTACAGGTGATGGTATATAACAGGGGCCAGGTGCAGATTCATGCAACAGGCGATGACGGTTTCCAACACTCACGCAAGGCGACCGATAGGGCGGTTTGCAAAGTCGGGCCAATATGAGTGAGTGTAATGCCAAGCGGGTCCGTGTGGATAAGGGTGCGGGTTCCTTATCTTCTTCTCCCGTATCGATTGCGATTCCTGACGGCTGCTCCGAAGTTGTTGCTCCGTTTGGAGCATTCCTGCTCCACGGCTTCCTTCGATAGAGATTCCCATAGCCGCTGGGCGTTCTCGTCAGTCCTCGCGTAGTGTATTCCCAGCGGACGGTTAGCCACAGCCTTCCAGCCGTTCCCTTCCCGCTTGGCGATCTCCCAGTATTGACCATTGGTTACGACAGCCATCATAGCGGTTGGAATGTCCTGCAAGTAGCGCTCCATTTGGTCCAGGGCCCGCTCGTCATCAGACTCGACGTCGATACGCTTGGCTTCAATCACGATAGCTGGTTGGCCGGTCGCGCACTTGAGCACGTAATCCACCCGGGCTGCAGGGTAGTTGCCCCGGCGCGCTACTGCGTATTCCACAACGCACTCAGCTGGGTTGGATAGATCCCAGCCCAAAGCTCGCAGTATGGGGTCGATAAGCATGTAACGAGTGCTGGTCTCGTGGTTGTTAACGGGGGCCGTGCTCTGCACCGGGCCTCGGGGTGGGTTTGGTTGAAACTCGGCTACGTGTTTCTGTGCAGAGATGATGGCATGTTCTACTTCGGCTTTGCTCAACATGTGCTCCTGATGAGTAATCCGCGGGATGTGGATACGCCGTGCGCGGTTATGTCCGGCGGCGCGATTTGGCTTTACCTGCTCATCGCTGCTCTGCGCCATGGTTCGTGCGCCATGGCGCATGAGCTACGGCCTTGACTCGTCGGGCCGCGGCGCGCCAAAAACCACGCCTTCGGATTCCAGTTCCCCTATTTCCGCCGGCGACAACCCGGCCAACTCGGCCAATATCGTCGCGTTGTCCTGTCCCAATCGCGCGACCTTCTCAATTGACATGGGATTGCCGGGATCTTTGAAGGGGCGCCCGGCGAAAAGACGGGGCCCAACGGCAGGAGCCTGAGGATTGGAGAACTCCCACATGTAGCCGCGTTCCCCCAGATGAGAGTCGTTCACCAGGTCCCGGGCGGTCATCGCCGAGCCGGCGGCGATGCCCAGTCCCTGCAACCTCCGCGCCAGCTCCAGGTCGTCGTGCTGGGAGGTCCAGTTGCCGACTAACTCGTCCAGCTCATGGCGGTGGCGCCAGCGGGCTAAGGCGGAGCCGAATTTGGCTCCCTCGGCCCACTGGGGCCGGCCCATTGCTCCCTTCAGCGTTTCCCATTCCGTGTCGGACGACACGACAATCACTATCCAACGGTCGTCGCCCCGGGCCGGATACACGTTGTGCGGCGCCTTCCACCAGTGGGCGCAGCCCAAACGATCGCGGGTTATGCCCCGCTGCGCCTCCAGGATGGCCGGCCCCACCGACGAGACCCCGGTTTCCAGCATGGTAAGGTCAACCCGCATGCCCTGGCCCGTCTTGTTGCGCTGGTACAGGGCCAGCAGCAGGGCGTAGGCCACGTTGTTGCCTACGGAATGATCCATGTAGTTGGGGCTGGCCCGCAGGGAAGGGCCGCCCTCGTAGCCGGTCAGGTAGGACAAGCCACAGGCGGCGTCAACGGTGCGGGCCCGAGAGCCGGCCCGCCGCCAGGGTCCGGTGTACCCGTAAGCGGTGCTGCTGAGGGTAATGATGCGGGGGTTGATTGCGGAGAGGCTGTCGTGGTCGAACCCGAAACGCTGCATGGTGCCGGGACGGAAGTTGTCGGTCACGATGTCAGTCTTCTCCGCCAGCTTGAGAAAGACTTCCTTGCCTCGCGGGTCGGTCACGTCCATGCACAGACTGCGCTTGTTGCGGGCGCCGTAATAGACCAGGTTGCCGGCTTCGTTCCACCACTCCTCACCCGGAGTTCCGTCAGGAAAGGGGCCGGCTTTGCGGTCCTGCAGGTGGTCAGGGCTTTCGACGCGGATGACATCGGCGCCCAGATCCGCCAGGAATGCCGTCCCCCACGGCAGCGCATGCACCTGCTCCAGGCTGAGGACTCTAACCCCGTCGAGAATTCCCGGCTCCGCCATCGCCCCTGGACCTCCATTTGCCGCTGCTGCGCCGAAGTGTTTGACCGGCCCAATGATAGTCCAGACCCAGGGACCAAGTCCACTTGGTCCGTCGTCCCGTTCGAGGTAGCTAAACCAAAGCCAAGGTGAAACCCGCATTTGGGTTGGTTAGAATTGGCGATAGCAGAACTCACTCGCCCCGTCCACGCCGATCTTTCCGCCCCAACAAATGTAGATTTCACCTTGGCTTCGGTTTAGTCTCCGTCCACTTCGATGACGCAGTCGCAGATTACGGCGGTGTCGCCGGGCAGGGCGGCCATGCCGGGGGCGGAACGGGCGTGGCGTCCCCGGTCGCCGTAGAGGGCAACGAACAGGTCGGACGCGCCGTCCACCACCGCCGCCTGCTGGTTGAAGGACGGATCGCTGTTGACCATGCCCACCACCTTGAGGATGCGCGTCACCCGGTCGAGATCGCCCAACTCCGCCTTCATGCGGGCCAGCAGGTTGAGGGCGGCCCATTTTGCCGCTTCGTAGCCCTGCTCCGTGGTCAGATCGGCGCCGAGCTTGCCGGATATGCGCTCTCCCGTCGCCATGCGGGAGCCGACGCCGGCCAGCCATATGATGTTGCCGCTGCGGGCAAGGGGGAGGTAGTTGCCGACGGGATCAGGCGGCGGCGGCAGTTGGATATTCATCTCGTTCAGCTTTGCTTCAACTTCGGCCATGTTGGTTTCGCCTCCGGGGACTATTGTCAGAAGCAGGATTTTTCAAGATTATGGGGATGCTCAGGATTAGGAACATCTTGAAAATTCCTGAAATCCGGTAAATCCTGTTTCAGATGATTACTTTACACAAAAAGGGAAACTTTGCCGATGAACATTCAGACCTTGGACCAGAGTCCACAGAACCACCGGGGCGGGCAGGTGTCGCACCTGCTTCTGGCCTCGGGCCAGTTTGGGTCGGAGAACCTGGCCGTGACGTGGGTGGAAGGGGAACCAGGCAGCGAGCAGGCCGTCCACTCCCACGACGGGCGGGAGCAGGTGTACGTGGTGGTGCAGGGGCGCGGCGCGATGCGGGTCGGCGACGAGGTGGAGGAAGTCGCGGCGGGCACGATGATCCTGGTGCCGCCGGGAACCGACCACTCCATCCGCAACGTCGGGGAGGAAAGACTGATCTACGTCTCAGCCACCTCGCCGCCCTTCGCGATGCAGGAAGGAAACACCAACTGGACAGCCCCGGCGGGGCGATAGACCGGCGGAATGAATGAAAAGGGGGCGCGATGGCACAGGTCTTTGATGGAATCACCGTCCTTGACTTTACCAGCGGGCGGGCCGGCGGCGTCGCCACCATGGTGATGTCCGACTTCGGCGCGGAAGTCATCAAGGTTGAGCCGCCGGGCGGTGAAAAGTTCAGGAACTCGCCGGGGGCGATCCAGTGGAATCGCGGCAAGAAAAGCGTCGTCCTCGACCTGAAGACCCAGGACGGACGGGATAATGCCCGAGAGTTGGCGCGACGGTGCGACGTTGTTGTCGAGAACTTCCGGCCGGGAGTCACCCAACGGCTGGGCATCGACTACGACAGCCTTCGCGCCGGTCATGCCGGGCTGGTGTATGCCACGCTGACCGGCTTCGGATCCCAGGGTCCCTACGCCCACTACAAGGGTTACGACGGTGTGGTGGCCGCCAAGAGCGGGCGGATGATGATGTTCGCCGAGCAGAATCCCAGGGAAGGCCCCAACTATGTCGTCGTGCCGGGCGTTTGCCACTCCGCCGCTACGGCGCTGATTCGCGGCATCACCGCCGCCCTGTACGTGCGGGAAAAGACCGGCCTGGGTCAGCGGGTAGAGACCAGTATGCTCAAGGCCGTGACCACCTACGACCATGTGTCCTGGGTTCACGGCCAGATGATTGAGAATCTCCCGGATACCTACCCGCCGGACCCACGGGTGGGCATCGGGCGTCCCAACCCCACGGGTTACCTGCCGGCCCGCACCAGGGACGGCCAATGGATCCAGCTGGGCAACGTGGTGGAGCGGCTTTTCCGGTCCATGATGCACTGGCTGGACATGGACTTCATCTACGAGGATCCGCGTTTCAAGACCGCGCCCTTCCTGGACCAGGAAGCCGTGGCAGCGTTGGAACGGATCATGCTGGAAAAGGTCCAGCAGAAGACGCTGGACGAGTGGATGGCGATTTTCCTCGGCGAGGCGGGCAACGTGGCTGCCGAACCCTACCTGACCTCCGAGCGGGCTTTGGACCATCCCCAGATCGTACACAACGGCAACGTGCAGGACTTGCACGTTCCGGGAGTGGGTGACACGCGACAGCTTGGCCCCATGGTGAACATGAGCGGCACGCCGGGCAGTACGCAAGGGCCGGCTCCGGCGCTGGGCCAGCACACGGCGGATTTACTCGCCAGCCTGGGGGCCGACGTAGGAGGTCATTCCAACGGCGCGAAAAACCCGATGCCCAAGCACCCGCTGGAAGGAATAACGCTCCTGGATTTGGCGACCGTGATCAACGGCCCGCTGGGCTGCGCCCTGGTGGCCGAGCTGGGCGCGCGGGTAATCCGCATCGAAGCGCCCGGCGGCGACTGGGGCCGGATGGGTCTGCCTTTTTCGGCGCACCGCACCATGGCCGGCGCCGAGGGCATTTGCCTGGACCTCAAGACGCCGGAGGGACAGGAAATCATGGGCAAACTGGCGGCCAGGGCCGACCTGCTGCTGCACAGCATGAGGCCCGGCGCTCCCGAACGCACCGGCATAGGCTACGAACAGCTATCGAAGATCAACCCCAACCTGGTGTACCTCTACGCCGGCGGCTATGGTTCCACCGGGCCCTACTCGCACCGGCCTTCCATGGCCCCCATTGCCGGCGCCGTGTCCGGGGGCGGCGTGGCCCAGATGGGACGGGATGCTTTCCCGCCGCCGGAACAGTCCATGTCCATTGATGAGATTGCCGCCGTATCCAAAAGGCTCAAGAGAGCCAACGACGGCACCGCCGATCACAACACCGCCATGGTCAACGCCGTTGGTCTGCTGCTGGGTCTCTATGCCCGCGAGCGCACCGGTGTGGCGCAGTACGTCGAGTCCACCATGATCGCCGCCAACGCCTACGCGAATATCGACGATTTCTACTGGCATGAAGGCAAGCAACCCCGCCCGCTGCCCGACGGGGACGGATACGGGCTGCACGCCCTGTACCGCCTGTACCGGGCCAGAAGCGGATGGGTGTTCCTCGCCTGTCCCTTTGAGGATGAGTGGGAGGCCCTGTGTCGGGCCATCGACCGGACGGACCTGCTGGATGATCCCCGGTTCGCCACCGCCGAGATGCGGGAGGACCATGACGAGGCCCTCGCCGACGAACTGGCCCGGATGTTTGCCGCTGAGGATCCGATGCACTGGGAGAATCTGCTTACCGCCGCCGACGTGGCGTGCGTCAAGGCTGAGGACCGGGGGATGTATTTCTTCTTCAACGAAGATGCCCACGTGCGGCAGAACGGGCTGCTCACCCAGGTGGAAGCCCCGCGTTACGGGGAGTTCTGGCGGTACTCCCCGGTGGTTGACTTCTCGGAGACCACCGGCCGAGCCGGCCCAGGGCCGCTCAAAGGTCAGCACACCCGGCCCATCCTGAAAGAGCTGGGGTACACCGACGAGCAGATCCACGACTTCAAGCAGCGCAAGGTGGTGGACTGGGAGGAGGAATAGCCGGCCATGGTGAATGCAATCATCCCCGCCGAGACCAACGGCATCCGAGACAAAGCGGCCATCGTCGGCATCGGCGAAACGGAGTTTTCCTGGGACTCGGGCCGCAGCGAGTTGCAGCTTGCCTCCGAGGCGATCAAGGCCGCCTGCGACGATGCTGGCATCGCGCCGCAGGATATCGACGGCCTGATTCGCTACGACATGGAGTCCAACCACGAAACCCTGCTGACGCAGTCGCTGGGCATCAAGAACCTGCGGCACTGGGAATCGGTCTCCTACGGCGGGGGCGCGGGCAATGCGGTGGTGGGCCATGCGGCTGCCGCCATCGCGGCCGGATACTGTAACTATGTGGTGTGCTTCCGCGCCGCCAACCTCCGCTCCGGGTTGCGGTTAGGCCGGGCCAGGGGGCCGGAGCGCATCCCCGGCGGCGCGGACAGTTTTGCCGTTCCCTGGGGCAACATGGCGCCGGCCCACCGTTTCGGGATGTTCGTGCGGCGCTATATGCACCAGTATGGAGCCACCAGTCGCCACTTCGGTTGGGTGGCGGTCACCCTGCGGGAGCACGCTTCCCGGAATCCCCGGGCGCTGCGAAGGGAACCCATCACCATCGACGACCACCAAAACTCCCGCATGGTGGTTGACCCGTTGCACGTGCTGGACTTCTGCCAGGAGAACGACGGCGCCGCCGCCATGGTGATGACCACCGCCGAGCGAGCGCGGGAGCTACGCCACTCCAATACGCTGACCCTGGTTGAGGCGGCGGCCCAGGGTTCCGGCCCCCGCAACGACGGCATCATCTACCGTCCCGACCTGGCGGTCTCCGAATCGGAGAACACCGCCCGCGACCTGTGGGCCCGGGCCCGCCTGGACGCGACGGACATGGACGCGATGATGTTCTACGACCATTTCACGCCGTTCTGCCTGGTGAACCTGGAAGCCTACGGATTCGTGCCCAAGGGCGAGGCCAAGGACTTCGTGGAAGGGGGCGATAACATACGTTTTGACGGCGCGCTGCCCGTGAATACCCACGGCGGCAACCACTCGGAGGCATACATCCATGGGCTGACCCACGTGCAGGAGGCGGTACGGCTCATACGGGGGACTTCAACCGCGCAGCCTCCCCAGAGGACCATCAACCGGGCGCTCTCATGCAGCAGCACGGCCCAGCTGAGCGGCGCCGTGATAATCCGCCGTGGATAGCGCCGGGATGGCCCAGAGATAACGAGGAGTTGCAATGACCCAGGCAAGAGAACCAGCCGCCAAGTCCCCGCCGATGACCGGACCGCTGGAAGGCGTGCCGCTGCCTGACCTGGAGCGAGTACCGGACTATGAGCGGGGGTTCTGGGAGGGGACACGGCAGGGCGAGCTTCGCATCCAGCGGTGCTCGGACTGCGGTTTGTTCCGGCACCTGCCGACGCCCATGTGTCCCGAATGCTCGTCCCTGGAGTATGAATGGACCAGGGTCAGCGGCCGGGGCTTCGTGTACTCCTACGTGATAGTGCGCCACCCGGTGCATCCGGTCATCCGCGAGAATGAACAGACTCCCTACAACACCTGCATGATCGAACTGGAGGAACAGGAGGGCTTGCGGATTTGCAGCAACGTCCTCCAAGTGGCCCCGGAGGACATCAGCATCGAAATGCCGGTGCAGGTGACCTTCATGCCGGCGGTGGACGAGCCGGAGGTGGTACTGCCGGTGTTCCTGCCCGCCCCAGAGGAATAGACGCCGGGCTGATCCGTCATGCCCATGTTACAATCGGCGCGCTCCCACCGGAGACTTGTTCAGCAAACCGCAGCCGAAGGGTGTTTAAATTGCAGATTCATCGAAGGGGCGTTGGCGTCGCCCTGACTTCCGCAATATTCTGGCTGGCGTCGCTGGTCGTGATGCTCGCCGGCGGCTATGTGGTCGCCGTGGGGACGCCGTGCCTCTGCGCCGATGTGAACGGCTTCATGCTCGGTGGCGGTCTGGTTATGATCATCGCCGGGGCCGCTATGCTGCTCTGGTCCAAAGAGCTGGCGCGCCTGCTGGTTGGTAAGCTGACCAGCCTGGCGGCCCCAGGGAAGTAGCTAGGTAGTTATCCGTTTTAGGTGGTTCAATTGATAATCCGTCACTCCGGCGAAAGCCAGAGTCCAGGAAACGCTACTGGATTCCGGCTTTCGCCGGAATGACGGTAAGGGTCAACAGATGCTAAAGCTGGCGCAGCTTGGGATCCAGCCGGTCCCTGAGCCAGTCCCCGAACAGGTTGAACGCGATCACCACCAGCGTGATTGCCACCCCGGGGATTATGGAGATCCACCACGCGGTGGCGACCTTGGCCCGGCCGTCGGCGACCATCTGTCCCCAGGATGGGGTGGGCGGAGGAATGCCGGCGCCAAGGAAGCTGAGCGACGCTTCGGTGAGGATGACGAGGCCAACGTGCAGCGTCAACATGACCATGAAAGAGTTGAATACGTTGGGCATGATGTGTACGAACATGATCCGGGCGTCGGAGCAACCGTGGACGTGGGCCAGCGCGACGAAGTCGTTGTCCTTGAGCCCCAGCACCTCGCCTCGCGTAACCCGCGCGAACCTCGCCCACAGGATGAGGGTTACGGCGAGAACCACCGTCACCAGTCCCTGCCCCATTGTCACTGCTAACAATAAGGCAAAAAGGATGGTCGGGAAGGCAAGGGTGGCGTCCACCGCCCGCATGATCAGGGTGTCCACCTTGCCGCCCGCATAGCCCGAGATCAGTCCGAGGACGCCGCCGATGGCTCCTCCGGCCAGGAGGGCGGCAAAGGCGACGATAAGGCTGACCCTGGCCCCATAGATCAGCCGGCTGAGGATGTCGCGGCCCAGGATATCGGTCCCCAGAACATACTTGGCGGTACCCTCCTGCTGCCACGCGGGAGGGCGGAGCTTGTCGCGCAGGGACTGCTTAGTTGGGGAATGAGGAGCGATGAGCGGAGCGAACAGGGCCGCGAACACCATGAGCGCGATGATGACCACGGGAATCCAGGGGAGCCGCTTCAGTTCATACCTCAACTGCTCCCGCCGAGCGCTCGGCGCCTGGAGCACTTGCGCGCTGGTATCTACCCGGTCGGTGGCCATATCGCTCCTAGTCGTACCGGATCCGTGGGTTTATATAGGCGTAGAGGATGTCCACTGCCAAATTGACGGCCAGAATGATCACCGCGTCCAGCAGGATCACCGCCTGCAGCAGTGGGAAGTCGCGTTGCGCTACGGCGTCGATGGTGAGACGGCCGATACCCGGCCACGCGAATACCGTTTCGGTGACGATGGCGCCCGTCACGAACCCGCCGACGAAGACGCCGAACAGCGTCAATACCGGGATCAGGGCGTTGCGCAGGCAGTGTTTCCAGAACACCACCCATTCCTGCAGGCCCTTAATCCTGGCGAGCTTGACGTATTCGGTGTCCAGCACCTCCAGCATACTGGAGCGGATCAGTCGCATCATTCCGGCAATGGAAAAGGTGCCCAGCGTGAACGCGGGCAGTATGTAGTGCAGCGGGCCTCCCATTCTTCCGGGCGGGAGCACGTCCAGCCAAACGCTGAAAATGTAGATGCAGACGATGGCGATCCAGAAATTGGGCGTGGCAACGCCGAAAACCCCGATGGCCCCGGCCACCTGATCGATCCAGGTGCCCCGTTTCACCGCCGCCACGACCCCCAACGGAATGGCGACTGCAACCGCGATGAACATCGACAGCGGCAGCAACTTCAGGGTGTTGGGTAGCCGCTCGAAGAAGAGCTCCGCAGCCGGCTTTTTGTAAACGATGGAGTCGCCAAAGTCGCCGCGGACAATGCCGGTGAGGAACACGAAGAGCTGGACGTGGTAGGGGCGGTCAAGGCCAAGGTTCCTTTCAATGAACTGGCGCTCTTCCTCGGTCGCGTCCTCCGGGACCAGGAGGTCGGCCGGATTTCCGGTCGCCCTGGCCAGGGCGAACACGATCAGCGCGACGATAAAAAGCAGGACGATGCCCTGCAAAAGCCGGTTGAGGATGTATTTCTGCAAATCCCCGACCTCAGGAAATGCCGAGCGCCGGGCTGTTTAGCCAGTTCCCGGCGCGACGAGAGTGAATTGTCAAGAGTGATGCCGGTTTTGGGATGGTATCCGACGGTTGAGCCAACCGCCGGATACGAGTCCGCAGGGGATTACTGCCAGGGATTGCCCTCGGCGTGGGGTATGCGATGGAACACGTCGCCGAGTTCGCCGCGCCCGTAGATGCCCTGCCAGCGGCCCACGGTTTCGGGATTGGAGGCGTACAGGCTGACGCCCTGGACAATCGGGACGCCGATCCACTGATCGGCCACCAGCTGGAGGATGTCATTGGTAGCCTCGGCACGCTTGGCATCGTCACGCTCGGAGATGGCGATCTCGTGGAGCCTCAGGTATTCCTCTCCCACCGGCGTCAGACTGTCGCGATCTCCGAATGCCACATGGTTGCTGTCGGGGTGGAAAGTGGACTGATACCGGGGTACCGGCAGCGGCCGGCCCGCGTTGCGGAAGATGCTGACCGCCCCGTTGAAGCCCTCGCCCCATTCGTCGTGTCCGGGCCGCCGCGTCATGGGGCTGAATACGCCGATCTCGATGATCTTCAGGTCGGACTTGATACCGATCTCATCCCAGAAACCCGTGACGGCCTGGCTGAGGTCGTTCATGTACGGGGTGCCGGAGAAGTTGGTGCTCCAGAAGGTAACCTCGAAACCGTCGGGGTATCCGGCCTCGGCCAGCAATGCCCGGGCGCGATCCGGATCGTACACCAGTTCCCGCTCGCCCCACTCTTGCCACCGGGGAACGTCCACGTCCACGCTGGTGGGGAAGGTGGCGAAGGGCATGGAGGGTCGCCCATAGCCGTTCAGGGTGAAGTCGATGATGTCCTGGCGGTTGATGGCCAGTGACATGGCTTGCCGGACGCGAACGTCACCGATGGGCAGGGCCTGGGCTTCGGGCCAGTAGAGGCCCCAGAACTGGTAGATGAACATGCCCACACCCTCGATGACCGTGAGCTGCGCGCCGGCGGCTTCCACCTCGGGAGCGGACTCCGGCACCAGGTCGATGAGGTCGGCCTGGCCGGTGCGGACCATGGCCAATTTTGTGCTTTCCTCAGGGACCAGCAGCAGGCTCATGTTGGCGAAGTGGGGGATGCCGCGGTGGGACTTGTCGAAGGCCTCATACCGGAAGTAATCGCCCACGGAGTGCTCGGCGTACATCCAAGGGCCGCTGCCCACCGGCTCGGCTCGGAAACCGTCGTCTCCCACGGCTTCGATGTAGTCCTTGGGCATGATCTGGCCGCCCTGGAAGACGGCCCGGGTCAGCAGGCTCCAGAAGTGAGGCTTGGATCCTTCGGTGTGCATCCGCAGGGTGAGATCATCAATGACCTCAATGGCTTCCTCGGATGGCTGTCTGAGTTGCCGGTTGAGACGGTTGCCGTCGCCCACCACACTTTCATCGTGGTACATGGTGCGCTCGAGGCTGAACTTCACGTCATGGGCGTCCAGGACTTCGCCGTTGTGGAACACCAGGTCCGGCGCGATGTGGAAAGTCCAACTGGTGCCGTCGGGGTCAATTCCCCATTCCTGCGCCACGCCAGGGCCGACGCCGCCGTACTGGGACTCGTAGTTGAACCCGAGGAGAGCATCGTAGATGGGCGCCTGGTACTGGGCGTGTCCCGCCCGGCCTTGCAGGATCGGATCGGTCACCTGAGCGCCCAGATTTTGCAGGCTCACGGTCAGCGTTCCGGTAGGATCGTCTTGCTGGCGGACCACTCCCTGAACCGGCGGCACCGGGGTGGCTACCACCAGTACCTCTTTGATCACCTCCACCTCTTTCTCAACCACCACCTCTTTTTCAACTTCCTTCTCGACCTCAACCTGTTCGGTCACGACCTTTTCAACCTCAACCTGTTCGGTCACGACACGGGTGACCTCGACGATCTGAGGCTCAGCAGGAGCGGCGCCGCCGCAGGCCAGGACGAGAGCCAGGGACAACGTTAAGGATACGAGCCAGACTGCCTTAACCGACATTCGATACCTCCGACCATAATCACGAACGCGAATACCGCGCTATGGTTTTGCCATCGACAGACAATACACGTGTCGGTGAATTCAGTCAACTTTGTCGTCATCGGCAGCAGGGAGATCGGGTCATAGCCTACACACTCGTCACTCCGGCGAAAGCCGGAGTCCAGAGGCCACAAATTGAAAGAATCTTGAAGGTCATCGCTGGTTTCGGTTACTGGATTCCGGCTTTCGCCGGAATGACGGGGATGATGCGATTGCCCTGGTCTCGGCAGCCAATTTCTTCTTCTGATCGTAATTGCAAGGAGCGCGGTGCTCAGTCGCCAATGCCGTACACGCGCATGGCCGTGTCGTGGAACAGGGCGGCGCGCTCTGTGACAGAGTAGCCGGCGGAGAGGCGTTTGAAGGCGTTGTACAGGACGTGGTAGGAGTAGGACGGCTTGTCCACCGGGAAGTTGCTCTCGAACATGCAGCGGTCGGGGCCGAACTGCTCGATGCAGTAGTTCATCAGCGGACCCAGGGTAGCGGCCAGCTCCTCCGAGCCGATGGGGGTTTCCCGGTCGTACCAGTAGTAGCCGTAGCGGAGCTGACCGACGCCGCCCAGCTTGATGACCACGTTGGGACACTGGGCCACCTCGGCCACGCCACTCCGCCAGGCCGGCAGAACCTCATCGTCCCGGTTGGCGTAGGGGCCGACGCGGACCAGGCCTCCGATGTGGTTCAGGACGATGGTCAGGTCGGGAACGGCGCGGGCGAAATCGGCCAGTTCGGACAGCTGGGGGTGATACAGGGAGTTCTCCAGCACCAGGCCCATTTCGGCCATGACCCTGGCCCCGGCCCGGTAGCCCGCCGTGGACAGGGCGCCCGGGATGTCGCGCTGCGCCAACTCGGGGGCGGCGTCCCAGCCTGTGGAGTGGCGGATGCCCCGGAAACGCCCGGGACTGGCGGCTTGCATCGCCTCCAGCACCGGACGCACCGCGTCGCCGAGCTTCAGGTCGGCGTGGCCGATGATGGCCGCTGCCGCCCTGGTGGGACCGTGGCGGCCGGTGGCACTCTCCGCCGCGATGGTCTCGATGTATTCCACCTCGCCCACCGGCCGCATCTCCTCCGGGCCGCTCTGACGGTACTCGCACCGCACCTCTATAAAGACCGTGGAACGGACATTGTGCCCGCTGTTCACGTCCGCCGTCAGCTCGGGCAGCAGGTAGCGCTGGTAGGCGGGAGGCTCCGGGCGGGAAACCCAGAAGTGGTGGTGCGTGTCGCAGATGGGGATATCCGGCTCCAGTGTTTCCTCAACGGTTTGAGCCAGCCAGTCTTCGCCTTTGATTACCATGTTGTTCACCTCAGCATTGTCGTGATGACGCTTGGGCAGGGCGCGCGACCGTTGACAGGCCAATGCCCGCCTGCATATCCTTGCAGTGTAGCGCGTCCCAGTAGCTCAGTGGATAGAGCGGCTGCCTTCTAAGCAGCTGGCCGCGGGTTCGAATCCTGCCTGGGACGCCAATTCGATGCTGTATTGAGTACGAATTGAGCTCCTATAGCAATTGGTTACCACTTTGGTTCCCACTTCAGGATCGAGCCGTGATACCGGTCCACCCTGCCAATTCCAATAGGATGTCAAAAACTAGAAAGCGTGGGGCGACCGGCGTAGCATGAGCCCGCTAATCGAATTTGCGGCCGGTTATCAGTGATTTCGCACGATCAGCTCTGGTGAAGCGGGACGTGGCCGAGCTGTTGGGCGAGGACGTATGGCCAGAGGATGTTGCCATGTTGCAACTGGACGAGCGAACCCGGATTTACGCCCCTATGGACTTTGAGCCGTCGGACGGCATTGGCGAGTGGCGGATTTTACGGTTGCAGCCCTGCCGCTACGTTGACTGCCTGATCCGTGAGCATTGGGGATGGCTGCCGGAACGCTATGCCACCGAAGCGGCAGCGTTGGCCGATGCGCGGCAAATTTTGAACGGTGAGCCGGATCCGCGGACGGATGGTGAATGATCAGCGCTCGATGTACTTCGCAAACCGGCGACCTTGGGGGAACCACTGCCGCCGCCAAGCCGCTCGCCCAACGCTGATACCCTGAGTGTATGAATGCAGCGGCGGCGGCCTCTGCTATGTCCGCCAGCGGAATATCGAGCAGGGCTTCCGAAGTTTGCGCCCGGAACCGGTCGCTGAACCGGTAGTACATTGCTAACCGGGTGATTCTCGCCGCACCGCGCGGACCGCATGGTCACGGCGCTTCGGAATTTTTGACCGGGTAATCTCCCTGTAACTCCAAAGCCGTGCGCAAAAGTTCCGCCGCTGCTATTGCCAGTCGTGGCGGCGGTGGCGGTCGTCAAAGGGAACGGACAGCGGCCAGGCCCGTTCGGCCATCACGTTGAGGGTGTTGTCCCGGCGGGAGACCGTCCCCTCGATCACCACCAACGGCCGGCTCAAGGCGTGTTTCAGCCGTTCCCAGCGGCCTTCCCTGACCGCGATGGGGATCAATCCCCACTCGTCTTCCAGCGTGAGAAACACCGCTTTGGCCAATGGCCGTTGGCGACGCACGACCCTACCGGCCACGCGCACCACGTCGCCGTCGCGGCAGCCCTGTACCGTGTCGCTGTTCAGCACGTCGGGCCCCAGCAGCGGGCGGGCCAGTTCCATCACCTGCCCGTCGGGACACAAGCCCAACAGAGCGTACTCATCCAGCATCCGCTCGGCTCGGCTCTGAGCGGAGACCGCTGCCGGCGTTGTAGCCACGGGCAGGGCCAAAGCCAGCTGTCCCCGCCGCACATCGGCCACGTAGCCGGCGCCCACCTGCAACAGCGCCTGCCGGCGGTCGGCAACGCCGGGCAGGGTATCCAACGCGCCGGCGCCGGCGAGGTTTTCCAACGCTTCCCGCGGCAGACCGGAGCGCGCCAGCAGGTCGGGCAGGTCGTGGAACTCGCCGCCTTCCCGCGCCCGCAGCAGCGTCGCTCCCAGCCGCGCTTCCACGCCCTTCACGAAAGTGAGGCCCAGGCGCAGGGTGTTTGCACCCTCGGCGGTACAGGGCAGCTCCGAGCGGTTCACGTCGGGATGCGCCACGCGCAAGCCTTGGCGGCGGGCGTCCTGCTTCAGGGTGTCCAGGTCCCAGAAGCCCATGGGCTGCTCGTTGAACAACCCCACGAAGAACTCCAGCGGGTGATACCGGCGCAGCCAGGCCATCTGGTAGGCGGTGAAGGCGAAGGCCAGGGCGTGGCCTTCGGGAAACATGTAGTGAGGATTGAACTTGCCGAAGACGGCCTCGGCGACGGGTTCGGGTACGCCGCGTTGGGCGGCGCCGGCCAGAAACCTGCGACGATAGGACTCCACCAACGCTGCCCCGTTGCGGCGTCCGAAGGCGCGGCGCATCCGGTCAGCCTCGGCGGCGGTGAGCCCGCCCACGTCCATGCCCAGCTGCACCACCTGGTCCTGGAACAGGATCATGCCCATAGAGCGTTCCAGAGCGTGGCGCTCCAGGTGATGGTCGTAGTTCCAGGGCGTTCCTTTGCGTCGGCGCAGGAACTCGGCGATGCCGTCGTGGGCGCCCACGCCGGGGCGCACGGCGGCGATTTCCAGGGCCAGCTCGTAGATGTTTTCAGGACGCATCCGCACGATGGTCTGCATCTGGGCGGCGGACTCCACCTGAAACAAGCCCACGGTGTCGCCTCTGCCCAGGTCGTCGAAAACGCCTTCATCCCGGTAGTCGATGCGGCTGAGGTCGGGTTCGTGTCCGGTGCGGTCCCGCACCAGGCGCACCGCCTGCTGTAGCTGGGAAAGCGCGCCCAGGGCCAGCAGGTCGATCTTGACCAGGCCGGCGTCGTCCACCGTGTCCTTGTCCCACTGGCCCACGTAGCGCCCTTCTATTGCCGAGGGCTGCACCGGCATGAAGTCGGTGAGCGGTGTCGACGACACCAGCATTCCGCCGGGGTGTTGCGCCAGTCCCTTGGGGAATCCCGCGAGAGTATCCGCCATCCCAAACAGATGCTTCCAGCCCGGGCGCCGCGCCAGCTCGCCGTAGCCGGGCAGCAGGGGCAACTCGGCAACCGAGTTGGATTCCAGCCGGCGGGCCAGCGCACCCACCTCGTCGGCGGGCAGTCCCAACGCCTTGCCCAGGTCTCTCACCACGCCACGGGCCTTGTAGGTGGGAAACATCCCGGTGAGCGCGGCGTGGTCCCAGCCCCATTCCTCGATGACGCGCAGGATGAGTCGCTCGCGGATGTCCCGGGGAAAGTCCAAGTCGATGTCGGGTACGGAAGGGCTGTCCGAAGACAGGAAGCGGTCCAGGGTCAGCCCGTAGGCCAGCGGGTCCACGTGGGAGAGGCCGATCAGGTAGCCCACCAGCATGGACACCGAGGAGCCGCGGCCGCGTCCCGGCGGCAGCCATCCCAGCGGCGTCTCCCGGTGGCCGTAGCCCAGTTCCAGCATACAGTCGCGGCCAGTTCCACGATGCGGTGATAGACCAGGAAGAAGCCGGCCAGCCCGTGCCTGCGGATCAATGCGAATTCCTCATCCAGTCTGTCCTGGACTTTTCGGTCGATGCTCCCGTAGCGGCGCTGGGCCGACTCCGTACAGAGCCGTTCCAGCCAGGATTGGGAGTGGTAACCCGGCGGCGTGGGCGCATCGGGGAAACGGTAATGACCGTCCACGAAGTCCTGCAGGTCGAAGTCGGAACAGCGTTCCGCGATTACCCTGATGTTGCGCAGGGCATCGGAGTAGCGGCTCAAGCGCCGTGCCATTTGCTCGGGCGAGGGCAGGCCGTAATTGGTGTTGACCTTGAGGCCATGGCGTATCTCGCTGAGAGAGGCATTCAGCCTGATGGCGGTGAGCGCGTCGTGCAGATGGGCGCGGCTGGGGTCGTGATACCAGGGCGCGTTGGCGGCCACCGTACCCACGCCGCAGTGCTTCGCCAGTTCGGACATCCGGCGGTTGCTGGTCGTGTCCCCGTGGGCCAGATGCTGCTGCAACAGCAGGAACACGGCAGCGGCGCCGAAGCAGTCGGCATAGGAGCGCACCTGTTCCTCGGCGACGTTCCACCGGCCGGCGGCGAGGTCCGCCGCCACCAGGCCGTCGGGCGCGCCCAGAAGGGCGATGACGCCCTCGGCGTGGGTTTCCAGAAAGCGAAAGTCCAGCTCCGGCGCAGTCCTGCCGCCGGCGAGGTGGGCCAGGGACACCAACCGGCACAGGTTGGAGTAGCCGGCGCCGGTCTCGGCCAGGAACGTCACCGGACCGATGGCGTCGCCTTCCCGCACCGGGAGCTCGACCCCCGTCAGCGGTTGGATGCCGGCGGCGCGGCATTCCTGGGCGAATTCCAAAGCCCCGCAGAAGTTGCTCACGTCGGTCAGACCCAGCGCCGGGTAGCCGTACTCAGCGGCACGCGCGACCAACTCCGCCACCGACGACGCGCCGGCGCCGAAGGAAAACCAGGAGTGGGCGCACAGCTCCACGAAATCGGCGGACACGTCAGCCACCCTGCCGGCGCCACGTTCCCGCAGACAGGTCGTGATACACGGTGGCCAGGCCGCCGCCGGCCAGCAGCGTTTGCCAGTAGCGCCGCCGAGAGGGCTCCGGCGCCCACCAGTCGGTGTCCACTTCCCACAGGTCTATAATCCTTTCCACCCGCCTGGCGCCAACTGATTTTGGGCAATCCTCGGGGGCAGACACGATTACCGCCGAAGGTTGTCCCAAAGGCCGGAACTCCGGGCCCAGCGCCCAGCGGCGCTCGGGCAGGGGCGAGTCCGGCGACAACGCCACCGGCTGGTCCACTCCCGCAACCATGGGCACGCAAGCGCCATGTCGTTCCGTAGGCCACAGGCTCGTCTGGCGTCTTCGCAGCGGCGCCAGGCGCGACACCGTGAGCGACAGGTCCAGCAGGGGCGCATCCGGCCAACGCCCGCGCCCGTGGGAATCGTGAGCGTCGAGCGCCGCCAGCAACGTGCGGCTCAATCCGTCGGCGGAAGCCGCCGCCCGCGGTAGCGCGCGTTGGAAGCGCCAGACGCCGCCGGCGTCCTTCTCCCCTTCCAGCAGGACTGCCCTTGCGCCCCGACCCCGCAGTGCGGGATGGCGCCAAACTCGCCCCGACAGCGCGCGGACGCCAGCCTCCCAACCCGGTGCGGTATCCACCGGAAAGGGAAACTCCAGCCGCTCCCGCAGGACTTCCGGCAGCGCCGCCGGATGCACCGGGTCGGCGTCGATTCCCTGGGATAGCTGCCAAGCCCGCTCACCTACGCCGCCTAGGAAATCGGTCAGAGCATCGGGCTTCAGGGCGGCTGCGTCGCCCAGGGTTCGGATGCCGAAGCCGTTCAGCCGGAATAATGCGTCAGGCGGCAGGGGCAGCCACGACGCCGGACAGGGCGCCAGCCAGCGGGCCGCGTCGGCCGGCGCTTTGAGCCAATCGCCGGGTTTCGCGGACGCGGCGGCGCAGTAGGCTGGAAATTTGCCCATTGCCAAACCCAGACGAGGCTGCCAACCGGCGTCAATAGCCGCCAGGATGGCAGACGCCAACGCCGTCTCGCCGCCGTACATGGGCGCCAGGCCTGTCAGGTCCAGGTAGAACCTGCCCAAGCCGGCCGGCTCGACACGATCAGCCACGTCCAGCAAAGCTGCGAGCATTGCGTCGTTGATCTCGCTGAGGTACGTTTCGTCAGCGGCCAGTGCCACACCTTCGGCGCAATGGGACAAGGCTTCGGTGAGCGGCTGTCCGGCGCGCACTCCCGCGGCCAACGCTTCCGGCGCGGCGTCCGTTACTACACACCGGCGCATGTCGCCGCCGGCGACAATCAGCGGGCGGCCGGCGAGCTCAGGCCGACGGGCCAGCTCGGCTTTGACCGGCAGATGGGTGATCAGCAGGCATCCGATGGGCGAGTCCATACGCAATACATTATCGGTACGGGCGTTCTTATCGCTACGCCGGGGCTGTCACCAAATTTGTTGACGATGATCGTCCATCTGCGTCTCCCCGGTTCCTCTGCCTGCTTTATACTGCGGGAGCGGGAACCCGGAGCCTTGGCGATGCCCTTTCACGGCAAGGCGTATTTTTGAAAAGCGGACAAAATCCCGGAAAGCGCGGCGGCAGGTATGTGCGGACGCTTCGGACTGTTTGACGGCATCGGCGACCTAGCCTGGCATTTCAACGTCAGTCCCCAGGAATTGCACGGCTACGCGCCACGCTGGAACATCGCGCCCACCATGCCCATCCTGACCGTAGGCAAGGGCAACGCCATCAGCGTCGTCAGGTGGGGCTTTCCCGCCAGTCGAGGCAATCGTCCTTTGTTCAACGCTCGGAGCGAGACCGTGCATCAGTTGCCCGCCTTCCGTGACGCCTTCCAGCATGGCCGCTGCCTGATACCCGCCAGCGGGTTTTACGAGTGGCGCAAGCAGGCCGGTGGCGGCAACTCCCCCGTCTGGGTGCATCGCGCCGACGGGAATCCCATTGCATTCGCCGGGATCATCGGCGATGATAGCCTGAGCGAACCGGCCGCCGCGATCATCACCACGGAACCCAATTCGCCGATGACACCCGTCCACCACCGGATGCCGGTCATCCTGGAACCGGAAGACCGGCAGCAGTGGCTCAATGACGACGGTCACAATACCGACCTGCGTGCCCTGATGCTGCCCAGGGAATGGCCGAATTTGGCCCAGCGGAACGTTTGCAACGCCGTCAACCGCGCCGGCAATGACGGGCCGCACCTGGTTGCGGCCATTGACGCAGCCATCGTCCCCCTGCTGTAACCAAGTAACGCGGCTGCCTTTGATCGGAGACCGGTCAGCCCGGTCGTCACGGCGCATCGCGCGTCGGTTCGGAGACCGACGTATCGCCCTACGGCCTTGCCAACTGGGGTTCCAATAACGCGAACGCCTCGATGAGTTAGCGCGCTGCGAAGGCGTGGGCCGCGCCAGCTACGTTCACCTGAACCGTTTCACCCGGATGCGGCGCCGCGACTACGATTTCCAACAGTGGGATTTCGGTCCGCGCGATTACGGGTCCTTCCACACCGGGATAGCGGGTTGCGTCACGGTTGGGGGGTGAGGGCGCCGATGTGCGGCGTATTGCGTAGTCACGGATTGGACTTTGATCTTCGAATCGGAACCCACGATCTTCAGGCAGTCAGGATAGCCTGCAAGCAACAAAATCAACAGCCATGTGAGGATTGCGGAAGTGAGCTGGAAATTGTGCCGGCGCCAGCCGGCCAGAGAAATGATCGGCCGCCGGATTTGTGCGCTCAGGAAGTTGGTCCGGGGCGAGTGCCGGATACCGCGTGGAACGCGGGCAATCATCGTCGGCAAGCGCAACGGCTACACCCTGGAGACGCTGCCCGACGAGAAATGCGGGGTCGAGACTAGAATCAATGGAGTGCACCCGGACGATCCGGTGCAGGAGGTTCAGCAATGCCGAGGGGCAAAGAGCGAACGATGATTTGCCAGGCGGGCAGGTTTTACCTGGTGCCCGAAGTGCGCGCCGCCTGGGGCATCCCGACGCGGCGCAATCTCACGACCGGCGAAGTTTACTTTCCGCCCCATCCCCGCTGGTGGGCGGTGCTGGGTCCGCTGCACGACGATGCCCAATTCCTGGGGTTTCGGCATGAGCACTTCCACGTCGATCCTCGTTTCATCCCGACCCGGGATTGGGACAGCGAGCGCTTCCGCAATCCGGTTTTGGGATATGCGGCGACGCCCATCTCATACGTCTGGCCGGACGGAGCCGACGACCAGGTGATGCTTGATGACATCAACCCGCAGGCCCCATTGCGGTCATGGTATCGACTGCGCCGTCGCAAATGCTTGCGGAGTCAGGCAGACTACCCCGAAGAGTGGGCGCGCAGCAGAAGTTGGTACGCCGCCCTGGTCGCTGCTTACCACGAAGTGGAGCTGAAACCGCCGGGGGTATGTCCTCATCAGGGCGCCGATTTATCGACGTTCCATCTTGACGCTCGACTTTGTACAATCAGGCGGCGTAAGCGAGGGTGTCGATCATCCTGCGGTAAACTCCGCGCGGGAGTTTTATCAACTCAGGGCCGGGCTCGGACGCGGCAAAAGTCTCCTGCTGTGCCCAGATGTGTCGTCGGACCAGGGCGATGGCGTCGGCGAAAGTGGGGTTGGTTTTGGCATACCATGCCGTCGTCCGTGGCAATATGCCGCCCTGCTGTTCAATCAAGACATCCGCCGTCAGGGTCACCAGGCTGAACAAACCAAAGAGTGCGGGGGTGGTTCTGGCGATGGCCCGCTCGGACCACTGGCGCTGGGTTTCCATACCCAGGTGAGCCCGCAGTTCCTCAAAGGTCACCTTCCGCCAGAGGCGGACCAGCGCAGCATATACCACTGCACGATCTGCAGCGGGTCGGCGTCGATGTCGGTGCACAGCAAAGCTTGGGGCACCAGGGATTCCTCGAGGTGTCGGACCACGACCCAGCGCATGTGGACCGACGGGAAGCCGCCGCGGTACCACAGCGCCACGCCTGAAGTCAGTTCGATCATGAGATCAGAGCCGTCGGATGTGGTGGCACGGCAGGGGACCCATGGGGTGTCGGGATCGTCCAGTACCTCCGTGGGACTGGGCAGTCGCGCTCCCACCACCCGGGGCCGGCCGATCTGACCCGGTCGTCGCGGCGGCGCGGGCTGGTACAGGGACGCGTCCTTGCGCAGTTTGGTTATGACGACAATGGGATTGGACATGTTCTGGCAGTGCAGCAGGAACTCACGCTTGGCGTAGCCGCCGTCGCACACTACCACCAGGTCCCGATCCGGCAGCCACCGACGCAGACAGTCCAGCATCTGCTGAGCATAGTCGGCGAACCGCTTATCTGGACTTTCCGCATTTCAAGCAGCGTAAGCGAGGGAGTCCACCATTCGGTGGTACAGAGCGGCGGGGAATTCTTGCGTGTCGGGGTTGATGGCCGACAGTGAGAAATCTTCCGATGCCAGCCAGAGGTGACGACGCACCAGGGCGATGGCGTCCACGAAAGTCGGCGATGGTTTGTCGTACCAGGCGGCGGTGCGCGGGGTCATCGGATGTTGTTTTTGCAACGAATGGGCGGCCAGGGTGGTCCAGGAGAAGAGGCCCAGCAGAGCCGGCGTCGTGCGGGCGATGGCCAAGTCGGACCACTGGCGCTGGGTCTCCATGCCCAGATGTGTACGCGCTTCCTGAAAGGTGACTTCGAGTTGCCAGCGCAGGACAAACCACTCCAGGATCTGGGTCTGGTCTGCCGACGGGTCGGTGCAGAGGAGGGCCTGGGGATCGAAGGTGCCTTCGGGGTCTCGCACCAGCACCCAGCGGATGAGGACGGGCGGTTTGCCCGAGCTGTACCAGACGGCGGTTTGGGAGGTGAGCTCCAGCGTGCGGGTGGTACCGTCGTACCACGCCACGGCGGCGACGGTCCAGGCCACATGGTCCTGGTTCAGGATGGTTTTCAGGGAGGGTCGCCGGGGGCCTTTCAGGGCAGACCGGCCTTTCTGACCCGACGGCCGTGGTGGCGCTGGGGCGTACAGGGCAGCGTCCAGACGCAGTCTGGCGATGAGAGTAACGGGCTCGCGCAGGGACTGGCAGCAGTGGAGCAGATCCAGTACGGCATAGCCGTTGTCGCCTACCAGGATCAGGGACCGGTGGGGCAACCAGCGACGCAGTTGCATGACCATCTGCCTGGCCCAGTCGGTGATCCTCTTGTGCCGGCGTCCCTCTCGTTGGTAGTACCGGGACGAGGGCGCCAGCACCGTGAGCACCGGCAGAGCCCAGTGGCGTCCCGCCCAAGGGACATGGCCCAGCCACATCAGGGAGATCCAGCGCAGTCCACTGGCCTTGACCAGTTGATGGCGACTGGAACGCACCGCGTCCCGGTAGATTCCCCGGGCCTTGATCTTGGCGCCCCGACGCCGTTCCAGGGTTTCGTCGATGCCGAAGATCAACGGTCCGTCGCCCCGATCCAGGTGCTGGAGCAAAAGCACCAGCAGGACGCGGGCGACCCCGCGGGACGACCACACCGCCCGATTGAGCACCTCGTGGTAGCGGGCGTAGTCGCGCTGGTCACTGCGCCCCATGACCCTGAGCGCCGCGGCCACGGTGCGCTGGCCCGTGGCCAGGATCGTGCCCACCAGCAGGAGTTGAGCCTTCTGCCAAGTGGGGTTGGTGAACAGAATTGCGAAGGGGGAGAGTATCGGTACAATGGCATTGGGCAGGGTGTGCATGGCTGGACCTTCAGTGACGTTTGGTTCAGGCCAGCTTACCCTGTCCTTTTACTTTTCTAAAAATGCGTAAAGCCCAGCTTATGGCGACGCCCCTTCTGCCAGTCATAGCGGCCCGATGGCACCAGCGCGGTCAGGAAGGGCAACGCCCAGTGGCGGCCCGCCCACCCGACGCGGGTCAGCAACATCAGGCTGACCCATTGCAGTCCCGGCGTCATCACCACCTGGTCGTCCGTGGAGCGCACCGGGTCTCGGTACCGCCCTTTGGCCACAATCTTCCGGCCCCAGCGCCGCTCCACCGTCTCGTCGATGCCGAAGACCAGCGGCTCGGTGGACGAACTCAGGCGGCCCACCACCAGCAGCAACAGCGCCCTGCTCAGTTGCAAGGGCTGCCATCGGGCCCGGTTGAGCACTTGGTGAAAGATGGCGAAGTCGCCGTGCTGGCCAATCCCCAGGATGCTCAGCGCGGAGGACACCGTGCGCTTGCCTGGCGAAAGGATCGCTCCCAACACCAGGAGCTGAGCTTTGCGCCAGGTCCTGCGGTCGAATAGATGCTCAAAGGGCAGCAGCAGGTTTACAATGACGACGGGCAGGGTAGGCATGCTTGACCTCTTGTAGTGATTTGGTCGAGCTTACCCTGTCCTTATAATTTTTCTAGTTTTTGTACAAAGTCGAGATCTTGACGCTGACGGCTGCGTGACCTGCCCGCTGCATGGGCTGCGCTGGAATATGGAGACGGGGCGGCTGGCCGTTCCACCTCTCCAACCAAAAAGGACAATGCCATAACCGGCTACGGTTAACGCTGTAAAGAAAAATTTACAGTAGTTGCAGCTCAGCCGCGCTTCCATTCGTTGCGCTGGATTTGGTATCGTCCACGAAAATGACCGGACAGACGCGAGAGGCGCCAGCAGCAAGCAGCCGCTCTCGCAGGAATCGCAGTCCAAGGTCGAGGACCTCAAGTAGCGATTCGCCGATAACGTCTGCCACGACGTTGATCAACCTATTCGTTATCGTTTCGTTCGCGACGGAGATGTGGAGCAGTGGCCGGGGTTGCCGGCGATATACCGCCGGAACCGCAGCCCCTCCGGCCATTACAAGACGCGGAGGAAGGGAAAGTTCGAGGCCTATAGTTGCATTGTGTCAGCGGTGAACCCGGGTTCCTCGCATTAGCGCCAGGGTAACGCCGGGGTGTAGGTTGATACGGTGGACGCGTATGTGGAGGAATGAGCTGGATGCACTGGGCCAAACGGTATTCGGATGACCTTGCGGCGTCGTAAAAACGTGCTACCATGGTAGTGTGCGGTGTCCAACGCGCCCTCGGGCGTGCTCAATTGCAGATACCACCAAGTTGGGCTTCCAAACTGGTGACCGGTACACAACGCGCCCTCGGGCGCGCTCAATTGCAGATACCACTACATGGAGCTTCTACAGAAGCGCGCATCAAAACACCGCACACTGAACTGCGGAAATCCCCGTCGAAACGCCAGGCCCGGTTGGGCCGGCTATTGCCGCGCCGCTCACCATGGGTGCAACCCGGCGCTTCCCGCGCCCGAGCCTCCCCGGCACACGGTTGTCCACGCTGGTCCCACTTGCTGACAGCCTCTTGGCGGCGCTGCGTGGTGGGCTGCTGACTACCTCTGAACTGGCCATGGGCGCCGCCGCGCCGGGCACGGTCCATTGACGCACCGGGGGGAAGTTCCATCGTCGGCCGCTCGTCTGCGCCAACCGATAGGCGGAGCGAGGGGAGTTGGTTGCTTCAATAGGGTAGAGCGAGTTTCTTCGCCGCGGCCCTCCGGAGTTGCCTCTGCCCCATCCGGTCAATTCTTGGTCTGTCGAGGTTCCGGGCCAGAGGACGGCAACATCGCCTCCGTTCAACGATGCGCGCCGGCGCTGGATCAGTTCTGAATTCGGGTCTTCGGCTTTTCGGACATCGCCGGTGAACTACCGGACGCCCATGGGGACCGTCTCGTGGTGGTAGATGAACACATACGCCGCTCCGCCGGCGGTGTCGATGCGCGCCGCGAAGCGGTCGGGACATTCCGCTTCCGCCCACTCTGCAGCGGCGCGTTCCAAGCCATCGCTGGCGTCGCCATGGTCGAGGTAGCGGAACCGGCTGGGACATGTTACCGATGGTACGTCGGTCCGCGCGCGGCATACCGGCGCAGAAAATCGGTGGCGTTGATTGCGTGGACAACCGACAGTGCGCGAAGCAGCATTTGAAGACGGCCCGATAGCAGATTGGCGTTGCGTGGGCGCAGTACCGAAACGCACCCACGCAGGGGCCGTTACGGTCAGGCTAGGCTGCCTTCGGCGGACAAGACCGCAGTTTGCCGAAGAACACGTTGCCGCATCAAGTCGTTTGACCCTGGCTTCAAAGCTTACGTCAGTTTGCGGCTCGCTGATTTTGCCCGTCCAACTTTCAACTTGTTCGAGGGTAATATAGCCTTCGCTCGGCTTACGGTGGTCAGCAGTGTTGATCACATCGAAAACATTCGCTTTGAGGCGGCGCGCTTTCCAATGTTCCGGCAAGTCTCCGAGCCAGGACACGCCGGGGGGACGGTAGGCAGGACAGGGTCTGTATTTTTCGACCGGGCTGTTTAACTCGAACCGTGCCTGTCCTTCAGTTCTGCCAACCCCGCCGGCAGTCCCCCCGCCGGTTATTGGCAAACAGGTCAAGGCCGTCATCCGGCCAAGGGGATTTGTTTCTGCGCAGATACGCCTCATGGATTTTCGGCAAGATTTTCCTGGACAGTCCGTTATTGGGCCAGTCGTAGATGACCGCGAAGGGGGCATCACCGCCAATGTTGCGGGCCAGCCTCTGGGGTATCAGTCGTGGATTGCGATTTTCCGCCCTCTTCCGATAGTCCGGATGCGTAGGCAGCAAAAGCCCCATCAGCCCGCACCGTTGATTGTTTTGCCGGTCAATGATACTGGCCGAAATCTCCCAATCCACGTGTTTACGCTGCCAGGTGCAGGGGCCAATCAGGACGATGGTGACAGTAGCGTCCGCAATGTGGTCATCGCGTATTCTCCGGCGTATTTCGTCCAATAGGAGATTTTCGTCGTGGATGTCTCCAGGGCTGACGGACTTGTCGATAGCCTTGCTGTCCAGCGCTTGAACCAGCCGGTCTTTGTAACCTTGGTCGTCCGCGTGGTAGTAGCTGATGAAAACCTTGTGCGCGGGAATCTCGTTCGTCGTCAAGTGCATCCTCTGGAGAGGGCGGTGAGTAGGGTAGGTGAAGGGACGGGGTGCCGCCTCAAAGGTCAAGCTCATTGAGGAGTTCCTCGACGCTCATCTCATGATGTTGAGCCACGCTCTTGAGGACGCTGGACAGCGTCTTTACCTTGATCGGATGATGCATCGGGATAACTTCGTGGTGCTCCCCGTTGTGATACGTGGTGACGCGGACGTGGGAGCCACGCTGTCGCCTGGCCTCGTAGCCCAGTCGTCGCAGCGCCGCGACCAGTCCGGGCCCGCTCACGTCCCGTGGCAGCCTCAAGGGGCCAGGACCTCGTCACGCACGAAGTGCAGTCGGATTATTTTGGGACGTTCCATGGTCTCGTCGAAATAGCAATCGACGGCTTCCCTGATGTTGGCGCGGATCTCTTCGAGAGAGTCTCCCTCGGTGTGTATGCCATGGCCCAGCGCGCTGGCGGCGTACCCGCCGTCCACCTCGTCTTCGGTAACTTCAAAGATGATCTCGGTCATGGCAATGTCTCCTTACGCGACTGGGCGCCCAGAATGCCCATCGGCAGCGCCCCGGTTCCCCGTTGCAACGCCATTATATCGGCGCGTGTGCGGGCCGGCGGGCGCATAGTTCGGGCCGGCAAAAAAAGGCAGTGGCCGCTGACGAACACTTCGTGTCGGGGCGTATTGTTTTGGATCCACGTTCCGCTCAATTAGAAATTCAGGCGCCACGCCAGCACCACCGTGATGGCTACCATGAGATCGAAATGGCAAATCGCATACGCCGCCGACTTGAAAGACGGCGTTGTCGTGGCCGCCGGCGGCAGCGGCGACACGCGCCAGTTGGACCTGGCTTTCCTCAACGTCCACGCCGTGGACGATGCCCGGAGCCACCGCCGCCGCCAATCCCACGGTGATGGCGCCGGGGCCGCAGCCGAAGTCCAGGACCTGCATTCCAGCCTGTGGGCGCGGCAACAGGTGTCGGGCGTGTGCGTCGGCGTTGCGCAGATGCAGCAGCTGCACGAATTCATCACTGTAGATCATGGTGTATTCAAGTTGAGGTGCATTCACGGCAGGCGTTCAAAGGCCCCCTTTTTCTGCGTTGACACGGCATTGTAACGAGCGCAGACGGCGGAGTGCAAAGCGCGATCAGCGGAGATCGTAGTCCGATTGTGTCCACGCGCATGAGAGCGTGCCAAATAGTCAGGACAAGCCAGCGGGCAGCGCTGTGATTTCGTTCAGATTGAGTTGCGCAAGGTGAGAGGTGGTACGCCGACGGCAGCGCGACGAACTCCGCGCTCGGACCGTAGCACTAACCCCTTTGTGCGGCTGCCCAAGCAAATGGGGTTAGAGAATGGGACGCGACGAAAATGAGTCGCCGGCCCCAGCCACCGGCGTCGGCGGTGTCCCAGGCGCCTGTCCAAGCATTGGGTGAGTAATCCAGTCTGCCATCGGCTGAGACCAGCGCTCACCGGTATTTCCATTGCCTCGCCCAAGAGTTCCGTTGCTGCACAACCTGCCCGCCATCCCCTGCCTCAACCCACACCCGGGGCTAAGGCCTTGGCGGAGCTACCGGCGGGCGAACACGTCGAGATCCCCTCTACGGTAAGCGCGTTCCAGTTCCTCAGCGTCCACGCCGTTGGGGCCGAGGTAGTTCCACTGGGTGACCGCCATGCGCATCAGCCGGCGACGCTGTTCGACCGGCCACTGGTCGTAGGGGTATGGCGGCCATGGCAATTCTTTATCCTGGAGAATGTCGTCGATGATTTCCTGAACCGATTCGGCGATGGTCGTCCAGGAGTTTTCGTCAGTGAAGGGCCATTCGTAGTCGTACGCTGCTTCCGGGCCAGTCGCCACCCAGCGGACGGAGTCGGTGAGATGCGCCAAAACTTGGACGAGCGCCGTTTCCGACGCGTCGTCCGGCAGTTCAATCAGATAGTGGGCCATGTTCTGCTCCTTATCTGCTGGGGCCGGTTCGTTGCCGCCGCTGCATGGATGCTCGCCAGCGCCGTACCAGCTGCTGTGCTTCTGAGTTGTGACGGCGTAGTCGGGGGTGCGGCGCAGTTGGTCCTACAATCGGCGATTTCTCGGAGTTCCTGCTGGAATAACGGCATGGTGCGATTTCGCCGAGGCCTTGCTTGGTCAACAACATCCAGTCGCCGTACTTGCTGTGACTGGCGGCGGTGGTGGTGATAACCGGTCGCTCCTGTTCCGTAGGTTAGGTAAGGAATGCCGACCATGCGGTCAGGCGGCAGGCTGGCGTTTATTTCGATACTCCCTTTGGCAAGCGCGGCGCGGCGCGGCGCCGTCTGCGGAAGCCCGGCGCGTTCCTACGGAACCCATGTTACCGGCGCGGCTGCCGGTTTGGCGATACCCTACCGTCACTAATGCCCGCCGGAACAAGGTCGCGCTCACAGCGACGGATAAATCACCTCACCACAAAATTTGAATTGAACGGAGCCAAACCCAATGCGAAACCTCTACCACATCCCCGTTACCCAGGATCATCTGGATGCCGGCCAGAGCGCCACCTGGCAGAACCCCACCGGCAACATGGCCGTCATTCCCCACGAAGGGCGGGCGCTATCCAGGGCCGCCCTGGACGCTCTCCGGTCTGACGGCGAACCCGTAGCCGCGGTGTACGCCGGCTGCGCCGTGACCAGCGTTGTGCCGGGCGACGGTCAGGAGCTGGCCTACTACTGGCGCGATGACGGCATCACGCTGATGGCCGCCTGCGACCGCGGGCGCGCCGCCGATGTGGAGCCTCAGACAGTCATGCTTATGGACCTGCCCACCTACGATGCTTACTGCGCCAACCATCCGTGTTCCTGACCGGGGACACGGCGGCGCCCTGCCCTGCCGGGAAAGGGGCCTCGACGAAAGGCAGTACGACACGTTGAGCCTGGCCGGCGGCAGCGGGCTCTCCGAGTTACAACGAGACATCACCCGCGACGGGATTGGGACACCCCGGAACACGTGAACATCAAACCGTCTGACCTACCTATTGGGTCGACCAAACCGTTCACCTTGAGGATCTCAAAAATGGCATACGAGCTTGAAGGCATCAACCCCAGCCACTCATTCGGAGACTACATCGTATTCAACGTTTTCCAGTGGCCCCCAATCGTCGATTACTGCCGCACCATAGCCTCGGCCATCATGGACCAGGTGGCCGACTGGCTGGTCAATGATGGACAGGGATTGAACCGCGCCGACGCCGCCGAACTCGGCCGCCTTTTGATGGCACCCCTGCTGGACGGACGCTTTGAGCAAGCGGCCGCTGAATTCAATCCGGCGGAATACCTGGCCCGCCCCGACCTGCTGGGCAACGCCATGCTCGATACGGAATTCGCCCGCGCCACCGGAATGCAGCCGGCCGGCGAGTTCGAGCTAAACCGAGACCACCTGCTGCAGCTGTCGCTGTTCCTGGGCGTATGCGGCGGATTCCGCGTTCTATAGCCATGGGCCACCGAAACACGAGGGAGACGCAATACGAGTGCTGGACTATCCCCATTCAGGCCGGCCGTTTCAGCCGGGAAGACCTGGCTGCCTTCGTTGCCGGCTCTATGAAAGACAGGGCCGTGGCCGTGTCGTTGATCGTTGAACACCATTTGGCCGGTCTGGGCTTTGCAGCGGCCGACGCGCTGACCGACGACGTCCTGGCACACCAGCGTTACCAGTTTTGCTCGCAAGACGGTCCTGATGACTGGTCGAGGCCGTGTCCGGCCTGTGGTCGCCTGATGCCGCCGCTGCGACGGGATCCGGCGTCGGACCTGTGTCGAATGCATCCCGACAGTCGGGCGGTCATCTGGCGCCCAACGCAGTCCGCCGCCGGATCCGCGGCCGCCACAATCAAAATGACGCGGTGGTCGGTCGCTCGCTGCCCGTACCCCTCACCGTCCCGGCGTGAATCTTGAGTTACCCTGATTCCCCATAAAGTCGTCGATGATAGCGTCAGCGTCGTGCTGTCGCCGCAGGCGGGCCAACCCCCGGCATGCGTCGACAACCCTCTCGTGGTTGCGGGCGGTGTACTTCTGCATCTTGGCCAGTTGGGCGCCGATGGACAGCTCCATGTGCTGATCGTCGCTGGACACCCTGGCGTAGCGGCACAATGGACGGTAGTCTGGAAGGCGGTTGGATAGCGGCACGAAGTTCCGAGCGCACGGGTGCTGTCGGCATGCACTCCGGCGGCAATACCGCGCCCGGTTCTCCTGGTGCGGGCTTGGGGGTCTGAGCCGTTCCACGCGCCGGCGCCGTCCGCCGCCGTCGTCCGCGTTCCCAGCTGGATGCGGCAAGCCGGGACCGCCGTTGCCACGGCTGCGTCAGTGAGGTTGACGGTGATTCGACGCGAGGAGCCACTGGTGGCTCAGAATTCGTCGGTGATGCCGTCTGCTGGCCGGTTGCCGTCTTCCACACGCTCCGGGCATTCAGCGCTGCTGATGTCGCAGAACCGGCACTCGTGGGCCCTGGGTGTCCTTTCGGGCGGCGTGTCCCACGCCAGCCGCCGTATCAGCAATGCGAGGTTCCGCGCGAACCTGCCGTCCCGGCCAACCGTGGGAACTTCCACTGTGTGGGTGGGGTAGGCTATCTCGCCGGCCAGCCGGACGTTCCGGTACTGCGGAATCGACCTGGGCAGCGCGTACAGGTAGATCATGACCTGCGCGACGTGCCACGCCTGCTCCCGTCCGGTATTGACGTCGATGATGAGGGCGTCATCGCAACGGTCGACGATCAGGTCGTGCCTTCCTGCCAGCGTGGCGGATTTGCCGCGCAGTCGGGAAGCGTTCTGCCCTTCGACGTGAACGTCGTAGCCGTGTTCTTCCCACTTGGCCTTCTGCTCGTTCAGCAACGCCGTGTGCTTCAGCAGCCAATCGGCCTGATTGAAGTCGGACGGCATTCTGGCCCAGTCTTGGTTATGTGCTTTGAGCCAGACGGCCCATTCGCAGGACAGGTTATGAGCCCGAGCGGACACTTGTCTCCCTGCGGATGCCATTCTACCACCCTGTTTCAACGATCTCCTCCAGCGTCACCGGTCCTTCGAAGCCGCTGAAGACGGGTAGCGTTTCGATGTTGTGTCGCCTTGCGTAGTCGTAGTACTCCCAGCTCTCAGCGGCGACCGGCGTCATGACGGCCAAGGCTCCCACCCGGAACACGTACTCTTTGCCGTCGCCGTTGGTCTATTGGAACTCCGACCAGACACGCAAGAAATCGTCTTCGGGCGAAGCCAACTCCCAGCCCAAGCCGAACTCAATGCGGGGCGACAGAGTGCCCACCAACTGATCAACGGGGTAATGGCTGGTGTACTCAGGGTCCGCAGACTGCAGCAAGTCCGCAGTTTCCAGCGCCAACGCAGTGGTGATCTCCTCAACGAAAATATCGGAGTAAGTCCGATAAAACCCGTCGTAGGCCGCCAAGCCGTCCAGCGTGACGCCGCCGTCCAGCATATCCAGGTAAATGCCGTACTCGTGCGCTGCCAGCACGCCGTCCGCGGTGTAGTCCTGGATCCGGGGGGCGCGGGGTTGCCTGTACCACCAGACGCCGTCCAGCTTCTGTTGCGGTGCTTGTTCCGCTGCGGACGGCTCGACGAATACCGGCGGTTCGCCGGTTGCGCCGTATCGCATCACTGCGCCGATGCGGTGTTCCGCCCGTCCCGGCAGGTTCGTCCAGTACCTGACCAGCGGGGGCTCGGTGTTCATGATCTCGAAGCCCAGGCTTGGTTGCCGGTTCGTCATGAACGCCTTGATGTCTTCAATTTCCGCGGGTGGCGCGCCTTCTGCCTGTAGCACGGCTATGCCCTGCTCGGACAGCGTTTGCGCGATTTGTTGATAGCGCTCTTGGTCTGTTCGCAGCCTCTGATGCAGTTCGGCGTGGTGCTGGCCTACCGCGTCGGGCGTCCAGTCGCCGCCGCTGCTCCGCCACCACCATGCGGATTTTCCCATGGTGATGCCGGGGATGAGGATTTCCACTCCCGGTTCCGCCGTTGCGGCCGCTGGCTCTCCTGTGGATGTCGGAGCCGGCGTGTCGGTGGGCATGGCTTGAGCCGGCACGTCGTTAGGCGTTCGCGTCGTCTCTGACATGGTGGTAGGCGCTGTCGTGTCCGTCGTGGCTGACGGTGCGGTGCTTGATGATTTCGTCGCCGTGGGGGCGTTTGCTGAAACATCCGTGGGAGCCGGCGCGGCGCGGCTGGATGACTCACCATTCGTCGGTTCTGTGCTCGCTCCGCACGCTATCAATGTCGCCATCAACACGCCGAGGATGGCGACGAGCAGGTATTTTGCCGTCTTTGCGCCGGTTGGTGGCTTGCGCCTAGTTGGCGATGCTCCGGCTGGTGGCTGTCTTCGCTCGGTAAAGCACTCAGACGAGACGAAGTCGGCGAACTCAATCGGGATGGGCTTGGCATCAGGCATACGTGGGCACTGTACGCTCATTGGGAACCCCCTTGCGGACGCAGGATTTGGCAACTTGCCACAGCAGCCTAGTCCGAACGCAGATGCCGCAAGGAGGCACGAGGCCAAACCTTGCTGGAACACCTGCGTCCGTCCTTCGCTGCGGAAGGGGGCGACTAAAACTGCTGTGGCGGGGTAACATTACTCACAAGGGTTCTTGGCGTCAAGACGGAATGGGCTAAGAGCTACCAACCCTGACGCTGGTTGAGGGATTCCTGATTACTGCAACGCGTGGCTCTGGCGCGATGGCAAAGTCGCAATCGTGTTGGCCAGGCTACGTTGCCTGCCGCTGCACCTGTCGTTCCGAGTGGATGGCGAACGCTGCATGATAGGCGTGGCAATGAGCAAGCCCCGCCCGAATGGAGCGGGTCGGTTGCTCGCGGCTTCGTGTGGTGATTCATTCACCGTGGTCCGGGAAGTACAGCAGGATCGGCTGAGTTTCGAGTTCTGGGGCCTGGCGCGAGCGTGACCGTCTTTTTGCAGTATCAACAAGCCGGCGAGCATTTCCTGGCGCAGGCGAGACGGAACTGGCCGTCGGCGTCGTGGCTGCGATACAATGCGCTCCGAGCAGACGGAGCAGAGTCGGTGGATTTCGTGGAAGAGTTGACCGTTTCTACTCAGGTCATCATGCGCCAAATTGAAAACCGTCAACTGGCCCACATAGTGCCAGGGTGAACGACGCCGGGGAGCGCCCAAGGGACGCCGCCCGCGGGTTCTCATCAGCGTTCCATGTTTTTCGATGACGGCGACGCTTTGACGAAGGTGGGATCGTAATGCAGAAGCTGATCGGGAACCTCGGTTTCGCGTTGACACTGCCAATTGCGCTGGTGCTGGTGGCCGCAGCGTGCGGCAACGACGGCAGGAGCTGGGGCGATGCGCGCTACACTGCGGAGATGCGGAACGTGGAAGGCGACGCCATAGGCACGGTCGTCATGCAGCAAGGCTCAGGGGGATTCCTGGTGACCGTCATGGTGGAAGGCATCGAACCTGGTCCGCACGGCATCCACATCCACTCGGTCGGAACGTGCACGCCCGATTTCAAGGCGTCAGGTGGACACATCAACGTGGACAACCGCCAGCACGGGCTGCTCAACCCCGGGGGCCCGGACAACGGCGACTTGCCCAACATTTACGCCACCGCTGATGGTACCGTGCAGGCCGAACTATTCACGACGTTGGTTGATCCAGGCCTGCTGATGGACGACGACGGGTCGGCCATCGTGATCCACGAGAATCCTGATGACCACAGCACCCAGCCTATCGGGGGCGCCGGGGGCCGCATCGCCTGCGGCGTGCTGAACTAATTGAAAGCCATTGGACGGCCGGCTGGTAAACCTGCGTTGGGGCGTTGCAGCGCGTCATAGGCGCTTTGACCATGTTTCCCGTGGCTGCTACGGCGGTGACGGCAGTTCGTCTGCCGCGGCGATGGCTTCTGCTGCCGCTAATTGACCAGGGGACCATGCAGCCAGCCCTCGGGGCCGGCTGCGTTCTACGCTGATGCTGGTATTTGGTTGCTTTTTGGGATGCCGGCATCTGCGGCGGCGGGTCTGTCGCTCGGTGCCGAGATATAGTTCCCCGTGTGGCGTGGGCTGCTTGCTTGTCCAGCGTCCGCGGGTATGGGCCGCCGTGTTGTCGCGGCTATAGGCGCGAACGGTGCTGCCAGAGGGGGCGGAATGCCCCGGCGCTGGCTGCGCTGATGACTGGCAGCAGGATGTATCCGAAAAGCACGTTGTATTCTCGGAGTATGAATGTTGCGCCAAATAAAGCGATGGCTGCTACTACTCCTATGGTCCCGCCGCCAAGCCCCGCCAGAGTGCTGTTTCGCCAGCCTATGCTGGTTCCCATCCACTCGCTGATCCAAGCTGTGGGAAGTGCGGGCGCTAGCGTCATTGCTAGTAGCAAGTGCCAGTAATGGAGTATTGCGAAGGAGATGGATTCCAGGAAAAGCATGGAGAGTTGCTGAGTTCCTAGCGGTGCATGGGTATTCGCCGTCGTGTGTTCACCTCGGCGCAATTACTTCGGCTGTGGCTGGCAGCTGCCGTCCTCGCTGACGCGCAGGGCGTAGTCGTAGCGGTAGCCGGCTGCCTGGACGGCGTTCCCGCCGGCGTCTCGGTCAAAGAGCGCGATGACCTGGATCACTTCCCCGTCGTGTTCCTTGACGGTCTCGGCGCACTTGAGCAGCGAGTGTCCGCTGCTGCACGTATCGTCCACGATGGCTACTTTGCGTCCATAGACGCTGCTGCCGGAGATCTGCTTTTGCAGGCCGTGGCTTTTGCTGTCGTCGCGGACGTAGCAACCCAGCAGCCTGCGGTCAGCGGCCTGCAGGATGGCGCTCACGGTGATGATGCCCGCCGTGGCGGGGCCGACAAGAATCTGCACTTCTGGTAGCAGGAGTTGATTCAGGATACGGCCGGCAATTTTGATGCCGGTGTCGTTCAGCAGGAGTTCACGGCCGTCGATGTACCAGGAGACGCTGCCGCCGGCGGTGAGCTCGAACTCGCCGTGGTGCAGGTACTGGGGGACGAGGGCGGCAAGTTGGTCAAGGTCCTGGGAAAGCATCCGGTTCACCCGTTGGGTTGCGTTGGCCTGATTGTATCAGGGGCAGTCCGCGTGACAGGCTGGGAGCATCCCCGCAATTTCGCACAGTTCGGGTTGCGCGGGTGGGCCATGGTACGCGGGCGGCGATGCGCTGATGGCCGCCCGCAACAGGTCGTCTGACGCGGTGCCGCAAACCCAGGCGAATAAGCGTGTAGCTGGCGCGACCGTTGCCGCCCACGATGGCATGGGTGGTCTCAAACCTGCGCGCGAGGGACGGCTGAGTGGGTCAGCGCGGGGAGTCCATTGCGATTGCAGAACCTCACCAGATCACCTGGCAATGGGAACACCGCGCCAGGCAGGCGCGGCACGAACGCTGCCAAGCAAGGATTGTAGCCGCTGCCGTCATGAAGGGCCCCGGCGCGCGCTCATGCCCGGGCGGCGATCATCGCCTCATTGGCCGCCGCGATGAGATTCTTGGTCCAATCCTCATCGTGGAACTTGGAGATACACATCCTCCAAGTCTATGTTACAGGCTGCTAGCAAGACGCCAGCATCGTTGGGCGTGTACTTTTGCCCCCCGCCTGTCCACACGCACAGACTTTCGTCGCCTATTTCATGCCAGCTTGGTCCATCCTCGCGACTGCTTACGATCACCGTGCGGGTGCTGCCGTCCCGCAGAATGGGCGGCACCAAGCGATCTCCCCTTGCGTGAAGCCACTCCGCTGTATGCAACACTAGATCCGACCAAAAACTTGCTTGCCGCACTGCTCCGTCAGGGTATCTAATTCCGGATGGTCGCTGCCGATTCTTGCGTTTGGTATCGAGGTACCGATTGAGGCAAATCCAGCCCGCGTCAAGGTGATGGGCAGGAGCATAGAGCACATCCTCGAACATTGCCTTCAAATTCTCGGCGGCGTCCTTAGCAGCAATCGAGTCGTCGTAAATGTCAACATCCTCAATGAACTTTCCATGATCATCGTTGATGACGGCCGAAGGGAAAACGTGGGACTGCCAGATTTTGCCGTTGGTCAGCACCACATAAGGGACGCCCGCCCTGAAAGCGTAGTGACGTATGTCTTTGAGGGTTGACGCTTCATTCAGGTCATGGTCGATCCCTTTGGATTCGATCAGAACGAAGGGCTTGTCTTTGATGGACTTGCGCGGGTGCGCTGGATTCCACAATGCGTAATCGACCATGTGCTGGCCTTCTCCACGGTTGACCGGGTACTCGACATCAACCAAACTGAAGTCGGCCACGTTCCACCCCAGAGAGGCGAGGACCGGTGCAATCAATGCCTCTCGGGTACGGGCTTCGTTGAATTTGTCATAACTTGGTTGTTCGTTGATGCTCTTCCGGACCAGTTCAATGGTTTTGGTCAACTTCTCCATATCCACGTTCATCGTGTTCATCCCCCAATCGGTTTCCGCATAGTGGAGCATCCTGAGGACGGGCTCGTTTGGCATGCGTACGTTTTTTTAGCACAAGCCGACGGCCGATACCAAGAGGCAAGGCGCTGAGGCGGTGCGGAGCAAACGTTTCACGCCCAGTGATTTTATTACCGTGCTGCCGCCTGTGAGTAGCGGCTGCTGGCTGTGGATCATGGCTTCGGCACGACGGTAGAGCCGTAACCATGCCAGTCAGGCTACGCTGCGCCTGCCGTTCCGGGTGGATGGCCAGCGTTGCATGGTAGGCGTAGTCAATGAGTAAGCCCCGCTTCGATACCGAGCGGGGCGGTTGCTCACGGCTTGGCGTGTCATTGGTCGCCGCCGGCGCGGCTATCGCGGCCTGATGAGGGTCAGGGTGGCGATGTACACTCGTTCGCTCATCGCGGTCTGCGTGTAGTCAAGGATCGCCGCTTCAGCTCGGCCAACGTGTCTCGTTGCCTCTTGGGTGGTAAAGACGACGGTGTGGTCGTAGTCAGCTGAGTGGCGGAACTGTTGCAGTTGGCTGAATGTTTCTGCGAAACGCCGACCTTGGGCTGAGAATTCTTGGTGGTGACGCTGGAGTTCCCGGTGAGCCCTGGTGTGGTCGAGGCCGCGGTAAACACGCGACCAGGCCGCTGTGGCTGCCACGTCGCTGGGCGTGCCGATGAGCGCGTCGGCGTTGCTCTCTGCGAGCGCGTGGAAGATGGCGTAGTAAGCGTTGCTGATCGCCCTGCGGACGTGTTCATCGGTGGGGACGATTCCCGCTGGTTGGGGATTGAGCAGGTCGCGTCCAGCCTGGATGAGGTTGCGCCAATTGATGGGCGCCGTCGTCGGGTTGCTTGGTGTAGTCACAAGCCTAGCTCGCTCCGATTTGCGTAGGAGATGTTCGGGGAGTGGTCGATGCCGGACTGCTCCAAGAGGTTGCGCATATCGCTGCTGAATCGGTTGAGCTCTCGCGGGTCAAGTTCGGAGTTTTCGTCTTCGAGGACCACGCGAACGTGAACGTAGTCTTCGTCGTCGGGTCCTGGGCGGTTCTGCGCGAACACGTCGTAAATGGCGGCTTCCGCGGGCAGGTACTTGGGCAGCTCTGCCCTGACGGCGCTGGTGATTTTTTCAAGCGTTTCGGGATTGGCGGTCATGTTGCCCACCTCTCGGCACGGGGTTGTGATTTGATGATATGGGGTCGTGAGGAGACGGGTCAACCGGCGCAGCGTCAGAAAATTATGGTCGTGGTCATGCACCCATTTGCCGTTTCCGCTTGGGCAGTCCGGCGTGGGCTATGGAGTCCTTTTCTGGTGTGGAGACGATGAACTTCCTGCCGCTGTCCGCTATCTGGGCTGCCTTCGTGGTAAAGTTGCCAACGGCGCAGCTCAGCCTGCATTCCCGCGCCAGTGCTTCGGCAGCGGTGGCGTGAGCGTACGCCGTTGGCATTGACGGTTTAGTGGTACGGGCGTGGCGCCTCATTCACCGTCGGGGTCAAAGGGTAGCAGGCGCGGATTCGTTTTGGGGTCTAGCCGCGGGCGTGCCCGCTTCTTTCGCGGCATGGGGAGCGCCATCACGAAGCTGGATTCAAAAGTGCGCTCTTTAGAACTACCCGTTTTCTCGGGCGTCCGCGGGCGCTACGGCGTCAGCGTCCGGTCTTTGTTCCGGCGTGATCTTAGCCAGAGTTGCCACATGGTGCGGGCGCGCAGGCTGCCGACGGCGGCGGCGTAGATTGCGGCGACTGCAGTGATGGCGACGGCGACAGTTTGGGTCGGCGCCGGGCTGAGATTGCCGGAGAGCATCATCGCCAGGGTGACGGCGACGGCGGCCACTACGACGCCCAGCGCCACTTCCGTGATCAGCCACCATTGGGAATTGACGGTTTCGTTGAACGGATATTCCGCGGCGTCGTTCTTGCCGTTCATTGGGTCTTTCCCCTTTATCGTGTCGTGACGAAGCATTCAGGCGAACCCGCGAGGCGATTCTGCTGCTCGGGTTTCCACTGGACGACAGCGGAACCCTGTCGATGCGGCGACGGCTTCCGTTGAGATTTTGCGCCTATCCCAATGCGTGGTGGCATCTGGCCCGCACTGCCACGCTCATCTTTTCGGTGGATTGGGGATTAGGACGCGAGCTCCCTTGATGTAGTGCCTGCCGAGACTGCCGCGTCCTCATGCTTTCATTCTCCTTGCAGCTGGGGCCGGCGCATGAAGCAATGCACGTCGCCGTAGATCCCGTCGGATAGCGATTCCGGGCTGCGGTGTTCAATCACCGGACCGCGCCCCATTTTGCTGCGCCAGCGACCGTTGGGCATTTGCAGCGCTGCGTGTTTCGCTTGGCCTTGCACTTCGTAGAGGGCGACTTTTTGATAACCGTCTTCGACTTGGCTGCTTTCGCATTGTTCGTATGCCGGTTCCAAGCCGGCGAACACCGCAATCAGGCTGTCTATTCTGTCATTCCGGGGCGCCCATGGCGGCCAGTAGCGTGTTCCGTTGGGATCCCAAGGCTTGGCGATGTCGCCGACGGCGTAGGCTATGCAGTTGTACAGGTCTGAGGGTTCATCAACTATTTCGAAATCCTCGCTGGACAGATTGGGGAATGCGTCAATGAGCAATTGCGCCCAATCAGGCGTATCCATTGCTTTCACCCCATTCCAGCCAGGCGGCTTGCATCGCGCCGATGTCGCCGTGGTCGGCTGGTTTCAAGGGGTTTTCATTGGTGATGTCTTGCAACGCGTGGAACCAGTGTCCGCCCTGCAACTGCATCCTTTCCAGGATCAGCGGCACAGCCGCTTCGCCCATGCTGATAATTTCCTGGTGGGCTGGGTGTTCGGCTGCCTGGTCCGAGAAGGACATGAATACGGTTTCATTCTCCCATTGGTCGGCCAGTATTCGGAAGCGTTCTCGGTCGGCGGGTTCAATGTCCGCAACCAATCGGGATTGTGCTTCGGGCGGGACTGCCGGCACCAGCTCCGACCGCTCGCCGTCCTCGGTTTTCTCCCGATACGAGATGGACGGCATCTTTTCGACGCCGATTGCCCGCAGGTCGGCCTCAATGACGCCGTAAAGGGAGTTCAGAAGGCCTGGGTCCAGGTCCGATGGCTTGCCGACGTAGATAACCTGTATGTCCAGGTATTCCTCGTCGTCGGCCCCCGACCTGGGGGTGATGCGCACTTCGTGAAAGCGGACTTTGCCTTGGAAGTGAGTGTCCAGCCCTTTCTGAATGATGCCCTTGGCTCTCTCGTGGGTTTCCTGTGGCGTGACCATGGTGAATGCTCCGCTGCCGTGTTGGGCTGGATGCTAATCAGGTGGCTGGCGTCCGTCAATCAGCCTCGTGGTGCGAGACGGTTTCGCCACTTATTGGGGGCCCGCCATGCCGTCCAGGCGCAAACTGGTAGAGTCGGGGCGGAATCCCGCTCAGCACAGTCGTGAGGTCGGCGAATGGTGTTCAGGGAAAAATTCTGGCGACGTAGCGGTGCCGGGTACAGTTCCCGCCGTTGACGGTAAAGGGCTGGACCCGGCGACGGTCGCTGCAATGCTGGATGAACACGCCCGGTTGCGTTCGCTGTTGAACGACGCAATCGCGGCAACGCCCGTGTCCGACGATGACTACTGGATCGGGATGAGCGTTGACGGGATTGCGGTATGTGGTGAAATGCCGGATGCGGTGGTGGCAATCATTGACGGCCGGGGCATGGCCGGCGAAACGGTAGTGTTGGAGTTTGTGAGCGCTGAACCGCAGGTAATCGTCTTGTCATAGTCAGCGGGTCCAAAGGCATCCAGCCCTACGTTTCAGCGGTGGTCGGGATACCGTGCCTTGGAGTGTTCGGCACCGTCGGGTTCCAGGGGCGCAGCGCGGACGAGTGGCTCCTTTGGGATTTGGCGAGTGCCGGCTTCCGTAGAACCGTTGGGAAACTGCGACAGAGTGCTCGTATTTCCGATGGAAAGGGTCACTGGGCGCGTTCTGCGCCCATCGGGTACAAATTTGTCCGTGGAGCGAAACAGAGCGTCCCCGGCGGCGTCTGCGAGCGCATCGAGGGCTCAGGCGGTTTCGATGCTTTGCAGGTAGAGCTTCTTCCGGTCACGCCAGAGCGTGTCCTGCTCCGTGACTTCCGCGCGCTTGAAGCGATAGCGTTTGCCGACCTGCGGGCGGTCTAGTCCGGGGCCACTGGGCGCAACCTTGCCGGTTTTCACACCGTGGTTTGTGAGCAGCTCCATTTCCCGGCGCTGCGACTAATCTGCTCCACTTGGCCGGCTACTGCAAACACTTTCCGAGTTCAACGCACTCCGGATCGTCGCCGCAACGTCCAGCGGTTCATCGTCCAGAAAGTAGCCCTCTCCCGTAGGATTGTTCAAGTATGTGCCAGCATTACAAAATCGTAATCGACAATGCGCCGTTCTTGGTTGTACGAGGTGCAGGCCGATGGCATAAAACCCAAGGCAAACGGCGCGGTCGTGTTGGGTGCCGAAGAATAATGCTTGCAAGGGGTTAACGGCAACAACCGGATGGCAAGCACGGCTGCGCCACTTTCGACTAACCCAGGTTGTGTCTGACCATCAGCTCACGCAGTTCTTGCTTAAGGTTGACTGGCAAGTCTTTAGCTAGCAGTTGGTCGAAAACTTCCCTCGTTCCCAGCCAAAACCAAGGTTCGGTATCATTTTGCCCTAAGCGGACCAAAAACCTGGCTAGTTCGTCAGGATACCTTTCCGATAATTCTCGTTTGCTGAGGTCGTACAAAATGTGGGACCGACTTAGGTGCACTCGCCGCATGTGAATGGCCATTTCAACGGCTTCAGGGAACACGCCGGGCAAATCCATGACCCATTCCAGCATCTGGGTGATTTCCTCGTTAGCCAGCGGGTAGGGCACTCCCTGTAATCGGTTTGCCCAGTAATCTCTGAGCCAGACGTTCCACCATTCTCGCTGTACGGTCTCGTCAAGGTCGCGCAATCGATGGCCGATTTCAAACGCAAACTGCCTCTTCATCTGCGTGTCGGCAAACTTGAAGAACTCAGTGACCCAATCATCAATAGCACCGCTGATGAGCCAGCCCAGAGCGACAACGTAGAATTCCACGAAACGCATACGCATCTGTTCGCTGAATTCCAAGGATATTCGCTGGATTGCCGAGATGGATTTTTCGCGCATGTGCTCGGCGGTTGCGGGGGATAGGCGTCCCCAAGTGAGAAAGCCATCCCAAGCGCACTGAAAGTCCTCGTGCTCAGGGTCAAAAAGAGGCAGTAGATTGCTGATCGCCCAATCTTCGTCAACGGCGAGAAAATACTGAAAGTTGCTGGCGAGCACGGCGCGGCCAAACTGTCCAGTTACACCGTCCTCGATCAGGATGGCATCCAATGCTTCCCGATATTCAACACCCAGCGATTTCGGCGCTGTTTCCTGCTGCTTGCGCCACAATTCGCTGCTGAAAGTCCAGAACAGGGCTAGTTTGCCGGACGCGTGATTGATAGCATTCTCAAGCCAGCTAACGTACTGCGGAACTCCTCCGACGGATGCAGAGATTTGCGGGAGTTGGTCCGCGGCGGCGTAGGGGCGCAAGGCAATGGCTATTGAGTTGGCAGAATCCAGCAATGTGTCTGCATCCACTTGGTCGGCGTTCCGAATCAGCTGGCTGAGGACATCGGCAATCTGGCGCGCGTGCTGACGGTGCAACTCATCGGCTGATAGGTGGGACACCACACGGGCCACGCCGTCTTGGTCGAGATCCGATGTCGCCCAAGCTAAAATTACGTGGTACCAAATGTCGGTATCCCACGCTCCCCTTGAAACCATGGTGTCCGCAAGGTCTAATCCCCAGGATGGGTTGGTCTGGACGGCTTCGCGAACCGTTCTCAACAGTGCCCAGCGATCATGCCCATCGAATTTTTGTTGATCGGTTGGTCCGTATGTCAACAGGTCTGGCAATATTTCGCTGGCTGGCTGCGCTAACAGCGAGTTTGCACTCAGCGGGCTGGTAACTTCCCCCACCCACGAGAAGTGAGTGAAATCGGGATGGTCTGAAGGCACAAACTCAGGATGTTCTGTCCAGACCTTATCGAGCGCTGTTTGGGCTATGTTGCAGCCCGGGTCGGCTTGTTGCAACCAGTAAAACCAGGTGAAGCGGTGGTGCGCAGATAGGTCGTCACTATCATAGTGCTCGCTTTCGGACGCCTGGTATTGAGCAACTGCTCGGATCAGTGCTCTCCTGTACGCGGAACTGGCTTGCGGGTATGAGCGGGCCGCTACGCGGAATATCTCGTGATGAGCGGCGACTTCATTCACATCGCATCGTTCCAGCATCCAGGCGATTTTTTCGTCGGCAGTCAGGTCATTTCGGGCAGACATGCAGTGGATGGCCAGACGTCGCAGCAGCGGTGCATTGGAACCTACGTAACGGTTGCACCAAACTCCCGCATATTCAGGGTCGTTAGCGGCCAGCCACTCCAAGCAACCGCGTGCCACGTCAATGAGAGCGTCAACTTCGTGGGGCAGGTCGTCCTGCGAGTGAGGCTCGATGGCCGATCTCCCATAACTGTCCCCATCCCATGTCTCGTTCCCTCTACCCCATGCCACTATTGCCGAACGGCGTTCCTCCAGTCGCATGGCAGTTCGTTCGAGCAACGAATGCGCGATGTTCGGTAGGTGAGGTTCAAGGCACCGTTTCCAAAAGGACTGCATTTTAATCTGGCGACTTCTACCGTCGTACAGCCCATATCCCGGCCGGACCTGGCGACGACTTGCGGTCATCATGTCGTACACTTGCAGTAGGTTCGGGAATATCTGAAGATCGGCACAAGTTTCTGCGAGGCCATACAGCCAGTAATCGTTGAAATCCAGCGGCACACACGTCATCAGGAAGTGGACCCACCGAGAAAGGACCGTTGCGTTCAGTGGAGCTTCGTCATTGTGTCGGAGCAACCATACGAGACGGTTCCACAAGTGTGGATTCAGTCTGCCGCCATGCCGTGTGATAACATCGAACAATTCGTCGGAATGGTTGATTGCGAATCGACTTACCAGCCAATGCGCCAGCGTCGTTTCCTGGTCTCGGAGATCTTCGTCTTTGAACAAACGGTCCAGGTGCCCGCGACGGTCGAACCAACCAATCCATTCCGGCAACGCAGCAGCCTCGACGAAGAACCGCGTCATCATTGGGTCAGTGAGGGCGTGTTCGATGATGCCAGTGCTTTCGTCATCAATGGGCGGGTATCCGCCGGCTATGGTCGAAATCTCCTGCTGCCAGTCAAGGACGCCTCGTCGCAGGAAATTGGCCAACCCGACTACCGCCACTTCCAAGTTCCTGTAATCGTTTTCGTCTTCTTGGTGGAACGTGACGGGTCGGATACCCATCCTGTGCCAATGGTCAGGATCATCACTTCGGTCGCCGATCAATGCAAAACGCTTCTGGCCGTCATCCGGTGGCAATGATGGCGTCAAGTAGGTCATTATCGTGTCGCTGTGGCTGTAACCCACGAACAACACCGTCCAGTTGGAGAAGAGGTCAATCAAAAAGCGGCGTGCCCAGCCATCTGATTCGGTCAGATATGCGCGCCCAAAATCCCGGTGCGTCAGTACCATCTCCGCTGGTTCATTTACGGCACCATGCAGGTGGACCAAGCCGCAGAGGCGGTTGCCCGGTGGCAGGGTCGGAGCCTGAAATACCTTAGGCATGTAGCCAAAATGCACGAGAGCCGCCTGCTCAAAGAGTTCGTCAAAGTTGGTGGATACTATGCGAGTTTCCTCTGGCGCATCGTAAAACCGAACCAAGTTCAGATGCAGTTGGGTGGGTTCGGGATTGCCACGCTGTAAAATATCGGCAGCGCGCTGGCGGACATCGGTGCCGCGGTCTTCAACACGTCCCAAGAAACGATCCTCGGTTTCATCCCTGCTGATGGACAGCTCTGTACCCATGGCAACTTGATCTGCCAACCGCAGGAAGCTTGGCAAGTTCGCAGGCGGGCCCATGGAAACGCCGGCGCCGGCGAAGATCACCAAGCGACCGTCACGACAGGCGTTCAGCAAGGGTTCGGGGAATTCGACATCAGAGATTTTCAATCGTAGGTCCTCAAGTACCCTTTTCCGGCTTTGCACAAAAAATCGGTTTTTGGCTGATTTTTTGTGCAGCCTGGCGTAAAAACTGTCAATTTTTCGGTTGCGGCAGGCGGCCGTCGCTGCACCGTGATGGTAGCAGATCATTGGCGGGATTGCCGGCGTCGCGGTTGCCTCGCGTGACCATCCCCTTGCCCAGGCATCTGAGCAATGTGCTTTGAGAATGCTGCGCTGCTGTTGGCGTTGCTGCTCTATCCGCCTTCGGGCAAGTGCCGCTCGGCACCGGCGGTGTAATGCCAATCACTTTGGGATAGTAGGGGATTGAACGCTGATTTTGCTCACGTGCGTTGGAGTGCGCAAAATTGCGGCGATGCCCGCCGGGCTGTCTCCAAGCCTTGGTGGCCGCCTTGGCCGAGCATCTGGTCAACGTGAACGCATCGCTGAACGTCGCTTCTGGAGCGCTGATTCTAACTGATTGAGGTTCTGGCGCCCAACTCGTCAACGATGGCAGCTGTGAACGCGCTTACCGCGCAGACGCGCCCCAGCAGGTCGATGACGCGCTCTTTGTGGTCGGCGAAACGGTAGGTGTTGAAACGGTCGGCGACGGTAGGGTCCCGAGGCTTCCGCTCCTTGTACTGGTCGAGAACCCACTCCAACGCTGAGCGGCTACCTAGCTGGTACTCCCAGGCTTCGGACGGCACGCCGGCCAGCGCAGTCCGGTCATCGAGTAGGATGATGCCCTTTGCCTTGTCGGCGCGCAGGAGAACCCGCTTGGGTTCTACTCCATCTCTGTCCTGCCGCTCCAGCGGCCACGGCTCTGCCGTCTCAAAACCCAGGTGCAGGTCCAGCAGTTCCCGCCCTTGCTGCGCCCACCAGGCAAAATCCTCCTGGAAATACACCCGCGGAAACTCCCGCCGCAGGTCAACCTCGTACTGCTGACGGTACGCCGGGTCATGCAGCATGGCGTAGGTGTACGCGAAGACGTCCTCGGCGCTGATGCCGTCGTCGCCGTAATGCTCGCGGAACTGCCGCAGCCCCCATTCGGTGATGTTGCTGACCCGTTCGCCGTCCGTAGTGTAGCGATAGAGGGGAAGGCATTGGTTGTCGCCCACGAAATGCAAGTCCACCAACTTGTCTGACGCCAGCACGTAGAAAGAGCGGTGGCGAGCAGCGAAATTTATTGCCTGATTAGCATCAACTCGCTGGTGCGGGAATATCTGGGGCATTTGATAACGGCGGTGGGTAACGATCGGCGCGTAGTAGCAATGTTTCGTGACAAAAGGGCGGTACATCGCACTGGTGATGTTTGCTGTCGCAAAATCCACGGGGTCGCCCTTCACCAGGTGGCTTTCCAGTTCGGACGTCCATTTGATGGACCTGTCCACCCAATCGTTCAAAGTACCCGGGTCCGGTCCTTCTTCCTTGAAACGCTGCATTTCATCTCGGTAAACCCTCGTGAAAAACAGGACCTTGTCCGAAAGTGCGTCATAGTCGAAATCATAGGTCCATTCGTCGCGATTGGTAGCGACGCCCAACGAATTTAGCCCGAACACCGCCCGCTCATCTGCGGTCGATTTGGCGAGCTTGGTCTCGCGGTTGGCCAAAGGCGGCAGGTTCTCAAAACCGCTGTCGGACTGGTCGAGCCAGTTGAACTTAGAGTCGGGAGTGATGTGCGCGAAACCGAAATCGTCGAGCCCCTTTTCGCCAACATGGCGGAGCTTGTCGAAAGCCTTGGCGTAGTCGTCGACAGCGTTGTAATACACGCGGAACCCGCTGGCGCCCTTGCGGCGCACCAGGAAGTACACAGCCACGCCGACGCGGATTTTGTCGGAGAACACGTTGCCGCCTTCCTGCCGTCGGCGCTCGCCGCTGGTGCGCGCGTTGCCTTTCAGGTCAATTGCCCACAACTCGTTGAACTCCTCGGCGACTACCTTGCGGAACCCGTCATCCTGCCTGGCGTTCAGGAAAGCGCTGTTGCTAACGAAGCCGATGATCCCATCATCTTCCAGCCGATCCGACGCCCAGCGGATGAACCGTTTGTACATGTCGTACTGCTTGGTCTTCTGTGCCGTGCTCGCGGCAATGTAGGTTTCCCGAATGCGCCGGTCAATGTCTGGGTACGTGCGGTTCTTGTTATTGTCGTTCTCGTTCTGCTGATTAGCGTTGTACGGCGGGTTGCCGATGATGACGCTGATGGGTTTCTCGTTCTGCTCCTGCACTCGAATCCAGTTCTCTTCGGAGACACTGCCCAAATTTAGCGTCGTCTGCCGCTGAACCGTCGCGCCGCTGGCTCCCTTCCAGTCCATGTTGTCCAACGTGTCCACGAAGCACAGGTTGGGGAACTCCAGGTAGTTGCCCGTCAGTTCCTTGTACGTGTACTCGACGTTCAAGTTGGCGATGTAGTAGGGGAGAATCTCCACCTCGTTGGCATGGATTTCGTTCAAGTACTTGTACTCCAAGCGGTCCGCTGGCAGATGGCCCATCAGGTTCGTGATGAACGTGCCCGTTCCCGTCGCGGGATCGAGGATGTTCACCTTCTTGTCTCCCAGCGTCTTGCCGAAGTGCTTCTGCAACAGCCAGTCGGTTCCCCGGATGATGAAGTCCACCACCTCATTGGGCGTGTACACCACGCCGAGGCGGTCGGCGGCGCCAGGGTTGTAAGCCTGGTAGAAATCCTCGTAGATGCCCTTCAGGAACTGCTGCTTCTCGCCGTACTCGGCGATGTCGTCGGCAGCGCGGCCGATGGCGCCGTAGTAGGCTCGTAGCCGGTCCACGGCGTCGCGGCGCACGCTGCCGGTGAAGAAGGTGCCTTCCAAGGCGTCAAGCTGGCGAGCCACGTTGTTCTCGCGGTGGAACTGGTCTTCGGCGAAAACCCGTAGGAAGATGTCCTTGGTCAGAATGTGCTGGATCAGCATCTCCCGGACGTTGTCGTTGGTCACCGCCGTGCTGATGGACCGGTGACACAGGTCAAGGAAAATCTGGGCCGCTTCCTGATACCCCGGGTTGCTGACCTCGGCGTCAATGATGGTTTCCCGCAGGTTCTCCAGCACCGTCGGCAGATCATCCTTGAACTGCTGCCGCGCCTGCCGGAACTCCTGGATCTCGGGCAGTTCGTAGCTGAGGAACTGCCGAACCAGTTCGTCCAACGCGGCAGCGTCGGCCATGTCCACCCGCATCTCTTCCCGTTGGTCCTGGAACAGGACGGCGGTACGCGAGTCCTCGAAGAGGATGTTGTCGCTGGAGTAGCCCTGGGCGAGCTTGCTCTGGATTTCACGGTCAAGGTCGTCGTGAGTGTCCTTGGCTTCCCACAGACCGCGGGTCATGCGCAGGGAATCCCTGACCGTGCCGTCAGGCTTGTTGCTTCGGTCGGTCCGCAGCTCCGGCACGATGACTAGCCGCTCAGTGTGATCTGCGCAGTAGGTCGCCAGGCAGTTCAAGAATGCCAACCGGATGTTTTCCTCGTTGTCTGCACCACCGAACTCGATCAGGTCGGCGAGTTCGCGGTGGTAACGGTCGATGTGCGTGTAATCGGGCATTGGGTGCGCCGTGGTAAAAGTTGTTGGGATGGAGCTGAAGATGCGAATAGGGGCGCCTCGTCACCAATTTTAACAACCGAACCCGTTGGGTACAAAAATGCCTACTCAAAACAGCTGAAATACCGAAATGAGATTCGCCAAGTAATCGACTGCTTTCCGCTGCCTCTTGGTCAGAATCCGAGAAGCAGGATCGCCTTATCGGTCATGAACTTTGGGACGATGTACCCTTGGTCATTCCCAAGAAGGCGTCAATTTCCTCTCGGGCGTGAATTTCCTTCCGTGGAGTGTGCTGCCCCCAAAGGTTATCGTAGAGCGACCGTGAGGCTTCTACCAGGTCACCGGCCAATGCGCCCCTGCTTTCCGCAAAAGCGAGCATCTTCAGAGCGGGAATCGCATGGGCGCGGTCAGCGTGCGATGGATGGTAAGTGAGTAGAACCTGAGCGGTCTCGGCGGCTTCCTGGGGCGCGTCCAGCAGTACCCACAGGTTAGCCAAATGGGGCGCAGACCGTGGGTTCACTTCTGCGGCATTGATGTAACGGTCGGATGCGATTTTTCGGATTTCCGCGAACGTATTGTCGTGGGCCGAGGCGTTGTCTTGGAGTTTCATATGATCCAGCAGCGCCGACAGGGTTTGGGGATCTACTGACGGGCTAACAGCCTGCTGCAATGCCCATGCCTGATCCGGTTCACCGAGGGCCGCGGCCACTCGCACTGCAAATTGTGACACGACCGAATTGTCATTTATTGCGTCGTAGCACTTACGAACAAAGTCTGCGTGGACCCATACGTTCTCGGCAAAGGTTCGCAATTTTCCGCAGTCCAATACCCGGCCGGATTCCGTCAAAAGTTGAACGGCGTAAAGCCCAACAGTCATTTGGGTCTGGGCGACCTGATCGGCGGTACGGAAGACTTGCCCGCGCTCATCGACATCCCATGCGCTCATCGACAGTGTTTTGCACTTTTCCATTGCCCAGTCCAGAGGATCCACGTCTTTGTGATGGATCACTACCGCGGCCCCCAGCGCATGCAGCCAATCTTGGTGGTTCCAGCGGCCGGCAAGGTATGGAAAATGCCCGCTGTCTTCCAGCGCCATTGCCATGCGGCGTTCGTGTTCTTCCAGGATGATCCCTGAAATGCGAGAAGCCTTTCCAGGTTCCGCGTCTCGCATTCCCCACGCGATGTCGGCGAGGGGCTTGCCTCTGGGTTCAAACCTGGCCCGCCGCAGGCCGTCTTTCATTTCCCTGGCGACCTCGTTCGACCAATGCTGTAGCGCGTTGTCGTTGAGGAGTTGCGTGCAATGGTGCTCGACTTGCTCAGCCACCGGCCGTTTTGGGTCCGGACCAACGGATGTGTGATTCAGGAGCTCGAATGCCCACCAGGTGCTTCGTGCGGGTCCGAGGTCGGCAAGACTGGAAACCAGTTCTGCTATCGGGTCCGACATGGCTGCCAAGTCCACGGCTTCAGCGGTGCCGCATCCCATCAGATCACGGGATGCAATTTCTCTTTGGTGGACGATTTCCAATGTGTGGAGAATTGACAGCGCGATCAACGCCGTCGATGAGGTATCTGCAATCCACTGTAGCGGTTGGCGGTAATCGGACGTAGCCCCGATGCCGGCCACGCAGGATGTCGCAAACGACTGCAACGAGCGGTTCTGTACTCGGTCCACCAGCTCCGGCAGCATCTCCGGCTTCAGCTTCAAAAGCAGAGCCACGACCTGCGGGATGCCTGGGTGCATCAGCCGGTATGCCTGATATGCAGTATCAGGTCCCACCTGGAATGTGCGCAGCAGGTCGTCGCTATGCGTCTCACTGGGGTGTGCCGTAGCGCCCCGAATGTCAGGCCCAACGATGTGCTTCGGGTCTATGATATATCCTTTTTCGTCGAGGCTCACCAGAGCATCCAGCGCGTATCTGGCGAACCTGTCGATTTGCTCTGGAGACCACGAAGTGCGCATGATTGGCGCCGCAATGTCCGGGTGGATTGACCCCGTAGCCCAGAAGGCCGTGTCGTGGTTTTCGATGCCGGTGGCTGACGACAGCGCTTCCTTAATCCCGTCAATGATTAATTCCGCCACCGGCTCTCTCATTTTCTGTCGCAGTTGGTCTGGGCCGCCGTCAGCGTCAAACCAGTTGCGGATCTCGGCGATGGCTCGGTCGGCTTCGTCGGTTTTCTCAATCTGCCTTCGGATTATCGGATCAACCAAGTCGTAACACGTCCGATGCTTCAACGGCGCCAACCCGTTGCCGAAAATCCGCCAGATACCTTGCCTTGCTGCCACCGGCAGCAGGGTGGTTGGGGGTTCCTTGCTGGTCATCACTTGATTTCCTCAACGTGAACTCCGTTGTTGTCCCGACCCACGGTCAATGACCAGAGTTCTTCGACCTCGGCGCGGTACACCCCGTAAGAAAGCGTAGCAAAGGTGACGCCTTGGTCGTGCCAACCATTAATTGAATGGGTGATGATTATCTCTTTGTCCGGCATAACCAGGTAGCGGTCGTGGAATGCGGGACGGTCTTCCCCTTTGCCGTCTTTACGGGTGAACGACCTGATCGCCACGTGGTTGGTGAGGATTGAGGGATACCCGGACAACCACGTGTGAGGGCTCCGCTGCCCGCAGAGAATTATTAGTTGCTGACCTTGCGTAGTCGCGAACATACTGCTGTATATGCGCTCGTTCGTATCGTCGAAATTCCGTTGCATGAAGTACGGCTCGGCGAAGTAGATTGGGCCGTCCGAATGCCCACTGCGGGAAAGGAGATTGAGGAAAAATTCAATTGCCTGCTCCATTTGGTCAGGGCCAAAGCGGCCGAGGTTTCCCTCGGAGCGGGCAAGACGGTCTCGTTGCCAACTCTTCCGTGCGAGCGCTTCGCGGCGGATCGCGCTGTCCAAAGCTGGCGAATTTTCGTCGCCAACGCTGATGACTGATTGGGCGCCTCCAATGCTGACCGTGTTGGTTGTGCCGCGTCGGGGATCATGAAGCACGAGCGTCTGGCCGCCTGAGATGTTCATGTTGATGCTGATTTCTCGAATCAACGAGGCTTCTAATCTGTCGATGCACTGTCCGTCGCGGTGGCGGTACAGCGCGAACCCGATTTGATCCAACTCAGAATCAACGCTGATGACGGTGTGCCGTCCAGCTATTTCCACGTGCTGCTGCACCAAGTTGTCGTCGCTGTCGCCGGCCCAAACGGTGGCGCAGTAGGAATTTTTCGAGAGGTCGGTTCCGTCTGCGGGATTGACGCTGAGCATCAAATGGGACCTTTTATTTTCGAGTTCGCAATCTACTTCGTCCTCCGCGCCCGAGATCATCAGATTGCCCACCCGGTCCAATCGCTGGTCGAGACGAAAAGCCAGGCCGCGCAGAGCATCCTCAAGCTCGCGGGGTGGGTAGGACTCGCATACCTCCCGCCAGTAGTCGCGGGGCTCCGGTTCGAAACTCCAGAACTCGACCACCTTTGCGCTGTGCTTATTGAACGGACTGATCACCGAGTGCTCATCCGGATAGTGAAATGGGTTCATGTGGATTCTGTATGCCCAATGGACGCGCGGCGGTTGATCCAGCGCATAGTGAACCTCAATGTTGCCAACGGTCATCTTGTTTTCGTCCAAAATGCCTTCCACCAACTTCCGGCAGTGGCCCAATGAGCAGTCAATGCGGTGGATTCGGATTTCTCCGGCCCCGACTGCTTCGCTAGCCGTGAGCTCTGCGGTGCGCCAAATGTGATCTGACTTTCCGGCCCACGGGCCCATCCCGTCGGCGCGTCGGTGGCGGATGTGGGTGAACAGATTGCGGATTTCGCCGTCTTTCGAATGCCATGCTAGGACGGAAACCCGGGCAGTTCTGTCCTCGTTGTCTCCGCTTGGGAAAAGGATGTTATCCATTGCCCTTCCTCTCTTGGTGTTGAGGCGCCCCGCCCCACGCCCCGTGCCGGCCGGCGGCGGTTGCTCACCATATTGGTGATTCCAGCATACACCGCAATATCTCTGCTGCCGTCAGGTCGAGTAAACGAAAGGCGAATTCGCTGCCCAGATTTTGACCAGTCAGCGGCCGAAGTCGGTCGATACCACGACGGTTTTAGTTTCAACGTTTTAGCTGTGATTGCTGTCCCAGGCTCGGTCCGCGTCGCTCGACTTCGGGTTGCCACGACACGGCCAGAGACGGATACGAACCCCCGCCCCGGCCGTTTGGCCTATAGGCTTCTGCCCCGGCTGCCTGGTGGAATAGAGGCCGGCGTTTCCCTGCCCAGCACGCTGCCCAATCGGGCCACTCGGGCACGGGATTCGACACCGCCGCGGTCAGTTCGTTAAAACCGGGCCTTCGGTCAATGCCGTGGTGGCAGCCCGTTCCGCCGCGGCCGGCAGTTCGTTGTCCGGGTCGTAAGCCGCGCGGGCGTCGGCTACCGGCTTCGGCGCCTCAGCCGGGGTTATGCCCAGATGCTTAATCAATACATCCGCCGGCGACTGTCCCTCAGTCAAGGCCTCGGCAACCCCGGCTGCATCCAGCAGGTTAATCACCCGCAGTATCGCTGCTCCCGTCGCGTAAAAGCGTCCGAATCCGTAGTAGCCCTTGACCGTCTCACCGAACTCACGGACCGCATCCGGGTCTCCCAAGAGGTCAATGTCGTAGTCTCCGCCGTGGTAGGTGAACCGGGTATCGCCGCCGGCCAGCCGGTGCTCCAGGCAGCGGGCGCTGCCCTCGAACCGTTCCTGATCGTTGTCCAGCACGACCCGCGGGTCGGCCTGCAAGCGGACCAGACGGATGGTGGAGAACCGGCGCGCCGCCGTCTCCCGCGCCGTCGCGTCATCAGCGATAACGGCTGCCGCCAGCGCCCGTTCTTCCACCGTTGCCAACACCAGGTTGTCGGCAGTGTAGGCGTAGTTTTTCACGTCCTGTTCGCCAAGCGGTCCCCGGAACCGCGCCACCTGGTAGCGGTGGAACATCTCGTGGATGAACGCGGCGGTCCAGTCCACGTGGGCGGGGTTCAGCAACTTGTCGCTCCCGCCGGCAGTCATCACGAAGGAGTCCACCCCGGCCAGGTCGGCATTGAACTCAAAGTACGGTATATCCGCGAAGATCCCAGCCATAGCCGGGCTTACCTGGTCGAGGCGGTGCAGCAACGCAAAGGGCGTGCCGCAACCCTGAGCGCAGTGGCGTCGCCCAGCCGCTCCGGGGACGGGAAGCCACCAGGACCTGGATTCACGGAATAAGAGGATTTTCAAGGCAGCCATCTGCGAGAGGCGGACCGGGCGGCTCGTGTTTCCCACCAGCTACGAATTGCAATGGCGGCAGTGACGAAAATTGTTCCGAGGCCGACGACCAAGCCCGCCAAAACAGCAACCAACAGCGACACCACTCCCCATGTCTCTGGCAGGTTACATCCGATCGATATGAAAACGGCGGGTATCAAAGCTGCAAAGGTAGCGATTGACGCTGCCACCAATCCGGCTAATAAGGGTGCAACAAAAATCCGTATCGCGATGTGGGAAATAAGTGCCAGGGGCATGATCAATACGCCTGTGACCAAGCCGGCAGCGACCAATATCGTCCATATCCCAATATCGTTGTTGCTCGAAGCAAGAGCGTGGTCCGCTTCAATATACGCCCCAATAACTGATATGACTGCCCCGCCCACGGCCAGGATGGTCTTCAGGCTCAGCTTTGGGGATATTGACGATGCCGCCGTGATTCCGATGCCAGCGAATGCCAGTAGTTTTGTACGGGATCCGGACAAGTCCTCGTCTGTCATCGCCAGGTAGGTGACCAGAATCATTATCAGCGCCAAGACAATCTGCACGAACGGGACTATCCCTGCGTACGCTTCATCAGGTTTGGTGTCAGACCGGTCAATGCTGCCGTCTCCGTCAGTGACCGGATTCCGGCGCATTCTTCTGGCCTGAGAACTGATGACCGCTGCCAGAGCGACCACCATGCCGGCGACAGTAAGTCCGGCCGCCACACCGCCCACCATGTCGCATTGTCGCGTCGGCCACCACGTCAAGGTCAGTATGGTTACGCTGCCGGCGATAGCGGTTATGTTGGCTGCCAGCGGGTACTGGCGTGCCTTCCGATAGCTGAGGTACGCGAAGCACAGGGCTGCGAGCGCGGTAAAGAACGACGCGAATAGCCAACCGGGGATGAGGTCGCCCCAACTGACGCCCGGTGACTGCCAGATGCCGCCCAGCTCCATCGCGTAATAGGCAATGAGGCCGGCGAGGACGCCGGCAGTTGCCGGTGGTAGCGCCATCGCAATGCGCTCGTTCGGCTTTTCGAGGAAATTCATAGCGTGTCGCATGGGATTGCCCGGCCGCTAACCGGTGGTCGCGGGCTCAGGGCAAGCTGGTGATTGCTTGATGCGCCGGGTGTTCGGTTGTCTGGTCTGTGCTGGATAGCAATACGGTTTCCAACTCCCATTGGTTGGCCAGTTCCAGGAAGCGTTCTCGGTCGGCGGGCTCAATGTCCGGAACTAATCGGGATTGTGCTTCGGGCGGGACTGCCGGCACCAGCTCCGACCACTCGCCGTCTTCGGTTTTCTCCCGATACGAGATGGACGGCATCTTTTCGACGCCGATTGCCCGCAGGTCGGCCTCAATGACGCCGTAAAGGGAGTTCAGAAGGCCGGGGTCCAGGTCCGATGGCTCGCCGACGTAGATAACCTGTATGTCCAGGTATTCCTCGTCGTCGGCCCCCGCCCTGGGAGTGATGCGCACTTCGTGAAAGCGGACCCTGCCTTGGAAGTGAGCGTCCAGCCCTTTCTGAATGATGCCCTTGGCCCTCTCGTGGGTTTCCTGTGACGTGGCCATGGTGATTGCTCCGGTGCGGTCTTGGGCTCGATGCTAATCAGGTGGCTGGCGTCCGTCAATCAGCCTCGTGGTGCGAGACGGTTTCGCCACTTATTGGGGGCCCGCCATGCCGTCCAGGCGCAAACTGGTAGAGTCGGGGCGGAATCCCGCTCAGCACAGTCGTGAGGTCGGCGAATGGTGTTCAGGGAAAAATTCTGGCGACGTAGCGGTGCCGGGTACAGTTCCCGCCGTTGACGGTAAAGGGCTGGACCCGGCGACGGTCGCTGCAATGCTGGATGAACACGCCCGGTTGCGTTCGCTGTTGAACGACGCAATCGCGGCGATGCACGTGTCCAGCGTGGACTACTGGGTTGGCATGGGAACCGATGAAGTTGTCGTTCGCGGGGAAACCGCGGAAGCGGTGATGGCCGGAATTGATGCCGGCGGGACAGCTGGATTTGCCGTTGTGCTTGAGTTCGTCAGCGCCGAACCTCAGGTGATTGTCCTTTGACAGTCGTGGGCTTCAGCGGCGTGCATTTCCACGCTCAGCTTGGGGTTGGGCAACCGCGGCAGGATGCCCTGTATTTCCGCCGGAAAGGGCCACCGGGCGCGTTCTGCGCCCATTGGGTAGAAGTTGTCTTTGGGAATGAAACAGGCGCCCCCGGCGGCATCTGCGGGCTGCTCGGGCCTCATCCGGTTTCGAAGCTTTGTAGGTAGAGCGTCTCGCCGTCACGCCAGAGCGCGTCCGAGCCAGTTGAATTTTGACGTGACGTATGGCCGCGTTTATCATGCAGCCATCCCGCCGGCGTGACCATTGGCAAGGATTGGTCGGGTGTCCGGCACGGCGTGTTGCAAGCTGGAACCTTGCCAATGGCCGATTCCAGCAAGGAGAGGTGCGATTGCCATGGCGATGCCTGATTCGGAAAAGCGTGCTGATTTTCTGGGCACGCCTGGTTACTGGCCGGTGCTCGACAACGCGGGACTAGGCATCTGGGGCACGATGGTTGAGGGTTACAGGAAGGCTGCCGTGGGCGCTGTGCTGTGGCCGTCGGGCGAGCCGATGCTGGTGGTGCATCCGCCGGGTGCCGTCGTGCTGGGCGATTGGTTCATCCAGACGCTTTCGGCGTGCCGCAACCTGAGGTGGAGCGATGACGATTTGCCTCATTCGTCCGCTGTTTGCACACAGTGGTCGGCGGTGTCGAGGTTGCTAAAGTTACTGGTCAGAATTCTGGAGCAGGATTGCCCGGCACCGTCGTTGGTGCCGTCTGACACCGGCGGCGTGGTCGCCGAGTGGGACCGCAACGGGTTGCATCTGGAGATCGAGTCGGAGCCGGACGGCTCCATGGGCTACTATGCGTCCGGCTGCGGCTGCGAACGCGAGGGTACGCTGGACCCGTTGAATCCTGATGATGTCTCCTACCTGAAGGAGTGCGCCAAGCTGTTGATTGGCCGGACCCTCGTCGGCACGGCCTGATGGTTGCCGACGTTCAGGACATGGTTCCTGACGATGAATGGTTGTACCGGCGCGTGGCGCGTGACCAGCACGTATACGACGGGAATCTCGGACGGCGGCGCCCTGCCTCGCTGGCGTTCGTGCAGGGTGGCCGTGACGGCGAGACATCCTGCTACGTAGCTTCGGAGACCACGCCTGACATGGTGGCCAGCTATGGCACTGAGCCTTACATGGTGCTCGTTCCCATCTCGCTGATCCGAGAAAGGGGCCTCACTGTGGTGCGCTCTGGTACTGATGATGAGGATGGTCCGGGGCACGTGGACATCATTGGCCGTAAGACTTCGAGCCGGGTGACGGCACTGGCGAAGTCGGCGCAATGGGTCGAGGGTTACGAGCCGCCGCCGGGCGATTACGCCACGGAGAAGGATCTCGGTCTCCTGTCCAGTGAAGGGCAGTCGTAATGTGATTTCGCTAACTGGCGGTCGCCCTGCCGCCATTTGGTGATTCGCTTGTCCGTGGTGTCGGGTTGGTCTTTGCCGCTGTGCTTGGGCAGCTCGGGTTCCCGGTTGAGCACGTTAGCGGCAGCGTTCTTCTGCTGAGTAGCTTGGTAGCCGATGTCCCTACTTTTGGCAGGGTCGCGCTCTGGGCGGGTGCTACTGCCAATGCCAATCGGCGGGACGCTGTGGCTGTGATTGTTTCAATCCTCACCCGCCCTTTCGGGCGGGTGCTACCGCCGGACACGACGTACCAGGTGCGGGTGTACACGGTTTTTTTAGTGGCCCTATTTTTCCAAGATGTGGAGAATGACAATCACCGCCAGGGTGACAATATTGACGACGAAAGCGAGAATGCCGATTAGTAGTGTCTTGTTCGCTAATCCGATCGCCTGTCGTTCGCGCAGATGGCTTGATAATGGCATCAGCTTACTGATCGTAGCTCGAAATTGATGTATCTCCATGTCGCCAACCAGATCACGCATTTGCCGCGGAAGATTGTCAAATAGTTCTGCATATTGCAGATCAATGAGCAACTGGAGAATCATCTCTGGATGATTTTCTTTTGAGTGGGGATGTTCTACTTCTTTGAATTTTTCTTCTTTTTGAGTCAGTTTCCTGCTTCTCTTAATCTTCCAAAGATAGCTTCCGAGTGTTCCTTCTGTGTACGGATTGATCCCCAAGCAACCCAAGCAGAAAACCTGTATTTTCCGATATTTCTGTTCAATCCGGTATCGCACTACGTATTTCCTTGAAGTACAAATGCGGCTTCGCACAAAAATCAGCCAAAACTGTTTTTTTGTACGGCATGAGGTCAAAACTGTCGGTATTTTGGTTGAGGCTGGTGGCCGTCGCTGCACCGTCATAGTAGCAGGTCATCAGCGGGGTTGTCACCGACGCGCTTGCCTTGCGTGAGCAGCTCCTCGCTAGATAGCTGGGCAAGGGGCGTTTTGAAACGCTGCGATGCCGTTGATGATGATGCTCTATCCGACTTCGGGCGAGTGCTGCGCAGCGTCGGCGGTGTAATGCCATCATTTTGGGAGTGTAGGTCGATATTACTCACGTGGGTGGGACTGCGCGAAATCGGCGGGACAGGCCGGCGAGCACCGCATTAATCTCGCGGATTGGGTTGTGAGGGGTGGGCGATGGTACACGGACCGTGTCGGGCTGATGGTCGCCCGCGCAGTTGGCTATTACCAGCGAGACCGGCGGTTGAAAGGATGCCGCCATGCAGGGACGGCACAAACCCAGTCGAATAAGCGTGTGGTTGGCGCGACCGTTGCCGTCGACAATGGGATGGATGGTCTCGAACTCGCGCGCGAGGGATGGCTTACTGAATCAACGCGGGGAGTCCATCGTCATTGCAGAACCTCACTGGATTACCTGGCAATGGCAGCGCCGCCCACGGCAGGAGCGGCACGAACAGGGCTGAGCAAGGATTGTAGCTGCTGCCGTCACGAAGGGGTCCGGGCGCGCGCTCATGCTCGGGAAGCGACCATTGCCTCATTCGCCGCCGCGATGAGATTCCTGGTCCAATCCTCATCGTGGCTCCATACTGCGAAATCAGCCTGGCGTTCCGAGCGGGTTCTCAAGTTGGCGAATCCGCCGACCGAATCAGACGCGGCGCTCACCCAGCCTGTGCTCGTACCAGTAAAGGTTCCGCCGCCGGCGAAGGCAAAATTGGCCCAATAGCGCGTCATGGGTCCGTTGCGTCGTTTCCGAAACCAGAGAAATATAAGCCATAAGGGACCCAGTAATAGCAATAGCAGGCACGTCATCATCCGCGACATATCGCCATCGCTGGCGCGGTCAACAGAGCCCCAGACGCGCTGCATGGTGTTGGTAGGGTACAGCGAGCCGTCCGGCGTCACGAAACGGTACTGAGTAATTAAGATGCCGTCGGCGTCGTAGTAAACCTGTTCATTGGGTTGCAACGTCATGGTATCCCCTCTATGGGAATCAGGGTTCAGCCGCGGTTTTTGCCGGCTACGGCTGTTGGCTGCCGGAACTGCCGTGCCGTGTAGCGCCCTTGAACCTGGCCCAGACGGCACCGAGACGGGGGCTGCGGGCTTTGTTCACGCACCAGGTGACCGGCGCCGGAGCGCTGAGCAGCAGCGTCGCGGCGTAGCCCCACCGGACGGCCACGGCGTCCCCAGCCAGCAGCGCTAGCAATAGCGCCGCAAGGGTCAGCGTCCAAGCCGGCCATAGCCCGCGACCGCCGCCCAGCTTGACGTAGAGATGAATGGCGGACACCGGGATGATGATGGTGAGCATCGTCAACCCGATACCCCCTTCGGCATGGTGGTCCAGCTCGGACCACAGTGAGGCGAACAGGCCGAAGGCACTCACGGACGCACTGTGGTCGTCAACGATTGCCCAAGGCATCGCCAGCGATATGATGAGCGCCACGCCGTGGGTGATCTGAAACCACCGCTGCCCGACGATTTTCCCGATGTCGAAGCCGACGAAGTTCATGCCGTGGCTCAGGGCCGGAACCTCATCCGGCGGAGATTGCGGCGGAGAGCGCGTTGGTGCGGCTCTCGAAGGTGTCCAGGCTTTCCAGCAGCAGGGTCACCTGCAAGGACATCCCGATGGACTGTTCACCAATCACGGCACGGAAGTCCGCCCGGTTGCGCTGGAACTGGATGAGCCGATCCATGTCGTGCAGCTTGGTCATGGCCGCGCCGGATTTGATCTCGACTTCCTCGGCGTTCCGGTCCCAATCCTGGAAGGCCGCGACGTCGGACTGCAGGTCCTGAAACATGCTGTCGCGGAGTTGCGGGTTCTGCATCTCGGACACGAGCCGGGTCTGTTCCGCGCGGTAATCCTGCCACAACGCGCGGGTTTCGCTGATCCGCAGCATCAGCGAGTTGTGCTCTTCGATAGCAGCCTCGTACTGTGGCTGCCAACTGTCCACCAGTCGCTGGGCCGCTTCCTGGTGCACGGTGAGCGGGGCGTCGCCCTGGATCTCGCGCGCCTTCTCGTTGAAGGTCAGCGTAGCCGGCGGCGCGGCGCGGTCGTCGCCTTGGCCACCTTCCGATTGGCCGTCGGTAACGGCGCCAATGATACTGCCGGCGACCTGTTCGCCGGCCGGCGCTCCCGGAACACCACCAGAAGCCGGAGCCGGTTGTTGCCGGGGATCGGTCTGAACCTGCGTCCCGCCGCCGGACGTGGGCTCCTGCACAACCGCGGAAGGCGCCTGGGCTTCCAGGGCCAGGGCCTGGATTTCCTGGAAGTCGTGACGGGTATCGTGGACCTGTTCGTTGACTCGTCCGGCGGACGCGGCGACCCGCCCGCCCGCGGTGTCCGGTCGGTCGCCCACGGCGTAACCCACGATGATGGCCAGGACCATCACGCCGGCTACGATGCCGATGCGCTTGAAGTTCAGGCGTCCTCGGCGTTTCCGAGCACGGCTCGGGGTGTTGCCCTGGTTCGTTCCGGGATTGTTCTGCCCACCACCCGGGTTTGTCCTGTTGTGGTTCAGCATATTGTAGTTTCGCATCACTGTATAATTCCTCTACATCACGGGAGTAATCAGCGTTGCGTGCTGTGGTGTTTGCCGCCGGCCCAGCTGATCGACTCCGCGTCGAGGCGGTCAAGCCAGCGGCTAGCGCGGCAATAGACGGCAGAGCGGTGACTCAGGCCGCGCCCAGCGCGCAAAGTCCAGACCCATCTGACTCCGCTTCTGATGGCGGCCCCCGGGGCCCTCTTCACCTATGCCCGGTTCAGGCACATCTACTTGAATAAGCATTCTTTTTCGGCTGAGAAAAAGAGATCGATGTCATTCATCCTACTCGGCCCAGCCATTCCATCAGCCATTCGAGCTGTTTGTGCTTTGCTAATACCCTGAACCACAGAAGGGTTCGACGACTCGAATGATGACATTAGCGGAAACGGCGGGTCGGTGGTTTCCACGATATAGTCGTGCATACAACTGCACGTTTCTTCAGTGTCCTTTTTCTCATCGCTTGAGAAGCGTCTGCCGGTTTGCTGATTGTGTACTGAGATCTTAGTTTCAATGCAGTCATCTACCCATCCTGACTGCGAACGCTTGGAATCGTCCACGTTGTCCACGGTAGGCTCGTCGCTGCTGCCGCATCCGGTCGCTCCCACTACCAGCAGTGCAACCACTCCGATGATGAATAGCTTTCCGGATATGGCGCGCCAGTGTCATTTACGGGTTTAAACTGAGCCAAAAATTATGTCGTTGTCCAGGGATTCCGTCAGTTTAAAAGGTAAGGGAAAATGTCAGTCACGGTGACCGGCGGGTTGATGGGGTGATGGCCTCGGGCCACGATTCTGTGGTCGATTGGTCGGCTGGGTCAAGGAGCGAGCGTACTTGCGGACGGTGTTCCGCGAGATCCCGAACTGGCGCGCGATCTCCCGTAAGCTGAGACCTTGTATCTTGGCCTGCTGGATGGCCTTCCAGAGGGCCAGTTGTCGAGGCGTGAGTTCTCGGCGGGCTGGGGGTTCACTGTGGTTTTTCTCGACCGCCGGTTCCTCGACGACAGGATCGGGCTCCAGGTTTGCGAGGTTCCGCAGCTGGGGTTGGCTGAGGCGATGGTTGCCCAGGCGTTTTACGATGTGGCTGATTTCGGGATTGGGAGCCAGGCCACCGTGAGCCGCGCGTAGCGCACCGGGACGAGGCGGCGCGGGCCGACTGGGGATGATCTCGCCCTCATGGCGCACCTGGAGCCGCCCGTCGGTATGTTCCAGGACCTCCACACTCGCGCCAGCGTAGCTGGGACGTTCGCCGCTGGGCAGGAGCTGCAGGGTGCGCCATTGGTACTTGACCGTGTTGTCCCGAGCCACTTTGCGAAGGTGCTTGAAGCAAAGGACCTCATCCAGGGGTCGCTGGGAGACCCTGGGGCGGTAGGCCGAATCGGGCAATTCGGCGGGCACGGCAAACTGGGCGTTGTAGCGGGACAGGAAGTCCCGCAGCACGGCGTTGGCCTGGTCCATGGTCCTGGCTCCGGCCAGGCGCAGTTCCGTCACCAGCCGGTCCTGAAAGGTACCCGCGGCGCGTTCCACGCGACCTTTGGCCTGGGGAGAGCGAGCGAAGATCTGCTGGATGCCCAGTTCCACCATGGCCCGGCTGAAGTGGGTGGCCTCCACCGGCGGCTGGATGTGCCTGGGCTTGCCCGAAAACTTGAACACGCCGTGGCGGTCGCCGTAGAGCGCGATGGGCAGACCCCAGCGTTCGATCAGGCCCTGCATCAGGGTGAAGTAGCCCCGGGTGTCCTCCTCGGTACGAAACACCGCGCTGACCACGGCGCTGGTGGCGTCGTCCACCGCCAGCAGCAGGGTGAATTGAGGTCCGTCATCGCCCAGCCACCGGTGGAAGCTGCCGTCGATCTGCACCAGCATCCCCTCCTGGGGCATCCGCTGCCGGCGTACCCGATGTTTGGGCGGACGTCGCTTGCGCGGGCTGGGGATACCGGCCTGGGTCAAGATGCGATGCACGGTCTGGCGGCTGAGGTCAATGCCCTCCCGTTCCCGGAGCAACTCGGAGAGGTGGGTGTGGTTGGCTCCGGCGTAGGTGGTGCTGGCCAACTGGATCACCACGTTGGCCTCGTCGTCAGACACAGCGTTGCGCGGTCTTCTTCCTCGGTTCCCGTGAGCAAGTGCGGCGGCGCCTTCCCTCCGATAGGCTGCCAGAAGTCGCCAGGCGTGGCGTTCACTCACCCCAAGCAGTTCGGCCGCCTGGGCTGCGGGAAGCTGGTGTTCCAATACTGAGTTGAGCACGTGGAGTCGCGTCTGTTCGATGGGGTTCAATGTCAAGTCCTTCATAACCTGACATTTTCCCTGGACCGTTAGCTACTGACCGAATCGTAGAGCATCCACAAAAATTACGGGTTGGAATTGAGCCACCTCGATAGCGAAGGCATCATCGCCAGACTTTTGGCGGAGGTGTCTGAAAGATTGCTAAGAGGTGGAGAAGTGAAACAGATTTATGAGCTGAAAGGCGCCGGCTACTCAGCGCGGGAGATTGCCCGTGAACTGGGTCTGGCGCGCAATACGGTACTGCGGTATCTGAAGTCACCGGAGGCAATGCGGCCCAAGCCACGGCTGCCGCGGGGGTCCAAGCTGAACCCTTACACTGAGCACATTGACCGGCGGATGGGGGAGGGGTTGGAAAACTGCGTGGTCTTGCTCCGGGAGCTGCGGGAGCTGGGTTACGAGGGCAGTTACACGATCTTGTCGGAGTACGTGAGGCCGCGTCGCCGGCGTCGTCAGCCCGAGGCGACGATGCGGTTTGAGACGGAGCCGGGAGAGCAAGCCCAGGTGGACTGGGGGAGCCTGTCGTACGTGGGCGAGGACGGCAAGCGGCGTAGCGTGTGGGTGTTCGTGATGACCATGGGGTGGTCCCGGGCCTGCTACGTCGAGCTGGTCAGGAGGGCGGACACGGCGGCTTTCATCCAGTGCCACGTGAATGCCTTCGAGTACCTGGGCGGGGTGCCACGCCGGTGCCTCTACGATAATGCCAAGGTGATCACCCTGAGCAAGGACGAGGCGAAGCGTCCCATTTGGAACCAGCGGATGCTGGACTTCGCCATGCGGGTGGGCTTTGAGGCCAGACTGTGCCAGTACTACCGGCCACAGACCAAGGGGAAGGTGGAAAGTGGCGTGAAGTACGTCCGGCGTAACATGTGGCCCAGCATCCGTTTCACCGACGACGCCGACCTGAACGGCCAGGCGCTGGAGTGGTGCGACGTGGTGGCCAACGCCCGGATCCACGGGACGACCCATCGAGTGCCGTGGGAGGCGCTGGCCGAGGAGCGACCTTACCTGGGCAAGCTGCCGGATCGGCTCACGCTGGCCCCGTACCTGCGGGCGGATCGGAAGGTGTCCAAGGACGGTTTCGTCAGCTGGGAAGGCTCCCTGTACGGTGTCCATTGGAAGTGGGTGGAAACCACGGTGCAGGTGGGTGAGCGTCAGGGCACGGTGGAGATCTGGTCGGGCAGCGAACGGATCGCGGTGCATCCCCGAGCGCAACAGCCCAAACAGCGCTTTATCCTGCCGGGCCAGTGGTCGGGCCTGCCCAGAGGAGACAACCGGCCTCGCAAGGAGGCCGTGGCGGTGCAGATCCCCGCTGGCGAGGTGGAACGGCGCTCCCTGGACGTGTACGAACTGGTGGCGGGAGGTGTGGCATGATCGCGCTGGAACAGGCCCGTCAACATTTGGAAACCCTGGGTCTCAAGCAGGCCGTGGAAGTCTTGGACAACACCCTGGACGCCGCGGCCAACAAGCAACTGCCCTATCCCGAGATGCTCGCCGAACTGCTGGGCGTCGAAGTCGCCGCCCGCCGGGAACGCTACCTCACCACTCGGACCAGGCTGGCCCACCTGCCCTTCCAGCGTACCCTGGAGCAATTCGACTTCGCATTCCAACCCTCCATCGACGAGCGGCTGGTCAAGGAACTGGCGAATTTGGCCTTCGTCGCCGAGGCCACCAATGTGCTGCTGCTGGGACCGCCCGGCGTGGGCAAAACCCATCTCGCCATCGCCCTGGCCCTCAGAGCCATCGAGAACGGCCACGGCGCTTACTTCGTCCGTGCCTACGACCTGATGGAAGACCTGCGCAAGGCGCGCATCGAGCACAACCTGAACCGGCGGATGAAGGTCTACCTCGCACCCAAGGTCCTCGTCGTGGACGAATTCGGCATCTGGCCCTACGACCGGGAGTCGGCCACCGCCTTCTTCACCCTGGTGTCAGCGCGGTACGAACGGGGCAGCATCATCCTGACTTCCAACAAGGGCTTCGGCGAGTGGGGTGAACTGCTGGGCGACAGCGTGATTGCCTCGGCGGTGCTGGACCGGCTGTTGCACCACAGCCACGTGCTGAACATCCGCGGTGAGAGCTACCGGCTCAGAGAGAAGCGCCAGGCGGGGCTATTCCCGTCACACCAACAACTGGGGGTAGCGCCGGAGGAGGCCGGCGACAACCACAGCCATGCTGACTGACAGAATCGCTGAGCACTATCTGGGTGGCTTCATTTTAAACCGTAAATTCGGCTCATTTCTAACCCGTTATTGACACCAGCCGCCGACAGGCCGCCCACCCCGTGGCACATCGTTGGATTGGTCCGGGACTTCGCTCGTTGCTACCATGTTTGGATCTCCTATCCTTGGGATCGATTTGAGGAAGTTTTGTTTTGGATGGCCGGCGCGCCAACGGTGGCCGCAACCGTCGACGCACGGGTCAGAGGTTGGGAAAGGCCATTGCTACGGGCTGTTATCAATGGTTTTCGGGGCGTTGTGTCGAAACTCCATTGGGTTAGAGATATAGGGAATGCCCTGACGAGTGCCGGCGGACCCGTTAACGGCAGTAGTGCCAGCGTTGAACAATCTCTCGATAACGCCTTGATTGACCGCCAAACCATGTCACGGTCACAGCCGTTCAGACCGAGCACGGAGACAAAGGCCACCAGCGCGACGGCGATAGGGCGCCACGCTGTCTGGCACCCTTTGGCGAGGGACAGGCGGTGGCAACTCGTCGTGGCTTGCCAACTGCCGGCATGGTGGAATACGAGACCGACTTGGCGGTTGCTGGACGAAACGGCCAAGTGGTAGCATGAACACAGTTCACCCCCGCGGGTGCGCTACTGGTCGTCGACGCAGAGCCAAAAGCCCGGCGACCTTTCGCATTTGGGGGGGAGAGAACACGTCGCGACACGCGACGATGGAACCTCCCCCGCGATTCAGGATAAGGCTACTTGGTCCAGTCGCCGGCGTCCCGATTTAGCGTGAGCCTCGCAGGAGAGGCGCGAGGCCATTCCTGAAAGGGACCCACGCTTGTTTGACGGGCATATCACCCGCGACTGGACCGCCGCCAAAATGCCACATCGGGTAGCGGACGTCAAGTCGCTGCGCTCGTTCAGCACATGTGGGAAAGCGGGGCCAATTGACAGTGGCGGCTGCAAGGTAGTCGGCTGGAGCAACCTGTCTCAGTAGTCGGCAAGACACCCGGCGGCGGTCCGCGCTGCCAAACGAGAACCATTGGGAGTGGGGCCTGAGCTACCTTGGTCTTTGAGCGCCCAACGGCACCCGTTGCCCGATACCATGCATGAGTCAGGCTTGTTGGTGCCCTGGGTCAAGCCGGCTGTTTTCGGACTCTGCCGCCGATCAGCGGACGCGCTTGTCGGTTACGCTGCCCGCTGCTGCGCCTGCCGTTCCGAGTGGATGGCCGGCGTTTGATGAGTGGCGCAAGTCGAGCCGATCAGCTACGGGCCTTCATGCTTGTGGCTCTTGCCCAATGCGCCGGAGCGGCCACGCTGTCACCGTTGGTTGTGACGTTCGCTTTGTACTGATGCCTGCCGGCTCCGTTAGTGCTGGGTTTCCTACCGTCAGGGCGCCTGGTGCCAGGAGATGGCGTCGGCCAACGGGATGGGTTCCCGGCCCGAAGCTAACATCCAGCCACGCTGTGGCGTGTGCAGGTAGATGTTCACCACGCGGTTGCAGTAGTGGTTGAAGAACTCCCGTGGGCTGCCGTTGAACGTGTGGGGCGGTTCCGGCGGTTTTCCCATGAGGGCATTGTAGGTGCTGCAGTCTTGAGGTATGGGTTGCAGCTGCCTGATGGACCCCTCGGCGATGAGGGCGGCGATGGATTCCTCAGACTGGTAGTGGTTGGCGAGGATCACGCCGGCGTCGGATGGGTGACACTGCTGGTCGCAGTAGATGAAGCTGATTTGGCCGCTTTGGTCCTGCATGGCGAAGAGCGCGTTTTCCAGCGGTGTCGTCTTGCGGTCTGCCTCGGAGCCGGCGTCGTTGACGGCGTTCCCAGCTTGGTTGGGTAGCGTGGTCAAATTTTGCTCCTTTTGGTTGAGTGATCTCGCAGCCAGCGGTTGGCGCTGGTCATGGATGACGACGATTCAGCACGCATCAAGACGGTTCCGATCTAACGGACGCGGAACCCGCCGCATACTCCCAGGAACATCGAGAAACGCAGCAAGCGGTCCCGATTGAGTTCGAAGGCACCAGCGGGTGTCATGTCGTTCAGGCGAGCGAATTCCATCTGAAACATGGCGTTGCCAAGCAGGTCGGGACGTACCAGATAGTCTTCTTCGTTGAAGTTTGCCGATACTCTCTCGAAATGGCCGTCCAGCAGGGAGACCATCAACAGGCGTCCCAACTCGGCGGCGTCGGTACGTTCCAAGCCTTGACCATCGTTCGTGTGCCAATCGTTGACCTTGTCCATGATGTCGGGCGCCACTGTTCGGCAGTAGTCCACGATGGGCGGCCAATGGAAGACGTTGAACGTGATCTCGTCTCCAAACGAGTGAGCGGGGTTGATGCCTTCAAGTTCGTACGCCATGGACAGTTCCTGGGATGGTGTGGCGCCTTTTTGTTATCGACGCTCATGTTCCGCTGCGTAGTAAGCGTTGCTGATCGCCCTGCGGACGTGTTCATCGGCGGGGATGATTACCGCTGGTTGGGGATTGATTAGGCCGTGTCCTGCCTGGATGAGGTTGCGCCAGTTGATGGGCGCCGGCGTCGGGTTGCTTGGCGTAGTCACAAACCGAGCTCGCTCCGGTTGGCATAGGAGATGAGCGGATGGTGGTCAATTCCGGACTGCTCCAAGAGGTTGCGCATATTTCTGCTGAATCGGTTGAGCTTTCGCGGGCCAAGTCTGGGATGGTCCTCTTCGAGGATCACGCGAACATGCACGTAGTTTTCGTCATCGGGTCCAGGACGGTTCTGCGCCACCACATCGTAGATGACGACTTCTTTGGACAGGTACTTGGGGAGTTGGGCTCTGACTACACCGGAGATTAATTCAAGGGTTTCGGGATTGGCGGTCATGTTAGCCACCTCTAGGAATGGGGCTGCGGTTTGATGATATGGGGTCGCGCGGAAACGGGTCAACGGGCGCGGCGTCAGCAACGCTGGGCGGTTGCTTACGGCGTGGCGTGGTGATTCATTCACCATCGGCCGGGAGGTGCCGCAGGATCGGCTGCGTTTCGGGGGCTGGTCCTGGGCGTGCCCTTTTCTTTCGCGGCGCACGGAGTGCCATCACGGAGTCGGATTCGAAAGTGTGCTCTTTGGAGCCAGCGCGTGCTGGAAGCCTAATTGGCAATCACTTGAGCCGCAGTGGATGCCGTGTATCCTGCAATCGGTCATGAGGAATGCATCAGATTCATAGTTGATTATCCCGGAGACAACGATTTCCCGTCTCACATCAGTGGCTACTATCGCCGCGTTGTTTGCTGCGGTGGTCTCCATTTCGCACCTGGCTTGGTCGTCCCAGATGACTTGCGGATGGTTGACGCCGATGATGCCGTCGACCCAGTTTGAAACGATCAGTCGGTTGTCTCCGAACCGAGTTTGCCGGCGCAACGTATTCTCCTTGTAGAGTTTGGCAATCTCGCGAAACTCGTCTGGACCGATGACTTCGGCGGCTCCACGGTCGTTTTTCGATGAGCTTGTCTGGATCCAGTCTGGCAGGTATCCAGCTGGCATTTCGTCGCGAGTGCCATCCCTAGCGCTATCCTCGTTCGTGAGCGGGACCACAGTGTTTTGTTGGGTGGTGCTTGCCTGCGCTTGGTTGATTGCGTAGGTTCGATCCTCGGTCTCGGCGCTTGGCCCACTGTCGTCTGAAAAGTGCGAACAGGCGATGCTCAAGCTGATGGCCAGCGCAATTACGGCGGGGAAGATGATTTGGCTGGGGGAGTTCACTTCAGCTCCTTCTGGTTGTCAGAGTTGGATTGGTGCCGCGACTGAGTTCAGGAATCGGGCTGCTGAGCCGTCGGATGGCTCTGATACTCCGGCTGCGCAATCCTGGTAGCGGTCACGGCATCGGGTTGACGGCGGAGACGTGAGCAATGAAAAAGCCCCGCTCACATGGAGCGGGGCGGGTGCTTACGGCCTGGCGTGTCGGCAGATTGCTTACATCGGCGTCTGATCGTGCGCTTACTCGCGCAGGGCTTGGCTTGCCGGCGTGGCATTGTCCAAGGCGCTCTGGGAAGCGTTCGCATAGATGTCGCGTAGCGCTGGGATGAGTTCCAGTGAGCCCCGCCAGAATGGGAAACGGCCCAGTTGCTGGGGCAGGGCGGCGTGCAGGTCGGGCGCCGTCGCCGCGCCGAGGTCAACGTCGGCTAACGCGGGTAACGGGTTGTCCCAGAATACATCCGGATCTTCCGGCAGTGGCTCGGGCGCCAGTGGTGGCCCTTCAATGGTCTGAGCCGACTGGCGGAAATCCTCGCCCAGCAGGTCCTCGCGGTCCATGCCGCGCATCCGGAAGATGAGGAACGGGTCGCGGTCGAACTCCTCGCCCAGCAGCAGGTAGACGGCGGCGATGTGCTTGCAGGGGTTTGACCAGTCGGGACACGAGCAGTCGGTTTCGAGGTCGTCTCCTCTTGCGGGGAACATCGACAGCCCGACGGCTTCGAAGGTGTCCTCGATGTTCTCCGGCATTCGGCCAGCCAGCAGGCTGGCAGCGATGACCGGCTGTTCGGCCAACGCCTGACGCAACCGCTCCCAGTCGCCGGTCTCTATCGTCCTGACGCTGATCTCGACGTCGTAGGGCCGCTTGCGGCTGCCCTGAACCTGAGCTTCCACGACGCCGTTCTGAACGTCAATCGACAGGACCTGTCCCCGACGGGCGTAGGATCGTCCACGGCTGAGCCGTGCGCCGATGCTGAACTGTTCGAGGGTCTGCATCCAGCGCTTGGCCCACCAGTTGGAGCCGAAGTCGCCCCGACGGGAAGCGGCCCTGATGCCGCCCTTCACGTCGATGGGACGGGAGTATTCGTGGTCGTAGTAGGTCATTGAGAAAACCTTTCCGGTCGTTTTCGTAGATCGGGATCCCGTGTTCAGTCTGCCGGCGTGGTGTTGAGGGCCAGCACATCCCGCAGTTCTGTGTTCGAGAGTTCGGTGAGCCACCGTTCCGACGTGGCGCCCACCACCTGATCGGCGGTCTGCTGCTTGGCCTCGATCATGAGGTCAATGCGGTCTTCGAGGGTGCCGGCGCAGATCATCTTGTGGACGTGGACGTCCTTGGTCTGCCCGATGCGGAAGGCGCGGTCGGTGGCCTGGTTTTCGACGGCCGGGTTCCACCACCGGTCGTAGTGGATAACGTGGTTGGCGCGGGGTAGGTTCAGGCCCGAGCCGCCGGCCTTCAGCGACAGGACGAAGACCTGCGGGCCGTGGGGGTCGTTCTGGAAGCGTTCGACCATCTGGTCGCGGTTCTTGCGAGAGACGGCGCCGTGGAGCATGGGCGTTTCGATGCCGTAGGTTTCCTGGACGTGCTGCTGGATGATGGCGCCCATCTCGGCGAACTGGCTGAAGACCAGGACGCGGTCGCCGACGGGGATGATCTCGTCCAGCAACTCGTCGAGGCGGGCCAGCTTGCCGGAACGGCCGGCGATGGCAGAATTGTCGCCCAGCAGTTGGCGTGGGTGATTGCAGACCTGCTTCAGCTTGACCAGTGTGTCGAGTATCGACCCGCGACGCGCCATGCCCTCGGCTTCTTCCAGTCGTGTTTCGACGTCGCGCAGCACGGCCTCGTAGAGCGTGACCTGCTCCCTGGTTAGGTTGCAGTACTGCTTGGTCTCCTGCTTGTCGGGCAGGTCGTCGATGATCGTGGGGTCGGTCTTCAGCCGGCGTAGGATGAACGGGCCAGTGGCCTTCTGCAACTGGGCGGCCACATCGTCATCTCGATTGGCCTGGATGGGGTTGAAGTAGCGGCGCTTGAACTCGGCCTGGGAGCCCAGCAGGCCGGGGTTCAGGAACTGCATGATGGCCCACAGGTCGCCGACGTGGTTCTCGACGGGCGTGCCCGTGAGTGCGATGCGGTAGTCGGCGGGCAACGCCCGGGCGGCCTGCGCCTGTCGGGTGACTGGGTTCTTGATGTTCTGAGCCTCATCAAGGGTTACGGACCGCCAATCGACGGAAGTCAGCAGTTCGCGGTCCCTCGTCATGGTGCCGTAGCTGGTGATGACGATCTGGTGGTCGGCAGCCTGCTGGGCGAATTGTTCGCCGCGTCCGCGGCTCGGCCCGTGGTGCAGCATCACCGGCAGGCTGGGGGTGAATTTCTGCGCTTCCCGCTGCCAGTTGTTGATCACGGAGGTCGGGCAGACCAGCAGGTTGGGCTTTTCATTGCCCTGCTGATGGTCACGTAAAATGGCGGCCAGAGTTTGGACCGTCTTGCCCAGCCCCATGTCGTCGGCCAGGCAGGCGCCGAGACCCCACCAGCGGAGAAAATCGAGCCACGAGTAGCCCAACTGCTGGTAGGGACGGAGTTCACCGTTGAACTCGGCGGGCGCGTCCAGCAGCGCGATTTTGCCCTTCTGCTGTAGGGACTCCAGCAAATCGTTGAGCCAGCCGGTGGCGGACAGGGAAACGTTGTCGGCTTCCGCCTGCCGGTCGGCGCCCAGTCCGATGCGGATGACTTCCCGTAGAGTCGCCTGGTCGCGGTCACGCCAGAAGTCGGCGGCGGCGCGGATTTCGTCGGCGTTGATTTCAACCCACTGGCCGCGGAAGCGGACCAGCGGCACCTTGAGGTCGGCCAGCTCGAACAGTTCCTCGGGTTCGATCACCTCGTCGCCCATGGCGACCTGAATGTTCAGGTCGATGAGGGACGCCATGGTCATGTTGGCGCCGCCCTGCATGGGCGGAGTGCGGACTTCGGCCCGAATGCTGGGACGGTTCTTCGTGCCCCGTCGGGTCCACCAGGACGGGAGCATCACGCCGAAGCCGGCCTGCCGCAGCGCGGCCGCCTGCTGGGTCAGGAACTGGTGTGCCTGTTCGGCGCCAAGCTTGGCGCCGGCTGGCTTTCGCTGGTTCAGGCTGTCGGCGATAGGCGGGCACACCGAGCCGGCCTGGGCCAGAGAGGTGAGCAGGAACTCGGCCGGGTTGAAGTCCGGCGACTGTCGCTCCTGGGCGGCGTCCACGGGCAGCAGTAGGCTGTGGTCGTCGTGAGGCTGGAGCAGGTAGCGCAGGTACCAGTCCTGTTTACCAATGGCGGCCGGTGATTGGTCCGGCTCGGGTTCTGGCGGTTCTTCCAGCCGTAGGCAGAGGCGATAGGGGGAGTTGGTGGCCACGGCGATGGGCCGGTGCCATTCCGCAACCTGCCGGCGCAGTTGCTGGAGCTGGGCGCCCGTGGCGTGGACGACTCCGTCCGCTGACGTGAGGGCTTGTAGCCAGGCTTCGTGAACGGAGTCGGACCGTGCGGAGCCTTCGGCGGCATCCCGGCGGATGATGTGGTTCACGATGCCGGCGATGAACTCCCTGAGCACGGCCTGCGGCGGAGTGGTTGGCGGTCGGTGATCATCTGCGCCGGTCATGGCCCGGGCCGAAGCCGGCATGACCTTGGCCAGTTCGGCCAACCGGTGGGCGTCGTCGCCGATGTAAAGCGGCGTCCAGACGGCTTTGGTGTTTTCCCCGTTTTGCGCCACGTCGGGCAGGAACTGTTGCCGCGCCGTCAGGGCGGTGGCGAACATCAAAACGTGTCGCCAGTAGGCCACGTCGCGGCTCAGCACGATGCCAGGGGCCAGGACACGGCTGTTCTGGCAGCGTTGCAGCAGTTCGATGGCCTGACCGATGGAAAGCCTGATGGTTGGTACTCGCCAGGATTTGATCCGGGGCTTGGCCCTGGATTTGAGCGCGGGGCCGGCCAATGCTTCGGACGGTATCGGGTTGTTGCCGCGGCTGGGCAGCCAGACGATGCTACCCGCCTGGTCGCACGCGGCATCCTCGGGCGCAATGCCCACTGCTGCGGCCAGGCGTCGTGTGCTGGCGCACCTGGGGTGGTGGGCTTCCGACGCCCGTTCGGATGGCGGGGATGGGTCGGAGTCCTCTCCCCACAGCGTCAGGCGGCCGTCCAGTTGAGCGGCGTGGATGATGATCATGGCGTCATTCTCTCTTTGAGTTTTACTACGCGGGATGTGCCGGTGGAAAGGGGATGGCGGTTGCCCAAGGTGCGAGAGGCGTACCCAGTCTCCGCTGGAAACGGCCCCCGGGCGCGTTCAACAGCCTTTGGGTGGCCGCAGAGACCGGCGTGAGCAGTCGGGCGTTGTCAGGCCTGTCTCGCCGGATAGCGTTGCATCGGCGGAACTCCGTAGGCACAATGGCCTTGGCAATCATGCGTGTCGGCACTCTTTGCCGCTGGTGCCCGACAGGGAGAGGCTGAATGAAACGAGACGAGTACTTGGCGGACGAGCACGTCCGTGGGTTCACCAGATGGGCGGCACAACTGGTCACCGGCGAACTGGGTTTGACGCACCGTTGGAAGAGCGGCAGAGGAACCGATTTCGAGTGTACGACCCTCTACGGCGCGTTGGAGCAGTACCGCTGGCCGGATAACAGCCACGGGCTGGACTACCGGGTGACGGCACGACGCCTTCGGGAGTTCCGTCTCAATTTCGAGGACATCGGCGTTATCAACAGTCGTGAGAAACAGACCAAGTTCGTCGATAACGCCGAGGCCATCTTCAGGTGGGGCGGCATCCGGCAGCGCGGGAAGCTCAACGAATGGCGGAGCATGCCGCCGGAACGTTTGCAGGTCCTGGTGGAAGACGTGCGGGCGAGACTGAATCCCAGGACGGCGGACACGGACGACCTCGCCGGTTTCCGTTACATGGGGTCGGGGTTCAGCAAGGTCTACTCGGTGCTGATTGACGGCTTCCCGATCTACGACAGCAGGGTGGCTTGCGCTCTCAACTGCCTGGTGGGCGTCTACTGTCGGCGGGAAAAGGTCGGACCGAAACCCGCTTTGTTGAGGCTCAGGATGCCGCCGCGTCAGGAGCCGAAGCGCATCCGGTACCACCAGTGCGACCGGCCTGGGATGAACAACAGCAGCGTGTCGTACGCTCGGGACAACCTGAAGGCGGCGTGGCTGCTTGGGGAGATGGCCCAGGAACCTGGGAAGTTTGACGAAGTTGGGTTTGAACCCGTGGACGCGCTGCAGCACGCGCTGTTCATGGTCGGATACGCATCCCTGCCGGATAGTGCCGTATCCGCTATATAGGCCCTGTTGGGCAACGCCGGTCGGATTTTATCCGTTGCCGCGTTCTTGGTCCTGTTGTCAGCGCTGTCCGGCTGCGGTGGAACATCTCCTGCGGAACTCCCGCCTGCGACGCCGACAGTGGACTTTTTCGATGGCGCCGTTCCACTACTGGTGACCGTCGCCACTTTGGTCTCCGTCCTCTCTGACGATCAGTTCCAGCGTCTCATACTCCGTTTGTATCCACACCGTGGCGCCGGATGTACCGGATGGAGCCGCGGTGGCGCTGCGCAGCACGGCAGGGCCGGTGAACCTGACCTCGTGCACCCGCTCGATGCCCAAGTAGGTCTTGACGCTGATGGGTGGAATATCGGTTCCATCTTTGCGGTTCTTCTGGACGATCTGCCGATTCACGATGATGCGTGCCTTCATCTCCAAAACCTTACGTGTAGGCGGTGCAAACGTCGGATTCTCTTCAGTATGGGCGGGGCGCCAACTCCCGGGTTGCGGCGGTGCCGAGTTGACGGCGGCGGCGTGAACAACGAAAAGCCCCGCTCACTTCGAGCGGGGCGGTTACATACGGCGTGGCGACGGCGGCTGCGCTAGGTGCCTGAAAGCCGGCGCTTAGCCCGAATCCACCGAAGCGATACCGCGGCGGTGGTCAGACGAAGGATGAGGGACCAGGGGTCGGGCTGGCGAGGACTTGATGCCGATGAAATGGACGATGTGGGGCTCGGCGACCACGCCAAGGGGATGTTGACGACCCGTGGCAGCGGCGTTGGCAGTGATTTTCAGCGCAGATCGATGGCGGAGACCGTCAGGAGCCCAGGCTGGGCGCTGATCGGCCAGGCGTATGGTGTCATCGTAGACAGGTCAAACGCCGAGGGCCGCGTCATGAGGGGAGTGGCAGGGCGCGCAGTCTCGCCAGGGCAGAGCTGAACTGGTTTTGCCAGGGCCAGCCCTGGGGCAGATGCAGGGTGAGAAGCCGCGCCGAGCTGGTGATGCGTCCCGCCAGGGAGAAGAAGCGTCGCCGGAGGGTCTTGGTGGTGGTCAAGGGCTCGTCCAGGACGATGCGAGTGGTCCAGCGTGCCAGGTTGTGGGCCATGACCCCGTATCGAGTACGGGGCAGGCTTTGCACCGCCAACCAAGCGGCGTTGGCGGCAAAGCGGCCCGATGGTCCGCCATAGGCGGATTGAGGCCAACGCCGTACTTGAGGTCTCGGATGGCGTTTTCGATCTCGGCGTGGCGGCGATGGTCAGCTTCCAGGTACAGGGTGTCGCCCTCACGGTCGGTGACGAAGGCGTGATAGCTGTAGTCGGTAAGCAGGGCCAACTGGGAGCCGGGCGTGGGCGTCACCCGGCGGACGATGGGCCGCACCGGTACCGCGTCTGGTTCACTGGCGAAGGGTGTGTAGGTGGTTTCGGCCACATCGGCGCCGCCCTCCATCCAATAGGGTATGGGTGCCCAGTTGCCCTCGGGTATGGCCTCGATGAGATTGTGCAGTTGGGGGTGCTGGCGGACGGTGATGGAAAAGCGTACCTTCTGGTCACGACAGGCGGTCACCATGGGGTGGGTGTAGAAGCCGCTGTCCGCCCGCATGGTGAGTGGTCCGGTGGCCCCCGCGTAGCGCACTCGGCTGATGGTCTCGCGCAGGAAGTTGGCGGCGCCGCGGGCGGTGTTGGCCCGACCCTTGCGCAGCCTGGCCATCAGCACCTCTCCGGTGCCCTCGGCCACGGCGAGGAGTGGGTGATAGCCCCGCTGGCCGGTGTAGCCGTGCTGGCGCGCGCCTTCCTTCTCCAGCCCGTAGGTCTCGCAGATGGTGGAATCCAGATCAATGGTCAGCGGCTCGTCGCCCGGACCGGCGCCAGCCGCCCAGGCTCGGGCCAGCGCCTCACGGCTCACCCGATCCAACTGCCGCACATGGCTCCACCGGAAACTCCGCAGAAACGTGCCCAGCGTGGACGGCGCCTTCACCGCGCAGCCCAACACCCGTTGGGTCTCGCCAGCGCGCAGCGCGTCGGCGTCGTCGATGCAGTCGCCGCCGGCCAGCGCCGAGGCCACCAGGGTCAGCACCTTGTCGCCGGCATTGGCGCGACCTGGGGCGTCTCCCAAGTGAACGTGGCGGTACACCAACTCGCCCAGTCCCACATGATGGGCCAGGGTGATGGGCAAAAGCAGCCCCGCGTTGGCCACCAGTCGCTGATCGTCAAAGGCAACGCGGATGCGGTCGGGCTGCTCGCGTGGTAGCATCTTTCGGGTGCTCCTCGTTTCAGGGCGGTTCGATGTTTCACAAACCATTATCCCCGAAGCCGGGAGCACTTTCTTATCCCGTCAGTACACCGACACGCTCATCCTTTCGGTGGATTGGGGATTAGTTTAGGCGATGGGTAGCGACTAGTTTTCGCAGTCCCGCTTCAATGTCCAAAGGCATGTCCTTTCCCAGTAAGTGGTCGACAACGCTCTGAGTTCCCATCCAAAACCATGGTTCGGTTTGGCGCTTTGACAGATAGACGAGGAGCTCAGCCATTGCCGTAGGGTACCGGTCTGCCAGACCGCTCTCGCTGATGTCGTCCAGGATTAGCGACTGGCTGAGCGGTGCCGTTGGCAACATCTTGGTCGCTATTTCGACTGCTTCGGGGAACACGCTGGGTAACGCTACTGTCCACCCCAACATCTCGGTGATTTCCTCGTTGTTCGGTGGCGGCGGCGGTACTCCTTGCAACCGGTTGTTCCAGTAGTCCTTGAGCCAACGGTTCCAATATTCTGCTTGCACTGTTTCTTCTGAGTTCCTTAGGTAGTGCCCGATTTTCCATGCGAACCGTTTTTTCGCCCTGTAGTCTGCATGCTTGAAGAACTCGGTGATCCACTCGTCGGTGGCGTTTTCGATTAGCCAACTCATTGCTATCACGTAGAACTCCACGAAGCGATTGAGTGTGTTGTCATCGAATTCTGATACAACTCGCGAGACCGATTTGATCATACAGTCGCGCAGGCAGTTGACTGTGGGCACGGACAGGGTTCCCCAGGTTAGAAAGCCGTCCCAAGCACACCGGAAATCCTTATGCGCGGGGTCAAAGAGGGGTAGGAGGTTATCTAATGCCCACGTTTCGTCGGCGGAGAGAAAGAAGTTGAGCTGACTGGCCAGGACGGTGCGTCCGAGTTGCCCGCTCACGCTGCCTTCCTTGATTATGGCGTCCAACGGGCTCTGGAATTCAACACTGAAGGTCTGTGATGCAGGGTCTTGTTGTTTCTGCCGGCTGGTGCTGTAAATCCAAAACAACGCCAGTTGGCCCGATGAGTGATTGATGGCGTTTTGGAGCCAGCTGTCTTGCTGCTGGACTCCACCTACGTACTGTGTGATGTTGGGGTAGTCTTCATTGACCGTGTGCTTCCACAGCGCGGTAGATATCCGGTTGGCTTCGTTCAACAATTCGGTTACTTCTGATTCGCCCACTCGCTGGATCAGTTTCGTGAGAACGGCGGCGGTTTCCCGAGGATGCCGACATTGTAGATCGTCGGCGGAAAGGTGCTTCAGCAGTCGTTGCTTGTCGCTCAATTCCAGCTCAGAATCTCCCCATGCTGTAAGCAGGTGCGGCCACACATCGGATTCCCAATATCCTGAAGCGATTAATCTGTCCGCTAGGTCTAGCCCCCAAGTTGGGTTGGTCTTGGTAGCCTTATTGACGTTTTGCAGCATTGCTTCCCGATGCTCTCCATCGGCTAGTTGACGTTCGTTTGGGGAGTATGCCAGCACTTCTTGAATCGCCCTGTCGGCCGGCATTTGTAGAAGGGCTTCCACGGTCCACTGGCTCGTTGCAAGATATGCTTCCGTTCCGCTGAACCACATATTGAGATCAGGGTGTTCCCTGGGTTCGAACTCGGGGTTCTGTTCCCGTATCGCGCCCAGCGCCTCTATGGCTATTTCGCAATCTGGCGCGGCGGTGTGCAGCCAATGAAGCCATTGAAAACGGCGGTATTCCAACCCGCGACGTCGCGCCCGCAGGTCGTCATCATGTTGCTTCGTCATCGTAGTAGATCCTTAGGTGCTTGGTCCCCCGGACACTGCTTCGATGAAGTCTGCGCGTCGATGGGGACTGGCTTGCGGGTAGGCAGCTTTAGCCGCTTGGAAGATCTCGTGCCGAGCGGCTAGTTCGTTCAGATCGCACCGTTCAAGTAACCAATTAATTTTGTGGTCCGGAGATAGGTCGTCGCGAGTGGACATAGCATGGATGGCCAGCCGGCGTAGCAGCGGAACTTCCGAACTGGAGAAACGGTTGCACCATGATCCGACGTATTCTGGATCGTTTGCAGCAAGCCATTCCAAGCATTCCCTGGCGATGTCAATAAGCGTGTTCACGCTGCCTTGGTTGTGTTCGTCCTGCCGGTGAGGTTCAATGGCCGACCGACCGAAGCTGTCTGGGTCGATGCCTTGGTAAAGCGTGGCCCAAGCGGCAGCTGACGAATACCGTTCCGCAAGTCTTTCTGTGGTTCGCTCCAGTAGAGTCCAAGCCATGTGCTCTAAGTTGGGTTGAAGGCTCTTGTTCCAGAATTCCTTGAGGTAGTGCTGGTACTTTGTCGCGTAGTTGCTGTATTCTTGAATCGGGCGCACCTCGTGGCTTGGTTTAGCCATCGCGTCGTACAGTTGTAGCAGGCTCTGCAACGCTCCGAGGCGGGAGCTGGTTTCCGCCAGTTCCGATAGGAATTCTATTGTGTATTCATGGACACGCGGCGGCATGGAAGTGGTCAGGAAATGCACCCATTTGCTGACGGTTGCTGTGTCCATGAGCGTGCTGGCCTCTCGGTTCCCTACCGACCGAGCGAGCTGGTGCCATAATTTCACGCTGATATTGCCTCGGTACTGTTCCAGTAAGGCGAGCACTGCGTCAGGGTGTGCGATGGCGAACTCTTCTGCCAGCCAAAGCGCTAGTTCTGCCACCTGCTGGGTTGTTTCGCCGTAGGTGAACAGGCAGTCCAAATGCCCTTGCTGCCTTAGCCACTCAATCCACTCGGGCCGCTTGGCGGCTTCGGTAAAGAACCGTGTGAGCTCTGGGGCACTCATGGCATGATTCACGATGCTGGCGTTCTCGTCGTCCACGATGGGCGGCCTACCGCCCGCAACGGTCGAGATGAGCTGCCGCCATTCCAGTATGGTGCGCTGTGCGTGTTTTGCCAACTTATCTACTACGATGTCAAGCCCACTAAAGTCATCGGCGTCTTCTTGTGGGAATTCGATGGGTACCACTCCCATTCGATGCCAGTGATCGCGTTCTTTTCTACGTTCGCCGATCAGGGCGAAACGCCAGTGGTCTCCGGCTGGCGGTAATGATGGCGTTAGATAGGTCATTATGGTGTCGTTATGACTGTACCCCACGAACAGGACCGTGTTGTTGGCGAACAAGTCAACGAGGAATCGTCGCGCCCAGCCGTCGGATTCTGTCAGGTACGCATGTCCAAAGTCTAGATGCGTGAGCACCATCTCGTCTGGTTCGTCAACTGACCCGTGAAGATGCACGATCCCCCGGAAGCGGCTACCCAATGGCAACGCTGGAGCTTGAAAGACCCTGGGGGTAGCGGAAGGGAACAACTCGGCCGCAGACTGCTCAAACAGGAGATCGAAGTTCGTGGTAGCGATGCGAACACCATCTGGTGGGCCGTAAAGCCGGAGCAGGTTGCGGTGCAGGTCTGTTGGTTCAAGACCATCGCGCTGCAAAATTTTAGCCACCTGCTGGTGGACTTCCACTCCTTTGATCTTCAGTCGACCCAAGAATCTATCCACAGGTTCGCCTTTTTTCCTAGGGTGCCCCGTGTCGGTGGCTAACTGCCCTGCCAACCGTTTGAAATCTGGCAACTTGGCCGGTGGTCCCATGGAGACGCCAGCGCCGGCGAACACCACTAGGTGGCCTTTCTGCAAGGCCTCCAGTAATGGTCTGGGGAAATCAACGCCGCCGATTTTCAACTTTCAACTCCTGGACTGCCAGCGAACGTAATCCAGTCGTCATCGCTGAACGGGAAGCCAGGCCCCGAGATGTGTTCATTATCACATTTGACGTTGTGTTTCGGGATTGGCGGTCATGTTACCCACCTCTTGGAATGGTGTTGCGGTTTGATGATATGGGGTCGTGAGAGGGTGAGTCAACCGGCGCGGGATCAAGCGACAATTGTGGTGGCGGTCATTCACCTATTTGCCGTTGCTGCGAGGGAGGTCCGGCACGGGCTACACAGTCCTTTTCTGGTGCGGAGACGGTGAACGTTCTGCGGCCGTCGGCGACCTGAGTTGCCTTCCTGGTATAGTTGCCAACGGCGCAAATCAGCCTATATTGCCGGGTCAGTGCTTCGGCAGCGGTGGCGTGAGCGTGCGCCGTTGGCATTGACGGTCTAGCGGTATGGATGCGGTGCTTCATGCACCGCTGGGGTTAGACCACGGCAGGGGCGGATTCGTTTCGGGGTCTGGCCTCTGGCGTGACCGCTTCTTTTGCGGCGTGCGGAGTGCCATCACGAAGCTGGATTCGAAAATGCGCTCTTTGAAAACACCCGTTTTTGCAGGCCGTGGCTTTTGCTGTCGTCACAGACGTAGCAGCCCAGCAGCCTGCGGTCGGCGGCCTGCAGGACGGCGCTCACGGCGATGATGCCCGCCGTGGCTGGACCGGCGACTACTTCCGCTTCGGGCAGCAGGATGCGGTTCAGGATGCGGCCGGCGATTTTGACACCGGTGTCCTCGCGCCCGTCGATGTACCAGTTGACGGTGCCGCCGGCGGTGAGCTCGAATTCGCCGTGGTGCCGGTACTGGGGGACGAGAGCAGCAGGTTGGTCAAGGTCCTGGGAAAGCATCCGGTTCACCTTTGGGCTGCGGCGATTTGATTGTATCAACGGCAGCCTGCTTCTTCCGTGAAACATCGTTCCGGCGTTGCGCATAGCCACCGTTTGGCACAGTGCCCAAAACGTCGGAAATCGTGGTGGCGAGGTCCAACTACTCGGCAGCGATTTTGGCGTTTAGTCGCTCGCGCTACTCCTCAATGGCGGTGCTTGAGCACGCAGCCAGCCCGACGGGTCTGGGGACAGCTCCGTGTCTGGCGCGGTGGGCTTCCAGACGCAGTCGGCGCGCGTTGTACGTCGGCGCTGGCTTGTTCGCTCTCAAAGGTGGCGATGTACTCTCCCGTGGTCTGGGCTGCCGTCGCTTGAGAAATTACGGGGTTCCGGTCAGAGCTATGCTGCTGAAGGTGCGACGGTCTGCCGCCGTCATGGATTGCAGGACAACGAGAGCTGCCCTGGCTTCTCCGATCCAGTAGTTCGCGTCTCCGGTAGTCAGCAACCGATTGGGATCGTAGTCCGCGGTTTCCCGAGCGTTCTTCAGGTTGATGAAGTGGTTGGCCAGGAGCTGTGCGTCCTGGGTCAGCTGGAACAGGTGCCGCCGGAGATTTCTGGTTGCGAAGCCGTGGCGCATCCGTCGGTAGGTGGCAGTCCAGGCGCGGACGGTGGGAGCGTTGGTGGGGATGCCGTGCTGGACGTCGGCGTTGCTGGCGTTGACGGCGTGAAAGACGGCGTAGTAAGCGGTACTGATGGCCCGGTGTATGACTTCGCGCGACGGGCCACTTGGAAAGGCGTTGTTGACGGCGTGATCAGCGCTGTCGATAAGGAGCGTTGGGTCCAGCGGCGACGGTGGCTGCAATTGGATGGTCGTCACGACGCACCGTGGTCCTGAGTTACGAAGGCGATGGCTGGCCAGTCGTGAATGTCGAGGTTAGCCATCTCCTTTTTGAGGCGGATGTCGAACTCGTTGGTTTCCCGGTGGTCCAGTGGTGGACCGCCAGGCGAGAGGTAGACCGTGATGTAGTTGACTTCGTGCTCTTTTCGGCTGAAGGAACTGCCGACGATGCTGTCGATGCGGTAGCGGTCACCGAAGTGTTTATCGAACCGCGCGCGGATCAGTTGCTCCGCGGTCGCCAATGTGGAGTTGGTTTTGCTCATGTCGGCATCCTGCGGCGCTGGTGGTTGTCGGGCAGGGATATGTCCGTAGCGTATCGGTTTGGCGTCAAGGGGTCAAACGCCGATGTGGTGCTGGACGCGGCGCGGTGGAAGCTGAGCCTCTGGCAAAGACCGCTGGATCGACGGAGCGCTGACCGGGGCACTGGCAGAGCGCTGCCGTTGCAAGCAACGCTTACCGACGACGGCTGCCGCGCCAAACCCGAAAGCGACGCCGCCGGGCATACCGGACGGTGTAGGACGGCACCCCGCTGCGCTACCGGTTCAGGACCTCGTAGCTGCAAAAACGGAAAATCTGCCGGCGCCCATATCGCCGGACGCGCAAACCATCATGGACCACGAGAAGGGTTGGATTCCAAATCCAACCCTTTTGGTTGGCGCAGCAGAATTTCGGCAACATTATGCCCGCGATGCGAGAAGGCCCAGATGAGCCCCGCCGTCATCTGGCGAGTCGATACCCAACCGCGTCCGGCGTCGCCAGCGCCGAATGGCGGCTGACGGGATTAACTGCGTTCAGGCGTGGCAGGGCGTCACAGGTGCTCGGTGGCGCTCTCCGTGGATGCTACGGCGGTGACGGCAGCTCGTTTGCTACGGCGCTGGGCTACGCTCGGCGGTACTTGACCAGGCGGTCACGCAACCGTTCAATGGGGCCAGCGGCTTTCTGGGCTGATACTCGCATTGAGTCGGGATGTGGCCAGGCAAAGTGGATTCCAAATCCAGTTTGCTTTTTCGGATGCTGGCGCCTGCTTCAGCTCGTCCGTCACCTGGAGCGCTTACCCTTTCATCTCCGTCCATGCCTTGCGTTCGCTGGGCGGGCGTGGCCAGCGGCGCTGGTCAAGGATCATAGGGTACAGCCGCGATGGCGACTGGAATTGGCCGGTTGCCATGACGCGCCAATTACGAAAGCGATGGAGGGACAGTCGTGAATATCGCGGCCAGCCATTTCCTCACGATTGCTCTCGCAGCGCTCGCACCAATCGGGCGAATGGTTCAGAGAGAACCTTGCTCCAAAGCAGGCTGATTCCGATGGATGCCGTGATCGTGAATATATGGGAATCCGCACTCACAGCCGGCGGCAACACGAACGCGCCTACAATCCAGGGCGCCATCAGGGAAATCGCAGCACACAACTCGGCCAACGGCCCCAACACCAATCGTTCCTTGCAGCTACGATGCAGCCAAAATAAAAACCACGTTACCGGCGCCCAACATGCCAACAGGAAATTCCCGATTGTCATCAGGAACAAAGCCATGATTATTATGTTTTTCGTGCCATCTCCGTCTGCGGCGACGAGTAACTCGGGTATGATGCGGGACAACCAAATCGCCATCGCTGGCAGCAATCCAACGAACAAGACTGGTTCTTTGATGGCACAATAGACGCTTGGCAAAGCCACCAGCCCCGTAAAAAACATCACCACGGACACTTCGGTTGCATTGGGCATGTTGAAATACTTGTCCGTGATAAAGCCAAACACGCCCGCCGCTGCCGGTGCGATGAGTGCGCAGACCCAGATCCATGCTCTCTGGTTTTGTTTTCTGGTTTGCATCGGGTTATCTCATGTGGGGAATCGACCAGGTAAAGCCAGCGACGGCCAATCGTGATAGGATGGCCGAAACCTTAAAGCTCGTGCGCCTTCCGATGTACCACCATCGAAAGACGCACGCCGAACTCCTGGATGCGGTGTTATGCACAGGCAGTTGGAAGGTCTAGACACCAGGATTGTATTCGGGTCAATACCGCCTTTGCAAGAGCCTCCGCTGCGGGAAACTTAGAAGCGGAGGGAGGCCTTGTGTTTGAACGGTGGATTTGGGGTCTGCCCTTGGCTTGGGACTGTGCGTGATCCTCATCGGTGCCGGCCGCCGGAACACGGCCCTCGACCTGCTGGCGGCGGCGTGCGCCACGGAGGCGGCACTAGCAGTCGGGCATCTGTTGACCGGCAAACGGCAATGACCACGCCCTGGGACATCAGCGGGGGATGGTCTGTCCGAATGGAGCGCGGCGCTCTTGGTGGCACCGTGGTTCCTGATCAGCGTGCTGGGCGTGTTGTTCTGCTTTGCCTTGGGCACGATGCGGCTGCCGGCGATGATAATGCTGGGTGTGTCGCCATCAACAGCCGCGACCAACATCCCTATCAGCACCTTTTCGGGCCTGATGGTGCTATGACGGGCCGGCAGCGCGGGATCCTGATCTGGAGACTTCTTACATGGACGAAAGCATGGCAGCCATCATCGAAATGCTGAGTACCCTGTTGCCGGAAGGCGATGTGGGCAGGGTGGTCGCAATCGGCATTGTGGCGCTGTTCGTATTGGTTCTTGCTGGGCGCGTCCGCCTGGAATGGCTGGCCCTTCTGCGAAACCCCGTTAGAATCTTGTGGATTCGTGCGCGGTGCCGGGTTGGTGCGCACTATTGGAAGGCGTTATCTTGGCGGCTGGCAAAAGGAGAGTCCTGCTCAGGAACAGACGATTATTGCCACGCGGTCATCGAGTTTTGCGCCGTTGCGCGGTGCGGCCGCACTATCCGATACTGCCACTTTTGCGGTACAAAGACGGAAATTCCGCCACTGTTCGACCACCCGGACGTTGTGGGGTAGTCGCCCAAACACGCGCAGCCATGCTCAAAGGAGAAGATTATGACGGTAATGATCGCTTTTGACATGGGACATGAGAGATGCCGATAGTAGCCTGTTTTTAGCTCTCCGATTGACGAGGCACCGGTAGAACTCTGCCTTTGTGGGTGAACCTGCCGCCAACTGCGTCCGGCGGCGCCTCACAGGCGCTCTGATGGCGCTCTCCATGGCTGCTACGGCGGCGACGGCAGTCAGTCTGCCGACTCTGCTGCTCGGCGGTACTTGAGCAGGCGGTCATGCTTGGAGTCAGAGGCCCAAGTGCTTGTTGATGGCGGATACGGCCTGCTCCAAGGTGGGCTCCGCGGTTTCCTGCGCTGGGTAGTCGCGCCGGCTTGGGGGTGGCATGGTATTGCGCGGCGTGGGTATGCCGCTTCCGCCTTTCGGATTCATGGCGGGATCCATTTCGGAGACGCCTGGTTCCCATATCCATTGGTGCAGTGGGCCGTTGGTTTCACGGTGGATTTTCACCGTGATTCGCAGCCATTGCTTTCCCGGCGGCCTGCTTCCTGGTTCCAGTCGATAGATGAGGTCGCCGGGGTTACCGGCGCTCTGCGGCGGGCTGTCCTCGTAGAAGTCGGCGGTGGTGAGCATTGGCATCCTCGTGGTGCCTGCGTATTCGCAGCGGTGCGTTGCAGCGCATTATAGTGCTCCCGCAAGAAAGGGGATGGTGAGCCGATTTTACCCAGGTGCGGGGGAGTGGGCGGAATCCTCGGTACAGGCCGGCAGGCGTCGCCGTGTGTTCACCTCGGCGCGATGATTTCGGCTGTGGCTGGCAACTGCCGTTGCGAGTAACGCGCACCGACAACGGCTGCCACGCCAAACCCAGAAAGCTGCGCCGCCGGCCATACCGGACGGTGAAGGAAGGCACCCCGCTGCGGTACCGGTTCAGGACCTCGTAGCTGCAAAAACGGAAAAACTGCCGGCGCCTATATCGCCGGACGCGCAAGCCATCATCGACAAGGTGGACCGGGCCAGCGCGATGCCGGAACAAGCCACCAACGAGTACGAGCAGCTCTACGTCCCCGATCAGGCGCAGGCTGCGCTGGCCGCCGCGGACATCCTGAAGCTGGACCACATCGTCAAGCAGGCCACCGTGATGGTGCAGCGCGCCGAGGACGCTGTCGCCAAGTCCAACCCGGCGTCCTCTCACCTGCTGAGGTCACGAAAAGGGTTGGATTCCAAATCCAACCCTTTTGGTTGACACAGCAAAATTTCGGCAACGTTATGCCCGCGATGCGAGAAAGCCCGATGAGCCACGTCGCCACTTGGCGCCCCATTGCCCAACTGCGTCCGGTGCCGCCAGGTCCGAATTGGACGGCTGACTGGTAAAATCCTGCGTTGGGGTGTTGCGGCGCGTCCTGGCGCTCTCCGTGGCTGCTACCGTGGAGGCGGCAATCGGTCTGTAGCGGCGGCGGCTTCTGCCGCTACTGTTCTGCGGTACTTGACCGGGCGGCCATGGTAACCACGGAGAGGTCCGTGGTTATTGCTGTGGTGGAACTGGGCCAAGTCAACGGTCTATCCCTGCCAGCAATGTAGCCGCGGGCTGCGCCGTGGTTGTTACCCAATGGTGATTTGAAATCACCATTGCTTTTTCCTGCCTGCCATGTAGTCGCGGGCCAACCCGCGGTTGCTGCCGTTGTCTGCCGGGAAATCGTCTCCGGAGTCGTGGCTCGCCGGCTGGGCCGCTGGGCGTTTTGTGCCCGTTTTTATAGATGTCAACCAATCTGGGATTCCAAATCCAGATTGGTTGACATCTATAATTAATTTTGGGTTCCGGTAGTTCCCGCGATGGGAGAAAGCCCGATGAGCCACGCCGCCACCTGGGCGCCTCATGGCCCAACTGCGTCCGGCGCCGCCAGCGCCGCATTGGGCACGCTGACTGGCACATACTGCGTTGGGGCGTTGCAGGGCGTCACAGGCGCTCCGGTGGCGCTCTCCGTGGCTGCTAACGGCGGTGGCGGCAATCAATCTGCGGCGGCGCCGGCTTCTGCCGATACTGCTCGGGGCTACTTGAGCAGGCGGTCATGGTAGCCACGGACCTCTCCGTGGTAATTGCCGTGGTGGAACTGGGCCAAGTCAACGGTCTCTCCCTGCCAGCAATGTAGCCGCGGGCTGCGCCGTGGTTGTTACCCAATGGTGATTTCAAATCACCATTGCTTTTTCCTGCCGTGTAGCCGCGGGATTTGTCCGCCGTCGGTGCCGCTGCCTGCTGAGAATCCTATCCGATGCCGTGGCTCGCCGGCTGGGCCGCTGGGCGTTTTGTGCCGGTTTTTATGGTTGACAACTATAATTTTAGGTTCCGGTAGTTCCCGCGATGCGAGAAAGTCCGATGAGCTACGCCGCCACTCGGCGCCCCGTTGCCCAACCGCGTCCAGTGCTGCCAGCGCCGGATTGGACGGCTGATTGGATAAATGGGCAAAAGGCGTTGGGTCGATGCAGCGCGTCACAGACTCTCTGATGGTGCTCTCCGTGGCTGCTACGGCGGTGACGGCAGTCAGTCTCCTGCGGAGCTGGCTTCGGCTGCTGCTCGGCAGTGCTTGACCAGGCGGTCATGCAGCCAGCCAATGGGGCCAGCGGTTTCTCCGCTGATGCTGGTGTTTGGTTGCTTTTTGGGATGCCGGCATCCGCTTCGGCGGGTCTGCCCTTGGGATTGCTTACTCCTGCATCTCCGTCCATACCTTGGGGTTGTCGGGCCGGCATTCCCAGCGACGGACGCTGCCGCCTCGGTAGGTGATTTCCAGCTGCGGCGCGTCGCCGCAGGCCTTGGCGTCCGTGGCGAGCAACACGGCGTCGCCGGCGAGGTAGCGTCGTGATACGCAGCCGCAGCCGTAGGCAGTGGTGCCGCGGTAGTCATTCCGCCAGCGCCGGTTGTCAACTTCGGCGACACCGGTTTTCGGCAGCGGGACTTCGTTGCCGCGTTGCGGCGGCCTGCCCTGCTGCGCCCGGTTTCGCGGTGGCGTTATTCGCACTCGTCGTTGTTGCACGGTTGTCGCTCATACCTGTTGATGGTTGGTGTCGAGCGATAGTTCCCCGTGTGGCGTGGGCTGCTTGCTTGTCCAGCGTCCGCGGGTATGGGCCGCCGTGTTGTCGCGGCTATAGGCGCGAACGGTGCTGCCAGAGGGGGCGGAATGCCCCGGCGCTGGCTGCGCTGATGACTGGCAGCAGGATGTATCCGAAAAGCACGTTGTATTCTCGGAGTATGAATGTTGCGCCAAATAAAGCGATGGCTGCTACTACTCCTATGGTCCCGCCGCCAAGCCCCGCCAGAGTGCTGTTTCGCCAGCCTATGCTGGTTCCCATCCACTCGCTGATCCAAGCTGTGGGAAGTGCGGGCGCTAGCGTCATTGCTAGTAGCAAGTGCCAGTAATGGAGTATTGCGAAGGAGATGGATTCCAGGAAAAGCATGGAGAGTTGCTGAGTTCCTAGCGGTGCATGGGTATTCGCCGTCGTGTGTTCACCTCGGCGCAATTACTTCGGCTGTGGCTGGCAGCTGCCGTCCTCGCTGACGCGCAGGGCGTAGTCGTAGCGGTAGCCGGCTGCCTGGACGGCGTTCCCGCCGGCGTCTCGGTCAAAGAGCGCGATGACCTGGATCACTTCCCCGTCGTGTTCCTTGACGGTCTCGGCGCACTTGAGCAGCGAGTGTCCGCTGCTGCACGTATCGTCAACGATGGCGACTTTGCGTCCATAGACGCTGCTGCCGGAAATCTGCTTTTGCAGGCCGTGGCCTTTGCTGTCGTCGCGGACGTAGCAGCCCAGCAGCTTGCGGTCAGCGGCCTGCAGGATGGCGCTCACGGTGATGATGCCCGCCGTGGCGGGGCCGACAAGAATCTGCACTTCTGGTAGCAGGAGTTGATTCAGGATACGGCCGGCAATTTTGATGCCGGTGTCGTTCAGCAGCAACTCACGGCCGTCGATGTACCAGGAGACGGTGCCGCCAGCGGTCAACTCGAATTCGCCGCGGTGCAGGTACTGGGGGACCAGGGCGGCCAGTTGGTCAAGGTCTTTGGAGAGCATCCGGTTCACCGTTGGGTTCATTTGCCCTGATTGTATCAGGGGGTAGGATTGCGCGAAATCATCGGGACAGGATGGGGGCATCGTCGTAATTTCGCGCGATTTGGGTGGCACGGTGTGAGCGACAGTACTCGGGGTGCTGACACCGTTTCCGAGCCATCGCGGCATGGCGAACCCCCTTTGACCAACCCAACGGACCAAGGGCGTTGATAATGCTGGGCACCGACCATGCGCGCCGGCCTACGCCACTCCGCCGGTGGCGCAGCCGACGCCGAGTTCGGCCATGCGCTTTCGCCGGCGCCGTTGCGAGCCATCACGCCGACCATGTCAGGCTGCGGCGCGTCAACGCGGTTGATGGCGAGGCTCGCATTCGTGTGGTTCGCTGCCACTCGCCGCCATCATCATCGGGTTCGCCGCTTGCTTTGTTTGCCGGGACTCCGGCTTGCGCTCGATGCGTGCCAGCAGATCCTGATACTGCCGGCCGTCTTCCCCGAATTTCGTCCACCGGGTGAACGCCAAAAATTGAACAGAACCAAAAGGAGCAACCGAAACTATGAAACCCATCTACCACATCCACGTCACCCAGGAACACCTGGACGCGGGGCAGCCCGTTATCAGGAGAGCGCCGAATACCGCCGTGCGGATGAACACCAGAGACAAAATCATCAGCCGCGCCACCCATGACGCCCTGCGCGCCCAGGGTGTCCCGGTGGCCGAAGTGCATGCCGGCATCGGCGAGACGTCCGTCATCCTGGAAAGCGGCGAGCGGCATACCTACTACTGGTGCCGTGACGGTATCGCACTGATGGCAAAATGCGACCAGGGGCTAGCCGCTCAAATGAAGCCGCAAGTCGTGACGATGATGGACATAGCTCACTACACCGCCTACGTGGCCTGGCGGCAGGCGGGTGATACTGTCCGGAATGCTCCAATGGGTTGGCTGGCGTCGTACATCGACCAATGGATGGACAGCCCCGGCTTCTGCGAACGTGCGGCGGCAATCGATCAGACCCCCGGTAGCGTGGGTGTGGTCAGGTTGACCCTCACGCCGGACAGCGTCGCGGCCTTGCAAGCCGCCGCCGAAGGCAGGGGCGCCGTCACTCTGCGCTTCGGCGCAGAAGGATTGATTTCTACGGTGGTCGAGAGCGGCGGAGCTACCGGCGGGTGAATGCGTCGAGAGCGCCGCTACGGTAAGCGTGCCTGAGTTCGTCAGCGTCCACGCCGTTGGGGCCGAGGTAGTTCGATTGGGTGACCGCCATGTCGATCAGCCGGCGACGCTGTGCCACCGCCCACCTGTTGTAGGGATATGGCGGCCATTGCGATTCATCATCCTGCTCAATGCCGTTGATGATTTCCTGAACCGCTCGGGAGATGGCGTCCCAGGAATTTTCGTCGGTGTAGGCCCATTCGTAGTCGTAGGCTTCATCCGGGCTCGTCGCCACCCAGCGAACGTAGTCGGTTAGATGCGCCAAAGCTTGGACGAGTTCCGTTTCCGAAACGTCGTCCGGCAATTCAATCAGGTAGTAGGCCATGTTCTGCCCCTGATCCACGCCCGCGCAAGCGTGGCGCGTTGCGTTCGCCTGCAACGTATTTTACCGGCGCGGCTCCGCGTCCGGCGCGCCCTGCCGTCATCAATTTTGCCGGCGCGCCGCCGAACTCGGACCGACCCACGAAATACCTCACCACCAAGATTGAAAGGAGCAAAGCCAATGCGAAACCTCTACCGCATCCCCGTTACGCAGGAGCATCTGGACGCCGGCCAGAGCGCCACCTGGCAGAACCCTGCCGGCAAGGTGGCAGTCATCCCTCACCAGCAGCGAGTGTTGTCCCGGGCCGCGCTTGACGCTCTCCGCGCTCAGGGCGAACCCGTAAAGGCAGTGCACGCCGGCTTTGCCGCCACCACCGTCGTGCTGGAGGACGGACAGGAGCTGTCCTACTACTGGTGCGACCACGGCATCGCGCTGATGGCCGCCTGTGACACTGGCCGCGCCGCTGAGATGCAGCCGCAGACCGTCATGCTGATGGACCATCCCACCTACCAGGCCTATTGCGCCGACCATCCCCGTTCCTGACCGGGGCGCGGTCGGCGTCCAGGCCTGCCAGGAAAGCGCCTCAGCGAGAGCCGGTACAACCCCAGCACACCCGAACGTCAAACCATACAGCAGATCCGGTCAAGTCGGCCGCTCACTTGGAGGAACTTAAGACAAAATGGCATACGAGCCGGAAGGCATCAACCCCAGCCACTCCTTCGGCGAGTACGTCGTATTCAACGTTCCCCCGACACATGCGCCGCCGCCAACCCACGCGCGCGGGTCGGGGGCGGCGGCGGTTGGGGCCGGTTGCCGTTAGCGGTCGCGCAGCAGGGTGATGGTGGCGATGGCGACTCGTTCCGACTGCGGCAACTGCATGAGTTTCTCGATGGCCTCTTCTGCACGGGTCAAGTGACGCTCGGCGGTTCGCCGGTTGAAGACGCTCCGGGGCTGGTAGTCCGCTCTGAGCCTGGCATCGTACAGAGCCTCCAATGTTGCTGCGAAGTCCTGACCGTCCGACGACAGCGATGACGAGTGGCGTTTTAAGTTTCCCACGGCGTGCCCGTGAGAGGAACCGCGATACACCCGTACCCAGGCATCGACGCCGGCCTGGTCGGTCGCGTCCGGTGCCAGAACTGCGGCGTTGCTGGCGCAGAGCGCGTCGTAAGCGGCGTAGTAGGCCGTGCTGATTGCGCGGTGGTTGGCCTCCCGGGATTCCTCCGACGGTTGGGTACCCAGGCTGCGGCGCGCGCTGGCGATGAGTTCCTGCCAGTCCAGCGGCGTCGGCGCGCTTACGTTGGGAGTTCGGTTTGCGCCGGTCATACCAGCTTCGCCCCCTCCCGCAGGAAGTCGATGCCGGGTGTGGGGTCGTAACCGCGTTCCCACAGCATCATTCGGATGTCGCGTTCGATTGCATTGATGCGCCGGGGGTCTGCTTCGGGGTCGGCGCCTTTGAAGATCACGTTCACGTAGCGAACTTCCCGGCCCTCGTGGTAGAACGAATCGGGTTCTACCGCGATTATCTTGCATTCGCTGGGGAGCCTTTTTTCCAGCTCCGCGCGGATCAGGGGGGGCGCTTCTACCCGCCAGGCGTCTCCGGTTACCATGGCTTTGCCTCCGTTTTGTTGCCGATAGTCTTTGACGCACAGGTTATAAGCGCGACGCTCAACCCGTCAACGCTACCGTCCACAAACAGTAAATTGCGAACCGCGCCGCCGCCGACCCGCGTGGGCTGCCGCCCAACCCACCCGGCCACGCCCGCCCGCCCCGCTACGCGTAGGGGCAGGTCTCAGACCCGCCCCTGCCGCCCCTGCCGCCGTTGCCGCTCAAACCCGCCGCTACGGGCTGGGAACCATGGTGTGGTAGGCGTAGAGCTTGTCGTCCTCGTCATCCAGGACCCACATCGTCGTGCCGTCGGACCAGATGCCGTCAGGATCGGCGTTTGCGCTGTCCAAGCTGTAGTCCTTTGCCGAGTCGCGGCTCCCGTCCGACAGCTTGTAGGCGTACAACTTGTCGTCCGAGGCGTCTGTGACCCACATCGTCGTGCCGTCGGACCACAGGCCCTGCACATCGCCATTGTCCGCGTGCAGGTCGAACTCCTTGGCGCTGTCTCGGGCGCCGCCGGAAATGGTGTAGGCGTAGATGTAGGTATCAGTACCGTCCCCGACCCAAATCGTGGCGCTGTTAGCCCACAGGGCATGTGGATTGTCATTGTCCGTGTCCAAGGTTATGTCCTTGGTCGCGTCTCTGGACTTGCCAGTGATGGAGTAGGCGAAAAGCTTGGTATTGGCTGTCAGGTCCGCGCTCCACATGGTCGTCCCGTCCGACGTCAGGGCAGAAGGGTTGCCATGACCGGAAAAGCTGATGTCCTTGTCGCTGTCGCGGGCTTTGGTCGCCAGGGCGTAGGCAAACGCCTTGTCGTCATCCCAATCCGACACCCACATGGTCGTTCCGTCTGACCAGATGCCATCGGGTCCTTCGTTTCCCGCCGCCGTCAGCGTGTTGAAGTCCTTGCTGCTGTCGCGGCTGCCGGGGGTGGGCCCGGTGGTGGTGAACTCCGGCGCCGTCGCCAGGATGGTGGACAAGCCGCAAGTGCTGTTGCTGTAGGCGTAGTAGATGTACGCCGTGCCCGGGGTCAGGCCGCTCAGGGTTGTGCTAGCGCCGCTTACCGGACCCTGACAACCCGTGTGGTGCGGACCCGTCGATGCCTTGTAGTACCAATCCCGGCTCCAATTGGAGAGGGTCAGCGTCGCGCCCGTTGCCGTGACATTGGAACTCGCCAAGCTGGGATTCGGCTTCACCGTCGCCGTCACCTTGAACTTGAGGGTGTCGCTAACACTGGAATCCCCCCAGGCGCCGCCGTCGACGCTGATCTTGATCACGTTCGCGATTGACCAGCCGGCGTCATCAGGTGTGTTGGTTTCGTCGTCGGAACGCGTGAATTCAGCTAGATAAGTGCCTCCCGTTGATGGGTCGGTCAATGACAGAACCAAGAAATACTCGGTACTGGCGTCTAGGCTGCAATCGCTCGTGCATGACCATGTGTTTTGAGTATTGGCCACAGGGTTTGAACCGGCCAATGTGTAGGTCGCGGACGCCGCCGGGCGACCGCCGGATGCAGCGTGGATTGCGGCGGTCAGCCCGGTGGGCGATCCATAGATGTTTGCCATCTTGAGGGTAACGCTTTGCAGCTTGTAGCCGTTGATATTGGCCCCTGTGGTGAAACCCGCGGATCGCCTCCAGTTCTGCGTTCCAACTTTGCCGATGCTGCCGTCTATAATCCTCGTCTCATCCAGGTTGCTGACCGAGACGTGGGTGGTGAAGGTCACCGACGCGATTTCGTCTGCGCTGTTGCAGCCGCTCTTGTCGTAAGCCTTGTAGGTGTATGTCGTGTTTGCCGTCAGGTTAGTGAGGTCAACGCCGGTCGTGTTGGCACTGACCGAGTTGCAAGTGTTGTGCGGTGTCTTGTCGGCCATGTAGTACCAGGCCGCGGAGTGTCCCTTGAGGGTCAAGGTCGCCGTGGTGACCCCAACGCTGCCGGCGGCCAGCACCGGGGACGTCACGGAGTCCGACCACGCCCCGTCGCCGCGGTAGTTGTGGCCGCGCACCCGGATGGTATAGGCGGTATTGTTGTCCATGCCGCGCAGGGTGGTGCTGGTGGTGTTGTTCGACCACACCGCCATCATCCAGCTCTGACCGCCGTTCGTCCTGTAATCGACCCGGTAGCCGGTGGCGGTTCGAGCGTGATGCCAGGTAACGGTGAGCGTTCCGTCGCCGCGTATCAGGTTCAGATTTTGCGGCGCGGGCGGCACGAAGGGCGGTGGGTTGGCGTCGGCGGACGGCGTCAGACAGCCCGCCACGCCGGGGCCGGGCACGTGCTGGTTCAGGGCGCGCAGGGCGACGCCGTACTTGGCGCCGTTCTTCAGCCCCGGCTTCAGCTCGCCGTTCTCGATGTGATGACCGATAATCGCGTGATAAACCGTGTCGCCGTTGCTGCCGTAGATGTTGTACCACTTGACTTCGGTGGGCCAGGCGCAGTCGCCGGGGTTCAGCCAGTAAGCCGCTTGGTATCCGGTAACTTCGACTCCGCCCGGCTTGACGGGCTTGTGCCATTCGGGCCTTTCCCAGATGAAGACCGCCGACTGATTGCCGGTGTAGAGTTGCGGGTTCTTGGGCTTGGGCGGCGGGGAGATAGGCACGTAGGGGCCGCTGGGCGAGGAGTTGCGCCAACCGCTGTAGCCGTTCTTGTTTTGGGCGCGGACGCCCACGGTGTACTGCTTGCCGTTGTCCAGGTTCTTGATGGTGATTTGGGTGGTGCCGTTGCCCACCGGATGATTCCGCGCGGCTAGGCTCCAAGTCTTGCCGTAGTCGGCAGAGTAGGCAACGTGGTAGCTCTCCGCGCCGTAGCCGGAGTTCCAGAAAGCGGTGAGTTCGCCGTCGGCCCGCAGGATGGTTACCGACGGCGGCGCAAGAGGCACCTTGTTGGAGTAGGGGCCGGCGGCCGGCGAGACTTTCTGGGAACTTTGGCCGGCGGCGTTGCTCGCGCTGGCGCCCACCAGGTAGGTATAGTCGTTGTTCACGCCGGCGATGGTGATGCTGGTGCGGGTCTGATTGGACGCGGCGGTAGTCCAGTTGCCGTTGCCCACGGCGCTGTAGGTTACGGTGTAGCCGCTTGCGCCGGACACGGCCGGCCAGCTGGCGGTGATTGCGCCGTCGGCGCGGGTTACGGTGACCGACGTGGGCGCGGTGGGCGGCGTGGGCGCGACTGGAGTTGCCGCGACGTACCAAGGCGAGGACTGCGGCGCGGGCTTGCCGGTGCCGGCGGCGTTGACCGCCCGCACCTTGAAGCGGTACTCGGTTCCGTTGGTCAGTCCGCTTCGGGTGAATGAAGTGGTGTCGGCGTCGCTGTCGGCGATGGCCGTCCACGCGCTCCAGGCGACGCCGGCGTACCGGTACTGGTACTCGTAGCCGGTGATTGAGGAGTTCGCCGGGTCATTCCAGGATACGGTTACGCTGCCATCGCCGGCTGCGGCCGCCACGCCGGTGGGCGCGGCGGGAACGGTGATTTCGTCGTTGTCCACTTCGGTGGCGGCCAGCTCGACCTTGCCCGAGTAATACTCCCTGGCGTCGATAACCAGATCCCGCGCGCCGTTCACGTTGTCGTCGTCCTCGGCGGCAACCAGGGTCACGGTCTGCGCCGCGCTCCAGTTGTCCGGGGTGAAAGGCAGTTTGATGGCCACCACGTCGCTGGCCTCGCCCTTGAACGTGATGTCGGCGTCGTTGTTGCCCCGCACCGACAGGCCGATGCAAACCTCCACGTCCTGCTCCGGCCGGGAAGCCAGCTTGACCTGGTAGCTGGCCTCGCCGCCCTCGGGAACGGCCAGGGCGGTGATGACGTTGCCGTTGCTGTCCTGCACGATGATGCCGGCCGGGTCCGGGGTTGGCGTCGGCGTCGGCGTGGGTGTCGGAGTCGGAGTAGGCGTCGGTTGCGGCGTGTACGGCCCGGCGGCCGGGGAATTGACCCACCCGCTCCAGCCGTCAGCGTTGCCGGCCCGCACGCCGACCACGTAGGTCTTGGCGTTGTCGGCGTTGAAGGTGAGGCTGTTAGTGGTGATGTTGGTGTGGTTGTTGACCGGAGCGTGCCAACTGCCGCCGCCGTCGTCAGTGTAGGTGGCGTGGTACTTGGTTGCGCCGCTGACGGCCGGCCAGGACGCGGTGACCGTACCGTCGGCGCGGGTCAGCGTAACCGAGGACACCGGACCGGGCGGATTGGGCGCCGGCGTGGGTGTCGGGGTTGCCGTTGGCGTAGGCGTGGGATCCGGCTGGTAGGGGCCGCTGGACGGGGAGTTGCGCCAGCCGCTCCACTGGTCGTTATCGTTGCCGGCCCGCACGCCGACGATGTACGACTTGCCGTTGTCGGCGTTGAACGTGAGGCTGTTGGCGGTGATGTTGGTGTGATTGCTGACCGGAGCGTGCCAACTGCCGCCGCCGTCTGTGCTATAGGTGACGTGGTACTTCGTCGCCCCGGAGACGGCGGGCCAGGACGCGGTGACCGTGCCGTCCGCGCGGGTGAGGGATACACTGGCCGGCGTGGCCGGCGGCGATTGGGCCTCAACGGCGGGCGTGACGGTCATCAGCGTCAGAACGAGGCCGACGGCCAACAGGACCAGCGCCGCCGCGATAGCCAGCGCCGTCCGTATCCGCGTGGACCAGCTTCTAATGATCATGGCTCATTTCCTCCGGGAAAGTCGCAAAGCGGATTGCGTTGTGTTGCCCGCTTGCCCCTAGTTGCTGGGCGCGGTGAACGTTCCGGCGTCCACCTTCAACTGCTTGAACGCGCCGCTCTCCCTCAGGCCGAAGAACAGCCGCACCGCGTACTCCGTGCCGGAAGTGAGGCCGGTTATCTGGTAGGACGATGCGTTGGCGTCCGAAATCAGATGTTTGGTCGCGTCGCCCCAGTTCGGCGACCCGCTGGCCGGCTTTTCAATCCAGCGCACTTGCACGTAGGCGAAGCTGACGTTGCTGGCCAGTTGGTACTCCCACGACGCCAGCCCGGCGGCGGTGACGCTGGCCGAAGCCCCCTGGCTGCTGGTAATTGTGCCGTAGTTGTTGTCCCCAACCAAAGCTCCGACGTTCGTGACGCCGGTAACGTTGCCGGTGGCGGAGCTACCGGTGATGGCGCCATAGTTGGTACCAGCCAAGCCGCCGACGGAATCCTGGCCGGTCACCGCTCCGCTGTTGGAACTGTTGGTGATTGGGCCGTTGCTGCGCCCGGACAGACCGCCGACGTAATCGTCCCCGGTCACCGCTCCACTGTTGGAACTGTTGGTGATGCTGCCGCCGCCTTGCCCGACAAGGCCGCCGACATACTCTTGACCGGTCACCGCTCCACTGTTGGAACTGTTGGTGATGCTGACGCTGCCTTGCCCGACAAGGCCGCCGACAAACTTTTGACCGGTCACCGTTCCGCTGTTGGAACTATCGGTGATGCTGTCGCTGTCGTACCCCGCCAAGCCGCCGACGTCCTTGCGTCCGGTCACCGTTCCGCTGTTGGAACTGTTGGTGACCGGGCCGTCGTTGTACCCGGACAGACCGCCGACGTTATCGTCCCCGGTCACCGCCCCACTGCTGGAACTGTTGGTGACGGGGCCGTTGTTGTATCCCACCAGGCCGCCGACGTTATCGTCCCCGGTCACCGTTCCACTGCTGGAACTTTTGGTGACAGAGCCGGAACCCTTGCTATGGTATCCGTAGTGGTATCCCACCAGGCCGCCGACGCTACCTTCCCCGGTCACCGCTCCACTACTGGAGCTGTCGGTGATGATGGCGTTGTTGAACCCGACCAGGCCACCGACGCGGTCGTAGCCGGTCACCGTAGCGTCGCTGGAGCTGTTGGAGACCTCGCCGCCGTAAACGTTGCTCCCCACCAGGCCGCCGATGTATCGTTCATTTTCGGCGGTTCCGGTCACGGAACCGCTGCTGAAACTGTTGGTGACCTCGCCGCCGTCATTCTCCCCAACCAGGCCGCCGACGTATTCATTGCCGGTTACCGTCCCGCTGACGATGACGTTGCTGATAGTGCCTCCGCTACTGAACCCGACCAGGCCGCCGACGTAACTGCCGCCGGTCACGTCAACGGAGCTCAGGTTGAGGTTTCTGATGACTGCATTGCTGGCGATATAACCGAACAGCCCGACGCGGGAACCGCTGGGGTTATTGATGTAGAGGTCCGAGATGGTATGCTCGTTGCCCTCGAAGATGGCGCCATAGGCGATGTAACCCGCGCTCACGTTGGGGTCAAAGGACAGGTCGGTGGTCAGCTCGTAGCCGATGCACCCGCTGGCGGGGCATCCCATGCCGTCCAGCGCGTTGGGGTAGGCCGCACGATATTTCTGAGCGTATTCAGAATTGTCGGTGGCGGGCACCCCGTCGCCGTTCACGTCGTACAGCAATACGTAGAGCTGGGCTATGCTGGACACTCCGATGAGGCCGTCGTCGTCAGTGTCGTAGTCCGTTCCGACGGGCGTGGGTGTCGGGGTAGGCGTAAGCGTAGGTGTCGGCGTTGCCGTCGGTGTGGGTGTGGGCGTTGCCGTGGGGGTAGGCGTAGGTGTCGGTGTTACCGTGGGGGTAGGCGTGGGCGTTGTCGTCGGTGCGGGAGTAGGTGTCGCGGTTGGCGCGGGCGAAGACGCGCCGAACTCCACGGCATCCGTCTTGATGCGGAGGTACAGCCGGACCAAGTATCGCTTGCTGGCGTCCACGCTGGGCAACTGGTACGACGTTACGCTGGAGTCGTAAATGAAAACGTTGTTGGAGTCGTCCCAGTCCGGCGCCGAGGCGTCGGCCGGCTTTTCCAGCCAGCGCAACTCAAAGTGGTCGAAGAGGGGGCCGATTAGCGGCTCGAACTGCGGGTTGTCCATGGACCAGGAAACCAGCCCGGAGTTGGTGACACTGATTTGGCCCGGCTGCGGAGAGTTCGGGGCCGGCGTGGGCGTGGGCGACGGCGTGGCCGTCGCCGTGGGCGCAACGGTAGGCGTCGGGGTAGGGGTAGGTGTCGATGTCGGGGTGGGTGTCGGCGTCGGCACGAAGGGGCCGGCCGCCGGCGAGTTGCGCCAGCCGCTCCAACCGTGGGAGTTGCCGGCGCGGACGCCGACGATGTACGACTTACCGTTGTCGGCGTTGAAGGTGATGCTGTTGGTCTGCCAGTCGGTGTGGTTATCAACCGGAGCGTGCCAACTGCCGCCGCCGTCGGTGGTGTAGGTGACGTGGTACTTGGTGGCGCCGGAGGCGGCGGGCCAGTCGGCGGTAACCTTCCCGTCGGCGCGGGTGAGGGTCACCGAGGCCGGCGTGGCCGGCGGCGATTGGGCCTCAGCGGCGGGCGAAGGCGGAAGCAGGGCCACCAACGCCGCCAGCGTCAGCAGCAGGGCCAGGGACAGCAGGCCAATGGGCCAGGCGTGTCGGGTCAAGTATCCGTTCAGCATGGTCGGTCTCCAAATTTACGCGGTCATCTCCGGCGCCGTTCGGCAGCGCCGGGGGCCGCCGCGCCCATTTCGTTTCATTCCATTGCGGCCGATGGTGTGAGTCAGCGTGGCTTTAAACGATGATGCTACGTACCTCCGCCGCTGTGCGAGGCCGGCGCCGAGTTGACCCAGCCGCTCCAGCCAGCCGCGTTGCCGGCCCGCACCCCGACGACGTACGTCTTGGCGCTGTCGGCGTCGGCGATGGTGATGCTGTTGGTGTCATGCTCCAACGCGGCCAGTGACCAGCTTCCCCCGCCGTCGGTACTGTAGGTCACGTGGTACTTGGTCGCCCCGCCAACGGCGTCCCAGGTGACGGACACGGTGTCGCCGTTGTGCGTGGCGCTGACCGATCCGACGCTGCCCGGCGGCGTCAGCGCCATCGGAACCTCGTTGGAGTTCATCCACCCGCTCCAGCCGGCGGCGTTGCCGGCCCGTACCCCGACGATGTACGCCTTGTTGTTACTGGCGTTGGAGATGGTGATGCTGTTGGTAGCGTGAGCGTCCGCGGCCAGCGACCAGCTCTTGCCGCCGTCGGTGGTGTAGGTGACGTGGTACTTGGTGGCCCCGCTCACGGCGTCCCAGTTGGCGACGATGCTGCCGCCGCTGCGGCTGGCGCTGAGGCCGGACACCGCGGCGGGCGGCGTCCCCGCCGCCGGCACCGTGTCGGAGTTCACCCAGCCGCTCCAGCCGGCGGCGTTGCCGGCCCGCACGCCCACCTTGTAGGGCAGGCCGTCGTCCGCGTTGGCGATGGTGATGCTGTTGGTGGCGTGAGCATCGGCGGCCAGCGACCAGCTCGACCCGCCGTCGGTGGAGTAGGTCACGTGGTACTTGGTGGCGCCGTCAACGGCGTCCCAACTGGCGACGATGTTGCCGCCGCTGCGGCTGGCGCTGAGGCCGGAGACCGCGGCCGGCGGCGTCGCCGTCGCCGCCGGTGGCACCGTAGCGGAGTTCACCCAGCCGCTCCAGCCGGCGGCGTTGCCGGCCCGCACGCCCACCTTGTAGGGCAGGCCGTCGTCGGCGTTGGCGATGGTGATGCTGTTGGTGGGATGCTCCAGGGCCGCCAGCTGCCAGTTCTTGTTATTGCCCACGTCGGTGGTGTAGGTGACGTGGTACTTGGTCGCGCCGTCAACGGCATCCCAGGACGCTACGATGTTCCCGTCGCTGCGGCTGGCGCTGAGGCCGGAGACGCTGCCCGGTGGCGTCGTTACTGCCGCCGGCACCGCGTCGGAGTTGACCCACCCGCTCCAGCCGGCCGCGTTGCCGGCCCGCACCCCGACGATGTACGGCTTGGCGGCGTCCGCCTCGGCGATGGTGATGCTGTTGGTGGGATGCTCCAGGGCGGCCAGCGTCCAGCTCTTGTTGGGCCCGGTGTCGGTGGTGTAGGTGACGTGGTACTTGGTGGAGGTGGCGGCCACCGGCCAGGAGGCGACGATGCTCCCGTCGCTGCGGCTGGCGCTGACGCTGGCCACGGCGGCCGGCGGCGCGGCGGCGGCCATGCCGGACACCATCATGCTCACCAGGCTGCTGGCCACGGTGACGCTGAGATTGGCGATTTCCTCGTCCTTGATGCCCTCGAGGCAGTTGGGGTTGGTGACGCAATCGTCCCGGAGATCTACGGTGTTGGCCTTCACCTTGATGGTCTGCGCGCCGGCGGTGGCGTCGGCGGGAACGCTGACCGTGAACCGGACCGTTTTGCCGAGGTAGCTCACCACCTCCACCGGCGCCGTCGCGGTGCCTTCGTTTGGATTCACCGCCGTCCAGCCCGTGGGCATTTCCAGCGTAACCCAGCTGCGGGCGTACTTGCCGGCGATGGGGTTCCGGTTGCTGTCATGTATATTCTTGCGCGTCGCATGGTGGAGCGGACTGTCCAGGGTGACGGTCACGATGAAGGTATCGCCGGCGGCCGGGGTGGCGTCGCTGGCCGTAGCGCTGGCGATGGCGAATGCCGGCACGCTGATGGCAAAGGTGTCCACCGTGACGCCGGCCTTGGTCGTGGTCACCGTCGCCGACCCGCCATCGTGGTTTATGGCAGTAAACGTAGCCTGGTCGGCGCCGTTGCTTTCTCTGGCTTTGAGTAAGCCGGTTCCCGTGGTGATTGAGGAGCTGTCGAAGGAGCCGACGCCATCGACGCCGGCCTCGATGTCGCAACGCCAGCCCAGGTGCAGCGTGGTCGTGCCGGTCCGGGAGCATAGCCTGTCCTGGTCTGGTCGATACGTCCGGTCGGCGCCAGGCCCCGACCAGACGCCGTCGCCGTAGGAGTTGACCGCCCTCGCGCGCGTCCAGTAGGCGGTCAGGGGATCCAGACCGGTTATCTGCGTACTGCGAACCGTGCTCACCGTATCCTTCTGCCAGTCAATCCAGGGCAGGAGGTCCCAGACCTCGTTTCCATTGGCGTTCTTCGGGATGACTGGAATGCCCCGAGAGTCCTCGGGCAGTTCGTCCGAGTTCAGGTACTGCACGTCGTAGTCGGTGATGGCGGAGCCGCCGGTGTCTGTGGGAGTGTCCCAAGTGGCGGTCAAGTCCCAGAAGCGGGGCGCAATCGAGGGCCGCGTGAACGCACCGGGCACGCCGGCCCGCATGATTTCCGACGCCGACCAGGGGCCGGCGCCGTTGGCGTTCTCGGCGCGGCCCTGCACCTCGTAGTCTTTGCCGTTGGTCAGGCCGGTTATCGTCGCCGAGCGGGTCGTGCTGGTTACGCTGGGCTGCCACTCCGTCCAGGCGGTGGTTCCCACCTCCCGGTAGCGCAGGTCGTAGTCGGTAATCGCGCCGTTGGTCGTCGCCGGCTCCCACCAGTCCACCAGCAGCGCGCCGTTTTTGGGATGGGCGCATAGGTAGCGCACCGCCGACGGGGCGCCCACGCGGGCCATGGCCGAGGGCGACCAGCCGCCGTCCCCGTGGGCGTTGCTGGCCCGCACCTGCGCCTCGTACTCCGTGCCGGTGGTCAGGCCGGTGATGTCCAGGGCGCGGTCAAGGGCCGCCACGTCCAGGTCTGAAAAAAGCCAGATCGCGGTGGTGAGCGTCGAGCTCGCCGTAGTGTACGCCCAGAAGTAGCTGTTCCTGGGCAACGGGCCAATGGCATTGTCACTGCCGCACGTTGGAGAACCGGCCGTGCAAGTCAGCGAGCCGTGGGTATGTAGGTTATCCGCCGACGGCTTGGTGTCGGCGTAGCGCACCGCTACCTGACCGGTCACTCCGCCGGCGACTATACCCAACTTCATCTCCTTCATGCCGTCGTTCAGCTTATAAACGCCGAACTTCTCGTTGGCGCCGGTTCCCACCGACTCGCGGGTGAAGGACAGCCCCAATTTGGTCAGGTCGGCGTGGGTCAACTGGCCCGTGTCGATAGGGTCGCCGGCCGACCCGTGGGACGTCTCGTTGCTGGGCAGAGTCCCCGTCACTGTAATGCCAAGACCAAAGTCCAGCCGCGTCCAGGCGCTAGCGCCGGTGGTCCTGTACCGCACGTCGTAGTTATTGATGGCGGAGCCGTTGTCCGCCGGCGCCGCCCAGGTCACCGCCAGTTTGTTCGAGCCGGGGGTGAGGCCGGGGGCGGCCGGCGTCGCCGGCGCGCCGGACTTCACACCATCCGAGTGAGGCGACCAGCCGCCGTCGCCGGCGCTGTTGCGCGCCTTCACCCGGGTCTGGTAGTCAGTGCCGTTATCGGTTCCGGTGATGGTGGTCGTGGTGGAGGTGCTGGTTTCGCTGGGATTCCAATGCACCCAGTTGCCCAGTTTGGCCTGGCTGAAGGTGCGGTACTCCACGTCGTAGTCGGTGATGGGGGAGCCGTTGTCCGCCGGCGCCGTCCACTTCACCGTCAGCGAGCGGTTGCCCGGCTCTACGGTGGGCTTGTCCGGCGTGGCCGGCAGGCCGGGCGTCAGCGTCGCCGACGGCGACCACGGCCCATCGCCATGGGTGTTGCCCGCCCGTACCTGCACTTGATACGACGTTCCGTTGGTCAACGTGGTGACGGTGGCGCTGGTGGTGGTACTGGTGTTGCCGGCGTTCCATTCCGTCCAGGTGCTTCCGCTGTCAGACGAATACTGCACGTCGTAATCGGTGATGGCCGAGCCGCTGTTGGCCGGGGCCGTCCAGCTGACCGCCAGCTGCGCGTTGCCCGAGGCCAGCGTCGGCGCGGCCGGCGCGGCGGGGACGCCGGCCTTCAGCGTCGCCGACGGCGACCACGGCCCATCGCCGAGGGTGTTGGCGGCGCGAACCTGCACCTGGTACTCGGTTCCGTTGGTCAACGTGGTGATGGTGGCGCTGGTGGAGGTGCCGGTGTTGCCGGCGTTCCATTCCGTCCAGGTGGTTCCGTCGTCGGAGGAATACTGCACGTCGTAATCGGTGATGCCCGAGCCGTTGTCGGCCGGGGCCGTCCAGCTGACGGCCAGTTGCGCGTTGCCCGGCGTCAGCGTGGGCGCGGCCGGCGCAGCCGGAACGCCTACTTTCTGCGTGGCCGAATCCGACCAGGCGCTGTCGCCTATGGAGTTGGTGGCCCGCACCTGCACGTAGGGGGTATTGCCATTGGTCAGGCCGCTGATGGTGGTCGAAGTGGCCGTGTCCGACGCGCCGGTTAACACGTTGGTCCAGTTAGATCCGTCTAACGAATGACGCGCAGCGTAGTCGGTGATGGGTTCGCCGTTGCTTTCCGGCGGCGTCCAGCTGACACCCAGGGACTGATTGCCCGGCGCGAGACGCGGCGGGTCGGGCTTGTCCGGCGCTCGCTTCGGCAACGTCACGCTTTCCGATGAAGGCGACCAGGCCCCGGCGCCGGCGGAGTTCTCCGCGCGTACCTGTAGTACAAACGGTTGGCCGCCGGGCAGGGCCACCAGGCTGAGGAATGTCGTAGTAGAGGTTGAGGTCGGGTCCCACTCGGTCCAGGTAGAACCGCTGTCCAACGAGTACCGGACGTCGTAATCGGTGATGGCAGCGCCGTTGTTGGCCGGCGCCGTCCACAACATAAAGTTGCCGCCGGATATAGTCGGCTTGGCCGGCGCGTCTGGCGCCTGCGCCGGCGTTGCCGACGCCGTGGGCGACCACGGGCCGTCGCCGTGCTCGTTGGTGGCCCGAACCTGCACGTCGTAGGCCGTGCCGTTGGTGAGGCTGCCGATGCTGGTGGAGGTGGTGCTGCCCGTGGACGTGAAGGTGTGCGCCGTCCACGTGGCATCCGACGACTGCTTGTACTGCACCTTGAAGCCGCTCAGCGTACCGCCGTTGGCCGACGGGGCCACCCAGGTCACTGTCAACGTCGTGCCGCCCGGCGTCAGCGTGGGCGCGGCGGGAGCGGCCGGCAGGCCGGCTTTCAGCGTCGCCGACGGCGACCACGGGCCGTCGCCGTGGGTGTTGCCCGCGCGCACTTGCACTTGATACGACGTTCCGTTGGTCAACGGGGTGATGGTGGCGCTGGTCGTCGTGCTGGTGTTGCTGGCGTTCCATTCCGTCCAGGTGGTTCCGCCGTCAGAGGAATACTGCACGTCGTAATCGGTGATGCTCGAGCCGTTGTCGGCCGGGGCCGTCCAGCTGACCGCCAGTTGCGCGTTGCCCGACGTCAGCGTCGGCGCGGCCGGCGCAGCCGGCAGGCCGGCTTTCAGCGTCGCCGTCGGCGACCAGGGGCCGTCGCCGTGGGTGTTGCCCGCCCGAACCTGCACCTGGTACGACGTTCCGTTGGTCAACGTGGTAATAGTTGCGCTGGTGGTGGTACTGGTGTCGCTGGCGTTCCATTCCGTCCAGGTGGTTCCGTTGTCAGACGAATACTGCACGTCGTAATCGGTGATGGTGGAGCCGTTGTCGGCCGGGGCCGTCCAACTGACCGACAGTTGGGCGTTGCCCGAGGCCAGCGTGGGCGCGGCGGGGGCGGCGGGGACGCCGGCCTTCAGCGTCGCCGACGGCGACCACTCGCCGGTTCCGTTGCCGTTGGTGGCGCGTACCTGCACTTCGTACTCGGTGCCGTTGGCGATGCTGCTGCTGATGGTGGTGGACGTGCCCGTACCCGTAAAGGTATGGCTGGTCCAGGTATTGACCGTCTTGGCCTTGTACTGCACGTCGTAATCGGTGATGGCCGAGCCGTTGTTGGCCGGCGCCGTCCAGCTGACGGAAATCTGCGCGTTGCCCGAAGTGAGGGTAGGCGCGGCCGGCGCGTCGGGGCCGCCCGCTTTGGTACTGGACGTGTCTGACCACGACGCGCTGGAACCCGCCGGGTTGGTGGCGTTCACCTCCACCTCGTACTCGGTGCCGTTGGTGACGCCGGTGATGACGGCCCGCCTGTTGTCAAAGGCCGGCTTGGGATTTTGGATAACCCAGTTGCGGCTGACCGCCGTCTCGCTGTCCACCGTGTAAGCCCAGAGGTACCCGCCGGTGGGGATTGACCCGGTGGCGTCGTTGATGTTGCCGGAGCAGACGGCGGTGAAGTTTGGCAGGGCGGCGTCTTGGGTGCACAGTTCCGTGCCGTGAGTGTGCAGATTCGACGCCGTGGGCTTGGTGGCGGCGTAACGGACTTTCACCGTGGCCTCATTGCTGAACTTGAGGGTATGGGCCCGGAAGTTCATGCTCCTGATGCCGTCGCTCAGGCGATACACGCCGGACTTGGCGTTGCTGCCCGTGCCCACGGATTCGTTGACAAACGAGATTTCGCGGGCGGTCAGCGTAGCGTGGGTGATTTCGCCCAGGTCCAGCGGGTCGCCGCCGGATCCGTGGGAAGTTTCGTCGGTGGTGAGCGCCGTCCCGACCATGGTCACGTCGGTGGGGTCGCTGAGGCTCACCCAGGTGTTGGAGTCCTTCTGGCGGTAGCGCACGCCGTATGACGAGACCGGCGGCACCGCGGAGGTCAAGCCCCAGGTAACGATGATCTTGCCGTCGCCCGAGGTCAACGTGACCCCGGTGACCGCCCCCGGCGCCGTCCCCGGCGTGGTCCAGGTTTTGACGTAGGCGCTGTACTCGGCGGTGTTGGAACCCGCCGGCGTGTACCGGGTGCGCACCCGCACGTCGTAGGTTACGCCGTTGTCCAGGCCGGTGATTTCGACGCTGGTGGCGGTGGTGGTGGCCTCGGTACTCCAGTTGGATTCGGATTGTTTCTTGTACTGGTAACCGTAGTCGTTGATTACACCCGTGCCCACGTCGGGGGCGGTCCAGGACGCGGTGATTTTGCCGCTGCTGGCGGTCAGGGTCAGGCTGACCGGCTCGTTGGCGGCGTGAACCAAAGACGGCGGCCCCGTCAGCAGGACAGCTGCTGCCAGGGCCGCCAGGAGCGCAATCGCTGCGGCAAGAGGAAAACGGTTGCGGACAACGCGAGGGTAGCGCGACATCACCGGGCCTCCGTAATTGCGTTTACATTGTTGCCTGCTCTAGGGCTTGGGTTGGGGGTAACTGTTCAGAGTCCAGGTAGCGCCGGCATTCCTGCTTGTGGAAACCGCGGCAGGCAGGAATGTCTGCGCTACCGTGGGGGTTGCGGGGATGGGAAGTCGTCAGAAGCCGGATTTACGGGACGATGCGGATTTTCAGGATTGCTACCCTCCTCCAGGCTGGCCGCAGCCAACTCAATCCTGCTAATCCTAAAAAGTCCTTACGCAGTCGGGACCGTCATTCCGGCGCAAGCCGGAATCCAGTAGTGGGGGTGGGGCTTCAAGTGAGTAAGTAAGTGTTCACGATTGAAGGGCATCCCGGTAGCACAGGCATTCCTGCCTGTGGGAGCCGCCGCAGACAGGAATGTCTGCGCTACCGGTTCGGCATTTGCGGCAACGCCGCCGCTGGGAGGCGACGGCGTTGTCATGCTGTGTCGGGTCGGGTCGGATTGCGGGCCTCCCGCGCCGCCTAATTCGAGGCGGGGGGCGAGTTCACCCAGCCGCTCCAGCCGGCGGAGTTGCCGGCCCGCACCCCGACGACGTACGTCTTGGCGCTGTCGGCGTTGGCGATGGTGATGCTGGTGGAAGTGTGCTCCAACGCGGCCAGCGACCAGCTTCCCCCACCGTCGGTACTGTAGGTTACGTGGTACTTGGTGGCGCCGCTGACGGCGTTCCAGCTGGCGGACACGTTGCCGCCGTTGTGGGTGGCGCTGACCGACTCCACTTTGGCCGGCGGCGTCACCGCCTTGGGCACCTCGTTGGAGTTGACCCAGCCGCTCCAGCCGGCGTCGTTGCCGGCGCGCACCCCGACGATGTACGCCTTGTCGTTACTGGCGTTGATGCTGATGCTGGTGCCGGTGTGCGCCGACGCGGCCAGGGACCAGCTCTTGCCGCCGTCGGTGGTGTAGGTGACGTGGTACTTGGTCGCCCCGTCGGGAGCGTTCCAGCTGGCCGCGATGCTACTGCCGCTGCGGCTGGCGCTCACGCTGCCCACGTTGCCCGGCGGGTCAACCGGCTGCGGTTCCGGATCCGGTTGCTGCTGCTGGGCCTGCGCCGGCACGGTGTTGGAGTTCACCCAGCCGCTCCAGCCGTGGTCGTTGCCGGCCCTCACCCCCACCTTGTACTCCTTGCCGGAGTCCGCGTTGGCGATGGTGATGCTGTTGGTGTCGTGGGCCAACGCCGCCAGCGACCAACTGCTCCCGCCGTCGGTGGTGTAGGTTACGTGGTACTTGGTCGCCCCGTCCGGCGCGTTCCAATTGGCCGCGATGCTCCCGCCGCTGCGGCTCGCGCTCACGCTGCCCACGTTGCCGGGCGCCTCGTTCTCTCCGCTGGGAGTAACGTTGTTGCCGTTGTCGTTTTCCTTCACCGTCAGGGCCGCGGTTATGTTGTGGAACCGCCCGCCCGACGCGGTGTGCGTGATTTTCGCGGTGCCATTCGTGGAGTCGCTGTCCGTGGCCGCCGCGACGGTGACTTCCTGGAGGGTGCTCCAATTCCCATTCGTAAAGGTCAGCGTGTTTTGGTTGCCCGGCGTTCCGGAGTTGGTGTCGACGGTGATGGTGCTGTTGGTGGCGTTGGACACGACCAGCGTGACGGTTACGTCGTCTCCGGATGGCGGCTGGTGGCCGAGTTTCACCTTGTAGGTCGCCGTGGCGTTCTCGGCGACGATTATGGAACTGATGTCGTTGGAGCCGCCGGAGTCCATCAGGATGATGGTCTTGTCGTCGTCCAGCTCCTTGGCCGCCAGGTCCTTGGTGACGGCGGCATAGCCGGTGTTCGTGCCGCTGGCGGTGTGGGTGATGGTGCGGGTGCCGTCCATCGCCGCGCCCGAGTCCTCAGCGGCGGCCAGGGTTACGGTCCGCGCGGTGCTCCAGTTGATCCGGGTGAAGGTGATGTTGGTCGTCTGGTCGCCGCTCTGGCTGTCGTCGGTATCCTTGACGGTGATGTCCGGGTCGCCACTGCCCGCGCTGATGGCAACGGTGACGTCGGAGCGGGGCTGCTTGTTCAGCTCGACCTTGTAGGTTGCCGTGCTGCCTTCCGGTACGTCGAGGCCGGTGATGTCAGTGCTGTCGGCCGCGTTCCTGATGACGATTTCGCCCTTGTCGTCGTCAACTTCCGTTACGCCCAAGGTGGCCGCTGTGCCGCTGTATTGGCTGTCAGTGCTGGTGGCGGTGTGGACGATGTTTTTGGATCCGTTCAGCAGGTCGGTATCCTGGGCGGCGTTCACGGTCACCGGCTTCGCGGTGCTCCAGTTGACCGTGGTGAAGGCAAGGGACGACGGGCTGAAGGTAATGCTGCTGTCTCCGGTCGCCGTCAGCGCAACGGTGACGTTGGCCGAGGGCGCAATGTTCAGCTTCACCTTATAGGTAGCGCTGCCGCCTTCCGCCACTTCAAGGCTGGTGATGGCGTTGTCGGCCGCGTTCCGGAAAACGATAGTGTTGTCGTTATCGATTTCGGTGGCGGTGAGCGTGGCGGTGACGCTGGCGCTGTAACCGCCCGTTGCGCTGGCGGTGTGGATGATGTCGCGCTTCCCTTGGAGCTTGTCGGTGTCATCGGTGGCCTGGAGGGTCACCGTCTGCGCGGTGGAGTAGTTGTCGGGCGTGAAGGTCAGCGACTTGCCGGTCGGGGCCTTCACCGTGATGTCGGTGTCGTTGTTGGGCGACGTCGTGCTTTCGGCCAGCGTCACGGTCACGTTCGCGCCCGGCTTGTGGCTGAGCTTGACCTTGTAGGACGCGCCGTTGGTGTCCTGTTCGGTCACGTCCAGGGTGGTGATGTCGGCGTCGTCCGCGGCGTTGCGCAGGACGATGGCGGCGGACGCGGTGTCGTTGTCCTGCTCGGTGGCGGTGAGCGTGGCAGACGCGCTGTAGCCGCCGCCACTGGCGGAGTGGGTAATTTGCCTGGTTCCGTTCCCCACGTCGTTGTTGTCCGCGGCGGCTTCCAGGGTCACCGTCTGCGCGGTGGAGTAGTTGTTGGGAGTGAAGGTCAACTGCCCGTTCGACGGGGTTTTCACCGTAATGTCCGCGTCGCCGGTTCCTCCGCCGACGGTAACGGTTACGTTTGCGCCCGGCTGGTGGCTCAGTTTGACACTGTAGGACGCGCCGGCGGTAGCCTCTTCGGTTACGTTGAGGGCGGTGATGTTGCCGCTGTCCGCGGCGTTCCGCAGCACGACGGTGGCGGACGCGGTGTCGTTGTCCTGCTCGGTGACGGTCAGCGAGGCGACGCCGTTGTTGTAGTTGGCGTCCGTGCTGGTGGCGGTGTGGGTGATGACCTTGGTTCCGTTCCCCACGTCGTTGTCCTGGGCGGCACTCACGGTCACCGTCTGCGCGGTGCTCCAGTTGTCCGTGGTGAAGGCAAGGGACGACGGGCTGAAGGTAATGTCGGCGTCGCCGGTCGCCGTCAGCGCGACGCTGACGTTGGCAGAGGGAGCCATGTTCAACTTCACGGTGTAGGTTGCCGAGCCGCCTTCATTGACATTCACGGCGGTGGGCGAAAGCACGATGCTCTGGTCGTCTTCAACCTCGGTGGCGAGGAGCATCTTGGTTATGGCGGGATAGCCGCCGCCGCCGGTCACGTGCCCGATAAGGCGCGTTCCGGCAGTGGTGTCGGGGTCATCGGCGGCGGACAGCGTCACCGTCTGCGGGGTTTTCCAGTTGATCGGGGTGAAGGTCAGCACCTTGTTGGATGGGCTGGACACGGTGATGTGGGGGTCGCTGTTAGCCCCCGTCGGGTTTTCGGTCATGGTTACGGTGGTGTTGCTGCCGGAGGGGCGAACGCTCAGCCGGACGGTGTAGGTGGCGGTTCCGTTTTCAGGAACGAACACGTTGGTTGAGGAGAACACGATGCCCTTGTCGTTTTCCCTCTCGGTGGCCGTGAGCGTTCCGGTGGCGCCGTTGTAGTTGGCGTCGCTGCTGCTGCCCGTGTGGATGATGTTCCGGGAGCCGTCCAGAATGTCGGTATCTTCACCGGCGGACAGGGTGACCGTCCGGGCGGTATTCCAGTTGTCCGGGGTGAAGGTGATTGCGGTGGTCTGGTCGCCCGTCGTGGCGTCGTCGGTGTCCTTGACGGTGATGTCGCCGTCGCCCGCGCCGGCCGCGATGGTCACGGTGACGTTGGCGTTGGGCCGGTTGCGCAGCTTGACGGTGTAAGTTCTCGTGCTGCCTTCAGGCACCGATACTGCCGTGGTCGAATCATTGTTGATCACGAACACGGACTGGGTTCGGAGCGTTGTGGTCGCAATCAGGCTGGTGCAGCCGGCGTCCTGGTAGGCGTCGTAGGTGTAGGCGGTGTCGGGGGAGAGGCCGGTGAGGGTCACGGTGGTTCCGGTCTGGGCCGTGGAGCAGGCGGCATAGGGGCCGGCGCTGGCCTGGTAGTACCACGGGCCGTCGTCTTCGATGTCGTTGTTGACGGGATCCGTGTCCCAGCCGGAGAGGGACAGGGTGGCGCTGGTGGCCAGGAGCGTTTCGGAGGGATTGGCCACGCCGAGCCGGACTTCTCTGACCTTCAGCGTGAAGGGGCCGGTTACGTGGGGCGGGTCGATGCCGGAGCTCCAGTTGGTGGCTTCCACGGTGTAGTCGCCGGGGTCCAGCCAGCGCTGGATGCGGGAGTCCCAGGGGAAGTTGTGCTTGAAAGGCACCCCGCGGGCGACGTCGCGGTTGTTCTGCACTATGTAGGCGCCGGACTTGTTGTCGGCGCCGCTGCGCAGGAAGAGCCAGGCGTTGGCTTCGTTGGACTTCAGGGTGATGGTGTACAGGCCGCGCTCCGCCACGCTGAACTTGTACCAGCGGGCGTTGGACCGGGTCGGCTGTTTCTTGTAGGGTTTGACCCAGTACGAATCGCAGCTGCCGTCCCAGGTGGCATGGTCTTTTGCCACGCCGTTGTCGGCCAGGCTGTGGACGTTGCATTCCGGCGTCGTGTCGATATCGTCGTTCAGGCCGGTGACGGTAATCTTGAAGGCGCCGACTCTGGCTTCAGAGCCGTTATGCTTCTGGTTCCAGCCGGGGGTGGTGGCCTCGATGTAGTAGGTTCCGGGGCCCAGGTTCTTCCGCACGCGGGCGACCGGCTTGCCGTTGGTGTACTGCAAGTTGGCGTCCCTGGCCTCTATCGTGCCCCACTTCTCGTTGCGGCGCAGGAAGAGCGCCCCGTCGAGGTGTTCCGTCTCCATGGTGACGGTCACGTCCCGCGCCTGCCCGGTTATGGAGAACTTGTAGAAGCGGGCGGGGGTCCACTTGCCGCTCCGGTTCCCCTCACTCGCCCACGATCGGCAGTCGTTCCGGTCGCCCCACTTCGAGGCGTTGGTGTTCCACCGCCATCTCTGTCCGGTGACACGGTAGGTTTCCGCGTTCGTTGCAATCGCGCTGTCAATATCGATGGTCGGGCACTCGGAGATGTCCTTCTCGTCGACATTTATGATGCCGTCGCCGCTGAGTGAATGCCGGGTGTATTGAGTCTCACCGGTGTACACGGAGAGCTCATGCGTGATGGTGGCGCTGCCATCCGTGTTGTCATTGTCGTCCTGTTTCGCCGTTACGGTGAAGGTCCGCGGTATCTTGTAGTTGCTGGGGGTGAACCAGACGATGGCGGGCGACACCGTGAAGTTGGCGTTGGTGTTCGTCAGCGTCGGCTCAACCGCCGTGTAATGCTCGGTGGGCACTTGGTCGTCGCTTAGCACGACGGTGTAGGTGGCGCTCTGCCCGGTCTTAAAAGTGTTATTGGCCGGCCAACTCGCGGACTTCGTGATGGTTACCCCGTGGTCCGAGGGTGTGCCGCCATGGGCCGAGGCGACGTCGGTCTGGCCGGGCGTCAGGGAGAGGGCCAGGAATCCGCCGGCGGCCAGCAGGGCCACCGCGGCCAGGGCTAAAATCGCGCGGAGCGGGGTGAAGCCGAGGCCGCGCCGGGATGAAGCAATGCGATTAACCATCGGGTTTGCCTCCAGTATCCGTATGTCCGTTATCATCGGCGGCGACAGTTAACGCGGGCGGCTGGCCGGCGCGCCGCTGCCTGATCACTTTATCGACAACGATGATGCGACATCTCGCTACCGATATATGGCGACATACTATTACTTGTTTCGGCCATTGTCCACAGATTTTAGTAATTAATAATTCTGTAGCATAACACTATTGCTAATAGTTAGATTATAACTATAATATAAAGAGTTTTGTTAGATCAGTTAACGACGAACTCTCGGGGGCTTGCGTCCGTTGCGGCTCACTCACCGCGCCGGCGCGCGACGCCCTTCCCGTCGCCAAGTGGGTACGCGTGAGAACGATGATGACGGTGATGAAAGGGCTGGTTCGGGTTGTGATATGGTACGCTTGGCCCCGTTCGATGGGAGACCAGCGTGATCCCCAGCGAGGTGAGTAGTTGACGCAGGCACGAAACGACGACTACGGCCAGCGTATCGCCTTGCTGCTGGATCGCCTGACCCGCCTGGGCGAGGCTGGCCTCCGCATCCACCGCGGCCTGGAGTTGGACGAGGTTCTACAGTGGGTCCTGGACGCCGCCCGGGACCTGACCGACGCCCGCTACGGCGTGCTCACCACCCTGGACGGCGACGGTAAAGTGGAGGACTTCCTCGCCACGGGCCTATCCCCGGAGGAGGCGCAGTCGCTGTGGCAGATGCCGGGAGGCCAGGAACTGTTCGAGTACGTCAACGCCATGCCTGAACCCTGGCGGGTGGCGGACTTCTCCGGCCACGTCAGCGCCCTGGGACTGCCTGATTTTCATCCGCCGGTGTCCACCAGTTCCTTCCTGACCGTTCCCATCCTTCACGAGAGCGCCCGGGTGGGCAACATCCACGTGGGCCATGACGACGCCGGCCGGGAGTTCAGCGCCGAGGACGAGGAGACTCTGGTGATGTTCGCGGCCCAGGCCGCCCTGGCCGTTGCCAATGCCCGGCAGCATCGGGAGGAGCAAAAGGCCCGCGCCGCCCTGGAGACCCTGGTGGAAACCTCGCCGGTGGGCATCGTGGTCTTCGACGCCAGGACCGGCGCGCCGGTGTCCTTCAACCGGGAGGCGACCCGCATCGTGGACGGCTTGACGGAGGTGAACCAGCCGGCGGAGCAACTCCTGGAAACACTGACGGTTCGACGCGCCGACGGGCGGGAATTTTCTCTGCGGGAATTGCCCCTGGCCGAGGCCCTGAGCGCCGGCGAGACGGTGCGCGCCGAACGGCTGACGCTCAGCGCTCCCAACGGTTGCAGCGTGACCGTCCTGGTCAACGCCACGCCCATCCGCGACGAGGGCGGCGACATCGAGTCTTTCATGGTCACTCTGCAAGACCTGACGCACCTGGAGGAGCAGGAACGGCTGAGCGCCGAATTCCTGGCCATGGTGAGCCACGAGTTGCGCACTCCCTTGACCTCCATCCGGGGCTCCGCCGCCACCGTTCTGGACGCCGCCGCCAAACTGGACACCGTCGAACTGCGCCAGTTCCAGCGCATCATCGTCGATCAGGCCGAAACTATGCGCGACCTCATCGGCGACTTGCTGGACGTGGCCCGCATCGAGACCGGCGCGCTGCCCGTCAGTCCCGAACCGGCCGACGTCGCCACCCTGGTGGATCGAGCCCGCAGCGCCTTCCTCAGCGCCGGGGGCCGGCACAGCCTGGACATCGACCTGGCGCCCGACCTGCCTCTGGTGTTGGCGGACCGGTCGCGCATCGTCCAGGTCATCGGCAACCTGCTATCCAACGCGGCTCGGAACTCGCCCGTCTCGTCCCCGATCCGGGTGGCCGCCGTCCCGGAGGGCGACCACGTTGCCTTCGCCGTTGTGGACGAAGGAAGAGGCATACCTTCTGAGCAGTTGCCGGGCCTGTTCCGTCGGTTTACCCGCAGCGGGAGCGACGACCGCGGCGGCGGCACCGGCCTGGGCCTGACCATCTGCAAGGGTATCGTGGAGGCCCACGGCGGACGCATCCGGGCCGAGAGCGGCGGGCTTGGTCTCGGCTCCCGGTTCACCTTCACGCTGCCCGCCGCGGCAACGGTGTCAACCGAGCGCCATTCGCTCCTGGATGCGGACGAGCCGGCGGCTGGAGAGGGCGGCGTTCCCATCCTCGTGGTGGACGACGACCCGCAGACGTTGATGCACGTCCGCAGCGCGCTCTCCCAGGCAGGCTACCAACCCATCGTCGCCGCCGACCCTGAAGAGGCCCTCCGCCTGATGGCGGCAAACCGGCCCCGTCTGGTCCTGCTGGACATGATGCTGCCCGGCGCTGACGGCATTGAGCTGATGCGGGACCTGTCCGGCGTCGCCGACGTGCCGGTGGTTTTCCTCTCCGCCTACGGCGGCGACCAGGTGGTAGCCCGGGCCTTCGAGATGGGCGCCGCCGACTACATCGTCAAGCCCTTCTCCCCGACGGAACTGATGGCCCGGGTCGGGGCCGCACTGCGGAGATGGTCGGGGGGGGGCGCGCACTGGACCGAGTCCGCCGAACCTTACGTCCAGGGCGACCTCACCGTGGACTACGCCCAACGTCAGGTCACCCTGGCCGGTCAGCCGGTGGAACTCACCGCCAAGGAGTACGACCTGCTCCGCGCGCTGTCTGCCAGCGCAGGACAGGTGCTGACCCACGAGCAGGCGCTGCGGCAGGTCTGGGGACCCGACCAGGGCGACATGCGGGCGCTGCGCGGTGTCCTGCTGCGGCTGCGCCGCAAGCTGGGCGACGACGCCCGCGACCCCACCTGGATCTTCTCCGTTCCCCGCGTCGGCTACCGCATGGCCGAGGCCGACGCGGCTGAACCGGAGGACGAGCCTTACCTGCCGCTCTGAAGTTCATTTGCGGCAACCCGGGCGGTGTTCGCCGTGGGATCGGTCCCGCTGGCTTACCGCTTGGCGGTTCCGCCCGCCTACGCCGCTCCTCCTATTTTGTTTGATGGCCGTCGATCTTCGCGTTCAACCGACGTTCGGCGTTTTCTATCTTGGTGTCGTGAACCTCGATACGCATACCCAGGCGTCCTTCAACGGTCTCTATTTTGGTGTCTTGGGCTTCAATTTGCTGGCCCGGCCGCTTTTCGGCGGCGCAGTCTGAGCGACCCGTGGGTTGCTCTCCCTCGCCCCGTGTAATAGTGGCCTTCGAGCCGGTCGGAGTCGGTTCTGACCAGCACCGTTGTGCCTCGAAACCGCTGCATCGTCTTGACGGCTTCGGGTTTGGGTTCGTTGTCGAACAGATAGGTCAGTACCAATCCTTCCGGCGCGTTGGTGAGGACCGAGGCGGTTACGCTCCAGGAGCGGGACTCGGCGGCGTTCAGACGCACCGCCAGCTTGGTCCAGGTCTGCTCGATGGTGATCGTCACCGGTTGGTCAGTCTCAAATCCTGTATAGGAACTGGCGACCGTTCCCGTCCATGCGCCCCGCAGGTCCGGCACGCTGATCAGCCGCATGGTTCTCAGGAACCGCCATCGCCAGAGCCAGTTGTCGAAGGCCCAATAGGAAACTCCAAAGACCAGGGCGATGGATGGTATGGGAAGCAGCCAGCGCATAGGGATCAGGTCGGACGGGATGAGCATGGTTGCAATCCCGGCCACGAGAGCGCTGGCCATGAACAGTATCCTCACCACCAGGACGCGCTCCCTGGAGTCAATGGCGTAATCGTGCATCGTGACTGCTACCAGTCCTCGTACTGCTTGACCAAAGCGTCGAGCAGGGTTCCGGCATCCCTTTCGTTCCACGAGTCGGGGCCGTCGCCGAACATGGGAACCAACTGGTTCTGACAGAATAACCGCGACAGGTCATTGCCGCGCAGCCAATAGAGAGCGGATGAATAGACCGACTGGTAAGAGCCGGCCAGCAGTCGGTTCGGCATGTTGTACAAAAGGCACTCGATTTGGTACGACCGCGCCGTGGCCGGCGCCAGCCGGCCCTCTTCCACCAGTTGGGCGCGGGCGTTCTTGAACATCCGAATGCAGGGGCGGAACCGCCAGTTGGTCGCCTTCTCCTTCACCACGCCGTTGCGTCGGTGGACGTGAGGATAGCTGACGGTCCACCGCTTTTCCGTCGGCAGGTACAACCCCATGCCTTCGGTGTGATTGTAGCTGCGCTGGCCCGAATACGCCGTGTATTTCAAGTAGCGGACCGCCACCACCACGTCGACCGGGATTTCGGGGGACTCCATCACCAGTTTGAGGGTTTTCTTTCCTTCCCGAACCCTCGATGCTCCGAACCGGTCGTTAACGGCACGAAGCACGTCCCGGCGAAACCGTCGCCAGCCGTATTCCGGCTCCGGGAATGCCCTTTTCAACAATCTCTGCTGAGCATCGGGCAGCCGGGAACCGTCCCGAACGGGAAAAGAAGTCAGCTCCACCACCACGTCAACGTCGCTCTGGCGCCGCAGGTGGGTGTTGTTCCGGTAGGAACCCTGCAAGTACGTGCGATAGCGAACATCATCCGGCCACCCATGTCCTGCCAGAGCGTTGCGAATGGCGGCGTGGGTGTTCTTCGCCCCCTGGACCGTGCCCGGCTGGGCCCAGATTTTCAGTTGATTTTCCGGGATTGGCATCGCGTGAGTCCAAAGCCTGCGCGCAGCGAGTCTGGTCTATTCCCAGCTAGCAGGGGATTTCGGCCATGAGAGCGGCAAGCCGGTCAAGTTTCGGTTCAAGCCGGCGAACCGCCTGCCCTTTGGCCGTGTCGCGTCCCGGCAAGAATTACGGGCGCGCTCGGCAACGCAGTTCATTTTAGCATCACCGCCACGCTTTCAATTTCTCCCTTGCGGGACTTTCGCCGACATCGCACACCGGTGTATTCGGCGGCGGGTTCCGGCAGTCCGCCAAGGACCGCCGACGGGAACTGAGTCAGTCAGCCCGAAAAGTTCAGGGTTGTCGAAGGACTCAATGGCGGGATCCGCCGAGTGGCGTTGCAACCCGAGTTGCCCAGTGGGGCTGCTGGACATTGGAGCAGGACACCCTGATGGCGTGCTCGGCAATGGCGACGGGTTCTGCGTCGGATAGCCGGCGCATCGGTCCCCAATCGCTCACACCGAGTTTCACAATTTCAAGAGACAACCAATGACTACACGAGCCATCGTCGGCAAAGTGGACCGTCAGGGCAATGGCCGAGCCATCTATCTGGGGCACGGTGGCTATCCCGACCAGGCGGGCGCCAGGCTGCTGCAACACTACTCCGACGAGCGAACCATCCACCAACTCATCGGTCTGGGCTCCGTTGCGTGGTTGGAGACCACTCCCGAGGAAACAATCACCTATTTCTGCCACCGCCGCCAACTGTGGATGAACTGCCAGCCCTATGCGTTCGGCGGCGGAACCGAGCGGTTCTTCGCCGATTACTGGAGTCCAAGCCCGGAATGGCTGTACGTCTGGACGCCCGACGGCTGGCTGGGCAACGCGGCCATGCCTGGCGCGCCGCCCCAAAGCTACTACCAAGGCTCGCCGGAGTCGTACAACCCCGACCCCCAATGGCGAGAGTGGCTGCGGAAGACCCGCGAGTTCTAACGACCCCAATAGCTCCACTCCCTGATCGCCGCCTACCGCACTCAGCATTCCGGTTCCGGGGAAGGAGTACGTAACTGACGGCCAGCGTTGATTGGAGGAGACGATGAGAGGGAGGGGAGAGGAGATGGGGCGGCGGCCTGGGCCGCAAGGAAAATCCGCAAAAGGAGTGTGTACAGCGCCATGAATGACAACGAAACCAATATCAACCGTGATGATGTCGTCGCCGAACTCGACGTTCAGATCGAGCACACTACCGCAGTCCTCAAAGGGTTAAGGGGCAACGCTCGACGTAGCCTGCTCCGCTGGAAAAACGCCCTGGAAGACGCCAGGCAGTCCGTCGTGGAAGGCACGACCACCGAAGCGCAGGTGAGGGCATTGGTGCATCAGGGCTGCCGCCTGGCCAGAGCCGTCCCGTCGCAGATGGTCGGGCACGATGGCGACCGACCGGTCTGGATCACCACCGGGGAAGCGATGGCGCGCAACGTCGCCGTCGTCCAGCAATTGGGGCGCCTGCTGCGGACGCAGATCAACGCCGCGGACGCCTCGCCATAGGAGAGCATCAATCGGCGGCCATGCTCTAACGCGCGCCAGCAGCCAATACGGAAATTGCGGGGTGGTGAGCGAGGGGAAAGATGGGAGAGGGGGACGAGTGGCCGGCGACCCCTTTCGACGAGACAGGCGGCTGGCCGGCGTCAAGCCGGTTCCACCCACCAGCATTCCGCGCACGGCTGGTTGCCGCTGCTGCCGCCGAAGCTCCGGTCCCGCGGGTCAATCTAACTTGCCGTTGACGCTGCGCCCCAGGTAAGGCCTGCGGCTTGAGCTGAAAGTTTGGTGTAGTGAGAGGGGGAACGGGAACGGGGGATGGGCGGCCTGCGAGTCGTTGTGAAGTAGCTCGCCGCCAGCTGAGGTTATTTGGTCATCGCGCCGGTTCCGTCTTTCCCGTGCCGTCGCCCTAGCGCCCACGCCGCCCTTGAGCCAAGTCCGTCAATCACACCAGGAGATTCACCATTGCGTTTCATTCACCATCCGCCGCCGGTTGACGCCGGCCCACGCCGCGGCGCCAACTTCCGGCGCCGCGCCAGGGCGCCCCCCGTGGCTTCCCACCCGCCAAGGGCGGCTCAACCCACCAGTGAAATCCAACCAACTCTGCTCGCCCCACCATCGGGGCAGCAATCAAACAGGAGAATCAAGAATGAATATCTCCCCTAAGCAGTTCCCACAGGATCGCCGCGACGACCCCAAGCGCGGCGCCGAAGCCAAAGTCTTTGCCACCCTGGAAGAATGCCAGCGCGCCGGCTACGTCATCTACGAGTGGGGCGCCCCCGAGCGCCCTCACCGCACCGACTTCGCCGTCTGGCTGGAAGGCGTCGCCCGCTTCGCTATCGAAGTCAAGGGCGGCCAGTACTCCCTGGACGACGACCAGTGGCATCTCCATACCCAGGACGAGCGTCAGGCCAAGTCCAGCCCCTTGCGGCAGGCCGACGACGCCGCCATCGACCTGCGCAATGAGATCTACCGCAACACCGGCTACAAGGCCTTCATCATTCCGGTGGTCGTATTCACCGACATGGACCCGGACCCGGTTATCGAAGAGTACGCCCAGCGCACCAACGTGAAAGTGATCTGGGGCGCCGAGCACCTGCTCACCGACCTGGAGACCGCTGCCCGCCGCGTGGGCATTGACCGTCCGCCGTCGGCCAAGCACATCCGCAACGAGGTGCAGGCCGTGACCGTCGGCGCCAGCGCTGACGAAAGCGCCTGTTCCGACGAATCCCGGAGCGACGCCGAGGCCGCGCCGACGTTCGAACAACTGGACCTGTCCGCCGCCACCATCTACATCACCATCCACCACTTGGAGCAGTTCAACCCGCAGCACGTGGAGCGGCTGATTGTCCAGCAGCCCCCCGACCCCATGCCGAACTGCGGCTCCTAGCCCGAGTCGGCGTTACCCCCGGAGCGGCCAGCAACCAGCTGGCCGCTCTATCGCATCCCAGCGGTGGCTGTTGCGGGTGGCGGCAAACGTTTCAAGCGTCCCCGCCGGCCGCGACCTCGGTTACGAGTCCGGCGGCCACGGCGGCCGTGATGACGTGATGCCGGCAGTAATGCCGACCGCCCACGACGAACAGTTTCTTGGCGTAAACGGTATGCGGCTGGCGGACGGGCGGCGCGAGCCGGACCCCGCAGGTATCGCAAACGGGCATGATGTCCTTACCCCCGACGTGAAACAAGATAGTAAGGTCATTCTAACGAAGCGTTCCGAGCCGCCGGTTCACCGCAGTATCCGTGGGCTGCTCTGCGCGCCTTTGGCAACGTATCCGGTCCACTGGAAACCATCGGAATCCATTCCTATCGAATGCAATGCAGTGGAACTGAATGGTATGGATTGCAATGCTATGGGTTCCATACCAACCGATTCCAACTGACGAACTCTATGACGGCGTACTCGGATCGCAATGAGGTCCCGTCGTCGCGGCGATGGCCGATCACACCCAGGGGAGAGACGATCCGGTACCGGCGCTACCGAGTTCTAACCGCGACACGACGACACGACCAGGAGCTAAACGACTATGCCGATACCCGAAAATACCGTGGTGGTGCTCATCCCCTGCCAAAGTTGCCCCAGAGAGCATTTCCTCTTCGTTGACCCAGACACCCGTCAAGTTCTGGACTACGACGGCGCCCGCGCGCCGGTCCGCGCCGGCGAATCGTTGCCGGCCGCCTTCTACCGGCTCTTCAACTCGCCCTGCGACGAATGCCAGCGTGTCTGGGACCTGGACCGAGAATTCATCGCCCGCCGCCTGGCCGACCTCGGCGCAGCGGCCTACGACGACACGGACCGTGTGGCCGACGCAGATCCGCCGCCGGCGGCGGACTGAAACCTGCATACCTACGAGGCTTACTGCGCAAGCCGTCCCAATTCCGATCTGGGCCCGGTGACGATGACCGGCGTTGCGAAAGGGCGGCGGCGCTACCAGTCGCCGGCCTTTGGAACTAACGCGTCGTCGACTGGCAGCTCGCTGCCATCAAGACGGAGTATCCGAGCGTACCCTCATGCCATGGCGGCGAGCATCGCTTCGTTGGCCGCCGCGATGAGATTACGGGTCCAATTCTCATCGTAGCTCCATATTGCGTAATCCGGTTGGCGTTCCGACCGGC